>NZ_AZQN01000001.1 GCF_000566685.1 Dyadobacter tibetensis Y620-1
GGGGGCGTCTTAGCTGGCCATATGATTCAACCATTTTAATAATGAATGTTTGCCAGATTTTCCATATTGTTTTTAATAAGCCTTTCTCAGCTGATCTGCCAGCTTGTCGGGAAGTGAACTAATTTCAATTGCCTTAGCTGCTTTTTCAATGTCATACTTTACCCGAATAAAATCCGTCTTAATATAGTCTGAATCAGCTGGGTAAAATGCATTTTTCGGCGATTGATTATCATCAATGTTTTGTTTTCTAAAGTTATTCCATTCCTAGAAGCTTCAAAGAAAAGTAATGATGGGGTTATACGGGCTGTTGTTTTCTTTCAATTAACGCCTATAGAATCTGGCAAGTCAGTCATCAGCAATGGCATGGTAGGCATGAGATTCCATTACTTTTTTAAAAAAAAGTTACAATTTTAGTTACTTGTGAGTTCGATATTAGTCCTAAAAAAAGCTGGATGATGTTCGATTTTATGGCTAATGTATGTGTAGAGTCTTGTGGCTCTAAAATAGTTTGTAAAAGCCTCATCTATATATAAAATAGCAATGTAGAATTATTTAATCGGTAAAATATTAAACCAATCAAGCAGAAAAAATATGAAAAAAATAAATTATGAACAATTATTTGTTGGTGAATTTACTAGAGCCAATTGTATAGCTTTCTAGAAGCTATTGAATTGGGAGTACCATATCTGATATGCTATTGGCGTTTATACAGAACAAATGAGAAGGGAATTCGGAGTAGGGGGGGAACAAGAAATTTACGGTTATTCGGTTCCGGATTTTAAGAATAAGTTATAAATAGGTTATTCGGATTCAAGATCTAAATTTTATCTATCGAATATCAAAAGAAATTTGAGAGGTGATGATGAATTATTTTAGTATTCATTTTGGAAAAAGTGGTTTTATATATAGATTTATGTTTAATTATTTAGATCAAATCTTGACTAAATTGGATTTTTTTGTTGGCTCCCCTGGCCTATATACGACTATAATATAATAGCAAGTGATAATTAATACATGGTTTCGCCTATAGTAGAATAGGACTCACATTAATTATAACCAAGAAAACATCAATCTCATATTTATTAAATATATCTGAACTTCCAATCAGTATTTAAGTTAAGCCCATTTTTACCATTGTATTATGGTTAGGGCCAGATTTAGAGCAAGCGTTAAATGACTTGAATTCAATTTAACCGGTAATTATTGCATACTATTGATGAAATGATATGATCAGAAACTTACAGTAGTTAGAAATTGGTAAGCAGAAATCATTCATATTTCCTGCTGGTTGCTTGTGGTAAAATTGCAGCTGGTGCGATAAATATAAATTTTTCAATTAGCTCGTCTATCTGGGAGCAATCCATACAAGTTAAAACACCCATATTTTGGGATTCGGAGCAGCAAACCTCCGAATATCAATGAATTATTCAATTCACTCAAGAAGTATTTTAATCTATTTTCTTACCTAAATACACTTATAATGAAAAATCACATACTATCAATTGGATTAACATTGGTTTCCGTATCGACTGTTTTAGCTCAATCAAAAATTAAGGATGGTACCGTTTCGGGGACATCTTCCTTACCCAACGCGAATGCTATTTTAGACTTGGAAAGTGCTAATAAAGGACTGTTACTCCCAAGAGTAGCGCTGAGCAGTACGACATTGGCAGCTCCATTAAGCGCTCACGTTGCGGGTATGGCCGTATATAATACTGCAACAACTGGGGATGTAGTACCTGGATACTACTATAATGATGGAAGCAAATGGGTGGCAGGTGTAAGTGCCGCGAGCTCCACAGAGCCTTGGTTTAACCAGGCAACGGATGCGGAAGCAAACGCCAATACCCAGAGTATATACCAGATGGGTAATGTAGCAGTGAATAAAACGGACAATCTTGTTGGTACATCGTTGGATGTGGAAGGAGCAGTTCATGCTGGTACCGGCCATTCGGGCACTGTAGGTTTGAATTCCGCAACTTTTGGTCAAAATAATGTGAATGCAGGGCCTTATTCATTAGTAGCAGGGGGGAATAACGTGCTTTGGGGGACAGGTTCTGCCGTGTTTGGAAGGGATAATAATATTGGTGCTGCCTCCAATGAGGGTAACTGGAGTCTAGTAGCCGGTCTACGAAATCAGCTAGACGCAGGTCCAGCATTTGTTTTCGGGACAGATAATTCTATTGTATCTCACCCCAGTGGAAATACTAGCAATTATATTCTAGGAAATAACAATAACGTTAACGGTCGTTATAATGCAGCCATTGGACGGGATTTAGTGCTAAATACGGGTGATCAGGTCGTATTAGGTAGGATGAACGCAATAAGAACTTCGGGGAATGCCGACCCAAATTCTATCCCTGCGGCAACGGATCCAGTATTACAAGTAGCTGTAGGTAATACGCAAAAAAATGCTATGACAATCCTTCAAAACAGCTTCACAGGTATCGGAATAACTGGTACGGAAGCTGCAGCCAAACCAACTCAAATGTTGGACGTCGGCACGGGCAACGTACGCGTAAGAGATATTAATACAGTGGCCGGAGGCGTCTCCGATAAAATGGTTGTGGCTGATGCCAACGGAGTTTTAAAAACGATGCCCAAGCAAAATACTTTATTAGTTGGTGGAGATTTGTCTGATGCCCTCTCAGTCGTCACCATTACTAATACACCCGCAGCCGCCACTTATAATACTTCATTACTAAATAGTTATAGCATAGTGATCACACAGAAATCCCTGGTTACCTTTTCCTATGATGTGAGTTTTACCGTCAATGATGCGGCTGATAATAAAGCTCGGTTTATCGAAACTTATTTTGATATCGCCAGTAAACCTGCAGGGAGCAACTTAGCCCTCAATAGTGCATTTGCGCATGTACGAGTTCCATATTCTACTGCTACTGGAGGAATTCCGGGTTTTTATCATAATTCAAGCTCCAGTAGGTTGGTATTAGAGCCGGGAACCTATACCGTGAATATAACGGGTGGTTTTTATACACCAGCATCTGGTGGTGGGACCGTCATCTTTGGAGGAGCCGCAAACGATCATGTAACCATAGTCGCCGATCCTAATTTTTAATGAATTATCCACATTGGGTATCCGAATTTTGAGAGGAAAAATCTTAGCTGGTCAGAAAAGGCTTTTCAAGCGCATATTACGTTTTCAGTCTTTCCTGATAGCTCTGTTTGTGATTTAACACCCAGGTAATAAATAACTCTTATTCATTGAAGCGGTCGCTTTTAATCGAAATTAAAAGGTTTTATGCAGACACTTCGATTGTATTATAATGAGAGTCCCTTGGAGAGTCGCTTGGAGTATATTGGGGTTGTTTGGGTTGATGAACTCATTCCTGCTGGATTTTCCTCAATTCGATATAAAGCTTAATTAAAATAGAAGCACTATGAAAAATTTTCCGAGTATATTAATAATGATACTGGTGCTTGCCTTAATTGGTGGGTATGCCAAAGCGCAGGCGCCTGGCTCTGAGACGACATACGGAGGTCCGCTGAGCACGGTCAGTATTGCTCCCGGGGGCACCCATGCAATTTCAATTGCCTTAGCTGCTTTTTCAATGTCATACTTTACCCGAATAAAATCCGTCTTAATATAGTCTGAATCAGCTGAACCCTCCTGTAAACCGAGGTTCAAAATCGTGTAACAAGCCCTTGGGTCACCGTCTTTTGGCTTTCCTATTGAGCCGGCATTTATTATGTGGCGAGGCGTTTTTTCGGCATTTGTCTGAGAAAACAGAACACGATGATAGGGTATATGTGAATGTCCGCAGCACAGAATATCAACTCCATTCGTTTGGAGCATTTCTTCCAGATATTCCTCTGGGAGCTCTTCAATCAGATATTCGTTAACACTGCGTAGACTGCCATGAACCATTGCAAGCTTAAGTGTAATGTCCTTTAGTTTGAATTCCAGAATAATATGTCGGGGTAAAGTCTGTAAATAATTCCTTTCTGAGTCTCCTATCAACTTATAGGCATATTCATTGCTTACCTCTGTACTGCATGCTGCATTGGGCGCGGTGGGAAGCTGAACTTTCAGGTCATGATTGCCTGCAATCGTGGCGATTCGATGTTCACGTATCAGGGCAATCACCTGGTTAGGCCAAACATTATATCCTACCAGGTCACCTAAACAGTAAATGGCATCCGGTTTCTGGCTTTTCAGATCTTCCAACACAGCTTCAAGAGCAGGTAGATTGGCGTGAATATCAGACAATATCGCAATTCTCATATTCCACTACGTAAAGATTGCGCATAGGTATTTGGTAGAATACTATTTTCCACTGCCATGGCAGCCTTTTCAATATCATATTCGAATCGTATGACTTCCACGGAAACAGATTCTCGGTCTGAGGTTGAAGTTGTTTGGTTAATATTCAGGATAACATAAGAACCTCTGGGGTCACCATCTTTGGGTTTGCCCACGGATCCAATATTAATGGCGTGACGATAACGATCATTGCCAAAAGAGTCAGTTGTATGTAGTATCCTATGATAGGGTTTATGTGTATGGCCAAAAAGCATAACGTCGGAATCGGCTTGCTCCATTATCCTGAGTAAACTTTTCTGGTCCCGGTCTTCAAATAGGTATTCATTGATACGTCGGGGACTGCCGTGGACCAAAAGAACCTTTAGCATTTGCTCGTTTAACTGGAATTCCAATTGGATGTGAGCCGGTAAGGTGCGTAGGTATAGCCTCGATTCTTCCTCAATAAGCTCATTCGTCAGGGCTATAGAAATGGCGCCGTTGGCCTTTTCATCTTCTGTTTTGTAGGCGCAGCCGCAGTCATTACTGTTGCGACCTATACCAAAATCGTAGTTTCCTGCAATGGTGGGGATGCGTCTTTTTCGAATTTCTGCTATAACTTCATTGGGCCAAATATTATAGCCAACCAAATCGCCTAAGCAATAAATTGAATCCGTATTGCGCTGATCAACATCCCGGAAAAATGCTTCTAGGGCAGGTAAATTTGCATGTATATCTGAAAAAAGGGCGATTCTCATATATTTTAAGCTTTGGTTTTGTAATATTTTTTTCGCAGCCAAAAAGCGACATTTACTAGGGCAATGAGCGCTGGTACTTCTACTAATGGGCCGATAACCCCCACAAAGGCCTGGCCAGAGTTTATCCCGAATACCCCTATGGCAACGGCAATGGCAAGCTCAAAATTATTCCCAGCCGCGGTAAAGGCAATGGAGGCATTCTGCGCATAGGTAGCTCCTAGTGATCTGGCCATTAAGAAGCTAATCAAAAACATGACTGCAAAGTAGATAATTAATGGAATAGCAATAAGAAGAACGTCTCCAGGTAGCTGCACGATAAGTTCACCTTTCAAACTAAACATTAGGATGATTGTCGCTAATAAGGCTATCAGGGTGATAGGTGAGATGAAAGGGATAAATTTTTTCTCATACCATTCTTCTCCTTTGAGGGCCGTCAGCCCTACTCGGCTGATGATGCCTGCTGCAAAGGGGACTCCCAGATAAATACCTACACTTTTTGCTATTTCGGCGATGGTAATGTTTATATTTAAACCTTTCAATCCAATAAGTGGAGGAAGCACAGTAATAAAGAAATAGGCATAAACACTATAAAGTAACACTTGAAAAACACTATTCAGGGCTACTAAACCTGCCGCATATTCTCGGCTACCTTCTGCCAGTTCGTTCCACACTAAAACCATAGCAATACAACGGGCTAATCCGATTAATATCAGTCCAATCATATATTCCGGATGATTGGGAAGGAAAATAATGGCCAGAATAAACATAAGGGCCGGGCCAACGATCCAATTGAGGACCAATGAAGCCGTCATCACCTTAGTATTACGGAATACTTCTCCCATTTGGTTGTATTTTACCTTGGCCAGTGGGGGATACATCATCAGAATCAGACCAATAGCCAAGGGAATGTTGGTGCTACCATTAGAAAAACTACTGATATATTTTGGTAATGAAGGTAGAAAATTTCCCATGCTCACACCTAGGGCCATGGCCAGAAAAATCCATAAGGTGAGATATCGATCCAGGAATCCAAGCTTCTTACGATTCGCTGCGGGAGCGCAATTATTTGCAGACATAATTCTTAATTAAGGTTTTCTTGAACAAAACGCTGAGCATACATTTTAATCATTTCCCGCACCGCTCGAAACTGCGCTGATATTTCTTCCTCACTGCCAGTAGCTTTTGCCGGATCGGGAAAATTATGATGAAATTTTTGAGAATTGGTCGGAAAGTAGGGACATCGCTCATTAGCATGATCACATACGGTAATGACAAAATCAAAGTCTATATCCTGGTACTCTTCAATATGATTAGAGGTATGAGTGGAAATGTCAATTCCGTCTTGAGCCATAATGGCTATCGCTTTTGGATTCACGCCGTGCGTCTCGATTCCTGCACTATAAATGCTTGCTTTCTGACCAGCAAATTTTCTGAGGTAACCTTCTGCGATCTGACTCCGGCAACTGTTGCCCGTACAGAGTACTAATACTTTTTTCATTGCTTTTTATATACTAAAATGTTCATTTTACTTAATTAACCAACACCAATCCGATGTTACTGTGCACTATGCTTAATTCATATGTCTATTGAACTTCTCATTCAGGTCTGTCACTCCCTGAAAATTCTCTTTAATGAATCTGCCGATCCGCAGATTCTATTCATCGATAGATTTAGATACAAAGGCATATTGAAACGCTTGCTCACCAGAGTGAATATTTTTATTCTTTGGAATGCTGGGTACAGTCTCTTTAATCAGTAAGAAAGTAGCTGCAAAGCCTGGACTCTATTATTTCATGAGGTGTAATGTCGTTAAACCTTATCGGATATATTTGGTTTCAGATGAGTCGGTATTCCGGTCTTACCATTTTCTATAGTTCAGTGGCCTGTTTCTTTCTGGGAACAAAGTTATGACATGTTTTATATATTGCAATAATACGATGGGTTTTTTGCTTTTAATATTTCATCGTATCTTTACGATCTATTAAAAGTCTATTATTTTTTCAAAACAGTGACCTTATGAAGCTTATTTCACTCATCCTATTATTTTTAGTCCCCACCTCCATAATACTAGCTGAGGACCCCATTAAGCAGGTGATATTCAATCCAGGTTTATTAAATTATATTCATCAGATAACTTCTGATTTTTCAACCATTTCAGAGGAAAGGAAAAATGAGTTAGATAAAATAGCCCTTTATATGCAAAATAAAGTTAGTGCTAAGGAGCCCATTAGTCTCACATATATTTGTACCCACAACTCCCGGCGCAGCCATTTTGGTCAGATCTGGGCCGCAACAGCCGCTGCCTATTATTTAATTCCAGAGGTTAAAACCTTTTCGGGGGGGACCGAAGCTACGGCCTTCAATGAAAGGGCGGTTGCTGCATGCACCCGCGCCGGATTTATAATAAAGAAGACTTCAGAAGAGAAGAATCCACTATATGAGGTGCGATTCGCAAGGGATGTGGAGCCCATCAGAGCCTTTTCCAAAAAGTATAATGATGCAAGTAATCCACAAAAAGATTTTTGTGCAATCATGACCTGTTCTCAGGCCGATATGGCCTGCCCAGTGGTAAAAGGTGCTTCTGCACGTGTGGCGGTTCCATATGATGATCCCAAAGAATTTGACGGCAAATCTCAGGAAGCTGCCAAATACGATGAGCGCTGTAAGCAAATTGCAATCGAGACGTTTTATGTCTTTTCTCAGGTAAAGACGGGGACTCCATAAAGTATATTTCTTTCCTTATATGTGATCTATGCATTCTGTTTAATCGCACCCCCTTTCTTTCAAGGTAGGGGGTCAGATATGTATTGTTACGCTTATTGTCTCCTATCCGTAATAGCTGCCATAGTAATTGAGGCCTGGACAAGTCATTGGGTCATTTAGGTCTACAGAGGGTCTTTGCCAAAATGGTATTGGTCTTTGCTAATGTAGTTTTAAGGTCAGCCCCCGGTCTTGCATAAATTTGTATGATTACTTCTTTCGATAGTACCATTCCGATCGATTTGATCGGAATGGTTTACTATGGAAAGGGTTTCCATTGTAAGAACATTGGTACAATCTTCACTTTTATTTATCCTGCTAATATGTTACAACCCTTTAAGCGCATCCTTGGGGCTTCACTTTTTCTTTGGTATTTTGGATGCCATCCGAACACCTATTGCCTGGCGCAATCCAGGGTTACTGTAGACTTTACAACCAAGAGAAGTATAGACGGTTATACATTTCTGGACCGCAATGCCTATTTCAATATGCATCACGGAATTCCCGATACAGAATTTACCGATAAAGAGCGCGAATTCCTGTATAAGGAATTAAGAATTGGTAACGGAGGGAGATCGTTTAGCGGAGTGGGGGGGCTTGGGCATCAGTTGACTCAGTTACCAACGGATGCCATGATGCGGGAGAGTGGGAAATCCAGTCTAGAAAAGGTAAAAGATGGGATAAAATCAGATGGACAACTGATTGTTACGGAACATCCTAGGATGGTTTTTAACGCAGAGGTTCCATTGGATAGCTTGGCAGCCTTTGCGACTCGCTATTTTAAATACTATTATGGTGTTTCCAGGCCACTTCCGCAGTTTTATGAGCCTATGAATGAGCCTTTTGTTCATGCACGTGAATTCGGTAAGGATCCGCTCGCTATCATTGAAAAAATGAGCAACTACCATGCAATTTTAGGACAAATGTTACATCAGCATGTTCCCAATTTAAAAGTGGTAGGCTATTCTTCCGCCTGGCCTGAATACGATCTGCATGATTTTGAGATATGGAATACCCGTATGAAAAAGTTTATGGATATTGCTGGCGCCGAAATGGATTATCTTTCCATTCACCTATACGACGGGGTCAACCTTGCCGGGGAGGTTGCCAAACGATCGGGAAGCAATTCAGAAGCCATTCTGGATCTGATAGAATCGTATTCCTATATAAAATGGAACAAGGTTAAACCTATGCTTATTTCCGAATTTGGAATTACAGGAAAAGGTTGGAGCGATGTGTATAAGGAAGAGAGACTGCCTCTGACCATCAATTCAATGCATAATCTGGTGATGGGCTTTATGGAACGTCCGGAAGTTATCAAACTCAGCATCCCCTTCATAACTGGGAAATCGAAATGGAGGCTTTCCGCTGGTAATACCATACCATATCAGTGGTGTATTTCTCGGCCTTCTAAAACCGATCCTTCTGGCTGGGAATTTACTGCTTTAACTCAGTTTTACGATTTCTGGAAAAATGTGGAAGGGGAGCGTGTGGCCATAACTTCCAGCGATCCCGATCTTGCTACCCAGGCATTTATCAAGGATAAAAAGGCATTTATTATTATAAAAAATCTGGAGCAGGAAGACAGCAGAGTGAATCTGTCCAGCATAACTGGTCCTATGCAAGTTAAAAGTATTGTTCAAAAATCCTGGTCAATCAATCCGGACAGCAGCATATTATATACTGTAGGTAAAATAGAATCTATTCCCGATTATCTGGACTTACCTTCCGAGGGAGCCGTATTATTTGAAATAGAACATAAAGCCAAAGCATCATCGGTGACCAGAAATATTTTATCTGAGAAAAAGTTTTATGCGCGTGAATATATCAAGCCCATTATAGAAGGGAATCCATTGACTTTTAATATTGCCAGTGACGACACCACCTCCAATTTGGCAGAAATACGACTTTCGATTGCACGACAATTGGGCAGATCATTACAACCCTATGTTGAAGTTAATGGAGTGTCTCAAGTGGTGCCCGATGACTGGGCTGGCTATGATCAGGCGTCACGACATGGGTATTTCGGGACCTTAATCATACCTGTTAAGGGAACTGGTATTAAAAAAAATAATACTGTAACTGTTCGTTTCGATGACGCAGACGGGGGACGGGTGAGCTCCGTTGTATTAAAAGCCGTAAAAATTAAAAAGCAATAGACCATTGGGATAGCTAATTCCTCCATTTAAATTTGAATTCAGAATAATGATGAAAAAATTGACAATTTTAGTTCGAACCGTACTTCGCGGCCTTCCTATATCCCTCGTCCTCGTCCTTTGGGGAATGATTGTTGAGGCGCAAAAGCGACCCAATATTATCTATATTATGTCCGATGACCACACCTCGCAGGCTATAGGCGCCTATGGTGGGAGGTTGGCAACACTTAATCCCACACCCAACATCGATCTGTTGGCGAAGGAAGGGATGTTATTTGAGAATGCCTTTTGCACCAATTCAATCTGTACACCAAGTCGGGCCAATATCATGACTGGCCAGTATAGTCAGACCAATGGTGTGCTGGACCTGGATGGTATTTTGCCTCCCGAAAAGCAATATCTACCATTAGAAATGAAAAAATTAGGGTATCAAACCGCTATGATAGGGAAGTGGCACCTTAAAGAAGAGCCGGCTGCCTTCGATTTTTACAAGGTTTTGCATAGCCAGGGAGAGTATTTTGACCCCAAATTTAAAGATAATACGAAAGGGAAATGGCCCAATAATTATACCCATACCAAGGGATATGTCTCCGATGTGATTACCGATCTTACTCTCGATTATTTGGACAAAGTGGATAAGTCGAAGCCATTTTTTTTAATGCATCATCACAAGGCACCACATGACGACTTTGAATATCCCGAGCGTTATGAAACCTACTTGGCCGATACTTTTATTCCCGAGCCTGCCAATATGTATAGCCAACCATTCTTTGGATCGGAAGGAACCCTAGGTCGTCATGGAACATTAAAACATAGAATTGGGACTTCGGTTTCGGGGAGACATCCCTACAGAAGTTACCTCAGACAATACGGCTTGGACACCATTCGGAATGAGGCCGCAGGCACTTCAGCTGCTTACCAGATGTATCTCAAAAAATACTTACGCTGCGTTAAGGGTGTTGATGATAATTTAGGTAGATTGTTTGCCTACCTAAAGAAGAATAACCTCTGGGATAATACTATTATTATATACACGTCAGATCAAGGGATGATGCTGGGGGAACACGACTATATGGACAAACGGTGGATGTATGAAGAGTCAATGCGTATGCCTTTCGTGGTTAAAAATGTTAAATCGGCTCAGGCGAATACACGTACCAGTGCCATGATAAACAATACGGATTTTGCACCCACCCTACTAGAGTTGGCGGGGGGGAAGATACCTACTTATATGCAAGGAGAAAGTTTTACCAAGGTTCTGAAAGAACCTAAAGAGCAATTCCGTAAATCGACTTACTATCGCTACTGGATGCATTTGACACATCATGATATTCCAGCTAATTTCGGATTGCGGACGGACAAGTACAAATTGATTTTCTATTATGGAGCTCATTATTTGCCTGAGCTTTATGGACAAAACACAATGGCCTGGCATAAGGATCCTAGTAATTCCTATCATTTTGAGCCCACTCCTGCCGCCTGGGAGTTTTATGATTTATCGTTGGATGCCGAGGAGACAATTAACCGTTATAAGGATCCCCGGTATAAGGATATAATAGCCGACATGAAAAAGGAATTGATGGCTCAGCGCGAGAAATATAAGGAGACAGATACGCAATATCCCCATATCCAAAGTGTAATTGAGAAACATTGGAACGACTAAAATATAATGAAATGAATACTGATAACTTGAGAAGATATTGCCTGACACTAGACTTGGTGGAGGATGAAGCATCCATAGCTAAGTATCGGTGGCATCATGAACCGGAGAACCAATGGCCAGAGATTAATGCCAGCATACGTGAGGCCGGAGTAGAATCCATGGAGATTTACCTACTTGGTGAGCGGATGTTTATGATCATGGATGTTAATGATACATTTTCGTTTGAAAGAATGAATGAAATTAATCAAAGGCCCATATCGGTAGAATGGGAAAATCTTATGTGGGGTTTTCAGAAAGCCATTCCAGGAGCCAAGCCTGGAGAAAAATGGGTATTAATGGAACAAATATATAAGCTGCCATCATGAAAAACCTTTCGAAAGAATTTTGCCCTCAGAGGGAGATTTTCGATTTCCCTGAAAAGGCTCTTTTCTTCGGTACCGGAGTTTTACTACGGGGACTCCCTCTTTACTTTATAGACAAGGCTAATAAAAATGGTGTCTTTAAGGGGAGGGTAGTGGTTGTTAAATCTACAGATAAAGGAGATATTTCGGCCTATGCTCGACAGGACAACTGCTTTACGACGGTGGTTCGGGGAGAAGAGAAAGGCAAGTCTATCATGGAAAATGAGGTGAATTATGCCATCAGTAGAGTCCTTACTGCAGCTGATGAATGGTCCGACATATTAGAGTTCGCCCGTTCTCCGAATCTCAATTTGGTGGTCTCCAATACCACAGAAGTGGGTATCACTTACGTAGATGAGGATTTTATGGCAGGCCCTCCTAGCTCATTTCCGGGTAAATTATTGGCGGTGCTTTATGAGCGGTATCAGGCTTTTAAGGGAGATCCTGCCAAAGGTTTGGGAATTGTGCCCACAGAGCTTGTATCCGAAAATGGAGATCAGTTAAGGCATATTTTGCTTCGTCATGTGGAGCGAAATGGTTTGGAGACTGGCTTTCGGCATTGGCTGCTTACGGCCAATCACTTCTGTAATTCCTTAGTGGATCGAATTGTTCCAGGAGAAATTAAAGGCGCATTAAAGGATAAATTAGAAGCTGAATTGGGTTATCAAGACGATCTTATGATCATGGCTGAACCCTATCGCCTCTGGGCTATTGAGGGTGATGCGCAGGTTAAAGAACTATTGTCTTTTGCCCAAATAGACGAAGGCGTAAAAGTGGTTCCGTCCATTGCTGATTATAAAGAGTTAAAATTACGATTGTTAAATGCGCCTCATACATTTTGTTGTGGGGTAGCTTACCTAAGTGGGCATAGTTCGGTGAAAGCAGCCATGAAAGACAGCAACTTCGTTCATTTCATGGAAGGCATCATGTCCCAGGAAATTGCACTATGCCTTCCCAAGCATATAGAAAAAGAGCAGATTAAAGCCTTTTCTGAAACGGTATTAGATCGCTTTAGAAATGAATTTCTCGATCACCAATGGCTTTCCATCAGTACGAATTACACCACCAAGATGAAAATGCGCTGCGTGGGTCTTATTGAAAACTGGTATCAGAATAGTGCTGAAGTGCCCCACTATATGGCTTTTGCCTTTGCCGCCTACATCCGGTTTATGAAAGCTGTGGATAGGCAGGGGAATGGCTTTCAAGGCGAGGCTAGCCAGGGCTGTTACACCATCAACGATTCTGAAGCGAGTCTTTTGGCTTCTATTTGGGCGGATGCGTCTTTAAATATGTCTGCCAAAGTTCAGGTGATTTTGAGTCAGATAGGCCTTTGGGGTAGTGATTTATCCTCCCTTCCGGGGTTTGCAAAAACCGTAGAGAGGTATTTAGAGCATATGTTGGCAGACCGCCCCATTACTCTAAAGGCCTGGAAAAATATTGTTGCGTAAGAGACAGATTGTCTAGCAAGAATTAATATCGCTGCTGCCAACTTGGCTGAATGCAGCGATATTTTTTTTGGTTACTGTAACAAAAAAATCCCCTGATTAATACCATTTTATTCGAAGGGTACAATCAGGGGGGTATATTTAGATAGGTTGGCTTATGGCCTTACTTCTTTTTCTACCAGATAGAAGTCGTCGAAGTAGTAGGAGCCTGCCTCAGGAAGGTGAATATACAAGTATCTCCCATTGGGATCTCCTTCGTATTTGATTTCTCGTGTAATAGTTTCCCATTTACCTGTTTTCACATTGGCTATGCTGGTCCAGAACTGCTGCCAGTTGGGGAGTATCCAGGTATTAAGCGATTTGGCAGGAGAATTGGCGTCGATCCATACCTTATAGCTATATACATAGGTAACTCCGTTTTTGAGGCTAAATGGCGCCTTTTCACTGGTAAACCCTCCAGCTCCCGAAGTAACATCCACTTTAAGGCTATAGCTTCCGCTGGCAGCCTTAGCCGTGGTAAATTCGTATGAGGCGGTATTGGTGCTATAGGGTACCCATCCTGTGCCCGCTCCTTCAAATCCATAAACGGATGCAGGAAGCAGATTGACATCATGCATGATCACGGGTTGGTTGGAGAAGGGCTGGACTTCTCTTTCGTCTACCGACTTCATACCACTTCCGGGCAACAAACTAACGGTTATGACATCGGGACGGTATATTTTTTCGACGAGCTTAATGTCCAAATTAGTTTTGTTTGCCAATACGGATTGAACCTTGAAGGCTTGTCCATTCACTTTTACCTCAACAAAATTCACTTTATTGGAAAAAGCAGCAAACTCTCCGTTGAAGGGGACTTGTATAGTCTCATTCTCCAGCTCCCGAATGGCACCGGTAAGAACGAATGGTTTTGAAGACTTAATCACCTTGATTGGGTTGGGGATTTTAATAAAATCACCATCGGGAGGAATATTTAGTCCGGTACGGCTGGAATTAAAAGTAGCATTAAAAACACCCAAGGAATTGAAAGCTATAGAAGCTACCGAATCTGTGCTTGAAATGCTTCCAATAGTCCAGCGACGCGTATCGGGTCTACCGATTGTAGTTAGGTCGACAAACTCCAATTTACCTCCAGCCTCTACAAAGATGGTATCTTTGGAAAGTGGGCGAACCACACCGTCTTGTCTGATTTCTATCTGGGGTACAATGGTATCGTATACATCCACCATAAAGGTCTTGTCGATCACCCAGACATTACCTTCTTTAACCGAATGAAGCGTGTCCAACCCTCTGAAGGTCACTGAATCTGGAAAGGTATTTCTAAGCCTTACAGTTTGTATCCCTCCCTTTTTGAAATACACATGAACGGTAGGATCAGAGGAGACCAAGCCAGCATCCTTTTTTATGAATTTTTCAAGAACCGTGTCTCTTCGTGTGATGACACCTTCAAGGAAATGATTCCCTTCACTAATTTCCCAGGTATGGGTCAGGGTGTTTTGAGAGACATCCGTAAAAGAAATGAAGTCGTCGATGCCGATTTTAAATGTTTGTTGCGTGAAGTTGCTGGTATACCAGCCCACATCTGAAAAGCTGCTGGGTTCTACATATTCCCTGGAGCATCCCACCAGTAAGGTGACGAATGCCAGTAGTAGGGTGGTTATATTTTTTTTCATTGTCTTCAATATTTTAGGACGGAATTTCTTGTTCAAGATTTACTTTACGTCGGGATTGGTTAGGAGTTCATTATTAGGTAAAGGCCAGTAGGCATGAGCGGCCTCCACGTAATTTTTGGCCGCTTGAGTATAGTCGGTAATTTCTACATAAGTGGCCTTAGTACCTTCTGTTAACACACTCGCCCAGCGTGTTCCTTCTTTCCCATTGATATCCGTATATTTATAATGTTCCCCATAGTATTTTTTTGTGGCTAACTCCTGAAAACGCTTTTTGGTAATACCCCAGCGGCGCAAATCGATCACCCGCGTAGCATGCCCTTCAATACTTAGCTCCAGCGGCCGTTCGATGTACATCAAATGATCCATCAGGGTGGTTGCCGTATAGGCTACTCCGTCATGACTTGAGGCAGGATATTCGCTCTGAGCAGCTGTGCCCAACAAACGTAACGCTGATCGTCTGCGTACCTTATTCACATACCGTATAGCGTCCTCGACTCCTGCTTCGTCGGTTCCCCCTTTAATCAGGCATTCAGCATACATCAGATAAATATCTGCCAGACGAATGACACGTACATTAGCCCCTGAGCGGAGGGTCGGCTGTATATCTTTTTCATTTTTAACAATATCCCAATTGGAATATTTTCGGAAATAAGCTGTTTCTCCATTATTGAATAGGGTGGCCTGAGCGGGAGTAAGTTGGTAATATTTAGTGTCCATATCGTCGGGTAAAGCTATGGAGTAGGAGGTCCGCAGAGAATAGCTTCTCAAGCGACGTACCCCTTTGCTATCAATGACATAGTTCCGCTCGTCGTTGGTGTCCATCACCTCCTGCTTATAAGCCATGATCAGCCATGAGCTTGGATAAATAGCTCTATATCCGCCCACTGGGCTAACCATAAAATTAAGATTATTGGAAACCTGCTCTTCCGCATATGGATTTTGCTCTGCTTTAAAGGCAAGGCTATAACTGATTTCTAAGATCGATTCGGAATTGAATTCATTCGCACTGGTAAAGTTGTCGCCGATATTTGGAGTTAAAGCATAACCATAATTGGTGTTAGTGATCACATCTTTAAAGTAGGTGGCGGCTTTGTCGTAATTCTTATCATAAAGATAGCTCATGCCCAGCACTGCAGAGGCGGCGCCTGCGGTAACCCGACCAAGATCCTTGTTGGCAGTCCACTTAAAAGGTAAGTTGGCCAGAGCAAATTCCATATCTGCTCTGAAAAAATCCTGAACCTTTTGTGCTGATTGAAGTGGTTGATAGAATTCACTTTCATCTTGCGGGACAAAGTCGAATATCGGTACGCTTCCTCCATTAAAGGAACTATGCAGATAAGAATAAAAGAGCCCTCTGAAAAAATGCGCCTGGGCCTTAATTATAGTAGCCCTCTTAATGGAGGCGGCATCTTTTTGAGCAGGCATTAGCAGGTCAATTGCTGCTATTACTTGATTGGCACGGAAAATGCCCTTATACAGTGCATCCCATTTATTATTGGGTGTAGAAGATCCATTATTGAAATTCTGCAGATAATATTCGTTTGAAGTGTTGGGTCTTCCCCAACCCGGATAGGTCATATCACTTCGGTTATTTTCGTCACCAATTGCTAGGACATTCTGGTTCTTAAAGGCATTATATACCGAAATTAATCCAGCATCCGCATCGTCCAGGGTTTTCCAAAAACTGTCCGTAGACATCTCATTAGGGTTAACCTCCTCAAGGAAGTTATTACATCCCAACTGGCTTACGGCCAAAAGGCCCAATGTCATATATTTAAATATCGATTTTTTCATCATGATAGTTTTTAATGCTTAGAAATCCAATGAGAACCCTACCCGATACTGTGAGCTAACGGGGTAATTTCCTCGGTCAATTCCTCTGGATTGTAGCCCATCGCCTCCCACTTCAGGGTCGAAGCCTGTGTATTTGGTAAGGGTAATTGGGTTTTGTGAGGCGACGTACACGCGCATATTATTAAGGCCTAATTTCTTAATCGCCTTCTTAGGGATATTGTAGCCTAGGCTTACATTCCTTAATCGCACATAGGTGCCGTCTTCAATCCAATAATCCGACCAGCCCCGGGCGTTAACATGGCTTCCTCCTAAATAGGTAGGGATATTGGAGTCAGGGTTTTGTGGTGAATATTGATAAACCAGATCCTTATGCGTCCCGTAGTTATAGGCCTGTATTTTGCTTCCATTGATAATTTCGGCACCAAAAGCACCAAACCATTGCATAGAAAGATCGAAATTTTTATAGCTCGCATTCAGGTTCAACCCAATTTCAAAATCAGGGGTGCCGCTACCTGCGAAAACGCGGTCATTTTCGTTGAGAAGATTGTCGCCTTTGTCTGGAATGCCATCCCCATCCGTATCGATGGTAAGGGCATCTATATAACGCAAATCGCCAATTCGGGCAGTAGGAACCAAGGTCTTATAAGCATCCAACTCCTCTTGAGTTCTGATTATTCCGTTGGTAGGCATTACCATAAAGGCACCCGCTATATATCCTTCCTTAATTACTGTTACCCGGTCCTTATTGTCAATTGAGCCTCCGGAAAGATAATTGACCTTATTGGAGCCTGCCATTTTTGTGATTTTATTTACATTTTTAGAGAAGGTAGCGTTGGTAGACCAGGAAAACTCTCCCGACTGGCGGAACCCTGCTGCTAGCTCTAAGCCCTTATTGTTCATATCTCCTACGTTCAGGATTACGGTAGAACCGGAGCCCGCGCCAGTGGATGGCGGAACCAATAATGGGAATAGCATATCCTTTTTATTGGTATTATAAATGTCTGCTGAGAAAGTGAAACGGTTGTTGAAAAAGGCCATGTCCAAACCGATATTGCTCTGAACGGTAGTCTCCCACTTTACATTTCTATTGGCGAAACTGGTCTGAATAGCGCCCAATCCGAGCACCTCGTTTCCATTCATTCCGAAGGCATAATCCTTCCCTAAGGAAATAGTAGCAGCATTACTATAATCCAAAAAGTTTTGGTTACCTGTGGTACCTTGGCTTGCACGGATTCGCAGATTGTTTATGGTATTGGCTAAAGGCTTGAAGAATTCTTCATCAGAAACGTTCCAGCCCGCCGACAATGATGGGAAAAGCCCCCAGCGATACTTTTGCGAGAAACGAGAAGAACCATCCTGTCTGGCGCTTAGGCTGAGCATATACTTGCCCTTATAGTTATATTGTGCCCGTCCGAGCAAGCCAATTAATGAATTGGTTCGGTCTTGGTTCCATCCCGTGCCCGAACCGGCATTTGGGTCTAGCGTGCCACCATTTATAACCGTAATATCGTTACTGATCAGGTCGAATTTCTCGGCGAAAAATGAACTGTATTTATAAGATTCCATGGTAATACCTGCAAATACATTGAGGTTGTGGCTTCCATAGCTCTTATTAAAGCTTAAGGTATTTTCAAATGCGAAGCTACTCCCTCGGTCGCTGGTATTCCGGACTCCCGACCTTACTTGCTCAGGTTGTCTTACACCAAGATTGTCGTAAGTAACAAATAAAGGGTTAATCCGAGCTCTGGTATTGAAGGTATTGGAGCCACCAAAACGACTCATGAATTTAAGATTATTAGTGATCTTATATTCAGCCTGAATATTTCCGTTAAACTGACCACCTTTTCTTCTGTCTTTTTGTTTGATGCGCGCCGTGAGATAACCCATAGCCACTGCTTCATTGCTTCCATTATTTCCAGCGTCCTGTATGGTGTTTACATTGGGGTCGAGCATTTGCTGATAAGGCTTATAGCGAAAGACCTCTGCCAATAAGCCCCAGGGCTCATACTGTTGGTCCTCGGTACGAATTCCTAGACTGGTACGTATGGTCCATTTGTTTTTAGTGTAATTTGTGTTGGCACGTACGTTAAATCTATCATAACCCGAGTTGATGATCATACCCTTCTGACCGAAGTAATTGGCATTGATACTGTAACTAAGGTCTTGCTTCCCTCCCGAAACATTGAGACTATAATTCTGAATGGGCGCATTGTCATTCTGAATCACATCATTTAAATCACTGTTATTGGTAAACCCATAACGATTGGATTCCAGAGAGGTCCAGGTGTTTCCATAATGTGTTCCATTCAAATTCTTTTTAAGTAGGAATTCCACATAAATATTCTCTTCAAAATTGGTGCGTGGTACACCTGAGGTAATACTCTGGATACCATAATATCCATCTAAAGATACTTTCATGGCTCCCGCCTTACCCTGTTTGGTGGTAATGAGGATTACGCCGCCGGCACCTCTTGTACCATAAATAGATGCTGATGCAGCATCCTTTAGCACGTCGATTGTTTCTATTTCTGATATACTGAGTTTAGGATCGCCGCTATATGGGATGCCATCGACAACATAAAGCGGTTCGTTGGCCCCTGTTACAGAGCTAATACCCCGAATTTGTATATTGGACCCTGATCCAGGACTTCCAGAACTTGCCTGTACGGAAACACCGGCGATTTGCCCCTGAAGGGCAGTACCAAGATCTGCTGTTGAAGACTTTGATAACACTTCATTATCAATCTGTACTACTGCTCCGGTCACCTCCTTTTTTTTCTGGGTGCCGTACCCTACAGTTATCACTTCCTGGAGTTCAATCGCGTCCTCTTTTAAAACGATATCCAGTTTGGATTTTCCGTCTATGGGTACTCCGGTGGTAATATAACCCACAAAAGATACCATAAGAGTGCCTTTGGCAGGGGCAGAGATCTTGTATTCCCCTTCCGCATTTGTAGTAGTTCCATTTTGCGTGCCTTTTACGATGATGGTGGCCCCGGGAATCGGCCCCCCATCTTCTCCAGTGACCTTGCCACTGACCGATACACCCTGGGCGAAGCCGATACCGATCTGTAGTAAGGTGATGAAAAAGCCAGCTAATAATAACCGACTGATTTTTGTAATTATTTTAGTCATACGATTGGATGTTTACAGTGATACTTATGATTCTATACGGTTTTGTTCTCATGTCTTTATTATTGATAATTGGGAAATAGATTATGTATTGATAATGGAGTAAAATTGTGAAATGCACCAGAGTCCGGGCCAAACAGTCGCAGGTCATAGCGCGTGTTTATGATGAGGTCGTGAGGCACCTGGAGTGCCTGTTATCAATCCTTGGGTTTATAAGACTTTCGTTCTGAGCTGGATTCTACAATACAAATTTGAAATTATTAACTACATCATACCATAATCAAATTGGCATAAGGTGGTATTAAATTAGCATTGATAGGAGGAAGAGAGTATAATATTGGATTTTATAAGTAAAATCTGAATGAGATTAGTACAACTTCGGAAAAAAATTGAATGAAATTCCTGATTCCGTGGAAGATGGTGTCTAAGAATACCAACAGTTTAAAATTTGATTAAAGCATTGAGATAGCATTAGGTTGAGGTAACCTTCTGTAAATGAAAGTTATAATGTCTATATCAGGGCTTATGTCATAGGGGAGTGGAGGAAGCAGTTGGGCAGTAATTGCGTGTACTGACATTAGCCCTTTAATTTGAAGCAAAATAGTATTACGTCCGACTCCAGCAGTATGAAAATTAAAAAACCAGCCAAGCCTATTTCTAGACCTTAGCTGGTTTCTCTCCAGGAAGGTATTTTAGGAAGGAATTTCCTTTGGGTTATATAAAATTTATTTTAATCGGTCAATATTGGCTTTTAATCTTTGCAGGGCTTCGACATACATATCGGGGATTAACCCCTCTTTATTTGGGGGCACGTTCAATAAGAAATTTGCTCCCCGCGATTTATTGATTAGGTACATGCCTAACAATTCCTCATCAGACTTAGGTAAATCACCTTCCACAAAAAACCACTCGTTGCCAATTGGAAGATTCATTTCTCCGGGCAAATAATAGTGCTTGCCATCTACCGTTTTCCAGGGTTCATATTTCGATTTTTTACTCATAAAATTTCCGTCCGGAAGCTGTCTTTCCATCTCCAGTAGATCGGTGGGCCAGGTGGAATGGGTTTTCAGCGTGGTGCCATCGCCGTGTCCATTATTAAAGGTTATGATCGTGTTGGGCTGCCACTTTAATATTTGGTTATAGAGGTCGTTACGATAGTCTCGTGGCAAGAAAGAAGGTATGTCAATCCAAACTTCTCCTATTTCCCCATACAGGGTGCACAGTTCCTCTAATTGCTTCCACTGGAAATCACGGTAGGCTTTGGTGGTATATGCCTGACCAAAGGTAGTGTGAGCAGGAGGAGTCTTGCTGCCAGATAAATTTTTGTTATCCCAGGAGCAGTAATATAATCCAGGCATCAACCCGTATTTTCGGCACTGAGTAACAAATTCTTTCACAATATCTATTTTAACTGGGCTGTTGCGGACATTGTATTCATTGTATTTTGTGGGCCATAAGCAAAATCCACTAACATGTTTGGCGGTCAGAACCGCATACTTCATTCCAGCTTCCGCTGCCGTCCTTACCCACTGCTCTACATCCAGCTTGGTTGGATTAAAATCGGAGGCCGGAAGCAATCCTTGGGACATTTCGACGCCGTCATAGGTGCTCATTCCAAAATGTATGAACATGCCATAGCCCAAAGATTCCCACTTTTGGATTTGTGACTTAGTCAAGCGCTGGGCGCCATCTTCGATTTTCCTTTCAGTATCAGAATGTTCCTGCTTTTGCGCTACTCCCATGTAGGTGGTGCCTAATAGAAGGAGGCTACTTAGTATAATAATCTTCATGAGCTTGGAAATGAATAATTTAAGGTGATTTTTTTAAAAAATAAATTCTATATGGATGCTGTCCCGCTGAAATGCCGATATTTCATGATGATTGGCATTGGTCTGCCAGACATATACTTTTTTCAGATTTGGCAGCTCTTTTAACTGGCTGAGACCCTCTCCCGAGATTGGATTGCCATAGAGATTCAAGGTTTTAAGATGCTCTAATCTGTTTATTACCTTCATGCTTTGATCGGTCAGATCATTTTTTCCCAGATTTAGTTGATTAAGGTTTTTAAAATTTGGGATAGGGGCAATATGCTCATCCTTAAGTGCTAGGTCAGATAGTTGGAGACTAACGATATGCAAAGCCAGGCCTTGAAGCGACTTAAGATCAGGTGACTGCTGCTTTTGTCCCGGATGGTACGATATATCCAGCAAAACGGGGTTATGGCTGACCGTCCTGATTTCGAAACCTTTACTAATAGCCTCCCGCAGGAATGTCGTGTCCAGCTGTTTCGGTATGCCCGAGATATGGTACTCGCTTGTGGAACTTCCTGCATTATTTTCAGTATTTGGGAGGCCTGGTACATTCGTTATCATTGGTAACATGGCCTCATATCCTTTAACGGAGGTTAACAAAATATTTTCCTCATGGGATGCATGCTCAATCCACCATTCAATGAGGGCTACTTCATGGGCGGTCAATGGGGTTTTGCCTTCTGTGGGCATAAACTTTTCGTGATCCGGGTCCAATGTAATACGCTTGAAGAGTTCACTTTGCTCCGGTTTTCCAGGAGTAAATGAAGGTCCATGCTTGCCCCCTCTCAAGAGTTCGGTATAATTCTTCATGTTCAGTTCGCCCTTCAATTTTCCATCTTGATGACATGACTGGCAACGTTTTTGAAGAACAGGAGCTACCATATGAGCATAAACCGCCACTTCTTCTATAGTATCAGGTGTTTCTATTTTCGAAGTATTAAGTTGGCTAAAGGCCAGATACTCCGCTCCATGTGTAAGGTTTCCTCCTTGGTGACCCACATATGACAAGAGTCCTACCAACAAGATATAACTTATGGAGACTGATTTTTTAGGTACTTTAATCCATTGTCTTTCCATTGCCAGATGTACCAGATATAGCAAAATGCTTAGGAGGCATAAGCTTAAACCTGAAAACATATGATTGTTCAGATAAATGTCGTCGTAACCTCCAGACCAGGAGAGCATCCAGCCTAAAACACTAGCAATTATAGCAGAAAATGCTCCCAGTAGCAGGGTTGCGGAAGAGGCTACCTTTAAATAAGCGTAACGTGACCAGTACGAAGACCAGTCGAAAATGGCTGCCAGTAAAATAAAACCAATGGGCAGGTGTACCAATAAGGGATGTAGGCGGCCAATAAAAGATAGTATATCTATATAATCCATCTATATGCGCGTTAACTTTACAGGTGGGGTATAATTGGCTTTCCACTGACATATGTACAGGTTCTCCTCATCGTCCACGCAGACATCGTGGCCATGCTGGAAGGTACCATTTTTGTCTTGCAAAGTGGGGAGTAACTTACCGTGCTCATAACGCGGAGGCATACCTCCGGGGTTGCTTACTACTTTGTTTTGAGCGTTAAGTATAGTGACAAATCCTGAATCTCCATAATCGGTATTCCCTGCCTTATCTTTGCTCCAGCATACTCCTGCATATAAGGTGTTTCCTTTAATAACGGCTCTGCACACATGCATTCCGGGTAGATCGATTCGCTCCAGAAATTTTCCGTCTAAGCTGAAAACTTTGAAGCAGTTTTCCGCTCTGGAAGTACAGATTAGTTTTGGCGATGAGGGATCCCTCAGATCCACAGTTACACCATGCGCATTATGTAAGTTATATTCCTTATCGCTATTCTGGTGCCCTCCAAAGTGTCGGATATAGCGCCCTTGCTGGTCATATTGAATGATATAATCACTCCCATAACCATCAGCTACATATATATCGCCATTCGGGGCCACGGCCGTTTCTGTAGGCATAAATGGTGCATCTGGAGGATATATTCCTATAGTTTTAGGATGGCCAATGGTCATTCGAATCTTGCCGTCAGTTGTTGTCTGAACCACCTGTCCCTGCTGTTTGCCCCATTTACCGGTTCTATCCTGGTACCAGCCACAATCCGTTATTAATAAAAAATCATCTCCAGCATCGTCGAGGCCCAGGGAAAGTCCATGCCCCCCAGGAAAGGCATTACCCCAGCTGTCGAGTAGCTTTCCAGATTTGTCAAAAATAAGTATATTATTATGGGTATGGTCCCCAAGCATTATTAGGCGGCCTGAGCTATCCTGTATCATTTCATGACAGTTGAATAGGGGGGTGGTATTGGGACTAATTTTGCCCCAAGCCTTGTCTACCTTGTACTGATAGTCTCCATGGCCGATGACGGCCTCCTCAGGTAAAGGGTGGCTATTCCTGGTAATGGGATAGATGGCTTCAAAGGGAGTAGTTGCCGAGGTGCCCAATAACAGGGCTGCCTTTTTAAGGAAATCTCTTCTTGGACTCATGGAATAATGAGGTTCGTAAAAAACTGTTGGTTATTGGGAAGGATTCAAGATGACTACAAAGATATAGGTCTATATTTTGTTAAAATTATCCATATTGTATAAATTTGTATACAAATCCTACAACAGACCCTCAGGATAAAGATATTTATTCCTCCCAACACTTATTAATGATACAGCAATGCATGCACTTATTGCCAATAATCGCTTCAATTTGCTCAATACAGCCGAGGTAACCCTGGATATTAGCTGGAGTTATTTCAACGTTATGAGTCCTTTTTACCGACTTTATTACATTAAAGGGGGAAGCGGTACTGTGCATTTTGCTGGTACTGAATTGAATCTGAGATCGGGCTTCCTGTACCTGATCCCAGATTTTCAATTATCTCATTATGAATGTACCGATTTCCTTCATCAATTATATATACATTTTGAGGAGGAAATGGCTCAGGGAGTTTCCGTCAAATCTATTTATAGGATTATTCACGAACGGAAGGCAACGGATTTGGACATTGCCCTAATCAATAGAATATTAGAAATTAATCCGGACAGTAAGTTGCCTTCCGAAAGACCTTCTACACTTTCGGAGGTACAGGTAAGTCGGGATGAGACCTATCAGTTAAGAAGAATGGAAACTCAGGCCATTCTACAACAGTTGTTAGCTCGGTTTATGACGGGAACCATTTTGGCCGAGACCACCGATACGAGTAACGATAATAGAATATCTAAGGCTCTGCAATATATCCACAAAAATCTGGATCAGGAACTGTCAGTAGCTTACCTGGCTTCCCTGGCCCATCTTAATCCGGATTATTTCAGCCGTATTTTTTATGAGCTGGTAGGTCAAAGACCCATTCCTTACATCCATCAGCTTCGGATTCAAAAAGCTCAATATCTACTATTGTTTTCGGAAGCTACGCATGACGAGATTGCTGAGCTGACTGGATTTCCGAATCGCCCTTATTTTGCCAAAATATTTAAAAGGTATACCGGTTTGAGTGTAGGTCAATATAGAAACCAGTCGCCGGAGGTATGATACTTCACCACTTGATTTCACAGGGAGGAATCACTATTATGTATTTTACGTATACTTGCTATCGGTAGGAATTGGATTTTATATCATATACATGGGTTTGGGATATGGATCAGAGCCAGATTAATATTTATTCCCTATAAGCGATTAGCTGGTTTTATTGGCTTATCTAAAGTTGAACAGGTATTATTTAAGGTTTTGTTTTAAGCCCTAATATGAAATATTTGGCTTGAACTGTACAACATAGGATATATTTTAAAGTGGTTGAAATTTATATAAATGGTTGAAAAAGAAATAGATAGGATTAATTTTTCTCGATGTTCAGTTTTTGTCTAGTTGATATTTTACAGCTTTATCCCTAAATAATTTCATATTTGCTGAGTGCAAAAAGGAGAGACAATTTTATGCGAACCGAAAGTGAATTGGAAATGAATATTATAATAATATGGATAAAACGGAAGTTCCGAATAGAAGAAAGGCAAATAGGATATCTAAAGGTTTAGGATTAACTATTAGCACTATACGTTCATCTTTTGTTTGGATAATTTGATAAGTTCTGGCCTGCAAACGAGCAAAAGTCTCAGGAGGCAAAGGGAAAGGCGGATAGAGTACTGAATTTTGATTTATGAATTATGAACAACTGGAATGCTATTATAGTATTGTTTTATGCCAAACGACTCATTCTGTCATAGTTATGGATTGAATAATTTTGTTTTAAAATTAAATAAAACCATGTATGTCTAGAAAAATTTTAAGTTTGGTAATGCATTTCGGGATCTTTTCAATGGCCGTGGCGCAGCCAGCACCACCCAAAGGGTTTAAATGGGTAAAAAATGAGGCATTTTCTGATGAGTTCAATGGAGAGAAGTTAGACGCCAATAAATGGCACGATCGCTCTCCCTATTGGAAAAACGGCCGTCCACCTGCTGATTTCAGAGCCGAAAATGTCTCTGTAAAGGATGGTATGTTACAGATTAAAAATGAGGTTCTGGATCCGGCGGAGGGTGTGTACAATCTCACGGGAGGAGCCGTAGCTTCTAGAAGCAGTGACGCCTCTTTTGGTTATTATGAAGCCCGGATGAAGGCTTCTGGTGTGTCAATGTCGTCAACATTTTGGTTAAAGGCGCCACGTCATCAGGTTGGTTGTAAGACTATTCAGCAAGAATTAGACATAGTAGAAGCCATAGGAGGAGCCAAGAAATTCGCCGCATTCAAATATAAAATGAAATCTAACGCTCATATTTTTAGAACTGATTGTGAGGGTAATAAAATGGAAACCTTATCAACGCCAGGAGAAACAGACCTAGTTGCCGCCGCTGACAGTATGTTTCATGTTTTTGGTTGTTGGTGGAAGGATGCTAATACTTTGGATTTTTACTATAACGGCCAATATGCTTTTACTATTAAGCCTGATACTACCGAGAGTAAAACACCCTTTGATACACCAATGTATATGCATTTAGTTACAGAAACTTATAATTGGGAAACGCCTCCTACACCAGAGGAATTGGCGGATAAGACCAAAAATGTCACCTATTATGATTGGGTACGAAGCTATAAACTGGTGCCGGTCGATGTAAAGAGTTGGATAAATTAAGCATATTTCCATTTAAGGATTATTTAAAGCTAATAGGTCCTAAGATCTCATTGAATATCCTTTATAAGGGTATTCAATGTTAAATATCAGAATTTTGCAAGTATTACAAACGAGATCAGCCAGAGATATGGACACAAAAGCCTGTCCAAGGGAAAGGGCCATGCCTCGGGGGCTGGCAGGACGGCTCACAGAATACTCCATGATGTGTCGCCGATTAATCGCCCACTCGGATCATATATATATTAAAACAGGTCCTTTCGTATGGTCATAAAGTAGGAGGTACTATTCCGATGACCCGGATATGCAAGCTGAAGAAAAGGTATTTCGGGTATAATACTACAATGGAGGTAGTATTCAATTTTTAACCAATTATATTAAAATGAGAAAAATTCTTTTACTCATATCAGTACTTTGCTGGTGCATTTCGGTCATAGCGCAGCCTCAAACCAGTAGCTTTAAAGAGGGAGAGACGCAGGTAGTGCGCGACCTCTCGGGGTTCCGTTGGAAGATGAAGATGATGCTCCCTGGTCAGGGTGAAAAAGAAGGTTTGAATAAACTGCCACCAGAAGATATAGAAACCTTGGTATGGAATATCGCTCAGGTGCCTGGGGATGTATATACCGATTTATGGAAGAACGGGATTATTGAAGATCCTTATTTTGGCAGGAATGCCTCAAAAGCTCAGTGGGTTGGGCAATATGAATGGTGGTATGCTACCCAATTTAACGTGACCGACGACTTGGCAAATAAGTTTGTAGAATTAGAATTTGCAGGTGTAGACTACAGCTGTGATATATGGCTTAATGGTCATTACTTAGGCCAGCATCAAGGAGCATTTTCATCTTTCTCCTTTGACGTAACGGCTCATTTGCGTTCATCTAAGAAAACCCGGGAGAGTAGTAATATGCTGATGATCAGACTAAATCCCCCTCCAAAGGTCAATGCTCTTGTAGCGGGGAGAAAAACACCCTGGTTTGGAGATTATTGGAGAGATATAATCCCTTTTGGTATCACCCGGCCAATCAGACTACGCAGCACAGGGGCTAGTAGTATCAAGGACATCTATGCCAAAACGACTCTGCGCAAAGATGGCAAAGCCACGGTAAACCTGGAATTGGAAATCAATAATACTACTACCAGCCCGCTTCATATAACTGCTTTAGGAGAAATTACTGGAGAGAATTTCAAATCAGCGATTTATAGTAAAAGCACATCCATACGGTTGAAGCCCGGGCTAAATAAGGTAATTCAGAGTTTCGAAATTCCTGATGCTAAACTCTGGTGGCCATGGGATCTTGGTGAGCAGAACCTTTATAAAGCTAAAGTCTCTATAACCCAGCAGGGCTCCAGTCATGATTTCGCCGAAACTACTTTTGGAATCCGCGAAGTAAGGATGCAATGGAATCCAGGTTTTACCAGGGATGAAGTCAGTTTTCCCCGCACTACGACTATTAATGGTAAGGTTCATTTCATTCGCTCTGCTTGTTGGGGAGGGCCACCGGATATATTTGTGGGCCGCACTTCGGTTGCAGAATATGCTCAATTAATCGACCTGGCGAAAAAGGCGAATATGAATAACATTAGAATATTTGGCTGGCACCCTCCAGAAATTCCTGAATTCTATGAACTCTGCGACCGGGCTGGGATCACTGTCTGGCAGGATGTTATCCCTTTTGGTACCGGAAATATACCCTCTGATAAGGCTTTTTTAAACCAGGCTATTCAGGAAGGAATTTCGGTAATTAAGGAACGAAGAAACCATCCTTCTCTCATCATGATGGAAGGGGGAGAAGAGATGATGCTCCGAACCAGAGATCCTAAATTTACCAGAGCTTTCCTGGAACAATTTGGAGATAGCCTACAGAAATATGTGGACCTGCCCTATGTTCCGGATTCTCCACTTACGGACGAAGCATCGCTGGAGGCAGGCTTTAAGCCAAAGGAGGCGGTGCATGCTTTGGGTTATTTCTATAATATGGGTAATTGGCTTATGGAAGATTGGTTCAAATCCTTAGATTATCCGATTGTACCCGAACTGGCTATAACCTCGGTTCCTGCTGTAGAAAGTCTGAAGAAATTTATTCCCGAAAATGAAATGTGGCCCCCAGGACTAAGTTGGGGCTATCATTGGGCTGATTTGGATAAGTTGCGCATGCAGAATTTTGATGCCTTCGGGAGTGAAAAAACAGGCTCTCTGGATGAATTTGTAAACGCTACCCAAGATGCACAAGGCATTATCTTTCAGTTGTCAGTAGAGCATTTCAGACGTAATAAGCCTCGGCTTAGCGGCATCTCCTTATGTCATTTTATTACTTATTGGCCTGATATGAAATGGGGAATAGTGGACAATTATCAGGTGCCAAAACGATCCTATGATTATGTTAAAAAAGCTTACCAGCCACTTTTGGTCAGTCTTAATTTTAACAAACGACGCTGGCAGTCAACAGAATTGTTTAAGGGAGAGATCTGGGTGGTAAACGATTACTATAAAAACTTCCCTAATACTTCAGTCGAAATTGAAGTGAAAAATGATCGGAAAGAACAGATTTATAAGCATCTCTACAAGTTGGGAACCATAGAGGAAAACAGCGCAAGGCAAATGATTGAAGTGGACGAAAAGTTCCTTGATAAGGTGAATTCTGAATTTTATGTAACGCTCAAACTGATAGGAGATCAGGGTCAGGAGCTATCCACGAACGACTATTTATTTCTAATAGGGGATCAACAGGAGGCGTCTAGAACATTTAAGGAAATGGGCAAAACGATGAAAAAACATATTTCCAAATATGGAGCGGGTAATTATTTTGAATATTTCCCGGATCTGATGGGGGAAGGGGAGCAAAAAATCAACAGTGATTTAGATATTCCAAGGGCAAGAGGATTCGAACCGAAATAGCAGATTCTACTAAACATTTATATATGGAAAAATAACTTAGAAAGTAAAATACCAACTGTGTTTGCAGCACAGCTGGTATTTAAGTCCAGATGTATGTACTAACATATGCTCTGTGACTCCGTGTTCATTTATACAATTAAACATCATTTCAAAAATATGAAAAAGGTCAACTCGTACCTAATGCTATGGGTCAGATATTCAGCGATTCAGTTGCTGCTGGTGATATTATCCTTTGGGGTTCTGTCAGCCGCTGTCCCACCCACTAAAGAATTATTGGAGAAAAGAACCGCCCTAGAAATCAGGCAAAAAAAGTTATTAGCAGTTAATGGAAATAGGGAAAGTATTCCGCCGGCTCATACCAGGTCTACTTCCGATAACACCTTATATCCACTAAAGCGTACCGAGCAGAATCGAAATCTGCAACTTATTTCAGGGATTGTTACGGATGAAAAAGGAGAGGGCCTGCCTGGAGTTAGTATTCTGGTGAAGGGGACCCAGGTAGGGACGACCAGTGGCGTAGATGGTAGCTACAAATTGGACATGCCGGAAGGGAAGTCCATTCTGATATTCTCGTTTGTTGGATATGTCAGTCAAGAGCTTAATGTAAGCACTACCAAAAACTATTCGATCTCCCTGGCCTTAGACACGCAGACCTTGGAAGACGTGGTTGTGATAGGTTATGGTACACAAAAGAAGTCAGATGTAACGGGCTCGGTAGCCACCGTTTCAGGGAAGGATATTGTGAAGACAACGGCCCCAGGTATCGATCAGGCTTTACAGGGCCGTCTGGCAGGGGTTACAGTGACAGCCAATTCAGGGAGTCCAGGCAGTGCAGTCACGGTCAAGATCCGAGGGGTAGGCACTGTGGGCAATTCGTCCCCACTGTATGTAGTGGATGGAGTGCCGCTTAGCAGTATCCTGAGTTTGAACATGCAGGATGTGGAAAGTATTAATGTCTTGAAGGATGCATCGGCTTCGGCCATTTATGGATCACGAGCCGCTAATGGAGTGGTGCTGGTTACAACCAAACAAGGGGCCAATGGAAAGCCTCGTATCAGTTATAGTGGAAGCATAGGTATTCAGCAAAGTTGGAAAAAACTGGATGTTCTCGATGCGAGCCAATGGGCGACTTTATATAATGAGGCGACTTTAAACGATGGTCTGGCCATCAACCCGGAGCTTGCCAATCCTGCTGCCTTGCCTAGTTATGACTGGACCAAATTGGCGTACCAGAATGGGGTGATTCAGAATCATCAATTGTCGGTATCAGGAGGATCGGAGAAGGGTAAATATTATCTTTCCCTCAACCAGCTAAAACAGGAAGGGATTATAAAAACGTCGGGATACGAGCGTTTAAGTGTCCGTAGTAATAATAATTATTATCTCAACGATCGGATAGAGGTAGGGAGTAGCTTGTCTTATTCACATGCCTCCCGGACTAGTTCGGGTGGGGAAAGTGGTATAGAAATTGACAATCGGCTCGCTTATCAGGGCTATGTCATGGATCCTGTAACCCCGATCTATAAGGAAGATGGAAGTCCGAATACTAGCCCATATAGAACCAATTCCATCTCTCCATTGGTACAGATGAATTATAATAAGACAGAGTCATTCGAAAATTACCTCTACGCCAACGGATTCATCAAGTTAGACCTGGGTAAAGGTCTTTTCCTACGTTCGAATTATGCGGTCACCAGAGGAGAGAATTTTGGTGATAATTTCCTCCCAGCATACTTCGCCTCTGGATATCAGAGTCGTAAAGTCAATACCTATTCCTCAAATCGTGCGGTTACGACCTATAACGTATGGACAAGTACGTTAAACTACTCCGGCCAGTTTGATGCACATCATCTAGATGCCATGTTAGGATATGAAACCCAGTCGAATAAGTATAATTTTATTACGGCCTCAAGAAACGATATTCCGACCAGTATTTCCAATCCCACGCTGGGGTCGGGTAATATCGGATCGGCTAGCAATGGTGGTACGGCAAACCAATCGGAGCTGATATCCTTTTTTGGGAGGATTAATTATAATTACTCAGGTCGTTATTTTATCACTGCCAATTTAAGAAGGGATGGGTCTTCTCGTTTTGGACCGAGCAATAAGTGGGGGCTATTTCCTTCGTTTGCCGCTGGATGGGACATCAGCAATGAAAAGTTTTTTAACTCCAAATTGATTAATTTACTCAAGTTAAGAGGAGGTTATGGGGAAATCGGAAATCAAAATTTTGCCGATTATGCATACTTTCAGACTATAGCAACTGGAAGTAATGTAACTTTTGGCTCCCCCGAGATATTGAATCCTGGTCTCGCACCACAGTCACAAGGCAATCCCAAGCTCAAATGGGAAACGGTCAAGTCTACTAATGTGGGGATGGACCTGGGGTTGTTTCAGAACCAACTGAATCTAACGGCCGATTATTTTGTGAAATATACCACTGATATGATCTTGCGACTTCCGATCGTGGACATAATCGGTCTGGTAACGCCTCCATATCAGAATGCGGGGAAAATGAAAAATAATGGTTTAGAAATTTCAGCAAATTATAGAAAAGAATTCGGAGCGCTGAAACTAAATTTAGGTGGTAACATCTCTTTTATCCGTAATAAAGTCTTAAACTTAGGACCTGCCGGCAACAGCATTCAGGTAAAGGGCCTTATTAATTATGCACCCATTGGAATCACCCAGGTGGGCGGATCGGTAGGTTCATTTATTGGCTATAAGGCAGACGGACTATTCCAGACCCAGGACGAGATCGATAATAGCAGTCAGCCTACGGCCAAGCCTGGAGATGTAAAATATGTCGATATCAATAATGATGGAGCCATTGATGGAAGCGACCGAACCATTATCGGTTCTCCGCTCCCCAAGTCTACCTATGGAATTAATCTAGGCCTAGAATTTAAGAATTTTGATCTGAGTACTCTTTTCCAGGGATCTCAGGGGAATGATATCTATAGCTTGGTTGATTACGCAATGAATGGAAATGTTACTACCAATTCCACGACCGATATCCTGAATCGATGGACAGGACCCGGAACGTCCAATACCATACCACGACTTTCGCGAATTTATAATGGACAAAACGTTATGCCCTCTTCACGTTTCGTTCATGATGGATCCTTTTTTCGTCTGAAAAATATTCAATTAGGATACAATTTTAAGCCGGAAATGCTTAAAAGCATCTATTTGTCCGACCTGCGAATCTACCTAGGGGCTCAAAACCTGCTGACCTGGACTCGATATAAAGCCGGACTTGACCCCGAGATTGGTAATGACCCTCAAGCCAATTCTCCTTTAGATTTGGGAATGGATCGTGGTACTTATCCCCAGGCTCGAGCATTTATTATTGGTCTAAACGTATCATTTTGAAATTAGAATCATGAAAAAAAATATCATCAATCTCCGTACTTTCCTTCATTTAGGTACCATAGTTTTGCTCTTTCTGGGCACATTTTCCTGTTCAGATAAATTAGAACTGACTCCCTATGGAGAGCCTGTGGAGCAAACCTTTTACAAGACTGAGCAGGATGCTATCCAGGCTATTAATGCTGCCTATTACCCTTTACGTGAGCTGGGACAGGGTTGGCGTAACGATTTGGTAGTCGGGGACGTCGGTACCGACGATGCCATAAAAGGAGGTGTAAATGTGGAGGATAATGGGGGGCTGCTGGAAAAGGAAACATATCAGCTAACTTCTGCCAACGCGACCCTCGCCATGCGCTGGAAGGCTAATTATCAAGGGATCTACTATGCCAACATCGTATTGGAGAAGATTCCAGGTATCAATATGTCGGAGGAGCTAAAGAAAAGAATCCTGGGTGAGGCCCATTTCCTTAGGGCATTTTATCATTTTGACTTAGTAAAACTTTATGGAGGGGTTCCTATTGGCGATCGAACGCTTCCTATTGATGGTAAATTCTCCCGAGCTTCGAGGGAAGAAGTGTATGCATTTGTAGAAAAGGATTTTAATAGCGCTATGGACTTACTTCCCTTGAAGAGCAAGAATACCGGTGTGAACGTAGGAAGGGCAGATAAGGGAGCCGCCATAGGCATGATGGTGCGCGTAAGTGCCTATCAGAATAAGATGGAAAAAGTGGTTCAATATGCCAATGCCCTTTTTGCCTTAGGAGAGTACCGCCTTGCCGATGACTTTGGTAGTATCTATCAGCCCACTGGTGAGTGGGGAGTAGGTTCGATTTTCGAAATCAACTATTACCCTTCCAATGATCCAGGTTGGTTGCAGGGGCAGGGGAATCTAACCGCTACGGCGGCAGGTCCCCGAACAATTGGCGGTTGGGGATTTGGTCAATTCAAACAAAATCTGGTGGACGAGTTCGAAGAAGGTGACCCACGAAAAGAAGCATCAATCTATCTGGTAGGGGGACAGGCCTATGGTACTGGCATCTTTAATCGTAAATACTCCTATACACCCTATAGCAAATATGACTATGCCAAAGTTGGTTCTGTCCCAACCAATGGTCCTCATAATTATCGGGTGTTGCGTTTGGCAGACGTATATCTGATGTATGCTGAAGCCAATTATGCCCTGGGAAATGAGTCGGTGGCTAGGGAATATGTAAACAAGGTACGCACCCGGGCGCGTGGGAACCAGCCTGCATCCGTTCTCCCAGATATAAAAAGTACCGTTACGGGTCAGGCGCTGTTAGATGCCATTTATCATGAGCGAAGGGTAGAGCTGGCCGGGGAAGGTCTTCGCTATTGGGATTTGATTCGGACGGGTCGTGCAGAAAAAATACTAGGTCCTCTAGGTTTTAAAAAGGGAGTTAACGAGGTACTTCCACTTCCAATTTCCGATATCATTCTCTCTGATGGAGCATTGGTTCAAAATAATGGTTATAACTAATCACTAATTAGATTTCAGTAGTATCAATACCTGGGCACTACTGAAATTTTATACCTTAAATATTGATGAAAAGATTATTCTTGAATTTTTTATTGGTTTTTTGCTGCTCATATTCGCAGGCACAGGACCTTCCTGCCTTTCCTTTTAAATTGCCGGCTAAAAAACCTGATCGAGTGCTTAGTGCAGCCATGAATAGACTCTACGATCAGTATATGGCTCCTACACCCCAGGAAAATGAGCTTTATTCCCAGTTTAAATATACCGAGTTGCAAGGCTTCGATTATCATGATGGGGACGGTACCATTTCTCGTCGCGATCCTTCTAAAATTATTTTTGCCAATGGTAAATATTATGTCTGGTATACCTATAGAAATACTCCGGTCCCTCCTCAGGGCCCTGATAAGGCTAACGATACTATTCCTTCAAGTGATTGGGACCTTTCTGAAATCTGGTATGCCACAAGTTTAGACGGATTTGTATGGAAGGAGCAGGGCGTGGCTATCAGCAGACCCCCGAAACCGCAGGTTGGTTGGCGTTCGGTAAGCACGGCTGATATCCTTTTTTTTGAGGGGAAATATTATCTTTATTATCAGGGATTTATGGAGATCAGCGGGAAAAGAGGGGATGATTGCCCCGTAACAGCCTCCTATGCCGATAGCCCAGATGGCCCCTGGACCCCATGTAATAAAATAGTAATCCCGAATGGTAAGGAAGGCGCATGGGATCAGTTTTCCATTCATGATCCTTATCCTCTGATCTATAATGGAAAAATATATTTATATTATAAATCAGATTATAATGGTAAGCCTGATCTGATACGTTCTTCAGGTCTCGCCGTTGCTGACCATCCTCTTGGTCCTTTCAAGAAAAACCCCCTTAACCCTGTGCTAAACTCAGGTCACGAAACGACTCTATTTCCATTTAAAAAAGGGATTGCTGCTATGGTAATCCGGGATGGTCAAGAACATAATACGATTCAATATGCTGAAGATGGTATTCAGTTTGAAATTGCCGCACATGTCTCACTGATGCCCAACGCTGCGGGGCCATTTATTGCAGATGCTTTCGATAGCAAGGGCAATGGCAGGGGAATAACATGGGGCCTCTCACACTTCACTAACGCTGGGAGTCGCGGTAAACAACATTCCATTCTAGGCCGTTTCGACTGTGACCTTAGTCTGGATCTGGACGACCCTTTCATGAAAAAAACCGGCGCCTTACTCAGTCCTGAGATTCACTTTCAAAACGGACTTAATAAAGAGCAGATGCAGCGTATAAAATCTGAAAAGCCCGGGAGGTGACAAAACTTAATAGACAGAGCGTAGCTGCTTACAATTATGATTCGAATTCTGACGATTTTAATACTATTTCAGTCCTGTATTACCCTTGCGCAACATCCATGGCCAGAGCCCAATAGGGCGCAAACGATGGTTGTCGATCAGTGGACGGTTCACGACGTTTCGTATCGGGTAGCTGAGATAATGGAAGATCCTTTTGAAAGGCAGGTTTTTGCCAATATGATTTCTCAAGAGGATACACTGCATATTCCTCTTTTTTTTAATGGGGAAAATGAGTGGGTACTTCGGTTCTCTGGTAATAAGCCGGGAGACTATTATTTCGAACTATCTGGAGATATTGAAGAACTGAATGGTAAAAAGGGACATTTCAGTGTTGGCAAAAACAAAAAACAAAACCGGCATGGTGGTGTTGTGTTGAACAAGAAAAATCCCCAACACTTTTACTATCAAGATGGTACACCCTATCGTAACCTTGCCTTTGAATGTGATTGGTTATTTGCCTTGGATTACGGCCAGAAAAATATGGAAAAGTCTCGCCAACTATTAAATACTATAGCTGAAAATGGATTTAATCAAATCGTTATGAACGTCTATTCATTCGATGTGCCGTGGCCGAAGGATTCGTTACTCTTGGCTCATCCTGAACACGAATACGGGGGAAGGAATGATATATATCCGTTTTTGGGTTCTAACGCCCATCCAGATCATGATGCATTAAATGTAAATTTTTTTAAGCACTTCGATAAGGTAATGGCAGAAATGCATGATCGTGAGCTGGTAAGTCATCTGATGATATATGTCTGGAACAAAATGGTAGTATGGCCTGAAATGAATTCTACAGCTGATAACCGCTACTTCGATTATGTCATTAAAAGGTATCAGGCCTTTCCCAACATTATCTGGGATATCTCTAAAGAAGCTCTTTTCTATGGAAGGGCTACTAATGAGTACATATCAGAGCGTATTGAGCGCACCCGAAATTTAGATGCCTATGATCGGTTGCTGTCGGTTCACGACTATGGATTTTGCCGAAACCACCCTGAGGAAGTAGATTTTATTTCTACTCAAGATTGGAAACATACCTTATATCAAAGCATGCTCAATGTACGTCAGGAATTTCCTTCAAAACCCATTTTTAATATTGAACATGGAGGGTACGAAAAAGCACCCTATGTCGTATTCCCGGGTGCTTACGACGATGCCGAGGTATGCCTTAGACGCAATTATATGTGTCTTTTTGCTGGAGTATACACCACCTATTACTGACAGGGGGTATCTTGGAATGCCATCATTCATAATCCATTTGACCAGCCGAGTTCCTTTTTCAAACCACGGTTCGATTATTTTTCACATCTCTCCAGTTTCTTTGAAAAACACCCATTTGAAAGCTTGAAGCCAACCCCTCATTTTAATGCCAGTGGATATAGCATGACTAGTGACATAGATGGTCTGATGCTGGTGTATGTTCCTAAAGAAAATAATGCGACGAGTACTGACTACCAAATTGATAAGAACTACTATTGGGACCAAGCCAGTGTACAATGGTTTAATACCTTGACAGGGGCCTATACCGAAGAAAGGAAATATAGTTTAAATCCAAATATATTTTGGGTTCACCGACCCTGGAAAATGGAAGCGGACGCTATTATTATCATAAAAGGACTCCGTCCGAAAACTAAATAAATGATCAGGCCACAATTTCCTATTATTGATTGAGAGTCACCAAGTATCAGGTCTCATTTTCTAATTACCGAATCTATCTCTTATTGATCCAAGAATCACATTCAGAGGAGTGGATGTGGGAAATGGGGTGGAATTTCATTGAAAACAACAGGAAATTAGCATTAAAAGTAAACTTTTTGCCGGATGTTCAGTTTTTGTCTAGTCAAATTTTCTCTTTTAAAACCTTATCCTACCGTTATTTGAATGCCATAACAAGCTTTGACCGGGAGCGGGTCAAGCAGGGGAATTTCCCCCTCGCATTGATAGGTATACCCAACAGAAGATATATCTAATATAATTTAATCTTTGTAATATTATATAGAAAAATTAATGAAAAATACTCTTTATAGTTTTTTGGCCTTAGGCCTCTCCCTAGTTTCTGCATCATGTAGCAAACAGCAAACGAATCAGCAGACTGGAAAAATACAAATTTCAGATGAGGAAATGGATTATCTGGGTATCACAGATCGGGAACATGTAAGTGCTGCTTCTTTACGGGCGCTGAAGTGGCCAAAAATCGGAAATGAATGGTTTATAGAGTTTAGTAAACCCCAGCCATTGAAGGGCGATTTGGCCTATGAAGAAGGGGTCGTACGACGTGATCCTAGTGCCATGATTCAGGAAAATGGCTTGTATTATGTTTGGTATAGCAAAAGTGTGGGCCCTACCCAGGGGTTTGCAGGAGATATAGAGAAGGATAAGGTATTCCCCTGGGATCGTTGTGACATCTGGTATGCAACTTCCAAGGATGGAATCACGTGGAAAGAGGAGGGAATTGCTGTAGCCAGAGGCAAGAAGGGAGCCTATGACGACCGTTCTGTATTTACGGTTGAAATTATGAAGCACCAAGGGAAATATTATCTCTGCTACCAAACGGTGAAATCGCCTTATATGGTGCGTGTGAAAAATCAGATCGGTCTGGCCTGGGCGGATTCCCCAAATGGGCCATGGACTAAAAGTGCCGAGCCTATCTTAAGTCCCGCTGATAATGGCATTTGGAAAGGGGAAGAGGACAATCGATTCAACGTAGTAAAAAAGGGAGACTTTGATAGCCATAAGGTTCATGACCCTTGCATCATACCCTATAAAGGAAAGTTTTATCTCTATTATAAAGGAGAGCAAATGGGTGAACAGATCACATTTGGAGGACGTCAGATACGCCATGGGGTGGCAATTGCTGATAATCCCTTGGGGCCATATGTGAAATCGCCCTATAATCCGATCAGTAATAGCGGGCACGAGATCTGTGTTTGGCCCTATAAGGGTGGTATCGCCGCATTGATAACCACCGATGGTCCCGAAAAAAATACCCTGCAGTGGGCAGAAGATGGAATCAACTTTGAAATAATGGGCTCTATAAAAGACGCTCCACACGCCATAGGTCTCAATCGATCAGCGGATAATGAGAAAGAACCCACGGAGATACTTCGATGGGGATTGACACATGTATATAATAATTCCAATGACCAGAGTATTATGCGCTTTACTTCCAATAGGGTGACTAAGCATGTGGCTAAAGGAGAAAATGGAAAATCAAAATAACTGAATTCAATAAATGAAAGCAACCGTATATCAGGGGAATAAAACTTTCTCCGTGGTGGAAAACCCTATAGAGGAGCCAAAGGAAGGTGAAGTAAGGATTAAAGTAGCATACGTAGGAATTTGTGGAACCGATGTTCATGTCTATCATGGGAATATGGACAAAAGGGTTCAAATACCCCAAACGATCGGGCACGAAATGTCGGGGGTAATCGATGCAGTAGGCCCTGGTGTCACCGACATAGTCGTAGGTGATAAAGTAGTGGTAAGGCCCCTTGACGACCGGGCACAACAGGCTTCTGATAAGGGTATCAGTCATATTTGTGAGAAGTTGAAGTTTATTGGCGTGGACAGTCCGGGAGCTATGCAGCAATACTGGAATGTACCAGCATTTACCATACACCAGTTACAGCCAGAAACTGACCTGAAGTTAGCAGCACTCACCGAACCCTTGGCGGTGGCATGCCATGATGTCCGACTAAGTGAATTGATCGCTGGTGAGACAGCGGTGGTCTTAGGGGGTGGGCCTATCGGTCTGCTTATTGCTAAGGTAGCGGCGCGTAAGGGTGCTCAGGTTATTATTTCGGAAGTGAATGAAGCCAGGGTCCAGATTGCACAGGACTTGGGTTTTACCGTAGTTAACCCTATGAACCAAGATATTCAGGCCTATGTACAAGAGGTTACTGATGGACGAAAGGCTGATGTTGTATTTGAGGTTGCAGGCGTCCAGCCCTCTGTAGATATCATGACCAAACTGGCAGGAATTAGGGGTCGTGTGGTCATGGTAGCCATCCACGCCCAGCCCAAATCGGTAAACTTATTCGATTTTTTCTGGAAGGAACTTCGATTGATCGGCGCAAGGGTTTACGAAAAAGAGGACTACGAAGAGGCTATTCAGTTGATAACTGAAAATGAGCTAGCCTTCGAGAAATTAATTACAGAGGTTCTTCCTTTAGATTCGATTCAGGAAGCATTTGAGTCTATAGATAGGAATCCTGCCGGAATAAAAACACTTTTGAAGTGTCAATAAAACAAAAATAATAATGAGTATATTAAACAAATTTAGCCTGGCTGGGAAGACGGCCTTGGTAACGGGATGTAAAAGAGGAATCGGAAAGGCCATGGCCGTTGCCTTGGCAGAAGCAGGGGCCGATATCATTGGAGTAAGTGCCTCCCTGGAAACGAAGGGAAGTGAGGTTGAAATGGCTGTACGTGCCACTGGGAGAGAATTTGCTGGCTACAGTTGTGATTTTTCGGATAGGAAGGCATTGTATCATTTTATTGCTCGGGTAAAGACCGATTTTCCTGTTATCGACATTCTGATCAATAATGCAGGCACCATTCTCCGTGCCCCGGCTGCCCAGCATAATGACGAGTTATGGGATAAAGTGATAGAGATAAATCAGAATGCTCAGTTTATTCTTACCCGTGAAATTGGGAAGGAAATGGTGGCGCGTAAAAGTGGAAAAATTGTATTTACAGCCTCTTTGCTAACTTTTCAAGGGGGGGTTACCGTACCAGGATATGCAGCTAGCAAAGGGGCAATTGGCCAGCTTACCATGGCTTTCGCTAACGAATGGGCATCTCAGGGTGTAAATGTTAACGCATTGGCACCAGGTTATATCAACACAGATAATACTGAGGCCTTACGGAATGACCCAGAACGGTCCGTTTCCATTTTGTCACGTATCCCGGCGGGTCGCTGGGGGGAACCCGAAGACTTTTCGGGCCCGGTCGTTTTCCTTTGTTCCGAAGCAGCCAGCTATATGCATGGCACCGTAATGCTTGTAGACGGAGGTTGGATGGGGCGTTAGGTAGGTACAATAATTCAATAGAAATTCATTCAAGTCCATATTATTCTCATGTCTGAAATTAAGCAATATGAACTCTTCATCAATGGAGAGTGGGTGGCTCCGCTGAGTGGGGAGTCGCACCGGGTTACAAGTCCTACCGACGAATCGTTGGTGGGTGTGGTCGCCAGAGGCGGAGAAGCCGATGCCCACCGTGCCCTGGAAGCCGCTGAAGCGGCACAGCGCCTTTGGAAAAAAGTCCCTGCAAAGCAACGTGCTGAGCTGATGAGAAAGTTTGCTGCCGAAATTCGCGCGCAGAAGGGAAATCTTTCACAGTTGCTCGTCAGAGAGCAGGGAAAACTGATTGGAGTTGCTGAAATGGAAGTGGAAGTAACGGCTTCGTTTATAGAATATGCCTGTGATGGGGCCCGCAGTATTGAAGGAGATATCGTACCATCCGACAATCCTAATGAACAGATATGGATCAACAAAGTGCCTCGTGGTGTGGTAGTGGCCATTACGGCATGGAATTTCCCACTCGCACTGGCTGGTCGTAAATTGGGGCCTGCTTTAATTGCCGGGAATAGTATCGTAATCAAGCCTACTGAAGAAACCCCACTCGCCACCTTAGAACTGGGTAATATCGCTCTTAAAGTAGGACTGCCCAACGGTTTGTTGAATATTGTAACGGGCACTGGAAGGATTCTTGGTGAAGCACTGGTAGGGCATCCCATTACAAAAATGGTTAGTATGACTGGGAGTACACGGGCAGGGCAACAAATTTTTAGAACCGCAGCCAATCACCTTATACACGTCCAATTAGAATTGGGTGGCAAGGCACCCAGCATTGTTTTTGCCGATGCCAATCTAGACCAGGCAGTAGAATCAACATTTCATTCCCGATTTGATAATTGTGGCCAGGTTTGTACTTGTAATGAGCGGATGTATGTTCATGAAGCCATTTATGAGGAGTTTATGATAAAATTTATGGCCAAAGTCAAGGCTCTGAAGCTCGGTGATCCCATGGACCCGTCTACCACGATAGGTCCTAAAATCAATGCTTCGGAACTGGCCAATATGGAAAGATTGGTCGCTGTCTCACTAGAGGAAGGCGCCGTCCTGGCAAGTGGTGGTAAAAAACCCACAGGGGCCGGATTTGAAAAAGGATATTGGTTCGAGCCTACCATTCTGACCAATGTAACCCAGGAAATGACCATCGTACACGAAGAAGCGTTTGGTCCAATACTCCCTGTAATTAAATTTCAGAATTTCGATCAGGTAATAGGATATGCCAACGACTCGGAGTACGGATTGGCGGCTATGATTTTTACCAAGGACATGCGCACCATCATGCGCTGCAAGGATGAACTGGAATGTGGGGAGATTTATGTCAACCGTGGCCATGGGGAGCAGCACCAAGGCTTTCATAATGGTTATAAACATAGTGGAACGGGAGGAGAAGACGGTAAATATGGGTTGGAGCAGTATCTGGAAAAGAAAACCTTTTATGTAAATTATAATGACTGAAATAGATACGCGAATACAAAGTGTTGATGTGCAGCTGTTTCGTGTGCCACTCCCTGAAATTTTAAGTGACGCAAAGCATGGAGATCACAGTCATTTCGAGCTGATAACGACGACTATTACATTGGCTGATGGCAGCGTCGGAACGGGTTATACCTATACCGGAGGTAAGGGGGGGCATGCGATCAAAGCCATGGTGCTATACGACATTGTTCCAGCCCTTTTAGGAAAAGATGGTGTTCAGATAGAGGAAATCTATGATTTTCTTGAGTGGCATCTCCATTATGTAGGACGGGGTGGAATTGCTTCATTCGCCGTATCTACGGTAGATATTGCCTTATGGGATATCCGGTGTAAAAAAGCTGGTAATCCTCTCTGGAAAATGGCCGGTGGAGCAGATAATAGCTGTAAGGCATATTGTGGAGGAATAGATCTCCAATTTCCTATCGACAAATTGCTAAGAAATATAACCGGATATCTGGAAGCCGGTTTTAATGCGGTAAAAATAAAAATAGGGCGGGAGAACCTGGACGAAGACATTGCTCGAATTAAGGCGGTGAGGGAATTAATTGGTCCCGATATTACCTTTATGGTCGATGCTAACTACTCTATGAGTGTGGAGAAGGCCATTGAAGCTGCCCGACGATTCGAACCTTATGATATACTTTGGTTCGAAGAACCCACTATCCCTGATGACTATAAAGGTTATGCCAGGATTGCCGAAGCAACGGGTATGCCCTTGGCCATGGGTGAAAATCTGCATACGATTCATGAATTTGAGTACGCATTTGAGCAGTCAAAATTGTCATACATTCAGCCGGATGCTTCAAATTGTGGAGGAATTACCGGATGGCTGAAGGCGGCAAGGTTAGCAAAAATGTATCAGATTCCCGTATGTTCTCACGGCATGCAAGAGCTACATGTCAGCCTGGTATCCGCTCAGCCCAATGCAGGCTGGCTGGAAGTGCATAGCTTTCCTATCGACCAGTATACCACCCGTCCATTGGTTGTTTCTAACTTCCGGGCGGTTGCTTCCGACGAGCCAGGAATAGGAGTTGATTTCGATTGGCAGAAACTCGAACCATATCGTGTGGTCTAAACTTCACGCTTAACTTTAATTTGAATTTATGTTAGAAGGTATATTAATTGCCGTGTTAGCCGGCATTTTGCTGGGCCTTTATGCTCTTCCGGAAAAATTTACCAGAGATTTTAAATTTGAAAATACCTGGGGATTATTTTTTCTGATTAATATGCTGATAGTTCCCCTGGTGGCTACTGGTTTATTGATGAAAGGGGCCAATGAGATTTTTCTTTCGGTGCCTTCCGATGTTCTCTTCAAAATGGCAGTAGCTAGTGTGTTATGGGGAGTAGGGGTGATGTTATGGGGAAAGGCTATCAACTATATTGGTCTGTCTCTTGGCTTCTCTTTGTTTATCGGAACGGTCATTTTAATAGGCTCATTATTGCCCTTTTTGGTTGAGGGGCTGCCCCCAGCCAATGTATTTACCACAATACTTACCGGCATCTCTGTGGTGCTAATAGGTATTGTAGCCAATGCAAAGGCGGGATTGTCACGTCAGGAAGACGAAGATGCTGAGCAGGCTACTTTCGAGGATAGCTCAATGGTTACTGGAATATTTATTGCCGTGGGAGGGGGTATATTAGCCACCGGCTTCAGTTATGCCAATGCCGTTGGTCGCCCCTTTATTCATCAGGCCAGTCAATCGATGGGAAATGCGGAATGGGTGACAGCATTAGCCGTGATGTGCGTGATTTATATTTGTGGCGGCATTCCTATTACCCTGTATTTTATCTACCAATTATCGAAAGGTAAATTATGGGCCAACTTCAGAACCTCTGCATTTAGTATCAATGTTTCCCTGATATCGGTGATGGCCATATTTAATTTTGCTGCATCTATTCTCTTTGCCTTTGCCGCTTTCAAACTAGGTAATAGTGGTAATACAGTAGGGTATGCTATATTTAACACAGTCTGTGTGGCCGTTGCAATTATCAGCGGACTCGTGACAGGAGAATGGGCAAGGGCTACGGCACGCACCAAAAAATATCTCTATGCCGGACTTGCCTTTATGATCTTGGGCGTGATTATCATTGCATTAGGCAATAGCCTGGTATAGGAGGTTGCCAATATAGTATTGTCTTTAGCCAATATTATGTTCTATTTGCAGAGTCGATTTTGGATAAATTTGTCATATACTAGAACTTAATGTATTGCTCTGGCAAGCGTTCTGGTATATGCATCCCTATATCGACTCTGCCATGATCATTCATTTTATAAGACGACATTTATCAATATTATTACTTGCCTTTTTTTTTCCAACATTAGGATCCGGCCAGCAGAACAGGCCCAATATTATTTTCCTGCTCACTGACGATCAACCTTATGATTTCATGGGTTGTGTAGACAACCAGTTAATCGATACGCCTCATCTCGACCAAAGGGCAGGAGAGGGAATCTTGTTTACAAACTATCATGTTACCAGAGGTCTGGTCGACTCCCGCATAAACCCACCTTCAGGCATTTTCATTACAGGAACCCCTGATCATCCCATCGGAAGGATCAACCTGATTTCCGTTGAAATAGAACTTCCCGGAAGCGGCAATGCTAGTCTAAATAAGCAAATGGTGGAGGAACAGACCGAACGTTATCCGGAATATTCATTTTTTGGACCATTGCCTGCATATGGGATCATGGCACGCCATGTTAATACACTTAAATTGGCAAAGGTTCAATTTTTCACCAAGGAACCCGATGAAAGGCAGATTTATAAATTCGAGGATGTGAGTCACCTGATTGAATAAGTTCGGAATGCAAGTAGGATATAAGGGGGAATTGTCATTTTCGAGTCTTGCTGGTAGCCATCATCGTACTGGAAAGCTGAGGGCCTTCCGTAGTGATAACCGCATGAGTGGAATTTTTAATAGTTAAAATTCTTTTAGGAGGTCTAAATTTCAGCATACATGTTATCAGAAAAGAATATTACATCGAGTTTTTGCTCTAAGTCACTGCAAGAGTAGAAGCTAAGCATGAGCATCTTTGTCCTATTGACTATCACTAGTGAAGAGATGGTCTCCCAAGAGAAATACAAATCACCCAGCAGATTTTACTACGGATCATCGCCGTTTTTCGACCAGGGAATATGAATGATGGACTACTTAATCTTTTAAACGAATGATAACAAATCAATTCCTTTACAATGAAATATCTTTTTAAATCTTTCGGGTTCTTCTTGATTCTCCTCGCCAGTGTTTCATCGATCAAAGCCCAAAATCCTAATGTGGTTTTTATTTTGACCGATGATCAGGGCTATGGTGATATTGGTGCACATGGTAATAAGAATATCAAAACTCCTCACCTTGACGCTCTTTACAGGAATAGCATTCGGTTTACCGACTTTCATGTGGCTACTACCTGTGCTCCATCACGGTCGGGTCTGTTAACGGGTAAGTATTGCAATCGGGTAGGTGTATGGCATACCATCTTGGGTCGGCAGATCTTGGCTCGGGAGGAAAAAACCATTGCCGAATTATTTCAGAAAGCAGGTTATAGAACCGGTATATTTGGTAAATGGCATCTCGGAGATAATTATCCCTACCGTCCCCAGGATCGTGGTTTCGACGAAACTTTAATTCATGGCGGCGGGGGTATTACCCAGGCTCCGGACTATTGGAATAACGACTATTTTGATGATGTATATCTGCATAATGGGAAACCCAAAAAGTTTGAAGGTTACTGCAACGACGTCTGGTTTGAAGAGGCAACAAGTTTCATCTTAAAAAATAAGAAGAAACCATTTTTTTGCTATATCCCTACCAACTCACCTCATGGCCCATACCATATTGAAGACGCGTTTAGTGCGCCTTATAAAAATAACCCTGAGATCCCCAATCCAAATTTCTACGGGATGATCACAAATATTGACCAGCAGGTTGGTAAGCTTATCGACCGCTTGAAAAAAGAAGGCCTTTACGAGAATACAATTTTCGTATTTATGACAGATAATGGCACTGCAGCTGGAGTAAAGTTTGGAAAGGATAATGCAGTGGTCTCCGGTTTCAATGCCGGTATGAGAGGTACCAAAGGGTCACCCTATGAGGGCGGGCATCGGGTACCCTTTTATCTGCATTGGGCCAAAGGGGGTTATAATAAAGGGCAGGATATCGACCAGCTCGCGGCCTATACCGATTTTATGCCTACACTTCTCGACTTATGTGGACTCAAAAATGCTACACCAGAGAAATTAGATGGAAATAGTTTATTGCCTATCTTAAAAAATCAAGCTTCCTCCTGGCCCGATCGTACTTTCGTAGTCGATGTGCAAAGGGAAGAAAACCTTGTTAAGTACAAGCAATATTCGGTAATGACTACCGACTGGAGATTGGTGAATGGTAAGGAACTTTACAAGATTAAAACTGATCCGGGCCAAACCACCAACCTTGCTGGAAATAATCCGCAGAAAGTGGCAGAGCTTAAAGCAGCTTATGAAGATTGGTGGAAAATCAACTCTGAGCGTGAAGATGAATTTAGTAGAGTAATTATCGGCTCTAAATTCGAAAATCCAACAGCCCTGACTTCCCATGATATCCATGTCGAAGCCAAAGATTACCCCGCCTGGAACCAAATGCAGGTACGTGCCGGGGCAGGGGCCAACGGATACTGGGCCTTAGAAGTAAGTGAATCGGGGCAATATGACATCGAACTTCGACGCTACCCGGTAGAAAGTAAACTGGCCCTAGGAGCCTCGGCTCCCGAAGGGGATCGGGTGCCCGGAGGTTCACCTTATCGTCCGGGAGTACCACTGAAGATTACGAAAATGAAGCTTAAAATTGGAGATAAAGTCCTGGAAAAATCGGTGCAGCCCACCGATCTTGGTGGCGTATTTCAAGTGCAGCTGCAGAAAGGCGATCTAGACCTATGGAGCTATATGGTCGACGACAGCGGGAAAGAATTGGGAGCATTTTATTTGTATATCAAGAAAAGGTAATTCCTTGCCCCTTGAGCCCGTTTACTTTTGAGCGGGTTCAAGGGGCAATACAAAGATTTTATTTATATATTTTTCATGATGAAAAGGATAGTATACCTGCAATTGTTATTGTTATGGGCATGGATGGGCTATGCCCAACCCCCTGCTCCACCCGCTGGAAAAAGATGGGTGCTTAATGAAGCATTTTCTGACGAGTTTAATGGCGCTTCGCTCGATACCACCAAATGGCTCGACCACCACCCTTCTTGGAGAGGCCGACCTCCCGGATTATTCTTGCCTTCACAGGTGTCAGTAGCCGATGGATATCTCCAGTTAAAAGGTGGAAAAATGATGCGGGATAGCATCATTACGAGTGCCTCGGGAGAAAAACTCCTATTCAATATCGCGAGTGGTATAGTGGTCTCTAAGTCTAATGATGCCTATTTTGGCTATTATGAATGCCGATTCAAGGCAGCCAAAACCACCATGTCCTCTACCTTTTGGCTTTCGACTAGTGGTAATACCGATGGCCCCAATGACTGTAAAGATAAGTACGGTTTAGAACTGGATATCCAGGAATGCATCGGTCGGGAAGGGAATTTTGATGGCAAGTGGTTCGCCAAGGGAATGCATTCCAATGGTCATTTTTGGTATACTGACTGTCAAGGCATCCGACACGACTACCGTTCTCCCGAAGTTAGGTTTCCCTCTGACAAATTGGAGTCCGCTGATTTTAATATTTATGGCGGCTGGTGGCGTGACGAAAGTAGTGCGAGCTTCTATTATAATCAGTCAGATCCTAAGCATATGCACTTTTACGACAAAGTGAAAACCAAGCCTTTCGACCAACCAATGACCATGCGCCTCGCCTCTGAAACGTATCCAGCACCATGGATTGCCTTGCCAACGGATGAAGAGCTAGCTGATTCTACGAAGAATATCTGCTATTACGATTGGGTCCGATCATACTACCTGGTCGATATTGATGAACCTTCTAAACCTCAGAATCTGAAAAAAGGAAGTAATCCGGAAGCCAAGAGCATCCTTAAAACTAGTTCTCCCCTTTGGACCATGTTTCCTGACAGCGCATTTGTGAAAACAATAGAAGGAAATGTACCAGCCCAGGACTCTATTTCGATTACTTATATGGCACCGTCGGATAGAGAATTACGGATAGCGATAATTAATAGACGGGGAGATCTATTAGGAGAGCAAAAGGTTGAGGTATACGCTGGATATGGCACGAAAAACATGGCCATCTCCAATCCTTTATACAGCAGAGAATGCACCTTTAAGGCTACCCTACATCCACTCAAGTAAAATTTCATACAGTGGGAGTTGTGTCCAAACACGCTCATACTCTAGAAGTAATCTTCCAAAGCTTTTACCGCTGAGTCTGATTAATAATTAAAAATCACAGTATTTTAGAAATATAATACCAATTATATTGGATTATTCACTGTGTTTTTTATTTTTGTATACAAAATACAATATACATGATTAGTCATAGTGATTTAAGTCAGCTGGCATTTCTGGAATTAAAACGTCAGATTCTTAATGGTGAGCTAGCCAGGGGTGAGAAGCTCGTTCAGGAACGTATTGCTGAGCAATTGGGCATTAGTCGTATGCCGCTTCATAAGGCCTTTCAGATGCTGGAGGGAGAGTTTCTTGTGGAAGCCATACCACGACGTGGTTATTTTGTTAAGAAATTTGAGTTCCAGGAGTTGATAGATGCCTTCGAGTGCCGGGAAGTCCTAGAAGGACTGGCCGCTCGCAAATTAGCCCTACGTCCCGATCACAAGGATATCGCAGAAACCTTATTCGCTATTTTCGAGCCCTTTGTCAACCAAAGGAATATTGATTCGGATGCCTATAGGCTACAAGATCAATTATTCCATAATACCATCAGGAGACTGTCGGACAACGCCGTACTTAAAAAACTAGATGCATTAGGTAATTATCTTCAGATGACTTTTTCATTGGGCCTGGTACGTCAACCTATAGAAACGCTTCATGAGCATTTGTCGATTATAGATGCCATCAGAAAAGGCGATGGTGAGCGCTCGGAAGCCTTGATACGGATGCATGCAAATAAAACCATTCAGAAACTAGTAAATACGAATCAATGAAAACGTACAGTATAGCCGTAATAAATGGCGATGGAATAGGACAGGAAATTGTACCCCTGGCAGCGCAAGTCATGCAGGTTGCCGCATCCAAGCACGGCATTCAAATGCAAACCACGAATTTCCCATATGGCGCCGGTTACTATATGGAGCATAGTGATTTTATGTCTCCCGAAGGTTTGGGAGCACTGAAAAAGTTTGACGCCATCCTATTTGGTGCCGTTGGGCTTCCCGAGGTTGATGACACCCTTCCCTTCAAAATGTTTACCAATAAGGTTCGAACCGCATTTAAACAATATGTAAATTATCGTCCGGTCCGGTTGTTGGACGGAGTTCAGAGTCCACTCCGGAATAAAACCCAGGAGGATATTGATTTTATCGTAGTAAGGGAGAACAACGAAGGCGAATTCGTTCAAAATGGCCGACAGATGTACCCTGATGAATCCTACGGATTTGCTACGGATACTAGTCTTTTTACTCGAGTAGGTATTGAGCGAATCGCTCATTATTCATTTCAACTTGCCAGAAAGCGTAGAAGTAAAGTTACCAATGTCACCAAATCCAACACCATGATTAACACCTTGGCCTATTGGGATCGTGTGATACAGGAAGTTGCCGACCAGTATCCAGACGTTGCATATCACAAAATGTATATTGATGCGGCCACGGCCAATTTTGTTCTTCATCCGGAGTATTTTGATGTGGTACTTACAACGAATATGTTAGGAGATATTTTGTCGGATCTGGGAGGAGCCATCATGGGCAGTTTGGGTTTTGGACCCAGTGGAAATATCAATCCGGAAAAGACTTTTCCTTCAATGTTTGAACCCATTCATGGTTCGGCACCAGATATCGCTGGTAAGGGGATTGCTAATCCCATAGGGCAGATTTGGTCAGTCGCTATTATGCTTGAACATTTGGGAGAGAAAGAAGCCGCCACCTCCATTATATCGGCCATTAACCAAACCACGGCCGAAGGTATTTTGACCAGTGATGTAGGAGGAAAGAGCTCGACCCGGGAGGTAGCTCAAGCTATTATCGATCGGATATGAGAGCCGTAGATCTTACTTTGCCTTATTCGGAAAAGTTGAGAGGATTTGCTCAGAAGCCAGCCAAAACCTTACTTCAGGATGGCTGGAATGCAACTACATTGACCATCTATTCTCATGCCGGAACCCATATGGATGCTCCTAAACACTTTGGTGTTGGTACCCAGTCCATAGATCAATTCGATGTTTCCCGGTTTATAGTAGAGAAAGCGTGGGTAGTCGATTTGAGCCACGTTGCTGAAAAGGCATTGTTAGAGGTGCAGGACCTTGGGACTATTCCGGAAAAGCTAGTCCCGGGGGATGCTATTTTACTACGAACCGATTGGTATCTTCGTCTGGGGACGGAGGCTTATCGGGATATGCTTCCCCGGATCAGTGAGGAGCTGGCTCATTGGATAGTTGACAGAGGAGTCAGTATAATAGGGGTGGAAACACCCTCTGTGGCCGATGTTCATAATCTGAAAGAGGTAACTCGAATTCATCAGATATTACTTGAAACAGTGATCATTATTGAAGGTCTAGCTTTCTTAGATGCCATTGATCAACCCTACGTCAAACTTCTGGCTTTTCCATTAAAAATCGAAAATGGGGATGGCGCACCCTGTAGGGTTATTGCGCTTCAGTAATTGGATTTTACTCTGACTGAAAAGTCTGGCTTGTTTTGGAAATTCAAGGGTTCGTATACATAATACCGTTAATTCGTAACGCATGTCATTCACAAGAACGATTATTGTCCTGGACGACGATCCTACAGGAACGCAGACAGTGCATCATATACCGGTTCTGACGGGCTGGTCGGACCGAGAAATTCAGGAGGAATACGAAAGAGGAACAGCATTGTTTTTTATTCTAACCAACAGTCGTGCCTTTTCTCTTAGCGAGGCAAAGAAGATCAATTATGACATCGGCAGGGTCATTGCAAATCTGCCGGGCCCTACTTGGATCATCAGTCGGGGGGACTCTACATTAAGAGGACATTTTCCTGGTGAAACGGATGCTCTCTCCGAGGGTTTAGGCTGGGGGACCGACTTTTTATACGTATTAATTCCAGCCTTTTTCGAAGGGAAGCGTTTCACCCATCAAGATATACACTATCTGATAGAAGGGGGGGAATGGGTGCCAGTGGGAGAAACTCCCTATGCCAGGGATTTAAGTTTCGGATTTAAAAGTTCCAATCTGCGAGACTGGGTCATGGAAAAATCCCAGGGAAGCATCGGGCCCGATCAGATTCATTCACTCAGGGTAGAGGATTTGGAAGCGATGAATTTGGAGGAAATACGTGAAAGAATACTTGAGACGCCCGCCTTACTGATTGTCAACGCACTCGGTCCAAAACATCTCGACCGGTTTGTAGAAGCAGCGGAGGGCTGCGATCGGCGGATAATATTTCGAACTGCAGCCTCTTTTGTAGCATCGGCAGGCCATATCTCTCAGCAAGAACTTCTAACCAGTAAGGACTTAAAAGCTGAAATAAAGGGTAATGGAGGTGGGTTGGTGGTTGTAGGCTCTCATGTCCCCAAAACCAACGCACAGCTAAAGGTATTATTGAAAACCGATATTATAGGCGTCGAATTTGAAGTTATTAAATATTTTAACCATCCCCATACCTATCTGACAGACATAGTCCATAAAGTGGAAAAGCATCTCAAATCTGGTATGCATGTAGTACTTTACACGAGTCGGACAGTGCTTGCCGGCTCTGACGAACAGGATAGCCTGCATGTAAGCACAAAGATATCTGAAGGGCTGGTAGCGGTGGTGGCAAACCTAGCAACTCACCCTTCATTTCTGATAGCCAAAGGAGGAATCACTTCCAGTGATATTGCTACCAAGGCCCTATCGATCAAGAGGGCACTGGTACTTGGTCAATTATTGCCTGGCGTTCCCGTATGGGAGGCCGACGCCACCTCACGCTTTCCTGGATTGCAATATGTTATTTTTCCGGGAAACGTTGGTGAAGAAGACAGTTTGTTTCAAGCCTATCAAAAAATACGAAATGACTAAACTGCCCACCCGTTACCGACTAGTTGCTACCACGTTTTCTCTGACCATCCTGTTATATATCGATAGGGTGTGTATCTCGGCGGCCAAGGATCCAATAACGGCGGGATTAGGCTTATCCGACACTCAATTTGGCTGGATATTATCGGCCTTTGCCCTTGGCTATGCCTTATGTCAGACTCCTTCGGGGCAGTTGGTAGATAGCAAAGGCCCCCATCTGGTATTGGCAGTAATTGTGTCGTTATGGTCGATCATGACCGCGTTGACCGCTTCAGCCTGGAACTATCTGTCTATGCTGATTATTAGATTCCTTTTTGGAGCGGGGGAGGCGGGGGCTTTTCCCGGAATTTCCAAGTCCACGCTGGCCTGGATCCCCCTCTCTGAAAGGGGAATAGTGACCGGTATCAATTTCTCTGGTAGTCGGTTGGGCGCAGCCTTTGCCATGCCTTTGGTAGTGATTATGTTAGATGCCTTTGGCTGGCGCTGGACCTTCATTTTGCTAGGGGCCATTGGAGTAGGGTGGGCATTGTACTGGTATTGGTGGTTTCGTGACAGTCCGGAAGATCACCCATCTGTCAGTGAAAAGGAATTGGACCTTATATTAAAAAACCGTCAGCAGATTGAGCGACATACCAAAATGTTGCCCATGCGGAATCTTTTGGCCAATGCTCCCGTATGGTGGGCCATGCTTCAATATTTTAGTAGTAATTATATCTTTTTCTTCTGTCTTACCTGGCTCTTTCCTTTCCTGAAAACCAAGTATCAGATGGATGATCTGGAGGTGAGCTATTGGGTTATGTTGCCATTCCTTGCCGGTGCACTAGGTAATTACTTTTCTGGGTTTTTGGTAGATTATTTATTTAAAAATTTAAACCTTACCCGTTCTCGTCAAGTGCCGGCCATCATCGGGTTTTCTCTTATTGTTTTAGGATTATGGGGTAACCTCTATACTTCTACCATTTATGGATCTATTGCCTGGTTATCGCTCGCAATTTTTGGGGCGGATATGACCTTGAGCCCTTCCTGGTCCTACTGTATCGATGTTGGAAGAGAATATGCAGGAACCCTGTCGGGCACCATGAATATGGCGGGAAACTTGGGTTCCTTTTTGACTGCCCTCGCTTTTCCCTATCTACAAGCCTGGACGGGAGATGAAGATACCTTTTTCTACGTGGGAATAGGATTGGCCCTAGTGGCTATTTATAGTTGGACGCAAATGAACGCAGCATTTCCGCTGAAAAATAATGAATAAATTGAAAGGAGTAGTGATAGGTGCCGGCTATTTTAGTGATTTTCACTATGATGCCTGGTCGCGAATGCCAGAAGTAGAGATTCTGGCTTTGGCCGATACCAATTGTCAGAACGCCAGATTGATGCAAGAAAAATATAAAATCGAGGCTGTTTACGAGGACTATCTGCACATGGTCATGGAGATAAAGCCAGATTTTGTAGATATTGTGACCCCCCCAGCTACCCATCTGGACATCGTATCTGAGCTTGCAGGGATGGGTATCCCTATGATCTGTCAGAAACCCCTGGCACCTAGCTTGGAAGAAGCCAAACAGTTGGTAGGTTTGGTAGAATCGACGGCTGTGCCCTTTATGGTTCACGAAAATTTTCGCTTCCAGCCCTGGCACCAGGAGATTCAAAAATTAGTGGCAGAAGGCACCATCGGGGAAATTCATAACATAAACTTTCATTCTAGAATGGGAGATGGCTGGGGGCCTGATGCCTACCTGTCTCGTCAGCCCTATTTTCGGGAGTATGATCGACTATTAATTTATGAAACAGGAATCCATTTTATTGATTTGATACGCTTCTATGGAGGAGAAATAGTAGCGGGGATGGCCAAAATCCGTAGACTCAATCCTGCAATACGCGGTGAAGATAGGGTGCTTATGCATTTTGAAACGGAAAGAGGTATCTGGGCACAGTGGGACGCTAATCGGTACAACGAGCCCGATACTTCCAATAGTAGATATACCTTTTGTAGAATGGAAATTGAAGGGTATCAAGGTACCATAGGATTGGATTATCAAGGTAATATTACAATTCAGAAATTGGGACAACTAAAGGAGCAGCATTCTTACAGCCCCAGCAACCAAGGTTTCGCAGGGGACAGTTGTCTGGCTACTCAACGACATTTTATCCAGGGGTTATCAGGTGGTGCCAAATTCGAAACCAACGGGTTATTTTATTTGGAAAATCTTAAAATTCAAGAATTGGCCTACCAGTCGGCTATAGAGGGGCAGCCATTTAAAGTATAATTCAATATTCACTTAATTTAAAATTGATGATGATGCATAACACCAAAATTAATGTTGCTTTTGCTTTGCTCTGCTTCCTGATGGCAGGTGTAGGCCTTGCGATGGGGCAAGGAACCGTGACAGGTAAAAAATGGGATAATACTACCCTAGATTTTCAGGGGCCTGCGACCTCTGAGTTGGCTATGCCCAATCCGTTCACTTATTACCGCCTCGACGTAACGTTTACCCATGAAGACGGTCACCCGATCATGGTTGTTCCGGGCTATTATGCCGCAGATGGAAAGGCTGGGAATTCTTCGGCGAACACAGGGAATATTTGGCGTGTACACTTTGCCGCCCCTAAAACTGGAACATGGAAATATAGTGTTAGTTTCAAAGCGGGTGAAATGGTAGCCGTACAGGATAACGGAGTTTCTGCCGGCTTTATGGATGGAGAAGAGGGAATTCTGCACATAAGCAATGCCAACTATAAATTGCCGGATAATCGGGCAAAAGGTCGCCTGCAATATGTAGGAAAGCGTTATCTGAAATGGGCCGAGATCGACCGCCCCTTCCTGAAAACAGGAGCCGACTCCCCCGAGAATATGTTACATTATGCCGATTTTGATGGTACGTTGGATGCCTATGGCAAGTTAGGAAAGCAATATTATCGGTTGATGAAAGACTGGGCACCCCATCAAGGGGATTACGAACCGTCAGCAGCCGAGTACACCTGGAAAAACGGTAAAGGGAAAAATTTACTTGGAGCCATTAATTATCTTTCCAAGGTAGGGGTAAATGCCATATCCTTTCTAACGATGAGCATCGATGGTGACGATGGAGGGGTATACCCTCATCTGGTAAAAGATGATAGTGTTTTTATTGCCAGGTCTCAGGAATCCCGTTCTTGGATAAATGCCGTGCATCAGCAGCGTTTCGATTGCTCGAAACTCGACCAGTGGGAGAGAATTTTTGCTTATGCCGAAAGTAAAGGCATGTTTTTACATTTCAAAACCTTTGAAAACGAGAACGTGTGGTTGATGGGGACCAAGGAGTTAACCATGGAAAGGAAGCTTTACTACAGGGAGTTAATCGCACGCTATGCTCATCATTTGGCGTTGAACTGGAACCTTAGCGAAGAGACTAACGTCGATGTTGCCCTTATCAAGAAAACCGCATCATATATTCGACTAATTGATCCCTATCAGAATCATGTGGTGCAGCATACCTTTCCTCTGGGGCATGGTAAGGGCACGCAAAAACCTACCTATGAATACTACTATCCAAACCTAGTAGGACAGCAGTCAGAACTGACTGGCGCCTCCTTACAATTGCAGGTAGATGACATTTACACCGAGGTAAAACGATGGGTGCTGGCTTCAGCGAAAAGTGGCAAGCCCTGGGTGGTGGCCAATGATGAGCAGGGCGGAGCAGGAGTAGGGGTAACTGTAGACGAAAACTTCCCTGGTTATACCGGTAAAATGAAACTCGATAACCGAGATATGGTTCGAGATAAGGTATTATGGGCAACCTTTATGGCTGGTGGAGCAGGAGTGGAATATTATTATGGCTATGATACAGAACAGAATGATCTTAATGCCCAGGATCATAGAAGTCGGGAGAAGAAATACCAGGATGCGGCTGTTGCCCGGAAGTTTTTTGAAAGTATCGATGTGGAATCACTTCAGCCTCTTGACGATGCCTATGCAGGCAAAGGGAATTATGCTCTTGGTAACGATAGTTTAGTCCTTATCTATATGCCAAAAGGGGGAGCTGCTTCCGTTCAGTTGGAAGGTAAAAATTGGAAGGGAATGGTGGTTGATCCGAAAACAGGGAAGACCATTAAGCAAATAAGTATAGCAGGCAACAAAATTTCGGCACCTAATTCCAGCCAGGACTGGGTAGTTGTCATCCGGAAATAGAAAACAGACACCGTCTATAGCTAGCTAATTCAGGGCCGGCTATAGACAATGTCTAAGTTTTCTATTGGATTCCTTACCTGTGGATACTCAACTGCCATCAAAGGAGAGCGAACCGCCACTCCCAATCTTTTGGTAGTTTCGTTAGGGGTATCATATGGAAAAGTCGTCACATGGATAGGTTACATCCGCTTAGTGGAGCATTGCCCTGTAATTCAGGGCACAACATCGGGTTTTACTTGCTGAATGTAAGCTTTAATCTCATGATTAAACGGGGACAGGTTTGGAAACTACTAAAATTGCAATCGAGTATGGTGCTGAGGATCCGCTATGGCAAAGCCTGAAGGCTGGGGATAGTGCCGCTTTTGGGCGTATTTTTCATGAAAACTATCGGCCCTTGTTTAATTACGGTTGTCGTATCAATAAAGATCAGGAGGAGGTTAAAGATTGTATTCAGCTCTTATTTCTAAAAATCTGGGAAAGCAGGGAGCGTCTTGGAGCCTCCGATAATATCCGCAATTACTTATACTCCTCCCTACGCCGACTTATTATCAAGCGGATGCGTTCCGACTCTAATCTTTTCGTTGAAATCGATCAGGCCTCAGTGGCATTTCACGCCGATTTATCGATAGAGAGTACTTTTATTCAGGATGAAACCAGCAAGCAAGATATTTTGTCCCTTCAAACTGCCCTAGAAAAGCTTCCGGCCAGGCAAAAGGAAGCACTATTTCTAAAATATTACGGCGGTCATTCATTCCCCGACATTTCCCAAATCATGGGCATATCAACTAGGGCTGTTTATAAGCTCATCTACAAAGGCCTCGATTCCTTACAGGCCGAATTAAAACCTAAGGTCCGGCAGATTCCCCACCTGTTATCGTTGCTATTTTAATAAGGCTACGAATCCATGTTCGCTCATGTATCTTTTCTGATTTTATCAGCATTCCCTCCTTCGAATCAGCGTAGGATGTATTTTTTATACTCTTCCTAACTACCGCATTCTTAAAGTTTTTCAAATAAATATTGGAAAAATAAAATATATCAACTGTCTATATATCAAACAGTTTCGGCTTTATAATTTCAAAAATGAAAAAAAATATGGAATTAACCATATTTAAAAGGGTCACTTTATTCATCTCTGGGCTTCCTATTAGTATACAATAGTCAAATCGGGCTGATCATGGATAAGTACAGAGGGTATACCGTAAAAGAATTTCTAGTCGACGACCATTTTTTGCAGTGGATCGAAGGTGGAAACCAAGCCTTAAACCAGCAGTGGGAAGACTGGGTTAGTTTACATCCGGAATCAGCAGAGGAAATAGCCCAGGCTAGATTAATCTTAAAGGCGATTCGTTTTAAGAAGCACTCAGTAAGTGCCGAAGAGATTCAGCTGGAGTGGTCGAAATTACAGTCCGGAATCCAATTGTCCGAATCAAGGCCTAGGGAGGATGCGAGAAGTCCTCATTGGAGACAAATATGGTGGAAAGTAGCCGCAGTTTTCTTGCTGGTGGGGCTCATTATTATTGGGAGACAATATCAATACCCAGGGATGAGTGCCGATGCTTCAGACGAACATCGTGTGATAGCCGGTCCGGGCAAGAGACTATTACTTGTATTACCCGATGGGTCAAGAGTTAAACTTAATTCGGGCTCTCAAGTATCTTATGCAAAATCTTTTTCTGACTCCCAGAGAACTGTCACACTCGAGGGGGAAGCCTTTTTTGAGGTTCGTCGGGATACCCTAAGACCCTTTGTGATTCATACTGGCAAACTCTCGACTGAAGTTCTCGGCACCTCCTTCGCTATCCGGGCCTATAAGGGTCAGCCCGATATAGAGGTTGCCGTAGTTGAAGGCAAGGTTCGTGTCAATGCTAACAGGAACGACAAAAAGGAGATAGGGGCCGTACTGCAGAAGGATGAAATGGCAACTTTCGATTTGAAGAGTGAAAAAATTGATATAAGTGCCTTTGATCCATCCGAGCAAATATTATGGAAGGATGGGATCATCCACTTCAAGAAGGCGGATTTCCCATCTATCATAAAAAAGCTGGAAAGGTGTTATGGGGTGAGATTTCAGCTAGGGAGAAACGTCCATATTGACAAACAGTGGCGATATACAGGTCGTTTTGCTAACAAGTCCTTAGAGTATATTCTCCAAGTGATCAGCTACCCCGACAGATTCCAGTATAAGGTGAATGATGATTTCGTAGAAATAATGTAAGAGCAATGATTAGAGATACATATATGAATACAAGCTAGAATAATCCGGCAATCAGGAAGATTGCCGGAAAGGATACGGCAGAGCTTTCAAGAGTTGGCGCTCCTATTTGAAAATGCTCTGCTGCGGTTAAAAATGAGGTAAACATTCTAACATCTAAAATTATGCAATTAAAATTACCATCACAAATTGTAGTCATGTCCAGATATGCCCTGTTCGGAATGTTGGTGCAATGCTTATTAGCGGGATTATTATGTGCAGAACATAGTAATGCCCAGGAGCAAAGTATGGAAAGGATTAGCATCTCGCTGACTGCCAAGTCATTGCCTTTAGAGGATGCTTTGGTGGAAATAAGTGAAAAAACGAATCTGAACTTTCAATATGATCATAAATTAGTTCGGGATAAGCAAATCGACCTGAACTTCGATCGAAGTAGTCTTGGCAACGTCCTTCGGTATATTTCTAAGGAAACTAATCTTAGTTTTAGGAGAGTGAGTGAAACCATTTATCTGGGTCGAGCGGCTAAGCGATCGGTGGTAGAAGTATTGCAGGAAGAGGCTTTGGCTACTGTTGGGATAGCGGACAACAGGAACAATATGGGCTTTAGCTCAACGGATATAAAGAATGGTTATTTGCAGAGAATGGAGACGTTGATGGCCCAGGGCAAAGCAGTCAGCGCCATTTCCATTCAGGGAATCGTTAAGGATGAGAATGGAGACCCTCTTCCTGGAGTAAATATCATTGAGAAAGGAACAGTTAATGGTGTTTCCAGTGATACAGAGGGACGTTTCAAGATAACCGTTCCAAGCAATGCTTCCATACTGGTATTCAGTTATATCGGTTTTGTCACTCAGGAATTGGAAGTGGGAAGTAAGAGAGTAATGAATGTAAACCTGGTATCAGAAAATAAATCCCTTGAGGAAGTAATCGTGGTGGGGTATGGTGTACAGCGTAAAGAGAGTGTGGTAGGGGCCATCTCCCAAGTAGATAACAGAGCCCTCATGCGCTCCGGTACTTCTAACGTGACCAATGCCATTGCCGGAAAACTTTCAGGCGTACTGACTATGCAGGGGAGTGGAGAGCCAGGTAAAGATCATTCCGAAATTATAATCCGTGGACTCTCGAGCTGGAACGGCTCTCAACCTTTAATTATGGTGGATGGAGTAGAGAGAGATTTTAAGGACATGGATCCCAATGAAATAGCAACCATATCTGTTTTGAAAGATGCCTCGGCCACCGCGGTATTCGGCGCTAAAGGGGCTAATGGGGTAGTAATAGTCACCACCAAGAGAGGGGTTATAGGAAAGCCCAAACTGGACTTCACCGCCTCGTATGGAATTTCGAAAGCTACCAGGATCCCCGATCATATCAGTTCCTATACTACCATGACCATGTACAATCAGGCCTTGATGAATGGCCAGCAATTTACCGATCTAATACCGCAGTATGCTCTTAATGAATACAAAAATCCCTCCACCCCCCTGAATGCCCTGCGGTATCCGAATGTTGACTGGTTTAATACGCTATCTAAGCCTTTTGCTACCAATGCCAACGCCAATTTTAATGTGTCGGGAGGAACCAACTTTATCAAATATTTTGCTTCTGTAGGTTATTCGCATCAAGGTGACTTTTTTAAGGCCTACCATGATGGGTATAATGACACCCGTTACTGGTACAATCGTTTCAATTATAGGACTAATATCGACTTTAACCTTTCTAAAAGTACTACCCTTTCTTTGAATGTTGGTGGTGAAACAGGCGTAAAAAATCAACCCAGTGGTACGCCATGGAGAAACTTATACGCAACAGGACCGGCGCGCTATCCTGCATTCTTTCCAGAATGGGTGTTGCAACAGGTTCCAGATCCAGATTATCCTAACGACACAGGGAAACGACTGGCCATGAATTTTGGAGAATATACGGGTAACCCCTATACCTCTATGAACCAAGGGTCTTTCAATCGGTATTTGGATTCCAAATTGTTTACCGACCTTATCCTGGATCAGAAACTTAATGTGATCACCACGGGGCTTAGCGCTAGAGGAAAGGTGTCTATGAGTACTTATTACCGTAATAACTCCCTAAACGCTTCCTATTCTTTTCCTCAGTATCAGCTCAATTACGATAAAATAGGAACCGAAGAGAACCCTTGGTTCCGCATGGGACAGGGCAATGAAGTGTTCGAACAAGGCCCTCTCGACATCAATGTAGGTGGGCTGGAAAACGATTATTATAAGGATATGTATTATGAAATGTCGCTAAATTATAATCGTGATTTCGGAAAGCATCATGTATCCGGGTTGGCCTTGGTCAATCGCCAGCAGAAAGACAAGACAACCGAGTTCCCCTATTATAACCAGGGACTTGTAGGGCGGGGAACCTATGACTTTGGAGGTAAATATATGATGGAGGTCAACGTCGGCTATACTGGATCGGAGCGTTTTGCACCCGGAAATCGTTACGGCTTTTTTCCTTCAGGAGCGGTGGGTTATATGCTTTCTGAAGAAAAATTCATGAAAAAGAATGTTCCCTGGATCAGTAAATTGAAATTTAGATACTCCGATGGTATGGTGGGAAGTGATGTAGCCGCCAATCGTTGGCTATATCTAAGCGATTATTTCAAAGATAATGCCGGCTATATTCGTGAAGACCTGGGGGCCAATGTGGTTTCGCAATGGGAGGAAGCCCGTAAGCGCGATTTGGGAATTGAGTTAGGTCTTTTCAATGATAGCTTTACTTTTAGCGTCGACTTTTTCGATGAAAAACGTGAGCGAATGTTACTGGTTCCACGGAGTGTAACCATGCTGGTTGGTAATTCTTTCAAGGAATTAAACTTAGGAAGGCTTAAGAAGCATGGTATTGAACTTGAGGCCGAGTACCGCAACAAAACCGCTTCAGGATTGAATTACTTCGTTAGAGGAATATTTGGTTTTAATGAAAACCGGATCTTATACAAGGATGACCTTCCTTATGCATCAGATTATCAGAAGGCTGCCGGAAAACCTCTGGGTGCACAGTTGAGCGGTGTGGAGCTAACGGGCTCGGGATACTATACGTCCATAGACGATATACATAATAATGTGGCGGCCATCGATGTCAACAAGCTGAACGTTGGAGATTATAAGTATTTAGATTTTAACTCTGATGGCTTAGTAAATAGCCTTGACAAATACCCCATACCTGGGTCTGACTATCCCCCGATTACCTATTCATTTTCATCGGGCTTTTCCTTCAAAAAATTTGATTTCAACTTCGTTTTTCAAGGCAACGTAGGCAAGTTTGTAGAATACAACCAGACCTACGAAGTCGAATTTATCAAAGGCGACTGGCGTGTGCATCATTCTCAGCTCGACTTTTGGACCCCAACTAATCCGAATGCTAATCATGCGACCTTACATTATTCGGGTGGAGGGAGTACTGACAACTTATTCTGGGGTGGGGGAGAGGCCGATAGAGGATTCGATATTATGGTTGAAAACAGATTTTGGAGAAATGCTAACTACCTGCGTTTGAAGGAAGTTTATGCGGCCTATACCTTCAATTCAAAATTTTTGCAAAGGGTTATAGGTACATCTAATCTGGTGTTTTTTGTTACCGGTAACAACCTCTGGACAGTCACCAAACTGATAGAAGGCGATCCTGAATATAAAGATTTTAATCAGGGTTTTTATCCACAAATGACCAGTATCAAATTTGCCATCAAGGCGGCATTTTAAACATTCATTGATAAGTATGAAAAAATATTTCACACGATTGGTAGCCGCTACCGTATTGCTGGTGGCACCGGTATCCTGTATTAAAGACTTCCTGGAAAAAGCACCGGAATCGGGCTTGACCACAACGGATGTCTTTACCAAATATGAAAATTTTAAAAAGTTTTTTGATGCCATTTATGAGGGTACCAAACAGGAAGGAGGTACCTGGAGAGGGTATAATATCAAGCTTGCTTATGCCTCTTATCTGAATTTCTGGGATCAGAAATACACCCTGGAATCCCTGACCGATATGAGCGATATGGGGCGACTAATGGATGCTCAGGTAATAAAAAATGGCTCTATATCGGCTATCATCAATAAAATGACTTACGACCCGGCACGCCGACCAATTCTGGGAGCTATGTTTTCCATTATCCGGATCTGTAATACCACTTTGGCCAATATTCATATGCTCAAAGAAGTCAGTCCTGTCGATATCAATGATTTTAAGGGCCAGGCACATTTTATTAGGGCATTTGCACATTTCCAACTGGTTAAATTATGGGGAGGGATGCCCTACTTAAATGCGGTAATTGGCCCCGACGATCCTTGGGATATTCCACGTCTGAGCAATCACGAATCCTACCTACGCATTGCCATGGATATGGACACTGCCGCCTCTTATTTTGCTCAGGCTAATCTAATGCGCCGGGACCCTGGCCCTGGAGTAGGAGGCCACCTTAATAACCCTGAACAAAGAAGGCCTACCGGCGTAGCTGCCAAGGCCATTAAGGCCAGAGCCCTTCTGTACGCCGCCAGCCCCCTGAGTAATAAGAATGGACAAAAGGACTGGGAAAACGCCGCTATCGCTAATTGGGAAGCTATCAAAATTGCTGAGGAAAATTCATATGCGTTATTACCACTTTCCGACTATAAGAAGAATTATGTGGGCACCACCTATTCCAATGAACAATTATGGGGTTGGTATATTGGGACTATGGCCTATAACAACTCCAGCTTACAAGGGCTAGTAAATGGGGTTTTTGGAGGAGGAAAAACGGGATGGTCGGGTGAATGCCCTACACAAAATATGGTGGACCGGTTCGAAACCAAATGGGGTGAACCTCTGGTAACCGAGCAAGACCGGGAAAAGGCTAGATTATCCGGACATTATAATGAACAAGATCCCTATGCCAACCGAGACCCGCGTTTTTACATTGATATCATCTATAATACAGCGCCCGTTCCAGGCTATGGAAATGCTAAAATTTATTATGAAATGTCTAATGGTACGGCAGTATACGGGCAACTCCAGGATCAGTCATATGCAGGAATTACGCGTACGGGCTACTATCAAAGAAAAACCTGGGGTGAGCAAAGTGTAAATAATAAAACCACCCCTCAGCATACCGACCCTATCATCAGGTTGGGTGAGTTATATCTCAATTATGCTGAGGCCGCCAATGAGGCCTATGGGCCTAACGGACAAGCTCCAGGAGCCAATATGACTGCACTCCAGGCCTTAAACAAAATCAGAAACAGAGCGGGCATGCCCGACGTCCAAGATGCATTTACCGGTTCGAAGGATCTGCTGAGAGATCGTATCAAAAATGAAAGGACAATTGAGCTATGCTTTGAAGGGTCGCACTATTATTATGATATCCGTCGCTGGAAGGATGCCCCTACCGTGATGAATGGGCCTCTAATGGGTGTGGACATAGAAAAAGTCCCTGTGAGTGAAGCCTATCCCACCGGTTTTAAGTACGTAAGAGTCCCACTGGCAGCCAACAGGCAATCCCGATGGAAAGATGCCATGTACTATCTCCCCTTCAATACGGAGGATACTTATAAGATGAAAAACTTTGCACCAAATGAAGTTTGGTAATCCTGAACGCTTAATTATCGTAATATGAAAATATATCAATCTTGCTTAAAAAGAGGGGGTCTCGCCTTTATTTGGATCTTGCTGGGGACCCTGGCCCTGGCTCAAAATAAAACACCGAAAGCAGTCAATGTCAATATTCAGGTTACTGGAGAAGACGGTCTGCCCCTGTCTGGTGCTACGGTAGTGGTGGGCGAAGGCTTACTGCATGGAGAAACCAATTCTAGAGGAGAATATCGGTTTACGGCCCTGCCCGACGACCATATTAGCGTGTCGATCAATGGATACGAAAAATCAGTGGCCCTGGTACGGGATGTGGTGACTTTTAATACGGTGGCATTGAAAAAAACCAAGTACTTCGGTGGAGCCGACGATGTAGTGGCGCTGCCTTTTATGGATATGAAAAAACGCAATCTTACTGGAGGCTATGTAACCCTGAAGAGTGCAGATCTGGAAAAATACCCTACCAACGATCTACGGAATGCCTTTGCTGGTCTGGTCAATGGCTTGGAGGTAATTGAGCGAGACGGTTCAGTAGGGTTGAATGCCGAGGAGGAGCTGGGTTTTTTCAGGGTAACGGAGAAAATTGGCTTATCAAGCAGAGGCCGTAATCCGATTTTTATTATTGATGATATTCCTACAGATATTACAGAAATGCCCCTGGACCCTCAGGAAATTGAATCGGTGACGGTGGTTAAAGATATTGTGGGCAAGACCATGCTGGGGCCCAGAGCAGCAGACGGAATTATCTATATTAAAACTAAAAGAGGCAGACCCAACGAACGCTTTATGACCCTAAATGCCGAGCAGGGGATTAGCCATATTGACCGGTTTCCTGGCTTCACCTCTGGGGCGGAGTATGCCCAGCTGAATAATGAGGCCCGTAATGCGAACGGGCTGCAGCCTTTATATTCTGATAAGGCCATTTCTGAGTATGCCAAGAACGACCCCTATAGTTTCAAATACCCCAGCGTAGATTATCGCAATCTTATGCTTAAGAATTCCAAAACTTTCCGTAGAGTCAATATGTCCTCATCGGGAGGGAATGAGACGGTACAGTATGCCGCTTCCCTGGGTTATAACGGTGAAGGTGATATTTATAAGATGGGGAAAGTGTCAGATTATCACCGAATTAACGTAAGGTCTAATATAGACATCAAAATAAACCCTTTGATTAAGGTAAAGTTCGATTTTTTTGGTGGTATGACTATTCGGAGATCTCCAAACTACGGATATAATTCCAATTTTACCAGTGACAATCAGTCGACCAATACGGCTCTCGATCTGGTGGAGTTCAATTCGGTGTTAGGGGATATTACGGAAACTCCTCCCATCGCTTTTCCTATATATGCAGCCTTTGGCGATGATCTGGATGCTCCGTGGTATGCCGTAAGTGCCAACTCTGCCTATAGGACCAATCCCATCGGAAACCTGATGCATAATGGGTATTATACCGAAACAGGCAGAACAGGTGCCTCTAATCTGACCTTTGAATACGATTTGAAGGAGCTGGTGCCTGGGTTAAAGTCTAAAAGTTATGTGGGTTTTAATATCTTTAATAGCATTAGAATTGGTAAAGCTGAAAACTACATCGCCTATATCGTTAATCCCCTTGTGACTGCCACGGGTGCTGACAGCATAGGGCTTTCTAAAGTTCATGATGGTATTGATATGTCGGGTATGGCGAAGCTGCATGACTACTATTCTCAAAGGTTTGTTGTATACCAGAACTTTTCTTATCAGAAGTCATGGAAATCGAGTGATCTCCAAATGGGATTGACCTACTATTTAGGGAAATCCTCCAGGAATGGTATCGAAGAGCCACAGCGACAACAGAACGCCTCCTTAATCGGCTCCTATTCTTTACTTGATCGGTATATGGTTCAAGGAGTCCTCAATTATGCCGGTACCTATAGTTTTGCAAAAGATAAGCGGTATGCAATGTTCCCGGCTCTGGGACTGGGCTGGGTAGTGTCTGAAGAAAGTTTCTTTAAAAATGTTAAGACTATAAACTATTTGAAGCTTCGCGCCGAGGCTGGAACCCTAGGCTATGAAGGCTTTTTACCTCCCTTTTATAATCTGGATCGTTGGTCCGTAAATACTTCAGGAACTGCTTTTGGCCCCTTTTCTACCAATCAATGGTTTGGTAGCAATACCGATAATTCCGTCTACCGGACCGTTCCCAACCGAATCGGGAACCCTGATCTGACCTGGGAGAAAAGAAGGGAATTTAGCGTGGGCCTGGATGCCCTGGTTCTGAAAAATTCCCTTTCCATCGAACTCAATTACTTCAATAATCTTAGGGATGGCATAGTTTCACAGTTATTTAATTTAGTGCCATATACAGCCGGCATTTCCAACGCGAGACCTTGGTATAACTACAATAAAATTCGTTATCAGGGAGTCGAACTGGCTTTGCAATATACGCGACGTATCGGGCAAGTGCGCGTCTCTTTGGGGGGAAATGCCACTGTTCAGAACAGTGAAATTCTTAAATATGACGAGCCCAATTATCGCTACGAATTCCAGTCCAGAATTGGGCAGCCGACGGATGCTTATTACGGGCAAACCTATTTGGGGAAATTTGCTTCTGATGCCGAAGCCCAGGAGGTGCCTCAAATCTATGATGAGGTCCTAAAAGCTGGTGATCTGAAATATAAGGATATGAATGGCGATGGCATAGTGGACGATAACGATATGAGCCAAATAGGGCATACTGCACCCCGCCTGATTTATGGAGTTAATTTTAAGTTAAGCTATCAAAATTTTGACTTTACTGCCGTAGGCAACGGCCGTGCATTTTATGATATCCCTTTCACAAATAAATATTTTTGGAATGGATGGGGTGATAATAATTACTCCAATTTTGTGAAAAATAATATAGGCGGCGACTATCCTAACCTTTCCTACTTTAAGGTAAATAACAATTTTGTCGGCTCTGAATTCTGGCTTCGGGATGGGGGATTCTTCAAACTGCAAAATGTAGAAATGGCTTACAATTTCAGACTTTCGGCAGATAATATTATCAGGGCACGAACGATCCGGGTTTACTTTAGAGGAGCTAATCTTCTGACTCTTTCTAAAATTAAAGAGGTCGATCCAGAATCTATTAATTCGGGTATTACGGTGTACCCCCTGTTTAGAACCTTTACTGCCGGCCTTAAATTCAATTTTTAAACTGAAGTACGATGCAAAAGTTCAATGATATAAAAAGTGGGCTCTGGTTTGTCCTGTTATTCTGTAGCCTAACGTCCTGCATAGATTATCTGGAGCCTTATCCCAATGGCAACCGGACCACAGAGGATATCTGGAAATATCAGGACATGGTCCAAGGCCTCGTAGGAAACTGTTATGATAATATGCCCCGTGGATATAATGATTTTGAAGGGGTCTATTTAGATGGAGCCTCCGATGATGTAGTGATCACCAGTAGCACCCATACACTTGCGAAGCTCGCCGTTGGCGCCTTGCCTACCAGCCAAGATCCATTTCGAGGCTATTGGGATCGTAACTATCGATCTATATACTCAGTCAATCTTTTTCTAAAAGACCGGAGGGGATATAATACCCGGTTCCTGGTAGACCCTCATTTGAACGAATTAGTCAGGAACAGGTTACAGGGAGAAGCATATGCCATTCGTGCGTGGTTTCAATATGACTTGCTTATGAAGTTCGGTGGCAAAGGTTTGGATGGTCAGTTATTGGGATTCCCCATTATGCTGGAGCCTGTGGATATTAGCAAGCAGTCCAATTTTGCACGCAATACCTACGACGAATGTGTCCAGCAAATCATTGCAGACTGCGACTCTGCCTATAAATATTTACCCATTGCCCACCGCGATTACCTGGTGCCCAACATTAGTGATAGAGCCTATGCAGGTGGTCGTTACTGGGGGCGTTTCGATGGAATCACTACACGAGCCATTAAGGCTTTGGTCTATCTCCAATGGGCAAGCCCTCGGTTCAATCCGGGAAATGATCCTTCTCGGTGGGATCTGGCTGCCAGGAATGCCAAAGAAGTGATCGATTTTAAAAGGACTACTGATGCAGTGAAAAATGGTTTTGATCCTGTGAAAGCCGTTAACTGGTTTGATCCAAATTTTGGGTCAATCATTTTTGCTTCGAGGTATAATAATTCAAACGATGCTATGGAGCGGATGTTCTACCCTGGAGGATTTCAGGGTACCGGGGCGGTAGGCGCTACCCAGGAGCTGGTAGACGCTTTTCCTATGAAAAATGGTTACCCCATCACCGATCCTATGAGCCTCTATGATCCTAACAAGCCCTATGAGAATAGAGATCCTAGATTTTACAGCACCATTTTTCATAATAATGCTAAAGCCGTTAAAATTAACAGCAATACGGTCATGTATACCTTTGAAAACTGGATCAATGGTAAAGATGCAGCTGGACCCGCCGTGAATAGCCGAACCAACTATCATATCAAAAAAATGGTATTCATGGGGCTCAATTGGTCCGACAATTCTATCAACCGTCAGCCCCATTCTAAAATGTTTATCCGTTGGGAACATATGTTGCTCGCCTTTGCAGAAGCGGCGAACCATGTGGAAGGACCCAACGGGGGGCGTTATGGCATGTCGGCTAAGGAAGCAATGACTTTTATCCGTTCCAAAAATACCTCTGATGGTGCCAAGGGGTTTGTTTCTGATCCATACCTGGCCGAAGTAGCCGCTGCAGGACCTAATGCCTTTAATAAATTCATACAAAACGAAAGGCGTTTGGAGCTTTGTTTTGAAGGTCAGCGGTTCTATGACCTTCGCCGATGGTCTACAGACCTTTCGGAGATAAATAAACCAGTTCATGGAGCGAAAATTATCAAAAACTCTGATGATAGCTTTACTTATGATTTGAAATATCCAGTTCAGACCCGATCCTATTCTTCCGCATTTCTTCCTATTCCTTATGAAGAAATGCTCAGGATGAGCAACCTAGTGCAAAATGAAGGTTGGGAAGCTTGGAAGTAAAACCCTCTTGGGCTCATAATTTCAGATAGAATTTTAATTTAATAACAGAAAGATATGAAAATCAAAATCTTAGTTCTGTTCCTGGCAATTGGTTCACTTACCTCTTGTTACAAGGATTATATTGACGATTTCGACTTTAGTGCCATCTATTTTAGTTACCAAACCAATGTACGTACCTTCGTGGTAGGGGAAGGAATGAAAATCAAGGTCGGGGCAGCCCTATCCGGGGTTCGGGACAATCGTCAGGATCGAATCGTGAATTTCAAATTAGAGAATAGTTTGATCACCGATGAAATATTAACTGCCATGAAGAATGGATTAGGCTATATTAAAGATGCAGTAGCTCCTGTGGATAAGTTAAAGCCTATGCCTTCCCAATATTTTACTATCTCCGACGCTTCCCAAATGATTATCAGGAAAGGCGAGTATATGGGTGCAGTAGAAATTAAAGCGGATTCTGCCGCATTTCTGAGGGATTTAGAAACCATTAATCCGGTGTATGCCCTTCCCTTTTATATTCAAAGCGCCGATGCGGATTCGGTACTTGGTGCGAAACGTTATGCTGTTATTGCCTTGAAATATGAGAATATGTTATTTGGAAACTATTATCATGGGGGAGTAACAGTAGTGAAAGATTCCACCGGCAAAATCGTTCGTACGGTAAATTACTTCACCACCATCCCGGTTCCTGAGAGTAAGATGATGGCATTAAAAACCATAGCTCCAGATGCCTTAGTTACCAATAGAATTAGCGATCAGTCTGGTGCCATGAAACTTACACTTAAAGGAGGTGACGTTCTGATTAGTGGGGTGGAAGGCTCCGGGACGGAGGTACAACCCGATGGTGCCAGCACTTATAACCGTGCTCGTCTGCTCCAGGATCGAAGGATATATCTGAGCTATAAGTTTAAAAACCAAGATGGTACCACCTCTTTTGCCAAAGATACACTTACCTTCCGCAACCGGATCAGGGATGGCGTAAACGAATGGCAGGACGAGAATCCTGAAAATTATTAAAGTTGAGTCGTTTCAACTTACTTTCTATTCCGATAACCCATAAAAAATCGGGCTGGCCTCTGAAGGGCCGGCCTTTTTTGACTTCCACTTGCTCATAGATTAGCCTCTCCGAATTAGATAGGTATGTTAACTTTCCCCATGTAACATGGGTAGATATATCAGCAGGAGGCTAGGTATAGTACTTGCTCGCTAAGGCTCTAGATGATGAGATTTGAAGAAAATTGTGGACAGTGTGAGTATAATGCGTGGACGGTTGGCTTTAGATTGCCTTTGTTACACCGCACAAAAAGGTTCTGCAAGGACTTAAGTAAGTTCGTGGTATTTCCTTAAAACATTAATATCGAACGGCCATATGGACTATCATCTGCTCAGTGATGAACTGCTGGTTAAACTTTTGAGGGTTGACGACTCAGACGCTTTCAATGAAATCTATAAACGTTACTGGAAGATTTTGTATCAATCGGCAAGGAAGAAAATAGCCTCAGAAGATGTGGTAGAAGAGATATTACAAAATGTATTTCTGAAGATATGGGAAAAGCGGGATATTCAAAAAATTGATGACTTGGGTGCCTACCTTTATACGGCTACAAAATATCAGGTGATGAATTATTACCGTACGCAGTTCTTTTTAGAAAAGTTTGAGCCGGTTAGCCAAAATGGAACGGAATTATTGGATGATTCTACCCAGCAAGACATTCACCTTATGGAGATTTCCCATATTTTCGAGCAGGTGCTTTCTCTGCTGCCTCAGAAAACGAGTCAGGTTTTTGCCTTAAGCAGGCAAGAATTAAAAACAACCAGAGAGATAGCACAAATCCTTAATATCCCAGAGCGGACGGTGGAATATCATATCACTCAATCGCTCAAACAACTTCGGATATCCCTGAAAGATTTTTTGCCCACTATCTTTATATTTCTCTGGCTATTGTAAAATTTAAAGAAAATACTTTAAATAGTTCGGTTTTGTATAAACTTTCATAGAAATGATTAAATAATCCTGCGGTACTAATCCGTTTTTACGACTATAGGGATAGAATCATCTTGGGAATCATGGATCGTAAAAATTTTGCCGAGCTTTTATCTCGTTATCTCGCCGGAAAGGCTTCGGCTACCGAAAAGAAAGTGGTAGAACAATGGTATGCATTATTGGAAGAAGATCCTCGAAAATTGCAGGAAGAGGAGTGGGTAGCCTTAGAAAAAAGACTTTGGAGTAAATTAGAAGAAAGTGCAGGTTTAGCACAAATGAAGGTAAGCAGTAGAGAATCAGGAACCTTCATCCGAAACCTTGCTCTCTACCTGTCTGCAGCATGCGTAGCCATTGCGCTAATAGTTGGCTATACTCGTCTGTTTTCTTCTTCCGAGTTGGGACAATTAGAAGAAGGACAAGTCGCCATAACCAACGAGAAATCCATAGAAATGAGAGTATTGCTGGAAGATGGAAGCGTCGTGCTTCTCTCTCCCGGAGCAGAATTGCGTTATCCCGAACATTTCCCAACTCATCAGCGGGTAGTGACACTGTTAGGAGAGGCATTCTTCGAAATAAGTGAAAACGCAAATCGCCCATTTCTGGTGAACGCAGGGAAGATTACTACCAAGGTACTGGGTACCAGTTTTAGGGTGAAAGCAGCAGGCAAGTCCAAGGTAGAGGTTTCGGTGAGGACGGGTAAAGTGTCTGTTTTTCAACAAGCTAAATTGTCCTCAAATGATTCCAGACGTAAGAATAATGGTGTCATTTTAACACCGAACCACCAGGCTACCTTCCTTCCTGAGCAGGAAGTTTTTGTAACTGAGCTCGTGGCCAATCCACTCCCGTTACAGCATGACGTTTCTTTTGTCTTCGATGATATCGCCCTGGCCGAAATTTTGCATCGAATTGAGAAAGCCTATGCTATAAACTTCGAACTGGAGAAGGATAAGCTCGGTGCCTGTCCCTTGACCGCTAACTTATCCAACAGAGGCCTTTATGCCCAGTTAGACCTTATCTGCGCGGCAATTCAAGGGTCTTATGAATTGAAAGGAACCACCATTCTAATTAGTGGTAAAGGCTGCGAATAGTTCAATTATTTTTTCACTAATCCTTTTTATATGAGTTAATATATCCAAGCAAAGAAAAGACTGGCAATGTTGCAAGCATTACCAGTCCAATGCAAGCCCCATCACCTACAAAGCTGAACTTGAAAGAATGCACCTCTTGGGTGCACAGGGCTTTGTTTTGTCAAAAATTTCCATTTATCAAAACATTTAAATGTATGAAAAAATCTCCGGAACCAAGGCGTTTAGCTTCAAAAATCATGAAAATTACGGTACTCCAACTGATGGTCGGATTGATCTTTTCGGGAATCTCAATGGCCCATAATGGGCATGCCCAGGATTTTCTTAAGAAGTCGATCAGTATCAATCTTCAACGTACGAGCCTTCGCAACATACTTAGCCAGGTTGAAAGGCAGGCAGATGTTCAGTTCGTTTATAGCTCCAAGGCAATCCAGGCCGAACAAAAAATATCTGTGAAGGTTAGGGGGCAGCGCCTTGACGAATTTCTGGCAGCCACACTTGCCCCTTTATCCATAGCCTATAGGATAGTAGAAGGGCAAATTGTTCTGAACCCTGTTTCTAAATCAGCTAACACTGGTACCAAGGCCGCAGAAACCAGTCAGCATTTAGAAAACCGGACTTCCAATTTAATAGACATAAAGGGTCAGGTTAAGGACGAGACCGGTGCGGGATTGCCTGGCGTTAGCATATTGGTAAAAGGAACTTCTCAGGGCACTACCACGGATATTGAGGGAAACTTTTCTATAGCTGTGGAGCAGACCGATGCTATATTGGTATTTAGTTTCGTCGGTTATGTTAGTCAAGAAGTTTCCGTAGGAAGTAAAACGCAGCTTGCAATAACCATGCAGGTCGATAATAAGTCTTTAGAGGAATTGGTAGTCGTCGGATACGGCACTCAGAAGAAGGTTAATGTAATTGGGTCTATCTCTCAGATAGGCTCAAAAAATATAGAAAATCGTCCCGTTACTCAGGCTTCGCAAGCTATTACTGGTCAGATGCCCGGGGTAACGGTAATCCAACGTTCGGGCAGACCAGGAGCTAGTGGGGGAGAGATCAGGGTTAGAGGTGTAGGATCCTTTGGAGCAACGCCAGATGCCTTGGTGCTGATTGACGGAATTCCAGGTAGCATGAACGATATCAATCCGAATGATATTAAAACCATTTCTGTACTTAAAGATGCTTCTTCTGCTGCCATATACGGTGCCAGGTCGGCCAATGGTGTTATTCTGATTACTACTAAGGATGGTGCTTCCGATAAATTGTCGGTTAGCTATGATGGATATGTAGGGGTAAATAAGGCGACTCGACTTCCCAATATGGTCAACTCATGGGAGTATGCTGAAATGTTTAATGAAGCCTCCGCTTCCAACAGTTTTTCCGCTGCCGATATCGATAAATTTCGCTCACAAACCGACCCGGATAACTACCCGAATACACATTTTTTAAAGGACCTTTTCAGTGGAAAGGGTGTTCAAACTTCTCATACTCTTACCTTGAACGGTGGTAATGAGAACAATCGATTCTTCCTTTCAGGCGGAATGTTACAGCAACAAGGAATTATACCTAAAAATCGTTATAGCCGCTTTAACCAACGCCTTAACGTTCAGAACAAAATTGGAAGAAACCTGGAGCTTAACACCCGTCTCTTCGGTTCTATCGAAAATCGTAAAGAACCGCAGGCAACTGCTAATAAGGGTGGGGAACTCTCAGATCAGCTCATACAGAATGCTGTTCGTTATCCGGCTATTTATTTAGGACAAGCGTCCAATGGTGATTTTGGAATTGGACCTGAGAGCGGGGGTACACCCGTGTCCTGGTTGGCGTCGGATTCCTATTATAGAAATCCCAAAACCAGGATGGGTATCAATTCCAGGTTGGAATGGAAGCCCTTGGCAGGACTAACGTTTTCTGCGATCGGTGGGTTTAATTTCTCCTTGTTTGAAGAGCGCTCCTTTCTGTCGTCTCAAAGACTCAATGAGGCCATAAACCTTACACAATCGTATCTTAACCAGGAGAGCAATAAGGAGATCTATAAGACCATGCAATTCACCGGAGAATACAATAAGGAGCTAGGTCAGCATTATTTTAGTATACTGGGAGGTTATTCATTTGAAAACCAGGAATATAATTACCTTAATGTATATCGTCAGGATTTTCCCAGTAACCAGTATACCGTTCCAGACATGGGCGGCCTCAACAATCAGAAAGGTGGAGGTTACGATGCTGGCTGGGCCATTCAATCCTTGTTCTCTCGTCTGAAATACAGTTTTCAAGAGAAATATCTCTTTGAGGTTACCGTCAGAAATGATGGCTCCTCCCGCTTTCCATCGGGTCAGAAATACGCTTTGTTCCCTTCGGCAGCCATGGGCTGGAGACTCTCTCAGGAGGATTTTATGAAAGACCTCACCTGGCTATCCGATCTGAAAATTAAAGGTTCCTGGGGCATACTTGGCAATCAGAATATTGGTAATTATCCATATCAACAGGTATTGGCGGCAGGTCGGAATTATCCCATCGGTAACCAGGTAAGCACTGGAGCAGCTTATGCCGTTTACACAGATCCTAATATCAAGTGGGAAACAACGAAAACTACTGATATTGGCTTGGAATCGGGCTTCTTTAATAACCAATTACTTTTTAATCTTACTTATTTCAAACGAAATACTGAGGACATTCTCTTCAAGCCCTCGGCCAGTGTAAGTACTGTACTAGGTGTGGCCATAGCCGAGACCAATACCGGGGCGATGCAGAATACCGGATGGGAGTTCGATTTGGGCTATCGGGGAAGTGTAGGTGAGTTAAAATATAATATTAATGGAAATTTTTCCATCATCAAAAATAAGGTGGTCACCTTGGGCCTAGGGAATGTTACCCAGCCAAATGGTTTCGTAGGAAACGGTTCTGATATATTCATCGGTTATCCCATGCAGACGTATTATGGCTATTTGAGTGACGGTGTTTTCTTAAACGAACAGGACATTAGTGACTGGGCTAATCAGAAGGCTGTAACGCCTAAGGCTCAGGCCGGTGATATTCGCTATAAGGACATTAGCGGACCTGAAGGAATACCCGATGGGAAGGTAGATCCCACTTATGACCGTACCTTTCTAGGTAGTCGGATTCCTAAATATACTTTCGGGACGAATCTTGGAATATCTTACAAAAACTTCGACTTTTCTACCTTCCTACAAGGTGTGGCGGGAGTTCAGGGACAGCTTAGCGGCTACGCGGGTTATGCCTTCTTCAACCAGGGGAATATCCAGAACTGGCAAATGGAGGGGCGATTTAAGCCGGATGCTCCGGTGCGCTACCCTGAGTACCCACGCCTTGAGGTAATCTCCAACAGTGGAACACCCAATACGGTTCAGTCTGATTTCTGGGTGCTTAATGCTTCGTACTTAAGGGTTAAAAATATGCAGCTTGGTTATAATCTTCCGGCTTCAGCCCTGGATATGCTTCGCATTAGCCGGATGCGACTCTATGTCTCTGCCGAAAATTTGCTTACCATAACGAAATATCGAGAGGGCTGGGATCCAGAAGTAAACGGTGGGGGTGCCTACTACCCCATTCTGAGAACCGTAACATTTGGTGTAAATCTTAAATTCTAAAACTACCATGAAAATATATCGTCTAAAGAATAAATTTTTTCAGTATACCATGGCTCTGGCTTTGGTGTCAGGGGTAGGGGCTTGTGACCAGGAACTAGAAAAATATCCAAGTAACTCCTTTTCAAAGGACAACTTCTGGACTTCCGAATCAAATGCCAATATTGCGTTAACAGGAATGTACCGAGGGGCTGTAGAATATGGCACCGAGGTAGTACCTACCGACTGGTGGTCGTATTGTGGGATTGTATTCCTTGAATTTGCAACTGATAATCTTTACGATCGTCGGGGGGATAATTCGGCGCAGAATCGGCTGACTAATGGGACTCTGTTGCCCGATAATGACGTGATTCTAGGATATTGGAAGTCATCTTATAAGCGGATCGCCATCTGTAACGACTTTTTGGAAAACATTGAAAAAGTGAAAATGGCTCCGGAGAAGATTAATAGAATGAAGGCTGAGGCTCGTTTTATCAGAGCCACGCAGTACTTTTATTTGGCCCAGTATTTTGGAGCAGTACCGCTGGTCCAAAAGACACTTTCCCCCAGTGAGGCGAATCAGGTGAGCAAAGCGCCGAAGACTGAAATCGTCCAATTTGTGATTAGCGAATTGTCAGCTGCAGCCAGGGACCTTCCCGGCTTCGCAAGTCTGACCGCTAGCGAAACGGGACGCGCCAGCAAGCAGGCGGCTCTAGGATTCTTAGGTAGAGCTTACCTTGGCGACAAGAATTTTGCGGAGGCCTCCAAAGTATATAAAGAAATTATAGACTTAGGCCAGAATAAAATTGCTCCTGATTATAAGACACTCTTTACGCCCGCTAATCAGAATAGCAGTGAAAATATTTTCAGTAACCAACATGCTTCGGGTCAGGCACCTAATGCCTTGCCCCAGCATGCCTTTCCGGCCATGGCAGCGGGGTGGCACATCGTCAATCCTATGGGGAGCCTAGCCGATGCCTATGGCTTTGCCGATGGTACTCCACTGTCTTACGACGACCCACGGTTCGACTATCGGGATATGGGGAAAAACCGAGATCCCCGCTTCCGTTACAACCTGCTATGGGATGGAAGTAAGTTCGGAGATAAGACCTATGTTTGCCACCCCGACTCCACTAAATCCTTGGATCAGCTAACGTATTCCAAGCAAGCGACAAGGACTGGCTATGGTTTGCGGAAATTTTTTGACGAGAATTTTTCAGGCAATTTACGTACAGATTACGGGGGGAATGTTCCTGTTCTACGCTATGCCGAAATTTTACTTAGCTATCTGGAAGCTGAACTAGAAGCCGGTAAGCCCATAACCCAATCCTTGCTGGATCAGACCATCAACGCCGTACGAGGGCGAGCCTCGGTAGGTTTACCTCCAATTACTACCACCGATCCTGCCACATTACGTCCTATTCTTCGAAACGAGCGACGTATTGAGCTCGCCTTTGAAGGCCTTCGCCTCTGGGATCTGCTACGGTGGGAGATAGCCGACAAAGTTCTGTCAGGAGATTTTTGGGGAGCGCCCTTTCCTGGTTCTGTCTTATATCCTAAGACCTCTAAAAAAATTGACCCGAAGAGTAGATGGTTTGTTACCTCTAAAAGCTTTAGAAAAGGACAAGATGAACAATGGCCTATCCCCCAGTCGGAGATAAATGTTAATCCCAACTTGGCCAAATAGTAAATACGCTCGTTGCTGGACCCGATTTGCAACGAGCGTTTTATCTTTAAATATAAATTTCATAGCATGAATAATTCAAGAAGGGCGTTTCTCCAAAAAATGAGCGTTGCCCTGCCGATGGTTTCAATGCCCTTGGCTTCCTGGGGGGATTCACCTCGTTTTCTGAGACCCCTAACGCAACTTAAAAATTCAACAGTTTCCTATCAATTCAAAAAAAGCTCGGATCGTACCTGGATCGGCCCCGATTTCTGGGCAGTGCCTATGGAAGACTGGCAGCTTCGTCAAGGTCGTTTGGAATTTACAGGCACAAAAAAATCAGCGCGGCTGCATATTCTGAGCCAAGTATTGGGAGCTGACAAGGGAAATTTTAATATGAAGGCTACACTAGGCTTATTGTCTGACGATAAAGGCAAAGGTTCAGTCGGTTTTGCCATAGGTATTCAAGATGAAACGGATCCTCAAAGTGTAAAGGCAGCTTGTTACTACGGACAGGGTCTCTCAGCTGGTGTAACCCTGGAAGGCAAAATATTTATAGGTACCCAAGAGGCCACTCTACCAGCTAATTTCGATTTCAAACATTTTACTTTAAACTTGAATACTTTATCGGAGGCTGGTAATACGCTTATGACTTTAACGGCTATGGATCGCCATAAGCTAAAAGCGGAACTGACCAGCACAGATCAGGGTCTCACTTCAGGTTTAGTGGCGTTAGAAAACAATATCCGCTCCAAAGATCAAAGCACATTTTGGTGGTCTGATGTGGAGGTAGGGGGGGATAAAGTTGAAACGGTACCCCAAAATAAGTTTGGACCTATTTTATGGAGTATGTACACACTGTCCGATGGACTGCTGAAACTGAGTGCACAAATGGCTCCGGTAGGATCGGCTGATTCGCAAGAAGTTATTCTCGAACTTTTTAAGCGAGGCCAATGGGTTTCCGTAGGGACGGAAAATATGAATTCCTTATCCTATGTGGCAACTTTTAGACTTCCATTTGTAGAGCAAATAGACATTCCTTATCGACTCCGATATAAGTTTGAGAAGCAGGAATATAGCTATTCGGGAACCATACGCAAGCAACCGGATACTCAAAAATTAATTTTTGGCGGACTGACTTGTCAGAATTGGTTAGGTTATCCTTACCGACCCTTGGTGGAAAATCTGGAAAGATCCAATCCAGACATGCTTTTCTTCTCAGGTGATCAGATTTATGAAGAAAATGGGGGGTACTCCATCAAACGTCAACCGGAAGACAAAGCCATTTTGAGCTATCTGGGTAAATGGTTTATGTTCGGTTGGGCATTTGGCAACATCATGCGTGATCGTCCCACTGTCTGTACTCCAGACGATCATGATGTTTTCCAAGGTAATTTATGGGGAGAAGGTGGAGCCCATATCAGTTTTGCAGAATGGGAAAAAGTAAGAGATGCCCACGGTGGCTTTGTTCAGACTACCGCAATGGTCAATGTGGTAAATCAAACGCAGTGCGCTCATCTTCCTGACCCTATACAAAAAGATAGTCTGCCCTCTGGAATCACAACTTGGTTTACGGCCCTTACCTATGGTCGGGTGAGTTTCGCCATCGTGAGTGACAGATTATTCAAATCGGGTCCCGAGCAGATACGGAAGGGTGAAGGGCGGATCGATCATATCAGGGAGCCCCTGCCTATTGGAACTTTGGAGTCGGATGAACTCGAGTATCTGGGAAGCCAGCAGATTGCTTTCCTTAGCGACTGGGTGACCCAATGGAAAGATGCCGATATGAAAGTTTTGCTTAGTCAGACTCTGTTTGCCAGCGTAGGTACACATCATGGACCTTCCAAAGAGTACCTTACAGGGGACTTGGATTCTGGTGGATGGCCTAAAAAACAGAAAGATGCTGTCTTAAGATTAATACGAAAAGCAAACGTATTTCACATCAATGGTGATCAGCATGTACCCTTCCTAGTGCAATATAGCATCGATGAGCCTCGTGATGGCGGTTGGACTTACTGCACTCCGGCAATTTCTACGGGCTACCCCCGTTGGGGACAGCCGGATTCTGTTAATATGCCATATACGCAACGACCCGCCCATAACCTGCCCAATACGGGATGTTATCGGGATGTATTTGGCAATGACAATTTCGTGTATGCCGTAGGAAATCCTGAGGACGATTTCAGAGGCGAAAAAAACCGCTATAAGGCGGCACAAAAAAAGGCCTCGGGATATGGGTTGATCACCTTCGATACCCAAGCCCGAACCATCAAAATGGAGGCCCTACGCTTTCTTGCAGATTTGGCAAAAGAGTCAGAAGAAAACACCTATCCAGGTTGGCCACATACCATTAGTCAATTCGATAACGATGGTAGGCGTGCCCTGGGGTATCTGCCTCAATTGGAATTGAAACATGCTAACCAAGTGGTGCAGATTATCGATGAAGCGAATGGAGAGGTGGTATCGGCAATCAGAATTTTAGGAAAAATGTACCGGCCTCCTATCTATGCTTACGGAAGCTACCGTGTGCTCATAGGTGAGGGCGAAACGCTAAGGACAATTTCTGGACTAAAGCTTACCACCGATCCAAAGGAGATACGAAGTCTATAAATATTGTATTTTAAAAAAAACCATCAGCGGAACCCCTTATCGGTCCGTTGATGGTTTGGATTTATTCTTCCAGGTGCCGGTGGTCTACCCATTCACTACCTGTCCGCCATTAGGATGAAGTACTTGCCCACTCATATAGGAAGCGTCTTCACTTGCAAGAAAGACGTAGCAGGGAGCTACTTCAGCAGGTTGTCCTGGACGTTCCATAGGAGTGTCCTTTCCGAACGACGCTACTTTGTCAGCGTCGAAAGTCGACGGGATTAATGGTGTCCATATCGGGCCAGGTGCTACAGCATTCACACGAATACCTTTTGGAGCTATATTGATGGCCAAGGAACGCGTAAAGGACGTAATAGCACCTTTGGTAGAGGAATAATCCAGCAGCATAGGATGACCGTGATAAGCCGTTACAGAGGTGGTATTAATGATGCTGTCACCCGCCTTCATATGGGGAAGTGCCGCCTGAGAGAAATAGAAAAAGGAAAAAATATTCGTATGAAAAGTGTTGGTAAGCTGCATAGATGATATCTTATCGACACCATCAACAGGATGTTGCTCGGCAGCATTATTAACCAATATATTTAAACTACCGAATTCCCGTATGGTCTGCCCCACCGCTTCCTTACAAAAATCACTGTCCCTGATGTCTCCTTTTATGTTCAAACATTTGCGGCCCTCGGCTTCTACCATACGTTTGGTATCTTGTGCGTCAGTATCTTCAGCAAGATAAACAATAGAGACATTAGCTCCTTCTCTGGCGAAATGTACGGCCACCGCACGGCCAATTCCGCTATCACCTCCGGTGATTAAGGCCGTCTTACCTTCCAGTTTACCACTGCCTTTATAGTTTTCCCGGATGATGATGGGCTGAGGAGTCATAGCCGTTTCTCTTCCTGGCTGTTGCTCCTGTGTCTGAGGTTCAATTTCTTTAATCGTTTCCATATGTTAAGTGTTTGAGTATGTAATATTGCTTTTTGGTTGTACCCAACTACCTACAAAAATCAATACCAGTACACCCCATGAGTCGGTATGGCCCTCATGTTTTAAAATAAATGCCAGAAAAGAACCTATATATAAATACAAATAATGATGATTTAATCAGCAATTGATTTTCTGCTCCAAATCCGGTACTAATTGTCGGATTGAGACTGCTAGAAACAAAATGGATAATTTCTTCAACATATACGTTCATTTTTAGGCAGGTAAATTCGTCCTAATGAAGCATGCGGACCTACTGGCCATGCTTATTTAATATACTATAGTTTTATTATGGTCATAGTCTTAGGAGAAAAAGCCACTCATCAATGCCACAAAGCCATTATGAAGCCTGGCTAAAAGATAAAACCGGAAATCCCGGAATACTTTGGTATGGTAATTATGCTTAATGACTTTGAACTTATTGTTCAATGACTATTTGAAACTTTACTAAACCAAAAATATCTATGGCCAACTTAAATGAGAAAAACGAATTTAATCCAAAACAGGAAGATCTTAAATCCAATAAGGAGGATGGTAGTGGTCAATTGCTGACTACTAATCAAGGTTTAAAGATTAATGACAATCAGAATTCTTTAAAGGCAGGCGAACGCGGAAGTACATTATTGGAGGATTTTATCTTACGGGAAAAAATAACGCATTTCGATCATGAGAGAATCCCGGAGCGAATTGTCCACGCGCGTGGGTCAGGAGCCCACGGCTACTTTCAGGTTTATGAGCCCCTGGCGAAATACACTAAGGCTGGATTTTTAAATAACCCTGACCTGAAAACTCCGGTATTTGTAAGATTTTCTACGGTAGCCGGTTCCCGGGGATCTACCGATCTTGCCAGGGATGTACGAGGCTTTTCCGTGAAATTTTATACCGAAGAGGGGAACTATGACCTGGTAGGAAATAACATGCCTGTATTTTTTATTCAGGATGCCATCAAATTTCCCGACCTCGTGCATGCAGTGAAGCCAGAACCGCATAATGAAATACCTCAAGCTGCTTCTGCTCATGATACATTTTGGGATTTTATTTCTCTGATGCCCGAAAGTACACATATGATCATGTGGTTAATGAGCGATCGGGCTATACCAAGGAGCTATAGAATGATGGAAGGATTTGGAGTCCACACTTTCCGGCTTATTAATGAAAATGGTGAGGCATTTTTCGTTAAATTTCATTGGAAACCTCTTCTAGGAGTACATTCTGTATTATGGGATGAGGCTACCAAGATATCTGGAAAAGATCCTGATTTTCATAGAAGAGATTTATGGGAAGCCATAGAAAATGGTGCCTTCCCTGAATGGGAATTAGGACTGCAAATCGTCCCTGAGGCCGATGAGCATCGATTTGATTTCGATCTGCTCGATCCTACCAAAATAATTCCAGAGGAGGAGGTTCCGGTACTCAGGGTAGGGAAAATGGTCTTGAACAGAAATCCAGATAACTTTTTTGCCGAAACTGAGCAAGTAGCTTTTCACCCCGGCCATTTGGTTCCTGGTATTGATTTCACTAACGATCCCTTACTTCAGGGTCGTCTTTTCTCTTACACAGACACGCAGCTATCTCGACTGGGAAGCCCTAATTTTCATGAGATACCTATTAATAGGTCGATCAATACGGTTCATAATAATCAGCGTGACGGACATATGCGTCAGATGATCAATACGGGGAAATCTAGTTATGAACCCAATACTTTAGGAGGAGGTTCGCCAGCCCAAGCCAAAATCGCTGAAGGTGGTTTTGCAAGCTATTCCGAACGCATAGATGGTCGGAAAATAAGAGAACGGAGCAAGAGTTTTATGGATCATTTCACTCAGGCGGCCTTGTTTTACAATAGCCAGGCCGATTATGAAAAGGATCATATAGTTGATGCTTTCTCCTTCGAATTGGGCAAAGTGGAAGTTCTGGACATACGTAAGCGAATGGTAGGAATACTGACACAGGTCGATTTGGATTTGGCCCAACGTGTTGCCGATAATTTGGGTATTAAGCTTCCAAAGGAACCAGAATATCCCATGAATTTAAGCTTTCCTGCTGACGCCGATCCTAAGGACTATCAGCCTACCAAGAAAAAGGATAACATAGGAAAGTCTGAAGCTTTGAGTATGTCAAGGACATTAAAAAATACTATTGAGTCACGTCAGATCGCCATACTTGCGGCGGATGGAGTGGATCTTCCATCCTTAGAAGCCTTGAAAACATATCTGGAAAAGGTTGGTGCCGTGTGTAAAATTGTAGCACCACGTCTGGGCTTTATAAAGGGCGCTAACAGCGGTGAAATGGAAATAGATATGAGCCTGCTAACGGGCGCGTCCGTTCTTTTTGATGCAGTATATGTAGCGGGCGGAAAGCAGTCTGTGGCAGCATTGAAAAAGGAAGCCGATGCTATTCGGTTCGTTAATGAAGCCTATCGACACTGCAAAGCTATTGCGATAGCGGGGGATGCCACTGCATTTATGGAAGAAACATGCATCAAAGGTACAGGAGTAGTTTCTCCAGAGAATACTAAAAACCTGGCCGCTCAGGGAGTCTTCGTAATGCCTATAGGTGACAGTACCGTAGGAATGGAACCTGTGGATTTCGTCCAGGCCATTGCTCAGCATCGCTTCTGGAATCGGACCGACACCGTTAAAGTCCCTGTCTGATTCCCTTACTTTTTGCCTGAGAGGAGCTAAACCTCCTCTCAGGCTCTATAGATTCGGCTCAGGAACATAGATGCTTCGTATAATGGGATTATATTCCCCTAACTGTAGCCCGACTGAAGAGATACTTGCGCTCTAAGCCATATAAATAGCCTGGTATGTAATTGTTCAATATAACCTTAAGGATTTATATAGAAATAACGAACAGTTAGGACATAATAATTATACTCTATGAAAAAGAGAAAAATCGTTGTAGTGGGAGGAGGATTTGCTGGAGTCAATTTTTGTCAAGAACTAGCCAATCACCAAGGTTTTGAGGTTACACTTGTAGATAAAAACAACTATAATTTTTTTCCTCCATTGCTTTATCAGGTAGCGACCGGATTTCTAGAGGCTTCTAATATAAGTTATCCATTTCGGAAACTATTCCATCATAAGTCAAACCTACGATTTTGTCTGGCTACAATGAACCGAATTATCCCGGAGACAAAACAGGTTGTTACCGATTCTTGTGTCTTGGATTATGATGAACTTATTCTGGCCAGTGGAACGGTTACCAACTACTTTGGGATGGAAAATGTAAAGGCCCATGCGGTGCCCATGAAAACTGTAGAGGATGCTCTTGCCATGCGGAATCATCTGCTTAGTAAAGTGGAGCAAGCCACCAAAACAAAGGACCCACTCATTCGTGAACGTCTGCTTACCGTGGTTGTGGCAGGAGCAGGACCAACCGGTGTAGAAGTATCAGGGATGTTGGCAGAAATGAATAAAAATATATTCAAGAAGGATTATCCTGAACTTGAGGGACAGTCATTAAAAATATACCTGGTAGATGCCTTGCCCACTGTACTGGCACCCATGCAGGAGAAATCTAGAATGGAAACATTGGGGTATTTAAAGGAACTGGGTATTGAGGTTTTACTCAATCATATGGTGAAGGATTATCAAAACCATCAGGTACTATTTGCTGACGACAAAACGCTTCGTACTGAAACGCTCATTTGGACTTCCGGGGTAGTGGTGCCTCCTATAGAGGGCATCCGATCCGATGCTTCAGGTAAAGGAGGTAGGCTTTTAGTTTCCGGTATTAATCAGGTAAATGGTTATGACCATATCTATGCCCTAGGCGATATTTGTCTGATGCACGATGATCCAGCATTTCCCAATGGTCATCCCCAACTTGCACAGGTTGCGATTCAACAGGCGGAATTGTTGGCCAAGAATATGAAAAAATACGACTCTGACGAGGAATTTAAAACGTTCCGGTATAATGACCGCGGCAGCATGGCCATTGTAGGGGTCAATAAAGCAGTAGCAGACCTTCCAAAAGTACATTTCAAAGGTTTTATTGCTTACTTTTTGTGGTTATTCGTTCACCTTTTTTCATTGATACAATACCGTAATCAGGTAAAAACCTTTTATAACTGGATGATTGCATTTGTAACCAGAGATCAATCCCTGCGATTTATCATGCGGCCAAAGGTGAAAACAGAGGAATTGGAGACATATAAGGTAGAATAATTGGAAGCTGCTATGTATTGACAGGTTTTTTTTGTATATTATGTCTGGCTTTAAAGTCGCCATTCCACCCGGATATTTAAAGGTTATAACCCTGATTGATGAACAAGGGGAATGGGAAGAGCCAGCCCGGCATATCCTCAATTTTTTTATCATCTTAGGATAATTGTAGATCCCGATAAAATAGGATAATCATTAAGGAAAACGTTTGTTTTTCGCATTAACTTAATTAATTACTATTTATGACTATTCAGATTAACACAGACAAAAGTTTGAGCGTTCATGCCGAGTACAGTGACAAACTGGAAGGTATTTTATCGAAAGAACTCAGCCGATTTGCAGATCATATTACGCGTTTGGAAGTACATCTTTCCGATGAAAACGGAGAGAAGGGTGGTGTAAAGGATAAGAAATGCCTCCTTGAGGCGCGGGTTAAGGGTCGCCAACCCATGGTCGTTTCGGAATTAGGTGACACTTACGACCAGTCGGTAATTGGCGCAACGAACAAACTCAAATCATCATTAACCACCCTTTTTGGTAAACTTCAAAGTCATTAATAGTATTCTTTGCTCGACGGCATTTTAGTTTATTTTGTTCACCCTTAAAGGAAATAATCATGCAGGAAAGTTATGGAACCTTGTCGGAAACAATAAACGGACTAAAAGCCGAGGGTTATACTATTGATTTTAACGTCCGGGAAGATTGTCTGGTTTGCGATATTACCCAGGTTTCTTTATCTCCAGAAGAGTTTGAGATCGATAAAGTATATCGCTTCGAGGGCGAAAGCAATCCAGACGACCAGGCTATTTTATATGCCATTTCTTCCGAACCACTGGGGGTTAAAGGCACTTTAGTGAATGGATATGGGCTATCGGCCGATGAGATGGCCGATAGATTAGTAGAAAAGCTAAATACGCACCATGGCTGAGAAAGAACTGTAGTGAATGGATGCCATGATAACGGCCAAACTTAATTGTTTGGCCGTTTTGTATTGTCGACATAGAAAACCGACTTATTCTTCTTTAGAAGGATCACATTGACCCGTAACCGAAAATCTTACAAATTCCACCAATACGTAAACTTCAATACGATGGCCCTGTTTTTAACCATGAAGTTTTCGGGAAGATAATTATCGGTATAAACTATAAATAGATCGGAAGCAGGTTTGTATCTCCATTGAAAGCGGGCATTAAGATTAATATTATCTGCCTGATTATTATACTGCATAAAGGTGGTCAAGAAAAGCTTATTGGTAAAAGTAACATCGATGCGGGGGCCTACCAGCCAAAGTTCGGTACGATTCCATGGGGTAGGGAGTTTTAGATTATTGTAATTGGCTGCGGCTGTGATGGCCACAAATGGCTGAAAACGATAGCCAAGTTCCGTTCTAAAAGAGGTACGTTTCCCATTTTGGTAGTATCCTCCATGACTCCCTGCAAGGGAATAGGTAAAGCGGTTTTGCGGCCCTGATACTATTTCAATTCCTGCAGTTTTCCACTGATGTTCCGACCCTGCCTCCAACTTAAAGCTACCCAAATTAGTGGGATCGAAAGGGCGAAGCAGACGAAGGTAGTTGCTAGAGACGTAAGGAATAATGGTAGCCCGATTGATAAAATTAATATTATAGGAAAGTATAAATTCTCTGTCTGTATTATCAAGTTGCTTGTCCCAGTATAAATTGGTAACCAATTTGGGTCCATGGCTGATAATATGTGGGTTTTTAACGAAAAATAGGTACGCCATATTGGGGCTAATCTTATGATATCCCATTCGTAGAGCGTTGGGTACGTACCCAACATCGGCTTGAAAATTATTTCCCACGTACTCCTGCTGCCACTGCCATGAAAAATTTGCCTTCGTAAATTTGATATCCCCGGCATATGTGAGGTCATCCCGACTTTTGCCAGGAGTAAAGGACTTGAGAACCATCATTTTTCCCGTCCAGACATTATTGGCCGATGCCAGATTAAACTCAGCGCCTAAATTGCGGTTGTACCGACTGATACCCTCATATTTTTCAGCGTTAAAGTTGAGGGCATCTTTATTGACAAACATCAACCGGATATTAGAGCGCGAGAAGAGTTGACGTTGAACGGCGAAAACGGCATAATTGTTTTTAGGATCTATACTGTCTTGAGCTGCCGTCTGAACATTTAATAGGCCTATTCTCCAATTTTTATTAAGTTTTCCACTCATGCGGGCTCCAAACTGTATAGGAGTGCCCAATCCGATTCGGCGCGAGAAAAACGGTCGTATAGTGCTATATCCAAAATTGGCAAAAAGGTCAGCGTTTTCTAGAAAGAATTGCCGTCTTTCGGGAAAAAATAATTCAAATCGATCCAAATTGGTCTGCTGCACGTCGACATCTACCTGGGAGAAGTCAGGATTCACTGTCAAATCTAAGTTCAGGGAAGGAGTAAGTCCAATCTTTACATCGCCACCTATATCAGCATTGATTTTAGATGGGCGCTCCTTTATAAAATCTTTAGTAATCCTGCTTGCAGCATACGGAATGACCGAAATATTGGCACCCGGATTGGGCGGGGGGACATCCCATGATAGGACCCCTGTATAAGCCAGGGAGGCGGAAGGGAACTGCCTCGGCACTGGGGCCCATGCCGATTTTTCGGAGATGGTAAGGTCGAGGCGACTGAAATTAATTCCCCACTCTGTGATTCCTGGCTTATATCGGATACTTTTAAAGGGTATAGCGGCTTCCCATACCCATTTCTCCGCATCATTTTTTACGGCGGTCTCCCATTTGTTGTCCCAACTAAGGTCTACACTTCCTCCATCGTTCATCTGCCCGTCCCAAGGCGCTCCCGCAGCATTGGCACCGAAAGAAAAACCGTTCGTCTTGTCGTCGAAAGTATCCATAAACAACAGGAAGTTGTCATTTTTGCCAAAGTTGAAATCCCGCTTTAAAGACTCTACGATGATTTGACCAGGAATCGGCTTATAGTTGACTACCAGAATATATAAATTATCCTGGTCATAGGCCATTCTCACCTCCGTTATGGCCCTGGAATGACTCGTGTCCATAGGCGTAATCATAAAGAAGTTGTCTGCCGTTTGAGTCGTCATCCAAGCCGTTTCATTCATCAAGCCATCGACATTAATAGCGGAAGTTGCGGGCCTTATATGATATCGATATGCTTCGTTAGGCTTTTGTGCACATAATACCCCCGTGATTAATAGTAGGGTTATAATAAGGGAGATTCGTAAATTCACAGCAATAGGATAGGGGTATAGGAAAATTCAGATCACAAAAAATGAACTATGGGTGAACAAAAAATAGGAATTAATTGATTCTTTAAGTCTTAACAAGCCATTCCCGGAGACCGTCGCTTTCAGCGTGGTAAATGCAACTTAATTTCTTGGAAGAATGGCTATTCTTTAAACCACTTTGCATCGGCGTAAAAAGTGCCAAATGGTATCAGTGAAGAAAGGAAACCGAGGAATGCCTTTTTAAAGGACCACCCTTTTTCTATGGTAACCTGAAGCAGTAACATACAAAACAGCACGAACAAAACGCCATGTGCTGTACCTACCAGCCTTACGGCTTCCGGCATGTCAGCCATATATTTAAGGGGCATGGCAATTCCTAATAGAACCAGATAAGAGATTCCCTCTATAAATGCTACGATTCTCAGACGCCCAAGGGCGGTTTTGGCAAGTGATACGATCATGATAATATAATTAGTCAGTCCTGCAAAGATACCAACATGCTCTCAAAATATGCCTTTTTATCGGCTTATAATAATTAAAATTGGTATTTTCTTTACAACTTTACCCCAACAATTTCTGATACATACATTAAAATGAGTAGAGTATTTTATTTGGCCTTATTGCAGTTAATCGCCAATATTGCTATCGCACAACGATTTAGGGTAAAGGGTGAAGTCGTCGACCAGGATGGCAATCCACTTTCCGGAGTTACAATTATAGAAAAAGGACATAATGAGGGAGTACTCACCGATCACAAGGGGGTATATTCACTTCAAGTTAATAACGTAAATGGAATTCTTACCGCAAGCAAGGTCGGCTACGAGTCGAAGGACAAGGGCATCAATGCCCAGGCAACCCACCCATTTCAGCTGAGGTTGGCCCCAAAAATGCTTCCAGCTGCCCAACTGGGCACACGAAGTCTTCATCATCAAGAAGGGGATAAGCAGCTTTCGGTAATCTCTGTGAATGCCCAGGAAATAAGCACACTCTTAGGCACGGCAGATGTTAATCAGGTAATTTCTTATCTGGTCCCATCCTTCAATGCCCGACAACAGTTGTCTTCCGACGGGACATACCAGCTTGCTCCCGCTTCTATACGAGGATTGGGCTCCGACCAGCTACTCGTCCTGGTGAATGGTAAACGGAGACATCAATCATCCTTAATGGGTCTGCTGGGAACTATTGGTAGGGGACAGGCCAGTACAGATCTGAACGCAATTCCTCTTGCAGCCATTGATCGGATAGAAGTGTTGCCTGAAGGGGCTGTAGCACAGTACGGAAGTGATGCAACGGGAGGAGTAATCAATTTGGTACTTAAAGAATCAACCGGTTCCTGGGCTGCCCAGGCAGGCTCCGGGATTCATTTGGCACAATATAATCTGGAAGGAAAGGCCTTTGACGGATTGAGCTATTATGGTAATTTGAATTATGGCTTAAAAGTGGGTAGTAAAGGGATATTGAATCTGACCGCAGATTATTCTATGCAACAAGCTACTAATCGGGCCGAAGGAGTCAGCAAGGCAGATATTGTCCAAAGGCAGAAGTTCGGATCCCCCGAAGTGGGGAGGGGTAGCCTGCAATACAATTTTAAAATGCCCCTACGAAACACGATGTCCCTTTATAGTTTTGGAGGAATCAGTAGTCGCCGCTGGGATATTTTTGCTCAATCAAGAAAACCCCAGGACGACCGTAATATAGCGGCTGTTTATCCAGAAGGGTATAATCCCAAGGTGCGAAACCTTTCCGATGACTACGCCCTGGTAGCAGGAATAAGCACCGTGTTCAATCGCTGGGATGTCGATATGAGTACCAGTCTGGGATATAATCAGAATCGCTATTCATTAAAAAACAGTCTTAATCCATCCCAAGGTCCCAGGTCCCAGCATGAATTTAATGCGGGTGGCTTTCAACGGATGGAGAGCCTGACCAGCATTGATATCAACCGCTACTTTTCCGATCGCTTACAGGGTGTAAATATTGCCTATGGAGGGCAATATCGGTATGAGACCTACCGGATAGTAGTCGGTGAACGCCCCTCTTACTATAATTATGATTTTGACCAGGCCACGGGATCACAAGGTTTTCCAGGGTTCGGACCCGATGATGCCGTGAATACCTACCGAATCAATGCAGACGGCTATGTGGATATTGAAGCAAATATTTTTAGTAATCTGCGGTTAGATGCAGCGGCCCGTTATTCCTACTATCAAAATCTGGGTTCTGCTCTGGCAGGGAAACTGGGACTACAGTACCGTTTGGGGCCACAAATAGCGGTTAAGGTCTCAGGATCTTCGGAGTATAGAGCTCCCTCCCTGTCCCAACAATATTTTAATTCCATCTATTCGGTATACCGTAACGGAGTAGCGGAGGATGTATTAGTATTCAATTCTGACCATCCTATTGCTGATGCTCTGGGAATGAAAGGATTGAATTTTGAAAAATCGCAGCAAGCTCGTATAGGATTATTATATGCTCCTGACAAGCAACTCAGCATTGGATTAGATGCCTATTATATCCAGGTGAAAGATAGGATTGCCTTGAGCAGCATTTCTCAGGATATTCGTATCGCCGATAAGGTTCAGGCCTTACATGCAGATAAGATTCAATTTTTATCGAATGCGCTCACCTCCACCACCACATCTGGAGTGGAAGCGAGGGTGCGTCATTCCGCCCCCATAGCAAATGGTATTCTGAGCTCACAAATAATAGCCAATTTTAACTGGATGGACCTCGGTGCCAACCGGACTTCGCCTCTGTCGGCAAGCCAGACAGATTCCTACCTGGGAGCAAGGGAACGTCTTTTATTGATGGCAGCCGCTCCATCATCCAAAATCAATATTCAGTTTCGATACAAACAAGAACGATTTCAGGCAATGTTAAATATGATTCGCTATGGTAAGCATGAACTGTTAGACTGGAACGAGACTACTATTGAGTTCTCGCCTAAAGTGACCATGGATCTTTCTCTTCAGTATTTGTTCGATCCGAATATTTCTTTGACTTTAGGGGTAGAAAATTTGATGAACACCTATCCGGACTCTATTCTTCCGACCCTATCGGAAACAGGAGGTAGCTGGGAAGCTCTGCAAACTGGAGTAGGAGGTGCATTCGCTTTTGTGAAACTAGGACTGATATTTTGATATGAGATATGCTTGTTTAATTGCTTGTCTATTTATTAGTCATGGACTCTGGGCTCAGCACTGTCCTGTTTTGACTCAGACCTTGGCCGTTATCGATAGTATGCAGGTCGACAGCAGCAGGCTTTTCCAATTTCGCTTTAAGGAAAAGCAGCTCAATACCTTAGCCCAATGGCCAGGCCAAGAAGTACCTGTCCGACTACTGGGTGAGTTGCAACACACGTTGAATGAGGACGGTAATTCCTTGAAAGAAAAGCATTACTGGCTTCTGGATGAAAAGTTAGCGGAGAAACAATTGGACGCCTTACAAAAGCTGTGTCCCCAGACCAGATTCGGAGTCTATCAAAGGGAGATGGACTATTATCGAAGGAGATATACGGCGAGAAAATAAAGGCAAGTTAAACAAACCAGTTCATCGTTCACCTTGATAAGCTGGTAGAGAATCGAGGGGTAGATTAAGGATAGAATAGCAGATAGTTCTGTTGAGCCCATTGAGGAGAAAACAAGTCGGATTCATTTAAAGTTTTTAACAAAATAAGGACATAAAAAATGCCGGGACAAACGAATAGTTCATCCCGGCATTTTTTATGTTTTAACAAACAGATTATGCTACAACTGATTTAGGATTTTTAGGTTTGGGGCTACTGGCCCGGGCCTCCTTGTTTCGTATTTTTATAAACTCCTTAAAGCGGCGAATGGTGGCCAAAATCATTCCGATCATCAGAACAAAGGTGCCCAGCCATAGGATGTTGATCAGGGGTTTCTCAATGGCTTTCAAAACTATAAAGTCTCTTTGCGTCGTATTAATTGAGAAGGTAAATTGACCCGTCTGGGGATTGATTTCCTGAAACTGCATACGTAATCCCAGCTCATCGTGAACTTCGGGCTTACGGGCTACCAGTCGGTCGCGAATCACAAAGGATGGCGTAATTACATATTCCTGATCTTTGTCTAATACTCTCACCACGGCTTTTACGGCCGCGTCTCCTTCAGCGAGTTGTACTCCCTCTACTTCGTCGGTACGAACCACATTGTCCAGTATGGCCACGTAGTCATTTACAAAGAAAGTGTCCCGCAGGTTTACGGTGAAATTCTCAGTCTGACTCCATACGGGTTCGGCAGTTGGATTAGTTACCATTGACACATAAGTATACAAGTCCTTGTCTACCTTGCGCTGAATATCAGGAGAAGAAACAATTCCACCCATGCGGGGGTTGATCTGCACTCTGGGGAAAAGGTGAAAAACACGTCCTGAAGGTTCCCGATATTCTACTTCATAATAGAAGTTTTCTGGAGCGATCTCCATGGTATCTCCTTTTGCATAATACTGTTTGTCATTGACTACAATGTCTCTCAGGGCTACCGCACGGAAATCATTCTCAATCAGATCAACCCAACTTTTTGAAATATACTCAGGAATGTTCCGTGGTTCAATACGAACATCTTTCCAGGTAAGCATATAGTCTCCCATGCGCTCGGGTTTGTTAAGCCAAAGGGTAATATTTTCCTTATTTTCCTTATTGTCATTCTGGGTAAATTCCTCACTTCTGGAGATCATCAAGCCAGAATTATTGATCGATACAACCTGTTCGTAGGCAGAAGAGAACATGATTCCTATCAACATAAGTGCTACACCAATATGGGTGATGGCACCACCCGAAAGGTTATAATTGCCCTTTATGATATCGAACAGAATACTACCATTGGCAACTACAGCAAATACCGAAGCAGTTAGAATAACAATATAACGGATATCCTGGACTCCCTCGATGGTGATAACGGCGGCACTAATCACCAGTGCCAGTAATAATGGATTATAAAGTGCCTGCAGCTTGCCTTGACCCACGCGTTTCCACCAGAAGAATTGCCCTACACCGGTTAAAATAATGATCAGGGAGAAGAACCATAACTGGAATTTATTAAAATGTGCAACCTGATCGGCCGGTAAGGCCAGGTTAAGCACGGTTCCAAAGGCTTCAGCGATTTTATTGTAAACGGGAATGGATGTAGTTGCCAGAATTTGAAAGCCAGACAAACAGAGCAATGTAGCCCCTATAAAGATCCAGAATTCCTGTGAGTAAGTAGATACCTCGTCCTCGTCACTAGGTAGTCCTTTCCAACGGTAAACCAGCAGTCCGACAGAAACAAATAAAAAGGTAAGTAGATAAATCAGCAACTGACCCGATAGTCCTAAATCCGTAAAGGAATGCACAGAGGCATTTCCCAGAATTCCACTACGGGTCATAAAAGTGGAATAAAGAATTAATACGAACGTGGCAATGGTCAGTATGAATGAAGTCTTCAGTGCCGTAGCATTCCTACGGGCTATGATCATGGTATGGATAGCGGCAACCAAAATCAACCAGGGAACGAAAGAGGTGTTTTCTACAGGATCCCAGTTCCAGTAACTACCAAAATTTAAGGTTTCATAGGCCCAATATGCACCCATCAAGATCCCAACGCCCAAGACTAAGGCTGAGAATAATGACCAGGGAAGAGCCGGACGTATCCAGTCATGGGTTTTCTTGAGCCAAAGACCGGCCATGGCAAACGAGAAGGGAATCAGGGTAGATGCAAATCCTAAAAATAGCGTAGGAGGGTGGATAACCATCCAATAGTTTTGAAGGAGTGGGTTTAAACCGTTTCCATCCTTAGGAATAAAATTGGGGTCCATCTTCCATACCGGCATTTCTGGCATTACTTCCTTTAAGAGAAGGAAAGGGGTGGAGCCTATTTTTAATTCTAGACCCGGAATGACTACCCCTAGAATCATAGACGTTAAAAAAGCTTGAACTAAGGCAAATATCGTCATGACAGGTGCCTCCCAGGAACGGTTAGAAAAGATCAGTATCGATCCTAATACCACATTCCAGAAAATCCATAACAAAAAGCTACCCTCTTGATCCTGCCAAAAGCTGGAGATTGTATAGCCCGTAGGTAGGGCCAATGATGAGTTTTTCCAGGCATAATGGTATTCGAAGTAATGGTTTCCGATAATCCAGTATAGAGAGAACACAACGCCTAGTACAGCCAGCAAATGGACGAAAAAAGTAAGTCTGGCAAACTTCTTCCACTCCTGGATCAGGGCTGGACTTTGGAGGCTTGTGGTAGCGGTGGTTGCCTTATAATAGGCGAAGGTTGCCAATAACGCCGTTACAAAAGCAATAATGACGAGTAAGTGACCGGCACTGCCGATGGTATTATGAATCATGATTTTTGGGCAGTATGTTCCGTAGTTTCTAGTTTGCCTTCTTCATATTTCGAAGGACATTTCATCAGGATTTTGTCGGCAACGAAGGTATCCTGTTGCATTCGACCTATAATTACCACCTGTTCAGACTTATCGAAATCCTGAGGTTTGGTGCTCTTATATATTACCTTTCGTGCCTGATTATTATTGTCTACCAGCGTAAAAGTGAAGAAATTAGGATCTACCTCCGGACGGTATTCCATCTCTAAAATGTTTCCTTGCGCGTCTTTTTTTAGCTTTCCTACGACATGGATACTTTCATTATCTCCATTGTCGGCCATTTTTTGGGCTTTGTTGAAGTCTACATACGTACTCGCATCACCCGCTGTGGTGACTATTATACCAATGGCAATGGCGATAATAACGAGTCCAAAAATGTGAATTTTTTTCATCTTTCTTAGAACTTAAAATTTTAAATTTTCTGGCTAAAAGTTATAGTGTGGCTCCAATTTTGAAGCATACTTGCTCCAAGAAAGGTTTTATAGGGCGTTGTGCCTGGTCTGGCGGCTTTTCGCCAACCGGACCCCAAAAATAGCTTAAATTTTCCTCTTTTACTTTATATCCAGGTCTTTTTCCATTCTGCGGACTTTCATTTCCAAGCGAAATAAATTGACCACAATGCCTAGAAAAACGATGGCTATTACACCTACTACAACCCATATCTTTCCATCGGCCCGCATTTGGTCGGCCATTGTTACGGTAGACCCCTCCGTTTGAGCATATGCTCCTGCTGTGCTCAGCACCAGTATAACCAGGACCTTACAAATATCTTTCATAGATTTAATACTTTTCATTTCTGTTTAATTCTTAACGTTATTTTGGAGGGATAGTTTATTTTATTAAAAATTTTAAAATTCAGCTTCCAGTTTACCCTTAGTTTCAAAGTTGAGGTCTTATGAATGCTGACTTCTGTCAATGATTTTTAATCTTACCCTTAGTTCTGCCACCCACAGTCCCATCAGGATCCATCCAATAATGGCTGGATAAAATACCTTACGCATGTCATTATTCATGTCGAAGGAGCCAAAGGTGCTGTTTCCACCGCTTCCAGGATGTAGAGAGTCGGTCAGCCGGGGAAGAATGTAGATCAAGGGAATAAATACCGCAAAGGCGAATATATTGTATACCGACGCGATACGCGCCCTCTTTTGCTCATCTTCGAAGGAAGACCGAAGAAGCAGGTAGGCCAGATAAATTAGAATGCCTACCGCTGCGCCATTTAGTTTCGGGTCGTTGGGCCAGGGATCTCCCCAGGTGAAGTTGGCCCATAACGAGCCGGTCAGGCAGCCAAGTATTCCAAAAAATATGCCTGATTTGGCGATTTCACTCGCCCGGTCGTCATACTCAATTTTTCCTTTGTTGAGATACATGATAGAATATACCATGGAGCTAAATAAGAGGGTGGTCATCGCCAGCCAGAGGGCCACGTGGAAATAAGTATTTCGTATGGTTTCATTGATAATAGGTAGGTGCGGTACGGGCCCCATCAGGCCAGCTATAATGACATAAAGCAGGATGATGATACACAGATATTTCCACCACATTTTTCTCATAAGTGCACTCGTTTTATTAAAGGTCTTGGTTTATTCAGGTTGTTTCAGGCATTTATTACAAGCATTGTATTAGCTTTTCCATAAATAGGGAAAAAGCAGATAGCTTAAGGTAATTACAATGGCATCAATGGCCAATAAGGTCTGTACTTCATCCATGGAAACGGACCAGTCCAAACCGTCTAAAGCATTTTTAGCAAGTTTGATGGTCATTAATAACATGGGTAGAATGATCGGGAAGCTCAAGACGGCCATTAAAGTTGCACTATTTTCAGCTTTAGTCGCTATACCTGCCACCAGGGTAAGCACCGACGCAAAACCTATAGCGGCAAGGATAATGCTAAGTAGATATTGCCCCAAATCACCTACCGGATTGCCCATTATAAAAGCATAAAAACCAAATCCTGTCATGGAGAGCAACAGCATGATCAGGCAGTTATAAATGATTTTGGACAGGATAATAGATTGGGGGCTGCAAAGACTATAATAATAGATAAGACGGCCATAGCGTTCCTGGGAGAAGCTTTTGGCAATGGCATTGACCGATGTAAACAAAATGATAATCCAGAAAAGTGTATTCCACACGATGGGCGTTAACTGATTTCGTTTTAAGCTAAAGCTCAGATAACACACAAAAACAGTGCTGACTACATAAAGCAGCATGCCACTGATTGCGTATTTTTGCCGCCACTCCAGGGTCATTTCTTTCCAAATTAGTGTCCTAATCTCCTTCAATTGCGCTGACTTCAAGCTGTATATCGATCCGATTCCCGCTTGATTTAATAGACATATAAAATAGTATTCTTCTCACAAAAGTACGACATAAACTGTCAGGGTTTTAATAAACGGTTAGTAATTTCTATGATTTTCATTCTTAAAACAGAAATGCACCCTATTAAAGTTTGAAATGCCGAACGGTAATGCTTTCTTTGCAGTTAAGTATATTCAATCTAAATAAAGACACATGTTTGTTAAAACGGTATCCCATCTTAAAAGAGGTGAAAAGGGTGTGATCAAATCCTTTACTGACCCCGTGATGTCCCTGAAACTTCTGGAGATGGGTTGTGTTCCTGGTTGTACGGTACGGCTCGATGGTGCTGCCCCATTTGGCGATCCTGTTTGTCTGAATGTTGGGGGGCAATACTGTCTGTCTCTTCGTATCAGCGAGGCTGCTACTATCGAGATTGAATAATTGCATCTATTAGAATAATACCTTGAAAGATAAATCCATTAAAATAGCCCTGGTGGGCAATCCAAACGCTGGCAAATCCACGTTATTTAACTCTCTGACGGGCTTACGTCAAAAAACGGGTAATTTCCCCGGTGTTACTGTCGATAAGAAATTTGGTAAACTTACCCTAGAGAAAGCTGGTGCTGCCTCCGTAGAGGTTATGGCAGTGGATTTGCCTGGAACATATAGCGTATATCCGAAGTCGGCCGACGAGGCCGTTGTGATGGACATTTTGGCAAACCCTGCCCATCCCGATTACCCTGACGTCGTTTTGGTGGTAGTGGACGGGTCCAATTTGCTCAGGAACCTCCTGCTTTTTACACAAATTCAAGATTTGGGGCTCCCTACCGTCCTGGCTTTAAATATGCTGGATGTCGCTCAAAATATGAATCTAAAAGTAAATGCCGTCCAATTGGCCATGAATTTGGGTGTTCCTGTGGTTAATATCAATGCCCGAACAGGAAGTGGTATTCCACAGTTAAAGGAAGCTTTACTACATGTAATAGAGCATTTCGAGCCTGCTAGTCCCAGGTTTTTCTATGATACCACTGCAGATTATCCAGACCTGATCAATGAAGTTAAGCGGGAGTACAAAATTGATAATGACTATCTGGCCATGCAATATGTTTGCCAGCACGATAATTTTACCTTTGTTGAAATTCCGGAAAGGGTGAAATTAGATGGAATAATTGAGAAGCATCAGTTTGACAAACAGGCATTTTTATCGGCAGAGACTATCGGGCGTTATGAAAAACTCCGTCCCCTTGTTGCCAAAGTGGTCAAATCGGAAGGAGAAATTGAGCAACCTTATTGGACTCGATTACTGGATCGAATTTTTTTGCATCCGGTGGGAGGGTATTTTTCCTTTGCTGCAGTACTCATACTTGTCTTTCAAGCCATATTCGCTTGGGCATCTTATCCTATGGATCTTATTGATGAGGGTACGGCCAACACCATTGCCTGGGTAAAGAATGTCCTGCCCGAAGGTGTCCTAAGTGACCTTCTTACCGACGGAATTATGGCTGGGATTGGTGGGGTTATTATCTTCATCCCTCAGATCGCGATCCTATTTGCCTTGGTAGCTATTCTTGAAGAATCTGGATATATGGCTAGAGTAATGATCATTATGGACAAACTGATGCGAAAATTTGGCCTAAATGGCCGCTCAGTAGTTCCTTTGATTTCTGGAGTCGCTTGTGCGGTACCGGCCATTATGACCACCAGAAGTATTAATAGCCGATATGAACGCTTGCTCACCATATTGGTCACGCCACTGATGAGCTGTTCTGCTCGACTGCCTATCTATGCTATACTGATCGCTTTGGTAGTGCCCGCCACGAAAGTTCTGGGTATATTTAACTTACAGGGACTGGTATTATTTGGCCTCTATCTATTAGGTCTGATAGGAGCATTGGCGTCAGCATGGGTTATATCCCTATTTGTTCCTCGCAAGGAGCCTAGCTATTTTATGCTAGAAATGCCCTCCTACAAGCTACCTCGCTGGGGTCACGTGGGCATGAGCATGTATGAAAGTGTTCGCTCGTTTGTACTGGAGGCCGGAAAGATTATTGTAGCCATCTCAATTGTCTTATGGGTCTTGGCCTCCTATGGTCCCGGCGACCGTATGGATCGGGCGGAGGAGCGGGTTACGGCCAGTATGACCAATGCTGCCCCTGACCAGGTAGATGCTGCCGTGGCCTCGACAAGGCTGGAAAACTCATATGCCGGAAGCTTTGGTCATTTTATTGAGCCAGCCATTCGTCCCTTGGGCTACGACTGGAAGATAGGCATCGCGTTATTGGCTTCATTTGCTGCACGTGAGGTCTTTGTTGGTACGATGGCCACGATCTATAGCATCTCAGGAGATTCGGAAGATGTGCTAACGGTCAAGCAGCGTCTACAGCAAGAGATTAATCCGGAAACCGGACAACCCATGTACAATACTGCTGTGGGAACCTCCCTGCTGATGTTTTATGTGTTCGCCATGATGTGCATGAGTACTATTGCAGTCGTGTATCGGGAAACCCGGGGTTGGAAATGGCCCATGATCCAGTTGGTATATATGATGGCTTTAGCATATGTGTCTGCATTCATTGCCTATCAGCTTTTGTCTTGATCATTCACTATTAAGGAACACGTAGATTTTCAATAAGGTCCGAAGCTATGAGCCCGGCCTGTCCCTTGCTGAGTGAACCTTTGTCTCCAGCCATGCCATGACAGTAAACACCCAGTCTGGCGGCATCTGGAGCAGGATATCCCTGAGCCAGTAGTCCCGTTAGAATGCCTGTCAGCACATCGCCGGTACCTCCTGTTGCCATTCCGGCATTACCGGTGTTATTGAAGTGAACGGAGCCATCACTGAATACTACTGCCGTATGAGCGCCTTTCAGACAGATGATTAGCTGGTATTCCTTAGCGAATTGAATCGCTAGTTTTAGTCTATGCTGGCTATTTCGAGCTGGTCCCGCCAACCGATCAAATTCTTTGGGGTGTGGGGTTAAAATACTGTTTTCAGGAATTCGATCAAGCAGATAACGATTCTGAGCCATCAGATTCAGTGCATCAGCATCTATGACAAAGGGTTTGGATTCTTTAGAAAATATTTCCTCAATCATTTTTAAAGTTGCAGGATCCTGGCCAAGGCCCGGACCTATTCCTATAGCCGAATAAGGAGCGATATCGGGAACCTGGCTAATAAATTGTCTTCTAAAATCGGTAGAAGTCATGGCTTCGGGAGTGCTGATTTGCATGATGTCATAGCCGCATCGGGGAATATGCACGGTGAGCAGGCCTACTCCCGAACGCAGGCAGGCCCTCGAGGCCAGTACTGCGGCACCCATTTTGCCATAACTTCCTGCAACCAGCAGGGCATGGCCAAAGGTACCTTTATGTGAAAAGCGAGCCCTTGGTTTGCTGATAGAAGTGATTACTTCATGGTCTGTAAGATAATAGGAGCTTGGGCACGATTCCATAAACCGGTTATTCAGTCCAATGTCCACGACTTGCCACTGACCCGTATAAACAGAATTTTCCGAAAACATAAAAGCAAGCTTGGGAATCTGAAAGGAGACCGTAAAATCTGGCTCAATAATATGCCCGGAGGCGTCATGTAGTTGATCCATAAATAAACCGCTGGCAATATCTACCGATACCGTTTTATTAGATAATAAATTGATGGCATCGATGACCTTTCCCATTAGGTCGGTTGCCGGACGTGAAAGTCCTGAACCCAAGAGTGCGTCAATCAGTACATAATTCTCGGAAAGCTCAGGGAAATCTGCTTCCTGATGAATCGCTTCGGGCGTTACATGAGGCCGTAACCGATCCAGATTTAGGAGATAGTCTGAAGAAGGATTAGAGGTATGTTGTACCATGAAAACCCTGACCGAATAACTTAATTGTGATAATTGACGGGCTATGGCAAGACCGTCGCCACCATTATTGCCCTGGCCACAAAATATGGCTACTGGACGGGTGTTTACGAATTGATTACAAAACCAGTGTACAAATGCTGCGGAGGCCCTTTCCATCAGCTGTAGGGATGAAATTTGCTCATGAGCTATAGTCGCAGCATCTGCCTGACGAATCTGGGTGGAATTTAATATTTTCATTAGTAAGGTGATCCTTGATATAAATGCTTCGATAATATACTATAAATGTCATGCTAGATAGGTATGAGCGCTGATACTTTGTCAATTTATTTGTTTTTGTGATAATTGCCCTGATTTTTAAGTATTAACGTTTTTCTTTTAGAAGAATAAAAGCTAGCTTTGCACTCATTTTTTATAAGGCTGTTCTGAATGAAGGGGCGTCACCTCTTCCGCTGGGATCAGACAACATATTTTAATATTTAAAAAGCACTCGTCATGAGCGAACTTATTAAACTCGTTGAAGCTACGATTGAAAATCGTAAGTCCGAGTATCCTGCATTCGGTGCAGGCGACACGATTAATGTTCACGTGAAAATCCGTGAAGGTGGTAAAGAACGTATTCAGCAGTTTCAGGGAACTGTTATTCAGCGTCGTAATGCCAATTCAACCGGAGAAACTTTTACAGTACGTAAAATTTCTAATGGTATTGCTGTTGAGCGTGTATTCCCTATCCTTTCACCCAGTATCGCCAAGATCGAATTGCTTCGTCGTGGTAAGGTACGCCGTTCACGTTTGTTCTACCTACGTGGCCGTCAGGGTAAAGCTGCTCGTATCAAAGAGCTTAAGAAGCCAACGAAATAGAATCCTATTTCATTCTGATTTGAAAAACCCTGCCTGCGACTTAGTCCAAGCAGGGTTTTTTAGTTTTACCTTTATTTCTGGGAACCCAGGCCCCATGGTCATGGTTAGTGAAATCATAAATGAATTTTTCTATGCAAATTGAATTTTTTAAATATCAGGGTACAGGCAACGACTTTGTGATGGTCGATGATAGGTCAGGGACATTCCCGATTGATAAAGCGAAAATTGCTCATCTTTGCCACCGTCGTTATGGAATTGGCGCTGATGGTCTCATCCTGATTCGAAGCATGGAAGGCTATGATTTTCGTATGGTATACTTCAATGCCGATGGTGCTGAAGGTAGTATGTGCGGGAATGGTGGCCGATGTGCCGTACGTTTTGCCCATGATTTAGGAATGTTTCAGGATCATACGACATTTATTGCTGTAGATGGCCCCCATGAAGCATCCGTGGAGGGCGGGGTGATACACCTTAAGATGTCACCGGTAAGAGAGGTGACACAGACACCGGGTTACGATTTTATGAATACGGGTTCTCCGCATTATGTGGCCTATGTTGACGACGTAGAAAAAACCGAAGTGGTCGCCTTAGGAAAAGCCATCCGTTATGGTGCTACATTCGGTCCATTAGGTGGAACAAATGTGAATTTTACGCAGATTAAAGGAGAGCAATATCTGAGTGTGAGAACCTACGAGCGGGGTGTCGAAGACGAGACCTATAGCTGTGGAACGGGAGTGACTGCTTGCGCTTTATCGGCTCATCTTCGGGAGGGCTGGGCAAGCCCGATTGCCGTAGATACTGTAGGGGGGAAGCTTCAGGTTCGTTTCGAAGTAAAAGACAATATCTTCGATTCTATTTACCTTTCTGGTCCAGCGGAGCGGGTTTTCCAAGGACAGGTAGCCCTTTAATATTTCTGGGAAGGTTACTCTCAAACCCCGGTCCACCTGCAAACAAGGTGGACCGGGGTTTGAGTTACGTCTGACGCATTGGAGGATGGGGTAGGAGGCATTCAATCTGCTTCTATGAGTCCACCTCTGACATGACAAATGCGCTTGTTTAACCAAGTTTCTACGCGGCAATAATCCATCGCCGCAATCTTACTACGTACTCCATTAGTGCATATGACTATTATGCAGGAATATTGCTCCAGAGCCCGACGCTGATTCCGAATGTCAGCTAGAGGAATATTCATTCCTCCCGCATTAAATTCTTCGTATTCCCACTGCTCGCGCACATCCACGAGCACGGTCATGGGGTCTATGGCCAGATGTTTCATTTCTGATAAGGATATCTCCTCGTAGGTATTTTTGATCATAGCAGGTAAAGACTACTGGTAAAACACAAAAACCACAGCGGATAGGGCTGTGGTTTCAATAACATCGTTAATCCTTATTTGGCATAAGGGTGATCCTTTTCTACAGGAATATTTTTGGATATCAATTTATGGATATCCCGAAGATATGATTTCTCCTCTACATCGCAGAACGAAAGAGCGATGCCTTTGGCTCCTGCACGTCCCGTACGCCCGATACGGTGTACATAGGTCTCAGGAATATTGGGTATTTCGTAATTGATAACATGGGTGAGATCGTCTACATCGATACCACGCGCTGCGATGTCGGTAGCTACCAACACTCTTGTTGTTTGAGCCTTAAAATTTTTCAGGGCATTCTGCCGGGCCGACTGAGATTTATTGCCATGAATGGCCTCAGAAGTTACTCCTGCTTTACGCAGCACTTTAACCACCTTGTCGGCGCCATGCTTGGTGCGCGTAAAAACCAGAGCCGTAGCTATCTCTGTATCTCTGAGAATATGCAGAAGCAAAGAGTTTTTATCGGACTTGTCGACATGGAATACGGTTTGACGTATGGTATCTGCGGTCGATGAGACGGGAGTTACCTCTACCTTGCTGGGGTTCGAGAGTATGCTGTCGGCCAAGGTTACAATGGCCGGGGGCATAGTTGCCGAGAAAAATAGAGACTGTCTCTTTTTGGGAAGCAGTTTAAGAATCTTTTTTACGTCGTGAACAAAACCCATATCCAGCATCCGGTCAGCCTCATCGAGAACGAAAAGGTCCAACTGATTGAGTTTAATGAATCCCTGATTGATCAGGTCTAATAGCCGGCCTGGGGTGGCTACCAAAATATCTACCCCCCTGGCTAAAGCGTCGGTCTGAGGCTTTTGACCCACACCTCCGAAGATTACGGTATGACGGAGTTTTGTATGACGACCATAGGCGGCAAAGCTTTCTCCTATTTGAATGGCCAGCTCACGGGTAGGTGTCATGATCAGACAGCGTATGCGTGACTTCTCCCCTCTGGGAATAGGGTTTTCTGTTAGTATCTGTAAAATAGGGATGGCGAAGGCCGCTGTTTTACCAGTACCCGTCTGAGCACACCCTAGCAAGTCGTTTCTCTTGAGGATAAGGGGGATCGCTTGTTGTTGTATTGGAGTTGGGGTGGTGTATCCTTCTTCTTGGAGCGCTTTTGCAATAGGCTCAATGAGTTCTAATTCCTGAAATGTCATTTGTGTTTTTTAATGGGCTAATTTTGATGTTTCAGAAAAGCCCGAGGTAATATTTGTTTTCGGCTTTGCAGCCTGTTTAGTAAACGACCGAACCATGAATCTGGTTCAAAGTGTGCCTCGTTATACTTGCGAAGTTGCAATGATGTGCAAAAATACGAAAAATAAAGGAGATATTACTATTTCCTTGAATCCGGGCCTTAATCAAGGGATAAGGATTGTTATGCCACCACCATGGAGCGGAAGGTAAGGTTAATCCTCGCCTGCTTGACTAGCGTGGTAGGTGGTAACCGATGCAACCAATTTGTTTGGGTTTCACCTTTCATCACGATTAGACTACCGCTTTCCAGTATAGTAGAAAGGGTTTGCTTGGTGCGCTTATGTTTAAAGGAGAATTTTCTGGCCGCCCCGAGCGTCAACGAAGCAATGGCACTATTCTTTCCTAGGGCTTTTTCATCATCACTATGCCAGCTCATGCCTTCTGTGCCATCATGATACAGGTTCAGCAGGCAGGAGTTGTAGGCATGCCCCGAAATATTCTCTACTAACTTTTTTAAATCAAGCAGTTCATCGGTCCACAGTAGTGCTCGTTTGGTAGTTTTAGAATAAGTATAATCGTACTCTCGGTCGCCATACCAGGCTACCATTCGTTTGGTGATGATATGCTTTCCAAATATAATAGCTTCATCATTTTTCCAGGCCACCGTTTCCATTAATCGGTGAAAATACTGCTGAGATCTGTCGGAGGATATCACCTTGCCATAGTCTAGTACAATACCATCAAAGGGTAATAGGTTAGGAACTTCGCCTGGGTTAAATAGATTCATATTCTGTGTTGATAGAAGTAATTGATAAAATTGGTTTGAAAAAAAATGCCAGGATAGCTTGAATAAGCTCGTCCTTTTCATATAATGGCCCTATTTCCTGCCACCTATTGCTCAGCCAATATGCCTATGCTCCTGGCGGCTTCCCAGCCTATCATTGCTTTTTTTCTGACGGGATCCCAGCGATAGCCTCCGATGGCCCCCGACGCCTGTATGACCCTATGACAGGGTATCAGAAAGGCAATGGGATTGCTGCCTATTGCCGTGCCTACGGCCCTACTTGCCGTAGGCTGCTGTATCTGTCCGGCGATATTTCCATAGGTACTCAACCCTCCTGCCGGGATCTGAAGTAGTGCTTGCCAGACCTTAAGCTGGAAAGGACTTCCTTTCAAGTGCAACTTTACGCCAGGAAGGTTACTATGGTTATAGTCGAAAAAGGGAAGTATCGAGTCAAATGCATGTGCTTCCGCTTGCTGAATTTTAGCTTTTGGGAAATTTCCAAGTAAAGTCTGTAGGCCTTCCTCCCTTGTTTGAACAAAATTTAGTTGACAGATTCCTTTGTCTGTGGAAGCAGCAAACAAATTTCCGAAGGGACTGGGAAGAAGTCCATAACTTATTTCCAGGCTTTCTCCTCCCATTTTATATTCTCCTGGGGTCATGCCTTCTATTCCAATAAATAGATCATGGAGGCGGCTTGTTCCCGAAAGTCCTGTTGCTTCTGCCGCATCGAAAAGTGTAGCCCTCGGGTGGTTTAAAACGCTTTTTGCATAGTTCACACTGATATATTGGAGAAACTTTTTAGGGCTTATTCCAGCCCATTCCGTAAATAAACGTTGGAAATGGTAGGGGCTTAGGTGCACGGCGTCGGCAATCTGCTCCAAAGTAGGCTGCTCCCTGAACTGGGTATGAATAAATGTAATTGCACGGGCAATACGGTCGTAATTAATGTGGTCCTGATGTTTCATGCTCGCTGGTTTTAATTATTCAAAAATAGCTGCTGTAGATCTACAATACGACCCGAAAATTGCTACATTCCAATCCTTTTCCTGCTGACCATTTCTTTTATCTTAGCATTGGCTTTATCGACCCATATTTTTTGACCAGCACAAGTCCAGTGAGAATCTCCTTTTAGATAAGGACTGTTCTTCTGGTTTCGAAAATCATTAAGTACATCAATGGTTTCTAGCCGTAGCTGAGGGTGTGTAATGGTTCGCTCGATTAACCGATTATAGTTGCCATAATTAGGCATAAGTACCGACACTTTATTCGGAATTACAGAGAGAAACACATGATCGAAACCCATATTTTCTACTAGGGACTTGGTATGGTTAAGGTTCAGGACAATGGAATCGAGAGAGGTTTGCGGAAGCTCCGTAAAAGAAGAGGTAAGATTGGGTGTATCCGTATCCATGTAATAGACAATATTATTTCCCTCATTAATCAAGGTAACCTCCGGAGTTGTCCGATCGAATAGGAAAAGGTTAAAACCTGCTTTTAGCTCTTTAAGCCTTAAAAAGAAATCGTTCTGAAATAAAAGTTGATCCAGTCGACTCTCTGTAACCGAGGATCGGAAAAGATCGTCGACCTGAACCATGAGCGGATTGGGATACGCTTCATTGAAACTTGTTGAGTCAACCACCAAATTGGCCAGGGGCTGGTTGGTAAACTTTTCCCTAAAGTGTCTTTCAACACTCTCTAGTAATAGCACATTAATTACGGAAGTATCCGGCTTAAAATGTAAGGTTTGGCTCCAATGTGTATAATGATAATAGTCAGCGGCAAAGTTTTCCTTCCCGATTCGATCGGCTTCCGTAAAACTGTCACCAATAATATATAGGTGCACGGGTTTATCGGCACCGTATTCTTTAAATGGCCGGTAGGAAGGACAGGGCAGCTTAGGGTCACGGAACTGCCTTAGATTGGAAAGGCGATACAAATCTCCATATCGGTAACTATCGTTGACCAAACCGGCTTTCGCAGCCAGAGTACTCAGATCGGTGCTGGTACCAATGGCCCAAACAATGATGAAAAATCCTAAAAAGAAATAGCGTGCAATCTTCATTATCTAACGCAACTTAATGGACCATACCTGAATTTTATTTTCAGAACGGCTAAATATCAATAATTTATAAAACCCGGGCTGATAAGTCAGTCTAACGGGTAGTTCAGAAGGAATCGCTTTATCTCCAAGCCTTTTACCCCTCATGTCAAATAAGGTGGTATAATTGCCCGACTTAATACTGATAAACCGATTGTCTACGCCAAAGAAATGATACTGAATATCTGAATTGGGCAAAATATCTTTAATCTCGAATAGCTCACGACCCTCCTTGTCCAATATAGCCGTGCGGGATCCGGTGGAACGGATTAACAGCCAATCCAGAGAGTTTCGGTCAAAAATAATTCTGAAATTAGCACCAGGCTGAGGGCGAAGTAGCTGTTTACGAGAAACGATCTTGCCCTCCAGGTTGATTCGTAACAGCTGGCCTGAGGTGCTGGTACCCACCAATTCGGGTTGGCCTGTAAGGTTATTCTGAACCCATGAAAATGGCCCTGCCGTACGGGTTAAGAGGTCAGCAGGGAAACCGCGCCTTACCACCCCCGATTCATTGAGTAAATAGATTTTCCCGTTGTACTGACTAACGATAAATCCCCGATTTCCTATTTGGTTCAAAGTTACTACCGGCCCTTGAATATTTTCGAAGCGCAGGCTTCTGGAAAGTTTCTTTAACGGACTCGTAACACTTTCCCAAATGAATAACTCGTCATTCTGACTTCGAACAATGAAACGGTTACTCCCATCCAGGCCTCCATCTACCAGATATAAGGATTTGATACTATTTCCAGCAGGAAGACTTTGTTTAAAAGTGGTGTATAAAGAGTCATCATCTTGATCTATCGCATAGACACTGGTACTGGTTGCCAATATGCGCTGTTGCCGTCCGATATTAAGAAAGTCAACTTTAAAGGCCTCAGTTTGCAAATGCCCATCCAGTTGGGTAATGGTTTCCGTTTGGCCAGTTTTCAAATTATCTATTTTTAACAAGTTGAAGGCTTTATCAGTTAAGAGTAGCTCGGAGCTTCCATCCACCTGATTCTGCAGTGCTGCTAACGATTGATCGGAAAATATTGGCCATTCCACATCGATATTCAGAAAGGTTTTATTGAGCACCTTGGCTGGTGTGGCCCGTTTCTTCGGAATCAGATTAATTGAAGGATAGGCCTTTCTACCATCCACCTTACAGCTAAGCACAATGGTTTCAATTTTTGCTGTTAAGTCACTATAGGTCTTACTGGCTGAACTGCCACTGCCCGACTGAATTTTTCTCAAATTGGCCACCAGGGCTATCTGGGCTTCATTCTTGGAAGATATGAGTACACTATCATATTCCGGAGATTGTTTCCAGGTGATCTGATTCTCGTAATCTACTAAATAGTTTTGAAGTACCTGAGCATTATTGCTCATTACCAGGTATGGAGCCACGTAGGTAACGAAGGTTTTGTTGAACCCGTTAAATGAAGGTCCGAATAGGGTAGCGGGAAACTCATTGACGCCGATGGCAAAAATGTCATAGCCCTGGAATTTGTCGTGACTGGAATTAGTCTCTTCGTTGGACAACTGTGCTAATTTGAGGAGTGGAGCCCTCAACTTATCATAATGGGCATATTCAGCCAACAAAATTTTTGCATCGGCCAGGCTACTACTTTGTTCTAATTGACAGAATATCAATTCAGATCCGAAATTGTCGGTTAAAAGTTTACGGTCGTTCCCAATATGGTAATAGAGCTTACTCCAGCCTTCTGTTTCATTGCTCTCATGCCAGTCGAGGTATTTTTTGTGAAACTTTTCCTTTTCGGCCGAGGCGTAGCGGTATAATTGAGCCGTCTGTTGTGATATATATTTATGCCCCGTAAAAGTAGACCCTTTTACGTCCTTGAATAATTGACTCAGGTAGTAATTAGGGCGCTCGCTTCCGTCGGACTCGATAGCGATATGGTGCGGATCTTTACTATTTCTTATGTGAAGATCTTGGAAATAGGGGAAATTTTTAAGGAAATGTGTATAATGATGTTGAGGGCCGAGGGAAGGGATTACAGATTTCCAGGCATCTTCCGTCAGGTATATCGACACCCCGTTGTTGCTGTGTTCGGTATCTGCAAATCTGGATTTAAGATTTCTGCCTTGAAGACTCAGAGATGATGTCCGGATCACGTCTTCGACCAAGTCACCAAAGTAACTAATAATCAAATAATCGTCCAGTAGTATAAATGAAAATAAGGGGTGAGAGCTGGAGTCATAAATATCCATGATCCGATGATCCTGAAAGGTATGATGTCTCATCTGAATGGCTGGATTATCGGGTTTCTTTAACCATCCTACTGATTCTTGATCGATAGGAATATATACCAGCACACCCCATTCTGTGGCAGATCGGGGATGGAAAGAATAAGTGATGTTTTTGTCGTTTAGCAACTCATATAATTTCTTTGAATCGCTTGTTAGCAGATTCAAAGAAGAAAGATTGTCGCTGGCAACGTCGATTAAAGGTAGCCGCTTTACATCCAGCTCTGCTTCCGAAAGGGTATAGGTTGAGTCCTGTAGGTGACTACTGGTGACCACTACAATTGCCGAGGAAGGAATATGCTTCCAGGCCTCTGAGGAAATTCTATACCATCTAAACAGGAAATATCCTGCCAGCATGATGACAACAGCTAGCAGGATAATCAAATATTTATTTTTAATCACAGGGATGTGTTTACGCTTTTATGGCTTTAACCTTTTTGTTCAGTTCCAAACGGAAGTTTAGTAATTCCTGAAAGCTCCTAATGCAGACCTTCCACAGGTTCCATTTAACGATGGAGACTTCCCCTGTAGCCCGATCTTTATGGGTAATGGGAATATCGAAAGTTTCCTGACCGGATTTTTTGGCCATGACTGACAAGAAAATATTGGGAGCAAAGGGCTCAGGATTTGGCAGTTGATCCATTAATTTTTGCAGGAAGGTACCTCTTATCAGGCGGAAAGGTATATTACTATCCATGATGTAAGTACCATAAACTGCAGAGATGGTTCCTCGGAGCACTTTGGTAATAAACAAACGTACACCTGCATCGTGACGTACTTGACGGTATCCTAAGATAAAGTCAGATTGATTACGCTTCGCCCACAGTTTATCAAAATCATCAGAAACGAACTGGTCGTCACTGTCAGTTTGAAATACAAATTCCGACCCCAATTTAAGGGCAGCAAGATATCCGTTGACAACCGCATTGCCGTGGCCCCCATTTTTTTGGTGGATAACGGTGAGATTGGAAACTTCCCCTTTGAGCTTATCCAATAGCACCTGGGTGTTATCCTTGGAGCCGTCGTTGATAACGATTAGGGTCGTGTTATCGTTTGGAAACTTTTCTCTTAGAAAGTTAGTCCAGCTATGTACCACTTTTTCAATACAATCTTGCTCATTGTATGCGGGCATTACTATACTCAGAAGGAACGACATTCAAAATTGGTTTTGGTAAGTTGTTGCGAATTTAATAAATATTAGTGGATACCCCCTATTCAAATAATTATATTTACCCAGCGTATTTATCTTTCAGTGAATTAATAGGTTTCTCAAAGAAATGCCAGGACAAGGAGGCCACGATAACTGTTAGTATAGCGTGAATCATCGCTTCGAATGGGAGGGAGTGTTCCAGCCCAGGGACAACGCTATAGATTTTGTTCATTAAGCGGACTGTGGGGTGGTTGGGGCCACTATGATAATGATTGTATACAAAATTGTGATATAGGTAAAGACCATAACTTATTTTCCCTAAATAAATGCTGGCAGGATGCTCAAGAAATGCTTTCATCCCCCCTTTAAATCCTACCACCGACCGGCCTATCAAAAAGAAACAGAAAACAGACGAAACCAGCCTGTCATAGACGACATTGGCCACATTATGTAACGTTTCTCCATACGTTTTTGACCAAAAGTGTAGCAGACACCAGGCGATTAGTCCAAGCCATACGGGCCAGGAGCTGCTGAATAACTTGGTGAAGACTTCATTCTTATAGAGCTGCAACCAGGCCATCAGTCCGCCTAAGGCGAAGGAATCTAGACAAGCAGGCATGGTAACATAAGAGACAAACCATTCTTTTCCTGTATAGAAAAAATAGAACCGAAGCAATACGCTCATCAGACCCATTATACCTAGTACTGGTATTAACTTTTTCCGGGGTACGAAAAAGATAAGAAAAGGAAAAAAGATGTAAACCTGCTCTTCGACTGCCAAGGACCAAAAATGATCTACAACGCCCATCCAGCTCTGGTGAACAGCAATATAGATATTGGTGCCATACAAAACCAGCCAAGCCCAGGTATCCCGCACCGGAGGTACATCGAATACCAAAAGCAGTGCAATACATAAATAATATACTGGAAATATTCGTATGGTCCGACGGATAAAAAATTTGCTAAGATATCTTCCCAGCCCTCCCGGTTCATCAATAGTCTTTTCCTTACTCTTAAGTAATATGCGGGAAATAAGAAATCCGCTCAATACAAAAAAAACGGTTACTCCCAGTGGGCCTAAAGGAATGGTATTCACCTCTGCAAACCAGTGGTCAATAAGTACCAGGGCAACCGCAATAAAGCGGACCCCGTCTAGTTGTATAATATGTCCTTGTGGTGTTGCGCGCATGTTTACCAGTTGACCTCTATTTTGTTGGCCTTCACTTCCGGGATAATAATTTGTTTCGATTTAAAGAGTATACCTAACTTTCCACCCTCTTGTCGTAGAATTCCGACCTTATAAGTTCCTGCTTTCATCTGGCTAAAGGGTACATCGGAATAAAAACCGGGGGCAAAATAGAGTTGCTTGAGGAATAATTGTTTTCTATTTCTATTACGGGTACGATAGGTAGGGTAAACATAATAACGCTCCTGATTGCTAAATAGCAAATAGACACCACTATCAATCAGTCTTTGACTCGTGTAATGGTTATTTGACACAAGCATATTAGTCGGTGTTTCTTTTAACTCGGTCTGACCCATCAGGGCAGACAAGCCCTGAGTAACTCCAGCATAGCCCTGTTTGTCCGCCAACTTTATGGATCCAAACCATAGCTTGTAATTATTAGGCGTTTTTGCGACAATGCCTTGAGCGAAGGTGGAATCCGGAGCGATCGTTAAACTTTTGTCGGTATAGGTCCAGTTAAACTGATCCGTAGAAAGCATCTTTCGCAAGTTGGATGCATCTACCAGATGGTAATAGTAACTAAATATGTTAAATATGACGGCTAGTAAGGTAATGGCTGAAATATATGGAGACAAGAAACTACCTCTTATTGGAACCACTATATACAGGTAAGCAATAACCAATAAGAGTACGGAATAGATCTTATAACGACTCGTTATAAGCCCTTCCAGTCCAAATCCAGCTCTGGAATAGACGACGATGAGAGCGGTTCCTAATATAAACATCAGGGCCCCAATGGTAAATAAATCCGTTATTTTTTCACTTTCCTGTACCTTTTTTTGACTCGAAAGACGATAAAGCGCGTTAATTCCGATAGAAACAGAAACCAAAAACAATAGTGTTCCTGCTATAATACAGATTTGAAAACTATTCGGTACCGGGACAGACTCGGCAAATGAACCCAAAAATGCCATGTAACCTTTGAGAAGCTGAAAGAAACTCGCCCTAGATTCTGGGTTGGATACATTGCCCTGGTACCAATTAAAATATCCATACAAAGCCCCGGCACTCACGAGTACCCAGAGACCTAATCGCTGTGGCTTTCGGCCTATAAACAACAGCACGGCTCCTATTGGAAGCACGAACAGACCATTACCACTAGTTACCACCGTAAGACAGGCCAGCAATAGGGAAATGACAAATAGTGTATTACTGGGGTGTATACACAAATAAATGGTCCATAAAACCAGTGTAACAACGCCGAAATTTTGAATCGCTGCCATCCCCCAATACATATTTTCCCAAAAAGCAAGGGTTAACCACAGGAATGGAATGGGCACAAGTGCAAACAATGGCTTTTTATTCTGATGGAGGAGCGAATGAAATAGGGGCAGGGCAGCAAGGAGCAACAAATTGCCTGCCATCATGAGGTGCCGGTAGTTTAGGGCACCTGTCCATTTAAAATCTAACCAGGCGATGAGCCTTGTTAAGGCAATACGGTGTTCATTATGTTGCTTACTTAAGGCAGCAAACTGAGCGGTCCAGGAGTTGGCATTGCTCATATCGACTATAAATGCCTTCAGCGAATGGTCGTCCCACTTGGGTATATTGATTGCATAAAAATCCCAGGCTATAAAGAATATAGCCACGGGGATCAGCAAGAAGATGCTGACAACTATTTTACTAAACGTCTTATTCATATCATGGCATTTAGTGCCATCACACTTTGGGCTATTGAAGTAGAATCCAGCCCCGACAATTTCTGGTGATAGCCCTGGCTACCGTATTTACCATTGGGATAGCCTTCTGCCTTAATGCTTTTGAAAAACCTAATGGGTATACCTGACTCGAGTAAGGGAACACTAAGCTGCTGGGCCAAGCCTCCAGTCCCAATATGCTCTTCTGCAACGAGAATGTTGGGTGTTTGGCTTAATATTGTTCTAATTTCCGTGCTTATTTCCAGGGGAAACCTCAAAACGGATAAAATATTGATACGCTCTTTAAGCTCAGGGAATTCTTCCATCGCTTGAATCACATTATTCGCAATGGGGCCGAGGGCAATTATAGTTGTATCGGCCTGTAGTCCCTGATGCAGAACTTTGAAGGAGCCAGTATGGAATGCGCCCATAGGGCTGGTCTTGCCAGCGCCTAGACGTAAATAGGTGGGCCTTGATTCAGAAATAATTTGCTGTAAAACGGGCTCAATTTCATCTGAAAATGCTGGAGTCCATACCTGAGCGTTTTGCAGTCCACTCAGGCAGGCTATATCTTCGATAGTATGATGGCTACTTCCCATGATACCGTATCCATATCCACCTCCATTACCGACCAGAAATACTGGTAAATTATTGAAACAAACGTCGTTACGGAACTGTTCCAGACATCGGTATACGATAAAAGGAGCAATACTATAGCAAAATACCTTGTATCCTTTATGGGCAAAGCCGGCGGCAACACCAACCATATTTTGCTCAGCCACACCCGCATTGATAAATCTATTGCCCAGTTTGGCTTGTAGGTTCTCCAAGGCATTATAGCCTAGATCGCCTGTGATGAAGACTATGGAGTCATCTTCTTCGGCCAGTTTTTCTATGGATGCTGAAAATTCTTTTCTCATTTGCGTAATTGTTTCACGAGTGTGCGAATCTCTTCTGCTGTTTTGTAGGCCTTACTACCGCGCCTAATCCTGGTGCGGATGTATTTGGGCCGTTTTTTAGTTTCTTCGAAAATTTTGGTGATGTACTCTCCTAAGAAAGAAATCCCAAGTATAGTCAATCCCCCAAAAAAGACAATCAATACAATGACCGTACTAATCCCCTGAGGCGTATTAGGGAAAAAGAATAATTTGGCGAGAATTTGCCAAATTATTCCCAGTATTGAAAGACCTGTAAGGGCAAAACCAGCATAGCTCATAAGCTCTAAGGGAGCGAAGCTAAAGGAAAAAATTGCCTTTTTTGCCCACCAAATATTTTTGGTCCAATTATTGGTAGAAACGCCGAACATGCGCTCAGGACGTACGTAAGGAACACCTGTTTGTTTAAAGCCAACCCAAGCACGTAGCCCTCGTAAGAACTGCTCGGTCTCGGGTAAGTCCACCAATTCTTTTACAACTTTTCGGTCGATCATCGAGAAGTCACCTGCATCTCGGGGAATCGGGATATAACTTAGACTCTGAAATATCTTGTAAAAGCTCTTATAAAAGAAGTGAATATGCGGCTTCATTTCCCGCTGTACCCGCACCCCGTAGACTACATCATTACCGTCCATCCATTTTTCATAAAAATCTGGGATGATTTCCGGAGGATCCTGTAAGTCTCCATCCATCAGAACGACACAGTCTCCCGTAGCGATTTCCATTCCACTCAAAAAGGCGGACTGAGACCCGAAATTACGGGAGTGGCTGATACCTACTACATTGGGGTCTTTGTCACAAATATTGTTAATAACCTCTTCCTGATTGTCAGGAGAATTGTCATTCACAAATATTATTTCATAGCGAACCTTTAACTGGTTGAAAGTCTTCACCAAACGTTCATACATAAAGGGAATCGCCTGAGCGTCCTTATAACAAGCGATAATGGCAGTGATTACCGGGTTCAACCTGGGGTTCTCAAATGCCGGTATTACGGTATTCTGGTAATCTATGGCTTTCTGCCAAGCCAATGTTTTTTGTAAGCCTTCTTCTAGTGTGGTCCGTGGAGACCAACCAAAATCATTTTGGAATGCCTCGGAATTGCCATACCATTCTGCCAAATCCCATTTTCGATTGGACATACTGCCCCATTGAGGACTTTTATCAATGGCAAAGGTCTTTCTGGTCGTCTCTATAAGATCGCCTATGGTCGTTTTTCGTCCTGTGGCAATGTTATAAGACTTTCCTGAGGTTTGAGCAGTGATGCGATTGGCAGCGTCGATAAATGCTTCGACACAGTCTTCGATAAAAACAAAATCCCGACTGATATCAGGGGAGACCAGAGTAGGAAGATCTTTTTCCCGGGCACATTCGATGAGCTTAGACATCAGACGATCGGGCTCCTCCCAGGCACCATAAATTGAGTATAAACGTAAATTAAGTGTTTTAAGCTTATTTACCTTAGCATAATATTCCAATAAATAAGCGGCAGAAACTTTCGAAACAGCATAATGGCTGTTTGGCTCCACCCGATCAGTTTCCTGAGGTGCCGTACAGTTAAATCCATATTCCGAACTGCTTCCCGCATGAATATAAATCATCTCTGGACTACAATTCTGCAAAAGGTTTACAGTCCCTAATACGTTCGTTTCGTAGGTGAGGTTTACATTACTTTGCTTACTGTAAGCCCCGTATGCCGCCAGATTGAATATGGTCTGTGGTTTATATCGTTCGAAGACTTCTTGAACGGAATTATTCGACAATATATCACAATGGATGATGTTCTCGAACGGTACATTCAATAATTTCAATCGCCAGGCTTTGGTCGCATCATGTGTAAGGGCGTAGCAATCCTTCCTGATTTTGAAAATATCATTGAATAGATTGGCACCGATAAATCCACTTGCTCCAAATACAAAGATGGGCCCTTTTAACTGTTCAATTTTATCGCGGTAAACCGGCAATTGGTCAAGCATTCGTAAGTTCATTAAGATATCGTTCCTTCACTTCTTGGGTTGCCAGGTCAAACTGCTCCTGTTTCATAGGTAGATAATGCCATTCTAGCTTATTTTCCATATATGAAACTCCTTTTCCTTTAATAGTATCGGCAATTATTACTTTTGGGATTCCATTTTTACGGCCTTTTAAGTCCTGGATTGTTTCATTAAGCTGTGGTATGTCATGCCCGTCAACCACAACCGTTTCAAAACCAATTGCCTTCCATTTTTCGGGTGAAGCGGTCTCCCCTAAAACCTGGGTAGTAGTGCCGAAACCTTGCAAGCCATTTTTATCAATAATCATAATCAGATTATCCAACTCATTTTGTATGGCATAATGTGCGGCTTCCCAGGTCGTTCCTTCGTTGGTCTCTCCATCCGAGAGCAAAGCATAAGAATAACTTCCGTCGCCCGATACTTTAGCGGCATGGGCTATGCCTGTAGCGATAGGGAGACCATGGCCCAATGAGCCCGTAGCGAAGGGTATCCCTTTATATTTACGCGGAGCTGGGTGAGCAGGTAATGTGGTACCGTCTTTATAAAAAGTATCCAGTTCCTGATCCGAAATTTCGCCTAGTACATTTAAGCAGGCATACAAAGCTGCGGCTGCGTGTCCCTTCGACAGAATGAAAGTGTCTTCTTCTTTCTTATTTAAAAACAATACGGCGATCATAAGATCGATGCAACTCAAGGAACAGCCTATATGGCCTGCATTGGCCTTGTGGTATAAGCCAAGGATCTTTAGTCTAAGCTCGCCGCTCAAACGTTGCGGGTTATCTATGATTTCTTCTGCAGTCATGGCCTTGTTGTGTGTCAATGCGGTTTTTGAACTTGCCTACAAAGTAACAAGCATTTTATTTCAAATTAGCGTGCAATATACAAATTCTTATTGGTCGGCTCGTCAATCGGAGGGGTGAAAGGCTATTCGGAGCCATAGCGTAGCCCTTTAAGTCGCTTGATTACAATCGGCTCGGCCTGGTTTTTTTTAAGTAATAAAATGCTTTCCTCTTGGGTGGTATCCATGCGTTGCACGTATTGGCTCTTCTTTGGAAGGTACAGGTTCGTCAGCTGGGCATCTTGAACCGAGTAGGGAAGAAAGGTCCGGTCCATCTCGGAAAGAAATAGGAAGTCTGGAGCTGGATATAAGACTGTATCACCCGGCTGGTATAGGTTCTGAATGCGCTGGGCTGCCTCCATATAGGGATTAGGCTCCCTGGTGTTTGCGAAATAGCCGTATTTGACCGACTGGTCCTGATAAAACTCCTTAAGTCTCTGGCCGACAAAGATCATTTGCAATCCAAAAACTACCAAGCACAGGATTCGATATTCCAGACGGAGTTTCGTAATTGTAAGTATGATCAGACTTAATAAAATAATTACATATGGAAAAGAAAATCCAGAGTATCGCTGGGTAATGCCTGTTGTATGACCATTTTTGAAAGCCATGACAATTAAAAAGAGAGTCGGTATTAGTCCCATAAAATACAGGAGCCATAGCCGATGCTTCTGAGGCTTGGAGGAATTTTTATGAACATCCCAAACCAAAGAAAGCGCAAATAAGCTTACTGAGAGTATAGTAAACTGTATCTTATTCTGGGTATATATTGCCAATCCCAAGAACATCAGAATAAAGGGGACAGCGCGGGTCCAGTGTAAGGCAGGGGTGGGCGTTGACAGATTGCTTCTGCGATTTTGATACCGATACCAAAGTATCAGCAGAAGGCCTAGTACAAGGGAAACCACCAGATTTCTTTTTCCTACCAACGCATCGGCAAGCCCATTGCTGAAAAGAAATATATCAGAAAATAACGGCAGGGACTTATTGAGGACATTCTGAAAGGTGGCCGGTAGAGCACCGAACGGATTGTTGTAGGGCCTGGTTTCGGCCATGCGTCTGTAAAGGTCGGCCTGATAGCTCAGTGTGTATAAGGTATATTGCCCTCCTCCCGCCACTAGCCACCAGGTAACTCCGGAAAGGGCTGCAGGAGCCGCCAGAGCCAGTCGAATCCATGTTTTGATATTTTTCAGAAAGAAGAGCGCATACAATCCATGAGCCAACAATACTGTGATGACCAAAAAATGAGATAATAAGGCCAGTCCAGCAGCTAAAATATACCCTAAATACAATTTCCATACCTTTCGGGAACCCGGCGAATCTTCTATTATCTGCAGGAAATAGTAGGTTGCCAGTAGGGTGAGAAAGAAGGTGAGGGAATAATTACGTGCTTGGTGGCTGTAAGCTATAAAAAAAGGCTCTATGGCTACGATACCTGCTGCGATCAAGCCTACCTTATTGGAAAAAAAGCGCTGCCCAAAAAAGTAGGTAAGTGCTATGATGCCTATACTGAACAGAACCGAAAATCCTCTTGCAGAGAAATCGGACATACCAAATATCTCAAGCCAGTAGTGAAGCAGCAGATAATAAAATGGACTATTGCCTATATCGCTCCGAGTCATGGCCTCGTAGTAGTCGGCTATGGATTTAGGCGCCCAGAACTCTTCCGGGGTAAAGCTTTTGGGGACAAATATCTCCTGATAGGTGAAGGATCGAAGTACGCCTCGGGGCCTGTAATCTAAGCGGGGGCTTTGCCAAAATGGACGCGCCGTAATTCGTTTACTGGCAAAAACATCCTTTTGATTAGCACCCTCCAAAACGATTCCCTGGCTGATAACCATGGTACTTTTCTCATCGAAAAATATGCTATAGGCATCTAGCTTGTACATACGCAATCCAAGGCCCAAAGCCAAAATAAGCGCTAATATGAACCAGGATTTTTCGGGAGAAACAGAATTAGATTGAGTCATCAAATAGATAAGGCTCGTTGTTGAATTTTATGTGTGTCTTGCCAAAAAGGGCAAATTTCTGGCGAAAGTACACAAATATTTTCGTTCTCTCGGCTTACCGATCTAGGATTGTAAATTCTACGCGTCGATTTTTCTGGCGTGCTTCTTCGGTAAGATTGTGGGTAAGTGGTCGTGAGGGGCCCCAGGCTTTGGTATCTATTCTTCCGGGGGCCACCCCTTTACCGGTCAGATATTTCTTTACCGCATTGACCCGATCCTGAGCAAGCTGTACATTTTTCTTTATATCGCCCTGATTGTCTGTATGACCTTCTAGCAGAACACGGCTCTGAGGATTTTGAATCAGATAATCGGCTACCAAGTCTAGTTCCTCATAAGTACCTGGGCTTATTGTCGCACTGCTCTGAGCAAACATGGTGTTGCTAAGCCTGATATTTTCCCCTTTTACAATGGGTCTCAGATAAGCATCCAATGAGATCTGGTATATCGTGCTCTCTTGGTTGACTACTAATTCTTTGATTTCTGGAAAGTATCCTTCCTTTCTGATTTCGATTCTATAAGAGGTGTTTTGTGGTAGAAATAACTGAAATTTTTCCTGGGTAGGTATAAAGGTCGTTTTGAGAATTGTGGAATCTTTAACGCTATTCGATACGATTATTTCGGCAGATATGGGCTGGTTATTACTGAGATCGTATACGGTGCCACTGACATGAACAAGAGGCTGGGGCTTAATTTCAGGGCTCAGCCGGATTCTGTAAATATCTACGTCGGAGAAGTTTTCCGCAGTTGAACTAAAGTAGGCAAATGTGGCATCGGCTGGTAGGTTGAAATACCCTTCCCATCCTTCGCTATTTATCGCAGGGCCCAGATTTTCCGGTTCGCTCCATTTGGTCCAGCTATCGTCGAGTCTGCGGCTTAAAAAGAGATCGCTTTGGCCAAAGCCACTGTGCCCTTCTGAGGAGAAATATAAGGTTTTGTTGTCTAGAGCCAGGAAAGGAGAGCTCTCGTTTGCAGCGGAGTTGATGGTGGACCCAATATTTAGAGGGGGAGTCCATTGGTTCTCGTCGGAAAGGAATGATACATAAATATCTCTTTTCCCCTCCGTATCTGGGCGTTCCAAGGCCATTAAGAGTACATTTCCTAAAGGGGAGACGGTGACTTCCATAGAGTTATTATTTTGGTTGACACCTAAGCTTGGTATTCGTAGCTCTTGTGGAAAGCTCCAGCCCCCTGCCGATCGCATGGAATAGGAAAACCCAAACTCCAAAGTGCCATCAGGAAGGTATTTGTTAATGAGATAGATCTTATTTCCATCGGCAGAAATACTGGTGATGGCATTGTCTCCGTAATTGTTTAGTGGAGCGCCCAGATTGGTGGCGTTGGACCAGCGGCCCCGGTTATCCAGGGTCGACTGCCAGATGTCCTGACGCTGAGAGGTGCCGATATTGCCCGGGTGATTGGCCCGAGCAAAATACAAAGTTTTGCCATCCGAGGAGATGACGGGAGCCAGTTCCGTCCCTTTGCTGTTAACCGCAGCCCCCAGATTTTCTTTCTTCTGAAGCGATTCTAAATCTTGGGTAATACGAATATTAGCTCTGATGGGATCTGTACTATCAGAGATTCCGATGGCGTCCAGCTGATTAAATCCCGTGACGGTCGATGGAGCCAGAACTACCTTTATAGCCTTACATACAATATCGCTCTCGGAGGGGAATATTCGAAGCTCCCTACCACCTCCGGCTACTGGGCCAGGCTCTCGTTTGTCTATCAGGTATTCACGACCCTCCGTATCATACGCATATACCCTTGTAACTGCACCGGGATGGTGGTTTTCTCCAATGAAGACCTGGGCTAATCTGATTGGAACTTTAAACCCTACTTTTATCCATTCCTCATCTGCCCCATCGGGCCGGGCCGATGTCCATGCCACAGGGCTATCGCCATAGGATGGGAGCTTATTAGGCTGGCCCAGAACCTGTACGGCGCGATAGCCTTCCCCGTAACTGCCGTCGCGCAGTTCAGAGGAATATCCTAAAATGGTTTGCGCCCATTGCGTATTTTGCCCTTGGGCATAGGCTGTTGCCAACAGTGATAGAATGGGGAATATTGTATATTTAAAAAACGAAAACTTCATGTATGATGGGGTTCTAAGCCTATAACTCTCCTTTGAATTAGGGGCTTTTATGGATGAGTACCGTCATGCCTTGGCCCTGACTTCACCCAAAGATAAAAAAAAGTTAATATAGAGGAATAAGACTAGTTTTGACCCGCACCGATCAGAAGGATCCAATCCCATTCCGATTTGTTCTCGGGCGGAGTCAGGCTGGCTTCAGGCTGGTTGGGTAGGGTACCAGCAAACCATCTCTTTCCTGTACGCGGACTGTACCAAACGGCTCTAAACTGATCGCCTTCTAGATGAGATAAATATACGTTGATACTGCGCGAATCGGGTAAATACGCAATTGCCATTCTTTTATTGGTTAACATTTTTACATGTACTTCGGCCCGATCCATGGGGCTTACTAGCAGGGAACTGTTCCATTCGGTCTTAAGAAATGCCCATGGTACGCCATTTAAAACCTTAACTAATTTCTCGATGTATTCTGCACCATCCTGGGTAATATTTGTTTTCCACGTCGGGTTGAAATTCTTGATGGTGCTTTGATGACAAAAACCACTGCCGCTAGCCATAAAGGCTGTGAATGCTTGCTGACGAATTTCTGCAGATTGGTCCAGAAGTTCTTTAGAAAATATACTATTCGCCAGTAAAAAGGGGCGCTGTATTTCTCCCGTTTCCTCTGAGGCCTGCTGTTTTTTTACAAAATTTTTATAGTCCGTTTCAGAGTTCGTTGAGTCTGGAATAATAAAATCAAGGTCATAAGGTCCCCCATTCACTTCTTTCGATATTTTGGGGTATTGCTGAAGCAGCAGACCCATCATTCGATTAGGTTGCAAAGTACGAATTTGCTCGGTAAGTAAGGATGCATATGGCCGGGACTGGTCGGTGTCGTCGACTAGCCAAAATACGTTTTTATGCTTACCTACAGTTTGAATTAAATGGGACATATATTGTCCGATGGACTCAGGGCTAGCATCCACAAAGGATTGGTGCCATCCTTGTCTGTTGACTACAATGCCCACGGCAATTTCTCTTTTTTTTGCCGCCGCTACCACTTTTTCTATATGACTGAAATAGCCTGGGTTGGGCTGAGAAAAACTTCCCCCTTTAAAGGCCTCCTGTTTATAGAAATTTTTAAGATTAGGACTGCCGGGTAGGGCTTGAACAATGATGCAGTTAAAGGACTGGGATTTACGGATATCCATATACTCAGCAGCTTCCTGAAGGCTAAGCTTTCGAAAAAGTTGCCAGGCCACATCAGCAACCATCAAGAAAGGTTGCTCTTGTTCATCCAGAAGATGTTGCCCGTCTTTACTCGCCTGCAGGGGAAAAGCAGTTTGGGCCAGTGTATTCTGAAATACATGAAACAGGATACCCAGAATTAATCCACATAGCTTCTTCGTTTTCATATTTCCCCGCCATGTTTTAGCTGGGCAATCGTTTGTAGGGGATTCTCCGAGCCAAAAACAAAGCTTCCTGCTACCAAAATGTTAGCCCCTGCCTCTGCCAACTGAGAACAATTGTCCATATTTACCCCTCCATCTACTTCAATTTTAAATGAATAACTTCTTTCCTGTCGGATTAGCTGCAGTCGTTGGATTTTGTTATAAGTATGTTCAATAAATTTCTGCCCCCCGAATCCAGGATTCACCGACATGACCAGGACAAGATCCAAATGGGGAAGAATGTCGGTAAGCACTTCTATCGGTGTGGCTGGATTGAGCGCGACCCCAGCCTGGCAGCCCAGCTCTTGTATATACTGAATCGTACGGTGTAAATGCGGACAGGCTTCATAATGAACGGTTATAATAGCAGCTCCAGCCTTGATAAAGTCGGCAATATATCGATCGGGCTGTTCGATCATAAGGTGAACATCCAGGGGTTTAGTGGCGTGACGGTTTACCGCGGCACAAACAGGCATTCCAAAGGAAATATTGGGAACAAACATACCATCCATGACGTCGACATGGATCCATTCTGCCTCGCTTCGATTGAGCATTTCTATATCTCTTTGTAAATTGGCAAAGTCAGCAGCTAGTATGGACGGGGCTATTTCCGGCATAAGTGTAGGGGTTCAGTTTGATTTGGATGGCCAAAAATAAGGAAATATCGGCCAAAATTGATGATTGAACTGATAACTTCCCCTAAAGTCCCGCACCGATTAGTACTTTTATGAGCTTTTTTGTGAGAGAATTCATTGCTGTAGAATAAATCTTAATTTTGTATTAAAAAGAATAATAAGCACTAAAAAGACCTCTACTTTTGTTGTGCTAGGATATTAGAATTAAACAATAGTCGACAACATCATGTCACCGGAACAACAGATTCAAGAGCTCAGCGCCAAAATAGAACGTTATAATTTTCAGTACTACCAGCAAAACGAGTCGGAAATTAGCGATTTTGAATTCGACCAGCTAATGGCCAAGCTGAAATCGTTGGAAGAACGATATCCTGAATATAGTCTTCCAGATTCCCCCACCCATCGGGTAGGAGGCACCGTGACCAAGAACTTTGAGACGGTCTTCCATATCTACCCTATGCTTTCCTTGGACAATACCTATAACGAAGAGGAGATCCGAAGCTTCGATGAAAGGGTGCGGAAGGGGCTGGATGGCGCACCGTATGAATACATTTGTGAGTTAAAATTTGACGGGATCTCTCTGAGCTTTACCTACGAAAACGGAAGGCTTGTGAGGGGAGTGACCCGAGGGGACGGTACGCGCGGGGATGATATTACCCATAATGTCAGGACCATACGAAGTTTGCCCTTGAGTGTCAAAGGTACCAATATACCATCTCGGTTCGAAGTTCGGGGAGAAGGATTTATGCCCTATCGGTCATTCGAAAAACTAAATGAACAAATGGATTTAATGGGTGAAAACCCCTATGCAAATCCTCGGAATGCTGCTTCTGGTTCATTTAAGTTGCAAGATTCCGCTGAGGCCAGCAAACGGGGCCTCGATTGTTACTTATATGCTTTTTTAAGCGATGAGCCGATATTCGATTCGCATAGTAAGAGTTTGGAGGCACTTCAGAGTTGGGGTTTCAAGGTGTCTCCAGGCTATCGGAGGGTCGATAATATTGATCAGGTGATTGATTATATTCATGAGTGGGAAGAAAAGCGTTTGACCCTGCCTCTGGCAACTGATGGGATTGTGATCAAAGTCAACGCCTTGGAGCAGCAACAGGAGCTGGGCTATACGGCGAAAAGCCCCCGTTGGGCAATTTCTTATAAATACAAAGCGGAGAATAAACCGGCTATTTTAAGAGCTGTTCACTATCAGGTAGGTCGGACAGGGGCCGTTACACCAGTAGCCAATCTATGTGATCTGACAGAGCGTAATCTGCCCTATGGAAAAGTAAAAGGAGTGCAATTATCCGGAACGCGGGTTAAAAGAGCTACCCTACATAATGCCAATGAGCTAGAACGTTTAGAAATTCGGTTAGGCGATACTGTTTTCGTAGAAAAAAGTGGTGAGATCATACCCAAAATCACTGGAGTTGACGTGAGTCAGCGCGATTTTTTTCTGACAGAGGCAATCGTTTTTCCCTCAGAATGCCCCGAGTGTGGCACGCAACTTCAAAGGAATGAGGGCGAGGTTGCTTATTTTTGCCCTAACGAAACGGCCTGCCCACCGCAGGTAAAAGGCCGGATAGAGCATTTTATTCATAGGAAAGCCATGGATATTTCCAGCCTTGGTGAGGGAAAGATCGAGTTGCTTTATGATCTGGGATTGGTGCGGACCCCTGCAGATTTATATACTTTGCAACCCCAGCATTTACTGGGTCTTGAAAAGAACATTTTTAACGAAGAAACCGGTAAAACTAAGAAGATCAGTTTCAGAGAGAAAACAGTAGAGAATATTTTAAAAGGAATCAGAAAATCCAAGGAAGCCCCTTTTAAAAACGTTCTCTTTGGACTTGGAATTCGCTTTGTTGGCGCAACAGTGGCTGAGAAATTATCAAATTACTTTAGAAATTTGGAGGCCTTAATTGCTGCTGACTATGAGCAGTTGACTGCAGTGCCGGAAATTGGAGGGCGCATTGCCCAAAGCGTTTTAGACTATTTTGCTAATCCCATCAACCTGGCCATGGTTCATGCGCTGAAGGAGGCCGGATTACAGATGCAGACGGCCGATCTGCCCGTCGTAATAGAAGGGGATAGCCTGTCGGGAAAAACATTTGTCATATCAGGGGTTTTCGAAAATTATGAAAGAGACGAACTCAAATCTAAAATCGAAGCCAATGGCGGCAAAGTGTTGAGTGGTGTCTCCGGGAAGCTTAACTATTTGTTGGCAGGTGCGAATATGGGTCCATCAAAGTTGGAAAAAGCCCGAAAACTTGGGGTAACCATCCTATCCGAAGAGGACTTTGTTCAGATGCTTCAGGCGGCGGTCAGATAATATTTGATTTTTATGCTTATAATTATCAGAAAATCAGTGTTTTGACAAAAAACCCATCATCGAAAGTTATAACCTTCTGCAATTGACGATTTACTTAACTAACTTTGTGTTTTATTAATAAACATTAATACAGGAATAATGCCATTGGATGAACGTTTCAAAGGGGTAGGCGCGGCACTCGTTACGCCTTTTGATGAAGAAGATGCAGTAGATTACACGGGTCTGAAAAATCTGATAGACCTGGTTTCAGAGGGTAACGTGGATTATCTGGTCGTTCAGGGAACAACCGGTGAGTCACCGACGATTTCCGAAAAGGAGAAAGAGGAGATTCTGAACTTTACCATCGAAAATAATTATAAATCCCTTCCCATCGTCTATGGTATTGGTGGAAACTATACCAAGGCGGTTCTTGATACCATCAAGAAAACTAACTTTGAAGGGGTTGATGCCATTCTTTCTGTTTGTCCTTACTATAATAAACCTACTCAAGAAGGAATAATTGCGCATTTTACGGCCATAGCAGATGCCTCACCGGTTCCTGTCTTGCTATATAACGTACCAGGCCGTACTGTGACCAATATATCGGTACCCACTGTGGTAAGTCTGTCCAAACATCCTAATATTATAGGACTGAAGGATGCCGGCGGAAGTCTGGAACAAAGCATGCTTTTGGCTGATGCCGTGGGTGACGAATTCCTCTTACTCGCTGGAGACGACAATCTGGTAACTCCCATGATTAGTGTAGGCTGGCACGGAGTGATCTCCGTGATTGCCAATGCATTCCCTAAGGAGTTTGTCGAGCTTACCTGGCAGGCATTGGAAGGCCGTTTTAAAGAGGCAGCCAAACTTCAGCTGGCGTTTCTAGAGTTTGACGATTTGCTTTATGTGGAGTCTAACCCTGTAGGTATAAAGAAATGTCTGGAAATTAAAGGTATTTGCGGGCCCAAGGTAAGATTACCTTTACTGGCGGCTACGCCCGAGTTAGGAGAAAAGCTTGCAAAAGCCATGATCCGTGAAGGTTTTGTCTGAGACCTTGCCTATAGCTATTTGCAAAAGGGCTCTTCGGAGCCTTTTTGCTTTTTAAATGAATATTGTCGCAATCACCTTGTCATGATTAGTTTTTATCCAGGTCCTTCCAAGATTTATCCGCAGGTGGCTACCTATTTACAGGAGGCCTTTGATTCCGGTATTCTCAGCCAAAATCACCGTAGTGAGGGATTTATGGAATTGATGGATTCTACCCTTCGGCTCGTAAAGAATAAGCTGGCTGTGCCTGCCGACTATGAAGTTTTTCTGGTTTCTTCCGCTACGGAATGTTGGGAGATTATCGCCCAATCTTTTACCCAGACCGGAGCATTACATGTCTATAATGGTGCATTTGGCAAGAAATGGATGGAATATGATGCGGCCATTAATTCTCAGGTAAGTGGATGCGCTTTTTCCCCTGAACAACTTCCTGTCTTAGATGAGGTTTTGCAGGATTCGGCAGATCATATAATCTGTTTAACCCATAATGAAACCAGTAATGGAACTTATATTCCTGATACTTTATTAATGGAAGTCAGGTCGCGACATAGTCATTTGATTGCAATAGATGCTACTTCTTCCATGGCCGGCTTAAATTTGCCCTGGACTCAGGCAGATATCTGGTTTGCTTCGGTTCAGAAATGCTTTGGTCTTCCTCCTGGTTTGGCCGTACTCATTGTTAGCCCTAGGGCTATTGCTCAGGCGGCAAGTATAGGAGAGCGTAATCATTATAATAGTTTTCTTTTTATCCGAGATAATTTTTTAAAGTTTCAGACACCCTATACTCCGAATACTTTGGGCATTTATCTTCTAAACCGATGTGCTGAATCTATTGAACCAATTTTGATGATAGATGCACAAATCAGAAATCGTGCTGAAACTTTATATACTTTTTTTGAGGATTTAGGTCTTAGTCCTGTCGTAGCACGCCAAGAACTCAGGTCTCCTACGGTTTTGGCTTGGCATCTAGAAGATCAGGCCCTTAAAAAACTAAAAGAGCTGGCGAAAAAGAATGGAATTGTGTTGGGCAATGGTTACGGACCGTGGAAAAACAATACTTTTAGGATAGCCAATTTTCCTGCTATCACTGATCCGGAAGTGGAAGTTCTCAAGACTTTTTTGGAGCGCGCATTTTAATTAATGAGTAATATACTCTTATATTAGGTTTTATATACTCATAGCTTAAGTTTGGCTCTTAATGGAGCCTTTCCTATACATTATTTGAAATTTTTATAATAAACTACGACCTGCTTCATTGTGCGATTGGATATATTAAAACAATACGAATCACAGACTAAATTCCTGGTGGCTATTGACTCCATCATATTTGGATTCGACGGTGAATCCCTGAAATTACTCCTCGTTAAACGGGGAATAGAGAATGAAAAGGATACATGGTCACTAATGGGAGGCTGGGTACAGGAAAAGGAGAGCCTCGAAGCTGCTGCCTCCAGGGTTCTTTATGAGCTTACCAACCTAAAAGATATCTATCTGGAGCAATTGCATACCTATGGCGACCCTCAGCGAGATCCCGTTCAGCGAACTTTTTCAGTAGCATATTTTGCCCTGATCAATGTGGAGGATTATACCCAAGCACTTTCTTCTGCCTATGAAGCACGCTGGTTTTCCTTGGATGAATTACCCACTTTTCTTTTTGATCATTCGATGATGGTGAGCCAGGCCATAGAACATCTTCGTTACAAGGCTTCTCAGCATCCTATTGGTTTTGAGCTCTTACCGGAGAAGTTCACGATTCCTCAGCTGCAGAAACTTTACGAGGCAATTTTTGGAGCTGAACTGGACAAACGGAACTTTAGCCGTAAATTGCTTTCGACAAAATTGTTGATAAAATTGGATGAAAAACAACGGGGTTTCTCCAAAAAAGGAGCATACTTCTATAAGATAGACGAGGAAAAGTACCAAAAGCAGTTCAATACCTTTCTTAATTTCTTACCTGGTGGAAGCGTATAATAGTTGACTCCGACGATTTTTTTTGGCTATGCACGGAGTTTTGTTCAACTTTGTGTCCAAAAAAATCTTGTCAACAACTGTATGTTTAATTTTAAGGAAATCATTTCTGTGACGCTGATTTTATTTTCTGTCATAGATGTATTGGGCTCTATCCCGGTGATCGTCGATTTTCGAAGGAAATTGGGACATATTGAGTCCGAGAAAGCGACCATGGTGGCTGGGCTAATCATGATCCTATTCCTATTTGTAGGAGAACGATTGCTAAGCCTTTTTGGTGTAGATGTATCGTCGTTCGCTATAGCAGGTGCCATTATCCTGTTCTTACTGGGTATGGAAATGGTGCTGGGCCATAATATATTTAAACATGACGATCTGGATTCAAATGCCGCATCAATCGTTCCCATCGCTTTTCCAATTATTGCCGGTGCCGGAACCATGACTACTTTGCTGGCCCTCCGTTCAGCCTACGCCATACAGAACATTTTGGTAGGAGTAGTGGTCAATTTACTATTCGTTTACATGGTCCTAAAATCTTCAGATTGGATAGGACAGAAATTAGGTAAAGGAGGTATAGATGTCTTAAGAAAAATCTTTGGGATCATCTTACTCGCCATTGCCGTCAAACTTTTTAAATCCAATATTTTCGTTGGATAACTTTCTTAAGTCGGTCGCTGCTCAATTGCCGGCCAAATCATTAAATTATTCTCATTATGCAACAAATTGACAGCCTTAATCAGGTAGCCGAATTTCATAAAACCTTTAAACACCCTATCCTTAACGAGCCGACCATTCCCTCGGAAGAGCGCAGCCGCCTTCGTGTAGCCCTATTAGCAGAGGAATTGAAGGAGTTGGAGGTTGCTATTCTTGAAAAGGATATTGTGGAAGTAGCAGATGCACTCTGTGATTTGCAGTATGTACTTTCGGGCGCGGTACTGGAATTTGGCCTGGGTGATAAATTTCGAGCGTTATTCGACGAGGTGCAACGCTCTAATATGTCCAAAGCCTGCGAGACCGTGGCAGAAGCTGAAGCTACTGTGGCCCATTATCAGGCCAAAGGTACACCGTGCTACTACAAGGAAGATGCGGGCAAATACCTTGTTTATCGCACAGCTGATGATAAAACACTGAAAAATATTAATTATTCTCCAGCCAATCTGGAGCAAATAATTAATCAATAAATATTAGACTATTATTCCATTCCTGCCATGAAAACCACTGTTCTAGAACGATTTTTACGTTATGTTCAGATCGATACACAGTCAGACCCCGCCTCCGATCGGTTTCCCAGTACTGCTAAACAGCGTAATCTCAGTGCACTGCTAGTTGAAGAGTTATTGGCAATGGGGGTTATGGATGCGGAATTAGACGAAAATGGCTATGTATATGCCACCGTCCCAGCCAAAAATACCAGTAAAGACGTACCGGCTATTTGTTTTTGTTCTCATGTAGATACTTCACCTGATGTTTCTGGTGCCGGCGTCAAACCTTTGTTACATAGAAATTGGGATGGTAGTGATATCGTTTTGCCGGATGATCCCACCCAGGTGCTGAGAGTTGGCGAGATGCCAGGCCTTGCCCAGCAAATAGGGCATGACCTGATTACGGCAAGCGGACGCACCCTTCTGGGAGCTGATAACAAAGCCGGGGTGGCAGAAATAATGGCCGCCGTAGAGTATCTGATTACACATTCCGAACTCGCTCATGGACCAATTAAAATCCTATTTACACCCGATGAAGAGGTGGGCAGGGGCACTGAAAAGGTTAATCTTAAACGCCTGGGTGCCGATTTTGCTTATACCGTAGATGGTGAAGCGGTAGGCACCATGGAAGACGAAACCTTTTCGGCCGATGGTGCCCGAATTACCATTCAGGGGGTGAGCACGCATCCAGGGTATGCATTTGGTAAATTAGAGAATGCACTTAAAATAGCGGGGGATATTATCAGTAGCCTGCCTAAAAATCGACTTTCTCCGGAAACTACAGCGGGTAGGGAAGGGTTTATTCATCCGGTGGCCATGGAAGGAATACAAGAAGTGGCTACCATCGATTTCATTTTGCGTGATTTTACTGATGAAGGCTTATTAGAAAAACAGCAAATTCTAAAAGAAATAATGGATCAGGTTCTGGTTCATTATCCGGGCTCCACGGCGTCTCTGGTCGTAACGGAGCAATATCGAAATATGAAACAGATATTGGCTGAATTTCCACAGGTAGTAGAGTATGCCAAAATGGCTATGGAACGTTCTGGCTTGGAGCCCATACTACGCAGTATTCGGGGAGGAACGGATGGTTCACGGCTCTCATTTATGGGCTTGCCATGCCCGAACATATTTGCCGGTGAACATGCCTTCCATAGTCGTTTGGAATGGGTGTCATTACAGGATATGGAAAAGGCGGTGGAAGTGATTGTGAATCTTTGTCAGGTGTGGGAAGAGAAATCGTAATGGCCAAGAAAACCAAATTTTATGTGGTTTGGAAGGGCCGCGAAACCGGAATTTATACAGACTGGAAGGAATGTGAGGCTCAAATAAAAAACTTTGATGGAGCCCAGTACAAATCTTTTGATTCTCTGGAAATTGCCCAGCAGGCAATAGAAAGAAATTATTGGGAATATATTGCTCGGAAAGAAGCCTCTGCCAAACCTCATCCCAATACGGTACCGGCTGCAATAGGACAACCCATCCTGGATAGTCTGGCCGTGGATGCTGCCTGGAATACGGCCTCGGGTGACATGGAATACCAGGGGGTTTATCTGGGCAATGGCACCAGAGTTTTTCTTCAGGGACCCTTTCATGATGGTACCAATAATATTGGAGAATTTCTGGCTATCGTTCATGCGCTAGCCTATCTGAAGGGTAAAAATAGCCTGATACCCATTTATTCTGATTCCAAAACGGCAATTAGTTGGGTGAAAAAGAAACATGCTAATACGAAATTGGCGCTCACTCCTCGTAACAAACCCGTATTTGAGTTGTTGCAACGAGCGGAGAGATGGCTTGCCACCAACACCTATTCAAACAAAATCTTGAAATGGGAAACCAAACATTGGGGAGAAAACCCTGCTGACTTTGGACGAAAATAATAATGGCCAGAAACAGCTTTTTTCAATTCAAACAGTTTATTATTCGGCAGGATCGATGCGCAATGAAGGTCTGCACCGATGCTTGCATTTTTGGTGCCTGGTTGTCTTTAGGAGAGGCACAGAATGTACTTGATATAGGTTCTGGAACAGGTTTGCTAACGTTGATGCTCGCTCAAAGATTTCCTAAGGCTAAGGTTACCGGCATAGAGCTGGATGCTCCAGCCTTCGAACAGTCGGTTCAAAATGTTGAAAATAGCCCCTATAATAAGCAAATTGAGTTACTTCAGGGAGATATCCGACAATATGAGCCTGGGAAGCTATACGAATCAATCATAAGCAATCCGCCATTCTATCAAGCGAGCCTGCGTTCCCCCTCTGCTCAAAAAAATGCGGCACATCATGCCGAGACACTCCATTTTGAAGATCTGTTATATGCTGTAGCTCGCCTCTTAAAACCAGAAGGGGAGTTGCACCTACTTCTTCCATGGGATGAAAGTCATGTTTTTATAAAAATGGCAGAGACGAAGGGATTTATTTTGAAACAGAGTCTGACCATAAATAACCATATTGAGAAAAAACCATTCCGTCGCATCATGTGCTTTCAACGAGCTACAGAGTCGGATAATGGATTGAAAGAAAGCGATTTGGTAATATATTCTTCCCATGGCCAAGGGTATACATCCGAATTTGAGGCGCTATTAGGACCATTTTATTTGAAATTATGAAAGGAAAAAAGCGAACTTTACAACTTTAATAATAAGCTACGACATTTCGTTCCATTTCATGACCAATTTACCAGTACAAATTACCGTATTAATTCCACTATATAATGAGGAAGAATCGCTTCCTGAGCTCTGTGCCTGGATCCAAAGGGTGATGCAGGAGGAAGGGTTCCGATATGAAGTTATATTTGTCGATGATGGTAGTAAAGACGATTCCTGGTCGGTCATAGAAAAACTTTCCGCTGAAAATCCCTATGTGAAGGGGCTGAAATTTGTCCGGAATTATGGAAAAACGGCCGCTTTGCAAACAGGTTTTCAGGCTGCTGAGGGGGAGGTGATCATCACCATGGATGCCGATTTGCAGGATAGCCCAGACGAGATTCCTGCTCTTTATCGTATGATTACTCAACAGGGTCTAGACCTGGTGTCGGGTTGGAAGAAAAAAAGGTACGACCCCATTACCAAAACACTACCTACTAAGCTTTTCAATGCGGTGACACGGAAAATTTCCGGTGTGGCACTTCACGATTTTAACTGTGGGCTAAAAGCTTATCGCCGTGAGGTCGTCAAACATATTACCATTTATGGGGAAATGCACCGATATATTCCTGTTATTGCCAAATGGAATGGCTTTGCCAAGATTGGAGAAAAGGTGGTCCAACACCGTCCCCGAAAATACGGAACGACAAAATTTGGATTAGAAAGATTCATTTTTGGCTTCCTCGATTTGCTTTCGATTGCCTTTGTTAATAAGTTTGGCCGTCGACCTATGCATTTATTTGGCAGTCTAGGTACGCTTATGTTTTTTCTGGGTTCTGTTATAACTTTCTGGCTGATTGGTTCGAAAATATATAAGATCTATATTTCGCATGAGGTTTATCGGAATGTAACCGAAAATCCTCTGTTCTTTTTGGCATTACTAGCTATCGTGGTAGGGACTCAATTGTTTCTGGCTGGCTTTTTAGGAGAGCTATTTGTGAAACAGTCTATCTCCAAGGCCGATGACTATGTTGTCTCTGAACGTGCAGAAAGACCGAGCTCACAGATAAATACTGGTTTGTAACATAAAAATTTTCTTATTTATAAAATTAATGATCGCTAACGTACACAAAGCCCATCCCTGGCATGGGATCCCTTTGGGAGAAAATGCGCCAGAGTTGGTAACGGCATTTATTGAGATAGTGCCTACCGACACCGTTAAATACGAGATAGACAAGGCAACTGGTTATCTGAAGATCGACCGCCCTCAAAAATACTCCAACATAGTCCCTGCACTCTATGGTTTTATACCCAAAACCTATTGTGCAGAAAAGGTCGCAGAGCTGGCCAGAGAACGTTCTGGACGCGAAGTAACTCAAGGAGATGAAGATCCTCTGGATATTTTAGTGCTTTGTGAGAAATTTATCTCTCATGGCGATGTGATGTGCGAAGCGAAACCTATCGGAGGCATTCGTCTGCTGGATGGGGGCGAAGCTGATGACAAGATAATCGCTGTTTTAAAGGGTGACGGTGTTTACGGTCAGTTTAATGACCTTAGCGAGCTACCCGAAGGGATTGTCGAGCGCTTAAAGCACTACTTCCTGACTTACAAAAACTTGCCAGGCGAAAAGGCCCATATCGAAATTACTAATGTATACGGACGAGAAGAGGCCCATGAGGTGATCCAGACTTCCGTAGAAGATTACAAACATTCTTTCTACTGAATAAACCAGCAGTCAGAGGAGAAATAAAACAAAAGCCGTTCCTGTTAGGGGCGGCTTTTGTTTATGCTTATCTTTGTGCAAATTTTTTTTAACGGCCGATTGGCTTACCAGCATTTGTCTCGCCAGCATCGATGTATGGTCAGTACCGGAGCATGTAAGTGGATCAATGGATTCTTATGAGTAATATACAAGAAATAAAAAAACGCCGCACCTTTGCCATCATCAGTCACCCAGATGCGGGTAAAACAACATTGACTGAAAAACTGTTGCTTTTTGGTGGAGCTATCCAGACGGCAGGAGCGGTAAAATCTAATAAAATCAAAAAGACGGCTACCTCCGACTTCATGGAGATTGAAAAGCAGAGAGGTATTTCGGTCGCCACGTCGGTGATGACCTTCGAATACCGCGATCTGCTGATTAATATTCTGGACACCCCGGGTCACAAGGATTTTGCTGAGGACACTTATAGGACGCTGACTGCCGTAGATAGTGTAATTCTTGTTATCGACTGCGTAAAGGGAGTAGAAGAGCAAACAGAGCGCCTGATGGAGGTCTGTCGCATGCGGAATACACCTGTGATCGTGTTTATTAACAAACTCGATCGCGAAGGCCAGAACGCCTTTGAACTGCTCGACGAGTTGGAAACTAAACTTGGCATCAGAGTGCGTCCATTGACCTGGCCTATCAATATGGGCGCTTCTTTCAAAGGGGTATATAGCCTTTATGAAAAAATGCTCTACTTTTTTGCCATTAACAAGACTAAAATCGAAAGAGACGTTGCTAAGATTAACCTCGAGGATGAGGGCTTGGTAAGGCTTCTTGGGGAAAGAGATGCAAATCAACTCATCGAAGACGTAGAGCTGGTAGAAGGCGTTTATGACCCTTTTTCCGATGAAGCCTATCAATCAGGAGAATTAGCCCCGGTGTTCTTCGGAAGTGCAATTAATAATTTTGGTATCAAAGAATTGCTGGATACATTCTGTGATATTTCACCCTTGCCTCAACCACGTCCTTCAGATACCAGAAAAGTGGATCCTATGGAACCTAAGTTTACAGGATTCGTATTTAAGATTCATGCAAACCTTGATCCACGACACCGCGATCGAATTGCTTTCTTACGGATTTGTTCCGGTAAGTTTGAAAGAGGGAAATTCTATAAACATGTAAGACTCGGAAAAGACGTCCGTTTCTCGAGCCCATTTAGCTTTATGGCCTCCGATAAGAAGGTACTGGATGAGGGGTTCCCAGGAGATGTGGTAGGTTTGTACGATACAGGTAGCTTTAAAATTGGCGATACACTCACCGAAGGTGAAATTCTTCAGTTTTCCGGTATCCCGAGTTTCTCTCCTGAGATATTTAAGGAAATTGTTAACCTGGATCCGATGAAGTCCAAGCAACTCGAAAAAGGGGTTCAGCAGCTTACCGATGAAGGAGTTGCACAATTATTTACCCTTGACTTAGGTAATAGAAAGATTGTCGGGACAGTAGGTGAGCTCCAGTTTGACGTGATTCAGTACAGGTTGCAACATGAATATGGGGCGAAGTGCCGCTGGGTTAATATGAACGTTTCTAAGGCCTGTTGGCTCACCAGTGACGATAAAGCAAAGCTCGATCAATTTATACGGCTTAAAGGGAATCAAATAGCTTTTGATAAAGACAAAAATCCTGTTTTTCTGGCAGAGTCTGACTGGATGATTCGTATGAACCAGGAGAACAATCCGGATATACAGTTTCATTTTACCTCCGAATTTAAGACGGAACAAGTAGTATAACAGGGAATCTGACCCGAAAGATGGATCGCATAGAAAACAGCAACAGGCAGGGTTTTCTATGCGATCCTTTTTTTGTTTTCGCATATTTAGCAGGTAAATTTTGTAGAAAATATTTGCTTGGTATCATCGCAAAAATGCGGATACTAACTATCTTGTCGGTCATATGACTGCAAATAAACTCAACGGAAAAAATATTATCATTTTGGGTCTTCCCCGGTTCGACTCAGAGTTAGAATCGACCAATTATACCTCAGCTAAACTTCTGGCGAGAAATAATCGTGTGGTTTATATAGAAAATCCATTGACGATAAAAGATTATTGGGCGATTAAAGATACAGTACGACATCAAAGACGCCAGCCATTTCTGTCAATATGGAACACCGAGTTAATGGGCACCGATACCCCTAATCTGACCATATTGGTGCCACCAGTCTTATTGTCCATTAATTTCTTACCGGAAGGATGGTTATACAGGCAGCTATTGAAATTAAATGAAAGAATACTGGCTTATAAACTGAAGAGAGTACTACGGAAACAGCGGATCGAAGCCCACGTTTTTATTAATTCCTTTAACTTTCATTATCCGGGCCTTGGCTCGCATCTGAATGCGAGTTTGGCAGTATACCATTGTCTCGATCCGCTAATTGTCGATTTTGACCGGCGTCATGGCTTGCAATCGGAAGCTGAACTGGTACGAAATTCCGATGTGGTGGTATGTAGTAGTCGTCAGTTGCAGCGGGAAACTTCAGAGCTAAACGTTAATAGTTATTTTATACCCAACGCCGCGGATCTGTCACATAGTAGTAAGTGCATGGATCCCTCCCTGTTAGTTCATTCATTATTTAAAGATATTAAGGGCCCTGTGATTGGCTATTTCGGGGCTGTCGAGCGACGGATAAACTACGAATTATTATTGGCAGCCGCACAGCAGCACCAAGACAAGAGTTTTGTCTTAGTAGGCCCCGTGGATCCAGTTTATATTCCAGAGTTCATCAAATTACAGGATAATATATACCTGCCGGGTCCGGTTCCCTATGCTGAATTACCTGCGGTCCTGAAAGGGTTTTCAGTGGCCATTATTCCCTTTAAAAAGGATGAGGTGAGCAGGACCATTTTTCCATTAAAATTATTTGAATATCTGGGAGCAGGGAAGGCAGTAGTATGTACCGATTTTAACCCCGATTTGGTCGATTTTACTGCCGATTCGGTTCATTATTGCAGTACTGCCACACAGTTTTCGGCTGCCATTTCTGCAGCTTTGTTGGAGCAGGGACCCGAATGGGTAGCACGTCGTCAAGAAATTGCTGCCGAAAATACCTGGGAAAAACGTATCGATCAGATGTCGGAAGTTATGATGAGGAGCTACACAAGGATTAATGGAACTTCATAGGCCAGCCTGCTCAATCTTTTAACTCTTTTTTGTTGGGTATTTAAATGCATAGTCCCTATTAAATTTGAAATGGCGATAGATATGCCGCATGGCTTTAACTAGGGGATTCTGGCTTTCTCTTAAATAGTTACGGCGCATGGTACTGGGCTCCTCCGTCGAATTACGTTGGGTAAATAGCCCGTTAAAGTCTCTATAAAAGATTGCTTTTCCCTGGCTCGATAGAAAGGACATCATCATGTCATACTCTGTATCGTCACCCTTTACTCCTTCGCGGTATGGGCCAAACTTGGTACAAAAGTTGGTCCTGCGCAAATGTGGATGGTCGCTATAAACATAAAATTTTCGGTAACCAGGTTTCCATACACTGAATAGCATCTCATAAAAACCGTCTCGAACCGGTTTTAGAAAAGGGTATTCGAAATAGGCATAAAACCGGACCAAGTCTACCTCCGGTTTTTCATGCATTAATGCAACGGCCGTCTGTAATTTGGAGGGGAAAATAGTTTTTGCCTCGAAATCTTCCTGGATATAGAGGGTTAAGGGAGTGGCTACAGCCGCTTGTCCTTTATTAATATTATTCCCTAAGCCTTTATTTTTTGGCGTTGTAATTAACTTGAAATGGTACTGGTCCTGAAGCTCCTGAACCAGAGTCAAATGTGCCATCTCGCTGCCATCATCTGAGACCACTATTTCTTCGAATTGGCAATTTAATTTTTGTAAATTGCTTAAAAGATTAGCCAAAGACTGACTACGGTTATAATGGGTGATCAGGAGGGTAACGTCCTTGAAAATATATGCACCTGCAGTATTCATGAAAAAAATATTAGGAGGATTTAAGAACGAGTTGCAGGGTATTCTTTAACCAACGAAAACGAAGATATACCTGTCTGGCAAGTCGGATAAAGGGGTTACGACCCAGGCGCCAGTCGGGCCGGTCTACCGTGCTGGGCTCGTCAGAGGTGTTGACTTGATCGAATAAGGTGGTAAATTCATTGAAAAATATTGCTTTACCATTCTTCTTCAAAAAGTTTAAAACCATTCCAAATTCCGCTTTATTGGGGTCTACCCCCTCCGGGTAGTTCCCAAATTTGTTCAGAAAGCTGCTGCGACGTAGGTGAGGATGGTCGCTGTACATATAAAATTTTATATGGTCGGGGTCCCAGAAAGAAAACTTCATTTCAGAAAATCCGGGCTTGTAGGGCTTCATTTTGGGATAGGCGAAATAAGCGTAGAACCTGACAAGATCCAATTCCCGATCTTCCTCCATAAAGGTGAGTGCTTCCCTGAATCGCTGCGGGAATAAGGGCGTGGGTACGAAGTCTTCCTGAATATATAAGGTATACGGAGAAGTAATAACCGCCTGACCTTTATTAATATTATTTCCCAAACCTCCGTTCTTCCTCGTAGCGATTAGCTTGAAGTTATATAATTTTTGCAGCGCTTGGACCCGATTCAACTGATCTTCTTTACTGCAGTCGTCAGATACCACGATTTCAGAGAAATGGACGTCCAGTTTTTTAAAGCTGGAAAGAAGTCTGTCTAAGGATTGACTTCGATTATAATGAGTGATTAGAAGGGTAGTATTAGGAAACGTATGGGTCATGTATTGGTCGTTGAGATCGCAGTAAGCTTGCTTGTTTGGATAGAGCAAATATGATAAGCAATAGTATTTGCAGCCATGCACCTGTAAAAATATTGATCATTATTGAATATTTACATATTAGTGTAGAAATAATTTATTCCGGAACTAGACATCACAATCTTTCAGCCCCTGAGGATATTCGGCTTATAGCTTACTTTACTTTGGAATCGGAATCAGGTCTTATTCGATAAATAAGAAACATTTTATGCTAACCATTTTTATTATAAGAAATATTTCGACTTATTGCTGGCATTTAGTTTAGCTTATGACAGGGGATGTATTCCGGAAGTATCGATGGTAAAAGTTTCTATTATAACAGTCAATTATAATCAACCTGAGGTAACAGAGGCTTTGATTGATTCGATCCATAAAATGAATGATTATTTCCATATTGAGGTCATAGTGGTTGATAACGGGAGCAGAGTCGACCCCGTGCCCTACTGGACAGGTCGGTACCCTCATATTTTATTTATCCGATCGGAGCATAATCTGGGTTTTGCAGGTGGGAATAACCTGGGAATTGAGCAAGCGACGGGAACATATTTATTTTTTGTTAATAATGATACCATCTTTACCCCTGCATTGGTAGGTGGTTTGGCTTCCTATTTAACAGAACACCCCCTGGTCGGAATGGTTTCGCCGAAAATTCACTACTTTGAAAATCCGACTATGATACAGTATGCGGGTTATACAGCCATGAATTATTATACCGCAAGCAACGCCTGTGTCGGTCAGTTTGAGGAGGACAGTGGGCAATATGATGGTATAAAAGGACCCACGGGTTTCATTCATGGAGCAGCCATGATGGTTCGTCGAAAGGCCATAGAAGTGGCCGGACTGATGCCGGTAAATTATTTCCTGTATTATGAGGAATTTGACTGGGTGGAAGCGATTAAAAGAGCTGGCTTTGAAGTGCATGTAAATAATGACTTTTCAATTTACCACAAAGAATCTATATCCGTAGGTAAGAACTCCGCCCTTAAGACCTATTTCATGAACAGAAATAGAATCTTATTTATTCGAAGGAACACTACGCCCCTCACCACAATAGTTTTCGGCTTATATTTTTTGCTGCTAGTATCCCCTCGAAATATTATTGGATATATACGTTCGGGAAACTACCAGTATATTTCTGTTTTCTTTAAGGCTATCCTGTGGAATTTTAAAAATGCAACTAACAGCCAGGAATTAGGCTTTACACTCAAATAGTTTATGATTACCTTTCTATGGATTGCAATAGCCATTGTGGCCTATACTTTTTTAGGCTATGGTCTTTTACTGTACATATTGGTTCGTATAAAAAGACTGGTGAATCCAGTGGTTAGTACCTCATTTGTACAGGATGATTTGCCCAGTCTTACTTTGGTAGTGGCTGCCTATAATGAAGTAGATATTATTCTTGAAAAGGTGAAAAATACAATGGCTCTGGAGTATCCGGTCGATAAACTTCGCATTATATTCATGACAGACGGTTCCACTGATGGAACCCCCGAGCGTATTGATCAGTTTCAAGGAATAGAAGTACTGCATCAGCCGGAAAGAAGAGGGAAAATTCATGCCATTCACAGAGCGATGGAGGTGATCCAAAGCGAGGTAGTTGTATTTACAGATGCCAATACTTTTTTAAATCCGCAGGCATTAATACGGATAGCAAGCCATTATGCTGATGCAGCGGTGGGGGCGGTCTCAGGGGAGAAGCGAGTTTCCGCTGCAGACCAAGCCGACGCTACGGCAGGGGAGGGGCTGTACTGGAAGTACGAGTCAATGCTAAAAAAATGGGATTCGGAATTATATTCGGTGGTAGGTGCCGCTGGGGAGTTGTTTAGTGTTCGTAGATCTTTGTACGTACCCGTGGCTGCCGACACCATTCTGGACGACTTTATGATCTCCATGCTTATTGCTCAGAAAGGATATCGTATTGTGTATGAGCCTCAAGCTTATGCCGTAGAACTAGGTTCGGAAAATATTAAGGAAGAACTGAAAAGGAAGGTACGCATTGCAGCAGGGGGTATACAGTCGATTATCAGACTATCCTCTTTACTTATTCCATTAAAAATGCCTCTGCTAAGCTTTCAGTATATTAGTCACCGGGTTTTGCGTTGGACAGTAACCCCCTTCCTACTCGTAATAATATTTATATTGAACCTGGTTATAATAAACCAGGAACAGTCTCCGGTCTTTTATGATTACCTCATGGGGGCTCAATGTGCCTTTTATTCCTTAGCCCTCCTAGGTTGGTATTTCGAAAGGCAAAAAATTCGAATTAAGGCCTTATTCGTTCCTTACTATTTCTGTATGATGAACTGGGCGGTATTAGCAGGGATTGTACGATATGCCAAGGGGCGGCAAAGCGCTGTTTGGGAAAAATCCACACGCCGATCATCCAACTAAAATTTTCCTTTATAACTTACCCAAACGCTCTGCTTCAGCAATCAGAATAGGAATTAGTCTGGTAAGTTCTTCGTCAATGGTATTGTAATGATTCCAAAGCGTCTCTAAGGGCGCCGAAGCTTTTATCTGGCGTTCAAATTCCTCAACCTTTGGCTTCAGCCAAGTCATTCCCGCCATGGGAAAAGATGGCTTTAGACCATGAACAATATTGGCTGCTTCTTTAAGATCATTGACCGTAAGAACATTTTTAAGCTCGACCCAGCGAACATAAGAATCGCTGACGAAAGCGTCGAAGATAAGGGACATGATATTAGCATCGTCACCATAAACTTGTTTTAAATGAGCCGTATCTAATTCCTTATTGATGTCTGCAACCATTGTCGTATTGTTTAAGGATATATTGTCTTAAGTTTATGACAAACATACCGAAAATACCAATTCAAGAATAAAAAGTATCAAGGGAAATTGTCCCTAGATACTAGTTGCTCGTACTATCTTCTTCAACTTTCGCCTTAGACTCTTCCTTATCTTTTTTACGGAAGTATCTTCTAAATAAGAAGTTAGAACGAAGGGCCGTCATATTTTCATCGAGTTTATCGGTACTGGACTCTAAATTTTCCATCGTTCGTTTAATATTCAATGCAGTCTGGTCATCGTTCAATAATACACCAACCGGGCTTGTTTTATTATTTTTAAGGTTTTCGCTGGTTGCTTTCAGGTTCTCAATCATCACATTCGCTCCAGATACCGTTTCATTCAGATTAGAAACCGCCATACGGACATCCTTCATCACTAAGGTATCAGTTACCAGATCATTGGCAAGGCCACCTTTCTTATTGAGCTGTCCTGTAAAAGCAGATAGTGATGCGGTTAGGTTCTGAGCATTATGTGCGGCTTTATTAAGAGTCTGTAACGTTTTATCTAAATCGTTATATAGCCTCTCATCGTTAAGGAGCAGTCCTGCAGTCCCTTTCCCCTCCAAAATATTCTTACTAATGGTTTTAAAGGCCGATGTGATGCCCAAAAGGTTTTTATTATTTTCTGAAAGCACGCTGATCATCTCTTCAGTGGACTCTACTTTCTCAACATGTATTTCGTCACCATCTTCTATGGGTGCCACTTTGGTAGTACCTCCGTATATTACAATAATCTTGTTTCCTATAAGGCCATCGGTACTTACCTTAGCCTTAGCATTCTTCCGAATAAATTCTTTGGATTTGTCTTCTATATTTAAAAGTACCTCTACCTGAGAGCCATTCATAAAACGAATGGACTTTACCGTCCCTATTTTAACCCCGGAATACCAAATATTATTTCCGGATTTTAGTCCATTCACGTCGTCAAATATCGTTTTTACGGTAATGGTGCTGCCAAAAAGCTTTTTCATATTTCCTATGGTCAACACGCCCGCTACGAAAATAAGGGTGCCTAACACAACGAATAGCCCAACTTTTATAGATCTTTTTTCCCTGGTTTCCATTATTGAATAAAATTGTAGTCGTAAAAACTTTTGATTCTTTCCTCTTCTGTTTTAAATACTTCTTCGAATGTACCTTGACGGACGAAGATTCCGTCCAAAAGCATGGCAATCCGGTCGCCAGTCGCCTTCGCACAGGTGAGATCGTGCGTAATGATGATGGCCGTAGTTTTATATTTCTCTTTAACTTCGTTGATTAGCTCATTGATTTCCAGACATGTAATGGGATCAAGGCCAGCTGTAGGCTCGTCATACAGCATAATTTCTGGTTTTAAAATCAGCGTCCTAGCGATCCCTATTCGCTTACGCTGGCCACCCGATAGTTCGGAAGGAACCTGGTTGATCGTTTGTAGCAATCCCACAGCTTCCAGAACCGTCTCAACTGCTTCATCGATTTCGGCTCTGGTAAGGTTGGGTACATTGCGCACCAAAGGAAACTCCAGATTCTCACGGACGGTCATGCTGTCGTAAAGCGCACTGTTCTGGAAGGAAAAGCCTATTTTAAGCCTAAGGTCACGTAATTCGCTTTCGTTTAACTCAGATACCTCACGTCCCAATACGTTGGCTATCCCGCTATCCTGAGTGAGCAGCCCAACCAAAATCTTGATCAGTACTGACTTGCCTGTCCCGGATCTTCCTAAAACTACTACGTTTTCACCTCGGTACACATTTAAGTTGACTCCCTTGAGTACGTCAAGATCTCCGAATGATTTATAGAGATCCGAAATTTTAATAATGGGTTCTTTACTTGAATTTTCCATAGATTATACCCGGAAGTAATTTGAAACCTGTACAATAATTACCTCCTCTATAAAGATTAAGAACATCGAAATAACCACCGATGAATTGGCCGCTTTACCAACACCTTCGGTTCCTTTTTTGGCATTATATCCCTGATAACACCCCACAATTCCGATAGTGAAGCCATAGGCTATACCTTTGATAAGGGAAGTGCCTATATCCAGGAAGGTTATCTGTTCAAAAGCTTTTTGAATGAAGGTTTGAAGGCTTGTACCTTCCGTAAGAGTGACATTTAAAAATGCTCCAGCCAGACCTACCATACCGCAATAACACATGAGGATAGGGATGGCAATGGTGGATGCTACCACTCTGGTCACTACCAGATATTTAAACGGGTTGATAGCCGACACCTCCATAGCGTCAATTTGTTCGGTTACCCGCATCGAACCGAGCTCAGCCCCAATACTGGATCCTACCTTTCCGGCACTAATCAGTGCCGTTACCAATGCGGCAAGCGCCCTTACAATGGCAATGGACACGAGAGAGGGAAGCCACGAGGTGGCACCAAATTCGGCTAATGAGGGTCGCGATTGTTTGGTAAATACCATTCCGGTGATGAACCCGGTAAGGCTTATGAGCAGCAAAGACTTATTGCCTATAGCATAACATTGCTTAATAATTTCCTGCGTTTCCATTCTTCCGCGGAAAGCCTCGCGGAAGAATCTCCCCATAAATACAAATCCATTGTATACGGAAAGAAAGGCAAAGTCTAAATTTTTGGTAAAAACATGCTTTTTCCCAGTGGGCGTACTCATATTTTGATCATTTGCTTAAAGGGTTGGTACTTATTGCTTTTGTGCTCCACTACTACGTATATAGTATTATTAATAGAGATCATTTTAACAGCAGAGTGATCTAACTAGTTCATTGCATACTTGGCCCTCGCTAAATAGTACTCAAACTAGAGTGGATTCGAAGCAGCCTTTGAAAACTAAGCTATTTAAAACCTGATGTCCTGAGCTATGTTGAAGGCATAAAACAATCGTTCCAGTGATTGTTAAAGTAAAAAAACTTCCATTAACTGTGAGTCTACAGTGTTCAAAGTAAATCATATATTCTGTAGGCCCGGTCTTTTTAAATATGCTTAACAGCCGTTATGGTCGTTTTAGAGCTAATGAAAAACAGTTAGCTCATATGTTACTAAATGACATCTGAGACTATTAGTATTTTAGAACCTAAGGCAAAAGTGCTCCTTGGGTTGTTCCTTCCTAAAGAATACTAATCCAATCCAGAATAGATCTACAGTAAGACTGACATCAGGGTGTAGCTTTATTTCTTCCCAAGCCTTTTTCATTTCCTCTGACCAATAGATGTCATCGAATATGAATAAAGAATCGTTATGCGCGAGGGGCAAACATGCCTCAAAATAACGTATAGTAGGTTCATATCGATGATTCGCATCAAAATAAGCGAAGTCAATTTGAGGAAGGGTTTTAATCCGTTCTATTAAGGAGTCATCAATATTGCCTAATACCACTTCCACATTATCTACTTGTTGGCTGTGAAAGGTCTGCTTTGCAATAGAAGCGGTTTCGGGACATCCTTCAAATGTTATCACCTTCGCCTGGGGGCGGGCTTTGCAAAGGTACAAGCTTGTGATTCCGAGGGATGTGCCTAGCTCTATTATATAATTTGGTTGGAAGTGTTGGATAAGTCTGTAGAATAATTTCCCGAACTTTTCAGGCTTTTCTGCATTCTTGGCGATGGACCCTATACTCCTTACGTTCGATTTGTTCACTCTTGATCCCGCCCCAAGATCTAATATCTCTATGGTTTCCTTGCTGCGCAATAGGGCTTTTCGGGTTTTTTTTATTTGGTCATAATCGGCCGATGTGTCATGTTTACAGGCAATTACGCGGGTATACAGGTCAAAAAGAAACGGAGAATGAATGGAATGTTCATTCCCCGCTCTCAACAAAAATTTTAAATAAGAAGTTATCAAAGGTATTTTAGAGTTGAATTGGAAGGATTAATTGAGCCGATAGGGTACAATAAGGGAAAATGACGGAACAGATACATTAAAATTTCTGCCATCAATAATCCTTTCCATTAGATAAGTGCCCGACATTTTGCCTAGGTCCGTTTTAAGATTACAACCTGATACATATTCATGACGATCTCCAGGCTCCAGAATGGGTTGTAGGCCCACCACGCCCTCGCCCTCGACCTCTCTGATGCCTCGGTTAGAATCAAAAATTAACCAGTGTCGCCTGAGCAGTTTCACCGTATGTTCACTGCAGTTTTCAATAACGATTTTGTAAGTGAATACAAAATGATTCTGTCCCGGATTAGAGTAATCGGGTTGATACTCAGTCTGAACAGTAATTTTAACGCCGTCTGTTATTTGAGAAACCATAAGAATCGAGGTAAGGTAGTACTATTTTATCTAATGGGTTAGACGAATTTTATTTCAATAGTAACGAAAATAGCATTCTAGAATTGAAAAATACATGCCTAAATTGATTTTATTTGCTTATTATCAAAATTACACATAATTGATGGAAGTAAACATAGCTGAGTCCTGGAAGTTGAAAATGTCATCCGAATTTGGTAAACCGTATTTTGGGATGCTTACTGATAAAGTTCGTGCTGCCTATCGTGACACTGTGGTGTTCCCTCGAGGTGGCGAGATATTTAAAGCATTTGAGCTCTGTAGTTTTGAGGATTGTCGCGTAGTTATTCTGGGACAAGACCCGTACCATGGGGCAGGACAAGCAAATGGTCTAAGCTTTTCAGTGAACAATGGCATCCCTATACCTCCTTCTCTGCGGAATATTTTTAAGGAAATTGAGGCGGACTTAAACATACCCATGCCAAATCATGGGAACCTGGAGCGTTGGGCAAAGCAGGGAGTCCTCCTGTTAAATGCCACATTGACGGTTCCGGCATCCACACCTGGAGGACACCAAAAGTGGGGGTGGGAGCATTTTACAGATGCAGTTATAGCTACCTTGTCCCGAGAAAAGGAGCATTTGGTTTTTCTTTTATGGGGAAGTTATGCCAAAAAAAAGGTCTCCTTGATTAATCAGGAGAAACATTTGATACTTACCGCCCGGCATCCCTCGCCCATGTCAGCAAATCAGGGGGGCTGGTTTGGAACCAAACATTTTAGTCAAACCAATCGTTATCTTCAAAGCCACGGATTTGAACCAATTCAATGGTAACAAAAAAAGAGCAGGGAACCCCTGCTCTTTTTAAAATTTTCACTCCTATTACTATTATTTTTTCTTTTCTATGTTGGAATTGAGTTCCAATATATCTGCCCATTGATCTCTATGATCAGCCATAAATTTCTGTTGAATTTCGTGCTTGGCATACAGGTCGGCACTTTCTGCAGAACGAAAGGTGAGGTAATGCACTACGTCATAAGCTTCCGGAAATTGGGCATCAGACTGAACTTGGCCAGCGGAATAAGCAACTACGTCACGCATCTGATTCTTCATGGCTGCAAAATCGTTGAAATGCTGTTCTATTTGTGCTTGACTGATTCCGGATTTAAATTTTATGCAGACTACCTTCTGTATTTCCGCAGCCTTATGTGGAACGTAGGCTCCGTAAATAAGCAGCATAAAACAGCTCAGCGCAAATACTGGAACAAGGTACCCCAATGGTTTTCTTAAGTATAATTTCATTTTATTGTTCTCGATACATTTAACATGGAACAAAGGTAATTGTTTATCCAATAAATAGTACTTTAATAATAAAATATATAAGGAATATTGAATTAAAGCATTATTTCAAAATTTTTAATAAGTAGCAGGGATTTTAGAAAAATAAAATACGGTTTGAATTTTGGCGGTAAGGATGTATATTTAGGTGAAGGTCCGTTTATTTTAGGCTATTGAAATCCAGTATTTTGAGTAAAGGGCAAAACTGCGTGAGGTTTTTAGCCATTTGGTTAATTATTTAGTAATTACCATCCATATTTGCTTTCGTTCTCGTCAAATTTCTGGCCGAATTTTATTTTGAAGGTGATAGACGTGTAGCAGGAATATTTTTCTGATTTTTTTATGAAAATCGACAAAAAATGGTTGCTATTGCTCTTCATTCCCCTGCTAGGAAGTATGTCTCAAGGTAATTGGGGATTTTGGGCGCATCGACGTATCAATCGTCTGGCCGTTTTTAGATTGCCTGCTGAAATGCAAGTATTCTATAAACAAAACATGGACTTTATAGTGGAAGAAGCAGTGGGCCCAGATAAACGACGATACAGCGTCGTGGGGGAAGCTGAACGTCACTATATTGACATTGATTCGTATCATGTTCCTGATGGAGAAGTTATTCCTAAGGAATGGAAGCGTGCGGTAGAACGTTTTGGTGAGGATAGTTTGCGGAAGCATGGTATTGCACCATGGAATATAGAAAGGGTATGTTTTCAGCTGACTGAGGCTTTTAGCAAAGGTCAAAAATCCAGAATACTCCGGTTATCGGCCGATTTAGGACACTATATCGCGGATATACATGTTCCTTTACATACTACCCGCAATTATAATGGCCAATTTACTGATCAGGTGGGGATCCATGGACTATGGGAATCGCGACTTCCCGAACTTTTTGCCGACGAATATGACCTTTGGATCGGGAGTATCGTGTATAGGCCATTCATATCTGAAGCCATCTGGTCCGCAGTTTATGCCTCTCATATAGCCTGTGATAGCGTCTTTGATTTTGAAAGATTAGCCAGTAAAAGAATCGCTGCAGACAGAAAATATAGCTATGAGTCGAGAAATAACATATTGGTTAGAACGTATTCCGAGTCATTTGCAAGGGAGTATGAACGCTTACTAAATGGTCAGGTTGAACGAAGAATGCGAGCGGCTATAGGTCTTATAGGAGATATTTGGTATACCTGCTGGGTCAACGCTGGTCAGCCCAATTTGACGAACTTGGAGCACGCCACCCCTTTGGTGGAAGGGATAGAAAAAAAATCGGCCGACACTTCCCAGACTGGAAATGGTCGGCCGTTGCCCGTCAGGCCGGAGCCAGACGACTGATTTTATATTAACCCTTAAAAACAAGTTGTTTCATATAGGCGGCATCGTTGGCAAGACATTCCATTACAGGGGAAGGATAATGTTCTTGCTCTACAATGAATTGTGATACGCCCGTATCGGATGCGACCTTAAGTAGAGTAGGGTAATCTGAAAGTCCTTTCCCTAAATCTGTAGACTCCACCTTGGGTTCTCTGACGTAGTCCTTCACATGGCATAAATCATAACGACCTGCATATTTCTGTAGATGGGCGGTTGCATCCACTTCAGGTACCTGAATCCACATTAAATCTAACTCGTATACAACTAGTGACTTATCTGTATTGTCCAATAAGATTTCCTGAGGGATGAGTCCATCCATAGGAACAAACGAATAATCGTGATTATGATAGCCAAACTTAATTCCGGCCTTATTACAGATTTCTCCACGTTTATTGAACTCATCAGCACGCCTTTTCCACTCATCTACCGACTTCTGCGGACCAATATAAGGTTGCAGGACATAGGAGAGGCCGGCTTCAGCTGCTTCGTCAGCTGTTTTCTCTAGATTTTTGGTTGTGTCGGCATGGGTCGAAACGATGGTCATGCCCAGATCATCCATATAAGCCTTGAATTCTTTGGGCGTCATACCCCAAAAAATACCCTGATCGCCTTGGTAGCTTTCAATTTTCTTATAGCCAAGGTCCGCGATTTGCTTTAGTATACCTTTGGGGTCGGCACCAATTACATCTCTTGCACTGTAAAGCTGTAAACCAAAATCAGGTATAGATGGGGTCAGGCCATCGGAGTTGCCCGCCAGAGTGGTAGAGTCGGAGCCATCTTGATTACTACCTCCCGTACCACAGCCCGACAGAGACCATACCAAGGAGCCAGCTGCTGCAAAACTGGCCGATTTAAGAAAAATTCGACGATTAAAGGACATAAATTTGTTAAGATTTTAAGCGTAAAAAGATCACTGGTCCGATAGGGCCAGATATATCTCATATTTAGATTTGCGAAATTACAAAAAAATAGACGTTTATGGGATTAAGGTTAGTTCTTTTAGGTTTTTCTTTAGAAATCATTATTGAACAGGACTTTTTTAGCTACCCTTCCTTTGCTAATATCTTGAAATTCAATATTCCCAAGTGACATTACAAATATCAGGGGCAGGTCAGGATTTACGGTTGGACAGTCATGCTTGCAAACCATGCTGGTTGCTATACTGAAATCGTTACTTTGATGATGCAACCTTGCTGTGTATAGTTAGTTACCTCTTTGGCATGTGCAGGGGCAGCAGATAGGCTACGACTGACGGAGGATGCGTGCCGTCACGATGAGTTGCCCTACATGTCTTTGAGCATGCTCGGCGGCATGAAACAGAAGACCTATTTGTGTAGAAGGGATCATGGCCCGGCCTACGTATCGTAGATCGGTTAGGTGGTCTAAGTTTACGGTTTTAAGTTGATCCAAGCATTTTTCAACCTGTAGCTGATAGGAAGAAAAAAGCTGATGGAAGCTACAATTTGGATATGGTGCGTGGCCTTCTTGCTTTAAATAGTTGAGTTGATTTTCGTTAAGCGATTCACCTCTTGCATAGGTAAATAATCTGTCGAGTATTCCACTGAGGTGTTGGAGATGAAAGCCGACCGACGCAGTTTGACAAGGCCTTTCCCATAATAAAGGACTTGGAAAGCCTATTCCGGCCTTCTCTAATTCTTCTACAGACTGTAAAAGTGCATGTGCCACAGGCTGTAGCAAGGCTGGTACATCTGTTATGGGGCCTCTTAGCCAAACTTCTAAATTCGTTGTTGATTCCATAAATGATAGTGATTTCAGCACTCAAGGTAACAAAAAAAAGGAGCTTTATACAAGCTCCTTTTTGATATCATCAACACAAAACTGTTGACTATACTTTAGCGATGTCGATCTGAACAGGCTTACCTTTTATGGTATTTCCGTCCATGGCGCGCATTACTGCTTTGGCATCACGCTCAGGCACATCTACGAAAGTAAATTTATCGTAAATGTCTATAGCACCAATTGTTTTACCAGGAATATTGGATTCTCCTGCAATAGCGCCAACGATATCCTTAGGTAGTATATGGTCTTTGCGGCCCAGGCTTAGGAACAGACGGGTCATTCCCGCTTCTGGAGCTCCTCCTTTACGGGAGTCGCCAGAACGCCCGCCTTCACTTCTTCTTTCAAAGCGATCGCCCCGACCTTCACTTCTATCGAATCGGCTACCACCTCTTCGGCGATCGAAACGGTCAGAAGACTCACGACGATCTCCACGATCTCCGCGCTTTTCTTCCCATGACATATTGCTGTCGGCGTATTCGTTTTTCTGAACACCCATTATCTGCTTGGCCATAGCGCCTACGATCTGCTCAATAGCATATCCGCTGTGTTGAAGCATTTCGAGAACATCTTGGTACAGATCGGTTTCTCCGGCTTCTATGGTAGCGGTAATGCTTTCCACGAAACGAGCTTTTCTTACCCCAACGATATCTTCATAAGATGGAATAACGCCTTTTTCAATTTTTACTTTCGTATAATTTTCGATTTGACGAAGACGGAATTTTTCGTCACGGGCTACCAGGGAGAATGCCTTTCCAGACATTCCTGCACGGCCTGTACGGCCAATACGGTGAACATAATATTCCTCGTCAAGAGGGATATCAAAATTGATTACTCCATCGAGCCCACTAACATCAATACCACGAGCGGCCACATCGGTAGCCACCAGGATAGTAGTCACGCCAGCCTTGAATTTGCTCATTACATTACTCCGTTGTTGCTGACGAAGGTCACCATGGATACCTTCGGAAGCATAACCCCGTAGCTGAAGTTCCTCTACGATTTCATCAACCTTCCGTTTGGTATTACAGAATACCAAAAGTGATTTCAGGTGATACATATCGATCAATCGGGTCATTACTTCGAGTTTAGCCTGAGGCTTCACTTCGTAGCACACCTGTTCAATGTTCTGGTTGGTAAGTTCATTTCTAACGACCTTAATCAACACTGGATCATTCAAAAAACGCTTGGTGATCGACATAATTGGCTTGGACATGGTAGCCGAGAATAGGATCGTCTGGCGATCTTCGGGCATATCTGCCAAAATGCTTTCGATATCCTCGCGGAAACCCATATCAAGCATTTCATCAGCTTCGTCCAAAACCATCATACGTACCTCGTCAAACTTCAAGGTTCTCCGTTCCATATGGTCCATTACCCGTCCTGGAGTCCCCACGACGATATGTACACCTTTTTTCAGAGAGCGAATCTGACGCTCTATAGAGTCTCCTCCATAAATTGCTTCAATACGAACGCCTCTGTGGAATTTTGCCAAGCGGCCTAGTTCTTCTGATACCTGAACAGCTAATTCTCTGGTAGGACATAAAACCAAAGCTTGAACAGCATTATTGCTGATATCTATTCTTTCTAAAACGGGTATTCCAAATGCGGCAGTCTTACCGGTACCTGTCTGGGCCTGTCCTATAACATCGGAGCCGCCCATTACGGCCGGGATTCCCTGAGCTTGTATTGGAGAAGGTTTGGTAAAACCCATTTCTGTTAAGCCTTTCAGGGTGTTTTCTGAGAGACCAAGCTCTGAGAAAGATTCAATAATTTCAGTTGTCATTCTATTGTTGTTATTATATTATTCTAAAATCAAAATACAGGGTACACCAGACCATGTAGCCAGGTTTTAAAACCTGGATTCATAGCAAATTTTTTGCACACTTGCTGTTGGTCCGGCGAATGGAAGCTTAAATCAAGCCTGAGCCCATCCGATGGTCTCCTGAACGATAATTTAAATAGGGATTGTGCAAAGCCCACCACAAACAATCCGTGGGGCTCTGCGTAAGGAAGCGGTATGCCAACCAGACATATGGAATAGGTTGGGCGGCCAATCGTTGGCTCTTACCGAATTATGAAGCAGAGAAGCGAACGGATGTTCGTTCAAAATTTTATGCAAAAATAGATAAAAAAATATTCCTAAGCACTATGTTGTCTTAAAATAATTGGAATATTTCATGAAAGTGACAAAAGGGGCAGGAATAGTGACATGGGTAAATGATATAATAATAGTGCTCCTTTGAATTATCATAAATGTGCTGATAATTACCTTGGTGCCTTTTGTTCCTCTATAGATTGAGCAGGCAACAAATTTTAGGATGAGGGAAATATCATCAGCAGGACTACCCATTCAAATTTTGCATTCTGCTTGTTTACACAGTACACTTGAGGTGCATATGCCACCGCCTGAGCTGATAGGCGGTGGCATGGGCGATTAAAGGACTTGGCTAACCGGGGTATAGGGTAGGTTCCATGCTTCGGCAACTCCATCAAAGACAACCAGTCCATTGACAACATTAAGCCCTTTTTGAAGTTCAAGGTTATCCTGGCAGGCGCTCTTCCAGCCCTTATTAGCTAGTTGTAACGCATAAGGAAGCGTACTATTGGTTAGGGCCAAAGTGGAAGTGTATGGCACTGCCCCAGGCATGTTGGCTACACAATAGTGAACGACTTCATCGATCACGTAGATCGGATCTTCGTGAGTCGTGGCATGGGAGGTCTCGAAACAGCCCCCCTGGTCAATGGCAACATCAACCATTACAGTACCCGGTTTCATTAACTTTAGCATATCCCGTGTAATGAGCGAAGGTGCTTTAGCCCCCGGGATCAGAACTCCTCCGATAATCAAGTTGGCTTGTTTGATTTGCTCCTTGATATTGTACTCATTGGACATGATGGTATCGACATTAGCCGGCATGATGTCCTCCAGGTAGCGAAGGCGTTGTAAGTTGACGTCGGCGATGGTAACATTGGCTCCCAGACCCGCCGCCATTTTTGCTGATTGCGTACCTACCACTCCTCCTCCTAATACGAGTACCTGGGCAGGTTTGACCCCTGCAACACCGCCTAACAGGATTCCAAAACCTCCAGAAGGTTTCTCTAAAAACTTGGCACCTTCTTGAACGGCCATGCGACCGGCGACTTCGCTCATAGGAACGAGTAGGGGCAAGCTCCTATCGGTTTTTTCTACGGTTTCATAGGCAAGACAGATTGCCTTCCGCTCTATCATAGCATGTGTAAGCTTCTCTGAAGAGGCGAAGTGGAAGTAGGTGAAGAGCAATTGACCTTCCCTGATAAGGTCATATTCTTCCTCAATAGGTTCTTTTACCTTGATGATCATTTCAGCTATGGCATATACCTCCTCGATACCCGGCAGGATATCGGCTCCCGCTTCCTTATAGTCTTCGTCGGAGAAACCACTTCCTAGACCGGCCCCAGCCTGCACATAAATGCTATGTCCTTTCTTTTTGAATTCTGTGATCCCAGCCGGAGTCACGGCTACTCGGTTCTCATTGTTTTTGATTTCTTTAGGAACGCCAATGATCATATTGATGCCGATTTAGTTTGTTTAGTTTATTTTCCTACAAAAATAAGGTACAGTAAAAATATTTCCTGATATAGATAAAAATATTGAAAAATAAAACTAGTAATGATATATTTGCTAGAAATTATTTCTAATAATTTTTTATTTTTTTCCTTCCTATAGAAAAATAATCTAAGCATGTTTCCCGACGAGATAGACAAGAAAATTCTCAGGCATTTACAGCGTAATGCTAGATTGACCATTAAAGAAATTGCCAGTGACATCAATTTGTCGGTTACCCCGGTGCATGAGCGCATCAAAAAATTGGAGAAAGAAGGCTTTATAGATCGATATGTAGGGCTTCTTAATCGGAAGGCATTGGGTAGGCCACTGATGGTATTTTGTCATGTGACATTGGATAAACAGCAGAAGGAAAGCTTTGAAGATTTCAACGCTTCAGTGAAAGAAATGGAAGAAGTGCTTGAATGTTCAATGGTATCTGGTAATTTTGATTATATGTTGAAGATCATTGTACAAGATGGAGAGGCCTTCAATCAATTCTATCAGTTTAAGCTTTCGGCACTCACCAGCGTATTGCATATTAGTACTTACTTCGCCATATCCGAAATAAAATATACCACCGAGATCTCTATTTAGAGTCTCAGCCATGAACATCAATGAACAAGAATATCAAAGACGGGCTTAATTTGCTGTCGAAAGTGACCCCGAAGAGGGCCTTGAATGCCATTCAAATATTGGGAAGTTATTTTTATTCAAAAGCTACCCGCCGTCCGGTTCACTGGGGAATGCCGATTGCCATCTCTTTTGAACCTACGACCTCCTGCAATTTGCGATGTCCTGAATGCCCTAGCGGGCTACGCTCTTTTACCCGACCGACTGGTATGATGGAAGAGGGTCTGTATAAACGTACCATTGATGAACTCGCCGATCGGCTGCTTTATTTGATTTTTTATTTTCAGGGTGAGCCTTATCTGCATCCCAAATTTTTCGATCTGGTGTCCTATGCGCACAAAAAAGGGATTTATACAGCCACTTCTACTAACGGGCACTACCTTACAGATGAAAAGGCGAAGCGGACTGTGGAATCGGGCTTGGATCGGATGATAATCTCTATTGATGGGACTACCCAAGATGTATATGAACAGTATCGGGTGGGCGGGAGTCTGGAGAAGGTCCTGGAAGGAACCCGAAATATTGTAAAATGGAAAAAGGAGCTTAAATCCAGTACGCCTCATGTCATTTTTCAATTTTTGGTCGTCAAGCCCAATGAACATCAGATCGCCGAGGTACAGGCCTTGGCTAAAGAGATGGGTGTGGATGAAGTTGGGTTGAAGACTGCCCAGATATATGATTACGAGGAAGGTTCCGATCTAATTCCAACCATTGACAAATATTCAAGATATAAGAAGCAAGAATCTGGAAGATACAGCATAAAAAATAAGTTTGTAGACCATTGTTGGAAGATGTGGCATAGCTGCGTAATCACCTGGGATGGAGCGGTAGTACCTTGTTGTTTCGATAAAGATGCGGAATATAAACTGGGTGATATGAAACAGCAGACGTTCAAGGAATTATGGAGAGGCAAAAAATATAGTGATTTCCGTGCTTCTTTAATTAAATCCAGATCAGAGATTGAAATGTGCAAAAATTGTACGGAGGGTACTGCCGTCTGGGCGTGAAACATAGCCTTCATAGAGCGGATACTTAAAAATTAATTAAATAATAATCTTTGATAATGACTTGTATATGAGAACATTAAAGAAGATTGTTATAACTCCGTGGAACATTTTTTGGTAGATTGATATGAATAACGGAAATTTGACGTCTGGTAACTCACAATATTCATGGGCAAAGTAATTGCAATAGCAAACCAAAAAGGCGGTGTCGGAAAGACGACCACAGCGATAAATCTGGCAGCGAGTTTAGCTGCATTAGAATTTCGCACCCTGATCATCGACGCAGATCCTCAGGCTAATTCAACATCGGGCTTGGGCTTCAACCCTCAGGACATGGAGAATAGCATTTACGAATGCATGATTGAGCAGGTGGAAACGGCTAGTATAATCATAGAGACCGATTTTCCCAACCTACATCTCATTCCTTCACATATTGATCTGGTAGGGGCAGAGATTGAAATGATTAATCTGAAAGATCGGGAACATCGAATGAAGCTTGCCGTGGCTGGAATTAAAGATCTTTATGATTTTATAATCATTGATTGTTCTCCTTCTCTAGGCTTAATTACGATTAACAGTCTTACTGCGGCGGATTCAGTGATTATTCCTGTTCAATGTGAATACTTTGCCCTGGAAGGCTTAGGCAAACTACTCAATACTATCACCATTATTCAGTCTCGACTAAATACGGACTTAATCATTGAAGGCATTCTTTTGACTATGTACGATCTTCGACTCAGACTATCCAATCAAGTCGTAAATGAAGTGACTAATCATTTTCAGTCTTTAGTTTTTAACACAATTATTCCTAGAAATGTTCGTATTAGTGAAGCCCCAAGTTATGGTATTCCGGTAATGGCTCAAGATGCAGAAAGCAAGGGGGCGGTTAGTTATTTGAATCTGGCAAGGGAAATTCTTGAAAAAAACGGACACTTCTCCGCCGATAATCAAATGGGGGTAAACGGACACTGAGTTTTTGAAACGGAGGAAGCATTCTATGGACAATAGCAATAAGAATAAGCGTATGACAGGGTTGGGGCGAGGACTTGGTGCTTTGCTTCAGGATTCAGACAAGGTGAACACACCGCGTACGGCCGCACGTATCATACCCAGCGAAACCATTGGTGGGATGAGTGAAATTGAGCTCGAACTCATCGAATCGAATCCCTACCAGCCACGAACCCATTTCGACCATGAAGCTTTGATGGAGCTTGCTGACTCTATAAAAGTACAAGGTATTATTCAGCCCATCACCGTAAGGCAACTGGGGCCCGATCGTTTTCAGCTCATCTCTGGAGAGCGACGACTGGAGGCCTCTCGGTCAATAGGGATGGAGCGAATTCCAGCCTATATTCGCTCTGCTGACGATCAGCAGATGCTGGAAATGGCGCTTATAGAGAATATTCAGCGTGAAAATCTTAATGCGATTGAAATTGCCTTAAGCTACCAGCGGCTGATTTTGGAATGTAGCCTCAAGCAGGATGAACTGGGTGCCAGGGTCGGTAAGAATCGCACAACGGTGAATAATTACATCAGGCTGCTGAAACTTCCACCTGTCATTCAGGCAGCACTCAGGGACAGTCAGATTAGCATGGGACATGCACGGGCGCTGATTACCATACATAGTGAAGAAAATCAACTGGCAATTTTTAATAAAACCATAGACGAGGGGTGGTCGGTGCGTAAAGTTGAGGAAGAAGTCCGTAGGTTAGGTACTACTTCGGCAACAGCTTCCAATCCGGCCAAAAATTCCGTCCCTGTTCAGGAACTAAAGACGCTACAATTTCAGCTCTCCTCCCTGTTTGGTGCCAAGGTATCAGTTAAGAGCAATCCCAATCATAAAGGGGAAATCAAAATCCCTTTTGCTTCTGAAGAGGAGTTAAAGAGGATATTGGATACGCTGAAATTATAAAATAGCCCTTGAAAACCATTCTACAAATTTTTTGTGCAATTTGCGTCAGTCTACCTCTTTTGGGGCAGGTGATAATAACCGATAGTCTGAAAGTTACTCCGGAAGGCGCGCAGGTACAAGATAGTGTAACAACGATATCTGCAGATTCTATGTCCGCTGCGAAGCTATCGAAATTTATTCCTGTACCCAAAAAGGCTACTCGCTGGGCTCTTGTGCCAGGAGGTGGTCAATTTTATAATCGCGATTATTGGAAATTGCCCATTATTTATCTGGGTATAGGAGGGGGCATTTATGCCTATGTGCTCAATCAAATAAAATATCAGGATTATTTATCAGCCTACAAATCCTTTTACGATTTGAATGAAAAAATCTTAAATAGTGATGGTGAACTGGTGGATAATCCGGATTATGGTCAGGTGACTGGAGCGAGTACTCGTCCGGTCTTGGTACGAAACCTTTTTCATACCGAGAATACGGTTCAGGAATTAACCATTGATCAAGTAAAAAGGGGGAAAAATTACTGGCGTAGAAATAAAAATTTATCCATTATTGTGGCAGGTCTTATTTATGGACTAACGATCGTGGAAGCAAATGTGGCGGCCCATCTCAAAACATTTGACTTGTCAGAAGATCTAAGCCTGAAAGTAGGCCCTAAATTGCAGCAGCCTGGTTTGCTGCTTCCGGCACCGGGTCTACGCCTGGTTTTAAATATTAAATAGCGTACCTAAAAATATTGTTTGATGAAAGTATTATTGCTTGGTTATGGAAAAATGGGTAAAACCATTGAGAAAATAGCCCTGGAAAGAGGACACCAAATAGTCGGTAGAATTGATATTTCCAATCGTAATGACCTGGAAGTTTTAGGAAAAGATGATGTAGATGTCGCCATAGAATTTAGTGCTCCTGAGGCGGCATACGATAACATTACTTATTGCATTAAAAAGGGATGGCCTATCGTAAGTGGAACGACAGGTTGGCTGGAACATAAGTCAGAAATAGAAACTCTATGTGCTGCAGAAAAAGGTTCCTTTTTCTATGCCTCTAATTATAGTATTGGCGTGAATCTATTTTTCAGACTAAATAAAATATTAGCCAGACTCATGAATGGACAAGGCTACCAGCCTTCGATGACGGAGATTCATCATATCCATAAACTGGATGCGCCAAGTGGTACTGCAATTACCTTAGCGGAAGGAGTCATTGCCGAGTACGACGGTATTAACAAATATACCCTTGCTCCCGATACTGAAAAGGAAGCCATTACGATTACAGCAGAGCGGAAAGGAGAAGTGCCTGGTACGCATATAATTCGTTATGAATCCGAAATAGATACGATAGAAATTGCCCATACCGCCCATAGCCGTCAGGGCTTTGCGCTGGGAGCCGTAGTATCTGCCGAATGGCTTCAAGACAAATCAGGCATATTCGGTATGGATGATATGCTTGCTCATCTGGAATCATAGCCCCCCACAATAAATTGTCCCTTAAATCCTCATAGTTATCTAAAATTACATATATGGCTACTTCTTCTAAAAAACATAAATCCCCTTTAAGAGAATGGTTCGATTCGGTGCTCTTTGCGGTAGTGGCCGCAACCCTGATTCGCTGGCTTTTTTTTGAGGCCTTTACCATTCCTACCCCCTCTATGGAAAACAGCCTGCTGGTAGGAGATTTCTTATTTGTAAGTAAGCTGCATTATGGTACCCGTACTCCTAAAACTCCCTTGCAGGTTCCGTTGACCCACCAGACCATCTGGGGAACCAATATTCCATCTTATTCGGATGCCATACAATTACCTCAGTACCGCCTTCCTGGTTTCAGCGAAGTAAAGAGGGGTGATGTGGTCGTATTTAACTATCCTCCCGAACTGCAGCATCCTATCGATTTGAAAACCAACTATATCAAAAGATGTATGGGGTTGCCTGGGGACAAATTAGAAGTCCGAAATCTAGAGGTATTCGCCAATGGTGAGAAAGTCCCGGATCCGGTAAGAATGGAAAATGAATATTTTGTAGCTACCACTACACCAGTAAATGAAACCAAAGTGTTTCGTGAGAATGGCATTTCGGAGTTCCAGGCCTATGAGGAGACTTTTGGAGATACCATTCCATCCAATAATAAAAAAGGTTACCTGGTTTGGACAACAGTTGATATTGCCAAGACATTGGAAAGTTACGATTTCGTTTCTTCCGTTACTACCGTAATGTCACCGAAAGAGATTAGCGAACCCATGCTATATCCTAACTCTAACCTATTCAAATGGAATCGTGACAATTATGGCCCGGTAACCGTTCCATCGGAGGGTATGACCATTCAGCTCACCCCGGAGAATATTGCTATGTATGGTCCTGTGATTAAAAATTATGAGGATCATGAGAGGGTAGAGGTATCGGACAATAGCGTACAAATTGATGGAAAAACCATTTCGGAATACACTTTTAAGCAAGACTATTACTTTATGATGGGAGATAACCGTCACAATTCTGCGGACTCCCGTTATTGGGGTTTTGTGCCATTCGATCATATCGTCGGAAAGGCGGTATTCGTTTGGATGTCCTTAGATCCGAATCCTACCAGCTTCTTTAACAAAATACGCTGGAATCGGTTGTTTAGAGTAATCGATTAAATACTGAATTATTTTTTAGTTTAATAACCAGAGAAGGCTGTCCCAAGGACAGCCTTCTCTGGTTATTAAAGCTCCGTTAACCGCTTATAAGTGTTAGGTTTTCTTACTCCTGTGAGAAAATCAAAACAGAGTAGGGAGGGAGGTTCATTGATACAAATGCCGGTTGATTATCATATTCTCCTTCGTATCCTTCAAGGTCATGTTGTGCCATGTCAGAGAAATCTTGATCGAATTTGGCTGCGTCGCTATTAAATCGCAGTTGCCACGCTCCCGTGGCAGGGAAACCTACTTTATAGTCTTCGTAGCCTGATGCTGAAAAGTTAAATGCCATGACTACGCTGTCTTTCGGCCCACCTTCCTGGAAGCGATGGTAGACCAAAACTTTATGATCCTCGTCTACGCGGATGACCTGAGTATTCTGGCCCTGGAGACCAGCTGTAACCCCATACCAGTTCCTGCGTAAGTGTATCAGTTCCTTATGCAACTGAACAAACCCTTCGAAACGTTCGAGACGGGACCAGTCGAGCGGATCATTATCCGAGAACCACTTATCCTCTAAGAGGGGCTGCCCCTGGAATATCATAGGAATCCCGGGAGAAGTTAAGACCATGGCAACACCTAATGAGGCTCTCTTTTTAGAATACCAGTTATTTACGTCGTCATGAGCTATTTCTTCGGCCACTCGGGCCTGTCCATTGGCCACCTCATCATGAGACTCTGTGTAAATAATTCTTTGAAACACGTCGTTATTATAGCGATGAAGTACCGCATTTTTTAGCGATTCCATACTTCTGTCTTCATCATGCTGAGTGATAATCGCCTCTCTCACCGGGTGGACGAAGCTAGCATCCCATTGTGACCCATAACCCAGACCGCCGCTGTCGGTACTGTCGGTAATGAAGCTGAGGGCATGCATATCCTCGGCAATGGTGATTCTATTGGGGAAGTACTTTTGAATATCATGATTAATCCATTGGATAAGAGTCATTCCTTCAGGGATATCGTTGCCAGGGTTTCCGTCGGCCTTGACATTCCTGATATAGGGTACCATATCCATTCGGAGTCCATCTATGCGGTAATCGCGGAGCCACATCATGGCGTTATCATAAATGTACTGACGTACTTCTTGTCGACCGTAATCAGGGCGTGTATTTCCCCATGGTGTTTCTGACTTCCAATCGTTATAAAAATAGATTCCACCATGATCGTTTTCTTGCCAACCATCAAATTGCCAAAGGTCCAGATCGGAAGGGCCGAAATGGTTGTAAACAACATCTAGAATAACCGCTATTCCGGCTTCGTGCGCTGCCTTGACAAACTTTTTCAGCCCTTCCGGCCCACCATAATCCGATTCTATAGAAAAGGGGTTCGATGGATTATAACCCCAGGATTTATCTCCGGCAAATTCGGTACAAGGCATTAATTCGATGGCATTGAAACCCATATCCTTCAGGTAAGATAGTCGTTCCAAGGCCGATTCGAATGTGCCTACTCTTCCTTCTTCTACGACATTGAACGTGCCTATATGCATTTCGTAAATCACTAGCTCATTCCAGGCGGGTATCTGAAAAGAATCGTCGGCCCAGTCAAATGAATTGTGATTATAGACGACACTATTTCCTACCGAATTAGTGACTTTGGTAGCGTAGGGGTCATTTCTGCTCAGTTCTCCCTGAGCCGTCTTTAATATATATTTGTATTCATCACCTTCCTTCGCTTCGGGCACGATGGCTCCCCAGTGCCCATGGTCCATGGCTTGTAAAGGATGGGCCGATGAATCCCAATCATTAAAGCTTCCTGATACCGATACTGCCTCGGCATGCGGGGCCCATACTTTAAAACTTACGCCATTGTCCAGGCAGTTGGCTCCCATACCAATCTCCGATATATCGGAGATTACGGTATCATTAACTTTTGAATCCATATTGATTTGTGAAGATTATTGCTATTTTTACTATAAATGAATCTGAAAGGTGCATGGGCAATTCCCGTGCCAACTCCTAAAGTGGGGAATTCAGGACGGATGCCCGGACAAGTATCTTTTCATTAACTTTCAACGCCAAGACCATGTCAGAGTTAACGGTAGATGAAAAAATTGGCATACTTGCCCTGATTCATACCCCGGGCATAGGTGCTGTAACGGTTCGACAGCTCATCAGTTATTGCGGAAGTGCGATAAACGTATTCAATAGTGACTTTAGAAAATTAATGAAAGTGCCAGGGGTTGGGGAAAAAATGGCTCGAACCATTCTATTAAAGTCAGGTCTGGCCTTCGGTCAGCAGGAGTATGAAGCTTGTTTACGGAGTAACACCCATCTTTATTTTTATACGGACAATGATTATCCCAGCCGGCTGAAGGCGCTATATGACGCACCCATAGTTTTATATTCCCGAGGCTTCTTCAACTTTAATTTAGGTCTGGTTATCGGTATTGTGGGTACTCGTCAGGTGAGCGAGTATGGCAAAATGGTTACTGAGTCCATGATTCGAGACTTGAGCCCATACGGGCCCTTGGTGGTAAGTGGTTTGGCATATGGGGTGGATATTACGGCGCATAGAGCCTGTGTTAAGCATCAACTCCCTACGATCGGCATTCTGGCTAGCGGCCTGAATGTGATATATCCAGAAGCGCATATACGTACAACGAAAGACATGATGGAAAATGGAGGAATTGTTACGGAAAATGCTTTAAGCACCCGCCCAGATTTCTCAAGATTCCCTGCCCGAAACCGGATTATAGCTGGATTGTCGGATGTAACCATAGTTATAGAATCGGCCAAAAAAGGGGGGAGTTTGATCACGGTAGAGTTTGCCCTCAATTATCATAGGGAAGTGTATGCAGTTCCGGGTAATTTGGGACAAGTTTTTTCAGAAGGTTGTAATGCCTTGATTCGCGACAATAAGGCCGCTATCTTTACTTCGGTCAATGATATGGCAGAGGCCTTAGGATGGAACCAACAACCAGAGCCAACATTATTCGGTGACAGCGCGACTCTAGGGCCTAAATACGGCATATTTGAAGGGTATACCCAGGATGAAGGACAATTACTTGCTCTGCTGCACCAGAAGGGCGTTTTACATTTAGACGAGATTGCCTGGCAGTCTGGGATGCACTTAAATAAGTTGGCCAACCTCTTGCTGAGTTTAGAATTTCAAGGAGTGGTAAAATCTTTTCCTGGCAAAAAATACGGTCTGATTTGAAAACAAAATCTACAATAGAACTTATCAAGGAGGGTGAAGGCCTCGTTATTGAATTTAAGAGAAGGATCGATAGCGTCTTTAAGATTGCCAAAACCCTTACGTCATTTGCTAATACCTCAGGGGGAATTTTACTCGTAGGAGTAGGAGATCAGGGAGAGGTGCTGGGTGTACCATCGGAACTGCACGAGCTACAAAAGCTGGAAAGAGCTGCTACCCAGCTAATGGATCCTCCCTTGGTTCTAACTATAAAAACCATCAAGCTAGATGGCAGGGTGATTTTAAGAGTTGAGGTCGCTGAAAGCGATGATAAGCCTCATTTTTTGATCAATGAGAAAGGCGAAAGAATCATTTACATTAGGGTAAAAGATAAGAGCATACCTATTCCCCGACTTCTCATGACAGGAGATGTGGATGCCGATACCCAAAAACTTCTGGCATCGCGCCATGTTAAGACCCTGATTAATATGCTTAGAGAACAGGATACGATCGACCCAAAGGCCTTTAGCAAGGTGATCAATATATCAGAGAAAAGGGCTGAGCGCATGTTAAATGATTTGGCCGAAAAACAAATTTTAATGAAAGTGTCTAGAGCAGGATCCGGATCATTCAGTTTAAAATGGGCGGAATAAAATAGGGCGACCAGTTTTTATACCGGTCGCCCAAAAATTTTAAAAAAATAGAAAATTGGCTTCGCAATTAATCTATACTTACTAATTCTAATTCGAATACCAAATCCTTGCCCGCTAGAGGGTGATTGGCATCCAATACCACAAATTCATCTCCTACTTCCTTTATAACTACGGGCACCGTTTGACCGTTACCTTCCTGATGCATATTTAAGGTGCTTCCAAGTTCCAAAGGAATATCAGAAGGGATTTGAGCCTTGGGAAATTTAATAACCATTTCCTCATTCACGGGGCCGTAAGCCTCTTCGTTAGGAATATTGATTGTTTTTTTCTCTCCAATGGCCATACCGGCAACACCGTCGTCAAATCCCTTTATCACCATGCCGCTTCCCAATTGAAAGCTAAGTGGTTCACGTCCTTCCGATGAATCAAATAACTGACCATCAGTAAGTGTTCCTTTGTAATGAACTTGAACGGTATCACCTGCTTGCGCTTGTTTCATAATTGAAATTGTTTAGTTTTTTCGATCGAAATAAATATTTCCCGTCGACCGGCCGGATTACAAAAGTCTTAAAATTAATATGCCCGTGCAAATACAACCCGTCCCTTTGAGGGCTTTCCACTATAAATGCAGGTGCCAGATTCTTCCTTTTGGTCCAAAGGAATACAGCGAATAGTTGCTTTGGTTTCTTCTTTAATTTTTTCCTCCGACTCTGGAGTTCCGTCCCAGTGGGCCAGTATGAAGCCCCCCTTACCATCGAGCAATTCCTTAAATTCTTCATAACTATCCACCGAGGTGGTGTTCTCTTCGCGGAATGCAAGGGCTTTATTGTAAATCGTTTCTTGTATATTATCCAGTAGGTCTGAGATGTAGGACTCAATTCCCTGAAGAGAAACGGTCTCTTTGGTTTTGGTATCACGGCGGGCCACTTCCACCGTATTGTTTTCCAGGTCACGCGCACCTAGGGCGAGCCTTACAGGTACACCCTTCAGTTCGTATTCTGCAAATTTATATCCTGGTTTAAACGCATCATTATCATCAAATTTGACGGAAATGCCGCGCTTTTTTAATTCCTTGGCAATTGGCGCTACTACCTCAGAAATGGCCGCAAGCTGTTCTTCATTTTTGTAGATAGGTACGATCACCACCTGGATAGGCGCTAGCTTGGGCGGTAGAACCAATCCGTTGTCGTCGGAATGAGCCATAATTAGGGCACCCATAAGTCTGGTACTCACTCCCCATGAAGTTCCCCATACATATTCCAATTTTCCTTCTTTGCTCTGAAATTTTACGTCGAATGCGTTGGCGAAATTTTGGCCTAGAAAGTGAGAGGTGCCTGCTTGTAAGGCCTTTCCATCCTGCATAAGAGCTTCGATACAGTAGGTGTCTTCCGCTCCTGCAAATCTTTCATTAGCAGTCTTAACCCCTTTGACAACGGGTAAGGCCATCCATTCCTGAGCAAATGTGGCATAAACTTCTAACATCTGTTTGGTTTCGGCTACCGCTTCGGCAGAGGTAGCATGGGCCGTATGGCCTTCCTGCCATAGAAATTCTGCTGTTCGCAAAAATAATCTTGTGCGCATTTCCCAGCGCACAACATTAGCCCATTGATTGATTAACAGAGGTAGGTCGCGGTACGATTGAATCCAGTTTTTATAGGAGCTCCAGATTACCGTCTCGGAGGTAGGGCGTACAATCAGCTCCTCCTCAAGTTTTGCATCCGGATCTACTATAACTCCTTTGCCGTCAGGGTCATTCTTTAGTCGATAGTGGGTAACTACAGCACATTCTTTGGCAAATCCTTCCACATGTGAGGCTTCCTTGCTCAGGTAGGATTTGGGAATAAATAAAGGAAAATATGCATTAGAATGTCCCGTCTCTTTAAACATATCGTCCAGAGCACGCTGCATTTTTTCCCAGATCGAGTAACCATATGGCTTAATAACCATACAACCCCTTACCGCGGAGTTCTCGGCCAAATCGGCCCGTTTTACTAGTTCATTATACCATTCGGAGTAGTTTTCGCTTCGCTTTGGTAAGGCTTTACTCATGCTTAAGGTGATTAATTTTTGGACTTGATACGGACTTTTAACAGGTTAAAAGCCCTGATCTACTTTTGGGTGCAAAGATAGTTTATTATACCAACTTTGGAATTAATGGACTATTTTTGATGTTAAAATATCATTAAGGGTACAAATTTTTTGTATATTAGTACCGAACTTTTAATCTCACAGCAGCCATGATGATTAATCATAAATTTAAAATATTTTCTTTATTAGCCGTTTTTGGTGCCTGGGGGTGTACTACCAATAATTATGTCTCCCGCTCAGGTGCAGAATACGACGACCTATATGGTGGTAGTTCGGGACCCGTTGCACGATACGAATCGTCTAAAGCCGGTGAAGTATCCCGATATGATAATCCAGATTATGCTCAAAATAGCCCGTCTGGTCAGGAGGGTACGGCCGATTATTACGACGAAAACTATCTTTCATCCCGTAACGTGCAGCGCCGTGTTTCAGATCAGGTAGGTTATAATAGTGGGTATGCCGACGGATACAATCAGGCGACCCGTAATGCCTATCCCTTTATGGGCATGGGTAATTACTGGCCAGGGAGTGGTATAAGCTTTAGGCTAGGCATGGGAGGTTTTGGTTTCCGTCCTTCTTTATCGCTTGGCTATGGCATGGGATATGGCATGGGCTACTCTCCATTTGGTTACCGCAGTATGATGGGGTTCTATGATCCGTTTATGTACGACCCCTTTTATTCTCCCTTCGGATACGGTGGCATGATGGGATACGGAAGTATGCTGGGTTATAGCATGTATGATCGTTACTATGGAGGATATGGCTACGGTATTAGTCCCTGGGCATATAGCCGTCCTGTAGTCGTGGTTAATAATAATTATGAACGGGTAGGAATCAGATCTGCAGGGCCTCGAACCTCTGGGTCAGGTACGAGCAGATATAATAATCAGGCGGTTACCACTTCCCGGACCAATTCGATAGTTAATACGGGTACAAGACGTAGTGCCCGCCAGGGAAGCTCTTCAGTTGACGGATCAGGGACTAGCAGTCGGTCTGCATCCAATGCATCACGGGCCAATACCTATTATGGAACACGCAGCCGGTCGTCCGAGGCGGGCGTTACAAGCGGTACTTCCAGAAGCAGTTTACGTAGTTCGTCCGAAGCGAATACTTATTATTCCCGTCCTCGGTCAACTACTTCTGGTACAAACCCGACCTATAGCAGACCTTCGAGTCGTTCCTATAGCAATCCCTCAGAGACGCCTACCAGGTCATACTCGACCCCTACAAGGAGTAATAGTGTGCCTACTAGAAGTTATAGTACCCCAAGCCGTACTACGGAAACATACAGAGCTCCAGCCAGAGAGAGTTATACCCCCCCAACGAGAACCTATACGGCTCCAACAAGAACCTATAGTGCTCCAAGCCGAAGCTCAAGTACACCTTCCTCTGGTGGGGGGAGCAGTCGTCCATCGTCTCGAGGGCCAAGATGATCTTAATGAGGCTGTTAAGCGCATAAAAGTAAATTAAACCCTGCAAAACGTCATTTTTTTGCAGGGTTTTCGTTTGTATACTAGTAAAATATAACCTTATTCCAGAATAGGCCATGATCAACGTAAATCGATATTTATTTTTATCATTATTAAGTTTGGTTTCTTTAGGTACTCAAGCGCAGTATGCTGGAGAGGCATTTCGATTTTCTGAAAGTAATCAGACCGGTACTGCCCGATTTCAGGGGGTAGGAGGCAATCACGCCGCATTGGGAGGCGATGCCAGCAATATCTATGGAAATCCGGCTGGATTAGGCTTTTACAATCGTTCCGAATTTTCTATCAGTCCGGCAGTGTCTACCCTGAATACGGAGACCGATTATATTGGAACCATGAGGTCCGAAAACAAGGGTAACTTTAATATTGCTCAAGGGAGTCTGATATTTACCAGTCAACCCAGTTTTCAACGCAAGTGGAAAAGATCTTCTTTTGGACTGTCTTTTTCCCGGCAGCAGTCGCTGCACACTCAATTCACTTATGCCGGTATTAATGATAAGAGTTCTTTCCTAGATCGGGTTGTGGAAGATGCCAATGTCAATCAATATTCAATTAAAAACTTAGAGGATGATTTCGATCCCGGATCCAATGGAAGTCTACCCTATGCATACAGTCTGCCAGCAGCTTATTACCAGCTCTACCTGATCAATCCTGAAAATAGCCAGACGACCGTACCCAATACTTGGTCGGCACTTGATGCCAATAGTGCCGTAGATCAACTCGGCGTCTTTAAGTCCGAAGGGGCTAGTACACAGATCAGTTTGGCTTATGCAGGAAACTATGATGATAAATTATATGTAGGGGGAAGTGTAGGTTTGACCAGACTTCGCTATAATTATAATTTTTATCATGACGACCTATATTTGAATAGTCCGGATATAGTTTCCAATACGAAGGTCGATGATTTATCAGTTAAGGGAAATGGCATTAATCTTAACATGGGTATCATCTATAAATTGAATCCATCATTTCAGCTGGGGGGGCAAGTGTCTTCACCAACTTTTAGTTCTGTAAAGGAGACCTTTAACAGTTATCACGGAGCTACTTTCGTGGATGGAATGATAGCTGACGGGGAAGGCAATTTGTTTGAACCAACCTACGACTACGTAGATATGGCTCCTAATGACTTTGTTTATCGGATTACAGGACCCTTTAAGGGTTCGATAGGCGCGACATACCTGGTGAACAGAAGCGGCTTTGTCACTGGAACGATTGAGTACATAGGCTACGCGGGAATGCGTACCAATACAAGTTATATGAATGCAGATCGTAATAATGAATTTCAGTCTAATACAAATTCCGAAATAAAGAATACTTACAGAAATTCTGTGAATGTGCGTCTTGGAGGAGAATATAGGGTGGGCGTATTCAGGGCACGTGCAGGAATTGCCTATTTGGCCGATCCTTACCAAAACCGGAATAATGGAATAAACCGCGAGAAGATTTTTGGATCATTGGGAGTTGGGGTGCGTAAGAGAAGTTTCTTTGCGGATCTTTCAGGTACTGTCGGAAGTTTTAAAACTGCCTTTACGCCATATGAATTGAACAATCCTCAAAATTATTATTCAGCATCAGTTAAGAACACTTCGATGAATTTTCAGTTAACGATGGGAGTATTATTTGGAGAATAACCAAGCTAGCCTTTTAGACAACCCCAATGAGCCTATATATCGGTATACTATTTTCGACCGGCCCTTCTGTAATGAAGGGCCGGCCGTTTGAAATAGGCTATGTATTCTTTTAAACTCCTTCTTCTACAATATATCCTGAGATAATTTCTACCAATTCTGACGTAGAGTACTCAGCTGAAATTTTATAATGTGCCAAGTTATAATCTGGAGACCGTTCGCTTATTTTTTTGTTCAAGACATCCTCCAGGGATTCGGCTCCCGATAATATAGGACGGTCGTCTTTGTTATGTCGTCTTATTCGCTGTGCCAAAACCGAAGCAGGAAGATCAAGGTAAACACTGATTCCTAAATTATTTATGGTTTCCATATTATTATTGAAACAAGGAGTGCCACCTCCTGAGGCTATCACCAACTTTTGATCGGGCCTTAACTTGTTTAAAAGTTCGGTTTCTACCTTCCGAAAATATGCTTCACCATGTTGTGAGAAGATTTCGGTAATTTCCATACCTTGATCTTCCACAATAAGCTGGTCTAGATCCACAAAGTTATAGCCAAGTTTCTGGGCTAACTTTTTGCCTATGGTAGTTTTACCGGAAGACATCATACCCACAAGAATAATATTCTTCATCAATATGTTAGAATTAAAAATGTCACTGTACCAGCTTGGTTACCTCTCCTGCCGAAGGACTGTCATTATAATGCCACTTGCCTCTTACTACTCCATCTTTCAGTAACCATAGGCCTGGATTAGAACGTGATATGGTTTTAAGTACAGTTGCATCAACATAATAATAGGGCGCTTCTAACTGCTGACTTTGTAAGAATCGATCAATCTCGTCACTGCTTCCGGAAGTGAGAATGATAGGTTCAACAGTCGAGGACTTCAGTTCAGAAATCAACTTTTGAATGCCGGGTAGCGCGGCAGTATTAATATCATGAAAGTTTTTTAGAATTATGAATAGTTTTTCCCCTTTAAAAGTCTCCTCTGTAAAATCTCCCTCATCATTCCACACGCGGTAGTCTGTTATTTTTGGTGCGGCATCTTCATTAAGAATGATCATGTCCTTAAATACCAAGGTCGTATCGCTTGGATATTTTTCAAACTTGAAAGTTTCTCCATTTTTTTCGAATATGTATTGATACCGAATTGGTTCTGAAGGTTTCATCTGAGCTGGTATACTAGCCCCTACACGATAGGGCAGCAAATCGATAGGCGGTAAGTGGCGTAATGCATAAAATGCTACTCCCAGCGAACCCAAGGTGGCTAGCATTACTACCATACCGGTTGGTAAGGGTTTGAATTTTTTCCTATAATATACAATGATTAAGATTAATGCTAATAAAAACAGGTCCTTACCGAAGGAGGTCCAGGGAGTTAGCTTGATAGCCGCTCCAAAACATCCGCAATCAGTTACCTTATTAAAATAAGCAGAGTAGAAGGTCAGGAATGTGAAAAATAGAATAATAATCAGCAGCAGCCAGGAGACAGTTTTAGGCTTATAGGCCACCAGAAGTGCTATTCCTAATACGACCTCAGCAACACATAAAAATACGGAGAAATATAAAGCAAAAGGTATAAGGCCTATAAACAAGTCATGGAAGGCAGGTAAATCCGTAGCGAATACCTCAAAATATTCTTCCAATTTATACTGTGTTCCTACGGGATCATTCAGTTTGATGAGCCCCGAGAACACAAATAGTAGACCGACGATTACTCTTGAGATTTGGGCTAGAATCTTCATATTATAGTATGAGGTTGATTTAAAATATTTGAGGCGGTTGCATTGCCGTTTTGTGTGCTTAGCAATTAAGGTTACTTGGAATTTGTAGACAGTCCGTTGGATTGAATCAGGCAAAATACGGAATAGTTAATGATATCCTGGTACCCGGCTGCTATACCTTCTGAAACGATCGTTTGCCCTGCATTGTCTTCAATTTGCTTGATTCGAAGGAGTTTCATTAATATGATGTCGGTCATGGAACTTACCCGCATATCTCTCCAGGCCTCACCATAATCGTGATTTTTGTTGAACAAGAGTTGTTGTACCTCAGCAACCACCTGGTGATAAGCTTCCGAATAGTTGGAGGTGCCCGTAGAGACGGCTTTAGGATCCGTGTTTTCTTTGATCTGTATAAGGGCCATTACGCAATAGTTAATTATACCGATAAATTCGCCGGCTATGTCATCTTCTATCAACTGAAGGCCTTTTTCCTGTATCGTTCGGATGCGCTGCGCTTTGATATAAATCTGATCGGTAAGAGAAGGAAGTCTTAGTATGCGCCATGAAGTACCATAATCCTGATTTTTTTTTATAAAAAGATCTTGGCAATACTGAATGATTTCCTGATATTCCGCTTCTGTGGATTTCACGTCGTGTAATCTGGTTAACTGAATTAATTATGCCGCAAGTTAGTAAAAAAACGCTCAATGTAGGAGGTAGGATATTAGACCTTTCTGTACCCAAGGTAATGGGCATATTAAACCTTACCCCAGATTCTTTTTATGCTGACAGCCGTAAGAGATCTGTTCAGCAAGCCTTAGATGCCGCCGCCCAGATGTGGGAGGAGGGGGCAACATTCCTAGACCTGGGCGCTTATTCGACGAGGCCAGGAGCAGCTGACGTGAGCTTGAATGAAGAAATGGATCGCTTATTACCCATCATAGGACCACTCAATAAATATTTACCCGAATTTATCATATCTATCGATACTTTTCGTTCCGAAGTAGCGAAGAGCGCCATCAGAAGTGGTGGGCACATGATCAACGATATTTCGGGAGGGACGCTTGACGACTCCATGTTTTCGGTGGTAGGGGATCTTCAGGTGCCTTATATACTGATGCATATGCGGGGCACACCTCAAGACATGCAAAGTCATACGGGGTATACCCGGGTGGCCTCTGATGTAGTGCGTGAACTGGTTCCTAAGCTTGACTACCTCAGATCCTTAGGCGTTTCTGACATTATTGTAGATCCAGGATTTGGCTTTGCTAAAGATATAAGTCAGAACTTTGAATTAATGAGAGATCTTGCATTACTAGAATTATTGGATGTGCCTTTGCTAGCGGGTGTCTCCAGGAAGTCGATGGTCTGGAAAACCCTAGGTTGTACAGCGGAAATGGCCTTGAATGGGACGACCGCGTTGCATATGGCTGCACTGGAAAGAGGAACGTCTATACTGAGAGTGCATGATGTGAGAGCCGCTCATGAAGTGATACAACTCTGGACGGCTATTACCAATTAACGGTTTATTTTTTTGTAACTTTGCAGAGTATTTTTATAAATTTTATGCGTATCGGTTTTTTGGATATACACTGGACAGATGTCCTGGATATTTTTTTAGTAACAATTTTACTTTATCAGGTGTACACCCTAGTGCGTGGCAGCATTGCCAGTAGGGTGTTTATGGGGTATTTGTTTGTCTACTTCTTTTACTTGGTGGTTAGAGGGCTGGGCTTGGGGCTGATGACGGCCATTCTGCAATATTTTATGGGGGTAGGGGCAGTGGCACTCATTGTGATATTCCAACAAGAGATTCGTAGGTTCCTATTAATAATAGGTAAGTCTACCATTTATACCAATAGTGGTTTGTTGAAAAAAATCCTGGGAAGTGCGGTTGTTGATGTTAAATCACATAATTTAAAGGAAATAGTCGAAGCATGTAAAGCCATTGCAGCCAGCTTCACGGGAGCTTTGATCGTGATCAATAAGAAGGATGATCTGGGGAAGTACATCGAAACGGGAGATATGCTGGATGCTAAATTGTCTAAGCCCCTGCTCGTTTCCTTATTTAATCAATACAGTGAGTTGCACGACGGAGCGGTCATGATCATTGACGGGCGCCTTAAGGCAGCGCGATGTGTACTACCTGTTGCCGATGGGATTGATATTTCGTCTTCTTTAGGATTTCGACATAGGGCCGGTATAGGTATGAGTGAAGCCACGGATGCGCTGGTGATTATCATTTCGGAGCAAACGGGTAAAATTTCACTGGCTATAGAGGGTGAGCTAATTTCCAACGTGCCTGTTTCGGAGCTCTTCACCAGACTAGAAGAATATCTTTCTTCTGACGTGAAACTCTTGGCAGAATAAAAAAATGAAGAATTTATTAACTTAAATATTTGTCAATTTACCAGCTTATCTCTATTTTTGCAGACAGATTGAGAAAAGACTCATAATATCATTATACAATGGCAAATCATAAATCAGCATTAAAAAGAATCCGTGCGAACGAAACAAAGCGTTTGCGCAACCGGTACCAGCATAAAACTACCCGTTCGTATATCAAAAAACTACGTGATACTACTGACAAAACTGTAGCGATCGAAGTTTACAAGACTGTGGCTAGTATGTTGGATCGTTTGGCAAAGAAGAACATCATTCACAAGAAAAAAGCTTCTAACCAAAAGTCAAAATTGGCTAAGCATGTAAGTACCCTTGCTGTTGCTGCTTAAGAAGTAAAAGCTTATATAGAAAAGCCCTGATGCGTAAGTGTCAGGGCTTTTTCGTGTCTGCATGGATAATTTCTACCCGGCACGTTCCACAGAAATCCTAAGGTGTTCATCTAATTAAACCGGCCAATTCTTCCTATTGGGCATTATTTATAGTATATTGCGTTATCGTGGAAGAAACTTTATGTAGGCCTTTTGGTATTATGGGGTTTCTTTCGGCATGTAAAAAGGCATGGATAATGTCGAATTTTTTAATCTAACTTACTTTAATTTTTATGAAAAAAATCGCCCTATTTGCCGGTTTAATCGCCATGGGTCCGGCAGCAGCCCTTGCCCAGTCTACTATTGATTTCAATGCCAAAGGAATTGTTGTTCTTTCCGATGGAGACATGGAAGCTTCTGCTTTAGTAGATGGTAAATTACTGACCGACATCGCAGCGAAAGATCAACTGACGACCATCAAATTTCCTGTGGTAAGAGGCACTAAAGGAGTGGGAAGTAGTATTATTTCCAATTCTGCCATTGGTTATACTAAGACAATGGCTGTTCCAAGTTTTGGAAGATTAGCCTTTGTTTTGGAAAATAAACTAAAACCTGCCGATGGTACCTCAGAATATAAAGATATACTCTCTGAATTTCCGGTTGGAGAGAAGCTATATGTGGTAGACATCTCTAACCTGGCTGATCCCAAAGCCAAATTCGGCTTTCCGGTAGGAAAAAATCCTACGGCTATTGATATAAATAAAAATGAACTTATCATCTCTACCCAGGACGCTGGTAAAGAGTTAGTATTTATTGAAACTGCTGCCGATGGAAAACCTACCCGATTTCTGAATCTGCCGGCAGCCTTGGATAGCACCACACACATTGTGGACTTAAGCTGGCACCCGTCGGGAGACTTTATCGCTTACACACTTAATAATAATGAGGTGGGTATGTATAAGGTCATTCGGGAAGCCGGTAAATTGAAAAATGTAGACCAGGTAGGTAAGGCCATCAAGGTTGGCGTGAAACCTACTTTCGGGTCTTTCTCAACTGACGGCAAGAATTATTACGTGGTAGATGCTAAAGGAGAGCAAGGGAAATCGACAGAAGCAGGAGAGTTGATGCTGGTGAAATTCTCTATGGATGGCTCTACTGAACACCAGCTGGCAAGCCAAACCGCTGTAGGTGTGAATCCCGGTTCTTTTGCCATTAGTCCTGATGGAAGTATGTTGGTTGTTGTAAATGCAGCCAAAAGCGGTTCTCAATGGACCGAGGCTGGTTCGGGCGTGGGATCTTCCTTGACTTTGTTTAAGATTGGAGCGGACGGAACATTGTCTAAAGTTGCTGACTATCCATTCGAGGGAATTTATCCACGAAGTGTAGCCTTCGATAAAGATGGGTCGAATCTTGCCGTTACCGTCTTCGAGTATCTTGAGTTTGGAACTGGAAATGGAGCGGTTGAATTTTGGACAGTAACCAAAGGAGAGACGCCTTCACTGAAAAAACAAGATGCGAAAGTAAGCCTCGGAAAAGGCGCACACACTGTGCGGGTAATACCTTGATCTAGGGTTAATTTTTTAAGAAATGATTGCACTGGGATCTCTCTTCACGAGGGATCCCTTTTTTGTGCAATCTGCTCTGATACCATCGGCTTCGCTGGATGATTCAGATTGATATTATATTACCCTTGTATTAATGCCTGTATTAACTGCAGTGGAAACCAAGGATTGGAAACCTGTTTTTTTGACTTGAATTATTCGGTGACACAATTGACTTCAGAGCACACCATTGACTGAGATTGATCTTGTGCACAATAAACCTGCGAAAGAGTTGGCCTATAACAGATGAAACCTTAGTATTTTGCTGTAAGAAACATGTTAAATCAGCTTAGATTATGTAGTTTTGCACTTTCGTTCATAAAAAAAGTGATATACAATGCTTACGGTACAAAACGTATCTTTAAGGTACGGTAAAAGGGTTTTATTTGATGAAGTGAATATTAAGTTTGTACCCGGAAACTGTTACGGTGTCATTGGTGCCAACGGAGCCGGGAAATCAACTTTGCTGAAAATTCTGTCGGGGGAGATTGAGCCTCAGACCGGTTCAGTTTCGATGAATCCTGGAGAACGGATGGCATTCCTTAAACAAGATCAATTTGAGTTTGACAGTTATTCGGTAATGGATACTGTGATACTAGGCCACGAAAAGCTCTACAGAATAATGAAAGAGCGGGAGGCCATATATGAAAAAGCTGACTTTACTGATGCTGACGGAGAAAAGGCAGCCGAACTGGAGGCCGAATTTGCCGACCTGAATGGATGGGAAGCAGAGACAGAAGCCGCTCAGCTATTAAGCGGACTCTCTTTGGGAGAAGAGCTTCATGGCACCATGATGGCCGACCTTAACTCTAATGATAAGGTTAGGGTTTTGTTAGCCCAGGCTCTCTTTGGTAACCCAGATGTATTGCTGCTCGATGAGCCTACCAATAACCTGGATGTTGAAACGGTCTTATGGCTGGAGAATTTCCTCGCGGACTTTAAGAATACGGTTATCGTTGTTTCACACGACAGGCACTTTCTGGATGAGGTATGTACACATGTTGTTGACATCGACTTCAACAAGGTACAGATGTTCTCGGGTAATTACTCCTTCTGGTATGAATCTAGCCAGTTGGCTATGAAACAACGCCAGGATGCTAATAAGAAGTCAGAGGAGAAAAAGAAGGAACTAGAGGAATTTATTCGTCGCTTTAGCGCCAATGCTTCTAAGTCAAAACAGGCCACATCGCGTCAGAAGCTATTGGAAAAACTTACGATTGAAGACATAAAACCTTCTTCAAGGAAGTATCCGTACATTGCTTTTAAGTCGGACCGGGAAGTTGGCGACCAGATTCTTGCCGTGGATGGTCTGGCCAAGACTGCCGATGACGGAACGCCGCTATTTAGCAATCTCAGTTTCAACGTAAATAAAGGTGATAAAATAGCCTTTATAAGTAAAAATGTGATGGCTGTCAGTACGCTTTTCGATATCCTTAACGAGGAAGATAAAGCGGATAAGGGGACTTATACATGGGGAGTAACGATCACTAAATCGTATTTCACCAAGGATCCTACATCCTTCTTCGAGGTGGACCTAAATTTGGTAGACTGGCTTCGTCAGTATTCCGAGGAAAAGGATGAAAGCTTTATCCGTGGCTTCTTGGGCCGAATGCTGTTTTCAGGTGAAGAGTCTTTAAAAAAGGCAAGCGTACTCTCAGGAGGTGAGAAAGTACGTTGTATGCTCTCACGGACTATGTTGTCTGGTTCGAACGCGCTGATTATGGATGATCCTACTAACCACTTAGATCTGGAGTCCATTACAGCCTTGAATAATGGTTTAATTGATTTTACAGGCTGCTTACTGTTTTATTCTCACGATCATCAGTTCGTGCATACCGTAGCCAACCGAATCATTGAAATCGGTCCAAAGGGCGTTCTCGATAAGCTGATGACTTACGATGAGTATTTGAAAGATGACTACATCAAGGAGCAAAGGAAGCAACTATACTAGTTTACTAGTTACATTTTGAAAATACAATAAAAGAGGAGCCATCGAGCTCCTCTTTTATCGTATTACTTAATATATTTTTCATATTGTTTGATGACATCGGCAGGAGGGCCGGTCCATACATTGGGCGTATTGCCCACATACCCGATGTCGTCAATGCCTATTTTAGAGGTGTAAAAACCTGAAGCAGTCAAGTTTCGCATTAGGGTAAAAAAGGCTACTCCTTGGCTAAATTGAGGTTTGGCTTTTTCAGGATAAGCGATATCGTCAACGATATTAATCCGTTGTTTGTGGGTCAAGGCCGTAAAGTTTTTTTCGAATCGTTTATTGGATTCTCTGTCCAGCCAGCGCAATCCACCCCGAAGGGGAACCTGATGCTGAGGCATATCTTTGGCAATAAATGCGATGAATTCGGGGACTCCAGCACTGGTAGCACTTCCCGATTTTTCGTCTGCCGGGATGATAATATCGGAAAGAACGGCAATGGTGGCCAGCTCTTCTTTGGTCAGAAATTCCTCCTTCATGAGTCGGGCATCCCGGATCGCTTCCTCCTTGGTACGACCACCAGGAATTACCAAATCCTCATTGGGAAGACTCGGGGAAGAATCCAGCTTACGCTGCTCGGCCAGTCCCACTTGTGGGTTTATAGCTGCTAATCCCAGGGAGCTTAGGGTCAGCGCTCTAAGTGAGTCTCTACGTTTCATAATGTTAGTTAATCGACTTAATGATTATATTTTTTTCTTTTTGACTTGGTCAATAATATAGTCCGAGGCACGCCATGACAAGGCCAGAATGGTCCAGGTAGGATTCTTATCGGCTTGTGAGACGAATGAGCCACCATCTACGACAAAGACATTCTTAGCATCATGAGCCTGTGAGAACTTATTTAGCGCCGATGTCTTTGGATCATTACCCATACGTACGGTTCCAACTTCATGAATAATTCGTCCCGGAGCTTCTAATCCATATTGCGTATCGGCTCCTGGCTTATTACCGTTGGGCACCCCACCTAAGGCATGAATCATTTCTTCAAAGGTTTCCTGCATATGACGGGCCTGCTGTACCTCATAGTCCGACCAGTTATAATTGAATCGCAGAACAGGAATGCCATATTTGTCAACAGTATTGGGATCTATTTCGCAGTAATTATTATAATTCGGTACCGCTTCTCCGCGGCCAGCCATACCGACATGTGCTCCATAGAATCTACGGTAATCGTCCTTTAAGCTTGCGCCATAGCCGCCTGCCGCGCGCATGGAACCATCCGATGTCGGGTATTTACCATTCATTGCTTCTATGCCAGAGCCGAAGCCATAGCTGGGCATTCCCATTCCACCTCCATATTCAATATGGTACCCCCGAGGGAAGTTTAACTTCTTGTTGTCCAGCCACCAAGGGGTGTAAACATGCATGCCACCCGTTCCATCTTCATTATATCTCTTGCGCTCCATAAGATGAGGCAAGAAGGCACTTCTGGAAGCGCCGGTAGAATCGTGAAGATAACGACCAACAACGCCACTGGAGTTGGCTAATCCATTAGGGTGTTTGTCCGATTTTGAGTTTAATAATAAACGGGCGGACTCCCCCGCACTCGCCGCCAGTACCACAGTCTTAGCTTTAATGGTATGTTCGGTTAGCTTTTCACGGTCTACATACGATACACCCGTGGCCAGACCAGTGATCGGATCGGTAAGCACTTCCCGAGCCATGGCATTATTAATCAAGGTAACGTTTCCTGTTTTCAGGGCAGGTATTACCAGTACTGAGCTGGAAGAGAAATCTGCATAAGCCTGACATGCTCTGCTGCACTGTCTACAGTAGAAACAGACTCCTCGTTCGTTATTAATCGGTTTAGTAAGAATGGATAATCGTGATGGAATTACCGGTATGTTCGCCTGTTTTCCGGCTTTCTGAATGAACATCTCGTGAAGTCGGGGAGCGGGTGGAGGAAGGAAGATGCCATCGGGCTCATTATCCATATTCTCCACCGTGCCAAAGACACCTATCAGCTTATCCACTTGATCATAATAGGACTTAACGTCATCGTAACCAATGGGCCAGTCGTCTCCCAGACCGTCTATGCTTTTTCTTTTAAAATCTTTTGGGCCAAATCGCAGGGAGATTCTTCCCCAGTGGTTGGTACGACCTCCTAACATTCTGGATCGAAACCAGTCGAACTGTGTTCCATTTTTACGGGTGTAGGGTTCTCCGTCGATCTCCCAGCCACCCCAAGCCGCATCGAAATCGCCGAAAGGACGGTGGTTACCCGCGCCCCGTCGCGGTGACTCCCAAGGCCATTTGAGTTGAGTGATATATTTAGGGTCGGCAGGGTCAAAATACCCTCCAGCTTCCAGCAAGGCAACTTTGGCCCCAGCCTTCGCCAGCTGATAAGCAGCCATACCTCCACCTGCTCCCGAGCCTACAATGCAGACATCGAAAACAGCTGGTTGTTCTTTTATTTGAAACATAGTCTCGATTTGGGTTAAGAAAAATTAAGAATGAATAAATATATGCACTGTAATCTAAAAGTTGAGGGAAATCAGGAATTATTTAAAATAATTTAAAAACATTCTAAGTGGCCTAACTCTAAATTATGGTCATTTAAATCCTTAAATAGTCCTGCTGGTCGACTATAATACTGGATATTGTCAGAGAAGGGCCCCTGCAAAGGGTAATTGATTTTATTATCTTTACATTTTTATAATCATATTCCCGTGGCAGAAATTAACAGAGATCTGGCGTTGGCCAAAAAGATATTAGACCGAGGCGACCTTGTGGCCATACCCACGGAAACGGTATACGGCCTTGCAGGAAATGCTTTAAATGAACAGGCAATTCTAAAAATATTTGCAACTAAAAACAGGCCAGCTTTCGATCCTCTAATAGTTCATACGCACTGTATGGAAAATGTGGAAGCCTTGGTGCGATCTATACCCGTTGCTGCGCGACGTCTGGCGGAGCAGATCTGGCCTGGCCCGCTTACGCTGTTACTACCCAAAAAATCTCAGGTTCCCGATCTGGCTACTTCAGGTCTGGATACAGTTGCTATTCGTATTCCAGCACATTCCTTAACCTTAGAACTACTACAAAGCCTTGAGTACCCCCTTGCTGCTCCTAGTGCCAACCCATTCGGATATATAAGTCCTACCACACCAGAACATGTGAATCAACAGCTTGGAGACCAGATTGAGTTGATTTTGGACGGGGGAGAGTCCCAAATCGGAATAGAATCAACCATCATAGGATTTGAAGGTCAGCAACCCATCATTTATAGGCTCGGAGGCTATGCCTTAGAAGATATTGAACGCTGTGTGGGGCCGGTAAGCATGTTGCCTCATTCTACTTCTAACCCGCAGGCCCCCGGTATGCTGAAGAGTCATTATGCTCCGAGAAAACCATTTTTTCTCCGATCCCGGGAAAGCCTGAATAAGGGATATAGAGAAGGAGCAGTATATTTATTGTTCTCAGAATATTTACCAGACATAGATCCATCTTGTCAATACCTGCTATCGGAGACCGGAAATATGAATGAGGCCGCTAAAGCACTTTTCTCAGCCCTTAGAAAACTGGACCAAATGCCCATATCCCAGATATTTGCCGAAGAAGTTCCGAATACAGGCTTGGGAAGAGCCATAAACGATCGCTTGCGCAGAGCAGCAGCCGTTTAGTAAACGGGGAGTAAACTGTACGGTTCTCAGGTATAAAAGTGTGTGTGGAAATTCATTAAAAAAACTTCCTCAGTCGATCTTGTGATTGCGGTATACAACCAGCGTATAAACTCTACATTTACCTGCTCCTCGGGTAAGTAGCCTTGGTCTATAAAAACGGCATTCCATTGCCCTCCCTGCGATTTATGGCAGGTAAGCGCATAGGCAAATTTTACTTGTAAGGCGTTGAGGTAGGGGTCTTTTCTAAGGGCCTCCATCCTTTCTTTTCTGGATTTGATATCTATGTAATCTTGCATTACACTGTCGTAAATCTTTCGATTTTCCTCCGATGAAAGGGAAGGGCTAGCGGAATGCAGGGTGTCCAGCATGATCTTAGCTTCGAAAGGAGGCTGTTTCTCATAATCGGTCAATCGCAGTGTCGCATCGGCAAAACGGGTTCCATGCATTTCTTCAATATTTCTTAATTTGAGAAGTTCCACAAAATCACCATTGGCTATAAAACCTGCCGGAGCATCTTCAGAAAGTATACTATAGTTATTTCTTACCACCATTAATCGATCACCGGCATCCACTTCATCTTCCGCAAAATGGATGGTTCTGCGGATATATTCATTATACTGGACGGCTGACTTGTTCGATCGGGTAAGGATGATTACATTTTCTTGGCCGTATTTGTCGTAGGCATAGCGAAGTCCCTCTTCCAGCTTGTCTCCCGTCATTCGATAAAGGTCTTTGAAGCCCTTAGTCTGTATGCTAATCTGAGGCTTATCCATGGTAAGCTGGTTGCGCAGAGCAGTAGCGTTAAATAGAATGCCCGAATGCTCCTCTTGCCGCATTACCTCTCTAAGTTCCTCTTCAAAAACAGACATATAATATGCTTTCTCAAGATAGGGTAGATCCAGAGCCGGACTGAGCTGCTGGCCAACAGGAGGTAGCTGGGCAATGTCCCCAACCAGCATCAATTTATTGCCGGGATTTTCATAAACATACTCTACCAGATCTGCTAGCAGACTCTGACTGCCAAAATCAGCCTCGTCGGTAATCATTGAAGCTTCATCAACGATGAATAAGGTATTGTCATGATAATTTTTTTGACGCTGGAAAACTAAATTCCCTGAATTAGGGTCGGCCGTCTGTTTATAAATTTTCTTGTGAATGGTTAAGGCTATTCTCTCGGCATAACTGGACATCACCTTAGCGGCTCGGCCTGTTGGAGCCAGAAGGACTGCATTAAAGCCATATCCTTTTAGTACTTTTATTAAGGTGCTGATAATGGTGGTTTTTCCGGTACCGGCGTAACCCTTCAAAATAAAACAATCGCGATACCGCTCCAGTCCTGGCTCATCTACCAGGTAATCGTCCATTTTTTTAAAGAAACGGAGTTGACCTTCCGTTGGCCGGAAGGGAAAACGCTGCAAGAGACGTTCGGACGGTAAAGGATCATTCTTTTTCATATCTGCGAAACTACATCTGGATGTGTCATTTTCAAAACGGGAAGGTCAATAAGAAAATATAGCAGGTTGCATTTGGATTATTTGGTCATAAATTAATATATTAGGATGCAATTTATACATAAATCTAACCTACAAGAGTATGCAAGTATTTCAGATCCTAGAAGGTAAGACCATAGATACCATTTATTCGATCGGGGAAAATAATACCGTTTTCGAAGCTTTGGAGCTAATGGCCAATAAGAATATTGGAGCTGTGCTGGTTATGGACGGAGATAAGCTAATCGGCATTTTTTCTGAAAGAGATTATGCTCGTAAGGTAATTTTGCTTGGAAGAGCCTCCCGAGATACCTTAGTAGGAGCTGTGATGACGTCCAAGGTAATAACCGTGGAAACCGATCAGAAAATAGAAGACTGTATGCAAATTATGTCTGATAAACATATACGACACCTTCCTGTTAATAAGGAAGGAAAACTCGTTGGGATTATCTCCATCAATGATATAGTCTCCGCTATAATTAGGGAGCAGAAGGCGCATATTAAATCCTTGGAAAGCTATATTTCTGGAAGCCCCCTTTAAGCATTATTCTTTCATTCATTGCTCATATCACTGCTATCGCTATCTTTGTGGCCCGATGGCGAAGGATCAAGAAGAATACGGTAGTGAGATTACTAGCCGATATGGAAACCATATTCGGGTAAGAGTCAATGGTCTATTACTGGTCGATGACCAACTTTTGTGCGTAGGGCATCAGATGAGTTCCAGTCCCAATCGTTTATTCTGGGCTCCTCCTGGAGGTGGACTGGCATTTGGTGAACGCATGGAAGAAGCCGTTCAGAGGGAGTTTCTTGAAGAAACAGGGCTTTCTGTCTCCGTCGGTGAAATGATATCTGTAACAGAATTTATCAATGATCCCCTCCACGCTGTAGAACTGTTTTTTAAAATTACTAGTCATCACGGTATTTTACAGAAAGGAAAGGATCCTGAGCATGATCGGAAAGATCAGATTATTTGCCAGGTCAAATTTATTCCCGTTTCTGAATTAAACCGAATGCCCCCCGAACAGGCACATGTAGTATTACGGAAATTTAGGTCTTTTGAAGAAAGTGGATCCTGGAAAGGATTTCTTCATCGTTAAGTTTATTTGCAGACCTTATTTTTTAGTTTTTAATAATTAATATGACACATTCAGAAAACCAGATAATAGAGATTATTCCTAGCCTGTTGGCTGGCGACGCTTCCTTTGACATAGAATCCATCCCTTTTAGTACGCTATGCATTGAAGTTGACGAAAGACGTATCCGTTTTTGCATCATTCGTGACGAATCTTTGGAATGTGTTTGGATAGAAGATTATGGGTTCGATAAGGTGTTAAGTTCCCATGAGGTATTTGAAAGACTAAAACGCATTTTTAAAGGCCATCTGCTGTGGTCGTCCAATTCCTGGCTGAATGTACGCATTGCGATTAACTCCCATGCCTTCAGTTTAATTCCTTCTCTGCTATTCGATGAGCAGGGTGTGGAAGACTATCTTAAACTGGCCATGGGCCGTCCTGTAACCGATGATGAAACTGTTTTATGGCACGAAGTTCCTTTAGTTCATGCCCATAATGTTTTTAGTGTTCCCACTTTATGGTACGATTGGATTATCAATCATTTCAGCTCTTCGCATATTAGTTTTTATCATATTACTAGTCCCCTGATTATCGGATCTCTGGTGAGTCATGCTGAAAATGAAGTGCTAAAAATTGTATCTTTATACTTTGAGGCCGATCATTTTACTATGATCATTAGTGATAGCAACCAACTACTTTTTTGCAATCGTTTCAAGTTTCAACATGCTTCTGAGTTAACGTACCTGGTGTTATTTGCATTAAATCAACTCAATATTACTCCTGATGAAGTTCAGCTGATTTATTACGGGGAAATAGCATCCGACTCCGAACTGGTAGTAGAATTAGCTCGATTTATCCCCAATTTATCGATTGGTAGGGGGCCAACCACTCTGAAATATAGCAGACGTTGTGGAGACATTCCAGGTCATCGTTATTTTGGTTTGTTCAATACTTTTCTGGTCTCCTCCTAGTTGGAAATAGATCTGGAATGAGTCTGTCTAAGGTAAGGATGACTTCGTAAATGCATGAAATTATAGCTATAATCGTACTTTATTGTTGGTAAATGAGGTCATTATTGAAATAAATGCCTTTACTTTCGGAAAAAGTTGTCTCCAATAATTCTGGAATCGAATTGTTTATGAAAAAAATTGCATTGTTCCCGGGTTCTTTCGACCCTTTTACAAAGGGTCATGAAGATATAGTTCTTCGTGGTTTACGAATCTTTGACGAGGTAGTCATTGGCATCGGAACCAATTCTACCAAGAAGCGTTATTTTCCATTAGAAGTCATGAAGGAACTGATAGAACGGACCTTTGCAGATTTTCCCAATATAAAAGTCATTGCCTACGACGATCTTACGGCGCATACGGCGAGGATGCTTGATGCTCGGTTCTTATTGAGAGGATTGAGAAATACGACCGATTTCGAATATGAAAATGGTATTTCTCAGGTCAATCGGTATGTATATGAAGAAATAGAAACGGTGTTTTTAATCACTTCTCCCCATCTGGCCCCGATCAGTTCGAGTATAATCCGGGATTTGCATCGTTACGGGCAGCGTGTAGACGACTTCCTTCCTTATTCTTTGAATGAATTGAATGAATTAAATCAGGATCAGTAGTGGTCTTATAATCAAAGAAGCCCTCAAAGTTCAAGGAATCTGCGCTCTGAGGGCTTTCGATTTTAAAGACTATAGGCCTTGCTCACTTCGAATTTGTGTCTTAGCCAAGGCAGAGATTACATAGCGAATAGAGCTATAGGAGTTTACCAATACTGTTTTTGAATCCTTCGGTGTGAGCCACTCCAGTTTTTCGATCTGTTCTTCAGCCTGAGGAGACATGGCTGTATCGTCGGTACAATCCAACAAATACCATTTCGTTTTCTTTAAAATTCTGCAATTATTATAGTGATATGTATGCCAGGTAGTACATATCTTATCTTTGATTAAGGCTTTCACACCAGTTTCTTCCTCAATCTCCCGAACCGCAGCAGATTTACTATTTTCGCCCTTATCGAGTTTGCCTTTGGGTAGGTCCCATTTTTTGCGCCTATACATCAGCAGATATTTATCATCTTTGATGACTACTCCTCCAGCGGCCTTGATGACCTTATACTGTCCTTTAATTTTGTCCTCTAAAATCGATTTTTCACGAGTTGCCATCGTAATGGATAACAAATCTTTAGGGACCTCTTTTTCCATCGCCTCTATGAGCTGAACTGCGACGGATCCCGTAGTGTTTAGGAACAGGACATGACCCGTTAGCATGGAGACGGTGAACTTCGTTAAACGCAAATCGACAATATTGTCGAAATGAGCCGTGTCCTCAGCCGAAAGGCGGCTGGTTCGTACAACTTTGCAGGGGCGGTCGTCAAAAAATATGATCATAGTTGGGTTGCTACATTATAATGCCTTGCAAAATAAGTAAAGAGTTTAGTTTAGACAGCCATAATTATTGATAAATTTGCAGTTGGAATAAATTTATCTTTCTTGGAACTTCTAATAATATTATTTTTGGTTATTCTCAATGGAATATTTTCCATGTCTGAGATAGCACTCGTTTCTTCTCGTAAGTCTAAATTAGAGTCCGCAGCTAAGCATGGCGATGCTTCCGCCCAGGCTGCTCTTAATCTGGCTAATTCTCCCAATCGATTCTTATCTACAGTTCAAATAGGCATTACACTGATAGGCCTTTTGACAGGTATGTACAGTGGTGATAATATCACTTCGGATTTTGAAGCTTTTATTGCGAAGTTTGGCATATTTGAGAAATATAGCCATACCATAGCGGTTGGAGGGGTACTGGTGCTTATCACTTATCTTTCACTCGTATTAGGGGAGCTCGTACCGAAACGCATCGGGATGTCCAAGCCAGAAGCTATTTCTAAGTTCATGGCCCGACCGATGAATATCTTGTCTAAAATTACCGCTCCATTCATTACCCTATTAAGCTTTTCGAGTGATATGATAATTGGGCTGCTTAATATTAAGCAAAGTGAGAGCTCTGTTACTGAAGAAGAAATTAAAAGTCTGATGCAGGAGGGCACCAGCGGCGGCGTTTTCGAGGAAATCGAACAGGAAATTGTACATAATGTATTTCAACTCGGAGATAGGAGGGTGACCTCCTTGATGACCAACAGACAGGAACTGGTTTGGCTGGACATAGAAGATACGGCTCAGGAAAATAAAAACAAGATTTTTGAAAGTCGCCATTCCATTTATCCCGTAGGGAAAGGTTCGATCGATGAAATTTTTGGCTTAGTCTACGTCAAGGATTTGATAGCCACCGATATTGATAAGCAACTGGGAGATCTCGAGTCAATTATGCGAGATCCGGTATATTTGCCAGAAAGCAACCGGGCCTATCAGGCCTTAGAAAAATTTAAGGAAAATCGTGTCTACTTTGGGGTGATCGTCGATGAATATGGTGGCATCCTGGGTGCAGTAACCATGCATGATATCATGGACGCCCTGGTGGGGGACATTTCCGAAGATCTGGAAGAGGATACGGAAATTGTAAAAAGAGAGGACGGATCCTATCTGATTGACGCCCAGCTCCCATTTGACGATTTTATGCATTACTTTAACATCAATGTTCCTGAACAGGAAAAAAGAGAATTCGAAGGTTTTAACACCCTGGGAGGTTTTGTTTTACATGTGTTAGAAAATATACCAGTAACCGGTGAGCAATTCCAATGGAAACATTTTGATTTCGAAGTAGTGGATATGGATCGCAGTCGTATAGATAAGTTGTTGGTAATCAATCATAAAAAAGAAGAATCTGAAGATTAAGATGGCAGAAATGAATAAGGAAGTAGCAAAACAGGTGGCTGGGCATTTGCTACAGGCACAGGCAATTAAGCTCAGCCCGGAAAAACCGTTTGTCTGGAGTTCTGGTTGGAATTCACCCATTTATTGCGATAATCGTGTGGCTCTTTCCTACCCTCAGACCCGTAACTATATTAAAGAGGCCCTTGCAAATGTCGTTAAGGAGCAGTTTGCTGGGGTAGATATCATAGTAGGCGTTGCCACCGGGGGTATTGCTATGGGTGCTCTGGTAGCAGATATTTTGGGTCTTCCCTTTGCTTACGTGCGCCCGGAACCCAAAAAACATGGAATGGGTAATCAGATTGAAGGCCGGATTGAGGCAGGTCAGACGGTGGTGGTGATTGAGGACCTGATCTCTACGGGGGGGAGTTCGCTTAAAGTAGTTGATGTACTGCGGGCTCAGGAAATAAAGGTGGCTGGAATGGCTGCAATATTTACCTATGGATTTGAAGTAGCTGCCAAGCAGTTTTCAGCCAAGGAGGTCGATCTTATCGTATTGAGTAATTATTCGGCATTAATGGAAGCTGCCTTGGGTCAGGGGCTCATTAATAAGGAGCAGGAGGCGCATTTGTCGGCATGGAGATTAAGTCCTGACACCTGGGGTAAGTAAGCCCGTATGGTTAGAATATTCGTTATCAAAAAGGTCAGTGCTTTACAATTAAGCACTGACCTTTTTACTATAATTGCTTTAGAAAATCAGCTTCTATGATTATCCAGTTTTTCAAAAAGTCCTCCGAAAGCCTCTTCCTTTACCCCTTCTGATTTCAAAAATTCGTGAGGGAAGCCGAGTTCAATAGCGCTTGCAAGGTTAAGCCGGTCAATCATTTCCTTGGGAAGTTTAAAATCCAGACAGCCTAGTAAGTCCTTCATTTGAGTGGCACGGGAAGCACCCAGAATAGGGATCATCACCTGATTGCGGTGGCGGGTCCAATTGATAGCCACCTGAGCGGGTGTAACACCCATTTCATCTGCGATGTCCACCACTGTTTGTGCTATCGCTGCGCTTTTTTCATTTCTTCGAGAACTATCGTCTGGCACACGACCCGATTCTCCCCTTAGATATTTCCCGGTAAGAGCCCCACCGCCGATGGCTCCCCAGGGAGTAACGGCCAGATCCAGGGCTTTGGACATAGGCAATAAATCCCTCTCCGGGGTTCTCTGAAGTAGTGAATATTCGAATTGAATGGCCGTAAAGGCATTCCATCCGCGAAGATCGGCAATGGCGTTGCTTTGCGATACAATCCATGCCGGTGTGTCGGAAATGCCAATGTAATGAATGATGCCCCGGGAAATCAGATCGTCGAGGCCACGTAACACCTCTTCAACATGAGTAGTGGTATCCCAGAGATGTACCCATAACAGGTCTATGTACTCCGTATTAAGTCGTTTCAGACTTTCCGTTACCGAACGAAGCATATTTTTTCGATGGTTACCAGCATAGTTCAGGTCTCCATTCCGATCTTTCAGGGTGAATTTAGTTCCTAAAACCCAGTGGTCGCGATCCGCTTCGATAAACTCTCCAATATATTTTTCGGACGTACCCTCGGTATAGCGGTTGGCAGTATCAATAAAATTGCCACCTGCATGGGCGTAATTATCGAATATTTTAAAACTTTCATGCTTGTCAGCTCCCCATCCCCATTCTTTGCCAAAGGTCATGCTACCCAAGCACACCTCAGAAACTCGGAGACCAGAACGGCCTAATAATTGATAGCGCATTGATTTAAGAATTAAGGTTTAATTTTTATCACTTGTGAAACAAGAAATTTGTTAATGAATTTTCTGTTGCAAAGTTATACCCTAAGCCGGCAAATGTCTTTATATTGCTGCAAAATTTGAATTTTATTACCCCCCTTCAATGATTGATGCCTCTTATCCCTATTTTGACGTTAATTTAAGTTGGCTTTCCAATAATTATCGATTGCTATTGGAGGCGCAGGATGAAACTGTGCCTGTTCGGGAGAGAATGCATTTTCTTGGTCAGTATGCCTACCAGACCAACGAATTTTTCAGGGTGCGTATTCCTACCATTCTCGCTATGGGCGAAGTGAGTAGTGATATCCGGGCCAAACTGAACCTGTTTCCTCAATCACTCATCGAGCATGTTCAGGAGACTATGGAAAACCAATTGGTAGAATTTCATAATATTCTTCAAAACGCCGTACTCCCCCAGCTATATGAACAGGGTGTACACCTGTATTTTCAGGAAAACTTTGTGAACGAACATCAGGAATTTTCCCGGTATTTCTTTATTGAAAAGCTATTTCGTTACCTGCAGCCCATATTTTTGGAAAGTAAGAAAAGTGCAAAATTTGCCCTGTTTGAACCCAAAAGGCTGTATCTGGTAATCCGGATGCAACGATTGCTACAACCCGACGAAGATTTATATGCAACGGTGAATATTCCTACTGACCTGTTTGGCCGGTTCATCGAATTGCCGGAACTTGAGGGTAAGAAGCACTTTGCTTTCGTGGATGATATTATCAAGGAGAATTTAAACATTCTGTTTCCTGGTTATGAAATTTTAGATTCATACGCATTTCGGGTAGAGAGTGAGCTGGAATTCAATATTGAAGATGAGTATCCCACGGCAATTGCACAACGTATTTTGAAGCAATTGGACAAGAGAAATTTTGTGCTGCCCTTTCCCTACTTTAACGAATCGGGAGTGCCGGCGAATATGCAAAACTATCTCGTTACCAAACTGGGGATCAGTCCTAACGAATTGAATGATTCAGGCCCTTATATTTTTATGCAGGACCTGATGACATTTCCTTCAGTTTCAAAAAAATTAGAATATCCTCCAATACGCCCCATACAAAGCAACCTCTATCAGGATCAGATATCTGTATTCTCTGATTTGCAAAAAGGCGATAGATTATTGCATCTGCCTTATCATTCATATGAACCTATTATCAGGTTCTTTAATGAAGCTGCTGTCGACCCTCTTGTTAAGGAGATCCATGTTTCCTTGTACAAAATTAGTCCGAACTCTTTTGTGCTTAATTCGCTATTAAGTGCGGCTCGTAATGGGAAACGCGTTTTGACCTATGTGGAGCTCAATAATAAGTTGGATATGCAGGAGAATATTCAGTGGTCTCGCAAAATGCGGGAAGCGGGGGTGAAAATAATCCTGAACAACCCGGCATTAAAAGTACATGCTAAAATAGCTTTGGTAAAGCGAAGAGGGCAGAAGGGGTGGGAGCGGTATGGCTTCTTAGGTACTGGTGGGTTTTACAAGCTTACCAGTCGGGAGATCGTAGATCATGCATTGCTGACGAGTCATAGGGAGATTACCAACGAATTAGAATTACTCTTTGGATTCCTTTCTACCCAAGAAGAGCCTAAAAAATATAAATACCTTCCGTTTAACACCCTGGGGGTAACTCAGTTTAATCTTCAAAAACGATTGTTTGAACTTATTGACAGGGAAATTATAAATTGCAATGCGGGGTTGAAGTCGTTTATAAATATAAAAATCAATCAGATTCAAGACCATCACCTGATTGATAAACTATATGAGGCAGGACAGGCCGGGGTCCCTGTGCAGATTATCGTCAGTGAAAGTAGTTGTGTTATTCCTGGTTTACCATCAATTAGTGATAACATTACCGTTTACAGACATATTGATCGATTCGTTGAGAATACCCGAATTCTCCATTTCTGTAACCGGGGGGATGACGAAATTTATCTTTCTTCCTGCGACTGGACCTTCAGAAACCTGCATAGACGAATGGATATCTGTTTTCCAATATTAGATGACAACCTAAAAAATCAACTTAAAGTTGTTTTGCGCAATTATCTAAATGATAATCAAAAATCTGTACGTCTGGATTTGTACCAAAACAACCTGTCTCTTAAAGACGATGGGAAGCCTAAATTGAGAGCTCAGGACAGTAATTACCGGTTGGTAGAGAAGTGGAAAAAGCATTCGAAAAATAGACGGAAGGATGAATCTGAAACCGATTAGGATTGAGCTACTACCTACTAACTGGGGATAGAGTACGCTGTGGGTATCACTAAGAGTCATGCTACCATCCTGCAATGGTCCTGAACAAACTCAGGCAGGTTCCTATTTGTTTTGAGTTCTAGAGGGTTACTGTTTATATTTGAGCGGTTTTATATACACTACACAGGTCATTAGTATGGGAAGTGCAGAGCGTCGTGAAAGGCTCAAGATAAAAGTTAGAGCAGCTATCATCCAGACAGCTAAGGATATTGCAAATAAATCAGGATGGACCTCGGTGTCCATCCGTAAGATTGCTGATTTGATAGAATATAGCCCACCTATCCTCTACGAATATTTCGACAATAAGGACCAACTTCTGGAAGCCATTCGCCAGGAAGGCTTCGACCAGCTTGAAACAGACTTTCAATCAATAAAAACTCATTATAGTAATGCGGAGAAACAACTGATCGAAGTGGCCCGAAGTATATGGAATTTTGCGGTAACTCAGCCCGAGGTTTTTCAGGTTATGTTTAATCTGGAAGGTGCCTTTTGTGAATCTAAGCAAGTATACAGCCGAGCCATGAATATAAAAAACAATCCGGTTTGGGAAATGATTGCCCAGCTAAGGCCGAAGTCGGCAGAGGCCGTAACCAAGACATATTATGAGTACTGGTGCCTTACCTATGGCTTTGTAGCCATAACGATGACCACACAGCCTTCTTATGCCTTTCCCAAAGCGGAGCCCCTGTATATGGAAGGGATTCGCAGATTTATTAAAGGGATATTATAAACTCAAACGGCGGTTTGCTGCCTTACATCAACCTTACTTTGGTGGTAGACCAACGAATTTGCCGGAACACTTTTTACCACCCATGCGTTGCCCCCTATAATGGAATCATGGCCTATTATAGTTTCACCTCCTAAAATAGTAGCATTAGCATATATTACCACATTGTCTTCTATGGTAGGATGGCGTTTTTTCTGAGCCATAGATTTAGAAACATGCGTTGCACCCAGGGTAACACCTTGATAAATTTTTACGTTTTTCCCAATTACCGTAGTTTCTCCGATGACGACTCCAGTGCCATGGTCTATAAAGAATGAATCGCCGATGACTGCATTGGGGTGAATGTCAATACCAGTTTGACTGTGCGCATATTCCGTAAACATTCGGGGTAGTAAAGGGATGCCATAATGCGCCAGGCAATGAGCAAAGCGATACGTAGCGATCGCAGTGAAACCGGGGTAAACAGCTATGACTTCCTCAATGCCTACGGAGGCCGGATCATTTTCCGTTATTGCACGGGCATCTAGCATCAAACTCTGATAAACCCCAGGCAGTTGATCGAATAGCGCATTTAAAATATCGGTTTTAGAACTCGTCAACTGTGGTTCCAGGGGAGTAAGCAGACAGTCTAACTTATCCCTCAAAAGGGCATATGCTCGTTTAATATCCCTATCCTGCCGATCCTTTTCGCAGTCTTTACTGATAGGAAATAAAAAGTTAATCAGGCTTTGTATGAAATGACCAGCATCCTGACGCGAAGGTAGGTGATACCGGAAAGAATCATTTTGTTTACTAAGTAAGTCTAGAAAAGCTTTTTCTTTTTCTGTTATCATCAATCCTGATTTTTAATTAGGGCCCGGATGGGTACGTTTTTTTATATGCTAACAGTAAAACCTCGGTTTTAAGTTGCGTCATCGTAAAATTACTTAGGTCTAAACTTTAAAACACCATTATTTTTATGTAAATTAAAGCTGGTGTGCCCATTTATACCGTTTTGCATATGTTTTACCGTCACTTTCTTCTTCTTTTAGTCTTTTTTTCATCTTTTTCCTGTTATTCCTGTTTCAGGAGCTATATCATTACGGAGAAAGATGTCAGGAAACACTATGCTCATAAACCGGTCAGACCTACCAATACCATCATCAAAAATGATACCTTATCTTTAGGGTTAGCCTCAGTGGGTGCCGATACTCTACCCATGCTTCTACTGATACATGGCGCTCCGGGTTCTTGCTGGGGTTATATGAACATTATGGATGATCCTGAATTAAGTAAGCGTTTTCATATCGTTTCTGTAGACAGGCTGGGATACGGAAAATCTAGGATGAAGAAGATAAAAACGGTGACCTCTATTGAAACGCATGCCCGAGCCTTGTTGCCAATTTTGGAAATGAACAAATCTGGCAGGAAGATAACCGTCCTTGGGCGGTCGTATGGAGCCCCCATTGCTGCCACCCTCGTATCCCTTATGCCCGACCATTTTAAAGAATTAATTATGGTATCTCCCGTTATTGATCCAGAACGTGAAAAATTCTATTGGTTTTCTAAATGGGGACGTATGTCGGTAATTCAATGGTTTCTACCCACCTCATTTAACGCCGCTACGGCAGAAAAGTACAGCCACGCCGATGAACTTAAGAAAATATTGCCGGTTTGGGAACGGCTTAGTATTCCTACTACTGTAATACAGGGAGGTAACGATTGGATATCAGACCCAGCCAATATTGATTTTGCCAAAAAACATATAAAGGTTAAAAAGGCTCAATTTATCTTACTCAATAATGCCGGTCATATGATCACCTATACCCATATGGCTATGATCAAGGAAATGCTGATGAAAAACGCTCTTTTTTCAGACCGTTTAAGTATTTTAGCTCCTCAGGATTTATCGGTTACTGACTCCAAATAATGGTTGCTTCTGGGTTAGAGTCTTTTGACGCGGCCTAACGAACCAAACCTTAGTGATCTTTTTCGACAGCATAAAAGAAAACGACCGGACAAAGTCCAGTCGTTTGTCTGTAACATAATTAACCTATATTATTGATGTCGAATTCGGTTGAAAACGACATTTATCCTTATAATACTGACGATAGTTTATGCTCGTTACCACGAAGGCTTTGAAGTATTTTTCTTTTTATTATAAGATTTGGGTGAGAATCTATCGACTCCTGTTTCATTTTTGTGCAAAATAATACCCATACATTTAGTACATGTATGGGTATAAAGTCCTGTTCCGAAAAGAAAATCTTTGTTTGCTGAAGTTTTATATTATTTAATAACGACTTTTTTTACTGCAGTACCCTTGGCAGAAACCGCTTTAATAAGGTATAGGCCTGAGCCATGTTTTTTCAAGGAAAATGAAGACTCCGAAAGATGGACTGCCGATTTCTGGACTTTCTCTAATTCCTGCCCATTAACATTCAATACCTTAATAGTTACCGGCAGCGCATCCTGGCTGGAAACTATAACCTTAATCTGGTCATCGGAAGGGTTGGGGTAGGCCTCTATAGTTATCTTAACTGCTGAGGCTTCATCCGGGTTGGACGAAGGCCGATTCATTGCCACCTCGGCGGATTGATATGCAGGAATCTCAATCTTATCTCCCGGTTTCTCCACTACTCGTACAGCTGCTTCCTGGTAAGACTCGGAAATTTTAATTCCATTACGCCATTCCGTAGCAATTATAGCATAATAGAAATCTCCGGAGCGGGTAGGAGCTGTCCAGTTTAATTGATTGGAACCATCTATATAAAATACGCCTTCCTTTTCAACATCATTAGGGTAAGTAAACTGTTTGGCCTGCATACGCACTCCACAGGTTCCTGGCGAAGGTATGGCAGTTCTTGCCAACCGATAAGAAAGGCTATCCGACTCCAGGTCTGTTCCTTGAAGAGAAACGGCATAGGCTTGGCGCAACCCAGCCTCCCGAACCAGGGGGCTGGATAAGGGGGTACTATTAGGGAATTGAGTATTGATGACGGTCCAAAGAAATACATTTTTATGTTTGCTTTCGGACCTATTTAAAAGTGAAGCACTTCTAGGTGGCGAAGAAACGGCAATTTGATAGGTGCCAGACTCCACATAGGTATGAGTACCCGTATAAGTTAATAGCGTCAATCCTTCAGCATCCGTAGCGGGCTGTGAATTCGTCAAAGAAAAATTAGAGGTTTGTCCGTCGCCAAAACAGACCAGAAGGTCTTGAGTATCGACCTCTTTGCTGGAAAGATCTGACAATAGCTGAACTTCAATCTGATAGGTTTGTCCTGAAACATGTTTCACCTGAATCGCTCCACCTATAATGGGTGAAGCTTGGGCGGGAATGACAAGTGAAATTATTAGCAACAAAAGGGTATAGATCATTCTCATATTTGTACTTTTTATTTGAAACGTCAAAATAGAGCTTTTTGTATCGAAAATGACGTTTTTTGTTTGTTAATCTTAATATATTTCCAGCTCGGCTATTTGCAATGAGGGTTTAAGGTCACTGATTAGAACAACAAAAAGAATGCTCTAATAATTTGCCAACTTATATTTATACAGATGATCCGCTACTCCCTCATTGGATTTCTAAATTTGTCTATATTGGCCGTTATTATTTTAAGCCTATGAAGCCAACATACCCTCGATACCACCTTAATAACTTTTCTGGAGAAGAAAAGGAATCCTTGTTTTATATGACCAGGCTGCAAAGACTGGTAAAAGACTTTAAAGGGATCAATAAGGCACATACACATTCATTTTATCTGGTCATGTGGATTACGAAAGGGAAAGGCATTCATACAATTGATTTTAAATCGTATCAGGTAAAAGGTCAACAGCTCTACTTTTTAACTCCAGGACAGGTTCATGGATGGGAATTTTCTCAGGATATTGAAGGGTATAATCTTTATTTTGACTATAATTTCTTTCAATCGCGATATCCTGGAAGACTATTGCAATATCCATTTTTCCATTCGCATCAGCATAAACCGATATTAGAAACCGATTTTGACAGAAATTTGACGGCTAATCTTTTTGATTATGCCTATGCCGAATATAAAGTCAAGCGGGTTCAGCAAGGCGAGGTATTTCTTTCATTCCTACATATTATTCTAGAATCTGCCAACAGACTTTATCAGCAGAATCTTCCCATTGGTGACTCTACTTTTTATGACCGAATTATGCAATATGAAGGGTTAATCGAAAGGCATTTTATAGAAATCAGAGATATCAAAACTTACGCTGCTTTAATGAATATAAGCCCAAATCACCTGAATCATATTTGTAAGTTAGTATTAGGCAAAACAGCCAGTCAACTTTACTATGACCGGATGATGATAGAGGCTAAGAGGCTACTGTTGCATACCGAACTTACTATCAAGGAAATTGGCTTCCAGCTTCGATTCGAGGATCCGTCCTACTTCGTTCGTTTTTTTAAAAAACACAGTCAAATTACTCCTCAAGAATTTCGGAGTCGCATGACTTTGGTATGATCCTACAGAATGGTAAAAGAGGATTCCTGCCGCAATTGGCAGAAATCCTCTTTATAAAACAAGGGTGCCTGACAAGGGTGCCTGTTTTATTTTTTCATTTGGGCTTCAATAACCGCTATAGCCACCATATTTACGATTTCTCGAACGGAACTACCAAGTTGCAATACGTGCACCGGCTTTTTCAAACCAAGCAGAATAGGTCCTATAGTCTCCAATTCTGCCGCTTCTTTGAGCAGGTTATAGGCAATATTGCTGGCCGAAAGATTAGGGAAAATAAGGGTATTGGCTCCAGCATCGGCCAGGTCACTAAAGGGGTGATTCTGCTTCATCAGGTCCGAATCGAAGGCTAGGTGTGCCTGCATTTCCCCTTCGACGATCATTCCTGGATTACGTTCTTTCAAAATGGCCGTAGCTTGCCTCATCTTTTCGGCATCTTTACCTCCTGCACTTCCGTAATTGGCATAAGTTACCAAAGCAATTCTGGGCACAATATTAAAACGCTCAATTGCCCGAGCCGTAAGTTCTGTGATTTCTACGAGCTCGTCCACTGTAGGATCAAGGTTTACAGTCGTGTCGGAGAAGAATAATGGGCCTTTCGGAGTCAGTAAAATATACATACCGGCTACCTTAATAACCCCTTCTTGCTTACCGATTACGTGAAGAGCCGGCCGGATGGTATCGGGGTAATTTCTTGTCAATCCCGAAATAAATGCATCAGCTTCTCCCGATTCCACCATCATGGACCCGAAGTAGCTCTTGTAATACATAGTTCGTTTTGCTTCAAAAGGGGTCATACCCTTTCGTTTTCTCTTATCGTACAATTTTGCGGAATACCGCTCGATCATGGAACTGCTGGTTTCAGAACGAGGATCAACGATACTGATCTCGGAAAGATCGAGATTGTGCTCCTGAATAAGTTTGTGAATAGTTTCCTGATTTCCTAGTAGGATGGGTATAGCAATCCCTTCGTCGCGAACCTGCTGAGCTGCTTTTAGAACCTGCACATTTTCTGCATCGGCAAATACGACTCGCTTAGGATCAAGCTTGGCTTTGTTGATGATGACTTTGGGTAGCTGGTCATTCTTTCCAAGGCGTGCGGAGAGCTCTTGCTCATAGGCGTCCCAGTCTGTAATAATTTTTCTGGCAACCCCACTTTCGATAGCAGCCTTCGCTACGGCTGGAGCTACCGTCGTCAATAATCTGGGGTCAACGGGTTTGGGGATAATATAATTGCGGCCAAAGACCAAGTTAGTCTCATTATAGGCAAGGTTTACGATATCGGGTACCGGTTTTTGAGCTAATTCGGCCAGAGCATATACTGCTGCCAGTTTCATTTCCTCATTAATTTCGGTAGCTCTTACATCCAGAGCACCCCTAAAGATATAAGGGAAGCCCAGTACATTATTCACTTGATTGGGGTAGTCCGATCTTCCCGTAGCCATAATAACGTCTTCACGGGCCTCTACTGCATCTGGGTAAGGTATTTCGGGATTGGGATTGGCCATAGCCAAAACGATAGGATCCTTAGCCATGGATTTTACCATGTCTTTGGATACAATGTCGGCTGTTGACAGACCTAGGAAGATGTCGCAACCCACCATGGCATGCTCTAAAGAGTCATAGGCGTTTTCGGTAGCGAACTGCTTTTTCATTTCGTTCAGATCTTCCCGACCATTATAGATATGGCCTTTAGAGTCGAACATAGCTATATTTTTAGGGTCTACACCCAGGGAAATATAAAGCTTGGTGCAGGATACGGCCGATGCACCGGCGCCGGAAACAACAACCCGGATGGTTTTGATATCTTTCTTAACCAACACGAGTCCGTTGAGCATGGCCGCAGCACTGATTATGGCAGTTCCGTGCTGGTCATCATGCATCACTGGAATATTCAGCTCTTTCTTGAGACGAGCCTCGATTTCAAAACATTCCGGTGCTTTTATATCCTCAAGGTTTACACCTCCAAAAGTAGGCTCAAGGATTTTTACAGTTCTGACAAACTCGTCGACATCTTTGGTGTTCAGTTCCAGATCGAAAACGTCGATATCAGAATATATTTTAAATAAAAGGCCTTTTCCTTCCATCACTGGTTTTCCGGCTTCGGGACCAATGTCTCCCAATCCGAGCACGGCGGTGCCGTTGCTGATTACGGCCACAAGGTTTCCTTTAGCGGTATACAGATAAGCATTTTCTACGTTGGCAGCGATTTCCAGACAGGGCTCAGCAACCCCTGGGGAGTAAGCTAGCGAGAGATCGCGTTGGGTATTAGTCTCCTTGGTGGGAATTACTTCTATTTTCCCCGGGCGACCTTTAGCATGGTAATGAAGGGCGTCTTCTTTTCTGATTTTTTTGTTCATACCTACGATACGATTATTTGGCGCAAGGTACAAACATTCAGGATAATCCCTGCAAACCCTATAGGATTATCCGGTCATATTATGGTTAGATTCGAGCTAAAACCTTATAGATCACCTCACAAGGAATTAGTCTCTTTAGGGTCTTTTTGGATTGAGGATGGTACCACTAAACTGTTTTTTTTTCTCTTTCACACTTACAGCTCTTCGCTTCATGAGGTGAGCCATTACCATGTATGCACCGAACATACCGATATAGATATACATAGATGCTGTATTGGTAATATTGCCATGGAATACGAAAAACAGGGCTGTATTAAGTATAGTAACCATCCAAAGTGTAAAGGAGGCCCAGAAATGGTTAAAACCATTGTCGATCAACAGGTGGTGCATATGGTTGCGGTCGGCAATAAAGGGGGAACCACCCCGGGCAATACGGACAATAAATACTCGTAATGTGTCGAAAATGGGAACAATGAGTAATACCAGGACAATGATGGGAGCGTTGAAATAGGCATTAGGGTCATGCAAATAGCTGACATTCAGGCTCAAAAACTCAACGGCAAATATAGATAACAAAAATCCCACAATCAATGATCCTGTATCGCCCATAAATATCTTGCTGGTTTTTGAAAAATTGAATCTTAGGAAGCCCAACAGGGAACCCGACATGGCGAAAGCCATACATCCAAAAGAGAAATGCTCATTCATGATAAACCAGATGCCGAATCCTAAGCCCGCAATTAGGCTTATGCCGCCGGCCAGACCATCAATACCATCAATGAGGTTTATGGCGTTGATGATAGCAATAAAGATAAATACAGTCAGAGGAATGCTTACATAGTCTGGTACATGATGAATATTGAAGATACCATAAAAATTATCTACCTTAAAATTACCCATAGCTACCAAAATCATGGAGGCGAAAATCTGGATTATCAGCTTTTTGGTAGGGTCCACTGCAAGTATATCATCCTTCAGTCCAAGGAAAAACAGAATGACCAACCCTGTAACCGAGAGACTTAATAAATTGGCATCTACTTGGTTATTTGCGTGAGGCCATAAAAAATAGCCTATAAGTGTGGATGCAAATATGGCTATCCCCCCCAAAGTAGGCGTCTCTGTTTTATGAGAGCTCCTGAAGCCCGGTTTAGCCGTTAAATTGAGCAGATTCGATAGATTGATGATGACAGGGATTGCCACAATCGAAAGGAAACAGGCAATCAGAAATGAAAGCACACATTGGTAAATGTCATGGTGCAACATTGATTCGTAATTTCCTCCCTGCAAAAATTGAATGGGTAGCATGTCTTCCATATATACAAAAAGATTAAAAATCTTAGTTAATTTTTAGGAATGCGCTTATCGTAAATTTCGATATATTTTATCATAAATCGAAACTTAATAGAATATTATTCCAGGATGTCCCTCCTGCAAACGCTTTCCAGAATCTTATAATTATAAAAACTGTAGTATTTTTCTTAGCGGCTTCATATATAGGGTATAAAATCTTGGTTTTATACCATTTACCCGCCAAGCTTTCCGGTCGTTCTGATTAGCCTTGAGCCGGTTGCTCAAGGCACTGTTGCTTACTCCTCCGGCCCTCATCCGAATGAGCACGCTAGGGATATAGGCCAGCTTGATGCCTTCCTTATGTATCAATCGGAGCATCAGCTCATAGTCGGCCGCACTGCCCATGTCGAGCCGGAAATTTCCATACCGATTGTAGCAGGTCCTTCTAACGAAAAATGTAGGATGTGGGGGCATCCAACCGTTCAAAAAAGCACCCGACTTATATTCTCCCGACTTCCATAACCGGGTCACTTTGTCTATGTCCTGAGCGTGCACATATTCCAAATCGGCATAGCTTGCGTCTACGGAAGGGTCAGCGAAGGCCTGAGCGACCAGGGATAAGGTGTGGGTACTCGTATAAAAATCATCTGCATTGAGAATACCAATAACCTCCCCACTGGCAAGCGCTATCCCCTTATTCATGGCATCATAAATCCCTTGATCGGGTTCACTGACCAGGTGGTTAATCTTATTTCCATACGATCGAACCATTTCCTGGGTCCCATCGGTAGAGTTTCCATCTATAATGATGTACTCTAAGTCAGGGTAGTCCTGACTCAATACCGAATCGATACAACTTTGTAGTGTCTTTCGCCCGTTAAAGACTACTGTTATAATACTGATTTTCAATTTAATATCCTTCTTTTTTTCGTGAGTATAGCTGGATTTCCCTGATAAATACCAAAGGATTCCATATCCTTGGTCGCTACTGAATTGACGGTTAAAATGGCATGTTCACCCACGGTAACTCCGGGACAAACAATGGCTTTAGCTCCAATCCACGCTCCTCTGCCAAGATGTATGGGTCGAATCAGCAAATCAAAGGCCGACTGGGTATAGTCGTGGTTTCCGGTTAGCAAATAACAGCCTTGGGATAAACAACAATCCGACTCAATGGTGACCATGCCCAGGTTGTCGATCCATACCTCTTCTCCAATCCATACCGTCCCCGTTATTTTAAGAAACCAGGGATATTTAATATTTACTTTAGGTTTGATCACCACCCCGGGGTCAATTGTAGCCCCAAAAAAACGAAGAATCATTCTTTTCCAAGCCATGGGAATGGGGAAGTAGGTATTAACAAATAAATTCGAACATATGTACCAGGCGAGAATTTTTAGTTTACCTCCTGGCCTATACCAACTATTATTGTACAGGGACAGATTGGTTTGGCTTTTCAAGGTCTTTTCCATATTCTGTCCTAAAATGTTCTATAATTGCTTCTTTATTGGTTCCTGCTGCACGATATACTTCATAAATCTTGGCGTCGACCAGGAAGCGATACCAGAATCCCTGTAAGAAATGCCATATAAGGCCCTTTTTCCCATCAAGGAATCCCAGTTTGAAAATATACCGATATACAAAGTAAATAAATGGCCGGGTAAAGAGGGGGAAATTGGCGTATTTAATCTTCAGAAAACGGGTCTTTTGTTCTTGTGTCCCGAAAAAATTAGGTGTTACGGTTTCTTTGTTGCCGAAGTTATACTTAATATTGAGCAAGTCTATTACTTCGCGGATTGCATAATTATTATGCTTCTGGGTCCACCAAGTTAAGTTATTCAAATTGTGATCGACAATATCATGCTCAAAGGTTTTGCTTATTCCTCCACTTAGCTTGATGTGCTCGTCCATCCATAACTCTTCGCATGTTCCCTTTCCTTGACGCCATACCCGCAAAAGCCATATTGGATAGTAACCACCCCTTTTTATCCATTTATCCATGAACATGACCCTTCTTTTTACATGATATCCGCTAACCTGTTCGGCTGCATGAGGCAGGGTCTGCTTGATTTCTTGGGCAAGTTCAGGAGTGATATATTCATCAGCATCCATGCGCATAGACCATTCCGTATCGGCAAATGGCGTATGGGCAATGCCATAATTAAACTGAAATGCGTAGGAGACCCATTTATGCTGAGTGACGACAGCCCCCAATTTCTGAGCAATCTCAACGGTGTCATCAGTTGAATACGAATCTACAATGAAAATTTTATTCGTAATCTGTTGTAAACTACGGATACACCTTTCTATATGTTTTGATTCATTATGTGTTAGTATGATGACAGATAAATCTACCATAGCTAGGGAATAAGGGAGCGTCGGATTAGTGTGTTGAATATTTTCAATAACAAAGGTAATTACATTTTCTTAACATTCTTGTATTCTTCTAATAACTGATTCGCAATGACCCTGATATCAAAATTCTTTCTAACCATTTCCTGAGCGTTAAATGCAAGAGTTTGGGCATAGGTACGGTCTTGTAATATTTTAAGGATTCCCTCTGCCACATCAGGTACTTCCAATTTGCAAAGATAAGCGGCTTCGTGCCGTTGTATATAGTCTCCGAAGCCTACACGGTCAGAGACTAATGCCGGGACTCCCGAAGCCATCGCTTCCAGGACAGCTATGGAAAAGCCCTCAGAGTAAGAAGGTAGGGTAAACATATCCGCATCAGCCAGGGCTTCTTTTTTTAGGCTGTCGGTAAGCATTCCTACCAGTTTCACCCTTCCCTCCAGCTTATGACGCCCAATAAATTCTCTCGTAGCCATTTCGTATCCATCATCGGGGCCAGCCAACACAAGTAAGGCATCCGGAATTTGCTGCTCAATTTGCTTAAAAGCAGGTAGCAGTAAATCCAATCCCTTTTTTATATTCAGTCGGCCCATGAAAAGGATAATCTGCTGGTTTTCTGTTATTCCATGCCGTTTTCGGAAAGCCCCCTTCGCAGGAAGCTGCTCATATTCTTCCAGTTTCATGCCATTCGGAATTATTTTTAGATTTTTAGGCCTATTTCCTAAATAGCGAATGACATCTTCTTCCTCATCGGTATTATTGATCTGGATCAGATCGGCCTTGGCAAGTATGTTTTTTTGGTATAAAAAAGTGACTATATCCTTTTTCCACTTGTGATGGGCAACGGCCCATTTATCTAATAATCCGTGAATGGTGATCACTTTCACGGCACGATTCGAAATGATAAAAGGTGCCAGACTACCGAAATGCCAGATTCCGTGCATATGTATCACATCATATTCATCAGCATGATTTTTCAGGTACTGGTACATGGGTATTGAAAACTCTCGATATACCTGACTTATCGGGGTGCTGCGGGCACAAGAAATAAGTTTTGCTCCCTCGGGTACCGGGTACATTTTTTCGCCAGGAGTCATCGGACTCAATATATCCACCTGGTGACCCTGTTTGAGAACCTCAAGCGTATGATCATAAATAATACGGGCAGGGCCGCCAATGGCCCATGTATATGCACAAATATTGAGGATACGCATGTGTATAATTCTATTTATTTTATTTAATACTTTTTATCAAGCCGTTTGAATGTATCTACCATTTCGTCGGCCACTACTGCACTGGCGAAGGGTTGGATCATTTCCCTGGAAGCCTGCCCCATCTTTTCAAGGGCTTCAGGGTGATCTATAAACCAGGTTAGCCTTTCGGTCAGTCCATGTTTGTCGCGGGGTGAAAAGGTAAAGCCATTTACGCCGTCATGAACGAGATCCGGGCAGCAGCCACAAACCTCAGATACCAGCACGGGCATGCCACATACCATGGCTTCGTTGACCACCAATCCCCAGGGCTCAGATAGGCTGGGAAGGACGAGAACCTTACTCTTAGCAAGATAGTGAGGCACTACATACCAGGGATGGCTTCCTTCCAAGATGATATTGGAATGAGCGGCTGCAAGCTGACTGATCTCTTCTTCCATCGGACCAGCACCAACCAGACGTAATTTCCAATGATGTCCCGGCCTGAGCACACTGAGTGCAATAAAGGCATTTATTAACGTAATAAGATTCTTTTCAGGCGACAGTCTTCCCACATATATAAATGCCGGTTCCTGGCTTACCGATGTCTGCGATGCTGCTCGATGATGGGCTAATATTTGCTCTTCATCCACAACTGCAGCATGACGCACCGCTATTTTGTTGTCGGGGACACCCAGCGATTGTAAATATTGAGCGGAACTGCTACCGAAACAAAAACAGGCATCAGCGGTATTAACAATGAATCGTTTAATACTTTCTTTAACCGGCGATCTTTTATGATCTGCTGTGGAGGATTCAGATGAAAGTACTACTCTGACCCCTCGAATCCGGGCATAGAACATAAGTAAAACTTGAGCCCAGTCAAAATATCCAGTGATGTTGAGTACGGTAGGTTTAAATTCATGATAGGTACTAAACAAACTGGTAATCCGCTGTTTAAAAGTCACTTCTTCTAAACTCTGATCATGCAGTACTCGATAGGGATAGTTATAATTATACTTTTGATCATTGCTCTGCATGTTTTTACGGCTGGCCTCATAGAGGGCAATTTGAGCTACCATCATGGTGCTCTCAGTCTCTTTATCCTGCAAAGACTTATAAATTTCAGCAAAGAGTTTGGACTTGTAGTGTGCCCATAACTGATTATGTACGATTAAAATTCGCATCATTGCTGGGCGGTTAAATAGTTTAGAAACAGTGGGTAAAGCTGTTTTTCCAAAAATTTTTGCCCCATGCTATTATAATGTACTACATCCATGGGGCGATAATAAGTACTATCGATACCAAGTTCGAATTCGTTAACCAATCGAATATTATTATGTTGGGCAAACTCTATAATTGACTGTCCCTGTTCATTAAAATGACCTAATGCGAGCTCTGAAGTTTCAGGATGAAGGTAAATAAAGAATGGTATTCCTTCTGCTTTGGCTATAGAATCTAGTTCCGCATAGCCAGGATTAAAACCAATACCGTCCTTCTGTATGCCCTCATCAGCTATTTCTGTTGGTGTAGGGTTCGGGTCCGATGTAGGTATCGTGGTTTCTATTGTTTCAGGAGTTTCCTGAAATATTGATGCCATGGGTTCGAATATGCCTTTTTCTAAGCCATACCAGATAATATTGCGATAACGATCCCATAACTCTATAAGAGCCAGTGGATACTGCTTTTCGGGATAGCCCGAATCGATACCTACAGGGCTTATATGAGACATGATATCGTGTGCATCATGACTACTGGTGACCAAGCAGATTAACTTGGCATTGAAGGTTCCATATTTCTTGAGATAAGCTGCTATATTATCAGGCCCCCAGGATCCAGCAGATATATTCAAAACCTTGATTCCAGAATAACCTTCCGCCCTAAATCTTTTTTGAAGTAGGGTGGATGCAATGCTGTCCTGATCTGTCATACTTCCGCCATTGACTACGGAGTCTCCAATCAGTAGGATATTTAGCGTATCGGTAGGCTGAATTTCTTCGTTCCTCATGGAGAAGCTATTGGTTTTCACCACATTCCCAAAACGCTTGACATCCTGATTAGGCGCATAAATATACTCAAAATCTGGATGACTTATATAAAGGGGAGAGTTGCAAAAACCAAACTGGAAACGCAAGAAAAACTCCAACAATCCGGCTAAGAGTAAGATAAGTAAGACAAACAGAAGGATGTTTTTTAACATATGGTCACGCGACATTCTGAGTCGTAACAGGCCGCAAATTTAGAATTACTTTTTATATTATACCTTTTAGTACTAGCTAAAGCCTAATCAATACGTATGCTACAGTGACTTTAGATCATTTCTATTAATTCTATCCTATTTCCAAATGGATCCCAGAAAGAGAAACGCTTACGATCGGGTATTTGACTGTCGGGACGGATCTTTACCTGAGCCTCCAGCAGCTTCAGACGAGCCGCCTCCAGGTCGGTCACAACGAAAGCAGAATGCCTTTGTGACAGGGGACCAGGCTGATCTTCGGCTCTGATATGGAGTTGGATATTGCCTATTTGATACCATATAGCTCCATTGGGAATCGGGTAGCCCAAATCGGTTAATTCTTTCAGACCTAGTGTACCTCCGTAAAAAGCCCTTGCTTCATCTTCCTTTCCAGGAGGAAAGCAGATCATGACGTGGTCTATTCTTTCAAAATTTATATTCATGTTAAAGGAAAGTGAGCAAGGATAATTGTCCTATTGAGTGCTGAAATACTTTTTAACCCAGGACTCATCCGCTTTGATACCAGCAATTAGATGATCTAAAGTATCGAATTTTCTTTCCGATCTGACGAATGCGTGGAGCTCAATGGTCAGTTCTTCTCCATAAATGTCCTTGTCAAATTCGAAAATATTTGCCTCGATTGTTCGAGATATTCCGTCTACCGTAGGGCGCACGCCGATGTTGAGCATGCCTGTATAGATAGAATCTTTATGAGTGGCCTTTATAGCGTACACGCCATTAGCCGGGATGAGTTTATATACCTCGGGAATCTGCATATTAGCCGTGGGAAAACCAAGCTTTCGGCCCAATTGCTTTCCTTTTACAATCGTACCCGTTATAGAATAGGGCCGTCCGAGGAGTTCCTGAGCCTCATGGACATTACCGGAAAGCAGAGCACGACGTATTCTAGAGGAACTAATGGCCATATCTTCAATGTCCTGACGCGGAATTTCCTCCACTTCAAAGCCAAAGCCCTGACAATTGGATTGTAAAAACTCGAAACTACCCTCCCGGTTTCTTCCAAAACGGTGATCATAGCCTATTACCAACTTCTTGGTTCCGATCTTTTCTACCAAAATTTGCTCAATAAAAGCCAATGAAGAAAGCTCAGAAAAAGACCTGGTAAATGGTATAATCACCAAATGGTCGATACTGAGCGCCGATAATAGGGCTATCTTTTCTTCTATAGTTGTCAATAATTGTAATTCGTGGGCAGGTTCAGAAACCACCATCCTGGGGTGTGGCCAATAGGTTACTACAACCGATTCTCCGGCTTGCTGTTTACTTAGTTCGTTTAAACGGGCCAAGATTTTCTGATGGCCTAGATGCACTCCGTCAAACGTGCCGCTGGTAACAACGGCATTGGGGAGCTTCTGTAATGTATCAAGGTGCTGGTGAATTTTCATTACTCTGTTGGCAAATTGAGCTCTTCTCTTTTTGCCTGAATAAAGGCGGTAAGGTCTGAGGCCTGTTCCACAGAAAAATCTCCAATACGGGTGCGCCGCAGAGCGGATAGATATGCCCCACTGCCCGTTAGGCTACCAAAATCGCGAACCATGCTTCGTATATATGTTCCTTTGGTACAGATAATTCTGAAATGAATTGTAGGAAATTCATTCGAATTTATTTCGAAAAGACTGATGGTTACCGCTCGTTTTTTAATTTCCACAGTTTCACCTCTGCGGGCTTTTTTATACAGTCGTTCTCCATCGACCTTAACAGCTGAATAGATAGGAGGGGTCTGCTCTATATCTCCGGTAAGCTTCATTCGGGCCTCTTCCAAAAGATGCTCGTCAATATGATCAAGGGGGAATTCTGCGTCAAACTCCGTTTCCAAGTCAATAGAAGGCGTTGTTTTTCCCAGTACAAAGGTGCCTGTATATTCCTTTTCCTGTGCCTGATAAGTGTCAATCTGCTTGGTTTTCTTGCCTGTGCAGAGAATCAAAAGCCCTGTAGCCAAGGGATCCAAAGTTCCAGCATGACCAATTTTTTTGAACTTACAGGCGCGCTTTAATTTATTGGCCACGTCGAAGGAGGTCCATGTCAGAGGTTTGTCAATTAATATTACCTCACCTTCGTCGGGAATGGGTTGTTCTGTATTCAAAATTCTATATTATTCATTTAGAGATAGGGTAGTCTATACAATGTCTAGCTTATACCCAGAAGCCAAAAGGCCCAGCAATACCAGCCCCAGTACGATACGGTAGTAGCCAAATACTTTAAAACCATACTTGGTCAGAAAGGAAATGAAAAACTTAATGGCCATCATGGCTACCACAAAGGCTACCAGGTTTCCGATCAATAAGGTTTGAATATCGGATGCTTGAATGGTATCGTAGGTCTTCAAAAGTTTGTAACCCCCTGCAGCTGCCATGGTAGGAACCGCAAGAAAGAAGGAAAATTCTGCAGCTTGTTTCCGTGATAATCCTTGTATCATACCACCAATGATAGTAGACGCCGACCTGGATACACCGGGTATCATGGCTATGCATTGAAATAGGCCAATTTTCAATGCTTCAAAATAGCTGATTTCTCTGTCCTCAGCATCTTCATTAGCAATGCGATCGATAAATACGAGTATGATACCCCCTACCAATAAAGATACGGCTACCACGACCACGCTTTCCAACATCGCATCGATCAGATCGTTGAGCAAAAAGCCAAAAAAGGCTGCCGGTAAGAAAGCAATAAAGAGTTTGAAATAAAATTGTGTACTCTGAAAAAATCGTTTCCAATAAAGTACGATCACCGACAGTATGGCCCCAAACTGAATGTTCACGGTAAACATTTTGGTAAACTCCAAATGACTGATCCCCATAAATGATGAGGCGATAATCATATGTCCGGTGGAAGAGACTGGTAAAAATTCTGTGATTCCTTCTATGATAGCCAGGATAATTGCTTGCCAGATTGTCATGCCTTAGGTTTACGTAAAATAGCCCAAAATTCGATTACAAAGCCCAAAATGGTAATTAGAGGCCCTACCGTTAATCCTAAGATGCCAAAGCCAAATTCTTCAGTGTCCAGGGTCATGATCAGGAATCCACCCAATATGATGGCGATGCCCACCAGCATAGTAGTATAGTTGCTTGCCGCAAAGGGCATTTGCTCTTTAGCTGGACGGAAGCTGTTCTCTGTTTTTCGAAATTCCATGTAATACGTTAGTTAATAATTTATACAATTAATAAAGTTGGTCAAGGGACATTTTCAAATACCGGTTCAAGGACTGATAGGTACTGGCAAGACCGATTAATAGACCCAGAATGACCACTACCCCGACCAAGATGATCAGTTTGTCGTACTCCTGTAATACTGCCAATCCTTCAATATTCTTCACAGCAAGTTGTTGCAAGAAAATAAGAAGGGCAGAAGCGACTATTCCACCGACCAAACCTTGCATGGCTCCGCGCATTAGATAGGGGCGTTGAATGAATCCGTCAGTGGCACCAACCAGTTGCATACTCCTTATTAGAAAGCGTTGAGAGTAAATGGCCAACTTAATAGTATTATTTACTAGCAAGACAATAATTACCAGCATAATCAGAGCAAAACTGGCAAGCACCGTATAAATCTTGGTAACGTTCCTGTTGATATTATCTGCTAAATCTTCCTGATAGACCACTTCATAAACCCCTGAAATAGTTTCCAAATCCTTTTTGATGGCCTGAAGTTTAACCTCTTCAAAAAAGTCTTCTCCAATTTTTATCCTGTAACTATCTCTCAACGGGTTTTCTCCCAGCAGGGTGGTAAAATCTTCTTTGGTCCCTTCAATAAATTCCTTGGCGGCCTCCTCTTTAGAAACAAAAGAAATAGCTTGCGTATCGGATCCTTTGAGTACATACGCCTTCGGTTGTATCTGGGCCAGTATAGAGTCCTGGCCTGGCTTGGATACATCCTTATCAATAAATACCCGTACTTCAATATTTTCCCGGATAATGGAAACCAGTTTTTTGGACTGAACAACGAGAAGACCACAAAATCCTATCAGGAATAAGGCAGCACTTAAACTCATCACAATCATGGCGTTAGGATAACTGCCAATTTTCTTTTTCTTAGGCATATAGCAAGTAATTTCAGTCGGTCCGAAACGCAACCTGCAGAATCGAATGAGACAAAAGTAGTATTTAATCGGCACTCTGGCCATTTATATAGGCCGCCTTAACTATTTTTAACGGTTGACCCTTATTTTAATTGCGGCTCCCCATTTCATCTCTAATTTTTGCAGCTTTTTCATAGTCCTCATGAAGCAATGCTTCATCTAATAATTTTTGTAAGGCATCGAATGACATGTCCCGAAGTTTCTCCTGCTTTTTGGGAGCATCTACATTTTCGATGATTTCTTCATCATCATCGGACTCCTCCTCCAGGTCAGTGTTGGCTACCAGTCCAGCTTCCGACATAATGGATTCCGTGGTGTAAATGGGTATATCGAAACGTAAGCCAATAGCGATGGCATCGGAAGGGCGGGCATCGACTTCCACTTCTCTTACTTTGTCGGTACAGATTATTTTTGCATAAAAAATACCTTCCCTAAGTTCCGAAATGAATATCTCCTTGAGCGTATAGTTCATACCATCGGCAAAAGACTTAAACAAATCGTGCGTCATAGGTCGATTGGGGACGATATTTTCTATCTGAACGGCAATAGCCTGGGCCTCGAATACGCCAATTATGATTGGTAGTCGACGGTTTCCCATTTCTTCTCCTAATACTAAAGCGAAGGAGCCTGCCTGCGACTGGCTGGGACTAAGACCCAATATTTCTAACTTAATCTTTTTCACGTGATATATAATTTGTTAGCCTTCAGGATTTCAGGCCTTTCTTTTATTGCTAATCTGATTTATCGGGCTTCTCAGTCCCAAACCTCAAGTCATTCCTATGCCTCACAGGTTTGATTGGTATAGATGGATCCCAATCTGACGCAAAAATAAATAACCTGCCCTGCATAAAAAAATGCAAAACAGGTTATCTCCGGGAAGTAATACAATTAATGTTACTACAATCGTTTTAAATGGCTCAAATTCTTCTTATTAGCTGGCGCCAAATGGTCTGAACTAATTTCGAAATGAAAATCTATCGATTTTTAATTGCTTCTGTAAGTTTCGGAAGAATTTCGAATACATCACCAACAATACCATAATCTGCAGCCTTGAAGAAAGGTGCTTCAGGATCTTTGTTGATAACCACAATACATTTGGATCCATTTACTCCTGCCAGATGCTGAATGGCTCCCGAGATTCCACAGGCAATATACAAATTGGGTGCTACCTTAATTCCGGTTTGACCGATATGTTCATGATGAGGTCTCCAGTCTAAATCAGAAACTGGCTTCGAGCATCCTGTGGCTGCCCCCAGGGCGGAGGCCAGTTCCAGTAGGGGTTGCCAATGTTCGGGTCCTTTCATACCCCGTCCCCCGGACACTATTATGTCTGCATCGGTGAGCAGGATGTCGCCTGTTGCCTTTTCAGTGTCTTGAACGGTGGCTTTAAAGTCTTTATCATTTAATGTTGGCGAAAAGGTCTCTACGACTGCGGTGTCGGTAGTAGGAGTCACTTCGATAGTATTTTTATTTACGACCAATATCTTGATCTTCGAGGTAATCCTGGTGTCGGAAAAGGCTTTCCCGGTAAAGATGCTCCGTTGGACTGTAAGGCCATCACCATCAAAGCTGGGAAGTGCAGTTACACCCGATACGATTCCAGCCTTTAATTTTGCAGCGGCACGGGCGGCAACCGCATCTGCCAGTCCGGATTTGGCGAGAATAATCAGTTCACTAGATTCCTGCTGAATTACCTCGGCCAATATGCTGGCATATGCCATGCTATTATCATGCTCTAATTTGGAGTCAGCAGCATGTAGTACCCTGGAGGCTCCGAAGTTTCCTGCTTTTTCCGCCTCAGAGGGGTCTATATCACCCATGACGAGTGCGGTAACCTCGCCACCTTGCGCATTAGCTACCGCTTTAGCATAAGCAATAGCTTCCTGAGCATTTTTCTTTATCGCCTTGTTTTCTGTTTCTATAAATACGAGAATAGACATGATGTCGGTATTTTTAATTTTCAAATAAATTGGATCGGGATCTGTACCTTAAAGTACTTTTGCCTCGGTCTGTAATAAATTCACCAGACTGGCCACATCATCGGAGCTTATCATCTTACAAGCCCCTTTGGGTGCAGGCAAACTGAAACCGGTTGGCTCGGTATGACTCTTTGCATCGGTCGGCTCTACAACAGTTAATGGCTTGGACCTTGCCGTCATGATACCGCGCATATTGGGAATTTTCCATTCAGCGATTGGCTCCTGACAACCCAGTACTAAGGGGAGGTCGCAAGTGAGTAACTCCTTTCCCCCTTCTATTTCCCGGGTAATCGAAGCTGTACTTCCATTAATTTCAAGTTTCATAACAGGAGAATAGGAGGGTATATCTAGCATTTCTCCTACGAGTCCATGAACGACCCCACTGTTATAATCCAGGCTTTCCCGTCCCATTAAAATGAGATCATACTGACCTTCTTTGGCGATGGCAGCAATCTGCTCAGCGGTGCTGTAGGAATCTATAGGTTCCATATTGATTCGGATAGCATCGTCGGCTCCGATGGCTAAGGCTTTCCTTATCTGGGGTTCAGCATCTGCCAGGCCGACGTGGAGCACCGTTAGGGTTCCTCCACTCTGATCTCTTAGTTCAACCCCACGAGCCAGAGCATAATCGTCATAGGGACCTATAATATGAGGAAGGCCTGCCTTGTTAATGGATTTTTGATCATCGCTGAGTGATATTTTAGCTGTCGTGTCGGGTACGTTGGTGATACAAACTAATATTTTCATGTTTCTTTTCGATTCTAAATTGATTTTTCTAAGGCTATCTTTGTGATGCAATATACAGAAAATCTGAAATAGTATGCAAGCATAATAAGTAGTTATGGAAAATTCATTATTAGATAATTTATTGGCATTTTACCGGGAAGACCCTGAAGATCCTTTTAATATTTATGCTCTGGCATTAGAATACTTAAAGTCTGACCTGCATCAGGCAGCTCAACTCTTTGATCGTCTGTTAATAGAGTTTCCCGACTATCTGCCTACCTATTATCATGCTGCGGCCTTGCAGGTAGAAATGGATAAAATTGATAGGGCAGAGGAGGTTTATGAAGCGGGAATTGCTATGGCCCAAAAACAGGGGAACGGTAAAGCAAAACAGGAATTGGTGAATGCCTATCGTTCATTTCTGGATGAACTGGAGGATTAGAGGGGCTAAGGATAATTTGGTTTTCTCCTGTATTTGCGCTAATTTTACGCATAATTGTCGGCGAGCATTTCAATTGACTCTTTTAGAGTAGCATTACATTTCCTCTTGAATTTTTAAAAGCGAATCGTAGTATATCAAGATCTTCAGAAAATGGGGATCATATTTTTATAATGTTTATGGAAAAAGATAATTTTATACCTCTGGCGGTAAAATGGGCCCAGGCACATGGTTTTAAGGAAATACAGGCCAATATGGAAGGCTATGATACTCCTACGGCTTATGAGCGTGCGGCGGATAACGAGAAATTTATTCCAGACGTAACTGGGGTAAATATGTTTAACAGACATTATCTGGAGGTTTCTTTGAAAACCGATCAGCCCCGAGGAAGTGTTTCCAAATGGAAGCTTCTTAGTGAACTGGCAGGTATGAAGGGTGCTAAACTATATTTACTGGCTCCCAAAGGCCATGTGCGCTTCACCAAAGAACTGGTTTTGCAATATAATATTCCTGCTGAAGTTGTGAAAATAGACTAAGGCTGTGGTTGGTAATAACCTCGTGTGGCTATTACCAACCATTTTTATTTTTTAAGAACGATTAGCTGCTTTTCCTCGACCATTTGTACGAGGTTTTTTTATGTCTAAAAGTAGGTGCTCAGTGTGTGGCCTGGCCTATTCCTTCTTCAACATTTTCAGTAACCAATTATTCATCTGATCCCTTTCTTCCGGATAAGTCCAGTGGCCGGTATCCTGGTAGAGGGAAAGTTCTTTTGCTGCAGTAATCATGTTATAGGCAGCATACATGGACGTAGGAGGGCAAGTTTCATCGTTAAAGCCCCACATATAATGGCCGGGAATTTTTATTCGGCGAGCAAAATTCACTACGTCATAATACGGGATTGTTTTTAACTTCTGTTGATAGTTATTATGGTCTAGATTGGAATCGCTGAAGTAATGAGGCCAGCCTCCGGCTCGTCCGTGTAGGTATCCCGTAACATCACTAAGCGCCGGATAAAATGCCCCAAGCCACTTCACCCGAGTGTCCAATCCTGCCGTAATTATGGATAAAGCGCCTCCCTGACTTCCGCCGGTAACGGCCAGATTCTTCCCGTCGTATTGCGGCAGACCAGTTAAAAAATCGTTAGCTCTTATGCATCCCAGATACACTCTCTTATAGTAGAAACGGTCGCGGCTGTCCATGTCGAAATTCCAGTATCCGGACAGGGCACCAAAACGTAGATCATTATATAATCCTGCATCCATGGTGACAGGAATGCCATGAATACCTATCTCCAAAGTGATGATACCCTTTTCGGCCATATCTATCTGACCATAATAAGGGCGCACTCCTGCTCCAGGAACCCTGAGGAGGGCAGGGTACTTGCCTTCTTTTTTAGGTATGGCTAATATCCCGTAGATCCGCGAGTCTTTCGAGGTATTTTGTAGGTTAACATGATAAACATTCACTGTCTCTGTACAACGCTCGGGAAGTAGGGTCATACGTGCATCAATAGGCACTTTTGCCAATTCCTTTCTGGCCTGGTCCCAAAAAGTATCAAAGTCAGCAGGATTATCAACGGTAGGTTGAATCTTTTCTGGTTCAAATCCCGCCGTGGCGATTCCTCGATATCGCTTGCCATCGATATTTATGGTTACAATGCAACGGAGAAAACCGGGCTTTTTCAGAGTACCCGCATCAATAGTGCCTTGACCATTTTTAAGGACCTTTTTTTCAGACATCGTCGCGGGCATTTTTTCTGGCCCAACTTCATAACTGATCTCAGCGTTAGGTACTAAATTGCCGTAATGATGAACTTGAACATTAAACTGAACCTTCTGACCCGTCTGGTAGGTCCAGTCGGGTCGATCGGGAGACACAACTATTTCGTAAGGAGTTTGGGTGGGTTGGGCGTTAATCTGCAGGCAATACAGAGAAACTAACAATAATAAGATTAGTTGGCGAATTTTACTCATTTTTCAATTAATAAACGTGTGAAAATATAGGCTTCAGGGCCTGTTCTAGCTTAAGAAGGCTAAATTTGACTAATTTTACTTTTTAGTAAGCTAATCAGGATTTTAAGGAAGACTAATTGTTATGGCCGAGTTAAAACGTATCAATAAATTTATAAGTGAAACGGGCATTTGTTCCCGACGCGAAGCCGACAAATTGGTGGAGGCAGGGAAGGTAAGCCTGAATGGCCGAATCGCTGTACTGGGCGATAAGGCTGGGACGGAAGATATCGTTTTAGTAAATGGAAAACTTCTAAAGCCGAAAAAAACTCCAGTCTATATCGCTTTTCATAAGCCAGTAGGAATTACTTGTACTACGGAAAGAGATATTAAAGGAAATATAATAGACTATATCAATCATCCCGAGCGAATTTTTCCTATAGGCCGGTTAGATAAGCCTTCCGAAGGACTTATTTTCCTTACTAATGACGGCGACATTGTAAATAAAATTCTCAGAGCGGGGAACAATCATGAAAAAGAATATCAGGTAACGGTTCATAAGCCTATTGACTCGACTTTCGTTAACAAGATGTCAGCGGGTATCCCCATCCTGGACACTGTAACAAAAAAATGTATGGTTCGTAAGGATGGACCTTTTACTTTTACCATCGTACTGACCCAAGGTTTAAACCGCCAGATAAGACGTATGTGCGAATATCTAGGCTATAGGGTTACCCGATTGAAGCGGGTACGCATCATGGATGTTACCATCGAAGGTATTTCTGAAGGCAAATGGAGAAACCTGACCTCAGCGGAATTAGGAGCCATAGAGGAGGCAGTTGCTAAAAGTGTAAAAACGGAAGAAGGCTCCATGCTACAGGAATGGGATAATGAATAAGCTCATAAATAGTGAAGGATACTCATCCACTTACTTTTTGGGTTGAAATGATATTGAAATTCGGGAATATATGGATCAGTTCGTTAATTTGTAGGTTACTACCTGGTATCGGGCCCTTGAGGGCTTTTACAAATTAATATTCCTAAACCATGCTTAAAAAAGTTTTTACTACCGCATTGCTCGCCATATCCGGATTGGGCGCTTATAGTCAACAGCTTCCCATTTGGCAGAAAAATTTTGATCAACAAAAGCCCGTAGATTGGCAATTACAATCACAGGGGAATGCAGCCAAAATTTATTCAGATCATGATGGACAGGATTTGATCCTCTATAATGGATTGGTAAAACGTAGTTTCCGGATTGTGCCAGATCTGGTATGTTTCGAATATAAAAATATGTCGAATGGACAGCAGCTTCTAAGGTCTGTCACCCCCGAAGCGCTCATTACACTAAATGGCCGTGAATATCCTGTAGGAGGACTTGAGGGGCAAAAGGAAAAGGCCTATTTGTTAAATTCCTGGCTAAAGGATATGAGCAGGTATGATAGCGCTTTTCATTTTTTTGATTATCAGATAAAAGATTTGGATCCCATCATAGACTGGAAACCCAAAATGTGGACTCCAAAGACGGGTATCCGTCAGGCTAAAGGCAAGGAGTTGGTTTTCCTATTCAAAAGCAAGCTTTCGCAACTGGAAGGAATTAATATCAAGGTCCATTATGCACTTTACGACGGTATTCCCTTACTCAGTAAATGGGTGACTGTTACCAACGGTTCCGGGAAGGAGGTGGTTGTCGATCAAATAATGAACGAAGTGCTAGCCATTGTAGAAGAGGAAAGTGCTGTAGATGGCAGTCATGCGGCTATGAAAACCCCGAATGGCTTGTATATAGAGAACAACTTTGCCTTCAACAATTCCATGCGGGCGCATCTCAGTGACCAGGCTACACATTGGCTGCCCGATAGTAGCTATACTTCGCAGGTGCATTATAATTTTCAAACACCAGCACTATTGAAAGTCTTTCCCCCGAAAGGGTATGGGATGACTCTTTCAGGTGGACAGGCCCTCACATCTATACGCACCTTCGAACTCTTACAAGATAGTTATGATCGTGAGCGTAAGGGGATGGCCCTGAAGAAAATGTATAGAACTCTGGCACCCTGGGTTGCCACCAATCCTATCTTTATGCATCTGGTAAGCAAGAATGATCAGGAGGTCTATACGGCCATTGATCAGTGTGCCGACACAGGCTACGAAGCCCTGATACTAAGCTTTGGAAGCCATTGTAATATGGAAGATACGTCGGCTCAAAATATAGCTAAATGGAAGTCAATTGCAGATTATGCCCATAAAAAGAATGTTTATATAGGCAGCTATAGCTTATTTAGTTCCCGTAAAATTGGGCCTGAAACCGATGTGATAGATCCTGAAACCGGATTGCCTGGAGGGGCATATTTTGGTAATGCACCCTGTATGGCAAGTGCCTGGGGATTAAATTATATCGAAAATCTAAAGAAATTTATGATTTCAACTGGTTTCGATATTTTTGAAAATGATGGCCCATATCCTGGTGATGTCTGTGCTTCGCAGGCCCACCCAGGGCATCGAGGACTTGCCGATTCTCAATGGAAGCAAATGCAATTACAAAAAGGTCTGTACCGCTGGTGCAATGAAAATGGTATATATGTCAATGCGCCAGACTGGTACTTCCTGGACGGAACCAACAAAATTGCCTTGGGATATCGGGAGGTTAACTTCTCCCTATCCCGGGATCAGCAGAAGATATTGAACCGGCAAAATATCTATGACGCCATGTGGACCGAGACGCCCTCGATGGCTTGGGGGTTTGTTCCTTTGACAAAATATCAAGGAGGAGGTCCTGAAGCCATTTTGGAGCCTTTATCGGATCATTTAGACGCCTACGAGCAATTGATGATGCAATATTATGGCTCTGGCATACAGGCATGTTATAGGGGCCCCCGACTATATGATACTGAAAAGACTAAAGATAAAGTCATTGAAGTAATTACTTGGTACAAAAAATATAGAGATATACTTAATTCGGATATCATACACCTGAGACGTGCTGATGGTCGAGACTGGGATGGAATACTACACGTAAATCCAGAAACACCTCAAAAGGGGCTAGCCATGCTTTATAATCCTACTGATCAGGAAATTGTCCGGGAAATTGATTTACCATTATATTTTACAGGTAAACATCAAACTGTGCTGGTAAGGGAGAAGGAAGGGGCATCCCGGAGCTATAAAGTTGGTCGGGATTATGCCATATCGGTTCCGCTAAGGATACCTGCCAATGGATATACTTGGTTGGTTCTGGAATAAACCCATTGGTGCTAGTGTAAAGAGCAGGGGAATTTTCCTGGACTGCAAGAAATATTGATGTCTTCCGATTCTTGTATGAATTTTTGGTTTTACCCAATAGATTAACTCCCATAGGCTGGGAAATATGGTGATCCATCAGTTTTCTTAAGGCACGATTTTTATTCACTTTAAGGAGTAGTAAGATATAAAAAGGAAAATAATTTCAAAATTTCTTAATGATATTCATATGAATCTGAGCCACCAACCAGTCCCGGGAGTTACCCCTCCCGAAGCCCCTGACGAAAATCCTCTCCTTCCGGATATTCCAGAAGCTCCTCAGCCCGGTATTCCGGAAGAAAATCCCCCATTGGAAGATCCTGTACTTCCTCCTTATGAGCCTACGCCAGAACGACCACCTGTGGAGCCGGATACACCGGAACTAGACCCCGCCACAAGTCCCCGCTAGAAAGCATCCTTGGGGAAATGTTTTATAAATTAATTAAATAATGATACAAGACCAGCTAGTACAGGATAGCTGGTCTTTTTTGTGCTGTTATATTGCTCTTGCATAATTTATACTATTATTATTCAGGAGCTGATCCCTTGTTACTCCTATTTTTTTGAAAAATACTTCAAAAAAATAGGTTAAGATTCTTCAAATGGACGCTCCTTTAGGAAATGAACGGCAGAACATGGCGCAACGGTTGGCTTACGAAGAAGCACAAAATTTATGGCAAGAGTATAAAGATGGCGATATCACTGCCTTAGGGAAGATTATGGAAGGGTATTATTCCGACCTGTTCAATTGGGGATTGCGTTTTAATGCCGATCGAGAGATGATAAAGGACTGTATTCAAGAAACCTTTTTGACTTTGTGGAAAAAGCAGGAAACCATAAGAACCGTGGAAAATGTTCGCGCTTATCTCATGGTTATGATCAAGAGGAGGGTATTGTCCGAAAAAAATAAGCAACAAGGGGATGTGGCTATAGATAGGATAGAGGGTTATGAATTTTTAGTAGAGTTCGCCCCCGATCTAAGGTTAATAGAAGAGGAACATGAGGTATATCAAATAAAAAAACTATCTCATCATATTAATCGCCTGCCCAATCGGCAAAAGGAAGTGATTTATCTGCGCTTCTATCAGAATCAGAATTTCGAACAAATTGCCGAGACCATGCAACTAGGAAGGCAGTCGGTTTATAATCTATTCCATAAATCTCTGAAAAGTCTTCGGGAAAACTGGGCCTACGGCACCCTGCTACTTCTGCTCTGGTGGTGCTAAGGAGTATGGCATCGTCTTAAAAGTGAAAGTAGCCAAATTACATTATCATAAGGTCATGAAAAAATACGAGAAATATGGAGTGGAGGACTTTATTCAGGACGAAGAATTCCGGAGTTGGGTATTGGGCAGCAGTCAATATGAGCTACTATGGTTCAATTTCATACGGAATTATCCTGAAAAGAGAGAGGAATTAGAAGAAGCAGAACGGTGGATTCGTGCCAGCCGAGTCTCAGAGGCACCCATTTCTAAACAAGAGATAAGAAGTGAAGTACAGCGATTTCTGAACAGGGCACAGGATGGAGTATCGCATTTCAATGAGGTTGGCAGAAATGAGTCTGTGTTGATCAAGACGAATGAAAAGCCGAGTCACATATGGTTCCATGCAGCGGCGGCAAGCCTGATTATACTGACAGGATTAATAATTGGAAACCACTATTACCGCATGCCTTCCCCGGCTAAGGTAAACAACCTGGTAGAGACCTTTAATCATACGGGAAAACCCCTTCCCATTTTCCTTGCCGACAGCAGTGTAGTAGTCTTAAGTGCAAATAGTGCCTTGCGCTATCCGTCACGGTTTACCGATTCTGCACGGATCGTATATCTAAAAGGGGAGGCTAGCTTCTCTGTTGCGCATCAGGGACAGCCTTTTTTAGTGTTTTCCGGAGAAATGATCACTAGGGTATTGGGAACCAAATTTGTGGTCAATGCTTTCGAAAATCATAAAAAATATACGGTTCAGGTATTGTCAGGGAAAGTATCTGTTTATCAGGGCAAAGAAGGGGGGCGGAATCCTGATCTGGCCTCTAAGGGGTTAATATTAACGGCCAATCAGGCTGCAATTTACGAAAGGCAGGATCAGCAGCTGTTTAAAACGATAATTGCAGATCCCCAAGCATTGGATGAGCGACTAAAGCTAAAGGACCGAACCTATGACGAGGTGCCATTGCCCAAATTATTTGAGGACCTCGAAGCCTTATATGGAATTACTATTTTATTCGATACGGCTGCATTTAGAAAATGTCGTATTACTGCAACTTTGTCTACCGAGCCTTTATTTGAACAATTAAAGGCGGTATGTAAAACTGTTTCGGCTACTTACGAAATAGTTGATGGGCAGATCGTAATCAATGGAAAAGGATGTTAAAGATATTTTTTTTACCAACTAAACCCGTAGCCTTATGAAAGTTGTTTAGCAGCATAATATCGGCAGCAGACTAGCTACTGCCGACCGGTCGATGGAAGTAGTGTACGCTCGCCAAAGTTATCACTACTACCGATAGTTCCTTCAAGAAACGTTAACCAAATCCAAACATATGAAAAAAATAGCGTTCAGGCAATTTTGGACAATACTTATGAAATTTACATTTACACAAGGATTGGTGATGCTCCTACTAATGAGTGCTTCCTATGCTCATGATAGTAAAGCACAGGAATATCTAAACAGGCGGTTATCGCTCAATGTGGAGAATGTTGAGATCAAATCGGTGTTAGCAGAAATTGAGAAAGCCACAGAAGTGCGATTCGTTTATAGTTCTCAAGTGATCAATAAAGCGCAGAGGATCACGCTGAAGCAAAACCAAGTCAGTCTGGCAAGTTTACTGGACAAGCTTTTTGAGCCCTTACAAGTTCGTTATGAGCTTATGGGGCGAAAGGTCATATTAACCAAAGGGTCTGATCGTGAAGCTCCTGAGATGGAAGGTGCGACGGGAGCCCTACTGCGACTAATAAAAGGTCGTGTGTTAGATGAATCAGGAATCCCTTTACCAGGTGTAAGTGTGGTAGTGAAGGGAAGTACTCTAGGCACCAGTACGGATGTTGAGGGGCGGTTCGAATTAGAACTTCCCACAGATGCATCTGTGCTTGTCTTTAGTTTCGTAGGTTTCAGGAGTGAAGAGGTTGCCTTAGGAAAAGCAAGCGAATTGGACATCATGCTGCGAGTAGAAAATAAGGCATTGAATGAAGTTGTGGTAGTAGGTTACGGAACGCAACGTGCGAAAGATCTGACCGGAGCAGTAGCTACACTCCACCAGGAAGTAGTCAAAGACTTACCCGTCTCAAGTCTCGATCAGAAGATGATTGGCCAGGTTGCAGGAGTTCAAATACAACAGGTTTCCGGGGCTCCTGGAAGTGGAACCTCCGTACGCATCAGAGGTAGCGGCTCATTAGGTGCAGGTAATGAGCCTTTATATGTAGTGGATGGCATGCCGTACTCGGCGGGCCTCAACCAAAATCTTAATCCTTTGATGCTTATCAATCCCAATGATATTGAGTCTATATCTATACTAAAAGATGCGTCTTCTACGGCCATTTATGGATCCAGAGGATCCAATGGCGTGGTGCTGATTACTACAAAAAAAGGGTCATTCAATAAGACACAAATTTCATTTTCAGCGATGTCTGGCGTACAGACAGTACCCCAACGTGGCCGACCTGATTTAATGAACCAGCGTCAGTTTGCGGAGTTACAAAGAAACAAAATCGATATTGCGGTGTTCCGCTCAGAGAAGAGAGCGGCAACAGAGAACGATTACCCTGTGGAGTATCGTAATCTGGACAATCTGAATGGTTCGGGGACGGACTGGTACGACCTGATACTGCAGAGTGCTCCTATTCATGATTATAATGTCAATGTACAAAAAGGTGGAGAGGATTCGCGGATGAACTTTAGTATGGGCTATTTCAAGCAAGATGGGGTGTTGAAACACACTGGTGTTGAGCGTATTACCAGTAAGGTAAGTATGGAGACTACGTTGAAGGACAAATTTACAATTGGGGGGACGCTTCAGCCTACTTACATCAAGCAAAACAGAACCAATACCAATTCCAATAGGGAGGATGTGATCGGGATAGCCAATTGGGCCAATCCGACCATGTCACCATATGACGCCAATGGGCAGCTGATTCCCTATATCCGGTCACCACAGAGCAAATATCACTCGGCATGGAGTTTTGCCAATCCACTTTTTGTCCTGCAGGAGTCGAAACAAATTCAGGAACAGTTCCAAAACCTGGGAGTTGCATTCATCCAGTGGGACATACTACCGGGCTTGGTCGCCAAGTCCTCTTTAAATACGATCTGGTCCACGTCAAAATATTTCCAGTTTACGCCCAGCACCGTAGGTGGGTCCAACCGCCCTCCGGTTGCGGGTACGGGACAGGCAAGTAGCAATAACGGGACGAGCTTCAATTGGTTGATAGAGAATACGCTAACTTATAACAAGAATTTTGGCGATCATCGAATCAATGCCTTATTGGGCTATACCGCACAGAAAAGCACGAGTGGAGCGGTTAATATCGATGCCGGCCCCTATTCCAATGATCTGGTTCAAACTATTAATGCTGCTCAAGGCATTACCAATTGGGATCAAAATATTAATGAATGGAGTATCATTTCTTATCTGGGTAGACTCAACTATGGTTTCCAGGATAAGTATTTATTGACCGCAACGCTTCGGTCAGATGGATCCTCCAGATTTGGCTCACAAAACCGTTTTGCGTATTTCCCATCGGTAGCAGGAGCATGGAGGTTGTCGGAGGAAGAATTTCTTAAGAATAACAGCGCAATTAAAGATTTGAAACTGCGTGCCAGTTTTGGAACCAGTGGCAATAATAATATAGGCAACTACTCACACCTGGCTCAGATTCATCAGGGTTCCTATGCCTTTAATAATACCCAGGTAGCCGCTGCCTATGTAGGTTTGCCTAATCCTTATCTGACTTGGGAGGAATCCAGCCAGATCGATGCCGGGTTAGATTTGGAGTTATTTCAGAATAATCTTTCCTTGACCCTGGATTTCTATAGTCGAAAGAGTAAAAACATGCTTTTGAATGACGTGATACCGGCCATCACCGGGTTCAGCAATCAGATTGTCAACAAGGGGAATGTTCGAAATCGTGGTGTAGAGTTAACCCTGGGTGCAAGCCCCATTTCCGGTCCTTTTAACTGGGATGTAAATTTAAATGTGGCCATAAACCGAAATAAGGTTCTTTCATTAAATGATAATAGTGATCGAATACTCTCAGGATCTAATGACGGGAATCCAACCCATGTGAGTGTGGTTGGCAAGCCTATCGGGCAATTTTTTGGGTTTGAACTGGAGGGTGTATATACGGCTGCTGATGTGGCAAATCCTGATATTATTAAAACAACCCAGGTGTATGAGGGAAATCCAAAGTACAAGGACGTTAATGGAGATGGGGTTGTCAACGACCTGTTAGACTACACCATTATCGGTAACCCTCATCCAAATTTCACTTTTGGTTTTACCAACAACTTTAGTTACAAACGGTTTAGTGTAGGGCTGATTGTTAACGGTCAGCAAGGGGGACAGGTGATGAACGGACTCCGTCAGACGGTTGATAATTTACAAGGATTCTTTAATGTTCGTCAGGCCTGGGTCAACAGATGGGTAAGCCCCGAGCAGCCAGGAGACGGGATGCATTCCGGCGTTCCTAAACTCACGCCAAGTTGGGGGCACCGGGTAAACAGTCTATGGGTAGAGGATGCCTCATTTATACGGATTGCCAATGTTTCCCTGGGATATACCCTTCCCGATGCTTGGGTGAAAAAATCTGGATTTATTAACGGATGCAGAATTTATGCCACTGTTCAAAATCTGGCCATGTTTACCGCCTACGAGGGAGCAAATCCTGAAGGACAGTCTCGCAACATTAATAATACCTTATCCCCGGGTTTCGATATGTCCTCTTATCCCCTGGCTCGTACTACCTCATTTGGTTTAAACCTTTCATTTTAAGCAAAACCTATATATCGATATGAAAAAAATAGCGATGATGTTTCTGGCTTTTATGGCCAGTTCATGCTCCGACTCATTTTTAGAATTATATCCTAAAGATGGATTGAGTGAAGGGAATTTTTATAACACTCAAGAATCCATTATACTATTGGCAAATGGTTGCTATCTACCCATGCGTGATTATGAAAAGTCCCAACACTGGGTATTAGCCGAGCTAATTTCCGATAATGGAAGTCATCAGAATAATGTAGTCACTGGTGAGGCCACCCGGGGCGTTATTGATCAATTTATTCTGGTTTCCGATAATGTTGCTTATTTACAATTTTGGCAATTGTCCTACAGCGGAATTACCCGATGTAATAAATTACTTGCAGAATTTGATAGGGAGGAGATTGTCTGGGAAAACAAAGCTATCAAACATCGGTCAGCCGGTGAAGCTTTATTTTTACGCGCCCTTTATTATTTTAATCTCGTTCGGCAGTTTGGAGGCGTGCCATTGGTAACCACCCCGTTGCCTTCTCAGGAAGCTGTAGGAATAAAACGTTCTACTGAAGCTCAGATATACGATCAAATTATTGCTGATTTAAAGGCCGCTGACCTGCAATTTCAACAAGCGGCCTCTGTAAAGGAAAATGGTAGAGCCAATCAGTGGGCTGCTAAGGGGTTGTTAGGTAAGGTTTACCTGACGCTCCGAGATTACCCCAAGGCGGAAGAGCAGCTATTAGCAGTAATTAATTCAGGCGCCCATCAGTTGCTTGGAAATTATGCCGATATTTTCAACCCGGCCAAAAAGGATTACACCGAAACATTATTCTCTATACAATATTCTGAGTCGAGCGCCGAAACGTCTAATCGGTTTATTTTCTGGTTTGCTCCTCATACTTCTGGAGGGCAGGTGACCAATAGGCCGAACATAAATATCATAGGGGCTGGTTGGAACCAACCTACTGCCGATTTGATAGAAGCCTTTGAGCCCGGTGATAAGAGAAAACCGGTTTCCATAGGTTTTTGGGAGGGACGCGACTGGGATAATCAGGTTCGGCCCATTGCCTATGTGAACAAATACAAGCCACCCATATCGGATCCTAATGATCGGAGCAGTGATAATTTGCCGGTATTACGCTATTCTGATATCTTGCTCATGTATGCCGAAGTTCTGAACCAGCAGGGCAAGGTAACAGAGGCAATCCCATTTGTTCAGGAGGTGCGCAATCGGGCTGGGCTTACTGCGGAGCTAACTGGACTCAGTCAGGCTGAACTGGAAAAACTAATAGCCAAGGAACGACAGGTTGAATTCTGTTTTGAAAATCAAAGGTGGTACGACCTTAAAAGAACTGGTAAAGCCGTAGAGGTGATGACCCGGCACGGACAGCGGGAACTACTGTTAAAGCCGTATTCTTATGAAGGTGCCTATGTGATTACCCCCAACAAACTATTGGCACCAATACCAGTCAATGAAGTTTCGGTGAATAAACTGACGCAAAATCCAGGCTACTAATTGCACTTTAGCCCCTGGAAAAATGCTCATTTCGGGGAGTTTTTTTAAATTAAATTTCATTAAATATGATCCATTTCAAAAGTAGAAGTTTATTCTGCTCATTATTACTTTTCTGTTCTGTACTGAACCTCCACGGGAAAGCAGCACCACCGAAACCCAATATTGTATATGTACTGGTAGATCAGTGGAGGGCGCAGGCCATGGGCTTCACAGGCGATAAAAATGCTTACACGCCTAACCTCGACCGCCTCGCCACGAGCAGTGTGGTGATTAAAAATGCAATTTCAGGAATGCCTGTTTGTTCTCCCCATAGAGCATCACTTCTCACAGGTCAGTATCCCCTCACGCATGGGGTATTTATGAATGACGTATTGCTTGGTACTGACTATATCACCTTGCCTAAAGTTTTCAATAAGGCGGGCTATGAAACAGGATATATAGGTAAGTGGCACCTGGACGGACATGGACGAAATTCTTATATTCCTCCTTTAAGACAACAAGGTTTTGGTTATTGGAAGGCCCTTGAATGTACCCATAATTATAATAACTCATATTATTATGCCGGATCGTCGGATAAGAAACTGAAGTGGGAAGGCTATGACGTTATAGCCCAAACTCAGGATGCCTGCTCCTATATAAGTACCCAGGCAAAAAAGCGTCAACCTTTTGTCCTGTTTATCTCTTTGGGAGCACCTCACGATCCTTACCAGACAGCGCCTGATAGATTTAAGGCCATGTTTGAAAATAAAGATCTGGAAATCAATCCCAATGTATCCCCTGCGCATAGAGAAAAGGTAATTCGGGACTTGAAGGGCTATTATGCCCATATGGCAGCTATTGACGAATCGGTAGGGGTATTATTGAAAAAAATAGACGAAAGCGGTATTGCAGAAAATACAATTTTTGTGTTTACCTCTGATCATGGTGATTTGCTTGGTGCCCATGGGTATTGGAACAAGCAGCAACCTTATGCTGAAAGTATTAAGGTTCCCTTCTTGCTGCGCTACCCAAAGGCATTCGGGGCGGAGGGGAAGACTTCAGAAATACTGTTGAACTCACCCGATATTATGCCTACCTTACTTGGATTAACAGGGATTGATATCCCCTCATCGGTAGAAGGGGTGGATTTTTCAGAGGTATTAAAAGGTAAGAAGAAGGATAAAAAAGACTATACTTTAATTTCCTGTGTGCAGCCTTTTGGTCAATGGGCCCGGCGCCAGGGCGGTAAGGAATACAGGGGAATCTTTACGGGGCAGTATACCTACACCCGCGACCTTAACGGACCGTGGCTGTTATTCGATAATGACCAAGATCCATTTCAACTCAATAATCTAATTGGAAAGCCTGAATACGCTTCCCTTCAAGCGGATCTGGAAAAGAGATTATCCCAAGAGTTGCTGGAGCGCGGAGATAAATTTCTACCTGGAATGGAGTATATCAAAAAATGGAACTATACGGTTGACGAAACAGAAACAGTACCTTATGTAAAAATGAATTATGAAGGTAAGCCTTTAAACGAAGAAAGCCGGGACAAATAGGTTTTTCGCTTCAAATGTCGTCATTTATAATAAACAATTAATATACTTCAATGAAATACGCAGGAAATGCCTTAGTGATGCTCCTGGCTGCATTTGGACTAGTCGTACTGGTAGCAGCCAGACATGAGCCTAAATACCCCCAAAATTTGGACAAGCCAAATATAATTTATTTGCTTACTGATGATCAACGTGCAGATGCGATGGGTGTTATGGGTAATTCCATTATCAAGACACCCCATCTGGATCGGCTGGCTAATGAGGGAATTCTATACCGAAACGCTTATGTCACAACTTCTATATGTTGTGTGAGCAGGGCCACTATGCTAAGCGGCCAGTATATGTCTCGCCATGGAATTAAGGACTTCTCTACCAGCTTTAGCAAAGAAGCATTTGACAATACTTACCCGATGTTGCTTAAGAATGCCGGCTATCAGGTAGGGTTTATCGGTAAATTTGGCGTAGGTGCTCCCAAAGATCAGCCGGCTTCAGCTTTTGACTTTTGGGCCTGTACCACCAAGTCCCAGCCAGATTATGAAATGAAGGATGAGAACGGTAATTATTTACACCATACCGATAAAGTAAGTAACGATATCCAGGATTTTCTTAAAACCACGGACAAAAAGAAGCCCTTTTGTCTTTCGGTAAGTTTTAAGGCACCACATGTCCAGGACAATGATCCTCGCCAATTTATTATACAACCTCGTTACAAATCTATGTATGCTGCTGATAGTATAGCAGAAACGGAAAAGATGGATCCGAAATATTGGAATGAATTTCCGGATTTTTTCAGAACCGAAAAGAATATTGCCAGGGAGCGCTGGCACTTACGCTTTGAAAATAATCGTATGTATCAGGAGAGTGTCCGGAATTATTATAGATTGATCAGTGGTGTTGATGAGGTTGTAGGAAAATTGGTTAGTTCTCTTGAAAAACAAGGAATGGCTGAAAATACTGTGATTATTTTTATGGGAGATAATGGCTTTTATTTAGGGGAATATGGACTAGCTGGTAAATGGTATGGTCATCAGGAGTCTATCCGGGTTCCTCTTATCATATATGACCCTAGAAACCGGCAGATACAGGGAAAGAAAAGCGACGAAATGGCGTTAAATATTGATATAGCACCTACAATTCTGGAAATGGCGGGTGTGAAAATACCTGCCAGCATGCAGGGAGTGGACCTGGTGAAAATGGTTAGTAAGAAGGGCAAGTCGCTTCGTAGACACGAATTTTTCTATGAACATACCTTCATGGGCGACCCAGGCATTCCTAAGTTGGAAGGTGTAGTACAGGATCGATATAAGTATATGAAGTTTATCGAACATGATTATGAGCAACTTTTCGACTTGCAAAAAGATCCTGATGAGCGTTATAATGCGGCAAATGATCAGGCTTATCAAAAGGTACTGGCTACCATGCGTGCCCGACACAAGCAGCTGAGTCAGGACATGAAATAATTTCGAAAACTACCGAAGATGGAAAAAAGGCCTATACCTTAATTGACTTGGTATAGGCCTTTTTTTGTTGTATTTACAATCGACTCAGGCTTCGTGCAATTAGTTCGGTCCATTCCGGTAGTTCTGGAATGCCAGGTTTCCTTTTACCAAAATACTGATTAAACAGGGTTCCAAACTTGTCAATAAGTTCTAGCCCGGTTACAATTCCAGCTTCGCTCGGTTTCCTGACCACCCAGGCTTCGGCAATAGCATCTTGTCGAAGGTGCAGGTTAAAGGTTGGATCCATAATATTAAGCCATGGACCCATTTCGAATATTTTATGGATGGGCCCGGTATGAATTTGAATACAATTGCTGTTAGACACGAATACCATAATGGGTACTTGCTGTTCACTGGCATTTTTGAATAGGGTATTAATGTCCGAAGGATTAATCCGGTAAGCATAGCCTTCAGGGGCGAGCCTCAGGGCCTGCTTACGGGTAAGACCATATTTATTTAAAAGAGTAAAAAAGTCATGGGTGTCTTTTAATGCGAGCCACTCCGACTGAAAAGCATGTTGATCGATTTCAGGAAGTATCTCTGGCTCTACTAATTTCTCGGGTGAGGTCTTAATGTTTGTTTCCAGCTCTTGTACAGAAGCGGTATAGCGGTTTATTAATTGATGGTACTGCTCAAGGTTACTGGATTCGGTCAGGTATATTTTGTGAGCAGCTTCGCCATAGCTGTTATAAAATTGTAGGCTACGCCGTCCTTTCTCTTCGACAGCAAAGCCGAAACGCCAATCGCCTAAAAACAGGCGAAGGTCAATGTCAGTCCCAAGAACCAGACCCACATGTCCCTTGAAGGAAATATTTTCATACACCCCTTTACGCTCATGGACGACATGATCGTTCCGGGTAAGGGCCATGACATGGCCCAAACTTCCAACTTCCTTAATAATATCACGAAAGTCACCAGCAAGAAGGGTAACTCCTTCTCCCAGGCCGGTGGCCAATAATTGGGCCTCCGAAGTACCCAGGTTATTTGCAGCATCTCGTATACGAATACTAGGATTTTCTATCTGATATTGAGACCATTTCTGTTTAAGTTCGGTTACTCCTGCTGTGCTCATAATAAATTGGAATTAATGTAAAATTGTAAATTCTTAGTTGCCCTGAGAAGCTATATTTTTAATCTGAGGGACGATCATAGCTTTATTCATATCCGGTTCCAGATGGACTACCCGCACGGGAAGACCAAAAACCTTCTCAATATTTTCTTCCGTCAGAATTTGCTGTGTTGGCCCAAAATCTTCTACTCTGCCATCCTTCAATAGAAGTATTTGATCGGTAAACTGGCTTGCCAAATTCAAATCATGGACTACGGCAATAACGCCTGCCCCCTTCTGTGACATCTCTCTTGCCAAAAGAAAGGTATCGTATTGATGCCGTAGATCCATGCCCGTAGTAGGTTCGTCAAGTAGTAAGAAGGCCTGGTTGACATCCCATATTTGTGCCAAAGCTCGAGCCAGTTGCACCCTTTGCTGTTCCCCCCCAGAAAGGGTAGGATACTGCCTCTCCGAAAGACCATCAACCTTTACTTTTTGCATTGCACTCCGAATGATGGACTGGTCCAACTGGCTGGGGTGGGAGGAATAATAGGGGTACCGTCCCATCCCTACAATTTCTTGAACAGTAAAGTCCAGATTTACAGCATTTTGTTGGGCCAGGACTGCCCTTTTTTGCGCTAAATCGGCACGCTTATATTTCCAAAGCTCCTGACCATGGAATGAAATCGAGCCGCTCGTTGGGCGATGTTCACCCGATAATAATTTTAATAATGTGGATTTCCCGGCACCATTGGCACCCAGGATTCCCCAGAAGCTACCCGGCTGAAATCTGGCATTGATCTGTTCTAGTAAGAGACGTTTCCCTCCTTTGGCTTTGAAAGACAGGTTTGTAACTTCCATCATCGCTGTTTAGTTTTTTGTTTCCAAAGTATATACATGAAAAAGGGAGCGCCGAGTAGCGCTGTAATAATTCCAATAGGAATTTCCGATGGAGCTGTCAGGGTTCTGGATAAGGTATCAGCCAAGGTAAGCACGATGGCGCCTCCCAGAGCCGAGGCCTTGAGCAAAGTCCGGTGGTCGGGCCCCAGGGTGTTTCGGACCATATGGGGAACTACTAACCCAATGAATCCAATGGTGCCCGCCACAGCCACGGAAGCACCTACACCTAAAGTGGCCAGCAGTATGACCATCCTACGCAAATGAGTTAGATTGACGCCTAAGGCTCTTGCCTGACTTTCACCCAAAACCAAAAGGTTCAGCGACTTACCCAGGAGGGGAAGTCCCAAAACTGATAACAAAATAAATGGAGCAACTGCAGCTACGGCAGTCCAGCTAGCTCCACCAAGGCTACCCAGGCTCCAGAAGGTGATACTCCGCAGCTGGTCGTCGCTGGCCAGGTAGGTCATAAGTCCTGTAAATGCGCCTACCAATGCGTTAATGGCGATGCCGATTAATAAAATAGTGGCCGCTCCGCCATTGCCCGTGATTGTAGAGAGCTGATAAACTAAGAAGGTGGTTAATGCAGCACCTGTGAAAGCGGCTAACGAGAGGGTATAAGCTCCACCATATTCGTTAACAATGCCTAGGAATCGAGCATTGAGCATGATGATTAGGACAGCAAAAAGAGATGCTCCGGAGGTTACTCCAATAAGTCCGGCATCTGCAACAGGATTCCGGAAAAGCCCTTGCAGAGCGGCACCAGATATGCCAAGTCCAGCACCTATCAATACAGAAAGCATTACACGGGGTAGTCTTATGATCCAGAAAATAACAGATTTTTGTTCCTCAATGATTTGTAATCCTTCATATCCCAGAGGTTCAGCGATAAGAGTAATAATTTCGGATATGGTAATATTAACTGCTCCAAGTCCGGCAGAGAAGGCCATTGTAATTAATAAGCATAGAAAAAGAACCCAAAGAACCATAGGGCCTTTTCGAAGAAAGCTGTAGTAATTAGCATGCTTAGTCAGCTTATTATCAGGGGGCATCAGGATACTCTCGTTCATGTTTTTACTCGATTTTTTGTGAAAGTTCCATGGCTGCCTGGCCCAACCTGGGGCCAAATCCGGTGAGTAGTTGCCCATCCATACTGACGATTTTTTTGTTTTTCCCCGCATTGGTAGCCGATACACCAGGAATTTTAAGCAGTCCTTCCGGTCCTTCAAGGCTCTGGAGGCCACTATCGAAAAGAACAAGGACGTCAGGATTAGCCATTACCAATGACTCGGCGGTTAATGGTTTGAAATCACTAAATCCTTGCACTGCATTCTGATGACCTGTTAAGGTAAATATTTCATCAAGGGAAGTTTCCTGCCCCGCTACCATTAATGTCCCGGTTCCTCTGGCGTAGATAAATAAAAGTTTTTTTGGCTTGGTTGGTTTCATGACGGTCTTTAAAGATTTTTCCAGTTCGGCAACCATTTTTTCCGCCTCTTTTGATTTCTTAAAATACCTTCCAACCGCTCTAATTAATGCGATAGTGCCTGCTTTAGTATACTGCTGTTTGAATGCCACTATCGCAATTCCACTGGCCCGTAACTGCTGAAGTACGTTCGCTGAAACGGGACTCTGATCAGAATAAATTAGCACGTTGGGACGGAGGGCCAGAATTCCCTCTGCATTGAAGCTTCTATTATGTCCTATTTTAGGAAGATTATGTAATGATTCGGGATAAGTGCTCGTCACGTCCACCCCTACCAACTCCCCGGCAAGGCCTAAACCTGCAACAATTTCGCTCAGTGTGCCATTACACGAAACTATTCGTGCTGCGTTTACCTCCACCGACCAGAATAGCAAGAGGCACACTAACAGGCTTCGGTGATATTTTATTGATTGCATAATTGTTTTTTGATTTAATAGTTTTGCTAAGGTGCAGGCCAATTAAAATTCTATGGTGACCTCTGATTTTTTACTTTGCCGTAGAATAAATACCGGAATCCGGTCACCGACTTCATGGGCTCCAAGTACCTCCATATAATCATATATGTTCTGGATATCCGTCGCACCCATCTGGATGATGATGTCTCCCGCCCGAATTCCAGCCTTATCGGCGGGGCGTCCCTTTGTAACTGCATCAATTTTTAGCCCCTTCTCACTAAAGCTATAATCAGGCATTACACCCAGGGTAACCTTGAACGATGTTCTGGTATTATTTTGGTGGGGATTTCCTGCTTCTGTATATACTAGGTCGTAGGATCCCTGGTCCAGACGATATAATAGCTTGGTAATAACCTGTAGGACCTTGGACTCGCCCCAGTAATTTATTTTTTCTATATCGTCGGAAATCTTATGGTAATCGCTATGGGTACCCGTAAAAAACTGCAATACGGGAATTCCCTTTAGATAGAACGAAGTATGATCGGAAGCGCCTATACCGGAAGAGTCAACTGTAAGCTTTACCTGCTCCTCTCGGACGATTTCCGGCAATAGTTTTCCCCAGGATGGACTGCTACCAAACCCCGAGACCATTAATCCCTTTTCCGGCAAATAGCGACCAATCATGTCCATATTGATCATTGCTTTTATATTGTCCAAGGCAATGGTTGGATTTTCGCAAAAATATTTGGAACCTAAAAGCCCTAACTCTTCTCCAGAAAAAGCAATGAAAAGGTAGTTGTATTTCTCTTTACGGCCATTTTTAGCTAATTCTTGGGCTAAAAGTAATAATCCTGCCGTTCCCGAAGCATTGTCATCGGCTCCATTATGAATTTGATTTTGACTTTCTGGCGTTAAGGAACTGCCCTGAAATCCCTTTCCTAAATGGTCGTAATGGGCACCTATTACCAAGGTTTTATTAGATCCATTATCTAATAGGCCCACCACATTACGACCTAATACTTTATGGGGGATAGATTCTATAGCGATTTTAGTTTCGAAGGTCTGAAAAAAAGAGCTACCCTCTCCTGCAGGCTTGAGTCCTGAGGCTAAAAAGGATGCGGCTATATAGTTGGCAGCTCTTATTTCACCTAAGGTGCCGGTTCCACGCCCTTCAAGATCTTCGGAAGCCAAATACGAAATATGTTTCCGGATACTCAGGCTATCGAAAGTTTGAGCCCGGGTATGAAGAGTACTCAGTAATAGTAGGAAAGTAAATAAAGTTTTCATGGAATGGGTATTTAAAAATGGCCTTGCCGATTGGCTAAGGAATATCTAAAGGTATAAAAGCCTGCGTCTTCGGTGGGAACCAACTCGGGCATTCCCCGATAATAGCTAAGAATTTGCAATTTAACATAATTCCCATCCGTAGTCTTGAGAAGGATGCTCCTTTCAGGGATTGGGAGAATGGCGTGTTTGCCCATGTCATATAGATACCAACCATTCCCTGATCCGGGAGCAATGACGGTTTTAGCCCTAGTATCCAGAAGATATCCATCCGTCGGAGCCACCGAAATGGAGTCAAACCATTGGTTTACGACCTGAACCATGACCTGTCTCGGTTTAGTCCTTAGGCTGTTCACCTTAACCGTCGTTTTACTGAATGCTATATCCCAGTCCTGGTTTTCTTCTACGAGTACACCAAGGTCTAAGTCGTAATACCGAAAGGAAGAACTACGGGCATCTATATCCTTGGCTATCTTTATGATGGGCGAGGAGGGTAGATTCTTTTGAATAAGTAACTCCCTTAATTGGAGGTTGGAAAAAAGGAAAACGATTAAACCATTAATTAGTAGGGTATTCATGATATGAAGGTTTGTTGGGGAGAAAAAGATTCCTCCCCTTTTTTTTGTTTATCCGTTTTTCTTAACCAAGGAATATTCAAATTTAGGTTTACCTCTTTCACCACCGTCATTGGAATGGAAACTAAGGAATCTAAGTTTGTAGATATTCCCGGTAGTGTCTTTGATGAGATAATAACGATCGGTGCGTACACCCACTGGCTCTGTTGAAGAGGAGGTTACCCTCCAATTGGATCCTATTTTGTATACGTCATTTTCGAAAGTGATTCCCGCTAAATCCGCCTCCGTAAAATTGCTATATGAAATTTTACTAGCCATGACTTCTGCCGCTTCTACGCCCGAGTGTTGATTGATAGCTATCAAATCGAAGAAGGCATAAGGTATGTTGGTTGTCCCGAAGGCCGTTTGGTATAAGGCATAGGACCAACGAAAATCCCATTGAGAAGATGCTGGGCTAAAATCCACAATTTTTGCCTCGGTGGAAAGCTGAACATATTGAAAATGGTGATCAGCTCCTTTTTTAATTTCAATTGTTTTAAAACTTTGGTCTTGAATGCGTGCATATTGAAGCAAATAGCCATCATTGCCTTTCCGTAGGATTCTTAGTTTCCACCATGGTCTTACAGGAAGTCCACCCCCAGTGCCAGGATTCAGGATATACACTTGGTTTTCGCCATCGGAGGGGGAAATTCCAGCAATCACCGTTTTAGAAAGATCTCCTAATGGATCATCAATTAGATTGAATGATTCAGGAGTATAACCTAGCGACCAATTGCCTGCTTCAAGGGTGTCGGCGGCTGTCACTTGGTTGAGGTCTGTTTTGTTAGTAAGGCGGGCTGTTGCCGAAGTGAGGTTATTGATTATAACTCTAAATTCTTCTCCATTCGAAAAACCCAGGTCCCAACTTGACCTCCCTACGGCGGTCTGCCTGTTATTGCTAAGATCAACAAATACCGCATTTCCAGCGCTGGATCCAGATTCATTACCAATTAAGCCATTAAGTTGCAAGGTAGTTCCGATAGAAATGATGGGTCCGAATTTTAAGAGCAGGTTGCCTGTACTGCCAATTATTACGGGAGCAGTGACCGACTTAATCTTAAAGTTTACCGATTCGTCTCCATCTAGGAGTAAATCACTAGCTTTTTTGATAATGAATTCCGTCTCCGACTTGCCTTTAGGAATGCGCAGTTGGATACCGCTCTCACTGGCCTGGGGTGAGGTAGTGAATTCTGTACCATAAGTTATTCCTGAGGTTGTCAGATCAATTACGAGAGAAACGTCTTCAGTTGCTTCTCTATTCAATTTAAGTTTAATGGATAGCTCCTCATCTGTCTCATTCATTCCTTGTTCGCTGGCTTCGAATTGAACCAGCTGATCGGGTAGAGATATTTCATTATCCTTGCAGGAACTCCAGGTTAGGGATAAAAATATAAAGGCCAGGCAGTAATATAATTTTGTGTTCATGATTGGGAAGTTTATTAAGATTTATTTATTGATTTATTTTGGCCCAGTTATAAGCAAGTCCAAGAAAAAAAGATCGGCCATAGGCCAGGGGGATGTCGGCAGTCGACTGATGCCCTCTTCCCCCTGTCAGTGCCGAGCCACTGTTAATACTGGTGACATTGAAAACATTTCGAATTCCACCATTCAATTTTAAATTCCATCCCAACTTTTGGGTGAAAGTCAGGTCTGCCATATTATAAGCTGCCCTGTTTATTAAGCGATACGTATCATCAGAGGGGGATTCATATAGGGGCTGCTTGCCTGTGTGCTTAAAGGAAATACCTACTGTGGTTTCTGTTTTCTTAAATTGATACGATATGTTGCTATTGACTTCGGGTGTCCAGTTAAAATTGTTGCTCTCACCATTGGTAAGCGCATCGGCTCCTAAACGATTGTACCTTCCGATGTATTGAAATCCTATACTGGCCGAAACCTGTTTGAAGAATAACTGATTGTTCCAACTTGCTCCGGTGGTTTTGAACTTTTCAATATTTAAATAGGTGGTAATAGCAGGGTTGTCCGCCCTTATTGCCGTTCCAATAAGATTCTGGAAATGATTATAGAATCCACTTAAGGTCGAAGTAATACGAAGGGGGCTCTTGAATGGAATTCCTGCAGTTAATGAAGCATTAAAACTGTTGGAATGTTCAGCTTTTAGGTTTGGATTTCCCTGAATAGAATGTGAGGCATCGAAAAACGAAAAATAGAGTTCACGAAGATCGGGAGAGCGGAATCCCCGGGCATACCCCATTCGCAAATCTAGCCATTTGCTGATCTGAAGCTTGCTGTTGATGCTAGGAACGACGGGTGGGGCAGTATACTGGCTATTTTTTAGAAAACGTAGCCCTGGCCTTACCTTTAGCCTGCTTATTCTGAATTCAGGCGATATATACAGGGCAGTCTCTCTAATAGAAGGTGCGTTCACCTGTATACGTGCTCCTTTACTTTGGTTTTGTGTAAAGTCGATTCCGCCTAGGAGGGTTAGGTGTTTGGAAAACTGATAGACCACTGTGCCTCTGCCAAACGTGGTTTGAAACGTGGATCGGTCCTGGGCTCCTGCGTCCATGGAAAGGATTCTATTACCAGTTGTAACATCCAGGTTAGAGCTTTGAGTCTTTCGGCTGTAATCGGTAAAAGCCCCTTGTACTCCTAGCTTTAACCGGTCACTTATCTGATAGGAACTGTGAAGTTGATGGAACCAACGCTTGGTCAAGTAATATTTATCTGCAGCCATCTGAGTATTAGTATTAACGTCCCCCAGGCTCCGTAAGCTTTCATCGGTACCATTGAGACGATAGCTTATTCTTATTTTTTGGTTGTTATATCCGATTCCTGCACTTCCCAACCATTGTTCCTTGGGCATCCAGGCCTTGGCTCTTCCTGGCTTATCACCCTGCCATCCTCCAAAGTTGTTTCGACTTAGGCTACCCTCCAGACCCCATCCATTTTTCTTATAGCCCAAGGATAGACTGGCATTATGCACCCCCGACGATGTGAAAGGTTGATATTCATGGGCAACCGTTTCTTCCTGAAGCCGTGCATTTATCTTGAATATATGGTCGTCGGACCTTTTTGATATAATATTAATGACACCAGCCAGGGCGTCGGTTCCGTACATAACAGACATGGGCCCTTCAACAATTTCTATACGCTCAATCTGATTAATGTCAATCTGCCCTAAACTTTCCCGGGTGGCTCCTCTATCCGTCATAGGTACTCCATCCAGCAGGATTTTAACGTTCTGGCCTGACATACCTAATAATTCTATATCGGTCGTTCCTAAAATCAGATCATTGGAAAATCGAATTCCTAATTCTGTATTCAGAATAGCCTGGAGATTGGTCCCCCCCCGAAGCTGTATCTGCTCCTGACTGATGACCCTGGTCTGATAAACCGTTTGTTTTAGACTCTGGGGATAAAGGCTACCTGTAACCACCACTTCTTCGAGTAGATTACTGCTGTCCTTTAAAGTAATACTGGATAGGGTCAGATTATTCCTGGGTTCCATTTGAATCTCCTGTCGGAATTCTTCTTTACCTAGCATGCCAATAATTAGTTCATATCGTCCCGGCTTAATCTGCAGGCTGAACTCACCATTTTGGTTGGTAAATGTGCATTCAATGAGGGGGAGTACTCTAACCTGTGCTTTAGGTAGAACCTGTCCCCATTGATTAATAACTCGTCCCTTCAAGAAAGCGCTTTCATTTTGTGCTTGTAGGGCAGTACATTGCCCCATAAGCAGTATACTTAACAGGAAAATATATCTCATATTTATTTAGACTAATTATATTTTACAAAGGAAGTTTAATTTGGACTAATTCCAAATAGAAATAATTTATTTTTCATTTTCAGGATGGCGAATTGACATAATATCAGATAAATTATAACAAATTGACTTTATAGTTGCTGATTAGGGTAGATGCACCTGCACCAGACAAGGTTCATGAAGAATTCGCTAAAGGTAGAGACATGAATTAGCTGCACATGGGTGGACTATACCTGTCAGTTTTAATAGAAATTTATCAGGATATTACTCGATTTTAATACTTTTATACATTCTAAACCTTTAATAGTATCATAATGAAGAAATGCATCGGCATCTTATCACTCCTTATTGGGAGCTGCCTGGTTAGCTTTGGCCAGCCGTCCAAATTTAAATCAAAGCCCAATATCATTGTAATTTTTGCGGATGATATGGGATTTGGAGACTTAAGTGCTAATGGAGCCCTTAACTATCAAACGCCAAATCTGGATGGAATGGCCGCCAACGGTATGCGCTTTACCAATTTTCTGTCAGCCCAGGCCGTATGTAGTGCGTCAAGGGCCGCCTTGCTAACAGGCTGTTACCCCAATCGTATTGGCATATCAGGGGCTCTGTTTCCCTATGCAAAAAAAGGTCTGCATCAAGAGGAAAAAACCATTGCAGAAATGCTAAAAGAGCAGGGCTATTCCACAGCAATATTTGGGAAGTGGCACCTGGGCGATCATCCAGACTTTTTGCCTCTACAGCATGGTTTTGATGAATTTGTAGGTTTGCCTTATTCAAATGACATGTGGCCCGTAGACGAAAATGGTGTGCCCGTAGATACCGTGCATCGTAAAAATCATTATCCGGCCCTGCCCCTAATCCATGGAAATAAGAAGATACGTTCGATCAATACCCTAGAAGATCAGGCAGAACTTACAGCTACGTATACAAAAGAGGCCGTCAGATTTATCAATGCACATCAGAATGACCCCTTCTTTATTTACCTGCCACATTCCATGCCTCACGTACCGATAGCCGCCTCAGATCGATTTAAAGGAAAGAGTGGGCAAGGAATATATGGCGACGTAATCATGGAAATCGATTGGTCGGTAGGAGAGGTGCTGAAAGCCCTTCGGGAGAATGGGCTGGAAGAGAATACCTTGGTAGTTTTTACCAGTGATAATGGCCCCTGGTTAAATTATGGAGAACATGCAGGTTCGACTGGAGGATTACGGGAAGGGAAAGGTGTGTCGTTTGAAGGAGGACAGCGGGTTCCCTGTGTGATGCAATGGAAAGGTGTGGTGCCAGCAGGAAAAGTTTGTAACGAACTTTCCTCAACCATCGACCTACTGCCAACTTTTGCGACAATCAGTAGAGGAAACCTTCCTGTGCATAAAATAGACGGTGTTGATATTTTACCCTTGCTTAAGGGAGACTTTAGTTCACGGCCCCGCAAGGAGTTTTATTACTATTATCGGACCAATAGTCTGGAAGCCGTCAGGAGAGATCAATGGAAGCTGGTTTTCCCGCATCCAGGGAGAAGTTATGAAGGATTGCAGCCTGGAAAAAATGGCCATAGGGGGCCTACCCTGGAAACACGTCCTTTTCCTTTAGCACTTTATGACCTTCGAAGGGATCCAGGAGAGCGGTATGATGTACAAGAGTCTCATCCAGAAATAATGGCAGAACTTCAGAAGCTTGCGGAAAAGGCAAGAAAGGACTTAGGTGATGAACTTACCGGGATTGACGGAACCAATAATAGAAAAAGCGGGCAGGCTACCTGGTAGCCTGCTATACTCGGGGAATTACGGCACAGCTAACATGGTTCTCCCATTCTATTCTTAGGGCATGTTGCCCATCCGTTATACTGTTTAAGGGGATATTTTCCTTCCCCCTAAACAGTATAAACCCTTTGGAATATACCTTTCCGTGCCCATTGGCCACGATTTTACTGATAAGTGAAGTACTGGCACTAGGTTGTTGACAAGTCCCTCCGGTAAGTAAGAGGGTATGCTCGATATGGCTTGGGCGCTTCTTCAACCGAAGTGTATATTTGGTCCGAGTAGTATCTCCTGAGAGAATAAGCTTTCCCAGTATTCTTGAGCTATCTGAATCTTTAAATATGATTTTGATTCGTTTTGCCGCTAATAAGTTGGTAGCCGAAATCTGTAAGGCCAGAAGGAGGAACACAGTTTTGAAATCAGGAATTCTGATGGAGATATTCATGGCAGGAATGCTTCGCTTTTAATCCATATTTTTGTAAAACTAATGAATTAATACCTTATTAATTAGCTTTAAATTCCTTCAATTCGTGAGCGTTATACCAGGAATAGTCCTGAGCTTAGAAATAGTAACCAATGTTAATATTGAAGCGCATATCCCAACCTTCAAAAACGTTGGTGTCCCGATGTTGAGTACCTCCACTGCCCAACGCATTGGTCCATACTGGCCCTAGCCAGGGCTGATTTTTTCCTGCTGCAAAATCAATATAAGTATAAACGCTTCCTGCTGTCAACATAGCACCTGTAACGTTCATGATTGAAGGATCGAAGTTCTCTTTTAATTTGTCCATAATGCCAAGGTCGTTATACAATACCATATTGGAGATTGGCCCCCAGCTGAGTGGAATACTGTAGCTTAGTCCAAGGCTATAAATATTTGCACGGCTCGCTACAAGGTAAGGAGCCCCATAGGCAGTCATAGCCATCACCTCCCGGGTCTCACCCAGGGGATTTTCAGGGTTGTATCCATAATTGGCAAATTGCCCCTTGACACCGAATTTTTTTACTTTAAGTTCGTAATGAGCCGCGAAGGCGTAATGATTTCCAATATTTTCTGTGTCCAGATTAAATAAACCTCCATATTGTGCGGATATGCCGATTCGTTGCTGGCTTCCATCAGATACGATTTTATAGGTCAGATCTCCGTTAACCTGGTTTACTTCTTTATTTCTAAGGTTCAAATTTCCGTCTCCATTCAGGTCTATAGAAGCTACATCATAAGAATATCGGCTATCGGAGACATCGGTACCATTTCCAAAACGAAGCTCTTCTGCATTTTTAAAAAAGGCCAGGGTGTAATCCCAATGTTCTCCGGTATGCGTATATTTTATTCCCATGTCATGATCATCTTCCAGCCCTACATAATAATTTAAGCTGAAGAACCAGGAATTAGAATTATATTGAGTGATACCAAATGGAACCTGAGTAAGACCAATTTGTAGATTGCTTTGTTCATTAAAATCATATCCGATCCATCCTTGTTTAAGCATAGGGCCTCCAAAGTCTTTCGAATAAATTCTAAATTCACTATTAAGGGTTACTTTTTTATATGCGGCTTTTGCATTAATTCTAAATAGGTCGTATCCAAAATCTCCTCCACGCTTCTTTTGCGCAGGTTTCCAGGTAGAATAGTTGTAATTAAAGCGTAGCGCCCCACCTAGCTCTAAACTCGGCTTATCCTGGGCAAAGGAACATGGTGCCATGAGCGTCATGCTCATGAGAATTAAATATTTTAAAGAATTCATTTGTATTATATTAATAATTTGGATGCTCTTTGGAAGGTAGACCGGGGTCTATGGGCAGCCTAGTATTTATTTTAAAATGGCTAAGATTATCGTAGTTACCAAATAGTAAGAATCTTAGGAAAATTAAATTTTGAACACTTATGAAAGCGATAAGGAATAGAAGGTCTGAAGGTTGTGTATAGAGTCATAAGCCTGCAAATATACGGGTTTCATGCCTTTATATCAAGGGTAAACCTATCAGGATAGTGGGAGCAAGGCCCATTAATGTGCAAATTATTTGAATTAATTTCCCGGGGTTGATACTTCAAGTTGCCACATTTATCCTCTGGAAATGAAAAGACTGCCTGAAATTACAGAGGAGCATATAATGGATTGATAATCAGTATATACGAGCAATTAGTAGGTATTTGTAAGCATTGTTACGGGATAAGTTATTATTAAAAAGTATTTTATTCCAATCTGCTTTGCATATGTTTGCAATGACTTATCGTTTTCCAGAACATCCAAATCGAATTTTATGGAATTATTTATACTGTTTTCGATATTAATCACACTTGCAGCAGGCTTTTCATATATCAATGTCAGGTGGATTAAGCTACCATCAGGGATCAGCCTGATGTTAATGGGGACGATTGTTTCTTTATTGGTTATCATCGAAGGCTATTTCTGGAACGGTTTTACGGCATTGGTAAGGGAAAAGCTAGAATTAATTGATTTTTCTGAATTCTTGCTGGGTATGCTTTTAAGCTTTTTACTCTTTGCCGGATCCTTACATGTGCAACTGGCAGATCTAAGATCATCGGCCAAGAGTATCATTAGTTTTGCTACCCTTGGAACCGTCATTTCTACGGTGTTGGTGGGTTTTTCGTTTTATCTATTTATGCCTTTGTTTTCTCTGGAGGTACCCCTGATCTATTGTATGCTTTTTGGAGCCCTGATTTCTCCCACCGATCCAATTGCGGTAATGGGTATTCTTAAAAAAGCTAAGCTTTCCAAATCCATAGAGACGAATATTGTAGGAGAATCACTTTTTAATGATGGCATTGGCGTCGTGATATTTGCCACCATTTTACAGATAGCCTCAGTGGGGATCGATAATTTTGGAGCCATGGAAATAGGTATATTATTCGTTCAGGAGGCTATAGGCGGTATTCTGATGGGCTTGATTATTGGCTATCTGGGTTATGGCTTTATGAAGTCCATAGATCACTTTCAGACCGAAATTCTGATCTCACTGGCGATGGTAATGGGCGGGTACAGCCTATGTCATAGCCTGCATGTCTCAGGTCCGTTGGCCATGGTGGTAGCCGGAATTATGACCGGTAATCGGGGAAAGCGATTGGCCATGAGCGATATAACCAGAGATTATCTAGGGAAATTTTGGGAGGTAACGGACGAAATTTTAAATGCTATACTTTTTATGCTTATAGGGTTAGAGATTGTAGTAGTAAGCTTCGAGTTAGGTTACCTCGTCGTGGGTGTATTGATGGCTCTAATCATCGTAGTGGGTCGGTTTGTGGCTCTTTATATTCCATCAGTTTTATTTCGATTTAAGAACAGCATCGGGGGGATATCTACCCTGAAAATTATGACCTGGGGAGGACTCCGGGGAGGTATCTCCATAGCTCTTGCGCTTTCTATTCCTGCCAATCCGTATAAGGAGATTATTGTGTCAGTCACCTTTGTGATTGTACTGTTTTCAATTTTGGTGCAAGGATTTACCGTCGAGGGACTTATAAAACGACTTAGTAAATAGGAATTGATGAAAGAACGGATTCTGCGGTTTCGCAAGGTGATCGATCATATATTATTGATCATGAGTTTTTTATGCTCCCTTGGTGTACTGTTTCATATTGGGTACAATACGGATATCGTCATTGAACACCTTACCAACCGAATTCTGGAATGGTGTTTTTTGTTTTTTGCACTCGCACTGATTATCAAGACGGTTACCCAGTTTTTGAGCCAGTCGTCAAAAATTACCAAATATGCCGAGGCGATACTGTGTATTTATTTTATTGCGGTCACCATTGCCGATAATTATTATTTCAGTGGTGCCAACGGGACCCAACTCGTTAGGCCTGAATGGATGTATGTAGGTATTTATGGAATTTTTATCATCGAAATCTCAAAAAAGACCCTATTTTTCGATCAATTTTATTTTAATCCTACCCTCCTTTTTGTACTCAGCTTCTTATTATTAATCCTCTTGGGTACAGCTTTGCTTTTATTGCCCAAGTCCACCTATGATCGGCATATTACCTTCGTTGATGCCCTCTTTTTAGCCACCAGTGCGGTATGCGTAACGGGTTTGTCAGTGGTAGACGTAGCATCAGAGTTTACCCGATTTGGCCAAAGTATTTTACTGATACTTATACAGATCGGCGGGCTGGGGATTATGACTTTTACTGGTTTTTTCGGCTATTTCTTTTCAGGCGGATTCTCATTTAAAAATCAGCTGATGTTTACAGAGTTGATAGGAGAAGGCAAAATTGGATCGGTTATTAAAACCCTATATAAAATAATCTTTGTAACCCTCTCCTTTGAAATACTGGGCGCCTTCTTAATCTACCTGGCCCTGGACGACAATCAGTTTGAATCTGTGGCAGACCATATATATTTTTCAGTCTTTCATGCGATTTCTGCCTTTTGTAATGCGGGTTTTTCCACGGTTACGGGCGGCATTAGCAACGAGTCCCTCCGTTTTAATTATAATTTCCATGTGGTGTTAATTGCCCTTTATGTATTAGGAGGGTTAGGGTTTGCCATCGTATTTAATGTATATGAATTTGTGAAACGCTGGTTATGGAATCTATTCCATAAGGTTGTTTATCGGCGCGCCTTTATTTACCGGGCTCAGATTATTGGTTTTAATTCCAAAGTTATCGCTTATACCACCTTCTTTTTAATCACGGTGGGCTTTGCTGCTGTCTTCCTGCTGGAATTTACCAACTCACTTGCGATCCATCAAAGCATATGGGGGAAGGTCGTTTCTGCTCTGTTTACAGCGACCTCCCCAAGGACTGCTGGTTTTAATGCTGTGGATATGGCGCAGTTATCATTCCCTACCATCATGCTTATCTTCCTCTTAATGTGGATAGGAGCCGCTCCGGGATCGACAGGTGGAGGGGTGAAAGTAACCACTTTTGCCTTAGCCAGCATGAATATCGTTAGCTTGGTAAAAGGGAAGGAGTCCATAGAAATGTTTGGAAGGAGGGTTACAGGAGATTCTTCGTCCAGGGCATTCGCCATCATTAGCCTGTCTTTGATTTTTTTAGGAATATCAATTTTCTCCTTATCGGTTACCGATCCCGACAAGCATCTGATTTCATTAGCCTTTGAAAGTTTTTCCGCTTACAGTACGTCTGGGCTAAGTCTGGGGGTAACCGATAAGCTCAGCAATGCAGGAAAATTAGTCATTACAATTACCATGTTTGTAGGTAGGGTAGGCTTTCTCACTCTGTTGATTGCCATCATCAAAAAGGATAAGCCTAAGAATTATAGATTTCCTAATGAGCAAATGAATTTCTAATAGAAAAGAAACTGGACGCTATATAAGCCAGGATAGTTAGTACATTTGAACTGTATACCGATTTAGAAAAATAGCAATGAAATATGTAATATTTGGATTGGGGAATTTTGGTAAATCTCTCGCTATACGCCTGACTGAATTAGGTCATGAGGCAATTGGCGTGGATAATAACATGACCAAGGTGGAGCAATTAAAGGAAAAAATTACTCATACCGTGTGTATGGACTGCACCGATAAGAGTGCGGTAAGTTCTCTACCCCTCAAAGACGCCGATGCCGTGATCGTTGCCATCGGTGAAGATGAAGCTTCTTCCCTGCTTACTACCGCCTTGCTCAAGCAGCTTGGGATGAAACGAATCATTGGCCGGGTAGTGTCCGAGCTGCAACTCACGGTGCTGGAAGCCATGCAGATCGATGAATATGTGCTCCCCGAAGAGGAGTCGGCTGAACGGCTGGCAATGCGTCTGGATAACTCTGGAATCGTGGACTCATTTAAAATTTCGGAGCGCTATAGTATCATAGAAACGAAAGTGCCCAAAAAGTATATTGGTATGTCGCTGGCTCAAGCCGATTTTACGAAACGCTATCAAGTGATTGTACTAACGGTATTAACGGTTTCAAAAGCCTCTGAGAATGGCCTGATCAAGACATTTACCAAGGCTTCTGGCATTGCTACACCCGATACTATTATGCACGAGGACGAGGTATTGGTACTATTTGGCGAGATGAAGGATATAGAAAAATTAATGCATTAATAGCAGATCACAGACCTACGGTTTTCGGTGCCGAGGCAAGTTTACTAAAACTTGTACTGATAGCCCAGGCGGAATACCTGGGTTTCGAAATAATCGTTGCTCTTGTAGCTGAAGCCATCACCAAAAACCATCTTTCGGATTACCATGGTATTGAATAAGTCGCTTGCATTAAAGTAAATCTCGCCTTTTGAGAGTTGTTTTTTTGCTCCCATGTCAACTCCATATCGCGCTCCTATTTTTCCTTGAGGTATGCGGTCCGCAGCCATGTATTGGCCTGAAACTTGTATATCCAGTCCAGTTTTGAATTTCAAATTGGCCGTAATTTTGCTCTGGCCAGACCAAATTGACTGTTTTGTATTGGTATAGATTGTTGGTACGGGATAGAAATTTTGTACAGTAAATGCTTCGATTACATTTTGGTAGACGTTGACATTAGCACTAAGATCCAGCCAAGGAATTACGAGATGTTGTGCCATCAATTCAAGTCCGGTGTTATGGCTGTTGCCAGCATTTTGAAAGATATTATAAATGATGGTACTTCCTGGTAATATGCTTCCGATTCGCGTAATGGTATGGTTGGTAGCCTTATAATAAAGTGCAGAGAATAGATAACCCCGATCCCAGTTTCGTTTAAACCCTGCTTCAATATTAGAGGTGAACTGAGGACTGAGAGCCGGATTCCCTATTTTTATTATTTCGGGGTCATCATATTTAGGAAAAATACGGATGTCAACTTCATTGGGTCGATCCACGCGTCTGTTGTAAAACAGTGACACTTTGTTCCCTTCATTAAGTTTATAGGCCACTCTCAAGTTAGGAAAGGGCTGACCATAATTATATCCGTTACTTTTATAAGTGGGGTGGGAGGGGTTTACACTGTAACGAAGGTCGACGAACTCGAAACGAACTCCGGCTTCTATCTCGAAAAATTTATTTTCAAAAACATAGTTGCCATAAACCGCTGGAATCGTTTCATTATAGTTCGCCCATCCACCTGCCAGGGAGTCAATAGGCGAGTTAAGTCCTGGGAAAAATTCCATATTGGTAGGAATGTACCGCCTTCGTAGTTTTAGTCCTGCCTCTATCCTTCCGTAGCGGAGCGGCTCAATATAGTCTGTCGTGAGATCAACTACGTGTTCGTCGCTGAGAAGCTTGAAGGCATCTTTTCCGGTAAAATCCGGGAGTTCATTGGTAAAAAAATACTTTTCATCCTCTCTATGAAAGGTATAATTCAGGCCTACCAGCAAGGTACGCCCCGGTTGTTTATACTGGTGCTTATAAGTAGCGGCCAAGGTAGCAGTGGTCTTGAGCTCATCTTCTAAGAATGTCCAGAGTCGGATTATTTTGGTAAGGTCGCCATTGAAGAATGGTTCATCGCCATGATCAATTATTTTTTCCGAACTTATCAATCCTGAAACCGAGAATTGATTGAATTCTGACGGGCTCCAGTCCAGTCCCGTCTTTACTGTGCTGATATTGGTGTCCCGGTTTCTCCTCGTTTGTTGGTTCACAATTTGACCATCGTCGTAAATTCTCTCGACAAATTCATTCTTATTAAGCGTAGGGTTGTGGAGATAATCAGCCTGGAAGAACCAATTAATTTTATTCTTTCGGTAGTTAAGTGATAAAGATGGGTTTATTTTTGGCGTAAATTGATATTGTTTGCCGACTCCGGGTAAATTACTCTTTTTTATCCAAAGGGCACCCGCTCCCAAGGTTAAGCCTGCCTTTCCATTGAAACCATCTTCTCTGTTTTTCTTATATATAATATTGATAATGCCTGCCTGACCATTGGCATCATATCGGGCTGAGGGGTTGTTGATCACCTCTATCCGTTCCACCGCTGAGGCTGGTAGATTGTCCAGGCCTGTTTGAGACCCAAAACCGGTTAAAGCGGTTTGCTTTCCATCTAATAAGATGGCAACTTTATCACTGCCTCTCAAAAGTATCTTTCCATCCTGACCCACAGCCAGGCCTGGTAAGTTCCGCATAGCATCCAGTACCGATCCTCCTTGCTGACTAATATTCTCAGCGATGGAAAAAATCTTCTTATCCATGCTTTGATTAATACCGTCTTTCTGTCGGCCCGTAATGGTTACTTCCTCTAAACGATTCGGATCTGCTTCCAGCAAAATGGTGCCCAAATTTAAATATGGACTTAAGGTTCCAATTAGAATCTCATCTGTTTTAGTAAGGTATCCCAGATAACGAATGCTCAACAGGTAGGTTCCTGGTGAAATGTCGGCGAGGATAAAATGGCCGGTTGTATCACTGATACTCCCCCCGACGAAACTTTGATCAGTCGTTCTCAAAATACTAATATTGACATACGCCAAGGCTACTGATCCCTGTTGGGTAGCCACTTTTCCAGAAATTGTTACGCGTTTGCTTTGAGCCTGAATCTGCAGGATAGTGAGTAGGAAAATATATAAATGAATAAGGTATTTGAATTTTATCATGATACTTTAAAATTGATCAGCCAAAATATGATATTTAATCCGCATTAATTCTGAATATTTCCCAAAGTACGGGAGGTCGAGTTAAAGACGATTCTTCCCTTCACTCGATGGTTAAAGTCTGACTCACAAGTTTTCCTTCTTTTTCCAGACGTATAATATAGTTACCCAATGGCAATGGATAAATACTGCGAATTTCTATCAGTCCTAGTATCGTCTGGAGATCTATTTGAATAGGGTGTTGTCTGCCTTGAATATCATAAAGTTCTATGGTTTCAGGGTACCCGTTTTCTAGAGGGCGCACGAAGAATTGGTTACCGCTGACAGGGTTGGGGAAAACGCGGTATGTTGGAGGTGTGTCGCCTCTAAATGCCGCAATGATTCCCCCGTTTTCCTCGGTTCCATCGGTATATATTCTTCTGATTTGATAATAAACAGTTCGGTCTCCAGGAGTTTTGTCAAGGTAGCTGTAAATCTTGGACTCCGCTCTATTATCCAGGCCAGTAAACGTCTGTAGTGGTTTAAAATTTCTTTGATCGTTGCTACTTAATAGAATGACTTCTTTTAAATTGGGATGCGGACTTGAAAGCCAGGATATATATATACCATCGCCAAATGCACGGACATTAAGTCCTCTGGTCAATTGTGTAGGTTTTCCAGGGCCTATAAGTATGGGAGCCGATATATTTCCAATAATTTGCTTGTCGGCCGTGACTAATCTAACCACATAGCTGGCGGCAGGTAACGATTTTGGCAATTGCAGATATAAGGGACTTTTGTCTCCTGACCCCAGGGTAGCAATGTACTGTCCCTTTGCAGTCAGAAGTTCTGCTTCAATTTTTCGGGCAATGGAAACATTCTGGAGGTCAAAAGGGATAAACAAATAGGCGCCGGGGGAGCTGCTTGCAGGCACCATACCAGTAAATAAGAAGCCATTTGGTAGCAAAGGTTCTATACTCGAAAAAAAATCGTTGGAAAGGTTCCGATTCCAGGCTTGGGCGGCCTGGGAAATTCCCTGGATGCCGCCAGGAACATTTTCGAAATGGCCATGGGCCGGACGAGGAACCTGAACGCTATCCGTGTCCGCACCAAGCCAGGTATTGTATCCCGGAAGCGTCCCTAAATCTTTCTGAGCGGTCCTGACAGGCCAAAAAGGTTGGTCGCTGCGCCAGGTAACTGTAGACTGGCCTATAACCCAGGGTATGGCTTTGCCAAAATCCTGTCTGGATTGGTCTATGAGATATTGTATATTATTAAAATAGGTTTGGCGATCCATTCCTAGGTCGTAAGCGTCATTTTCTCCGTGAGACCAGAGCACGGCCCTGAGTCCTAGCCAGGAGTGGAAGTACCGTAAGGTGTTTTTAATATTAGAGTACGGCTGTCGATTAGGCCAATATTTGCCTACATAATGATTAAAGGCATTTTTTCCTTCTGCTGTTTCCCGGTAATGATTGCTATTGGCGGCTGCCCATCCAGCATTAAAAAATAGAACTGGGGTTCCCAATCTTTCATAAAGCATGTCTCCAAGCTCGCCCCATATCCAGGAGGTTTCACCAGCAGGGAATGTGAATCCATGGGCTCGAATCGGTGAGAAAATAGGGTGTTGCAAGGGTTGGTCTTCGGCTACTGTGATGTTAGATGGATCGAGAACCTTGTTGATAGTGTCAAATACAACGACATGGTCTAACCCCTGCTTTGCGCCCAATCCCTGAACGCCCATGGCGTTGGAGTTGCCTGCCACTAAAAATATTTCGCCTACTCCCACCCGTTCAACTATAGTCGTGTCTATCGGTCCATCGGCCCTTTGTCCCTGAACCAATAATCGGTGCCACCCCTTTGCTGCCGGCATTTGTAAATGAAAATTTCCTCGGGCCATTTGTCCTTGATTCAAGGAGCTATCAATGCTCATTTGATCGTCTTGATTGGGAATGAGCGTTACTCGAACACTTAAGTAAGGACAGTGCATATAGCCAGATATGGAGATTAAGGCGGAATCCTTCAGATCACGCTGAAATACCTGATGATTGCTTGGGTTGGTAAGTATGATTTGTGCAGTGGCAGCAATCAGATTACTAAAATAGAAGATAGCGGCAACGATCCAGTAAGTAAGAAGGGGGCCAGGAGCGATCATGAGCGCTAAGTTAGATTGGGTGACTGGTTTAGTTTGCAAATTAATGGAATATACTTTTGGTATGGCAATGGAATCCTGAGACTTATGAATTGAAAGAAATAATTTTTACAAATAAATAAAATCCAGCCTTGGTCTTTCATGGTAAGAAGGTGAATATACAGTCTTGTTATAGTAATAAAATTGTATACTAAGCTTTCCTTATCCGGAGATAGTTTATTATACTATTCAACCCATAATTAACCTTTGAACTTTAAATAATTGTAAAAATGTTTCAATGCCTTCCTTTACGCTCTAAAAATGCGGGTAGATTTACGTTGATTGCCATTCTGTTCTGTAGTCTATTGCTTACAGGTTACCGTCATCAATTCTCCAGCTTTACGAACAGTGCTGATAGTCTGAAAATTGCAGACTTTGTTGAGAAAGAATTTCCCTTCATCTCTACGCATATCGATGGACGTTCTATCGGAAATGGTTTTCCATCAAATAATCTAGCAGCTCGCACAGTTGCCATTCAACTAGGGGATAGTGCCTTTATGACCTTTGATACCGACCTTCTTCGCTGGTCGGTCGCATGGACACGGAAGTTTATGCCAATGACCTTAATGGCACAGGTCTCATACAGTGATTTTCACAACAAGAATAATCAGATCGCCACCATTGCAGGGATTCCTATGCTTGCTACGGGGCATTATGCAGGGTGGAAATCCGGGAACAAAACTGCTCAAATGGTTAATGGAAATGTGGTGCCAGAGGAATGGAGCGCCTTACCAGAGACTCAGGGTCGATGGAATGGAATATATACCTTGGGGACAAAGGTGGTAATGAATTATTCGGTAGGAGAGGCACAGGTGCTGGAACATCCTGGGCAAGTTTCATTTTCTAATCAAACTGCATTTACGAGAACGCTCTCGATAAAAAATAACAAACAGGATTTATGGCTTACAGCCGCTCATGTGACGAATACAAAGAAAGTGGTACAAAAGGGAAATGTAATCCTCCTCTATCAGGGAACCGCTCAGGATACGGTTACAGCGATTGGCTATTTGGGTAGAAAATCCAAATCTTTAACCTTAGGTGTGCAAGGTGACAGCCTTTTAACTGTTCGGTTTCTAGCCTCCGATGAGCCTGCTACGGCTTCCTTGGCGCTTTGGAAGGGGCCTGCTTCTTTGGTAGGGCAATTTGAAAAACTATGTAAGAAAACTAAAATCGATTTTCCTGATCCACTTCAGGGAGGTCCTGCATATTGGCCTCAGATCATTTCCACACAAGGCTCACTTTCGCCAGATACGGCAGCCTATGTTACCGATAAGTTGTCGCTTCCCTTACCTAATCCATGGAATAGAGGCGTGCGTGCCGCTGATATTGCCTTTTTTAAGGATGGTAGGGCCGCCTTGATAACCTTCGAGGGGGATGTCTGGATTATTGGGGGGATAGACAGAGGTCTACAGAATCTTCAGTGGAAACGATTTGCATCAGGCATGAATGAGACCATGAGCATTGAAGTGGTTGATGAAAAAGTACTCGTATTTAGTAGAAATGGCATTACCCGATTGCACGACCTGAATGGTAATGGTGAGGCGGATTATTATGAGAACTTCTCCAATATAATACCACAATCGGCCGAGGGCCGTGAATGGGCAGGAGATTTGGTTCATGCCATGGATGGAAGCTATTATGTCGCTATCGGAGGGAGTCTTAGCAATGGTCCTGGAATTACACCCAAAGTTGCCAATGGGTTTCGTCAGGGATCCAGGTATAATGGCTCCATTTTGAAACTTAGCGCGGACGGAAGATCCTTTGAGGTAGTCGCTACAGGTCTTCGTGGTCCCTACCTGGGTTACCACCCCGAAAAGGACATACTGACAGCCTCTGATCAACAAGGCAATTTTGTTCCTTCTACACCGCTTTTTGTTGTTAAAAAGGGTGATTATTTCGGTGTACCTCCTACGATGCACAGAGACGATAATCCCCCTATTACTCCACCGCTAACCTGGATACCTCATAACATCGATCAATCCGCTATTGGTCAGGCTTGGCTAACGGGTAATAAAATGGGTCCAATGAGTGGTGATATGGTTCACTTATCATTTGGCAGACCCGGTCTGTTCCGTGTCCTGATCGATAGCAGCGCTCAAGTGATTCAGGGAGCCGTGACGCCCATCAATGCGGATTATCCAACCCCAACTTCCAAGGCAGCTGTGAGTCCCAAAGATGAACAATTGTACATCGCTGGTTTTAATCTGTGGGGGTCGAAGTCAAAAGGAATAAGTGCATTACTTCGGTTGCGCTATACCGGAATGCCTAGTTATATGCCCAGTAAGTTCCAGGCGGGGCAACAAGGTGTCATTATCGGGTTCGACAGTCCCTTAGATCCAGAATCGATACATCAGAAAGGAAGTTTCAAAGTAAAACGATATAACTACCAGCTAACGGATGCCTATGGTTCGGGTCACTTTAAATTGGACGGTAGTAAAGGAGAGGAAATTTTACCCGTTCGTGCTTCATACCTTTCTGCTGACCGAAAGCAGGTTTTATTGCTGATCCCCGATATGAGAACGGTGATGCAAATGGAACTGGAATATGATTTGAAAGCCAAAGACGGCAAACGAATGCAAGATGGAGCTTATTTTAGCATTAATCATGCCGGCTCTATGGATCTTAAACCCTATGGTTTTTCAAATGTTGATCTGGCTCTTTTAGAAAAGGCTCCCGATAAGGCTGAACAGGAGGAAGAAGAACCCGCTACCGTGGCTCGTGGCGAGAAAGTATTCAGAACCATGGCTTGCGCCGGTTGTCATTCGGAAGGAACGCGAACAAAAGGAATGTACGGACCGCCTTTCCAGAATTTATATGGCGCTACACGACAATTTGAAGATGGAACTTCAGGCATTGCAGATGAGGCCTATTTAAGAGAATCACTTCTGGCTCCTGCCAAAAAGATCGTAAAAGGCTATAGTCCGGAGATGCCTTCCTTTGAGGGGATCTTGACTGAAACTGATATTGCTTCTGTAAGTATGTACATCAAGTCCTTAGGAAAAAAATAAGGCTCCTATAGTTCTGGTTCCTTAGGGTGTCATGATACATTCCTTCTGATTGATGTGGAAAGTGATTACTATTTTGCTATTGATGCGACTACGTCGATGTGGTCGTCTGGTATAAATAATGCAACGTTCAGAGTTAAGTGTGGTTTTACTTTTAGTAAGTCAACTTAAAATTCTAGTTGTCAGTATTTTATCGCATCTTATTTTTTTGAAAAATCTGAATTGAGGAAAATATTTTATTTTTCATAGTATATATGAGTAGTAGCCAATCGAATTGGCTCTTTATGAGTAGGATTATGTATGCCGTTATAAATAATTTTCTTCCTCTTAGTATCCATGAATATTTGTAAAGTATCTAAAGCCTTTCTGGCTATTTGTGTCCTCCTCTCCTTAACTGGGCTTCGACCATTATCGAAGAGGATGGGGCTGGAATTTCCCATTGAAGCAAAACAGATCAAACTCCCGTCGGGCTTTAGGGCCCAAATAATGGCTAAGGATCTAGGAACGACGCGGCATATGGCCATTAACGAGTTGGGCGATATATTTGTACGCCTATCTAAATTGAAGGATGGGCATGGAATGTATATATTAAAGGATCGGAACCAGGATGGAATTATAGAAGACCAGCAACTATTGGGCGACTATCCGGGAACCGGAATTGTTATAGGTGGCGGATATCTATATACTTCATCCAATTCGGCCGTATTCCGCTACAAATTAGGGAAGGGAGGAGAGCTGCCTGCCAATGCAGAACCTACGCAACTCATCAGTGGTTTGGTAGATCATGGGCGCGACAATGCCAAGCCCCTGACCCTCGATCGTAAAGGCAATATTTATGTGACCATCGGTTCGTATAATGATAATTGCCGTCAGGAGGGTTCTGGAACGGGCATGGCCCCCTGCACCATTTTAGATTCGGCCGGAGGCATATGGAAGTTTAATGCAGCCCGGGCAAACCAAAAGTTTTCGGATGGGAAACGCTACGTAACGGGACTTAAAAATGCCGTGGGAATCGATTGGGATTTTAATACCAATTCCCTCTATGCCACAGCCCATGGGAGAGGGAAGTTTGACGATAAGTTTCCGCAGTATTACAGTGCTCAGCAAAGCGCAGAACTTCCTGCAGAAACGCTATATAAAGTGAAAGAGGGTGATGATGCCGGTTGGCCCTATATTTATTATGACCAATTTCAAAATAAAAAAATGCTCGCTCCGGAATATGGAGGAGACGGGAAAAAGACGGCAGGAGAGCGTGCAATAGATCCAATTCAGGCCTTCCCCGCTCATTTGGGGCCCAATGCATTATTATTTTATACTGGAAGCATGTTTCCCAAACGTTACCGCAATGGCGCATTTATTGCTTTTCACAATCAGTCCCCAGAGCTGAAGAAAGGGTATATGGTGGCCTTTGTGCCATTTGTCAAAGGGAAGCCTGGTCAGTGGGAAATTTTTGCTGATAATTTCGCAGGGGTCGACTTAGCCATGCCCGATGGTCCGGTTCAGCATAGACCCTGCGGACTAGCCCAAGGACCCGATGGCGCACTCTACGTGAGTGACGATTTGAATGGTACCATTTTTAAAATCAGCTATAAGTCCGAATAGGACAGGTGAAATCTTATTAGAAAGCGCATATGTCTGGAATCCTTGCAAGACATATGCACTTTCTAATCATGACCAAATAATGGGCAACTACCCATCGGTTATACAGTCGCCAGGGGTCTTTCATTGAAATGATGAAGTAATTCCAGGAACTCTTCATTTAAGGCTGCAATTTTGCTGCTTTTATAATCATATAGAAGCATTTTTGTGCTGGCAGTAGAAAGCACCGTTTCTACATTATTGATGAGGCTAAGGATCATGCAATCAAGAGTAAACCCCATCGAGTTGACGTCAGAAACTCTGACAAATATTCTAGCAGGCTCTGGAAATTCCAGGGGATGATGTACCTCCAGTTTGGTCTCCTGCTCTATTAATCCTTTTTCTTTCCATTTGCCCTTTAAAATCTTAATCAAATAAAACATTCTACCTTGTTTCATTAAAGATTCGAAGGAGGCCTCCTTCGGTAAATTGAGGGAAATGATATCACTCCAGTTGATATCCAGGCGCATGCTGAAATCGTACTTCTCTCGTTCTTGCAGTGTGGCGTACATGATGTCTTAGGTGTATATGGATAAGGCTTGAAAATATTCTATACCAAACGATTCCTATGCTCTATGAATTTAGAAATACTGGCTGGTCTAAAAGCTATTCAAAAGTAACAATAATATTATGAAATACAGGTAGTGCTTGTAGAGTAATTTGTTTTTAAATTTATTAATCGGTAATAGAAATTGATGTCATATAATTGTTATCAATGAGAAGAGTTTAGTATTTCTTTACTCATTCGTTATCATATATTTTTATATATTTTTGCAGAATTATTTAGGGAGTAGCGAACTAAAATGCTAAGACATGCCTTCGTATAAAGTCAGAGTGAAATTGATTGAAAAAGTCGGAGCCCTTTTCAGCTATTCTCCCAATAATTATGGAGAATAGCCGTAAGGACGCCGACTTTAAATAATAATCCTTAGCCCTTACTTCGTTCTTACATAGAAGTGGGTAACGTTGCCTTTGCCGGAGTGTCGCGAATCAATCTCTATTTCGGGGATATGTCTTATCAGATCGACAAGCTTTTTATATCCATAGTTCCTGGAGTCAAAATCTGGTTTTTTCTTTAGAATCATAGTGCCTAATACCCCCAGAAAAATCCAACCATCCTCTTCAGAATTATCGTTAATGCTGTCGGCAATCAGTTTGACCAGTTCCTTATCTATTTTGGATACCGAATTATTATCGTCTTTGGCCGGATCGGTGTCGGGTTTGTTAGGCTCTTTCCTAGATTTCTTACTAGAAATATTTTCCTGCTTACTTTCTTTTTTGAGGATCTCTATATAAATAAATTTATTACAGGAAGCAATAAAGGCCCCGGGGGTCTTGCGCTCTCCAATACCGTAAACCTGCATGCCTGCCTCCCTAAGCCTGGTTGCCAATCGGGTGAAATCACTGTCCGAAGAGACGATACAGAACCCATCTACATTTCCGGTATAGAGAATATCCATGGCATCAATAATAAGCGCGGAATCGGAGGAGTTTTTTCCGGAGGTATAGCTGTATTGCTGGACAGGGGATATTGCGTTTTCCAATAATACCGTTTTCCAGCCCGATAGGGTAGGTTTGGTCCAGTCTCCATAAATACGTTTGAAGGTCGGTGTCCCATATTTTGCAATCTCCTCCAACATATCTTTAATGTTAGCGTAGGGTACGTTGTCAGCGTCTATTAACACTGCTAATCTTAACTCATTATTTCTATCCATAATTCATTCCATCTATATGATTGCGACTGTAAGGAAACTGTGGTTACAATCTTTACAATTTCTTAGCTGGGGCAAATATAAGGCTACATTATATATTTCAAGGATTAATATCTGATCCAGGGCATGCCGGGCACCAGGAGGTCAATAGGCCATTAAGTTTTCAGGGAGGCAAGGGTAAACCCGGTATTTTTCGTCGTAATACTAGGATTTAATTATTATTTAAGGGCGAAAAAATATAAAAATATTAATTCTGCAATGATGGCTCAACTGAATATGAAATCGACAAACCAACGAAGCTATGATGCAATTGTTGTGGGTACAGGAATAAGTGGGGGCTGGGCCGCAAAGGAGCTTTGTGAGAAAGGCCTTAAAACACTTATTCTGGAAAGAGGGCGTGATGTTAAACATATACAAGATTATCCTACCACCCATATGATGCCATGGGAGTTTGAGCACAGGGGCAGGCCAAGTTTAGCAATTCAAAAAGCCAATCCTATCGCTAGCCGCCATTATATTTTCAAGGAAGATGCCATGCATTTCGTGGTGAAAGATGCTGAGCATCCCTATATTCAAGACAAGCCATTCGATTGGATGCGTGGGTATCAGGTAGGTGGGCGCTCATTGCTCTGGGCCCGACAGACCCAGCGTTGGTCCGATTTCGATTTTGAAGGACCTGCCCGGGACGGGTTCGCCGTCGACTGGCCCATACGTTATGCCGATCTGGCTCCTTGGTATAGCTACGTGGAAAAATTTGTAGGTATTTGCGGAAACAATGATCATATTCCTCATCTGCCGGATGGGGAATTTTTGCCGGCATTTGAAATGAGTTGCGTAGAGAAGCATTTGAGTGAACATATAAAAAAACAATATGGAGGTTCTAGGCACCTCATTGCCAGTCGAGCCGCTCATATAACTGATCCTCAACCTATTCATACCCAACAAGGCCGGGCGAAATGCCAGCATCGGTATATGTGCCAAAGGGGCTGCCCCTTTGGTGGTTATTTTAGCTCTAATTCTTCCACCCTCCCTTGGGCTGAGAAAACAGGTAATCTTACTTTGAAGTCCGATTCAGTGGTCCATTCGGTCATTTATGATGAACACCAACAAAAGGCTATTGGCGTTCGGGTAGTGGATGCTCTGGATGGGGAAATCACGGAATATTACGCTCGAATTATCTTCCTTAATGCCTCAGCTATCAATACCAATCTAATCTTACTTAATTCCCGAACAAGAAGATTTCCTGATGGCCTGGGAAACGATTCCGGATTACTGGGAAAATATATCGGTTTTCATAATTATAGTGGGCGAGTCTCGGCAGATGTAGACGATTTCTTTGCCTTTCAAAGTGATGGAAGACGACCCACTGGCACTTACATACCTCGTTTTCGTAACGTTTATAAACAAGAAACAAATTTTTTAAGAGGCTATTCCGCCTCCTGTAATAGTTCCAAAAAAGATAATCCTACTCCGGAAATGGGAGCGGTTCTTAAGAAAAGCCTATTGATGCCCAGTCACCAAGGATGGACGATAGCTGCACAAATGATGGGCGAAACAATTCCTAAGGAAAGCAATAGTGTTAGGCTCGATGAGCTGGAGACGGATCGCTGGGGTATCCCTTTATTACGTATGTCAGTAGATTTTGATGAGAATGATGAAAAAATGTTGCAAGATTTCTATGAACAGATCTCTGAAATGTTTGATACAGCGGGTTTTAAAAATATTAAAACCAGTCATACCCGTCGTAATCCTGGGAGTGAAAATCATGAGATGGGAGGAGTTCGGATGGGACATGATCCTAAGACTTCACTCCTAAATGGCTTCAATCAAATGCATCTTTGTCGAAATGTCTTCGTCACCGACGGTGCCTGTATGACCTCCACTTCTACCCAAAATCCCTCATTGACCTATATGGCGCTCACAGCCCGTGCTGTAGACTTTGCCTTCTCCCAACTAAAACGAGGTGAATTATAGGGGAAATAATATGTTGGATATAGTATGAAAATACTGGGTATGAGCTATATATCCCTTTCTTTCTGATTGGGATACTTTTTTATTGTCAATATAAGATATATTTATTTGGACTAATTATAAATTAATATTAGGTTTGTAACCTGATTGAAATATCAATGCCGAAGGGGTCAAGCCAGAGGTTTGAAAATTAGATTGGATAAAATGGATCGTACGGCGCCAACCGTACGATCCCCCACAAGGTTGTGGTTCTTTTAAAATCGTCAAAATTTAAAAGTAATGCAAGTTAAAAAAATCTTTCTAACTGGGCTACTCGGGTCCTGTTGTTTCTTCTCTTATGCCCAATACGGGCGGGTAGAGGGGCGGGTTACCTCCGATTCAAACCAGCCTCTTCCGGGAGCATCAGTAACCTTATCAGGGAGCCAATATGGTACCAACACCGATTTTAATGCCCATTACGTATTGGAAAATCTTCCCTTGGGTAGCTATCAGATGGTCATATCCTATGTGGGGTTTAAAACAAAAACAGTTTCCATGCAGATCCGCCAGGGTCAAAGTCAGAGGCTCAATATAGCCCTGGAGGAGGCCACTGAACAGCTTAAATCAGTGGCCGTGCAGGGACGTAGTGTTGCTACCGAAGTGAATCGGCAGGCTTATAATGTTACGGCAATCGATGCCCGTAAGCTTCAGAATGCCACTCTGGACTTGTCTGATGCTCTTGACAGGGTTTCTGGGGTTCGCATTAGAGAAAATGGTGGTGTGGGGTCGAAAATGAACTTCTCTCTGAACGGGTTTACGGGAAGGCAGGTAAAATTCTTTCTGGACGGTGTACCTATGGACAATTTTGGGTCGAGCTTTCAGCTCAATAATATTCCTATCAATCTGGCCGAAAGAATTGAAGTTTATAAGGGTGTGGTTCCCATTTGGTTAGGGTCCGATGCCTTGGGAGGTGCTGTGAATATTATTACCTCGAACAGAGAAAGTACTTATTTAGATGCCTCCTATTCCTATGGCTCTTTCAATACGCATCGAACCACGATCAATGCCGGATTTACAGGAAAGAAGGGATTGATGGTTCAGCTCAATGCATTTCAAAATTATTCAGATAATAATTATTGGATTAATGTCGATGTAGCGGATATCAATACCGGAGAATATTTTAAAAATCAGCGTCTCAGACGCTTTCATGATACTTATCATAACGAGACGGTTATCGCCGGCATAGGTGTTGTTGGAAAGAAATTTGCCGACCGCTTATTGGTAGGCCTTACCCTTGGACAAAATAAAGCAGATATACAAACAGGAGCTCGAATGGTGAGTGTGTTTGGAAATTGGTATCGTAGGGGAAATATTGTGATGCCTTCTGTTAAATACCATAAAAAGAATTTGTTTGTGAAAGGGCTGGATTTAAATATTTCCGCCAATTTTAATCTGGGTATGGAACAGAACGTCGATACACTCAACAGACGCTATAATTGGTTTCAGCAGTATAAGCAATATGACGGCCCGGGCAGTGAACGCGAACGATCCTTATATAAATTTAAAAATAATAACGGGTTGGTAACGGCCAATCTTAATTATGCCCTTGGTAAAGGTCATACTGTTACGATCAATAACGTATTTAACAGCTTCAATCGTCGGGGGAAAGATGAGCTATACCCACAGAGTGAAAAATATGAACAACCGAAATTTAAAAGCAAAAATGTACTAGGATTAGGTTACAAGCTTGAGCCTACGGATCGTTGGAGCAGTTCGATTTTTATTAAACAGTTTTCTCAGTTGAACCGGTATTCTCAGACCTACAATCCAAGCGGAAATTGGGGAGATATAGCCTATTTGCGTCAAAAAAGTCAGTTTTATAAATATGGTTATGGAATGGCTGCAACCTATTTTCTCTCTTCCAATTTTCAATGGAAAGCATCCTTTGAGAAAAGCTACAGGTTACCAGAAACCGATGAACTGTTCGGTGACCTTATTAATCTGGAGGGAAATATTGAGCTGGACCCCGAATCTAGCAATAATTACAACTTAGGACTTGCTTACCATAGAAGGGTGGGGCTGCACCACCGCCTGAGCCTGGATGCTAATGTATTGTATCGGGATGCGAAAGATTTTATCCGGCCTAAACTGAATGCAAATCAGACCAAACAGGTGATGGATAACCTAGCTAATGTTACCAATTTTGGTTTTGACACCGAAATTCGGTACCACTATAAACGCATTCTGACGACCGGGGTAAATATTACCTATCAGAATCTTAGAAATAACACACGCTATGAAGATGGATATACCTTGGAAAGTCCCTTATACCGTGACAGAATCCCTAATATGCCATTCCTGTTTGGAAATGCGGATGCTTCTATATTCCTAGCTGATTTTCTAAAGAAGGGTAACAGCCTGACCTTTGGTTACAACCTTCTTTATGTTCATGCATATTATTTGTACTGGCCTAGTCTGGGGAGTGACAAACTTAATATCCCCCAACAGCTCAATCATGATCTGAATATTATTTATGCTATGGCCGATGGTCGTTACAACCTGGCTCTGGAGTGTAAGAACCTTTTGGACAGTAAATTATATGATAATTTTAGTCTGCAAAAACCCAGTAGAGGTTACTATGTTAAGTTCAGATATTTCCTCAGTAAATAATTTTTTTTCTCATTCATACTCATAATTTTTTATGAAAAACTTACTCCTGAATGTCGGAAGTTTTTTAACTGCCGCTATACTTTTTATTTCTTGTAATAACGAAAAGACAGTATCTCCTTCTCCAGAACCTGGGTCAGAATCGGGAGACAGATTTGTCATTGCCTCTTCTCCCATTGGATCATCGGGTGTTGCCGATTACCTACTCACGACAAGTGATCTGAGCCAGGGAATTATTAGTACCATAGGCCAGGGTATCGAGCAAGATGGTACTTACCGGTACTATATGACTCACAAAGGAAATTTTTTTAGCTTATTATATGGCCAGGGTAATCCTGGAGCAGTAACGACCTATAGATTGGATGAGAAAGGAGAACTCGAGAAGTTCTCGGATTTTCAAAGTGAAACAGTCCAAGTTTTTGCTGCAGTTAATGATGATATCCTTACCATAAAAGTACCACGTTCTGGAGATGAGAATGCCTCCTGGTTTAGAATAAATGCCCAGGAAGCCAAAATTGTAGGGGAAGGCAAAATCAATATCGTTGCTTTAGCTGGAAATGGGGAACGTGCTCATTTTACCTGGGCACAGCAGGTAGGTGATAAGGTATTTGCCCCCTTTATGAGCATAAAAGGAGCGGCTCCGGACGTCTTTGGAACATCCTTTCCCGACAGCAGTTGGATTGCTGTCTATGATTACCCGGGAATGCAGCTTCAAAAAGTGATAAAAGACAATCGTACAGGGGTGATCGGCACCTATTTTAATAATGGAATTTTGGTGGATGAAAAGGGAGATACCTATGCCTTTTCAGCAGCCGTTAGCACTAATTCCGGAAAGTTAAACGGGAAAAATCCGTCTGCGTTTGTCAAAATCAAGCATGGGACGACTGAATTTGATTCATCTTATTTTTTCAATATGGAAGAGGTTTCAGGAGGGAAAAAGGTGATTGGTGCGACCTATCTGAGTCAGGGAAATGTGCTAGTCTACATGTTATCCGATCCTGCCAACCAATATGGACCCGTAAGGATGGCACGGATCAATTTATATAACAAATCATTTGCCTGGGTAGGAGGTGTGCCGGAGGAAATACTTTCCAAATCGGCCAGCTACAATAATAACACCATTACTGAAGATGGCAAAAAGGTATTCGTGGGGATCAATACAGAGGAAGGAAGTTGGGTGTATTCTGTGGATATAGAAGCTGCTCAGGCCACCAAAGGCTTAAAAGTAGAAGGTGGGAAAATTACGGCTATCGTAAAAATGGATCGCTAAATATAGTTCTACACATATGATTTGGGGGCTAACTGTGAAATCAATTCCAGTACAGGATACATAGGTAGCCCTCATATCCATTAAATGACGCTCCATGAAATTTACATTCAGAAAGATTAATAATTGGATCCACCTCTGGCTAGGCCTGGTCTCCGGACTAATCGTTTTTATTGTTTGTGTTACGGCCTGTCTTTGGGTTTTTCAAGAAGAAGTAACTGATTTGGTTAAACCAGAACTTCGGATAGCGCCGAAGGATCAAGCCATTTTGCTCCCTTCCGAACTTTTGACAATTGCAGAGAAGAAATATCCCGATTTAAAGGTGAGTTACGCCATCTATCGAAGAGAGCGAACAATCCATCTGAATCTTGGGGAGAGAAGGGGAAAGGGCGTGGGATTGGAAATTAACCCTTATACAGGCGCTATTATATCTGAAAATAAAAGCGGTGAAGGACTCGCTGGTTTTTTTAGGTGGGCGATAGTAGGCCATCGGTTCCTTTGGTTGCCGGTTGAAATAGGCCGGCCCATTGTTAATTACGGAACATTAATATTTGTAATACTCTTGATTACCGGGTTAATCTGGTGGTATCCTCGAAAATGGAACCGAGCGACCCGGGATAAAAGTTTTAGAATTAAGTGGGGTGCCTCCTTTAAGCGTATAAATCTGGATCTTCATAATGTTTTAGGATTTTATTCCCTACTTTTTGTTCTGGCCATTGCCCTGACCGGAATGGTGTACGGGCTGGAGTGGTACAGTAAGGGGCTATATTGGGTCACCACTGGTGGTCAGCATCTCCCTGCACGTGAAAAGGCCCAGTCAGATACTTCACAGATTGGCCAACTTTATAGTCGGGCTCAGGCAATGGACAAGGCATGGGGGACTGTGATCCGGAAGCATCCGGAAGCCATGGGGTTCTATTACAGTTTTCCTGATACGCGTAGACCAGCATCAACTATCAATATGACCGTATACCCAAGTAAAGGACAATTTTATAATAGTCAGTCCTATACCTTCGATCAGCATACGCTTCAAGAATTACCGAAAAATGAAATTTATGGTACCCCCTTCGGCCAGGCGGAGTTCGGGGCAAAGCTTAGACGGATGAATTATGATATACATATAGGAAGCATTTTGGGTTTCCCTGGAAAAGTTCTCGCCTTCCTGGTAACTCTGATCGGCGCATCCCTTCCAGTTACCGGGTTTATTATTTGGTGGAATAGAAAGGGGTTTGGAAAAAGGAAGGGCAGAAGGCCTGCCCTAAAGCAACGGGAACGCGAAGTCAATGATAAGGCAAGACCCATCCGAATTCGACCCGAATTTAACCGCAGCTTTAAATCTGGAATCAATCAGCAATGATATTCCTGGCGAGCCGATAAAACAACGGTCTCGTTTTAGTCTCTAAAATTTTATGTTTTCTATCCAGTGAAAGGGGTGGGGCTGGCTTGATATTTTAGCTATCTTCACCTTTTCACTTTTATCAATCTATCCATGGAAGAACTCCCCAAGCATGTAAAACCTACTGACTTTCTTGCCAATGAGCGCACCTATCTGGCCTGGGTTCGTACCAGCATTGGCATTATGGCCTTTGGCTTTGTAGTAGTCAAATTTTCCCTGTTTGTCCGCCAAATATCTTTGGTATTAGGCAATGAAGTTAAAATGCCAACCCCCGCCCCAGGATATTCTCAATCTATCGGCGTTCTTTTGGTAGGCCTAGGTGTTATTTGTCTTACTCTTTCATATCTTCAGTTTCGCAAGACAGATCGGCAGTTGCGTAGGGGTATATATATGCCTACCAATCTGTTGACTAATTTGCTTACCGGATTGATCACACTAATCAGTATCCTGTTAATAATTTATTTGGCTAGGAGTGTTTAATTTCAGGATGGTTGTGGAGTTGAAATAAAACAATACGGAAGTCATGATGTAGGGTATCTATACCCAAGAAGGACTTATAACTTTATCAGAAAGTAAGCCCCGCCTGGGTGCTGTTTTAAATGATAACTTCGTTAATCTGTTTTATACTCTCTGCCAAAATCCGATATGAATGACGGCGGGCTTCCTGGTTATAGATGGGCGCCGTAGCCATAATTTCATCTAGCTCGTACTTGGAAATAAACTCCTGCAACATTTTGGTAAGCTTTTGTGGACCTCCCACAAAGGAAAACCGGAGCATTTGGTTGACAGCATATTCTTGTTGAATGTCCCATAAGGAATCCATATGATCGACTGGAGGCTGCAGGAGCCTTCTCTTACCCGAAACCATACCCAGAAATAATTGCAGTAAAGAAGTGGATAATCTATAGGCCTCTGCGTCCTGATCGGCCGCAATAACATTGACACAGGCCATTACATAGGGTCGGTCTAAATATTGTGAGGGTTTGAAATGCTGGCGATAATACTGAATAGAATCGGCAAAGTGGGTAGGAGCAAAATGGCTGGCGAAAGCATAAGGAAGGCCCAGTCCTGCTGCCAGCCGGGCACTGTCCGGACTCGAACCTAAAATCCAAATGGGAATATCCAGCCCCTCACCCGGTATGGCTCTGACTTGCGCGTTTTTATTTTCCGAAGAAAATAAGGTTTGTAAGGCCCGAACATCGGAAGGGAAATTATTGGCAGCATGTATATTTTCCCCCCGGATGGCTCTGGCTGTAATCTGATCGGTGCCAGGTGCTCGCCCTAAGCCTAGGTCAATTCTTCCAGGAAACAGAGATTCTAATGTTCCAAACTGCTCGGCCACTATCAAGGGAGAGTGATTGGGAAGCATGATACCTCCCGATCCCACACGGATAGTGGATGTGCCCCCCGCTATATGGGCAATGAGGACGGCAGTAGCCGAACTGGCAACGCTTTCCATATTATGATGCTCGGCTAGCCAGTAACGCTCATAGCCCATTTGCTCTACTGCTTGGGCAAGTTTAAGACTGTCTTTAAAGGAGTCGGATGGTTTCCTACCCTCCGAAACGGAGGCAAGATCTAAGACAGAGTATTTTAGTTGCTCTGATGTATGTAACTGCATGCGATCTGTATCAAATTAGTAAATTATAAAATTAGCCTTATGACTCCTCTGGTCCTCGGTGGAAGTTCTTAGACTTCATCTTTAACAACATTTGACCGAACATAGTTGTAGGAGCCAGGATTATTTCTCGCATACAGGACTTTCGGCTGGTATAGTAACTACCATGATCAATCTCCAGGATCTGATAAGATGGTAGTCGGATATGTATACAAATTCCTAAAGTTTGGATAATTCTTCTAATTATTTGATCTATATCTTTGTGGTACTTACAGATATTGAATTGCTGGATCATGCGAATAATAATTGGAGTGTTTTTTCTAGGTTTATGTTATGCTTGTCAACCGAGCCTGCCAGCTGAGGTGCAGATCGCCATGGAATCGTTACCAGATAGAGCCCTGGACTATAATAGGGATGTCAAACCGATTCTTTCCGACAAATGTTTTGCCTGTCACGGACCTGATGAAAAAAAGCAAAAGGCTGGCTTACGGCTCGATGTTGCTGAAGCTGCATATGCTCAGTTACCGGAAACACCTGGCAAATATGCCATTGATCCGGGAAGCCTTCGCAATAGTGAAATATTCCATCGCATCACTTCCGACGATCCTGAGGTGATCATGCCTACTCCAGGTTCTCATCTCACCTTATCGCCTTATGAAAAGGCCGTGTTAATACGATGGATAGACGAAGGAGCCGAATATAAGCCTCACTGGGCCTTTGTGAAGCCCGAAAAACCAACTCTGCCCACGCTTAAGGAAAATGCTGACAAGGTTAGAAATCCAATTGATCTCTTTATATTAAAGAGCTTGGAAGAACAAGGGCTCACCCCTTCCGCTTCAGCCGATAAGGAGACCTTAATCAGGCGGGTAACTCTGGACCTTACCGGTTTGCCCCCAACCATAGAAGAGATAGAGGCCTTTGTCTCCGATAAAGATAGCCGGGCTTATGAAAAATTAGTAGATCGGTTATTGGCATCGTCCCATTATGGAGAGCAGATGGCTACCAATTGGTTAGACGTGGCCCGTTTTGCAGACTCTCACGGATACACCGTCGATAGGATAAGAGATATGTCGCCATATCGGGATTGGGTAATTGGGGCATTTAATAAAAATCAAAGATACGATACCTTTTTACACTGGCAATTGGCAGGTGATCTGATGAAAAATTCCAAAGGAGGTCCACCTACCAAAGAAATGCGTATTGCAACTGCATTCAACAGAAATCATCCCCAAAATCTGGAAGGAGGAATAGTAGAGGAGGAATTTAAAACTGAATATGTACTTGATAGAGCCAATACGGTAGGAGATGGTATTTTGGCACTTTCCGTAGGCTGTGCACGCTGTCATGATCATAAGTACGATCCAGTTTCTCAAAAAAACTATTACCAGCTCAGTGCTTTTTTTAATAATATAGAAGAAGCAGGCCAAATCTCTTGGGATGATGCTATGCCAGCACCAACCTTGATGCTTCCCACCCCGAAACAGGAAAAGGCGCTTAATGAACTGCAAAGACGGATAAAACAGCTCGAAGAACAACTTAAAACGGTAGAAAGCCTTGGGAAGAATGATTTTGAAGCGTGGATATCCAGCAGAACATATCAAAAACTGGGTGCTCAGAGCCTGCCTCAGGCCGGATTGTTGGCTCATTTTGATTTTGAAGGCCCGGTAATGAAAAACAGGAAAAATCCCCGACAAATAGCTATTCAAACGCGTGAGACCAATAAGCCTGAGCCGGTAAGCCTAGGGGAGGGAAAGATAGGCAAGGGACTATCATTCAGTGGTGATTCCTGGGTCGATACTGGAGAGATTGGTATTTTTCGGAAATCAGAACCCTTTAGTATAGGAATATGGGTGAACATTCCTAAGGATCTGAAAGATGGGGTAATTCTTCATAAAAGTCAGGCAGAGCGTCTATATAATTTCAGGGGGTACCATCTATTTATCAGAAATGGACTTTTGGAAATGAATATAGGTCATGTTTATCCCTCGAATGCCCTCACCAAGTTGAGCCGGAAACCATTGCCTACCAATCAATGGATTCAGCTGACAATGACCTATGACGGTTCATCACGAGCAGAAGGAATGCAACTATTCCTGAATGGTGAGGTTTTGGCGATGGATACGAGGATGAATCAACTATCCAAAGATATTTTATTTGATACCAATAAAATCGGAAAACAACCAGGTATTCAACTCGGGGGATGGTGGCGTGGAAACGGATTTACGGGAGGACGTGCCGATGAACTTTTGGTATACAATAGAGAACTTACCGCTTTTGAGGTGAAAATTCTGGCTGGAGCCGACCGATGGAATCGTTTGGCTTCTAAATCACCGCAGCAGCTAAGTCAGGATGAAAGGATCGCCCTGAAGCAATATTACTATGGATATGTGTATGGTCCTGCCAGTCGGATGCGGACAAGGCTAAAGGAAATCCGAACCACCTTTGCTGATAGTTCGGAAAAGGTCCAGGAACTGATGGTATTTCAGGAGTCCTCCTCGCCGAAACCTGCCTTTGTCCGGGAACGGGGTTTGTACGATGCAATAGGTGAAGAGGTATTTCCTGATACCCCCGAGAGAATCTTTGGTTTTTCAGATAAATTACCCAAGAACCGGTTAGGGCTGGCCCAATGGATCACGCACCCCGACAACCCTCTAACTGCCAGAGTTGCCGTAAACCGATATTGGCAGATGCTGTTTGGAACAGGTATTGTTAAAACTTCTGAGGATTTTGGAAACCAAGGAGAATTACCTACCCATCCGGAGCTATTGGACTGGCTGGCTTTGGAGTTCCAGAATTCGGGGTGGGATGTCAAAAAACTAATGAAACTGATGGTTTTATCGGCTACCTATCAACAAGATTCAAAACCTAGTAAGCAACATATGGAAAAGGATGTGCAGAACCGATACCTAGCCCGGGGGCCAAGTGTTCGCTTGTCTGCTGAGATGATGCGGGATAATGCTTTAGCCGCTAGTGGCCTCATCAACCAAGAGATTGGAGGGCGGAGCGTCAAACCTTACCAACCCGAAGGACTTTGGCGTATTAATGGGGCCACCTACGTGCCCGATACCGGCCAAGCGGTTTATAAGCGGAGCCTTTATGTAATCATTAAAAGGTCGGTACCCAATCCTACGCTGGCTACCTTCGATGCCCCGGCACGTAATGCATGTACTGTTCGAAGACAGAAGACCAATACACCTTTACAAGCCTTGGTGACCCTCAACGATCCTACTTTTGTTGAGGCAGCCAAAGTGCTAGGAGAAGCCATGTCTAAATCTCAGGATCCTAAAATGGCGGTGATTAATACCTTTCGCAAATTAACCGGGCGGAAACCCATCGATAAAGAATTGAAGATTCTATTGAATTTGCGTGGTGAAGAGCTCAAAAAACTAAAAGATAAACCAGAAAAAACGAAAGGGTGGTTGGAAACAGGACAATATAAAATCGATTCAAGACTGGACCCCGTAACAGTGGTAGCCAATGCCATTGTCGCCAGTACCATTATGAATTCTGACGCCACTTTAACCAAGAGATAAAATTATGGCACATCATCACGACGAGTTCCGACTCAATGGTCCTGAGTTTGACGAATTGAACAAAAAACTGGATAGAAGAAAATTTCTGACGAAAACGACCCTAGGATTGGGAGCCCTCGCTTTTGGTTCTATTTACGGGGCTAGCAGGCTGTTTGGAGCGGAGGCGGTTGGTCCTACCCCCAATCAGTCTGCGGGGACAGATCAGGACATGCAGGAAGCGATATTAAAGGCTCTGCCCCATTTTGCACCCAAGGCTAAGCGAGTCGTGTTTTTGTTTATGAGTGGTGGGCCTTCTCAGTTCGAAACATTCGACTATAAACCCAAGCTCGCCGATATGTTTGGGCAGAACCTTCCTGATTCGGTTCGAAAGGGTCAACGGCTTACTGGCATGAGTGCAAACCAAAGTAGCCTACCAATCGCTCCATCCATTTATAAGTTTAGTAATTATGGTAAATCAAATACGCCGGTAAGTGAGTTGATGCCCTATACAGCGAAAGTGGTAGACGAGCTTTGTATCATCAAATCGCTCTACACCGACGCTATAAACCATGACCCAGCCATTACTTTTTTTCAGACAGGCAACCAACTTCCAGGTCGGCCCTCTCTCGGGGCATGGGTGAGCTATGGTCTTGGGAGTGACAATCACAATCTGCCTACTTTCATATCTTTAATCAGTAAAAATGGAAGTGGACAACCCTTATATTCGCGGCTTTGGGGGAGCGGCTTTTTACCAAGCAAGTATGAGGGGGTTCAGTTCCGAGGAGGTAAGGATCCTGTGCTTTTCCTCAATAATCCTGAAGGCTACGACGGGGCCGATAGGGAACAGATGTTACACTATCTTAATCAGTTGAACGATGTACAACGAAGCGTCTATGCCGACCCGGAGATAGATAGTCGTATGGCCCAGTATGAAATGGCCTATCGCATGCAGACATCTGTACCCGAGGTGATGGATGTAAGTAAGGAGACAGATGAGGTGTTCGAACTTTATGGACCCGATAGTCGGGATCCGGGAACATATGCTGCCAATTGTCTTTTGGCTCGCAAACTTTTACAAAAAGATGTTAAGTTTGTCCAGCTTTATCACCAGGGATGGGATCAGCACGGAGGCCTGCCTGGGGGAATAAAACACCAGTGCAAAAACACGGATCAGGCCACCGCTGCCCTGATTACCGATCTGAAACGGACTGGTATGCTAGAAGATACCTTGGTGATCTGGGGGGGAGAGTTTGGGCGTACCGTCTATTCTCAGGGACAGCTTACTCCGACAAATTATGGTCGTGATCACCATCCTCGCTGCTTTACCATGTGGATGGCGGGAGCAGGGGTTAAGCCCGGTATTAGCTATGGAGAGACAGACGATTTTAGCTATAATATTACCAAGAATCCTGTCCATGTACATGATTTCCAGGCCACAATGATGCATCTTCTCGGTGTCGATCATGAGCGTCTGACTTATAAATATCAAGGGAGACGATTTCGCTTGACCGATGTTCATGGACATGTGGTTCATGATATACTTACTTGAAATGAAATTTTATACCAAAGAAATATCCGATTCTCGCTTTGAGCAACAAGGCCTGAGACATATCACTGTCAAATCCGATCATCTTAATGGTCGGGGAGACATCACTGTTTTTGTTCCCCAAGGCTTTGAATTTTATAAGGGCATGCCCATGGTAACGCTTTTGCATGGAGTCTACGGTAGTCATTGGGCCTGGGCTTATAAAGCAGGTGTACATCTTACAGCCCAGCGTCTCATCGATGAGGGTACTATTGGACCCATGTTGCTAGTCATGCCTTCTGACGGACTCATTGGGGACGGTAGTGGTTATTTAAGGCAGCACCCTAGCGATTACGAAGCTTGGATTGTTTCGGATGTTCCCGCTGTTGTTCAGGAGTTAATCCCACAGGCCGATGCAACTTCTCCACAGTTCATTGCTGGCCTGTCTATGGGCGGTTATGGAGCCCTTCGGATAGGTGCAAAATATTCTGATCAGTATGTCGCTTTTTCAGGCTTATCCTCCATAACCCGTTTCGAAGAAATTGAACCCTTTTATCAACAAGGAAAGTTTGGGTTATTGGAGCAAGCTGTCTGGGAACGTGAGAGCGTCTTGGAGGTTTTACTCAAACATAAAGCCCATTTAAGCCCCTTTCGATTCGACTGCGGGGAAATAGACCCTTTAATCGTGGCTAACCGACAACTTCATCAAGCCTTGCTTACACATCAGATCGATCATCATTTCGAAGAAAATTCAGGTGGTCATGATTGGGCCTATTGGGAAAAAAATATTGTAAATACGCTTCATTTTTTTAACTGTAGATTGAAAACGATCTAATATAAGTTCCCTGATATAAAGGGCCTAACACTTAAAAGCGTGCAAGGGTCTAGTGGACCTTTGCACGCTTTTGGAGATAATATTCACGTTTTATTCTTCCGATATTTTACTTATTTATTTCTGTAATTCACCCAGGAGTTTCGTGGCTACCAGAGAGGAAGAAGCCGGATTTTGCCCGGTAATTAGATTTCCATCCTGTACTACAAAAGGTAGCCAATCCTGTTCCTTTGAATATATACCACCGTTGGCCTTTAACATATCTTCTACCAGGAAAGGTACCACATTGGTCAACTGAACGGCCTCTTCTTCTGAGTTGCTAAATCCGGTTACCTGCTTGCCTCTCACCAAAGGATTGCCATGCATATCCTTTACCGATTTAAGGGCTGCAGGAGCATGGCAAACGAAGGCGATGGGTTTTTCCTGGGCATAAAAAGTTTCGATCAGACGAATAGACGTTCCATCATCGGCTAAGTCCCAAAGAGGACCATGCCCACCAGGATAAAAGACAGCATCATAATCTTCCGCTTTTAAAGTGGCCAAGGAAAGGGTGTTTTTAATCACTCCCTGCGCTTCGATATCCTTTTTAAAGCGTTCAGTGGCTGCAGTGCTGGCCGACGGGGTGTCGCTTGTAGGGTCGATAGGTGCAGCGCCTCCTTTTGGGGTTGCAACCGTTATTTCGGCCCCTGCATCCAGCAAGGTATAGTATGGACTTGCGAATTCTTCAACCCAGAAACCAGTTTTCTTTCCCGTATTCCCCAGCTGATCGTGGGAGGTCAATACAAATAATATTTTCATGATTTAGATAATTTATTGGTGATGCCCCTCCAGGGGGCTCTTTATTTGGCTATAATCGAGACACAGGAATATCGTGCCAGTTAGTAATAGCTCATTTCAACAATCTTTTCTACATCCTCAGGATTCAATGCACCCCGTTCTCCCATACTCTTCCAGCCTCGGTCGCTGAATCTTTGAGCAATTGTCTGAGCTGTACCGACCACTTCCTCTGTATAGGCCGCTAGGGTAGTGGCTATGCCCATACCCTGGAAAAATGCTTCCGTTTTCTCTATCCCCTTCTGTGCCTTCTCTTCCAAAGTACCCTCGGTTATCTTCCAGACGCGTTCTGCATACTGGGCAAGTTTTTCCTTTTTATTATCGAAATAGTAGCGATAATGACTCGGAGCAATGATGGCTAACGTCCTGGCATGGTCTATTCCGTAAAGCGCCGTCAATTCATGGCCCATAGCATGAACGGTCCAATCTCCGGGTACCCCTTGCTGAATAAGTCCGTTTAGTGCCATGGTACAGCTCCACATAAAATTAGATGCCGCTTCATAGTTTGCAGGGTCCTTTATAATGACAGGTGCGACCTCTATTAAAGTCTGAAGGATGCTTTCGGCAAACCGGTCCTGTAATATTCCACCGGCGGGATAAGTCATATATTGTTCCAGTACGTGGGTAAATGCATCCGTAATTCCATTTACAAGCTGGCGTTCAGGAATAGAAATGACCACTTGAGGGTCCAGGATAGAGAATACAGGGAAGAGGCCAGGTCCACCCATCGCTAGCTTCTCCTTGGTCTCTTCACGGGTTATTACGGTTCCACTGTTCATCTCCGATCCTGTTGCTGGTAGGGTCAGCACCGTAGCAAAAGGTAAGCCTTTAAGAATCGGCTGTCGGCTTGTGAGCATGTCCCAGGGCTGTTCGCCCTGATAATAGGCAGCCGCAGATAAGAATTTAGTACCATCAATGACCGAGCCACCGCCTACAGCCAGCATAAAACTGATATTCTCCTTCTCGATTATCTGCAATGCTTCCAATAGAATGTCATATTCAGGATTGGCGGGAATGCCTCCAAACTCTATAACCTGAAATCCTTCTAAGGCAGATTTTACTTGCTCGTAGATGCCATTCTTTTTTATACTTCCACCTCCATAAAGCATTAGTATTCGGGCATCTGCCGGGAGTTCAGTTTTTAAGGTGGCAATCTTATCCTTTCCAAAAATGATTTTGGTCGGGTTCTTATATTGAAATGAGTTCATTTGATCAATTTTTATTTGCTGATGTGATTCAATTAATTTATATCTGGGTATCAGAAACCCTGAAAATCAGTCTACTTTGACAATCATTTTCCCTTTATTCGCCCCACTGAATAGATCAATAAAGGCCTTGGGAATATTATCGAAACCTTCAATAATGGTTTCCACATGCTTTAACGAACCATTATTTACCCACTGACTCAACTGTTGGACACCTTCGGGGAATTTTTCAGCATAATTGCTTACAATAAACCCTTGCATCAGTATACTGTTCTTAACAATGATAGGCTCTATACGAGGGCCCACAGGACGCTCAGTCTCATTATAAACTGCTATGGATCCACAAACAGCGATTCGTCCAAATTTATTAAGATTGATATACACTGCATCGGATATTTCCCCGCCAACATTGTCGAAATAAACGTCTACACCGTTTGGTGCCGCAGCGGCAATAGCGGCAGGCATATCTTCTGTTGAGTTGTAATTAATGGCCTCATCATATCCAAACTCAGACTTGAGAAGCTGTACTTTTTCGTCATTACCAGCGATACCGATAACTCTGGCTCCTTTGATCTTAGCAATTTGTCCCACAATACTTCCTACGGCCCCAGCAGCACCCGATACAACTACCGTCTCGCCCTCTTTTGGCCTGCCGATTTCTCCTAAACCAAAATATGCTGTAAGGCCTGTCATGCCCAATACACCCAGGTAGGCGGAGGGAGACGCCAATTGTGTATCGATCTTGTTAAGACCTTTTCCATTGGATATTTGCATTTCGGACCAGTCCAATGCTCCAATTACCCAGTCTCCCGGCGAATATTGATCGTTTTGAGACTCTATAACTTCGGCGACCACTCCGGAATTGATGGGTTTGTCCAGTTCAAATGGTGCGACATACGATTTTGCATCACTCATTCTGCCCCGTAAGTAAGGATCGACCGATACGTATCGGGTTTTTAATAGTATTTCTCCCGGCTGAATTCCTGCCAACTCCTGCTCAACAAATTTGAAATCGTTGGCGGTGGGCATGCCCACAGGGCGGCTATTTAATAAGATTGTTCTGTTGCTCATAATTTCAGTTTTTTTATTACAATGATTTAATCCGGTGGTTATACCAGCTCTAAGTTTACTTCTATATTGCCCCTGGTAGCATTGGAGTAAGGGCATACCTGATGTGCTGTTTCCAGCAATTTTTGGGCCAACTCCCTTTCAATGTTTGGAATAGAGACTTCTAACTTCACGGCCAGGCCAAATCCACCCGTTTCGGTGGCCCCGATGCTTACAGATGCAGTTACCGCTGTCTGCTCAAGCCGGATTTTCTGGGAGCGAGCTACATGGTTGAGTGCACTGTCAAAGCATGCAGCATAACCAGCAGCAAATAATTGTTCCGGATTGGTAAAGGCCCCCCCTTTTCCTCCCATTTCTTTGGGTATCTCTATACGAAGGTCTAAGACCCCATCTTCGGTAGTCGTTCTTCCTTCTCTTCCTCCGGTTGCGGTGGCTTTCGCCGTATATAAGGTTTTCATTTTTGTTATGATAAATTTATTGATAGATTAAAAATGAACGTTCATTCACTGGATTAACAAAAAAATTATTTTTTAATTCCATCCCAGGTTAAAATAAATGCGTCCTGAAGTTGCTGATCGCTCAGCATATATTGCTGTTGCTGATGGACCATAATTAAAAAAGATAGGGGGTGGATCGTATAAGCATATAGTAAATAGGGGGATATTTCCTTTATGACCCCCTCTTCTTGCCCCCTTAGCCACAGGTCTAAAAGTGGCTGGAGATGGACCAAACCTTTTTGCTTACTTTCTTGATCAATCATTGGGGTCATGTCGCACTGAGATAGAAACATGGCCTCATCGGGGTATTTTATCTTGTATCGCGCAATAGCATACCAGATCATTTCAAAACCTTTTTTAACGGGGGTAGAAGGGTCAAAATTTCTAAAGGCATGTTCGCTGAAAGAAGCTTTTACTTTCAGGTATAACTGATTAATCAAGTCTTGTTTGTTTTCAAAATAGAGATAGATTGTGGCAGGAGACACCCCAGCCAGCTTCGCTATTTTTGCCATGGGTGCATCATGAAACCCATTATTATTGACTAGAAACAGGGTTGCCTCCAATAATGCTGCTCTTTTATCTACAACTTTTTCTTTTTTATCTAATGTCTTATCTTTCATAATTTGGATGATTTAAAATCACTTTGAACTCGCTTATAGACCCGAAAAGCAGCCCAGATTAAGATGAATTGCAGAACCAGTCGTATTTCTGCCGATCTGCCACTGCCCATAGCCGGAGATTGCACAAACACATCGGTGATATGAATAGGCAAAAACAAAATCAGCAATCCTAAAATTCCCAGGCTGCCCCATTCCTTGCTTTTTCCTGGAATTAGTGCAAGGGCCCCGAACCCTATTTCTAGAATTCCTGAGAGATAAATTACGCTCATTTTCTCAGGCAGGAAGGAAGGAACAAACGCTAAGTATGCCTCGGGATTTCGGAAATGTTGAACTCCGCCCGTAACCATCAGAATGGCTAAAAAGTATCGGACTATTCTAAAAGTAATTTCTGCTACCTTACTCATATATATATGTGACAACCAATGATACAACAATAATAAATGAACATTCATTCAATATTGTTGATCTTATTTTTATATGACCTTAAATTTTAAGATTTATGAGTCATCTTCCAATAATAACGCTTCCTCCTCCAGGTATGAGCTGAAATAAAAGGCCTATTTTTTTTCGAAAACCCATATGCAATTCAAGGAAGGCCCTCCACTTTTCCCGCTGAGGAATATTGCATTACTTGCGCATTTGCAAGATATTCTAGCGATTCAAATTTATCCAAATACTTGGTTTGTATGTAAAATAAAGATTTCATGGAGTTTAGCGGAACCACGGTTACTTGCGAAGTGGATAGAAATTAGATCGGAATGTATAACTTGCATTTTACGATCGAAAAGTCATTTTTTACCCATCTATGCGCATTAACAACATTAATAAATTAGCGATATGGCTGGTAAGCGGAGCAATTTTTAATTTACTGCTTATGCTTCAGGGATGTAATCGTCATAAGAATGATGCATCTTTTAATCACTCAAAGGATCCGTCCTTAAACGACCGTCCAGACACTACTATTGAAGATAGTATATGGATATCCATCAATGATAGTACAGGGTTTTATTTGTCAGATAATGAAGAGACTCGGTTAAAGATGAGTTCATGGGAGGCTATCAAAAGATTTAAAGAAAATAACCTGGAGGAATATAGTTACAATTCCTTGGATGATACGACCACCTATCCTATAGGTTCATACCTAAGTCGATCCGGAAAACCAACCCAATACGAGTATACTTACGCTTTGGCAGGCAAGGATAGGAACGGACGGGAAGCTAAAGCTGAAGTAACTGTTCAAGGTAAGTTCGGCAGCGGGTGGGTATTAACGGATGGAGGCCACCGGCTTTCCCTTCGGGTTTATTGGGGAAAGGATGGCCTCCTACACGGCACCGATATTCATCAGATGGATTATATTTTCAAACCTTGATCGTACTAGAATGATATTTGATAACGAAGGGAAGCCGCTCTACCAGGTAGGTTATAGCCTCGTTTTTCGTAGTAATTCTCATCCGTTAGATTGCTGACTTTGAGCATGATCTGGTGCTGGGGGCCTAGCTTGAAGTTAACAGCGAGGTCTAATACCGAATAGGAGGGGTATCGTACCACCGGACTTTCAGCATCGTTGTAGTCGATGTCCTTGCGCCAGCCAATGGTTCTGCCCGTTAGTCTAAGGGACCACCATTTGTTATTGTCGTACTCAATACCATAATTAAAAGTATTTTTGGCAACATTGTGAATATCACGTTTACTTATATTATTTTCCTGGTCTACAATTTCTTCTTTGGCCTTAAAATAACTAGTACTATTGAAGAATGTACGCAGGGAATAACGATAGTCTGCTAGCACGCCCAAATCGTACTGTAGTTGAGTTTCCAAACCGGCCATCTGCGCTTTGGTCGCATTTACATAGGTTATGCGTGAAACTATTATATCATTATTGGGCTGTACTTCATTCACGGCGGTAACCGATTTGGTAATGCGATCGAAGACCGAGGTTTGAAAATAGGTAACTTCTGCAGTCAGACCATTTTTAGGCTTATAGAAGGATGCCGTCAGATCCCAGCTCAAACTACTTTCATGCTTCAGGTTTGGATTGCCAGCAGTTACAGCTATTTTGCCCTTATTATCTCGTACTTCATTATACCCGGCCACGGAGTAGGCATCTGCCGTTACAAATGCCCTGCCAATATTGCCCTTAAGCTTGAGACCCTGGCTGAGCCTATAGGTGAGGCCAAGACTTGGACTGGTAAATGGAATCGTTTTCTTGCCAGCCTGATAGCTTGGCAATAAATCGGTTTTCTTAACTTCGAAACGAATGTACTCAAATCTGATACCTGGCTGTATGCTAAGTCGGTCGAATTGCAAAAGTCCCTGAGCGTACCAGGCGGAGGTACGCAAAGCATAATGAGGCTGATAAGGCGCCCGCTCTGTGGTGTCGTTTGACCAGCGCTTGCTGTTGGTTGAAGCGTCCAGATAGTCATATCCCATCGTGACTTGATGGCGGTCTATGTTCCAATGATCCTTTAGCTGAATGCCTTTCCAGAGGTTCTGACTTTGTGCTGAACGGAAAGGAATAATAGGCTTGCCTCCACTATTGAGGTTATAATTTTGGCTATTTTCCTCAGAAGCGAATGCCTGAAGTGAAAGTCTATGCGCTCCCAAGATCCCGGTGATTCCAAGGTCCACCGCCGACCGATCTATATCTTTTTTGCTTGTCCCCGTACTACCCGATGCGATGTCGCCAGGAGACTCCACATCTTTCGCCTGGAATCTGTCGGTACGCACATCCATCCTCCAGCGATCATTAAGTTGATAACCGAAACGGAGTGCAGCGGAAGAATGATGAAAGGCAGTAAAGGGCCTTTTTTTTCCATCTCCAACCTTGTCATCTACAAATGCTTCAGGCTGGGAGCGGTAATATTTATAGGCCTGATCCAGATTAAAAGCATTTCTCAACAAATTGTCTTTACCGATCCTATAGTCTGCACCCCTTTCAAAATAGCTCACTGATACGTCATAATCAAGCTTCGGAATTATGTTACCCCCTACCTGGAGGCCGGTCTCTAGCGTTTGGAAACTACCATAAGCTGCATAAGCAGAACCTTTCGTCGGGCCTTTTGAGCGCATGCTGACCACATTAATTACGCCCCCCATGGCTTGAGAGCCATATAAGGCTGAGGCAGGACCTTTTAGTACTTCAATTCGTTCTATTCCATTAAAATTGATTTGGGAAAGATTGGTAGCCCCAGCAGGTCGTCCATCTATTAGCAATAGGGTTCTCTGGTTAAGGCCCGAAAACTGAGGTCGAAAGCCTCTTATTCCTACGCCAGAAGAGAGGGTGGGGTATTGGATAATGTCTACAGCAGCCAGTTTCCGAACCAGATCGGTAAGGTCATTGGCCGGCGTGCGTTCAATATCGGTTCTGTCCAGTACGATTACCTGCTGGGCAATAAGATCCTTACGGGTTTCCGATCGGGTGGCAGTAATCACCACAGGGGCCAATTGGTTTTGTCGTAGCGTGTCGGGATGAGTTCCCTGAGCATGGCCGCTTTGTAGGGCGGATAATAGTGTGATGGCCGTCAGAATGCGTGCGGCTGCTGTAAAATTACTTTTCATACAGTAAATAAAATAGGAGATCGGAAGACAGATTAATGCGTTAGCGCTTGTATGGAATGAAATAGGGTAATGGCACCGATAAGAATGGAGAATCCTCCGACCAGATAATTGATGATCTGAATAATTTTCTCTCTGTTGGCGGCGAAGCGGTTCATTGAGAAGGCGAAGAAATAGCCATAAGCTGACATAGAGACAATAATGCCCAGACTCTGGATGATGATGATCCAGACGGCGGTAGTGGCGTCGCTGGCTGCCAACGTTAGTGCCACCGCACAGGCACCTCCGGTACCCGCCAGTCCATGCACCATCCCTACCCAAAAAGACCGGCTAATTTTTTTGTTGGAGGTCGCTATAGACAGTGGTTTAGCGGGGCGATAATTCCTGGATATGGCCACTATACCGAGCCATATCATCAAGGGGCCCACTGCCAGTTCAACTTTTTCGGAAACTTCCAGCGAAATACTGGATTTCAGCAGCAATACCAGTATGGCAAAAAGAATTAGTGAGAAGGAATGGCCCAGCGCCCAGTGGGACGCCCTCCAAATCAGCTTCCAGCGATGGGCAGGACGTTTGTTGTCGTCGCTGGCCAGTACCGATACCGCCGCCATGTGGTCGGGCTCAAAAGAATGTTGTACCCCTAGCAACAGGGAGTCCAAAAGTAAAATATTGATCATTTTAGCTGCATTTCGCCTTTTCTATTTTTTAGAAAAGGGCATGAAAAATCAGAAACCTTGTTGAGGTCTCTTTTCCGTTTTTCGCAAGCTTAATGGGAAAGGGGTATACACGAGGGTAGGGTCAGGAGTGCGGTAGCATCCTGCCATTATCTCAATGCCTTTCTTCCCGAAAGCATGCGGATCGTATCTCAAATGGCAGGTCTTCTGGCTCGTTCAGCTTTGGCGCCTTCCCGGGAGTGAAGCAGTGAATAGTGGAGGCTATATGCCTTTTCGATTCACTGTTATTTCTCCTAGTGGCTTCTTGCCAAAACCCTTTCGTTGAACTTACAGCAGCGGGTACTGCTCCGGATTTTCACCGGATTCCCTTTCAATTGCGTCGATGACTTAACTCTCCGAACGCAAACCAATGAGGCTGCAAAACTAGTGGTTTTATTTTGATCCAAACAAATAAAACTTTAAGTCTACCCAAAAATCTTAATCGCCCAGGGCATTCGCTTTTATAAATCTTGATGCTTGTCAGTCTATTTTACCTCGGGATGATGGCAGGGCTGCCGCGCCTTAAGGACTTTGTTTGATTCACTGCTGTTAAGGTGATTTCACAGCCTCTTATAGCCTCAATATAAGCTATTTATAGGTAAGTACTCCTAAAAAAAGTAAAAGTAAATTTCCCGCATGGGAGAAAAATAGGGAAGGAGCCTATACTACACACCTTGACGCCTTGCTGCTGCGCAAGTTGATGGAATCCGCCAAAGGGGCGATATGGATGGCAGAAAGAAACCGGAGACCATGGAGAAAATTTTTAAACGCACCCGCAAGGAGGTTACTGCCAGTAATGTCATCCCCGTCGGCATCATCTACATGGACGCCCTGCTGTTAAGTGAGGCACAGGTAGAGGAAAACATCAAAGTCAAAAGCGAAGGAAAAAAGGCAGACGCGAGCAAATATGAAAATATAGAACTCATCACGGCCGGACCGCTGCAGGACGAGGTCTTTCAGGGTGATGTGCAGTTTCAGCGTGATGAGGTATTGGATGATGGGGAACTCAGAAGTGTACAGTCCTATCCTGAACTTAACCCGGATTCCTATTGGATTTACAACATCAGGCAGATATTGCGCAATATCTGTTTTTCCAATGACACAATTAAACATAAATGGCTCTCAGTTAATGAATTAAGGCAATTGCCATTCCAGACAATGCCTGATTCGGCACTCCGGATAAATTTTGTCAATCCCTGAGACAGAGGAATTGCATTGACAGTATTTGGGGGAATCGTGGTTGGAGCAGCCTTGGTTGGTGTAGCAAGCGGAGTTCGAAAGTTTGACCTTTTTACTGGCGATGATTCTAACCCTATTGTTGCGAGTTTTGTGTTAGGAGGTACTTTGAGAACCCTCTCTTTTATTTCAGCAGGGCGCAATTTTCGAAAAGCGCAACGTATCAGGATTGAGTCGATCAGGAGAGGTCAAATATGACTATGAAGTGGCTATGCCTTTTCTAAACAAAAAACAACGTATATACCTGATTGTAATTTTGGGACGTCCAGGTTATTTTTTATAAGTAATGTTCTGTTATGTAAGAGTATAAGTTAAATTTACTTGTCGTGTATTAAGTAAAAATATTGTCGTAGAATAAGCTAAAATGTTGTCGTACGACAAGTAATGAGTCGGAAATTAAGTAGTAATATTGGTCATTAAAACTATTGATATAACACTAAATTATATCACCATGAAACGAAGAACACTAAATTATATCGCGATGAAACGAAGACAACTATTACAGTTTTTGGCCCTGCCACTCTTTTTGGTCGGTTCCTGCAAAGAAAAACTACCCACTTCACCCACCATTGTCACTGGGAAGATTATTGATGAGAAAGGCCTGCCTCTGGAAGGCGCGGGGTTGAGGTTATCAGGTACGGACGTTAAGGGCTTTGCAGGAACTACCACTTTCAGTATTACTACTGAAAGCGACAAGGATGGCAACTATAAACTCTCGCAAATTATACCGAAAAATACGGATCATATTAGTATACTTTCCAGGCCAACAGATAAGGTGCCTACTGGAAATCAGGGCTATGCTCCGCATATATCCAGAAACAATAGTTTTGTTCTGGAAACTGCTCCTCGCGACATCGCACGTGAGAACTGGGGTAAAACAACGACTCTTAACTATCAATTCATCAAACAATAACAATCATGAAAGGAACCTCTATTGTTTTAAAAATTGCAGTGTTGCTTTGCTTAGTGTGTGCAGCCAATGTACACGCCCAAAGCTTCGAAGAAGAAAATACCAAAGTGATGGAGCGCATGGACACCGAAAGTTTAAAAGAGAAGGTGTTGCTCAATAAGGCCATTGCACTGGATTACCAGCTGGAACCGTTCCGAGCACGGGAGAAAAACAAGGAAGGAGCCTATGTTACGCACCTTGATGCCAGGCTGCTGCGCCAGTTGATCGAAACCGCGGAAAGGGGCAATATGGATGGCAGAAAGAAACCGCAAACCATGGGGAAGATTTTTAAACGGAGCCGCAAGGAGGTTACAGCCAATAATGTCATCCCTGTCGGTATCATCAACATGGACGCCCTGCTGTTAAGCGAGGCACAGGTAGAGGAAAACATCAAAGTCAAAAGCGAAGGCAAAAAGGCCGACGCCAGTAAATATGTCAAATCAAAATTTAATCCCTTTGCGCTGTTATTTTAACACGGGACTTACACAGTTAATTTAACGCTCTCTCAAAAAAGTCTCCTTATGATACTCTTTGACTTTTATGACTATTTGTTAAATTAGAATTTATCATGAAGCGGGTGATTATTCCAACTTAATTCTAACTTTTTCAACTTTCATATCAGCATTTTTCGCTGGTATACTATGTAAGTAATATATTCCACGAGGTAAATTTCGGACATCAATTGTTATTTTATTTCCATCTGTAAAGCCCTTTTTATTGTAAACCTCTGTAACAGCTACCGATCTTACAATTTCTATACTACTTTCACTATACAAATTAATTTGCGATGGTAATGATTCCTCAATTTCCGGATTAGCAAATTCCAGGGTCAATAATTCGGTAGTTGGATTCGGATATGCCATTAAAGCGCCTCCATTTAAATAAAATACAAAATCTTCATTATAAGTACCACATGCATTTGTAGCAGTAACTTTCACCTTTCTACTTCCGGAAGTTGACGTAGAATAAACATACATCTGGGTTGCTGGATTGTTAGGGCTATAAAGATCTATTGTCATATTTCCAGTTCCAGTATAATTATTATAATTGAAAGTCGTATTTGGACTGGTTGATGTAGCATTAAGATTATAAAGATTGCCCGCTGCTACCGGCGTAGTTCCTGCAACAACACCGTTTATAGTCTTAGTTAAATTGGGACTACCTGCCCAAACGCTTTTTGATAACCCAACAGCGCAGCCATTTACTGTTGCAGTAATGTTGCCAGCTACCGTATTTTCAACCCTAGTTGCCAACCCCGTGGTTGCGTTAATTGTTAGTACACTTGTATTTGAAGATGCCCATGCTATTGTTGAGCCCGCCAATGTTGGGTTCAATGTAAAGGTTCCGGTTGTACATAATGGACTTGGGCCTGCAATGGCTACTCCGGTCAGCGGGCACTCTGTTGTGCAGTGTAGGACGTTCGCCGCTGGGTTTTCCATTTCATTAAACATCCAATTGCTATTTCTGGCGGTAAACCTGACATGGCTTTCATTATTGGCAGTGACCGAGGTGCTTGGTTTTGTGTATGCCTCCTGTGCTATAAACCGCCCCATTCTGGATGGATTGCCAGGATTTACGCCATCTACATTGGAAGCAGTCAAACTTGCTGCATCCAATGTAGATAAATCCAGCGCACTAGGAACAGGAATAAAAGTGAAGTCCTTAACTGTCAGGCTATATCCTGCCTCCAGGAACCACAGAAATTTATAGGATGATGACGCACTACCACTACCATCGCCAAGAAACTGGCTACTTGATATTGATCCTCCGGCCGCACCATCATAAAAAGGAATAGCACCTCCATTTATTGTTTTCTGGAAAAGGGTAATGTTTATCGTAATCAATGAAAGTATCGTATAACTTGAATAAACTTTCAGATTAACCAACTGGCTTGCCGCTTGATTAGCCGACGCGTTAACAGTAAAATCAGTCTTTAACTTATTATTGGATATCCATGGAATAGGAGAAAAGAATCCCATCGCCGAAAAATTGACTAAGTTGGTGGATGGAGACATTAATGCTACTCCACACTGTGAGCCGTCACTCGTTGCGCGAATCTGGTAAGGAGGGGCACTCGGTAAGTTCACCATATTCCAATATTCATTGGCTAGGAAAGTGTTAGCCTGAACCGTAGGAAGAGCATCTGTAACCCGATTTATAAGCATTTGTGTGGGGCCAGGCTCATTGAGCAGATTTAATACATCATTCAATTGGGGAATGGTTTGCCGCGCATTAAATGATACAATGGTGTTACCAAATACATTCAGATTGAAATTATTAGCTCCGGCTGCCTGGGCGGACATCTGAATCCCCAAAGGAATGTTAGCTCCTCTATGAGGGCTATCATGTGTAATAAGCAAGCGGGTCTGTGTTGCAACACTCGTACGCACCATATTAGCTAACGCATACCTTCCCACCAGACCTCCCATACTTTGCCCTAGTACTACATTTTGTGCGTCTCCGGCTTGCTTCTGCCCATTTACCCAGGTTATCACTTGCTGCAACAAAGCAGCGTTTCTTGGGATGGCGTCAGAGCCATTGTTATAATTAATAAATACAATGTCGTAACCCGCATCATCCAGAGCCGCATTAAAATCATAACTTGTCGGGTTAGCACCTCCTAAATTATTTATTGCTTCTATAAAATCGATGACTGTATAATCTTCCTCCTGCAATCGAGGAGCAACCCTGCTTACATCCAATCCTTCTAATATAATCAGCGGTTTTTTTACCCTTCTCGGATTGCTGGTATTCGTGGCACTATAATAAATCTGGGCTGTTCCTCCTGCATGGTTAGCTGTTGGCGCAAATATCTGATTTGCATGAGGAGCTCCTGCATACCGGCATGTTGGGCAACCGATCACTCTGGTCACCTTTATATCAAAGTGGCTCTCGACGATTGCTCCTGTGGAAGGTGTCAGTCTGACTTTGATACGCTTTGCGCCAATGCTGGTAAAGTATAACTGATTGGGATGCCCCAGGATGCCGTCTGATAACCTGCACCAAAATCTATGGCGATGCTGTTAATTGCCCCGCCATTCCCCCAGCGGAGTGCGCTGTTAAATACGAAGGAAACTGTATTGTTTTTAGAGGCATCCTTTGCAGGAGCAGCTACAAATAATGTTCTCAGATCATACGGGCTTTGGGTTCGTCCGGGCACATCATTGAACTGATTGTTGGAAACATTAAGCAGGCGTGTACTAACTGCGTTGGATTTCAATGAATTATAATTTGCATAGAGTAGCGTAATGGGAATGGCAGTTGCCTCATTCAACGTATTGCTAACATTGGTATTCACTGTTGCGGGATTGACACCTGGAATGTCAGCCGAAGCAATGTAAGAACTATACCAGGTGGCATAGGTCATTTGCCAGATTTGGGAATTTGTAACATTGTTTGCATTCAGCGTCCCGTTGGAATTTTCTAGCGGCATAAATGGAAACCCATAATCCGATAAATAACCCGTTGTGATAGGTGTTTTGCTGATGTTGGCGAACACACTATTCATTTTTGTCCGGTAGTCGTCCGGGCTTTGTGCTAGTGATGACAGCGAAAAACAAATAAGAAACAGATAGTAAAGTTTGAGTTTCATACTAGTAGCTTGTTTAATGTTGAGTACTAAAATTTTGAATTAAATCTGTCCTTGGTTAGTTTAGGATTGCGCCTCCTACATTTTTAAATCAAACCGGCCTTCTGTGATTTTAAGAACCGGGTTGCATTCGGTTATTGGATTTTTTTTTGTCAATGTAAATTCGAATGTTCCTGAAATGATTCCTCTTCCCATATCTAACTTCGTTATGTTTAACATGCCAGAACGGGAATCCTCAGCGGCATCGTAATAGCACACCTTTGTTATTTCCGTGATGCCTGTTTGATCTTGAACAGCCATGGTATAATTGCCCAAAGCAAGCGAATCTTGGGTGTTAAAGGAGTACTGCCCAGGCTTCGAAACTTCTCCAAGCGAAATACTTATAAATTCTTTTGTTACAATGTTTATGTCGGGGTTCTCTTTGAACGACCGGTACGCTTTAATACTCATCGTTCCACCATTCCAGGTGGGATCATAGGAAAGGTCAAAAGCCGGGGTACTAAAACTCCCTTTTGGTTCCCAAATTCTTCCATCAACTTTACAGCCAAAAGTATTTTTACCCTCCTGGGTTGCGGCGGGTAATTCAGGATCAACGCTGATTTTTCGGCAGCTGCTGATGATTGTGATAGACACGAAGCATACAATTGCTATTTTGAATAGTTTCATAAGATTTTATATATTAATAAGATTAAACAACTATCTATTAAAGTGCTATCTATCAAATAGATATCTAATAAATGCAAAATCGTTTGTTATGAATACTTATGTTAGATAGTCGCCTTATTGGTTACAAATTAAATCAATATAAATATATTTAAATCTTGTCATAAAATATCATTTTTTGTTGATGTCCGACAAGATATTTTGTTGTCGCACGACAAGTAATCCGATTAAAGCCTAACTTGTATAATGGATAATCCTAAACCACTGTGGTTGTTAAAGGAAACATTGGCATCTTCTCCTTCTGCCGATTTGAAGGAACGCTTTACTTCAATGGCTAGCCCATATCGGGTGCGTAGAGGTCGTACTCTGGTTAATATTGGTCAAGTCAACGATAGTATTTATTTGTTACATTCTGGTGTGATGCGCTCTTATTATATCAAAAATGAAGAGGATATCACATCCAGACATATTGGCGAGGGTGAAATTGCTTGTATTGCAGAAAGCTTTTTCTTGCAGAAAAAATCCCCGGAAGCAATCGAGGCACTGGAAGATTGCGTTCTTTATTCTATTTCTTATGAAGAATACAGAAACGTGGCAAAAGAGGATATTCTTATATCAAATTTAATCATTCAGATGCTTGAATACCGGTTAGTAAGTTTCACTGAAAAAGTGAAGCTCTTTAAATATCTTACTGTGGAGCAACGAATAGGATCCTATATTAATCATCCATCATCTCTTTTTCGTCGGATACCTGATCATTATATTGCTACTTACTTAGGAACTACACCTGCGACATTCAGCCGTTGCTTAAAGTTACTGTTGCGTGAAAAGAAATAGTTTTTTACAAATACCCAAACCGGAAAAGTGCCAGCCCATACTTTCCCCTTCAAGCTCAAAAAAAATAGGGTGATTGCATCAAATTGTAAGTTGCGTTAAGAGTGTTACTAAAAAGTCATCATTTCTGGCTGCTCGTTTACGTTTTCTTCTCAGGCTCATTTTGGACGGTTCTCGTTGTAGTAAGGCAAGGGCCGTCTTTCGTATTGTTGTCAGGTTTCTTGGTGCATGATCCTGTCGACAGCTAGATCTGTCTTCGTAAAAAGTTAAGTCTAAGTGCCAGTGTTGCTGGTTTTCTATACCCCAATGGTTGCGTACATATTCCCCCATCTCCCTAGCAGTCTTCCCTGTTAAAGAGCTGATAAAGTACCTTTTATCGAACTGAATCTTTCCATGTATCCATCTTGTGGACGCCACACATACAACACTCTTTAAGCCCGTCCACTCCTCGTGCGCATCGATGAACCGTAAATTTTCATTTACCCACACTTCCCGCTTTTCTCCTCGCCCGTGCCCCATATCATGACTAATATCCGCTTCCAAATTCTTATGAATAAACTCAAACCAATCCTGCACTTGTAAATAAAGATCCGACTGGTTTTGCTTTAGCCCTATCAAATAATCCGCCTTTCGCTCAATAATCGTGTCAACAATCTTCTTTTGACAGCCTATCGCATCGATACTGATAATACTATCCTCTATATCAATAACTTGTAATAATTCTGGTATGGCATTTATTTCATTAGTTTTATCCGCTACTTGCTGTTGGCCCAGGCACAATCGATCCTTTTGTGCCCATACACTTACAATTTGAACATTGGCTTGCTTATTGCCTGCCTTGATTGTTCCCCGCAATTGTTTACCATCAACAGCCAACTGCTTTTTTGCCAAAAGTCCTATTATTTCAGAACCCCAGTCAGTTAAACATTTCTCTAATTCTGTTGGACAAATATGCCGAAACACGCGGTTAAGAGTGTCGTGGGAAGGAATACCGCCCGGTAAAGAAAGAAAAGTAGACAAAATCGCCTCCTTCTCACACGCATAGTCATATATATCCTCAAATGTATCACAATCAGCTAGATACCCACAAAGAACCAACATTATTATATCGCTTAAGTCGTGAAAACACCGGCCCTCTTCTCGATAATCATTAACCTCTCCAAAAAAATCTGACACATCCATCTCACAAAGATCGCTAACTTTATATTTGATGCAATCACCCTACAAAAAAAAGGATTTTACCGGGAAAGCTAAAAAAAGTTTGTATAACTCGACATATCTTGAGTTGAACGAAAAAGGGAAACAAAATAAAAAAAAAGGGAATGTTGTGCGAGCAACTAAATATTTAGTTGCTTTATTTTCTTTATAAAGCAATTGATGAAAGGTACAGTCTTTGAGAATTGAATGTTATAACTATTTTTCATAAATTTGAATCATTATTTTGTTAATGTTATAACATTATGAAAGCTAATATCATAAATATTGGAAATAGCCAGGGAATAATTATTCCTTCTACACTATTAAAAAAGTTGAATTTGTCATTTAAGTCGAGTGTTCAGCTGGAAGTGGAGAATGGGTCGATTGTTATCAAACCTGCTCCCCGGCAAGGTTGGGCAGAAGCGGCATTGGAAATGCATGCAGCTGGGGATGCATGCAGCTGGGGATGACAGGCCTTTATTGGATGAAAGTATGACTTCTTTTGATAAAGAAGAATGGACGTGGTAGTAAAGCAGTATGAGGTGTATTGGATTTCACTTGATCCGACACAGAGTAGTGAATTCTGTTCTGTGTCCTATGTTATTTTTATAAGCAGGAGTGAATTACGCTTTGAGATAATTCATTATTACTCTGAAAGTGTAAAGAACTGAATTTCAGTCAATTAGGTAGATGGCAAACACAAAAGAGTTTAGTAGACTTTATCACGACTTTTTTAATTTTGCAATCGGCAGTCGTACCTATCGGATTATCTTTGATCCGACTTCAGGAAATTAATTCCTCCGCAGTGGAGACGAACCCAGACGGCAGGCTCAGACCAAAGGCAGGCTTTGCTCCATCGCAAACCTTTAATACCAAGCAGGCAGTGATAGCCTCGGCATTGATTCCGACAGTACCCATCGGAGCAAGCAACGGAAAATCACCATAACCTGTTCGGCTGGATGCCAGCGTACCGCCAAATCGGAACTGGATGTGCTCCCCCAGGCACTGATCAGTATCACCTAATCTTATTTTGATGGCATTTCATAATTACGCAGGCTGGCGTAAACTTCATCTATTCGCCACAAAACGCCCCGAATTACTTCAGGGCTCTTTGCATGCCTCATTGGCTATGGGTTGTAAAAGGTCCCATCGATTTTTTGCACTTATCAATTTATCGATGTTATCGTCAAGGTTGCGATGGGTCTTTTGCAAGAAAGTTTAAAAGCAAATTCCCTGCTTAATCGACATATCCCTTGTCAAAACCAGAAAATATATACTAACTTTGATGCTTTAAAGAGTTCTTTTCTATATTTTCCAATTGGAAAAGGTTTTACTTTTTAGTGAATTAATAGGGAATCGTGTGAGAATCACGAACTGTCGCGCAACTGTAAGTAACCATTAAAGTTTAGATCGACATATATCCACTGTTTCAATCGAGATGGGAAGGATGATCTAAATGTTACAAGTCAGGAGACCTGCCTTTTTATATTGACCATGCTCTCGCGGAATGGAGTTGAGTCGGATTTGGAATAACCAGTGTATGGGCACAGCCCCTATACTGTCAGGGCCTTGCGTCCAGCTCCCAACCACTTACCTCCCCCGTTTGACATAGAAAATTTGTCTTGGACTTTTAACTCATTTAAAAAAAGTTAAAAGCAATGCAATTTATGACCTACCGATGCCCGCGAACTGGCACAGGTAAATTTATCGCTATGAACAACATTCGGCTTGTTGTTTTCTTTTCTATCTTTTTGTTACACAGTCATTTACTAATGGCCCATCATAAAGGTAAAGTTGTTGGGACTGTAGTGGATGAGTTTCAGGCACCTTTGGTGGGCTTGAGTATCCGGCTCATGGGGACAGATAAGTTGGCTACAACCAATGAGAAAGGTTTTTTTGCCATTCAAGGTTTGCCCGATGGAATATATGATCTGGAGGTGTCCGGTATAGGCTTTGACGCCACAAATGAGCGAATCGAAATCAAAGATGGCATTACAGTTATCCTGTCTTACCAGCTGCTTTCGAGCACACATCAACTCACGGAGGTAGTAGTAAGTATGCGGCCTTTGGAGGCTGTGATTTCTCTTAATAAATTAGATATTCCGTTGCGCAATCTACCGCTGTCTGCATCAATTGTTTCGGCCAAAATACTTCAAGAAAGAGGGGCTGACGATCTGGGAGATGCCCTTAAAAATGTAAGTGGTATTCGTGCCAATAATACCTACGGAGGTTTTCAGTATTTTACAATTCGTGGTTTCTCCAATTTTGTATTACTGGTGGATGGGGTACGCGATGAGCGGCACAATTTGTCTAATAGTGCGCCCAGTACCAATCTGGCCAATGTAGCTTCCGTTGAGGTATTAAAAGGCCCTGCATCTGTATTATATGGGCATTCGGCGTTGGGTGGTGTTATCAATATCATCAGGAAAAAGCCAACAGATGTCTTCGAAGCCGATTTTTCGGCCTCTTTTGGAAGTTTTCATACCAGGAGACTTAGGGCTGGTGCCGGAGGAGCCCTTTGTTCCAAACTTCGCTATCGGGTCGATTTTGGCCTTTCCCAAACGGAGGGGTACCGCCGTTCGGGATCGCAAACACAGAGTGCTTACTTATCTCTGGATTACAGGCCCACTGACAAGGATCAGATAGTATTATCATTTGGCGGTAATCAGGATTGGTATGATACAGATGCTGGAATTCCGATGCTCGAAGGTGGCAGATTAGTGCCGGGCATGAAGCCTGATAGTCGTTATAATGACCCTCAGGATTTTCTGAAGAATAATCAGTATAATTTCCAAATTCTTTATACGCATCAATTTAATAAGGGGCTCAAGCTGAGTAATCAACTCTCGTATTATGATGATAATATCGATTACTTTTCTACAGAGGAGCTCAGCTTTACAAGCCAGCAGGATTCATTAAAAAGGAGCTTCCCCTATTTTTTTAATCACCTTACAAAGCCTATACAGAACCAGTTGGAACTCAGTTTTTTAACCAAAACGGGTACAGTTGCCCATCGAATACTGGCTGGCTATTCTTTGGGGATTATGGGCCGGAAGACTTATAATGGGAAGGTGGTAGGCCCAGCGCTGCATGCGAGTGTGCCTGTTGTCTCTCCCCAATTAAATCAAGGCTTTTTAAGTTATGAAACCCAAAATTATAAGGCCACGGAGGAAAATGTTCATGGAATATATCTCCAAGATTTTGTTGAAATAAATCCATATTTAAAGGTCCTAATAGGTCTTCGTTACGACATTTTTGACGGAAACTATTATACCGATCGGGTGGATAAGGATAGAAAGGTCATAGAAAAGGGAGAGGTAACCAGTATTACAAGTGCAGCGCTTACCTATCGCCTTGGGCTCGTATATCAACCTTGGAATACTTTTTCGATTTATGGTTCTTATTCCACCTATTTTAAACCTACTCGCCGCTTTTCCAATAACGGACAGACCTTCGACCCGGAGACAGGTTTACAGGCAGAGTTGGGTGCAAAGGTAGAAGTGGGTCGTAAGTGGACGGGCACTGCTGCCCTGTATTATATGCGTAAAAATAACCAATTAGAATCTTTGCCCGGTGGGGTATTAATGCCTATTGGTTCGGCAAGTTCCAAGGGTTTCGAATTGGAGGTTCAGGGGCAACCGCTCCAGGGACTTCAGATTATGGCCGGCTATACATTCTCCAAAGCCACTTATCTGGACTATCGGGGCATTGAGAACAACCCGATTGCGGGCAATCAAGTTGCATTTGCTCCAAAACAATTGGCCAATCTGTGGGTTACCTACGAAATGTCCAGAGGCTTTCTCAGGAACTTCAGCCTCAGTCTAGGCGGTAATTATATGGACAAAACCTTTACCAGCACGAAGAATTCCTTCAATTTGCCTGCTTACACCTTGTTAGATGCGGCCTTAGCATATCGCTTTGGTAGAGTTGGGTTGAGGCTTAATGTCAATAATCTTTTGGATGAGAAATACTATGCCAATGCGATTTATACCAACCAGTTCTCAGCAGGGCCGGTAAGGAATTATTTGTTGACAATGAAATATACATACTAAGGTGAAAGTTTTGGTGCAAATATATCGCTTACTTGGAGTAAATATTGTGGTTGAGACCCTAGATCCGAATGTGATATTAGAATGGATACTTGCTATGCCAAAGGCCATAGGCATTGAGTCTAAGACGCTCCTCCAAACGTATGATGACTATCATTATGCGAAGGGTTACACCAGACAATTTCCAGCAAAACAAACTATAATATGACCAAGGCTCATTTTCTTATTTCCGCACCTTCCAGCAATTCGGGAAAGACCACCCTTACCTTGGGAATCCTACGTGCCTTACGACTAAAGGGGTTAGCGGTTCAGCCATTTAAATGCGGCCCTGACTATATAGATCCCTTGCACCATGAAGCAGCCTGTGGCCGTCAGAGTGTCAATTTAGACACTTTTATGGCTTCACAGGATCATGTACAGCAGGTATATCAGCGACTTGCCAAGTCAGCAGCGGTTTCGGTAACGGAAGGCGTTATGGGCTTGTTCGATGGGGCTGTCAAAATGGAAGGCAGCAGTGCTTCGATAGCGGAGTTACTTGGTCTGCCTGTGATATTGGTGGTAGATGCCCGTTCTATGGCTTATTCAGCGGCCCCTTTATTATATGGATATAATAATTTTTATAAGGGTATTAAGGTTGCCGGTGTAATTTTCAATTTTGTTAATACCCCATCTCATTATAGCTTTCTAGAGGATGCTTGTAAAGATGTGGGCGTGGAGGCTTTGGGCTATTTGCCTAAAACACCAGCATTTGCTATTCCTTCTCGTCATTTGGGATTACAACTACCGGAAGAAAGAGACTTTGATAAAGGTTTGGATCTATTGGCAGAGCAGATTTGCCAAACCATAGACCTGGATAGACTTTTGGAAATTACGAGTCTAAAGTTATCTGACGAAAGTGATGCTCTGGATGCTACCTGCATTCATACTACTAAGGATGCGGATTTAAATAGTCCTGTAAACCTTAGGATAGCAGTAGCCAGAGATGCTGCTTTTAGTTTTACTTACCAGCAAAATATAGAAGCACTGTCACGATTAGGAACCATATATTGGTTCAGTCCGCTGACAGATGACCGCCTGCCGGAGGTCGATTTTCTTTACTTACCAGGTGGATATCCCGAGCTTTACGCCAAGGAACTTTCTGAGAATCGATCTATGACCCAAAGTGTCTTTGATTATTGTGATGGAGGAGGTGTCGTTTGGGCCGAATGTGGGGGGATGATGTATTTGGGACAAAGCTTGGTCGATCAAGGGGGAGGCCTCTTTCCTATGTCTAGGGTCTTCAATTTTAGTACAAGCATGGAGCGAGCCAAACTAAGCCTGGGCTATCGTAAACTCGTAATGGAGGATATGCAGATAAGAGGGCATGAGTTCCATTATTCCAATCTAATAGAAGATATGGAGGAAGCTTCCAATGCCATGTTGGATCTGCAAGTTTTTACCGCCCGAGACAGGGAAGTCTCAACTTCTCTTTATCAGCACAAAAATACTTATGCAAGTTATTTACATCTCTACTGGGGCGAAAATGATGATTTTTTAAAATATCTAATTTCAAGGAGCAGCAGCACTCAGGTAGCTAGGAATTCCAAAACAATAACTACAGGATGAAGAGACAGCGAATCATACGCTCGGACGGGAAATCCATCAATTTGGTGCAACGAAGAGGACATTTATCTTATTGCTATAACGCTTGTTGCTGTGGCAGAGTCGACAGGGGCTATGCACCTGTGCCTGTGGAGCTATATAAAAATGAGTGGCTGAAAAGGAAATTACGCAATAAGGTTCATCTTACCAAAGGGGGATGTTTGGGGCCCTGTACCCTAGCCAACGTGGTAACCCTATTATTTGATGGACACTCCATATGGTTTCATTCCATCAATAGCGATTGGCAGATTATGGCCATTTTCGACTATATCGATAGTATGGTAGAAGCCGATTCTTATTTGGTTCCTCCGGCCGACTTGGCGGAGTATGTATTTCAGTTTTATACTTGGAAAGGCTCTGAAGCTGCTACAGAGGCTGGGGTAACCGCTTTACCTACCGATGGGATTGTTTTTTTAACGCACGCCGACACTGATTTGTTGGCCCTTAATCGCGCTATGGAGCTGCTGCCTGAGGGGTTTCCCAAGACTACAGGAATCAGTCTGTTGGCCATTAAGAGTGAGGCGCAGATGCAGCAACTGATGGGGAGAGAGCTTGCTGAGGCCAAAATTATTGTCATACGTATTCACGGCAGACTGAGCAGTATTCCAGGCTTTGGTGCATTCTTGCAAATGACCAAAGAGCGAAAGCAACACTTGGTGGTGGTGAGTGGAACAGGAGATCTCAATCCTGATTTTGCTGCCGTCTCCAGTGTGTCTGCAAGCATTCTTCAAGATACTTTAGCATACTTACAGGCGGGAGGTTTTGCCAATCTGAATTCCTTATTACGCTATCTATCCGATCATCTGTTGATGACTGGCTTTGGAGCAGATCCTGCTCAGGAGTTGCCCGATCATGGCATTTACCATCCCAATTTGCCCGAAGAAGCAGATTGGGATGACTGGAAACAGTATCAACAAAATAATCGGGCTACGATAGGCATTACCTTTTACAGGGCCCATTGGATCAGTGGCAACACGCGCTTTATTGACGCAATCATCACCGCCCTGGAAGAACGAGCGTTTAATGTCTTACCCATTTATACTTCTTCATTGAAGGCCGTAAATGCCGAAACCGGCCGTCCTTTTGCTTTTGACTATTTTATGGATGCGGGTATCGATGTCTTAATCAATACCATTTCTTTCGCCATAACGGATATACAGCCAGCAGGGGTCCCCGGAAAACCGGTGGCGTCTTTGATCAATCTGGATGTGCCTATACTACAGGCCATCAGCAGTGGCATGGGACTTGGGCCTTGGGAAAATAGTTCTCGCGGGCTCAATCCACTGGATACGGCCATGAATGTAGCCATTCCAGAGTTTGATGGACGGATTATAACGGTTCCTGTCTCCTTTAAGGAGAAGGGGAAAGAAGCCCGAGGGTATCAGCCTTTGGCCGACCGGGTGGAAAGGGTGGCAGGGATTGCACAGCGCTTTTCCCGGCTCAGGAGATTGGCAAATGCCGAAAAGAAAATAGCTTTCGTTTTTACTAATTCTAATACGAAAGCTGCACAGGTTGGTAATGCCGTAGGGTTGGATTCGCCCGCCTCACTAATGAATATTCTGTATGCCATGCAAGCAGAGGGCTATGTCATCAAGGACATGCCTCCATCAGGGGATGTTCTGATTCAGTCTCTGATCGATCGGTGCTCGTACGATGTCAATTATCTTACTCCAGAGCAGCTCAATCAGGCAGCTGGGAGGGTAGGGCTGTACCAATATGCTGCTTGGTTTGAAGAGCTTCCGATCCTAATAAAAGAAAAAATTACTAAACAATGGGGCCCAGCACCAGGGGAGACCTATGTTCATGGCGATCACATTGCGCTGGCAGGACTTCCCTTGGGCAATGTTTTTGTAGCCTTACAGCCACCACGCGGTTATGGGATGGATCCTGATGCCATATACCACCAGCCGGATCTTCCACCGACGCACCACTATTATGCATTTTATCGTTGGCTGCGTGATGAATGGGGGGCCGACGCAATCGTCCATGTAGGCAAGCACGGCACCTTGGAATGGTTGCCAGGCAAAGGAATAGGGCTATCGGAGAACTGTTTTCCGGATGCCTTGCTGGGTGATATCCCATTGTTTTATCCGTTTATCATCAACGATCCAGGAGAAGGTTCTCAGGCCAAACGCCGGGCGCATGCTGTGGTGGTCGATCACCTTACTCCGCCTATGACCTCTGCCGATACGTATGGCGAGCTGGCCCAACTCACACAACTCGTTGACGAGTACTATCAGGTGGAGAGTCTGGATCCTACTAAACTCCCCTTGTTACAAAGGCAAATTTGGGAGCTGATACAACAAACCAATTTAGATACTGATTTAGCTGCTATGCTAAGCCGGGACCATGGAGATCATAAGCATGATTGGGATGAGGAAATGACACCGGAAGGTGTGCCGGTGAGTCTTTCGGAAATGGACGGGAAAGACATAGCCCATCTTATTGAAGATATTGACGGTTATCTCTGCGAACTTGGAGCGGCTCAGATCCGGAATGGCCTTCATACACTCGGTGAGATGCCCGAGGGGAAGGCCCTAGTAGATATGTTACAAGCCCTTACAAGGCTTCCAAATGCGGGTCTGCCAGGTCTGCAGGACGAGTTAGGAAAGGTCTTTGATTTGAATGTCCAGATGCTTCATAAGGAAAAAGGACAAAGATTGAAAGAGTCGAACAAGTCACTTGAAATGCTTGTCGGCAGACCTATTATTACCCATTCCGATGCGCTGGAAGCGCTGGACGCTTTGGCCATAGCTATTTTTTCAGAACTTGAAAGTAGGCGTTTTATAATGGAGGCAATCGATTTTGCCATTTTTAAAGTCCTGAACCTTGATGCAGATGTCCTTGCAGGAAAAGGTGTAAAGAAGATACTGGACTACGTTTGCCTGCATTTGGTGCCCAATTTATGTCAAACGGAAAATGAAATCAACCACCTGTTGCATGGTTTGTCGGGAGGGTATATCCCTGCGGGCCCTAGTGGCGCTCCTACAAGAGGGATGGCTCATATTCTGCCTACAGGAAGAAATTTTTATGCGGTCGATCCACGACTGCTGCCTTCCAAAGCAGCTTGGGAAGTAGGTAAGCAGCTGGCCAGAGAGGTTCTAGATCGGCACATGAAAGAGACGGGAAGATATCCGGAAAGTGTTGGCATCAGCATCTGGGGGACCAGTGCAATGCGAACACACGGAGATGATGTGGCAGAAGTATTGGCCCTCTTAGGCGTGCGTCCTTTATGGCAGGCTGAGAGTCGGCGGATTACTGGCATAGAGGTCATCGGACTCGAGGAGTTGGGCAGGCCCCGTGTCGATGTAACAACCAGGATAAGTGGGTTTTTTAGGGATGCGTTCCCCCATTTAATTGAACTCATGGATGATGCCGTACAAGAAGTGATCGCACTGGATGAGCCTTTGGAGCAAAATTTTATCCGTAAACACTTTCTTCAAGAACTGCAAGCGTTGAATAAGAATCAGGAATTGTCGCCTGAACAAGCACATGAGAAAGCGTCATACCGAATTTTTGGTGCCGCTCCCGGCGCCTACGGAGCAGGCATTCTCCCGCTGATCGACGAGAAAAACTGGGAGACAGATGCTGACTTCGCTAGGGCGTATGTCAACTGGGGAGGTTATGCCTATTCGAGAACTGCACAGGGAGTAGATGCCCGAAAGGAGTTTGAACAATGTCTTTCAGGAGTAGAAATCGCCCTGCACAACCAGGATAATCGTGAGCATGATATTTTCGATAGTGACGATTATCTTCAGTTTCACGGGGGCATGATCGCTACCATCAGAAACCTTACTGGGCAGCAGCCCAAGCATTATTTCGGAGATTCTCAGAATCCAGCCAATCCAGTTGTTCGTGATCTTAAGGAGGAGACATTGAGAGTCTTTAGGTCTAGGGTAGTTAACCCCAAGTGGCTGGAAAGCATCAAGAAACATGGGTATAAAGGAGGGCTTGAGCTTACTGCTACGGTAGACTATCTGTTCGGTTATGACGCTACGGCAGGCAATGTCGATGATTGGATGTATGAACAGGTGGCACAGAATTATGCATTGGACGCCAATATGCAGACATTCTTTCAAACTAGTAATCCCTGGGCCATGCAAGCGATAACAGAACGTCTGCTGGAGGCAGTACAAAGAGGGATGTGGGCTGAGCCTTCTCCAGAGACCCTGGACGGATTACGGGCTCTGTACTTTCAAAGTGAAGCAATGATGGAAGTCCGATCGGAGTAACTAAGAAATGTAGAGGCCAGGTACTACATATTAAGTATTGCACCTAATTAAGAAAATTAACCCATGCATACCTATCCATTTTCGGCCATTGTGGGCCAAAATAAATTAAAGCAAGCACTACTTCTCTGTGCCATCAATCCTTCGATCGGTGGCTTGCTGATCCGAGGCGAAAAGGGAACGGCCAAAAGCACTGCTGTTAGAAGCTTATCAGCCTTGATGCCCGACCTGGAACGGGTCAACGGTTCCGTTTTTAATTTGTCACTAGAAGAATATACTAATAAATATGGGAAATATTCTTCCGCCGATACGGAGCAGATTCCGGTTCCTATGGTCAACCTGCCCCTGGGCGTATCCGAAGACCGGGTACTGGGGAGCCTGGACCTTGAGTCTATCCTGACAGAGAAAAAGAAGGTGCTTCTTCCTGGCCTTTTGGCTGAGGCCCATCGAGGGATATTATACATCGATGAGGTGAATTTATTGGCCGATCATCTGGTAGATGTACTGCTAGATGTATCCGCTTCAGGAGTGAATATCGTTCAGAGGGAGGGCTTATCAGAAGCGCATCCGGCCCGTTTTATATTGATCGGTACCATGAATCCAGAAGAAGGAAATTTGCGCCCTCAGTTTTTGGATAGGTTCGCTTTAATGGTGGAGGTAGAAGACCAAATGGAGGTCCAGGAGAGGACCGAAGTCGTTCGAAGGCGAATTGCATTCGAACAGGAGCCAAAAAGTTTTATCGAAAGCTATGCTGATACCCAGATCAGTATAAAAAACAAGATCATGAAGGCGCGTAAACTTTTGCCACATGTGGCATTACCGGAGGGTCTCTTGACGTTCATTAGTCAGTTATGTATCGACTGGTCAGTATCGAGTCTACGTGCGGATATTGTGCTCTATAAAACAGCTATTGCCTTGGCGGCATGGCATGGCCGAACATTAGTCCATGCAGATGATATCAGGCAAGCTGCGGAGCTGGTGCTGGTTCACCGTCAAGGAAAACCACGGAAAAATGCGAAAGCCCGGGAAAGCTCCGGGAATCAAGGTACTGGTACAGAGAATAATTCTTCGGATACGAAAAGTGAAGAAGATCATACGCCTCATTCAATACCACCGTCCGTTACTGAAAAACCCCTTGGACCTGAAGAAGAGGCAGAGACAAAAAATAACGATGAAATGGAAGTGCCGCTAAAGGCGACCTCGGGAAAATTTCAAGAGACAGTTTTTGCTTCCAAGGATATTTCCGCGCTACCCCTTATTCCTTCCGGAGCGATACCGAAAACGAAGCCTAAAATGATCGGGCGGAGACTGAAAATGGAAAACGCTCCCAGGGGAATGGAGGTTTCGGCCGGGAGTAACGAAATTGTTAAGTCCCTGGACATTTCGAATACAGTGCAGCAATCTTTAGTTCGCGATGCCGACGACCTTCATATCCGAGCAACTGACCTTCGGTTTAAGAAAAGAAATGGAAAAACGGGTCACTATATCCTTTTCGTCGTGGATGCCTCCGGGTCCATGGCGGCCCTCAAAAGAATGGAGATGGTGAAAGGTACGGTCTTGTCTTTATTGGAGGAGGCATATCAGAAAAGAGATCGGGTGGGGGTTATTTCCTTCAGGGGAGTTGAGGCAGAGTGGATATTAAAACCAACTTCTCAATATGACAAAGCCCTACAGGCATTAGTTGATCTGCCCACCGGTGGGCGAACCCCTTTGCCCCATGCACTTCATCTGGCCTATGATTCTTTATCGGCAAATACCAGTAAATCAGAGTCATTTTTAGTGTGTTTGAGTGATGGAAAAGCCAATGTAGCCCTTCCCGGAAGCATTGATGCCTGGGCCCAGGCATTAAATGCAGCCCGACAAATTGCATCCCTAAATATATCATCTTTGGTAATAGATACGGATCATGGCTATTTGAGAATGGGGAAAGCTAATCAATTAGCGCAGGCGCTTAATGCCGAATGCGTGTCTATTGATGCAATAGATGAATCAGGAATGCAGCAGCATATTCAACAGCTATTTAAACATAACGTTTGTTAATAAATGCATCTTAACATGCAACGATTAAAACCAATTATGCTGGTAGGAACTGGCTCCGATGTGGGGAAAAGCGTTCTGGCTGCTGGCCTCTGTCGGATATTCAAACAGGATGGGTATTGCCCAGCTCCATTTAAGGGGCAAAATATGTCTCTTAACAGCTATGTTACCGCAGAGGGGTTGGAAATGGGACGGGCACAGGTAGTACAGGCAGAGGCTGCGGGTGTGCCATGCCATACGGATATGAATCCTGTTTTACTTAAACCTACCAGCGATCAAGCTTCGCAAGTGATCGTCAATGGAAAAGCCATTGGCCAGCAATCAGCGCATGACTACTTTAAAGAGAATGATAGAAGTGCTCTGTTAGATACCGTTAAGCAGGCTTTCGACCGATTGAAGGTTTCTTACTCGCCAATCGTGATGGAAGGAGCTGGAAGTATTTCAGAGCTGAATCTGAAACACAGGGACATTACCAATATGCGTATGGCCATACATGCTGGTGCGGCGACTTACCTTGTAGCTGATATTGACAAGGGTGGTGTGTTCGGCAGTGTATATGGCACCATAGCCTTGCTAACCCCTGAAGAGAGGGCCTGCATGAAAGGGATAATTATCAATAAATTCCGGGGTGACGCCAGGCTCTTTATCGATGGTCGACGTATTTTAGAAGATCTGACAGGGCTGCCTGTGGTTGGCGTTATACCTTATTTTTCGAATATTTATATAGAGCAGGAAGATAGTGTTGCTTTGGAGTCCAAATTCCGGAAAGCTGCAGAGGGACGGGTTAACGTGGCTGTCGTTCGCCTCCGAAGATTATCTAACTTTACTGACTTCGATCGGCTCGAAAGCGACCCTCGCGTTAATCTTTATTATAGCAATGAGCCTTCTGAACTGGCACGGGCTGCTGTGATTCTTATACCAGGCAGTAAGAATACCTTGGCCGATATGCTCGATTTAAGAAATAATGGAGCGGCAAGGGCGATCGTACAGGCGCATAAGGCGGGGACAACAGTCGTGGGCATCTGCGGTGGTTACCAGATGATGGGTGAGACAATTGCCGATCCCCTAGGAGTAGAAGGTGATATTGAATCCATTCCAGGCCTGGGTCTCCTGCCTATCCAAACTACATTGCTGCCAGAGAAAACAACGAGACAACGAGCGTTTACATTTCGGGAGTTTCCTGAACCTTGTGAGGGCTATGAGATTCATATGGGCCAGACTGTTTTTACTGCTCCACCTTCCCCTGTAGCCATCATGGACGATCAGTCAATGGATGGTTATTGGTTAAATAATAATACCTGGGGAACCTACCTGCACGGGATTTTGGATAATGATCGGGTGATCAATTACTTACTGGCTCCATATGCTAATGCTACTTCGGCCAAGGACTTAAGTTTTTCTGAATTTAAATCCGCTCAGTTCGATCGGCTGGCAGAAATAATGAGAGAAAACCTGGATATTAAAACAATCTACCAAACTTTAAAATTCTGAATAATGCTACATGGTCATGGAAATGATGGGTATCAATATAGTCGGGAGATATGGGCAGACTTCAGTACCAATGTATGGTATGGAAAGGAGCCTGAGGGAATGAAGGAATATATTTTCGACCAATGGAATACGATTAATAGTTATCCGGAAGTTATTGGAGAATCTTTTGCAGACAAAATTTCCCGGCATTATGGACTGAACTCCCGGCAGGTTCTAGTGGTAAATGGAACAACAGAAAGTATTTATCTACTGGCTCAGCTATATGCAGGCAAGAAAACTACTATTCTAACCCCGACATTTTCAGAATATGAGGATGCTTGTATGGCATTTCACCACACGATTACTTATATGCCTTGGCCATCCGACCTGGCAAGTCAACCTTTGGATGCAGACTTGGTTTTTATTTGTAACCCTAATAATCCCACTGGCAAAATAATTTCCATATTACAGTTGGAAAAAACGATTCGAAAACATCCAAACTGTCTGTTTGCCATCGATGAGGCCTTCATAGAGTTTACTTTATTTAATGAGTCTGCCTTAAAGTTATTGAGCCGATATGATAATTTATTGATTATGCGCTCCATGACCAAAGCATATGCCATTCCTGGACTGCGATTAGGATATATTTTAGCAGGTGAGCAAAAGATGGAACGATTGAAAAGTATTAAACAACCCTGGACCATTAACACCATGGCTCTGGCGGCAGGTCATTTCGTATTCGACAATTTTCTAAAAGTTCACCCCCCCATTGAAGACTTACTTACCGATAAGGAACAGTTTGTTAATCAACTCAAATCCTTAGGCTTTGTCAATATATTTGAGAGTTGTACCCATTTCTTTCTCTGCCAAATAGTACATCCGGATGCCTATGACCTTAAACGTTTTTTGCTGGAAAGTTTTAGTATTTTAATAAGGGATGCCAGTAATTTTCGTGGCTTAGGCCCTGGATATTTCCGTCTAGCTACTCAGAGGCCCGAAAAGAATGGATTATTAATAAACGCGCTGAAAGAATGGAAAATGCTTTCTTATTAGTACTCCCATTACTGCTGGGTTACTTCCTGGACCTTTGCTTAGGAGATCCCGATGGTTGGCCGCATCCGGTTCGGGTGTTTGGATCTGCCATTCAGCAAGCGGAAAAAAAGTGGAATAATGGAAAATACAGGAAATTGAAAGGAAGTTTAGTGGCTTTTTGCCTGGTCTTAGCTACTTGCTTTTTCTTCTATACCATTCAGTTGGCGCTGGTGGGTACTCCAGCACTATGGCTTATTTTTAATGCGGTAATGGTGTATTATGGATTAGCGAACCGGGGTTTAATCGATGAAGGACGCAAGGTTTTTACAGCGTTAGAAAATAAAGGACTGGTAGATGCTAGGCAACAACTGTCAAGAATTGTCGGAAGGGATACAACTCAGCTCTCGGCTCAGCAGATTCGAATTGCCACACTTGAAACTTTATCTGAGAATTTAAGTGATGGGGTAGTGGCCCCCTTATTTTATTATCTGCTTGGTGGAGTTCCTGCCATGATGGCATATAAGATGATTAATACCCTGGATTCTATGATCGGGTATCGCAATGATCGCTACGAGTTGTTTGGGAAATTCGCTGCCCGTTTAGATGATGTAGCCAATTATATTCCCGCTCGACTTACGGCTCTTTTGATGGTATTGGCTTCCTTCAATAGCAGAGCGATCGTATTTATTCGGCTTTATGCTCATCAACATACGAGTCCAAATGCCGGTTATCCGGAAGCGGCTTTAGCAGGTATTCTTAATTGTCGATTCGGAGGACCCAATATCTATCATGGAGTCAGGAAAGAGAAGCCATTTATTGGTCGCTTCGAGAGAGAAATTCAGCCGCAGGAAATCCAAACAGTCATTCGGATCAATCATACCGTGTGTTTGGTCATGGTGCTATTGAATGTAATTATTTTATACATTTATCACTGGAATATAGGTTTATTATAGATGTCTAATACAAATACGAATCAAAGGATTATTATTACAGGAGGTCCCGGATCCGGGAAAACAAGTTTACTGGATGCCTTAATAGCTAAGGGCTATGCGGGAATGCCCGAAGTATCAAGGAGACTGATCCGTGAGCAGGTGTCCCTGCAGTCAGACGCCCTGCCCTGGCAGAACCTGCCAGCCTTCGCCAATCTTTGTTTAGAGGCCATGTTGGACGACTACCGAAAAGCAACAACCTGTGCTTTCTATGACCGGGCTATTCCTGATATATTGGGGTATCTCCGCGCAGCAGGAATAACTCCTGAACAAGATCTGAACTCGGCGGCAAGGGCTTTTCCTTACTGTCCTATGGTATTTATTGCTCCTCCCTGGAAAAATATTTACAGGCAAGATGAGGAGCGCTGGCAAACCTTTGAAGAATCTGCAATTCTGTACAGACATATACAGGGGGTATATGTTTCCTTAGGATATCGGTTGATTGAACTTCCATTCGCTTCAGTGGCCGACAGAATTTCTTTTGTCGAAGAGAAGATTAAGCGCTGGAAAGCCAAGTTAGAGGAGAATCTTTGTGGTGTATAGCGTTGCTCTCAATTATGTTCGTAGCTTTGTATTCATAATGGTTTGGGCCCGGATAATCTTAAATTTCTGGCCCGATGAAAAGGGAATACCGGTGAAAATCCGGAACAGTCTCCGCTGCTGTAACCTCTATATAATTGTTTTGGTCGATTAGCCACTGTTTGAATAAATGGGAAGGTGATCAAAATGAGGGGGAAGTCAGAAGACCTGCCATATTATTTTTTTTAATTCATTGCTTTCGGAAGAAAAGCTGAAAAAATTATGCATTCAGGAATCAAAAGACTTGGATCGGCGGTATGCCGCATCCGAACCTCAATTTTATTATCACATATTGTTCCTATTCTGTTGTATGGATCCCTAATTTCGGGCTGCAGCAGTACAGCGAGCCGTAAAGAGGGACCCGACAGACCTCTGTTCCATAATGACTTATTCGCTCATAAGACCAGCATTGATTATGCCAAGGGCTTTACTTTGAGCTATCATGGGAATTATAAGGTAATTCAGATATTTAATCCTTTCGAACAGACGGCCGATACGGCCACATTCGTCCTTTTACAGAGAGGCACCAAACGTCCCCCGGGCTTCGAAAGTGCCCAAGTCATCGATATTCCAATCCGTTCCCTTGTCACCATGTCCTCGATGCACGTAGGATTAGCAGGTTTCCTAGAAGCTGAAGATATTATTGTAGGTATGGGCAACCTGAAATATGTTTCCTCTCCCAAGGTTTTGGAAAAAATTGCTAAGAAGGAAATTGTTGAAGTTGGTAAGAATCAGATGCTCAATGAAGAACTCTTAATCAGTCTACATCCGGACCTTATTATGGCGATGGGGAGTCCTGTTTCTCCAATTAACCGGTACCCCGCACTTCAGGAGGCGAAAGTGCCTGTGCTGGTCAATTCGGAATGGGTGGAGACCAGCCCACTGGCCAGGGCCGAATGGGTAAAATTAATGGCCGTTTTATTAAATAAAGAAGAGCAGGTCAATGTCCGGTTTGGAAAAGTGGAGAGGGAATATAAACGACTCAAAGCCTTGACAAGTACCCTTACCATAAGACCTGAGGTGCTCTGTGGCCTTAATTCCAAGGATACCTGGTATGTGCCTAGCGGCGATGGCTATGTTCATAAATTTATTCAGGATGCTGGAGGAAGCTACCACTGGGCGGAAACTCGCTCTATCGGTAATCTTCCCTTAAACTTTGAACAGGTATATCCAGTAGGACTCCGGGCTGATTTCTGGATTAACCTTAACATGGGCGAGAGGGAAACCAAATCGGAGCTCCTGGCCAAAGATCAACGTTACTCCGATTTTAAAGCATTCCAGAAGGGGCAGGTTTACGCCTTTACCAAGCGGCTCAACCGGCAAGGCGCCAATGACTACTGGGAGTCCGGAGCTGTGAATCCTCAGGAGATACTAGCCGATCTCATCAGGATTCTCCACCCGGAACTATTGCCTAATCATGATTTGAAATATTATAAACCAATCCTGTAGAATCAGTGATTATCATCTCAATAAAAATTTATTAGCCATGAAAATTTACACTAAAAAGGGAGACAAAGGTACCACGGGTCTCTTTGGAGGAAGCCGCGTATCAAAAGATGACGTACGGATCGAATGCATAGGAACCCTGGATGAGGCCAATTCTACCATTGGTCTCATGCGAGTGAAACTTGGTGCCGATCATGTTTGGCAGCAAAACTTGCAAAAAGTACAGAAGGACCTGATGGACATGATGTCGCATTTGGCTCGTCCTTCGGATGCCAAAAAGGAAAATAAAAATCCAATGCCTGTTGATGGCGCAGTTTTCTGTGAGGAATGGATTGACAGTCTCGAACAGGAAATGACCTCTCCCTCCGATTATTTTCTGTTGCCTGGAGGCAACGAGGTGTCGGCTCTTTGCCATCTGGCACGCACGCAAATGCGCAGGGGAGAGAGGAGACTCGTCTCCCTGATGAAAATTGACACCGTTCATGAGGCCATACCCGCCTATATCAACCGATTGTCCGATTTGTTTTTTACCCTTGCCCGGGCCGAAATGGACAAAGCCGGGGTGGCTGAGGAGAAGTGGCAGCTGTTTCTGTACAAGCGATTCAAGCAACCTGAGGCATGATCATCTATATCAGTGGTGGGGCGCGAAGCGGTAAAAGTGCCCATGCTCAGACCCTTGCTTTGGCTCTGAGCCCGGCACCGGTCTACGTCGCCACGGCGCGAATCTGGGATGAAGATTTTGCAGAAAGGGTGATCCGGCATCGTCAGGAACGTGGTCCGGAATGGACCCTTTTCGAACAGGAAACGGATCTGCACACGCTCCCGCTGGCCGGCAGGGTGGTGGTGATCGACTGTGTTACCCTCTGGTTGACCAACCTGCTGATGCAGACTGAAGAAAATATCGATGCGTGCCTCCTGAAGTTTAAGGCGGAAATAGACGGATTATTGGCCCTAGAGGGTACCTATATCATCATTTCCAACGAGCTAGGAATGGGCATGCATCCGGAAACTTCCTTAGGGCGAAAATTTGTGGATCTGCAGGGCTGGGCTAATCAATATGTTGCCCAAAAGGCAGAGAAAGCCGTTTTTCTCGTTTCGGGTATTCCAATAACCATAAAATAGATTTCATTAAGATTGTTCATGCCATAATAAATTAAAACCATATGAATTCGCTAGCGCAACAACTACAGGACAAGATAGACCGTAAGACTAAGCCCCTGGGGTCTTTGGGTGTTCTGGAAACGGTGGCATTTCAGATTGCTTCGGTACAGAATAGCCTCGACCCCGAGCTGAAGAGTCCACATATTCTGGTTTTTGCAGGAAGTCATGGACTGGCGTCTTCCGCTATTAGTGCCTATCCAACGGAGGTAACTCCTCAAATGGTACTGAACTTTTTGAATGGAGGTGCAGCAATCAATGTCTTTTGCCGTCAACACGGAATTAGTTTGAAAATTATAGATGCAGGAGTCGATTTCGATTTTGGTTCCAGATCAAACCTGATAGATGCCAAAATAGCTATGGGGACCCGCAATAGCTTAATGGAGCAGGCCATGAGCAGCTGGGAATATGCCTTAGGCTTAAAGCGTGGTGCCGACCTGGTTTCCAAGGTAGCCTTGCAAGGCAGTAATGTGATCGGTTTTGGAGAAATGGGGATAGGCAATACCTCTGCTGCTGCATTAATAATGAGTAAATTATTAAACATCCCAATCGAGGAATGTGTGGGCCGAGGCACAGGTCTCTCCTCTCAGCAAATGAATGAGAAGGTTTCAATCCTACGAAGAGTAATCGGGAGACATCAAGCCGTGCCTGCCACCGCTCCAGAAGTAATGCAGGCCTTTGGAGGCTACGAAATGCTGATGATTTGTGGAGGTATGCTCGAGGCTGCCCGTCAGAATATGCTGATATTAGTAGACGGATTTATCTCCAGTGTTTCCTATTTATGTGCTCTGAATATCATGCCCGAGGTGGCCAATAATGCTATATTCTGTCATCAGTCCGACGAAAAAGGGCATAAGAGGTTATTGGAATACCTTCAGGCCACTCCCCTGTTGAACATGGGTATGCGGCTTGGCGAAGGTACGGGTTGTGCCATAGCGTACCCGCTACTTCAGAGTGCTGTGGCATTTATGAATGAGATGGCCAGCTTCGAAAGCGCTGGAGTAAGTACCCAGGTATCATGATTAGGAGGCAGCTGACCCTACTACTGGTAGCACTACAGTTTTACACACGAATTCCGGTTCCGGGATGGGTGCCCTATGCACCCGAATATCTAAGCAAGGCCACTCGCTTTCTTCCTCTAATTGGTTGGCTTATAGGACTCATTACGGCTGGAGTGTGGCTGGCGTTTGAGCCGATAACCAATGGCAGCGTGGCGGTTATCCTGGCCATGTGCGCTTCGGTGCTCACCACAGGAGCCTTTCATGAAGACGGTTTTGCCGATACCTGCGACGGTTTCGGTGGGGGCTGGACCCGCGACAAAATCCTGCTCATCATGAAAGATAGCCGGATCGGTACCTATGGGAGTGTGGGGCTGCTAATGGTGCTGGGGCTGAAATTTACTTCTTTACAATTGCTTGCTGAGCGGGTCGAAGGGAGTGCAACACTACTGCTGCTGGGTCTTATGTCGGCCCATGCTCTGAGCAGGCTCATGGCTGCCCTACTGATTTTTACCCTTCCTTACGCCAGAGATACCGACGACAGTAAGTCCAAGCCCGTAGCGGAGGCACTAGAGAGATCCACGATTTCGACAGCTGTGATTTTCGCTATACTTCCCCTCATGGGATTGTATTATTCCAGTGGGTTTGTTTGCGTTTTCGCCGTGCTGCCTTGCTTGGTTATCATTACACTGGCAATGGGCCGGTATTTTAAAAAGTGGATAGGGGGCTACAGTGGCGACTGCCTAGGGGCAGTACAGCAAGTCACCGAAGTCGTATTTTACTTGTTTATGATCGTTCTATGGAAATATATCTGATACGCCATACCCTGCCTAAGCTGACGCCAGGGCTCATCTATGGGCATCTGGATATCCCACTGGCCGAAGGCTACGCCGAAGAATTTGATCGTATCAAGGCCCTACTTCCCGAACGACTCCAGACAGTATATAGCAGTCCGTCGACCCGGTGCAGGCAGCTGGCTGAGCACCTGGATCCGCATTATCGCATCGACGAGCGCCTCCGTGAACTGCATTTCGGAGACTGGGAGGGGCAGACCTGGGACAGTGTGGATCAGGTTAAGCTCAAGATCTGGATGGACGACTTCGTAAACGAGCCCGTGCCCGGTGGAGAGCATCTGCTGGATCTGCAGAAAAGAGTGCTACAGTTCTGGAAGGAACTCCAGCTCCTAGAAACCCAAAATTCCATCGCCATCATCACCCACGCCGGGGTAATAAGGCTTCTGCTGGCCATGGAACGGCAAGTGGCATTAAAGGATATGTTTTCGATTTCGGTAGGGTATGGGGAGGTGGTGATGGTAGAGGGGAGCGATTATAATCAAAGAAATTAAATTGCGTTATATTTAGAAATGTGAAGAAACATGTAACTTTAACTATGAATAAGTAGTTTAAGCTTATGCTAGAAAGGGGGGAATTCCAGTAGCATTATAATGTTTGCGATGTCGGAATCATAAAAACGCCCTGGGAATGTTCCTAATAAAGAAACTATTAAGGTTATTAAAGAGCTTAAAGAGAGTAAGGAGTTGATTGCTAAATGGAGAGAATTTCATGGAAACTGAAGTGAGAAAAGTTTGGTTTCAGGATGATAGTATATTTATCCAAACCGTGTCTGGTGAAGAGCGTAGCCACCCTATGAAGTGGTTTCCAAGATGATTAAATGCTTCCAAAGACGAAAGAGAAAATTTCGAATTGTCACTATATGGTATTCACTGGATAGCGCTTGATGAAGACTTAAGCTTTGAAGGTTTCTTTTCCTTTTCGAAGCAGCATACTTAAAATAATCCTAAAGATAAGATCATGGAAACAATAATAGTTAAGGTAGAAGGGGAAAATTTAAGGGCGCTTAAGGCATTCTTGTCCGCTTTGAATATAAAATTTGAAAAGGATGACGAAACTTCTTATGAATTCTCGGAGGAGTTGGAAAATAAGATCAAAAAAGCCCGAGCGGAAAGGCAAAGGGGTGAGGTTATTACGGTAACGTCAGAGAATTTATGGGAAAGTATATAATTCAATTATCAAAGGACGCTAAGTTCGATTTGCAGGCAATTAAGCGATCTGGACGAAAATCAGATATTGAAAAAATAAGTATATTCTTTGGGGAACTTGAGAATGACCCAAGATCAGGAACGGGAATGCCTGAAAGACTGAAACATTACAATGGAGAGGTGTGGAGCCGCAGGATAAATAAGAAGGATAGGTTAATTTATGAAATTTTGGAGACCGAAATGCTGGTTTTAGTCGTATCCGTTCTTGCGCACTATTCTGATAAATAAGGCCCTAAATAGAAAATTTGAAATTTTATGAAAGAGTTATATTTTAGGACGTTATATAGTCTCTTGGAATCAGGGAATTACAGGCGCAGGATTGTAGGACGTTATTGGAACTTGCCAGATGTTGTTAACTCAATAAAACAAGAAAAATCGTTGAATGACAATAATGAGCGTTCCTCATTATTTTGCCAGTTTCTATCTAGTACTTCGGATCTTTTAGAATTGCAAGATGATTTTGATCAGAAACGGGTATTAGCTGATCAATATGATTTACTTGTCGATCATAATATGGAAGCTTGGAAAAATCTGAAGAAGATAGCAGATCAGGCGGAAGTTAAGTATATGATTGCACTTTTGGAAGCAAAGATAATAAGCGAATGATATTATACAGATCCAGAACGTGAGGTCAATAGCAAGTTAATGATTTATTGGGTAGAAAGGGGTGTCATGGCAGTTTAAAAGAGTTGTGGGCGATGGATATTCAGTTAACGAGTTCGAAGAAAACCCAGTAGTAATTAATAGGTATCAATTCCTGTAGTAATTACAGTCAAGCCATGATCTGCCTACTCAAGATCAAAATCTTTGTGCACCTCGTGGTTAAAACTTAACCAGAAAGGACACGGAGAAGGCAAAAAGGACGCTAGAGGATTTAATGGGTACTGCTTTTCAGTTTCTTCATAGCGAAATGATCAATTGTAAAAGCCGAGACATCTTATGACACTTTGGCTAAAACTAGCTAACCGTTATCTGGCAAATCCACATTTTCTCTCACAACCCCTCAGTAATTGACTGAGAGGGGATTGCGAGAAAAATGTTCGAGGCAACTTGGAAGATTTGGTGTTGACTAATTCCAACCTGTCCGACAAATCAAGTCTTGGCTAATTCAGATCAATGTAGAACGCAGTACCTCGATGCCTTGCCTTTCACAACCTTTTAGTTTCTAAATATTCTGCTATTGCCTGCAAATAGAGGCTGTTAAAACGTCTGCTCGAAAAGGGATTCTGGCTGGTAACTAAATTCCGATCCTTGATGGCATAATTTGCTTTCGGCAAGCCGCTTTTATATTTCAGTCCTAGCTTTTTTAATTGTTTGGCAATTTTTCTGTTTTTAGGTTGGCCTTTCATGATGAATCTTTCAATTACGAATTCTTCAAGAGGGGATACCGCATTCACTTTATATCCGATATACGGGTTTTCTCCGGGAGGAATTGATAAAATAAGGCTTGGTGCGTGGCATATAAGTCCCGTTGGCTTATGTGACCTGGCAAATTGTTTTAACAGTATAGGAATATTTTTATCTTCTATTAAATCGATCATTAGTCCTTGGCCTCCCGGAATAATGATTCCCAGATAGTTGTCGAAGTTCTCAATCGCTGATTCTAAGGTAAGTGGATGATTAAATGTCTTGTCCTCTTTGACAAATTTTAAGGCTTGATTCTTACTGTCCATATTGTCTTTCCAATAGCTATCCTGAATACTTTCAATATCGATTGTCGCGACCTTCCCGTTTGGTGTGGCAAATTCAACGCCATATCCATTTACTAAAACGGATTGATATGCCAGATAAAATTCATTCAAAAAGACTCCAGTCTGTCGTAGTTTATGACCGTTATCGAGCGCTAAAGTGTCTGCTGCGCTCAAAACGAATAGGATCTTTTTGTCTTGAGCAGATAGGGATAGGTTAGGGACCATGGCTATTGTGATCATGAATAGGATGTATTTCATTTTTTCGTTTTAATGAATCACAAAGGAAATACCGTTTATCTACCCAAACATTTACATATGTAAAGATATCTAGGTTTGACGGTTCTGCTTTCTGATGCGGCTGAGCTGAGTTGGGGTAATGCCCAGATAGGATGCTATATGGTATTGGGGGATTAAATTTTCTAATTGGGGGTACTCTTTTTGAAAGATTGCATACCGCTTATTTGCTTCTAATAATACAATTTCAACTTCCCGCTTTTCCTTCGCCACAAAATAATGCTCAGCGATCTTTCTCAAAAGTCGCTCTAAATCCTGATGTTCGTCTAATAAATCAATTATTTTTTGGTAGTCGCCAATCAGGATATGACAGTCTGTCAATGCCTGTTGGCAAATGGTATTCGGGAGCTTAGTTACCAGCGATGAATAGCCACCGACCATATTATTTTTTGTGAAAAAGTGCTTGTTGTATTCAACCCCTTCATCGGTTCGGTAAAAGGCTCTTATTACCCCTTCTTTGAGGAATCCGAACTCTTTAGCAATTATGCCCTCTTCAATAAAATACGCCCCTTTTTTTAAATATTGTTCCCTAAAGATATTTTTTAGCGCCTGCCAGGTGCTTTCTTTTAGGGGAGATATTGCATTAAAATAAAGTTGAAGTTGTTGCATATCATTTCAATTGGCTTTCATCGTTCTCTGTTCATTATTTTTAAGCCAAAGCAGTCATGCCGGCCCAGGCATCCTATTGACACACATGTAAATATACGGTAATGACGCTCGCACCGATATTTCCTTTGAATAAAGCAAGGTGAAATGTCGAAACTAAATCAGGTTCCTGGTTTTCCTTCTTCCGATTCTCTGCTATTGATTTCTATACCGTCCAGAGACCGATGGTTAAATATCGGGGGATTGATGCTTTTGAGTATTAAGGATATGACATCCGTTTCGTATATAGTGTCCGATTGCGTCATTCAAAACTTAATTTATGCATCTCAAACGACTTTTTTTGCTGTTTATTTTAGGAATGTCCCATTGGGCTGTTGCCCAGAAGCCAAACATTATTCTTATCATGGCCGATGACCTTGGGTATAGCGATATTGGCTGTTATGGCTCCGAAATTCGTACGCCTCATTTGGATGCGCTGGCATCGAACGGTGTGAAGTTTACGCAGTTCTACAATGCTGCGCGCTGTTGTCCCAGCAGGGCTTCGTTACTAACCGGCGTGTATCCGCATCAGGCGGGAATGGGGAAGATGGTGGTTACGTCTGCGATCACCAGCCGTGTCCCAGAAAAGGCGAATCAAGGCTGGCTGAGTCGGAATACGGTAACCATAGCCGAGGTTTTAAAGAAAGCGGGTTACCGGACTTATATGTCCGGGAAGTGGCATGTGGGAGAAGAACGCCCGGATTGGCCCCTTCAGCGTGGATTTGACAAGTATTTCGGTCTTATTAGCGGTGCTACTAGTTATTATGAACTACTGCCGGGGAGGTTAATTTTAGAAGACAACGAGCCCTACATCATACCAGAAGGATTCTATATGACCGATGCCATTTCTGAAAAAGCGGTGGATTACATTGATGCAGCGGCCGATAATCCCTTTTTTATGTATGTGGCCTATACGGCTCCCCATTGGCCACTCCATGCGCCTGACGAGGAGATAGCCCAATACAAAGGGCTGTATCTTAAGGGATGGGATCGTCTGAGAGATGCACGATTAAAGAAGCAGAAAGGAATGGGTTTGTTGCCGGTATCTCAATTGTTGTCGGAAAGAGACAGTACCATTTCGGCCTGGGAAGACGCCCCTGACAAGGACGAATGGGATCAGAAAATGGCGGCCTATGCCGCTATGGTCACCCGAATGGACAAGGGCATTGGCCAGATAGTGGCAAAACTGAAAGCCAATGGGCAACTTGATAATACCTTGATTATGTTTCTATCGGACAATGGAGCCTGTTCCGAAGAGCTGGTCAATCGAGCCAAAAGAGATCTGGGCGACCAGGCCTACGAAAGAAGCCTCACAATTCCCTCTGGGAAAAAGGGCTCTTATGACGCCTATGGCAAAGAATGGGCCAATCTTGGTAATGTTCCATTTCGCTTATACAAAAGTTTTACCCATGAAGGAGGGATATCTACACCCTTCATTATGCATTATCCTAAACTGGTGACGAAGGCCTTTCAAACCGACCAGGTTGGGCACATCATGGATATTATGCCTACTTGCCTGGAATTGGCAGGAGCGAAGTATCCTAAGACCTATAATGAACATGTGGTTAAGCCTGTAGAAGGCATGAGTTTACTCCCTATTTTAAAAGGAAACTCCCGTAAAAACCACGAATTTATCGCCTGGGAGCATTTCGATAGCCGTGCGATTCGGAAGGAAAATTGGAAGCTGGTATGGTCGCGCGAAAATAAGAAATGGGAATTATATGACTTAGCCCGAGATCGGGCTGAATTGAATGATTTGTCGGCTACCCATGCAGATAAGGTTAAGGAGTTGTCGCTCCTATATCAAAGCTGGAGTAAGCGGGTTGGGGTGGGCCAATGATATAGGTCGGCCCATTCTGACTCTATCCTTATTATTTTAAGATATTACGTGGTGCATTTCACAGTTATTCGTCTAGTCTAAAGAGCGATAGCCCCTAAAGTTAAAAGTTATACGACATGCGCAGCATTTTTATTAAATCTATTGGTCCCCTTATCGGACTGCTAATATTGTCAGGATTTGGATTCGACACATCGAGAACGGTCTATTTAGTTGGGGATTCTACCATGTCTGTTAAGGACGAGCGGTACTATCCTGAGACAGGGTGGGGAATGCCATTTAAGTACTTTTTTGATGAATCGGTTCGCATAGAAAATAGGGCAATGAACGGCCGCAGTACCCGAAGTTTTATTGAAGAAAAACGTTGGCAGCTGGTATCGGATAGCCTCAAGGCCGGCGATTATGTATTGATACAGTTTGGGCATAACGATGAGGTTGCAACGAAAAAAACCTATACTGACGAGGTTGGCTATCAGGCTAATCTGCATCGGTTTATAAAAGAAACCAAGGAAAAAGGTGCCTATCCCGTTTTGATTACTCCAGTCGCCAGACGCAGGTTCGATGCCAAGGGAAGCGTAGAAGGGACGCATGAAATATATTCGCAGCTGGTTCGAAAGGTAGCCATGGAAGCATCCGTGCCCTTAATAGACCTTGATCAACTTAGTCAGCGCCTTCTCCAAGAATTTGGTGAGGAGCGTTCAAAAGATCTTTATCTACACCTTGCTGCCGGAGAGCATCCGAACTATCCAGAGGGCAAAGTCGACGATACCCATTTCTCAGAGCTGGGAGCGCGTAAGATGGCGCAACTGGTTTTGCAGGAGATGAAACGACAACGGTTACCACTTATCCAACATATTGTTCAGCGATAATTTCAGAAAAGTGTATATTAGAATAAAGAGAATTCTAGCGGCCATGAAAAAATTCGGCCGCTAGAATTTGACACAAGACAGAAATAAGTTATTACTTCAAAATATGGTGACTCCAATATGCTCCACTGATATCAGATATTCTTAGGGTATATTTACCATCGGGCAAATTGCTAAGTAGCTCACCTTTGAGGCTTAGCTTCGCTTTGGCCCCTAACGGGACAATCAAACTATGCATTCCAGCCTTGACTTTCGCAATATAGTAATTGGAAATACTCTCTTCCGGCAACTTTGCCAACCCTGACTGATCCAGATTCCAGACGAGTTTTTGCTGGTCATCATAAAGTCCAATATTAATTACCCAAGAACCATATACATCTACACCCTCCGTACGATATACATTAAAACTTAGGGTATTGTTTTCGATTTTTCCTTGGCTGATTTCTAGTTTGGGTTTGACTGATTTATTATGTAGGGTTCCCCATAGCCCTCCATGAAAAACCTGGTTGGTCATAAGGGTCATGCCGAGGGTAAACAAGGAGCCTGTTAAAACTAATTTCGGAAATATTGCGTCTGAAATTGGCAATTCTCCGGACGCAATCCAAGAAAACCAGCTTTTTTGCGACAGATTCGTTCCCTGGTTGAGGAGAAAATAGTCCAAGGAGTACTTGCCGCTCCCCGTCAGGAACAGTACAAAACCGCTAGCTATGCCAAGGACGCCAATCTGCCATTCGTCTAGACAAGTAGTACCGATCCACCCCGAGCCAAGAAGGATGCCCATTGCGAGGAAAAACACTCCTATACTCATCAGTCTGGTAAAAAGTCCAAAAATTATTAAGAGACCTACTATGCCTTCTATAATTGTAAAAGTGACCATACTAAGCCATAATGTATCTGGGTTTTCAACCAGATGCTGGATCATAGGCTTTATACCCAGTGCATTGGGCAAAAAATGGTTGAATTTTTCACCAATATATCCCGAGACTTCAGGATCCAATTTGTTGGCAAGAATAGTTCTCCTCCAGAATGCAGAGAAATAGGTCCATCCTACGACCATTCTAAGGGAAAGTGTTAGGAGTCCTGCATCATTTTTTATACTATAATTCTTCATTGCTAAACTAAATAGTGATTGTTATAAATCCTTTTTTTGTGAGTTGGAATCCATATAATATCCCATTGTCAGTTATTTTTACCTGCTTAGGTAGTTGATCGGGAGATATCTGAAAGGCTTTTAGAGATATGCCGCATATGAAAACCTGGACATTCTGTTCTGCTGCCTCTTCCATCAATTTATTAAACTGCATATTACCTGGTATATCACTAACCGTTTTCCCGCAAATGACCATATAGAATTTGCCATACTTATCCCCGTCTTCACGAGCTAGGGCGGTGGAGGTTAATAACACGGGTGCCAGCTGATTAATGTTTTTGGAAATAACCAGGTAATTATTTTTTTTAGGTTCCTTTGGGTGGGCCTGAAGAGTGGAAATGCCAATTATGAATAGCAAAAAGGATATTAAGAAAACTGAATTTTTCATGTTGGTTTATAATTAAACTTCGCGCAGAAAGCCCTGCCATTGCATTTTCGTTTTGAACGATAACAATGGAAAAAGAACTAACGGCGTAAGTTGCAGGGGATAATATCTTAAATAGATTTTAGAAAAAGATTCCAGAATCGATGCCTAGGCCTGCATCAGGATGTAGCACCTTTCAAGATTATTGGAGACGGGAGTTTGGAGAGAGTTTAGCCTCGCAAGAAATGCTTGAAATTTTTATATAATATGTAATAGGGAACTGCTGAGGCAATATTTTTACGGCTGGCAGGGACAAATGTTAAATTCTGAGGCAAGCTATTAACGTCAAAAGAAAATAGCTCTGTGACTGGAAAAGGAAGTGCTTGCTGTGAATTAGATTTTTGTTCAGTTAATGTATTCAGTAAATTAACTGATGTAATACATTTTGATACCCTAATCCTGGATTGACTTTTGTTGGGCACTTTCGTTTGACCCACACCAAGTTCGTTTTGTATGAAGTTTCGGACCTTGCAGGGAGAAAGCAATAGCAGTATCACCATCCCTATGACGGGTAGGGAGTATTGAAGCTTATTAATGCATTTATTCTTCTTCAATTCTTTATTCTTTTACAAAGTTATAAGGAGGTTCGGTCCATGGAAAATATTTAACCCGCGCCCAGGATTCATCAGTCTGTTTGATCCTGGCTGTTGCTGTAGCATCCGATCCCTATATACAGAAAAGAGAACGACGAAAAGCTAAGTAACATTGTCTACAAAGACCTTATAAATCCAGCGATATTGCAGGAAAAGCCTCAGTCTTTTTAAAAGGGTTAGCAAATCTCCAAAGGTTGGCACGTCCCTACAGGTTCTTAAAATCATATTTTAGGTAGCCACCTGAGAAAAGAAACCAGGCAAATTCCAAAAAAAAATATGTTTATCTTTTGATTCGACCTATCCTAAAGGATTGGTCCAATACTTGAGAACTGACCTAAGGACACCAAGGTTTTTACAGTACTAAAAGGCGCATTGTTGCAAGTACTATTAAACACGTATATAGTTTAGCGTGATTCGTATAACCTATGTATATATATTGATTATTGTGCATAGAACGAGTTATAAGGCATATACTCTAGCTTACCCGAGGCTGCACAACAGCAAAGAAATGAAAAACCCGCTTAATTACATAATTAAGCGGGTTTTTATATCGTATGATATCGGGTGATATCTATTTTGTGCACCCGAAGGGATTCGAACCCCTATCGCTGGTACCGGAAACCAAAATTCTATCCATTGAACTACGGGTGCCTGACGGTATTGGGGTGCAAATATAAGGCCTATTTTGTTTATTTAAACATATTCGTAAAAAATGTTTTGAAAATGCCCAGCTTTATAATGTTTTCATAAGCTCCCAATCTTCTACTGCTTTGAGATACAGAAAGTTCAGTAGAATACCATTGCTATTGGTAATTAGTCGGTGGCCTTCTGAAAAAGGAACAACAAAGGTTTCTATGTATTCGTGGTCTGAAAGCATACCCTGACTTTTGTCATGGAACCCTTCTATCTCTGATTTACTCATGGTCAGTTCGCAATAAAAGAAGAACATAGCTTCATCGCTGGTGCCCGTGGATGGGTAAGAAGGCCCCTCTCGTAGAGGAATAAGCGATTTCTTGGCTATTTTGATACCAGTCTCTTCCCAAACTTCTTTCGCTGCTACAGCCGCTGCATCCTGCTCGCTATCCAACATCCCCGCCGGATGTTCATAGGTCATCGAACCGTCACAAATCCGACGCTGGCGAACTAGTAAAAGGTATTTTTCCGCTGTAAGTTCGTCGATCAGACAAATAAGCACACAAACTACTTCACCCTTAATAAAACAGATCGGAGGAATTTTATTTCCTTCGGGGGTAGTAGCATCCGTCATAACTAAAGAAAATAACACCTCACCATTGCCTACGCGACGGGAGTAAACTTCTTCAATTTTATGTATGTCCAGCCCATTCTTTAGTAATTTATTTTTCCATAGTTTAAACTTATGGGAGTCTTCTAATTTTTCCGGATGCATTGGTTTAGTTATAAAGTGGGAAGGTCAATCCTAGGTAAGGGTAATGATAATCGGTAGAAAAGCGAGTTTGTCCGTTATCCAATTTTTCGACAGAGGAATAAGACGTCTGCCCGAAATTATATCCTAATTTTACGCCAAAGCGATTGTTAAACCAAATGCGAGCATAAATTTCGGACTGACCGTTATTATTACTCAAAAGCAGTGGCAGGGCATTTAAGCTACTAGGACCAGCTTTTACATATGAATTATAAAATTCGGCTCCTTCACCGTCTAGGCTAGCAGAGGTATAGAGCGCACTCCTCTTGGTTCCAAATGCCAAGCCAATTAAATCCGTATTGGCACCGATTTCTACGGGTCCGAAAGAAACACTGGCACTGATCAGAAAGCTAATCCCATTGGTGCTGATTTTGCCTAGTGAAAGCGTGTCACCTGCACTGGCGCTCGCCTTAGGAGCCAGCTGTGAGGCACCTCCATAAATGCCATAGGTTCGGACACCCCAGCCCAGACGCATCCAGGGGAAATGTTTTAAGCTCAGGTCTTGGTGGTACATAATGGCAGGTGCCCATATTTTGTCGGTACCCTGATAGCCAAGTCCCAGGTCCAGTCCGGAGGTTACCCGCGAAAGACTTTGAGCCTGCAGTGAAGCGGAAAATAGGCAGAGAATGAGTAACGAAAAGAATTTATGTTTCATATTGAATCGTATTGTGTCTGGCAAAGGTAAAAAAATGCGCAAAAAAAAGGCAGAGGATTGCCCTCTGCCTAAAAATAATTAAAAGACGTGAATTTTACTTACCCGATTTTTTTGTTTTCAATTTTAAAATACTGGCTCCTAAAGGCGGGAGGTCGAGCTGAACAGATGCAAGGCGTCCATGCCATGCTTGTTCTTCCGAATGCAAAGGCTTTGAGTTAACACTACCACTTCCAAAAAATGCTTCGGCATCGGAGTTAAATACCTCTTCCCAAGCTCCAGGATTTAAAACTCCTACCCGGTACCCTGGCCGGGGAATGGGAGTTAGATTTAGAATGACGACCAAGCTTTCCGTTTCCTTGGTGCCCTTACGAGCATATATTAGCACGGAGTTTTCCCTGTCTTGTGTGTCTATCCATTCGAAACCCTCTGAGTTAAAGCTATGTTCATATAGGGCTGGCTCGTTCCGATATAGATTATTCAACGCTTTAACACAGGCTTTCATACCTTGATGTGGAGCAAATTCTAATAAGTGCCAGTCTAAGCTCTGTTCAAAATTCCACTCACTCGTTTGCCCAAACTCACCACCCATAAAGATAAGCTTAGTACCGGGGTGAGTAAACATAAAAGCGTACATCAGTCGAAGGTTTGCAAAGCGTTGCCACTCATCTCCTGGCATTTTCATTACCAGGGATTTCTTGCCATAAACGACCTCATCATGCGATAAGGGGAGCATGAAATTTTCTGAGAAAGCATATACTAAACTAAAGGTGAGCTGGTCCTGATGCCATTTTCTAAAAGCGCTATCCTTTTCGAAATACTTCAGCGTATCGTTCATCCATCCCATCATCCATTTCTGACCGAAACCTAATCCTCCTGTAAACACAGGTCGGGAGACACCTGGAAACGCAGTTGATTCTTCCGCAATAGTTTGAATATCGGGAAATTCGGAATAAGCGGCGATATTCATTTCTTTAAGCAGGGAGATCGCTTCTAAGTTTTCCCGACCTCCGAATTCATTTGGAATCCATTCTCCATGTTTGCGGGAATAGTCCAGATATAACATTGACGCCACAGCATCGACCCGAAGCCCATCGGTATGATAGCGGTCCAGCCAGAATATTGCGTTGCTTATCAAAAATGAGCGTACTTCATTACGACCATAATTGAAGATGTAACTTTTCCAGTCGGGATGATAGCCTTTGCGGGGGTCCTCATGCTCGTAAAGAGCCGTTCCATCGAAGCGGAAAAGTCCATGTGCGTCACCTGGGAAATGGGAGGGTACCCAGTCCATTAGAACGCCAATTCCAGCTTGATGTAGCTGATCAATCAGGTACATCAACTCTTGTGGGGTGCCCATACGGGAGGCAACGGAAAAATAACCTGTAATCTGATATCCCCAGGATGGGGGGTAGGGATGCTCCATGATAGGCATCAGCTCCACGTGGGTAAAGCCCATTTCCTGAACATAGGGAACTAGGGTCTCAGCAATTTCTTTAAACGTCAGAAAACGCTCAGGTTCGGAAGGATCCCGTTGCCAGGAGCCCAAATGAACTTCATATACCGACATGGGCGCATTGAGTTTATTTTTTTCCTTGCGCTGGGTCATCCAATCGGTATCTTTCCACTCATACCAGGTATCCCATACGATGGAAGCCGTACGAGGAGCCACCTCACACCAGAGGGCAAAAGGATCTGATTTTTCCAGGTGCTGGCCATCGTTAGATATGATAAAGTATTTATAAACTTCACCAACCCCAACGTCAGGGATCCAGCCTTCCCAGATTCCACTGCTATCCCAACGGGGGGAGAGGGCATGCTCCTCCTTACTCCATCCATTAAAGTTACCGATCACTGAAATGGAAGAGGCATTGGGCGCCCATACTGCAAAATAAGTGCCTACGACGCCGTTATGTTCCATGACATGCGAGCCAAGTTTTTCGTATAACTTATAATGCTTGCCTTGACGGAATAAATGTATATCAAAATCGGTGAACCGACTCACTTTCTCTACCGGCCCCAAATAGTGTCTTTGAGGTGCATCGCCAGTTTCTTCCTTATTCGTATCGGGTTTATCTATTTTCTTTTTGCTTGATTTGGCCATTTGGTATTCGAGTAATTGATTGGGTATTCACTATTCACATGTAATATTTGTAATTTTATTAAACAATTTCTCAAAATGGATATATTTTTTTTAAGCAATTTTCGAATACTCTGGCTTTCAATACCTATCAAAACTATAAAGATTTCGCTACTTTTTCGGCAGCGTCCAAGACTCTCAGCATATTGCCACTCCATATTTTTGCGATATCCTCCTCTGAATATCCTCTTTTAACCAACTCCTTGGTAATGGCTCCTATTTCACTTACGTCGTTCATGCCAAGTACCCGACCTCCTCCATCTAAATCCATGCCAATACCCACGTGGTCGATACTGGTCAGTTTAATTACATGCTCAATATGATCCACGGCATCTTCTACAGTAGGCATATCTTTCTCATATTTTTTATTGAGTGCTTTCATTTCTTCAAAGAGCTCTTTCTTATCTTCCGGACTTAAATCGGTCTGTCTGAACTGCAGCCGAATGGCTTTCATGGACAATTCCTGCTGCATAGAAGGTTTTTTTACAAAGCTTGGAACGAAGTTGATTTGTATTACCCCTCCATTTTTTGCCAGGGTCTTAATCATATCATCTGTCATATTCCGGGGTACGTCGCAAAGGGTCCGGCAAGAGGAGTGAGAAGCGATGAGTGGGGCTTTCGTAAGCTTGATTACGTCATAAAATGTGGAATCTGAAACGTGAGAAATATCTACCATCATACCGAGCTTATTCATTTCTGCAACCACTTTTTCTCCAAATGGGCTCAGTCCGTTGAATACAGGACCATCCGGGTCGGTAGAAGAATCGCAAATGTCATTATTTAAGGAATGCGAGAGGGTAATATATCGTAAGCCGAGATCGTAATATTTTTTTATATTTTCTATTTTATGATTGATAGGCCAGCCATTTTCCATTCCGATAAACACCGCCCGCTTACCTTCTTTTTGCAAGGCATAGGCATGGGCAGAGGTCGTTGCCAGGCCGGCCACTTCAGGATTGTCCCTTACCGCTTGATGTATTTTGTCAAAAATCGCTAATGCCTTATCTTCCGCAGCTTGGTCGGCTTCGGGAGAGCGTTTGCCCTGTCCCAGATAAACTGCAAAAAACATCCCGTCCATCCCCCCTTTTTTCATTCGTGGAAAATCAATTTGGGTTCCATCTTTCTGAAAGTCGTGCTCCACAGCGATGTCGAATCCATCTTTCATCATATTAATGGGCACATCCGCATGGGTGTCGATGGTCAATACCCTGTTATGTATGGCCGCTGCTTTTTTGCTTAGTTCGGCATCGTCGGCCTGTCCAAAGGCTAGTACTGGCAAGGCAAGGAGTAAAAGTGTTTTTTTCATCATAGGAGTAAAAAAAATTGATGCGATTATTAAATCATTTTTGGTATTTTACGAATATGAGAAAAATATTTCTGAGAATTTAATGAATCGCAAAAATCTGTTATCTTGAAATATTATTCTTCAAATTAATGATATTGTAAAATTATATAGTGCTATTATCTTTAACACGGTAATCCGTTTGCTCTGCCGCTATAGTTGGTGCCCCCTCCACGTGCTGCTGATTAAATCATTCCAGTTTTGTAACTTGCAGTATGATTTCAATAGTTATCTGTTCGGTCGATCCTGTTCAGCTCAGGGCTGTAAAAGCCAATATTTCTGCCACTATTGGTGTACCTTATGAACTCTTGGCATATGATAATCGCAATCAGCCGAGTGGGATTTGCGAGGTATACAATAAGGGTATAGCCTCCTGCCGGTACGCAATAGTCTGCCTGATGCATGAGGACGTTGCGATACAAACCCAAGATTGGGGTAAAATAGTATTAGACATCTTCGATGCACACCCCGGAGCTGGAATTCTTGGAGTAGCCGGGGGAGGGTATAAGTCCCTTACTCCGTCGGGATGGTACTGCTTGGACTTTCAGTTTGATGAAAAGTCATTTCAAAATATATTGCAGGGCTATAAATACGATAACAGGGAACCTTTGCATGCCTATCACAACCCATACCAGCAACGCTTGAGTGAAGTGGTTTGTGTGGACGGGGTGTGGATTTGTGTGCGCACGGCCTTAGCAAAGAAAAAACCTTTTGATAGCCAGCTTCTAAAGGGCTTTCATGGTTATGATATAGATTTTTGCCTTTCTCATTATGGCGACAGTCAAATCCTGGTTACCTATGACATATTGATGGTGCATGAGTCGGAGGGGAATTTTAACAAAAAATGGTTGGATGAGGTACTGAAAATTCATGAGAAATGGAGCAGTCAATTACCCTTAACTACGGCCAATATTTCTGAACGTGACTTATATTTTACTGAAAAAAGGGCTATTAAAAGATTGATCGAGCAGATGCTGCTTTGGGAGTATGACCTGCTCAGTATCAGTAAAATGATAATGGTCTTCGGGCGCAGCAAGCGTATTTCTTCCAAACTGGTTTTAAAGGCCTTCTTACACCTACTTTCCTTACAATTAGGTACGAAAAAGTTATCAGCGGATTAGTTTTACCAACTAAATAATGTCGCCCACAACCTTTTGGCTTTCAACCCCCATATCTGACGATAGATATAGCCCGATCTACTCGATTTTCTTTTCTTTTGAACGTAAAAAAGTCGGTCAAAATAAGTTTTTATAAACTGAGCATATGCAAATGAGAAAAAATCGTTTAGCCTAGCCTCAAATAACGAAACAAAGCTATTAATAAATTGCGGATCCCTATTACCGGAAAAATGTTGACATTTCTTAAGCCAGGTCAGCTCTTTTTTTAACTTATTAAGGTCTCTGTTTTCATGATATTTTTTATCGAGCTTCTTTCGACGGTTCAAAATATCGGTAGAGCTTGTTTGATGTTGGCGATAAGCCACCAGGCATTCTGGGAGGTAAGTTATACTGCCTAAGTTTGCCGCTACGTAAGCCGTCCAGTGGTCGTGGAAATGTTGGGGATCGAAGGGCAGAATATGTGGTAGTAATCTCCTATGAATCATCAGGCTATGCCCCGAGATAGAATTAAATAATAAGAAAGGCACCGGATCGGAACCCTGGATCATATTGATAATTTCCGACATTTTCTTATCCATATAGGTCCCGTCTTCCTGCATAAATTGGGAGTCATGATAGATCAAAAGACTATCTTGAATGCCCGCAACTTGTCTCTCTATTTTATCGGGAAACCAAATATCATCCTGATCACAAAAAGCGATATATTCCCCTTCACATAGATTGAGGGCAGCTTCAAAATTTTTGACATAACCTTTGTTTTCCCTGTTGGAGTAAACTCGAAAAGTGTCTGGAAACTTCGCCTTATATTGGTTTAAAATATGGAAACTCCCATCACTACTGCAGTCGTCCAAGGCGACAATTTCTATGTTTTTATAGCTTTGAGAAATAAGACTATCTAGTTGTTGAGCCAGGTATTTTTCTCCATTATAAACGCAAAGTGCTATGGATACCAAGGGCATTTTTGAGGAATTCATCGTAGGAATATCATAATAGTTTTTTCATGGGCACACCCCATCCTTTTCGAAGGCAATAAAAGAATTTACTCAGTGCATTCTTTTTGAGAATGGGGAGAAGTACAGAACGATTTCTCCAAATTTTCCAGGAATAAGAAAGATGAAGGAAATCCCTATTACGTTCGATACTAAGGCCGAAGAGCTGACCAGAAAGGCCAGAGTATCCGGTTTCTGAAGAGCTCGAGCATATACCCAGCCAGTTGCTTTCAGAGATCAGACCAGAAATTTTACTTTTTATTGATTTTACCTTTGATTTCCGTGAGAGTAAATCTGTCGCATTGGAATGATGCTGTCTATACTGAACCAGAGCCTCCTTCAAGTAGTCTATTGTGCCCAAACTGGTAGCTACATAGGCAAGCCATTGGTCGTAATGGCCCTCTTTGGGAAATGGTAAGGCCTTGGTAAGTACCGAGCGTTTTAGCATAATACTATGCCCAGATACACAATTAAGAAATAAGAAGGCCTCTGGAGAGGAGCCCTTATAAAAATTGAATTTTTCTGACATCCTGATATTCAACCTGTCTCCATGTTCATTTATCAATTCTGAGTCATGATATACCATTTGATTCCCTTCCATGGCCATAGCCTGCCTGGCAATCTTCTCTGGGTGCCATATGTCGTCCTGGTCACAGATGGCTATATAGTTGCCTCGGCATTTCTTTAATACGCGTTCGAAATTCCGGTTGTAGCCAATGTTAACATCGTTCTGATAGAGGCGAATACATGAATGCTCCGAGGCATATCGACGAAGTATTTCCCAGGTGTTATCGACCGAGGCGTCGTCAACGACCACAATTTCGAAATGCTCATAGGTTTGGTTTAGCAGTGAATTTAGCTGCTCTTCCAGGTGTTTTTCCCCATTATAGGTGCACAGGGCAATGGATACCAGAGTGGTCATTATTTGTCTGTAACTGTATCAATTTCACTAAACTGTTGCATATCAATAAGTCGGCGATACTGGCCGTCTTTGAGCATTAGTTGAGTATGAGTGCCTTGCTCTACGATTCGGCCTTCATCTAGTACAACGATAAGGTCGGCATTTTGAATGGTACTAAGGCGGTGGGCTATGACCAAGGAGGTGCGGTTTTGCATTAACTTCAATAAAGCATCCTGCACAAGTTTTTCTGACTCCGTATCCAATGCCGAGGTGGCCTCGTCTAATAATAGCAGAGGAGGATTTTTCAATACGGCTCTGGCAATACAAATCCGTTGTTTCTGGCCCCCGGAGAGTTTCGTTCCTCTATCACCTATATTACTTTCGTATCCCTTTGCAGTTGCTTGTATAAACTCATGTGCGTTGGCAATACGCGCTGCGGCCTCTATTTCCTGCTGGCTGGCTTCGGGCAGGCCAAAAGCGATGTTATTACGAATGGTATCGTTAAACAGGGTGGATTCCTGATTGACCATCCCAATTAAATCGCGCAAGGAGTCCATGGTAATATCACGGATATCATGGCCGTCTATGGAGATTTTTCCCGATTGAGGTTCTATAAAACGAGGGATAAGATCCATTAAAGTGGACTTGCCTCCTCCCGATGACCCAACCAATGCTACTGTCTTTCCTTTCGGAATGACGAGATTGATATCTTTCAGAATCGGTTTGTCTCCATAACTGAAATGTACATGCTCCAGAGTAATTTGTTTTTCAAAGGTATGCAAGGGTTTGGCATCACTACGATCGGTAATTTTAGGTTTTTCATCGATTAATGCAAGTACCCTTTCGCCTGCGGCAAGCCCTGCATGTATAGAGCTAAATGAGTCGGTCATCGCTTTGGCGGGGCGCATTACTTGAGAAAACAAGGCAATGTAGGCCACAAATTCAGATACACTTAAGTCTGACTGATTGTCTAGTATCAGGGATCCTCCGTAGAGTACAATGGCAGTAACCATGGTCACTCCTAAGGTTTCTGAAACGGGAGAGCTCAACTGTTGCCTGCGAGCCATTTTGCGTCCTATGTCCGAATAATGCTGGTTTTCATTATGAAATTTATCCTTAATATTTTCAGTAGCATTAAAGGCTTTAATAATTTTGATGCCTGACAGAGCCTCATCCAAATAGCTGATCATCATGCCGAAGGACTCCTGCGACTGTGTAGCTTGTTCCTTGAGTCTTTTTACAATTCTGGCTATGAGAATTGCGGAAATAGGAATAACCAATAAAGCAAACAGGGTTAGTTTAACGGAAGTGGCAAAGAGTAGAAAAACATAGGCCAGTAACTGTAAGGGTTCTTTAAAAATTATTTGCAGCGTATTGGTCACTGAAAACTGAACGACCTGTACATCAGATGCAATTTTGGAAATAATATCTCCTTTTCTTTGGTCATTAAAGTAACCTACATGCATATTCATGACATTATTAAATACCGATTTACGCAGGTTAAGCAGGGTATGTATACGAAGGTTTTCCATAATCCTCTGAGAGAGGTATCTGAAGATATTACTAAAAACTACCGAGGTTACGATAATTGCGCATACGAATTTCAGGGCATTAAAAGACCCATAGTATATCGATGCTTGCTGAGCATAGTAATTGAAGAATCCCAGTACGTCAGTCCATTCAGAAGGTCGGGCCAATAATGCAGCATCTGGACCAGCGTTATTGAACAAGGTCATTAGTAAGGGGGCTAATAACGCCAGATTTAAGGTGTTGAAGACCACTCCCAGAACTGCACATAAAATGTATGGTATTGCAAATTTGGAGATCGGCTTCGCGTAAGACAGTAGTCTAAAATAGGTATTCATATTTTATGGTCAGAACTTTTATATAACGACAAAATCAAGCCCATTATTTTGGACTTGATTGTCATGCGGCATTTACGTTAACTATAGCCTGATTGCCTCCTTATAATCCAACCTTAATCGTATATTTCGGATAATATCTAAAATACCAATGGTAGATTTATAGGTTTTCATCTGGGAATCAAAGTCATTTTTCTTTCTGGCCAGTTCCTTAAGGTTTTTTAAAACGTCAAAGTAGGCGAGGGCCTTATAGAACTGGAATGTAAAAATACAAGGAATGACATCACACAAACAAATTTGTAGGTGATATAAGCTCAAATCTAAACCGTGCAGATGCAAATGGTGTATGTAATATCGATTTCTGAAGTACATCCGTTTGATGCCCAGCTTAGCTTTATGACTCTTGGTGGAAGCCGAAACTTCATGTCGACATACGGCATTATGTTCATAATAACATTTCCAGCCCAGCCTCCAGGCCCTGATTGAAAGTTCCTGATCTTCACCGTAATATGGACTAAACATTTCATTAAAGCCATTCATGGCTTTCAACTTCTTGGTGTCCATCAGGGCTATAGCACCGGAAAGATAATAGGTTGGCGTAAGTCGCCTGTCGTCGGTAAGGTAATAAAAATGACTTGGTTGAATCTTGCGCCCCATGATTTTAGGTGACCGGGCTGCGTCTAAAATGGTATCGTCATTCATGCCGATAATTCGGCCCATCACTCCAAAGGTGTCGCTAAACTCAAAATACTTATAAAGTTTTTCGAAATAGCCAGGCTCAATGATCACATCTGTATTCAACAAAAACAGTAACTCGTTGCTGGCCCGCTCAATCCCTACATTGCAGGTTTCGGAAAATCCAGAGTTATATGGCTTTACGATCAATGTTATACCCTCGGGATAATGTGTCCGTAAATAGTCCACCGAGTCATCAGTTGAAGCATCATCCACAATAATAATTTCTACATCCGATCCAAGGTTCCGTAGTAGGTTTATATTATGGTCCAGATACTTCTCGAAGAGACTTTTGCCATTATAATTTGGAATAACTACTGATATACTTTTCATCAATTGTCACGGTTAAAGTGTGATGTATACGCTGCTTTCAATCGGATTGAGTTTATTGAGTGAGTAAACAATTTATAATTAAATGCATACCAAAATGTTTGCCACCATTCCCTGGACTCATAAATTCTTATATTTTCTCTTGTTCCTATCGGTTACCAATACGTAAGTTCATGCTTTTATGCTGCATGGCCAACCTAGGCTTAATGCAATTTTTATCCTTTTGTGTCCGGGAAAAAAATATGAATTTAAGAGGCTATTAGAGATAAGTATTAGAAAAGTACTAATTGGCAAACATAACAAAATGATCTCAAATGGGAACCATATTGTTTAAATATTCCAGTAAATTCACCCTAATCGGCGATAGTTTATAAAAAACATGGCTAACAAATAATTTTGATTAAGCATTCAAACTAGGTTATGTACTGCTTTTCATCATAGAGGCGTTTACGTAGCAAATGGTTGTAATTAATTGGCAAAAAAAATGCCATTTTGATCTTTTTCCTGTCAATGGATACATAGATGTCTGATAATTAGCGACATGATTCCGGGTTATCTATGTCTTTTTTTTCCTACTATCTGGGATTTATTGCTACACTATGTAGCCGAATGGGCTCATATATGGCTCCCTCAAACTTATATTTTTTTCAATCCTTGGGATAGCGGTTCAACTTTTTTTCTTTGAGAGGTGTTGCATATTTAAAGGGCAAAACTCTTGAGAAGCCTTTTCAAAGGATAAATTTTCGATAGGAGGACCAAATACATGACATTAAATAGCATTATTGAGCAACATCTGGGGGATAATGTTCCGTTTTCAACCTATCAGGCGGCACGTGGAATAGCAGGAGCGGTAGAAGCGCATTTTAGACACCATCATGAAATTTCTGAGATTAAAGATGGATATCTGCGAGCTCCAGCTCCAGATGCCAAGGTTATAGAAACCTTACTGGATACTACTTTTTGGGCTAGTCTGAGAAGGGAAGAAGGGTATTCCCCCAAAATTTCCATTGCCTTTCTCCCTCCCAACCAGGCAGGAGAACCCCTGATCCTCGGGAGGCATCTGCCCTTTACTCCCCATAGTCTTACAAAACTGGCACCCGCTGTGGAGCGCTCAGGTATACACCTAGGCGTGTGGCGCGACGGTGACAACCTATATATATGGGGCACCACACGAATCATACCCTCTTTATGTTTTGTTCTGGAGGTAATAGAGCCTGGCGTTCTGGTAATCAAACACAGACGTGGAACAGGATTTGGTAAGTTTGTCAATGTTGCCGTATTATCTGGCGACCAGGTAAAGCTTATTGACGAGCGTTCTTCTCGATTGCCCGACTGCCCGTCGCTGATTCATTCCCTAATGGGAAACCAGTCTCCTGAGCTCTGGAATGATTCGATGAATACTTTGGTTTTACTTTCTGCCTCCATGAGGGCTCATGGTCGGGGAGGAATTCTACTCGTACTACCTGTTACCAATACCGACTGGAAGGAGTCTATCGTTCATCCTATTACCTATCCGGTTGAGCCGTCGTTTAGTGCCCTGGCTCAACTGACAGATCAGCAAATGCCCGATCATTCCGATTGGCAGAATAGTATGTCGAAGGCGATAAGTAGCCTGGCAGGACTTACCGCGGTGGATGGGGCAACCATTATCAATGAGCAATACGAACTGATGGCTTTTGGTGCTAAAATCGCCAGAGGCAAGGGTAGGCCCCATATCGAAGAGATATTAATTACAGAACCAATTAGGGGAAGCTCAGGTCGACGGGTCTCTTCAGCCCAGATAGGCGGTACTCGCCATCTTTCTGCTGCTCAGTTTGTTTTCGATCAAAAAGACGCCATGGCACTTGTTGCCTCACAGGATGGACGTTTCACTATTTTTTCCTGGTCCAGTTGCGAGGAAATAGTACAGGCACATCGGGTAGATGTTCTATTGATGTAGGCTTTTCAAGAATCGAAAAGGTCTAGCTGGTTTGGGTCCGGATACTTCCTTCGCTTAGGCTGAAGTTCTTCGAAATTGGAAAGGGAGATCCCTAATAAACGAATTCCTTTCCCATCAATATCTATACGTTCTAATAGGGAACTAGATATTTTCAATATATCAATTGACTCGAATATGACCGCAGGGCGAGAATAATTGCGGGTAATTTGAGTAAAGTCATCGTATTTGACTTTTAAAGTCAGGGTGCGTCCTTGTAAATTTTTCTGCTCCAGGCGCTTTGCCACTTTCTCTGCTAAAAGTGCTAATTCTTCCTGCAGCTCTTCCAATTCGGTTAAGTCCTTCTCAAACGTCTCTTCAGCGCCCAGCGATTTCGTTGGTCGGGTAGGTTGAACGGCACGATCATCATTTCCTCTGATTACTGCATGCAGGAACTTCCCAAGCTTTCCGAAATGATGTGTAAGGTCATCGAGACTATGTTGTCTAAGGTCATGGCCATTGAAAATCTGCATACGCTTCATTTTCTGGGCTGTGACCTGGCCCACTCCATAAAATTTTTCGATGGGCAACTGATCCAGAAATCCCGATATTTTGGAAGGGCCTATAAAAGTGAGCCCATCGGGCTTTTGTACATCGGAAGCAATTTTTGCTACAAATTTATTCGTCGATATGCCGGCGGAGGCCGTAAGGTTTAGTTCAGAATATATAGCCGTCTTAATGTCTTTAGCTATTTGTATCGCCGAACCAATTCCGAGCTTGTCATGTGTAACATCCAAATAAGCTTCATCCAGTGACAATGGTTCTATAAGATCTGTATATCGCAAAAAGATATTCCTGATATCCTGTGAAACTTTTTTATAAGCTTCAAATCGCGGTTTTACAAACTGAATATGAGGGCAAAGCCTGATGGCTCTGGCGGAGGGCATAGCCGAACGTACGCCAAATTTTCGGGCCTCATAGCTCGCTGCTGCCACCACTCCTCGTCCTGATGGAGAGCCTCCAACGGCTATTGGTTTTCCTCTCAGCTCCGGATGGTCTCGTTGCTCCACTGAGGCAAAAAAAGCATCCATATCTATATGTATGATCTTTCTGTATTCCTTTATATCTGCTGTTTCCACGCTCCTGACTTGCAGTTTACTTTTAAGCTGTCGCTTACCTCTGCTGCTTATAAAATTAAAAACTATATCCGGTGCATCAAAATCTTGACTTAAAACGTATGTAATAGGTGGGTTTTGTCAGATATGGGTACCTTTCATATTATTTCATGTATAAGCCATATGAGCGTGTTCTGGTAGCGCTGGCCAATTTTAGAAAATACAAAAGAATTCGAATTACATGTGGTTTAAATTTTATCAAAAATATTTGTTGCGTTTACTGATCGTATGGGCTTTCGTTCTATATTTTCAGGCTGCCCATGGTCAGAGATGCGCCACCATGCCTATTTTGGAGAATAAGTTCGAAAAGCAGCCTTCATTAAGGTCAAGTTATGAGTTGCAACGTCAGAGTCTGACTATCCGTAGCCGGGCAGGACTAAGGCAGACCGCAGGGGAACAAGCCGCTGATATTTATAGTATACCTGTCGTAGTTCATGTAGTTGTCAACGGAAACACGGTTTCAGATGCGGCAATTCTTGCACAACTCGATACGTTAAACAAAGATTTCAATTTGCAGAATGCGGGTCTTGCTCAGGTGTTACCCGCCTTTCAAAAATTATCGGGCAATGCAGGAGTGCGGTTCTGTTTGGCACAAAAGGATCCGAATGGGCAGCCTACCTCCGGAATCGTGCGTTATAGTACTCCTGTATCGCGTTTCAACTACTTAACAGAAGATGTTAAATATGCTTCTCGAGGTGGAGCCGATGCCTGGGATACCGATCGCTATCTTAATATCTGGATCTGTGGACTGTCTAATAATATTCTGGGCTATGCCTCTTTTCCCGGTATTGGGCCCGCGCGTGAGCAAGGCGTAGTAGTCGATTATGCCAGTTTGCCAGGTGGAGGAACCAGTCTCTATAGCGGGGGAAAAACACTTACACATGAAATGGGCCATTTCTTTTCTTTATTCCACATTTGGGGTGATGATGATGGAGGTTGCAACGGATCGGATGATGTCGATGACACCCCCAACCAGGCCAATAGCACGAGTAGCTGTAAACAGGGTGAATTTTACGATATATGTAATAAGTCCTCTCCAGGTATCATGTACCAAAATTTTATGGACTATAGTCCAGATGTCTGTCTTTCCTTATTTACCCTAGGTCAGGTAAATCGTATGCGGCAGTCCATCCTCGATCACCGCATGAGTCTGGTTCAATCAGATGCCTGTACTCCTCCTCAAGTTTATGGTAATGATGCTTCATTAGAAGAAATTATTAGACCTGCACAACGGCTCTGCAGTCCGAACTTTACCCCCCAGATAAGAATTAAAAATAAAGGTTCCAATTTACTGCAATCCCTTCAGATTTACCTTCAGATCGATGAAGAGGTGCCGACTTTAGCCCTTAATTGGGAGGGAAGTCTAAGATATTTTGAAGAAGAGCTGATCGATCTTCCCCCGCTTACCTTAAGGCAGGGCGACCATATTCTTAAAATTTCACTTGAAAAGCCAAATAATCTGGCTGACGGGAATACCAGTAATGATGAGAGAATTTTACCTATTATATACTATGAGCCCTTTGATGCTCCTATAATGGAGGGATTTGAGACTTCGTTTCTCTCGGCTGGTTGGGATATTGTCAATAAGGATCAGGGGCCGACTTGGGAGCTTACTTCAACTGCGGCTAAATCGGGGTTGTGGTCGGTGAGAATGCAAAATTTTAATTATTCGTCAACGGGACAGGCCGATCTGTTGAGGACCCCATCCATAAAGGTTGCAGGGGTTGATTCAGCCTTTGTAGCCTTCGACTTCGCCAGTTCCAATCTGATTAATACCCTTCGATCCTCAGTGGGCCCCGATACGCTTTCCGTTTTGGTCAGTGCCGATTGTGGACTTACCTACCAAACCATTTACAAGCGTTGGAGTACTGGCAATGTAACCAGGAGTGCCAATGCTGGTACTTATTCGCCTCAGGCGGGCGACTGGAAGCATATTGAGCTTGATCTTGCGGATTTTATAAGCCAGGAATCCATTCTGGTGGCATTTAAGAATTCGAACGGTTCGGGTCAGGATATATATCTGGATAATATAAATCTTCGGACGGTAGTCGTAAATCCAAATTTAAAGGAAGAGGGATTTTTAGTAACGCCCAACCCTGTGGATCAGGACGTAGAAATCAGTTTTTATCCGCATCCTGAACAGTTACAAGCCTTGGAGATTTATGGAGTAAACGGAAAAAAATTAAAGGTCTTCGAAATTAGCAAGCCAGTCAATAGCAATGTATATCGTCTGAACATGGAGTCATGGCCAACAGGTGTTTACATTGTGCGAGCCATGTTCACCAACCGGGTGTTGACCCGTAAACTCCTCAAAAGATAATCAAAAGAGACAGCTGTTTCCACGGCTGTCTCTTTTGATTATAACTGATATTTTCTATAATACGCGTTTAACTACGACTTTACTGTTAGTTTGTGTAATGGCATATTCCTTGGCGTTTTCATTTTCCGGAACCATAAATAACTGTTTCTTTTTTTTGCCATCCGTATGCACCCAATTAGCTGAGTAGATCTCAGGCAGAGGGCCTGCATAAATGGGACGGTTGTCGTTATGCATAAAAACTTCCTCTTCTTCGTAAGCCGTTTCCAGATTACTACCTTCTATTACGTCGGCAATGATTTTTATCGTTCCAAAGTTTTCGTCGAGTCCCTTGATTCTTGCTTTACCGTAGAATGGATCCTCTTCAAACTCCCAACGTGTATAAAACTCAATAATATTTCCTGTTTGAGAATCGATATAATCAACGGTCAGCAACTGTTCCTTCATGGTGATTTGTTTTTCTGGCACTCCTTTGTTTGGTACAGATTTAAAAACCCGGAGATTTAGGTGTTTTGACAAATGTAATCGCAAACATGATTTTTCCAAAAATAATTGATAAAGTATTTGAAAATTTATTCGATTTAAACTATAAGAATGTTCACATTATCAGGTCTGGAATCAGGGAATTGACATTTTTTTGTCCCTATAAATGGAAATTGATATAAATGAAAATTTTCTACAGCCCTTGCTCTTCTGAAAATGAGGACACTAGGCTTTTAGCATCTGTTCGAAGATCCGGCGCTGAGCTATGAGAGCTTTCACTTTATCTTCCGGGTCGGTACGGCACTCCAGCAATATCCAGCCATCATATTTATTTTTCTTAAACAGTTTAATGAGTTGTTGGTAGGGGTAGGAGGGGTCATCGAGCTCCCTAACATGAACGGTATCACCAAACCGATCTTTAACCAAATTAAAATTAGCCTCCAGCCCTTGTCCGATTAAATCCTCAGGGTTGCAATTCCAGCAAACAGTAGCATTACGATTAGGAGCAGCTTCCATAATCTTACGAATATTGGGTAGCTCCTGGGTCACTTTTCCATGAACTTCAAGCCTGATTTGCTGACCAAAATCTTTTGCATAAGCTCCAAGCTCATCTAAAGCCCGACCGATTTGTTCCAAGGTTTTGTCAGGATCTACCCCCGCATGAAGCTGATTCGGTTTGACTTTTACCCCAGAACCACCGACATCGGCACTAAGCCTGATAAATTCTTTTGTTCTCTCAATGGATTTTTTAAGTATCATCGGGTCCGGAGAGTCGTACTGTTCGTTGGTCCCGAGTCCGATTATTTTTACAGGACTGTCTTCGAACTGTTTTTTTACTGTGAGCCTGGCGGCATGACTGAGATTGGGCATGACCATATGTGCATGATCAACCCGCAGTTCGACACCATGTATTTCCGCCTTACTGCAATTTTGTATTAATGTGGGTACATCCCAGTCCTTTCCCCATAAATAAGTGACCAGGCCCAGCTTCATGCCTGACTGGATATAACCATTTCCACTAGAAAGGCCGGGGTTGGTTAGCAGGGTAAGTCCAGCCATTGCCCCTAAACTACTGAGAAATTCTTTTCTGTTCATATGTTATATTTATTTTAGGTATCTAAAAATCCAGACGAGCTTAAAAATCAGTTTTCGGTATATTCACTGGTTCATCTTATACTGGTGTATACCAAAGAATGGAATAATCTGAAGTTACTAACGCATGGTTAGTTTTTTCTATAAGTCTTCTCATATTTAGCAGAATTTTCTAATGTTTTACTTCTGGAGGGGTATATTTCAATTTTTCACTACTTTCTGAACTCAGTTCTTACACCATTCTAATTTGTAACGAAACTGTTTAATTGGAATTCACCTCATTAAAAACAACTTGATTATGAGTCAAACAGATATCAGTCGTAGAGAATTTCTTGGCGCTAGTTCCTTGCTGGCTACAGGTCTGGCGCTATTTTCAGGGTCTTCCTTCGGCATGCCAGCTTATATCCCCCATTTAGGCAAACCCAATTCTCGTTTTAGGGGTGTTCAGATAGGCGTAATAAGCTATTCATGGAGAAGCATGCCCAGTAGTGCAGAGCAGATTCTGCAATATTGTGTCGATTCTAATATAAGTGCAATCGAGCTTATGGGCCCGGCAGCGGAGGAGTTTGCTGGTGCTCCGGAGGCTCCAGCCCGTGTACCCCGGGGTCAAACAGCTACGCCTGAGCAAAAGAGAGAGCAAGTCGAATACCTGGCCAAGCTAGCCCAATGGAGATCGGCAGTTCCGATGAAACGTTTTGAACAGCTGGGCAAAATATATAAGAAGGCAGGGGTAGATATTTATGCTTATAAGCCGTCGGCCCTGGGAGAAAAAAATTCCGATGCGGAGGTGGATTATGCATTTCGTGCAGCTAAGGCCCTGGGAGCCAATCAAGCCAATGTGGAGAAGCCGAATTTATCCTCGGAAACGAAGCGTCTTGGGACAATTGCAGCCAGAAATAAAATATATGTGGGTTATCATGGTCATTTGCAACAGACGGCGGACTGGTGGGATGAAGCCTTATCGCAATCAGATTATAATGCCATGAATTTTGATATGGGTCATTATGTAGCAGCAGGATTTGATCCCATTGCATTGCTGGAAAACAAACACCAGCATATTGTCAGCATGCACACGAAGGATCGTAAGAATAAGGCCAATGGGGGAGCCAATATGCCTTGGGGAGAGGGAGATACACCTGTAGTGGAAGTGCTACAAATGATGCGCGATAACAAATATAAATTTCCAGCGACAATAGAGTTGGAATACGAGGTGCCTGCGGGCTCCGATGCGGTAAAGGAAACGGCGAAATGTGTAGAGTTTGCTAGGAAAGCCCTGGAATCATAAAATGGATGTTCAACTTAATTTTTAGAAGATTATATTTGACCTTTAGCCGAATTCAAATATTTATATAATCCATTAAGGAAGATAATAACTGGCCCTGGACTATCTTTGTGGCCAGTTATATCACTCCTATATGTTTCGTAACAGCAAAGCATTTTATCTGATTGGATTTATTGGTCTGGCAGGAATCGGAGGCTGTCAGAAGTCTCACCACATTGTCAGGACCGATTATCATCAATTCGAGGTTACAGATTCACTGCCCGTGGATTCTAGCCTGGTGCGCTATTATCTTCCTTATAAATATAAGATGGAATCCGAAATGTCCCGTGTTATCGGGCGGTCAGTAGTCGCTATTACAGGAGGAAAGGGTCCTGAAACGCTGCTGGGTAATTTTTTTTCAGATGCTTTATTAAATCGTGGCCAGCAACTGGAATCGAAAATAGACTTCACCTTTTCTACTCGTGGAGGACTTCGGAATGCTTTACCCAAGGGCAATTTGACCATCGGGAATATCTTCGAGCTCATGCCTTTCGAAAATGAAATTCTACTGCTTAAGCTTTCGGGCCAAACAACAGCCAAGTTGTTGAACTATATTGCCAATAGTGAAGGTCAACCGGTCTCGGGCCTTCGGATGGTGGTAGACAACCATCAACCTAAAGAAGTATTAATAGGCGGGGAAGCGTTTGATTCAAGCAGAGATTACTATGTATTGACTTACGATTATCTTTACAATAGTGGGGGCGATCTTGCATTTTTATCCGAAGCTTTAGAAAGCAGGACGGTAGGCAAGCGGCTCAGAGAAGCCATTATAGAATACATCGAAGACCAAACCAGGGCTGGAAATGAAATTGAAGTTCAACTTGACGGAAGAATCCGCCTCCATGAAAACTAGCAGAAGAGATTTTTTAAAAATGTCAGCCAGTTCCTTTGGCCTGGCAGGACTAACGACATTACCCTACCATGTACTGGCCCGGCCAGAAATAATACAACTGACGATATTGCATACCAACGATGTGCATAGTCGGATTGAGCCTTTCCCCATGGATGGATCTCGCAACCAAGGGCTAGGTGGCGTCGCCAGGCGAGCGACCCTTATCAACAGTATTCGAAAACAACAGGATAATGTCTTACTCCTGGATGCCGGAGATATCTTTCAGGGAACTCCTTATTTCAATCTTTTTGGAGGAGAGCTGGAAATGAAGCTGATGACCGATATGGGCTATGATGCCGCTACAATGGGTAATCACGACTTTGATAATGGATTGCAGGGATTTTTAAAACAGCTTCCTCATGCTAAATTTCCATTCCTGACCAGCAACTATGATTTTTCTGATACTATTTTGAAGGGCAAAACTCAAGACTATCAGGTTTTTGTGAAACAAGGTTTGCGCATAGGTGTCTTTGGTTTGGGCATTGAGCTGGAAGGGCTGGTCGATAAGAAAAACTATTTAAATACCCTGTATCTGGATCCCCTGAAAAAGGCTAACGAAATGTCTGACTTGTTGAAGCATGATTTGCGATGCGACCTGATCATTTGTTTATCTCACTTGGGATATAAATACAGGGAGCAAAAAATATCTGACGTTCAGCTAGCTGCTTTGACCAGGAATATTGACCTTATTATTGGTGGGCATACGCATACTTTTTTAAAACAGCCTGAGGATATCGTGAATACCGATGGTAAAATTACTACTGTTAACCAGGTTGGTTTTGCTGGAATTAATCTCGGTAGGATTGATTATTATTTTAATAGGGAAAAGAGAGAAAAAAGTCGTGTGGCAAGGACCTATCCCGTCGGACCCGAGATTTCCGAAACCTTTAATTCTAAGGCCTGAACAGAAGGGAAACTCCAGCAAGCAGAATATATCCAATACCCAGGATTAAGTTTTTACGGCAACTGGCTTCCTTATTTTAACATATTTATGCAAATTAATGAGTAACACACTGCTCAGGATAGTCAAAAGCCCAGTAAGTTGAAGAGTAGAAACCGATTCGTTTGCCAGAAAGATGCCCAACATGACCGCCACCAAGGGGTTGACATAGGCATAGGTACTTACTTTGGTAACCGGTTGCATTTTCAGTAGCCATACATATGCCCCAAATCCTAGAATAGAACCAAATATGGTAAGATATAGTAGGGATAGGGAGGCAGAAAGACTTACCGCATTAATATCGAAAAGCTGCCATTCCTGATGGATCATACTGGAGATAAGAAATGCCAGTCCTGCTGCCATCATCTGCCAGGTTGTGTTGACTGCAGGGCTATTGCCTCCCGATCTGTATTTGGAATATAATGATCCACCGGCCCATACAGCAGAGCCAAGTAGCAGGAGGCCCATGGGTAAGAAGTCGCCAAGTGTGAAATGACCTTTCATCCCTCCAGAAAGTTTATCATAAAACAATAAAATCACCCCGGCAAAACCTACTAGTAATCCAATAATCGCTGTTTTATTACTGAAGTTTTCCCGCCACATAGGTCGATCCATAATTACGAACCAGATAGGAGACGAGGAAACAAAAATCGCCACCATGGCACTTGGAAGGCTTTGCTGTACCCATATTACGATTCCGTTTCCTACGAAAAGTAAAAGTAATCCTGTCACGACTGGAACGATTAACCTACGGCCGGTAAACATTTTTTCACCCTGCAGAATACCCCAGGTAAGCATCAGTATACCGGCAGATATAAAGCGTATAGCCCCAAGTATGAAAGGAGGAAAACTTACCAGGGCCTTCTGAATGAAGAAATACGTAGAACCCCATACAATATATACGATTGCAAAAGCCAGGACAACCTTCAATTGAGAAGGTGCAGATGTACTCTCCACTACAGTTTTCATAACAATTATGCGTTCATTTTCGCAATGCAAAATTATCGATTTAGTTGTGATAACAACTGTTTTTTTTGAATAGTGAAATATTCCTTTTTAGAATGTTTTTAAAGGTGCCCAATTTCCTGGTATTATTATTATATCTACTTTTGATTATGCATGATTTTTGGAATACCCTACGGCTATTACGCCTTCCTTTTTCGTTTTTATTGATGCCTGTTTTCCTTTTCGCCCTCAGTCAGGTTGAACATCTGAGCTGGAGTCGTGCATTATGGACATTTCTGATACTGCACCTGCTGGTGTATCCTGCCAGCAATGGTTATAATAGTTATGTGGACAAAGATGAGGGCAGTATTGGAGGGTTGGAGAAACCGCCTCTGCCCACAGATTTTCTTTTTTTTGTGACTCTTTTCCTCGATTTATTGGCACTAATTTTAGCCTATTTCTTGTTAGGTATTTCGTTTATGCTATGCCTGCTGCTATATATTGTGGCCTCCAGGGCCTATAGCTCCCGCATGATTCGCCTGAAAAAATATCCTATAGGTGGATTTTTAGTTGTCATGATTTTTCAAGGAGGCTTTACCTATTATCTGTCACTTATGGGATTAACGGCCGATAGGATAAACTTTGATGCCTCCTTGTCCTGGGTTTTATTGGCATGCAGCTTTCAGATTGCTGGTGTTTATCCCCTCACTCAAATTTATCAGCATCAGCAGGACCTAGCCGACGGTGTGGTAACCCTCAGTTATCGCCTCGGTTACCGGGGAACCTTCGTTTTCTCTGCGGTAATGTTTGCCCTCAGCAACCTATTTTATTATCAATATTTTGCGAGTCGATCCGATGGAATGGTTTTTTATTACTTACAATTATTCTTTTTGCCGATTATAGGTTATTTTGGATATTGGATGCTTTTGGTCTGGAGAAATTCTGAGCAGGCCAATTTTAAACATACCATGCGGATGAACCTGATAGCGGCCTTGAGTTTAAACAGCTTTTTTATATACCTTATTATTTTACGCCATTATCTTTGAGTTATATTTCACAAATTTCTACCGCTGTACCAGCAAATTGTTATTCTCAAAAGCAATTGGCCGAGTATTATGCCGATCTATCGTCAGACCCTATTCATAAAAGGAAATTAAAAGTAATAGCAGAAAAGTCCGGTATTGATACTAGGTACTCTGTTCTACCCGATTTCTCGTCTAATGGAAATGAAGCCGTGCTGTTTTCAAAAGACAAGGGTACTGCAGGACTGTCAGACCGAATGAGCGTATTCCAAAAGGAAGCCATTGGGCTTTCGCTTCAGGCCATAAAGGGGCTTTCGGATTTTGATGAACAAAAAAATACCCTTACGCACCTGATTACCGTCACTTGTACTGGTCTTTTTGCTCCTGGCTTGGATATAGAACTGATCAGGGCTCTTGAATTAGCTCCGAATATTCACCGTACTTCCATTAATTTTATGGGTTGTAATGCGGCTATTCTGGCCCTTAAACAAGCCGATCAGATCTGTCGAAGTATGGAGAATGCAAAGGTACTGGTGGTATGTACAGAACTTTGTACCCTGCATTTCCAACCACGTTTCGATGACGATTATTTATTATCCAATTTACTATTTGCAGACGGGGCTGCGGCGGTTATTATATCTTCCAATTCTGAATCCAAATATGCAGTTACGGCAAAGATGGGAGACTTTCACTCCATGATCTTACATTCGGGGTATCAAGATATGGCTTGGCAGTTATCTGAACAAGGATTTTTGATGAATTTGAGTTCCTATGTTCCACGACTTATCAAGGATAATATGAAGGAGATGATGAATCTTATAGGTCTGGAATGTGGTTCAGTAGATCATTGGGCCGTGCATCCTGGAGGTAAAAAAATTGTAGATGATTTTCGAAATGCATTAGAATTAGAGTCTCATCAGCTATCTACATCATACGAAATTTTACGCCGATATGGCAATATGTCTTCTCCGACGGTCCTATTCGTTCTGGCAGAAATACTTAGCGTTTCTCAGACTTCGCAGCGGGGGCAGCGTGTCTTTGGGGCTGCCTTCGGACCAGGGATCAGTATCGAAACCTTACAGCTAACCTATGTTTAAAATAAGGAGTACGCAACAGGAACTTCTAGATGCGGAGGCGATTCCCTCGGCAGACTTGTTTCGAAATCTAAAGGAGTTAGATATAATCAATCATTGGCTTGGAGGGTATCAGGTTACATTCGATGCGCTTAATAAACTATTAGACTATCGATCGCCTAAGACCATGGTAGATCTAGGGAGTGGGGGAGGGGATACACTGAATCGAATTTATGACTGGACGGCAAGGAAAGGCTTCCCCATCAATTTGGTAGGTATCGATCTGAAATCCGACTGCGTGGAATATGCCATTCAGAACCGGGGTGATCGGTCGATACGATATATCTGTGACGATTACCAACATTTGGACCGGTATTTGGAAGGAATAGATATCCTGCATGCCAGCTTATTTTGCCACCATCTAACTCACTCTCAGCTCGTTGCTCTCGTTAAATATGCCCTTTCTAAGCGGTGCATCTTAATTATCAATGACCTGGAGCGGACCCCTTTGGCATATTATGGCATATTAGGACTTACCAGCTTGTTTTCTAAATCATATCTGGTTCAAAATGACGCTCCTTTATCGGTGCTTAGAGGGTTTAAGAGTAAGGAATGGAAGCAAATTCTGGATCTGGCGGGCGCCCGACGTTATACTATTCGAAATAAATGGGCCTTCAGGCATCAAATAATAGTATATGGAAACTGAACATACTATTTATGACTGTGCGGTAATAGGAGGTGGATTGGCGGGTTTATGTACCGCTATTCAGCTTGCTCGTAGGGGAAAGGAAGTGATTCTTTTCGAAAAGAATATGTATCCTTTTCATAAGGTATGTGGGGAGTATGTATCGATGGAGAGCTGGGATTTCCTGATTTCCTTGGGCGTGCCCCTCAATGACTGGTCTCTACCTCGTATTCAGAGTCTGAGGATAAGTTCACCCTCAGGATTCACGCTAGACCATCGGTTGAGGTTGGGAGGGTTTGGACTTAGCCGATTCAAGCTAGACGCCTACTTATACCAGCTGGCTATTGAAAATGGGGTAAAAGTTATTCAGCAATGTAAGGTTAATGATGTGACAGATACGGGAGCAAATTTTCTAGTAAAGAGTTCGCAGGGAGTAGTTGCAGCAAGGGTGGTTTGTGGTGCTTATGGCAAATACATTCCGAGTTTTGTACAGACCTGGGACGACCATTCTGAGAAGATAATCGATCAGGATAATTATATTGCTGTCAAATATCACTTAAGAACCGATGTCCCTGCCGATCGAATAGAACTTCATAATTTCAAGGGGGGGTATTGCGGTGTTTCTCAGGTAGAAGATGGTATTTTCTGTCTCTGCTATCTTACTAAAGCCAAAAATCTGAAAGCAAATCAAAATAATATTGCGCAGATGGAGGCTACTATTCTCGATGAAAATCCTTATCTCAGCAAGCTTTTTTCCAATTCGGACTTTCTTTACGAGCAACCTCTGGTTGTTAGTAATATAAAGTTTCACAAGAGGCAAGCAGCAGTAGGAGCCCTATTTCAGGCAGGGGATGCAGCCGGGACAATATCGCCCTTATGCGGGAATGGAATGAGCATGGCGATGCGCTCCAGCAAAATATTAGTGGCGCATCTGCTCAGTTCTCTTGATGGCCCCCACTCACTCCGTCAGTCGAAGGAAGCCTATCAGGCAGAATGGAATAGAATATTTGGGTCAAGAATTCAAACGGGAATATGGCTGCAGCGTTTATTTGGCAAACCTCTTTTGACGGAAATAGCCGTCCGTTCTCTATCGCTAATGCCTTCTCTGGTTAGTAAGTTGGTCCGGAAGACTCATGGTCTCCCTTTTTGAAGATAATTAATAGGAAGCTTAAAGCGGGCCATCAGTGTTTCAAAAATGGCCACATTCATTAATAGCATCAACATACCGTAAAAAACATCTTCCACGGGAATGGTCAAAATTCGTATGCCCATATTTTCCATGTTGTTATACCATACCACCTCATTTTCAATGCCGGTGCCCGTAAGTACCCCATTAACAATCAGAAAAGGTAGGACTAAGAACATATGGGAATAATAGAATAATCCCAACCAGGAAGGTTTTAAATAATACTGCAGGTAAATAAGGCATATGGCGAGTCCTATGAAGGTCCATCCGGTATAGTACTTTTCGCCATTGGTTACGAGTCCAATAGCCAGAATAATTAAAATGATCAGGGTTACTCTCCTTTCGTGTTTTATCTGAAAATGAGGTGGGAGGTAAATTTTAAAACAGTAGTAGGTATATAGACAGGCATAAGGAATGCATACAAAAAACATGACTTCCTCTATAGGCAATCCCAGAATATACTGCCCAGAAATATAGATGGGATTAAACCCCCAAATTCCTAAATGCGTAAAATAGATATCCCATAACACGAATGGAATTAACGTTATCATTATGGCGGGCCATAAAGCTGTCCATTTTCGATAAAGTTTAACCTTAGGATGAAAGGAAACGAGCATTGGCACGGAGATGGACAAGATATTTATCCATAAATATAAAAGATTCATTTTACTTTGGCATTTGAGGCCTCTTTGAAGTATTTCATTGGAACCCATAACATTCCGAAACATTCGCCCTGGTATTTCCCTAAGTGTTTATGATGCATTTTATGGGCCCTTCTGATGGCCATAAAATAGGGAGCATTAGAGTTTCTGAACCATTTAAATCTTTGATGAATAAATACATCGTGGACCAGGAAATAAGCGAACCCATAAATCGTGATACCCAGTCCGATCCACAGCAGGGTGTTATAGCCCTCATAAATGCCCAGATAGAGACAAAGGATCCCAGGGATTGCGAAAATCAGGAAAAAGAAGTCATTTTTTTCAAAAAAATCTTTGTCATCCCTTTTGTGATGGTCGGCGTGAAGTGACCATAGGAAGCCATGCATCAGGTATTTATGAGCCAGCCAGGCTACGCATTCCATTCCCACGAATGTGCCTGCGACAATTGATAGGTTAATAATCCAGCTATTCATGATGATTGCAAATTGAGTTGGTTCTTTTCAATACTTCTGGAAGGCATATCTTAAACCATTCAGTATATTGTTCGGGATGAAGGGCAAGGTCGGCAAGTAAAGACTCTGCTGACATATATCGGTATCCAGCCGCTTCAAGGGGATTGGGAAGGGGCAATTCATCCGTAACACCGATGTATACATGGTCTATTTCATGCTCTATCAGATCTTGATCCAGCTGAGCATGGTACTGAAACTGGAAGACAAACGCAAGAGGCGTCTCCAGGCCCATTTCTTCACGAAGTCTTCGGTGTGCAGCCTCCGAGGTAGTCTCTCCATTATGCGGATGACTACAGCAGGTATTCGTCCAAAGGCCCTCTGAGTGGTACTTTCCATGCTGTCGCTGTTGAAGAAGCATCTCACCTTTGGAGTTAAATATAAATACGGATATGGCGCGGTGGAGCGCCCCTTTCTCATGGGCCTCCAGTTTTTCCATCAGGCCCGTTTGTTCATCGGCTTCGTTCACCAATATCACCATTTCGTTTCTCATATCCTCTAATTTTCATTGCTAACATTACCCTAGGTCTGCGGCTAAGACCAGCGAAACAAGGGCCAAAAGGCATGATCTAAGCCCGACTTGTCTGAGCAGAAAACAGGCGCTTAGCATCATTTGTTCCTTATCCAACAATTGTCCTAACCTATAAAAGATTAAACTGATGTCTTAAAAGGGATCTACACATAAGGCCGATTTTATTAAAATCGGGTATTCTGATCCGGGCATTCATTACCTTTTCAGGTGGGGTAGCTTTAATTCGTAAGTACAATTTAAAATAGTAATAGTAGGCCAGATATACTCCTCTGCGTGCTCCCGCTGGTAGCATCCGTATTCCGACCAGCGCCTCTGCAAAATCACTATCTATCTCCATTTCAATTTTTTCCTTATCGGCTTTGGAAAAATGATTGAAGTTAACCCCCGGGAAATAAGTACGACCCAGAACCTGATAGTCGGCCTTCAGGTCGCGTAAGAAGTTAACTTTCTGGAATGCCGCCCCCAGCTTCATCGCATAAGGTTTGAGTTGCTCATATTGCCGTTGATTTCCTTCAGTAAATACCCTCAGGCACATCAGCCCAACTACTTCCGCAGAACCCAATATGTATTGATTGTAACTTTCACTGGTATAAGATATGTCTTTTAGGTCCATCTCCATACTTTTAAGAAAGGTGTCAATTAATTCCCATTCAATATTATAGCGATGTACGACATGTTGAAAGCTATTCAAAATAGGGTTAATACTGATCTGATTTTCCAGGGCCAGCTCAGTATCCGTTCTAATCTTGCACATAAGGGCATCTTTGTCATAGTCGTGAAAGCTATCGACAATTTCATCGGCAAGTCTTACAAATCCGTAGATACCGTATATAGGATTTCTAAGGGCGGGTTTTAGGAAATAAATCCCTAGAGAGAAAGACGTGCTGTATAGTTGCGTGGTTTTTTTGCTACAGGCGTCCGATAAGTTGTCGAAGAGAATTTTCATACATCTAAATTTAGGGATTTGAGTAGTTCTTGAGCTGCAATTTGCCCTGAGATTATAGAAGGAGGAACCCCTGGGCCCGGCACTGTAAGTTGGCCGGCATAATAAAGATTTGCAACCTTTTTACTGCGCATTTTAGGTTTGAAAAAGGCGGTTTGCATCAAGGTGTTTGCCAGGCCATAAGCATTGCCTTTAAAGGCATTATAATCCATGATAAAATCTTTTACGCAATAACTTCTTTTATACTCAATTCTTGGTCGTATAGGTTCTCCCGCAAATTTTTCTAACCGCTCCATCAGCATATCAAAATAGGTTTCCCGTAAAGCTTCCGTATCTTCCAAGCCGATGGCGATGGGCATGAGTATGAAAATATTTTCTTTGCCCTCCGGAGCTACCTCAGGATCGGTTCGGGATGGGCAGCAGACATAAAATAATGGCTTATGAGGCCATTCCGGGGTTTTGTATATTTGCTGGGCGTGACCCTTAAAATCTTCTTCGAAAAACAAGTTATGGTGTCTTAATCGATTTAATTTCTTGCCGATGCCTAAATAAAAAATAAGGGAGGAGGGGGCGAAGGTTCGACCATCCCAATATTCTTTGGGGTAGGACTGATGCGATTTGGGAAGCAGCGAACCTTCAATATGCGCGTAGTCTGCTGATCCTATGAGAGCATCCGTCAAATACTGCTTTTCTGCCGACTGAATGCCAACTACTTTATCATTTTTTATGTTGATCCTGTCTATCGTTTGATTATAAATGATATTAACACCGTTTTCCTGAGCAATTTTATGAAACGATTCTGCCACTTTGGCGAATCCCCCCATGGGGTAAAAGGTACCTTGTTTTAATCCAGCATAATTCATCAGACTGTACATGGCAGGGGTGTCCGATGGCATTGCACCTAAAAATAAAACGGGAAATTCCATGATTGCCAATAGTCGGGGATCCTTGAAATACCGGCGAATATGGTTGCTGAATGAGGAAAATATCTGTAATCGGAAAGCATCTTTTACCAAAGAAAAGTCCATAAATTCTCTGACAGAATGAGCGGGTTTATATACCATATCTCCAACCCCTACCTCATACTTATATGCCGCATCTGCCATAAATCGAATTAAATTTTCTCCTGCTCCTCTTTCTATTTCTTCGAATAATCGACAAATGGCTTCAAAATCGGCAGGGATATCTACTACCTCCTGATTAGCAAAAACAACGGCAAAGCCAGGATCTAGCTTTTTAAGGTCGTAGAAGTCGGAAGTTGTATATCCAAATAAATTATAATAGCGTTCATATACATCAGGCATCCAGAACCAGGAAGGCCCCATATCGAATCGAAATCCTTGTTGAACAAATGACCTGGCCCGGCCTCCGCAGGATTCATTTTTTTCGTATACCGTCACTTCAGCGCCTTCTTTTGCTAATATAGCCGCGGCTGATAAGCCGGCAAATCCAGCTCCTAATACTGCTATGGAGGGCCTAAGTTTTTTCATTGTTCTAACTGTAGTTTTAGGGCGTCTATACTGTTGATGAATTCTATTTGTCGCGGGTAATTAGAAGAGGCTGAGGGGTGACTTTGCCCTGCCACGCAAATCTTGACATTTCGAAAAGATTCTACTAAAGATAATAAAAAGTGTTCTATATATTCCACACTCTGGTTACTTACGATAAAGGTACAGAGGTGAGTGGGGTTACAAATCTCCACCACTTTTTGTAAGTTAGGAAGGGGGACTCGGCAGCCTAGATAGACTACCTTCCCCCCTTGTCTGCTGATGATATAATGTGAAAAAAGTAGACCGATTTCATGATCTTCCCTTTCATTAAGAAAGAGAATCCAGGTTTGGCCATTGCCCTCGGTGGGTCTTAATGAGCTTATAGCCGTAAAGAGCCTTTTTCTTATAATATTGGATAAGAAATGTTCCTGTGCAGGGATTATCCGATCGCTTACCCATAACAGACCAGATTTTACAAGAAGTGGATATAGGAATTTTTCATAGGTCTCTTCCAAGCCTATTTCCTCTTCCAATTTGTCTATCAGTAAATCTAAGTTGTCTTGATCGAATTGTGTCATTAATAGAATGGCCTTCTTAATTGCTACCGTTATTTTGCCCTCGGTAGGGGCTTGATTTTCCCAGCTTTGAAGAACGAGTGCTTCAATTTCTTCTTTGGCTAACAAGCCTATTTTTGAAATTTTCATGCCAGTGTCAACCAGCATGGCCACATTTAATATTTTTTTTAAATCATCGTCGGAGTAAGTGCGGATATTCGTTTCTGTGCGACCCGGCGACAGGATATTATATCGTTGCTCCCATATCCGAATGGTATGGGCCTTAAGATTCGTTAGCCTTTCTAGGTCTTTAATTGAATAACTCCCCATTCTTTTTGTTTAATGTTTATCAAAAATAGTTAAACAAAAATACATTTAAAAATGTTACGACTTTATTTCTAGGAAAATTTAATGGTATGAGCCCTTAGACCTCTCGACTACCCGCATTTAAAAGAGTAATGGCGGAAGCGTAAAAGATGAAGGCTCTATACGTTATTAATTTATTTTCAGAGGGTTGTATTGTAAAAAAAGAATGATAAGAATTGAAAGTATCAAAAAAATAGATATATTTGATACTGCTAATATCTTTGTAACACTAAACACTATTTAAATGAAGAATCAGGCGATTTACTGGGCAGTTAATATTAAATTCTTGAGAATAAGGTATAAGTTAAGCCAGGAGGCACTAGCCGAGAAGTTGGGAATTTCCAGAGTCAAGCTTAATGCACATGAGAGTGGTCGTACGGCGAATCCTACGATAGATGACTTAATTAATTTTTCTGAATTTTTTAAAATGAGTATTGATAGTTTGTTGAAAATAGATCTTACTAAGCTTTCCGAAGGAAAACTTAGAGACCTTGAACAGGGCAGCGCCTTGTTTATGAAAGGGGAGAATATTAGAGTATTGGCTATCACAGTAGATAAGGAGGACAAAGAGAATATAGAATATGTGCCGGTTAAAGCCAAAGCAGGCTACAGGGCTGGCTATAGTGACCCTGAGTTTTTAGCTTCCCTCCCTAAGTTTAACCTTCCCAATCTTCCCCGTAATGGTACATTTCGTATGTTTCCTACCATTGGTGACAGTATGTTGCCTATTCCGGAAGGAAGTGACATTATTGCCAGATACGTACAGGACTGGACCAATATCAAGCCTGAAACTGCTTGTATTGTCATACTGAAAGGTGAACAGGAATTTGTATTTAAGCAGGTAACATTTCAGAACGATGGTTCTGTTTTGCTCCAGTCCTTTAATAAACAGTATTTCGCTTATACGGTCCCTGTAACGGAAGTCCTCGAAGTATGGGAATATTATAGCTTCCTAAGTAAATCCTTACCAGAGCCTCAGACTGACCTCCAGATATTATTAAAAATGTTACAGGAAATGAAATCTGAAATTAGCGATCTTAAAAAGGGAGAAAAATAGATTTGTTTATAGTAAATATTGGATAAATAGATAGAATTCGAACAAGGAATGTAGTAATTCTTAATTTATATGTCGAAACATATATAGAAGTATAATCCAGTATGAAAAATTGTGTGTAATAGTCTTTGGGGTTCCTATGTCGCAGATCTGGAAGGCCCCTCATGGTTTTAAAAGCAGACCCCCGAAACGGTCTGGTTAACCTCAATAAAACATAGGTTTAGACCATTTTTTTTAGCCTTTAAGTATGCTCCGTTAGATTTGTGGAAAAATAAACCCTAATCAACTATGCATATTTTACTAAAAAAATCGAAGGTTTTATCCATCCTGTTTTTACTGGTTTGCAGTATCTCTTTGGCTCAGAGCCCGACAGCTCCAGCTATGAAATTTAATATTTTCGTTAAAGGAAATACGATATTAAAATCCTCTGAAACGGAAGGCCCGGTGGCCATCGGTGGTGATCTTACTACCAACCAATATCAAATCAGTTTTGATAAAGCGAATGGTGTATTCTTTAGCGGAGGGGCGTCTATTGGTTTGGCGGTCAGAGGGGGGATTAAATTGAACAGTGGTTCGCTCACAATTAATGGTACGAATTATATTAAAATTGGAAACTGTACGAGTCCAACTCCACTTAAGACCTGGTATCGTGACAATAATGGTGCGGCTTCTACTATTAGAATTACTGAATCAGGAAAATCTTACAGTTCAAACCCAAACATTACCATCAATGCTTCCGCCACTTCTTTTGGGGGAGCCGAACTAAGTGATTCCAATAATCCGGTTTGTCAGAATGTTTTTGGAACGGGTCTGGCTCAAATCGACATGGATGGGGCCTTTACCAATATGATTTCCAACTCTGCCAAATTAGCAACCTTAGCAGACAATTTGCCAATCAGGGATCAGAATGGTAGGATAATTTCTGGAGCTGAGGTGGGACCTTACAGCGCTTCCAATCAATTTGGAAACAATCCCAAAATAATTGTGGACCCCAATAAGGTCAACGTTTTAACCGTGTCAGCTGAATTATGGAATTCCATTAATAACATTAATATTGAGGGTATACCGTCGGGACCATCGAAGATAGGGGATCCTATCCCTAATACGAAATTTGCTTTGATAGTTAATATTGTGGATTTCCCCTCTTTTAATAAGAAGATAAATTTTCCAGGTTTTGGAGGGCTTAATGATGCTCAAGGCAGCTATGTGCTATATAATTTTCCTGATGCCGTCGGAGCCTTATCTATCGGTGGAAACGCCCAAATATCTGGTACAATAATGGCACCTCAGGCGAAGCTTACCAAGGAAAATAATGGGAATATAAATGGGCAGATCATCGCAGCTGAATTTGTACACCTATCCGATGAAATTCACTTTTGGCCTTTCCAGCCTTCAGTACCCCTCCCAGAGGACAAAACAATAACGGCCTCGGGAAATTCTTACTGTGAAAAGGATGCTGCTTGGATGGCCTATACTATTACACCCAATTATGATGCTGCTGGTGCCATGGCTAAGATAGAATGGATCAATCCTTCGGGACAGGTAGTGAAGACAGAGACAAATCAGCCCTTAAACGGTAATATCCTGTTTCCCGGAGCAGCAGTAGATGCCGATGGCAAAGGGATTGCCTGGCCGGGATGGGTTAAGGTGGATGGGAAATGGAAGGAAGTTGATGATTTGAACGGATCCATTAAGCAGGCAGGTTCCAAAGTACGTGTAACGCTTACCCCATCAACTACCTTTGATATTACCTATCCTAGCTCCACGAACACCTGTAGTACCACGCCCACTTCTGATACGCCTTTGCCTGTCAAACTGGTACGTTTTGAAGCGGAAAATGTTAATTGCGAAATACAGTTGAAATGGGAAGTGGCTGAGGCTGAAAACTTCTCTCACTTTGAAGTTGAGCGCTCTTCGAATGCACGTTCTTTCGAATTGATAAAAGAAATAACTTTTACTTCTGCCCAAAATAAATATAGCCTTACCGATCGCCCCTATACTCAGGAGGTTGCTCAGGCAGGAACACAATATTATCGTTTGAAACAGGTCGATCTGGATGGAAGTTTTGAATATAGTAACATCAAGGCTATTGCCGAACAAGGATGCGCTGTAGAGCAGTCTGTGATGGTATATCCCAACCCTGCTATTAGTGAGGTGAATGTACGAAGCCAATCTGATTTAAAGATTCTGGAAGTTTACAACACCCAATCAAAGCAGATTATACGGTGGGCTCCTAAATCTTCCACTAAGGATATAGTCGTACCGGTTGGTGGACTGGACTCGGGTACTTATATTCTTAGGGTGGTCAATAGCTCTGGCCAAACTGTAAGTAAGTTTTACAAGCAATAAATTAGTGCACCTAGGATCGGAGTGCCGGAATGGATAGGTATTTTAAAGCGAACCAAACCAGTCTGATTATCATAAGCCAAGTCGGGCTATCAGACAATATTAAAGCTAAAAAATAGGATAGCTGTTGATTCCATTCAAATAGACTTTACTACTCAACTTGTGAAATCTTTTGGCGGGAGTGGCGTAAGCCACTCCCGCTTTTTCGGGTAAGAGCAGTAATATCAGCAATTCAGCTAAGCTGCCGATCCTTCCATATATAATGCTTGTCCTGGGCCGCCAGGCCAAAATAACTTACATAGAAAGGATAGACCAACTGGGTAAGTATTAAGTAGGGTAAAGAAGTCGTTTTACCAAAAAATTGCAGTACGGGAATCAGAAAAATCCATTCTGCCAGACATTTCAGGAGCCAACCCCAAAGCATTATAGAAATGGGAACGAAACCTGTGAGTGCCAGAATACTGAGGGCAAGTAACGAAAAATTGGAGATAAATATGAAAATGGCCAATACCTTTGGTGTGAGGCTTTTATAGTGTTTCCATTTGCTACCCCATCTTTTTCTTTGCTGGAAAAAAGAAGGCCAAGTCTGGTGAGCTCCCGTATATACAATGGCCTCCTGCATTTTTACAAAGCCCAACCTCCCAGGAAACTGATTTGCAATTTTATGCATTAAAAATTCGTCGTCGCCAGATGCAAGGTGATCAACGCCTGAAAATCCCCCAACCGAAAGAAATGCCTCTTTTTCGTAGGTAAGATTCGCACCATTGCACATGGAAGGGTAGCCTTCCGATAGCGAACATGCTCCACTAGCTACCAAACTGGCAAATTCAATAGTTTGTAGGTGGTCTGTCAGGCTCGATTCTGGTAAGAAGGTAACAGGGCCACTAAGGAGCTTATGGTTCGTCGTCTCATATGCCATTGCCAAACTATGTAGCCAGAATGGCCCTACGCGGCAATCTCCGTCCGTCGTGGTAATGAGCTGTCCTGAGGCAAGGTTAACACCCGTTTCAATGGCTCTTTTCTTAGGCGATTTGCTAGCGTGTACTGGGAGATCAATGAGCCGGAGCTGACATACGGAAGTCTCCATCTTGGCTTGCACCAGTTGGGCAGTACCATCTGTAGATCCATCGTTCATAATCAGGATTTCATAAAGGGCTTTCGGGTAGTTCTGAGCCTCCAAATCCTCAATTAGTGCCCTTATATTTTTCTCCTCATTCCGAACCGGAACGATAATGGTAAACTTGGTTCTGGGCAATGAATCGGGTGTCGATGTGTTAACATTTTTTATTCTATGCCAACTTATGGCCAGACCTAAGGTAAATAGGGCGTAACAAATTAGGAGAATCAATATCCCCATTCCAAGCAACATATTAAATGAAATCACCAGCATATGATTATTTTCCAAAATAATTTCTTTTGATTTTCACCTTCCACAACAAATACATTCCAATAAATAAAGGACCCAGCACATTCACTACCCATATTAGAAAGGTGGCCGCGAGAACCTCTTCAACTGGTAAATAAAATGATTGGAAAACATATAAGGCCGTGAATTCCCGGATGCCCAGATCGCCTATTATATTGATGGCTGGCAGGATGGTTTTGACCAAAAATATCAAGGAAACACATGAAGCCAGGGAGGCTGTATCGACAGGAAAGTGGAAAAGTGACAGGGCTAGCAAAAACTGTCCTAAAAACACCAGATACCTTAGCCCTCCCAAAAACGTAGCGTATAATAAATGTTGACTTTTATACGCTCCAATTACGGATAGGTATGTTTTTATACGGATCAGAAAAGGTTTTCGGGTGTTAAAAGAGATCAGGTTTTTTCTGAAAATTCCAATAAGAACTCCCATCAGACATAAACATATCAATAGTGTCAATATAGAGTCTTGTTGGCTGTTTGGTAGGCCGATTCGGTCGGAAATAGCAAGCCATCCTAGGGTTCCGCCTACAATAGAAACATAAAACTGAATGCCGTTTGAGACTAGAGCGGCTCCAAGGGCTCTCATCCTATTCTGGGAGGGTAAGGCGCCCAGGCGACCTAAGGTATCGCCCACTTGGGCGGGAACGGCCACACCTACCGCCAGGCCTGTCAGTGTGCCTCTAAAGGCCTGCCAGAATGAAATTTTAAAGATTTTGTTCACCAAAGTCTGCCATTTCAGACTTTCTAATGCCCAATTAAGGGGGATTAGTATAACCAATAGTATGATAATGAGAAGGTTATCGTTACTCCAGACTTTATTTAGGCTTACCAGAATATCGGATAGCCCCTTCTGTTCGCGTTGAAAGGTCTGAAAGATATAACTGAGAATTAATCCAGTTATCGTTAATTTTGCCAGAACAACTAATTTCTTCCAACGAAATGAAGGGAGGGATGTGTTTGTTTTTTTATCTTGAATCATCATGAAAAGCATACTGGCAAATAATAAGGAAAAGGTGATCATCGGAGTAGATCCGGGTACACAGGTGATGGGCTATGGGGTGATAGCCGTGAGTGGCCAGCAAATATCGCTTATTCAATATGGCGTCATACATTTGAGCAAATATAGTACGCATGAGCTCAAACTTAAAAAAATATTTGAAAGGATCACTCAGTTGATCGAGGATTACCTCCCCGATGAAATGGCCATTGAGGATCCATTCTTCGGTAAGAATCCTCAATCAATGCTCAAGCTAGGCCGAGCGCAAGGAGTGGCTATGGCGGCGGCTCTTGCCCGTAGCATACCCATTGTAGAATATGCCCCTCGAAAAATAAAACAATCGGTAACGGGCAGTGGAAATGCCTCCAAGGAACAAGTGGCGTATATGTTAGAAAAAATTCTTAAAATGGAGCTTTCAAGAGAGTTTATGGATGCTACCGATGGTATTGCCATTGCTATCTGCCATCATTATCATGCCAATTCCCCCGCGTCAACGGGAACAACCAAGGCCGGTAAGTCTAAAAAAGGTGGATGGAGTGCTTTTATAAGCGAGAATCCTGAACGTCTCAAATAGAAACTATGCGCTAAGGTTTGAACCTTCTCTAAATATTTATGGCTTCATTACTACCCTTAAAATCTCCTGAATTTTGGTCGCTGATCTGGCAATATTTTCGTGATCTGATAAGCTAAAACTTCTATCCAGGTAGTAAAATTGGCAACCTCAAGACCTGAAATGCTGCGAAAAGTGCCCATATTCTGTTTGGAATCTTCAGTTAAAAGATCAGTCCATAGCGTTTGTCATCAGAATTGGCTTGTTGCCTAGTGGTATGGGGACGAACTCATGGTCTGTAGCCAAGTATCAGCCATTCCTTTTGAACTGTGCAAAAAGGAACTCCATCGTTTTATATCATCTGCGATGGAGCAAGTCTTCCTGCAGCCAAATGCATATTCCTTCCCAAATCTTCCGGGTGAAACAAACTCCCTGTTCGATCATAAGGATAAATCTTGGTGCTCCTCCTGATGGCATGGGCAAGGGTTGGCAGTAACTGCACGTGACCGCGGTAGCGCCCAGTCTGAGAATCGGAAAGATAAGGAAGGGAGACACGCACTAGTGCTCATGCATACTGAAAATCTTTATTCATAATGCAGCATGATGAGGACAGCGGTAATCTGTTGGCTGATCGATTCAGTACCAGGAAAGGTCGGCCTCTAGAAATAATTCGAACCTTGCCAATTGATTATAAGTGGGACATAGTTTTCATGATGACCGCTATTAGTAAGAGGAGATCTTATTGAGAAGCCGGTTAGCCGAAATTGGAATTATTTAAATTATTCGGTCAAAATTATCATTATAAAACAGTTGTTTAAAATAATTAAACGTTTGTTTGATTATATATCCTGCTGCACTTAACTTTACGCCGAGATTTAGACCCTAACACAAAATATATATGGAATACGGACCAAAGCAACTTCAGATCATTTCGGTCGCCGAGGCTCTTTTTGCGAAAAAGGGCTTCGAAGGGGCTTCTATTCGAGATATTGCGCAGGAGGCAAAGATTAACATATCTATGATCTCTTATTATTTCGGCTCGAAAGAAAAATTGATTGAAGCCTTATTTGATGTCAGAATGGTAGAAACTCAGTCTACTTTGATGAGTATACTCCAAAACTCGGAATTAAATGCCCTACAAAAAGTAAGTATTTGGATCGATGGCATAGTGGAGCGATTAATGCGAAGCCAGAATTTTCATAGTATCATGATGCGTGAGCAGTTGTCTGCCCAGCGAAGTTTAGCGATATCAGAGCATATTATGAACTTGAAAATGAAGAATATCGAGCTTATGCGTCAAATGCTCGATATGGGCTACCGAGAAGGAATATTTAAGGAGGAGCACGATCTTAGTCTGATTCTTACCACGGTATATGGTACGGTCAATCAGGCGATTGCCAATAAGGCTTTCTATAAGAAAATTAATCAATTAGATCATTTAACGGAAGAAGAGTATATCGAAATGATGATTATGAAATTAAAGGTGCATTTAAAGAATATTTTTATTAATACTGTGAGTAATGAAACTAGCAATGATTAAAATTATCCTTGGAAGTTGCCTGATCCTGGCTATGCCACTTCTTACAAAAGGGCAGGGGGTGAAACGGATAAGTTTGGAAGAGTCCGTGGGCTTGGCTTTGTCGCATAGCAAGCAGTTGAAAATCAGTCAAGCCAATTTAGACCTGGCAGCATTACAGATTCGAGAATTAAGGGAAAGCCAACTGCCTTCACTCGAAGCGAGTGCAACCTATTTAAGATTAAACAGCCCGAATGTTAATTTGAAGTTGCCCCAGAGTGGTACAGATAGCAGCAACGCATTGGGAAATATGGCTCTGCACCAGGCTATGTATGGCATGGTTAGCACCAGTGTTCCAATCTTTGCAGGATTTAGATTTAAGTATGCTATCCAATCGGCTAGGTTTTTGGAGCGAGCAACCGAGCTCGATATACTAACAGATCGTGAGTCAGTAATATTAAATGTAGCTCAGGCCTATTGTAATCTCTATAAGGCCAGTCGAGCGGTAGTTCTGGTTTCTGAAAATTTAAAAAGTGAGCAAGAAAGAGTGAAGAAGTTTGCCGATAGAGAAAAGAATGGATTATTGGCACGAAATGATTTAATGAAAGTCAAATTGCAGGAATCAAATATTGAACTCGCCCTTTTAGATGCTCAAAATGAGCTGAAGATTACCCAGGTTAATTTTAACCTAATGCTAGGATTACCCACTTCAACGCAACTGGAAGTTGAAGAGTTATATTTTGATCAACTTCCGGAGGTCAGTCCATTGTCCCAGTGGTCCGAACAAGCACTTAGCCATCGTAAAGATCTGGCTGCAAATCACCAGAGACAAAAGGCCGCCAACTCCAACGTAAAGGTAGTCAGAGCGGATATGTATCCTTCTGTGGCCCTAACAGCGGGCTATGTGGCTCTTGGATTACCGGGGTTGGTTACGGTTCCAAATGCGATGAATGTTGGGATAGGCGTCCGATACAATATTGCCTCGTTATGGACGAATGATTCTAAGGTTAAAAAGGCCCGAGTAGAGGAGTTTCAATTAAGAACGGTGGAAGGGATGATTACTGACCAAATAGAGTCAGAATTGACTTCTGCATACTATCATTATATATCCAGTAAGCAAAAAATTGGGGTTTATGAAAAAGCCAAACAGCAGGCGAAGGAAAATTTCAGAATTACGAATAACAAATATGATAATAGTTTAGTAAGCACCACCGAGTTGCTTGATGCGGATGTGGCCCAGGTCCAATCGCAGATTAATTATGAAATGGCCAAGGCAGATGCCTGGTTTCATTATAAGAAATTGCAGGAAGCTGCTGGAATTATCAATTTAGATAGATCAGAAAACTGATTATTCTCGATCCTAATTATAAAGAAATGGAAAACAATCAAAATCCTAAAGAAGGCCCTAAAAAGACAAATAATCGTTTTATTATTATTTTAGGTTTATTGATATTGGTTAGTGGAAGCTGGGGTATAAGCAAGTATTTGCATGGTCAGCATCATGAAGAAACAGACGATGCCCAAATTGACGCCCATATCAGCCCTGTTATTCCCCGGATATCTGGTTATGTCACCCAGATCAAAGTGGAAGATAATCAACTGGTAAAAAAGGGAGATACTTTAGTCCTTCTCGATGATAAGGATCAACGAATTAAACTTCAGCAGGCTATGGCGGGACTGTTGGGCTCCGAAAGTAATTTAACAGTCGCCAATGCCAGTACTCAGGCCTCCAGAGCCAGTGGTAGTACCTACCAGGCCAACGTAGCTGTGGTTCAGGCTCAGATTGAGGAAGCAAAGGTAGCTGTATGGCGCGCAAATCAAGATTTTAGCCGGTATGAAAATCTGATTAAGGATCACTCCATTACTCAGCAAGAATTTGAACAGGCCCAGGCAGCCAAGCAGAAAGCCGAACGGGGACTTGCCGTTTTAGTTGCACAGAAGCAGGCAGCCGAAAGGCAGGCTAATGCAGCAGGTACCCAAACCGTGGCTACTTCCCGGCAAAAAGAAGTTGCTGCCGCTAATATTCAAGCACAACAAGCCCTAATTGAAAATGCCAAGCTATTGCTGTCGTATACGGTCATTACCGCGCCCACCGACGGACGGGTCTCAAAAATAAATGCTCAGGTAGGCCAATTTCTACAGGCTGGACAAACGCTATTTAGTATTATATCCAAAGATGAACCATGGGTAGTTGCCAATTTTAAAGAGACTCAACTCTCCAAAATGAAGGTAGGTCAGACTGTCAAGATTCATGTCGATGCCTACCCCGAACATATTTTCGAGGCACAGGTAGCTTCCTTTTCTCCCGCAACTGGAGCTCGGTTTGCTTTGCTACCTCCAGACAACGCCAGCGGAAATTTTGTCAAAGTTGTCCAGAGATTACCAGTTAAGATTGAATTTGTAAAGCAAGAGGCCTCACAGTTAGCCTTACTACGGCCGGGGATGAACGTGTTTGTGGATGTTGAATTAGATTAAGATGCTTAGGCCAGCGAGGTTAAAAACTCAGGCACTTGTTATATTGGATTTATGGAATTACAAGAATCTCTGGTCGAATATGGGTCCAGAAGGGTGATCATCACCATAACTGCGGTCTTGTGTGCCTTATTGGAAATAGTGGACACAACCATTGTAAATGTGGCATTAAATGACATGCGTGGCAATATGGGCGGTACTTTGTCCGAAGTCAGCTGGGTAATTACAGCTTATGCTATTGGTAACGTCATCATCGTTCCCATGACGAGTTGGTTGTCTCAACAGTTTGGCCGACGCAATTATTTTGCCGCCTCTATTATTATTTTTACTGTCGCATCTTTTCTCTGTGGTCAGTCTGGTACGATCTGGGAACTTGTGCTTTTTAGATTGATACAGGGTATTGGAGGCGGAGCATTATTGGTGACCTCTCAAACGCTGATAACCGAGAGTTATCCCCCTGAAAAAAGAGGTGTTGCGCAGGCTATATATGGCTTGGGGGTCATCGTTGGGCCTACCCTAGGGCCTCCGTTAGGTGGCTACATTGTCGATAATTTTAGTTGGCCTTATATCTTTTATATCAATATACCACTGGGGGTAATTGCTGCATTGATGACCCTCGAGTTTGTTCGGAGTCCTAAATTTGCCAAAAAGAAATCGGCTAATGAGATTGATTGGTGGGGAATTGTTTTTCTAGCTACTGCTGTTGGCTCCTTGCAGTTTGTATTAGAAAGAGGCCAAGAGGAGGATTGGTTTAATAATAGCCATATCGTCTTTTTTACAGTTACTGCCGTGCTGGGACTGTACTTCTTTATTTGGAGGGAGTTGACCTATAAAAATCCCATAGTAAATCTGAGGGTACTGAAGAATGGAAATTTAAGAGTGGGTACCATCCTGTCGTTCATACTCGGCTTTGGCTTGTATGGATCTACATTTATTATCCCCTTATATACCCAAGCGACCTTGGGGTGGACAGCGACTCAATCTGGTATGCTTATGGTACCTGCAGCCATCGTAACGGCTATGATGATGCCGGTTGTTGGGCAATTAATTCAAAAGGGTATTCGACAGCAGTATCTGGTAGCGGCGGGAATGCTATTTTTCTTTATCTATAGCTTTTGGGGCTATAAGATTCTTACACCTGACACAGGGGCTGATGACTTCTTCAACATGCTGCTGATAAGGGGAGTGGGGCTGGGTTTATTATTTGTTCCCATTACAACATTGGCTTTGTCCACTCTTAAAGGGGCTGAAATTGGTGAGGGAGCTGCCTTTACGGGAATGATGCGACAGTTAGGAGGTTCTTTTGGAGTAGCCATGATCACGACCTTTATAGCCCGCGAAACCATGATGCACCGGAGCGATCTGGTAAGTCATTTGGATGTAAATAGCCCGGCTACTCAACAGCGCGTTATAGCTTTGCAGCAAAATTTCCAGAATAAAGGAATGGGTGCAGACCAGGCATTGAGAAGCGGTTATCAATTAATGGACTTCAGCATTGGCAAACAGGCGATTGTTTTATCCTATATGGACGTATTTCTCTATTTAGGAGTTTTATTCCTTATATGCATTCCATTTGTTCTGATGACTAAAACGGGTAAAACCAAAGTTGATACTTCTGCCTTACACTAAAGGGCATTATGAACCCATCAGGGAAATAGATTATATTTGCCCTCAGAGGCCAGCGAGGCTATTGCCTAAGCTATCCGACAAGGGATATGTAGGTTTGAAAATCGTCTTCAACAAGGCTAAATAATGATATGAATCAAAAGGCAGAATCCCAAATTAGGAACATTGTTGTGGACCGCTACATTACGCCCTTAAGGGAGGGAGGTTCTTTACCAGCTATTGTAGAGGGTAACGATGGCTTTCGCTATGTCCTTAAATTTCGGGGAGCAGGGCAGGGGTTAAAAGCGCTCATTGCTGACTTTATCGGAGGAGAAATTGCCCGTTGCCTAGGCTTCCGGGTCCCCGAAATGGTTTTTGCAGAATTAGATGAAGCATTCGGCCGAACGGAGCCAGATGAAGAAATCCAGGATCTATTAAAAGCTAGTTGCGGTATAAATTTAGGTGTTCATTACCTCAGTGGTTCTATGACCTTCGATGCCGCAGCTACACCCATTGATGCACATACTGCTTCTGGTATCGTATGGCTGGACCATCTCATTACCAATGTGGATAGGACAGCCAGGAATACAAATATGTTGCTTTGGAACCATCAGTTATGGCTGATTGATCATGGCGCCTCTTTGTATTTTCATCATAATATAGAGAGCTGGAAGACGAGTGCTCTTAAACCTTTCCTGCAAATTAAAGATCATGTCCTATTGTCCAGGGCTTCGGAAATCGATAAGGTAGGCCCAGTGTTTAATGCGATACTAACCTCAGAGCGATTATGGGAAATACTATCGCTCATACCTGATGAGTGGCTGCTGAACGATCGCGTATTCGAGCAGGCGGATCAATACCGTCAGGTCTATTTGGAATTTTTATTGCTCAGACTACAGCAGTCTGTACAATTTGTAAAGGAAGCCAGCCATGCAAAATAAGTATTTATACGAATACGCACTGATCAGAATTGTTCCCTGTGTAGAACGGGAAGAATTTATTAATGTAGGAGTCGTTGTTTTATGTGCAAATAAGAATTTTCTGCAAACGGTAATCTCCTTAGACGAGTCTAGATTAGCATGTCTTAAACTGCATACCGATTTGGATCAGATTAGAAGTTATCTGAATAATTTTAATGCCATTGCCCAGGGCAAATCCGATAGCGGCCCAATAGGATTATTGTCCTTAGCTGCCCGTTTTCGATGGCTTACCGCCAATCGGAGTACTGTAATCCAAACTTCCAGAGTCCATCCAGGTCTCACATCCGACCCGGAGAAAACGCTACAGCGATTATTTCAGGAATTGGTCAGTTTATAAGTAAGGATGACTGTTCTGACAGCCATTCTATAGCATTCCGGTTAAGGCGTAAGGCGCCATTTTGCTCCATCTTTTTTAATAAACGAGACACGACTTCACGAGAAGTATTCAGATCATTGGCAATTTCCTGATGGGTAATTTTCAGCTCGGTATAATTAATCTTTTTGAATTGATTTTTTAAATAAAATTCTAAACGTTCATCCATGCCCTTGAAAGCAACATGATCGATGACATTAAGTAATTCTTCAAAACGGGAACGGTATGTCTCAATTACAAAGTAATACCAGCTTTTGTAATTTTTCATTAATTCATCCATCAAGGCCACTGGGATCAGTATTGCCAGGGTTGTTTCTATAGCCATCGCCATCACTTGACTCTCTTCGTTCTTTGCCGCGCAGATCATCGATAGGGCACATGCACTACCTGGTGCCAATTCGTACATAAATACCTCGTTCCCCTCATCTCCCTGCCGATAAAGCTTCACTCGGCCCCCCGCAATAAGCATGGCATGCTTAAAGTGCTGACCCGTACGCATCAGCACTTCTCCCTCCGAGAATTGACGCAAGGAGCAAGCGTCAGCCAACCGTTTCTTTAAACTGGATTCAAAATAGGGAAAGTGCTGGTCTATTAACTGTAGGATGGTGTCGGACATATCATGAAACAATAATTACTAATGTATGAGCTACGTTTCAGGATGGCTATTTGTTCCCTTTATCTAATATATATTTATGGACTGATCAGTCTACAAAGTCTATATTTTATAAGGATTTTATGCTTTTTATCTAGAAAAATAGTATTATTTTGATTATATTTAGCTTCGTTTATGGTCTGAAAATGCTATTTTGAAATATGGACCCGTGTACGACTTAGCTTCGTACTATGACTTTATAAAATGTTTTATTTAATGAGATCTAAGTATTTTACTTTGATTTATAAATGATCCATAATAGATTTGTGTAGCCGAATTGCTTTTTCAGGTGACAAAAATATTTGAAAGCAGATTTACCAAGTTCCCTGTCCTCTCTACTGACATTTAACCGGGACAGTATATAGTATTCGCTCTACTTCGCCTCTGGAAATATCCAGCTCGTTTCTACTCTGTATAGTCTAACTCATTTCCTCATAATAATATGAAAACCATTGAAGAAATAAGATCTGATATCTTTCAACAGATAGATGATCTAAAATTAGAATCCGGTATCAACAATAAGTTGAAGATTGACTTGGATGGAAAACTGGCCATTATAACCGGTCAGTTTCACGATCAGGAACAGAAGAGACGAATTCTCGAAATTATCACTGCATATCCCCAGATGAAGGTTCTTTGTGATGCAGGTGTGGAAATGGATATGTCCGAGTCGGAGGCAGATCGATGTTTGAAAGAACAGATAATGAAAACCCTAGGTGAAGGTTTACGTTACTATCAAAATGTAAGGGTGCTGGTAAGTGCAGGGCGCGTTTTTTTAGATGGGAAAGTAAGTCAAGAAAAGGATCGTCAGATAATATTTGCCCTGATAGATCAGCTTTCCGGGGTGAAAAGTATAATTAATAATCTTACCTATTCAAGAAACTTTTCGCGCATGAGTCATTCCTAACTGGCTTGTTGGCCTACTTTCAGTTTCAGTTAGAATGGGTAACATTCAGTTGGGTCCCTTGACAGGGTTTTATGCCCCAGTGAGAGAAACTTTCACTTATTTCAAGAAACGCCATCAACTAAATTGGCCCGGAATAGCTTCTGCGCCCCTTAAAATGGGCTTATCCTTACCCATTATCGGCAAATCCAGGATAAAGTGTCATTCCACCGTCTATATATATGGTGGCACCATTTACGTAGTCTGAGTCATCTGAAGACAACCAGGCAACCGCTTTGGCAATATCCAGGGCCGTTCCAATTCTTTTATACGGTATTAATTTAAGTAATTCCTGGCTCTTCTCAGAATCGGACCATACCTCTTCATTAATAGCAGTTTTGATGGCTCCTGGGCTAACGGCATTAACTCTGATTTTCATAGGGGCTAGTTCCTGAGAAAGTGTTTTCATTAACATCAACACGCCCCCTTTAGAAGCCGCGTAATTAACATGACCCGCCCAGGGGATTACGTCATGCACGGAGCTCATCAATATCATTTTCCCTATGCAGGCATCTTCTGAAGGCGGTGTATTTTTGGCCTGCTTCACGAAAAGTCGGGCAGCCTCGCGGGTGCAAAGAAACTGACCTGTCAGATTGACGCCAATTACCTTATTCCATTCGTCGAGACTCATGTCAAGGAAAGATGAATCTTTCTGCATCCCGGCATTGCTCACTAATATATCTACTCGTCCAAAAGCCTCTACAGTCTCTGAGAATAACCTTTGCACATCGGCTTCATTGCTCACGTCGGCCTGGACAAGGATGCCAGTGCCTCCTGCCTTTTGAATCTTCTCCAAGGTAGCTTGCCCTTCCTCCTCGCTCCGGGCATAATTAACCACTACTTTGGCTCCCAAAGAACCTAAATATTCCACACAGGCTTGCCCTATACCGGAACTGGATCCTGTAATAATGGCCACTTTATTTTTAAGGTCAGAATAGCTCATAAGACGTCTTTTTCATTAAATTTTATTTTCTTCCACACCTTCCGATTAATATTTTTGACGGCCCAGTTTTTTGCTATTAAAATTGATTTTCTTAAGGCCTTAACCGGGTCTATATTCTCGTGACTCAACAGGTCCTGAGCTATTAACAAGGCACGTTCCCGTGTTGTGGGAGTGAGGTACATCAGTTCTGGTACTTGGTGTATGGATTCCTTATTGATCATGGTGTTAATAAATTAGTTGACAGTGACATAAATGTAAAAAGGATGCCAGCATCACTACCTGTCGAAATTTCCATATAAATACGACAATTTTACACATAACGTGACATATTGAGCAAAAAAAATCCCCATCCGTAAAGATGGGGATTAAGATATATATTAAATGCTTATTTCACTTCTTCGAAATTTACGTCAGTTACATCATCCGCATTTCCGCTAGAGGCATTCGAGTTCTCAGCACCATTATTGGCTGCACCAGCACCAGCTCCGGGAGCTCCTTGATCTGGTGCGCCTTGAGCATACATTTCCTGAGAGGCTGCTTGCCATGCCGCATTTAATTTTTCCATGGCAGCATCGATTCCTTCAATATTTTGGGCGGCATGAGCGGCTTTAAGCTCTGTCAAACCACTTTCTAAGGTCGTTTTATTGCCTTCAGAAAGCTTATCGCCATATTCTTTAAGTTGCTTCTCCGTAGAGAAAATCAAGGTGTCAGCAGCGTTAATTTTATCTACTTTCTCGCGTTCAGCCTTGTCAGCCGATTCGTTGGCTTTTGCCTCTTCACGCATTTTATTGATCTCCTCTTCGGTAAGACCGCTTGATGCCTCAATTCTAATTTTCTGCTCTTTGCCGGTTCCTTTGTCCTTAGCCGAAACACTCAGGATACCGTTGGCATCCACATCGAATGTTACTTCGATCTGAGGCACTCCGCGCTGAGCCGGTGGTATGTCAGAAAGATGGAAACGACCTAGAGTCCTGTTTTGATTGGCCATTGGGCGTTCACCTTGAAGGACGTGTATTTCCACAGAAGGCTGATTATCAGCGGCAGTAGAGAATACTTCCGTTTTCTTAGTTGGAATCGTGGTATTGGCATCAATTAATTTGGTTGAAACACCACCCATCGTTTCTATTCCTAATGACAATGGAATAACGTCTAGCAGAAGTACATCCTTCACTTCTCCAGTTAAAACGCCTCCTTGAATAGCGGCACCAACGGCGACAGCTTCATCAGGGTTTACATTTTTCGAAGGTTTTCTGCCAAAGAATTTCTCAACTTCTTCCTGAACTTTTGGAATACGGGTACTTCCCCCAACCAATATCACTTCCGTTATGTCACTATTGCTATAGCCAGCATTTTTCATAGCTCTTTTACAAGGCTCCATCATTCTCTGGAACAAAGTATCGGCTAATTGTTCGAATTTCGAACGAGTAAGTGTACGTACTAAGTGCTTGGGGATACCATCTACTGGGAAAATATACGGAAGGTTGATTTCCGTTTGAGTAGAGCTGGACAACTCTACCTTTGCTTTCTCCGCAGCTTCTTTAAGACGCTGCAGCGCCATTGGATCTTTCCGCAAGTCTACTGCTTCATCTTTCTGGAACTCGTCGGCAAGCCAGTTAATGATTACCTGGTCAAAATCGTCCCCTCCAAGATGGGTATCACCATCGGTAGATTTTACTTCGAAAACCCCATCGCCCAACTCAAGGATAGAAACATCGAAGGTACCACCACCAAGGTCGAAAACCGCGATTTTCATATCCTGGTGTTGCTTGTCGAGACCATAAGCCAAGGCCGCAGCCGTAGGTTCGTTAATGATCCTTTTTACATCCAACCCGGCAATCTGACCGGCTTCCTTGGTAGCTTGACGCTCTGCATCGTTAAAGTAGGCAGGAACCGTAATTACTGCTTCGGTTACTTCCTGTCCTAAATAATCTTCAGCGGTCTGCTTCATTTTCTGAAGAATAAAGGCGGATACTTCTTGTGGAGTATATAGGCGATCGCCGATGGGTACACGTGGAGTGTTATTAGGCCCTTGTTCTACGGTATAAGCGATCGTTTTCATTTCACTGGATACATCGTTGTACTTCTTACCCATGAAACGTTTGATCGAACTGATAGTATGCTTGGGATTGGTGATTGCCTGACGCTTGGCAGGCGCACCGATCTTACGCTCACCATTATCCATGAAAGCAACCACGGAGGGGGTCGTGCGGGCTCCTTCGCTGTTGGCTATTACGACAGGCTCGTTACCTTCCATGACAGCCACGCAGGAGTTAGTAGTTCCTAAGTCTATGCCAATTATTTTTCCCATTTGAATCGTTATTTTGGTTATTTAAATTAAGTCCTCTTTATTTTTCGATAGCTCTTATAGCTTTGGTTTAATACTAAAAACCCCGTACCAAACCGGAGAATAAGCCGCTGTGGTGACAAAGTGTCAGTCCCGCATACCCGGTTTATTTACCGATTATGCGGGACTGTAAAGCCGAAATTGGAGGATTAGGAGATTACACCATCCTGCCCATAAATGGATCTGTCATGCTCTCCCGACCGCAGTCTACTCGCCCGGCATAACGCTGGGAAAAGGAGCTATTTCCCTCAATGGTCACCGTAATGTCGTACCAGTAATGGTTTTTTTGGAGGTCCAATTTGACTGTAACAGAGCCTTCATGAAGGGTTTTGGGATCAATTATCTTGCTCAGGGTCTTAGTATTATAAGCATTATCCCGGATTTTGACAGTGAATTTCGGCTGGCCTGTAACAGGCTTAATCTCTAATATAAGATCTCCAGTAAATTTGCCGGCCTGGTCTTTTGCATATCGGCATAGAATGTCGGGAGTGATGCCAGATTTTTCACCTTTATATTGACGGTAAAACCCATTGGGTCCATTTACTTCTAGATCGTAGTTCTGATTTTGGAAGGAATTCAAAGGCCATTGATCTTGAAGACTGTCACCTGCACGAACGGCATAATTCCTGACAGTCTGATCAGGATCAGCCTCGAAATTTCGGGCATATACGATGAAAGGACTGCCAGATGATTTGGCGCCGTGCATATCGTTTCCCGCTTTAAACGATATTTGAAATGCATTTAAATCTGTCTTGAAGGATCCGTCGGCATATAGTTCATAGGGTAGGGCACAGGAAGGACGTATGCCCGGTTCTTGCTGGGGGAGTACCTTGGACTTATGTGGAGCCTGATTGGCCAATTTTATTTCTTCTTCTGTGAGCGCTTTAAATCCGCTCGGAAGTTTTTTGAATTGAGCATTATGAATGCCCTCCATAAATTCATTTCGATCGAGAAAACCTGGTAATGCAATTTTTTTTCCATCGTAAGGGCTGAAGGAAGCCGTAAGATCACTACAGATAGTACGACGCCATTCACTGATATTTTCCTCCTTAATTTGCTTTCCCGTTTTATGAGTCAGAAAATGCTCCATAAACTGAAGAATAGAGGTATGATCAGAGATTTGGGAGAAAACCTTTCCCCCGCGATTCCAGGGTGAGGCCAGAACCAACGGTACCCTGTATCCTAGCCCAATAGGACTTTCTCTGCTTTGAGATTCCTCTTTCTGGCGCATATCCTGCTCCTTAGTAACATAGTCAGTCTTGCAGTCAATACCATCCGAAACTTTTCCACTATCCGATTTGTAGGGATTAGGAACGACATACGGCGGAACATGATCGAAATACCCATCATTTTCATCATAACATAGGATGAAGATTGTTTTCTTCCAAATCTCCGGATTTTTTGTAAGTATGTCCATTACCTCCGAAACATACCATGCCCCATACCAGGGAGAGGTGGGGTGGTCCGAAAAGTTTTCGGGAGCTACCAACCAGGAGACGGTAGGTAGCCGATCATTGTTTACATCGGTCCGAAACTGATGCAAAATATCGCCCTGGGGCGCTTTTGCCTCTCTAATAATGTCCCCATCATGATACTGGACCGTCGTAATACGCCGATAATCAGGGTCGTTAATATTGGTCGTGTATGCCCTTCTATGAATACTTTTCTGATACTCAGTGAGCTTGTTAAAATTTTCCGCACTCCATTCCTTTTGTTCGGCCTGAAGAAATTCAACTAATAAATTCTTGTCTTCAAGAGATTTACGGAGTTTTTTTGCGCTGGATTCATCCTTATTCACTGCTCGTAATTCGGCACGTATTTCCGAAATTTCTTTCCGTAGCTCGGTAAGTTTTTTGGAAATATAGTTCTGGTAACCGGTATGATATCGAATATTATACTGTTTGAACCATTCTAAAGGACTATCTGTAAAATTGGCCAGCCATTCTTCTTCCTCCCCCTCGAATCCGGTCCTTATACTGAGTTCGTTCTGATAGATTCGCCAGGGAATTCCTGCATCTTCCAAACGTTCCGGAAAGGTTTTCCATGAGGCCTCACGCTCGTCATTTACGTTTTCATTTCTTACATTGGCATATGATTCAGTGCTGGGAGTTTCGCGTATTGTTCCTGTCCATAGGTACAGTCTGTTGGGGGTAGTACCGGTCATAGCAGAACAGAAATTTTGATCGCCTACTGTAAAAGCGTCCGCCAGGGCATAGTAGAAGGGGATATCTTCACGATTATAATAACCTTGTGCTAATGGCATATGCTTGTATAATGAATTGCCCGGTTGTTTGGCAATCAGCCAATTATCATATAAACCCTTGTTTCGAGCATCCACTTGGTCGGTCCAGGAGTGGGGGAGCGAACCCATCCAGGTGGCATTGGAGGCCCTCATATTTAAGCGAAAGGGTACATGTGTGGCTCCAAATGCATCAGTTTGCATCCAGGCGAGATTTCCATTGGGAAGCCGTATCGTTCTGGGATCATTGAATCCTCTAACACCCTGAAGGCTACCGTAAGCATGATCGAAGGAACGATTCTCCTGCATTAATACCACGATATGTTCAGCATCGAGGTAGGTACTTCCAGGGGCAGGATCAATGGCCAGAGCTTTTTTTATGGATTCCGGAATACTTCCCATCATACCTGCAGCACCTGTTAATAATGTAGCTTTTCTTATAAATTCTCTTCTAGACTCCATCGTATCGTTTGTGGTTTAGGACCATTAAAGTAATTGAAATACGATCGATAAACCAAATGATACCATACACCATGCACATATTTAACGATGGCATCATATATACAATAAAAGCCCAGTGCCTAAATTCATAGACACTGGGCTTTTCAGGAGTTTATATATTACTTATTTCCCAAACAGACCTCCTAGCATGCCGCCAAGGTCTAATCCCCCGGCCTGATCTTTACCGGTCTTGTTTCCACCCCCCATCAAACTTCCACCTACGTTAATCAGATCGTTCATATCTAATTTCCCATCGGCCAATGCGTATCCAATCTGATTAAAATCGAAGCCGCCACTCGTAGAGGGTGCGGCTTGACTGCTGCCGCCGGCAAGCCCCCCCAGGATACTATTAAAATCGATGCTAGAGTCGTTGGGGTTGCTAACCTTACTGATTAGGCTTTGCAGAACACCAGGAAGTACGGATGCAACGATTCCCGAAGCAGCTCCGCTGTTCAGGCCAAATTTTTCTGTGATCGATCGGATGGCATTATTAGCAATAGAGGACACAATGGGATTATCCATTAAGCCGGCCGAGGCAGACTGTCCTTCCTTGCCCGAAAGGAGACCCATAATTCCCTGCATGTTGCCTGAGGCCGCCTGCTGTTGCATACCTCCAGTAATAGCACTCATAATGGTGGTCATTACATCGTTATTTTTTTCGTTGGGCACCTGAGGGTTTTCCACGATTGCTTTCTGAGAATTTTCCTGAATGAGGCCTAATAGTTGGTCTAGCATGGTTTTGCGTTTAGTGTTATAGGTTTGAGACTGTTCCCAAGCCTTGAAGTAACACTAATTAAAAATTGTTTCAAAAAAAAATCCCGCCAATTGGCGGGATGCTGTTTTATTTTACTTGATCAACGATCGCTTTAAAAGCATCGGGATGATTCATTGCCAGGTCGGCAAGCACCTTTCTATTAAGAGCAATTCCTTTATTTCCCAATTTGCCCATTAATTGGGAGTAGGATAGACCATGAATTCTGGCTCCTGCATTAATACGCTGAATCCAAAGTGCACGGAAATGGCGTTTCTTCTGTTTACGACCTTCATAGGCATAGCTTAAAGCTTTATCTACGGCGTTTTTGGCAACGGTCCATACATTCTTGCGACGGCCGAAATAACCTTTCGCTAATTTTAATACTTTTTTACGTCTTGCACGCGACGCAACGTGGTTCACTGAACGTGGCATAATTTAACTGTTTTTGATGGTCGGCGCTCCTTAACGGAGACTTGAAAGCCGGCAATCGGGTGGAACAAAAAACCGAAATGGTATTTTATAAATAGGGGCAGTGTTCGCTTAGTATTTGCGAAGCATTGCCAGAACTTGCTTCTCGTTGCTTACATCGATCAAACCAGTTTTCATCAATTTCCGCTTGCGCTTATTTGATTTTTTGGTAAGAATGTGGCTGTGAAAAGCATGTTTACGCTTGATTTTACCTGTTCCAGTAAGCGAAAAGCGTTTTTTCGCACCAGAAATGGTTTTCATTTTAGGCATAATAAAAAATAGAATAGTTGATTAAATATAAAACAGCGTGCAAAATTATAAAGAATACCTCAAAATAAAAAATCGTAAAGGTGTGAAGACACACTTTTACGATTTTTTGAATATAAGATAGACTATTACTTCTTGGCAACCGCAGGTGCCAAAATGATCGTCATACGTTTTCCTTCGAGCTTTGGCTGCATTTCAAGTTTTCCATAGTCAGCTAACGCTTCCGAGAATTTATTGAGAAGATTGGAGCCACGTTCTTTGAAAACAATAGTACGACCTACGAAGTGGACGTAAGCCTTCACCTTTGAGCCTTCTTTTAGGAAGTTAATGGCATGCTTTAATTTGAATTCAAAATCATGGTCGTCGGTATTGGGACCGAAACGAATCTCTTTAATAACAACCTTTTGAGCCTTGGCTTTTATCTCCTTTTGTTTTTTCTTCTGCTCGTATTTGAATTTGGAGTAATCCACCACCTTACAAACAGGTGGTACCGCAGTAGGCGCAATTTCCACCAGGTCAAGGCTTTGAGCCTTAGCCATGGCTTTCGCCGTTGCAATATCAACAACTCCTGGTTCTATATTTTCGCCTACCAGACGAACTTCTTTTGCTGTGATTCGATCATTTATTTTATAGGGTTCTTCGGGAACTCTGAACCGGCCGCTATGGGGTCTTAATGCCATATATGATTGGATTGGTGATTTTTTGGTTAAAAGTGGAATCAATGATTTAACACTAACGCCACAAAAATAGTGCCTTATTTACTTAATTATAGTAATTTATCCTGAAAACTTCAAATTTTAGCTTCTTTTTTAAAGAAATCAGCAAATTCTGCAATTGTCAGACTTCCTAGATCTCCTTCTCCTTTGCGTCGGATAGAAATTTTGCCTTCCTCCATCTCTTTCTCGCCTACAATAAGCATAAAGGGAACTTTCGTCACTTCTGCATCTCTAATTTTTCGCCCTATTTTCTCGTCCCTATGATCTACAAATCCACGTATATCATGGTCTTGTAATTGGAAAAAGACGTCTTCTGCATAATCAGCGAATTTTTCAGAAATCGGCAGGATGGCAATTTGATCGGGTGAAAGCCATAATGGGAATTGCCCAGCTGTATTCTCAATAAGGATAGCAATGAAACGCTCCATAGATCCAAAGGGTGCCCTATGGATCATGACCGGACGATGCTTCTGGTTGTCGGAGCCTGTATATTCCAGTGAAAAACGCTGAGGCAACTGATAATCTACCTGTATGGTTCCGAGCTGCCATTTTCTTCCTAGTGCATCCCGAACCATAAAATCAAGTTTGGGTCCGTAAAATGCAGCCTCTCCAAGCTCTGTAACAGTGGCTAGCCCCTTCTCTGCCGCAGCTTCGATAATGGCTTGTTCCGCTTTTTCCCAGTCTTCATCGTTCCCAATGTATTTTTGTTTATTTTCCGGATCCCGCAAAGAAATCTGGGCACTGTAGTCATCAAATCCTAAGGAATTGAAGACATATAATACAAGGTCGATTACTTTCAAAAACTCTGACTTAACCTGATCGGGACGACAGAAAATATGTGCGTCGTCCTGGGTGAACCCGCGAACCCGCGTTAGGCCATGTAATTCCCCACTTTGTTCATATCGATATACAGTACCAAACTCAGCAAACCGTAAAGGTAGGTCTTTATAGGAGCGGGGTGAGGTTTTGTAGATTTCGCAGTGATGCGGACAGTTCATGGGTTTAAGCAAATACTCTTCACCTTCATTGGGCGTTTTGACCGGCTGAAATGAATCCTTGCCATATTTTTCCCAATGGCCGGAAGTAATATATAGTTCTTTGCTGCCGATATGAGGTGTAACCACAGGTAGATATCCGGCTCTGGTTTGGGCCTTGCGAAGGAAACTCTCAAGTCTTTCCCGTAACATTGCTCCCTTAGGCAGCCACAAGGGGAGTCCCTGACCCACTTTTTCGGAAAAAGCGAATAACTCCAGATCTTTACCCAACCGTCGGTGATCTCTTTTTTTGGCCTCCTCCATAAGTGCCAAATGTTCATCGAGTTCCTTTTGTTTGGGAAAAGTAATACCATAAATGCGGGTCAACATTTTGTTTTCCTGCTTATTTCTCCAATAGGCCCCAGCAATATTCGTTAGCTTGATGGCTTTGATAATTCCTGTATTGGGAATATGAGGACCTTTGCAAAGATCCGTAAAGTTTCCTTGTTGATACAAAGTGATGGAACCATCTTCCAGTCCATCGATCAGTTCAAGCTTGTATTGGTCCCCCTTTTCAGTGAAGTAGGCAATGGCCTCTTCTTTTGAAATTGGTTTTCTGACATACTCGTTTTTCTGGCGGGCCAGCTCGAGCATTTTCTTCTCTATTTTAGGGAAATCATCCTGACTAATGGTATGCTCACCTAGGTCTATATCGTAGTAAAAGCCGCGCTCAAGGGAGGGTCCGGTACCGAATTTCACCCCAGGATACAGCGCTTCCAGAGCTTCTGCCAATAGGTGAGCAGATGAATGCCAGAAGGTTGCTTTACCATCATCGTCGTTCCAGGTTAAAAGCTTAACCATCGAATCTTCCTGGATAGATCTGTTGGGATCCCAAACTTCATCACCAACTTTGGCAGCGATTACATTTCGGGCCAATCCTTCGCTAATGCTCAGGGCTATGTCTATGGCTGTTGCACCTTTGGGGTAATTTCGTTTGCTACCATCTGGAAGCGTTATAATAATTTCGGACTCGTCTTTCATTCAATTATAATATGTATTGCGATTGATCTTGATGTATGCTAGTCGACACAGAAAAAGGAATTTTCAGCCTTTTTGGTACGTATATCTTGCAAATCTATTCAATTTTGGCCTTTCTTAAGGTATCTATCTTCAAATTTATAGTTCCTTTAGGTTGGATCGGGCTGATTTTAATTCTGGAGCTGTCCCTATGAGACTCATTTTCGTCAGATAGGAGAGGTGAATGGTCCTTTTGAAGATAGGCATTTTCCAGAGATTGAATACGATACATGCCATAACGCGCATTCTGATTACTGGAATTTGACTCTAAGATACGGGTATAAATGGCCTTGGCCTGGACAAAATTTCCCAGTTTTTCAAAGGCATATCCCGACAATTCCAGTATTCCGGTGTCGGCGGGACGAATTTGCTGAAGTTTTTCTAAAGGAGGCAGGGCCTGACTGTACGCTTTTTGACCTATCGCCGTTTTGGCCCATTGCATTAAAGCCTTTTCATAGTCAGGCTTCAATGCAACTGCTTTGCGATACTGAATGATTGCCGTGTCAGGTAATGCCATTATCCGGAATACCTCTCCTCTCTCAAAATACAGCTCAGGACGGTCTGGAAATCGATTAATAGCCAGATTGTTGATCTGTAAAGCCTCGGTTGGTTTGCCTAAACGGCGATAAATCCTGGTCGATTCTTCATAAGCCCGGCGGAACCTCGGATTCAGGTTAATGGCTTCTCTTAAGCTTTCTAAGCTTGCCAAACTGTCGCCCTGATGCGCCTGGATCATCCCCTTAACAAAATAGACTGATCCATCGAAGGGTGTCATCTTCATGGCCTGATTTAAATATGCAACGGCCTTCCGATGATTATTACCAGACTGATAAATATCCGCTAACAGTATATATAGCTCAGGGCTGGACTGCTGCAGAGCTTCTGAGCGCTCCGCATCGGCAAGGGCCTTTTCGATCTGTTCTAGTTCCATATAGATTTTCCCTCTTAAAAGGAAAAAATCGGATCGGTTGGCGTCTCCCTCAATCGCCGTATTGATATCAGACAATGCCGCAGGGTAGTTCTCCTGGTCAAAATAAATTCTTGCCCTTTTAAAATAATTATCTTCCCGATCGAGTCCTCGCCGGATCAGATCCGTTAGAGAAAGGATTGCAGTCTTTTGCCACTCTTCCCTGGCATTTTCTAGAACCGGTGGAATGCGCGTGTCGCTTTGATCTTCTTTTTGACAAGAAGATAAGCAAATAAGTAAAAGGACTAATATATATAAGCTACAACGTATCACGCCTTATGAAAATAATTAAAATATAGAACTCTTAAAGGCATTCCACTCCCAGGTGTATCTTGAGGGCATGATTATTAGGAAATATCTGAAAATCGCGAAAAAACGCCAAGTGGCAGTTTTTTATTAAAACTATCTGGAATATATAATTCGCCGAATTCATGTTTAATTCCCTCTCCAAAATGAGCTTTCACAAGATTGTCAACGATCAGTGCCGACAATCCCAGAGAATAAAGATTGATGATAAAGAAATAATTTTTTTTCTTTAACAGTAAAGCCGATAAGCGGAGGAGTTCATTTAACTGCTCTTCCAGAACCCATTTCTCACCGTCGGGGCCCCTGCCGTAAGCTGGAGGATCTAATATGATTCCATTATATTGATTTCCACGTCGTACTTCTCTCTGAACGAATTTGACAGCATCTTCAACCACCCAACGGATATTATTCAGGCCAGAAAGTTCCATGTTTTCACGCGACCAGCTGATGACCTGCTTGACAGAGTCAACATGGGTTACGTCAGCACCAGATGCTTTAGCGGCTAAGCTAGCGATACCGGTGTAGGCAAAGAGATTTAAGACGTTAGGCTTTTCTTCATGAATATCCTTAAGCTTGCTGGCTATAAAGTCCCAGTTAGTAGCCTGTTCAGGAAAAATTCCAACATGTTTGAAAGAAGACAGGGCCAGTTTTGCACGAAGGTGAAGATCCCCTGTGCGATATTGCATTACCCAGCGATCGGGCATGTCATTGCCGACAATCCACTGACCTTTGTCTTGTGCATTTTTGTCTTTTTTGAAAGTTGCATTACTCTGTTGAACCCATTCCTTTTCGGAAAGAGATTTGTCCCAAATGGCCTGTGGCTCAGGACGACGCAAGGTGTAAGGTCCGAATTTTTCAAGTTTTTCGTAAGCACCGGAATCTATCAGCTGGTAATCAGTATGTTGGTCTGGCGTAAGTAATAACACGGAAAGCAGGTTGAATGATAAGTATGATGAAATTATAAAATAGCAGATGATTGGTTCCCCTGTTTCTGCCGGGCTAGCACAACTGTGTCTTGAATCAGTGTTCTATTTTGGCTAAATAGTAAATATTCCTTCGTCCACGGTTTTCGGAGGATGTATTCGGGTTGCTAATTCGTTGAGAACCCCAGGCGATATAGTAGTGATCGTACCAGAAATCAATATCATCCGTTTCAGTTTTCCGTATTTTGTCTCCTTCCACGCCCGTGGGGAGCGTAAAACTTGCCTCTCCCTTGACTACCCTGTTTTGGCTGATGGTTTTGCTCATTACCTTACCACTTTTAGTATAAGCGAGTTTAACCTGATCGCCAGCAAGTGTCTGAAGCTTAACCTTCTGCCGTAAATCCATGGATTTTACCCCTTCAAAATTTATATGGTTGTCCCATATTATGTTTCCAGTTGCAGAAATGCCAGCGACGATAGCATGGGTGTAGGTAAAACCATCGAATATTTGTTGATTATAAGCCCTTCCGTTGTACATGGGATTGTAAAGATAAGGGTTATACAAACTTCTGCCAAAGGGGTAACCCATCATGGACTGGTATCCGGACCCCATGCCTGGAGTCTGATAGCGGAATTCCGGATAATAGACTTCCGCCAGCAATAAATAGTTTTCGTTATGGGGAATAAGATCGTGAAGTAGTAAGCGGTAATTGAGCTTTAAGTCCTGGCCTGCTTCTTTTTTCTTATCAATCCTCTTTTCGAGTTTTTCCTGCTGACGTGGATTTAGGAATTGAAAGAAATTGCTGAAGTCGGTAAAACTATGATAACGAGCATATTGGACTTTTCCATCCACAAATTTACTGATAAATATCCCCTGGCTGGCTGCAGAGCGTGTACTCTGCATGTTCCGATAGCCGTAAGTACCCACTAGAAGTTGCGTATTATTATCAATTATCTGCAATCGGCCATTGATAATGGAATACTCTGGCTCGGGTACTTGTTCCACCTCTAAGGCCACCCTGCCCCTATCGTCGTAGGCCCTGACCAATAATTTAGTTTCTTTGCCATTTTTAATGGCGTAATTGACATGAACCAGGCCATGAAGACTATCTACTTCTAATGACTGAATGACGCTAGATCCTTGCATTGCAGAAGGAAGAATTCTGGTTTTGGGAGTATCGAGTTGGGAATATAATAATACGGCTTCGTTGCGCAATTTTCCAGCCATAAAAATGGAATATCCCATACTGACAAAATCTGTGAGTTCAAACCGGGGCATGGTCTCTATATGAAAAGTCTCTAGAAATCCTGGCCCAATATTTACTTTTACGATTTTATAGATGCTGCTTTTGGTTTTATTAAAAAGTAGGTAGATCGACTTTCCGTCATAGGTTGTAGTTATCAAATCCAGATTGGCTCCTAACGGACCCTCAATGGACCATATATTGTCCAAATCGGTACTAAATCTGCGTACTAGGAATGAGTCTTTGGTAGGTTTAGAAATGACTATAACACCTTTTTCTCCGATCGGGATGGTCCGGATGGTTTCTACATTACCTTTAATTGGAATTTCAATTCGACGAACTTCCTGTCCAAGCGCTGTGGACCAATCGAATGTCAACAAAAACAGTAGTAAAATAATGATACGACTAAGGTTCATAAGCAAGGGCAACGATATGATCAAACTCTTCCATTTTTAACGGGCATACCGACAATCTTGAGAGTTTTACCAAGGCAATATCTTTCAGTTGAGGGTCCTGTTTGATCTGTGCTAGGCTGATGGCCTTAGGAAGTTTCGCGACCGGTTTGAAATGCACCACTACCCATCTGGGGTCGTCTGAGGTTGGGTCGGGGTAATGTTCTTTACTCACTTTGGCGATTCCGACCACTTCTTTGCCGACATTGCTATGATAGAATAGGGCCTGATCGCCTTCTTTCATTGCCATCATGTTATTACGAGCCTGATAATTTCGCACGCCATCCCACATGGATTCTCCTTCTTCTACAAAATGATCCCAGGAATACTTAAATGGTTCCGACTTGATGAGCCAGTAATTCATATTTGACAGTTTTTCTTAATAAAGAGTATAAGCTATCCGCTGCTGAATGGATTACGTCACAGCGGATAAGCAATAAATTTGATCAGGGAAATTTAGGGAATTTGCTGAAATCCGGGGTACGTTTTTCCAAAAACGAATTAAAGCCTTCCTTAGCCTCTTCACTCAGATAATATAGGAGCGTAGCATTTCCAGCCAACTCCTGAATTCCAGCCTGACCGTCAAGTTCGGCATTAAATGAACTCTTTAACATGCGAATTGACAAGGGGCTTTTAACCTGAATCTTCTTACACCAGGCTATGGTGGTCGCTTCTAATTCTTCCAGCGGAACAACCTTATTAACTAAGCCCATCTGCAATGCTTCGTCGGCATCATATTGGTCACAGAGAAACCAAATTTCTCTGGCTTTTTTCTGACCGACTACCCTCGCCAGATAAGAAGCTCCAAATCCACCGTCAAAACTACCTACCTTGGGTCCTGTCTGACCGAACCTAGCATTGTCGGCCGCAATGGTCATGTCGCATACTACATGCAACACATGTCCACCACCTATAGCCCAGCCTGCTACCATGGCTATCACGACTTTGGGAATCGATCGAATCATTTTTTGTAAGTCTAGCACATTGAGGCGGGGCACATGATCTTCTCCAATATATCCACCATGCCCTCTCACCGATTGATCGCCACCTGAACAGAATGCCTTTCCTCCCTCACCGGTAAGGATAATTACTTCTATTTTCGGATCTTCCCGGCAGATGTGCATCGCATCGATCATCTCACTGACCGTCTGAGGGGTGAATGCATTATGTTTCTGCGGGCGATTAATGCTGATTTTGGCTATACCCTCATGCAGGGTAAATAATATATCCTGATATTCTTTAATGGTTTCCCATTGAACTGAAGCTGACATAAAACTGATTTAATTATACTATATGACCAAAAAGCTTATTTATTAATTCTACATTCTCCCAATGTACAACTTTTATTCTTGTACGATTTACAATCGGATTCTGATTGGTGCATACCATACAAGTACTGCGAAATTAAAGATTGTTTTTCGGACAGTCAAAAACTTATATTTATCTTTCGCCCTTCAAATGGAAAAGGAGAGTCTGTTATAACCATCCTTGATATATTAACTGCCTTAGGACCATACCTTATCTATGACCAATTATTGGTGTACCAACCGGAAAGCAATAGCGGCTGGAGATAGCCCGCTTCTACCTCAATTTCAGAAAGCTTATGAATTCATGAGATGCTGGCTATCGGGCCAAATGGTTTTCGATCTACAAACATCAGGATCAACAGGACTTCCCAAAACAATTACGGTTAACCGGCGTCAGCTTGAAGCTAGTGCTCGAATGACCGGAACCGCCTTTTCATTAGGGAAAGCCAGTCGAGCTTTGGTTTGTCTGAATACAGACTATGTTGGAGGCCTGATGATGCTTGTAAGAGGGATGGAACTGGATTGGCAGCTTACCCTCACGCCAGCCTCCTCCAATCCCCTTCAGTCAGTACCTGATGGAAGTATATTTGATTTTGCGGCTCTGGTACCTCTTCAGATGGAAAATATTTTAGAAAGTCCGGAAAGTAGATGTAAACTGGACGATGTAGATACTATACTTTTGGGTGGCGCACCTGTTTCTGAAAGCTTAATTAGCAGCTTGCGGTCGCTACCTACAAAGGTATATCAGAGCTATGGGATGACAGAGACGCTGAGTCATATCGCTATTCGACGGCTGAACCCTGTCCCTGAGCTTACCTATTCAGTGCTGCCGGGTATGGAAGTGGGTCATGATCAGCGAGGATGTTTGTTTGTTCGGGGAGGAGTTACCGATGGACAGCTGGTCCAGACCAATGATATCGTACGTTTTACTTCTGGCGATAAATTCGAGTGGATTGGAAGAGCCGATCATGTGATTAATTCTGGAGGCATAAAAATTATTTTAGACCTGATCGATCGGCAGCTTGGTCCAATCCTTCTGGAAGCTGGAATCAATGCTCCGTTTTTTAGCTGGTATGAGCCAGATGATCGATTGGGTCAAAAATTAGTGTTATTTTTGGAACATCAAGGGTCGGAAGGAGTAGAAAGCACCCTGAAAACCAGATTTCTTAAGGCTATGAAACGTTATGAAGTGCCAAAGACCATTCATTTTGTGGCCCAATTTGCTAGGACAGCGACTGAAAAAATTGATAAGCTGAAAACGGCTGACATTGTATATAAAAAACACCCATGATTACAGATCTTGAAATACCAGGCAGGTACACCATACGGTTCCAAACCGCACCGGCAATACCCGCACCATTTGCTCATTATGATAGTTTAAGAATGGATATTCGTTCGGAGAATGATTTGTTCATTGATTTTTCAACCAAGTATTTACATCGTGAGGATCTGACGGACGATGAAATTTATAATGAAGGGTTTACTACCGACGATGACTTTAAATTTAAAGGAAAAATCCCTGCTGTCTGGATTGAGGAATTTAAGGATATCCTTACCTCTTCTAAGATTATCCGCAAACGGGAAGAAGTGGAGTTTGAAGACTTTGTAGAAATTGAAATAGAAGAAAAAGGTAAGCTAGTAACCATATATCCTGTTGATCGCGAGCGCTGGGCATATTTTATTCAAGAATTTATGCAGGCAATAGTTGAAGTAGCAGGAAAAGAAAAACCATTTGAGCTTACTTATCTTGTGATAGGGCAGGATGAATTGTCTGTGGATCTTACGGCATCTTTCGCCAACAAGTCTTTCTATATTCGAAATAGCCTGGGCAGACAGGAAGAACTTGCCTGGAGTCAATTGAAGACAATTTTGGATACGATCTATAGCGCGGAATTTCTATACGATGAGGCCACCGAGAACCGACCAAGAAAGAAAGGTAGCTATCTAACTGCTGGAGATGGCCTTTGGTACCAACTTGGAGTTTCCGTTGTTGAGCCTTCTAATAAGAGCAAGAAGCTGGATGAAATTACAACGATTTTGCAGCCTTTACTTCAAGGCTGATCTTAGCCGGATGTGCTCTAACCAATAATAGGAATAGAGCACATTCTTATATCATTTCCGTTTGAAACCGATCTATTTCTGTTTTTAATTCATTTGCCAAACTAGATAATTTATCTAAAGATGGCTTTGATGAGGGCATTTGTTTTCCTACATAGGCCTGGATGGCCCATACTTCCAGGACTTCCTGGATGGGTATCTCCATATCTGCAATACCATTATGACAGGCCATGGCAAGTAGGGTGCCATTTTGTTTCACCTGGTTGGCCACTTGGCGATAAACTATTCCATGTCTTTTAAGTACCAGAACATATTTTTCTCCGTGACGTATATCGTACCAGTTCCCTACGAATGTGCCGATTAATATCGAATCGGGAAGAGGGAAGTCAGGGCCACTTTCGAAGGCTCTGTAGTATCCCTGGTCTAAATTTGGTAGTGAAAATACGGGTAACTGAGCTATATATTGAGGATTTTGCAGGTTTTTCAAATAAGTTGCCTCGTCTTTTAATGATACCCACTGAATGCTGGGGTAATGGGATTTAGGCAGTAAATTTTTTGCCTCCGTTTGGATGGGGTCATAATGATTATTAAAAACCGGAATACTACCCCTTTCGTTTCCAGCTTCTGCAATATCTCTTACAGGTGAATGATGAGTATAGGGCTGCTTATCTGTGCGAGTCGGTGGGATGTTACTGGACGTATGAAACGGGTGGCCATGTATAGGTTTAAGATTAACCTGACGAGATACGGTTCTGATTTCTGGTGCAACCGGGGAAAACTTATCCATCAATTTCTCTAATGGCTGTGGTTCTGAGAGAACGGATAATCTGTTACTGCTCGGGCCCGTGTTGCTGGCAGTAGAAATGGTAGTCTGTCGCGATACATTTAGTGGAAGTAAGGTGTCGGGTGTTTCACGCAATCGACGTAAATCATTTTTTAGCAAATTGTCAACTGAAACGCCAAATGCCGCCGCCATATTCTTCAGATTGGTAATATTCGGATTGGCGCGGGCCTCTTCGTAGGCTCCTAAAAGAGACCGTTTAATGGCTATTTTTTTAGCAAACTGCTCCTGAGTCAACCCGTTAAGTCGACGAAGGTATTTGATATTATTGCTTACGATACTCATCTTAACACGATATTGACTGAATTTTCTTTAGTAATTAGCAAAAATTTTAGTAATTAATCAATATCGCAAGTTTTGTAGACCTTTTTTTTATAGATGGAGCGATTCTTTTACCGGAATAAAAGCATTAAATTGTTTTTTTACCATTAATTACTCCGGAGGATGACTAACAGCGAGATAGAATTTATTTTTCAGTCACAGAAAGCCAATAAATTTGTCATTGGTCAAACTGTATTTGAAGAGCGAAAAAGGAAATTGATCGCCATGAAAGACTACCTTTTGGCTCATCTCGATACTGCCTGCGAGGCCACCGCCGTGGATCTGCAAAAGCCAAAGTCGGAGACCCTGATCAGCGAAATCTTCGTGCTGATTAATGAAATCAATTATACGGTAAAACATCTGAAGAAATGGATGAAACCAGCCCGGCAGGTAAGTGGATTAGCTGCCATCGGCACATCTAACCATATCTATTACGAATCGAAAGGTCAGGTACTGATAATAAGCCCATGGAATTATCCAATCAATTTAGCGCTTAAACCCCTCATTTCGGCCGTAGCTGCAGGATGTGTAGCCATCCTGAAACCTTCAGAGCTGACGCCCGCTTCCAGTTCTTTTCTCTCCAAGATGATTGAGACAATATTTCCTTCTACAGAAGTTAAAGTAGTGGAAGGAAATGTGGAGGTAGCACAAAAGCTTTTGGAGCAACCGTTTGACCATATATTTTTCACCGGTAGCACTGCCGTGGGTAAAATTGTAATGAAAGCTGCTTCAAAAAATCTTACCTCTGTTACTTTAGAGCTTGGGGGAAAATCACCATGCATTATCGACGCTTCCTGCGATCTGGAATCAACGGCCAGACTAATAGCCTGGGGGAAATTTTTTAATGCGGGACAAACGTGCATAGCCCCCGATTATGTTTTGATAGAGCGATCCATTCAACCCCAATTCATGGAACTTTTAGGGCGAGTGATTTCCAAAATGTATGATCCAGAAGGAAAGGGGGTTCAGGCTTCTTCCTCACTGGCGCGAATTATCAACGGTTCCCATTTCGACAGGCTTGTTGGATACTTGCAAGATGCTGAGAATAAGGGAGCTCAAATCCTGATCGGGGGGCAATATCAGAGCGAGCTTAAGTTTATAGCGCCTACAGTAATAGATCAGGTAAAAGACGACATGTTGCTTATGCGGGAAGAAATCTTCGGCCCCATACTTCCCATTATACCTTTTGCAGACTTGTCGGAAGCAATCGACTATGTAAATGCCAGAGATAAACCCTTAGCGCTATACATACATTCGAAGCATCAGGACAATATCGAAAGAGTCCTTAGGGAAACAAGTTCTGGAAACGCTTTGGTCAACGAGGTTTTATCTCATTTTGGAAATCCTGATCTTCCATTTGGAGGTGTCAACCAGAGTGGAATAGGTAAATCTAATGGCTTTTACGGATTTGTCGAATTTAGCAATCCAAAAGGGGTTATGAAAAGAAGGTTTGGGACCATTAAATTTCTTTTCCCTCCTTATGGGCCAAAGCTTGAGATGTGGTTAAGAAGGGCCTTGAAGTGGATGTAGAATATTACGTGCCTGGGGTAACTGCCCAGGCACGAAACATATCAGGCATATATTTCTTTTTTTGTAGCCTTCAAAGTGTTGGTAAGTAGTCCGCAAATGGTCATGAGGCCTACCCCGCCAGGGACTGGGGTGATATAGCTGGAAACGGGCGCAACCTGAGCAAAATTTACATCCCCTTTGATCGCAAAACCGCTTTTTTTGCTGCTATCCTCAACTCGGGTTATACCCACATCAATTACCACAGCTCCTTCTTTAACATAATCGGGGGTAACAAATTCGGGTCGGCCCAGGGCCACAATCAAAATATCTGCAGACTTACAAATTTCTTGTAAATTTTTGGTTCTACTATGTGTTATCGTAACGGTACAGTTTCCAGGATATTCATTTCTCTGCATAAGTATGCTCATGGGTAGCCCAACGATTTGGCTTCTTCCAATTACAACGCAATGTTTACCTGCAGTCTCTATAGAAGCTCGTTTGAGCATTTCAATGATTCCAAAAGGAGTGGCCGACAAATATGCAGGAAGACCTTTGCACATGCGTCCTACGTTGATTGGGTGAAAACCGTCGACATCTTTTCGGTAATCTACCGCTTCCATAATTCTGTTTTCAGAAATATGCTTGGGAAGTGGAAGTTGCACGATAAATCCGTCTACATCCTCATCATTATTAAGTGAATTTACTGCCTCCAATAATTCATCTTCTGTAATATCGGCATCGAATTTCAGTAGGGTAGAGGTAAAGCCAATTTCTTCACAGCTTCGGATTTTAGAGGCCACATACGTTTGACTGGCTCCATCTGCTCCCACGAGTATGGCCGCCAAGTGAGGCTTTTTACCACCGCTTTTTACCCATTCAGCCACGTCCTGTTTGATTTCGGATTTTATTTCTGCCGATATGGCCTTCCCATCTAGTAATTGCATGTTCTGTATTTTCTTGTAATTATTTGTAATTGCGAAATTAGTTAAAAACTAATTTCAAAAGTATTCCCCAGTTTTAATTATACGCTTCTAGCAGAATATTTGTGACTATTTGCATGCCTACTGTGGCTTTCTCTTCAATAAGATGATAGTTGGGCCTTGTTCGGATCTCGGGAAGCTTGGGATCGACTAGAAAGATGGAAGCCTTCTTGGGAGCATAATGTATCAGTCCAGCAGCCGGGTAAACTACCAGTGAGGTGCCGATAATTATAAGAATGTCCGCCTCCTCTACATGCGGTATGGCCTCTTCCATTTTTGGGACAGCCTCTCCAAACCAAACAATATCCGGACGTAATTGACTCCCATCCTCCGAGGTATCTCCTATATTGAGTTCCCATCCTTCTATAGGATAAGTTATCTTAGGATCTATACTGCTCCTGGATCTAAACAGTTCACCATGAAGATGCAGAACCTGAGTAGAGCCGGCACGTTCATGAAGGTTGTCAATATTCTGGGTTATGATTTGAACATTGAAGTGCTTTTCGAGCTCGGCTAAAGCCAGATGGGCGCTATTGGGGACCACCTCGAGGGCATTCTTACGGCGCTGATTGTAAAATTGGAGTACAAGCGCCGGGTCTCTGGCCCAAGCCTCAGGAGTGGCAACTTCTTCTATACGATAATTTTCCCAAAGGCCATTTTGGTCACGAAATGTACTGATACCACTTTCTGCACTGATACCTGCTCCAGACAAAACAACAATTTTCTTCATCCCTTAAAATAATCTAGGCGCTTAAATTTTTAGGTAGACCTGTATTGGGTGTAGAATGAAACGTAAATGACCCATTCCAGGAAGAATGGGCCACTTGATTCGTTATTCTTTTATTTTCTTAGTTGCAGTTTTTTTGGTAGCCGTTTTTTTTGCAGCCGTTTTTTTAGCTGCAGGCTTTTTGGTTTCTGTAGTTTTTTTTGCAGGAGCCTTTCGACTTCCTCTTCCCACAGGCTTATCTGGTGTCTCGGCCGCAAGCTTTACTACTTGCTCAAAGGTTAAAGATGCTGGTTCCTGATCCTTGGGAATTTTAACGTTTTTCTTCCCAAAGGCAATATAGGGTCCATAACGTCCATTCAAAACCTTGACGTCTGGATCTTCGTCAAACTCCTTGATGAGTCTATTGCTTTCAATAACCCGTTTGTCCTTAATGATCTCAATGACCCGATCCTCTGTAACAGTCATAGGGTCATCCGTTTTAGCCAAGGAGTAAAACTTATTCTGATGCTTTACATAGGGGCCAAAACGACCAATATTGACCGTCAATTCTGCATCTTCGAAGGACCCAACTACCCTGGGTAACTTAAAGAGCTCCATGGCATCTTCAAATTTGATGGTTTCCATCAACTGACCCTTCAGTAGACTGGCAAACTTTGGTTTTTCTTCGTCTTCTACATCCCCAATTTGTACATATGGACCATATTTTCCGATTCTTACACTCACTTTTTTTCCGGATTCCGGGTCTTCTCCCAAATCTCGGGAAGTTAGGCTTTTATCGACTGCCTCTTCTTTTACCTCGTTTAGCTTCTTATGAAAAGGGGTATAAAAGTTTTTGATCATATCCCGCCAGGAAAGTTTCCCTTCGGCAATGTTATCGAAGTCTTTTTCTACACTAGCTGTGAAGGAGAAATCAAAGATGTCTTCAAAGTGATTTACCAGATAATCGTTGACCACCATTCCTGTACTGGTAGGGAAAAGCTTCGATTTTTCGGCCCCGTGATTTTCGGTTTTAATCGTACGTTCTATTCTTCCATCCTGAAGGGACAGTTCGGTAAACTTACGTTCGTGACCGTCACGATCTTCTTTCACCACATATTCCCGGCGAATGATTGTTGAAATAGTAGGAGCGTATGTTGAAGGACGACCAATGCCCATTTCTTCTAGTTTTTTCACCAGACTAGCCTCAGTATATCTTGGCGGGTGACGCGTAAAGCGCTCAGTAGCCCTTAAATCTGATAGTTGAAGTACCTGATTTATACTCAATGGAGGAAGCATACCTTTCTGCTCCTCATCTTCTTCGTCACTGGACTCAAGGTATACCTTGAGAAAACCTTCAAACTTAATGACTTCACCTTGTGCTACCAGGGTCTCGTTTGCGGTAGATATTGCAATAGTTGCTGTTGTTCTCTCCAACTGTGCATCTGCCATCTGTGAAGCGATAGCACGCTTCCATATCAATTCATAAAGCCGTTGCTCATTTCTTTCATTACTCCCTTTTAAAGTGGAGAAGTCGGTAGGACGTATGGCCTCATGAGCCTCCTGAGCCGATTCAGATTTTGTTTTAAATACTCTTTTGGTAAAAAAGTCCTGGCCATATTCCGTTACTATTTGCGTCTTTGCCTTACCTACCGCTTCTTCAGATAGGTTTGTAGAGTCGGTACGCATATAGGTGATTTTACCCGCCTCATAAAGCCGCTGGGCAATGGTCATAGTCTGGGCCACAGAAAAGCTTAGTTTTCTGGAGGCTTCCTGTTGCAGGGTAGAGGTGGTAAATGGTGCCGCAGGACTCTTTTTTGCGGGTTTGGTCTCCAGGTTTTTTATACTAAACTCGGCGCTAAGGCACTTTTCTAAAAATTCTTGTGCCTGTTGTTCCGTACTGAAGTTTTTGGCCAGTTCGGCGTTAAGGACCTTACCTTGTCCCAGATCGAAACGCGCGGTAACTTTATAACTACCCTTGGTTTGAAAGGCCTCAATTTCCCGTTCTCTTTCTACCACAATTCTAACGGCTACCGACTGAACTCTTCCGGCAGATAAACCACCCAGCCTTATTTTTTTCCATAAAACAGGAGATAGCTCGTATCCTACCAGCCGATCCAGAATACGACGAGCCTGCTGAGCATCCACCAAATCAAAGTCTATCTGCCTAGGTTTGGATATGGCATTTTGTAATGCCGTTTTAGTAATTTCCCGAAAAACGATACGTTTGGTAGTATCGGGAAGCCCTAGGGCTTCCTTAAGGTGCCAGGAAATTGCCTCTCCTTCCCGGTCATCATCCGTTGCTAGCCATACTTCTGCTCCTTTTGCCAGTTTCTTTAGTTCGGAGATTACCTTCACCTTATCAGATGAAATTTCGTACGAAGGTTGAAAATTGTTCTCAACATCAATGCCCATATCATGCTCGGGCAGGTCACGAACGTGCCCAAAGCTAGACTTGACAATGAAGTCGGTACCTAAATAATTCTCTATTGTTTTGGCCTTCGCCGGTGACTCCACGATCACCAGATTTTTTGACATAATTTTCGATTTAGTTTTCGATACGGCTGTTTTCGTGCTCAAATATAGGATAGATTTAAGCAGAAAATCAAAGTAGTTAGAAATTCATTGCCCAAATAAAGGGTATTTTCGTACAAAATAAAGGGTGTCAACCCTGCCGGATCCCGAAATTATTGCTTGCAAGCGTTGCCGATGGGTAGGATTAGTATATAATCATGCTAAATTATAGGAAAAACGTCCTGAACGCCCTTAAATATTCTGGAATTTCGTAGTTTCGCATGTTTAATTGACAACAAGATAATTTCAATTTTGATTTAATACTATGGCTTTTGACTTAGACATGATCAAGGGTGTTTATGCCCGCATGCAGGAAAGAGTGGAGGTTGCCCGCAAGGTAACTGGCCGACCCTTGACTTTAGCAGAAAAAATATTATACGCCCACCTTTGGGAAGGAGCTCCCTCCCAGGAATATACCAGAGGTAAGTCCTATGTTGACTTTGCTCCTGATCGGGTAGCCATGCAAGATGCCACGGCTCAAATGGCCTTGCTGCAATTTATGCAAGCCGGACGCCCTCAAGTAGCCGTTCCATCTACTGTACATTGCGATCACCTTATTCAAGCTGAAGTAGGTGCCGCTGCCGATTTGGAAAATGCAAAAAATAAAAATAAAGAAGTATATGACTTCTTGTCATCTGTTTCTGATAAATATGGACTAGGCTTCTGGAAACCTGGTGCAGGAATTATCCACCAGGTCGTTCTGGAAAATTATGCTTTTCCTGGTGGGATGATGATTGGTACCGATTCGCATACCCCTAATGCTGGTGGTTTGGGAATGGTAGCCATTGGAGTTGGTGGTGCCGATGCCAGTGATGTAATGTCTGGTCTGGCCTGGGAGCTGAAAATGCCGAAATTAATAGGCGTTAAATTAACCGGCAAACTTAGTGGCTGGGCTGCCGCAAAGGATGTAATCCTTTGGGTTGCGGGACAGCTTACCGTAAAAGGTGGTACAGGTGCTATTGTTGAGTATTTCGGGGAAGGGGCCGAAAATTTATCGGCTACCGGAAAGGGTACCATTTGTAATATGGGTGCGGAGATTGGAGCTACCACTTCGATTTTTGCCTACGATGCAAAAAGTGCAGCCTACCTGCGTGCTACCGATCGCAGTGACGTAGCCGATGCAGCTGATGCAGTTGCTCATCTCCTTCGTCCCGACGACGAAGTTCTGGCCAACCCTTCGGAATATTATGATCAGATTTTGGAATTGGACTTGTCTACTCTGGAACCCCATGTAAATGGACCATTCACTCCAGACTTGGCATGGCCTCTTTCTAAGTTCGCCACGGCGGTCAAAGAAAATGGCTGGCCGGAGATCCTTTCTGTAGGATTGATAGGTTCATGTACAAACTCATCTTACGAAGACATCAGCCGCGCAGCCTCTTTGGCTCAACAGGCGGTCGATAAAAAGTTAAAGGTAACTTCGGAATATACCATTACCCCTGGCTCTGAGCAGGTTCGCTTTACCGTGGCGCGTGATGGCTTCCTGGATACATTCGGACAGATCGGTGGGGTGGTACTTGCCAATGCTTGCGGTCCTTGTATTGGACAATGGGCTCGCCATGGGGCGGAGAAAGGTGAGAAAAACTCAATCATCACTTCTTTCAACCGTAACTTCTCTAAGCGTGCAGATGGTAACCCTAATACCCATTCATTTGTAGCTTCTCCCGAGATCGTGACGGCCTTGTCTATTGCCGGTCGCCTTACATTCGATCCGCGTACAGACAAACTGATGAATACAGATGGTGTGGAGGTGATGCTGGACGAGCCTACGGGCTGGGAATTGCCTACTAAAGGCTTCGCCGTTGAAGATGCCGGTTACCAAGCTCCTGCCGAAGATGGTAGTAAAGTAGAGGTATTAGTGAGCCCAACTTCTGACCGCTTGCAACTGCTCGAACCATTTAAGGAATGGGAAGGTACTGATCTTAAGGGTCTCAAACTTCTCATAAAGGCGAAAGGAAAATGTACTACGGATCATATTTCTATGGCTGGACCCTGGTTAAAATATCGTGGTCACCTGGATAATATTTCCAATAATATGTTGATTGGTGCAGTTAACTTCTTTAACGAAAAGACTAATACTGTGAAAAATCAGCTAACGGGCGAATATGGGGAGGTCCCAGCCGTTCAGCGCGATTATAAGGCAAAGGGTATTGGATCCATTGTAGTAGGAGACGAAAATTATGGAGAAGGTTCTTCCCGCGAGCATGCGGCTATGGAACCCCGCTTCCTTGGAGTTCGTGCGATTTTGGTGAAATCATTCGCTAGAATTCATGAGACCAACCTAAAGAAGCAGGGAATGCTCGGGTTAACTTTTAGTAATCCTGCTGATTATGATAAGATTCAGGAAAATGATAATATCGATATCGTAGGCTTGGAGACTTTTGCTGAAGGTGTACCACTAACGATTGTATTACATCATGAAGATGGCACCAGTGAGTCATTTGCTGTCAATCATACCTATAATGCTCAACAAGTAGAGTGGTTTAAGGCGGGGTCAGCACTGAATATTATTCGTAAGTCTATCGCTTAGATTGAGTGAATATTCATAAAAAAAGCGGGTCGAAAGGCCCGCTTTTTTTATGAATATTCTTACTACACATCCTTACGAAAAGTATAGATATTAGGCTTTTTCTTGCCACCAATCAAACTCTGCGAGAAAAATAAAAGCATTCCTACCATTATGGAAACATCAGCCATGTTGAAAATGCCAGTCTGAAAAAACACAAAATCCATATGCATGAAATCGGTGACAGATCCCCGAAAAAGCCGATCATAAATATTTCCCAGTCCACCTCCTATGGCGAAGGCTAATGCCAGTCCGCTTACCAGGTTCAAATCTTTTCGGACAAAAATATAATATAGGCCAAAGAGTAGGGTGCCAAGAGGTATCAGGGAAAGTAAGATAAGTTTTACTTGCTCCGGCATATCACTGCCAATACTTAAGAATGCGCCCTTATTTTCTACCTTGGTGAGAGTAAAATAACGCTCGACAATCGGGATGATTTGATATTCATCTATTTCCTCACGAGCCATATTTTTAGTGATCTGATCGCAGCCCAAATTGCATAGTAGTACGAATATGATAAGCGTATTTTTTAGATAGTTATTGCGCATGTGTAACGGAGTTGTAAGCAGAAATATGCGTTCGATTTAGTTCTAAAAAAATATGCCTGGCCTCTCAATTGAATTTTTTTGGCTAAAATACTTATAATTATTTGATCTATGGGAAGAACTTTGGTTCCAAATGAAATTATCTGCAGACTTGGACATTTAGTTTTTATTAAAAAATAAACTGTAGGATTTGGAGTTTAATATAGTTGGATACCCAATTGCCAACAAAATTTATTTTATGAGAATTAAGTTATTCTGGTTGTTTTTTGTCTTAACAGGGCCTGTGTTGGTCGCTCAAGATATAAAGGAATATAAGGGGAAGATAACCCAGCAATATTCCTTAAATGCTTCTACAGTTATAATTAATGAACAAAATAGAAAACCTCTTAGTCTGGCTCAGTACGATAGGCTCAATAAGGATTCGCCAGGGACTTACCGCTTGGTGCCGCAGTTCAATCGTTTTGGGAAGGTAGATCATTTTCTGATGGTTAATAGAAAAGGAGAAGCTGGTTCCTTCATTCTCTTTGAAGAGGATCTGATGCCTGAAGTGGGAGAGGAGTTGCCAGCTTTTGAAATGCTAGGACTAGACGGCAAAGTTTATAAGTCAGAATCATTACGTGGGCAGTATATTCTATTGGGCTTTTGGGTACGGTTTGAAAAACCCCTATATACCCTTGCAAGCACCCGGGTAATTTCAGACTTTATTGGAGAGCAGGCGCGTAAAGGGGTTCATGTCGTCTCTTTGGGTACTACATTGAACACCCGGGAAGAGTGTTTAAAGGCAATTCCCAAACGTAACTGTGGATTCGTACCCGTTCCCCAGAGTTACGGTTTCAACCATCGATACCATATTGGCGAGACGCCCTATTTTATTTTAATCGATAAGCACGGTAAGGTACTGGCCAGGGCTGCTCATACCGAATTCGAAAAAATTGCAGAGGTGAAGCTGAAATGATTAAGTTGAATATAATATGGTATAATTCCCCGGTTGATTACTTTCCTTATAAACTGTAATTAAAACCATATGAATCGCCGTCAAGCCATGGGATCATTGCTCGCTGTTACCGGCAGTAGCGCCATGTTCCCCACTATGATCCCAACACGAAACTCCCCGTTCATCTATTCACTCAATATGTCCACACTGCGTGGGCACAAACTGGGATTTCGAAAAGAATTAGAAGTTGCCGCTCAGGCAGGATATGGGTCGGTGGAAATCTGGATCAGTTCTTTAGAGGCCTACCTTGCGGAAGGCCATAGCTTAGCCGAAACCAGACGGCTGATTGCGGATTTGGGGTTGAAAGTTGAAAATGCAATTGGCTTCGCCAATTGGATCGTCGATGATGTGACTGTCAGAAAAAAGGGAGTGGATCAGTTAAAAAGAGAAATGGATCAGCTTGCGGAAATAGGCTGTCACAGGGTCGCTGCACCTCCTGCAGGTGCGGTAGACGGCAATCTGCTGGATCTTGCTGAAGTCGCTGCCAGGTATAGGGCCATTCTTGAGCTAGGCGATCAAACGGGCGTTGTGCCCCATCTGGAATTATGGGGTTTTGCCAAAAATCTGAGCCGGGTAAGTGAGATTCTGTATGTAGCGACGGAAACTGCCCATAGAGATGCTCGTTTACTAATGGATGTCTACCACCTACATAAGGGTGGGTCTGGCCTGGATAGTGTGCTCAATGTAGGGCCATCCCTCATAGAAATTTTTCATATGAATGATTATCCTCGTGATCCCATAGCGGCGGATATCAAGGACGAGCATAGGCTTTATGCCGGCGATGGAATTGCACCATTACCACAACTTCTTCAAACTTTATATAGAAAGGAAAATCCTGTGGTATTGTCCTTCGAAGTATTTAATAAGAACTACTATGCACAGGATGCATTATTAGTAGCCAGAACAGGGCTTTCTAAAATGAAAGAGGTAGTAGCAAAATGTGATTTTGGATAAACTTCAGTTATTCAGACAAGCGCTGGATATACTCTAAGGAGATATTTTCGAATTCTACTTCAGCGCCTTCGCTCTGTAAGGCTATTTGCCCATCCGAAGCCGTGGCATTGAAGCCGTAGTTCACCAGGACACCATTTAGCCATACTTTAATACTATTCTGATAGCACTCAATCTGATAGTTATTCCACTCTCCCAAAGGTTTTTCAGTTCCTTCGGTCAGATTAGGAATGCGTCTGGCTTTTCCTTCACTAACTCCCCATGTATTTCTGGGGCCTCGGCGGTTCTCCATATCCGGGACGGTTATATCTTCCTGAATGCACCAGAAATCCCCGGCATTTTCATGCATCATCTGAATCTCAATGGAGCGTGGAAACATACGATAGAGCGATCTGGGCGTAGATACGAAGACCAATATGCCACAGTTACCTGGCTTGTCAGTAAAACGATAACGAAAACTAAGACGGAAATTTTTATACTTCTTATCTGTAATGAGATGACCCCCAGGAGTACCCAGACTTACTAGTTTGCCAGCTCTAACCATAAAAGGAATCCTTTCCGTTTTGTTGCTGTCCAGTGCTGGAACATCCCAGTGCCAGCCAGCCAGATTTTTTCCATTGAATAAGGATACTTTACTCCCTTGTGCCCAGATTTCATTACCGAATCCCGAAAAGAATAATAATATGATTAGAGTAGCCTTGGGCTGCATACGAAGCATAGGTTGAATAATTTTTGACTTGGCGTCTATAATTAATAGGCTAACCGTTGGAGGTTTCCAAACTGTTCTCAGTAGATAAGATCTTAAATAAATTATCTATAAACTCAAAACTATATCTACTAGCCACATGCTTTACAAATTGGGTGAAATCATTTTCTGCATTATCATTGGCCTTGTCTGAGATTACCCTGAAAATAATAAATGGGATTCCATTTTCATAACAGACTTGAGCCACGGCTGCACCCTCCATTTCTACACAGAGGATTGCAGGAAGATTCATAAGTAAATCATTCCTTTCGGCGTCAGTCGATACAAATTTATCCCCGCTGGCTATGAAGCCTGCAAACAATTTTGGCTGAATGATTCCGAACTCATCCAAAGCCTTCTCCCCTAATAATTGATGAAGATAATTTTGGTCTAAGAGATTTTGAACAGCAGACGTTGCCAAATCAATTTTATCTTCAGGACTGGCAATAAAACTCATATTGAGCAAGGGTAATTCATAACGCTTTATAAAAGGCCTTGCGTCCATGTCGTGCTGAATAAAGTGAGTTCCCAGCACGATGTCGCCAATATTTAATTTTCCTTGGATCGCCCCTGCGACCCCTGTGAAAACCAATTCTGTAACCGAAAAGAGGTGTAGAAGGGTTGTTGCTGTAGTTGCTGCTGCAACCTTTCCCCAGCGGGAAAATACCAGTACGACTCGAATCCCATTAATTGATCCTTCAAAATAGGTTCTCATACCGATGACTGTAGATTTTCTATTCTCGATCAATTCTGTTAGCCCTTCTATTTCCTCTGGCATAGCACTCATGATGCCGATGATTCGTTGCCGCATTGTTTGTTTTGATGAATAAATTACACTGCTAAACATTAGTGAAGGGCAAAGTTAAATGATCCTGCTAAAGAATCTACTACAATATAGTTATACTACCTTAATCTAAGGGTTTTCATGGATAGGAGTTATTATTTATTAGGGGTGACGTGGCCGTATTCCTATGATACATTCCTGATTGTATCAATAGAATATGTTACTATTTTTTAACTTACATAATAGTCCTGGCCCGAAATATTTAAAATAGTGCCCTACGGGTATTTATTCTGGACTTGGTGGGAAATGTAAAGGGCGTAAGTAGGGAATTCGAAAAAATCAGAACATCAGATAGTTAACCAAAACGTCAGGTGTAGCCCGTGGATTATAATTTCGGTATACGGAAAGGTTTGGAGGGGAGGTGATGCAAGCCAGATGCATTTTTGCTTGGATGATCAGCAGAATTATTATAGGGAGACCATCGTAATAAATTAAGCTCTCAGGGATCGAAAATTATTACGATGGCTGTTTAGCATTTTTCAGGAAGACTTTGGTTTTCTTCCAACTTTTGGTCGTTGTTTAATCTTGTCTGGTCTTGGACGTATTTCTTTGTCGGCAAAATATAATTTTAAGGATTCCAGAATAATATCTTTCTGGGTCAGTCCTTCCCAATACCCATAATCTTTCATGTTTTCCATGAGGGAGAATTCGCATTCGAAGGTTACTTTCGTAGAAGGCCCTTCTGAGGCAGGCTGAGTGGGCTCATTGGTTTCGGACACTTCCTCAGTATCAACAATCAAAGGTAGCGGAGCAAAATCAAATTTCCTTTCTTTAGCCATAGTGTCAGTTGTTTATTCTTTCTAAAATCTCTTTAGTTAATTTGTAATAATCTTCTGCCCCCTTACTGTTAGGGGCGTATTCAAATATTGTTTGGCCGCTGGCTTGCGCCTCAGATAAGGCTATGTTATCACGGATGTACGACTCCATAAATACGTCCCCAAGTTGCTCCTTGGTAGCCGCAATAAGTTCATGACTTATCTTTTTCCTTATTTTCGGATTATAACGGGTAGCAAATACACCGCCAAGATTAGTACCCGGACTGATCTTTTTAATTTCTGCCGAATAAACCAGGAAATTACGAAGTCCTTCATAGCTAAGGAATTCGGCTTGCAGGGGAACGTAATACTGGTGACATGAAACCAAGGCCAGTCTGGTGTTGCCGTACAAAGCGGGTGGACAATCGATGACCACAAAATCGTATTGATCCTTCACCTTTTCCAGCGCAATTTTAAGGTTGAAAGGGAAAATCGGCGCCGACTTGATGGTGTCTTCTCTATGAATCATTTCTGCCGATCCCGGAAGTATATCAATACCCCCCACATGCTGAACGATCTCCTCGAACTCGTGCTCCCCCGTTATAAACGATCCACTGTCTTTCTTGAGTCCGGCATGGGTGATGCCGAAACTTTTGGTTAAGCTAGCCTGGGCATCCAGATCTATTACCAATACGCGAGCATTAGCAAACTGGGAAAGTCCAGCGGCTATACTTTGAGCGGAGGTGGTTTTTCCTACGCCCCCTTTGTTGTTAACAATACTCAGGATCTTCATTTAAAAGTAATATAGATATAAAATGTTTGGAGTTTACTTGCTATGGGCATGTAAATAAACATAAAATATTTATAGAACTTATCTATTTAAATGAAAAGTCTTAAAAGTTTAAATTAGGCCTAAAAGTAATATTCTTTTTATTAATAATAAAAGTATACAAGCATTATTTTAACATGGTTAGTGTAAATAGCTCATTATGAGGATATTTTAAAGTTTAGTCCGGTTTTGGATTTAAGGGCAATTGAGTGGAAGGTATGTGTGGATGGTCTTCGTGGTTCCTGGATTTTAGATTTTGATGAATAACCCTCATTAAAAATATCGTAATTACCACAGCTATAACCACCACAAATCCCAATGTTGGATAGTTTTGAATTTTCCCATCCTCACCTTCGCTGACTATAAATCCAGCTATTAGAGAAGCTATACCGCCGGCGATCTGTTGCACTGAAGCGTTAATCCCCATAAAGCCTCCGCGATCCTGAACACTTGGAATCGCTGTCATCAGCGCAGATGCAGCAATCATACGTCCCGATATACCCACGAATAATAGGACATTCAGGATCATAATAATCCATAGAGGAGTAATTGACAGGTTACAGTAAATCAGGGTCATTACACTCGTTATAATGGATCCGATGACAAACATCGGATATTTACCGGTTTTGTCACTTAATGTTCCTATCAATGGACTAAAAATGAGCATACAAAGTCCGGTGACCATATACAGGAGGGGTAGTTTTTCTAGAGAGATACCCAGGTTTTGAACACCATAGGCACTTCCAAAGGGCATTAACATAAATCCGCCTGTGGCCAGCAAGGTAGTGGCAGCGAAACCCTTTAAATAGAACCGGTTTGTGACAATACCTAAGAGGTGCTGAAATGCATTTCCGGGCTTCGGGTTCCGAAGGTGATCGTCTATTGGACGGAGTTTAGTGAAAATGACGATACCGATAATGATGCTTACAATTACAATCATTTGAAACGGGGTATGCCAGTCCCAGTGTGTGGCCAGATAAAGACCGACTGGTATACCAAGTACCTGGCTGAGTCCAAAGGCCATTTGCACAAATCCCATTACTCTTCCTCTTTTTTCTAATGGAAACAAGTCGGTGACAATTGCAAAGCTAATGGATCCGATAACCCCGCCGAATAGTCCCGTAAGGATACGAGCCCAAAGTAAAAAAGTGTATCCTGGAGCAATGGAGCATAAAAAGGTTCCCATGATGAAACCAACATAAAAGAAGAGGAGTAATTTTTTTCGATCGTATTTGTCGGCATACCCTGCCGAAAGAATTCCTGAAGCCCCTGCGCTAAAAGCGTAGGCTGAAACGACAAGGCCAAATTGTGAAGTGGAAATAGAAAGCTCGGATAAGAGAATGGCGCCCAGTGGCGAAAGGACCATAAAGTCCAGAACAATGGTAAATTGTAAGAAGGCTAAAATAGCTACTACAAATATTTGGTAGCGGTTGAAGCCACCTTCGTTATTTTCTTTCATATGCATGCTCAACTGGGAACTGAAAAGTCTTTGTCTAAAATAAAATCTGAAATAATTTTCTTGTTATATCCCTTATAGCCACCCAGAAAATCCCTGCCAACCTGCTGAATATATCGCTTCATTCTGGGGGAATTTAATTGTGTTAAAAGTGCCTCGTAGTCAATACAGGTTTTAATAAAGTAACCAGAATAAAGGGTGCAATCAGGGTTTTCATATAAAACAAAATTTGGCTCCTTATTAATAGGGGAAAAAATGATTTTTTTGCCAAAGGAATGATCCAAAGCTTGTCCACGACCGAAAGCGTACCAGGCTACAGCATTGGGTGTTCCTTTATCTCTTAGGCTTAAATCCGCCTTGATACTACATAAATATCGATAAGCAAAAGGGAAACGCTCTTTCAGAACCGATTCAGGGATGATTTTATTTTTCCCTTTACTATTCTTTTGATAAGGAAAAATAATGTACTCCGTAATAGGGTCATCTGAACATTTAAGTTTGGAGCCTTTAATGATAGGGCGTAGGAGCGTCGATTCAATAGCTACGCGATGCCCTTGTCGCGTTTCTATCATAGCCAAATGTGCGGCCTGTTCGATAAGTCTGACGATATACAAATGGTCGGACAAAGTGGTAATACCAACCGATATTTCACAAATATCCCCAAGGCGGATTCCTATAGCCCCAGGCGAGGAGGTGAGCCCCATATTCCATGCTTTTCCGATTTCAAGATACTCATAAGGAATGTTTGTTTCCCTGTATCGGAAATTACTATCGCAGACTTCGTATCTTATGGAATTTTGCTGCTGGTTTCTAAAGATGCTTATCGCTGAATAGGTGCCTACAGATCCAAACAGGCGCTGAGCTTCATAATTAATTATTTTTACCATAGATCGGGTGGTACGAATATGATCCCGTAAATGCTGAGCGGCCGAAGTGGTAAGGTACGAATTAGGCGTAATGATGACACAAATACCTGTATCGCTTAATAGATGGTACGCTTGTTCGAAGAAGGCCAGGTAAATATCGGAGGAGCCAAAGCTACAAGTTACATAACTCTGGAGCAAAAAGCTCCGATATTCAGGTGCAAGGTTCTGTTGTCGGATATAAGGAGGGTTACTGAATATGAAGTCATAATGCTGTTGCGGTTCATTATTGCGTAAGGCGTCACAGCATCTAAGATTCCAGTCAATTTGAAAGGGGTAGGGTTCAAGTAATTGGTTTAGTTTATTTCTACATTCATTTATTGCCTGTGCATCCGTATCCCAGCCATAAATGTTCATGAGCGCCTTTTCTTTATTTTCCTCGGGGTAATTATACAGAATATTTTTAATGATGGGAATAAGAAATCTTCCGTCTCCACAGGCCATATCCAGAATTAAGCTATTTTCAGAAGCCCAGTATACACCCGATTCCATTAACATTTTTTCAACTATATGATCGGGGGTGTATACCTTGCCAAGGCGTTTGGAAGCTGGTAATGGTTGCGAGTCAGAGGGCATAGAATACTCGAGCAATCTAGTGGTTTTAAGGGAATAACTGGATGTCTAGCAATGAAAATACGGCTAAGGAAAGGATGGTTGTTTCCGTAAGACAGTAGATGATTTGTAATATTTGAGGCATTAGATCTCGAATTATGAAAGATAATGTAATCGATTTTTATTATCTGCTTTCCTGGTGCTAGAATAATTCAAGTCTTCGTTATCTCTTTACTTTTGTGCTTATGATGTCCTTTTTTCTTTCCAAATATACTTCTAAATTAGCTGCTACTCAAATAATGATCGCAGCGATCCTCATCCGACGTATGAATCATTAAATAACCTAAATACCTTGATAATGTTAAAATTAGGATTCAATAGTGCTATTTTAGCCGGATTTGGCTTGGAACATGTATTGCAATTTGCCGGTAATCACGGTTTTTCCTGTGTAGAGGTCATGTGCTGGCCGGCCGAGAATACCGATACACGGAGATATGCAGGGGTCTCACATATTGATGTAAATGCATTGAATAACAAGAGAATGGCGGAAATCCGATTTGCCCTTAATGAGACTAAGGTAGGCATTTCTGCATTGGGGTATTATCCAAATATAATGGACCCAGATCCCGTCCGGTCAGAATTTTACCTTGAGCATCTTAAATCAGTGATTCGTGCCGCAGCAAAACTAAAGGTGCCTGTGGTGACAACTTTCATAGGGCGCGATCCTTCCAAAAATATTCAGGAGAACCTAAAGACTTTCGCTGATGTATGGCCCGGCATTGTAAAGGTGGCTGAGGAAGAAAATATCAAATTGGCTATTGAAAACTGTCCCATGTTCTTTACTAATGACGAATGGCCCGGAGGAAAAAACCTCGCCATCAGTCCGGCAGTTTGGGACCGGATGTTTGAAATTATTCCAAGTCCAATTTTTGGACTCAATTATGACCCTTCTCATATGATTTGGCAGATGATGGATGAGATAAAGCCAATTTATAATTATAAAAATCGTTTGCATCATATCCATTTAAAGGATGCCAGGATTTACAAGGACCAATTGGATCGTGTTGGTATCTTGGCCAATCCGCTGGAATATCATTCCCCCAAATTACCGGGTATGGGTGATGTGGACTGGAGGGCATTCTTTGCCGCCCTTACCGATGTTCGCTATCGGGGTCCTGTAGTCATAGAAGTAGAAGATAAAGCCTACGAAAGCAATCTTGCCGATGTTAGAACCGCCATTTTAACGAGTAGAAATTACGTAAAACAATTCTTGGGCGATACGGCTGTATGAATGGAGGTCGGATAGATATTGCTTTATCCTAAGGCTCTGGCTTAAGGAAGAGGTATAAAAAATCCAGGATGCTTGTTTACAGGTATCCTGGATTTTTGCATTTATAACTTGGTTTATATTAATTTCGAGCGTGAGGCTAAAATCGCTGTGCATGAAGCCAAGAGGGCCACAATCAAGAAAGATAGGCGCAGATTGGAAAACTGGGCAACGATTCCTATTAAGGGAGGGCCAATCAGAAAGCCAATAAAGCTAATGGACGAAACCGCTGCCAGAGCCATGCCCGATGACATACTTTTGGAGCGTCCTGTGGCTCCGTAAACCAAGGGTACGACCGATGATACTCCGAAACCTACCAATAGGAAACCTAAAGTAGCTGTTTCTAAGAAAGGAAGAGCAATTGCTATGGCTAGACCAGTACCCATTAGGATACCACTTAGCCTGAGGATTTTTTTACGACCTATGCGGTTAGCTAGCCAGTCTCCAGTAAATCTCCCGGCCGTCATAGTGGCCATAAAGGCAACATAGCCCAGTGAAGTCCACTGCGTGGGAACGGCAACTACTTCCTGAAAATATACCCCGCTCCAGTCGAACATAGCCCCTTCACAAACCATGGCACAGAAACCAATTAAACCCAGTATTAATAGATCTCGATCCGGTTTCACCCACAAAGGCGCGGCATTTTCTTTGGACTGGCCGCGATCTGGGAAAGAATGTCTGTTTGCAATTAAGATAATGGCCAGAGCGGCAATGGCTATAAAAACAAAATGTATATGCGGAGGGACACCTTTTGAGATAAAAATGGAGCCAATCATAGCGCTGATAAAGCCTGCCAGACTCCATAGACCATGAAATGAGGCCATGATAGATTTTCCATAGGCTTGCTCAACTTCAACAGCCTGAGTATTTACGGCTATATTGGTTAGATTTCCCCATAAACCAAAGGCAAAAAGCACAATCACCAAGTGCTCGACACGGGTAACGAAACCAATACAGGTAAGGGTCAGAGCATAGAGTATAGCGCCTACAAAAACCATTTTCCTGCTACCATATTTAGTGACCATCCAGCCCGATAAGGGTAGGCTTGCCATTAATCCTATAGGGAGTGCGAGTAAGACCGTTCCCAGCCCACCTTCAGAAAGATGCATGAGCCTTTTAATATCAGGAATACGGCTGGCCCATGCGGCAAAGCTCAGTCCTTGCACGAAAAAGAAGGCTGCTACGGCCCAGCGTAAAAAACGTCGGGAGTGTGAAGGTGATAGAATGGATATGTTCATAGTATATATTTTTATTGGAGAAGCTGGTATTGCATTATTTTGCTATTAATTCATCTCCTTAATGTTCTGGATTTTTATAGGCATATAACAAATAGGCCCTTCATTTTACAAAAATAAACGTTTTTAAGATTTATTGATTCACTAAAGTTGTACTTTTTTAATAATATAAAAAAGTAGTTATTGTACTAATTGTATAAATTGAATTTTGTTTGCTTTTTTTAAGAATATACGAACTTTAAAATGGTGGTTAATAGTTAACTTGCTTGTTGCATTTTGGATGGGAAGAACCTTTGGTATTGAATTTTTAGGTATTGACGTGTTCTTGATATCGGAGCGCAATTTTCCGCAATATTCAGGGATGTAAGGGAGTCACATAGTGGGGAGAAGGAATTAAGTTGTCTAGGGAGTGAACAAGAGGAAGCTTACCCAATTAAAATCTAGATTTGTTTATGATTATATATCAAGGAGTCATATTATTTTTAATCTTATTTATTTCGCCCTTTAATTTCTGTTCAGGGCAATATCAGGAATATGCGTTGGTTGTGGGGGGTAAAAAAGTAGGCGCCTTGAAGGTATATCCCCAAGACAGTGCCAAATCGGTTAAAGTCTTTAAGGTAGAATCTGAATTCAAAATGTTATTTCAAAATGGCAGATTTTCTAACACCAGTATATATTCTAACGGAAAATTGGTGCAGGCAGACTTTGTGCATAGTCTAAATGGGAATACCAAAGAGCGGACCAACACTAAATATAAAACATCTCAGCTCTATGAAGTCCGGTTTAACGATGAGGCTGGACAGTCTAAGGCCATACAGAATATCACAGAACCCATTCATGCGACGCTTACAACCTTGTTTTATAAGGAGCCGAAAGGAATTCGATCGGTTTATTCAGAACGGTTTGGGCAATTCTGTGCTGTAAGTAAGTTGTCTCTCCAGGATTATAAAGTGCAGATGCCAGATGGCAAGCAGAATGTTTATTCTTATCGGGATGGACGTTTTTTTGAGATGCAAACAGAATTGGCAGGATTTAGACTACGAATTGTTAGGCAGTAATTGATGATCATAAAAAAGGGGAAACAAGATTTTGTTTCCCCTTTTTTATGCCCCGTTAAGAATTAATCAATATTAGGATACTCTATTTCTTTAGGCGACACCGTATCCGCCACTCTATATTTTACCGATGGCTCAGGCAATTGAGGACTTTTATAGTGACGCTCAGACATTAAGGGGTTGAGTTTAAATCCCTCTGGTTCATAGGAACGGAAAACCAGCAACGCCTTCGGTTTAGAGGCATATTTCGGTGTGATGATGGAATTGGCTTTCCGATGCATATTGGCAGAACGTTCTATATGGTTGAAAGTGGGAACTTCAACCTTCTTCTCTTCTGCTATTTTAGCCTTAAGAGCCTTGTTTGGATGCTTGTAATTATGTGTGGAAATGCCAGGATCCACTATATTTTGGCTTGAAGCATTTGGCGTAATATAGATATACACGACCATCATAGTCGCTGCTAGGGATGTTATTTTTCTCATAGTCTCTATTTATTTAATCATTGCTGATGGCCTTGCGGCATGTATGCAATAAACAAAAAAAATTATTCCAATTCCACTCTGCTATATTTTAGCAAAAACGGTTAAAATAGAACTTGAGAGCCTATTATTTTATACCAGTTTCACTCATTTCTAGATTTTCTTAGGTGATTAGGTTGATATTTAAACCTAATCTTTTGAATTCCTGAAAAAATACCGGAAAAGAGCCTGCAAACAGCATTTGTAATAAAATTTAAAATTTTACAATTTTATGAGTTCAAGTGTAGATTTTTTTGCTCCTTGGCAAATTCGTTGTACCGGAAGGTCGTTGGCATCTTCTCCAAAGGGATCCTCAATTTCTTCTGCGATTACCTCTAAGCTCGCCAGAATATAAAAGATGAACATCACAAATGGAACAACCCACCAATGCAAACTAAAAACATATCCAATAGGCAGGGTTACACAGTAAAGAAATATAAACTTCTTAATAAAGGAACTGTATGAAAGGGGGATGGGGGTGTTCTTGATTCTCTCACATGCTCCACAAATATTGGTAAAAGATTCCAATTCCTGATTCAGGACGAGCATATGCTCGGGTAATATAACCCCTGATTTTTGTAACTTGTAGATGTTGGTAAACAGGTCGTTCGCAATTTGATTAGGTATATGTTCGGAAGAGATAAGTGAAGAACGTTGAAAACTGGCTACAGGGGTAAACTCTTCCTCTTTGAATTGTCCTCTTAGATGATTCTTCAAGGCAAAAGCATAATTAGGAATCATAGCTCGAAAGTAGGATCGAATTTCATGGTCTTCTGCTGGTAAAAATGCGTTGAGTTTTAGGGACAAATTCCGGCTGATATTCATTAGCCCGCCCCATTGTTTGCGACCTTCCCACCAACGGTCATACGCGGTATTGGTTCTAAATACCAATAGCATAGAAATTACAAAGCCTAGAAGACTGTGCATGGAGGATACATTTTTTAAGTCACTAGTATCTTTTAAATTCAAGTATTCTAAAATGAAATAAGCGATAAGGGCCGAATAAAACCCAATACTAATGATGAAGGGTGTAAGTATTCTTAGAGTATCCGCCCTTTTATAATAGAAAATGTATTTGAACCAATCCTTGGGGTTATAATCAATCATTGAATTTTAGTCGGTCAGTGAGTTTGAAAAAGGCCTTGAAACAAAGAGCAGTTAACTGGGCATCTTCTAAGGCATTATGTTGGTCTCCTTCTCTTTCAAAACCGAAATAGGATGCTACTGAACCTAAGCTTAAAGAGCGGGGGACAGATTTTCCATTCTTTTCCAAAATTTGAAAAAACAAATAGGAAACGGTATGTAAATCAATAAGTTTATTGGAAAAAGGCCAACGCATCTTCTCCTGCTTATAGGCATAACGAAGAAAGTTAATATCATTAATTACGCTCTGTCCGCAGATTACGATATTGGAAAGGTTAGGCTTTCCTCCGTTATGTTTTTTTAGCCAGTCTTCAAATTCTGGAATGACATCATAAATCATAGGGGCATCTTCCAGATCTTCTAATGAAAGCCCATGAATTTTTTCGGACCTACTTGAAAAGGATTCTTCATTTTCTGGGTATACATTCGTTAAGTAAGTACCCAACGGATTCCAATTATCATCGAAAAGCTCTGCGCCTAATTGGATTATTTCGTTCCAGCCGGGTTCCGGTCCGGTCATTTCAATGTCGAGAACTAAAAATGCCATGGAGATTAATTTAAGGGTTTTGAATTAAAAATATAGACAATTGGCACGGTCTATGCTTATTTTTGTTGGCAAAAATAGAAAACAATCCATTTTTATACATTTTTAATTTCGATTATTCATCTTCCGATATGGCTATAGATTATCATAACATACCCTCACCGTGCTTTGTATTACAGGAATCTCTTTTACGTAGTAACCTTCAATTGATAGATACTGTACAAAAGTCGGCAGGCTGTAAAATTATATTGGCCCTGAAGGGGTTTTCTATGTATTCGGTTTTTCCTATAGTTAATGAATACCTTTCCGGAGCCACCGCAAGTTCTTTGAATGAGATTAAGTTGATCAATGAGTTTATGGAAAGGCCAGCGCATACCTATATGCCAGCCTATTTGCCTGAAGAGTTTGAGGAAGTGCTAAGACGTAGCAGTCATATCACCTTTAATTCTTTAAGTCAATACGAGAAGTTTAAAGAGGCTATAACACAATTCAGGGAAGTTAATCCGGATCATTCCTTGTCGTTTGGAATACGTATTAATCCACAATATTCAGAGGTGAGCACCGATATGTATAATCCCTGTGTTCCCGGCTCACGCTTAGGTGTGACAAGGGATAAACTACCGGATAGTCTTCCAGAGGGGATAGAGGGCCTACATTTTCATACACTTTGTGAAAATGGATCCGATACCCTGGAACGTACTCTTGAAGCGGTGGAAGATCGCTTTGGAGATTTGTTATATCAGGCCAAGTGGCTGAATATGGGAGGAGGGCATCTGATGACAAGAGATGGTTATGATATTGATAAGTTAATCACTTTAGTAAAAGCCATTCGCCAGAAATATGATTTGGAGGTCATTCTTGAGCCCGGATCCGCTATTGCCTGGCGTACCGGAGACCTATTGACAACAGTTCTGGATGTTATGGACAGTCAAGGAATACAGGTCGCCATTTTGGACACCTCGTTTGCTGCCCACATGCCCGATACCCTTGAAATGCCATATAAACCTTATATTAAAAATGCCTACCAGGAAGCTGTAGTAGGGAAAGAGGTATATAGAATGGGGGGGATGACCTGCCTAGCGGGAGATTTTATTGGTGATTATTCCTTCGATCATCCCTTGAAAGAAGGAGATCAGATCGTCTTTGAGGATATGATGCATTATACCATGGTGAAGACTACAACATTCAATGGTGTGAATCTTCCGTCTATCGGTATGTGGACTAAGGAAAATCAATTTGAACTCATCCGATCCTTTGGTTATGAATCTTTCAAAGATCGTTTGTCTTAAATAATCATTTATCCAGACAGTGAGAGTGGGCAACCGCTCCCCTGTCTGGATCCAAGGTAATTATGCATCTATTCCTAAGGTTGTAGCATAGGAAACAAATTTCTGATATCAGCATCGGAAGGTTGTAAACCATATTCGCAAATTTCAAACACCTCGGCGAACTGCACTTCATTTCCTTTTTGAGTGCCATACCACTTTTGTAAGCACTTTCGACCTTCAATATCGACTGACGCCCGCCTTTTAGTAGCTTCCAGAAGCCATAATTTTCGTTTTTCTGGATCTGTAGGAACTTGGTCTAAAGTTTGACTGGTCCAGGGTAGCCATTCATAAAACTGGGATGTATGCGCATCTAATCCGCTTGCTTTAGCTTGAATTACCGAGCTAATGTCAATGGCAATGTCGGGACGGAAGGGCGTTGGTTTTTGGAATCTATCCTTAAAATAAAGGAAAAGGGGATTCTTCTTTAACGGGGGTACACTACTCAGAATATTGGGTACGATGACCAGGTAGGCCGCATCCTGAACCAAAACTCCAGTATTACGATGGTCAGGATGATAGTCATTGGTTCGAGGAGCAATGACTATATCGGCATTCCATTCCCTAATCTTTCGAATTACTTCCAGACGATTCTCAAGAGTGGGCATTAGTTCCCCATCATGATTATCAATGACATCATAAACAATTCCCATTCTTTTGGCCACTTCTTGTGTTTCACGGAGCCGCCTTCTGGCCAATTCTCCACCTCCCATTTCCTGGTGACCTTTATCGCCGTTTGTCAAGGATACAAATTTAACCTTATGACCCATTTGAGCATATAACAAGGCAAGGCCTCCTGCTCCTAAGTCACAATCATCGGGGTGAGCACCAATCATTAATATTTTTAAGGTAGGCTCCTGAGCTGATACCAGTACCGGTTGCATGAATAGAATTGCCAGTAGGGTAACTTTGAACAGATGATACGTCATAGTGGAAGGATTTATAGAGAACTGGAATAGGATTCTACAACTAATCTAGAGAAAATTTCAGGATTTTCAAGTAGGATGGTCGTATACAATCTGCTGGTAAAATAAAAGTATGGTAATGGGCAAGGATAAAATTATATTTAAAAAATAGGAATATTCTACGTTTGTTAGTGGGAAAAGAGGTTTGAGAGGTAAAAGTTCTACTTTCCTGTTCTTAATCTATCTTTCAAACGTATATATGGTATTTAATTAGGTTTCCATATAAGTAGTCAGAATATTATATGGTTGAGTAGCGAATAATTAAAAAAACTACCTTTCTACTATCTAAAGTTAATTTTTGGTCTAACCTCCAAGACTAGCAAAGAGTTATCTGAACTTCTTAAAATTTTTGTTGAATCAGATGGAAATAGGCACGGAATAATCTGTAACTTTGTATCCCGTAATCATAGAAAAAAAGCAACGTCTCATGGCTTCCAAAGCATTAAAGACCGCTAAGTACATTTTCGTTACGGGCGGTGTTACATCTTCATTAGGTAAAGGTATCATTGCATCCTCCCTGGCAAAACTCCTACAAGCACGAGGTCTATCAGTCACAATTCAAAAATTTGATCCATATCTTAACATTGATCCGGGCACGATGAATCCCTATGAACACGGGGAATGTTACGTGACCGACGATGGAGCGGAAACAGATCTTGATCTTGGCCATTATGAGCGTTTCCTAAACGTGAGCACGTCTCAGGCTAATAATGTCACTACTGGTAGAATTTACCATAATGTTATTACCGCCGAAAGACGTGGTGATTTTCTCGGGAAAACAGTTCAGGTGGTTCCTCATATTACCGACGAGCTGAAGCGCAATATGTTGTTGCTGGGGCAAACGGGAAAATATGATATTGTTATTACAGAAATCGGGGGTTGCGTTGGTGATATAGAGTCTTTACCCTTCCTGGAGGCCGTTCGGCAAATTAAGTTTGAAATGGAACCTAAGGATACGCTGATCATTCACCTTACCCTAATTCCATATCTTAAGTCGGCAGGAGAGTTGAAAACGAAACCTACTCAGCATTCCGTGAGGATGTTACAAGAGGCGGGTATTCAACCCGACATCCTGGTTTGCCGTAGTGAACACCCCATTCCTCATGACATTCGCAGGAAGATTGCTCTTTTCTGTAACGTTCAAGTTAATTCAGTAATTGAAGCCATTGATGCCGATACTATATACGCGGTTCCATTGTTAATGTCTACTGAAAGATTAGATCAGCGGGTTCTGTATATGATGGACATTTATAATGATAAGGATGTTGATCTGGTAGCATGGAAACAATTCCTAAACCGATTAAGAAATCCTAATCATATCATCCGGATCGGTTTGGTTGGTAAATACATTGAGCTTCATGATGCTTATAAATCCATTATAGAATCATTCATACATGCAGGAGCCGCTAATGAATGTAAGGTAGAATTAGAATGGATTCATTCTGAAAGCCTAACTCCTGAAAATGCCATTGAGAAGTTGGTGAATTTAGATGGGGTCTTAGTGGCACCTGGTTTTGGGGAGCGCGGGACTGAAGGTAAAATCACTGCAATACGTTTCGTACGGGAAAACAAGATCCCGTTTTTAGGTATTTGCCTTGGTATGCAAATGGCCGTTATAGAATATGCCAGAAATGTTTTGGGCTGGAGCGATGCTCATTCAGTAGAAATGGACAGAAACACAGAGTACCCCGTTATTCACCTGATGGAAGATCAGAAGGATGTATCCAATAAAGGAGGAACGATGCGTTTAGGGGCCTATCCCTGTAAGTTCAAAAAGGATTCCTTGGGTCATAAGATCTACGGGAAAATTAATATCAGCGAACGCCATCGTCATCGGTACGAATTCAATAATAAGTACATTAAAGAATTTGAAAGTAAAGGCTTATTAGCTTCCGGAATCAATCCTGAAAATCAATTGGTGGAAATGGTAGAACTTGCTAATCACCCGTTTTATGTGGGCGTACAGTTTCATCCGGAACTAAAAAGTACAGTTATGAATCCTCATCCATTGTTTGTAAGTTTTGTAAAAGCAGCACTTACTTTCTCGCAGGATAGGAAGGCTATTTTGTCTTAGTATTATAGCCGTTCAACATGTTTCCAAGCCCGTTAGGGAAAAACTTACTACCTTTGTGGTCCCCTAAAAGGGCTATTGTTTTTAATAATTTAGTTTATAATGGATAAAAATTTTATTATCGGCATGATGCTCATCATGCTGATGTTGTTGGGCTACCAAATGTTAGTTCCTGCTCCGGAGGAGCCTACCCCTATTGAAACGACTCAAACTCAGCAGTCGAGTAAAAATATACAGTCTCTTGCCGTTGCCGATACTACCGCAAGTACACTGGGAGATTCTTCTCAGATTGTATTGGAAGAAAAGGAAATCACTTTTGAAACCAATACATCCCGGATTGTTCTTTCTAACAAAGGTGGACAATTGTCTGAATTAGAACTTAAAAATTATAAAACCTACGATGGCAAGCCCCTATATTTAATTGCCAAAGGACATAATCAGTTTCAGCTGGAGTTGCCAACGGCAAAGGGGACAGTCAATCTTTCCAATCAGTTTTTTACTACTGATGCCCAGGGTGGAGTGGTTGCTCCCGACGACTCTGTGGTAGTAAAATACCGCACGAATCTAGGGGGTAGCGAGTTCGTTGAACAGACTTATGTTATTCATGGGAGTGGATTTGTAATCAATTATGGGATTGCTTCTAATGTAGTATCCGGTAAAAATCCCCTTCAATTTAACTGGCAAAATGATTTGCTACAGTTGGAAAACGATCTGGTGAAGAATCGGGAAGTAGTAACCATGAATTACTATACCGATGATATCAATAGCTTGGGAGCGAGTGCTACGTCCAATGAAGAGGCGCAGGCTGAGGAGCCGGTTAAATGGTTCACCATTAAGCATAAATACTTCCTGGCAGGTTTGATTGCCCATCAGGAGCCGTTGAGTAATCTTGTGGTAAAAGCGGAGGTCAATACCAATGATACTTTGGTAGTGAAAACCATGTCAGCTTCTGCCGATATACCCATGAAGACCTTAAATGCTGGTGGAAATCAGTTTAGCTTTTATTTTGGTCCAAACGATTACCAGATTGTAGGAAAAGTAAATGCCGCACATTTTGATGAAAATGTCTACTTAGGCTATGCTTTCCTTAAGCCCGTGAATGAGTATTTTCTTGTACCATTATTTTTCTTCCTTGAGAAATTCATCAGTAACTATGGACTACTAATCATTAGTCTGGTGCTTATTGTAAAACTATTGCTCACTCCGCTGACTTATAAGTCTTATATCAGCATGGCCAAAATGAAGCTATTGGCTCCAGAGTTAGAGGAAATAAAAGCTAAAAGTGGGGATGATGTAGCCAAGCAGCAACAGGATCAGATGAAACTCTACCAACAAGTAGGGGTGAGCCCACTCAGTGGTTGTATTCCTGTTCTCGCCACGATGCCTATTCTTTTCTCTCTGTTTTTTCTTTTCCCCAATTTAATTGAGTTAAGACAGGAGTCCTTCCTTTGGGCCAATGACCTCTCTACTTATGACTCCTTCATTAAGTTGCCTTTTGCTCTGCCTTTCTATGGCGACCATGTGAGTTTGTTTACCATTATGATGACCCTTTCAAGTATTGGTTATGCATATTATAATAATCAGATGACACCCACACAGCCAGGTCCGGTGAATATGAAGGCCTTAGGATATGTGATGCCGGTAATGTTTATGTTCGTATTGAACTCATTTCCCGCAGGTCTTACTTTTTATTATTTCGTATCCAATATAGTTACCATCATTCAGCAGCTCATCATCAAGCGATTCGTTAATGAGGATAAGATTCGGGCTATCTTAGAGGAAAACCGACGTAAAAATGCCAATGGTGAAAAGAAACAAACCAAGTTTCAAAAGTATTTGGAGAAGTCACTTCAAGCTGCGGATGAGGCTAAAAAGAAGCAGGCAGAGTTGGAAAAACGTAATAAAAAGAAATAAGGTCTTGGCCTTAAGAGGATAACTTCCTAAGTGCCAGTTACCCTGCTATAAGTTCTGCGACCAACAAAAGGTGGGCAATGTTTCATTATGAAACATTGCCCATTTATATATAAGCAATATTGATTAATTTTAGATTTTTAAAAGGCCTTTGGGGTTTTTGCATTTTATTGTAATACTATATCTATAGCACATGAAATTCTTCTTATTAGGGAGTATCTGCCTGTTCATAAATTTAACTTCTACTGCACAGCTCTTCAAACAAAAAGATGATCTGGGCAGGGCCTATCAGGAGGCAGTTCGGGATTATAAAAACGGGCGCTTTGCTGAAACTATGCAGAAGTTAGCGCCCCTTACTTCTGCCAACCAGCCTACCATTTTTTCCGAATACGCACATTATTACTATAGTTTGGCTGCCTATGAAGCGAGAAAATATAAGGAAAGCAGACAGATGTTATTGCAGTTGCTGAGTCGTTATCCTAACTGGAGCAGAAAATATGAAGTTTATTATTTGTTGGGTGCCAACGATCTCGCGCAGGGGAACTGGCAAGCGGCACAGACTAATTTTGATAGAATAAAAGATACATCCTTTCAGAAAGATGTCCAGTCTTTAAAGCAAAATTACTTAAAAAGTGTCCCTGATTATTCTGAGCTACTCAGACTTTATCAGAAATATCCAAAAGATCCGGTGCTAGCCAAGGAGGTAGTGGTTGCTGTGGACCAGAATAGCCGCGCCAGCAAAGCGGACCAAGCACTTGCAAAAAAATTGATGGAAGAATATAAAATTGAGATGCTGAAATCTTCGGAAAAACCGAAAGGAAAACCTTCGACGTCCAATAAAATTTGGGATAAGGAATACTTTGATGTTTCGGTTCTCATGCCTTTTCGGTTAAATGAATTTAATCCCAATCAAAAAAGAAGCAATCAGTTTGCCTACGATTATTATTTAGGGCTACTTCAAGCCAAACGGAAATTGGCCCAGGAGGGAATTACCGTCTTTTTAAATGCCTATGATGTGAATGCTGAACCGGCTCCTATGAAAAGAATTTTGAGAAATGAAGCTTTTCGCATCTCAAATATGGTGATAGGCCCATTGTATCCAAGCACTTTTTCTATAGCTGCCGAATTTGTCGGCAAAGAGCCTATGTTGATGCTCAATCCTTTGTCTACTGATGCCACACTTCTTGATGCTGCGAAAAATTTGTATCTAGCCCATCCATCAATTCAGACGCAGGTACAGGAGGGGGCAACCTTGATGAAAAGGCTGGCAAAGGGCAATAAAGTGGCTATTTATTATGGCCATAGTTCAAAAGACTCTGCAATGGCCTTCGCCTACCGTGAAGTAGCCAGCAAAGAAGGGATGCAAGTAATCGACATGCAGAGATTATCTTCGGATAGAGAAGCAATGGAGTCTATGATTCCATCTTTTGCCTCCCAATCTCCCGATCATATTGCCCTGTTTGGTACTTCTCCTTCCTTTGGAAAACCCTTATTGGCGACTCTCGAAAACAGGTCTCTGGAATCGTTGCCAGTTTTAGGGACGGCTTCGTCTTTTAATATAAGGCAGGTATCATCCACCAAGGCGGCTCGGCAGCTTTATTTGTTAGAATCGGATTTTATAGATAAGGACAAGGAACTAATCCGACAATTTCAACGGGATTATTGGGAGGCCAATAGCACCTTTCCTTCTGTATATGCTTATCAAGGCTACGATCACCTTCTGTTTTTCGGACGGATGATGGGCAAGTATAAGGATCAATATGCACGGGGGCTCACCCTTAAACGCTATGATTCCGATTTAAACGATTACCTTTTAGGGGGCTTCGACTACAGAAGTTCCAACGAAAATCGAATTCCATTTTTGCTGAAATATAATGGCTATAAATGGAATCATATTAGATAATGAAATTACATCGACGTATTAAAATCTTTCTTCATGAATTTTTCGAATAGCAATGCCCTTTTTGAAAAGGCACAAAAATATATTCCAGGAGGCGTAAACTCCCCGGTAAGAGCTTTCAAAGCGGTAGGCGGCTCCCCTGTGTTCATTAAGTCGGCCAAGGGGGCTATGGTGTACGATGAAGATGGTAACTCATTTATAGAGCTTATCAACTCCTGGGGTCCTATGATTCTGGGTCATGGCCACGAACTTATCCAAAAGGCGGTTTCGGACACGCTACAACATTCTTTTTCTTTTGGAGCACCCACACGTCGTGAGGTTGAAATAGCAGAGCTTATCGTTTCTATGGTGCCCTCTGTGGAAAAAGTCCGGATGGTGAATTCAGGAACTGAAGCCACCATGTCGGCCGTGCGCGTAGCCAGGGGGTATACAGGAAGGAGCAAAATGATAAAATTTGAGGGATGTTACCATGGGCACGGGGATAGCTTCCTTATTGCTGCTGGTAGTGGAGCGGTTACTTTTGGTACACCGGACAGCCCCGGAGTTACCAAAGGTGTTGCCAATGACACCCTCACGGCTCCTTATAACAATTTAGAAGCAGTTCAGGAAATTGTGGCCGCAAACAAAGGGGAAATTGCCGCTTTAATTTTGGAACCAGTAGTGGGTAATATGGGATGCGTACTACCGCAGGAAGGATTTCTGGAAGGCTTACGAAAAATTTGTGATCAAGAAGGAATTGTGTTGATTTTCGACGAGGTTATGACAGGTTTCAGGCTAGCCAAAGGTGGGGCTCAGCAACGTTTTGGTGTCATGCCTGACTTAACCACCATGGGTAAAATTATTGGAGGCGGAATGCCAGTAGGGGCCTATGGGGGAAAAGCCGAGATTATGAACTGTGTTTCACCAGCGGGTCCCGTTTATCAGGCCGGTACTCTATCGGGCAATCCCATTGCCATGGCAGCCGGGATGACCATGTTGACCTACCTTAATGAACATCCGGAAGTGTATACAATTTTGGAAAACAAGGGACAAAAACTGGTCAGTGGCTTCAAATCCAGTGCCGAGAAATTAGGACTTAACTATACCATTAATCAGGTAGGGTCCATGTACACCCAATTTTTTACTCAGAAAGCTGTTACCGATTTTCCTTCTGCGAAGTCTTCAAACCTAGAACTTTTTGGCAAATACTTTCACGCCATGCTTAATAAAGGCATATATCTTGGGCCATCCCAATTTGAAAGTATGTTTTTATCAACCGCGCTTACCGATGAAATGATTTCTACTGTAATTTCGGCAAATGAGGAGTCGCTGAAGGAAATTCACAATTTATAACATGTTATGAGTCGCAGCCCCAAATATTCTATCATTATTCCGGTTTATAATCGCCCCGATGAATTGCGTGAATTATTGGAATGCTTGCTGCACCAAACCTATAAAGATTTCGAGGTCGTCATTGTCGAAGATGGATCTTCGATACGAGCCGACGAGGTGGTTCGAAAATTTCATCCTTACCTGCTTATTAGTTACTTTTTTAAGGCTAATGGCGGGCAGGGATTTGCCCGAAATCATGGATTTGAAAGGGCGAAAGGAAGCTATTTCATACTTTTTGATTCAGATGCTCTGATTGAGCCCGATTACATGGAGCGCGTCGACCATCGGTTGAGCACTGCATATTTGGATTTTTATGGAGGCCCCGATACAGATCATCCTTCCTTTTCCAATATCCAGAAAGCCATAAGCTATTCTATGACTTCCGTATTTACGACAGGTGGTATAAGGGGCAAAACGAATAATTTGGGAGGAGCTTTTCATCCACGAAGTTTTAATATGGGGCTTTCGCGAGAAGTTTGGGAAAAAACAGGAGGCTTTTTAACCAGTAGAATGGGAGAAGATATCATATTTAGTATCCGTGCATTAGAATTAGGGTTTAAGTCGGCCCTGCTTCCTGAGGCATTTATTTACCATAAACGGCGCACTGGTTTTATCCCATTTTTTAAACAGCTCCGGTTTTTTGGGAGGGCTAGAATCAATATTGCACGGTATTATCCGAAGGAGCTGAAGCTGGTACACACCTTTCCCATGTTATTTACGATTGGGTTGGCCGGTCTGCCACTGTATTTTATCCTCAATACAAATTTGGGATTTCTGGCTTTGGCAAGTTATCTGCTCTATTTATCTCTGATCTTTGTCGATGCTCGGCGACAGACTGGTTCCTGGGCAGTGGCGGGGTTGAGTGTTCAGGCAGCTTTAGTGCAACTGACCGGATACGGCATTGGCTTTATTAAGGAGGGGTGGAAACGTATTTGGGAAAAGCGCTCGCACCGGGAAACGGGAGCAACCATAGAATATCCCTCCTAGTTTATGGAGGGATATTCTATGGTGTTTATAATTTCCTACAGAAATAGATTATTTCCTCACCTGGCAATGCATATCTTTTAAGCTCGTCAGGGCTTAGGGTATCATGAACAAAATGATCCTCGACCACAGTGAATCCTCCCTTTCTTAATTCGTCGCCATAGTTCTGGCCGAATAAACGGAGATGGTCATTCTGAAGAAATATCCTTTCTCTTTCTTTTGGGTCGGTAATGGAGGGGTCTTCGAAGGTCGTGGGGAACTTCATATTTTGAGGAGACTGGATTAATGCGTAACCTCCGGGTTTTAATACACGGTATATTTCACTCATGGCTTTGATATAATCCTCTACATGCTCCATGACGTGATTGCAGAATGCTACATCGAAGGTATTTTCTTCAAATGGTATTTGGTGAATATCCATCTTTACCTTGGCTAATGGCGACTCAATGTCCCCTGTAATATAATCCAGATTCTTCATATGTTCGAACCTATCGATGAAGCAGTACTCAGGGGCCACATGGAGGACTTTCAAGGGGGCAGAATAAAAGTTCGTTTTCCGACGAAGGTAAAGTGCCATAAGTCGATGCCGCTCCAGGGAAAGGCAATGAGGACATAATGCATTTTCTCTACTCGACGTATTGCGCCCATATGGGAGAAATTTCCTGTAATGGTGATTACATACGGGGCATTCAACCTTGTTTCCCAGGTAAAATATGCTTAATATACGAGCCGCCCAATGTCCGACTAATTGTAAATATGGGCGGGGAATATATCTTAAAACAAAACTGAAGATTGCCTTCATGGCAGTGATTTATTAAAAATAATTAATAATTTTATAATATAGAATTCACGCTTAATATGATACCAACTATAGACAGCAAGCCTCCGGGCAAAAAACTTATCAAACGTATGCCGGCCAAGACTAAGGCCTTTCTTTTAACGCCAGCGGGTTTGGTGCTTTTTAGTTACGGATTAACCATTCTAACCGAAGCTGGATTCCAGCGTCGTTCTGGTGCCGATATGCAAATTTGGCTATTGCTAGGTGCTTATAGCTTAGGCCTAATCAATGTAGGGCTAATTTGCCTGGGTTTTGCCGTACGTTTTTACATCTTATCTGATGTGCGACGTGAAACCAGAAGAAGCATTAGGCAGTTAGAACAAAAGATCTCCAATAAATCCAAGCAACACCCCCGTAAGTCTAAGCCAGTTAGAAAAACAAAAAGCCCTACCAAAAGTAATTGACAGGGACTTATTTTCGATGAAATATCGGGTGTTGCAAGGGTTATTTCTTGTTAGCTTCAAACTGAGCCTTAATCGCCTCAACGTCAACATTTCTAACCTCTGGTTTGCGCAAAAGATTTTTAATAGTTGCAGTACGATTGTTTGCCACTGCTTTATTTCTACGTCCTTTACGTTTTAATTCCGTAACTGCCATTTTAATTATTTGTTTTGTGAAAGAGCCGCAAAATTAATCAAATTTGTATAAATAAAGTAGTCAACGGGCATAAATATTACCTTAGCAGTCCTAACTTTGCACATTGAATGAATTAGAACTCCTAAAAATGAATATTTACTACATTTTCTGACTGATGATTTAAAGTTGGTTACCCGAACATTGGGTAATGAATTAGGGTAAACTAGGAAGAAAATGTAAATTAATTTGAGACACTCATGAGTAAACCATCTCTAGCCAGAGGTACCCGCGATTTCGGTCCCGAGCAAATGGCTCGCCGTAATTTTATATTAGACACCATTCGCCGAAATTATCAACGCTACGGTTTTCAACCCTTGGAAACCCCGGCCCTTGAAAACCTGTCGGTGCTAATGGGCAAATATGGGGATGAGGGGGATCAGTTATTGTTCAAAATCCTAAATTCAGGCGATTTTAAATCTAAAACCACTTCCGAGGATTGGGAGGGGACAGCCAAGTCGCTGACTACCAAAATTTCGGAAAAGGGATTGCGGTATGACCTAACTGTTCCCTTTGCCCGGTATGTAGTCATGAATCGTGGATCTCTGGCCATGCCATTTAAGAGATATCAGATTCAGCCAGTATGGCGTGCCGATAGGCCTCAAAGAGGTAGGTATCGTGAATTTTATCAGTGTGATGCCGACGTTGTTGGTACCGACTCTCTCCTGTGTGAAGCTGAAATTGTAGGACTTTTACACGACATTTTCCCTCAGTTAGGTATAGAAGATTTTGTTGTCAAAATAAATAACCGAAAAATCCTCACGGGTATAGCAGAAGTGGTGGGTGCTCAGGGACAGGAGGGAACATTATGCGTGGCAATCGATAAATTAGATAAAATCGGGAAGGAAAAAGTGAAGGCAGAGCTGGTTGAGCGCGGTTTTCAATCCAATAGTATTGAATTATTAGAGCCAATTTTCGATCTAGATAAGAATAAGGATCCTTTTGCAGTCCTGAAGGAGTGGCTTGGCAGCTCTGAAATTGCTATGGAAGGTATCCGGGAGTTAGAACAAGTCTGGCATTTCATCCAATTATCGGGACTTGAAAATCCCAGAATTGAATTTGATGTAACCTTAGCCAGAGGTTTGTCTTATTATACAGGTGCTATTTTTGAAGTCAAAGCGCAGGGTGTACAAATCGGAAGTATTTCAGGCGGAGGTCGTTATGATAATTTAACGGGAACCTTCGGGGTGCCTGGAATTTCAGGCGTAGGAATTTCCCTGGGTGTAGACCGCATATATGATGTAATGGAGGAGTTAGGATTATTTCCGGAAAGTCATACGACGAGTACGCAGCTAATGCTCACCAATTTCGATCGGGAAGCCTTCGAATATGGACTATCTATATTATCCTCACTCAGAAGAGCGGGAATAAATACGGAGATGTATCCAGATTCTGTAAAACTGAAAAAACAATTAGATTTCGCTGATAAAAAACAAATACCTTATGTAATGCTCATTGGATCGGAAGAAATTCAATCGGGCATGTTAACTTTGAAGAATATGAAAACCGGAGAGCAGAAAAAGCTGGAATTGGCTCAGGTAATAGAGACAATTCTTCAGTAAAAATAAGTTCTCACATTATACTTTAACTGGAACGATAATCCAAAAATGCTTTTCCATCGGAGTGGATGAAAAGCCCTTAACGAATGACTGATACAATAAGAATAGCGATTCAAAAGTCGGGCCGACTTAGCGAAGATTCCCTCAAGCTCATTAAAGAATGTGGCATACGTTTTGACAACGGAGGCGGAAAGTTAAAAACTGCCGCCACTAACTTTCCGGCAGAAATATTATTTCTCCGGGACGACGATATACCGGGATATGTTGAAGATGGTGTAGCTCATTTGGGTATTGTTGGGCAAAATGTTTCGGAAGAAACCAACCGCACGGTTGATACGGTACATAAACTTGGATTTTCTAAATGCCGATTATCCATAGGTGTATTAAGAGAGCAGGAATATAATGGAGTGCAGGACCTGGATGGTAAAAGCATTGCCACCACCTATCCACGTTTGTTAGGAGAGTATCTTGCTGCCAATAATGTTACTGCCCACATTCATGAGATAAGTGGGTCAGTAGAGATCGCTCCTAGTATTGGATTGGCCGACGCAGTATGTGATATTGTCAGTTCAGGGAGTACTCTTTTGAGTAACGGGCTTAAGGAAGTAGAGACGATTTTTCGCTCAGAGGCAGTTATGATCGCCGGTAAAAATCTTCCTGCTCCGCAGCAAGCCTTGTTAGATCAGCTTTTATTCCGGATCAAATCGGTACAGGTAGCTAAAAATAATAAGTACATCTTGCTAAATTGCCCAAATGAATCTGTAGATTCTATAATTGAATATCTGCCGGGTATGCGTTCGCCGACCGTGTTGCCTCTGGCACAGAAAGGATGGTCTTCTCTTCATTCTGTAATTAATGAAAATGATTTTTGGGAGAATATCGAGAAGATACGCCAGGCTGGTGCAGAAGGAATTTTGGTGATCCCAATAGAAAAAATGATACTCTAAAGACTTTTACTACGTCGGAGATTTCTCCGAACCTAGGGAGCGCTTATATGAAAATAACAGAATATCCTAAACGCGAAGAGTGGCCTGCCCTGTTGTCACGTCCCGTTTTGAATTTTAAAGAAATAGAGGCTCAGGTAAGTCCTATCTTAACTGAAGTAAGAGATCATGGCGATGAAGGAATCCGACGCCTGACTCTGAAGTTCGATGGTACGGCAAATTCGGATTTTATCTTTACTCAGGACGAGATCGATGCAGCTGAAGGACTCCTGGATGAGGATCTAAAGGCTGCTATACGACTTGCCTATGACAATATTTACACTTTTCATCAGAAGCAGCTTCAGCCGATTGAGAAAGTTGAAACCATGCCTGGTGTCGAGTGCTGGCGTAAGAGTGTAGGAATCGAAAAGGTAGGAATATACATTCCAGGTGGGACTGCTCCGTTGTTCAGTACTGTTCTGATGCTTGGGGTTCCGGCTCAAATAGCAGGATGTAAAGAAATTGTCTTGTGCACTCCTTCTAACCATCCTGCCATTCTTTACGCAGCCAAAATGGTGGGCGTTACCAGGGCATTCCGGATTGGAGGTGCCCAGGCCATAGCAGCATTGGCATATGGTACCGCGTCAGTTCCTCAGGTTTATAAGATTTTTGGGCCAGGGAATCAATATGTGATGGCCGCTAAGATGCTGGTGAGCAAGGAAGGAATTGCCATAGACATGCCGGCTGGTCCTTCGGAAGTGGCAGTGTATGCCGACAGCACGGCTGTTCCGGAATTCGTAGCTGCGGATCTGCTCTCGCAGGCCGAGCATGGAAGCGATAGTCAGGTATTGCTGGTTTCTACCAATTTGGATTTGGTGCAACGAGTAAGCCTTGCCTTAGAAGCTCAACTCGCCGATCTCCCCCGCAAGGAAATGGCATCCGTCTCCATGGGTAATAGTCGAGCCATCATAGTTAAAAGTCAGTCAGAAGCCTTGGAACTGTTAAATGAATATGCTGCAGAACACCTCATTCTTAGTGTAGAAAATGCTGAGGTAGTTTCGGAAAGCATTGTTAACGCTGGATCAATCTTTCTAGGAAATTATACTCCGGAATCCTGTGGTGATTACGCTTCAGGTACCAACCATACCTTACCTACCAATGGCTACGCCCGGGCATATAGTGGTGTCTCTCTGGATAGTTTTGTCAAAAAAATTACGATTCAGAACATTAGTTTGGATGGACTCAAAAAGTTAGGGCCTGCCGTTGAAAAAATGGCCGAGGCCGAGTCGCTTCATGGACACAAAAGGGCCGTTAGCATTCGTTTACAGCAAGATTAAAAAGGTAAGATACGCATGAAAAGTTTTGCACTAAAAGATATTTTAAGACCTCATATCGCCAACTTAGCCCCCTATTCTTCGGCAAGAGATGAGTATACCGGTAAGGTGGGGGTATTCTTGGACGCCAATGAAAACCCTATCGGTTCGGTTTCCGACCATTGCTATAATCGATATCCTGATCCCTATCAGGCAGAAATTAAAGCAAGAATTAGTCCCATCAAAAAGATTGGAACCGAACAGATTTTTTTAGGCAATGGAAGTGATGAGCCCATTGATCTGCTGATTCGGGCAACTTGCCGCCCTGCTATTGACCGTATCCTTATTATGCCTCCTACCTATGGCATGTATGAGGTAAGTGCCTCCATTCATGATGTGCCGGTAGACAAAGTACCCCTCACTGCCGATTATCAAATAGAAGTCGATAAAGTCCTGAATGCTGTCGTACCGGAAACAAAAATTATTTGGATTTGTACGCCCAATAATCCTACGGGCAATTGCCTGGAATCCAGTGTTATTGAAAAAATAGTCCGTAACTTTTCCGGATTAGTCGTTGTAGATGAGGCGTATATCGACTTTGCCAATACGAGCAGTTGGCTAGATAGATTGGCTGAATTTCCGAATTTGGTCGTGCTTCAAACCTTCTCTAAAGCTTGGGGGCTTGCGGGTTTGAGGGTGGGAATGTGTTTCGCCAGCGAAGAGTTGGTTAGAATATTAAATAAAATAAAGCCACCCTATAATATTAGCCTTCCCGCTCAGCAAGCGCTCATGTCAGGCCTGGATTCTGCCGAAAGGAAAGATGTCATGGTAGAAGAAATTTTAAAAGAAAGGGAGAAACTGCGTACGATGTTATCCCAATTATCGTTTGTTCTACAGATATTTCCGTCGGACGCCAATTTTTTACTAGTTCGATTTTCAGATGCCTCTGCAGTGATGTCTTACCTGATCGAGCATACCATAATAGTAAGAGATCGGTCTAAGGTTTTTAGCTGCGAAGGTTGTTTGCGTATTTCCGTTGGAACTACAGAAGAAAATATGGAGTTGATCGAAGCCTTAAAATCCTTTCCTCTTCCTATTTAAAATGCCTGACAATAGTCAATACTTAAACTAAATACGAAGAATCACAACGAACACTATGATGAAAAAAATTGCATTTTCCTTATTGCTTGTATTTTGCGCGAGCATAGCCTTTGCTCAAAATGATAATTGGGCGGTTGGTTTTAAAGCTGGCGAACCTTCGGGGCTTAATATTCGTAAATATTTCAATAATATCCACGCCATCGATGTTACCATTGGTACCTATGGAGGCGTAATGTCGAAAAATCGCCGTTATCGTGGAGATGATGGCGAATATCGTAATACTGGTCTATCGATTCAAGCGCATTATCTATGGCAGACACCCTTCTTTAATTCAGAAGCTGTTCATATCTATTATGGTTTAGGAGGACAAGTGAATAGTCGGAGATCATATCCTAAACGTTTGGCAGGAGAATACGAAAAAAATATCAGCCTGGGGGGCTCTGCCTTGGGAGGAGTAGAATATTTTATACCCAATAATAGAATATCCGTCTTTCTGGAGGGAGGGACCTATTTGGAGCTATTACCACGACCTTTCTATCTGAGTCCTAATATTTCAGCTGGCGTTCGATTCAATCTGTAAAAAGCGATTTATTTCTTGTCAAATACACAAAATGCAGGCTTATCAAAGTCTGCATTTTGTGTATATTGGAGGATGATTACCATTCTTTATAAATCTAAGTCACGTGTTTAAAGTCTATAGTTCGTCGGCAGGTTCTGGGAAAACATATACCCTTACCAAAGAATATTTGAAGCTTGCCTTGCATACCAGTTCAGATTCATATTATAAGCATATCTTGGCCATTACGTTTACCAATGCAGCGGCTAACGAAATGAAGACCAGGATTTTGGGTATGCTTCGCATGTTTGCCGAAACCAGCCTCCCTTTAGATGATAAGCATAGCATGTTCCGGGAAGTTGTTACTGAGCTTTATCCCGAAACTATTCAAGACAAGGAGCTTTTTTTACAAGGCTGTCAACTTATTGCAGCAAGGGCCCAACTCGTTTTTTATAAGGTGCTGCATCGTTATTCCGACTTTGCCGTAATGACTATTGATAAGTTCACCAAGGGGCTGGTGAGTAGCTTCACCGATGAATTAGGCTTGCCCTTCGTTTTTGAAACACAAATAGATGCCGATTTATTAGATGATGCTATCGATCGATTGCTGGCACGAATAGGGCAGGAGGGGGAGTTTATGTTGAGCAATCTGGTAGAAAACTTTTACCGAGAGCGGGCAGAGGAGGGAGCGAGTTGGGGAGCGCTGCCGGCCACGATCCGTGCGGCTTCAAGTTCGCTGTTGCAGGAGGAAGCTTATGTGAATATTCAAAAGTTAGGGCAACTTACCATGGAAGACTGGAGTCAGATACGAAAGCGTATCCGTCAGTTTTGCAGGGATAAGGAGGTCCTTATTGCCGATACTGCCCGGGTCGCATATCAAAAAATATTGGATACAGGCCTTGAAGAAAAAGACTTTTTCCAGGGACGTAACGGTGTAGGGGCCTACTTTGCACAACGTTCCCAGGGAGATAAACTTTGGAACATTCCCAATTCATATGTTCTGAAAGCGATGGAGGAGGATGTCTGGTATGGAGCACGTGCCCCTATTGGGATAAAAGATCGCATTGATGGAATAAAAAATGATCTACTCGATTCTTATAACCAAATAGAGGCAATTAGAATCGAAGAGGGATCTAAGGTTTTGTTGTATCAAGCTCTGGACAAACATCTGTATAGCCTATCACTATTAGGGGAGATCCGGAAGGAATTTGACCAGCTTTTGCGAGAGAAAAATCAGGTACATATCTCTGATTTCAATCGTAGAATTGCAGAAATCGTCTCCAATGAGCCGGTACCTTTTATCTTCGAAAGATTGGGGGAAAAGTACAATCATATTCTTTTGGATGAATTTCAGGATACTTCTAAGTTGCAGTTTGCCAACCTGATACCACTCATCGAAAATGCCCTGGGTGAAGGTCATTTCAATTTAGTGGTAGGCGACGCTAAACAAGCTATCTATCGGTTCCGGGGAGGAGATATGGATCTTATACTTCATCTTTCTCAGGATCAGCTTTCTGGTTTAGCTAAAAAATTAGGTGGAAACCCATTATTGGTTCAGCGTCTTGAAAATATAGGGCAATATTTAGATGTTGCTCATCTACGTACCAATCGAAGAAGCTATCAGGAAATTACTGAGTTTAATAATGGTTTTTTTGCTTTCGTTGCGGAGGATTTAGGAAGTCAGTATCCGATTGTAAAAACGGTGTTTGACGAATATTTCCAGCAAGAAATTCCTCAAGGTGTTAAAACGGGAGGAGGTGTTCAAATCGACTTTTATGACAGAGAATCCGCAGAAGGCGATTCCGGGGACGAGGTTCGTGAAGATACTATTTTAAAGGGTGTCCTCGAACGAATCCAGAACTTGAAATGGTCAGGGTATGAATGGCGTGATATAGCAATTCTGTGCCGATCTCGGAAGCATGCGGCCCAACTTGCATCTGCACTTCAAGAGGCAGGGTTCGCTCTGATCTCCGACGACGCCCTTACCCTTGCTTATTCCCGCCAACTTCAATTCGTGATTTCTATCATGAAGGTGATGTTAACTCCAGATGATAGTTTGGCACGATATGAATCTCTTTATATTTTTCATTATTACATTTTAGGCAAGCCGCCACTTTCGTCGGATATGCAAAAGATGAAAGTAGTTGCCGACGAGCGGGGGATAGATCAGTTTCTGGTTTATTTTGAAACCTGGGATATCCAGTTGACCGCTTTCAAACTACGACAGGCTTCAGTCTTGGAACTGGCCGAGCTGATTATGCGAGATTTTGGACTTTTTGCCTTAGCGACGGAAGAAGCCTATTTGTTTCGTTTTCTGGATATGGTTCTAGATTTTGGAACCGGACGTAGTAGTCATCTCAGTGACTTCCTCGCTCATTGGGAAGTTGCCAGATTCAAAATTTCAATCGCCGTGCCCGAGGCTACCAATGCCATCAGAATAACTACCATTCACAAGTCGAAAGGCTTGGAGTATCCGGCTGTCATTATTCCTTATGCCGATTGGAAAGTAACTCCAAGGAGTGGGGATAACATTTGGGTGGATATGGAAGAGGATGCCGACTTACAAGCGCTGGAGATTGAACATATTGAGGGGCGTAAGAAATTAGTAAGTGCGTTGGTTTCGGTGAAAAAGGAGCTTTCAGAATCGTCTGTAGGAAATCAACTGGAGGATCACGAGGTACGGACAATTGTAGAGAATCTCAATTTATTATATGTAGCGTTCACCCGACCGATCCAGTCACTTTATATTTTGGCATCTCGGCCACCTGTCAAAAATACAAATAGCCAAATTAATGGGTGGTTATATAATTATCTTAACAGACCCGATGCTAAACCACAGTGGCAGGATTCCGTAATGCAATATTGTCTTTTCAATGCGAGTGGATCACCGGAACATGCGCATGTGAAAAGCAGCGAAGAAGCTTATTTACTTCGGGAAATCATCAGTAGCGATCCGGGTAAGAATCTCCGTCTCCGTAGACAAGCAGATAGGATTTTCGATTTAGAAACATTTGAAATACGAAATGATCTTTTCCAGAAGGCCTGCTATGCCCTTACCCGGCTGCGTCATGTTGAGGATCTGAATAATTTATTACAAATGATTCTATTGGAAGGTGTCATTGGAGCCGAAGATGAATTACAGTTGAGGTCTTTAATTCTGGGTATCATTAGCCAGGAATCTATCGTTGAGCTCTACGCACCCTCTCTTCCCATTCGGATTAATAAAGAAGTTCTGCTTCCCGGGGGAGATCAGGTGCATGTAGACAGAATTATCGACCTGCCAGATCAGGGACTGGTGTTCATGCGGTTTTTACCGATGAACCGAGCTAATCCTACTATAAAGGCATTGCAAAAATTAATAGCCTCCTATCAACATAAAGGAAATACCGTGAGTGCAGTCCTGGTGATTGTAGAAAACCAGCAGGTGATATGGATTGAGGACTAATGCGGGAAGGTAGATTCAGCAACATGGTTCTCCGGCAAGTTATACGCTAAGCGGAGAACCATATTCTTTGCATTATTAAAATCAAAGTTTATAAATCCGCTGATAAATTTCAGGTCTCCTTCTCCACTATTGGCCACAATCTTACGGGTAGATTTCAGCCGACCATGCTGATAATGACCTGTATATTCTAAAACAAAGCTTCCCTTTTGCCCGTTCACCGCCCCTGTAAACCTTTCCAGTCCATAAACGGAAATGTATTCATCACTAACATGATTCTTAAGTTCCATCAAATGTCCTTCACCTTCGAGGTCGCCGCGGTAGGAAATGGTAAATTTACCTGTGGTTAATTTTTGACCTAATTCATTTTTGCTGAAAGACTCTTCATAGCCATCAGTGATGGTATATCTTGCTTCTGCTTCAAATGTCATATATGCTTTTTGAAAATTCAATTTTGAATAATTGGAGCAGTTGTGCCTCTAACAATCCAGCTGCATGGCACAACCTAAATTCGGAAATAGCAAAAGAATAACTTTTTATGTAAATCCCATGGCTAAGAATGAATATTTCTAAATTTTTAGTCTTGCAACCAATTCGCCACAGAAATGGTCGTTATGAAGTATGAATATTTATAACCCTAGTATATGAATCACTTAATAAATAATGTTTTGAAAAATAAATTAATTATTGCCTTCGGATTGACAGCATTGCTGTATGGATGCAGCAGCACAAAAAAAATCCCATACGAATCGAAATGGAATGCACCCTTTAATTATGTGGATGGGTTTAACCCCGATCAGCAAGATCAACAGTCCAGGTTGGCCTATGGCGTTATTAATGACGACCAATTTCTCTATATAACCTTGAAAACCAGAGATCCCCAGACTATTCAAAAGATTGTCACCAATGGGTTAAGACTCACCTTTAGTCCTGAAGGTCAGAGAAAGGACGGATATTATTTACAGTTTCCTGTGGTTCTGAAGGAGGATAAGAAGGCCTTGAAAAATTTGGATATAGACATCCCGAACAGCTTGGGTCTAAGCCTGCTATTAGATTCTTATAATAAAGAAGCCCTTTGGAAGGATGGTCAGGGGCAGCATTTCATTAATTTGGTAGAATCTGAAAACAGTATCAAAACCCATATATCCATGGACAGGAATCAGGAGCTAACTGAACAAATCATTCTGCCCTTATCATTAATGCAGATCGATTTAGCTCAGGTTTCTAGATTGGGTATAAAGATTAATATTGAGGGGCAATCCTCGTCTCGATCTGGATTCTCACCCCGAATTGGAATAGGCATGGGTGGAGGAATTGGCATGGGCGGAGGGATCGGAATTGGCACTGGATCGGGTTATGGGAATACAGCTGCTGATAGATCCGTAAATATCAAACTTGATGTTCAATTAGCTAAGGGCATGTAAGATTATAATTAGAGTTAATGTTTTTAAAGGGAGGGGTGTATTATAGTAAATACCCCTTCCTTTTTTTATACAGGAGTCCGAACATTAGGCTTTTGACGAGAATGTGATGTTAATAGGCTTTGCTAAAGTATCTTCAGATTTGTAAGGGCTACCAGACTTATTATACTTTGAAAGGTGCAAAGCTGAATTATATGGTGATCCATACCGGGAATTTCATAAAACTAGGGTAAATTCACGTATGGGAATGTTCAGTATTTAATAGTGAACATCCGTAAGTTGTATTGGAGGAGCAGAGGCCTTAAAGGCAGATCATCTTTTCAAAATTATTCAGTACCAAAGGAGGGTAGTAAGGTAAAAATACCTTTCATTATCAGATATATAAATTGTGAAACAAAAGAGTGTTAAACGGTTCTACAATTTCCTTAAGTTTAGAAGGGATTTTACGAGGTATAGTCTCAAGAAGGCCCAAAGTTACGAAATTGTACTTTTCTGGCTAAAGAGCGTATTAAATAGGAATCAGTTTTTGATACTATCAGGTATACTAGTAGGCATCACCTGCGGTTTGGCTGGGGTCATTCTAAAGTCTCTCGTTCATTATATCCACTATATAATTACCCACAAGGTCCATTTCGAAGAGCAGTTGCTATTTTATGCTATTTTTCCTTTTGCCGGCATTGTTCTTACTACATTAGTTGTAATGTGGTTTTTTCAAGGGAAAGACAAGAAGGGAATCCCGCTGATCCTAAATGAGATAGCACGGAATTCCAGTATAGTGAGTCCTGTTAAAATGTATTCACAAATTGTACAGAGTGCTATCACGGTAGGCTTAGGGGGCTCGGCTGGTTTGGAAAGCCCGATAGCGGTAACCGGGGCGGCAATTGGCTCAAATTACGCCCAAACCTACAAGTTAAAATACAAAGAACGTACGCTATTATTAGCCGCAGGTGCCACCGCTGGTATCGCCTCGGCCTTCAATGCGCCTGTCGCGGGGGTGATGTTTGCAATGGAAATACTCTTAACTGGAGTGGTGTTTTCCGACTTCATTCCCCTGGTGGTTGCTGCTGTCTGTGGGAGTTTAGTCTCTGGTATATTGCTCGATGAGGAGGTACTCTTCCAGTTCAGAACACGAAGTCATTTCGATTATAGTAACATTATCTTCTATCTGGGACTAGGAGTAACCTGTGGTTTTTTTGCAAGATATTTTGTAGTTATCAGTACCATGGTAGAGCATTATTTTCAGGAACTAAAGTATTCCCGGCTTCAGAAAGCAATGATAGGAGGAGCCATATTATCAGTTCTCTGTGTGCTCTATCCCCCTTTATTTGGAGAAGGCTACGAGACCATCAAAATGCTTGCAACGGGAAAAGTGCGAGACCTGGTCGATAATAGTTTCTTTTCTATGGTGAGTTATAGCAAATGGGTAGTGGTTATTTTCGTCGCACTCATATGTTTACTGAAGGCCTTCGCCACTTCAATTACCATTAATGCTGGAGGCAACGGAGGGAATTTTGCTCCATCCCTGTTTTCTGGTGGGGCCATGGGGTATCTCTTCGCGGGAATTTGTTCTCTATTTGGTATAGCTGATGTGCCTACTACCAATTTAGTAATTGTGGGAATGGCAGGCGTAATGAGCGGGGTGATGTATGCACCCTTGACAGCAATCTTCTTAATTGCAGAGTCGAGTTCGGGCTATGATCTGCTTATCCCATTGATGATTGTCAGTGTTATTTCTTATCTCATTGCCAAATGGTTTTCTCCTGTTAGTCCCGATCTGGATCATCTGGCCAAAGCCGGTAAAATATTTACCCGAAAGCACGACCATAATCTATTGTCCATGTTGCATACCTTGGATCTAATTGATAAGGATATTCAACATATTAATATTAACGCTGATTTTGAGGCGCTGGCTACTCTGGTCCGAACGGGAAAACGTAATATTATTGCCGTTGTAAATGACCAGAAAGAACTCGTAGGAATCATCACGCTCGACGATTTACGTCCTCTCCTTTTTGACAAAAACGCATTTGATCTTCTGACTATCCGTAAACTGATGCGGCAACCTGAAGCTGTCATTGGGGAATTTGATAGTGTGGTTTCTGTGGCGGAAAAATTTGATAAGACCGGAGCCTGGAATCTGCCGATAGTAAAGTCGAATGGGGGAGAACTGGTCGGATTTATTTCTAAATCCAGTGTACTAAATAGTTATAGACAACTCCTTAGAGAATATTCCGATTAAATAGGGTTAGGATTCCCGTTTCATATGGGAGAGGATGTACATTTAGTTGCTTTATTATTTCTCGGTCCATGGCAGTTATTCGCTTCTCTATTATCCAGTAGGTAATGCTAACCGATGAGTAAAAAAATGGGTAAAAAATACCATTTTTGTAGTTTTCAGGGCTAGAATACATTTGGGAGATACTTTATTATACCAATTTTTACGACTCAAAAGTTAAGTAAAAGTGCCTTATAATGAATAAAATAGGAGAGACCAGAGACCTAAATTAGAGGTTTTCTGGTCTCTTAGATTTTGATATTTGTATGCATGCTGGACCGTCGCTCAGAATACAAAAATCTAAAGGGGTTGAGCTTGACAGGTCATAGCTATAAATTCACCATAATTTGCTCAATTGAAATCCTTCCTTAGGTTAGGCGGCTGAAGGCTTTGAAATAGGCGCTTGTACAATTTCGGGAACAGAACCGGATTCACGGCAACAAAAAATAATTATTTCCCTTTTTGTAATTTCTTTTATGCCATTCTGGAACAGGTGGTCTGCATTTTGCCATTCGGACTGCTTTATGTTAAGTGACTCATTATAAGAGAAATACCAAATATAAAGTGAGCAGACCATATGAAGCCATATTTAGGGCCACGAGAAATACTCAACCTCCCAAAGCAGCTCTGACGTTCTCAATAAAATTGCATTGCTCTTTATAACGCATTTATATCTAAGAATTTAAATATTTATAAATGTAAATTACATGTTATAGACATATGGTTTGGATGCTTGATTAGCTAATAATCGAAACAATTGTAAATAAATTTGCCGGATTTACATATATATATGGCGTCTAGCGCCTACTTTTCTCTTCATATTAGGTGGTTTACAATTGTAATTATTTAAATAATTCAATTTTGTATGATTAGGTGGTATAGTGAATGAATGCCGCGCAGCCTTAACAAGCATGAACTGGATCCCCTCTGATCCCCCTTCATCGAAGCCTAAAAGTTTATAATATTAATTAGTACGCTATTCCTCGTAAATGCCGAATATTATTCAAAAGAGTTTAGAAAATCGTCCCCCTGTAATAGAGCCAAAATGCCTCTGAAATACTGAGAAGCTCAGCTGCATACTAGGGCCATAGATAATGGGAGAGGAGCGAAAATTTCCTATGAGGAACGACTATAAATACGAGACCATAAATGGGAGTCAATGCCCTTCTAAGGTCTCGTATTTGACAGATGACAGAGGAGTATTAGTCAATAGTCCCACCCAGCTCGAAGAGTATAGAAGTCAGGTCGCTTACCTTATTGGGGCGATGACCTTTCAAGAGCTCCTCTGCCACCGCTTGCGCAGTAGACATGGACTCGTTCAATATGCGTTTACCTGCCGGAGCGAGCTTTACATAACTTACTCGGGCATCTCTGCTATGAGCCTCTTTACGAACCAAGCCCAGTTTTTCTAAAGGCAGGAGCACCCTGGTAATGCCTGATGCTGTCAGCCCTACTTTCTCAGCCAAATCTACTCTGCGCATTTTCTCTTCAGGAGCGTTACTCAGATGCAGAAAAATGGTGAAATCATTGAGCGTAATACCGTGGATACCCAGTGCAGAGTCCATTTTTTTTATCAAGTAGGCCTGTGCGGTATTTAAATTAATTATCATTTTCAGAGCATTGTTCATATGGCTAACATACTTTATTAAAGATTGATATATACGATATAAGTACTTGATAAGTCAAGTAATATACAAATATAATAAATTATAATGATTTGATACTCATCTCATTCAAAATGTATTAATGTGAACTATGTTTACAAGGGTCACACGTCGGTTGTGTTTATAATTGTTATTTATATATGTGCCTTGAGTACGATTTACAATAATATCTCAGGAGTGCATTGAAAAATTAGCTGGACTCTAAGTGTTACATTTGTATATTATATAAGGCAGACTTTGCTGGTCTTGCCAGCTCAATAGTTTTGTCAATTCTTTGAGGCGATGCGTACTTATATTCAGCAAGGATATAAGAGATATGACTGTAGTACACGGAAAATAGAATCAGTATTTTTCGTAGGGCAGATTATCGTTGAAGCGTTGGGGAACGTGGAATAAATAAAAAAGTCTAAGCAAAAGGTAGTTTCGCTTAGACTTTAAATTTACCTAGACTCATGAGCCCACCTTGTGCAGAAAGGATAGGTCCATCGGGTGAACTTAACCGGAAACAAATTACACGACAGAATCTGTTGATGAATCTCGAGAGTCGAATTAAGCCTTCTTGAGAAAGGCCGTCTTAAGTACGATACTCATGCCATCGACACGGCAATCTACCTCGTCCTCATCCTCGGTAAGTTTAATGTTTTTTACGGTCTTCCCCCGCTTTAATGTTACAGAAGATCCCTTTACTTTCAAATCCTTGATCAGGGTTACTGAATCTCCATTACTGAGGATGGTACCGTTGCTGTCTTTTACTTCCATGATGGTCTAAATCGGTGAGAGATATTTACAGGGGCCAAAGGTAGTAATTCTCCTAGAGATGTATCCTGATGAATATCAGTTCTCAAAGTGGTACGTGATTCAGATGGAGGTTTTCCTTATCTCCTATCCAACTGGGCACGACTTAGCACTACCATTGAGGAAATGGAGAATATTAGAATAATACAATTCATTGAAGACGATTGAAATTATGAATTGAGGTTTGTAAACTACCGTTCCAAATAAGTAATGCGTCCCTGCCTCGATTAACCGATAACATCGGGGTAGGGGACTGTCTATCTTACCAATAGATTCTACATATTCTTCGAAAAAAAATTTTTATTTAAAAATTAATGAAAAAAAATTCGACAAAATGTATCGAAAAAGATTGTATATTTAAAAATGTAATATTTCTAAGGTGAGCATCATTCTAACGTCGAATTTTTACCCGGTTTCTAATGGAGGGTTTCCAGAACCAAGTAAGCTTTCATGGCATCCATTTTTTAGATCTGCTGTATTCTGTGCTATAAATCTATCATTCTCTTTCACATTCTGAAGGGATCAATCATGGCAGTCATTTAGCAGGTGCAGGTTCCATACTTTAGTCTTAAAATATTGTCTTTTAAAGTTAGCTTTTCTACTGCCTTTCCCTCTAATGGTATTTTAGTAGTTTTATTAGGTATTTTACTGATTATGTGCCATTATTTTAACTTCAATATTTCTTAGTATTTGTCTCTAAGTGATTGATTTAAAATGAAAGATTACTACATTGCACTGGTTTTGTTGCTACAGAGTCTGCTTTAATCATTGGATTTGCAGCTTAGCCATAAGACTAATTACAACTAGCAACCCTCTCAGTACTAATACAGTATCCTCCTCGAAAAACCTGAAAAGTACCGTCCAATGGGTATTGGCCGGTGGTAAATTAATTTATATTTTTTAATCATTAAGATTTTCTACCATGAAGAAATTTCGACAATTTCTGTATTTGGGAGGTATGTTATTGCTCATGGCAGCCAATACCAAGGATCGCCTCTCAAATGCCAAAGTAGCTGCCACACAATTATCATGTCAGGGACTGGTGTGGACACACGGAGAGTTCCTGGGAAACAACGGGGGATTTCCAGTATATACGGTAATCAGAGAAAACCGCATATACATTAGCCGCAATGAAGGGGACGATCCCAACCATAATAAGGTGTTCCCCGTTCCTGCCATTTTATACCATTTGGATAACGGCCGATTTCCTATATCCCAATATCAAAATCAGATAGACAACTGTATCAATGGAGCCGATCCTAGCACTTCCTCAACGGGTTATCTGGGTGCTACTACCTCAGAGGGAATTTACTGCAATGGTAAACTGATCAGAGATGATCAGTATTTAGGGGATTATATCGGAGGAGATAATGTCCATACCCGACAGTATACTCGTATTAAAGATGGTCTACTTCGTGTTAATCTGTGGAGACAGCAGGCAGGTTCGGTACGCAACCCGAATTCTTTCAATATGGCATTGATTGAGCCAGCCTTGTCAGGAGAAAATGGGAGTTTCTATAATTGGAATAGCCTTGGATATACCTTGAATCTAGAGGAATTTAGAGCTTGTTTCTGGCAGGATGATCCTAAATATGGCACCCCTGTAAACAATAATTGTGGTTCGGGGCCTACGCTTCAATCGACTTCAAATATCACCAACACCTCTTTGACCTTAGGTTTTGCAGGATCGGGTGTTAGTTCGTTGAAATGGAGAATTAAAAGTGGTGGAACCTTGGTACGTTCAGGAGATGCCAGCGTGAATAATGGCAATTCTGCTAATATCTCCTATACCTCTCTGGTAAATGGTGGTTACGTACTGGAAATTGAAGGAGGAAATTGTAATTCGGCAGTAAGTACACTCTCATTCGTAATCAATGTACCGGTTGGCACGGTACCCTGTGGGAGTGGACCTACGATTACTTCCCTTTCTAATATTACCCAAACGGCCCTAACCTTCCAGTTTGATGGTAATAATGTCCCCAATATAGATTGGAGAATCAAACAAAATGGAACGGTACTTCGATCGGGTCGTACTCCTCAATTGACGAGTAGCATCAATAATATAACCTATGCGGCTCTTCCTTATGGCACCTATGTGTTCGAGATTGAAGGGGGAGATTGCAAATCCAGTGTAGCGAGTCGTTCAATGGAGATCGTGAATCCTTCGGGAAGTAATAACTGTCCGAATGGACCGTCCATTAGTTCAATCAGCAGCATTACCGCTTCTTCTCTAAATGTGGCATTTAACGGTTCAGGTGTGAACTCTCTTACCTGGAGAATTAAGTCAGCTGGAACGGTGGTAGCTTCCGGTCAAACGGGTACACTTACTGCCAATGCTGCAAGTTTGGCCTTTTCAAGTCTGGCTAATGGGACCTATAGTCTAGAAATAGAGGGCCTGAATTGCTCTTCTACTGTTAGTAGCATGAACTTCGTGGTTAACGAGCCTGTCGTTACACCGAATTGCGGCAGAGGACCGACCATCACCGCTATCAGTAATATTAACCCTACGACTTTGCGTTTTCAGTTTGACGGTGATGGAGTTCCAAATATAGATTGGCGAATCAAATCGGGTGGAAATATCATACGTTCGGGACGTACCCCACAGCTATCCAGCAACCTTGTTGACATCTCCTATGCTACTTTGAGTAACGGAACCTATATACTTGAGCTTCAGGGAGGCGATTGCGTTTCGGCTGTATCTTCCCAATCGTTTAATGTATTTGTCGATCCATGTTCTACCGCACCTCAGATATCGAGTATTACAGGCGTGAGTGACAGTCAGTTGAATGTGACGTTAAATAAAAATGTAGCCGGAACCTTAAATTGGGTAATCACTAAGTCTGGCAAACCTGTGGGTTTCGGATCTTCGTCAGTCTCTGGAAATTCTACTACCCTGAAATATAATATCTTAGCCCCGGGGACATATACACTGGTCGTTTCTGTTCCTGGATGCGAGGCTTCAAGTAGCAGCTCTAATTATAATATTACCAGTAGCTCCAATCGTAGTGCTTGTCAAACAGGGCCTGATTTAGTGTCAATTATGAATACCACGAGCGACATGATCCAGTTCAACTTTTACGGACAGAATGTTCCCTCGATTGACTGGAAGGTAATAGAGAATAAGACAGGTGGGCAGATCGTGAGTCAGAATAGAGTGTATTTACAAAATGACCGTCCTCAGGTTTACCATTATCAGGGCCTCCCTGATGGAGCCTATCTCCTGGAAATTCAAGGTGGCGATTGTGCCTCAACTCCGAAACGTCAGGCATTTACTCTTGGCGCTCCATTACCCATTCATATCACACGATTTGAGGGTAAATCGGTGGCACAGGGTGTCAGTTTAGCATGGAACGTCGTACAAGAGGAAAATGGCCAGGGCTTTGAGATATTACGCATGAATGAGCTAACTAAGGAGATGTCCAAGATAGGCTATGTCGAGCTCAGCGATCAGGCAGTAGGCGACTATTCCTTTCTAGACCAGAATCCTGTACCGGGTAATAATTACTACCAGCTTAAACAGCTTGACCTGGATGGCAGCTTTATCATGAGCCGTATCATAACGGTGAAAAATGATGCACTAAGTGAAGTTACCCTGGCCCCGAATCCTGCCAGTGAAGTGATTCGTTTAAAGTTATTTGCTAAGGCAGCAGGAACTGCTAAACTGGAAACTTTCAACCAGGCTGGTATAGCCGTGGATGTGGAATCGACAAATCTGCAGGCGGGTCAAAACGAAGTAGATGTCAATATAGCAGGCTTGCCCGAAGGTCATTATTTCATTCGGTTAACCCACGAGCAAGGTGACTCTATTCATCGTTTTATCAAAATAGATTAAAGTTAGTTTAACTCTCCAATACAGTTGGGTCGTTCGGAAATTTCCGGACGGCCTTTTTTTATGTGCTTAGGGCTTCGCAGATAAAGCTTTCAACATTCCGTTGAAGATAAAACCATGGAAGGGTAGAACAGAATACCAGTAGAGCCTGCCGAGCACACCTAGCGGCCGAAAAGTTGCCGTTTGGATGAGGATGTCCTGTTCATCCAATCTGAATTCCAGCCATGCTTCACCCGGTAGCTTCATTTCGGCATAGAGTAACAGTCGTTTTTCTTCCTTGTTCGCTACCAATACCCTCCAGAAATCCAGCGCATCTCCCGCCACTACATCGGACGCACTCTTCCTGCCCCTCCTCATGCCTACTCCTCCCAAAAGTTGATCCATAAATCCTCTGATTTCCCATAACCAGTCGCCATAGTACCAGCCGGTTTTCCCACCTATAGCCCAGATTTTTCGAAGCGTCAAGTCCCTGTCTATTACCTTTTGTTTACGTTCGTCTATAAAGCAACCCTGGCGAGGAACCTGAATATAATGGGAGAGACCACCTTTAAGGATATTGCTAGATTGCGCGTCCTTCCAGCTGGAGATCACTTGATTTTGTTCTATTTTATCAAATGCCAGTTTGATAGAGTGGTCATATCCTATCAGGTTTATTCCCAGCATTTCGGCCAATTGGTTTGGTTGACATATTACTTCCACTTTCATGCTATTAACCAGGTTACGGGCCAGGGAATAGGAGGTGGAGGTGACGAAATACAGCCAGTAAGAAGATATTTTAGGCGTCATAACGGGGACCACCCAAATATGCCGATCTAGACCTCTGATTGCCGAAAATCGCAGTAACATTTCTTTATAAGTAAGGATATCGGGGCCTCCTATATCATAACTCTTATGGAAAGAATCTTCTCTACCCATAATGGCATAAAGAAATTCTAATACATTTCGAATGGCAATTGGTTGACATCGGGTTTCCAGCCAGCGAGGGGCTATCATAATGGGAAGTTTTTCCACGAGATCCCTAATAATTTCAAATGAAGCACTTCCTGAACCGACAATGATCCCGGCTCTTAGGGTGGTCAAGGGAGTGTCCCCACCTCCCAGTATGGTTTCTACCTGTTTTCGGGAAGTGAGGTGTCGGGAAAGTGTTGATTCATTTACGATACCGCTTAAATATATGATTTGTGAAGCCTTTGTCGATGCTATGCCTTTACAAAAATTTTTGGCACAGGTTTCTTCCATTTCCATAAAATCACCCGAACTGGTAGACATGGAATGGATAAGATAAAAAGCAATCTGAATATCTCGTGGGATGAGCTCCATCTGCTCCGACTTTAAAAAGTCTATCTCTAGCACCTGAATAGCATGTTGAGGGAAACTGTGATGGAATCGGCTTTCATCTCTGACACAGCATACTACCTGATGACCATTTTCTATTAATACCGGCAATAAGCGTTGGGCAATATATCCGGTTACCCCAGTTAGTAATATTTTCACGATAGTCCATTTTACGGATGAGCGAGACAAAGGGCTTTCCTTTATAATTGGACCTATAATATACCAAGATTATCTGCTATAATCCGAAAACCGGATTTGAAGAATGTAAGGAATTGGGAAGAATCTAAATATTCTATTTGTATTATTTTATTATCTAGATGAAAAAATCTCGAGTTAATAGTAAAATTAATTGTATTTTATTTATATCCGAGAGAGCACATAGCGATTCTGCACTTAGCCTTTTATTCTGTACTTCTCAGGTTGACAGTTCTGCATTCTGTCGTTATAATCGAAAGTATGATTAATTTTATGCGCAGGTTCCAACCATTTCAGTTGATAGGGGTACTGAAAGGAAGTGCATACAATAAAGTGCAGGGCAGAATGCTATCGAAAGACGGGATAGGTTCTCAGGTTTATGGAGTAAAATATGGAAAAGAAAAAATGGATGGTAAAGGTGGCTCGAGGGCTTAGAAGAGTCGGAGGAGTCTTTCGTAAGCAATACCCTGTTGCCATATGCTGTATAATTAAGGATGAGAATCAATATTTGCAAGAGTGGATGGCTTTCCATATGGCTATAGGGGTCAGCCATTTCTTCTTATACGATAACGATAGTAAGGTTCCCATAGCACAGACCGTTCAAGAGTTGGGCTATTCCAGTTTTGCAACCATAACCGTCCTTCCGGGAGCTCAGCAGCAAGTACCAGCCTATGCCCATTGTCTACATTATTTTGGGCATAAGGCTAAGTGGATCGCTTTTATCGATACTGATGAGTTTATAGTACCAAAGACCACGGACAATCTCCCCGAATTTCTGATGCAGTATATTAAGTTTGGAGGGTTAGGTGTGAATTGGCTGGTATTTGGCTCTTCTGGCTTTTTGAAAAGACCTAGCGGGCTGCAGCTGTACAACTTTGTCAAGTGCTCGGATGATCGTTTTGAGCCCAATCGACATATAAAAAGTATTGTTCAGCCGCGGTATGTAAAGGCTGCCTACCAACCTCATTATTTTCACTATAAGAAAAATAAATTTTGCGTGAATGAGAATGGCCTTCCCATTGCTGATTTTCAGTCCGATGTATCCACAAAAAAAATACAAATTAATCATTATTATTGTCGCTCCCTGGAAGAGTACAGGCAAAAGATAGAAAGGGGTAGGAGTGATGTAGACGAACCGCGACTCATGGATGCGTTTCACGCTCACGACAGGGATGCCAATGTTACCTCAGATCGAACGATTATTGATTTATGGAATCGACTGAATGTAACTGTCGAAATTTAAAGGGTTATTATATTCCCAGAATTCTTAATTAGGCTGAATATCAGTTATTTGAGTATAGGACTCTTACTGATATTAAAATGTATAAAAAGTATTAAGCATTTTACATATAAAAAAAGGTAATAACATTTAGAAATATTATAAAGTACATACAGTATAATACATAATAAAAGTATATTATGCTAAAGTTCTAGGTTTAATTTTAAAAAAAAAGCGGATCTGCTGGTGAGCGATCCGCTTTTTTTGAATGGCATAATGCAGTTCCTGGCTTATTTGACGACCTTCAGTTTACCCTGCATCAGGGTGTAATGACCTGGGAAAGTACAGACATATTGATAGTCTCCAGGGGTAGTGGGAGCTACAAAATAAATGGCTTCTGATTTTTCCGGTTCAACAATAAAAGTGTGATAAAGCACATCCGGACTATCGGGAACATAGCCCATTTCAGACCCCTTCAGTCCTAAACCGAGGCCGGCCTCCCCCACGGCGTTGGCCTTGCCAGGGAGGGTGATCACCAGATTGTGCAGCATATCGTCGTTATTATTGAAGACGAGCTTAATCTTACTACCAGCTTTTACTTGCAACTCTGAAGTGTCAAATTTCAGCCCTGGAATGGTGCCTAATGTTATTACCTGATCGGGGCCTTTTTTCCAGTTGGCAGGCTGGTTAATAATTCTTTTGGCCATATCAGGAGCAGCACCCATATCACTCCCCGTTGCGTGTTGGCTATGATCCATTTTAGGGGCAGCCGTCACAGTAGTAGTATATTGGCTTGGATTACTGGGATTGCCTTTGGCAATTTCGTTAAGGGTATAATAGGCTTTCGGATGGAGAAGATTCAGGCCTTTAGATTGGAGGCCTTCCGCTTTGATTTCGTGGATATAACCTTTCTTAAGCTCCTCAGGTGCTACAACCAGTCGTACCTTCATACCATCTTCTGAAACTATTATTCCCTTCAGGGCCAGGTTTGCCGCGTTAATAATAGGGCTTCCGTAGGTATGGTGATATTTATAAGTAAAGCTGTTAATTTCGTAGGAAGCTGGGTCGGTGGCCGTTTTCTTATCTATAGGCATGGTGAAAGTGATGTCGAATCCATCGGGCGTAGAGCGGACATGTTGCATTTCAAAGGGCATTTCTCCCGTCCATACGAGTCTTTGTATTCCATAAGGTTGTTTTCCCGTAGCTGCCCAACCCCGACTGGTCTGACCTACAAACATGGATCCGTCAAGTCCCCATTCCATCCGTAATATTCCTGACATAAATCCCTCCCGGAAAGGGAACACGGCTCCCTGCCACACGCCATTGACTTTTTCCATGTCTACACGTGTGATGATGCTATGGCCTTGATCTCCGACAAACACCTGACCTTTAAAAGGGCCAAACTGGCCATTGGTAACATCCTCTTTAAAGTCGGAGGTTGAGATTCCTACAAGGGTATGCGGAAACCAGACAGCGGGGGGCTTCAATCCAGTGACCGTCTGAGCGACGTCGTATAGGGGTTGACCCGTATCGGGAATGTCTTCGGGTTTCAATTTAACGGGTGACTCTGGTTCCTCACTCCAGCGTAAACCTGCCGGGTTACCGGCAAAATCCCCTTTGGCTAGGTGCGTCATACGGCCCGAACCCACCCAGTCGCCTTGGTTTTCGGTATAAAATATGTCGCCCTGAACCGACCCGAATCCTGAAGGAGAACGAAGCCCTGTTGCCCAAGGGGTTAGCTTTCCGTCTTCACTCAATTTTAGTAACCATCCTCTCCATTTGGATTGACTGGCTCCATGACCGATCCAATCCAAATTTAGCGTAACAAGCATCTCGCCGTTTGGCATTCGGACCGGACCATAAGAGTATTGATGGTAGTTCCCCGATAATGGCCATTGGGTAAAGGAATCGTAAACGTCAGCCACTCCGTCTCCATCGCTATCTGCAAGGCGGGTGACTTCGCCCCTTTGGCTAACCAGGAAATCTTTTTCTCGGAACAAAAGACCTAAGGGTTCATGAAGGCCGGACGCAAAGCGTTGAAAGCTAGGTTTTCCATCTCCTTTTAAATATGGATTATTAATCATCCAGACTTCACCTCTTCGCGTGGAAGCAGCTAGCCTTCCGTCAGGAAGTACAGCAAGACCACCCACTTCCATTTTAATATCTTCGGGTATAGGAATAGTAACCAGTCGATAGTAATCTTCTTCCGTTTTAAGGGTGCTCTGTCCTTGAGCGGTACAAAAGGTAAAAACAGTTAGCGCACCGAATATTATTTTTTTCATCTCTTAAGGTTCAATTTCGTATGGTATTTAAATCAACATGCTTGGTGGAGGAGGTTACCAAAATATTTTATAACTGGCATCTCCGACCAGTGGAATGATTAGCTCCTGACCATCCATGTTCTTTCTTATCACGGGCTTAATTGGCTTTTTAATTTCAATGTAATATTGACCATCAATTTGATATAGCCCTTTTTCTACTTCAATAATATTCTTGGATTGAGCTAGTAACACATACAGAGGGTTAGATCGTGTGGTAGAGCTGGTAATCGTTCTAAAAAGTCCATCCCCACGGCTAATAATCTGGTCAGTAACCGGGTGACCGGCTACGCTATAGCGAAACCGTGGATTTCCCGATGCGTCCAAATGGTATCCCAGAAAACGGATATCAGAAGAGTCGGGCCATACACTGTTATCGTCCTTAAGATTCGCCACAGAACTTTTTCCGGAAAGCAATACCTTCATTCCAGCAGGCTCCAAAAGTTGAGGCTCACCTCTCTCATACCACATTTCTGTTACATTGGCAAAGGGGCCCTTCCATGCTTGTAATAATGCTCCACGGTCTAGGTCTATGCTATAATTCCAACCCTGAGGGCCACCAACAGAAATGCATTTTGTTCTTTTTGCCTTTTCTTCAGGCAATAATATAAATGACCGAATCATCTCAGGTCTTTCACCAGGATTAACCTCCATATAGGGTTTAGGAGCTGGCTGAGGAAGGGAGGATAATGCCGTTAGTGGGTAACTTCTGATACCTGCTTTGCGTACTTCCAAGCCCAGGGCAGGGCCACGCCATGGAAAGCGGGCATAGTAAAGTTTAAAATCGTGCATTCCTGTACTTAAGTCAACTGTTCCAGTTACTACATCCTGAGACGAGCTAGCCTGGGAATTAATCACAGGCTTGCCATCAATTTCCAGACGGAAAGCAGGTCCATTATAGCGGGAGGAAAATGTATATTCCCCTGCATCGGTCACCTGCATTTTTCCGGAATAATTGAGGTGGAAATTCTTTAAACCCGATGCAACCTCTTGGGTCAATATCTGAGTTTTACCTTCCTTCTCCAGTTTTTCTCGGCTTGGTGAATCCCAGTTGTCGCCGTATACCTGATAGGAGAGCTCCAGAAGTGATAGTGTCTGCTTGTCTACCAATAATTGATAACCCATGTTTCTGAAGGCTATGGTCCCAGTATGTACCTCAAAGCCGATTGGACCTGTTTCATCTTCAGTTTTATGGGGAATATAAACCGCTTCGGAAACCATTACCCCATTAATCTTTAGGGTGTTGATTCGGGAGGTATTAGGGAGGTTGTCCAGATTGGCATCATAAGTAAGTTCGAGCTTTTGCCAAAGTCCTGGCGCTTTTGCTGCGTTCTGAGTGGGGAAGATACTGCTAAACCCAATGGTAGTTGCGGCTATTTGATTCTGCAGATAACTATCTGACAATAAAATGGTTGCACCTCCCGGTAGGGTAAGGGTGCCTTGGGCCCCAGGTGAAAGCATAAATTCGAACTCCAGACTTAAATCACTAGCCTGAAGCTTCGTATTCAGTGCCTTGCCTGGGCTACCGATTAGCGTACCACTGCCATTGATAAGTTTTACCTTGGCCCCATTCTTGGGTAAAACGGACATATCTTGCTTAATAGACCAGTTGGCCGGTGCCTGCTGAAAAGCACCTAAGTCTGTCAGATTTAATGGAATGTAACGCTCGCCTTGACCCAGGGCCACCAGCGGACCGGCTAAGAGCAGGCAGGATAGATTTTTAAAGATTGAATGCATTTTGTATATTAAGTGTACTGTTTACATTTAAAGACGAAATAAGTCAAATATTTACTTAAATATCCAATAAAATGTCGGATATCTTCTGTGATTTATTTGAAATCTACAGATCATTCTAATCTAACTATCCATTATTGGTTTAGCAAATACCATTTGACTGAGGCTTACATAAAAAAATCCGCTCCATTATAGAGCGGATTCCAAGTAATAATCTTTCTTAATATTTTCTATTAATGAGCTTCCAACCAATTGCTGCCGATGCCTATTCCCGTCTCCATCTTTACGGGAAGGGGGATGGCCATTCGCATCAGTTCGTCGACCTTACCTTTAAGCAAATCGATCTCATCTAGATGCACTTCAAATACGAGTTCATCATGAACCTGCAAAATCATTCGCGATTTTAGTTTTTCCGTCCGCAGGAATTGCTGAATCTGAATCATGGCCACCTTAATCATATCAGCGGCCGAACCTTGAATCGGTGCATTGATGGCATTTCTTTCCGCATATCCTCGGTTAGTAGCATTACGGGAGTTAATATCGGCTAAATAGCGACGGCGACCTAAGATTGTTTCTACATAGCCATGCTCCCTGGCTTGATTGATAATGCGATCCATATAGGCTTTGACCGCTGGGAATTCTTCAAAATACGCATCGATGATAGAGGCGGCTTCTGAGCGGGGGATGGCCAGTCGCTGGCTAAGTCCAAAAGCAGAAATACCATATATAATTCCAAAATTCACCATTTTAGCCTTTCTTCGCATATCGCTAGTAACCTCTTCTAGACTTACTTTAAAGACCTTGCTGGCTGTAGTGGCATGGATATCTCGGCCTTGATTAAAGGCTTCAATCATACTAGCATCTTCGCTAAAAGCCGCCATAATACGCAGCTCTATTTGCGAATAATCGGCCGAAAGGATTTGATATTGTTCATTTGACGAGATAAATGCCTTTCTGATCTCTCTACCCCTTACAGTACGGATGGGAATATTTTGAAGGTTAGGATTAGTAGAGCTCAATCGACCCGTGGCGGCAACAGCCTGATTGTAGGAGGTATGAATTCGACCTGTTCTCTGATTCACCAGAGCGGGCAGAGCATCCACATAGGTCGATTTTAGCTTTTGTAGTTCGCGGTAATCCAGTATTTTACGAGCTATCTCATGTTCGGTTTCAAGGTCCGATAGTATATCTTCCCCGGTAGCGTACTGTCCCGTTTTAGTTTTTTTGGGCTTAGCGACGAGTTTCATTTTATCGAAAAGAACCTCGCCAAGCTGCTTAGGGGAGTTTATATTGAAGCTAACACCAGCAGCTTCAAATATCTCGGATTCCGCTGCCTTCAAATCTTCCTCCAGCGTTTTAGACATATCAGCCAATGCAGTCAGGTCAACCCGAACCCCACAATATTCCATTTCGGCTAATACCTCTAATAAAGGCATTTCTACATCTTGGAATAGTTTATGAGCATTAAATTTTGGAAGCTCTTTTTCAAATACTTGATAGAGCTGGTAGGTAATATCTGCATCTTCCCCTGCATACTGACTAATCTCCTGAAGCGGAACATCCCGCATATTGCCTTGTTTTACTCCTTTTTTGCCAATTAGTTCAGTAATTGAAACAGGAGTGTAATGCAAATAGGTCTCGGCTAGAATATCCATGCCGTGGCGTTTATCTGGCTCCAACAAATAATGTGCGAGCATTGTATCGAAGAGCGCTCCCTTTACTTCAAGACCGTATGTCTTTAAAACCAGGATATCAAATTTGATATTCTGACCAATTTTACCTATTTGATCATTTTCAAATACTGGTTTAAAAATGGAAAGTATGCGTTTTGCTTCGACTCTGTCGGCAGGAACAGGTATATAAAAAGCCTCACCAGCCTGATAGCTAAATGACATTCCTACCAGTTCCGCATCCTGTGTTTCTAAGGAAGTGGTTTCCGTATCAAAACAAAATCTCACCTGTAAACTTAAATAATGGGCCAGGCTCTCCATTAATTCATCTGTGTCAACGGTATGATAGCGATGCGCAGTCCCCTCAATGGTTTTGAGAGGGCCATGCTCGGTTTCAGACTGTGATTCCGAAGGTATAGTTGGAAGCGTTGAATGGGGGAGTGTTGCTTCCTTGGGCGCTCCGCTTTCCGCAGGGCCACCAAAGAGATCCAGTTGCCCTTTTTTCTCTGCTGCCATCTGCTTTTGAGTAGGGGGTGGCAAGGTGGTTTGCCCTCCAAGCACACGATTCTTTAGGGTTTTGAATTCTAATTCATCAAACAGAGCGATTATTTTGGCACTATCTGGATCGCAGACTGTGAGGTCTTCGGCATCAAAGGGGACGGGAACCTTGGTATCAATGGTCGCCAATTGCTTACTCAGCAGGGCCTGTTCTTTATTTTCCCTGACCTTTTCTCCTAACTTTCCTTTGATTTCGTGCGCATTTTCCAGAATGGACTCCACACTTCCATACTGTTGAATAAGTTTTTGGGCTGTTTTTTCACCCACTCCCGGAATACCTGGAATATTGTCTACGGCATCGCCCATCAAGCCCAGTATATCAACTACCTGATCGATCCTTTCAATTTTCCATCGCTCCAGAACCTCGTTGACTCCTAGAACTTCGGCTGGTTTGCCCATAAAGGCCGGTTTGTAGATATGAACATACTTTTCTACCAACTGTCCATAATCCTTATCGGGGGTCATCATATAAACCTCAAACCCTTCCCTTGAAGCTTCTTTAGCAATGGTACCTATAATATCGTCTGCCTCAAAACCATCTAAAATCAGGATAGGGATACACATAGCTTCCAATAATTGCTTGACAATTGGGATGGCAACTGTTATATCTTCCGGTTGCGCTTCGCGCTGGGCTTTATAAGCTTCGTACTGTACATGTCGGAAAGTAGGTGCAGAAGTATCAAATGCCACGCCTATATGGGTTGGTTTCTCCTTTTGCAGAACTTCTAAAAGAGTATTAGTAAAACCAAATACTGCACTGGTATTTAGTCCTTTGGAAGTGATACGGGGAGCCTTGATGAAAGCAAAGTGGGCACGATAAATGAGTGCCATTGCGTCAAGCAGGAAGAGCTTGTTTGCGGGTCTGTCCATTTTCTGTTTCGTCTATTAAGTCCCAAATATAGGGTTTGTTTATTGTTTGTCATGAAGTGTTGGTTGGATATCTCTACTCTGCCCGATCTATTCTTAAGGTATGTTTAATAGATAGACCAGAGTGCTACGGTAAATTAGATTAGTAAGTATAAAAAGTACTTTAAGTATTATATGAACCATAAGTTTAGTACTTATTACTATAGCAACACGTTTTATAAGTATAATATGTATTGATATATTAATAAGTATAATTTGCTATATACGCTTTATATGAATTCAGATTTGAGGCTTTCTTATGAATTATACCTATGAATGAAAAGGAGCATTGGGTTCTGGTTAGGCCAAATAAACTTATAATAGTATAATACTTATAAAAAGTAAATAATGTATGATCAATTAGCTGATCGTTTTGATGATAAGAATATATATTAAACGTATTAAAAGTATATAATATATAGATATGATGTAAAGGTCATATTATGAGATGATTACAGAGAATAAGTATCCTGTATGTACCATACGTATATTACTTTTTATATAAATGATAAGTATTAAAAGTATAGTAATAATAAAATAAAAAATATGTTATAAAAGAAACAAATAAAAAAGAACATATTAAAAGTAATAAAAGGTAATAATTTCTGATAATTCATTATAAAAGAGTCTGGTTTGTGAGCAATTTGATAGATTTGCAATTAAAATCTTAAATTTTATACCTTGAAAAAAACGATAATATGGCCACAGATAAGCCCACCTATGGCCAATAAGAAGGACTACGATTCAGGCTACCATGGAGATATTAGAAATGATGAGTACTACTGGATGGCCGATTTCTTTAGGAAGGGGCCCGACAGCACCGAGGTTATTACTTACTTGGAAGCAGAGAATGACTATACGGAAGCCATGATGGCGGATACGAAATCATGGCAGGACACGCTTTTTAAGGAGATGAAAGGAAGAATAAAGGAGAAGGATGAATCTGTACCGGTATTTAAAAATGGGTATTACTATTATGTCCGGAGTGAGGAAGGTCAGCAGTATTTTAAATATTGCCGCAAACAGGGGAGTCTGGAGGCAGAGGAAGAGCTTTTGTTGGATGTGGATCAAATGGCACTGGGGCATTCCTATTATTCGGTATCTGGTTTCAATGTGAGTCCCGACAATGAGTTGCTGGCTTTCGGAGTCGATGCTCAATCGCGGAGGGAATACACTTTATATATCAAAAATTTAAGAACGGGAGAAATGTATCCAGAGGCTATTTTTCCTACTTCTGGCGATTCAGTTTGGGCAAATGATAGTAAAACATTGTTCTATACCGAAAAAAATCAGCAGACCTTACTGAGTGAAAAAATAAAATCCCATGTGCTTGGAGATAATCCTGCAGCCGATCGGGTTGTATATCATGAAAAAGATCCAAGCAATTATATTGGCGTTGGCAAGAGTCGTTCTGAACAATTTATTTTCATTGCCTCGTCAGCAACCTTGTCCTCGGAATATCGCTACTTAAATGCCGATACACCAGAAGCACCTTTCGAGTTATTTCAGGAACGGATGCCAGAGGTATTATACGAAGTAGATCATTATGAAGATCAGTTTTTGATCCTGACAAACCTGAAGGCTCAAAATTTCAGACTGATGTCCACTCCACTCAATCAGACAGGTGTGAGCAGCTGGAGCGAACTCATTGCCCATCGTCCCGATGTTCTGATAGAAGAAATCGATGTATTTAAGGACTACTGGATTTTAAGTGAGCGCAAGAATGGGTTAGTCCAGCTTAGAGTTCGAGAGCTTAAGTCCAACACGGAACATTATGTAGACTTTGGCGAACCTGCATATACGGCGTACCTAGGGGCAAATCCGGATTACAATGCCTCGCAGGTGCGCTATATTTATACCTCATTAACGACTCCAAGCTCTGTTTATGACTATGATATAATTAGCCGGGAGCGATATTTAATTAAGCAGCAGGAAGTGATCGGGGGATATGACCCCACCTTATATGTAACAGAACGGCTGATTGCGTCTTCGTCAGATGGTACTGAGGTGCCCATTTCCATTGTATATCGGCTAGGTTTTAAAAAGGACGGCCATTCCCCATTATTACTTTATGGTTATGGCTCTTACGGCCATAGTCTGGACGCTAGTTTTAGTTCTAATCGCCTTTCATTATTAGACCGAGGCTTTGCCTTTGCCATTGCACACGTTCGGGGAGGACAGGAAATGGGGCGACAGTGGTATGAATCGGGAAGGCTCTTCCAGAAACGCAACACCTTTACGGATTTCATAGCCTGCGCCGAATATCTAATTCAGGAAGGATATTCCTCACCTGCTCATCTGTATGCTGAGGGAGGTAGTGCCGGAGGCTTGTTAATTGGTGCGGTGGCCAATATGCGCCCCGAATTATGGAATGGCTTGATTGCGGATGTGCCCTTCGTGGATGTGGTGACTACGATGCTCGACGAAAGTATACCACTTACCACGAATGAATTTGATGAATGGGGAAATCCAAAAGACCCGGAGGCCTATACGTATATGAAAAGTTATTCACCCTACGATAATGTGAAGGCCCAGGACTATCCTCATATGCTAATAACTACAGGACTTCACGATAGCCAGGTACAATATTTTGAGCCTGCAAAGTGGGTGGCCCGACTTAGAACCTTGAAAACAGATAGGCATGTATTATTGCTTAAAACTAATATGGAAGCAGGGCATGGTGGGGCCTCAGGACGGTTCGACTATCTCAAAGAGATCGCCTTACAGTATGCATTTCTCTTTAAACTTGAAAATAAGTCCATTTCGTAATAATAGTGCATACTAAAAGCTATATACTTTTAAAAAATATAAAATATATTAGATGTAAAATTACTAAGTTACTTATAATCAGCAAAGTATAATTTTCAGTGGCTCAGTGAATCAGATTAAATGCGCTAAATAGATGATATGTCTTATACATTCAAATAGTATAAAAAGTATTATATAAACTTTCCATATTAATCATAAAGATCATTCCTGACTTTTTGTATTAATTAAAAGAATAAAAAAAACGCCGGATCAGCGATCCGGCGTTTTTCAATAATTATTCAGTTATTAACAGCAGGTAAATGCCATCATAATTTGGCAATGGCTGATTCCAAATCGGCAATGATATCATCGATATGCTCTATGCCTACCGACAGTCGAAGTCCTGTTGGCTTAACTCCTGCGGCTAACTGTTCCTCCTCCGATAATTGAGAGTGGGTGGTTGATGCAGGATGGATAATTAAGGTTTTGGCATCTCCCACATTAGCAACATTACTGATCATGCTAAGACCATTTACGAGTTTCTCCGCAGTGTGTTTGTCCCCTTTTAAGGTGAAAGAAAGTACACCGCCATAGCCACGGGTCAGATACTTGCCAGCCAGTGCATGGTATTGATTATCGGCCAGGCCCGGATAATTTACGCTTTCCACTGAGGAATGTCCCTGTAAGTACTTGGCTAATTTAAGTGCATTTTCACAGGTACGCTCTACCCGCAAGGAAAGGGTTTCCAACCCTTGCAGGAACATAAATGAATTGAAGGGGGATAGGGCAGCACCCCAGTCACGCAGACCCTCTACACGAGCTCGAATGATAAACTGAATGTTGCCAAAGGGGCCGTTCATTCCAAATACATCATTAAATACCAAACCATGGTAGGAGGCTGAAGGCTCGGTGAACTGAGGGTATTTTCCATTGCCCCAGTTAAATGTGCCCGCGTCTACAATTACTCCTCCGATAGAAGTACCATGTCCTCCGATCCATTTTGTGGCCGATTCCACAACGACGTGAGCTCCGTGTTTAATTGGCTGGCAAATAGCACCTCCAGCACCGAAGGTATTGTCAACTATAAGAGGGAGATCGTATTTAGCTGCAAGTGCGGCAAAGGCCTCAAAATCGGGGACACTGAAACCTGGATTGCCTATTGTTTCGAGGTAAATTAATTTGGTTTTCTCGTCGATCAGCTTTTCAAAACTTGCCACGTCATCTCCATTCGCAAAACGAGCCTCAACGCCAATATTTTTAAAAGAATTTTTAAACTGGTTAAAGGTGCCGCCATACAGAAATGAGGTTGTAACGAAATTATCACCAACGGTGGTGATGTTATTAATGGCAAGAAACTGGGCTGAATGTCCCGAGGCCGTTGCCAGGGCAGCTACACCTCCTTCTAGGGCTGCAATACGTTTTTCAAATACATCCGTAGTAGGATTCATGATCCGCGTATAGATATTTCCGAACTCCTTTAAGGCAAACAGATTGGCAGCATGCTCTGAATTATTAAAAACATAGGAGGTGGTTTGATACAATGGAACTGCACGGGAATTGGTCGTGGGATCTACTTCCTGACCGGCGTGCAATTGTAAGGTTTCAAAATTCATGGTGGTACCTATTAAAATATGTTGGGATTAATACAATGTAAAGCATAGACTATGTAGACTTTACTTTTGTCAAATGTACGGAATTCGCAATTATAGTGTAAATTATCAAACCAGAGGTTGATTTAAAAATAATTTATCAAAAATACGTGCTCAATCTTTTTTATGGGCTCAGCTGCTGTCTCAATGCTTTGTGTCTACACGAAGGACATGGCTATAACCTGAGCTTACGGAAATCTCAGTTGTATAAATTCAGCATAATATATCTATAAAGTATTAATAGTTAATGTTTTAGGTGACTTTTAGCCGGAGAGCTTTATATCTCTGTCAAATTGAACGTACTATATATACGTTAAAGTCTGGCCTCAATTTGGCCCAGGACAAGCCTTACCTGCTCCTTTAATTCCTCAGGTTCTATTATAGTTGCGTTCATTCCTAACATCAGGTACCATCGGCCAAACTCTTTGATATCGGGGGTTAAGAATGTCATCTGAAACTTATCCGCTATGAGCTGTTCCGAAATAAAACCATAATAATATTTCCGATCCATAATATAATTGGCGACGTGCTTCTCGACCTGTAAGACGACCTTGGTGAGTTTATTTCCAGACATGCTATGTCTCTTTAAAAACTCGGCCAGGGGAGCGTGCTGGAGGTCGAAATGCTGATCGGTAGCTTTGGCCTGCTGTATACGATCGGCTCTGAAATTACGGTATTCTCCTCGTAAATGGCAGTAGGCGATGGTATACCACCTATTATTTTCATGGTATATGCCCACAGGTTCTATCTTCCGCTCCGTAGATACATCTGTACTTATAGCCCAGTAGATTATTTGAAGTACTTTTTTTTCATGAATACTTTCCAAAATGGGATCTAAGAAGCTGGTTTTTTGGGAATGTTTAGGTTCTTGAAAGTTGTTAACCATCACGTGCTCGGCAAGGTTTTCTATCATATCTTTTTCCTGGCCCTTAAGTACTGCCTTGATCTTGAACATGGCAGAGCGATAGTTGTCCCCAATTGCCGAATCGGTAAACTTTTCGACTAATTTTTCGGCAGCGATAAAACTTCGGGCTTCCTCGCGGGTGAACATTACTGGGGGTAGTCTGTAACCTTCTAATAGGGAGTATCCTATCCCGGCTTCGCTAACTAGTGGCACCCCGGCTTCTGCCAAAGAGTTCATATCCCGGTAAACGGTGCGTAAACTTATATCGAATCGATCAGCAAGCTCCTGGGCCTTCACAATCTTTTTAGACTGAAGTTGAATCAGAATGGCCGTTATTCTGTCAAAGCGATTCATTTTAATTTCTAATGCTGACTATATTGGGAAATATTAAAGCCCAATATACAGTTTTTGACAGTATGATTGGGCTTTTCTGAAGTCAGAATTTTCGATTTTGTCTTGCCTAACAGGATACGGGGCTGACAAAATTAGGGCGTGCGAGTCCAGTAGGATGACCGACCAAGGAGTGGAATACCGATATAGCCCCTGATTTGAAGCGTACCATCCTGGAGTTTCATCAGGCAGCTATACGTTCGACCACTTTTCGGATCATAAAGACTTCCTCCTTCCCATTGATCATCCTGATACTGGAAACCCAGTAGAATATCAATTGAATATAAATTTCTCTGGCGAAGATTAGAATCCGGGTTTTTGACGTCCTGGGGGTAAGATTTTCCATCACGTTGTAATAAATCTTTCGCATATATCAGTTTGCCAAAATACCGGTCGTCACGCTTATATATTTCAACGGCTTCGTTTTTATCTTCGTTTATCCATTCACCTATAATTTTGTCAGCTCGGTTGTTTTGACCGAATCCGGGAAAAGAAAGAAAAAGTAGAACAACAAATAATGCAAAAGATTTTGAAACGGTCATGCCATTCATCTAAGGTGTAGGAATGTTTGATTAGTACTATTTTTTATAATGTACAAAAATAGTACTAAAAAAATTAAACTATCAAGAATTTCGATTTCTTTATCGGTATTCGTCTGTATATTTCAATTTAAAGAGCATTTACACTCCATATAATAGGCTTATTTAGCTTAGCAGGTATTGTAAGATCTGCTTATCGTATTGAAAAAGTTAAACAATTATTATTCCAGTAATAAGTTACTTACATCGGTATGGAATGGGAAAAATAATATAACTGTGTTCGGTTTTAGTGAATCAGAACTTTATTGGGCTGAGCTTATATTATCAGACAGAAGTGCTTCCACCAAGATTATTTCCTTTATACATGGTTAATCCATGTTCCAAGTAGAGTTTTAGCCTAACCACAAAATAAGACCAGATACGCATCTGCTTGTTATACTGGGCCATTCCATCGGGGCTGGAATCCCATTCTTTTTCTATAATAATTATCTTTGAAAGATTTGAAGAGATTTCGGTCACAGAAATACTTACATCAGTAGTGATACCTGTAAAATTCCAGGTAAACGTCAGTACTTCGTCAGTCTTAGGAAGGGGAGGATGAAGGTGCAATTTTACCTTTTTATGCTTGTTTTTTGTCCATAGATAGCCGTACGATGTGGCTTTCAAATCATTATCATATGCCTTAAAATAAGCAATTAAGCGCTCTGGCACTACCAACGTTTCTTGAATAATCTGGCGTGGTTTATAAATGTATAGTTCCGTTATCGCTTTAAGTCTCATATTCTTATTAATAAGAGTGACTATCGTTTCAGGTTGGAGAAATATGGAGGGACCAGGTCATCAAGGTAGTTAATATAGTTACAAATAACGAAGGGCTCCCCTTGAAATTTTGTTTTAATCACTTTCAGTATCAAACTGATTCAGCTTTTCATAGCTTTGCAGGTACAAAAATGAACTTAATGCGTATTATATGAGGCTACATAGAAGTCTGGCAGAGGCCGTGATAGGTGGAATGATAGAGATATTTCAGCATAATCGACAAGCTGATAAGGTGGTTGATATGTTATTAAAGTCTAATAAAAAATGGGGGAAAAGAGATCGGTCCTTTATAGCCGAACATCTTTATGAGATGGTGAGATGGTGGCAGCTAGTTCGATATACTGCCGAGATTGAGGAGCCCGAGAGTCGGGAAGATTACTGGAGGATTTTACAGGCCTGGTTAACTATAAAAGCCGATCATTTGGGCACATCTTCCATAACGGATATACCAGACTGGCCCGAGTTTAACCTAAGTCTGTCAGGTTTGTTTGAACTGAGATACCAAAAGGCAAAAGGGATCAGAGGAGTTATTCACTCTATTCCTGATTGGCTTGACAAGGTAGGAGTGTCCGAATTAGAGGAAAAGTGGGTAACCCAGCTTCAAGCACAAAACAGACAGGCACCACTTTATTTACGTGTGAACAGCTTAAAAACTACGCCTGACAAGGTTATAGCTATATTTGGAGCCGAACAGGCGATCCAGGTTGAGGAGGTTCCCTCTGCCATCAGACTGTTAAAAAGAGAGCAGGTGGCCAATAGAGACAGTTTCAAAATGGGGTATTTTGAAGTACAGGATGTGGGATCTCAGAAAATTGCCCCTTTCTTAAATCCTCAGCCTGGTGAATTGGTTGTAGACGCCTGTGCAGGGGGAGGTGGTAAGACCTTGCATATAGCAGCACTTATGAAGAATCAGGGGAATATTATTGCTATGGATACTGAACCTGCCAAGCTGTTTGAGTTGCAGCGTAGAGCGAAAAGAGCGGGAGTGGAAATAATTAAAACAAGATCTTTAGATGAAATTAATAGCTTGCATGGTCGCGTAGATCGATTATTACTGGATGTTCCTTGCTCGGGTTTAGGGGTTTTACGCCGTCATCCGGATAGTAAATGGAAGCTAACACCAGCGTTCCTCCAGCAGATTAAAAAGACTCAAAGAGTTATTTTACGGGATTATTCCGAAATGGTAAAAGTAGGAGGAACAATGGTTTACGCCACCTGTAGTATTCTCCCTTCCGAATCTGAAGAACAGATTCAGGGATTCCTGGCGGATACTGCTGAAAAATGGCTCTTGGTTTCCGAAAGCAGAACAAATCCAGCGACAGAGGATTGCGATGGATTCTATATGGCAGCACTTGTTAGACAAAGTTAAATTTACTTTTGTTTAATACTGAGCTATTTGGTGTTTACATTTGTTTTTATAGTGTAATTAATAAATGTAAATTCAAAACATTATGATCACTAATCTTTACAATGCAGAATAATAAATTAAATGAATGTTAAATTAATATCTTCAGAGCTATCGATCCCAACAACCCAGATCGAGCAGACCATTCGAATGATTGAAGAGGGGGCTACCGTGCCTTTTATGGCACGGTATCGCAAGGAGGCCACCGGAGGGTTGGATGAAGTACAGATTGGGGCCATAAAAGATGCCTATCAGAGGCAAATTGAGGTTATAAAGCGTCGTGAAGCAATTTTGAAAGCCATTCAGGAACAAGATAAACTCACACCTGAACTACGGTTGAAATTAGAACAATCCTGGTCTTTAACCGATCTGGAGGACTTGTATCTACCATTCAAACAAAAACGCAAAACGAGAGCGATTCTGGCCATTGAAAAAGGACTTCAACCCCTGGCGCAAACTATCTTTGAAGGGAGGTTACATAACAAAATTCAAGAGGCAAAGACGTATTTGAAGAAGGACGTCACGGACGTTGACTCGGCCTTACAAGGCGCAAGAGATATTATTGCAGAATGGATTAACGAAAATCAGGATGCGAGAACCAGAATTCGTAATCTCTTTAATAAAGAGGCCGTTATTTCTTCTAAGGTCAAGAAGAATAAGGAGGAAGATGGAGTGAAATATAGAGATTACTTCGCCTTCTCTGAGACCTTATCTAAAATTCCTTCACACAGACTACTAGCCATTCGTCGCGGCCAGGAAGAAGGAATTTTATCAGTATCAATCGCCCCTGATGAAGACAAAGCCCTTGAACAGCTCGACCGGCTATTTGTAAAGGGCACGGAGTCATCCAAAGACGAATTAATTCTGGCCGTCTCTGATAGTTATAAACGACTGCTGCGGCCTAGTATGGAGACAGAATTCTCGAATTTCTCTAAGGAAAAGGCTGATATCAGTGCAATTCAAATTTTTTCCGATAATCTGCGCCAACTCCTATTAGCTTCTCCTTTGGGTCAGAAAACAGTAATTGCCATTGATCCGGGGTATAGAACTGGCTGTAAAGTGGTTGTACTGGATCCTCAGGGTACCTTATTGTCCGATACGGTCATATATCCTTTCGACCGTAGTAAAGAAGCCGCTGCTGTAATTACAGATTTGCTCCAGGTATATAAGGCAGAGGCCGTAGCAGTGGGTAATGGAACCGCGGGTAGGGAAACAGAAGATTTTGTGTTAAAAGTTCTGCAGCAACTTGGCAAAACAGACGAAATAGGACTGTTTATGGTAAGTGAACAGGGAGCCTCCATCTATTCTGCTTCAGATGTTGCTCGTGAAGAATTTCCCGACAAAGACGTTACCGTTAGAGGGTCGATTTCTATTGGACGTCGGCTAATGGATCCTTTGGCAGAACTTGTAAAAATAGATCCGAAATCTATTGGTGTAGGGCAGTATCAACATGACGTAGATCCATCCGCTCTAAAGTCAGCCCTGGACACTGTAGTGGAAAGTTGTGTAAACTCGGTGGGGGTCAATTTGAATACGGCCAGTAAGCACCTATTACGCTATGTTTCCGGACTAGGGCCTGCCTTGGCTCAAAATATTGTAGATTACCGGCAGGCTAATGGTGCCTTTCAAAGTCGACAACAGTTACTTAAGGTAGCACGACTGGGGAATAAAGCCTTCGAACAAGCCGCTGGATTCCTTAGAATAGATCAGGCTAAAAATCCCTTAGATGCTAGTGCGGTTCATCCAGAAAGATACGGAATCGTTCAGAAAATGGCTGAAGATTTACAGACGACCGTTGCTGAACTGATGCATAACAGTGAAAAGAGAAGGCAAATACAGCTTCAACGATATGTATCGGAGGATGTAGGGTTACCAACTTTGCAGGATATTTTGAAGGAATTAGAAAAACCCTCCAGAGATCCCAGGAAACCTGTTCAAAAGTTTTCATTCGATCAATCGGTACGTAAGCCAGAGGATTTAAGGGAAGGAATGGTACTGCCCGGTATTATTACCAATATCACTGCGTTTGGCGCCTTTGTTGATATTGGTGTTAAACAAGATGGACTGGTGCATGTCTCACAGTTAGCCGATAAATTCGTGAAAGATCCCAATGAGGTGGTTAGACTTCAGCAAGTCGTTCAGGTAAAGGTTACGGAGGTTGACCTAAATAGAAAGCGTATTGCGCTCAGTATGAAAGGTATGTAAAGTAATATCATTGGGGAATACATATTTCCCAATGATATTTAGAAAATATTATAGAGATTTATCGAACATCGCCTGGCTGCTACTTGTTGGGCTGTATAAAGCCTCTTATATTTTTATGAAAGAATTATATTTTAAACAGCAGCTACCGATAGATCTGGCTCAGGCATGGGAGTTCTTTTCAAGTCCTCTGAATCTTAAGGAAATTACCCCAGCCTATATGGATTTTACTGTACTCAGCCGTCATCAGGGCAGTAAAATGTATCCTGGGCAAATCATTAATTATACGGTTAAGCCAATTCTAGGTATCCCCCTACAATGGACTACCGAAATCACGCAGGTAGTCGAGCAGCAATATTTCATTGATGAGCAAAGGTTCGGGCCCTATGCCTTTTGGCATCATCAGCATCGATTTACTCCCATACCAGGTGGAACTTTAATGGAGGATTTGCTCCATTACAAAATTCCGTTTGGCCCCATTGGAGCGCTGGTAGACCGTCTTTATATCCATCAACAGGTCCAGGATATATTTGCCTATCGAACCAAGGTACTCACAGAGCGGTTTGGAATTCTGTAGCCTAGAAATTGTACTGTACCCTGCAGGTAAAGACATTGTCGGAAAGGTCTTGGGCGTATCCTTGTAAAGCCGTAGATTCATTTCGGACCATATCATAATAAAATATAAACTTCAGGGTTCTATTGGCCCGATGGAGGTAGCCAAGGCCAAAGGTATCGTATCGGATATCTGCCGCAGAAAATCCTCGTTCAGCAGTAATATCTGCCCCTTTTACCTTGCGATTGGGGTCGTACCAGTCATATTTGAAAATCAACTGATGGTCGTCATTGCCTAGATTCTGGATCAAATAAAAGTAGGCTCCATTGAAATTACGAATGTATAATGGGGCCTTTATGTTATTGATCATGGGATATTCTCCGGGAGATTCACTACTATTTTGAGTACCCGTCTGCTTTCCGAACATATATTCTGCACGAAGTTCTGTAGTATAAGGCTCAGGATTAACTTTAAGCTGTAGGTCCGCACCTAAGTATTCTCTAGGAGATATTTTATTGATGTTCTTCGCCGATGAGTCTCTGATTGCCTGAAAATGATTTGAGCTATGTTGGGTACGGTATATTTCAGTTCCCTGGCTGGTTATACCGCCAAGGTATCCGGAGATTCCTGCTGAAAGGATGATTTCATTCTTATCTTGAAGCGTAGTAGGTTTTAGGCTTATTCTTCCGATCACGTCTTTATGACTGTCATAATCTACTGGCCCTGCCAAGCCCTGACCATTAAATACACCAAGATCTAATTTTAACCTACTAAGCCCAGTGGTGGAGGTCCGGCTGCTGACCGTTAGCATGGCACCAATGTCCCGTTCGGTTTTCATTAATATCTGAGACATTCGTCCGCGTTCCGGGGATTCCCTATTGGAAGACGATAAATTTATCTCATGTCCAAATGGTCGGGCAAATACCCCGGTAGTAAGTGCAAAAAGTTTAAATCTATTCTCGTAAAATCTTCCCCAAAAATCTCGGATAGCCACTCCTCTTTCCGAACCATCGAATTGGAATACAAAATAGGAGGTTGGCTGGCCCTTCTTATTCATATGGGCATAGTCGACCCTTAGACGTCCCCGACGAATCATAAAACGATTATTCGCGTTGTCAGCAAAATTGGGTCCTACATAAGTTTCTGCTCCCTTTGCCGACGTAAACTGAAATTGTGGCTGTATATATCCGCTCAACTTAACCCTATTATATCGTTCGTATATTCCCAGCATACCCTTGCCCATCTGGTTGGTCGTATCCACCATATCCATCAAAAAACGCTGGGCTCTGGACTGAGATGGTAGGAAAAAAAGGAAGAAAATCGCCGTAGCGGTTAACTTGATTTTCATTATAGGCTAAAATTATTTGATTGATGTCTGGCTTTAATTTGTTTAACTGCACCTTAAAAGGGGAGCAGTCAAAATTTATGCAAAGAACAGGATAGTCTTTAACATGCGGAAGGAAATGCTTCAATAATTATTAACTCTTCTGAAGCAAATGGTATTAATTGAACTTTTAATTTATATAATAAGTATAAAAAGTAACATACTTATATTGCCCATTGTCCTCATTTAGAGATCGATGGAAGCATAGCTTTAGATGAAACTGGTGATATATCTTTTTAAAAGTAGTATACTATACATACGTTATAAAAGTATTGTAAGAATCGTTAGTATGATACTATTTCATTATAGTCAACCCTCCTTTTATATTTTGATTACTATAGCGCAATAAGTAGTGGTAGAATCCTGCCGAAATATCAGTGGGGCACCAATTGTCTTTTGAACCGGTGTAATGTACTTTCTTGCCCCACCTATTGTATACCGTAAAGTCTATAAAAAATTGGTTGCAGTGATCTGCCGGTAGGTCGTCTAAAATGAGGCAATCATTTTTTCCATCACCGTTGGTAGTAATCACATTGGGTAGCTCAGGAATCTTTTGAGCTGGTACATCTTCTACGTTTATGAGCATAGAGACGGTATCGGTCTCAGCTTTGCAGGCCTGGTCAGTGATGATGAAATCGATGAGAAATGGCCGAGAGGCTTCGCCCTGTAACACGCGGCAGTCGGGCTTCCATAGAAAGGTGGAGCTCAGGTCAAATTGCCCTCGCTTGGAATCAAATTGCATGCCCATTTCATTCATATCGAAGTCCCGGCCCCGAGCAGTTAGTATGATAAGACTGGTATCTATATCATTCCCGGTTACCTGGAAAGAAATAGGCGTGGGTTCATCGATCCGAAATAGGATGGAATCGTAAGGGTGATTATGCGTTATAGATGGAGGATGATTCTCATTACGGGCAATTAGAAAGTAGATGGTTTTGATTTTTTTTAGTCCGTTATCCAAGCAACGCTGGTCTTCTCCTAAAAAATCGACGGCTATTACTTCCCCTTCTTTAGCGTCGCAGGGAGGGGTCCATGAAAATTTTTGCTGCACTTTACCCTTGCCTGAAACTGGTAAGAATACCATGCCATAATCGGTTAACGCAAATGATCTTCCTGAAGCGGAAAGAGCCAATTGATCCAGATCTATATCATTACAGAAAACATCGAAGCTGGTATTTTTACCTGCCGCTACGGTAATAGTGTCTGAGGGCAAAGCCGTGGACAATTCAGGTGGATTATTACCTGTTTCTGTCCTTTGTATTAGTAGACTCAGCGTATCCCTAAGAGGTAAAGGGCAGGTATTGTCCTCAGCAATTAGCTCCAGTCGCATTGGACGGTTATCATAGGAAACAAAACAGTCATCCAGACATACGTCGAAACGAAGGGTGTCCTTACCCGTATGGGTATTAAACTGAGCGGGAAGCAGATTAAAATATTTATTTCCTGTATTGAGCGCTAGCCCACTTATTTTTAAGCTTTGATTGGGAGTTGGGTCGATTACGGCGACTTCAAAGCAATTGGGATCTCCTTTATTTATCTTGATTATCTGTGAATGGTCTGTATACTGGTCGCTCCCCTTGGGCTTAAACAAAAGTATAGGAGGGTCCTGTCTGGGGCAATCAACTACCTTTAACTGAAAATCTCGGGTTACTGTCCCGATTTTCTCTCCCTTACGATACTCGTCGATACGTACTGCGAAGACATAAAGGCCTATATGAGAGGCGGTAACAGAGAGTAGTCCCGTTTTTGAATTTACTCGTAAAGGACTGGGCCCCGGAATGATATTCTGCTCATCAATACCATCGGCCCATGTCAGTAATGGATAATTAGAAGCGCCTAGCCCGGGTGCGCCGGGGTTACTCCTACTGCTAAATCCCTGTCGAGGGGTAATCAAGGTATAGGTAAGGCTGTCACCATCGGCATCAGTACCTCCAAAGTCGAAGGTGAATGGGGCATTAACACAGGCATAGTCCCCTTTGATTTCACTGAATGAGGGCGACGAATTGACAAAGGCGGTTCCGTTTCTGGAGACCGGAGGAATTTCCAGATAAAATAGGCTGCCGGCTTCTCCAGGATTCTTGATATTGGTGATGGAGTTATTTCTGCAACAGCGATCCCAAATCATGTAATAGCCTTCGGGATCGGAAAATGCGGTTACCTCAAGCCTTACATCGAGGGCATAGGTAATCATGAAAGTTTGTAAAGTTGAAATTCCACACAAGGGATTAGCGTAGGTGATAGATTTTCGGCTTAATTTTGGAACCGGAATTTGGGCAATGGCTCGATTATCTCTTTTTCGGAAGATATAAAGGGTGACATACTCATCTTCCGCACCCGCATCTCCATTCAATGCGTCGAAATACATGGTAAGACCCAAGTTATAATTATAAGGGGCCGTTGGACTTGCGTTGAAAAAAAGATGCCCGCCCACAATATGAGTGGCTTGCGCATGGACAAAGGCTAATAAGAAAAATAGTGTAAACTTTATTTTCATCATCGCACGGGTTCGGGAAGTTTTATGAAATATAACAAAAGCTAAGAATAAAAGTAGAAATATGACTAAGAATCAAAGATATGAATCCGTTGAAATTACTGATTTTGCCGCTGAAGGAAAGTGTATTTACAAATCGGACGAAGGGGTAGTATTTGTAGAAGGGGATGTTGCCCCCGGCGATATTGTAGATCTGGAGGTGGTAAAAACCAAAAAAAAATTAAAGGAAGCCAAAGTCACCAAAATTCATAGTCGGTCAACCATGCGTCAGCAACCCTATTGCCAGCATTTTGGAGTTTGTGGGGGCTGTAAATGGCAGCATATAGGCTATGAGCATCAACTTAGTTTTAAAAGACAGCAGGTCCAGGATCATTTTCAAAGAATAGGACATATTAAGAATGTAGAGATTAATCCGATTGTAGGATCTGAGGAAACGCGGTATTATCGGAATAAACTTGAGTTTACATTTTCCAACTGGCGGTGGGTTACCAAGGAACAGATTGACTCAGGGGAGCCATTTAATAGAAATGCCTTGGGATTTCATGTGCCCAAACGCTTTGACAAAATTTTTACTGTAGAACATTGTCATTTGCAGCCCGATCCTTCTAATGCTATTCGCAACTCCCTTCATAATTTTGGACAGCGGGAAGGTATTATTTATTATGATGTACGGTTTAATAAGGGAGTACTCCGAAATATTGTTATTCGTACAGCTAATACGGGCGACGTCATGGTCATTGTGCAGTTCGGAGAGGATCATCCTGAACATATAGAAAAAGTGATGAAATTCTTGAATGAAAACCATCCCGAAATTTCTTCATTGCATTATATCATTAACTTGAAAGGAAACGATTCATATCAGGATCAGGAGGTCATTCATTATGCGGGTACAGAAAAGATTAGAGAGACTATGGAAGACCTTACTTTCTATGTAGGTCCTAAATCTTTTTATCAGACTAATTCGGATCAGGCCTATGAACTGTTTAAAATTACCAGAGAATATGCAGGTCTTACTGGCAATGAACTGGTCTATGATTTATATACAGGAACAGGAACTATAGCGAATTTTGTTGCCCGACAAGCCAAAAAGGTGATAGGCGTGGAATATGTGGAGGCTGCTGTGGCAGATGCTCGTATAAATTCAGAGATGAATGGAATTACGAACACAGAATTTTATGCAGGAGATATGCGTCATGTACTCAATGATGCATTTTTAAAGAAACATGGTCGTCCCGATGTAATCATAACGGATCCTCCGCGTGCAGGCATGGATGTGCCTGTGATAGAAACCATTTTGCGTGCTGCTCCCGATCGGGTGGTATATGTAAGTTGTAATTCAGCTACCCAAGCCAGAGATTTAGCCCTAATGTCAGAATACTATGAAGTAGTAAGGGTTCAGCCGGTGGATATGTTTCCCAACACACATCATGTAGAAAATATAGCCTTGTTAAAACGCAGGTAGTATATCGTTAAAAAGAAACTAGAGCGGATGGTCGAAATATCCGCTCTAGTTTCTTTTAACAGTAAATCCCATAGTGGTTAAAATGGTGGCTCTTCAGAGGGGCCTTTATAATCGAAACTACTCAGATCATTTGCCCGGCTCCGTAGGGTTCCCCCTGACGATACAGGTGCAGTATTGCTCTCGAAGGAAGCAATAGGATTGCCGGTAGAAGGTAGAGGCCTATCGGTGGCAAATGGGGCAGGGGCGAACTGACTATCCAAATCCGTAAATTTGGTGTATTTGCCAATAAATCGTAGTTGAATTGTATCCAAGGAACCGGCCCTGTTTTTGGCGAGTATAACTTCTCCTATTCCAGCAACGGAATTTCCAGCTTCGTCTTCGGTAATGCCATAGTATTCGGGACGGTACAGGAAGATAACCATATCGGCATCTTGCTCAATAGACCCCGATTCCCTTAGGTCGGATAGCTGAGGACGTTTTTCTCCTCCTCGGGTTTCAACAGCACGGCTTAGCTGAGACAGGGCAATTACAGGAACATCAAGTTCCTTGGCTAGGTTTTTAAGAGATCTGGAAATCATCGCGATCTCCTGTTCCCGGTTGCCAGCCCCTTTACCACCCGTGTCACCAGTCATAAGCTGAAGGTAGTCAATTACGATCATTTGAATATCGTGCTGAGCCTTAAGCCTTCTACATTTGGCTCGAAGCTCAAGTATGGACAAGGCCGGGGTATCATCGATGAATATAGGTGCATTGGTGAGGCGATGTATCCGGTGATGTAGCTGTTCCCATTCATGAGGAGCCAAACTTCCTTTTCTTATTTTTTCACTGTCAATTTCGGCTTCCGCCGATATGAGCCGGTTGACCAATTGCACGGAGGACATCTCCAGAGAAAATATGGCAACAGGCATGTTGAAGTCCACCGCGGCATTTCGCAACGAAGATACTACAAAGGCCGTCTTCCCCATACCCGGCCGCGCCGCCAGGATCATTAGTTCAGTCTTTTGCCAACCCGAGGTGAGTCTGTCCAGTGCGCTAAATCCTGAAGGAACGCCGGTTAGCCCATCCTTATTATTCTTTTTCTCATCTAGTTCCGCCAAGGCTTGCCGCATTAAGGCGCCCATGTCGGCATAATTCTTTTTGATATTCATTTCAGAAATCTGGAATAACGCCTGCTCGGTTTTATCCAGGAGGTTAAAGACGTCAGTAGTGTCTTCAAAGGCTTCTTTCTGTATTTCTGAACTGATTTTTATTAGTTCTCTTTTTATAGAGGCTTGCGAGATAATCCGTGCATGAAACTCGATATTTGCTGCCGAATTAACCCTCGAAGTGAGCTCCATAATATAGGCAGCTCCTCCCACCATTTCAAGCTCAGCCGTGCTACGTAGTTTGGCCGTTACAGTCAGCATATCGATAGGCTCCGAATCGGCGAAGAGGGTAATAATAGCCTTGTAAATACGCTGATGGGATTCCTTATAAAAGCTCTCTGGTCTGAGAATATCTGCTACGGCGGTAAGCGCATCCTTCTCAATCATTAACGCTCCCAGAACTGCCTCTTCCAGGTCAGGTGCTTGAGGAGGTAACTTACTGAAGGACTGGTCGATGCCCGCAGGACGACCGGCTACAGTTCTGCGGGCCGAGGACGGTCGGCCAGCTGTTTTATTAAAATTGGTGTTCGAGTTTTGCTTATCCATGGTTACTGCAAAATTAGTCATTGGACAGCACTATGAAAAGTATCTAGTCCCTTGAAGGCAAATCTTTATTTGATATGGACCTTCCCATCCTGTAAATGAAATAGTTGACTTCTACATTTTCTATTACTCCATTAGGGGATGACAAGATTTTCTAGATAAATGGCATGTTTTTTACCAATTGTTGGTTATTATTACTAAAAAATAAAATATCTCGTAACACTAAATAAAAGATCGCTTGCTCGAAAAAATTATTACGCTTGAAGACGTATCAATGGTCGATTTCCTGGGCATCCACAACTCGAACATTAAAGAGGTAGCAGCTGCCTTTCCTAAAAGCAAGATTATATCTCGTGGAAATGAAATAAAAATTCAAGGGACTGCTCCGGAGATTATGAAAATTTCTGAATTACTCGATTCTTTAATGCTTCATTATCAGAAATATGGCAAAATAACCAATGATCAAGTTAAAGGACTTCTGAATGTTCAGGACAGACCTCATGTAAAGTCGGCGGATGAGGATGATGATGAGGTCATACTTTATGGAAATAAAGGATTGACGATTAAAGCCAAAACGGATAATCAGAAAAAGCTGGTTGAAGCGGCGGGTAAATTTGACCTCGTTTTTGCGGTTGGCCCTGCCGGAACGGGTAAGACCTACACGGCTGTAGCCTTAGCGGTGAAAGCATTAAAAAATAAGGAAGTTAGAAAGATAATTATTACTCGACCGGCTGTAGAAGCGGGAGAAAATTTGGGTTTTTTACCAGGCGATCTGAAAGAAAAAATAGATCCCTATTTAAGGCCTATTTACGATGCGCTAGACGATATGGTCGCTCCGGAAAAGCTGAAACTTTTCTTGGAAAGTCGAGTAATTGAAATAGCGCCTTTAGCTTATATGAGAGGACGTACACTGAATAATGCCTTTATTATCCTTGACGAAGCTCAGAACACTACACCCATGCAAATGAAGATGTTTCTGACCAGGATGGGGCCAAGTAGTAAGGCCATGATAACGGGAGATATGTCTCAGATTGATCTTCCTAAAAACCTTAAATCGGGATTGGTCGACTCCATGAAGATGTTAAAAGGGATAAAGGGTATCAGTTTTGTAGAACTTGATGGTACGGATGTGGTACGCCATCGCCTGGTAAAAGATATTCTTGCGGCCTATGATAAGTTCGAAAAATAGGTTTTCTGTCATATTCTTTATGGCCTCGGTCTATATAGCCGGGGCCTATGCTCAGCCCATGCAGGAATTGCTGAATCGATGTGCAACGTCGGATCGGGATTCTATTAAATTTCAACAAAACCCCGCACTTCTGCAAAATCGGCAGGAGGGAGAAAAGTTGATCAGTAGTTACCTAGATATGTCTTCCAGGGCCTCTCTACGGACCGGGGCCATTTCAGAAGTAATTATACCCGTAGTGGTGCATGTTGTACATCAGTCCACAAATATAAATGCTACATCACGGGCGGAGGAGACGAATATATCAGAGGCTCAGATCCAGAGTCAGATCGATATTCTCAATGAAGATTATGGTAATCGTTCGGGCATTACCACATTTTATTCCGGGACGCACGGGGTCGATACTAAAATCCGATTTAAGCTTGTTAACATCGTAAGAATTTATTCTGCCGTAAAAGAATTTGACCCTATCTCAGACGCAGCCAAATTAGCCGCAATTGCACCTCCCAGATCTACCGAACGGTTCTTAAATATATGGGTATGTAAACTGAGTGGGAACTACCTAGGATCGGCTCAGTTTCCTGTAGTAACCAAAATTACCCAGGGTACTTTAGGATTGGAACAGCCCAGTGCAGAAGATAGTCCCGATACAGATGGGGTTATGATAGACTACAGATACTTTGGACGCAATGCAAGACCCATTACCAGTGCCTTATACAATCTGGGACGAACTACCACCCATGAGGTTGGGCATTGGTTGGGACTTATACATATTTGGGGAGATAGTGTCTGCGGAGATGATTATTGTGATGATACGCCTGCTGCTTCCGGTTCCAATCAGGTTACTGACCTAAACTGCTTACCAGTGTATTCCACTTGTTCCGGTATAAGAACCAGAAATATGACTGATAACTATATGGATTATTCTCCCGATGTTTGTATGGGACTATTTACAAATGATCAGACGGAACGAATTCATGCTGTCTTAAATCTGAGTCCCAGAAGGGCGCGATTAGTAGCAAATTCTCGCAGGTCAGAAAATAGACTAACCGTAGATATCTTGTCCAGTCCTATTTCTGATCTGTTAAGAACGGATATTTATAGTCCGGACTATGCCGACTACACCATGGATATTTTTAATAGCAGCGGAACATTAATAAAAAAAAATATCAAGAATCAGTCTAATATTGATATGTCCAATGTCGCGGCTGGAATTTATATTCTTCGCGTTCAAACCGAGGTAGAAACTGTAACAAAACGCTTCCTTATACTTTAAGCGTCTTATGATATCGCGGGCACCTTTTGTGGGGTTTGTCCTTAGCTATAGTTTGGGACTCTTGGCCGCCGAGTGGCTGCCTGCTAGTCTGCAGTCTCAATTTTATAATATATTAGCTATATTATTATGCTTTATTCTGGCGATAGCTGCCTACAGCTATCGCTTTTTGGTTTCTACCGGCTTATGTCTGTTGCTGTCAATTTTATTCCTGGGCTTACTTATTATGCAACGGGATAATTGGAACTACTATCGGGCAATAACAGATCCTCATTTTCTACAGGTAAAGTCTTATGTGGCGCTTATAGAGGGGCTTCCTCAGAAGCGCTCGAATAGCCTTCATCTACCGGCCCGAATCGTTCGAGTTAACAGTGGAGGCCACTGGCATAAAGTTAATGTGCGGCTGTTGCTTATGATCCCTCCCAGCGTAGAGAACATTCCTTCACCCGGAATGCATCTGATGGTAATAGGGGAGCCTCAAATTCCACCTGCGCCACTCAATCCTTACCAATTTGATTATCGTAGATTTTTAAGGGATAAAAGTATTTTTAGGACCGATTTTATACAAGAGGAAGATTATAAAATACTTCCTACGACCGGTGTCTGGTTACCACTCAGAGCTGCATTGTCGGTTTCGGAGGCTGCTGATGCCATATTCCGAAAGGCAATAGCGGATGACAAGGGCTATGCGTTGGTCAAGGCTATGCTTCTGGGCCGAAGGGATGATTTGCGAGGTGGGCAGGTCGATGACTTTGCGGTTTCTGGTGCGGTACATATACTCTCAGTTTCAGGTCTGCATGTAGGAATTTTATATCTGGTGTTTGCGGCATTATTGGGTTGGTTAAAAAAATGGAGGTGGGGAAAGCTTGTTTATTTAACGATTATGTTACTCATTCTGGCTTTTTATGCATTGCTCACCGGATTGCCTGACTCAGTGGTCAGAGCCACTATTATGTTTTCCGTTATTTTATTGGCCCAGACCTATCAACGTCAGTCGGTTTCAATCAATACCCTCGCCATTTCAGCCCTTATCATCCTGATATTAGAGCCTCGCGCCATTTATCATGTCGGGTTTCAACTTTCCTATGCGGCTATGACGGGCATATTCTTGCTATATAAAAGCATTAAATACCTCTGGTCTCCAAAAGCAAGATTTACCAGATTTCTATGGGAAGTTACTTGTCTATCGCTGTCGGCCCAGTTAGCTACTTTTCCATTAGCGGTTTATTACTTTCATCAATTCCCTGTTTATTTCTGGCTGGTGAATCCGTTGATTCTGATATTGGCCGAATTCCTGATTCAGAGTGCTTTGGCACTCCTTATTTTTCAGTCTATGGGCCTCGAGTGGTTAGCGAATGTGTCTGCATTCTGGTTACAATGGTCGGCTTATCTGAGCAATTTGGCTGTGACTATACCACGTCTTCTTCCTGGTCATTTATTAAGAGATCTTTATTTGGATATTATAGAAGTGTCCTTGGCTTATTTGTCACTGATATTTGTATGGGTGGCGCTTCGATCGGCCCAGCTTAAATTCTTATATTTTAGTCTTTTCTCTTTGTTGGGCTGGGCTCTTTATTCAGGGGCTATTTCCACTACTCGATATTTTTCTAAATCCGCCATCATTTTCTCTATACCTCATGCGAATGTGATCGCCTGGAAATATGGAAGAGAGCTTAGATTGAGCGTAGTTGAGGATGAGAAATTTAGAAAGGGGGCTTATTTGCCAATTGTTAAAACCTATGCTATTGCCTCAGGTGCTACCCGTCTCGTTATCATAGACGATACCTTGTCCAGACCAGAGCTAAGGAGGTTGAAAAATGGGTTGATTCTGGACTGTAACGGAGTCATACTCTACCATGGACCTATGGTATCAGATTGGAATGGAGTTAATAAGGCTTATATCACCGGCCCTCTGCCTGTTACCATGCCAGATTTGTCGCAGGAATCAACCCAGTTTATTCTTGGTGGGCTCCTGTCGCCCTATAAACAGCAGAGAATCATTCTTGAATCCAGGCCATCGCACTACTATAGCCTTAGTTCAGGTTCGCTTTACTTTTGAAAATATAACTTCTTGATTTGATTACTGATATTCCTATCCCAGCTCTCCTGTAAGGCGGCGTTGGTGCCATGACCCGTAGCATTATCATAGGCTTTCTGGTCTGTATTCATCTGACGGAATGCCTCCAGATATTGATACTGAATTTCACTATCATGATCCTCTACGGTCAATTCAGCCTCGAGCAACCTTTTTTTAAAACCTTCTGCGGCCAGTCTGGTAAGGTCAAAATGTAATTGTTCATGACGCAGCGTCCCGGCTTCCCGAGCATTCATCTTGGCCCAGGAATTGGATTTTACCATAAATACCTTTAACCCGATCTCTACTACTAACTGGTCTCCCTCTGGATATGAATGGCCCTCATAGGCGAAACTAGTAAATACAGCTGCTGCATAGCGGCTGCCTGGACGGGCATAATTTCCCTTGAAATCGGTCCATTTCAGAGGTCTGAGTGGGGAATAAAAAACGGTATCTTTTTCATCTGACCCACCCATATCTTTAAACCGAAGTACTATTTTTCGTGAAAGTGAAGGATTTCTTCCTGCATTCAAAGTCATCCATTTTTCAAAATGAGCAATAGACTGATCCAAAAGTGAGGGGAGTATCTGGGAATGAATATCCTTTGATTCTGGTCTGGTAAAATTCGCCTTGGATTCGTAGCTGGTAAGTTCCACAGGTTGCATATCCCGGTACCAGCGGAAATTTACTTTGATTCGTGCTTCGCCTATTACCTTATTGGGTGCTACCCTTTTCTCCTGAATCTGAAAGTGCTCAATAGCTATATACAGGGGGATTTGTCCTTCCTTTATTTCAGGGGCAAGTCTTTGATAATAAGCTAATAATGCGTCTTCAACTGATTTATTAAGAAGCAACTCTGTTACTTTTCCAAAATGTATTACTTGTCCGACTCTCTTACCTGGAAGATTTCGTTGATCTACCGTATTGACCACAAAAAAATTAAGATCTTTTGATGTCTTCGGTGGACTTGGCAGTGAATATGTGAGAGACTCAGGCTGGCATCGAGCAGCCTCCGATTTCATTATATAAACGAAAATGAAGATAAATTTGACCCAAAAGGGTACCTTATATTGAATGCCACCCATGCTTTCCTTAATTTCGTATTTTATTTCCGCAACCAACGATAATGACTTTACAGCCTACCGCAAGCCGTCCCGATTTTGATGATATCTTTATGGACCTTGCACAAAACCTTGCCTTACGTTCACATTGCATAAAAGCGCAGGTCGGTGCCGTCTTAACGAAAGACACCCGCATTATTTCAATAGGCTATAATGGCCCCCCAGCAGGTACACATAATTGTGACGAAGAGTTCCCGGAAGTGGGCTGCCCGCGAGATGCTAAAGGAAGCTGTTCGCTTGCCTTACATGCCGAACAGAATGCCATCCTTTTTGCAGTAAAAAATGGATCAAATATCGAAGGGTCAACACTTTTTGTAACCTTAGCGCCCTGTATTGCATGTGCCCGGGTGATCTATACCATGAAGATAAAAAAGGTGATATTTCTTCATTCTTATGCCGCTTATAAGGGCATAGCCATAGAGGAAGGAGTGGAATTCCTCAAGCGATTTGGAGTTGAAGTAGCTCAGTATGAGGCTCCCGCTGTAGGGTAGGGGGACTGGGAGAGGAGGCCGATTTCCAAAACGAAATCGGTCTCCCCGACTACTTATTCGTGATCTACACCACCTTCACCGTGAACATGGCCATGTTCCAGCTCCGATTCGGTTGCGGCTCTGATAGAGAGAACCTTACCCTGGAAGTGCATATCCTTTCCAGCAAGGGGATGGTTGAAGTTCATGACAACCACATCGTCTTTAAGTTCGACGATCTGCCCGTGCATTTTTTCACCATCTTCGTTAGTCATCGGAATAACGTTGCCTATCTGAAGCAATTCCTCCTGCTCAACATCGGGCATGTCAAAAATAGATTTGGGGAGATCTACGATCGCTTCTGGGTCGAATTCTCCATATCCTTCTTCAGCCGAAACCATAAAATCAAATTCGGCTCCTACTTCCAGACCCTCCAATTGCTCTTCAAAACCCTCAGGTAAACCACTTACTCCCTGAATAAAGTACATTGGTTCTTCTTCGGTTACAACTTCCACCAAGTCTAGTTCCCCGTCGTTATCGGGAATTTGTAGGTTATAAGATAGGGCTACAACGTTGTTTCTTTCAATTTTCATTTCCTTACCAGTTTAATTTGGTTGTAATAAGTGATCCAGCATTTGTGAATAGAACAAACGTACGGCAATTTTGTTACATTGCCAGAACTATGAACTATTTAGCGCACATATTACTCTCAGGAAATTCAGAAAATGTTATCATGGGCAATTTTGTCGGTGATTTTGTAAAGGGGAGGCTCCTGCATGAAAAATATCCGGACTGGTCCAAAGAATATCTGCTGGGGCTTCGATTGCATCGTTTTATAGATTATTATACTGATACTCATGCGGTGGTTCGGGAGGCTAAAAAACGAATTGCTTTGCGCTATGGCAGAATTTCCGGTATCATCGTGGATATATATTTTGACTATTTTCTGGCAAGTGATTTTTTGAACTTTTGCCCAATACCCTTGACGGAGTACAGCCAAAATATGTATGCCTTATTCGAACGGCGAAAGGAAATGGTTCCTAACTCCATGCAGGGCATGGTTTCGCATATGGTTCGCCAGAATTGGTTATTGAGCTATGCCACTCTGGAAGGGATCGATCTAACCTTTTCTAGGATGTCAAGACGTGCAGAATTTTTGCTGCCTATTCAAAACGCTGGCATGGAACTTCGAAATAATGAAGATATCTATAGACGGTATTTTAAGGAATTTTACCCCGAGCTAACCCTGGCCAGTAATATATTTCTCCAGAATTCGCTTCAATAGCGCCTAGGTATTATTATTTTCGCTTTTTTTTAGAATATAAATCCGCATTTCATATGGCTCAATCGCCAGATATAGTCCTTAAAGAGTTAAAGTCTAAAAAATATAAGCCCATTTACTTCTTATATGGAGATGAACCCTACTATATCGATATGGTAGCGGAAATTTTGGAGTCTAGGATTGTACCAGAATCAGAGAAGGGTTTTAATCAATTTGTACTTTATGGTAAAGATACCGACCTGGCTGGGGTGCTATCACACGCTCGACGATTTCCGTTCATGGCCGATCGCCAACTTGTTTTGGTAAAGGAATCTCAAAGGTTAGGTGGAATGGACAATAAAGACCAGCAAGCCCGGCTAACTGAGTATGCCTCTCATGCGCCAGATACGACCATCCTGGTTTTTTGTCATCATGGCACTATGGATGAACGTAAGGGCTTTGTTAAGGCTATGGCTGCCAGTGGGGTCGTAATGCAGTCGAAGAAAATGTATGATAATAAACTTCCGGATTGGGTGGCTTCTTTCTGCGTGGCTGAAGGCGTAAAAATCAGCCCTAAAGCTATTCAGATGTTAGTAGCTAATATCGGGAACGATCTAAAGCGCCTGGCCAGTGAAATTAGAAAAATCACCGTCAACCTTCGCGTGGATCAAGGAATAGATGCCGCTGCGGTTGAAGAATTTGTCGGTATAAGTAAGGATTATAATGTTTTTGAATTTCAAAAGGCCATTGGAAGTAGAGATGTATTGAAAGCTAACCAGATTGCCAGCTATTTTGCCGCCAATACAAAGGACAATCCATTGGCTCCTATGCTTACCATACTTTATAGTTTTTTCTCCAAACTCCTCTTACTGCATAGCAGCCATGACCGATCGGAACGGACCCTTGCTGCTCTTCTGGGTGTAAATCCATTTTTTGTCAAGGATTATACCCTGGCTTCACGCTATTATCCTCTTCCAAAAGTCACCCATATCATCGGTTATATCCGAGATGCTGATGCCCGCCTAAAAGGCCTGGAGGGTGGGTCGATAGGAGAGGCTGAGATTTTAAGAGAATTGGTATTTAAGATTCTACATTAAGTTAAACGGTTAGTAAGGAGACGGTTGGAGTTTCGTTTACATTTCTATGGCCTTTTCAGTTTTTCGTTCTCCAATTTGCTGGCGCCACATCGCATAATAGAGTCCTTTCTCTTCCAGGAGTTGTCGGTGATTACCAACCTCAATTATATGGCCTTTTTCAAGAACATAAATTCGGTCTGCATGCATAATAGTAGATAGGCGGTGTGCGATCATAACTGTGATATGTTGGCGTTGATCGGTAATGTTTCGAATCGTATTTGATATCTCCTCTTCCGTGAGGGAATCTAAGGCTGAAGTTGCCTCATCGAACACCATCAGGTTCGGTTTTCGCAATAGGGCCCGGGCAATAGATAAACGTTGGCGCTCTCCACCTGATAATTTCAATCCTCCTTCACCTATGACGGTATGTATGCCATTTTCGGCCCTACCCAACAGATTAAAACAGGCAGCCTGTAATAAGGCCTGTTCAATGTCGCCGTCGTTTGCCTGCGGGTTCACAAATAATAGATTTTCTCGAATGGTTCCAGAGAAGAGCTGTGTATCTTGAGTAACAAATCCGATTTTGGTCCGTATTTCGTCGAAATCGATATCCTTACCGGCAAAATGATTATATGTTATCTGTCCCTGAGCAGGGGCATATAGTCCAACAAGCAACTTGACCATGGTGGTTTTTCCAGATCCGGATGGGCCCACAAAGGCAATGGTCTCTCCTTTATTAACCTCAAAGCTAATGTCCTCCAGGGCAGGGCGACTCGCTGTCTGATGTTTAAACCCTACGTTCTTGAAACCCAAATGACGAATATCTCCAACCTGAATTGGATTGGCTGGCTTGATTTCTATGGAACGGCTAAGGAGCGTTTCCAGGTTGAATAAAGAAGCTTCCGCTTCCCGATAAGAGAGAATTACATTCCCAAGTTCTTGCAAGGGTCCAAAAATGAAAAAGGAATAGAACTGCATCATCATCATCTGCCCCACTGTAATCTGGTCTTTAAAGACAAAGTAGAGCAGGGCGAACATGATACATTGCTGAAGGAAATTTACAAAAGTACCTTGAATGAAACTTATAGAACGAATACTTTTTACCTTCTTTAATTCTAACTTCAAAATTTTAAAGGTGGTAGTATTCAATCGATCTATTTCCTGATCGGTAAGTCCCAGACTTTTTACAAGCTCAATATTTCGCAAGGATTCTGTAGTGGAACCGGCCAGGGCCGTAGTTTCTCCTACAATATTCTTTTGTATTACCTTGATCTTCCTACTTAAATAACTTGTGAGAAAAGCCAGGATTACCGCTCCTACTAAATAGATTACGGGTAGGAGGGGGCTCAATTTATAGGCCACTATGACAACAAAAACTATTCCTACTAAAGTTGAGAAAAGCACATTGACGAAGCTGCTTATAAATTTTTCGCAATCGGCTCTTACCTTTAAGAGAACAGAGAGTGTTTCGCCACTCCGCTGATCCTCAAAATCCTGAAACGGGAGTCTTAAAGCATGTTTGAGCCCATCTGTGTAGAGATTGGCTCCAAATTGCTGGATAACTACATTGACTACGTAATCCTGAAAAGCCTTGGCAATTCGGGAAATCATGGCCGTTCCTATGATCATGGCGAGCCCTATACTAATGCCTTTAAAAAAAGCCTGGTCTAGCTGGTTGGTTCTGTAATATTCCGCCTTATTCGCATAAGGATCGATCAGGTAGTTCCCTAAGATGTAGGGATTGAGTAAGCTAAAAATCTGATTAATAGCGGCCAAGGCCAAAGCGAGAAGGATTAATCCCTTATACCGACTTAAATATTGTAGTAGTAACTTCATGTAGGTGTACTGTAAGAAGTAGTAGCAAATTCGATTTAAAGATTAAACTACAATTAGAGATTTAAAATTCGTTTCGATGCCTTGTAATGACCTGAATATGGACCCAATACGAGTTGAAAACTTTAAGGCCATTCATTTGTTTTTGCCCCCCGGAGATTCCATATAACAAAAAAAAACGACACCTGTAAGGGTGTCGTTTAAAACTTGTAGCGGGGAGCAGAATCGAACTGCCGACCTCAGGGTTATGAATCCTGCGCTCTAACCATCTGAGCTACCCCGCCGTTTTCGTGGTGCAAAAGTAAGGTGTAGGAGGAATAAAAGCAAGAAATGTTTAAATAAATTTCGAAAAAAAAAGTTCTATTTATTCTAATCGATTTTAAAAAGCCTGATTTTTAATGTGAATTTATGCTATATTACAACTTTTAAGGTTAGGAAGTTAAATTTATCTCCTACCTAAAACACTTTAATACACCCTTATGCATATGGAAAAATATAAATTTGTTACAGAATATGAGCTACGTTCCTCACCAAAGGTTTTATTTCCCTATATCAGTACGCCATCTGGGTTGGAGCAGTGGTTTGCCGAAAAAGTTAATGTTCTTCCGGACCAAAATTTTGATTTTGAGTGGGATGGAGAAAGCCACCTCGCTCATCTAGCAAGCATACGCATAAACAAGGCGGTTCGTTTTGAGTTTCTTGATACAAGCGAGGATAATACTGATAATAATTATGTGGAACTAAAACTTGACGTTAGCGATTTAACCCAGACAACCTTCCTACGGGTCACCGACTACTCTGGCAACAAGGATAGTGAGGAGCTCGATTTTATATGGAACGGTTTTATTGATACGCTCAAAGAAATAGTAGGCAGTTAATGAAAAAGCTTGATAAGCTTATTTTGAAGTCCTTCTGGGGACCTTTTGTGATTACCATGTCGGTAGTGGTTTTTATCTTTTTGATGAAGATAATGATCTTTTATATCGACGATTTCGTGTCCAAAGATGTAGGAGTGGGCGATTACCTTAGCCTATTCTTTTATTTTAGTATGATCACAGTACCTACTGCTCTTCCATTGGCTATGCTTTTGTCATCGTTAATGGCATTTGGTAATCTGGGAGAGTTTTTTGAATTAACAGCGATTAAGAGTGCAGGCATTTCCATTACGCGGGCTATGCGTCCCATGTTCATTGCCGCAATTTTCATTAGTGTTTTTTCCTTCTTTTTTAATGATAGGGTATCTCCTTGGGCCAATCTGAAAGGTTATAGTTTGTTATACGACATTAAGACTGCCAAGGCGACTTTAAAGATTAAGGAAGGAATATTCTATAACGACCTGCCTGGCTATAGTATTAAAGTGGATAGGAAACTGGAAGATGGTAAGATGATTGGAATGGTCATATATAAGCATGACAGCCGTTCTTACGAGGTAGGGAATACTCAAATTATATTGGCCGATTCTGGGCGCATGTACTCAATTAATAATAATGCATATTTAGTTATTGAGCTATATAATGGTACTATGTACGACGATATCGTGAGTACCGGATCTCAGCCCTCTTATGTATCCACATCGGAGACCATTAGGCGTCCTGCCAAATTTCAACGTAATGCCTTCAAACATTATAAACTTGTAGAGAGCTTGTCATCCTTCGGTGTTAAAAGAACTGATGAAGATCAGTTTAAATACCATCCATTTATGAAGAATATTGTTGACTTAACCATTTCGGCAGATTCTTTATATGGAGTGTATGATCAAGGCAAACAGAATTTGCTACCTAATAGCCAGAACTATTTTAGTTATCAATATCGTAAGCCTTCCAGCATGCCTATTAAAAAGGGGGGGTGGATCGATTCTTTATTAAACGTTCCCGTTAAAGATTCTATTCGGACGGAAATTGTTAGCAATGCAAAGTCGGCTGCGGTGAGTATGGGAAGCTTTGCCGAGTCGAATCAATCTTATTTGCAGAGCCAATTAAAAGAGGCAGTCAAGTATAAGCTTGAAGTGCATCATAAATATACGGGAGCAATTTCCTGCCTGATCATGTTTTTAATAGGGGCTCCCTTGGGGGCCATCATCAAAAAAGGAGGATTTGGAGTCCCGGTTCTAGTGTCGATTGTATTTTTTATTTTACTTTATGTACTGACTATACAAGGCGATAAATTTGTGAAGGATGGCCTTTTAAATGTGGCTGTAGGAGCCTGGTTAGCCAATTCTGTCTTGTTGGTCGTAGGGTTGTACTTTGTAGAGAGAGCCCGTTCTGACTCCCGTCTATTCGAGAAGGATGTTTATTCCATGTTATTTAGAAAGATAAAACGAAAATTTTTCAGTAGATTAGGAAAATCCCGTCTTATGGAAGGATGAGAGGACATAGGTTTTATTTCTGAAATTAATATTGTACTTTTGCAAACTTATTTTCAGCATGGTGCTGAATGTTTTTTATATATTTAATCTGTTGTTACAATTATGTATTTAACCGCGGAAAAGAAGAGAGAGATCTTCGAGGCTAAAGGTTTTAAGAAGGAAGGTGCCGACACGGGATCAGCCGAATCACAAATTGCGCTATTCACCTATCGTATCAATTACTTGAACGAGCATTTGAAAACGCACAAAAAAGATAACGATACAAGACTAGGTCTACTTAAAATGGTAGGTAAGCGTAGAAGATTGTTGGATTATCTTTACAAGAATGACATTAGTCGCTACCGTGCGATTATTGCCGAATTAAATATTCGTAAGTAAGGTAGGATCAGGGAACTTTAGAATTTATAAAGTTCCCTGATTTTTTGCGGATTTTATCAAGATATAAGGAAAACGTCAAACCGGCGTTCTATAAGCTACACAAATATCAAACAATCTATGCTTTTTAATATAGTTACGAAGACTATACCCTTACCAGATGGAAGGGAAATTACAATCGAAACGGGCAAACTAGCCAAGCAGGCAGATGGTTCCGTGGTCGTAAGATTGGGCAAAACCATGTTATTGGCCACAGTAGTAGCCAATAAAGAGATAAAAGAAGGACTTGATTTTTTACCATTATCGGTCGATTACCAAGAAAAATTCGCATCAGCAGGTCGCATTCCGGGTAGCTTTCAGCGCCGGGAAGGTAAACTTTCTGATCATGAAGTATTAGTTTGCCGCCTGGTCGACCGTGTTTTGCGTCCTCTATTCCCAGACGATTACCATGCCGAGACTCAGGTAAACATACAGCTGCTCTCAGCAGACGATGAAGCCGTCCCCGACGCATTGGCAGCATTGGCAGCTTCAGCAGCACTGGCAGCATCAGATATTCCCTTCGGTGGACCCGTGTCTGAGGTTCGTATAGCCAAGGTAGATGGAAAATTAATCGTTAACCCTACGTTTGCTCAGATGGAGCAAGCGACCTTGGATCTTATGGTCGGCGCGACTGCAGATGACATCGCCATGGTCGAAGGTGAAATGAATGAAGTTTCGGAGGAGGAAATTATTGAAGCTCTTCAGGTGGCTCATGAGGCAATCAAAGTACAATGTGCTGCGCTTAAGGAATTTGAGATTGCCGTTGGTAAAACTGTAAAACGTGAATATGTAGGCGACGAGAAGGACGAAGAACTGGAAGCGCGCATAAGAAAGCATAGCTACGAGGCTATTTATAAGGTTGCAGGAGCCGAATCTAATAATAAGCAGGTTCGTAAGGACGGCTTTAAGGCCGTTTGGGAGGACTTCTTGACCACCGTTTCTGAAGAAGAAGAATTTAATCAGGCCTTGGCCAAAAGATACTTTAATGATTTAATCTGGGAAGGATCACGTCGGTTGGTTCTAGACGAACGCAAGCGTTTGGATGGTCGCAAATTAGATGAAGTTCGCCCTATCGCTTCTGAAGTCGATTTTCTGCCTAACGCACATGGCTCGGCCTTGTTTACAAGAGGGGAGACGCAATCTCTTACAACCGTTACCTTGGGTACTAAAAACGACGAGCAGATCGTTGATACTCCAATGAGATATGGTTATAGCAAATTTATGCTGCATTATAATTTCCCTGGATTCTCAACCGGAGAAGTGAAGCCTAACCGTGGACCTGGCCGAAGAGAAGTGGGGCATGGTAATCTTGCTTTGCGCGCTTTGAAAAAGGTATTGCCACAAGGAGAGGATAATCCATATACTATTCGTATCGTGTCTGATATCCTTGAGTCTAATGGCTCATCATCCATGGCCACCGTTTGTGCGGGTTCATTAGCCCTTATGGATTCTGGATTGAAAATTAAAGCACCCGTTTCTGGAATCGCTATGGGACTTATCTCTGACGAGGCCACAGGGAAATATGCCGTACTTTCCGACATATTAGGAGATGAAGATCACCTGGGAGATATGGACTTTAAAGTAACGGGTACTGAAAAAGGCATTACCGCTTGTCAGATGGACATGAAAGTGAACGGTCTTTCTTTCGACGTTCTTACCGAAGCTTTAATGCAGGCAAAAGCCGGTCGTTTGCATATTTTGGGCGAAATGAAAAAAACTATTGCAGAAAGTCGCTCAGATCTGAAACCTCACACGCCTCGCGCCGTCGTAATCAAAATCGATCGTGAAATGATTGGTGCTGTGATCGGGCCTGGAGGAAAAGTAGTACAAGATATTCAGAAAGAGTCTGGCGCTACCGTTTCTATAGAAGAGAAAGACGGAGCTGGCTTTGTAAGTATATTCTCAGCCGATAAAGAAGCAATGGATAAGGCAGTTGCTCGTATTAAGGGTATTATTCTGGTACCGGAGATAGGAGAGCTTTATACTGGAAAGGTGAAGTCTATTATGCCCTTTGGAGCATTTGTTGAATTCTTACCTGGGAAAGATGGCCTTTTGCATATTTCTGAGATCAAATGGGAACGCCTGGAGAAAATGGACGGGGTGTTAGAAGTAGGAGAAGAGATACAGGTCAAATTGGTAGAAGTGGATAAGAAAACTGGCAAATATCGCCTTTCACGCAAAGTATTACTGCCGAAGCCGGAGAACAAAAATGCCTAAATCGGTGTTTTTAAACAGAGGGCATTTTCAAATGTCATTAAACAAACATATTAATATAGGATTATAGATGAGACAGCTAAAGATCAGTAAACAAATAACCAACCGTGAAAGCCAGTCCCTGGATAAATATTTACAGGAAATCGGTAAGGTTGATTTGTTAACGCCGGACGAGGAAGTGACATTGGCTCAAAAAATCAGGGACGGAGATCAGCTTGCTCTTGAAAGACTTACGAAAGCAAACCTTAGGTTTGTCGTTTCAGTGGCTAAGCAATATCAAAATCAAGGTCTCTCCCTAGGCGATTTGATCAATGAAGGTAATCTTGGCTTGATTAAGGCAGCTCAACGTTTTGACGAAACCCGAGGATTTAAGTTTATCTCTTATGCCGTATGGTGGATTCGTCAATCTATTCTTCAGGCTCTGGCCGAACAGTCTCGTATCGTTCGCCTACCCCTTAACAGGGTGGGGTCTTTGAATAAGATTTCTAAAACTTTTTCAGAACTGGAGCAACGTTTCGAGCGTGAACCGTCGCCTGAAGAACTGGCTGAAGTATTGGAAATCACTTCATCTGAAGTTGTCGATACTATGAAAATATCGGGTCGCCACGTTTCCATGGACGCACCTTTTGTGCAAGGGGAAGAGAATAGTCTCCTGGATGTATTGGAAAATGATTTGGAGGATAAGCCCGATTCAGGATTGGTTAACGAGTCACTTCGTAAAGAGGTGCAACGCGCCCTGTGCACCTTAACACAGCGTGAAGCTGATGTTATTGCACTTTATTTTGGCTTAAATGGCGAACATGCCATGACCCTGGAAGAAATTGGTGAAAAGTTCAATCTTACCAGAGAAAGGGTACGTCAGATTAAAGAAAAGGCGATTCGTAGACTTCGTCATGTTTCAAGAAGTAAAGCGTTGAAAACCTATCTTGGTTAAATCGTTGTTTTAATTCCAGAATAATTAAAAGGCCTCGAAAGAGGCCTTTTTTGTCGCATATATTAGCATATGGCAATCTTACAACCTCTAATTGATCTAGCCGAACTATTTTTTCAGCATGGTCTTCGCCATGTAGTACTCTCTCCAGGTTCGCGTTCAGCTGCCCTGAGCCTTGCATTTATCCGACATGGTGGATTTAAGATTCAAGTCTTGATCGATGAACGGTCAGCAGCATTCGTGGGACTGGGAATAGCTCAGCAGTTGCAGCAACCTACGATTTTGATCTGTACTTCTGGATCAGCAGCCTACAACTTTGCTCCAGCTATTGCAGAGGCCTTCTTTCAGCAGGTTCCCTTACTAGTCCTGACGGCCGACCGTCCTAAGGAATGGATTCATCAGTATGACGGTCAGACCATCTTTCAACAAGGAATTTTTGGCAAGCATGTCAAAGCGGACTTCGAATTCCCGGCCGATTATTCGCATCCAGATGCTGTTTGGCATATCAACAGGACTGCTAATGAGGCTTTTCTCCGGGCTACCACAGAACCTTATGGCCCGGTTCACATAAATGTTCCAATCCGAGAACCGTTTTATCCGGAACCAGGTGAAACTTGGAAAGCATCCAGGCAGATTCGTAAAATTGGTCAGATTAAGACGAATATTGAACTTAATATTACCCAATGGCACAGCCTACTTGATACTTGGGATTCTTATGACCGTATCCTGATAGCTATAGGGCAACAGCCTTGGAATAATACCAATTGGGACTCTTTAGCGAATCTAGCCTCAGATTTGGCCATTCCCATAGTGGCAGATATCACAGCTAATATTAACCTTCCCGAACACGTGGTGCGACACCATGACTTATTTTTGGGAATTACCCGCGATGAAAGACTACTCCCTGAGCTTTTGATTACGACGGGGATGTCCTTTGTGTCCAAGAGTTTGAAACTATTCTTAAGGGAGAATCCCGCCGTAGTGCATTGGCATATTGGTACTGATGGGAGCATTGCCGACCCTCTGCAGTCCCTATCGCAGATCATACCCGTTTCCCCCACCTATTTTTTCGATATACTGTATGAGAAGATTGATTTCCAAAACTTTGTAGAGAACCAGGAACCGGATGGTAGGGAGGCCTATTTTGCTCTTTGGGAGGATTATGATATGAAATCCAGGATACTTCTTCATAGATATTTAAAGAAAATAGAGACGTTAAATGATTTAACAGCGTTAGATTTGATCCTTTCCAGGCTAGGTAGCCATTATATCCTACAGGTAGGCAATAGTATGCCCATTCGCTATGTCAATGCCTTAAGTATTGAAAATATTGACACAGCCAGGGTATATGCCAATAGAGGGACCAGCGGAATTGACGGTTGTCTGAGCACAGCAATTGGTGCTGCTTTAGCTACTGATCTTCCTGTTTATCTGGTCCTTGGAGATCTTTCTTTCCTTTATGATCGAAATGGGTTATTAATCAAAGAACTTCCTGTGAATCTTAAAATAATTATACTTAACAACGGTGGGGGGGATATCTTCACCATGATCGATGGTCCGGGAAGACTTTCTGAAAATGCTACCTATTTCAGGAATACACATCCTTATACAGCCGAGAATACAGCTAAGGACGCTGGAATTACCTACATTGCGGCCAGCAATATCGGGGAGCTGGAACAAGGGTTCGACTCGATTAAGAGGCTTCCAAATTGCGCATTACTGGAAGTATTTACCGATAGTGCGGATAATCAGGCGGCATGGAAAGGATTACGCGCGTTTATGAAAGCCCATTTGTCGGTTTAGGTTATCCAAAAGATGGTCCTCCCGTTCAGTCACAATATTGCTTTAAATAAGCGATAGAAAGACTGTCTTGAAGAATCTTCCCCTGGTTCCAAATTCTACAGGCTTCATCCCTTTGCTTATTTTCCCAGTAGGCCATACCACTGTGCCCCTGAAGTGCTTCGACGGGTTCGGCTAAATCAAGGGCCTTATTAAAGACCTCTATCGCCTTGGTCCAATTTTTCTGGTTGGCATACACCAGACCAAGGTTTCGTAAAGCATAGCCATTTTGAGGAAGAATGGTTAGCGCCCGTTCGATATAGGATTGGGCTTCTGATAAACGATTCGTTTGAAGTAGTACAAAACCTAGATTATTAAGTGCATAGGCATCCGTAGGCTTCAGGTCCAAGGCACGCTTAAAGTAGCCTTCAGCTTTGGCATACTGTAGATTTTTGGTTGCAATTAATCCCAAATTGTTGATTGCTTCTGTTTGGGTAGGATTGATTCGCAGGGCACTGTTAAAATCTTGTTCAGCCAGGGGATATCTTTTTTCCTGAAAATATAAATAACCCCGATTAACATAAGCCTCCGGATTGTCAACAGATAGTGCAATGGATTTATCATAACTGCTATACGCTTGCCCGATCTGACCTAAAGCGGTATTTAGGTTTCCTTCCACCAAATAATATCGGCTGGAATCTTTGTATTCTTTACTTATAGCGGAGAGGTCCTGACTGGTAATTTGAGTTTTTCCTAATATCAGCGCTACCTCGGCTCTTGCCATATATGCCTGTAATAGGGTAGGATCCTTTTCAATTGCAGTAGATAGGGTCTGAAATGATTCTTCCAACAGATTGAGCTTCAATAATGCTATACCTTTGTTTAAATAAGCGTCTGAAAAGGATTCATTTTTCTCCAATGCTTCGTCATACCAGCGAATGGCTTCCTTATAGTCATTTCTATGCAGTGCGGCATTTGCTTTGAGGAAAAAATCCGCGGCATCCTTTTTGCTTTGTGTGTTGCAGGAAGAAAAGATTAAAATAAATGGAAGGATCAGTAGCGTTCTATATACGCTTACAGTAAATTTGAACATTAAGTTAGGACTATAATAAGATGAAACGATGCGATACGTAAAGGATATTCCTCATAATCAGTTTAAAATTGGCTTATATCATTGGAATAATAAGTACATAATCAAAATTGAAACGGGATCTTTTGAACAAACATACAAAATCGATGAATACGAAGTAAGCGGGGTTGAAGAAATAGATAAGGTGATCGATGAGAACTTTATGCAAGCCGTCAGCCTACAATTTCATCAAATGCATCAGAGTCTGCAGGCCACCCTGTTGCGCAATGAAATCATATTTTAAAAGGGCAGTATTGTAAGGATCGGAAGAATATATACGGTTTTGAAACCATTATCGTTAATTAGCATGAATCATTAGCGGGTAAGGACCTCCCCATCATGACTTATATACTTATATGTTAAAAAATAAAAAAACAGCACAAAATAAAGCGCTTTCGCCCAATATGCATAAAAACAATAGTGCCTATGCCCTAGGGGTGTTGTTCTGCGCCGGGGTAACTCCATTGGCCGCACAAAACACGCTCAGTATTACCGAGCCTGAAGCTCATTTCCGGAATGGTTTGGAGTATTATCAAAAATCGAATTTCGTAGCGGCCAGGCAGGAGTTTCAGGAATTCCTGGCCACCAAGGATCAACTCCTGACAACGGGGGATTATAATAAAGTTACTGCGGAATATTATTTTGCGGTAACCGGCCTTTATCTGAACTATCCAGAGGCGGAAGTTCAAGTTGACCGATTCGTTAAAAATCATGCTGAGCATCCCAAAGCGCAACAGATTTATTCAGATTTAGGTAATTATTATTATAAGGCTGGTAATTATGAAAAAGCGATCACCTATCTGGAGAAGGCAGTATCTAATTCAGGTAATCCAGGTAAGAAATTAGAAAGCACCTATCAGTTGGCTATGGCTTATTATAACACCAAGCAGGTTGATCAGGCTTTGCCTTTGTTTAATCAACTGAAAACGGTTTCAGATTTTGCCAACTGGGGAGATGCTTCTTTTTATGCAGGAATAATCAATTATCAGAAGGACAACTTCTCGGAGGCCTATCAGGACTTTCTTCGGGTGGAGAATCATCCCTATTACAAGGACGAGGCTCCAAACTGGATCATTTCGAGTTTGTATCAACAAAAAGATTATGATCAGCTCCTGAAATACGGAGAGAAGATTTTAGCAAGCCAAAGGGGTAATGCTAAACTGGATGACGTTGCCTTATATGTGGCTGAAGTATATTATGAGCAAGGGGACTATGAAAAAGCGGTGGGAGCTTATGAGCGGTATAAGAAAATGAAAAAGGGAGATATGCCCCCGGCTGTAGCCTTACATTATGGACATTCACTCTTCCGCACCGGAAAATACGAATCTTCCATTACAGCTTTGAAGAGCTTAGGAAACGGAAAAGATTCTGTTTCGCAGTACTCTTCATATCTACTAGGAATCAGCTATTTAAAGACGTCTAATTTAAGTTATGCTTTAACGTCATTTGGCTCGGCAGCGAAGCTGGATCACAATTTGGTTGTAAAGGAAGAGTCTGCCTACAACCATGCGAAGGTACAATTAGATATGGGTAACAATAATGATGCCATTAAGGAGTTCAACGAATTTATGGCGGCTTATCCGAATAGTAAGCACAGTGAAGAAGCTACCGAATTGGTGGCCCAAGGGTATGCCAATGCTAGTAATAATGCAGGAGCTATAAAGTACATTGAGGGGTTAAATAAACGGAATGCTAAAATTAATAGCACCTATCAGCGTCTTACGTATAATCAGGGGGTAGTAGAATTTAATCAGGAGCGATTTGCCAATGCTATCAGTTTCTTTGACAAATCCTTACAATATCCAATCGACGAGGAGCTTTATGTGGCCGCATCCTATTATAAGGCGGAATCTACTTACGGACTCAAAAATGTTGACGACGCCAGCAGACAATATATAGCATTAAGTAAGAATTCGAAGGCTGGAATTTATGCTCGTAAAAGCTTATATGCATTAGGTTATATTTATTATAATCAGAAGAAATATTCGCAAGCCCTGCCATATTTCAAACAATTCATAGCAAATACTGAAGGCATCGAGGGATCGGTCATCGAAGATGCCCACACCCGTCTGGCTGACTGTTATCTGGCCGCTAAGAATTACGACGAAGCGATTAAAACATATGAGCAAGTAACTCAAAAGGGACGTACAGACAAAGATTATGCCATGTTCCAAAAGGCCCGGGCCTATGTATATATGAAACGCGAACAGGAGGCTCGCAGACAGTTTGAGTTATTAATTGGCCAATTCCCAGCGTCTCGGTATTTGGACGATGCTTATTTTCAAATTGCGGATATAGATTTCCAAAACCAAAGCTATTCGGCAGCTGTGAAGGGTTTTACAAGAATGATCAACGAAAAACCTAAAAGCTTATTAATCCCTGCAGCCCTATTGAGAAGAGCACAGTCATACTATAACTTACAGGTATATGAGCAGGCTATAGTCGATTTTAAGAAAATTCTTTCTGAATACCCAGATTCTCCGTCTTCAAGCAGTGCGTTGGAAGGGATTCAGGAGAGCTACTCGGCTGTAGGTCGCCCCGAAGAATTCAACCAGGTACTTTCAGTGGTTCGTAAAAATAATCCTGGTAATGCGAAACTGGAAGAAGTAGAATACGATAATGTCCGCAATTTATATTATGCGCAGAAATATGAGAGTGCAATCACATCCTTAAAAGGATTTTTGGAAACTTATCCTAACAGCAAACACCAGTACGACGCGAGGTATTTTATTGGAAGTGCCTATGATAAGATTGGCCAGGCAGATCAGGCATTACAATATTTCACTAAGGTGGTACAAGACAATCGATCATCTTTTATTGCAGCAGCTGCACAACGCACTGCCGAAATTGAGATAGCACGCGGAAATTATAATAACGCAGTAGGGAGTTTCAGAACCTTCTTGCGTAATGCGGAAAGTAAAAAGGAACAGGTTCAGGCTTGGACTGGTTTGATGGATAATTATTACACGCTTAAGAATTATGATTCAACGCTGTATTTCGCCAAGGAGGTCATTAATGTAGGCAATATCATTCCTTCCAGTCTGGGAAAGGCTCAGCTTTACCTGGGGAAGGTTCCTTATGAGAAAGGAGAATTAACCAAGGCTGCGGATGAGTTTAAGAAGATCATGGCTACCTCCAAGGACGAATATGGAGCAGAGGCTAGCTACTGGTCCGCAATGATTTTGTATAAAAATAAGAAATATCCGGAAGCTGAGAAGGCCATCATTGAACTAGCCAAGACCTTTGAGGGCTATGATAATTGGCGGGTGAAATCATTTATATTACTGTCCGATGTTTATATTGGAATGGGAGAAATAGCCCAGGCGAGAGCAACCCTGAATTCCATTATTGATAACAGTGATGATGAAGCAGCCATTGCTGAAGCAAAAGTGAAGTTGAGCCAGATAAAATAAAAGATTCGCATCATCTAAAAACGGATACGATAGCAAATGATAGATATTCAAATGAAAAAAGATAACAACCTGAAACGTTCGGGCATACTCATGTTAGTACTCGGATTTGTGGCCAATCATGCTATGGCCCAGCGTGGAGAGATAGAGAGCCAAACGTATGAGATTATCAAGGAAAAGAGTATAGAGTTTGGCACTGCCAATAGATTATTCGACAAGGTGCAACCGGTATCAGCCGATCAGAGTAAGACTAAGGTGGGGTACGAGCTAATAGATCCTAATCTGAATATTGCATCTCCCAAACTTACACCCTCAGTAGGAGTTTCTTCCGATGAAAAGGAACGTATTGATGGGCCTGATATCCTCAATAATTACATCAAATTGGGAGCCGGGAATTACAGTCGCTTTTTAGGGGAAGCGTTTGTGGGGGCACGAACTTCGGAGGATCTTGCATTTACAGCTCAGCTCAAGCAACTTTCGGCGGGTTCAGGCCCCGTAGATGGCAAAAATTCAGCCAGCGCCAATACGGATATTAAAGTTGGAGGAAAATACATCCAGTCCAAGTACAAGGTAGATGCTAGTTTAGATTTTAATAGAAAAAACTATTATTTCTACGGCTACAAACCACAACCTGAACGCAGTACTGTTAACCGTGATTCCATTCGTCAGACAGTAAATCAATTTGGGTTTTCATTAGGATTTGAAAATACGGATGCAGAAGTTGCCGTCGACTACTCTGTAAAAACCAGTTTAAATTCTCTGAAAGATCGCTATAAAGCTTCAGAAATTGACTGGGGTACGCAATTAAATGCTTCAGTCCCAATTTCTGAGTCATTTTATGCCTTGCTCAATGCCGATGCTTATGTGTCACAAAGAGTGGACCGGCTTACCTATAACAGAAATCTATTTCGGGTGAGTCCCACCTTTAAATATGTATCCGATATATTCTCAGTAACATTTGGTTTGAACGCCGTCAATGAGACTGACAGTGAGCTTAATATCAATAAAACGAAAGCTTTCCCAAAGGTGAACCTGGACGTGTCTCCCGTTGCCGGTATCCATGTTTTTGCAAATTATAATGGAGACATTATAAGAAATACCTTAAAAAGTATGCTCGGGGAAAATCAGTGGCTTGGCTCTAATGTACTGATAGTTAATACAGAAAAGACCTATGATATCAGTGCAGGCGTGAAAGGTGAAGATCCACAAGGATTCAATTATGAGGGCAAGGTATCATTTGCGCAGTATCGCAACTTTTACAACTTCAATAACGCATTGGCTGATAGCACCCGCTTTTCGATCATATATGATCCGGGAAAGACTAAGGTAATGACCCTTTCGGCACAGGTAGGATACAATTTAAATGATCTATTCAAAACCTCTTTGAAAGTTAATTTCTTTGATTATAAAATGGATCAGTCAGAATATGCTTGGCACCGTCCCGACCTGACAGTGAACTGGTTTAACGCTCTTTCTATCAGTAATAAGCTGTTTATCACTTCCGATTTTTACATACTGAAAGGGATGAAAGCCAAGAATTTCCAGTCAGGAATCGTACAGAAACTACCAGTGATAGCCGATCTTAATTTTAAAATCGACTATCTTCTAACACAAAACTTTTCCGCCTTTGTTGCCATCAATAATGTATTTGGTAAGCAGTATCAGCGCTACCAGTATTATCCGCAGCAGGGGCTCAACTTTATTGGAGGATTGTCATTTTCTTTCTAACTTCGCCTAATCATCAACTTTGAAGCCTATGTCAACTATAGAAACGATCCTAAAGCAACTGGTAAGAGCGCATGAATTCGTGATAATTCCCGAATTTGGGGCACTACTTAGCCATCAGGTCGTGGCGCATTTTGACAAAAAGCAGGGAAGGTTTATTCCTTCCTCGAGAAAACTGTCTTTCAACGAGTTTGTTAGTCAGGATGATGGATTTTTGGCCAATTACATTTCCAAGACGGAGGGGATTACACATCAGCAGGCACTGACTAATATCAGAAACTTTGTCTTGGAACAGAAGAGCCGGCTTAAACAATCTGGAGAAACTGAGATTTTAGACATTGGTACATTTCGTGAGAATATTGAAGGAAAGTTAGTCTTTGAACCCAATAGGCAGCAATATATTCAAGAAGATTGGTATGGTTTTTCCCCGATCGACGCTCAAGAATCTGGGGTAAAAGCTATTAATATGGTAGCAAACACAATTGATGAAGCCGAATATGTGGCTCAGGATGAGCTACCAACCCATGGTGCTATGAAATGGTACCATTGGGCTTCGGCAGCTATGTTAATTGGTGTATTATGTTATTTTAGTTTCTTTTTGGTGGGAGAAAATACACTATTAAATAAAAGTGATCTGAACCCTTTTACCAGTTCTGTTAGGGAGGAAATTTCTGCACCTGAGGAAGAGTCCGCTTCTGTTAATATGGTAGCAGTAGATTTACCGAAGGGCAACCTAACCGATGTAACCAGCGAACCTCCCGTACCTGTATCCGACAATGTTGAAGAGGATATTCCTGTCAGGGAGGAAATTAATGCGCAGGGCGTCATAGAAAGTGATCCATTTGAATATTATCTTATAGCTGGCGTGTTCCGTGGTGAAAAGCAAGCAGGGGTTTTAGTTGAAGAATTGCGTGAAAAAGGCTATCCCCTGACAAAAATTATTCCCCGGGACAGAAATTCGTCCAACTACAAAGTGGCGGTTCAAGGGTTTGTGGATAAAGCATCTGCCACTGCGGCTAATAGACACTTGAAATCTATAATCGGAGAATATGGCTGGGTTTATCACAAACGTTAGGTAATTAACCTGGTAAAATATTTATTATGAAGGGTCTTTTGACCCTTTTTTTGTGATTATACTAAAATACTGTAGATTTACGTTTTAGTGGAAATATCCTAAATGATAGAGCAATATGTTAGCATTGCAAGCAGAAGAAAAGCAAAGGATCACCGTATCTTGGGCCATGTCCATAGGTATCACGGGAGCTATTCTGATATTGTTTTTCTTTCTCAAGATCAATAGTAATCTGAAAAAGGCCGAACCCATGGAGTTGTTCGTGGAAGTGAATTATGGAACAAGTAATGTAGGCAGGGGGGATATACAAACATTTAATAAACCCAGTGATTCCAAGGTGGCGGAGAATATGAGAGCAGATGCCGATGAAGTGAAAAAGGTTAAATCGGTAGCCACGCCAAAGCCCACACCACCCACACCAGCTAAGGTTCAATCAAACAAGCCAACCAAAACGGTTGCGGAAAAACCGGTAATTTCATCAAAAGTAGACAGTCCTGTTGAAGCACCAGCCAAAACAGAAGTTAAGAATAGTAAAGGTTCTGAAAGCTCCTCTACTCCCGCTGCAAAGCCGGCACCAGAAAAAGCCGTAAACAAAGATGCCTTATTTTCGAAGTCAACGGGCAGTAAAAGTGGAAGCAATGGAACGAATGGTACCAAAGCTGGGGTTGGAGGTAATAATAATGGCGATGACGCCGACGGTGTGGGTGACAAAGGATCTAAGAGTGGAAGCCTCTTTGCCAAGACTTACAAGGGAGAAGGTGGAGGTGGTGGAACCAATGTGGGCCTATCACTTTCTGGCTGGAGTTGGTCCCGACAGCCTGTGGTTAACGACAAATCGGATGCCACTGGAGATATCACTTTCAAAATTACCGTAGATCGTAATGGAAGGGTGAGGAGCGTTATCACCCAAAGTACGACCGTGACTGACTATGCGGTAGTGAACCAATATAAGGCTGCCGTTCGCGATTTAACTTTTATCCCTAAATCCTCCAATGTACCCGATGAATCCATAGGTACTATAACCTTTAAAATACGTTCTCGATAAATTCATGCAATATCAGGAGGCGGTCGATTATCTGTACAGTAGACTGCCTGTTTTTCAGAATATTGGAGCAAAAGCTTTTAAGCCTGGACTTCAGACAACTAAAGCATTATGCGAGATCCTGGGCAATCCCCAGGATCTTTTTCCTGTGATTCACGTGGGCGGAACCAATGGAAAGGGTAGTAGCTCGCATATGTTAGCTTCTATATTTCAGGAAGCGGGTTATAAGGTTGGGCTGTATACCTCCCCACATCTTAAATCTTTTACTGAGCGGATAAGGGTGCAAGGGCAACCTATCAGAGAGGATTATGTAGGACAATTTGTATCCGATAATCTGCTGAATATTGAACGTTTGTCCCCGTCTTTTTTCGAACTTACGGTCGGGATGGCCTTTCGCTATTTTGCTGACCAAAATGTGGATATTGCCATTATTGAGGTAGGTATGGGCGGGCGATTGGATAGCACCAACGTTGTTCAACCCCTAGTTTCTTTAATTACCAATGTAAGCTTCGATCATGTTCAGTACTTGGGTGATACACTGGCTAAAATTGCCTTTGAAAAAGCGGGAATTATCAAAGCGGGCATCCCTGTGATCATTGGCGAATATGACCCGAATACTGCTCCTGTATTTGAAGAAATTAGTGGACCCCTTCAATCACCCCTATATTTTGCAGATAAACTGGTCGCAATTGATAGTCGGCCTGGCGATGCGCATACTCAAGCCTGTAAAGTGATCGCATCGACGCACTTTTCTGATCTGAACGGAGCCTATCGGCTCGATCTATTAGGGGAATATCAATTAAAAAACCTTAAGGGTGTACTCATCGCCGTTTCCATATTGAAGGATCTTGGCTTTAACCTAAGTTTAGAGATAGTTCAGCGGGCCTTAGCTAAGGTGAAAGTCAATACTGGACTCAAAGGTAGATGGCAACAGATCAGTGAAAGGCCTAACGTTTTTTGTGATACTGGCCATAATTACGCAGGCCTTACTTTGTCTCTCCATCAATTTTCTAAGATAAAAGCGTCACAACACCGGTTCGTAATAGGATTTGTTTCTGATAAAGATATTGATGGTGTTCTGACGTTGTTTCCTACTGGAGGGAAGTATTATTTTTGTCAACCAGCGAATTCTCGTGCGCTTGATGCTGCCACTTTGAAAAAAATGGCCCAAGTACACGGGCTTTATGGGGATGTTTTTTGGGATGTTAATACGGCACTGAAAAAGGCCAGAGAGGAAAGTGCCGAAACGGATGCAATATATGTAGGTGGAAGCACCTTTGTTGTAGCCGATCTTGTAGAATTATAATCATTAAATTAATAAATGCCCAGACGTAAATTAATGCATTACGAATACTGCGATAATGCTGACAATATTATTCAGGCTGGAAAGCCATTGTATGAAAGAGTAAAGGGGAAATGGAAAACCTCTTTTTTTGCAAATGAAAATCCATTGGTGGTTGAATTGGCCTGTGGTAAAGGGGAATATACAGTAGGATTGGCCAAGGTTCATCCAGATAAGAATTATATCGGAATGGATATTAAGGGCGATCGGATTGCCCGGGGTAGTAGGGCAGCGATAGAGGCCAAATTATCGAATGTAGCCTTCTTAAGAGCTGGTATTCAATATGCAGATGAGTTTTTTGATGCGGGGGAGTTGGATGAGATTTGGCTTATTCACCCTGATCCTCAGGTGAGAGAACGGGATGAACCTAAAAGACTTACCAATGCCCATTTTCTTAGGCGTTATGCAGAGTATCTCAAACCTGGAGGTTTATTCTGTTTGAAGACGGACAGCGATTTCTTATACCATTACTCTTTAGAAATGATATCGGAGGACTCAAATTATCGAATTTTAGACTATACTGATGATTTGTATCATTCTCCGCTTCTGGAAAGCCATTATGGGGTAAAAACTCATTATGAAAAAATATTTGTGGCCAAAGGATACACTATCAAATATATAGTTTGTCAACGGGTTTGAGGGAACATTATATACTAAAAAAGGCCTAAAATATTAATTTAGGCCTTTTTTATAGTTACAATGATTACTTGATCAAAGTAGCGAAATAATGCACCGTACGTACTAGTTGAGATACGTAAGACATTTCGTTGTCGTACCAGCTAACTGTTCTTACCAACTGGGCACCCCCTACATTTTGAACACGAGTTTGAGTAGCATCGAATAAGGATCCGTAGCTAATACCGATGATATCAGAACTTACAATTTCATCTTCAGTATAGCCGTAGCTTTCGTTAGATGCGGCTTTCATGGCTGTATTTACTTCTTCTACAGTTGTCTCCTTGCCCAGGATCACAGTTAGTTCAGTGAGTGAACCTGTAAGTGTAGGCACGCGTTGTGCAGATCCATCCAATTTACCTTTCAGTGAAGGCAATACGAGACCAATTGCTTTTGCAGCACCAGTACTGTTAGGAACGATATTCTGAGCTGCAGCACGGGCTCTTCTTAAATCACCCTTTGCATGCGGTGAATCTTGCGTATTCTGATCGTTGGTGTAGGCATGGATGGTTGTCATAAGGCCATTAACAATCCCGAACTGCTCTTCCAAAACCTGAGCCATAGGAGCAAGACAATTAGTGGTACAAGATGCACCGCTAATGATTTTCTCTGAACCATCAAGCTCGTTATGGTTTACGTTAAATACAATTGTCTTAACGTTTCCAGTCGCAGGAGCAGAGATAACCACCTTTTTGGCACCTGCTGTTAAATGCTTAGAAGCACCTTCTTCACTGGCGAAGAAACCTGTACATTCCAAAACAACATCTACATCGTGATTTGCCCATGGAATTTGAGCAGGATCACGCTGAGCGTAAATATTAATTTCCTCACCGTTCACGATGATAGAATTATCAGTTGATTTTACATCCTGATCAAAACGTCCTTGGGCAGTATCATACTTTAATAGGTGAGCCAAAACTTTTGGGCTCGTTAGATCATTAATTGCTACTATATCAATACCGTCCATATTATAAATTTGACGGTAAACCAGGCGTCCGATTCTTCCGAATCCGTTAATTGCTACTTTTACTTTTGACATGTTGGAGTTATATTATGTTTTCTGAGGGCAATATTAATAAAAAATAGGCATTATAGCGAAGAAATAACGGATTAAGGTTTAATCTACAGCAATGGATAAATATGACCAAGGTATAGAAATCAAGATATACTCTTAGTATACTAACCATTCATATTAGTAATAAACTAAAGACGTGTTAGTAAATTTGGAGAAATGCTAAAAATATTGGTATTGTGTATCATTTGTTTTTGGGATTGTTTATTGTTTTAGTAGGATGCATGGATTTTCCATAGTCTTTGCACAAGATTCCTCCTAGTTAGAAATTTTATTGAATCCTACTCCAGCCATATATTTACCGCCACTAACATTCAATGCTCACTAGGCACCTAGCTTATCCATACAGGCTACCTTAAATGCGCATTTTAAAATCGATCACAATTCAGATATATTATGAATCTCAATCTTTATCCCGCGCTTATTAGCAAATAATTCTGGAAAGGGTAGGAGGGTTCATCTGTTAATGTTAATGATGATCCGATGAAAAGAATTATAAATATATGGCGATACCCAGAAAGTCAAGAAATATAAAATATGTATATTTGTTAAGAGTAAATTTTTCTCAAAATGGGCTTACTCAAAATATAGCCTATAAATTTCACTCCAATATAATATATGGAATAAAACTATAAGTGTTTGACCATCAACGTTTTAAATCTTTTTAATTAAACCATTACTTTAACATGAGCATTACTTCGGGGATCGAGGAAATCTGGAATAACAGAGAAAAATTAAAAGAGCAATCTTCAATTGACCTTATAAAAAGCATTGTAGAAGAAGTAGACAAGGGCAGAATAAGAGTTGCAGAAAAACTAGAATCGGGTGAATGGCAGGTGAATGAAGCGGTAAAAAAAGCCATATTAATGTATTTCCCCATTCAGCAAATGGAGGTAAGTGAAGTGGGAATATTCGAGTTTCATGACAAAATGAAGCTAAAGACTGGTTATCAGGAACTTGGCGTTAGAGTAGTTCCTCCAGCAGTAGCGCGCTACGGAGCGTATATATCCAAGGGTGTAATCCTTATGCCTTCTTACGTAAATATTGGGGCCTATGTAGACGAAGGAACCATGGTAGACACTTGGGCAACAGTAGGTAGCTGTGCACAAATAGGAAAAAATGTTCACCTTAGTGGAGGCGTGGGCATCGGAGGTGTTTTGGAGCCGGTACAAGCTGCTCCGGTAATTATAGAGGATGGAGCCTTTATTGGGTCTCGCTGTATCGTAGTAGAAGGTGCCCATATTGGGCCCAGGGCCGTACTTGGGGCAGGGGTCACCATTACAGGAAGCTCGAAAATAATCGATGTTACCGGTTCAGAGCCCGTAGAGTACAAAGGTTTCGTTCCGGCTGATTCTGTAGTCATTCCCGGAACCCTTGCTAAAGAGTTTCCCGCAGGAACCTATCAGGTACCCTGTGCGCTAATCATTGGTAAAAGAAAAGCAAGCACAGATCTTAAAACTTCGCTAAATGATGCATTAAGAGAAAATAACGTGACAGTTTAGTATTGTAATCATACAATAATGTAAATAGAGGGCGTCAGTAGATTGCCCTCTATTTTTTTCTATATTTGTAAGTTAATTTATTAAACTATTATGTTAAATAATCAATTTAATATAGTGACTTATAAATTTTGATCCATCTTGTTCATTGTTTACATTTGTCTAAAAATATACTGTTTACATATGGAATTAAGCGATAAAATTAAACATATCTTGGCCTCCAAGAATTTGTCTCCTTCAATCTTTGCTGATGAGATTGGTGTACAACGATCGAGCATCTCTCATATTCTGGCAGGCAGAAATAAGCCAAGTTTGGATATTGTTCAGAAAATTATACGCCGATTCCCCGATTTAGGGTTAAATTGGATTTTAGATGACGAAGATTTACCCTTTGACATCCCAGAGCCAACGCCCTCAAAACCATCTGCTTATATCCCTGAAATTGAGGAAAAAGAACCCATTAGACCGATTCAGGATCGAATAGCCCATCCAGATCCCCAGGACCAAACTCTACATACGAATCTAAGCGCCCCGAAATCGTCTACTCCAGCATCGGGTCAGCCAAAGATGGTAGAGCGTATCATGATTTTTTACACAGACGGAACCTTCCAGGATTTTACTCAGACCATAAGATAATAAGAGGGGGACGGAAGGTAGCATCCTGGTCAGTGAGTCTAGCGATATTTTCCTTCCACAGACAGTGCAGGATAGTTTAAGGCTTATTTATATATATAATTGTATTATTCAACTATATATATTATGTTGCAGACTTTCCCTCTCTATTCATGATCTCAATTTTACTTGAAGCCTTTGAAACGTTTTGGATCTGGAAATTATTAGGTCGATTTCATCCAATGATAGTTCATTTTCCGGTTAGTCTCCTCCTGATTAGCCTGGTTTTGGAAATAATTAATTACAGTAAAAATAATATATCTCTACGACCGGCAATTCAAATAATTCTTTTGTTAGGAACGCTGTCGGCATATTTGTCTGTAATATTTGGTCTGCTTTTAGTAAAATTTGAAGGATACGAAGGGGGTGATACTGATATTCATCAATGGTTGGGCATTGCAACCATGATACTCGCAACAGTTGCCTATTTATGCCTTCAGAAAGAAAAAACCGCAGCCTTTCGGTTTTTTCTTATTCTGACGGTTTTCGGCGTCAGCTTAGCCGGACATTTTGGCGCCATGATCACTCACGGTGCTGACTATCTGAGTAGTGCCATGCCTCCTTTTGATACTGATGGATCAAAAAGCCCTGAAAGCAGCTCTTTGCAATTTGATATGGTAAGAGCGGATCAGCAACTTAATCCGGAACAACTTCTCAGCCTAAACTTGGAAGTTCGGACCATATTCGCTCATAGTTGTTATAACTGTCACAGCGAAACCAAGCAAAAAGGCGGATTGAGACTCGACAGGAAAGAGGCTGTAATGGCAGGAGGTGATAATGGACCTATTCTTCAGGCTGGTGATTCTCGATCATCGGAGCTAATCAGGCGTGTCACTCTACCCGCGGATCATAAAGAGGCCATGCCTTCAAAAGGAAAAAGACTGACTAAATCAGAAATAGATATCTTGCGTTTATGGATCGATAAAGGGGCAGTATGGCCTGAAGGCGATATTAAGAGTATTTTTAGAGTTGCTGAAATGGCGCCCCGATTACCAGAAATTCCACATGGAGATATTCCGTTGAACAATCCCATTGATCGATTTGTTAATTCCTATTTTAATCAAAATGAACTGAAGTGGAAAGAACCTGTGGACGACAGAACCTATGCAAGACGAATCTATCTGGATCTGATAGGATTACTGCCGGAGCCTGAGGTGCTTCAGGCATTTCTGGCCGACTCCCGAGCTAATAAACGTGAAATTTTAGCTCAACAATTATTGAAGAGAAACGACGACTATGCCCAGCATTGGCTTACCTTTTGGAATGATGCACTGCGAAATGACTATTCAGGAACAGGCTATATTACGAAGGGTCGGTCCGATATAACCAAATGGTTGTATGCTGCTCTTGCTGAAAATAAACCATACAATCGATTCGTTCACGAACTAATTAGCCCGAATGAAGATTCTAAAGGATTTATAAAAGGGATTAAATGGAGAGGAACAATTAATGCCAGCCAGCGCACTGAAATGCAAGCAGCTCAAAACGTGGCTCAGGTTTTTTTAGGGCTAAATCTCAAATGTGCCTCCTGTCATGATAGTTTCGTCAGCGACTGGAAATTGGATCAGGCATATGGCTTCGCCAACATTTTTGCAGATACCCTTTTAGAAATAAACCGGTGTGATAAACCCACAGGTAAAATGGCCAGTACCAGAATGCTTTTTCCAGAGCTTGGCGAAATTGAAATTGATGCCAGTACTGAGAAACGCCTTCGACAATTGGCAGACAACCTTGTGAAGCCTGAGGATGGGAGGTTATACAGAACCGTAGTGAATAGAATTTGGGCTCAGCTCCTGGGGCGGGGAATAATAGAACCTGTCGATGTCATGGACAATCTACCCTGGAGTCAAGATTTGCTTGATTGGCTGGCCTATGATTTCATGCAAAATGGATTTGATCTAAAACGATTAATGCTTCAAATCGTGACGTCCAAAGCATATCAGCTTCCTGCTAACTCCTTTGCCGAGCCAGAAGAACTTACCCATAAGGATTATAAGTTTGCGGGCATGATTAGAAAACGACTTACGGCTGAACAATTTTCAGACGCTATTAGCAGGGCATTCATCCCTATGTATGCTGATACCTCTATCTCTGGAAAACTTCCAACCGATATTCATTCAAAGATTCCATTTGTACGAGCAAGTTTAGTCAAAAATGATCCATTTCTGACTGCATTAGGCAGACCCAACCGAGAGACGGTAAGCACCACCAGGGCTTCTCAAGCGAACTTATTACAAGCTCTAGAACTGACCAATGGAGATCTATTGGACCAGAGCCTGAAAAGAGGAGCCCTGCATTGGAAGAAGCAATTTCCGAATTCGGAAAGACTTATCGCTCAACTCTATCTTCAAGCTTTTGGACGTAAACCCAACGAAAAAGAGTTAGCCGCTGCACAAAAAATAGTTGGTACTCATCCTAATGTAAATCATATAGCCGATTTGATATGGGCCATGGCCATGCTCCCTGAATTTCAATTAATTTACTAATCGTACTTTAAATACATTTAAAATAGTTCTAATAGTACAATACATTTAAATCTTTCAATACAATATATACTATTTAAACTAACTATATTAATAGCGTAATTCCTTATTTTACAATAAGATAAGCATTCAAGATCATGAATAAATATTGGAACAGAAGAGAGTTTCTACAAAGGGCTAGTGCTGCGACAATGGCTGCCTTAGCCGCAGGCCTTCCGGCGTCCTCCCTGATGTTGGGATGTAAACCAAAAGTTACAGCGTCGGCAGACACGGTAATATTACTCTGGATGGCTGGGGGCATGGCCCATACGGAGACCTTCGATCCGAAGCTTTACACGCCTTACGAAAAGGGAATGGAAGGAAACCGGGTCCTTAGTACATTTCCATCGAAACCAACGGCGCTGGACGGAATATACTTTTCGGAGGGCCTTCAGTCAATAGGTGATATTATGGACAAAGGAACATTAATACGTTCTTATGTCGCCGCCGATATGGGTCATATTCTGCACTCCAGACACCAATATCACTGGCATACCTGTTATGAACCTCCTCAGACAGTAGCCGCACCGCATATTGGGTCGTGGATAGCCAAAGAGCTCGGCCCTAAGAACCCAGTGATACCAGCATTTATAGATATAGGTCAGCGTTTCACTGTAGGAGAAGCAGAAGAATTAAAGGCATTTCATACGGCCGGATTTCTGGGCAACGAATATGGCCCTTTCTTTATTCCTGATCCAAGTCAAGGTCTCGAGAGTGTTCGTCCGCCAGTAGGAATGACTACCCAGCGATTTGAAAGAAGAAATGAACTCTACCAGGATCTGATTAATAATAGTCCCATCGGAGAGTTTGGAAGTGACTATCAGAGAGAATCCTTAAAACGATCACTAGAGCAAGCCTATGCCTTATTGAATTCCCCTGAATCAAAAGCATTTGACCTGAGTACGGAACCCAAAAGAAGCTACGACATTTATAATACGGGGAAATTTGGCTTAGGCTGTCTTTTAGCCCGTCGGCTTACCGAACAAGGGGCCAGGTTTATAAGTGTTACTACCGAATACGAGCCTTTTAAGGGTTGGGATACACACGAAAACGGCAATAGCCGGCTTGTAGAAATGAAAAAACAAATTGATGCACCCATTGCTCAACTCATCAAAGATTTGGACCAATCGGGACATCTCGATCGTACCTTAATAGTTCTGGCCAGTGAATTCAGTAGAGATATGATGGTGGAAGGTCGCCCGGATGCCACCGTAAAAGAACAGGTACAACAACCTGACATTCTTCACGATCCGAAATTTTATGGTATGCATCGCCATTTTACAGATGGATGCTCCATGCTTATGTTTGGAGGAGGTTCTAAGAAGGGATTCGTTTATGGCAAGACAGCTGATGAAAGGCCTTGTAAGACTATTGAAAATCCGGTTAAAATTGATCAGATTCATCAAAGTATTTATCATGCCATGGGAATATCACCGGATACGCAATATGAAATAGAAAAACGCCCATTCTATACTACCCCAGATGGAAAAGGGGAAAGGATTGAGGCTATTTTTTCTTAGGATAAAATTTGGTTAATTAAAAGTATCTGAGAAACCCTCTATTCTATTTGTAACCTCATGTTTTTGAATATACGGCTCTTACCCGGTGGCCTTAAGGCCGCATTTCAAAATGTGAAGGGAGGCAAATTAAAAGATAAAGAATAAACAACCACTGTTGCTATTTTTTTTAAATATAAGAATTTAGTTAACAAACTGCCTGTACTGATCGCCCCTGTCAAATCACTAGGAATATTCCAAGTCATAGCCTTCTCAATATAGGACTTTCCTGCCAAATAATTTGATTAAATTAATCAATAACCAGACAGTGCAGGACAGTTCCATTTCCCTATCCGCTTAATATTGTACAATTCTATCAATAATTAGAAAATTTATATGCATCAACCGATGGGGATTTTCTTTTACTTTCTTTTGCTGAGATTCTCTCTTAAGCTTTAAACTTGGAACCGTTAATTCACAGATCAGTCTTATTATTCAGCAAAGGGAATAATAATGAGTGACTAAATTCTCTTGTTTCAAACTACTCTGAATACATTAAAAAGTGTGATATAGTTTTTCAACAGTAAAAAACAAAACTTATGAAACAACCTCGACCAAGCCAACGACCGAAACGGCGCTACGAAGCTGCACTAGCGAAAATGATGGCTGGATTAATACTCTCCAGTTCTGCTGCTGTGGCCCTTCCACATGAAGGAGAATTTTTTCTCAAACCTATTACGGGGACGTACACGTCCGCTAATATGGACCGCACTATAAAGGGTACCATCAAAGATGAAACCGGACAAGGTCTACCGGGAGTCAGTGTCCTTCTAAAAGGAACTACCCGGGGAACGGTCAGCAATGTTGACGGAACCTTTAGCTTGCAGGCTCCCGATCAAGGAGGAACCTTAGTGCTCTCTTTTGTAGGATATCTAACCAAAGAAGTCTTGATCGCAAACCGTTCATCATTCGACATTCAGATGAGCGTAGATGCCCAGGCCCTAACCGAAGTAGTAGTGGTGGGATATGGTAGTCAACTAAAAAAAGAAATAACGGGAGCCGTTCAGACGGTCAAAGCGGAAGAACTTAAGGATATTCCGGTGTCGCAGGTAACGCAAAAACTACAAGGACGACTTGCAGGCGTACAAATAAATCAGACTACAGGTAAGCCAGGTCAGGGAATGTCCGTTCGTATTCGTGGCCAGGTTTCTGTAACGGCGGGAAGCGATCCCCTATACGTCATCGATGGGTTTCCTATTACCGGGAATATAGGAGCCATGAACCCCGATGAAATTGAAGACATCACCATCCTTAAGGATGCTGCCTCCACTTCGCTTTACGGTTCCAGAGCTGCCAACGGAGTGGTTTTGATTACGACCAAACAACCCGTTTCGGGAAAGACGACAATAGGATTAAATGTGTTCACAGGAACTCAAAAAGTTCCTCAGCGGGGACGTATTGAAATGATGAACGCCATGGAATTTGCTCAGTTCAAAAAGGAATACTATGAAGATGAAGGCAAGCCCGTTCCTGACATTTTCGCCAACCCATCAGACTACAAAGATAAAAATAATGACTGGTACGATGCACTACTGAGAAGGGCTCCACTTCAAAGCTATAATATAACCCTAACCAATAGTAACGAAAAAACCAGAACATCGGTTGTAGCCGGTGTTTTTAACCAAAAGGGTGTTGTGTTGAATAACGAGTACAAAAGATACTCGCTTCGGATGAACACCGATTACAAAATGTCCGAAAAAGTGAAGATGGGCTTCAACATTGCCCCTCAGTATGTATTTGACAATACTCCTAAATCAGATGGAGACCGGGGCACCGGTATCCTGTTTAATGCTCTTCACACCTGGCCGGTGATGCCGATTCGCGATGCTAACGGAGAACTTACTGCTGTCAACAATTTCCCCGGTAATACTGGAAATATCTTTAGCTATCCAAACTGGGTTAGAGCCGCCAATGAACTGGTAAACGAAACCAAACGGATGAGTTTCTTAGGGAATACCTATCTTTCTTACCAGCCTCTTCCGGGACTTACCTTTAAGACTACCTTTAACGTAGAATTTCTTTCAGAGAAATTTATGTATTTTAACCCCTCTACGGCAACCTACCGGATCAATGTACCCATCCCAACCTTGGCCTCATCTATACGGCAGCATACCCAGAATCTGTCTTGGTTAAATGAGAACTTGGTTACATATAATAAAAGTTTTGGTGAACACAACTTTGAAATCCTGGGTGGGATGACACAACAAAAATTCATGCAGGAGATCGATCGGATTTCGGCTGACACTTATCCGGATGATCGTATTGATGCAGTGCAAAGTGCCATCAACATCAATAGAGGTGGCACCTCAACGGGTATCAATCAATGGTCGTTGGCTTCTTATATTTCCAGACTTACCTACAACTACAAAGGTAAATATCTGTTTACCGCTGCGGTCAGGGCAGATGGGTCCTCGCGTTTTGGATCAGACAACCGCTGGGGGACTTTCCCCTCTGCATCAGTGGGCTGGGTAGTCTCAGATGAAAATTTTATGCAACAGGTTCGTCCTGTTTCGTTTGCAAAGGTAAGAGCGAGTTACGGGGTGATTGGAAATAACAATATTGGTAATTATACCCAATATGCTTTAGTAAACAATACTGTCAATGCTGTTTTTGGCAGTAATGTGGCAGCGGGAGCTGCCATCACCTCACTGGCCAACCCAAACCTCAGCTGGGAAACTACTAAACAATTTGACGCAGGACTTGACCTGGGCTTTTTCAATGATCGCCTTCAAGTAATTTACGACTTCTATACCAAGCGCACTACAAACCTTTTGTATAGTGTACAGATTGCGCAAGAAGCTGGTTTTACAAATTTTAACGATAATATCGGGGAAATTAAGTTCTGGGGAAACGAGTTGTCTGTCACCTCTCGAAACACAGTAGGTGAATTTAAGTGGTCCACCAATGCCAATATATCTTTTAACCGCAATAAGGTCATAGCACTGGCAGATGGAATAGACCGTGTATATGGAAATCAACATATCACGCAGGTAGGCAAACCATTCGGTCAGTTCTATGGTATGAAAGCGATCGGTTTATATAAAAATGCCGACGATGTGGCCAACTCGCCTATCATTCCAGGACGTTCTAAGCCAGGTACTATCAAATTGGAGGATATCAATGGCGATGGAAAAATCACATATGGAGGAGACCAGGACGACCGAACCATCATCGGAAATCCATTTCCTAAATTTACCTATGGTATTACCAACGACATAAAATATAAAAACTTTGATTTCTCTGTTACCGGCTCTGGCTCCCAGGGAAACGAATTATGGGTGCGTCATCTATATAGCACTGCGAACCTTGACGGGGTATTCAATATGGTAAAAGGAGTACAAGATCGATGGAGATCGGAAGCCAATCCAGGTAAAGGATTTTATGGCACCACTGTGGGCGGTGGAAACTATACTGGAGTTGAAAGAGACTGGAATAACAGCCGTTTTGTAGCTGATGCCTCTTACTTTACCATCAAAAATGTTACATTAGGTTATCGCATTCCTGCCAAAATTAAATATATAAGCTCCGCAAGAATATACGCATCGGTTCAACAGCTCTATGTATTTACCAAATATTGGGGAGGTCCTAATCCAGAAACGAGTGCCCAAGGTAATGGGGAAGGTGACGGGGGTAACCTCAGCCAGGGGGTTGATTTGTCGAATTATCCCGTTCCACGTACCTGGTCTATCGGTATCAATTTGAACTTCTAAAACGACCAATAATTTACGGAAAATCGAAATTTATGAAAAAGAAAATTATATTGGCTTGTTTAGTTGGCTTGGCCTCTACAAGCTGTCAAGAGAATTTTTTAAGTCTCACACCAGAAACTTCCCTTAGTTCGGCGACATTTTTTAAGACCAGAACGGACTTTGAACAAGCCGTAAATGCGACATATGTGCCATTGCGGACAATATATAATGACAGAGCCTGGAAACTTGGCGAACTACATTCGGATAATACTTACTATGCCAGAAACATCTTGTTCGGAGCCGTAGACAATACTGAAAATATAGCTGACTTTGCCGTTCCTACAGCCAATGGTGTAACTGCAAACGATAACGTTTTGCAGCAATGGCGACAAGATTATCTCATAATTTCTCGGGCCAACCAGATTTTAGCACTTATTGATGGAGTAGAATTTGATGCAGCTATCAAGGCCAATCTGAAAGGTCAGGCACAATTCCTTCGCGCATTCGCCTATTTCGAGCTTGCACGTTACTTTGGATCTGTCCCTCTTCACCTGGAACCAGTGCCTAATAGAGATCAGGCGGCACTTCCCCTTTCCACAGTCGAAGAAGTTTATGCCCAGATCGAAAAGGATGCTAAAGATGCAGTTGCCAATTTGCTTCCTAAGTCTACACAGGAAGCAGGCCGCGCAACATCCGGAGCAGCCCGAACCTTGCTGGCCAATCTATATATTCATAAAAAACAGTGGGCCGAAGCGGAAACAGTGTTAAAGCAGGTAATTGATTCCGGAGAATATAGCCTGATGCCATCCTATGAAGATGCATTTTCAGGTACCTCCTCCAATAAAAATAATGCGGAATCGGTCTTCGAAATTCAGTATATGGAAGGTGCTTCAGGATTCCAGGGCAATCTTATTTATCAGATTATTCCCACACCGATTACCTCAGCCGAGCTGGTTGCTATAACAGGGACCAGCAATCCCCAGGGTCTGTCTGGAGAAAACAACAACATCCCTACACCGGATATTATTGAAGCATATGAACCAGGAGATGTAAGAAAAGACGCTTCCATAGGATATATTACGCTTAGCCAGAGTCTTAGAGATAATAAGGTCTATCCTTATATTAAAAAATATGCTAAAAAGCACTCCCAGCATAATAATACGGGACAGAACCTGCCAGCCTATCGCTATGCTGAAGTGTTGCTCTTTATGGCAGAAGCGCTAAACGAACAGAACAAACCCGCACAAGCAGCCACTTACCTCAATATGGTACGCACCCGGGCCAAGCTACCTGCCACTACAGCCACTTCACAGGTCGCTATGCGCCAGGCGATATATCAGGAAAGACGCGTTGAGCTTGCTTTTGAGAACAAACGTTGGTTCGACCTGGTACGTACCGACCGGGTTCAGGAGGTTATTTCCGCTTACGGAAAGCGGGTCAAAGCTAACCCTAAGGCCTACTACTTTCCCGATGGGGCCGTGCCTCCAGAGAACGCATTTACCGTTCTAGACAAATATTATGGTTTACCAGCAGTAGAATCTGCACTTTCTCCCTACTTTTAATTAGAGGGTAGAGTTCTAAGAAGTTCAAATAAAAGCAGCCCTCGCACGTATGTTGGGGCTGTTTTTAGCATTCCAACCAATTTAGAATAATTTTATACTGGCCAAATTCTATGTAATGTATTCATATATTGGCATTTGGTTAATCCTAAAAAAGCGTTAATAAGAGAAACAACATGAAACCACGAAAACCCCGATAGCACAGGATAGTCCATTGCAAGCAAAGAATTAAACTTGTAGTTATTGGATGTAAATATGTTTAATTGAAAATAAAACAAGACCAAAATTAATTTCCAAATCACGTACTAACCTTTAAATCTTAATATGTTCAAAAAAAACAAATGGTTGAAAATACCAACTGGCGTAACAGCACTTTTGGCTGTAACGGTATCCTGCGGACTATTGCTCAGTAACCGCAGTGCCCAGACCATGGCGCCCTCCGACGACAAAGTGGGCAAACTCAAACTTGCCGAAGGGTTCCAGGCCGAACACCTTTATAGCCCTTCCGAAAATAACGAGGGTTCTTGGGTGTCTATGACCTTTGACGACAAGGGTAGAATGATTGCTTCAGATCAGTATGGCTTTCTATATCGCCTTAAACTGCCGGAAATCGGCTCAAATGAAGCTCCGCAGGTAGAGAAACTGGGCATCAAGGGTGATACCAGCAAGATTCAAATGGGATTTTCACATGGATTGTTGTATGCTTTCAACAGCCTGTATGTCATGGTAAATAACCGGTCGAATCCTAAATTTTCCAATCAAAGTGGATTATACCGTTTACAAGACACGGATCATGACGATCAATACGACAAAATTACCTTATTAAAGGAGATGAAAGGAGAGGGAGAACACGGACCTCACAGTATTATCCTTTCTCCAGACAAAAAATCACTTTATGTAGTGGCTGGTAATCACACCGATCTGCCTGAGATGGATATTTACCGCCTGCCTAAGAATTGGGGAGATGACAATCTATTCCCATTGATCAAAGATCCACGGGGACATGCTAATGACCGTCATGCTCCGGGAGGGTGGATTGCTCATACCGATCCAGATGGTAAAAAGTGGGAGTTAATCAGCGCTGGATACCGTAACCCCTTCGATATTGCATTTAATGAGGCGGGTGACTTGTTTACCTATGACTCCGATATGGAATGGGATTTCGGTACGCCTTGGTACAGACCAACCCGTGTTTGCCATACAACAAGTGCCAGCGAATTTGGTTGGAGAACCGGAGATGCCAAATGGGCTCCATCATATCCAGACAATATGCCCGCTCTAATGAATATAGGACAAGGTTCGCCGACCAACCTTATTTACCTCAAAGATGCCAAGTTCCCGGCCCGTTATAAAAATACGCTTCTGGCATTCGACTGGAGCTTTGGTATCGTTCATGGACTTCACCTTAAACCCAGCGGCAGCACCTATTCGGCAGAACATGAAGAGTTTCTTTCTGGCTCACCACTTCCACTGACTGATGGAGCTATTGGTCCCGATGGTGCCTTATACTTCTTAACCGGAGGGCGTCGCCTGGAGTCGGATCTATATAGAGTGTATTATAAGGATTATAAAAAACTGCCTGCCAACTCAGCTCTTGCTAAGGCCGTAATCACGCCAGAAAATAAACTGCGTCGTGAACTTGAGGAATTCCATAAAGGACCTAATGCCAAAGCAATCGCAACAGCATGGCCACATCTGAATCACCCCGATCGCTTTGTTCGCTATGCTGCAAGACTCGCTGTGGAAAATCAACCTGTGAATGAATGGAAAGAAAAGGCATTGGCAGAAACCAATCCACAGATAAAAATATATGCACTGCTGGCACTCAGTCGTCATGCTTCTTCGTCAGATAAGGCAAAGCTCTATAAAGCCTTGAGCGAAATCAATTTAAAAAACCTAACTGAAGACAAACAGCGGGATTTACTCAGAACAATTGAGGTAGCCCTATTCCGTTATGGCCAGCCTGACGCCACTGTAAAGGCGAAATTTATAAGTCAGATCAGTCCCAATTTCCCATCGGCCTCTCCATTAGCCAATCGTCTGTACAGCAAAGTTTTAATTTATCTGGAAGCACCGATGGCCGTAGAAAAAACATTGGCACTTCTCACAAATAATGAAAAATTTGTCGATGTAGACAACGAAACGGCAACGGCCTCTTCCGACCTCATACTCAGAAATCCTCAGTACGGCCTCGATATTGCAGGCATGCTAGAAAAAATGCCGCCCATGCAACAAACCTTTTATGCATTTGTGCTTAGCTCGGCGAAGTCAGGCTGGAATGATCAGCTCAGAGAAAATTATTTCAAATGGTTCGATAAAGCCTTTAGTTATCAAGGGGGTAGGAGCTATATAGGTTTTATTGACAAGGCCCGAAACCTTGCCCTGAATAACGTTCCTAAAGACAAAAAAGAATTTTACAATAAAATGTCTGGTGCTAAAAAACTTAATACCAGCGGAAATTCTCTCACGCAAATGTATAATCCGAAGGGACCTGGTCGGGGTTGGAATGTAGAAGAAGCGGTTAACCTGGTAGCGGATAGCCTTAGCAATAGAGACTTCGAAAAAGGTAAGATGATCTATTCAGCGGTGATGTGTAATCGTTGTCATATGATGGGAGGCGAAGGTTCTGATGTAGGCCCCGATCTTACTCAACTCGGCAATAGATTCTCAGTGAAGGATATGATGGAAGCAATTATTCTTCCCAACAAAACTATTTCAGATCAGTACGCTTCTTTTATTTACGAACTAAAGGATGGTGAATCTGTATTGGGACGTCAATTGAACGAGGATGCATCGCATTACTTTATTTCTCAAAATCCATTCGATCCAAAAATGGTGCGGAAAATCCCGAAGAAATCAGTCAAATCTGTTAAAGTATCAACGGTTTCCGTAATGCTACCTGGGTTAATAAACGGATTGAACCCTGAAGAATTAAGAGACCTCACTGCCTATTTGATGTCAGGAGGAAACGAAAAAAATCCCATATATAGTGCTGCTAAAAACAAATAATAGGGTATAAATAATAACAGAATGTCTTTGTAAAGGGTAGTTCGATAATCTCGAATTACCCTTTATTTTTTGATTATATATAAGAATAATACAAAAAAAATGGGGTAGGAGACCTCTTACTAAATCCTCCAAGAAACTAACGGATAAGTTTAACAAATCATTTAAGATATAATTGTACCAAAAACATTCAATATGAACCGTCGAACGACATTAAAAAAAGTACTTGGAGGAGGCGCCGCATTGTCTCTTGCCGGATCAGTTCCTCTTTTCGCGGACTCAGATCGACTTAAACCATTAGCGCTAAAAGGAAATATTAACCATTCCGTATGTAAATGGTGCTATGGAAAAATTCCATTGGACACCTTTGCTCAGGACTGTGTCAAAATTGGAATTAAATCCATTGAGTTATTAGGCCCGGAAGATTGGCCAACTTTACAAAAATATGGATTAAAGTGTGCTTTACCCAGTGGTGCAGGTATGGGTATTGAGAAAGGCTTTAATGATCTAAAACTTCATGATGAACTCGTGGCCAGTTACGAAGCCTTGTTTCCAAAACTGAAAGCCGCCGGTCATACATCCGTAATTTGCTTTTCCGGAAATCGTCGTGGAATGTCTGATCTGGACGGAATGCGTAACTGTGCGATTGGACTCAGAAGATTGATGCCCATGGCAGAGAAATATAATGTTACCATGATCATGGAATTGCTAAATAGTAAAGTGAATCATAAGGATTATATGTGTGATCATACTGCCTGGGGAGCTGGACTTTGCGAAATGGTTGGATCTGAAAAATTCAAACTACTATATGACATCTACCATATGCAAATTATGGAAGGCGACGTAATTGCTACCATTAAACAGTATCACCAGTATATCGGCCACTATCATACGGGTGGCGTTCCCGGTCGTAATGAAATCGACGATAGTCAGGAATTGTATTACCCGGCCATTATGAAAGCAATTATGGCCACAGGTTTTAAAGGTTACGTTGCTCAGGAGTTTATTCCCACAGCTGATCCAATTACTTCCTTACGCCAAGGAGTTCAGATCTGTGATATTTGATACTTTCTGAGTCTTTTTGAACAAAAAACGACAATTTAAATGCGTGGCCATTATTTTTGGCCACGCATTTTTTCGCGATAGCTATTTGATTTTCTGTCAATTATGAACGCTAAAACGGAATATTCAAGCCTTGAGATTTCGATATATGAATACATTCCGCATCACAGGCCATTCAACCAAATCTAATCAAACCTAATTCAAGCCAAAATATGGAATTTACAGACCATATAGCTCTAACAACAGAGATATATTTGTTATATAATTTATATTATGTTAAATAGAATACCTCTTTTGCTTCAGTTTTTCCTTTTCCTAGAATTAATATACTTTATCCAACTAAAGAATTGAGGGAATTCTTAGGGTCAATAAGTATTTGCTTCCATATCATCTGACAGGAGTTCTGAATCCCAAATTGAGTTTTCAGTAATCGCAACTGATCGGCTGGTTCAGGAATTTGTAAGAATTTAAATCTACAACTATAATAACCCTAATAGACGTGGATCATTCGCCTGTCAGTCGATCTCAACTGATTCTTAAACCACCTATCACCTACCCGACCATAAACCTAACTAAGTTCTTAGTTTAATAATTGATTTCTTTGATATTCCAGTCGTATTTCCATTCTCGCCCAATTTTCCAGTGTCGACTCTTTAATTTATACCAGGAAGCAGTTCGTAAAGGGTCTCACCTACCCAATCCTAATTCCTGTTTAGAATAACTAAATAATTAGTTCTACCCTACTATCTCTATTAAACAGCTCCCTATAACTAACTATTTAGTTGTTGCGAATATATTGATCTAATCCCTTCTTAAATCCGGTTACCATTCCGAATACCTTGGTGTAAATAATGGAAATCCAGTTTTAGTATCCTCCACTCAAGGCTGTGGCGATTTCTTATAATGATATAATTCCAGAAGTCAGTTCCGAATATGAATGTTGGAACTCGCTTTAGGAAGAATTGCAGACACACAAAAAAAATTGCCCGACAGAGCAAACTCTGCCGGGCAATCCCTTTTCATTAATATACTGCTAACAAATTACTCTTCTACACATGCAATTCCTTTACCTTCTAACTGAGCAATAATATTGGTCGCGTTTTCCAAAGCTTCTTTCGCTTCATCTTCATCTTTAACCTGTACTGCTTTTTCGAAATAAGGTTTTGCCTTCTTAAAGCGTCCACAAACTCTTGCTTCAATTTCTTTGCCACGCTTTTGGTAATCCGTCATATTCATATTATCTACCTCACCTTTCAATTGAACGGCCTCATTGAAATAGAATGCCCCAAGGTTATACAAGGCATCATAATTATTTGGATCCAGAGCAAGCGCTTTTTTGTAGCTCGCAACCGCTTCGTTTACCGCTGATTTTTGCTTCGCTTTCAGTTCAGCCAATTCCTTTTCCAAGGCCGCTGTATCATTCCCTTTAGATGACTCCTTGGCATCAGCGATAGTTTTCTCAATTTTAGCTACTTCCTGAGTGGCTTCTTTCTGCTTCTCAGTAACGTCTGCCAACTGGCGTTTTAGATCTGCGCTTTTAGGTTGCTTTTTCAACAGACCGGTAATACGCTTTACCTCGCCATTATACACTTCGATCTTTCCTTTTTCTGTTTCAAGATCCTTATTTAGGTTATCTATTTTAGAAGTTCCTTCAGAAAGTTTCCCTTGAACCTCTCTAATCTTCTGATTCATTTTACTACTGGTGTTATCATATAGAATAGCCAGATTTAAAATATTTTGAAGATTTTCAGGATCCTTTTCTGTCAAGGCCTTCAATTCACTGATCGCCTGATCTTCCTTGCCTGAAGCAAGATAAATATTAACAATTTCAGCCTTCAAATCTTTATTATCAGGAGAACGTTCCAATCCTTTATTAAGCGAGGCTAGAGCTTGATCAAATTTATCTTCGGCCCGATAGAGCTGACTAAGGCCATAGAATACACTTGGATCCTTACCACCATTTTCGGCATATTTCTCAAACTGAGTGATAGCCTCTGCTTTTTGGTCCAGAGACTGAGCAGCAATACCACCATAAAGAGATGCCAATGTGTCCTTCTTATTAATCTCTTGAGCCATCTTAAACATTTCAAGAGCTCCTTGAAGGTTTTGGTTCTGATATTTCTCCGCACCCTGTTTAACAAATGCATTGAATAGCTGAGTACCTTCTTCTCCAGCAAGAATGGATTCGGCCTCTTTAGAGGATTTGCCAGGTTGGCCTTTCTTATTAACATCCAGCTCTATCACTTTTTTGTAAGCTTCATAGGCCGTTTTTGCTGCACTGGAGTCCAACTCGGAGGCCTGCATGGCGATGCTCTCATAAGTTTTTGCACGATCCATCCAGAAAGAAGCTTTAGCGCTCGCCTTCTCGTCCGTTATACTTTTATCGCTTTTCTCCTTTTCTTTCTGGTATTGCTCTACGATGAGCTTATTTGCCGCATCTTGACCAAAAGCCGTTGCGCTAAATAGTCCGAGTGCTGAAACAAAGAGTAATCTTTTCATAAATCTAAACTTTTGTGTTGGTTTGGTTTTCTGTCGTAAATATATGTTTAATCTTTATTTTTTTACAATAATCATACCGCTGCATCATTATCGTTATCTTCGGCATCATCATCTTCCTCTGCATCCAAATCATCTACCACGTCTTCATCGGTTAAGTCCTCCGACGCATCCGTCACAATAAGATCATTCTTCACAAGTGGGTTGCCGTCTTCATCCAACTCAATTTCTTCCTTCTCGTCAGGATCTTTTAATATTCTGGTTACAGAAGTAATCTCATCGGCACTATTCAGACGAATCAGTTTAACGCCCTGAGTATTTCTCCCGGCCTGACGAACATTAGCAACGCTCATACGAATTGCAATACCATTTCGGGTGATGATCATTAGGTCGTCCTGTTCGGTCACTTCACAAATCGCCACAAGCTTACCTACTTTTTCGGTAGCATTCATTGTAGAGACACCCTTACCGCCGCGTTTTGTAATTCGATAATCATCGATAGCAGAACGTTTTCCGAAAGCATTTTCGGAAACTACCAGAAGTTGCGCATCTTCTCGACTGATACAAACCATGCCAATAACCTTATTGCCATCTCCCAGATTAATACCTCTTACTCCGGCAGCTGTACGTCCCATTGGGCGAACTCCGGTTTCATTAAAACGAACGGCACGGCCTGCACTTGAAGCAATGACAATATCATTATCACCATTGGTCAGGGCTACATTCAACAAGCGATCTCCTTCATGAATAGATATGGCAATAATACCATTGGTCCGTGGACGCGAATAAGCTTCAAGTAATGTTTTCTTAATGGTACCTTGTTCGGTACACATAATCAGATAATTATTATTGATATAATCATCATCTGACAACGTTTTTACATTAATCACAGAGCGTATCGAATCTCCCTTCTCAAGACTAATCAAATTTTGTATTGGTCTGCCTTTTGAAGTCTTGCTTCCTTCCGGTACTTCATATACCTTCATCCAGAACAGTTTACCATATTCTGTGAAGATCAGCAAGTAATTGAGCATGGTAGCCGAAAACAAATGTTCGGTAAAGTCCGTATCCTTGGTTTTAACCCCACGTGAACCTGTTCCTCCCCGGGTTTGGGTACGATATTCTGCTAAAGGGGTACGTTTGATATACCCTTCATGTGAAATGGTGATAAGCATTTCGTCGTCGGGAATCATGTCTTCGTCACTGAACTGCTCAGCGGCAAATTCTATTTCTGTGCGACGGGCATCACCATAACGTTCTTTTATTTCGCTAAGCTCGGATTTAATAATTTCGAATTTCCTGAATTCATTGGCCAGAATATCCTTAAGATCGGTTATCAATAGCATGATTTCCTCATACTCCTTGATAATTTTGTCGCGTTCCAGACCTGTTAAACGCTGTAAGCGTAGATCCAAAATAGCTTTAGCCTGAATTTCCGAGAGTTCGAATCGCTCAATCAAGCCTGTCTTGGCAATTTCCGGGTCCCGGGCATTACGGATCAAAGCAATCACCTCATCGAGATGGTCTAGCGCAATTAGTAATCCTTGAAGGATATGAGCACGCTTTTCTGCTTCACGTAACTCGTATTCGGTACGGCGGGTAATGACCACCACACGGTGATCAACATAATGCTTAATGAGGTCCTTAAGGTTTAGCTGAACCGGCCTGCCCTTCACCAGGGCAACATTATTCACTCCAAAAGAGGTTTGTAATGGAGTGTATTTGTATAGATGGTTAAGCACGATATTAGGAATGGCATCCTTCTTAAGATCGAAGACAATCCGCATTCCATCTCTATCCGATTCATCGCGGATGTCAGAAATCCCGTCGAGCTTTTTATCATTAATCAAACCAGCAATTCTTTCGATCATGCTAGCTTTATTAGTCATATAAGGGATCTCGGTAATTATAATCTGCTCCCTTCCAGTTTTGTTCACATCGAAATGTGCCTTGGCCCGGATAATAATACTTCCACGTCCCGTTTCCAGAGCCGAACGTACCCCTTGGTATCCGTAAATGATACCACCAGTGGGAAAATCAGGAGCCTTTATATGTTCCATCAATTCCGGAATGGTGATATCGGAATTATCGATATAAGCCAAGGTACCATCAATCACTTCGCTCAAATTATGCGGAGCCATATTGGTTGCCATACCTACCGCAATTCCCGAGGACCCATTTACCAATAGGTTTGGGAATTTACAAGGAAGGACTGAAGGCTCCGAAAGTGAATCATCGAAGTTGGGGACAAAGTCAACAGTATCTTTACCCAAATCGGCTAGAAGTTCCTCAGCGAGTCGCTTCAGCCTGGCTTCGGTATAACGCATCGCTGCAGGATTGTCACCATCTACGGATCCAAAATTACCCTGACCGTCTACAAGTGGATATCGAAGGGACCAGGGCTGAGCCATACGTACCATGGTACCATATACAGAAGAGTCACCATGAGGGTGATATTTACCCAACACTTCTCCTACTATACGTGCAGATTTTTTATGAGCCCTATTATAGTTAACACCTAAATCAGACATCCCGTAAAGCACCCGGCGATGAACAGGCTTCAAACCGTCTCGTACATCTGGTAGGGCACGGGAAATAATAACCGACATCGAGTAATCGATGTACGCACCTCGCATTTCCTCCTCAATATTAATGGGGATAATGTTTTCTTCAGAAGATTCTGCCATAAAGAATTAGAAAAGAATCAAAAATTTAATGTGGGGCCTATAAAATACAAACCTTCACGAAAATAATACAAATAGAACGCTTATAAAGTATCAAATTTCGTCATTTTAAGCCACTCAAACAAGCTATATTTTATCATTACAGGCCAATTTCAAGGGATAAGCCGATTAGGGGTCTTACTGGTACTTTAACAGCATAAAAATGATTTTTTTACAGTATGATAATTTGCTCTTTGCCTTCTCTAACTATCCAAGTTCCATATCAAACTTCCTGAATATGCCTATTATTTTAACCCTAATTGCCATCTTGTTTCTAGTCCTGCTTATTGCCTGGCTCAAAATTGACACCTTCATTTCTTTTTTGCTTGTTTCAATTGGCCTAGGTCTGGCCAGTGGGCTCGACGTAGCTACTATCAGCGCAGCCATACAAAAAGGGGTAGGAAATACACTTGGAGATTTAGTATTAATTGTGGGCTTCGGAGCGATGCTGGGAAAGCTCGTTGCGGATAGCGGCGCTGCCCAGCGGATTACAGACGCCTTAATAGGAATTTTCGGTCAAGGCAAAATCCAATGGGGTATGGCTTTGGCAGGTTTTGTAATCGGCATACCTTTATTTTATAATGCCGGCTTTGTGATTGTAATCCCACTCATATTTATGATCAGCACTACGGCACGTCTCCCCCTATTATATGTAGGCATTCCCATGTTATCTGCCCTATCTGTAGCCCATGGCTACCTTCCGCCTCACCCCTCTCCTGCTGCTATAGCCAGTCAGTTAAATGCCGATCTGGGACAGACCTTACTCTTTGGGATAATTGTTTCAATACCTGCTATAGCGGTTGCCGGACCCATATTCGGCAGTACCCTGAAAAGATTTAAACCCAAACCGGATGAAGCCCTATTTAACGTTCAACCACGACCGGCTCATGAGCTACCTGGCTTGGGCATTAGTATTGCCACAGCACTACTACCCGTATTTTTATTAACCAGTATGTCTGCTGTTAAAACTGCATTTCCTGACAACAAACTAGTAGGACTATTGGCTGAACCTTATTTTGGCATGCTATTATCTGTTCTGGTGGCTGCATATGCATTAGGAATACGACGGGGAATGGCCATGCCCACCATTACCAAATCCATGGAGGAGGCTTTTAAAGGCGTAGCCGTGATACTTCTGATCATCGCAGGAGCAGGTGTTTTCAAAGAAATCATGACTGCAGGTGGCGTAAGTACTTATATTGCTGAAGGATTGAAAGGCATAGATATCTCCCCGTTGATCCTAAGTTGGGGTATCGCTGCCATCATACGTGTATGCGTGGGTTCAGCCACCGTTGCCGGCCTGACTACCGTGGGTATCCTCGGTCCCCTTCTGGCCAATACCGCTGTCAGACCCGAACTCATCGTCCTCTCCATAGGCTCGGGAAGTCTAATGTTCTCTCATCTTAACGATGGAGGATTCTGGCTTTTTAAGGAATATTTCAACCTGAGCATCAAGGACACTTTACTCACTTGGTCTATTATGGAAACTATTGTTTCCATCATGGGATTATTAGGGGTATTACTCCTAAATTTGTTTTTATAAAATTCCTGAACAAATATTAAACAAGTATTATCTATGATACAAGAACATACCCCACAAGCTAATTTCGATAAGTTAGGATTAATCCTTCCACCGGCTCCCAAACCTATGGGCGTTTACAGGCCGCTATTAATTGTGGACAATCGCTGGGTATATGTGTCGGGACATGGCCCTGTCATGAAAGATGGCTCCTTAATTGAAGGCCGTATTGGAAAAAACCTTGATGAAGCTGCAGGCAAAATCGCCGCTCAACAAGTAGGCCTAGCCATCCTGGCTACGCTGCATGAAAACCTTGGCAGTCTTAACAGAATCAAAAGGGTGGTTAAAGTACTAGGAATGGTCAATTGCAATGAAGATTTCCTCAACCATCCTTTTATCCTTAACGGCTGCAGCGAATTGTTCGCAAAGGTCTGGGGCGACGAAAATGGAATTGGCGTTAGAAGTGCGGTAGGCATGGGCTCGCTGCCAGGTAACATCCCTGTCGAAATAGAGGCCATGTTCGAGCTAGAGGTAGTCTAATCTGAGCCACCATACTCCAATCTTAGTGTTTAGTCCGTATTTTCCAACTCCATTTATGTGGTACCAATTACAAAATGAAAGTGAAATAGCCTCACCAGGCCTGCTATTTTATCATGATCGCATTCGTGAAAACATAAGCCGGATGATTAAGATGGCCGGAAGTCCCGAGCGCCTTGTGCCACATATAAAAACGCATAAGACCCGGGAAATTGTCCTGCTTCAAATGGAACAAGGCATAAGAAAATTTAAATGTGCCACCATAGCCGAAGCTGAAATGCTGGCTTCTACCGGAGCCAAATGGATCCTGATTGCTTACCAGTTGGTAGGCCCCAATATCGATCGGTTAATCCAGCTAAAAGAGAAATTTCCAGATGTATATTTTGCTTCACTTCTGGATGATCTGGCTACCGCACAGACATTAAGTGATTTCTGTAACCAAAAGAAGCTGGAGGGTTCAGTCTTCCTTGATGTAAATGTAGGAATGAATCGTAGCGGCGCCACCGCAGCCTTTCTTACGGAAATCATCGACTCAATAAAGACTCTTCCTAATATTCAAATAGACGGGCTACATATTTATGACGGTCATATTCACACAGTGGATTTTGACCAGCGCAAAAAAGAAGTTGACAGGGGTTTCAACCAGGCTCAGAAATTGATAGAAGTCTTCATAGAGAAAATTGGAAAGGAGCCGGTCATCATAGCCGGTGGCTCACCTTCCTTCAATGTACATACTTTTCGCCCTGGCGTTCTGCTGAGTCCTGGAACCAATGTACTCTGGGATGCTGGCTACGGGGAAAAATTTAAAGATCAGGACTTTTTAGGTGCCGCTATAATCTTATCTAGAATTATCAGCAAACCTTCCGTAGGGTTAATCACGCTGGATTTAGGCCATAAAGCCATAGCGGCAGAGAATCCTATTGAGCGCCGGATCAAAATTTTAAACCTGGACAACTATCAACTCCTTAGTCAGAGTGAAGAACATGGGGTAATTCAAGTCCCAGACGATATTTGGCATCTGGCTCAGGTTGGCGATGTATATTATATACAACCCTACCATATCTGCCCAACCGTAGCCCTCCATGAATATGCCCATATCGTGAAAAATGGCTGGGCCCAAGAAGAGTGGCAAATCATAGCCCGGAAACGCCGTATAAATATTTAAAACGCTACATAAAATGAAAACGGAGTGCCTCTTTATCAGAGCACTCCGTTTTGGTATAAGCCTTATCTGTATCAATTTAGTCCTTGATCTTGCTCAAAAAACTAAAGACCTCTTCTTGACTTCGCAAGTGGGCACGTGCTGCGGAGAGCATGTCTCCTACTTTAATGGTATATGCTGTATCAGGCAATTCGATAAACATGTCTTCGTCGGTTTTATCGTCACCCATAGCCATAATAAAGTCGTAGGATCCTGTTTCCACCAAGTCCTTGGCCGCTGTTCCTTTATTAAAGGCTGTCTTTTTAACTTCCACCACTTTATTTCCATCGATTATCTGGAGGTTAAGTTCAGGTTGTATATAGTTTTTCAACTGCCATACCAATTCCTGAGCCCGACGGGTGGCATATTCGCGATCTTCAGCAGTACGATAATGCCAGGCAAGGGAGGTTTCTTTCTCTTCTACCACCGCACCCGGACAACGTTTGGCGTACAGATCCATAATGGGTTGAATGGATTCTTTCCAGTTCTCTTCATAGCTTTCGTTCAGTACCCATTCGGAGCTTCCCTTCGCCTTGATGAGCGCTCCATGCTCCGCAATAATATGTACGGGTAGATCTAAAAATAATTCGCTTAAAAAATGACGATCACGCCCGCTTATAATCACTACTGTATCACTTTCAGCAAAAGTAGAGATCAATTGCTTCACCTCTCTACTGACAATAGCCTTTGCCGGGTCGGCAACAATCGGGGCCAGGGTACCATCATAATCAAAAAACAATATTCTGTTTTTTGACGCCCGATACGCATCTCTGATTTCTCCGATTCCCTGATCAGTTAGGAATACTTGTTTTAGCTTTTCGTGTTCTTGTTCTATCATGGTAATTTGTGTAAAGAAGTCATTTGTCCATGCAAAGACATCATATTCACGTATTCTGGAACGCATGACTTTCATGCGCTTTTCTTGCTCTTCAATTGGCATATCCAGGGCCAATTTAATAGAATCAGCAATATTTTGTTTATCGAGGGGATTAATAATGAGGGCTTCTCCTAGCTCTGCAGCAGCCCCGGCCATTTCACTAAGAATCAATACGCCGTGCTTATCCTGCCTGCTAGCCACATATTCCTTGCATACCAGGTTCATCCCGTCCCGTACAGGCGTAATCAGCGCCACATCGCTGGTGGAATACATTCCCACCAGTTCAGCAAAGGTCATAGAACGATACTGATATATAATTGGCTGCCAGTTTATATTTCCATAATCGGCATTGATCCTACCAACGGTCTGATCAATTTCTGATTTCATCTGCTGATAGCGATCGATGGTGTCACGAGATGGTACTACCACCATAACAAATGCCACCCGGCCATGCCAATTCGGATTTTCCTCCAGGAACCGCTCAAAGCCGTACAGCCGATGCAAAATTCCTTTAGAGTAGTCCAGCCGGTCCACAGAAAATATAATCTTCTCCTTGAGCATATCCCGAGCGAGCTCTCTTTCCTTAACCACCTCCGGATCTGTATAGGCGTCGTTGAATTTATTAAAATCTATGCTTATAGGGAAAGAGTCAATTTTAACAATTCTATTGCTAAGGTTAATGTAGTGGAGCTTATTCCCGTGACCCAGCACCATCCGGACTGCTTTCAGAAAATATTCTACATAATCATTGGTATGAAAACCGACCAAATCCGCCCCTATAATCCCCTCGACAATGGCCTTACGCCACTGTACCGGAAGCATTCTAAACAATTCATAGGAAGGAAAGGGAATATGAAAAAAGAAACCAACCTTTACGTCGGGATGCTTTTTCCGGATCATTTGGGGTAATAGCATCAACTGATAATCCTGAACCCAGACAATATCACCTGGCTGGATGATCTCATCGAGTTTTTCAAAAAATAATTCATTGGCTTGTTGATATGCCTGAAAATAGGCATCGTCAAATCGTGCATGTGTAGGAAAGTAATGACATAAAGGCCAAATCAGATCATTGCAAAATCCTTCATAATAATTTTCATTTACATCGTCGGGAATAAAAACAGGATGCGCTTTGAAACTGTCATTCTCCAGAGATAGTCCTTCCAGTTCTTCCGGACTATTATCAGCATAACCGATCCACTGTATTTTATCTCCCGAGACGATGGGATTTTGAGCTCCATCTCCTACCAGAGAAAGAACCGCTGAAACCAATCCCCCTGAATTCTGAAAAAGGTTAACTCCCTCTCCTTCTCTGACAATTTTAAAAGGTAGCCTATAGGCTACGATGACTAACCGACCTATCTGTTTATTTTCTTGAGTATTTTTCATAAAAGGCTTAAGGTCCAAAAATGCAGGACCAGTTATTGGTAAGATGATCTAGTTGCGTATAATATACAACAACTATGCCGTAAATCCACATGACTGAGGGTTTACGGTAAAAATTGCATAAAAAAACGCCCGAATTTTAACAATTCGAATATAGTATGTAAATATAAGCTTGGTCTCCGAAGTTCGTTTGGAACTTGTAACAGCCTTAAAAAAGATATGTAGAAAATAATGCCCGAATAGGCCTTGGAACCTCTTAAAACAGGTAAAAACAAAAAAGCATCTGAAATCAGATGCTTTTTGTGAGCCTCCAGTCGGGATCGAACCAACGACCTACTGATTACAAGTCAGTTGCTCTACCAGCTGAGCTATGGAGGCTTTTATTTCCCGGCGACCGTTTGTCATTCCGTTATTGTGGTGCAAAAGTAGCGGGAAATATTTTTCTATGCAAGCATTGAGCGAAAAAAAAATCTACTTTTTTTCGCACTCTTATATAGCTTCCTGAATAATAGCGAGTTGGTGCTTGAGATCTTCTAACTGGGATTGAGCGGAGCTAATTTTTTTGTCAAACTCAGCTTTTAAACGATCCGATGTTTTGGACTTCGCGAAAAACTCAATATTGTTTTGCCATAGGGCAATATCATTTTCCAGTTGTGTAACCTTTCTACGGATATCACTCTCCTTACGGTAAAGGCCTCGACTATTCTCTCCGTCACGGACGAGCTCTACTTCACTTTCCAAAACCGCCTGCTCTTTCTCCTTACTGGAAAGCTGGGCAATAGCGCTTACATAGGAATTGATCGCTGCAATGTAACGTTTCTGAATAGATTGCATGTCTTTTTTAGGGACGAAGCCTATGGAAGACCATTCCGATTTGAACGCTGACAAAAGATTGAGGGTAGACTCATCCTGACTCGTGGCAGCAGCCTCAATTCTGGTAATAAGGTCCACCTTTTTGGCGAGATTTTCCTCGAATTCCTTTTCTACCTCCTGATTTTTCGATCGCTTATTGTTAAAATATGCGTCGCAACTCTTCTTAAACCGATCATAAATGGAATCCTTATATTTCTCCGGAACCTGCCCTACACCTTTCCATTTTTTCTGAAGTTCTATAATCTTCTGTGTATTTGAGGGTGTATCTTCCCCAGAATTCAAAATCGCTTCTGCCTCTTCGCACATTTGTGTTTTCAGCTCGAGATTCTGCTCTCTTTTCGCCTCTAGCTGACGGAAAAAATCTCCCTTATTATTGAAAAAGGTTTTCAGGGCTGCCCAAAACTTTTTACTTAAGTCCTTTCCTTCTTCCCGGGGCATCATTCCTTTATGAGCGACCCATTGATCCTGGAAGGCCATCAACTCTTTGGTTTTGGCATTCCATTCCTTGATGCTGCTGGAATTAAAGGTAGTAAAGGGAAGAATCTGATTGTAAATATTAAGCTTAAAGTCATAATGTTCCTTCATAGACTTTTTCTGCTCAGCAAAAGAGGCTCGCTGCGCATCATACAGCACATCCAAGCCTTGCTTAAAGCGCTGCCATAATAATTCCTGATCTTCCTTAGGCGCAGGTCCTAGATGCTTGTATTCTTCAAAAATCTGATTGGCCTCTGCCAGAATCTCTCTGGTCATAGGTCGGGTTTCCAAAGATTTACCAAGCTCTTCAACTTTTTCACAAAGCTCCATTTTAAGCTCAGCATTCCTTCTGCGATCTAATTCCTTCAGTTCAAAGTAAATATGTCGGTTGCTAAAATAACGGTCAATCAGGGCATTATAAGTCGCCCATAGCGTACCATTATGAGGGGATGCAATATTCCCAGCCGCCTTCCACTCATCTTGAATTTTCTTAAACTCTTCCCAACTGCTTTTGAGATCGGTAGCATCTGTCTCACGACCTTCTTCCTCGTCCAGCAATAGGCGTAATCTTTGAAGCAGTTCTGTCTTAGTATTAAAATTCTTTTCTTTGTCCTTATCCATTTTCTGGAAAAAGGCATTTTTAAGACCTCTGATTTCCTTGGTAAGTGCCTCGATGCGCTGGGTTTCCACATCCGACTTGTATTCAAAACCTTCTTCACCGCCCGTCTCTTCGACAAAGGTCTTAAAGGCCGCTTCCCGATCCTGTTTTTTTGCCTGATCCGAAATATTCCGAATCTCCTTGACCATTGCGTCTACCTGGCGAAACATGCCAGGTTTAAAATCGGGCTGTTGGACCTGGGTCAACGCAGCCTCTAATGTCTTTATAAGATCTTCCTTTGACAACAGGCTGTAATCAACATCCGGGGTATCTTCTTCATGCTCTTCTTCAAGACCATTCTGAAGATCAATATCAAGGGAATCCATTGTGTTTGTTGTCAGGTCCTCCTGCTCATTGCTACCGACCCCTTTGTTTTCTTCCTGTGCCATCGTATTAAATATTTCGTAAGTACGTTCTTCTGAACTACAAATCTAACAATCTTTCCATTGAAATGGCTATTTTTGGCCTTCTAACATTACAACATAATTTCAGGTAATGAAAATTGACCTCGCAAAAATCAGAAATGATTATACCCTAAATGGCCTTCAAAGGGCCGATTTGAGCCAGAATCCTCTAGATCAATTTCAGAAATGGTTCTCGGAGGTTCTTTCGGCCGAAATTACCGAAGCCAATGCTATGGTGCTCAGCACCTCAGTAAATCATCGCCCATCAGGCCGTATCGTATTGCTGAAAGGCCTGGATGCTTACGGCTTCGTATTCTTTACCAACTACCTGAGTCAAAAAGGGACTGCTATCGCCCATAACCCGCTCGTATCACTAACCTTTTTTTGGAAGGAATTGGAGCGCCAAGTACGTATTGAAGGCAAAGTGGAGAAGCTAAGTGAATCCGATTCTGATGAATATTTTCACAGTCGGCCCCGAGGAAGCCAACTTGGTGCGTGGGTTTCACACCAGAGTGAGGTTATTGATAGTCGTGAAGTTTTAGATCGTAAACTAGTTGAAATTGAAAAACGTTTTGAGGGTCAACCCATTCCCCGTCCATCTCACTGGGGAGGATACCGGCTACTACCTGACTATGCGGAATTCTGGCAGGGACGGCCAAGTCGACTTCATGACCGATTTGCCTATGAATTAGATAAAAATGGCAACTGGAGCATTAGTAGACTTAGTCCTTGATCATCTGGTGATATTCGATGATGAAACAAATTCACCAGTCAATTTTTCTACCTGGGTAATATTGCATCTTTACTTCGGACAGGTCAATAATGCTGTAGACAAAAAAAAGTGTGTCCCGATTTCATAGAGAATCAGAACACACTTTTTTTTCACTTCCACGTATCTTAGCGATCACTCATGGCTACATAGTCCCGTTTTGCTGGGCCTACATATACCTGACGCGGCCGTCCAATAGGTTCTTTGTTGGTACGCATTTCTTTCCACTGAGCTATCCAACCTGGCAGTCGTCCTATCGCAAACATAACCGTAAACATATTAGTCGGTATACCCAAGGCACGGTAAATGATTCCTGAATAAAAATCAACGTTTGGATAAAGCTTTCTTTTTACGAAGTATTCATCTTCTAAGGCGGCTTTTTCAAGCTTTTGGGCAATTTCCAAAACAGGATCTTTAATACCCAGCTTGTTCAGAACGTCATCTGCAGCCTTCTTAATAATCCGGGCTCTTGGATCAAAATTCTTATAAACCCTATGTCCAAATCCGAATAAGCGGAATCCACTCGACTTATCTTTGGCCATGTCAATATATTTCTGGATATCCCCTCCGTCATTTTTGATGGCCTCCAGCATTTCTATCACTTCCTGATTGGCACCTCCGTGTAACGGTCCCCAAAGAGCACTAATACCAGCGGAAATGGAAGAATAGATATTGGCATGCGACGATCCTACTAAACGTACCGTTGAAGTTGAGCAATTTTGTTCATGATCAGCATGCAGAATCAGCAATTTATTTAGAGCTTTTGCAACTACGGGATCTACATCGTATGCACCTACCGGAAGGGCAAACATCATATTCAGGAAGTTGGAGCAATAATCCAGATCATTCTGAGGATAGTTTACCGGATGCCCCTGCGATTTTTTATAAGACCAAGTCGCAATGGTAGGTAACTTAGCCAAAAGTCTAATTATATGCAGACTAGTGAGATCGGGTGAGTCCTGAGTGTCAGGATAAAATGCACTCATGGCCGATACCAGGGAAGACAGTACTCCCATAGGATGGGCGTTGACCGGAAAACCTTCGAAGATCTTGCGCATGTCCTCATTGACGAGGGTGTGCGTCCGTATTTCGTATTCAAAATCGGCATATTCCTTCTCCGTAGGCAACTCCCCGAAGATCAATAAATAAGCAACCTCTAGGAAGGATGCTTTCTCGGCTAAGTCTTCAATCGAATAACCCCGATAATTCAGAACACCGTTTTCGCCATCCAAAAATGTAATGGCACTTTGCGTAGCACCAGTATTTTTATAACCAGCATCTATGGTAATATAACTAGTCTGATCTCGCAATTTCGCAATATCTATCGCTTTTTCCTTTTCACTACCTTCTATTACTGGAAATTGGTAAGATTTACCATCAAGGGTCAATTCAGCTACTTGAGACATATAAACTAAAATAAAATTATTAAAAGGTTAGTACTAATATGTGTTGGCTAGGTACGCAAGGACAAAATTACGTTGAGATCAAATTTTAACATAGAAACAAAGTTATCATTCCGTTAAATTGATCTATATACTATCAAAATAGGGCGCAAACACAAGGTGCAATATCTTAAAAATCCCGGTACTTTCTATTACTATCTCTGTTTTATTTGTGAAAATTCAACTTTACCTTAATAAGATTTCACAATTTGAACTTTTTATTCCATTTTTCCATGGTTAACTCTTGTAACAGGGTTACAGTCGCCACACCAAACATCTATGATGCATTGTACCTCATCATGACGACTTACAGCTTCTCCTCCCCTGACCGTAACCATGACTTTATCAGGTAACGAAGGAAAATACCCAAGACTATCATTGGTAATAAATGTGCCCCATAAATGAAAGACTTGCCAGTCATTCTGTACGAAAATCCAGAAAAACTCTGATAAATATAAACAAACCAAAAGAGGGCTAACAGGGATAGTAGAGCCATCACCGCTCGCTTTACTGGCTTACTTGCCCAAAAATTCAGGGCTTCAGATATGGCAATAGCCACTAGTAAAACCATGGAAACCGTTAGTAAAGCACGGGGGAAGGTCCTAATATAATCGTAGCGATAGACTATTATCCCTACCTTCCCGATAAGATTGGGGTGAGACAATAGATAGGCATTGGTTATGCCCAATATTGAAAGTAAAATTGCGATGGATATTCTCTGGTTCATGAATAAAGGAGATTTATAAATTAATTCATTCAATATTATTTGCTATAGGCCTGAACAATATAGCTTAGCTGGCCCTCTAAGGTAAGTTCCGATGGAAGCCAGTCAATAAGAATACCATCCTTCTCCATCTTTCTAAAAAATGTCATTTGGCGTTTGGCGAAGCGATGAATTTCGGTCTCCAGTCGATCCACCATTTCTGTATACTGTATATCGCCCCGTAGATACATCGTGACGTACTTGTATTCCAGACCATAATAAATTAAATCTTCTGCTGAGATTCCATTTTGCAACAAACCTTGTACCTCCTCTACCAGTCCATCATTTAATCTACTGCGAAGCCTGTTAGAAATTCTATTTCTTCTCAGTGATACTTCTGGATTCAGTCCAAATACTTTTGCTGTATATTTTATCCTTGGGGAAAATTCCCTTTCTTCAGGGGGCAGCTGCATGAGGTATTTAACCACTTCTATGGCGCGAACTATCCGTTTCTGAGTAGACAGGTCGGCGTTGGGATGTAGGTCAGTCGGCAAGCCCAACCATTGCTTTATCAAGGAATCTTTAGACATCTCCAGTAAATTCCCTCTCAATTGAAGATCGACAGGCACATTAACCAACTGATGCCCCCGCAACAAGGTATTAAGATACATGCCCGTACCGCCGCAAAGAATAGGTAGATTGCCCCGGCTCAATATTTGCGGATAGATACGATCTACATCTTCGACAAATCGGCTCACGTTATACTTCTCTCCAGCTGGCAAAATATCGATTAAATGATAAGGTACGGCTGCTTCACCCAGACCGTACTCCTCTATATCTTTTCCAGTTCCTATATCCATTCCTCGGTATACCTGTCGAGAATCTGCACTGATTATTTCACCTTTCAACTGCTGAGCCAGCTTCACCGCAAGCCGCGTTTTTCCCGAAGCTGTAGGCCCTAGTATAATCAGTAGCGTTTTTTTCTCTGTTGTTGTTTTCAAGTGGTCTTCTGGTTTTGCTTGCTTTGGATTGGCTATAGCTCCCTTGTAGTTAAATGAGATTACCTATTTAAACATTCCCTCAGAACGATTCAGTTCATGTCTAACAGGATTTTACAAGTTTCAGACTCCCCGCATTCCATACTACCCCCTCTTCCTCCACCTCTCCTTTCGTATCTGTATTATCTGCCAACCTTAATCTCCGTTTACCTGACTCTGGCACTAAATCAAATGCCATCGGAGGAGTCTGGGCATGGGGTTCAAAGCCCAATGCTAAATAACTCTTTCCATCAGACCAGTCCAGATCGGCATAGGTCATGATATCATCACATCCTACATCACGCTGAAATGCCTTCAGGAGCTTTCCTAGACCACCCACGATGGTAAATTCCATCAGGTTAGCAAATCGAATCAATTCGAAGGAGCGATGTGGTTTATTAGCTCTGTTAAATACACGCACATGACTAAACGTAGCAACTGCCAAAATCAACTCCGAAAGGCCTGAAGTAAGGTCCTTCCAATTATCCGGCAAAACTCTAAAATAGGATTCCGGCAAAAATAAACCAAACTGATATTTGGAAACGGTAGAACCCTGTAAATGATGGTCTTCCAAGAATTTTCGGGCCATAGCTTTATCTATTCTTCTTGCTTTGGTTAACCGGGCCGGAACCCTATGGCTAATGCCCATAAGTGCCAGAATCCTGGACTGAATTATCCAAGAATTATACAGCCATTGGTCCTCCCAAATTAAGACAGCGGATTGGCCTGATTGGCGTATCCGGAACAGGTATGGGTGTATATGATCCACGAGCTGATTACGTCCAAAAGGGCTATTTTCCCATTTGGCTTGCTCTATCCATCCCACCACCATCGATTGGGAATACCTCGTCTCTATCCGATACCATGAAACCGGGCCATCATCTGCAAGCTGCACGGTAGTCCATAGCGTGGCAGATGCCAACCATTCCGAAAATTCTAACTTCAAAACTTTGCAGTCTTTATTATATGCGTCTATTAATTCCGATCTACCAATACGACAGAAGGCAGCATCATTTTGGTGCTGCCTTCCAAGTGCCATTAGTAATCTTTTTTACTATCTTTTTTTGCCTTCTTCTCAGCCCGTTTCTCCTTTAGATTCTTTTCTGGCTCTTTTTTGGTACTTCCTTTGTCAAGATTCTTTCCTTTTGCCATGACCTTAATGTTTTAAAAACTGTATTGCACTATTTGCTCTGGAACAAGTTTCGATCAAATCGAATCTGGGAAGCCAGTTTCCAACAAATTTAGTTACAAATCGTCAATATATCGCATCCGTCATTCAAAGAAATCCTATTTGGTAATCCAATCCAAAATAAGGTTGGCTCTCAGTCCAGAAACCCCGGTACTTGGCGAAGATCCTTCCCCCCTAAGGTCTTTGACAATTTGGTCAATAAGAGGCTGCTGAACATGCTCAGGATACGGGATGGTGTATTTTTCTTCCAATTCTCCTGTTTGAAGAATTATATCATATTTTTCAAAAAATGAGAATTTCACCTGACCCTTGCTGCCCACTATTAGCGCCGAATCTTCACGCTGAGCCTTGTCAACAGTATAACACCAGCTTCCCTTACCTAAGGCTCCGGAGGCAAATTCAAAATTGGCCACTACTATGTCATCGGCCTTATAAAGGCCAGCCTGGTTACGAGCAAACCCCTTTGCCTGGGAGATAGGTCCTAATACATATTCCAAAAAATCGAATTGATGGGAAGCCAGGTCATGGAAATGCCCCCCGCCCGAAATTTCAGGATCCACCCGCCAACGGGGTTTGGCCCCTTCGCCAACTTCTTCTTCATAGGGTTGCCACTGGAGCTTAATATCGACATACCGAATTTCTCCCAAAACACCCGAATCGACAATTTCCTTTATTTTCCTGAAATATGGTAAAGACCTCCGGTAATAGGCCACGAATAAGGGCACTTGTGTTTCCTGGCTGACAGCAACCATACGGGCACATTCCTCAGCATTTCGGGCCATAGGTTTTTCAACATACACAGGTTTACCTGCCCTTAAAGCTTTTTCTGTATATTCCTCATGAACATCGGGTGGCGTGGCAATATAAATTGCATTCACTTCAGGGTCATTAATGAGATCGTCGACCTGGTCGTACCAGCGAGGCACACCATGCCTGGTCGCATAATCTGCTGCCAGCGCACCATCTCTACGCATGACGGCCACCAATGTGGAATTCTCTACTTTATTAAATGCCGGGCCGCTTTTGACCTCTGTAACATTTCCGCAACCAATTATACCCCATTTAATCTGATCCATTCCTATCTTTGTATTTTTTCTGTAAAAGAGTAAATCTCAGTCCAACTACTTACATTATTTTTTAAATCGCTATGTCCGAATTAGAACCTCAACCCAACAACCCACTTCACGGCATTACTTTGGAAAGTATGCTTAAAGAACTATTGGATTACTATGGCTGGGAGGAATTGGGCCAACATATCAACATCAATTGTTTCAAAAAAGACCCGTCTATTTCCAGTAGTTTAAAGTTTCTGAGAAAAACCCCTTGGGCACGCACCAAAGTAGAACTATTGTTTAAAAAAATGTTAGAACGTCGTTAAACACTTCATAGCACTAGTCGAGGGTATTGTCGTTGGTCGCAGATTCGATTTTGTCGACCTTCCTTTTTGCCATCTCCCAGTGCCACTGTTCTTCCATTTCTTGTAATTTTCGGGACCATACTGCATCCCTTTCCGCCAAATCATCAATATGCCCTTTCTTTACTTCACGCAAAATATAAAGTGTTAAAATGAAAAGTCCTGCTATAAGAAATTGGAAAAAGCCATCACGAAATGTTCCTGCTGCTATATAACAAAGTATAAAAACAACAAAGCTAATTATAAACCGTGCTATAGAATATTGTCGAAAAACCATAATTTAATTCTAAACTATTAATAAAAATCTCCGTCTTGGTAAAACCAACGTCCTGCTTCGTAAATGAATCGGGAGCGCTCATGATGAACAACAAGCTTACCGTTACGATCGCGATAATGGGCCTTAAACTCTACTTCATTACCTTCAGCACTTAAAACTTCTAACATCTTCCAGGTATTCTCCCGGGCCCATTTTTGAATTTCCACGATGTTTAGTGCTCCCTGTAACTCTGGGGCAGTAGTCTGAACCAGATATTCTATGGCACCAGTCACGTAAGCGGAATACCGCGACCTCATAAGAATTTCTGGACTTTCAGCGAGAAGTTCGCCCCTGATATAAGAGGCACAACAGGCCGAAAAAGGTTTTAATTGCCCACAATAACATTTTTTACCCATGGTGATGGTATTAAAAAGAATGTAATTCTAATTTTTTTGGGTACATATACACTGAAAATAGGTTAGGCAATTTAACTGACAAATTCATGAGTAACAAATGCTCTGTGAGATGCAGGACATTTAGGGCTGACTAGAATAGCCCAATATATGGCCTAAGGTTTTATCTTTGTACAATACCAATCCATAAATCCTATCGACGGGATTTGTTTTAGATAAGCGACCTATGAAATTTGACGATTACCGAATTGCTGACGAAATAAAATTAAACTTGGCAGATGCGGGATTTAAGAAACCTACCGACATACAATATAAGGCCATCCCAGCTATATTGAAGGGAGAAGATGTCCTGGCCATAGCCCAGACAGGCACGGGTAAAACTGCAGCCTTTGCCATACCTGTTATTGATATGATTCTTAAACAGAAGCATTCCACCAGGTCAGAAGGAATCAAATGTCTGGTGATGGTTCCCACCAGAGAGCTTGCCACGCAAATCACGCAGGTCTTTCAGCAAATCTCCAAACATACCAAGGTCCGAGCCTTCGGAATAGTGGGTGGGGTGGAACAGGATCCTCAGATTTTCAAGTTGGAAAAAGGGATTGACATATTAATTGCCACCCCAGGGCGTCTGTTCGACTTAATCAACCAAGGGCACCTGCGGCTCACTTCCGTACAAACGCTTATTTTAGATGAGGCCGATCATATGTTAAAATTAGGCTTTTTAAAGGATATTCAAGATGTAATCAAATATCTTCCTAAGAAACACCAAACCCTATTCTTTTCGGCAACAATTGACGAAGAGATTAAGAAAGTCGCCTACTCTTTGGTAACAAGAGCGATTCGAATTCAAATCTCCCCCAACGATCGGGTAGCAAAGAACATCAATCACTCTGTCACCTATATCGATATGGACGACAAACGTTATTTCTTAGAAAGAATGGCTAAGGAGAATGCTGAGAAAAAAATATTGGTATTTGTCCGAACGAAAGTACGGGCCGAACGCGTCTTCAAGGCCTTAGAACGCGTAGGAGTAGCCTCCCTTACTCTGCACGGAGACAAAGATCAACAAGATCGTTTTCAAGCTCTGGAACAGTTTCGTCAGGGGGAAGTCAACGTTCTGGTAGCAACTGACGTGTCGGCACGGGGAATTGATATTGCAGAAGTTGATTTCGTAGTTAATTACGATTTACCTGAGCAAGTCGAAAATTATGTTCACCGGGTTGGGCGAACGGGACGGGGCACCAAAAAAGGCCTTGCGGTGTCCTTCTGCAGTCCTGAAGAGAAGCCTTTACTCGCAGAAATTCAGGCCTACTTAGGAAAACCCATCAATGTCGTTGATATGAGCAAGGAAGAGTATCGCGAAACTATCGACTTCACTGAAGATACTAATTTGGATCTTACAAGTCTTATGAAAGAAGTAGAGGAGTTCGAAAGTAAAAAGAAGAAGCAAAAGAAGAGATAAGAAAAAGGCCTGAAATCAAATGATTTCAGGCCTTTTTCTTATCCATATGGAAACAGAATCACTACTCTACCTTATCGGCTATTATTTGCCCTCTAAGCTCGCCATACACGTTTTCGGCGGTCGGTATATTGATATACAGCCCCCCAAGAATTAATGCAGTTTGCAATTCAGTACTAAGGGTCACCGCCCCTTGTACCTGTCCACCTGTTGGCTTATCCGCTAAAATGAACTGAATAGGTCCAGCTTCCCAGGCAGGAGAAGCATTGTTAAGAGTAATTGAAGTTGGTGTTACGTTCTGATAAGTAATATTGTATTTCAGACTCTTAGTAACTTTGTTATATTCAAAAACACCTGAACCTTTGCCAGCCGCCGACACACGGGGTACCGTTTGGTCGCTATTGATAACGGCCGAAAACTTAATAATATCATCCTTATGTGGACCCTCTTCTTTACAAGAGAACATTACTCCTGTAACCAGGACCGCTGTAAATAACAGTAAAATACGTTTCATTGGCTTTTTCATACAACTTCAATTAATTAAACTAAACATAGGTGTTAAATATACATACAAACATAGCAGCTTACAAAAATGATACCAACAGTTCCGCATTATATATTTCTGACGTCTGATTTACGAATATATACGATAGAATGATCCCATATGGTCCGATACCAGTGATCAACCGAGCCTAGTATGGTGATCCTGTGCCCCTTGCCTACCCCTTTAACCACTCCGGAAGCACCTGACGGATCCGTTCTCAAGAAGGTTTTAGGGTTAATAATGATTGCTGTTTGATATAAGGAGGGTAAGTTTATTATAGCCGCTACCAGCCCTAGATATACAATAATAGAAAGCTTATGAATCATTTGAATCCCTTGCCCTTTTCGGGTTTTGGTTACCATGATGTATACGATATAGGTTGCAAATACCAATAAAATAAGGGGAATATACGCTCCATAACGCCGATAAAAAATGATGAAGTAACTGTAGTCATCCAGTGCATAGCCCTGGAGGTCGTGCTCCTGAGCCAAATTTTCCATCTTTTCAAAGAGAGTCCGGGACGGATTGGTTTGAGCCAGATTACTTAAATAATACAGTCCATCGGTATAATTTCCTGCTCTTTCCGACAAAAAACTGAGCTTTAAAAGCAGGGGTTGGTTATTTTTTTCGCTTTCCGTAAAATTTTTTTTGTACAATTCTATCGCTTCACTATAATGAGCGATAGCAAACAGAGAATCAGCCGTTTTTAACTCATTTTTATCGCCCGAAATGGCCCAATTCGGGCCTAGAATCGAACCTATAAACATACAAATTTTCAGGTATTTTGTCAACAGTACTTGCATTATACTTTCAATAATTCTACTTTTGCATCGCAATTACGGAAAACGCTTCGGCTAATCCAATAGAAATAATCGATTCTGTAGCTCAGCTGGTAGAGCAATACACTTTTAATGTATGGGTCCTGGGTTCGAATCCCAGCGGAATCACAAAGAGGCTGTCCCAAAAGGATAGCCTCTTTTTAATAAGTATATCATTTATTTTTTTCCGAAATCTTCCCGGCATTCTGCTTCATGTCCTCTGTAAGTACAATTGTGAAGCTGCCCGACCGGTGAGAAAGTCATATAGTTTTCTCCGTCTATTTAGCCTTGCCCGTATACCACCTTACAAAACGCAGCCGGATATATGGCTATTATTAATGAATTTACAAAATTGATTTTTGCGGTCCCGGGTAAAACCATTATAATCTGAAGGCCGGAAGCTAATCGAAATAAATTCTATAAATATACGCATCACTCCTAAAATATTCACAAGCCTGTTATTACCCATGCTATGTCTTAACACAGATGGAGCATAATGTGAATGAGGCTTGCATGGCACATGCCCGTGGAAATCGTAGCGGCGGACCGCTTTAATGAACCCAATAAGAATGTAACACAAAGAGCCAAGTAGATTTTAGATGGCCCCAAAGCCCGCCCATTTCAAATGAGATAAGATAAATCAGGAATATTGGAAAGTGTTTCCATTAGTGAATTAAATATAGAAATGTAATATTCCAGAGAGAATGGGGATGCTTTAAGGGCCTACCTTCATAAAGTAAATCTGGAGTTAGATAATAATTTCATAGAGAGCGGAAAAGGTCAATAGCGTCAGATTGTAGAAACCGTAAGATGGCAGAATGGATATCAAAACTTTATTTTGCGATCCGATATATAAGGTACTATTGGATAAATAAATTGATGCATATCAACTCCGAGCTGTTCAGGACTAGACCCAACAAAAACGGTATGCCTCCCTTGTACCATTATCTCTCCCTTGCTATTTATCTCAATTATTGCCCAAATGGGGTCTTTATATGGAACCGTATTTTTTAACCAGGGAAAAGATTTGTCAACTTCGGCAGAATATCGGATTTCCTGATACTCTTCTCCTAACCATTGATAAGATGCACTATTGATTTGAAGATAGTGGATTCCATTGATGATATTATGATAATCCTGATGATGGTGACCACTAATCACCAAAATAACTTTCGACCCGCCGTTTTTATTCGAATTTTCTAAGGTATACCGCAATAGCGTCCCATTCTCCAACCCACCTGCGTCATTGTCCATCCCTTGATGGCAAAAAACAACGGTGGGAAGATTCGTACTGGACAAATCGGCTTTAAGCCATTCAACCTGCTTGGGAGAAATATATCGGGCATACCCCTTCGGCCGGTTAGGGTCCTCATTATGCTCATTACCATCTAGTATTACAAAATGATAATCTTTCAGATCAAAAGAGTAATACCGGCCTTCTGCATTCCAGAATTTCAGTACCTGCTCTTTACTATATCCCCCGTCTGTATCGTGATTTCCTAAAACGTGATGTTTAGGACCACTAAACTCATTCCAAATATTCATTAAAACTTGATTCTCCTTTTTAGGAACACAAAAATCTCCACCTTGTATAATAAATTCTGGGGACTCTTTCTTCATAGAATTAATAAATGCGCGCATTCGGTCCGCGCCATCATGCATTAAATCAAAGTGTAAATCCGTTATGATTCCAAATCGAACGGATTTCACACCCATATTTTTAGGAATAAGTTCAGAAGTCATCAAGAGCCCCCCGGCCAGACCGGAGCGTTTGAGGAATGCTTTTCTATCCATTTTTAATGAACTCGACATGTTGACAGGTTTAGAAATGACACTATATTTTCAACCTGCAAATAAAGTCAAAACATTCTCAAAAGGTAAACTTATACTTTACTTTATAATTAAATTTTATACTTTTCTATGTGAAAAGGAAAATTAAGCTGATGTAATAGATGCATGACGGCGGGAGAGTTTCCTATCAATAGGACAGGGCTCTCCAATGATTATTTCAGACTATTTAACCATGCCTGAGCGTTTCGCCGAGCTGCCTCCGTTGGCTCCGGCCCCATACGGTAACAGAATTTCCATATTTCATGTTTTTGCTCATAGGAGGGATTAATAAATTTCTTGCGATTATTTACTAACTTGGTCTGAGCTTTGAAATCGATATTTTTGCTGTTTTCCAAAAAATATAGCAAACGACTTTTGATCAATTGATTAGGATCCTTTAGTCGACTTAGGGCCTGAGCGTTTTCGAGATTATTTGTTTCAATTCGTCCCTTTTCGCTTTCTATATCCCGCTCTGCCTGATGCCTTGCATATTTGGCTTTAAAAGTTTCAAAATCTGACTTTAGCAAAGGTTTAAGTGACTTGTAAAACAGAGCCTCCTTTTTGGCATCGTCTATTTGCTTTTTCATTTCCACCCTATCTTTCGGTGGAAGGCTGGAAAGCATCCCTTCCATTCCTGAGAATGTCTCTCCATTTTGTATGAGGATATCCAAGGTAGGAGTAAAGTCGGCCGGTTGCATATTTTGGGTATTACGAAGATGGCGCTTATACTTTTCTTCTATATCACCCTCCAGTGTCTTCAAGTCTATTTGCGGATACTGTTTATCCAGCCAAGCGGCATAGCGCTCCTTAAAGTCTTTAGAAGCCGAATAGCCTTTCGCCCAGGTTGCCAAAAAATCGATAGCCTGGGTTTGTCGGCTGGGATCCAAAGTTTGAGCTGCCTTTTTCATATTGCTACTCCATCCGTAAAGTTGAAATTGCTTTTGTTTTAGATTGGAAAAAAACCGATCACGGAGTTCCATTTCACTCGTATTTAAATCTGTCAATACATCCGATACCTTCCAGGCAACCTGGAAAAGACATACAAGGATAAGGGCAATACAAATGGATACAATTCTAAATTTTTTCATGGCTAATAATGTAAAGTAAATGGCCTTCTTAGAGGCGTTATAAGAATTAAATATGGGCATATCAGGCTGCCCAGCAGAGCGGCTCGAATTGGGCTGATGCTTGACCCTTTTCTATAGATATCACTACTTTCCAACCGGTCCGATCACATTCGCTCAACCTTAGACTGGCGGGTATTGGCAGGCATAAGGCCCCGACTAGCCTTATATTAAGAAACTGGTAAAGAATAGCTTTCCTATGGCAGCACAGGATAAGCATCGTCATTAATAGACTGTATTTTAAAGATTTCATGATGATTGATTTTAACGGGGGGCGATATTTTAAAGTAATTAAACCTAACTTATAGAAGCCGCAACATAACCCTAATCATCAGATTATCTTGCAGTTATCTTATACAAAGCTACATGGACCATATGGCTTGTCCAACAGCTTTCGACAGATGACTAGGTTTGGTCGATAAAATACTAAGAACTGAATATGCACGGCCTATATCTTTTAACGGATTTATAACTGAATCGACATGATGCTTGCCACAGGCGCAAAAAAAGACCTGTCTGGTCCTAACATTGGATCAGACAGGTCTTCATCATAAAGCCCTTATTTTCATCGCTTCATCAATCCCAAATATTGACCTTCCCAATCCGGGAAAATATTCGAAATATTGTCTATTCCTAATTGTCGTCCAGCCACTTCGGCGAAGACCGCTCTGTAATCCGTTGTCACCTTCAAGTCACGACCATCTTCCAAATTCTCCGGAGCAAGCGGACTTACCGTCCCATAGACCCTCCCTCCTACTACATTATGGCCTAATATAAAATTGCAGGACGCTCGCCCATGGTCAGTCCCTCCGGTACCATTCTGTTTCACTGTGCGTCCAAATTCGGTCATACTCATGACGGTCACCTGATCTTGAAAGGCACCAAGATCCTCCCAAAAAGCGCAGATACTATCGTTGAAATCAAGTAGGTTTCTGGCAAAAACCCCTGCCACTGTTCCCTGATTAAAATGGGTATCCCAACCATTAGATTCGGCAAATCCGATTTCGAGTCCTACTTCCATTTTTATAAGTTGAGCAATTTGCTTCAACGAGTTACCTAGAGCTGAATTAGGGTACCTAACCCCTGCCTCAGGTTTATAGCCTTTAAGGTCGGTCTTTTGTAATAAGGACATTGCTTCAAAACTATCTTTTCCGGTGTGTTGCAGGAGTCCCTGAGCCGTTTGATCATAGAGATCCTCCAGCCTTTCCGATGCCGCTTGAGCGGCACCTGGATTGCCTTTCAGTTGAATGGCAAAATCCTGCAAATTGCTGATTGCGATGGCTGGCTCCTTCCCATATAAAGATCGGGGAAGGGCCGAGGTGAGGCTTACTGCCGAGAAAGGGGTATCAACATGAGTTTTTTTTCGGTTAGATAAGGATCGATTGAGCCATCCTGAATCGGTACCTTTACGAAATGGGGTACCAGTCTCCATATAATCCTGGGCGTCAAAATGGGAGCGAGTGGCATTGGGCGACCCGATTCCCTGAACGATGGCGAGCCGCCCCTGACCAAATAAACCTTGAAAACCTTTTAATGCCGGATGAAGGCCAAATGTACCATCCAGGTCAATAAGCCCCGTCCCGCTGGTTCCAGGTTTTATAAACAGAGAAGGTCGTGCCTGCTTGAGAAAAGGGTCGTTGAAAGGGCTGACAGCCATCAATCCGTCCATTGCACCTCTTTGAAAGATACATACCAATGTATTTTGCTTTTGGAAAGGGGAATTCGCAGTCTGTGAAACAGCTGCCTGGAATACATAATCCGGAATATTCCCCATAATGCTAGCGCCAAAGATCGACAATCCACTGGCTTTTATAAATGCTCTCCTTGTGGCCATAGTTCTTAAGATTTTTGATTTACCGTTTTTGATATTCCGGAGATCCTAGTATTAGACCTACTACCTGCGCAAGCGTGGTAGAGTTACTTCCCCTTTGACTCTTTTTATCGTTCTGCAACTTATTGTACGATTCATCCCTGGGATTATCGCCGGGAAGATTGTGTTGTTTGCTGGCATGCTCTAATTTTTCGCCCAAGGTCGGGTCGGTGAGAAGCGGAGCCAAACGCTGCAATGTTGCCGACAAGTCACGAGAAGGAAGCAAAAGCTCCGAATAAATTTGCAAAGCTTCTTTGGAACTCCCGGGTTCGTGCCCTTTATTTAGCCCAAGCAAATTGACACGCACACCAGGCAGTCTACCCGAAGCCATGGCCAATCCAAAATTCATTCTATTGAGAAGGGATCCGGTGTTGATCCAAAAATTACCATTATCTGGAAATCCCGTTGGCGCCTGATAACTATACATTTTTTCACCCATTCTGCTAATCCATCCGTAGAGTGCATATGGCTGTGTCAGATCGGCATCCAGATTACGGACAGACCCAATGGCCAGCTCAAATGGGGATTTAATTTTCTCCCCCGCTTTAATCTCTTCCCAAAACTCTTCGGTCTGCACCATCGCTCGTAATACAGATGGAATATCTCCCTTCTCTTTAACAAACACAGTCGCCATTTTGCCTACCAGTTCGGCTGATGGATTGTCACTCACAAATCGAATGGCTATTTTTCTACTAATAAAATTGGCTGTAGCCCGATGTGCAGCCAAGAGCTCAATAAGTGCAACCCCTTCTTCATAACCGCTATTTTCTGGAAAGTTTACCCCAAGCACTACTTTACTTCCCTGGTCATGCCTGGCGGGAGTAAACACGAAATCACCGTCCATTACTGTCCCATGTCCATTAACTTTACCACCTTGCTTCCGTCTGCTGCTGGCCTGGGTGTTCACAAATCTTCCCATAGGCCTTACAGTCCAGCCTGTTAAAACCCGGGCAGCCTCCGTCACATCCAGCTGGGTGAAACCCCCATCGACACCCATGGTATGTAGTTCCATTAGCTCCCGAGCATAATTCTCATTGAGTCCATTAACTTTTCGTTTGAGTTTTATCTTCATATCCATCTCTTTCCGAGAACCTTCTTTAACCGAAGCTTGTCTTCTGGAAATAGTATTACTATCGGAGGCACTACTAAAATTATCCAAATAGTATAACATGGCAGGCGATTTGGCAGTTTGTAAAAGCAAGTCATTAAAATTTCCAAGCGCATGTGGCCTTATCACATCTCTTTCGAAGGATGGTATAAACAGCGCGCTTCTGTTATTGGTCATCGAGACATTGAAATGGTTAAACCAGAAACTGGTCATCACTTCTTGAAGTTGATATTTACTGTAGGCGGCTCTGATAATTTTTTGAGATACCAATTGTTTCTGCAATTCTATAGGTCTACGTAAACCTTGCTCCCGCATATAATCGCTTAAGGCTTGTTGGTAAGCTATGCTGCCTTTCTGGAGGGAGTCATTTGGAATGACTCCTTTAGAGATAGCCTCCCGGAGAACAGCACCGGGATTGGGGAATTTCTCAGCAATCTGCTCATTGCTCATCGCCAAAATATCGAAATCTTCCAAGCGGCTATGAAGCTGATCATCCACTGTAGATATTAATTGAGATTCGAACCAGTTTTCTAATCCTAACTCCTGGATTTCTTCAACCTGACCAGGCCGAGGCCCAAATGTAAATCGGTTTAATAACAAGGCAGCTGCGGCTTTTTTGGAAAAGCCAGCCCTTTCGTAGGGCATTTTCCAGTTGGCCCTGACAGAGCTACTCCCTGTGGATACCAAAAATATACTAATAAACAGACAGGAGGTAAGCAGTAATTCTCGCCAATATTTTTTACTTTCCATATCAGATTACGGTAAGGTTGCGGAGTCTTTGACCATATTCATAGACTAGGTTTAAAATAGTTTACTAATATTTTTATTCCACCCCAGCGATCACGGCATTTAGTCGACTGAATCAGGGCTTATGTCGATAAGAATTTGATGGTGTATCTCATGATTATAAATTTGTTTATTCTAAGTCCATGACCCTTAAGGCTAGTCAGCTCAACCCTATGAATATTCCACCGGTACCATTGCATATCGGTTTCTGGATAGGTGTAACCCTATTCTTAACAGTTGTATATGGTACCGCATTGCCTGGTTTTTGGCTCACACTCGGCATCATGTGCCTGTTTGTGCCTATCCATGCAGCATATTATTATAGTTTGGCAAACTTCATTTTCCCGAAATACCTTTTTAAGGGAAGATATGTACATTTTCTTATTGGGCTATTATGCAGTTTTGCATTATCAACTTTGCTTTTCCGGGCTATGGAAATATGGATAGCCAACCCGATTATATATGCAAAACTTAAGTCACAAGACCCAGGACTGATCATTGATAAACTTGAACTAGCTCCCTGGGATCAATTTAAGAGCAGTTCTGCAATGTTAAATGCTTTCGAGCAAGTCAACTTTATCGTATGGATTACGCTTGCCATAAAATTCTTTAATATGTGGTATCAAAAACAAAAGGCGGCATTGGAGGCAGAACTTAACTTGTTAAAGGGGCAATTACACCCTCATTTTCTTTTTAACACCCTGAATAATTTATATTCACTCACTCTTTCACAGTCTCCACAGTCCCCAGCCGTGGTGATGGGACTTTCTGAAATTCTTCGGTATATGCTTTATGAGGCCAGCCACGATGTTGTCCTATTAAAACGAGATATAGAGATATTAGAAAACTATATTACCTTGGAAAAAATCAGGTATCAAGACCGACTCCAACTTCAATTTAGTATTAATGGGTTAGAAGCAAATCAGGAAATAGTACCCTTGCTCCTACTCCCACTTGTAGAGAATGCATTTAAGCATGGTGTCAGTGAGAAGGTAGGAGAAGCCTGGATTAATATTGATCTAAAAGTGAAGGACTCGAGGCTTAAATTCAAAATCTCTAATAACAAAGGAGAAAAAAAGACGCTCAAAAGTGAAATCGATAGTTTAGCTAAGGATTCTGGTAAACAAATCGGCCATATAGGCTTGGCTAACATACGTAAGCGACTAGAGATATTGTACCCTTCCGCCTTTCAATTTAAAATTATTGATGAGGAAGAACTATATGCCGTTATTCTGGAAATAGAATTGTCGAAACGTCTTAATATTGAGGTAATATGAAAATCAGGACTTTACTTGTTGATGACGAACCTCACGCTCTGGAGGTACTATCCAATTATTTACAAAACTTTCCGGATATTATTGTGGCTGGAAAATGTTCTACAGCCATTCAGGCCTTTCAACTTCTTCAGCAAGAAAAGATAGACTTAATGTTTCTAGACATTAAAATGCCAGGCCTTACCGGAACCGAGTTGATAAGAAGCCTAAAAAATCCTCCCAAGGTGATTTTTACTACCGCATACCAGGACTATGCGCTGGATGGTTTCGAACTGAATGCAGTGGATTACTTGTTAAAGCCAATTCCCTTCGATCGCTTTTTAAGAGCTATCGATAAAGTATTTCATATTCTACAGATTGCTACTCCGGCAACAGAAACTACAGATATCCCTAAGTCGCAGGATAGAGATATTTTTTTATACCTAAAAGTTGACAGAAAATTAGTGAAAGTGAATGTAAAAGAAATTTACTGGATCGAAAGTATTAGAGACTATGTTAAAGTCATTACCAAAGAAAAGGTTCTCATTACCAAACAGAAAATCAGTGTATTAGAGGCCCTTTTGCCCGAGGATGACTTTATCAGAGTGCATCGTTCATTCATCGTCTCCATTTCCAAGATACAAGCTTATCATTCTCATGCGGTGGATATTTTGGGACAAGAAATTCCCATTGGCCGAAATTATAAAGCAGACTGTCAACGTCGGTTAAAACTTGCCTATTAGGATAATAGGCTACTACATCTGTGATTCCCCCCACCCTTCCTGGCCTCGCTTAGTCGGTATTCTACCATCATACGGCGAGGGTAAGCAAGACCCCCTTTCCGGAATGGGGCCAGAATAAAACTGCGCAATTCCTCCCGTTTACCCAATTCGGAACATCTCCATTTATCGTTTAAAGAGAGTCGTTTGTCGATATATGCTGCCTTCGGTCTACACCCTGAATATCAGCGATACGCAATTAAAAATTTCCATTTAAACTTGCAACATCATTTCAAATGGACAAATAATTATTACCCATCAGTCCGATGGCATTTACTGATACAGTCATGAAAAACCATATCATCTTCTCTGGAATACTACTCCTCTTGGTCTCTATACTTTCCTGTAAAACAAATAAAGAAATAGGCCCATCAGGATCGTTAAAAGCCGATGCCGGAATCGATCGCACTAGCCTGGTAGGTGATACGGTTTTTTTGGATGGTACTAAGACCAAAGGGCCAGACGATCAGCCCATAACATTTGCATGGGAATTGCTCACTCAACCTAACGCAAGTAAAGCGGTGATTGTTAATTCTCAGACTGCCAAGGCTTATTTTATACCCGACCTAATGGGGGTATATGAAATAAAGTTGAAGGCCTCTACTTCGAAACTAACCGATTCGGCCGTAACAAAGATCACGGCCAATTTGGCTAAAGAACCAATTCCATTAACCCAAGACATCGCCCAGCCAATGAATTTAACGGATAGAAATGGGGAGTCCGATCAACCTGATTACCTTATTGATGGCAATATTTCCCTACTGGCTGAGCTAACGATACAACCGGGTGTCGTGGTAGCTTTTACCGAGAACTCTTTTATGGATGTTAAGTCAAATGGGGGGTTAAAGGCCTTAGGCACAGCCGATGCTCATATAACCTTCAGAGGAGTGGAATCGAAAGAAAATTTCTGGGGAGGAATACGGCTAAACACTGAAAACAACCAACTTAAGTATGTAGATATATTTAACGCAGGAGCCGCCGATCCACTTTCAAAAAATCAGGCCGCCATACATCTGACAACCACGGGTAAAGCCAGCGTAGAAATCGAAAACTGCTCGATTACAGGCAATTCAGGATACGGATTGCTCGTAGAACAAGGAAATACCCTTAAGAAATTTTCCAATAATACTTTGAGAGGATATCGCAATGCTGCCATACGAATCGACGCAACCAACGCCCAAAGACTCGATAAGGCCTCTTTATATGCCAGTAATGTTATTGAAATAGGACCTTCAGAAATTTTGGATACCGAATCAGCAGAAGTAGTATGGCCCGAACTTAATAAAGGAATTGTATTCAGAATACTATCTGAAGTATCGGTTAATGCCGGCTGGAAAATTGCCCCAGGAACTGTCATTGAAATGGGATCAGATGTCGCTATTATGGTTCATAAAGGCTATTTTCTTGCAGAAGGCACTCCCGAAAACCCGATTACTATCAGGGGACAACAAAATCAGGCTGGCTATTGGAGAGGTATATTATTCCAGACCAATAATAGTCAAAACGCTCTAGTACATACCATCATCCAAGATGGGGGGAGCTCCAATCTGGTTGCAGGCACCAAGGCCTCGCTGGCCGTTTTTGGAAGGGCTCTCATGCAAGTGACACATTCCCGCATAGAAAATAGTGCCGGCTGGGGAATATTCGCAGGGGTAGGTACCGAAACCAACACTGACATCCTGGAAAGTAACCAGTTCAAAGATAACCTTCTGGGCGATGTTAAAAGACAAAATATCTTTTAACTCCCTTCACACGTATATTATTCTTCGTTTATATATTTTTTCCAATTCAAGCCATGTTAAATAAAATGAAAAATTTCAATTTCAAACAAAACAGCCGTAAAGCAATTTTTGGCATTCTTGCTGCCTCATCTGTATTCTTTCAAACGGGTTGTAAGGATGATGAGGGCTCTAATCCTACCCCTGGCACACCGAATGAGAGCACTGCCTTTATTCCCTCCAAGGACAAAAAGTATACCTACAAAATCGTCGAAGAGGATGGAAGTACCACAATGGAATACTTAAGAGTTAAAAGTGTGAAAGATTCCTCGGGACTAGCTGTGTCCTATTTGGAGTCGAAACTAATCGCAGATGAAGATACTGTTATACTGGACTGGAAGGCCTATAGTACGGCAGCAGTCACTACCTATGAAATATCCTACGCAAATACCTTACTAGAGGTCCAGGATCTGCTTTCTCAGATGGGAGAAGTATTAGAGTTTAATATTACAGGCTTTCCTAATCGACGATTAATGGAAAATAAGATTCAGGAAGGCAGCAAACTCACCTTCCAAGGAGACCCCATTAAATTGACAGCTAAAATTAAATCGGAAGACAATGATGAGCCGGTGATAGTCGAAATGGAGGCAACTGTTACCTATAAGAATGGAACAGTAACCAAGGTGGAAAATATTACCACTCCTGCAGGGACCTTCAAGTGTAGCAAATGGAGCTATGGATATACATCTATAGTTAAATTCTTTATTAATGGACAACTCTTCGACACGAGTACCGACGTGTACACCATAGAAGAATGGACCAGTCCAGGAATAGGTAGAGTAAAAACAGAAGAAACCTTCGGAGATATATTTAGCAAATCGGAACTCCAAAAGATAGAATAATATAGAAAACATGTCTATCCGGAGAATAAAATCAGGTATTGCAAATATCGATCTAGAAATCCTTCATAAATTTTCCTGCATCCCTAAATAAAATTTTTATGTACAGTCTGAATCCTCATAAATTATACCCCATAGCCCCCATCGTTCCCCGATCTAGTCACTATGTTGAATATTTCCAGAACGGTAGAATGCTTGAAATATATGCTAAAGACATCACCTACCTTAAGGGTGAAGGCAATTATACGCTGGTCTACACGACGAATGGAAATCAGTACCTTATTTCCAAAACTATAAAATTCCTGCGTAGAAGACTCACCGATCATTTTGTGCGGGTCCATAAATCCTTTCTGGTGAATGCAAATCATGTCATTTCCTGGCCTGAACCATACAAATTAATGTTAGCCGATGGTCGACAGGTCCCTGTGGCCCGGAGACGGCTCAAATATACCCAGATAGGATTACGAAATTCGAATACCGAGAAAAGCAGTATATAATAGGGTTAACTGAAAAGGCTCCGGACATTGTCGGGAGTCTTTTTTCTTATTAACACTGGTTCAACTGGTCGTTCGTCTACAAATATTAGCCATTGATCGACGAAACCATTTTTAATTCGCTACAAATGAGCATAATAAGTAAATTAGTAGCAAAATTCCGCCCCTATAATACTGTTTCGATCCTCTTAATAAGCCATGCTCAACAGTTGGAAGACTTTAAAGGTCTGCATTATACTTATCGTCCATGGGTTAATACCAAATGGGACACTAGCCTACGCGCCCGAGCGATCCTCACGTGGATCTGATAATATCCTCAGTGATCAATTTCTTACAAAAGCAGAAAATTTTGCCAGAATTTATCAGAACGATTCCGCCGAATATTACTATAGAAAGACATATCAAATAGCCGCTAAAAAAGCAGACAGCTCTTCATTATTTAAATATTTCAGTAGTCACTCCAAGTTTTTGTATAATATCGGTCAGTATGAAAAAGCGTTAAAAATCTGTCAAATGCAACTGGAGTTGAGTCTGAAGGCCGGAGACAAGAAAAAAATAGCCGCTGCTTACAATAATCTTGGGCTTCAACATCAGGCTATAGGACAACTTTCCAAGGCAGCAGAGTATATGATATTGGCCTTAAAAATGTCCGAATCTTTGGATGATAAAGTAAATCAGCAGAAATATTATTCGAATATTTCATCCATATTTTTAGATCTTAAAGATAAAAAGAATAGTCTGCTATATGCTCAAAAAGGGTACGAGCTAGCAAAGACCATTTCAAACAAACAAGCTGCGCGAAGCCTGATTAATCTCGCAGCGAGCGAAGCCCTGAACAATCAGCCAAAGAAATGTATTGCCCACCTGAAGGAGGTAGTAGCTATAGCTCACGAATCCAAAGATAGTTTGCTGCAAGTACACGCTTTTATCAATCTGGGAGATATTGAAAATCGAGAACACAAATACCAGAATGCACTCGATTATTATCTACAGGCCGAAGCCATACTGGGTTCGACGCCCATGCCGGAATACCGCATGTATATTGAATACGGTCTCGCCAATTCATTAAAGAATCTCAAGGAGTTTAAAAAGGCATATCCCTATTTGAATAGGACCTTAAACAAGGCAGAAAACTTAATGCCCAAAAATGACCTTAAGGAAGTGTATCTTCTCGCCGCTGATATTTATGAAGAGATTAACAGACCCGCTTTGGCGCTTGCTGTACTGAAGAAATACACCTTACTCAATGACTCTCTGACCAGCATTACAACGCAACGGGCCATTCATGAAATTGAAACCAAATATCAAATTTCAAAAAGAGACCAGAAATTAACCGACCAGAAGTTGCAATTAACTAAAAACGAAATAGAAATAGAAAAGAAAAATAAATGGATTTTAATGATAATGGTCCTATTATCCCTGGTTATGGCGCTTTCCATCATTGTTTATCTCATCTATCGCAACAAAACCCAGTATATACAGTTAAGTCTGCTAAAGGCTCAGATTCATCCGCATTTTTTATTCAATACGTTAAATAATCTGTATGCCTTATCCCTGAAAAAATCAGATCAGGCCCCGAATTTGGTCCTTGGGCTTTCAGAGATTCTACGTTACATTCTTTATGAATGCAATCAACCAGAAATCAGTCTTGAAAAGGAAATCACTATGATTCAACGATATATCGAGTTGGAGGCTATAAGATATACCAATCGACTCGAAGTGAATCTGAATATAGATCATCCTACTGGCAATCAACTGAAGATAGCTCCCCTTTTATTGCTTCCTCTAGTCGAAAATGCATTTAAGCATGGTATTAATAAACTTAGTGATCAGGGCTGGATTAATATAGAATCCAGAGTAAGCAAGAATACCTATATATTCAAAGTCAGTAATAATACCTCGGCATTACCGGTTTCACATGTTAGTAAACAAAAGGGCCATATTGGCCTTATCAATATTCGCAAACGGCTACAACTGTTGTATCCATCCCGCCATCAACTTAAAATTGTGGAAGATTCTGATGTCTTCATTGTAACTATGAGTATTAAGGTATAAAATCCTTCTCTTCTTATGCGTATAACAGCCCCAATTGACACCGTACAGAAACGACCTCTCTTAACAAGGCAATAAAGATTCAACAATTGTATTTCGCATTGATGTCAAAAGGCCGTAAATTGGCTTCACAATATTAATATTCGTTCTTATTCGAAGTCTGATATAGTTTTGAATGAATGTCTTGTGACTTGCAAAATAACCCCACACCCGTTTAGAATAAAGCGATTTATAACGAATGAATGAGATTCAGAAATTCCTTGAAGGAGGACTATTGGAGCTTTATGTTTTAGGTGAAGCCAGTTCCGAAGAAATGGAACGGGTAGAGCAGATGGCTCTAGAATTTCCTGAAATTCGGGCTGAGCTGCATGCTATAGAGAAAGGGCTAGAAAATTATGCTTTAACCCAGTCCAAAACGGTAGACCCAAAAGTTAAACCCTTTCTTATGGCAACTATCGATTTCATGGATCGGATGGAGAATGGTGAAATAATGTCGACTCCCCCGTTGCTGAATCCGGAGTCAGAGCAAGCGGATTACGAAACATGGCTCAACAGACCAGATTTGGACCTGCCTGCGCCCGATACGGGCATACAAGCCAAAATTATCTGTGCCAACCCCGGTTTCTTAATGGCAATTGTCTGGATAAGGGAGGGGTCCCCGGTTGAAACCCATACCAATGAACTGGAAAGCTTTTTAATATTAGAAGGCAGTTGCAATATTATTATAGCGGGCAAAGACCATCATCTGCACAAGGGCGATTTTTTGACTATTCCCCTACACCAGCCGCACGAGGTGGTTATCACTTCGGCTATGGCCTGTAAACTAATACTGCAAAGAGTGGCAGCCTAAAGGCATAAATACATCTATGAGCTAAAAAATATGCCGCATTGTTCTATTGATTTTCTATATGTAACCCTCTCTTTGCCATACGATTGAAAAATACAATTAAAAATAGCACTAAAATTTATACTTTGTTTGATTGTTAAATTTCCATTAAATAGTAGTTTTGCAGCAAAATAGGGCTAATTGCTACTATAAGAAGGCCAGGTGGTGGAATTGGTAGACACGCTACTTTGAGGGGGTAGTGCTCGTAAGGGCTTGGGAGTTCGACTCTCCTCCTGGTCACAAAAAAGAGGTTGTAGACAATGTTTACAACCTCTTTTTATGTTAGCTGTAGAATAGCTCCCGGTCCAATAAATCGGTGATAAATCTGAAATCCTCATCAACATGAGCGAAGTCCAAGTGATTGACATCGATTTCTAAAATTTTGCCATGATCGTAAGTCTGAGCGAATAAATCGTACTGCTTGTTGAGGTTTACTAGATATTCCTGAGAAATACCCGATTCAAAATCTCTTCCGCGTTTCTTTATTTGCGCTTGCAACTTTGGTAGATCAGCTTTCAGATAGATTAATAAATCTGGAGGACGTACCGAATTTAGAATGGAATTGAATAATAGCAGATACGTTTCGTAATCCCGGGCAGTCAGAAGGTCACTTTCGAATAAATTTTTTGCAAAAATATAGGCATCTTCATAAATGGTTCGATCCTGAATGATGGTCGTGTAGGTGGCCGATTGGATTTTTTGAATTTGCGCAAATCGGCTATTCAGAAAATATATTTGAAGATTAAAGGCCCATCGAGGCATATCCTGATAAAAGTCAGCCAAATATGGATTTCCGTCCACGGCCTCATACATGACTTCCCAGCCGTAATGTGCTCCAAGTTTTTGTGTTAGCGTCGTTTTTCCAGCACCAATGTTGCCAACAATAGCGATATGCATAAGTTATATAGTAATTATAAAATCATAAAGATAACCATTACTATTTATGCCAAGCAAGATTACTGAGCACAGTCCAATTCAGCATTTCAAAAAAACTATGATTATTCGTATATTTGCACAAAATGCGAAAGTGTGCCTCCTTAACTAAAGGGCCCTTTCGCCTGATATCCAAGCATGAAGACCATGAAGCCATATAACGTAATTCTTTATTATTGCTACGCTCCTATCGAAGACACGGAGACCTATCGAGACGAACATCATTTATTTTGTGTTGAAAACAACTTACTGGGCAGGATCATTATCGCGCCAGAAGGCTTGAATGGGACCGTTTCCGGGACACCTGAAGATTGCAAGGCCTATATGGAATATGTCCGCTCAGACCCTCGCTTTGCCCATGTCGCCTTTAAAATTGAAGCCCACGATCGGCCTGCCTTTCAGAAGCTTCATGTACGGGTCAAAGATGAAATAGTTAACTCTGATCTTCCGGTAAATCCCTTGGAACAAACTGGCAAGCACTTAGAACCTTCCGAGTTCAAAGCCCTTTTGAATGACCCCGATGTTGTTCTGGTAGATATGCGTTCGGACTATGAGCATGAAGTTGGTAAGTTTAAAGGTGCTATTACCTTCGATATGCACAACCTAAGGGAACTTCCTGAGCACATTCATGAAATTGAACACCTTAAGGATAAAAAAATTATAACCTATTGTACTGGGGGAATTAAATGTGAAAAGGCCAGTGCCTATCTTATACATCAAGGGTTTTCTGATGTCTATCAGCTTCATGGAGGCATTATTCGATATGGACTGGAGGAGGGTGGTGAAAATTTCGACGGGAAATGTTATGTATTCGACAATCGCATTACGGTCGATGTGAATCGTGTTAACCCCGTAGTAATTTCTAAATGTCACATATGTGGCACTCCCTCTGACCGCATGGTCAACTGCGCCAATGCAGCTTGCAATGAACATGTTCCGATCTGTGAAGACTGTGGATGGAAAATGGAAGGTGCCTGCTCTCAATCCTGTAAAGAAAAACCGGATAAGCGTCCATATGATGGGACCGGATACTATGTCAGCAAAAGCAATCACTACCAGCCTATCCAGGGGTTGAAAAGTCAAAAAAGAAATTTGATTAAGATGAAGCTAGCGGAAAGAGCGGCGCAAAAATCCTAAACGAATGATTTCTCTAATACAAAATCATTCATCCAGTAGGGACCTATCGCAATGTCTTCTTCCCGAATGACCTGGTAACCCATACGCTCATAAAAACCCTTGGCTTTATTAAATCGGTTAACATTAAGAATCAAACAATTGCCGCCCAAATCCTTCACCAGTGTTTCAACGGCCTCTAGCAGGTATTTTCCGGCACCCGTCCCTTGAACACTGGGAAGAACATAAATTTTATGTAATTTGTAAATATGAGCAGCCAACCAGGCCACCGATGCAAATCCTATAGGCTCATTATTCTGGAGAAGTAGGTAAAATTCTTGACCATCCTGCATCTGTCTGGAAAGTGATTCTGGACTGTAGAGCAGATCGAACATATAATTAATCTGAGCACTGCTAAGGATTTCCCTATAGGTGGGCTCCCATATTTTCTGTTGTAAAGAAATAATTAGGCCTATATCAGCTGTGGATGCAGCTTTTAGGGTAAAATCTGCCATGCTCATAAAAATTCATTAAGTTTGTCGAAAAAATTAGCCACAAATATAAATAAAATAACAGCTATAGTAAATAGGAATATAGCTCAGTCCTCATAGGTAAAACGTACATAATGACCAAGCCCCTAATTTTAGTAACGAACGACGACGGTATCACCTCCAAAGGTATCCGTACCTTAGTAGAAATAATGAAAAAAATTGGAGATGTAGTGGTAGTAGCCCCCAATAGTCCTCAGTCAGGAAAGGGCCATGCCATTACCATAGGTGAACCTCTTCGCTTGTATAGTACAGAAATCTTCGCAGACGTCGACGAATATGAATGTTCGGGTACTCCCGCCGATTGTGTCAAACTTGCCAAACACTATATCTTAAAGGATCGCAAACCCGATCTAGTTGTCAGTGGCATCAATCATGGCAGCAATAGCTCCATCAGTATTCTTTATTCTGGTACTATGTCCGCCGCAATTGAAGGCGCTATTGAGGGAATTCCTGCCATTGGATTCTCTCTCTGTGACTTTAAAGAAGACGCCATATTCGACCACGCACTTACATTTATAGAACAAATCACCAGAGAGGCCCTGGAAAAAGGTATACCCAAGGGGGTGGCCCTAAATGTGAATATACCTGCCAAAACAGTAGAACCGATAAAAGGTACAATAGTCTGTCGGCAAGCAAGAGCCAAATGGCTTGAAAAATTTGACTATCGCGTAGATCCTAATGGCAGAGGGTATTTCTGGATGGCAGGCGACTTTATTAACTTTGATACCGAAAAAGAAGATACGGATGTCTGGGCCCTGGACAATAATTATATTTCCATCGTTCCCAGTCAGTTCGACCTCACCGAACATGAGGCAGTTAAGCAGCTGAAGACATGGAACTTGTAATATCTTAACGCATTTTTGAATGGCACTCGTAGGTAGCTTATTAAAAAAAGGTATTCGATTTGGCAACCTGGTAGCCAATCGAAAAAAGAAGAGCATAGCATTACAGCAAAAAAAAACGCTGGCTAAACTTTTAGCCCGTGCTCGATATACAGAATTCGGTGAATATTACAATTTTGACGATATTCTTTCCAAGATAATTTTTGGGAAAGATGATACGTATTATGAACATTATAAGGCCACGGTTCCCATTTTTGACTATAATAAAATATATAATGAATGGTGGAAGAAATCGGTAGAAGGACAAAAGGATATTTGCTGGCCCGGTCATATTAAGTACTACGCCCTGAGTTCGGGAACATCGGAGGCAGCCTCTAAATATATACCGGTTACAAAAGCCATGTCCAAGGCCATTCAAAGAACGAGTATAAGACAAATTTTATCTCTTGGGCATTATAAAGATCTGCCAGACGACCTCTATGAAAAAGGGTTTCTGATGTTAGGGGGGAGTACCAATCTGAATAACCAGGACAAGCATTTTGAAGGAGATCTCAGTGGCATTACTGCCAAGCAAATCCCCTACTGGTTCCGCCCATATTACAAACCTGGGCAAAAAATAGCTGCCGAAAAAGATTGGGGTCTTAAGTTAGAAGAAATTACCCTTCAAGCGCACGAATGGGATATTGGCTTTATTGTGGGTGTTCCCGCATGGATACAGCTGCTAATGGAAAAAATTATTGCCCATTATCAGGTGGACACGATCCATGACATCTGGCCGAACCTAAGGGTATTTGCCCATGGTGGGGTATCCTTTGAGCCTTATCGGAAGGGTTTCGAAAAGCTACTCGCCCGCCCCTTGTCCTATATTAATACCTATCTTGCCTCAGAAGGATTTATAGCCTACCAAGCCCGACCAGAAGCTACCGGAATGGAACTGGTATGCGATAATGGCATTTTCTTCGAATTTATTCCTTTTAATGAGCAAAACTTCGACTCTGAAGGCAGTTTAAAGGCTAACCCACAAACCTTCAAAATAGATGAGGTTGAGGAGCATGTAGAATATGCCTTGCTGATGTCTACCTGTTCGGGAGCTTGGCGCTATTTGATTGGTGATACGGTAAAGTTTAACGATAAAAGTAGAGGAGAAATCAACATTACTGGTCGCACCAAACACTATTTAAGCCTTTGTGGAGAACATTTATCTGTCGACAACATGAATAAGGCGATCGATTTGGTATCCGACGAAATGGGGATTACGGTGAAGGAATTTACCGTTTGTGGCGTGAAGCACGACAACCTGTTCGCTCATCATTGGTACATTGGCATAGAGGAAAATGAACAGATTGATACGGCAGCCTTACGCAGTAAACTAGACGCAAAACTTGCCGAGCTCAATGATGATTATGCGGTAGAACGAAAGCATGCCCTTAAGGATGTTATCGTAACGATCTTACCTAACCGTGCATTCTACGGCTGGATGGAGTCAAAAGGAAAAATGGGGGGACAAAATAAATTCCCTAGAGTATTCAAGAACTTCTTAATCGACGATTGGGTCGATTACTTATCCAAAAATAACTTCGCTTCTTAATTGTATTCTTCCCGTATGGCAACGTCTATTTGGTAATCATTCCGGTAGGACGTGCTGGACGGGAAGGTTCATAAGGCCTACTTAATGAAGCTAATATAGGCAAGATGCATAGCTATACCCACAAAAACTATCCCTGTAATTTTGTTGAACACCGATAGGAATGTAGGTGTAAACCATTTTTTCAGCTTATGTGCGGATAAGGCGATGGCACATTCTACTAAAAAAACCATAATAACACTGGCGCTGAAAAAGAGTATGACCTGTCCCATATCATATAGGAGGGTTTTGCGGAGATAGGAAGCTATGGTCACCCAGCTAATAAAATTAATAGGATTAAGGCCATTAAGTAAGAAGCCTGTAGAAAAGTAAAAGATAAAGCCACCCAGTCTGGTTTTGGGATACGCTACCACCGGTTGACCTCGAACGATATTGCTCAACCCCATAACGGTAAGAAAAATAACGCCAATCCCAGCCGTCCACTGCTGAAAATTAGGGATATCGGGCAATAATGATGTTCCAAAAATGGCAAAAAAGACGAAAATAAGGTCACATATAAAGACCCCAAAGGCTATTTTAAAACCTGCACGGTAACCATTGTCTACACTATTTTGCACCAGGAAAAAAAAAACGGTCCCGAAGGTCAGACATAGACCAACACCCGTAAGTAAACCATACAATAGAGCCTCCCACATATCAAACTCCTTTGATCCGGGCAACCATTAAGATTGCCGCTACCGAAAGGGAATCCGTAATCTCTGAACGCATAACCATCTCTACTGCTTCCTGCAAGGGTAATCTTCGTACCTCCAGCTTTTCCGTTTCTTCTGGCTCCGGTTCTCCCTGCTGAAGCCCTTCTGCTAAGAATAAAAACCCTTCCTCATCAGTTGCAGAGTTAGAAGTATGGATTCGACCGATAGTTGACCATTGCGCCGCCACCAACCCAGTCTCCTCGCGCAGCTCCCTTTGGGCGGCCGATAATGGATCAGTGCCTCGCATACCTCCACCTTCTGGTATTTCCCAAGAGTATTCCTCGATGGCATACCGATACTGCCCTACCAAATATATATTGCCGGCCTCATCGATGGGTACTATGCCAATGGCCTTATTTTTGAACTTTACAAGTCCATATATTCCGTTATTACCAGAGGGGTTGATAACCTCTCTATGACTAATTTCAATCCATGCATTATCATAAACTGTCTTCTCAGAAAGTGTCTGCCAGTTATTTTCTTTCGACATAAAGCGTATTTCTTAGTAAATTTGTCGTTTACCTTGGTTCATCGATGCAAATTAATCAAAATAAGCGCAAACAACGGCTCATTCTCCTATCTTTTCTGACAAGCATCGTCTTATCGGTTTTAAAATTTGGCGCTTATTATCTTACCGACTCCAATGCTATTTTAAGTGATGCCCTTGAGTCCATCATTAATGTTATCGCTAGTGGTTTCGCATTTTATAGCATTTACCTATCTTCCCAACCCAAAGATAGTAATCATCCATATGGTCATGGAAAAATAGAATTTTTTTCCGCAGGATTCGAAGGAGCCCTGATCATCATTGCTTCATGCTTCATCATATATGAGGCCATAAGCCGTCTACTAAATCCCCAACCTATCGAGAACCTAGGTTTAGGATCCATTATTATCTTATTCACCGTTTTGGCAAATGGGGGTATCGGTTATCTTCTAATTCACGAAGGACGTAAGTCTAATTCCCTCGCTTTAGTAGCAGATGGCAAGCATCTCCTCTCGGACAGCGTGAGCAGTATCATCTTAATTCTGAGCGTGGGATTGATTTTGATAACTGGCTATAGTTGGCTGGACAGTGTGGCATCTCTCCTTTTCGGTGCCTTTTTAATCTATAGTGGAAGCCGCCTGGTTACCACATCGGTGGCACTACTGATGGACGCCACCGACCCACAGATGCTTGACCGAACAGTGGACCTGCTTTGGAGAAATAAAAAGGAGCATTGGATCGACATTCATAACCTTAGAGTTCAACAATATGGATCCGATTTGCATATCGATTGCCACCTGACTCTGCCTTACTACTGGGAGCTAACCGAAGTCCATGAAGCTATTCATGATTTTGAAAATATACTCAAAGGAGATAGTAAAGGGGAAACCGAAATATTCGTCCATGCCGATCCTTGCTTACCTGAATGTTGTAGTTTTTGCAGAATGTCTTCCTGTCCTGTCCGCCAGGAGAAATTTGTTCAGGACATCATCTGGACCCAGGAAAAATTAGTAAAAAATGAGAAGTTATATCGAGAAGTTAAAAATGGATTTAATAAATAACCCTTTATATTTGAAAAATTAATATTCTCAATTTCCACATATCAAGTTAAAACTAACCTTAACCATGCAAGCATCAAGACGTGATTTCTTAAAACAAGCTAGCCTGGCAGCACTGGCTGCTACCTCATTTGGAGACCTCCTGGCAAGTCCTGCCAAAAAACTCTGGTTCGACATTTCTCTAGCAGAATGGTCGCTGCACAAGGAGCTTCACGCCAAAAAAATCACTAATTTAGATTTCCCCGAAATTGCCAAAAAAGAATTTGGGATATCCATAGTAGAGTACGTAAATCAATTTTTCAAGGATAAGGCTGAAGATACGGCATACCTTAATCAGCTATTGACCCGTTGCAAGGATAATGGTGTAAAAAACCATTTAATTATGATTGATGGTGAGGGAGGTATGGGTGAACTGGATGCTGCCGTGCGTAATAAAGCAGTAGAAAACCATTACAAGTGGGTAGAGGCCGCCAAATATCTCGGATGTAAAACGATCCGTGTCAATGCTTATGGTAAAGGCGACGATCAGGAGATTGCCAAAGCGGCCATCGAAAGCTTGAGTAAATTGGGTGAATTTGCCTCTAAAACTGGAATTAACATCATTGTAGAAAATCATGGTGGCTCATCTTCCAACGGACAATGGTTGGCAGGTGTTATGAAAGAGGTGAATATGAAGAATGTGGGCACCTTGCCTGATTTTGGTAATTTTTGCATCAAAAGAGGCAAGAATGGCTGTGAAGAATCATATGACCGTTATCAAGGTACAAAAGAACTTATGCCATATGCCAAGGGTGTGAGTGCTAAAACTTACGATTTCGATGAAAATGGCAACTGTATTGAAACCGATTACAGCAAAATCCTAAAGATTGTTAAGGACAGCGGCTTTAAAGGAATCGCCGGCATAGAGTATGAAGGAAGCAAACTTTCAGAACGTGACGGCATTAAGGCAACCAAAGCGCTATTGGAGCGGGTAGGCCCAACGATTCGATAATTATTTTTTAATAAGAAAAAAAGGCTCGTCGGTTTCGAGCCTTTTTTTGTGCCCATCTATTAGGACGGCTATTCTTAAGTAAGGCTATTGGAGATAGCCCCCTCAAATACTGTTCGACTATCCGAAGCTATTTCTCAAGCCGGGAAGACGTGGGGCAATTCAAATGCCGTGCCATCAACAGCTTACAAAACAGATTGGAATACCCCTCCTATTCGAATAATCTAGAAAGCAGATTCGATGGAAAGCCTCTTTTGCATTAATGGTCGGGATTTTGCATTAAAGTTCTGGATATGTATCCAGGTTATACTTGAAAAACTGACCCCTAAATATCAGCCTGATCCTTTTATTTAAGAGTCACGGCCTAGTAATTTTAAATTGTCGATAATAATGATAGTCCTTTTTCCCATTTTGAGCGTATTGTCTAATAAGGTATTGCTGGCGCAACCTGGATTAAAAGAAAAAGTTCGCTCCAGTCAATGCTAGTAAAAGAGAAGACCTGTATATCATGACGCAAACTTTTATATAAATACGCAACCCCTCCTCTAAAATCAGATTGCCAAAAATTTAAAAGCCCTATTAATCATAAAGATCTATAGGGCTTTTGGTATTACTATCCTAAGAAAAGGAAACCGTCACTACATATCAAGGTACCTTAAGAACTCATTCCGGGTAGACTCTTCCTCAAACTTACCACTATATGCAGAAGTGATGGTAGAACTCCCCGTATCTTTAATTCCTCGTGAGTGCACACACATATGCTGGGCGTCTATTACCACAGCTACATCATCCGTAGACAAAGCCTGTTTAAGTTCATTGGCTATCTGCATAGTAAGTCGCTCCTGAACCTGAGGCCGTTTGGCATAAAAATCGACGATGCGGTTAAGCTTGGAAAGCCCGATAACTTTGCCACTGGAAATATAGGCGACATGCGCCTTTCCATAAATGGGGACAAAATGATGTTCACAATTAGAAAATAAGGTAATATCCTTTTCTACCAACATTTGATTATATTGATAGCGATTTTCGAACAGGGTAACGGCAGGTTTATTGACTGGATTTAACCCACTAAAAACTTCTTCAATATACATTTTAGCCACCCTTTTCGGTGTTCCTTTCAGGCTGTCATCGTTAAGGTCCAGGCCCATAATTTCCATGATATGCCGAAAATGTTTTTCTATTAATTCAATTTTCTCGGAATCCTCCAACGCAAATGCATCCGCTCTAAGCGGAGTTTCTAACGATGTAAGAAAATGTTCATCCCCCATATCATGAAGCGTTAAATCATTATTAGACGGGATATTCAACGAAGTTCCGTTCTGTTTCATATAAACGTATTTTCAGAGCAAGCTCTGGATCAATTAAATTTCTTAAAATATTATAAATCACCACCGTGATATTTTCAGCTGTGGGATTTAGATTGAGAAACTCCGGAACGTCTAAATTCAAATTCTTATGATCGAAACGTTTCAAAATATGCTCTTTAACGAGATCACTCAGGATTTTCATATCAATTACATATCCTGTTTCCGGATTGATATAACCGGTGACCTGCACTATCAGTTCGTAATTATGCCCATGAAAGTTCGGGTTGTTACATTTACCAAAAACATCCGCATTTTTCCGATCCGACCATTCCCTATGATGCAGCCTGTGTGCGGCATTAAAATGTTCCTTGCGGAACACCGTAACTTTATGATTCATCTGATGATCAGTTCGTTGTAAATATTTATCCCCTAATGTCGTAACAAAGTTTGTGTCCAACACATTAAAAAATAAGCAGGGAGACCTTTCTTAGAAAGCATCTTTTCCCCTGACTTGGATAAACGCATGAAGTAATCAAATTGTTCCTTCCTAAATTATTTAAAATTCCTTATTCTAAATGCATTGTTAAATTATAATTAATAAAAAAATTTAAAAATTACATATATGCTCGTAAATTGTGGCAAATTAGCGGATACTTCGCATTCCTAACCCATACTTAAAAGATATGAATAGACGGGATTTTATTCAAAAAACTTCTTTAGCAGCCACAGTCACCGGAATTCTTCCAAAGGTGCAGGCTCCGACACAAAAGCCAGCGAGTCGAGTACGTTTAGGCTTTATCGGTGTAGGACTCAGAGGTCAAAGCCATTTGCAGCAGGCACTTTATCGGAAAGATGTAGATGTTACAGCAATCTGTGATATTGACCCCTCAGCAGTTAATACGGCAAGAAAAATGATTACTCAGGCAGGGAAAAAGGAACCAGCTGTATATGCCAAAGGTCCAGAAGATTTTGCCAATATGGTAAAACGCGATGACCTGGACGGAGTTATCATTGCTACTCCATGGGAATGGCATGTTCCCATGACCATTGCCACGATGAAGGCAGGCAAATACGCCGCTGTAGAAGTGTCCGCTACGGTAACTTTGCAAGAATCCTGGGATTTGGTAGACACCTTCGAGCAAACAGGTTCGCATTGCATGATTCTGGAAAATGTCTGCTATCGTCGCGACGTAATGGCCATTATGAATATGGTGCGTCAGGGTATATTTGGAGAAATGTTATATGCTCATTGCGGTTATCAGCACGATTTACGTGGTATCAAATTGAATAATGGAAAGAGCAATGCCCTTGGTGTGGAATTTGGTGAGAAAGGCTACTCTGAGGCCAAATGGCGCACCCAACATTCTGTCGATCGAAACGGAGATATTTACCCTACTCATGGTTTAGGGCCAGTAGCCCACTGGCTGGATATCAATCGAGGTAACCGAATGATGTATCTGACTTCCATGTCAACAAAATCCAGAGGTCTTCATAAATATATAGTCGATCATGGCGGCCAGAATCACCCCAATGCTAAAGTGAAGTTCGCTTTAGGGGATATCGTAACCACAAACATTCAATGCCATAATGGAGAAAATATCGTTTTGGTGCACGATACTAATTCTCCACGACCTTATTCTTTAGGATTCCGCGCCCAGGGAACCGAAGGTATTTGGATGAACGACGGACATACCATCTACCTGGAAGGAATATCTCCTAAAGAGCACATAGCCGAACCCGACGCCGCTTATCTTGCCAAATACGACCATCCCCTTTGGAAAAAGTATGAGAAAGAGGCGGAAAATGCGGGCCATGGAGGAATAGACTACTTTATATTTAGAGGATTCGTTGAAGCCATTAAAAACAAAGTGGCCCCTCCTATTGATGTTTATGATGCCGCAGCCTGGAGTGCAGTTAGTCCCCTGTCCGAACTTTCAATTTCCAGAGGAAGCTCTCCGGTAGAAATACCTGACTTTACACGTGGGAAATGGCGAAGCAATAAGCGTATATTTGGACTTAATGACGAATATTAATAGTGCCTCTTATTTAATACCCTCTGTCAGAAAGGTAATCTGGATATGACTAAAAGGACCGCCCTGACGATTAACTAATAAACCTTTAAACTATTTCTCCTTAATCTTATTTCAATGAGCAAGAAAAACAATTACCTGGTCCCTCTATTGATCATCGGGATACTCTTTTTTGTAATGGGTTTCGTAACCTGGGTAAACGGTACCCTGATTACCTTTTTCAAAAAAGCATTCAGTCTCGATAATACCAGTTCATATCTGGTTACTTTTGCCTTCTTTATTTCGTACACCCTAATGGCCATCCCCTCTTCGATGGTGTTAAAAAAGACTGGTTTCAAGAAAGGAATGTCCTTAGGGCTGATGATTATGGCTGCTGGGACACTCATCTTCATTCCAGCTGCCGAAATGGCATCTTACCCTCTATTTTTGGTAGGTCTTTTTACAATCGGTATTGGCCTCACTCTACTTCAGACAGCATCAAATCCTTATGTTACCATATTAGGGCCACGGGACAGTGCTGCACAAAGAATTAGTATCATGGGTATTGCCAATAAAACGGCGGGTATTATAAGTCAGGTAGTCATCGGTAGTCTTTTGTTATCGGGCGTGGCAGCAACAGACCCTATCGAAGAACTTGATAAAGTAACGGTTCCCTACTTGATATTGACGGGCATCCTAATCGGCCTTGCCCTACTAATCCTCTTTGCTAAGGGCCTGGTTGAGGTGAGTGAGGAAGAGGAGGAACCATCGGCCTCTGGCACCGAACCTTTGGTAGAGAAAACCAGTGTATTCCAGTTCCCCAATCTGGTATTGGGTGTCATTGCCCTATTCTGTTATGTAGGTGTAGAAGTGATAGCCGGAGACACCATTATCAGTTATGGAGTCTCCCTGGGTTTTCCAGAAGAGGAAGCAAGGCTCTTCGGCACCTATACCTTGGCAGGGATGATGTTCGGGTATATATTAGGAATAATTTTGATACCTAAATACGTAAGCCAACAAGGCTATCTTATATTTTCTGCAGTGTTAGGCGTTATTGTAACCATAGCAGCCATCTTCTCTTCCGGTTTCGTGTCGGTACTCTGCATTGCCGTACTCGGCTTTGCCAACGCCGTTATCTGGCCTGCATTATGGCCCTTAGCACTAAGTGGACTCGGGAAATTTACTAAAATTGCGTCGGCTTTCTTGGTAATGGGTATTTCCGGGGGAGCTATTCTTCCTTTGGTATATGGCGGTTTGGCCGATTCTATTGAAAGTACGCAGGAAGCCTATTGGCTAATGGTACCCTTATATATGTTTATGTTGTATTTTGGCCTGGTCGGTCACAAAAAGAAAAGTTGGTAATAATGAAAGTATCCACCCCCGGGCGAATTTGCCTTTTTGGTGAGCATCAGGATTATTTGGGCTTACCCGTTATTGCCAGTGCAATATCAAGGCGAATTTGCTTGGAAGGAGATTTCCGTTCCGACAATAAAATCGTACTTCATTTACCCGATTTAGGGCAGGAAGTACGCTTTGGTCTGGACGAAACCCTTCCATATGTTCAAACAAGAGATTATTTTAGAAGTACAATCAACGTCTTAAGACGCAAGGGCCTTCAATTTTCGAAAGGGCTGGAATGTACCATTCATGGTAACATTCCTATTAATTCCGGAACCTCCAGCTCCTCGGCACTGATCGTTACCTGGGCTCATTTTCTGGATAAAATGAGTGACAACCCACAACATTTTTCTCAAAAAGAGTTAGGTGAAATCGCATATGTGGCTGAAGTACTTGAATTTGGAGAGCCAGGCGGTATGATGGACCATTATTCCACGGCTATTGGTAACGTAATCTACCTGGCCTCTACCCCAGAGATTCATGTTGAGGCCCTCACTCCTGAGTTGGGCACTTTCGTATTGGGCGACTCCCTGGAGCCTAAGGATACATTAGGAATCTTGGCAAGGTGTCGATATGGCATGGAAGCTTTGGTAAAACGAATTCAAAATCAGGATCCGGACTTCTCTATTTTTGATACCCCCTTAGACGCTTGCGACGCTTATAAATCCTACTTAACACCGGATGAATATAGCCTTTTAAAAGCAAATATTGAGGATCGAGATATTCTTTTGAAGGGAAAGGAATTGCTTACCAGACAGGCATATATGGAGCCACATGACTTTGACAAGGAATTTGGAGCCCTATTATATGCGCACTACCTTAATTTGCGTGACCACAAACGCACCTCTACGCCGAAGATCGAACGCATGATGAATGCAGCGTTGGAAGCTGGTGCTCTTGGCGGGAAAATTAACGGATCGGGAGGTGGAGGTTGTATGTTTGCATATGCTCCCAATAATGCCGAGAATATTGCCGAGGCCATTGCGCGCGAAGGAGGAAAAAGCTATATTATTCACGTAGACAAGGGGACAACGGTGATCTAAGTACAACCAAAGTAAAAGAAAAGAATTATTTTTGCCTGGAGTAAATCACTCCAGGCTTTTTTTTGTTGTACTTTCAAACAGGAAACATCCTGCCTTAGCACTCATTGTAAAACTGCAATGATTTCAGAAATGCTGAAATCTTAGACCATATCAGATGAATAATCATACAAACGAAGGACCACTCAATTCGAACTATTGTCCCTCGCTCACACAATATCAAAGAAGAGAAACCATTACGGTAAATATTGGCGATATACCCATGGGGTCAGCGCATCCAATCAGAATTCAATCTATGACTACTGTGGATACGATGGATACGCAGGGCTCCATTGAGGAGGTCATCAGGATGGTTGAGTCGGGCTGCGAATATGTGCGTATCACCGCCCCCAGCGTAAAAGAGGCCCAAAATTTGGAGAATATCCGTAAAGGACTAAGAAAATTGGGGGTCAATGTACCTCTAATCGCCGACATACATTTCACTCCGAATGCTGCCGAACTTGCAGCGAAAATTGTGGAAAAAGTTAGGATAAATCCAGGAAATTATGCCGACCGTAAACGTTTTGAAATAATAGATTATACGGAGGAGTCCTATGCCGCTGAGCTTATTCGTATCCGTAATAAATTCGTCCCACTCGTAAAAATATGCAAGGAATACGGTACGGCTATGCGCATAGGAACCAATCATGGCTCCCTCTCCGACCGGATATTAAGTCGATATGGTGACACTCCGTTAGGGATGGTGGAGTCGGCACTTGAATTTCTCCGTATATGCGAAGAGAACGATTATTATAATATAGTCCTCTCTATGAAATCGAGCAATACCCAGGTAATGGTAGAGGCATATCGATTATTAGTACAGCGCATGGCTCAGGAAGGACTAAAGCCTTATCCACTTCATTTGGGAGTGACTGAGGCCGGTGAAGCTGAGGATGGGCGTATAAAGTCCGCTGTCGGTATTGGAACTTTGCTGGAGGACGGTTTGGGCGATACGGTGCGGGTCTCGCTCACGGAGGCACCAGAAAAAGAGGCTCCTGTTGCCCGTGCGTTGGTAAACAGGTACCACCATCGGGTTGGTCATGCACCCATTGCAGCCATTACCAGTTCCCCCATCAATCCCTTTCAATATAGTCGAAGGCTTACTTCGGAAGTCAATAATCTAGGTGCTAGCAATGTCCCGCGGGTCATTGCCGATTATTCCCAAATTGAATTAACTTCGTATGACCAACTTAAAGCCATTGGTCATTTTTTCCTGCCCGTTCCCGACAAATGGGCTATGAATGACCAGGGAGCCGATTATTTGTTCACTGGAAACCGCCCTGCCCCTTTTATGCTGCCCAATGGACTAAAGGAAATATTAAATGCAGATGTATGGCAAACTTGTACTGATAAGGGCAGAAAATACCCCTTATTCTCGGCTGAACAATTCGTCGCCTCCTCCGAAATGGAGCGATCGGTCGAGCTCAATTTTGTTCGAATCAGTGTGCACGACTTGAATTCTACCTTCTTAGAATGTTTACGGTCTGCATCTCAAACGGTTTTAGTAGGTTATTCGGAAAATGAGCATGCAATGCCCGAACTGAGAAAATTATTTTTCGAATTAATACGAGCGGGAATCACCTTACCTGCTGTTGTGCACAGAGCCTATGACCCAAGTCTGGGCGACGCCCTTACTCTCCACTCTGCTACCGATATTGGTGGACTACTAATAGACGGATTGGGCGACGGCATCCTTTTAAGTCCTCAATGGGCCGAACCCATTGAAACTGACAAAAAACTGGATATCCTTAAATCCTATAATCAGATAGCTTTTGGTATCCTGCAGGCGGCCCGTACCCGTATGTCGAAAACAGAATATATCTCTTGCCCATCTTGTGGCCGTACACTTTTTGACTTGCAAGAAACGACCGCTATGATTCGTAAACAAACGGAACACCTGAAAGGAGTTAAAATAGGTATTATGGGATGTATTGTCAATGGCCCCGGTGAAATGGCGGATGCAGATTATGGTTATGTGGGAATGGGTAAGGATAAAATTTCGTTATATAGAGGACAACAGGTTATTAAGAAATCGGTCCATACCAATCAGGCTGTTGAGGAACTTATTGAGCTCATCAAAGAGGATGGGCGATGGATTGAGCCCACTGAAGCGGAGATTTTGGCATGACAAACTGAATAATAACGAATTGTAAATCAATTAATAGAAACTATGAAAAGGTACTTTCAACTAGGCGAGGTATTTCAATATTTTGTCAGGGTTTTTAAAAAGCCTGATCCAAATGCCCCTAATTCCTTTAACCTTAGAATGATGCATGGGATCAATAGAATTTCAATCATTATGTTCCTGATAGCCCTTGGGGTAATGATCTTTAGAGCTATAACCCGATAAATGGCCATACCGATGAATATTGAAGTCCTGCGTTCCTACTGCCTTTCGTTACCTGAGGTTACCGAGGAGCTACCCTTCGGACCCGATACCCTGGTTTTCAAGGTCAAAGGAAAGATTTTTTTATTGACTTCACTGGATAGCCCTGATCTTAGCTTTAATGTAAAATGCGATCCCGAAAAAGCGATCCGATTGAGAGAAGAGTATGCCGATGTACACCCAGGTTACCATATGAATAAAAAGCATTGGAATACTATCTCAATAACGGGAAGTATACCTTCCGAGACAATCATGTTATGGATCAAGGAATCCTATCAACTAGTGGTAAAAGGACTGCCTAAATCCATACAAAACGAACTGAAACTTTAAAAATATAATTGAAAATCCATTGCGGCACTCAGTTGATAATAATCAAATATTATTATTAACTCAAAAAAGGCCCGACAAATATTTGTCAGGCCTTTTTTGAGTTAAATAGAAGTGCTTAAGCCTCTTTATTTGCTGCTTTAATTTCTTCATCCAGCTTCTTACTTAAGGTTTCACAAACGCCTTCAATGGCATCTGCCATTACCTTATCATTTGTTGCTGTAAGCAATGTGTCGGCTATCCCACTCATGAGCTCAATATAAAAACGCTTCATGTCGAAGACCTCCATGTCTTTGGTCCAAAGATCAATTTTCAACGTTCCCCGATGGTAATGATCCCATACCCCAATGGCGATGGCCCTTGTGTCATTAATGCCCTCGTTGGGATTGTCTGTAGCATTCCAGTAGATTTTCTCGGGGATATTCTGGTTATCCAGCTCTACGTTAAAGTTTATATCAGATTTCTTCATACATGATTTTAATTATTTACTCAAAAGTAAAGGTTTTGAGTCGGTAAGTAGTTCCCGCAGGCCCTATTTTCCAACCTGTCCAAATACTTTTTTCAACAAGCTCGAGACCCTAGCCACTGGATCCTCTCGAATTTTCTTTTCTTCGATTGCGATTAGCGTGTACAATCCATCAATTGTTTTCTGAGTTGCATAGGCTTTAAGGTCGGGATTTACTTTTTTCACAAATGGAAGTTTGTTGTATGTCCCTACGATTTCCCCATAATATTCCGTAGCCTTATTAAGATTAAGTGTACTATCTACTACCGGAAAAAAAGTATTAAATAATTCTTCATTAGTCGTTTTACGCAGATACTCCGTAGCGGCATCGTCCTGACCTTTCAGGATTGAAACAGCATCAGGAATAGTCATGGAGGTAATCGCTTTTACAAAAATAGGCTTTGATTTCTTAGCGGCATCTTCTGCAGCACGATTCAGAGCCAGGGTAAATTTATCTACCTCAGCTCCCAGTCCCATCTTGGTAAGGGTTTCAGCCACCTTTTGTGCCTCAGGTGGCACGGCGATTTTTATCAGTTCATTTTTAAAATACCCGTCAAGCTTCGACGCCTCTGAAGCACCATTACTCACGCCTACTGTCAATGCTTCTTTTAGTCCGCTTACAATCTCGTTTTCACTTGTGGTCCCAGTCGATTTTTGTTGTGAACCAAATATTTTTCCAAGTTCCTTGCCAATTTGAGCCTGGGAGGCACAACTGGATAGTGCGAAAAAGAGAAAGGCGATAATTACTTTTTGCTTCATTCTGTTTTTAGATTTGTTAATTACTAACTAAGCCTCAAACCTAATCAATAACGATTAATTTTACTTATTTTTGAGAAATTAATGCAATACCTTAACCCATTCTTTATAGATGAATGAACTTGTGAAGGCGGAAGTTATAACCATTGGCGACGAAATATTATTTGGCCAAATCACCGATACCAATACGCAATGGATCGGATCTCAATTAACGGACAGGGGAATTCGCCCTGCTTATAAGTCCTCAGTTGGAGATAATGAACAAGATATACTTCTAGCACTAAACATAGCCAGTAAAAGGGCTAACATTGTGATAGTTACGGGTGGATTGGGACCTACTAAAGATGATATTACCAAATATACTTTCTGTAAATATTTCGGAACCGAATTGGTGATGCATGAAGAGGCCCTCGAGTTTGTCACCGATTTCTTTAAAAAAAGAGGACGGGAAATGACTGCCCTGAATACCCAACAAGCCGCCTTACCCGGTAATGCCATTTATATCCCTAATAAATGGGGAACTGCCCCTGGTATGTGGTTTGAAAAGGACGAGGTTATTTATGTCTCACTACCAGGTGTTCCTTATGAAATGAAAAACCTGATGGAGCATGAAATACTTCCCCGATTGTGCCTGAGATTCCCTTCTACCATTATCAAACATAGAATGGTTAAAACCATTGGTATAGGAGAGTCATTTTTGGCCGAAAAAATCGAAGCCTGGGAGGATTCATTGCCTGAACATATCAAACTGGCCTATCTACCTCACTTTGGACAAGTACGTTTGAGACTTACCGCAACAGGTACCAGTGAATCGGAACTGGACCAAGAGCTTATCAAAATTGTCGACGACCTTATTCCTTATATACAAGAGCATATCTTTGGGTATGATGAGGATGAGATGGAAACGATTATAGGTAAGCTCCTCGTCGATCATCGGGCAACCTTGTCCCTCGCAGAAAGCTGTACGGGCGGTTTCGTGACACACCGACTCACATCCTTTCCTGGGTCTTCCGCATACCTGCAAGGTACTGTCGTTAGTTATAGTAACAATTCCAAAGTCGGGGTATTGGGGGTACAGATTCAGACCTTAGCCGACTACGGTGCTGTCAGTGAGCAAACCGCTATAGAAATGGCTGAAGGCGTTCGGCAGGAGTTCGGCAGCACTTTTGCTATAGCGACAACAGGAATTGCGGGCCCCGGAGGGGGATCTGAACAGAAACCAGTTGGTACCATCTGGATCGCCTGTGCAACGCCCTCAGGAACCAAAACACAACTTTTGCAATTAAAAGGTAATAGGACGATCAACATAGAAATGACATCTTCCTACGTTCTAAACCTTTTACGCAAGAATATCATCAGCTATTATACGCTAGGGGCAGACTATAAATAAATTATATTTTACCAGTCGAAATAATTTTCGATTCTTGAAAAGTTACTATGAAGATCATTGATATGTTAATGCCCCCATTGGGCGAAAGTATACTGGAATGTACCGTTTTAGGCCAGCTTAAAGCCGAAGGTGAAATGGTTAGTATTGACGAGTCTGTATTAGAAGTAGCAACAGATAAAGTCGATACAGAAGTTCCTTGTCCCTATGAAGGGAAGCTGGTTACCTGGCTAGTGAAAGAAAATGACGTGGTGGCCATCGGAAGTCCGGTTGCCCGTATAGAAGTTAATCAGGATGTGGTAGAAACCTCAGACGGGAAGTCGGAAAATCATTCTGAACAAGATTTTGCGGATATTCTGGAGTCTGATATGGCCCAGCATACTGCCCAGGAACCCTTAGCTGGCGAAGTTAAGGCTCCTGAAGCCGTAAATACGGATGATCAACACTTTTTTTCTCCTCTGGTCCTGAGTATTGCTAAAGAGGAGAATATCGGGCAACAGGAACTCTCGAGTATTGCTGGCACAGGTCTTAATAACCGACTTACCAAAAACGATTTGATGAGTTACCTGGAGCGGCGCGAAGCTTCTCCCAGGTCCGGACCGGTGCTTGCTACTAAGTCTGAAGATGGCGCCAATGAAATCATTGCCATGGACAGGATGCGTAAGATGATTGCTCAGCGAATGTTAGACTCCAAGCGGATTTCGGCACATGTAACCTCATTTATAGAAATAGATATGACCCCGGTGGTAAATTGGCGTACCGCCGTTAAGGATCGGTACAGAAAATCCACAGGAAACAGCATCACATTTACCCCGATCTTAATAGAGGCGGTTGTGAAGGCTTTGAAGGATTTCCCTATGATGAACATTTCGGTAGAGGGTGACAACATTATCAGAAAACGTGCTATTAACATTGGTATGGCAGTAGCTCTGCCCGATGGCAATCTTATTGTCCCTGTAATACATCATGCCGATCAGTATTCTTTGTCTGGATTGGCGCAAAAGGTGAATGAGCTTGCTATGAAAGCGAGAAACAACCAACTTAAAGCCGATGATCTTTCTGGCGGAACTTACACAGTTTCTAATATTGGTGCATTTGGCAATCTGATGGGCACGCCTATTATTATGCAGCCACAGGTAGGTATTATGGCTTTCGGGGCCATTAAGAAAAAACCAGCGGTTATTGAAACGGAACATGGAGACCTGCTCGGGATCCGGAGCCTTATGTTTGCCTCCCATAGCTACGACCATCGGGTAGTGGATGGCTCTTTAGGTGGTTTATTTTTAAAGCGTGTTAACGATTACCTGGAAAACTTTGATACCAAACAAAAGATTTAAGAATGCTAAAACTCACGCTGGACATGGATGATGTGCTGGCCAACACACATGAAAAATTAATAGATATTGTACTGAATGATTTCAGCACTAATCTGACACATGAAGATTTTCAGGGAGCAGGTCTTCGGGAACTGCTCCACCCTAAACAACAGAAACGCTTGCACAAAATCATGAATACGCCGGGTTTCTTCTCTGACATTGCTGTCAAGGAGGGTGCTGTGGAAACTGTAAGCAAGCTGAGCCAGTTTTATGAAGTTTATGTCGCCACTGCCTGCATGGAATTCCCCAATTCATTTCAGGATAAATTTCAGTGGCTCAAGAGACACTTTAGCTTAATACCTTGGACAAATATCGTTTTCTGTGGCTATAAAAGTATCATACATTCCGATTACTTAATAGACGACCATCCCCGAAACCTAGTGCCCTTTCAAGGGAAAGGCATACTTTTTTCAGCAGCACATAACAGGCAGGAAACCCGTTTCCAGCGGGTGAGTAACTGGGCAGAGGTAGCAGAACTTTTCATACCATATACATGAAATTATTACTTATAGAAGACGAGCCCAAAACGGTTCAATCTATCAAACAAGGTTTGGAAGAAAATGGCTATGAAGTCGATATTGCCTACGATGGCCTGATAGGCCGTCATTTGGCCAGAACCCACAGCTATCAACTTATCATCAGTGACGTTATTATACCAGGAATCAATGGGATAGAGCTGTGCAGGGAATTACGGCTAATGGGGCATCAAACTCCTATACTAATGCTGACTGCCCTGAGCACTACCGACGATAAAGTCACTGGTTTGGACGCAGGCGCAGACGATTATCTGGTAAAACCTTTTGAATTCAAGGAGCTCCTGGCTCGAATCAGAGCGCTTACCAAACGGGGAAGTAATGTAACCCAAACGGCCCAACTCCTGCGTTTCGCAGACCTGGAAGTATCCCTAGATGCTAAGACCGTGTTTCGTGCAGGCAACAAAATTAACCTTACGGCCAGGGAGTTTAACTTATTGGTCTATTTGATTCGCAATCAGGGTCGGGTCGTTTCTAAGGTCGAAATTGCAGAGCAAGTCTGGGATATTGGTTTTGATACGGGAACGAATGTAATAGAAGTCTACGTCAATTACCTTCGCAAAAAAATAGACAGAGATTATCCTGTAAAACTAATACATACACAGTTCGGGATGGGGTATGTACTCAAAACGGAATAGTCATGCAAATCAGAACCAAGCTTACAATCCAGTTTTCCGTATTGGTAAGCGGTATCCTATTGATCACTTTCCTAGCCGTCTATTTTTTTACTTATTTTAATGTCACAGACGATTTTTACGATCGACTCCGTTCCAAAGCTTCCTCACGTGCCGAACTTCTGCTAAAAGTACCTCAGGTCAATAATGATATATTGAGAGCCTTAGATGAAACCAATCGGGATTTGATATACAATGAAAACATTCTTATTTTCGATGAAAAGAATCGGTTAATTTACAGTAATCTGGCAAACCCTAGGAATAAGGCCCTACATGTCTCCAATTATTGGCTGGATGAAATACGTAAAAACGGACAAATCCGCTATCAGGATGGTGATTACCGGGTGGTAGGTCTCTATTATAAATATCCCTTCAACAGAGCAGTCGTGCTTCTGGGCGCCCAGGACCTCTACGGCCAAGCCAATCTCTCCAACCTCAGCACCCTTTTAATAGTACTATTTGTTATCTTAACCGCCATTGTAGCACTTGCCGGCTGGACCTTCTCATGGAGAGCACTGAGGCCAATTTCTCAGGTAATGAACGACGTTGAAGGCATTTTACCCCAAAAATTAAATAAACGCCTGGATGTACCCAATCAGAACGACGAGATCGGTCGCTTAACGAGCACGTTCAACAAACTCTTGGATCGCATTGAAACGGCCTTTCAGATGCAAAAGATTTTTGTGGCCAATGTCAGTCATGAGCTAAAAAACCCATTAACTAAAATCAGGTCCCAACTTGAAGTGAGTCTTTTAAAAGAAAGGGAACCAGAGATCTATCAGAGAACGATCAGATCGGTACTGGAAGATATTCATGAATTGGCTCAGTTGTCTAACACATTATTGGAACTGGCCAAGGTCAGCGAGGACAAGCATGACCTACTGACAGAAACCATAAGGGTTGACGATCTCTTGCTGGATTGCAGACTATCTCTGAGTCATGCCTATCCCACCTATACCATCCTTCTAAATTTCGACGACCTGCCCGAAGACGATGCTTGGCTCGAATTAGCGGCAAGTACTACCTTGCTCAAAACAGCATTCCTTAATCTGATGGATAATGCCTGTAAATTTTCGGAAGACCACACGGTCCGCATTCGGATACAATGCGAAGCAGATAAGCTTTCAATCTATTTCTCCGATACGGGAAAGGGGATTCCTCACGAGGATAAGAATTTGGTGTTTCAACCCTTCTACCGAAGCGAAAACACGGCAAATGTCAAAGGTTATGGGATTGGACTATCACTAGTAGATCGAATCATAAAATTGCATAATGGAAGCATTACTATAGATTCAACAATAGGCACGGGAACTACCTTCATAATCGATTTCACCAAAATCTAAGCAATTTCTAATATCAAATTAATTTCATATTAATAACTATTATTCATATTTGTAAAAATAGAAATTCAAGATCGGCTTCCGATATGTTAATATGAATTCATTTTTTGTGGTGTTAATTATTCAAACTTGGCAGGTGTTTCTCACACCTGCCAAAGTTTTTTCAGACCTAGGCATGTCTCCCTCCCTACCTTATCCTATTCTTTAATTTGTAGAATAAACTATGACACCATTCCCGGTTCATTAAATAGAGGTCATCGAATCCATTCGGACTGCAGAAGCTATGCTGTATTAATCGACTGGGTCGAAGCTCTCAATGGAATCAATAAAATATTCAATAGCCACATCAGGATAATCCTGGCGAGGGCCATGCTGTAAGCATAAAAAAAGAGAGCCAAGATTTTATTTTGACTCTCAACTCTATACTAATATCAGGAAAAGGCAGTTAAACCTTCTTTCTAATTTCAATTATTTTCAGTTTATTAAGCAATTTGATCACAGGATAGGTCGGATCGATTTCGAACCATTTGGAACCAAAATTAATGCTATTGGGTCGTTTATGATGATTATTCTGAAATAATTCGCCCATCATCAAGAAATCGAAAATAAGGGAATTCTTCGATTTGTCCTGGTTATCAAAATTCTGATAACCATATTTATGGCCACTCCAGTTAACAATGGCACCATGAATAGGCCCCATAAGCAGATGAATGGGAATCAGGAAGAAAAATGCCCAGTGCATATCTAGGTAAAAATAGGCTACGAGATAGAAGGCTATATACAAAAGTCCCCAAGCTAACCTGGAAATCCAGCTATCCCCCAAACGCTCGATCAGCTTCCATTCGGGATAATTGCGCTCGAATTGTGCTTCTATAACTCTTTTACGATTAAGTACCGCATTATATATGTCTTTGGTCTCCCACATCATGGTAAAAACGTTTTTGGTATGATGCGGTGAATGAGGATCTCTTTCCGTATCGCTAAATGCATGGTGCATCCGATGCAATATTGCATACGCCCGTGGACTTAAATAAGAAGAGCCCTGTGATAAATAGGTTAACAAATAGAAAAAACGTTCCCATGGCTTGCTCATAATAAACATTTTATGAGCAGAATAACGGTGCAGGAAAAAAGTCTGACAAAATAAGGATAGATACCAGTGAACGACGAAGACGGCGAGAACAATATACATGTAGGCTACAAAAGAATAAAAACAGAATTATAAGCAAATTTAGTAGGTAACAATTAGATTTCCATGTTTTGTTCCGCACAATTTAGAACAAATCTATGCATTAACTCCATAGATTAGTAAACGCTAACGGCGTATAGTAATATATTAGCTCCCATTTGCAAGGCCTTCTGGCGTGAAATATCCGAATCATTATATACCGACTGGTCTTCCCAACCATTCCCAAGATCGGCCTCATAAGAGTAAAAGCAGACCAAACGCCCTTTCCATATCAATCCGAAACCCTGAGCAGGTTTTCCATCATGCTCATGAATTTTAGGCAGACCTTCGCCAAATTTAAATTTCGAGTGATAAAGCGGGTGGTCAAAAGGAAGTTCGACAAAAGATAGTTCTGGGAAGACTTTTTTCATTTCTCTACGCACAAATGGATCCAGACCGTAATTATCATCGATATGCAAAAATCCGCCCGAGAGTAGATATGTACGCAAATTTTCGGCCTCACTCCCGGAAAATAGAACATTGCCATGTCCGGTCATATGCACAAAAGGATAGGTAAACAAATCGGGGCTACCTACTTCTACCACATCTTCGGCCGGATGAATATTCATCTGAAGCTGGGTATTACAAAATCCAATTAAATTAGGCAAGGAAGTCTTGTTGGCATACCAGTCGCCCCCACCCGAATATTTCAGTTTTGCTATTTTAAAGGAAGGCTGAGAAATTCCTGAGGAGGTTGTAAAAAAAACAAACAGGGCGCACAAAATAATTCTGATCATAGTTTTTCAATTTTTCATTGCACCTGATAGGCCAGATTGACAGCATGACAGGCAGCCACTGCTGCCGTTTCAGTACGCAGTCGAGTGGGTCCCAGAGATACTGGTATGTAACCATGTCCCTTTGCAGACTCCACCTCAGCCTCTGTAAAATCACCCTCTGGACCTATCAGCACAATTGTATCACTTTGTTTTCGAACGAATTCAAAGGCGTGCTTAGTATCATGCTGGAGCGGAACATAGGCAATCATTCTAGTGCCCACAAAGGGTTCTTTAAGAAAGTCTTCAAAGGAGTTTTCCAGTCGTATTTCAGGCAGGAAATACTGCTGGGACTGTTTCATGGCTCCCGCCGCGATTCGTTGCAGTCGCATCAAATTGACCACCCGTCCTAACCCTTCTTTATGCGTGTGGCTGGTAACTATAAATATAATGCGCCTCACCCCTATCTCTGTCATTTTCTCCACCATCCATTCGTTTCGCTCTGCTTTTCGGGTTGGGGCCACAACCATAGTAAGAGTAGGTTTATCGTCAATCTGCCTTATAGTCTCTAAGACTTTGTATTGAACCTTCTTGCCTTGGTATTGGATACAGCATTTTTGAAGCATGCCTTTTCCATCTGTAATATATATAATATCGTCAGTTCGCAGCCGTAGCACTTTAAATATATGGCGCGACTCTTCGTCGTCGAGTTCTGTTTTTGAGGGTTCGGATTGATAAAAAAGATGCATAATTCATTTCATTGGTCAAGAAATCAAATGTAGTTAAATCTGAGCAATCGTCCCCTCCGGAGAATCTATTTTTATCGGAATAGACTAACGATCCAAACTATCGAGATATCTGCAAAAAGAATATATTTTGGTCAAAGTCCGGGTAAATCTTAACACAGTTTTTCTCTGGATATACTTTTATTGTTGGCAATACGATTTTTTGAAACACAGGAAATCCTATAAGAATAATACACTTTAAACCGGACAAACTTCTATAATCATAATTATATTCGGCAAAAATGAATTTTTTGATAGTTTTATTTCCTAAAAATACATATTTGCCTTAATATTGTCTCGTTATTAAAATCAGTCACCACCTTATCAAGTACTATTATGTCAAAATCCAAACTGGAATATATTTGGTTGGATGGGTACAAGCCTACCCAAAGCTTACGCAGCAAAACTAAAATCGAAGAAAATTTTAGTGGAAAACTGGAAGATTGCAGCATGTGGTCATTCGACGGTTCGTCCACAGAACAGGCCCTTGGCGGTTCTTCTGACTGTCTCTTGAAGCCTGTGTACATAGCCAAAGATCCACAGCGTAAGAATGGATTTCTGGTAATGTGCGAGGTAATGAATGCAGACGGCACTCCACACGTAACAAATGGTCGCGCCACCATTGAAGACGGTGATAATGATTTCTGGTTTGGATTCGAGCAGGAGTATTTCTTGTGGGATGAAGAAACCAATAAACCTTTAGGTTTTCCAGCGAACGGATATCCAGCACCCCAAGGCCCTTATTATTGTTCAGTAGGAGCAAAAAATGCTTTTGGACGCGAAATAGTTGAGGAGCATCTGGATGCTTGTCTTGAAGCAGGATTAAATGTAGAAGGTATTAATGCCGAGGTAGCTGCAGGACAATGGGAGTTTCAAATCTTCGCTAAAGGAGCTCAGGAAGCAGGAGACCAAATATGGATTGGTCGCTACCTATTGGAACGTATAGGCGAGAAATATGGCGTCTCAATTAACTGGCACTGCAAACCTCTTGGCACTTTGGACTGGAATGGAAGTGGTATGCATGCCAATTTCTCCAATACAACGCTAAGAGAAGCGGGAAGCAAAGAAATATTTGATAAAGTTTGTGAAGCCTTCCGTCCTCTTGTTAAGGAGCATATTGATGTTTATGGAGCTGATAATGATCAACGTCTGACTGGTAAGCACGAAACTGCAAGCATTTTCGACTTCAGCTATGGCGTATCAGACCGTGGAGCTTCAATTCGTATTCCCGTAATCGTTCCTGCCAAAGGCTGGAAAGGGTACCTGGAAGATCGTCGGCCAAATTCAGCTGCAGATCCTTACAAGGTTGCCGCTCGTATTATCAAGACGGTGAAGTCTGCAGTATAACATTCGTTATAAGCATAGCTATTTATATCAAAAGGAGCCCGGCAAATGCCGGGCTCCTTTTGATATAAATAAAAAGACAAGAAATAAGCTTAATCCTCCTCTTCCGAGGTACTAAATGAATACAAGGTATTATCAAGTTGAAGTCGTCCAGCATTAAAGGCAATAATAAACTCAGTAACCACTTTTTCGTTGATCTCTGTTTTATTCAATCCCACCTCAAGACCTATTCCATATTCAAAACTGGTATCCGTTTCAACGTGCTCCTTAACCTTGATCTCCTCATTTTCTTCTATTTCTTCTATAAATTCGGTCAATAACGACTCAGCTTCTTCCTCGGCATCCAGATCGATGTCATCTAATTCTCCACGCTCATCGGGTGGTAAATAGTCGGGCATATGTTGCTTGAGACGCTCCAGAGCAGCATCGTATACTAACGTAGAGTGATGCAGTCTTAACGTATAGATCAAGGCATCATAAACCACTTCCTTATCGTTTTGCCAACCCACAAACTGGACATGAGCATGCTCATCATTCTCATTCTCTTCATCGTCCTCAAACTCGTCGGCGACATATACAAAACTTCGTCGCTCCGCCTTGCATTCCCTTTTAAGCTGCTCGATCTCTTCAGGGTCGAATCCCGGATTCTTATACATCAGTGCTTTGATTGATTAATAGTTAATAATTATTCCAAAAATAATATTTCTCTGTATTTTGCCAAAGGCCAGTCCTCATCATCGATCAATAATTCCAATTTATCGACGTGATAGCGAATCTCATCAAAGTAACCTTTCACGTCCGAACCATAAGCTTTGGCCTTTTCGTAAATATCTTCCAAAACATTCGCCTGCTTACGGGCATCCGTCATCTCTTTTACCAATCGTTTGATCACTACGACATGCTTAGAAATATCACGAATTATTTCCTTAATTGGTTCCGCTTCTTCTATCATCTCCAAGTCAGTTAGCGCCCTAGCCGTTTGAGCGAGTTTAAATTGGTATTTCACCACGGTAGAAACAATATGATTCAAGGCCAGATCACCAATTACGCGGGACTCGATCTGTAATTTTTTAACATAGTTCTCCAGTTCAATTTCATATCGGGCATGTAGCTCTCGTGAGGTAAGAACGTTCACCCTCTGGAACATTTGTATGGTTGGTTCCTCAATATAAGCATGAACCGCATCATAAGTAGCGCTTATATTGCTTAAACCTCTTTCCGCCGCTAAAGCGATCCATTCATCAGAGTATCCATTTCCTTCGAATAAAATCTTTTTAGATTCAGTATAATACCGTTTCAATATAGCTACATTGGCGCTTTTCTTCTCTTCTCCATTAGCCAGACGTTCGTCCATCTCCTTTTTAAAGTCCATCAGCTGATGTGCCACGATACTATTCAGGACGATCATAGCAGATGCACTATTCTGCGAACTTCCCACGGCCCGATACTCAAATTTATTTCCGGTAAAGCAGAAGGGTGAAGTACGGTTACGATCCGTATTATCACGTTGCAAATTAGGGATTCGACTTATTCCGAGTTTATAATAAAAGTTCTCCCCTTTCTCCACGGTAACTTCCCCTTTGCTAACCAGCTCTTCCAACATATTGGTCAACTCTCCGCCTAGGAAAACGGACATGATTGAAGGAGGAGCCTCATTGGCACCTAACCTATGTTCATTGCTGGCTGAGGCAATGGAAGCACGTAATAAGTCGGCATGATCATGCACAGCCTTCACTACTGTCAGCAAAAAAGTGAGAAAACGCAGGTTTTCCTTGGGCTTGGTCGTTGGAGCCAGCAGGTTAATCCCATTATTGGTCGACAAAGACCAGTTGTTATGCTTTCCACTGCCATTTATTCCTGCAAATGGTTTTTCATGAAACAGAACCTGAAAACTATGACGCTCCCCTACTTTTTGCATCAGATCCATTAACAGGGCATTATGGTCTATGGCCAGGTTAACTTCTTCGAAGGTAGGAGCACATTCAAACTGTCCGGGAGCTACTTCGTTATGTCGGGTACGAACCGGGATACCCAGTTTCAACGCCTCGAATTCAAAGTCTACCATAAAGGCATTGACCCGAGGAGAAATAGATCCGAAATAATGATCGTCGAGCTGCTGACCACGTGCAGGACTGTGACCGAAAACGGTTCGTCCGGACATGAGGAGATCCGGCCGGGAATAATACAAGGCCTTATCCACCAGAAAGTATTCCTGCTCGATGCCTAGGGTAGGCGTCACCTTATCAACTTCCCGATTAAAGAGCTGACAAACGGCTGTAGCGGCCTTATCGAGCACGACCAACGATCGCAAAAGTGGTGCTTTAAAATCGAGCGCTTCACCAGTATACGAAATAAATACAGAGGGAATACATAACGTTTTACCACCAGCACCATTATCCATTAAAAATGCGGGAGAACTAGGATCCCAGCCCGTATAGCCCCTGGCTTCAAAGGTAGCACGCAGCCCACCACTAGGGAACGAGGAGGCGTCAGGTTCTTGTTGAACCAAAGCACTTCCTTTGAACTTTTCAACTGCTTTACCCTCTGAATTCAAATCAAAAAAGGAATCATGTTTTTCTGCAGTAGTACCATTTAAGGGCTGAAACCAGTGCGTATAATGTGTAGCTCCTTTAGAGATTGCCCACGACCGCATAGCTGCCGAAACTTCTTCTGCTACTTCACGATCAATAGTGGACCCGGACTTAATGGCATTCGAAACCTTAGTATATGCTTCTGTGGACAAAAGGGCTCGCATTACCTCATCACTGAAGATATGGCTACCATATAGGTCCGAAACTTTCTCATTTGGTGGTGTTAAAACGGGTGCCACCCTGCTAAGGGCAGTTTCGTAAGCATTGGAACGAAATGTCATAAATTAGTATTTTAGTATAATCGATTCCCAAAATTATTTATTAAAAATGTATAAACAATAATAAATTGGGAGACATAAATTGAGAAAAGTAGTTAATATAAACAAAATTGTTAGAATTTTGTGCTTTTTATACGACACCAATGCGATTAAGATTTCAATTTCTTTTCCTTTACTGGATTTGTTGGATAATTCTCTTCCAATTTTTCAGGATGGTCTTTATAATCTACCATTATAATAAGGCCCTGGAACTTCCGGCATCCTACTGGGCCCAAAGTGCCTGGCATGGCCTATCCATGGACATATCATTTGCCTCATACCTTCTAGTCGTCCCTACGCTTCTGATGAGCTTTACATTCCGTCAATGGAACTGGTACCGGCGATTGATGCAAACATACACCTTCGTCACTACCCTGATCATTGCCTTATTAGTATGCATAGACTTGGAGCTTTTCCGGGCTTGGGGCTTCCGCATTGACGGTACCTCCCTGCACTACCTGAACACCCCTAAGGAAGCATGGGCATCTATGAGTGCTGCTCCTATAGGTCTGGTTTTGTTCATCGGCATTTTATTATTCCTGTTAAGCAATGCGGTACTGAACCGGGTAAACCAACGGCAGCTCCCTCATCTTTCTCGGGTTAAACCCTGGGCATTAAACCTTTTGGTGTTCCTGGTAACCACCTCCGCTTGGATCATTCCTATCCGGGGAGGCTTCCAGCTGGCTCCAATGAACCAGAGTACTGTATTCTTTAGTGACAAAAGTTTTGCCAATTATGCCGCAGTTAATGTCCCCTGGAACTATGCAAGTTCCTTAATTCATTCTACCCACAAAAAAGACAACCCCTTTAAATATGCCCCGGATAGCCTGGCGCAAGAATTAGTGCAAGATTTATATGCCCCTGCCGATAAGATAACGGAGCAATTACTAGATCCGTCTAAGCTAGATTCGACTAAGTTAAATGTCATTGTTTTAATTTGGGAGAGTTTTACTGCGAAGGTAGTTGAACCCCTGGGAGGCATGAAAGGAATCACTCCTCATTTCAACGGTCTGATTGGGGAAGGGATCTTATTCAATAATTTATATGCCAGTGGGAACCGAAGTGATAAAGGAATGGTGGCTATTTTGAGTGGTTATCCTGCGCAGCCCACTGAATCTATTATTAAAATCCCAACCAAGACGACCAAATTGCCATCTTTACCCAAAAGTTTCCATCGAAGTGGTTACCATACTGCTTATTACTATGGAGGGGAAACAGAATTTGCCAATATGAAAAGCTACTTCCTACAGCAAGACTTCGACAAATTAATCGATATTAATGCCTTTGAAAAGAAGGAAATGAATAGCAAATGGGGTGCTCACGATCATATTGTTTTAAATCGTCTGCTAGAAGACCTGGATCATACTCCTACCCCATTCTTTACGACCCTCTTTACCCTGAGCAGCCACGAGCCCTTCGAAGTGCCTATGGCTACCGTAATCCCGGGAAATGGTCAGCAAGAGATGTTTCTAAATGCTATGCATTACAGTGATCGGGCGATCGGAAACTTTATAGAGCAAGCCAAAAAAAAGCCATGGTGGGATAACACATTAATCATCATCGTAGCGGATCACGGGCACCCTCTTCCAGAGAGTAACCTAGGAAAACCCTCTGAATTCCATATTCCCATGCTCTGGCTTGGTGGCGCGTTGCAACGAAAGGGGGAAGTCGTTGAGGCTTTGAGTTCCCAGACCGACCTGGCAGCTACCCTGCTTAATCAGCTAAATTTGCCTTCTAACGAATTTGTATGGAGTAATGATATTCTAAACCCCTCTCGCAAACCATTTGCCTATTTCGCATTTAATAATGGTTTTGGATGGATGCGACCCCAAGGTTTTCTGATACATGATAATCTTGGAGGGAATATTATTGGTAGGCAGGGAAGCCTAAACGATTCAGAACTAAATATAGGAAAGGCCTATTTACAGACCTCCTTTAATGATTATTTAAGCCGTTGAATTTAAATCCTTAAATTTGCGGTATTAAAGCAAAAAAATGAAAAAAGTAGCATTTTATACACTAGGCTGTAAACTCAATTATTCCGAAACCTCCTCAATTGGAAGGATGTTTGAGCAGAAAGGTCATATGAAGGTCGATTTTAACGATCGTCCTGATGTATTTATTATTAATACCTGCTCGGTAACAGACAATGCCGACAAAAAATGCAGAAAGATCGTCAGGGAGGCTCAAAAGATTAATCCCGATGGCTACGTGGCTATAATCGGATGTTATGCGCAGCTAAAGCCTCAAGAAATATCTGAAATTCCAGGCGTAGATGCGGTATTGGGTGCAGCCGAAAAATTTCGCTTGGTCGACCTTATTGACACCTTTCAAAAGACAGCCAGTGGACAGCCCGCTGCCATTCATGCGTCTCATATTTCGGAAGCTATCGATTATCATACCTCCTATTCTCTCAACGATCGTACCCGTACTTTTCTGAAGGTCCAGGATGGCTGTGATTATCCGTGCTCCTACTGTACTATACCCCTTGCAAGGGGCAAAAGTCGCTCAGACAGTATCGCAAACATTGTTAAGGCGGCCGAAGAGATTGCGGCCCGAGACGTGAAAGAGATTGTGCTGACCGGTGTAAATATTGGAGATTTTGGAATTCAAAACGGCAAACGTCAAGAGACCTTCTTGCAACTCGTGCAGGCTCTGGATGAGGTAGAAGGAATTACACGTTTTAGAATTTCTTCCATTGAGCCAAATCTACTTTCCGATGATATCATCGATTTTGTGGCTCAGTCGAAGCGCTTCGCTCATCATTTTCATATTCCCCTCCAATCGGGTTCCGACCATATCCTTAGCCTTATGAAGCGAAGGTATCGTAGCGCACTATATGTGGAAAGGGTAAAGAGAATTAAAGAACGGATGCCTGACTGTTGTATTGGAGTTGATGTGATTGTAGGACACCCTGGTGAAACCCCGGATCATTTCCTGGAGACATATAATTTTTTAAATGAATTGCCCGTCTCTTATTTACACGTATTTACCTATTCGGAAAGAGAGAATACAGCAGCAGTAGACATACGGCCAGTCATCGATAAGGGTGAAAGGGCCAAACGCTCCAAAATGCTCCATATACTCTCCGAGAAGAAAAAGCGATATTTCTATGAACAACAATTGGGCAAATCGGGGGAAGTGCTCTTTGAAGACGAACAGCAAAACGGGCAAATGCTAGGCTTTACCGAAAATTATATTCGAGTGGCCGTCAAATACGACCCTTTATTGATCAACGAAACCAAAAGGGTTGTGTATCATGCTATCCACGATGAAGGGTGGATGGAAGCAGTAGAAGAAGAACTTAGCTATACAAGTCACTAGACTGTCGAAAATTTACCTGCTGAAAATATAAAAAAATAGCCGGAAACTTCCGGCTATTTTTCAGAAAAACAACATCCTCAATAACAATTACGCTTCTACCAGAAACTCGTCGTGCTGGCTGATATCAAGACCATCTTTTTCGTCTTGCTCAGACACTCGGAGTGGTAGTATAAGATCGGTGATTTTTAGCAGGAGCAGCGATCCACCAAATGCAAAGGCTGATACCCCTACTAAGGCGATCATATGATTAATAAATAGGCTGGTTTCTCCAAACGCAAGGCCTTGATCGGTCACTGCTGAATTCACACCTGAAGAAGCAAATACACCAGTCAATACCATTCCGACCATACCTCCTACACCGTGACATGGAAAAACATCCAGGGTATCATCCAAGGTAGAACGGGTACGCAAATGAGCAACATAATTACTGATCACCCCAGCGATTGTACCGATAAACAGTGCCGATGGAATGGTTACGAAACCTGCCGCAGGTGTAATAGCCACTAATCCAACTACTGCACCGATACAAAAACCTAGGGCAGATACTTTTTTCCCTTTAGAGACATCAAATAACACCCAGGCCAGACCTGCTGCACCGGCAGCGGTATTCGTATTAGCGAAAGCGGCTACTGCCAAGGGGCCGGCCGAAAGTGCAGATCCAGCATTGAATCCGAACCAACCAAACCATAGCAAACCAGTACCCAGTAAAACAAAAGGAATATTGGCCGGCGGAAGAACGTGATCTTCTAATAGTGATTTACGTCTTTTAAGATACATGGCACCTGCCAGAGCAGCCCATCCAGCGGACATATGCACAACGGTTCCTCCAGCAAAGTCAAGAACGCCCATCTTAAACAAAAGTCCATCTTCGTGCCAGGTCATATGGCAAAGGGGGGAGTAAATAAAGACCCCAAACAGAATCATGAATAATACATAGGACCGGAAATTAACCCGTTCCGCCATGGAGCCTGTAACCAACGCCGGGGTAATCACCGCAAACTTCATTTGGAACATGGCAAAAAGTGCGAATGGGATGGTGCCCCATGCCGGAGCATCCAAAACTCCTTTAAACATAAAGTAGGTAGTAGGATTTCCAACGAATCCACCAATATCGTCTCCAAAGGCGAGGCTAAAACCTACCAGTACCCATACGACACTGATTACGCCCATCGCTATAAAGCTTTGTAACATGGTAGAAATAACATTTTTGTTATTGACCATCCCACCATAAAAATAAGCCAATCCAGGCGTCATGAGTAATACCAAGGCGGAGGCGACTAGCAACCATGCGGTGTCGCCCGAGTCGATGCCTTCGGTAACAATTTGTGTGGGAACATTCGGAACGAAGACCCCCAAAAGGCTGATTCCCAGCAGAATAATAAGAGGTAAATAATTACGCTTTTCCATATAATTGAATTTTATTAATTAAGAAGGTAGATTAAATAAGATTGGTATTTTTAGAATTGATAAATAAATGCCATTCCAAATGTAGTCTGGCTGTTTTTCGTAAAGTCGCCTTTTGAATCTTCAAATTGTTGAGCTTCAGATGCACCGGATAGTTTAGGGTAAGCATCTAAGCGAAATTCTGGCTTAATTAAAATATGTCCGTCGGCAAGGGCAATGTTACCGGTCAGGGTATAAGAATTTACGTGCGTGCCTGCACCCTGACTGTTGACCAATCCTCTTACACCGCTGTCATTATTGAAGTATTCGTATCGAGCGCCTAGTCCAAACTGATCGGTGATGGCGAGATTTGAATACAGGGCGAATCCTCCCCAGGTTTCTGTGTCGGATGGCCCACCACTTCCCTGATAATCTCCTTTTTGCCCACCAAAAGCCGCATTGACCCCTAATAATAGCTTTTCACTTACCTGATAACTGGTAGTCAGATCTATTACCCGGTAGAATGCCGATGGCTCATTACCTAAAGAATCGGGATTGGCTTCGTTACTATGCATGAAATTTAGGTAAACATTCCAATCGGCTACGGGCGCTATAAACAACTGACTGATAATTCCTTTTTTACGATTATTATCTCCCATTCCATCAACGTTATTGACCACACCCGCCATTAAAGACACTTTGTCGGAAAAGGCATAAGTGGCTTTTAATCCCGTATGGTAAAAGGGTCCGTTATTGAATAGATTCGAAAGTGAATAATTAAAATTAGCAGGAGCATCTATCACCTCATATCCGATATGCGTACCAAATTGTCCCGCCGTCATAGAAAATTTATTAGTAAAATTATAGGTAAAATAGGCTTGTTTAATAGCAAGTGCGGTGCTAAAAATAGCGTTTCCATAATTACCCATATTCGCGTTAGGACCAAAAGTAAGATCTACTACGGCTTCTGATTTGCTATTGGTATAGGCCACTTTGGCTTGCGCCAGTCCCAACTGAAACTCGCCAGATTTTATATCGAATACCCGGGCATTACTAGCACCTGTATTAGAGCGAGATTTGGGCTTATTAAAATTGGCAGAATAATAGGAGTCCAGATACCCGGAAAATGAAAATACCCCTTTGACTTCTTCATTTTCCTTAACCTCAGTCACGGAAACCAGGGCTGTCTCCTTCGACTCTTTCTTATCATCGGTATTATTGCCTGCTATCCCGCAGACTGGAACCATTAAAGATAATACTGTACAATAGAGATTTCTCATAATTTTATTCTGTAAGGTGATTAAATTCATTTAGGTCTCATTTACATACCAAATATTAACTTTTAAATGTTTTATTCCAATTATTGCACCTAAAAAAAACCACATTTTCTATATTTTCTCACTTTTGTACCCTAAAATCAATAAATTCTATCATGTTTTTCATCATTTGTGATTTTTAACTACTTATATTAAATTTTGATTTATTAATTTTTTCCAAATTTTTTATAAGCGTAGGGTGATTTCACAAAGAACTCCTCTGGAAAGAAAAATGGCCGAGATAGTTGTTTACGGGGCGGTGAATTGATACCTGGTGGGAGAATTATATAGAGTAAAAAGGTCAGCTCAATGACCAAAAGATGATCCCAGAGGAAATGGGCCTATAAAATGATATTTAGTAAATGGGCTCTGTCGTTCTTAACTTCGAACCTAAGCAGACCCTCCAGCGAAATAATGCCTTCGAGAAGAAAAAAAATAAAGGGCAAACCAGAAGAAGGAAGTAAAATAGAGGCCCTCCAAGACTATTTTGGGAAATAATTGCAACAATTTTGACAAAAAAAAGAGCCCAACTAGCGTTGAGCTCTTTACAAAACTTATTTAAATACTATTCAGCATGTAGCCAGGCTTTCTTGGCATAGAGCGTCTCTTCGTCTTCCTCATGATCTGGATCAGGAACACAGCAATCTACTGGACAAACAGCTGCACATTGAGGTTCTTCATGAAAACCCATACATTCTGTGCATTTATCATTTACTATATAATAAAATTCGTCAGATACAGGAGTCTGCTTTTCAGTGCCACTCACGATGGTACCGTCGCCGAAGTCTACCTCGTCCAAACTAGTTCCATCACTCCATGTCCACTCTACCCCGCCTTCATAAATCGCAGTGTTAGGGCATTCTGGCTCGCACGCCCCACAATTTATGCATTCATCGGTTATCATTATAGCCATAGTCGCCGGATTGTTTATATTTGTTGCTATTTCTTGTCAGTACAGACAACAAATATAACTATTTAAAGTTTCCAGACAATCAGAAATTTTAAATCCATTTTAAATATTAAACTTTTTTAAGTCCCCCTGTAATGATTTCAAGAAAAAACCGCATCGATGCCCTGGTAAACCTAGGGAAAATAATAGGTTCGGAACATAATAAAGCAAAGATGGCCGATTGGGCAGAAGCCGCCTACAGAAAGAATAATTGGTTTACACCTGAACTTGTAAGCCAATCCCTGCAAGCCCTAGCCGAGGAATATTTACATGAGGAGAAACTTAATCTTTGGTCCGAAAAGTACATCGAACCCCATTCCTCCAAAAAAATTGGTGTAGTTATGGCGGGAAATATTCCAGCAGTTGGCTTTCACGATGCCTTATGTGTGCTCGTTTCGGGACATCAGCTAATGGCCAAATTAAGCTCAGACGATCAGGTTTTGATGAACCTATTATTCCAACAGTTAATTGAAATAGAACCTCGTCTGAAGGCATCCATCCAGGTAGTGGAGCGACTAAACACCGCGGATGCCTATATTGCTACCGGAAGTGATAATACGGCCCGATATTTCCACCATTATTTTGCCAGTAAACCTCATATCATCCGAAAAAATAGAACTTCTATAGCAATACTCTCGGGAGAGGAAAGCAGGGAAGAACTTGAGGCCTTGGGAAGGGATATCCTACTTTATTATGGCTTAGGCTGTCGCAATGTCTCTAAGCTATATGTACCCGTAAATTATGAATTCACGGCATTCTATGAGGCCATTGAAGAGATGGCACCCCACTATTTAAATCACCATAAGTTCTTTAATAATTACGAATACAACAAATCCATTGTGCTGATCAACCGGGTACCGCATCTGGACAACGGATTCTTAATTCTAACTGAAAGTCCCGCATTAGTCTCCCCGATCAGTATGCTACATTATGAGACCTACACGTCTTTAGATACGGTTCGGCAGAATCTTGAAGAGCAAAAAGAGAAAATTCAGTGCGTAGTAGCAGCCTCATCAGCTATTCATCCTGATAGTGTAACCCTGGGGCGAAGTCAACTTCCGGGCCTGAATGACTACGCCGACAATGTGGATACCATGGCCTTTCTCCAGGCCTTGTCATAGGGAATCATGCCCCTTGATGGACTGAGAATAAAGTCTTATATTTCAGACCATCGCTTCGCCCACACAAGATGACCAGGAAGGGGCTAAACGCATAATCAAAGAAACTATGAAGAGAATCGGATTACTATACGCGGCAGAGAATACCTTCCCTAATGCATTGATTGAAAGAATTAACTCAAAAAATGTTTCCGGTGTACTTGCTGAAAGTGTGCGAATTGATCAGGCTTCCCCTGTTTCACCACTGAACTATGACCTGATAATCGATAGGATTGGACCTACCATCCCCTTTTATCAGTCTGTACTAAAACAGGCCGCGCTCCAGGGTACAACCATTTTAAACAATCCATTTTGGGTAGGAACCGATGAAAAGTTTTTTAATATGAATGTCGCATTAAAACTCGGAATTCCTATTCCCAAAACCGTGCTACTGCCATCAAAAGAACGACCTGATGGGACAAGTGAGAATTCATTTAGAAATTTATCATTCCCCATGGCCTGGGAAGAGATGTTTCGGTACGTAGGATTTCCTGCCTTCCTGAAACCTCATCGGCGGATTGGCCATAAAAAAGTATTTAAGGTAGTCAATGCACATGACCTGTGGCACAAACACGAAGAGACGGGTCAGGAAGCTATGATGCTTCAGCAGGAAATCAAATTTGATGCCTATTTTCGCTGCTACTATGTGGGTGGAGAACAGGTACTCATCATGCCCTATGAACCCCATAATCCGCACCATTTACGATACGCGACAGAGAACAGGATTCCCGAAGAAAAGCGTACTGCTCTATTAGGACAAATGGAGACTATGACCATCCGCCTTAACAAAGCCCTAGGCTATGATATCAGTGCCGTCGAATTTGCTATTCAGGGAGACACTCCTTATTTGATAGACCCCTGCGATCCCATACCAGATGCAGATATATACTCCATTGGCCCTGAATATTTTGAATGGGTAGTTGAAGCCGTCGCTAATCTAGCTATTTCAAAGGCTCTTTACGAATATAAATCTGAGAATCATCTAACCTGGGGAGATAGTGTAGGCTGGCCCCTAACGAATACTCATAGGGCTGGACTTGATACCAAAGAAAACCTCATTACGAAAGGCAAGCAATCGGGCCCTAATACTAAAGCTAATAAACCAACGCTTAAGAAAGACACGGCCCCTAAAAAGGCTTAGATATACTTATTTTACTTTTAATACCATTCACCGTACAATACTTTTTGAAAGTATTAGACATTTAAAATGCATACTACACAAAGACAATTATTTTTTGCTCACTTGGCTCAGACATCCGACTCCCCTTTGGCTCTTGATATTTCACGGGCAGAGGGGCTATATATGTATGACCAGGAGGGTAAGTCCTATATGGACCTTATATCAGGCATTGGAGTAAGCAATGTAGGGCACCGGCACCCTAAAGTGCTCAAGGCTATATATGATCAGCTCGATAAACATATGCATTTGCTGGTCTATGGAGAGTTTATACAAAGCAGCCAGGTACTTCTAGCTCAAGCCCTGGCGAATACACTCACCTTACCTGAAGAGCGATCAGCTCCATATGGAGCAATTGATCATATATATCTTACCAACTCAGGCACCGAAGCAGTGGAAGGAGCAATGAAGCTTGCCAAGCGTTATACCGGCCGAAACGAATTCATAGCCTGTTATAATGCCTATCATGGGGCAACACAGGGAGCATTAAGCCTTGCGGGAGCGGAGTTTTTTAAGAATAGCTACCGTCCATTGCTCCCGGGTATCAGCCATATTGAACACGGTGCGCTGGCAGACTTATCCCGGATCACGGAGAAAACAGCCGCCATCATTATTGAAATTGTTGGAGGAGAAGCTGGTGTCCGGATTCCTCCTTCAGGTTATTTCGAAGCCCTACGCCAACGTTGTACAGAAACAGGAACCTTGCTTATACTGGATGAAATCCAAACTGGTTATGGACGCACAGGCTCCTTTTGGGCCTTTGAACAATATAATATTTATCCTGATATACTTTTAAGTGCCAAGGGCATGGGTGGTGGCATGCCTATCGGAGCTTTCATGGCCTCTCAAACGATTATGCAGGTCTTCAAGGACAATCCTGTCCTGGGCCATATAACCACCTTTGGGGGTCATCCGGTGAGTGCAGCCGCGGCATTGGCGGCCTTAAATGTAACACTCGAAGAACGTCTTGCTGAGAAGGCCATTGAGAAGGGAGCACTATTTAAGGAACTTCTCCGTCACCCCCGGATCAAGGAGGTAAGGGGTAAAGGATTGATGTTGGCCGTTGAAATGGAATCCTTCTCCATCTTAAAACGAACCATAGACCTTTGCATTGACCAAGGAATAGTAACCGATTGGTTCCTGTTCTGCGATAATGCGATGCGAATAGCGCCTCCATTAATCATTGAAGAAAAAGAAATCAGGCTGGCATGCGATATAATTTTAAAAGCAATGGACCAGCTCGACTAATGGCCTAAGCTGCGGGTCGTGAGACAATCCAACTTTATTTAAAGATGAAACAGACCATTCAGAACGAACATTTAAAAATCTCAATACTTGACAAGGGTGCTGAGCTCTGCGAAATAAAATCGAAAATCAATGACCTGGAATATATATGGCATGCCGAACCATCTGTTTGGGGTAGTTCTGCTCCTGTGCTTTTCCCTGCCATAGGGGCCGTGAAAGAGGGGGTCGTTTATTATAAGGGACAACCGTTTCATTTACCCAGACATGGATTTATTCGTAATAACGAAAAAATGCAGTTGATCGAAAAAACAGAGACGAAGGTCACCTATTGCCTGAAGCAGGATAAAGCTACACTGGAAGTTTACCCTTTTGCGTTTGAATTTTATATCTCGTTTATTCTCGACGGCAATTCCTTGCAGGTTCATCATCGCATAATTAATCCTGACGAAGAACCCCTTTATTTCTCATTGGGCGGTCATCCAGCATTTACTTGTCCGTTCTATGAAAATGAGAAGTATGAAGACTATTATCTGGAATTCGACGAAATAGAAACGGACGTTACCTGGCTCTTAGACGAAAAGGGGTTAGTCAGGCCACAGACCAGACCCGTATTGAATCAGACATCTGTCCTGCCACTGAGCCATGAACTTTTCAGGACTGATGCTTTAATTTTTAAAAATCTTAAATCGAAAGGAGTATCCCTGAAAAGTCGAAGGAACGCCACCTGCGTTCGCATGGACTTTACAGATTTTCCTTATCTGGGAATCTGGGCCAAGCCAGAAGGCGATTTTGTGTGCATTGAACCCTGGTTGGGCATAGCCGACAGTACAGAAGCCGATCAGCAACTAGAAAACAAAGAGGGAATGGTACAACTGGAAGGAGGTTCTACCTACCAGGCAGCTTATACTATAACCATTATCGAATAATGGCCTAACAGCATATATAAAAAAAATGCGCACAGATACCATTCGGGCTCTGTGCGCAACATATAGGTCAAATCCTTAGACTCAAACAGTCTCAGTCAATTGTGCATTCAATTTTTCTTCCAAAGTAGTTTTGGGTACAACCCCTACCACTTTGTCTACCAGCTGACCTCCTTTAAAGATCATCAGAGTAGGAATACTACGAATTCCAAACTTAGCAGGGACAGCAGAGTTCATATCAACGTCCATTTTACCAATTACGGCCCTACCTTCATATTCTCCAGCTAGCTGCTCTACAACCGGCCCGATCATTTTACAAGGCCCACACCATTCGGCCCAAAAATCAACCAATACTGGTTTTTCGCTTTGGATTAGTTCCTCAAAGGTGCTATCGGTAATTTCAAGTGCTTTTCCCATTTTAGATTCTGTTTCTTGGTTATTAATAAGATGTATAATTAATCAATTTGAACTTCTAAAAGTTCCGCAAGGGTAAGTATAGAAATCAATTCAACGAAAACTTTACTCCCTCCATTAATCCCAGGGTTTTAAACAATTCATTACTAGGGGCAACCCGATAGCCTCGGGAAATCATCTCTACTTCCATTTTGGATTCGTAATCGACTACAACCAAATTGAGAGAGCAGCTACCCGGATTGCTTTCAAATGTTTCTTTAAGGATCTGGATCGTACGGTCATCAATAAATTCCAGGGGGACATTCACGCTTATTTTACGACATAGCTTTTCCCGTATTTCGGTGAGTAATTGAATATGAAGGACTTTAAATTCAAACTGATCTTCCTGTTTCCATCGATTCTGAACCCGGCCTTTAATATGTAAAAAATGACCCACCTGCAGATAATTTTTGAATCGTATATAATCTTCACCACCTAATAATATTTCTAGCGAACCACCGTAATCCTCCACTCGGAAAATCATAAATGTATTTCCGTTTCTGGAGGTACGCTCCATCGCACTGGTGACTATTCCCCCGATACTTATTTCCTTCTCGAAATTTTTAGGCTTCTTTTCTCCCTCTCCTATCAAAAGTACCTGATTGGCTGTGCAGGTACAAAAATTCTCGAGCTCTATCCGAAAAGAGTCCAGAGGATGGCCAGAGATGTAAAATCCTACCACCTCTTGTTCGTAGCGCAGCTTCTCCAGATCACTCCAAGGCTGCACGTCCGTGGTTTTGGGCTTCACCAAAAGTGCATCATTTCCGCCGAAAGCCCCAAATAAGCTAGCCTGAGCAGAGTTTTTTTCACTATGGTAGTTATTGGCATACCGTATCAGTCGTTCTATAAAAGTCCCATTTTCATTGGGTTCTGTTGCAAAAAAATTGGCCCTATGATATTCACTAAAACAATCAAAAGCACCAGCATAGGCCAAACTTTCTATGGTCTTCTTATTTACAGTTCTTAAATTCACTCTGATAATAAAATCGAAAATATCCGTAAAGGGCCCCCGGGCGTTGCGCTCTTCAATAATGGCTTCTACAGCCGCATCTCCACTTCCTTTTACACCTGCCAGCCCAAATCGGATTTCGCCCTTATCATTAGCATTAAACTGCCTATCCGACTCATTGACATCGGGACCTAGGACTACAAGACCCTGATTTTTACATTCCTCCATAAAGAAGGTGATCTTCTCGATATTCCCCAGAGAGCTGGTTAGTACAGCGGACATATACTCCGCCGTGTAATGCGACTTCAGGTAGGCGGTTTGATAGGCTACAAAGGCATAACATGTTGAATGGGACTTATTGAAGGCATAGGAAGCAAAAGCTTCCCAGTCCGTCCAAATCTTCTCCAACTTCTTCAGGTCTAACCCCTTATCGCCTCCACCTTTCATGAAATCACCTTTCAGTTTGTGCAGGGTTTCGATCTGCTTCTTACCCATAGCCTTCCGAAGGGTATCTGCCTGGCCTTTGGTGAAGCCTCCGAGCTTCTGAGAAAGCAACATCACCTGCTCCTGATAAACGGTAATCCCATAGGTATCGGCTAGGTACTCTTCCAATTCGGGCAGATCGTAAGTAATTTCCTCTAAGCCATTTTTTCTTCGGATGAAATTAGGAATATACGCCAATGGACCAGGACGATACAGGGCGTTCATAGCGATAAGGTGCTCAAAACGATCGGGAATAAGCTCGCGCATATATTTCTTCATCCCGTCGGACTCAAACTGAAAAATGGCATTGGTTTCTCCCTTTTGAAAAAGCTCGAAAACTTTTTTGTCGTCTAGGGGAATATTATCAATTTCGATTTCAACCCCATGGTTTTGTTTGATCAGCCTTAGCGCTTCCTTGATGATCGTTAAGTTACGCAAGCCTAAAAAGTCCATTTTTATCACTCCTGCGTCTTCAATTATTTTCCCCTGATACTGGGTAATTAATAATTGAGAATCTTTAGAAGTACTTACCGGAATAATTTCCGTGAGATCGCTGGGAGCAATAATGATCCCAGCCGCATGAATACCGGTATTACGCACGGTACCTTCCAGCCTCTTCGCCTCCTGCAACACACTAGCCTGCAAATCGGAACCAGCAATTATGCCCCTCATTTTTTTTACGTTATCCAGCTCTTCGGGGGATATACCTTCTTTTTTGAGCAGACTACCCTCTCCGTCCAAAGGAGCAGTAAAAATCCTATTCAAAGTCATGCCATAGCTGGGCTTATCCGGTACCAGCTTAGCCAGAGAATTTGCTTCAAAAAGGGGAAGGTCCATCACCCGGGCCACATCTTTAATGGCCGATTTGGCGGCCATCGTGCCATAGGTAACAATCTGAGCTACCTGATTGTAACCATATTTCTTAACCACATAGTCAATTACCTTCTGACGGCCTTCGTCGTCGAAATCCGTATCAATGTCAGGGAGGGAAATACGATCAGGATTTAGAAAACGCTCGAAAAGAAGATCGTATTTGATAGGATCTATATTGGTTATTCCCGTACAGTAGGCCACCACTGAGCCTGCAGCAGATCCTCTCCCAGGCCCAATAAAAACACCCATTTTCCTTCCTGCATCTATAAAGTCAGCCACAATAAGGAAATAACCCGGGAAACCCATATTTCGAATCGTCGCCAATTCAAAATTGAGCCGGTCTTCAATTTCAGGCGTAATGGTTCCATACTTAAATTTGGCTCCAACGAAGGTAATATGCTTAAGATACTCCCATTGATTAAGCACATCAGGTGTAAGTTCCTTCTTCCCAACCATTTCCGACAGCGTATGGGTCTTGAATTCGTCGGGAATTGGAAAATTGGGGAGAAGAATATCTTTACGCAGGTCTAAATTTTTAATTTTGCCAACAATTTCGTTGGTATTATCGATCGACTCAGGCAGGTCATGAAACAGCGACATCATCTCGCTGGTTTTCTTAAAATAGAATTGATCGTTATAGAAGGCAAATCGCGACCCCTTGCTAATGCCCTTATCATCATCGAAATCCTTAGCTTTAGGCGTACTTTGTTTATCTCCCGTATTTATACAGAGTAAAATATCATGGGCATTCCAATCTTCTTGATCTACGTAGTGCGAATCATTAGAAGCAATTATTTTAACATTATACTTTCTGGCAAACCGTACTAATACCTCATTAACGATAATCTGATCCCTGATTTCGTGTCTTTGAAGTTCTACATAGAAGTCTTCTCCAAACAGATCGAGCCACCATTTAAATTCCTTTTCCGCTTCAGCTTCGCCTTTTCTGAGAATGGTTTTCGGGATTATAGCGCCTATGCAACAGGTGGTTGCAATAAGTCCTTGATGATACTTGACAATTAATGACTTATCTATCCGTGGATACTTACCATACATTCCCTCGATATAACCCAGGGAACACATTTTTACTAAATTTTTATAGCCGATTTCGTCCTTGGCAAGTAGTAGTTGATGATGCCTCACATCCTTCCGCTCCTTTGTGAATTGGCGTATGCTCCTGTCCTCTACGACATAAAATTCACAGCCAACGATAGGTTTTACACCTTGTTTATTCCCTTCTGCAACAAACTCGAACACGCCAAACATATTGCCATGATCGGTGATCGCTACGGCGGGCATATTGTCCTCCTTAGCCTTTTTAAATAGTTTCTTAATATCAGCAGCGCCATCCAGCAATGAAAATTGTGTATGGCAGTGCAGGTGAGAGAATTGCATGTCTAATTTGGTATTAATGGTAACAGTGAATGGGGCTTTTCAAAAAGATTCGGCCTCATCATATAAGGTATAATTCATATAATCGCAATATGGTTTCAAGATTACGATCCCTTCCATCACCCGATCCAGAAAATCGGGCAGTAAAATCTCCTGGTCAGAGAAGTTATGTGCAAAGAACAGGGCCTTTCTTTTGAGCAGTTCAATTTCGGGATGATCCTTCGGATAGCCCTTAGGAGCAGTCTTCAAAGTAGCACCATGTATTTCAGGAAAATAGGCTCGAAAGGCTTTATTCTCTATAATTGTTTTAAATTCTTTAGCATTATAGTCTACTTCCTGACGATATCTGGCCAGCTGTTCCGTTGTTGGGTTCCACATTCCTCCTCCCAATAACGATTGGCCTCCAGGTTGGATTTGTAAATAGTAATCTACCCTTCCGGCTCCCTTGCCCCCTGGACCGATACCGGCGCTGAAATGGAGTTTGTATGGAGACTTATCCTTAGAAAAACGGATATCCCGATTGATTCGAAAAATACAATCCTTGGGCTGTAATGGCCCCAGTTCTTGGATCTTTCCAATCCGATCTATCAGGTTCGAAATCAAAGTCTCAAAGTCTGCCTTAGCCTCCTCGTATCGGGGGCGATTCTCCTGGAACCACTCCCTTTCATTATGTTCGGCCAGATCGGACAAAAAATTCAAGGTGTTCTGATGAAGCATATCCAATATAATTTATTAATTACCAGTCCTATATCACGCCAAGCAATAGGGTGTCATAAGAATAGGTGTGTCCAGAGAATTTCTAATTATTTCAAATTTACTACGTTTTTCTGACTCAATTTCTCGTATTTTGAATTATGTTTCTCCTTAGAAGACGACAACCTGTTAGGCGGAGATGCTAAAGTTTACTGACTGTCAGATGATAAGACTCAGTGACACTATTATTTTGAACTATTTTATTCCAACACCACCCAATGTCTAGAATTTTAACTGGAATTCAAAGCAGCGGCCGTCCCCATTTGGGCAATATTCTGGGGGCAATTTTACCCGCTATCGAATTATCCAAAGAGCCCGGTAATGAATCATTTTTCTTTATTGCCGATTTACATTCACTTACAACCCTTAAAGACGGTAAATTAAGAGAGGAGTACGTGCGGGCCATTGCCGCTACTTGGTTATCCTTCGGCTTCGATACTAGTAAGAATGTATTCTGGAGACAATCACGGGTTCAGGAGCATACAGAATTAAACTGGTACCTCAACTGTTTCACCCCCTTCCCTATGTTGGCCAATGCCACGTCGTATAAGGATAAGTCGGAAAGACTTTCGGAAGTTAATGCAGGACTATTTACTTACCCTGTCCTGCAGGCTGCCGACATTCTGTTATACAATGCCAATATCATCCCCGTAGGTAAGGATCAGAAGCAGCATCTGGAAATGTCCAGAGACATTGCCAATCGATTTAACCTACAGGCAGGTGAAGAGGTACTCGTACTACCTGAAGCGCGTATAGACGAACGGCTGATGACTATTCCAGGCATCGACGGCCAGAAAATGAGCAAGTCCTATCATAATTTCATAGATATTTTTCTTCCGGAAAAGGAATTAAAAAAAGTCCTCAAGAAAATCAAGTCTGACTCCACACCTCTGGAGGAGCCTAAAGATTGGCAACAAGATATCACCTTTAAACTCTATTCTTTGTTGGCAGCTCCGGCACAAGTTGAGGAAATGAAGGCCAATTATGAGCGTGGAGGCTATGGATATGGCCATGCCAAACAAGAACTTCTCGACTGTATTCTCACTAAATTTGATGAACCTCGAAAGAAGTTTGACTATTATATGGAGCATACTGAAGAATTAGAAGTAATTTTAAAGGCAGGAGAAGAGAAGGCGCGAGCAGTCGCTCAGGAAACCATTCAGAAAATTAGAAAAGTACTCGGCTTTTAGATATGCAAGAATTCATTGGACAGCTTGCAGAGTTGGATCAGGAGCTATTTTTGTATCTTAATAGTTTTCACAATCCGGTATTCGATTTCTTAATGGATTGGATTACCTTTAAGTACACCTGGATTCCAATGTATCTGGCCTTATTGGCCTTCACCATTCGCAGTGAAAAAAAGAGCAGCTGGCTGATGATCATAGCTATTATAGCTGCTGCAGGTCTATCCGACTATATCACCTCCGGGCTTATGAAGCCCTATTTTGAACGGCTGCGGCCTTGTTTCGAACCGGCCCTCAACGCCCTTGTCCATAATGTGGGGGGCTGTGGTGGACAATATGGCTTTGCTTCCTCTCACGCCTCTACCAGTGCTGCAGTGGCCACAACGTGGATCCTTCTGCTCGGTCATAAGCATCGATTTATCTGGATTCTAGCCATATGGGTCGTCATTTACTCCTACAGTAGAATCTATGTAGGTGTACACTATCCGGGCGATATTTTGGTCGGCTGGATAGTAGGATTCCTAGCTGGAAGTATCATTTTTAAAATATATCTGATATTTTTGCGAAAATATCCTCGTAATTAACTGATTTTTATATAATTTTGCGCAAATTTTCACTTAACCATGGGTTCATTCAACACAGTAAAAATCTTTTCAGGAAGTCAGTCAGAATATCTAGCAAAAGACATTGCCAGATTCTTCGGAAAGGAGCTGGGGGGATATACCCTTCGTAAGTTTAGTGATGGCGAGCTGTCCCCAAGTTTTGAGGAGTCGGTAAGAGGTTGCGATGTATTTTTAATACAATCGACCTTCCCTCCGGCTGACAATTTAATGGAACTGTTATTGATGGTGGATGCGGCCCGAAGGGCCTCCGCTCATTATGTAACGGTAGTCATCCCCTACTTCGGCTATGCTCGCCAGGATCGTAAGGACAAACCTAGGGTGGCGATTGCCGCTAAAGTTGTGGCCAATTTATTGACTTCTGTAGGGGTAGATCGCCTGATGACCGTCGATTTACATGCCGGTCAGATACAAGGCTTTTTCGATTTGCCTGTAGATCATCTGGAAGGAACGTCAATTTTTGTTCCTTATATTCAGTCTCTGGGTTTGCAGAACCTATTGATTGCTTCTCCGGATATGGGAGGTGCGGCTAGGGCCAGGAACTTCGCCAAATTCCTGAATGCGGATATGATTCTGTGTGATAAGCACCGCAAACGCGCTAATGAGATTGCAAGTATGCAGGTCATTGGAGATGTAGAAGGCATGGATGTGGTATTGGTAGACGACCTGATAGACACAGGTGGAACCCTCTGCAAGGCAGCAGAGATCATTAAAAATAAGGGGGCCAACTCAGTTAGAGCCATTAGTACCCACCCGATCATGTCGGGAAAAGCACATGAAAACATCGCCAATTCTGTATTGGAGGAACTGATTGTTACCGATACGATCCCCCTGAAACAGAAAAACGATAAAATAAAAGTACTTTCAGTGGCGGAATTATTTGCCAAAGCGATTGGACGTATTCGTGATCATGAATCTATTAGTTCATTATTTATAAATCAACAGTAAATTAGTTTTAACATCTTTCTAAATAATTATTCTTATGAAAAAGCATGAGATTGTAGGGTTTAAAAGAGCGAATCTCGGCAAGACGGAAGCCCAGGAATTACGTTCACAAGGTTATATTCCGTCTGTGTTGTATGGTGGTGGTGAGCAGGTGCATTTCTATGCGCCAGCAATGTTATACCGCGACTTGCTTTTCTTACCAGATGTATTTAATGTAACCCTCAATATTGAGGGGGATATATATAATGCCATCCTTCAGGAAAAACAATTCCATCCCGTAAACGATTCTTTAATCCACGCCGATTTTTTACAAATCGTTCCTGGAAAGGAAATCAAGGTGGAAGTGCCTGTTAAATTGACTGGAACATCAGCCGGTGTAATAAAAGGTGGTAAAATGAATCAAAAATTGCGTAAATTACGCGTTCAAGGATTAGCAGAAAACATCCCTGACTTTGTAGAAGTAGACGTTACTGACTTAGACTTAGGAAAATCTGTTAAGGTTGGTGCAATTAAAGCTGAAAATTTTGTTATATTGTCAGCACCAAGTAATCCCATTGCTTCTGTAGAAATCCCACGGGCACTTCGTGGAACTTTGGGCAAGTAAGTATTTTATTTTTCATGGCTAATAGATGCAAACGTGCCGACCATTGGTCGGCATATTTGTTTTACAGCTATGGTTACAGCTGATATGCTTGCACGATCTGCTTCACCAAAACTTCGTTGATACGAATATAGCTTTCATGGGTCCAGCCCCCAATATGAGGACTAAGTACCACCTGGTCGGATGCACATAGGTAATCGAAGGAGACCTGCTGAGACGAAGTGAGGGTCGATAGCTTCTCGTTTTCGAGAACATCTAAACAAGCTCCCAGAATTTTCCCAGACTGAAGTCCTTTTACCACAGCATCCATCCTCGCAACTTCCCCTCTCGACAGATTCATAAGGTAAAAAGGTTTGGAAAAGGCCCCTATCAGATCGTCATCTACCCAAAACTTCGTTTCTTCAGTTAAGGGCACATGAAAACTGATAACATCACATTGAGCCAGCAATTCTTCGAAATCAGCCTCCTGAGCATAATCATCTCCGTAGTGCTTTCGATAACGATCGTAGGCCAACACACGACAACCAAAGCCCGAAAATCGCTTTGCAGTGGCCTGACCATTATTTCCATAGCCAACAATACCAACCGTCTTGTTCATTAGTTCAACTCCTCGGTTTCCTTCCCTGTCCCAGATTCCCTGTCTCACCTGTCGGTCAGCGCGGATTAAATTATTAAACAGGGCAAGGATCATAGCCAGGGCCTGCTCTCCTACCGCATCTCGATTGCCCTCACCGGCATGGAATAACTTGATATTGCGTTTTTGCACTGCATCTAAGTCGATCAGGTCCAAGCCTGCCCCTGCGCGAGCAATAAATTCTAAAGTAGAGCTCGAATTTAAAATCTCTTCGTCAATTCGGGTCTTGCTTCGTACAATTAGGCCTTGGTAGCCCTCCAAACACTCCAATATTTCTGTTCTGCTGAGCTTTGGAAGATAAGTATAAGTCCATCCATTTTCGTCTATCATGGTAAAAAGTGACGGATGCATCGTATCAACGATTAGTATATTCATAGGAGCACGGTATTTTTTGTAACTTGCCAGCGGAATGCGACGTGCAAATTTAACAGAGAATCGCAAACCAAATGGACAAATAGTAGATAATACGTAAATGAACGATCAAAGTACGCATAAACCCATTATTGGAATCACCATTGGCGACTACAATGGTATTGGCCCTGAAGTGATCTTAAAAGCATTGGAAGGCAATCAATTATCCCGTCTTTGCACCCCTGTAATATATGGATCGATGAAGGTCCTTAACTATTACAGAAATCAACTGGGCATGAAAGACTGGTCCTTACACGGAATCCAGAGGGTAGAACAAGCCAGCCATAAATTAACCAATGTCATAAGTTGCTGGCAAGACAATCAACTGGACATAAACCCGGGATCGATAACGACCGAAGCTGGACAGGCATCATTGGCATGCCTGACCCGTGCAGTAGAAGATTTGAGGGCAGGAACTATTCAAGGCCTAGTCACCGGCCCTATCAATAAGGACAACATCCAGAGCGCTGAATTCAAGTTTCCGGGCCATACAGAGTTCCTGGCTGATGCTTTTTCGGTACAGGATGCCCTGATGTTTATGGTCTCGGGCAATCTTCGGGTCGGCGTGCTTACGGGCCATATTCCTCTAGGAAGGGTTCGGTCACAAGTTAATCCGGATCGGTTGTCCAAAAAAATTGAGCAAATGCTTACCTCTCTGCGAAATGATTTTGGAATCAAAAAACCTAAACTGGCAGTCCTTGGATTGAATCCCCATGCGGGCGAAAATGGACTTCTGGGTAGCGAAGAGGTGGATGTGATAAGCCCTACCCTGAAAAACTTTTTAGAAAAAGGAGAACTTGTATTTGGGCCTTTCCCTGCCGATGGTTTTTTTGCCGCCAATACCTATAAGCAATACGATGCGGTTTTGGCCATGTACCACGATCAAGGTCTAATCCCCTTTAAAGCCATAGCCTTCAATGAAGGGGTAAATTTCACTGGTGGGCTTCCGGTAGTGCGTACCTCCCCCGATCATGGTACTGCCTATAACATTGCCGGAAAAAACCAGGCGGAGCCCGGCTCGCTATTGCAAGCCATTTATCTTGCTTGCGACATTAGCGCTTACCGCCTCGAAAAACAGGATATCGACGCCGGGGCATTGATATCGAAGCCTCAACAATCTGAAAATCAACACCCTGCAAAATCGGGTGGAAAGCAAAGGTTCAATAACCAAAACAAATCGTAAAAACTCTTTAACATAAGTCTGATGCTAAAATCAATGACCGGGTATGGCGTATCCACCGTAGAAACCGAGAGCCTTTTGGTGACGGTAGAGATAAAAACGCTGAATGCCAAATTCCTGGATCTATACTGCCGCATACCCAGAAGCTATTCCGATAAAGAAATCGAAATTCGCAATCTGCTTACATCCTCCTTGGAAAGAGGCAAAGCCGAACTTACTCTAACCGTCCAGCAGACCGGTAAGACGGTAGCTTCCACCACTGTCAATCGTTTGTTGGTGAAAGCATATTTCGATGATCTTGCAGCTAGTTCTAAGGAGATGGGATTTGAACCAGACCGTACGGCCCTCCTAAAAATGGCACTTCAGCTTCCCAACGCCTATAATAATGAGTCGGTGCAAGAAGCCGATAAAGAAATGGAATGGCAGCTAATCAAACAGGCCGTAACGGAAGCTCTCCAAAAATGCAATCATTTTAGGGAGCAGGAAGGCAAGATGACTTCGGATAAATTTTCGGAATACATTGCTACGATCGACCAATTGTTAAAAGATGTAATAGAACAGGACAAAAAGCGAATTCCCGCAGTAAGAGAACGTTTAGAAAAGCAAGTTCGGGAACTACTGTCTGACGAAAACCTTGACCAAAATCGATTTGAACAAGAGTTAATTTATTATATAGAGAAATTTGACATATCGGAAGAAAAAATCCGACTCCAAAATCACTTAGATTATTTCATAGAAACACTTAACCTTCCCGAAAGTAACGGGAAGAAATTAAACTTCATTACCCAGGAAATAGGTAGAGAAGTAAATACTATTGGCTCTAAGGCTAACGATTCTACCATTCAGCACCTGGTAGTACGGATGAAGGATGAACTCGAAAAAATAAAGGAACAGACCTTAAATATTATATAACAAATTCTAAAAGGGTGGCTCCAGTTTTGCTAAGGCGGGAGCCATCTTTGCCCCTTTCCCCTATGATCGCCCATAAGGCTATGAAGTTAATTTGCCCTACCCCTAATTTCTGGGTATAAAAACGTCCTACCAGATAGCAATTGGTAAAAAACCATTTCCCTACAATAGTGAATCGAAATTCTTATATTTGAATCATTTATTCTATTTTTTCGAAAATAAACGGCCTATTGATATAAAATTTTCCCTGATGTTTTTACATATTAATGAACGATGGTACAACTTCCTCTGGTTAGCCGTCTGCTGTACTTGGTTTGTTTTCCCCACGCAGGCTCAAAACATTCAGGAAACCGTAAGCTATGATAAAGGCCTGACGGCATCTACCTCTACTGGTGTATTTCGCAAAGACACCTTACTGATTCATGAATACAACCGCCTCGCTCGTAAGTATCTTTACCAAGATGCCGCAGTAGCTATACGCTATGCAAAGGAGGCCCTGGCTTTATGCCAAAAAAATGACTGGGACGAAGGTAAGCTTCAGACCTATAATGTATTAAGCTCATTTTATGTTAGCGAAGGTGGCTACGATTTCCTGCGCGAATTGGCCAATGAAAGTTATACGCTTGCAGTCAAAAAAAACCTTCCGTTAGAAAGGGCATATGCAGAAAGATTTTTGGCAGAAACCTATACCGAGTATAAGGACTTTGACAAGGCCTATTACTATTTCGAAAGTGCTCTGAAAACCTTCAACTTATACAAAGCAGATAGTGCCAAGGCGCTGTGCATGGAAAGTATAGCCAATCATTTCCGGGAAAAAGGTGAAGTAATCAAGGCAAAATCTATGTATGATCAGACCTTTCAGTTATATGAACGGCTGGGAAATGATTATGGAAAGGCCACCTGTTTACAGGCAGAGGGCTATATGTATCTGAGACATGAGGATTATGCAAGAGCCGAAGAGTACTTTCACAGATCACGCAAATTGTACGAGAAGGTTAATCTGAGATACGGGTTGATGAGTATATGGAATGATCTGAGCAATCTCTATGTACATATGAACGACCAGGATAAAGCCATTGAAACTGGGTTGAAAGCCTTAGAGCTTTCAAAGAAATATCACTCTCCCCTTCAGATTACCTGGGCATTGGCCGCTTTAGCCCAGGCATACAAGCAAAAGGGCGATCTGAAGTCTACTATAGAATGTCTGGAACAGACGCATTTTAACAGGAGGTTGATGCATCAGGAGCGAATTGAAAGGCAGTTTACCATGTCTCAGCTCATGTTTGACAACAAGAAAAAAGATTTAGAAATCCAACAAAAAATTATAGATCAACAGCGTGTAGTTCAAATATTCCTGATCTGTACCTTACTGCTCATTATCATCTTTGCCTTGTTTCTCTGGAGGGCAAATATCAACCTGAGGCATAAAAATGCCGAAATACGAACCTCCCTCATTAAAGGCCAGACGCTCGAAAGAAAAAGGGTAGCTGCCGAGCTCCATGATAGCTTAGGAGGAACCCTGGCTTCACTGAACTGGTATCTGTATGGAATCGACAAAAAGATGCTTCCGGAGCATGAGCGCACCATTTATAATAGTGTTCAACAAATGGTGGGTAAGGCATATAAGGAATTAAGAAGTCTGTCGCACAATCTGATGCCAGACGAACTAGATGCGCATGGTTTGGTGCTGACGGTTCAGCGGCTCGTTGATAAATTAAATGAAAATAATGAAATAGCCTTCAATTTTCAGGTTGAAGGTTTAGAAGATCGGTTAGATGGTAAAGTTGAATTTGAAATGTATAGCATAATTCTGGAACTTACCACTAATATTCTCAAACACGCCAATGCAAAAAATGCTGTAATAAGCATTAAATCATCCAAGAATAAGCTTCACCTTCAGATTTCGGATGACGGAATCGGGCTGACCAAACAACCCACTGGAGGTATGGGTCTGGGAAATGTAAGAAGTAGGGTGGAAAGTCTGATGGGAGATCTGAAAATAACCAATGATAAGGGAACAATTATTACAATTACCATACCTCACGCTCCTAAAAGCAAGCAACAGTAGTCAATAACATCCTAAGAAGGGTCCAGCAAATAATATGATGAGCACCAATAATCCAATAAAGATTTTTATAAATAAATGCGAGGTGGCCCTTGTGACCAACGCTTTTATCTCTGCCTCCCTGGGCAATTACCAGGGAATGGAATCGGACCTGAAGAATATTTATGTCAAAAATATTCGTCTCAAGAACGAACCTATGCTACAATTTACCTATCGTTACAAAACCAAGGATATATCTAAAAATTATATTCCGAAAGATGGGCTGAGCCGGCTGGAACATTATCTGGAAAATGGCTTTAAGGTTGGAAACTGCTTTACCACTACGGAGGATTATCAATATGAAGAGCTTCCAAACAAAAAGAAACGGATCCGCCAACTATCCCCTACCAAAAAACTTTCGGATAGTCAGGAGCATGACCATGCTAAAAAAAGACTGATTCCTGCAAAAAATAATTCCTATCTAACTGCACTAGGAATTTGTGACAATGATGGTAAGGTTTTTAAAAAGTCTCAGGATAAATATAAGCAGATCAATCATTATATTGAGATTTTGAGCAAGTTGCTCAGAGAGCTTAGCATGGATAAGGAATTACAAATTGCTGATATGGGCTCGGGCAAGGGGTATCTTACCTTTGCACTCTACGATTATTTAACCAATCAGTTGCAAAGAAAGGCCAGAATTCAAGGGGTAGAATTTAGGGAGGATCTGGTAGACCTTTGCAACAAAATTGCAAAGGAGGCAAAATTTAATGACCTAGAATTTATTCAGGGCAGCATTTCTGACTTCCGTCCGGAATCATTACAAGTTATGATTGCACTTCATGCCTGTGATACAGCCACTGATGACGCCATTGCTAAGGGAATACGGGCTGGTGCCGAACTTATTGTAGTGGCGCCATGCTGCCATAAGCAAATTCGGCGTAGTATGGAAAAAGGCCAGAATCACACTCAGCTGGACTTTATACTACGTCATGGAATTTTATTGGAACGACAGGCCGAAATGATAACGGATGCCATTAGAGCCTTAGTCTTAGAATATTTTGGATACAAAACCAAAGTCTTCGAATTTATTTCCGATGCCCATACTCCCAAAAATGTGATGATTACGGCCATTAAATCTAAAGGGCAAACCGCTGACCGTGAACAAATCATGAGGAAAATAAAAGATTCTCTCTCCTTTTTTGCTATTGATTACCATCATTTAATCCAGGAGTTGGAGCTCTAAGGTTTTCCACCTTTAATCCATCTTTTCTCCCCTACCTGTGTATCTTTGTCGCTTTGTTGAATAATAAAAAAACGTTATGTGGAATAAAGTAGCCACTCATATCATTCGATATCGCCTGATATGGGTCGCATTAATATTCGTTTCGACTCTATTTATGGCCTATCAGGCCAGTAAAATTGAACTTTCCTACCAGTTTGCCCGAATACTGCCATCTTCCGATCCAATAGAAATAGAATATCAGAAGTTCAGAAAGCTCTTTGGCGAAGATGGCAGCGTAATGGTAATTGGCTGGCAGGATGACGAAATGTTTTCTTTGGAAAAATTTCAGGATTGGTACAAACTTTCTGAAGAGATAAAAAATACTAAGGGAATCAAGAATGTACTTTCCCTGGCTAATCTGCAACGTGTTGTTCGGGACGATTCCCTGTCAAGATTTGACTTTCAACCACTACTAAGACAGGCACCTGGCAGTCAGGAGGAGGTTGATAGCCTCAAAAAATCCATAGAGGGTCTTCCCTTTTATGATGGACTGGTGTGGAATAAAGAAAGTAAGGCAACTGTGATGGTGGTAACCTTCAATGATAAAGATCTTAATTCCAAGCGGCGTCTTACCATTGTTGATGACATCGAGAATATGGCAGAAAAATTTGCCATAAAACATCAAACGGATCTCCATTATTCGGGTATGCCATATATCCGAACGGTGAACATGAAAAAGATATCTAGCGAAATGCAGCTCTTTATGGGCTTGGCAATCCTAGTTACACTGGTTATCCTGTTCGCATTTTTCCGATCGTTTCGTCTCACCTTATTGTCCATAACGGTCGTTCTTATCGGGGTGATCCACTCGGTTGGTTTATTATACTTATTTGGGTATAAAATCACCGCACTTACCGGACTTATTCCACCTCTTCTGATTGTAATCGGGGTCCCTAACTGTGTTTTTCTGATCAATAAATATCAACTCGAGCTTACCTCGGGTAAGGATAAGGATCGCTCTATCAAAGAAATGATTGGGCAAATTGGCTTATCTACTTTTCTAGCCAATTTTACCACCGCCATCGGCTTTGGCGTATTTTATTTTACCAATAGCATTCTTTTGGTAGAATTTGGCATTGTGGCCGCCATTAGCGTAATGATAACCTATATCCTTTGCCTGTTGCTTTTACCTATTACGCTCCATTATATGGCGCGTCCAAAGACCAGACATCTGAAACATCTAGAGGGAAAATGGGCCGCCGGGTTCCTTAAGAAGGTAGACTATTTGGTGCATTTTAAAAGAAAAGAAATCTACTTGACCATGCTCGTAGTAGTTCTTATATCGGCCTATGGCATGACTAAGATCAAAGCGATAGGATATGTTGTAGACGATTTGCCGAAAAATGACCTGGTATATAAGGATCTCCGATTTTTTGAAAAAAATTTCAATGGGGTATTGCCATTCGAAGTGATGATCGATACCAAAGAGGAAAATGGTGTTTTTGGTAATCAGGCAAAGACACTCTATAAAATAAAGGCTCTCCAGAATGTTATGGCCCAGTACCCTGAGTTCTCCAAGCCAATTTCAGTAGTAGAGGCCACTAAATTTCTATATCAGGCCTATCGGGGGGGCGATGCCAAATATTATGCCTTACCGGGAGTCATGCAATTATCCAAATTAAAGGGCTATCTGAATAATGAACAGGGGGCTACGAAACAAATCAATTCATTTCTAAACGATGACAAAAGTATTACCAGGGTAAGCTTCCAAATGGCCGATGTAGGTTCCGATCGCATCAAGGAGCTGATGTCGGATATCCGTCCTCAGGTAGATTCTATTTTTGGTACCGAGCAGTATGAAGTGAGCTTAACTGGTCATAGTTTGGTTTTTCTGAAAAGTAACGACTACTTATTGGGTAACCTCTATGAAAGTTTGTTAATCGCCATCATCCTTATTGCAATCGTCGGTATGGTTCTTTTCCGATCTATTCCCATTATATTGTTATCCAAGCTTCCTTGTCTAATCCCTCTGGCATTAACGGCTGGTATAATGGGGTATTTCGGAATTTACTTTAAACCTACTACTATCTTAATTTTCAGCATTACCTTTGGGATTGCTTCCGATGGAACAGTTTATTTCCTTACCAGATACAGGCAGGAACTCTATAATAACGGCTTGAACCCCTCACAAGCCGTCACTCAATCCATTTATGGTACCGGACTGAGCATGATATATACCGCGGTAATTTTGTTCTGCGGATTCTCCATCTTCGCTGCCTCCAGCTTCGGGGGCACGGCAGCCATGGGGGTAATGGTATCCATTACCCTGCTGGTCGCCATGTGTACCAACCTTATTCTCTTACCTGCCCTATTGCTGTCAATAGCGAAGAGACAGGGGAAAAATGTTAAACCGGTATAATCATTCCAACTGGAACCTTTAAGGCCTGATTTGTTTCAGGCCTTTTCTTTTGTGTCTGACGGAATTTTTTCAAAAGTAGCTTCCATCCAGGTTTCAGGAATATCTTCCAATGCATCTTTGAGTTTTTCTGCCCACATGCTTGACACTTCCTTCAGTGATTCTCTATCGTATCGATGTTCAACTACCTGGAAACTATCCTTCTTGTAGAGAACCACATCAATTGGAAAGTCCACATCATTATTACTGACCCGAGTAGAGTCGAAGGACAAGAAGCCTGCCTTTAAGGCCTGTTTCATTGTAGAATTCTCGTCCAAAACCCTGTTAAGAATGGCTTTTCCCTGACCGGAATTTCCTATTATCACGTAAGGTGCTCCTTCGTCAAGCTCCACCCAGTTGCCTTCCGAATAAAGCAAAAACAGCTTATGATCGGCATCCGCCTCTAATTGCCCCCCTACTATTGCATTAAGGTTAAAGCGTAGACCTGAACGTTCCAGCGATTTTTTATCCTCTAATGCCACCTTCTTAATCTGCTCACCAAATGCATTCACCGCTTTGTACAACTTATTATAGACAATTCCATCTTCAATAAGTTCTTCAAAGTAATGAACCGCTTTATCCCGAACGGAACGCAGCCCACTCGTCATGATAAACAAGGAATGCCCCCCTTTTTTGGCTAGATATACTTTCTTTTTAGAGCTTGTATCCGTGCCAGCCGTAATTCTGGTATCGGACAAGGCGACTATACCTTCTTTTACTTTAATACCTAAACAATATGTCATATGCCAATTTATAAAGTGATGGGGAATTCTAGACAGTCGCAAAAATATTAAATTCGAAACTAATTAATTTAATAATAAGCTCTTCTATCCGAAAGTTTATACAAATCAAACCTTAAGAATTCCAACTTACAGCCCCTACATTTTGCTTGAAAACAATGAGTCTCTATTTGAGAAGTACTAGCGCCTAGGTTCCAGATCAGTCAAGTATTGAAATAACTTCCTGAATTTTTAATATGTAAAGTAAAGAAAGGTAATAACCGGAAGGAAAAACTAATAAATACGATTATTAGGTTATAGTCTGTTTTCCACTCCTATGCTTAATTCTCGTCAAACGTCCCTAATCTGATGACCAGCCCATCCATTCCCTCGTCGGGTCGGAGCTGGCAGGCTAACCTGCTACGTTCCGACGTGGCCGGCATAGTATCTAAAATATCCAATTCTGCATCACTGACTGGAGGTATTTTCTCTGAGCCCTCCAGCACTTCTATATGGCAGGTTGCACAAAGGGCCATACCTCCACAAGTAGCCAAAATATCGTATTCATAGGCCTTAAGGACTTCCATAAGATTTAAGCCCATATCAACTGGCACTTCCAGTAATGTCTGCTCACCCGTTTCTTTCTCGATTGCTATACTGATCATTTTCAAAAAGTATTTATGCCATTTACGGTGGTATATTTAAAACTTAATTTCTGTTCTGGATACACAAATTTAAAAGCGCTTTGCATCATAATAGCCGCTTCGTGGAAGCCACAAAGTATTAGCTTGAGCTTTCCGGGATAAGTATTAATATCACCGATTGCATATATCCGCGCTTCAGTAGTGGAGTAGTCCAAGGTATTAACCAACACCGCCGACTTATCAATGCCCAGTCCCCAATTGGCGATTGGACCTAATTTCGGACTCAGACCAAATAATGGAATGAAGGAGTCCGCCGGAATCTGAAAGTGCTTTTTATTCTGATCGACAACCTCCACACTATTGAGCCTTCCGTTGCCACCCAGGCCTTTGACCTGCGTTTGTAAAAAGAGATCTATCTTTCCGGAATGAGCCAGTTCCATCACCTTGGCGGCAGAGTCTGGCGCTCCCCGGAAGGTCTCGTTTCGATGGATGAGGGTCACTCGTTCGGCAATTTCAGAAAGGTATATGGCCCAGTCTAATGCAGAGTCACCTCCACCAGCCAACACGACCTTTTGCGCTCTGAACAGCTCGGGGCTTTTAACCATATAGTTCACCCCTTTGCCCTCAAAATACTCCAGGTTCGAAACCGCGGGCTTACGAGGCTCAAAGCTGCCCAAACCCGCGGCCAGCACTACTACCTGGCAATGGATCTGGGTATCTTCATTGGTACGAACAATCATGCTATTATCAGGCTGTTTCTGAATAGCCTCGACCCTTTCGCCCAGGCTATAGGTCGGACGAAAGTCTTCTATTTGTACTAACAGATTCCGGATAAGATCCTCCGCTAAAATACCCGGTGCTCCCGGAATGTCGTATATAGGCTTCTTGGGATATATTTCTGTTAGCTGCCCCCCTACCTCAGGCAATGCGTCAACCAAGTGACAACGCATCTTTAATAGCCCTGCCTCAAAAACCGCAAATAATCCTACGGGTCCCGCGCCTATAATACATATATCTGTTGTGATCATGGTCATTGAATTTTAAGTATCCGATTTAGTCGAAGGAAACTGGGCTTTTCAGCGTTAGATCCTCTCAATACTGAAAGCAAATGTAGCGCATTGCTAAATTGAGTTATAATCACAGCTCGTTATCTGGTATAACCATTTGTTATGGCAGAATTCATTTTCGGACTCGGATTGACCTTCAGAGGGATAGAGCACATTTAACCTACAAATCTCAGAATTGGACTCCAGGAAAGAACTGATTTGAAATGAAGCTTGCCACCTTTTTTTTAAGAAATCCAGAAGATTTCGAGGGTAAATTGTAAAAAATGCAGTCTTATGGCATGAGGACTAATTTTATAAGAACCCGATACCCTTAAAAACATTTTTATTTTACTAGACCATGAAACAAACCAGTACCGGAAATTACCGTTGGGTTATTTGTGCACTTCTCTTCTTTGCCACTACCATTAATTATATTGACCGTCAGATATTGGGACTTTTAAAACCCACTTTGGAGGTAGAATTCAACTGGACCGAATCGGATTATGCCAATATAGTTATGGTCTTTGCAGGCTGTTATGCCTTTGGATATATCATATTTGGTAGCATCATTGATAAAATTGGCACCAAACTAGGCTATTCGGTCTCGATCATCGTGTGGAGTATTGCCGCCATATGGCATGCATTTGTAAAAAGCACCTTTGGGTTTGGAGCGGCCCGGGCCCTTTTGGGACTTGGAGAATCTGGAAACTTTCCAGCAGCTGTAAAAGCAACAGCGGAATGGTTCCCAAAAAAGGAAAGAGCCCTAGCAACAGGCATCTTCAACTCTGGAACCAGTATCGGAGCGGTAGCTGCACCATTGATGGTACCCTGGCTCCTGGGGACTTACGGATGGCAGGAAGCATTTATCATCACTGGAGCTTTAGGCTTTGTCTGGCTGATATTCTGGTGGTTTATGTATGAAATACCCTCACGTCATAAAAAATTATCCCAAGCCGAATATAACTATATCAACGAAGACGAAGAGGAAGAAGCCCCAGATGCCAAACCTATTAAATGGTCTGTACTCCTTGGACTTCGCCAGACTTGGGTATTTATAGTGGGTAAACTTTTGACCGATCCGATCTGGTGGTTTTTCCTATTCTGGTTACCTTCCTATTTTGCCACAACCTTCTCCTTAGATCTGAAGAAGCCTAGTTTACAGCTCGCAGTAGTATATTCTGCTACTACCATTGGAAGTATTTTTGGAGGATACCTCTCTTCTGCCCTGATAAAAAGAGGCTGGAAACCCCTTCAGGCTAGGAAAACTACCTTACTGATTTTTGCCATCGTGGTAATGCCTATTATGCTCGCACAGTTTGCAACTAATATCTGGGTAGCAGTAGGGATTATAAGTCTTGCAGCAGCAGCACATCAGGCCTGGAGTGCCAATATATTTACCATCGTTTCCGATTTGTTTCCAAGAAGAGCCGTTAGCTCGGTAGTGGGAATCGGAGGAATGGCCGGTTCTATTGGCTCCACTTTGTTTCCCTTACTAGTGGGTTTTCTTTTAGACTATTATAAGGCAGCCGGAAATATTACAGCAGGATACAACATCTTATTTATCATTTGTGGTCTGGCCTATTTATTGGCGTGGGTAATTATTCAATTGCTTACCAAAAAGATGCAGCCCGTGGAACAAGCTATTAAAATTTAAACAGTTAAAACCAAAACCTCCATTTAATTGTTTTTGCTCATGACATCAACCCCTAAAATTAGAGAATGAAAAGGTTTCGTATTCCGCTAACCCTTGCCATTGCAGGCTCAACTTTATTCTATTGCACCAGCAATAAACAAACTATTAACAAGCAGATTTCGACAGTAGATCAGAAGGAAGAAACAGTTGTCGATTTTTCGGAGTCCCCTTTTCTCACTCCCGAACAATCTATGAAGCGCTTGAAAATCGATAAAGATTTTGAAGTTAGATTGATCGCTGCCGAACCCTTGATTAGCACCCCCGTGGCTATGGTTTTTGACGATCAGGCCCGAATGTATGTAGCTGAGATGACGGGTTATATGCCCGACAGCCTGGGAACTGGAGAGGAAATCCCGAATGGTAATATCGTCATTCTGGAGGATACCGATCAGAACGGGGTGTATGATAAACGCACTGTTCTAATCGACTCGCTAATTCTGCCCCGCGCCTTGTGTTTGATAGAGGATGGTATTCTGGTAGCGGAGCCTACCAACCTGTGGTTTTATAAATTGGATGGAGACCAGGTGGTTGGCCGTGAATTGGTAGATCCTCAATATACGGAAGGGGGAAATGTGGAACATCAGCCTAATGGTCTATTAAGAGGAATGGACAACTGGATATATAATGCCAAGTCGGCCAAGCGTTACAGAAAACTTAAGGATAAATGGCTTATAGAAAGTACGCATTTTCGGGGGCAATGGGGAATTACCCAGGATAACTACGGTCGTCTGTACTATAATAACAATTCACAGAATCTGTTGGGCGATTATTTTTCCCCAGGATTAGGGGCCTGGAATCGTTATCAAAAACGCATGAAGGGTTTCAACGAAAAAGCAGTTGCTAATAACAAGGTATATCCTATACGCCCTACCCCTGGAGTGAATCGGGGATATATGAAGAATATACTCGATGATAGTCTTAGATTAAATGAATTTACGGCGGCATCGGGCCCTATGATTTACAGAGGCGATCTGTTTGGAGAAGCTTATGCCTTTAACTCATTCGTTCCCGAACCATCCGCCAATCTGATCAAAAGGAATATTATGAACGAAGCAGGGTACCTTGTTTCGGGGGAACAGGCTTTTAACGATCATGAGTTTATTGCAAGTACCGACGAGCGATTCAGACCGGTGAATTTATATAACACCCCCGACGGGTCCATGATTATTTTGGATATGTACCGGGGAATCATACAGCACAAGACCTACTTAACTCCTTATCTGAAAAATCAGATCGGCCTACGTAAGCTTACCCAACCCCTTTCGGCTGGAAGAATATACAAAGTAGTCCCTAAGAATAAACAAGTAAAGCATGTAAGCTTGTCTTCGGAGCCACAACAGCTTATGGCGTACCTAGGACATGAGAACGGGTGGGTTCGCGACCGTGCTCAGCAAAATATAATAGATAGAAAACTAACCGGCCTGGTCCCACAACTGAAAATAGCCAGTCAGCAAACGCAGAATCCTCTATTAGCCATTCACTCCCTATGGACACTCGAAGGCCTCGGGCAACTGTCTGCCGATGAGACGATTCGACTGATAGAGTCGGGACCATGGAAGATTCAAATGCAGGCATTGGCAGCGGTACCTTCTCTAATTAACGCAGGTAACCAAGCCAAATTCGTTTCTTCCTTCCGTGCTCTACTGGAAAAACCAGATACACTTTCCGCTCCTTACCTTGCATTTCTGGCTAAATATGTGGCCGTTTACGATAAAAAAACGGCAGATGATCTATTGATTAAGTTGGCCAATAAATATGCAACTAACGTCTATGTTGCAGACGCTATTATCAGCAATCTTCAAGACAGAGAAGACCTATTCGACCAAAAGATATCCTCTCAGGTCGTTGAAAGCAGCTATTTACGTAAAGAATTAAAGAAAGTTAGTCTAGCCGCTCAGGATGCCAGAAAAAACAGAAATCCGGAGATCCTAAAGCAGCAATTCCCTAAGGGTGAGGCCCTATTCACCTCTATCTGCCAGACCTGTCATGGAATTGATGGAAACGGAGTGGCATCTCTTGGCCCCCCACTCAATCAGTCTGAATGGGTAACAGGAGACAAAAATAGACTAATTTCTGTTGTCCTCTTCGGTCTTACTGGGCCAGTCACCGTGAACGGCCATGTCTACAAGACACCAGAAATCAGCGGAGATATGCCCGGTATAGGATACGATGATGCGATGGGAAATGAAGACATAGCACAGCTCCTGTCTTTCATACGCAAGTCGTGGAGAAATAATGCAGATGTAGTCAGCACTGAAGAAGTTACAAAGGTCCGCACTGCCTTAGCGGGAAGACAGAACGCTTTTACTGAAAAGGAATTTCAAGCCGCCAAATAACCTCTTCATACAAAATAGCATTAGCCGATCTCTATCCGGGATCGGCTATTTTTTGGTCCTTACTATCACATAATCCTTACTGCCGCCGCCTGGGTCCATCTAAACGAAGATAAGGTATTCCCAAAGAATGACTAACTTTGCCATCCAAATTAACTTGCTTTTACCCTATGTCCATATTTTCTGAAACATCCAATATTACCATTACCTGCCATAAATGGCATGCTCCATATCTCCAGGAAGAAGTGCTGGCATTAGGGTATACCATAGACCAAACTTTTGTTACGGGTGTAAAGTTGCAGGGAACGCTTCAGGATTGTATTAAACTAAATTTAAATTTGAATTGTGGCAGCCAGGTTCTTTTTAGTCTGGGAAGCTTCGAGGCCAATAATCCGGATGCTGTTTACCGTCACGTCCGGAATTTGAATTGGGAAAAATATATCGATAAGGCCGGATACTTCACCGTAACTAGCAATGTGAAGCATCCAAGTATCAAAAATAGTATGTTTGCCAATGTCAAGGTTAAAGATGCAATTGTAGATCGGTTTAAAGAACTATTTGATGAGCGTCCGTCATCTGGCTCTGAATTTCTGGGTGCAGTGGTGCATCTTTTCTGGAATGAATATGGATCGGAAATATTTCTGGACACCTCAGGAGAATCCCTTGCCCGCCATGGCTATCGCAAAATTCCTGGCCAGGCCCCAATGCTCGAGGCCTTGGCAACATGTACCATTATGGCCAGCAAATGGGATAAAAGGAGTCCCTTTATCAATCCTATGTGTGGTTCAGGAACCTTGGCAATCGAAGCCGCTCTGTTGGCTACCAATACCAAGCCAGGGATCCACCGCGACCACTTTGCCTTTATGCATCTATTGGAATACGACGATACCGTTTATCAGTCAGAAATGAAAATGTTGGAGGAAGCAATTATTGAAGATCTTGATCTTACGATCATCGCCAGTGATATTGATGAAAATGCCGTTCATAACGCACGTAAAAATGCCGTAGCAGCCGGCGTTTCAGAATACATTCAATTCGAGATTTGTGACTTCCGGGAGGCAACAATTCCCGAAAACACGGGTGTTTTATTTATGAATCCAGAGTATGGTGAACGCCTGGGAGAAATGGAAGAACTGGAGGAAACCTATCGCGAAATTGGTAACTTTATGAAGCAAAAATGTAAGGGATATTTAGGATATATCTTTACAGGAAATTTAGACCTTGCTAAGAAAATAGGTCTAAAGGCTAAAAAACGTACGGAATTTTTTACTGGGAAAATTGATTGCCGACTATTGGAATATGAACTTTACCAAGGCAGTATGGTGAAACCAAAGACGCAACAAGTCGATTAATATTAAAAATTTAATGAACGAATATTATTTAGCTATTCGTTCATTAAACAAGTACAGGTATATGTCTTTCCGGCCTCAGTGCTTTTACATTACAACAGAAAAAAAATAAATGTCCATGCCCAACCCGCACGCTAATTCAAACCTTTTTATAACAAAGGCATTTTTCTGGTGTCTCCTGATCGTGAGTACCTGGGCTTGTAGCTGGGTGGGCCCTAAACCTAGTTTTGAGGATGACTTTATTACATATAAAATATCCAAAGACAAGCATGAAATAGATGGCGATAATATCACCCTGTTTAAGGCAGATCGGTTAAAGTTCCAGGCGGTTTTTGATAGCAGTGCCATTTACAAGAGCTTCATTCCAGAAAATCAGTATGATATCAATAAACTCATGGGATTTTCAGATTGTAACAGTCCACATCATGGAAACAGCGCACGTTTTGGATGGAATTGGATGGATAATGCTTTGCATATACATGCCTATACCTATGTCGATGGTCAAAGAGTAGTCAAATCCCTAGGAACGGTAACTTTAAATGAAACCAACACTTACGAGATTCAAATTCAGGGAAATGAATATGTTTTTTTACTAAACGGAGCAGAAACTCGAATGCAGCGCTTTTGCTCCGGAAGTGTGGGATTAGCATACAATCTTTTACCTTATTTTGGCGGTGATGAGACAGCCCCCCATGATATCAAGATTAAGATAAGACTATTAGAATAGTTCCTTCATCCGCCCATCCTAACTATCGGCAATAATACTGACCAAGACAGCAGTCCCTTTCCATATCACTGGCCTTCAGGCATATACGTCTATCTTCACAAGTAACCAAAAATAAATTTCTTTGCCTAATAGCTCTGAAGGCTGTTTAGGTACGATTTTTTAGGTAAATTTTAGCTAACTCAACTTACTGCTTCTGACGATTTTCATCCATACTCGGATCAACCCGATTGGAGAATTTCCCAGTAGGCCTATTTGAAGAACTAAATTTTTATGATCCTAATTGTCGATGATAGGCCGGAGAATATTCTACCTATTAAAAAAATCTTAGAAAATCATCATTATCAGACAGATTCGGCACTTTCTGGTGAGGAGGCTTTGAAGAAGATCTTGCAGAACAGTTATTCTGTCATAATCATGGACGTGCAAATGCCCGGCATGGATGGTTTTGAAGTGGCGGAATCACTTTCCGGTTTTAGCAAAGCAAGGGATATTCCCATAATTTTCTTATCAGCGGTTAATACAGAGAAGAAATTCGTCATTCAAGGTTATGATTCCGGAGGCATCGACTATCTGACCAAACCCGTTGATATTGATATTTTATTGTTGAAGGTTCGCACCTTCAAAAGGTTATTTGAGCAAAATCGTGCGCTAAGGGAAATACAGGGCAAGCTGGAGAATGAAATCGAAGTGAGGAAGAATGCCGAAAACGAGTTGCAGCTACGAATGCAACAACTCCATCTTGTCTTGGAGTCGCTGCCTCAGTTAGCGTTTACCATTAATAGTGCGGGAGAAATTGATTATACAAACCGCCATTGGTTACAATATGCAAAAGACCGAAACAGTTTTCCAGAAACACATCCAGACGACTCGAATTGTGAGTTGTGGAAGCAACATTATAAAGACGGCAAAGAATTTCAGGGCGAGGTAAGGCTGCTTGACCAGGAAACTAAGAACTATCGATATTTTCTTTTAAAAATTCTTCCCATATCTCAGCAAAATGAAGTCAGACGTTGGGTGGGCACCTTTACAGATATTAACAGGCAGAAGTTGACCCATGAAATTTTAGAACGCCAGGTTACCAAACGTACAGAGGAGTTGGTCACTAAAAATAAGGAACTGGAATCTACCAATCATGAACTTCAGCAATTTGCATGGGTAGTATCTCATGATTTAAAAGAACCCTTACGCAAGATTCAGACCTTTAACAATCTCATTAAAGATCGATACCTGGCTGGGAACCAGGAAGCTACGACCTACCTGGATCGTTCCATAGGAGCCTCTGCTCGTATGTCGCTTCTGATTAGTGACTTACTAGACTATTCCCGTTTGTCGGTGGCCGCACATTTTATGCCCACGAACCTGAATAATATGCTGCATGAGCTAATACAGGATTATGAGGAGATTATCGAAGCCAAGCAGGCAAAGGTGTCTATAGATCCTATTCCAGAGGTAGAGACTATTCCTAGTCAAATCAGGCAAGTATTTCAAAATCTAATCAGTAACGCTCTTAAATTTTCCAGACCCGGAGTAGCTCCGCAGATAAGTATTTCTGCTGCAAGAATCTCTGAGAAAAATGCTGAGGCCCCTGCGGATGAACATGGCCCCTATTGTCGGATTACAATCTCAGATAATGGCATCGGCTTTAACGAAAAATTCTTGGATCGCATCTTTATTATATTTCAAAGACTCAATAATATCACCGATTATGAAGGAACTGGAATCGGTTTGGCCATCGCAAAAAAAATTATCGATAAGCATGATGGTATTATCACAGCTCAAAGTCAGGAAAATGTAGGCACTAGTTTTATAATTATCCTACCCATTCAGCACCAACCTCACTCAATCTTATAGCATATGCCCCAGACTACTGTATCGAGCAATTCGAACAAGGACATTATCCCCCAGCTCAAGATCGTATTCACACTATCGATTGGGCTGTTGCTGGCGAGTTTAATAGCCTCCTTTTATAGCACCAAACAACTGATCAAAAATTCTGAACTCGTTAGCCATAATCAGGAAGTCCTATTGACCGCAGAATCGATCATTTCATTTCTTAAAGATGCGGAAACCGGGCAGCGAGGCTATTTATTAACTACGGACGAATCATTCCTACAGCCCTACGAAGGGAGCTATAGCAAGGTAAGTGCAGCTTATATTCGGTTAAATGAATTAACCGGAGCCAGCCCTGTTCAACAAAAAACGCTCATGGGATTGAAGGAGCGTTATGAAGCCCGTTTTGCTCAAATGGAGCGGGTGATCAACCTGGTTAAGAATAATAATCTATCTCAGGCCAGCCGGGAGGACCTTCACAGAGAAATGCTTCTGGGTAAGAAGATTATGGATGACATTCGGGTCATTGTTCAAACTGTGGTTCAGGAGGAAAATCGTCAGCTTACTGCCAGCGAGCAGGACCAGAAAATGTTCATACAATTCACCCCTTATTTTCTGGTACTGGCAGCTCTAATTTCAATCCTAATCACCGTAATGGCATTTTTACGAATCCAAAGCGACATCAGAAACCGTATAAAAAAGGAACAGGAATCGGAGGAAGTATATCGAAAGACGAGGTTACGAATCTCAAATCTTGAAAAAATAACCAGGCAGATCAAAGCAGGGGATTATTCGGTGCGCAGTAAAGAAGACATCGATGATGAACTGGGTAGGATTTCTACTGCCCTTAATGATATGACCACTTCCCTGCAAACGACGTTCAATGATTTGAAGAACAGGACATGGCTACAGGAAGGCGCCATAAAACTGGGAGATGCTATGCGTGGAGAACGTATCCTGTCCCAGCTTTCGGAAAAATTGCTTCAAGCATTAGTCAAGCATGTAGACGCTCAGGTGGGTGCTATGTATGTGCGTGAATATGATGTTCAATTTCAGCTTTATGCCCATTATGGTGGACGTGAAATATCTCCTACCCTTTCTGAACAGGATGGTATCGCCGGACAAGCCATTCGATCGGGGAAGATAATGATTCTGGAAAAGGTACCTTCTGAGCATTTCCAGATTCATACGGCTCTGGGCACTTCTAATCCGACTGCCATAATTCTGATCCCATTACAGTATGGAGGGGAAACCATTGCGGTAATAGAATTGGCCTGCCTTCATGAACCTGATTCTATTAAAAAGGAATTTTTGGAACGTAATCAGGATGTTCTAGCCATCGGAGTTAATTCTGCATTGGATTATTTAAAATTGCAGAATTTCCTTGAAGAAACTCAGGCACAATCTGAAGAACTTCAAGCCCAGCATCAGGAGCTTGAAAATCTTAACGCGGAACTGGAAGCGCAGTCTCAGAAACTTCAGGCTTCGGAAGAAGAATTAAGAGTTCAACAGGAAGAGCTTCAGCAAACCAATGAAGAACTTGAAGAACGAAGTAATCTATTGGAAGAGCGCAACCAGGAGATACTTAAAAAGGCCCAGGAACTCGAGCTATCTACCCGATATAAATCAGAATTTCTGGCCAATATGTCGCATGAGCTGAGAACCCCCCTCAATTCCATATTATTATTGAGCCGACTGTTGAGAGATAATGACACTCGAAACCTATCAGCCGACCAGGTAGAGTATGCATCGGTTATCAATGCCTCTGGCAATGGACTATTGGCATTGATAGATGAAATTCTGGATCTCTCCAAAATTGAAGCCGGTAAAATGGAATTAGATTTCCGGGAGACAGACCTGAATAGTTTAGCAAGGGAATGGACGGCACTATTTCTACCCCTGGCCAAAGAAAAAGATATTGAATTCAGGGTAGATGTAGATCAATCTGTTCAACCAATCATTGAGACGGATCGAATGAGATTGGATCAGATAATAAAAAACTTGGTATCCAATGCGGTCAAGTTTACAAAAGTGGGTTCCGTAATATTAAAGATAACTAATTCAGAAACCGCAGGTCTCCTCCAATTTATTGTAGAAGACACAGGTATAGGAATCCCCCCGGAAAAGCAGACCATGATCTTTGAGGCCTTTCAACAGGCTGATGGCTCCACCAAAAGAAAATACGGGGGAACAGGTCTTGGTCTATCCATTAGTAAGGAACTTATCAGGCTTCTTAACGGAGAATTGAAGGTGGAAAGCGAAGTAAATAAGGGTAGTAAATTTACCCTGACATTGCCAGTAAAAGAGTTGGAAACTCCTAAGCAAGCCTTACTGCTCGACGCGCCCAAGGCGGAGCCCTTGTCCCCGCCTGCCAACCAGTTTCTAAGCACTGTTATTCCGGAAGCAATTCCCGACGATAGATCTCAGGTAAAACTCGGTGACCGGGTTATATTGATTATCGAAGATGATATACACTTCGCTAAGGCCTTATTGGACTATACTCGTAGCAAAGGCTATAAAGGAGTGGTGGCTGTCAGAGGCGACGAAGGCCTACAACTGGCCAACACCTTTATGCCCTTGGGAATCATACTGGACTTACAGCTTCCAATTATATCAGGTTGGGAAATAATGGATCAGCTAAAGAAAAATGTATTGACCCGACATATACCCATTCATATTATGTCATCACATAGGATGAAAAATGAAAGTCTGATGAAAGGGGCCATCGATTTTATAGATAAGCCCAGGGCATTAGATCATATGAAGGAAGTTTTTGAGAAAATCGAATACGTAATCAGTAAAAAAGCTAAAAAAGTTCTGATAGTCGAAGATAATCCAAAGCATGCAAAAGCACTTGCCTATTATCTGGGAACTTTTGATATCAATTCCGAATTGAAACAAAATATTGATGACGGAATGACGGCCCTACAATCTAAGGAAGTGGATTGCGTAATTTTAGACATGGGCATTCCTGACCAAAAAGCCTATGAAACCCTGGAAGCCTTAAAAAAGCAATATGAACACGAACATATACCCATAATTATTTTTACGGGCAAAAGTCTTTCTATAAATGAAGAATATAGGATCAAACAATATGCCGACTCTATCATTGTAAAAACTGCTCATTCTTACCAACGAATGTTAGATGAAGTTTCCCTGTTTCTTCATATTATGGAGGAGAACAAAACCGAACCGAAACCAAAGGTTTTCGGCAGAAATTTAAGAGGAATGGCCGAGGTGCTGGAAGGCAAAACAGTACTAATAGCCGACGACGATGTACGAAATATTTTTTCTCTGTCAAAGTCGATGGAAACGTACAAAATGAATGTAATAACCGCTCTGGATGGTAAAGAGGCTATGAAAAAGCTTGAGCAACACCCGGAAATCAATGTAGTGCTTCTGGACATGATGATGCCGAATATGGACGGTTATGAAACCGCTCGAAGAATTCGCAGTGAGTCCAAGTGGAGAACGCTTCCTATCATTGCAGTCACGGCAAAAGCCATGATGGGCGATCGTGAAAAATGTATCAACGCCGGGGCATCAGACTATATTACCAAACCTGTGGATGTGGATCAGCTCATCTCCTTGTTGCGGGTATGGCTTTTTGAATCCTTCTGATTTTGAATATTTCATCTCCTAAATAATAATGTAAAAAAGCGTTTTGTATTTAATTATGGAACCAAAGAATAAAATATTAATCATCGATGATGACGAGCGGAACATATTTGCCCTGACCGCCATGCTCAAATCAAAATCGTATCATTGTATCTCCTGTTCCGGAGCAAGGGAAGCCATTGACCTGTTACATACCGATCAGGAGGTCGACGCAGTTTTGATAGATATTATGATGCCTGATATGGATGGATACGAGGCGATACCTCTTATTAAATCAATCGGTAACCGACGGGAAGTTCCTATCTTCGCTGTCACGGCCCAGGCAATGAAGGGCGATAAAGAAAAATGCCTGGAGGCAGGTGCTGACGGCTATATTTCTAAACCCATCGATATCGATTTATTGCTTGGGTTGCTAAACAACTTATAATAATGATTACCGATACGGAACTGACAACCTTATTAGAAGATATTTACAGGCAGTATGGCTATGATTTTATAGGTTACTCAAAGTCGTCATTACACCGAAGGGTACAGCGTATCTTCGCCATGGACAAGTTTCCTAGTTTTGCCGAGCTCCGCTATAAATTGCTTACAGACGACCTTTATGTGAAGCATTTTATTGAAGAGCTGACTGTCAATGTCACTGAAATGTTCCGTGACCCGCATTTTTATAAGACGCTTAGAGAGCAGGTTATTCCTTCTCTGGCTTCAAAACCTTTCATAAGGATCTGGCATGCTGGCTGCTCGACAGGAGAAGAAATTTTTTCGGTAGCCATCATGCTTCAGGAAGCCGGTCTACTGGAGAAATCTCTTATCTATGGCACCGATCTGAACGCTAAGGTACTGGCTAATGTCCGAAGAGGCCTCGTCCCTATTGACCAGATGAAAAAGTACTCCGAAAATTATATTGCCTCTGGAGGGCCAAAAGATTTTTCCCAATACTACACTGCCCATTATGGACAAGCCATTCTGAATCAAAAACTGACAGAGAAGGTTATCACCTCCACTCATAACCTGGTTTCAGACAGTTCATTCAATGAGTTTGACCTTATTCTATGCCGAAATGTTTTGATTTATTTTAATAAGAACCTGCAGGATCACGTTTTAGACCTGTTTGACAAAAGCCTCTCCCCTCTAGGATTTCTTGCTTTAGGCAGCAAAGAGACTATCCGATTTTCGGGACTGGCTACTTACTACCAACAAATACAGCCTGAAAAGATATGGAGAAAAACCCAGTAACCCCGAAATTGGTGGTAATAGGTGGATCAGCTGGAAGCTTAACAGTACTGTTTCAGGTTCTGCCCGAGTTGCGCCCTAGTTTTCCCTATACGCTGGTTCTGGTTTTGCACCGTAAAGGGGGTTCCGATTCCCATTTGGTGGATTTACTCAATGCCAAATGTACGGCTCCGGTTATCGAAGTAGAAGACAAAGAAGCGCTACAGATTGGTCAAATTTATCTGGCCCCGTCAGACTATCATCTACTACTCGAAGACAGAGCTACCTTCTGCTTGGACGACGACGAAAAAATACATTATAGCCGGCCCAGTATAGATGTCACCTTCGAGTCGGCAGCCCATGTATTTGGAAAAGATACGGTTGGCATCCTATTATCAGGAGCCAATGACGATGGCTCGGAAGGGCTTGCCCGCATCCGGGCAGCGGGTGGAATGGCCATCGTGCAAGACCCTAACTCGGCACAAATGCCAGTAATGCCTCAAGTGGCTATAGACAAAAATCATTACGATTATGTCGCCGACATAGATCAGATCCGCTCGTACCTCAATCAATTATCCTAACCGGAAGTAGATGTGGAAGGGTCCCGATTACCAGGGTTTCCCGGCTTTTCCGGATTCTCCCCTTCTACTGGAGCCCGCGGAGTCACCTGAGGTTTGATAATCATTCGCAACGATTGATCGTTGGTAAAATAGGCTACCATCCAATTGTAAAGGGTCTTAACTCTGTTTCGATAGGAAACCAGTGCCAGCAAATGGATAAATAGCCAGGCCAACCATGCTACCAGTCCATTTAAATGCATCTTAGGCTTCGGCAAATCCACCACCGCTTTCATCTTACCAATAATGGCCATGGAACCCTTGTCGATATACTTAAAAGGCTTAAGGTCGAGCCGCTTAAATGAACGCTCCAAATTAGAAGCGAGCTGCTTACCTTGCTGGATGGCCACCTGCGCTACTTGTGGATGTCCAAAAGCATAATCAGGGTCGCTGAGCTGAAGACAAGCATCCCCTATTGCATGTATATTATTGGTTTCGGTTACCCGATTATATTCGTTGACTAGTAAACGATTTCCACGCCCGTAACAAGCCTCAGGGAGTCCATCAAAACGGATTCCTGTTACTCCGGCCGCCCAGATTAACGTCTTGGTGGGGATGGTACGCCCATCGGCTAAAAATACCGTATCATTCCTGAAATCTTGAACTCTGGTCTTTAGTAAAATATTGACCCCCAGCTCTTTTAAATCATGCAGGGTGTCTTGTTGGGAGGCTACACTCATTGGGGAGAGGAGTTCCTCTCCCCCATCGACCAAAAATATTTCGCTGCCCTTTCCTACGAGTTCAGGATATTCTTTTCGCAAAATTCCATTGCGTAACTCGGCAAAAACCCCGGAAAGCTCAACTCCCGTGGGGCCTCCTCCTGCAATCACCACAGTAAGCCTTTTCTTAATCTCCTCTGGATCTGAGGAAACACTCGCCTTTTCCATTTGTTGTAACAGCCGGTTACGCATACCTATGGCATCATCTACCGTTTTCATGGGAAGAGCGTTCTTTTCTACATTAGCCATGCCAAAAAAATTGGACTGTGCTCCGGTGGCAATGACCAAGTGATCATACTTAAGTAGCCCGTTACTAAGAAGTACTTCGTTCCTTTCGGGAAGGATCCGAAGGAGCTCACCCATTCTAAAAAAAATATTACCACTTTTCCGAAACAACTTACGGAAAGGGTAGGAAATACTGGAAGGTTCCAGAAACCCCGTCGCCACCTGATACAGTAAGGGAGGAAAAAAGTTATAATTATTTTTATCAACTAATATAATTTCTAAATGTTTTTGCCCGGATAAGGCTTGAGCCAGATTGACTCCTGCGAAACCGCCACCAATGATTACTATTCTCATGTATGTAAAATGTATTAGATTCGTTGCCTAAGAATGCAGTTTGAATAATGCTGCTCTGTTACCGTATAGCCTCAATTACCATGCCTCGGCACTGGAGCCAGCCCCATGCTCGGGTGTAAATAACTGTTAATACCAAAACCAGGTCTGTTCCTTTTCGGATAAGTTACTTATATTGCTTTCAAAAAACGAAAAACCATGATAAAAAGAATCGCGTCTTATATTGCGCTTAGTATCCTATTCATTAATATAGCTCATGCCCAGATTGCAGGGGCTAAGAATAAAATTGCCCCATTTCAGATTCAGCTTACTACCGGACAGACCTATACAGCCTCTCAGTTAGCCAAAGGGCCTGTGGTACTTATCTACTTCTCTCCTGACTGTGACCACTGTGTCGACTTCACGGAAGATATGCTGAAAAACTATCAAATATTTGCGAATAAACAAGTGGTAATGGTAACTTTTCAGGATATGAATATGCTCCGACCATTCGTTTCCAGACATAAATTGACACAATATCCTAACATTAAAGTGGGGACAGAAGGTACGAGCTATAAGGTACAGCGTTATTATCAAATTAGATCGTTTCCTTATATCGCTATTTACGACAAGGCCGGAAATCTTGTCCGAACTTTTGAAGGCGAACAGCCACACCAGACTATATTTAATACAGTTAAAAGTATATAGGAATAAACTTCAAGATGGAATGGTTTTTGAAGATTTGGTTTAAATTTATTCATCGAGGGTATTTTTATATACGCTCTTAATTATGAAATATGGACGCTAAAGCAATAAGCCTGAAAGAAAAAGAAGTAAAACCTGTTGTAGATCTGCTAAACCAATATTTAGCAACTTACCATATACATTATCAAAAACTTAGAGGGTGTCACTGGAATATTAAAGGTCAGAATTTCTTCACCCTGCATGTAAAATTCGAAGAGCTTTACACCAGTGCGCAGTTAACTATAGATGAAATTGCTGAAAGGGTGCTCACCTTGGGGAAGCCGCCACACAGTCGCTTCGCCGATTACATTAAAGAATCGGAAATAGAGGAGATCGACACCATTGGCATGTCGGACCTGGATATGGTCGATGCTTTACTTTCCGATATGGCGAAGCTCATTGAGTTGGAGCGAGGATTGTTGGAAGCCTCCGACGAAGCAGGCGACGATGGGACCAACGATATGGTTAATCGTTTTATGCAATTCAAAGAAAAAAACACGTGGATGTTGCGTTCCTTTGCTGGGAAAAAATAATCCACCAAAGCTCAGAATACACTCATTGAAAAGCCGGGGCTACTCAGTCCCGGCTTTTCATTTATAAACTGGGCACCACTCCTTCCCAAAGTCCCCTAATTTCTACAAACCAGGATAGGCTGTAGATTTTTTTCCACATTCATTTATCGATACTGAGCTTGCCTACTGCTTATATATACGTAAATTCGGCCGCCACCGGTATAGCTATTGATGATGGCAAATTAATTCTTACTATAAAATTATAAATGCCCTTACATGGAATTGATTACTTATGCCCGACAGCAAATTGTATTATCGCCAGAAATGGAGGAGGAAATAGACCGGGCTTTCAAAAGTGAATCTTTCTGCAAAAACCATAAAATACTGCAGCCTGACAATTTTTCGAAGAAAGTATTCTTTATTGAAAAGGGGTTTGCCCGAACCTACTATTATAAAAACGGAAAAGAAATAACCCATCATTTTCTTTCTGAAAATAACTTTTATCTAACCATTGATAGTATCTTTTATAACAGACCTTCATTATATGGTTTAGATGCCATAGAGGACTGCACCATGCGAACGATACCCTACCCAGAATTAGAAAAGTATCTGGACCAGTCGAAAGCCCTGGAAAAACTGGGAAGGCTGGCTTTAGTAAACTCCGTAAAAATGTTTTCCGATAAGCTCTACTCCATACAGTTCCAGTCTGCCCCGGATCGCTACCTTTCTATGATTCAAAGTTTTCCAGATATACTACTCCGGGCTCCTTTGGGCCAAATTGCTTCGTATTTAGGCATTACACAGGAAACCCTGAGCAGGATTCGGGCAGCCAGGCCTTAGTGTGAGGGCCTGATAATTACTATTGAACAGCTTTTAAAAGGGCCTCATCCTCTGTGATCCTATTATTTACTAAGGCAGCTTTAAGGTAGACACTCATGGCGTAACCTCCTTTGAATGACTTGTCAACTTCAACCATAGGCACCTTCAATCTAGCATGCTTAATAGATTCAAGATGAGCAATAGAAACATAACTCAACTCAGGCTTTCCGTTGCCAAGGTCACAAAGGCCATAGGCAATCTCATTCTTTTCATCCAGTTCGGATAGTAGCCAAATGGCCTTTCCATATTGGGAATACAATTTTACTACGGGTTCATGATCTCGTCCTAGGTCGTTATGAACTTCGGAGGCATTATGGATCATGATTTCCCTTAAATTTTCAGGAATCATTTGCGACATTTTGTAAAGGTAAAAATTACCAAAGGCAAGATTGCTATTTTAAACCCGCTGCAAAGAAAAAAAATATTTCTATTTTCTCCATTCATAACATCCAATATTAGGGGATTATCTCATATCCCCTTTCAAAGTCAGGGGTGCCTATCTGAGAAGTCGCCCTGATATTCAGCATATTCTGTCGATTACTCATTAAAAGCTACCGTATAATCAGCTAGGTATTATTACGCTTGTCCGACCTTATGGGAAGGGGTAAATTTGGTTAACATTAAAAACGAATATGATGAAAAACCAACTTATCTCCCCTATTGCGTTGTTAGCAACTATTGGATTGTTCCTGATGACCAACTGCAAAAAAAGTAGTGTGGCTCCAAATCCCATGAATTGTGCGAAAAACTCAGAAAGCCTTAATAAAGCACTTACTGACTTTGTAGCTACTCCCAACAATACAACATGTGCAAAGTATAAGGATGCCATCCGTGATTTTTTTAAAAGCTGTCCGACCTACTATTCCGGTGTCACTAAAAAAGACTTGGAGGAATTCCTGGCCGAACCTTGTGATATCTGAGAATTTACAAATGGACCAGGCCAACCAACCTGTGGGGCTCGTTCTTTAGCCTAGTCTCAAAAAATGCCCGCTTTTCTATCTTATAATACGGATAGAGGAGCGGGCTTAGGAGGGTTTACGAGATAAAGACATAAGTTTACAAGTAGTGTGTACAATGCCTATTATCTTTAACTCACCTGCGAAATTGCGAAATATATTTGTTAAAAATATCATGGTAAACCATGATATGGCATCCTCAATACCATGAATTTTCACAGAAAGGTGTGGTTTTCCCATAGGAAACACCATCACCTAGTCTACCAGCTCATGTTTCACGGCAAAAAGAACAAGCCCAACAACACTCTTGGCTCCTATTTTTTGCATCAGATTACGTCGGTGCGTCTCCACTGTTGCGACACTGATAAAAAGCTTTTCAGCAATCTCATTGGTGGACATTTCCCTGGCAACTAACCGTAATATTTCCAGCTCCCGGATGGTCAGATTGGCATACCCGCCTGGTTTGCTTAATTTATCGTCCTGAAATATCGCCAGCTCGATCACCACCTCGTCGCTGAAATACTTTTTCCCCTCCAATACAGTACGGATGGCAAATATGAGTTCATCAGCATCGGCCATTTTGAGTACATATCCGTGAACGCCCATTTTGATGGCCGATCGGATTTGCTTGGCATCTTCCACCATCGTGAGCATTATCAGGCGGGTTTCCGGTTGTTTGTCTTTAATGGAAGCACAGAGCTCAATCCCATTAATAACTGGCATGCGCATATCGGTAATGACGAGGTCTACGGCATTGTCTTCCAAATAGCGCAGTGCGTGATGCCCATTGGTAAAAACGGATACTACATCGATGTCATCGAAGGAGGATAGGAGTACAGACAGGCTGTCGAGCACGATCTGATGATCATCTATAAGAATCACTCGTGCTTTTTTTGTATTCATAGTTTTATAACGTTGTGAAAGAGATCCTTAAGGGTTATCCTGGCAAATGATCGGAAATTTCGTCAATCGCCTCTAACTTTGTATAAATTTGATATTAATCCATTTTATGAAACATCTCCTCGCACTATTCCTCCACAAGCCAGCAATGGCCTGGCTCTGGACAATTTTCATCACTGTTATTTGTAACTGGCCTGCGCAAAATATCCCTCAATCGAGCTTTCCTGGTACTGATAAAATCATTCATATCGGCTTCTTTTTGATTTGGACTATATTATGGCTGATTGCCAGAGGTATACCTGCTAAACATATCATTTGGATTGGTACGCTCTTTGGCTTAGCAATTGAAATTACCCAGTGGATTCTGCCCTTCAACCGCAGCTTTGACTGGCTGGACTTATTGGCCGATTCCACTGGGATCATCTTAGGAATTCTTATATACCGAAAGATAATGTACCATTATCTCCAGCGTTTATACTGATTGATCAAGGCATTGGTCGAGCTATCATGCTCTGTCACTGGCCAATCGTTTTGTAGTTCAGGATAAATTTTGTTGGCCAGCTGTTTTCCTAGTTCTACTCCCCACTGATCGAAGCTATAAATATTCCAAATTATGCCCTGTACGAAAATCTTATGCTCGTACATGGCAATTAAGCTACCCAAAACTTTGGGTGTTATCTTTTTAACCAATATGGAATTGGTAGGGCGATTCCCCTCGAAAACTTTAAAAGGTGCGATTGCAGCTACCTCCTCCTTACTTTTACCGGCATTAATTAATTCAGCCTCTACCTCTTCTCTAGACTTGCCGTTCATCAAAGCCTCGGTTTGGGCAAAAAAATTGGAAAGAAGCATTTTATGATGGTCTCCTACCGGATTGTGACTGACAGCCGGAGCAATAAAATCGCAGGGTATTAGCTTGGTACCTTGATGAATCAGTTGATAAAATGCATGCTGGCCGTTGGTGCCGGGCTCTCCCCAGATTATTGGGCCCGTTTGATAGCTGACAGGCTGACCGTCCCGACCAATATATTTACCGTTACTCTCCATATCGCCCTGCTGGAAGTAAGCAGCAAATCGATGTAAATACTGGTCATAAGGCAAAATTGCCTGAGACTGAGCATCATAGAAATTATTGTACCAAATTCCTAATAGCGCCAAAATCACGGGTATATTCCTCTCCAGCTTGGTATTACGAAAGTGGTTGTCCATTTCATGAGCACCTGCAAGCAAAGATTCGAAATTCTGGAAGCCTATAGAACAGGCGATAGACAGGCCAATTGCCGACCATAATGAGTACCGACCACCTACCCAGTCCCAAAATTCGAACATATTCTGGGTATCAATACCAAATTTTTCAACCTCTGAAGCATTCGTGGATATGGCTACAAAATGCTTTTTAACGTGTTCAGCATCTTTGGCATGCTCCAAGAACCAGTTTCGCGCACTATGTGCATTGGCCATGGTTTCTTGGGTGGTGAAAGTCTTAGAGGCTATCATAAACAAGGTAGTCTCTGGATCGAGTTCTTTGATGGTCTCTATGATATGAGTACCGTCCACATTGGAGACATAATGGACGTTTAAACCTTTTTTGGCGTATGCTTTAAGCCCTTCGGTCACCATAACTGGCCCAAGGTCACTCCCCCCTATGCCAATATTAACAATATCGGTGATCGCCTTGTTGCTAAAGCCTTTCCAGGCTCCTGATCTTACCCGGTTCGAAAACATTTTCATTTTGTCTAATACCGCGTTGACATCCGGCATCACATCTATACCATCCACTATAACGGGGGTGTTAGATCGGTTGCGAAGCGCAGTATGTAGCACCGCTCGCCCTTCCGTGGCATTGATGGTATCTCCAGAAAACATCTGTTCGATCGCCTTCGATACCCCACATTCCTCGGCAAGCTGAACCAAATAAGTACGGGTACGCGTCGTAATTCTGTTTTTGGAGTAATCCAATAATATATCTCCTAAACGGATGGAGAATTTACGCTGACGATCGGCATCTTCTTCAAACAAAGTTTTGATCGTGGTCTTTGAAATGGTTTTATGATGCGACTTTAATTTCTTAAAGGCATTGGTCTTATCGAAATTGACAGATTCTAGCATAATAATAAATGGTGTTAAGTCGGTAAATCGTCTACTGGACAAACATTTTAGTACAAATTGGCACTAAACTGTTGCAAAATTAGAATTTTGACTGACTTAACACCATATTTCTTATTTAGATGCATCTAGAACTCCCCGGAAATACCCTACTGACTCGGCAATTCCCGCCAGCGGATCCTTCATATCTTTCTCATACTCAAGGCTACAAGCGCCATCATACTTCACTTTACGCATCATTGCAACAAAAGCAGGAATATCGATGAGGCCTCTCCCCAGTTCACAGGTTTTCCCCGCCTTTTCGGCCGCAGTGACATTTTTAAGGTGAATGTCAAAAATTCGTTTGTGGTATTTACCCATATCGGCAACAGAGTCTTGTTTGTCTCTAAAATTATGCCCCATATCGAAACAGATACCCATTCTGGCATCCATATTCTTGATTTCTTTATGGATAGATTCTGCGTTTGGAAAGAGATCGATATCAGGACCATGGTTGTGAATGGCGTAACGAATATTATACTCCTTCACCTTCGATTCTACATATGGTAACAGGTCTAAGTTTGGCACTCCAACTATAAGGTCCACGCCCACACGTTTGGCGTAATCGAATGCCTGATCGACGGATTCCTTACTTTTTGCATAAATAGGTCCCACCGCATAACCTTTGACGTCCGACTCTTTCAACTTCTGATGAAATGCCTTTATCTCCTCATCTGTACTGTTCATGGGAAGATGAAAATCTTTGATGCATAGATGATGCACGTCCGTTTTACGCATCATCTCCAAAGCTTCATCAAGTTTGAAGTGAACAAATGTATACCCGGCAATGGCTAATCTAAAGGGATCTTCCTTACTTTTGACCACTTTGGGCATAGCTTGAGCGGAAGATAAGCTAAGTCCTCCAAGCGCCAAGCCTGCCAATCCTTTCTTTACAAAATCTCTTCTTTGATTCATCAGTCTACAGTATTAGTATTATGGTTCGTATCATAAAGACGAAAATTCTGCCCACTACCATTAGAACACCCGGGCTATTTCGTCTGGGTAAACCGGTCTACAAAATGTTTTAAAGGTATATAGGCGGGTACGAGCATATCGTGGCCATAACCATCCATTTCATAGAGTGTGGTCTGCATATGACCATTAAGTTTCATCACCCTGCTCATATATGCATTTTCTTCATAGCGGCCAAGCATCTCCATTTCTCTATCCCCCGTTATCAATAACATCGGGGGTGCATCGGCCCGCGCATGAAAAGCCGGAGCATATTCATCAATTATGGGCTGTGTCTCTTTAATTCCCCTTTCCTTACGCACGGTCATATGTGTAATGGCATGGCCACTCAGCGGGGCCAGACCGGCAAGCCGGTTGGCATCTATACCATATTTTAACAAATAATGCTTGTCCAAACCTACCATACTCGCCAAATATCCACCTGCCGAGTGACCGGTAAGTATAATTTTGGTTGTATCTCCCCCCCACTTTCCTATATTTTCGAATACCCATGCGGTGGCCCTTGCTGCATCTTCGATATACGCTGGGTGCCGTACATTGGGTGAAAACCGATAGTTCGCAGCTACTACAATATATTTATTGGTCTTAAGTTCGTCCGGAATATGTTTGTTTCCACCAACTAGTCCTCCTCCATGAAACCAAATAAGGACTGGTAGGGCCTTGGCACCCTCAGGTGCATAGATATCCAGCACACAACGCTCAGCTATATAAGCATCAGCTCCCGTGATTGTTTTACTGTAATATGGGATATTTGAATCGATTTTACTCTGGCCATGGACCCACCCAGCCCAAAGACAAAAATACAGCAGGAAAATATTACGCGACATAGGAAAGGTTTGATTTGATCATTACTATAATAATGCAGCGCCAAAAACGCCGGCACTGTCGCCCAGTAGAGGCTTCAAAATGGGAGTTTGAACTACTTTATTATTAAAAATATAATCCTTAATTTTTTCATACCCTTCGGTATACAGGAGATCTATATTTCCGACCCCCCCACCAATTATAATAAGCCCTGGATCCAGCACATTGATCAGCGTGGAAATGGCTCGACCATAATATTCGAGAAGGCGTTCTACAGTAAGCTTGGCAATAGGATCCGAACCATCGACATAACGCTCCATTATGACTTTCATATTCTGACGCACTCCAGACTTCTCCTCATAAAATCGCTCCAAAGCGGGCCCCGATATTACCTGTTCCACACATCCAGATTTGCCACAGTAACAAGGATGACCTCCCGCTTCGAGAATATTATGCCCCCACTCGCCTCCTATTCCATGGTGCCCACCTATAATTTTACGATGTACAACCAAACCGCCTCCAACGCCTGTACCCATGATAACGCCAAAAACTACCTCTGCTTCAGGATAGTCCGTTCCGGCCCCCATAAGCGTTTCGGCTAAGGCAAAACAGTTTGCATCATTGGCCAGCTTTACAGGCACGCCTAAGACCCTCTCCAGATCCTTCCTTAGAGGCATTCCATTGAGGCATATCGTATTGGAATTTTTCATTAACTGACTTCCAGGCTCTAACACACCGGGAGTGGCAAAACCGACTTGAGCAGGCCGCTCACCTATTTCCTGGGCAACATCATGGATGAGGCCCTCAATTTGATTGAGTATATGTTGATAGCCCTTAGCAGATTCGGTAGGCCTTCTCATTCGAGCCAAGACTGCATTACTATTTTCCGAATCCAATACGGCACACTCAATCTTGGTTCCGCCCAAATCTATTCCCCAAAGTTTCATAATATATTATAATACATTAATTATTTAAAAATTCGAAATCTACGAGTGCCTCTTCAGCCCCTCCTGTCAATAATGGATCTTTACTTAGCTTTATAATATTTGAAGCCGAATAAAAAGATCATAAAATAGCAAATAATAGGAAGGTAATAAGCATGGGCTACGTTATGATCGGCCACTGCCCCCATCAGGAAAGGAAAGACAGCTCCACCTACAACGCCCATTGAGATAAATGAAGAAGCTTGTTGGGTGTCTTTACCCAGGTTTTTAAGCCCCAGGCTAAAAATAGTCGGGAACATTATACTAAAGAAGAAATTTAAACTCAATAGAGCTATAAAGGATACTAGTCCAAGATCCTGGCCTACTAGGATACAGGCAAAAATATTGCAAACTGCGAAAATGGCTAATAGGCTATGCGGAGCAATAAATTTCATCAAAAAAGTCCCCACAAACCGACCAATAAGCATGAGACCCATGAAGAGCACCATGTAATTACCCGCTACGTTATCTGAAAATCCCATCTTCTCATGGCCATAATTAATAAAGAAGGCCCATGTGCCCCCTTGAGCAGCTACATTGAAAAATTGAGCTATTACAGCCCAGCGAAAATGACGATGGGCAAAAAGGGATCTCCAGGAGCCCGACGCTACCACACCCTCCGTGGCTTCTGAGGCCTCTTCCTGGTGAGGGTCGGTAAGTTCGGGAACCTTGACAAAAGCAAAACAAAAGGCAATAAATGCAATTACGCTACCTATAGCGATATATAAAACCTTCACCGAAGTAAGGTCTGTACTCCCTGGAACGTTGGTTCTCAAAAGAAAATATGATCCGATGGCTGGTCCCAGAATAGCCCCTAACGCATTAAAAGCCTGAGCAAAATTGATTCGTTGGTCACTGGTACGCTGATCGCCTAAAGCCGCAACGAAAGGATGTGCCACCGTTTCCAATGTAGACAGTCCGCAGCCCAATATGAATAAAGCTACCCCAAAATAAGGAAAAGATGCCGTGGCCGCCGCAGGAACGAATAGAAAAGACCCGGTAGCAAACAGGGACAAACCTAAAAGAACCCCGTTTTTATAACCAAATCGCTTCATAAATAAGCCTGCAGGGATACCCATCACAAAATAAGCGCCAAATATGGCGAATTGTACAAAGGCAGATTGGGTCTTCGATAAACTCAAAACCAATTGGAAATGCTTATTTAAGACATCACCCATGGTGATAGCAATGCCCCAAAACATAAAAAGAGAGGTGACGAATATTAAAGTCACAAGGTACTTCCGATCCGTAAATCGAGCCGGAGCAACAATAGGTTTTGAAGTTTCTAACATGGAAATGGTTTGTAATTGCGGTTAAAAAAATGGTGAAATTTGATTTAATACCCGGTTTCGGGTCAATTATGCTACAGTTGTGGTTTTAAAATTCCCAATACCGTTATTCAAGATAAGTGTCAACAAAAAACGTTTTAGCAAAGCAATAAACTATTATTTAGAGGTCATTCAGGGTTAATCTTAATGTAAAAAAGATAGAAAATAGGTTGTTTAGAAAGCACGAAATGGATCTGGCACCCATTTTGTAAAAGGCAAAAATATCACATTTTACTTATACTAAACATAATATATCATGGGAAATCTTCTTTATACTGTCGCCGTTATTTTGGTGATACTATGGCTAATTGGTTATTTCGGATTTGCCAGCTTTGGAATGGGCAACATCATTCATATCCTATTGGTAATTGCCGTAGTTGCGGTAATTCTAAGATTAATTAGAGGGGATCGGGTTGTTTAGATAACCTATTTCAATATTATTTGAAGAGCCGATTGCCTTGACCTCTAAAAATACTACAGCGCCACGGATAAAAGTAAAGCGAACCTCAATTATTTGATTTCGACTTTAGCTTTTGTCCGTGGCCTGATATATTAAAGAATCGGCATTTAATCTAGAATCATGTTCTTCTAGCTATTATGACGCATGAAAAAATACTGAAACGTAAAGATAATACCAGCGTAAAAATATCGGTATGGCTTTACGTGTATCAGAATGAATCGCGATGGGGCTATCTTGTTTTCATTAAGGAACCTGGAACAGATATCTGGCTGGATCCATTTGCCTATCAGCGTTACAAAGCGTTGAGTGAAGGAAAACCTATGGATGATCTAGCCGTACATCAGTTTGCTTCCGAAGAGGAGATTTACCGGACAAAAATGGAGCTGTGGAGAAAGATTCAACCCGTTTAGGTTTTATTTTCAAAGATTCCATTAATTAAAAGGGCGTGCCTTTCCTGAGTTTATAGTATAGGCTGTAAAGTTTTCCAGACATTTTCGGCTACAATCCGATGGCCATCAGCATTCGGATGTATACCATCTGGCAAATTTAATGATGCCTCACCACCTACTCCTTCCAGAAGAAAAGGAATGAGGGGGATATCGTTTTCAGTGGCTAAATCAGGATAGATCCTTTTAAATTCGGATGTATAGTCCTGCCCCATATTTGGGGGTATTTGCATACCTGCTAAAACCCGGTCGGCCTGCGGATATTTTGCATGGACTTTTTCTAATATAGCCTGAAGATTTCTTCTTGTTTCCGATACCGGAATGCCTCGAAGCCCATCATTACCCCCTAATTCTAATACAAAAATATCTAATGGCTGTTTCAGAAGCCAATCTATGCGGCTCTTACCCCCTGCAGTAGTCTCACCACTAACTCCGGCATTTACCACCTTATACTCAAGCCCCAGGGAATCTATTCTTTTTTGAATTAAGGCTGTAAATGCTTGTGAAGGATCATCCAGTCCATATCCAGCAGTAAGACTGTTCCCAAAAAATACAATAATTTTTTTGCCCTTCTGACCGATGGTATCAAGATTTTCTTTATCTGAATGTTTTTCACTTTCATCCGTCTTAGCTGACGGATTACAAGAAGCCAATATGAGACTGGCAATGATTATAGACAAAAAGAGATAAAGCGATTTCAGATTCTTCATGGGCATTCAAGTAATCAATAACTTAAGTGTATAGCATTGATGGAGGCTAGTAAAGGCTTCGAGTAAAAGGTCTTAGATCCCAAGCGGCCGAACCAAAATGCGTAAAATGGAGTTGCAATTTAAATTCATACAAATATACCAACAAAACTTAAAACGGAATGAGTGCTATTTTGAATCTAAAAAATGTCGGCAAATCTTATAAAAGTGGTAATTCAACTTTATCCGTGCTGCAAGACATAAATTTCGAAGTGCACCCCGGTTCTACCTTAAGTATTGTGGGGCCATCGGGCAGTGGCAAAACCACTTTGTTAGGCTTATGTGCCGGACTGGACCGGGCTAGTACCGGACAAGTTACCTTGCATGGAACCCAGCTCAATGGATTGAGCGAGGATGCACTCGCCGCTCTACGAAATCAATATATTGGCTTTATATTTCAAAATTTTCAGTTATTGCCAACCCTAACTGCTCTGGAAAACGTAATGGTTCCAATGGAACTACGAGGAGAAAAAAATATAAAGGCACGTTCCATCGAATTACTTGATAAAGTTGGCCTTGCTGACCGTAGTCACCACTACCCTACCCAGCTCAGTGGAGGTGAACAGCAAAGGGTATCCTTGGCCCGTGCATTTTCAAACCGACCAAGTATCCTCTTCGCCGACGAACCCACAGGAAATTTAGATGCAGAAACCAGTGAAAAAGTTGTAAAACTTCTTTTTGAGCTTAACCGGGAGGCCGGCACAACGTTGGTGCTCGTTACTCACGACCCTGAGCTCGCAGCCAAAACGCAGCGAATAATAAGCATAAAAGGTGGAAAACTTGTTTCCGATGTCCTACAATAATTAATGACAGTCGACACTATATTCATAAGCCGGGTTCCCCAGCTTTTATTTACAGCATTAATATTTCATGAAAAAATCTGGTAAGTTAAAATGGCTTTTTCGAATGGCCTGGCGCGATAGCCGAAGAAATAGATCCCGACTGCTTTTATTTATTTCATCTATTATTTTAGGAATAGCCGCCCTGGTAGCCATATATTCTTTAGGCGACAATTTGAATAGTAATATTGATCAGCAAGCAGCAACCCTACTGGGGGCCGATTTGGCATTAACAGGCAACCAGGAGTCGAAAGGAGACACGAGAACTTTGCTGGATTCTATCAGTGCTTTGGCCCTGCAAAGTAGCGAAGAAAGGAGTTTTGCCTCGATGGTCTATTTCGTTAATTCTGACGACAGCCGCCTGGCGCAAGTCAAGGCCTTGTCGGGGACCTACCCTTATTATGGCAGTCTGGAAACAATGCCGGTGGCTGCGGGTCAAACCTTCCGAAATCATCAACAGGCATTGGTCGACCATACTTTGATGCTGCAATATGGAGCAGAGGTTGGCGACTCCATTAAGATAGGAGATGTTACCTTCGTCATCGCGGGAGCACTTGAAAAAGCACCGGGGCAAAATGGGCTTACAAGCACAGTAGCACCTGCTGTGTATATTCCCATGCAATATCTGCAGCAAACGGGGCTCATGCAGAAAGGAAGCAGAATTGCATACCGCTATTATTTTCAGATGCCTGAAAAGATAAACAGTGACCTGATGGTTGCATCCCTTGAAAAGCGTTTGGAACTGGCCGACCTGGACTATAAGACCATTCAGACCCAAAAGGAGGATACCGGTCGATCCTTTAGAGATTTAACACGATTCCTAGGGTTGATAGGATTCGTAGCCTTATTACTTGGATGCATTGGTGTAGCCAGTGCAATACATATATATATCAAAGAAAAACTGCGGAGCATAGCCATTCTGAGATGCTTAGGAGTAAAACCTAGGGAAGCTTTTTTAATTTATCTGATACAGATACTCCTCATAGGAATATTGGGTTCCATGGCTGGGGCGCTCCTGGGAACCATCATTCAACAGTTTCTTCCTTTGATCATTATTGATATCTTACCTTTTGAGTTAGAAACCTCTTTGTCTTGGTTGTCTATTTCACAGGGAATCATCGTTGGTAGCATCATTAGCCTCTTATTTGCCCTACCACCGCTTTTATCAATACGATCTATTTCCCCATTAAACGTACTTCGACAGGTCGATAAGGCCGACTCCGGCTTCCGCGACCCTCTATTATGGATCGTATATTTGCTTATTCTAATATTCGTATACGGTTTTTCCTTTTATCAGATGAAAAACTGGATTACAGCCTTAACTTTTACAGTAAGTGTTGCCGGATCCTTCCTCTTCCTTTATGGAATAGCCATATCTTTGATGTGGGCTGTTCGTCGATATTTTCCATCTTCCTGGGGGTATTTGCCACGCCAGGGTTTGGCCAACCTCTTCAGACCCAATAATCAAACAGCTATCTTAATTGTATCAATTGGACTAGCGACAAGCCTGATGGCGACCCTTTTCTTAGTTCAAAATATATTGATGGCCCGAGTTCAGCTTTCCACCAGACCGGACCAACCCAATATTGTTCTTTTCGATATACAGACAGAACAGAAAGAGGGTATTTTATCCTTAGCGGCAAAGAATAACATCCCAGTCAATCAAAGTGTACCCATCGTGAATATGCGACTTGAAGAAATCAACGGTAAAGATGCTTCGCATTATCAGGCAGATACGATCCATAGAAGAGTTGGCCGACTATTTGGTAGAGAATACAGGGTTACATTCCGGGACTCCCTCACAAGCTCCGAAAGCATTCTGGACGGAGAATGGAAGGGGAAATACGATCCAACCTCCGATCTGGTACCGATTTCGGTTGAAAAAGGATTTGCAGACCGGGGCAAAATGGCTCTGGGCGACACCCTGACGTTCAATGTTCAGGGTACTCTCATGCAAACGCGTATTACAAGCTTAAGAGACGTCAACTGGGCGGAAGTTCAAACCAACTTTTTAGTTCTATTTCCCACGGGCGTTCTGGAAGATGCCCCTCAGTTCCATGTAGTACTCACTCATGTGCCGAATGCAGAAATGTCAGCCCGGTTTCAGCAGGAAATCGTGGAAGCCTACCCAAATGTCTCCGTGATTGACCTAGCATTGATTATAAAGGTTCTGGATGAAATTTTCACTAAAATTGGATTTGTTATTCGATTTATGGCCGGCTTTAGTATCCTCACCGGAATTATTGTCCTCATTGCCTCTGTGCTGATTAGCAAATACCAAAGATTACAGGAAAGTGTTTTGCTCCGTACTTTGGGTGCCAGCAGGAAACAGATTTTAACCATTACCGCACTTGAATATGTATTTCTGGGAGGATTGGCCTCTCTAACCGGCATAGTAATTTCTACTCTAGCCAGTTGGGCTTTAGCGCGGTTTAGTTTCGACGCTCCATTTACTCTGCCGATCTGGCCACTTTTGGGAATTGCACTATTGGTCACTGTACTGACGGTCGTGATAGGTCTGGCGAACAGCAGGGGTATATTAAGCCGCTCCCCACTAGAGGTTCTGCGCCGGGACGCTTAAGAAACGCTTACCAACTACTATTTCTCAATCTAACATAGGCTAACATTCATCGTTTTAACCTCTTATTATTTATACTAAAGGTCCGTCATATAGCGGAACTTTGGTATGAATAATAAAAAATAAAATTCACACTGGCTTCATCATAAGGTAATAACGGAAGCAGATCTTTGCGGCCCAGAAACGTATGTCTGGGCCGTTCTTGTTTTGTACTTTATCTATAATTAGTATTTAAGATTTGAAGATTTCGATAGTTAAATTTTTGCAAACGTTTGCATTTGAATTTCAAACGTTTGCATCAGAATCTATCTTAATTATATTTTTTATTTTAATAATACAATTATAAAATTGTCAAAATTTCTTCCGTTCCAGAACCTTGTTCAACCAACCATTTCACCAAAACATAACCAAAATGATGAACCTCTTCACTCCTATTAACAGGAATCGAGGCAGGAGCTATAGCCTGATGACTATCGGTGCTTTAGCGATCTGCAGTGTCCTATCTCTGGGGGCCAGCCACTCCTACGCGCATAATTTGAAAACAGTCCAGCATGCTTACACGCAAGATGGAGAAATCAGAGGGACGGTAACGAGCACTACAGGCGAGTCATTACCGGGTGTAACAGTGATGTTGACAGATGCCAATGGGACGACCCCAGAAGGCACAACGACAGATGTGAAGGGAAATTTTAGCTTTACAGGCCTCTCACAGACGAAGACCTACAGGATAACCTTCAGCTTTGTGGGTTATGAAAAACAAGTAATTGAAAACTTCGTGGTTCAGAATTCTGGTGTACCTCTGAATATAGTATTGAAGGAATCATCTTCCGATCTGATGGAGGTTGTGGTAATCGGATATGGTAGTACCGCCAAAAAAGATATTACCGGGTCGGTCAAGTCACTAAAAAACACTGAATTTAATGCCGGTATCATTAACTCCCCGGAACAACTATTCCAGGGAAAGGTGGCCGGGGTAAATGTAACCTCTGCTACCGGAGAGCCGGGAGGTAATATTAACATTACGGTTCGTGGACCAGGAGGAGTTCGTACCGGCAGTACACCCTTATTCGTTGTAGATGGTCTGGCTCTGGACAACAGCGGAACTGGTGGAGCGAGTAATCCACTTAACTTTCTAAACCCTCAGGATATAGAGTCCATTGATATCTTGAAGGATGCATCAGCTACGGCTATTTATGGGTCCAGGGGGGCCAATGGCGTTATTCTGATTACAACGAAAAAAGGAAAGGCCGGGGCTGCCAGCGTTAATTATTCTGGTAGCTTAGGAATCTCTAAAATGGCGCGCCCTCTGAATCTTTTCTCAGCCGATGAATTCCGGCGCGAGGTACCAAACGTTGGCGGAGTTTTGATAGACGGTGGTGCCGATACCGATTGGCAAAAAGAAATTAGCCGGACAGCCCAAACCCATAATCATAATATTGCCATTAACGGAGGTACTGAGAATATGACTTATTACAGCTCCTTGGGACTACAAAAACAACAGGGCATATTAAAAGGTAATCAACTGGATCGGTATAATGGTCGCATTAATATCACCCAACGCCTACTAAATGACAAGGTTAATGTTGAAATCAATCTTAATGCTAATAACACTAAGAATCTTCGACCTTCAACAGCCGGACTAATAGGTTCTGCCATAGCAGCGAACCCAACTTTTCCGGCTTACGATGACCAAGGGAACCCATTCCAATATCCGGATGGGACCAATCCACTCATTACATTACAATTGGAAAAAGACGTAACGACCACCAATCGGGTGATTGGAAATATATCTCCATCCGTTACCTTGATGAAGGGACTGGTTTATAAATTGAATTTCGGAATAGATAATTCTACCTCCACGCGCGACATACAATCCTTACCCAATGAAGTACCTTTCCAGGAAGGGCGCCTAGAAACAATTGAACAAACCAATACCAATAAGCTTTTAGAAAATTTTATTACTTATAGTTTAACAAATGAGCTGCACAATTTTTCGGTACTTGCAGGACACTCCTACCAGAGAATCTTCCTACAGGGCAGAAGTCATAGCATCAATAAGTTTCCAATTTCGGACATCGAACCTATCTATAATCCTGGGTTAGGGCAAGACCTAAGCATGATCAACAACCGTCCGAGTGGATTTGCTACAGTAAACGAACTTCAGTCATTTTTCTCCCGCGTTAACTATTCCTTCCGGGACAAATACCTGATGACGGCGACCGTTCGTGTCGATGGCTCATCAAAATTTGGAGCCAATAACAAATATGGTACATTTCCCTCCTTTTCACTGGGATGGAGACTCTCCGAGGAAAATTTCCTTAAATCGACCGCCGTTAATGACTTAAAATTGCGGGCTGGATGGGGACAAACAGGAAATCAGGAAATTCCGCCTAAAATCACCCAGGCTCTATTTACTTCAATCGTGTCGGGCAGTACGAGTTATCCATTATTCGGCGACGATAACTATCCAGCAGGTACCACCTATTCCCGTTTGGCCAATCCAAATATTCAATGGGAAGTCTCCTCTCAGACCGACTTAGGACTGGATTTTGCTCTTTGGAACGGGGCACTTAGTGGTGCTGTTGACTATTTCAGCAAAACTTCGGAAAAAATCCTTTTGGAAGTTATTCCTGCCGATCCTGTGCAGCCCGCTGGTACTTTCTGGTCGAACGTCGATAATATGAAAATTATTAACCAGGGTCTAGAGTTTGAATTAAATTATCGTCAAGCCTTTAAAAACGGTCTCTATTATGGGTTAGGAGGTAATATGACTTTCATTAAAAATAACGTAAAAAACTCGCCCTATTCTGTTATACCATCTGGTGCCGCTCAGGGATCCGGACTCACTTCCGCCACAATCAATGGTTATATCAATGATCAACCAATTGGGACCTTCTATTTAAAGGAGTTCATAGGTTTCGACGAAAAGGGCATGAATTTATTTAAGGACATTGATGGAGACGGGATTGTCAACGACAAGGATCGTGTAGCAATGGGCACCGCACTACCCACCAAGATGTATAATATGAGTGCCAATATTGGCTATAAAGGACTTGAACTAACTGCCAATTTCAATGGGGTTTCGGGCAATAAGCTTTATGACAATACCGCGACCTCGGCACTTTACAAATTACGGTTATCCAAAGGACTGAATGTAACGCCTGAGGCCGTAGAAAATGAAGCCGAATCATCAAATAACTCAGCGCCTATATCTTCGCGCTATCTGAAAAGTGGAGCTTATTTCCGACTGAATAATTTGGCTCTTTCTTATGCTATCAACACCAACAATCTTGGAATAAGTGACTGGATTAAATCCGCCAGAATTTCAGTTACAGGACAAAATCTTTTTGTGATTACCAAATACAATGGTTACGACCCCGAGGTTAATAACGATCGGTCTATCAATGGTATCACCTCATATGGGATAGACTATATGAGCTATCCCAAGGCAAAAACCATTACCATTGGACTTAATATTGGATTTTAAAATATTAACTTACTATGAAAAAGAAATTATCTATCCTTATAACCTGTGCAGGAATGCTGATATTTAGCAATGCCTGCACCGATTTGAATGAGCAAGTACTCGACGAAACCTTAAGTGCTTCCCTAAACGAGGGACAAATAGCATCGGGAGCCCTGGCCCCAGTATATGCCGTACTCCCTTCTTTATTCCTACATACCACCTATTTTGCCTTGCAAGAGATCAGTACCGATGAGGCGATACTACCCTATCGGGGAGGAACCGACTGGGGCGATAATGGTATCTACCTGGCTATGCATGCCCATAATTACACGAGCACCGATCCGAATATACGCAACACCTGGAATGCACTGGTGCAGGGTATAAGCCGCGCCATTACGGCCATGGCTACCCTGAAGGACTCCAAAGATGCCAGTGCGGCAGGGTTCTATGCAGAGGCTCGGGCCATGCGTGCCTATTATTCAATGGTTACCCTAGATTTATTTGGACTCGTATTTGTTAAGGAAGATGCTGGAAATACTTCTAAAATAATTAGAGGAGCTGAAGCGGTTTCCTATCTGGAAAATGAATTTCTGGCTGTTGAGCCTTCCCTGCCCACCAAATCAAGTGTAGGCTCGGGACGTATTACAAAGGAAGGGTTGCAAGGCTTGTTGGCCAGATTATACCTGAATGCAGCCGTATATCGTAATATTTATGCCAACTCTTTTTCCTTTCCTGATTCGGATATGGACAAGGTGATTGCTTTAAGCGATAAAATCATTAATTCGGGACAGTCTCAATTATCACCTGACTATTTCGCCATTTTTGGCAATAACAACCACGCCAATAGCGAGCTTCTTTTCGCTGTAGACCAACGTCCCGACCTGAACGGACATAATCGCTTTGCTTATTTCTCACTTTCCGGCGATCAGTTCCCTCTGGCAGCTTTTCCTAGTGCCAATGGTACCGATGGCCCCGGAATCACATCAGATTTCTACCGAAGCTGGGTATCGGCCTATCCCGGAGAAGATCCCACTCGTGACCCCCGGTTTTATCAGGAAAATATGTCCGTATATTCAAACAAGGCGGATACCTGTATTTTAGACAGCGAATATAAGATCAATCGAGGAATTATGCGCGGACAGCAGTATGGAGCCATACGCGTTAACGGAGTATTTCTACGTTGTCCCGACGGAAAACTGAAAGTAGGTAAACTGACCAACCTGAGTAGGAACAGAGGCGATTTGCCCGTTAACTTTACAGAGAAAATCGATTTTACAACGGAAGGAAGCGGCTATAGCTCTGGATATAGGGTGGAAAAATACGAGTTTAGCTCTGTGTCAAACACAGGAAGAAATAGAGGAGAAGCGGATATATCGATCATCAGATTAGCTGATATTTACTTAATGCGTGCTGAAGCCAAATTGCGCAAAGGCGATATGGCAGGGGCCCTAGCCGATGTAAATAAGGTGAGGAGCGCCCGTACTAAAACGACACCCGCTCCTGCGCTCACCACAATCTCACTTGACCTCCTTTATCGGGAACGGGGCTTTGAGTTTTACTGGGAAATGTTGCGCAGAACTGATATGATTCGTTTTGGAAAATATGAGGGTACGTGGACAGAGAAAACCAATTCCGATGTGCGAAAAAGAATATTTCCTATACCACAAACAGCTATTGATGGGGCTTCTAACCTCCCGGGCTATTTGCAACAGAATGAAGGATATTAAACCATATCTTTAATAAAAAAAATATCAGCTTGGAGTTCCTGGTAAGGTCCCCGAGCTGATATTGCTTTTATTACTACTTAATTATCAAATTAATTATCAAACCTTAGATGTTTGACAGATTCTCCCGAACGTGCCAGCTCTGCAAGCGCTTCGATGCCTATATCCAAATGTTTCTGGACATAATCCGAAGTAACCTTTCTATCACTCTCCTCTGTTTTTACGCCCTCCGGAACCATTGGATTGTCCGAAACCAATAATAAGGCTCCATGAGGAATGCTGTTAGCGAAGCCGACTATGAATATGGTTGCGGTTTCCATATCGATAGCCATAGCTCTGATTTCCCTGAGATATTCCTTAAAGCTATCGTCATGTTCCCAAATCCGACGGTTAGTGGTGTAAACCGTTCCGGTCCAATAATCCATGTTATGTTTAGCAATACTGGCTGAAACGGTACTTTGTAAACGGAATGAAGGCAATGCAGGGATTTCCGATGGCATATAGTCATCGCTGGTCCCCTCTCCTCTTATGGCCGCAATCGGAAGAATCAAATCACCTACCTGCGTTTTTTTCAGCCCCCCGCATTTGCCCAAAAACAAAACAGCCTTTGGCCGAATCGCAGAAAGCAAATCCATTACGGTGGCTGCCAATGGACTTCCCATACCAAAATTAATAATGGTAATATCATTGGCTGTCGCCGTCTGCATGGCCTTACCCATTCCCTTAACCTCTACGTCAAACTTGTCGGCAAACATCTGTACGTAGTTTAAGAAATTGGTAAGCAGAATATAATTCCCAAATTCATTTACAGGAGTTCCTGTATACCGAGGTAACCAGTTTTCTACAATTTGTTCTTTTGTCGTCATAAAAAATTAGTTTATTGAAATTAATTCCTCGATCTGTATCTTCGCTGGATGGACCAACTAAATCTCCCCAGCTTTGATTACAAAGTTAAGCAGGTTAACGGAAAACCTTTTATTTTTGATATCATTCGAAAAAAATACGTATCCCTGTCCCCTGAGGAATGGGTTAGGCAGCATTTTATTCATTTGCTAATAACTTATTATAAATATCCTAAATCTTTGTTTGCGGTCGAAACGGGCATGCGTTATAATAAGATGGCCCGAAGAACCGACATCATGATTTTAGGTAGAGATGGCCTTCCCTTTCTGTTAGTAGAATGCAAGGCTCCTACCATTCGAATATCAGATGCCACCTTCGCTCAAATATCCAGGTATCACTTCACTATTCAGCCCAAATTCCTTGCCGTCACCAATGGTCTTCAGCATTTCTGTTTCCAGGCTTTAAAAGGACAGATCGCTTACCTCGACGATTTTCCTATCTATCAGCCTCAATCTGATCAGGAAGTAAAGTAAAAAAGCCCGCGAAGATCATTCGCAGGCTCTGTTTTAGATGAAGTGTAAGTTTTTATTTCCCGGCTACCAATTTAACATCGATCGTGAAATCATCGTAAATCATCTTATCTCCAAGATTCTCGAAAAATGATTTTGAATTATATTTGATATCATATTTGGAACGATCTACAACCATAGTACCGCTGGCTGAAACTCCGTTGGAAGTCGGTGTCACCGTCACGGGAAAGGTTATAGGCTTGGTAATTCCCTTAATGGTAAGGTCACCCGTTACGTTATAGGTATTCGTTTTTGTAGGTACCGCTTTGGTAACTACAAAGGTTGCTGTCGGGTGTTTCTCCACAGAAAAGAAGTCGTCCGATTTAAGATGCCCTATCAATTTGGCATTGTAATCTTTATCCGTAAGATCCGTATTGGTCATACTTCCCAAGTCGGCTACGAAATTTCCTCCTATTAGTTTATTATCCTCAAGAGTGATAACACCCTCTTTCATTTTGATTTTACCCGTATGCTCACCCGTCACTTTCTTACCGTTCCAGGTAAGCTCGCTCTTAGCAACATTGACCTTTAACGATACTTTTTTCACTACTTTATCTGCCATCACCTGTGAGGATACTACAAATGCTAAAGCTACTGCTGCTACTGAATTAATAATTGACTTCATTGGATTTTAAATTGGTAATAGTTGAATTGATTGATTTATACTTAGATATGAATATTATTACTCCTGAACCGATTCACGAAGCAAATCAAGCATATCGCTTAACATGAGTGCCTGCTCCTCGGTAATGACATTGAGTTTGTTTTCCCACTCCTCTACCCTGGGATCGATTTGCTCTAGAACTTCCATTCCTTGCTTGGTGATAATTACGTCCACGGCTCTCCGGTCATTAGCACAGAGACTTCTTTCAGCATAATTCTTCAGCAAAAGCTTGTCGACCAGTCTGGAAGTGTTCGAACTCTTATCCAGCATCCGCTCCGAAATATCACTCACCCGAATGGGCCTACCCTGTTGTCCCCTTAAAATGCGGAGAACATTGTATTGCTGTAAGGTTAAATCATACTCCTTAAACAATTCGGATTGCCTGTACAATAGCCAGTTACTCGTATAGACGAGGTTAATGGCCATTTTTTGATACGGATTACGAAACGTTTTCTGTTTTATATCGTTTTCTATGGACATGGCGTTTAATTTTCAAATGTATCTACATTTATTGTAATAACATCTATTTGTTGCAAAATGGTTCCAGTAAGGAAGGAAAAATTATAGAAACAGGTCAGATCATCAAAATCAGAGCATCATCCGCTACAAAGACTCATCAGTTATTGGTTAAGACCATAGCAGTTAACTATATTAGCAATTCACTACTTGAATATATATGTTCTCAACGACAAAACCACTCGTGTTAGCATCGAACTCACCTCGCCGTAAAGAACTACTCAGCCAGTTGGGTTATAATTTTGAATCCTGCCCAACAGATACAGACGAGTCATATCCCTTCGATCTGGAACCTCAAAAGGTAGCGGCATTTATTTGCAGAAAAAAGGCCGAAGCCATCCGTGGTAAGTATCCCCAAAGTATAGCCATAACAGCAGACACTGTTGTGGTCCGGGGAGAGACAATATTAGGCAAACCGGTTAGTTTGGATGAGGCTAAGAATATTCTTAGGAGTCTGTCAGGACAGAAACACCAGGTAGTCACGGCATTCTGTCTGGTAGAAGATCAGAAAATAAATACATTTGAAGACATAGCCACCGTTTGGTTTAGGGAGATTGACGATTCCGAAATTGACTTCTACCTAACACATGGCTCGCCTATGGACAAGGCCGGTGCTTACGGCATTCAGGAATGGATAGGGCTGATAGCTATCGAGAAAATCGAAGGATCTTATTTCACAATTATGGGTCTCCCTACCCATCAACTTTTTCAGGCGTTACAACCTTTCAGCTTTCAAGAGACTCAATCGTTCAATAGTACTATATAATTTTGTATGGGTACTACCCCGAGGCTATGTTACGAGATTTTTGTTCGGTCCTTTTGCGATTCGAATGGAGATGGAATTGGTGATTTGCAAGGTATAATTTCCAAGCTCGACTATCTGCAAGAATTTGGGGTAGAGGCTATCTGGCTTACTCCGGTTCATCCCTCACCGAGCTATCACAAATATGATGTAACAGATTATTATTCCATTGACCCTGAGTTTGGTACTCTGGCCGATTTTCAGGAATTAATACAAGAGGCTCATAAGCGAAAGATTGCCGTCCTGCTCGATCTGATTATCAATCATACCAGTACAACGCACCCCTGGTTTCTTGAAGCAGCCAAAGGAAGCCATAACGAATATCGCAATTATTATTGGTGGAAGACACAGGAGGAGATCGATCAATTGGGTATTGCAAGTAGACAAGCATCTGAAGACTCTCAGGAAGTTTATCCCTGGCACGATATCCCCGGTGACCCTGAAATGTATTATGGACTCTTCTTTTCAGGCATGCCCGACCTGAACTTCCACTCTGCAGCTCTAAGAAATGAGTTTGTTCGTATCATGACATTCTGGTTAATTGAAATGGAGGTGGATGGGTTTCGTATCGATGCCGCCCGTCATATCTATCCCACCTGGGAACAGGAACACAATCATACCTTTTGGTCTTTCTTTAAGGAAGCTGTCCAAAAGATCAAACAAGGTGCCTTTACTGTAGGTGAAATATGGGCAGGTTCAGAGGAAGTTGCTCCTTATTATCAAGGGTTACATGCCACATTCAATTTCGATCTGAGTTTTAAGATTCAGGAATTACTTGTGTCGCAAAAAAATAATGGGTTGATAGAGATGCTTTTAAGGGCACATCGACTTTATGCTAGTCATAATAGGGGGTTTATCGACGCAATAATGCTTACCAATCACGATCAGGAAAGAATTGCGAGTGTTGTAAAACAGGATATAAAAAAAGTGAAACAAGCCGCATCTATATTGCTCACACTTCCGGGACAACCCTATCTCTACTACGGAGAAGAACTGGGTATGCTGGGCACCAAACCAGACCCTCATATTAGAGAACCATTTTTATGGAGCTCGGACCCATCAGATAAGGCACGTCCCAATTGGATAGAGCCAATATTTAGTACTATGGGGAACGTTACACCATTGGCAGAACAACAAAAAGATCCAGGATCGATCTGGAATCACTACAAAAAACTGATTGATCTCAGATTGGCTCACCCTGCATTAAATTCGGTAGAAGAACCCAACATCACTCCTTACCAAATAGACCACCCTCAAGTCTTAGCATTTACACGTCAATCGTCAGAAGAGCAGTTGTTGATAATACATTATTTAGGATCTCATCCTTGTAAAATTCCTTTTACTGTTCCCTTTCAGTTTACCGTCCTCTTCAGTTTCCGATCGGGGGTTGACTGGATTGGAAAACGTTTACTGCTGAAAAGCCATAGCCTATTGGTGCTACAATTAAGGAATATTGGTGAATGATTTTAACGGCAGTAGAAACTACCTGCAAACCACTTATTGGGAGAACAGATCACGGAAGTTTAAACTTCACTTTCGGGTCTTGTACTTAATCTGTGGTGAACATGAAAAAAATATCTGTTCTTATCTTTCTTTGTACTTTTTCCTTTTCCGTAGTGGCACAAAAGATATATCCGACCCGGGGCCGTATCCTCAGTATACACCCATCTTTTAATCAGATTCTAGACAGAGATGCCGTAATTGAAGTATTGGCATCAGGCTTTAAATGGGCCGAGGGGCCGGTATGGATAAAAGAAAATAATAGCTTGCTATTTTCTGATGTACCGGCTAACACCATTTATCAATGGAATGAAAAGTCGGGTTTAAGCGTATTCCTTACTCCTTCCGGATATACAGGAAGAGGTGAGTATAGCGACGAACCAGGCAGTAATGGACTAATAATGAATCAAAAAGGAGAATTGGTCGCCTGCGAGCATGGGGATAGGCGCCTGACTTCCATGCATCTTCTGAAAGGAGGAAAGCGCACCTTAGCAGACGGTTATGAAGGTAAGAGATTTAACAGTCCAAACGATGTAGTACAGCATAATAATGCATCTTATTATTTCACTGACCCACCCTACGGTTTGGCACTTAAACATAATGATCCAAGCAGAGAACTAGAACACTTTGGAGTTTACCGCTGTTCCCCAGAGGGGCAGGTGAGTTTGCAAATAAGTGATCTATCTCGTCCTAATGGCCTGGCCTTTTCTCCGGACCAGAAAACATTATACGTAGCTGTGTCTGATCCTGAGCATGCGGTATGGATGTCATACCCCGTTTTAGAAGATGGCAGTATCGGAAAAGGGGAAACATTTTATGACGCAACGGAAGCTTTAAAGAGAGGCAAGGCTGGACTGCCCGACGGGCTAAAGGTTGATTACAAAGGGAACCTCTGGGCTAGTGGTCCGGGAGGGATTTGGATTCTAAACCCCGAAGGTAAACTCCTGGGTAGAATAGAAATGGATGAGCTGACTTCTAATTGTGCCTGGGGAGACGATGGGGCTACCTTATATATGACCGTAAATGGCTATTTATGCAGAGTAAGAACGAAGGTAAAAGGGGCCAATTGGTAAAACTGCTACTGTTAACTACCTGATCCCATCATAACAGCAAAGCCTACAGAAATCTGCAGGCTTTGCTATCTGAACTGAGATAATTCACTTAAGTCCTCTTACAGATAAAAGGTTTTTTTCTACATCCTGTTTGACAGATTCCCAATCTGTTTTCCCCTGTTTATAAATTCGCGTATAAGTCTTGTAGAGAAGTAGTTTTTGGTCATCCAGCCTGCTCAGCTCACGAGACAATTGATCCCGTTCATTGGCACTAGCCCGCTTATACTGCTGGGCATACTGACTCCAAGTCTTATCAATTACATTAATCTCATATAATACCACTTCTGCCAATTGATCCATTTCTTTGTACTGATCTACCATTTTTTGGTTGTATGCAGCCAAAGAGCCGTCTATAGGCGAAACGCTTGATGAGGACTCTCCATCCATTGAAAGATCGTAATTCCGGGCATATGACTTCTGTGGGTGCCTAACGGAATCAGACGGAACGGATGTCCTGGCAGGAGATTTGGTCGAAGGAGCAAGATCCGTTATTACTTCTGAGCTATCGGGGCTAATCCAGGTGCTGTTCCTGCTATCCATACTAACTGGTTCGTTAGCTAACTGAGTGGTCGTACCGGAGATTTCTGATTTATCCTCGGACTTAACCAAGGTTCCCTTCATTTTCTCAAAACTCTTGCAGCCAAAAGTGGCTGCAGAAAGTGAGAACATTAAAATCATTTTAGAATAGGTGTGCATATGTAAATAAATTAAAAATTGTGACGTAAACCGACGCTGAGGTTGGGGTTAAAATAAGTTAATTTTGGAAGTATCTCAAGATACCCTCCCCCTTCGATAAAGAATGAAGTCGGCTGATTAGCAAAGAAAAACTCTACTCCCACGGTTCCTGACGGGCCTGTTGAAATGGTTTTTTCGTAGATTTTTTTGTTAGATGGCTCTGGGTAATAGCGACGGGAATTAAGTTGTGCCCCTACCCCACCGTAAGCAGTCATGCGTTGATTCATCATGGGCACATACCACAGATACGTGGCATTGAGCATTAGACCGATGCTAGCATACTCTCCCTTACGATAGTCCTTTCCCTTTTTTAATAATCCTGTATAGGTTCCCAGACTCACATCGAGGGCATTCTGATCACCATATTTGCGAAGACTGATTGCATTGGGTTCTCCAATTTCAAAACCAACGGCCCATTTCTGTGTTTGTGCCTGTGCCGCCAAAGAGGTAAGAATAATTGCCAGCAGTAATAATGCGGATTTTTTTTTCATAAAACAGAATTTAGTGTGTATACCGTGTTACTGATAACGGCTATACTTGATGAAGAATTACTAAGGTTATATCCAAAACTATGCCAATATACGTGAAAGCGGAAAAAGAACCACGAAAAGATAGATTATTTGAGACAAAATCATGTGAGATATTGACAAAATAGCTCGTAGAAGTAGAATTGAAATTTTGGCTTACCTGAAAGAGCCGTTTGAGCATTTATTCCTTCTGAAAATGAATGGGGACATAGTGGCACCCTCTATTAGACAAATATGAAAGGGGTACTCGCCAGAATACCCTTTCTCTGGAATAGGCCTATTTCCTACTTTTTCCCGAAATAGGATACTCGAGGACACACAGCTGGTGCTCTTTATTCAATTTTGATTTTTTACCTTGGTGGCTTTGCAAATTCTTCCTAATATTGAACCCTAAAACTATCACTATACCAAACTAAATACTAGTGGACCAACCTAAAAAAAGTAAGATATTTAACTCCAAAGACCTAATAGCGTATTTCCTTGTAGCCGGTACAGGAGCTGTGGTTCAGCTAGTTTGCAGTAGTTTAATTCAAGATTGGTTCCATCTTACCTTCCAAGAATCTATTTGGCCATCGTATATGCTTTCATTTGTAGTTGGCTTTACTCTTACTAAACTTTTTGCCTTCGACGCACGCCGCACCAATCAAACCAGGAGGGAAATGGTAAAATTTTTAATGGTAGCCGTATTCTCAGGTTTTGTGACTGATTTGGGTACCCGGGTAGCCTACTACTTCTCCAGTTCCTACCTCCAGGTATACACGTATGTCCTCCCCGGCTCTACAAAGGAGATTAATATCAACGAAATGGGTTGTTATATTTTTGGTATGGGCTGTAGTTTTATAAGCAATTATATTCTACATAAGACTTTTACCTTTAAGAGTACCGGATTCTATGACAGGTTGAAGGTATTAATAAGGTAATATTAAGGAGTTCTCCGTGCCTTATACGCGGAGAACTTCCCCACTTATTGCCCCATAAATTCCACAATTATCGCCGAAGCTCCTCCTCCGCCATTACAAATGGCTGCCAGTCCGTACCTGCCTTTTTTATGCTGTAAGACGGACAATAGAGTGGTTACAATTCTAGCTCCAGATGCGCCAAGTGGATGCCCCAGGGAAACTGCTCCTCCAAATACATTGACTCGTTCCTGATCAACTCCCAAAGCTTTCATATAGGCAAGGGGCACCACAGAAAATGCCTCGTTGACCTCAAAAAAATCGATTTCTTCCAGTTTCATGCCGGCCTTATCCAGAACTTTCCGCGTAGCCAAAATGGGAGTCGTTGTAAACCATTGAGGCTCCTGCTCCGCATCGGCATAGGCGATAATTCTGGCACGAGGCGAAAGTTTTTTGGATGCTACCACATTAGCCGAGGCCAGAATCAGCGCTGCAGCACCATCGTTGATGGTGGAGGCATTGGCTGCCGTAACGGTACCATCCTTAGAAAACACAGGTTTCAGATTCGGAATTTTTTCGAATTTAACTCGTTTATACTCTTCATCCTCAGAAATTACGATGGTCTGCCCTTTTTGAGCAAGACTGATAGGCGTAATCTCATCACTAAAAAACCCGCTGGAGGTAGCGGCAGCGCTGCGCTGATAGGACTCAATAGCATAAGCATCCTGATCCTCTCTGCTGATTTGATGCTTTGTTGCAGTACGGTCACCACAAACACCCATCCCCATTTGGTCATACACGTCCGTTAGGCCGTCTTTTAACAACCCATCCACAATTTCTCCATTTCCATATCCGTAACCCATGCGGGCCTTGGGTAGGTAATACGGTATTTGTGACATAGATTCCATCCCACCGGCTACTACTACCGAACAATCGCCCAGGCGGATGGATTGTGCTCCTAACATGATCGCCTTCATTCCGGAGGCACAAACCTTATTGATTGTAGTACAATTGACTGAATCTGGGAGTCCGGCAAATCGGGCAGCCTGACGTGCCGGAGCCTGACCCAAATTGGCCGAAATAACATTTCCCATCATAACATCATCGACATCATCTGCCTTCAGTTGTGATTTTTCTAAAGCAGCTTTAATAGCCTCTGCACCTAAGTCAGGAGCACTAAGTGATGATAATACGCCATTGAAACTTCCTATAGGTGTTCGCGCTGCACTAAGTATGAACACGTCTTCTAAATGATTCATAAAAAAGTCCCGTTTGTTGAATAAGATAAAACCCGGTTTGCCATAATCCGCAAACCCTTAAGTTAATATTATTTAACATACAAAAGAATTATATGAATAATTCCAGTACTATTTTCAAATCAGGAGCCGTACCTTTTTCTCTATTTGAGATCTAAGGAAGCAAATCTGACACCTTATTCCTACGCGTCCTATGGTAGTTTTTCATATTCGCCTTGCCAGGCATACTTTCCAAAAATAACCAAACCAGCGCCAATAGGTATGAATATAAGAATGATGATGGCCCACTGCAACGTTGTATTGGTACGTTCTATCCCAACTGGAGAGAGACCTATTTTCTCTACGGCTTGCTGAATCAAAAAAATGATGATAGCAGGCCCTAATAGCATCCAAACCAGACCTAGCATTTTTTTTATATTGTTCATAATACTCATTTTAAAGATTAAAATCGCGAATCCAAAGTGGCTTTATAACCATCATTCCATTGCCTGTTTATGTACATCATTATTGATGTAAACTGCTCCAATCACACAGGATAGAGCAGCAATTCCTATGGGGTACCATAAACCCGAAAGCGGAGTAGACCCATTAAAAGAGGCTATTAGCGTTGCAATAAATGGCACCAGCCCTCCAAAAACTCCATTGCCTATATGATATGGCAGGGACATGGAGGTATACCGTATTTGTGTAGGGAAAAGCTCGACCAGGAATGCTGCAATGGGGCCATAGACCATTGTCACCAACAATACCTGGAAGAATACCAACAAAATAAAAATAATATACTCCTTCTGGGGTAATTTAACTTCTGAGATCAATGTTTGTACTTCTGGAACTGGTGCTAATACATCATCTGGCAATACGGTCACAGTGGCCTCTGTAAAAGTGATTCCATTGGCCAGTTCCTTATATTTCCGAACTGTAGTAATAGAATCGCGGGTACCAGACACATAGCCCCTCTCCGTATGGATCCGGGATGTCTCTACAGATACAGATTTTTGTAGCTCTGTTACGTTCGTGGTATCAAAAAAGTACTGGTAGATAGGCCGGTAACAAAACACACCCAATAGCATTCCGGTCAGCATAATCCATTTGCGTCCTACACGATCGCTCCAGGCGCCGAAAATCACAAAAAATGGAGTAGCAAACAGAATTGCCCATAACAGGATGTACCGTGACTCATTGAAATCAATCTTACATGTATTTTCCAGGAACGACTGGGCATAAAACTGACCAGTGTACCAAATTACCCCTTGGCCCATAGTGGCCCCAAACAGTGCCAAGAGTACCATTTTGAAATTAGCTTTCTTTTGAAAACTCTCCTTCAATGGGTTAGCCGAAACTTTTCCCTCAGCTTTCAACTTGGTAAAAACAGGAGACTCATGCATTTTCATTCGTATATAAATCGAAACGCCCACCAGTAAGATAGACAACAGAAATGGAACCCGCCATCCCCAGCTCGAAAAAGCATCATCACCAATGATTTGCTTGGTAAGTAGAATAACACCTAGTGATAAAAATAATCCTAAAGTGGCAGTGGTTTGGATCCAACTCGTAAAAAATCCACGGCGTCCGACAGGGGCATGCTCGGCCACATAGGTGGCCGCCCCTCCATATTCTCCTCCCAAAGCCAGGCCTTGAACGAGGCGTAAAATGAGTACTAAGATAGGGGCAGCATAACCAATACTTTCGTAGGAAGGAATAAGCCCGATCAGAAATGTCGATCCTCCCATTAATACCAATGTTAATAAAAAGGTATACTTCCGACCTATCAAATCACCCAATCGGCCGAATACAAGGGCTCCAAATGGTCGGACAATAAATCCTGCGGCAAAAATTGCTAAGGTATTAATAAGTGCCGAAGCTCCGGCATCAGAGGGGAATAATTGTTGACCAATGATAACGGCCAGGCTACCGAAAATATAAAAGTCATACCATTCGATGAGAGTACCCAAGGAAGAAGCAGCGATCACTTGTGTGATTCCCTGGGACGCATTTTTTTGATCAGTACGCATGAAAATGTTAGGGCTGATAGGTGATTTTTAAAATTAAAGAACCATTATTACCATATGGTATCCGGCTCTCCATAGGCAGAAAAGGACATTTTTAAGTCCCAATACTCATATAATATCTATTATAGCTTATATTTAATTTTCAGCGTTTGCTGGTCAAAAGACATCTAATTGCAAATTTCAGCCAACAAATGACTTAATTTCAAATACTTAAGTCGTAATCCCTGTAATCAAGGATGACAGAATTAGGCTATCATTTATTTTTTAAATCAATTATTCAAATTTCCTCCCTCATGATTATGGCCAAGAGCCCCTCTAGTAAATTTATATTAGTCATTTGTGTATTCAGCTTGTTGAGCCTGAGCCATGTGGTTCTGGCACAATTAAATGTAGAAGGTTTAAGAATCAAAAAAACGATCGATTTTACAGTTGACGGTAAAGGAACGGCGAACGCCTGGAAATCGATTCCCTGGAACTCCGTTCTGCCTCAGAAAGGACCGGGGCAACTTAGACCTGGTAAAAATTTTACTACGAAATTTAAGGTCTTATACTCCGAAAAAGGAATTTACTGTCTATTTCAAGCTTCGGACAGTCTTTTATCTGCTAGCATTACAGAAGACTTTGGACTACTCTACAAAGAAGATGTTGTAGAGGTATTCCTCTGGCCCGATGTAACACAGCCCTTATATTTCGAATATGAGCTTTCTCCATTGAACTATGAACTTGCAATTATCGTCCCTAATATCAATGGGAAGATACAAGGGTGGCGTCCTTGGATATATACCGATAAGAATCGTGTACAGCATGCCACCTCTGTTCAGGGCGGGTCTCAGAAAAGTGGAGAAGTCATTCAGGGGTGGGTGGCCGAAATCTTTATTCCTTATAGTTTGCTTCAACCGATGGTTCAGTCCGCTCCTAAAAAGGGAGACCTATGGAAAGGGAATTTTTACAGAATTGATTACGATAACGAACCAACATATTATTCCTGGAAAGCCACAGAAGGGAGTTTTCATGATATGAAGAATTTTGGAACACTTATTTTTGACTGACCTTATGCAATCCCATCTTAAACAACTAATATTCATCTGGTCGTTAGTGACGTTTCTATTTTGTGAAACGTTACAGGCCCAATCGTCAAATAATATGCAAATCTTATATGTCGGCAGTTATTCCAATAGAGGTGCCGGAATTTATGTTTATGCTTTTGAAGGAGAGCTGGATTCTCAAAAACAAATTCAAGTGATGCAGAATGAAAATAGCCCCTCATTCCTTGCCATTCATCCAAATAAAAAATATTTATATTCTGCTAACGAAGGGAATAACACGCTAACTACGTATTCCATCGATCCTTCAAACGGAAAGCTGGCTGCAGTTCAAGAGGTTTCTTCCCAAGGCCAGGGGCCTTGTCATGTTAGTACCGCTCCCGATGGCCAATTCCTATATGTATCCAATTATGGAGATGGAAGTCTTGCAGTTTACCAGCTTCAACATGACGGGCAGATAGGAAATCTTGCCGATCATATACAAAATCAGGGAAATGAGCATCAAAAACCACATATGCATTCAATAATTCCATCGGCAGATGGAAGATTCGTGTATGCGTCAGATCTGGGCCTCGATCAAATTGTTGTATTTCGTCAGGATAACAACACCGGGAAGCTCCAGTTAGGTGAAAAATCTGTAATTTCCCTCAGCAAAGGAGATGGTCCGCGACACCTATCCCTTCACCCCAATGGACGTTATGCCTATTCACTAGGCGAGCTAAATTCGGTCGTGAATGTATTTGAGATTGATAAAGATCAAGGGTACCTGTCTTCTATTCAACGAATCAGTATGCTACCTGATCATTATAAAGGGGAAAACTCGGCAGCCGATATCCATATTTCTGAAGATGGGCAGTATTTATATGCATCAAACCGAGGCCATGAAAGCATCGTTATTTATGAAATTAATCCTGACAACGGACTGCTCCAGCTATCAGGACATGTGCCCACGCAGGGCCGCCATCCCCGCAATTTTCTAATCGATTCGAAGGGGGGCTATGCCATAGTCGCTAACAGAGACGACGACAACATTGTACTTTTTGAAAGAAATCCCAAAAACGGAGAGCTGAAATATTCCGGCCAACAAATTCAAATCCCAGCTGCCGTTTTCGTTAAAATACTAGAGTTGAATTAACATAAAGGGTCTGGTGCTAAGCATACATTTTGAACCAGACCCTTTCGAATGAACCTACTGCTCAGAAATGGAAACCGAAACTTTATACTCCTCCAGAGTGGGAGTCTTGGAAGTTTCAGGATAAGGCAATACTTGGGTTACTAAAAGCTTATAAGATTTGCCGTTAAGCTTAAACCCTACCACATTCTTCGCAGATTCGACGCCACTGAATTCTAAGCTGACTTCCGTAGAAGCTGTACCGTCGGAAATCGCAAATTTCAACATGGCAGAACCGGCAATAATACAGTTGGCATTCATAGGACAACGACTATCATTTACTGATAATAACTCCACTTTTAGAGCGGTATTATGAGTAGAAACGACTGTCTTCCGAAGCGCTACAACGGCTTGCTTTTCAATCATTGTTTCAGGAATGGCTTCCTTTTCCTGCTTATCGCATGCGAAAAGCGTGATACACATAGATGCAATTAATATTATTTTTTTCATGACGTTAAGGTTTAATAGTTACCTTTCCATAAGATTCATCAACTATGAAAATGGTTGTAACTCATAACTGAAATTTTGACAGAAATTAGTCAAACCGGAAATATTTCAGGTACTTTTCGAATGGTTTATAGCAATCTTTGTGCATTATGGTAAGAGATGAAAATACTTCTTTTGAAAATCAGGCATAATTACTGAACTTAGATGCCCCATTTTTAAAAGTATACGATGAAGAGTATTTCCTGCGGCATTGATTTTGGTACTTCCAACTCCAGTATAGCCCTAGCCCTCCCCGACCAAGTGGCATTGGTTGAAACCGAAAACGGGCACATGACCATTCCCAGTGCTATGTTCTTTCTAAGGAAAGATAATACAGCCTTCTACGGAAGAGAGGCTATGGAACTGTTCCTCGATAAGCGCCCGGGCCGTTTGATGCGCAGCTTAAAACGCGTGCTGGGCACTCCTGTAATGCGGCAGGGCACGATGGTAAATGGAGAAGTGATGAAATTTGACCAAATCATTGCTGCTTTTCTCCAAAAATTAAAGGATCGGGCAGAACTTCAGGCTGGTCAAGCAATTACAGCCGTTACTATGGGACGTCCCGTACATTTTACGGACAATAACCCAGAGGCAGATAAAAGAGCTGAAGCTGAGCTCGCAGCCATTGCCCGCCAACTGGGTTTTGAACAGGTAAGTTTCCAGTTTGAGCCCATTGCCGCCGCATTTGCACATGAGCAGCACATTACAACGGAAAAATTAGCACTGGTTGTCGATCTTGGAGGGGGTACTTCTGACTTTACAGTCATAAGGCTTTCTAAAAATTACCAGAACAAAGCCGATCGTGCTCAGGATATTTTAGCGAATACAGGTGTACGCGTAGGAGGTAATGATCTGGATAAAGACCTCAGCTTGGCGGCCATCATGCCAATACTAGGCTACAGAAGCACTTATGGAGAAAAAAATCTTGAGGTGCCCTTATACCACTACCACGACCTATCGGAATGGAGTAAAGTTAACATGCTTTATACTACCCGTATTCTGTTTCAGGTAAAACAATTACTATTTGAAGCCCACGATAAGGTCAAATACAAACGACTATTGCAGGTTCTGGAGGAAGAAACGGGGCATTCTTTATTGGCCGCAACAGAAGAAACAAAGATCGCACTAACACATTCCGAAACTTATGATACCTCATTCAGGTTTTTGGAGGAAGGTTTGACATCTTCTGTGGCGCGGTCTCAATTCGAGGAAGCCATAAGTGGTAGGGTCAGCAAAATAAGCCAGACTGCACTTGCTTGTGTCGAAGCTGCCGGCATTACACCCGATGCTATTGAATTGGTAATTCTTACCGGCGGCACCACGGAGGTGCCTAAAGTTCAACAGGTATTTCACAGCCTTTTTCCTAAGGCAGAAGTTTCAGGAGAAAACAAACTTTCCAGCGTAGGTCTTGGATTGGCCTACGATAGCCGGAATAAATTCGCTTAAGATCGACCCTGGTCAAAAGTAAATATTGACCAGGGTCACTTATTTTAATGGATTGGTTGGCCTTCTTTGTCAAGTTGTAAAGTATTACGCTCTTCGTCTTTTTTGAGTTTAAGTTCATAAAACTTCGACTGGTCGTCCCGGGTTACCAAAAATGCCTCTTCTATTTCCCAACCTTCGGAAATAACCGAATTTAAAGCGTTTTTTACTGGCTCTGGAAGCTGATCCGTACGGATGGACACGCGGTCTCTCAGAATAACTGACATATTTGCAGAAGCGGCAGTCTCCACCTCTACATGCATAGCCAAGATAGTAAACATTAAGCCCGCACCTAAAATTATAGTTCTCATGAGTTTTCGTGGTATTTGGACTCCATATATACAAGAAAAAATTAGTAGTTCCAAGTTAAGTATGCCAGAGAATCCATCAGAACAGCTTTTGGTTAATCTAAATAGCCGATTCCAGTTCGTCCCTGAAGGGCTGATTATAAAAGCGTTTACCTTTCAACCTATACAGGGCGTTGGCCACTGCCCCAAAAACTGGTGGAAATGGAGGCTCACCTAATCCAGTTGGATCCAGATCGTTTTGGACAAAATGGACTTGAATACGTTTAGGAACCTCGTTCATTCGAATCATCCGGTAATTATGAAAATTACTCTGCTGAGCCGCCCCTTCTTTATGGGTTAACCGACCATAAAGTGCATTGCCGATCCCATCAACAACTGCGCCTTGTACCATGTTGGTAGCTGCGTCGGGATTGATTACTATACCACAATCCATTGCGCTGAAAACGCGCTCCACATATGGCTGACCGTCGCGCATAACCATATCCACAACATGCGCCGCATAGGAATTGTGACAGAAATAAGCGGCTACACCACGGTTATACTTTTCATTATCCGGCTTTTTCCAATCAGACTTATCACGGACTAGCTCCAGCACGCCGGCATAACGATCTGCATCATACTCGTTGTTTTGTCCAACGGGTTTTTCTTTGGCTCTTTTCAAGAGTTCTAACCTGAATGCGATCGGATCTTTGCCGGCGGCTTCGGCGACTTCATCCAAAAACGATTGCTCGGCAGCGGCATTGAAATTGGATCGAGGAGCACGGAAAGCGCCGATGGTTATATTAGAAGGTATTTGCCAACCTTCTGCCAGATAATTATCAACCGCCCCAGCGGGGAAGCGGTTAGCATGTACCGGATGCTCAGGGATACCTCCGCCTTTTACATGAAATGCTATTAGTTTCTTATTTGCGTCCAATGCAGCCCTGTAAGTCGCAGTATACATCGGGCGGTAAATACCGTAAGTCATATCGTCCTCCCTCGTATACATCAGCTTAACCGGCGCACTGACTTTCTTAGAAATCAGCGCAGCTTCATATAAATAATGGCCATATGCCCTACGCCCAAAGCCTCCACCCATACGCGTCATCTGTATCTCAATCTTATCGGCTGGCAGGTTCAATAGCTTTGCAAGTGTAGGTTCTGACCAACCTGGAGCTTGTAATGGACCTGCTACCAGTGCTTTTTCACTTGTCACATGAGCAAAAAAATTCATCGGTTCCATACAATTATGTGCAAGAAAAGGCGCATTAAATGTCCGCTCAATCACTTGGGCTGCATTCTTAAATGCTGCTTCGGGGTCTCCATCCCGTCTCAGTTCTTGGGCGGGTTTCCTTGCATATTCCTTCATTTGCTGCATCTGTGTAGACGTACTTTCTAAGGCTCCCGGAACGGTAACTTCCCTTTTTCCAGCCCTGCCTACCACAGTTTCTCTCACGTCACCAGCTGTTTCCCAATTGGCGACCAATTTCTTTCGTGCATTTATCACTTCCCAGGTGGAATTTCCAACGACAACCAGCAGATCGTTGAATGTGCGCGTATCAAAACCCCCTTGCTCAAAATCGTCACCATATAATTTCAGGGTAAAAACATCTTTAATACCAGGCATTTTTAAAGTTTCTGAGGAATCAAAAGATTTCAGCTTCATTCCAAAGGCAGGAGGATGCTGTATCATGGCGATCAGCATGCCATCAACACTGTAATCTAATCCAAAAATCGGCTTACCGGACGTGATCTTCTCTATTTCTACATTCTTTTTAGACTTACTAATTATTGAAAAGTCCTGCGGCGCTTTTAGTTTAAGATCTTTCGGTAGAGGCACACGGGCTGCACTGCTGGCCATGTCCCCATAACTGGCCGATTTACCACTCGCATGAGTTAGCATTCCTGCCTTGGTTCGTACTTCACTGACCGGTACATTCCAGCTTTCTGCAGCGGCTTCACGTAGCATTTGCCTGGCGGCCGCCCCGGCCTCGCGAAGTGGTCTCCAGTACATACGTACGGAATTGCTTCCACCCGTAAATTGAGCCCCCAGTTTGATTGGATCGTGCGGCCCCATTTCGACCGTAACATTTTTCCAGTCCACGTCCAACTCTTCTGCCAGCATCATGGGAAGAGAAGTCATAACATTTTGGCCAAATTCAGGATTAGGACAAATGAGCTTCACCTTGTTATCGGGCAGAATATGAATATAGCCATTCAGACTCGACCACTGATCGACCATACCCAAAATTTCGGTTTTATCAGCAGATCTAAAACTGGATAACCAGCTTACGGTAAGCATCATTCCTCCTCCAGATAAGATGGAAGCTTTTAGAAACGAGCGTCTGTTCAAGTATGTTCGATCTTTGTCCATGTTCGCGTATATTTAAATGGTTAACTAAGTAGGACGGGTTCCAGTGCTACTCCCGGCAGTACTTCCTTGTTAAATGGTCTATAGGCTTCAGCAGTGTGAAGAAGGGTAATATAACCTCAAATGCAGTCCTGGTAAGTTCATAGACCTCGTTTAGATCTAACGCCAGACCTTAGCCGAGGACCGTCTTCATACATCTAAAGCCAGGTGCTGACACTTCAATTCCACTTGACCATTATTACCTGTCTTCCTTTAGGCTATTTTTTTTCGTTGATGATGCCGAATAGAAAATTCTACTTCTTTGGGGCATAAGCACCGCTTTTCAACCAGGTAATCCAGGCTTTTTTAAATTCTTCATGCGTTACGGGAGGTAAGGTACGTCCTTCTCCAGGATTCCAGCCTGCGAGTTCCAGCCCGTCATCGGCATGCTCGATGAGCTTTTTGATATCCTTATTTCCGTTTTGCTTTTTGTCCACCAGTTGTTTGGCCAGTTCATGGGGGCTTTTCCCCTGAAAAACCATTTTCATGTCTGCAGGCGGTAGATGCCACTCGGGGTTTCCAGGTGGCATATGTAGACCAGCGATGTTAATTTTATAAGAAAGTTAAATGATGGATGTAATTAATCCTCAAGACCCGTTTTTTTCTGCAATGAGGCTGCCATGTGAATGGCTTCACGAATGCGCAAGTAAGTGCCGCAGCGGCAAATGTTGCCGGCCATCGCATTATCAATGTCTTGGTCGGTCGGATGGGGTTTTTCGCGCAAGAGCACCGCAGCAGACATGATTTGCCCCGAATGGCAGTATCCGCACTGGGGAACGTCAATTTCCTGCCAGGCTTTCTGAACCGGATGTGAATTTGTTGCGGACAAACCTTCTATCGTTACTACCTTTTTACCCAAGGCCCGGCTTACCTTAGTGACACATGAGCGCACTGCCTCACCATCCAAATGCAATACACAAGCGCCACATTGTGCAACGCCGCAACCATACTTGGTCCCTTTTAGACCGACCAGATCGCGAATTGCCCACAAAAGCGGCATTTGAGGATCCACTTCCAAAGGGTAATCCTTTTTATTGATATTTAAGGTGATTTTGGCCATAGTCGGTATTGTTTAAATTAATGGTGAGATAAGGCTTTTATCTTTTCAACAAACGAGCAGCTTTACCAGGAAACTACGTTAATCCTAATATAACAAAAAAACATTTCTTCTGGAAATCAGCGGGTCTCTCTCCAGCCTGACCTTCATGCTCTGCTACCAATAGGTCTGGACTGATGTATTGCATTCTATAATAAACAGCTTTCTGTTTTTAAATTTGATGCATTGCCGAGCGCTTTAGCAGTCAGTTACTATGCAGATGGGATGACTTGGTGTTCTAAAATATTAAAGACATCTTTTCCGATACTAGGTCATTATGGTCTTGGCTTTTCCATCATCAATATTGCTTGATATCTTGAGAGCAGCATCAGAGTCTACATTTTAGTCGGCCATCCATCGCCGTTTCGTTATGGAAAGTGCAATAATTTTCTACTCGGCACTAGATTCATACTGCGCAGAGGCTCCCTGAGAGGCAAATATCAGAACTGCACCAGTAATCAGACAGAGCAGGATTTTTGTTATGATTTTACTTACGATAAGTTTCACTTTACTGTAAATAGGATTAATGTTTGATGACATGCGTATCTCGTACACTACTGAATGTAAGTGCGAGTAGTTTCCAATCACCTCCCTGGATTGTATAGACCTCGGTGACCGTAAACTCGGTATTGACTTCATTCCCCCGTACCATTGCTGAGAGCGTAATCCGACTCCAAATTATGGCCGTATTACCCATAAACTCGACAGCAACATCATGAACGTCTGCCTTTTTGTACCAGATACTTCCAGTTTTGATAATTTCCAGCTCTTCGTCCTTTTTCCAGGTTCCGCTCATATGGACAAATTTTGCTTTGTCGTCAAAGAGCTTGCCCAGCTCATCAACATTCTTGTCGGCCATCCATTGCCATTTCTTTTTTGAAAGAGTAATGATTTGCTGCTCATTGCTGGCAGCATCCTGAGCAAGTGAGGATTGGAAAACTGTTAATACAAGACATAGACTCACAAAAGTCGTTGTCAGAATAGATTTGAAAAAAGTTTGAGATTGCATGAGAATGTATAAAAAGTTGATAATACAAAGTTCCGTCTTTGTATTGACATCTGAAGTAGATGAATTCCTGTTTTATCTACCAATATTCCTGTTTTATCATTACCGATTTTTCAGTAAGTAATGGAATAGGTAACTTTGAACATCTAACATTCTCAGACTATGGAAGAAATCATTCGTTTCGATACGGTAAATCAATACAATGTATTCAACCAGCAGGAAACATTGTATCCGCTTATAACGGTGATTGATTTGTCCACGGCAAGGCCAAGAAAGAAGACTAGCCAATACATGGGCTGCTATGGCATTTTTCTTAAGGAGGTCGATTGTGGTGACCTTCGTTACGGAAAGGAGTACTATGATTATCAAGAAGGCACCCTTGTATTTATGTCGCCCGGACAGGTATTCACAGTCGAAAATGACGGGGAGCTTTATCAACCTAAAGGACATGCACTCGTTTTTCATCCCGATCTGCTTCTTGGTACTTCGCTGAATGGGAAGATGAATGAATTTTCTTTTTTTGGATACCAGGTCAATGAGGCACTTCACCTATCCCAGCGCGAACGGCAAATTGTGATGGATTGTTTTGGTAAAATCAGGTTTGAGCTCCAACACGCGATTGATAAACACAGTAAAAAACTTATCGTCGCTAATCTTGGACTGTTTATGGACTATTGCACACGCTTTTATGACAGACAGTTTATCACCCGCGACACCATCCACAAAGGTGTCCTTGCTAAGTTTGAAAACCTTTTGAGAAGTTATTTCGGCTCGGACAAACCTCAAACCTTCGGGCTACCTTCTGTTTCTTATTGTGCTAATGAACTCAACTTATCAGCCAAGTATTTTGGGGATTTGGTCAAGAAAGAAACTGGCCAAACTGCCCAGGAATACATTCAGATGGAGATAATTGAGGCCGCTAAGGAAAGGATATTTAATAGCAACAAAACCGTTAACGAGATTGCTTTTGAGCTAGGCTTTAAATATCCTCAACATTTCAGCCGCCTGTTCAAACAACGGATCGGTCAGACTCCGAATGAATACAGGATCCTAAATAACCTTAATTAATGTAAGTAACCCCTCGAAAATGAAACGATATAAAGGACTGGTTCGTTTGCAGATATCTATTCTGCTGACGCTCACCCATATCTATGTCAATGCCCAGGCAAAAAATGTTGAGCCACAAGGTAGTACAGCAATTTTTCCTAAAGGAGAGTTAGTCCCAGCCAGCAACTTTACAGGAACTGCCTGGGTGCATCCATTGATCCCTGCCGATAGTATTTTCAACATCCCGGTATCTTCTGTTACCTTCGAACCAGGAGCCAGATCATTCTGGCATTCCCATGGAGGTGGTCAGGGCATTATCGCCATCGATGGCGTAGGCTTTTACCAGGAAAAAGGCAAACCCATTCAGATTCTTAGAAAGGGAGATGCAGTAAAATGTCCGCCCGACACACCTCATTGGCATGGTGCATCCCCGGATACCCACTTTGTTCAATTAGCGGTGACTCCAAATCATGCCAACGGAAGGGTGAAATGGCTACAGCCCGTAACCAGTGCCGAATATTCTAACCCAAAAGGATATGTTAGATGAAATGGTCGAGAACCAAAGCCCTGCCATAAGCTCGTTTACTCCTCACCAACCCTCCTACCTGCCTTCATATCAGCACTGTCCAGGCTGACAGAAGACCCGCCTTCATTAGATCCCTGACCATGTATCCTGCCTATTTGGCTATTGTTCAGATAAGATATGATTTCTTGTATCGGCAGACCAAGGGATAATTAATAAGACCTTGGCCAAATCTATGCCTGGTTGAGACCGTAAAAGTGTAATAGGAGCATTGGATTAAAAATAAATGGTATTATATAAACGTTAGCCCTGGAGAAATTCTTCCATTCTGGCACTCAATTTAGGTTGCTGAGGCTCAGGAAGCAACAATGGATGAACCTGACCTGCAAAATCTTCTAGCTGCTTTCTGATCTGAGTGGCTTGACCCATTCCGGCTCCCTCGAGTCGTGGTATCAGATCATAATAATATGAGATACCATTAAGTAATTGCTCCTTGAATTTCAACAGAGCTTTTTCCTTTTTGGCTTGTGGCAACCGCTCCAACTTACCTACCTCCTTGCGCAGGTATTCTACATAAAGTTTTAATTCGTTTAGAAATAAATTGGGTCGGTTTATTCCAGCCAGTACATCCCCACGACCGTAAATATGATCGACCATTTCTTCCAAACTATAGGACCTGTCAAACCAGGCCAGATTGGGTCCCGGGCAAATGGCAACAGAATCGTCTTCGTTTTGTGTTAAGAGTTCATTTTTGATCAAAGCTGCCGTACTAAGCCCTTCGCATAAACAAAGCTTCTCGGTAACTTTCTCAATATGGTATTTTAAGTCCTGCTCGGGCAAGTTGGCGCCTGTCAATTCTTTAATTTTCAAATGCTGATATTCTCTGGAAGCCGTACATATTGGTTTTGCCGTGAAATCTGAATTAGACACCAGATATTTCTTCTTGCAGGGACTTCCCGGCCTACCCCTGGCAATACGTTCCAAACGAAGCTTTTCAGCGCTACTACTTTTAAAGTTATTAAACAGGACCCCTAACGGCGACGAGTCGCTTACATAGTAATCTGTAGGCTGGGCTGATTCGAGTGCCTGTAGGGTTTTGCTATCGACATTGGTAGCTTCAGGAACCAATAAAAAAGGACTACCCCATCCCGTGCCATCCAGGGAGTAATAATCCATAAGAAATTTGGTTTCACATGCGGTGCCAATCCCCCCTTGTACTGTAATCTTCTGAACAGGATCGAGGGCTCTGTTTTGATAGGATTGGCCGAGAGCTGTCTTAAAAAGGCTTAATAATTCCTCCTTCAGGCTGATACGTTTTTCTTTAAATTCTTGCAATATAGGACCCAGTAAGCTCCCTTCTGTGGCGAAGGCATGCCCGCCACAATTGAGTCCAGACTCAATTCTGAATTCCGATATCCAAATTCCTCTTTTAGCCAGGTATTTCGCCTGGATAAGCGCCGAGCGGTAATCGCTAACTTTAAGTATCACCTTTTTTCTCAAAAGACCTTTCTCGTCTGGCAGAAAATCGGAAAAGGTTTCCAGAAATCCATACAAACGAGGGTTCATTCCGGCAGAAAGTATCAAGGAGGATTGTAATGAGCTTTGAGCAAACCCCTGTAGAGCTGCTGATGCGTCCGAGAACCGCTCATCTAAGATCTCTCCTTCAGCATTTACGTTAAGCTTGTCCACTTTTGACATGATATTCACGTCGATAGAACCCGGTAAAATTTTAGCTTTCAATTCCTGTTCTAATTGTAAACGTTGCGTGCTGGCCCCCATCTGCAACATAGCAGAATATTCTTGTTTCAGCAGACTCTCATCGGGTAACAGTCTAAAATATCTGGTAAGTTCTGTTCCGGGCATAAAGGATTGAGACTTTAAATTATTGACTTTTTGAGCAACGATTCGGCCTACCAGGTCTAGGTAAGCCGTTATGCGCTTACTCCGAAAGTGCGGGGCATTGTCCTTTATTTCGTGATAGGACTCCCCAAACCGAAGACAATGATATCTCCGCATTCGTTCGATCATGATGTCATCAACGATGGAGATAACAGAGGAAATACCTAAATGAGCTACTTTGATTGGCGTATCTACGGAGTATCCCAGACCTAGTACGGGAATATGAAATTGATGCATGAGAAGGCGATATATTTAGAAAATACTATTTTTGATTTTCAAAATTATCAGCCTTTAGCTTACCATTTATTGACAATGAACTATAGTAAGAAGTGATCTTTATCATGGTCGGAAATAAACATTACCGATATTTGTGCTGCCTTGCTTCCTGCTTTCAAGCAAATTACCCAGACCATACATCTGCATACTTCTCGGGATTCTTTTGGAAGACCCGGTGGACATATGGACAAAGCGGCTTAACTTTCAACCCTTTATCCCGTACATATTCCAGCATGGCATCTAGCAATTTACCAGCCAAGCCCTGTCCGGCATAGCCTTCATAAACTTCCGTGTGGTAGGCGGTAAGTGTTACCCTTTGAACGAGAACTTTCATTTCACCTATGCGCTCTGAACCATTTTTCAACCAAAATGTTCCCCGACCCTGATCTGTCAATTACAGTATTACCGACGTTTCTTCCATAATAGAAAATAAAATGAAGGCTACATGATTAAATAGAGCTCGTCCTTGTCCTTATAGAACTTTAAAAATTACTGACATTAATTAACGATTTTTTTACCATATATCATGCAGATTACCTTAAAAAATAAATTACAACCCACCGAGATATTTCGAATCAAACGAATGAAGGAGGTAATAAAAACCACCCAACCTCACGGGCATAAGGATTATCTGGAGATGATATACCTCACCGAAGGGGCAGGAAAGCATCATATTGATTTTCATACCTTCGAGGTAAAGCCCCATAGTTTATTTTTTGTATTACCCGGCCAGATTCATAGCTGGGAGCTACAGGAGATTCCAAAGGGATTTGTGATGATGTTTCAGAAAGACTTTTTGTTAGACACCAAACTTTATGATTGGTTATTTCAAAAGTTCCCTCAACCACTACAAAATGGCTATGACTTGAGTAATGCCTTCGCGGAATTCCAATATCTTTTATTACAGATCGAAGAAGAGAACAGATTACAAAATTCTCACTATCTGGACGTGATCCAGGCCTATGTTTTACTTTTGTTCAACAAATTGAAAAGGCTCGACCCTTCTCCGTCTGGCTTAGTTCCATCTGCGCTAATTCAATCCTTCTTTAGCCTGCTCAATGAGCAATACGCAAATTTCAGAGAAGTGCAAGCCTTTTCCGACCATTTGAATGTAACCGCAAAAACTCTCAACAATGCCTGTAGAAAATTTCTGGGTAAAACGACCAGTGACGTGATTTCCGAAAAAGTCGTAATGGAAGCTAAAAGACGCTTACTTTATTCGGATGATAATTTAGCCGAGATTGCCTATGAATTAGGTTTTACGGATCCCTCTCATTTTAACAAATTTTTCAGGAAGCAAACGGGAGTACTGCCCGGACTGTACCGGAAGGGAATTTCCTAAATATACCAGTTTAGAGGCCATATAGACCAGATTTGAATTTACGGGCTTCTTACTTTTGCATGGCTATCCCGGACTAATATTCACCCGGGGCGGTTGCATATTCTTAAAACCTTATAATACCATGAAAAACAAAATTTTATTCTATTGCCTTTCCCTTCTATATTTTACGATTGGTTCCAGTAAGCTTATAGCCCAAAGCAGAGCTACCCTGACCGGAACGGTAGTAGATAAAACTTCCCAGGCCCCTCTTTCTTTTGCTTCTGTCGCATTGTATAATGGTGCTGATTCCTCTTTGATAAATGGTATCTTAACCGATACCCTAGGGCGGTATATTATGGAGAAGGTAGGCAAGGGCTCCTACTATATTGAGGTGCAGTACGTGGGATATCAACTCTTCCGCTCCCTGCCTATCCATGTGGCAGGAGGTCAGCCTATAATTAAGCTTGCAAATTACGAAATCAGGCCAACCAGTATTGGACTGGATGCTGTAAATATTAAAGGAGAAAAACAGCTGATTACCAACAAAATAGATCGCCAGGTTTACCAGGCCGACCGATTCCAGGGTAGTCAGGGGGGGACAGCCCTTGATATAATCAAGAACACGCCTTCCGTGAGCGTAAATGCCGAAGGCGACCTCTCCTTGAGAGGGTCTACGGGTTTTTTGGTCCTCATTAATGGACGCCCCGTACAGTCGGATGCCTCTGGCATCTTAAGTCAGTTACCTGCAAACACGATCGAAAATATTGAAATCATCACCTCTCCTTCAGCGAGTAATGATCCGGATGGGAAGGCGGGTATCATTAATATTACCACTAAGCAAGCTACGGCGGACAATCTTTCCTTGTCAGCCAACTTACAAGGTGGATTTCCGTCTGTCAAGACCTTTGATAACTTAAATGCTCCCCAGCGCTATGGAGCCGATGTGACTATAAATTTTAGAAATAAAAAATGGGATGTAAATGCTAGTGCCAATTATCTAAGAAGTGACCTTACTGGTCGGCGAGATGGAGATGTAAACACCACTCTGAACGGGGTTTTTACCAGCTTTCCATCGATAGGTGAAAGAAGTTTTATTAAAAAATCATATACGGCCAGAGGCTTGGTTAGTTATACTCCCAATTCGAAAAATTCCATCTCGGCAGGTCTGTATCACGGCTTTAGATCTCAGGCCCGTCGCGCGGATATTGTTTATGACAACACCAAGACGGAGCTTGCTACTGGAGAAGTCATTGGAAAGATTCGCTATTTTAACTCGAACATAGCAGATAAATCTTCTCGAATCACCCTAGGCAACCTTGACTATCGCCACCAGTTCGATTCTCAGTCCAGTATAACCATCTCTGGTCTTTATGAATATGCTGATTTGGAGGGACTCACTAGCAATAAAAATTTAGCTGAACCAGAACGGAATGCATTATTGCAGTATACCCTCAATCCTAGTAACAATCCCCTATCAGCTTATCGCCTGAAAGCAGATTATCAAATTCAGATAGGCAGGGGGAAGTTTGAAACGGGTTATCAATACCGCAATCAGCTCCAAAAAGGAGACTTTCAATACCTACAACAGAACCTGTCCGATGGTAGCTTTGCGATCATTCCTGAATTCAGTAGCACCACAAGGGTAACCAACGATATCCATGCCGTTTATGGCCAATACAGTGCCAAAATAAATAAATTTGAATATATGGGAGGACTCCGTTATGAGTATGCCAAACGTGAATTTACGGCCCAGGGAATAGAAACCCGATACCTAAATCTGAGCAACCTATTCCCTTCCATAAGCTTGCAATACAGCCTTAATGAAAATCTGGCCCTTAAAGCTTCCTACAATAAACGCATACAACGATCGACCAATAATGAGCTTAATCCCTATCCGGAGCGAGAACATTCTGAAACTTTAGAACAAGGAGATCCTGACATCCGTCCGGAAATGATCGATTTAGTTGAATTCGGTACCGTAAGGAACTTTAAACAAGGAAATGTATTTGCCACCTTATATTATCAAGGTATCAATGAGGTTGTAAACAGAGTCAATCAGGTTTATAACGATACTATTTTGAATAGAATATATACCAATGCCGGCAAGGCCACCAAGTGGGGATTAGAACTCGGAAGTTCAACTAAATTATCTAAAAATTGGCAGATATATGCTGGTGGTAATTTGTATCACTACACTATTAAAGGTTCGTTATTCGACAATCAAGTGCTCGTGAATACCAGTAGCTGGGTGTACAGCATCAATGCCAATACCACTTTTCAACCGGCTGCATCCTGGAGTGTACAATGGGGAATAAATTACTTATCCAAGAGGATTACGGCTCAAGGAGAAGACTCGCGATTTATACTTCCCAACCTGTCCGTTCGAAAATCATTTCTGGCTGGCCGTTTGTCTGCCAATCTGCAATGGCAGAATATGGACCTAGGTTTACTGCGAACCAATCAACAGCGGATCAGCACCTGGGGCTCTAACTTTTATACTACTACCAATTATATTCAGGAAACCGATATCTTTTTGTTAAACCTCAGCTTTAACCTAAACAATCTAGGCAAAAAAGTCAACTTACCTAGTAGTGAGTTTGGCGAAAGAGAGTTTTAAGAATTCATATATATTCATCTTACGCTGAAATCTGGTATAAGGCCATAGAAATCTGTCCATTTACTAAGTCGATATAATAAATTGGTCTAATCCCTTGAAAACCCATCCGTAAAGTACCATCTTTACGGGTGGGTTCTGTAGTTAATTACCTGCCACCTATACGATAAAGACTAGGTTAATGACATATTTATATTACAAATATTAGCCTGTCACACAGCACTATCACGTTAAATGCCAGATCTATGCAAAATCTTTTTAAGTTCATTTATAATTTTAATCTCTTCATAGCTCTCTTTCTAATTTTGTCCAGTTTTCGCCAATTAGCCTATAGTGAGACTAGTGATACAATAATCTTTTTTACATTTTTCAAGGGGATTCTACTGATTACGTTTAGCCTGGCTGGTTCATTGATCAATCGCTATGTGGGCAAGCGCATGGTAGGGGCTGGCATCAATATACTGCCCTGGCTACTTTTACTGGGTAGCAGCTGGCTCTCACTTTAAATTTCCTGCCCTATTTCTTGTGCTTCACTTCAAATATTACCACTAATTGAATAAAAAATGTAAATTGGCAGCCATACCTCATCTGGATTCCCCTGTCTATGAAATACATTTTCGCCGCATTAGCTTTCAGTCTCCTCCTCTGGTCATGTTCGGACACCCAAGAAAAAGAGCCAGCAGTAGCCCTGCGGGATACTACCATTACCCTGGAAAACGCTATTTCTGAGCTATTTATCGATAGTGTAGCCCTGGCAAACTTCGTTCAGGGTCGGACAGAATCCGATAGTATAAAAATTCTTAGCTTTTACAACCAAAGAAACCTTCAGATGGCCTGGTTCTTCCCCGACGGACTGGCCGAATTTGTTCCTACCTTAATAGGTATGCAGAACGAGTACCTACATTACTCCGGTGACAGCAGCCTTTACGATCGGATTCTCATTGCGCGGGTCGATTCCCTGGCCGGACTTTCCTCTATTGATGCGTCACAACCCCAAATTTTACAGACTGAACTCGCATTAACCAATTTATTTTTCAAGTATGCCAATAAGGTCTATAATGGAAATACAGAACTGGATATTAATGAATTGAACTGGCATATACCTAGAAAAAAAATCAATACTGTTGCATTTTTGGACTCATTAATCCAAAACGAAGGCAAGAATCTGGAACGATATGAGCCTATCAACATTCAATACAACCTATTAAAGAATAAACTATTAGAATGCTATGCCTATGGAGAAAAACATTGGTCACCCTTGGAGAGCAACAAAATATTGAAAAAAACCGATCAATCGGACATCATACCAGAAATCAGAAAACGATTATATTTTTTTGGAGATTTAAAACAAGAAGATAGCAGCGCTGTTTTCGACTCAACCTTTTTGCAAGCAGTAATATCCTTTCAAAATAGAATGGGGCTTCGGCCCGATGGAGAAATTGGCCCGGCCTTCCTGAGGGAAATAAACGTCCCCATAGATTATAGAATTCGACAGATCCTTATCAACCTAGAGCGACTGCGCTGGCTGCCTCCTACTCCCTCCGGCGACTACCTACTAGTTAATATCCCGGAATATTCACTTCATGTTTATGAACAAGGCCAACATGCTTTTGAAATGGCGGTGGTAGTCGGATCCCAGGTGCATAATACCGTAATTTTCTCTGGAAAAATCAACCAAGTGGTATTTAGTCCCTACTGGAATATCCCCAATAGCATTCTAAAAAATGAAATATTGCCCGGTATTCGCCGCAATCGAAACTACCTGGCCAGGCACAATATGGAGTGGGTGGGTAATAGAGTCCGACAGAAACCCGGAGCTAGAAATTCCCTAGGGCTAGTTAAATTTCTCTTCCCGAATTCATACAATATTTATCTACACGACACCCCTTCCAAAAGCTTGTTTTCTGAATCTCAGCGTGCTTTTAGTCATGGATGCATCCGATTATCCCAACCTCAACGATTGGCTGAATTTATCCTAAGGAAAGATAGCACCTGGACTGAAGCCAGTATAGTTGAGGCAATGAATGCCGGACGCGAAAAATACGTCCGACTGAAACAGGATCAGGAAGTCCCCGTATTTATTGGATACTTTACCAGCTGGGTAGATCGCAATGGACGGCTCAACTTTCGGAAGGATATATACGGTCACGACCAAAAGATGGCCAAAAGGCTATTCGAGGACAATTTCGTTGCAATCAAATAAGGGCGACATAAAGATTCTGTTATGCCCTCAGGGCCTGATCTAATAAAGTGCGTCCCTTAGGGCTAAGAGAAAGCCTTACGGCAAAATCTCTCCCAGGCTCGCTCATTTTTGCCCAGGTCTTCCGTAAAATTGAAATCATTTTTTCATCTGAATGCTTAGCCAGTAAATCGTCGTACTGATATTGAAGAAAAACCAGGCAAAGTGCATTTTCTATGGTTTGTACTTCCTGATTCTGTTTTATTTTTTGTTTTAAGACGATTTGAGTTACTTCTTCTATCTCTTCAGGTTCATAACCAACTTTCTCCAATAATTCTGCTACGATAGTTGCATGATATTTACCAAGGTCGCTACGCCATTTCAGGTAACCCAAACGCCCATCCGGATAGCTCTTGCGGGCAATGGCCCACCGACCCAAATGCTGCCCATGTGCAGCTAATAATAAACTTTCGGATGCCTGAGGATCCAATTTGCTTATCCATTCCATCCGTTTTTGTGCGAAGAAATATTCCTGAGGCCATCGTTTCCCTTGATGAACTATCATATTGGGGTCACGTTGGTTATACTCATCGAATAAGGCAATTGCCTTTTCAAATCTGGTCATTATTATTCGGTTATTTGCTAGAGGCCAATATTAAGGAACTTATTCCGCTATGCGAAGGAATAGACTATAATTTATTAAAAAACACCCCTATGACAGTAGCCTGCAGCTCCACGATAAGTACCCCGCTATCTCAGGAAAATTGCTGATATTTGCAGTTCTTTTTTACTAGGGCTCTAGCGGCTAGTTCAATCGCTTGAGAATCAAATGGAATCAGCAAAAAATAAAATATGAAAGTTTGCATAGCCGAAAAACCGAGTGTAGCGAAAGACATTGCGAGCGTGATTGGTGCTAAGCAAAGAAAAGAAGGGTATTACGAGGGCAATGGGTATCAGGTAACTTGGACTTTCGGGCATTTTTGCACTTTAAAGGAACCTCATGACTACACCCCACAATGGAAATCATGGCGGCTTGAAGACCTTCCCATGATCCCTCCTAGTTTTGGTATTAAGCTGATTGACAACAGCGGTGTACTCAAACAGTTTGCCATCATCGAACGCCTCGTACAAGACGCCAAGGAAATCATAAACTGTGGTGATGCAGGACAAGAGGGAGAGCTCATACAGCGATGGGTATTATTAAAAGCCAAATGCACCGCTCCGGTCCGCAGGCTATGGATATCCTCGCTCACCGAATCGGCAATCAAAGAAGGCTTCGAAAAATTGCAGGAAAGCGAAAAATTCGACAATCTATATGCAGCCGGAAGTGCCCGGGCTATAGGCGACTGGCTGTTGGGAATGAATGCTACAAGGCTATTTACCAAAAAGTATGGTCAAGGTAAGGCGGTTTTATCAATAGGTAGGGTGCAGACCCCTACCCTGGCCATCATCGCTCAACGACAAAAAGAGATCAATGAATTTGTGGTAGAAGAGTATTGGGAGTTGAAGACGATCTACCGTGACACAGAATTCACAGCAACCATAGACCGACTTAAAACGTTTGAAAAAGCAGAGAAGGGACTAGCCTATCTATTAGAACATCCATTTGAAATTACCGACTTCGAAAAAAAAGAAGGCAAAGAGGGAAATCCAAAGTTGTTCGACCTCACCTCCCTTCAGGTTGAAGCTAATAAAAAACAAGGCTATTCCGCAGAAGACACATTACGTTTCATTCAGAGCTTGTATGAAAAAAAATTGGTCACCTACCCCAGGGTTGACACGACTTATTTATCAGAAGATCTGCATCCCAAAATGGCGGGAATTATGCAGCAGCTTACACCTTACAGCCAATTTACTGAATCAATTTTAGCCAATCCAATACCGATGCTAAAATCTGTATTTGACGATAAAAAAGTTACCGACCATCATGCCATAATACCGACTGGTGTAGTCCCGAATAACATAGGCACTGACGAAAGAAAAGTTTATGACATGATCGTTCGTCGCTTTCTGGTAGCCTTCTATCCTGAATGTCGTATTTCAACCAGCACAGTTTTGGGGAAAGTAGGACAGGTTGGTTTCAAGGCAACGGGTAAGCAAATCCTGGAATTGGGGTGGAGAGTGTTGTATGAGCATGAAGCCAGTGCGAAGAAGGATGCTGCCGAGAGTGAAAAGGTTATGCCCAATTTTGAGATCGGCGAATCTGGCCCACACGAACCGCGTATTCATCATGGGAAAACGACTCCTCCCAAAAATTATACAGAAGCGACCCTGCTACGGGCTATGGAAACAGCTGGGAAGCAGGTGGACGACGATGAGATGAGAGAACTTCTCAAGGAGAATGGTATAGGAAGACCTTCAACTCGTGCTAATATTATTGAGACATTATTTAGAAGGAAATATATTGAAAAACGTAAAAAAAATCTGGTGGCTACCCAAACCGGTATGGACCTGATCGCAACCATACAGGTAGAACTGCTAAAGAGCGCGGAGCTGACAGGTATCTGGGAAAAAAAGCTGCGTCTAATTGAAAAAGGAGAATATGCTTTAGAGGCTTTTAAAAAGGAATTGATAGAAATGGTGGTAGACCTTACCCAGGAGGTAAAGCGAACGCGCGGCCTTATGATTAGCGTTGCTCCTGAAGTAGAACCAACACCTGGTCCTTCAAAGCTTCCTAAACCCAAAACTGAGATAGATATTGAGCTACTTAAATGTCCAAAATGTAAGACCCAAGCATTGAAGCGAGGGAAAACAGCCTTTGGCTGTCTTAATTTTCAACAATGTGGATTTAAAATACCTTTCGAACTTCTTGGAAAGAAACTCACAGAAAAACAGGTCTACGAATTACTCAGCAAGGGAAAAACGGGGAAAATAAAAGGTTTAATGGTTCCTGGAAATGAGCAACCTCAGGATGGGAAACTCGTGATGGATGGAGATTTTAATATTAATCTGGAATAGTCCTTACCAATACAACCAGAACGGAAAGGCTGATTTCCGTTCTGGGGATTTCTAAAATTAGCTCTTTGTTAAGACGCTGGCTGAATTTTGAGCTTTTAGCGCTAGCTCAGTGGCTAAAAAGCAATGCGCTTGCGGCATGGCCGTCTCGGTCCTATTGATTACATCGTCTACCAGCTGGCGACCATAGCTCAGATCCGTATCCGAAGAATCTATATATTTTGTATCCTTATTATCCACTAAAAATAGATGATTCCCTCCTGTACGACCACTTATATCTACATTTTTGCGGATTTCAATATATCCATCCGTACCTAATATCGTTAATCGACCATCACCCCAGGATTTGAGTCCATCGGGTGTAAACCAATCGACCCGAATATAACCTGAGCCACCATTTCCTCTTACCATGGCATCTCCGAAATCTTGAAACTGTGGGTACTGAGGATGGTTTACATTGCCAACCTGTGAGGCGACAATAGCTCCACTGGTTGAATTGGTAAAAAAGAGAAACTGATCGAACTGATGCGAGGCAATATCGCAGATAATTCCACCAAACTTTTCCTTATCAAAAAACCACTCAGGTCGACTGTCTGGGTTCATTCGGTGAGGTCCCAAACCAATGGTTTGCACCACCTGACCTATGGCCCCGGCCTTAACCAATTCACCCGCTTTTACCGTGGCCCGATTTTCAAGCCTCTCGCTATACATGATGGAAAAGATTTGCTTGGTTTCCTTTTGTACTTTCCGAACCTCTTCCAATTGTTCCAGGGTCGTTATGGCAGGCTTGTCGGACATATAATCCTTCCCTGCTTTCATTACTCTGATACCTAATGGAGCACGCTCATTGGGAATACCAGCACTTAAAATGAGTTGAACCTGCTTGTCTTCCAGAATTTCCCTTTCATCTCGGGCCATTTTGGCGTTAGGGTATCGCTTGGAGAATGCCGCTGACAATTCCTTTTCCTTGGCATAAAATGAAACAAGTTCGCCCCCTCCTCTGATGACCGCCTCAACCTGACCATAGATATGACCATGATTCATGCCAATCACTGAAAACTTAATTCTAGACTTTGTATCCAGTTTGCTACGTGAGGAAATAATGGCGGGTGCAGCAACAACAGGCTGAAGCGGCAAAGTGGGAAGCAATAACAAACCGGCTGCAGTGCCCATTGAAGTTCTTAAAAAGGAGCGTCGGGTATCTTCAGATTCTTTCATAATTTTTTAAACAAAATTTACAGAATGCAATAAGGTTTAGATTTGGTTTTATAGCCAATTTATCGGGTAACACTCCCTGTGTAACACCTTCAGTGGGACACCTCCGGTGTGGCACTGAAGGTGTGGCACTCGTACCTGGACCTGTGGGTTAAAAACCTTCTTTCCTTACGACTTATTTTTCTGAATACTTCCCTGACAGCAATCTGAAAATTATGCAATCGATTTAAATAATATTCCGTAAACGCTACTCGGAAGCTGCCTGCCCGATTTCTAAGCCAATGATATGTTTTACCCAGCGTGATTTCCTTTTGTCATTAGGAACCACCAGATTGACCCATTTCATACCTTCCTTTTCGTTGAGGATCAACAGAATAGTCTGATCAGTAAAGACTGGATCTGTTTCCGGCAATGAAAACAATACTTCATAGCCATCAGCCGCACGAATAGTCAGATAGGACATTAACTTCTGACTATTCAAATCATTTCCTGAAGGAATTCCGGCCCTCACCAAAACATCGTGTAATGAAATACCCTGATAGGTTAGCACATTGCCTTCCGTGTCCGTGGATTGTTGCTGAATCTGATTAAAGGTTTCGAAATCAGAATGTGTAACAACCATGGTTTGAAGTTCGGGGCCGCCTACGGAGAACAATTTTTTTTGCTGCCCATAAGCAATCGTGCTGTTCCCGCTCAGAGTTGAAATTAGAATCAGAAGTGTAACAATACTTTTTAACATCGCCCAAAATTCATTTGAGGCGGCAAGATCTTCAAATTAACCTGATTATTAAAAAATTAATTTTTAGAAAAATGTCTTCCCTGATTCTGAAGTGCGTGGATAGAGACATTTAAAAAGAGAACTCCCGCTATGACCAGAGCAGTATAGGCTATAACTGGAGTCTGATCCCAATTCGCATGGGCTATGGCCGCCAGAGCCCATACGCCCACTATCGCTGACTCTCTAAGGTTTCGAAGCCATATAAGAGCCAAATAAACCAAACCTGAGGCACATAACATAATTACGGTCCATTTCAGATCTGACATTCCCAAGCCATCCCATTGGATCTTTGTCAAAAAGGCCGCTACATTAGCAATGGAAGCGGCGACTATCCATCCGGTATATATGGCAAAGGGCCACCATTCCAATACTACATGTTTCAAGGACAACATATCGAGCTCCATTCTGTTTTTTAGCACGATCGCCAACAATGAACCTAGTAATACAAACATAAGCAATACTGACAGGGCTGTTTGATCGTATAGCCAAGCAATTACCCAAGCACTATTGGCCAGGCAGCTCAGCACAAATAACCACCCGATCTTGCTGACCACCTTGGGCGGGTTTCCATTGCCAAATAAGCCCTGAGACTGATAAATTACAAAGGCAATAAGTAAAAGATATATAAATCCCCAGATAGAAAAAGCATAACCACTAGGCGTAAAATAATTTTGGTAAGATGCTGAAACCGTAGACATGGTCTGATCATTGAATATACCTGTATTGGATAGATAATTCATTACAATGGTCATGATCAGAGCAATTATATTGGATATTTGAAGGGTTTTAGTCATTTTTCAATATTAGAGAGTGTTTGATAAATAAATTCAATTATACTAAATTTTAATGCCAGACAAACCAATTACTTCCCCACCCAGCCGCATTGAGAGCAATTTAGAGTTCTCACCCGGAGGTTTGAATGCATTTACCGAATCTATTCCCCATATTAGCATTAGGAAATATTAACCGGCGAGCACATATACGCCATGACTATCTTTACCCAATTACATGCATGTACATCATATCCCCGACATATCCTTCGAAACCCTGTCACAAAATGATATTTTAAGGCAAAGTACAACTTTGCCCGATACCAAGGTCTTTGGATATCTGGGACTAAATCCTCAAGTAATAGTTTCGAATTATGCCGTTTTTCTGGTTCCAGAAGGAAATTCTTATTTCTATCAAACGGAGATAAGGCAGGATCAGTATGGTCTTAACCTAAGCTGCACGTGTAATTCCCCAAATGGAAAACTTTGCGATCATCAGGTCCGCAGCCTTTCTATTTTACTTCATAATAAAAATCTTAAAATATTTTTCGATAAAAAACTCAGACATCAACGCCTACGTCAGGAAGGTGAAGATTATGGACTAAGTGCAGACGATGATCCAGATTTATATTTCCAAATACTGTATCAGGATAATCAGCTGCATTTTGTTCCGCTGATCAAGGATTTGATACCTATAAACGAAAATACTATTGAGCAGTTAGAACTTCAATTATGGCAGAATGTAGCTAGAACCAATAATTTACCTTCCATCTTGCCGGATATGGTCTTAGTGTTTGGAAGAAATAAATATTACGACCATTTATATCTGGAATTATATCAGGTAGAACGCAGTAAAAATGGCAAAATAAAGGCCCCCTTACGGTTGTTAGACCCACTCGATTTGCTCGGAAAGTGTCAGCAAGTAGATCTTATTAAATTCTTCTCATCCCTACTTCGCTTCCGGAATAGTTTCCGGGAAAGTACACCCGAAACGGACGTAGAAGCATTGGTAGAGGTTGTTAAAAATCCCCTGCAGCTGGAATGTTACTTTCATCAGCCAGAACGATCAGATAACGTAACTGTTTCGAGCCTTAAATACATACAGCTGAACCAGCCTCATGCGGATATGGAGCTCTTGGTTACACAGAAAAAGCAATTTTTCGAAATCCAGGGTCATCTATTGTTGGACGGAAAAAAATATAACCTGAGTACGGTTACGCCAAAGTTTGATTATTTCGTGCTAACGGCCGATAAAATGAACCTCATTCAGAACCCCGATTATATGAATGTCATTTTCTTGTTCAACCGGCAGGACGAAAAATTGATTCTCCATGCTTCTAAGTATGAACTCTTTAAGGAACGGATCTTGGTTAAAATTGAGGCGCAGATCAAAGTCATTTATAGCTACCTAAGAAGAGTCCCACTTTCCGATCTGTCTCCGGTCAACGAGGCTACCCGGCTTGAAAGAATCATCTACCTATCAGAATCAGGACATTTTATACTGATTACCCCTGTCATGCGCTATGGGCCCACGGAAGTTCCAATATTTTCCACTAGACAAGTTCATGCTGTGGATCAACATGGAAATCCTTATATAGTACGACGGGATGAGGAAGAAGAGATACGCTTTGCCGCAGTAATAAAAAGGCAGCATCCCGATTTTATAATGCAAGAACCCCGAGAATCATACTATCTGAATAAGAACACTTTTCTCGATGAAGATTGGTTTCTTAATGCCTTTGATGAATGGCGGGACCTGTCTATAAGAATCTACGGATTCAACCAACTTAGCAATAATATACGCAACCCCAATAAAGCGAAAATTTCGGTCATTGTAGCGAGTGGTATTAACTGGTTCCTACCGGAAATTCAGGTTTTTTTTGGTAAACAAAAAGTATCACTTAAGAATCTTCAAAAAGCTGCAAGGAATAAAAAAAGATATGTTTTACTTGAAGATGGAACGGAAGGCATTATGCCGGAAGAGTGGATACTACTTTTGGAGAAGTATTTTCGGGCTGGAGAACTGGAGGGCTCCGAATTCAGAATTCCTAAATACAACTTCCAGGTGGTTTCTGAACTTTTTGATAAGAGTCAACTCGATGAAACTGTTCAGTTAGAGCTGGAGAAGATCCAGGATAGAATGAACAATTTCCAGAGAATAAAGTATCAAAAAACCCCTAAAGCCTTACGAACATCTCTCCGGAACTACCAAAAAGAAGGCTTGAACTGGCTAAGCTTTCTCGATGAATTTGGCTTTGGCGGTTGTTTGGCCGACGACATGGGTTTGGGGAAAACAGTGCAAATTATCGCTTTCATCCTATCATTAAAGGAAAAAAATGGGCGAAGATTGCATATGATCGTCGTACCAACCTCATTGCTATTTAACTGGAGGGTCGAAATAGAGCGCTTTGCTCCAGATTTAAGGATAGAAATACATCACGGAAGTGCACGGCCAGTATTCAGTAAGGTGCAGGAAGAAACCGACATACTGCTGACTACCTACGGCACGATGGTGAGCGATATCAGATTGTTCCAAAAAATAGAATTCGACTATATCTTCCTAGACGAATCGCAAGCGATAAAAAATCCCGATTCGCAGCGTTATAAAGCGGCAAGGACCCTCAAGTCCCGCAGCCGTATTGTGTTAACCGGGACCCCTTTTGAGAATAATACCATGGACATATACGGACAATTATCGTTTGCTTGCCCGGGATTATTGGGCAGTAAGATAGATTTTCGGAACCGCTATATTAACCCTATCGACCGGTTTCAAGTAGAAAATCCTACCCTTGCATTACAGAAACGTATTAAACCTTTTATCTTAAGGCGGACCAAAGTAGTTGTCGCACCTGAGCTTCCCGACAAAACCGAACAAATTTTATACTGCGAAATGGGAGTCGAGCAACAGAGACTGTATAGGGCCTATGAACAGGAATTTTACAATTATCTAAATTCGAAAGTGGAAGGTGATATACAACGTCATCGGTTACACATCCTTCAGGGTCTCACCAAGCTGAGACAAATTTGCAATGCCCCTTCATTATTAAATGATGAAGTATATTACGGCGGTGAGTCTGCCAAAATATCCATTTTGATGGAGCAACTTAAGGAGAAACATTCGGGTCATAAAGTTTTGGTTTTCTCCCAGTTTGTGGGAATGCTGGATCTCATTAGGAAGGAACTTGACAGGGAAGAAATTCCCCATAGTTACCTCACCGGTAAGTCTACTAATCGCGAACAAATTGTTACTAATTTCCAAAATAACCCCAGTCTCAAAGTTTTCCTTATTAGTTTAAAAGCCGGAGGCACCGGGCTGAATCTTACAGAAGCAGAATACGTTTATCTGATAGATCCATGGTGGAACCCCGCAGTAGAAAATCAGGCAATTGATCGTAGTCACCGGATCGGTCAGAAAAGAAAGGTAATGGCCATACGGCTAATTTCTCCGGATACTATAGAAGAGAAAATGATGAAATTGCAGCAGACCAAATTAGACAGGGCCAACGAGCTGATAGGTACCGATCGGCATATCCTTAAAAATCTCAGCAAACAGGATTTGCTAAATCTTTTAACACCCTAACTGGCCAATCTCCCTCATTTGAAAGAATTTGATTATATTAGGAACTTATAAAATCCTATTCGAAAGCTATATTGGACCCTATAGATTTATCCATTTCAAAATTTAGGCATATTAGCTAATGGCTTAATTATTGCCATGTAGTGTTTAAAACATAAACCTATGAAAGCAACTTGGAATGGCGAAGTAATCGCAGAAAGCAATAATACCGTAGTGGTCGAAAACAATCACTATTTCCCTATGGATTCCGTCAAGGAACTCCATCTGACACCATCAGAAACGCGAACCGTTTGTCCTTGGAAAGGTGAGGCCCATTATTACGATGTAGTCGTGAATGGAGAAATCAATTCAGATGCGGCATGGTTCTATCCCTTACCTTCCGAAAAGGCTATGAACATAAAAAATCATGTTGCATTTTGGAAAGGTGTCGAAATAAATTCTTAGTATGATGGAGCCTATCAGAACTTATGATGCTATTGTAATTGGTTCGGGACAGGCCGGAACACCTTTAAGTAAATTTCTGGCCATGGAAGGTCTTCGCACCCTTCTTATAGAGAAGAGATGGGTAGGCGGAACATGCGTAAACGATGGTTGCTCTCCTACAAAAGCGATGGTTGCCTCGGCACGAACGGCTTGGCTGGCCCATCAAAGCGAGTCGATGGGTGTAAATACCGGGTCGGTCTCCGTAGATATTAAAACGATTATTGATCGGCAGCAAAAAATAGTGCATCAGATGCGTTCTGGTAGCGAAACAGGCCTAAAAGAGACGGATCATCTTAAGTTATTATATGGAGAGGCCAGGTTTACGGCAGCTAAAGTACTTTCCGTTTCCACTCCTGAGGGAGAAACGATTCAGGTATCTGCAGAAAAAATATTTATCAATACGGGTTTGAAGCCTGTTATTCCGGATATTCCGGGGTTAGATCAGGTACCCTATCTAACTAATACGAGTCTACTGACTTACCGGGAGTTGCCCGGAAAATTACTTATTTTAGGCGCTGGATACATCGGTCTAGAATTTGCCCAAATGTATAGACGATTTGGAAGTCAGGTGGTTGTATTGGAAAGAAAGAGTAGAATTCTAGAGCGGGAAGATTCTGATATAGCTAAAGAATTGACTTCTATTCTACTGGAAGAGGGAATAGAAATCAAATGTAACAGTAGTTTAAAGTCGGTTCGTACTGAGGGGGAGGCCTATAAGGCTACGATCGTTCAGAATGGAGAAGATACTGAAATAGAGTTTACCCATCTGTTAATTGCGACCGGAAGAAAACCGGAACTTCACGCTTTACAGCTAAATGCAACTGGCGTGGAGGTGGATGACCAGGGATATGTTCAGGTCAATGACTATTTAGAAACCAATGTACAAGGTATTTTTGCATTAGGAGATATCAAAGGCGGGCCTGCTTTTACCCATGTTTCTTATGATGATTATAGGATCGTAACAGATGCACTATTTAAAGATAAGTATAGAAGCTATAAGAATAGAATCCTCCCCTACTGCATGTTTACTGACCCGCAGCTAGGGAGAGTCGGAATTACGGAACAGGAAGCTAAACGGAGGAAATTGAATTACCGGCAAACCACTCTTCCTAACTCTTATGTGGCACGGTCCATTGAAACAGGTGACACCAGGGGTATGATGAAGGCAATTGTGGATGCCGACACGGATCTGATTCTGGGTGCGTCAATATTAGGCACCGAGGGTGGCGAGGTAGTAAGCGTTATTCAGATGGCAATGTTAGGAGGACTTACTTGGAGGCAGCTGTCGACAGCTATGCTAGCCCATCCTACTTTCTCCGAATCATTAAACAATCTATTTTCTAAACTAGAATAAAACGATAATGATTCAGGTCAATCGCGTATCTAAACATTATGGTAGTATTAAGGCGGTCAACCGGATATCATTTGAGGCAAAACTAGGGAGTACTACGGTACTTGTCGGCACGAGTGGTTCAGGGAAAACAACCACATTAAAAACGATAAATCGCTTAATTGAGCCTTCTGAAGGGCAAATTCTTATAGATGGGAAGGACATCTCATTACAGAAGCCTCAACTGTTAAGAAGGCAGATTGGATACGTGAGTCAAAACAACGGATTGTTTCCCCATTATACCGTGCGGCAAAACGTGGCTATTGTGCCTTCCTTAATAGGATGGAGTGCGGAAAAGACCTTGCAACGTTCAGAGGAAATTCTGGAACAACTGCTCATTCCTATGGCGCAGTTCGGACATAAATTCCCAAAGGAGTTAAGTGGAGGTCAATATCAGCGTGTGGCCCTGGCCCGTGCCCTTGTTACTCGGCCCCCAGTCTTACTGATGGACGAACCTTTCGGCGCTCTCGATCCGGTGACAAGGCAGCAGATAAGGCAAGAATTAAAATCATTACCCGGGCACCCTGAGCGAAGTATCGTACTCGTGACGCACGATTTGGCCGAAGCAATAGAACTGGGCGATCAGATCGTGGTTATGGACCGGGGAAAATGTTTACAGCAAGGGCCAGCATCGGATCTGCTCTTCAAACCAAGGGATTCATTTATCAAGTCATTTTTCGATACGCAGCGCTTCCAACTGGAGCTCTCGGCAGTCACACTGGAGCAAGCAATCCATTACCTCCACAGCAACCAGCATAGTACGTCAACCAAAATAGAGACGAGAAACTTAACCCTCTGGGAAACAATCACTTTAATGGAGAAAGAAAATCTAACGTCGTTATATTACCAATCCAGTTCGGGCCAAATCTTCCAGCTTACCATTCCCATTCTCCTATCCTGTATTTCTCAAATAAAAGCTAAATATGGAATCACCTGAATCACTATGGGATTTTATAGGACAACAATACGGCAAGATTTGGGAACAAACGTTAACCCACTTGGGCCTGACGAGTATGTCGTTGATGCTAGCCATTTTGCTCGGGGTGCCATTAGGAATAAGTATTGTGAAAAGAACATCCTTAGCCAAACTGGTTTTGGGTGCCGCAGGATTATTGCAAACCATTCCGAGTATCGCACTATTAGGGATGATGATCCCTTTGCTCGGGATAGGTCCTATGCCCGCCGTTATTGCCCTCTTTCTGTACGCCCTTCTACCTATTATTCGTAACACCTATACGGGGATTAGTGGAATCGACTCTGCCGTTACGGAAGCGGCTGAGGCCATGGGCCTGACCAGCTGGCAAATACTTTGGAAGGTACACCTTCCTCTTGCCATGCCTGTGCTACTAGCTGGTGTTCGAACGGCGGCCGTCATCAATATAGGTGTAGCAACTTTGGCTGCATACATTGCGGCGGGAGGCTTAGGCGAATTTATTTTCGGAGGTATTGCCCTTAATAATAGCAATATGATACTTGCAGGTGCCATACCAGCTGCCTTGCTAGCCATCATTCTGGACACCTTGCTCGGACTACTCCAGAAATATCAAACTGCACGCCTTGGACCCTTATTAATTTCCATCGCTCTATTATTACTTCCCATAACCCTCTGGTACGGCAGGCAACAGATTACAATGAGCAATCTTGCTGGTTTCACTCCTGAGTTTATGGGAAGACAAGATGGATACCTGGGTTTGAAATCCGTCTACGATTTCGACATGTCTACCGTGGTTATTAGCGATGCGGTCATGTATAAGGCTATCTATCAAGAGAAATTGGATTTGATTAGTGGATACAGTACTGATGGTCGGTTGAAGGCATTCGACCTGGTAAGCCTGATCGACGACAAAGGCGTTTTTCCTCCTTACGAAGCTGCTATGGTGGTACGAGAAGATGTACTCCTTAGATATCCTGATCTGCAGGCCGTATTGGAAAGACTCTCTGGACAAATTAATGATTCTATCATGACTGAATTGAACTACCGAGTCGATTACCTGAAGCAACGACCAGGGAAGGTAGCGAAAGAATTCCTGCAAAAAAGAAGTTTATATAGAGATTCAGACGACTCGTCCGGCCCCACGTTACGAATAGGCTCCAAAATTTTTGGTGAACAATATATTCTTATCAACATGTATAAAATGCTAATTGAAGGATATACCAATTATCAGGTGGAGACACGGACGGGGCTTGGAGGAACCAAAATATGTTTTGACGCTTTAATACATAATGAAATTGATATGTATCCGGAGTACACCGGCACGGGACTTTTAGTGTTATTACAACCAAGCGCTAAGCAGCTCGAATCGTTGGATACCGCTACGGAACAAATGTATAATTATGTACAGGAACAATTCCAGTCCCAATATAAGTTAAAGTGGCTTAAACCCATTGGTTTTAATAATTCTTATGCACTAATGATGCGACGTAAACAGGCATCAGACCTTAAAATTAACAAGATTTCGGACCTTAAATACTCACTTTATGGAAATAAGCAGTAGCATTCCCTTCTCTAAGTCGGCAGAACTCTTACCTCGGTATGAAAAAATACGAAAACAATCAGAAGAAATCTGCGCTCCTCTGCAAGTTGAGGATTATGTTCCCCAACCAGTACCTTTTATTAGTCCAGCCAAATGGCATTTGGCACATACAACCTGGTTTTTTGAGACCTTTATTTTAAGTCAATTCTTGCCAGGCTATGTGATATATGAGGACGATTTTAGTTTCCTATTTAACAGTTATTATAATAATGTAGGGAACCGGCTATTCCGAGCGCACCGAGGAAATATAACCCGTCCGGGAATAGCCGAAGTTTATGCATACCGTAATTATGTAGACAACCATATGCGTGAGCTGCTACTCACGATGAGTTCGGATAAAGTTGAAGAGCTGCTGCTCCTCGGGCTAAACCATGAGCAACAGCACCAGGAATTAATGCTTACCGACCTTAAATATATTTTAGGGCACAACCCCACTTTTCCAGTCTACGACAAAACTCTTTCCATGCATCCTAATGAAGGTACTTTACAAAAGTTCCTCTCCATTCCAGAGGGTGTATATGAAATTGGTCATGCGGGAAATGGTTTTTGTTTTGACAATGAACTGGGCCGTCATAAAACCTATATTCACGACTTCGAAATAGCCGACCGGCTGGTGACTAATGGGGAGTATTTAGAATTTATGAAGGCCGGAGGATACTCTGACTTTAATTGCTGGCTTGACGAAGGATGGACATGGGTAGAAAGTGAAAAGGTGAATTCGCCTATGTACTGGCATGAAATTGACGGCATTTGGTATCATTATACGCTATCTGGACTTCAGATGGTGGATCCGGCAGCAATACTGACTCATGTAAATTTTTATGAAGCCTCGGCATATGCACAGTGGAAAGGTCTCAGGCTCCCGACCGAATTCGAGTGGGAGGTTGCCTCAGAGAAGCTTAACTGGGGACAGAGGTGGGAATGGACGAACAGTGCTTACCTCCCCTATCCTAAGTTTCAAAAGGCCGATGGAGCCGTTGGTGAATACAATGGCAAATTTATGGTTAATCAGATGGTCCTCAGAGGTGCCTCTGTAGCGACGTCAGAAGGACACAGCCGGCCTACCTATCGCAACTTTTTTCATCCGCAGTATCGGTGGCAATATACTGGTATACGTTTGGCCCGCTAAAAACAATATTTAACTTATTCAACAAAATATTTATTCATGTCTTTGATCAGCCCAGACCCAATAAAATCCCCAAACGAACAAGATCTTCTGGAGGCTTACCCACTTGCAATGGATATTGACAAAGGGCTCACTGCTCATGCCAAATATGTCTCGTCCAAATATTTTTACGATGATCAGGGAAGCCAGCTTTTTCAGCAAATCATGCAAATGCCTGAATATTATCCTACCGATTGCGAGTTTGAAATTCTTTCCCTTCAAAGCGAATCGATCATGGAAGCCTTATCTTTCGAGGGAGCATTTAATATTGTTGAACTTGGTGCTGGTGACGGTATTAAGAGTAGGCAACTATTGAAAACCCTGCTGGATAAAGGCGTAAGGTTCACTTATGTACCTATTGATATATCAGAACAAGCGATTGCAGATTTGAAAAAGAATATGCTCGATGCTCTGCCCGACCTGGATATCAAACCTTTAGTAGGCGACTACTTTGCCATGATGGATAGGATATCTGAAATGGGCCTGCCGAGTCTGATTATGTTTTTGGGAAGCAATATTGGAAATTATCCCGACCAAGCGGCTAACGAATTATTAAAGCATTTTCATAGTGCCATGAATCCTGGCGATCGTTTACTCATAGGCATGGACCTTCAGAAGAATCCTAGAATTATTCAGTTGGCCTACGACGATCCTCATGGCATTACCCGTTCATTTAATTTGAACCTTCTAAATCGGCTTAACCGAGAACTGGAGGCCAATTTCCACACCAGCCATTTCGACTTTTATTGCCATTACGATCCTGTTGCAGGCGAGGTCCGGAGTTACCTGGTGAGCTTGAAGGAGCAGGTTATTACAAGTAATCTATTATCCAAATCATATTATTTTAAAGCCAATGAGCTGATATGGACCGAGCTTTCCAAGAAATATACCCTTCCACAGATCGACCATATGGCAGATATTAACGGATTCAAGGTCTCTCAGTATTTCCTTGACTGTAAGCATTATTTCGTTGATAGCTTATGGACCAGGCTTTAGATCCTGGTCGATCGGCAGCTGCATTCACCTCCGATCGACCAGGTTACAGACTATTTCTTTTTTTCCTTTTTAACGATTTCTCCCGGCATAATTAGTGAATCCCAGCCTGCCAAATCAGCCGGTTTTACCTGTGCTTTATAGCCATTAAAGTTGAAGGTTGTTGGCTTATAAGGTCCTACCAAATCTACATTATTGGTCTCGCTTATTTCAGATTCCATGCCAATAGCCCATAACGAAGCATTTATCAACATGCGTCGGAATCCATCATTAAGCAAATCTTCTGATGCTCCATGAGTAGTGGTAAAAACCCTACCGCTCGCTCCATTATCTAGCTTGTAAGTTCTTGTCCATGCCACCGGCAAAAGCTCCTTGGTCTTATCAGCCGGAGCGTTCTGGGTCATTCCATTAAGCACTTCTCCTCTGGCAATCACTTCGCCCTTCGGCTCAGCTGTGTATCCTCCAGACTGAACCCACATTTCCTTCACACCCTTCAATATGGGATTTTTTTCCTGACCCTTTTCTATTACTAAGCGAGAGGATTGATGATGATTTTTTCCGTAGTGAGAAACCCAGGTTTCACCTAAAATATATTCTCCGAAGCCATCTTTCCATTCAGTTTTATCTCCTTTATAATTCCAATTATAATGGGCAAAATCAGGATCCTGAATTTTGTCAAAAGCATGAGTTGACGTTCTCAAAGCCAGGATAGGTTTCCCGGCTTGAATGTAGGAATCAATATGCTGAAGCTCCCCGGAATCAAAATGAGAGAACCGAGTAAACAGTACCATAAGATCAGCCGAGTTCAAGACTTCCAGCCCCTTCAGATCCGAGCTTCCGGGAAGTATATATCCTTGTTCATCCAGACCGAAAATTACAGTACAGGTAAAACCATAGCGCTTGGACAGAATCTTCGCTAATTGAGGCAAGCTCTCTTCACTTCGGTATTCATGATCAGAAGCCACAAGAACTATATTTTTTCCTACTCCAGGACCTTCGGTACCTTTGTATATTACTTTATATTTGTCGAAATCATCTGCGAGCGAAACGTTTTCTTTAATGGTATCCTGCCCTTCCGCATTTCTTCCTGAGCAAGCTGTGAACATGAGGCAGGATAGTAGGACTGCTGAACCGTAACGATATATTGACTTCATAAATATAATGGTATATGGGTGGTATAAAATAAGCGATGAGCTTTGATCCGAATGGCCCGGAGGGCGCATCTCTATCCCTGAAAAGACGGGACGATTCTAAATATACTTTTTAGTAATCTCAGGAAAATTGTTAATATTAACGCATAAATAAATCCAAAAACCTCAATCATTTTCCCTAATGACTCTCAGAAGTACATTTTCCCTCACCCTTCTACTCATCTTTTTTAACATCCCTTTTGGAAAAACAGCTCAGATAGATACGATTACCACTTATAGCAAGGCCATGAAAAAAGAAATTAAGGCCGTGGTAATTACTCCAGACAGTTATAACAAAAAGGGCCCAAAACTTCCTGTTGTTTACTTACTGCATGGGTACAGTGATCGTTATGATGGATGGCTAAAAAAAGGGAAGGGATTTGAAATAGCAGCCGATACCCATCAAATTATTATTGTTTGTCCTGATGGAAATGTCTCCAGTTGGTATTGGGATAGTCCCGTGGATCCTGAATGGCAATATGAAACATATGTAAGCCTGGAGTTACCGGCTCAAATCGATCAGCATTATAACACCATTCCGAAACGAGAAGGGAGGGCCATTACCGGTCTGAGTATGGGCGGGCATGGCGCCTTATTTCTGGCAATTCGTCATCAGGATGTCTTCGGTGCGGCAGGCAGCATGAGCGGAGGTGTCGACATCAGACCCTTCCCTAAAAATTGGGAAATGTCCAAAAAACTTGGCACCTATGCAGAAAACCCAAGCCGCTGGGAACAACATACCGTAATGAATCAATTGCACCTATTGGTTCCTAATGGCCTTGCACTGATTATAGACTGCGGTGTTGATGATTTTTTCTTTGCAGTGAACGAAAAACTACATCAGGAACTCCGCTATCGAAATATACCCCACGACTATATAAGTCGTCCTGGATCCCATACCTGGCCCTATTGGAAAAATGCCCTGCAGTATCAAATGCTTTTTATGCGTAACTATTTTGACCAACACTCCCAGAGCCAATAGTATATCCTAACAACATTTAAAACAACAAAAGCATGTCCCTACCTAATATTTTTAGCGAAGCGGTAGCAGAAGCCGTCATTGCCCGAATAGAAGAGCTAACTCCCTCCTCTCAGCCTCAATGGGGAAAAATGAACGTGGCTCAAATGCTGGCACATTGCTGTGTGAGTTATGAATATGTTTACGATAATAAACATAAAAAGCCCAATGTAGTCATGAGGTTTTTTCTAAAGACTTTTGTAAAGGATGCAGTGGTAAACGAAAAACCTTATCCTCGCAACAGCCGTACAGCGCCTGACTTTATAATTTCTGACAGCCGCGATTTTGAAAAGGAAAAAACGAGACTCATTGGCTATATCAGGCGCACACAACAACTAGGGGAAAAACATTTCGACCAAAAAGAATCTCACTCCTTTGGTACACTTTCTGAGATGGAATGGAATAATATGTTTTACAAACACCTTAACCACCATCTCATTCAATTTGGGGTCTAAATGACAACACGAAGTCCTGGTGCCTGGTACAGGCACAGGACTTCGTCCTTTACCCGACTGTAGCGATGGGCCGATCATTTCGTGACCATTCGCTCCAGGACCCTACATACAGCTTAGCACCGGTGATCCCGGCTTCTTCTAAGGCGGCGAGCGTATGACAAGCAGTCACCCCCGAACCACAATGTATAATGATCCTGTCCGGTTCTTTATTGACCAAATATTCCTTATACAATTCTGCCAATTCGACACCCATTTTAAAATGTCCTTGTTGATCTAAATTCTCAGTAAAGGGTATATTAATGGCTCCCGGAATATGGCCGGCCACCAGATCTATAGGCTCACTTTCACCATTATATCGGTAGTTTTCTCTTACATCAATAACCAAACCTTGAGGATCTGAAGCTGTAACTGAAACTTCATCCATTTTGGCCATTGGCATTTGCCAGTCGGAACAAGGATAGGGCGTATAATCCGTTATTAAAGGTACCGGTTCAGTAGTAATAGGTAGACCTGCCGCAATGATGGCGGATAACCCTCCACTGATGAGAGAAACGTCTTGGTGACCAATTGACTTAACCATCCACCACAGGCGGGCCGAAGCCATGGCTCCATTTTTATCATCGTACACCAATAACTTGCTTGTGGGCGTCACACCCCATTTTCCCAATAATTCGGCAAATTTATCAATAGCAGGTAGAGGATGTCGTCCCCCAGTTACTGCGTTCTGCGGAACCTCAGAAAGGTCGGTATCCAGGTCAGCAAAGAAGGCGTTTTCCAGATGCCCTTTCAAATATCGTTGATAGGAATCTGCTCCCCCTCTGGCGTCGATAATTACGGTATCTCCACTGGCCATAAAGGCTGGGACGTTCTCTGCGGAAAGTATAGTCATATGTTTAATATATAAGTCAATTAGTTATTCAAATCAATTAGAAATTCCAAACATGCAGTGAGGCTACCTTAAATAAGATTAATTCATCAATACTATTAATTTTCTGTTCCACTCTTCAGATTAATATCTTGTCAAACGCGCCATAAAGGCTTGGGGCCAATACAATCAAAACACCTCAGCAGCCCGGGCACTAATGGTGAAAGTGTGGCCTGCGACCGGAAGAAGGCACCAGAGAAAATAAATTCTGCAACTATGCCCTTCATACTTCTTGGCAAGCTACTCAAATTATTAAAACTACGTCTGAACATCCAAAAATAAAGAAATTGCTAAACTACCTCAAATTGCTCTGTAGGTTATAGTCCAAAACCCGTTTACAATTTATGAAGGTACCAAAGTCCTAGGAAAAAAGGCCTAGGAATAGATTTAAAATAATCGCCCAATTTAAAATGAATGGAAAAATGGCATGCTTTTTAGTACTCATCTTTCATATTCCAACGATCGTATCCTGAATAATAGGCGTCCACACCCTTTAATTAAAAGGCCATATTTGTTGAATCAATCATTTATGAATAGATTTAAGGAGAATCCTGATTTTATTCAGTTCGAATTAATTACACTGCCATACAGGATCTGTCCAGTCAGTACGTAATCATTCATCAGAAGCGTTTTTCTCTTTATGAAGCTTAGAGCATCCATTCTCCATCTATTCGAGCAATTAACCCAGATGATTGACCAATTAGATTCTTCTACATATAGCCAACCTATCCCCGCATTGTCCAACGCTAGTATAGGACAACATATCCGCCATATAATTGAAGTCTTCAAAGAGCTTGAAAATGGTTATGTATTGGGGGAAGTGGATTATGAACTTCGTAAGAGGGATTTTGATTTAGAAAATAATCCCGAAATGGCAGTGAGTTGTCTCAGAAAAATTGGAGTTGAGGTAGAAAAAGACGACAAGTCCCTGCTTCTGGTTTCAGATTATAACGAAATGTTATCAGAAAAAACTTTATTACCGACCACCTACTATCGGGAGCTCATTTATAATATAGAACATACTGTACATCATATGGCTCTCATAAGAATAGGATGGAATCAGATCTGGGATCGTCCCTTACCGAGTGACTTTGGTGTTGCAGTTTCGACTCGTAGATACCGCGAAAGGGTTAATGTAAAATTTTAAAATGATAATCGCTTTACCAATCCTACTCCGCCAGAATTAATTGCATTGGACGCAAAAGTAAGGGGGTAGCCTTGAAATACTATTTTTACGGACATTATCAGTCATTTATTAGGCTTTCCTTATCATAAAAATGATGACTCCACCATGAAAAAAATTGTTCAACTTACTATTTTCATTCTTTGGGGGAATATAGTAGTATTTGCCCAGACGGCATCGGATGCCGGTTCCGGTCAGCATCTGGACTTTGCTACCACCATGGGCCACCATCAGGGAAGTACGGCTTTGGCCTATGTTCATTCCTATAAATTTGGTAAAAATAAGCGATTTGATGCTGGGTTGGGACTTCGTCTAACCAATTCTTATGGCAATAATAATCGATATATTACTGCTGGGCCAGCCAGACTTACACGGAGCTTCACCGCACCTTTTCTAATATTTTTTGCGGGGCAGGAAACGCAGAATTGGGATACCCTCACAGTGAGACGCCCCCTGGTCAATGCCCTGAATATAACAGCCAATCTCAGCTATGCATTTACTGCACGAATCAGCGCAGGATTTAATATAGACCTGATTGGTTATAGTTTTGGGCGAAAATCTCCGGGAACATTACAATCGCAAGGCATCCTTAAGATGGACCCTGCGGTTCGTCCTAGCAATTTTAACCTATTGTTAACTGGGGATCACGATAAAGGCACCCTCAATTCAGAATTCTTTTTAAAATATCAGTTCAATAGTAATTGGGGACTAAGGGCAATTTACCAATTCCTATTTACAGAGTACAAGACTAATTCTGTTGAGCAGATAGCTTCAGATGGTACAAGGATTGAAAAATTCAGGAATAAAGCCAATAACTTTGGATTAGGAATTTCCTACCATTTTTGATGGTAGAAACCTAATCGCAAAAAAATTACAATTATATTGACTCAGGATTCGTCCCGATGATACCCTATTTTTGATAAGCGCTTACCGCTAGTAAACCATGTTACGATCCCTACTGTTCATCCTTTTTATCCTTACCTTGGCGCTGCGCTCAACTAGGCTTCCAGGTCAGTCGCTTCGACCCATCGCTTCACAGTCCAGTATTTCCTTTCAAATTAAAAATTTAGGTATTAGAACGACTGGTCATTTTTCGGAGATAGAAGGGAAAATACTATTTAATCCAAGCAACCTGTCCTCTTCAAGTTTCGTTATTCAGATCCCAACCTCGTCCATCAATACGGATAATCATTTGCGTGATGGACATTTAAAACAAGACGAGTATTTTAATGTTAATAAATATCCATTGATGAAGTTTACTAGCTCCAAGGTGAGTCACAGCGGACCTGGACGGTATATACTGGAAGGGAAACTAACGATTAAGGATGTCACCAAGGCCATTTCCTTTCCTTTCGAAGCGACAGCAGAAGCGGGAGGTTATACCTTTTTTGGGGAGTTTCCTATCAATAGGCGGGACTACCATGTAGGAGGACGAAGCCTGACGCTGTCCAATGATTTATGGGTAAAAATAAAGGTCTTCGCAAAATAATCTTCACGAACCAAACCTTAACATTCTCAATACTTAACATGTGTACAGTTACATACTTACCCCGGCCTAATGGCTATATATTAACCTCTAACCGGGATGAGCATCTCACCCGCCCACTGGCCAGCCCCCCTCAGATTCACCGTCTAAATCAGTACCAGTGCATCTACCCTACCGACGCCAAAGCGGGAGGAACATGGATTATTTCGCTGGAAACTGGTATATCGGCGGTACTACTCAATGGAGCTTTTCAGGCCCACACTCCTGCCCCCTCCTATGCCAGGAGCCGGGGACGCATTTTACTGGATATTCTTGGACACCCAAAACCTGTCAAGGAATTTGAAGCGTGTAATCTTGAATTAATCGAACCTTTCACCTTGATTATTCATGAGGGCCATAACCTTTTTGAATGCCGTTGGGATGGTGAACAGCATCATACCATGCTCCTCAACAGACATAAGCCCTATATTTGGTCATCTGTCACATTATATAACTCCGATTCTATAAAAAAACGCCAACAATGGTTCGAACTCTGGACCGAAAAACAGACGGTTTTTTTGCAGAACGAAATCCTGACTTTTCATCGACAGACGGGGGAAGGTGATTCTTCGCAGGCATTGGTGATGAGCAGAAATAATAACCTATCGACCGTAAGCATAACCTCAGTAGAGGTCAATCAACGGCTATCCAGCATGCACTATCTGGATTTAAAATCAAATGAGGATTACCAGATACAACTCCCCATATTCCTTTCAGAAAGTAATAAGGTGATCATATGAGCGAGAAATGGCTGATTCTAAAACGCTTCTATATTAAACTAACTCACTGGGAATACTGGCCCTTTCATATGGTCTATGCCCCCATGGTATTCTACTATTTGTACCTTTCCCTTAGGGCTAAATCACTCTGCTTTTTCAATGCTGCCAATCCTCTCATAAGGAATGGGGGCTTCCTTCAGGAGAGTAAAAAAGAAATCTACGATCTGCTTCCGGCTAGCCTTTACCCGAAGACCTTACTTTTTCACCCCGATTGCAAAATTGAAAATCTTTTGGAAAGGGTAAGAAAAGAGGGACTCTCATTTCCATTTATCGCCAAGCCAGACACTGGGCAGAGAGGGTTGATGGTAAAACTCATCAAGGACCGTTCCGACCTGAAAAAATACCTTTCTAATATAACGGTTCCTTTTTTAATTCAGAAATTTGTAGACCTCCCCGAAGAGGTGGGGATTTTTTACTGCCGAATTCCCGGTCAATCATCGGGAAAAATAACTGGAGTAGTGGGAAAGGAGTTCCTTAAGGTGATAGGAGACGGGCATCGAACGGTAGAGCAATTGCTTATTCGGGAACCCCGATTTCTTCTCCAACTCGCCCCGCTTAGAATTTCAGAATCGAAGGCACTGAAGGTAGTCTTATCTGCCGGAGAAGAAAAAATTCTGGTCCCCTTTGGAAATCATAGTCGAGGGGCCAAATTTATTGATTTAACCCATCTCGCTGATTCCATATTCCGGAACCATTTTGAGGCGATATGCCAATCCATACCAGAGTTTTATTTTGGACGTCTAGATATAAAATATCTCAATTGGGAAGACCTGAAAGTGGGGAAAAACTTTTCTATTATTGAGCTTAACGGGGCAGGATCGGAACCTACCCATATGTACGATCCCAAGTATTCTGTCTTCCATGCCTGGAAACAAATCATTTATCACCTCAATCTGCTCTACAAGATCAGGATGCAAAATAGTCAGGAGAAGGGGATACCATTTATGGCAGCTAAGGACGGACTGCAAATGCTTAAAGAAAATTGGCGGCATAAGGCTCATATTTCTAAGAAGTTCTAATCCTTAAAAGCAGGTATTTATTTACAGTAAGCCTGGCAAGAGTTTGCTAATTGATGGAACGAGCAGATTAAATGGGGATCATTCCCACATTATTCAAAGTTCCTAGGTTAGCTCGGTTAGGGCAAAACGGTTCAAACGGGAAGGAAGTGGCCTCCATGATAACTAAAAAACAGGACGGCTATCAAAAATCTGCTAAATCCTGAGTAAATTACCAAACTAATTCGTCAGTAGTCCCGAATAGTTGCCAGTCAAAATAAGAATATATCCAGTGCTCAAAATACAAAGAATGCCGAAAGTACTCTTCGATCACCAGAAATTTACCAGCCAACGCTATGGAGGAATAAGTCGTTATTTCGCCAATATCATTCAACATATGACCCAGACATCTGAGTTTAGCAGTGTGCTCGGCATATTATATAGTCAGAATCATTATCTTAACCCCGCTGCCAGAGGCCTGGATACTATATTATCTCCGCTTCTGAAACATCAACGGCTCAATGCTCAACTCTATAAAGCCAATGAAGCTTATAGTAAATATTTGGTAAAACAAGGAAATTATGATCTGTTCCACCCGACCTATTATGATCCCTATTTTTTAAAGGTTTTGAATAAACCTTTGGTCTCAACTATTCACGACATGACCTATGAAAAACTTCCGGAGTACTTTTGGGCACAAGACCCCCTAACCTATCATAAAAGGCTGCAAATAGAGAGAGCAGATGCCATTATTGCCATCTCTGAGACTACCAAGAAAGATCTTATGCATTTTCATGAGGTAGACGAATCGAAGATATCTGTAATCTATCATGGAATAGATCTTCAGGAACCACTAAAGTTTGCTCCCGTAACCAATTTACCGGAAGAATATCTTCTTTATGTAGGAGACAGAAGTGGATACAAAAACTTCTATTTGTTTATTGATGCCTTCAAGGTTCTCTCCCATAAATACCCAAAACTTCAGGTTATTCTCACAGGAGGAGGGGCTCTGGGTATTGCCGATCAGGAGCTTTTACGACGACAAAGCCTAAGTTCCCGCATTCGTCATGTTCATGTGAGCGATCAACAATTAAACACTCTTTACAGGGATGCACAATTATTCGTATATCCCTCATTATACGAAGGTTTTGGTCTTCCGATTTTAGAAGCATTTAAGGCTAATTGTCCTATTTTACTGAGTGATACCCCCTGTTTTAAAGAGATTGCCGAGGATGCCGTTGCTTATTTCGATCCGTATTCATTGGAGGATTTCATCGTTCAAATGGACCTGCTACTATCCAATTATGAGCAGCGTAAAGCCTATGTCACAAGGGGGAAGGTTCGTTTGGAAGCGTTTCCAATAGAAAAATCCATTGCTCAAACACTTGATCTTTACAGTCGATTATGTCCTTAGCTTATAGTACATCTACCCATTCGAACCGATCGGTCATAATTCCTTTGGGATGCTCCCGACCAATACGGAATCCAAACCAATTATGAGGAGCAATGACCCTGTTCTTTTTGGGGCATAAGTAAGCCGCCCACCATGCAAACGTACTGTTGGATATGATGGCAATGTCGGCATTTTGAATTAATTGGAAATCTATAATTTCTGAGTTACTCAAGAACATATAGTTATCTCGATGTGGAAAAGCGTTTTTAACGAACTCCATATCATCACTCACAAAGATGACCTTATAACTTTCAAGAGCTTCAATACGCATCAATTCTCGTTGAAAATACTCTATCGGTAAAGAAATATCCCTTTTGCCATAGGACAGATAATCGGTACGGCGTATATGAACTACCACCGTTTTATGGTTCCGGAAAAGATCTCCATACTGTTCGTCAAATGCCTGACGAAAGGCTGCCTTAATCTTCAGGGACAGAGGCCTCCCAATTTGGTTAATATAAAAATCAGATTGAAAAAAACCATGGTAGATAGTCCAGTCTCTGGGCGTATGATGCTTAGGACTAAACAGATTCTGAACATGTACCTCCTTAAAACTCCGCACTCTGGGCACAGACCTAGTCAGTAAGGAATAAAGCTTAGAATTAAGAGACAAATTGGGCCAATACCCCAGATCGAAATACCGAGCTAAACTGGCATGGTGCGGGTTAGGAAAAAAATATGTTTTCTGGGGATCCCTGGACTTTAAGTATTGAAGAAAACAATATTGGAATAACTGATTTCCCAATCTACCATTGAAATTCACTCCGATCATAAGCAATTCATAATTATGAGCACTAAGACTGAATCCGTGCCTTTATATATTTCGTATAAAATTCCGGATAAAATTGAACCATAAATCTCAAGGTCGACCATAAACTCACATTTATCTCTCTTTTAAGTATAATCTGAGCGATGGCAAACCCGACAATATTGGAGATAAGAGTGGCATAGGCTGCACCCATAACACCCATTTCGTCAATCAGAATGTAGTTTAAGCCGAGATTGACGGCCGTAACTCCCACTACCACCAGAAAAGTAGTTTTAGTCTTTCCAATAGAGTCCAGAATAGTACCAAACTGCCTTCCGTAAGGAATCAACAGGCAATAAAGAAGGGTGACCTGCAGCAAGGGAATGGTGTCTGCGTATTTTTCTCCGGCAATAAAGTATATCACATAGTCGGAAAAAAGATATAGGAAAAGCACTCCAGGCAAGACCAGGGCCAAGGTGGTGCCTACCGATTTCTCATACAGGTACTTGATTCCGCTTTTACCTTCTGTTTCCATCCGTCTCGAACTTTGAGGGAACACCACGACGGCAATTGCATTCCCTGGAATATCAATCAGATTGGTAATTCGGACAGCAATATTAAAGGCGCCTGAGGCGGCAGGAGACAACATAGCTCCAAGCATCATTTGGTCCACTGTTCCGGATAAAAGCGAGCTAACTGCTGTCCCAAAGGCATATTTACCGTATCCAAATAACCGATCTAACCATTCCTTGCTTATCGTAAAGGCCAATTTAAAGTAAGGCCTCACAAACTTAAATGCTATAACGCTGCTGACAATAGCCCCTAGGGCCTGTACCCAAACCAAATCCAGAAGAGATATCTTATATTCGGATAAGAATGAGACTAATACAAATCCAAAGAATATTCCTTGTCTGATGAAGTTGGTAATAAATATTCCTTGAAATTGAAGATTGGCTTGTTCTATGGCATTAAATTGGGTGAGAATTCCTGAAAAGATGTATACCAGTATATAAGTATACAATAGGCTGATGAGCTGGGGTGAGTCCCATAAACTACTTAAATATGGAGCAAAAATACCTATCAGCAGCAAACAGAGCATGGTAATAGCTATGCTAATAACCGATGAGGCGGTTATGATTTCAGGATGCTCGGCAGGTTCTGCCGACGAAAGATATTTAACCAATGCGTTTTGGATCAGACCACTACGAATCGCTTCAGCAATGGTGGTTACCGACATAAAAAGGGTCCATACCCCGAAGTCGTCCTTCGACAGAATACGAACAAGAAGATAAAAGCCTCCAAAACCAAATAGTACCCCAGAGAAATTCTGTAAAATATTAAGCAGACCTGATTTTAACCAATATTGATCCTTCGCCTTGCTACTCATCCCTTTGCTACCATTAAGAAATGGTCCATAATTATTTGTTTAACCTCATCATCAGACTTGGCATGAAAAATTTCTGCTCCTGAAAATTTAGGGTATAATTTTTCGTAACACTTAAAATGATGCTCAGGGCCTTTTTTCGATAGAATTAAATTTTTACCTCCAAAGTAACTAGCCAAAGTGGCTGTTCCCCCATGTATAGATAAAAAATCGGTGGCATTGGCATAGACCATCAGTTGCAAATGGTTGAAATTCCTAGCACCTGCCTTGTTTTCCAAATATAGATCTTCCATCAAAATAACCTCCGGATACTCCTCCTTAAGCCAAGTGTATTCATCCATGTCATATACATCGGAATTATCCATGGTGATATTCTGTGGTCGGGGCCGGTTATAAACGATCTGATACCGGCTACTCAATCGGTCTAGAATATATTGTAGAATCTCAATACTAAAATAACTGACAGGCGGACCATCCCATTCCATATTATATCGATTCGCTATGATCAATATTGGCTTATCATATCGGTAAATATCGTTTTGGTAATGCGCTTTCAAAGGAACTGGCAACCATTTCTCCATGTCATAATCCTGGCTGTACAGGATTCTAGGCATTTCCAGATTATAGTTCCCTTCATTATTTCTGGTCTCAAAAGTTTCCTGATGCGTATCGGAGAAGAAATAAAGCTCTTTGGTATATTTTGACGAAGCTGTGGATTTTAAGGTCCCATTCATATGATGCCAATAGGCAAAAGGGAGCACGAATTGTAGCTCCGGAGCGAATTCTCCCTGAAAACTTAATTCCTTATATACCGGCTTGGTCCAATAGTCCTTAATATAATATCGCCATTGTCGGATTTGGCACTCGTAGGTGTGCCTATAATAATATCTCCATTCAGAAGGAAGTCGTCCAAAGCGAAGCAGTACGAAAAGACTTAATAATTTATTTAACATATACCATTGATGCGTATTGCCTGTTAAAAGAATAACAGATGCAAATCCTGTTACCGTTAGGCGACTAATATGAAGTTGAACCTATCCAATTATTCTCTTATTCAAAAGTAGAATTTATTTGTATATTTAAATACGGTTAACCCATAAATGTTTTGGAAATGCATGAAAATAAAATTCAAAATATTTCAATTAACTGTATATTTACGCTCATATAGTCGTTTTAAAACCCCTCAACGTCGCACTGAACCTTATGTCTTTCTATAGCATGCCTGGCTGGACTAAAGCCCATTTGTTTTCACATTTACGTTTCCAGGATATTAGTCCCGATCGGATAGAAAAACTAAAGAGTCAGCTAAAAAAATTCAGTCCAGAGAATCCTGAGGTCAGTGTAGTAGTACCTATGTGGAATGAAGCCGACAACATTTTTAGAACACTTTCAGCCTTATCGGCTAATTCCACGAGGTACCGAACAGAAATTATTGTAATTAATAATAATTCTACAGACAATTCCCAGCAGGTGCTTGACCAATTAGGTGTTAAGAATTTTTTTCAGCCAAAGCAAGGAACTCCCTACGCTCGTCAATTGGGTCTGGAAAAAGCCAAAGGCAAGTATTTTCTGTGTGCCGATGCCGATACACTCTATCCGCCTGCCTGGATTGATCTCATGGTTGAGCCTATGGTGACCGATCAAGACGTCACGGGCGTCTATGGTCGTTATTCATTTATACCTCCTGAGGGTCAAGGTCGCATGGGATTCTGGTTTTATGAACTATTTACAGAAATTATCATTCGTATTAGACAAAGGAAACGTCAGTATCTTAACATTTATGGTTTTAATATGGGACTGATTCGAAGCATAGGCCTAGAAACGGGTGGCTTTAATGTTACAGGGGGGCGAAAATACGACGGGGCCGTTGGTAATGATAATGAAAACGACGCAGAAGATGGTCGGATGGCTCGCAATCTGCTCACCAGAGGTCGTATTCAATTAGTTAGTGCCCCTAAAGCCCGCGTGTTCACTTCTTCCAGACGCCTCATGGACGATGGAAGCTTATGGCAAGCCTTTACAAAACGAATTAAATATCAGCTACGCATTTTTAAAGAGTTTACTTAGGGAGGGGCTCAGCCCTTCCTTCCAGTTAATAATTTTCTGATTGCATGTAAAATAACTTGGGCAATTTTAAATTTCTCAGCGGTCATAGCATAGATCAGACTTATCCAATCTATAGCAAACTTGAATGAGGGCGATTGCTAAATAGAAAAGTATGTTATTGGGATATTGAACTAGCGCCTCCTGAGGAAAATTCCCAATGTTTAAGGCGAATAGTACGAGGATCATAGCCAGACAATACATTTTCAGTTCTGGATTTCGTATTCGGTAATACTGATCAATGCCCGTACTTAAAAATATATACATCAAAATACAGAACAAAAATAACCCGATCCATCCTAATTCCACTGCTACCCGCACATACCCGCTGTCAGGTGGAAAATTTGCAAGATAGGAATAGGGAGCAAAACGTACTCCCCACATGCCCGTAGCACCTAGCCCGCCGCCCATTGGGTGCGACAGAATATAGGGCTTAATGCGAGCCTGATTCATTTTGCGTACATTATAAGAAGCGTCATCTCCGGGCCTAAAGGCAGTCTGAAACCGAGCAATGGAAGGATTAGACGTGGGAATAAAAATAAGTGCGACGAAGAAAAAAGTGGCCAGAATGGCGCCTATCATGATTTGCTTACTAAACTTTAGTATGGCCAGCATTACCAAAGCTGCCGGCACGAGCACATATGCTCCTCTTGTACCCGAGAAAAGCATAGAATGTCCCATGAAGACGAGAACAGGCACGAGCAGGACCTTCATCCATTTGGGTATAGGCCCTAGTAATAGCACGATACATAAAAGACAGCCTAACACCATGTTGTAAGAAAATTCAACAGGATCCGAAAATATGGAATATTTACGCCAGTGCCCGTCGATGAAGAGCAATGAAACATTGAGCGGATCCGACTCCAAAGTAGCCATTTCTGAATCTGGAAATCCAAGATATTCCTGTCGGTAAGCGTATAATGCAGCAACTAAGGATAAGGTAAGCCATAGAACCAAAAGAATACGTACCTGTTCAAGCGTTCGGATATAATAGACAAAAACATAGTACATCAGTGTAATCACAGCCACCGTGCGTACGGTATACACCCATGCCAATCTTGATTCGGCAGCCGGATTTATTACTTGCAGCAGATTATAACCTACCCATACTAGAATCATAACGGATACCGGCCCCCTGAAGATAGACCAATCCGGCCTCTTTTTATGACTAATAATCAGACTAAGTAGTAGAAAAGCCTGCATCCCGTCCAGAACCGTCCCCAAAGGAAAGTTAACCCCCATTCTAAAAATAAAGAAAAGGAAGTAAGCCAGGATAATGAGACATAGAATCCCGAAAAAAGGAAACATCATCATGGCATACACGGTAGGAAGGGCCGCCAGACCTACCAGAACCAGCACTCCTGTACTCAGTCCTCCTTTGACTGTGAGGACACCTAGGCACACGGCCACTACGGAAAGTGTCGCTAGCGTCCGATAGTCATATAGCCAGTCGGTATACCCCCGAAATGGGTTATAGGAACGATTTCCTTCTCTGGATTTCAAATACTAATATTTTAAATAAATAGAATCTTAAAGAAAAAGAAAAATATACTGATAAAAGCGGCCAGTAAAGCAACGCGCCGCATCACCTTATCCACCGGGGTAAGATGGGGCTCCCTTTCTCCTTCTCTCACCTTATTCCTGGGTTCTACTTTCATGATTTCAAGTCTTTTCCTGAAATATTTTTATGTCGGGTAGCTACTGAAATTTGATTTGCCTTCTTTACCTTTAGTAACGATCTTAATTGATAAAAGATAAAGGACGGAATGCCCTTCAAGGCAGAATAGATAGACCTGTCTGTAGGACTATTCCATAGGGCCAGCATAAACCCGACAACAAAACATAGCAAAGCCAGTAGCCATAAAAGGGTAATGACAGGCCAAAATGCTAAATTAAACAGAGCAAAGCCTACGGCAGCCAAAATAAAGATAAATAATGGTGGGCGAAGCAGAACAAGACCAAAAAGAAACTGATTCCAGTTAAAGTTAACAATGCCTTTACCCATCAAACCAAACCCTAGACTAAAATAACGGAACCAGGTATTAATCCAGCGGGCCCGCTGGTTGACGAGCTGCCCCGCCTCGGAGGTCTTTTGATCCCAAACGATGGCTTCCTCCGCAAATGCGATACGTTTACCCTGATCGATGATAGCATGTTGAAGTACCTTGTCGAAGCCAGCACCATCGACCGCCTTATTTTGCAGGCAGTCGCGATAAAGTTTCGTGGTAAAGGCCATACCCGAACCCGCTAGGGTTGCCGATGCACCTAGACCAAAAAGTACTTTTCCATCATAATAATGATAATAGATGTCACGGGCGGCATCCAGACGAGCCAGAACCGTATCTAGATTTTTCGCCGACCGAATCCCCTGAACCGCCTCATAACCCTGTCCAAAGTAAATGTTAAGCTGGCTCATAAAATCAGCATCTACTATATTGTCGCTATCAATGATTGCCAGATGGCTATGCGACCTTTGGAAACGCTCTATGGCGTAAAAATGTGATTTCACATTACCCGCTAAGGTCTCAGGCGGTCGGAGCACGACCACCCTGGGATCCATAAAATTCAATTCTGAGATATCACAGTTGTCGGCTACCACATAGACTAGAAAATTTTGATAATCAGATTTTAAAATGGAAGCCACCACTGCTGGAAGCTGATCCGTTATCTGATAAGCCGTGACAATGACACCATAGTCGGGCCTCGGGTGATTTGTACTCCACTTCACTGACTTATTTACTAATAAGTATATCAGCCACATGAACAAGGGCATGATCAGAAACACTCCGAAGTATGCCTGAATCAAAATCCATAATACATATAATAAAATCATAAAGCCTGTATTTTAGCTAGATATCGATTCTTTTTCATGGATGTCTTTGGTGCCGGTAAGCACCCATCCGGCAAACTTACCATCAAGCGACTTCAAGTAATCAATTCGCGATCGATCTTCCTCACTTATGGTTTTGCCATAGGCAAATGCTGCTAAAACAACGTTGGCATGAATCATCCATTCCTTGGCCTTATTACGGGCTTCTAATGCTTCTACTTCGATCAGTATAACATCGAAATGCTTTCTGGCAAAATCCATGAGATATCCCCTCTCCTCTGCGGAAAGGAGCTCCTCCAAAGATATGTCTCCCCCTTGATTGCCAATACTAGATACATGTGCAAGTGCACCGACCTGAGTAATGCCGGAAGGTAATTGTTCTTTTATATTTTCTAAATATACCTTGGATTCCATGATTTCCGTCAGGCTGGGGTTAGCCATATTCCCATCGATGAGCAAAACCTTTTTGTTAATTTTGGAATAGGCCCAGCTAAGTCCAGATGTCAACGATGACTTCCCTTCTCCTTCTCCCAGGCTGGTGATGACAATCACCTTAGGATCAATCTGCATCTGATCCACTTCAAACCGGATCGAACGCATTAAACGCTGATACTGATTCAAATTCTTAGTGGCGCCCATCTCTCCCATGGACAGGAGTGCCCCGGGATCGTTTAAATAATTCAGGTAACCAAGGACAGGAATTCCTGTTTCATTGGCCAACTGTAAAGGGTAGCGCAGAGCCCGGTCGAAATACCAGACGATAAAGAAAAATAAAAGGCAAAAAACGAAGCTGACAATACCCGAAAGGGCTAGGAGCATAATTTTTTTTGAGGGCTTTATCCCTCCCGGCAAGGCATATTCCGCTTGCTTGAGTTGTACAGGAAAACTTGCAGAAAGCGTAACATCATTATAACGTTGCAGCGCCTCCATATACTCCCTGGTTGCAATGTCTATACCCGTCTCCAGTTCCTGAATTTGAGCCTCATTAGGCACCAGCTCGTCAAATTTGCGATTGAGCCTACTGAGTTCTTTGTTTATGGAATTCACGCTATTGCCTGCCAAATCTAGGGCCACTTCCATACTTAGCCGCTGATTTACCAATTGTTCCTTTAAGGTAAGCGGATCATAAAGGTATTGATCTGATACCTGGCTGATCTGTTCATTCAATTTTCTTTGGGTAGAGTCGAGTGAACGCTTGACGGTCTGGTCGAAGTTACTGCGGATATAAGCTTCATTTAAAGCTCTAAGTCTTTCCTTGGAGCTGACAATTTGCTGATTGATTCCTGCTATTGACTGCTCGATATATTTACGTTGATTGGGGTCAAATTTTTTGTCTATCTTTTTAATTGCCTCGGCATAAGCAACTATTTCTTTCCCCGCTATTTCCCTCTTCGCTTCATATTCTGCTATCTGTCCATAAAGACTTCGGGCCTGCTCATTAAGATTCAAAACCCTGTTTGTAATTTTAAATTCCCTCAGAATATTCATTCTATTCGTGAGCGCCGACCGTTTGGTTTCCAGGAAATCCGAAAGAAACTTTAATGCTTTTTCATTATTATCTACCAAGCGGTTCGAAAAGTAGTTGACAAATCGGGCGATCAGGGTGTTAACCAAAAATTCAGACTCTAAAGGATCGTTGGCTGTAGCATCGATGCTGATATAATCGGAGTTGCCCTGGCGGAAGATGGTGTATGAACTGGCCAATGATTCATGATCGAAGGATAGCTCATTCAGAACCGCTATTAGGAAGTCATTTTCTTTCGTTCCGGGAAGCAAATCTTCCCTTTTTTCTAATTTCTGATTTAGTATACGAATATAGCGGTTCTTTTCCTGGGCCGACATCGTATCGAAAGCGCCTAAAGATTCTCTAAAGCGCTCGGAGGCAGGGGATTTCAACTCGTGAAGAAGCAATTCGTATGATACCTGATTCAAAACCTTTTTCAAACGTAACATTTGGATGAGGTTTTCAAATTTGCGGTTAATTTCTGACTCCTGATCGTCCTCTCCCAGTGAGATAATTTCCTCTGTTTTGTCGACCAAACCCGTTGCCAGACTGCCGTGTGAAGTAAACTCACTGGGCAATTCACGCACCAGAAAAAAACAAATGATCAAGGTAGCTAAGGGTATTAGCACGAGTTTCCATTTGTTGCGGTTCAGCAGCTTGAGGAAAAGTAAAAATTCGGTCATTGGATGGATTCAATGGTTTGGCCTATCATCTCTTCAAGATTATTTTTGGCGATAAGTAAATTGGCTTCAGCAGTGACCTTCACCTGCAGCTGATCGGACACCATATTGAGTGCATTATTATAATTACTGAGTGGTAGCTCACCTTTTTCGAATTTATAACGAACATCGCTCAGAGCACTTTGCGCATCCATTAAGGCACTTGTCTTTATGTTTAGCAAAACCAGATTCTGAACATAAGCATAATATCGATTACGAACCTCAGCCTCCAAAGAACGCTGATAGGTCTCCTGTTCGGCTTCGACTGCTTCCAATTCGTAGCGTGCCTGTTTTATTTTGGCGGGTTTCTGCAATAAGGAACCAATATTGACGAAAAATCCAAACTGATATCCATTCAGAAGATTGGGATTAACTGCCGAGATTTGGTTGGGATTGAATAAGTAAGAAAATGAAAGAATCTCAAAATAAGAAAGCTTCGCCTGTTTAATGCCGGCCTCTCCTATCTTAATACGGGCGTCGAACACTTCCATTCTGGGATAATTCTTCTTAGCTGTATCTACCAACTTCTGAAGTAAGTCGGGAGATACCTCCGTTAACATAGACTGTTGCGCTCTGGTCGGGAAGTAACACAGTTGTAAAAAGAAGAAAAGTAAAATTATTAATCTCATGTAAAAAATTTAAGTTAAAATTCTTATCCTCTGGCAAATGCTGTGTCCCGTCAGCAAGAAATTAAACGTTCTCAGATTGCAGTAGAGCGGGGAAAGTTTTAAGTATAATTTTCATATCCATCTTAAATGAAAATTCTCTTGCATATTGGACATCCAGAAGCGAACGTTCCTCCTCTGACATATCTGCTTTACCTTTACCCCGTTTAGTGACCTGCCATAGGCCCGTAAGTCCAGCCGGACCCGAAAAACGTAAGATTGTTTGATCTGTGGTTAACTTTTCCGCTTCATATAAAGGCAGGGGCCTATTGCCTACCAGCGACATATCTCCACGTATAATATTAAGCAATTGAGGCAGTTCATCTAGACTCGTATTTCTTAAAAATTGACCAATTCTAGTAATACGCGGATCGTTCTGAAACTTCATGAAGGCGGCTTTTTGCTCCTTCTGTTGTCCGTATACCCGCTCACAAATTTCTTTTCCATCTAGGAAGAGTAGCTTCGAACATGCAGAACGCGATGAACAAGATCCGCATAACACAAAATCTGTTACTGGTTGCTCACCTGCCTCCGTCTTTTTGTTGTACATATTAAAGGCAGCCATCTGCCGCATAAGACTGTCGGCATCTACCCGCATCGTACGGAACTTATACAAATTAAATATGCGATAACCACTACCCACCCGCTTGGACTTGTAAATGATCGGCCCTTTACTATCCAGACGAATCAATAAGGCCACAATGAGCAGAACTGGAGAGAGAATAAGCAATGCTCCTCCGGTTAGAATAAGATCCATAGCTCTTTTCCAAACAGGCAACTTTTGCTGATTCCCTTGAATTTTTTTGGATGCTTTTTCAGCGATGTACCAATGTCTTTTGTTAAAGTAATGAAGCCGTGTTAGTAAATCGCCGGTAGAGAAATGTGCATCAAAAATATCATCAGCCTTTTTTTGTCGTGCCAATGCTACTTGCTGAGCTCCCAATTTGTCGACCTGAATGATAAAGGGAATATTACTGAATTTGGGTTGAGAGCGTATGAATTGCAGCAGGTCGATACCCTGAGCATTTTCATGAGCAATTACCACATCGGCCGGATAGTATTGGCTAAGGGCATCAATCACGCCTTGTTGCGTATCAAAATATTCCACCTGCACGGCTTGTCCAAACTTGTCAAGCATCCAAAAATACTGCTCAATGTCCCGATTTAGATAGATAACTCTAAATATCGGCACGGGCAGTTTGGGAATCGTTGCCTTACTGTCTTGCTCCAACACTATTTCCATGAACTATAATCAATATATCCGTGAAGATCGTCTTAAAATGGCATGTATTTTTGCCTGTACTTCCATAGGATTGAAGGGCTTAAGCATAAAATCGTCCGCACCGAGATTAAGGCACTGAATACGCTCGCCGCTATCATCCGATCCGGAAAGAATAATGAAGGGAATATCAGCATAAAAATTGCTGGCTTTCAGATTTCTAAGCAACTCTTTACCTCCCAAATTAGGCATATGTAGGTCTGCAATGATTAAATCAGCCTTATTTCCTGCCTCCAACCAAGCCATTCCTTCTGCCCCATCTTGATGTACTATAACATTAAAGGTATTTTTCAGAAAATTTTCCAATATTCTACAGATACTTGGCTCATCATCAATTACCAAGACGTTCTTTTTAATTTCCATAGTTTGCATTCGGCTTTTGTTGATGGGATCGGCAATATTTTTATAACGTTGAGTCACCAAACCCAATTTACTATTAACATCGGTGATGCCTGTAAAGTTAAGATAATTTCCGTGTAGAAATAATAACGGACAACATCTTAAATAAATGGCGAAAGAAAAACCAGATAAAATTCTACACTTTTATTAAATAGTACAGAAAACCGCAGAAATAAATTTGTAACCGATAACAAATCTCCTTGAATTGTAGTATTGTTTCTAATCATTCACCCTGAATACCCTTAGGAAATATGAGTCACACTTATGACTTAATTTTTCAATAGCGTTAAGTGGAAGTTAGGTCCCCTGGCTATTATGTAGTAATAACACTATACGTTTATCATAAGTTGACTAGAGTAAATTTAAGCCGGGCAGCAGGCTAGCTCCCAATGATGGTAAGCAAAATACGCTTAAAACAGGGTGAAGGTGGTTATAAAAACCAAATTAATCATGACTCCAGAGAAGGAAAGTGAGTCGTAATGTTTTTTAAAAGAAAATAGTATTGTCGCCTGGAAAGTTACTGATCTTCAGGGATTACATAATGTAAGACAATGTTGGTGGTTCGGGGGAAATCGTATGCCGTAGTTTGCGTGGACATGGCAAAAGAATTGGGAAGTACCGATGTAAGTTCAATTTTCCAACCTCCCCCTGCCCTGGCCGCGGTGTCAGCCGAGGAAATAGCGATATGGTCAGTAGTTTTGGTCCATAGCAAACTGGTCTGGGCAGTTCCCTTATTAAAATTCCCGCGTACAGTCCCATCGGAATTAAAGCTTATGGTAGACATATACCGGTCAAACTGCACCCCGTCGAAAGAGGGTATTGACTGCCCATCTTTCATAACGATTCTATCATTGACCGAAATCTTGTCGATATGCCATACCGGATGTTTAACCAATCGGTCCGAGGCCTCCTCTACGGTTTTGGCAGACTTATCGCAGGCCATAAATGACCAGGCCAGAAGGAAGGGAATTATAATCTTTCGCATTGCAAATGGTAACTTTTTTCAGTTTCAAAGGTACTATCTGCCGTTAGAAATAAAAAAACAGATTCTAAATATTAGAATCTGTTCGCCAACAACGTACTTATTTTAACTTCGGTAGCCCTTTCCACTCGTTTCCTGAGGCTTAGTAAATATAGCCAGCCAAGCCCTGCGTGCCAATCGGTAGAACCAGGGAGTAAGTAGTATCATTAACGGAATTATACTCACTAAAAAATAATTTAGATAATCGTCGAAAAAGTTGACAAAAATTAGAAAATAAACCAGCATGAAGGCCACATTAAGCGCATAACTAACATAGAGGGCTCCCTGGTAGAACCCGGGTTCTGGAACGAAGTTTTCATTACATACCGCACAGCGTTTATGCATTTTATCAAAGTTTCGGGTGTAGGCACTCTTACTGATAAAAAAGTCTCCTTCTCCGCACCTGGGACACTTATTGGTAAATATTGTGATGAGTTTATTCGTACTCGCCATTATGAGATATATTTAAATTAGTAATAGATCGTAGACCTCGATGTCCTTTGACAAAGGTCGTTAGATCTTCGAATATTTCTATAAAATAGATAATGGATTTGATGGTACAAATCAACGATTATCTATTTTCATTTTCCCCATTCTAGCTCCTCCCTACCTCCACACTACCGGGGATCAGTCACCCCTAATTGTGTTTTTTGGACACCATTGTGTCAGCTTATAGAAGGAAATTGACTAAAATAGCTCCTTTTTTTGCTAAATATTAATTTTATGTTGATTTTAGTAAATGATTTCCATTCAAATTGCTATTTGCATTACGGTGGCTAAAAACTTTATATAAAAGATCTCCTTTGAATGTCATCACAATGCCCATAGTTAATTACACCCAACCTAATACTAACTTATATTAAACTTATGAATCGCAGAATCGCCATTCAGAGAATCTCCATGATGCTAGGAGGAATGATCAGCACGCCACTTATGGCGGGCATAATGCAGGAAAGATTAAACTTTGGCCCTAGTCTGGAAATTAGTCTGAACCAGGAAAAGCTATTAGCAGAGGTGGCAGACGTCATTATTCCAACTACTACCACTCCAGGGGCCAAAGCCGCAGGGGCCGAAAAATTTATTGTCAGAGTGATCCGTGATTGTTACGAACTTCCTGAGCAGGAAAAATTTTACCAGGGACTTGATAACCTGGAAAACAGAGCCAAAGCTTCGTACAACAAATCTTTCGTGGATTTGACACCCGAGCAAAAACATGGGGTTGTATTAAAAACTACCAGCGAAGACAAACCTTTTTTCATGCAAATGAAGGGTCTGACCGTCACAGCTTACTTCACGTCGGAAGTAGGTGCTACCGAAGCTTTGGATTATTTACCTATACCGGGTCGTTTCGATGGATCTTGGACCATGCCAAAAGGACAAAAAACTTGGGCGCTGTAGGATTTAACGCCAATGAAACAGGGACGAAATACCCAAATAACACAATTTTACATTAAAGTAAAAAAAATATCTTACTCATAAAGAATGGCGAATTTAAATATTGATGCTCAAAAAGAAATTACCTACGATGCAATCGTAATTGGATCTGGAGTTTCGGGAGGTTGGGCGGCCAAAGAACTAACCGAAAAAGGCCTGAAGGTGCTGATGCTTGAGAAAGGAAAAAATCTGGAGCATGTTTCAGGTTACACCAACGCCCTTAAAGCTCCCTGGGAAACCGAGTATAATGGTCGTATTACGGTTAAACAAAAGGAATCTCATCCATTTTTGAAAAGGGATTACCCTTATAATGAAATGACTGAGAACTATTGGATGACTGATACCGACTCCATGTATGAGGAAAAGAAACGCTTTGACTGGTACCGACCCAATATTGTAGGAGGAAAATCCATTATGTGGGGCAGGCAGTCTTATCGCCTGAGCGACCTGGACTTCGAGGCCAACCTGAAGGAAGGTATTGCGGTGGATTGGCCCATACGCTACAAAGATATCGCACCCTGGTATAGTTACGTAGAAAAACATGTAGGTATTTCAGGAGAAAAGTTAGGTCTTCCACAACTGCCCGACAGTGATTTTATAGCTCCCATGGACATGTACTTCGTAGAGAAGGAAGTTCGGAAGCGTTTAGAGAAAAATTTTCCTGGTCGCCACATGACTATAGGCCGAGTGGCCAACCTTTCACAGCCTTCTAAAATCCAGTTAGAAGGTGGACGTTCTCCTTGCCAGTACAGAAACAGATGTTCCTATGGCTGTCCCTACGGAGCCTATTTCAGCACTCAGTCCAGTACCCTACCTCCGGCCATGAAAACTGGGCTGCTGACCCTGCGCCCGGACACGAATGTAAGGGAAATCATTTATGACCCCCAAACGCAACGTGCTACTGGGGTAAGAATTGTGGACAGTGTGACGATGGAAGAGCGGGAATACTTCTCCAAGATCGTCTTTGTCTGCGCCAGTGCTTTGAGTTCCACTGCATTATTGCTTAATTCCATCTCCGATCGCTTTCCTAATGGAATGGGGAACGACTCAGGTGAACTGGGGCATAATCTGATGGATCATCATTTCCGGACAGGGGCTTCCGGCGTATGGGAAGGAGATCATGACAAGTATCACTTTGGACGCCGGGCAAACGGCATATACATTCCCCGATATCGAAATGTAGGTAAAGATAAACGAGACTATCTCCGTGGTTTTGGTTACCAGGGAGGTGGGAGCCGACAAGGCTGGCAACGTAATGTTGCCGAACTAGCTTTTGGCGCTGACTTTAAAGAGGAATTGACAAGCCCGGGCGAATGGACCATGGGTCTGGGAGGTTTTGGAGAAACCCTTCCTTATCACGAGAACAAGATGTATCTCAACCATGACAAAAAAGATAAATGGGGTATTCCAACGGTGGTTTTTGATGCCGAGATTAAAGAAAATGAACATAAAATGCGTGTGGACATGATGAACGATGCGGCAGAAATGCTTGAAAGCGCAGGATTAAAAAATGTTCGCACCAATGATCGGGGTTCATTCTTAGGTATGGCCATTCATGAAATGGGAACTGCCCGTATGGGTAGAGACCCTAAGACTTCTGTAGTGAACGGAAATAACCAACTCCATGCAGTTAAGAATGTTTTCATGACAGATGGAGCGGTGATGACTTCCGCTTCCTGCGTGAATCCTTCTCTAACCTATATGGCCCTTACAGCCAGAGCTGCCGATTTTGCAGTAAAGGAGTTGAAGCGAAAAAATCTCTAAGGTTATGCGTCAAGTCGCCGGACCGTAGGTATTAGATAAATGAATAATATATAAAGACCCGCCCCATTCTTTCATAAGTCTTGGGACGGGTCTTTATCATTTGCAGGCATTTTTTTCATTAATTGCAATACCAGCCTATCCTATTAACGGATTTTACTACTTGGTTCTTTCTATCGTATATAAGACCAGTTGCTCCAGAGATCGCCTGTGACTAGAATCTCCAAATTCGGATAGAATCTGGCGAGCTTCGTCTACATAGCGCTGCATCACATTTTTGGCATAGGTAAGTCCACCGGAAGATTTCACGAATTGGATCACCTCCTGCACCTTCTTAGGTTTATGGCTTTGATTTCTAATTAGACTAATTATCCGACGCTTTTCCATCAAACTAGCCTGATTCAGGGCATATATAAGGGGTAAGGTCATCTTCTTTTCTTTAATATCTATCCCCAAAGGCTTTCCAATCTCATCTTCACCGTAATCAAAAAGATCATCCTTTATTTGAAATGCCATGCCTACTTTCTCACCAAAAAGATGCATCTTCTCCACTACCTCAGCCGTTGCTCCGACCGAACAGGCTCCTACAGCACAACAAGAGGCAATTAAGGAGGCTGTCTTCTGTTTGATGATCTGATAATAAACTGTTTCATCAATGTCCAGACGGCGCGCTTTTTCCATCTGTAACAATTCTCCCTCACTCAGTTCCCGAACGGCCGTAGAGACGATTTTCAATAAGTCAAATTCTCCGTGATCTACAGAGAGCAGTAAACCCCGGGAAAGCAGATAATCACCGACGAGAACAGCAATCTTATTTTTCCAAAGGGCATTCACTGAAAAAAATCCTCGGCGGTAATTGGAATCATCCACCACATCGTCGTGAACGAGTGTGGCCGTATGTAATAACTCTATTAGGGCGGCTCCTCGGTAGGAAGACTCGTTGATGGAACCACATACACCGGCTGATAGGAATACGAACATAGGACGTAGCTGCTTTCCTTTTCTTCGGACAATGTAGTTCATAATTTGATCCAGAAGCATAACCTCACTTTTCATAAATTGACGAAATTTTTGTTCGAAAACTTTCATTTCATCGGCAACCGGCATCTGAATTTCCTTTACTGAAAGGGTCATATTGATAAAGAGGCTGCAAACCTCCAGAATTCTTAAATGGTGAATGGTCTAGCTGCCAGCAGGCAGACTCAATTTAATATTGAGCATGAACCCCAAAATTGAAACAAAATCTCGTTTTTCTAAGCATTTTAAATAGAAAATGTTTACAATTGATGAAGGATATTAGAATTTTAGCCCCAGTCAGGCTCCTATCCAGACATTTTTACCAACAATAAATACATAAACAACATTCATTTAAGAAGAATGGAAAATATAAGTTTAATATGAAAGCACTCGTCCTTGGAGGGGGCTCTATGAAAGGTGCTTTTCAGGTAGGTGCCATACAAGCTGTGATGGAAAAGGGCTTCGAACCTGACATGATCTACGGAATTTCGGTGGGAGCACTAAACACAACTTTTTTGATCAATGAGTCGGGAGCCCAGTACGCAGAAAACAGTGATATTAACTGGAAGGTCGCAGGACGAAAGCTTCTTGAATTTTGGATACATAATATCACTCACCCACAGGATATATCTACCCTGAGGTCCCGTATGCTACTTGGGGTAAATACCCTGAGAAGTAAGTTCGACGGTCTGCTGGATCCTAGCCCACTGCAAAATCTTATACGAAATCATATCAATCTGGATTATATACATCAAAGCCCGGTTTTTTGTAAGGTTGGAGCCGTTAATCTGGAAAGTGGGGCGATCAAATACGTTTCGAAAGACGAGGACACCTTCATGGAATTTGTCAATGCCAGTTCTTCCATACCCATGTTGATGCCCACCGTCGAGATAAATAATGAATTTTACCTGGACGGAGGCATGCGGGAGGTGGCGCCGGTTCGTCAGGCCATTGAAGATGGGGCTACCGAAATTGTTTTGGTTGCCTGCCATTCCCCTCATTTATACCAACCAGAAGGATTGAATGCTCAAAACCTGATTACACTTGTAGAACGCGTTAGGGATATCACAGTCAACCAGATAGTCAATAGTAATATACAATGGGCTGAATCCTTCGTAGATCGGTCCATATTAAGGGGTAAACCCATGTCGTTAACCGTGATAAGACCAAGTGAACCTTTGATCCTGGATCTCCAGCATTTTACCTCCGAAGATATTTCGCGCTTGCTGGTAGAAGGCTATAAAGAGGCCCTGGAAATTTTTAAAAAGTTAGAGCAAAAATAAAAACGTCCCCTGTACAAAAATGATCTGTACAGGGGACGTTTTTAATAAAACCGAATAGATTAGTTAAATATATAACGAATACCTATTTGGCTAGTCCATCTTGAGATGTTTCCTGACGAACCATCTGAGATATTATAAGTTTCTCCAGTAGGCTTAGTAAACGACATTAAAGGCGTATAATCGCCAGCTGCTGCGTTTCTGTAACCTTCAAATGTCACTAGAGGATAGTTATCATTAGAAGTGAAATACTGACGTCCCCACTTCTTGTTGATCAGGTTACCCACGTTGAACACATCCCAGCTAAGTTGCAAGGTATGGCGCTTTCCACCTATTTCCAGATAGATATCTTGAAGAACTTTAAAGTCGAATACGTGCGTAAATGGCGCTCTCGATCCATTTCTTTCAGCGTACTGGCCTCTTCTTTCGCTCAAGTAATCATCATTTTTGATAAATTCGTCTAAGGCTGCCCATTGAGCATTGGCAGTAGCAGCATCTTTGAATACGATTTGATCTTGGGTAGCAGGTACAAAAATCAAATCATTGCTTTCTCTTGAATTCCAGTCATTGACCATGCTGTTACGATACACATAGGAGTATGGATTGCTGGACTGTCCTGTATAGAAGAGAGAAACAGTGGTAGCAGCATTTTTTGAGTATTCGAAACGGTAAGATGCGAAACCAACAATTCGATGTCCCAAGTCAAAATCCGAACGTGAACGGGTCATATTATTCCGACCATTAACGGATTCCATATAGCGCCATTGCGATGAGTTTTGTGAGCTCGTCACCTCGTTCAGAACCATTGATTTACCATAGGTATAGGCAAGGCTGGTGATCAGTTTCCGAGTGAAAGATTTCTCTACACGGCCCGTTACACTGTAGGAATACCCATTGTCTTCCTTATCAGCATTCTTCATTAAGAAGATGTTGGTATAAGGGTTTTGAATACCAGAAGTGGCACCATCCAGATCAATTTTTGCCGGCGCTGAGCTACCAGGGCTGTAAATCATACGGTTATCGGCGCCAGCAGCCTGCTTGATGCCATTTTTATCCAAAATAACATTCTGATAAGCGACATCATTAAAGTTTTGGGTAAATATACCCTCTGCGCTTAAAATCCATCCGTTCCCTACCTTTTTATCCACGCCCAAGCTGGCTCTCAAAACTTGTGGCAGCTTAAATTCTTTGGAAATAAGGTTAAGTTCTCCAGAAGGTATAGGAGCCGTTTTACCGAAATCGGCCAGAGTATACTGCTGATTTACGTCGGCTACGAAAGGCAAGGTATTGGCCTTGCCAGACTGGTTGACACCACCAATAATTACACCACTATTGGTGTAAATACCACCTGGCCATACCATAGGAACACGGCCCAAGAAGATACCCACTCCACCACGTACCTGCAATGTTTTGTCTCCCATAACATCGTAGTTGAAACCAACTCGGGGAGAAACGGTGAACTTGCCACTTGGCATGCTACCAGCTTTGGCTCCTTCTAGAGGATAAACAGCGTTGATGGTGTTGAAATAGGAATTGTTGAAAGTTTCATCTACAAATTGTTTTGTAGGGAAAGTATTCAGGTCAAAGCGAATTCCTCCAGTTAAGGTAAACTTATCAGTCAGGTCGAAACGATCGTTGATAAATGCTCCTACACGGGCAGACTTAAAGTCAGCTGCCGCTCTAGAACCGTCACCGGTGATATCACCTTCAAGTAAAGAATAAGAACGAGCATATACCGATGGATTGGCACCATTCAAGAAGTCGGCCATGCTATCAAAGGTATAGGCTCCAAAATTCTGACGGATGAACAGGTTGTAGTAGCTTCCAAATTCACCATCTAAGCCCAGGGAGATATTATGCTTGCCTGTATAAAAATCAAGCTTCTGATTGAAAGTAAGAACTTTTGAAGTTAGCTCGTTGGCAGTAGAAAACGCCTCTGAACCAAAATTGATTCGGTCCTTAGTTCCCGTCTGATTAATCAATACATTAGGAAAATTCCCACCAATCGGATCCCTGTCGTCATTTACTGTAGTGTACCCAATTAACAAACGATTGGAAAGCGTATTGCTGAAAGTACTTTTCAATTCTATAGAAGAGGAATTGGTAGTGCTTGGAAAGTAAACTCCACTGTTGGAAAAGTAAATATTGGAGTTTGACGAGCTTGAAGGATTAATTGACTCTCCATAGGTATAACGGTGACTTACTGAAAGCTTATGCTTTCTATTGATATTCCAGTCAAGTTTAGCAGTCAGTTTATTGCTGTTCAACTCACGAACGATATTGTCATAAGAACCTGGATCATAGTTATACTTCGTGCGAAGCACATTGGCCAGATTGTCCAGCTCAGCAGCGGTAATCTGTCCATCATAGGTTCCGAAGTCGAAAGGCACGGGATTGGTTTCACGTTGAAGTTCAGCATTTACGAAGAAAAACAACTTATTTTTTACCAAAGCACCACCCAATCTAAAACCAGTAGTGTAGGAGTTAAAGCTTGGAAGTCTGCTACGCTGGAAATTAGGATCGTCAAACTGCGCATCAGTTCCTGGACGCTTTCCAGAAATATTTTCATTTTTGAAGTAGTAGTATGCAGAGCCACTTAGATTATTAGAACCAGAACGTGTTACCGCATTAATTCCACCACCAGTAAATCCACTTAGCGATACATCATAAGGAGATACAACTACTTTAAACTGCTCAATGGCATCGATAGAAATAGGGCTTACACCTGTCTGACCACCATTGGTACCAGAAGCAGCTAGACCAAAAACGTCGTTATTAGCCGCGCCATCGATATAGATCGAGTTAAACCGGTTATTCTGACCTGCAATAGATACGGCTCCGTTACCATCTACCTTAACTTGAGGTGTCAAACGAGTAAAATCGGCAAGAGAACGAGATACGGTGGGCAAAACTTGAATTTGTGCGCTGGAGATATTCACCTCTGCACCCTGCTTGTCCTTGTTGAAGTTATTATCATTCCGCACAACGACTTCAGTTAACAAGTTAGCCTCATCGCTCATAGTGATATTAACATTGGCCTCTTCACCCAATAGAACGTTTACCGCCTTTTGGGATTCCTGAAAACCTACATACGTAGCTGCTACCACATAAACACCACTATTAAGGTTGTTTAAATTGTAACGTCCATCTTCCCTGGTGAGGGTTGAATACTTCACTCCGGTGCTCTCATGCGTAGCTACAACGGTGGCCCCGGGCAATGGCGCACTCTGACTGTCGGTTATTATCCCTTTCAAACTTCCGGTAGTGACCTGGGCCACAACGCTTCCACTAAGCGAAAAAGAAAACACGAACAACATAAGCCATGTTGCCCTGAAAAGTAAACTTTTCTGGTTCATAAAATTTGATGATTGGTTAAATAAAACTGTTAGGTTCATCTTGTGATTAAACTAAATCACCAGCAAAATACGCACTTTTATTCTTCTCATGCAAAAGATACTATCCAGCAAAAATACCAGCCATAACAACGTAACTACCTGATTATATGTAATAAAACATAAAAGACTATCAATTTTTACATATTTTTTAAAATTATCAAATTGTTAATTCCTTACGAAAGGTCCGTCTCGCTGACCAGGCAATTTGGTTCATAATTTGCGATGAAAGCAAGCAATTCCACCTCATGTTGACTAATTTGCAAAAAAAAGTGGAATTTGTTTAAAACCATCAATAGCTATCTTAAACTTAGGAGCAGGTATCAGCAATGAAATTAAATTTTAAAAAATTAGGTCAAGAAGGGCCACAGGTGATCATCCTGCATGGCGTTTTCGGATTTCTGGATAATTGGCAAACCATAGGCAAGCAGATTTCAGATGCAGGCTTCCAGGTTTATTTAGTAGACCAGCGTAATCATGGGCGCTCACCCCATCAAGCGCCTATGAACTATGCCACTTTCGCCGAAGATCTTAAAGAATTTATTGAGCAGCAGGATCTGGTGAGTCCAATTCTTATAGGGCATTCTATGGGAGGGAAAACAGTTATGCAGTATGCTGTGAATTACCCGAATACGTATGCAAAACTGGTGATAGTCGATATAGGCCCTAAGGCCTACCCTATCCATCATCAAAAATTATTAGAAGGGCTCAATGCTCTCGATCTAAAAGGCCTGACTTCACGACAAGATGCGGATGATCAATTAGCTTATTATGAATCCAATCTGGGGGTGCGACAATTTCTGCTCAAAAACTTGTACAGAACAGAAGATAATGGATTTGCATGGCGATTCAATCTCCCTGTTCTGACAGCTGACATGGACAAAGTAGGTCAGAAAATAGAACCGAATCATCCTATCCTTCAGCCAACCTGTTTTATTCGAGGAGCAAAATCAGATTATATCCAGGATGAAGATTGGGAAGAAATCTCAAATATATTTCCTAAAGCGAAATTGGAAACGATCGACAATGCAGGACACTGGATTCATGCCGAGCAGCCCCGTGCATTCTTGGAAGTACTCCTCCCCTTCTTAAATCAGCCATAATGGATTACGTACCGGTGCATATAATATATTATTTGCGCCGGTATTTTTCTTTGTTGAGGCAGCAATTGAGAATGATCAGTTCCTCAGACTGCAGGGTCATTTCCCAAACCACTGCCCCCATGCAATCCAAATATTTACAACTCGGATTGGACGGCAGATTGTCCTTAGGCTCCAGTCTTAGCAACTGGCCATTCAGTATTATAGCCTGAGGCATACAGCATATGGGTTGATCTTTTTCATTAACAATCAATCCATCCGTTCTAAATCTAATGATTTTCTCCTGACCGGAGGCAATTGGCTCCCATTTGGTTTGGGATATAACACCGGTCTCTATTTCAACGAGTTCCCAACTTCCGGAGAGTTCTTTTAACAGCCCATCCGGTCCAGGCTCATTATCCGATTTACAGCCTATCACTGATAATAAAAAGATAGAAATGTATAATAGTGTTTTCATAGCCTTAACTTTGGAATTTTAAAGAAGACCAGCTCGGCCCAACAAAGGTTGGAAAGGGTTTGGAATAATCTATTATGATATGACTCTTTACTTAATTCCCACCGTTCTGGCAGAAGGTACGGCTTCCGATGTATTATCGCCTCAAATCCGTGAGGTGCTTATGTCACTTGATGTCTATTTTGTCGAAAATATCAGAACAGCCCGTCGATTTATCAGTAGTCTCAAATTAGGGATTGTTATCGACGAATTAGAATTTTGGGAGTTGGACAAAAACACGCCTATCGAACAAACGTGGGAGCGAATGAAAAACCTTGATCGGCCCGCCGGAGTACTTTCCGAAGCAGGCTGTCCCGGTGTGGCCGATCCTGGCGCGGTTGCAGTAGATATGGCCCATCAATTGGGCTATCAGGTTAAGCCGCTGGTGGGACCTTCCTCCATTCTTCTGGCATTAATGGGCTCCGGAATGAACGGACAGTCCTTTTCGTTTCACGGTTATCTGCCCATCGATAAAACGGAGCGTAAAATGGCTATTAAACATTTAGAAAAAGAATCGGGTCAACGTGGACAAACGCAGATCTTCATGGAGACTCCCTTTAGAAATAATCAGTTTTTAACATCTCTGTTAGATACCGCCAATCCCAATACAAAACTTTGCATTGCCAGTAATATTACCGCAGCAGACGAATTCATTCAAACTAAGCTGGTTAAGGAATGGAAGAAAGAACTTCCCGACCTGCATAAAAAACCAACCATATTTCTATTAAGCACCTATTAGTCGGTCTGAAATGAAAAAGATAATCCTTTGGGGCCTTATTGCTGGAATCCTTGGCCCATTATGGGGCTGCAGCCGGTCGGACAAGATGACTGCTATAACGACAATTGACTCCGAATTTGAAAATAGTCTGGACGACTGGACGCCCTTTCTGGCTAATTATCCTATCGATAGTGATACGGCCTTGATCTCGTATCGCATTGCTTCAGCTCCTCTTCCCAGTCCACTGGACACCAACAGCTATGGACTATATTTAAAAAGCAGGAATCTGGGGGAAGGGATGACCATGCTGATTAAAAAAAGAGTTGGGGGCCTAAGCCCAGATACAGAATATAACCTGGAAGTTGATTTATCTCTAGCCACAAATTATTACGAATCCGTTGACTCTTTAGCTAAAACTGCGGCTAGATTGGTCTATATCAAAGCGGGGGTTTCAAGTATTGAACCAGATACCATTCGACAATCAGGCTATTTCAGAATGAACATTCCCTGGAACAATCCCGCCTCCGAAACCTCTATGCACAAAGTTATAGGTGATCTGAATAATAAAGCAGTATCAGGAACCTACACCCTTTTTCAACACAGCCTAACATCTGGCCTGAATTTCACATCGGATGCAACCGGTGATGCATGGCTCGTTCTAGCGATAGACTCCAACTTTTCAGGTGAGGCTTCTCTATATCTTGACAGGATTGTGGTAAAGCTTCGCAGATCCATAGAGTAAGGTACGGTTTTTAGAATCTCTTGATAACCCATTGATCATTCAATTTATGTCCATCAAAATCCAAGCATTTACATTCAATCCATTTGGTGAAAATACCTACCTCCTCTTTGACGAAAGCCATGAGGCCGTAATTGTCGATCCAGGATGCTATGATAAAGGGGAACAGGACACCCTTTTCGCCTTTATAACAGAGCATAATCTCAAGCCTGTAATGATTATCAATACCCATGCTCATATCGACCATGTCCTAGGTGTGGCCGCTGTAAAACGCAAGTATGACATTCCATTCCTTCTTCACAGGCTCGACGAACCCTTGCTTAAAGCGGTAAAAACCTATGCTTCTAACTATGGCTTTGCTCAGTTCGATGAACCTGCCATCGATGACTATATCAAGGAGGGAGAAGATCTATTGTTTGGTCACTCCAGACTAGAGGTCCGCTTCGTTCCGGGACATGCACCGGGTCACGTGGCCTTTATAGATCATATGGGCAAACAAATAATTGGAGGAGATGTACTTTTTCGTCAAAGCATAGGGCGAACCGATCTTCCTGGAGGAGATATGAATATATTATTGAATAGCATTCGTATGCAATTATTTACTTTGCCTGACGAATACAAAGTCTATGCGGGTCATATGGAACCCACATCTATTGGTTTTGAAAAGCAATATAACCCATTCTTACGTTAACGGCCCTAATAATGATCAAGAAACACATCCCCAATGCACTAACTTGCAGCAACCTGCTTTGCGGCTGCATCGGTGTGGTTGAAGCATTTCATAATAATATCCTGCTTTCTTGTGTTCTGATAGGATTAGCGTTGGTGTTTGACTTCTTCGATGGCTTTGCCGCTAGAATGCTTGGTGTCTCTTCGCCCATTGGCAGGGACCTGGACTCCCTGGCAGACATGGTAACATTCGGACTACTTCCCTCCATTATTGTCTACCAGTTGCTCATGCGCAGCATCGCCGATCTGTCGGGTATCTGGATGGCCTACCCGGCTTTTTTAATTGCAATTTTTTCAGCGATCCGACTCGCCAAATTCAATAATGACCCCCGTCAAACCGATGGTTTCATTGGCTTGCCCACTCCAGCCAATGGAATACTTATCGCCTCCATACCCTTTATTTTGGAATCGGCAGGGCCGGAATTGACAGAATTTATACTTAATACAAAACATCTATTGATTTTCACCTGCCTGATGTCTTTTCTTCTGGTAGCGGAATTGCCACTGATTGCCCTAAAATTCAAGTCCTTTTCCTGGCAACCCAATAGGGCAAGATACCTCTTGATCATCGGCACGATCGTGTTACTTTTGGCCTTTAAAATTTTGGCAGTTCCCATTATTATCATGTATTACTTGCTGCTATCCCTCCTGTTTGGGGTGATTAAAAAAAATTAATCCATTGTTATCGAAAACTTTTTGTTGCATTTTTGCCATTTCTTTATGCTTTGTAAGCGATTTGAAAGTTCTCAGTCGTGAAACAATGGCTCAAGATTAGATAATTTATTAATTAATTTGTATTATTATACCATAGCTGAGATGAAATTTATTGCAGAAATAGACATTATGCCCATCAAAGAAATACTTGACCCTCAGGGGAAAGCGGTCATGTTAGGATTGCATAATCTTGAGATTGACCAGGTAAACGATGTGCGGATTGGAAGACATATTACGCTTACACTGGATACCGAAACTCAGGAACAGGCCGATCAGATCGTTCAAACCGCTTGTCAGAAACTTTTGGCAAACTTGATAATGGAAGAATTCACTTACAGCATTAAAGCTGTATAATTAAATATTGCACCAAGACACCAATGCCCAACATGATTTTTTCGCGTATCACCGGACTAGGTTATTATGTCCCGGACAAAATAGTAACCAATCAGGATCTCACCCAAATGATGGACACCACTGATGAGTGGATTCAGGAAAGGACCGGGATACGCGAAAGACGTTATTTTGAGTATGGAAAAGACACCAATGCCAGTATGGCCACGGCCGCATCGCGCCAAGCCTTGCAGCGTGCTGGCTTACAACCGGGAGATGTCGATGTCATCGTGTATGCCACGATTACTCCCGACTATTTTTTCCCCGGGTCCGCATTTCTGATGCAGCGCGAACTTGGATTAGAAACTATTCCTGTATTCGACATTCGTCAGCAATGCTCGGGCTTCGTTTACGCGCTTTCTCTGGCCGACCAATACATCAAATCAGGAATGTATAAAACGGCTTTGGTTGTGGGTTCCGAGATCCAATCTTCCTGGATTGACAAGAGTACCGCCGGACGCTCCACCGCTGTTATCTTTGGGGATGGGGCAGGAGCGGCAGTGGTTCAGGCCACCAGCGATCCTTCCCGCCGCATCATTTCTACACATCTCCACGCTGATGGCCGATTCGCTGAGGAGCTATATGTCCGCGACCCAGGAAGTAGCCGCCCCGATCGTCCGGTAACCCAGGAACTCCTGGACTCAGGTGGTTTTAATGTTCATATGAATGGCAATGCCGTATTCAAACATGCTATTCAGAGGTTTGGGGAGGTTATTTACGAGGCGTTGAAGGCCAATAACCTAACCGAAAAAGATCTCAGTCTCCTGGTTCCCCATCAGGCCAATATGCGTATTAGCGAATATGTTCGTCAGCAAATGGGTTTAGATCCAGAACAGGTTATCAATAATATTCAACGTTTCGGAAATACCACTGCAGCATCTATTCCTATTGCCCTTACTGAGGCCTGGGAAGATGGAAAGCTTAACGATGGAGACATTATTTGTCTGGCAGCCTTTGGAAGTGGCTTTACCTGGGGCTCCGCTCTTATTCAATGGTAAAACCCATGGAAGGACCACAATTATCCTGATTCAGGAAATCAATTGTATTATTTTTCTGTTATCCCTATTATATATCTTTCTTTGTTTAGCCGTTTAATATTGTCCAGTTGACAACATTACCAAGGTGCATGCAACTACTGGTACGATATTTTTAGAGATTAAAATCTGACGGAAAGCTTCGTTTTCTGTACCCGGATTAAAGATCACACGTTTAGGTTGTAATGAAATAATATAATCATAATATTCTGGCTGTTTTGATGGATTAATGTACAGCGTTACCGTATCGATATTTTCCCATGCGATAGTTTCCCGATGTACTTCTTCACCCAATACAGTTTGTGAATCTCTACCAATTAGAAAAATGGGATGCCCGGCCTGTTGAAGTCGCACCGCCGCAATATAGGCATATCGATTTGTTTTGGAAGTGGCTCCGATTATTAATGTAGGTTTCATAGGACCTTTTGGTGTAATTATTTTAATACCTAAAAAGAATATCAGGATAAAAGTTCATTCCTGAGATTCAAAGCCGAGAGTTACCAGCGTTAATGAAAAATAAGATATTAGTAAACAGGATTTTAAGATGAGCGAATCAAATTCAAATAAAAGCTTTTGGAATGAGAAATGGGAGAAAATAAATTTTGGTGAGATAGAAAATCCTCCCCATTATGAAATTTCCAATTACGGAAGACTCAAAAGCTTTCAGAATAATCCCAAGGATGGGAGTATAATTAAGGGATCGGTTATTCAAGGCTATAAATCATTGAATATCCGAGTAACGGGTGGGAAGACCATTAACCGTTATGTGCACAAATTGGTGGCAGAACACTTTGTGGAGAAAAAATCCCAAGATCACAGTTTTGTGATTCACAAGGATTTTGAAAAACAAAACAACTTCTACGAAAACCTGCTTTGGGTGACCAAGGCGGAAATGATCGAACATAACCGGGAGAATCCCGCCTTTATTAACCGGGTCATTCCGAAGCGAACCAAAAATTATAAGCTTACAGAAAGTAAGGTTAAAATCATTAAAAAGCTGCTTAAAAACGATAATAATCGTTTGAAAATGATTGCTAAACAATTCGGAATTACACATACCCAGCTAAACCGAATCCGCTCAGGAGAGAACTGGAAACACGTTACGATAGACGATTAATCCCGTTCCAAAGTCTTATTTTCCAGGGTAGAAACCGTATAACCGGATCCGTTCAATCCATCTTCATAATCGACAGAAACACCTAAGACATACATCAGGTGTTTCTTGTCGATATATACTTTTACCCCATCAATCCAGTATACTTGGTCCGAAGAAGTTTGAGTATCAAAACCCAACATAATTGACCCACTACAGGCACCTCCTTTTAGACCTATCCGTAGTCCATACGTTTCTGGAATCTTATTGGCTGACAATGTTGAGAAAATTTCTGATTTTGCCCTTAAAGAAATACTGATTGGTGCTTCCATCTCATTATTCATTAAATTATATTAATCAAAATTATATAAAAAATTGAGGATTCCGTTCTTAAACTACGGCGGTTATTGCTATCCACTCCCTCTCCCTCTTGGTTTTCACTATTTTACAAGGAGCATTTAGATAATTCGCAAATTATTTGAACCTTACCCCCTATTTTTGCATTTAAAACCAATAACTTGTTTTATATGGACCAATATTATGCACTTCTGTTCAACCTGCTAATTTATATACCTATAACCGCCTTAATCTTGTTTGGTTTGTATAAAATCATCGACAAGATCTCCATGTCCATGGCTCAGCGTCAAGTAGCAGTTGAAAAAGCTAAAACTGCAACCGCTATTTTACCCATGCGCATTCAGGCTTATGAACGCATGTGTCTATTCCTGGAACGCATCACACCCAATAACCTGTTACTGAGAGTAGCCCCCTCAACACTAGTAACGATGGAATTACAGCAGACTCTCCTCAGCGAAATCAGAGAAGAGTATAACCATAACAGCGCTCAGCAACTATATGTTTCCACTGAAACATGGAATGAAATTAATAAGGCCATGAACGAGGTGGTGACGATTATAAATCAGTCTGCGGCAGAACTTCAACCTGAAGAACCAGCGACTCATCTGGCGAAAAAAATATTGGCCAAAGTGATTGATCAACCCACACAGCCCACTCAAAAAGCGTTACAACTTTTAAAACTTGAATTTACCAGAATATAAATTATTATACGAACTGCCACATTTAAATCTAATATGGGTGATGTTCTATTCTTGAAGCAATGCTATATCCTAAAACAATTGAACAAAAACTAGGTTTCGACAAGTTAAGATCATGGTTACATGAGGCTTGTATAAGCCCTCTTGGCCAATATTATGTGCAGAAGATTAAGTTCTCCGACAACTTTGGTATGGTTGAGAAGCTAGTAAGCCAAACAGCCGAAATGAAGCAAGTGTTAGAGGTAGGTGAAAACTTTCCTTCTCAGAACTATATAGACGCTACTCCCTACCTAAAACAGGCTTCCATAATAGGGATGCAGTTGTCGCAGGAAGCTTTTTCCGATATAAAGGTCTCCCTCAATACCATCAATCTGTGCCTTAGTTTTTTCAGAAAGCAGGAACCCGGCGCATATCCTCTATTAAGCGAATATGCTCAGACCATTGAGATTAACCCGCTGGTGACCGATTCTATCAACCGAATTTTTGACGACCGGGGACAGGTAAAAGATAATGCTTCTACTGAACTCGGCCGCATTAGACGCAAGCTACTTTCGGAACAGGCAGGCATAAGAAAAAGGCTGGATAGCATCTTGCGAAACGCAAAACAACAAGGCTGGATAGGCGATGAAGTATCGCTGACCGTGAGAAATGGCCGTATGGTAATTCCCATTGTTGCCGAACATAAAAGGAAGTTAAAAGGCTTCGTTCATGATGAATCCGCAACAGGTCAGACTGTTTTTATTGAGCCTACCGAAATATTCGAAACCAATAATGAGATCAGGGAACTAGAGTATGAAGAGCGCCGGGAGGTTAACCGGATTTTACAAGAGTTGACGGAGCGGATTCGCCCCTATGTTCCTGAATTACAAAAGGCTTACCATTTTTTAGGGCTGTTGGATTTCCTGAGAGCCAAAGCCAGGCTCGCTCAGGAGCTTTCGGCTATCAATCCTACCTTTATACAAAAGCAGCAGATCGAATGGCACGAAGCGAGACATCCTATTCTGCATATGTCTTTCAAGGAGGCTGGTAAAAAGGTAGTTCCTCTTCATATCGAATTAAATGAGGAAAATAGAATCCTTATCGTTTCCGGGCCAAATGCCGGAGGCAAGTCCGTCGCATTAAAAACAGTGGGGCTCATTCAATATATGTATCAGTGTGGTCTTTTAGTACCCTTACGCGAGGACAGCACCATCGGATTTTTCCAAAATATTTTTATTGATATTGGAGATGAACAATCCCTAGAGAATGACCTTAGTACATACAGTTCTCACCTCACCAATATGCGGCACTTCCTGGCTATGGCCAATAAACGTACCCTATTTTTGATCGATGAATTTGGAACAGGTACAGAACCTGGCCTAGGTGGCGCCATTGCAGAGACCATCCTCGAAGAACTTACCCAGTCTGGTGCGTATGGTATGATCAATACCCATTACACCAATCTGAAAGTTCTCGCCGATAATACCAAGGGTCTTATCAATGGGGCCATGCGGTTCGATGGCGCCCATTTAGAACCAATCTATGAGCTGGAAATAGGCAGACCCGGAAGCTCATTTGCCTTTGAGATCGCCTCGAAAATTGGTCTGCCCAAAGCGGTAATCCAAAAAGCCAAGGAAAAACTTGGGACGCAACAGGTAAGCTTCGAGAAACTACTAAAAGAATTGGATATTGAAAGAAAGGTATTTGCTGAAAAGAATACTTCTCTGGGAATTAAAGAACGTAAACTTACCCAGGAGCTAGCCGAATATAAAAAACTAAAGGCGTCCCTGGAGCTCAATGAGAAGAAATTAATCAATGAGGCGAAAGCCAAAGCAAAATTACTAATCAGTGATGCCAATCAGCTGATCGAAACCACCATTCGGGAAATCAAGGAAAAGAAGGCTGAAAAGGAATCTACAAAGGCAGTTCGGGGTAAGCTAGAAAAATTTGGGCAGGTAGCACTTAAACCGGAAGTGGTTGTGGAGGAAAAGCCTGCAGAAGAACTCTACGAAATTGAAACGGGATCGATAGGTCCCGGAGACTACGTTCGGATAGCCGGGCAAAATGCAATCGGGCAGGTATTGGCACTGCGTGGCAAAGACGTGGAAATTAGTATAGGTGATTTGAAATCGACTATCAAACTTTCCCGGTTGGAAAAAGTCTCCAGAAAGGCCTATAAAACTGCTACCGGCGATCGGGAGGTAAAGGCCTTATCTAAGGGTATTGATCTAAACGAAAGGATGATGAACTTCAGTTTTAATCTGGACCTTCGTGGCAAACGAGGTGAAGAAGCCCTCGGCACAGTCGACCAGTTTATGGACAATGCCATCATGCTTGGATATGACGAAGTAAGACTGGTTCACGGAAAGGGAGATGGCATTCTTCGTACGCTTATACGTAATCATTTGAGGGGATACAAACAAGTTCATGAGATGTACGACGAGCATGCCGATCGTGGAGGCTCTGGTGTTACCATCGTCAAAATGAAATAAAAAGGTTCTCGGGGGGAGTTGTACTCCCCTCTTTTACATAAAGACCTTTTCAATCTTGCTATATGGGATAGCCCCCTTGAAGAAAGGCTCACCAAATGACTGAAAGCCAAAACGCTGATAGAACGGCAGGGCGTCGGCACGTGCATCACACCAGATTCGTTTCATCTTATTTTCTTGGGCAAGATCGATCACCCGCTGCAATAACCGGGTGCCTAGCCCCTTACCCCTCCAGGTAGCAAGGGTGGCAAATTTCCGAAATCGCAACGAATCGCCCTCAATAAAAGCACTGATTACAGATACCAATTCCCCATCCACATAAAGTCCATAATGAATACCCAAGTCGTCTTCAGGAATCTTGACAAACGAAATCGGTTGATCGGGCCATAATTCACTGTGTCTGATCGGCAAAAGGAGATCTGCAGATACCCGTCTTATTTCAATATTTAGATTGGATGTCCTCTTTTCGATGCACATATTTACAAGTTTGCTAATAATACCATTAGTCGAGACAATTCCTCAGAAACTATTTTCTCTGTATCCGGTTGATATTTGTGGGCGATCATGGCAAAAGTAAGTAGGTCTCCAGATCGGGTGGTAACATATCCCGCATATGCACGTGTGCCTTCAATTGAGCCACTTTTGGCCCTTATATTACCTTCAGCATTCGATTTCTTTCCCAATCGTCTAACTGTACCCGACTGGCCCATTACCGCCATTCCCTGGTAGAACTCTTTAAAAACCTTCTCCTGATTCATTACGGAAAGAAAATCTGTCATATTCTGCACGGTTAATGAACCAGATGGGGACAGCCCGCTACCATCTTTAATCATAAATCCACGCATATCCGCTCCCCTGGATTGCCAATACTGCCGAAGTTGTAAAATGGAAGTATCGAAATCAGATTTACCCGATAGTCTTTTTCCAAAGAGTCTCAAAAAACTATCTGCATAAAGATTAATGCTCCATAAATTCGTTTCCTTACATAGCAAATGTAACGGGGCTGATTTATAGATATCGATTACTTTTAACGCAGATTGTTCTGACGACAAAGCACCCTCAATGCCAATTCCACTGGCTTTCAACCGAGCTCGAAGGGCTTCGGCAACATATAGGGGGGGATTAGGCAATGCGCCTTTGACAGAAAAAGAATTGTATCCAGCCGGAACAGTACCGGTAAACTGTACCCTTGGCCCCAGTGGGCTACTGTAGAATATCGATTGATCTCCAGACCCCCGCTCCCCTGTGCTAAGCTTATTCTCAAACTCAATCCCTGCCAGTGCCGGCGAAGTACCGGAAAATCCTACCGGATCTCCTGTTTTTTTTCCTGGAATAAAATTAGCCTTAAACTGATTTTCATTGAAATTAAGCCCCCATATCCCGGCGCCATAGGAATTCCCTATATCCCCCCAGATCCAGGATTCAGCATGGGGAAGACCCTCATAATAGCTAGCATCAACAATAATTTCACCTTTGATATATCCCACCCCCTCTTTCTGAATTTTTGCCAACCAGCGATTGAGCATTTCCTGATCGTCGGGATACCCTGGAAAACGGGAGCTGCCCAGGGATGGATCACCTCCTCCCCGAACAATTACATTGCCATATAAGGTATCGGCCCTCACCTGCCCCTGCAATTGAAGCAAGGTTTCGAAACGGTAGTCTGCACCCAATGCACTCAATACGGACCCAGTGGTCACCAGCTTCAGGATAGATGCAGACGGTAAGCTACGTTCGTGATTTAATTGAAAAATATTTTTTTTTGACTTGACGCCTTTCACTTGAATGGCCAGCGTTCCATGCCTTAGGAGCTCGCTGTTCTGTAATTCTAATACAGCGTCGGAAAAGTTCATTAAGGCTGTAGAATCTATGGTTTGCGCCTGGAGGTTGCCGCAACATAACCATAAGGTCAACACGATTTTTAGTCTTATACAGTTAGGCATATTTGAATCAAATAAAGTTATAAATGTAAGCGGAGGCGCCGAAACTAAAAAGTATTTGAATCGACTACATGGGTTTTTTGATACTTTTGTAACAAATGTCAATCAGAACTGCCCATGGGCACCGTGGTTTGCAGGCGATACCTGCTTGTTTTAGGAATAAAAAAATAGGACCAGATTGGCATGAGGAATAGAAATTGATAGACATAAAATTTTGGTTGGCTTGCTCAGTTTTGGGAAGTACATAACCTATAGATTTTCACACAGTAATATATATGAAATTGACATTTTGGGGAGCTGCTCAACAGGTAACGGGAAGCATGTTTCTCCTAGAATCCGATGAATACCGGATATTAATTGACTGCGGTGCGGACTTTGACTTAGATGAAAAAGAAAGAAAAGCACGTTTTGACGAGCAAAAAAGTGTATTTCCTTTCGATGCCAGCCTCATTAACACGGTGTTATTGACCCATGCTCATATCGACCATTCAGGGAATATACCTAACCTCTTCAAGGAAGGTTTCGAAGGCCGCGTAGTATGCACCGAACCCACCATGGCATTGACAGCCCTTTTACTCAAAGATGCAGCCAATTTACATCAGAAAAGGCTGAACGCTAAAAATGGAAGCAGAAAAAAGGGCAAGGGAAAAAGAGAGATTCCGAGGGACTACTTTGTAGAAAAGAATGTGGCCGATGCTTTGGAGAACTTTGTAACGGTATCTTTTGGCCAACGCTACCGGATTGCCGATCACGTTGCCATCACCTATTATCCAGCAGGTCATTTGCTTGGAGCGGCACATATCGTCGTGGAAATTACCGAAGATGGCGTACGCAAACGAGTGGCCTTCTCGGGTGATATCGGTCGTAGCGACTATCCCTTACTACTAGATCCTCAAGAAATTCCGGAAGTCGACTATCTGGTTTGCGAGAGTACCTACGGAAATAGGATACACGAAAATACGGAGACTCCGGAAGAGGCGCTTACAAAGGTTATCAAAAGGACCTGTATTGATGTACCGGGCCGTTTGATCATTCCATCTTTCTCAGTAGGACGTACCCAAGCGCTTCTTTATATTTTGAACAAAATATATCTGGATAATAAATTTCCTAGTATAAAGGTATTTTCTGATAGTCCTCTAGCTTATAGTAGTACCAAAGTCTATCAACGATTTGTGCGAATGCTAAACAAAAAGGCCCGCAGGTTCCAGGATGACAATGACATGTTATTCGATTTCGATAATCTTATTTATCTGGAAAATGCCGAAGCCAGCAGGGCTATTTCCAATTATAACGAACCCTGTATCATCATTTCTTCTTCGGGAATGGTACAAGGAGGACGGGTGGAACATCATGTTGAAGCCAATATCGGTAACCCATATGCGACCATCTTAATGATTGGCTATGCATCGGAAGGAACCCTGGGCTGGCGGTTGATAAACGGTCAGGATTCTATCACCATGCGCGGGAAACAACTGCCTGTTATGGCTAATGTCGAAAAAATTGATGTCTTTAGCGGGCATGGAGATCAAAATGATTTAATTAAATTTGTCAAAATGCAGGACCCTGCAAAGCTAAAAAAAGTATTTTTGGTGCATGGTGAAAAGCATAGTATGTCTGAATTACAATTAATAATCAACAAATTAGGTTATCAGAACGTAGAAACTCCCCGCCGCGGTCAGCAATACGTACTATAACCCGAACCCACCAAACGAAGCAAAAAAAGCGATGAGAACATACCTGGATTTTGAAAAACCAATGGCCGAGTTGGAAAAAAAACTGGAAGAAATGAAGGTTTTGGCAAAAAACAATAATGTTGACGTTTCAGATGCCATTCTGCTACTGGAAAATAACATTACCAAACTTAGAAAAGAAATCTTCGAGAATCTGACCAGCTGGCAGCGCGTTCAACTTTCCCGTCATCCAGATCGCCCCTATACCCTTGACTATATCGAGCATATTTGCGACGAATTTATCGAACTTCATGGCGACCGTCAAGTTCGTGACGATCCGGCTGTAATAGGGGGCTGGGCAAATGTTAACGGGCAATCCTTTATGTTAATAGGCCAGCAAAAGGGTCGAAATACCAAACAGCGCCAGTATCGTAACTTTGGAATGCCCAATCCTGAAGGTTACCGCAAGGCCTTGCGTTTGATGAAAATGGCCGAAAAGTTTAATAAACCGATTGTGACCTTGATCGACACCCCCGGTGCTTTTCCGGGTATGGAGGCAGAAGAGCGTGGACAAGGAGAAGCGATCGCCCGCAACCTTAAGGAAATGTTTATGCTTAAGGTCCCTGTCATCTGTATCATAATTGGCGAGGGAGCATCGGGAGGTGCCCTAGGCTTAGCAATTGGCGACAAGGTACTGATGCTTGAAAACACCTGGTACTCGGTAATTTCTCCAGAGAACTGCTCGGCAATTTTATGGCGGAGCTGGGATTATAAGGAACAAGCTGCGGAGGCCATGAAGATTACGGCAAAAGACATGAAACAAAATAAGCTAATCGATGGTATTGTCCGGGAACCCCTTGGCGGCGCTCACCTCGATCATACCTGGATGGCCAACGAGCTCAAGGAAGTAATCCTGGAGAATATTGCAAATCTGAATAAAATTGAACCACAAAAAAGAATCGACGATAGAATTGAAAAATTCTGCTCTATGGGCGTTGTAATAGAACCTTAGTTTATTCTCCTTTCCACTTAATCCGCTTTTCATGAAAAATGAGGCTATTAAAAATTTGCTCTTCGATCTGGGTGATGTTATTATTAATATTGACGTTCCCATTGCCTTCAACGCATTTGCAGAGCTAAGTGGAAGAGATATAAATGATATATATAGACTCGTTAAGCATCATGACCTGTTTCCCCGATTCGAGACAGGTCAGCTTACCGAACCAGAATTCCGGCATATGGTTCGGACTATTCTGGAAAAATCCGACTGGGAGGACCATCATATAGATACCGCCTGGAATAGCCTTCTGCTCGATCTTCCTATAGAACGTATCGAACTCCTGAAAAAGTTAGCACCCCGCTATCGTTTATTTTTGCTGAGCAATACCAGCTCTATACATATTTCTCAGATCAATAAAATTTTAAGGGAAACCGCTGGAGTCAGCACATTGGAAGATTTATTTGAGAAGGTATTCCTTTCTTATGAAATGGGTCTGATGAAGCCCGATCCGCAAATCTATTATAGTGTCCTGAATCAGGCACAAATAAAAGCAGAAGAAACGCTTTTTCTGGACGATAATGCGAAAAATATCGCTGCCGCTTCCGAAATAGGCATTCATACCATACATGTTCAAAAACCCGTAACGATCCTAGAATACCTTCAAGACTATGCCGTCTAACTCCCGAACCTATTTAATACAGGGTCTCTTATTCTTTCTTACCATTATTACTACCACCATGGCTGGAGCCGAATGGATGTATGGTAATATCTTCTCTTTCGTCTATGAAGGTTTCGCCTTCTTGTCGGGTAATAATGGAGAAGAAATAAGTCAGGCGACATCCAAGGCCATGGGATGGAAAGAATTCTGGGCCGGTTTCCATTTTTCTATCCCATTTCTTCTTATTCTTACCGTTCATGAATTTGGTCATTACTTTGTAGCCAAAGCTCATAAAGTAAAAGTCACCTTGCCTTACTATATCCCTTTATGGTTCGGAATAACCCAAAGCATAGGAACGATGGGAGCATTTATCCGAATTACCTCAGTGGTTCGCTCCCGATTAAAATTCTTTGACATCGGAATTGCTGGCCCTCTGGCAGGATTTATTGTGGCACTGGCGGTACTTTGGTATGGTTTCACCCATCTGCCACCTGTGGAGTATATTTTTACTATTCATCCCGAATACACTCGTTTTGGAATGAATTACCATCAATTTGCCTATGAAAATGCTGCTGGGAACCTGGCGCTGGGGGATAATATTTTGTTTTGGTTTTTTAAAACTTACGTGGCTGACCCTAATCTGCTACCGCACGATTTTGAAATAATCCATTACCCCTATTTATTCGCGGGCTATCTCGCTCTGTTTTTCACTTCGCTGAACCTGATCCCCATAGGTCAGCTGGATGGCGGACATATTCTTTATGGAATGATTGGGAAAAAGAAATTTGATATTGTAGCCCCCTCCCTGTATGTGATTTTTGCCTTTTACGGCGGACTGGGCTTCTTCCGGGTAGATTCTTTTGCTGTGGGTAACGATCAGATATTTTATGAGCAGCTATTTTATCTTTTCCTTTACTGCTACTTCCTTTATATATGCTTCAAAGGCATGTGTGATCAGCCTTCAACAGCGGTCATGTTGAGCCTGCTAGTGGTCGTGGCTCAATTAGGCACCACTTACCTCTTCCCTCAGGTAGAGGGCTATTCTGGCTTCTTACCATTTATCTTTCTATTGGGTCGATTCCTGGGCGTTAAACATCCCGAAACTCCTGAGAATGAACCTCTGAATAAGACCCGTATGGTTTTAGGAATAATCGCCCTGATCGTGTTCGTCATATCATTTAGTCCTAAACCATTCATTGTCCTCTAAATTTGTCAAATTCTGTAACCGCTTCCCTCATTGCTAAAACGTTTGCCTGGATGGGATGGAGAATCCAAGGCCCCCGGCCCCTTCATCTGAAAAAGGCAATCTGGGTAGTTGCGCCACACACCTCTAACTTCGACTTTTTCGTTGGGCTTGGTATTCGCGCGACATTAAGGATGGAAATCGGTTTTTTAGCAAAAAAAGAATTATTTAAATGGTACTCAGGCTGGTACTTCCGATGGATGGGAGGCTATCCGGTAGAAAGAAAAAAAACGACCAATCTGGTAGATGCTGTTGTCGAACTAATAAATTCACATCACCGAATCCACATATCTCTTGCTCCGGAAGGTACTCGAGATAATGTAAGAAAGCTCAAAACGGGCTTCTATTATATGGCTCTTGGGGCAGGCATCCCGCTGATACTCGTTTCCTTTAGCCATAGCAGGAAAAGGGTGGTATTAAGCCCTCCTTTTTATCCCTCCGGAGATGTAAATTATGATATGAAGCGGATTCATGCTTTTTTTAAGCTTCATGGGGACGTACAGAAGGACTGGGTTTTAACATCCTTCTTTTAATTTTGCTGTAGATCTTATTGCCTAGGTCTTCAGTTTCTTCTTTTTTGCAGCAGGGAATAATACATTATTCAGTATTAAACGGTACCCTGCCGAATTAGGGTGCAGGTTCAGATCCGTAGGCTCCTCTCCTACCCGGTGTTGGTAATCTTCAGGGTCATGTCCCCCATAAAAGGTAAAAAATCCTTTGCCGTACGTACTGTGAATATACCTGGCCTCATCGGCAGTTTTATTTTCTGCCAACACCACTACCTCAGGCTTAACAAATCTGTTTTTAAAGGCGGTTGTTTGCCCAAGAAATCCTTTAATAATCGTCTGATGATTTTGGGTTAACATACTAGGCACAGGATCCCATTTGGCGGAGAACTGAAATAGACTAAAAAAATCATTATTTTCAGATAGGCCCCTTTCATCGGGTTGATTGTCGATGTCCGAAAACTCAATTTCATAAGGATAGGGAATGGTTTTGAAATCACGGAATGCAAAGGTTTTTGAAAAATCCAGCATGCTATTCGCAGCAGGATCGGCAGGAGTTCCATCATACATACTCTCCACAATATCTAGTCCATCGGCTGCTAAGGCGACATCAAAGGTGTCGGTGGCATTGCACATAGCAAACATATATCCCCCCCCAGCAACGAAATCCGCAATTTTCTTGGCTACAGCCAACTTCATCTGAGGAACATGGTCAAAATGATACTTAGATGCGGTCTGCTCTGCAGCATTCTTCTGTTCCCGGTACCAGGGATAATCCTTGTATTGAAAAAATTTGCCATACTGACCGGTAAAATCCTCGTGATGCAGATGCAGCCAGTCATATTCTGGCAGCTTAGTTTCTAGCACTTCCTGATCGTACACCACGTCATAGGGAATTTCCGCGTAGGTAAGCACCAAAGTTACAGCATCGTCCCAGGGCAGTTTGGACTTCGGTGAGTACACCGCAATTCTAGGGGCCTTCTGTAGCTTAACTGCATCCATATTAACATCTGGTGCCCCTATTGCATTTAAAATCTCCGCCCCTTCTCCCTCCGATATCACTTCAAAACTTACCCCTCTGATAGTCATTTCCGTAGCAAAGCGTTGATTATATGGCATCATAAAACTTCCTCCCCTATAGTTCAACAGCCAGTCAATTTCTTGCTCATAAGTCTTCAAGATCCAAAAGGAAATTCCATAGGCTTTAAGGTGATTCTTCTGTGACTCATCCATAGGAATCATGATCCGATTCGCCATAGTATGGGTGGATATACCAAAAAATATGATAAGCGGAATAAAGAAGCGTTTCATCGGTTTGAATCTTTCAGGTATCATGTGCAGCTTTACAAAAGTAAAATAATGGATCGGACAAGGACTTGTCAAATGATATATTTTGGCGAAAAAAAAGACAACATACGTCGCTATCTCCTTCGGGCTTGCCCATTTTAGAACGTAATATGGTTATTATTGGTGCATCAGGCAAATGGTTTTGGCAACGAAATTGAAATTATGCCAAACTGCCTGTAAATGACAAGCATTAATTAATCTAAATGAAGGAAGCCAATACGACAGTTTGCCTTTCTTTTGATAACGACAATTCAAACAAAATGCGTCTAAGAGAAAACGTAGAAGAAGGACTGAGGTCCATACAATCCAATTTATTGCGTACCATTCTGACCGCATTGATCATAGCCATAGGCATAACATCACTCGTGGGAATTTTGACGGCAATAGATGGAATCAAAAGTTCAGTGGACAGTAGTTTCGCCGATCTGGGAGCCAACACCTTCACCGTTCAGAACTATATAACCAATCGGGGACGCTCTGGGGGGCGACGGGAAAAATCCTTTCCCCCAATTTCCTATAGGGAATCCGTTCAGTTTGCCAATATTTTTCGGGAGAATTTCAAGGCAACTGTCGCCCTGTCTTCAAATATCGGAGGGGCTGTACAAGCCAATTATGGATCCGTCAAAACCAATCCAAACAGTAACGTCATCGGAGGAGATGATCTTTATCTGACCATCAACGGGTACAAAATTGACTTTGGAAGAAATATCAATCGTAACGATATGGAAAATGCCCTTAATGTAACCGTTTTGGGTCAGGAAATAGCACGTAAACTTTTTGGAAAGCTTAACCCAATTAATAAATCCATCACCTTTATGGGCGCCAAATATACCGTCATTGGTGTTTTGGAAAAAAAAGGGTCACTGGGTGAAAATGGTAATAGTGACCGGATCATTCTTATTCCGCTAAATAACGCCCGGGGGCTGGCCGCGAACAGGGCCCTAACCTATAATATTACCGCCTCGGCGCCAGATATAGCCGATGGAGCGTATATAGTGGAAGAAGCAAGGGGGTTAATGCGCCGAATCCGGAATGATGAATTGGGTGCTCCCGACTCATTTAGTATCGAAAGAGCTGATGCTATTGCTAAAGACTTCGAAAACATAACGGGCTACCTTCGTATGGGAGGCTTTGGCATAGGAATAATTACGCTTTTAGGAGCTTCTATTGCCCTGATGAATATTATGCTAGTATCGGTTACGGAGAGGACTCGTGAAATAGGAATTCGCAAATCTCTGGGCGCCACCCCCAAGGTGATTCGACTTCAATTTTTAATTGAAGCCATAGTAGTCTGTATCATTGGGGGTATTGGAGGCCTATTATTAGGTATATTGGTCGGCAATGTTATTTCTAATAGTATCAGCAGCGAAAGTAGTTTTGTCATTCCCTGGTTATGGATGGCCATGGGTATCGCCATTTGCGTGGCGGTAGGAGTCCTCTCGGGAATTTATCCCGCCATTAAGGCATCTCGTTTAGATCCCATAGAGGCACTACGATACGAGTAACTAGGAAAGTTAGCTGCCTGTATTTCAAAAAATGTTATCATATTTAGTTGACAGATATTTTTTCTTGATGATTTCATTTCATTATCAACAGGTTAGAAATATTCGCCTGAATACTCTTTAAATTAATTTTAACAAAAGCTTGACAATAATGAATTTCTAATTACTTTTGCACTCCCAACAACGGGACACAATGCCCAGATGGCGGAATTGGTAGACGCGTTGGTCTCAAACACCAATGAGGTAACTCGTGCCGGTTCGACTCCGGCTCTGGGTACAAAAACCCCTGACAATCGTATGATTATCAGGGGTTTTGGCTTTTTGGGGTGGCTAATTCTCTTCATACCGGAGAACCCCAAAAGAATGTTACTACATAGAAACAAATGAATATCATCCCAAGGAGCCATAAACCTTGGAAAGTTAGCTCCTTAACCATGCCAGTTCCAGTTCAGAAAAATGACCATTATAAACTTCAGGCTTTAATGAAAGATCCCGAAGGCCTTGCGTCTGACTACTAATTCCATGTTGGGATTCAACTCCAATATGATGCCACGCATAGAGCCTTTTAGGTTTGTTTTTAACGACCCGGAATGGGTTATTGAACTTTAATGAAGCATTTCAGCTCGTACAATCCCAATAAGAGTCGCATCAGTTGACTACTAAATAAAATTTCTATAAATATATAATCAGTTCCTACGGAGCTGGCTCCTCGTAGTCCTATACTGCTGCTCAATAAGCTCAGTCTATTTCTAAAATATGGAATAGATAGCATTCTTTATTGAAAAAAATGATGAATTCTATACAAAATCATCCTAAATCTATATACAGCTTTTTCTATTTTCTTTATAGAACACACGAGTGACTTATATGTCTTAGTTTCATAAAATAAAAAAAACGGATTCATGAAATATATAAGATGAATATTTTTATGAAATTCTAATAAAACTACTCAATAATTTCTATTACAAACTTTCTCGTGTAGAAGTAAGAGAGACGTAGATACTCTTCAAAAAGTCGTCATATTCCTTTAGACAGTAGCAAAAAAAACCTAGCTATTCTGCATTTGGATAAAACCAACATACTCTTCCCTACAAGTTACTTTGCTTTACCCCCAAAACAGTTACCTCCCTCATTTTCAGCATATTTAATATATTATATTATCTAAAATAAAGAAATTTCTGGTATTTTATCATATCGAAGCCTAGCAAAATTTATATGACAAGATATTTAATTATAAAAAAGAAACTTTAAGTATCTAAGTAATCATAAATTTTTTAAAGTAAACGAAAACGAAGTTATTCTACTTTTTTTATAATTATACTGTTTGCAACTTATTGATATTTCTTGATATATTGCCGTCATTACTGATCAATTATATACTAAGATATTATCAATTTTTCTTATTAATACATCATATGAGATATTATTGATTAGTTAGTTTATTTATTATTTTTATACTAATCATTTCTCGCTATTTAATAATAATACATTTACATAATAATACGATTATCAATTGAAATATACACCTATAAACAAAATAAGATCATGAAGTATAAATACTATAAACTAACATCCTTCGCATTGATATTAGGGATTGCCCTGAGTGGAACTCGTATCATGGCACAGCAGTGTGGTTTTGGACCGGCATATACTTGCGGAGGTACGCAGAGATATGAAAACTATGGGTTGAATTCGGATAATATCGCTGCTGAAATTGAGTACGACAATTATATTTCGGCCTTTCATTCCACAAGTGTACGTACGCCAACAGGAACTTTTAAGGTCTGGGGGGAAAGTATGTCGGCAACAGGTGGGGATTTAGCTTCACCGACGGAAATAAACTCCACCAATTATCCAGGCCTGACTGGGCAAATTTTAAAACTGGCGATGGGGGGAAAAAACTGGTACAATGAGGTTCAATCGGTACTTCTCACCACCGACGGTCTTTTCGCTTGGGGTGACCAAGGGAGAATGCTTCCTAGCGCTCTCACTACTAGTAAAAGTTTCCAAAGAATCTCTGTCCAAGGCAAGGCAGATGGTTTACCGCCTGGTGTCAGTCCTTTGCAGGTCCGTATGTTATTTGGTACCGGCTTAAACCTCATCTTAACTACCTGTGATGGAAATGTCTGGGTCTTGACTAATGGATATGCAGATATAACAGGAACCGGGATTAGTAACTTCTCGAGTTCCACTGGGTCTAACCCACGGGACAAATGGTATAGAGTCACGACAGCGGAACCCGGCAACCCACCGCTAAGCAAAATAATTGTGGCTAGAGGCACAGGGACCAACACGGTTATGGCTTTGGATTCTGATGGAAATTTATGGACATGGGGCTACCATACCTTCTTAGGGAATGGTACTTCAAAAGGGAACGATAAAACCAGAGCAGTAAAAATGCAGTTACCATCGTCCGGTACCATTAAGATGATCGGAATGACGGCCTACTATAATTCATCAACTGGATATATGCCGACTTACTATGTATTATATACGGATGGACGGCTATTTTCATTGGGTTCTAACGCTCGTAGACAGCTGGGAAATTGGCCTTCTACTACACCAGGCTCGAGTACTGTCTCTACTACCTGGATCCAACCTCGATATAATTCAAGCACCGGGCCAGTTATGGACGATATTCATTGGATTTCACCCAATGAACACGTAACAACCTGGTTTGATCCAGCCGACAATGATTATTATTACTCCTATGCGGCCATTAATGTTCTATCAAAAGCAGGCCTGTTATATAATTGGGGAGATAACGATGGTGGTATGTTGGGACGGGTACCAAAGGAAGGATATTTAGATCCTGGACAACCTCAACCATCGGCCAATGGAATCTATACACCTACTACAGATAAGGTGGTCGCTGTCGAGACAGGGGGACATACGACCATGATGCTGAAACAATGTATGAATACCTATGGCTATACTGGTCACCGTGTAGGCGGTAGTATGGGTGACGGCGGATCTCTACCGGAAGGGTGGGAAAACATTTTCACCTTTAACACCGCAGGGTTTGAAGTATGCGGTGCCAACACAGATATAAGCCTGACTCCAAGCAGTGAATTTATTTGCCAAGGAACCCCATTTTCTGTATGGGCCAGTCCTGTAGGGGGAACTTGGGCCGTAACCTCTGGAAATGCTACTTATAGTACGGTGAATAATAATTTTTCCATTACCGGACCTGGAGATATCACCATTGAATACACGGCACCCAACGGCTGTCAGATCAAGAGCAAGTCAATTACTTTACCTCAGAGGGATTTTGGAAACCTGGACCCATTGGTCTACAAAATTGGTAGCGCCAGTATCAAGGCAACCAATAGTGCCTGGTTGGGTCAGAATGCTGGCTTTCCTACCTCCGATTGTGCAACAAATATAGCGGACACTAAAGACGGATTGGCAATATTCTCTGGTGTAATTCCTGTAGCGGGAGACGGAAGCTCCGGCTCACCATTTGAACTCAACGGGGGTATGACCTATAATTTTCAGGTCACTGTAAATGGTAATACTACTATTAAGCCAGTTTACTGGGCGGTGTGGTACGATCTTGATGGCAATGGTAGCTTTATCGATGCTGGTGATATCTTTCAGTCGGGCGTACTCAACCATGGCAGCCCCCAAAGCACCACTTTCCCGGTGACCCTTCCTGCATCTGTATCTCCCGACGGGGCTATTAGAGTGGTTGGAACGGCTACAAACCTGCCATTTACCAAGGCAATGAATGGGGAATTCTTCGTGGAAAACGGGGAGGTAGAAGATTATTATGTTAAAATGACGCCATTACCTGTTAAGCTTATTGCCTTCGAAGCTAAAGCAGAAAATCAAATAACCAACCTTTCCTGGTCGACCTCAGAAGAAGTAAACAGTGAACGCTTCCAAATTGAACACAGCATGGATGGTAAAAAATGGAACCCTATAGGATCGGTTGACTCTAAGGGGTCAGGCAATAATGTGGAACGATATGCTTACCAACATTCCAATCCTGTACAGGGCACAAATTTGTACCGTATGAAAATGATAGATTTGGATCAAACCTTCACTTATAGCAGGATTGTTAGTGTAAAAATTGATGAAATCTTGCAGAAAGGATTTCTATATCCTAACCCCTCTACAAATATGGTTTGGATAGGAGAAATAGACCTCACAAAGGTGACTAAAGTTCAAATACTCAATACGAATGGTAAGGTTGTTTTAGAGACTAGTTCGGTCGATGCGAATGGAATCCCGGTAAATTCCCTTACCAATGGAGTGTATGTCCTAAATGCATCCATTGAAAATGGAGGAATTAAGACTTTTAAAATTGTAATCAACCGATAGCAACAAAAATTAGAATTATTATTTCGAATATTATAATTCTATAATACTGCCGTCTTAAACAATATTTCTGGTATTAAAATTAACCGTTGCAAGCAGAGCTTTGCAGCGGTTAATTTTTATGCTAGTATCCAAATCATTTATATCTTACCTAATCCTAATAAAACACATTCGAACAGAATGTATTTTATTAGCCTGCACATGCACAAAGATTGGTTCTTTTTCTCCGCAGAATATCCAGGAGAAAACAGCTTCCGCTATACACATAGATACCACTAGGCTCTGAACGATTCTTATCCCCTATTTGAGATTTTCCAATACCCTGCCACACCCTATCTTTATGTTATCGTAATATACCTATGTACTCCAATATAATTTTTATAGATCAGCGTATTCAACATCCCTCATTATGCTACAAATACTTTCTAAAATTTGCCTTTTTATTCTTCTAAACCTGGCATTATCGGCTAGCAAACCCCGGAAGGAAAATAGCCACCAGCCCAATATCATTCTTATTTTGGCCGACGATCTGGGCATAGGACTACTGGGTCACGAGGGTCAAAAGATTATTAAAACGCCCAATATCGATCGGCTGGCAGAGGAAGGAATGCGCTTCACCAATGCCTATGCCAATATGCTCTGCGCCCCCTCCCGGGCTTCCTTGATTACCGGTCTACATGATTCTCATCGTAATCGATTTGAAATTACAACAGCCGGAATCTATCAGAAAATCTCAGAAGATAAGACAACTGCTCAGGAAATAGAAAGGGCCATCAACAAGAGCCTAAGCCCCATTCCGGATTCGCAGGTTTTTCTCGGGCAGGTAGCCAAGGAGCAAGGTTATAAAACAGCACAGTTTGGAAAACTAGAATGGGGCTTTGCCACATCTGACTATCAAATGCAACGTCATGGCTGGGATTATTATTTAGGCTATCTTGACCACCAGCGAGCACACGGATTTTATCCCCCATTTCTCTTTCAAAACGGTAGGCCTGTCTTTTATCCCGGTAACAGCAGAACAGATGCAGGAAAGACCATTGAACCGGAAACCGAGGCAGCATTTAAAGACCGTTGGGACATGACAGGCAAAAACACCTATTCAGAACATATTTTTATGGAAGGAATACTTGAATTTATTGAAAAACATAAACAAGAGCCCTTTTTCATGTTCTATCCTACTCAGCTGCCTCACGGCCCGGTATCTATCCCTGCGGTGCATCCAGATTTTATTAATGACAACAGACTGACACAGATTGAGAAAGAATATGCCTCTATGGTCAAGCTGCTAGACGATCAGGTAGGAAAAATATTAGATAAGTTAGACGAACTACAACTAACTGAAAATACCATTATCATCTTTACCTCTGATAATGGCCATGAGATCTACTATGCCCAGGAGGGGCGCACTCATAAGCCGTATACTCATATGGAAAGCGGCAAGCGGTTCGACGATCTTAAGCTCAAGTATTACAGCGACTCGTCTGGAGATGTTTTCGACGGAAACGGGGGGCGTGCCGGTATGAAAAGAAGTAATCTGGAAGGAGGTATCCATGTACCATTATTGGTTCGATGGCCAGCCAAGATAAAACCCAAAAGCACTACTTCTCGTTTGACCGCCAATTATGATATTCTACCGACCATCGCCGAAATTACAGGGTTCCGGAAAAACTTCGTTAGTGATGGACTATCTTTTTACAGTACACTCAGCAATAAAAGTGCCGGAAAAGAACATCAGGAGATTATTTATGCTTCCTTCACAGGCCCTACACTTATAACAGATGATGGGTGGAAACTTAGGACTTATCTTCAGAAACAAGTATTCGAACTATATTATTTGCCTGATGACTTTCGCGAAGAAAAAGATCTGGCAGAAAAAAATCCCAAGAAACTCGCTGCGTTAAAAAAAGCATTGCTAAAGGCCTGTGACGGAGATTATAATAACGGATTATTTTCTAATGACAATAATATTCGACCCAAGTTATGATATGAAGGGCCCCCAAGTCATGGAACAAAAGTATAAATCCAATTCAGCGTCCCGATCGAAACTAAACTGATTGGTTTAACGGGAATCAGCGAAGTAGATAACATAAGTCTTAAATGCATGATTGCGGCGATGGAATAATTAAATCGCCGCAATCTATCCAGGGGGACGTCATCCAACAGTAATTCAACCTTTATGGTTCGGAGGAATTGCTTATACAGTAATGGATAACATTACCATTCAATTTCTCCAGTTATAGGGTTGCTTTCTTCACTAAAAAACTTCCCGGTTGGGCCGTCCCGATCTATCAGAGCATATTTTACGATGCGTCCGGCGGCTATTTCCACCTTGCCACCATTATGATAGGTAAAATCGGTGCTGGTATATCCTGGGCAAACCGCATTCACTTTAAAAGTCGTGTTCCGTAACTCATACGCGAGATGAATCGTATACATATTTAATGCTGATTTGGAAGATCCATAGACTGCATATTTGGCATAATCATAGGCTTGCCACTGCGGATTGCTTTGCAAGGCAAGTGAACCTACACTAGTACTTACATTGACAATGCGAGGCTCATTCGAATTTCTTAGCAAATCAATAAAAGCTTGCGTGACTCTTACGACTCCAAAGACATTGGTATCAAATGTGGACATAAATTGTTCAATACTTGCCTCAAGAGCGGTAAATGGACTCCCCCCATTTATTCCTGCATTATTAACTAATACATCCAAGTAACCTACTTTATTGCCAATTTCTACCCTAGACTCCTTTACTGAGTACCCATCTGTAACATCCAGACGTACTGCCTCAACCTGAACCAGACCCTCAGCTTTTAATTTATTTACGGCTTCCATGCCCTTTTCCAGATCACGGCAGCCGAGGAATACATAAAAACCTTTTTCCAGCAATTGCCTTGCTGTTTCGAATCCAATACCTTTATTACCACCCGTTATTAATGCTGTTTTCATTTTTTCTATTTGATATTTGACTGAGGCAAAGTTCCCATACAGGAGCATTTTATCAATTACCAAATGTTAAAAAAGACTTACCGAATTTTACTTCTTATTCTACTTAATGACTGCTGCGTAACGCCTAAATAGGAGGCAATATAGGAAAGGGGTACTCTATTGATTAGTCCGGGATGATTGTCAAGAAATTCCAAATATCGGGTAGTTGCATCCTGAGAGATAACGGGACCCTTCCTGGATTTTTGATACATACATGTCTGCACTACCTTGTTTTTTATAATATTCCAGCCTGCAACATGTTCAGAAAGTGCATTCCAGCTTAACCTAGAAAAAACTACAATGCTACAGTCAGTAATAGCCTGAAGATAATCCTCGCAAACAGTTTCGTTCTCAAAACATAAATAGTCGACCAGCATACTATTTTCTTCAATAAAGCAGCGTGTAATTTCATCCCCGGCAGGAGAATGGTAATATCCGCGAACCACTCCATCCAGCACAAAACCTACACTTTTCGGTACTTTACCTGCTTCAGAAAAAAATTCCCCCTTCAGAAGATTATGTTTTGTCGCTTTACTATTTATAAAGTCAATTTCCTGCGAATTCAATTCGCCAAATTTCAATAGATACTTTATTAGCTCATTCATAATTACTTTTTCTGCTTTTTAACTTTCCGTACTTTCTTTGATTGAGGAGTAATTTTGAATCGCCTTCTCCCTTATCCATAGATAACCGAACCATTATTCCTAATGGCTTATCCCAATAATCGATCATAGTCCATTTGGATTTGCGCATCTAAGTAAGCCCAGGTTTCTGAGGACCAGTCTCTTTGTTTTAACAGCTTATTTTTTAAGGTAGTTGAAGTACTCACTTCTAACAAAAATTCCCGGGCAGTAAATTGGTCCGTAAACACTATATCGGCCAACATCAATCGAATGCAGATCTTTTTCTGAGCTAACCATTCCCAATCTACTATTTCCCGGATCGAAAGCCACTCCAAAAAGTCATATCGGGGCTCCGGAAAATTGAAAATTAAAAGGGGCAAATCTTGATAATATTCCACTCTAAAGCGAACTATGGAATCTGCTTTAAGGAGATTCTCTGGGAAACTGGTATTTTTTAAAATAATCTGCAGGGAGTTCGATGAGGGCTGTAGCCTTGTTAAAGCTCGTAAAGACATATATAATAGTTTATATTCTAAAACTGAACCCTTGAGAAACAACAATATTAATCACTCAGGTCATATAGGTAGGAAGAAGCGGCTGGCCAAGATCCGTCCTACTCGGAAATGCTAATATACTTTCAAAAATTGCCATTTGACCGTAATTTCGAACCAAAATTTAAATGGTACTTTACAGTGAAATTTTATCCTCCAGATTTATCAGCGAAATCTGTTGAAAAGAAAAACTTATAAATACTGAAAAGAAATAAAGAATCCGTTATTTCTTTTAGTAGTAACACCTAAGCCATTCATAACCGTATCCCTCATTCCATGATCCAGTTCATTTACAAAATAAGATCAACGGCCCTGATAAGTGTTTTGCTGTTGATTGCCCGACCAGTTGTATCCTTAGATCTATACGTATCTTTAAAAGGAGACGACCGAAACCCTGGAACGATGCAAAAGCCCCTGGCCACCTTACAAGGGGCACAGTTAAAAATCAGGACGATTCAAGTGCCCGTGACAGTATATGTTCGCGCCGGAACTTACTATCTGTCCAAACCCATCCTTTTTGGACCAGAAGATTCCCGCGAGCCTAAACAAAGGACGATATTTAAACCATACGCAAATGAGCATGTTGTGATCAGCGGAGGAGTGCCTATATCTTTGCAATGGAAGAGGCATCGGGATAATATCCTAAAGGCCCAGGTTCCTCAGGAACTTCTATTCGACCAAATATATCTGGATGGACAAAAGCAAAGAATGGCCCGATTTCCCAATTTCGACCCTGCTGCCAGTCATTTTGGAGGCTATTCAGAAGAGGTGCTGTCACCAGAACGCATTAAAAAATGGAAGAACCCTACCGGAGCGTTTATACATGCCCTGCATAGTCATGAATGGGGAGGTTATCACTACCGTGTAATTGGCAAAAAATCTGAAGGGGAGTTAGATTTGGAGGGCGGATATCAGAATAACCGTCAAATGGGTATGCATAAAAAATACCGATTCATAGAAAATATTTTCGAAGAACTCGACACTTTGCACGAGTGGTATTTTGATAAGGGTGCACAAACCCTATACCTATACGGATCTGATATTCAAGCGATCAGCAAACAAAAACTGGTAACTCCGCAACTTAAGAGCTTGATAATGTTTAGGGGTACCGCTAACACCCCGGTTCGAAATATTCACATTGAAGGTTTCGAATTCGCCCACGTTCTGCGGAGCTTTATGGATACAAAGGAGCCGCTACTACGAAGCGACTGGGCTATCTACAGGGGAGGAACGGTGCTATTGGAAGGTACAGAGAACTGTTCCGTTAAAAAATGCTATTTCAATGAGGTTGGTGGGAACGGGGTGTTCTTTAGTAATTACAACCGCAGCGGGGAGGTATCTGGCTGCCATATCAAAAATGCAGGTGCCAGTGGGATCTGTTTCGTAGGCGATCCTGCAGCGGTGCGCTCGCCAAGTTTTGAATATCATCAGTCGATCCCCTATAAAGAAATGGATTTAAAACCGGGACCCGTTAATAATAACTATCCTGCGGAATGCAAGGTATATGACAACCTCATACACGATATAGGGACAGTTGAAAAACAGGTAGCAGGAGTCCATATATCTATGTCGATGGATATAGAAGTTAGCCATAACACAATATATAATGTCCCACGTTCAGGGATTAACATCAGTGAAGGCACCTGGGGCGGACATTTAATAGAATTCAATGATGTCTTTAATACGGTGCTGGAAACCGGGGATCACGGAGCCTTTAATTCCTGGGGACGAGATAGATTCTGGCACCCTAATCGCAAGGTAATGGACAGCCTGGTGGCCTCACATCCCGAATTGATTCTCTTAGACGTTCAGAAAACAATCGTCCTTAGAAACAATCGCTTTCGCTGCGATCATGGCTGGGATATCGATCTAGACGACGGAAGTAGCAACTACTACATTTACAATAACTTATGCCTGAATGGTGGATTAAAGCTTCGGGAAGGATTTAACCGGAAGGTCGAAAATAACATCATGGTAAATAATTCTTTTCATCCGCATGTATGGTTTGCAAATAGTAAGGATATCTTTAGGCATAACATCGTGACTAAGCCCTATTTTCCTATCCGCGTCAACTATTGGGGCCAGGAGGTTAATTATAACTTTTTCCCTGACCAAAAATCTCTGGAAGCCTCCCAGAAGAATGGTACAGACCAGAATAGCAAATCTGGAAATCCCGAATTTATGGACCCTAAAACAGGAGACTACCGGGTTGAGAAAAATAGTGCTGCCAAAAAAATTGGCTTCAAAAATTTCCCCATGGACCAGTTTGGAGTAGTTTCAGCCCATCTTAAATCCTTGGCTATCCCAGTTCCCCTTCCACTGTTACATGACAGGGACCCTGAACAAGTTTTATCAGAGGCGTTTTGGCTTGGAGGTAAAATTCGGAATGTATCGGGTTTAGGAGATCGGTCAGCCTTTGGCCTTCCCGACCAGTTTGGTGTCATCGTTGAAGAACTGGTATCCGGCAGTGTTCTCTCAAAATCACCATTACAAAAAGGAGATGTCATACGTAAGATTGAGGGTATTTCTACTCCAGACGTAAGCGAATTGATGAATGAATACCAAAAATTGACTTGGAAAGGACGAGCCCAAATCGAAGTTTACCGCAATCAGCGTCCTATTCAGTTAGACATTCTCTTTAAATAGGTATGCTTTAATAAGCCTGAAGTACTGCCACCCCAGTACAAGCAATACAGGGCAGACGGGGGAGAATATTTACTCCCCCACCATTTCCTTAAGAAATATGGATTCTACCAGCTCTATTTGTTTGGTATAGATACTTTTTTTACGCATACCGAAATAAAGGGTATTTTCAATGGGCTGATATCCCTCCCAAAGAACCTTAATCCTTCCCGAATGCAATTCCTTTTGTGTCAGGAAATCAGGACTAACCGCTAATCCCCTTCCGCCTCCCATACATCGGATGATAGAGCTGATATTGGGGACTATAAAATTAGGTCTAAAGTCAGGACGTTTCCCAAAATTCTGCTGCCAAAAACGGCGCAGATGTTCCATATCCGCCGTGGTTCCATACCATATCTGTTGCACTAACCATTGATGAAGCTCCTCCTGTCGGTTGGCCACTAATAGATCCTGGAAAGTACTGGTATCCGTTTCTGATCCAGAAATAAGGACAATTCTTTCCTTATAAAATGGCTTAAAGAGTAAGGACCTAAAATCTCCTTTCTGCGGTGTAATGATTAAGTCCAATATACCATGATCCAAATCCTTTAACATTTCTGGATACTCCCCGAATTTGATGATGACATTGAATGGTAATTCTGACAAATACGGTTCCAAGGTAAACTGAAAAGTCTCAAAGCACATTCCAATACTAATGGTGGGTCGTTCCTTTTCTTTACTCTTCTGAAAATGCTGCTCCGCCTGTTCCAGTTTTATCAACGGCTCCATCACAAAATTGTATAGTAGTTTACCCCGCTCAGTAGCCAGCATTTTTTTGGAAGAGCGATCAAAAAGTTTGTAACCCACATGAGCTTCCAACGAACTGAGGTGAAGACTTACACCGGGTTGAGAAATGTATAAACTCTCAGCCGCTGCTGTCAGAGAACCTTTTTCGTATACGGCCCTAAAAGTCCTGAACCATTCTAGATTAACCATATTTATCTATCATTATTATGATGCAAAAATATGATTTATATAATTATAATAATAGAAACTGTCCGGCTAACTTTGTATTATTAAAATAATACAAATAACTAAGGAACATGAAAAATATTCTCATAATCAACGGAGGACAAGAATTCGCCCACTCGGGAGGTCTATTTAACAGGACACTATTTACATTTACCCAAGATTTCTTCAAATCCCGTGAAGGGTTTAATATTAAGAATACGGATATAAATGTGAACTACGATATTCCGATGGAGGTAGAGAAGTTTGTTTGGGCAGACATCATTATTTACCACACTCCCATATGGTGGTTTCAACTCCCACACGGATTCAAAAAGTATCTGGATGAGGTGTTAACTGCCGGACATCAGAAGGGACTTTACCTGCATGACGGTCGTTCTTCAAAAAATCCTGATATTAATTATGGAAAAGGAGGACTGCTTCATAACACCCAATATATGGTGACCAGTTCATGGAATGCCCCCAAAGCCGCCTTTACGATGGAAGGAGAGTTTTTTCAACAAAAAAGTGTAGATGAGGGGCCACTTTTCGGATTTCACAAAATGAACGAATTCATGGGTATGCAGGCCCTGCAAAGCATGCATTTTCATGACGTAGAAAAAAATGCAAATATCAAAAGTGATCTTGCACGCTATCAGGCGCATTTGGAGAACATCTTCGCTCCTACAGCTGTGGAGGACGACCAACTGGTCCATTAAACTATACGGGCAGCTGAGCAAAGTAAGAGCCTTCACTCAGCTGTCACCCTTAGGTCTATGATGCTAACCTTATCTTCTCCAATTATATAAATCAGGCAATAACTGGCCTTGGTTCTGACTTTTTTGACTTAGCTCTTTTCCTATTCTGCAGAATCAAAGAAATACAAAGGCCTAGCAGGGCAAGTCCCGCACCCACCCATTCGGGCGACGTAAACCCATAACCCCATGCAATGGGTAAACCGGCCAGATATGCCCCAAGGGCATTCCCTACATTCATGGCGGCAGGACCAATGGAAGAACCCAACATTTCCGCCTTTTGAGAAGCCTCCATAATCAGGATTTGTACTGGTGAAACCACAGCAAAGGCAACAGCACCAATAACTGGCGTCATAAGCATCACTAAAATCTTAGACTCTGCCACGAATATCATCATTCCTAGCACCAGGGCCATGGCGCCAAGGAGAATGATGGTGGCCTTTAATGGATTTAACCAATCTGAGAGTTTCCCTCCTAAGACGTTCCCTACGGTCATTCCCAAGCCTGCTAAGACCATTAGGTAAGTCACAGAACCAGCATCGAAGCCTCCTACCTCGGTAAATAAGGGGGCGATATAGCTATACCAAGCGAAAAAGCCTCCGGTACCAATTATGGCGATCATCAGAATAAGTTGTAAGTCCCATTGCCTGAAAATCGCAAAGTCACTTCTTATATTCCCCGATTTTCTCGCCTTCATTTCCGGTAACCAGAAACGTATTCCAAATAGGGTAAGGAGCCCAATGAGTCCTACTATACCAAATGTGATTCTCCAGTCGAACTCGTGACCAATATAAGTACCTGCCGGAACCCCAACGATATTGGCAATAGTAAGTCCGGTAAACATATAGGCTACCGCCTGCGCTATTTTACCTTTCTCAGCCAACCTTCCCGCTACTACCGCACCAATACCAAAATAAGCTCCATGAGGAATTCCAGCTACAAATCGTAGCAATAACATTGATTTATACCCTATTGCTAGAGCAGCCATGGCATTACCCAGCATAATCCAGGTTGCTAAAATCAACAACGCCGTCCGGGGAGGTTTGTTTTGTAAATAAATTGTTAAAACCGGCGCCCCTATCACTACACCTAAGGCATAGGCCGAAATTAGGTGGCCTGCTTCCGGTATCGTAATTTCCAGAGCAATAGCCATATCTGGCAGGATCCCCATCATCACAAATTCAGTCATTCCCAAAGCAAATGCCCCTATTGCCAAGGCCGTTAGTCCCTTTCTCATAATATTTTCTCACTCGATGTTAGTAGTCAGAAAAGGTTAGATACGAGTAGGGAGTTCCCGCCAATTTTTTATTCATATAAAGATTATAAAGATTCTGACTTACATTCAAACCGGAACGCAAACAAAATACCATTTCATCCAAAACCGTAGTAACCCATATAAGGCAAGAAAATATAATCCTTGGCTCAATATAAAGGCAACCGGCATATTTTCCTTGTACTTTATAGAGCATATTCTATTGGACCTTCTCTTGTGGTTTCTATATTAATCTAGACAGTTGTCAAAATTAAGAACAGTCAGATGTTCAAGTATATTTAAAAGATATTCTACTGAACACCTTGTAACCCTATTTATCTTTTTTTTCGATTAACTTCCTAGTAATTATCGACGGACTACTATATATTTAATCTAAAATTATAGAATCAGAATGTCGCTCGTTAGAATATTGCGTATACGATAGTTTTACCGATGCCATTAAAAAAAATAGTCTATCATTTAACCAAAATAGATCGGGTCTGGATTCACCATAATAAACTATATGCATATGAAAAAGAAATTACTTTACTTAGGAACAGTCGTATTATTGATAAGTCTCTGTTTCGGGGGGCCTCCATCCGCCAAGGCTCAGGTCCCCTTCTCCTGCTCCTCCGACGCATATCAGCTTGTGAGAAATACTAACCTGACCACCTCAATATTGTATAAATACAATGTAAATACGGGGGCTCGCTCCATATTAGCCAATGTCGCCACGGTTGGAAATGGAATAGGCTTTAATCCCGTAGATAATCTTCTTTGGGGATATTCTGGTGCTGTGAGTGGAAGCCTGGTACGCATTGATGCCCAAGGGAACTACACGACATTCGCCATTCCAAACCTTCCTGCAGACAATTATATTATTGGGGATATTACTTCAGATGGATATTTATTTTTACAGGCTAGTCCATCCACTCGTTTTTATGTGGTTGATCTAAATCCTGCACGGACGGGGACCTTTTTAAAATTGGTCAATCCAACCACCGGTTACACCCTCCAAACCTCATCTCCCTACGGAACGGCAATTTCCTACTCTGGAAATATATCTTCAGCAACTTATCAAGCAGCTGACTGGGCATATAACGCTTCCGATGGTAATTTTTATACGGTAAATGCGGGAACTTCCACAGCAGGAATCCATAAGCACATGGTACTCCGTCTTAACCCAACGACAGGTGTAATAACTGGTCTTTCCAAAGCTGCTGGGGGTGGAATACAAAATGAGGAAACTGATTTTTTCGGGGCTACTTTTTTCGACGCAAGTGGCTTTTTATATGCCTTCGGAAATGGTACTGGCAAGTTTTTTAAAATAAATACTTCAACATATGTTACCACTCACCTCTCTACCTCCACGCCGTCAAATAGTAATGATGGAGCGAGTTGTGCCAGTGCTATTTTAACATCTACAAGTATCTCCGGAATTATTTATGACGATGCCAACGGGGTTACTGATAATACCGTAAATGGCACAACAGTAAGTTCGTTGGCGAGCAACGACTTATTTGTCAGCTTGGTTAACTCCAGCAATCAGGTAGTCGCCAGTAAGGCGGTTGTTAACGGAGTTTATTCTTTTGAAGTAACACCTAACACCAACTATACTGTAGTCTTAAGCAATACCATTGGTACAGTAGGTCAGGCGCCCCCCAGTACCGCTCTTTCTAATGAGGTTGAACATGTAGGGGAAAATATTGGGCTCAGCGCAGGGAACGATGGAGCTACAAATGGAATATCTAATGGCTCAATCGCGGTGGCTGTGGGTACTTCAAATATTGACTATGTTAACTTCGGGATTGATGTAAGACCGGTCGTCCAAGACGGCACCGACCCTACCATTCACGTAAATCCAGGAGGGGCGACTACGGTGCAGGTTAGCTCAACCGTGTATACGGGTACTGACAGTGAAGATGGAACATATCCTAATAATTTGACGAATCGCACCGTCACACTTTCACCAGCTACAGGTGGAACCCTCTATTATAATAGTGCTCCAGTATTATCGTCATCAGAATTTACCAATTTCAATCCTTCCTTGGTAACTGTGGATCCAACAAGTTTAGGAGAGACTACTGTAACCTATCCCTACACAGTGAAGGATAATGCCGGGTTGAATGCTACTCCAGCCACAGTCACCGTGCGTTTCGCTGACCCTCTCCCAGTCAATTTGATCTCATTTACAGGAAAAGTCGAAACCAGTATCATATCACTAGCATGGTCGACTTCAGAGGAGATTAATTCGCAGCGATTCGAAATTCAGCGAAGCTCCGATCTACAGCAATGGAACAGCATAGGAGAGCTACCTGCCTCTGTAAATTCAAATGCCGTCAACCATTATGTTTATACGGATCATAGCCCTAACTTAGGCCAGAATTATTACCGTCTCAAAATGATTGACATTGACCAATCATTCGCCTATAGCTCAATGATTAATTTTAATTTAAAAGATGCGGGGTCCCCATATCTTTATCCTAATCCAGCACAAAATGAACTTAGAATTCAGGAAATTGACCCCTCTCGGGTAGCTAGTATAGAAATTCTTAATGGACTGGGTGGAGTAGTTTCAACTTATGAGATTACCACCGAAAAACGGATTCCGCTCCATCAATTGTCTTCCGGCAAGTATATGCTCCGTGTAATTTATAAGAATGGCGAAAAATCATTCTATAAATTCATCAAAGCAGATTAATGAAATATAATCTGCTGTAGCATATACAAAAGAATAAGTATGCAGCGATAAGCAGCCTAATGCTAAACCTGATTGGTTGATGTATTGGGTTGCTTTTTATTACTTTCGGCAACGCCTATCAGGGAAACTACTTTGGATCTACTACGTTATAAGTTGTAAAGATCATTAGCTCCCTTTCGGTGGTGATAGGAGCATTCATTAACCAGGCCCAAATTTTGTGGTTTGCATTCTATAAAAGTTATTTACATTATATAATATTTGGAATACTTTCACTAATGCTACACTTCTGACGATAGCGGAACCCGGCAAGCAATATAGCCCAAAAATTATCATTACTTTTGATCCCTGATCATGCCAACTGGGAAGATCTCTTTTTTAAATTTTTCGTTCAAGTACCCTTTATTTGCATTTGGATAACTGCAGCCCAACCATAGATGCATTACATTTATTGCATCACTCTGATTCTCATACTCAGTCGCGAATTCCTTATTTATTTAACGAAAACCTTTTGCCAGTTACAGTAAATGCCGTAGAAGAACTTCAGTGTTATCTGACCCATCAGAAAGATTGGGATCATAATTTTGGACTGGAAGAGCAATCTAATGCCGTAATTGGTAAGATGTTCGGTGTCTTAGTGGTTCAAACAATAGAAAAGCAATGGGGTTTTTTAGCCGCATTTTCCGGAAAACTCGCAGGTAGTAATCAGCATGCCTACTTCGTACCCCCTATATATGATGGACTCAACACAGAAGGCTTCCTTAATGAAGGGATGGTCCAACTGGGACTAATGAGTCAAGAAATCAATTCAGGACTGGTATCTGAAGATAATCTGGCACATTTGAAACAGCTACGAAAACTACATTCCATTACTTTGCAAAATAAGCTTTTCGATCAATATCATTTCTTGAATCAAAAAGGTAAATCGAAAAGTCTGAGAATGATATTTAAGAAAGACAATGACAAAAATCCTCCCGTAGGAGCAGGTGAATGTGCTGCTCCCAAGCTTTTACAGTATGCGTTCCAGCACCATTTAGAACCGGTTCAGTTGGTTGAGTTCTGGTGGGGTCTATCCCCGAAATCTAAACGCTGGAAACATAAACATTTCTATGCGCCTTGCCAGGAAAAATGCAAACCCATACTGCGATATATGCTCCCTGAAAATAACCTGATTAGCTCTTCAACCCTTAATTAGAAAAATACCAGGACAACCCCTGTTTATTGATACTTCGATGAACCAGCGCCCTTTATTTAAGGGAATTCCCATGGCTCCTCTCATACTCACTACAACCCTTAGTTGATGGTACAGACCGGGATTAAGATAGGCCATACAAAACATATAATAACCCGGTCTGGATGGACCCAGTCTGGATAGACCCGGTCTGGATGGACCCAGTCTGGATGGACCCAGTCAAGTTGTAATTAGATAGCAGCATGCGAAAAAGAAAGCAGGAGGGAAAACTGACCATACCGCTATTGCCGAAGAAGGTCTGGAGTGACCCGGTCTGGATGGGCCCGGTCTGGATGGACCCGGTCTGGATGGACCCGGTCTGGATGGACCCAGTCTGGAGTGTACCCATCAAGTTGTAATTAGATAGCAGCATGCGAAAAAGAAAGCAGGAGGGAAAACTGACCATACCGCTATTGCCGAAGAATAGCCCCAGGATGCTCAAAGAAGGATTAAGTCTTGATATAAACTGTTCGGTGGGCCCAGGGATGGACTTTCCCAAGCCCCCCTGACGAAGTATCCATAAATTCAACAACTTTTGATAGGCTCTTTAGCGATTGAGAAACCTGAATAAACCACGTAACACACCATTCAATTTACCCTTCAGCATTTTCTCCTTTTCATTCACAATAATCATTTGGTTGACTCTAGAAGCTACGGGATAAGGATATATTTTGTTAAAAATAGCATCAATATCAAGTTTTAGTGAATTAGCCAACAGTAATTCTTGTACCAATTCGCCAGCTTGAGGGGCGATCATGGTGCCGCCTAGAATTCGTTGCTTTCGCAGTAAACCCCCAGGGCTCAAATACAAAATAAGTTTGCCATATTGATAGTCGTCAACCACGGCTCGATCATCGTCTTCAAAACTAATTTCCAAACGCTGATATTTTATTTTACGCTTTTTTAGTTCACTAAGTTGAAGCCCAAACGTAGCCACTTCCGGATCGCTAAATGTAACCCAGGACATATGGTCATTATTAAGCTTTCTCTTGAGGGGGGAAAACAAATTATTTAATAAAAGTCGGGTATGTTGTTCGGCGGCATGAGAAAACTGCATGAAACCTGCAATGTCCCCGCAGGTAAAAATTCTGTTATTACTCGTCTGAAGATAGCGATTTACTATAATTTTTCCATTTTGAACCTCAATTCCCGCCCGATCCAAATCCAAATTTTCCAACTCAAAGTGTCTGCCTGCAGCTACAAAAACCGAATCGAAATTAATCCTACAGGTCTTCCCCTGCCTATTAACCAAATTGGCTTCATATGGACCTTCGAAAGACTTCACTTCGGTATTCAAACGAATGTCCATACCTTCATCAATTAGTCTTTTATGTAATATTTCTACGATTTCGGGTTCTTCCTTAGCTAGGAGCTGTGGACCACTTTGGACAATAGTAACTTGTAATCCTAACCGGTTCATAGCCTGCCCCATCTCCACCCCTATGGGTCCACCACCGACGACCAACATTCTGCCAGCAAGTTCACTGGCCGTAAATAAGTGTTCGTTATCGATACAATTCACCCGCTCAACCCCAGGTACTGATAATTTGGTAGGCCTGGAACCTGTGGCCAAAATAATCCTTCGGGCTTTGTAAACAATCCCTCTGACCGTGATGGCATCTTTATCAACAAACTTTGCCATCCCTAAAACCACATCTATGCCTTCCCTGCGTAGATAATCAGCGTTCTCATGCTTTCTGATATGCTCCTGTTTTTCATAGATATAATGCATTACCTTTTCTAAATCAGGCTTGCCGTCTGCATAAATACCAAATGCTATACCGGCCTGGGCTTGATGGACCAATCTTGAGGCATGGATAAGGGCTTTGCTGGGCACACAACCGTAATTAAGGCAGTCACCCCCGATATGTTTGTCAGACTTATCAACCAATAAGACTTTTAAACCTACCTTAGCCATAAACAAGGAAACTCCCAGTCCACCGGAACCCGCCCCTATTACTATGATGTCATATTTGGAACTTTCCATAACCAAGAGCGCCTCTAAGTTCGAATTAAGCGATTGTATAAGCGTACCAGCGATTCTTGGGAATAGCCCAGGTAGTAACAAATATATAGGTAAATAAAAACAAATTGCATCCTGTAAGGACCATTTTCCCGATACTTTCTTGCAGAGGTAGTAACATATTCTGGAATAACTTGGAAAGACGTAAAAGTGGTAATTCTATAAATAATTTCCTGATCTTCCATAAGAATCAGCGATTCGTCGAAACCACCGACAATATCAAATAAACGTTTTTGAACATACAAGCTTTGATCTCCGAAACGAATGGAATTAAGATTAAATCTTGTGAACCATGCATTAAATTTCAAAAACCAATGATTCCAGTCGAAGCGAAGCCGGAAACAACCGGCCAGATGTCCCCGGTAGTAGGACTGCTGAATAAGGTCCAGAAAATTATTTGGAGGAATAGTATCGGCATGTAAGAAATAAAGAATTTCCCCGGATGCCACTGCAGCTCCTGCGTTAAGCTGTCTTGCTCTTCCTTTGGGTGAATTTACCACCCGTACCCCTTGTGCATAGGCCTGGGCAACTGTATCATCCGTACTGCCCCCATCACATACAATAATTTCTACCATGGTAGGGTTAGCACCAAGCAAGGCCAATCGGGCCAACAGGATGGGCAGACCTTCCCCTTCGTTCAGGACTGGAATAATAATACTTATATTTGGGGATGACATTCCTTTTGGATCATAGATGATTAGCTAAAACGCTCTACCCCTTGAAATGAGAAGTGTTAAGAGGAATAACGTAGATACCTGCTTACAAATATCCTACCAACCCAAACACTTCCCCGTCTTATTTTAATAATTTAAGTGCAGCCATTAGAAAGGAACCCTTCATCCGTTGTTTATAGTCGGGGTTAATATATTCAAAAAGAATTTCTGATTTTTGATTAACTATAAAAACCGCAGGAACAGGCAATGAGCCAGGATTTTTATTGTCGCTGGCATCTTTTAGTCGCTGTACCGAAGCCTCCGGAACGGCATAAGCCAACCCCATCGCCTGCGACAATTTCATATCTGCGTCAGACAGGAGCTGATAAGAAAGCTTGTTCTTGTCCATGGAAGCTTTCATGTGGATGGGAGAGTCGGGGCTGATGGCAATTATCTGGTATCCTAACTTTACAATTTCGGATTCTATCTCCTGCAGTTCAGCCATCTGCCTATTACAGTAGGGGCACCAACCTCCTCTATAGAATATTAACACGGTAGGCTTTACTGCTAACTGCTCCTGGAGAGAAACGGCCTGACCATTGAGATCCTCCAGTGTAAGATTGGGAATGGCCTCCCCAATCAATAATGGTGATATGTCCGTAGCCTTCTGAGGAAGTGATAACGTTTGCTGTGCAAAACTTTGCGCTACAGCTCCCATCAATACGAGCGTTGCAATAAGAAAGGGTTTAAGTTTCATCGATCTGAAGTCAGAATAATTTATAAGTTAAGTTTTTTTAACCTGATTTGGGCTGGTATCGTTCCGTTTTAAACGGCCTATTTATTTTACCTTTGATCTAAATTATCCCGAATTATATCCTGACGATAAGAAGTTATACCATCCTAAGACAATCCTTAACATATGTTCATTTTAGACAGATTAAAACCAAAGGAGCTGGAAGAATATCTTAAAAGTTTTGCAGTAATCGCTCCTGATGAAAAAATTCAAGACTTAACCATTCCGGGCGCCGGAAATATGAATCGGGTACTTAGAGCCCGAACCGAAAATTCATCATTAATCATTAAACAGGCCCATAATTATGTAGAAAAATATCCTCAAATATATGCTCCTCCGACGCGAATACACACGGAGGGAGCATTTTATGAACTGATCGTTACCAATGCAGACACCAGCCATATGATGCCTGAGGTAATCAAACAGGACCCGGAGAATTATATTTTGATACTAGAGGATATGGGCGATTCGGAGGATTTCAGTTTTTTATATCATAAACATCAATTCATTCGGCATGATGAGCTACAATCCCTTTGTAATTATTTATCAGCCCTTCACACCAGTTTCAAATCGCACCAGCCCAATCCGATATTCCTTAATGATGAAATGAGGAAACTGAATCACCAGCATATTTTCGTCTATCCCTTTTTAGAAGAAAATGGCTTAGATCTTGATCATATTCAAAACGGGCTACGTGAGCTGGCACAGCCCTATAAATCTGATGAGGGATTTAGGAATATAATAAAAGATATTGGTGAACAGTATTTAACTAATGGCCCTCATCTTCTGCATGGGGATTTCTATCCAGGAAGCTGGTTAAAAACCCAAGGGGGTATCCGGGTAATTGACCCAGAATTCTGTCATTATGGATTTGCGGAATTTGACCTGGCCGTTTTAATTGCTCATTTACATTTGGCCAATCAAAGTGAATCACTGATAGAACAGGTGCTTTACTGGTATAACTCAGCCATCGATTTTCAATTTCTCCAGCAATTGACGGGGGTGGAGATAATGCGCAGACTCATAGGTTTGGCTCAACTTCCGTTAGAAAGGTCATTGGAAGAAAAACGACAACTTCTATCTAAGGCCTATCAGATGATCATCAGTTAATTAAACAACATGCCTATACCCTCTCTATGAGGGCGTAGCTTAATTTGTTACCACCCCTTAAGTTCCTCTGGAAGGTCCTCGGCATAATCCACGTCGGACAGGACAGGCAGCAGGCCTACAGACAGGCCCTGACGCTTGGCGTCGGCCAAGGTGTCTGTCAGTACCCGATCGGTACTCCAGCTTTTACCTGTAAAGAGTTGTGAATTTTCTTTATTCATGCCTATCAGGTAATAACCTCCATCTCGTGCCGGGCCCAATACCACCTCCTTCTTTTCGAGCATATGAAAGGCATCTTGGAGAACCGCTGGTGTAATCTCCCAACAATCCGAACCTATGAGGCATATCGATGTATATCCTTCCTGGAAACCGTGAGCGATAGCACGATGCATCTTCATGCCGAGGTCTCCTTCACCCTGTACCAACTTTGCGTAATGATCCCCCTCAACATCCCAAACATCATTTTCGTCCACCCGATCACTATAATAAACAATTTTGGCCAATGGGAGACCAAAAGTCTGCTCCTTCGTTTTAAGTACTAATTGATTATAAATATCCAAAGCTCGTTTCCTGCCCACGGTGGCGGCCAGCCGGGTCTTAACCTGTCCTGGAACCGGATTTTTATAAAATATAATTAGTAACTGCCCTTTATCAACACTCATTAATTTCAAACAACAGGATAAATATCAATTCTTATTTTAATACTGTCAGATGCCAGGAAAGTTTGTTAGGCTATATAGCCTAACAAATCCATAAACACCTGAAACTACAAATAAAGGGGAAATAAATCGGTATACGGTTTAGTACTTCATGCTAAACATAAAACACCAGCCCTGCAAAATTGCCTGACTGGTGTTTATGAGAAATGAATAAATTGATCAATAGCCTGGGTTCTGAGGCATCAGGTTGGGGTTAACCTGAAGCTCTACCCTTGGGAGGGGCATGAGATAATCACGGTCTGGATTGAAATTATCATGCTTTTCCAAGGCATTCGCTCCTTTGAAAACCGTTTCACCCAGTTTTCTTCTTTTGATATCGAACCAACGTTTGTATTCGAAGGCAAGCTCCAAACGCCTCTCTTCCAACACCAGCGATAAGAACGCGTCCTTACTCAGCCCAGGGGCAACATCGGCAGGGAAAGTGACCTGTTTGCCGGCCCAGTTTCTCGCCCTGGCTCTTATCTGATTGATATAACCCATCGCTTCGGCAGTAGCTCCGCTGGTCTCGGCCAAGGCCTCAGCAGCAATTAAAAGTACTTCGGCATACCGGAAGGCTGCATAGTTTTGGTCTGAATACCGCCCCTCGGTATTGGAGGTTCCGGCAAACTGGGCGTATTTAGCAATATGTGGTCTGGGGGTATTGGGGAATTCGGTGTAGGGTTTCATTTTCCCTCCGATCAAAATGGAATCAACAAAGCTTACTTTTTTTCGGTAATCTCTGGAATCCCAGTCGGTATAGACCTTCATGGACGGCACAATGACGCTCCAACCGCTACGAGGGGCGTCTCCCCCACGCACTCCCGTCATAGGGGGTACTATGTCATCATTGGCACCGCTGGAACCATTCTGAAGTCCGAGGAAATCGATATGAAAAATATGTTCCTTAAGGTCATTGGCCTGAGGGGCCTTAAACAAAGTTTGAAAATCATCGACCAAACCATAGCCAAAACGATCCTTGTTGTCGATCACCCATTTGGCCTCAGTATAAGCCTTGGCATAGTCCTGTCGTGTCAGGTAGACCGATGCCAGATAGGAAGCTGCCGTACCCTTAGTAGCCCTGCCCCTTACCGACGCGGGCTGTTTATCGGGCAACCACTGCTTGGCAAACTCCAGATCGGCAAGAATACCGGCATAAACGGTTTCTGCCGGAGTTTTAGAAATTTCCTTTACTGCATTAGGATTGGTAATAAAATAATCGACATAGGGGATGTCACCAAATACCTGGACTAAATGGAAGTAGCTAAAGGCACGAATAAACCTGGCCTCTGCGATCAGGGGATTGATCGCTGTTTCCGAAAGACCTAGTGACTGTGCCCCGGCTATGGAGGCATTGGCGGCACTAATCACCCTATACCAGTAAGGCCAGAATTTTGAGACCATGCCATTATTATCGTCCATATTAAAATCGTTGACCTGCTGCCGCTCAGCAGGGGTTCCACGATCTCCGATATCCGCCATATCGCTTCGAAGCATTAAGGCAGAAACATATTGACGACCGTACAAACTCTCCGTTGCAATCAGTCCATACGCACCGAATATTGCGGTCTGAACATCTTTGGTACTCTCAAAAAGGGATTCCGGAGCAAGCAATCCAACTGGCTTTTCATCCAGGTTCTCACAGCCTGATACCATCAGGGCCGCAGAGAACAGAAAACATTTGATTATATTATATTTCATGATTCGCGAAATTTAAAGATGCTGATGGTTTAGAAACTAACGTTAAGGCCAACCGTATACGATTTTGCGTTGGGGTAGCTACCGTAGTCGAGTCCCAGATTGGTATTCCCGTTGGTATCGCCCGTTGAAGAATAATTCACCTCCGGATCATAGCCTTTGTATTTGGTCATGGTCAGTATATTCTGAGCACTTACATAAAGGCGAACCCTTCTGATCTTCATACCTTCTAATAAAGAGGCGGGTAAGGAATAGCCAAGGGATACGTTCTTTAGACGAACGAAGCTTCCATCCGAAATCCAGCGGGTAGACACCCTTCGGGTACGTCCTAGTTGCGCCTTCGGCACATCCGTATTGGTATTCGTCGGAGTCCATCGGTTTAGGGCATCGGTGGTGGCATTGTTAATTCCCGACAATAGATTTAGTTCCATTAATGTATAACTTAAAAGGTCGTTGCCCTGGGAGCCCTGAAAAAACACATTCAAGTCAAATCCCTTGTAGCTAAAATCGTTATTAAGCCCCCAGGTAAATTTTGGATGTGGATTTCCGATAATTGTACGGTCGTCGCTGTTGAGCTGCCCGTCGGGCACCCCGGTAAGCTGACCATTGCTATCCTTTGAACCATCGATATCACGGAATTTCTCTCCGCCAGCCTCGGTCTCGAAGCCTCCGCCCGGAAGAAAATCATCGCCTTCCTGATATACGCCATCATATATCCATCCGAAGAAACTACCTACCGGATAACCTTCGCGAAGTATTTGTGTCTGGTTAAGTCCAACGAAATGCCCTGGGCCTGAACCATACATGATGTCATTCCCGGCAGGGAGCTCTAACACCTTGTTGCGGTTGACTGAAATATTGAAGTCGGTATTCCATTTAAAATTACCCACTGTATTCCTAGTGCCTAAGGTTGCCTCAAATCCTTTGTTCTCGACGGCACCCAGATTCTGAAGCTGGCTGGAGAAACCAGAGTACTGGGGAAGTTGAACATTAAAGAGTAAATCCCTCGTCACCATCCGGTAATAATCTAAAGTCAGATTCAGACGATTATTAAACAAGGATACATCGGTACCCACATCAAACTGAGTAGTGGTTTCCCAGGTAAGGTCATTATTGGCTACCGTGGTAGGATAAACAGAATTGACAGGAGCGCCATTAATCACAGTGAAAATATTTGAAAAACGCGCTTTGGTCTGGTACGGAGCAATGGCCTGATTGCCCGTCAGTCCATAACTCACCCGCCATTTCCATTGGCTAATAGCCGCTACGTTCTGCATAAAGGGCTCGCTGGACATTTTCCAGGCAAAAGCTCCGGAAGGGAAAGTGGCCCATTTATGATTTTCACTAAAGTTAGAGGATCCATCACGGCGGATATTGGCTGTAAATAAATAGCGGTCAGCCAAAGAATAGGTGGCCCTGGCATAGTAGGACGCAATCTGCCATTCGGTAAGTCCCGAAGTAGGACTCTTCCAAACGGAAGAACCATCCAGGTTCCAGTACGATACGGCGTCGGTAATAAAAGACTGACCGGTTCCACCCCATCCTTCGGAAGATGAATGCTGAATGGAATAACCACCCAGAAGGGAGAAATCATGGACACCTATCTTCTTGGAATAGGTAAGGTAGTTCTCATTCAGAAGCAAGGTACGCTTGGCGCCGGTAACCGATGCCGATCCTCCCACGGTTCGGCCTATATTAAGGGTTGTAGGCTCGTAAGTTCCTGTACGACCGCTGTAGGTAGTGGCTCCAAAGGTAGTCTTGAAGTTCAAATCTTTAATGATGTTATATTCAGCAAAAAAGTTGGCCTGTAACTGATCGGACAGGGTACTATTTTCCAGCTGAGTGGCAATCGCATAAGGATTATCGATCGGATCGTTCAGTCTAGCCAGGGTAAATACCCCATTCGCATCCCAGATAGGCTGATCCGGCTCAAACTTAAAGGCAGAGGCGATTACCCCCGGAGTAAGTCCACTGGACCCTTCCTGGGTTTTAGACTGGTTACGGTCCACACGTTGGGCAAACAGATTCAAACCTAATTTCAACTTATCAGAGGCCTGAATATCAATATTACTCGTTAAGGAGTAACGTTTGAAGTCTGAATTGATAATGACTCCATTCTGGCCATACCAGGAACCTGATACATAATATTTCACGGCATCATTCCCCCCAGCGATCGAGAGCTGGTGATTCTGAATGCCACCACGACGCAACACTTCGTCCTGCCAATCGGTATCGGCACCTTTAGATTCCACCGCTGGTCTGATTTCCTTTATATAGTCCAGAAATTGGGAAGCATTCAAGAGATCGAGGCGATTGATTTCCGTCTGTGAAGAGAAGGAAGTGTTCATTTCTATCCTTGGTTTGCCCGATTTTCCTCGTTTGGTAGACACCATGACCACTCCATTGGCACCACGAGATCCGTAAATGGCGGTGGCAGAAGCATCTTTCAATATTTCAATAGACTCAATATCCTCCGGTGGAGGCATGGTGCCCCCTACAAAGCCATCCACCACGTAAATAGGATCGCTGCTGGCATTGATGGAGGTACCTCCGCGAATTCGCACTTTATAGCCGGCTCCAGGCTCTCCGTTGGTAGCCTGGATCTGAACTCCGGCCGCACGACCTTGAAGAGCCTGTACGGTCCCCAAGGCAGGATAAGCCGTAAGTTCCCCAGATTTGACAGATGAAACCGCACCCGTTAGGTCACTCTTCTTAACGGAACCATAACCTACTACTACAATTTCTTCCAGGGATTTTTGGTCTACTTTCAGTTGGACATCGATCTGGCTCGCCGATCCTATGCTTCTTTCTACCGACTCATACCCTACGAAGCTAAAAACCAAATTACCCGCATCATCTGGCACCTGGAGTACATAGTTCCCGTTACTGTCGGAGGTGGAACCAATCTGTGTCCCCTTGACTACAATGTTTACACCGGGTAATCCGTCCAAACTTGCGGCATCCGTTACTTTTCCTTTTATAGTCCTATCGATGCTTTTATTATTGGGAGATAACGGCTCGGTTTCAAGTGCAGGGGTCATGCTATTAGGACGAATAACTATATTTTTGCCCGACACTTCATAGTTTAGCCCCAGAGGTGTTAGAAAGTCCACAAGCACATCAGACAAGGTCTCATTAGTCTTGCTCAAGTTAACCTTGCGAGAACTGCCAATCAATTTTGAACTAAAGACAAAGCGCACATCGGCCTCCTTGCCCAGCTGATTCAGAACCGTCTTAAGGTCCATGCCCTGGGCATCAATTGATATTTTTTTGCGTAATAATTCCTGGGCATGTACTTCCACTGCCGTAGCTGTGCTTATAAAACACAGGGAAATAATAAGTTGTAGCAGACTAATTCGCATAAAAAATAACAGTTGTCGGTTAAACTGTAAGGGTATTTTCATAGTTTTGACTGGTTTTTGTTAAAAATATTTGACAATAACTTTCCCCTTCCCATATATAATGGGAGCTCTGGTCGCGAAACCTTTTAAGGGGTACTTAGGTCAGAGGTGTTGACGCACCACTGACCTTTCTTTTAACTTACTTGCATCCTTTCCCTTCAATGATGATTCGGCCATCAATTATTTCATAGCGTGCTCCCACGGCTTTACATATCAGATCTAATTTTTCATATAAACTCAAATCGGCCAGATTAGCCGAAAGGGGACATTCGAACCGTACACTAGAATCAACCAGAATTTCCACGGAATAGGCCTTTTCCAAGGTTTCAAATACCTTCTGAACCGGCACGTCATCGAAGTTAAAGGCATTAACATGCCGTGGCTCCACGATTATCTCAGGAATCGGAATCAGGGTTTTCGTCATTTTCACAGAGGCCCTGACCACCACAATCTGCTGATTTGGGTCGATAATCGTTCCGGTTAGTTCTTTACTCTGATCCCGTGGAGTTTGCGTATCTTGCCGGGCAAACACCGCTACCCGCCCCGATTTCACTCTAACTGACACTTCCTGTTCATTCCCAAAAGATCGGATAAGGAAACTTGTTCCCAACACCTTGGTGACTACTTCATGCGCATAAACAAAGAAAGGTCTGGAGGTATCTTTACTGATATCAAAAAAAGCTTCACCCGAAAGATAGACCTCTCGTTTATCTGCGTTGAACTTATTTGGGAAGCTAATTTTACTCTTAGGGCTAAGGGTAATATGACTCCCATCTTCTAAGACGACCTCCAATGGAAAGTTGCTTTTATTAACCCTTTCAACCAGGGGAACCGGCGCTTCCGACACCAGCCCTTCATAGTCTACCCTATGCCCATCGGGAGGCAGCAAAAAATACCAACTAGCTAAGAGTACGATACAAGCAGCAGCCACCCACCTCAGGTAAGCGGGGAATAGTAAGGGTTTCCTGCCGAATCCTGAAGGAGGCACTTCCCTCCTCCCTTCTAAAATTTTAGAAATGGCTATTTTTTTTTCGCTTAATGGGAGGGCCATTTCTTTGGGATGTATATGAAGTACCATTTCCCTTGCCTGCCTTACTATCTCCAATTTTTCAGTGTTATCGGCCAGCCATGATTCCCATTTATGGTGATCTTCCCGGGTAGGGCGCAATACCCAATTCCGAAAATCCTCATCCAGAAACAGCTCCTCTACTGTATAATGATAGTAATGATCCATTGTAAAATATTCTTATTCAAATACCATTAGACCATAGCCTCATCCAGATACTGTATAAATTCAAATTATTTTTCAAAAAGTTTTATTTTGTTTTTTTTAAAGACAAAATCAAGTGTGCCAGTGCGAACTGCATGAGAGGTGATATTCTATTAAGTAATACCGATGGTAAGCCCACCTATACGCATGGATTTCCCGGGGTACAGGCAAAAGACCATTATCAAAAATGACAAGAGATTTGGTAAAGACGATCGATCCAAGCATCTGAAATAACCCACCAGAGCGGATAGCCGTGAATCAAAAGTTCAGAGCAGATAGCCCAAAACCGATGGCTATCCAATATAGCCAATTGCTTTTCAAAAACTTAAATGCTGTCTGAAGTAGGTTGGATACCGACTGCGGATGTATATTCATAATTTCTGCTATAGCGTAACGATCCAGATCCTGGAAAAACCGTAGATATACGGCCTCCTGTTGTCGGGCGGGCAGTTTATTGAGCATTCCGGTGATCTGAGATGCATTGATACGATCTTCTTCCTGCTCAATAAGCCTGTATTCTGCACTAAACTCTATTTGAAATTCAGTATAAAATCGAGTCGGATCAGCTACCAAGACATTTTTATTACGTTGCTGCAAACGGTGTAACTTCCGACGTAGAGAAGCCAAGAGATAGGCCTTAGGTGGAATATTTTTGTTCAATGCCTGGCGCTTTTCCCATATCTCCAAGAAAACATCCTGAATGCTGTCTTTTACCAATTCCCGTTCCTTTGAAAATTTGAGGCCATACTGAAACATAAGATCATAGCAACGCTGAATCATCGACTCAAACGCCGACTCATTCCCTCCAAGCAGGGCCTGCCATAGCAGGGTTTCTTCTTCGTCACAAATAACCCCTTCTATGCTCATAGCTTCTATAAATTTGAAAAGAAGTCTGATTTTTCAACCTGAATTGCAATCCGGACAGGTACTATATCTGAATGGTTTAATTCCCCATTTATTCTAAAATATAGACGCAATTTTAATTAGCTCTCCCTTTCCTTAATTTAAAAACATTTCATCGACCAGCAATAAGGCCTTATTCCCCTTTCTTTTACTCCATATGGGGATAGATTTTACGGGACTAGCAATAATTTTCAGGAAAGACACCTCCTCTTTGGCAAATTTACCTTCGACGAGTCTTATACTGGGCGTTTCCCCTTTTTGCGTTAACGGGGCTTTAAACCGAGTTAAAAGTTTCCAGTTTCCTGGCTTATTGGCTCCCCACACTTCTATCTTTTCTGGAGGGAAGATACCAGTGTCTTCTTCTACCATATAATGCACGCCCACCGATGAAAGCGAGATAGGTTTTTGAAATTCTGCATAAAGCTCTATATCCGTATCACGAACCCCAGCCCAATAATTGGCCCAGGCAGGATTATTGGCACCGATCTGACCAAGCTTTCCATCGAAAAAGGTATGAGCTCCAGCGGCTTTATGAACCCTGTTAAGCACATATGCCAGGCGGACACTGTCTGGTTTATAGGTGTTTTTGAGAAAATCAAAACGGGCCGTCTCACTACCGTACCATCCAGACTTATAGGCCTTGGCTCTAATAAAGGTATTCCTATCCACTTTCAACTTTTGAAAAACTGGAGCCCTCAAACTGTCAGGCTCAGAACCATCGATGGTATAACGTATTTCTGTTCCACCAATTGGATGAAATAAGTCGATATCCAGATCCGAACGAAATACCATACTCGCATTTCGAACCTGAATTGGATTCAATTGAAGCGGTTTGCTACCATCGTCTTTGAACCCCCGCACCACGGTGAGGCCTGCTAGCTTCTGCTCGAGTAGCTGAAAATCCTTGTCTGTAAGTCCTGCATCCCAAAGGATAACCTGAGTTAAGGATTTTATTTTATCCAATTGGTCTACCAAGGCATGGACCTCCATCGAGGTTCCGGACAAAGATAATTGTTGCAAATGTTTTAAGGATTGCAAAGGCCTTAATCCTGCCGCCGTAATCTCCGTAAAATTCAGATCGAGCCTCCGGAGGTTCACAAGCTTTGAGATTCCGACCATATCTTTATCTTTTACCGGCATCTTGTTGAGATTAAGAGCCACTACCTGCTTACTTACGGGCTCTAACCCTGTTATTTGTTGAGCATCAAAGAGCTTTTTATTATAAATATTTACTGTCAAAGCCGGAGAATTAATAGCCAATCTCGCAACGGTACGATAGTCGGTATTCAGTTGCGCTAACAGTTTATCATCCACCGCCTCAAAGTCAAATGGCTCATTAGCATCCGCCCCAGACTTTAAATATGCCGTCGATAAAATTCTCAGTGAATCGGCGAGGGGAAGCTCTCTCAACTTCATATCAGGCTGGGCATAGGATTTCACCCAATGATAAAGCAATTTAATCTCCTGAGATGTTAGCTGGGCCTTACCTGAAGGCGGCATATGCTTTTTATCCTCCTGAGGCAAATGAATACGTTCTAGCAGCAGACTAAGCTCAGGATTACCCGCAACAAATAGCTTCCCCGACTTCCCTCCCTTCAGCAGGGAAGACATATCTGTCAACAAAAGCTCCCCTTTTACCTTATCGGCATTATGGCAGCTCAAACATTTTTGTTGTAGTATAGGATGGACCACATGTTCAAAAACGCGTGCGGAATCGGGGGAAACAGTGGCCCTATTATCGGCAGACTTCAAAGGATCAGTCACAAAGCCCTCGCCGTGGGTGAGGGCAGCACCAAAATGGCCGGCTACTATTAATAGTAAAAATGCCGGAATAGAGAGAATTTTAAGCCCGATTGGACTCACCCTTGGCCACCAACCAATAAGATATAAGATCGCGCTAAAAAAGTAAATCCCGATCCCTGACCATTTGTGCCATAACAACAAGTCTCCCGAATAACCAGGCTCAGAAGCCAGAAACACGCCCATTAATACGGTAAAACCTGAAAGTAATACCCCCAATAGTAAGGTCCATCTGGTAAAAATATCATAAAAATACTGCCAATCAGAAGACTTAGACCGGCGGAATAATTGCATGGTAAATGACATCAACAGCAGCACTATTGGGAAGTGCAGCAATAAGGGATGCATCCTGCCTACTGCCTGAGCCCAGGGCGGTAGTACCAGGGCACCTTCGAAGAGAAGTATAAAACTGATGAAGATAAGCTGAGCGATAAGAAATTGTTCGGCCAGCAAACGATATTTATTATTCATTTATCAAATAGAAAAAAATTAAATCTTTGTCCTTCTATCCTCCTCTTCATGACAGAATATCCTTGACTACGTGGCCTGAAATGTCTGTCAGACGGTACCTTCTACCCAGATGTTTGAAGGTAAGCTTTTCATGATCGAGACCCAGCTGATGCAGGACAGTCGCCTGAAAATCATGAACATGGACAGGGTTACGGGCGATATTATAGCCCAATTCATCCGTCTCCCCATACACCATCCCAGGCTTAATACCTCCTCCTGCCATCCACACCGTAAAGCACCGTGGATGGTGATCCCGACCATAATTATCGGCTGTAAGCGTACCTTGTGTATAGCTGGTACGCCCGAACTCACCTCCCCAAATCACCAGCGTTTCGTCCAGAAGTCCTCTTTGTTTCAAATCGGTGACGAGGGCCGCGGAGGCTTGGTCGACATCCATGGCTTGTTTGGTAATTTCGAAGGGTAAGTTTCCATGCTGATCCCATCCCTGGTGATAAAGCTGCACGAAACGCACTCCATTTTCGGAAAGTTTCCGAGCTAGTAAGCAATTGGCGGCATAGGTGCCAGGCACCAGGCAGTCGGGTCCATATAATTTAATAATATCGTCGGACTCTTTAGAAAGGTCCATCACTTCTGGAACCGCCGATTGCATGCGATACGCCATTTCGTACTGCTTAATCTTTGCGGCAATCTCCGGATCTCCAAATTCCTGATAGGATATATCGTTGAGCTGTGCCAGCTGATCAAGCATATCCCTACGTTCCGTCCGGTTCAGCCCATCGGGATCGCGCAGGTATAAAACCGGATCTTCTCCTGAGCTAAATTGTACTCCCTGATGAACAGAATCCAGGAACCCATTGGACCATAACTTTGAGTATACCCCTTGTCCATTCCCTACTCCTCTGGATAGCAGTACCGTAAAATTGGGAAGGTTTTTATTTTCATTACCCAAACCATAGCTGAGCCAGGAGCCCATGCTCGGTCTATTGCCCTGCTGAGACCCGGTCTGCAGGAAGGTTAGAGCCGGGTCGTGGTTGATCGCTTCCGTATACATCGATTTGACAATGCATAATTCATCAACAATTTTTGCTGTATAGGGAAGCAGATCACTGATCCAGGTTCCTGATTGTCCATATTGCTTAAATCCTACAAAGGAATCTACCAGTGGAAAGGATGATTGATTGGCTGTCATACCCGTCAGCCTCTGCGTTCCCAAAACCGAAGGGGGGATTTCCTGGCCGCGCAAATCATGCAATTTCGGTTTATAGTCGAACAGCTCCTGTTGCGAGGGCGCACCATTCTGAAACAGATAAATCACTCTTTTGGCCTTTGGAGCATAATGAGGAATTCCGGCCATCAAAGCATCCTCCATATTGTCCTTGTCTCCATTTAACAGATCGGGCATCAGCAAGGATCCCAGTGCTGCGCTACCGATGCCCAGACTCAGACTCGAAAGAAAACGCCGGCGATTAAAACTGAAACCATGTTCTTCTATTTCCTTTTCCATTCCGTATACTTTCTAATACCTTGATAAAATCTCAGCTTTTTAAGATTTTGTAATTGTTTCTTCTAAATTATATATCGTGTTAATCACCCGCATAAGGGCTGCCTGCTCAATCTGATCGACCTTCCTTATCAAAGGAAACTCCCCTATCTGAATGATTTCTTTGGCCTGTGTCACGTTTATACTCATCATTTGCTTCTGGTGATAGGTCACCAAAATATCCAATTCTTTTTCCTTAGGCTGCCGGCACACGATCAGCCTGAAAGCCTTAATGATACGCTGTTTCGTATTCATATTCTCTTGGAGCAGTCGTCCCGCCAACACCCTGGAAGCCTCTAAAACCATGGGGTCGTTCATCATTACAAGGGCTTGTAAGGGGGTATTGGTTTTTAAGCGTTTCACTTCACAAAGATCCCTATTACTGGCATCGAATATAGCCATGGTAGGTGGTGGGACTGTACGCTTAATGAGGGTATACATCCCGCGTCGGTATAGCTTAGCTCCTTTATCTTGCTCATAAATAGACAGAAGCCCACGGCCAGAAGTGGCCCCTTCCCATAAACCCGCAGGCTGATAGGGCTTTACGCTGGGCCCACCGACGGTGGGTACCAGCAGTCCGCTACTGGCAAGCACCAGGTCACGAATATGTTCTGCATCTACATGGTAGCGCGAGGATCGTGCGAGATAGGTGTTCTCTGGATCTGTATTCAAAGCCTTAGTGGTCACTTCGGCCGATTGGCGATAGGTCGCCGAAGTCACTATTTGTTTTACCAGTCTTTGGATATCCCATCCATGCTCCATAAAGTCTACTGCCAACCAGTCCAGCAAGGCAGGGTGCGAAGGTAGGTCGCCCTGCATACCAAAGTCTCCAGAGCTTTTGACCAAGCCCTTTCCAAAAAATTCCTGCCACATCTGATTTACATAAACTCTTGCCGTAAGGGGATTATTCCTGTCAAAAAGCCATTTTGCGAGCCCCAGTCTATTTTTTGGATAACGTGAAGCGAATGGTAAGATGGCTTTGGGCGTTCCCGGACTTACCTGCTCCCCATGGGCATCATATACCCCACGCTCGAGAATATAGGTCGCCCGGGTTGTATCCAAATCTCCCATGACCGATACAATCAATCGGTTCGTATCGGGTTTATTAATAAATGTAAGAAGTTCAGTGATGTCCCGATCCGAAATCTCCATCAATGGTTTTTTCGCATAGGTTTCTGGCCCGCCTATTACCGACTCTATTCCCACTTCTTTTACATTATTAAAGAAGGCAAATAACTGATAATATTCTTTTTGAGAAATAGGATCATATTTATGATCATGGCAGTGGGCACACTCTACGGTAAATCCTAAAAATGCCTTCCCAAATAAATCGTTCCGATCGGTAACATAAGATACTCGATACTCCTCCTGAATGACCCCTCCCTCTTCAGTTATCTTATGATTGCGATTAAATCCAGTTGCTAGCAGTTGTTCTTTATTAGGATTAGGAAGCAAGTCACCGGCAAGCTGCCAGGTAACAAAATCCTTATAGGACATATTCTTGTTGAATGCATGAATAACCCAATCCCGCCAGGGCCATTGCGTGCGGTACCCATCGTCCTGATAGCCATGGGAGTCGGCATAACGGGCTACATCAAGCCAATGAACCGCCATTCTTTCGCCATAGGCGGGCGATTGCATCAAACGATTTACCATGCGATCATAGGCGTCCGGGCTATTATCTGCCAAAAACGCATCCATCAGCTCCAAGCCCGGGGGCAAGCCAGTAAGATCCAGAGCCACGCGCTTCAATAAGCGCTCTTTATCAGCTTCTGGATTAGGCTTCAGACCAATTTGTTCTTGCTTGGCCAATATAAAATGATCAATTTCATTTCTAACCCATTTGCTCGATTTCTGTTCTGGTACTGTTAACTTTTGGGGAGGTACAAAGGCCCAATGTTTTTCGTAGCGGGCACCCTGTAGTATCCATTTCTCAATCAGGGCTATCTCCTCAACGGATAATTTTAAATGTGAATTCACTGGTGGCATCACCAAGGTCGTATCAGAAGACATTATCCGTTTAAAAACCTCAGACATGGCGGGATTGCCTGCCACGAGCGCAAAGGATCCCGGACTTTCCTTTAATGACCTATGGGCATCCTCTTCTACATCGAGCCTCAGTCCAGCTTCTCTTTTATTTTCATCTGGCCCATGGCAAGCAAAACATTTATCGGAAAGTATGGGGCGTATATCAAAATTATAACTAACCCGATCTGACAGTGAGACATGTGGACCCGATGAATTGCTCCCGCTTTTGCAGCCTATGATGCCTATACCTATCAACGAGTACAGTAAGATATTTCGATAACCTTTTAAATGCATGCTGATATTTCAGAGATTATACCTATTTATGTAATTTCGCAGGCAGTAGAAACATATAAGACCAGGGGAATTCGTTTTCGTTAACCTACCCGTAACCTGGATGTATGCATAAACTAATCCTTTGATTCTATTACCTAAGGAAAGGTAATAGGAGGCACTTCTACTCAATTTATTGTATTTTAAATATTAAAAATAGACTTTTTGTCAGCTACTTCATTTTTATAATAACGCTTAAATCTTAAATAGTGCAAACCAACTCCTTTATGATTCAGAATGATGCCAGCATTCTAGGGCTACTGATGGTAGTACTCGCCCTTATTTTCTACACTGCCTCGCTTCAAGGAAAATTCTGGCAACGGTTGTATAATGTAATACCTCCACTTTTACTCTGCTATTTCATTCCCGGACTCCTGAATTCATTCGGAGTCATTAATGGTGTAGAGTCTCAGTTATATCCAGTAGTTTCCAAATATTTTCTTCCTGCCTGTCTAGTACTATTTACTCTTGGCATGGACTGGCACTCCCTCATACGGCTGGGGCCCAAAGCCATTATTGCTATGCTCACCGGGACCATAGGCATTATTATCGGTGGACCTCTAGCCATTCTGGTGGTCGGAAGCATTAGCCCTGACACCCTTGCCGGAGAGGGTGCTGATGAAGTATGGAGGGGACTGGCAACCATTGCGGGAAGCTGGATAGGAGGTGGTGCCAATCAAACGGCCTTGAAGGAAGTATTTCAACCTAGTGATCGTTTGTTCTCTCAAATGATTGCGGTAGATGTATTAGTAGCCGAATTATGGATGGCCCTGCTGATTTATGGAGCCGGGGTAGCCAGCCGGATTGATACCCTGTTCAAAGCCAATGCCCAACCAATCCAGGATGTTCAGAACCAGCTGGCCAATCAGCAATTTGAAAACGAAAGAACGCCAAAAATGAAGGAGTATATCTATCTGGCGGCCATGGGTTTTGGAGCCAGTGGTCTGGCTCATTTCCTAGCCGATATCATTGCCCCCTATATAGGCAATAACTATCCGGCCTTGACAAAATTTAGTCTGAGCTCATCATTCTTTTGGGTGGTAACTATCTCTACGACCATTGGTATCTTACTCTCAACCACGCCCTTGAGAAAACTAGAGTTTGTAGGAGCGTCTAAAATCGGTTCTGTTTTCTTATATGTACTTATAGCAACTATCGGTATGCAAATGGATCTTAAAGCAGTCATGGACAATCCAGGCTTATTCGCCATAGGAATAATTTGGATGAGTGTTCATGCGATCATTCTCATCATCGTCTGTAGATGGCTGAAGATACCATTCTTCTTTATGGCCGTAGGAAGCCAGGCCAATATGGGAGGATCCGCCTCAGCATCTGTGGTAGCGGCAGCCTTCCATCCTTCACTTGCTCCGGTTGGGGTTCTACTGGCCATATTAGGCTACGCCGTGGGTACCTATGGCGGTTATATTACCGCCCTATTAATGCAATGGGTCAGTGGTATGATTTGAACCTAAACCCTATCTTTTTACGTTGCTTTGTCGGATAAATCAGAAAATTGACCAGATCAATTATAAATAATTACCTATGAATTGGATTAACATTGAAACTAAGGACCAAATCGAAAGCATTGCCAACGAGGATTCCTATTCTATAATTTATAAGCATAGCCCTCGATGTGTGGTAAGCATGATGGCACACCGGAGACTGAAGTCAGAGCTACCTTCATTAGCCGATCAAAATATTCCACTTTATATTGTGGATGTGGTCAAAAATCGTGCGGAGTCAATGGCTATTGCCGATCACTTTGGGGTCGTTCATGAGTCTCCTCAATTATTGTTGGTACAAAAAGGGAAGGTCATTTATGATGCCTCCCACGAAGACGTTACTTTTAATACAGTCCTGGAGAAAATTGGATCCAATTAATAAATCCAGTATCATCGAAATCTCCCTTATTTGAGGAACTACAGAATGGAGAATGAAATTCAATTTCGTTCTCCATTTATTTTAAGATAAGTTGCATGTAGACAAGATCAAGCCACTGATCAAATTTATATCCTACCTCCTTGATGTAGCCCTTTTCTACAAAGCCATATTTTTCATGAAACGAAATAGAACCTCGGTTGCTGGCATCGATACAACCGATCATGGTATGAATGCCCTGCTCCCTGGCGCGTTGAATAAGACTTTCCAGAAGGCGTCCGCCTACCCCCATCCCCCTCGAAGACTCATTTAAATAGATACTGTGTTCTACACTAAACATAAAGCCCTTCTTGGGTCTGAACTGCTGAAACGATCCATAACCGATTACCTTTCCTTCCACCTCTGCTACCAGAATGGGCATGCTATTCATTAACATCTGATCAAACCATTCTGTAAGCTGCTCCAAGGAGCGGGTCTCATAGTCATAAATGGCCGTTGAGGTGAGTATGCTTTCATTCAGAATTTCCAATATAACAGGTAAATCCAGAGGAGAGGCATTTCTAATTTTCAAACTCATCAAATTCTATATGTGTTGACTTAAAATTCTACTAAAACCATTCCAATTTCCAGGTTTGCCCTATGCTTAGGAAAGGTCATTCAGGCCCTAATATAACCGTGATCATCGAATGAAATATAAAAGTCAATAAATTTATTTCTACTGCCTGCCCTGTCTAAGGCCAGAACGGTCTACATTTATACCCTTTTTGAAGCCAGTAAACATGCTTCAGCACTAGCAAATCTGCTAAATTGGCCTTCTGATGGCTATTATCGTTATTTCGGCTATCTATATTTTTTATTCTCGACTATTTTACTTTAGCTTTGTAGCAACTTTGGGGGTGTCCACTATTGTGGTCTGAGATTATACCCTTTGAACCTGATTCAGTTAATACTGACGAAGGGAAAAGTAAGGAGTCCTCATGGGCTTACTAACCTTTTCTACGTGGTCCATTCCCGGAGTTTTATTCTATAAAACCCGTATACGAATGGAAATAATTCTCAATAATCTTCCCAAACAAGTTCCTGATACCAGTAGCATCCTGCAGGTAATCCATGAATTTATTTCTGACCAACCGACTGCAATGGCTGTCGCGGTCAATCAACAGGTCATTCCAAAATCGTCTTGGCATAGTCACCAATTGATGCCTTCGGACCGGCTTACCATCATTGTCCCAACTCAAGGGGGTTGATCTGCGCCGGCAGAACAACTGTTTATTCCTATCAAACCAACAACTTATGAAAGACCAGCAAACCGTAACGGACCACGCCATTACCAGAGAACCATTTCCTAATTCGAAAAAAATTTATGTCAAAGGGACTCTTCACCCAATAGAGGTTGCTATGAGGGAGATATCGTTGTCCGATACCCATCATCATGGCACTATCGCCAAGCCCACCCCCAACGCTCCCGTCACCGTCTACGATACCAGCGGTCCTTATACCGATCCTAGCATCGATATCGATGTACGTAAGGGACTAAAGCCATTAAGAGCGGAATGGATCCGGGGCAGGGAGGATGTGGAAGAACTCGACGCTATCAGTTCTGATTATGGAACCCAGCGACTTCGGGATTCCCGTTTGGACGAACTGCGTTTTGCACACCTGAATAAACCCCTTCGCGCAAGATCAGGCATGAATGTAAGCCAGCTACATTACGCCAAGAAAGGCATTATCACTGCCGAAATGGAGTATATCGCCATCCGGGAAAATCAGCGTATAGAAGCACATACCTCAAACCTTAGCCATCAGCACCCCGGGCACAGCTTTGGAGCCAATACTCCTAAAAACCTCATCACGCCCGAATTTGTACGATCGGAGGTTGCAGCGGGTAGGGCCGTAATTCCTTCTAACATCAATCATCCCGAGAGTGAGCCGATGATTATTGGAAGGAATTTTTTGGTAAAAATAAATGCAAATATTGGCAATTCGGCCGTCACTTCGAGTATAGAGGAGGAGGTTGAAAAGGCCGTCTGGGCATGTCGCTGGGGCGCCGACACCATTATGGATCTTTCAACGGGCAAGAATATTCATGAAACCAGGGAATGGATCATACGTAACTCCCCCGTCCCTATTGGTACTGTGCCCATATACCAAGCCTTGGAAAAGGTAAAAGGTAAGGCGGAAGATCTGACCTGGGAACTATTTAGGGACACGCTCATTGAGCAGGCGGAACAAGGGGTCGATTACTTCACGATTCATGCCGGTGTATTACTACGATACATTCCATTGACCGCCAAACGCATAACGGGTATTGTTTCAAGAGGGGGCTCCATTATGGCTAAATGGTGCCTAGCCCATCACAAGGAAAACTTCCTATACACACACTTTGAAGAAATTTGTGAAATAATGAAAGCCTATGACGTAGCCTTCTCCCTGGGCGACGGTTTACGCCCTGGATGCCTTGCCGACGCCAACGATGTGGCTCAATTTTCGGAACTTGAGACCCTTGGAGAACTTACGAAAATTGCCTGGAAACACGATGTTCAGACCATTATCGAAGGTCCGGGACATGTTCCCATGCATCTTATCAAAGAGAATATGGATAAGCAGCTGAAGCATTGTCACGAAGCACCCTTTTATACCTTAGGGCCTCTTACCACCGACATAGCCCCAGGTTACGACCATATAACCTCGGCCATCGGAGCAGCGATGATCGGATGGTTTGGTACTGCCATGCTCTGCTATGTGACACCGAAGGAGCATTTGGGACTTCCCAACCGCAAAGATGTGAAAGATGGGGTGATCACTTACAAAATTGCTGCCCACGCTGCCGACCTTGCCAAGGGGCATCCCGGTGCACAGTATAGAGATAATGCCCTTAGTAAGGCCCGTTTCGAATTCCGCTGGGAAGACCAATTCAACCTTTCTCTGGATCCCGATACAGCCAAGTCCTTTCATGATGAAACCTTGCCTGCGGAAGGAGCCAAGATTGCTCATTTCTGTTCTATGTGCGGACCCAATTTCTGCTCGATGAAAATCACGCAGGATGTCCGCGATTATGCCCAGGAGAATGGATTGATGGAAGAATCGGCCCTGGTAGAGGGAATGCAGGAAAAAGCCAGAGAATTCATGGAAAAAGGTAGCCAGATATATTCCTGAGATGCTGAAACTGGTGGTCATTACTACTGCAGAAAGATGGCTTGGAGAAAGCAGGCAGATCAACAGTCTTTTCGAGGCTGGATTGGACTGCCTGCACCTTAGGAAACCACATATTTCCCAGGCTGATCTCCACATCCTGATCAATGAAATCAAGGTCGAATTTCACCCCAGGCTTAGCCTTCATCAACACCATGAAATGGCCGATAACTTTGGAATTGGGGGGCTACATTATACTGAGAATGCCCGAAGGCAGCTGACTGCTGCTGCCTTGAGAAGCAACAAAGCCCGGGGACTGAGAACAAGTACTTCTTTTCATCGGCTGCAGGATCTGGAAGAATCAGCCTATGTATTCGATTATGCCTTTTACGGCCCCCTCTTCGATAGTATCTCCAAAGAAGGCTATCAAGGGCTGGCACACGAATATTGCGACCTCTCGGGACGTGTTTTGCCTATGCCTATATTTGGACTCGGTGGAATCACCCTGAACCGACTTTTGCAATTGCCCGCCTGGGGATATGCTGGGGCTGCCCTGCTGGGTAGCATTTGGAAGCAACCCGGGGAAGCAACCAATCAGTTCCAGCAGTTCCGGTCCATCATTCAATCAACCAACTGACCCCATGGAAGCCTTACATTTTATTTCCAATCAAACAGAAAAATATTCTCATCAGGAAAGCATTTTGATGGCCCTCGAAGCGGGCTGCAGGCTGGTGCAGTTGCGAATCAAAGACCAGCCTCTGGATGAAGTTCGATCTGAAGCACTGGCTGCTCAACTACTCTGCCAAAAATTCGGTGCCAAGCTCATTATCAACGACTACCCCAGCATTGCAAGGGAGGTCGATGCCTATGGCTGCCATCTGGGTTTAACGGATATGCCCATTGCACAGGCACGAAGCCTGGTAGGAACTCAAATGATATTAGGAGGAACAGCCAATACCCTTTCGGATGTGCTTCAGCGCATCCAGGAGGGAGTCGACTACGTAGGTTTAGGCCCCCTTCGGCATACCAACACCAAAAAGGTCCTAAGTCCTCACCTGGGCTTTTCGGGTTATGCATCCATCCTTGCAAACCTTGGTAAGAGAGCGCGACAAATCCCTATTCTAGCCATCGGGGGTGTAAATACCGACGATATATTGAAATTAAAAACCTTGGGAGTATATGGGATAGCCCTCTCTTCCGCCATTTTAGAGGCTGAGAACCGAACCCAAACTGTTCAACAAATAAAAGCAAAACTATGTTAACCATTGCCGATAAAACATTTCATTCCCGACTATTTACCGGGACTGGTAAATTTAGCTCATCCTCCCTGATGCAGCAGGCTTTGTTTGCCTCCGAGACTGAGCTGGTTACTGTTGCATTGAAGCGGGTAGATTTACAGAATGCCACGGACGATATGTTATTTCACCTGCAAGGAAAAGCGATTCATCTATTACCCAATACCTCCGGAGTACGTAATGCTAAAGAGGCCGTGCTGGCGGCCCAATTAGCTCGGGAAGCACTGGAAACAAACTTTATAAAATTAGAAATTCATCCCGACCCCAAGTATCTCCTCCCCGATCCTATCGAAACACTGCAGGCCACAGAGGAGTTGGCGAAACTGGGTTTCGTGGTGCTACCCTATATTCATGCTGATCCTGTTTTATGCAAACGACTGGAAGATGTTGGCACTGCCGCCGTGATGCCCTTAGGGGCACCAATAGGGAGCAACAAAGGCCTGAAAACCATGGATTTTTTAGAAATTATTATAGAACAAAGTCGGGTGCCTGTCATTGTTGATGCCGGTATAGGCGCTCCCTCCCATGCGGCCCAGGCTATGGAACTGGGGGCCGATGCAGTGCTGGTCAACACGGCTATAGCCGTGGCCAAAGACCCTGTCCAAATGGCTATTGCTTTTAAAATGGCCGTAGAAGCCGGACGCATGGCCTATTTAGCAGGTCTCGGTGCAGCAACTAAATCAGCAGTAGCCAGTAGCCCTTTAACCTCCTTCCTCGATGTCTAGTTTCTTTGATATATTTCAACAATACGACTGGGATCAGACAAAAGCGGAGATTTATGCCAAGACTGCCCAGGATGTCCGCCAGGCCCTGCTGTCTCCCCGCCGCTCTTTGGAAGATTTCAAAGCACTTATTTCTCCAGCCGCTCTTCCGTTCCTGGAAGATATGGCGCAGCTGAGCCACAAACTGACTCAGAAGCGATTTGGCAAAACCATTCAGATGTATATCCCCTTATACCTCTCTAATGAATGCACAAATATTTGTACCTATTGCGGTTTCAGCTTAGACAATAAGGTGAGGAGAAAAACACTCACCGAACAGGAAATCATGAAAGAAGTTCAGGTTATCAAAGACCTTGGCTACGACCATGTCCTCCTGGTCACTGGAGAGGCCAACCAGACAGTTCATACCGAATACTTTCTAAAGGTACTTCGACTTATTCGTCCCCATTTCTCTCAGATATCCATGGAAATTCAACCCTTAGATAAGGAGGAATATGGCGCTCTGATCCCTGAGGGACTTCATTCCGTATTGGTCTACCAGGAGACGTACCATCAGGAAGACTACCGGAAACACCATCCTAAAGGGAAAAAGTCCAATTTCAGGTACCGGCTGGAAACCCCTGATCGGGCCGGTCAGGCGGGCGTACATAAAATAGGTCTGGGAGTGCTGATAGGTTTGGAAGATTGGCGGACCGATAGTTTCTTTACGGCCTTACATCTACGTTATCTGGAAAAAACCTATTGGCAGACCAAGTACAGCCTTTCTTTTCCCCGTCTTCGGCCATTCTCAGGAGGGCTTCCGCCAAAGGTAGAAATGGGCGATAAGGAACTGGTACAGCTTATTTGTGCCTACAGGCTCTTGGATGAAGAACTGGAGCTGAGTCTTTCCACCAGAGAAACGGAAAAATTTAGAAATCACTGCATCCCCCTGGGCATTACCTCTATCAGTGCAGGTTCGAAGACCAATCCGGGGGGCTATACTGCGGCAACAGATTCTCTGGAGCAATTTGAGATTAGTGACGAAAGAACCCCGGCACAAATTGCTGACATGATCGGGCGTCAAGGGTATGAACCCGTATGGAAGGATTGGGATAAAGCTTTCTAGCCGTTCTTCCTCCTATATTTATTTCGCAGGAAAGTGAACATCTGGAACATTTCTAATGTTTGAAAAAATATTAGAAAGTAACAAGATGCAACACCCTTTACAATCAGTAAAATGACCTTTGAACCACAAGAAAGGAAACGGTATAGTCGGCAAATTATAATGCCTGAAATTGGTATTTCAGGACAAGAAAAGCTTAAAAATGCTAGGGTGCTGGTCGTGGGTGCCGGCGGGCTAGGATGCCCCGTTCTACAATACCTTACCGCCGCTGGCGTAGGTCATATTGGCATTGTCGACGACGATCGGGTAGAACTTACTAACCTTCACCGACAAATTCTTTATGGACCGGATGACATTGGTCTGAGCAAAGCGGCTATCGCAAAGGAGAAACTGGAACGCTTGAATCCCTATGTTTCTTTCGAAGTGTTTCAAGAACGAATTTCAGCTAAAAATGCCCTTTTCATACTACCCGGTTATGATCTGGTTATCGATGGATCTGACAATTTTCCTACCCGATATGCATTAAACGATGCTTGCTATAAGATAGGAATCCCTCTGGTATTTGGTTCCATACTACGTTTCGAAGGACAGGTTTCAGTATTCAATTATCAGGGTGGGCCTACCTATCGTTGTCTTTTCCCTGATGCCAGCATAGGGGATAACTGTGCAGAGGCAGGTGTATTAGGTGTCTTGCCGGGTATTATTGGTGGATTTATGGCCAATGAGGCTATGAAAATAATATGCCAAATGGGAGAAGTGTTAAGTGGCAAGCTTCTTATTTATAATGCCTTGAACCATAGCACCCATCTATTTAGTTTTAGTAAAGATCCACTTCTGAGTCCGCAAAGTATTGAGGCCTCAGAAACTGCCTCAGCCCAAGAGGGACGCTCAGAAAACGATGTGCAGAAGGATAACGCCCAATTAGCCTTCAGTACTTATGAAGATCGCCAACATTCCGATCCGGAACAGATTTTCCTGGTGGATGTACGAGAAGAGTACGAATTTGAAGAAGATGCTGTTGGAGGCGTAAATATCCCCCTGCCCGATCTACCGGCATCCCTTACTGCTATGCCCCCCGACAAGACAATTGTTTTTTACTGTCGTAGCGGACGCCGGAGTCAGATGGCCTATAAGCTATTGAAACAAAATGGATATACTGGAGAAAGTTATTGGATGAAAGAGGAATAAGTCAGTTTATCTGCACTATCGGGCAAATTTGATTAATTTTGCCCTGTAAACGATCGAATCATATGCTTACCGACTTCGGGACTATATTACTTTTTATAATCGCTGCGCTGGTACTTGCCACCGTAATGTTAGGAGCGGCCAGACTTTTACGTCCTAGCCGCCCTAATGAAGAAAAGCTTAGTACTTACGAGTCTGGAGAAGAACCGGAAGGTAACGCCGGAGTCCAGTTTAACGTACGTTTCTATGTGGTAGCTCTCATTTTCGTACTATTCGAGGTCGAGCTTTTGTTTCTATTCCCCTGGTCCGTGGTATTTGGAAATGAAAATTTGATAGACCAAACCGATGGTCTATGGGGATGGTTCGCAATGGCAGAAATGGCCACTTTCGTGGCTGTTCTTACCTTGGGTCTGGCCTATGCCTGGGGTAAAGGCTATCTGGATTGGGTACGGCCTACCCCCAGAATACCCGAAGTGAAAAGCCCCGTACCTATAGAACTGTATGACGCTATTAATCAAAAGTACGAAAAACCTTAAGTGCGGATGTCCCCCCCTATTTTTGGGATATCTCCTCATTCATTTAGGTCATTAAATGCTCCGGGAGTTAAATAACTTTAATTATATATTTCTAATACTACCAAACTGAAAGTGGAACATCATCCTATTTCCATACGTCCTTTTATAGGAGCCATAGACTTCAAAATCTCACGTGATTTCTATAGAGATTTTGGCTTTCAGGAATTAATCATTAACCCTAAATTATCTTATTTTAAGCGTGACCATATAGGGTTTTATTTACAAGATGCCTCTATCAAGGACTGGATAGACAATACTATGATATTTATGGAAGTGAAAGATCTGGATGTTTTCTGGACGGAGCTAAAAGCTTTAAATCTTCCAGAAAAATATCAATCCGTAAGAATCATTCCTATCCAGAATAAGGAATGGGGTAGAGAATGCTTTGTCTACGACCCATCAGGAATTCTATGGCATATAGGCAGCTTTTATTAGACGCCCCATCGACCCTATTAGAAGGATTTTAAATTAATTTTTAAGGAATCCCGATTTAAGGTCCTTAGCCAAAAGCCACTGTAGCATAATAATATTGGTAGATGCATCAAATAATTCTAAAATTCGGATTACAAAACTCGAAAAGAGGACCTATATATTCCAAATGAGCAGTCCTGTTTGTTTAGTTAAGTCTGGCATGAAATCACCTAGAACGATTTAACCAATACGCTAACTATTTACCCTATACGACCATGGGACAAATAGTATTGAAACACCAAAAACTGATTTATCAAATAATGTTTCAGCCCGCAGCTGTTTTTAAGCATTGCATTTTACATTTCTTTTCAACCGAGTAATATCTATATTTGTTTAGAAAAAATCAGAAAGATGGACATCATAAATAGAAATAATGTCAAGGTATTTGGTCAAGGCACCCAGGCAATGGTGTTTGCCCATGGATTTGGTTGTGGCCAGCAGATGTGGCGTTATATCTGGCCCGCCTTCGAAGATCGCTATCGTATCGTCCTATTTGATTATGTAGGCAGCGGTAAATCTGACATGAAAGCTTACAATGCCGAACGTTATGCGAGTCTTAATGGCTATGCCCTGGATCTAATTGAGGTACTTGAGGCCCTGAATTTAGAGAAAACCATATTTGTGGGCCATTCGGTCAGTGGAATGATTGGCCTTCTTGCCTCTTTGAAACAACCTCATTTATTTGAGAGTTTGATTATGATTGGCCCATCGCCCCGATATATAAATGATCAGGGATACACTGGCGGTTTTGAGGAGGAAGATATTCAGGAACTGCTGTCGACCATGGATAATAATTATATTGGTTGGTCCAATTATATTGCCCCAAACATTATGGGTAACCCCGATCGTCCTGAACTTGGGGAAGAATTGACAGAAAGCTTTTGTTCTACAGATCCCGTAGTAGCAAGACAGTTTGCTGAAGTCACCTTTTTATCAGACAACAGGGCTGACCTGGTCAAAACGAGACACCCTACCCTAGTTTTGCAGTGTTCCCAAGATTTGATTGCTCCCTCGGAGGTGGGACAATATTTAGAAAGCAATGTGCCTAACTGTACACAAAAAGTAATGAAGGCCACTGGCCATTGCCCCCACCTGAGTGCTCCGGAAGAAACGATCGGACTTATGAAGGATTTTTTATCATAAACCTAACAAATTTGTATCCTTCCAAAGATATTTTAGAAAATTTACCTTGTGGCTGCCTGATCTTCGATGATGATGGCCATATTCTATATGCGAACCCACATTTATGTGCCATTCTAGAATGTAATTTCTATGACATTGAGAATAAGGTTATGGAGAGCATACTAACCATTTCCAGTAGTATATTTTACCAAACGCATTTTTTTCCCTTACTAAAGCTAAAAGGTGAAGTCAGTGAAATATTCATGACTTTGAAAAGCAAAACCGGGAAACGGGTTCCTGTAATGATCAATGCTCAGCAAAGCGATCAGGACGCCATGCATCATTATATTGCCAGTGTAGCCACCGTATGGGAACGTCAGAAATATGAACAGGAACTATTGGAAGCAACCAAGGCCCAAAAAAAAGCCTTGGAGGATAATGCTTTGCTGAAGCAATTAAAAGCTGAATTGGAACAACATCAAAGGAAGCTGGATAGAAATTTGAGCGTTGTGATGGAAAGAAATGCGGAATACTTACAGATTGGCAAGGTGCTCACCCATGACATGCAGGAGCCAATAAGAAAGATATCTCTTTGCTTCGACTCGCTTATTTCTCAAACGGAATTAGGCAATAATAGTAAGATCAATCATATGGTAGGAATTATTAAAAAGTCTGCCAACCGATTACATACCCTAACCAATGCTCTCAATGATTTTGTGAATTTTGGCTCTCGTGATCAGCGAACCGAAGAGATTAATCTGACCAAACTCATAGAAGAAGTTAGACTGGAACTAGAGGAGTTTTATTCCGATAATTATACTGTAACTATTGGAATCACGCCGTCCTTTTGGGGTGTCAGGCTGCAGATCAAGCGAGTGTTTACTGAACTTTTTAAGAATTCTATTCAGAACCAAACCCCTGGTCTTCCCTTAAGCATTAACATTCATGCTGTTAATATCGAGGAAAACTCCTATCAGGTCAGCAGTCAAAAATATCATTATACAGATCATCTCCGCATTGAAGTCACAGACAACGGTCAAGGCTTTGAAAATCAATATGCTGAATACGTATTTGGACTTCTTAATAAATTAAAGGACCGGGAGGAATGTCTGGGAATAGGGCTCACTATTTGTAAGCAAATTATTCAGCAACATCGGGGGACCATGAATATCAAAACCTCCCCGGGGAACGGTACCACAGCCATAATCGTACTTCCAGTGAGCAGACCAAAAGAAGTAGAAAGTTAAATCTTAGCCGCGGTGATGAAGGTATGATTTGATTTCATCAGCCAAAATCCGCAAGTCGGCTAGAGACGATGGCTTAATAAAAAATTGAGCCGCTCCACTTTCGATGGCTTGTTTGATCACTTCAGGGCTTGCCGCTGTAGACAATACCAGGATAGGCAGGCCCTGACAATTGGGGAGCGATCGCAAGGCAGCTATCACTTCAATGCCGTTCATCCGGGGCATATTAATATCCATTAATATCAATACCGAGTCTAGATCCAGACCGGGCTGTTCAAGCTGTTTTAGAAAATCAATTCCGTTAGAATATTCCGAAAAGGAGACCTGCTCAAGCACGCCCTCCACCGCCTCACGAATTATAAATCGATCGTCGTCGTCGTCATCTACAAGATAAATTGTGTGTTGACCTGTCATAAAACAAAGGTAGTAAAATTACTCCTGAATCCCGGCCATCCCATCATTGTTTGAAACTGGCCAAGTAGCCAGCCTAGGTAGTTGATAGCTTTCAGTATTTTTTTCCGATTCCGTTGACATCCAATCCAGCGGTTATCAGGAGTTAGGGCTTATAGTGATGTCGCCTTCAGGTAAAAGGAGGCACAGTTAGATACACTAGCCCGCATATGGAAGCCAGAATTAAGAGTTTGTTTACTATTTTTGCCACAGTGCAAGTCTTCACCGCGCCTAATTGAGTCGGGTTTGAATGAATTTATTCGAACAGGAAGCGGTTGGCTTACTAGCCATAAAGGTAAAAGATATTATGAGTGAGAGAATAAAAACCGGAGAGGGAGGTATTATAATTACCAATTCAGAAGATCTGATGAACTGGGCACGATTGTCGTCATTATGGCCTATGGGATTTGGCCTGGCCTGCTGTGCCATAGAAATGATGGCAGCCTACGCCTCCAACTATGATCTGGAACGTTTTGGTATCATGCCCCGCCCTTCTCCACGTCAGTCAGATGTTATGATTGTCGCCGGAACGGTGACATTTAAAATGGCCGACAGACTACGTAGGTTGTACGAGCAAATGCCCGAACCCCGGTATGTAATTTCAATGGGAAGTTGCTCTAATTGTGGAGGTCCTTATTGGGAGCATGGCTACCATGTAGTGAAGGGTGTCGACCGGATTATTCCGGTAGATGTCTATGTACCTGGCTGCCCACCCCGTCCTGAGGCCTTGATTGGAGGATTTATGAAGCTACAGGAAAAAATTCGATCTGAACACCCCTTGGCTCCAGAAGTTTTTTTAGAAATGCAAGCCGCACATCAAGAGACCGGACTCCCCACCTAACCCCCTTTATACCATGATGGTTTTTGAAGAAATTAATGACTTATTGATAACGCACTTCCCGAAGGCCATAGTCCAGACCAACCATCAAGGACTCCAACCATCGATAGAGATAACTGTAGAGAGTCTCCCTCATATTTGTCAATTTCTTTTCGAAGATAAGACCCTATATTTCGATTATTTGGCCTGTCTTACTGCCCTAGATAATGGCCCTTCCGCTGGTACTATGGAAGTGATATACCATCTGTTTTCTATTCCATATGGCCATAAATTAGTCCTCAAGGTCAAGGTTTCACGCAACTCATCCGAAGAAGACCTTCCTCAGGTACCCTCTGTAAGCCATATCTGGCGCACCGCCGACTGGCATGAGCGAGAAGCATTTGATCTGGTAGGAATTCGGTTTTCTGGTCATCCAGATCTTCGTAGAATTTTATTGCCGGAAGATTGGGAAGGCCATCCCCTTCGCAAGGATTATAAGGCGCAGGACCAATACCATGGGATTAAGGTTCGTTATGAGGACGGAAACCTCCCCTCCTAAGAAAGTCAGGATGACCACGCCCTAGTTAACCAAGGACGGGCAGGAACGAAAATTTAATTGTATGGCAAATCCTGCTATATTTATTACCACTATCAACATCTATGCTTCATGATCTATCGTTTTCTACTGATAACATTATTTGCTTTCGCTCCTACTATATTGGTTGGGCAAGTGGATAGCCTCTATATCAAAGGCCAGATAAAAAATCTGAATGGACAACTTTACCGTCAAACATCCTCTGTAAGTTTTTTCCGAAGCAACCTTTTCGACCCTCGGTCCGAAATGGTAAGTCAGGCCCCCCTCCAGGCCGATGGTAGCTTTAGCATTGCCCTCCCCCTGAATTTCGATCAGGAGGAAATGTATTTGGAGTATGGATCATTGGCTACTTCACCATTTTTAGGCTCTAAAGGAACGCTTACCCTTACCTTCGACGCCGACTCAATTGGTAAGGCTAAAAGACTATTTTACTTTTCGGGCGTACATGCAGCGGCCAATAATCAATATCAATTATATATGCCCGTTGAGGCCCAATCATTTGAAAAAAATCCATCGGTGGGATCCGACTTTTTCAAAAACTTTTGGCCCAAGTCCCAGCAGCAGGCCAAGGCCTTGCTGGAGCAGAGGTTGCAACTTCGCCTTCAAACTCTTGAGCAATATAGTCGCAATAATATATTGGATTCCGAACTAAAAAATTGGCTTACCAGCAAAGCACAGGCGGAATATGCTAATATCTGGATGGATTACCTGCGAATCAACGACCTGGATATAGAAGGGGAAAAACTGGATCAGCCCAGTTTAAATCTGCCTCCACTGACCGCCGAAAAAGTAACCTTGGCAGAGAAGTATGGTGTTTATGCCGATATCGTAAAGGATTATTATATCTATCGTTACCCGACTAAAAGTGCCCCTTTGCCAGTAAAGGCCATGGCTGGCCTCATCCATCAATACAATACGGATTTGTCCTCACAGGAAGCTACGAAGCTGAAACAAATCATGGAAATTGGTATTACCGATAGGGCAGAATATGATTTTTTAAACGCATTATTTCTACGCAATAAAGAAATGATAAATACCCTGTTCGAATATGAGCAGGCCAAGCGCTTGTATATGGAGCTCCTACCCTCTTCCATGACGGATTTGCTTTCAGGGAACTACATGATCAAGCGACTAAACGGATATACACTGGACCAGAAAAACCTCCTTTTCCGACACATTTTAAGTGATTTAAAATCGCCAGCTCTAAAGAATTCTCTCTCTGAGGTGATGCAAAGAGAAGTTAAGGATAGCGTTGATATCCGCAAAATGGTCAATTACCAGACACAACAAATAAAACCAACCGAAGTGATTCCAGGAATATGGGTCAGCGCCTCTAATGAGGCGGGAAATTCATGGTTTAAGGAATTGTTAGGACAATACAAGGGAAAGACTATTTATGTAATCAAATGGAATTTGACTGACCCCAAAAGCCTGGACGAACTGGCCTATCTTAACTTCCTGAGGGAAAAGGCCCCGGTAGGCACCGTATTTCTGATGGTTCATATGGATGATATTGAGCAGGCAGCATCACAGAGTGGGCTAGCCCGACAGTACGTTGTTCGTCATCAGCTCAAAGGCACCCATATGTTTGTGGCGTCGGATCAGCTACTTAGCTTACTTCTCAGGCTGAATCCTTTGGAGCCAGGAACCTACGCCATCATCAAGCCTAATGGTAAGTATTATTCTAAAAATGCCCCGGCTCCTTCGGATACAGAGCGTTTGATCCCTATGCTTATTGACGCCTCCAGATAAGGAAATGGGGTGCCTTACGTTATAATTAGGCATTAAAATGCCCCGGATTAATACCAACTATGCACCGTTACGTACTCTTCTTTGTTTTACTCAGCATTTGTGCCTCCGCTCAGGTGACAGACAGCCTCCCCGCTCAGGCGGTGAACAAAGATAGTATACGCTATACGAACCTGAAAGTTCGGATGTCCAAAACCAAATTCTCAAGAGCCGTCTACAGGCTCTTGTTTAGGGATGTATATAATCAGGGGAAAGTGGCCGAAGTAAAAGAGATTGAGACCAATCCCTTTACCACCTACGAAGGCATGACCATTAAAAATATCATTATCAAACAACTCAATATTCTGGGTCAGTCGGTATATGATACGGCACGGACCGGAAACCAGCTTGAGCGATTTTTAAGTAAAAGTATGCATACCAATACCCGGGAAGGCATCATTAGACGCTCCCTGTTATTATTTGAAGAGGGTGATAAAATTCAGGCTCAGGTGTTTAAGGATAATGAACGACTTCTCCGGTCTAACCGCTTAATCGTCGATGCACGGATCCTTGTGATCCCAAGAAAGGATGTTACCTGGCAGGCCGACGTAATGGTCATTATTCAGGATAGCTGGTCCCTCAATGCCTCTGGATCTTTCAGTAGCTTCAATAAATTCAGGGTAGGACTGGAAAATATTAACGTAAATGGAACGACCCATTCACAGCTGACTTCCATACGATGGAACAAAGAGGATACCCTGAGAAAGTTTCAATTCAGAACCATTTATACAGTGCCCTATATTGGGAACACCTTTATTACGGGACAGGCCAGGTTTATTTTCGAAAATGATTTAAAGGAGAAATCCATCCGTTTTAATCGATCCTTTTTAACAAATGAAACCAAATATGCCGGAGCATTTGAAGCGGGGATTATAAAAAATCGCCAATATAAACGTGAATTATCGGACCCCGAGCAGGAGATCCGATTCGTTACTTCCTTCAACTATTATGATTTATGGGTAGGTCGTTCCTATCGGTTTCCTTTCGAGAATAATATATTTAATAAGAATTCCCGCTTCATTACTGCTTTTCGTTACAATCGTTACGATTACAGGGAAAGACCCGAGGTTGGCCCCGACCTTAATAAGATATATTGGGACAAAAGTGCCACATTATTGAGTCTTGGATACTCCAATAGAAATTATAAGCGTGATGTACTGATCTATGGGTTTGGTAGGACTGAAGACGTGCCAGTAGGGAATCTGTTATCGGTAACTTTTGGCAGGGAATCCACCGAATTCGGAGATCGTGGCTACAGTGGAATTCAGTTTGCCAAAGGGATGTATCTGCCTCATCGCCTGGGGTATCTATATGGACTCTTCAATTATGGAAGCTATTATAAAAGTAGTAAGGCACAACAGGGGGTTATCAGCGGTCAGGTCAATTACTTCAGCCAGCTCATACCTTTCAAATATAGTTTTTTACGACAGTTTGTTACTTTAAAATATACCAATGGATACCATCGGGACCCTCTCGATTATATCAATATCAGCGGTAATCAGGGCATAAGAGGAATCAATAGCGACCAGCTGATTGGCACCAAAAAGTTCACACTGGGTCTGGAAACGGTATTTTTCTCAGACAAATCCTTACTGGGCTTTCGTATTGCATATTTCGTGTTTGGTGACTTCGGATTAATTAATGGCACCCGCTCTCTGTGGCGTGGCCCAGTATACCAGGGATATGGGCTTGGCTTTCGGTTCAAAAATGAAAATCTTACCTTTAATACCTTTCAATTGCGTATTGGATATTACCCCAATATTCCTGGCAATACTTCCGTCCTACGGTTTGCCGCCGACGGCAATACCCCTTTACGTCTAAGAGATTTTGACATTTCGGCCCCTTCGATTGTGCCTTTTCAGTAAGACTGCAATTTTTGCAGGACGCTAAGTAGCATTCATTTTACCGCCCAAATTGAGATTTTGACGATACATTCTGAAATTTAATTTTCAGAATCCGGAAAAAACAGTTCCATTTTCAATAATGTAAATTAACTTTGTGGAATTTTTGGACCTAACCCTACTATAGGTTAGCTAAAGCAGGGTTATATCCTCCAAAAAGCAAACAAAATCATAATTTCTTCAAAAAATAAATTACTGTGCCCAAAAATCCGAATATCAAATCCGTTCTAATTATAGGTTCAGGTCCAATCATCATTGGTCAGGCATGTGAGTTTGACTATTCCGGCTCTCAAGCAGCCCGATCATTGCGTGAAGAAGGCATTGAAGTTGTACTGATCAACTCCAATCCGGCAACGATTATGACCGACCCCATTAGTGCAGATCATGTTTATTTATTGCCCCTGGAGAAAAAATCTCTGGTAGAAATCCTGGAAAAACACCAGGCTATGGGCAGGCCCATCGACGCAGTGCTCCCTACCATGGGTGGCCAAACAGCCCTTAACCTGGCTATCGACGCAGACAAGGCGGGAATTTGGAAAAAATACAATGTTGACATCATCGGGGTGGACATCAAAGCGATTGAGACCACCGAAGATCGGGAGAAGTTCCGATTAAAAATGATCGAACTAGGTGTAAATGTATGTAAGGGACGAACAGCTCGTTCATTTTTGGAAGGAAAAGAAATCGCCCAAGAAATTGGGTTCCCACTGGTAATTCGCCCTTCTTATACCCTAGGAGGTACCGGTGGAGGCTTTGTACATACAGAAGCAGAATTTGATAAAGCCCTTAATAATGGACTTCATGCCTCCCCAGTTCATGAAGTACTGGTAGAGCAGAGCGCCCTAGGATGGAAAGAGTATGAGTTAGAGCTCCTTCGCGACAGCAAAGGAAATTTTATCATCATCTGTTCGATTGAGAATTTCGACCCAATGGGGGTTCATACCGGCGACAGCATCACGGTAGCTCCCGCCATGACGCTACCCGACACCTTGTATCAGCAAATGCGTGATTTGTCCAGAAAAATGATGGACGGAATCGGTAAGTTTGCCGGAGGATGTAACGTGCAGTTTTCGGTTAACCCGGCTGATGATCAAATAATTGCCATCGAAATTAATCCTCGGGTATCCCGTTCTTCGGCTCTGGCTTCCAAAGCCACCGGATATCCAATCGCCAAGATTGCAGCTAAAATGGCTATTGGCTACGATTTGGACGAGTTGATTAACCCCATTACCGGGACTACCTCTGCATTTTTCGAACCTTCCATCGATTATGTGATCGTTAAGGTTCCTCGCTGGAATTTCGATAAATTCCAGGGATCCGACCGCAGCCTTGGCCTCCAGATGAAGTCGGTAGGTGAAGCGATGGGTATTGGCCGTAATTTCCAGGAGGCCCTACAGAAGGCCTGCCAGTCTCTAGAAATTCGCCGCAATGGTCTTGGTGCCGACGGTCGCGAACTAAGAGACCAGGAACAAATTAAGTATAGCCTGGAACATCCTAGCTGGGATCGTCTCTTCCATATATATGATGCCTTTAAAATTGGATTGTCATTTAAGACCATTCAGAATCTTACCAAAATAGATCCTTGGTTCCTTCGTCAGATTGAAGAGCTAATAGAGCTGGAACACCAGATCGAAAAATTTGAGCTCGACGAGCTTCCTAAAGACCTATTGCTCACGGCTAAACAAAAAGGTTATGCTGACCGTCAAATTGCGCATTTGCTTGGGACTAAGGAGAGTAAGGTGTACGATCGCCGCAAAGAACTAGGTATTAAGAGAATTTACAAATGTGTAGATACTTGTGCTGCCGAATTTGAAGCTAAAACTCCATATTATTACTCCACTTTTAATTCTTCCCAGGAAACGCCGGATAACGAATCGATCGTATCTGACCGGAAGAAAGTCGTAGTTTTGGGTTCCGGACCGAATCGCATTGGGCAAGGTATTGAGTTCGACTATTCTTGTGTACATGGGGTACTCGCAGCCAAAGAATCGGGCTATGAGACAATCATGATCAATTGCAACCCTGAAACCGTTTCAACCGACCCTGATATCTCCGATAAGCTTTATTTTGAACCTGTATTCTGGGAGCACGTTTTCGATATCATCGAACACGAGAAGCCTGAAGGAGTCATTGTTCAGCTCGGCGGTCAGACGGCCTTGAAAATGGCCGAAAAGCTAGAAAAATATGGGGTTAAAATCATCGGAACCAGCTACGATTCATTAGACTGGGCCGAAGATCGCGGACGCTTCTCGTCTCTATTAGAAGAGCTGGAGATCCCCTACCCCAAGTTCGGTACGGTACGTACCTCCGATGCCGCGGTAGAGCTGTCTCGTAGCCTTGGGTTCCCTCTTTTGGTTCGTCCCAGCTACGTTTTGGGAGGACAAAGCATGAAAATTGTGATTAACGAGAAAGAGTTGGAACAGCATGTAGTGAAGATATTACATGATATCCCCGACAATAATATCCTACTCGATCACTTCCTGGAAGGTGCATTGGAGGCAGAAGCCGACGCCATCTGCGATGGAGAAGATTCTTACATTATTGGAGTAATGGAGCATATCGAACCGGCCGGGATCCACTCCGGAGACTCACATGCAGCGTTGCCACATTTCGACCTTACCGACGATGAAGTTCGCCAGATCGAAGATCATACCCGTAAGATCGCAAAGGCTATGAGTGTTAAGGGCTTGATCAATGTTCAATTCGCGATCAAGAATGGGGTAGTTTACGTAATTGAAGCGAATCCACGAGCGTCACGTACGGTTCCATTCATTTGCAAGGCATACCAGGAACCTTATGTAAATTATGCTACCAAGCTGATGCTAGGTGCTAAGAAAGTGTCTGATTTCACTTTTAACCCGGTGAAAAAAGGTTGGGCGATAAAAATACCAGTATTCTCCTTCAACAAGTTCCCTAATGTTAACAAGGAATTAGGGCCTGAGATGAAGTCGACAGGAGAAGCTATTTACTTTATCGACGATCTCCAGGATGACTTTTTTCAGAAAATTTACGGTGAAAGAAACCTTTATCTGAGCCGGTAATTTTTCATCATTATTAAATTTAAATAACCCTGGAATCAAAAACCAGGGTTATTTTTTTGTCTTCACTTCCTCTACTTGGCCTTTTCAACCTCCCCTGGCCCCATTTTTATAGTTATATATACAGATTAATCCTGAGGCCGCCCGTTTCCCCCCTGCTCTCCCACTTTGTTTTTTACAATGATCACAACGGACTGAGTTTTCAAGCAGTTACCGAATTTGTGAAAAGTTTGAGAGTAGTGTGACAAAAGTTACTGTATTCAGATTTTCCAATGCGGACATTTGTATCATATTAAATATATACCCATGGAAATAATAGGATACATCGCTTCATTATTCATCGGAATTTCTCTTGGCCTTATAGGTGGGGGCGGTTCCATACTGACTGTACCCGTTTTGGTTTACTTATTAGGTGTCGACCCGGTACAGGCTACGGCCTATTCTCTATTTATAGTAGGCCTCACCAGTCTTGTAGGAGCCTGGCCCAAATACCGGCAAGGATTGGTAGATACCAAAACAGCCATCATCTTTGGCATTCCTGCCATTGCTGCAGTATATGCTACCCGGAAGTACCTCGTGCCTGCGATTCCCGACGCCTTATTCTCTGTCGGCCAATTTGAGGTAAGTAAGTCTATTTTCATTATGGTGCTTTTCGCTATTCTAATGCTCGCAGCCTCCGTATCTATGATCCGGGAGAAAAAAGAAGAATGTGTTGACTGTGAAGAGAATTTACAATACAATTATCCTATTATCCTTTTAGAAGGAATTCTAGTGGGCACACTCACCGGGCTGGTAGGCGCTGGCGGAGGATTTCTGATTATTCCAGCATTGGTGCTCCTAAGCAAACTGCCTATGAAGAAGGCCGTAGGAACCTCCTTACTGATAATAGGTGCCAAGTCTCTCATCGGTTTCACAGGCGACCTTTCGAATTCGCAAATGAACTGGATGTTATTGGGTAGCATCACCTTCTTAGCCATCATAGGCTTCTTTGCCGGCAATGCCCTTTCTAAAAAAGTATCTGCTCAGAAATTAAAGGGCGGGTTCGGATGGTTTGTCCTTGCAATGGGGCTATATATCATAGTAAAGGAGTTATTTCTTCATTAACAATAAATGGTCTCATTTTTTTAGAAGCATTTATTTTGAAAAAGTTTAAAAAAATCATCCCCTGTGACAAAAATCACCGAATGCCTGTTAGAAGTTTAACAACTTTGTAAAACATTACGATAATTCTTAAAACCAAATACATACCATAGTCATGCAAATAGAACAAATTTATACCGGATGTCTGGCACAAGGTGCTTACTACATCCAAAGCAATGGAGAAGCAGTCGTCATAGATCCCCTACGCGAAGTCGATCCATATATACAACGTGCCGAAAAAGATGGAGCCAAGATCAAGTACGTTTTAGAAACTCATTTTCACGCTGACTTTGTCTCTGGGCATATTGATCTGGCCAAAAAAACAGGAGCTCAAATTGTCTACGGTCCCACTGCCAAACCCGGATTTGACGCATTAGTTGCTACGGATGGACAGGTACTCAAGGTCGGTGAGCTTAGCATTGAGGTGCTGCACACCCCTGGTCATACTATGGAGAGCTCTTGTTATCTGTTAAAGGATGCGACCGGGAAATCCCTCGGACTATTTACCGGTGACACCCTTTTTATTGGAGACGTAGGTCGTCCGGATTTAGCTCAGGAGGTGGTGGAAGACCTGACTCAGGAAAAGCTGGCCAGTCACCTCTACGACTCTTTAAGAAATAAAATTATGCCTTTAGAGGATGATATAATTGTGTATCCCGCTCACGGGGCTGGCAGTGCATGCGGAAAGAATATGAGTAAAGAGACGACCGATACGCTTGGAAATCAAAAGAAAACAAATTATGCCTTAAACCCCGATTTGACCAGAGAGGAGTTTATCAAAGAACTGACCGAGGGGTTAACCCCACCCCCGGCATATTTCCCAGAAAATGTAATGATGAATATCAAGGGTTACGAAAGTATTGATACCGTGTTAAAACGTGGGCGCCAGGCATTGGATCCTGAAGGTTTCGAAGCCGTAGCTAATGAAACCGGGGCCGTATTATTGGATACCCGTGATGCACAAACCTTTGCCAAAGGATTTATCCCTAACTCTATTAATATTGGGATAGACGGGGGCTTTGCACCTTGGGTAGGAGCGCTAATTCCTGATATCAAGCAGCAGATTCTGCTGATAACTGACAAAGGCCGCGAGGAAGAGGTGGTGACACGACTTGCAAGGGTGGGATATGACCATACCATCGGATTTTTATCCGGAGGATTTGAAGCTTGGCAAGAGGCTGGTAAGGAAATAGATCAGATAGAGTCCATCTCTGTCCAAGAAATGGCCAATCGTCTGGAGGCCGACCCGGAAGCAATGGTATTGGACGTTCGAAAGGAAAGTGAGTATCAATCAGAACATGTGATAGATGCACAAAATGTACCTTTGGATTATATCAATGACCATTTGGCGGATATTAGTAAGGACAAAAAGTATTTTGTGCATTGCGCTGGTGGCTATCGCTCTATGATTTTCAATTCTATTTTAAAGGCGCGGGGCTTCGATAATCTCATTGATGTAAAAGGAGGTTTCTCAGCTATCAAGGATTCTGAAACCGTTCCTGTAAGCAATTATGTATGTCCTAGCACATTGCTATAAATAGGGCTTTACAGGCATGGACGTTCTTCATAACCAGTCCATGCCTGGTCATAGAGCCCCGACTAACCGATTTTTTAATTAACAAGAAATTATGGGATTCTTAGATTCATTATTTAATAATAAAAAAGTTGACTACAAGCAGCTGGTCAAAGATGGAGCGGTCATTGTAGATGTGCGCTCCCCTCAGGAATATGCCTCCGGGCATATAACAGGGAGTATAAATATTCCTCTGACTAAAATTTCAACACAGGTTGATGCACTTAAGGAACGTTATCCCGTAATTATCACCTGCTGTGCGAGTGGAAACCGCAGTGGTATGGCCTTGGGAAGTCTTAATAAGGCCGGTATTGAAGCCTATAATGGAGGCTCCTGGAATAGTCTGAATAAAAAAATTAACGCCGTTTAAGCCATGCTAGACTTCTTAACAAAACCATGGCCTTGGTATATTTCAGGCCCAATCATCGGACTTACCGTTCCGGCTCTACTTCTTTTGGGCAATAAGTCTTTCGGCATTTCCTCCTCTTTACGCCATGTATGTGCCATGTGTGTGCCCGCCAAAATACCTTTTTTTCAATACGACTGGAAAAAAGAGGTATGGAATCTCTTTTTTGTTGGGGGTATATTCCTAGGAGGTGTAATTGCCGCTGTCTTCCTGGCCAATCCCCTCCCTGTAAAGATCGATCCGGTTCTTGCACAGGAACTAGCAGGATACGGAATTACTAACTTCGACTCTCTCATTCCCACACAAATTATGAATTGGGAGCAACTTCTTACGCTAAAGGGGTTTTTATTGATCGTATTTGGAGGTTTTCTTGTAGGTTTCGGAACACGTTACGCAGGAGGTTGTACCAGTGGTCACGCCATAATGGGCATTTCTAATCTACAACTTCCTTCACTGATTGCCACCATCTGTTTTATGATAGGCGGCTTTGTGATGTCCAACTGGATCCTCCCTATTATCTTATCGCTTTAAAAAATTGTATACCAAGTAATAGCAAAAAGCTTATGAATACCCAGCAAACCCACCAGGAAGATCACACTCGCCGCCACCTTGATGCCATGTGCGTCAACGAAAGCGCGCAAGCTCATCCCTGGTACTATAATTTGAAATATATGGCCGTGGGAATCGTTTTCGGCATTATTTTTGTAAAGTCAGAAGTAATAAGTTGGTTCCGTATACAGGAGATGTTCCACTTACAGTCCTTTCATATGTATGGCATCATCGGCAGTGCGATCATGGTTGGGATGCTTTCTATATTCCTGATAAAACGATTCGATATCCGAACCATACATGGAGAGAAGGTTTCTATTGCCGACAAAAAGTTTAATAAAGGTCAAATTTACGGGGGATTGCTATTTGGTCTTGGCTGGGGCCTTACCGGTGCATGCCCGGGACCATTATTTGCTCAGATAGGAATAGGGGCCACAGTAGTTATTATCACCTTATTAAGTGCCATAGCGGGCACCTGGGTATATGGGCGTTTTCGCGACCATTTGCCCCACTAATTTTATTTAATGAATACCATCAGATTATATACCTTACTTTTAATTGTTCTGCACCAGGGCCTGGCCTATGGGCAGGACAACACCAGATATAATGCCTGGACCCGGCTCACGGTGCAAACGACACTCAACCCAAGGTTCATCCTAGATAATGAGATTCAACACCGGCGGCAAAATGATTTCGATAATAGAAATTTTTTTTCAAAAAATTTACTGACTTCTTACAGGAGCTGGATTCATTACCGACCTTCCCGGAAAGTTCAACTCAGTCTTTCTCCCTTCGCATTTTTTAATCAGTATCCGTCCTACCGGCAGCCTGCCGATGGAAACAAAAGCAATCTACATGAACTTCGCTTCGCTGGAGCTTTCACACTACATCAACCCCTATTTTCCTCTCTATATTTATTCAGCAAAACTGGATTGGAATACCGAAGTTTTATCGATCAGACGGATAAACTTAGAGCCCGGGAAAGAATAGGCCTTAGCTATTCCTATAATAACTGGCAGGTGAGTATCTACGAGGAGTTATTACTGCATGTAGCAGGGGTGCCTATTTCCAATTTTTTTGATCAGAATAGATTATCTGCCTCTATTTCATTATCCCCAACGGACCGTCTTGGACTAGAGTTTGGCTATATTCATACGGATAAACTTCCTGGTAAAAGTAGTTCACTCACTCAGGAAGAAAATTTGTTTTTAAACCTTTCCTATAAAATTGGAAAATTGTAAGGGAGGATAATTAAGCCATCCAATTGAAAAAAAAGTATCTGGGATTTTAAGAAAACCCTCCTGTTATTATCTATATCGATCTGTGCTTTATTTGTTTACAATAATTTAACAAGTTTATGCAGAATCGTCCAAATTCGCTCCATTAAACATTTCCTTGGTTCCGTCACCTGCATCAGCCTTCCCCTGCTATACGTCTTGCTTAGCATACCGATAAGGTATTGATTTTCAAACAATACGTCACTTTGCATTAGCTTTCCTAAAAGACTGTCCCCTCAAATATATTTAAAACAACAGCATGGATAAATAGTAGTATATCCAGAAAGAATGCGTCAATAAATATTAACTTTTTGATAACTATAAAAGGAACTTCTTCCTTGTAATCAAAATTAATTTTGTCCTTTCCCTATTAGTTATACTACTCATTTATGAAAATTGTAATCTTACTCATTCTATTTTTTTGGATTCCCCCTGCCTTGCGGGCACAAGATTCCGACAGCTTACGAACGGAATTATTAAAGCAGGTAAACATCACAGCTAACCGCCATACAGAGTCTAGCCTGTCGACAATTGGTTCGGTAGGAATCATAAAAAACCTCTCTAACTCCAGCCAGCCTGGTAGTACTACCCCCGATGTACTGATGGGTACCACTGGGGTGTTTATGCAAAAAACTACGCAAGGGGGGGGATCTCCATTTATCAGAGGACTGACCGGCAACCAGACCCTCACACTAATTGACGGCATCCGACTCAACAACAGTACTTTCCGTTATGGCCCCAATCAATACCTAAACACGGTTGACCCCTTTTCATTGGATAGGATTGAAATATATAGAGGGGGAGGGTCCGTCGCCTATGGAACAGACGCATTGGGAGGAACCATTCAGCTGTTCACCCCTACCCTAGCCTATGCCTCTAAGACACAAGCCTATGGTAAAGTTCTGGCTCGCTACGGCACATCAGATATGGAAAAGTCCATTCGGGTGCAGGGAGGAATCCAAAGGGAGCGACTCGCACTTCAAGCTGGAATCAGTGTCAAGAAGTTTGGAGATGTGGTAGGGGGAGATACCACGGGTAGGCAGACCCCAAGTGGCTATACAGACATAGATTTTGATCTTAAGGGAAAATTGAAAATTTCCGAAAACTGGAATGTGATTTTAGCACACCAATCGGTAAACCAAAGACATGTACCGGTGTTCTACAGATACCAGTTAGATCAGTATGCTCTTAATGAATTTGATCCTCAGAAACGCTCACTAAGTTATGCCCGTCTGGAGGGCAGTACCACAAAGAACTTATGGAGCAAAATAACTTTTATTACTTCTTACCAAACCAGTCAGGAAGGACGCAATAGTCAGAAAATCGGAGAAAATAGTCTAAGAAAGGAGTCCGATGGGATCAAAACCTGGGGATCCTCGCTCAACTTCCAGTCTCAACTAGGCAAAAATTGGACGGCAAGTTCGGGAGTGGAAGTTTACTATGACAAAATAAATAGTAAAAGAATTGACATCAATCAGGCCGAAGGCAGCGAAATATCCAAACGAGGGTTATATCCTGACGGCAGCGCCTACCTGAACTATGCACTTTACACCCTACACCAATATAGGCTCAATCGCTGGAAAGTCGATTATGGGCTTCGATATAATGGCTTCCATATCAAATTGAATGATCGGGATTTAGGAACAATCAAGATTAGTCCTAAAGCTTTCGTAGGAAATATAGGTCTGGCCTATCAACCTTCCAGCTTTTCAAATATTTATTTGTCCTTAAACACCGGCTTCCGTGCTCCCAATATAGACGATATGGGAACCTTGGGCATAGTCGATTTTCGGTATGAATTACCAGCTTATGATCTGCGACCGGAGCGCTCCTACAATTTTGAAATGGGCTATAAGATACGGTCGGGAAGCTGGGCTATGGGCCTAGCTCTATTTCAAAATTATTTGAATGACCTGATTACCAGAGAGAAGGTGCCAGGAGAACAGATCAATGGAGTGGATGTCTATATAAAAAGCAATACCGAGAAAGCCCAGATCAGGGGCGCAGAGTTTGAGGCCGAATACCATTTGACGGAATATTGGCGGATCTATACCTCAGCCACTTATAGCTACGGAAAAAGTGTAAGCAACCAGGAGCCATTAAGACGAATACCTCCAGTCAATGGTCGGGTTGGTCTATCATTTCATAGAAATCAATTGACTCTTACCCCCGAAATGCTCTGGGCTGGAGCGCAAAAGAGACTTTCGGCAGGAGACAAAAGTGATAACCGGATTCCTGAGGGAGGAACCCCTGCCTGGTCTATCTTCAACATCAGAGCTCTGTATGACTGGAAAATCCTCAGCTTACAAGTTCAGGCTCATAACCTTTTCAATGCCGACTACCGCACGCACGGCTCAGGTATCAACGGTCCGGGACGTAGTCTTTGGATAGGCTTAACAGCCAATTTCTAAAAAACAATTCAGTCACTTTATTTATAACACTTTCTGTTAACCCTGATCATTAAATGAAATCTTCGATTAAAACCCTGGCATTGATTACTTTATCTTGTGGGCTTTGGACAGCTTGCCAGCGAAATAGTCCTAGCAACAGTCCAGAGACCGACCCACTCTATAACAAATTGAAGGCCATGTCCGTGGATCTTCCAAATGGCTGGTCCTTGACGCCGATCGGTCGCAGTGTGGAGCTCGACGACCTTCCGTTGAATCTTATCGTTTCACCCAATAAAAAATTATTGGCCGTCACCAATAATGGGCAATCCGTTCAAAGCATCATGCTTATAGATGCCCAGACGGAGAAGGTATTGCATCAACAAATTATAGACAAAGCCTATGTAGGCCTGGCCTTCAGTCAAAGTGGAGAGCGACTTTACGCATCGGCAGGCAACGATAACCGGATTCTCGAATACAAGATCGAGTCCAACAAACTCGTTAAGGTCGACTCTATCGTATTAGGGAAGCCCTGGCCAAACAAGATATCTCCCACAGGTATTTGTCTGGACGATGCTCAATCCCGAATGTATGTGGTAACCAAAGAAGACAGTTCTTTGTATGTCTGCAATACACAAACACGTGAAGTATCGTCTAAGATTAAGCTCGCCTCCGAAGCTTATGGTTGCATGCTATCACCTACCGGAAAGGAAGTATATATTTCGCTTTGGGGTGGGTCGGCAGTATGTATTTATGATGTGGCTACTGGAAAAATCGACCAGAAAATCGCCACGGATAAGAACCCAAATGATATGGCTCTTACCAAGGATGGCAAATTTTTATACGTAGCACATGGCAATGATAACAGCGTGTCGGTTATCGATGTAGCTGCTAGAAAAGTAGCCGAGAGACTAACCACCTCCCTCTACCCGGACGCCCCTGTAGGAAGCACACCCAATGGCGTTTCCCTTAGCGAAGATGAAAATACCTTATGGATTGCCAATGCAGACAACAACTGTCTGGCCGTATTCGACGTAAGCGTAAAGGGCCGCAGTAAGTCCAAAGGATTTATTCCTACGGGTTGGTATCCTACAGCTGTTAAAAATATTGGAGACCGTTTGTTTATTACCAATGGTAAAGGTTTCTCTTCCAAAGCCAATCCCAAAGGTCCTAATCCATCTTTGGCTAAGGTACCCATGGACAAGGGAGCCAATCCTCAAGCCTATACAGGTCGTGAACAATACATAGGCGGATTATTTCAAGGTACCATGTCTATTATTGACCTTCCCAATGAAACGACCCTAGCCACTTACTCCCGGCTTGTATATAGTAATAGCCCATATACTAAGGAAAAGGAATTGCAAACGGAGGGTGAAAAAGGCAATCCAATACCCATGCGGGTAGGTGATGCCTCCCCCATTAAGCATGTATTTTATATTGTAAAAGAAAACCGTACTTACGATCAGGTCCTGGGTGATATGAAAGAGGGAAATGGCGATGCATCACTATGTCTCTTTCCTGAAAAAATAACGCCTAACCAGCATGCCCTTGCCCGTGAATTCGTATTATTGGATAATTTCTATGTAGACGCTGAGGTGAGCGCCGACGGCCACAACTGGTCATCGGCTGCCTATGCCAACGATTATGTAGAAAAAAACTGGGTGACCAGTTACGGGGGACGAGGCGGCACCTACGATTTCGAAGGCTCTCGTGAAATTGCCCATCCCCGCGACGGATTTATCTGGGACCATTGCCTCCGTGCTGGGGTGAGCTACCGTACATACGGATGGTTTGTAAAAGGGAAAGAAGCCTCTATACCCGCTCTTCGTTCCAATTTCTGCCCTGATTTCAAAGGTTACGACCTGGGCTATTTAGATGTGGATCGCGTGGCTGCCTGGAAATCAGATTTCGATTCTCTCCTTGCGATAGGTAAGGTTCCTGCACTGTCCACCATTCGACTGGGCAACGACCATACCTCAGGAGCCAGTGTAGGAAAGCCAACACCTTTTGCCGCAGTAGCCGATAACGACCTCGCCGTGGGTCGCCTCGTAGAACATCTATCTAAAAGTTCTATCTGGAAGGAATCGGTCGTTTTTATCCTGGAAGATGATGCACAGAATGGTCCTGATCATGTAGATGCGCATCGTTCTATTGCTTTTGTGGCAGGGGGATTTGTTAAAAGAAATTTTGTGGACCATACCATGTACTCAACTTCTGGCATGCTTCGAACCATTGAACTTATTCTTGGGCTTAAACCCATGAGTCAATACGATGCCGCTGCTACACCAATGTGGCGCTGCTTCCAGGCGCAACCCAATACTAAGCCCTTCACTGCCATGGCTCCAGGTGTAGATCTGTACCAAAAAAACGTAGCAGTGAATAAAAACTCCCGTCGCTCCGATTCCTTCGACCTAAGTATTCCCGATGCTATTGACGACTATGTCTTCAGTGAGATTGTATGGCAAACTGTCCGGGGAGAAAACAGCATCATGCCCGCCCCCAGGAGAGGAGCTTTTGTGAAGCTTGAGAAAAAGGATGAGGACGAAGACGACGATTAAGCTCCATTTACCTAATCTTGTAAAACATGAAAAAATCAACGCTATTACTTATCCTCGCCCTGGTCAGCACAGCATCCAGGGCTCAGAAATGGATAGCAGACTCCCCGGCCGGTACTTCCTACATCAGCAGGGACCTGAATGGGGTGAGTACCATTCCCAATGGACGCTTGCTTACTCCTTACGGCACACAATATATTATCGCGCCACACCCCTATGGTTTGGCAGTCAGCAGCGACGGCCGACTTGCTGTAACGGCTAATTCAGGAACGAGTCCGATTTCAATATCCATCTTGGATAAGGTCCTCGAAAAGGGGGGCACAGTGCGTCAGATACCCGAGGGTCAGAAAACAGATAAGGGTATTCTGGAAGCATGTTTTATGGGATTGGCTATCGCCCCGGATAACCAAACTGTATATGTTGCCGGGGGGCAGGCCAATAAAATATTCATGTTCGACCCCCTTTCTGGAGAGAGCAAAGGTACTATCTCCTGTGGAGCCAAAGATAATGGTACTGACTATAGCCACGGCTATATTGGGGATATGACCTTGAGCAAAGACGGAACTACCTTGTACGCAGTGGATCAGATTGGATTCCGGTTGATGGTCATAGACACCAAATCAAGAAAAATCAGATATAATATCCCCACCGGCAGGTATCCCTTTGGAATCTGCTTATCGCCAGATGAAGGTAGACTATATGTAGCGAACGTTGGCGTATTTGAATACAAGCCATTTACCGATTTAGATCCTGAGAACCTAAAGGGTACAGCGCATCGATGGCCCTCTTCCCGCTATGGGTCAAAGGAAATGAAGGAAGGGATACCCGCGGAAGGTGTACCCGCTTTAGGGGACCCGAATGTTCCTGAGGCATTTTCGGTCTGGAGCTATGATCTAAAAGACTCCCAGCCAACTATTTCTGCTAAAATAAAAACGGGTATACTGGTAGGACAGATGGTAGAAGATTTTCCTGCCGTTGGAGGGAGTAGCCCAAATTCACTTGCAGCCACCGACGATTATGTTTTCGTGAGCAATGGTAATAATGACTGCGTTTCAGTGATCGACATAAAAAAGGATACAGTCGTTCAAAACATATTCTTAAATCCAGAACCCAAATTGGGAAATCTTCGAGGGGTTATCCCCTTCGGGTTGACCACATCTCCTGACCAAACACGTTTGTATGTAGCGGAAGCAGGCATCAACGCCGTCGCCGTCATTGCCATTCCAGAGATGAAGGTGTTGGGACATATCCCTAGCGGGTGGTTTCCCTCGAAAGTCAAGACCAGCCCCGACGGAAAGAAGCTGATAGTTACCAATGCCAAAGGTATTGGCAGTGGCCCCAATGGAGGGCGTGAACATAAGCTTGGACCCGAAGGAAGCTATATCGGAAGTTTGATGAAGGGCACGGTATCGGTAATGGATGTACCTTCCGACAGCCTGCTTGCCAGGCTCACCAAGCAGGTGATTGATAATAATTTTCGCTTTTCCGATGTGAGTACTGCAAAAACCTCAAATCCTGTACCCCTGTACCCCGGTGAATCTGAGTCACCCATCAAACATATTGTTTTTATTTCCAAGGAAAATCGGACCTATGACGAGGTCTTTGGCCAGCTTCCGAAAGGGAATGGTGACCCTAGCATCGCCCGCTATGGCCTGAAGCGCAGTTTCTCCAACAAAAACAAAAGCAACAGCCTAACAGAAGTGGACGTAATGCCCAATCATGCGGCTCTAGCCCGAGCTTTCGGTGTCTCCGATAACTTTTACTGTGATTCGGACGTATCGGCAGATGGTCATCGCTGGCTGGTTAATACCTACCCCAACGAATGGGTGGAAACGGGCACCACTGCTGCCTATGGTGGGCAACGTAGTATGCGGGAAGGTTCCATGGCTCCTGGCAATCTCGCTTTCTACGGCTCCTCGGGAAGCATATACCCCGAAGATTATAACGAGGCGGGTTCCATCTGGGAACACCTGGAAAGAAATAAAAAGGATTTTTTCAATTTTGGATTTGGTGTGGAAATGGCAGCTAATTACTCTGATAGTACAATGAAGCATATCGGAGAGCTCTATCTTGCCAATTACCCACTTCCCGCCCCTTTGTTTGACAAATCCTCACGAATATTCCCCACCTATAATATGGCCATACCCGACCAGTTCAGAGCCGACCTATTTATGGATGAGTTTAATGAAAAATGGGTCGGTGAAGACAAGGTATTACCCTCAGTCATTACTCTGATGCTGCCCAACGATCACGGAACAAGAGAACGTCCCCATGCCGGCTATCCCTTTACTGAGAGCTATATGGCCGACAATGATCTGGCCTTGGGTCGCACCGTTGAGTTCCTGTCTCATACCCCGTATTGGAAAAATATGCTAATTGTTGTAACAGAAGACGATCCCCAGGGCGGCGTCGACCATATGGATGCGCACCGTAGTATCTTAATGACCATCTCCCCCTATGCCAAAAGAGATTATGTTGGCCACCAACATTATAGTTTCGGCAGTATATTCAAAACATTCTGGCATATTCTAGGCATTCCATATTTAAATCAGTACGATGCAACCGCCAGCGATCTGCGGGACCTGTTTACCAATACACCCGACTTTACCCCTTATAATGCCGTTGCCATTGACCCTCAGCTTTTCGATCCTCAAAAAGCACTGGACCCTTTCGATGAGAAATTCGACTGGAAAGCATTTGCCGAATCTGAAGAGATGGACCGTACCGAAACGATGCAGAAACGAAGAATGGAAGACGATGATAAACTTAGAAAAATGATCAAAAAGAAGAAGTTTAAGAAGTAAGATTGCCCTTTTCGGCTTTTAGGCCACAGAAGCCAGCTTCTAATTGCTAACTGGGTTCTGTGGCCTTTTGGATGGCTGGTACTAAAACGAATACTGGAAACCAATATTGAGCCCTTGAGCAAATTGAATATCTCCGCTTTGGTCGTCGTCATAGACCACGATACTACTTAAATTAACATTAATAAACTTATTGACTTTAGCCGTCAGTGCAGCGTCCAAACGGTGATCCGCATTAAAGGGATCCATGATCGTGGAATAAAGCTGGTAGCGAAACTTCAAATTGACCTGTTTAAATATTTCCTTGTTATAATTCGCTACGATCTGCATCAGAGCCAGTTCATAGCGAATTCTATGGCCGATGGGAACACCATAATTTTTCTGATCGGGTGTGTTTACATACAAACCCCGATCGGCTACTACGGTCTGACGAAAGGCTCCAGGTGCAAAGTCTAAGAAAAAATAGGGTACAGGTTTGTACTCCAAACCTATTGATTGAGTAAAATAAGCCGGAGAAAGTAAGTTAGAAACCCGCTTTTTTATATTAATGGAATCTCCGATCGTCTTGTAATCATATCCTGGAGCAAACTGTGATTGGAAGTTCACATTGGCAAAGACTTCCCATTTCGGATTCAATGTCCTACTATATTTAAAGTCGAGAAAGACGCGATCCATATTCTTACGACTCTCCTGGCCCTGATTCTTTACGAAGCCGAACTGAGACTGGAAGTCTGTTCTCCATGCATTTTTTCCATGCTTTCGTTCGAAAAGTGCATTTACAAACGTCCCAATTCCTACCGAGGTAACGCCCCCTCCTGTCCAGTTGCTACTGAAACTGCCCTGATTGAAGTTAGCGCCAAACTGAATTTTATGCCAAGCTGTATCCTGAGATATCTTCAGACGATTGGCATTGATTTTATTCGATAAATCGACCAGCTTCTGAAAATCATATCCGGTCTGGGCAAACACTGAATTAATACCAAGACAAAATTGGAGAAACACTGACCAAGCAAAGAATATGGATAATTTTTTTAACGTTGTTAAGGGTATCATACTGTAATCGGAAGGTACTGCACTCCCCTTTAGAAAAGGGGAAATAAATTTCACTCTTTTAACCCATGACATGGGATTCTTATTGCATTCGGAAAGTTAATAAATTCTAATCAAGCTTAACCTTTATTGATTCTACGATAAGAAATAGGAAAGCAAAACTACGAAAGTGTTCTACTGATTCAAAATTCAGGTCTATGCTTAGTACCATTGGAGCAAGACAGCAAGTTTCTATAAGGAGGAAAAATCCAATATAATTTATTCTTACAAAAGTGATATATACAAGAAATTCTACGTCACATTGTCCAATAATGTGCGATAATGTAACCTTTTAATAAGTATTTTTAGCAAAAAAACTTTTACATTATATTATTGCGTTATTGTCCTACATATATTAGTTTCATTATCTGATATTACTTGCAGTATTATATATGAAATATTTCAACCACTAATCAGGAGTTTACTTTAGAACATATGCTATATGATAGCGAATACAGTTGTACAATTGATCGGATAAGAATCTTGTTTTTAATTTTTTCAGCCATACTGGGGTTGGGGGGCTGCTCAGACTCGCAGGACAGCCAAGCACAAAGGAATCAGAAGCTAGACGATGCAAGGGAAATTGCTTACGAATATATGACTATCGGGCATATAGACAGCGCCAAATACTATTACGACTCCGTATATAGCAACATTCCCCATCCCAATAAAATAGAGAAAATACAGAGACATCTATTTTACGGGGCCGGCTATTATACGCAATTATACGATGCATCTATGCAAATTGCCCATCTGGACAGCATTCAGTACTTAACAGGAGAAGATCCTGATGATTCGCAGCTACTCTCTACTTTAATTCTCAGTCTATTCTTAGCGGGAGATCGACACTTTGAAGTGGGAAGCTATAATAAGGCCTTTAAAAAATATTTTGAAGCCAAAACTTTAATGCCCCGAGTAAAAGATCCCTGTAAGAGAGGGCATCATCAGTACCGGCTTGGAATGATACATTACAAACAGGGTTTATACCAGGCTGCCAAAAACTACTTTCAAAGTAGTTTCGATCTCACTGCCAATTGTGCTGACGACTTTCCAGAGTATGCGCTTCGTCAAGAGTTATTAAACAATATTTCGCTTACCTATGACCGCCTTAAGAATCAGGATAGCTCGGCGTATTATATCAATCTATCATCAAAACTTTTTGAACAGGGTACCAAAAAGTTTCCGCAGCATGTCAAATATTTTAATAGAGTACGATCTGTCTTCCTACAGCAGGCTGCGCAGCAAGATGAGCAGACGGGGAATATTAATAAGGCAATTTACAAGGCCAATCGAGCTTACCAATATTTAATCCCGGAAGATGCCTTGTATGAAAATACGCAGGAACTGCTCCTTTATCTTGTCCGCTTAAATCGTAAGAATGGCAATCTTTCTCAAGCGCTGAGATGGTATCGCGCCCTCATGTCTACCCTGATCAAACTCCCAAACCCTACCATACGCCGTGAAGCACTCCTAGAATACAGCCATATCAAGGGTATGGAAGGGGAGTATGCTGAGGCCAACTCCTATTTATCGGAATATATTACTGAAAATAAGTCTCTTCGATTGGCGGGAAGAAGTGCCTATCATATCGATTTCCAGGAAGAATTCAGGAATTTTGAAGATCAGAAAATTTATCAGGCTCTCTTTAAAAGTAGCCGTTATCAGACATTAGGGTTGATCATTATTGCTATTTTCGCCCTATTAGTTATAGTTATCACATTCCTGTTCATCCGAAGCATTATGATTAGTGGCCGAGGCATGACCCGTTTAGAATTTTTACACAAGGACCTGGCCTTTCAGAACTGGTTATTAGCCGGTAGTCTGGCAGACCTCAAACATGTAAATCAGCAAATGGATCATTTGCTGATCATGGTAGCTAAAGGCCTTCGGGGTCCGGCATATACTATCGGCGATTATATTCATAAACTTCAGACCCTCCAGTCGTCAGATCCTGCCGCTCTCGAACTATTACAAATGGCTTCCCAAGCGCATGCTCAATCTCAAAATATGATTGAGGGACTTCTTGGTCCAGAGGCGAATAGTCAAGAAGAATTTCAGATTACAAACCTGGAACAATTAATTAGGGATAGTGTAGAACAGTCAAAATTTAGCGCTCAGAAAAAATCTCAAACCCTTCATTTCTACGGGGACCGGGGGATAAGTGCTCCTGTGCAACCCCTACAATTAAGCCGTGTAATTAATAATCTTCTTGCAAATGCCATCAAATTTAGTTCTCAGCACCAGGCTATAGAAATTTATCTAAGAAGAACCGAGCAAATTGAAATTGAAGTTCGTGATTTCGGGATCGGAATACCGCCAGAAATGCTTGGGCACATCTTTGACAAAGTAGCTGATTCTAACCGGCAGGGAACAGATGGGGAAAAGTCATATGGCCTGGGGCTGGCTTTTTGCAAAGAAGTTATTGAACACCACCAGGGTAAAATATGGATTAATAGTATACCGGGTCAGCAAACTCAGGTATTTATTAGTCTTCCCATGATTAATTCATAAAAAAGGATCCTTTGCAGGATCCAGATATTCAAAACAAAATATTTAGCTTAAAAATAAGGAGGAAAATTAAGATTACTCTGCAACATTCTCCTTTGAGCGCTTTGCATGTCCACCTGGAGTAAATTCACCGTTGATCCATCTCACAAAGTTTATTGACTGGGTCTGATACATTTGTGCAGATAGAGGTTTTAGGTTAGACTCTTCAATCTCCTTCAAATACATTTGCAACAACCGATCAATTTCTTTTAAGTTACTCTCACTGGTTTTCGTCTGCTTCATACCGTCGTATTATAAAGTGCGTTAATAACAAAATAAGACTGCTTAAGCCTTATATTCAAATTTACCACCTTTTGCCCGGCAGGAAATAAAAATGGTGCCAATGCCATGTTTATTGGGGTAAGCCCGGATATTTCTGTGATTTAACAGATTCAATGATAGAGACCACCATTATGCAGTAAGTTCGAATTAAATTATTTTGATACTGAGAGAATCTTTGAGACCTTCTTTACGAATTGAACAGTATGGCCAACGAGCTATATCTCTGCCAGCAATAGATGCCCTATAATAGCAAAGAGCCGACTGATGTGCTTCAGCCGACTCTTTCATTAGAATACAGTTCGATTTATGGATTCTGTGCTAGATTAGGGTTGCGATCAATTTCTGACTGCGGGATATAAAAGATTGTCCGCGGATCAGTAGGCAATACCTTTTGAGATAAATCGGTGGTTGGGGTATTGTTCAGACTATGTGTCCCAGGATAATTACGCTCCATCGCTCGGTTATTTCTAAACAAGTCATAGGCCCGGTGACCTTCGAAGGCCAATTCCAACCAGCGCTCCTCAAGTACAACATCCAGCACCGACTTCGAACCTAGGTTCGCAACAGAATAAAGGGCATCTCCACTCAAGCCAGCCCTGGTACGTAACCGATTGATATCTTCCAACGCCAATCCGGTTTTACCTAATTTGGCATTGGCTTCAGCTCTATTCAGATACATTTCAGCCAGACGTAAATAAACGGGGGAACTAAGGTTGATTACTCCCTCCTGCAAATTGTATTTGTTTACATAATACATGGGTGTAGCTGGATTCAGCTTCTGATTATATTGCAAGGCTCCATCCTTAATATAAGGTGTTATAAAACGAGATCTTAAATCGGAGGGGTTTTTGGCCAGAAAATCAACCAGTTTCTGCGAGGCATAAATTTCTGCCCAACCGCTAACACCTTGCCCTTGAGGTGCTCCAGAGGCATCACCACTGAAATACATGGAACCTATGGCCGAAAATCCACGATCCTGAACTTTAGTATGCTGAATCGCAAAGATCGTCTCCGGATTACTTGCCGGAGCTGTTTGGAAATAACCGGTAAAGGCATTTCCTTCCGTTAGGGAATAACGACCCGAATCGATGACCAAACTGGCATATTTAACCGCATTTTCGTAGTCTTCTTTGTAGAGATACACCCTGGATAGTAATGCCAACGCAACTTCTTTAGAAGCAAAACTATTCGATTTTGGCTCGTTCATTAATTCAGCAGCCTTTTGTAAATCGGCTATAACCGAATCATAAACCTCCTTAACGGAACTTCTAGCAATTGTATTTTTTTCTTCATCGGAAAGCCCCTCCAGAAGTAAAGGAACTCCTGGATTAGCTCCACTGCCCTGAGGGTATGGCTTACCAAAGACACGCACCAGATTATAATGCATCATAGCACGTAGATAAAGATTCTCCCCCTTAAGCTGCTTAAGGGTAACAGAAGCATCGTCAGGTACGTAAGCAATAATCTTATTTGCAGCTGCTATTACCTTATATGCCTGGCCCCAAAAGTTAGTAGCATGGGTAGAAGTATTGATATGCGTATACCGATAGGCTCGAGTAAGGTCGTCACTGGAGGATTGTCCCTGGGCGATTTCATCGCTGGGAAATTCCATTAAAAAGTGAACACTCCTGACATATGCGGCATTTAAAAGTACCGCATAGGTACCAATTGTAGCCGTTTCCACGTCGGCGGCATTGGTGAGGGCAGACTCTTCATCTATAGAAGTTGCCGGCTCAAAGTATTGCTCACAGGAAGCCGAGCCAAAGGCCAGACCACCTATTAACATGTATTTATATATCGATCTTGATTTCATTGCTCTTGATTAATTAGAATGATAAATTGATACCAAACAAGAACTTCTTGCTAATGGGGTAGCGAATGGTAGATACGCCTGAGCTCAAATTCACCTGGGAAAGGGATACTTCCGGGTCGGGACCTGAAAACTTGGTTCCAGTCCATAAGTTGTCCCCACTTACAAATACTGAAATACCATTGAAGCCGATCTTCTGAGTAATGTTTTCTGGAATGGAATATCCAAAACGTACATTCCGCAAACGGATGTAGCTTCCATCTTCCAGATAACGGGTAGAAGTTTGATTAGAATCTTTATTACCTCCTACTATCGGTTTGGGGTGCGTAGCAATGTCACCAGGTTTTTCCCAACGATTCCATCCATCCGCCAAGACCATAGCATTATAGCTTTCATATAAACCATCGTTATCGAAGTAGAACCGACTTCCGTTATACACATAATTCCCATAAACGAAATTAAAAAATGCCGATAAAGTAAAACCTTTATAAGAAAGGGTATTAGACAATCCACCTGTGAATTTAGGAGCCGCAGACTTCCCGGTGAACTGGCGAGAATCGGCAGTCTGAACTTCAGAATACTTGTTAGTAAGCGTTTTGGTAATATTTCCTTCTGCATCCTTACTTAGCTTTTCCCATTGAGGATCACCGTTGTCCGGGTTAACACCCGCCCAAACTGGCATATTCCATTCGTCCATATCGTGTCCTAATGCAATGGGTTGACTTGCCCCGCTATTAAAGACAGTAGCTCCGTCGCTAAGGCTTATCACCTTGTTCCGATTCAGGGCCAGATTAAGATTGGTCTCCCAGGTAAAATCTTTTCGTTTTATATTAGTGGAGGTAAGGCTAAATTCCAAACCCTTATTTCGTACCGAACCCGCATTGACCCACACATAGCTATACCCTGTAGTGGCCGCCAATGGTTTGCGGTAAAGCAATTCACTAGCCTCCTTTACGTAAGCATCCACCACCAGATCAATTCGATTAAAGAAGCTAAGGTCAAACCCTATATTGGAAGAGCGAATTTTCTCCCAGGTTAGATCAGGATTTCCTTTCTGTGCCGGAGCGGCTCCCGGAAGACCACCGTAACTGGCAGACTGAGAGATACTATATAGTCCCAATGAGGCGAAATTGCTAATGCCATCTGCATTTCCTACCGTACCATTACTGGCTCTTATTTTGGCAAATGTCAACGCTTTGTTTCCTTTTAAAAATGCCTCATTACTCAGGATCCAGGAGGCTCCTAATTGGTAAAAGTTCGCTGTTGCATTGTTTTTTCCGAATAAGGATGAAAATTCGTTAACAAAAGATCCTGTTAGGAAGTAGCGGTTGTCAAAATTGTAGTCGGCGGTAGCTAAATATTTTCGAAAAGCCACCTGATCGTATTCTCCGGTAGGGTTACTTAAAACAGCCGTAGCTACTGACATTACATCTCGGCCAGGAGGCAACCCCTTCCCAGAGGAGCTCGCACTACTATTATAAGTCCTTTCAGCCTCTGCGACTCCGAGTAAACTCAGGCTATGCAAACCAAACTCTTCATCGTAACGAATACGATTAGACGTTAAGAGCCGATTGGTGTAGGTAGAGCCATTATAGAGCTCTCCCCCATTTGCGCCTCCCTGTTTGGTACGCTTATCATTATAACTTGCCGACTCTCCGTTTCCGAAAAATACCCTGTTATAAGATGACAAGGTCAGTTTGTCGGTCAGGCTATAATCTAGATTAATATCGGTGTTGATATTCAAACTTTTTGCTTTTGAATAGTTATACTGAATGGAATGTAAGAAATTTTCCCGGTCACGACCCTGCCAGCCCGCGTAGCTTCGACCATCTATCGGGGCTCCATCGGCATCGTAAGCCGGATCCCAGGGCATGTTATTATAGGCATCATAAAGCGTATTACTATTCGCATAATTATCCTTTGTAAATGTACCATTGATCAAAACCTTAGCCTGCAGCTTTTTGGTAAGCTGTGACTGTAAATTAGTACGAAAGTTGTAACCTGTTTTATCGTTTTCGACCAGCGTACCCTGCTCCTTGTAATAATTTCCCGAGATATAAAAAGTGGTTTTATCATTTCCTCCCGATGCAGATAGGTTATGGTTGTTAACCATTCCCGTCCGGAAACCCTCGTCCCACCAGTTCGTATTGACGGCAGTCAGACTTGGATCAAGCGTTCTGAAGGTACTCTGATAATCGTATAACTGCTGAGAATTCATCAATTTGAAGTTACCAGTAGTAGCCTTACCAAAACCGATGGTGTTATTAAACGTAAATTTGGTTTTACCTGCCTGCCCAAGTTTTGTAGTCACGATAATTACCCCGTTGGCCGCCCGTGATCCGTAAAGACCCGTTGCCGCCACATCTTTTAGAACTGTAACATTCTCAATATCCGCAGGGTTATAGGTACCACCAATATTACCATCCACTACCACAAGTGGGCTCGTTCCGGCGGAAATAGTCCCGGCACCCCTGATCAGAATCCGAGCTGGGCTGGTCGGATCACCCGAACCGGAGGAAACCACCACCCCGGGAGCCTTTCCCTGGAGCAAGTTTGGAAGCTCATTGGAGGTAACGTCTCTTAGCTTTTTATTATCTATCACCGCTACCGAGCTGGATAGGTATTTTACTTTCTTGGAGGAGTAACCCACAACCACGACTTGCTCCAATACGCTCACCGAAGATTTAAGGCTTACTGTCAGCTGATTCTGTGCGCCAATAGCGATTTCTTGTTGTTCATAACCAATAAAACTGAAAACCAGGGTAGGATTTACGGCCTGCCCCTCCGGAATGTTTAACTGGAAGGCTCCTGATATATCCGTAGTGGTCCCTGTATTGGTTCCCTTTACAAGTACGGTTACACCTGGCATAGTCTCCCCGTTTTCGTCGGTAACCGTACCGGAGATCTTCCGGTCGACTATCATTTTTCGCATATGCACTGTAGCAGCTTGAGCAAGATTGTCACTCATGACCGGACCTAATGCTGATAGACCCAGCACCAGGGCCAATGAGCGCCTGAGTGCTCCAGGGTGCTTCTGCACCCTGGTCATTTCTTTTCTAAAAGTTCGCATAATACATAATGGTGGTTAAATGTTTAGGTATGGATGTTAGGAATATTCAGTATATAGTTTCAAGAAACACTTACTGATTTTTGGATGTGTGTACGAACCCATTCGTGAGAATTAAAAAAGACAAACAAAGTATTGTATGCCTGCCTACCCCATTGAATAGAGAACGTTCATAGGGCAAGTTTAAGAAATATAAAATAGCAATCAAAACAAATTATATTTTAAGTTGGAGTAAAATTTAAAGATATTATATATATCACCAGGCATTATTAAAATATTTATACAATGATTCGCCGAAATTTACCAAAGCCCTCCTCCTTCAATCTTTTAAATCGTATCGCTAAATCGTATTAAGCAAATCACTTAATCAAAATATAAAATATAAATATTTTTATATTCAAGAATTTATCAGGCAGGTTGCGCTGTATTTCCGGTCCTTCGCCCCATCTACCCGCAGTTACCTGCCAATAGTTCGGGAAATAAATCAGCGAGCTGATTGCAGTGTATCTGCGATTTCTGCTTTGGAATCCAATACACGGTCGCACATTTTTAAAAATACTATAAGGAATAAGGACATAGTACCCTTAGAAAGGATGGTCATATCGACGCAAAAAGGCCGACTTGTTTCCAAATCGGCCTTTTTGTTATTAATTATGAATAAAGAGTCGGTTTTATCTTAGCCGTCCTGTATTGCTATTATACGTTCCTAAAGGAAAGCTTACACCGGCATGAATGCCCCATTGATGATTTTTTAAATTCACTGCATCGTTTTTGGCAATATCCAAGAGTCCCAATCCATAGCGGGCATCGACGTTGAGCCATATTTTCTGAGAAAGCCGGTAATTGAAACCTGCTCCAAAAGTAAGGCCTAAATCGAATGGATTGTAAACCCGGTTGTTGCTGTCCCCATTGATATTATCGCCGTTTTCGTTTTTAGCATTCAGCAAAAAATTAAGATTAGGACCAGCGAAAATCTTGGGTCTAACACGTTGACCATATCGACCTAAAAAGTAGGTTGCCAGCAGAGGCACCTGAAGATAATTGAGGTTGATTTCCTGTGTTTTGTTAAAACGTTGTGCTCCCATCTGGGTATACAGCACTTGTCCGCTAAAACCAAAATTGGTTTTTGTACTATAGTTGTAAAAAGCGCCGACTGTCAATCCCGGATTCCACTGAACGTCACTAATATCGCCGCGCAGTGAAGCCATTGAAAGTCCGGCAATAGGGCCAATGGAAACGTTTTCCTGAGCTTGAGCCCCTATCCCTATAAATAGAGACATGACGAATATGATGAATTTTTTCATAATAATAAGTTTGATTTTTTTTATAATCTACTAGAACTGTGCCAGCCTTATTTTATACCAATCCAGTTCGATCAACGACTTCATTTATAAAGTATTCTACATTTTCATCAAAAAACTCAGCCCTTCTCTGTCCGGAATATAGGGATATAAATTCTACAGTTCCTCCGCAAGACTCCCACAAGTTGTTGGCATTTCCATCTTAGGTCACGCTTCCCTATTGCCGTCCAATTTCCCAGTAAGTCGATTTAATGTAGCCACACTGCATTTTTAGGATGTTTGCTGAACCATACCAGAGGGATCAAGCAAAACTAAATATCCTTGCACTACAGAACGCAGACCCGGTTCCTCTCCCTCCCCCGACACGACGGGCAACTTAACCATCAGCTTCACCGGGCCAGGTTTTTTACTTCTGCCGCTTGCAATTATTAAATGGAGCAGCCCGGTTTCACATACACCGCTCTCTAATATATTAATCCCTTGACAGCCCTGGGCCCAGATTTACGAATGAGCTAATGTGTAGGTATCCCACACCAACCGATGAGATAAAAACTCTTAGACTCGATTAGGCTCAAAACGCACCTTTCTAACAACTGAAGCATCAGGGATTACGAAAGGGCATAGGTCTGGATTTACATCCAGTGGCTGCCCGAAAGTGACTTTGCCTCTAATGACCAGCCCTGTATGGAGAAATATCCTGAAGAGCCCGCGGGGAACTTATTAAAGTGGAATTTTTCATTCCAATATATTGATTTAAGCTATTTTTAAAAGGATAATCAATTCTGATCAACTACCTGTTAGCAATCGGACTACCAGACTATAAGACAGTTGGCAGTCATTGGATATTGTGCAACCCTGTATCCCTTCTCAGACCATATGCCAGTCCAACGATTAAAATAAGTGAACCAACAAAAACGAAAGCCACCGTCAACGAATACCAGTTGGCGAGCACACCCAAAAGGGCGGGACCAGCGAGCTGCCCGGCATAGCCTAGGGAGGTAATAGCGGGCAGGGCCACAGTACTTGAAATATTGGGAAGCCGCCCAGCTTCGCTAAAAAATACGGGAACAATATTGGCTGCTCCAAGACCTATTAAAGTAAAACCTGTTAAGGCTGCAAGGCTAGAGGGTACCCAAGCTATAATAGCAAAGCCTAGTGTCGCTGCAAGGCTCCCACACACTACGATCTTCTGAGATGATGTCCGGGATACGATCCCGTCGCCGATCAATCGCATAATAGCCATAGCCACAGAAAAGCAAGCATAACCCAGTCCTGCGTATGCCTCTGGAACATCCCGGTAGTCTCTTAAATACAGGGCACTCCAGTCGAGAACTGCCCCCTCGGATAAAAACACAATAAAACACATCCCACCAAGGAAAATGACGGAAGGATTGAGATAGGAGGATTTGGCAATATAAGCATCTTGAGAAGGCAGGCTAAATTGACTGATAGAAGCCTTTTCAGTATTATAATCTAACAACCAATAATAACGCAAAAGCACGATGGTAATCAGGACCAAGGAAATTATAACAACCGATACAAAGGGTGAAAGACCTAAGGTAATGAATAAGCCTACGAAAATTGGCCCTAATAATCCGCCCACACTATAAAAGCCATGAAACGAGGACATAACGGGTTTCGAGACCAGATTTTGCACCTGTACCCCATGTGCATTCATGGCCACATCAATACTGCCTATGCCCCCACCAAAAACGAAAAGCATGCAGGAAATGCTCAGGGGGGCTTCCATTAGCAAAAGAGTAGGCAGTGACCATGCCATAACCATAGCCGCGATCAGAACAACGCGTCGGCTGCCATATTGAGCAATGAGCCACCCAGCGACAGGCATGGAAGTTATGGCCCCTGCTCCCATAGACAATAACAATAACCCCATCCCCCCTTCATCCATACCTAACCGATCTTTCACAAAGGGTACCATTGGCGCCCAGGCAGATATACCAATTCCACAAACAAGAAACATGGCCAATGTAGCATGTCTTGCATGTCTCAGTTCAAGATTACTCCTCGTAACTTCCATACCCCCTATTGGTTTCCACGTGTCGATAATGGGCTCAGCTTATTTTTTTAATGATCACATTGCTTCGAATGAAAGACTATCAAAGCTTAATTCCTGTTAATCAAAGCAACAATTTCCTTTCATATGGCTCAAAACATAGGAGCCATATGAAAGGAAATTGTTTTCCAGGTAAGTAATATACCAGACACGCTCATCTTCCTATTTATGATCGAAAGAGCGCTGACTGACCTTATTTTCGGTAGGAAAATCGGTAGGAATAGGGATATCTACCTTACCGGTGGCAGCCCACTGACTTCCACGTTGCAAGCAGGTTATAAAACCTACGCAGGATACGGAATAGTCAACATGCCCCATAGCCATATGGAATACACGTCCCTTTCCATATTTTAAAGTCATAAGCATTGGTTCGTTTCGATCGGTACCCTTATTACTTTTAGGAGAAAAAGCTGTTGCCAGTATCTGCATATTTTCAGCAGGTCCTCGCAAGCGATCGTAGAGTTCATCTTTACTATGTAGCCAATGGCTGGGCATTCCTTTGGTTATAGGATGCTGAGGCTCGCGGACAGTAATCAGAAATTCGGATTGAGCACCATGCGATCCTGCATTCCCAGGCTCATTATCTCTCACCAATTTACCTTCCTGATCATAATAGACGTACGGTCCGTCCTTTTCGGTACGATTTCCCCAACCACCTAGCCCAATCATCTGGTTATAGGCTATCCACTCGGGAAATGAGTTATTAGCAGCATGTATAACCACCAGTCCTCCACCCTTCTGCATATACCTTTCAAAATCCTTTTGGGTCTCCAGGGGCCAGGGAGCGGCATTCCACCCAAAATTACTCACGATTACATCGTAGTCCGAAAACTTAGGTCGAAAACTGGAATCGGCCTTTGGTTTGGCTAAGGCCACAGTCTCTACCCTGTTACCACTAGGATAAGCCGAAAGCCACTCGTCTCCTTTCCAAGTATAATGACTACGTTGTACGTCTACCTTAAACTTTTTGGTGTCTTCCAGAAAATATTTCATCATTGCCGTCACCTTAGGCCATTGATCGTGATTATTCTGCCCATCAACGATCAGAACGCGGATAGGAGATCGCTGTCCACTGGCCGATGGGCTGCAATAAAAAATGCTGACTAAAGCTAATAATAAAGTGAGACTAGTATTTTTTTTCATCTAATTGTTCCTTTAAATAATTTCCTAAAGAAGTTCCGTAGAGTGAATTTTTACTTATATGAGGTTCTACATATATTTAGGACGATTTTACGTCCTGTGTGCACTGGCAAAATAATGTAATTAATGTTTCAAACTTTAAGTTTCGTGGTCAGAGCCAATGTATTCCTCTTTTGGATAGGAATCTTATTCTTTGAATCAGGATGTTCAAAATCTGTAAGCGTATTGCCAGAAGTAAACCCTCCTACGGATACGACAACCACCGGGGAGCCTACACCACTAAAGCCGAGCTTACAGCTGACACTCGACACGACGTTCGCCAGCGATAGCGATGAGATCTTTGCAACCACTGCCAGATTTGGATCTAAGGAGCTTTATTCTTGGGAAGAAATTAAGGTGGAAGAAGGTATTTATGGGCAGGCGGTAGACTACCTGGGTCGCAAAATTTCTTTACAATATAAATTCATGGCTCCAGCCAACGATACCCTTTCTCATAGACCATTTATAATGATGATTCATGAAGGGGCTTTCCTGTTTGGCGATAAAGAAAATGAGACCAACAAGGTCAGGAGCCTGGCCATGAGGGGTTATGCTGTGGCCACCATCAATTATCGTGTCGGGTATGACGGAGGAAGTCAGGTGAACCCCTGTGGCGGGCAATACAAAGGCGCTGCCGAGGCGATCTACCGGGCTGTTCAAGACAGCTATACTGCTCTTCACTACTTCATGGATCGGCGTCAAATTCTTGGCATCGATACCAGCCAGGTGTTTTTGGCCGGTAGCAGCGCTGGCGCTATCACCTTGTCTGCCTTAGCCTATACAACCGAATCAGATTTTGAAAAAATACAACCTGGCCTTTTTTCATCTCTGGGTCCTTTGGATCCTTGGCAGGTTGGACGACGAATAAAGATCAGAGGATTACTTACCAGCCTTGGGTATGGCCTGCCTGTTCCCCATCAGCTACGCAGGACGAATGCCAGACCTATTATCTTCTTTCAGAAGGCAGAAGACACGGTATTGCCAAATTACTCAGGGCCTCTCTTTGGCTGTAAAGGATTCCCGGAGCTCATGGGAAGCGAATTGCTTGTAACCGAGCTAAAGAAATATGCACAAAGCTACGAACTTAATATAGAGTCAGGAACAGGGCATTTATTGAACTTTCCCGATCAGTATATTGCAGAAAAATATGCTGTATTTATCAAAAAAATATGGCAGAAAGACCTTCAACAAAGTAGATACCTAGATTATAACATGATTGAAAACAATAAGTTATAATATTGAAACCGAGGGAGCAATCACGGTATTAGCTCTATTCACTCTAAAAATATTCTCTAAATAGCGGTGTGACAAAAAGGCTATGAGGAGGGTGCAAATTATACTAGCCACCAGAAATATACCCTGCGACAAATAATCAGTAAGACCTGCCCGAAGCAGCAAACTGATCAGGAACGATTGGACGGTAAGATGCCATAAATAGATGGAAAATGAAACATCTCCCAGCCAAAGTAAAGGTCTCCAGATTTTAATATTTTTGGTTTCGAAATAGAAAATAGTACTCATAAAGGCCAAAAAAAGGATCCAGCCCACCGCCATTGGTCCATGATCCATATGATATCCAGTTATGTATTTATAGCCAAAAACTCCCCATAAAAGCAAGAAAGGCCATATTGGCTGAAATATTTTGCAAAACAATCGATAAGGAGCTGGATATATGTAAGAAAAACCAGCCAGTATCCCAAGCAAAAAATTAATATAGATAGGGGTCGAAGGAAATAAGATAAAGGGTTCTATCAAGGTGGTTAAACCACTCGTGAAAAGTAGGCTTATCGAATCCCAAAATGGAGCCAAAAGATATAAACCCCCATGGATGGCAGCCAAAATCCACCACCGAAATTTCCGAAATATCAGCGAAAAGGAGATAAAGAAGTAAAAATAAAACTCGTAATTCAGTGTCCATCCTACAGGTAAACTGGCATACCCGTAAAAGGGAGGAGTAGTACTGTCCAGGGGTAGGTAAAATATACTTTTTAACATCGCAATCGATACCTCCTTCGTAAGTTGGAAACGATAGGTTAGTAATACATGCACGATGGTGGCAATGACATAAACGGGCCAGATTCTCATCACTCTCCTCTTCAAAAAAACAAGAGCCACTCTAAGCCCCCCGCCACCTGTCTCCTTCTTCTTTAATTTTCGGGTAATGAGCACCATTAAGAAGCCACTAATAATGAAAAAGAGATCAACACCTACAAATCCATTATTAAACAAAAGATCTAAAGCCTTTTTTAATTGAGTATCTGTAATCAACAGATTTTTAAAATGAAAGAAAAGCACCGCCATGGCGGCAATGCCTCTCAGGGCCTGAATGCTCTCAATTGTTTTCATATACTGCCAGCCTTGGTGTCAGCAATCACATAGCTCAAAGATTTATCGATCTGAATTGAAATTTCATTTCAGGCCCGAAATAATCACTATTCCATTAGATATAAAAGGTAATCTTATTATTTGGTCAATTATAGCAATTGTTAATAGCCGTCTGTTGCTGCTTAAACCAAGTCTCCAGTACGCCCAGGACGTACCATCCCCCCCCGCAGGGAAAAAGAAATATAAACGGTCTGAATGAATAGAGAGTGATACCCCTTCATGATATCAGGATTAACAAAGTATTTAGATAAGCTATTAATTTACATGGCTTCCAACCACCACTGGCTTCTGGGATAGTCTTTTCCAAGTTCAAAACGTTGCCCGATAATGGGAACAATATAAGACAACCCTTTCTGGTCTGCCGATTTTGAGAACCGGGTAATAGGATCCGTCCAGGCATGGGGAGCGAGACGGAAAGCACCCCAATGGATAGGCATGGCTAAAGCGGTATGCAGGTCCAGCCCTGCTTGCACCGTTTCTTCAGGCATCATATGAATTTCACTCCAGGCTTTGTTATATTGGCCGCATTCCAGCATGGCAAAGTCGAAGGTTCCGAACCGATCTGCAATTTCTGAGAAATGCTTACCGTACCCACCATCCCCACTAAAATAAAGCTTACGAGAATCGGTACTAAGAACCCAACTTGCCCATTGGGTAGCATCACGATCAGAAAAACCCCGACCAGAAAAATGGCGCGAAGGACATGCCGTAAAGCTAATTCCTTCCCGATTCGTATTTTCCCACCAATCTAACTCAGTAATATTTTCAGCAGCGATCCCCCAGGCTTTCAAATGTGAACCCACTCCTAAGGGTGTTATAAAATGGCCTACCCTATCCTTTAACTTGGCAATGGTAGGATAGTCTAAATGATCGTAATGGTCATGAGAAATAATGATCAGATCGATACCGTTAAGCTCCTCTAATGGAATCGGGTTTTGATAGGCAAATCGACGCGTACCGAATGGTACTGGAGCCGCCACGTCCCCTAACATGGGGTCTATCAGAATTCTCTTTCCAGCAAGTTCAATCAGAAAAGCAGAATGCCCATACCAAGTTATATATACTGAGGTGTCGGAATCCGTAGTACTATGTGCGTCCTTCTCAAAGGCGGTAGGCAAAGGACGGACCGGCCCTACTTTCTCTCCAAACATCATCGTTGGCATACTTTTCAGGGCTTCCCATACGTCTCCGGTGCTGGTATCCACAATGTTGCGAAACTTATTGTCAGCATAATGCCGGGACTTCCGCATTCGTTCCAGATCCTCCCCCTCGGGACTTTGCCCAAACTCTGGGCTCGTATACATAAACAAGGCACCACCTATGGTCATCAATACAAGCAGGATGATGAGCCCGAGCACTCCGCGGAACAAAATATATTTCATAGTCTTATCTGTCTTTTGCTTTTTTTAATCAAAGATTGGGATTAACAGCAACACTTCTCTCTATTATGCCGTGCAAACCAGTAGCGCATCCCTCAATATTAATTGGATCAGTAATCTGAAGAAATTAAGGAGGCGGTCGGTCAACCTTGCGAGAACATGATGACGGATATACTGCAAATTAATGTTTATTTACCGGACTTTAACATATCTTTCAACTCATTAAGGTTGCCATCAATAGGCTTTGGGATACTCAAACCTAAAATTCGGCACATTAATGGATACAGGTGAATATTCTTTACCGAGGGACTGATATAGCCTTGTTTAAAAGCAGGTCCCTGAGCATAAAATATCCCATGCATATCCTTAAAATTTGGATCATACCCGTGCACACCAAACTCACCGATTCCATTTCGGATTTTGCTATCTATCCCTTGTTTAGAGCTAAAATAATAGCCTATATCCGGCAGCACCTGTAGACTTCCCCAATTTTTGCTCATAGGAGTATATTCAAATCCCGGTGTATTTTCTGTTCTATAAACTTTAAAATGATTTTCCCGCTTTTTCAAGTAAGTGAAAACGGTGTCAAGGGAAATACCATCCTTAGGATGAACATTTATCAAAGATCCATTGTCCATTAAGGTATATAAGCTTTCATTCTGAATGGACTCGGATGCAATTAAGTGCTCAGTTTTAACAGTAGACATTCCATGATCCGAGACGATCATAATATTTACTGGAAGTTTCAAATCCCTTACCCCTTGAAAGAGCTCGCCTAAGTTTTTATCTAATTCAAATAAAGCCGCCTTTATTTCCTTTTCATTATCTGGTCCGAAACGGTGACCAAAATCATCCATATCAGAAAAGTACAAAGTAATCAGATGGGGTCTAGATTTCTGAGGTAAAGTCAACCACTTCAGAGCCTGTGCTACCCGGACTTCATTTTTTACATTCCCGTCATAAGTATAGGTATAAGTGGGTTTAATCCCCTGAATTTTGGCTTCGGATCCTACAAAAAAGTAACTCGCCGTCACCATTTTAGCCTTGTCAGCCAATACCCAAATGGGTGTTCCCCCGTAGAAGCTGCCATCTTCAACCATTGCTCGGTTACTAATCTTATAGACCACTTCCTTCTGATAATCGTAAAAAGTATTGCCTATTATACCATGATTCTCTGGATAAAGACCCGTTGCGATGGTATAATGATTAGGAAACGTTTTTGATGGAAAAGCAGGAATTAAAGACTCTGCCTGCACCCCGTTTCTGATAAACTCACTTAAGAATGGAGGCTTGTATTGGTTCACATAATCCCACCGAAAACCATCGAGAGAAATCAATATTAAATAAGGTTTGTCGGCCGAAGCTTTCGAGTTGGTTGTGGCAGGACTCGTTTGTTTTCCAGTCCGACAAGCACTAAAAAGAATAGGGCTCGTCATTAGGAAGATACCAAGGATAATTTTTCTTGTGTACATTTATTTAGATATAAATAATTTTAAAATTCACTTTCCAACTGTATTCCAGCCCTAAGCCCCGTAATATCTCTTGAAATCCGGTTACTCCATCAAAATATGCGTTAATTCTTCCCGGAATGCCTGCCCTAGTGTGAATGCAAAAATAGGAATTATTGAGGGAAGTAGTGTGTAGGCGGATTCAAGCCCTTACCTAGCTTGGAGGAGTAGTTCAGGATGACAGGAATATAAAAGAGAAATAACTACTCCAATAGCCTCAAAGAATCAAGGGAAAACGATATGATGCAGGCATAAATAAGCAGAAAATTTAACCACTCATAGTTTCATTAAGATTCGTTTCGGGCGATTGAATGATTGTGTAAACTCTTTGTGATAATATTTTCAGAAAATTTGTATCCTTTTATTATGACTCCAGTCTATCCAATGAACCAAAAAAAATGATAACTATGAATACTTGTCAATGTAAAGAGTGCAAATGTGATCAGTGCCAATGTGTAAATTGTGCTGAAAAAGTGTGCCCCTGCGAGCGTTGCAATTGTGATCAATGCGACTGCTGCTAAAGAATCAAATGATTGGCTTCCGAAAAAGCCAATCATTTATTAACTTACAGACTATGAATACAGAGGAGATTTGGAAACAATATCATTTAAGGCTTTATGCTTTTGTTCTGAAAATGGTAAAGCAGCAGGAGGTCGCTGAGGATATCTTGCAGGCCACCTTCATAAAGATTCATCAAAAAATCGGGCAGTTAAAGGACCAGAATAAGCTTCAGAGTTGGGTATTTCAAATTGCCCGGAATGAAGTTTACGATCATTTCAAATCCAGAACTACAATTTTGTTACCGGAAGAGCTCCCTATCTCAACGGAAGTTGAGGAGACTCCCCTCTGTTGTTTTGATAAATTTTTGGATCAACTTCCAGAAATATATGCGGCACCGATGAGGTTGGTTTATATAGATGGTAGGTCGCAGGCGGAGGCTGCCGAGGAGTTGGAGATCAGTTTGGCCAATCTAAAGGCGCGTATCCGCCGAGCGAAGTCCACCCTCAAAGATCAATTTGCCGCCTGTTGCAAATTTGAATTAAACAAAAACGGGAAGCTCATCGGGGAGCCGAACTGCTCGGCCTGCAGCGAATGAACCCCACACATTTCGCCGCAATTACATTTCAGAGAAACGTTGCCCCTTTTTTCCGATGAAGATATCAGGGCGAGTGCCCCCTTTATTGATCAATATTTTCACCGTGACAAACCCATAAAAGATAAGACTGGGGCGTTAGCCCTATAATCTTAGTAGAAAAACCAGGCCTTCAAAGCATCCAAGAGCGTAGCTCTGACATCTTAGTTAACAATAGGCACATACAATATCACGGCCTTACGCCCCATGACGAACCCCTATCGCCCCCTTTCTGATGAAGAAAACAGGGCTAGCGCCCCTTAAATAATCTCTTTCCCCTTTTTTCTACCAAGAAAGCGGGGCTAACGCCCCTTAAATAATCTCTCCCCTTTTTTCCTACCATGAAAACTGGGCTAGCGCCCCCTTTATTGATCAATATTTATACCGTGACAATCCCATACAAATGAAGACTGCGGCGTTAGCCCTAAAATCTTAGTAGAAAAACCAGACCTTCAAAGCATCCAGGAGCGTAGCTCTGACATCTTAGTTAACAATAGGCACATACAATATCACGGCCTTACGCCCCATGACGAGCCCCTATCGCCCCCTTTCCGATGAAGAAAACAGGGCTAGCGCCCCTAAATAATCTCTTTCCCCTTTTTTCTACCAAGAAAGCGGGGCTAACGCCCCTTAAATAATCTCTCCCCTTTTTTCCTACCATGAAAACTGGGCTAGCGCCCCCTTTATTGATCAATATTTATACCGTGACAATCCCATACAAATGAAGACTGCGGCGTTAGCCCTAAAATCTTAGTAGAAAAAACAGACCTTCCAAGCATCCAGGAGCTCCGACCAAGAAAACGGGGCGAGCACCACCTTTATTGGTCAATATTTTCACCGTGAAAAACACATACAGGATTAGACTGGGGCGTTAGCCCTAAAATCTTAGTAGAAAAAACAGACCTTCCAAGCATCCAGGAGCTCCGACCAAGAAAGCAGGGCTAGCGCCCTTTTTATTGATCAATATTTTCACCGTGACAAACCC
>NZ_AZQN01000002.1 GCF_000566685.1 Dyadobacter tibetensis Y620-1
CCCAAACATCCAGGAGCGTAGCTCTGACATCTTAGTTAAAAAGCGGTTCATACAAGACCCCAAGGCTAAGGACCTTATTTTTTAGAATATCAGATCTAAAATGTAAAAAAAAATAAACTTTTTTAGACTAATGGTTTATCATTTTTAGTAACTTAACAGAACCAATATACGTACATACCAAACTATAAAATGCGGAGTAATATTAATATAACATTTGGGCCTAGCCCTGAAATCTTTTTAATTTATGGCAAATACATACTCTCAGCTATATATCCAATTTGTTTTCTCCGTCAAAGGCCGGAAGTGTTTAATTCACGAATCTTTTCGAGATGAGTTGGAAAAGGTTATCTGCAAAATAGTTACCAATAACCATTGCAAAGCATATGCCATTTATTGCAATCCCGACCACACTCATTTATTCGTAAGCATGAATCCAACCATTTCCCCATCTAGGTTAATGGAACATGCTAAATCTGGTTCTTCAAAATGGCTCAACGAAAAAAATATTATCCCAACCCGTTTCTCCTGGCAAGATGGATATGGTGCCTTTACTTATTCCAAATCACAAATCGACCGAGTAGTAAAATATATTTTAGATCAACCAAATCACCATAAAAAGCAAACATTTCGGGATGAATATATATTACTACTTGACAAATTTGATATCCCATTTGATGAAAAATATCTTTTTGAATGGTACCATTAGAAAGATCTTCAGCCATACACCCCTTAATCTTCCGCGATGACCCTATTTCCAATGAAGAAAACAGGGCTAACGCCCCTTGACGAATCCCTGTCCTCTCCTATGAAGAAAGCGGGGCTAACGCCCCTCTATTAACCCCTGTCGCCCCCTTTCCGATGAAGAAAACAGGGCTAGCGCCCCTAAATAATCTCTTTCCCTTTTTTCTACCAAGAAAGCAGGGCTAGCGCCCTTTTTATTGATCAATATTTTCACCGTAACAAACCCATACAAGATAAGACTGGGGCGTTAGCCCTAAAATCTTAGTAGAAAAAACAGACCTTCCAAGCATCCAGGATGGCACATACGCAGGTCACGGACGTACGCCCCATGACGAATCCCTGTCGAACCCTTTCCGATGAAGAAAACAGGGCTAGCGCCCCTTAAATAATCTCTTTCCCCTTTTTTCTACCAAGAAAGCGGGGCTAACGCCCCTTTATTAACCCCTGTCACCTCATTTTCCGATGAAGAATACGGGGCTAGCGCCCCTAAATAATCTCTTTCCCCTTTTTTCTACCAAGAAAGCGGGGCTAACGCCCCTTTATTAACCCCTGTCACCTCATTTTCCGATGAAGAATACGGGGCTAGCGCCCCTAAATAATCTCTTTCCCCTTTTTTCTACCAAGAAAGCGGGGCTAACGCCCCTTTATTAACCCCTGTCACCTCATTTTCCGATGAAGAATACGGGGCTAGCGCCCCTAAATAATCTCTTTCCCCTTTTTTCTACCAAGAAAGCAGGGCTGACGCCCCTAAAATAATCTCTCCCCTTTTTTCCTACCAAGAAAGCAGGGCTAACGCTCCTTAAATAATCTCTCCCCTTTTTTCCTACCATGAAAACTGGGTTAGCGACCTTAAAATAATCCCTGTCGTCTCCTATGAAGAAAGTGGGGCGAACGCCCCTTTATTAACCCCTGTCACCTCATTTTCCGATGAAGAATACGGGGCTAGCGCCCCTAAATAATCTCTTTCCCCTTTTTTTTACCAAGAATGCAGGGCGAACGCCCCTTTATCAACCCCTGTCGCTTCCTTTTCCGACGAAAGATGAACGGCTGGCTGAAATCAAACGAGGGAGATTTGCTTTAACTAAAGAGACACTTGCTATCTTGAAGCTTTTACAACTGCTAGCAATCCGGAGGTAATGGATACGGTTAAGCGTTGATTAATAGTGTGCTGAATCGGCATCTGTAAGCATTAAATACTTATTAGTTCCAAAGAATGGCCTATCGCTCTATCAATAACATAACCCATTTAGCCATGGTCATTTCCACATTTTAAGTAATTCGGAGCCTATTCATTTTTTTTCCAAACCTCATCCGCCCACTTATATAAATTCTTCCCATGCTCAGTTCGCCAGTACAAGCCACCCGCTAACGCACCGGGATGGGCTTTTTCCGGATGAAGTTGCTGAAATATGACATGGGTAAGGTTGGATATCGAATATTCCTGGCCATCATGCAACCACCTAACGCTATCCGCTTTACCCATTTTACCGGTAATTTCGGCCGTGATGTAATTTGGATCAATCTCCGTAGGGAAAAAGTCCGGCAGGTAATCTTTTAAGAAGATACGGTCTCCTGATTTTACACAATCATTATTGAGCAACATTCGAATGGTGGTGGGTCTTTTAACCCTGTTTCTAACATGCTGCTTCGCTTCTTCTTTCTCCTGGACCTCAATAAGATATTGTTTCGCTTCTTGTATCGGTATTATAATCGTCGGAATAACGATTATCTTATTTTCCACTAAATGCGGTTTGATCCTTACACAAGTAATATCTAGGCCGCACTGATTGAGCCATAATACAGTGGTAGTAAGTTCCTGCGAAAAATCTTCCGAGCACAAAATAATCCTGGGTCTGTTTGAAAGTTCTTCGAAACCTACACTATCAGCAACGAACTCCTTTATTTCTTCCATTACTTTGTCCGCATCAACTTCTAGCGTGGACGTGTACTTTTTCTGATAGCTTATATAATAGGGTATAAGCTTCGCAAGTGTCATGGATGATACCATGGCTGCATACCGAATTGCCTGTAAATCTGCATATCCGGCGAAGCCGTCCCGCTTTAATTCGATCACGACCAGGTTACCCTTGGTATCTATCGCCAGAACATCCAGACGATCGCTGGAATTGGTAAATTTATCGAACTCAATAGACACAATCAGCAAGTCTTCACCTAAAATTTCCGGTACTTTCCGGATCCATTCTTGTATATGGCTTCGCTCCCAAATATTCAGACTCCCGAAATTCCCAGAATCAATTTTTTCAAAATCGGAGGGCTTGTCTTTATTTACTACTAATAGCATCTTCTAAAATTGTAATGTAATTCAATAACCTGGGTAATATCTTTGTGGTATTATTTTCAGAGACACCACTGTCCCCTATTCTACTTAAAATTCTCCGCTTGCTCAAAAACTCCCCTTCAATATCAGAAGCTTTAATTACTTCTAAAAGCATAATATCCCGCAAAAAGGCTTCTTGTACGTCCTGAGGCAAGGATCTTAAAATTCACGACTTCCGCCCGATTCAATTGCAAATTGTTACAGCAAAGTTTCAATATCCTTTTAAGGAATAGGAAAAATTTGGCCGGTCTGGTTGTTCCCAAATATAGCTCATGAGCCGTTTATTTATAACATTCGGCTCAAATTCAATAAAAGACCGAGCCGAATAAAAGAATTATTTGGCTCAGTACTCCCCTTTACTTGCCGATACAAAATTTCGAGAAAATATTATCCAGCAGATCGTCGGTGACGATGGTGCCGGTGATCTCACCCAGGTGGTGGAGAGAGAGGCGGATGTCCTGGGCCAGGAAGTCGCCAGTGATGCCTGTATCGAGGCCGGTTACGACGTCGTGAAGGGCATCACGGGTTTTAAGCAGGTGCTCATAATGCCTGGCGTTGCTGACGACGGTGTCACTGGCAGACTGGGTCTTTACCTGGCGGATCAGCTCGTCCTTCAATGCTTCCAGCCCCTGTTGCCCCTTCGCTGAAATAGCCAGCACCGGGCTGCCGTCAATCCGGGTGATTTCTGTAGCGTTGACATCTACCTTATTGCGTACCCAGAGCCGCTTTTTACCTGGATCCAGAGCCGCCGAAAGCGGGTGCAGCTCCTGCAAGGTCTGTTCGTCGTCGAATAGAAAAACAACAATATCGGCCTTTTCCATGGCTTGCTTGGAACGGGCTATGCCAATGGTCTCCACTTCATCGGTGGTCTCCCTGATGCCGGCGGTATCGATAAAGCGGAATTTAAGTCCTCCCAAGACTATTGTATCTTCGATTACGTCGCGGGTGGTTCCTGCAATGCTGGTGACAATCGCCTTCTCTTCGTTGAGAAGGGCATTTAAGAGGGTCGACTTGCCAACATTAGGCGAGCCTATAATGGCTACAGGAAAACCCTCCTTGATGGCATTCCCAAAATCGAAAGAGTCGATCAGTGGATTGATGGTGTTTAACAGGGCATTGATCAGCCGCCGGAGGTCCTCACGCTCGGCAAATTCTACATCCTCTTCTCCGAAGTCGAGCTCGAGCTCAATCAGAGAAGCAAAGTGTATCAATTCGGTGCGCAAGGCACCTAGCTTCTTAGAAAATCCTCCCCTCAACTGGTTGAGCGCCGTTTTATGGCTTGCTTCGGAGTCGGCGGCAATCAGATCGGCTACGGCTTCGGCCTGCACAAGGTCGAACTGACCATTCAAAAACGCACGTTGCGTGAACTCTCCCGGTCTGGCTATTCTGGCTCCTTTTTGAATCAATAATTTTAATATCTGCCTTACGATATAATCCGAGCCATGGCAGCTGATTTCTATGGAATCTTCCTTGGTGAAAGAGCGAGGAGTACGAAATACACTTACCAATACCTCATCGATAAGGGTATCTTCATTCCGCAGGGTTCCAAAATGAACAGTATGACTGGCAGCACGCTCCAGGTCGGCCCCCTTAAAAACCCCGTTGACAAGGGCTATGGATCCCTCTCCCGAGAGGCGGATGACTGCTATGGCCCCTACCCCCGACGCTGTTGCCAGCGCACATATCATTTCCTGCTGTAATATCTGTCCTTCATTCATGCTGCAAAGATGCGACACATTCCATAATTATAGGAACAAAATTCTCGATTTCCCCTATCATCTCCACGGCTAAAGCAGTAATTATTATATGGTAGCAAGGAGATACCTGCAAAAACCGCTAAATTCGCAGCATCATTAGCCATCATATACAACTAAAATTGCCTATTAAGCCATACACATGCACGCCAATAATTTTCATTTAATTCGGTTCATCGCCGCAGTAATGGTCATTTATGGTCATTCCTACCCGCTAATGGGTCTTGGAAATCTGGATTATATCCAGGAGCTCAGTGCGGGGACCTTCCCTACGGCACATATGGGTGTATGTATCTTCTTTTCAATTAGTGGCTATCTTATTGCCAAGAGTCTACTCGATAGCCGTACCCTAATGAGCTATTGCTGGAAACGCTTCCTTCGCATTATGCCTGGACTCGTTGTAGTAGTTCTGTTTACTATTTTTGTTGTTGGGCCTATCGCTACCAATCTCCCTTTGTCCGACTATTTTAGCAGTAATGCTACCTTCCAATATCTAAAAGTAATGAAGATATTTCCTGCCTACCCCGACACCTTACCCGGGGTATTCCAGGACATTCCCGCTACCAATGTCAACGGATCGTTATGGACCTTGGCCTATGAAGTTACCTGTTATATGTTGCTACTGGGTTTCTTTATAATCTTGCGAAAGTATCTAGGTTATGCCGTTTTGTTATTATTCGCAGGAGTTTGGGGAAGCTATTTTCTATGGCACGACACCCTCCTTCAAACCCATTTCCCTTTGCGTATTATCCATCTGAACCTCTTCGATCTATTCAATTTCGGTTTATATTTTGTTGTAGGAAGCTTGTTATATTTATTCAGGCAATGGCTCCCCCTAAAAGGCTGGATCGCCGTTGTATTATTTCTGGCCTTTGTACTGAGCTACTTCCTTTCTTCTACCCTGGGCTGGCTGCCCTTATCGGTCATCGGTTGGGTGCGTTACTTGTTTCTACCATATTTCATCCTATATATTGGCTTCAAACCTCCTGTCTGGAGAAATTTCGAAAAAATCGGTGATCTATCTTATGGATTGTATATTTATGCCTATCCCGTTCAGCAGCTGGTCGCTACTTTCTTCCTGGGAGAGGGGCTTTCGGTGATGGGTATGTTTTTTATTTCCCTTGTCGGAGTGCTGCCTCTGGCCTGGATGTCCTGGAAATTTATTGAAGAGCCTAGTTTACGCTTAAAAAACAAATTGAGTCGTCCCTACCAATTACAGACCGAGCAAACAAAATAATATATGAAAGCTGCTCCTTTATTACGCCTGCATCATTATGCCCTGGTCGCTGGCCTGGCCCTGGTTCTCAGTTTTGCAGGCTGTCGTGAAGCCCCTCCGGGCTTCGCTCCCGGGATCGTCCCTCCTGTTGAAAAGCTTGACACATGCATGTGCTCCGACAAGATTGATTCCATCACTTTTGTGAGTACCCCGGTTAAGGAGCTGCCAGCGCCGAAATTTTCAGATACACTGAAGGGCTACCCATTCGGCACCAAAATCTTCTTATTGGCCGACAGTCTGCCTAAAGACACCAAGTTTGAAATCAGTACCAGCATGGGAGAAAAATGGACCGAAGCCAATTGCCTGATCGTCACTGATTCGGTGGAGGCATGGGGGCGCCTTAAATGCAAAAACATCATTTCTCCAGTGGTAAAAATCAAGGTACACCCCTATTATGAAAGAGTGGTCGTGGTGGGCAACAGCATCACCAGTCATGGCCCTTCAGCCGAAATGGGCTGGTATGGTGACTGGGGTATGGCGGCGTCGGCCAAGGACAAAGATTATCTTTCGCAGGTGAGCCAGAAACTAAAAATGCTCAACCCTAACGTGCAGATTCGCGTGAACTTCGACGTGGGATTTGAAACGAATTATAATAGTTACGATTTCGAAAAGCTTAACGATCTGGCCAACTTCGCACCGGACCTGGTGATCATGCGCATTGGTGAAAACACCAATATGAAGTACCTGAACGATTATCAGGGAAAGTACGATCAATATATTCTGAAGCTCATATCCAAATCTAATGCCAAAGTAATCTGTTCGACTACGTTTTGGAGGTCCACCATCGAGGCTACCTATCGCATCCGTAATATAGCCCAATTGAGGGGCTATCATGTGGCCGAACTGGAACCCCTTTCCCAGGACAGCATTTATACCGCTAAAGGATTATTTAGCAATAGCGCCGTGGCCGGGCACCCGGGAGATAAGGGTATGAAAGCCATTGCAGATATTATTATCAAGGAACTATAACTGGAGAGGCAGTAAACTAAAATCGCTCCGCTCCTGTTGTGCTAGACAAGTCAGCAAAATATCATCACCAAATTATTACTAAGAAAATTGAAAGCAGAACAACTACCCATCCTGACAGAATTGCCCATTATGGAAGCCTTTTATACCCTTCAGGGGGAAGGGCAACATAGTGGTAAGGCGGCCTATTTTATTCGTCTGGGGGGCTGTGATGTGGGTTGCCATTGGTGCGATGTTAAAGAGTCCTGGGACGCCGACATACATCCCAAAACGAATCTGGACCAAATCGTCCATCAGGCCTCCATTCACCCAGGACGGCTAGCGGTGATAACCGGTGGAGAACCGCTGATGTATAACCTGAATGCACTTACCGGAAAACTAAAGGAAGCCGGATTCCAAACGAATATAGAAACATCGGGAGTCTATCCCCTTACGGGATATTGGGATTGGATTTGTTTTTCACCGAAAAAATTCAAGGAACCTCATCCGGACATTTACCCGGCCGCCAATGAGCTGAAGGCCATTATTTACAATAAAAGTGATTTCGAATTTGCCGAAATGCACGCCGCCAGAGTAGGTGCCGGGTGTACCTTGTTGTTACAGCCAGAATGGAGCCGTCAGGATATTATGCTGCCTTTGATAATTGATTATATCAAGGACAATCCAAAATGGAAAATGTCGTTACAAACGCATAAATATATGAATATTCCCTGATGAAAAGAATACTGCTGTTACTGACGCTTCTGCTCTTATGGTATGGCCCCGATGCTGCGGGTCAGGATCTGCCCACCTCCCGGCGCGCGCGTGATCATTACCAAAAGGCCCAGCAGGCTTATCAGTCCCGGCAGCTTCCTATGGCAGCAGAATGGTTTGAAAAGGTAATAGCTTTGGAGCCCGATCATTATAACAGCCATTTGCGGCTTGCACAGATTGCAGAGCTCCAGCGTAATACGGTGCAGACAGAACGTCATTTTAGAACTTTGATCAGGCTAAGGCCCGCTGACAACGCTTCCGGGACCGCCTATCTATGGCTTGGGAAAAGGAAATTCCAGCAGGAAGCCTATGATTCGGCGCAGTATTTTTTTGAAAAATCAATGCCCCTGCTACCCTCGTCCTCCAATATGTCCCGGCTGACGGAGCTATATATTGCTAGCTGCGAATTTGCCAGAAAAGCCAAGGAAGCACCCCTGGAAGTTCAGAAAAAGAGTCTGGGAGACACGGTAAATTTCCTTTCTACCCAATATTTTCCCGTACTGACAGGCGACAGCGAAACCCTGCTTTTTACGGGTCAGACCAGCGATCGGGATGAGAATATTTATATATCACATAAGAAAGAAGGGCGCTGGGAACCCCCTACCCCTATTTCTACGGATATCAATTCCCCAAATAATGAGGGCACCTGCAGTATTTCTGCGGATGGGCGGACCCTAGTCTTCACTGCCTGCAACCGCAGCGACGGGTATGGAAGTTGCGACTTGTATATCAGTCATAAACAAGGAGATCGCTGGAGCACGCCTACCAATATGGGCCCCCAGATCAACGACCGATCCTGGGAATCTCAACCTTCCCTTTCTGCTGACGGTCATATCCTCTATTTCTCTTCAGACCGGCGGGATGGTCTAGGGAAAAAGGACCTGTGGTACTCTCAACTGCTAGAGGGTGGTCAGTGGGCGACACCCAAAAATCTGGGCGAAAAAATCAATAGTCCATTTGATGAAGTGGCGCCATTTATTCATGCCAATGGACGTACCCTGTTTTTCTCATCCGATGGATACCCTGGCATGGGTGGTTTCGATCTGTTTCGTTCTACGCATACCGATAGCAGTTGGGCCACTCCTGTCAATCTGGGCTATCCCATCAATACGGTGGGCGATCAGGTAGGACTCTTTCTTACCTCTGACGGTCGTCACGCCTTTTATACCGACGATGAAGCCAATCAGGGTCGATCTATGTTATATCAATTTGAGCTCCCGGCCAGCTTAAAAAAGCAAATTATCCCCTCCCGCTATGCCAAGGGACGGGTGCTCGACAAAGCTACCGGCAAGCCTATGGCGGCACAGATTACCCTTTTCGATTTAAAAGCACAGGCCAAAGTGGGTGAATACACCTCAGACAGTCAGAATGGGCAGTTTCTGGCCGTACTTAACCGGGGCAGCGAATATGCTGTTTATGTAGAAAAAAGGGGCTTTCTTTTTAAGAGCCTCACCTTCCAGGTACAGGATTCTTCGTCGGTTATCAATCTGGATTTAACCCTGGAACCGGTGGAGAAAGACAAAAGGGAGGTATTGCATAATATTTTTTTCAAAACAGGCTCCTACGAAATCGACGAAAAGTCGAAGGTAGAGCTTAATCGGTTGGCAGAATTTCTAAAGCATAATCCAGACCTACGGATTGAAGTGGCCGGATATACGGATAACACCGGGACAGATGCCGCAAATCTGGAGCTATCACGGCTAAGAGCGAAGACCGTGACAGAATTTCTAATAAAATATGGAATTAGTCCGGAACGGCTATTGACCAAAGGTTATGGAAGTGCACAGCCTGTGGCTCCCAATGATACAGATGAAAACCGTCAAAAAAATAGGAGAATTGAATGGCGTATACTTTCATAAGCTTGCATAAAGCGACTAAAAATTGCACTTTTGCACCGCAACTTGCGTTCTTTGAACTGTAATAAGCGGAAGTCGTAAGGCATTCAGGAATGGGCCCTTCCTATTCCTTCTAAAAATCTAATGATATCAAAGAACGAGAATAAAAAAGAATTATGGAAATTGAAAAAATTGATTGCCTGATCATCGGATCGGGACCTGCCGGATATACGGCCGCTATATATGCTTCAAGGGCCGGACTGAACCCGGTAATGTACCAGGGAATACAGCCGGGAGGCCAGCTGACCATCACCACAGAAGTGGATAATTATCCGGGCTATCCCGATGGAATAACGGGACCGGAAATGATGCAGAATTTCGAAGCTCAGGCCAAGCGTTTCGGGACCGATGTGCGCTATGGAATGGTTACGTCTGTAGACTTCACAGGCTTTCCTCATAAGGTGGTCGTAGATGGTCAAAAAGAAATAGAAGCTAAAACGGTTATCGTATCAACCGGAGCCTCTGCCAAATGGCTGGGATTGGAATCGGAGCAGCGCCTCAATGGTAAGGGAGTTTCTGCCTGTGCCGTTTGTGATGGATTTTTCTTCCGTAACCAGGACGTTGTTGTCGTAGGTGCAGGAGATACGGCGGCTGAAGAAGCTAGCTACCTTGCCAAACTTTGTCGTAAAGTATATATGTTGGTTAGGCGCGATGAAATGCGGGCATCGAAAATCATGCAGAAACGTGTGGAAACACTCCCCAATATCGAAATCCTCTGGAATACTGAAACGGTAGAGGTGCAGGGAGAAGAGGCAGTTGAGCGGGTATTGGTACGCAACCATGTTACAGGTGAGGAGAGAACGCTGGAGGCCACAGGATTTTTTGTCGCCATAGGCCACAAACCTAATACCGATATCTTCAAAGGCTTTCTGGATATGGATGAGACAGGATATATTCAAACGGTAAAAGGAACCTCCTTGACCAATATAAAAGGTGTATTTGCTTGTGGTGATGCTCAGGATAATGTCTACCGCCAAGCTGTAACAGCGGCAGGAACAGGATGTATGGCGGCCCTGGACGCCGAGCGTTTCCTTGCTGCTCTGGAGGTAGAGCACGAAATCATACAAACAGCCTAAACGGGCCTATAAAGTTTCTAACCTTTCCCCTACCCATTTTTCATAAAAAAGTGGGTAGGGTAACCGTTTTTTTATGAAAAATAAGATTTTTGTCGGGATTCTTTCCTTGACTTGTTTGCTGACCTGGAATGTTCAGGCCCAGGAGCGGGGAAAATTTAAGAATAACCCCAAAATCAATCAGGCAGGGGTAAATAATAATGAAGGCCCTACAACCAAGGAGGTGCCTCAAACGGAGGACGAATATAAGACGGTAACTTCAGGACTCCGTTTTCAGAATGCTTTTGAGCCCGTGAAACCCCTCAATCCCGTGGTAAGCGAAGATACCATTACCCTAGACGAAGGAGAACCTGAACTCGTAGAAGTGGTAGACTCCCTGCTGGTTGCCGACGACTGGGTAAAGGCGGCTGAATATTACGCCATCTGGGACCCGCGGGTCATCAACCCTTATGGCCTGAGTCCCCTGGAGTTTGATGAGCCCGTGGAGCTTACCTTATACAACGAATCTATTAATCAGCTTTGGAGTACACCGATGGAGCGTACGCCCACTACCTCTCAGTTTGGCTACCGCTGGGGTCGCTGGCATAACGGCACCGACCTGGATCTGGACACGGGTGACTCTGTCAGGACCACTTTCGATGGAATGGTACGCATTGTAGCTTACGATGGTAGTGGTTATGGACGATTTATTGTAGTCCGCCATTATAATGGTTTAGAAACCCTTTATGGTCACCTTTCCAAACAGCTTGTGGAATCGGGACAAACCGTGAAAGCAGGGGAAGTAATAGGCCTGGGTGGAAGTACGGGAAGGAGTACTGGCTCACACTTGCATTATGAAAACCGATATGAAGGTAATCCCTTCGATCCTCGAAATATATTCGACTGGCCCAACCGTCAGGTGCGGTCCCCACATTTCACCCTTACTCCCGACGTTTGGAACCATTTAAGGGGTAAGTCCAGCAAAAGCGAGTTTGAGTCTGGGGATGCTCCAGCAGCTTATGATCGCTCGATACTCTATCGGGTGCGCTCGGGAGACACCCTCTCATCTATTGCCAGCAAATACGGTATTAGTGTCTCGGCATTGGCCCGTAAAAATCGTATTTCCACCCGATCCACCTTAAGAATCGGACAAAAGCTACGTGTCAAATAGACCATCGTTATGAAATTAGATATTCTGGCCATTACGGCCCATCCTGATGACGTGGAGCTCTGCTGCGCAGGCACCCTGCTCACGCAGATCGCCCTGGGCAAAAAAGTCGGAATCGTCGACCTGACCAAGGGAGAACTGGGCACCAGGGGCACCCCCGAAGGTCGTTTGCTCGAAGGACAGGAGGCGGCAAAAATATTGAATGTTTGTGTACGCGAAAATGTCGGACTTAGAGACGGTTTTTTTACCAATAGTGAAGAGCAGCAAAAAAAGATCATTCCGTTTATAAGGAAGTATCAGCCAGATATCGTGATCACCAACGCCATTGACGACCGCCACCCCGACCATGGAAGAGGTGCGCGTATCGTGGCCGACAGCGCCTTCTACTCGGGGCTGCGCATGCTGGAGACTTATGATGAAAACGGGCTGCCTCAGGAAGCCTGGAGGCCCCGGAATGTATTTCACGCTATCCAGGATCGTTATATCAAACCTGACTTTGTTATTGATATTACTGCCGTGCATGATCAGAAGATTGAAGCTATCAGAGCCTTTAAAAGCCAGTTTTTCGACCCCGATTATAATGCCAGCAGCAACGAACCTCAGAGCTATATTTCCTCTCCAGAATTTTTAGAATTTATTATTGCCCGTGCCAGAGAAATGGGCCATGCCATTGGCGTACCCTTCGGTGAAGGCTTCACCTCCGCACGGATGTTAGGCCTGAAGGATATCAGTAAGATCCTGTAATGCAAAAGGTTTTATTATTTTCATGACCTTAAAACCATTTGATCTTGTTGTTCGTATATCAGGTATATCAATCAAATGAAGCCATCATGAATCAGATAATTAAAATAACCTTACTGCTCCTGAGCCTGGGCCTATATCATACCAGCTATGGTCAGTTGGCAAAAAAGCCGGAAAAAATTCAAAAGACAAATGCCGAATGGAGTAAAATATTATCTCCAGAAGTCTACGAAGTTGCACGGCTTAAAGGAACAGAGCGTCCTTTTACCAGCAAGTATGAGACCTCTAAAGAGATAGGAACGTACTACTGTGCCGTTTGTGGAAATGCGCTTTTCAAAAGTGATACAAAATTTGACAGTGGCTGCGGATGGCCTAGCTTTTATGAGCCTATTTCCAAGCAGTCGATTGTCTACCATACCGATAAAAGTCATGGCATGGTTCGGACAGAAGTAGTCTGTGGCAAATGTGACTCCCATCTGGGGCATGTCTTTAAGGATGGCCCACCACCTACCGGCCTACGGTACTGCATTAACGGGGTCGTGCTGGATTTCACCAAGGCTCAAACGGCAGAAAAAGCGTATAACGCGGGCAAAAAGCCGAAGACAGGCAGCCGTTAATTTACAAGACCCTTTCGAGGGTCTTTTTTTGGCTCCGAACAATAGTAACTATACGCATAATTATCTGCTATTTTTCTTATTCAATTCCATTCATTTGCTAGACAGGTTTTCTTGAATTAATAAAGAATATATACGAATTGATAATTACTTCTCCCTGTATTCTACCATTTACACATTTTAAAGACTAGTTTTCAGCCACTTAGCAATCATTTTTCTAATTTAATATTAATTTTAAAGGGACAACTAAACTTGCTCAGCTGTATGAAAAAGACCTTTAAAATTATTGGATTAGTGATCGGGGTACTCTTGCTCCTGCTCGTTGCAGCAGCCGGATACATTAAATGGCAGCTCCCCGACGCCGCTCCGGCTCCAGATATTCTCATCGATAAAAGTCAGGCCCGGATCGAGCGCGGGGAATACCTGGCCAATCATGTCACCCTTTGTATTGACTGCCACAGTACCAGGGACTGGAGCCGCTTCGCCGGTCCTATTGCTCCTGGAAACCTGGGGGGTGGAGGAGAAAAATTTGGTCCTGAAATGGGTTTCCCAGGCTCATTTTATTCCCGAAACATCACGCCCTACTCATTGGGAAACTGGACTGATGGTGAGATTTTCAGAGCGGTGACTACCGGTGTCAGCAAGGATGGATCGGCATTATTTCCGGTGATGCCTTACCATAATTATGGACGAATGGATTCCGATGATATCTACGCAATCATCGCCTATCTGCGTACCCTTCCCTCGGTCATCAATACACCTCCAGCTTCTGTAGCCGATTTTCCTGTAAATATCCTGATCAACACCATGCCTGCTCCGGCAACGCCTTCCATTTTGCCCAGCGAAGACGAGTTGCTTAGTTATGGCAAGTACCTGACCAATGCGGCCGCCTGCGTGGAATGTCACAGTCAGATAGACAAGGGGACGATTATACCTGGTACCGAATTTGGTGGAGGTATGGAGTTTCCTATGCCCGGGGGCGTCGTTCGCTCTGCCAATATTACTCCCGACAAAGCCACCGGTATAGGTACATGGACCGAGGCTATGTTTGTTGCCAGATTTAAAATGCATGCCGACAGCAATTATTCGGCACCGAAAGTGGCAGCGGGAGAAATGAACACCCCTATGCCCTGGAATATGTACGGAGGCATGAAAGAATACGATCTCAAGGCCATTTATGCCTATTTAGAAAGCCTGGAACCAAAAAATCATAAGGTAGAGAAATTTACGAAATTATAAGGCGCGATACAGTTGAAGAGTTTCCATCATACGCTGAAATTCGGGCTGTAATGGCGCCGTAAAATGATAGTGGCGACCGTCCCAGGGGCTGGCAAAACTCAGCTCCTGGGCATGCAGGAGCATGGTGTTCATCTGGTAACGTTCCAGAAATAGTTTATTCTGTTTATTGCAACCATGGGGCCTGTCGCCGATAATCGGATGGAAAACGTGAGCCATATGCTTGCGAAGCTGATGCATACGTCCTGTAGCAGGCTGGAGCTCTACCAGGGAATATCGGGAACTGGCATGCTTTCCCGAGGGCAAAGGCAGCTCCGTACGGCAAAGGGTACGTAGTGTCGTAAAAGCTTCCTGCTCCTGGCCATTTTCCTTTTTGATAGGATAGTCGATTTCCAGGGTATCGGGCGTATACCCGCGTACAATAGCCCTATAGGTCTTTTCTACCTTACCCTGGCTAAATAGCATCTGTAGTTTCCGGTTTCCATCTTCTTCCAGAGCGAATAGCAGCAGACCCGCTGTCTTCCTATCGAGCCTGTGAGCGGGGTAAACCTTACGATCCAGCTGATCGCGCAGAATCTGAACCGCAAACTCCTGGGCATCGGCAGCGATAGGACTGCGGTGTACCAATAGGCCATGGGGTTTGTTAATGGCCACCAGGTGGTCGTCGGCATAACAGATTTCTAAGGTCATGAAAAATTATCTGGCAGATTTTTATTTATCTAAACTGGTCTTGAAGCGGACTCTAAATCGAATGATGGTCCATAATACCAAATACAACATGGCCAGAACCACCCCTATTTCCAGACTCAAGACCAGGGCCGTTCTATCCAGTAGACTCTCTCCTAGGCTTTCAAGAATTTTATAGGGATCATGGACGATGTCCCAGCTGTTCATTCTCCTTACCCGACCCAAATATACGCCAAAACCAGCCAAAGGAAAACTGATCAATAAAAACATCCAACTAAGGCGTTTTCCGTATACCCTGTTCCAGGCCGTATGAATCCAGTATAAAGAAACCAGACCGTTGAATAAGCTCACTTCAGCATAGAAAAACAGCATGATATTGTCATGCCAGGTAAGATCTCTATGAAAGTCTACCACCAGATGCGATAGATCGGTGATCATATAGGGGGCGTTGGGGAAAAAAGCAAGCCATAAAATACTCATCAGCGCCAGTCCTACCCTTCCCTCTCTAAAATGTACTGAATAATTATTGGCCAAAAATGCCACAATCAGGGGAATCCAGCTCAGGAATAAGTTCCAGTCCATGGAAAAGTCCACAGGAGCATTATAGAGTATGCGAACCAGATGAAAGCAAACGGCGATGAGACTCAACCCCAGTAACAAAAGCAGGGAATACAGCCCTTCCAGGGAAATAATAGGAGGATCAGAAACAGTAAACCGATAACTCCGAAACCAGTTGTATAATTTTCGCAATGGGTTCATTTATATTTTTCAAGAACGTTGGGATAGATTAGCCACAAAAGCACTTGTAATAGTACCATTTCCAGCTCTGGAGGTAGCTTTCTGATCTCAAACGTAAAAATATTATTCCAAACCCAAAATATTAACAGGAATTAAGTTAGAAACGGTGACTTTTTTTTATTGATAAGTAATTTTCTATTGATTAATATTGGAATTGTACAAATGGATTACTCAAGCTTCAGACAGCGGTTAGAGGGAAGATCATAATACAAGCCGGCCGAGTCAGATGTCCGTCTTTTCAGCCAAAGTGAGCATGTTCCCAATAGAAACGAAAGAGGACTTAAAATTCTGGGCTGAAACCGGTAAGGGTAACAGCCCAGCAAGCTTGTTAATAATAGGATTGATTGCCCTCTTAAGTCGAGGGATTCGGATTAGGCTTCTTCCTGCGGAAGGGGCGCTTTTTAGCCGGACCTGACCCTTCCTGGACGGTCTTACCCGTTTTTTCCCGGCGGTCGTTACGTCCACGGCCTCCACTGTTTCCTCCGCTCCCACTATTGCGTTTGGCGTTAAATATGGGAGAGGCTCCCAGACCCAGCTCAGCAGGTATAGGACGTTTTTCTATTTCTTTCTCAAATAGTCTTTCAATTTTCAAAACATATTTCTGATCGGCTTCATTAATAAAGGTAATGGCCGTCCCTTTGGATGCTGCCCTGGCGGTACGACCGATCCGGTGAACATAGTCTTCGGGGTCGCGGGGCACATCGTAATTGACTACATGGCTAAGGTTATCGATGTCAATTCCCCTGGAAAGCACATCGGTGGCTACCAGAACAGGAAATTCCCGATTTTTAAAGGACCTCAACACCGTTTCCCGGTCGGTCTGATCGGAGTCGGAAGAGATGCCATGAGCCTTCAGACCCAGTTTGCGCAGGGCCCTGACGATAGGCTCCACAGTGTTTTTCCTGGAGGTGAATAGCACCATACTGGTATCGGCTACGTCGGTCATCAGGTGGGAGAGCAGAGGCAGCTTCTGACTGTCACCGGCCATATAAAACTGCTGATCGATTCGCTCCGCAGGGCGGGAAACCGCCAGTCGCACTTCTTTTGGATCATGCAGAATTCTTTTGGCCAGATCTCCTATTTTCGACGGCATGGTGGCCGAAAACATCAGGGTCTGTTTTGGAGAAGGCAGAAAGCTCATGATCTTCATGATATCGCCCAGGAAACCCATATCGAGCATGCGATCGGCCTCATCGAGCACCAGATGTTTCAGCCCATCAAACTTCACATAACCCAGTTGCAGGTGGGCGATTAAGCGGCCGGGGGTAGCAATAATGATGTCGGCTCCCTGAGAAAGGGCCTTTTTTTGTTGGTCCCATTCCGGACCCTTATTGCCTCCATAAACGGCTATGCTGGTAGCGCCTACAAAATACCCCAGACCTTGAATCTGCTGGTCGATCTGAACGGCCAGTTCACGGGTAGGAACGAGGATAAGGGCGGCTGTTTTGCCATCGGACTCATGGGCCACTTTATCTAATATAGGGATCAAATAGGCGGCCGTCTTACCGGTACCAGTCTGAGCACAGGCGAGCAAATCGCCGCCTTCGAGAATAATGGGGATGGCTTGTTCCTGAATGGGGGTTGCCGCTTGATAGTTCATAGAGTCCACGGCGTTAAGCACGTCTTCGTGGAGCTCAAATTCGTTAAAATTCAAAATTCAGCTTTTTTTTGTTCAAAACCCTTTATAACAAGGCTTTGAGGTTGTTTAATATACTAGCTGACCTTGATTTCTGAGTCAGCAAACCGCTTGATTTACTCCAAATATAACAGATATATCGTTCTGGAAAAAATGGATACCCCTGTCAGCTGGTTGATAGCTAGAGGACTTACCCGAAAAATAAATAGCCCAATGGAGGTATATTTCCATTGGGCTACCCCGGAATGATTGGGTATGGTTATACCGTCAAGGGTTGCAGACTTTGCTCCTCTTCCGCTGTATAGAGCCGGGAGCGGGTGATAAAGCGTATCCCCATGGGAATCTCCAGGGAAAAGCTTGAACCCCGACCTGGCACCACATCTATGGTCAGCTGGGTATGTTTCCAGTATTCAAACTGATCGCGACTCATATAAAAGGGGGCTCCGACGATATAACCCAGGAGCACATCGCTATCTCCTACTTTAAACTCACCAGCTTCGAAGCACATGGGTTGGGAACCATCGCAACAGCCCCCACTCTGATGAAACATCAGTTCGCCATATCGCGATTTTAGTTGTTCCACAATCCTTTCCGCTTCCGGGCTAATTAGTACGCGTTGGGTAGTCCTCATAGGCATTTAAAGTTTATAAGATCAGAAAAACCCTAGCTTGTTCTGGTCATAGGAAATCAGCATATTCTTCGTATTCCGGTAATATCCTAGCATCATCTTATGATTCTCCCTTCCGAAGCCTGACTTTTTATAGCCACCAAAAGGAGCATGGGCAGGATAAGCATGGTAGTTATTGACCCATACCCTACCCGCCTGAATGGCTCTGGGCACCTGATAGATCTCGTGGGCATCCCGTGTCCATACTCCGGCTCCCAGTCCATACAAGGTATCATTGGCGATTTCTATAGCCTCTTCGGTCGTTTTGAAGGTGGTCACGCAAACGACCGGCCCGAAGATTTCCTCCTGGAAAATCCGCATTTTATTATGGCCTTTGAAGATGGTGGGCTGGATATAATATCCTCCTGCAATACCATTTTCGAAACGGTGCGCCTCCCCACCCGCCAATATTTCGGCTCCTTCCTCCTTCCCAATCTTCAGATAGGACAGTATCTTTTCATACTGATCGTTGGAAGCCTGAGCTCCCATCATCGTTGATCCATCGAGGGGGTGTCCCATTTTTATGGCCTTGGTTCGCTCGATCACCCTGCTCATAAACTTGTCATAAATACTTTCGTGAACCAAAATCCGGGAAGGGCAGGTACAAACTTCGCCCTGGTTAAAGGCGAAGAGGACTGCTCCTTCAATGGCCTTATCGAAGAAGGCGTCGTCGGCATCGGCTACCGAAGGGAAGAAAATATTGGGCGATTTGCCCCCTAATTCCATAGTAACCGGAATCAGATTTTCCGATGCATACTGCATAATAAGCCTTCCTGTAGTGGTCTCGCCGGTAAAAGACACCTTGGCTATCCTCGGTGAGGATGCCAGGGGTTTCCCTGCCTCTACTCCAAACCCGGAAACAATATTGAGCACCCCTTCAGGCAGGATATCTCCTATAAGTTCCATCAGAATCATAATGGAAGTGGGAGTCTGTTCGGCAGGTTTCACTACCACGCAACAGCCAGCCGCTAAGGCCGGCGCAATTTTCCAGGTGGCCATCAATAAGGGAAAATTCCAGGGGATAATCTGCCCAACCACACCAATGGGCTCATGTAAATTAATAGAAATCGTGTTCTCGTCATGCTCTGAAATCCCACCTTCCTCAGCACGAATTACCCCTGCGAAATATCGGAAATGATCTACACAAAGGGGAAGGTCGGCGGCCCGGGTTTCCCGAATCGCCTTCCCGTTGTCTATGGATTCTACAACCGCCAGGTATTCTATATTATCCTCGATTACCTGCGCAATTTTCAAAAGCAAATTGCTACGGGTCGCAGCCGCTGTTTTACTCCAGGAAGGAAATGCCTTATGGGCGGCGTCCAGGGCCAGCTCTACATCCTCTTTGGTGGAGCGGGCCGCCTGGGTAAACACCTTCCCGTCGATGGGAGATATATTATCGAAATATTCGCCCCGAAAAGGAGGAACAAATTGCCCTCCGATAAAATTTTCGTAACGTGCCTTAAACTCTGGACGCTCGGCCAGATTAGCTACCCCGGTGGCAACCGCCCCGGTGGAAACCGCCCCGGTGGCAACCGTTTTGTGATCTTCTGTTATAGTCGACATATTGTAGTTAAGATTAAGTGTTTTTCTTATTTAGGATTCTCAAAACTACATACCTCCTCGCCCTTTCACTGGGACGATCGTTCCAACTTATAGCATAATAATCTCATTTTTTACAAAAAATATTATAGATCTTCAAAATCAATAAAATGTAATATTTTCTCACTATATTGTAAATTATACATGCGACCCTTGTTAAAGTTTACATTTTACAAAAAAGCCCATAGCGATTATGCCCCAAGGCCATCTACTCCATACCTTAGCGCTCACGGAAGAAAAATCCCTTAAAACCTTGGTAGAAAATCGCCGTGCATTTACCTTGAAAAATTGTGAGCTGAATGTTTTTGAAACCAAGGAATACTCGGCCATGGTCCCGCTGACTTTCCCCGACTTCGTAGTCACCAGCATGCTAAGAGGTAAAAAAATTATGCACTTATTTGACCAACCGGGTTTCGACTATCTACCAGGTCAGAGCGTACTGGTACCAGCCCATGTCACCATGCAGATTGATTTTCCGGAAGCCAGTGCTGACAATCCTACCCAGTGCATCGCTCTGGCACTAGACCAGTCCAAGATCGATCAGATTATACATCGACTGAATGAAGACTACCCCCGGGAGGGGGCCGGTCAATACTGGCAGCTCCATCGCAATCAGTACCATTTTTTAAACAATGTATCCCTGGCGCAAAACCTAAATAAACTCATACATATCTGCACAGGAGGCGGCCTGGCTAAGGATATTCTCGCCGACCTGGCTCTGCAGGAAATGATCGTCCATATCATACAAACGCAAAACCTGAAGCTGACAGAAGAGCATCCCCAGGCGCAGGAGCAGCCGCTGGACTATGTCATTGGCTATATCCGGGCCAACCTGACCGAAAAGATTGCTGTAGAAAAGCTAAGTGAAAAGGCATGTATGAGCAGAACCTCCTTCTATAGAGCCTTTAAACGGGAGTTTAACCTCAGTCCCCTGGAATTTATACTGAAGGAAAAAATAAAAAAGGCCAAACAACTCCTGTCCGATTCCAGGACCAGCATCTCAGAAGTATGCTACCAGTTAGGATTTTCAGACCTGAATTATTTTGGCCGCCAATTTAAAAAGTCGGAGGGCATCAGCCCCAGCCAATACCGTAGCCTACAGGAGCCCGGCGGCCAGAAAAAATAATTTCTCTCCAGACAAAGATGCTTACTCGGTAAGCGGTCGTACTTTAATATCCTTATAATAGACGACACTTTTAGGATCGTGGGCCTGAAGGGCAAAGGTTCCACTTTTGATAATTCTATCGATGGTATCTTCCGGGCGCTTGTCCACGTCCTTTTCTTCATAATCCACTACCGTAACACCATTAATTTTAACGGTGATATGCTTTCCTTCTACCTTGATATATTCGCTGAACCACTCATTATCCCGGGCATAATTCTCCTTAATGTCCACAACATTATATAAGCTCCCTGTCCGCTTCCAGTCGGTATGAGAATTATTGACCTGAACCTCGTAGCCCAACTTCGGCCAACTCGCCTCCTGAAAGGTGGTATGGAAATAAATGCCTGAGTTGGCTCCGGACATGGTCATCACCGTTGCCTGAAATTCAAAGTTTTTAAAATTATGATTTTTCACCGGTCCCATATAAAATAAATGGGCCTTAGGCCCCGCCACCTTTATCCTTCCTTCGGAGACCGAAAATGAGGAGGCATTCTCTCCTACCTCCCAGCCATCCAGATTCTGACCGTTAAAAAGCGAGACCCAGCCATCCTGTGCGTGGACCTGTGTTCCTACCAGCAGCAATGATACCGCTATAAATACTATTATCCTCCCGAATCGTTTCATGCTTAATTCCTATTAATATGATGTATAATACCATTAAGGAAGAATTCAAAGATAAACTACTCATTCCTTCAGGATAAATCTGACCCGAGGCCAGGCATTTACTGCCTCAGATAAACAGTTAGGAAGTCAAGCTCTTCCTATCCTCATCCTTGGTCCACCCAGGTTTAGTCAGGCAGGCGAACATGAATTTTCCGATCAAACAAAATTATCCTATTTATGTATCCAGTCCTGAGAGCAGCTATTCCAAGTTTTGGAATCAGTGTGGTCGAGCAAACTTGGCCTCAGGGCTAATTCTATCCTCAGCTATACAATTAAGATAAGTTATTCTTATTCTTCCATAGTAATCTCATCGGTCTTATGGCCGAATTAATATTGTATAGCTAATCAAAAATAAATAAGAAAATGAAATAGTCCTTTTACGACTGACCACAGTAATGCCAGAGAGCTGATCGAAACCTTACAGAGAAGAAATCCAAATTCGAGAGCCGGCCTTGTAGTATATTTTACAGTAGTTTTATTATATACCTACAAACCATTAGACAGATTAAGAAAATTTATCATAGTAAAAAAAACAGCAATAGGTATAGTACAGTTCTATAATGTTATTTTAATATCCCGATTACGAAGGCTAAAATAATGGAGTACAGAATAAATAATTCTACTATATTTACCCTAAATTTGTAATACTCAACAATTTCGAAAATTTCGGAGTGGATTCGCAATCTGTTTCACCCTCGACAGAGAATTTAAACATCCGGGAATAGTTATGTTTAACTGGTTATACAAAAAGAAAGAAACACGTACCAAAGACTTCTCACATATCGAAATCGATATCCATTCACATCTGATCCCTGGGATCGACGATGGGGTGGAAACCATCGAGGAAGCGTTGGAGATGATTAAAGTCTTTCAGGAACTAGGCTATCGCCGGATCTATACCACTCCCCATATTATCTGGGATTGCTATAAGAACACACCTGAAATAATTCTTAATGGATTAGAAGAAGTTAGGATGGCAGCCTCAAAGGCTGGCCTGACTCTGGAAATCAATGCTGCCGCGGAATATTTTATAGACGAGCATTTTGTGGATATGCTGCAGAATGGGCAAGAACTACTTACCCTTCCGGGGAATCGTTTATTGGTCGAACTTCCCTACTCCACTCCCCTGCTCAACACCTCAGAAACCCTGTTTTCAATTATTGAAAAAGGCTATAAACCCGTACTTGCACACCCTGAACGATATACCTATTACTACTCCGACCCGTCGATCTATCAGAAATTAGTTGGTCAGGGTTGCGAACTCCAGGTCAATGCCCTGTCCCTGGGGTCCTATTACGGAGATAATGTTCAAAAAATGGCGAACTGGTTACTTAAAAACAATCTTATCACTTTTTTGGGTTCGGACGCGCATAAAATTCAGCATTTAGAGCAAATGGGCCGAAATAATAAACAGAATTATTTAGTAACCTATCCTTTTATGAATCAAAAACTTCTGTAAAATTCATATTGAATGATAGAATATCTGCTACATTTGTACTCTGAAATATAACTAAAGTAAGCAGATATTATTTAGACATGGTGACAAAGTACGTCTTGGATAGTTCGAAGTGCGGTTCTATAAAACATTAATACTTAGCACAAAATCGATCTAAACGCAGAAAATAAAGAATTTTATACCTATTAACGCTGTGAATACTTACCTATGATTACGAATTTAAAAAAGGGCATAAACCTAACATTAGTTCTACTTCCCCTTCTTGCAGTAATAGCGGGATCTTTTAGCTCCTGTGTCTCTCCCAAGTCAATTGTATATTTCCAAGGTGATACCCTAAAATATCATGCCGATACCATTACCCAGATATACGTTCCCACCATCGAACCTAACGACATCCTGACCATAATCGTGGGGAGCCTTAGTCCCGAATCAAATGAAATGTTTAATGCAGCCGCCATTATGACTACGGCCAGCACCAATTATGCAACCTCAGGAGCCGGAGCCAAATTGCAACCCTTAGGCTATCTGGTTCAAAATGACGGTACCATCGAAATGCCCCTGATCGGGAAAATATCCTTGCAGGGATTAAAAACCGAACAGGCTTCCGAACTGATCCGTACCCGATTGAAAGAATATCTGAAGGAGCCTTCCGTAATCGTCCGGAACGTAAACTTCAAGGTCTCAATCCTGGGAGAAGTAAAAGCCCCCGCTATTTATGTGGTTCCCGATGAGAAAATCACCCTGCCTCAGGTATTGAGTCTCGCAGGAGATATGACCATCTATGGAAACAGAAAAAATGTGCTGGTGATCCGGGAAGAAAATGGCAAAAGAGAATATGCCCGTATCGACCTTACAAGCCGCGAAGTCTTTAACTCGCCCTATTACTATCTGCACAAAAACGATGTAGTATATGTCGAGCCCGTTGAAGCAAAAATGCTGGAGTCCGATATCCGTGCCCGTCGCCTTCCTCTGATAGCCAGTGTAATTTCCGCAGTAAGTACCCTCACCATCCTCGTTCTAAATTTTGTAAAATAATTCAATATTAGCCAGTATTCGGTTTACTCAACGTTTATGAAAGAAATACAAAACAGCAACAGGTCCCAGGAATATTTTGAAGAAGAAGAACAAGAGTTCGACCTTCAGCAATATATCCGCCGCTATTTCCGCTACTGGTATCTGTTTCCAATCTTCGTAGCCATCACCCTGACGGCCGCATTCTTCTATCTACAGATTACCCAGCCTGTATACAGCACCAAGACCTCTATGCTTATCAAAGATGAGAAAAAGGGGATCAGCGGGGCACAGGGAGACATTCTCTCTGAACTCAGCAATCAGTTCGGAGGAAATAAACTCGTAGAAAATGAGATCGAAATTCTGAAATCTCAGAACCTGACCGAACAGGTCATCAAGGAGCTCGCGCTGGATGTAAGCTATACCACCAAAGAAGGTTTAAGAACGGTAAATATCTATGGCCGCAGTCCCGTTAAGGTTACTCCAGAGGTGATTACAGAGTATGGTTATGAAGAACCTATGCAGATAGAAATGGTAGACAGCACTCATTTCACGCTTAACGGAAATGATGAGGTATACCCATTCAATAGCCGGATCACCAATGCCTGGGGAGCTTTTATCGTGCAAAAAGGGGACGAATCGAAGGTTCAGGATCTGAGCATACGCTTTTTACAGTCCAAAAGCCTGGCAGAGAGTATGCTGGCTCGCCTGAGTGTACAGCAACCCAATGTAAAGAGCACGGTGGTCGAACTCACCTTTGAAGATGTAAATGTCCAGAGGGGCCGGGATGTTCTGAATAAACTCCTGGATGTATATGTGCGCTCTGCCCTGGCCGACAAAAACAGTGAGGCCAGCAATACCCTGAAATTTATTGAAACCCGTTTGGGCCTGATAACGGGAGAACTGGGGGATGTAGAAAAGGATGTAGAGACCTATAAGACCAGCAAGGGACTGACCGATATCAGTGCCGAGTCGGAGCTGTTTCTGGAAAATATTAAGGAAAATGATGCCAAGCTTAATGAGGTGAATACCCAGATATCCATTCTGGAAAGCGTAGACAACTACATTAAGAACGCAGGTGCTGGGGCCGTAGCACCCGCTACCTATATGATCAACGATCCGGTGCTGGTGTCTTTGCTTACCAAATTTAACGAGCTGGAACTTCAGCGGGAACGCTATGCCCGTACCACCACCGCCAACAACCCCTTGCTGGAGACCATCAATACCCAGCTGGCCAGTGTAAGGCAGTCTATCCGCGAGAATGTGCAAAATCTTCGCCGGGGTATGGATGTTACCAAGCAAAACTTACAGTCGATTAACAGCCGCTTCTCGGCAGGCCTGCGAAGCATACCGCAAAAAGAGCGGGAATATGTGGGCATCAAGCGCCAGCAGACCATCAAAGAAAATTTATATCTTTATCTGTTACAGAAAAGAGAAGAAACGGCTCTGGCCTATGCCTCCACGGTAACGGACAGCAGGTTGATAGACGCCCCAATTTCAACTTTCAAACCTATTAAACCCAAGAAGGCCCTAATCGCCCTGGGAGCTTTAATGGCCGGATTGGCCATCCCCCTGCTCTTGATCAATCTGATATTCCTGATCAATAATACCGTGCAGAACCGGGAAGATATAGAAAAAAGAACCCACGCCTCCATTCTGGGAGAAATTGGTATGATGAAAGTCAGCAAGGACCAGCCTGCTTCCGATGCCATTATCAAAATGACCAGCCGGAGTGCAGTAGCCGAACAGTTTAGGGCTCTTCGTACCAACCTTCAATATCTGGGAGATGGTAGTTGCCGGACCATTATGTTTACCTCTTCGGTGGGTGGAGAAGGGAAAAGCTTTATCAGCATCAACCTGGCGGCTTCTCTGGCCTTTTCCGACAAACGGGTGGTATTGCTTGGGCTCGATTTGCGCAAGCCCTCCCTGCAGGACCGTTTGCAGGTGAGCAATTCCAAAGGAGTCTCCAACTATCTGATCGGACAATCGGACCTCCCCAATCTGATCCAATCGACCGGTGTACACCCCAGATTCGACGTGATTACCAGTGGTCCCCTACCTCCCAACCCTTCTGAACTCTTAACCAACGGACGCCTGCCTCAAATGATTGCTGAGCTGCGCAAGGAATACGATTATGTGCTTATTGACTCCCCTCCCTATGGATTGGTGACCGATGCAGCACTGATCGGTGATTTTGTTGACGCCTCCCTTTATGTGGTTCGTTTCAACTATACCTTACTCGATCATTTGAAACGCATTGGCGATTTATATAGAACCAAAAGATTCAAAAACCTTTCCATTATCTATAACGGGGTCAATTACGGGGCAGGTTATGGCTATGGCTATGGCTATGGCGGGTATGGATATGGCTATTATACCGAAGATGAGGTAAGCGCCAAAACCAAAACCTTAAGCGTAGACAGGCTGAAAAAACTGATAGGCAAAGGTTAATATTTATCATAACCGTTAGTATACTTATTCATAAATTGGTATAATATAATTAATTCATCCAAAAAAGTAAACTAACAAGTATTTTGTCAAAATATTTAGTATATAATAAGAAAATTTAACCTAATAAATTTTGCCAATTGTAAAAAAAATCCTAATTTCGTCCCTGTGGATTGTCTTATACCAAGACAATCCACAGAATAAGTCAAAATAGTATGCATTTGAGATAATTAATAGTAAATTTTCTATTTAGTTTCGAATTGATATTGGATTTTACTCAACGTTATCATATTTACTCAACGTTATGAAAAGTCTGTTAGCATAAAAATCAGGCAGTAAGCCGAATAGACCTCCGGGGCAATAGCGGTTTACTACCTGATGCTGACAGCAATAACAACAGATTTCTACAAACGGGCCAGGATTCCTTTATTTAGAGTTATGGACCAACAGTTTGAAGTATAGCATTTTATTTTACTCAACGTTATTATGAAAATTGCAGTAGTAGGAACCGGTTACGTAGGACTCGTAACGGGAACCTGTTTCGCCGAAACAGGGAATCAGGTTACCTGCGTAGACATCGATGCGCATAAGGTAGCCCGGATGCAGAATGGAGAGATCCCCATTTATGAGCCCGGTCTGGATGTGCTCTTCGACCGCAATATTGCCGAAGGGCGTCTCAGCTTTACCACCAATCTGGCAGAGGGTATTCAGGATGCCGAGGTAATCTTTCTGGCCCTCCCTACCCCTCCAGGGGAAGATGGCTCAGCCGACCTCAAATATATATTAGGCGTAGCCAATGACCTGGGCCCCCTTCTGCATCAATATGTGGTAGTAATCGATAAGAGCACGGTTCCGGTGGGCACCGCACAGAAGGTTCAGGCGGCCATCGCCGCCAATGCTACCGTTCCATTCGATGTAGTGTCCAATCCCGAATTTTTGCGGGAAGGAGTTGCCGTTGAAGACTTTATGAAACCCGACCGTGTAGTGGTAGGGACTCAGTCGGAGCAGGCCAAAAGAGTGATGGAGAAGCTATATGCTCCCTTGGTGCGTCAGGGCAACCCCGTTATTTTTATGGACGAACGTTCGGCAGAAATGACCAAATATGCTGCCAACTCATTCCTTGCCCTGAAGATCACCTTTATGAATGAGATCGCCAACCTCTGCGAAAAGGTAGGCGCCAATGTAGACGATATCCGCCGGGGCATCGGGACCGACAGTCGCATAGGCAAGCGTTTTCTCTTTGCCGGTATCGGTTACGGAGGGAGTTGCTTCCCCAAAGACGTGCAGGCACTGGCCCGTACTTCCAGGGATTATGGTTACGACTTCCGCACGCTGACCTCGGTGATGGCCGTCAACGAAGATCAGAAGAAAAAGCTAATTCCTATCGTACAGGATTATTTTGAAGGCAACCTGGAAGGGAAAACCATAGCCGTTTGGGGACTTGCATTTAAGCCCTATACCGACGACATCCGTGAGGCTCCTGCTTTGGAAAATATCAAAGCCCTGATCGCCGCCGGTGCCAAAGTTACCGCCTACGATCCGGAAGCCATGGATAATGTAAAGAAACTCCTCCCCGAAATCACCTATTGTCATACGGCCTATGCGGCTTTGGACGATGCCGATGTGCTGATGATCTTTACGGAATGGCCACAGTTCCGCACCCCGGATTTTGATAAAATGGGCAAACTCCTTAAAAATAAAGTCATTTTCGATGGCCGTAATTTATATGAACTATCTACGATGAAGGAACAAGGCTTTGCTTATTACAGTATTGGCCGTTCCGCACTGGTGCCAGCCGAAGCTGCCCTGGCCGATTAATATAATGGGGCCCGACGACCCGGGCCCCAGCCTATGCCCTTAAGGTAAAATCCTCTCCCCGCCTTAAGCTCTTCAAACCGGGGGAGCGACCCTCATCACTGAAATAGAAATGAATCATATAAGCACATGTCCAGGATCATTCATGTAATACTTTCTGGTGGCGTTGGCAGCCGTTTATGGCCTGTGTCACGCAAGTCCATGCCGAAGCAGTACATTCCTATGTTCGACGACAAGTCACTGTTTCAACTCACTGCTGAACGCAACCGTGCCCTGGCCGACCATCTGATGGTGGTGGGCAATAAAGACAATTACTTATTATCACAGTCAGATCTGATGCGGGCTGGAATTGGGCATTATACGGAAATCGTAGAAGCCGCTCCCAGAAACACTGCGGCCGCCATCGCCTTTGCGGCCCTGGCAGCTGCTCCCGAAGACATTCTGCTCATCACCCCATCCGATCATATTATCACCAATGAAGTTGCCTATGCCGCGGCCATTGCAGAAGCCAAAACACTGGCTGCTCAGGGTCATTTGGTGACCTTTGGCATTACCCCTACCAAGCCGGAGACAGGCTATGGTTATATAGAAACAGCAGGGAATGAGGTACTGGGATTCCGGGAGAAACCCGATCAGAGTACGGCTCAACTTTTTCTGGAACAAGGAAATTTCCTGTGGAACAGCGGAATGTTCTGTTTTCAGGCTCAGGCTTACCTGGACGAACTGGAAGCCTTCGAACCCGAAATACTTGAAAAATCAAGGAATTGCTTCGCACTGAGTCAGGATTGTCTTTTGCCCGAAGCAGAGACCATGGAGATACCCTCGAAAAGTATCGACTATGCGGTAATGGAACGGTCTAAAAGAATAAAGGTGGTTCAAACCTCCTTCGGCTGGTCCGACCTGGGTTCTTTCGAGTCTATCTGGGAACATTGGGAAACGAAGGGAGAACAACAGCATTTTGTTAGTAATAACTGTGTAGTAGGTTCCAAAAAACATGTAGAGTTTGTAGGAGTAGAGGATTTGGTACTGGTAGAAACCGAGGATGCCATTCTTGTCCTATCCAAAAAGTGTAGCCAGGATGTAAAAAAGGTTTACGAACGCCTGGAAATTGAAAAGCCCGAGTTAGTAGCTTAGGGAGAGGATGTCGGTGTCACACTGAGCCTGTCGAAGTGTAAAAGAGCAGACATTATTAGATAACCAAAGGGGCCTTCGACAAGCTCAGGCTGACAGGAATAGCTTCGGCCTTCGACAAGCTCAGGCTGACAGGTCAAGCTGACAAGAAGGAGAAACAGTGTCACACTAAGCCTGTCGAAGTGTTAAAGAGTAGATATCAGGAGGTAACCGAAGGGGCCTTCGACAAGCTCAGGCTGACAGATCAGGCTCAGGCTGACAGCAAGGAAAAACAGTGTCACACTGAGCCTGTCGAAGTGTAAAAGAACAGATATTATAAACCAGCAAATAGCCTTAAAGCTAAGGGCATATATTAAAATGAAACAGAACGCAAAAATATATATAGCAGGGCACCGGGGGATGGTAGGGTCCGCTATCAGAAGAGCCTTACAAGAAAGAGGGTTCGACAATATCGTCGTCAGAACCTCTTCCGAGCTTGACCTGCGCAATCAGCAGGCTGTGGCGGATTTTTTCGAAGCCGAAAAACCTGAATATGTGTTTTTGGCAGCGGCCAAGGTTGGGGGCATTGTCGCTAATAATACCTACCGTGCCGACTTTATCTATGAAAACCTGATGATTGAGGCCAATATCATTCATCAGGCCTATGTACATGGCGTTACCAAGCTTATGTTTCTGGGCTCCTCCTGCATCTACCCCAAGCTGGCCCCCCAGCCCTTGCAGGAAAGCGCTTTGCTTACCGGCCCCCTGGAACCTACCAACGAGCCTTATGCCATAGCAAAAATCGCTGGGATCAAGTTATGTGAGGCCTATAGAGACCAATATGGCTGTAATTTTATCAGCGTGATGCCCACCAACCTGTATGGCTATGGTGATAATTACGATCTTCATCATTCACATGTACTTCCGGCCCTGATCCGTAAGTTTCATGAGGCCAAAGAAAGTAATAGCCCTACCGTAGAGGCCTGGGGCACGGGCTCTCCCAGAAGGGAATTCCTGTTCGCCGACGACCTGGCCGACGCCTGCCTATTCCTGATGGAATCCTATAATGGAAGAGACCTGATCAATATTGGTACCGGTGAAGACCTCACCATTAAGGCCCTTACTGAGCTGGTAGCCCAGACCGTAGGATTCACTGGGGAAATCGTCTGGGACAGCAGCAAACCCGATGGGACGCCCCGAAAACTCATGGACGTTACCAATCTGCATGCCCTGGGATGGAAACACCGGGTAGAACTGCCGGAGGGTGTGACTCTGGCCTATCAGGATTTCCTTCAACACCAGGTCGTTTATTCCGCCTGATAACCTATTGATATTGTACGAACTTTACTGAACTTATATAAAAATGGAAAATAAAGTAGCATTAATTACCGGTGTAACCGGACAAGACGGAGCCTATCTAAGTGAACTTCTTTTAAGCAAGGGCTATACCGTGCATGGTGTAAAACGCAGAAGCTCCCTGTTCAATACCGACCGCATCGATCATCTTTATGAGGATCCACATGTGGATAATGCCAAATTTATCCTTCATTACGGAGACCTTACCGACTCCATGAATCTTACCCGGATCATTCAGGAGGTACAGCCCGACGAGATTTATAACCTGGCCGCCATGAGCCATGTACAGGTAAGTTTCGAAATGCCGGAATACACCGCCAATGCAGATGGTATCGGTACCCTACGTATCCTGGAAGCGGTACGCCTGCTGGGATTAACGAAAAAAACTAAGATTTACCAGGCATCCACTTCGGAGCTTTACGGGTTGGTTCAGGCCGTTCCCCAGTCGGAGACGACTCCCTTTTACCCACGTTCTCCCTATGCCGTAGCGAAAATGTATGCCTACTGGATTACCGTAAACTACCGGGAAGCCTATGGAATGTTTGCGTCGAACGGGATTCTTTTCAACCATGAATCTCCCCTGCGTGGAGAGACCTTTGTAACCCGCAAGATTACCCGTGCCGCTGCCAAAATCGTTTTAGGCCTGCAGGACTGTCTGTATATGGGTAATATTGACGCACAACGCGACTGGGGACACGCCAAGGATTATGTAGAAGCCATGTATCTGATTCTGCAGCAGGAAGTTTCCGAAGACTATGTCATCGCCACCGGTGTCACTACCCGGGTACGGGAGTTTATCCGTCAGACCTTCGCCTTTTTAGGAGTAGAGCTTGCCTTTACCGGAAGCGAAGAGAATGAGGTAGCAACCATTGCTTCTTTCGATAAGGATCGTATGACGGAGCTAAATATCACCGAAACAGATCATCTGAAAATCGGGGCTACCGTTCTGAAAATCGATCCCCGCTACTACCGCCCGACCGAGGTTGAGCTACTGATCGGAGACCCTACCAAGTCCAACGAAAAACTTGGCTGGAAACCTAAATATACCCTGCAGACCCTGATCGAAGATATGACCTCGGCCGATCTACGTCTGTTCCAAAAAGACCGACTGCTAATGAAAGAAGGCTTTGGGGTATTGAATTATTTTGAATAAATAGAGAATATAAATGGTAATAGCTTTAGCCTTTAAAGCTATTGCTTCTCAATTATGATCAAAAATTTAATAATTTTATTCAATAGTCTCAAACGGGTAAACCTATTTCGGAGTCTATTTCTAAATATTCTAATAAATGGCAATCACGTTGGTAAAAACAAAATTCTAGTCTACGGTAATTCATGGATACGTGCTTGTCGCAGTTCAAGAGTAGAAATAAATAAAGGCATATTTAGATTTAACTCAGGCAGTTCAGTTATTGAGCCATTCCCAGGTTTAATTGAATTACAAGAAAATTCTAGAATAATTATTCAAAATGGTTTTTCAATTAAATCAGGATCCCATATAATCCTATCCAAAGATGCCCAATTAACCTTGGGTAGCGGTTTCATTAACCGATTTGCCAAAATTAGATGTTTCAAAGAAATAAATATTGGTCATAATGTTGCAATTTCCGAAAATGTTACCATATGGGATAGTGATGCTCATGAGTTAGTGGACTCAACGCGACCGAAAGCAGAACCTATTACTATAGGTAATAATGTATGGATTGGACTAAATGTTACAATTCTAAAGGGAGTTACTATTGGCGATGGTTCAATCATTGGAGCAGGGTCAGTAGTAAACAAATCAATTCCAGAAAATTGCTTAGCCGCAGGAGTCCCAGCTAAAGTTATAAAAAGAAACATTCAATGGAAATTTTAACTATGTCAACATTAGATTAATATTATGTCGACTTATAAAAGTATCTTAAAATCGACAGGGTTAATTGCTCTTGTTCAAGTGGTTCAGCTTATTTTTGGTTTAATTAGAAATAAGTTTATTGCATTGTTTTTAGGCACTCATGGATTTGGTATTTGGGGACTATATCAAACTTATATTGAAATGGTATCAACATTCTCAACGTTGGGAGTTGATCAAAGTTCAGTACGAGAAATAGCCAAAACAGAAGATATCCAGGAAAAGGAACAATATATATATCTAACCAAAATAACAATTCTATGTTTTTCATTAATAGCTGCAATTTTTTCTATTTTTTTTTCTAAGTCCATAAGCCGGTCCTTATTTCAGTCAGAAAGCTATTATATAGGAATTATTATAATTTCTTCATCAATCATATTTAATGGTGTAAGTAAAGGTCATAAATCTATACTGAATGGTCTTAGGGATATGAAGGGGCTTGCTTTAAGTCAAATAATCGGTTCTGCCTTAGGATCAATAATTACTATAAGTTTGGTTTATTGGCTAGGATTAGAAGGAATACCATGGTACTTGAGCTTAGTTGGATTGTCAACATTAATAAGTACCTGGTGGTTTCTAAAAAGACACAATTTAAAACATACTATAATTTCCCGAAAATATTCATACAATAAAATAAAATCGCTATTGTTCTTGGGCTTAGGTTTTAGCATTACAGCTATAATTGCAGCCTTTTCCTCATACTTCTCAAGGACATACCTAAGTGAAGCATTTAATATCAGTACAGTTGGTTTATATCAAGCGAGTTGGACAATTTCCAATTTATACATCGGAATTATTTTATCGGCGATGGGTATAGATTTTATGCCCCGATTAGTAAAGGTGATTGATGATTCTAAAAAACTAACTTCACTTATTAATGAACAAATGGAATTAGGAGCTCTTATTTCAAGTATCGGTGTCGTGTTTATATTATTGTTCTCGAAATCAATTTTAGAAATATTGTATTCTAGTGAGTTCCTTTTAGCAAATGATATAATCAAATGGCAAGTCTTAGGCGTAGCACTTCGGGTGCTAGGATTCCCATTTAGTCACGCTATCATGGCTAAAAACAAACCCATTATTTATGTAATCTTACAAGCTGTATTCTGGTCTTTAGATTATATCCTTTTAGTACTCTTAAGTAAAACGTATGGCGTCGGCGCTCTGGGAGTAAATTATTTCGTAGCCTATATCGTCTATCTTCTATTGTGTTGGCTTATTGCCAAAAGGCTTTATAATTTTCATAGTACAAATATATTACGACAGATAGTATGTGGTTCATTTATCTTTATTTGTGCAGCATGGATAATTTCTAATTACACGAGTGGAACCTACCTCATATTTATGGCTATTTCCATCTTACTTATCATGGCCGGATGGACTAACTATTATCTTTCAAAGCATATGAATCTATCGATCTTAAATGCTATTAAAAAACAAATAAGAAAATGAAGACATTGGTAAAAAAATGGATTCCGTATCCTGTAATTCTCTTCTTTAAGACTCATATTGAAAGAATTAATCTATTACGGGCGTATTTGCATGATGCCGAACGCTTTTTATATCATTCTAGCATGTTGCAATATGACAATCAAGGAATTAAACTAGTCGCCACAATAATAAGGAATTATCATGTAATTGAAAAGGGCCTAACGATGCCTGAAACTCGCCTTGGATTTGGTCAAGATAGAATGCTTCAGCTTATAGATCAATGTATTAGATATATTTCATACTTTGATCGAAATGATGAGCAGATAAAGCATGCGAGCCAAGTTATAGCCGAGTATATAACATTTCATGAAGAAAATAATTATCAATTAAATAAAGCAATAATTTCTAAATATAACGATTTAATCTTGAAATATGGTAGAATAGATGCCTCTTCTCAAATTTCAATTTCAAGAGAAGACTACTTTGCTAAAACAAATAAGTCCTTTCTAGAGTTTTCAAGTTCTCGTTCGAGTATTCGTAATTATTGTAACGAGGAAATTCCAATTCAAAAAATAACGGACTCAATTGATATTGCAAGAAATACTCCTTCGGCTTGTAATAGGCAAACCTCACGAGTTTATGTATATACAGACAAACAACAAATTAGCAAAATATTAGAAATTCAAGGTGGGAATCGTGGCTTTGGACACTTAGCTAATAAATTAATAATTATGACGGCGGAATTAGGCGTCTTTAATAGTGTGTCGGAAAGGAACCAGGCCTTCATTGATGGTGGTATGTATGCAATGAATATACTCTATTCATTACATTATCACCAAGTAGCTGGATGTATTTTAAATTGTAGTACGGATCCTAAAAAAGATAAAGAACTAAGAAGAGTTTGTGGAATTAAGGAATCCGAGGTTTTTATTGCAATGATTTCTTGTGGAATACCACCCAAAACGTTTAAAATCGCAAGCTCCAAACGTTTTTCCATGGATTATATGACTACATATATTCCTTCAATTAGAATTAAAGAACTGATAAGTTAGTATTGAAGATATTATGATTAAAAAAAGCAATAATATATCAATAGCTGCGACTTTGTTGTGCTCAGTTCACCTTTTTGGTTTATATTTTCGAGTAGGGGAATCTGTATACTTTATATTAGATGCACTTGCCTTAGTGTTAATATTTCGAGATTTAATTAGCCATAATTACTCTTCCACAAAAAAGAGAAGCTCGTCGACTTTATTGCAATTATTTTTTGTTGCCATTTTGCTAAGTGCAGTTTCTTGCTGGCTATATCATGACCAAAATATAGTTGCTACTATAATTGCTATGAGGTATTTTTTTTATCTTTTAGTGTATTTCCAATTGCACAAATTACGTATTCATAAAGAATTTCTTGAACAGCTAATATTTATATTGGCAATGGTTTATATGACCGTATTTCTAACACAATTTTTACTATATCCATATAAAATAGTAAACTACGGTAGTATTGAAGGATTTGATAGAGGTTTACTGAGGTTTCGAATTGAAGGTGCGGGTTTCTTGATGTTATCTACTTTATTAGCCCTGAACCGATTTATTCTTACACGAAAAACGAAATATATAATATTTTATGCAGTCGGGTTTTTATTTTTATTTTTATTGGGTTTCCGCACACTACTCATTTCCGGCGTAATTGCTTCATATGTATTGGTGATAAGGTTAACAGCAAACCCTTTTAAAATAATTAGAAATACGTGTATTATTGGTCTTCTCTTAGGATGTATTTATCTATTACCAAGCTTTCAAGATTATATCGATAGTATGACAGAACAAACCAAAAACCAATATGTAGATGGTCAAGATTATATTCGTGTAAGAACTTTTAATTTTTTTTCGGATAAAGTCAATGTTGATATAGGAAGCCTAATTTTTGGTAATGGGTTTCCTCAAGAGGATAGTAGATATGGTAATCTTGTATTAAATATTGGCGCAAAACTAAACGGATATATCTTCGCTGATTTGGGTATCATTGGATTTGCGTTTATCTATGGAATATTTGCTCTTATATTGTTTATATCAATATTTATTAAAGCCATTTTTACGAAAACGAGCCAAGACACTTTCTATTTAAGTTCTTACTTTCTTTATATTCTTATTGCCTCACTTACGACTGTGGAACTATATCGGAATGGAATGTTTGGAATTGAGGCGATGGTTCTTTACTTAATTGATATATCTAAAAGAAAATCATAATTATGAAAATTGTAATTTTAACGTTTCATTATGCCAATAATTACGGAGCTTTACTGCAGTGCTACGCCTTATCCGAGGTATTAAAATTAAAAGGACACACCGTAAACTTATTGAACTTAAACAAACCCCCAAAAAAAACTAGTCTAAGGAATAGGATAAGATTTGCAATCTATCACTATCGCCTAAACAAATTCAGAAAGGAATATCTTCCTAAGCCGACCAGAAAGTATATTAACTATTCTGAACTAAAAGCAGATTTACCTGTGGCTGATTGTTTCATTGTTGGTAGTGATCAGGTTTGGAATCCACAAATCACCGGCGATAACTGTTTGGAGTACTTTTTTAGCTTTTTACAAGATAGTCAAAAAAGGATAGCATATGCTGCAAGTTTTGGATTAAGTTCTTGGACATCAACCCAATTTGATGACGATATTAAAACCTTTCTGGGAAAATTTGATTCTGTCGGTATTAGGGAAGATTCGGGAGTAGAGATTGCCAAAGAAATCTTTGGTATCCGATCAAAGCAAGTATTGGACCCTACACTTCTGCTTGATAACTATGATAATCTAACAGGCCCTACTACTACAAAAAGCTCGCTAATAACATACAAGTTTGCTAAAGATGATGACTGGTTCAGTTTTGTAAGAGCTGTTAGTGTCCAACTAAATTTAGATCCCATTGCTCTTAATGAAAATAAACCCCAGAAGGACGTTAAAATTTCTCCCTTCACTTCTGTAGAAGAATGGGTCCGGAAAATAAGGGAAGCTTCGTTCGTAATCACAGATTCTTTTCATTGCATGGTGTTCGCAATTATATTCAATAAACCATTTGTAGTATTACCAGCACATCCGGAGAGAATTGGAAGAATGTTGTCCTTGTTAAAAAGCTTAAATCTTAGCGACAGGTTTTTTTATCAAAAGGAGGATATATTATCGAGTAATATTCTTAGCACAGATATTGATTATAACATAACTAATAAACTGCTAAAAGAAATGAGAAAATCTTCGTATGAGTTTTTGGACGAATGTTTAATTAATAATAAAGCTTAAATTAAACCTATTTAGATAATTTAGAAACGCAATGCCGCCAAAAATACTTATTCTCCCTTCTTTTTATCCAATGGAAATGGATTTCCCACGCGGTAACTTTTTCCAAGAACAAACAGAAATGCTCGTACAAAACGGAGTTAATGCGACGGTACTTTTCAATGAATCCCGATCTATTAGATCATTCACTATAAAAAAATTTCGCTTGGCTCACTTTCAAACCACCTACGGGATTGAGAACAATGTACCTGTTTTTAGAAAAAGAGGATGGAATATAATTCCTACAAAATTTAAACTAGGATCAAAGATTTGGATATACAATTCTATAAAATTGTTCGAGCATTACATTAATAATTATGGTAAGCCCGATATCATTCATGCACATTGTGCTCAAAATGCAGGCATGGTAGCACTCCATATAAAGAGGAAATATAACATCCCATATTTAATTACTGAGCATTCAACTGCTTATGCTTTGAAGCCTTTAAGCGTAGAACTTAAGTCTGCAATAAACGAAGTATATTCGAATGCATTTAAAGTAATAGCAGTGAGTACAGAATTCCAAAAATTATTAGCTAACAAACTATCTCTACCGGTCAATTTATTTGAAGTGATTCCTAATTTTATAGATACCAATTATTTTCAAAATACGGCAATTGGAGATTCATCACAGTTACCTTATTTGACAATTTTTACTGTCTGTTACCACGAAAGAAAGAAAAGGATAGATAGACTTATTGAAGCATTTCATAATATTTGCCAACAAGTTGCTAATGTAAAATTAGTTATAGGAGGCGTAGGCCCTGAAACAAGTCGTCTGCAAGCTCAGGTTAAAAGGTTAAATCTTGATTCAAAGATTTCATTTTCAGGATTTTTAACAAAGGAGCAAGTAAAAGATCAGTTATCCAAGACTTCTATATTCGTACTACCAAGTGATGTAGAAACATTTGGAGTAGTTCTCATTGAAGCTATGGCAATGGGTGTTCCGGTAATATCGACTAGATCAGGGGGACCGGAGGATATCATTAGTCCTGAGACAGGTATTTTGGTAGAAAAAACTTCAGAAGATTTACAAAAGGCAATTTTACACTTAATCGCCAATAAATCTCAGTTCGACTCCGTTAAAATTCGAAGGCGTATTTTAGATAATTATAGCGGCAAGGCGGTTGCTGATCAGTATAAATTAATTTATAATAACGCTTTTAGTGCCCTCCTCAATTTTGAATCGACTCGAAACTGATAAGAGAAGTCTAAAAAATTGATAGCCGTTGCGAATCCATTCCTCACTACTATTTAAATTATGATTTTTCAACCAGCTCCAATCTTGCTATTTACCTATAAACGTCTGGCAACGGTTAAAAAGACTATAGAGGCACTTAAAGAAAATGCCTTAGCGGATGAAAGTGATCTATATATCTTTTCGGATGGCCCTAAGAATGAAAAGGATGCTGAAATAATTGCTTGTCTACGAGATTATTTAAAAACTGTTACAGGCTTCAGAAATATTACCATTTACGAATCTCGTGTAAATAAGGGTCTGGCATCTTCCATAATAGATGGAGTATCTCTAATTATTAAGCAATCTGAAAAGGTGATAGTTCTGGAGGATGATCTGATAACGACCAAAAACTTTTTACAATTTATGAACTTAGGTTTGGAGTCATATCATACCAATACGGAGGTGCTTTCCATTTCAGGCTATTCATTTAATCTTGGCGAAAAACAACATAACGATGATGACGCATATTTTCTCAACAGAGGGTGGTCTTGGGGTTGGGCTACATGGTTGGACAGATGGGATAATGTGGATTGGTCGGTAAATGATTACCCAAGCTTCAAAAATAACCTCAAAGCTCGTAAGGAATTTGCCAAAGGAGGCTCTGACCTCAATGCCATGTTAGATAAACAGATGGAAGGATCCTTAGATTCCTGGGCCATTCGCTGGTTTTATCATCAATTCAAAACCAAGACTTTAACATTATATCCTGTCTATTCAAAGATATTTAATGAAGGTTTTGACAGCGACGCGACGCATACAACAGGCTCAGAAAGACGATATATTCCGAATATCGATAAGTTATGTAGATTCGATTTTCAGTTTCCGAAAACTATTGCGCTTTCCAAACATTTTCAGAAGAAATTTAATGATAAAATGGGTCTACAGCAAAGGTTTCTTTCTAAGCTTGAATCATATATAGTCAAATTTTCACGAAATTTTTCAAAATAATGATCCAATTGATTAAAAAACTACGTGATTTATATTTGGTTCATATTAAATACCGCTCCTATAATATAAAGTCTGGTTTTCATGCAGGAGCTCGAGTAAGATTATGGGCCCCCCATCAATTACAAATAGGCAAAAGCTTCTATATCGGCCGTGATTCGTTTATTGAAACTGATTGTGTAATTGGCGATTATGTCCTAATTGCAAATCGTGTGGGCATCATAGGTAAATACGATCATAACTATCAAGAAATAGGAACACCGATTAGATTGGCTGAAAGTATTAGGGACAAAAATTATAGTTGGAAAGGCAAGAACGTTATAACCTATATTGGCAATGACGTATGGATAGGTTATGGGGCCATAATTATGGGGGGTATCCAAATTGGAGAGGGATCAATAATTGCAGCAGGAAGTATCGTCACTAAAAATGTTGACCCTTATTCCATATATGCAGGTAATCCCGCTAAGAAAATTAGGGATAGATTTGAGACTGCTGAAGATTTGAAGTTACACAAGTATAAACTTATCAAAAGTTATTAAACTAATAACTTTTGATAAGTACTAACATATATAGACCGCCTTAATTCGGACGAAGCAGATATTAGTAAAGGGAAATAAGATTTCTCTCCTACCGATCGTAGTGCTTTTCAAAAAAATGCCGTATTACACTATAACGAATATTATACTCCATCCATTAGTCTAGATGTATTAAAAAATGCCTATAGAACGATTAACAGAGAAAAGGGAATTCTTAAATTGCAACATTAGTATAGGCAGTTACAGAGCCTTTATTAATACGTTAACCCTGAATGCAGCTACGCTTACCTCCACAACAGTTTGTGTAGCTAACGTGCATATGCTGGTGGAGGCTAATCAGGACATATTTATGCAGGCAATTCTGAATCGTGCCGATGTAGTCACTCCAGACGGTATGCCTCTTGCTAAGGGTCTGGAAATAATCTATGGAGCCAAACAGGATCGGGTCGCTGGAATGGATCTGCTGCCTTCCCTGATAGAAGAAGCTGCGAAGCGTGGGATTGGCGTCTTTTTTTATGGCTCAACGGATGAAGTTCTGAATGCGATGATCAAAAGGGCCACTAGCGAATACCCACATTTGAATGTGGCCGGTGCTTACTCTCCTCCCTTTCGGGCAATGACAGAAGAAGAAGATCAAGAAGTAATCTCTATGATCAACAAGGTACAGCCTGGTTTTGTGTTTGTAGGATTAGGTTGTCCCAAACAGGAAAAATGGATGTTCAAAATGCAAGGCAAAATCCATTCCGTGATGATAGGACTGGGTGGAGCATTTCCCGTCTATGCCCGCACTCAAACCAGGGCTCCTCAATGGATGCAGGACAAAGGGCTGGAGTGGTTGTTCCGGCTATATCAGGAACCTGGTAGATTGTGGAAACGCTATCTGGTTACTAATACCATTTTTATGAAGCTTTTCGCCCAGGAGTACTATCATAAAGTCATACGTGGTAAGGTTAGTCATAAAGAAAGGGAGAACTGGGTTTAGGACATATATCCTTAAAAATCAACCTTCCAGCCACATATTTATTACCATTAACTAAGTTTTTAACCTTTTAATAGTACAATTCAGTTAAATTTTTGAAGTTTAATAACAAAATAACTTTTGTCCTAAAAACATTTATTTGATACTGTACAATATTTGGTATATTCGTATTAGAATACAAGGGTTTTAATAATAAATAGTTAGAAGTTATTCTATATATTTGCATTTGCATGTCTAGGCTATTTAGCTAAAACATGTAAAACCTAAAATTCAGCTTTGTCGAACCTTACTCAGTCCGGCCAAGTCATTACTCAACGTTATTATAAAAACATCATGAAGAATCGATTCGCTGGCCTTCTGCCGAAGGTCCATCTATGGACGGATCTCGTCCTACTCAATGTATCCTTTTTTCTTGCCTACGCCCTCCGTTTTGAATCTCTACCGACCTTACTAGGAGATCCTTATACCAATATGCTTCTGGTAGCCAACCTCTTATGGCTCCTGTGCTCAAACCTGGCAAGAACCTATTATTTTACCCGACTATCCTACCATTTTAATATTCAGATTACCAGTCTGCTCAAAACGGCAGTAGCACATGCTGGATTATTGATGGGCTTTATGTATTTCGCTCAGGTGGGTGATCTATATTCCCGTTCACAGTTTCTGTTGACCTATGCCTTGTTTTTATTGGCAAGCACCCTGTCCAGGGCGGTGGCGGTGAGCGTTTTAAAGCTTTATCGCCATGCCGGTTATAACTACAACCGCTATGTGGTGGTGGGCAAGGGAGAACTGGCTACCATGATCCGCAACTTCTACAGCCAGAACCGCGAGCTTGGCTACCGCTTCTACGGTACCGTACCCTTTACCAACGACGACCCCGAACAGATGAACCGGTTGGAAGCGATGATCAACGAGCAAAAACTGGATTATGTGTATTGCTGCCTGTCCGACCTGACCGATGAACAAGTGCGCGACTTGATTCGCCTGGGCGAGCGCCACCGTACGCAAATCCGCCTGGTACCCGATTTCAGGGGCTTTATGGACAAAATGGCCCGTATCGAATACCACGATTTGTATCCGGTAATTCAGGTCAATACCAAACCCTTTTCCAATATTCAGGAACAGAGTATCAAACGTGTTTTCGACCTGGTCTTCTCCAGTATTGTAATGATCCTGGGTGCGCCACTCTTTCTTATACTTATGCTGGTAGTAAAACTTTCCTCTCCGGGACCGATTTTCTTCCGTCAAAAACGTTCGGGACGCTGGGGAGAAATATTTGAGATCTATAAATTCCGAAGCATGTATGCCGACTGTGACAAGATGGGACTGCAACATTCTCAGGGCGATAATGACCCCCGGATCACCCCTGTTGGAAAAATCCTAAGAAAAACCAGGCTGGATGAGCTTCCTCAGTTCTATAATGTACTAAAAGGTGATATGTCGGTAGTCGGTCCCCGTCCTCTGTATAAATATGACGTGGATATGCTGATGGAGGCCGAGCCCCACGACTTTCAGCGGTTGCTTACCGTGAAGCCAGGGATCACCTCTATTGGCCAGATCAATGTGGGCTATGCCGACACAGTAGCCAAAAATGTGGAACGACTACAGTACGATGTGCAATATTTAAAATCTTACAGCATATTAGACGATATCAAGCTTATCTTCAAAACCGTTCAGGTAATGGTTTTGGGACGAGGACAATAATCAGTGCCCCCATGCCTTACCCTGGGCTGAATATGGCTTCTACGGAAGCATCAACCCTCCTGGGCTTCCAGCAATGGCTGCCATAGGACAAAAAACAAACACCATAAAGAGTCATAATTATCACTAACAGTTTAACAATCACAATGAAAAAACGTACACTGAAGCTTTTAACATTGGCAATGCTCATCACCAGTGTGATGTACAATTGCAAAAAGAAGGACGAGCCATTCCCAACGGAACCAGATCAGGGTCTGACAGAAGAACTTAACAAAATTGAGCTTCCGACCATTACCCTGACTACGCCTGCGGCTGTAACATCAACGGAATCTTCTGTCGCTGTTTCTGCCAAAACTGCTGCTGTAGCCTCTGCTATGTCGGAAATTACCCCTGATAACATCCCCGCTGCGGCGACAGAAGCGGCTGCTGAAGTTTCTGCAAACCTTAGCGCAGGGGACGTAAGCACCCTGAACTCTGTGAATGCAGAGACCATCGCTGCTATTTCTGCAGGTGGAGCCCTTCCGGCCAACCTTAAGACTGTTATGGACAAGATCGCCGCCAATCCCGTTCTAAAGGCCTATATGCCGGCTCTTACCCTTCCTACAGTGGGTGGAACTACAATTTCGGGAACACGAACATCTGCTCCTGAAGCAGTAGAAAGCACCAATGGTGTATTGGTAGAAGATGCTTGTCTGGTAAAGGCAAATGCAGTATTTGATGCTGTAAAAGCGAAGCTTGATGCCAGCAGAGCGGCAGAAAACACTAAAATTGCAAATGCCTATGCGGCTAATATTGCTCCTCTTGCGGCTGCAGAAACTGCCTGTACAGGCGCTATTCCTGCGAAATATGCTGCCTTGGCTACTGAAGCCAATGCCCTTTCGGCAAGTGCACAGTCTAAACTTGACGCTGCCCAGTCGGCTTTAGGATCGAATTACGAACTGCTTTCAGCCCTAAACAAAATCCAGCTTTTATCTTATCTGAGTTCTTTGAATACCTTGAAGGCTGCGGATCTGAAGGCTTGTGCGGCCAAAACTACGGCTGGCACCACCAATGCGGCTGCAGCCAGAGATGCGGATATCGCGAAGGTAACGGCCAATTATACTACGGCTTTAGCTACGGCAACGGAAGCGAAAACTAAATTGGTAGAAAGCTGCCATAACCAAGGTGGAGGAAACTAATTATTCCAAAACAATATGCCTAAGGAAGGGCGGCCTGGTGCTGTCCTTCCTTTTGTTGTTTTGCTGCAGCCTGGTCAAGGGGCAGGTCAATCTGGTAGGCAAACCCGGGCTGATATACACCCCCAGCGCCCGGGAATCTCCCGACGGACAGTTGAGCTTTGGCTATAATTATAATCCCATACGCTATAGCCTTAGGAAAAGAGGTAAGAATCCGGAACAGATTCTATTTGCCAATCTTACATTTTTAAAAAGATTTGACATAAATTTTCTGCTCCTACAATCTCGAGCTACAAAAACCCGTCCGGTTAGGGAAGCCATAGGCGACCGGCAGATAGATCTTCGCTACCTGATCCTGAAGGAAAAGGCTAATTGGCCTTCTCTGGCGGTGATGGTGAGCACCCCTTTTACCACGGATGGGGCCATGCTGACCCATGCATTGGTGGCTACCAAGAATTTTCAGCTGAAAACCGATTGGATACTAGAAGTAAGCGCGGGATATGGCAGCCCCTATTATCTATATCGGGACGACAGCAATCTGAAAAATACCAGCGTTCTGACTAATTTCGCCTGGCAGAAAAAAAGTGAAGACAGTTATAAAAATATGTATCTGGAAGGGCCCTTTGCCGGAGTAGGCCTTCATTACCGGAATGTGGGGGGACTGATGGCCGAATGGGATGGCCAGCAAATGAATATAGGTGCCTATGGCCGGATATTCAAGCGCTGGACCGTTCAAGCCGCCCTGCTAAATTTTGACCAGGTTTCGTTTGGAACCTCGTTTGCATTTTCTTTACTAGACCCTGCCCGTCGCATTAAAAAGCAAACCCATGAAAGCCAGTAAATTCCTCCTGCTATGGGTGCTATTAAGTTCTTATGGCTACCTATTTGCGCAAGAAGATTCTTATTCTCCTGAAAAATTGATTGTGGATTATGAGCGTATCCAAAAGGATGGCTCAGTGGTCAGCTATGAGCAACGACTCTACAGAAATCCATTTATAGGTCTCTTTGAAATGCGTAAAATCACGGCCGATAGCCTGGTAGATAGTTACAGGCCCCTTTTTCAGGGCATGCCCCTGGGGACTTATACCTGGAAAGACGGACTCACCTATTCCCCATTGACCAGGACCGAGCGCAAGCGCTTATGGTCGTCGACCAAAGCTCCCTTACAGCTGCAGGGCTATAAGTTTGACTTTTATATTCAGCCTTATTTTACGGTCAATTTCGGTAATTTTCTTAAACCTGTCGAGAGCAATACCAGTATAGCCCTGCAGACTCAGCTGATGCTTTGGCCCGGCATGGCCCTCCATACAGGCGTTTTATTCCCTATCACCAATGACCTGGACGGGCGCCCCCGAAGAGTACGTCCTGCACCTACCTATTTGAACCAGTTCTGGACCCAGGGTAAGCATTTCGTCAGCGCATCCTTAGGATTTTTTGCCAATGACCAGTATGGAGGGAATATTCAGTATCGCCATGCCAATCTGGCAGGGGCCTGGTCCTATGGACTGGAGGTTGGCTATACGGGCTTTTATTATTACCCAAGGGGCGGGATTTATTACGATTCTCCCGATCAGCTGTTGCTCCTTGCCGATATCTCTTACCGGTTTAAAGGCCCCGACCTGACTGTTAAGCTAAGCGGGGGGCAATATATGCATCAGGACAAGGGTTTCCGGGTAGAACTGATCCGCCAGTTTACCAGCGTAGAGCTTGGACTTTATGCGATCAAAACTCAGAACGGCTCAACGGTAGGTTTCAATTTTGCCGTACCCATTCCTCCAGGCAAGATTCTTCAGAACAAACAGCTTCGACTAAGGACAGGAGAAGAATTCCGTTGGGAATATATCTATTCCCGGGGCTACCGCATAGGAGAGCGCTACCGTATGGGGTATAATCTGGACCAGAAACTCAGACAATATCAGGTCGATTATCTTAGAAAACAGGATCGGTAATAGATTGGTAGACTCTGTATTTTTATATGGGACAGTATTTCAAATCTATAAACCGGCAGTCATCATATCGTCGAAATTCCATTTATTTGCCCAACCAGCTACCTTCGAAAAAAGGAATACAGTAGATAAGAAAGGGTAAAGCCAATGGCTCCGGCAATGAGTGCCAGGGCCGTCCCACCCAAAAAATATTGCAGGAAATTCATATGAATAGACTCCAGAGTAAGATCCTCAAAGCTATTCAGCTGCACGCCGTTTTTATAGAATACCCCCCCAAACTTATAACTGGCAAAGATAATTAGGGGGATCATGGGGGGGAGACTGATATTGGCAGCTACCAGGAATAACACCTTATTGAGGCGGAAGTAGATACTCAAAGGAATGCCCAGGAGCAATTGGAAACCCCAAATGGGAACGATGCCCATAAAGAAGCCAAAACCAATAGATGCCGCCTTGCGCAAATTACTTTCCTCTGGCTTCACCGCCTCCTCCCTGATCATGGTCCATAGCCCCTTTTGCAAGGTCTTTAGCAATATCCGACGGGGGAGGTGGTATAATAAAGTCAATATTACCAGATAGGTATTAAGTATGCTGATACGGGTAAAGTCGCGAAAGGGACGGAAATGAGATACCCTCTCAGCCTTATCGTAAATTACCCGAATGTCGACTGGGACGACGGGCACATCTTTCCAGGCCAGCTTGACGATAACTTCTATTTCCGTCTCAAACTTGGAGGTATAGAGTCGGGTGGTACGCAGGGGGGCAAGGGGATACAGGCGGAAGCCGGTTTGTGTATCCGGCAATGAGATACCGGTTTCGAACTTAAACCAGAAATTAGAGAATTTATTGCCAAAAGAACTCTTGGAAGGCACCCCCTCCTGATTCATATTTCTCGCCCCCATGACCAAAGCTCCTGGCATTTCCCGCGCTTTTTGTAGGAAGAGCGGGATATCACCAGGCAAATGCTGGCCGTCGGAATCGATGGTGATCACATGCTCATAACCCCGACGAATGGCTTCCTCAAATCCTCGTTGAAGCGCCCTCCCCTTCCCCATATTCCGCTCCTGATGCAATATGATCAGGCCTGCAGGTAGGCTTTCAAGAAGAGCCCTGGTGTTGTCGGTAGAGCCATCGTTCACCACGATCACTTCCTGATGATCGGCATATTCTAATACCCCTTGTATCACCCTGAGCAGGGTGTTTTGATTATTATAGGTAGGAATCAGTACGCAGCAGCGAATTTCCTTAAGGCTCATTGGGTAAACAGGTCAGGTTAGCAGAGTCTTTATACAGGCTACCCCTAACAATAGGCCGACTGCATTTTGAAATACACCGTCTCCCCGAATACCCCGGTAGCAGCAACCTCCAGCAGTTCTACGTCGTTGTACACGATTTCCAGATCGATCAAAGGGGTAGCTTCCGGATTGATAATCTGAAGGAACTTACAGGTCTTCATCGATTTCATAGTTAACCTTCGTCCCAATTTTTCCTGCATCACAGCCTTTACCATTTCCATCTGAATCACCCCGGGCGTAATAGGATTTCCAGGGAAATGCCCGGAAAATATGGGGTGATCGGCGTTAATCCGGACGCGGGCCTTGAGCATCGTGTCCGTTTCCGACAGATTTTCAATGCTATATAATTCATTTAATAAAGCGCTCATTGGTCGTCTGGAGTTATACTTTTATTAAAATACGAGTAAATATCAAAATTTAGAAAACAGGCTCTCGGCCAAGGGCTTGTTGATGACCTGGTCATAAAATAACATATCCCTGCGGTCGCCTCCTTTTTCTATAAAGGTCAACTGCTCCAAAATACCGCTTTTTTTATCAAAAATCAGTCTTATTTCCTGATATATTGCTTTCAGTCTTTTGTTTCGAGGCAAAAGCCGGACCTGATAGGCGGTTGCATGCTCTAAGTACAGTTTTTCAAAACTCTTGTCCTCAGTAAAATTTCCATTGATCAGCCCCAGAATAAGCATGCGTATCTGCTGAGCCATCCGCGTACCTTCCAGGTTTTTCTCTTTACCCCCATCCTTAATACGAACGGCAGCACCGTCTATCAAAATAATATAAGGGTCTGGTAGCTTCTGCTCCCAACGCATGCGATCCTGCTTTTTGAAATAGAAGTTTCCGCTCGCCTTTTGAACACCTTTTAGTACCGACATTTTTTTTTCTTCTGTAAATTTTGCCTGAATACTCTCCGTGTTATCGGCCGATTTTTTAAGGAATTCCTGCACCTGCTGAGGCTGCCTGGCTGCCTGAAAATTTTGAGCCGGAACGGCATGTGCGATCAGAAAAAGATATAGAAGGTACCAGGGTTTATTACGAAGCATAAGCAGCAGTTTTGGTGACCCAATCCAGGGTTTCAATAGCGATTTTCTTTTGACGACAATGCTGTACGATATCGTCGATAGCATCGGCTGTCACCTCCTGGTTATCATGCAAAAGAATAATATCCTTCTTTTTAAGACGTACCAATATGCGCTCGATAAGGGCATATTTATTTTTGGCCTTGGTATCCAGGCTGCGCAGCGACCATCCTACCGACTGCATCCCCAATTCTTTGAGCACATCGGCATACCGCGGATTAGTGACTCCGAAGGGAGGGCGAAAATAAAGGGGTCTTTTACCAGTGATCTGCTCTATCACTGCATTACATTGTTCCAGATCCTTCTTCAGACGCCTTCTGGAAAAGAAACCTATCAACATATGGTGGCTATAGGAGTGATTGCCTACAATATGTCCCTCCTGAACGATCTGATTGACCAGCTCCGGGTACTGATCCGCTTTTTTTCCAATGAGGAAAAAAGTAGCTTTTACCTCCTGCTCCTTTAGTGCGGCCAGTATCAAGGGGGTTTGTACAGGATCGGGACCGTCGTCGAAGGTAAGGGTTACGGCATTGGATTTTCCCTTGTTCAACGAAGTCAGAAAATAATTGGACTGTATGGTAAAAACACCATATACCGTCACGATGATATACAGTAGAAAAACGGCAGCCAGAATATAAAAAACATAGTCAGTCTGCCAGAAAATAAATCCTAGTACGACCAATGCGGTTGCGAATAATACAGTAATGATATTATGCTTCACAATTTTTGAGTATGATTAAGCCCAGTCGATCGGAGCTTAAATTGTTAAGAATTAATGTGTGTTTAATATGGCCATTGGCCAGCATCTTATCGACGGCATAATGAAAGCCAAAGGCGGCGGCAGCCATATACAGTCCCGAACATGCCAGATAGGGTAATATCCGATTCGCTGCAAATAGCTTGCCAGGGAGGAGGTCGTCCCAAACATCCCCAGTCCGGGCCCTGATCACCAGGTCTAAATCCTGCAGGGCTATACCATTCCGACCCAGGAATCCCCGCAGACAGGCATCCTGATCGTCGGCCAGATAGTGGACCTCCACGTCCAATAAGGCGACAGATTGTGGCTTCCTGGTATTTTCGAGCATAAAGAAACTAGCGCCAGAGGTAACAGGCCATTTGTTATCGGGCAGCAACTGCTGGGTAACAATGTCCAGAAACGGGATATGCTCATCGGCACCACCTACCAGTACAGGCCCTTCCCCTTCTGACTGCAACAGTTGGGCATCTATCAGTGCATGTTCAAAAGAGAGGCTGTTTTGTGAATGGGTCATATTATAACCATGATTTCCCAGAATAAGGGAAATCTGACCGGCTATGGTATTATGCGTGGACTGTATAAAGGAAGTAGGCGGCAACATCCCGGACAAAGTGAGACTGTTACTCAGGAACTTTTCCGTCTCGTGCATGCACCCCAGGCCCGTTCCTACCACTATGGCTTGTGGCTGCTGATGCCCACTCTGCTGCAGGCAATCCTTGGCACAGGCAATGGACATACGCAGTATCTTGCTCATTCTCCGCAGGAGTCCACCATCGATATAATCCTTATAATTGGGTGCCATCACCTCGGTGTCTTGCTGCAAGGCAGTAAGATGCTCAGAAAAGCCCTTACGCTGAAATGTTGGCTGATGGGTAATGGAGGACGAGGCGGTTATATACTGCACTGGGTGGTGTATTTATTCTAAGTCATGTGTGGCCCGATTTCGGAATATTGCCTTGGTCCGAAGCAAGCGCATTCAAATTTAGTGATGTTTTTTTAATCCGTTCAGGGTTGGAGACTAAATTTTAGTTAGCCCGACCTTTAATTCTCCCGGATACTACTGGCATCCTAACCTATCTCTCCCATCAGGAATGTAATTTCATTGCGGACTTCTGCTTAAATGACTATATTGAATAGTATATTCATTTCAGATCACACCAACCTTTCCTACCCTATGGTGCACCGTATCAACCTAACATTATCTGACGCTGAGGTAAAATTGCTCCTATCCCTGATCAAGGACACCGACCTGGAAGGACTCAAGACGGCCCTAAATACCTTGGCAGGTCGTGCAGATCAGGAAGCCTACATCCGCCAGCAGGTATATCAGGCCCTTTCCGACTTGAGCGGCTACCAACAGGAAGCATTCAACGATAGCAGCGACCTCAAAGCCGATTTAGGGTTAAGTAATTATCATAAACGATCCCTGAAAAATTATTTTCAGAATACGATTGAAAGTCTGGGGTCTAAGGAAGTGATCGCGGTAAAAGAATGTGAGACACTCACTAAAGTAATTGATTGTCTGAACCTTGTAAATGCGAAGCTATGAGATGGGTAGGCCTTTTATTGCTGATGGTATGTTCAGGACATGCCTACAGTCAGCAGAATTTTTACCAGCGATTTACGTTGAGACAGTCCTTTCAGAATACTGACGAGGCGGCGGAGCCAGCGATGATATCCGTAACCAAGCCTGAAAATCTAAGGGCCTCCTGGCTGCTTCATGCCGCAGTAGGCTACGACCTAGCGCCATTTAAAAGGGCCGTTCTCACCCTTGAGCCATATATAGAATACCACAAGAACACGCTTGTGGAAAAAGTTCAGGACAATTGGCAGGCAGGGGTAAGCTCCCAATGGCAAACCCATGATATCAGCAAAAACTCCTGGTCACCGATTCTGATTAGTTCTGTCAAATACAATGAAGACCGCAGCCATGAGGTGACATCCCTTCAGGCCAGTGTGTATGGCACGGCCATACTCAAGGGTAAGCGCAAGGATGCGGCCAATTTTTGGGTTCCCAATCATCCGACCGAATTTGGCGATTATCTACAGTTCTACTACGCTCCCTATCTGGGGCTGGAGTCAGAAAACAGGTTGACGGTGGCTCAGGATGCTTCGGCAGGCAATATATTGAGGGCCACGGGGCGGGTTTCTTCCAGTCTGTCGCTAGGTCGGCGTACGGAGGATGCCAAAGGACTCCTGTTTCTGGTAGCTGACTGGCAGTACCGCCAGAATATTTTCGAAAACGTAGCCGACTTGAATCAGGCCAATCATCATTTTATATCTACCGGAATCAGCTATCGTTTCTTTCTGGATATGGATCAGCAAAAATTTGCCAGCCTGGGAGTAGACTATAGCGCAGGGGAAAATCCCAGTCAAAATTTTCGGAGACAATCGTATTACGCCCTAAGCCTTAAGGTGAAGTTATAGGCCCTTCCAGTCTTATGCCTTCCGCGGACATATCATTCGTTTCTGGCGAAGATAAGGGAGCTGTTATTCCCCCCGAAACCAAAGGAATTGGAGAGCACCACTTCTACAGGTTGTTGGGTTTGGAGCATGGTAACAGGAGTCAATCCCGTTTCAGCCAGGGGGTTAGTAAAATTCAGGTTAGGGAATAATAGACCATCCCGAATGGCCAGCACCGAGAAAACCGCCTCTATGGAGCCGGCTGCAGCCAGGGTGTGACCGGTATAGGCCTTGGTGGAGCTAAATGGAGGAACTTTATCGCCAAACACAGTTTTCATAGCCATGGATTCGGAGAGGTCGTTATTGCGGGTACCCGTTCCATGAACATTGATATAGCTAACCTTTCCGGCGGCAATACCTGCACAATCCAGGGCCTTTTGAATGGCCAGGGTAGCTCCCTTCCCCTCGGGTGAGGAGGCCGTCTGGTGATAGGCATCGGCCGCATTGGCCCATCCGGTTAACTGACAAATTGGTTCGTTGCCGGTAACCTGCAGGCTTTTCTCATTTTCCAGAACCAGATAAGCTGCCCCCTCGCCCAGATTGAGCCCAGCCCGGCTGTCGTCGAAGGGACGGCAGGCCTGATCGTCGTATATCAGCAGAGATTTAAAGCCATTGACTGTAAAATGGGTAAGTGGGTCCATGCCCCCTACCAGTACCCGGTCCAATTTTCCTTGCCGCAGAAGCCTGGCGCCCATCATAATCGCGTTGGCTGCAGAAGAGCAAGCGGTAGATATGGTATTGACATAACCACTGATACCCAACTCTTTAGAGATCACCTCGCTGGTGTAGCCACTGTCATGGGTAAGGAACACACCATAGTCGATAGCTTCTCCATGAAGATACTTCTCATAGACCACCTCGGTCCGGTCCATCCCACCCACTGAGGTAGCGGAAATAAAACCAGTCCGGAGCAGGGCGGAAGGTTGCTGCCCCTCCCAGGCCTCCCGCGCCGCGGTAAGGCCCAGCAATGTGCTACGCGAGTAATATCCATCAGACAAATGGTTTTGGTCCATGAGTTCCCTATCCGTGAGATTAACGGCTCCGACAAGCAGGCCCATGGTCTCCGGAGAGGTTCCTAAAGGACCAATGCCGGAGCGCCCTGCGATCAGTGATTGCAGATTTTCTGAAACGGTATGCCCTATGGCCGAGATGACCCCAAGTCCTGTGATATTAATTTTCAACTTCTCTAGGTTTTATGCGCTCAATTAGATTTCTGACGAATGTATTCCGCCAGGCTGTTAACGGAAAGGAATGCTGACTTTCCTTCTTCCGGATTGACTACCTGTATACCATGGTATTTTTCTAGCAGTACGATCATTTCCAGAGCATCGATGGAGTCCAGTGCCAACCCGTTTGCATCGAACAGCAGCATGTCATCACTGATATCGGCTGCGGTTACATCTTCCAAATTTAATTGTTCAATTATCTGATGTTTTAAATCTTCTTTTAACTGGTCCATATGATAAATTCCTAATTGATTCAATAATTACGATAAATGTTGTTGATATATTTCCAGTAGTTCACGAACACCCAACCTGACAGCCCCATCGTCGGCCTGAATGGGCTCGGCCGGAATAGGCTCGGCCGGAATAGGCTCGGCTAGAAAGATAAATACTTCGGTATTTTCTTCGTCAATCTGTACCCATCCGCCAATCACGGCTTCACAACCCCTGGCGATATGTCTTTGGATGTACGATGTAAAGAAACCTGGGTCAAACTCAGGCATGACCACGAAAGTATTTTCTCCGTACCATTTCTTAAGAATGGCTATTTCCCCGGTTATAATATTGGGCAGGGTATACACGAAGATGGCTGGGCTAGGCGACATATGATCGGCATAGCTGGCCTGAAAACGACGATCTGTAGCCGCACTGGCATAGCGATTGGCAAAGACCAGATCGACACCCTCATCCTGAAAGTCCATAGGCCGGGCAGCAAATAACCTTATCAACTCCACGCCCAGAACCCCGGCCTGGGCCAGGGCATCCATTTTATGAAACTTTGGATATTGTATATCGGCAAAGTTGTAAATCTGACGGAACCAACTATGTTCAGAATCCGGGGAAGGTTGCAATAATATTTTTCCATTCACTGCGCAGAGCAGATCCGTAATATGGCAGTATCCAGTTATTTTAATCATATTTTCTCAACCATTAAGGCTGCGTTGCCCCCGCCAAATCCCGAGGCGGTTTTCAAAAAGCAGTTAAATTCTTTAACCTTATTATTGGCCAATACATTTAAGGGCTGGCTTGTTCCCAACTTTTCGAAACCCAGGCTTTTCAGTTGTACACCATGCCTCAACATTTGCATAGTAGCAACAGTTTCCAATACGCCCGCAGCACCTAAGGTATGGCCAAAATATCCTTTAAGGCTAAGCAGGGGTAGGTTCTGAAGGCCCAGTCGATTAATAGCGATGGCCTCCATCTCGTCGTTATACTGGGTGGCAGTACCATGAACAGACAGCAGGTCCAGATCTGCAGCCTGTTTCTGATGCCTGGCCATGGTGCGCCTTACGGCGCGTACCAGCCCTTCGCCCGTACGTGAAGGGCCAGAGATATGATTGGCATCGTTGGAGGAGTAACCTGCCAGCAGGCTTAAGGGCTCTTCTTTAAATATCCCCCGATTACGGCTGACCACCACTCCCGCTGCCGCTTCCCCTAGCGTAATCCCTTTCCGGGCTATGTCGAAGGGAGCGCAGGGTTTATCGCTAATGGCATACAGGGACTGAAACCCGTTGATAACGAACTGAGAAGCCAGATCGGCCGCGATTACAATTACATGTTCCGCTTCACCAGCAGCCACCAATTCGTCGGCTATATTAATCGCTTGCACACCGGAGATACAGGCATTGGAAACGATTAAAGGCAATCTTTTCAGATCGAAGGCTTTTTGCAGGGGGTGCATCACCCCATCGAAAGGGCGGTCGAGGTGATCGTCCACAGCTCCTTTGGTAGCACTGACGATTACCTGGGTGGAAGCGTGCCACAAAAGGGAAGCATCTATCGCCTGGGAAACAGCCTGGAGGCAGTCAAATACCAGAGAATGAAAGCGTCGATCGGTGGTTAGGGCATCAAATCGGGCCAAAGGAAGCTTTTCATGATGGAGTCCTACCTGGTCTACCCATCCAATCGCTGAACGATTGGCCAGCATGGACTTCCAATTTTCCTCCGTCGAGGCCCCCATAGGACTGATCATCGTTTCAGCTCCAATATACATCATGACAACCTGCTGTTCTGTTGGTTTATGTTAGATTTGATGTTTCTCTTTCCAGGCGCGGTAAAACTCTGGTGTGATCAATTCCAGTTCTCTGGACTCACGACGCAGAAATACCTGCATGGTCTGCCCAGCCGCCGCAAGTTGCCCGGTAGACATATTAATAACCTCATAGCTAAAGAGCACCTTAGCCGAACGGCTAGGGTGGTATCGCGTTATTACCTTAATTTTTTGTCCATAATAAACGGGGGCCTTATGATCGATTTCCGACTTGACAATGGGTGTAAAAAAGCCATGATCGAAAATGGTGAGATATTCCAAGCCATATTGTTTCCCGAATGCTTCCCTGCCATCTTCGAAAAACTTCAGGTAATTGCCATGCCATACCACTCCCATCGCGTCGGTTTCACTAAAGCGTATCTCTATTTCAATTTCGGACGAAAGCATTATATTGAATCAATTTTTTTTGTTAACAAGAATAGACAAAATTGTGTTGGAAGCCTATTCTTTGCAAGAAAAAACGAAAAACCTTGATTAGGCCAATACAATTTTCATCTCGCATTCCAATAAAAGTATTTCGTCCAAATAACATCTCCCACTCACCATCACGATATTATCGAGCCGGTGCGTAGGCGTGACGACGGTTCGTATCTGGCTACCCACCTCCGGGAGGCTATAGACCTCTACCCTGGTAATGGAACCAATATAACCTCTTCTTGGCGCCTCACCTTCTTCCCCTGTCAGGGTTCCAAAGCCAGCGGCGCTGGTCTGTGCCACATTTTCCAGCATTCCACTCTCAGTAAACAGCCCCTGGCTTACGAGGGTGTTTTCCGGATCTACAAAAAGGGTAGATACGAAGCGATCGGGCGCTACGGACAGGATGGAATCGACCATCACAAAAGGGGCACGTTGGGGGATAATGTCGGTGATCGACTGTTTTTCAATCATTTATCGTATAGTCAAAGTAATTAAACCACTGTTCCGGATACTGTTTCAGTTTCTTTTCCAGGGTTTGGATATACAATTTAGCAATTTCTTCGGGTTTATGTCTGGAAAATATTGGCGTCGTTGCACTCAAATGGTAATGGAAGGGGCCATTTTTATTCGCAAAAACGAAAGTTACCGGTGCGTCGAATTTTGAGGCGATGGTAAAGGGCCCCAAGGGAAATCGTGCTTTAGCGTTAAGGAAGTCCATTTCAAGATACCGGGCTCCTTCCAGGTAACGGTCGGCATGAAGGGCTACAAATTCATTTTTCCGAAGTGCATTACGAATGGCGATGACGTGCGACAGGTCATCTTTGATAGGGATAATCTGGAAACGGGACCCGCCAGTGGTCTCTTCCATAAGATTCTTGATACTCTCGACCTCGGCATCCAACATAACGATATGGATGGTAGGGGTAATGCGGCCCTCCAGCAAGTTGCCGGCGGTCTCCCAGTTACCTACATGCGCACTCAGGAGGATCCCCCCCTTCCCTGCTTCCCGCATGGCTATAAGGTGGGCTTCATTTTCGAAAGTATGGGTGAACTGATGACCTCGTCCCAGCAAAAAGGCGGCCCGGTCTATCAGGGTCTGGCCAAAAATATAAAAATTTTCCTGAGCTAGCTTTTTGGATTCCGCCGTGGTGTAACCAAGAAAAACCTGATAAAAACTTATCAGAGCCCTTCGGGGCCTGGCGGAGAAAAGAAAGTAATAATTAGTTACAATTTTGAGCAAAGCATATATTCTCCTGATGGGAATACGCCCTATAAAAAACAGGAATATCTTGTATCCTATTAATGAACCCTTCGTCTTACCGTCCCAACGGCTCATTATTTAGCGTCCAAGTTTTTGCCGTACCAGGCTATAAAAATCGCTAAAGGTTACGATACCTTTGAAGTCTTCACCCGTAAGTTTAATATTCAGATGCTCTTCAATAAGAACGACCAGATCTACATAGTCAAGGCTATCCAGATCCAGGGTTTCCTTAAGACTATTTTCAGGAAGGATATCGGAAGGGTCAATTTCAAATTCCTCCGCCAAAAACTCACGGACTCCTTCGATGATCTCTTCAAATGCTATTTTTTCGTCGTTTACATACATACTACAAAATTAATTTATTCTGACTGATAGTTCTAAGTCCTTCCCAAGTTTTCTGGATTAATCCTTCTAATTCTCTTCAAAAGACAACAATCAACTCATCTTCCCGAAGCCGGCTGCTTAGCTTCCAACAAATTTACAATTTTCTAATCCTACTTTTTATACCGTTCACATAAACATTTCCGGTATAAACGCTTTATTCACCCGGTTTCCTGAGAATGAGCGCCGAATTGGTTCCGCCAAAGCCAAAGCTATTGGACAGGAAACAATCGAACTTTCGCTGAACGGTCTGACCGATAATATTAATACGAGCAGAGTCTTCGTCTGGATTTTCGAAATTGATATTAGGAGCAATAAAATCGTTTTGCATCATCAATATAGAATAGACGATCTCGCTGGCTCCTGCCATCCAACACTCGTGCCCGGTCATGGACTTGGTGGAACTCACCGGAACATTTCCTCCAAATAACTCGTAAATGGCTCTAGCCTCGCTACTATCCCCCACGGCCGTGGAGGTTGCATGCGCATTGATATAGTCGATCTGGTCGGTTCGGATGGCGTTGGCTCGCATCGCCATACGCATGGCACGTACCTGACCCTCTATATTGGGGTTAGAAATATGTTCCCCATTGGAGGAAAAGCCATAACCCACCACCTCAGCGAGAATAGGTGCCCCCCTACGGATGGCCTCATCATAGGACTCCAGAATCACCGTTGCAGCTCCCCCGCTGGGAATAAGCCCATCCCGGTCTCGATCGAAGGGTCGGGAGGCTTTGCCGGGGTCCGACTCTCGTACCGAAAATGTCCCCAGGCCATCGAAACTGGACATAGCCTCCTGGTTAATCTCCTGAGCCCCTCCGCAAATCACCCTGTCCTGAAGACCTTGGCTGATCATAAGATAACCCATCCCTATGGCATGAGAGCCTGAGGCGCAGGCGGCACTCAGGGTAAAATTGATCCCCCGGAGTTTAAGGATGGTGGACAGATTCATATTGACAGTGCTATTCATATTCTGAAAAATAGCCCCACTGCCAATCAAGGTCGTATCCTTCTTTTCACGCACCTTGTCCGAAGCTTCGACGACGGAGGCGGCGGTGCTGTCGTTGCCAAAAATGATCCCTGTTTCTGTGGTTTCCAGAAAATCCACATCCAACCCGGCCTGAAGGAGCGCCTGATGAGTGGACATATAAGCATATTCGGCAGGCTCATGCATGCCCATACGTTGCCGACGCGAGAGAAGGGGTTTGAGGTCGGGGCGGGCTACCATGCCCGTCAGGGCAGACCGATAGCCATAAGCTTTCCTGATTGGATCGAAAATGATGCCACTTTCACCTTTATACAAGGAATCTCTTACCTGATCGATGCTCGTTCCCAGGCAGGAATAGATTCCCATTCCTGTTACTACTACGCGCTTGCTCATGATTATGAATATATCCCTCCGTTGATATTAATTACTTCTCCGGTAATATAAGCGGCCTTATCTGATACTAAAAAACTTACCAAATGGGCTACCTCATCTGCCCGGCCAAAACGGTTGACCGGAATCATTTGTTTCAATTCGGCTTCGTTTAGCTCACTGGTCATATCACTGCTGATAAAACCCGGAGCCACGGCATTCACGGTGATCTTGCGCTTGGCAACTTCCTGTGCCAGGGCCTTGGTAGCGGCTACGATAGCACCTTTGGCAGCAGAATAATTGGTCTGTCCCGCCACACCCTTCATACCCGAAACGGAAGCAATATTGACTATCCTACCCGACCTTTTGCGCAGCATCTCCTGGATGGCATTCTGGGTGACATTGAAAAGCCCTTTGGTAGAAATGTCCATGACCTCATCCCAATCCTGCTCCGACATCCACATAAAAAGCCCATCTCGGGTCACCCCTGCGTTATTCACCAGAACCTGTATATTTTTTTCAGGATTACCCGTTTTCCAATCGTTAAGGGCCTGATCTACCTCCACCTTATTCTGTACACGAAAAGGCAGCAACTCCCCGTCTCCTCCTTCTGCTCTGATGAGTCTCAGGGTTTCTTCAGCAGCTTCCTGATTGCTGGCATAATTTACCAAAATATATAACTGGTGATCCTGAGACAGTTGCAGGGCTATGGCCCTTCCTATCCCCCGGGATGCACCGGTAACTAAAGCACACTTCATAATTCAAAATGGGTTTCTTTCAATAATACACAGACAGAGGCTATGGCTTCAGCCTGTGGTACATCTTCCAGCACAAAGGAGGCCTTGGTTCTAATGAGGCTGTAAACCTCCCTGGCTTTGGGGGACAGTCGCTCTCTTTCGGCCTCCGAAAGTAGGTCTATGGCCTGGCAGAGGGCCATCAGGTGGATCGCCATAACCTGGTAACCGTTTTCCAGCACCTGCCTGGCCATCACGGCACTGTTGGTTCCCATGCTAACAATATCCTGATTATCATTATTATTTGGAATACTGTGTACATACATCGATCCACATAGCGCCTGATTTTCGGCAGTGGTAGACGTGGCCGTAAACTGCACCCCTTGAAAACCAAAATTTAACCCCCAGGTTCCAGCGTTTAGAAAGGGCGGAAATCGGTTGTTGAGCTTGCTATTCATTAAAAAATTCAGCTGTCGCTCCATCAACATGGTAAGCTTGGTAAGCACCAGTTTAAGCTTATCCATTTCCAGGGAGATATAATCTCCATGAAAATTGCCCCCATGGTACACATTATTTTCTTCCGGATTGACTATCGGATTATCATTGGTCGAGTTCAGTTCGTTTTCAACCACCAACTGAGCATAGTTCAGGGTATCCAGTACCGGCCCTATTACCTGCGGTACGCATCGAATAGAATAATATTCCTGTATTTTTCTCTCAAATTCTCTTTTTTGTAGGGCAGAGTCATCTTTAAATAACTCCTCCCGATTGCGTATCATTTGGCTGCCAGCTACAAATGCCCTCATTTTCTCCGCCACCATTCGCTGCCCTTCATGGAGTTTTACGGCATTGAGCTGTAGCGAAAACGAGTCGTCGAAGGCTTCAATCACTTCATTTAACAAGGCCGAAGCCGCTATACCCCAAGTGGTTAACCGATGTGCATAAATCAGGTTGACGGCGGCAATGCCCGTCATACAGGAGGTGCCATTGATCAACCCCAACCCATCTCTCAGTTGCATGCGTAGGGGTTTTATATCCAACATGTCCAATACCTGACTCGTAGGCCGGCGCAGACCACCATAATAAACATGCCCCTCGCCAATCAGATTCAGTCCTAAATGCGAAAGCTGTACCAGATCACCACTCGCTCCAACACTACCATGTTCGAAGATCTCGGGCACAATGCCATGATTTAAAAACAGGATCAACTGATGGATAACCGCCGTGCTTACCCCCGAATTTCCCTGTAAAAAGGCATTTAAGCGCGCTACCATTACGCTGCGGGCATACACTTCATCCAATGGCTTGCCCATTCCACTGGCATGGCTTCGAATCAGATTGTACTGCAGACTATTCAGCTTATCAGTCTCGATACGGAACTGTGCCATAGGCCCGAAGCCGGTATTGATTCCATAAATAATCTTGTCTTTAGAAAAATCGGTTAGAAACTGAAAAGATTGAGAGACCTTCTCTAATGCATCTTCCTTCAGAACAACTTCTTGCTTATGAATGGCATACCGCTCAATATGAGCCAGTGAAATATAATTCATTAATTATTTCGAGAGTTAAAAATATGGCGTAAAATAAAGGTTTTTTTGTCGGTTTGTCAAACCAATGGCTCATTGGAGTGGCTTAGCCAATAACTTGGCAAGGCTAATACATTTGCTTAATTTTGCGGCGAACGCTCGACTACTACCATACATGCCCGGAGAACTATTCGTTAAGTTAAATGCACTCCTGATCCGAAACAAAGGTGCTTTTTATATAAGCCTAGCCATAATAACCGGGATTCTGGGCTATGGAGTCTCCCGCCTCCGCATATCTGAAAGCATTTTTGCCACCCTGCCGAAGGGTAAATCTTTTCAGGAATTTAACCGTTTGGTTGAAAGTAAAAACTTCATCAATCAAATTGTATTTTCCTTAGAAAGAGCACCTGGGCAGGATCTTTATGAAACGGAAGAGAGGGTGATGGAGCTGGCCGACAGCCTACAGACCTTTTCCCGAATCACCCATATCTCCGAATCACACCCAGATGCACAGCAGATCATCTACCAATGGAGTCGGCAGAATTTCGCGGTGCTTATCGACAGTAGCTATTATGCGGTGTTCGACCACCGCACACATCCTGATTCGATTGGCAATACAGTGGCAAAGGTCCGCCAGCAACTACTGGCTCCTGGGGGAGGCTTTGTAAAATCCTTTCTCCTCGACGATCCTCTTGGGCTCAGCAGTCCCTATTTTCAGCAGCTTAATAAAACCAATAACAGATCTAACCTGACGGTAGAGGACGGACTTCTGCTTAGTGCCGATGGCCGACAAGTCATGGTGCTGGCCAATACGGCCTATCCTTCCGGAGACTCCCGACAAGATCTACTTCTTTCTGAGGAGCTGGATGCATTCAAAGAACGGTGGAACCTCCGGTATCCCGACCAGCCATTGCAGTATTTCGGCACATTCGAAATATCGGCTCGCAACGCCAAGCAGATTAAAACCGACAGCTACCTCACTGCCCTATTATCTCTGGGTCTGATCCTTTCCCTATTATACTGGTATTATAGAAAAATCGGAATTCCTCTTTTGCTCGCCCTTCCCGGTGCTTTCGGGGCCTTATTTGCCCTGGGGATGATCGGTTTCTTCCGTCCCGAAGTGTCAGGCCTCTCCCTGGCCACAGGGGCCGCAATTTTCGGAATACTCCTGGACTATGCCATTCATTTCTTTACGCATTATCAGCATGAAAGATCGATTTCCCGAGTCCTGAACGACATAAGTGCACCCTTGCTCACCGGGAGCTTTACCACCCTTCTAGCCTTTGGTGCACTGCTATTTGCCAACTCAAGCGTATTACAAGATTTCGGACTGTTCGCTTCTTTGGGGCTTTTTGGAGCTGCCCTCTTTACTCTTGTCGCCCTGCCCGTGCTGATTCATAGTTGGGGACTTAAATGGGACCACACTTCCAAGGGAGCACCCAGGCTCCCAGGCCTTAGCCCCGTTTGGAATCGATATCCCTTCATGACCTTGGGCTTTATTTTCTTGGCTACTTTATTTTTCTTATATCACGCCCAAAATATCCGATTCGATAGTCAGTTTGAAAACCTTAGCCTTCAGGACGAAGGACTTCAAAGCCGGGAAGCACAGCTGACAGGCCTCGATCCTTCTAAGGAGAAACGTATCTATGTTTTTGCCGAAAACGCAGACCAGCAAAAAGCCGCCGAGGCCAATTTTCGAGCCTATCAGCTTTTGACTAACCTTCAGTCGAAGGGAATGGTAGGTAACTTTCTCTCCGCCGCTGCCTGGGTGATTCCCCAGCCGACTCACAGGTTACGTACGCAACGCTGGGAAACATACTGGACCCCGGAAAAAAAACAGGAGACCATAAGCCTTCTAAGGCAACAGGCGTCCCAGCAGGGTTTTGAACCAGATGCTTTTGAGGGGTTCGAGAGCTGGTTAAACCGGAGCGATACCACCGGGCACCCACATGCCCTTTTGGAACGAATCGGGATGGGCAATCTGGTAAATACCGAAGCAACGAAAACAACCTATATTACTCCTATCACCCTGCCCAATACGTCCGTAGCCGGCGTTAAGGAGCGACTCAGGAGCCTGGAAGGAATTGTAGTATTCGATCGTGGGGAATTAGCTTCTGAACTGGTAACCCTGGTAAAAGACGACTTTAACTACCTTCTGGCCCTCTCGGCTTCAGTAGTATTTATCACGCTACTCCTTGTTTTTGGACGTATAGAACTGGCCTTGCTCACCTTTTTGCCTATGGTTATTAGCTGGATATGGATATTGGGCATGGCGGCTTTACTAGGCATCGAATTCAATTTTGTCAATGTCGTGGTGACCACCTTTATATTCGGGTTGGGCGACGACTTCAGCATCTTTGTGAGCAATGGTTTGCTGCAGAAATATCAATACCGTCGAAATAGCCTTGCCTCCTACCGGAGTGCCATCTTGCTCTCCGGGTTTACCACCCTCCTGGGAACAGGTTGTCTTATATTTGCAAAACATCCCGCAATTCACAGCATTGCCTTGATTAGTATGCTGGGGATCACCTGTATTTTGCTCATGTCTTTCGTAGTGCAACCGGTTCTGTTTCACATTTTCATACAAAATCGAATAGATAAAGGCAAGGCACCGGTAACCTTTCTCCCTTTTCTGATCAGCGTCAGCAGCTTCACCTATTTTCTGGTAGGCTGCCTCATCATGCATTCGCATCTGGTGACCATTGCCCTTTTGCCGATCAGCAGAATTAAGAAACGCAATTTAATGAATGGGGCTCTATCCTTCTACGCCAGAACAGTTATCTACTCGGGCCCACATGTCCGTAAAAATATCAGTGGACTGGCTCATATAAATCCTGAAAAACCGGCCATCTTCATTGCAAACCATAGCTCCTTTCTGGATATATTGCTCACCATTATGATCAATCCCAGGATGGTATTGATGGTCAAAGGCTGGGTATACAACTCTCCATTTTTCGGTCCACTGATCCGCTATGCCGGTTATATGCATGCTGAGAATGGTCCGGAAAAAAATCTGGCTGATGCCCGGAAACTTATTGCAGATGGCTATTCTATCTTGTTATTTCCTGAAGGTACCCGATCTCCGGACGGCAGAATAGCGCGATTTCACAAAGGAGCCTTCCTGCTGGCCATGGAGCTGGGGGTCCCCGTGCAACCCATCCTCATCCATGGGGCTTCGGAAGTATTACCCAAAAACGATTTTGTGATACAAAAAGGCGCCTTAAACGTACGGGTGCTGCCTCCCATCGATATTCAGGACCCTATCTGGGGCCAGCAGCTGAGGGATAAGACCAAAAACATCTCCACTTACTTCAAATCTGCCCATCATGCCTTTACTCAGGAGATGGAAACACCCCGGTACTTAAAGCATCGGATCTTTACCAATTACGTCTTTAAGGGGCCAGTACTCGAGTGGTACTTCAAAATTAAATGGCAGTTGGAGGCTGAAAATTTCGAGCAGTACCATCAGGAAATAGGCAGCAGAAAACGAATCCTTGACATAGGCTGTGGATATGGTTACCTATCCTTTTATCTTCATTATAAGGATCCTGACCGTTTTGTAACCGGCATCGATTACGATGCGGAAAAAATAAGCATTGCAGAACATGCTTATAATAAGACGGAGCGGTTACAATTTGTTAATGGCGATATCATGCAACAGGATCTTGGAGAGCAGGATGTTATTTTCCTTAATGACGTGCTGCATTATCTCTCGGCCGAAAAACAGACTCTTTTACTGTCGCGGTGTGCAGCAGCACTTTCAAATGAAGGAATGCTTTTTATCCGGGACGGGGTGACTGATTTTTCAGCGCTTCATAAAAATACGCGACTGACGGAAAAACTTTCCACGGGCCTCTTCAATTTTAATAAGAAAAAAGAGGATTTCCATTTCTTTCACTCCGATGAAATTGCCCGATTTGCATTGGCGCATAAAATGGAATTGAAAGTAAAAAGACATTCTGAGAAGACGTCGAATGTTCTTTTTACCCTAAAACGAGCCAGTTACTAACTATTTTTGTAAAAATTTGAAGTACTAAAGGGTAATAAAGTATATTGGGTCGCATTACAACAAAATACCTAACCAGGGGAAATTCTCCGAAAGATGGAAGATATAGAATCCAGGACATATGATTTTGTTATCGTAGGCAGCGGCCTGGGAGGCTTATCCTGTGCATATATCCTGGCCGCCGAGGGAAAGTCGGTTATTGTATTGGAGAAGAATCACCAGATCGGAGGAAATTTACAGGTATACAGTAGGGAGAAATCTATCTTCGATACAGGGGTACACTACTTGGGAAGTATGGATCCTGGTGAAAATTTATATCAGTTTTTTAAATATTTCAAAATACTGGATGAACTGAAGCTACATAGACTCGATGAGGACTGTTTCGATGTGATTCGCTTCGCAGATGGGAGTCGCTATTGCTATGCTCAGGGCTATGAAAATTTTCAAAAAAAGCTCGTGGAGTATTTTCCTGAGGAAAAAGAAGCCATAGCTCAATATTGTTCGAAAATCAAAGAGATCTGTGCTTACTTTCCTCTTTATAACCTACGGTCGGGAGGAAAGAATTACCAACTGAATAATGAACTACTGGAGCTGAATGCCCATGATTATATTGCCAGCCTTACGGGCAATGTACGTTTGCGGAATGTTCTGGCCGGCTCCAACCTGCTGTATGCAGGCTATAAGGAAACGACCCCCTTTTATGTACATGCACTTATTCTCAACAGCTATCTGACGGGCGCCTATAAGTTAATCGACGGGGGTTCCCAAATCGCCATTCTGCTGAGCAGACGTATAAGGGAAATGGGTGGCACCATAAAAAAGCGACAGGAGGTTGTTGGCGCTAAATATCATGATAATGGCGCCGTCCAGAGTGTACTGCTAAAAGACGGAAGTGAAATAAAGGGCCATCACTTCATATCTAATACTCATCCGGCGGTGACTATCGATATTTTTGGTGAGGACCGGTTTCTTAAAATATACAAAAATCGGGTTAAGTCCCTGCCCAATAGCATTTCCACTTTCCTGGTACATATTTCCTTTAAGAAAGGGACCTTCCCCTATCTCAATTATAATATTTACCAACATCATCAGGAGGATGTATGGGAGGCCACCACCCCCAGATCGGAGACATGGCCCGAGAGTTATTTCATTTGCACACCAATATCCGGAAGGCATCCCGAATATGCTGATTCTATGACGGTAATGACTTATATGGACAGCGCAGAGACCGAGCCATGGGCAGATAGCTTCCGGACTGTGGCCGATCAGGGGGATCGGGGGGAAAGTTACCGCAATTTTAAAAAGCAAAAGGAAGAACGGGTCCTTCAATATATTGAAACCGTCTTCCCGAATATCCGAGAGAAAATACTAGCCGTACACAGTGCTACCCCCCTCACTTTCAGGGACTATCTGGGCAATAAAGATGGTAGCCTTTATGGCATACGGAAAAATTCGCAGCACCCTAATAGTACGCAGATTAACACCAAAACTAAGATACCCAACTTATATCTTACCGGTCAGAACATTTCTCTGCACGGAATATTAGGAGTAACCGTAAGTGCCTTTGTAACCTGCTTTTCATTTGCAGACAAGGAAAAACTAATAGGTCAAGTTAAAAATGCTTAATCATGGTAGAAATTGATGTCCTGATCATCGGTGCCGGACCTGCGGGCACCGTAGCCGCCTCTTATCTTGCCAACCAAGGATATAAGGTATGTATTCTGGAAAGAGATACCTTCCCACGTTTTCAGATTGGAGAGAGCTTATTGCCATGTTGTATGGATCATCTACAGGAGACGGAGCTTCTGGAAGCGGTTTCACAGTTGGGCTTTCAGAAGAAAACCGGAGCGGCGTTTATGAAGGGGAGTCAGCGATGTGAGTTTTATTTTTCAGAACAATTTACCCAGGGTTGGACCTGGACCTGGCAGGTAAAAAGGGCCGAATTTGACCTGGCGCTTGCCGAGGCGACCCGGCAAAAAGGTGTAGACATACACTATAATTGTACGGTGGAGCAGGTATTCTGTAGCCCTACGGAACAGAAAGTTACTTATAGGGACGGGCAGGGAATCACGCAACAGGCCAGAGCTCGCTTCCTTATAGATGCCAGCGGTTATGGCCGGGTACTGCCTCGCTTATTTAATCTGAACAAACCTTCCAATTTTCAACCACGTGGAGCGGTGTTTGCGCATGTGGTAGACCAAAAGCGCTCTCTGGACGAGAGCCAGAACATTTTTGTACATGCCTTTAACGATTTTGAGGCCTGGCTCTGGGCCATTCCATTTTCGGATGGAACCACTTCGGTGGGCATCGTCAGCGATCAGAAAACGACGGAAAGGCTGGCAATGGATCAGGGAAAAGGGTATCTGGAAAGAATTCAAAATTTTGAAGATCTTCAGGGGAGATTTTCCCAGGCACCATTAGTCTTTCCCCCCAAGGTAATGCTGGGCTATTCTATAGGAGTTAGCCGCATGTGGGGGGAAGGCTTCGTACTTGCGGGCAACAGCACCGAATTTCTGGATCCAATATTTTCTTCTGGAGTTACTTTCGCCACTTCTTCCGGACTGAGGGCGGCCAAACTGACACATAGGATGTTTCAGGGTGAAAATGTGGATTGGCAAAAAGACTATGAAGAACAGGTACAATCGGGACTGGAGGTCTTTCGCAGCTATGTGACTGGCTGGTATAACGGAGACTTTCAACGCATTGTTTTTGCCAGTGAGATAGACCAGGGATTTAAAAAGCAAATCTGTTCCGTCCTGGCCGGCTACGTATGGGATCTGTCCAATCCTTTTGTCAAAAAACACGATACAATTTTAGCTACTCTGGCTAAGGTCATAAAAATGAAAGAAAGCCTTAACCAAAATCCAGAAGCCTAGGGTTCTCCTACCCTTACCTATACAGCCTTCAAAAGTTGTAAGCCATGTTGAAAACCCTGATATTGATTATAGATCAGGATGTGCCGGCAAGGAGAATTCAGTTCACCATTTCTAATAAAAGCTTCGGGTAGTCGCCCCTCTTTGAGGAGCTGAACGCCCAGCCAGGTTCCAAATGCCACAGCGGTAGGATATTCCCCTGTCCACTGTTTATAACAGATTAGTAACTTTCCTGCGAACAACTCATCATATACCTGCTGGTAACTCGTATCGGTACGCTGATCCCCGTTGAAACCCAAAATAATGGCATCCAAATCATGAACAGTCATTTGGTTTTTCCGCAGAAAGTCTAAAATCCATTGCTGGGGACCTTCGGAGTTCATATAGCTGGTAGCCTGCACATCTGCTATTTGTGCCAGGGATTGTTCGCTTTTTTCCTGTTCCAGCACAAACCAAGTGGCTCCTTCTCCGCAAACGGTCCCCTTTGTTGCCGAATCTAGCAAATGCTGGCTATCTACGGGTTCCTTTTTATAAGAACCTTTCAGCCAATCTATATTATAATTATAGTCCGATATTTCATCCACAGCACCCAGCAATAATCGTTTGCTTTCGCCCAAATCCAGTCGTAAGGCTGCATCCTGAAGCGCATTTTCGAAGGCGAGTCCATGATGGACATGGGTGATATTATAACCAGTTGTTTTAGTGATCAGGGCCAGGCTTCCGGCCACGGCATTAGGGGTGCTCTGCACAAAGTTGGTTGGGGTGAGCGTACCTTCCGCATAATCTACAATCTGGTTCAGAAATTTCAGGCAGTCGTCGAGCCCCCCATTGGCAGTAGCCAGAATGATCCCGTCCATATGGGACCAGCGGCCGGCAAGGGTTAGGCCGGCTCCTACCCCCATGCGAAGGGCTCTTCCCATTCGTCGGAGCTGGCTGGAGGGGATCAGGCCCATATAATTCGGTTCTATGGCAAAAAATCTGTTCCCCTTTAGGTTGAGGGGAAAAGAACTAAAAAAATCCGACTCCGTGGTTCGCTGAGCGGATATGCAAATCGTGTCGTTTATATAAACCATCTTAAGAATAAATTTCTCATACCATCATTATCCCCCTCTGTCACTCCTATATCACCCCAGCCTGGATCTTATAATTCTCTAGTAAAGAGCTGTATTCCTCGACATTAGTATTCTTTTGTTGCTCAGTCCAGTTCAGTTCTGAGGCCATCAGGTCAGCTACGTACGGTATGGCAAGCAGGCAGGCATCCCAGTCCATAATTTCTAACCGGGTCCGGCGAGCCAGGAAGTCCCTAAGCGTCAGGACCATTTCCTTACGTACCCCGTAGATAACTTCCGCCGCACAATAGGGGTAGTCTTTATGAATCCTATGTTTCCATTCGGAATTGATTAAGGTCAGCTCTGCCACTTCCATGGCCAGACTTCCATATTTTGAAAGCAGATGCTGGCTCATCTCCGTATCCAGACCATAACGGGCGCTTACCTGTTTCCAGAGATCATATCGATACCCTACTCCGCCGGTAAGTATATGCGTTTCGGTTGTACAGGGTCGGAACTCCCCCATCAGCCGGTCGACCTCGTCGATGGTATCCTTCGCCATAAGCCTATAAGTGGTCCACTTCCCTCCCAGCAGGCTAATCAGCCCGGAAACGGGCTCTACTTCTACTTCATGGTCGCGCACCAGACTCTTGGTAGATTTGGCTCCATCACCATTTAACAGCGGACGTAAACCTCCAAAACCCGCTTTGATGTCATCCAAAGCAATAGGCTTCTCTAGATAGGGATTAAGCGTATCGGCCAGGTACATTTTTTCCTCCTTGGTTAAGCAGGGTTCTTCCTCCAGGGCCTGATATTCAGTGTCTGTAGTTCCGAGCATGGTTCCTCCTTCAAAAGGAATGGCGAAAACGACCCGCCCATCACTGGTTTTAGGGATTAGCAGGGCATGATTACTTTTGAGTGTGGCCGCTGGTAAGGAGATGTGAACTCCCTTGCTGGGCCGCATACGGGGTGTCAATTGTGTATTTGCCAGCAACCGAACTCGATCGGCATAGGGTCCGGTACAATTTATTACCAGCTTACTATTTATTCCTGACCGCTCCCCGGTTAGGGAATCGGCAATCAGTAAGCCGGTTATTTTTCCCTTGTCATCTTTGTCGAAGTCTTGCAAGCCGATATAGTTGGCGACTACGGCCCCTGCCTGGGCTGCGGCGCGGACCATTGCCAGGCAATAGCGGGCATCGTCGAGCTGCCCGTCATAATAAAGCACGGCACTGTGCAATTTAGATCGGTTCAGGGTTGGCATCTTTTCCAGTACCTCCTTTTTATTTAACCATCTGCTTTTGGGCAGGCTATCCTTGGCGGCGAACTGGTCGTACAGTTTAAGTCCGATGGTAAAATAAAGCCCTTCAATCCAGGAGCCTACCGGAGTAAGCAGGGGGAGTGGACGTGCCAGATGAGGCGCAAGGCTAAGGACAATATGCCTTTCCTGCAGACCATGGCGAACCTGCTTCAACTGGCCAAAGTCTAATTTTTTAAACGCTTGCTCCAGGTAACGTACCCCGCCATGAATAAGTTTTGTTGAGCGGGAGGAGGTCTGACTGGCAAAATCCTGTTCATCAATCAGGGCGACCTTATAGCCCCTTAATACGGCATCTAAAGCACAGCCGGCCCCACTGGCCCCGCCGCCAATTATACATATATCAAAGGATTCGGTTTTTAACTTTCCGAGGGCTAGGTCTCTATTCATGTTCAGGAATGGTATGTTGGCTACTGAGTGAGGCAAAAATACGAATCCGTCAAGAGTATCTGCTGATTATCTCAAAAATAAAGGCAGAGAGCTTATTTCATTTAATAAATAGGCCATATCCGGTGACGTATACCATCTTTTTCAGTCCTAGAATAGGAAAATTCGAAAATAGGTTTACTTTTGAATTATACAAATCAGTTAATTCTTTTAAATAACATTCACACAACATGGGATTATTATCATTTTTAAAAGGTGTAGGCGACAAAGTTTTCAAAAAAGAAGAAGCCACTCCTACTCCTGAGACGGAGCCATTACGTGCCAGTGCCCTTTTGGCACATGTAAAATCCTTGGGACTACCCTATAATGCATTAACTGTAAAAACGACCGGAGATACTGTAACCCTCGAAGGCGAAGTAGCTGCTCAGGAGGACTCAGAAAAAATATCCCTGGCAGTAGGGAACGTAGAAGGGGTTCAGGTAGTAAATAACCTGCTGCAGGTGGCTACTCCTGCACCTGAAGCTACCTTCCATACGGTTGAAAAGGGAGATACCCTTTCGAAGATCGCCAAGACCGTGTACGGTGATGCCATGAAATACCCTGTAATCTTTGAGGCTAATAAGCCCATGCTAACACACCCTGACAAAATATATCCGGGACAAGTTCTTCGCATACCTGCCCTATAGTAAACGGATCGGGCAGATACATAAAAAAGGAGCTGACTCAAATGAGCCAGCTCCTTTTTTATGTATTCGAATCACTACTGATTGTTTTCTTCAGAAGCCATTACGTTCACTGCTACGGTATGTTTCACTTCTTTATGAAGATCGATAGTAGCGGTATAACTTCCGATTGATTTTACGTCATCAACCGTAATTTTCTTACGATCGATATCAAAACCTTTCGACTTTAAGATGTCAGCAACCTGTGTGTTGGTTACGCGACCGAAAATACGGCCACTTTCACCTACAACAGTACGGATTTCGATAACCAAATCTCCGATGGCTGCAGCGATATCTTCAGCATCTTTTTTCAGTTTCTCCGCTTTATGAGACGCCTGACGTACGTTTTCTGCGACAATTTTGCGATTGGAGTCGTTGGCCAATAATGCAAAACCCTGGGGAATAAGGTAGTTACGACCGTATCCTGCTTTCACAGCTACGATATCGTTTTTGTAACCTACTCCGGCGATATCTGTCAATAATATGATTTCCATTTTCGTGCTCTTTCTAATTATTTCAATTGATCAGCAACGAATGGCATTAAAGCCAAATGACGTGCTCTTTTAATTGCTTGGGATACTTTGCGCTGATATTTCAAGCTTGTTCCGGTAAGACGACGAGGAAGAATTTTTCCCTGCTCATTCACCAACTTCAAAAGGAAATCGGGGTTTTTGTAATCAATATACTTGATACCGGACTTTTTGAAACGGCAATATTTTTTGCGGTTGATGTTCTTTTCAACCGGTTCGTTCACTAGTGACATAACTTAAGCTTCTTTAGTTTCGGTTGCTACTTCTTTCTTTCTACCAACAAGACCCTTGCGCTTCTTATCGTTATAAGCCAATGCATGCTTATCAAGAGCAATAGTCAAGAAACGTAATACACGCTCATCACGACGGAATTCAGTCTCCAAAACGTCAACTACTCCACCTTCTTCAGATGAGTATTCGAAAATTTGATAAAAGCCTGAGTTTTTCTTTTGGATAGGGTAGGCCAGCTTGCGCAATCCCCAGTTTTCTTCATGTACCATGGTACCACCATTCTGAGTGATAATCGTACTGAATTTTTCAACGGCGTCCCTTGCCTGGGCCTCAGACAAGATGGGAGTTAGAATGAACACCGTTTCATAATGCTTAGACATACGGTAATTGATTATTTGTTAAATATTATGTATTCCCCACTCCCAGAAAACGGAAATGAGGGTGCAAAAATAGGGCTTAGAAAATGAATTTCCAAGCCCTAACTTCTATTTTCCTGGATATCAGTTTATTTTACCTGGAAATCGGCCTCTCCTATCTTGAAACCTTCACTATAGATTTCTATAACATATTTTCCTGCTTTCATAGGAATACCCCCACGGCCATAATAAATATCTACATTTTGACCTGTGTTGTTAAAGGCGACGGTCTCCTTGGAGCTATAGATCACATCCTGACCCCCATAGGCGAAGGTACCCGAACCTGTGGCCATATCGGAAAGCACAGCCCCGTCCGGATCCAGAATACGCATATAGACCTCTTTCTGATTTTGCTTGGCCACCGCATTTTTCGCCAGTTTAAAGCTCACTTTCAGTTTATCAATACGTTTGGACTTATACTTTCCGCCATCCCGCTCCTTGCCCTTAGAGGACAAAGCATTGATTTCAATATTCTCGGCGCGCAGGGCGGAGGCTATATTCACCTTTTCTTTAAGCTCCCTATTCTGCACCGAATAGGAGGTAATGGAGTCGGCCAGCTGCTGCTGAGCCGCTTCAAGTCCCGACAGTTTTTCGGTAAGTTCCATTTTCTCCGAGGTTATAATACCGAGCTGCTCCTTAAGCTGACTAATCTCCATATCCTTTTGTTTCAGGACCGACTCATACGACTTGATTTTTTTATCATAACTGGATGCTGAGAAGGATGCGACATTTTTCAATTCTCTCTTGTCGCGTTCCAGCTGGTTTTTTATTGCTACCAAGGAATCTACACTTCCACCGAGTTGCTGAATTTCAGCAATGCGGTTATCCAGTTCCACAGAGATAGAATCCAGTTTGGTTTTGATAAGTAGTACCTCTTCCGTTTTAGCGGTGATGATTTCATCCTTTACATTATTCTCCTGTTTTTCATGATAAATGAAATACACAAGTACTAAATTAAGGATAAGCAAAACCGCTAACGCAGCCCACAAAAGGGTTTTTCGGTCTTGTTTCTGTTCCTGGTTATAATCCATACAATGGTTTATTTAGATTTTATACTGGTAAAAGAAGTATGTTTTCTTTAATTTGAAAAATATAGCTCGTTAAAAACTATACTAATGAGCAAAAGTACAATTATAAAAATCTATTAATCATAAAATTACCAGAATTTTAATGCCTAACATCGCGAATAATATTGCACAAATATGTTCAGAACTTGGGGAAAACACCAAATTGGTGGCAGTAACCAAGACCAAACCCCTCTCCGACTTACAGGAAGCCTACGACTCCGGTTTCAAACGTTTTGGCGAAAATAAAGTTCAGGAAATGTGCAGCAAATATGAGTCCTTACCCAAGGATATAGAATGGCATATGATCGGCCATTTACAGTCTAATAAGGTTAAATATATGGCCCCATTCGTGAGTCTTATTCACGGGGTAGACAGTTTAAAGCTTCTTCAAACCATAGATAAGGAAGCAAAAAAAAATAACAGAGTCATCGACTGTCTGCTCCAAATATATATTGCTGATGAGGAGACGAAATTTGGATTGTCGGCCGAAGAGACCTATCAGCTATTATTATCTTCAGATTTTCAAAACCTAGCTCATATCCGGGTTATTGGCCTGATGGGTATGGCGACCCATACCGATAACCAAGAAAAAGTTCGTGCTGAATTCCGTTCGCTAAGATTACTTTTCGAAGAACTGAAGAAGCAGGAGACCCAAAATATGCAGATGAAAGAATTATCCATGGGCATGAGTGGAGACTATCTTCTGGCCATCGAAGAGGGCAGCACCATGGTTCGCATTGGCAGCGCTATTTTCGGACATAGATAACGAATATCAAATGGATCGGCGAAGCCGGAACCTATGGCATGTTTGCGGTGATGACCCGATCCAGATTTTTTTGTACCTTATCTTTTACATATTCGAAAGACATTGCGGCACAGGGCAGCCCGGCTTCCTTAATCAGAGTAGCATTTCGTTCTGTGCCGTAATTACCAGAATACGGGTTATAATCTTTGAAATTATTAAGTGCTCCCATGAGGATAAATCCCGGAACACCCAAGGCGTTGGCTAGGTGAGAAGGACCACTGTCCAACCCTATAAAACCCGCTGCGCGGCCTATTACCGCCGCAGTTTCCATAATAGATAGCTTACCCGTGAGATTGGTATACCGCTCCGAAGGTATGCTCAGATTACTTTTCAGTCCTATTTCCACGATTTGTACCGGGTAATGATCCAAAATCCATAAAACCAGTTGATTCCACCGATCGGCAGGCCAGTCTTTAGGGGCATAATTGGACTGGCAATGTATGGCAATAAAGGTGGTCGGCAGTTTCAGAGCCTCCGCCTTCTTAAGATGTCTGGGTTGTAAGGCCAGGCGAGGCTGGTCGTCTATAGGGAAAATATCACCATTTTGCAGTAGTCCTCCACATTGGGCAAATACCTGTAATAAATTGCCAAAGGCAAAGTAATTGCCTACATGTATATCCCTTTTTACGGCCACAGGATTTTCGCGAAACAACTGACATTTGGGACATTCATTATTATTTCGAAACTGCAGTTCAAAAACCTGATCGAAGATGCCAGTTCCTAGTAACACGGTCCGCTGGGTAACACAAAACTCCTTGTAGACCTGGTCTATATTAGGGTTATACAGGACTAGTTCTGTAAACGACGGCTTGACAAACCAGACAATATGAGCCTTGGGATACCGCTCACGAACCAATCGGGAGATCGGCTCTGCAGCCACAATATCACCAAAATGCTCCGTTCGGATGATGGCGATCAGGGGCCTTCCATACAATCGGAAACGCTTGAAAATCCAAAATTCCAGGAAAGCGCGGTAGCCTAACCAGATGGCTTTCAGCTTATGGGTGTACTTATAGTATCGATGGGTCCAAAGTTGTGTGAAGCGTTGTATTGTCATTATGTACCGTTTGTCGATCGATCGTAAAAAAAACTTAAGTGATACATTAGGAAGCCTATGAGGTGCAGACTAATTTTACCCATGAGCCATACGCCTGGCCGAATGCAGTGCAAAGATTAACTATTCGTCAGGAAAATCCAGCTTATTTTAACAAATAGAAGGCCTTAAATTATAAACCGTATCAAAAACTATGAAATTTTTAATTCAAGCCGGGGGGCTATTAGGGGCATTGGCAGTAGCCCTGGGGGCATTTGGAGCTCATGCATTTAAGGCCATGTTAGCGGCCTCCGGACGGAGCGAGACATTTGAAACCGCAGTAAAATATCAGTTTTATCATGCACTTGCCTTACTCCTGATTGGACTTCTGGTTCAACGGGCTAGCCCTGAGGCTACGCGTATGCTAGGATGGTCGGGGCATGCCATGATTGCCGGAATCATTATTTTTTCAGGTTCCCTATATACCATCTGTTTTACCGGAATTACCAAATTTGGAGCAGTAGCCCCCATAGGTGGACTTTTGCTGATTGCAGGCTGGATCTTACTGGTCTTGGCAGCTTCTAAACTGGCCTGATCTTAGCCCCGGGCCAGGGGGGCTGCCCGCAGGCCCGGGGATTATCCAAGCTCCTTACCCCCTGGAAAGGGTGAAGGGGCGCTGGGCGTCAATTTTCAAAAACACGAAGAGTAGTATGGAGAAGGACCAAAGAGAAGAACCTCCATAACTGAAAAAAGGAAGGGGGATTCCAATGACGGGCATCAGCCCAATGGTCATGCCGACATTAATCATAAAATGGAAAAAGATGATCCCGGCGACACAATACCCATACACTCTGGCAAATCGGCTCCGCTGTCGTTCAGCTAATATTACCAGCCGGCAGATCAGCACTACAAATAGTGAAACTACGATTAGAGTGCCTATAAATCCATGTTCCTCTCCTACTGTGCAGAAAATAAAGTCGGTACTTTGCTCGGGCACGAAGTCGAACTTCGTTTGAGTACCTTCCAGAAATCCTTTCCCGCTGAACCCGCCCGAACCAATAGCAATCTTAGATTGAATTACATTCCAGCCGTCGCCACGAGGATCGGAATCCGGATCCAACAAGACCATAATCCGGCCTCTCTGGTGTTTTTGCAGGACATTATTCATAAAAAAATCTACTCCAAATACGAAGCCGATCATTAGTCCGGAGATCAGGACAGTGGCCATGAGTCCGCCGTTTCTGCGCGTAAGGGTAGGCATCATCCATATGACAACAGCGGCAATAAAAACGATCACCGCAGCTATATACCATTTGGCGAAGAGCAGGGTAATGATCAGTAAAGCGGCCAGAATCATACCAATAGCAGGAATGATTCCCGGCATGCCCTCCCGGTAGAGTACCACCGCAAATGAGGCAAAAACGAGCATAGAACCAGTTTCGTTGGACATCAAAATGAGCAAGGCTGGCAAACCGATTATGCCTATGATGGGATAATAGTCCTTCAACTTCCGGGTGAGGCTAATGGCCGGATCACTGAGATATTTTGCGATGGCCAGACTAATGGCAAATTTAGAAAACTCGGCCGGTTGCAGGGAAAAAGCGCCAATCTTAATCCAGGAACGAGAACCATTGATATTGGAACCCGCAAATAATACCAGAATGAGCAGGACAATGATAATGGCATATATGACAAATGAGAAAGTTTCGTAGAACTTATAGTCGATCACCAGGATACAAATGATCAGCAGTGCCGCTGTCCCGATCCACATCAGCTGCTTACCAGCATTATTGTTTAAGTCGAACATGCTGGTTTGCGTTTCAGGATTATAAACTGCAGCATAAATATTCACCCAACCTATAAAAAGGCAGGCAATATAGATGAGCAGTACTACCCAATCCACATTTTTCGTCATCGGCTTGCTTTCAGCCATAAGGGGGAAATAATTTCGGTGTTAAAATTAAATTTTATGGTTTCTTTCTCGTCGTGTCTTTGGAAACAGGTTTCTTAGGAGGGCCCGGCAAAATCACCTTATTTATAAAGTTTGCCTGAAGCATTCTCGTTTCCAGTGCCTTATTAGAAATGGTACCTCTTAAATATTTTTCTATCACCAGGTTGGCTATGGGAGCCGCGGCGGAGCCTCCTGCTCCTGCATATTCCACAAATACCGCTATGGCTATCTTAGGATTATCGGCGGGTGCGAAGGCGATAAAAATGGAATGGTCGTCTCCCACCCTATTTTGTGACGTCCCTGTCTTGCCAGCAATGGATATCCCCTCTACCCTTGAGCGCCGAGCTGTTCCTGACTCTACGGCTCCAATCATTCCCTGGATCACCGGATCGAAATGATGTGGGGCAATACCCGTTTCACGACGATTGGTAAAGGTCGTGTCAATTCTTCTGCTCTCTCCCACCCCGGCCACCACATGAGGCGTATAAAAATAACCTCGATTAGCGATAATAGCAGCCACATTTGCCATTTTGATGGGAGTAATCAAAAGCTCCCCTTCTCCGATACTCAGAGAATAGATATTAGAAAATTTCCATCGCCCCTCTCCTATGATTTTGTCATAGTATTTTTTGTTGGGCAGATTCCCCTTATACTCGCTAGATACATCTACACCCAGGCGCTGGCCTATACCAAATTTACTTACATAATCATACCACCGTTCAAGGCCATATGCCGATGCCTTATAGGTATTTTTTATATCATTATTATAGACAATCCTTCTGAATACATTATAAAAATAAGGGTTACAGGAGTGGGTTACGCCCATGGAGACCGTACCCGTATAGGGGTGATTATGACATTTGATGGGCGAGCCAGCATGAGAGAAACCACTGGATGGTGAAATAACGCCTTCCTGAAGGCCTACCAGTGCCTGTATTAATTTGAAAGTAGATCCTGGCCTGTAACTCGCCATAACGGCCCGGTTAAATAGCGGTTTGTATGGATTACGTGCCAGTGCAGCAAAATTTTTGGAGAAATAGCGACTTGCTAGAATATTAGGGTCGTAAGAAGGCGCACTGACCATGGCCAGAATCTGCCCGGTCTTAGGCTCAATGGCCACCACACTCCCTACCTTATTGATCATGAGGCTATCGGCATATTGCTGAAGATCCAGATCTAGCCCGGTATATAAATTTTCGCCAGCGACAGCCATGGTATCCAGGATTCCCCCCTTCCATGGGCCCTTGTAAACACCATTTACATTCTGCATCACAAACTTAATTCCCCGTCGCCCCCGAAGTTGCTCTTCATATATTTTTTCTATTCCATTTTGGCCGATATAGTCCCCTTGTCGGTAATATTTCACTTCCTGTTTCTCAAGCTGGCCTCCGGTAATCTCACTTACATAGCCTAAAGTGTTCGCTAAGGTTGGGGCTGTATAGGTCCTTAATGAGCTTTTAACGAACTCGAAACCGGAATAATCCACCATAATATCTTGAATGGAGGCAAAATCTTCCTTTGAGAGCTGCCTCAGAAATAACGAAGGTTTGTTCCGGCTATAGGAGCTTGCCGCCTGCATCAGGCTGTCAAACTCAGAACGCTCCAACCCCAGCACCTTACAAAAGCGCAAGGTATCGGCTACTTTAGCCTTGTTAGGCGTTACAACCAAATCGTAAACGGGGGTATTATAAACGATCAGCTTTCCATTGCGATCATGAATCTGTCCTCTGAAAGGGATTTCAATTACCCTTTTTATGGAGTTACTAGAGGACTCAATGGAATAGCTTTCGTCTAAAACCTGTAAGTAAAACAGCCGTAACAGGTATATTAATCCTATTAAAGCAAAAAATCCTATGATGACAAAGCGACGATTTTCAAGCATTCTGCACTAACTATTCCAATTCTTCCAAAATTAAACCAATTACCTAATAACAACAAACTTATCTGCGGCTTCGTCACCTGAATATGTTTTCTATGTTTATATTTATTGCTAATCCATCCAATATTTCCCTGTATAATGGTCGTAGCCGCTGGAGAGGTTAAGCCTTTTCGGACCTTGGAACTACCATTACGACCCTTTCTTTATCAACTACCACAGCCCCGTCGGGCAGACCTTTCGGCTTCCTAACGAATTTTTTCGGCGTAACGATTACAGGACAAAGCGACTCATTTTTTCTTTTGGAATAAAATGCGGCAATTTCTGCGGCACGTTCAATTACCAGGTCCGGAAAGTTTTTCCCTGGCTGGTATTTGATTACCACATGACTTCCTGACACATCACGTGCATGCAGCCACATATCCTCCTTGAAGGCATACTGTTTTGTTAACAGGTCGTTATTTTTCGCATTTCTCCCGACAAGTATAGTAAAGCCCATAAAATCCAGCTTTTTAAATAGGGCAACTTCTTCCGTCATATTGGCCTTGCTTCCCGTGAGTTGCTGATTTTTGATATAAGCCCTTAACTCCCGCAATTGCTCTATACCTTCAATAACGGAGAGGTGCATTTTTAATTCTTCTAGTGCTGCCTGCCTTACCGTGATACTATCATTCAACTTTTCCAGTTCAATTTTTTCATTTTTGGCTTTCCGATAGTAGCCTTCGGCATTTTTTTGGGGACTATAGTCTTTTTTTAATTTGACAATTATATTCTTGTCTCGATAAAAGTCGTATAATTCCACAGATTCAGCCCGGGCAGGAATGGCATGCAGATTAGCCATGATTATATGGCCAATCTCTTCATTTTTGACTGCACTTTCCAGTTTCACCAATTTGTTAAACGTATTTTCCAGGTAGTTTTCAGTCTGGGTAATCCGTTTACGAAGAATCCTGATGATCTCTCCTTTTTCCTTTTCAATTCCATTCAGGCGTACTTGCCGTAGATAAAATTGGTTAAGGGCCTCTACAGGGTCTGCTATAATCTGGGGTTGTTCTCCAAGGGGCAATAAAGACAAGGTAGGATTGAGGTCCAATGTGCTCAGATAATACTGATCCCGATCAAGGTCCTCTAACAGCGATTGTATTTGCGCCCATTTCTGCTCAGGGCTGGTGAGCCCCTGAAGTCGTAAGGTCAAAACTGAATTAATTAATTTCCCGAATGTGGGAAACAGGACTTTATGGTCCATATCTGCTTCCAGATATGCCTCGAAAGACTGATCAAGGGGGCGATCCAGGTTACTTAGAGCAACTTCCTGATCAGCAATCAACTTATTATTAAACAAGCTGGTGACGTTTTCACTTTCATCAAAACCGATCAGATTGGAGCGGTTTCCAAACATTTTTAAGACCAGAACGACTCCTGATTCAAAGTCCAGACGAATGGCTCGTTCATTAAGACATACCCGTGCCTTCTGAAGCTTTTGGCCTTCAAATTCAGTAAATAGGTTCACACTATTCCGCCGGGCCCGGTCGAACTTTTCCGGAAAACTCAGACATGAAAAGTCGGGCCTCAAGGTTAACTTAATAAAAAATGGAGCACTTAGTGATTCTCCTGGCGGCAAAGAATCAAAAACGATTAGCAACTCATTTTTTTCCTGGCTAAAAGCCTCAATAAAATAATACCCCGCCAAATGCTGATGTAATCGGGGGGCTAGTTTTTTTAAAAAATAATAGTTTTGGTGCAAAATAATGAAATTGAATTTCTATAATTATTAATCTTTCAATTTAGATTCCAGTAGGCTTATCTCCTTTTGAACCCGGTCAAGCAGACCATGCTCACTAAGCCATGTATCGTCAAAGTAAGTGTTAAGGTATCGCTCACCTGAGTCGCAAATCAAAGAGACGATAGAACCTTTTTTCCCTTCAGTTTTCATTTGTTGAGCCAAGGCCATCACTCCACAAAAATTTGTTCCTGTGGATCCACCTACCCGTCTGTTAAGCAACTTTGAAAGGACACGCATGGCAGCAAACCCGGCGCAGTCGGGTATGCATAGCATATGGTCTACAATAGACGGAATAAAAGAGGGCTCAACCCGGGGTCGTCCGATCCCCTCTACCCTGGATCCTCTTTCGGAAGTTACCTGATCATCACCAGATTTCCAGTAAGGATAAAATACGGAATTTTCCGGATCCACCACGCAAAGCTGGCAATCGTAGCGCTCATAGCGTACAAATCGCCCGATAGTGGCGGAGGTCCCACCGGTTCCAGCCCCCACTACAATCCAGGAAGGGATGGGGTAACGCTCTCTTTCCATCTGTCGAAAGATCGACTCCGCAATATTATTATTACCCCTCCAGTCAGTCGCACGCTCTGCAAAGGTAAACTGATCCATAAAATGACCTTGCTGTTCATCCGCTATGCGCCTGGAAACGGAATATACTTCGGAAGGATGGTCTACAAAATGGCAACTGCCTCCATAGAACTCTATAGCCTGAACTTTGTCGGTACTCGTTGACCGAGGCATTACGGCAATAAATGGCAGCCCTAATAGCTGAGCAAAATAGGCTTCTGAGACTGCAGTTGATCCGCTGGAAGCCTCAATAATCGGCGTATTCTCCGCTATCCATCCATTGCAAAGGGCGTAAAGAAACAGAGAACGCGCCAGACGATGCTTGAGACTACCAGAGGGATGGGTAGACTCATCTTTAAAGTAAAAATCTATATCTGGAAAGGACGGCAAGTTAAGTAAGATCAGATGTGTGTCTGCCGACCTTTGGTAGTCTGCCTCAATGATACCTACGGCAGAAGCCACCCAGTCGCGACCATGCTGGTTATAATTCATATAAGTTGATGATAAATAAAGATGGAAAGGGGATCAAACCAATCTTCTGGCAATTTAACGGAATTGATGCATAACTTATGCTATTTGCCTCCATATTATTGATAGTGGAAAGGTACTGCTAAGGATAGTTTGTAATAAACCATCCTGACCGATGTAACCACTTTACTTAATCTTTCCTTGAAATTTAATTTTTCTACAGTTCAATTTTACTATATTGATGCCGAAACTGAATATTGACTACCTAATTTGACACTAAATAAACGATGTTACAAGCTAGAAATCTGTATTTCGCTATTGCCATTGCCCTTGGTTGCAACCTGTTATTTTCCTGTAATACCAGCAATAAGCCAGATAGTGGCCTGGAGTCGGATTCCCTAACCAATCATATTGCCGACTCTTTGGAGATGGATTCGCGTACCCGGGACAGATTGCTGTATTTTGCAACCTTAGACTCGGTATATCAATCTAACCCCCGCAATGTATTATCAGCCCTGTTACTGGGGAATGAAAGGGCGAGTCAGAAAACCGATTTTGTCCTCAAATCCCAGGAGACCATTCCGGACACGGCACTTCGTCGCAAGCCTTTTCTGATATTAACAGATATCGATATGCCCAAATCGCTTGAAAAGATATTCGATCTGAATGAGTCGATGTTTATGCAGGTTTCCAGTCCGGCCGGACTGACCAATCCTAAGCAGATGGCGGTAATGGAGTATGCCGTCCAATATGCAGGCACCAAGGTCATTTTGATTCTGGCCCATAACAACAGCAGAATTATAGGTGCCGCTTGTGATAATGTTCAAACTGGGCTCTTCCCGTATATTACCAAGGAGCTTCAGAATGCGATGACTACCGCTCAGGAATTTGCCGATCGGTCGTCAGCAAACAAGGATTTTGTTAATCATGTCGCTCAAAACCAGGCTCAAATCTCACTCAATCTAATATTAGCCCAGAGTCCTCAACTTAAAAACTGGGTATCCGAAGGGAAAGTCATCATTAAAAGTGCGTATTATAATCATTCAACAGGTGTCGTTTCCCTATTACAAGACAATAACCCACTCAATACTCTGACTAAAAACTAAAACGTATGGCTTTGCTTTTAAATGCGGAGGGCATGTTTCAACTCCCTCTTAGCAATCCAGTACTGATATTTTCATTGGTTCTGTTTATTATACTTTTTGTACCCCTCCTTCTCAACAAGCTTAGAATCCCCTACGTTATAGGCCTCATCCTAGCTGGAGTGGTAATAGGAGAACATGGAGCTAATCTGCTTCGTCGCGATAGTAGCATCGTACTGTTCGGTACGGTAGGCCTTATCTATATCATGTTTTTGGCGGCATTGGAAATAGACATGAAAGAGTTCAAGAAAAACAGCTCGAAGAGTCTGGTTTTCGGAATTTTCACCTTCCTTGTCCCTATGATTGTGGCCACGCCAGCGGCACGTTACTTATTGGATTTCAGCTGGATGTCCAGTATCTTATTTGCCAGTATGTTAGCCTCACATACCCTCATTGCCTACCCTGTGGCCGCACGCTTCAATGTTCATAAGATCATGTCAGCGACCATTGCTGTTGGAGGAACAATCATCACCGATATCCTTTCACTTTTAGTTTTGGCGGTAATTGCAAAAATGAGCCAAGGCGATATTACTCAGGCCTTCTGGGTACAGCTGAGCATTTCCGTAGTTATTTTCGCCCTGATCGTTTGGTTTATATTTCCCATCATAGCTCGGTGGTTTTTCAAACGCTTCGACGATAATATCAGCCAGTATATCTTTGTTTTGGCAATGGTTTTCCTCGGCGCATTCCTTGCCGAACTGGCAGGAATTGAAGCTATCATTGGAGCCTTCCTGGCCGGGCTGGCACTTAATCGGCTAATACCACACCACTCTCCCTTGATGAACCGCATCGATTTTGTGGGCAATGCCCTATTCATTCCCTTCTTCTTGATCGGAGTAGGGATGCTGGTCGATTTGAAAGTCCTTTTTAAAAGCCTGGATTCCCTTAAAGTAGCTGGGGTAATGACTGCGGCCGCCTTATTGTCTAAATGGCTGGCCGCCTTTATAACCCAGAAAATTTATAAAATGAACGCCCATGAACGAACCCTTATATTTGGCCTTAGCTCTGCCAGGGCAGCTGCTACTCTGGCTACTGTATTGGTAGGATATAATATTATCCTGGGGCAGAATGAATTAGGGGAGCCCCTGCGTCTACTCAATGAAGATGTGCTGAACGGATGTTTGATCATGATCTTAATTACTTGTTCCGTGTCTTCGGTGGCAACAGCCAAGGCATCGGCTAAACTGGCTCAGGAACGAGACAAAGGGAAGAAAGACAGTACGGATAAGGACACGAGAAACATCCTGATCGCCGCTTCCAAGGCGGAAACTATAGATCCGATGACAGAACTCGCTTTACTGATGCAGCCCAGAAAGTTGGAACAGAATATATATGTACTTTCGGTGATCAGCTCTGACACGGACGATCGGGAGGCCGAAGAACGTAGGCTGAAAGCCTACCAAGATCGAATGGTCGCCACCGCTGCCGCTACAGATGTTATCCTGAATACACTTATCCGTTATGATGTCAATTTCGTATCGGGCATACAGCACACCTTAGAGGAGAAGAGAATTCATGAGGTGATCATCGGCCAGGACAAAAGCAAATATGATGGCTATTCGGCCACCGGGATTAAATCGCAGCGCCTACTCGACCGCTGTTCCCAGATCATATACCTGATACATGGGGTTCAGCCTCTGAACACTCTGCATAATATGACCGTTGTTTGTCCTGATCAGGCCGACCTGGAACCCTCGTTTATTATATTGATGGAGCGAATTACCACTATAGCCCAGCAGCTTAACTGTGACATACATTATTATAGTACTTCCAGAACCCTCGAAGCCGTTAAACGTCTGAATGAAAGAATGAAAGGTCCTGAGGCTATATATACAGAATTTGAGAACTGGAATGACTTCCTGATACTTTCCAGAGAAGTGAAGGCTGAAGACTTTTTTGTAATTATGTCGGCCAGGCCTGGAAATGTTAGTTACCACGCTGGTCTGGAAGAGGTGCCCCGACACCTGGCAAAATATTTTGGCAAATACAATTATTTGTTAATGTACCCCGATCAACGCTCTGATTTCTCCCAGAGCCCTAGCCATGAGTTTGAAAGAACCGGAGAGTTCCTCCAACAAGGTATCACCCAGCTAGGTAAAACGGGGGACAAATTAATTAAAAATATATTACGACCCGATTGAGCAGCCTCTGCCATGGGGCTGTGGGAAGGTTTATTATTCGTATGAATATGAGCGGGGATGCGCCCAGGTCGAAAGCCAAGGGCCTATTGCCGCTCATTTCTATGATGCCCCCCATGGAGTTGTGGGCTGGATAAAGCAGTTTCGGCCGGGTTAAACTGTTACAGGACGATTTCCATACCATCGTATCCAAGGCGTACATTTGAAGGGAGTTCCTTTTCCACTTCGGCATGTAGCCCTAGCTTATGGCTCATATGGGTGAGGTAGACCTGTGGAATTTCTAACTTTTCTATCAATGCCAAAGACTGGGATAGGGTAAAATGAGAAAGATGAGGCTGTTTTTGAAGGGTGTCCAGTACCAGGACTTTGGCCCCCTTTATTTTCTCCTGTTCGGCTTCAGAGATAAAATTAACGTCGGTAATATAGCAGAAGTCCGCTATGCGGAAGCCAAAAACAGGGAGCTGGTGATGCATGACCTCGATGGGCGTTATGGTCACTTGCTGAATGGCGAATGCTTTGTTCTGAATGGGATGGGTTTCGAACTGTGGTACTCCCGGGTAGCGATATTCGGAGAAGGCGTAGGCGAATTCGGTACGTATCTGATCGAGGACCGTCTGCCGCCCGTACAGTGGTATATCCATACCCTGCAAATGATTGAAGGCCCTGGCATCGTCCAGACCCGCCGTATGATCCTTATGCTGGTGAGTAAATAAAATGGCATCCAAATGTTTAACCCCCGCACGTAACATCTGTTGCCTAAAGTCGGGTCCGCTGTCTACTACCAGCGATACGCCTTGGTATTGTATCCATACAGAGACTCGGAGCCGTTTATCCCTTGGATCCTTGGACTGACAAACGGCACACTCGCAGGCGATAACGGGTATCCCCTGCGAAGTGCCTGTTCCTAATAGGGTAACCTTCATGCAACCGCTACTTATTCTGTCAAATGAGCCACTACCTCTACCAAGCGGTCGAAGTTCAGAGGTTTCATTAATGCGTCGTCGAAGCCAGCCTCTTTAAAGTCTTCTTCTGAATAATTTTTTGCGTTTCCAGTGATGGCTACAATAGGAGTTTTGGCCTTTTTGGTATCGGACAGTCCACGAATGGCACGGGCACATTCCATACCATCCATAATGGGCATATTAATATCCAATAGAATAATATCGAAATCTTCTTTTTCCAATAATTGTAAGACCTGCTCTCCGTTTTTCACTGAAGTGATTTCGTAGTGCTGAAATTCAAGAATCTTCCTTGCCAGGTTTTGTATTACGGAACTATCTTCGGCAATGAGAACGCGTTTTGTGTAGGACATATGTAGAATCAGGTATTGGTTTTAAATATTTGCCGGCTCAATTTAAAGATAATTCATTCAACTACCCAAATCGATGACACTTCTGGATCAAAATTAGGACAAAAAAGTAAATAAATTATCTATTGCTTCCCAAACCTCGAATTGAAATGTAAGTTTGCAAAAAATCAATGCCTATTTAATCCTCATTATGTTTAAAAATAAACTCATCCGCTACAGCACTATAGCCATGTTGCTAGCCATATTGGCCTTCTTTTTCGTAGAGAATTTCACATCTCCCAAAAGCGGAGACCCCACCGATGAGCTGATTGCAACCAACCCAGCCGCCTATATCGACGAAGTGATGAAGAAAAGAGCCGCTAAAGACGAACTCTTCCGCTCAGGAGAAGACTCTCCTATAGAAGATAAGGAGGCCTTTCATGGGATTCATTATTTTAAAGTTAACCCTGAATATCGGGTAAAAGCCAATATTTTGCCATACACTGGTGACGATAGAATTCTCAAAATTAAATATACCGACGGTACCGAAGATGAATATGAGCGTTATGGATATGCTCAATTCCAGATCAACGGCCAGGATCTTAGGCTTTTGCTTTTAAAGAACGAGGGCTCATTATCTATTCTCTTCCGGGACGAAACTAGCGGAAAAGAGACCTACGGAGGTGGCAGATACCTGGACTACCCTATTACCGATGTAAAAAATAACGTTCTGACCATCGATTTTAACGAGGCCTATAATCCTTATTGTGCCTATCAGGAAAGTTATGCCTGCCCTGTACCACCTAAGGAGAACACCTTGCCCATAGCCATATTTGCCGGGGAGCAATATGAAGCAGCCATGCATTAATCTCCCCCAGCAATACTTTAGGCCTGGATGCGCTTTGCTAAAAACTATAGATCTCGCTTTGCATGGCTTTAAGGGTAGAATAGCTATTTTTGCAAAAAATTAAATAACAAAAAAAATTCAAGATAAATCGCTGCGACATTCTCCAGGTTGTGAAAGCACCTATAAAGAAATGCTCACAACGGCAGTACTCTGGCTTAGAAATATAAATTCATGAAAATCTCATATAAGTGGTTAAAAGAATTCGTAGAGTTCACAGAATCACCAGAAGAAATAGGTAAAATATTGACCTCTACCGGCCTGGAGGTAGAAGGTATCGAGGAAATTGAGTCCATTAAAGGCGGATTAAAAAATGTAGTAGTAGGAAAGGTATTGACCTGCGAAAAACATCCAGAGGCTGATCGTCTTAAATTAACAACCGTGGACGTGGGAGGCCCTGCTCCCTTGTCTATCGTATGTGGGGCCCCAAATGTGGCCGCAGGACAAAAGGTGGTAGTGGCTACCATCGGAGCCGAACTTTACCCTACCGGAAGTGAAAATGCCCTCGTAATTAAAAAGTCCAAAATCAGAGGTGCCGTTTCAGAAGGGATGATCTGCGCGGAAGACGAACTTGGTATGGGGCAATCCCATGACGGAATATTGGTGCTAGATGCTGAGGCCAGTATAGGGACACCTGCCTCGGACTTTTTTGGAATTACATCAGACTTTCAGATCGAAATTGGCCTGACGCCTAACCGCGCCGATGCAGCTTCTCATCTGGGGGTAGCCCGGGACTTAAAGGCTGCCTTAGGCCTACCTTTAACCCTTCCAGATATCAGTTCATTTACTATATCCGATCCTAGTGAACCAGTAGTAGTGAGCATAGAAAATGAAGAGGCTTGTCCCCGTTATGCAGGTTTGACCATTAAAGGTTTACAAGTGGGTGATTCTCCGGCATGGCTGCAGCAGCGTCTGCAAACCATAGGGGTCCGAAGTATTAATAACATTGTTGATATTACCAACTATGTCCTACATGAGCTGGGCCAACCCTTACATGCCTTCGACCTGGCGGAGGTAAAAGGGAACCGTGTAATCGTAAAAACGGTGGACGACGGAACGGAGTTTGTTACTTTAGATGAACAAACCCGTAAGCTCGCCGACCATGATCTTATGATCTGTAATGCGGAGCAGCCCATGTGTATTGCCGGAGTGTTCGGTGGATTCACCTCAGGGGTATCACAGAAAACAACCGATATTTTCCTGGAATCGGCGTATTTCTCTCCTGCATGGATAAGGAAAACGGCTCAACACCATGGATTGAAAACCGACTCTTCATTTCGTTTCGAGAGGGGTACGGATCCTAATATGCCAATTTTCGCCTTAAAACGTGCCGCCTTACTCATAACAGAAATTGCCGGAGGCAAGGTAAGTTCCGAAATTACGGACACCTATCCCCAGGTAATTGAAGATAGCCAGATCCCCGTATCCTATAGGAATATAGATCGACTCATAGGCAAAGCGCTGGGCGAAGACACCATCCAGAATATCTTACGGGCACTGGACATAGAGGTAAAGGATGCAAACGGGGCTGGCTTTACGGCCATCGTGCCCCCCTATCGCGTCGATGTCCAACGAGAGGCAGACATAATTGAGGAAATTCTGAGGATATACGGTTTCGGGCAGGTAGAACTTTCTGAGGCATTGAGTTCCAGCTATATATCTGAGTTTCCCACCAAAGATCCGGAAAAATTAAAGAACAGAATTGCTGAACTCCTGGCGGCGACAGGATTTATTGAAACCATCAATAATTCTCTTACCAAGCCTGAATGGCAGGCTTCACTGGGTGAAAGCATGCCGGGAGAAGCAGTGCAGATCCTAAACTACCTGAGTGCCGACCTTTCCGTAATGCGACAGACCTTAATTTTTTCGGGTCTGGAAGTGGTAGCGCATAACGTTAACCGCCGTCAAAAAGATTTAAAGCTCTTTGAATTCGGGACCATATATTTCAAAAAAGGAGATAAAACCCATGAAAAAGAGCAGTTAGCATTGTTTTTGACTGGAGATGCCAAGGCGGAATCATGGATTGAACCCTCCCGAGCAGTGGCATTTCATGACCTTGCTGCTGTAGTAACGAAGGTGCTGGCGATGATGAAGGTGGCCCAGGTAGAGCAGCAGTCCGCCGATTCGGCGATCTTCCAATATGGATTGACCTACCTATTGAATAAGAAACCTCTGGTTAGCTTTGGCCTGGTAAAACCTGCCGTTGCAAAACTTGCAGATGTTAAGACAGCCGTATTCATGGCAGAATTTGACTGGGATTATCTTTTCAAGCAATATGATAGCGCTGTGGCCTATAAGGAAGTTGCCAAATTTCCAGAAGTACGCCGTGACTTATCAGTGGTCGTAGATAAGCATGTTACTTTTGAGCAGCTTCAGCAGCTCGCTCGCCGGACCGAGAAGCAATTATTACGTTCAGTGAACGTTTTTGATGTTTATGAAGGTGCTAATCTAGGGGGCAGGAAATCGTACTCGATGAGCTTTATTTTACAAGACGAACAACAGACGCTTACAGATAAGGTGATCGATAAGACCATGCAACGATTTATATCGACCTTTGAAAGAGAGTTACAAGCCACTATTCGGAAATAATCCTACATTATAAAGGTCTTGCTTTATACGGTAGGCTTCGACTTGACTGGGGAATATTTAAGCTTAAATTACAACCATTATGTAGGTCATGGATCCAACTCGAGCACGCATACTTGAAAAGAAATTGTCAGAATTTGAAAAGAAACTGGCCATTTTAATCAATATAAAAGAAAAACTGGATTGGACTGTAAATGAACTACAAAGGGAAAATGAAGGCTTACGAAAGGAGAACCTTAAGTTAACAGAAGAAACAAAAAATTTAAAGAAAAAATACAGTACTTTAGAAAAAGACTTTAATAAGTCTAAAAGTTTCGCTAAAATTGTCACCAGTAAACTGACACCAACAGCCGGTATGGCCGATCTGAAAGCAACAGTTGAACAATATATAGAAGAGATAGATAAGTGCATATTAATGCTTGAAGATACCTTATGAATAAAGGAAGTATTTCGAATCCTGATGTTTCTGTTTTCATCAAATTCATGGACAAAGGCTTCAAACTGAGTGTCCCTGCGGACCAGGAGAAGTTTTATCGTGAAGGGTATGAGGTATTTATAGAACGTGTAGAACAGCATAAATCAAAAAAAAACGGATATGATGATATCGAGGCAATAGGACTGACAGCCATAGAATGTTTGGTAGCACTACAGCGGATACGCGAACAAATGGAAAGCCTTTCGGAGGCGTTTCAAGGGCGAGTGGAAAGGCTTGAGGAGTCGGTTACCAATGCTATTGACCGTTGAGCCCCAATAATAGAAGGATATATTTTCTAATTATAATGCAGCGATCATTCTAAATATTTAAAATCTCTTACTGGTTCAAACAGTTTTTTCAGCTCGACATATAATAGGCTTTTAGTCGGTTTAGTCCAACTATTTGTAAACACTATTTAAAATGTCAAGTTCAATTATTTTTATTCTACTACTGTCCGTAATCATCGCTGTAGGCGTTGGTATTTTTGCGGGCAAATACATATTCAGGAAATCTTTCGATGAAAAGGAGAAAGAAGCCATGGATAGGGCAGCTGAGCTTATCAAAAATGCTGAAGGGGCTGCTGAAAACATCAAAAAGGACCGTATTCTGGAAGCTAAGGAGAAATATCTCCGCTTGAAAACCGAATTTGAGGAAGATGCAAATAAAAAACGCAACTTACTCCAATCGAACGAGCAAAAGTTAAAGCAGCGCGAGCAAAATCTCAATCAGACTATTGAGCAAAACAAAAAGCGTGAAAACGAATTAGAAAATTTAAAAAATACCCTAACCTCCCAGTTAGAAATCGCCCATAAGAAGAAAGAAGAGGCTGAAAGACTTCTTCAGCAGCAGGTTTCGCAATTGGAAAAAATCGCCAATCTTACAGCGGAACAGGCACGAGAGCAGCTCGTGGATGCCCTTAAGGCTGAGGCAGACACCCGCGCCGGATCTTATGTGAAAAGTGCTATGGAAGAGGCCAGACTCACGGCAACCAAGGAGGCTAAAAAGATCGTAATTGAAACCATACAGCGCACTGCTGCCGAGCATGCGATTGAAAACTGCGTTTCCGTATTTAACATCGAAAACGACGACATCAAAGGAAAGATAATCGGTAGAGAAGGTCGTAATATCCGTGCCCTTGAAGCTGCCACCGGAGTAGAAATCATCGTAGACGATACACCAGAAGCAATTGTTATTTCCGGGTTCGATCCCGTGCGTCGTGAAATTGCCCGTTTGTCTCTACATCGCCTCGTTCAGGATGGAAGAATTCACCCTGCCCGCATCGAAGAAGTAGTCGCTAAGACCCGAAAAAACATCGATGATGAGATTGTTGAAATCGGTGAGCGGACGGTAATAGACCTGGGCATTCATGGACTGCACCCTGAGTTGGTAAAGATGATCGGACGCATGCGCTTCCGCTCTTCCTATGGTCAGAACCTGTTACAACACTCCCGGGAGGTGGCCAAGCTATGTGCTACTATGGCCGCAGAACTGGGCTTGAATACCAAGCTTGCTAAGCGTGCCGGACTATTACATGATATTGGAAAGGTATGGCCCGAGGAATCGGATCTTCCTCATGCTATTTTGGGAATGGAACTGGCCAAAAAATATAAGGAAAACCCAGAGGTTTGCAATGCCATAGGTGCCCACCACGATGAAATAGAGATGACCAGCATGTTATCTCCAATTATTCAGGTATGTGATGCCATTTCTGGATCACGCCCCGGAGCGCGGCGCGAGATGATGGAATCTTATATTCAACGTTTGCGAGACCTGGAAAATATGGCCTTAGCCTTCGATGGAGTGGAGAAATGCTACGCTATTCAGGCAGGACGCGAACTTAGAGTAATTATCGATTCCGAAAACGTTTCGGATGAAAAAGCGGGAATGCTCTCTTTTGAAATTTCTCAAAAAATAGAAAAGGAAATGCAGTATCCAGGGCAAATCAAAATCACGGTTATCCGTGAGATGCGCTCAGTGGCCTATGCACGTTAATCGAAAAACTTGATATGACTTACTCGAAGCTTACCAGTTCGCAACGATTACAGATCGGAACCCTCGGCGAATTAAAACAAGCAGGTTATCAGTCCATAAGTGTAAAAGAAGAGCTGCGTAGCAATCTTATTACCCGCCTCAAAAATAAGGAGGAGAACTTTCCGGGAATCTGGGGCTACGAGGAAACGGTGATTCCGGATGTAGAACGGGCTATCCTTTCCATGCATAATATTAACTTTCTTGGCTTACGGGGTCAGGCTAAGACCAGAATCGCCCGAATGATGGTGAATTTGCTGGATGAATATATCCCTTATGTCAGCGGTTCCGATTTGCATGATGATCCCTTGCAGCCTATATCGCACTATGCGTTGGCTGCAATTGAATTGCATGGAGACAGTACCCCTATCAGCTGGCTGCATCGCAAGGAGCGTTATACGGAAAAATTAGCCACTCCGGATGTTTCTGTTGCCGATCTGATCGGAGATGTAGATCCCATAAAAGCAGCAACCTTAAAGCTTCCTTATTCTGACGAAAGAGTCATCCATTTTGGTTTGATTCCCCGATCACATCGTGGAATCTTTGTGATTAACGAATTACCTGATCTTCAGGCTCGAATTCAGGTAGCTTTATTTAATATCCTCCAGGAAGGAGATATACAGATTCGTGGATTTAAAATTCGATTGCCCCTGGACATACAATTCGTGTTTACAGCCAATCCTGAGGACTACACTAACCGCGGAAGCATAGTGACGCCCCTCAAAGACAGAATTGAAAGCCAGATAGTTACCCACTACCCCAAATCGATAGAAGTTGGTCTTAAGATCACCAGCCAGGAAGCTTCTATAAAGTCTCAACAGAAAGAGATGGTTGTAGTAAATGATCTGGTCAGAAATCTGATCGAACAGATCGCTATGGAGGCTCGCGAAAGTGAATATGTCGATGCTAAAAGTGGTGTGTCTGCCCGACTGACCATTTCCGCCTATGAGAGCCTTATCAGTACGGCCGAAAGACGAGCATTGCTCAACGCCGAGGATACCACCCACGTTCGTGTCTCAGATTTATATGGGGTGGTTGCGGCCATTTGCGGCAAGGTTGAGCTGGTGTATGAAGGAGAGGTTGAGGGGCCGGTTATAGTAGCCCAGAATCTTATAGGAAAGGCTATCAGAAGTCTATTCTTACAATATTTCCCCGATCCTGAGAAAGCCAAAAAGAGTAAGTCTAATCCTTATGAAAAAGTGGTGGAGTGGTTTAGCACGGGACATACCATGGAGATGCCCATGGACCTTACGGATCGGGAGTATGCCGCCCGTTTGCGTACCATAGAGGGGCTCGACGATTTCGTGGATCAAATAAACCTTATATCAGATGAGTCTAACCGATTATTTATGATGGAATTCGCCTTACATGGTATGGCTGAATTCTCTCTGATTGGCAAGCAGTCGCTGGATGAAGGTATCAAGTTCCAGGATCTGGTGAGCAGCATGTTTTCTGGCCCGGATGATGATGATGAAGGGTACGATTTCGATGATGACCAGGACGACCAGGACCGTTATTAAACGATATCTATAACATAAAAGCCCGGCTGCACTTTTGCAACCGGGCTTTTATGTTATAATCACTTATCTAAGGTACCATAAGAACGGTATGCCTATCGATTACTCTGGGCTGCCCTCATCGACAATATTAGGCTCGCTGGTATCGATCAATAGATCAGGAACATTATTTACTTTATTACGAACCTTGGCCTCCAGTTCTTCCATCAACTCTGGATTATCCTTAATTAGCGCCTTTACAGAGTCGCGGCCCTGACCCAGTCTGTTACCGTCGTAACTAAACCATGAGCCGGACTTCTTAACAATCTCAAGCTCTACGGCCAGATCGATTATCTCGCCAACCTTGGATATTCCTTCACCATACATTATATCGAATTCCACGACCTTAAAAGGTGGAGCAACCTTATTTTTTACCACCTTAACACGGGTACGGTTCCCAAGAATAGCATCTGCACTCTCTTTTATCTGGCCAATCCTACGAATATCCAAACGAACGGAAGCATAGTATTTCAGGGCGTTACCACCTGTGGTGGTTTCAGGATTACCGAACATAACTCCGATTTTCTCCCGAAGCTGGTTGATAAAAATACAGCAACATCCGGTCTTGTTGATGACTCCTGTCAGCTTACGCAATGCCTGAGACATTAAACGCGCCTGAAGCCCCATTTTGCTATCACCCATTTCTCCCTCTAATTCGGCTCTTGGTACCAATGCCGCCACTGAGTCGATCACGATGATATCAACTGCTCCACTGCTGATCAGGTGTTCAGCAATCTCCAGAGCTTGTTCCCCACTATCGGGTTGGGAGATTAACAAATTGCTGGTGTCAATTCCTAACTTTTCAGCGTAAATGCGGTCAAAGGCATGCTCCGCATCGATAAAGGCGGCCAGCCCTCCTGCCTTTTGTGCCTCCGCTATGGTATGCATAGCTAAAGTGGTTTTACCTGACGATTCTGGGCCATATATTTCCACTACCCTTCCTCTTGGTAAGCCACCCACTCCCAGCGCTAAATCGAGCCCTAACGATCCGGTAGAGATTACTGGTACATCTAGAACTTTAGTATCGCTTAAGCGCATCACAGCTCCCTTACCAAAAGTTTTATCCAACTTTTCCAGGGTTGTTTGCAAGGCTTTCATTTTATTTTCCTTATCCGATGCTTGTGCCATATTGTGGTCTCTTGATAATTAGTTTGTGTAAATTAAATCTTCTGAAAAATCTAAATAGAATTTCGACGGTCAGTCCCCATTCCCATTATGTAAATTTATTCCTTTTAATTGTATTCCCAAGGTATTAAACCGAATATTGAATAGAAATGATTCAAAAAATATCATAATATTTTCATTTTTAGATATCCAAAGGATCACTGTTTGTACCAAACCGTTAATTACTAGATATTTAGTCATAAATCAACTGGTATTACGAGAGGAGAATTCTGTAGTCAATAGCTTCGACATAGGCTCCAATTAGGCTAATAATATTCAATTGGGGCCAAAATAATGAGCAATTAGCCCTATTCTATAACTTTTATATAAAAGGGGTGCCCCAAACTAATTTCCCGGACACCATCGTGATTCTGTGGATTTTCTCAAGTAGCAAAATGTGGATTTGTGGTATTTTTAGTACAGATTTCAGGAAATCTATTTGTTAAATAATTTTAATATTAATCAATAGGGTTTAATTCTGGTCATAAGAATATGGTTTCATTAAAAATACGTCTAATTTGCTGAAGTGAGGCCTCAGGCTTCCTCCGACAATCTGAACCATAAATTTAACCCATCTACTTTGAAAAAGGTTTTCATCATATTAAGCATTATTCTGATAGGCGCAAGCTGGTATTATAGGGAGTTATTAAGTTATGGTTTGATGCAGGCCAAAGGACAATTTGAAATCATATGGAATGTTCGTCCTGTAGAAGAAGTGTTGCAGGACCCGGCGTTTCCAGATTCACTTAAAGCGCGCATTCGCCTTATCGAAGAGATCAAACAGTTTGGTGTGGACTCATTGGGGTTGGCTAAATCCGACAATTATACCACCTTTTACGACCAGAAAGGGAAGCCTCTGATCTGGCTGGTAACCGCATCTCCTAAGTATAGAATAGAAGCATTCAAATGGCATTTTCCTGTTATAGGCAGCTTCCCATACAAAGGCTATTTCGACTCTACACGAGCAGTTATAGACGAGCAAAAACTAAAGCAACAAGGTTATGACACGGATATTGGAGAAGTTTCGGCCTGGTCGACTTTAGGCTATCTAAAAGACCCGATTCTATCGAGTATGCTTTACAAGAATGAAGGTAGCCTGGCCAACCTAATCCTCCATGAATTGACTCATGGTACATTTTTTGTTAAAAACAATCTTGAACTAAATGAAAATTTAGCCAGTTTTATTGGTAATTACGGAGCAGAAAGATTTCTGATTTTTAAATACGGTCCCGATTCCAAACAATTAAACGAATATCAGTTTTCTAAAAACTATAATGAAGCCTATGCCCAGCATATGCTTCGGGGGAGCAAAATATTAGACAGCCTATATGCCAGTTTTGATGTACAAAATTTGTCGGCTAAGGTTAAAGACTCACTGAAACAGGAAGCGATATCGGGGATAGTCGCCAATATTGACACACTGATGAGAGGAAAGCTGACGTTATATACCAAAAAACCCAAACAACCCAGGGAATTACCCAATAATGCCGTGTTTATTTCATATAAAACGTATAGATCTCAACAGAAGACATTTAAGAAAGAATTTGACGAAAAGTATGATAGTAATTTCAAAACCTATCTAAACAAACTGAAAGACATACACGAATCACCATAAGCGCCAATAAATGAAAAAAATACATATTAGCTTACTTTTAATCATCAGTTGTATTGGCTTCTATGCTTTTAGGCAAGCAGACGAATATCGACAAGTTCCTAATAAAAGTTTTGGAACCGGAGAACGTGTCGAATACCGGGTTCATTACGGATTCATCAACGCAGCAGAAGCCAGAGTGGATATTGCCAAGAATATTTCTACAGTAAAAAATCGGCCCTGTTATCGCATCAATGTGTTTGGCAAGACAGTAGGGGCATTCGATCTTATATCCAGAGTACGTGATACCTGGCGTTCCTATGTAGATACTACTGCCATCTTACCCATTATGTTTCAACGGAACATTCAGGAAAATAAATATAGAAAAGAAGAGACAATTCTATTCCATCATGACCGGGATGTAGCTGTTTCAACCATGAAAAATGAGACCAAGACCTATCCGGTACCTAATAATGTCCATGACCTTATCAGCGGTTATTTTTATTTGAGAACCATGGACTTCTCAAAAGTGGAGGAAGGAGATATTATCGAAATGCCGACCTTTTTCGATGGCAAGACTTATAAGTTAAGAGTCAAATACTTAGGCAAAGATGTCATAAAAACGAAATTTGGAAAGGCGCGGGTGCTTCGTCTGAACCCCTTAATACCCGATAATAAATTTTTTAAAGGAGAAGGGGCTATGCAATTATGGGTATCCGACGACATCAATAAAATCCCCCTGAAGGCCGAGGTTGAACTTGCTATAGGATCCTTAGAAATGGATATTAAGGATTTTAAGGGCCTTAAGTCTGACCTGAAATTTTATTAAAAACCATTTTCTCCAGGCTTGCAGTACATTAAATGGGAAATAAAGTCGGTTCTGTTGTATACTGACAAAGGGCATAGGCTTGGCACCGAAACCACGGTAAAACTTACTAATAGTTTTAATATCCGGACTTTCGAAATCAAAGATTGATCCGGCTGCCATCGCTGTAAGATAATGTGTCAGCAACCAGGTTCGGGCATGACCTTTTCTGCCATGGACGTCAGAAGCATTAAAAAGGTAAATGGCCCTTCCATACTGCATCAGTATGAGAGCCCCTGCATGGGTCATGTCGCATTTTCGGGCATAGCCTAACCATAGGCTATTTTTAAGGGCTGCAGAAGCGACTATACTTTCCAATAGTGCATAGGCCTTTCCATTAATTTCTCCTTTCATTTTTCCTTCATGATGTCTTCTAAAAAGGTCGATAATTGATTGTGGATCGGAAGACATTTCCAGGTCCCATGTAAAGGCTTTTGCCCTTCGAAAGTCTCTTCTCCGCTCTGAAGAATAAGTCTTAAAAATATCCTCGATGTTATCGGGCCTAATCAACCAATGGGTGTGAGAGACTGAAAAATCAGGTTTTACTTGGTCTATTGTTCTGAACTTCTGACCGAAGGTACTGCCATTTTCCGGACAGAAAGAATAAGTGGAAATATATCGAAAAGTGGAACAAAGGCGATTGACAAAGACCTGCAGGATCTTGTCGTTTAGGGGTTGCTCAGAAAAGACACCAAGATACTGGCAATAAAAGGGTTGTTGGACTACCCAGACACCAAACTTTCTTTGCAAGGGCACGGGCATCACGGCCTGATACTTGCCCGATTCTTCCCAGACAAATGCCGCCCAACGTGGACAGACTAAGTCGAGATACCAGGATGCTGCATATATTACTGCATTATAACACCCTGAAATATATTGCTCCCATTTCTCAGGATCAATTTCTTGCCGAGAAAGCAGATTTATGTTCATGGCAAGGAACCAAAAATGAATCAAGAAACCCAGATCAAGCCTTACGAACAACTACTATTTAAAATAGCTTCTTAGCTTCTGCAATGTTTCGTCCACATCGGGGGTCTCATCCATCAACAAATTAATACTCTGGATCGAGTGAATAACCGTACTATGGTCGCGGCCTCCAAAATGATAACCTATAGACTTCAGTGGAAGTTCGGTATATTCTTTTGCTAAATACATGGCTAGTTGCCGGGGATAAACAACTTCTTTTTTCCGGCTCTTGCTTTTTAGATCGGCTATAGAGACTTGAAAATAATCGGCAATAATTTCCTGAATAGTATCAATGGTAACCTCCTTATGCTCGTTCATCACGATATTCTTCAGCGTATTTTTCGCCAGCTCCACATCGATCTCACGCCGAGTAAGGGACGCCTGAGCCATCAGGGAAACGATCACGCCTTCCAACTCTCTCACGTTCGAATTTACGCTATGGGCGATATACTCAATCACATCGTAATCTATGGATATGCCCTCGGACTGAATTTTTTTCTGGATGATTGCTATCCGCGTTTCATAATCCGGCGTCTGAAGGTCGGCCGTAAGTCCCCATTTAAAACGAGAAAGCAAACGATCCTGCAGACCTTGTAGCTCCCTGGGAGGACGGTCGCTGGTCATAATGATCTGCTTCCCTAATTGATGTAAATGATTAAAGATATGGAAGAAAGTGTCCTGAGTTTTTTCCTTTCCCGAAAGGAACTGTACATCGTCAATGGCTAATACATCTACCTTCATATAAAAGTCGGTAAACTCCTGAAGGGTGTTGTTTTTGATCGAGTTGATAAACTGATTTGTAAATTTCTCCGAGGAAACGTACAGCACCATTTTATTATCGAAATGATTCATGATATAGTTACCTATAGCCTGAACCAAATGAGTTTTACCCAGTCCTACCCCTCCATACATCATCAGAGGATTGAAAGAGGTGAGTCCGGGTCGTTGAGCTACTGCAAATCCAGCAGAACGAGCCAGACGATTACAGTCCCCCTCAATAAAGTTATCGAAGGAATAATTAGGATTCAGATAGGTATCCAGATTCATGGAATCGTGATCCTTTCCCGAACTACTCACCCCTTTTCGCGGATCAATACCAAAATTATCGGGGCCTGCATAATGTGCCGACTTCGGCGCAGAAACGTTCATGGTTAAGGGTTGGTGACTTTCATTACCCTTGTCTACAATGATTGAATACTCCAGCAGACCATCCCTACCAATTGCATAGTCCAAGGCTTTACGTAAGAGATTTACATAATTATCCTCCAGCCACTCGTAGAAAAACTGGCTAGGAACCTGAATCGTCAGCACTTTTCCGATCAGTTTTAAAGGACGTATTGGCTCGAACCAAGTCTTAAAACTTTCCTCGGGGATGTGCTGCTGGACCACCCGCAAACAGGCATCCCAGATCTGATCAACTTCTCTATATGTAGTTACTCTTTCCAATGTTTGAATTCCAAAGCCTTATGTTAAACCCTAAAAGGACGGCAAAGATATAAAATCCCCGCATGCCACGACGAAATGATTTTCAATTTAATATCTACTCTTGCCGGAAGCAAGTTTAAATTTCGAACGGGCACCGGCACCTATCAACTTTTTTCCCTAAATTACCCTCTTAATTCGCAAAAAAGCTAACTTATAGAGGCCATAGTACAATTTTGATTTTTACGAAAAATAAATTCTTTTCTCCTTTTCAACGATAAAAATTATGCAAAGTCACGCCCCTGCTCCACTTTTTCCCGATCCTGGCCCCGATGCCTGGGCTACCAGAGCGGAAAAGGAACTTGGAATTTCTTCGACAGAGCTTTCCTTTTTGAAATTGAGTAATGGGAAAAGCCTTGCCCCCTACTATAAAAAACTATACCTTGAAGAGTCAAAAATTCAGGACATCCATAAGGTACAAAAAAAACAGGCTGGCTTTCTCTCTATTGCCCCGGTCTATGAACTATCGCAGCTACAATATGTAATCGATAGAGTCAAGGAAAACTGGGCGGATGAGATATTGGTAAATCTTGAAAACTGGCCCATGGCTGACCTCGCGAATTTAGGGGAAACAATTTCCCGCAATCCCGGGATACCTTTCCATTTTCAATTCGATATAACTGACTTTCAAAGCAGGCTAAGCCTCTATAACTCTGGAAAGGGTTGGTCATTCGATCCCATTATGCAATGGATGTGCGGCCAGGGCCCCTACGAAACTTCTTTATCTATATTAACGTCCATTATCAAAGAGACCCATTCGCCAACATTTACGCCCTTGGAAATCTCGGCTCAACGTCTTTTGGACGGAAAAGTCGACTCAATTCAGGAATTATCACTGACAGTAGCCGCCTTGGTGACCTACTTAGACTACTTTACCGATCAAGGATTATCGGCTGCCACTGTTTTTAAAAGAATTTCCTATTCTATACAAGTTGGAAACTGTTATATTCAAGAAATATCGAAACTGAGAGCTCTCAGGGTGCTCATCCACCGTGTGGCCAGTTATTATAATCTCCCCATATCTGCTCCCGAACCCTTCATAAAGGGGCGTTTCAGCTTGCCCAACGAACCTGCAGGCTCCGATTATTTTAATCTTGCCCATATGAGTTGCCAAGCCATGAGCATGACTGTTGGCGGTTGCGATGCCATGGTTATGGTTCCCTTCTCTCAGCAGCCGAATCAGAATAGGCATATGCAGATAGAATTATCTTTAAACATTCCTTTGATCCTCCGAAATGAAGTCCTGCAAGATCGGGTCGGTGACCCTTCTGCTGGGTCCTATCTAATAGACACAGCCACTCTGGAACTGGCTGAGTCAGCCTGGTCAAGGTTTTTAGAAATAGAAGAACAAGGAGGCTTAATACCCTGTTATGAATCGGGAAGTCTACAAAAAGTTCGGTAAATGTCCAGAATGAGGAGATACCCGAACTTATAAAACCCAATACAAGTCTCCTGATATAAATGTCAGCTAAGCCGTTAGGTATTAAACATTCATTTCTTATAGATCGAAATACCATGCATACAGAAATCTCGCATTTCAAATTTCAACTAGAATGAAACCAGACTTCAAAAAAACTAAACCCACACTAACTCCAGAGCTACAGGGCAGAACCAATAGTATTGCTGAGACCCAGGAAGCACCAGATCGTCAGGAGCATGCCTCAAGCCAGCAAGAGCATAAAATTACCTATGAAGATGCTGGCTATCCCCCATTCCGAAGGGGCCCATACGCTAGCATGTATCTGCAACGCCCCTGGACCATACGCCAGTATGCAGGTTTTTCCACAGCTGAAGCCTCGAATGCATTTTATAGAAAAAATTTGAAAGCCGGTCAAAAGGGATTGTCTGTGGCCTTTGACCTTGCCACACACCGAGGCTACGACTCCGACCATGAAAGAGTGGCCGGGGATGTGGGGATGGCCGGAGTAGCTATCGATACGGTGGAAGACATGAAAATGCTCTTCGATCAGATCCCATTGGATAAAATGTCTGTATCCATGACGATGAATGGGGCCGTTATACCAATTATGGCCTTTTTTATTGTTGCCGCGAAGGAGCAAGGAATCAGTTTGGCCCAGCTTACCGGGACCATTCAAAACGATATTTTAAAGGAATTTATGGTTAGAAATACCTATATCTATCCACCAAAACCTTCCATGCGCATTGTAGGGGATATTTTTGCCTATACCACAGCATTTATGCCACGCTTTAATTCTATCAGTATCAGCGGTTACCATATGCACGAGGCAGGCGCCCCAGCAGAACTGGAACTGGCCTATACCCTGGCGGATGGTCTGGAATATATACGTACCGGCATAAAAGCCGGGATGGACATTGATGCTTTTGCTCCCCGACTTTCTTTTTTCTGGGGAATAGGGATGAACCATTTTACGGAGATCGCGAAATTAAGAGCAGGAAGGGTGTTATGGGCAAGGATTGTTCAACAGTTTGAGCCCAAAAAAGAAAAATCCCTGATGCTACGCACGCATTGCCAAACAAGCGGTTATAGCCTTACTGAACAGAGTCCATTTAATAATATTGCCCGAACCACCACCGAAGCCATGGCTGCTGTGATGGGCCACACTCAGTCGCTGCATACCAATTCCCTGGACGAGGCGATTGCCCTTCCTACCGATTTTAGCGCCGCCATTGCAAGGGATACGCAGATATTTTTGCAGAAAGAGACCGATTTATGCCAGGCAGTGGACGTTTGGGGAGGCTCATATTATGTTGAGAAACTTACCGACTCATTGATCGAGCGTGCCTGGGAATTGATAGAAGAAATCGAAAAGCTAGGTGGGATGACCCATGCCATTGAGAGTGGTGTTCCAAAAATGCGTATTGAAGAAGCCGCAGCTCGTAAACAAGCCCGAATCGATTCCGGAAAGGAGATCGTTGTAGGCGTCAATCGCTTTAAATCGCCGAATACGCAGACCTTTGAGCTGTTGGATATTGACAACGAGATGGTGAGAAATAGTCAGTCTGAACGAATTCGGCTAACCAAAGAGGGGCGGAATCAACTGGCCGTCGACAAATGTTTACAAAAGCTTGAATGGGCCTGTACCAGATCTGGAGGTCAGGAAATGTCTGAAAATTTATTGGCTCTTGCGGTGGAAGCGGCCGAGAATCGGGCTACCTTAGGTGAGATCTCCATGGCCATGGAAAAGGTCTTTGGCAGGTATCAGGCTACCTCCCGGACCATTTCTGGAGTATACCAACAAGAATTAAGTCAGGAACCGGATATGGAAGAAGCATTAAGACTTGCAGATCATTTTGCCTCAGTTGAAGGAAGGAGGCCCAGGATTTTGGTGGCTAAAATGGGTCAGGACGGTCATGACCGGGGAGCCAAAATTATTGCTACGGGCTTCGCCGACCTCGGCTTCGACGTGGATATAGGCCCCTTATTCCAAACTCCGGCGGAGGTAGCCAGTCAAGCCATCGATAATGATGTGCACGTAATTGGCATATCGAGCCTGGCCGCGGGACATAAGACCCTGATTCCTGCTCTCATGGCGGAATTGTCGAAAAGAGGCCGGCTGGATATTATGGTTATCATCGGCGGAGTAATACCGGCAGGAGATTATAAGGATCTTTATGCAGCAGGGGTTAAAGGAATCTTCGGCCCTGGCACCGTCCTCTCCCAAGCGGCTCAAATGGTGCTACAGCAGCTATTAACTTAAGCGGGATGAATCCTCGTTTTCAAGATTAATTATGCTGCCTTTTAATTGTAACCGTGCTAGATTATTGTGAATAGCCAGGCACCTGTGAGTCGAACCTGATTCTATTGTACTTATATGGCTTTGTTCCATAGAAAGGCACTTAGTTATTCGGTCATTCCGTTTTATACACGGCTTAAGCTTTCCCTAATAATAGCGAAGTGCAGTTTCCACCAAATCCAAATGAATTGGAAAGCATCCAATTCATTTCTGGCTGATGTAGTAAAGTCGTCACCAAGGCATTTTCCGATCCCGGAAGGGGATTTCTTACATGAAGATTGGGATATATTTCCTGATGCTGAAGGGATAAGAAACAATATATAGCCTCTATGGCTCCGGAAGCGCCCAGTGTATGACCGGTGAAGGATTTGGTAGAACTGAAATAAGGCAGCTTGTGAAAAACCTGTTGCATGGCAAATAACTCTACGGCATCGTTATTGATGGTTCCTGTGCCATGCGTATTGATATAATCGATCTGATCTGGATGAATATGGGCCATGCGTAATGCCCCTAGCATCGTCGCCTGTGCCCCCACTGCCTGGTCGGACATGGCGGAGGGATGGTAGGCATCGTTGGCATTTCCATATCCTGCCACCCTGCCATATATAGGCTTGTGCTCTACCTCAGATTCAGCCTCCAGAACCAGATAGGCCGCACCTTCGCCCAGATTTAACCCATCACGGTCTAGGTCGAAAGGACGGGTAGGCTGAGAAGACAATATTTTTAGGGCATTGAAGCCATTGACCGTATACTTAGCTAGACTGTCGACGCCCCCCACGATGGCTCTTTTCGCTCTGCCCGATTGTATCAGCCTCATTCCCATCATAATGGCATTCGCAGAGGATGAGCAGGCGGTATTCAAGGTATTGCTATAGCCGCTCATTTTGTAGGCCTCAATAATTCGTAAGGCATGAGCAGATCCACTATAGGAGTCTAAAAATGAGGAACCCTGAGACTGTAAATTAGCGTCAGCATAAAGCTGATCGGTAATACACATACCTCCTACTGTACTGGCTGATACAAATGCTGTGTCTACCGAAGATAAATCCCGGGCTGTAAGCTTCGCCTGAAGGATAGCCTCTCTAAATGCCTTTTCTGCCAATAGACAAGTACGGGTATGACCCTGAAACTTTTCAAGCATTTCACTTAGGGCATCCGAACTGATGGGCACCTCTGCAAATGGTAAAGTTTGGGTATATATCGACTCGAAGAATTGAGCCTGGCCAATACCGGAATTTCCAGCCCGCAAACCTTCCAGATTGGACTGGACATCCAATCCTAAAGAAGTAACGATGCCCATACCGGTAACCAAAACACCCTCCATTTTAAATTGTTTTTGAGTGCTCGGTTATATAGGCAGCCATATGGTTCACATCGACGAGCACTTTCCGCCCTTCAGCAGGATTGGTGATTTTAATCCCGTATTCTCTTTCCAATAATACTACTAACTCCAAAGAGTCAATGGAATCCAGACCTAATTCCCCTCCAAATAGAGGCTCTTCGTCTTTTATATCCTCAGGCTTTATGTCCAATAGATTCAGATACGTTACGATCTGAGTTTTCAACACCGATTTTAAGTTGTTTGAGTCTGTCATTTTTCTATTTGATTCCTACTTAATTTACGTACGTTGGGAGCGAAAAGTTGAAAATCGCCTCTCCTCCCTAAATTATTCGATCTATTTTGAATTTTATATAACTTCCTAACTGGCAAATCACGACAAACAACCCCAGAAAAACAATAACCTCCTGTAAGTCATGCCAACTCCCCCCTTTTAAAAACAGGATATAAAATCCTTCCAGACACCAGTGCAGGGGTGAAAAATTGGCTGCTATCTGCATATACCCCGGCATCACAAAGGTAGGAACCAGTATTCCTCCTACTGCACCGAAAATAATAATGGAAACAGCGCCAAATCCATTGGCCTGCTCCTGTGTCCGTGCCATGGCACCTACCAAAGTGGCATAGCTCACTGCAGAAAGGCTACTGAGAAGTACCACGACGCAGGCAGCAAGCCAATTGTCTGGAATGGTTAATGGTGGCAGCCCTATGGCTGGCAGAAAGGTCATGCCCATACCAAAGGTAACAAGAACCTGCAGTACGGCGACTATCAGATACACTAGCATTTTACTGGTCATAACCAGTGCAAATGAAGTAGGCATGGTTCGCAAACGCATAAAACTACCTCCTGCCCTTTCCTTTACCAGATTACTTCCTAAAGATACAACCATAAAAAACATAGCAAAAATGGTCCAGGCAGGCACATTATGCTGCGACGCGTTAGGAACCACACGACTGTTGCCATTCATTGCTATTTCAGTCTTAATCTGCACCCGGTTGAACTCTATTTTTTCACGCAATATCCTTTCGTTTCCTTCTATATCCATGGCTGCATAAATCTCCGAAACCATCTGGGCATTTTCTATTTCCCCTAGTAACGAATATATTATACCGAGAACCGAATGCGTGTAATTCTCCTGTAATACCGGATCCTGATAGAACTTCAAAGATGGAATAGCAGCATTTCTTTTAGACAAACTGTCATCGGAAAGGCCCAGATCTTGCATTAATATCTGGCTTAACTCCTGGGCATTGGCACTCATCCCCGCACTAAAATGATCTGGGATGTACAGTGCAAGCATTTTTCCTCTGGCAAGAAGTTCAGCTTTAAGTGATTCTTCCCTGAGCTCCGGCGAGGCGTCCATTTCAAAAAGTCCTGATTCAACCATTTTACCAATCAGGACAGCGCCCTGAGCACCTTGGTCGTGATTGACTACGAGCATTGGAATTTTATTCTCATTCACAACTTTATATGCTCCATCTTGGATGATGGTAATGATTCCCACCAATAACAAGGGCATCAGAAAGAGCAGCATGAGCCCTACCCGATCATTGACCAGCTGAATAAATTCTTTTCTTAGCGCAGCAAAAATTTTGAATAAGCTCATCAATCCCGGTAGGCCGTCCCCGTTAAGTCTATGAATAATGATTGCAAATTCCGGGATTTATGACGGGATAATAGTTCGTCTGTGGGGCCGTTGGCCACCAAAACACCATGATCCAGCATAGCAATATGATCGCAGATATCCTGGGCCTCCGTGAGATGATGTGACGTATACACGATGGTTGTCCCTTCATCTTTTATCTTCTTCAGATAATTAATTATCGCTTCTTTGCTTTGCACGTCTACCCCTACAGTTGGCTCATCCAGGAAAAGAAACTTGGGTTGATGTACGATTCCTATCACCAAATTCAACCTTCTTTTCATACCCCCGGAGAAGGTTTCTACCTTTTTGTTCCTGACATCATTTAAGCCTAGGACAGTAAACAGTTCATTTTGTCGTAAACTTATCCTGGCCCTCGACATATTGCTCATGGCACCAAAGTAATGGAGATTTTGAGCGGCCGTCAACTCAGGGTAAAAGGCATATTCCTGAGGAACAAAACCAAGGTGACCTTTTACAAGTTCAGGTGATATCAAATCACCGGAATCACGAAAATGTATCAAACCACTAGTAGGGCGGATTAGTCCACATAACATCGCTATCAAGCTGGATTTTCCTGCACCATTAGGCCCCAACAAACCAAATACGGCCCCTTGGGCTATGGAAAGGCTAAGGTCTTTAATGGCAAACCGAGGACTCCCCGGATAAATCAGGCATAAATCTTCGATGATAATCCCTCTGGTGTCACGCATTACTTCGCACTTAAATTCAACTTAGATAAACGCTTGAAAGCATCCTTTTCTACTGCCCGTATTTCGAGCATGATATCGGCGATTTCATCGAAATCACTTTGTTCGGTAAGTCTACCCTTGTATACGCCCGCCATTTTTATGGCACTGTTTCGCCACAAATCACCCGACTTCGTAAACTCGTCAGAAAGTTGAGCCACCCGATCGTCCTCCAAAATACCCCCTGCCTGCTCGAGAAAGGCTCCATATAGAAAGCGGAAACCTCCTCCCCCCGTACCTATTTCTTCCTGCATACGCACGATCTGACCTAGGTAAAGTCCTGCCTTACGCGGCCCCAACTTTGAACGCCATTTTCGAATATGATTGGCCGTATATCGGATACCATCCACCCCTGCGACACTTCCAGGTATATATAACATGTCACGAATATTCCTTTTAATCCCTTTAACTATTGCTTTTCTTACCGTGTGCGCAGATACTTCGCTTATACTTTCGGGATAATAAATATGTCCTTTTGGCGCAAAAGTCCCTTTGGCAAACCTTACTTTAGTCAGTTCTTCGGCAGTCAATTGAGTTACCGTTTCCATTACCGGGTCACTAATCAGGTAGTGGTCCTGCTGCTTCCCATAAACTATCAGATTATGGGCATTAAAGTGAAACCTATATTCTTTCGGGAAATAAGTCAAATGGAAAACGCCTACCTGGCAGCCAACCGGAACATCCTGTGATAACTTTAAATCCAGAAACTCCTGGGCTCCTGCCTCACTGGAGAAACGCTTATGGTTTATTTTCACCCCCAGTGCACTACAAGTTCTTTTAAATATCGCTCCGGGCATCGTCCTGAAGGATATTGCGGGTCCATTATTGACTGTCAAAAAAGGTATCTGTATGTAGAACAATCCAGATCCCATGCCAAAGGCCAGGGGTTCGGTCATAAAGTCCAACCCCTGATGGCGCAACAGTGCGGTGGTCACTCCATTTTCACAGTGCGCCGTTTGTAAATGTTCAAATGATGACTCCACATGATTTAATTCCAAAATATTAACCTTTAAAATTCTTTAATGTATCCAGGGTAATTTCAAATGCATCGGCATATTTCTGAAGTTTTTTATCGCTCATTTTTTTAAATACCGATGGTTTTAGATGACGTTTTATAAAGAATGGAAAAATACCCGTATAGCCCGAAAGAACCGAAACATCCATCAGTCTGAGTTCCATAAAATAACGTATCGGACTCGAAACGCCATCCTTTACGGCCTGTTGCGCAGCAGCGATTCTCTCTTCTACTTCATCCCAGGCACTGTCCAGAGCCAGCTTCTTTACCTCCCAGCCCTGGCTTAGTGCCGTTTCATACTTCCCTGAGTCATTTTTAACATAGCAAAGCTCCCTGGTGTGGGCGCCAAGAGCACTGGGATCCTGAGGTAAATCTTCCTTTTTCATCTTGCGAATTTTTAATTGGCCTTCCCGGTTTAATCTACCAAGTGCTCAGCAGCGCTAGCAGACTGTCAGTAGGCAGAACATATAAGAAAATCTTGCGCTTTCCGGAACGGCGAGTAGAATACTTTGCCCCTTTTTTAACGCTCCTGAATTAAAAACAGCTTCAAGCATTAGATAAATGGATGCCGATCCTATATTCCCTACCGCTGCTAAATTGGTAAACCATTTTTCCTTGGGAATAGGCATTCCATTTTGAGTAAAAAACTCATCTATTTTGTTTTCGAAAAAGTAGCTGGACAAATGAGGCAGGAAATAGTCCACATCCTCCATACTGGTTCCCTTTTCTGACATGATTTCTTTCAGCTTCGAAAATCCAAGTTTAACGATTTTTTCTCCCAACAGTTTAACATCTTGTTTGATGCTCAATACCGACTGGGAAGCAATCTCGCCCGCTGTATAGTCCTTGAAACTTGTAAGGGTTCCGTCAGGTTCTTTTTCGGCAGCCATATACATGCAGGGCTCCTCCGTATTAGCGAAGGAACAACCCTGAATCCATTCAATTTTCAGTGATATCCCGCTAGCATTAGGCTTATCCTGAATCATCAAGGCCCCTGCTCCATCGGACAGCATCCAGCGAAGAAAATCCTTTTCAAACGCAATGATTGGATTCTGCTCGAGCTTCATCATCTGCTGCACCTCTTCTGAAAACTGTTGGGCGCGAAGTACAGGAGAAACCCGTTCTGAAGCACAGGCAACAGCCATTTTTTTATCTCCTAGTCTTACCGCCATATGCGCATATTTGAGGGCATGCATTCCCGAGCAACATACTCCCGAAGGAGATACTACTTCCACAGCGTTTAATTCTGGCAAATATCCATGTACCATCACCCCATGAGAGGGCATGAATTGGTCGGGAATAGAAGTGGCACAACTCAACAAGTCAATCGCTTTCAAAGACTCTTCAGAATCCTTACAAAGGGCACGCACGGCTAAGGAGGCCATTTCAGCATTCGTATGAGTAGGTCTGCCCTGCTGATCCATGGCATAGTAGCGACGTTTTATCCCATTATTGCGAAGCACAATTGCTCTGGACTTAGAAGGTTTTCCATTCACAAATCCCAAATAGGTCTCCATATCTTCATTGGAGACACCCTCATTCGGCAAAAAACTGGCTATTCGGGTAATAAAGGTATCAGACATTATAACTTAATTTCTATCGAATTAAAATACTTCTTCCTACGATTGATGGCATTTCTAGAGAGTGGAGCTACCATAATCTGATATAAAGATACTAATATAGGCGCTACAATAAACAAAGCCACTACTAGGTAATACTTATAGGCACGTACCCACCTTCTTCGTTTCAGGGGAGTAGTGCCTCTTTCGGTAATCAGACGAGCCCATATTTTAAATAATTTTTTGGCCCTTTCTTCTATAAATAGTATGTCAGTAGGGATTTTAAAAGCGCCTGTCGCAACCAGTTGGTCCTGAAGGCCTTCTACCCGTTCCTGACTTAAACTTAAGGAAACCATGGCGCCATAAGTACCTGCTTTCAATATATCCTCATCTGCTACGCCAGGTTTGGGAAAAATGTTCCATTTACGATCTTTACGACCCGTGAGCATCCAATGAAGAATAGTGATAGCGCTGATAAGATTGGGCGTGCGATCCATCAGTGGGATATTTGCGATCAACTTCCCTCCGGCCTCGAGAATATGAAGCTTTACCCGCTCCTGAGCGTTAAGCCACATATTTCTTCCTGCTATCAGCGTCACAACGGGCGTTTCTCTGAGCAGTCTCTGAAACTTTTCCGATTTTAATAGTGCAGTAATCGGAAGAGAAGGGGAAAGGAACCAAGGCTGATATGCAATCACAATCAAATCGTACCGGTCCCTTTCATATGTATAGGGCTCCAATTCGATCCTATCCTCCTGTACACAGGAAGGCATCAGATCGAAGAATTTTTCTGCAGTCCAAGGAAAAGGAAAATCATCTTTCGGTGTAATCTGAAAATGTTCAATCTGATACTGAGCCGTTGGAAAACCACTCATAAACTGATGAAGGATCTGGTTCATCTGACCAGACTGCGAATAACTTACCGTTAAAATATTTTTCATTTCTTAAGCACTTTGTCCCCTTCAGATAACTTCTCTTCCGAAAGGTGTTTTGACTGACGTGCATATGAACTAACAGCTTTCTGAAAGGTTTTATCCAGCCCATGAAATCCCTCCAAAATGATCTGCACATCTTCTTTAATTTGGTCCTGATATTTTAATAAGGAAGGCGCATTTTCCTGTACTGTCAGTCGTAGGAACCTAAATTCAACTACTTGTGGGAATTGGTTAATCTCATTTTCCAATAGCTCCCTGCCCTTTTTAAAATGCTGAATTTTAGCAGGGGCACCTTTTTGGAAATTGGCCAATTTCATCAGCAGAGCACCTTGGCAGGCTCTGACAAAAGGGGTAGACTTAGCAGCTTTCAGCTTTTCGAGCTCTATCTCTATCCTATCCATATTATTACTGGAAAGTGCGTCAAAATACAACCCTCCAATGTTCTGACCCTGAACCTCCGCATAGCCTACAGTGAACAAACTAAAAATAAGCCAAAAGCACCATTTAAGTCCCATTATCTCTTCTTTTTGCACTCTAAAATAGTGTGATAACTGTCTCCAATTAATGGATAGGTCTCGATCACCTCGAATCCGGCTTTCTCTACCAAGGCTTTCATATCCTCCAGGCGATACATCTTGCTATTCCCATTGGCCATAATGGTAAAATACAGTGAAGTGGCTATGAGGCTATATTTGGCGGCAGGGAAATTTTGATTATCGAAAAATGGCTCCAGTATGTATAAGGTAGTCTCATCCGAAGCCGCCTGATATGCATTCAATAATATACTTAAAATTTGATCTTTGGAGAAGCAGTCTAGAAACTGACTCATCCAGATTGCATCGGCACCCGATCGAATCTTTTGCTCTGAATCCAGTAAATCAATCTCATAAAAGGACACCCTGTCCAACAAGTTAAGATTTGCAGCATTCTGACGTGCTACAGCAATCTGAACAGGAAGGTCGTGGATGGTAATACTAACATCCGGATCATAATTACAACACGCAAATGACCATTTTCCGGTGTTTCCACCGATGTCATAAAGTGAGCGATGCTTCTTCTTAAAAACAATTTTCAAAGCTTCCGGAAAGGCATTGTCAGAATAGTAATGATCAAATTCGAACCATGATTTTTTTGCCGGTTCGGGGAGTTCCGAAAGGCCTTCGTAAATGGTAGGCCAATTCCCTAAGGCTTTCAGCCCTGCAGGCCTACCCTGCTCAAAACTCGTCCGCATCGCACTGGCACCTTGATAGCATACGTCATTCATAAAATTGGTATTGACCCTTGTCATCTCATCTTTTAAAAAGAAAAAACCAGTTTTAGAAATGCGAATTTTATCCTCATCAATTTCTACTACACCTAATACTTCTGCCGCTTCTATCATGAGCGTAATAGCATATTCACTTAAAGTCAGACTTTCGATTATTTTTTGCAGACTTACTCCGTTCCTATTTCTACTGATAAAATCCAAAACCCCAAGATCACGCATGGCAACCATGGCCTGAAAATACATAGGACCAAAAGCTATCTTTTGGGCTTCAAACTTAGCCTCTATGGCCGATAATTCTTTTTTCATTAACTATTTGACTAATTATTCCTTATGATCTATGATGCGATTACGGTACCTTCGACGGAACCGCGGCTTTTTCAAATCTTCCTGATACCAAACGATGTTCTTCCCCAAAGTTCCTTTAAATCTCTGAAAGAAATTCTCTTTGTCCGACAATTTTACGAAATCCTTTTTAATTGAGGCTAAAGAATCGATACAGGGCTCATAGGTATCGATGCCCGCAAGTGTATCAATAACGATGGGCAAACTGGCTATAGGTAATTCAAATTTCTTTATGAAGGATTCCATAAAACTATTCTGAAAAGGATCGGTAGCCAGGGCTATATGTCTAAAGCCTAACTCTTTGGCCAGCCGATAGGAATAATATACATTTTCAGTACTATGTTCTGCTCGCTTTTCGGCAAACAGATGTTTCTTGGGTACTCCTAAGGCCTCAGCATAGGACATCATAATTTCGCTTTCTATAAATCGCGTGGCGACCGCTCCCCCCGAAAATATAATATTACGGGTGTAGCCTTTCCGGAACAAATAGTTTGCCCAATGGATTCGCATCTGGAGTATGCTATCCCAGCTCTTACCCGAATAGGGGAAGCCGGGCACTATGATCGCGTCGTAGGGTTGCTGGGTGATATCTGCAGCAAATGACTTGCCGGCTTGTTTATATATATAGCGGCTACATCCCAAACTGGTCAAAGCGATAACGATCAGAAGTAATTTATTCAGCATGGGTGGAGGCTATGTCGAGGGAAGTGGCCTAAGCAAAAAACAAACTGTGGAGGGAGCAGCAGCCCCTCCACAGTACTTTCCATTTTTGAATCGATTTTCTAATAAATGTAATTACATCATCTGCTTGCTCCATTTTTTATAATTCGATCCTACCTGTTTATTGATATTGTAAATGGCTCCCGCCCAGTAGTTTCTAAAGCCAAAACCTCCTGCTTTGCCTTCCATGAGCTCAGTATGCAACACATTTTTGGTGCTCAGGTCGATAAAAGTAACCCATGCGGTCATGCGTTCCTCATTTTTATTAAGATTTTCGGCAATATAAACTACCCCTATACCCGATTTTTCCGAAAGATTATATTGGGATACATATTGCTTTACCTGGGCCTCAGTTATGGCTTTAGCCTCTTCGGAAATATGGCCTTCTACCTCTGCTGATTTTTTATTAAGGTTCACCATATCAGCCACATCACTTTCATACTGGTCCGACTTAAGTTTCAATGGTTTTTCCAGAGAAAACTTCTTGGGCTCAGCTTCAATCAGGGTATTCCAACTGTTAATATGTTGATTCTTAATCGCTGAGGGATCGGTGAACCCTGCCTTTCCTACATAATGGGCATGTGTAAAGTCAACACCTAAAAATACCACCTTAGCCTTTCCAGAAAACAAATCGGCCATACTATGCTGGGCAAATAAACTTGAACCCGGCAATAGAAAAAATAATAAAAAAATACACTTTTTCATCGTTTCCATTACGTTTACTTTTCAATGGTTTACAAATAATTACCGAAACTTACCCCAGTAAAATAGATGCGTACAATCCATCCTATGTAGGAAAAATATTTAATTCATCCTCAGTACAACGGTTGGGGTGTGGTCAAATATAGATCAATTTTTCAGGTTTGCGTTTCTCATGCTTGTATAATCTAAAGGAAAGTTCGTCAGTGGTAATAAATGATAGATAAGGGGTAACACGTAAGCGTGATTTGAAGAGAGAAAGTAACATATTGCGAAAATCTTTAGACTCCAGATCCATGGGTAGCAGTATGGTTACCAGATCATTTTGAAATTCATCTTTTGCAACTACCACTTGATACATGTCGATTTCTTTGATCATATCCAGCACATCAAAAAGAGCCGGAGGAAAGATAGTGGTGCCTTTGAATTTTATCATTTGCTGCTTACGACCTACCACCGGACCAAGTCTAGGGCCCGGACGCCCACAGTCGCATGGCTGAGCATGATAGTGACATAGATCACCGGTTCGGTAACGAAGTAGGGGCATACCCTCAACGCCAAGGGTAGAAATCACCACTTCGCCAAGTTCTCCATCGGCTACCTGGTTTCCCTGCTCATCGACCATCTCTAAAATAAGAAGTTCAGGATTTAGGTGTCCTCCTTTACCATACTTACATTCGGTAAAAGCTGCACCCATCTCAGTAGAAGCATAGGTAGAGTAGAGTTGCAGGTCCCACTTCCCTACAATTCGTTTGCCCAGCTCATTAAGCTCGAAATTTGACTGTCTAATTGGTTCACCTATACAAATGATAGAGCGAACACTGCTGTTTCTATAATCAATTCCATTCGCTTCAGCGTAAGCGATTAATTTTGGAATAAATGAAGGAATGGCGATCAAAACCGTGGGTGAAAATCGGGAGATAGATTCCCACTGAAGAAAGGGGGCGCCGGGACCAACCCGCACCATTCCGGCACCTAGACGACGTGCCCCCATCCAATAGGCTAATCCAGCCATAAACCGTTTGTCAATAGTCGTCATCAATTGATATACATCCTCGCTCCCACCTCCGGCACACCGAAAGGACTCCGCTTCATTATCGGCAAGTCGTTCGATATCCGAATCGGTTAGATAAAAAGCTACCGGATCGCTTAATGTTCCGGAAGTGGTAACGTAGTCTACCACCGCCGATTTGGGTACACATAAAAATGCATCATTATGACGGGCAAGATCGTCCTTGGTGGTAAAAGGGAGTCTCCTAAGGTCGGATAGGCCGGCAGGCCTTTGTAAATCAAGCCCAGCCTCTTGAATAATGCGCTGATAGTACGGCGAAAAAGTATTTAAATAATGCAAAAGCTTATTTAACTTTTGCGCTTGGGGATCGGTTAATATAGTTTCATTCATAGGAATAAAGATTCATTGAATTGAGGGTATCATTATAGTCGGTCCTGACAAGCTGCAATTTTGGATTGTATCTGTGCCGTTTCATTCCTGGAGGCGGTGGGGTATTCCAGGGATTGATTATAAAAGGCTAAAGCTTTTTCAAACTCCTTTTTTGCATAAAAATAATCACCCAAAGCTAAATAAGTCAAATAACTTTTAGGATTTTGACTCACAAATCGAGATAACGCATTAGCACTTAGCTCAAAGGGTATTCCCATATTGGCAAATCGGTTGATGCTATGTCTTGTTTGCTTAAAATGTTCATAATCCCGGAACGATTGGGTTCTGATAAATGGGTCGGCAGGAATACGAAGACTATCAGTTTGCATTACAGTTCCGCCACTATCGAAAACCTTAGCCAAGTCGTAGGCCAGGAATGCACCTAGCTGATATGGAGCTGCGGATATCCAAAGCAGTCGTTTAGCCGGCTTAAATATTATAGCATGATGTGCAATCAACTGATTGATTGCCTTTGGGTTACCAAGACCAATAGATTCATCACCTATCCCTTTTTTATTGCGTAGGATACTGGCCGCCTTGGAGACATTTAGAGGATATGCCTGCTCTAGTAATTCCTGCATACGTGCATGGCGGTAGCCAGAATCACTGTCCTGCATATTTCGGATATTTACACTATCCCTTTGGAAAGTATCGCTCTGATAATGATTGGCACAAACTAAAGTAGAAGTCGAAGGTTGGTATAGGCCCATTTTCTTGGGCGACTTTTCTATAATAACCGAGCGATTATCCGATGCCGAGCCAATAAGCAGGGACTCCGAAACAAAAGTCTGCCTTCTTTGGGCAATTTCCATGGCCTCGTCGATATTAGAGGCATACTGCAATATTTCTCTTGCTAACAAGGATATTGGCGCCTTTGCAGCATAAGGTATATCAGATTTGGCGGCATTCAGAGTTACCGTAAGCCCTTTTACATTCATCCCCGACACGACGCCCGTCAGGCCTGCCCAGGCATAAGAAGCAAAGGCATGGCCCTGGTCGGGCTTGACGAAGACGATCAGTTTGTCTTCCGCAAAGGCATCACCCATATAAAAATCGAAATTGCGCCCGATGAGTAAGGTAGAATCTATAGAACGAAGGCCATTCACAGAAAACGAGGTACAGCCTACCATATTCAGGTCGGTGAGGGCATGGCCGATATCGTGGGCGGCGTGATAGTTTAATATTCGGTAAAATTTGGGGCCGATATAGTCATATTGGCTAGAGAATGACTGGCTAACGCCAAATATTTCCTGTAAATTTTCTTCAGGAATATACTCGTCAATATCCCTGTTAAACCAGCCCACAAAACCTTTTAATATTTGAAGAAAGGCTGTATTAGGAATGAGTTCATTGATTTGATCCACAAAAGCCTGCTCTTGCTTTTCCATCAATTCTTTCGACAAAATGCCATAAATCAAGCCTCTTTCATAGGGTGATCCCTCTAGATACATTTCCCAAACGCCACGATCATTTCTTTTAAGCCAGCAATTGCCTACCTTATAATGAAAGGGTCCAATCTGCTCCCGTTGGTAACTGTCTAGGTTTTTTGTACTTTTAATCTCCGGTTCGGGAATGCGAATCATCCATATAAACCATGCCATTAACAGGCCCAAACTGAGAAAGAAAACAAGGAGGCCTTGAGCAATCCTATTTACTATCCTGGGCTTTTCTGGCTTTATCGTCATGAGTTATTCTGCTTATTGAGGCGGCTAAGTGTCTGGATTCGCTGATGCTTGGCAGTCGATTTGGTTGGTAAAATTAACAATAAAAAATGAGTCTCACCTTCATAAAAGAACTGGGCAGCGATCACATTTTAGGTTGCTGGACAATCCATGAGGATCTGGCCGAATTGCAAAATAACCTTCTAGAAGCAGATAAATCACATTATCACCGTCAGGGACAATGGAGCGAACGCAGAAAAAAGGAATGGCTCGCTACTCGAATGCTCCTTCGGAATATGTTGCCCAGTAGCCCCCAGATTTTATATGATCGTACGGGGAAACCTGGTTTATCCCAAAACGAATATAATATTTCCATTTCTCATTCCAGCCTCATGGTTGCTTTGGTGCTTTGCAAAAATAAAGCGGTAGGGGTCGATATACAGGAAATACGGAACTCTGTAATTCCTGGCAGGGACTTTTTCTGCAACGAAGCGGAACAGCAATGGCTTGATCCTCATGACCGGCTTCAACTAAATCTTGTGTGGTCGGCTAAAGAAGCCGTGTATAAATGCTATGGGAATGCGAGACTGATATTCAGGGATCAAATTGAAATATGTCCTTTCTCCATGGAACAAAGTGGCCAACTATCTGCTTATATTTACGATTCGGGAGATAGGCATTGCCTGCCGATCACTTATGAAATCCTGAGCTCCTATGTTTTAACCTATACCCATTCACTCATTCCTTCAACCTAAGTACCTGACTAAACATGCCAAAATTTTTCGCCTTCCTTCTTTTAAGCTTACTGGCTACGAACTTACGTGCTCAAACCCCACCAGGAGAAATTTATCAGAATCTGAAAAAACTTAATGTGCTAGGGTCGGCCCTTTATATAGCCGCTCATCCCGATGACGAAAACACTTTGATGCTCTCTTTCCTTGCCAAAGATCAGCTCGTACGTACCGGATATTTGTCACTTACCAGAGGGGATGGGGGACAGAATCTGATTGGTTCAGAACAGGGGTACAATATTGGATTAATTCGAACCCAGGAACTTTTGGCGGCGAGAAGAAATGACGGTGCGGAGCAATTTTTTTCCAGAGCTTATGACTTTGGCTATAGCAAGACCAGGGAAGAAACCCTCAAATTTTGGGATGAGGGCAAGGTGCTGGGAGATGTTGTCTGGATGATTCGTAAGTTTCAACCTGATGTGCTTATCACCAGGTTTCCACCCGATCCAAGAGCAGGCCATGGCCACCACCAAACATCGGCTTATTTGGCAGAGAAAGCCTTTGTGATGGCAGCAGACCCAAAAGCATATCCGGAACAACTTCAGTTTTATCCCGTCTGGAAGGCTAAAAGATTGGTGTGGAATAGCTATACGCCAGGTTTTACTAACCAAAAACCTTCGGAAAAAACAGAAGACTTTATTGGCGTTGAGATTGGCGGTTATAACCCACTCTTGGGTCAATCTTATACTGAAATTGCCGCGAATAGTCGCAGCCAACACAAAAGCCAGGCCTTTGGAACTTCGCCTACTAGAGGGAAACGTAAGGATTATTTGTTGCATACCCTAGGTGAAAAATCCCAGAATGGACTTTTTGAAGGGATTGACCTAAGCTGGAGGCGGATTCAAGGGAGTCATAAAGTTGAGCAGTTGATAAAGGAAGCTATCGTCGAATTTCAAATTGGAGCTCCCGATCAGTCGGTACCGGCTCTGGTATCGATCTACAAAGAATTGGAAAAACTGGATCAGCAAGACATATATGTAAAGAAGAAGCAAGAGGAAGTAAAATCTCTGTTGATAGATTGCCTAGGCCTCTGGTATGAAACCAATCCTGTACACTATTCTGGGGTGGCTGGTAAAAAGGTAGATATTAAGACTTCGATTGTAGAGCGCTCTGATTTTCCGGTGACATTAGAAAAAATATTCTGGACTGGGATGAAGACCGATAGTCTTGTAAATATCAAATTGGAAGATAATGCGATGGTAACGATCAATTCTAATGTCAGAATACCTGAGACCCTTCCTATTTCTCAACCCTACTGGCTCGAACGGCCTTTAGAAGGGGGTATGTTCAATATTCTTGATCAGCAAGACATCGGTTATCCAGAAAATCGCTCAGAGACCTTTACTCGCTTTACTTTTAATATTGCTGGAATCTCACTTACTTACCATAAACCGTGGGAATATAAATATACAGATCCTGCAGAAGGAGAGATATACAGGCCATTTGAATTAAGGCCATTGATCACAGTAAATCTGGCAGATCCGGTAGTAATTTTTCCGGACAGCTCCCCCCGGGTGGTGAAAGTATTGGTGCAAGCCCAGGCTGAAGGTTTACAAGGAAAGGTCAAGCTTGCACTCCCTATGGGCTGGAAAATCACCCCGGAATCCCATGACTTCAAACTTTCTCAGCAATATCAAGAGGCTTGGTATCAGTTTGAAGTGACGCCACCTGCTGCCAATCAGGAAGCCATTATTAAGGCCCAGGCGACGGTTGATGGTAAGTGGTACGAAAAGTCGATCAAATCGATTAACTATCGTCATATTCCTACACAAACCTTATTTCCCCCCGCTGAAGCGAGAATGGTCAAGATTGATATAAAAACCAAAGCAAAAAAGATCGGTTATATTGCCGGAGCCGGTGACGAGGTGCCTTCTGCACTCCGGCAGATTGGCTGTGAAGTGACCCTACTAGATGCCACCGCGCTGAATAAGGATCTGGCGGGATTCGACGCCATCGTGGTAGGAGTCCGAGCATATAATACGGAAGATCTGTTGACCAGTTATCAATCCAAGCTGATGGAATACGTTAGGGAAGGAGGAAATATGGTGGTGCAGTATACGATTCCATCGGGAATGAAGGTTGAGAATATTGGCCCTTACCCATTGGTCACTGGCCGGGATCGGATTACCGAAGAAGATGCCCAAATCCGCTTCATAAAGCCAGCACATCCCCTGCTGAATAGTCCTAATAAAATCACTCAAGCCGACTTTGATGGATGGATTCAGGAGAGAGGATTATATTTTGGTAAAACATGGTCCAGTGAGTACCAGCCTATCCTTAAAGGTCATGACACAGGAGAAGCCGACTTAGAAGGTGGATTGCTATATGCCCAATATGGTAAAGGAACGTATATATATACAGGCCTATCCTTCTTTAGGGAGCTTCCTGCCGGTGTCAGTGGTGCCTACAGACTATTCGCAAACCTCATTTCGGCCGGAAAAAATTAGACTTAGCAACAGGCGGGAGTTATTTCATATTCTTCCGCCTGTTTCTTTGGAAATCTTCTAGCACAAATCCTCCCAGTCCCTGCAGATTGCTGTAATAAGCCCTTCCATTATTGACTCTGGTGAAATCCTGTACAAACTGCTTCAGATAAGGATCGGATGCAATCATAAATGTCGTCACGGGTATATCCAGTTTGCGAGCCTGTGCAGCAAGCGTTAAGGTCTTGCTAATAATCTTACGATCGAGCCCAAAGCTGTTCTTATAGTATCGGATCCCCTCTTTCAAACAGGTAGGTTTCCCATCAGTGATCATAAATATCTGCTTATTGCGTGTCTTTTTCCTTCTTAGAATATCCATGGCCAGTTCTAGGCCAGCCACCGTATTGGTATGATATGGCCCTACGGACAAATAGGGTAAATCTTTCAATTGGATCTGCCAGGCATCATTCCCAAAGACAATGATGTCTAGAGAATCCTTGGGGTATTTGGTACGGATCAGTTCCGCCAGGGCCAGGGCCACCTTTTTGGCCGGGGTAATCCGGTCTTCCCCATATAAAATCATAGAATGGCTGATATCGATCATCACGACGGTGGAAGTAGTAGTTTTCTGATCTTTTTCAACTACCTCCAGATCCTGCTCCATCAGCATAAAATCACCAATTCCATGATTGACCTGTGCATTCTTGATGGACTCCGTCATTGCAATTTGGTCTAGACTATCGCCAAACTGAAACTGGCGTATATCACTATTGAGCTCGTCTCCCACTCCTGTAAAAGGAGTATGATGGCTGCCACCGGATTTAGACCTTTTTAGTTTACCAAATATTTCATCCAAAGCACTCTTACGGATACTTTTCTCGGATTTGGCAGTCATAACAAACTTCCCTTCTTCCGTTCCCCTCTCCTCTTTGATATAGCCTTTTTTCTTCAAGTCTTCGAAGAAATCTCCTACTCCATACTGATCGTTTGTTAGCTTATGCTGGCGGTCGAGCTCACTCAACCAGGCCATAGCCTCTCCTACGTCACCTGAGGTAAGCAACAAGAGCTGTTCGAAAATATGGTAAAGCTGATCAAATTTTGAATTACCACCGACTGGTCCCGGCACAAATTCGGCAAAACGATGACCTTTCATAATATAAGGGACTGGTTAATTAATAATATGGGCCACAAAAATGAGCGGCTACTCCTTAAAGATAAGAAAGTAGCCGCTGCAATCAAAAATTCGGATACCTTAAGCTTCCGTAGCGCAGTATTCTTCGAATGCCATTTGAAGATGCTGAGCAATCATTTCTGCTGTACGACCCTCTATATGATGACGCTCAACAAAATGAATTAGTTCTCCATCCTTAAACAATGCCACTGCGGGTGATGAAGGAGGATAAGGCAGGCAATATTCACGCATTTTTGCAGTGGCCTCAAGATCGGCTCCTGCAAAGACTGTAGCCAGTTGGTCAGGTTTTACTTCGCTGCGTTGCAGGGAAGCGCGCACTCCAGGGCGGGCAGCACCAGCTGCACAGCCACATACAGAGTTGACTACTACTAAAGCGGTTCCTTTCATGTTCTGCATGAAATTGTCTACCGCTTCAGCGGTATTTAAGTCTTGGAAACCAGCGTCAACTAGCTCTGCCTTCATGGGAGCTACAAGTTGTGGAGGATACATATTTTAAAAATTTATAGTTGTAAATAAAATAATGACCAAACTTTGATCATTCTGATTGTCAAAAAAAACATTAATGGATCTTACATGAATCCAAGTTCCAACTTGGCCTCTTCAGACATCATTTCTGTAGAGTAGGGCGGATCGAAAGTCAGCTCCAGACTCACGTCGTTAACCCCTTCAACCTCTCTGATCTTCTGCTCCACCTCCCCGGGCAGTGTACCTGCCGAAGGACATGAAGGGGAAGTCAAAGTCATAGAGACATAGACATTATTGACTGGAAAAATCTTAAGATCGTAGATAAGACCTAATTCGTATACGTCTACAGGAATTTCCGGATCGTATACTTCCTTAATGGCCTTTATAATCTCCTCGCGCAATTCTGCTTCTGTCATATTATTGATAATAAAAATCGTGAATGCATTTTATATTTACTTTTACTTTACTGCCTGGAAAGCGTATCCATAGGCCCGCATTTGCTTCACCATGGAGGCTAATCCATTGGAACGCGTTTGGGCCAGATGCTGATGAAGACCAATAGCTTGCAGGAAATAAAGATCGGACTGAGCTATCTCCTCAGGACTATGCCCCGAGAGCACTTTCACCAGCATGCTCACCAAACCACGGACGATGATGGCGTCGCTATCGGCGGAAAACATCAGTTTACCATCTTCCATATAGGCATGTAACCATACCAGCGATTGACAACCCTTTATGATATTCTCTTCAGTTTTATACTGGGTATCCATGGCAGGCAGCTGCTTTCCCATGTCTATTATATATTCATATTTACTTTCCCAATCGTCAAATAGCTCAAAATCCGCTATCAGATCTTCCTGTATTTCATTAATGGTCATAGATATAATTTTCCTTAATGGTTTACGGGTATAACTCCCTTCTCATAGTCTCCAGGCGGTTAGCCCAGCATTTTTCTAACCTTATACAAGCCCTGAATAAAGGCGTCAATTTCTTCAGTCGTATTATAAACAGCAAAGGAGGCCCGTGAGGTTCCAGACAAGCCAAAACGTTGCATCAGCGGCTGGGTACAGTGATGCCCAGTTCTAATAGCAATTCCCTGTTGGTCGAGCAACACACCAATATCCTGGTGATGAATTCCGTCGATCACAAAGGAAAGCACGCTCACTTTGTCCTTCGCCTGACCTACAATTTTAACACCGGGAACCTCCCCGATTGCTTGAGTTGCATAATTCAGCAATTCATTTTCGTAGGTGGCAATATTGTTCTTCCCCAACTGATTTATATAATCCAGGGCAAACTTAGAGGCTATCGCATCTGCAATATTGGGCGTGCCCGCTTCAAACTTATAGGGGAGCTCATTATAGGTCGTTTTGGCAAAAGTCACCTCTTTGATCATCTCCCCTCCGCCCCGATAAGGAGGCATGGCGTCTAGAATTTCTCTTTTTCCGAATAAGGCACCCATACCGGTCGGACCATAAATTTTATGCATAGATAAGGCATAAAAGTCACAATCCAGATCCTGGACATCTATTTCCAGATGGGAACAAGCCTGGGCCCCATCCAATAAAACCTTGGCTCCCACCGCATGAGCTTTTTTAATAATTTCCTTGACGGGATTGATCGTTCCCAGGGCATTGCTGACATGCACTACGGAAACCAGTTTTGTTTTTTCGGATAGCAGGAGTTCATATGCTTCCATATCCAACTCCCCAGCATCATTAATAGGAATTATCTTCAGGAGACAGCCTTTTTCCTCACAGAGCATCTGCCAGGGAACAATATTTGAATGATGTTCCATGGTACTGATGATGATTTCGTCCCCCTTCTTTAGAAAGTGCCGTCCATATGCCTGAGCCACTAGATTAATGCTGTCGGTGGTGCCATAAGTAAATATTACTTCGTCGGCTGAAGGGGCATTGATAAAGGCTTGAAGTGCCTTCCGGGAATCTTCAAAAGCCGCCGTAGCTCTCTCGGCCAGGGTATGAATACCCCGATGTATATTGGCATTGTCCTGACCATAATATCCACTCAAGGCATCGAGTACCGCTTGAGGTTTCTGTGTTGTAGCGGCATTATCAAAATATATTAAAGGCTTTCCATTAACAACTTGTTCAAGTATGGGAAAATCCTTTCTGATGGAGGTTATATCCAGCGTGCTATACATCCTTTTTCGTATTTAAGTAAAAAACCCAACCCAAGGGAATCAGGTTGGGTTCAGGTATATTAGCTAACCCTGGTACGCTAAAGACGGTTCCAGAAATTTAGTTATTGGTCAATTTTTCGGCGATTACTCCCTCTAAATATTCTCTTATAGAATCGATCTTAATCTGAGAAACTACATCGGCACAGAAGGCGTACATCAAAAGTGACATGGCTTCAGGACGGGAGATCCCTCTAGAGCGCATGTAGAAAAGTGCCTCCTCATCGATCTGCCCCGTGGTGGTGCCATGAGTACACTTCACGTCGTCAGCCCAAATTTCAAGCTGAGGTTTTGTATTCATGGTAGCCTCGTTGGACAGAACAATGTTCTTGCAAGACTGAAAGGCATTGGTTTTCTGAGCGTCGGGGCGCACAAAAATCTTACCGTTAAAGACTCCCTTGGACTTATCGCGAAGAATACCCTTATAAAGCTCATTGCTTTCGGAGTTAGGCTTCATATGATCAGCAACCGTATGATTGTCTACATGCTGGGTTCCGTCGGGAAAGTATAGCCCGTACATATGCGCTTCACAGTGCTCCCCATTGATGCGAATCGAAAGGTTATTGCGGACAAACTCCCCGTTAAGCGTGACCGTAGCCGCATAAAAATGCGACTTATCCAGCATAAACACTTCTGTGGAACCAACATGATAAGCCTGGTTACTTTCATTCTGGACCTTGTAATATTCCACATGGGAGTCCTGATCCATATGTATCTCCGTTACCACATTGGTAAAGGAGCGTTGCTCTCCTATGGTTCGAAAAGCTTCAGCAAACTTAACCTGGGCATTTTGGCCTACTGCAACGATATTACGAGGCTGAGAGCCTACATTTTCCTGACGTGCATCGGATATAAACCGGAGAATAACAGGATGTTCTACTACCTGGTTAGCAGGAACATGAATGAACACCCCATCCGCTGCAAAAGCCGTATTAAGTGCTGTGAATGCATCACCTGAGGAATCAACAGCTCCGAAATACTTATTGACCATAGCAGGGTCCTTTTGATAGGCTTCCTGCAAGGAAGAAATAACAATTTTATCTGATGAGGATATTAGCTGAGACATTTCCGGATGGTACCGGCCATTCACGAAATACAGGATATTAGCGTTCTGATCTGGTATATTCAAGGAAGCAACGTCCTCAGCAGATAAGGCGCCAGGCTCATTAAATTTATAGCTGGCACTCACCAGATCTTTCACGCTCGAGTATTTCCACTCCTCATCTTTCCTGCTGGGAAATCCCAATTCCTCAAAAGTGGAGATCGCAGCTCTTTTCTTCTGGTGAAAATCGGAAGTAGCTTCTCCATTGATCACAGCCTCTTTGGCGTAGAAATCAGCAACCAGCTTTGTTTTTAAATCTATAGTTTCTGTACTCATTGGAATTCTTAAATTGTAATAGGTTGAAAACGTTTGGTAGCTCAGGAATAAATAATCTTGAGCCCTTAGGGTCCATAGACCTTAATTAACCCAATGCTTCTACCTCTTCCTTGATCCAATCGTAACCTTTTACTTCTAACTCCATGGCTAGTTCTTTCGTTCCAGACTTAACAATACGTCCCTGATAGAGTACGTGTACGTAATCGGGTACAATATAGTCCAGAAGACGCTGATAATGCGTCACGACAATGGAAGCACGTTCGGGGGAACGCAGTGAATTAACACCCTCCGCCACGATACGAAGTGCATCGATATCCAAACCTGAATCAGTTTCATCCAAGATAGACAACTTTGGCTCAAGTACAGCCATTTGGAAAATTTCATTGCGTTTTTTCTCTCCACCCGAGAACCCTTCGTTAAGCGCTCTTTTAAGTAAAGAATCATTCATACGAACCAACTTGGCTTTTTCCCGTACCATTTTCAGAAACTGAGCCGCATCCAAAGGATCCTCACCCTTGTATTTGCGAATCTCATTCACTGCAGTTTTCAAGAAATTAATGGTGGTTACTCCAGGTATTTCCACTGGATACTGAAAAGCAAGAAATACGCCTTCAGCGGCACGTTCTTCAGCGGCCAATTCTAAAAGATCCTGGCCATTAAAGGAAACCGATCCGCCAGTAACTTCGTACTCTTCCCTTCCGGCTAACACCGAGGCCAAAGTACTCTTACCAGAACCATTAGGGCCCATGATGGCATGAACCTCACCCGGTTTTACTTCCAGATTAATTCCTTTCAATATTTCTTTACCTTCTATCGAGGCACGTAATTCATTAATTGAGAGCATAACTTATGTTGTACTTGATATGTAGTTCTTGGTAATTTACCGCAAAAGTAACAACCTTTGTTCGTAAATTAAAATCGGGGTTATTCCCCTTCGCATCTTTCGATCAATTTATAAACGGTAATTGGGCTTGCTATGTTCCATAACTTGTAGATATATTACCAATCTAATCAAACTGCCCAACACTTCTAAACAGGTAAAGCTTACCATAACCCTATGAAGCCAATAAAAACTACGACCGATAAGATTAATGTTAGCTCTGAAACGGGAACCTTAAGAAAACTATTAATTCATAGTCCAGACAGGGGGCTTGGTAAGGTAGTTCCCTCTAAGGCCCAGGACTGGCTTTTCGAGGATATTGTTCACCTCCAAACGATGCGTAGGGAAGAATACGATTATTATGTGAAAATTTTACTGTACTTCTTGGATCCGGACAAGGTAAAGGGAAAAATTCGAAAGATTGACGAAGATGAATCTCGATCTTTCTATATTCCAGGTGGAGCCAATTATTTTAATTCTGATAAAGTAATTGATTTCCAAAAGCTTTTGGCCGACATACTACTTGACTCCAGCACCAGAAGCAATCTCACGGCAGCGATCTGTGGTATTGAAAAATGTTCTTATAAGACCCAACAAATGCTTCAGCAGTTCGACGCTACTGAGTTGGCGACCATCTTTATATCCGGATCCCTTTCCGATACAAAGATGTTATTTGCGCCTCTGCCCAACCTGATTTTTATGCGAGACATCGGGATCGTTATCAACGATCATATATTACTGAATAAGCCTGCCAAATCGGCTCGCACCCGTGAATCAATACTTGCTCAGACGGTCTTTTTTCATCATCCTATGTTCCTGACCTATCGCGACAAAATCATAGAAATACCAGAAAATGAGCGCCATTTCCTGCTGCCAGATGAGGAGAAAGCCAGTGATTTCCAGCGTTGTACCCTAGAGGGTGGTGATGTTATGATGGTTGCTCCCAGGCATTTATTAATAGGCTGTAGCGAGCGCACCTCCATATATGCAGCCCAGCAGGTAATGAAAATCCTCTTTGAAAAAAATGTGGTGGATACCATAACGATTATCAAAATCCCAAAGAAGAGGGATTATATGCATATTGACACCATTTTTACCCAGGTTAAAAAAAACATCTGGGTGCTGCTGGCTTCTCTGGCTCGTACAGGAGATGAGGCTAAAAAGAAGGACGTCCTCCATTTTTTCGCCCAATCCAATATTGATCAAGAATTTAAAATATTACAATTTTTTAAGGGACTGGAAAGTAAACCGATAGAAATCGAAAACCTGGAAGACCTGTTAGCCGATATTAGCCGGAATGATCTGGCCTGTAATGAGGAAGTTCAGTTTATTTATTCGGGTAATGGGGCCTTCCCCTTTGGCGAACGTGAGCAATGGACCGACTCATGTAACCTTTTAGCTATTAAGGATGGAGTGGTTGTGGGCTACGATCGCAACGATAAAACATTGGAGGCATTTCGAAGCAAGGGGTTCCGTATAATTTCAGCCCAGAATCTTCTGGAGGAGTTTGAGGCAGGACGGCTAGCTCCAGAAACAATTACAGACACCTTTATTACCATTCCATCGGCCGAATTGTCTCGGGCAAGAGGAGGATCCCATTGTATGAGTATGCCTTTATTGAGAGAATAATATTATTTGCAAAGGCAGAAATAAGCAAGTAAATTGCAAGGAAGACCTTCCTATACACCAGCCATTTACAGATAGGGAAAGAACCCAATTCCTATTTTTTGAGAAAGCTATATTTAGTTAGACATAACAATATTTACGACCTATGCGCGAAATTTCGTCCACAGCACAGATACAACCTCAGTCCACCTCCCGGATTCTCATGATCCGGCCCAATCGTTTTGCTTTTAATCAGCAGACGGCTGCTACCAATGTGTTTCAGCAACCGCTATCGGATGAACGCAGCCCTGAAGTGATTCATGGAATGGCGCAAGCTGAATTTGATCTGATGGTCGCCCAGCTACAGATGGCCGGGGTTGAAGTCAGCATTTTCCCGGAGAAAGTAGGAGAAGAAAATCCCGATACTGTATTCTCTAATAACTGGGTCACCTACCACCAAAGTGGCAGGGTGGTATTATACCCCATGATGGCCCCCAATCGTCGGGCAGAAAGGCGCCTGGACATCGTAGAACAACTGAAAAGCAAGTACCATATTGAAGAAATTATAGACCTTACTCATTTCGAAGATGAAGGGAAATTCCTGGAAGGCACGGGGAGTATGGTATTGGATCGGCGTTACAAAATAGCTTATGCATGCCTGTCGGAACGGACACATCCCGATGTTCTGAAGGCTTTTGGGGAGGCCATGGGCTATGAAATTGTTAGCTTTCACGCCAGTGACGATGCGGCTCATCCCATCTATCATACCAATGTAATGATGAATGTAGGTGATATCTTCGCAGTAGTGTGCCTGGAATCAATTCAAAATCCTGACGAACGCCAAAAAGTAAGAGAGGTATTAGAGCAGACCAATAAATATCTTATTGAAATATCACTGGAGCAGGTTAAACATTTTGCAGGAAATATGCTGATGGTTCGTAATAAGGCTCAGGAAAAATTTCTGGTGATGTCTACCTCCGCCTACGAGGCACTAACGCCCAAGCAAAGAACGATCCTGAGTGACTATGCCCGTATCCTGCACACAGATCTGAAGATCATAGAACAATATGGAGGTGGGTCTGCCCGCTGTATGATGACCGAAGTTCATTTGCCGTTATCTTAATTAATACTATACAAAAAAGGGAGTCAGCCGACTCCCTTTTTTGCTTTCCTAACCCTTAACCCTTAATTTTAATCGTTAATATCGGCTTTCACCTTATTAATTTTCTCTCTGGTCTCAGCTTTAAAATCATTCCACTTTTCAGCAGTCTCATTTTCCAGCCTATCCCATGAAGCTTTAAGTTCAGCTTTTTCTTCGTTGAGTTCTTCCTTACGTTCTTCCCATTTTGCCTTTTCCTTGGCAGTAGCTTTCTCTATTTTTTCGTCAGCTTCTTCTATTTTTTTATCTACCTCGTCCATGGCGTCGTCAATATCGTTCTTCAATGACTCCTTGTCGGCTTTCATTTCTGCAGTGAATTCCTCACCAGCATCATGCATATCGTCTTTGGCTTCCTCCATGGTTTCCTGGGCGGAATTCTCAGTCGACTGTGAGCAGCTGCTCATGGCTAATAAACCGGTCATCAATATGGTGGATACAAATAATGTTACCTTTTTCATTTTTTTCAGTGTTTAGTCAAACTTTTTGAATTACTTGAATTCATTCATTTACTGGCTTATACACAAAAACACGACCAGGGCCATATCCAGCTTATAGTGTAGAAATTGTTGCGCAAAAAAGTATTTTACTGTTGGACAATACCCGCAAAACTGTGAATCTATACCTCTTGATCGCATAATAAGCCATGAGATCGTCAGGGTAATATTGTTACTCTGCTTAATTATCGGCAATTTTACATTTTCATTCACTCCCTACTAGCATGTATTTGTCGGTTCGCTACCTCCTTCCCCTTTTCATTCTCACGCAATTTCCTTTCATTGGGGCATACGCTCAAATCGATTCCCTGCAAGGAAAAGATTTGGAAGCAATCACCATAAGAGCCTTCGGGTCCAAAACTAATATGCTGGAAGCCACAGCTACTGTGGGACTCATTCAGAACAGCACAATAGAACGATTTCCTTCGACTACCTGGACGTCAGCCGTCAATAGCATACCAGGACTTCGCATGGAGGAAAGGTCTCCCGGCAGCTATCGCTTTTCAGTCAGAGGCAGCCTGATACGTTCTCCTTTCGGAGTGCGCAATGTTAAATTCTATTGGAACGGTATTCCGTTTACCGATGCCAGTGGTAACACGCCCCTAAATGCCCTGGATTTTGGAGGTATAGACCAAATGGAAGTCATCAAAGGTCCGGGTAGTAGTTTATATGGAGCCGGTACTGGGGGCGTGGTGCTACTTCACAGCAGTGGAGAGTTAGGAAAAAATTCGGTAAGCCAGTCATTCGACATTGGCAAATATGGCTTTCTACGTAATAGTACAGCCATAAAACTCGGGGCAACGACCATTCAATATGGACATACGCAACAAGAGGGCTATAGAAAGCATAGCGCAATGTCGCGCGATGCCATCAGGGTGACAAGCAGCTTTTCGGCAGGTAACAAGGGTATCATGTCTTTAATTGGCCTGTATTCTGATTTACACTATCAAACACCAGGAGGGATTAACCTGGATCAATATCGCACCGACCCTACCCTAGCTCGCCAACCGACCAACACACTTCCTGGCAGCGAGTCGCAGAAGGCAGGCATCTACAATAAAATGGTTATGCTGGGTCTTAATTACCAGTTAAAACTAAATGATGCCTGGTCGCAAAGTAATGCCTTCTATTTGACTTATACTGATTTTGAAAATCCATTTATTACCAATTTTGAAAAACGAAATGAATATGGCATGGGTGGGCGCAATATATGGCAGTATGAGGCCCCAATTTCGACCATAAAAACTTCCTGGACGGGTGGGTTTGAATGGCAGTATGGTAAATCGGCTCAAAAGAATTTCGATAATAAAGCGGGTGTTATAGATCAGTTGCAAACAGCAGAAGACATTGGCAGTAGTAATCTTTCCGCCTTCGTTCAGGCGCAGTTGTTTTTTCCTGAAAATCTAAATTTTCAGGCAGGACTGAGCTATAACGTTAACAAATATGCTTATGAGCGACTCTCCCCCCTCCCCTATACGGAGGAACAAAAAACCTTTGAAGGTGTTTTTGCACCAAGACTGGCACTTAACAAAGTGTTTTATCAAAACTGGTCCGTTACAGCATCCTATAGCGAAGGATTTTCGCCTCCCACATTGCAGGAAGTCCGGCCCTCAGCAGGGGGATTTCGATCGGGACTTAACCCTGAAAAAGGAAGTAATATGGAGGTAAGTCTGAGGCGTATAGGCAAACGTCTTTCGGCAGAAATCAATGCGTATCAATTTAATCTGAAGGAAACTATTGTCAGCAGAAGCGACGCTTCAGGATCAGAGTTTTTTGCCAATGCTGGCAAAACGAATCAAAAAGGATTAGAATGGCAGCTTCGCTACCTACTTATTGACCGGGCACCATTCGATATAACTATTTGGAATAATGGCAATTGGACTAATTATACATTCCTGGATTACCAACGTGGCGACGCTAATTTCGACAACAACCGCTTACCGGGCATTCCTACCCTTACTGTAATGACCGGGTTAGATGCTCTCTTACCTTATGGGATTCAGATTTTTGCCAGTCATCAGTATGGAGGAAAAGTATTCCTCAACGACTCCAATACGGCAGAGTCTACAGACTATCAGCAGTGGATAGCCAAAATAGTTTGGAAAAAAACTTGGAATAAAAACATTTCCAGCGAGATTTCAGCCTCTGGGGAGAAGCTGTTTGCAGGGATATATAGTTTGGGCTACGATTATAATGCTTTCGGTAACCGATACTACAATGCTGCTCCCAAGACTAACTTTTGGGCTGGAGCAAAACTAATATGGCACTGGAATAAGCTTTAATCGATCATGCATATTTATATCCATATTCCATTTTGTAAACAGGCCTGCTTCTACTGTGATTTTCACTTTAGTACTAACACCTCTGCGAAGGGTCGGATGGTGGAGGCAATAAAAGCCGAAATGGTCATTCAAAAGCATTACCTCGGTAACTCTCCCATTGATACCATTTATTTGGGTGGAGGAACACCTTCTATGTTATCGCAAATTGAACTGGAGTCGATCCTGGAGGCCCTACAGCAATTATTTACCATTCGCCCCAACGCAGAAATAACCTTAGAGGCGAATCCTGATGACCTGACAGCTGAAAAGATTAAAGAAATTGCCGCTGCAGGGATCAACCGATTAAGTATTGGAATTCAATCGTTCTATGATCCACATCTGAAGGCGCTAAACCGGGCTCATCAGTCTGCGGAGGCTCTAAACTGTGTGCTAGGGGCTCAGGATGCCGGGATTACGAATATTTCAGTAGACTTAATTTACTCCATTCCACATCCAGACCATAAGGTACTATACGAGGATATTCATAAGGTACTTACTCTGAACATCCCCCATATCTCGGCTTATTGCCTTACTATTGAGCCAAAAACAACCTTCGGTAACTGGTTGAAAAACAAAAAGATGCCTCCCATTGATGAGACTTTTGCCGCTGAGCAGTTCGAAATACTTATACGAGAATTAACTAAGGGAGGCTTTGAGCAGTACGAAATTTCAAATTTTGCAGCCAACAAACAGTATAGTGAACATAATACCGCATACTGGAAAGCGGAACCTTATCTGGGATTAGGCCCCAGTGCACATTCCTTCAATGGAGCTAAGCGTTCCTTTAATATATCTAATAATGCCAGGTATATGGCGGCAGTGGAGCAGAATATACTACCCAATGAAACCGAATTGTTAACCTCCGCCGATAAAACCAATGAATATTTGCTCACAGGCCTGCGAACCAAATGGGGTGTAACAGCACCTAAACTCCAAGACCTTTCCGAAGGGACCTTTTTGCAGCAAAGACATCAACAACTGGAAAATTTAATAGAGCAAGGTTTTTTAGAGTTAAAAAATGATCATTGGGTACTTACACCTCAAGGAAAATTCTTTGCCGATCGTATTGCATCCGACCTATTTATAGATTAATTTCTATACAGCCGCCGCATAAAATGAAATATAATTTTTATAGTCGATTTTAGAAACCACCCGGGTGGGAGTAATATAAATCTGTCGCCCGGGTGGCTGCCGGCTGGATTAACTTAGGCTAATTCCGCAGAAAGAGAAATCTCAGCATTTAAGACTGCCGAAATGGGGCATTCTTTTTTTGCTTTCTCTGCAATCTCGGCAAACTGATCCTGACCGATGCCAGGAACTACTGCCTTCAGATCTATATGACTCTTGGTTATCTTTCCTGCAGCAGGATCCAAAGTCACTGTAGCGGTAGCATTCAGCTCGTCAGCGGTAAACCCAGCAGCATTAAGTTCGAAACTTAGCTTCATAGCGAAACAACCAGCATGAGCTGCTGCAATAAGCTCTTCTGGGTTGGTGCCAACCCCATCTTCAAAACGGGTCTTAAATGAATATTGAGTATTGTCTAGTACGGTACTCTGAGTACTAACCACTCCAGCACCTTCCTTACCTGTGCCTTTCCAAATGGCTGTCGCTTTACGATTAATCATAAGATACTTAAGTTTTAGTTTCTGGTATTAATTTAGTCCACTTAGCAAAGATATATGCCAAGCGGTTCTACCCTATATTAAATTTTCAATAATTCCGTACCAGTTCTAAAAAGCAATCTATACTTTTGCTTGAAACACCGGTAATCTGAGGATCCTTTGGATCGATTTTGTTAATGGAAGTTAAGCTTATTAAACATTGAATGTGCCAGGACGTCAAATTGGCCAGCAAACGATAATTTTTTATTTAATCTACTTTAGTCATGAAAAAACAGCAGCTCATCTATTCACTCATCGCATTATGTTCCATATTCTTTTACGCGTGTTCTGGCTCTCAAGGCCCCATTGGTCCCCAAGGCCCACAAGGCGAACCAGGAGATTCGTACATAGGCCAGGCTTTTAACCTTAAAGGGGTCAATTTTACAAAGGAAAATCAATATCGATTCGGTCTAAGATTTAGTGATGCAAAGGTAGAAGTTCTGGAGTCTGATGTCGTATTGGTTTATATTCACTGGGACGACCAAAAAATTGACGACCAGATTTTGCCTGCCTGGAGGTTGCTTCCTCAAACAGAATTGATTCAAAATGGTACGTTAATTTATAATTTCGATCGAACCAAAGTCGACTTCTCCGTATTTCTTAGATCCAGTATTCCCCTGGCAAACTTAGGTGCAGGCTATACACAGAATCAGAATTTCAGGATTGTCATTATCCCAGCCGACTTCATAGGCGGCCGTACTGCAGCCATCGACTACAGCGACTACCAGGCAGTCGCTAAAGCTTACCATATCGACGAGACCAAAATTGTCAGCATCAATAATTAATAAGATTACTATGGCTGGCCTGTTTATCTTATAAAACCAGCTAAAACGCAACGAAGGCCACATTTACACTCGAAATGTGGCCTTCGTTTTTTTGAAAACTTAATGCGTTTTAAACCAACCCGTAATGCTCAATCTCGGCTGATGACTAACGAGCACTTCATGCTCTAATTCACTACTTTTAAAAAATACACATTTCCCATTAGTAGGAGCTATATGCTGCTCCTTTTCACCATGGTATACACAAAGCTGCCCACCATGATCTTCAGCCCAGTCTTCATTTAGGTAGGTAATCATGGTATAAGCTCTGCGTTTATTATCTTTAAACTGGTCGAGGTGGCGCTTATAAAAGGCCCCAGGTTCGTAGAGTGCATAATGAAACTCATACCCAGCTATACCCGCATAGCAAGTTCGATTCAGGAAGCTGACATAATCATCAACCAAATCCAGGAAGTCATTTTCATGCGGATTCTCGTGTTTTCTGTCCAGCCAAAATATCTTATCTCTACGACGCTTTTTGTCTTCCACCAGTCGGGCATTGCTTCCTACTCCAGCATCCCGGAGTCGATTCTCTTCCCGTAGATCTAACAAATTACGCCTTAATCTAGCAGCCAAATCAGGCTCTAAAAAGTTTTCCACTATGCCGACTCTTCCTTCCAGGAAGCTATCGACTAATTGCTCAAATACGGATTGCAATAAATCAAAGAAAAAACCATTTGGCTAAGTGCCAAATATGGCGCAATTTATAGCAAAATAGGGTTGGATTTTCATCGTTAAATCAATTTTTTTTCAAACTCTTTCTTAAGCCTCACTCCAATGATTTAATAAATTTTCAGATCCATTATTATCGATCGTCCCCAGGAAAATTAAGGGGCATTTCTGATAAAGGGGTTCCGCCTTTAATACCGAAATCGATGGTACGAATGGGGAATGGTATCATGATATCATGCTGATCATATGCTTCCTTAATTCGAATAATGGCTTCGCTGCCAGCTTGCAAATATGCGAGTTGCTCGGGAGAACGAACCCAAAGGCGCAGGGTAAAGTTAATGGAGCTATCACCAAACTCCTGATAGAACATACTCGTATCTTGAGGTGTTACCAGTCCTTCAATATTTTTCACGGCATCAAGGGTAATTTCCATCACTCTTCTTAGGTCTTCTCCATAAGACACACCTATTGACAGATCCATACGTCGCTTGCCCAGTAAGGAGTAATTCTCTATGGGGTTCTGAAACACTTCCTTATTGGGAATAATTACCATTTGCCCTTGAAAAGTTAAGACTATGGTATCGCGCAAATTCACCTCTTCAACCTTACCCATGTATCCTCCTATTTTAACAATATTACCTATATGAAAAGGTCTCCGGAATGAGATGAAGATGCCAGAAATAAAGTTGGCAGCAATATCCTGAAAAGCGAAAGCCAAAGCCAATCCCACGATTCCAGCCCCTGCGAGTATGGAAGTTACCGCTTTATCGAGTTTAAGAATGCTTAGGACTGTAAATAAGGTGATGCCAATGAAGAAGATCTGCAAGATCGAAGCAAATAAATTGGCTAGTGTTCGATTAGGTGATATCTTCAAGAATAACACCTCTGTCATCTTTCTTAACCATTTGGCTACTATAAGTCCCAATACGAGGAGGATAGCCGAAAGAAAAAGATTTGGAATCATCCGTACCAATTCATGCAACCACAAATTTATCTTCTTTTCGACTAACCGATAACCTTCCTGAAAGTCAATAAGTGAAAGAAGTAAGAGTTGATATCCTAGCATACGGTTATAAAGTTAGTAGTGACTCCAGACAAATATAGTTCACAAGACAAAATATTTCCCATATCTTATACAAAATATACTTAGCACCAAAGCTTTACAGTCACGATAGGCAGAGCATGAATGAATAAATGAAGGTAGATATAATTTTGCCTGATCTTTTGAAGTTATATCAAATATCGAAGGTTATCAGGAAGGTCGTGCCTGAGCCTAACTTCGATCTCACATCCAATCGTCCTCTGTGCGCATGAATGATATTGAGCGTTGTGGCCAGTCCTATACCCATGCCATTCTTCTTCTTGGTAAAGTAAGGTTCAAATATTTTTTCCAGATTTTCCTCACTAATTCCTGAACCGTTATCGACAAATAGGATCTGAAAATTTCCATTTTGAATCCTGGTTTGAATTTTCAAAACACCCTTGTCTTCTTCCATAGCTTCTATAGCATTGGTTATTAAATTCAGAAACGCCATTTGCAGGGATACCTTATCGATAGGAAGTACAACATCCTGCTCATAAAAATTATTTTCTAACTCTATTCGTTTGAGCGTTAACCTATCATGAGCCGTAGCCAGCGCTTCCTCCAGCACCTGATGAATTGACGATGGAATCAGATTAATATCCATCGTATTGCTGGGCTGCAGGAGTTGACTAATAAGATCATTGATACGCGTGCAATTTCTTTTAATAATCTGTGTATAGAACTTTTGTTCTTCATTATCCAGCTCCATCTCCAACTGTTCTGCAGAAAGATTGACATTGGTCAGAGGGTTTCTCACCTCATGAGCTAACATACGAACCAATCTACCCGTCAGAGCCATTTTTTCAGCAAAAAGCTTTTCCCGTTCCATTTGTTTTCTTGCGGTCAGGTCGTGAACCCTTCCCTGCACATAAGGCTGATCCCCATTATATTCTAGGGATGCGGAAAACAGGCAGGACTTTTTTTCTGTATCGGCATCTACCCGCAGCGTAACTTCCTTATCTTCCAAAACCTGATCGGTGATGCTGACCCAAAGAGCAGAGAACTCCGGCTCGGCTATCAAATCATGAATGTTTAAAGCTTTCAGCTGCGTTGTAGTCAGTCCTGTAAGATTGCAGGCTGCAGGATTACAGTCCTTAATATTACCTCGTAAATCTGAAATAAAGAGAAAATCATTTGACTCTTCGAAAATCCGACGGTATCTACGTTCACTAAGTTTAAGGGCCGAGAGTACGGCAGTCCGTTCCAAAGCATACCGGATACAACGTTCTAATTTTTCGGCATCTAGTTCGTTTTTGACCAAAAAATCGGCAGCCCCTAATCGGAGGGCTTCAATCGCAATTTTTGCATCTCCCCTTCCCGTTAACAGGATTATGGGCTGATCACAGCCAACCCTCTGGGCATGGTTGATCAGATCAATTCCGGTATATTCTCCCAGGAGGTAATCAAAAAGGAAAAGATCAAACTTATGATGGTTTAATTGATGCTCGGCATCCTGGAATGTAGAAGACCAAGTGATGTCAAACTCCCAATTGGCCTGTTCGGTTAAATACTCTCTGGTTAAATAATAATCGTCTTCATCATCATCTACCAGTAACACTTTAACAAGTTTCCGCATAGCAAGGGGCAAGAATTGTATAGGAGATTAAGCACGATATGGGCCGTGAACACCCTTTGAAATTAATTTATGAAAGTTTATTGAACCTCAGGCAATATCACTTCGAATGTTGCCCCAACACCTGGTTGCCCATGTGCCAAGATGAGTCCATGGTGACGCTCCACCACTTTTTTACAGATTGACAGCCCTATTCCGGACCCTTCATATTCTGACCTTCCTCTAAGGCGTTTAAAAATGGTAAAGATTTTATCGGCATTGCTATCTTCGAAACCGATTCCATTATCCTCAAATATCAAACTGAAATAACGTTGCGATCTTTTTAACTTAAGTAAATCCAACCTTTGGGGAGGTACTACGGTGGATCGGATAGAAATTTTCACAGGCACGTCAACCTTCGAAAACTTCAGAGCATTATTGATCAGGTTGGTAATAAGCTGAGACATTTGAGAAGGATTGGCTTCTAAAATGGGGAGCTGATCATACTGTATATCTGCCCCTTTTTCCTGTATCAGAAGCTCCAGATCGCTTAAGGTATTTCTTACGATCTTGTTAAGGTCTGTCGATATATGTGCCTCTACAGCACTGGAAACTCTTGAAAACTCCAGTAAATTATTGATCATCTCCTGCATTCGACGAGTTGCATTCAGTATTCGTTCCAGATAAAACTGTTGCTCCTTGTCTGCTTCCTCTCCCGTATACACTTTTAATCGCTCGCCAAAGGAGACGATTTTTCTCAGTGGTTCTTGTAAGTCGTGGGAGGCTATATAGGCAAATTGCTCCAAATCGGCATTAGACTGATTCAGATCTTTCACTTTTCTTTCTAGCTCTCCCTGCATATCCCGCAACGCGGAGATATTGAAAATGGTGGCAATTGAAACTCCCTGTTTGGTATAAGAGTTCTGAAGATTATATCCTTTCAGATAGAGCAACTGCTCCTCTCCTGCCTGATTACATATTCTAAACTCCAAGACATAGTCCGCATCAAAATCGGCAATTTGATTTAAAAGTCTCCCTACCGTTTCCTGATCATCCTGATGCACGTGCTTCAGTAGAAAGGCTTTACTGGCTTCCGGAAATGAGTTGGCACTGGAATAACCCAGGAGGTTATATAGGCCGTCGGTCCACTCCATGGCGTCGTTGTCCAGGTTCCAAGCCCAACCCCCGAACAGCATCGACTGCTCCGCCTGGCGTGTTACTGCGGGCATATAATGGCGCAACAGATTTTCTGAATGACTGGCCGAAATGTCCCGAACCCATACAGTTAGATGCCCTTCCGATTCATTAGGCCCCGAAATAGCACCAATATAACCGGAAGCAGGGAATTGAAACCTATATTCAAGACCATCATACCAGGTATTCCTCCGATATTCCTCGGGGAAGAGTATCTGATAACTTAGTCCAAGCAGTGAACTAATCCCCCACAACTTCTCAGCTTTTTCATTGGCATATACGCAGAGCCATTCTGGACTATCCGGTGATTCCCTCTCAAAAACAAGATATCCCTGAGGGGCCCGGTGAATACTTTGAAGTAAGTAGTTAGGAAAATTAGTGCTTGTCACGTCGGTACTTTATTTTCTGTAAAATTGTTATTACTCCATTGCTCAGACCAGCAATGTATTTAGATATCAAACTGCTTCATCTTATTATAAAGGGTTTTCCGATCAATATTAAGCAGTCTGGCGGCCTTACTTTTGTTGAAATTAACATCCCTTAACACCTGCATTATCATGTCGTACTCTGCCTCACTGGCCACAGTCTTTAGGCTAGGTTTGCTATCTGGATCTTCTACAGGCTCTTCGGGTCGAATGCTCGGCGCAGAAGCCTCTAAATAAGTGGGGCGAACTTGATCATCCTCCAGCACCTGAATTTTTTTATAATTCACAATTTCAAAGGGCAGACTCTTTTCTTCAATAATATCACCATCCGAAAGTAATGTAGCCCTTTTGATTACATTGCGTAGCTCACGTAAGTTACCAGGCCAAGAATAATTTAGAAAATCTTCCCGGACGTCATTGGAAAACCCTTTAACGGATTTTTCGAGTTCCTTATTGGTGGTCTGAAGAAAGCCTTCTGCGAACTGCATTAAATCATCTTTTCTATTCCGGAGAGCAGGCACTTCAATAGTGAACTCGTTGAATCGATAATAAAGATCCTCCCTGAATTTCCCATTCTTGGCAGATTCCAGTAATCTTTCGTTGCTCGCTACAATAATCCTTACATCCAGATCAATTTCTTTTGAGCCTCCAATCCGGCGCATTTTTCTTTCTTGCACTACTCTCAATAAAGCCACCTGAATTTCATAGGAAAGGTTGGAAACCTCATCTAGAAATAATGTCCCGCCATTAGCCAGTTCGAAATGACCGATTTTGGTCTGTAGGGCACCGGTAAAGGATCCCTTTTCATGTCCAAACAGTTCACTTCCTGCTAATTCCTTAGAAATCGCTCCACAGTCCATAGCCACAAAGGGCATGTCTCTTCGCTTGGATCTATTATGTATTTCATGCGCTATTGCTTCCTTACCAGATCCGCTTTCGCCGTAAATGATCACACTAAAATTGGTCGGTGCCACCAAATCGACTTGCTTATATAAGTTATCGGAAACCTCGCTGTCCCCCATGATAAATCCTGGCTTAGAACGGGTAGATGCCTTTCGTCCCCTCTTTTCCGAAGGTTTAGCCCCGGTCGAGCCAGATGTTTCTCCCTCGGAATCCTCGGTCTCATTTTCCATATCCGCCAAGGCTTTATTGACGGTCACCAGAATTTCATCGGGGAATAATGGCTTTGTTATGTAGTCGTAGGCGCCAAGCTTCATTACATTAACTGCAATCTTAATGTCGGAATATCCTGTAATGACCAGAACGGGCATATGCGGATTTTTGGCCTTTATGGTGGTGAGTAACTCCGTCCCGGTGATGTCGCCTAGCCTAAAATCTGTCATCACCAAATCCGGTTCAATTTTTTCGATCAATGCCAGCCCTTCCTTACCATTATGGGCAGTTTCTACAAGAAAATTGTTTCGGGAAAGGAAACGTTTGAGTAAGAAACAAATATCTGGTTCATCGTCGACTACTACTATTTTTTTCATGAAGGTTAAGTAAAGTATAGTGATTATATAGTTACCCTAAGTCGGGCGGTGGGAATATTCAATTGTTCCCGGTATTTAGCTACTGTTCTGCGGGCCACCGAGTAGCCCTTTTCTGCTAGCATATCAGTCAATTGCTGATCATTGTACGGGTGTCGTTTATCTTCTACTTCCACGATCTCCCGAATGGCCTCCTGAATCTCTCTATTGGATACTTCAGTGCCATCATCGTTGGTTACCCCTTCGGTAAACAGATCCTTCAATAGTACTATACCAAACGGAGTCTGTACATATTTGTTGGTGGTAACTCTGGATACAGTAGAAATGTCCATATCAATGATTTCCGCCACATCTTTTAAAATCATCGGTCTCAGCTTTTTCACATCACCACTCTGAAAGTATTCAAATTGGAGTTTGACAATGGCTTTCAAGGTGCTTAGCATGGTATTTTCGCGTTGCTTGATGGCGTCAATAAACCATTTTGCAGAATTCATTTTGGTCTTTATAAACTGATTGGTAGCCTTATCCTTTTTTTGATCGGCCATTTCAGTAAATACTTTGTTTAACCGGAGTGCAGGGCTGTTCCCCCATGTCAACTGAACCTCTATGTCATCGTTATCTCCATACCAGAGCATAAAATCCGGTTTAATGCTTTCGTTGACTAAAGAATCGTTCCTAAGGCCTGAAGCCGGCTTTGGGTTTAAGGTAGTAATTAACTGCAATGCCTTTTTTAAATCCTCCTCTTCCAAACCAAGCACACGCATAATCTTGTCATAATTACGCGAACCCAATTCATCGAAACAATCAGATAAAATCTTGTGGGCATGATGCCAAGTCTGATTCTGAATTTCAATTCGTGCCATCTGCAAAAGTAAGCACTCCCGTAAGTCGCAGGCGGCAATACCAGCGGGTTCAAGCTGCTGAATCACCCGAAGCATCGCCTCCACTTCCTCGGTATCTATAAACAAACTATTGGCAAATGAAATATCGTCAGCAATGATGTCACATGACCTACGGAGAAATCCATCCTCATCCAATGAATCTAGGACAAAATCGGCTATAAGCTGCTGTCTTTCATCCAACTTCAAGAAATGCACCTGCTGTTTTAAATCGTCCCGAAAGGAAACAAAATCCACCATGGGCCTGGTATACAATTCATTATCCGCCGACTGATTATTCGCATAGGTTTTATAATCAGGAATATCATCGTCTCTAAATTCGTCCCAGTCGTAATAATCCTGAACAGCTGGGGTATCATCTTCGCCCTTCTTTAAATCCGGGTCAAAATCTTCGACCGAATCTTCTGTAACCGTTTCTTCCTTCCCTTCCTCCAAGATAGGGTTTTCCTCTAATTCTTCTTTTATCCGCTGCTCCAACTCCATAGTCGTTAAATGAAGCAGATTCAACATCTGTATTTGCAGGGGAGAATACTTTAATGTCTGTTTTTGCGTTTGCGTCTGTCTTTGCATAAACAACTTATTGGATAGTTAATTTTTCTATTCTAATTAAGTATATTACAGGCCGTCTATCTATAAAATCCTGCTATGAGAAGGAGGAGGCCTGTAATGGATGTTATTATAAATTTACAACTCTTTCGCTTACCAAATAAATCTTAGAGCCTGTTAATTAAAAATACTGGGAATATTTTTCCACAGTTGACCATAAATTCAGTCAGTTTTCCCCGTTTCAATCGTTCTCCCTTTGCGCATCACTTCAGCCCTGACATCTGCTGACTTTTATTGAAATCATTTTCATTATTTCAATCCACGTTTACTTCCGTATTTGTAACTGACAGTTAGTCAAAGATATATGGGTTCTTCCCATTAAATACTCTGCCCCACTATGGTAGTTTGCTTGAAATGGGGTCCAGTGATCATTCCTGGCATATTGCCTGTAACCTAGTTAAACCATAGCTTACTTAAGGTTATACCCCTTCGCTTTTGTTCTATTCTTATCAAATTACTTGCCATAGGATAAATATTTGCCTTTCTGGTATGTTTTTTGGGTTGAAAATCTAATTTTTTCTATATAAGTTATAAATAACTTTGGTTATACTTATAGAGACATTTTTCAAATTCCAAGACCAGGCTTGAAAAATAAAAATCCCTGTGCTTCTAAACGCAGTCTGAAATATGCCCAATTCAAACTGTATGGGCAATTAAAAATAAATCGTCACATAATTTTATATCTTTGTTGGTGACAGAAGATAATTTTCAAATTTCTAAAGAACGGTAGAGCCCCTATTTATGAACCACCGGCAGATATTAATGGCAGATGATGATGCCGATGATCGATTTTTAGTCCAGGCTGCTTTGGAAGATAATAATATTAAAAATCCGTTAGTTTTTTTTGAGGATGGGGAGACCCTTTTAGACTATTTGGAAGAAATAGATACTTCTGCCTTTCCGGCCTTATTACTATTGGATCTGAATATGCCTAAACGTGATGGCAGGGAGGTACTTAAGCAATTGCGATCAAGGAAGGCCTGGGATCATATTCCAATTATCATTTTCAGTACCTCAAATGCGCCCGATGATATTTATACTGCCTACGAGCTAGGCGCTAATTCTTACTTAATTAAGCCTTCCAGTTTTGAGGGATTAAAAAATCTTTTGCATGCCATTTGTAAGTTTTGGTTAACTATCCACTGCGAGGACGACTGAGAAAAGACCGTAGATTAAAATCACATATAAAAAAACAGCCCTGAATAGAAGTCAGGGCTGTTTTTTTATAACATCTCATTTAAGTATCTCATTGCAGAGTAAGTTCACTGGCCGCCTGTTGATCAACATACCAGAAGAGATTTCCATTTTCGGGAGCAATAATTTGGGAGGGAAAGAGATCTAACTGAGTTTCTCCTTCAAGAACCTGTTTCAGAGCGGGTGCTTTTCCAGCTCCCGCCAAAGCAAATACAACCATCTGAGCTCTATTAACTATCGGAGCGGTGAGGGTAATTCTATACATATCCTGTGCCATCAGAAAGAAAGCCTGAACCCAAGCGTTTTGCTCATGAATAACGGCTGTACCAGGAAATAACGAGAGCGTATGGCCGTCGTCCCCCATGCCGAGAAGCACCAGGTCAAAGGTAGGCCCTGAAGCACCGAAATAACGTTCCAAAATCGAAGTATAATCGGCAACTGCCTCGGCTGGAGAAAGTTCTGTTTTCATTCGGTGCACCTGCTCCGGCACGATGGGGACATGACTTAAAAGTTCGTCATACGCCATGCTGGCATTGTTACGGTCATCTTGATACGGGACAAAACGCTCGTCACCCCAGAAAAAATGAAGTTTAGACCAAGGGATATCACTTAGGTATGGCTCTTGAGCCAAAAGCTGAAATAGCTGCTTTGGAGTACTTCCTCCAGACAGAACGATGGTGAATATATCCTTTTCTTTAACAACTTCCTTAATCGTTACAGCTATCTTTTGAGCCAAAGCCTCATTTAGCTCTGTTACATTTTCAAAAATATTCATTTTCATCTTACGCCTTGGTTTGTACCGTGTTTATCCAACTATGTCCGTCTCGTGCCAACAGCGCATCGGCATCATCTGGCCCCCAGGAGTCAGGAGCATAATTAGGAAAATCCTCTGGCTTGCGAATAGCCCAGGTGTCCAGAATAGGCATGATTACTTTCCAGGCGGCTTCTACTTGGTCGGCTCTCATAAATAGAGTTGCGTCGCCTTCCATCACATCGAGCAATAGGGTTTCATAAGCCTCTGGAGCATGTTCTCCGCCCGACTCTTCGTATCCAAATTTCATGTCAACCGGATCGAGGTTCATACTTTGCCCCGGTCGCTTCACCTGAAAACGCACGCTAATGTCCATATTTGGTTGGATACTTATAGTCAGCCGATTGGACCTCCAGCTGTCTGCAGATTCTGCTGGGAAAGCGTAATGTGGCGCCGGTTTGAACTGGATTGTGATATGAGTATCCTTTTGATTAAGAAACTTACCTGTTCGCACATAAAAGGGTACACCTTGCCAGCGCCAATTGTCGATATAGAATTTCGCCGCAGCAAAAGTTTCTATAGCTGACTGGGGATTTACGCCCTTTTCTTCGCGATACCCTACTACCTGTTCTCCTTTTTTCCATCCCGGTCCATACTGACCTCTTACCGCAAAATCGTGTACCTGCTCGTTTCTGATCCGACGTATGGCATTGAGCACGTCTACTTTCTTGTTTCTTATCTCATTGGCCTCAAAGGAAACGGGTGCCTCCATCGCGATCATGCAGAGAATCTGCAGGATGTGATTCTGAACCATGTCGCGCAATGCACCAGAGTGTTCGAAGTATCCTCCACGACCTTCCAGACCCACGCTTTCTGCCGCCGTAATCTGGATATGGTCTATATAATTCCTATTCCATAAGGGCTCAAATAATGCATTAGCAAATCGCAGAGCTAAAATATTTTGGACGGTTTCCTTCCCTAAATAATGATCGATTCTAAAAATTTGCTCTTCAGCAAACATGCTAGTCAGCAACTCGTTAAGCTCATGAGCACTTTTCAGATCGTGTCCAAAAGGCTTTTCCACCACAATCCGGGTGCTGCTCGTATCGGAGCAAATCTTCAGTTCGCCCAACTTGGAAGCTATCGAGGGAACGAGTTGTGGGGCTACCGCCAGATAGAACACCACATTGGGATGCACGCCCCACTGCAATTCCTTTTCTTTCACCAGGTCGGTAATCAGGTGGTAAGAAGCAGCATTATCGCCGTCCATCTGTAAATAGCATACATGCTCCTTAAATTCTTTCCATTGCCCATTCTGCTTGCCCTTTCTGCGGGAAAACTGGGTGATACCTTCCAAAAGGTGTTCCCGATAGGCCTCGTCAGAAAATGGGCTACGGCCTATCCCGGCAATAGCAAAACGATCGGGCATCCAATCGTCCAGAAATAAATTATATAACGCAGGCGTTAATTTCCTATAGTTGAGGTCGCCACTACCGCCAAATATAAACAATATGGTAGGTCCTGGGCGTTTATTACTTTGCATATTCTTCATTTATTTATTTTCCCCATTCGGTATGGAAGGAACCTGAAATATCAAGACGTTGATAGGTATGTGCGCCAAAAAAATCGCGTTGTGCCTGAACCAGATTGGTAGGCATTTTCTCAGAACGGTAAGAGTCGAAATACGCCAGGGAAGCCATGAGTGCACTTGTAGATATTCCTGACAGAGCCGCTTGAGACACCACCTTACGGGTATTTACAACAGCCGAGTTCACCATTTCTGCGAGCTCCGGATTCAATAGAATATTGGGCAAGGCAGCATCCTTAGCATAGGCCTTAGAAAATACTTCCAACAAGGTAGAGCGAATGATACAACCACCACGCCATACATTTACAACTTTTGGTAAGGGAATGTCCATTTCCATTTCAATTGAAGCTTGCGCGAGCATAGCCAACCCTTGTGCGTAGCTAAGGATTGTACCAAATAACAAGGCATCATGAACATGACTTATCCACTCCTGCGTGGAGGCTGGGGAAGATTTGTATGGATCGGGATAAAGGGTCGAGGCTAACTTTCTCTCATCTTTATAGCTGGAGATGGTACGCATAGCCACTGCCGAATCTATCGCAGGAACAGCCACTGGCAACTCCATAGCATCTTGGGATGTCCATTTTCCTGTCCCCTTACTACCCGCTTTATCCGAAATCACATCAATAAGATAACCTGGACCTTTATCGTCTTTTTGCGTGAAGATTTCCGCTGTAATTTCCACTAAAAAAGACTGCAACTTTCCATCGTTCCATTCTTTAAATACCTCGTGAAGCTGCGTGTTATCAAGTCCTCCATGTTTTAGCAGGGAATAGCTTTCGCTTATCATTTGCATGATGGCGTATTCGATTCCATTATGGACCATCTTCACATAATGTCCAGCTCCCTTTTTTCCCAAATAGTCAACGCAAGGAACCCCCTGTACCTTAGCTGCAATAGCTTCTAACATAGGCTTCACCAACTCGTAGGCTTCCGCATTCCCACCTGGCATCATGCTCGGACCAAACCGGGCACCTTGCTCACCACCAGAAACGCCCATGCCCATAAATTGGATTTGTTTGCCTTGCAAATATTCAACTCTACGCAGGGTATCGGTATGATGCGAGTTTCCACCATCAATGATTACATCATTTTTATCTAATAATGGTAGCAATGATTCGATTACGTCATCTACAGGCTTGCCCGCTGGCACCAACATCATGATCTTCCTCGGAGTTTGCAAAAGGCTGATCATTTCTTCCAGGTCCTGAACGCCTTTTACCGTGGTTCCCGGAGTTGCCGATTGCTCTAATGCTTCATTCTTGGACTGATCCTTATCGAAACCGATCACAGAGAATCCATGATCCGCCATGTTCAGAAGTAAGTTCCGCCCCATCACGCCGAGGCCAATCATTCCAAAGTCAAATAATCTATTTGTCATAATCCAGATTGTGTCAAATTAAAAAGAATTGCAATATTGTGATTTTCACTGGTAAATTGAAATGTAAAAAAGTGCGGAACGTATAATTACACCATTATTTGAATCCCGGAAACAGCCACCTTCAATAGAGCTTATTTTTTCGCACTAAAATACAATTACATCCCCCAGACTTTCCACCGGCCCGTCATAAACGAACCAACATCTCTCAGGGTCGATAGTTAGCCAATTGCTGGGTCCAGTCATAATCGGAATAGCTGAGACGATACCCGGTTAAATCTTTTTCTAATACCGACGATAATAGCCGTAGAATACCCCGTCTGCCCTTAAAATCATGGCGATACCACTGTAGTAATCGACTGGTTCTTACCGTCTTGTTTTCCAAATTTATCGAGGTTTCTGACTTCAAAAATGTCAGCATAGCAATATCCAGTTGCTGGTCAATTTTGTTTTGGGTATAAAATCCAATTGGGGGACAACTTTTGGCCCCGCAGTTTAATGCAAAATGAATACGGTAGTCCAAGGTATCCACTGCCCATTTTTTTATCAAGGGAGCTACACAAAATCTGGGCAAATAACCCCTACTCCATTTAGCTCTATATCGTCGTAGTATCCCATGCTCTACCTCATCCAAACTTAAAGGCACCGAGGCTATGGTAAAGTTTTTCTCGGTAAAAATGGCGGGGGCAACAAGGCCCTCCCTCGCCAGAATCTGAAAGAACGCATTATAGACATTTATCCAGAAAACCTTTCTGTCATCATCCATAATCAGCTGCTCTTCTAAAAGGTCAGCATCCACTCCCTCAAACCGCGCTACTAAATCGTTGACCGGCAACTCCATTTTAACTGCCATGAGGAGCTCTTCTGAATCTCTTAGCAGATTTTGCCCCATAAGCACTGTACCATGCCCCGAGCAATAGAGAAGGATTAAGAATTTTAGTAAAAAGTAACGGATATTCACAAGAACGGTAGGAGTTAAAATGTTTTATACATCATTTCTACCCCTTACCAACCCCAAAAGTCGCTGGGAGGTTCTTACAGCAAGGTTAATTAGTGCTTTTCCCAAAGTGATAATCGGCAAAATTTAAAAACTGCTCCCAATCGTATGCAAGTATGTCATGTTTCCCATGGCGCATATGATAACCGATTTTCCCGGGTAGACCTATCGGATTCATCGCCCGAGGAGGCATATTTCCAAGTTTGACCTTATGCCCCAAGAGTTCATATACTGGTACCGCATTGCGAGCTGATAAATACTCTCCTTCGGGATCGGCCCACTGATCTTCACTGGCACTGGCCACATAGAGGGGTCGGGGAGCAATTAAGGACAGAAGCATATGAAAATCCACGGGCATCTGCTGTTCCTTCTCGTCGTAATTTTTAAAATTAGCAGCAAACCAATGAGGAAAATTTTTGTTCAAATCCTTTATCCTTTCTCCATACTTCCTGCGAGAAAGAGCGGCTCCCCCTTCCCCAGAATCATTACTTATAACCATTGCAAAACGCTGATCCTGAGCTCCTGCCCACAAGGATGCCTTACCCAATCTGGAATGGCCCATTACCACAACCTTGTCCGAAGCCACCGTCGGGTCAGTAATCAGATAATCCATAGCCCGGCTCAGCCCCCAGGCCCAGGCTCCAATAGCTCCCCATTCTGATCCTGACTTCTGATTTTCCTGGCTGTTAAATAGCATTTGAATACTGGAAGAAGCCCCTTGGGCCTTATCGGGAAACACATCTCCATAATAGAAAGTGGCTAATCCATAGCCTCTCCTGAGAATGGAGTCTACGGGCCATCTTCGGATCCTGGTACCCCTGCTAACTTCATTGGAGCGGTGGTTGACAATGCCCGGATCCTTCCAGGCAGGCATCCATTTTTCGGTGATCATAATGGAAGGGTCAGGATGGATCGTCTGATTACCCGCAAAATTCAGCCCCAGAAAAACAGGAACCGGACCTTGAAGATGATTGGGTAGATAGAGCAATAAATCGATATACTGGTCTGGATCCTTACCAAATTGAATTCGAATTTGCTTTCTGGTGGCAGTACCGTTCAGCGCATCCGGTTCCTCCCCTTTGTTGATAAAAGTTAATGGCAATGTTTGAGAAGGTGTTATTCCGTAAACTTCCTCCCGGAACAATTGTAGAATCTCAGGCCTTCTTTCGCTCGTCCACATCTGTGCATTGGTCACTGGACTTCCATCAATTTTCTCCAGAACTTCCGGCAATATATAGGACTGGGACGGTTCACCTACACGTTGAGCGTAGCCCAGGCCAACTGCCCAAAATGCTATTAAGAATACAAGGATAGTTTTTTTCATAGTTTATAAAGTCAACTAAGTCCTCGTTTATACTATAGAAAAAGACTGAACATAGGAGTCGGCAACCTACTGAGCCGATTTTAGCTGAACCGCTCTTTCCAGTAGGTCTGTGGCCTGAAAAATTTTATCTCTCAAAAAAACGGGATAATCAGGATGATTCTTAATAAACTGCCGGGCGATTGCTGCCGCTTCGGGAGAGGAATGCCCTCCAAAACTATGGTCCATCCAACGGGTAGGAAAAAAGATGTCACCCGTCCTCTGAATTTCCTGTAATAAGTCCATGGAAGGTTTCAGATACTTTATCGAATTGAACTGTTTGAGCGGGTGGTGCAAAAAATGCAATGCTTCCAGTACCCAACTTTCTTTTTCCCTATTTTCGGGCAATTTTAAAGAGTCAAAAAATGAATCGCGCACTGTTTGATCCGCACTGAAAACAGGCATCATAAAAGTCATCTTCCCCTTACGATCGGGATTAAGTACCTTGGCCCTTTGATCGTTTAAAATCTGTTGCGATTGTTCTGGATTGTATAAGGCCAGCTGATGAGCCAACGAAATCTTATCCTCTTCAGAAAGCGATAAACCTTCTATCCTCAGAGAATCCAGCCATAATGATTTTAGTTTTTCCTGAGCTTCTGGAGAATAAGCCATGGACTTATAGCTTTTGAAGAAGGTATTCTTAAGTCCCAGGTCCTTAGTAATGAGCAATTGCTTCCAAAGTAGTGTTTCTACCTGAGGCTGAAAATATTGTCGTTGTTCTTCTGTCAGAAATTTCCAATAGATCGAACTTATCCTCCCCAAAAGATAGTCGACCAACAGGGAATTCGACTCTTTAGGTAAGACCCCTAATAGTCTTGCTAACAAGACCGGAGGTTTTCCACCATCTCCTTGCAAAAAACCCTCCCATATATTTACCAGTTGGGAGCCTCGAAAAACGGGATCGGCATATTGCTGGTAATTCGAAAGGAAAGTCTGTACACTCAAAGTATCCATGGAAAAATAACCATAGGCCACGCCATCCGGATTAGGAAAAACGCTTAGTCCGCTACTTGCTGTCCATTGGGCGTTATTTCCAGTATTAGAATCGGGTGTCAGGGTATGAACAGAATCACCTACTGCCAGGGTAAGCTGTAATGGTTGAAGCCATATTCGCCCCTCCTTCTGATCAGGCAGTTGCGCATACGAACACAAAGTATCTTTCATTACCAGTTCATATGAGGGCATACCTGCAGACTTCACCCAGGTATCGCTCCAGGACTTCATATCCAGAGGAGTCTTTTCATCGATAATTTTGATTAGGTCATCCCATTTAGCATTATCAAACTGATACAATTTTAGATAGTCCTGTAAACTTTCACGAAGCAATTTTTCGCCGATTTTCATCTCCAACTGGCGCATTACTACGGGAGCTTTGTGGTATATAATAGCACCATAAAGTGAACCGGCATTATTTAGATTGTCCAGCTCTTGGATTATCGCATTGGCGCCCAGAGTTCTATCGACATCATAGGCAGCAGGATAATGAGCCAATAGGAATCTTAAACGGTGATTCATTTCCGGAAAAGTTGGATGTACAATTTTGGCAGCCATAAAATTGGCAAATACCTCCTTCAGCCAGACGTCATTAAACCAATCCATAGTTACCAAATCACCAAACCACATATGGGCCGACTCATGGGCAATGACATTGGCCCTAGCCAGGCGCTTGTTAATGGTAGCGTTCTCGTCTAAAAACAAGGCAGATTCGTTATAAAATACGGCTCCTGGATGTTCCATTCCGCCATATTGAAACGAGGGTATTAGTGCAATGTCAAACTTCCCAAAAGGATAAGCAATCCCAGTATATTCTTCTAACCAGTCAAGAGCATGAGCATGCATTTCAAAGATACTATCAGCGTTTCGATCTACCTTCACATGATCAGTTTCTCGGTAATACATTGAAAATTCACGTCCTCCTATTTTTTTATTTCGTTTAGAAAATTTACCAGTCGCGAAGGCAAATAAATAGCTACTGATCGGCTGAGTTGGTGCAAACCGATAATACCAGTTATCTTTCAGTTCCCTTTTCTCTACTAATTTCCCGTTAGCCACAGCCTCCCAGCCTACTGGAGTATGCAGGGTAAGGGTATATCGTGCCTTAATATTGGGTTGATCGATTAGAGGAAAACAGGTGGAAGCCCGATCAGGTACAAGCAATGTATATAAATACGCTTCATTACGATTCAGTGACAAATCTCCCGCAGTAAAAGAAATTTCAATTTCATTTAATCCACTATCCCATCGGCGCGCCGGCAGCAGTATATGCCCATTTTCAACTTCATATTTCAATTCTTCTCCTTTGTATCGAACCCCCTGCACCATTTTTGCGGGCTGACTAAAGTCGAGAATAACAGGAGACTTTCTGTTGGATAATTGGAACTGAATTTTAATCTCACCTCTTATAGAATCCGTCCTTTTTTCAGGAATCCATAGGGTGATATCATAAGCCAGGCTATCGTACAGACTCTTACGTGTCTTATTTAATTCAAATGTAACACCCTTTTCAGGTTTTTCAGAAAGAGGGCGCTGGCACCCAATTAGAATCAATGGAAATAGGACGATAGTGCAGGCGAAAAAACGAGTAGACATGGAAAAAGGTATAAGCATGATTTTGAACTGCGAATATCAGGATAATAGGAGATATTTTAAATTCCATAGAGAATAATATAATAGAGAAAGGCCCCTGCTGAGTGAATCAGCAGGGGCCTGAGCCTCTTTTTAATGAAAATGAGGTGCTAAACTAGTTATTTAACGTCCCTTCCAATTTTGACGTTTCCTCACTATTAACCGCCTGAGTAAACAAGGTTTGAGTTGGGTAAGCAAATTCTATCTTTCTTTTTTCAAACGCTTCGAATATATCCAGGTATATAGCCTGTTGTTTATCCATATATACCCCGTAGTCCGGACTTAATACGTAATAGACAAATTCGAAGTTCAGGCTAAAATCTCCGTATCCTGAAAAATGGCCTCTATCGAACTGAATCAGCGCATCTGCTTCTATGATCTGACGCACCAGGGCAGGAATGGCTTTCAGTTGTTCATGAGAAGTCTGGTAAGTCACCCCTAATCCAAAAACGATTCTTCTGCGCTCCATACGTTTAAAATTATGAAGTCTTGAATTGGTAAGGTCCGTATTGGAACAAACCAGTTGCTCACCGCTCAGGGTTTTTATCCTAGTTGTTTTAATACCTATATATTCTATAACCCCATTTTTGTCATCTACTACCACAAAGTCTCCAATTTCGAAGGGCTTATCGAAGAAGATCACAAAATAGCTGAACAGGTCGCCAAGTATTGCCTGGGCAGCTAAGGCGATCGCGATACCACCAATTCCCAGACCAGTGATCAAGGTAGTGGCATCATACCCTAGATTATCTACAATGAAAATTCCACCTAAAACCCAGATTACGGAAGTAACAATGGTAATGAGCCCACTGGCTTGCTTACGCTTGGCTTCAGAATTATCCTGAGCCTTTAAAAATGAATATACAAACCTCCGGAATGTGGAACTTATGGCTCGGATTACGAAAAAAGCAAAAGCCACCATATAGGCAATATGAACCACCTGCTTCACCTTTTCAGGTAGATTCAGAGAGGTGATGGCGAGGTAGGTGGCAGAAATATACAAAATGGGGATCCCAGATTCGTCTACCTGTTTAACTAAAAAATTGTCCCAGGAAGTCCGTGTATGGTCGGCCCAGGTCTTTAATCTACTTATGATATAAACTTGAAAAATCTTGATCGCTAAGAAGCTGACGGCTAAAAAAAGTAAAACTTTTCCTATTTCAATAACGGTGTTCCCCCAAATAAGGGTATTCATAAAATTATTCATACGTTAACTTTAATTGTATTTCGAACGTTTGATGGCTGAATGTTTCCTCTAGGCAAAATGGCATGGAGACTCCTGGACCCTGACAGTAGTTAGATTCCTTAAATAGAAACGATGGCAGCCTGACTGAACTAATAACAAGAAGTAACATAAATATTATACCAAAACCTATTTTTGCTTGTATATTTCCCACATACCCATAAATTTTCTTCTGAAAATACAAGCTCTGATATTCCCTTCAGTAAAGTGACTAAACACTGTAATATTGTCAGCTGTACGGGTCGGCGAACGCGTACATGCTGCAGCAGGACTACCAACCCACGTATTTGGGAGGGGTAATGCCTTGAAGACGCAGGTAGACAATCATTTGGGCGCGGTGGTGTGTGAGGTGATCATTTATTAAAAAGATGATGCGTCGTCTGCTCATCTTTTGCCCGGCAAAATCAATTTCCTCGGCAAGTCGAAGTGGGTCTAGATTTCGGAAGCCTTCTGCTCCGTAATCGAAGGTCTGCATCACCAAGTCGATAAGCTGGGCTTTCGTAGTCCCCTGGAAACTATTAACAGATAGAGGTGCGGTTTCTTTGGAAACAAATTTACTGGTTAACCAAAGAATATTGTCGGCCAAATGTGCAGCTTGATTTCGAAAATCCATTTCTTCAGGAGTGGGTTTGAAAGTATATTGCGCTTCAGGCATAGCATGCAAGACGGCTAATGTATACTTTCTGGCATTTTCCCAACGATATAGTTCATCTTGCAAAAAGGGGTCTAACTCTTTGATTTGGGCGTGACCTAAGTTGGGTATTGTCAGGAGGGCTATCACCAGGATGCGGAACATAGTCAGATTAATTTGGCTAGTTAAATAATACAGTAACAAGATTCTCACCCCTGGTCGTTCAAAGGTTTTGGGTAAATATAAAATAAAAAGCAGGTGCAAGGCACCTGCTTTTGTATAATTAACCCTCCTTTATTTAACTCAACCGAGATTGAGTTTATAAAGTAATTAGACAGCCCCACCGCTAGAAAGTCACATGTTATAGAGAAAATTTTAATATTATTTTTTCCACTTCGATATGCCTCCTCTTTTTTGGATAGCCTTAATTCTTCAAAGCATGGTATTCTCACTAAAAAAGAATGAACATTTCTATGCGACTAAACCTACTAATACTTTTTAGTCTTACTACCCTGGTCCTCTATGGGCAAGATATCAGTGAGCAAAAATTCAATCAAGAAATTGTCACCCAATATACTTCTACAGATGGAAGTATACTGGGATCGATACATCGGATTATTATGGATAAGGGCAGGCCAATAGCATTTTCCGAAAGTCAAGCATATGTTTTCAAAAATGGAACCTGGACTAAAGATTTTTCCGGCCTTACCATGGCAACCCAGCAGGCTATTGATGGAAACAAATCCGAGAAAGTTCTCAGCAGCGTAGTGTATGGAAAGCAGCTGGTGGTAGGAACGGAGACAGGGCTGTATTTTCAGACCAATGGGAAGCGGCGTCCCATTTATCCCGCCGATACTAATTATAGTTGGGCTCCCCGCCAGGTTTCCGCCTTGACCGTCGACTCCTTTGGAGATCTATGGTTCGGGAGTCAGGATGGCATTGGAAAATTATCGAAGGGAGTATGGACTCTATTTACAGGCAAACAAGGCTTACCCTATAACCAATTTACCTGCGCTGCTTCGGGGGCCGACGGAAGTGTATGGTTTGGCACCCAGAAAGGCGTTATTGTGGTAAGGAACAACCATTTTAGCTATAAAAGCAGCCGACGATGGCTGCCCGATGACCGGGTTCAAGATATTGTTGTTGATCCAAATGGTAATGCCTTTATTGCAACGGCAGGGGGAATTGCGCAAATTTCGCCTACTCCCATGACTCTGGAAGAAAAGGCGCATTACTTTACCAATCAGGTAGAAACCCGCCATAATCGAATGGGTTTTATTGCCCATAGTGAATTAACCAAACAATTTGATCTTACCACATCCCGGTTAGCTATTTCAGATAATGATGGTAAATATACGGCGATGTATGGAGCAGCCCAGGCTTTTCGCTATGCTGTCACGGGTGATCCTGTTGCTAAAGAACTGGCAGACAGAAGCTTCAAAGCCTGCAAATGGTTGAGTGACATTACTCCAGAGCCAGGTTTTCCTGCACGGGTCATAATTCCAACCGATTGGCATGAACCGGTTAATGAACAGTACAGCAGAGAGTTCAATAAAAAAAGACAGGAAACTGATCCGCAATGGAAGGATATCTACCCTCGTTTTCCATTGAGTAAAGATGGAAAATACCGCTACAAATGCGACACGAGTTCTGATGAACTGGCGGGTCACTTTTTCTTCTATGGAATTTATTATGATTTGGTTGCCAAAACAGTAGAAGAGAAAATGGAGGTTAAAGCCGTAGTTGCAGACATGATGGATCATTTATTACGTCATGGATATAAACTCGTCGACTATGATGGTAAAGTGACACGTTGGGGAGACTTTTCTCCCGAGTATTTCCATTCTGTCTATGGTTATGACCAGCGGGGATTGAATTCCATGATGATGCTGTCCTTTTTGAACGTAGCCAAACATGTAACAGGAAATGCGAAATATGAGCAAGAGTCAGCCCTATTACGAAATAAGCATAACTACCACATATTCGCTTTACATCCTAAAGAGTATTTCCCCTCAGGAAATGTGGTCCCCTGGGATAATAATCTTTGCCTGATGAGTATGTATGGCCTGTTGCGATATGAATCCGACCCCGCCCTCATACTGATGTACAGACAGGCCTTAGAAACGGCATGGCTCCATATGAGCAAACAAAAAAATTCATTCTGGGATACCATCTATGAAGCTTTAGCGAAGAACTTCGGAAAACAAGTGGATGAAAAATTATTTGTGCGTACCGATCTTTTTCCAGAAAACCATCTTTACGCGCCTTCAGTGGTTCGTGAGCACTATAAGCCCCGAAATCACACTCCCTTCATATTGGAGAATTTACAAAAAATGCCCTTAGACCTGATCGGATACAGTATGCCCAATACGCATCGTCTCGACATAATCAAAGATCCCACACCAGGAACCGACTCAGAAAAGGGCTGGGGACATGATGGGTATGCGCTGCCACTAGATGAACGAGGTCATGTGCGTCAGGACAGGGATTCCTTCGACCTTAACCTTTCAGAGGGAGATGGATGGTCGGAGCATGAGGGAACCTTTTACTTGCTTCCTTATTATATGGCGCGCTATCATCATCTCCTTAGATAACTGCTGCTCTCGCACTTTGCCAGAAAGCCGCCCCGTTCCACCAGGAGCGGGGCGGCTTGTCTAAGCTCCTCTCAATAATGTTGATCCTAACAACCTCATTTTTATCTAATATACTTACCAACAGCTATTTATAATGCCATAAATAAGTCGAACCCGTCCTATTTTCAGCGATAGAAACCGAAAACACTCTTTTAATTTTCATAAAAAGAATTAGAATTACCCTAAATATGTTCTAGAACCATTTTGATATGGCTCTGCAATCTCTATATTTACGAAAGTTTAATTTCTTAACTAAATCCTTACGTGTACGCATGAGCAATATTACCTATTTAGTACCTGCACTGGGCTTAATTGGCTTGCTGGTAATGTTTTTTAAGAGAGGTTGGGTTATCAAACAGGCGTCTGGCGACCCAAACATGAAGGAGATTTCCGACGCTATCGCCGCAGGTGCACTTGCGTTTTTAAGAGCAGAATGGAGAGTGCTGATCATTTTCGGAATCATTGTAAGTATACTGCTAGGGTATAGCGGTACACTGGTAGAAAATTCAAGTATTTATATAGGGGTATCATTCCTTATTGGAGCCTTTGTCTCTGCCTTTGCAGGTTATTTAGGAATGAATATAGCGACCAAATCGAATGTCAGAACCACACAGGCAGCTCGCACAAGTCTTAGTAAGGCACTGCAGGTTTCCTTTACAGGAGGATCGGTTATGGGAATTGGTGTTGCCAGCCTGGCTGTCATCGGTTTAGGTGGGTTGTTCATCATTTTATACCAGGCTTTTATTGGCAGCAGTTCTGATGTAAATGGCCTGGCCATGGAAAAAGTATTAGAAGTATTAGCCGGCTTCTCTTTAGGAGCCGAATCAATAGCTCTATTTGCCCGGGTTGGTGGTGGCATTTACACCAAGGCTGCAGATGTGGGAGCCGACCTGGTGGGCAAAGTAGAGGCTGGAATTCCTGAAGATGACCCGCGCAATCCGGCAACCATTGCCGATAATGTGGGGGACAACGTCGGAGATGTAGCAGGTATGGGAGCGGACTTGTTCGGCTCGTATGTCGCAACCATTCTTGCTACAATGGTACTGGGCCGGGAAATCATCTCACAAGGGGACGATTTTGGAGGAATCGCTCCTATTCTGTTACCGATGGTAATAGCCGGAATAGGTCTGATGGCCTCCATAATTAGTATGCTATTCGTAAAAATCAGTAGTGAAACCGGTGATGTACAGGCCGCGCTGAATCGGGGGAATTGGGGATCTATTATCATCACTCTCCTGGTTTGCTACCCCTTGGTGATGTGGATGCTGCCCTCAGGAAATATGACCATCCGTGGAGTTGATTTTTCTAGTATGGATGTATTTTATGCTATATTATTAGGATCCGTAGTTGGGGCTATTATGGCCATTGTAACCGAATATTATACCGCAATGGGCAAGAGGCCTGTTCAGTCCATAGTGAACCAGTCCTCCACCGGGCATGCTACGAATATTATTGGAGGACTCTCAGTGGGAATGGAGTCGACAGTGATTCCAACTCTTGTACTGGCAGCCGGGATCTTTATCAGTTACGAACTTGCCGGATTGTATGGGGTGGCCATAGCCGCCGCCGGAATGATGGCTACTACAGCCATGCAGCTTGCCATAGATGCCTTCGGCCCTATTGCCGATAATGCCGGTGGAATAGCGGAAATGGCTCACCTTCCGGAAGAGGTAAGGGGCCGCACCGATATTCTGGACGCGGTAGGGAACACCACCGCTGCCAGTGGTAAAGGCTTCGCCATTGCTTCGGCAGCTCTGACGTCTTTAGCACTTTTTGCCGCTTTTTGTGGTGTTGCCGGAATCAATTCTATTGACATATATAAGGCCAATGTACTGGCAGGATTATTCGTCGGGGCTATGATTCCCTTTATTTTCTCTTCTTTGGCCATAGCAGCCGTGGGGCGAGCAGCCATGAAAATGGTGGAAGAAGTCCGAAGGCAGTTTCGGGAGATACCAGGGATATTAGAAGGAACGGCAAAACCAGAATATGACAAATGTGTAGATATTTCCACCCAAGCTTCTATCCGCGAAATGGTTGCGCCCGGTCTGATAGCCTTAATTGTACCCGTGCTAGTCGGTTTCCTTTTTGGCCCAGAAGTGTTGGGCGGTACCCTGGCCGGAGTGACCGTGTCGGGAGTCTTAATGGGTATTTTTCAAAATAATGCCGGTGGGGCCTGGGACAATGCAAAAAAATCTTTTGAAAAAGGAGCCGTTATTAATGGAGAAACATTCTATAAAAAATCGGAACCACATAAGGCAGCAGTAACTGGCGATACAGTAGGCGACCCCTTCAAAGACACTTCCGGCCCATCTATGAATATATTAATCAAATTGATGTCCATAGTTTCTCTGGTTATAGCACCTCATATCGCCGTGGAAGGCGTCCATGAAGAATCCGCCCTTATAAATGTACAAACGTCCGAAATAGCCTCTGAGGGAAAATTAGCCTTTAATGGCATGTTGCTCAATATAGCACCGTCGGGCAATCCAGTTGAAAAAAGTCTGGTTGATTTTATAACCTCTGACCGCACTGTTGACAAAGACACCTGGTTTAATTTCGATCGTTTACTATTTGAAACGGGAAGTGAACGTTTAAAACCTGAATCTGAGGAACAATTAGAGAACGTTGCCTTGATTTTAAAATCCTTTCCTGATGCAGAAATTAAGATAGGTGGCTACACCGACAACTCGGGTGATGCCGTTTCCAATCTGAAATTATCGACCGAGCGTGCTCGAACGGTTAAGAAGTCGCTGGTTGAATTAGGAATTGATACCAAAAGAATTGAGTCAGAAGGGTACGGAGAAGAACATCCCGTGGCCAGTAATAACAACGAAGCAGGACGCGCTGAGAACCGAAGAATATCTTTAAGAGTAACGAAAAAATAATATTCCTATAATACAAAATGGCGCCTGGCTCTTAAAATCAGCCGGGCGTTTTTGTTTCAAATATATTTAATTATCCAAGATTAAATAGCACCCTCCTAACCCCTGCTGATGCTTTTTAGAGTGGAAGTGACATTTCTAATTCTTTAGGAACAAAATCACTCATTATCAGGTTAGCTATCTATTATTTTAGAATAGCACACATGAGTAAAAAACGATATTCCTATATCATCCTGATACTTGGCGCATTAGCCACTATTAGCCCATTTTCAATTGACATGTACCTTCCGGGGTTTCCTGCGATCGCTGTGGACCTGGGAACTAGTATTAATAAAGTGCAACTTTCTCTTACTAGTTATCTAATAGGGATTAGCATCGGTCAGCTTATTTATGGTCCTCTACTCGACCGCTTTGGGCGGAAGACACCTTTGTATGGTGGACTAATCATATACATATTAGCCTCAATAGGCTGCGCATTTACCAATACGGTCGAATCGCTGGTTATTATGCGTTTTTTACAGGCTATGGGAGGGTGTGTAGGATTGGTAGCTTCTCAGGCTCTGGTTAGCGACCTGTTCCCAACGGAAAAACGAGCTCAGGTTTTTTCTACTATTACCCTGGTGATTGCTGTATCGCCTATGATTGCCCCTACCTTAGGCGGGTATGTGACGGTCGGGCTGGGCTGGCATTGGCTGTTTATCATTCTGGCCGTTATTGTGGCCCTAATGATTGGAGCCATTTACTTCTTTTTACCGACGGGTAAAGTCGCAGATCCGACGGTATCTCTGAAACCCAAGGCAGTTCTGGGCGGTTTTGCCACGGTATTACGCCAGCCACAATTTCTTGTATATACCCTGGCTGGTGGTCTGGCAACCGCCGCACCCTTTGCCTATATTGCGGGCTCTTCCGATGTATTTATGAATCAATATCAGTTAACCGAACAGCAATACGGCTGGGTGTTCGCACTTTTGGCTTCGGCCATGATCGGCTCTACCCAAATGAATCACTTACTGCTGAAGCGCTGGACTAGCCAGCAAATTATACGGGCCACGTTGTATACTCAAAGCATTGTTGGAATATTCCTTATACTAGGCGTATGGGCACATTTGTTTGATATGTACAGCCTCATTGCCGTGATGTTCGTATTCTTGATGGGCCAGGGGCTTACCGGACCTAATACGGCTGCCTTGGCTTTGGCCCCATTTAAAAAACATACCGGAAGTGCATCCGCTATGCTGGGTAGCTGGAGGATGGGCGCAGGGGCTTTAACTTCTGCAAGTGTCAGTATGTTCCATAGCCAAAGTGCGCTTCCCATGGTAGGCCTTATGGCCGTTTGTTCTTTAGGAGGTCTGGCCATATTGATGGCTGGTAGCCATAGCTTACGAACCAATCGCACGGTGGAATCACTCAATATTTAACAGGCTTCATCATGCTTGCCTAATCATTAAATCGACTGCCTGATGATTGATTCCGTAAGGACAATATTTACGAAATACTACAGATAATAAATACGAAAAGCCCCGGACTTCCAGTTAGATAGAATTCCGGGGCTTTTTACTAAGTTACTGTATTATTTGGCCTGATATTTCTCCTGGTACTTCATGTAAAGCCGTTTCTGTTTGTCATCAAGTTTCACTTCGGCACCACGGATATAAGCCTTTTCTATCCCGTTTCCCCGCATATCCAGAAGGTCACCGGTTGAGACCAGAATACTGGCATGCTTACCTACTTCGAGGGTCCCTACTTCCTGGTCCACACCTGCAATTTCAGCAGCATTTTTTGTAATCAGCTGCAATGCCTGTTCAGATGTCATCTTGCTGAATCCGGCCGCCGTTCCGGCAAGAAAAGCCAGGTTGCGCGTTCTCCACCATTCACCAGAATAAGTAATCGCCACACGGACACCCGCTTGCTGAAGCAGACCTGGCAGTTCATAGGGAAGATAAACGGGCTCGTCGGCGTTATTGGGTAGACGGTGTGTAGGATTCACGATTACACTTACATCATTTTCCTTTAGAAAATCAACAATCTTATAGGACTGATCTCCACCGGCGATAACTATTTTTTTAATATTGAATTCTTTAGCAAATCTTACTGCTTCAATCATGTCCTTGGCATGTTCTGCCCGGATATACAGATTTGCGTCCCCCCTCAATATTGGTTTCATAGCCTCCATCCTGATATTAACGGGGCTCGGATTTTTTATTTGAGCATAGGCCATCGCTTCCGCAAAAGTAGTTTTTAACAACTCCACCACTGCTTGTCTCTGTTCATTTTTTTTGGTTAGGGTAGAAAGATCCTGGGCATTTATGGCGGTAGACATATAAGCGGGCCAAGACAGCCATACCCCGTCATCTTTTTTCAGAACCGCATCTTCCCAGTTCCAGCCATCGGAATAAAAAGTGGAAGAACTTCCAGAAACTATTCCTCCCTCAGGAACCGCTTGAGATAATAGGATACCATTTGCCCGCAATGTAGGAATTACCTCAGAATCCGTATTATAAGCCACCAAAGCACGAATATGTGGATTGATATCCCCTACCTCATAATAGTCTAAGGTGGCCCTTACCGATGCAACTTCCTTTAACCCTACCGTTGTGTTTAAAGAGATTAGTCCTGGATAAATATGTTTGCCGGTGACATCATGAACAGTTCCTCCGGGGGCCGCATTGGCATTTCCTACATAGGTCAACTTCCCGTCTAAAAAACTAATTGCACCATTCTCGATTATATTACCATCACCAATATGAATAGTGGCCCCTTTCAGGGTAACCACTCCCTGGGCCATACGGCCGGGTGCAGGGTTCTGTGCCATGGCCATACCTAAGAAAAGGCTGGTGATCAATAGCTGGCACATGGTAAATATTAATGTTTTATTTCTCATTTTTTTCTCTTTAAATGTTTCCAATTCAGAATCTAATCAATGATCTCCATGATGAGCATCCATGCCAACCATATCCTCGCAGTGCCACATTTTTGGTTGTACGTTTGTTGGCTTCTGGGTGGCCTTACCCTGGTCCTTTGCGGATAACATTTTCTGAGTAATCCTTGCTTTTTCCTGAGCAATATCTGCCCGCTTTTTTTCATCCATCTGGCGATCGAAATAAAAGGCACCCTCTATCATCGTGAATTCAGGACGTGCATAAACAGATAATGGGTGTTCATTCCAAAGGACCAGATCGGCATCCTTTCCTACTTTGATACTACCCATCCGATCGTCGACGTGCAATAATTTGGCAGGATTTAAGGTCACCATCTTCCATGCTTCTTCTTCGGGCACTCCTCCATATAATACGGTTTTGGCGGCTTCCTGATTCAAACGTCTCGCCATTTCGGCATCGTCAGAATTAATGGCTACGTTAACTCCTTCATGGTACATGAGGGCAGCATTATAAGGTATGGCCTCCTTCACTTCCATTTTGTAAGCCCACCAATCGGCAAAGGTGCTCGCACCAATTTTGCGACTGGCCATTTTATCCGCCAGCTTATACCCTTCAAGTATATGTGTAAAAGTATTTACCCGGAAATTCAGTGAATCTGCCACTTTCATCAGCATATTAATTTCCGACTGCACATAAGAGTGACAGGTGATAGCACGTTCGTCGCTTAGTATTTCGGCCAGTGCTTCCAGCTCTATGTCTTTACGAGGAGCCAGATTAGCGCCCTTTTTCCCTGAATTGTTAAATGCTTTCCACTGTGCAGCATATTCCTTAGCCCTGATAAAATGATCGAAATATACTTGCTCTACCCCCATACGCGTTTGGGGAAAACGATACCGCTGTACATCCCCCCAGTTGGATTGTTTCACGTTCTCTCCCAAAGCAAATTTTATAGACTTCACTTGCGGTACTAGGAGGTCGTCCACGCTCCCACCCCATTTCAACTTGATCATCGCACTTTGACCACCGATAGCGTTGGCTGACCCGTGCAATAACTGAGAAGCCGTTACGCCTCCAGCCAACTGGCGATAAATGTTTACATCGTCGGGATTGACTACATCGCTCATTCTAACTTCAGCCGAGCTCGACTGCCCTCCTTCGTTCACCGCAAAGAGTGCAATATGGCTATGTTCGTCTATAATTCCGCTAGTAAGATGTTTGTTATGCCCATTGATTATTTTCACCCCAGATCCGGCTTTCAGGTTCTTCCCTACCTGGGCTATTTTTCCATTTTTTACGAGTACGTCAGTATTCTCCATGATACCATCCTTCTCATTGGTCCAAACGGTGGTATTCTGAATCAATACTTCCTGAGCCTGAGGAATATTCTCATTACCGTAGCCAGCAAAGGGGTAGTAAATGGGACCTACAGTCAGGTCAGTGGCTTTTGTAGAGTCACTTTTTACCTGCGCCACATACGTCTCCGCCAAGTGTGCCGACCAGTTCAGTTTCTGGCCATCTGCTGCAACTCCTTCACCTTTAAAACCTTTTGAAGTTCTCCATCCTGTTAGCCTTAATGTCTGCGCCTGCTCTTTCTTAGGCTTAAACGAAAGCGTGATGATCTCATTGGCAAGACTTACTTTCGGGGAAATCTTACTTGAATCTACCATCAAAATGGTGAAGGTAGGTTGGTCCACTGTCCCTTCTATACGCAGCTTTCCGCTGGGCTGATTCTCAATAAGTAAGTCATATACGCCCCGCACATCCGGCCTATCAGAAGCTGTCTGGACATAACGCTTTCCCTGTACCCAGTTTTCATAAATTATATTATTTTCTGCAAACAGTTCGGAGGAGGTGATAAGGAAGTTAGCCATTTTTCCTGCTGCTAAGCTCCCCAGTTCCTTTTCGACATTGAGAAGACGTGCAGGCTGAATGGTAAGTGCTTCCAATACTTTTTCTTTGCTCAGTCCATAGGCTATAGCCAATCTAATATTTTTCCAAAACTCCGACTTATTTTTAATCCCGCTCAACGTCAGGGCAAATGGAATTCCCGCTTCAGCCACCATTGCCGCATTCTTGGGCGCCAATTCCCAATGTTTTAAATCAGTTAAACTTACCAATTCTGCATCCCATGGATCACTTAGGTCGTATGGATTCGGAAAATTAAGGGGTAAGACCAGGGTGGCATTGGTCTTCTTAATTTCCTCTAAGCGTTGATACTCGTCACCACTTCCTTTAACGATATATTGTATGTCAAATTCGTCCCCTATTTTATCGGCCCGCATAATGCCATACTTATCGGTAGACTCGAAAAAGGCAGGTAGTTTCTTAATTTCATTGAAAGCCTTCAGTGAGAGATTTTCCCCCTCTTTTTTGGGGTTTCCCTCATACCACTTTGCGTCATAATAAGTTTGTCTCAAAAGGGCCACGGCACCCATGATAGATCCTGGATAGGTCTGCGTACTACTTCCTTTATTTAGAGAAAAATGCGCTGAGGCCCTTTCCTTTAAGAGTGCCTGGGTAGGAGCTTCGTCCGTTAGGGAGACTAAAGCGCCCGATCCTCTTACGATTCCGTCGTGTGCATGAACCAATACGGCTCCAAATCCTAATTTGCGTAACCCCTCAGCCTCTGCAGCATTTGGAATAAATATGGACCCCGCATTCACCTCGGGTTGGACGGCTTGATTCCATCCGTAAGCACCTTTTTTATTAGACTCCAGCTGAGGTGTCTGACGCCCCCGCCCCCGCTCAGGCTGCTGAACAGCGGGCATTCCATAGTCCGAATCAAGATCGATTAGAGAAGGATAGATATATCTTCCTTGCAAATCTATCTGTACCGTACCCTCAGGTATGGGTACCTTAGCCCCCACTGCCTTTATGACCCCATCTTCAATCAACATGGTACCATTGGGGATATTGGTTTGCGGGTTAGCCATTATATTGGCATTAATAAAAGCGTAACGCCCGGGTCTTTCGTCGTATACTCCATTCCTGGGAAATGTCTGTTGCCCATAACTACTACGGAATAGCAATAATCCAAGGACAAACAAGGTTAAAGGTTTAAGCATTTTGTGTAAATTTTATTTGGTGTTTAACAGGCAAGTTAGTAGAATTTACACAACTTTATTGTTTTAACAACCAAAAATTTCTATCGCTTTTTTGGTCTTCTGCTCCTGATTCTTTTGCGAGTTGCACCGATTTAAATATATTCGTTATCATACCGATATCCAGCCCTTGAAATGAGCAATGCCAAATCAGAGAAACAAAGAGCCGCTCTGGAAGCGGTCAAATTAATTCAGGATCATCAAATCATTGGCCTTGGCACGGGTTCAACTGCCTTCTATGCTATTATGGAGATTGGTAATTTGGTTCGTTCTGGATTGAGTATTAGGGCTGTCCCTACCTCTACGCAAACCCGGGAACTCGCCATAGCCCAACAAATCCCTCTGGTCGACATCAGTCAGGTGGAAAACATCGATATAACTATTGATGGCGCCGACGAGTTCACCTCAGCGGGATGGCTAGTAAAAGGAGGCGGTGGCGCACTTTTACGAGAAAAAATTGTCGCATCCCTGTCTGACACCAATATTATTATTGCCGATTCTTCCAAAATGGTGAAACAATTAGGACGATTCAAAGTCCCAATTGAAGTGATTCCCATGGGATTGGGTTTGGTTCAAAGAGAGTTAAAATTACTTAATGGCCAAGGGGTGCTTCGGCAAAAAAATGGGAGTTCATTTGTTACCGATGAAGGAAATTACATCCTCGATACGGATTTTGGACTGATAGAAGATCCGGTCTCACTAGCTAAACAACTAGATGGACTGGTAGGATTGGTTGAGCACGGTTTGTTCCTTTTTAGCACCAATCGAATTTTTGTAGGTCATCCAGATCGGGTCGACAACCTAGAAATTAATTTGTGACCCATATAGCGTCCATCTTGCTTTTACCTATCTAATAATGTTATTTAGTTCTTTGCAGACTTTAATTTGGTATCCGATAATAAAAAAATATGATGAATTTCGATGATTTCTCTTCCAGCCTGGCCGCCCCAACTCCTCCCGACAACCTGCCTGTACTTCTAAAGGCCTTATGGCACGATGGGAAAGGAGAATGGGAGCAAGCTCATGAAATAGCCCAAAGTCGGGAAGGTGACCCTGCTTTTGACCGTATCCATGCCTATCTCCATCGGGTAGAAGGTGACGAATGGAATGCTAATTACTGGTATCGAAGAGCAGGAATGGCCATGTTCAAGGGCTCCCTAAAAGATGAATGGAATGCACTCGTCCTGCATCATCTGGGCTAAGGAATCCTTTTTTTTAATTCATCCACCAGTTGAAGTACTCCACTTAAGTGCTTAAACTTATGCAATTTCATTATAAGCCCCTGGACTTATAACTTCATTATATAAGTCTATATGCTTATAATTTGTATACATAAGCTCTATTCCTTATAATTGACCTTTCTAATAAGTTAATTGCCAGAAGAGACCCATTCACCGCCAACCTAATAAACAAATGCCACAGGTATATGCTGTCATTACTGCCGACATGGTGAATTCAACCCGATACCCAACGGAAAAAACGGGTATCTGGTTAAAGGAGCTTCAACGTATTCTCCAACAGGATCCCCGGTTAGACTGGACGATTCTGCCAGAGATATACAGGGGAGATAGCTTCCAGGGGGTATTGAGCACCCCTCAGCAAGCTCTTCTGGCAGCGATATTGGGAAGAGTATTCTTAAAAATGCAACAGGAAGGCAAAGTCGATCTTGATCTTCGAGTCGCCATCGGAATAGGTACTATAGAGCAACTAACCAATAGGGCCGGAACTTCTGATGGAACGGCTTTTCGGCTATCCGGCAAACTCGCAGATAACCTGAAAGGACGAAAATCAAGAATAGGGATTGCTACTCAACCCATTCAACCGCTATGGAGCCCTTTGCTAGACCTTCTGGAGGTTTTAGTACAAAGCTGGACAAGAGCTCAAAGTGAAATTATCTTTGGACTCCTACAAAATAAAACGCTGACCCAAATGTCGGAAGAACTAGGCATAAGTCAACCGGCAGCATCCCAAAGGGCGCAGGCCGCTAATTGGTGGGCACTGGAGGGATTACTCAATCAATTCCCTAAGTTACTATTCCAAAGGGACCACAATCATGACTGAACTACTCGCATTACTGGGCGCTCATATACTGGCCGACTTTTATCTACAACCTTCCAGCTGGGTTCTGGCGAAGCGAGAAGAAGGTGGGAGGTCTAAACCATTTTACTATCATATTGGAGTCGTAGCATTAAGCACCTACATACTGCTCGGAATTCTGCTCGGCAATTGGAGTAATCCTCTTCCAGCCATACTGTTGGCAGTAATACATGGGATCATCGATTTAATAAAGATAAAGTTCGACACCAAAGAGAAGAATAATGCCCGCTGGTTCCTAGCGGATCAGGCTTTACACTTATTATCTATTGTATTTACGGCCGGACTCCTCAGTGGCCATATGACCCAAGCACTGAGCACCCTGCTAAACTGGTATCAACAGCCTCGCTACCTGGCGCTTACAGCCGGTATCCTACTGAGCCTAAATCCAATTTCCTTTTTGGTAGGCATCTTTACCAAGCCTTGGCGTGCTGAATTAGAAGCACTCGTTCCCCACCTGGACGATAACCTGGCCCATGCCGGTCGCTGGATAGGCATGACCGAACGCCTACTAATCTTTATTTTTGTTCTGATCGGACAATTCTCAGCCATAGGATTTCTCATAGCCGCCAAGTCATTATTACGCTTCAACGACAAAGCTAGTGAGACCATACCTTCTGCCTATATCACCAAAAAATCAGAATATGTACTCGTTGGAACTCTAATGAGCTATACCTGCGCAATCTTACTGGCTCTGGTGACCAAGACTTTTTTCAAAAATTAAGGCAGTGTGGTGATACCCTGAACGGGAGCCCCTAACTTCACTCAAGAACTAAAATCCAATTATCATCAAAATAGGGAGTCTCCATTTTCGTACCAACCCTTGTCAGAATCAGCAGCCAGGGTCAACGACCTCATAAAGGAGAAACTCCGGAAAAACTGACTGAACGCAGACCAAAAGATTGAGCGCACGAGTGGCATCACAGACCGTACCCATGCAGAATAGCCACCGTCATGGTGGCTATTCTGCATGGGTACGGCTACTTTCTGAAAGCAAACGAAAACTAATGCGTCCGAAGCTATTGTTATTAACGAATAACAGGCTTACTAGAACCGCTCAATAACAATGCAGCTCCTACTCCCAGCGGCACCAACAGGGCCGCCATTCCGAAGAAAGGAACATAACTATCTTGGGTCAAGACTGGCACCAGCCAAGTGGTTACTAAAACTCCTAGTACGGCACTTGTACCACTAATACCAGCCAAAGTCCCTACAGATTTTCCTGAGAAAAAATCGGACGGTAAAGTTTGTATATTACCAATAGCCACCTGAAATCCTAGCAGTGCGACGAAAATGGCAATCATAGCCTCTTCGGGAGAATGAACAAATGCACTGGCAATCAGGGCTGGCAACATGATCAGCCCCCCAAGGGTGATACAAAATTTACGAGCTTTAATAACAGGCCATCCACTTTTAATAAGACGACCTACCAACCAGCCCCCACCGAGACTTCCTATAGCTGCACCTACATAAGGAAACCAAGCGAAGGTTCCTATTTGTTTAATATCAAACCCAAATTCATCGTGGAGATATATAGGCAGCCAACTGATAAATAACCACCATACAGGATCTAAACAGAAACGTGAAAGGATAACCGCCCAGGCCTGCTTATATTTTAGCATTTTCTTCAGAGGCAAGGCTACGTCTCCTTGAACCACCTCAGGAGACTGACCATCTAGAATATGAGCTCGCTCTGCCTTAGAAAGCCAAGGATGCTTATCCGGGGTAGCCTTGTTGATAATCCACCAGGGAATTATCCAAAGTAGTCCCAGAGCCCCAATAAGCAAAAAGGTAGCACGCCAGCCAATGATCTCGTAGAAATAGGCGATCAGCGGAGCAGAAATAACGGCTCCCAGGGATGCTCCCGAATTGAATAGCCCTTGTGCAAAGGCACGCTCCCGCACAGGAAACCATTCGGCATTAGACTTGGTGGCACCCGGCCAGTTACCTGCTTCCCCCAGCCCAAGCAAGGCTCTAAATAGGGCAAAACTTCCTAAGCCCCTGGCCACTGCATGCAACGCTGCGGCAACGGACCATAAGGCGATGGAAATGACAAAGCCCATTCGCGTGCCTACCCGGTCGAACAGCCCCCCCGACAGACTTTGACTCAGTCCGTAAGCGACCATAAAAACGGATACCACCACGGCATACTGCTCCTTACCAAGCTCCAAATCCTGAGCAATACCTGGCCACATTACGGCCAGGGCATTTCTATCGATATAATTGATGATGGTCGCTATGGCGATAAGTCCAATGATCCACCATCGCAGTCCACCTACCTCTTCCTTTCTTTCGTCCAGAGGCGTTGCGATGTCAGTACCAGAATCGGCAGATGATCTATTTTTCATAATTCAGTTATTAATTTTTTTGATTAAACATCATTCTCTTGAGCTACCTCTTCCTGAGATGCCACCATAAAGTCCTCACGAATGGGGCTAAACACATCTATTAATACGCCAGCCTCCGTACAAAGTGCTCCATGAGGTGCATGAGGTGGAATATAAAAAACATCTCCGGTTTTCAATAATTTTGTTTCAGCCCCAATGGTTACTTCAAAGGCCCCACTTTCTACATAAGTCACCTGACTATGAAAATGATCGTGAATAGGACCGATACTTCCTTTCTGAAACTCCGCCTTGACCAGCATAATCTGATCATCGTAAGCCATTACCTTACGGCGAACGCCCTCACCTACGGTTTCCCAATTTAACTCCTCGTCTTTAATAAACTTTTCACTAAGGTATTTCATGATAGATTTGATTATGATATATTAATAACCTGGATTTTGTTTGATGATTCCTTTACTAAGGTCAATATCCCTTTGAGGTATCGGATATAGCAGGCGGAAGTCTTCCACCGTTACATTACGGCCTATAATATTGAAATGTTTCTTCATGGCCTCCACAGCAGTTCCCCAACGTAGAAGGTCGTACCAGCGGTAGTTCTCAAAGGCCAGTTCGACACGTCTTTCATTTTCTACAGCCGCCATGAGGCCCTCCTTTGTTGACACATCAGCGGCCGCTAAGGGCAACAAACTGGAACGTTCTCTCACCTGGTTCAAGGGAGCCAGTGCCACTGCTGCTGCCTCGTTGAGTTGAGTCAATACTTCCGCATACATCAGCAACACATCGGCATAGCGAAGTACGATCCAATCTGTGCCAGCATCGCGGCGGGCACCCGTGTTGGCGGCGTCGGGAAATTTATTCACAAAGGCATCCGAGCCAGAACCCAAAACCGAAGTCGCCATACGCTTGCTGTCATTACTATACAATCCAAGCAAATCCGACATGGGCTTCAAACCCCTCGTAGCGCCGTCTTTAGAGAAATCATACGAAAAACCTTGTCCCTCCCCATTAGCGGCGGAGCGGTAGCGAATAGCGAAGATGATTTCATTATTCATTTCTGCACCAGGACTGAAGACATCGGCATAATTGGGACGCAACTGATAATTTTTACTGGCTATTACCGTTTCAAGCAAGTCTTTCGCGCCTGCGTAGTTCTTTTGAGTTAAATATACCTTGGCTAACAAGGCTTGAGCGGCTCCCTTGGTAGCTCGGCCTAAGTAGGCAGCATCCCATTTTACTGGAAGATTACTCTCCGCAACCAGAAGATCGGCTACGATCTGCTGGTAAACGGTGGCCGATGCTACTCGGGCTAAAGACTTCTCGTCGTCCACCTCTACAGAAGTCAATGGCATTGGAACATCGCCAAACAAACGCACTAGATTGAAAAATTGAAGGGCTCTTACAAACTTGGCTTCTCCTTCAAATTCGGCTTTTTTGTTTGCCTCGGTAACATTTGGCAAGTATTTAAGAACAATATTGCAACGAGCTACAGTGGCATAGCTCGTAACCCAAAAGGTATTTACGAAATCATTTGAAGGTGTTTCGTTGAAATTCTCGATCGCAGCCCATTCCCCTTCTAGATTGGCAGGAGAAATATTGTCGCTTCGGAGTTCCGTTAATTGAATTTCAGCAGGCACCACCTTTTGTAGGGCATCATAAATATTCAATACACCAGTTTCTACTTCAGCGGTAGTTTTAAAATAGTTTTCTTCTACCAGGGCCGATTCTGGCTTTAGGTCGAGGAAATTTTCTGTGTTACATCCCGATAGTATGAATACACATGCAAGCTTAATAAAATGAGACTTTTTCATAATGGTATACATTTACGGTAACAATTATAGATCAATGTTCAATCCTAATGAGATGGTACGAGCGATAGGATAAGCCCCTTTCTGCCATCCCTTTTTCAATGGATCAGCCTCGAAATCAGGAGAAATCCCTTCTGGATTCAAACCAGTATAGTTTTTGGCCATACTAAATACCAGATTCGCCGCACTGGCATATACCCTAAGACCTGATAATCCAATTTTTTTGGATACAGATGCAGGTACAGAATACCCTAGATTAAGATTTCTAAGTGCTACATAAGAGGCATCCTGAACGTTATAATCTGTTTCGGTTTTCAACCGAGCAAAAGCTTGCTCCTCCTTGGAATAATTCAGGTATGAACTTACGGCTGCAGTCGCATATTGCGTCTCATAATAGTTCGGGTCTATATTATAGATCTTGGCTCCGTGAGATCCCTGCCATACCATACTCAAATCAAAGGCTTTATATTTAAAGGTATTGGTAGCTCCCCAGGTAAACTTTGGATAGGGACTACCTAATACCTTACGGTCATTTAGATCAATTTTTCCATTCCCGTCTATATCCTTTACAAAGATCCGCTCTGCGGCCACTCCAATTGGCCAGTAGTTGGTTCCTTTCAAGGAGACTTCACGGTCAGATTCATAACCATAAAACTGAACGAGAGGCTGACCCACTTTAGCTAAGAAGTAGTTATTACGCTTGGTATCACCATTGCTGATCAACTGTTCACTTCCACCAAAATCCTTGAGTTCATTCTTTACTGTGGCTCCAACTAAATTAACTGTCCACGAGAAATTTGGCTTGGCTATTACTCTTCCAGTTACTTCAAATTCAAGTCCCCGATTTTCTACTTTTCCACGATTTACCCAATAGCCATCAAATCCAGTAACACCAGGAATAGGCAGGTATAATAACAATTGGTCTGTTGTAGATTTGTAAGCATCTACTGCCAAGCGAAGACGGTCGTTGAAGAACCCCATATCTACACCCGCATTTAAAGAAAACGTGCGTTCCCATCCTAAATTCCGGTTGGCATAAGATGCGACATTAAATCCTGGAACCACCGCTTCGTTAGTGCCTAAAACTGCACCGCTAGGAGCCACCGTTGCAAAGGCACGATAGTTACCAATATTATTGCTACCGGTAGCCCCATAACTCATCCGGAGTTTAAGCTCGCTAAGCGTACGATTTCCCTGAAGGAATGGCATCTGGCTTACACGCCATCCGAATGAGGCCGAAGGAAAGTATCCCCAACGATTGTTTGATCCAAAGCGAGAGCTACCATCCATACGCGAGCCTACAGAAAGCAGGTAGGTATCGTCGTAAGAATAGTTGACACGCGCCAATGCCGATAGTAAACGGTTTTTCTGGCGGTTCGTTGACAGGGCCGAAGCAGTACCAGCATTGAGCGTCTCTATATTATCAGTTGCAAAATTAATGGCTGAGGACGAAGAAGTATTGGTAACCGTACCCTGTGCCGTCCATCCTGCTACTACATCCAGATCATGCTTGCCGATGGTAGTTTTATAATTAAAGATATTTTCATTCAACCAGTCAATTACCCGACTGTTGCTATACTGACCTAAGGTACTCGCCTTTGCTGCTGCCGCTCCCTGAATCAGCTCATCGACACGGGCCCATGAGGCCCTATAAAAATAATTATCCTGTTGCCTGGTGTAGACCCCAATAGATGTACGAAAGCTTAAACCTTTTAAGATATTCCAATTAACAAAGGAATTGCTTAAGGTACGCAATTCTGTATTGTACATATTCTGGCCCATTACCTGGGTATATCCGTTATTATCACCAGTGGCCGAAAGACTGAGCAAGCCAGTTCCCTTATAAAAACTGTTTCTACTAGGATCGAAATCACGTTGATGAAAATTAGAACCAACTGGTTTTCCACTTACTGCGGCAGTCTCTTCATTATGATACAGGGGCATCCAGGGGGCAATCGAGCGAATCGCATCATGAATAGAAATAGGCATTTCATTCTGAACGGCATAGGAAGGATTGATACTCACACCCATGTCCACATTTTTACCCAACTTAAAATCTACGTTTGCTCTTAGGTTAAACTTGGTATAATCGTTTTTCAATACCACTCCCTTGTCTTTCAATACCCCTGCTGAAATATAAAATTTTGCATTTTCATTTCCTCCTCTGGCACTGAATTGATAATTCTGGAAACTACCTTTTCTAAAAATAACATCCTGAGGGTCGGTATTGGCATTGAATCGTTGAGCTAATGTTATCTGATCCGAGATAATTCCTTCATTATCTCTTTTGACAAAATCTGTCCACTCGTCCAAGGAGGGAATATCCAGTCTTTTAGCAACTTCTTTGAAACCACCATTAATATTAAAGCTGATCTTTGTTTTGCCAGATTTACCCGATTTGGTGGTTACCATAATTACTCCATTTGCGCCCCTTGATCCATAAATTGCTGCAGAAGCGGCATCCTTTAACACCTCTATGGATTCCACATCGTTCATATCGATAGCCGATAAGTCGGTAGGGACTGGATAACCATCCACCACGATTAGCGGCGAAGAGCTTGCCGTAATGGAGGCCGAACCACGAACCTGAATCGTCGGTGCCGAACCCGACTGCGCATTATTGGTCTGTATCTGTACCCCTGCCAGTTTACCTATAAGCGCCTGGTCGGCCCGGGCAACCGGAATTTGGTTCAGATTCTCCGTAGAAACTTTTCCCACCGACCCTGTCATATGAGATTTGCGCTGCGTCCCATAACCTACCACAACTACCTCGCTAAGAGTTTGGTTTTCCTCCGTCATGGTAATATCGAGGGTGGATTGATTAGCAATTACCTTTTCAATAGTTTTGAAGCCAATATAGCTAAAAACCAATGTGGTATTCTGTTGAAGATTGGAAAGCTGATAAGTTCCATTGGCGTCAGTAGAGGTACCTATACTCGTGCCCTTGGCAGTAATGGTAACACCAGGAAGAGCCTCACCGGCTACATCAGTAACCTTCCCTGACACTTGTAACCCTTGTGCCCAGCTGTTGGACACCGAAACAAGACCCAGTATTATCAAACTTAATAGTCGAATTGTAATATACTTTTTCATCGGTCATTGTATTTAGATTGTGATATTCCTAAACCAGAAATCAATTAATTTTTCTTATAAGAAGCGTGAAGAATATGGTCCTTTCCAGCTGAAAATTTGACCATCCAGGGTTACGGAGTGAGTCATTGATGGGTTCGCATCGATATTGCTTAAGGCTATCCGGAAAGCCCTGCCATTTCGAAACTGTACATCAACAATAGTAGCATCAGGCTGATCGTATCGGATTTTGATGTCAGCAACCTCACTTTCTGCTCCGTTGGCTATTTCTGCCTTTGGATCAAAGGCACCATGCGGCTCAATCACGGAGGCAAATGTGCCTCCCTGAGCCCAATTCTGACGAACCATGAAGGCTGTCTCGGGACGTAGGTTAAACTTTGGATCATTAGCACCTACACGCATCATGATCAATTGAGTAGTCGAATCGACTGCTGTTGTTACTGAGTAAAATTTTTCTCCATTTAGCCAGGTTAAACGGGCAGGTGAGATTTTTGGTGTGGCATAGGCTTGTTTCCATAGGTGTTCATACCCATTCTGGTTTCCTAACGCCTTCTGTAATGTTGTCTCCGCCTCGTAGGGGAAATTGGTGTTAATAAGATGACCGCTATAGTAAAAAGGCAGGTCGTACTGATGTTGTTTTTCAGAACTTACCCTGAAAATATCCAGTATAATTGGGTAAGTTAAACTACTATCTTTAAGCAGTATAAGAGTCCGCTGCAGGCCTACATTAGGGTAAGCTGTCGTAGAACGGGCACTTACAATCTGCTGATCGGGATGAGAAATATCCGAGAAGAAGAGTTTTCCCGACTCTTTTTCGGCAACCTTCTCTTTTCCTTGAAAATGCGACTGCTCGTCCACAGTAACCGTGTTATGCGCAATTGTCTGCATGGCAAAACTATGGTTTTCGGGTAGATAACGCCCTCCTGCCTTAGGCTCTACATTTAAGAAGCGTGCAGCACCATAGTCGGAAAGAATTTCATTACCCCCATCGTAAAGTGCCAGCATAAGTTTGTCAAAATGTCCGTGAGAAAGTCCATGACCTGTATATTTAAATAACAAACTCATCTGACCTTGCTCAGCTCGTAATAAAGCCATACCTCCGTCCTGACCTTGAGCACCATCCGTAAACAGTATGGATTTGCGTACGAATCGAGGACTTTTACCCTTCATCATAAGGTCCATCTTGGCGATTTTTGTTCCACCTACTGTTAGTAAAACCCGCTCCTGCTGTCTTGCTATTTCTAGGAGGGAGGCATCTTCTCCATAACGCTGGAAAACGATGGCCAGGGCTGTAACCATCTCTCTGGTATCCCACCCCTTTTCCTTCAGAGCGTCATTAATAGGTAAAAACTTTCCTTTTGAATCGGTTTGTTGTAGCGCTGCGTAAAATGCCTTTTTCAAAATTTGATTTCTGTATTCAAATATCTTACGCTCAGGCATATTTTGTTCTATTGCTTGTGCAAACAAAAAGAACGGCAAAAGGGCGTAACGTACATAATATGGCCCCTCTGTATAAAATCCATCTGGAGAAAATAAATTATCCAGTTGAGACAAAAAACCACCCTTTCCATCCATTTTGGTACCCAGGAGTGCCTGCTGTACCAAGTGTTGATCTCTCAACACAAAACCAGTCATACCCACCGCCGAGACTGCCCAAACGCCATGGTTATGGACCAGATTGAACCAGGACTCGAGGTCCTTGGTAAGGAAACTACTCATAGGACGAAATACGCCTTCCTCAATTTTTTTTCGTTCACCTGCCGTCAAACCGGCCGCAATGGCATCGTAACCCTGTATGCTATACGCAATCCAGTTACAATCGTTAAGGGCCTGATGAAAGAGCCGACCTGGTGAAGAGCCTTTAGCCTGCGGATGATTCCCTAAAGAGGGTATCAGCTCACTATACACCAAAAGCATATTTTTTACGAAATCGGCATACCGTTGGTCTTTCCCTATAGCATAAATGATCCCGGCAGCATGCATTGCCTGATAATTACGTTTATGCTGCTCGTGCGTATACCCGCCCGCCGGATCTTTCGGCACTGGAACGTCCATGGGTCTCTTCAATGCTTCTGCGGCAAGCTGCTCCAACTCAGCATAGCTTTTGTTTAGCAAAGGATACTTACCAAGAGACTCCCGTACGGCCTTCACGTCCTGAGACGTGGTCAAGATGGCTTGCTGTCCGAAACTAGGAGCAGCCTGAACGGATATCATTACCAGTAGTAAATAGAGAAAACGCATTTTAAGGATGGAAAGGGTGCTAAATAAAATTATAAATTTACAGGAGGATCCTAAATAAAATAGGTTCCGCCATTAATTTCCATAGAGGCGCCAGTTACGAAACTCGCTTCGGGCGAGGCCAGGAATTTTACTAACTCTGCTACTTCTTCAGCCTTACCCTCCCGACGTAATGGGGTCATGCCTGCTACTTTCTCACGAACTTCAGATTTGGTGAAGGTATCATGGAAGGTCGTGGCAATCATCCCTGGAGATACGGCGTTAACCCGTATTCCCTTAGGCCCTAGCTCCTTGGCAAGGCCGCGGGTGAAAGTCAACACCGCCCCTTTGGCTGTAGCATAAGCGATAGCGCCAGGTCCTCCTCCATCGCGTGCCGCTTGAGAAGAAAAGTTTACGATCGCCCCACCCGGACTCATAAACGGTACGGAATATTTGGAGACTAAAAAGGCCGATTTAAGATTTACGTCCATAACAAAGTCCCAAAACTCCACATCCATTTCTTCAATGGTTTTACGTGCAACCAGTCCACCTACTACGTTCACAACGATGTCAATCTGTTGCCCAAATTGCTCTACACAGGCACTAACCATCTTTTGAACCTGATCGGCTTTGGTCATGTCACCTTGTACTGCTATGGCCTCTCCGCCGGCTTCGGCAATCATTTCCTTGGTTTCGGCCGCTTGCTCCTCCGAATCAAAATAGTTGAAGCAAACCTTGGCACCAGCCTTAGCGAGCAAAATAGAAATCTGACGACCTATGTCCCGACCTCCACCGGTAACGATGGCCACTTTACCTTGTAAGTTGTTCATGCTTGTATATATAAATTGTAAAAAAAATGCTTACTGATTTGCCCCTAAACCTATATTCCTAGTGATTCCTACATCCTGACCATCGGTGCCTGCCCCCTTTAGAGGAGAGGTAGAGATCAGCGTATAATTCATTTCCTTGGGATTTTCAAAGACCGTAGGAATGTTAGTAATATTCTTTTGAGGGATAGGGTAAAAGGACTCAAGCCGTCCAGCCTCGTAGAAATTGCAGTTGGATAACCCATTGACAGCCCAGCCATAATCCTCGTACCTAATGCTGCGCCCCGCTCTCCCGCTATTATGAAAGATACTATTACGGATATCACTCCATTGCACCCCCATCACCTTCAGTACATGGCCCAACTCTACATTGCCTACCGCATCGAATGTGCAATGATCGATCGTCAGGAAGGGGCCTAAAGTACTTTCATCATTCCCTCCCCGATATAGGTCCAATGCGCCTGTTAATATATTTTTAAAAAGGCAATTTTCTAAAATGACATATTCTGCATTATAAATCCCTTTATCTTCTTTCTCTGATGCCAAACTCAATACATCCCCAGAAATATTATAGAAAATACTATTTCGGAATTGAACTGTATCGGCATAAGTGCCTTTACTGGCTCTAAATGCATTCTTCCGACTATCAGCCAAATTTGAAAACGAACAGTCATCCACAAACAGATTATAATGCTCAATCATAGGTTCCGTAGTAGTCCGAATGATACAGTCGGCCACACCACTCTCAGAGGTGCCATTAAAGGATATCCCTTTTAAGCGCAGGCTCCCTTGATTTTGAATTATAAAGAAGGCGAAATTCCCCCCCTCCCCTTCGAAAGTTACCTCGGGCCGGTTGCCTAGTCCCGAAACCGCTCTGATTTCAATTGGGGAATTAATATAAACTGTTTTCGATATAAGATAACGTCCCGATTCTGTGAGCTCAATAATGTCCCCTGCTGCGGCAGATTCAACCGCGCGCACCAAACCGTCCTTATCTCTCAGTCCTACCTTATGAACTACAGAAGGCCTTACTTCATTTTTCTTTTCCTTTTCAAACCAATCGGGACCTATCTCCTGGAGTGTCCAGGGCAATGCCAATTTCTTGCTGTTAATTACTGCTCCTGCACGATCTGCCTTTCCTCTGGAATTACCCATGAGATCAGTTTTCGGATCGGTAAGCGTTTGCCCTTTGGCTAATAATTGATCGTCAACTGGATATAATAATCCGTCAGCTCCCTTAGCGATTTTAAATTTGACATTCTGCATTCCTGATAAAAATGGAGATTTGGCAAGCTCTGTTTTATTCCCAGAGAACTGTATCCCCTTCAGATCCGTATAAACATGAAAAAGACTGTCGACTGAAGGATTATAGAATACATTATTTACAAATCTTACATTTTCAGGATCTGCCGTTCTTTCCAGATCTTTCCCTGCGCCCAATTCAATATGATCGCAGTTGACAAAAGTATTATAGGCTATGGTCACATCCTTTACCTGGTGGTACCGATTAATAGGTGAGTCGGGGACGGCATTCATGATGGTGAGCGCCGAACGAAACCGATCACCCTTCAAATCCGCAAAATAATTATTAATTACACGATGGCCTGCATTGATGATCCGCACGCCACCAGTATGTGGCTTTCCATTTCCCAGAAAATAATTTTCTTCAATTCTATTATTATTGCCATGGCGTAAAACCAATCCACCCTCACATTCTACAAATCTGTTTCTGCGGATCAGATTATCACCTGATTTTATTGAAACAATCTCAACTTCTCCGTTACAGCGATAAAAATAATTATCCTCTACTATGGTGCGGGATGATGTCAGCGAGTAGGTCGATACTCCTATTCGAATGGTTTCTCCTCCATTGGAACCTAGTCGTGGTCTTGGGCCGAAATAATTATGATCGATACGATGATAGTTGTCCCTGTTTCTTTCGTCATTAAGGTTTACCGCCAAGGTTACTCCCCCATTTTTCTTGCCCGCTATATAATTATGATCGAATCGGTTGTGTTGACCATATAATTGAATCCAGGTGTCCTCATCGAACCGATCCTCTTTATTATAGGAATCGATCACACATTGTGTAACTCTACTATTAAAGGCCAGTTTGTCTGCGTTTTCCCTAAACTCAATGACCGCTCCCTTTTGAGTATGTCCGTTTCTAAAATAAAGCCCATCAACAATAAGGTAGTTTCCAGATATTTTTAAACTAGAATTCCCTTCCATGAAAACCTTACCCCTGGTTTCGGCCTTCAATACGATTGGCTTGGTAGCAGTGCCAGTACCCCTAAAAACCAAAGCCACGTTCGACCATATTCCGGAGGCCATTATAATGGTATCACCTGCCTGTACACCTTCCAATGCCTTTTGGTAGGCAGCAAGGTCTTTTACCAGGATAGATTTACCATTCGACTGCCCTGCGTATAAGGACAAAAGCGCTACAAAAGCCAGAGTAAATAAATGTTTCATATATTAGTAAAATACAATTTAGTACCTATTCGTCCTTTTTCCTTCCCTTCTTTGTATATACTAAAGGTAGTAGCCAAATATGACTTATCCCAATAATTAATTGATCTATTCTGCTCTATTTCAGCTTTTTTTTACCGATAACGGTACCGGCAACGTTGCCGGTAAATAATTTATTTCTAAAAAAAATGAAATTAATTATAGCAGATAACTTGCAAAGGTTATACCTTGCTGCTCTAAAGGCTATATGATCTGAATGACAACAGGAGATTTCAGGTCTTTGAAAAGTCTTCTAACTTTAAAATGTGATATTTACTACTTGACAAAACCTATATAATCTATGAACAGATCAGGATATAGACCCGACAAGCCTGCCACCATTAAAGATGTTGCGAAGGCACTTAATATCTCCATTTCTACCGTCTCCCGAGCCCTGCGTAATAAACCTGACGTCAATCAAGAGACGCGACAGTCTGTTTTACGAATGGTGGAAGAACTGGAGTATCAGCCAAATCAGATAGCCCTTAGCCTGATCACTCAAAAGACACATACTATTGGTGTAATTATTCCTAACCTGGACTACTTTTTCTCTATGGCCGTAAGAGGAATAGACGATATGGCCCTTGAAACCGGTTATACCGTAATGATTTGTCAGTCTAACGAATCCTACGCCAGGGAGCTGGTTAATACGCAACGCTTGATGAAGGGGCATGTGGACGGACTAATTGTTTCCAATTCCAGTGATTCCATTAATACCGAACAGTATCAACGTTTGCTCAGCAAAAATTTCCCGATCGTTTTCTTTGATCGGGTTAGCAGTGAATTGGATGCAACTAGCGTTGTTCTCGATAATATTTCCGGGGCAACCCAGGCGGTTACGCATCTGATTGAACAAGGTTGCCGTCGTATTGCTTATCTAGCTGGACCCGCCAATCTTTCGATTAGTCAGCAACGTATGATTGGTTACAAGCATACCTTGGAAAAGTATGGTCTTGCTATAGATGAGTCATTGATTGTATTTAGTGAATTTGATAGAGAATTTGCTTATAGGTCGACTTTGGCACTAATAGACAGCCCCAATCGCCCCGATGCAATATTTGGTGTAAGCGATCGGCTTATTGTTGGCGCACAATTAGCGATCAAAGAAAGAGGCTTGAGAATCCCCGAGGATATTGCCTTGGTTGGATTTAACGATGAACCGGTAGTAAGCTTACTCACTCCTCCCATCTCGAGTGTGGCTCAGTCGGCCTTTGAAATGGGTCGAATGGCCGCCAAACTGCTGGTCGAACAGCTCAACAGTGAACACATTTTACCTAGCCAGACCATCATGCTGAAACCTACTCTCATTAAGAGAGCTTCATCGATCCGTAAGCCTTAGGAGCCAGCTCGACTTAGTAACCATTAGGCATGAAAAAAAAATTTAGTAGACTTTTAAACCTCATCTACTTTCATGACTCTAATGGGCTGAACAAAACAAAATTTAAGCCAGATGAAAAAAGTATTAATGATGGTGCTGCTATTCGCTAGCACAACAGCCTTTGCCCAACGTCCGAATCAAGGAGGCACGCCAGAGCAACAAGCCGAAAAACAAACTGCTAGACTGACTGAGAGCCTCAAACTCTCTGAGGAACAAAAGAAACAAGTATATGATTTAAATCTAAAGCGCATGACCACCATGAGTGAAATGCGGAAAGCAGAGAATATGGACCGCAGCAAAATGAAAGAGTCTAATGAGGTCTTTAATGCTGAACTGGCCAAAATTTTATCGCCCGAACAGCAGGAAAAGCTAAAGGCGATGGAGTCTGAAAGAAAAGGTCAGGGACAAGGCGGGCGCCAGGGAAGACCCAGAAACTAGCAGATCAGTAAACCACCTCCCTCAAGTCGGGCCATCCAAAGTGGTCCGACCTCTTTTTATTCCCTTAATAAAATTAATCTAATAATTTGAATAAATTATTAATGACTGAGTAGTCAATATCAGTTGCAGGCTTTCTAATGACATACAAAATAGGATACATATAGGACGAGGCGGCTGCTTACCATATACCAGCAGTTTAAGAAGCATCCTAGAGTGGTAACGAGAGGTACCTCCACCTTCTTATGCAGCATGTAAGGGTCAGTATTAATCCTATTGATACAACATTGACCACTCGAACCGGATGATCCTTGGGAGCCAGGTCTTTCATACTTATAGGAAGCAGCATGATTTGATCCTGATAGCAGGCTTTAAAAGAAGGAGGTTTTGATGTTACATATCTGTATTTTGATATCTCAAAATACAAGTATCAGTACACCGTTAAAAGATTGATCCAGAACAATATTAAATCTAAATTCACTTTCCTAGTTCAGGCATAAAATGCGAAAAGAGGCTGCCCTTTTGAGACAGCCTCTTTCTTTATTTCTGTACTATGCTTTATTTCTGTACCGTGATTTTGTGACGGGTAACGGACCCATCTGCCATTTTAAGTACAACGATGTAAATTCCTGATGACAGGCCGGCAACGTTGATTCCATCAGATGGAAGCTTGTTTAACTCGATATGAGCCCTACCCGCGTTATCATAAACCAACACCCGGTTAACCGTTTCAGCTTTGACTTCTTTAAACAACAATCTGTTGGAAACCGGATTTGGATATAGAACAACACCAGCTACACCGTCCATACGGACAGAACGGATACGGCTATAAGCATACGTATCGTCTTGATCAATCATTTTCAGACGGTAGTAGTTAACACCAGACAATGGTGACACATCCGTAAAGTCATAAGGACGTTCAGATGTGGATTCTCCTGATGCAGCAACCTGCCCTACCACGTCCCAGCTTTTTGCATCTGTACTCCTTTCAATAATGAAAGATTTACTGTTTTGCTCGTTCGTAGTTTTCCAGGTTAATATAACGTTCTTCTCATGCTTGTTAACATTGAACTGAGCCAGTGTTACAGGCAGTGGAGATTGTTCAGTAGTGCTTACATATATGAAACTGCTGAATGAAGTTATATTATGAAACTCTACATAATTCACCCCGTTTTCTACACCAGATGCATCCGGTGTAAGTGAGATTGCCTTGGTTGGATCCATTAAACCATCGCCGTATATATCCACAATCACCTCCTCTGCGTTGCCTTCATACTTATACCATCCACTGGCGTTCGCTCCGGCTACGTTGGTTTGGCTTAGCTCACTTGCGCTGTAATATACCCTAACTTTGTTGGCAACGGTAGTGAAAGCACCAGCATCTTCAACCGTTGTTATACGTGGCATAAGATTCGTAGTCTGCGCTCCGTCGTTGTAGCTGGTTCCTTCTGGTGTAATCGTGACGGTAAAGCTATTCAACTCTGCACCTGTGAATCCGGCAGCGGCAAACAAATTTTGCGTATTATCATCAGATTTGTAATAGTATTTCCACTCACCGGCTCCGCAATTATCATTGTAACTGGTTGTAGTTTCAATAACCGATGGAAGGTAAATCTCTCCACTGTTGATAGGCGTCACTTTCGCAAAAGTGAAATAGCTCGCTCCGTTAGGGAAGCTGGTCAACAGATCATAATCCGAACCATTAACGGTCAGAGGCATGGCCGTAACATTGGTTGTGAAGGCAGCATCACTGGCAGTCAACAATACATATTGCGCACAAGCTTCAATACCTCCCGCGAAAGTAGTTGTACCCACTGATGAAACCGGGAAGCGTAACTGCACTTCACTGGTAGCATTGGTATTCTGTACTTTCCACACACGGTTCATGCGACGGGCATTGTTGGTGCCTCCTGCAAAATTAAAAGCCGTGTAGGTACTTGCGGTGTTAGTCATTGCCTGTGTATTCCCATTGTCACCCCACACCAGATACTGACCATCGTTCAGCGAATCGGTATTTGCAGCATTGCTTGCAGCAATTTCACCCAAACCGATGATCACCTGATTATTGGTGTTGGGATGCTGACTACGGCTCTGCTTTTGGTGTAAGGCCGAATTAAAGTCATTCCCAATACCAGCGACATTATTGTAATAACCAGCGTTATCTGAAGCATTCCAAACCACCACATCCTGTGAGGTAGTATAGTTATTTGTGTTTGCCAGCGTAATGCCATATTTAATAGCCAGGTAGGACTCGACTTTATTTCTTTCAACAGCCGAATTGTTACCGTTTCCGTAAATAATCAACTCGCCGATGTTACCAGTGAAGCCCGCATTGTCACTACTGTTAGCGGAAAACTGAGTAGACCCGAATGCGTGTCCGCCAGTCATAGTCCCTCTGGCACTATGTGTACCATTGGATATACTTGCATTACCATTTATACCCTTTCCAAGCGAGAGGTCCGTAAATTTATTATAAGTAATACTTGGATACGTTGCAGCCCAGGTACCGCCAGGATTTGCTAAATATCTGGAGCCAAACGCATTATTTACCCTTTCAAGTCTCTGATCAGCCATTATTCCAATTCCGTCCCAGTACGCAATACTTCCGGATACGTTGGTATTATTTACTAACGAGCTGAAAATCCTTCCGTTACCGCCTGCTGTAATACCTTCTTTAGTTAAGGTATAAATATCAAAATTTAAAGCGGATACAGTCTGAACATTTAAATTTCCTAATGCTTGTGCTGTGGAGGTAAAATTTATTCCAGGATTATAATTAAAGTAGGTACTGCTACCTTCTGCTAAAATCGGCAAAGCATTGTCACCCAATTCAGTAACGGTGGTACCCGAAGTAAAATCGGTCCAGCTTGTAACATCAGCACCCACACCTGAAGCAGTCGCAAACTTGTCCGCTCTGTACCAGTAGCTCAGGTTATTGGTTACTCCGCCTGGTGCCTGGATAAATGCTGCAAATGTAAAATAATGTCCATTAGCCAAAGTCACATCGGCATAGGCATATTCTATCCCGTTCACGACCTGGCTATTTTCCATAGCGGTTATTTGGTCCGAAGCGTCGATAGTGGCATCGAGACTTTGGATCAGCTTTAAGTTAGCATATCCTTTTGGCCATGCAACTCTTACCACACCAACAGAGTTGGTATTTTGCACTTTCCAAATGGATGCAAAACGGTAGTTTACATCAGGGATTCCCGCAATGGTAACAGATGGAGATTTTGCCAGATTGTTATCACCCCAGATTAAGAACTGACCATTCGTCAGAACACCTGAATTGGCTGCATTGGTATTGTCCAATCCGGTTGTACTGATCAAAACCTGACGGCCAGGATTGGTACTCCATGACTGTTTCTGATACAAAGAACCCATATCGTCGCGGGCAATTCCGGCAATGTTAAAATGATAGCCGTTATTATCTCCGGTTGCCCATACAACACCAGAGGCCGAGTTTAGGTAATCTTTTGTACCTTCTGCATAAGTGGTACCATATTTGATCGCCATATAGGTGTCAACCCGGTTCATTTCATCTTCAGTAAGTCGATTTTCGAATACAACTACCTCATTCAACTGCCCATATAAAGGGCCATAATTACCTTCGCCAATTCTAAAACTTCTATAAATATTACTCGCTGTGTTAGCAACTTGGGTAACATTATTTAATTCGGTGCCAGTATAATACTTGCGAATTCCGTTTTGCGAGATCGTGGCACCGAGATGGTTATTATCCCCTCCAGCACCGTTTTGCCAAGCTCCACCCATTGTGAAATAGTTTTTATTCACAAGATTGTTGTCGCTTACTCCGGGATAACCACCATGTGAGGCAGCATAAAACAATGTTTTTGTATTGCCTCCAGTAGTATGGGTATGCAATCCCGGATAATCCAATGTAGTCTCCCCAAAGCCTGCGATATCTACATTCGACAATCGATTCAAATATCCCGAAGCATAAATTGTTCCATCTGCTCGATCTATCAGATTGGTAGTTCCTGTTACGTCATATCTCATCCAATGTCTACCACTAAAGGTTACAGTGGGATTAAAATTGGCCAGCTTAGTTGCATTAGAAAAAACAGGTCTGTCCCCTGAAGTTGCCTGCACAAGATTGTATCCCGTACCTTTGTACTCATTCCATTGTTGCAGAGTCTGCCCATCTTCAGCCACGGTTGTGCCTGCATCGGAAAACTGCTGTCCTGCTCCATCTGCCCTATACCATGCTGCCGACGCTACATTGCCCGGTCCAGACACAAACCCCGCAAAAGTGAAGTATTGTCCATCGCTTAGGGTAACATCGGCATAATTATAAGAAATGCCATTTACAAGTAATGTATTGGCAGTCATGTCTGTTCTCATATCCGAGTCGTCAATGGTTGCATCAGCGCTTTGAATAAGCGTAAGACTTGGAATTCCCGAGGGCCATGCCACACGCACCGTTCCAACGGTTCCGGTATTTTGCACTTTCCAGATGGCTGCAAAACGCAGGTTCAAGGATGGTACACTTGCAAAGTTGAATGATGCGGAAAGCGTTTTGGCCAGTCCGTTATCTCCCCAAATCAGATATTGACCATCAGAAGATAGTGAAGTTAAGTTTCCGACATTGGTATCGGTCAAGCCTGTTGTTGAAATAATCACCTGCTGTCCTTTATTTACGCTGATACTCTGCTTTTGATTTAATGCTGATGCTTCATCGTTCACAATACCAGCTACATTATTATGATAGGCACTGTTGGTTGTGGAATTCCAGACTATATCCCCATTAGAATTCAGGTAGTTGACTCCTGAAGGTAAGGTAACCCCATATTTCAATGCCAAATAAGAATCTACCCTATTTCTCTCTGTAGCAGTCAAATTGCCGGCACCGTATATGATCACTTCACCGATATGACCTTTAAAACCCCAGTCATCACCTCCGGGAGGATTTGTACCTCCATTAGAACCAAAAATATGCCCACCAGTCATCTGACCTCTTGCCGAAACATTATATTGTGTGCCCAGACCGGCCCCGTTCACACCTTTTCTGATGGAAGTATTGGTAAAAGTATGGTACATGATACTCGGTATTGTAGTAGAAAAATCAATGTTTCCAGGATTTGTAATGCCCAGTCCACCTCCCGAGCTATTTCGAGTAGCTACATTTCCACTCACATACAATCCCGGTTGATCCCAGTTTGCACCACTAAATGAGGTATTGTTCCTCCCAATGTTGAAATACCTCGTTCCGCTCATCCCCTCTTTGGTCAGGGTGAAAATATCGAAGGAAGTATTTTCCAGGGTCTGTGTAGTGATGTTGCCGAGCATCTGTTGGATTGCTGTAAAATTTACTCCAGGATTGAAATTGAAGTAGTTTGTACTTCCCTCCTTGAATACTGGGACAGGCGCTGTTCCAATTTTACCGGAAACAGTACCTCTCGCAACATCTGTCCAAGTGGTTACATTAGTACCATCCCCACCAGCTTTAACCAAGCCTTCATCGGCACGATACCACTGGGTCAAACCTGCTGTAACACCACCGGGGGCGGGCACCTTGGCCGCAAATGTAAAATACTGACCATTAGTCAGCGTTACATCTACATAGTTGTAATCAACATCATTTATCGTAATCTGCGATGTCATTGGAGTCAATATATCGCCAGCACCGATTGTCGGGTCGCTGCTTTGGATCAGGCTCAGGCTTTTAAGACCTTTCGGCCAGGCCACGCGAACTGTCTCCACAGTTCCCGTATTTTGTACTTTCCAAATAGCCTGAAAATGATGAGAAACCGATGGAAATGCAGAAGTAGCCACAGTTGGTACTTTGGCTAAACCATTGTCTCCCCAGATCAGATACTGCCCGGCAGTTAATGCAATTCCATTTCCGGAGTTGGTTCCGGTAAGGCCGGTGGTGCCAATCAGCACTTGCTGTCCGGGATTCGTACTCCACGATTGTTTTTGCTGCAATGCGCCGTCGTTGGCAATACCAGCGATGTTATTGATATAACCTGTGTTGGTGGCAGCGGTCCAAACCGGCGATCCTCCAGCATTTTTGTAATCTCTTGTTCCGTTGGCGTATGTAGTACCGTATTTAATGGCCAGGTAAGTTTCTACCCTGTCCATTTCGTCAACAGTGAGCTTATTTTCAAATATGAGTATTTCGTTCAGTTGTCCGTTGAATGCTCCGTAGTCGCTGTCCCGGCCAATCCTGAATTCATTGTAGGACGCAGCTGTATTGACATTATAGATCTTCGAGCCAGTAATATCACCTCTTATACCATTAAGAGAAACGGTTGCCAGTGCATGGTTGGCCGATCCGCCTGCACCATTTTGCCAGCCGCTCCCTGCAATAAAATGCCTTTTAGCTGGCATCATGTCCATACTCAGCCCCTGATAGCCCGGACCACCAGAGGTAAAAAAGAGTAATTTGTTGTTGGCACTATACATATGCAACCCTGGATAGTTCATGCTGGCATGAAACCCGGCAAATCCATTCCCTTTTTGAACATTCACATAGCCTGCCGAATAGATGGTACCGTCAGCCCGATCTATATAGCCTGCGCCGGAAGGTGTGTGCTGAAGAATGTCATTGCTTCCGTCAAAGGTGACCGTAGGGTTAAAGTTGGCTAAAACGGTACCGTTTGAGAAAACCGGCCGTGCTCCAGCACTGGTTTGAATGAGATTTCGCCCTGTACCCAGAGCTTCATTCCATTGATATACTGTTGCATTGTTTGCAGCTAGTGTTGTACCCGCGTCGGAGTATAACGAGCCGTCAGATCGGTACCATGCAGCAGGTGCAATCCCCCCAGGTACATCCTGCGCATAGAGCTCGAAGGATCCTAAGATCAGGATTAAAATAATAATCCTAAACAGATTATTTTTTGCCCGGTTCAAAAGCACATCCGAAAGCCTAAAATAACCGGAATAAAGTGTGTTCATACTAGAATAAAGTGTGTTCATAATCGATATTTAATTTTAGATACGATAAATGTGTAGTTAACTCTTCATTGCCATATACTTCATTTGCTTTTAAGGTTTATTGAGAATTTATTTGACTAATTAATAAGTAAAAGAAATAGGAAGATTTGCTATTAAAACACTCTATCTGGCTATATTTAAGTAGTGTGTATAGGGTGAATTATAAATTTTACGATTGAAACTCTAGTTATTCCTTCGGAAATTTCAGGATGCCTTATAATCTAAAACAGCTTCCGAAAGCTGGTATTCGGCAATATCTACAGTTAGAATTACTAATTCCCAATGCTGATCATTCTACATCATTTAGAAATTTTCTTGAGATCAGCCTGACGTTTCTACGACAATAATCAAGAAGTAATACTTATTTATCTTTGTGCAATTTATTTAATTTGAAAATATTAATAGGTCGAATATCTTATCAATACTAGGCTCTTATTTTATTTTATTTCACCTAAAATAGAACCACAAAAGAAAACAACCCACCGAATAAGAAATTCTACCATAAGCTGTCAATAAAGAAAATTTAATATCTAGGTTTCCTTAAAAGGGGACCAGCTGTATCATGTACTGCGACCTAGAATTGTAGCAATAAAGATTACTCCTTCTTAAATTGTTGCAGTTCTTTTTGACAAAGTAGTACCCGTATACTCCTATCTCTCCATCTTTGGAATATGAGTACCAGGCGTTCACATATTAAGATTGCGATACTTAATATTTGTTGTTACAGAACAATCATCGGCAGGAAGGCCTCTGAAATGGTTAGATTATTTTAGAAGCAGAAAAAATTTTAATTGCATGTTTAACCACATTGGTAGGCTCAAATTTCATCTACTATTGAAGTATAAAACATGACATTTATAGCGGCATTATGGAAAAGTCAAGAAGAGACTTTACTATGAACTATTCGAAAAAAGAAGCAGGGAATTGAAACTATTTTTCTTAATGATATTACATATATTATAGAATATAGAAATACTCAGACATGATTTAACTGGTTAAAATGAGTAGATATGGGCGGTTTTCTTATTTAATTGGTGTGAAAAATTTATCAGCTTACCTATTTGGGAGGCATGCAGTTACTTTATAAAAAAACATGTTCCTAAATTTCCTCCCTCAAAAAATCGGTCTTTGATAAATAAATTAATTCTATTTTGATGCGAAGTAAAATTCATCTTCTGATAGTTTCCTTCTTAATATCTTGTATTCCATATGATGTTTCTATTGCTCAGGTTTTTCGTCATTTTTCACAGAAAGAGGGTGCACCGGAAGAAGGCGTTCTCAGCATAGTACAGGACAAAAAAGGTTTTCTTTGGTATGCAACCACAAATGGCTTATACAGATATGACTCTCGTACATTCAAGAAATTTTCTTACAAAGAAGATGATACTACCACCATTAGCTCGAACCTTGTCGAAAGCCTCTTCTGCGACTCAGATGGTGTTATCTGGGCAGGGACTAGGAATGGATTGAACCGTTATAACAGCAGTCGCAACACGTTTACAAGATTTAAGCATAATCCGAAGGAAGCGGGCTCTATTAGTGGAGACACCGTTTACTGCATTGCCGAAGACAGTCAAAAAAAACTGTGGGTTGGCACCTCCCAAGGGTTAAATAGTTTGGCGTATGTTGACCAAAAAGTAGAATTTACCAGCTACGCGCAAACTAAACGTATCAAAGAGACAAAACAAATAAACAAAATAGCAATAGGTGACAACAATCAGTTGTGGCTTGCTACGGTGAACGGTCTGTTATGTATGGATCCCAATAACCAGCGAATAGAAATGTTTAGGGCTGATGCTAACGCTCACTTCCCGTTTATTAACAATTTTAAGTCAATATACTACGATAAAACAGGCAGTATTTGGTTGGGGATCAAAGAGGGGGGGCTGCTTCGTTACCATCTCTCATCGAAAAAATTTGAACTAAAAGGTAATTTTCTTGACAGTAATGGAGAATGGCCGATCGTATCAGGCTTTGCTTCGGACAAACAGGGAAAGATGTGGATCTCCACCTGGTCGGGATTGGTAAACTACGATCGGAATACAAATAAGACCCAATGGTATACAAGGGATCTAGGCAACCCATTATCACTTGTCGACAACGTAATTTTGACAATGTATAAAGATACACAAGACGGGATATGGTTGGGATGTTATTACCGTGGTATCAGCTATTTAAATGTACGTATATCGCCTTTCAGCAAGTATCCCTTTTACCTGAATTCGTCCCATTCCGGAAAATTACTGGACGGGTGGATGGGAATAACTCCTAAGGATAACCTCTGGATAATTGCGGAGGACCGTAGAAAAATGATGATTTATGACAAACAAACTGAAAAAACATCGGTCCACAATCTGAACCTGGGATTCTCCCAACACTCCAATCATTTTTATGTTGATGCAAATCATAACATATGGTATAGCGGGAACAAATCTCTCAGTAAATACAATATAAACAATAAACAATTCAAGGATTTTAAAATTCCTAATACGTTAGAGCTCCCTCCTAACAGTAGCAGGGTTTACCGTATGATTGAAGACAAGAAAGAGAAACTTTGGATCGCCGGGGGCTTCGGACTCCTTAGTTTTGACAAAAACAAAGAAACCTTTCATGATTTCGGTATTAAAGATTATATGATCTGCATTTTCCAAGATAGCAAAGGGAATATATGGAGTGGTGGAAAGGGTATCGTTTGGTTACTTAAAACTGGTGCGTCACACTTTCAGAAAGTTGAAATCGAATCTAAGGATAACCCGGGAAAAAGTGACATATGGCGTATTACTGAAGATACCTCAGGAAGAATATGGCTCATCACAAGTGAAAAATTAAAGCTTTATGATGAAGAACATCATCGAATTACTGTGTATCCCACTGGAGCCGATGCTCTGCCAGAAGATCTGAGCGATATTCAAGCGGATCGTAAGGGATATCTTTGGTTATCTAGTGGTTCCAATCTTATACGTTATCATCCAGATAATGGAACAACCCGATTATTTACCTATGAAGACGGATTACCTTACCATGCCACACTACGACTTAGCTCAGCAGTAAGTGATGGTGATGGACTGTTTTACGTACCTGGTAATAATGCGTATTTCTCCTTCAATCCGAATAAGGTCATGGTGGAGTATTATACCAGCCCAATTGTTTTAACTTCCCTCCGACTTTTCAATAAGGAAGTAAATATAGGCGATCATACGAATATTCTGAATCAGGACATAAGTGAGCAGTCTGAATTGATTTTCAGGCACGACCAGAATATTTTTACACTTGATTTCTCAATGCTTAGTTACAATAAGTCGGATCAAAATCGGTACAGCTACAAACTCGAAGGTTTTGAAAAAAATTGGAATAATGTTGAAATTCCGACAGCAACATATACCAATCTTCCAGCAGGGAAATATACGTTTCTTGTCAAAGCAGTTAATGGCGATGGATATTGGAGTGAAAATCCACTCCGGGTCAGTATTGTGATTCTCGCCCCCTGGTGGCATACATGGTATGCATATTTGCTTTATGCATTAGTATTCATAATTATCACATATGTAATCGTCCGCTTTTTCTGGTTTAGGAGCACACTAAAAAAAGAGAGTGAGTTACAATTACAGAAACTTACCTTTTTTACAAATGTATCACACGAAATACGTACACACCTGTCGCTCATTAACGGACCATTAGAAAAGGCATCCCGCTCACCGCTCATCAATTCGGATACCGGTATCTTCATTGCTCAGGCAAAGTCCAGTTCTGACCGATTGATGTATTTGGTAGATGAGCTTTTGGATTTTCGTAAACTTGAAAGCGGGCATGTTCAGCTTCAGGTAGCTCCGCATGATATGACCAACATCCTGAGAAAAGTATTAGAATCCTTTAAACATGTATTGCTGGAAAAGGAAATAAGCCTGAATACCGATTTTCCCGAAGGACCTGTGATCGTGTGGGTTGACCAGCATCAGATTCAAAAAGTTTACTACAATTTACTGAATAACGCCGTCAAATTCACTCCTAAGGGTGGACGAATAGACCTAGGCGTTACAGAAATTTCCAGCGAAGTATGTATAAAAGTGACCAACACAGGCACTGGCATTGCTCCGGAATACCTGTCACGTATTTTCACCAACTTCTTTCAAATAGATGAGAATCAAGGTGAAAATACCGGTTATGGGATAGGACTTGCTATCGCTAAGGAGGTTGTAGATCAACATTGCGGCGATCTTTCCGTGACTAGTCAATATAGGAAGTATGGAGATTCGGGCATCACCAGCTTCACTATGAGGCTATTAAAAGGCAAAAATCATTTTAATGATTCTCAAATTTCGGTTGCACCGATCGTCAGTCAAAACGAGATTAATGGGAAATCTCATATCGATGACCATATTGAGTTAGTAGGAAAAAAAACGCTCTTGATAATTGAAGACAATACGGAACTCAGAACTTTTACAAAGGAAGCGTTCAAGGACAAATATAACATTCTGGAAGCAGAAGATGGAGTGCGTGGACTAGATATGACGAAGGCCCATCTTCCAGACTTAATTCTTTGCGATGTAATGATGCCTGTGATGGATGGATTAGAGCTGTGCAGGCAAATAAAAGCCGACGCTCGGATCAGTCATATCCCCATATTGCTACTAACAGCCAAAAGCGGTATTCCCAATATTATTGAAGGGCTGGAAATGGGAGCAGACGATTACCTGGTTAAACCTTATGATCTAGCAGTACTTGAACTCAAGGTGAGCAACCTTATAAAGGTAAGAAGTTTATTGAGGGATAATAATAGCTCATATCTGGAACCAGGAGATTTGCCCCTCAATGACGTGGACGGAGAGTTTATACTTAAACTGAAGAATCTTACTATTGATAACTTGGCAAACCCTAAATTCGGCGTCAATGAAATAGCCCTTCAATCTGGAATAAGCGTTTCCGTTTTGTATAAAAAGCTCAAGGTATTAACAGGCATGACAGTTAACGATTTCGTGAAAGTGTTGCGAATGAAAAGAGCGATGCAATTATTGGAAACTGGCTTACATAACGTTAATGAAGTAGCCACTGCAGTAGGCTATAATGATACAAAATATTTTAGCAGAGAATTTAAAAAAATATATGGTAAAAATCCAAATGAAATAAGAAAAAGCTCGATCGACAATATTGTAGATTACCCGCCATACTCTGAGTAAGCATCTCCATTTTACATCATTAAGTAAAATTAAGCATGGACTTGAGCAGGGGTCCGATTCATTCTTTTTACCTGGGCATTTTCATATATATCAGACGGAAATTTTTTTCAAGTTGCTTAGGAATGTGAATTTCAGGTTAAAGACGAATCGCTCTATCTGACATGCAGCAGATTTGTAAAAAATTAGAGACAGTACGTTGGTGTCTCACTAACTTATAATGACAATCAGAATATTATTTTTGATTTGTGAGATAATAGTAAGCGATCGAGCATCCCCTAATGTCATTTAATTAACAGGGTTAAGTATGATTTCCTCCTATGTGAAAGCAATTCGCAGAACTTACAGTCGTAATTGATATCGTTGAGCTGCCTTAGCACGTCCAGTAGCCAATCATTCGAATTCACCTAGTGTTTTTTTGAATCCAGCAAATATTAAATAGATCCTGGTCGCATTTTGGGTGGTACCGTGTGTACCGGCGAACCGTTAAAGTACGACATCTCGCTATTTCCGGCCTCAGGCCAATGACCTGATGGCATTTTCGATCAGGTTATTGTCCAGTTGCAGATCCCCATACAGCATATAATACTCCATGTGATAAGCCGCCTTGATTGTCCATCAAGCGCAAAGCATAAGCTTAGGACTTTCCGATTTTCAATCCTATTCGTTCAAAAATTTGTTTCTGCCATTGGAACGGTAAGTGATCTACAAACTTAGATACAAGATGAAATACCGGGCCTGATTCATCGAAGAGTTCTCATTAGATCGTTTTGTCGGGGAACGGACCGATAACTACTCCCTTTTTTTCTTGAACGAAGCCGGCACCACAACCCAGACTTCAGTTACTTCCTATTCGGTTACTTTGTATTCTTGCTCTGATACGCCTTAGGCTCAATGTTCTATAATTCTCTTACTAACTCGTCAGGGAAGTGGATACTACGGTTCGGATGGGTTCTTCCTTATATTTGGGGAAACATTAACCAGTTTGAGATAGTATCACCTTCTTTCGTAATAGGTCAAAGCAAGCCCTGCCATACATTTGTCTTTTTATACTCTTTATCCGGTTTACATGGCCTTCTACAGCACCATTGCTCCAAGACATATGGATCCCGTTTTTAACAGCTTTGATATCCCTTAACAAACCATTAGCAAAAGTGGTCAATCCTACCATCTTGTATTTTGAACGTTTAATAAATTCGATCCTTCGGTTTATATTACCACGCCCTGTTCTTATCATCGTACTAAAAATCTGTACCAACTTTTGAATTACCGGTAGTTCTGAGATATTATCCAATAGAGTTTGTAGATACTTTCGGTCATCGGGATCCTTGATAACAGTTGGGCAGCAACCAATATATTTTGCCAGCTTCCTGGAGCTTAAGGGTTTTATATAGGGAATTCTTGACTTTTGAATTTGTGCAAAATCTGGCGTGTATATTTCAAATTCTTCCTTTATGAGGTTGATATTGTGATAGGCCTGAGTTCTACTTCCCTTGTATCCCAATTCATATATTTCATCTATTATATCTTTCATCATATATCCTTGGTCGTTTAATCGAGCAACAATGTGCTGGGAGAACAACTCAATATTGGTTGATTTAGAGCTTATTCTATGAGGTAAAGTTTCTAAGGAGAGGTATGATTGAACTGTATTGCGACTTATGCCCAAATCCCTCGCTACTTTTCGGTTGGATATACCCTTGGCCTCTAATTCCTTAACCTTATTGAAAACATCCTGCCTCTGGTCTACTTTTATTTCAACCCTTTTTTGGACTTTTGATAATGACTCCGCTGTTTATACTTTCGCATTGGCAGTAATGTGACCATCGGGCTTTTTTAAAAGCTCATCGCTTTTTTCTTTAATTAGTTTTTTGATTTTCGGATTCACACTTTTGAAATACTTGTCTAAAGCATCCGATAGATTCATTAATAAATGAAATCGGTCCGCAACCTGTTCTGCACTTGGACAAACTTCATTAATGGCAGAAGAATACGAACTGGCCCTGTCTCTGGTGACAATATTTACATCAGGATATTTTAACAGCCACTTTTTAAGCTCTTTACCCTCCCTCAAAGGTAAAATATCAATAGGCTTCGAAGTCTCCATATCAATAAGAACGGTTCCATAGCTTACCCCTTTTCGATATGCAAAATCATCAACACCAAGTACCTTTGGTTGGGCTATCTGGGGTAGCTGTTGTTTGAGCGCTATTCGTGTATGGTTGATCTGCTAATTGCAATCAGTAGTTGTTGGGACAGCATACTGCCCAGTTTACCGGTTAATTCAATTGACAAGGAATCCAGTAGCTTTGATACCCTTTGTGTTCTTCGCGAATATCTCAAAATATAGGGTGTTTGCTCTGAGAATACTTTTCGGTTACATTGAGGGTTTTGACATTTAAATTTGCGGGTTTTTAGGAAAATAGTGGCTTTGTTTTGAAATACCGGGAGATCTGATATTGTTCTGGTATAATGATCATGGATTTTATTACTGTGCTTTTCGCAAACGGGACACTTTCCTCGCTTGGCTTTTACTGATGCATATATTGTCACAAGAGAAAAAGAGTAATCAATATTATTTACAATTAGTCCAGGCATGCCAATTAGTTGTTTTATGGTAATAAGTAGCTGTCTATTAACTACTTAAAGATAATTGACACCGCCCCATAAAACAAGGAATAAATGCACTTAAACGCCTAATTATCAGTCGATTAAACTTAACTCTCTAGTCCGTAGATTTCCCCAAATATGATTAAGAACCGGTCCCACCGAAATATCCAGGAAGATCATAGATGAGTGCGAAGTGCACTGCATTACTGCGCTTTTCTCCCTGCTTAGGCTGTTATTGGTTAACTTTTCCATCTTCCAAAATTAGCTTAGTAAAACCTCTAGCACCTTTTCTAGATTGATCCAGTTTTGAATGCATTATCTAATAGCGGTGTATTTGACCGATTGCTGCTCGCAAAAGGCCTTGGCTCCTTAGTTAATATCCTTCCACTGCCCGAATGCCTGCCGATAGTAATGCACGTTTTCCCTTTGTATATTTTCCATGTGACAAAGCTCCAAATAAAGGAGTTGGATGGAAAGCTGGGGATGGGTGATTACTTACTGTTTTTTTATTTTCCATTGCCTAACGTTTTGTGTTCAACCTCACGTTCTATAAGTGCTAAAGCAATTCCTAGAGCCTCAATCCTATTCTTAAGTAAAGTATGCTGTGACGTTCTATCCGTAAGTTTTGGCATCGACTTTTCACATTTATTTAATAGTGACTCAATAACTGTTGCGGCTTGTATTAATTGGTCTTTAGGATAGTTTTTCATAGCTAACTGGATGGTTAATACTTGTCGATCATTTTACCCCCATTCCTTCTAATAATTCAGGTATTGACTTTTTACTTCTTGATAATTTTATTTCGGATTATTTGGCTTGTGAAAGTTAGAGCAAATCCCTTCTTCGTCTCAATGCTGTTAAATTGTGATGAAAATTAATCAAGGCCTACGAAATAGAAACTCCGAATCCTTTTGATATGATAAGCCCTTGTTGGTCATCTAACGCTACCAAATTTACCATATGTATATACTATTAATTTAAATGATTTAATTATCAAAGATATATTGATTGATCTTTCATCTAGTTAAAGTTTATTTTGCTTTCTTAATTCCAATTAATTCAAACTCTTACAAGAACTTATAAAATTTCTACTTCTTCAGGAATTATAAATAAAAGTATACAACCATTTTTAGATGTTACGGAATGTTTAAAATTTGGTGGGGTATACAAATAATTTCCCGAATCTAACCTGGCACCTTCCAGTGTGCAAGATCCTTCAATAACATATATTTCTTCACCGCCAGGATGATTATGGTAAGGATAGACTGCACCCGGTTCAAACTTTAATAATATAGTGGTAGATCGCCCTTTTTTGTCATCGTAAAGTAATGACTTTACAAAAATACCATCATAATTTATACCCTTTTCTACTAAAGGTTGCCATTCTTTTTGGTATGTATCTACTATAAATTCTTTTATTTCAGTTTTCAAAATATTTTTAATTTATGGATTAATAATTCATTTTCGACCATTTACCGGTTTACCCGATTTGTAATTTATTCCATTTTATCAAGAGATGCCATATAGCTTATAAGGCTACCTTTTTATGAAATAAATTTTTTCGTTATTGACGACAGCTATTTTACTGTCATCCATTACAAAAAGTTCCTAAATAATCTACAAGCAGCCTGCTATCACCAGAACGGTATATTACGTTTTTTTACTTTTGCAACATCTGTTTTTCCTAGTATATATACACATGAACAGTAACTTGCTTTAAAACCATGGTTTCATTTTGTTTTATGACAAAATCAAGAAGTATGGGGTTGCTGGACTGGTTATAGAGATTTGCGAAGTTTGGTACTATTAATTCGGCCAGTTTGGGTGAGTATCCATTTACGTAATTGAGCAATTCACGCAAGCCTTATTCAAAACTTTATGTTGTGTTCTAATTTGCAATGTGTACCACAGTAAAAGTTTTGTTACCAATTGAATCATTTTTAGTAAAAAAATAAATTAAAGCTAAAACATCATAAGTTAGAAAACCATAATAATAAGAATATCGATTTTGGGTAATTTTTAAATTAATATTTAATTCCATATATTATGAATTTAAATTATAGTCCACTGAAATGGTGCAGTTTACTGAAAGCATTAATGCAATAGTTAATAGTACTTCATAAAGTGATTAAATTTTAATGTAAATATCAGCTGAAGAAGGTTTTAATAAAATAGATAATGTTATGTAAAGGATGTAAACTTTAGATAACATTATCTCTTTTATAGGCTTTTGGCGACAAATCAGTGTGTTTTTTAAAGAAGTTTGAAAAATAATAAGGATCTTTAAAACCAAGTCTAAAGGCGATTTCTTTAATAGAAAGATTTTCATACTGAAGCAACCGCTTTGCCTCTGAAACGATTAATCCAGAAATAACTTTTTGAGCTGTTCTTCCTGTATGTAATTTTGATTGTTCATTTAATATCAATTCTGTGGTGTTCAATTTTTCTGCAATTTTTTTAAGCTGATAATTTTTATCAAAATTGTTACGAACCAACTCTAAGAACTTTAGAAAAAGTGCATCTGGTTTCCAAATCTCATCACCTCGTTTTAATTTAGACCTATTGATTTCTATCAGAACAAGCTCGATCCTTGAATGAATAGAGGTAAGGTATTGATATGGTTTGGATCTCAATTCTTCTTGGATAATTTTTAACTGCTCATTGAGTAGGAGATGATTATCAATAGATATAATCTCGTTCATATCAAAATGGCAGAAAAGACCATTTTCGAATATTAACTCGATATCGTGCTCCTTTTTGCAAAAAAAATCTAGCGTAAAATCAAGAACGAAGCCTTTTGCATTCTCCAGTTTTTTAAAGTAATGGTATTGTCCTGAGGTTATTGTTAAAGCTTCATAAGATTTTAATTCAAATACTTTTTCATCTATAACAATTGACAAGTGTCCGCTTTCACACCAGATCAGGACGTATTTCAACAGTCTTTGTGGAGTAAAGAGGGCTTCTTCATTCTCGAATGTTCTAATGTGAACCATAATGCGTACTAAATTTTTAGAATTTGGATATTATTTTTAAACTAAACTTCACCATTTTTTATTTAACAAGGAATTTCTCTGATATTCAAAAAAAATTCAATTTTGTCCATTTTTATTTTACAAGATTTGCATAATTTACAATAACTTCTACTGTTTCTTGGTGACCATCCAAGCAAGTACTTATATTCCGTTCGCAAGCGAGTATAAAGTTTTGAGACTGTAATCTAAACATAGAAAACAATGTCAAAACGAAAATCAAAGAGTATAGAAGTGTTAAGGCTGGTTGAAGAATTTAAATCAACCGGATCTGTTCGTATCATCAGACAGGGTACATTCAGTGTGGTTAAAGCATGGTCTACAACCATTTAAAAGGCGGTGCATGTCGAAATTGTTATTTATCATTCGAGTGCCGTGGAGCGCAGGACAGATATGATGCGAAATGGATAATAACTCTAGGCAGAATTTATAACCAATCATTTATTTAAACCTACAATAGGATTGCGTCTGCCAAATTTTATAATCGTTCAAACAGCATTCGTGGTTGCTGATACCTTTAACGATGAAGTACAACCCTTCATTCGGCAGTACCATAAACCATTGCAGTATCATAAACCATTTAGGATGATACTTGCAGTGCGCGGTATCCGGGTATTGCAAAGCCAGAGAAGACCAAGACGCATCGCCAGTGCGATACCAGTTCTGTTCGACAATGGAAGATGTAAATCATATAAAGATGAAAGCAACGAGCCCCAAGACGAATGGAATTTTTGAACGTTTCCTTATGGACGAGGCTGTCAAGGTCGGCAAAGAATGAGCCATTTAATTACCCCTGACAGAGATGGCCAAAGGCATCATTATGTATTGAAGAAAAGGCTGAAGTTGTTGTCCGATCAATGTCAGATAATTCACTTATGCCCGATCAATTGGTAGCCGGCACAATTTAGCTTAAATGCGAAGTTCTTGACTTTATACAAGGTTTACTCACTTCTCCCTTCGGTCCTGACCCGCAGCTTACTAGGCTAAACGAATGTTCTGTTCCCATTTGACTCTAAATTTCCATGAATACTTTCCGTACGTGCCCACTAGAGCATTGCATCCTTTTTGTCTTTCCCTAAATTTCTGTTCCCTTGAGCTGCTATTTGCTCAGTGGCATATTCTCTCGCTTCCGATCACTTTTGCATATTTGATAATATTTGCACCCGCCAACTGCCGGGAGCGTAGCTTTAATGCCTGTATTCATGCATATCTAAAAACTGAAACTACTCTTGCGACACATAGCCTTGGTTGCTCTATCAGGGACCATATCCTTTAATTAGTTGAAACTTTTTAATAAGGGTATAAACAAAATTTTGACTATTTGAATAGTAGAAAAAGCTTAGCTAGAGGCTTCCAAGGATAATTAATGACGCAGTACCGCCGATAAACGTAAAAGTTTAAAATTCGTAACAGGAACGAGGCGACGAATTATCAAATAGGTGTCGTTCAGGCGCCCTTACTAACTAACCATGAAACATAATCAATATACTATAGGGGTTGACTTCGGCACTGACTCGGTGCGTGCCCTGGTCGTCGACACCCAAACAGGAAACTGTGAGGCAGCTGCAGTCAGCACATATAAGCGATGGCAGTCTGGTCAGTTTTGCCAACCAAACCTTTCACAATTCCGACAACATCCTTTAGACTATTTAGAGAGTTTAGAACAAGTCATCTCAAAAGCTTTAGAACAAGTATCTTCCGAGATTCGCAGCAGAATAGTAGGACTGTCTGTGGACAGTACAGGCTCTACCCCGGCTCCAGTGGATCGCCAGGGCACTCCCCTAGCCTTGCTGCCCCAATATGCCGACAATCCTAATGCCATGTTCATTTTATGGAAAGATCATATGGCCAATCAAGAAGCTATAGAAATCAATCAGTTGGCTAAAGAATGGGAAACGGATTTCACCCAATTCAGTGGAGGGGTTTATTCCTCAGAATGGTTCTGGTCCAAAATTTTGCGCGTTTTACGCACCGATCCTGATATAAGACGGGATGCATTTTCATGGGTGGAACACTGTGACTGGATATCGGCTGAGCTAACGGGAAATACCGACCCCCTGACCCTGCGCCGTAGTCGATGTGCCGCAGGGCATAAGGCTATGTGGAATGAGGCCTTCGGAGGCCTTCCATCCGAAGCATTTTTGGTCAAATTAGATCCCCTTTTAGCCGGTTTGCGAAGTAGACTTTATACCGACACCTATACCAGCGACCAGCCGATGGGGACCATCTCATCTCAATGGGCAAACAGGCTAGGCCTACCCGCGCATGTAATTATCGGTGTAGGAGGCTTCGATGCGCATATGGGCGCAGTAGGGGCCCATATCAAGCCTTATAGTTTTGTAAGGGTCATGGGAACTTCTACCTGCGATATGTTAATGGCGCCCAACGACGAAATCGGACATCTACTTATAAAAGGAATCTGCGGGCAAGTAGATGGTTCGATCGTCCCGGGCATGCAAGGCACAGAAGCTGGCCAATCGGCGTATGGAGACTATTATGCCTGGTTCAGAGATATCCTTCTAGAGCCGGTAAGAGAACTAGTAGGGGAAAAAGCATACCAGGTGATGAGGGACAAACTTTTGCCTTACCTATCCGAAAAAGCTGCTGCTCTGCCGGTTTGCAAAGATGATATGGTGGCCTTAGACTGGATTAACGGAAGGCGGACTCCAGATGCCAAACATACCTTAAAGGCGGCCATCTCCGGACTTAACCTGGGCACATCAGCTGAGCAAATTTTTAAGGCCATTGTAGAAGCTACAGCTTTCGGATCCAAAGCCATTGTGGACCGCTATCGCGCGGAAGGAGTACCCATAAAAGAGGTAATCGCCCTGGGAGGGGTGGCTATTAAGTCTCCTTTTGCCATGCAGACCCTTTCCGACGTACTCAACTTGCCCATCAAAATTACCAGCTCCGACCAAGCCTGTGCCCTGGGGGCTGCCATAAATGCCGCCGTTGCCAGTGCTGTTTATACCAACGTTCAGGAAGCCCAAAAAGCCATGGCCTCCGATTACAACCGAATTTATACCCCCAGAGAGGAACGGGTAAAGATATATGAGGATTTATACAAAAGATACCTATCTCTAGGCCAATTTATAGAAGCAAATGATTGATCTTAAAAAATTTGAAGTCTGGTTTCTTACCGGAAGCCAGGATCTATATGGGGAACAAACCCTCAGGCAAGTAAACGAACATTCCAAAATCATTGCGGAATATTTAAATCTATCTGCCTCCATACCCGTTACGGTGGTATTCAAACCAGCTGTAACGAGTTCTGAGGTCATATTAAAGGTTATAAAAGAAGCCAATGCTACTCATCATTGCGTAGGGATAATCGCCTGGATGCATACATTTTCTCCTGCGAAAATGTGGATATCAGGACTTAATTCGCTCCAATTACCGCTCTTGCATTTCCATACCCAGTTTAACCGGGACATCCCCTTTGAACGGATTGACATGGATTTTATGAATCTAAATCAGTCGGCTCATGGAGACCGTGAGTTTGGACACATCTTATCAAGAATGAAAATCCGCCGCAAGGTGGTAGTGGGTCACTGGCAGTCCGAATCTGCGCAATCTCAAATCGGGAACTGGGTCCGGGCCGCAGTAGGTAAGCACACTTTACAGAATATGAAAGTGGTCCGATTCGGTGACAATATGCGCTATGTAGCCGTTACAGATGGGGATAAGGTAGCCGCTGAAATGAAACTGGGCTTGGAGGTAAACACTCATGGAGTAGGTGACCTGGTTCATAGAATCCGGCAGCTGGGAGAAGAAGAAGTAGACCGACTCATTCAGGAGTATGAGGATAGTTACCAGCTGTCCGTCGACCTTCGGAAAGGAGGCTCGCAACGCAGCTCACTCCGAGAGGCAGCTCGGATAGAGCTGGGTATCAGATCCTTCCTGGAAGAAGGGAATTATGGTGCCTATACGAATACATTTGAGGACCTGCATGGTATGAGTCAGCTCCCAGGGATCGGATCACAACGTATGATGGCCTCAGGTTTTGGCTATGGCGGTGAAGGAGACTGGAAGACCTCCGCCTTGGTACATGTGGCCAAAGTAATGGCAGTTGGGCTTCCAGGAGGCAACTCATTTATGGAAGACTATACCTACCATTTTGACCCGGCAAATCCCATGGTATTAGGCTCGCATATGCTGGAAATCTGCCCCAGTATCACAACTGGCTCCATAGACTGCGCCATCTACCCCCTTGGCATTGGTGGAAAGGACGACCCCGTTCGCCTGATTTTCAATGCCGACAGTGGACCTGCCCTCAATGTCTCTTTGGTCGATATGGGAAATCGTTTCCGGCTGATTATAAATGAGGTTGAAGCAGTAGAAATTACTCAGGGCTTTCCTTACCTCCCAACGGCCAGAGCATTATGGAAACCACTACCCGACATGCAAACTGGCCTTCAGGCCTGGCTTTTAGCTGGAGGGGCGCACCATACTCTTTACAGTCAAAATCTGAGCCTAGAACATTTTACAGATTTAGCCGAAATGCTTGATCTGGAACTACTCCAAATTGGAAAGGATACAAATCTTCGGCAGTTCAAAGAGCAGCTCCGAATCAACGATATGCTTTATAGATAAACCTCGGACCTCGTAGCCTATTTTCTTTGCTACGAGGTCCGAGGTTTATAACCAATAGCGTGAACCACATCGCTAAGCTAAAAAATCCTTACGCATCGGATTGAAGATGTCCACCAGGATACCTGCCTCCAAGCACAATACGCCATGGAGTACACCAGGTTGTACGAAAAATACGTCGCCCTGACCAAGGATATTTTGCTCACCTCCTATAGTCACCTCAAAGGAACCTCGTTCTACATAACTCATTTGTCTATGGATATGGTCATGTATGGCCCCGATGCTACCCTTCTGAAATGACACTTTTACCAGCATCATCGTTTCGTCATAAGCCATAATCTTCCTTCTCACTCCTTCCCCTACCGTTTCCCAGTCCAGCTCCTGATCTTTTATAAAATTAATTTTCATATCTCTGATGTGTTGGATGTTTGAATAGGACGCGTACCCAATAGCTTCAAAAGCTGCGTCTTCTTAATATGTTATCTTTTGTAGACTCTAAAAATGAGACACTGCCCCGACAATCTAAGACTATTACTGGAAAGTAGGAAGTTTATATTTCGATCCGGGTTAGATTAAGGCGAGTGACGCTGGTCCGGGATCAAGACCAAACGTTGAGGAGCTACGTGGATTAGACATAATTACAGTCGCAGTCTAAGGCCAGAAAACATAAAATCCTGACAATGAGAACATTATCAGGATTGTGTGGAGAAGATGGGATTCGAACCCACGACCTCTTGCATGCCATGCAAGCGCTCTAGCCAACTGAGCTACATCCCCTCGTACTGGGCTGCAAATATGTGCGATAAATTATGAATATCCTAGTACCATAGGAAAAATTATCCTTGCTCTCTCAACTCAAATTTTTTAAATATTTGATAAGCAACCCAATACCTGAAAATATTTCTGAAAAATATCAAAGTGTTTATCTTCCTCCACTAAAAAGTTTAGCGACTCCCCATAGTATAAATGCTAATACGGCCACTACCATGATGACGCCGGTCCATACGCCTCCTTTGAAAATAGTGCCTACCAACTCACAGCTGGTTAGGGAGATGGCCAATATAAAAATTACCAAAAAATTCGTTATGTTTCTCATGTCGTAAGCAAGTTAATGTTATAATGAAGGCTTACACACAATAACCATACCACTGACTGGATTAGCCAATATTATCGATAGGGATTAGATTTTTAGCATCATTTTTAAGCAGCATTTCAAATAATATTACAGTGGCCTTGGCATCTCCTTCGGCCCGATGCCTGTTTTCCAGACTGATAGCCAAACTATGGCAAAGGTTGCCTAGGCTATAGGAGCGGTAGCCTGGGAATATTTTTCTACTAAGTTTGACGGTACACAATAGATCTCTTTCATAATATTCCTCAATTGATTCAAATCCTCTTTTAATAAATCCATAATCAAAATGAGCGTTATGAGCCACAAACCAGGCGTCTTTTGTAAGATGTCGTACCTCATCCTGCACTTGAGCAAACGTGGGTGCAGACCTCACCATTTCATTGGTAATACCCGTAATTCCTGTTATATAGCTAGGTATAAGCTGTTCAGGGTTTATTAAAGAGTGAAACCGGTCGATCACATTTTTGCCATCATGCCGAAAAATGGCGATTTCTGTAATACCGGCACGGGGTCCGCTCCCGGTAGTTTCAATATCAACTATTGCGTACATTCCGTAAAATCATGATTTATATATTGAACTGATTATATGGCTACCCATTAAAAAACAAAAAGTCCTCCAATTAAGAGAACTTAAGGCCATGAGCAAATATAATCTTAATTCTTATTTATTAATCTGGAATGAAACAGGCAAAATATACCGATAGGAAGTGGGTTTTCCAGATTTATTCCCAGGTTTCCAATTGGGCATTGTGGCAACAATCTTTTTAGCTACCTGATCACAACCATAGCCTATCCCTTCAATGATATTTACATCCTGTACTCTACCTTCGGGATTAATGGTGAATTCTACCATCACTCTTCCTTCTACTTTATTCTGAATGGCCGGCAATGGATATTCCAATTGAGTTTCTATATATCCCATTAAACGCTCCACTCCCCCAGGAAACTCCGGCTTACGATGCCAGTCATTGGGATCCATCCAACCTTGCTGTGCATGGGGCAAAACAGCTTCCTCCGGCACCGAAGTAGGGCGAATTAGTATAGGTAAAGAAGCGGTTTCATCCGTATCCCGAACAGGCAATTCCAAACTTATAGGTTCTTGATGGATTACTTCATCAAGAGCCGATTCCGGCTGAGAAGTTAGATCTGACCCTAAGTCAAGGGTAACCGTGGGGCGAATATCCACTCGATTCAATTCCAGTTCATAACCTATGGAAGTCGCATCGGGAGAAGGTGTTAGCCTGGCATAAAGATCAGGCAACAGTACCAGCAGTAAAAAAAACGACACCCCCATCACCAAGGAATGTTGAATCGTGTGCCCATATCCTTTCCTCAAGTCGTAGGCCCCATACTGTTTGTTACGCCCCTCAAAGACCATATCGGTTAACGATTGCTCCTCCTCTAAGAGCGCGCGAAGATCCGCGTTTAAGTCCAGTAGAATTTGTGGAGATGCTTCCGCTTCTATAAGCTTAAGAACCTCTTCAAATGCTGCACCATCCCATAAGCGTTCCTCGGCCTCGCAAGCCAGGTGATCCAGTAATTCCTCAAACAGGGCTGGATTCACCTGGCTTTCTTTCAGGTATTTACGTAAAAGTGCGAGTCGGTCTTGGTGTAAGCGAATCATGATCAAGCGAATTAGTTCTCAGCAAGCTCAATATAAGGCTTCTTATTACTTAATGGCTGAAGCAGCCAGCCCCGGTTCCACCCTTGGTGCTAAAAGTAATTTAAGGGCTTCTACAAATCGCTCTAGATCATCTGTTTTGGTCTGAGCCATTTCCGATCCAGGGTTAGTTAGGGAATAATATTTACGGGTGCGCCCGTCTACCTGCACCGTTTCCGTGATTAGGAGCCCGTCCTGCTCCAACTTATGCAGAACAGGATACAAAGCACCAAAGGTAAGGGCTATTGCACCTTGCGTACGGTCCTTTACCTCCTGAGTTATTTCATATCCATACATACGCTGATGTTCAGCCAAGAGGTTCAGTACAATGGTCTTGAGTGTGCCACGTACAAATTCATTACTAGTGGGAGTCGTTTCCATATCGTTTAAAATATTTATACCAAATATATAATTATTTGATACATACCGCAATTAAAATTATATTTTTTATTCTTCCGGCTCTTCAATCAATGGAATGGAACGATTAATACGTTCTTCCAATGAAATGAAAGTTTCCGTCCTCTGAATCCCACTCACTTTTTGAATTTTGTCATGTAGTATTTCCCTCAGGTGATTGGTGTCCCGACAGACAATTTTTATAAAGATACTATATATACCCGTCGTATAATGAATATTCACCACTTCCGGAATTTGCTCCAAGGCTGAGGCGACTTGTTCATATAATGAACTTTTATCAAGATAAATCCCTAAGAAGGCGCTAATGTCCCAGCCCAAGCGAGCAGGCTCGATGACTAGCTGAGAACCTTTGACTATGCCCATCTGCTCCATCTTTTTCATCCGCACATGTACTGTACCTCCCGAAACGAAAACTCGCTTTCCAATTTCCGTATATGGGAGGGCCGCATTCTCGATCAGCAGGGCGAGGATTCGCAGATCGGTATTATCAATATCCGAATATTTTTGCATTTCTGGCTTTCCGATTGAATGATTTACAATAATACTGACGAATTTATGCCATAATTGTAAATTTTGATAATTTTTAATGAAAATATTTTATAATTAAATTTCTTTGGTCTAAATTTGCATCATCAATCGAGAAAGGTAAACGAACCTGTTCGAAAATTGAGTTACCTTGTAGGGTGATGAAATTGGCAGCCATGCCCTCCTGTCTCGGGGGTGGTGATCCAGGGATAAACGCGATATAATGCCGGCTCATGCCGACTGGGGTGGACCACCAACAGTATTTGTATCGTAGCTAACCTCACCGTGGGTGGTTCGAATCCCCCTCCTACAGCAAAAAAAACTTGACAAGCGATTATTTTCGTATTAGTTTTATTTGGTTTTTAGTTTGTTGATGAAGTGTAATTTGACACGCGGGTTCACCTTGAAACCCGCGTGTTTTTTTATACTGGACCCACAATCCATTGACAAACAACACCTTACGAAAAAATATCCTTCAGCTCCCCCTCTCCCCTCCCCACAATCTTTTCCGGGTACGTCCACGATCCCTATGTCCTTTTCCTCGCAATTAAAGGGCCAAGCGCTCATTTCAACCCAGATTTTTTAAACTATTTCAAAAAATATTTAAAAAATTCCCTCCCATTTCTTCCTGTTATTTACTTCCACTAAAAATTATTCTTTACAAAGGAAGGTAGATTTAACATTATTAATTGTTATATTGACAATAGTTCCCAGACAAATCCAGTTTTATCTAATAAAAACCTGATTCGGCTTTTAATGGGGAAGCTATTTTGCCAACTTAATACGTATGATTTATGCTCAATAGAAGAAATGCCCTTAAACAAATCGCCATGGCTGCAGGCATGGCCTTCTCTTCGCCAACCCTAATGGCCATGAATCGGCGGGAAGCAGGGGAAGCGGGGCCAGAGTCTCAGTTCAGTGCCATCTCAGCAGATGATAATGCACTGATAGGAATGGTAGCTGAAATGATCATCCCGGAATCAGATACGGCAGGAGCTATCAGGGCCGGGGTGCCTGCATTTATTATTATGATGATTCAAGACTGCTATCACCAGCCAGAACAACTTAGTTTCCGGGAAGGCCTGGACCGGCTTCATCGTCAGAATTTTATGGGCTTGTCTGCAGAGCAGCGCCTTCAATCGCTTACCAGAATGGAAGAGGAGACCATTCAGGAGATGAAAGCCTTTCAGGTTAAACAGACCAAAATGGGTGATAATGAAGATAGGGAGCAAATCAAAAAACAGGCCTCTGGCCTACCCTTCTGGAGACTAATGAAAGAACTCACGCTCCTGGGATATTTCACTTCTGAAGAAGGCATTAAAGGTTCTTTTGAATATGTGCCGGTACCAGGAAAATTTGAGCTAACCCGTTTAGCACCGGGGCAAAAAATATACGCCTACTAATTAAACCTCAGGAGACATGTTTTTAAATTTAACTATAGATAAGAGCCATCGGTACGATGCCATTGTGGTAGGCTCGGGAATGACGGGAGGAATGGCAGCGAAGGAACTTACCGAGAAGGGCCTTCAGGTGCTGATGATTGAAAGAGGAAAAGAAATAAAGCATATAGAAGACTATGACACGGCATTAATGGCCCCCTGGGAATTTCAACATCGGGGAAAGGTACCACATTATTCCGCCGAAGAATTATGGTCCAACAGCCGATTTGGAAGCCTGGCAAATGAGGAAACAGGCAAATTTTTCACCAATGACAAAGAAAATCCTTTCATAGAGAAACGACCTTTCGATTGGATCCGTGCCTATCATACAGGGGGAAAGTCCATGCATTGGGGTAGGCAATCCTATCGTTGGAACAAGGCTGATTTTGAAGCTAACGCCAAAGATGGTATTGCTATAGACTGGCCCATCCGATATGAGGACCTGGAGCCCTGGTATACGCACGTAGAAAAATTCGTAGGAATTAGTGGTCAAAAGGAAGGCTTATCTGTTTTACCCGATGGACATTTTTTGCCTGCCATGCCCATGCATGCTCCAGAAAGGCATTTTTCTGAAGCGATGAAGAAAAAACTAGGCAGGCCCGTTACCATAGGCAGGGTGGCAAACCTTAGCGCCCCGCAAGACATTCACACTAGCCTTGGCCGTGCTTCCTGCCAGTACCGCAGCAAATGCTCCAGAGGATGCCCATATGGTGCGTATTATAGCTCTCTTTCCGGATCGATTCCTGCAGCCAGGAAAACAGACAGGCTGTCCGTACTTCACGACAGTATAGTTTCAGAAATTATTTATGACGAAAAAACCCAGCGCGCCACAGGAGTGCGGGTGGTCAATCAGCATACAAAGCAGACTCAGGAATTTTTCGCAAAAATCATATTCCTGAATGCGGGATCTATGAATACTGCCGCCCTATTGCTCAATTCAAAGTCGGACCGATTCCCGAATGGCTTGGGGAATGACAGCGATCAGGTTGGACGTAATATTATGGATCACCATTTGGGCGTAGGCGCCAGCGCAAGAGTAGAGGGCTTCGAAAAGGAATATTTCTATGGCCAGCGCCCCAATGCCTTATACATTCCTCGATTTAGAAACTGGGGGAACGACAAGCAGGCCTATCTCCGAGGTTTCGGTTATCAAGGCGGAGCGAGTCGCAGTGACTGGAAAAGAGGAGTAGGCGCAAAAGGTTTTGGATTAGAGTTTAAAAAGGATCTTACCCAGCCTGGCGGCTGGTCTATCGGATTCGGCGGGTTTGGGGAAGTACTTCCAAATCCGGAAAACCGTATGTACCTGCATCCGGACAAGGTTGATGCTTGGGGTATTCCTCAAATTGTGTTCGATGCAGCTTTTGGAGAAAACGAGTTGGCCATGCGGAAAGATATGATGAACTCGGCAGCAGAGATGCTAGAAGCAGCAGGCTTTAAAAACGTTTCGGGCAATAATCGCCAGGATACGCACCTAGGACTAGGTATTCACGATATGGGTACAGCGCGGATGGGGAGGTCGCCCAAGGATTCGGTACTCAATGCATTTAATCAGGTGCATGCCTGTAAAAATGTCTTCGTTACGGATGGAGCCGCAATGACCTCATCATCTTGCGTAAACCCTTCTATAACCTATATGGCACTAACCGCCCGGGCTGCAGACCATGCTGTTTCCGAACTTAAAAAACAGAATTTATAACTTTCTACAAGCTTTTTGTCGGATCGGCCCCACCTTTTATTCGTCCTCTATGCAAGACCTTGGCTAAATGATGACCCAAGGTTTTGCATTTTGTTCTCATCTTAAAAAACCACTACTTAATCTGAAATCACTATGACAAATGTTACTCGTCGAAAATTCATACTGACCGGAGCTGGACTTTCCGCTACGGCGATGTTTTCTCCTCATATTTTCGCTTTTAACAAGCCGAAAGAAAAATTGGGTGTAGCCTTGGTTGGGCTGGGGTATTACAGTACTGACTTACTTGCCCCAGCCCTTCAGTTAACTAAAAACTGTTATTTGGCAGGCATAGTAACCGGTACACCTGAGAAAGCAGAGGCCTGGAAAAAGAAGTACAATATTCCTGAAAAAAATATTTATAATTATAAAAACTTCGACCAAATAGCCAATAATCCGGATATCGACGTAGTATATGTAGTATTACCCCCTTCCATGCATAAGGAATACACCATCCGCGCAGCGAAGGCGGGCAAGCATGTATTTTGTGAGAAGCCCATGGCCATGAACGTGAAAGAGTGTGAGGAAATGATTAAAGCCTGTAAGGACAATAAAAAAAGTCTTTCTATAGGTTATCGTTGTCAGCACGATCCAAATACGCAAGCATTTATGCGCATTGCCAAGGAGCAATCACTCGGTAAGATTCAGCTTGTATCCTGTGCGGCGGGCTATTATGACAAACGGACTACTCATTGGAAACAAAACAAAGCCCTGGGTGGTGGCTCAATGTACGACATGGGGGTATATGCCTTACAAGGAGCCCGACTGTCCGTGGGAGAGGAACCCATATTGGTGACTGCTCAGCATATCAATAACAGGCCCGATATCTATCACGAAGTGGATGAGACGACTAATTTTCAACTACATTTTCCAAGTGGCGCCATCGCTACCTGTACGAGTAGCTTTGGAATTCAGTCTAATTTTCTGAAGGTAAACTATGAAAAAGGCCAGCTGTATATGGAGCCATTTTCTTCTTACAAGGGAAATAAGGGTTATAGTACATTAGGTGAAATTAATTTTGCCCTGGACAGTCAGCAGGCCAAACAGATGGACGAGGATGCTATGAGCATCCTAAAGAGCCAGCCACAACTTGTCCCTGGCGAGGAGGGCATGCGGGATATCCGGGTGGTGGAAGCCATTTATCAAGCGGCCAAGACGGGTAAAAGTGTGAAGCTCGCTTAAGGGGAATGCTGGTCTTGGTCGCTATATTTTGAATTTACCAATTATTCATACAATTAAGAAACTCAATATGCGTATCGAGCAAATTCAAGGCTATCGCGACCAAGCCTATCAACATCTCACCACGGCGCTTTTACCCTTTTGGGAAACACGCTGTGTAGACCACGTTAACGGAGGATTCATCACTCACTTCGACCATGCGGGTAACGATTCGGGTGAGGATGAGAAATCGTTAATTGCTCAGTCCAGAACAGTATACACCTTTTCTGCTGCCCATAGAGCAGGCTACGGAGAAGGAAGGTATGCGCAAATCGCAGGTCATGGCGTCGATTTTATGATCGAAAAGATGTGGGACAAAGAAAACGGGGGCTTTTATTGGCTGATGAACAGAAAAGGAGATGTTGCTATCGACGAAAAAATAGTATACGGGCATAGTTTCGCCATTTATAGCCTTAGTGAGTATACATTAGCAACCGGAGATCCCAGGGGATTGGAATATGCAGAGAAAGTATTTGACTTACTTCAAATCCATGGCGCTGACATCCACTATGGGGGTTATTTTGAAATGTTCTTAAAAAACTGGGACTTAAAAGGATCCGGCTCTGAAGGGGGGGACAGGAAAACTTTAGATGCACATATGCACCTTATGGAGGCATTTACAACTCTGTACGAGGCCAGTGGCAAGCAGGTTCACCGCCGAAAACTCCTGGAAATTATAGAACTGTTGGTAGCAAAAGTGATGCATCCGGAATATGGAACCGGCATCCCACAATTTTGGGCAGACTGGCGGGTGGCACCGCAAATCAAATTTGATATTATCTGGGGTTGGGACCGGTTCTCTGAAGACGGTTTTAAGAGTTCAGCAGAAGATAATACAAGCTATGGACATAATGTAGAATTTGCTTGGCTACTTATGCATGCTCTGGATATAGCTGGCGAACCTTATGACTGCTATGAAAATCAAATTTTAAAGTCATTCAATCATGCAGTCGATTATGGTATAGATTGGGAATATGGTGGCGTGTATGTCGAAGGATCTCACAAAGGAATGGTCTACGACCGAGAGAAGGAATTTTGGCAACAGGCAGAAGTTCTGATAGGCATGCTAGATGCCTATAGGGTGTATCAGGACGAAAAATATTTAAAAGCTTATGACGCAACCCATCGTTTTGTCTTTAACCATATGATTTCCCCGGTTGGGGAATGGCTCCCATTGCTGAGCAGGGATGGAGAACCTATATGGAGACATATGAGCCACTCCTGGAAGGTGAATTATCACTCAGTGCGCTCGATGGTTCAAAGTATCATTCGTCTGGATAAACTTATTAATAAGATGAATTCGGTTGAAAGCCATACCTTATAGTGAACTGTTGAAAAAAAGAGGGTAATAGGGAATATTTTACTCATATTCTAATCGATGACATGGATTGAACCCATTTTGTACCCGGCAATTACAAAACATTATCTAGCTGACATAAAGCCACTTACCTAGAATTAAAACCTGTTTGGGCTAGTTATGGATTTAACTGGTATAGTTTATTTAAGTTTACCAGCAGATAACGACCTACCCTCTGGTAGGTCAAACTGATTAAAACTTAAACCAGATTAGCTATGAGCGCATTCACGCAAAAAATAAAAGGTAATTGGAATGAATTGAAAGGTAAGTTGAAGCAGGAATATGGCGATCTTACTGACGACGATTTGACCTATGCTGAAGGTAAGGAAGATGAATTATTAGGAAAGTTACAGCAAAAAATGGGTAAAACCCGTTCCGAAGTAGAAACCGAGATTGACAGATTGTCAAATTCGTAATGGGGGAAACAGACCCTAGCAAAAGAGCCCCTTAGCCAATATGGCTAAGGGGCTCTTTTGCTAGGGTTTTACCAAAGAAAAATTTAGGCCTCTAAAAATTCCTTTTGCTTCAATATTCTTTCAAACATTTTATGTTCATGATCCGAATTAAAAACGGTGAACGGCAGATAAATAAATTGACCCTTGGAGATGACCAAAATATAACCTTCCTTGTCCTTATAAGCATTTTGAATTTGTTCCCACTTCATAATGCTACCTTCCTTTTGATTTAGCTTCATTAAAATTTGACGACTATCTATTTCGTAGCTAAATTTTTGGAACATCGTTTTATATTGATCCAATTGGGTGATTCCAGCGAACTGAACCAACCAAAACAGAACATATAATAAAGTGGCCACGAATACCGTGATATAAATCCATAGATTAGGGTAAACTCCCGTCAGGTTCAATACAGCATTGATAAAAATAAGAGCTATAGGAATTAAGGACCACTTGTACTGCGACTTAAAAAAATGCAGCATAGCAAGACGAATATACTTTTTGGTCGGCAGGGCATACTTTTTGGTACGAACCGCAGCTGGGTTCGAGGGCATTTGATAAACTGGCTGGTGTTTATTTACCGATATTTTGGCCATAACTTTATTATTAGTAATTAGATCAGTTGCAAGGATTATAGAACCTTTTGGCTCCAATTCGCTCTCAAAAAACAGGAAAAAGGCCCCAATTAAAATGCAAAGTTAGAAAAAAGCCAAAGACTTATTCAGAAAGGTATTGAAATAAAAAGGGGTTAAAAGAAATTAAGCTAATTTGCAGGGTATATGCTGCAAAAATGAAATAAGTAAAATTTCGTTTTCAAAAAGCCAATTTACTTTGTCATAAGGCAGCCTAGCCGTTTCTAAATAAAGACACATGAGCTTTTTATTTCCGTCATTCTTGTGGGGCCTATTGGCGGTGGCCATCCCCATTGCGATTCATTTGTTCAATTTCCGTAAGACTAAGCGGGTATATTTCTCCAATGTGGCCTTCCTAAAGGCTGTAGACACCAAGACCAAAACCATTAGACACATCAAACACTGGCTGGTTCTGGCCACCCGGATTCTATGCATTGCAGCCTTGGTTCTGGCATTCGCCCAGCCCTATCTTAACAGCGGAGAAAATCAACCCCTAACCCAGCGCGCTGTTACCAGTCTATATCTGGACAACTCTTATAGTATGCAGGGGGAGCTGAATACGAAGCGTTACCTGGACATAGCCACGGGCCGATTGGATGACTTACTAGGACAATTTACAAATGCAAGAAATCTACAGCTCATTACCAACGATTTCAGTCCAAAGGAAGGTAGCCTTTCCGATGCCGGTCAAATTAAAGACAGACTGACCACTATGCAACTTGCTACCACTTCTCGCAGTTTTCAAGATATTCTTAATAGGCAAGTCAACCTTATCAACCGCCATCATCAGGGGAAGGGAAATCACTTATTTTGGTTTTCTGACTTTCAGAAAAGCACCGCAGGCGATCTGTCAGAACTTAACATAGACAGCACCTCCACCTTACATATTATTCCCATACAGGCACCTGCCCAGAAAAATGTTTACATCGATACGCTATGGCTCAATACACCTTTTGTCAGAGAAGGACAAAACAATAGTTTGAATGTCAAAATCAAGAATTCGGGAGCCGAAGATGTCCAAAATTTAGTATTGAAACTGACTCTGGACAATACCCAAACCTCCACTGCATCGGTAAGCATTAAGGCCAATAGCAGCAGCACGGCTCGATTCAATTTCAACGTCACTGGAGCGGGCTTTAAGAAAGGGAAGGTGAGTTTTGATGATTACCCTATCCTATTTGATAATGAATACTATTTTATCCTGGAGGCTTCACCCAAAATTAAGATTCTCCATATCTATGATGATTTAGCGAACCATCAGGCCATACGACAAGTCTTTTCTAATGACAGTCTGTTTTCCTATCAGCAACAAAAGTCGGGATCCATCGATCCGGGAAACATTGCCTCATCAGATCTTATCGTGTTAAATGGTGTCAACCAACTGGGTAATGGAATACAGCAGGAGATTCAAAAACGGATTCTCAAGGGAAGCGCCCTAGTGGTCATCCCTGCTCCCACGCCGAGTGTCACTACTTATAATCAGTTATTAAGCCCCATGGGGATTGGTCAGCTCATGGTCGGCTCGGACTCGCATAACATGGTAGCATTACAACCAGCAGACCGAAACATTCCATTTTACCGGGATGTTTTTGAAGCCTCTGTTCAACAGGATGCCAATACCATTATGCCCACTGCCCGTCCGGTATGGCAATGGCGGCAAAGTGGGCAAAGCTTACTGGCGCTTCGAAGTGGTCTCCCCTACCTTAATCAAATTTCTTCTGGAGCTGGCTTGGTTTACCTGCTATCGGCCCCACTCCTGCCAACCCATGGCAGTATGGCCGAACATGCCCTATTCGTTCCAACCTTTTACAAAATAGCAGCCAGCAGCATGAAGGCACCTCCTTTGGCTTACACCTTTGACCAAAATCCTATTGTGTATCCTTTACTGGACAAACCCAATACAGAAGCCTTATTTAAGCTCAGAAATGGGAAGGCAGAGGTTATTCCTTCCCAACGCATTGTCGGTAATAATTTACTCTTAGAATTACCTACTTCAGATGAAACTGATATACTCAGTCCAGGCTATTATTCCTTGGAACAAGACGGCAAGACCAGAGGTTGGTTGGGACTAAATTATGAGAAGTCAGAATCCGAATTATTGTATTACTCTGCCGACACCCTGCGCCAGATTTTTCGGAATCATAGACAGGTTAAGGTATATGACGACATTCAACAAGCATCCTTTACTCAGGCATTTGCCAGCCAGCAGCAATCCAGCGATCTATGGAAGTACTTTCTGTATGCGGCACTGTTCTTCCTCTTAGTGGAGATTGGAATTCTGCGATTTATGCGTGCATAACGGGTAAATATGGATAAAAATGTAATATGCATGGGCAAATACTTTCTGTTTATGAGTTTTTAACCCAATTTTGCAGGGATAAAAACTAAAGAACCAATGCTTTCATCCCGAATAGGAATATTAGGTGGCGGTCAGTTGGGATTAATGTTACTTCAGGCAGCCATAGACTGGAACCTGGATGTTCATATATTGGATCCCGACGCCCATGCACCTTGTAAATCAATTGCTCCCCATTTCCAGCAAGGATCCTTGCAAGATTACGACACGGTTTACGCTTTTGGCAAGGAACTGGATATTATAACTATTGAAATAGAAAAAGTAAATGTAGAGGCTCTGGAGAGACTAGAACAGGAGGGTAAGAAAATCTATCCCCAACCCTCTGTTATTCGAAAAATACAGGACAAAAGGACGCAAAAGCAGTTCTACGCCGATCATGGTCTGCCTACCGCCGAGTTCATCTTAACGGAGGACAAAGAGGACGCCGCCCGTCACGAGTCATTTCTTCCTGCTTTCCATAAGTTAGGTAAAGATGGCTACGATGGGCGTGGTGTGCAGAGAATCGCTCAACCAGCCGATTTCCATAAAGCTTTCGACCAGCCGGGTTTATTGGAAAAAGCCGTAGCATTCGAAAAAGAATTAGCCGTTATTGTGTCACGTAATGAGAGTGGTGAACTGCGCTGTTTTCCTACGGTGGAGATGGTTTTCCATCCCGAGCACAACTTAGTTGAATATCTCTTCGCTCCTGCAGAGATTTCGGAGAGCGTCGATCGGGAGGCGAAGGCCATAGCCAGTAAAACGGCGGAGGCATTTGGCATTATCGGTATTTTAGCCGTAGAGTTGTTTTTGACCAAGGACGGCAAAATCTTAATTAACGAAGTGGCTCCACGTCCACATAACAGTGGCCATCATACCATCCGGGCCAATGCAACTTCTCAATATGAACAGCATTGGCGCGCGATTCTGAATCTTCCATTAGGAGACACCAAGGCCCTGGCCCCTTCTGCCATGGTCAACCTTCTCGGAGAGGACGGCTATGAAGGAACAGCCGTCTACGAGGGTATGGAACTGCTCCTGGCTACCCCGAAGGTATATCCCTTCCTCTATTGGAAAACACATACCAAGCCGTTCCGTAAGATGGGTCATATCACCATTCTGGACGAGGACCTTTCGTCTCTGAAGGAAAAAGTAGACTTTGTAAAGAAACATATCAAGGTTAAATCAAAATAAAGAAGGAACTCACTACTGGAGAGCCGTGGCGTTCTCTGCAAAAACCTTTAAAATCTAATATGGTAGGAATTATCATGGGCAGCATTTCCGACAGGAAAGTAATGCAGGAAGCCGCAGAAGCACTGACAGAATTGAATATACCTTTCGAAATGGAAATCGTTTCGGCTCATCGTACTCCCGAGCGTATGCTGGAGTATGCTGCTACAGCACGTGAGCGAGGGTTGCAGGTTATCATCGCTGGTGCTGGTGGGGCTGCCCACCTTCCTGGTATGGTAGCAGCCGTTACTAGTCTTCCAGTGATCGGTGTTCCGGTACTGTCGAGCAATTCCATTGATGGTTGGGATTCGATCTTGTCCATTCTCCAAATGCCATCAGGGGTTCCCGTTGCTACTGTAGCCCTAAATGGGGCTCGAAATGCCGGAATCCTAGCGGCTCAGATTCTAGGCGCTTCCGATCCTGAAATTGGGAGTCGACTCGATGATTTTAAGCTCAATCTAAAGAAAAAAGTGGCTCTGATGAACGAGGAGTTGAAAAATTAACGTTGTGTAGTATAGATCATCGACTTTGAAGACTAACTATTCGTAATTTATTTAGAACAAAAGCACGCTATGGAAGACCAATTCCCAAAAAAAAGAAATATACGTCCGACTGAAAAATCTAATTTGCCGATTATCACGTTATCCGTATTGGTACTATTGGTTTTTGCCATATTGTACATTGGCTATGAATACATCTCAGATGATGCTTCTAGTTCCGAGGAACTCACTACAGTTGTAGTAGACTCAGAGGTCTCAAGGGAAGATGTAGATGATTTTGAAGCGGAGCAGAGCAATTCGCCGACGGTAAGTCCGGAGCCCAAAAAGGTAGAACCTGCCAAACCCACAGTCGCCAAAATCAGTAGTAGCTCTATTGGAGGTAAAACAATTTCCCATAAAGTTAAAAGTGGTGAAACCTGGACCAGTATTGCAGGCAGATACAACCTAAAACTGGAAACACTCCAGGGATTGAATTCAGAAACGACCAGTCTGAAAGCCAATATTACGACTTTGAACATTCAGGTAAAAGACATCCATACCGTAGGTCCGGGAGACGTCCTTAGAGTAGTAGCAGGCAAGTACGGTATCAGCAAAAGTGCCCTTATGCAAGCCAATGGTAAGACCAAGGATTACGCAGCAAGAGGTGAAAAACTCATTATCCCGTTTCCGTCAAAGAAATAACCAATGGCAAATCCAGTTGACTAATAGATCCCGGATCAGAAAGAGATCCGGGATCTATTTTTTTCATCTTCTCAGAACCTTCCTCCACCCTGGCGTCCTCCGCCTCCACCACCTTCACCACCCCAGTCACCACGACGACGCTCTGTGTTTTGTACGGGCATTTTGCCAAAATTACGTAGGGTATAGGTAAAGGTAAGCATCGCATACTGGGTCAATACGGTATTGGATAAGTCCTGAACGTAGGTTTCAGTGATGTCACGACTGATACTGTTATTCTGTTTAAGTATATCAAATACTGACAACTTCAATTCACCAGCATTATTTTTCAGGAACTTCTTGCCAATACTGGCATTCCATAAGGTAAAGTTCTGGTTAAACCCTTCTCCCAAACCTCGGTACGATTGATTATTAAAGTCGGTCCGGAACACAAAGCCATTCCCAAAAATCCAGTTGACTCCCCCAGTGATACCTTGGGTAAAGTAATTATTATTAAGATTGGGCTGAATGGTATTTCGTACGACATTATAATTGGCTGAATAGGACAGGGTAAAATCTACCTTCTCACTTATATTACTACTTAGCACTACCCCTTGACTTGCAGCATAGGTATTGGAGAAATTGGCTATGTTATTGACTAATCCAGGAGCTCTGGTGTAATTAAGACCGGTCGTAAGGTTGACATTCAACTTCAATTTCGAAACGGGTTTTCCATACGCAAAGAAACTGCGGGCGCTCCAGGTACCATCCATATTGACAGGCGCAGTGAGTTTCGATCCTTTTTCTAGAAACAATCCGTTGGGTAAAGTGGTGGGTTCCTGAGCTATAAAGGTTGAATTAACAATTGAATTATTGGTCTGAGTCACATATAACATGGCGTTGAAGCTAAAGGGAACATCGGCACCAGCCTTGGAGTAGCGCATGCTCAACATATTCCGGTACTCCTGCTTAAGGTCGGGATTTCCAGCGGTCAAAGCTAATGGGTTGCTGTTATTAACCACGTTTTGAAGCTGGGTAATAGAAGGTTGGTTTGTAGAACTTCTGAAAAAGGTGCGAAACTGCGTTCCTGATTTCGAGCGGTATATTAACATTAGATTAGGCAGAAAGTTGGTAAAAGACTGGTCTACCTTAGTATTATTGGGGGCCAGTTGCTCGCTGTACAGCCCAGTATTTTGAAAGTCAAGACCTATATTTGCCATCCAGCTACCCAGTCGATAGCGGTACCCCAATCCGGCACGATTGGTAATATACCGATTATCAAAATTATTGGTCAAAAGCGTATCCAACGAGGTATATCCCCCCATGTCAGGACTCATATTATAAGTGTCTTTCATGGAATTGCTGTTGGACAATGTCAGACCATAATTAACCTGGATCTGTCCATTCTCCCCTACTGGCTCCGTATAGTTCACATTTCCACCCAAGGATTTCCCATCGCTGGCCGTATAACTCCGTTGATCTATGGTGTCGCCGGGCATACGCGTGTTATCGAAGAATAAATTTTGAGAATATAACTCGTTATTTCCTGTTTTGTCGTTGATACGGGTATTCAAATTAACCGAAAAGGTTCTGCCACGCTTCTCAAAAGAATGACGCCATAAAATATTATTGGAGAAGTTATAACCATCATTAAGACTTAAGGAATTGGTCTTCGATTCATTTAGTCTGGTTCCATCGGCCAGGTCCGTGCGACCCGAACTGCTGCTACCCGACCGATTGTCCTGAAAACTCAGGTTAGGTGTCCATACAAATGAATTCTTCTCATTCATCTTGTATTCCAGACGCAGATCCAGACGATGATTACTGTTGGTTGATGAACTCAGATTATTATTATTGTAGAATTGATTATTTGAGCCGTCGCCAAGGAAGTATTCCTGTTGCATTATCTGATCGTTGGTATTACTAGTTCGGTTAAAGAAATAACTCCCGGAAAGTTCTACTTTATCGCTCAGTTTGTTGGAATAATTAAGGCCAAAGGAATTGGTACCCGTCAAGCCACTTTGATTTCCAACCAGGAAATTGCTACTACTATTTCCACCTCCTCCGCCTCGTCCTCCCCGACCACCGCCTGAAGAACTAGATACGCCGAGTAAATCCTGGCTGGAAAAGTTTTGCTGGTTAATATTATTGCTAAGACCAATAAGTGTAATGCGCTGATTTTTGTTGAAATAGCTAACATTACCTCCCGCCTGATAACGTTCATCCAGACCAGCTCCCGCATATACCTTGCCAAATTGCCCGTTCCGGCGGTCAGATTTCGTAACAATATTAATGGTTTTTTGACCACTTCCATCATCAAAGCCGGTAAACTGTGACTGGTCGCTAAGTTTATCAAAAACCTCTATTTTATCTACGATTTCAGCAGGAATGGTTTTTAGTGTCAAAGCAGCATCCTCTCCAAAAAAGGGCTTTCCATCGACTAATACTTTTGTTACTGTTTCTCCGTGCGCCGTAACAGTTCCATTTGTCACGGTGATCCCGGGCATTTTCTGGATAAGATCCTCCGTAGATGCATCAGGATTCGTTTTAAAAGCCGCAGCGTTAAACTGGGTGGTATCGCCTTTTTGTTCCATGGCCACCACCTGACCTATAACCTTAACTTCGTTAAGTTCTGAGGCGACTTCAGATAATAAAATCTTCCCCAGTTTTATAGAGCTGTTTTTCGTTGAAAAAAAACGCTGAATATCCTGATATCCCAGATAGGATATCTTAAGCTCATAGTCGGTTTGGGCAGAAAGTCCTCCGAACATAAATTGACCATCTTGATCGGTTGTAACATATACCGGTTTGGCGTTGGCAGCCTTTTGGGTGACGGACACGTAGGCACCTACAACGGCCGACTGCTGGGTGCTATCCACTACGGTTCCTGTCAAAGACAGCGTAGCGTTCTGAGAAACTGCTGGTATGGCCCATATACATAACAGGGCAACGATAGTAAGAAACTTGTTCATAAGGGGATTCTGGAATTGTTTCGCTGGTTAGAGGCAATACAGGTCCCAAAGTTTAACCCTATACGTACTTCATTTAAAGACAATCGATGAACAAGCCCTTTTAATCGACGAAACATCAATTATACCCGACCATTTTCTAGAAAAAAATAAAGATTTGGCCTACTCACAATTTTTTTATACCACTCAAAAGTCTACATCCAGGATTTTAATAAATCCTGATAGCTTTCCAAAAACAAATCATAGGCCTTCTTGAGTGCCGGCAGGGCTGTAGGTAGCGAACTTCTATCGTCCGACTTCAACAACCACTCTGCATCTCTGGCGATTTCTGCAAGCTGTGAGACACCTACAGTCCCTGCACTTCCTTTCAGAGTGTGCAAATGGCTCTTTACAGTAGCTATATCATCGGCTTCAAATGCGGCTAGCGACTCAGTAACGAGCTGCCCGGACTCCTCTACAAAATCCTCAAAAACAGAATAAACCAAATCACTACCTCCAATACTTTTCAATTGGTAGATAATTTCTTTGTCCAGAACTGGAATGGTGGGTTCGACCGGGACAGGCTTAGCAGAGGTTCCAGATTTTGGCCTCCCCTTATACCCTATCAGTTCTTTTACCTTCTGAATTAATAAATGCGCTCTGATGGGTTTAGCCAGGTAATCATCCATTCCTTTGCTTATAAATCGATCCCTATCTTCTTTCATGGAATAGGCCGTCATCGCCACAATGGGCGGCAGTGCCAACACCCGTTTCCTGATTTCCTGGGTGGCATGGACTCCATCCATATCCGGCATCTGGATGTCCATAAATATGACATCATACATTTTTTCCTGCCCCTTATGTCTCTGTTCAACCATTTCTATCGCCCTAAAGCCACTTTCGGCAAGTTCCACTATGCAGCCACTCTTTTTCAGAATTTCCATGGCCACTTTCCTATTCACGGCATTGTCGTCCACCAGCAGGATAAGTGGACTGACCTCGGAAAGTACCATATCGATCGGTTGATTGTCTTCGCTTTCTGCACTGGCAACCAAGGCTCCAGTCGTGATCTCTGCCACAAAAGTAAACCAAAAAGTACTCCCCTCTCCTATCACCGATTCCACTCCAATCTCGCCTTTCATCATGGCTGCCAGTTGTTTGCTGATCGAAAGCCCTAGCCCAGTACCGCCAAAGGATTTCTTGGAGGAATTATCTAGCTGGGTGAAAGAGGTAAAGAGTATTTGTTTATCGGTGGCGCTAATGCCTATTCCAGAGTCTTTAACTTCAACCTTGATTTTGGCATTGTCTCCATCTCTCTCCACGAGGGATAAATTTACTTCGACGGTTCCCTTTTCAGTAAATTTTAGTGCATTGCTGGTGAGGTTCGACATTATTTGCAGCAAACGCGTTTGATCGGCCATCAGGAATGGAGGTACATCCGGCCCGATCTGATAGGACAGAGTATTTCCTTTGCTTTTGGCAGCCTGACCAAATAATGAAACCAGTTTGAGCAATAACTCCTGAACTGAAAGAGGGGCATGATGAAGCGCCATTTTGCCGGCTTCTATTTTGGATAGATCCAAAATATCATTCAAAATAGTCAATAAGGTTTCAGAAGACCTTTTGATGGTCATAACAAAATCGCGCTGTTCTTCGTTTAGTTCCGATTCACCTAACAGATCGATCATCCCAATTATTCCATTCATAGGGGTTCTGATCTCATGGCTCATATTGGCAAGGAAGCCTTCTTTGACCTTGAGCGAGTGTTCGGCATGCTCTTTGGCCTTGAGCAGCTCCAGTTCATTGCGCTTGAGTTCGGTAATGTCGCGCGCTAATACTGCTACTTCAGCCGTATGCCCTTTGTCATTCACAAACATCAACATATTGATCATAAACTGGCGTTCAGTACCATCTTTCCGGTTCATTGAAATTTCGAAATTCCTGAGACTTTTCGTCCTTCGAAGCCGGAACAGGGCGGAATGTATGCGCTTTTTATCGGAAAAGAACTCCGTCATTTTATGACCAATTACCTCTTCGGGTAGATATCCCAAACGTTTCAAAATCGATTGACTTACCATGGTAATCCTTCCTTCCCGATCTATACGGCAATAGATATCCTGCAAATTTTCAAATATCCCCCGGAAAAGTTCCTCTGAATGACGAAGGGATAGCTCCGCTTCCTTTCTACGGGTAATGTCCCGGGCAATTCCAGATACTTCCTCTATAACCCCCTCGGCGTAGCGGATCGGATTCAGGTAAAATTCCAACCACATATCTGGGCCATTATTACTATCAATCTTAAATTCGAAATACTGGGGCTCTCCCCGTAAGGCTTGCCGATACTTCGATTCCAGAATCCGGCGGTTAGCATTCCCGACCATGCGCCAGCCAAATTTTTCTGGAGTTACCTGCAAAGTAGGGCGTATACCGATCTGTTTTTGTATCAGATCGGCATAATTGCTGTTAAATGAGGTCAGTTGTAGTGATTTGTTAACTGACCATATAAGGTGTGAGCTACTATCGAATATCGCATTAAGGCGTGCTACATAGCGGCTGAGTTCCTCCTCGCTTTGTTTTCGAGCAATGGCCAATGCCACCTGCCCGGAGATAAATTCCAGAAGTTCCAGGTCTCTGGCATCAAACATTTTCGGATCATCGTAAGACTTCACGCCAATAATGCCTGTCACCCGATCTCCTATCCGCAAGGGTACGCAAAGCAACTGCCTGGGAGTAACGCCATATAGATATAGGCTATTCGTTTTGGCCAACTGCTCTATATCTCCATCCGAAAGAAAAAGGGGCCGGTTAGAAGCAATAGCATATTCCGTAAGTCCATTTCCTAATCGGCGCCGGGTAAAACGGACATTCCCTTTAAAATACTGATCTACGTAATAGGGAAAATAGAGATAACTCTTATTCGGATCGTAAAGGGCTATAAAAAAGTTCTTTACGTCAATAATTTTCCCTAGCTCCTCGTGAATAGCATGGTAGAAATCGTAAAGATTTTGGGTATTGACCGTCCAGTTAGCAATGCTGTAATACAGATTTTGCGCTTTTTCTGCCCGTATTTTTTCGGTATAGTCATTTAAGATGCAACGGTAAGCAGTGGGCTTGCCATTATCAAATCGACAATTTACGCTACCTCTTACGAAGACTTTTTTTCCCTTTTTAGATTGAAAAACTGCTTCAAAATCGGGTTTCGATTTGCCTTCCCTTATTTCCTCGAGCTGCAAATTCACCTCGGTAAAATGTTGGGGATGAATGATATCACTCATCTGCATAGAAGCGATTTCATCTACACCATAACCTAAAACCTCCCTCCAGGCTTTATTCACAAAGATAAATTTACCATCCATGGCCACAAGCTGAATCAAGTCACTCGTATTGTCAACAAGATCCTGCAGCTGCGAATTGGATTTGGTAATAGACGATTCCATGCGGCGACGTCTTGTGATGTCGTCTCCAATCAAGGTGATCCCCAGCATTCTCTTACCCTGAGTCTGAATAAGCACTGAATTGATAGAAAAGGTACGAACCGTCCCTTTTTTCGCTAAAAAAGGAATTTCTCTTTTTTCCAGTTTACGCTTCCCCTGAAAACCTTCTTCAAGCATTTGTCTGATTTCGTATTCATCTTCCTTGGGCACCAGACTCTCGAATATACTCCGCCCGATCAGTTCCTGCTCCTCCCATCCTGTTTTTGCCAGGGTATGAGAACTTACGCTCTGAATTTCGAATTCGGGGGTAATCGTTATCCCGATCAGGTTCAGATGTTGTAGCGTCGCATGAAGGGTTTGCCAGTTGGTATGTGAGGATATCAGTTCCATAAATGATGTTGTCTTCAGATTTTAATGTTGATCGCAGGCATTATTCGCTAAATCTACAAATTAAGGCTTAATTTTGAATCGTGAAGACAAATTATAAAAAACATAACGACGGGAAAGTTCGCGCCAAGAAGCACTTGGGCCAACACTTTCTAAAAGATCAGCATATTGCTCAACAGATAGTCGATGGACTCTCTAGCCATATGTCCTACGATAAGGTACTGGAAATAGGCCCCGGAATGGGGGTTCTTACGAAGCTCCTGCTGGAAAAGCCGCAGTACGAAACTTATGTAATCGAGATAGACAGGGATTCAGTGGCCTATCTAAAGTTACATTACCCTGGTCTCACACCCAATATCATAGAAGGTGATTTCTTGAAATATCAGACGGAAACCGTTTTTGATAAGCCATTTGCTATCATCGGAAACTTCCCCTATAATATTTCGTCTCAAATCTTTTTCAGGGCTCTGCAAATCCGCGATCAGATTCCTGAAATTGTGTGCATGCTCCAAAAAGAAGTTGCTGTAAGAATTGCTTCTGCTCCCGGCAATAAGGACTATGGTATTCTAAGTGTTTTGCTACAGGCCTTTTACGACATCGACTACCTGGTCTCCGTTCCTCCGGGCGCCTTCGACCCTCCCCCTAAGGTTCAATCGGGTGTGATTAGACTCCGTAGAAATAACATAAAAAATTTGGACTGTGAAGAAAAGTTATTTTTCACTGTCGTAAAAACGGCGTTTAATCAGCGTAGAAAAACCCTGAAAAATGCCCTTAAACCACTGGCCGACCTCCCGGAACATCCATTGCTGACACTTAGGGCGGAACGATTGGGCGTTGCAGAATTTGTTACCTTAACTCAAATGGTAGCCGCTGCACAGAAGGAAAAAGAAGCTACCCAGAACCTTCAGTGAATAAAAAAATTAATGCCTAACAGCCATCACTTATGAATTTTGAGTTAACACGTGAATATGTAGAACATATAGAAGAACTGGTAGAGCAGAAAAACCGGACCGCCATTCGGGCTGAAATGGAAGAATGGTACCCTGCTGATATCACCAATCTGCTCATCGAGCTGGAAACTGAACCTGCCAAATTTCTGCTTACCAATCTGGATGTGTCGACCGGGGCTGAAATTCTGGCCGATCTGGATCCTCATGACAGGCGAGAGTTTCTGAAACACTTTACCTCTGAAGAAATCTCCAGGTATGTGAACCTCTTTGACTCAGATGATGCCGTAGATTTGCTAAACGAGCAGCCCATCCGCATCCGTGAAGAGGTTATTGCCCTTCTGGAGGATCGGGAACAAGCTCGCTTCATTCTGGACCTACTCCATTACGACGAAGATGTGGCTGGAGGCCTTATGCAAAAGGAACTCGTTAAGGCCAACGTAAATTGGAATGTAAATGAAACCATAGAAGAATTACGGAAGCAGGCCGAGGATGTTGGACGGGTATATACAGTTTATGTTGTCGACGATAACGGAAAATTGTTGGGCACTTTATCTCTGAAAAAAATAGTTCTAGCCCACAAAAATACCAAAGTTGAGAGTCTCTATGAAAAAGATGTTATCTACGTAGAGACCTATCGCCCTGCCGAGGAAGTGGCCGAACTCATGCAGCGGTATGACCTTGACGCCCTCCCAGTAGTAAATGTACAAGGCAAACTATTGGGACGCATTACGATTGATGACGTTGTGGATTTTATTACGGAGCAGGCAAGTTCCGACACCAAGGCCATGGCTGGTATTACCGGAGATGTGGAGGTGGATGACACCATATGGGAGCAAACCAAAGCTCGTCTTCCCTGGTTACTAGTAGGTATGATGGGGGGGATTTTGGCGGCAAAATTTATCAGTTTTTTCGAAGGTGACCTAAAAATTGTACCCGCCATGGCAGCTTTCATTCCCATCATAGGCTCAACAGGAGGAAATGTCGGAATTCAGACGTCCTCCATCATCCTTCAAAGCCTGGCCGACAAATCGGGGATGGATGATAGTCTTGGCCAACGCCTGATCAGGATGTTTGCCGTGGCTTTTATCAATGGATTTATTATCAGCTGTATCGTTTTTGGATTTAACCTGTTAATAGGAAATGAGATGCGCCTAGCGCTGGTCGTTTCCTCTGCCCTGATGTCTGTAGTATTTCTGGCGTCCTTTATGGGAACGGTAACTCCCATCTTTCTGGATAAAATTGGTATCAATCCCGCCGTTGCTTCAGGGCCTTTTATCACTACGGCAAACGACTTGATCGGCTATGCGGTGTACTTCGGATTGGCCCATTTATTACTCAACCTATAACCAACTTCCATTTCAGGGGCTTTCATGGTACTGAGGCACCTGAAATGGAGTTAATTTCATCCTAACAATCGCTCAGGCTAATAGGGATACGGAGAGCCAGTCCGCCTTCGGAGGTCTCTTTGTAGCGGTGATGCATGTCCTGGGCCGTCTCCCACATTGTTTGCACCACATGGTCTAACGATACCTTTGCGTCACCCGGTTCTCCTTGCAAGGCGAGCTGACTCGCGGTAATGGCTTTAATAGCGCCCATAGTATTACGTTCGATACAGGGAATTTGAACCAGCCCACCAATGGGGTCGCAAGTCAGGCCCAGATGATGCTCCATGGCAATTTCGGCCGCTTCCATACATTGCTCCACGGAGCCCCCAAGTACTTGAGTCAGTCCGGCAGCAGCCATTGCCGACGATACACCTATTTCAGCCTGGCAACCACCCATAGCTGCCGATATGGTAGCGCCTTTCTTAAAGATACTTCCTATGACCCCAGCGGTCAGTAAAAACTTCACGACAGACGCTTCGTCCCCCTCACAAAATATCATATAGTACTGGAGCACTGCCGGTATAACACCTGCCGCTCCATTAGTGGGTGCTGTAACTACCCGGCTAAAAGATGCATTCTCTTCATTAACGGCCAAGGCAAAACAGTTGACCCAGTCCAGGGTATAATGAAATCCATTCCCCTCCTGGGTAATTAAACTCAGCCATTGCTCATAATCTTGTGCTGGCTTCTGATGCAATAATTTATTACTTAATGCAGCAGCACGTCTCTTCACCTGAAGCCCTCCTGGAAGAATACCCGAATTCCTACAACCGGCAAAGATACTTTCGGTCATCACCTTCCAAATATGAAGCAAACCTGCACGCACCTCCTGTTCCTCTCTCCAGCAGCACTCGTTGGCCATTACCAATTCCCAAATAGATAGTTGGGAGCCCTTACAATGGGATAAAAGATCTGACCCTGTATCTACAGGGTATGGCAATTGGAAATCAGGGGAGGTTATGACCTCTTCATGTTCCTGAATCACGAATCCTCCGCCTATGGAAAAATATACCCGCTCGTGCGTGGCCCCATTAGCGAGGTTCACTCTGAAACGTAGGGCATTGGGGTGAAAGGCCAGGGACTCCTTAAAAAGAAAGACGATATCATTTTTATAATCGAAAGGGATACGATGCATCCCCTTCAGTTCTAAATGTTTCTGTTCTTTTATTTCCGATATATATGTGCCAATCTGTTGACAATCTATTAAGATGGGGTCATGTCCCGACAAGCCTAGTGCTACGGCCTGATCGGTACCATGCCCAATACCGGTTTTAGCCAGGGAACCATACAAGAGTACCTGAATGCTCTTCACTTCGGTCAGCCAGTCCTTCTGATCAAGTTCATCAAGGAATTTTTCAGCGGCTCGCCATGGCCCCAGCGTGTGAGAGCTCGAAGGGCCTACCCCTATTTTGAATATATCAAAAACCGAAATTTGCTCATCCGTCATTTTTAAAGTCAATCAAAATGGAAATTATAAACGTTACGAATATAGTCTTTTTTCATTCAGTTCCGGGTGCTGAAGGCATTTTAAGAAAACAATCATGAAACCTCCAGCTTTTGCTTAGATTTGTCAGAACAACAGATATTAATCCTAAATTAAATAATGATTGCAGTAGTTCAGCGCGTTGCGGAGGCCCAGGTTACCATAGCAGGAGAGAAAGTAGGGCACATAGGGAAAGGACTTTTGATCCTTTTGGGGATTACCCATGAGGATTCAGAAGAGGACGTCCAATGGTTAGGTAAAAAGATTGTAGGGATGAGAATATTCAGTGATTCAGATGGAAAAATGAATCTGGACCTTAACAGCGTCGCAGGGAAGATTTTATTAGTTAGTCAATTCACCTTGCATGCGAGTACAAAAAAAGGAAATCGGCCATCTTTTATTGAGGCTGCACATCCCGACCAGGCTATTCCCTTATATGAATCTATGAAAAATTACCTATCGACTGTTTTGGGCCAGGAAATTGCCTGCGGAAAATTTGGAGCGGATATGCAAGTAGCTCTGATCAACGACGGCCCCGTAACCATTCTTATTGACTCTAAAAACAGAATATAAATATGACTCTGGAACAAGCTCAAGCAACCGTAGACGAATGGATTAAGACCTATGGCGTTCGCTATTTTTCTGAATTAACCAATATGACCATACTGACCGAGGAGGTTGGGGAACTGGCAAGGATAATGGCCAGGACTTACGGGGATCAGTCCTTCAAAGAGTCTGACAGAAATAAAGATCTGGGCGATGAAATGGCTGATGTGCTATGGGTGCTTATTTGTCTCGCAAACCAAACAGGAATAAACCTCACAGAGGCATTTGAAAAGAATATGGCGAAGAAAACCAGTCGAGACAAGGACAGGCATTGGGAGAATGATAAGCTAAAATAGGTAGCTTATAATCATTGAAGGCTGCCAAAGTCTGGCAGCCTTCAAAAATATTACATATCTAATAGTAATCTGGTAGGATCCTCCAGAAGTTGCTTAACGCGCACTAAGAAGGATACAGAATCCTTTCCATCAATGATCCGGTGGTCATATGAAAGTGCCAGGTACATGATGGGGCGAACGACGATCTCACCATTTACCACCACTGCTCTTTCAACTATATTATGCATTCCTAAAATCGCTGACTGAGGGGCATTGATAATTGGAGTAGAGAGCATAGAACCAAATATTCCGCCATTGGTAATAGTGAAAGTACCTCCGGACATTTCGTCCAGTCCTAACTTACCATCCCGAGCTCTAACGGCCAGACGTACAATTTCTTTTTCTACACCAGCGAATGATAAATTTTCGGCATTGCGAATAACAGGGACTACCAGCCCGCGAGGGGTGGATACGGCAACGGAAATGTCGGCATAATCGTTATATACCAATTCTTCGCCATCCATATATGCGTTCACTACCGGGAAGTCTTTCAAGGCCACCGATACGGCTTTCACAAAAAATGACATAAAGCCAAGCCCCACCTCATGTTTCTCTTTAAACTTATCCTTGAACTTACCTCTCAGATCCATAACCGGCTTCATATCTACCTCATTAAAGGTAGTTAGCATGGCTGTTTCACTTTTTACGGCTACCAGACGCCTAGCGATAGTTTTGCGTAGTGAGGACATTTTCTCGCGACGCTGACCACGGTTTCCGTTGGTAGCGGCAACCGGAGCAGGGGCTGATTTAGGAGCTGGGGCGCTCGCAGGTTGTGCGGGTTTGGATCCAGCCTTGAGGGCGTCTTCCTTAGTTACCCGGCCACCTGCACCAGAACCATCTACATCTTTAGGATCGATACCCTTTTCCGCCAAAATTTTAGCGGCTACAGGAGAAGTATGTTTTTCAGAAAACCCTTTTTCTGATGAAGTTGATGATGTTTGAGCAGCTTCCGATTTATCGGAAGAAGAGGTAACAGCAGCTCCGGCACCTTGCTCAATCACGCAGATTACGTCGCCAATAGCCAGGGTATCTCCCTCCTGACCTACAATGCGTAAAACACCCTGCGCTTCAGCAGGAAGCTCGAAGGTAGCCTTATCAGATTCCAGCTCGCAAAGGATCTCATCAAGCTGCACCTGATCGCCATCCTGTTTATTCCAAGACGCTATGGTCACTTCCGTAATGGATTCTCCTACGGAAGGAACTTTCATCTCATAGTTTTTTGGGGCTGCCGTCGCTTTTGGGGCTTCGGCTACTGGTGCGTCGCTAACTTCCACTTTAGACTCCTCTTTCGATTCGCTGGGAGCAGAAGACGCTCCATCGGCCGATTTATCGATGGTCGCTATCAGATCGCCGATATTTAACGTATCGCCTTCTTGTGCCTTAATGTGCAAAATCCCTTCTGCTTCAGCAGTGAGTTCAAAGGTCGCTTTGTCGGAGTCCAAGCCACAGATCACCTCATCCAACTTCACAAATTCGCCATCGTTCTTAAACCAGTTTCCTATAGTTACCTCGGTAATAGATTCGCCTACCGGCGGTACTTTTATTTCTATTTCAGCCATTGTTACGCTATCTCGTTATCGTAGTTAGTGTCTTAAATATATAAATTATGCTTCAAAAGCGCGATTAATTATTTCTTCTTGCTCCTTAGCATGGATTTTAGAAAATCCTGTAGATGGTGAAGCACTGGACTCCCTGGCAATCACCTGAAGTGGCTCAGGCCCTACATACATCCGGAGCATAAAGGTCCAACCTCCCATGTTAAAGGGCTCTTCCTGAACCCAATACATCTTGGCATTCTTATACTGTGCCATATGCGCATCGATCTGCTTTTGCGGGAAAGGATGCATTTGTTCCAGACGAATAATGGCTATATCATCTCTTTTATCTTCCTGTTGCTTCTGGAATAATTCATAATAAATTTTTCCGGTACAAAGCAATACCTTGGTGACCTTGGCCGGGTCGGCATAGGAATCTCCTATGGTTTCTTGGAAGCGACCATTCACCAACTCATCTATAGGAGACATACATAAGGGATGACGCAACATTGACTTGGGAGACATTACCACCAATGGCTTACGGAATGGGAAATGCAACTGACGACGCATCAGGTGGAAGAAATTGGCAGGTGTAGTAACGTTGGCAACAATCAGATTGTAGTTCGCACACAGCTGTAAATATCTTTCCGGACGAGCATTGGAGTGCTCCGGCCCCTGCCCCTCATATCCATGGGGAAGAAGCATAACCAATCCTGTCCAACGATCCCATTTGGTTTCGCTGGATGTAACAAACTGGTCGATGGTAACCTGCGCACCATTGGCAAAATCACCAAACTGAGCTTCCCATATAACCAAAGCATTCGGATTGGCCATTGAATAACCAAATTCAAAACCTAGTACGCCATACTCTGAAAGAAGCGAGTTATAGATCATAAATCTTCCCTGATCCTCCTGTATATGGCTTAGGCTGTTATAAGCCTCATTGGTCTCCACATCTTTCAATACGGCATGACGATGTGAGAAGGTCCCCCTCTGCACATCCTGTCCGCTGAGCCTGACAATGTTACCTTCTGTCAGGATGGAGCCGTATGCGAGGAGTTCAGCAGCAGCCCAGTTAACCTGCTTTTTCTTAAAGATCATCTGTTCGCGATCTTTCAGTAGCTTATCTATCTGCTTAAGTCGATTAAAACCATCGGGAGTCTTAATAAGAGCCTTGCCTATACGCTCCAATACCTCTAAAGGAACACCGGTATCGGGTGACTGTTCGAAGTCTTCGGGTCGGGATTTGCGTAAGGAATGCCATTCCTGCTCCAATTTGGGCAGAGTATAAGGCAATGCCTTTTGTTTTACCATGTCCAATCTTTCCTGAAGAAGCTGCTTGAATTCCTTGTCCATATTATGGGCAAGCTTCGCGTCTACATCTCCCCGATCGGCCAATGTTTTTTGATAAATCTCTCTAGGATTTTGATGTCCATCGATCGCTTTATATAAAACTGGTTGGGTAAATTTAGGCTCATCAGCCTCATTATGGCCATGGCGACGATAGCACACCATGTCAATAAATATATCTTTATTAAATTTCTGACGATATTCTACCGCTAGGCGCATACAGAATACCACAGCCTCAGGATCATCACCATTGACGTGCAATACGGGCGCATCAACGATTTTGGCAATATCAGTACAATAAATGCTAGACCGTGCGTCGCTGAAGTCGGTGGTGAAACCGACCTGGTTGTTTATTACAAAGTGTATGGTACCGCCTGTATAGTATCCCTTCAACCCAGACATCTGGGTTACTTCATATACTATGCCCTGTCCTGCCACTGCAGCATCGCCGTGAATCAGAATAGGTAGTACTCTGTCATAATCGCTATCATACATACCGTCGGCCCGAGCACGAACATAGCCTTCCACTACAGGATTTACAGCCTCCAGGTGCGATGGATTGGGGGCTAACTTCAAATGAACCTTATGCCCGTCGGCAGTGGTGATCTGGCTATCGAAACCCATATGGTATTTCACATCCCCATCTCCCCAAACTTGGTCCGGCATATTACCCTCAAATTCATTGAATATCTGACCATAGGTCTTCTGCATGATATTCGCAAGTACGTTGAGACGTCCCCTATGAGCCATCCCAATCATCACTTCCACAATACCCATTTTAGCAGCCGTATTGATCATTGCATCCAAAGCTGGTATGGTAGTCTCCCCACCTTCCAGTGAAAAGCGTTTCTGACCCAGATACTTTGTATGTAAGAAGTTTTCAAAAACTACAGCCTCATTGAGTTTAGAAAGAATATGTTTTTTCTCATCAATGGTAAAATTCATATCCAGGGCTTCTTTCTCGATCTTCCGGCGCAACCATCCCTTTTGCTCACGATCACGAATATATAAATACTCGAAACCAATATTTTTAGTATAAATAATGGTGAGAGAATCTACAATTTCCCGGAGTGTGGCCGGTCGCCCAAACACCTCAATACCCGCCTCAAATACCGTATCCAGGTCGCCTTCGCCAAGATTAAAATCGGCGATGTCGAGCTGGGGTTTACGATCCTTTCGTTTTTGAATAGGGTTGGTAGTGGCCAATAAGTGCCCCCTAGATCGAAAACCGCGAATGAGATGGACTACTTCCATTTCCTTTCTGGTTTGCGAAGGATCGCTGGGTTTAGCAATAGTGGCAACACCATTGGAGGTGCCATTCACTGGCGCTGAGCCTGTTGCGGGATACTTCTGGGAAAACTCGAACCCTTCAAAAAATTTCTGCCAACCTGCATCTACAGAGGCCGGATCTTGCTTATAGGAATTATATAAATTCTCAATGTAAGCGCCTTCGGAATTTGCTATATACGTGTATTTTTCCATCACCAATGTGATTATTGCTTTTGACCGACAAAGTTAAGAGAGTTATGCTTACAACGAGCAAAAAATCTCCATTTTACCCAGCTAAAAATGATATTAATTAAAAAACAAAATTTAAAATTTTTGAAAGCCGACTGGCGAAGGTGTAAACTTCAACATCAACTCATGTATTCCCTTAGGCCCCTGAGCCGAGATATACTGCTGTTCCGCCTGGCGACTGTTATAATTATAACCTAAGCGTACATTGGGGCCTACCTGAACTTCTCCAGATATCTGAAAATAATTAACCGCTTCGCTGCTATACGCTGGCTTACCACCCATTCGATACGACAGGCCCAGCCCCACTTTCTGATGAACCCAAAGTTTGCCTCCCAAATCGACCCGAAAGCTTCTGCTTTTCTCCTGCACCATAAGTACGTAAGGCAATAACAGCAGCTCGTCTCCTAAGTCATAGCTTCCTCCTACAGTCATATACAGGGGCCGGCGGTACAAAGCAGCTACGCGTTGCGAACCGAAATTCTGATTGAGTATTTCTGGTTTGGAAAGGCCGAAATATAAATGGTCAGAGTACAACCAAGCACCCAGTCCAAAACTTCCATAAGCGCGGTTGTTACCTAGGTTACTAACATCTACAATAGGCAAAACATTAATACCTCCTTGACCTCCCAAAGAAAGCTTCCAGTTGGAGGCCACTGGCATATGGTAAGCTAATGAACCGTAAAATCCTGTGGTTGTAAAATAACTGGTCTGGTCGTTGAGTGCTTGAAATCCAATTCCCCAACGCCCATTGGCAGTTAGCCCATCAGCAGCGAAAGTTTGGCTGGAAGGAGAGTTCCGGATGGTAAACCATTTTCTTCGAAAAATGGCAGTCATATTAAAATCACCTCGTACCCCGGTAAAAGCCGGATTGATGGCCATAGGATTTTGAACATACTGCTCAAACATCACTTCCCTTTGGCCATAGGTCTCCGTGAGTGATCCTAGTAACAGTATCAAACCTAGTATTTTCTTCATAAATGGTGTTAATCCAATCTGCATCAATAATGGTGACGAGCAAAGTAAAGCCCCTCCCTACCTATTTTTCTGATTTAAAAGTCGTATCCTAGGGTTACATAAGGAATTGGCTTATTGGTATACCCATTATCTACGCCCCAGGCATAGTCAAGTTTTACATAAAAACCGAACAAGGTAGAGCGTACGCCTACTCCATATCCCATGAGGTAAGGATTATTAAAATCGGTAACTGTTACTCTGAACGGATCTCCATCTACTCCGATCACCTTAGTATTTAAATTATTATCCTCACTAAATGGACCTTTTCCTGTCCAGGCTGTTCCAATATCCCCGAAGCCTACCACCTGGAAGTTCCGTAAAAAACTAGAGGTAATGGAACCTCTGTAAAGATATTTAACAAGTGGAATTCGAAGCTCCGCATTTAACAGCATATAACTAGATCCTGAGAGTCTATTAAGGTTAAAGCCTCGAAGATTAGTAGCAAAATCGGCAAAGAATATATCGCGGTTATCAATGGTGGGGCCAAAATTTAAGGGATCATCCGTGGCGCGGGAGTCCTGACGGTTAGAAATCCAGTTCTCCATCCCTCCTAATATATTTTGCTTAGGCGACTTCCCCCCCGAGTGGCTGGCAGCAGCCCGGATAGCGAAGATAATCTCCCGGTGGATTTTCTGGTAATGACGAAAATCCAAACTGACACGGTTAAAACTCTCATTGCTATTGCTAAGACCCAGATGATTGTCATAACGTATTTTGAATCTGGTACCTTCCAGCATATTTACCCCACGAACCTTTGTATTATCAAATACGTATTCACTTCTTACCCCACCATAGCTGGATGCCAAATCAGGATTAGCAAGAATATATACATCTATCATCCTCGTCGAAGAAAACATCGGCGACACGGTGAGCCGACTCGAAGTACTAAATGGATAGGAAAGAGAAAACATTACCTGATTGAATTTATACTTCTGAGGATAGTTTTCTGTGGCCAGATTTAAGCTTTTACGATCGACCCTGATTCCAAAATCGATACGGTTGGTATTATTCCAATATTCGGCGAAGAGATCTAAATTCTTAAAGGTTGAATTCACAAACAAGCCTGCTTTGATCACATGATTTTCCAAAAGATCATTCATCACGATGTTCTGAGCATATCCAAATCCTCGTATGGGATCTATACGCCAGTCAGAACCAGCATTATTATTTATAAATAGTCCTTTATACGGATAGGGGCCCTTAATTGCGATATTTTCACGTACAGGGCGCTTTCGTGATACACCAGAAGGAGCACTGGCAAAGGTTCCCCGTCTGGCACGACTTTCGAAGGTCTTGAGTACATCCTCATCAAATTCATAATGATCGGTATCTACTTCACCTTCGCGCAGTACCAGTCGCTGTTCGACAGGATTATTAACCTTCGTGCTATCTGTCGTTACCGTCTCGGACCCATCGGGCTGCCCGGCAGGGTTGTTTTTTGGTTCATTCAAAGAGGGTGCCGTGACGGTAGCATTCAGGTTGAAGTTATTTTGGTACCCCATCTGATAATGACCATCCTCCAGATAAGTATAAGCCAGAGCGCCGCTCCCCTCTGAAATTAAATCGGCTGCCCGGAGGCTAAAGATATAGTTGGTCAGCTGCGAAGAATTCCCTGAAGATCGTTCGATGCGGAAAAGATTGTTTATTCCTTTTTCATTGGAAAGATAGATCACTTTGTTATCATCAGCATAAACTGGCAACATTTTAGCCTGACCTTTCCCCTGTAATAAGAGGGGGATAGACTCAGACCGTGGCGAACCATCATGTTCAAATATAGAAAGATAGGGTGTGATCATTTTGTAGTCACCCTTCCCTACTACCAATGTGTCTGTGGGGCGGTTACTCGAAAAGACGATCTTTCTTGTCGATCCTGCCACGAAGCGAGGAGATACATCATCAAAAATATCGTTGGTAAGCGGTAAGGCAGAAGCCCGGGCAACACTTATAAGGAATACGTCATTTTGCCCACCTTTATCGGCACTCACAGCTAACATGGTTCCATCTTCGGAAATATCCATATCATTGACCTGATCGAGGCCCCTAATATTTCTTTTCAGCTTTACCCTAATCTTTCTGGTCCCTATATTTTCATAGATATAAAGATTGTTTCGATCGCTTTCGTACGCCAAAATAGCTAATAAATTCTTCTTCGTCCAGCCAATTAAAGGAGCTTTTGTTTTAGTTGCCCCTCCAGTCTGATCCACTTTTCCCTGGCGAATTATCTTTTTATTTCCCGATACATTATCAACTATACTTACACGATAGCGGCCATTCTTGATCTCGCTAATGGCCGTCCATTTATTATCCATGGAAATCTGTACCTGGTCCTGATGGTCTATGGCACCAAAGTCATTTAACTTGATAGTCAGGGATTGTGCTGGCCTTATATAACTCTGTTCAGCCAGCTTATTACGGTCGACGTAATATGCCTTCCAGTCTCTTAAAAATCTATTATAAGAGGGAGAGCCCAATGTACTGGAAATGCTCGATTGCTCGTTGCGAATAATTCTGGTAAGATTTAAAATATCCGAAATCTTATCCTTCCCATATTGCTCCGCCACATAGTTCCATATGGAGTGACCAATCAAACGAGCATCATTACCTTCCAGAAGGGTCGGCTTTCGCACTTTTCTGTTAAGGAAGAAATCTCGCATATAATCGTTAAGCTCCGGAGACCAACCTTCTGCGATGTATGCAGCAGTCCCAGACATAAACCACTCCGGAACGGAGAGTAATAGGGAATTCTGAAGGGCTTCTCTCATATTGCCCCCATAAAGCATATCGTAGACAAACAGCAGACTAATGTCATTGACGAGTTTCTTTTTAAACCCGCCCTGATCGCCGGTATAAGCGATCTCGATTCTTGATTGAGCCAAGTCTAGTTTCTGATCTTCCAGATTGTCAATATTAGTCAAGCCCATATTGCTTTGTTCCAGCTCGGCGGGGGAGTTGTACAGGAATATTTTCACCCGGTTGTAAGGAGTCCAACCCAGCAAGTCGGTAATTCGGTCAAACTCACTTTCCGCGTGCTGCGCTGTCAATTTAGCAAGTGCCGTCCCACCTTGATGATGATAGATTTCAAAATTAGTCGTCCTGAAAATTTTCCAGTTAAACTTTTTGTATTGAATTCGGTTTTTACCAAAAGTTTCCTGAGAAGGGTATCTCTGTGCCGAAAGGTTTGAAAAGGCACCAATCAGGAGGCTGAGGGAGATCAGGAAGATCCGCTTGTATATAGATTTTATCCGCATAATTTAATGGTCAGTCTTCAACGGAAATATAACGAAAAATACCTTTTAATATTCACTAATGGGTTCAATTCTTTGCCATATTCGAGGTGTTCTACGAAATTATTAGCAAAATATGGGGCTAAGGTCACCCCTTTTGTACCCAATCCGTTAAAAATACCCAGCTGTGGCAATTCTGGATGCATCCCTACGAGCGGTCTGCGATCTCGAACCGAAGGCCGAATTCCTGCTTTTTGATTGACGGTCTGGAATGGAGCCGTAAAAATTGGTCGAATTTTATCTTCCAGCTCCTTACGGGCCTCCATGGTAGTTTCCCAGTTCAACGGATCCCAGGAATAGGTAGCCCCTACTTTTAGCCTATGACGGTCGAGCGGCAGGAAGAATATTCCTTGATTAATTAAATAAGGCTTGATATTTTGCTCCGTTTCAATCTCCAAAATTTCCCCTTTTACGGGGGTAAAGGGTAGCCAATTGAAATAATCATTTTCCATAGCCAGGGCTCCTTGGCACAGAATGGCCTTCCTAAAACTAAGGCCCTTCCATGATACTCCACTTTCATTGAAAGCCAGGTCCTGTACCTGAAAACATTCATCGCGAAAGAGCCCCTGCTCTTGCCAGAACCTGCGGGATGCTTCCAGAAAAACGGGCAGGTCCACCCATCCCGAGTGAATGATAGGAAGTCCTCCATAGGGCGCGTGAATGTAAGGAAGCAGGGTGGCGGTATCCATCGAAGGGCCAATATAGGGGGCAATATGCGGCTCCGCAGACTGAGCCATATATGCGTTTTGTTCCTCCAAAGAACGGTAAGGTCTTACAAAAGACATGGAATGGTGGAATGAGGCACTTAATCTGTCTTCGAGCCTTTTGTAAAAGTTTTGTGCAACAGGAAATAACTCATCAGCCATCCAGGTTCTTACAAGTTTTCTCCCTGTTAACGGATTGAATATTCCCGCCGCTACCATTGAAGATGAGGGAAGAGAAGGATCGTCAAGGACCAATACACGATGGCCCCTTTCCATCAGATTCCAGGCTAGCACACTTCCACCAACCCCCTGACCGACTATCAGGTAGTCGAAATCATATTTATTTTCAGACATTTTACCCTTCACCAAAGTTTCGCTTACGAAGTGTAAGACCAATCTGTTCATCTGCCAGTCGCACTACCATGTCCACTTGTTCATCCAAAGTCATCAGTGAATTGTCAATATAAACAGCATCCTCGGCCTGTTTCAAGGGGCTTTCCGCTCTGGTGGTATCCACCTCGTCGCGGTATCTTAAATTTTCAAGTATTTTCTCTATGCCTACCAGCTCTCCTTTTTCCATAAGTTCCAACTGCCGTCGTTGTGCTCGGATAGTAGGGTCAGCTGTCATAAATATTTTCAGCTCTGCCTGAGGAAATACCACGGTGCCTATATCGCGGCCATCCATTACTATACCCTTTTGTTTGCCCATACGCTGTTGTTGAGCAACCAGGGCATGACGAACGGAAGCCACTGCACTCACCTCACTGACCTTATCAGAAATATACATCTTCCGAATTTCTTCTTCTACATTCAGACCATTCAGATAAGTGTGATTTTTTCCTGACTCGCCATGGAGCCTAAAAGTGATATGAATATTACCCAGGGCAGATTCCACTTCCTTAGGATTGGAAACGGAAATGTGGTTCTGGATAAAATAAAGAGTGACGGCCCGATACATCGAACCGGTATCGATATAGGGATAATTTAGTTGTTTGGCCACTAATTTGGCCGTTGTGCTTTTGCCACAGCTAGAATAGCCATCGATGGCAACAATTATTTTGGGCATATAGAACTTGCGTTAAATAGGATATTGGAACAGGGTGCAGACCTACTCTTTTAGGGGGCATCCTCTACCCTGCAACCCAGTACATGCCCTCACCATTAGTAGATAGGGGTATAAAAGGCGTACCAATTCGTACTTACATCGTGATTTAAAAATCGAAATTATGTAAATATAGCGGAATTTATAAGGCATTCTTCAACAAAATTCCATAATGCCGCTATGCGCCTATTCCATATAACGTTTCATTCGGTAGCTACCTTTGCTAGAAATCAAAGGTATAGTTCGACCATTAAAATTTTCTGGATGAATGAGTTAATAGTAAGACCGTCTCTCTAAGAATGACGATTAAACAAAGAAATCATTGATCCTCTAAGAGATATACCACCAGGCTGCGTGCGCCATGTGCTCCTATAACCAGAGACTGCTCAATATCGGCGGTTTTAGACGGACCAGCAATGAAACATCCCCACCCCGATGTATCTGTCAATTTTTGATAGGCCTCATGCATATTGCCTACCAGGGAAGATGCTGGAATAACCAATGCCAGGTTTTGCGTGATAAAGGGTAACACACGGTGCGAAAGATGATCATCAGATATCCATATGGCACCATTTTCCGCTACTCCAAATTCTGCTTTCAAAACGGCAAGTTCTAAGGTCTCCAACTCGTGTGGGTCGTTAACAGTCAAGCTGAAATCAGCCCAAGGCATGAGGGCATCTATGGTAGTAGCCCTATTAGTGACACCTTGATATCGATCGGTTACCTGAGCCAACAAGGCCCCTATATTTTTGACAGGTACTACTTCGGTGTACACCGCTGCCAGCATTTCAGTGAAGGTCTCCTGAAGATTGGCAAATTCATTAGGAAAAGTGGAAACTTCAGGCAAAGAGGTCTCCTCCGGTTTATTTATTTTAATCCGTTCTAAGATCTTTTCTCTAGCATTCATCACATATTTGGTTTAGCATATCTATTTCTTTAAGCTCGCAATGCCTAGCTTAATCCTGACGATTACGAACATACCAATCTCTGAAACTTTCTTGTGGTGGCTCAGGCATTTCCCTCTGTTTGAACCAAGGATTTAAGCCATTATTCACCATAAAAGGAACGGAGCGCATCAGAGTTCGGCCTATCCTACCAGACCATTGATAAAACCGGGGCTGAGACAACACTACCGACATGGCCTTAATACCCATTTGTTTGGCCTTAGGCACATGCCCTTGCTGAGCAAGCACTTGTCTCCATTTATACAATTGGTCATGAATGTCAATCTTCACCGGGCAAACATTGGAACAGCTTCCGCATAAGGTACTGGCAAAAGGAAGATCAGCATTTTTGGTCATATCCAGGTTGGGCGCCAGAATAGACCCGATGGGTCCTGCCACCGCATTATGATAACTATGGCCGCCACTCCTCCTATATACAGGACAGGTATTCATACAGGCGCCGCAGCGGATGCATTTTAGGGAATTTCTAAAATCGGGCCGCCCTAACTGTACACTTCGGTTATTATCCAGAATAACCATATGCATTTCCTGACCCGGACGAGGTGTCTTGAAATGACTGCTATATGTCGTGATGGGCTGACCGGTAGCACTTCTGGCGAGCAAGCGAAGGAATACGCCCAGATGCTCCTGTTTAGGAATTATTTTTTCAAAACCCATACAAGCAATATGAATATCGGCCAGATGTGCTCCCATGTCAGCGTTTCCTTCGTTGGTGGCCACTACAAAGCCCCCCGTTTCCGCGACTGCAAAGTTAACACCCGTAAGAGCCGCCCTTCTGGTTACAAACTTATCTCTTAAATGCTGCCGGGCGGCTTCGGTCAGATACTGAGGATCTGTTGCACCTGCTTCGGTTCCTAAATGAGTATGGAAAAGATCGCCGATATCCTTTTTCTTTAAATGAATGGCTGGTAGTACTATATGGCTAGGAGGCTCTTCCCGGAGTTGCACAATCCGCTCGCCCAAATCCGTATCAATGACCTCTATCCCGTTGGCGGCTAGATACTCATTCATATGGCATTCCTCGGTGAGCATCGACTTACTTTTGACCATCTGTGTAATCTGATGCTTCCGAAGTAAGTCTAGCACGATTGCATTATGTTCATCCGCATCGGACGCCCAGTGCACCCTTACCCCGTTCTGCTGGGCATTTTTCTCAAATTGAATCAACAGCTCGTCCAAATGTGATAGCACATAATGTTTGATCTGAGAGCCTGCTTCCCTCAAGGCCTCCCATTCCGGGAGAACCTTAGAGGCCTTATCTCGCTTCTGGCGCACAAACCAGAGGGTTTCATCGTGCCAGTCGACATAATTTTCATCCTTATTGAAGGCCTCAGAAGCCGTCGCGTGATCCATTTTAGGTTTGCTCATAGTAATTTTAACATTTAGTTAATAGTACAATAGGAAGAACTTACGTGAATACCCTCACAATCACTGTACTATTTAAAGATCTACCTTTATTATAACCACCAGTTCAATAAATTCTTCTAAAAAGCTATTTTATTGTATAGCAACTAGTTATATATTTGAATTATAAGTTCAGAGATAAATCTCCCGACATCATTCGAAAAATAAGATTTAACTATTTTTAGATAACACAAATATTCACTCCTATGAAAAATTTAAAATCTCTTACCACCATGGCCGTCATGGCCCTACTATTTTCTTTCAGTTCTGCTGTGTCCAAGGCGCAAACAGCGCCTTCGATTCAAGACAGTCTTACTCTAGGCAGAGAAAAACTCAATGTACGACAAACAGAGTCTATGAAGTTTCGCCTGACGTACCATTCCCCAGAGTCGGCAACGATTAACCTACGCATTTACGATCATAACAGTAACTTACTCTACACTGAAAATCGTCGTGTCGAGAATCATCTTATTAAATATTTTGATCTCTCCCACCTAGCCGACGGCACTTATACTTTTGAGGTGCGAGAAGGAGCAGATTTGCACAAGCAGTCTTTTGACATTTTAACGGAAACGAGCCGTGTGGCATCGGCAGAGTAAGCGTAAGGGAGCTCTGAATTATTATTTCCAGTAATAACACCGGTCTTCAACTGAGGGCCGGTGCTGTTATATAGCTACCATTCAAAATCTCTGCAATATGAATCACCTTCACCTTCGACTCTCTACGCCGAAGAATACCTTCAAGGTGCATCAAACAACTCATATCAGAACCAGTAATAAACTCGGCCCCATTTCGGATGTGATCGGCGACCCTATCCTTGCCCATTTTCACCGAAATAGCTTCTTCGCTCACACAAAAAGTCCCCCCAAATCCGCAGCACTCATCTGCCCGATCCAAATCTACAAGTTCCAAACCCTTAACTTTCCTTAATAAGCCTAAAGGTTTTGAATAGGCAGGTGCATTCAGCTCACTCATTTGAGCTAATAACAATCCACGCTGCCCATGGCAGCCCTGATGAAGGCCCACCCGATAAGGAAATTCGGACTTTATCTCCTTAATTTTTAATATATCTGTCAAAAACTCTACCAGCTCAAATACCTTGGCACGGAGTATTTTAGATTGGTTTTCTTTACCCGCAACTTTCATATGCTCTTTCAGGTGTAAGATGCAACTCCCGGATGGAGAAACTACATAGTCGCAATCTGAAAAACTGTCTAAAAATAACTGATTACAAGCTCCAGTCATATTTTCAAATCCAGAGTTGGCCATGGGCTGTCCACAGCAAGTCTGGGTGGTAGGAAATACTACCTGGCAGCCTAGCTTCTCTAATAACTCCAGAGAGGCTATCCCTACCCTTGGATAAAACTGATCTACATAGCAAGGAATGAATAATCCTACTTTAACCCTGTTGAGTGCTTGCATATTTACCAAAATTCAATTGTGGCTGTAATCGGGTAATGATCAGAAACCTCCGGAAATTGCCGGATGACCTTATAATTTTTTACCCTTACCTTGTTATTCAATAAAACGAAAATATAATCTAACCTATCTCCTGGAATACCTTCGTTCCAGGTGGAGAGCAGGGACCCACTAGCAGCATCTCTCCATTTTTTTCTAAAAGAAAAATACGGCTGTTCATTGGGACGTGCGCCCATGTCCATACCTAAAATAACCGGTTGAATGCTTTCCTCAAGCATCCTGTTGATGTAAGCTGCCTGTAAGGCTCTATCCAGCACAGAAGCATATTCTAATCTGCTGCTACAAAAGCGAAAGGAAAAACCAGGGTATGGTTTCACCAAACCACATAATAATACCTTGGGGTCGGCACCAGCCGTCGCCGGAAGGTTGATTGTCTGGGTCCGTTCGAAAGGCCATCGCGAAAGCAAACCTACTCCCTGGCTACCATTTTGAGATTGATCTGTAATGCCATAAGCGTAGGACATACCCGTTTGAACCGCTAGTTGCCGCAACTGAAACTGTATTTTACCATCCATAATCAGACTATCCACAGCTTGTAAGGCAATTAAATCGGGTTTTTCCTCTGCAATGATTTTCAAGATACCCAGCAGATTATTTTGCTCATTCATATCTACCCCGTGTCGTATATTGAAACTCATTACCTTTATTTCAAGTGCTTTCCGGGGTTGAGATCCTGTAAGTATCAAACAGCTGCCTATCAGCAACAGCAAATTGAACATACACACAACTTCCCTATAATTACTTCTTTTTCCTTTCATATTCGGACACATTATTTTTGACGGACTCCATGCTTAATAACTAAAATTGAAGCATTCTTTCAAATATAATGGTCTAAAATTCTTTTGTTCAAATTCTCATGACCTGTTTCTGCCAGTCCTGGTGTAACAGCTATTGCAATGGTCTACTCAATTACCTCATATTTCAATATTATAAAAGGCAATCGCATTGCTTCCCATCACTTTTGATCGATCTGCCGGGTCAAAGGATTCTAAATAGTGATCCAGCACTCCTTTCATTTCCTGATATTGGGCTGCCACCAAACAAACCGGCCAATCGGACCCAAACATTAATCTATCCACTCCAAAAGCTGAAAAAACAATATCCAGATAAGGCGTAAAATCGGATGGCTTCCAATTGTTCCAGTCAGCCTCAGTCACCATTCCCGATACCTTACAATGAATATTAGGAAGAGTCGCAAGCATAGTGATATCCTCAGCCCAACCTTTGATATCACCCGATTTTATGTAGGGCTTAGCCAGATGATCGACTACCATACGAACATTGGACAGCTGACTGGCAAAGCGGTATGCTTCCTTTATTTGGTGAGGATATATCAGAATGTCGTAACGATAATCAAAGGCAGCCAGAGCCTTCACCCCTTTAATGAAATCGGGTTGAAGCAAGAAACCATCTGGTTCCCCTTGAACTACATGTCTAAAGCCCTTGAGTTTTTCAAATTGGCTCAAACTCTCCAATTTATTGTAAATCTGAGGGTCTCTTAAGTCTGTCCAACCTACCACTCCTTTTATAAACTCGTTGGCCTCGGCCATCTGCAATAAAAAGGTGGTTTCCGAATCCGACTGACTGGCCTGAACGGCTACACAGCCCTGAATATGATTAGCCCTGAGAATCGGGGCAAGGTCTTCTGGCAAAAAATTCCTCTGGATAACGGCCATATCTGCCGTTATCCAGGAATCACGAACCGGATCGAAAACCCAAAAATGTTGATGTGAATCGATTTGCATGCTTATATTTTTTTACAAAGAATTCTCAATCTACAGGTATCATTTAGCCTGCCAGGCAATAGTTTCCTGCCGTTGCTGACCGAGTCCTTCGATACCCAGCTCCATCACATCACCTGGTTTAAGGTATACTTGAGGTTTCATTCCTAACCCAACACCGGCGGGGGTTCCCGTAGTGATGACATCTCCAGGAAGAAGGCTCATAAACTGGCTAAGATAGCTCACTAAAAATGGAATTCTGAAGATCATGTCGGAGGTATTGCTGTCCTGAATTTTTTTGCCATTCAGCGACAACCATAGATCCAAGTTATTAGGTTCGGCTACCTCATCGGCAGTAACCAGATAGGGTCCCATAGGAGCAAAAGTATCATTACTTTTACCCTTAACCCATTGCCCACCCCTTTCTAGCTGATAGGCCCGTTCCGAAATATCGTTATGGATGGTATAGCCGGCCACATAATTCATGGCCTCTTCCTCATTTACATAACTCGCTCTCTTGCCTATAACCACCGCAAGCTCTACTTCCCAGTCCGTTTTTTCAGAACCCCGTGGAATGACAACTTCATCGAAAGGTCCGCAAAGTGCCGAGGTAGCCTTAAAAAATATGATGGGCTCAGCAGGGAGTTCAGTAGCACCAGACTCATAGGCATGTTTGGCATAATTCATCCCAATACATATGATTTTGGAGGGACGGGCTATGGCAGAACCAAAACGAAATCCAGACGCTAACACTGGACATGACGCTTGATTGGTTTCCAGCCAGGCAGCCAGACGATTTATTCCATCGGCAGCAAAAAAAGCTTCATTATAATCTTCGCCAAATGAGGAAAGGTCTAGTTGAGTACCATCAGAGAGTTCTACACCCGGCTTTTCTTGTTCGAAAGCACCAAATCGAAATAATTTCATTTTATTATTTATGTTTAATGGCCGTCCAACAAATACGGGCCATGATGAATAAAAATTTCACTATGGGCTTTTCGGGCCCTGGGAATTAATTAGTTATTTAATTTTTCGAAACCGCCATCGATCAGGTAATCGCATCCGGTAACGAAACCTGCCTCATCCGAACATAAGTACAAGGCTAACGCACCTATTTCTTCAGGCCTTGCCATACGGCCTATGGGCTGCGATTTAGAGAGTTTTTCAAACATCTCGGGTTCTTTTCCTGGGTAATTTTTTGCAATAAATCCATCCACAAACGGGGTATGCACCCGGGCTGGAGACAAGCTGTTACAGCGTATATTATCGGCCAGATAGTCTCTGGCTACCGATAAAGTCATAGAGTAAACTGCACCTTTGGCAGCCGAATATGCAAAGCGATCGGTGATACCCACTGTTGCTGCGATGGATGCCATGTTTAATATTACGCCTCCGCCCCCAGCCTTAAGATGAGGCAAGGCAGCAAAAAGACAGTTATATACTCCTTTAATATTGACCCGATAAATGCGATCAAAATCCTCTTCTGAGGTCGTATCCGCCTTACCCACATGAGCGATTCCGGCGTTATTTACCAAAATGTCAATTCCTGCTACCCCGGCAATGGCATCCACCACTTTTACAACCTGAGACTGATCACTGACATCTACGGGATGAGCTTGGGCTTTGCCGCCCCCTCTGACGATGTCGGCTGCTACTTGTGAAGCCAAGTCCTGGTTTAGTTCCAAAATATGGACAAAAGCACCTTGTTTGGCGAAGGTCTGGCTAATGGCTAAACCTATGCCGCTAGCTCCTCCAGTAATAATGGCAATTTTATTATCTAGACTAAACATATATTTTATTTTGTTCTCTTGCGCTCATTAACTCTCGTTCAAAATTGGCGCAGATGTTATAGATTAAAGGGAAACACCTCTCTTCCATGGAATGAAATCGTCTTGGCCAAGTTGTTGTGCTTTGGTGAGCTCCCCACTGGCAGCCTTAATCACATACTCCAATAAATTGTCAGCATTTTCCTCAATGGACTCGGTGCCATCCACAACAGGTCCACAGTCAAAATCGATTACATCAGGCATCCTTTCTGCAAGCTTAGTATTGGTAGCAACCTTTGCAACAGGGCAAATAGGGTTGCCAGTGGGCGTGCCTAGTCCCGTTGTAAAGAGTATTATATTGGCTCCGGCAGCAGTTTGACCCGTAGTGGCCTCTACATCGTTTCCAGGAGTACATACCAGATGCAGGCCGGGAACAGTGGCCCGCTCCGTATAGTTAAGAACATCGGCAATAAAAGCATTACCCCCCTTTTTTGCCGCTCCGGCCGATTTTATTGCATCGGTTATCAGTCCATCCTTTATATTTCCAGGCGATGGGTTGAAGGCAAAAGCAGATCCAACCGCTTCAGCTTTACCCGCATAGTCACGCATGAGCTTCTCAAATTTAGCAGCTTTCTCCTCGGTACTGCAACGGTTCAATAATTCCTGCTCAACTCCGTTGAGTTCAGGAAATTCTGCCAGTAAGGTTTGACCACCAAGACCAACCAGAATATCCGATAACTGACCTAAGACGGGATTGGCAGAGATTCCGGAAAATCCATCCGATCCGCCGCATTTTAGCCCTACAGATAATTTTGATAGGGGTGCAGCGGAACGTTCAAACTGGTTGATTTGTGTCAGACCATTGAAAGTTTCTTTAATCGCACCTGCCATCAGGGAGTATTCTGTCCCCTTTTGGTGCTCAAACGCAAAGAAGGGTTTATTAAACTCAGGATCCCGCTTTTTGATTTCGTCCTCTAAAGTTTTCAATTCTGAGTTCTGACAACCCAGGCTTAAAACCGTAATACCAGCCACATTAGGATGCACGGCATAGGCTGCAAATAGCGCACAAAGGGTATTGGCATCCTGACGTGTTCCGCCACATCCCCCTTCATGTGTGAGAAACTTGATCCCATCTACATTGGGAAAGGGACGATCCGCCTTGCCGGTACGCTCCTGCTGGTCCACAAAGGTCTCAATTTTCTTTAGCTGGCTTTGATCCCCGGTCTGGTATGCCTGAAGCATTGCCTGCACATGCCTTCTATATAAATCCGTTTGGGCATAACCCAACTCGCGCTCAAAAGCGTCCTTCATGATAAGTACATTCCTATTTTCACAAAAAACCAAAGGGAGTACTAGCCAGTAGTTATAAGTACCCACCCGACCATCGGCCCGATGATACCCCTGGAAGGTGCGGTTTGCCCACTTGCTCACATCAGGCTGAGTGTAGCTATATGGTTGGCGAAGGGCAGTGCTATAATCATGAGCATCATGACGTAAGTTGAAAGTTGTAATGGGCTCACCTTTCTTAATGGGCTGCGTGGCACGACCTACCAATACACCGTACATAATGATCGCCCCACCCGTATCGATGTCCTCAGTAACGAACTTATGCTTGGCCATTACACCGTAAGGCAGTGGATAATGAGCACCATCATATTCAACAATTGAATTGGTCTCTAAATCCCGTAATGCCACAATTACATTATCAGAAGGATGTACTTTTAAAAGTTTTGACGCCATGTCTATTTATAATAATATTTTAAGTGGATGCTAAGGGCGGTATATCCGACCTATAAACTATACGACCCAAAGTAAAAAAGGTACGTGTTTACCTGCCAGAATCATGTTGTATTTTCTTATTCATATTCTTAGAAGCAAAATAATTGAATAATTCTTAGCGGAAATTTTACATTTTTAGCAAGATATTAAACTATATTGGCATTAAAATGATTAATTTGGTCCAGGAATTGTAAATTTAATCATGAAACCACAACTTATTAAGGTTCCCAGAGCTACCCAACAATCCTACAGTATTCGTCGCGACGTAGTTTTATATTTCTATGATCGCTGGCATTATCATCCTGAAATTGAATTGGTCCTAATCGAACAAGGTTCCGGAACTCAATTTATCGGCGATAGCATACAAAATTTCCAGAATGGTGACCTATTACTCATAGGCCCAAACCTCCCCCACTACTGGCGCTGCGACGACAAATATTTTGAGGGGAGAGAAAACCTCCGGGCTCAGGCTACCGTATTGCATTTTCTTCCCGATTTATTTGGCGAAACCTTTATGGAATTGCCCGAAAATAGATCCATTCTCGATCTATTTCAGCGATCAGCCACAGGATTGAAATTTTCGGGTATTGGCAAAAATAAAGTTTCCCAACTCATGCAAGACCTCTTAGTCGATAATGGCGAAAACAGGGTCCTGCAGTTATTGCAAATTTTAAATATCTTGGCTTCCAGTACAGAAGCCACTAGCCTTTCTAATCAATTTAATCTGAAAGGATATGACTCTTTCGATACGGATCGTATCAATAAAATATACCAATACACCCTTCAAAATTTTCAAAAAAAAATAAGCATTTCAGAGATCGCCGACATAGCCAATATAAGTCAGCATTCTTTCTGCCGCTATTTTAAAAGTCGAAGCCGAAAAACTTATTCTCAGTTCTTAATTGAGCTTCGGATTGGTCATGCCTGCAAACTATTACTGGAAGAAAGACTTCCAGTAGCCCAAATCTGCTTTGAAAGTGGATTTAATAATTTTGCTAACTTCAATAAAAGCTTTAAAAGTATTACCGGGTTAAGTCCCCTTCAATATCAAAAAAAAGCGGGATCTTATGGTTAGGACGATTTTTCTCCATGTCGCCCCATACGCCTATCCAAAAAACTAACAATAATCAAGCAATGCTTCCCAAATTATGATGAAGGTTAATTATATTAATATCCTGGAACGAAAAATAGAGGCTGTAGAACTCCAATTTGCCCATGGGTCAATCACTTCGCTTACATGTATAGGAGGAGAGGACAAACAATTACCCTATGTATTACCCGGATTTGTTGATGCCCATGTACATATAGAAAGTTCAATGCTTACTCCAAGCCAATTTGCCCGTCTGGCAGTTGTGCATGGGACGGTGGCCACTGTATCTGACCCCCATGAAATCGCCAATGTCCTGGGCATGCAGGGTGTGGAATATATGATTTCGGAGGGGAAGCGATCACCTTTTAAATTTTGCTTTGGAGCTCCCTCTTGTGTCCCTGCTACTATCTTTGAAACGGCGGGGGCCGTTTTGGACGCAGAAGATATAGCCAGTCTCCTGTCCAAAGAGGAAGTAGGCTACCTTGCCGAGGTCATGAACTTCCCTGGTGTGCTAAATGGGGAACAGGATCTATTAAAAAAATTAGAATGGGCCAAAAAATTTGGAAAACCTATTGATGGACATGCGCCGGGCCTCAGGGGAGCCGATGCCAAGGCTTATATAGATGCCGGTATTAGCACCGACCATGAATGCTTTACCTATGAAGAGGCTTCAGAAAAGATTAAATACGGGGCAAAAATATTGATCAGAGAAGGAAGTGCTGCCCGAAACTTCGAGGCTTTAGTACCATTATTCAAACATCATCCTGCAGACCTCATGTTCTGCTCGGACGACAAACACCCCGACAATCTGGAAGAGGGCCATATCAACCTTCTGGTTAAAAGAGCATTATTGTTGGGTTACAATCTTTGGGATGTCCTCAAGGCGGCCTGCATCAATCCCGTTCATCACTATAATCTTCCAGTTGGCCTATTATATCCACAACAACCTGCAGACTTTATTGTAATAGATAACCTGAGCGATTTTAATATCCTCGAAACCTATCTGGATGGGGCCCTGGTGGCAAAAGACGGCAAAAGTCTTTTACCGGATCTCCGCAGTGAACATCCAAATCTTTTTAACTGCCTCCCTACAAAACCCGATGATTTCATTATTAAAGCAAAAAATTTACCCGTTCCAGTAAGGGTAATCGATGCACTTGAAGGTCAACTAATTACCAATAGTTCACTTGCTTCACTTCCGTTAACGGAAAGAGGCTATCAATCGGACCCAAAGCAGGATGTGTTGAAGATTACCGTTATAAACCGCTATGAGAATGCCAAACCAGCTGTGGGATTTATACGCAACTTTGGCCTAAGCAAAGGTGCCATGGCATCGTCAGTTGGTCATGACTCTCATAATATTCTAGCCGTTGGCTGCGACGATATGAGTATTAGCAAGGCTGTAAATTTAATCATCGAAAATAAAGGGGGCTTGGCGGCCGTAGGTCCGGATAGAGAAATGATACTACCCTTGCCTATTGCAGGATTAATGACCGACCGGGACGGATACCAGGTGGCTAAGGATTATACAAAACTCGATCAATATGTTAAAGATGAGCTTCATTCAACCCTAAAATCCCCATTTATGACCCTTTCATTTATGGCCTTACTAGTAATACCCGCTTTGAAATTAAGTGATAAAGGTCTGTTCGATGGTAATAAATTTGAATTCGTAGCCTTAGAATAATGATATTTTCAAGGTCTTGAATATAATACAGCCCATAACAAATATCATTTTTGCATGAAATATTTTTTTTTATCTTCTAATAAATAAATATATTTACAAGTGTATTATTGACCCTTAATAAAAAGTAATTCCTAACCCCAAATCAACCTACCTTAAAATGGCTCATTTACGCTACAAGCAAGAAGAAGAACTGCAGTTCTGGGATCAGTTTAGACAAGGCGATGAAAATGCTTATGCATGCCTGTACAGTTCGTACGTACACATTTTATACCAGTACTGCTCGCAGTTTACCATTGACAAGCCGCTAATCAAAGACTGTATCCATGACTTATTTGTAGAACTATGGAAGAACCGAGCCACCCTGGGTGATACCACTTCGGTACGCTTCTATCTGATGGCCTCGATAAAGCGGAAATTGGTGCGTCATTTAAATGCTCAGCAAAAGCATACGAGTAATGAAGACATACCTGTAGAGTACTGGCATATTCATACGCCTTCTCACGAAAACCATATTATTTCTGAGGAAGAATTTGATCTTACCAACCATCATTTAAATGCAGCCATTCATTGTCTTCCGAAGCGCCAGAAGGAAGCCGTTTTCTTGAAATTTTATATGAATATGAATAATCATGAAATAGCCGAGCTGATGAAAATTAACATTCAATCGGTCTACAATCTAATATTTGGCGCGCTGGGAAATCTGAAGAAACAAATGGCCATGGACCATATTACTATATAGGGTATATTCATCCCTCCGCAAAAAAAGCATGGCGAACTAAGCCATGCTTTTTTTGTTTAATGGATAGAGAAACTATTAGACTTGAATATGAACCAGAGTACCCCTTTAGCTGAACGGTTAAGACCTAGAAATTTGGATGAGTATATAGGTCAAGAAAAAATATTAGGCCCTAAGGGACCTTTGAGACGGGCCATTTTACAAAATGCACTTCCATCCATGATTTTATGGGGCCCACCGGGTGTAGGGAAAACCACCCTCGCCCTTTTGATTGCAGAGGTATCCAAAAGGCAGTTTTACAATCTCAGTGCGATCAATTCCGGGGTAAAAGAGCTGCGTGAAATATTGGCCCGTCCAACAGGACTTTTCCCGGCCATACTGTTTATAGATGAAATTCACCGTTATAATAAGACCCAGCAGGATGCCTTATTGGGAGCAGTTGAAAAAGGCCATATCACTTTGATTGGGGCCACAACAGAAAATCCTTCCTTCGAAATTAATGCTGCCTTATTGTCCAGATGTCAGGTATATGTTTTAGAAGCATTTACAGCAGCCGAGTTGGAGTCTATGATTGAAAGAGCCCTGGAGAAAGATCCATGGCTCAAATCGCGGCAAATCAGCTTTCTGTCTCGGAAAGCTTTGTTCCGCTTGTCGGGTGGTGATGGACGGAAACTATTGAATTTATTAGAACTTGTGGTGGCAAGTCAACCAACTACCGAAAGTTTGGAGATTACAGACGAGATGGTCACAGAGGCAGTGCAGCAAAACATGGCCAGGTACGACAAATCCGGGGAGCAGCATTATGATATCATTTCCGCCTTTATCAAATCTTTACGTGGCAGTGATCCCAATGGTGCATTGTACTGGATGGCCCGAATGATTGTTGCAGGAGAGGACCCTATATTCATTGCCAGAAGAATGTTAATTATGGCTTCGGAGGACATAGGTATGGCCAATCCGACAGCCATGATTATGGCAGAGGCCTGTCTTCAAACTGTAAAAGTTATAGGCTTTCCAGAGTGTAGGATCACCCTTTCGCAAGTAGCTATTTATCTGGCCACATCACCTAAAAGCAATGCGAGCTATTTGGCCATCAATCAAGCGATAGAAGTAGCAAAAAATACGGCGCATTTACCTGTACCACTTCATTTGAGAAACGCTCCTACAAAACTGATGAAAGAGCTAGGCTATGGAGAAGGCTATCGTTACGCCCACGATTTTCAGGGAAATTATATAGATCAGCAATACTTACCCGATGATCTGGATGGAACTACAATATATGAGCCCGGTAATAACAGCCGGGAAGAGGAGATCAGAAAGAAGCTGCAATACTTATGGAAAGGGCGATACAACTATTAAAAAATTAGTCTGTTTCAAAAAGAAAAGGCCTAACACGCCTGTTCCCTTTGGTGGTCCTTCTTAACAGACGTGGACGCGATTTACCTGGCAGTTCAGAACTTGTCAGCGTAAGAAAACCCTTTGTTGGGCTAAGTTCCTTTCCTCCGAACGCTTCTGTTAACAAGCATACCCCCTCCTCATGCTCAACCCATTCTTGTTGCAAACGTACGCCCATGCGATATAGATTGGCATGAGTCTCCATTTCACTAAGTAGGTTAGCCAAATACTTTTCAACATAAGCTTCTCCTCTAAGCTTAGAGCCGAATAGGGCATATTTCTTAATAATATCTGTGTTTCGCTTCATCTAAGTATGGTTACGGCATGAATCTTACTTTCTTTCCTCAATCTTAACAAATGGAACTTAGAAAAAATTCTAAAAACATCAATCAAAATAATATAATTTTATAAAATGCTACCTTTTCCAAAATAAAATTAAGACAAATTTATAAATTATATGACTAATATTTTTTCTAAATTTTTATAGAACATTTCTCTTACCATCTGATTTAATAAATCTTCACAAAGAGCCAATTAAGGGTATAAGGAAATGACCGCACCGAAAGGTAGAATTAAGGTCAATTCCAGATTCGTTAGTTAGAATAAGTAAAGATTAGACATAGAATTAACTAAAAGGCCACTAATTTTTTAAGTAATTTTTTTTCATTAAAAACAAGTAGGTAAATTCTGGAAGGCCTCTAAATCATTGATTTGACATTTATGTAACTGATAATCAATTATTTAAACCCTTCAATGAATAGGTTTTTAAGTAAAAAAAATATAGTAATTGTTTAAATTATCGTGATTTAAATAGTTTATCATTAAGAATTATTTAACTTTGTTCTTGAAAACCAGTAAAATGGTTCTCATAACGTTGAGTAAAATCGAACATCCCTGGGCTTTGCCTGCGGGATGTTTTTTTTGTTGCGCAGAAGCATGCGGATTGGTACTGGATAATAACGTACTAATTATTAATGAATATCATGTTATTTTTCGCCAGCAGTACAACTGACTTCCTATTGATAAAAAATCAATTGCATTTTTTATCATCTTTAGATTTTACTGATATCCGATGGAAATGCAGAGGAGAAGTAGAATTAATACAGCGGCTTAGAATTACATAGGGCTTGATTTCACTTCATAGATTTTTTGAATGCTTGCAATGGGCTAGCCAATTCTTAAAAGAATTTTGAGAACGGAGTAATTTTTTCCATTTTCTAAAAAAAAATTCGATCGTAATTTTTCTTCCTTATAAAACTAAACTTCTTCCAAATTCATAAATTTGGCTTCCCCACTTGAGCAGTTATTAAATTGACCAGATCATAAATGAGAAACTATTCAGTAAGGTAACTAAATGAAATCAACTGACAGGAACTTACTCACAACTTATTACTAGTCAATGTTTTATTATAACAAACCAGTACTGGTATAGCCCATAAGCGGAGTAGTTTGATGGAGTTGGCCATAATCATGCATAGGGCATAACATAAAAAACCAGCTTCACTAATAGGAGTACTAGTGAGAATTTGCAGAGAATGTCAGAAGAATATAATATGGATCGCCTAATCTATTACCGGATAAAAATTGATAAAAGTCATAATATATGCAGCGGATTTTATAAATTCACTTGCATATCCGCTTTGCAGTGGCTTAATTTGTCGTAGAACTTCTAAGTTCGGGATAAATAAGTTTAGACAAAAGTCTTATGTAGTTCTAAATTTAAGTGAACACACCCATATTTTTCGAATAAGCACTTGGGCCAACAAGTTTTATAATATGATAGCGCTATACACAAAAATTAAAAAATTTGATCATTAAAAATAAGGGGGATGTATATTTTATAATATCATTCTCTAGTAAAAATTCGTTTTAGCAAAACCGAGTAAATTAACCCATCTAAATATTTTTTAATTCAAACGTTTAAAGGACTCTCTAAATCATGAACATAGCGCTAGTAGACGATCATTTGCTTCTCACCGAGTCGTTGAGTAACCTGCTTACCCGAATGCCAGAAGTGGAATCGGTCAGTATATTCAACTCCACTGAATCGTTCATTCAAAGCAAACCCCAGAATAACTCTGACCTGATTATCACCGACATTATGATGTCAGGTGTAAATGGAATCCAATTATTGGATTACTGCCGTGAAAATCTAGATGAAAATATCAAGATCATTGTATTCTCATCGGCATATGACTCCCAAACTGTACGGAATGTAATACGTCGCGGAGCAAATGGATTTCTGACCAAATCCACCACCATTGCCGAACTAAAAGATGCAATTTTGCAGATTAGTGCGGGCAAACAATATATTGGTAAGTCAGTACGCGAAAGTCTGATCAACAGCGTATTCAATGATGAACAGGCCGTATTTCAGTTATCACAACGCGAAAAAGACGTACTTCAAAGCATTTGCCAGGGTAAAACCATTAAAGAAATTGCAGATGATCTGAAGCTTAGCTCACATACCGTGCAATATTACCAACGTAAAATCATGAAAAAGTTCCAGGTTAAAAGAACAATGGACATGATTGTATATGCCATAAAACATGGTTACTACGTACCCGAACTGAGACATTCTTAAGGGGAACTAATGATTCGAAGAAAAAGCGCTCCAGAAAGTATTTCCGGAGCGCTTTTTCTTAACTGTAAAAATCTGGTGTGGGGTTCAAATCCAAATTCATCCGCTGATGCCAATATGGATAAATGGTATGCCTATCGCTCACCCGATCCAAACGTTTCAGATGATCAGAAGATAGACTCCATCCTATTGCACCTAGATTCTCCTTTAACTGCTCTTCCGTACGCGCACCAATGATTACATTGCAGACCGTAGGCCGCTGAAGGACCCAGTTCAGGGCTACCTGGGCTATGGTTTTATTGATCTCAGAGGATATAGCTTCCAGTTCGTCGACAATTGAATATAAATACTCCTTGTCTACAGGCGGACCTTCACCCCCACCCTGAGCAATTCGCCCATCAGTAGGTTCTCCCTGATTACGCCTGTACCTCCCTGCTAGTCGTCCCGCGGACAAGGGGCTCCAAACCATCGTACCCAAGCCTTGATCCAAGGCCAAGGGCATCAATTCCCATTCATACTCCCTACTCAGCAGACTATAATGAGCCTGATGTGCCACATACCGAGACCAGCCATATCGTTCTGAAATGGACAACGATTTCATCGCATGCCAGCCAGAAAAATTCGAGCAGGCAATATACCGCACCTTTCCACTTTGAACAAGGTTTTCCAACGCACTCAAGGTCTCTTCCACAGGCGTGATGCCATCAAAACCATGCATATGGTAAATATCCAAGTAATCGGTCTTTAAGCGAGATAGGCTATTTTCGCATGATTTGATCAGATGATGCCTGGATGATCCAAAATCATTAGGGCCCTTCCCCATTTTGAATGTGGCCTTAGATGATATGAGAACCTGGTCGCGCAGACCATGAATAGCCTGCCCTAATATCTCTTCACTCAGGCCCTGAGAATATACATCCGCTGTATCAAACAGATTTAGGCCAGCATCTAAGCAAAGATTTACCATTTTCTTTGCTTCGTCAACCCCCGTATTACCCCAGGTCTTAAAAAAATCTCCTGTACCTCCAAAAGTCCCTGTTCCAAAGCTTAAAACTGGGACGCGTAGCCCTGAAGCACCAAGTTGTCTATATTCCATTTGTTGCTGATTTTCGATTCATGTATCAAGGTACAAAGTACATACTATTTTGTCAAATGTATTCCTATTCATTTGACTTGTACCCTTCTCTGATTTAAAACATTCTAAAAACCTAATGTATAGAATCATCATTTTTTAAATATCTCAAAATTTCTATGATTCGATACAGTAAGTTCTTGTTGATAAAAATAGAGTTTGGAAACATATTGGTAGAGGAAGGTTTATAAATCAAAGAAATTTCTAACCAAATGAATAGGACCTCCAGTGGAATGGACTGTTAAGAATTGACTAAATTTAAGGAACAGGGTCATCGTAACAAGGTCAGCGACCGCTGGCAGATAAATTCTTGAAATTAAATGTATCTTTGGCAGATTTTACAAGGTGATTCCGCTGACGACTGTCAGGAATCTGCACTGCTACCAGGATGGGAAAACTACAGCAGATCCCTCTTTATAAGCGTTATAATCCATAATAACCTGTATGCGAGTTTCAATTATTTCAAAGCTTTTCTTTCGTAAACCCGTAGCATTTTTCATTCTTAAATGGATTCTTATATCTGCAGTAATAGGTATTTTAGTCGGCTCTGCCTCTGCTTTTTTTCTTATAGCCTTAGACTGGGCCACTTCTTTGCGGGAAGAGAATCTATGGATTATCGCTCTCTTGCCTCTGGCAGGACTATTGGTGGGACTTTCGTACTACTTATGGGGACAGAATGTGGAGGCCGGCAATAATCTGCTCTTAGAGGAGATTCACCACCCTGAGAAAACAATTCCCTTAAAAATGGCGCCTTTGGTATTAATAGGAACGGTTACGACTCATCTTTTTGGAGGTTCGGCAGGAAGAGAGGGAACTGCGCTTCAAATGGGTGCCTCAATTGCCGATCAGCTTACCAAATTATTCAGACTTAGGCCTCGGGACCGACGATTGCTACTTATTGCAGGAATAGCGGCAGGATTTGGTTCCGTCTTTGGAACCCCTCTGGCGGGTGCCATATTTGGCCTCGAAGTATTCTTAATAGGTCAGCTAAGATATGATGCGTTATTTCCAGCTTTTGCCAGCTCTATATTTGCCGATCTTGCCACTCGCACCTGGGGGGTAGGGCATACTAGTTACCAGATTGACCTGCTTCCGGAATTTAATCTTCTCAATATCATTTATGCCATAGCTGCGGGAATTGCCTTCGGACTTGTCTCTGTCGCCTTTAGCCGAAGCACCCATGCAATAGGAAGTTTATTTAAGCAATATATTTCCTATCCACCTCTGCGCCCCTTTGTGGGGGGGTGCCTAGTAGCATTGGCCGTTTATTTTATAGGCACCACTCGCTATATCGGATTAGGCGTCCCCGTAATCGTAGAAGCATTCCAGACTCCTGTACCCGCTTATGACTTCGCACTGAAAATACTCTTTACGTCCGTTACACTTGGCGCTGCATTTAAGGGAGGAGAAGTTACACCGCTTTTCTTTATCGGTGCCACTCTGGGCAACGCATTGTCTACCATCATCCCATTACCCATGGGCCTTCTGGCAGGAATGGGATTTGTAGCCGTTTTTGCCGGGGCAGCCAATACACCCATTGCTTGTACCCTAATGGCTATTGAACTCTTTGGGGCAGAGAGTGCTGTATTTGTCGCACTTGCCTGCGTTACCGCTTATTTCTTTTCGGGTCATCGGGGTATTTACCAATCACAGGTAATAGGACAACCTAAACATTTCATTTTTGGAAGAGAGACTGGGAAAAGGCTTTCGGAGATTCAAAAGGCCAAGCGAAAAAGATAAGAGGAGTTATCTATATGCGGGCAGTTGGAGTGGAAAATATTACAGAATGAAGATTAGCAAAAAAACCCGGTAAAACCGGGTTTGCATTATTTTATTTCCTCATAATCAACATATTCTCCACCTTTAAACTTAGACTGAGTTCCATCTGGGGGAGCATTGTCAACCTTTACACCTTGGTGATTTCTTTTATTGGAATAGGCTTGATACTGTTTCTTTTGCTCCTTCACCAGTTGTCTGCCAACTAATAAATGAAACAAAAATCTACGGAAGAGGGGTACAAATGCAATAAGTAATAATACAATCAGAAATATATTAAATAGAATCTTCATCTTTCAAAGGTTATTTTCCTACTCTATAACGTAAACTTACCAAAAATAGCACAATTTCGAAAAGAAAAAGGAAGAACTCTATCCCCAGTGGACAAGGGGCATCTTATATAGGCTGAATGGCGGGTTATCCCTATCAACCTTCCTTGCAGGTCCTTTCTTTATTATCAATATCTGCTACATAGTCATCTTAGCTTCCTCTACTACTTTCTCGTAATAGGCTTCATATAAGGGAAGGATTTTGGCAATCTCAAATTCCTTGGCTCTAGCCAGAGCGTTCGCTTTAAAGCCATCGAGACGAGAGTCGTCCAGCACATAGGCCGCATTCTTTACCATGTCATCTACATCTCCAACATCACTCAAAAAGCCCGAATATCCGTGAACATTCAGCTCAGGAAGACCGCCAACATTCGATGAGATCACGGGCACTTCACATGCCATAGCTTCCAGAGCGGCAAGCCCGAAACTCTCCGATTCGGAGGGCATTAAGAACAAATCAGCAACAGAAAGCACCTCCTCGATGGCATCGAGTTTCCCTAGAAACCGCACATCATTACAAATATCCAGATCTTTGCAGCGCCGCTCAATCCGTGCCCGGTCGGGTCCGTCGCCCACAAGCAATAATTTACAGGGCATCTTTTTAAGTAATTTTTCGAAAATAGAAATTACATCATCGATCCTTTTTACCTTCCTAAAATTGGAAGTATGCACCACTAATTTTTCATTATTAGGGCATATAGCCAACTTGAAATGTTCCTTCTTCTGCCGACTAAAGCGATCTAAATCTATAAAATTGGGAATAACCTCGATGTCTTTAGTCACATTGAAATGGCTATACGTATCCTTTTTTAGAGATTCTGAAACCGCCGTAATTCCATCAGACTGGTTAATACTGAATGTTACAACTGGAGCATAGGACTCATCCTTTCCTACCAGAGTTATATCGGTGCCGTGCAAGGTAGTTATTACAGGGATATGGATTCCCTGCTGTGCAAGTATCTGTTTGGCCAAATAGGCAGATGAGGCATGGGGGATAGCATAATGTACATGCAGCACATCCAAGGCTGCACTTTCTACCACATGAACCATTTCACTGGAGAGGGCAGACTCGTATGGAGGGTATTGAAATAACGGGTAGGCCGGTATATTTACCTCATGGTAATATAGATTCTCATTAAAGAAATCAAGGCGTTGGGGTTGCGAATAGGTAATAAAGTGAACTTGATGCCCCGACTTGGCCAGAGCCTTTCCAAGTTCTGTGGCTACTACCCCACTCCCACCGAAGGTAGGATAGCATACAATTCCTATTTTCATAAATTAGCTTCTAAAATGGTAAAATATTGAGCGTATTTAGCCTGCCCCTAGCGACCAGACAGAATTATAACACAAAACCTTTATTTTTCGTCCCAAAAGGAACGTAAAGTTGGAAAATTTCGATTTGTAAAGTAAAGTTGAATATCTTTATCCCAACGTTTTTTCGATACCACAATACAATGAATGTGACCGCACGCCCAAAAATCAAGTTCAAGGAATTTGTAATAGGAAGCTTCCGTTTGGTTCGGATCACCAATCTGGTCATTGTAGCGCTTACCCAATACTTCACGAGAATCTTACTGATAGGTCCGGCCGAGAACTGGAGAACCATCATTGCAGATCGTGACCTGTTCCTTATCTCCTTGTCTACTGTATGCATTGCCGCTGCAGGCTATGTAATCAACGACTATTTCGATATAAAAATTGATATAGTCAATAAACCACATCGGGTGGTAGTTGGCCGGTTTCTTAAAAGAAGATGGGCCATGGGGGCGCATCAAATGCTAAATGTGACAGGTGCACTACTAGGATTATTGGTTAGTCCATGGATTTTTATTATTAATGTGGCCTCCATTACTTTATTATGGTTTTATTCAGAACGTTACAAGCGGCTTCCCTTTATAGGTAACTTTATCGTTTCCTTGCTCACCGGAGCAAGTTTGCTAATTCTTACAGTGCACTTCCCGGCCAATCGGCAGCTGGTTCTAATATATGCTATCTTTTCATTTTTTATTTCTTTCATCCGAGAGGTAGTAAAGGACATGGAAGATATTCGTGGCGATCAGGCCCATGGATGTCGCACCCTGCCAATTATATGGGGAATCCCTAAAACGCGCAATTTTCTATATCTCTTTATTGGCACCTTCGTACTTATCCTTTTTGCCTTAGCCAGCGTATTAGACAATCCTCTGCTGATAGGCCTATTTATGATTCTCCTGGTACCTATCGGATTGTTTACCCGCAAACTATCCAAAGCCGATACTAAAAAGGACTTTAAAATATTGAGTAGCTACTGTAAAGTGATCATGCTTCTGGGACTTTTAACTATGGCAGCGGCTTAGTTTTCAGCAATATCTTCGGACTACACCACAAAATGTAACGGCTGCGCCCTCAATAGTACCAATGGCTCAATGTTCTGGGCTATCAATGAAGTTTTTTGTATCTTCCCATATCAATTTACTATTATAACATGCTAAACTCATGAGAAAATCATTATACCTGTTACTCTTATTTTTCCTTGCTCCACTATCTTTTTCCCTAGCCCAGTCTTGTATGGGAGTGGAATTGAAGACCGGACAGGGTTTTGAAATGAAGACGTTTAATGGAAAAGGAAAAGAAGAAGGCACGATAGTCTATAAGATTCTTTCTGTAGAGGAAAAGAGTGGAAAGACTGAAATTTCTCTAGAATTCGAATCCTTTAACACAAAGGGCAAATCAGAGATGAAGAATAGTTATAAAATGGTCTGCGATGGTAATACTATGACCATTGACGCGGGCTCGATGATTAATCAGGATCAATTAAAATCGCTGGAAAATTTCCAGATGAAGTTTACTTCGACCGATATAGTATATCCAAGTAAACTAACAGTAGGTCAAACCCTACCCGATGCATCCATGAAAGGAGAAGGGAGTTCAGGCCCCTTGCCGGTAACCTTTAACATGACTATCGAGGATAGAAAAGTTACGGCTAAAGAAACCATAACCGTAGGTGCAGGAACCTTCGATACCTTTAAAGTCAATTCTAATATGGTGATGGAAACAAAAATGGGTATGGGACTGAAGTTGGATATGCAAAGTATTTCCTATAGATCCCCGGATATGCTCTGGGATATACGCACGGAATCGTATCGTAATGGAAAGTTAATCTCACGTACAGAATTGTCCCGGGTATTCTAATCCGCTCTAGCTTCGGAGAGCGAATCCTGTTCACCATACAATTATAATATTAGGTAAAAGCGGTTTTCAAATAAGAAAGCCGCTTTCTTTTTTTTATTTTTGCATTTCAAAGGCCGAAATAATACTTACACCCGACCATCCGACTCGTTTTCCCTATTTATCATGAAACGTATTGCCCTTTTTGCTTCAGGATCCGGCTCAAATGCCGAGAAGATTTGTGCGCATATTGCTAAGAATCCTGAAATGGAGATTACCCTGGTGCTTACCAATAATCCAGAAGCTGGAGTGATCAAAAGAGCCAGAAAATTTGGTATCCCAACGATAGTCTTCGATAAAAAAAGTTTTTATGAGACACAGAAAATTCAACAAATATTAAAGAATGAAGCAATCGATTTCGTCGTATTAGCCGGGTTTATGATGCTAATACCGGAATCATTGGTAAAACAGTTCCCAAAGCGTATGGTCAATATCCATCCTGCCTTATTACCTAAATATGGTGGAAAAGGCATGTATGGACATTTTGTACACGAAGCGGTGAAGGCTGCAGCCGAAAAAGAATCAGGGATCACAATTCATTACGTAAATGAACAATACGATGAAGGCGATATAGTCTTTCAGGCCAAATGTTCTTTGTCGGAAAAAGATGACGCGATCGGAATCGCTCAAAAAGTTTTAGAGCTCGAACACCAGCATTACCCCGTTGTGCTGCAAGAGCTGGTAAGCCAACTCCCTGATTAGGCCAGAATGATTTATTTTTTATTGTCTGTTGGTTTCACGGTATGCCTTTATCTGATTATGAGGGCTTATCCAAGTTTCAAGGTAAACTCGTTTCACGCAATCGTGTTCAACTATTTCGCCTGTGTTGCAACAGGCCTGCTGCTCACTCCAGACCTGCAGGTATTTTCACAGATCGACTACTTCAGCTCGGGAAGTCTGCTATCCCTGGCGTTAGGCATTCTATTTATTACGGTCTTCCTGGTCATCGGGCTCACGGCACAAAAGGTTAGCGTTACCGCTTCCTCCCTTGCCGCCAATATGTCCCTGGTCATTCCTGTAGTCTTTGGTTTATTTATATTCAAAAATAGTAACAAGGAATTTAGTCCATTAAATTATATGGGCATTCTTTTCGCCCTAGTTGCCCTTGGACTTGGAGGCATTAAAAAGAAAATTCCAAATCATACCAATACTGTCTCCATCTCTACTGGTGTTATGCTTTTACCCTTACTCACCTTTTTAGGTGCTGGCACTAATAACACCCTGATCAATTACCTTACCTCAACCTATTACGGTCCCGATCAGAGCACTATTTTTATGATCATCGCCTGTAGTGGGGCTATAATTTTTGGAAGCACCCTCCTTTTGGGACAATTATTAGTTCAGGACATAACCCTTAGCTGGCGCAGCATGATAGGAGGCCTGATATTGGGAATTCCCAACTTCTTATCCTTGTACTTCCTATTAAAGGCATTGGCAGCCTTCGGTAACAGTGCCGCCTTCGTATTCCCCATCTATAATATTCTTACCATGCTTCTCTCTTCACTGGCGGCTTGGATCTTATATAAAGAGCGGTTGAACTTAATAAATAAGTTGGGTTTACTACTTGCCATTCTAGCGGTAATTCTCATTTCATATCAGGAATTAGGTTTGGTATCCAAATAAAATCAAATGACAGAACATCAGCTCCTGAGAATAGAACAACCTAAGGAAGGATTTAGCAAAAAACAGAAGGAATTCAATTTGCTATCTTTAAAAATTGAATCTCTGCACACTATTTTAAAGGATCTCCATGGGGCCAATACATTGTTCAGGGATCGCTTTTTAAATGAGTTACGACCACTTCACGAAGTATATTTTCAGCATTATCTAGCCCTTGTCCAAACCTTGGACATAGCCTATGGTTCTAACTTTTATGGCCCCCAGGAAAAGGAAAAATTGGGTAGTCTGATTGCCAGTTACAGTCAATATTTACTCCAACAAAGCGATGGCATGGCTATAAAATCGCTTTGGGAAAAATATCACAGATATGCTCCGGAAGAAAATCAGAAAGATAAACGGATAGAAATCACAGAAAGGACCTTAGAATCCCCTGAAATATTTACCTTTCAGGAAAAAGCCAGATCCCAGGGTCACGACTGGTCTTTGGAGCAGAAGCTACATGACCGAGCCGAGATGGAAGCAGGTCTCACCAAAGCTGCCGTCAGAAAAATTTATCTCGACCTCATCAAGAACTATCATCCTGACAGGGAAATGGACGAAGCAATAAAGCAGACCAAGACTGTTCTGATGCAGGAAATTACGAAATGCTATGCCGAAGATAACCTTTACCGACTCTTACAACTTCAACAGGAAATGGAAAATGGTCTCCTTCAGAATCTTAGCGAATTGACATCCAAGGCCTTAAATCATTATATCAAAGGCTTTAAAAATCAGATATGTCAAGTTGAAAGTGAAATTGCCAGCCTTCGAGAAACGCTGGCATTGATTTGTCAAATCGAGGTAGTCCATACCCATAATCTTCAGGCTGTGGAGATTCAGTTTAAGACAAAACTAAGGCAGGCCAAAACAGAAATAAGAGAATTACGCGAATTCTCCAAAGCTTTGCAGGATCCTCGGAATCTGCGTGCCTTTCTTGGTACGCTCTAATAAACTAAGCAATTAACCCGTACTATACGCTTTCACCAAGGCGAGTATTTCCATGGGGAATAGTTTATCTTTGCATTATATTCATATACTTACGGCATGACTTTCGAAGAATTAAATATCAACAAACCACTTTTAAATGCATTAAATGATCTGGGATTCACTCATCCTACGACCATACAACATAAAGTTTTCTCTGTCACCATGTCTGGAAAAGATGTTTGTGGAATTGCGCAGACAGGTACAGGAAAAACCTTCGCCTATTTATTACCATCCCTTCGACAATTACAATATTCCAAAGACCGGCTTCCTCAGCTGATCATACTTGTACCTACGAGAGAGTTGGTGGTGCAGGTTATTGAAGAGGTCGAAAAGCTTAGTAAATATCTCACGCTGCAGGTGGTGGGAATTTATGGAGGTGGAAACATTAAAGTTCAAATGGCAGAACTGAAATCCGGAGCCGATATTATAGTAGCTACTCCCGGTCGACTCATCGATATGGCCATGAATGGGACGCTTAAAACGAAAGCAGTAAAAAAACTGATTATCGATGAGGTCGACGAAATGCTTAATTTAGGCTTCCGTCACCAACTAAATATGTTACTTGACCTACTTCCTCCGAAGCGGCAAAACTTATTATTCTCTGCTACTTTGACGGCGGAAGTCGAAGCCTTAATGAAAGTGCATTTTAACGATCCAGTAAAGGTCGAGGCAGCACCTACCGGCACACCCCTTAGTAATATAGATCAGAGACTATATAAGGTACCCAATTTCTATACCAAAGTTAATCTTTTAGATCAGTTGCTCGAGGATGAATCCCTGAGTAGAGTCATTATATTTACGGCTACCAAAAAACTTGCAGACCAGCTATTTGGCCAGTTGGAAGTAAGTCAGCTGGGTAAAGTAGGCGTTATTCACTCCAATAAGGCGCAAAACAATCGTTTTCAGACAGTCGCTGCCTTCCAGGATGGCACCTATAGACTGCTCATAGCCACAGATATTATAGCCAGAGGTCTGGATATTGCCGAAGTTTCGCACGTTATCAATTTCGATATCCCTGAAACACCGGAAAACTATATCCATCGAATTGGCCGAACGGGTCGGGCAGACCAAATGGGAACAGCCATCTCGTTTGTATCAGAAAAAGACCAGGAATATGTGGAAGAGATTGAGGCATTAATGAAATACGAAATCCCCGAAACATCCTTACCTGAAGGCCTAAAAATTTCGGAGATTCTTACTGCAGATGAGGAGCCTAAGGTCCATATGAAAAATATAGTGGTCAAGCGTCCTAAAATGGAGGATGTGGGCCCCGCCTTTCATGAGAAAAAGGCTAAAAATCAAAAAGTCAACGTGCGCCGGGATTATAACGCCGAGAAAGCACAGAAATACGGTCGCCCCATTAAAAGGTCTGGAAAAAAATAATTAAAAAATTTTTAATTATTTTTTTCTGCGAATGATCTAAACAGCTCCTCCTATCGTATGTCAGGATGGAACCCCAGAGATGCGGTTTCAAATTTACTATAGCCGGTTATAATCCAGAACAGATTGCTCTGTATCTTGATTTGAGGTTATTGTGGAGGGTAAGGTAATCCTTAGAGCGATAGAAAAATATCTATCGCTCTTTTTTTGTTCCGAAATGAAGAGGCCCATGAACATGATTCATGGGCCTCTAAATGGCTACCAATATATTTCTAGAATTTCAATGGTCTGACTTCTCCTTTTCAAGATTAAATAAGTCATTTAAAACATCTATTAAAGTCTCGGCCTCCCCTCGTTTACATGCGGCCTTAAGCTGCAGAACAGGAAGCTTCAAAATCTTTTGCATCATACTCGCTGTAATGCGGTCTACCTTCTCCATTTCTACCTCATTCAGACTTTTATTGAAACGCGTAAGCTCCTCACGACGGATTTGCTCAAGGGCTCCCTTTAGTTTTTGAATGGTAGGCGACACCACCATCTCCTTAGACCAGTCATTGAATTCAGAAACGGCTTCAGAGATAATTTCGCGTACTTTCGGTATCGCATTTAAGCGTTTCTCCAATGCCTGATCCGCCCTGGATCGAATAGAATCCATGGTATATAACATGACTCCTGGAATCTCTTCTACCTCGGGAGATACACTCCTAGGAACCGAAAGATCTACAAAATACTTAAAGGACATTCCCCTGAGTCTTACCATCATCTCTTTGGTAAAATAGGGCTTATCCATAGCGATTGAACTGATGATAATATCGGCAATTGCTACCTCCTTTTCTAAATCAGCCATATCGGCTACCCGAAAACCAAGCTCCCCGGAAAGATCCTCTGCCTTACTTCGGGTACGATTTATCAAGGTAACCTCAACCCCTTCCTTGCCAACCAGATTTCTACAAACATCAGTCCCGATCTCACCCAAACCGGCAACTAAGATTTTGGGATTCGGCATCAAGCCTTCCATGAGTTCCACAGCCGCATAGGACACCGAAGCGGCTCCATCCCGGAAAAAAGTCTCTTGAGCGACCCTTTTATTTGCAAAGAAAATAGTATGTAAGAGACGATGTAAAAAAGGGCCCGCCATATTCAGATCCGCAGACCATTGGTAGGCATGTTTGATCTGATTGGGAATTTGCATGTCGCCGATCACCTGCGAATGTAGTCCTGTTGCTACTTCAAACAAATGCCGAGCTGCTTGCTCACCATCATTATACTTCTGGAAATATGGGGCATAAGAATCGACCTGGGCTATACCCTTTTCTATTAGTAATAGTTTTATAATCTCATCATTATGATCTACTGAGGAAGAATAATATACCTCTGTTCGGTTGCAGGTCGAAACTACCAAAACGTCGGTAATTTCAAAAAAATCCTTCAATCGAAGCATAATACTCTTGGCAGAGTCTTCATTCAAAGCGAGACGCTCTCTAACTTCTAGAGCGGCGTTTTGATGCGATAAGCTTATTAATTTAAACAGATTGTACATTACTGTGGTCAATTCGATTCACAAAAATACTTTACAATTCTTAGAATAAGAACCTATTCACTTACTAGCTTACTTATTTAGAACTTCTACAAATAACAGGATAGATCCAGGACGAATTTCCGACTCTTATACAGAAAAAATCATGATATAAATCAGGTAATGGACTGATTAAGCCTACAAGATTGTAAAGACCTTAATCCACTAAGCTGGATTATTTTACGTTATTTGTAACAACCAACAATTTGAGCGGCAATATCGTGCCCCATTGACGATGATAACTAATTCTGACCAGAAAAAATCCTCTAATAATCCGTCCTCGAAAAAGAATGCGAAAGGGATACGCTTACGCTTACCCATGACGGAGAAGTTCGAAAAAACCAGCCTATATAAATATGTTATTGCGCTGATATTATTGTTCCTAAGCATAGGCTCCTTGTTTTATACCAATTACCTCGTAGACAAGCTAGAAGAGCGAGAGCAGAGAGAAGTAACATTATATGCCGAAGGACTACGGTATGTCATTAATAGCCAGCCAGGAGAAAATTTTAATGTGGTGATGCAGGTGCTCCAGGATGCTGTTAATTTCTATCAAATTCCGGCCATTTATGTAGATCAAAATGGATTCCCACAGGAAATCAAAAATATAGATTTCCCTTTGGGAGCCAGCCCTAAACTCAAGGAAGAAATCATCAATAGTCATTTGGCCCGCATGAAAGAAGAGCACCCAGCCATTCCAGTTGAAATCACAGGAATTGGTGTTGGTTATATCTATTATAGCAATTCCTTTCTGCTTACGCAACTACGACTATATCCGTTTATTTCCCTTTTCGTCATGCTGTTTATAGGATATCTGGCCTATTTGGCCTTTAGTTCGGCCCGAAAAGCAGAACAGAACAGGGTATGGGTGGGTCTGGCCAAGGAAACCGCACACCAGTTAGGCACCCCCTTGTCTTCTCTAATGGCATGGGTAGAATATTTCAGAAGCGATCCTCAGATCGATTCTTCCATCGCTGAAGAGATAGAAAAGGATGTAATCCGCCTGGAAATGATTACCACGCGTTTTTCTAATATAGGATCCATCCCCTCTATGAAAGATGAGTCAATAGCCGCTGTGGTCACTAATTTTATTCATTACTTGGAAAAGCGGGTATCTTCGAAGGTGAAGTTTACCATTAGCAATGAATTGGCCATTGGGCAGAAAATATCGATGAATAAGAATCTTTTTGAATGGGTAATCGAAAACATCTGTAAAAATGCCGTCGATGCCATGGCAGGAGTTGGCGCCATTCATATTATTCTACAGTCGCCCCCACATACCAAAGAAATATTGATTGACATTACGGACACTGGCAAGGGAATGACCAAAACGGCTGCCTCGAAGATATTCGCCCCTGGCTTCAGTACAAAAAAACGTGGATGGGGCCTAGGGCTTACCTTGGCCAAAAGGATAATTGAGAATTACCATAATGGAAAACTATTCGTAAAATCCTCAGAGCCTGGGAAAGGGACGACCTTTCGCATCGTCTTAAATAAAAATAAAGAATAATTACAGCGGATACCCTGGCACCTGAATCGTATCGGTTTCGATCTGATTACTTACCCGCAAGGCACGGTCACGTATTCGGACCTTAAATTTCAAAGTCACGGGAATGGTTGAATTACCATAAAGGAAAGACGTATTAAGATCAATTTTCCCTTTAAGGGGGCCGGCCTTCCCACTGGGCTTTAATAGGGGCATCCATTTCACTTGATCTTCCGAAAGGATGGATTCCTGCCAGCTACCATCATTCAGTTTCCTAACGGTAACCAGCTCATAATTGCCCCAATCGCCATATGCTGCTGTAAAATCAGGGTCACTACGCTCTTCTGAGGACGCGCCCAGGTCTCCGTCTCCATCTTCGAAGTCTACCGTGATAATCACATTTTCGCGAAGTTTCTTGTTGGTCGTTTCGTCAATTTCGGTATACTGGTCGACTCCATTATAGTAGATCACGGGGGTATCCGAATATTCGGGAATATCCACACAGGACGCTAAAGCCAGTCCTACCAAACCAAATAAGAATATATTTAATTTCATTTTTATAAATTTTCAGATTCTGTCAAATAACCTCATAACACTCTTTCCAATGTTAGCCGTCGAATGTATTTACTTTTACATATCAAAAATCATAACCATCAGCAACATTCTTTCAGAAGATATCCAGCTGTCTATAGCTGAAGAATATATTTCGGTTCTTATTTTTGTGCCTAAATCCTAAATCTACAGTCAACATTGTTTTAACCTCACGAAAGTAACAGTATTGAGCCTCTCAAACAACACCCCCAGCGCTCAAATGCGCAAAGAGTTAAGACAGCGAATCCTGGATCTTCGAGATTCAGATTTCGAAACCTTGGCTATGGACATATTTCATTATCAGTCCGAATATAACCCAATATATGCCCAATTCATCAAAAATATAGGCAAAAATCCAAAGGATGTGACCAAACTGAAGGACATCCCCTTCCTCCCCATTCAATTCTTTAAAAGCCAACAAATTATTACGGCAACTCCGCCTCCCTTGGCCAAAACATTTGAAAGTAGTGGAACGACAGGAATGAATACGAGCCGTCATCAGTTACATGACCCGGAATTGTATCAAAAGGTTGCTCGAAAGATTTTCGAACTGCATTATGGTCCGCTCTCCGAATTCCATATTCTGGCCCTGTTACCCTCCTATTTGGAACGAAATAATTCATCTTTGGTATATATGATCGAGGACTTTATTGCCCAGACAGACTCGCCATACTCTGGCTTCTTCCTACATAATACCGAAGTACTTCTCGAGCAATTAGAGCGTTTGATTATAGACCCGCTCAATAAGAAGATATTACTCATGGGTGTTACCTTTGCCTTACTGGACATGGCAGAACAAAATGATTTGTCCTTATTAAAAATGCTGCCAAGACTTATTGTGATGGATACCGGGGGAATGAAGGGTAGACGCAAGGAATGGATTCGGGAGGAGATACATGAATTTTTAAGCCATTCGATGTATCAGAAATCCATACATTCTGAATATGGTATGACAGAACTAATCTCCCAGGCATATGCACAGGAAGATGGCCTATTTTGCTCTCGATATACTTTCAGAGCTTTGCTTCGCGATATACATGATCCGTTTGCCGTATATGAAGCACCGCATCCAGATATTAGAACAGGGGGAATTAACGTCATCGATCTTGCTAACCTGGATTCCTGCTCTTTTATTGAAACTCAGGATTTAGGTCAATTTGGCAAGGATTATAACCATTTCCGGGTCTTAGGTCGATTCGACAATTCAGACATCAGGGGCTGTAATCTCCTTTTACTTGGCTAAATAAAACGTGTATACTGGCGCTTCATTCAACTTCGGACTGCATGCTTATTCGGTCACAGAACCCAGGAATCGGATAACCGCGTCGTATGGCCGCTGACCAATAGAAGCAATTATAACGCTATACTTTTCCCTTAAAGCTCATAACTTTTAGAATATTGCATATCGCTTCTAATATCCTTAAAATAGTAAAACTTACTCGGGATTAATTTAAAATCTGGCCGGTTAAAAATTGCCGAAAATCCGAAAACAACATTCTGGATCGTCCCCTTAGACTTTGGCGGCTTACCAAGAAAAGGAAAACTAAGATAAATATAATCCTTAGGCGGAAGCTGGGATTGCAGAGCAACTCAATATTATCACCCAGTGTATTTCCCTGAACAAAAGGAATTATGGATCAGAATAGGTATTTCCCGGTAGCTGATGATGGTAAAAGATAAATCCAAACGGCCGTTTGCAACTTTAATCGCTTTTTAATCAGTATAGTTACCTGATATTCACATCCGTATATACCTTAACTTTTATATAGAATGGTTCTAAGATAAACGGTGTTCGAAAATTTATTAATTTCGTCTTCTAAATAAAATTGCACTTTTGTAGTTATTAATACGACTAAAAGACCATTAACCTAATTTATAAAATAACATGAATAGACGCGATGCACTAGGCCGTGTGGCCCTATTGATGGGTGGTGCACTTTCTGCACCAACCATGGTGGCTTTCCTGCAAGGTTGTAACAAATCAGGCGACGCGACCTCGGCAATGACATTTCCCTTCTCTCCTGAAAGACAAAATCTGATTTCGGAAGTAGCTGAACTCATTATTCCAAAGACAGATACCCCTGGCGCCAAAGATGCCAAGGTAGGACCCTTTATCGAGATGATGCTCAAGGATTGTTATGAAGCCAAGGATCAATCTAGCTTTGAAAAAGGGCTGGAGCAATTGGAGGATAAGGGATTCTTAAAAGCTAGCCCCCAGGAGCAAACCAAAATATTAACAGATATGGAGGCTCAGTCCAAGGAGGAACTTTCCAAGGCTGGAGAAGATAAGAAAAAATATACAGAGGCAGGAAAGGAATACACCGACGCTGGCGTGCCTTTCTTCCGTTTGATGAAAGAACTCACTTTATTGGGCTATTTCACCTCGGAAGAAGGAGCTACCATGGCTCTGGAATATGTACCTGTTCCTGGGCGCTATGACGGCTGTATCGATTATAAACCTGGACAAAAAGCCTGGGCCATGTAGGCCCTTATGCTGAATGTTTTTCGGATTACATATCCGAATTTTTTCCAGTTTCACATATCAAAGAATTTTCAATAATGAATCTGAATATTAAAGCAACCAAACAGGACACCTATGACGCCATCGTAGTAGGGTCCGGTATCAGCGGCGGATGGGCCGCTAAAGAACTTACAGAAAAAGGTCTGAAAGTAGTCATGCTAGAGCGGGGCCGTGACATCAAACATATTACCGACTATAAGACCGCCACTTTGGCTCCTTGGGAGCTTGAGCATCGTGGCCGTGTTACAACGGTGGCCAAGGAGGAGTATTGGGCTAATATGCGTACCGGTTATACCGCCAATGAAGAGCATCGTTACCTCTTCGAAAACGACTCCGAAAACCCATATAAGGAGACCAGGGGTTTCGACTGGATAAGAGCCTACCATGTGGGTGGACGGTCCTTGCTCTGGGGCCGCCAGAGCTATAGACTAAATCCTGAGGACTTCGAAGCCAATGCCAAAGATGGTATATCGGTAGACTGGCCTGTGCGCTATAATGAAATAGCCCCTTGGTACGATTACGTCGAAAAGTTTGCCGGTATCAGCGGAAACCGTGATGGCTTAGATGTACTTCCTGATGGAGCCTTTTTACCTCCTATGCAGATGAATTGCGTAGAAACTCATGTAAAAGGTGAGGTAGAAAAGAAATTTGCCGGTAGAAATATTATTATCGGGCGAGCCGCTCACCTCACTAAGCCTCAAGGCTTTCATACCGAACTAGGCCGTGCTGCCTGCCAGTTCCGAAATATGTGTATGCGTGGCTGCCCTTATGGTGCCTATTTCAGTACGCAGTCGGCAACGCTTCCGGCGGCTCAGAAAACTGGTAATTTAACATTGATTCCAGATACAATCGTTTCTGAAGTCATTTATGACGACAAACTGGGTAAGGCAACCGGGGTGCGTACCATTAATCAGAACACATTGGAAACTAAGGAGTATTATGCAAAAATAATATTCCTGAACGCATCAGCCATAGCGTCTACTTCCATATTGATGAATTCTAAGTCGAAGCGTTTCCCTAATGGAATGGGTAATGATGGAGACCAGTTGGGGCGTAATATCATGGACCACCATCTGGCAGTGGGTGCACGAGGAGATATGGATGGATTTGAAGATAAATATTACTTCGGTCGCCGCGCCAATGGAATCTATATCCCACGTTATAGAAACTGGGGGAACGACAAGCGTGATTACCTGCGCGGATTTGGCTACCAAGGTGGTGCCAGTCGTGCTTCTTGGGGTCGCGGCGTAGGAATGGATGGCTTCGGTGCCGAATTCAAAGCTTCTTTATCAGAGCCAGGAGGCTGGTCTATGAACCTGGGTGGTTTTGGTGAAATGCTTCCTAACGAGGCCAATCGCTTTACCCTACATCCCACAGAAAAAGACAAATGGGGGCTACCAATTGTCGTCTTCGATGCCGCATATGGAGATAATGAGCTTAAGATGCGTCAGGATATGATGAACGATGCAGCAGAAATGCTAGAAGCTGCAGGCTTGAAAAATGTGACAAAATATAATGATGAGACCAAAAATCCGGGAATAGGAATACATGAGATGGGAACGGCACGGATGGGCAGAGAAGCCAAATCATCGGTTCTCAACAAAAATAACCAGGTATGGGGAGCTGAGAATGTCTTCGTTACCGATGGTTCTTTCATGACTTCTTCCTCTTGTGTTAACCCATCCTTGTCATATATGGCCTTTACTGCCCGCGCTGCAGATTTTGCCGTAAAAGAACTGAAGAAACAGAATCTATAAGATTCTAATATAAACCTACTTTTAAAACTAACCGTTATAATGTCCATAAGTGGATATTATAACGGTTTTTTTTCGTTATATCCACTTTCCAGCTGCTACAATAGTATTTTTGTACATTGCCCTGCTTTTCCCAATGACTATGAGTTGTATGATAGCAGCTCTCCCTCCACCGACCACATCGGCAAAGCTTAAACGACCTGAATACTTGACTAGTAAAACCCTAAATCCAGCTCCTCAACGTGTAGCCTCTGTAGATGCCTTCCGCGGTTTTGTTATGTTTCTCATGATGGCCGAGGTCCTGAACCTAAGTGCTGTTTCTAAATCCCTTCCTGAATCTGAGTTTTGGTCTTTTTTAGCTTGGCATCAAAGTCATGTACCTTGGGTAGGCTGTTCTCTCCATGACCTTATACAACCTTCCTTCTCTTTTCTGGTAGGTGTTGCCCTGCCCTACTCCATGGCCAGCAGAAGTCTGAAGAATCAAAGTAAGGCGCAATTATGGGCCCATACCCTACGTAGATCGTTAATTTTAATATTGCTGGGTATCTTCCTTCGCTCCATGCACGCCAGTCAAACAAACTTTACATTTGAAGATACCCTTACTCAAATTGGATTAGGATATCCATTCCTTTTTGCCCTTGGTTTCTGTAGCCAAAGATTCCGATGGATTACATTAAGTATAATTTTAGTAGGTTACTGGCTGGCATTTGCACTCTACCCCATCGCCAATATACCTATGGATCCTAATTTAACGGGGGTGCCTAATGACTGGCCTCACCACCTTAAAGGGTTTGCGGCTCACTGGAATAAAAATTATAATGTTGCCTGGGCTTTTGATACCTGGTTTATGAATTTATTTCCGCGGGAGTCACCCTTCTTATATAATGGGGGCGGATATAGTACCTTAAGTTTTATTCCTACTTTAGGAACTATGATTTTAGGCTTGCTAACTGGTCAATGGCTTAGAAGTAGTCTGGAGCCGACGAATTTTCTAAAAAAGATATTGGCCACAGCGGGTGCACTTTTCTTGATCGCCATAATTCTGGATTTCACCGGGATTAATCCCATCGTAAAACGTATCTGGACCCCTTCCTGGACCCTTTATAGTGGAGCCTGGGCAATGATTTTACTATCCTTTTTCTATTATTTCATCGATTACAAATCCTACAACCGTTGGTCCCATCCCTTGATAGTAGTAGGCACTAACTCCATTGCGGCCTATGTGATCGCACATACCCTCAATGATTTGATCGATTCATCCTTCCGAATTCATGTGGGTAATCAATATGACACCATACTGGGTCTGCCCTACCGCACCCTAATCAGCGGGTCGGTAATTCTATTACTTGAATATTGGATTTTGAACTGGATGTTCAACAAACGAATCTTTATAAAAGTCTAGTCCTTTTTGCACAATTTTACACTTATTTCATCAATCAGCAATGAAGGGTGTATATTTGATACTTTAAAATACAACCCCACATAATATGCAACTGTTACACAACATTCATCATATTGCTATCATCTGCTCCGATTACCCCATAAGTAAAGCCTTTTATACCGAAATTCTAGGCTTCGAAATTATACAGGAGGTTTATAGAGAAGAAAGACAATCTTATAAATTAGACTTGGCGCTATCGGGGCAGTATTGTATTGAACTCTTCTCCTTCCCGGAACCTCCCAAGCGGGTGTCCCAACCCGAAGCTGCCGGACTCCGCCACCTGGCCTTTTCAGTTACTGATTTAGAAGCTGCTGTAGAATTCTTAGAAATTAAAGGTGTGTCCACTGAACCCGTACGCATAGATACCCTGACAGGTAAAAAGTTCACATTCTTTGCTGATCCAGATGGACTACCTTTAGAATTATATCAGGTATAAACCTTCTTGTGCACCAAAAATTTAGCTGATGGCGAAACCCAGTTTTCCTAACTGCGATTCTCTATGGGCCATAGATTCATAAAAACCTTTGATACTTACCTGGTGGTCATCCAGCATGTCCAGTATTGACTGATCCCATTCCAGATATTGGGAAACAGTTTGGTAGGAATTCAACAATGTCGCTTCCGTTTTCTTAAAGAATCCCGCCACCTCCATTTGCCTTCCCTCCATCTCTCTGAGGTGAAATATACCGTTGTGCTGTTCCGTACTATAACTTGGTATAGCCAATCCGTCGTCAGTAAGCAAGCATTTTAAGTAATCATAAACGGATTTCAGTTCTCTCTGGAAAAGGAGTGAACTAAAATGACCCTGAGTAAGGCTCTTTCGTAAATGGCAAATCCGGTCCATTTTCAATGCATTCAAATACAGCGTTTCTCTCAGGCACTGCTGATTCCAGAGTAATCTGATCTTTGAAATCATCTCGAATTGAACATTTTCTCCGTTTTTCATATTTTCTATCGTTAAGTATGTCTTATATCTGGATAAATATCATACCTAAGCGTCTTAATTTGAATGAATTATATCTTTTTTGCCATAAAACTATTTATTGGATGAAATTAAAAAGATGAATTACTGTTATTATTACCATCGTTTCATTGGAAGGATTTCCCGTTATGCTCTAGGGTTGAGCACTTGAAGACTCTAGTGATATTTTTATAGTAGCCCTAAAGGGATTAACTTTGTCATAATATACTGTACTAAAAAAAATACAGTTTTTATATTTTTCGAACATGTTAGGAAAAACCAGTTTATATATATCTGTTTCACTCATTGCCTTGTATTCCTGCAAAAAGCCGGTTTCAGTTCCCCAAGCGATTACCCAAAAAGTGCCAGTTTTACAAATTGGAGAAGAAGAAGTGACAGCAGAGGAATTCAACACGGCATATCAGAATTACAAGAAAAGTGAAGATAGTCTTTTAAATTTAACTCCGGATGAGTATGTCCCCATATATACGGAGAGACGACTCAAAGTTAAACAGGCCCAGGCTTCAGGTAAGGACACCACCACCGATTATCAGGAACAAGTGGCCTCTTACCGGATTCAATTGGCCAAAAGCCATGTAAAAGATAGGAGTTTAGTCGATCAACTTGCAAAGGAAGCTTACGAACGGATGAAATTAGAGGTAAAGGCCTCACACATTCTCATTCCCGTTTCCTGGCATGCCTCACCTGCCGATACTTTACAGGCTTATCGGGCCGCTCTGGCTATGAAAGGCAGGCTTGAAGAAGGAGAAGATTTTGAAAAGATGGCTGTTCGATTCTCCAAGGACCCTACTGCTCCCCAGAACCGTGGCAATCTGGGGTATTTTACAGCATTCCAAATGATTTATCCTTTAGAAACTGCCGCTTATACTACCCCCATAGGTAAGATTTCATCGCCCGTCCGTAGCCGTAGTGGCTATCATATACTGAAAGTGAACGATCGAAGACCCAACCGAGGTCTTGTTCAAGTCGCCCATATCATGATTAAAAGCGATTCTCTGGATTCGGAAACGAAAAAAGAAATTGTTAAGGCGCAGATTTTTGAGGCCTACCGTAAGTTATCAGAAGGAAGTGCGTGGGATAATGTCCTAAGGGAATATACTGATGACAAAAATTCCATCGCTAACAATGGTATACTTCCCATGTTTGGTGTGGGGCAGATGGTTCCGGAAATAGAGGATGCTGCCTATGCATTGACTAAGACCGGGAGCTACTCCCAACCTGTCAAGTCAATTTATGGCTGGCATATTTTAAGATTAGAATCCAAAAAACCATTGGAATCCTATGAAAACCTTCTGGCTTCATTGCGCCAGCGCGTGGTTACGGATACCCGGGGGCAAGTCTTCGAACAAGCGAGAGCACAACGTTTGAGACAGCAATACAAGCCAGTAGAATATGCGGATAATTGGAAACAAGCCTTATCCCTCGCGGATAGTAGCTTACTTACAGCGAACTGGAGCGAAAATAGAGCCGTAAGTAATAATTGGAATAATACAGCCTTATTTAGCATTGCTCAAACACCCTATCCCGCTCAGGGTTTTTTCGGATATGTCAAGAGAAAACAATTCCCCTCTGAGGTGGGGAGCTCTCCTGCGGTAGTATTTCGTCATTTGTATGAAAGCTATTTAACAGAAAAATTATCCGAATACGAAATTGCCCATCTGGAAGAAATTGACAATAATTTTAAAATGGAAATGGACCGGGTCAAAGAGGGAATCTTGCTTTCTCAGATTATGGAGGAGCAGGTTTGGCAACGTTCCCTGTCAGACTCTCTGGGACAGGTAGCCTGGTACAACCAACATCAGGATAAATATAAATTTCCGGAAAGAGCCTTTGGAAAAATAATTATTGCACCCGATCAGAATACGCTGAAGCAGGTGCAGGATATTCTGGAACAGAAACCATATGTTCTTTCAAGGAAAACCCCCGAACTTCTTTTCACTGCCAGCAGTGCACAATTGGATGCTGACCACGAGGTGGCGTTAAAGGAACTATTAGTACTCCTCAAATCGAATCCAAATTATCTGGTAGAAGTGGCGGGTTACCGTACGGCGACCGAGCCAGAACCAACCTCGAGTAGTCGTATTCGCAATGTGGTGAACTATTTAACAAAAAACCAGATACCCATTATCAGAATAATTGAAAAAGATTATGGGTCCTACCGACCTAGTGCTTCAGAAGAAAGAAACAGAAGAGTGAGTTTCCAGCTGTTTAGCAACTCCTCTAAAGACATTGAAATGGTATTAAATGAAGACCAGGACATTGGCGTACAAATAGAAGAAGGTTATTTTACGAAGACGAATGCCCTTTTACAGGGTGTAGAGTGGAAAAAAGGAATTCAGAGCATCAGTACCCCAGAAGGAAAAAAATATGTTGAAATTGATCGAATAGAAATGCCCAGGCCCAAAAAATTCATGGAGGCAAGAGGCAGTGTGATCAATGATTTCCAAAAAGAACTGGAGAAAAACTGGATGTCCAACCTAAAAAGCAGGTATCCAGTAAAAGTCAATGAAGAAGAATTACAAAAAATAGCACCATAAAGTGTAATTTAGCATTTTCTAATAAGAATAAGGCAACAGAGCAATCAGATCTTACGTATAGAATATACAGGGAACCAGAACAAAAATGAATTTCATGAATAGAAGACTTTTTCACATCCTTTTGCTTGTGATTGTGGGTACAAGCCAACTTACTTTCGCGCAAGGGCAACAGGGAGTGAGCATCGACAAAATTATTGCCAGGGTTGATAACCACTATATCCTTAACTCGGACGTAGAGGACATGTATATGTCTTATATCTCACAAGGGCAGAAGGCTCCTGAAAAATGCCAGTTATTGGAGTCGCTAATAATCAACAAGCTGCTACTCGCCAAGGCAGAAATTGACTCCGTAATTGTAGAAGACGGTGAGGTAAGCGGAGAGCTTGATGCAAAAATGGGATATATGATTCAGCGTTTTGGCTCTGAAAAAAATATAGTAGAAGCCTATGGTAAGAGCATTGAGAACCTTAAAACAGAGCTCCGCCAGCAAGTGAAAGAGCAGAAGGTGGTTGAGAAAATGCAGCAGACTATTTCCGGGAATGTAAAAATTACGCCTAGTGAGGTTCGCCGCTTTTTCAATTCGATCCCTAAAGACAGCCTACCTTATATTCCTGCCGAGGTAGAGATAGGCCAGATCGTTCGCTTGGGTACGGTAACCAAAGAGCAAAAAGATAAACTGCGTAACCAATTGCTGGAATTAAAGGCTCGGGCTGAAAAAGGTGAAGACTTTGCCATGTTAGCCCAAATTTATTCGGAAGACCTCGGGTCAGCTAAGCTGGGTGGTGACTTGGGCTTTGCCAAGCGCGGAGCCATGGTACCTGAGTACGAAGGTGCTGCATTGGCTCTGAAACCGGGTGAGATGTCTGATATCATTGAATCTCAATTCGGATTTCACCTGATAAAACTGATTGAAACCCGGGGTGCGGAATACCGTTCCCGACATATCCTCTTACGCCCCGATTATAATAAAGGAACGGACATGACAAGCGCCATTCAAACCTTGGATAGCCTGCGGAACCTGATACAAATAGATAGTCTGAAATTTGCCAAGGCAGCTCTGGACTTTTCTGAAGATAAAATGACTTCAGAGACTGGAGGCCTTATTCAGGATAGAAATACCGGACTTGGCCGTCTTACTCTTGATGCTTCCATGGACCCTAGCCTTTACTTTGCCATTGATTCTATGAAGGTAGGAGAAATTAGCCCACCTTTGGCATACCGAACCGACGATGGTTCTAGCGGTATGCGTATCCTCTGGTATAAAAGCAAATCGGAGCCTCATACAGCCAATCTAAAGGATGACTATGAGAAGATGGCTCAGATTGTACTGAGTAATAAACGAAATAATGCCTTAGAAGAATGGTTCATTAAAGCGCAGGGAGATGTTTATATCAGCGTTGAGCCAGAATACAAAAATTGTAAAATTCTTGGTCTGGATACGGATCGAGATAATCTATAGAAGATATCGAATTTTTTGCAGGAGCCATTTAATATTCACTATTAATGGCTCCTTTTTATTGGGCTTTCCTGTATCTTGCTTTAATTTAGTTTTTGCACATAAAAATAAGTAGCATAATGGTGAATTCAGCTTCGGATGTAGCAGCGGCAGAGGCAATGAAAGTTGCATATGAAAAAATTAGAAATGAAATCAGCCAGGTCATAGTCGGCCAAGACGAGGTCGTAAAAAGTTTATTGACTGCCATCTTTTGTCAAGGCCACTGTCTGCTGGTGGGCGTACCAGGACTAGCCAAAACTTTACTGATACAAACAATCGCCTCATCCCTTGACCTGAACTTCAACCGGATACAGTTCACCCCAGACCTGATGCCCTCAGATATTCTTGGGTCAGAAACTTTGGATCAAAATCGAAATTTTAAATTCATTAAAGGGCCAATATTTGCCAATATCATTTTGGCCGATGAGATTAACCGTACGCCTCCAAAGACACAATCGGCCCTCTTAGAGGCCATGCAGGAGTATTCAGTTACCATCGCCGGAGCCAAACATGATCTGCAAAAACCTTTCTTCGTGCTGGCCACACAAAATCCTATCGAGCAGGAAGGTACCTATCCTTTGCCTGAAGCCCAGTTAGACCGTTTTATGTTCATGATTCAGCTGGATTACCCCAGTTTCCTTGAAGAAGTTAGTATAGTACGGTCCACTACCAACGATTTCAGACATGAGGTGGCCAAGGTTATCACAGCCGATGAGATTCTACGTTACCAGCAATTGGTTAGGCGGGTACCAGTAACCGATCATGTAATTGAATATGCGGTAAAATTGGTTCACAAAACCCGGCCAAGTGGTGAGCATGCTACTGATAACACCATGCAATATTTGGAATGGGGTGCAGGCCCCAGAGCATCTCAGGCACTTATTTTAGCCGCCAAATGCCATGCCATAATTTCCGGAAAGTATTCACCTGATATAGAGGATGTAAAAGCCGTGGCTCTACCGGTACTCCGCCACAGAATTATAAGAAATTTCAAAGCCGAAGCCGAGGGCATATCGGTGGATGATATAATCCGCCGTTTATTATAAGTGGGAAGAGACCAAGGCCTTATCTTGGGGCTTATGTATGCTGGAGAAAGTCCATTCCCGATAAAGGCTTAACCCTGCACGTTATAAAGTAAATTAATTATTTACTCAGATCCTCAATGCGCTGTTTCATCTGAGCAATTTCTTTTTTCTGAGCTCTAATGATATCCTTAGCTAACTGTTGTACTTCTGGGTCTTTTAAGTTGGCTTGCTCACTGGTCAGAATTGCCGAAGAATGATGCGGAATCATTGCTTGCATGTACTGTATATCAGAGATAAACACCTGCTTTCTTAATCCCGCTAAAGCCAGGACAAAAACCAGGATACTGACCGATAATATAACGAGGTTTTTGACACTGTCGGGATACATCTGAGGCATCATAAGCAACATCAGAATGGCCATAGGTGCTATCATGAGCAGAGTCATATAGACCCGGGTATAGCTCAGGTAAATATGGGAAAACTGATCAACATTCAAAAACATTACAGCATACATGATTACAAAAGAGATCAGTAGCATAAGTCCGAATTTCTTGTAAGCGTTGAGTTTCATATTAATATTCTTTAAGTCAAAAAAAAGGTTACATAATTAAATGTTTGTGAACTACTTATCAATTATTCACAGTAATTTAATAACGAACCCTTATCATCAAAAATCAGGCCAATCCCCTACCCCGACTGGACAATTTTGGTGGGTGAGTGTACTAACAACGTACAGGGCCTACCTCAGTCTTAAGGAAGATTCCCGGATTATCAGTTCCGCTGGAAGGACAATATTTTCTGGCACAAAGTCATCGGATGCATTGAGTTGATTTAAAAATAACCGGGAAGCTTCCATTCCGATTTTACGGCCTGGGCGGCTTACCGTAGTGAGGGACGGAAAGGTATAGGCGGTGATAGGCGAATTGTCAAAACCCACCAGGCCAATATCCTGCGGAATACTTAACCCCCGGTCTTTGGCTACACGCATGGCCCCAATGGCGACCTGGTCATTGGCTCCGAAGATAGCATCCGGTGGTACTGTAAGATCCAATAATCTTTTCGTTGGCACAATGGAACTTTCGACCTTGAAATTGGTATTGATAATATACTCCTCCGAAATTGGAATTTCATATTTAGCCAGACAATCTAAGTATCCTTTAAAGCGCTGCTCCGTAACGGTCAGCCCATTGGGGCCTTTAAGGTGAGCAATACGCCTATAGCCCATCTGGATCAGGTGCTCTACGGCCGCATAGGCGCCATGATAATCATCTACTGTCGCCCGACTCGTCTCAAAGGCTTCGTATTCCCTGTCTATAAAAATCAGTGGCGTTTGTCGATGGGTAACTTGTTCCAAATGTTCATAATAACCGCCATCGTATGTTTCTTGCGCAACAGACAAAAATATTCCTTCTATACGGTTGGAGAGCAACTTTGACAGATACTCTTTTTCTAATAAATAGTTTTCATTGGTTACGCAAATATTCAAGGTATAACCCATAGGTTGCAGTACGGCGTGAAGTCCCTCAATTACGGCCGTCTCATAATAATGACCGATCGAAGGGACCACCACGCCCAATGTAGCGGTTTTCTTATTCAACAAACTAAGCGAAACCTCATTCTTCTGATAACCCACCTCCCGCGCGTATTCCTGGATATTTTTCCGGGTATCTTCATTGATAGCCTGGTGATCGTTAAGCGCCCGCGAAACTGTTGATGGTGAACAATTAAAACGTCGGGCAATGTCTTTAATGGTGACTGGCCGATTGACTGGCATATAATAGAACGATTACAAGATTGAATAAAAAAATAATTGCAAACGTTTGTCTGTTTTTTTCAAACGTTTGCATTGAATATTAACATAGTTATATTTTGTACTTCATTTATACCATACTATACTTGTGTAAATGAAACCTTATAACCATGCAGGATCTACTAGTCAAACCAAATTTAGAATCAACATCCTATCATAACCTTACCGCCGATGAAGCAGGATGGAAGCATCTTAATTTTGAGGCCCGAATATTAGAAGACGGGGAGCAAATTAAGCTAAATACCGGAGAATTCGAATATTGTATTGTGCTTTTAGGCGGGAATTTCACGGTAGAATCTTCAGGGAAAATCTGGGAAACGAAAAATGGAAGAAAGGATGTATTTAGTGGGATAGGCCATGCCATGTATCTTTCCCGAGATACCGATTTCCTTTTAACAGCCCAATCTGCCAAAACCGATATCGCCATCTGCAAGGTAAAAACAGACCAGAATTACCCTCCCTGTATGAAGCGACCGGAAGAAGTGCAGATAGAATTTCGTGGAGGAGATAATGCCAATCGGCAAATTAATAGCCTATTGGAGCCAGGTTTTGCCTGTCATAAAATTGTCTGTGTGGAGGTATATACCCCATCAGGGAACTGGAGTTCCTTTCCTGCCCACAAACATGACAAGCGTACTCTTGATGATCGGGGCAATCTGCTGGAGGCTGAACTGGAAGAGATATATTTTTATAAAATCGACAAGCCCCAAGGTTATGCAATTCAGCAAGTGTATACCGACGACCGAACATTAGATGAGATTGTTAGGGTACGAAATAACGAAGCAGTACTGGTCCCTAAGGGCTATCATCCGGTGGTTGCAGGCCATGGCTATCATGTTTACTACCTCAATTTCCTGGCCGGAAGCGATCAGTCACTAGCCAACTCTTCCGACCCTGACCATAACTGGATTTACAATAGTTGGAAAGGGAGAGATGCCCGTCTCCCTTTGGTCACGGTAGAGATGAATAACGGGGGTAATCTATCATAAACAAAGTCCATAATTCACCCTATACTTCTCAATTCATGCATTCATACGATCTGCTCACATTGGGGCGCTCCTCAATTGACTTATATTCTGCTAATGTAGGCAGCCCTTTTGTAGAAATTGAAGCTTTTAATGCCTTCGTAGGCGGTTGTCCCCTGAATATTGCTACCGGAAGCCAACGCTTAGGACTTCGTACGGCCATTCTGACGGGAGTAGGAGATGACCAGGTCGGTAATTTTATAAGGCATTTCTTAAAGCAGGAAGGCATTGAAACCCAGTTTGTTCCCACTATAGAAGGAACCAGGAGCTCTGCAGTCATATTAGGAATTGAACCCCCGGACAAATTCCCACTGGTTTATTATCGCGACAATTGCTCGGATATCAATCTGACCTTGGACCATGTGGACAAAATCCCCTTCGCATCGTTCCGGGCGGCAGCATTTTCAGGGACGGCATTTAGCAAGGACCCAAGCCGTACGGCCATGTTTTTTGCACTGGAACAGGCTCGAAAACATCAGGTAACCTGTATCCTCGACATTGATTTCCGGGCCGACCAATGGTTCGACGCCCGTGCTTTTGGAGTTACCCTACGCGCTGCCTTGCCCCGATTCAATATCGTCGTGGGTACCGAAGAAGAAATACTAGCTACCTTTCTCACCGATAAAGAGCAACTGCTTATTAAGCACCAGCAGATTTCCGCCCCAGAAATTCAGGGAGATATTGAAGAGGCAATTTCTGAAATAATGCGCTCAGGGGTAGAGACATTGGTAGTAAAACGTGGTAAGGAAGGCGCTTCTATCTTTCAGTGGGGTTGTGAGGAGGTAAAAGTCCCAGGCTTCCCTGTAGACGTACTCAATGTTTTAGGAGCCGGTGATGCTTTCTGTGCCGGCTTTTCTTATGGTCTATTAAGTGGGTGGGACCTCTACCAGAGCGTACGCATGGGTAATGCCTGCGGTGCTATTATTGTCACCCGCGAGGGCTGCGCCAACTTTATGCCTACCCAAGAAGAAGTTTTAGAATTCGTCGAAAGCCGCGGAGGCTTTTGATAAAAATCACATTTTAACAACCAATACATCACTGCATCCGCAGGACTACTACCAGGAAATTATGGAAAAGCTAAAAAATTATATTAACGGGCAATGGGTCGACAGCCGGGGCAAAGACAGCCTGTCTGTGGTTAATCCGGCCAATCAGGACATACTCGCAAAAGTACCTCAAGGCACTGCTGCCGATGTCGCCGCGGCTGCCGAGGCCGCACAACAGGGTTTTCAGGAATGGCGGGCGACGCCGGTCTCAAAGCGGGTCCAATACCTTTTCAAGTTAAAGACTATCCTCGAGGATAATCTAGATGATATAGCTCGAACTATTGTTTTGGAGTCGGGGAAGACCTTTATAGAAGCGAAAGCAGAGATGATACGGGCCATAGAAAACGTAGAGAATGCCTGTGGCACCCCAGCCATGATACAGGGCGAATTTTCCGAAGATATCGCCAAGGGTATTGATGAATATATGATCCGACAGCCATTGGGGGTTTGTGCCTGCATTGCCCCATTCAATTTCCCGGGCATGATTACATTCTGGTTTTTGCCCTATGCCTTGGCCTGTGGCAATAGTTATATTATCAAGCCTTCAGAAAAGGTGCCTTTGACCATGACTAAAATCGTAGGACTAATGGAGCAGCTTGACTTGCCTAAGGGGGTGTTAAATCTCGTTCAAGGGGGAAGAGATGTAGTGGATGCACTCCTGGAACATCCATATATTAAAGGTATCAGTTTCGTCGGCTCCTCCGCTGTCGCACGCCACGTATATGCTAAGGGTGCAGCCCACGGGAAACGGGTTCAGGCCCAGGGTGGGGCCAAAAATCCGGTTATCATCTTGCCAGACGCCGATATTGATATGACCACCCAAATAGTAATCGATAGTGTGTATGGTTGCGCAGGTCAGCGATGCCTAGCGGCTTCTACTATTATTACTGTGGGTGACCACAGTAATATCACAGAAAACCTGGTAGAGTCTGTAAAGGCGAGAAAGACTGGCTTTGGACTCGATCAGGATGTACAAATGGGCCCGGTCATATCGGCCGACAGCAAAAGCCGAATCAATAGTCTTATTGAACAAGGGCTCCAGGAAGGGGGTCGCCTATTGGTAGACGGTAGAAACGGGTCGGTGGAAGGCTATGAAACCGGAAATTTTATAATGCCTACCATCATCGAAGATATTCCGTTAACGGGACAACTGGCAGAAACAGAAATCTTCGGACCAGTCATGAGCTTGGTACATATTAATACCGTCGACGAAGCCATCGCCTATATCAACCAGGGGCGATATGGCAATATGGCCTGTGTATTTACCAGCAGTGGACTCAATGCCCGCAAGTTTCGTCATGAAGCAGAGGCTGGCAACATTGGTATAAACATTGGAGTCGCTGCTCCGGTGGCTCAATTTCCCTTTTCAGGTTGGAAAGAAAGCTTTTACGGCGATCTGCATGGACAGGGGAAACACGCCATTGAATTCTTTACCCAAACCAAAGTCGTGATCGAGCGATGGCTAAAAGAGTGGAGCCGTAAATTCTAATAATGCTTTCAGTTTTCATTACCACCAAGACATTTTTCAGCCAATAAAATGAATAAAAAACTAAAAATAGGTGTCATTGGCCTCGGTCGCATCGGGCAAATTCATCTCAGTAACCTGATCCAGCATATGCCCCAAGCAGAGGTAATCATTGCTTCTGACGTGGATCCTGAGGCCCACGCCTTTGCAACCCAGCTTGGGGTTAGGCAGGTTACAAAAGATGCCTATGAGGTAATCGATCATCCTGAGGTGGAGGCTGTAATAGTATGCTCCCCTACGCCATTTCATGTTCCTTACAGCGTTGCGGCTGCTGAACGCAAAAAGCATGTATTTTGCGAGAAGCCGTTAGACGTAACACTGGAGGCTATAGAACAAGCTCAAAACGCAGTTGAGAAAAATGGGGTAATGCTGATGCTGGGCTTTAACCGCAGATTCGATACCAATTTTATGAAGATACGGCAGACGGTGGCCAGCAACGGAATAGGCCAGCCCCATATCTTGCGCATCACCAGCCGCGACCCAGCTCCACCTCCCCTTTCCTACCTGAAAATTTCGGGCGGAATCTTCTTAGATATGTCCATTCATGACTTCGACATGGCGCGTTATATTGTAGGTAGTGAAGTGACGGAGGTTTTTGTGAAGGGTGATGCTTTAATTCATCCGGAAATTAAGGATTTTGGAGACATAGATACTGCCATAATTGTATTGACATTCGAAAATGGCGCTATCGGTGTGATTGACAATAGTAGAAAGGCAGTTTATGGATATGACCAGCGGCTCGAAATTTTTGGATCCCAAGGCATGGCCAAAGCCGAGAATAACACCCTTCATAATACCCAGCTTTTCACTGAAGCAGGCATACAGAGTGCGCTTCCCCAGCATTTCTTTCTGGAAAGGTATGAGCAAGCTTATCGCACTTGCATGCAAGCCTTCATCACGAGCATTCTTAACGGTTGTCCTTCACCAGTGGATGCCCATGACGGGCTTATGGCTACGGCTATAGGTATTGCCGCCATGAAATCGCTAAAAGAAGGAAGAACCATTCGAATGGAAGAAATCTTAGGCAAAGTTTCGGCTATCCAGGAATAGGCCTGATCTATTCTATCATAATTACCCACAGAATTTACGAGGAGGCCTGGGCCTCCTCGTAAACCCCGTCTAACCCAAAAGCCGCATGAACAATACCGGTCTACAATTTTTAGATTATGTCGTTTTTATAATTTACCTGGTCGGAGTCTCTGCCTATGGCTACTATATTTATAAGAAGAAGGCTCCTAAAGAGGTAAGCTCAACAGACTACTTTCTGGCTGAGGGGTCTCTGACTTTCTGGGCCATAGGCGCCTCCATAATAGCGTCCAATATCTCCGCAGAACATTTCATAGGTATGTCCGGCTCTGGCTTTGCTATAGGCCTGGCTATTTCTTCTTACGAATGGATGGCCGCCGCCGCATTGATCGTAGTTGCCGTATTTATTTTACCGGTCTATTTGAAAAATAATATTTATACCATGCCTCAGTTTCTGAGACAAAGGTATAATCCGACTGTCGCCACCATCATGGCGGTATTCTGGCTGCTGCTTTATGTATTTGTAAACCTTACCTCCATCCTGTATCTGGGGGCTCTTGCATTGGAAGTTACTGCGGGTTTTGATTTTACCTATGCCATAATGGGACTCGGCCTCTTCGCCATTCTTATTACCGTTGGTGGCATGAAGGTCATTGGCTATACCGATGTAGTACAGGTGGTCGTCCTTATCTTAGGGGGCTTAGCTACCACCTATCTGGCTTTGGATTTGGTGGCTCAGCATTTTGATAAACCTGGAATCTTTAGCGCATTGGGAGTACTTAAAGAGCAGGCCGACGATCATTTTCATATGATACTGCCTCAGGAAAGCCCCTATTATAAAGATCTTCCCGGCATCAGTGTGGTTATCGGCGCCATGTGGATCAATAACCTGGCGTACTTTGGTTGTAATCAATATATTATCCAGAGGACACTGGGAGCCAGTCTAAAAACGGCCAGGAAAGGCATTTTATTTGCAGCTGTACTGAAGCTACTTATCCCAATTATTGTGGTGCTTCCGGGTATTGCTGCTTATGTGTTATTTCAGAATGGTATGTTTCAGCAGGAAATGCTGGATATGGAAGGGGCCGTCAAACCCGACCACGCCTACCCCGTCCTTCTTAATCTACTTCCATCAGGCTTAAAAGGTGTGGCTTTCGCTGCCCTAACAGCTGCCATTGTAGCCTCTTTGGCTGGGAAAGCCAATAGTATATCGACCATTTTTACTTTGGATATCTACAAACAATTTATCAATCCTGCCGCCTCTGAAAGGCAGTTGGTACGGATTGGACGCTGGACCATCTGGGCCGCTATGGCCATTGGAATGGCTATAGCACCGCAGCTAAGGGTCCTCGAACAAGCCTACCAATTCATTCAGGAATATAGTAGCTTTATTACTCCTGGTGTGTTTGCCATTTTCATGTTTGGTATGTTCTGGAAACGAACCACCTCCCGGGCAGCTTTGACGGCAGCCCTGCTGACCATCCCCCTGTCAACAGCAGGAAAACTATTAGCGGAAGATGTGCCGTTTCTAGACCGTATGGGGGTCATATTTCTAATCCTATCTGCGGTCATTATAATGGTCACCCTGCTTGATCCACATTCTAAAGATAATCCCAAAGGACTGGAGATAGACCGGAGTATGTTCAGTCCTGGCAAGAGCTTTACCATTGGCTCCATTCTGCTCAGTGGCGCGCTTGCGGCCTTATATGCCATTTTTTGGTAAAGAACAACGATGATCCGACACGAAAACAAAGCACTAATTATGATATTAACCACTCAACAGCTATTTCAAAAATGCTATGGCCGGTATGCGTTGGCAGCAGTAAATGTCTTTTTCATGGAGGAGGTTCTGGCATTATTTTCTGCTGCCCAGAAGGCCAGGTCTCCATTTATCGTTCAGACGACACCCTTTGCCCGAGACTATGCCCAGCCAGAAATGTTGCTGGCAATGATCGACGCAGCCAGCAGAATTTACCCTGAAACTGTTTACGCAGTCCATCTCGATCACGGTTATGAGAATCATATCGTTCGGGCTGTGGCCTCAGGTGGATATTCCTCGGTAATGATTGATGCATCGCACGATCCCTACGCACAGAATGTTGAGCGCACAAAATCAATGGTGGAGCTGGCACACGCCAAAGGTATTAGCGTTGAAGCGGAACTCGGTGTGCTGGCAGGGGTAGAAGACGACCTCACCGTAGGCGCCAGCCAATCGTTTTATACCGATCCTCAGCAAGTGGCCGACTTTGTTTCGGCGACGCATTGCGACAGCCTCGCTGTGGCCGTAGGAACAAGCCATGGGGCCTATAAATTTTCGGGTAAACAAGGTTTACAATTGCAAATACTCAAGGATATCCAAACCAGGCTTCCTGGCTTTCCTCTCGTTTTGCATGGAGGCTCACAAGTAGATGCTCAGGTAATCGCACGGATTAATGCTGCGGGCGGAAATCTGGGCACCGAAGCCAGGGGTGTTCAAGAACAGGAAATTCGTGCCGCTATTCCTTTAGGAGTGTGCAAGATAAATATAGCTACCGACACAAGATTACTTTGGACTATGGTTACACGCGAATTTTTCCAAAACAAACCCGAAGAATTTGCCCCTACCACGCCTGGCAGAACCTTAATGGAAACGTACGAAGATTTTATGCTTCGGAAGTTTGACCTTTTAGGTAGCTCGGGGAAAGTCATAGAATATATTTAAATTATAAACGACCTTATTATGTCTGTACGTCTCACCGTAGCTCAGGCTACCATCGCATTTTTAAAAAATCAATATATCGAAAGAGATGGCCTCGAAGCACCTTATTTTGGAGGTTGTTTCGGCATCTTTGGACATGGCAATGTTGCGGGAATAGGGCAGGCACTCCAAGAAAATCCCGATTTTCGTTATTATCAGTGTCGCAATGAGCAGTCCATGGTGCACACCGCCGTAGCCTATGCAAAGGTAAAGAATCGCATGGGAGCTATGGTATGTACCAGTTCCATAGGTCCGGGAGCCACCAATATGATTACTGGAGCAGCCCTGGCCACGATCAACCGCTTACCTGTGTTACTCTTACCTGGGGATATATTCGCCAGCAGGGAGCCCAGCCCTGTTTTGCAACAACTAGAAAGTGCTGGAACACAGGACATCTCGGTGAATGACTGTTTTAAACCAGTATCCAAGTATTGGGATCGGATCAGCCGGCCTGAACAATTGATTTATGCACTTCCTGAGGTGATGCGTGTGCTCACTTCCCAGGCAGAAATGGGTGCAGTCACCCTTTCTATGCCACAAGATATTCAAACTCATGCCTATGACTTTCCGGAATCACTGTTCAGAAAGCGGGTATGGAATATAGCCCGCCCCCGGCCCGATCTGAAGCAACTGGATAAAGCAGCACAGTGGATACGTTCATCGAAGCAACCCGTGATTGTGGCTGGTGGAGGGGTAATATATAGCGATGCTTGTGATATTTTGCATGAGTTCGCATCTCAAACTGGAATTCCCGTTGGGGAAACCTTTGCAGGAAAGGGTTCCGTTCGCTTCGATCGTCCCTATAGCATCGGGGGCTTAGGGGCTACTGGCACCAAATATGCCATCGATATTGCGAACGAAGCTGACCTGATCATTGGAATTGGTACCCGATACAGCGATTTTACCACTGCATCAAAATCCATTTTTAAAAACCCATCCATTCGGTTTATCAATATCAATATCAACGAACTAGATTCGTTTAAGCATGCGGCGCTTCCTTTGACTGCCGATGCCAAAGCCACCCTCGAAGAGCTTTTTTCTCTGTTGCAGGACTATAGCGTTGCTCCTGACTACCGTCAGCGTGTTGCCAAAATCAATAAGGATTGGGACCAGGAAGTAAGCCGTGTGTATGCAGAGGGCAATAGCACTATTGTACCAATTGACCAGGCCGTAGTAATTGGCGCCCTCAATAGCTTTATGGACGACCGCGACGTGATGATTAATGCTTCGGGAAGCGCTCCAGGAGACTTGCACAAATTATGGCGCGCCACTGATCCCAAAAACTTTCATTTGGAGTATGGATTTTCCTGTATGGGCTATGAAATTGCAGCTGGCCTGGGAGCTAAAATGGCCGACCCCAGCCGGGAAGTTTATGTGCTCTGTGGAGATGGAGGTTACCTGATGAACAATCATGAAATCGTCACGGCTATTCAGGAAGGTATTAAGTTCACCATTTTGCTCCTAAATAATAACGGCTATGCCAGTATCGGCGGGCTTTCCGAAAGTATAGGAAGTGAACGGTTTGGAACGCGCTATCAATATAGAGATGAAAATACGGGACAACTATCGGGCGATTTCCTGCCGGTCGATCTAGCCACTAATGCCCAGAGCCTGGGAGCAGCGGTAATAAAAGCAACCGATAAATCATCCCTGGATGCCGCTCTGGCCCAAGCGAAAGGTAATGACAAAACCACTGTTATTTATATTGAAACCAGTCTCTACCGGACGGTAAAGGGATACCATGCCTGGTGGGAAGTACCCGTTGCTGAAGTATCTACCTCGGCTAGCACCCAAAAGGCCTATGAAACCTTTAAAAAAAATAAAAAACAACAAAGGATATTCCTCTAACAGATAGACTTTATGAACTTTGATAATATACAGTTGGGAATAGCTCCCATCAACTGGACCAACGATGATATGCCCGAACTGGGACGAGAGAATACGTTTGAACAATGTATTAGCGAAATGGCCCTGGCCGGATTTACGGGTTGTGAGGTTGGAAACAAATTCCCTAGAAATACTCAGGTGCTCAAAAAAGCTCTTGAACTGAGAGGACTTCAAATTTGTAACCAATGGAATAGCTATGAACTAACCAGCAAGCCCATTGAAGAAAACATACGTAATTTTACAGCCCTACTGGATTTCTTGGAGTCCATGGGAGCCAAGGTGATCGGAGGTGGAGAAACAGGAAATAGCTGTCAAGGCATGATGGATGTTCCTGTATTCCAAGGAAAAGGGACACTTACTACTGACCAGGAATGGAAAGATTTTACTCGCGGCCTCAATACCCTAGGGCAGCTGGCGAAGGATCGGGGAATAAAACTGGCTTTTCACCATCATATGGGGACATGTATACAAACCATGGAAGAAACGGATAGGCTCTTAGCAGACACAGACCCCGAACTGGTCTATCTGAATTATGATTGTGGACATTTTTACTTTGCTGGGGAGGACCCTGTGCTGGCATTGCAAAAATATATCAACCGAACGGCCCATATTCACCTGAAAGATATTCGACCTCAGATCTTAAAGCAGGTACGGGATGAGCAATGGAGTTTTCTCAAAGCGGTAAAAAATGGCGTCTTTACCGTTCCGGGAGATCCTGAAGGTTGTATAGATTTTCTAGGTCTTTTTAATATTATAGCCAAAAGCAATTATGAAGGCTGGATCGTTTTGGAGGCTGAACAAGACCCGTCTAAAGCTAATCCACTGGAATATGCCTTAATAGCCCGAAATTTCTTTAAGGCACATACTGGGATATAAAAAAACATTTCTAATTGCTTTTAGTCGGCGTTATGACCGTTACAAAAAAAACTTTGCAACGGTCATCTCCTTTACCCCAAGTTCATTGATATTTAAAATTATTTTCCCAAAAAAACATCGTTCGGTTACATAATTTTTAAGACATTTACAGTTAATATACCGAAGTTGATTTAAGGCTAAATTTCAGATATCTATGAAATACTTATTTGTTAGTTTAAAAAGATTACAGCGTAGTATCTTCTTCATAAAATTGGTGGCCAACCTTACTTTGGTACTCGCTTTCGGCATTATCTTAGCCTCCTGCAGCAAATTCACCCCAGCGGAGCCATTAATGGCTGTTTACCGAGAAGTACTGGACCCTAACCGCGACACACTATTCTTAGTTCATAATACAAACAGAGATAGTTCTGCATTCTTTACTTTTGAAGAATCCTTGAGTGATACGGCTATTGTTTTTTTCTCCGAAGATCGTTCTTTTAAATACCAAAACGCTAAGGTATTCCCTCATAACAAAGCCATACGATTTGGAATGAGAAATATCACCAGCGATACGATATTTATCAAGTACCATCCTCTGAAATCACCCATTACAGGCTCATTGATAATAGGAACTCATTTTCGTTAAAATTGGGTATTGAGATTACGAATTTGAAGGCATACATTCTCCATTTATCTATGGCTTTAGCCCGTGTAGCTAGTATCTTCAGAGCTTATTCTTTTCTGAATGGGAAATGCTCTTTGCCTATTCATATACTTAACTCCAGGCTCAATTCTCCGGGGACAGTGGCAAATTTTAGGCGCATATCTTGGGTTAAATTAGCAGCAATTAAGTTGACTTTAACGCCATAAACGCTCCTGAAGGATGTTTCACTGTGGCTATTCTTGCCCTAGCTTTGCAAGGCATCACTTATTTTCGTCCTCAAAATTCCCCAAAGCATCAGGGCCAGAGCGAAGGGGAGGAAAAGATTATACATTGAAACTGCAGTGATACAATGATCTATCTCAAGGCTCGCCAAGCATATACTTAAGAATTCTGATATCAGAATACGCATCGAAGACAAATTTTAGTGTTATTCAACCCATCCAGGATAGATTCAGTCTCTACCTCGTCGTACTTTGGTATAGTTTTTTGATTTATTTTTCTATGAAAGAAGAAATAACCTGTTTATTAATTGACGACGATTATGATGATCATGAAATTTTTTCCATGGCCATCTCCGATACGCAGCTAGATGTGAAATGTGTTACGGCCTATAACTGGGAAGAGGCAGAACTTTATCTAAGCCAAGAAGGCAGCCATGTACCGGACTTTATATTTATCGATTGGAATTTGACCGATATGTATGGCTGGGAATGCCTGGTACGCTTGCGTCAGTTCCCCAAACTTAGCAATACGCAATTTGTAATCCAATCGGGTGTAGTCCCTCAGGAAATGAACCGGTATGCTGAGAAATATCAATGTAAATTCATTCAAAAAAGCGGTTCCATAGCCTACTTTTCAAGTGGTTTAAAATCGATATTGACCCAGGTAGGCTAAGCAACCTGGGGCTTCTCCCCATATCACTCCGTCAGTTATGAGAAAAATAATCAGCAAAGTTATATATGTCTCAATGCCTTTTTCCCTGATGGCCTGCAACCTCAATCCTACTCAAAACGCAGCTGTTGATACCTATAGCGGGCCGACAGACAGTACCTATAATATTTGTTATGAATCCATAATGGATCGTGATTCAGTATTCTTTAATGCGCTAATCTATGGAGACAGTATTAAAGGTAGTCTGGGATATAAACTCTATGAAAAAGATCAAAATAATGGTTCCGTCTTGGGTACGATTCACGGTGACACTATTCGAGCCCTGTACACATTTATGTCGGAGGGTCAAGAATCTACCAGAGAAATTATATTTCTCCAAGAGGACAAGCAGCTTGTGGAAGGTTATGGCACTATGGAAGAACGAAATGGACGTACGATGTTTAAGCATAATATAGCCTTCCGTTTCGATGGAATAAGACTCAAAGAAGTGAACTGCAAATAAACTCTCCTCCACCCAAGCGGCCATCGAAATTTTTCCTCTGTTTCCTTACCTTTATCTTTCGATGACTATATCAAACGCTTTTAACAAATACTTATCAAAAATTGCTTAGCTAATTTTACAGCTTAGAAGAGACAGAAAGTATCCATTTCTACAAAAATCGTCGTAGTTTTATCCTTTAACCGAGCCACATTCTTTTTATAAGGGCGAACTGGGTATCCTATATGGGAATATTACGATGAAAATAATATCTACAGTTCTAATTGTTTTTTATATTGGTTTAGGGCATTTATGGGCTCAAACCCAGCAAGACCCCTATGGCTTTAGAAACAATCTTCTGGTAAACACCCCCTATTGTGGACAGGCCTTGTCCACCAGTCTCAATGGTTCGAACTGCAGTGGAACAACCAAACCCGGAGAGTTTGTTGTGGAAACGGTAACTTGCAATATACAACGTCCTGTATATCAGTTAGGACCGAACTATTCCTTAACTTATGGAAATACAAATGGCTGGATTTCTGATGAATACAGCATACAATTCTACATTAAAAACACGTCATGGGCGGCTAAGGAACAGACTTTAATCCACTTCAATAATGGCAAATCCGTTCCTCCCTTATATCTTAAGACCTTACCTGGCAGCACACAAGCATGCCTTTCTCTCGATGCTTCCCTGGGTAGTACCTGCCTTCCGCTTAATTTGAACCAGTACTACCTCATATCCATTACCAGAAATTCGAAGACCAAGCAGTTTGAAGTGTATGTCGACAATCAAATGGTTATTTCATTAGCAGATACAAACGATGATTATACTGCAGAGAAAGGTCAGGCTGTATCGTTATTTAGCAGTCAGAGCATCGGCGGTTGCAGTGTAGCTTCTGCTCGCTTTGCCTATTTAAATTTCTCAAACCGATACCTGGATCCAGATGCAGTGAAAATGGCTAATCAAGGAATTTGCGCGCTAATTGACGCCAATAGTACTGCTGATTTTGCCATTAATCCTGGAGCAAGCTGTAAGGATGGACGGGCCACCATTACCTATACCGGTAGTCTTCCCACTGATTCGCCTTACACCCTGGCCTGGGATTTCGATGGCGCCACTATTCTAGGGGGACAAGGACGGGGCCCTATAGAAGTACAGTGGAAGCAGGCAGGAACGAAGCGGGTAAGGCTATCCATACAAAATCCGGACTGTGGCACGACCCTGGACAATATAAAAAACCCTGTTGTTACGCTCCCGGTAATTAAAATTGTGAGAGAAAGTGGAAGTTGCGGATCTGGTTCTGCCACTATTATTCAGGTATCCGATGCAGCCCTCCCACTGCAGTATGCCACTCAGCTGATACCCTTCCAGAGTTCTAATCGTTTGAATCTGCCCCCCGGTTTACATACCATTAGCATTCGTGATGCCAATTCATGTATTAGAGATACTCTTGTACATATCTTACCGGGAAGTGATGTGGCTCATTCTATTCCTGATGCCCAGATTTGTGAAGGAGAAAGTATCGTGTTAACTACTACGACAAATGCTTCAAGATTTATTTGGAGACCCGCTGAAGGGCTAGACCGAATAGATATCCAAAGTCCTACGGCAAGTCCCTCGGAAACGACTGAATATTTGATGGAGGCCTTGGCCCTTAACAGTAGTACTGGTCAGACCTGTATTATTAGGGATACCGTTAAAATTACCGTCGTCCCACGTCCTGAACTAATAGTTACCAAAAGTCAAACGGTTCTGGAGGGAATTCCCATTCAATTGCAAGCAAGAGTCAGTAATTCCACCCCGCCTAGCAGTATTTCATATCTCTGGACTCCCGCAACAGGGCTCGATAACCCTCATGATCCTAGCCCTATTGCTATTTTATCCGACTCTCAAACGTACCTGGTTACTGCAACAGATGCACAAGGTTGTAAAAGTGAAGAAACTGTCACCCTAAGTATCAGCGACGTAGAATCCTTTGGACTCCCCGATGCATTTAGTCCTAATGGGGACGGATTAAATGAAATACTTCTTCCCTACTTTACCCGGTCTTATTTCCCTACTGAGCTAAGAATTTACAACCGGTGGGGCCTGCTTATCTACCGCACCAAGTCGCCTCAGTCGGGATGGAACGGATTGTATAAGGAACTGCCTGCCCCTGCGGGCCCATATACCTGGTGGTTGACCGTGCAAAAAACATCGGGAGAGTCTGTTTCTCGTAGCGGTACTGTATTATTACTCAGATAAGCGTGCCGGGTAATACCATATTTTTTATTAATAAAAAATTGCTTAGCTTATGTTAAAATCAAAACCATAAAGCTATGGCAGAAATTATCAAGGAATATAGCAACGGTGAAGTAACTATTGTATGGAAACCGGCTTTATGCATTCATTCACGCATTTGTTGGCAAAACTCCGATAGTTTACCAGAGGTTTTCAATCCTTCGGAGAAACCTTGGATTAAACCCCATGGGGCTCCAACTACGAGGATTATGGAGCAGGTCAAACGTTGCCCTTCAGGGGCCTTAAGTTATTTCCTCAACCCAGATAAGGAGGCGACATCACTATCCACTTCACAATCGGAGAATGCCCGGGTGGAAATCCTCCCTAACGGCCCCTTGCTTGTTCATGGAACGATTAATCTTAAAGACAAATCGGGTGAAGTATCGGAGAAAGCAGGAGTTACCGCTTTTTGCCGTTGCGGCCAGTCGGCTAACAAGCCATTTTGTGATGGATCTCATCTCGCGACCCAATTCCAGGATGCCTGATTCATCAAATTAGATTCTTAGGTTTTAACCGAAATTAATTTATGCAAATCGCATTTTTCAATACCAAATCTTACGACCAGACTTTCTTCAACGAATCAATTTATCTAAAAAGCCACAAAATCACCTACTTTGAGGTGGCTTTGAATTCACAAACTGCTCGCCTGGCCGAAGGAGCTGAGGCGGTCTGCGTTTTTGTGAATGACACGGTTGATCGGAATACAATTCAGAATTTGTCTGTTCTGGGCGTAAAAATTATTGCCCTACGTTGTGCAGGATTTAATAATGTGGACCTTAAGGCCGCCCGTGAGTATCATATTGAAGTAGTTAGAGTGCCAGCCTACTCACCCGAGTCGGTGGCCGAACACGCCGTAGCCCTGATTCTTACCCTGAACCGGAAAACTCACCGAGCCTTTAACAGGGTTCGAGAGGGCAATTTTTCTATAGAACATCTGACAGGCTTTAACCTATTTAATAAAACTGTCGGTGTCGTGGGAACTGGCCTCATAGGGGCAAGTTTTTGCAAAATCATGCTAGGCTTTGGTTGTAAGGTCCTTGCATATGACATTCAGAAAAATGAAAACCTAATAAACCATGGCGTTCAATATACGTCCTTGGACGAGTTATTTCGGCATAGTGAGATTATATCCCTTCACTGCCCCCTCCTTCCTCAAACTACACATATCATCGACACTGAGTCCATAAATAAAATGAAATCGGGGGTTATGATTATCAACACAAGCCGGGGTGGACTTATAGATACGAAGGCGGCGATTGAAGGTTTAAAAAAGGGCAAAATTGGATACCTCGGAATTGACGTTTACGAACAAGAGGCCAACCTGTTTTTTAAAGACCATGGGGAAACGGTTATTCAAGACGATGTAATAGCCAGACTTATTTCCTTTCCAAATGTTCTTCTCACCGGACATTTAGGCTTTTTTACTCAAGAAGCCCTGGAGGAAATAGCGCATATTACGCTGGAGAATCTCAGTGATTTCGAAAATAACAAAGCCCTATCAAACAGGGTTGCACTACCCGAATGAAACTTTAATAAAATGCAAACTGATTGAGTATTTTACCCTGTGAATGAATCTTCAAGGTACTACCGATAGGTGGTTTCTCGTATTCAGGTTTATTGACTCCGTCACTTAAGTAGGGATTTACTATGCCCAAAAGCCATTTCTCAAGGCATTTAACATACCTCGGGAAATGGCTTTATTAAGGAGGAGGTACATTACTTACTTTATCCAGCTAAACTCGTAGCTCAATTCAGGTACACGAGTTCTATCAGCAATGCGTCTTAATCTTGTAGGAAGAGCCATCAGGTAATCTCTTCCTTTTTCTGCTTGTTCGTTAAGTCCTTTTACTGCACCAATCTCCCATTCGGCCAGTAGCGATTCTAATATCTCAATATAGTCGATGGTCGTATATACCCCAAGGCGCTGAGCAGCGTCGGAGAAATGAGAAAAGGTGCTCCCCATCTTCATTCCCGTTTCGCGAAGGAAATGTGCCGGCATTACGATTTTCTTGCGCATCATATCTTCCAGTGCAATCATCATCTCTGATGGGTCTACGGCTAAAATACGGCTTACAAAAGCCTTATAGGCTTTCGCATGACGCATTTCGTCAGCGGCAATTACACCACATATTTTTGACAAGTGAGGGTTCCCGAATTTCTTAGCCAATGAAGCCGTTCTACGGTGCGAAACATTGGTAGCCAACTCTTGAAACGACGTATAGATAAAGTTTCGATACGGATCGCGATCGGTACCAATATCAAACCCATCAGCAATCAGATATTGCGTTGAAACCTCCATAGCACGCATATTTACCCTGCCGGAAAGATATAAGTATCTATTCAAAAGGTCCCCGTGACGATTCTCCTCAGCGGTCCAGGCTCTTACCCAACGCATCCAACCATTGGGCTCGCTTACCTGATCTACGCCAATCACAGCGGATAGCCAAGATTCATAAGTAGGTAAGGCTTCTTCGGTAATCGTGTCGCCGATCAATACAGCTATATAGTCATAAGGCAGATCGCGGCAACTTTCCTGCAACAACTTTACCTCTCCCATAAAATTCTCATCAGCTGAGTCGGGAAGGAAATCAGAAGGCTGCCAGTTCTCATCAATCGGTTTTAGGTAATCTGCTATAAGACCGTCCAGGTCTTTCCCTACGTGTTGCATTACTTCAAGACGTACGGCTGAAAGTGCGGTGTCCATTAATTAGTCTGTTTAATTTCGAATTACAGTGGTACAAAGTACGGTAATTTAAAGTAAGTTTTTATATGACATTTCTCATTTCTAATCCGATTATAATTTACGAACCCAGCATATTTCACTTATTTTTGCAAAAAAATTACCCGGAATGAAAAAAATTCTCGACTATCTGCTTAGCATCATCTACCTGATCCATTTTGGCTTAACCATTTTAATTTTTCATCCTATTCAATGGTTTACGCTTCATGTCTTCGGCAAACAGGCTCATAAGGTGACGGTTGACTACCTGAATTTTTTCCTGAATTTCGGATTATACCTCACAGGTGCCAGCATTCGGTTCGAAAATCGGAGTAATATTCCCGCTGGTCGACCCATTATCGTAGTAGCCAATCACCAAAGTATGTTCGACATCTCAGGGCTTACCTGGTACTTCAGACAATATCATCCCCGATTTGTTTCTAAAATAGAACTTGCAAAAGGCATACCAAGCATTTCTTTCAATCTAAGGCACGGGGGCTCCGCAATCATTAATCGTAAAGATGGCAAGCAAGCATTATTGGAAATAGCCAGGCTTGGATCGCTCATTCACAAGGAAAAATCATCCGCTATGATTTTCCCAGAAGGAACCCGAACGGCATCGGCACAAATGAGGCCTTTTCAGCCGGGCGGTGTAGCCACCCTCCTGAAAAAGGCTCCAGATGCCCTGATTGTGCCCGTGGCTATTTGTGGAACGGGAAAACTCAACCCGAAGGGACTATTTCCGCTTACCTCCTTCACAGCCATCAGCTGGACCGCCCTACCGGTCATTGAACCCTCTGGAAAATCGCTGGAAGAAATTCTTATGCTCTCACAAAATGCTATCCAAAGTGTTTTGGATGAAAAAAAATAATTACTCCTAAAAACTAGGATAACTTCTTGTTTACCAATAAAATAGAATCATGCCGGGATTGATCATCTATAGAAGATAAACATCGGATTAACAATCGTTAACAGGGCGACTTTAAACACTTCGTGGCTGCTGGCCTCTAACCAGCGAACTTAACCAGTATTAGCCATGAAAAAATTCCTCTTAGTTGCCGCCCTTTTCGCATTCAGCCTTGGTAGTGTACATGCACAATATCCAAATCGCCATGATTATGGGGACCACCATCGTTATGACCGTCCAGACTATGGGCCCGATCGCAATTCCAGAAATTATAATAAGAAAAATCAGGAGGTCGATCATTTACAACGCGATGTGCGCCGGCAGATAGAAGTGGGTATTAATCGTCGCACTTTAACGACCCGGGAAGCCAGCCGCTTAAAACAAGAATATGGGCGAATTGCCGCTTTAGAACAAAAGTTTAGCCACCGGGGACGACTTTCTAATCGGGAAGTGCGCATATTGAAAGATCAGCTTCACAAACTTATGGCCGACACTCAACGTCTGAATAGAAATTACCGCGATCATCGAGCCGGACAGTATAGGGGTCACAATCAATATTAATTTAAGATTTGTAGGTTTAGGGTAATACTTAAAGCATCTTTCCGATGGAGAGGTGCTTTTTTGTCTTCGTTGTGAGACTATGATGCGGAATCCTGCATCAACTCGTCCGACATATGTACAAATATTCCCTTTTGGTGCTGTCGGCCATAGCGATACATCGCTGCGGCTACCTTTCCAGAGTCGATGGCCCTGTACTTTCGTAAAGGCCCGAATAAGAATGGATTTAATATACGGGCAAAAACGGTCCCTATCTGCTCTCCAACTCGCTTATCTTCCCGGTCTCCCAAGAGTAGTGAGGGTCTCAATATATGCAAGGTGTCGAAGTGCATGTCCGAAAGTTTCCTTTCGACCTCGCCTTTTACCTGATTATAAAATATAGAAGAGCCTATATCGGCTCCCATTGCCGTAACAATTAAAAATTGGCTTGCCCCATTCGCCTTGGCATGTCGAGCGATTTCCATTGGATACTCTAGATCTACTTTTCGAAAGGCAGACTTGGACCCCGCTTTTTTAATAGTAGTACCCAAACAGCAATAAATATCATCACCTATGACGGCAGCGGGATCAGGATCATTAAAATCGAATAGTATCTCAATGAGTCGTTTATTATTGATACCAAGTGATTTTCTGGTAAGCACCCTCACCTCTCTATAATAGGATTCTGCAAGGAGTAATTCAACGAGTTGACTCCCTACCAATCCAGTTGCACCAACGACCAAGGCAGTTTTTTTATCTTGATTTTCCATAGCAATATAATTTATACGATACTCCAGAATATGCTCAATAAAACCGGTCCTGACGAATGGCGTAAGGAAAAATATAATTTAAAACGCTGACATCCATCCACTGCTTCTAAGAAATGGTGTGCTTGCTGCCCAAGAAACCTTTGGCAAATAGGCTCCAGGCCATAGCGGGCTGCGAGGGACTGGAGCCTATGAATCAATTACCGGAGATTTCTACCCCCAGTAATTTATAAAACTCTTTTAAAATGGCAGGATGTCCAGGCCAGGCTGGGGAGGTTACCAGATTTCCGTCCACAATGGCTTGATCGGCTGGAATGTTTTTCCAGGTTCCTCCAGCCAATTCGATATCAGGACCTACCGCTACATAGGCGGTGAGCGTACGCCCTTCCAGTACCCTGGCCGTGGTTAAAATTTGAATGCCATGACAAATCGCCGCTACTGGCTTATTAGTTTCAAAAAAATGTTGGGTAATTTCTATAATACGCTTATTAAGTCGCGTATACTCAGGAGCACGGCCTCCACAAACATATAATCCATCATAATCTGCAGGGTTCACCTTATCGAAGTCAATATTAATGGCGAATTGATGCCCTGGTGTTTCCCGATAGGTCTGATCGCCTACAAAATCATGAATGGCAGTGGGTACCGTATCTCCGCTCTTGCGATCTGGAGCACAGGCATCTACCTCAAAACCTACTGAAAGCAAGGCTTGAAATGGTACCATCGCCTCATAATCTTCCACGTAATCTCCAGCGAGCATTAATATTTTCTTGGTCATTTTTTTGGTTATTTAGAGTTTAATTATTCTTCAATATACAAATAAATATTCTAGGCTATAACCTCAGAAGAGCAGATTTGCCCCGATTTGGTCAATTTAATATATTCTTAATCTGGTTGGCTGAACCAGCCAGGCTGAGGGTCTATATACTAATGGATAAAATATATGATCCGATGAAAAATATATGGATTCCGCGCAAACATAATGACCACTTTGTAGCGGCCATGTTCAGAGCATCGCTGCAAGGGTGGTATACTTATTGCACTGGTTAGGATTACATCAAAATACGAACATAATGGATACGGACAAAAATAAAGAAAATATTGCCGGAGGCACTCCCTCGACCATGAATCTGCCTAATCCGGAAAAACACGAAGATGATACCGACCTGCCACTTGATGAGAATCTGGAAGAAGCAGAAGATCAGGCAGAGGCTAATAATATGAACGACAAAAAAGGGTATAATGAAACCCCGCCTCAGGTTCCCGTAAAATCAACAGATGAGTAATTTAGCTTAACAAATTATAATACTCAGTGCCCTTTTGATCCTCCTATACTGCCATCTAAAGGATAGCACTATAGCTCCGTATAGTACTATCCTTTAGTATATTGCTATATATTGTATAGCTATTATTTTGTACTTTTGTATGGAAGATATGATACAAATATCTTTTAAAAACATACAAGACTATGAAAATCAAAGGTATTGAAAAAGTAGTTTATGCAAATGAACATGCGATGGGTAAATTGCGGGTAAAACAACCCCTCCCTTCTCAAAATATTGATTATCTGGATCCCTTTGTTTTATTGCATCATGCCAAGAGCTGGGTTACGGACGATTATGCCCAAAAACATCAGGGTGTAGATCCTCATCCACATCGTGGTTTTGCTCCAGTAACATTCGTTTTTGAAGGAGGTGTGGAGCACCGTGATAGCAGAGGCAATAAACAATCGGTATATAGTGGAGGTGTCCAATGGATGAATGCCGGCATGGGGATTGTTCATAGCGAGCGTCCTGCTATGGCAGGCACGCAAGAAATCATACAGATGTGGGTGAATGTTCCCGCCAAAAATAAAATGGATCAACCCACTTACTATCCATTTAACAAGGAGCAATTACCTACCTACCAAGGGGAGCAAATAGAAATGGCCGTTGTGTCTGGGGAGCTTAAAAGTCTGAAAGGACCGGTGCCTACTTATACGGACATTAACTCAGCAATGATCAGAGGTCAAAAGGGTTCGACTCTTGCATTGGATATTCCTGACCATCACCACACTTTCCTGTATATCCTGGATGGGAAAATCCGATTAGGGAACCAGGTTATTGAAAAGCATCATATGGTGGTATTCGCTCAGGATGGGGAACATATAGAATTAAAGCTTGAAGAAGATAGCAAAGCCTTGTTGATGAGCGGAACACCTATAAAGGAGTCTATGGTCGCCCAAGGCCCTTTTGTATTGAATAATGAAACTGAAATAATGGAAGCCTATCGTGACTACCGTATAGGAAAAATGGGCGTATTAATTGAAGACTAAGATAAACAAAGTTTAATCAAAGCGGCTCGGGTATGTGTACTCTGGCCGCTTTGATCTTTACCCAATCTTCTTAGGGCCTACAGAATCATAAATCACAACCTTTTCCCATAAATGACTGTAATCTTCCACAAACTTTAAATGGATTGGATCGGTCTGGTATATTTCCTGCTCAATAATATTTTTAAAAAAGCACATCCACGAAAAGGAATAATCGCGAACAATTACCGAACGATCTGTGGACGCCGGGGTACCGATATGCACGTATTGAATGGACTTAACTTTCGCTAACTTATGGAGCCCTTCCAGTAATTTGGCTGCGTCCTGAGCATTATTTTTGTCTTTCAAATAAAATAAGACATGGTGTATAAAAAGCTCCTTATTCTTTTCGGGCTCTGCTAAATTCGGAGATGCCACTGCAAGAGAGGCCAAACCTGCTTTTTGTAAAAATTTCCGACGTGATGATTGATTCATAAATACTTTAAAATAATTAAATACTATTGGGCACCTACCATTTCTAAGAGCTTTAACACTGTTTTCCAATTTCGTGTTGTTGCACTTGTGTTAAGTTTTTTCTCGAAAAAGGTATTATTAAATTTTGTTTTCCCATATCCCTGGGACATCTTCAGAAAGACTAAATTATTAATGATATAATAAGTGTCAGGAACGTTTCCTGGATGTTCCAATGATTCCCGTTCGAGATCCGTGGGAATTTTTGTCAGAAAAGTCAGATAAAGATCTTTAATATTGACATCTGCTTCTTTTAGAAACGGATTCTGCTGCTGAACCCTAAGGAGGTCTGCTGCAGTCAGCACGATAACCGGAACAAGTAACCCAAATTGACGATATATGATTTCGGAAAGGTTCCGCTGCAAATCTGGGAGGTTCTGCCTGGCAGCAGAGAAGCATAAATTGCCACTCTGGATATAAGACTTTACCTCCCCGAACCCCTCCTGGAATAGCAATTCCGTCAATGCGGACATTTTAATCAAATTCTTGCCACTGACATTGACGCCCCTTAGAATAGCAATGTATTTTTGGACTTCTTTCATTCCAGTACTAGACTTTCAATAAAGCTTATTGACAGATATATTATTGTCTTCCTACAAACTTAACCTTTTGAAATGGCAATCTGGCCATGGCATGCCAGAAATGCATTAAAATTCTAATATTGAACTTCCTAGTAAGCAGGTCAACGGTCGGCAGGCTTCCATCTATACAATTTCTTGCAAAACCAGGGTCGAATTACCTACTCTCGTTTTCCTTTCAGATAGGCATATATAGACATAGCATGGCCATGCCCTAGCCCAAATTCCTCCTTAAGCCAATTTGTGATCTGGGTGGCCTTAATTCCTTCCCTAATTTGTCCATTCTCGGTAAATCCCCTTTCCTGGGACAACCTTTGAAAATCTAAGGGAGATTTCCCGGTTTTTGCTTCAATATTTTCTAAATAGCTCTGAAATGACATCTGGATTAAGTTTAAATGATTAAACAACTTTCAATACCCAAAAATACCTTGCGCCGAGGAATCGATGAAGGGTCAAATAAGACAAAAAGAAGGGGCAATTACGGAATGGTTGGCAAACATTATAAGGCAAAATATTTTGAAGCTTCAGCACTGAATGTTTATATTGAGGTATTAGTCAACAAAACTCAATTTTATGCAATCTGCTTTAAATATCTGGAAGCAAAATAGGAATCTATTATTAAACCTTTTCGAATCTTTTGACCACGACCAGTTAAACCACATACCTGCTGGATTTAATAATAATCTCATTTGGAATTTTGCTCATATTATTGCCGTACATCAGCTTCTAATTTATAAGGCCTCCGGTTTACCACCTTACGTTTCCAGGGAGTTCATTAAGGCCTATAAAATGGGCAGCAAACCTGAATCTACAGTTTCGCTTAATGATATAGCAGCTATCAGAACTTACCTTCTACAGTCCCTGGCATGGATGGAAGAAGACTTAGGCCGAGATCGATTTGTGACCTATAGCTCCCTGACTACGAGTACCGGATTTACCATGACTTCACTTCCCGAGGCTATTCAATTTAACAACTATCATGAGGCCTTGCATTTGGGCCAAATGCTAAGCATGAAGAGGTTTGTATAAAGGCCTATCACCAAAAAAGAGTCAGTGAAGCATAATAGCCTGCTACTGACTCTTCTGGAGGTATTAAATATTACTTGTATTACTTGGTCTTTGCAAATTTGGCTGCTTCTGAGTTTAGCGCTTCGTCGGAAAGGTGCTCTGAGGCAACTACCATTCTGTATCTAAAGGTAGTAGACTGACCGTTCTTTAAGGAATAATTCAACGTTTCTTTACCACCACTTAACTGCTTTTGGCCCAATGGGTTGATGGCAAACAAACCATACCCCCGCGCATGAAAATAGGCTGGATAGCCCACATTTTTAGGGTGATCGATGATTGCGACACTGATTTTTTCATCCTTAATTTTTCCGGTCAGATTGCACCATACCGCCCTTTTACCCCAAACTTCTTCTCCTTCCACACCCTCACTATTGCGATAGTTACCCGTAATACCTTCGTTGTTTAAACTGGGCACCTTGGTGGCGATACCGGATGCGTCGGTAAATATTTCAGGCTTGGTCGAAGGCAGTTCCAATTCTCTGGCTACTCGAATAGCAAACATCCCGTCTTTGATATCAGGCAGCGCTACGTCTCCATTTACGGCTGTTAGCTTGGTGGACCTATCCATTATCCGTTGATTTCCAGATCCACTGAAGGTATAGGTAGACACCTCCTGGAGGGTCAACTTGCCATCTTTATCTACCCAGTCGGCAGTAACTACCAACTCCCCTTTTCCTTTTCCGGCTTTCATAGATTTGATACCGGTATGCCTTATGGTTCCATAAGCTCTTTTGGCATGGTCTACGGCATCGGAGTTATTCCAGTAATCATTGCCGTTGACGTCCTCATAATTAAGCCAAACGCCAACATGGTGTGGATGGTCAACACGTTCACCAGGACGAGGATCCAATGGCCAGCCCCTGGTTACTATGGTACCCTGCGGACTGTAAACTGGATACAAAACGGCCTTCTTTAATACCTCTTCTCCAGGATAGAAGTAATTGGTAAAGAGCTTCCCATCTACCAGTACTTCAACTTTTTTTTCACTGTCCTTCTTATTGAATTCCACTTTTTGCGCCATGGCAGCACTGGTGCTCAGCAGCATAGCCAGAGAGGCAGCTACTGTATTTTTTGATACTATATTCACGACAAAGAAATTTATGATAAGAAAATTGGGGATCTGCAGCCTCCGAGACAAGGACGGCAAGTACCCTTGAGTCAGTACTTGCCGTCATGTCTGTGGCGCTCAGGAAATGCTTAGCTGGCAATAATTTCCTTTTTCTTTGGATCCCAGGTAACCTTTTTCCCTGTATGTAGGGCTGTAGTAGCCATTATATTCGCCACAGAATGGTTGAAACCTACCCGCGCCGGGGCATTGGTTTCTTTTCTGCTTCGGATACACTCCATCCAGTTTTGCATATGCAATGACGTCATCGGATCGGAACCAGTGTTGGCATCCGTTTCAATTTTTGCGGCTGCAGAAAGAGACATTTTAGGCAGTAGGTTTTCTTTCATTCCCATAGCCTGGGCCTCCCTGGATCTTAATCCCCCCTCAGGAGTAATTTCATTGGTATCCAGATTGATCATACCGGCATTGGAGTAGTAATACTCCTTAACTCCTCCCGCAGAATTATTAAATCGTGAAGAGTAAATTACCTGGAAGCCCTTGTCTTTCTGGTCGAAGGGACCATAATCGAATGCAGCAGAAAAGGTGTCGGCATTGGTACGACCATCTTTCCAGGTATAAACGCCTCCATTGGCCACTACACTTCTTGGAGCATCCAGTCCAGAGAACCAGTGAACCGTATCAATCTGGTGGGCCATCCACTGTCCGGGAATTCCGGAAGAATAAGGATAGAAAAGACGATACTCCAGATAATACCGAGGGTTCCACGCTACCTTTGGACGGTTCATCAGGAAACGATCCCAGTCAGTATCTTCCTGACGTATCTGGGAAACGAGCTCAGGACGTCTCCAGCGTCCGGGTTGGTTTACATTCCAGGTCATCTCCACAGTGGTAATATCGCCAAACTTACCCGAGTTAATAAATTCGTTGGCAGCATGGTAATTAGGTGCACTCCGGCGCTGCGACCCTACCTGTACGATTTGCTTGGAGGCTTCCACCGCTTTGATCGCCGCCTTACCATCTGCTAGTGATTCGGCGAAGGGTTTTTCCACATATACATCTCGTCCCGACTTCACGGCCTCAGCGCACATCAGGGCATGTTGAAAGTCGGCAGTGCTGATAATGACAGCATCCACATCCTTACGACCTAGCAATTCGTCATTATTTTTTGCCTGAACAAAGTCTTTGGACGCATAGCTCTTATCCTTCATATATTGGGCTGCTTCATTGCGGCGGCGGCTCCAAATGTCAGAAACTCCCATAAACTCAAAGTTCATTTTCTTGGCATGGTCTCCAAAACTGGGTGCCAAGGAGCTTTTGAAACGATCGGAAAATCCGATAATCCCTACTCTTACCCGATCATTGGCACCGAGTATGCGACGATAACTGGATGCACTAAATGCGTTGGATCCAAGCGCTACCCCAGCCGTTGCCAAGGCAGCACTCTTTATAAAATCTCTTCTGTTGGACATAATTCAAATTATTTATTAAAAAACAGTAGTATTAACGGTTAGTTCTTATTTACTCTCTTTCACTTTCAAGCTCCTAAAATGAACCAGATCATGGTGATCCTGCAAAACGAGGTACCCACTTTTTTCCAGGCCAAACCCATCATATTTCGCATATTTCGAACGGGCGATCAATGCCTTATAAATAGCCGAACCACGCTCATATTCTACCACTCTCTGACCATTCAAAAAATGCTGAACAGTACCGTCGGCCATGGCCACAATACGACCTTTATTCCACTCGCCTATTTTGTGAACAGAATTTTTAGGCTTTTCTGCAGGTATCAAATCATAAAGAGATGCCAGCGTTCTATTGCCCACTGCTCCCATCTTCGCATCCGGGTGTTTGTCATCGTCCAGAACCTGATATTCCAGACTAAGTGCACCATGGGTTTCGGGGTTGGTGGCCTCAGGCACGAAGTACTTAACACCACTATTGGCCCCTTCGGTTAACTTAAACTCGAATTGGAATTCAAACACAGGACCGAATTTGGACTTTGTGGCCAAATCATTAGTTTTATCTCCCTGCCCTTGCTTCATTATTGTTATGGTGCCGTCTTCAACTTTCCATCGTGATGCAGGGATGTTCTGGCTATTAAATCCAGTCCAATGATCCATGGTCTTCCCATCGAAGAGTGAAGACCAGCCTAAATTTCTTTCGGCAACAGAAAGATTATTGGCCAAAAAGTTCTCAATTCGGATGTTGGATGGAGCTGTGGGCTTAAGATCCGCAGTTTTAATACGAATATTCTTCCATTTTACCTGAGTACCTTCCCGATCCTTATCCTGCCCGATGCCATGAACCTGGAGACAAATAAAGCCTTTTAAGGTGAGGTCGTCGATAATATGTGCTACAGGAATCCCATTAACGAAAGTACGAATATCGGGGCCAATCGCCTCAATACGGTAGTGGTTCCACTGACCTTTCTTAAAAGCCTTTTTACCCTCCGGATTTAAGTCCCCTGGATACAACCACCCTCTCCTGGCTTCGTCGTATATTCCCCCAGCCCAGCCACGGTCCGAAGGGTCAATCTCCATTTGATAGCCATGCACACGACCATCATTATAGTCGGGTTTGGATAAACTTCTGAATTGTATACCAGAATTAAGTTTGTTATCGACCATTAATTCACATTCGAATATAAAGTCCCCATAATCCTTTTCTGTCGTAAGAAAAGAATTAGGAGTACCCGTTACCGAAGTCCCCACAATCACTCCATTCACTACCTCATATTTGGCCTTACCATTGAGCTGTTTCCACCCCGTAAGATCCTTCCCATTGAATAACGACTGCCATCCTTTTTCTGTCTTTTGTGCCAACAGCATTCCTGGCACGCCCAAACAAAGGATCAATGACAAGGCAAAATGTTTCATTTTCATTCCCGGTATTTGTTATAATTTTGGTATTTATTAAGTTTTCAGACTCTGTCTATATCCATATAACGACATCTCTGATGGTATACCCTTACAGGCTGGAATAGGACTAAGATAATTTTTATATTAATTAAAGTAACCGTGGAATCATTTTATACGACAATTTAACCTAAAATGATTTACAATTGATCTGAATCTATTATCCGCCCTGGCTGCTGAGATTGTTTTCAATACGTGACACCCTTGTCTCTAGTCAGATTATTGCGATGTTCAATCGATTGCATATCAATAAAGACCTTAACTGCCTACTTGTCTAGATTTCTGTCTATTACACCAGGGCTAGATATTTAATTTAACCGATCCCTAGCTCATTTTTTATCGTCTTTAATTTCGAAGGGACTGACAGGCAACTCATTCTTCCCATAAAAGTTAACGTTTTCAGGATTATTCGACCAGGCATAACGAAGTACGGTAGGCTTGGTAATTTCTGCTGACCAAACACGTACCTTATTTCCTTTGATTACTGCCTTCGCGGCAACGAAGTCGATACCATTGCTGGAGAGTTCAAAATATTTAATCTCCTTGCCTGAAGTTACCTGAATACCCTCTGGGGCAAGTCTAAACCATATATCCACATATTTTTTTGTAAAATTGTATTTTCCAGGAACCGGGCTCCTGGATCCTGGTCGGTGATACGCCACTACCTCAGCTACTTCTTCCAAGCGCTCCCCTACCGCTTTCTTATTTTCGGGATGGATATCGTTCCATTCTCCAAGGTCAATGGAAACAACCATACCTGTATTTGGCACAGACAAAGTATTAAGCTGCGCTTGACGTAGTTCAGCCCATTTACTCTCAACCGGCTCTGGAGATGGTTCCATATAATTGGCCAATTGAACATAAAGAAATGGAAAATCTCCTGTCCCCCATTTCGCCCTCCAGTCTGCTATAAGAGCCGGGAAACGCTGGTAATATAATTGTGGCTGTGCAGTATTGGACTCACCCTGAAACCACAAAACTCCTTTGATTCTATAATTCAGTAATGGAGACACCATGGCATTATAAAGACCACCGGGCTTCCAACGTACAAAGGTTGGCCCCTCCAATGGTAACATTTTGGCGCCCAACTTAAATTTCCAATTACCTTTCAGATCGATGGTATCTCCCGGAGTCGCCAGGAAATAGGGTTTGTCCTTAATGAATCCACCTTTACCCTGCTGATTTATTACACGTACTGTAATGGTATTCGCCCCCGTTTTGAGCAGATGTGCTGGAACTACAAATTTGCTCGGAGGATATTGATAGCCAATGCCACCGACAAAAACACCATTCACATATACTTCATTCTGATCTACCATCCTACCCAGCCATAGTTTAGCCGACTGGCCAAGCATGGCTTCAGTAACCATAACTGTCTTGCGAAACCAAACAGCTCCTTGAATCTCACCCAGCCCCTGATTGGCCCAATAATCCGGCATAGTCATCTCTTTCCACCTGGAATCGTCCACATCGTTTCTGTACCATTCAGCACCTGCTATTTGTCCCAAATCGGTATTTCGCAGATTTTCAAACCAGGCGTCTCTGCGAATATTATCAGCCCTTTCTATTTGCTGAATATGTGTCGAATCTTTAAAAGCATGCATCTCGCTAAGAGCGTCTGGGAATGCGGTCAGCGCCTCCTCGCTCATCCAGGCCTCCACGGGCGATCCACCCATTGCGGCATTAATAATACCTACAGGGATTTTATTTTTTCGATAGAATTCCTTTGCAAAAAAATAAGCAACACCGGAAAATTCGAATATATTTTTGGAATTGACTGGCTTCCATTCACCTTCCGAAAGGTCCTGTCTTGGATTGTTAAAATCATATTGATCGGGCACTAAAAATTGACGAATCATAGGGTTTTCCGAGTCACTTATCTCCTTGGGAAAGCGGTCCTGAAGTCTTTCCATGGTTAGCTCCATATTGGACTGCCCCGAGCAAAGCCATACCTCTCCGAAAAGAATATTATTAAGCTTAATCTGATTGGATCCGATAAAAGTCATAGTGAAGGGACCTCCCGCCTCTTGGGCAGGGAGCATCATCGACCACATCCCTGTTTCGTTTGCTGTGACCTTGTATTGCCCCCCTTTAAAGTCAAGCGCTACCTCCTCCCCGGAAGAAGCCCAGCCCCATATTTTCAATGGGACTCCCTGCTGCATAATCGCTCCATCACTAATTAGTCGGGGAAGGCGAATTCTGGCTTGACAAATATGGTTTGACAAAAAAACCAGAACCAATAGGAACACCCACGGCTTGGGCAATCTACTGATGTATTTCTCTAATCTCATGATAATTTCATTGCTTGGTAACGTTCAAATTGAATACATTCAGTTGTTTTCATTACAGAACATTACAGTCCTTGCCTTGTTAAACTGTTGATTGAGAAGCCAAAAAAGGCCGGGGAGACCATTGCTATGGTTCCCCGGCCTTGCAAATTCAAATACTAAATGCTAATACCCAGTATTCTGTGGGAATGCACTTTGTCCACCTTCAACCCGGTCTATCTGGTTCTGAGGAATGGGACGCAATACATGAAAGTCCTTGATATTGGGTGCCGCTTGTGGGTTATGCAATTTCACACGTTCCACCAATAATCCCCAACGTTTTAGATCAAACCAACGCTTTTGCTCACCCAGCAATTCGCGCTCACGTTCTTTCATCAAAAACTCCATATTAAAGTCCGCAGCTTTCACTTCCATTTCAGCAGCCTTGCCAGCCCATGCGGCACGACGTCTTACAATATTTACATTAGCTAAAGCTTCAGCAGTTTTTCCTTGCTTAAGCTGTGCTTCTGCCAATACTAGATAGGTCTCTGCCAAACGATACACGATATAGTCGCGGGTACCTTCAAACTGAGTACGGTCATTACGTGCACCATCCAAATGCTTGCGCAGGGCAGGGAAAACACGCTCTGAATAGGCACTTGGAACCAATACCTGATAGGGTTTTTTAGCACGTTCTGCTACCGGCATTTCGTAACCTGGATCGTAGATTGCCGTATCGCCAACGGCAAAGGTTACCTCTGCCTTGGACTTATCAAAGGTGGTTGGATACTTTCCTGGCTTGTTGGAATAGTACACGTCTTTAAAAGTCTTATAATAGCGGCTGTCCACTTGGCGGTTTACAAACACCTGATTTAGCGTAAACTCAGTAGGACGATATCGTTTGAAAGGACGGCCATTTACTACATCACGTTGCATTCCAGGCAGTACATCATATTCCATCAGGAAAAAGACATGGGTGTTATTTCCGCCCCCGTTCGTAAGTGGATCGGCAGTGTATTGCACACTAAAAATAACTTCTTCATTTTTCTCATTCCCTTGCTTATGGACATCGGCAAAGTCAGCCAATAATTTGATGCCATAATTATTAATCACATTTTTGGCATAAGTTTCTGCTTTCACATAGTCATCGGCAGCCTTTGCTTCCGAAGTAGCTTTGGTCAGGTATACTATCGATAGCATATTTTCGGCCACGGCTTTAGTAATACGTCCATAGTCTGACGAACGCGCCTTATCTTCCAGATCGGGAAGTGATTCTTCCAAATCCTTGATAATAGCAGCATACATTTCAGCGATAGAGGCCCTAGTAGCGACTTTTGTGGGAGCCAAAGTCTCTTTCAAACGAAGATCTACCCCACCATAGGTTTGGGTTAATATAAAATAGAAATGCGCCCGGAGAGCCTTAGTTTCGGCTACTCTTTGCTTTTTAATGGCCTCCGTTATGCCCGTTACATTAGGAGCCCGTTCAATTACCGCATTGGCCGTGTTGATCCCAATATAGAGCATATCCCAAACTTCCCGGGCATGAGCGGACCTGGCATCGAAACCACCATCATAAGTATTGATAAACTTATGGCTACCATCGGCTCCATTCTGATAGGTATCCGTTCCGAATATGGTAAAGTTATTACCTCTTTCGGTACCATACCAGTCACGGAGGGTAGAATAAACGGCGTTTACTCCATCGTTGAAGCCCTTGGCCGTATTCATATAGTTATTGCCAATTCCTGACACAACCTCTTCGTCCAAAACGCTTACGCTACACGATTGGCCGAACATTAATACGGCACTTAGTATCCCTATTTTCAAAAACCGGTAACGGTTTTTTCTATAATTTATATTCATAATAATCAATATTTTCTAATGTCTCGAACTACTTAAAACTTGGCATTGATACCGAAAGTAATGACGGTGGTGGCAGGCGACAAATCCGATCCTATGCCTCTATTCTCATTACTTCTACCACTATCCAGCTCCACTTCCGGATCTATACCCTTATACTTGCTGCGGTATTTAGACCAGATTTTAGGCTGTTGAATGCTGGAGAAAACACGAAGACTCTGCATTTTCAACTTCTCGGTAATAGAGCTCGGTAAATTATAACCTACATTGATGTTCCGAATCTTGATAAATGATCCATCAAAATATCTTAAAGTAGAGCTGTAGCGTGGAGATTCCTGGTTCTCATTGGGACGAGGGAATTCGTTGGTTTTATTTTCTGGCGTCCAATAATCGATATCCAGGTTATTATAACGGCCCGCTAAGGAGTTATTTCCCTGGTGGAAGCTACTAACAATCTGCTGACCAGCACGGGCAAAAATAAAGAAGCTCAAATCAATGCCTTTATATGAGAAACGGTTAGTAATACCAGTCACGAACTTAGGCACTGCGGATCCGAGGATTTGGCGGTCATCTGCATTGATTAATCCATCGTTATTGAGATCCTCGATTTTTATTTCACCCACTTTGCTCTGGTATTTTGTCGCCTCGTCAACTTCATCCAATTGCCAGATACCAATTTTTTTGTAATCAAAAATTACCGATAAGGGTTCTCCAATGAAACGTCCTGCGGCCACATCATCCACCTTGCCATTGGCCAAAGAGATAATACGTTCCTTATTCCTGTTAAACATGATATCGGTGCTCCACCGGAATCCGCCCTTATCTATATTGATGGTAGAAAGGGATAATTCGATACCTGTATTTTCAGTTTCTCCGATATTGGTGGTAAATCCTCCAAAACCAGTCGAATTAGGCAGCGGTTGTGGGGCTAGCAAATCAGTGGTGCGGGTTACATAGTATTCAAATGCACCAGAGATCCTACCATTCAAGAAGCTAAAGTCGAGACCCGCATTGGCTGTTGCCGAAGACTCCCAACGTAAATCGGGATTACCGATTGAACCTGGGCGGTACCCGAAGGCGGCAGTGTTATCCCAGGCATAAGAAGTACGGCCTAACAAAGGCTGTGTTTGATAAGGATCGATAGCCTGGTTTCCCGTCTGACCATAACTAAGACGTAGCTTCATCATATCAAGGAAACGAAGATCTTTCATGAAGTTCTCAGAAGAGATATTCCATCCAAGCGCCAGTGAAGGGAAGTAACCAAATTTATTATTGGTTCCAAAGCGAGAAGAACCATCTGCACGCATGGTAGCAGTAATCAGATATTTCTCCTTAAAGTCGTAATTCACACGAGCCATATACGAAAGTAATGCCCACTGCTCGAGGTTGGTCCCTACCGAGTTTACCTGGCTGGCAGCACCCAGATTATAAAACTGCTGGGCTTCAGCAGGGATACCCGTTACAGATATTCCGGAAATTTCTTCATTATCTTTCTGATACGACTGCAATAAGGTAACATTCAGGTTATGAATGTTATTAAATTGCTTCGAATAAGTTAAAATATTCTCTACGGTATAATTGAACTTATATTTACTTGCGGTACTACCCGATGCTGGTGCTCCCCGTCGGGCATTGGTTTCGCTTCCAAAGAAACGTCCATAACGATCGATTACGAAATCGGGACCGAAATTGAAACGATATTTCAAACCATCCAAAATCTGAACTTCAGTATAAAGACTGTTGAATATGCGGTAGGTTTTCCGCTCATCTATAACCGCTCCTGGTACGATTTCGGCAAGCGGATTGGTCCTCAAACCATCCTGAGTAGGAAGGAAGATAAGATTGCCTTCGTCGTCGTAGGGTTTACCCAATGGGTTTTCGGCAAGTGCGCCTCCTAGTGGATTGAAATTTTCTCCATTTCTAAGGCTATACACCCCAAGGGTAGAAGTACCAATCCGCACGCGATCATTAATCTTATGATCCAGATTAACACGGAAGGTGTTCCTGTTGAAATCCTGGTTTTTCACGACCCCTTTGTCCTTGAAGAAGTTGGCCGAAATATTAAACTGCGTTTTCTCCGTTCCTCCAGATACCGCCACCTGGTGGCTCTGTATGGCACCCGTACGCAACAACATTTTGGGATAGTCAGTACTCCGTCCCAGGCGTATGGACTCCAACTCTACTGGTTCAAATATCTTTGCATCGGCCTCATCCGTTGCAGGTCCATCGGGATAGTGCCCCCCTGTACGACGTGACTCCCTCTTATATTCAGCAAATTCTTCCCCATTCATCACATCAATCCGTCCCAATGACTGGTTGACACCCATATAAGTATCAAGGCTCACAGTAGTTTTGCCTGGTGTACCACGTTTGGTGGTAATAATTACGACACCATTGGCTCCTCTGGAACCATAAATGGCAGTTGACGATGCATCCTTTAACACTTCCATAGAGGCGATATCGTTGGGGTTGATATCATCGATATTACCCGCCAACGGAATGCCATCTACCACGAATAATGGATCATTACTCGCATTGAAAGACCGGCGACCACGGATACGAATTTGAGGAGACGATCCCGGCTTACTTCCTGCCTGGGTAACATCCACACCCGCAGCACGCCCTTGAAGAGCCTGGCTACCATTGGTGATGGGCAGCTCTGCAATTTCTTTAGAATTTACCGAAGAAATAGCACCAGTCAACTGGCTCTTTTTCTGGGTACCATATCCTACTACCACCACCTCTCCCAGGGTTTTCTGGTCAATAGCCAACTTGATATTAATACCAGTTTTATTACCTACGGCCACTTCTTGAGTAATGAAACCCACTGAAGAAAAAACCAATACCGCATTCCCATCGGCTACATTGATACTATACTTACCATCTACGTCAGTAATAGTACCAATATTGGTATTCTTCACCATGACGCTAACACCTGGAATTCCAGTGCCGTCTTCAACGCTTACAACCGTTCCTGTTATTGTCTGTTCGGACATGACATTAAAACCAGCTGTAACCACTCTGTTTTCGAAAGTAGCAGCTCGAGCGAAACCAGGTACTATTAACATAGCTGTCAATACCCCTCCGCACAAGACCATCTTTACTTTTGTAAAGCTTCTTTTCATTTGACGATTTGGTTAAATTAAAAAGTAATTTTGTACCATTATGACGAAGAAATACAAATATACCCCTCCTATTTTTATTTTTTTTCTTGAATAAATATCAGTCGAATCAGGGGATGCTTTCCTATGAATGGGTTTACCCCGGGTCTTTATTTATCCTACCAATGGACTGATTTGTGACTTGCGGCTTTCGATTATCTTCGTCTTTCTTGCGAATTATTGCATTATTCAAACAATTAATAATCATGCTTTCATAGACAACAGTAGCATACTAGGCATTATCTCCTAAAAAAACATCAAAATATTCAATAATAATTACGCAACCGATCCCGGGAACGATATCAAACAAATAAAATGGAAAGGATTAAGAAGTTCCACCCGCTATTTAGAAGGATAAACCTGTCTATATTTTGAAGTGTAGACCTAACAACTATTGTATTATTTTGACATATTATTCTATGATTCTTTCAGCACATTTTTTTCACAGCTTTGCTATCATTACAAGACTGACCTGAGAAAGTCGTTCTATACTATAGAGCGATATATCTGGGGCAAAAAAAATCCTGAGATGCCACGAAAGAATCTCAGGATAAATGGGGTTAAGAAAAAATTTACCAGTCTTTGAGTGCCTTTGCAGGAAGAGGTTCACTATTTTGAGAAAGCTCCACTGTAACCTCTAAACTGGCACGAGCGGGCACGGAAGTTTCGAAACCTACAAATTGCGTATTGGGATTCTCCGAATCATAATCATGATCGGGCTTGGTAGACCATATCTGAAGCTTGACAGGTACTTTGGAACGCACATGTAATCTCATTTTCTTTCCGTTTTTAGTAAGAACTGCCGTTTGATTATCCAGTATCTTCACCTGAGCCCCAGTCAACATATTCCACCTTACAGAAGTGGCTTTATCGCCCCCTCCTATTTCATCACGAATGATCACCGCATTCTTATTTACAAGGGCAACTCCTCTTCGAACACTTTTAACTTTATTCTGATATATTTCAGATAAATCCGATATGGCAAACATGTTTTCGGGAGACTCACCCTTCCTGTCAATTTGGGCCTTTCCCGCTACCCGTTGTAAGACCCCGTCAAAAGTTAGCGTATTATGGGCCCTGTTATTGAGCCTGAATACCTCCCATCGTTGCCCTTCCTGACTTTTATTCCACAAGTCAACCCCTTTCGACTCTAAGCCATGATATTGCTCCGATCCAAAATCCATAGCCCAACGTTCGCCCTGCGCATCGACGACAAAAGATCCTATGTCCATATGTGCATGACTTACTGACGGCGACCCCAGCTTAAACCCCAGATACCAAGCCTGATCGTCAGTCCAAGAGCTCCGCATCAGCGCTACCGGACTAGGCCCACCTCCCGACCACATCAATTTATTAGGCTCCACTTTCTTTCCTACCTGATCGGCATCGCTCCACAACATTACTGCTGGCAGCAACCTATTATTAACATAATTCTTAGGTGCTTCAGTAAGCATTTCATGTTGATTCCATAATACTGACGCATCTTTACTTTGACTGGCAAACCAAAATAGCGCAGGGGTGAGATGATTCTTCGATCCACTATCCCCCCAGTTATAAGCCACTCCGGTTGGCCCAACCATATGGGTCATATAGGTTGCACTGGCCAAGAAGCCCGGACTCTCACTCAAACCAAAATCATTTCCTAATGCTTTTTGAACCGCATTCAGAAGTAAGACATTAAAACTTGTCCCATAATCCCAGTAAGCAAATCCTTCGGGATAGGCACCATCTGGAGAGAAGGAAGGCTTCATGGAAATAGGCAGGGTCTTAATAGCCCGATCCACGATCTGACTGGCTAGTGCAGGCTGGTGCTCTGCGACGGCTAGTGCCCCAAAGGTCATACCGGCATTACAAACCTGATTCCAGTTATTGACCGCTCGAGAAAATGAACTATTTTTTTGATTTAATGATGGCTCCAAGCCCTTTTGTATAATAGCCTCTCGAATAACAGAACGACTGGACTCTGACAATTGATCGTATAACCAGTCGTAACCAATGGCCGCTGCCATTGTCATTTCGGCTACATCCAGGAAATGAGACGGATTCCAGTCACTGAAAGCGGAAACGGCAAGGAGTTCTTTTTCTGCTCTTTTAAAATATTTCTCTTCTCCCGTTAATCGGTAAGCATACGACAGCTGAAATACCCTCCTGAGGCACTCCCTTGATTTGTCAAGTAAGCGTCGGCCAATCTGGATCCGCTCTACAGGCGGTAAGGCTAGCATACGATCACATTCATCGAGTATGGCCTTATGCACCCCTTTCCATTCGGGATGATTTTCGATTTTCTGCTGAATTCCTTTTTCTTCTCCCTTCAATAAAAGCAGTCTAGGGTGCGTCCTTTGTAAGTTTTGTATAGGCTCGGGAAAATTTTGGGCATGAGCGGAAAAAGTCCAAAGTACTGCCAAAAGGCCAGTTTTAACGCATTTTCTCAGGGATACTTTCATATGTTTAGGGGTTTGGTTTCATCCTAATAGCTGGTAGGCCAGTAACAGTAGCAGGGCGGCTATTACAGCGCCTATCAAAATACCCTCCCAACCCAGGGTAGTGGGTGGTTGAAGCTGGCGAATGGGGACAGGCTCCCGGTCCGAAATAGTTTCTAACGAGTTTCGTATGCGCCCCCATAGCGTATTGGTTTCCTGCTGACTCATAGGGTCCGTCTTAAAGTTTGCAGCTTCGATCACCAGACTTCTGGCCTCCGAAATGGTCCGCTTCATCTCTGGATTTCGTGATTGCCAGCCCTCCCAAAACGCATCGATAGAATCGTCGTCCGGAAATCGAACCCACCGGATGAAAAGCTTTTCCATTGCAAGCTCCTCTGCAGTATATTCGGAAAAAGGTTTCATCTCGATCGCGTTAGGAAGTTTTTCATTATTCAATTTCATCATTAATTTGTTGATTAGGTATCGCTTTAATATAAAGCATGAAGCCTTGCTAAACTACCTGTTTTCATAAAAAAAGGGGCTACGACTCCCTTTTAGCCATTCCTCCCTATCGTCTGATAGCCTCTGTGCCCCTTAGGATTAGACCTTTCTTTATGCTATATACTTATTCTACCTTTAAGTCCTATCAGCAATAACTTGTAGGTGTGTTTAGACAATCTTGCAGGCAAGGAGCTCATTAAAGATACCTCGGACCATTTGGCCAAATAATTGCTTATTAAAAAGTGGAAAACAATTATGGCGCACGAGGAAAAAAGTTAGTCTCATAACTCTCATTTTTACTTACCTTTGCGGCAATTTTAAGTACTATTCATTATTGGGCCGAATAGCAAATCGGCAAATCCAACCGCATATAATCCGTATGAATTCGCAACAAATACGTCAGGAATTTTTAGACTTTTTTAAAAGCAAAGAACATCTAATCGTTCCATCGGCACCATTAGTAGCCAAGAATGACCCAACTCTGATGTTTAACAATTCGGGTATGGCGCAATTCAAAGATTTCTTCCTAGGAAATGGCACACCACCTTCCCGAAGAATAGCCGATACGCAGAAATGTTTGCGGGTTTCCGGAAAGCATAATGACTTAGAAGATGTAGGTTTCGACACCTACCACCATACCATGTTCGAAATGTTAGGCAACTGGTCCTTCGGCGATTACTTCAAGAAGGAAGCCATTTCCTGGGCATGGGAGCTTCTCACGGAGGTATATAAACTTCCGAAAGAGCGCCTGTATGTTTCTGTATTCGAAGGAGACCTGAAAGATGGAGTCCCTTTCGACCAGGAGGCTTGGGACATCTGGAAGCCCATCGTGGGGGAAGATCGCATCATCATGGGCAATAAAAAAGATAACTTTTGGGAGATGGGTGATACCGGACCCTGTGGTCCCTGTTCCGAAATTCATGTCGACCTACGCCCTGAAGCAGAGGTGTTAGAGGTTTCCGGTAAATCCTTGGTCAATAATGACCACCCTCAGGTTGTAGAAATCTGGAACCTGGTATTTATGCAATTTGAAAGGAAGGCCGACGGAAGTCTTATCCCACTTCCCGCCACACATGTAGATACCGGAATGGGCTTTGAAAGACTCTGTATGGCCGTACAGCAGAAGACATCTAATTACGATACAGATGTATTCCAGAATACCATTCAGGTTTTGGAGAAGATGTCTGGCAAAACTTATGGCCAGGAAACCTATCCGGACATTGCTATGCGCGTTATTTCGGACCATATCAGGGCTGTAGCCTTCGCCATTGCGGATGGCCAGCTTCCTGCCAATGCCAAGGCTGGCTACGTAATCCGAAGAATCCTGCGCAGGGCCGTACGTTACGGATATTCCTACTTAGGATTACAAGAACCCTTCTTTCACGCCTTAATCCCAGTACTTTCCGCTCAATTCGATGGGGTGTTTCCCGAATTAGTAGCTCAACAGGAATTCGTTACTAAAGTAATTCTGGAAGAAGAAAAGAGCTTCTTAAGAACTCTAGCGTCGGGACTGAAGCGTCTCGATGTTATTATGAGCAAGCTCAAGGCTGAAGGCGTTAACACCATTGTAGGAGCTGATGTATTTGAACTAAGTGACACCTTTGGCTTCCCCGTCGATCTCACCGCTCTAATAGCCAGGGAGAAAGGCCTGCTTATAGACGAGCAGGGATTCAACGATGCTTTGGCAGAACAAAAGACTAGATCCAGACAAGATGCAGCCAAAGAAACTACCGATTGGATAGAGCTTCGTGAGCTAGAAGATTTTGAGTTTTTAGGTTATGATTTCGAAGAAACACATAGCCATATTGTCAAATACCGCAAGGTAAAAACTAAGACCGGAGAAGAATATCATATTGTTTTAGACCGAAGCCCCTTCTATGCGGAAATGGGTGGGCAGGTTGGAGATACCGGGACCCTTTCTGGCCAAGCGGAAGGGGCCGAGTTCATCATACAGATCGCCGATACGAAAAAAGAAAACGATCTTTTCGTGCATATTTCTAAAGATAAAAATCTGGACCATCTGTTAACGACTACTCCGAGAGTACTCGCCAAAATTGACAGTAAACGCCGGGCGGCTATAAAGGCCAATCATACCGCTACACACCTCATGCTGGCCGCCATGAAGGAAGTCTTAGGTAGTCATATCGTTCAGAAAGGATCCTACCTCAATGACGAGGTTCTCCGCTTCGATTTTTCCCATTTCGCCAAAATGACTCAGCAAGAGATGCAGGCCGTTGAAGATCGGGTGAATGAGAAAATCCGTGAAAATATTGTACTCGATGAACGCATACATGTTCCTATACAAGAAGCTCTGGACCTGGGTGCTACCGCCACTTTTGGAGAAAAATATGGAGATTATGTCCGTCTTATTATTTTTGACCCTAAATACTCCTTCGAACTTTGTGGAGGAACGCACGTGCCAGCAACGGGAGAGATAGGTCTCTTTAAGTTTATTTCCGAAGGTTCTGTGTCGGCCGGTGTGCGTAGGGTTGAGGCTGTTACTGGCGACCGGGCCCTGCAAATATTGAGAGAGCAAGAAGAAAAACTGAACCAGATTAAGGAGTTATTAAAAAACCCTTCCGACGTAATCAAAGCCCTGGAAACCTTACTGGAGGAACGCAGCTCGCTGCAGAAAAAAGTATCCGCCCTGCAGAATGAAAAGTTACAGTCGGTTAAAGAAAACCTACTTGCCAATGCCGAAAAGTTTCAGGCCTTTACCTTAATCGTTGCGCAAATAGAAGTACCATCGGCAGATGCCCTTAAGCAGCTGTCATTCGAATTGAAAGACCAGATAGAAGATCTGATTGTAGTTTTAGGAACTGTCATTAATGAGAAACCTCAGCTTTCGGTATATATATCCGAGAATCTCGTGGCGAATGCCAACCTAAACGCCGGCAAAATCGTAAAAGATTTGGCAAAAGAGATTAAAGGTGGTGGAGGGGGGCAACCCTTCTTTGCTACGGCCGGAGGCTCTGACGCCACTGGCCTTTCGGTAGCCTTGGAAAAAGCGAGAGGATTGTTCTAATCCCTTCGGGCACTACAGTTGTTGTATAATTTGAAAAGGGGGACATTGCGAATAATGAGCCCCCTTCTCCTGTTCTAGTGTGTATATCAGCGTTCAAAATATTGTATTTGTCAGGAGTACGATGGTACTGTCAATCTCCTGCTTAATATATTCGGCTAATCGTTAGTTTTTACCGCTTCCTGCTGGGCAAAAAACGCTACAGATTGTTAATATAAAAATAGTTCCCCGGCAACTTCCCCAAAGAGTAGTATTTCACCTAATGAATTGTAATACAGAATGATAAATCCCAAAACAGGATTTTTTTTAGGAAATCATCCCAAAAAATTCTGGGGAATTATTCTACATTTTGACGGATATTCGCCCCTTCTAATAGAGTAATTACGTATAACTATTTCTACCCCAAATCTAATTATATCTAAATAATAAAACTCAACGATGTTAGACGTTGTCTGGTTCAAGGCCTAGGAAAGCGTGAGCTTTTTAAATATAAATAAAAATGATTCTTTTTATATTTGCATAGCAATAATCGATTACCATTTAATTCTCTTTATTTCCCGGAAGGGAATAAAGAGAAACAACATATCCGATTCGTATGAATATACAGCAGTTAGAATACATCATCGCTGTTGATAATCACAGGCATTTTGTTCAGGCAGCTAATTTCTGCAATGTCACTCAGCCTACCCTGTCGATGATGATCCGTAAATTAGAAGACGAGCTTGGGCTGAAGATATTCGACAGGACCAAACAGCCAATCGTTCCCACGGGCATAGGACGTAAGTTAATCGATCAGGCACGAGTAATCTTAAGGGAATCCAGGCAGCTGGAGGAGATGGCGCGCTTTTATAATGGTGATCTGTCGGGAGACTTACGCATTGGGATTATTCCTACCATAGCCCCCTATCTTTTACCCTATTTCGTACAACCCTTTATAGGAGTGTATCCCGATATTCAGTTGCATATTTCTGAAATGATCACAGATAGAATCCTCAACGAACTACGAGTTGGGAGTCTGGACGTGGGTATACTAGCAACGAGTTCCGATGATCACACCCTGACCGAAATCCCACTCTATCAGGAGAAGTTCTATGTATATGCATCTGAGAGCACAGGTCTGTTCAACAAAAAATATGTACTCCCCTCAGACATTGAACCTAACGAACTATGGCTGTTAGAGGAAGGGCATTGCTTTCGATCCCAGATCGAGCGACTTTGTGAGTTGAGCAGAAACAGTAGTTTCGGACATCGATTCAATTATCGTTCGGGAAGCATAGAGACCTTAATGCGCATGGTCGATCGCAACGGGGGGCTGACAATACTGCCAGAGCTAGCCCTGCATGACTTGACAGAAGAGCGAAAGAAAAGCGTATTGCACTTTCAGGCGCCAGCCCCGCAGCGACAAATCAGTTTGGTCTTTAATCGGGAGCAGGTAAAATCCAGGCTAATCGATGCCCTAAAGACCGGCATTATGGAATCGGTTCCCCAGATACTGGATTTGTAATTTTTTGAATAATACTTTAGTTCATTATCTTTTTACTGCTCTATTGTTCAGATAGCTAAGCATCTTATTAAGGCTAAAAGTATTGAAGGTAAAATCTGCTATCAAGCCTCCCTTTCGGGCCACTGCTACCCCATAATGCATGTCCTGATATCCTGCCATGGCATGGGCGTCGGGATTGATACTTAGTAGTACCCCTTGATCCATGCAGTACTGAATCCATCTCCAATCAATATCTAGGCGCCAGGGAGAGGCATTCACTTCGATGACAACACCATGCCTGGCGCAGGCATCAATAATGATTTTATGATCCAGAGGATAACCTTCCCTACTCAAAAGTAGGCGACCGGTGGGATGTCCCAGAATGGTGGTATACGGATTTTCTACGGCACGAAGAACACGTTCGGTAGCCTTCTCTTTCGTCATAGTCAAATTGCTGTGAACGGAGGCTACCACATAATCGAAGCTAGCCAGAACAGAATCGGGATAGTCCAATGAACCATCGCCCAATATGTCCGACTCAATACCCTTCAAAATCTTGAAGGCAGTATTTGAATCTTCGGAGGCATAGGCCATATTTAGTTCTTCAATCTCCTTATGTTGCCTGGCAATATCTGCCTCCTTCAAGCCTTGAGCATAGGTAGCGGTTTGCGAATGGTCGGCAATTCCTAGGTATTCAAAACCTAATTCCTTGCAATGATCTGCCATTTGTTTGAGGGTATGCTGACCGTCTGAGTAGGTGCTATGGTTATGTAGAATGCCCTTTAGCCTATCCCAGGTAACCAGTTCATCGATCTGATGCTTTTCGGCCCAATCGAATTCCGTGATGCCTTCCCGCATTTCTGGTATAATAAAAGGAATACCAGCCTTTTCATATATTTCAGATTCGGACTCCGAAGTAGATTCAGAGGCAATTTTTCTTAAAGATTTCCCTGTGGATCCCCGATAGGCCAGATGCGCCGGAGAAGCACTTTCCAGGAATAGTCGGTTCACCATGCTGCCGGGCGCAACGTAAACAATTTCCAGAGCTACCGAGACCCCTTCCATACTACCACGCCAAACGAAGGGTGAAGAAGCTTGCTCATCTTTGATCAAAGATCCCATTTCGGTAATTACGGACTGAAGCAGTCCTGGACTTTGAGCCTCTACTAAGGCGACGACACAGGATACTATCTCGTTCTTACGACGAATATCCCCCGCAATTTCTACTTCGTCGAAATGAGTTTTTAACAATTCCACCAAGGCATCCGCAGCCTCCCTACCCTTGTTCATCCTCAATTTTCCTTCCTGACTCCTCACAAAGGCCAGCGAGTCTAATATTTTCTGCTGGGTTCCCCCGCCAAATCCTTTCAACTTAGCTACCGAACCATTGAGACAGGCCAGCTCGAGTTCGTGAAGATTATCGATTTCCAGCTCCTTCCAGAGAACGGCAATCTTCTTAGCTCCAATCCCTTTAATTTTAAACATTTCCAGAACTCCTGGTGGCGTATTAGCCAAAAGGGTATCCAGCTCAGGAAAAGAACCTGTCTGAACCATTTCTACGATCTTGGCCGCTGTACTTTTCCCTACCCCTTGGAGTTTAGATAGTTCTGCGGCCGACATATCTTTTAGGGCGCCATCCTTAAACTTATCAAGATAAAAGGCAGCTACCGAATACCCTTTAACCCTAAAAGGATCAGCCTGATGCAGTTCAAGCAACTTGGCTGTTAGCTCTAAATATTCTACAATTTCTGAATTATTCATTTCTTTATAATTTTCTTCCTCTAAGTGGCTGGTCCTTAGAGAGAATAATAAAAAGCCTCCTCAATAAAAATCTTGAGGAGACACTTGCCTGAAAAGGCCGGCTATTTGGCTGGAGTAATAATGATATTACGATATTCAACAGGGCCGTGATCCCCTTGAATATACAATGGGCCGGGCTCGCCTTCGTGGCTATCCAGGGCTCCTCCAGTGATTCCAGGAATTTCCTGGTTGGAAATGACCGTTTTACCATTTGCAACCACGGTTACCATTCTACCTACCAAAGTAATGTCATAAGTATTCCATTCTCCTGGCTCTTTGGCCACCATTTCACTTGGCACTAAGAAACCATAAATAGCACCCATTTGATCCAGAGCAGGCTCCATCCCTTTGCTATCGGTAACCTGTACCTCATAACGTCCCCGCAAGTAAACTCCGCTATTACTTCCTTTGGGTATGCGAAATTCAACATGTAACTTAAAATCCCCAAACTTTTCGTTGGTAATAAGGTTCGCACCGGATTTTGGACTCTTTAATATTCCATTTTCAGCCACCCACTGATTTTCTCCATTAGCATACCAGGCGTCCATAGAATTGCCCCCTGTCAGCTTAATTGGCTTGCCCCAGGCTGGCATCTTAGTGGGCCGAAGTACCGGAGCACGTACTCCTTTAAAGGACTGAATTTTCCCATCTGGAGTATGGATGGTACCAGCAATTTGATCTCCGTTTACAGTGCCTTCCATACGCAAATCAGCATCTCCGCGCTCCCATTGGGGAGGAATTGAAAAACTAAATTTACCATCTTTAAAATGCACTACAGAGATGGGACGAGCACTTCCGGATACACTCACAAATTGACCTACCAAGGTTTTCGTACCTGAGTGTCGTACCTCAAGCCAGGAGGGTGCTGACTTTCCTTCGACATCGACGCTGATATCCCATCGACCTTCAATAGGGGTAGCAGCCTGAACCGGATTGAGGAAAATAAACATAGCTATGACCAGCAGGAACAAAGCAGAAGATCGTCGAAAAGGTTGGGAGCAGCAATAGGTCATATATATAATATTAAAGGTTAAAACCGAAATTTAAGGAGGAATTATTAATATTTCTAATGAAGTAGTAATAAGCCGCCTGTAACCTTGAACTCAAAAAACAAAAGTATCTATCCTGGCATGCTTTTTAATCATTTAGAGCATGTCCAAAACCAATTTACTACAGTTTACCGGTCAGAGTATTTACTGCTCAAAAGCAGGCGTTCACATCGATCCCTGGCAACCTGTCGAAAAGGCAATAATTACGCATGCTCATAGCGACCATGCACGGTGGGGTAGCAAGCACTACCTTGCGCACCACGACAGTGCCCCTATTTTACGTCAACGGCTAGGTCAGGATATCTCACTGGAGACGGTGGGTTATGGCGAACCGTTTCAGATAAACGGAGTGACATTTTCGCTTCACCCCGCTGGACATATTATTGGTTCTGCACAGATTCGGGTTGAGTACAAGGGAGAGGTTTGGGTGGTTAGCGGCGACTATAAATTAGAAGATGACGGCTTCGCTCCAGCCTTTGAGCCTATCCCATGTCAGGTGTTTATCAGCGAATCTACCTTTGGCTTACCCATCTACAGATGGAAACCCCAGCAGCAGATTTACGGAGAAATAGAAAATTGGTGGGCAAAAAATGCCCAGGAAGGTAAAGCTAGCTTACTGATGGGCTATGCACTTGGAAAAACGCAACGGATCTTAAAGGGAGTTCATAGCGACGGAGGTAGATTATTTGCTCACGGGGCAATATACGCTCTAAATGAGACCTTGCGAAAGGCGGGTCATGACTTGCCTGAACTCACTTTAATCACGACGGATATGGATAGGAAACAGCTGGCTGGCTCCTTAGTCCTTGCCCCCCCCAGTGCTGGTTCGGGACCTTGGCTACGCAAATTAGGACCTGTATCGACAGGGTATTGCTCGGGATGGATGGCCATTCGAGGCGCCAAGAATCGCAGGGCTATCGATCAGGGCTTCGTGCTCAGCGATCATGCAGATTGGAACGATTTAAATACCGCAATCCAGGCTACTGGAGCAGAGCGTGTTTTCGTCACCCATGGTTTTACCAGTGCATTTTCGCGCTGGTTAAGAGAACAAGGTTTAGATGCTCAGGAAGTACAAACTATGTATGGCAATGAAGAGATTACCGAAACACAGGCTTTGGAAGCCGAACCCAATACAGACATGAAAAGTAGCGACTAGCTATTCCTTTAAAACCTAATGACATGAAAAGATTTTCCGAACTCTTCAGCGAACTCGACAGAACGAACAAGACGAATACGAAGGTATCTCTGCTGAAGAATTATTTCATGACCGCTACTGACGAGGACAAACTCTGGGCATTAACCCTATTTACCGGAAGAAGACCTTCATTTAAAATCAATAGAAAGCAGGTGAGGGAATGGGCTACAGAAGTAGCGCAAATCCCGGAATGGCTTTTCCAGGAGTCTTACCAGAATGTAGGTGATTTGGGTGAAACCATCTCTTTACTTCTTCCACCTACCCGAACTCAGGAGCCGGAACGCAGTTTATCGGAATGGTTTGACTATCTGGGAAAACTCCCTTCGATGGATGAAGAGAAAAAAAAGGAAATGCTTTTAGCGGCATGGGAAGCGCTTTCCCCTCAGGAAATTTTTGTTTTCAATAAACTTTTAATGGGAAGCTTCAGAATTGGGGTTTCCCAGAGCCTGGTGGTGAGGGCTCTTGCTGAAGCCACGGGCCAACCTACCAACGTATTGGCACATCGAATTATGGGGGACTGGAACCCTGATAGTACCAATTTTTACAATTTAATCCATGCTGAAAATCTACAGGATCAGGATTCTCGTCCTTATCCCTTTTATCTGGCTTATCCTATTGAAGCGGACATTGCGGATCTGGGAGAGCCTGAGGAATGGTTTGCCGAGTGGAAATGGGACGGCATCCGATCTCAAATAATCGTTCGCAATCAAGCCCTGTTTATTTGGACTCGAGGTGAAGAACTCGCTACCGAAAAATTTCCTGAGTTGCATTTTCTAGTAGAAAGGCTTCCGCATGGTACGGTGTTGGACGCAGAAATTGTGGCATGGGCTGACGGCAAGCCCTTGCCATTCCAGTTATTGCAGACCAGAATAGGCCGAAAATCCCTAACAAAAAAAACACTTAGTGAGGCTCCTATCGGCCTTCTGGTCTACGACCTCTTAGAATGGAAGGGGCAAGACTTGAGGGAAAAGCCTATTGAATACCGACGTTCATTAATGGAGCAATTATTAAATGCCGATCCATTTCTAGGGCCGGTGCAGCTTTCCCCCTTAATAGAATTTAGCAGCTGGGACGATCTTCGTGAGCTTCATCCTGACTCAAGAAGCAGGCAGGCGGAAGGCTTTATGTTGAAGAGAAAGTCAGGGCCTTATCGGGTGGGTAGAAAAAAAGGGGATTGGTGGAAATGGAAGGTGGATCCACTAACGATCGATGCAGTCTTAATCTATGCCCAAAGGGGTTCAGGACGCCGTGCCGAGCAGTATACCGACTACACCTTTGCCCTCTGGGATCAGAATGGGAAATTAATTCCCTTTGCCAAGGCATACTCCGGACTTACTGACAAAGAGATAGGACAAGTAGACTATTTCATAAAAAGAAATATAGTAGAAAAGTTTGGCCCGGTTCGTACAGTGAAGCCAGAACTGGTCTTCGAGATAGGCTTCGAAGGAATAGGTGCATCATCCAGGCATAAGTCAGGTATTGCTGTAAGATTTCCGAGAATATTGAGATGGAGGAAGGACAAAACAGCCCAGGAAGCAGATACACTGGATAGTCTGAAACAACTTTTAGTACAATATGGGCTATAGTGAGCCGTATATAAAAAAGCGGAGAGATCTTCGTAATAGTTACGAACGACCTCTCCACTTTTGTTAATGTATCTTCTCTGTTATTTTACCGCATCTCTCATTTTTTTAGCCATGGCCAGATGTTCTTCCAGCACGGCCACTTTTCCACCAGCCCAAGCCCTTAGTTCGGCATCATTACTATTTTCAGCAGCCCTTTTAAAAGCCTTTATATCTTCCTCATGATCGTCGACCATATACTCCGCATAGGCTTTGTCAAATTCCTTGCCATTCTTCATTGACAAATCTTCGAAATCCTCTTGCTTATCCTCACCCAGGGTGGCCGGAAGGGCAATGTTCTTTTCCTTAGCTAAGGCTTTCAATTCCTCATTGGCTTTGGAATGCTGCTCAACCATCATTTTACCAAACTCCTTAACTTGAGGAGACAGGCCACGGGTTTGAGCCAGTTCGCCTAGCTTTACTTCCATCATTCCACCATTAGCGGCGGAGACGGCAAACTCACTATCATCTTCTAGTTTTTTATCATCAAGTACTTCCTCATTCCTCTCTTCAGCTTGCTCGGTACTATCTTCATTCTGATTCGAATTACAAGCGCTGAACATCATCATCGAAGCGATGACAAATGCCGATATGGTTATCTTTTTCATAGTGTTGTTATTTATTTTTTAATTGAAACCTGTAAATAATTCTCTCTTTTAAAAAACTGTACCATCATCAGATTTTGAATTTCCACAGTCTGAGACTCTTCAAGAGAATAACTTATAAGTAACTACATATCAGCGATTTTATAATATTAAACCACAACTACAAAGATGAGTATGTTGTTCCTCGTCCCATTCCAAAAAGCAGGATAAGGACAGAATCTAGCGATACTTAGGAAACACAAAATCCCATTTTTTACCTTAAAGTGGGGAAGCTAACTGCTCAGGAACGATAATTGTAACTCCTTGTTAAAATCACGAAATTCACTTAGTTAAAAGCATAATCACTAGAAAGCTATGGAAAATACAAATGAAGATTTAATAGAATTGTTGAATGATTTAATTCTGATCAATAACGATAGAATAGTAGGTTATGAAAAAGCCATAGACGAACTCAAGGACATTAATATTGACTTGAAAGCAATGTTTAAGAAAATGGCAGCAGAAAGCCGTGAGTATCGAACGGAACTGGCTACGGAAGTGGCATCTCTTGGGGGAGAAGTGGCTACGGGAACCACTAATATTGGTAAAGTTTATAGAGTATTTATGGACGTCAAAGCCACTTTTTCGGGCAAGGATCGGGATGCTGTTCTGAGCAGTTGTCTTCATGGGGAAGAGGCAGCTCAGGATGCCTACGCATCGGCCCTGGACTCTAATACACCTTTGCCCGTTGAGCTCCGACATAAAATTGCACTGCAAAAGAATGCACTTCTGGAGTCACGAAACCTAATCAAAAACTATCGCAGCCTTCAGTCTGACTTGGACCTGTAAAACGCAGGTAGGCGGGAAATAACCCATTTGAGGTGTCCCTGATTAGAAATAAAAAATTCTTTAAAGGCCGTTTTCAGCATTGAGAACGGCTTTTTTGTATCTTTAATGCTCACAGGAATTTGAAGAAGATTTTTTCAAAACGTTTATGCCCCTAGAACGAAGGTATTTACCTCCAAAAGCATTGGATTCTATATTTACTCATTTCTACGAAGCTACAAATGGTTCTCAACAGAGCTATGCAAAACAATTATTTCCTAGTTTGCAAACGAAGTTAGTTCTCGATTTGGGTACCCCTACCCCCTTTACCCTCGATTCAGGCAATCAAGCAGAGATAGAAAAATACATGATTATAGGCCCTTCGAAGCGGGTTATTAAATATAATATGGTTCCTGCAAGCCACATTTTTGTGGCCAATTTTAATATGGATGGGTTTTATCGGTTATTTAGTTGTTCTCCCCCTCGCAGGCTTACCAGGGAATACAACCAATTCCAAACCTACCACCCGTGTATCCTAGATCTGCATCAGCAGCTTCAAAACGAGCCTGACCCCCAAAATTATCTGGCTATTCTTTCACAAATTTGCCTCCAATATCTTAGTCGGAGACACCCGGTTGCCGATTTGCTAGATAGGCCTATCGCCAATAATTTAAGCCCCATTAAGTCAGTCGCACGACAGACCTCGCTCAGCGAACGACATTTACAAACTATACATAAAGCTCAATTTGGATTTACCGCAAAAGAAGCACTACGATACAGGCGCTTTTCTAACCTCATAAAATATATGGAATTACTTTCTGTAACTATGCTACACAGAAAGATACAGAGGGGATTTCAGAAATGAAGACTGTCTTTGACCGAACGGACCTTATGGCAGATAAACTCTTGACCTAGCTCTCTTTCAATAAATTCTCGTCAGTTTTAAAGAATTGGGATAGGATCAAGAATACTGTTATGAAGCGAGTAAATTATTGGCCATGATCATCCTTGTGCCTTTTGCAAGTATGTATGCACTTTTGCAATGTGGCTTTGGAAATATGAGTGGCGCCAAGAAGGATATCTGTTAGCGGTTGAAAAACCATAGTGACATTGACTGGGACAAATTGCACTCAGGGAAGTACAGCTAGCACCTGATATTGCATGGCCTGTCCGATAATCGGAGAAAACCAGCTTAGCCGGCAGTATATTGTTTGGTTTTTAGGCGGAACGGTCAAATTTCTCATTGAATTGTTTACCAGGCGAACAATTTAATGACTTAAACAATTCAGGCCCCTGAAGGCCTGAAAGTCATAGGCTCTCTTATATGACATCAAAATAATATAACACAGCTGCGAGAATAAAGTAGGTGATAAATAACCATTTTCTCTTTTGCTTATAGGCCTCTGGATCATGGAAATAATCGTATACCATGGAAACAGAAAAGCTTAGGATCATTAAAATAAAAGAAAATACACCACATTCTGTGCGATAGTGGGTATAAGCGTCCGCCATGGGGGCACCCAAAACAATATAAAGCAGCCACATGGCGAAACCTGATCGGTAAAGATAAATACTCAGTCGCTTATCATTTTTTATGTCAAAAAGATGTGTCAGCATAGTCCTATCTCTTAATTTAAACTTGAAGGTAATAAATGTTATAAAAAATTACTAATGAACTGTATTTTGACGAGTTATCCGTATTATTACCAAAAAAATGCAGAATGACTCACCTAGGCACCAAAACCCTCTTAAAAGTTTTAAACCTTATTGCCAGACTACCCTGGAAGTATCTTTACGGGCTCTCCACGGCACTTCGATGGATGATTTTTGATTTAATAGGCTACCGCAAAAAAGTTATATTCAAGAACTTAAGGAAGAGTTTCCCAGAAAAATCCGAAAAAGAAATTGAGCAGATCGCTCACGATTTCTTTCTCCATTTCACCGATCTTATTGTCGAAACCCCTAAGCTTAGAACCCTTTCAGCTACCGATATTTCCAATCGAATTACCGGCGATATTAGTGTTATGGATCGTTATTTCAACGATCATACAAATCTTATTTACCTGATGGGCCACCGCGGAAATTGGGAACTTGCCAATCTATTCTCATCCATTCGCTTTACTCATGATTGTATAGTTGTCTACCGCCCTTTACAAAACAAAGCAGCGGAAGAATGGTTCATGGATCTTCGCACCCGATTCGGCGCTCAGTTGGTACCCATGGACGAGATATTTAAAGAACTTCAAAAGCCAAGGACAAACCCTTACTGTGTCGTTTTGGCTAATGATCAGTCACCCAATCCTAAAACTGCATTCTGGACTGAATTTCTCAATCAGGATACAGGCATTTTTCGGGGGGTAGAAGCCATGGCCCGAAGATATGAACTCACCGTTTTATATGCCGACTTCAAAAAAATAAAAGATAAAAGAGGCTTTTATCAGGTCGAAGTTTCGGTAATCACCGATGATCCCAAAAATGAACCCACCAATGGTATTCTTGAAAAACAGATTCGGATTTTGGAGGAAGACATTCGTTCCCAGCCCCATAACTGGTTATGGAGTCATAAACGTTGGAAACATAATCGACCAAGCAAATTAAGGCAAGACCAACTTTATGAATTTAAACACTCCAACTGATCGTTGGGTATACTGATAATTTTAATTTAATATAACTCCTGAAACTTATTTTCGGCCAGCCGATGTTTTGAAAGGTAATTACCCTGGATTTGTCCCCAGATGTCAAAATTATACCCTTCAAAACTAGCAAAACCGGAAGGCCATGAAAAGTCTTTTTGTAAAGATTCTTCTTATTACATTAAATAATATTGGCAATACCTCTTGGAAATCTATATACCGATTTTCTGATGTTATAAGCTCCGCCCTGTATAAAATCTTCCGGTACCGGCGTGACACCGTATTTACCAACCTTCGAAAAAGTCTGCCGCAGTACAACGATAATCAGCTAAATCGGGTAGCTGAACAGTTTTACCGAAATATGACAGATATTATTCTGGAGTCATTAAAACTTCAACATATTACAAGAGAAGAACTTCTGGAAAGAGTGAGTATGGATACCAGTATTTTTGATCAGTATTATAAACAAAAAAAGAATCTGGTGGTTGTTCTGGGACATTTAGGAAATTGGGAGTTGGCCAACCTATATGCCTCAGTACGACTTTCGCATCAGGTGGTGGTAGTCTACCATCAACTTGCTAATGCCTCGTTAGACCGTTGGATGTATAATATAAGAACACGCTTTGGAAGCGAATTGGTACCGATGAATCAGGCCCTTCAGCTTGCTACAGCGCCCAGAAACAAACCTTTCCTATTTTTTCTCGTGAATGATCAATCCCCTAACCCCGCCCGGGCCTATTGGACGAAATTTTTAAATCAGGAAACAGGCGTATTCCGAGGAGTGGAGATCATCTCAAGAGCACTAAACGCGCCTGTTTTTTATGCTGCCATCATGCGTCAGCCCGAAAAACGAGGCCATTATCAGATCAAAATTGAAGAGATAACAGAACATCCCAACAACGAACCCTTAAATGCAATATTAGAAAAACAGATAAAACTACTAGAAAGAGATATTATATTGCAGCCTGCGAACTGGCTATGGAGTCATAAACGCTGGAAACATTCCAAACCTCACCAACTATACCCGTACCAACAGCTCGAAAGCATTGAATAAATCAGAGAAGTTTCTAATCCTGCGTTTCTCGTCTATCGGCGACATCATACTCACCACGCCGGTAGTACGCTGCCTGAAACTACAGCATCCCAACGCTGAAATTCATTTTCTTACCAAGGAGAAATTCCGTTTTCTGCTGGATGAAAATCCCTATATCGACAAAGTATGGTGCCTGAACCACTCTCTTGCTGCCCTGTTGAAGGAATTAAAGAAAGAGAATTTTAATGTTATTATCGATTTACATCGCAATATCCGCACCTTACGAATTAAGCTGGCCTTATCGGTGAAGGCCTATAGCTTCGAGAAACTGAACATTCAAAAATTTCTGCTCACCAATTTTAAGATCGACAGAATGCCCGACCTTCATATTGTTGACAGGAATTTGGAAACCTTAGTATCATTTGGGGTGAAAAATGATTTCAAAGGACTAGATTATTTTATCCCACCCAAGGATGAAATATCACTCGATTCCCTACCCTCCACCCATCAAAATGGCTATACGGCCTATGCTATTGGAGGACAACATACTACCAAAAAATTACCTGTACCTAGAATGGTGGAGCTTTGTAAAAAGCTGCAGTCTCCAATTATTTTACTTGGTGGTCCCGAAGATAAATCCGCGGGAGATGAGATTATGAGTCAGTTGGAAACACATAAGATTTACAACGGATGTGGGCAATACAATTTTAATCAGTCTGCGTCCATACTGAAGCAAGCTATTCTGGTTTTCACCCACGATACGGGTTTAATGCATGTTGCCTCCGCTTTTAAGAAAAAAATCTATTCTATCTGGGGCAATACAGTACCCGCTTTTGGCATGTATCCTTACCTTACTCCCTTCGAGACTATAGAAAACAAGGATCTATCCTGTAGGCCTTGTTCCAAAATTGGATACGATCGTTGCCCAAAGGGACATTTTAAATGTATGACCGAATCGTCCTTCGATTTTGCAGTGCCCGAACTACCAGGGTCAGATTAATGTTAGTAGGTCATTGAAACCGAAAAAAAATAACAATTCCCGTATACATGAAGAAAGATGTTAACATAGGTCTGGTACAGATGAGTTGTAGCAGCGATGTCGAAGCCAATCAGCGAAAGGCTGTTGAGCGTATCAGAGAAGCCGCTGCCCAAGGAGCACAAATTATCTGCCTTCAGGAGCTGTATAAATCCCTTTATTTTTGCGACATAGAAGACCATAACAACTTCGACCTTGCTGAAGCAATACCAGGAGCTACCACAGATACCTTAGGAGAATTGGCCAAGGAGTTAGGGGTTGTTATCATTGCATCCCTGTTTGAAAAGCGTGCACAAGGTCTATACCATAATACCACAGCAGTCCTTGATGCCGACGGCCGTTACCTAGGAAAATATCGTAAAATGCATATACCCGATGATCCGGGATATTACGAAAAATTTTACTTTACGCCAGGCGATGCCGATAGCACCGAATCGGACAGAAACGGCTATAGAATATTCGATACTCAATTTGCTAAAATTGGGGTGCTTATCTGCTGGGATCAGTGGTACCCTGAGGCCGCAAGGATCACCAGCCTTATGGGTGCAGAGATTCTCTTCTATCCAACAGCCATCGGTTGGGACACTAACGAAACCGACCCCCTGATTAACGAGGAACAGTATGGTGCATGGCAGACTATTCAACGAGGCCATGCTGTAGCGAATGGGGTTTATGTTGTGGCGGTAAATAGAGTGGGCAGAGAGGCGGATCAACAATTCTGGGGCGGCTCCTTTATAGCCAACCCGCAAGGTCGGCTCTTATATCTGGCACCTCACCAGGACGAAGTAGTACATACCGAAACCATAGATCTTGGTAAGCTGAATTATTACCGTACCACCTGGCCATTCTTACGCGACCGGCGGGTAGATAGTTATGCTCCCATCTTAAGAAGGTTTATAGATTAAGATTTAGGTAGAGCCGGGCTTTCCCGGGAAAGTCGGGCTCTACAATGAATGCTTAATAGTCCCCAAGGCCATTCCCTATAAAGAAACATTTCTGCCAACAGCCCGCACATAAGTGCTGTCGCCAGCCTTCCAGCACAGATTTAAATTATAGGCAGTGGAAGGTATTTTATCCGGGATCTCTCCCACAAGTTTGACTGTCCCCTCCCTCCCCCAGAAAAGTATGCGAGGCCCTTCCGGACGAAGAGCCATAAGGTAGGATTCTTGTTTTTGGGTGGTAGATGTTAGCATCAGATATGCCTCTTTCGTGTGGACAGAATCAGGAATATTTTCGAGGCCAAATTGCAGAACCGGGTAGATATAATGTTTATACTGCGCCTCATTCTGAATCTTAACTATTTTAAGGTCTTCCTTTCGCAGAACACGCATCGTGTCCTCTTCACGACTCCATTTCTCAAAGACTGCAGTATTATAATATGCAGGAAAACGATAGTGTCCGTAAAACCATGGTTGAGGATCAGGCAAATTGAAATACTGATGGAGAAAAAGTTTTCTGGCTGTAAAGTTATAGGAATCCGCTACAAGACCCGCTCGATAATAATCTACAGCCGAACTATACTTAAGATAACTATACCCCCCAATAAACATAGCTATTCCAAGGGTCAGGCTACCAACATATACCCGTCTTCCGAGCTCAACCCTGCTTAGAATGTATAAGTAAAACAGGATTACCAAACTGACTGAATAGATTTGAAATCGGATCGCAAGCATATTTTCTATTCCGTCCATATGCCTTCCTATGGCAATCATTGCGGCACTAGCTAATACCCTTAAAAAACAGATCTCCACTAAATCAATTTCTAAGAAGTTTCTTTTTGAGAGTATCGCCAAATTGCTGCCCATAAGATCCCAAATTTTCAAGGATAGATATAACAACAGGATGGCCGCCCCTAAGATCATCGCTAAACTCAAAGCATAAGTATCCGAAATTACCTTTCCCAATGAACCAGTGATAGCCACTATGCTTTTGAATAAGGAAAGCCACCCCTCCATTCCAAAGGACAATTGTGATGCACCAGACAATTTGAAGTCGACGAAAAATAACGTTCCATAAGCCAGAAGAAAAATCAGGTAATACCCTGCTACCCTTCTCCGGCCTTGAAGCAGCAGCCATATGAAGGCAACAGGAAGTGTGCCCAGTCCATCCAGGTTGGTTAGGCTGGCTGCCATACTGAAAGGGATACTTAAACTCCACCATCGGCTCAGATCTTTTTGAAGGAAATAAAGTGCGCCTATAGAGAAAGCAATGGACAAAGTATATTGATAGGCTGTAATACTCCATAGATGGACCTGATATACTATGGGAGAAAATAAAAGAAGACTAACTGGTAAAAAATACCATAATCTCGGTTCAAAGGACCGAAAAACCAAAAAAATGGAATAGCCAAGACCAATTAGATTTATATAGCCCACGAGAATGGTGAGGCGAAAATCGATGCTGCCAGTAATCCAAAAGGGTATCAGAACTCCCAACCTCGAAAAGAAGACTCGATGATCGTTTTGCTGCCGAAATAAAATAGCGAGAAACTCCCGGAAACCCGATTGGGAATGGTTTACCACATCTACCAAATCGGCATCGTCCATATAAGGGATGTTAACCGCATATTGCCAGATATAAATATAAAAAAGCAAGACCGGACAGAGCAACAACAGGGGCATACCTATAAAACGTAGGCATTTTAACTTTTCCATTTTTACAATTTCTTCTAGAGGGAGGGTAGTATTTTTCTCGAGTAAAGAAATGTAAAAAATCCAATTAACCGACAAGTAAGTTACTTAACTTATTTAACGGTAATGCATCTCATCTATAAGCACTTAATATCATACCTCAGGAGATCACTTGCCGTATTACATTTTTAATATTCAGCTCGATAATATCCGTCATGGAGTCACATCGAAAATAATTGGCATCCTGACAATATGCGGCTAGACCGTTGCGGAGTTGTTCGATATTTTCGGGTGTTGAAATTTTGTCTTTTTTTGAGACGTCACGCAGTTCTTTCAACCGGTGTTTTTCACTTCTTGCCTGATACATAATCGACGACTGCTCCTCCTGTTGGTACTGAAGCACTGTTTTATCGGTAAGATGTTCCATGGCCAACTGAACGTAGGGAAGGTTTTCCTTAAAGAATTGAGGCATGTATACTTTTAAGTTTCCCTCAAAAAATTGTTGATCGAAATCTATGGCCCGAAGATGAAATTGAAAATCATCGAAATCTGGAGTGATCTGCATTACAAAGTTGTAGGAGCGCATATCACCCAACAGCGTAATGCGGCATCGCTCATTGAATTTGACAAACTCCTTGGCGATCCTGGTGGGATTATAATCCGTATCTTCTAAGCGGGTTTTAGCAAAAACATCCCCAGGAATTCCTGCGATATGTTCTTCAATTAACGTAGAACCGTCTACCAGATAATTTACCTGGTTGGGCGAAAAAATTTCTTCCAGCTCCAGGCCATATATTCTGGATGCATCAGCCTTTTTCACATAGAAATAATCGTAGACGTCGTTTAATCTATTGACAATTTTCACCCGAAAGGGATTCGAGTTACCAAAGGTACAGTAGTCGATGCGCTCTATATATTTATGTTGAACGATTCTCAGATTTCCTGAGGCTTTAAGCAAGGCATAGGCTACTTTTAGGCCCTGGTGGATTCGTTCTAGTTCATGAGGTGGATACAAGGGGCTCTCCCAGAAGGTATCTCTTCCTGCCTTGTCCATAACGGGAAAGGATTCATGAAAATGTAGTAAATCCTGATAACCAATAGGTAATCGGGCATCCCGCTGGTAGAAACGCAGGTACTTACGCAATTCCGTACTCACCGGGTATATTGGTTTCTTATTTGCTATTTTAACGTCTCCAACTTCCATAACAAAACATCTTTTCTGATATTAGGGAATATAGCGAGAATTATCCAATTTTATATAGGCATTGACCTTCAATTTCATATTGACAACCCCGATTTAAAGAATTGAGCTTCCAGAGTATACCTACTGCCTTCGCGGCCTACTAATCATATCATGATGCTATGACAACAACAACGCCCTTTTTGAATAAACACAAGCCATTATTAGGGCTTGTGCTGTGTGGTGGAAAAAGTACGCGCATGGGCCAGGATAAGGGCAAAATCATCTATCAGGACCTACCACAGCGAGTCATCGTCCAGAATATGCTACTTCCCCACTGCAAGCTGGTGGTGCTTAGCTGTAATCGGGATCAGCTATCCGACTGTCAAGCACAAGGAATACCTCTGCCTGACGCTCCAGAATACGACTCTATCGGTCCCATGGCAGCATTGTTGACGGCTCAGCAACGGTTTCCTCATCACGATATTATCGCTTTAGGTTGCGACTACCCCCTATTCGATGCGGATGAACTAGCCCATTTTCTAACTAAACTCACAACTAAAGATCGCCCCCAGGCTTTTTTCAATGAGCAGGGATTTTATGAACCTTTATTGGCTTTTTATCCCTCCCATTCCCTAACTCAACTAAGAAATCAGTATATGCAGGGGATATTTTCCTTACAGTACTTTTTAAAGCAAAATCAAGCAGTGAAGCATCAGGCGAAGCATGGGTATAAAATTCAGAGCGTTGATACCCATGAAGCGTATAAGCAAATATTAGCTCAATTAAATCGAGAGCCAAACCCGTAATTATGGAGAATACAGCCACTGCCCCACGACTCACGACACGGTGGGTCGGAGACAGACCAGAGCAAATAGATGACCAACTTGCCATAGAAGAACCCTTAGAAATAAGGATGCAGTATGGCCCCGCACATGCTCGAATAAGCAAAGTGATTTCGGTTACAATGCGTACCCCAGGTGATGATACGCACCTGGCCTTAGGCTTTTTGTTTACCGAAGGCATCCTGACAAGTACCGATCAGGTGGCTTCGGTTGATCAGGAATTTTGGTCACCCAACAGCATTCTTGTCCAGTTAGAGCCTCATGCCCTACCCAATATGCCCGAACAGGACAAACACTTTTACACGAGTTCCAGCTGTGGTGTCTGCGGAAAAGCGAGTATTGAGGCCATCCGAACCGTTTCTAAATACGACAGCGGATCCGACACATTCTCGATTTCAGTGGATATGCTATATGGACTACAAGCCCAGCTGCAGCAACAGCAAACCCTGTTTGATGCTACAGGAGGCATCCATGCTTCTGCCCTATACGATCGGCATGGTCGGCTCTCCTGGATAGGAGAAGATGTGGGCAGACATAATGCGTTGGATAAAGTAATAGGGCGGGCGTTTCAAGAAAGGACTTTACCCCTGTACCATCATATCTTACTTCTTAGTGGAAGGGCGAGTTTTGAGCTGGTACAGAAAGCATATATGGCTGGCATTAGTGTGGTCGTAGCATTGGGGGCTCCTTCCAGCCTGGCGGTAGAGACAGCCCGGTCTTTTGGAATCACGTTAATAGGTTTTTTAAAACAGGATCGTTTCAACCTCTATACTGCCCCCCACCGTATTATAGTAAAAGGGTAATGACCACATCGAAGAGGGGTTTTAAGCTTTTAAATAAATAAAAAATGAAATTACGCATATTAAACGATTCCCTCCGTATCCGATTAAGCAAATCGGAGGTAACCACTTTAGCCCGGTCGGGTGTTGTAGAATCTCAAACGGAATTTGTAGGGGGTATCCTATATTATTCCTTGGAAATCCAGGAGCAACATGGCGAGTTGGAGGCTACCTTTTCCGGAAATCGCATCAAGGTATTGGTCCCTAAAGCATTTGCCGAAACCTGGCCAGAAAATGATGTAGTCGGCATGAGCTCGAAGCAGCAAATCAGACCAGATGGAACCCTTAAACTTCTATTAGAAAAGGACTTTAAATGCCTGGATAATACCACAGAAGACCAGTCGGACCATTATGAAAATCCTAATAGTATTTGCTGAATATTCCAGATAAGGAACTTCAGATATTATCTATTACCACCATAAGTAATAGAGAAGAGGCTAAAAAAACTTTCGGTAATGAATCAAAAATCAGATAATAACCCAGCAGCGGAAAACCCGGAGGAACTTACAGGACTAAAACGGGGAAGCATCAAAAAAGTAGCGGCAGGAATACCGGCTGTGAAATCGAGCATCCAAAAGACCCTGGCAGAGGCGGGTCTTTCCAGGGGGATGAAGGCCCTGTGGAGCCTCAATAAAAAAGGGGGCTTTGACTGCCCAAGTTGTGCCTGGCCCGACCCCGATGATGAGCGGTCGGGCATTGCAGAATATTGTGAAAATGGAGCACGGGCTGTGGCGGATGAAGCTACGACCAAGAAATTATCAGCCCATTTTTTCAAGGAGAACTCCCTCCATGACCTTGCATTGCTAACGGATTACAAAATTAATCTGAAGGGAAGGATTGCCCAGCCCATGTATTTGCGGAAGGGAGCTACTCATTACGAGCCCATAAGTTGGGAAGACGCCTTTTCTTTAATTGGAAACGCGCTCAACGCTCTGGTATCGCCCGACGAAGCGATCTTTTATACTTCTGGCAGGACAAGTAATGAAGCGGCATTTTTATATCAGCTTTTTGCTCGTGAATTTGGCACCAATAATATGCCTGATTGCAGCAATATGTGCCATGAAAGCAGTGGAGTGGCATTGGGAGAATCCCTGGGAATTGGAAAAGGCTCCGTGACATTAGACGACTTCAATGAGGCTGAGGTGATTTTGATTTTAGGACAAAATCCGGGGACAAATCATCCTAGAATGCTTACAGCCCTGCAAAAGGCCAAGGCCCGTGGAGCAAAAATTGTAGCCATTAACCCTTTACCTGAAACCGGACTAATGGGATTCGACAACCCACAAACGGTACGGGGGGTGCTGGGAATCAAGCCCGAACTTACTGATTTGTATTTACCGGTTAAAATAAATGGAGACCTAGCTCTTTTACAAGCTGTAGAGAAGTTACTATTAGAAAAGGAGTCGGAAATGCCGGGAACGGTATTCGATACGGCATTTATTCAGGAGAATACTACCGGATACGAAGCCTGGCGGGAGAACATTGGTCGAGTAGATGTACAAAAATTTTCTGAGCAGGCAGGACTGGACTCAGGCCAGATAGAGGACCTGGTCAGACTCATCCAAAACAAAAATAAACTAATTGTCTGTTGGGCCATGGGACTAACCCAGCATAGGAATGCGGTGGACACCATTAAAGAGGTAATCAATTTACTCCTCCTGAAAGGAAGCATTGGAAAACCTGGTGCGGGTACTTGCCCAGTACGAGGCCATAGCAATGTTCAAGGCGACCGTACGATGGGAATATATGAAAAACCTTCAACAGCATTTTTAGATACATTGGAGAACCATTTCCAATTTGCTCCTCCCCGTGCTCATGGCTACGACACGGTAGACAGCATCCATGCCATGTATCATGGTAAGGCCTCTGTATTTATCGCTATGGGTGGCAATTTCCTCTCCGCAACACCCGATACCCATTACACGGCTCAAGCCCTAAGAAACTGTAAACTGACCGTTCAGGTTTCTACCAAGTTAAATAGAAGTCATCTTGTTCATGGGGAAGAGGCCTTAATTTTGCCCTGCCTGGGTCGTAGTGACCAGGATCATACGGGTAGTGAGCTGCAGTTTGTTTCTTGTGAGAATTCCATGGGGGTGGTGCAGCAATCCAAAGGTGTTTTAAAACCCATCTCTGACCAGCTCCTTAGCGAACCTGCTATCGTTTGTGGAATGGCACTAGCTACCCTAAAAGACCGGACAAAAATAGAATGGAATAAATATACCCAACATTATGATCGGATCAGGGAGGAAATAGCCATTTGTGTGCCTGGTTTTGAAGACTATAATAGTAAGGTGCGTCAGCCTGCAGGTTTTTATTTACCCAATTGTACCCGCGAAGGAAAGTTCGACACAGCAGATTCCAAGGCTCAGTTTTATGTTACCACTCCCAAACCGCTGTCCCTTCAAGCCGACGAGCTGCTTATGATGACCATACGGAGTCACGACCAATTTAATACTACGGTGTATGGCCTCAACGATCGCTACCGAGGGATCTACAACGAAAGACGCGTGGTGCTGGTCAATCCAGATGATCTAAAGAGACTGGGGCAGGCTGACGGTGAAATTGTAGATCTGGTAGGTTATTTTAATGGTCAACGCCGAATTGCCCATCATTTTGTAATAGTTAGTTATCCCATTGCCAAGGGATGCTGCGCCACCTATTTTCCAGAAGCCAATGTACTGGTACCTATAGACAGCGTGGCAGAGCAGAGTAACACGCCTGCCTCTAAAAGTGTTGTAGTAAAACTTTTGAAGGGAAACTAGGAGGACCCGCACAATCTATCTTAACTTTAAGGTCCTATTAAAACCTAAATCCTTAGAAAATGAATGCCACCTTCCTGTTCTGGATGTCATTAATCATGCCCCTGTTTACCCTATTTCAGACGAGTGGACGTACCGCAGAAACACAGCTATCACCGCCAGAATTTCACAATTCCGGCGGTAACTCCAGCCCACCCGACAGTACCCGCTTTACCCCGATCAGACTTGCCTCGGGTCTGGATGAACCCATGGGAATGGCAATATTACCCAATCTGGATGTGATCGTTGTGGAAAGAAAAGGTGCAATCAAACGCTATAATGCTGACACCAAAGCAATGAGTACGATTGCTACCTTAAATGTTTTCAGCGGCATTGAGGACGGACTTCTGGGGGTGGCAGCCGATCCCAACTTCGTTGAAAATCAATGGATATATCTATATTACGGTGTGGGAGGCGACAAAAATGTGAGCCATCTGGCTCGATACGAGCTACAGGGTGACCAATTAAATATCGCTTCTAAAAAGGTACTACTAGAGGTTCCCACCCAAAGAACCTATTGCTGCCATTCAGCAGGATACCTGACTTTTGATGCCGACGGAATGCTGTATTTATCCATAGGCGACAATACTAATGCCGAAGAAATAGAAGGACATAACCCCACCGACGAAAGACCGGGGAGGGAGCTATCTGACGGGCAGGCTACCAGTGCCAACAGCATGGACTTAAGGGGAAAGATATTACGCATCAAACCGCTGCCTAACGGAAAATACGATATTCCGGATGGAAATTTATTCCCCAGAGACGGCTCGCAAGGGCGTCCGGAAATTTATGTTATGGGCTGCAGAAACCCTTTTCGGATATCAGTCGACCCTAAAACGAAATTTGTCTATTGGGGTGATGTGGGACCCGATACAGCCATACCTGCCGAAGAGGGCTTGTTGAGCTATGATGAAATCAATCAAGCCAGAAAGCCTGGTTTTTTCGGATACCCCTATTTTTTAGGGAATAATGAAGGCTTTCCCAAGTATGACTTTGCGACAAAAAAAGAGGGCCCTAAGCAGGATCCCTTAAAACCTATTAACCAATCTCCTAATAACAGCGGGATACGGGAGCTTCCCCCTGCCCAGCCCGCCATGATCTGGTATGGCAAGGGCCCCTCTAAACGTTGGCCCTTACTAGGAAAGGGAGGGGCTAGTGCCATGGCAGGTCCCGTTTTCTATCAGGATCTTTTCAAGGAGGCACCCTATCAATTTCCGGCATACTATCATGGAAAATTGATTATCTATGACTGGGTACGCAAATGGATGATGGCAGTAACCTTAGATGCAAACGGTGACTACCTGGCGATGGAGCCCTTTCTTCCTCATCTTCATATTGTGGCCCCTATGGACCTGCAGTTCGGTCCCGATGGTGCACTTTACCTCCTTGCCTATGGTACCAATTGGTTTGCAAAAAACACAGATGCAGGATTAGTTCGAGTAGAATATTCGGAGGGCAACAGAAAACCTATCTCCGAAATTACTATTAATCACACGGCTGGGGCTGTTCCACTGAAAATACAATTATCGGCAGGTAAGTCGAGGGATTATGACCCGGAAGACCGGCTGACTTACCAGTGGAATATCGACGGTAAAACGTATGATAAAAAGGAATTCACCTACACCCTTACCAAGCCCGGAATCTATGACCTGCTGCTTACGGTAACGGACAATCATGGGGGGCAGTCTTCCGCCTCTCAACAAATAGCAGCAGGTAATGCACCTCCCCTAGTAAATATTAATGTGAAAGGTAACCGGAGCTTTTATTGGGACGGGGCCACCCTGAATTATAGCATTGAAATATCGGATGAAGAGGATCGGTTAATTAATCCCTCACGTACAAAAGCATCCTTCCATATGATTCCCTTTGGGAAGGATCTGGCCTCGGCGCTTTCCGGGGCCAGCCACGGTAATTTACGCTATGCCGAAACGCAACGCCTCTACCAAAGCCTTGATTGTAAAGCCTGCCATAGCCTAGACAGCAAATCGATAGGACCATCTCTTATTGCGATAGCAACTAGGTATCAGTCGGACCCAGACGCTTCGGACAACCTAAGCCGAAAAATAATATCAGGAGGCAGCGGAAACTGGGGAACCTACCCTATGCCACCACATGCCGAGCTGACTGCCAAAGAGGCTCGCAATCTTAGCGGATACATCTTATCTTTGAAGGAAGTTCCCGCTCAACTCCCGCTCCAGGGAAGTATACCTTTGCTGGAACATACCGACGCTGGACCTGAAGCTTCATACGTGTTGCAGGCGAGCTATACTGATGGAGGAGCTCAAGCTGTACCTGCCCTTACTAGCAGTACCGTTCTCGTCTTAAAAAACCCAAAACTGCAAGCCGAAGACTTTGAAGAAGGTAATGTCAGCGTATCCATCGGAACTCTTAATAATGGATATATTACCTCCATACCCTGTGGCAACGGACGATTTATAAGTTTTAAAGATTTAGATCTTACCCAAGTCGGGCATATCATTGCGCGTATTCAGAATCAAGGCGCCGGAGGCAAGCTCGTCTTGAGAGCAGACAGTCTTCAAGGGCTTAAGATCGGGGAGGCTACAATACCAGCAGGAAGCTGGAAAAATATCAAGGATGGATGGTTCGACCTGGCTATTCCCCTGAACAGCCTGCAAAGGGTTACCAATCTTTATTTAAGTTTTGAAGGAGAAGTTCCTCCCCAAAAGACCCTTTTTTATCTGGACTGGATACGTTTTGAGAAAGAAAGGTAATACTGGCGTAAATATCGACTCCTCGAATTATACTAAGTTTGAGCTTTTAAACCATTTAAAAATATTCCTCTTTACCATCAATCCAACCAGAATGAACAAATTAATAATTTTAGCCCTGGTAGCCTGCACATTCAGCGGCTCAGTGGTTTACTCCCAAAAAACCATGGATCACAAGACAAAAGTAATAGCACATAGAGGAGCCTGGAAAAATACCAATGTGCCGGAAAATTCCATTGCAGCACTAAAAGAAGCCATTAAATTAAAGTGCTACGGCAGCGAATTCGATGTACATATGTCTGCCGACTCTGTACTTTATGTCAACCATGACCACGACCTTAGAGGTACTAATATAGAAACTCATGGCAAAGAGACGCTTAATGAACTCAAACTGAGTAATGGGGAGCCGCTACCCACCCTAGAGAGCTACCTGAAAGCAGGAAAAAAACAGAAGACAACCCGGCTGGTTCTTGAAATAAAGGCTTCGAAACAAAGTAAGGAACATTCCCTTGCCTTGGCAAGGAAGTGTGTAGAGATGGTAGAAAAGCTAAAGGTAAAAGATATCACCGATTACATTAGCTTCGATTATGATGTTTGCCTCCTGGTGAAGAAAATGAGCCCGGACTCGGAAGTGCTTTACCTTACGGGAGATAAATCTCCCGAGGTAATTAAAGCTTCGGGCCTTGACGGCGTCGACTACCACTATTCCATATTCAAAAAGAATCCTACGTGGGTGCAGGATTTCAAAAAGCTGGGGCTTACCACAAACGCCTGGACAGTAAACGACGAAGAAACAATGAGTGATTTGATAGCACAAGGTATCGACTACATTACTACCAACGAGCCCGAAAGATTGATCAATCTTTTGAAATAAAAATCCAAAGCCCTGAATATAGCGGAATGGCTGTATTCAGGGCAATTATTGTTCCTCCCGGACAGATTCACATACGCCCCTCGCTATTTTGCCAAGACCTGATAATCTGTGTCAGCTGTTTGTATTCTATCAGAAAGCCATCATGACCATACAGGGAATCTATTTCCTGATAGGTAGCCAATGGAATATGGCGGGCCAAGAATTGCTGTTCGGCTGGAGGAAAGAGCATATCCGATTTTATGCCTAAAACCAATGTTCTTGCCTTTACCATGCCTAAGGCATGCACAATCCCCCCCCGGTTACGCCCTACATTATGTGAGTCCATAAGCTTGGTGAGTGTCCAATAAGAAAAGGCATTAAAACGCTTTACAAACTTATCTCCCTGATACTGCTGATAGGAGGAGGCTCTAAACTGGTCTACCTGGTCGGGGTTATCTCGAGCCTGGGTGAAATTGTAAGTATCATAATTCCTATAAGAAAGTAGGGCAATGGAACGAGCCGCTTTTAGTCCTGCCTGAGCGGCATACTCGTCAGGATCATTAAAAGTCGGATCCGCTTCAAGAGCCATGCGCTGCGATTCGTTAAACGCCACTCCCCAGGGAGAATGCACGGCATTGGAGGCAATCAATATGAGCTCTTCAAAAAGTTCGGGAACCTCTACAGCCCATTCTATTGCTTGCTGCCCCCCGAGCGACCCCCCAATACAGAGCTTAATTTTTCTAATTTCAAGTTCCTGCCGAAGCAGTTCCAGGGCTCCTACCACGTCGCGTATGGTTAGAACGGGAAAATCCCTAAAATATGGCTGTTTGGTTTTATGGTCTAGTGATAGAGGCCCGGTAGAGCCATAGGCTGAACCTAAAACATTGGCACAAATTATAAAATGCTTTTCTGGATCGAAATATTTTCCAGATCCTACCAACCCATCCCACCATTCTGTTACGTTCGATCCACCCGTTAAGGCATGGCATACCCACACGATATTATCATCGTTTTCATTCCTCGTACCATATGTAGTATAGGAAAGTTCGAAACCATTCAATTCACGACCTAGTTCTAATGAGTATGCGTAAGGGTATTTAAATATTTTCTGTTCGGCCTGCATGGTTGCAATAGCTAATTTATTAATGATCAAAATTGTGAGTATATCGAGCCAGGCCTTCCATATTGGCTCCTCTAAAAAGGGCCAAAAGGCATGATCTATCCGAATAGATTACAACAAACAGATTCCCTATCGTCCCTCCCATGGAAGTCGAAAAAGAACAATTAGGTTGTAATCGTAAAGAATTTGAAGCCTGTACGCTTCCCGTTAAAAAAATATAAATATGCATCAACGAATTGAGTTTATATTTCCTAATTGCTTAGGTGGGAATTAGCACCTTTCTCCAATATTGGTAGCAGGTTGCCAGAGGATCATTGAGCCCATTCTCTCGCCTCTTCTTTATAAATCAATCGTTCTTTGTATGGAGCAATTGACTTGATGGCACAATAATAAGCCGCATTATGCTAAATTGCAAATTTATATACCCAAACCCTATTAGTCTTACTAACTTTACCCGGACAAGAGTAGCAAGATGGAAAGCCCTGGTAAAGTTATTTTTGCTTCTGGGTTCGACCATAAGTTTTTATCTTTGCAGCAACCTAATAGATTTATGGCACAACAATATCGATTTGATCGGGAAAAGGCTTCTAGACGTCCAGGCATCACACCACTCAAGGACGCCATAGAGCAGATGTTGGATCGATACCAGCTGCGCAATCGTTTTGAACAATCTTATGTGGTAGCGCATTGGGACAAGATTATGGGCCAGACCATAGCCTCACGTACCAAAAAGGTTTTTATAAAAGATCGATCCCTGTATTTACAAATAGAATCCGCTCCTCTGCGAAACGAGCTAGTACGCGCAAAAAGCAAAATCATCGAGCTTATTAATAGAGAAATGGGATCAAATTTGGTCGAGGAGGTAATTTTCATCTAATTATATTTTATCCGCTCGAAGGCTTCATCACCTCATAATTTATTATTTTGACAACTATCACCTATTCAATACCCCCTTTTTTAAATCCTGGCGATCAGGTGGGGGTGCTGGCACCGGCCAGCATCGTTCAATATCAAGAACTAATCCCCGGCCTGAATGTATTAAAACAGGAATGGGGACTGAAAATCGTAGAAGGCACTACTCTTAAAAGTCAGCATCATCAATTTTCAGCTTCCGATCAGCAGCGCCAACAAGATCTGCAAGCTATGCTGGACAACCCGGAGATCAAGGCTATTATAGCGGCTCGAGGGGGCTATGGCTGTTCCAGGATTATCGATCAGATAGATTTTACGACTTTCTTGAAACAGCCTAAGTGGATCGTAGGATTTAGCGACCTAACTGCCCTTCATTCACATATTCAACAACTGGGTGTCGCAAGTATCCACGGGCCCATGGTAAAATCCATGATGCTAGATGGAGCAGAGGAAGCCAGGGGAAAATTAAAAAGCATGTTATTTGGTAAAGCCATACACTATCGGGCTCCTGCGGATCCGTTAAATCGAACGGGACATGCTCAGGGGATTTTGGCGGGAGGAAATTTATGCTTATTATCCCATCTTGTCGGCAGCTCCTCAGACCTGGATATGTCAGGGAAAATTTTGTTCATTGAAGACGTCAACGAATATTTATATAACCTGGACCGGATGATGCTACAACTCAAAAGGGCGGGCAAACTTGCCAATCTGGCCGGTTTGATCGTAGGGCAATTTACCGATATGAAGGATAATGAGGATCCAGCATTTGGGCAGAATTTTAGTCAAATAATTGCAGGTCACGTGGCTCCTTACCACTACCCCGTTGCTCACCAGTTTCCGGCAGGTCATGTTGCGCATAATTTACCCTTATGCATGGGAGCTCCGGCTCATTTAGAAGTTACCGCTTCTCATACCCTACTAACCTATACCCCAACAGCTGCCCTATCGTTATGAAAAGTTATAATAAAAAAGTGGTCTGGATTACAGGAGCTTCATCTGGAATTGGCGAAGCACTTGCTATTGCCTTTGCACAACAAGGTGCCATGCTGGTTCTGACCGCTCGAAGAACGGAGGAACTCGAACGTGTACGCCTACAGACGCGATTGGACCAGGACCGCGTACTGGTATTACCCATGGATGTTACCGAGTTTGAGCAAGCCACTCCTGCCGTAGAAAAGATCATCGCCAAGTTCGGGCGTATCGATGTTATGGTGCATAATGCCGGGGTAAGCCAGAGATCCTATATAGACGAAACAGAATTTTCGGTCTACAAAAAATTAATGGATATCAATTTCTTTAGCACGGTCGCACTTACAAAAGCAGTATTGCCCCATATGAAACGTCAGAAAGAAGGACATTTTATCGTAATGAGCAGTGTTGCCGGCAAAATAGGAACCATCATGCGATCGGGATATAATGCATCCAAACACGCGCTTCACGGCTTTTATGATTCATTAAGAGCGGAGGGTTACGAGCACCACATCGGTGTCACTACCGTTTGTCCCGGTTATATCCGAACAAATATCTCTATGAATGCTATGGACGAAAAAGGCGGAAAATTTGGAAAAATGGACAGCAATCAGGAAAATGGAATACCTCCAGAAAAATGTGCGGCTATAATTCTAAAGGCCGTCCAAAATGATAAAAAGGAAATTTATATTGGAGGCTTGAGGGAGGTTGCTGCCATCTATCTTAAACGTTTTTTACCTAATATCCTGTTCGATCAGGTTCGAAAGAATATCCCCAGTTAAGCCTGGTGTACAAGATTAGTCCTGCTGATATCCGAAGACGGACTTGACTCCTTCAAAAGGCAGTCGGCGCCGTAAAAGACTTGATAAAAAAAGCCGCAGGGTACAGAATTTCTTCCATACCCTGCGGCTTTCTACTAAATAGCGCTGGAATTAACGAACTACAGGAATAGCGTAGAAAACGCTAAACTGTAACACACTGTTCTTAAAGTCAGGGCTGATATTCCCACTGTCGAAATTACCGACTTTAGAAAGTCCTGCCAAATAACGTGCACCAAAACCTAGCCCAAAAGGAGCCTGATAACCTACTCCAAGTGCTGCAGCAAGATCTAGGTTTTTAGAGAAATTATTAATGGTCTGATCGGGGATGTTTTCTGAAGTCTTGAAACCAAATTGAGGACCTAACTCTAAGTATAACCCTCCATTAGACTTTAACTTCAATAGTACTGGAACTGTTACATAAGAAGTCTTATAATCTCTTTTTTCACCAGCTACATCAATTTTGGCACCTTGGGTAGAAAAGAGCACCTCAGGCTGTATAGAAAAGTTCTCCCCAATTCCGAAATTAAGAAGTCCTCCCAAATGTGCACCTACCAAGGCATCCGACTGGATATCATCTCCGGTATAATTACTAAGGTTTAGTCCTACCTTAGGACCAAAGCTGAATGATTGGGCATTTGCCGTAATACTGGATACAATTAGTGTGATGACTATGAGTAATTTTTTCATATAGTTATAAATTCATGGTTGTTTGTGGTTACTAAGCAAACTCTATGCCAATATCAATTATATTTAGTCAAATATTAGATAATATAATTATTTTCTCAATTTCTTAACACTGCATTTATTTTCTATAGAGTGGCTAAAGTCTTTCTTAAGACCTCATGGATGTCACCAAAGTCACCATTATATTTTAGAAAAAACAAGTTGTTTAGCAAAATCAGATTAAATTGTGATAAAAAAATACAAAACTCAGCGTTAAGCTAAACGAATTGTAAGAATTTTAATACTTTTGACAAAAAATCTTAGTCAATCTTGGACACCGTTTTAACAGAAGCTGAAGACCAATCTTTATGGATATCCTTTAAAAATGGGGATTCTCAGGCCTACGCAATGTTATACCAACGTTATGTACGAGTGCTCTATGCCTATGGATACAAGTTACTGCCCGACAAAGCCATTATAGAAGACCTCATCCAGGATTTATTTATTGACTTATGGCAAAGCCGGACAGGGCTATCGGATGTGGTTGCTCCCAAGTTTTATCTTTTTCGGGCGTTACGAAGACGAATTTACCGAATTGCCAAGCAAGATCAGCAATTATATAAAATAGACCTGGAAGATAGCGATCAGCTTCCCATATCCCTACCCAAAGAGTTTTATATTGTAGAGGAAGAAAGTACCCAGCGCATGGAACAGGACTTAGCCCGTGGCTTGAAAAACCTCCCCGTTCGCCAGTACGAAGTCCTGATACTGAGATACTACCAGGATCTTAGTTATGCCGAAATTGCTGGAATCCTGGCAATTAATGAGCAATCGGTACGTAATCTTATTCATAGAGGCCTGTCAAAACTTCGACAGCTATCCATCTCCTTAATCGTATTATTATTTTTATTATAAAAAAAATCTTACTCCGGGTGAGTTAAAACTCGACATGCCCTCCTCTTGTTTGTAGCATGTGGGATAAATCCCATCAAAAAGCATTGGCATGAGCGACGAAAACTACCAACTGGACGATTTCCTTTCAGATGAATATTTTAAAAGATGGGTCCTGTCTCCCGATGTGGAATCGGATCGATATTGGAATGACTATCTTTTAAGAAACCCAGATAAGAGGGCGGTAATGCGTCATGCCCGATTCCTTCTGATACAACTTCATCAAGATCTGGACCAACTGAAACCCAGGGAATATCAGGTGGAATCAATGTGGGACCAGATAGAAAAACAGACCTTGTCTCAGCCTTCCCACCCCAAAAGTCTTTGGGCTCGCATGCCCCGCTGGACAGCCAGCGTCGCAGCCGCCATGATCCTAGTAGTAATAGGCTGGCTAGCTTGGTCCAATCTTACGATCAATGAATATAGTTATGCCTGCCAGACTGCCTCCATTCAGCATAGTCTTACCGAAAAAATAAATGAAGGCCAAGGCGATTTACTAGTAATCCTGCCAGATAGTAGCCGCATAACCCTGAAGCCCCACAGCCGGGTAAGCTTCCCTATCGCCTTCAATGGTTCCGACAAAAGGGAGGTTTATCTCACAGGTGAAGCTTTTTTCCAAGTAAGTAAGAATATTAATCGACCGTTTTACGTCTACTCCCATGAACTGGTGACTAAGGTTCTAGGTACCAGCTTCACCATAAAAGCTTTCGAAAAATCTAAAGAATTGGAAGTCATTGTAACCACAGGGAAAGTTTCGGTTTATTCTCGAAAAAGCCTAATGGAGTCAATACTAGAAAACAAGGAATCGGAAGCAACGACGATGATTACCCCCAACCAAAGAGTCCAATATTCCCGGAGCCACGAGGCCCTTCAAAAGTCCTTAGTGGACAAACCCGTGCCCCTTCCATCCGCCAAGTGGACAGATATGCCTAATAGTTTCCGGGAAGTTCCGGTAGGGAAAATTTTCGATACCATTCAACGCGCCTATGGAATAGATATTCAGTACGATCCGGTAGCACATGGTGATTGCTTACTGACTGCCTCCTTTGGAAAAGAGACACTATTCGAAAAGATAGACCTGATTTGTAAGGGCATAGAGGCAACTTATAGAATTGAAAATGCCCAATTCATTATTGAAGGGAGAGGATGCCACTAAAGACAAAAATATTCATATAACAAACCTAAATAATTTTCCATCCAAAATACCTTTCCTATGCATTAGAGAAAAAAAAGGTTGATGATGTTGCAGCATCACCAACCTAATCTTCAAAAGAATCCTCGAAAACCTATGACATCCGAAATATTCGGATGGAGGATTTGTTTTGTCCCAATTTCCAAATCTTAACAAAACATTGTAAAGTTATGCAAAAAATGTATTTTAACTATGCTCTCTGGCAGACCCTTATGAGATTTAGTTTTTCCCAGCTGCTCATAGCGGCTTTATTATCAACCCTTACTTTTGCCAATTCATCCGAAGCACAGGAGGTATTGAAGAACAGAGTATCCCTGCAGGCAAAGAATCAAGGCGTACGTTCAGTACTTGCACAAATCGAAGCGCAGGTCAACATCAAGTTTCTCTACAGCTCAAGCCTGATTAAAACAGATAGGACCATAAACGTTAGTCTGAACAAGCAACCCCTAGGCGAGGCCCTTACGACCATCCTCACTCCTTTGAATCTGGAATATGAAGTATCGGGCAAGCAGATTATACTCAAGCGCCAGAAAGTTGGTGTACAGCCCTTGAAACCCACCTCATCTCGCGACCAGTCCGCTTTAGACCGCAAGATTACAGGAAAAATCGTGGACAACTCTGGCATGGGTCTTCCTGGCGTATCTATAGTAGTACAAGGCACGCAGCGCGGAACGAACTCAGATGGAGAGGGGAACTTTACCATTGATGGTCCGGACGGCAGCTTCGTACTTACTTTTAGTTTCGTTGGCTTCACCCCCAAAGACGTAACGGTAACACCCAACCAGACAGAGGTGAATGTGACGCTGACTCAAGATGAAAAACTTCTGAGTGAGGTTGTGGTGGTAGGATATGGTACGGCAAAGAAGAAGGATATGACAGGTTCGGTATCGGTCGTTAAGGTAGGTGAGCTTACAGAGCAGCCTAATTCCAACCTATCTAATCAGCTTCAGGGACGGGCGTCAGGAGTTACTGTATTGACCTCTGGTCAACCTGGACAGGCTCCACAGATCCGTATTCGGGGTATCAACTCCTTTGGCAATAACACGCCGCTATTTGTAGTAGACGGAGTGCCTACCCAGGATATCAATAATTTGAACCCTAATGATGTAGAAACGATGCAGGTCCTGAAGGATGCAGGTTCTGCTTCCATCTATGGATCACGCGCCTCTAACGGAGTAGTGATTATTACCACCAAACGTGGAAAAGGAAAAGTTAGAGTCAATTACGATATGTATTATGGTGTTCAAACCGTAAAGAAGGGTAATGTGTATGACATATTATCGCCGCAGGGAATGGCTGACCTGAAATTTCTGGCTTTAAAAAATTCTGGCTCCGCAATCAATGACGATCAGTATGGCAGTGGTCCCACCCCGGTGCTCCCCGATTATATCGTCCCCAATGGACTGAGTGAATCTGAAGTTGACTTCAGCAAGTATTATGTTAATCCTGAATATACTGAAAAAGGAGACCTGGATTCTTTTTATAGAATCGTGAAGGCCAATAAACAGGGGACTGACTGGTTTCATGAAGTATTCAGTAATGCACCTATGCAGAGTCATAACCTTTCCGTAAGTGGAGGCAGTGATCAGGGAAGCTATTTGTTTTCTTTTAACCATTTCAATCAACAGGGTAACCTTAAAAACACCTATCTAAAGCGTTATACCTTGCGGGCTAATAGCCAATATAATGTAAGCAAGCGTCTTCGGGTGGGTGAAAACATCGCGTTTTCAGTTGTAGATAACCCTCGTGCGTCTATTTTAGAAGAAGGTGGAGGTATCGGAATGGCCTTCCGTATGCAGCCCATCATCCCTGTATACGACATTAATGGCAACTATGCCGGTTCTTTTGGTAAGGGACTTGGAAATGCTAAAAACCCGGTAGCCATTCAAGACCGTACCCGCAACAACAAGAGTTTAAGCAATGCCTTGCTTGGAAATATGTTTGCCGAATTCGACATTACCAAAGATCTTGTAGCACGCTCGAGCTTCGGTGGTACCATCTACTCTTCCTCCAGCCAGTCGTTTAGCTTTCCTGAATGGGAAAATGCGGAAAACAATACGACTAATGCTTATTCTGAAAGCGCATCTTCGGGCTATAACTGGACTTGGAGTAACACCTTGAGTTATGAAAAGAACTTTAACGATATGCACAATTTAAAAGTTCTGGTCGGAACTGAGGCGTATCGTGCTACAGGGAGAGAAGTAGGTGGAAGAACATTAGATTATTTCTCTTTCGACCCTAACTACCTCAACCTTTCTACTGGTTCAGGAACCCCCACAAATTATAGTTATCGCTATGCCGAAGCCTTGTTCTCATATATTGGACGGGTGGATTATAGCTATAATGACCGTTATCTGTTAAGTGTTACGGCTCGCCGTGATGGCTCATCCAAATTTGTTTCTCAGTATGGACTATTCCCGGCGGTGAGTGCAGGATGGAGAGTCTCAGAAGAAGATTTCATGAAAGACATCAGCTGGATCTCCGATCTTAAGCTACGCGGGGGATATGGAATTATGGGTAACCAGTTCAATATTTCTACAGCCAATGCCTTCACGACCTATGGTCAGAATAGAAATTACAGCTTCTATGATATCAGAGGAACTGGCAATAGTACCATCCAGGGCTTCCAACGTACCAGAGTAGGTAACCCAAGTGCCAAATGGGAACGTAATATCAATTCGAATATCGGTTTAGATGCTCAACTCTTTAATGGTGCCATCGACTTTACTATCGATTATTACCAGAAGAATATTGAAGATTTGCTATTCTCTCCTGAGTTAGCGGGTACTATTGGACAAGGCGAGGCTCCTGCCGTTAACATCGGTAAAATGAAGAATAAGGGTCTGGATTTATCCATTTATGGAGAAAAAAGAATCAATAGTGACTTGAAACTGAATGCTACCGTAACCATGACGACTTATAATAATAAGATTGAAAAAATCACCGATGGGGTAGACTATTTCGATCAGGAAGCACGTCGTTTCAACGGAAGTAGTATCGTTAGAAATGGTGTTGGACATTCTATAGGACAATTCTTTGGCTATAAGATTGATGGGTTCTGGAATACGCAGGCGGAAATTGATGCGGCGAACGAATCAGCCAAATCTGCCACCGGTAACGCTGATGCAATTTACCAAAGTGAAGTGGCCGTGGGTCGTTTCCGCTATCAGGACATCAACGGAGATGGTCTGATTACGGCGGATGACCGGACCTATTTGGGTAATCCTAGCCCTAAAATGAGCTACGGACTAAACTTGGGTGCCACTTACAAAAACTTCGATTTCGGGATATTCTTCTATGGGGTAACCGGCAATGATATCTGGAACAACCTGAAATGGTGGCATGACTTCTATGCCAACTTCCAGGGAGCTAAGAGCAATACTGCACTGAATGATTCCTGGACTCCAGATCGAATGAATGCCACGGCACCTATTCAGGAGAACACAGGTACTTTCAGTACTACCAATGTACCTAACTCATATTATGTAGAGAAAGGCAGCTACCTACGTGCCAAAAATGCTCAATTGGGTTACACCTTACCAAAGGAGCTATTATCTAAATATAAGATTGAAAAAGCGCGGATTTATTTTCAGACTGCTAACCTGTTTACCATTACCAAATACTCGGGACCAGACCCAGAAATTGGACAAAGCCAGGTGGCAGGATCCACTGCCTTTGGATTGGACGAAGGTGTTTATCCAAATACCCGTCAATTCCTTATTGGTTTGAATTTGTCGTTCTAAGTCACCCAATCTTTAATCAGAATCGAGATGAAGAAAATAAATTTTTCAAAAATAGCATTAATCATTGCCTTGGGATTCGCTTCCAATGCATGTAAGGATAATTTTTTGGAGCAGCCGGCCCTGGGTGCCCTAAGTGATGCCCAGCTGAAAACAAAAGCAGGGGTAGAAAATGTACTGGTAGGAGCCTACGCTGCCCTGGACGGTAACGGCGTAGGTGCAGCCAGCGCCTGGGATGCAGCCCCCGACAACTGGATCTATGGAAGTATAGCCGGTGGCGATGCCAAAAAAGGCAGTGATGGAGCCGACCAAGCCGGTATCAATTCAATTATGGCTTATTCGGTTTCTCCTAGCAATGGCTTTTTCAATAGCAAATGGAAAGCGGTATATGAGGGAATCAACCGGGCAAACACCGTGTTGCGACTTGCTCCACAAATTGAAACGAATGTTTCTGAAGCAGATATTAAAGGCTATCAAGCTCAGGCACGCTTCCTAAGAGGCCACTACTACTTTGAGCTTAAGAAGATGTTTAATATGGTGCCTTGGATCGATGAGAACACGGAAGATCCCGCCGCTGTCCCCAATGATAAGGATATATGGCCAAATATCGAGGCGGACTTCCAGTTTGCCATGGATAATCTGCCCGCTACACAGTCCGAAGTTGGACGGGTGAACAAATGGGCCGCTGCATCCTATCTGGGCAAAACCTATCTGTATCAGCGTAAATTTGCTGAAGCAAAGACCATCTTCGATCAGGTGATTTCACAAGGGGTCACCAGTAATGGGCTCAAGTATGGCCTGATGCCTGCTTTTCAAGACAACTTCGACGCAGCAAAGAAGAATATGCAGGAATCCGTATTTGCCGTTCAGATGGCCGCAAATGATGGAACAGGCACGATTTCTAACGCCAATCAAGGGGGCATGCTAAATTTCCCTTATAACTCTCCTTTCCGCTGCTGTGGATTCTTCCAGCCTAGCATCGATCTGGCCAATTCATTTCAGACTACTGCTCAGGGGCTACCACTAGTGGATACCTACAACAGCAAAACGTTGAAAAATGACATGGGCGTAAATGCCGATGCGTCCTTTACACCAGACAATTCTACACCCGTGGATCCTCGTTTGGACTGGACGGTGGGTCGTCGCGGTATTCCTTATCTGGATTGGGGCAACCATCCCGGACGTGCCTGGATTCGTGATCAGACTTATGCCGGCCCCTATTCACCCAAAAAGAATATTTACTGGCAGGCTACTCAAGACATCTACTCTGATCAGAATTCCTGGGCTCCAGGTACGGCCATTAACGTCTTAATCATTCGCTATGCCGATGTATTATTAATGGCAGCAGAAGCCGAAGCTCAGGCAGGAAGCCTTGCAAAAGCGCAGGAATACGTCAATCTTGTAAGGGCTCGCGCAGGTGCTGCTGGCAGTAAGGTATATACCTATAAGAATCCTAGCGATCCTCTGGCCGGCTTTACTGAAACGCCAGCAGCGAATTATAAAGTGTCTGAATACCCTGCTGGCACCTTCACGTCGATGGGTCAGGCTGAAGCATTAAAGGCTATTTACTTCGAAAGAAAAATAGAATTGGCTATGGAAGGTCACCGTTTCTTCGATCTGGCTCGCTGGGGTATCGCCGACCAGGTATTGAATAAATATATCAGCTTCGAAGGAGCGATTACCCCTGATGTACGAGGCGGTAATTTCGTTAAAGGTGTTGATGAATATTTCCCAATCCCACAACGTCAGATAGACTTAAGTACCAAGAATGGCATTTCGTCGTTGAAACAAAATCCTGGATACCAATAAAGTTCCGGTTTTTCATTAACCTTAGGAGGCAGTTTCACCACTGCCTCCTTTTTTCTTTTTTACACTCATTATGAAATACCTATTCCTTGCCCTTTTATTGGTTACAGCGAGTGCGGTTATCATTAGCTGTGGTACCACCGACAACGGCCGCCCCATGAAGGAGGAGTTTGCATTGGTTGAGAAGTATTGTGGCAACTGCCATTTGACTCCCGAGCCCGCTCAACTGGACAAGGCGACCTGGAAGAACCGGGTTCTACCCGCTATGGCGCTCAGATTAGGCCTTGAAGTTTGGGAAGGTGTGGTGTTCGCCAGAAATGAACCCGGTAAAATTACTCATGGAGAATGGATGAAAATTGAAGCATATTTCGATTCTTTGGCGCCTCGAAAGTTAGATCATAGAAAAGTGCAGCACCTGCCAGAAAGTAGCTGGGCTATATTTCAGTTACAAACACCTCTAGCAGATCAGAGGATTGCCACTACCACTATGGTAGCCTTCGAGCCCGACAGCCCCGCCCTGTTTAGCTCCGACGGTGAAACGGGGACCCTTCGTAAATGGGACCTGAATTTGCGAAACATGGAATCGGTTTCCCTTCCAACTCCCGCCTCCTTTATGAGCTTTGATGTGAACAAGCAGGCCGTACTTACCTGCATTGGTAATATGATGGCTCGAGATAATAATCAGGGATCCATTCTAACCTATACCAAAGACAATCAAGTATTCCAACCCATTGCAACGGAGGTCAACCGCCCCATACATACCAGTCCGATAGACGCCAACAGGGATGGTAAAATGGACTATCTGGTATGCAACTTTGGCCATGAACAAGGGGGACTATACCTTTGGCTTCAGAAAGAACATCATCAATACGAGAGGATACTTATCAAAGGGCTTTCAGGTGCTACTCAAACAATAGTAGGAGATTTTAACGCTGACGGCTGGCCCGACATTATGGCCCTTTTCGCACATGCCGACGAGTCTATCTGGGTCTTTACCAATAACAAGGATAATAGTTTTTCCAGCCGACGGCTGTTGCGGTTTCCAGCCGTGTATGGCTCAAGCAGTTTTCAGCTCGTCGACATGAATGATGACGGATTACAGGACATCATTTATACCGCCGGAGATAATAGTGATCACTCCAGGATTCTAAAACCCTATCATGGCTTATACATATTTGGGAATCGTGGTAATTTCAACATGGAGCAGATTTACTTTTATCCGATCAATGGTAGTACCAAGGCTATAGCAAAGGATTTTGATCTGGATGGAGATATAGACATCGCTACCATTGCTTTTTTTGCAGACCTTAATAAGAAACCTGAAGAAAAATTTCTCTATTTCGAAAATAAATCGACCAAGGACGGAGTCTGTTCTTTCACGACACATGCTCCTCCATTGGCCAAAGCAGGACGATGGATATGTATGGATGTGGCAGATTTTGATGGTGATGGAGATCAGGACATAGTATTAGGCAATTTTTCAAAGGGCTTCCTTAACGAACCTGGCACTCCCACCAACTGGAATACCCGTACCCCTTTTGTGCTTTTAGAAAACAAGGTGAAATAATTTTTTACATGCAAGTGGAGTGCATAGTTAATCTGCCTGCCAGTCAGCAGGGAGTAAATTTGCGAACCTGTCGCTGCCCATATGACCCGCAAGTTCGAAGCCCATGGGCATTACCACCCAACCGGCAGGAGTAATAACAAAATACCCCTTAGGAAGCGTAATTTGAGTGTAGGCCTGAGGTAGGTCTGAGTAAGGCGACCGCCCTCGTTGTCGGGTGTCGAAAACCTCAAGCTTAGTCTGAGACACCACCAGGCGTTCTGTCGGTAGTTCTCCATCCTGAATGAGCTGAGAGCCCCGCACCTCCAGTATGCGGTTATTAATGTGATTGCGAATCAGGTTTTGCCCGTTTACCGCTCGAACCTGACTAAATATCCGCAGTGATTCTGGTATTTCTTGAAATACTCTGAATCCATATTCTCTCAAGCTGTCTGAGACCATTCCCCGCAGAAGCTGCTTTAAGGAGCCTTGATAGGCAATTACCTGGTTACTTCGCCAATCGGCTTTTTGCTCGGCATTTTTAGGCGTGAGAAGTTCAAATCTCGTGTTTCCGCCATAATAGACCTTGCCCTCATGGAAGTCAAAGTCATCTAAATCCTGATAAATCATATACCCAAGCGCAAGGTTTTCGATGATCAGAGGACTGGTAGTCTGAGCAGTCAGATGACCGTTATCTTCCATTCGAATGCGTAAAACCTCGGGATTTACTAATCGGCAAGCCTTACTAAATTTGCTTTCACCTAATAGTTCCCTGCTGATTACCTTTAGATAGCGCTCTCGATTTTTACTCTTTTTAGAGTAAATAGTTACACCCTGAAGTTCCATCCCTTCGTGCATTTTAAAAGGGATATTTTTTATCCCGCCCGTTTCAAAGCGCAAAGCCTGTTTGATGGAAGTGTAGCCCAGAAAAGAAACAGCAACCTCTATACTTCCAATCGGTAGTTTATCTAAACGGTAATGCCCCGCCTCGTTGGTGGTGGTACCAATAGAGGAATTATTAATGTACACATTAGCAAAAGGGAGGGGAGCTCCTGTCTTGATGTCAGTAACGGTTCCGGTTAGGGTTACCTGTTGCCCCTGACCCATCAACGGCCCACTCCAGATTGTTAAAACCAGAATTAGATAGCAGGTTACAAATCGTAAAAACTTCATTGGATTGGTACTATAGTCAAAAAAATGGAGCGGCCTTCATCTATTGAAGAGCCGCTCCTAACTGAAACTGAACGATTATTTCAAGTTCAGCTCCTGGCCAATTGAAGCCACCTTCTCTTTAAGTCCCGCATACACAACATCGAAATCTTCATTTTTCAGTAGTTCGGCACGCACCCCTACATAAAACTTGATTTTAGGTTCAGTTCCCGAAGGACGGCAGGTAAATTTGGTACCATCCTCTGTAAAAAACTGCAATACATTAGAAGACTCTATCCCCATCTCGCCCGAAGGAATGGTAGAGGTAACACCCGTGGTAAAATCGGTCGATGTAAGCGCCTTATAGTCATCCATACGCGTTACAGGCGAACCGGCAAGGGTCTTGGGAGGGCTTGTGCGGAAATCAGCCATCATTTGCTGGATCTCATCGGCTCCTGCTTTGCCTTTTTTAGTCAATGAAATTAAGCCTTCGTAATAGAATCCGAACTGCTTATAAATTTCCATAAGCATATCGAACAAGCTTAATCCACTATCCTTAGCGTACGCAGTAAGCTCGGCGATCATCCCACAAGACGCGATAGCGTCCTTGTCACGAACGGCATCCCCGATTAGGTAACCATAACTCTCTTCTCCACCACCTATAAACTGTTCTACACCTTCTTTCTCCCGAATAACCTGGGCGATATATTTAAATCCTGTGAGGGTGTTATAGCATTTTACGTCGTAGGCTGCAGCCATTTTGTCTATCAAATCGGTAGTTACAATGGTCTTGCACACGAATTGAGATCCGGTAAGTTTGCCGGCGTCTTTCCATGCGTTCAACAAGTAATAGATCAATACACTGGCCGTCTGGTTGCCATTCAGCAGCTGAATTTCACCATGGTGGTTCTTGGCGCCTATACCTACCCGATCGGCATCAGGGTCTGTACCCAAAACCAGGTCAGCATCGATCTCCTTAGCCTTAGTCATAGCCATAGACATGGCCTCCGTCTCTTCCGGGTTGGGATATACTACAGTAGGGAACTGACCGTTTCCAGCCGCTTCCGCCTGCTCTTCGATCACCGTCACCGACTCAAAGCCCATTTTAGATAATAACTCAGGCACTAAAGTAATACCAGTACCATGCAAAGGTGTAAAAACAATTTTAAGGTCTTTTTGACGGGCTATGGCTTCTTTGGAAATAGATAATGACAATATGTGCTCAAGGTATTTTTGATCTACCTCAGCTCCGATCGAAATGATTTTAGTCGCATCACCTTCAAATTTAATTTGTTCGATAGAAGTGATCTTGTTCACTTCTGCAATCACATTCTTGTCGTGAGGAGCCACCACCTGTGAACCATCGTCCCAGTAGGCTTTATAGCCATTATATTCTTTAGGGTTATGAGATGCGGTTACGACCACCCCACTTTTACAATTCAAATGACGGATCGCAAAGGAGAGCTCAGGAGTAGGGCGCAGGGCTTCAAATAAGTAAACCGTGATGCCATTGGCGGAGAATATATCGGCAATAATACCTGCAAACTCATCCGACTTGATGCGGCTGTCATAGGCAATAGCTACCTTTATTTCCTCTCCCGAGAAGGCTTTATTTAAATAATTGGCCAGACCTTGAGTAGCCGCTCCTACCGTATAACGGTTCATACGATTGCTACCGATTCCGATCAGGCCCCGAAGCCCTCCGGTACCAAATTCCAGATCTTTATAAAAGGCATCGGTAAGTTCCGTTTCATTTGCGTCATCGATCAATTTCTGAATATACTGCTTGGTTTCAATATCGTAGCCTCCATTTAGCCAACTATTAACCTTATCCAATACATTCGACTCCAAATTTGCTGTCATAATACGTCTTTAATATTAAAATGTGTAATAATATAATTTACATTAATCTCCTTGATACAGGTAAATTGTGGAATCCCTATTTGCCTAAAAAAGGATATAGTGCCGAACAAGCCGGCACTATTGAAATATAAATGTAATTATATGTTGGAATTAATTGCTTATTTCAGATTCAACTTTTATTATTTCTTGATTTCTTTCCTGGGCAGTTTTCAGTATTAATTCTGCCACTAGTCCGGTCCATCCCGTTTGATGACTAGCCCCAATCCCCCGACCATTATCCCCATGGAAGTACTCATAGAACAGTATATGATCGTTGAAATGCGGGTCCTTTTGCATTTTATCGTCATGACCGTAGACGGCCCTATTCCCATTTACATCCTTCTTAAAGATATTGATCAACCGATCGGCTATTCCCATGGCCGCATCTTTGATAGACTTAAGCTCCCCCGAGTTGGTAGGGTATTCTACCATGAAGTCTTCACCATAATATTTATGGAATTTCATCAGCGAATCGAAAATCAGGTAATTTAAAGGAAACCATATAGGGCCCCGCCAGTTCGAATTCCCACCCATAATATTGGTTAGTGCTTCACCAGGGGTATAGTCTACCTGCAGTACCTCACCATTGATATAGAACTTGTAAGGGTTCTCTTCATGATACTTAGAAAGGGCCCGTACTCCGTAATCCGACAGAAACTCTGTTTCGTCTAACATCCTTTTCAAGATCATCTTCATACGGTGGCCTCTCAGGATTGAAAGGAGCCTGTTTTCACCCTTACCCGACTCAAACCAACGGGATATTAGTCTGGCCAGGTCGGGACGGTTAGCAAGCACCCACTCTACCCTTCTCTTAAATACGGGTAGCTTATCTAGGTTTTGAGGATCGAGTAGCTCCACAGCAAACAGAGGTATCAGTCCGACTATAGATCTTACCTTCAGCAGTATGCTCTGCCCATTAGGAATATGAATCACGTCGTAGTAAAACTGATCTTCCTCATCCCATAGACTGATAGAAGAATTTTTCCCGCCGATAGACTCCATGGCCCCTGCAATATGCAGGAAATGCTCGAAAAATTTGGATGCCATATCCTGGTAAACGGGATGTACCAATGCTACTTCTACTGAAATCCGGAGCATATTCAGGGTATACATAGCCATCCAGCCTGTAGCATCGGCTTGCTGCAACTTTCCTCCGAAGGGCATGGGGGTCGATCGGTCGAAAACACCGATATTATCCAGCCCTAAGAAGCCTCCACTAAAGATATTATTACCAGTGTCATCCTTTTGATTGACCCACCAAGTAAAATTCAGCAGGAGTTTGTGAAATATTTTCTCCAAAAACTCTATATCCCCCACTCCATTATTCTGCTCCCGGTCTATCTCATAGACCTTCCAGCTGGCCCAGCCATGAACAGGAGGATTCACATCGGAGAAATTCCATTCGTAAGCGGGAATTTGACCATTGGGGTGCATATAATATTCACGAAGCAATATCTCCAGCTGCCGCTTGGCAAAATCGGCATCCACCCTCGCCAAGGGCACACAGTGAAAGGCGAGATCCCAGGCAGCAAACCAGGGGTATTCCCATTTGTCGGGCATAGAAATCAGATTGGCCGAATACAGGTGTTTCCATCCCGAATTGCGTCCCCATTTTCGGCCCTGGTTCGGACTAGGCTGAGCAGGGTCTCCTTTCAGCCATTCATAAACATTATAATAGTAGAACTGTTTACTCCATAACATGCCCGCATAGGCTTGGCGCTGGATAGAGCGTAAGTCTTCGTCTTCAACATCAGACTGCACGTCATCATAAAACTCATCGGCCTCGCGGATTCTTTTAGAAAACAAATCCTCGAACCCACCGAATGGTTCTGTAATGCTATGGTTAACCAGGCGCATTCTTAGGGTAATGGTTTCTCCTGCTTTTACCAGACGTTTGTATAAGGCTGCTCCCTTCGTCCCTATGGCATTGGGATTGACCGTGGCGCTTTTGCCTCCACTTATCACATAATCATTAATACCATCCTTGGGATAATTGGTGGTATTGGCCGTTCCGTAAAGCTTCTTAAAATTGGATTCATTTTCACAAAATACCAGCTCATCGGCATTTTCCAGATACAAGTTGAATTTACCATGCTTGCGGTGGGTAAGTTCGATCAGCCGGTTAGAGATGCCATTCATCATAGGCTTATAATTATAAGCCTCATAGCCCCAGGACCAGGTGTTGCGGAATAATACAGTAGGCATTACGGTCAGAGGTGCATCTTGCGGCCCCCGGTTGGTAATCGTCACCTTCATGAGTATGTCCTCTTCGTCGGCTTTGGCATGCTCAACAAGAATATCAAAATATTCGTCCTTATCAAAAATACCGGTATCGGTGATTTCATACTCCGGATCCTCCTTACCCCGACGCTGATTTTCTTGACGTAATTTATCGTAAGGAAAAGCATTTTGCGGATATTTATAAAGCATTTTGGTGTAAGAATGTGTAGGTGTACTATCCAGATAATAGTACATTTCTTTCACATCCTCCCCATGATTGGACTCTCCATTGGTGAGTCCAAAAATTCTTTCTTTAATATTCCGATCCTTATGATTCCAAAAAGCAAAGGACATGCATATATGTTGCTTGCTATCAGAAAAACCCGCTATTCCATCTTCGCCCCATCGATAGGTTTTGGAATAGGCCATCTCATGGGTGATAAAATTCCACGCATCTCCGTTGCCGCTATAATCTTCCCGCACGGTTCCCCATTGACGTTCTGACAAATAGGGCCCCCACTTTTTCCAACCCTTATTTTCCTTCTGAAGACGTAATCTAACTTTTTCTGCACCTTGTGCCATTCCTGTGTTGATTTTATTGAAATGTATTCTTATACCTTATCAAATGGAGGGTCATTGTATTGAAGTTGTCAATACCTTGAAAAGGAAATTTAGGAAAAAAGGAACATGATTAGGTTCCTTTTTTGAAAAATATTAATATGTTAAAGATTATCTTAGCTCTCTACCAACCATTCATCGATAGATGCAATTTCGTTCAGACTATTATAAGTATATATTTGAAAATCAACCACTCCGGCATAGAAGCGAGTCAGAGAATCGGCTCTCTGGCTGGTCTCGGTCAGTAAAGGATGACGGGGTAGAGCAATCAGGTCTTCCACATCAATAATAGACTCCTTAAACATCATCGGTTTGGATAATACATAATAGCGCCCATCTTCAGCGTGAAGGACAGGAATGGCCTGTTTATTTCCACTGGCATTGATCGTTCCGAAGTGCTGACGAGCCTGGAGATATCCTTCCTGTGTAGGCTCAAACACGATTCCGATCTTAGGTTTTGGTAGCTGTTGCTGCAAAAAGATACGCTCGTCTAAACGTGCTAACAGATCGCGCCATTGCCAGGTATTTTTCCCCAGTCGAATACGCTCTCTCAAGGACTGTCTAATCAGATAAGTAAGCGCCTGCGTGACGTCTAATCCTATTTCTGCCATCTGTTTAAAGATGAAGGAGGTGGGTGACATGCCTGGAATGGTATTAGGGTCGTGGAGCAGAATATCTCCATCGGCTGTCAGAAAGCCATCTATGCGTACACAAGCCGTAAAGCCCAGGCGTTGGAATACCTCTGCTATCATCTTCTGAATTTCCTGGTTCTTACTCAGGGAGGTATCTACCGGAATACGTTTGCGACTGGCCCCGGGACGATACTTTGCATTGAAGTCGAATACCTCCACCATTTTGATAACCTCACTGGGCGGAAGGGCAAGGGGTTGCCCGTCGTCAAACTGTATGCAGCCGCAAGAAAACTCCTGGCCTTCAATGAACGTCTCTATCAGTACCTGGTCTTCGGCATTGGCACTGCTCAACATTAGCTCTGCGGCCTGGCTGTTGGCAAAATATTCGTCGGCAAAAGCAATCAGCTGAGCAGGGTGGTACAATACTGTTGCCCCATTAGCTGTAACGGGAAACCCTATGCCTTCATCCAAATTCGCCATTTTCTGGCCAAAGCTTATTTTTTCTTCTAGGCTGAGCACCGACCAAGCCTTGGAAAGAATATTTACCTGGAAAAAGCATTGATTAACGGCCTCCACAAATGACTCAAGCGAATCTTCCTTGACAATAGCCACCCCTATTGAGGACCCCTGATGAGGGGCCTTGATGACCAGAGGCAAGCCCAGATGTTTTTTAAGAACCTGAAAAAGAATACCATATTCCTGAGGAATCCATTGCTGATGGGTCAGGGTCCAGCTTTTTTTCTGTTGCTGATTAACCAATTCTATCAGATCATTCTGAAGGATCTTGTCGATGGCCAGTGCAGAACCCATTAAGCCAGGACCGCTATAGGGCATTCGGTACCATTCCAGCAGACCTTGAATGGCACCATCTTCGCAGTCGGGACCGTGCATGGCCAAAAAAGCAAAGTCGAAGTGCTGCCCAAAATCTGCGGGCTGCACTTCGACTCCTATTTCTTCCGGAACAGATTGCTGAGCTAATTCCGGGAATGATTCTATATATAACCGAAATGGACTAGCAAGATCGGGAGCAACAGGATAAAATTCCCGTATTCCCGAACGATACATCAGGGATTTGTCGAGTTTTATAAAACGTCCGAAGCTATCCACAAAAATGGGAACAGGCTCAAACAAGGATTGATCCAGATATTCGAAGGCGGTTTTTCCTCCGGAAAAGGAAATCTCCCGCTCACGGGAAGGTCCACCAAAAAATATTCCTATACGCATAAAAGGCAAGTAAATAATTCATTTTAAATGATTGTTGCAATATAACGCACATTTTAGGATGAACCAATTACTGTATAGGCTTCAGATAAAATAAAAGAACCCGTGTCCTGATAAGCTTATCCGAAATTACCCTTGCGCTAAAGAAGGAACGTTTTGCGCCACTACCTTATTGACCGAAGGCACAGCCTTTCTAATCGACTCTTCGAGGCCAGCCCTAAAGGTCATGGCGCTCATGGGGCAGCTTTGACAAGATCCAAGCAGCTCCAGTACCACATCCTGATTGTCGGTAAGCTCAATCAGCCTCACGTCTCCTCCATCAGCCTTCAAGTAAGGCCTTACACTTTCCAATGCTAACTCTATGAGTGCTATTGTTTTTTCTTTTGAATCCATTTCAACAGTTAATCTATATGCTAAATAGCAAGAACCTAGTTACAATCAAATATACGTAGAAACCTTCAATGATCAGGTATTCATCTCAACAACCTTGGTTTCTGCTTGCTCAGAATTCCGGATGGCAAGCTGCTGAGCCAAGGCTTCTGCCGCTGATTTAAAAGCTTCAATGACAATCGGATTTTGCTCCATAAATGCGGGTTTACCAGCATCTCCGGCTTCTCTGATACCTTGAACCAAAGGAATCTGTCCCAGCAAGGGCACTTCAAACTTATCGGCCAGGAGTTGCCCCCCACCAGAACCGAATATAGGATAGCGATGTGTAGGTAGCTCCTCAGGAGTAAACCATGCCATATTTTCTACTATACCCAATACCGGAACATTTATCTGGGGTTGACGGAACATAGACAATCCCTTTGTTGCATCAGCCAAAGCTACTTTCTGTGGTGTAGTCACGATTACAGCGCCCGCCACAGGAACCGACTGAACCAAGGTGATATGAATATCGCTCGTTCCAGGAGGCAGATCGATTAGTAAATAATCCAAATCTCCCCAATCCGTATCGGCAAAGAATTGCTTAAGTGCCTGACTTGCCATGGGGCCTCTCCATACCACTGCACTATCGGGAGGCGTAAGAAAACCAATCGACATCAGTTTTATACCATACTGCCTGATGGGGTTAATATAGTTCTTCCCGTCGCGGGGAGTTATGGTAGGCTGCATATCCTCTGCACCAAACATCACTGGAATAGAAGGGCCAAAAATATCGGCATCCACAATGCCCACTTTGGCGCCGGAACGGTGCAGGGCCATGGCCAGATTGGCCGTTACTGTGGACTTCCCTACCCCTCCTTTGCCTGAGGCAATAGCAATTACGTTTTTCACCCCTGGCAGAACGGGGCCGGTAGGCTTAGCTGAGGTAACCTCCGCTGTTAAATTTACCGTTACTTCCACATCAGGGCTGATCAGCGTGTGAATAGCCGTCACGCAACGATTCTTTATAAGTTCCTTCAGCGGACAGGCAGGGGTAGTCAGCACAACGGTGAAGCGCACCTGATTGACACCTACTTCTATATCCTGAATCATACCTAAGCTGACCAGATCTTTTTTCAAATCTGGCTCTTCTACTGTGCTGAGGGCAGCCAGAACCTTTTCTTTATTCAATGTAAATTCTCCCATTCGTACTTTTGGTGAGTCCCCGCTTAAGAAGACAAGGATCTAATCTTTGCGTTAATTATCTATTTTTCAATTGTCAAGTCAAGCATTATAACTGAAACACTGACTTAATACAACACGAATGACGACTTTTGAGTTTACTATTTCTCTGAAAACTCTGCCAACCTTTTCGCTATCTCTATTCTTTCCATAGTGACATCCACCTGTTTAGAAATTTCAATCAGTTTTTTATCGACCGACAGAAGCATCTTTCTGTAACTTTCCGTATTACCATGGTGTGAGCGGTGATGAATCATCTGACGTACCGCATGCCATTCAACTAAAAACTTTTGTGCGGGCTCTTCAAGATAGTTTTTGGCAAAAATACGGAAAATATGCTCCTGCGCCATCTCATTAGGATGAATCAGATCATCCTTATAATACCGGTAGTCCCGGAGCTCGTCAATCATCAGCTCGTAAGCTGGAAAATAAGTGATGTGTTTGAATTTTTCGGAAAGACGGTGACAAACTAACCGGAGGGTAGATTTGCTCACCTGATTTAAGGGCAGCGTGTCCCGGGTATGCCGCACGGGACTAACCGTAATGAGGATCTTCATATTTCTATTGACACTCAAGAGTCGGAATATGGTGTCTTCGAGTGCATTGGAAATCTGATCGGGGTGCAATAGCTCCCGGATAAACCGGTCGGCCGGCACCTTATGGCAATTTCCTACCAGTTGATTGCTAGCCTTATGACGATAAGCAAATGCCGTCCCTAGGGTAATAACCAGCAAATCTGCCTGTTTGAGGTATTCCCTAACCTCTCCTAGGCCTGTTCGGAGCTGAGCTTCAAGGGCTTCCTTTTTTGTGTGCCAGAAATTGGAATGAAAATCATGGTGAAGCCAGATACCATCCATATTTTCTACAAATAAGGGAGAAGCTACCTGGGGCTCCTTATCTACCGCCTGATTAAGAATTTTGGCAATTGTAAGTGGGTTAAAAATGGTCCCCAAAGGGCTATTAAGCACGTCGAACTTATAATCAAGTAATTGTTGCCCCAGCACTTCAGCAAAACAGGATCCCATAGTAAGTACTTTGGTGCGCAGATTCATCTGCCAATCGATGGGCTTGATGGCGACTTCGGTGGTGGTGATGGGTTGTTTCATTGCTGTTATTGAATTATTATCTCTACAAATGTACGAGGTTATCGTTCGTATTTAAAATTTGCCGCTTCTTGTATAGGAGATTCTATGTTTTTGGAGGCCTGAAACAGGGTAAATGAAATACATCCAGACAGTTGCAAAAGCTGGCGTCTTCTGGCCCTGGCCATGCCCCGTCCAGTCTCCTTGCCCGGGTGCATAAAAGAACTTTGAAAATCGCAGGATGGGAAGTAACTTGCACCCATGGATAACTTTGTAGTATCGGCCAGAAAGTATAGGCCGGTAACATTCGAATCGGTCGTAGGTCAGTCGCATATCACCACCACCCTCAGAAACGCCATCCGGACCAATCACTTGGCCCAGGCATTTTTGTTCTGCGGACCCAGGGGGGTAGGCAAGACCACCTGTGCACGGATTTTGGCCAAGACAATTAACTGTCAACAGCTAACTGAGCAGGTTGAGCCCTGTGGCGTATGTGAGTCCTGCATCAGCTTTCAGAACAATGCCTCGTTTAACATTCATGAACTGGATGCGGCATCGAATAATTCAGTGGACGACATCCGTAACCTCATCGATCAGGTACGCTACCCGCCCCAAACCGGGAAGTATAAAATCTACATTATCGATGAGGTGCACATGCTATCCCAGGCGGCTTTCAATGCCTTCTTAAAGACATTGGAGGAGCCACCTTCCTATGCTATTTTCATTCTGGCCACTACGGAGAAGCATAAGATTCTACCTACCATCCTATCACGCTGTCAGATTTTTGATTTCAACAGGATTCAGCCTAAGGACATAGCAGGCCATTTACAATATATTGCCGATAAAGAAGGGATAACAGTAGAGCAGGAGGCCCTTGAACTGATAGGACAAAAGGCTGATGGAGGCTTACGGGATGCGCTGTCGATGTTCGATCTTAACGTAACCTTCTCCACCGACAATCATTTGACCTATGCTGCGGTTTTGGAAAACCTGCACATTCTGGATTACGACTATTATTTCAAACTTACCGATGCTTTACTGGAGGGCAGCATTCCCCAAACTTTACTAATTTTCGATGAAATTCTAAGGAAGGGATTCGACGGCCATCTCTTTATAGTTGGGCTGCTGGAACATTTCCGGAATCTGCTGGTAAGCAAAGACCAGGTAACGATTCCTTTATTGCAAGTGTCAGAATCGGCCATGCAAAAATATGCCATTCAGTCCGAAGCGGCCAGTGCCAGTTTTCTTTTGTCGGCGATGAGCATTTCAGGACAATGTGATATTAATTATAAATCTGCAAAAAATCAAAGGCTGCTCGTTGAGCTCTGCCTCATGAAACTGGCCAATCTTCCTCATATTTTAAATCTAGACATTGCTGCCGTCGATGAGACGGCAAAAAAAAAAGTTGAGTCCCAACCCGTAGTGGCCGGGGAGCGTGTCGTACAGGCCGAGCCCTCCGCCAGGGAGATGATTCCTGAGACTGCCTCGAAACCCGTTGCGGCTGCAACTGGCGCAGGTGCTGCCAAGCCCTCCAAGCTTCGTAGCACGGCTATGCTCACACCGTCCTTGTCGGCCAGCATAGCGAGTGCGCAGGAAACCGAAAAGAAACCTCAGGAAGAGGTGGAAGTGGTGGCGACAGGAAAGGAACCGCTTACCTCAGAAAACCTCCAAATGGCCTGGTATCAATTCGCTGAAAAACGCAAACGAGAAGTTAATTCTACTACTGAAGAGATTGCCCTCAGAAAGTCTTTTGAGCTGGTGGACAACAGGATTGAGATGGCGCTGGACAATGACCATCAGATGGAAGCCCTGCTGGGCATGCGCTACGACCTATTGAGTTTTTTGAAGCGCCGTTTCGACGCCCCGAATTTGGAATTAAACCCGAGAGTAGCTCCTCAGGAAGTCAACCGCCAACCTTACACAGCTGCGGAAAAATTCAACTATCTGGCCGAAAAAAACCCACATTTACAAGAATTGAGAAGGGCCTTGGGACTTGATGTAGACTTCTAACGTACCCCCAGAAATTTTTGATGTAAATTCAGTATCTGCGGAATGAGCATGCAATGCCCGTCATTAATGATGGTATAATCGGCAATGGCCTGCCTTTGCTGATCGGTGGCTTGTCGGGCCATAATGGATTTGATCTGTTCCAAATCCCGACCATCACGGCGCATTACCCGGTCCGTCCTCAGGCTCTCAGGAGCTGTTACCAATACTACATAATCGAGGTTATTGCCATCGCCCGCTGCATTCATAATAGCGGCTTCCTTGACAATATAAGGCGACATCTGGTGTTGCATTACCCACTGCTGGGTATCTTTTCTTACGGCGGGATGGATAATTTCATTTAGGGCCCTTAAACGTTCCGGATCTCCGAATACCTGACTAGAGACATAAGGTCGGTCATATAACCCCTCCGAATCGTAGGCTTTCGGCCCCAAAAGACCTAAGATTTTGTTTTTGGTGGATGCATCATGATTGGCAAGGTATATAGCCCGGCTGTCTGCCTCGTAAACTGGTATACCTAAGCAGGAAAAAATTCTGCACACCAAAGACTTTCCGGACCCTATTCCACCTGTTATACCAATCTGAAGGGGCAATTCGGCCATTGTGAATACTACTTTTGATTTTTTTCACCTAGAAACTGTGCCACCTCGAAACTTACATAAACATCCTTATGGCTGATTTCTACCAATGGAGATATAGGAAATGGGATGGGCAAGGTCTCATCATAATTATTCTGAATTTTGGAAGTCGGAATAGTGATTCTTATGGTATCGGGATAAGATTGAACCACCGACACCGGCCCATCGACAGAAATCAGGGAGGGAGACACATTGATAATACTGGAAATTACATATCCATCCCGAACCTGAATCCCAGCGCTATCCACACGTATGGGAATAATCTTCCGGAGTTTACGTTCGAAACTCAGCTCAAATGTGTCTGCTACCACATAATTCACCTTCAAATTAGGGAATAATCCAGTAATCTGATCGGTAAGAGCAGAGGCATTGATATAGCTTGATTTATTGGGATTAAGGACCTGATAGGTCACGGGCATGGCGTTGAAGTTGAGCCATGATTTTTGAAGAAGGCTCCATCCATCTCCCGACACGTTAACAGAAATTCGCTTAGGAAGGGGCTGCAAGGGTACAAAGGCTTGTTGGTCGTATTCAATATGCAGGGGATAATTAAGCTTTATGGCATAATTGTCCTTATTGAGTACATTCATTAACCAAAAAAAGGTAGCCGCAATGATACAACCTATAAAGGTTTTTATTTTGTTTTTCCTGCTGGGAGCCTCACTCACGGGATTGGAATGGTTAATCGCTAAAAGTAATCGGAATGCCTGACACCTGTACCAGGCATTCCTATACAATACTAAGCCGTAATGGTACGCGCTATTGCTGTTTTATCAATATTTAACTTAACTCCTTTGTCAAGTTCCAGGGTTACCATAGTCTCTTCAACGGTATATACTCTACCATGAATGCCGCCGATGGTTACGATCATATCTCCTTTTTTTACATTATTTATCAACTCCTTCTGCTCCTTCTGCTTTTTTTGCTGCGGGCGAATCATGAAAAAGTAAAATACACCAATGATACCAACCCACATTACGACTTGGTAAATCATGGCAGAAGAACCACCAGATGCTGCTTGTGCTAAAAAAGAAAGATTCATTTTAAGATAGATAAGGTATTTTAAAAAAATGATTAAGAGTTCCGTTATTTTTCTGCGGCGTTAACCACCCCGCGTAGCTTGAGCTCTGCGTAGGCCGGTTCCGTATTGGCATACACCGTAATTGTTTTTACCTGAGGGCCTGTTTTATTCTTTGTATCGAAGCGCACCTTGATGCTTGAGGTTTCCTGTGGCCCGATGGGCTCCTTCGGCCATTCAGGAGTGGTGCAACCACAGGACGAGGTAATATTATTGAGAATTAATGGAAATTCTCCATCGTTACGAAACTGGAAGGTATGTTCTACCACCTCTCCTTCAGTAACCGTACCGAAATCGTAAGCGGCACTGTCTACCATGGTCATTACAGGCATTTTGGACGCCACTGATTCATCCGTACCCTTTTCTCCTGATTTTCCACAGGCGACCATTAAAATAGTGCATCCTGCCAGCAACCAAATCCAATTTATTTTTCTTCTCATCATCAGGTGGTTTGTCCTTTTATTTGTGCCATCAGGCGATCCACATCTTCTAAAAGTTTCTCGGCCTTTTCACGGGCATCGTTTACCACACGTTCACTCTCGGTACGCATCAGGTTGTCGGGTTGTGCTTCCCGATCCATCAGCCCTTCCACTACAGTCTGTAGCTTCTCTCTATATTTAGACAATCGGTAGGTTAGTTGGGTACGTAGTTCTTCGCCCCGATCGGGTGCATATAAGACTCCTACTGCTGCTCCAGTGACCACACCCGTTAAAAAGGCGATTAGATGGTTCGTAGTTTTACTCATGACCTGTTTCCTATTTAAAGCCATAGCGTGCTGCCATTTGGCTTGATTGATTTAATTTTTTCTCAAATTTATAAAAAACCGTTCCATAGTACATGATTTTCACCAATACCTTTTAAGGCTTTTTATTTATTATCGATCAATCCCCGACCACTTTTGCGTATAACCCCTTCACTAGCAAGTTTAACGGAGAGCACATCAAGAACCCCATTGACAAACTTTCCACTCTTGGGAGTACTATAGCGCTTGGCAATTTCGATAAATTCGTTGATGGTCACCTTAACAGGAATCCCCGGAAAGTGTATCAATTCGGCCAGTGCGGTTTTGATGATAATCAAATCGACTAGTGCTATCCGCTCAAGTTCCCAGTTCTTCAACTGTTCGTCCAGATAGCTGTCATATTTATCTCCTTCGGTAATTACAATATTAAACAATTCTTCTACAAAGGCCCGATCTTCCTCCCAGTCTTTAGTCAGGGGAGAGATCTGAAAGGTGTCTGGATGATCTGCCGACTTCAGCGTTTTGATCGCTAAACTACGAATCAGCTCACTGTGATCGTCCCAGTACAAATCTCTTTGTTCCAGAAAATCCAGAGGAACTTCGTGCTTAAGTATGATCTGGCGAAGGATGTGCTGAACCAATTGTTGATCCTCTTCTTCGGTATGCGTTTTTTCCTTACAGTAGGCGATGTATTTCTCATCCTTTTTCATGGCTTCCTTGTAGGTTTTCCTAACGATAGCCATGTCGTTGCCCCAACTGATGCCATTGCGGACAATCTCCTCCTGTAAGCCTTCATTTTGTCGTAGTACCTCTATTACCCGGTTGCTATCCAAGCCAGAGTCCTTAGGGAAAGGAGCGTCAGGATCTTCATAAGTTCTCTGACGGTCGATCTGGGCCTGGTAAGCCAGCTCCAACATGAGTGACAATACCCGAACGAAATCCACATGAATTAATTCTGTTTCGTTGAGTACCCGGCGCACCATCTTCTCACGGTCGCTCAAAGTCTGGCGACGATAAGCTTCAAAAACTTGCTTAGATACCTTGGTCACCTCGGAAGGTGCTTCATTATCTACGCTAATGCTACCTTTTTTAATCAGTTCATCCAGTGTTACCACGGCCATTCCCTTCATACGGGTAAGCTTGGGACGATCTTGATACTCCATCGAGTTTAAGTCGGGAGCGAAGGCCAGATCAATCTGATCAATACCTAAAAGTCTGTTGGCCTCGGCCGATAACTGACTGGCATACAATGCCTGAACAGCCTTTGTTCGCAATAATCTTCTATTCAGCATAAGCCGGAATACTAATTGGGGTATGAGGTACAGTAAACCAAAGAACGTATCTGCTTGGTGTGCAAGGAATTTGAATTTACCTTACCGCTTTAATTTAAAATTGTCCGCAAAAATAGCGTATTTTGTCCAGAATTTAAAAATTGTTCGCACAGCTTTTGTATTTGCAACGATTTACCCCGATTCGCTGTTTCAAATGTGCATCCCTGGGTACTGGGCCTGGGAGGTTCTTGCGAGCCCCTTCCAACCGCGGTTTCAATCGTAATTATAAAACCAATATTAAGTGAAAGCATTAAAGTACCTCAACCAGTACTTATGGAAATATAAATGGTATCTGATCCTCGGTACCATCTTCACCATTATTTCTAATCTTTTTGGCATTCTACCCGCACAACTGGTACGCTATGCTTTGGACTTGGTCATTGAAACACTAGATGTCTACTATCTGTTTGATGGACTGGCACTCCAAGGTAAGATGTACGACATCTTTGCCTTTAGTATTTTGCTTTACGGTCTACTGATCTTAGCCATGGCTTTGCTGAAGGGGATATTTTTGTTTCTGGTAAGGCAAACCATTATCGTGATGTCGCGCCATATCGAATATGCCCTCAAAAACGATGTGTACCAGCATTATCAAACACTGCCTACTAGTTTTTTCAGAAAGCATAATACGGGCGATCTGATGGCTAGAATATCCGAAGATGTCAGCAATGTACGCATGTATGTAGGGCCTGCACTGATGTATGGGATCAACCTGGTAGTACTCTTTTTCCTGGTTATTTCTTATATGCTCAGCGTCAACACCCGCCTGACTTTATTCGTTTTGCTCCCTTTGCCCGTACTTTCTGTAAGCGTTTATGTAGTCAATCAAATGATTATGAAACGCTCGCAGGCCATTCAAAAACAATTATCAGAGCTGTCGACCTATGTTCAGGAGGCTTTCTCAGGCATCCGGGTCATCAAGTCCTTCGTCCAGGAAAAACATTCTTTCCAGAACTTTCAACATGAGGCCGAAGATTTCAAAAACAAATCACTCAGGCTGACCAAGGTTGACGCCTTTTTCTATCCCATTATTCTGCTATTGATAGGAATCAGTAATATTCTGATTATCTATGTAGGGGGTAAAGAAATTATTAATGGTAACCTTACTCCAGGTAATATCACCGAGTTTATTCTCTATGTCAATATGCTCACCTGGCCGGTTATGGCCCTTGGCTGGACTACCAGTCAGATTCAAAGAGCTGCATCATCTCAACAGCGTATCAACGAATTCCTGAATGAGAAAAACACCCTTGTGTCCGATAAAAATATCATTACAGACCTGCAAGGGGGCATACATTTCAAGCATGTCAACTTTGTATATCCCGACTCGGGCATTACCGCCCTTAAGGATTTTGATCTGGAAATAAAACCAGGTGAAAGTGTAGCCATATTAGGAACCACAGGATCCGGGAAAAGTACCCTAGCCAACTTATTAGGCCGACTTTACGACCCTACCGAAGGAGAGATCCTGATCGACCAGATCCCGATGAAAGATCTGGACGTACATGCCTACCGCCGCCAGCTTGGCTATGTGCCTCAGGATGTTTTCCTGTTTTCGGATAGCATTGAAAATAACGTCCGATTTGGCACCAACGATATGTCCTTCGAACGAATAGAACAGGCTGTCAAAGATGCCGATCTACTCAATAATATTCAGGAGTTCCCTAAAGGTTTTGGTACGGTACTCGGCGAACGGGGTATCACCCTCTCTGGTGGGCAGAAACAAAGGCTTTCCATTGCCAGAGCCATTGCCCGAGACCCTAAAATATTGATTCTGGACGATTGCCTTTCTGCAGTGGATACCAACACAGAAAACATCATCCTGAACAACCTTAAAAAGATAATGGATAGCCGCACCTCGGTGATTATCTCACATAGAGTATCTTCGGCCAAGCTTGCCGATCGCATTGTGATGCTAGACGACGGGCATATCATCGAGCAGGGCTCCCACGACCAACTGATGGCCTTAAATGGCGCCTATAAGGAGCTTTATGAAAAACAGTTGATGGCTGAAGAGGTATAGGTTGTCTTGTTTTCTTAAGGTTTTATAAGGAACTCCTTGATTACAACTTTACTGGTGTCTACATAAATAATAAATCCTCATAAAACGATCCTTCATGAAACGACTGATATACGCTTTAGCCCTGATGGCAGGTACCTTCCTTAGTGTGCAGGGGCAGAACAAAAATGCTTTTGCGGTCCAGACTAAAACCCATGCAGGAACCATTGAAGGACAATATGATACGAAATCGGGTATACAAACCTATTTCGGGGTCCCCTTCGCAGAGCCTCCTGTGGGCGAACTTCGTTGGAAAGCACCTCAGCCCCTTAAGCCCTGGTCGGGTATAAAAGAAACCAAAGCCTTTGGTCCCCGCCCCATGCAGAAGCTCGTTTATGGAGATATGAACTCTCGCTCCAATGGGGTGAGTGAAGATTGCCTTTACCTGAATGTCTGGACGCCTGCAAGCCGAAACACGAAGGATCTGCCTGTTCTGGTATACTTCTATGGAGGAGGCAATGTGGCCGGCGATGGCTCCGAGCCACGGTATGATGGAGAAGCTATGGCAAAAAAAGGCATGGTTGTGGTAACAACCAATTACCGACTCAATATTTTTGGATACTTCGCCCATCCCGAACTTTCCGCCGAATCCTCCTATAAGGCATCGGGCAATTATGGGTATCTCGACCAGGTGGCCGCATTGAAATGGGTTCAACAAAACATCGCTCAGTTTGGTGGAGATCCTAAAAAAGTGACCATCGCTGGTGAGTCTGCAGGCTCCATATCGGTAAGTTATCAGATGGCCAGCCCGCTTGCAAAAGGGCTCATCGCTGGTGCCATTGGTGAAAGTGGGGCGGGTATCTACCCTACTCTACCTCCTGTCGCCTTGGCGGACGCAGAAAAAATAGGTACTGACTTCGCCAGTAAAGCAAAGGCTACCTCGTTGAAAGCCCTGCGCGCCCTCTCTTCTCGTGACCTTTATGAGCTCCAGAACGAGCTGAATCTATCCCGCTTCCCCGTAGTGCTGGACGGATATTTCCTCCCTAAAAGTCTCCCCGAAATTTTTACCGCCAAACAGCAGGCCCAGGTGCCGTTACTATTGGGGTGGAACTCGGCTGAGATTCCTGCCGGAGCCTTTTTGATGGGAAAAACACCAACTCCTGAAAACTTTAGAGAGCTGGTAAAAAAAGCTTTTCCCGAAAGTTACGAGCAGGCCCTGGCCCTCTACCCTCATGCCAACGAAGAACAGGTAGCGCTCTCGGCCACTGCACTGGGCTCCGACCGGTTTATTGCTTACTCCACCTGGAAATGGTTCGATCTGCATCGTAAAAATTCCCAGCAACCCGTCTATCGCTATTTATATAGCAAGCTCCGCCCAGCCCTGGTCGACCAGAACCTTACTGCTGGACTTGCTGGAGGAACCTTAAAAAAAGAAGGGAATACTCCCGCCGCTCCCAAGGCTCTGGGAGCCCCCCATGCCTGTGAAATAGAGTATTGCATGGGTAACCTGCATTTAATTAAAGAGTATGCCTGGACACCCGATGACTATAAAGTATCGGAGACCATGTCTTCTTACTTCGCTAATTTTATTAAAACGGGAAATCCCAACGGAGAAAATCTGCCGCAATGGGACGCAGCCACACCCGACGATGCCAATCCCCCAGTGATGGTCATTGATACCCAATCGAAAACAGAAAGGGCCTCTGACGAAGGCAGATACCTATTCTTGGATACATTTTACCAGAAATAATAAAATATGCGAACTGGAGTAATAGCCTATAGCTCCCGTTCGCATATTGGTTATGAACGCACGATGCGTCTTACTTCCTCTTTTAGCTCCTTCATTTCCTGGTGCAGGCTCTGAAGGCTAATCCCCTGTAAGTCGGCTTCCAGCTCGAAGGTAAGCTTGCTATTAACCTGCCATAATTCCCTGATGTCCCCGACTTCCATGCTGATGGGCGTATACTCGGGATTGAGCGATATCAGGTGCACCTGATTGCTGCCTGCCACCTGCTGGATCTTTTTGACCAAGATACTGTCATCAGTTACGACTACATACATCCGCCCTTTGCTAAGGTCGTCCCAGTTGTCCAAGGCCTTGCAAAGTATCCATTCTCCAGAATGCAGAGCCGGCTCCATACTATCGCCCTCCACCTGAAAGCCCCTGAAAGAGGCATTCCGATACTCTGGAAGAGGAATAGTGAAGGCGGGTAGCTTTTCAAACCATTGGGCATCCCCGATATTATGCGGATAGCCTGCGGCCGCTTTAGCACTTACCAGCACCATATTTTCATTGCCCGTAGTATCTACTGTTATAATCCCCGGACTGGTTCGTATCTGTGCAGGGTGCAGCAAGCGCTGCTCACTTTCGCCATAGAGCCATAAAGGATTAATATGAAATTGCTTCAGAAGCTCCTTAACTACCTGGCCCGGAATGCGGGTGCGGCCCCGTTCAATGTCGGCCGTAGTGGCCCCTATACCCAGCTGCTCGGCAAAGGCCGATTGAGTGAGCCCCAACTCCTCCCTGATCTGTTTAAAACGCTTGAATTCTGCTTCCATGGTATTGGTTTATGCTCGTTGAGCCCTGTCGCTCCGCCGAAGAAGTACTCATCCCTGCTCACTGCCTTACGAAACCCCCTCTCTTACAAATCTACGCAGATTTTGGAATAAATCCTTGAAAATACATGGAACATATCCATACGTTTGGAAATATTCCATAAATTTGTAAAAATTCCAAACTTATGAACCGAACCATTCTACATCTGGATCTAGATACTTTCTTTGTATCGGTAGAGCGCAAGCTCGATAGCCGGCTCAACCACAAACCCATATTGGTGGGGGGCACTGGCGACCGGGGCGTTGTAGCCGCCTGTAGCTACGAATCCCGGACCTATGGCGTACACTCTGGCATGCCCATGAAAATGGCGCGAAGCCTCTGTCCCGAGGCAATCGTAATCCGAGGAGAAGCCAGCACCTACACCAAACACTCCAAGGTGGTCACCGACATCATCCGGGAAACGGTGCCTCTCTTCGAAAAGGCCAGCATCGACGAGTTCTATGCCGACCTATCGGGCATGGACAAGTTTTTTGGCTGCTATCATATGGCCTCCGAACTCCGGCAGCGCATCATCCGGGAGTCGGGGCTTCCAATTTCCTTTGGTCTATCCACCAACAAACTGGTATCCAAAGTAGCCACCGGGGAGGCCAAGCCCAACAACCAGCTCAAGATCGACGGGGGCAACGAAAAGATATTTCTGGCTCCTATGCCCGTAAAGAAAATCCCCATGGTAGGCGAAAAAACCAACCAGATCCTTTACAACCTCGGTATCAGGCAGGTACGGACCATTCAGGAGATGCCCATGGAAATGATGGGTACGGTGCTGGGCAAAAATGGACTGCTGCTCTGGAACCGTGCGCACGGACGGGACGAATCGCCGGTAATTCCCTTTCATGAGCGCAAGTCCATTTCTAACGAGCGCACCTTCGGCAAAGACACCGGCGACCTGCGTCGCATGCGCGAGATGCTGCGGGCCATGGGCGAAAGCCTGGCCTTCCAGCTCCGCAACGGCAACAAACTCACTTCCTGCATTTCGGTAAAGATTCGTTATGCAGACTTTAACACCTACTCGCGCCAGCTGAAGATTCCCTACACTTCAGCCGACCATGTATTAATCCCCCATCTGGAGCACCTCTTCGACCAGCTCTACAACCGCCGCATGCTGGTAAGGCTGATAGGGGTCAATTTTAGTGACCTGGTCGGGGGAAACTATCAAATCAACCTTTTCGACGACACCGAAGAGAAGCTCAACCTGTACCAGGCCATGGACCATATCCGCAACCGCTATGGATACAATAGCAAGGGCTCCCCCATCCTGAGCTGGGGCACCACTCTGGGCATACCCAATATTGGGGCCATGGGCAACCCTTTCAACGGAGAGCCGCCCATCATCCCCGCCCACCGCAACGCCTAACCCTGCCTACATTTTACACAACACCCAACTTATACCAAATACGCAAAACCTTTATCACCCCCCAGAATCATGTTACTCAACTGCCACAGCTTCTTCAGTCTACGCTACGGTACCATACCGGAAGAAACCCTGCTGGACCTGGCACAGCAGAACGGTTACCGTTGCATCGCCCTGACCGACATCAATAACACCTCCGCCTGTCTCAACTTCGTACGCATGGCGCCCCGCTATGGCATCAGACCCATACTGGGCATCGACTTCCGCAACGGTATCCGCCAAAAATTCATTGCCCTGGCGCGTAATAACCAGGGCTTCCAGGAGCTCAACCGCTACCTATCGGAGCACTCGCACCTCAAAAAGGAGATTCCCGATCAGGCCCCTGCCTTTCTGGACGCCGTGGTGATATACCCTTTCGAAACCCTGCTGGACACGGAGAAAAACCAATTTCTAGAGCACGAATACATTGGCATATCCAGCCAAGATCTACTCAAAATACGCTATTCCAGACTCTATCGGCACCAGGACCGGTTCGTGATCCTGCAGCCCGTAAGCTTCCGCCATAAGAAAGACTTCAACACCCACCGTCTCCTTCGTGCCGTAGACGAGAACACCATGCTGCAAAAACTGACAGTTTTCGACACCGCCAGCGAAAGCGAACAGATGCAGCCTATAGAAGTCCTCAAAGCTCGATTTAAAGACTATCCTAACCTGATCTACAACACCGAAAAACTCCTAGAATCCTGCGAAATACAGTTTTCCTTCGGCGAAGGACGGCAACACCAGAATCTGAAAGTTTATGGAAAAACGGCACAGGAAGACTATGAAATGCTGCGGAGCCTGAGCTATAAGGGACTGAGCTACCGCTATGGCACTGCCGTAGACGACCGCATCCTCGACCGCATCGCCATGGAGCTGGAGCTCATTCGCCAGCAGGACTTCGTGCCCTTCTTTCTGGTCAACCACGACATCGTCTCCTATGCCCGTCATAAAGACTATTATTATGTGGGTCGGGGTAGCGGGGCCAACAGCATCGTGGCCTATCTGCTCAATATCACCAATGTGGACCCCATCGAGCTGGACCTGTACTTCGAGCGGTTTATGAATCTGTACCGGAAGAATCCCCCCGATTTCGACATCGACTTCTCCTGGAAAGACCGGGACGACATCACCCGGTATATCTTTGAGAAATACGGCAAAAACAACCAGGCCGCCCTGTTGGCGACCTATAATACCTTCCAGCATAGCGCCGCCGTGCGGGAGCTGGGGAAGGTATTTGGCCTGCCCACCCATGAGATAGACGCCCTGAGCGACAAGAAGTTCGAATACAACAAGCTGGACGACCTCTCCAAACTGGTCCTTCGCTATGCCCAGTATCTCCAGGAAAACAACCAGCCCAACCACCTGAGCATTCATGCCGGCGGGATTCTGATTACCCAGAAGCCCATCCATTATTTCTCAGCCACCGATCTGCCCCCCAAGGGCTACCCCACCACCCAGTTCGACATGGTGATCGCCGAGGATGTGGGTCTATACAAGTACGATATCCTCAGCCAGAGGGGGCTGGCCAAGATCAAGGAGACCCTGGACGTAATCCACTACAACCGCCCGGAGGCCCCGGCCATAGACATCCACGATGTCAGGAAGTTCAAAACCGACCCCAAGATCAACGCCCTTATCCGCCGGGCCTCCTGCATAGGCTGCTTTTATGTGGAGTCGCCCGCCATGCGCATGCTGCTCAAAAAACTGGAGGTAGACACCTATCTGGGACTGGTGGCAGCCAGCTCCATCATCCGTCCCGGCGTAGCCAAAAGCGGGATGATGCGCGCCTATATCCTGCGCCACCGCTTCCCCGAGCGCCGCCTCGACGCCCCCCCCGAACTTCTGCGCCTGATGGAAGATACCTATGGGGTGATGGTCTACCAGGAGGACGTCATCAAGGTAGCCCACTATTATGCCGGCCTCACCCTGGCCGAGGCCGACGTCATCCGTCGGGGCATGAGCGGGAAGTTCCGCGGCAGGGCCGAATTCGAAATGGTGCAGACCAAATTCTTCGAAAACTGTCAGCATAAGGGCTACGACCCCGTGCAGACCCAGCAAGTATGGGACCAGATCGCCAGCTTCGCCGGCTACGCCTTCGCCAAGGGCCACTCGGCATCCTACGCCGTAGAGAGCTATCAGAGCCTGTTCCTAAAGACTTACTACCCTCTGGAATATATGGTGGCCACCCTCAACAACGGAGGGGGCTTCTACAGCCAGGAGCTCTACATCCACGAGGCACGCATGTGCGGAGCACAGATAGAGGCTCCTTGCATCAATCACAGCGACGCCGACACCTGCATCAGCGGCACCACCATCTACCTGGGCCTGCAGATGCTCCACCAGCTGGAGCTGCGCACCATGCAGCAGATCCTGCACGCCCGCCAACAGGAAGGACCCTTCGTCTCGCTCAACGACTTCCTCGACCGGGTGCCCATCAGCATCGAGCAGCTCACCATCCTGATCCGCATCGACGCCTTTCGGTTTACCGGCATCGACAAGAAGACTCTGCTCTGGAAGGCCACCTTCCGCCTCAATAAAAGCACCAACAAAACGCCTCAGAAGCAGTTATTTCAGAACCAGGTAAAAGATTATAAGCTCCCGCAGTTTCAGGAGACCTTTATCGACAACGCCTTCGACCAGATCGAACTACTGGGTTTCCCCCTCTGCAGCCCCTTCGCCCTCTCCCGGGAGCCCATCCCGCCTGGGGTGATGAGCAGCGAGATCCACCAGTTTGTCAACCTGCCTGTAACCCAATATGGCTATCTGGTAACGGTAAAAAACACCCGCACCAACCGGGGAGAGACCATGCAGTTTGGGACGTTTGTAGACCAAAACGGAGATTTTATCGATACGGTACACTTCCCTCCCATCGTCAAAAAATTCAAACTCACCGGCCGGGGCCTATACAAAATCCAGGGAAAAGTCACCGAAGAATTCGGCTTTCTGTCCATAGAAGTGGCAGCCCTGGAAAGATTGGATATGGTTTCGAGGGGTTAGGCTTTAGGCTTTAGGCTTTAGGCTTTAGGCGAGGAAAAATTTTTGTAAGGAATAGGTTCCGGGAAGGGCAGGAAAATGGAGGGTATTCTTAATCTTGGGGCGTGTAAAATCAATCGAGATAGCTCAAAAGATGCAAAATCATTTTTTTGGGGTGAGTTCACCAAAATAGCCATTATTACCTCCCATGACTTTTTTCGTAATTTGCATTGATTTATTATTTAAATAGGTCGGAGTGCGTACCCGTTCTTACCAATTCCAGAAGCATAAGTTTTTCATTTTCGTCCCAAATAAGTAATACATCAGGTCGAACATGGCATTCCCAATAGCCACTATATTCCCCTCTTAATTTATGAGCATTATGATTCCTATCCAGTCCTTTATGCACTTTATTTGCTAATATTTTAAGCACATTCGCCAATTCATCAAAATCCCTTAGACTACGCTTTTTGAGTAATTTAGCATCTTTAAGAAATTTCGTTGAGTATAGTATTTCAAACATGACTATACTAATTTCAAAAACTCATCAACACTTCCTACCCTATTACCCTTCCCATTCTTAAGCTCTTTCATGGCCTGAATAGTTTCCTTGTTAGGAACTCTTTCCTCCGAAATAATTTTACCATGAATCTTGCTTAAAAATTCCTTAAAAGAGGAGCTTTCTTCCTCTGGCAACTCAATTGTGAACGTTATCATTTTTTTTTACATTTAAAAGGGTTGCTACATTTATAAACCAATAAAAACCCCTTTAAGTTATGTTGACAAACTCAAGAAGCAATATTTTAAACACTCCCCACCACAATTTTCTTGCCCATTAAGTTCAAAAAACCACTCATTTTCAACGACTTTCGCAACAGGTATACCCCTATCCCTTGTATAATGCTTCACTCGTTTTTGTGCTTACCATGGACCAGTTTGTAGCCCCTAAAAAAGGACAAAATAAGGATAGATAAATAAATCAAAAAAACATCGCTCGCACCAGTAATCCAAAGCGGTCTTTGAGGGAGTGAGGGAAACGTATTAGGCAGTTAGGGGTTAGGGGTTAGGCGAGTGCTGGAGGGGGGATCTACTATCAGGCACCATGCCAATCTTAACTTTTTCCTGGATTAGGCTGTAGTCCATTCCATTCCAGCCAATGTACTTTTTAAGATCCACTCCGTTCTTAACTTCCTAAACCCATAAACCAGCTTATATCAGAACAAATTCAGACCAATTACCCTCCCAAAACTATGTTCGGCTATCTGACCAAGATCGGCTTTTAAGTCAAGAATAGACCTGTTTTGTGGTGCGGAGGCTGGCGGAGCTACACCAATATGAGGGATGGCACACTTGCGATATATATATTCCTGAATTTTATAAAAGAAATGATCTTATCGCCAGCCAAACTTGTAAATGGCGTATAGTTGCTACATCACTAGCAGTAATGGGTAATAAAATGACGGATTGCTAAATTCTATATTGGTTACCAACCTCCTCCAAGTCCCATAATTTGAATTTGGGAGTAATATTAGATAATGTTTTTACATTTTATTGGCTTTCTTAGACGACCCTTATTACGCCGGAATCTAAATGCAAAAAATTGATACAGCTCCCCTGAATCATAACCTAAAAACTCGTCCAATTCTTCAAAGCCCAACAGTAATGTCCTCACTGGGTTCTTTAATGGTTCAAATAGATAATTAAAAATGAGTATTGTAGAGAATTCATTTTCTTTAAAAATCGTATGATCTGACTCAATAAGCCAGATGCCGATTTCTTCCAATTTCTGTTTTTGCCTATCCACTTCAAAATGGGAGCGCCCCAAGAACTTAGTCATTTGTTACTTGTTTTAATTCTTTACTCAAAATATAATTGAAATAAAATGAAGTTATCCTATACCATTTTTGAAGATAAATAAATGCAATAATAAGCATTAAATATTTTACCTTTAATCTGTACACTTATCTAGTAGCATGGGCAACATTCGAGTAGACCACACCTCACTGGAGGACAAGTTCATAGCACATTTAAATGAACCAATTAATAATAAAACACTCCTCAGTGGACCTTTCGGGTCTGGAAAATCAACTTTCTTAAGCCAAATAGAAAAAAAATATAATAACTCCGAAGCATCAAAGGCCAAGCAGCAATTCATCTTCTTAAAAATTCTACCTGTCAATTATTCTATAGCTTCTAATGATGACATATTCGAGCTGATCAAATACGACCTTATTGTTGAGCTTCTGGCCAAATATGGGGAAAAGATAACGTTCTCAGAAGAGGACTTTTCTATGTTTCTTATTTATCAGATGTTTATAATTGAACGATTTGGTGGTGGCAAAACATTGGGAAGCATGATCCAAGCGGGTCAGATAATTACAGAAATAGCCAACTACCCTGAAGCAATAGTGGCAAACCTAACGCTTTCCTCAAAGATCAACAAATGGCCCGGAAACCTATGGAAAGGATTACAAAAATTCAGAGAAAAGGTGCAGGAAAACCCTGAAAGAAAAATCATAGAAGAATTCATGGCTAAGCAAGAATCTAAGCCGGGAGTTTACTCGTCTGACCCTGTATCAAGCCTGATTTATCAATTAGTTCAGCGCATAAAAAATCAAGAAGCGAAAACGGTGTTAATTGTCGACGATATGGACAGGCTGGACCCAGAGCATATCTTTAGGATTTTCAACATTTTTAGCGCTCACTACGATCCAGAAGTTGACATGAATAAATTTGGTTTTGACAGAATTGTTCTAGTTTGCGATATAGATAATATCAGAAAGATATTTCATCATAGATATGGTTCTGCTGTTGATTTCTCAGGTTATATCGACAAATTCTACTCTACTGAGCCATTTCATTTCGACAACCAATTAATCATTAGAGATTCAATTGATAAGATTTTTACAATTCTTAAACCTCAACTCCCTACAAGTTATAAAGAACGGAACCCCCTCAACGAAATGGAGCGGCTGACTACTTATATAGTGCGTACACTGATAATTTATAAACGACTGAATCTGAGAAAAATCATAAACTATCCCAAAATCGAATTCCCAACGGAAACGGTAAGGCTTTTTGCGCAAGAAGAAATAAATAAAGCTGAATCAGATTTTTTCATACTCTACAGAATACTAAGAGGATTTCTCCATAGTATTGATCCAATAATTGAAAGTATTGAGGCTGTAGAAAAAAAATACAGTCCTGATGAATTCCATGAACGCAACGACACTAGCCTTGATATCACTACACTTACTAAAACTGTAATGAAAATCTGTTTACCTATTCTACGCACCCCAACTTTGGAGATTAGTATAGAAGAGGTTGACAGACAGAGGATCAACATTCCAACTCTTGGTATGGATGTTATTTTCGAAGGTAACTGGAAAAATCCAATTATTAAAAAAGTGGAGCCAACTTCTGATCAAACTATCTTAAATCCATTTATGATATTGGGGAAAGCATTAAATGAGGCTAGAAAACGGGGTTTTATTACCTAGTCCATCAAGCGGAACGAACACATATTACCACCAGTACTTAATTGTAAAAACTCCAGAAGAAAATTTTAACTTTAAACTCGCTGCAAAACTATTCCAGTTTTTAAGCGGAAAGAGCAAAAATCCGAACAAGAAATTTTTGTTTAGAGTAATAGGGCAGACACCTATGTTCCGTAGTGTGCAAATCGGGGCGGATGAAAAATTCAAAACAAAACTCAAACCAGCTATTGAACCATGGTTAAATCTTTCAGTTGGTATACCTTTTTGATAATAATTATTGGGTTGAATTGTTTTGGTATGAATCCAGCCAAAGGACAAAACTTAGTCCCAAATGGTGGATTTGAAAACATTATTAAAAAACCTTGTGATTTACTCACTACAATCGGTGATAACGTATCCGTCTTTTCATCAAATTGGTATACCCCAACCGGTGGTACTAGTGATATTTGGGTTGATATCAACACTTCAAATTGTGCTGTTGATTTACTCAAAAGATACAATATCAAACCACATTCGGGACAATTTTGTGGTGGTATCATAACTTCGGCAAATAATAATGAAATTATTAATACTAATGCAATACCAGTATATAGAGAATACTTACAAGTAAAACTTGCTCAAAAATTACAAACAGACAAAGTCTATTATTTAGAATTTTATGCTCATTTTATCTACAACTCATCTCTTGCCAGCAATAATTTAGGGGCTCTATTCACAAAGGATTCCATAAAATCCGAATCTCCATTAGATTTCGGACTTTTAAAGTATGAACCACAAATCAATATTTCGGAAATCATTTCGGACACCAAAAATTGGGTAAAGGTTAGCGGCTGTTTTCAGGCTTCTGAAAATTATGAATTTCTTACAATAGGCAATTTTTTTCCCGATTCTAAAACTGCATTTAGTCCAACCATTTATCTTACAGGGCTAGAACCTTACTACTTAATAGATGATGTGTATTTGGAAGAGTATGACCTCAATCAATTACCTCCTAACGATATTTTAGGGAAAGATACCACACTTTGCTTTGGCCAAACCCTGAATTATGATTTAAGTCAATATCAACAATTTGATTTTTATTGGCCAAACAATAACCATACCCCAAAATACACCATTGATCGCGCAGGCGAATATGAGTTAAACCTAGCCTTTAACAAATGCGTTGTAAAGGATACGATTCGTGTTGAAATTATTAATGAAATTGATCTTGGAGTCGATTTAAATGTTTGTGAAGATAATTTTCCAATAATCATTCAGAGCAAAAATCTGGAAAGTATTTCATGGAGTAACGGAGAAACTGCCAAAGCTATAACAGTTTCCAGTGCTGGAACCTATTCAGCTCAGGCACTCGATAAGCAATGCTATTCTGAGGATTCCATCACTATTAAAAGTGTTACCTGTCCTGGGCTGATTCCAAATGTTATCACCCCAAATAATGATGGAATTAATGATAACTTCATCATCGACAATATACGGTTGATTCCTTGGCAATTAAGAATTTATAACCGTTGGGGGAAAATGGTTTACCAAAACAAACATTACGACAATTCTTGGAACGGCAATAACCTATCTAGTGGCCTGTATTACTATGAGCTATCCAGTCAGGAAATTTCGAAACATCTGAAAGGTTGGGTGAATATAATAAGATAGGGCTTAATTATGGATGTGTAAAATGAACGCTGTCTGTGGTTAATTAATCATTCAAATTTATTTTTCTTTATTGGATTTTCAAGTGCTATTTAAAAATTACGATTGGATTTGTCAAGGGTGGCCGAGGCACGAGGTCATTTATATGTAAGCAGTCGCCCATCCCACTTATTATGGTAAAGGGGCCAAAATTTAGCACTTTAATTCTTCCAACGTTATGGTAACAAGTCTGAGAATTTTCCTTCCTAGTTCCAGTAGTTCAATTTTCTTAGAACGACTAGTAACCAAGCTTGTGGCTTGATGTTGTGATTTTTGCAGGTTGCAAAAAGTGAATAGATCATGGATCAAGTCAAAAACTCATAGAGCGTGTGGGATTTTATAAGAAGGTATTTCTATCCCATAAGCCCGTCGCCATCATACCACCCTTTCTGGGTTTTGGGAATGGACTAAAGCGATTAATTTCTATAACCATGTCACTCATTCTGGGTTTTCATGGATCAAGGTCGATTGCCGACAGCCCACAGCTGATTGCCGACTGCTGAGCGCCTCTATATTGGGCAATCAGCTGTTGGCCTTGGGCTATCAATTAGACTGGTCAGCACAGATAATTTCCGGATGCATTTCTATTACCAAAGAACAAACTTCCCTAAAAGTGGAACTTTATTTGACATTTTGGGAGAAACACCCTGATGCACGACCATCCATAGAAACTTGGTATGCAACCATTGAAACGAATCGGTTCAACTTTCCCAGTGAGATAACAGGCTTCTTTAAGGATGCCGACACCCTTAAGAACAATAGAATTGTCTTTGACATCTGTAATAACAAGTACAGGCTCATTGTCAAATTTGAGTACAGGTATCAATCAGCTTATATCAGATTTATTGGCACTCATAAAGAATAAGATAACACGTACTAAACGGCAAACGCGCCCTCAGCTTAAAAATGATTAAAGCCTTGCGTGAGAATTTGGGCATTTCGGCCGATGTTTTATTGACCTAATTATCCTTTAGTCACTAACCTATATGCCACAAGGCCTTATTGGTTAAAACTGTCTTCGATTATGAAATCTCCTTCGTATCTTTATGTTGTAGCATAGTTTTTTAAAATATTAATATGCTGTTTATCAGGGTATTGAATAAAATATATCCTGCTTTTTTATGCTAAAATACTTGATCAAAACGTGTTAATAAGTGCCTGCGTAACTTGAGTAATTCATCAGTAATTTACTTAACTTAGCACGGTGCGGCCATGGTTCTGCATGCAATGCCATTTCTGAACAAATTTTCAAAACGTTATGCGTCAGCTTAAAAGAAGACACCGACAGAAATAGCGAAATCTTTTGTTTCCATATTTAGAAACTTAATTTATCTTTGTGGCGTCTAACAATCAATTTGACTAATGAAGTATTTTGAGACTAAGTTTATGGAAGAAGCAAATGAGTTCATAGCAGAACTTGACCCAAAGACTATCAAAAAAAAAAATATTTTACAACATTGACCTTGCCGAACAGACGAATGACCCGAAATTGTTCAAGAAATTGCAAAATGACATTTGGGAACTTCGGACAAAATTTGGTGGAGCTCAAATCAGATTGCTTGCATTTTGGGACAAGTCAAACAACAAGGAAACCTTGGTAATTGCGACTCACGGTTTCATAAAAAAGGTTGACAAAGTACCAGCAAACGAAATCGACCGTGCAGCAAGACTGAGAGACAAATATTTTAACAACAAAACTAAAAAGTAGAAAACATGGCAACGAAAGCACTCAAGACTTATTCACTTACCGAAATGAAAGATAAGTATATCGGTAAAGTTGGGACAGCAGACCGTGACGAATACGAATACGAACTCCGTATGGATGTGTTAGGAAAAATGATAAAATCGGCGAGACAAGAACGCCAATTGACACAAGAACAACTTGGCAAACTCGTTGGTGTGCAGAAAGCTCAAATTTCAAAACTAGAAAGCAGTGCTAACAGTGCGACAATAGACACTGTTCTGAAAGTTTTCAGAGCATTAAAAGCAGAAATAAATTTTAGCGTAAAACTTGAAGACAACTTTGTTAAACTTGCATGACAGAAAAGAAAGCCGTACGCATAATAGAACATTTGCAATAGGCGGGGGTTTCGAACTCCGCAGACAGTTTAGCGTTAGCCGAAAGTTTTGTTCTCCGCATAAGCATTTATAGTAAAAATTCCGCCCTTCGCAAATCCGCAAACCGTGTTATCGGTAATTAATAAAGAACGTGAATGCACGAAAAATTCATTAATTACTTCTCTAAAATATCGACTCTTTCAATTGAAGAGTCTGAAGCGATTATTTCAAGTCTGCAAACTAAAGCATTGAAAAAGGGAGAGTAATTATTAAAAGAAGGCCAGATTTCTGCCAACACGTATTTCATACCTGAGGGTTGTATACGAGAAAACATCCTAGCTGATGGAGAAGAAAAGATTACGGGTTTCTTTTCGGTGAAACAGTGGGCTATCTCGCTTTATTCTTAACCACTTAAATCCTTGGGCCAGTTTATCGCCCCTATATTAAAGATACAAACATAACCTACTGAAAAGGCTATCCCTACGAGAGGAAATACTCCCCTACCGACTTAGACATAAAAGGATCACATCGTATACTTAACGGAATACAGGATAGTTAAAACGAGAAGAAATAATGTAGAAAGGCCTACTGAGGCCACTGTGATCAGCAGATTATTCCTCTTTTTGATCCCTATGAACAGCAGCAAGGCCGCCAGAATAAAAACCACGATTAAAACTCCAGTAAATCCCATCCTATCAATACGTTTTATATTCAGATTGATAAATATGTCCATATCACACCATTCACCAACAACCTCCCAATTAAATCTTTCGTCAAAATGAGCGAACGGTAAGTAATATCGGAAGTGAGCCACATAAAAGTAGATTTTGCTAAGCCTTCCATAGATTTGGAAAAGTATTAACGGCTGAGCATTGGCAACTTTGCAGTGTAAATTTAAAACACTAAAAAGATGAACACTAAAAAAGTATGGTTTGTAACAGGGGCGTCTAAAGGCTTGGGATTAACACTGGCAAAAAGCCTATTAAAAAATGGATACCGTGTAGCAGCGACTTCTCGGAATAAGCAAGCCCTTATGGATACCATAGGTCCAAAGAGCAGCCATTTTCTTCCTATAAACATGGACCTTACCAAAAATAACGACGTTCGAGAGGCGATTGAAGCAACTGTCCTACATTTTGGACAAATAGACGTGATCGTCAATAATGCGGGATACAGCCAAATAGGAACATTAGAAGAATTGTCCGATGAGGAAGTGATGACCAACTTCAGGGTCAATGTCTTTGGCTCTTTACATGTCATTCGGAATGCCGCAGTATATTTGCGAAAACAACAATCGGGTCATATTTTTAATATCGCATCCATTGGCGGCTATACGGGCAACTTTGCTGGATTTGGAATCTATTGTTCCACCAAATTTGCCGTAGCCGGCTTTACGGAAGCACTTGCCGAAGAAATGAAGTTATTCCAAGTCAAGACCACTTTGGTTTATCCAGGCTACTTTCGAACCAACTTTTTGGCCGAAGGTTCCATTCAGACTCCTGCCAACCCCATGCAGGAATACAAGAGTGCTCGTGAGCTGGAGCAGGCCCATTTAAACGAAATCAATGGAAATCAACCCAATGACCCTGAAAAAGCGGCCGACGTGCTGATGGCATTGAGCCAACAGGAAAATCCACCGGTTCACTTTTTTATGGGAGAGGACGCCTACCATTATGCCCGGCTTAAAATAGAAACCATTCAAAAGGAAATGGATGCTCATCGTCACTTAGGATTATCCACCGGATTTGACCATCAATAACGATGAAGGAGCATTCAAAAAGGCTTTATGCAATTGCGACAATAATCGCTACCTTCAACACAGCCTGTAACCCTACCCATCATGTATACCTCCATACCGGAGCTCACCCAGAACTTTCAAAAACGAATAAATTGGATTCAGCAAAAATAGAAGACACAAAAGCATACTTAGGTAAATGGGTTACCGAAGATGGCTATATTAAACACTACCTTCTGCCCAATAGCCGTTATAAGGAAACCAGAGGGAATAAAGAAAATGCCTATCAAGGCACCTATCAGGTAACTGGAAACCATATTGATTATAAGGACGATACTGGATTTACGGCCGATGGAGAATTTAAGAATGGTATTCTTTATCATGCTGGAATGGTACTATATAAAGAAATAAACGAATAAATATGTATCGATTTAAGACCATCAGTGCGTTTCACCAATACGCTCGGCTACCTAAGCCCGAACACCCCTTCATTAGCCTCGTAGATTACAGCCAAGTGGCTTACCCTACCGATCGTAATGAAATAAGGTGGGTCCAGGATTTTTACTCGATCGGGCTAAAAAGAAATGTAAGCGCAAAATTCAACTATGGTCAACAAAAATACGATTTTGACGAAGGGGTGTTAGCGTTTGTAGCCCCACAACAAATCCTAAACATCGAGATCAATCAAGATGTAACAACAGCTGCATCGGGGTGGTTATTATTAATCCACCCCGATTTCCTATGGAATACCAGTTTGGCAACAACCATTAAAAAATATGACTTCTTCGGCTACGCTGTAAATGAAGCACTTTTCCTTTCCGAAAAGGAAGAAAATATATTAGAAGCAATTTTAGTAAATATCCAAAGGGAGTATTATTCCAATCTGGATAAGTTTAGCGAGGGCATTATAATTACTCAGATCGAGTCTTTACTCCAATATGCCGAGCGTTACTACGAGCGTCAGTTCTTTACTAGAAAAATTACCAATCACCAGATTCTTATCCAATTAGAAGAAATCTTAAATAAATATTTTTGCTCAGAAAATGTACTTTTAAAAGGGGCTCCTACCGTCCTACAAATAGCCGATGACTTAAACCTGTCACCAAACTACCTCAGCAGTATGTTAAAAAACCTTAGCGGGCAAAGTACGCAACAGCATATCCACAACAAAGTGATTGAGATTGCTAAAGAAAAACTTTCGACTACGGAACTGAGTATTAGCGAAATTGCCTTCGAATTGGGTTTTGAACACCCTACCTCCTTTAGCAAGTTATTTAAGAGTAAAACCAACACTTCACCCCTAGCCTTTAGACAATCTTTTAATTAGCCTCCGGGAACCCGCTTATCAGTATCAACTCCATGCTATTGACCAAAGTATGCGCTTCAGGACAGGACCATTCCAAGTACTGAAACCCCAGCAATTTCCAGAATTATTATAAGAAAAGGGTTTCCACCTTCCTAGCCCTACCAGATCGCCCTCAATGGTTAATGGGAATGGTTATAATAAAGGAGTCGTCGCCCAGCTTACTGGCCAGGCCCAACACCTGCAGGTCGCCATCCTCCCTATACACAAAGGGCCGTTCTAGGCGGTCGGGGACCATGGTAGTGCCATCCTTTCTTTTTATTTTCTTAGGCATCACCTCATACTCCTGAGCCTTTACCCAGTGAATGCCATCGTCGGAGCTTACCAGACCTATAAATTTATGGGCATGGAAAATACCGAAATATTTATTTCTTTTTTGATCGTACCATAGGGACATATCTTCCGTGTCAATATAATCGATTACCGGTTTGGGCTGGATAACAAACGGGCCCAATGGGCTGTTGGAGATGGCCATGGCCTGGTTTCTAATGAACCGGGTCTCATTGGGCTTGTCCCCTTTTATAATGAGATAGTAGCGTCCATCCCGCCCCCGGTCGATGGCTGGATTGACTGTCAGAGTAACAATTGGCCCGGAGGGCTCAATTAAAGGCGTATCAAAACGCTCCCACGGACCCGATAAGGAGGAGGCTACTGCCACACCCGTCCGTTGATTTGGGCGTATAATCCCCCAGCTAGGATGGGTATAGCCTCGCAGACTGATTTCCATGAGTTCATCCTCCGTATAAGGCTTATCGCCCATGTTTGTGGAGATATAATACAAATAGTACTTACCTTCGAAAAATTTGATCTTAGGATTATGCGCCGTGATGGCATCCCAATGTCCAGCACCCGTACCCTTCAATACCGTTTCTTTATACTCCCAAGGCCCACTAGGGCTGGCCGACACCGCATGCGCCACCTCAGAGTACAGTAGCCAGCCGGTGAATTTTGTCGCTTTCGGCCAACGGGAATAAAACATATGATAGAGCCCGTCGTCGGCTTTAACAATTGATCCGCACCAATTATAATAATCCTTGGTGCGGAAAATATTAGTATCATCAATATCGGTAATTTTCCCTTCAAATAAAGGTGGGGAGTAGCTCGTTTGCGAAATCGCCTTATGCCCCCAGATAGATAGCAGTACCATCACCAATGCCGTTCTCAACATGTCTTTGCTCTTACTTTGTAAAATGATCTCTGGAAAATATCAAAACCCAAATCGTCGTGTGCTATCATGGGAAATGATGATTCAGAAAGCAGGGGGAGACTCAAATCTACTTAGAGTCGCTTCAAAGTTACAGTTAAGGAATAGACTCCTGATAATCATTTACGTTTATACCTACGCGCGTACGGCTACCTCTATAGGAATCTTTCCACTTAATATTTCGCATATCTGATTTTGCTGTACTCCGTCTTCCAAAACTGCAACCAGGGTCTGGGCTACATCGGCTCGTGTAATATCCCCCTGCCTTTCAAATTTTTCCTGTAACTCAATTTTGCCTGTTCCTTTTTCGTTTGACAATGAGCCGGGCCTAATAATGGAATAATTCATGCCGCTTGCCATCAAGTGCTCATCAGCCGCTTGCTTGGCCTGTAAATATGCTCTTAGATCTTCGTTGGCCGAAGGGTTGTCGGCACCCATAGAGCTTAACATGACAAACTTCGTGGCGCCCGCTTCTTTAGCAGCATCGGTAAGACGCTTGGCCCCATCCCGATCGATCCCTTCTACGTTCTTCCCCTTTGATCCTGCAGCAAAAATCACTTTATGCACGTTATTCACTGCCTGGCTTAGATCCTGCTCCAGATCGGCCAGTACTACAGTCACATTATCTTTTTCAAATTGCTCCTTTTGCCCCTGCTCTCTGACCATTGCGACGGGCGTATATTTATCCGAGTGTTTCAACAAATCGACAATTATCTTTCCTGTGGTACCATTTGCGCCAGCTACCAATATATTTTGCTTTCCCTTATTCATTATGATTTTGTTTAGTGATATAATTTATTATTCCGCTCAGCCTTTTAAGCTTTTTGACAGATTTACGGTTAATGATTAGCTGCGAGATTAGCCCTAAATAATTCCAGATTAGAAGAACCATTTAAAACAGAGCCACTACTATCATTTAGTCTCTTCTGAACCTATTAAGGCTACAATATTCGTGCCCACTGGACGGTAAATTCTTTTTATTTACTCAAAGTCATATTATTACCGAAATGCTAGGCGCAATATTCGTATTCAGTACATGTCTCTGAGCATCATATTGGAGACGACCTAACTTACTACTATTTCTGGAATGGGCCAATGCAATGTCGGCTTTACCTGCAGCAGTCAGGCCAGCATCCTTAAGATGAATAAAAGTTATTGTCTTTGGGATTAGATTACTTAAAATTTTAATTTAGATTTATAAAAAAAAAGCAAAAATACTAGGCAAGTATATCATCTATCCATTTACCACTTTACGATTCCATAAAGTCCGGAAGGCTCTTTATAAATAATGATTTCTACATAACTGTAAATCAAGTTTATGGCACAGACCCTATTTCAAAAGCTTTACAGTCATCCGCTCATGACTCCCCAGGACTTGGACGAAATTGCTTCGTTACATCAGAGAATGGTCCTATCAAAAAACGATATGCTATTGCAGGAAGGAAAAACTGCTAATGCATATTATCTGGTAGAAAAAGGATTAATACGCTTCTTTGTTCACGACTTGGATGGAAATGAAATTACAACACAATTTATTTGTGAAAATGAGATTGCCAATGAAGTGTCCTCCTTATTCCAGCGACTCCCCTCCGTGCAAAATATACAATCGGTAACTGATGCCGTAGTGTGGAAAATTGAATTCAACGATTTTCAACATTTGTATCACAGCATGGAGTCGATCCGGGAATGGGGCAGAGAATGGATGTCTCGCCAACTATTTCAGACACAGCAGCGCTCTATTGAAATGATTACGCACTCTGCCTCCATGCGATATTTACAATTGATAGAACACCGACCTCAAATTGTGCAACAGGCTCCCCTGAAACAGATTGCCTCTTACTTAGGCATTGCAGACACCTCCCTCAGCCGTATTCGCAAGGAAATGATTACCAACTAGCATTTCTTGACATAGGTTAAGTATCCTTGCTTTTTCAAGCTCTAATTTTGAGAAATCAAATCGGGTAAGCAATGGGAAATCTTAAAACCATATCATTTTCTATCTCTATAAATGCTCCTAGAGAAAAAATCTGGGAAGTTCTGTGGCAGCCTAAAACCTATGAAAAGTGGACCAAAGTATTTATGGAAGGAAGCCATTACCAGGGCGACTTAAAACCGGGCCATACCATCGATTTTTTAGGAAAGAATGGAAATGGGATACGCTCCCTGGTCGAAAGACTTGTTGTCAATGAACAAATGGTATTCTCCCACCAAGCTGAATTGAAAGAAGGTGTGGAAACTACATCAAGCTGGAAAGGTGCTAAAGAGATTTACTTTTTAAAACAAGAATCCGAAACCAGTGTAGAACTACAGGCAGTAATGGATATCACCCTGGAAATGGAGGAGTATTTCAACGAAGCATTTCCCAAAGCCTTAAGGCTAATTAAGCAATATTCGGAATCCTAATTAAAACCTATTGATACTATGACTATGGACACTGCAACATCAAAAAAACTGGAAATTATAATTCCTGCCTTTCGTATGCATTCACAAAGTTTTAAAAACGTTCTCGACGGCATTTCTGATGAAATGGCCTTAAAGCGTATAGACAACAAAACCAATCATGTAGTGTGGATGACAGGAAACTTAGTTAATTGCCGGTATTGGATAGGCAATTTGTTGGGCTTAGACGACACAGACCCTAATGAGAACTTATTTAAAGAGGGGCGCGCACTCGACGAAAGCTTAGAATATCCCTCATTGGACGGTCTTAAAATGAATTTTGCAGACATTTCGCCTAAGGTATATCAAAAATTGCTTCAAGCGACAGATCAACAGCTTGATACCCCCTTCCCGTTTGGAATGGGAGCGTCATTTATTAAGGAAAACGTACTGAACATGATTGGGATGTGCATTGGCAGGGAAGACTACCTGATAGGTCAAATAGGACTTATGAGGAAGCTGCTTGGTTTACAGGGCATGCGTTACGATATTGACGAAAGCATCCGGTTCTAAACATTATTATAAAGTAGTAGTTAACGCTTAACCTCAAACCCTATTTATTATGGCAACAGTAAATGTTTATTTAACCTTTCAGGGAAACTGCGAGCAGGCATTTAATTTTTATCAATCGGCGCTCGGCGGAGAATTTAAAGATCTAAGCCGGTTTGGTGAGATGCCTCCAGAAGAGGGTATGCCGGAGCTTTCGGAGGAGATGAAAAAAAGGCTGATGCATGTGTCTCTTCCCATTAGTACAGAAACCGTATTAATGGGCAGCGACACAGTACCCGGCTTTGGACCGGATGTAACGATGGGAGATAACTTTTCAATATCCTTAAATGTAGATTCCAAAGAAGAAGCGGATTCGTTATTTGCGAAACTTTCGGAAGGTGGCTCAATAACTATGCCCTTAGACGAAACTTTTTGGGGATCCTATTTTGGAATGTGGAAGGATCAGTTCGGCATCAACTGGATGGTGAGTTACGACTTGGCAAAAAATGATTAATCAAAACTATGTATAAGAATGGTTGAAGTCTATCGCACCAATGTAAGAACTCCAGCTGAAGCTCAATTCCTTTTAAAGTATTTGAACACGCTATATCCGGTCTATGAAATGAATTTCGATTTGGAAGATTGTGACCGGATTCTCCGAGTTGAGACGGCATTGGATAGCATAGATGTGACGAAAATAATATTAGTTCTAAAGGATCTGGGTTTTACTGCCCAGATCCTGTCCGATTTTATTTCAGTTACCGAATATTCAGTTTTGGATCTTATTTGCTATCCCGTACCGGGCAGCAAAGCTTTGCCCATTCCACACGCAGGAGGGGATTAATCGGGATTAGGACAACCAGTTAAGTCTGCCTGACACAGCTTCTTTCAATTCATATGAATCGGAATTACACTTAAAATCACAGATATGAGCAATTCCATAACCTTGCACCGCATACTTACTTCTCCCCAAGAAAAAACCTTCCGGGCATTTTCCAATACTGAAGCATTTTGTTCCTGGCTCCCACCTTATGGATTTATCTGTATTGCGCATCATCGGGAGTTCCGAGTAGGAGGATCCTTTAAAATGTCCTTTCTAAATTTTTCTACCGAAAAAACACAGTCCTTTGGAGGCGATTTCCTGGAGATCATGCCCAATGAACTTATCCGTTACCGCGATCGATTTGACGACCCTACTTTGACGGGCGAAATGTTAACCACTATTAAATTTTCTAAAGTGTCTTGCGGGACCGAACTACATATTGTTCAAGAAGGTATCCCGGCGATGATCCCAGTAGAAATGTGTTATTTGGGATGGCAGGAATCATTGGAAAAATTAAAAAAGCTCGTTGAGCCTATAATTCCCGATGCTTAATACCGTTTGTGCCATACAATAGACTATATCACGACTAGATTAGTATTGCAGTCTGCTTTCGGTCGTCAAATTCTTCCCGCAAACGATTATCGAGCTGATTGTTACTGAGTATTGGGAATACTATTCATCGTACAAAATCGGAGGTGATAAAGTCAAATAAGGAAATCCAATGATTTTTTCCTATTTCCCTGTCCGGCCACATCCCAACTTTGTATAAAGTAAGAATCGAACAGGCTATAATGGCACAAATGAGTTAAATCAATGAAAACAGAAAAAGAACTTCAAACTCAGACAACTTCTGTCGCACCCAAAAAATACCTACGGATTAATGGTCTAAAAATGGCCTATACCGAAGCAGGAACCGGAAGTCCTATTATTTTCCTTCATGGAAACCCCACCTCCAGTTATATATGGAGGAACATAATTCCCTTGGTTCAAGATTTTGGTTGCTGCATTGCTCCTGACTTGATGGGTATGGGCGACTCTGATCGCCTCAACGACCCGGAAGAATACACTTATGGCACCTACAAAATGTTCCTAGATGAATTTCTAAACGGACTAGATATACAAAAAGACATTATTTTTGTAGTTCACGACTGGGGATCTGTTTTGGCATTTGACTGGGCACGAAACCACCCTGACAAGGTAAAGGGCATCGTATATATGGAGGCTATCACCATGCCACGGACCTGGGACGAGGTGCCGGGCCCAGCCCGCGAGACATTTCAAAAATTAAGATCAGAGGAGGGCGAAAAAATGATTATTTTTGAAAATTCTTTCATCGAATTCAATTTGCCAAAATCGGTGCTGCGTCCGCTCTCGGAAGCGGAAATGGCCGAATATCGCCGACCCTTCACAGACCCCGGAGAAAGCAGACGCCCCATGCTCAGCTGGGCGAGACAGCTGCCTATAGGTGGAGAACCGGCAGAGATTATCAAGATCGTCAACGACAATACACGCTGGCTATCGGAAAGTAGTATCCCGAAATTATTTATTGAGGCCAGGCCCGGGACGTTGTCGAAGGCCGAAAAAGAAAATTGTACACACTGGCCCAACCAAACGCATGTCACCGTAGTAGGGCATCATAATCTGCAAGAAGATTCAGCAGCAGATATAGGAATGGCCATGGCACAGTGGCTGAGAATGCTTTAATATACAAGTTTATCTATATAGCCATGATAATTTTCGAACCAGACCCCATATTAGCCGCCTATATTAAGGCAATTGTGGTGGTGGAAAGCAGGGACCCAATGGTCAACCATTTTAAACAAATCGATCATAATTTTCCATGTGGCGCTAGTAGCATCCATATATTCAATGAGGGTCCTTCATTCGGAATTTAAAGATTTACCATTAGTCACCCCATTCTATTTAAAGTTAATTTGGTTCTAACTAAGAAATATTGGGCAAACTTATTATCAGTTTGAAGTTACTGTGCCTGAATTCCACTACTGGTCATTTCAATACTAAATGAGCGCTTAGTAGCTTTGCCTTCGATTTCACCTATCGGAATCTTAAAAACGGTACTATCTTTTTTTATAGCGATAGCCTGAAATAACCCTGATTGTAGAGAATCTATATCCTTTGCCAAAAAACCTATCCCTATATTACTATAGTACGGTATACTAGGAGATTTTAGTGGATAGTGATATACAGAATCAACTGGGGTTAACATACCGTTTTTTAACTCAAAGGCTATAATCTTTACTTCCTCAAATACAGTTTTGTCTGAATTGTAGAAGACAAATTGAATCATCTCTGGATCCTTATCCAACTCGAATCTACAGGAACCCAAAAAACAGATCATTGATATTAGTAAAAGCCTATTTTCCATTGTTATTTCATTATTAAATGGGTACAGTTTTTATCGCTTCTCTATACTAGGAACCTTTTTTCATTGGGACAGCCGATTAATGTTCTGATCAATAGTCATAGAAATCCAGTCAGTCATTGTCGTCAGTGCCAGGGGAGAAAAAGTTTCCTGAATATCGGCGTATTCATTCGGATGCCCCGTATTACAATTTTGAAAAAAATGATTGAGGTTTGGTAGTTCCTTTATGGCAACGTTAGGGTTCCCTCCATTTTTGACGGCTTTATAAATGAGAGGCAAATTTTGTTTTGCATCTACCTGTAAGTCTTTCGATCCATTCAGTGCCAGTACCGGACAAGCAATTTTTCCATAAAAATCGGCTGGATCTACCTTTAATAACCACTGGTACCAGGGCGTACACATGAAATTGACGGAATTTTCAAAAAACTTGGCCTTCGATTGGCCCGGAGGTACCATTTCTTCAGGGATTTGATGCCCATTGGCCTTAAAGTAAGCCGTTAGCGCCTTTCTCAATACAGTCGTATCAGGGGTAGTATTCAATATTTCTTCGACTTCTCGATTAGACTTTTTAATCAAAGCAATACCAGCATCATTAACACCCCCAGCTCTTGCGATCAATTCGGTCTGCAAGCCGAGCGCTTCTAGCCCCCTGGCGCCGAGGCCTGCCAGTGAAATAACGAAGCGCACCTCCTTGCACTGAGAAGCCGCGATGGCCGACACCAGCCCTCCCTCACTATGTCCTAAAAGACCTATCTTCTGGACATTTATTTCACTCCTTGTCTTCAGATAGTTCAAAGCACTTATAGCGTCTGAAGCAAAGTCTTGTGATGTGGCTGTCATGAAAGAACCCGTAGACTTTCCAATACCCCTGTCGTCATACCGCAAGACAGCTAATCCCTGACGCGTAAAATAGTCGGCAATAACAAGAAAAGGCTTATGTCCAAACACCTCTATATTCCGGTCTTGTGGTCCGCTTCCCGTGATTAGTATCACCACCGGAAAATTGCCTTCTTTATTTGGTAAGGTCAGCGTTCCCAATAACGTGATACTATCTTCTACATTTTTAAAGGACACTTCCTCACTATAATAGGGATCCGGTGGAATTGGCTCCTGAGAATGCCTTAGGGCCGGCTTTTCCGTTAAAACCAGATAGAAAAGACCTGCCAAGGCCACGACGAAAAAAGCAATATAATTCGTTTTTTTCATGGAAGAAACGATAAGAACAAATCACCACTAAAAAACTAAATTATGGTTACAATTGATACCGACTTCCCCAAAATATTAATCTATACCAACTATTTAAGGCTGATCAACAACGAATAAGGTAGAATTCTGCTCTTTATGAATGAGGGTGCAGTTTAAAAACTCCCTCATGTACCTATTCCTGACTGATATTTTTCCGATCGGTGATGGCTGCCCAATTACCCCGTCGGCACGATGAGGGCTGGGCTTCCAGGGCCCAATTGATGACACTTCCATATTGAGATTACGGACTAGAAAAGCGTATAGAAAGCTATAGTCGTATCGCATAAAACCCTCTGACCCCACCAGTACATCAGTTCCTATGTCGGCACTGTTGCCATAGATAAAAAACACCCTGGCTACAGCTGGGCTGAAACTTTGGTGGTCTATTTTCGTTGAACCACTAAGGTAATGCACATATCCCCGAGGGATTAGCCAGGCAAAAATCATGATAAGATGATGGAGAAGATTCCTTACCCACCGACAGGCACTCTATTTTTGTATACATAAATGTGCAAAATTATAATACTGGCGCTGCCTCAGCGCTCAAATGACTATCTATTGTTCCTATGAACCAGAATACTTTTCGTGCATTTAAAAGCCATAATTACCGACTATTTTTTGTAGGCCAGTCCATTTCATTGCTGGGCACTTGGATGCAAAAAACGGCCGTAAGCTGGGTGATATACTCCTACACCAACTCAAAAACGATGCTTGGTCTAAGTGTATTTGCTACCTTGATGCCCTCTGCCCTGTTTACTTCCCTAGGTGGGGTGGTGTCGGACCGATACGATCGGTATCGAGTCCTGTTAGCGACTCAGGTATTATCGATGGCTCAGGCTTTATTGCTAACCCTTGTCGTTTATTATAAAAACAACGCCGTTTGGGAAATCATTGGATTGAGTGTTCTATTGGGAATCATTAACGGGTTCGACGTACCCGCTCGGCAATCTTTGGTGTTCAGTATGGTCGACGATAAAAAAGATCTACCCAATGCAGTAGCTTTAAATTCATCGATGGTAAACTTATCCAAATTATTGGGACCGGCCATTGCTGGCGTAGCAATAGCACATTGGGGAGAAGTAGTATGTTTCGGTATTAACGCGCTGAGCTTTGTAGCGGTTATAGGATCCCTTAGCTTGATTCGTTTACCCAAGCATATTACCAAGGAACGTACTCAAAATATTTTGGGCGACCTAAAAGATGGCATAAAATACGTAAAAGAAACCCCTTCTATTGGCTTTATCATCCTGATGTTATCGGCCATTAGCCTCTTTGGTTTACCTTTTACCACTCTAATGCCCGTCTATGCCAAAGACATTTTCAATGGAACGGCCAAGACTTTTGGATTTATCGACAGCGCCATAGGCCTAGGGGCTTTTATTGGCGCCATTTTCCTCGCATCCTTAAAGCCCGAAACGAACCTCAGTAAGGTGCTAGCCATCAACACCTTTGTTTTTGGTTTTGGGTTAATCCTATTCTCTCATACAACCATCTACCCCCTGGCCCTACTCTTTATCATGATCGGTGCCTTTGGTATGATGTCGCAGGTTACGATCAGTAATACCCTAATCCAGACCTCCGTAGCCCCGGCCATGCGTGGGCGGGTCATCAGCCTGTTCGTCATGTCCTATTCGGCCATGGTTCCTATTGGCAGTTTGCTGGTCAGTACAGTAACCAAGTACATTGGGGTGCAAAATACTATACTAGGCGAAGGTGTTTTGGCCTTATTTATTGGCGTCGTTCATTTACGGTTTTTACACAAACCCATGGGTGCAAAGACCTCCCCTCCAGAAGGCCTGGATATTCGATAGGGTCCGATTTCCTAATCGAGTCCCTTTTTACTCAGACTGATACAGGTCGCTGAATATGCTTACCTAGACCATTTACCAAAAGCATAATAAGGCGACCTACTCCATATTTTTCGCCTTATAGGTTAGCAAATAATCTGCAAAAGACTTTTTCAATATCGCCTTTACCTGCGACTGATCCCAAGGGGTTATTAAAAAATCATGGATTAAGCGCCCCTGCCCCTGTCCCATGTCCTCATCGGCATAGTCCGATACCATCAGGCGGATAGAGCACGGATGGGTTGCCATAGATTTGGCCAAAAACATCGCCCCATTCATTTCTTTCATATTTTTTGCACTGACTATAATTTCAAAATGTTGTGACTGTAATATTTCCAGCCCCAAAAAGGCCGAGCCAGCCGATACGATATGGTACTCCCGGCGCAACATCGCCACAAATGCCGTTATATTATGCACCTCAGAATCTACATATAGTATTGCTGGCTTACAGTTTTTGGCGGCAATATCGTCTGGCATATACCACATTGCTATTGGATATCCCCTATTGCCTTTCTATAGGCGGCCTCATTTATTTTATACGCTATTTTAGCATCGATGATATTACTGTTAGCCTGCTCCCAGAGTGTCTGAGCTTCTAGGACATCCTGTCCGGTAACGGTCCCAGCCGCAAACCGATCCGTACTTAAGCGCAGGTTTTCCTCTGCCTGTAACACCGACGCATAGGACAAGCTAATTCGACGGGCCGACTGATTGAGCTGCGAATAGGCCTCCTGAACTTCCAGCGTAAGCAACTCTTTGGTTTCGTCAATCTGACTCTGTAAGGCATCCATACGGTAGGATTGTTCCTTCACCTTACTCGCTTTCTGTCCCCAGTCCCAAATCGGCACACTTACACTCAGCATACCAAAATAGGAAGACAGGGTATTTGCCCCAGTGGTAAAATTCATCTTTTTTCCTACACCGGTAAATCCACCGAAAAGTAGACCAACGGTTGGCTTAAAATCGGCCTTAAGTATTTCCTTCTGAAGCTGCTGAGCTTCCATGGTGGTTTTCAGCATTTGGATTTCTATGCGGTTTTCGGCTATACTAGGCAACGGCTCACTAGCTAAAGGGCTAAATGAACCTGAAACCGAGTCGCTGATAGAATAATTGACATCTCCAGGCATACCGATAATTTGAGCTAGGCTTAACTTGGCAAGCATGAGTCCATCCTCTGCTTTCGCCAAATTGAGGGCCGTTTCATTTCGTTGTACCCTTACTCTTAAGAGGTCGTTTTTATAGATTAACCCGGCATCAAAGGAATTGGAAAGTTGCTGGTCCAAAGAGTCTAACAAAACGATAAATCGATTGGTCAGACCTATTTTTTCTTTCAGACTCACGATCTGCCAATACGCCGTTTCGGCCTGTAGCAACACCTGAGTTTCTGTTAATGTCTTCTGGTTTTGATGTATTTCTACCCCTTTTGCTGCAGCAGACTGCCCGAGTTTTATTTTACCTCCTGCATAAATAGCCTGAGAGACCGTTAGCGAAGGGCTAACCCCAACAGAGGGCAGAAGGCTACTCAGAGGCTTACCTACATGAAAAGCAGATACAGAACCATCGATCTGTGGCTTATTGAGACCTTTGGTTCCAGCCTGTACGGCTTCTGCAGCCTTGATATTATACTGGGCCTGGGCAATTTTTCTGTTATGTTCGGTGGCCAGTTGGCGGATCTCCTGCAATGTTAATGATTGCTGCGCTTGAGCGACAAAAGCCATAAGTAGAAATATTGGAACAAGGAGGCTCAATGCTTTGGTATTGTAACCCCTTTTACCCGTGATTGATCGTTTCATACTGGATTGAAATTTAGTATTGATAATGTCGGTAGTAGCATAATTCACAAAAATGGTAAGCAGCTGAAGACTGGACGCCGCCTACCATTCATCATTACTGCTACTACCGTCATACTCTATTTTTTTGATGACTAAGAATGAGAAGGCTTGAATTGGATATGCTCGCTAGTGGGTGCTGGGAGCTCTTCCTCGGGCACAGGTTTTATAAACCTATAGTATAAGACGGGCACTACAAATAGTGTCAGGATCATGGATACGATCAAGCCAAATGCTAGGACACTTCCAAGCGGAGCCCATAAGGGTGATTTCCCTATGATCATAGGCACAACACCCACAGCAGCGGCGGCAGAGGTCAGGAAGATGGGGCGCATCCTCCGTTTAGCCGCCGATAAGGCTGCCGCTTTTATGGAATATCCGTGATCCAAGACCAGTTCATCGGCGTAGTCTACCAGTATTATTCCGTTCCGAACCACAATTCCAATCAAACTAATAATTCCCATAAAGGCCGTCATACCAATTGGGTTTCCCGTCAGATACAGTCCCAAAAATGCACCTAGAAGACTCAGCGGAAAGGTAGCTAGGATAATGATACTCTTTCCAAAGCTTTTGAACTGAAATAACAAGGTGATAAAAATCAGCACGAGTGATACACTCAAGGCGGTCATCATCCCTGGCATGTTCTCTCCACTCGACTCGGCATCGCCACCATATTGGATGCTGATACCATCGGGAAGTTGCAGCTCTTCGATCTGTGGCTGCAGCTCCTTAAGAATGCTTGACGCCCTGCGGCCCATCTGGGCTTCCGACAATACCGTAAGCGTACGAAGTCCATTGCGATGCGCCAGTACGCCTGTATGCCACGAGGGCACCAGATCGGCGACTTCTTTAAGGGCCACCTTGTTACCATACATTGAACTAATATGGAGGTCCTCAAGGCTTCCAAAGTCCTTACGACTGCTCTCATTAAGGCGCAAAAATATATCTACAGGCTTATCCCCTTCCCATATTTGAGATACTGAAAACCCCTTTAATCCGGCTGCAAGTGTCTGGGTTATGGCCTGATTGGAGACTCCTAGTCTGGCCGCAACATCTTCTTTAACCTTCAAACTTACCGCCAGATAATCATCTTCATAATCGGTACGGACCCAGTTGGTACCTTCTGTATTGCTTAACATGTCCTCTATTTGTTGAGCGACTCTTTTCTGATCTTTAAGATTCTCTCCGATTACGCGAATAGCCAAAGGAGAACCCTCCTGGAAACTTAGTTGACGAAAACGTACATAACCATCTTTAACGAAGCCTTCAAATTTTGGCCGATACTCTTTCACTAATTCATCGGTAGCCTCATTACTTTCGGTGGTTATAAATAATTGTGCGAAGTTTCGTCGAGGAATTTCAGGCGCATAAGAAGTCTGGAAGCGAGGTGAGCTGGTACCTACAAAACTGGCAATGTTCACGACCCTTTGATCCTTATTTAGTATGGCCTCTATGCCCCTTACAGTCGTTTCAGTTTCCGACAATGCCGTTCCATTTGGCATCCATACTTCGACGTTAAACTGGTTTCTTTCACTGACTGGAAAGAACTCTTGCTCCACATTGGCAGCCACGACAAAGGCCAGGATAACCGCCCCAACAGCCGCTGCCATGGTGCTCTTGGGCCATCGGAAGCAAAACTCAACGGCCATATTGAAAACATTTTGAAGCCTATCGAGTAAGGACTTTCGTGGCGGGCGCTCGCTAATTTGATGTTTTAACCCTTTTTTGATAAATACAAAGCACATATAAGGGGTCAGGAGAAGGGCCACCAGCATAGAGGCGATCAGCGCTACCGCCACCGTGATGGGCAGGGAAGCCATAAAGTCTTTGGCTATACCATTCATAAAAAAGGCCAATGGAGCAAAGGCAAAAATAATAGCCAACGTTGCTGTAAATATGGGTAAGGACAACTGCTGTGCCGCCTGCCAAGCGCCCGTCCAGGGCGTGACGCCCTCATCGAGCTTTTCTATATAATTATCTACCACCACTATGGCATTGTCTACCACCATTCCTAAGACGATAATAAGACCTGCCAGTGACACTTGATGCAGCTCTATCCCAATAATGCTCAGCACACCAAAGGTGATCAGTATGGCGATGGGCGCGGCCACCGAAGAAACGGCCGCTACTCGGATGGGAAGCAGGAGCATCACCACAATGATTACTGAAAGAATTGCCAAACAAAATTCGAACATGAAATGACTGATACTTTCTCCTACAACTTCTGGCTGATTAACGATTGTATTGATACTAATATCATCGGGAAACTCCGCCTTTAATTCTTCAAGCTGTCTATCTACTTTTTCCCCAAAAGCCACGATATTATTGCCCGGTTGCATCTCTGTGGTAATGAGCATTACCTTATCCTCTCCAATACGAATAAAAGATGACTCTTCTTCATAGCGCCTTTCGATAGTGGCCACATCTTTCAGACGAACCACTACGCCTTGGGGGGTGGTATATACGATCTGGTTGGCGATATCGTCTTGGGTTTTATATTGGCTGTTTGTAAAAACGGGTATGATGTTTGAGGCTACCGTCAGCTCTCCCGAGGGGGCGGTAATATTCTGCATTTGCAAAGTCTGGACAATCACTGACATGTCGAATCCGTATTGCTGCATCTTTCGATCGTCCACAGTGACATAGATTTGCTGCCGTTGCCCGCCCGACCGGTTTATCTTAGATACTTCCGGAATCGTTTTCAAAACAGCCTCCATCTTGTCTAGGTACTTTTCCAGTTCGGCATAGCTCCTTTTCGGAGAAGAAACAGCGATAATTTGCGCAGTAACATCCCCGAAATTACTGTTAACGATCGGCCCCATCACTCCCTGCGGTATACTGGCCCGCATGCTTGTATTGAGTCCATGCTGTAGGGTAGCCCAAAATTTCTTGCGGTCCTTTACCTCCGAATGGAGTTGCACGGTAATAAAGACCTGTCCCTCCCGCGTCTGCGACTTCGTTTTTTGCTTGTCTACTTCCTCAAAGGAGAACAAGAATTGCTCTATTTTGTTGGTTACCTGTTGTTCCATCTGAAGCTCGTCGGCACCAGGATAAAAGGCATAGACCATTGCCACAGGGGTTTCAATTTTCGGATCTTCGGCTCGGGGCATATTTTGCAAGGCCCATGCTCCTAGAAGCAACATTAATCCCGTGATTACAAGCGTAACTTGCTTGTACTTCATGGCCGCTTCAATGAAGTTAATTTTTCTATTTTTCATATTTTCAAATCGATCTTACTGATTTTAATTCATTCGCCAGAGGTAATTCAAAAGGATATCTCACTTCCATCCTTAAGTCCAGACTGGCCTGCTATTACAACAGTATCGCCAGGCTTGATACCCTTGCGAATCACGACTTCTCCGTTGCCTGTAAGCCTACCCGTTTCTACCCTTCTTTTTACAACCTTTTTTCCCTCCCCTACCAAATACACATAAGACAGATCCTCTACATCCCGCACCACCGATTTGGCCGGAACAACCAGTTCTTCAACCTCTTTCCCCGTCATAATTGTAGTTTCTGTGAGCATGCCAGGCATTAAGCGATGTTCGTTATTTGCTATTCTGATCTTAATGGTATAGGTTCTCGAAACGGGATCGGCCTGGGGGTTGATAATACTGATATTTCCCTTTAAGGTATCTGCTAACGTGGGTATATATACCCACCCTGGCATACCCGCCTTTAGGCCCCCCACTTCACTTTCTGGTACAGAAAAACGAGCATATACCTGATCGGTCTTAACAATGGTAAAAGCAGGTACGCCTGGAGCGGCCATACTCCCACGCTCAATAGCCCTGACCGAAATAATGCCTGCCATAGGGGCATGCAAACGACTATCGGAAATATGTTTGGCATTAATATTCTTATTGGCCCGAGCCTGAGCGACTTTAGTTTTGATATCAATAAAGTCCTTCGCGGGCAGACTTCCCTTCTTATAGAGCTCATTTAATCGGTTGTACATGTCCTCTGCTTGTTCAAGGCCTGCTTCGGCAATGGCCAGCGCTTGCTCGTATTCCGTGGCGTCAATAGAGGCCAATAATTGCCCTTGTTTCACGCGTTGCCCTTCTTGGACCATCACATTATTAACAACCCCTCCAACGGCAAAGCCGATTTGGGCCACATTATCCGGCTCTATACTACCTGAATAGCTCAGCTGCTGGCTTTGGTTGGCCGTCCCTACACGGTATATGCTCACCGCTACTGGAGTAGCCTCTTTGGACTCCTTATTCTTTTCCTGGGTACAGCTGCCCAAAGCGAGTCCACATACCAATAATGGAGTCAAGGTTTTTATCAATACTTGCATTGTTTTTTATTTTCTAATTAGATTTATTTGAAAAGAGAAAATTGGTCCTATTAAAGACTTAAAACGACTTGGCGGATATCAGCCTTTAAACACTCCGTTTGTCCCAGGTATAACTGAATAATATAGTCGGCATAATCCTTTTTTAAGGAAACAGCCTCGTCTTTACCCCCCCACGATTCCTTTAGGTAAAGGTGATGATAGCGGGCATTGGTACTGGCCATTTCTGGCAGAAAATATTGGTGACTTTCCAGACGTAAAAGTTGGCGTAGGTCGGCTAAGATATTTTGATTGTCGCCCTTAATTACAGGTTGTCTACCCGCGGTCACGTATAAGGATGTATCGTCTTTTAGATAGCCCAGTATGAGAAGATTGGTGAAGTAGAACTGGATATGCTCCTCTGTCGTCCGTTTCCAATCGGCAACCAGTATATCCTGCGGAGTGGCCAGTGGACTGTAATTGGCCAGAGTTGTAAAAACTATATCAATTCTTGAAAAGGATTCCTTTAGATGGGCCAATATATCCAGACTCTTGATATAGTCGAGGGGGTCGGTCAAATAAAGATGGAGCCTTGATATTTCGTCATTTTTAAGAAAGCACTTAAGCTGCCACAAGTCCTCAGCGCTGGCAGCCAGTACGGCTACCTGGCCACCTTCTAGCAATAACGCTCGAGTTACCTGACGGTCAAGTATAGAGCCCGCGCCGATGACTACTGCTATTTTATTTAAAAGCTTATTTCCCATTATCGCATGGTATTGTAGATTATTTACCATGCAAAATTCGGTAGCTGTAGTGGACCTTAAAAGACCTAAACGGTGGAAGAATTGGTCAAAACGGTGGATTCAGCGTCGTTCGGCTCAACGAACGATATTCTGAAGGGGAGTATCCGGTATGTTGTTTGAAATACTTACCAAAGAAAGACTGGTTACTAAACTGTAAGATTTGAGCCGCCGCAGCCACATTGATGGAGGACTGAGACAGCAGCACCCTAGCCTCCTGAATAACTAACTCATCGATCAGTTCTCCGGCAGTTTTTCCAGTAACTTCCTTGAGCACCTGCGAAAGATGACGTGTGGTAATGGACAAGACGTTGGCATAATAGGATACACTTCGTTCTTGTCGGAACTTCTCTGCCAGCAACCCGAGAAATTTAGATGCTATTTCCTCCTTCCTACTTAATTGTACATTTAATACGGGTAGTTTGGTAAAAAATATAGAGGCTACCTGATACGTTACCGATAAAAAAGTACTATTGACGACTTCGTCATAAAAAGGAGTTTCTGTATTCATGTTAATCTTCCGAGCCAAAACTGATATCCCATAGACGATATCTGCATGATCCATTGCCGACAGCTCGAAGTGATGTTGAACGTCTTTGGAGAACATTAATACCGCCTCCGAACGAGACATAATAAGGCCCAATCTTTCTAGGTATCGTTTTTGAAATGCCAGGCAAACGAAGTTCAGATCGTCAGATTCGTATTTCAGTTCGTTCAGCGAGTCTGGTAATACCATTAAAATGCTTTGAGGTAGAAGGGTGTAATTCTTCAGATTGGATTGCACCTGCAGCTCCCCAGTTTCTACCAAAATCAGGGCGAAAGCTTCGGCCCTAAAGGGGACATTAAGCTCCAAATGATATTCGGCATCGTGCGCCGTAAACACCACTAATTCTTCATTAATCTGTTTATGGGATATATTCTTCTCCAAAAGTTTGGGCATAACTACTCGGTAAGCTTCTTTTTACAAAAAAACACAATAATTTTTTAACGATTACCTTTTCGCCGAGTAAAGTTCATTTCCACTTCTGACAAACCTTTGTTTCATACGATTCATTTTTGACCTTATAGGAATTTTGGGCGGGTAACTAACAATATATAGCTTTCCATTAATGTATATTCCGCTTTCAACAGGTAAATGCTTCGTAAAACCACAGCATAGCTCGAAATCTTCTTCAAAATGTACTGTTTCTAATTTCTGGGCTAAATTATGCTATTGCACAGCCAGTACAACACTCTTCCCCAAATATACGCCCACAGGCAAATCGACTATAAAGAGCGTGCTTCCAGCCTGCTTATCTACAATGCTACGGTAATGGTCGCCGTCCCCTGGATATTGACCACTCACTGTCACCAACATACGGCTCAGTTTACGAGAGGGATCCGCCAAAGTAAGCTGGGAGAGTCGACCGGCCGTTTGCTTCAGCATGACCATCCCAGGGCTATCCAGCCTGACCGTCAGCGCGTTGTCTATAGTTAATTCCCCCGCATGATAAAAACTCAATTGACTAATTCCCAACCTCTTGTGGTGTACGGCCTGTATATTTGCCGTATTCGACAGGATATCTATAGAGCGGTTATCCTTGCTGGACCTCTCGAGTTCCTGTTCCGACACGTTAGGTACCACCATATAGGCATAGGTGGCGTTGGCTGGTTTGCTACCATGGTCGAGCCAGAGTTTAAAAACTCCCTCCTGTACCTCTTCTTGACTGATATTCTTCTGGTCGGTGATGGATGCCCAGTTACCTGTCTCCACTTGATTAGAGAGACTCACTTTTTCAGGTTCCGGAAAAACATAGCCTACCCGATCATGATGTACCCATTTTATTCCCTTTAATTCCCGACCTCCGTGCTTCATCAACTGGGAGTTCTTACCCTCTGAAATATGAACCGGAGAACGAAGCAAGGATTGGTTCAGGGTAGTAGCCACCTGCAATTTGGAGTCTGCTTTGATATCAGCCCCTAGACACACATATTCCTCATCGAAAAAAAACCACGACTTCTTAGCTTGCAAAGGATCATGGGGACTTTTAAAGTCGAATGTCACTGCTCCGTAAAGCCCATCGGTGACGGCACCTACAAAATCGGTCAGCCCATCTTTCTGAATCTCTTCAGGACTGGGAAGTTCTGGCTTTTGCAAGATGGTCGTACCAGATATCTTCTGCCAATCGTAAACTGGCCATATATTATGATACTCATCTCCTTTTAAGAGTAGGTAGTTGGTCCCGTCGGCACGATGGTGGGTGGGCTTCCCGGGCCCATTATATGGTACTTCCATGTTGCGATTACGGCTAGAAAACATGCGTACGGTAGTATAAAAATCCGGTCTCTGAAATACGAAATGTTCTGTTTGCCAGAAAAATTTGGCAAATGACCTCCCAGGTTTGATCTCCCCTTTTCTAAGGCGGATAATTTCCTCCAGCTCTACTCTTCTATAGTCCGTGCTTGCCAGTATACGCTCGATTTCCTGTGTTCCTCTGGGTTTCAATTCTGGTTTCTTGATCGTAATACTCCGGTTCTGGACACTTACATCGGGATATATCCCATATACGGATTGTTTGTATATACCGTCCAAATAATAATCTACCAATTGGTTTATCTTTTCCTTTGAAAAGGCATACCGGGTCCCCGAAACATAATAGGACCAATCCCCATACGCATTGGCATATTTCCCATATCCATAGGAGTCGGTATTATTTACCCGGTCGACCCGGTGGTGAAAGCTATAGTCGTGTTGCATACCCCGAGAGCCCGTAGCGAACTTAAGCTCACCCTCAATAATATTGATAATCTTTTCAAACTCCTTGTCTTCACCTCGAAAAAGCAGGTTCTTAGCCAGGATTCCTGCGATGACAATTCGGTCGCCACTAGGTCGTGCTCCAGAAGCATTCATATGCGCCCTACCGATTATAGGTTGAAGCCTATCTACTATTATCTCTGGAAGCTGATCACCAACGATCAACACCAAATCGCCTAGATAGGTAGGAGTAGAAATTTGATTATCATGCCAATTATCACCCACAAAATCATTCTTCAACCAAAAGGACAAGCCCTTCACAATCGCTGACTTAACTTGTTCATCCCTAAAGTATCTCGACGATTCTTTCATAAAGGCCTTACTCAAATGTAATAAATTGGCATTATGAAAACGATGCGGAAATCCAGCGGTCCGGCTTAGATCCGTGTAGTCAATCCCCGGAAAGCTCCCATCAGGATTTATTTTCTTTAGAATTTCGTCAATATAATCGTCATTAACCTCTTGCGACATGAGATCGGCAACAATACGACTTTTAATTAATTCAATTTCACTTTGAGCCAAAATATTAGGGGCCGATACCATCATCAGGATCAGGATTGTAAGGCCTTTGAATATACTCGTCATCATACTGCAAGTGTCTAAAACGGAGAGAGGGTTGTTTTTGTAGTAATTCTTCATTTACTAGGACGAAACTAACAAAGCTACCCCCTTACTAAATTCATCTGGTTTATTCTATTTAATTGGAATTCTAAAATTTCACCTATCACGCTTCGCAGTTGGCCAGGCATGGAAAAAGCTTTCCAAAAATTAGTATTACTCACATCATTTCCGATGAGTGTACCCATGCGAATTCATAAATCCCTACATCTTCCACAAGTTTTTCCATCCAACTAGAGGAAGTTATTCCCTGGCGTCGGCTCTTTTTCCAATTTGCAGGCTAGAACTTGACTACCTTTTTCAAAAAATATACTAAATTGTCGTATTTAACCTTTATATACTAATAACCCATTATATCAACCTTCATGAAAATACTTAAAATCGTATTGGGAATCGTTTTTCTCATCTTTTCCTATTTCCAAACCAATGACCCGGATGCCTCCATTTGGATTTTCATTTATAGTATTGCTGCGTTAGCCTGTTATATGAGTCTACGAGACTTATGGCCCAGCTGGGTTTTCTATGTACTCGCCGCTGGATATGTAGTCGGTGCTATCTTACAATGGCCTCCAGAATTCGAAGGAGTTTTCTGGGGAGAAACCCAGATGCGTTCCTTAAACATAGAGCTGGCAAGAGAGTCACTTGGGCTCGGCATTTGTGCGATTGGCATGGCGTTTCTGGGGCGCTGGGGTTAATTATCCCAGATCCATTCCACCTCTTTGAGGTCCAGTTCTAAGGGATGATTCGTACCCGTTTTGAGTAGTAGAAGATGTCCGTAGTCATTAATTCCGACTATTTGCCCCTGAAAGACTTTGTTGGCTATTCTAAAATTTCTAGTCTCATTCAATCCGAGCAAATTATCAAGATAATGCGCTCGGATTGTCCTAAACTCACCAGAAATTAAGACCGCATAATAGGCATTTAACTCTTTGATTATCATGTCAAGAGCCTCCTCCAAGCTCCATGTTTTTTTAGTTTCCAGGGCCAGGGAAGTGGCTCTTATTCCCTGAAATTCTAACTGATTTACGTTAAGACCAATCCCGGCTATACAACTAGAAATTCTATTGCCTTGTATACTATTCTCGATAAGTGTCCCGCAAATCTTTCTATCCTCTACATATACATCATTAGGCCATTTAATAGATGCAGGAAGACCTATGGTTTTCAGGAACTGTACCAGACCCAAGGCCACCATCTGGCTCAGCAGAAATTGCTGCATAATCGGAACATTTGCCGGAGTCAGAGCTAAGGAAAACATCAGATTAGATCCCTGCCGGGACTCCCAGGCCGTACCGCGCTGTCCACGCCCATTAGTCTGGTGGTCGGTAATGACAATGGCCCCCTCTTCGAAACCCTCTGCACGCACTAATTCGGCGGCTATGTCGTTTGTTGAGTGACAAGTTGGCAGATAAACAATTTTTTTACCAATAATTCCGGTGTTAGATATAGAATTGTACAATTTTTTTGGCTTATTTTAAGGTTTATAGAAAAGGGAATCCAATAGCATGAAAGAACGCAAAAATAAAGAAGTATCTTCAAAAGAACTCTCCGAGCTAGTAGCAAAGGGAATGGCCGAGAAAAAAGGCGTTGATATAAAGATAATGGACCTGAGGAAGGTCAAAAATTCATTCACTGATTTTTTTGTAATCTGTTCGGGTAATTCCGACACACAAATAGATGCCTTGGCCGATTCGGTGGAGGAAGAGGTGTACAAGGCGACAAAAATAGACCCATGGCAAAAAGAAGGTAAGGCTAATGGAGAATGGATACTCATTGATTATGTGGACGTGATTGCCCATATTTTCAATAAGGATCGTCGTGAGCATTACGATTTGGAAGAGCTTTGGGGCGATGCCATCGTAACGCATATGGAGGATTCCGTAGCATAATTCCCTTCATAAGGTGAACATTCGTAGAATGCTTCACGTTATACTTAATAATTCCTCTTATTTTATTCTTATAAAGAATGTCTGAAAACGAAAACAAACGGGGACCGCTGAATCCGAAGAACCCTCAGAAGGGGTATCAAGGATGGATTATAGCCGCCCTTATAGCGACCATACTCGGAATAACTTACTTAAGTCGTACATCCACCGTAAGACCAACTACCCAGAAGCGATTCGAGAAGATGATGACCGACAAAGAGGTGGATCGGGTAACGATTGTCAACGACAAGACCGTAGAAGTCAGTTTAAAGCCGGAGGCTCTTAAGCTGGATAAATATAAGGCCATCGCAAAGGAAAATACCTATTTTGGAAGTGAAGCACCGGCTCATTACCAGTTTCAGGTAACTTCTGCCGAAACTTTTAAAAAGGATCTGGATAAGATGCAGGAAGGAGTACCAGACCAGGACAAGGTCACCTTTGTGGTGGATACCCGTAACGACTGGACAAGCTTTTTGGGAACCTGGGGCTTCTTTATTGTGGTCATCCTGATCATGTATTTTGTTTTAGGCCGAATGTCAGGAGGCGTGGGACCTGGGGGACAGATATTTAATATTGGACGTTCAAAAGCCACCCTTTTTGATGCCGAAAACAAGGTTAAGATTACTTTTAACGATGTTGCCGGACTCGATGAGGCTAAGGAGGAAATCAAGGAGATTGTAGAATACCTTCAAAGTCCGGACAAGTTCAAGAAATTAGGAGCAAAAATACCTAAGGGTGCTTTACTCGTAGGGCCTCCGGGAACGGGTAAAACCCTTCTTGCCAAGGCAGTTGCCGGCGAAGCAGGTGTCCCCTTTTTCTCTCTGTCAGGATCTGACTTTGTGGAGATGTTCGTAGGGGTAGGTGCTGCGCGTGTGCGTGACTTGTTTAAACAAGCAAAAGAGAAAGCACCGTGTATCATCTTTATTGATGAAATTGATGCAGTAGGTCGCTCAAGGGGTCGTGGAGCAATGCCAGGTAGCAACGACGAGCGGGAAAACACCTTGAACTCCCTTTTGGTAGAGATGGATGGTTTCGGTTCTGACTCCGGTATTATTATCGTAGCAGCTACCAACCGTCCCGATGTATTGGATCCGGCACTCCTTCGTCCAGGTCGTTTCGATCGTCAGATCTCGGTAGATAAGCCTGATGTAATCGGTCGTGAGGCAATATTCAAGGTGCATTTGAAGCCCTTGAAATTGTCGGCAGATGTGGATATGCACCGACTCTCATCTCAGACTCCTGGTTTTGCAGGAGCAGAAATCGCCAACGTATGTAACGAAGCTGCTCTGATTGCAGCGCGGAGAAATCGTGACGAAGTTACCATGCAAGACTTCCAAGATGCCATGGACCGTGTAATCGGTGGTTTGGAAAAGAAAAATAAAATCATTTCTCCGGAAGAGAAAGAGATTGTTGCCTACCATGAAGCAGGTCATGCTGTAGCGGGATGGTTCCTGGAACATGCCGACCCATTGGTGAAGGTATCCATTGTTCCTCGGGGAGTTGCTGCTTTGGGTTATGCTCAATACCTGCCTCGGGAACAGTATCTTTACCGCACTGAACAGTTATTCGACGAAATGTGTATGACCCTCGGTGGCAGGGCGGCCGAACAGGTGGTCTTTGGCAAAATTTCCACTGGAGCCTTAAGTGATCTTGAAAGAGTGACGAAAGTAGCTTACAGCATGGTTACCATGTATGGAATGAACGAAAGGATTGGAAATATTTCTTTCTACGATTCTAAACAAAGTGACTATAACTTCACGAAACCCTACTCGGAATCGACCTCACAGGCTATCGATGAAGAGGTGCGGAAATTGGTGGACCAGGCTTATCAGTTTGTGATAAAACTACTTACCGACAAGCGAGATGCTCTGGAAGTATTGGCTAAGGAGCTTTTAGAAAAAGAAATTCTCTTCCAAAGTGATCTGGAAAAGCTTATAGGTAAGCGTCCTTTCGAAAGAGAAACCAGCTACCAGGCATATGTCAATCGCCGTTCCAATGAGGAGGCTGCTATTCATGAAGAAATCGTGAAGGAGCATCTGGATAAAGACGGAACTACAACTGAGGGAGATGCTGAAGTTCTGGCAGACACCAAAGACGGTTCTCCATCCTAGTCGAATGCCTAAAATCTAATAAAAACCGGTCTGTTTATGCAGTCCGGTTTTTATTTTTTACATTCGACTCCCAATCCTAAACACTAAAAAATACCTTATGTTATTTGAAATTACAAAGCAGCAATTTGGCGATCTTACCGAATATGTTGTTCAGGAAGCCTCAACAGGCAATCGCTTTTCCGTGGTACCTGAGCTGGGCGGCCTAGTGAGGCAGTTATCACTTCGGAAAGATGTTACATTATATTCCTTATTAAAAACACCTCCGACGCCTCAAAAACTTGCCGAAGATAGCCAGAGTGCCAGCGAGCTCTTATTCCCCTTCGCCAGCCGAATCCCCGATGGGTCTTATACATTTTTAGGAAAAAGCTACCAATTGGAACGTAATGAAAAGGGTGGAAAAAATGCTATACATGGACTCGTCCGGAAAAATAAATTCACCCTTCAGGAACAAAGTATAAAATCGGACTGCGCAGCAATCAGGTTGGCCTATGCAATTACTCCAACGCCAGGGTACCCTTTTGAAATTAAATTTGAGGTGACCTATAGCCTGGATCAGCAGGGGATCTTTCGTCTTCATTACGAGGCCTATAATCAAGGTACCAATGCGGCACCCGCCATGTTTGGCTGGCATCCTTATTTCGATTTAGGAAATGAAGAAGTAGATGCCTGGAAAATTAGAATACCTTCTCAAACGATTGTAACCTTTGATGGGAATATGATTCCAACAGGTACTGCCCCATATCACCACCAAGGACCCTTTTCTCTATTTAGGAAAGAATTGGACAACTGCTTTATTGTAGAAGCCGATGGTCATTCGGCTGTCACTGAACTCATTTCAGAGAATCAGGATGTTACCCTGCAAATCAGGCAGGAGATTGGGGACGGAAAATTTAATTATCTGGTAATTTACACTCCTCCTGCCAGAGACTGTGTGGCCATAGAACCACTTACGGCCAATGTAAATGCATTCAATAATGGAGAAGGACTGAACCTGGTGAGCCCCGGCAAATCAGTTTCTGGAATAATAGAACTTAAACTGTATTAATATATTGGCAGCAAGAATCGGTAAGTCTGCCAATGGGCTACCGATTCTTGCGGTAATATCCGGCCTTCCTGAGTAGTAGGGGGATCTCCAAAAAATAGCTCAGATGCGACCAAATTACTTTACACTTAAATTTCCACCCGTCTCTGGCCGCTATTCCTCTCATCAGATATGGCAAGGTCGAGTTACTACTAGCGGCAGGCATCTCTTCCCATATGGATATTATTTTTCCTGCTTCGCCGGTCTCTTCTAACCTAAGAACCTCCGGAAGAGAGAAGTTAAATTCATACCCCAGTTCGATCAGCAGGTTAAAACTATCCTGAACCAGTTGAAATATTCCTTTTTTCCTGGCCAGACGGTAAACCAGTCTCCAATCGGTAGAGGCTCCATAAAGGTTCATATAGGCACACAAATCGGCGATATATTTCAATTTATGCCAGGACTCTTTTCCTGAATGATGGACAATAAGTAATAATAATTGGTATTCATTTATAAAGCCATTGACCTCCTTATTTCGGATAAGCGAGATGGAGCCGTATTCGGCCCATTCCCTGGCAGGAAAGTCAAAGGCTAGCCTGGGATAAGCAGTTCTCCAGTGAAGTTCAAGTACCAAAGCCTGGTTACCATAGTCTTTGAGCAGCGGGATATGATAATCTGTCCGCATAAATCGAGGGTAAGACGCTTTGTCATTCAGCAAGTACTGGCGGTAATGGTCAGGTATATATCCCCCTTCTTCTCTTAATACCTCCAAACTTTTAAGGATATCCCGATCGGCTACTAAAATATCAATATCGCCAAACTCGCGCATACCAATATTCTGGTACAACCATTCAGCCCAGAAACTTCCTTTATAGGCATAACATTCAATATCATTTTGAGCTAACATTTCCTTCAACTGCGTTAGCTCGTTGGCCAAAATGAGATTATAGAACGACAATTCTCTACAACCTTCTACTAACTCCGTTATGAATGGTAGTGTGATCAGATATTTTTCAGCGAAAGCTAGAAGTTGCGGCCGGAGGCCGTGCCATTGGGCTAGACGGTACAATCGTTCGAAATCAAGGGTACCAAGATTTCCAGAATAGGGCTGATTAAAAGAAACGGATAATAAAAAATCCACTTCTGGGCTTCTCTTATATTTCACGGCTCTCCATTACGTTAAGGTTTACCTGGGCCACCCAATCTTCTAAGGCGCTAAATGACTTGTCGCGTCGCTTGCGCCATAGAGCCGCATGTCGGGAAATCAGAAAGCTTTGGGAAAAATGATCCTTCAAGGCATCGTTTTGCACGAGTGAAAGTGGTAGGGGGAAGTGCTTCAATAATTCGACGGGAATACTTGCAGCAGAAAGTCCATCCATATAGGGTCTGTTTCGCGCTTTATGTAAGAAGAACACACGCTTTAAAGGCAACGGATCATGTTGAAAGCCTTCTTTAGGCTGGAATGAAAACTTATTGACCCCCTCACTCACCGGAGCGAGATTCTTGCTATCGTAATTTAGGCCATGGACCGTTGTCTCCCAGATTTTAAGCTGCGGATAGGCGGGGATAATCCAAGGTTGCCCCCTATCATCAAATTGAATGGCGGTCAGATCATCGCTTAGAAGGGGGCTTCCTGCTTTGATGAAGGCAGCAGCTGTGGTGGATTTCCCGGCTCCAGGCTGCCCCATAAAACACCAGGCCTCATCTCCTACTTGCACCGAACTTGCATGTAAGAGGAATAATCCTCTCTGAAACAAAATCAGTCCAAGGGCCTCACTCACGGTGAATAGACTGATAATATTTTCATCGTCTACCAAGGGTTCTACGCCTAAGGTGTGGCCCCCCATGGCTTGGAAGTTAGCAACGCCTTGCCAGTGTAAAATCAAGTCTCCCTGCTCGTTTATTCCAAAGTCTGCCCGAACCCCTCTACGATGGATATTGGTTTTCTTAAGTTTAGGAAGAGAAATCGTAGTCAAAACTACCTTCAAATCTGGCTTTTCAGTAGATTCCCCTATGCTTAGCTCTGGTAGAGGAATCTGCGCTCGTATGGACAATCCGTAAGCCTTATAGTAGGTCATATCAATGCTTAAAAATGTAATTACTCCCAGGACCAGAGTCGCTGGTAAGTAATTTGTTCGTTCCAGTCTCCAATGATGATTTTTCCGTCCCTTTCCACCCAGGCATGGGCTTCAAATGAATCAATACGACCTATCTCAACGCCAATTTCCAGGGTCAAATCGGGCTCATTCCGTAACAGATATTTTACGGCCAGGGCACGGGGTAGGCAGAGTAACGTAAATGGTAGAAAATCGGCCATTCTATTAACCGATAGCGCTACCTGATTCATTTGCACTTCCGAGAAACGCTGGCTTCCAGCCCGCTTGGTCAAGCGAGCAAAGATTCTTCTAAAAGTATGAAAGGGTAATATTAACAGACCCAATTTGATACAGGTAAGAGTAGCGAACGCCTTAAGAAGATACTTCCTTTCAAAAGAAGGTGTCTGATTCCACTTTCGGCGATATTGCTGTATCTGACCCATCTACTTATCTTCCGCTGTCTCCACCAGGTTCTCTGTTATCAAAGATTGAAGCAGCCCATCCAGATCGGCCTGTGCGGTGGCCTGATCCACGTCATATTGTTTCATCACCTCATCACACAGGGTTTCCAAAGTTTGAGGTCCTTTTTCCAGAAGATCCCACACCAACCCGCCTACCTCATCCAGGCCGTAATAGGCACCTTTTTTATGATTTAGAATTACCGTTTCTCCGGCTACCTTAGAGGCCACTTGATTTGAAGTTAACTTATATTTCATGAATCGTCTTTTGCGTTAGTGTATGCTCAACCAAAGGATGCAAAGTTAGGAATAAAATCCACTCACTCAAGATCAAATTTGATGCCCTGGGCCAAAGGCAGACCATGGCCGTAATTAATAGTGTTGGTCTGTCGCCGCATATACGCTTTCCAGGCATCAGAACCCGATTCGCGACCACCCCCCGTTTCTTTTTCTCCTCCAAAGGCCCCACCTATTTCGGCGCCAGAGGTACCAATATTGACATTGGCAATGCCACAGTCGGAACCTGCCGCCGATAAAAACTGCTCGGCTTCCCGCATGTTTAGCGTGAATATGGAAGAAGAAAGGCCTTGGGGTACCTCATTTTGAATGGCTATTGCTTCGTTTAAATCAGTATATTGCATCAGGTACAATATGGGGGCAAAGGTCTCCTGATGGACTATTTCCAAGTTATGCTCTACCTCAACGATGCATGGGCGTACATAACACCCCGAACTATAAGGATCTCCCTTCAATACTTCAGGTTCCACCAGAAACTTTTGCTGTTTTTGCCGTAGTACATCTACAGTCGACTGATACTGGTCTACTGCAGCTTTATCAATCAAGGGACCCACGTGAATATGCTCATCCAAAGGATTTCCTATCTTCAACTGGCTATAAGCCTTCACTAGCTGCGTTTTAAGAATTTCATATATACTCTCATGGGCAATCACCCTTCTGGTGCTGGTACAACGCTGTCCTGCTGTTCCTACCGCACCAAAAACGATGCCGGGAACGGCCACACTAAAATCGGCTCCTGGAGTGACAATTATTGCGTTATTCCCCCCCAGTTCCAGCAAACACTTTCCGAGTCGCTGGCCTACCTGCTCGGCAACGGAGCGCCCCATCCGGGTGCTTCCAGTAGCCGATAAAAGATTTATCTTCGGATCCTGGGCCATGAGTTCGCCAATCTCCCTTTCCCCACAAACCAAACCTACCACTCCCTCTGGAATATCATTATGCGCAAAAACCCGCTTAATAATATGCTGGCAGGCTAGTGCTGTAAGCGGAGTCTTTTCGCTGGGCTTCCAAACACATACATTTCCACATACAAGGGCAATCATGGCATTCCAAGACCATACCGCCACTGGGAAATTGAATGCAGAAATAATTCCTACTGTTCCCAGGGGATGCCACTGCTCATACATCCTGTGGTTCGGACGCTCACTATGCATGGTTTTCCCATACAACTGGCGACTAAGTCCTACTGAGAAATCACAAATGTCAATCATTTCCTGAACCTCTCCCATGCCTTCCTGCAGGCTCTTCCCCATTTCGTAGCTCACCAGTGTCCCCAGCTCGGTTTTGTACTCACGCAAAGCATGACCAATCTGCCTTACTATCTCTCCTCTGATCGGGGCAGGCTTTGCTCGCCACACCTTAAATGCGGATTGGGAGCAGTCTATTACCCGGCGGTAGTCCTCAGCAGAAGCCATTGTCACCTGGGCAATTTCACTGCCATCGACTGGCGACCAGGAGATCACATGTTTACCTTTCCCTTCCCAGAAATCCTGACCTGTGCTTACACCAGGGTTAATATCTTGAATCTGCAACCTTTTTAATATCCCTTTTATATCCTTCATGATCATATTCTTTAGTATAAAATCAATAACTATTATTTTCCTTCATCCAAATTCCAGACCAGGAAGTTTCCACCCCGGATTCAGGTAGTATATTTCTTAAAAAAAGCCCCGTTGGTAGTCTTCAAAAAGTCGTCTAAACCAATATCTTCCTGCCTGATAAATCCTGTTTGAGGCAAGGTACCTTGAGCAACCATCTCCACAACGGCGGCGATTGAGGCTGCGGTGGTCCAGGAAATTGCTCTCCAGTGCTGCCCATCAATTTCGATGGGATGGTAGGCCTGGTAAAATTCCTCCCTTTCAAGGCGATCGTCCTTCCAGCCTTCTACCACCGCATAAACGTATACGACATCCTGTTGTACCGGAGGTTTCGCCTCAGTCAAAATTTTCTCAATCAGTTCCCGGTCATTTTTTAATAATAATTCATACAGCATAAAACGCATCAGTCTGCAATGGCCCGGATACCTGATCGTCTTATAGTTCAGGGTATCCACCCTGCCCTCAAAAGTTTCACACATTGTTCCCAGCCCACCGGAGGTACTAAAAGCTTCAAACTCCTGCCCCTCAATATTAATCATTTCTATCCCTTCCAATGAGGGTACCAGCTTTTTAACGCCGTTATGTATCACCTCCGCATCATTGATATATTCGTTTACCACTCCTGCTGGCGACCAGGTAAATGAATACCCCATAAGGCCATTGGGGTAGCGCGGCAGAGCCCCTACCCGAAGCTCTATGTCTCTGAGCTTCGTAAATTTAGCGGCCAAGTCGGTTCCAACAATTCCAATGAATCCCGGAGCCAGTCCACATTGCGGAACCATCACTCCCCTACTGCTTCGGGCCATTTCCCTGATAGCGGAGGTGGTGTCCACATCTTCCGTCAAATCGAAATAGTGGATCCCTTTTTCATGGGCACTTTTTGCAATAGGCAGATTTAAATTATAGGGCATACAAGACACTACCGCATCTTTTCCTTCCATCACCTCCTCCAAAAAATCCGGATGCGTAATATCGCCGAGCAGGATTTCGAAACCCAGGGGTCTGGGTGGCATATGCCTGTCTATACCGGTTACCTTAAACTGATGGGATAGTAAGGTTCCTACTAATGACCCTACCTTTCCCATTCCAATAACAAGAATATTTTTCATGAATTATCGAAGTAAAAATGATACAATAGTGCGACTTTGAGTAAGTTAGAAAAAGAAATTGCAGATATCCAGAAGTTCCAGCCATTTTTACAAAGTTTTTTATTGAATCGATCTATGCATATTGTTATTATTGGAGGGGGAGCATCGGGATTTATGGCCGCTATCACTGCTGCCGATCATTTTCCTGAAGCGCATATTACCATTATAGAAAAAAACAAAACGGTACTTAATAAAGTAAGGGTATCAGGAGGTGGGCGCTGCAATGTCACCCACAGTCCAGCAGACCTTAAGAGTTTCCCTAAACAATACCCTAGAGGAGAAAAATTTCTTCGGAAGCTATTTAGTCAATTTGATGCCAAGGATACTGTAAAATGGTTTGAGCGCCATGGCGTCTCTTTAAAAACTGAAGAAGATGGTCGGATGTTTCCAGTAACCGACTCCTCACAAACTATTACTGAATGTCTTACACGAATGGCGCGGAGCAGGGGCATTAACATCCGAACCAGCACAGCAGTCATTTCATTTCAATATTCGAGACTGGACGGAGATTCGCTTTTTGAAATAAGTACCCTCGATGGAGAACGGCTTATTGCCAATCGACTGTTGATTGCTGCCGGAGGCCATCCAAAGGCCAGTGGATTCGACTGGATAACCGGCCATGGACACACTATTGCGGAACCTATTCCTTCCTTATTTACTTTCAACAGCCCCGATAACCCTCTATTGGAACTGGCTGGAGTATCCGTAAAAAACTGTGAAGTAAAAATTATAGGCAGCAAGTTAGCTTATAAGGGCCCCTTATTGATTACCCATTGGGGGTTTAGCGGCCCTGCGGTTCTCAAACTATCGGCATGGGGAGCCCGATATCTCTCAGACCTAGGCTATCGGTTTGTGTGTAAGATCAATTGGCTGCCTGAGCATCAGGAGCAGACCCTTCGGGACGCATTTATCACCGAAAAAAAGATTGCCCCTAAGCAACAGATTGCCTCGCACGCCAAATGGGGCATCCCCTCTCGATTATGGAAGGCGTTCTGTCAGGAAGCGGAAATTAGCGATACCTTAAGATGGGGAGATGTCAGTAACAAAGCAATGAACAGATTGGTAGAAATGTTAACCAATTCGCAATATGATATTTCTGGAAAGACCACCTTTAAAGAGGAATTTGTTACCTGTGGAGGCATTAACCTTAATGAAGTTAACCCCACCACTTTGGAGAGCTTGCTCCTTCCAGGCCTGTTCTTCTCAGGTGAAGTCCTTAATATCGACGGCATAACCGGAGGATTTAATTTTCAAAATGCCTGGACCACGGGCAATATTGCAGGTAAAAACATAGGAGCTCCGCCTACATCTACCCTTTCATAGAATCGAAATGCCTCAATAGTTTACCCGCCAATGCTGGGCCTACCACCTCTGTAAGCTTTTCGGCCGGGCTCTCTTTGATCGCTTTTACCGTACCGAAATATTTTAACAGTTTCGTCGCTGTGACCTTACCTACACCCTCAATTCCTTCTAGTTCACTAATCAGGCTTCCTTTACTTCGCTTATCACGATGATGGGTAATGCCAAAACGGTGTGCTTCGTCACGTAACTGCTGAATAAGTTTTAAAGATTCGGAGCGCTTATCAATATATAAAGGGACAGAATCTTCGGGGAAATAGATTTCTTCGAGTCGCTTGGCAATTCCCACAATTGGTACCTGACCATAGATCCCCAATTGTTTCAGGGCATCACAGGCAGCACTTAGTTGCCCCTTTCCCCCATCGACAATGATAAGGTCGGGCAAGGGTTGATTCTCAGCAATGAGTCGCAGATATCTTCTACCTACTACCTCATTCATAGATGCGAAATCATTGGGGCCTACTACCGTTTTGATATTAAAATGTCGGTAATCTTTTTTGGAGGGCTTACCGTCTTTGAAACAGACCATGGCTCCTACCGGGTTGGTACCCTGTGTGTTCGAATTATCAAAGCATTCGATATGTCGGGGAAGTGTTTTCAGCTGCAGGTCGGTTTTGAGCCTAATCAGTACCCGATCTTTTCTGGATGTAGTAGCTGATGCTTCTATTTCCCTACGCTCTGCTTTCTCCCGTCTGAAGTACATCACATTCTTCATAGACATATCCAGAAGTTTTTTCTTGTCGCCGATCTGAGGTATTATCACCTCAGGCTTCATACTCAGTTCGGGTTTTAAATTGGAAAGTACTTCCTTTGATTCGCTGCCATATTTTTCTCGCATTTCAATTAACATCATTTCCAGAATCTCCATATCGGGCTCATTGAGTTTCTTTTTCACCTCAAAAGTTTGCGTCGCCACGGTATAGCCATCTTTCACTTTCATAAAATTCAGATAGGCCGCATCTTCATCCGAAACGATGGTAAGAACATCCACATTTCCGATCTTAGGATTCACCACTGTGGCTCTACTTTGGAAGTTAGCGAGGTGCTCCAATTTAGTTTTCCAGGAATGAGCCTCTTCAAAAGCCATGGATTCGGAGGCTTTTAGCATTTTATCCTTGAAGTATTGCTGTGGTAAGGATAGATTACCTTTGAGAATATGATGTATCTGCTCTATCTCCACCCTATAGTCTTCTGGAGATTGTAAGTTTTCACACGGCCCCTTGCAATTGCCAATATGATATTCCAGACATACCTTAAATTTACCTGCTTCAATATTGGGAGGAGTAAGCGCCAGCTGGCAGGAGCGGATGGTATAGAGCGATCGAAACATGTCCAGTAGCGTATGCATGGTGCGCAGACTCGCAAATGGACCATAATAGGTTCCCTTGCGCCGATCTACATTCCGGGTGACATATACCTGAGGGAACAGCTCATTTGTGACACAAATAAAGGGATATGTTTTGTCGTCCTTTAAAAGAATATTGAACTTGGGCTGCAACTGTTTGATAAGTTGATTTTCCAATAAAAGTGCGTCCCATTCACTGGGCACGATCATAAACTCAAGGCGACGAATCTGGGAAACCAGACGTTTGGTTTTGCGGTCGTGCTGATTAGATTTTAAAAAATAACTGGAAACCCGATTTTTTAAATTTTTCGCTTTCCCAACATAAATCACCTCCCCTTTTTCATCAAAGTATCGATATACCCCGGGCTCTTGAGGTATTTTAGCTATCTCTTCTTTATAGTTAAATGCTGACACGTATTAAAAATACTTTTAAACAGTGGTAAACTGCGAAATAAGACAATAAAAGCGGCAATTATACCCTTCTATCTAGCTATAGAAAACAACCGGACCAGCTGAATAGTTGCATTCGTAAGCAGGTCTGATGCTTCGGATAGTGCAGTATCCAGATCCATTGGCTTATCCAGGATAGAACTGGCATATGTAATACCTGCGGTTTCCAATTCCTCTGCAGAAATAGAAAGACTCCCACACAGAACTGCAAGCGGTACCTGATTGCGGTTACAGAGATTCGCCAATCCTTTAACGACTTTGCCCTGCAGGGTCTGCTGATCCACTCTGCCCTCCCCGGTAATAACCAGGTCGGCCGATTGGATCAAATTTTCTAAATTAGAAAGTTCCATTATAACTTTCACCCCTTCCTGCAATTCACCACCCAGGAACCATTGACAGCCGGCTCCTAAACCTCCAGCGGCTCCCGAACCAGGTTTTTGGTGTATATCCATATGAAATACTTCTTTCGCCAAATTACTGATCCTTTCAAGACCCTGTTCCAAAAGGGGGATCATCTCTGGACTAGCCCCTTTCTGAGGGCCGTATACCGCTGCAGCTCCTTCCTGGCCTAAGAGCGGATTAGTTACGTCACAGGCTACAACCACCTTGCACTGTTGTAGTTGAGGAAGTACCATTGAAGTATCGATTTTAGATATGTTACGCATCATACCGCCTATGGGCAAAACCTCCACATCCTGATCGTCATAAAAGCGATAACCCAGGGCAGCAGCCATGCCGATTCCGGCATCGGTAGTGGCGCTACCTCCAATTCCTAGTACAATTTTTTTCGCCCCTTTCAGAAGGGCATCTTGGATTATCTGGCCCGTACCGAAAGTACTGGTCAGCAAGGGATTATATTCATTTCGGGACAGAAGGTGGAGACCAGAGGCAGCTGCCATTTCAATAAAGGCGGTTTCCTGCTCTTTAGAATAGCCATACTCCGCCTCAATAATACGATCTAAGGGGTCCCGAACCGATACCTTTTGGATGGTACCTTTACTAGCCTCTGTCATAATCTGCATGGTTCCCTCGCCCCCATCAGCCATGGGAACAGCATGGATAATCGTTTCAGGATTTACCCAACGAATGCCTGTGGATATGGCCTCTATCACTTCGAAGGTAGATAATGAACCTTTGAATTTATCGGGTGCTACTATAATATTCATAACAACAGCTGAAATAATATACGCTTTAAAATTAAAGGGGGATACAAGTCTGTACCCCCCCTTATTCCGCTCTAATTAGAATAGAACCCCTTCATCATCGGATCGCGATGGAGGAGTATAAGTATCTGAACTATCCATATCAATATTGCCGCAGTCCAGCTCATAATTTTCAGGTTTGATAAAAGGACCTTTTCTGTATTGTTGCAGGGTCTCGTCCTGATAAACCTTTTTCATGTAGATCCCCCAGGCGGGTAAGGCCATGCGGCCACCTTGCCCAAAAGCAATGGTCCGGAAATGGACACTTCGATCCTCGGCACCCACCCATACCCCTGTCACCAGGTTTTGTGTCATCCCCATAAACCATCCATCTGAATAGTTGGAGGTGGTACCAGTTTTGGCGGCGATTTCATTGCCCTCCGTAACTCCATACTGACGTAACCGCTGGGAAGTTCCTCCAGGATCTTCTACAGATCCACGCATCAAATACAGCATATTGTATGCCATATTGGCACTAATTTCCTGGTTTTGCTTAGGATAAAATTCCTGAAGCAGGTTTCCATATCGATCCTCGATCCGAAGAATGGTCATGGGCTCTACTTTATGTCCTCCATTGGCGAAGGCTGAATAGGCAGACACCATGTCGTGAACCGACACTTCACTTATACCCAGGGCCAAAGAGGGCACTTCCTGCAGCTCACTGGTGATCCCCAGCTTATGAGCATACTCGACTACAGCCTTTGGCTTTACCATTTTCATGATTTGAGCACTAATGGTATTAACCGACTTTCCAAGGGCCTGGCGTAATGTGAGGCTTTGGTATGAATACTTCATATTGGCGTTTTTGGGCGACCAGCCTCCTGGCACACCGTCACTCGGACCGAAATATACCGGCTGATCGGTCAAACGGCTACAAGGAGTAAGAAAATTCTTATCCAAAGCCGTTAGATAAACAAAGGGTTTGAAGGTGGAACCTGGCTGCCTTGTCCCCTGCTTAACATGATCGTACTTCATATATTTGAAGTTGATTCCTCCCACCCATGCTTTAATTTTACCATTTCGAGGATCCATCGACATCATACCGATATGTAAGAGTTTTTTGTAGTGCTTGATGGAATCAATGGGCGACATCGTAACCGTCTTTTCCCCATCCCAGGTAAAGATCTTCATTTTCCTGGGTGTTTTCATTACCTTCCAGGCCTGTTCTTCACCCAGGTCTCGTTTCAAGGAAATAAAGTGTCCGGACATGCGTACAGCCCGATCTATAAATCCGGTCAGCTCTCGACCACTGTCATCGCGCCAGGGATCTCCTTTCCCTTTCCAGTGCTCGTCGAAAAGCTTTTGCTGGGTGCGCATATGCTCTTCTACGGCTTCTTCCTGATATTGCTGCATTCGGGAATCGATGCTGGTGTAAATTCTTAGTCCAGAAGTATACAAGTCCAGGTCCATGCCGTGCTCCTCGTTATACAACTTTACCCAACTTTTGAGGTAGCCCCGCATTGATTCACGGAAATAAGGTGCCAGACCGGTGTTATGGCTATCGACGGTAAAGTCCATGCCCAAAGGCAGCTTCTGTAATTTGACCATCTCCTCACGAGGCAAATAGTCGTATTTATTCATCTGAGCTAACACCGTATTTCTTCTATTCAAGGCATTAGTAGGGAATCGTAAGGGATTGTATAGGGTAGGATTTTGTAGCATCCCCACCAGTAAGGCCGACTCTCTTACCGTCAGGTCGGAGGCCTCCTTGTTAAAATAGGTTTTTGCTGCTACTTTAATACCATAGGTGTTATTGCCAAAGGATACCGTATTCAGGTACATTTGCATGATCTCCTGCTTGGTATATTTTCTTTCGAGTATGACGGCCAGTATCCATTCTTTGGTCTTGGCAATCACGATCCGTACCCCGGGAATATGGCCTAATACACCACGATACTCTTCTGAGCGGGTATTAAAAAGGTTTTTGGCCACCTGCTGGGTAAGGGTACTTCCCCCACCAGAGCTGGAGTTTCCAGATACCACTCCTTTGGCTACCCTGATCAGACTTCTCGCATCTATTCCGGAATGGTTTACAAACCGGGCGTCTTCGGTGGCTACCAGTGCATGGATCAGATTGGGAGACACTTGCCCAATTTCAATTTGGGTACGATTCTCATAAAAGTATTTCCCCAAGGATTTTCCATCTTCGGAAATGAGTTCGGAGGCTAATTCACTCCTTGGGTTTTCCAGGGTTTTAAGATCGGGCATACCACCGAACAGCCAGAAAAGGTTGAAGCTAACGGCTGTGACATATAAAATCATTAAGCCCAGGCCTATTATGGCAGACCACCATAAGTTTACAATACGTCGACGGTATTTTCCTGGTTGGAATTCAATCATAAAATGGGTAATGGTTATTGTATGGACTACAAAAATACAAAAGTCTGGGCTTATAACCGACCAAAGGATCCTACGGCTAGCTCCTGCATTTCTTTCACTCGGGCAAGATACGCACTCTGGGGATATAGTTGAATAAACTCGGTAATTGCCTGAGTATATTCCGCTTTCCCTCGGACTTTACCAATCAAAAAGAGCCTGAGAAGGGCAAATTTATCCTCCAAAGGGCCTCCTTTATAGGCTGGTAAATTTTGTTCTATATCCTTTAAAGCTTGTTCATAGCTGCCTTGCGCATAGAGTTGATAGCTACTTTCATAAGCTTCCTGGGGGTTTTTCATCGCGTTATTAGAGGCTCCTGTCTCCGTCTTCTCACTCACCAGCCGGGCATAGGTAGAATTAGGAAAATCTTGAAAGATTTTATTTTTCCAAGCGATTTTCTCTGATGATCCCTCGGCGTGGGACAAATATAAGAGGTAGTAAACCTCTTCCCGATGCCCGCTATTCGGAAATTCATCCAGGATACGCTCAAAGGATGCAATGGCTTTTAAATTTTCTTTAAGGTCGAAGCGGTAAATTTTCCCTAGCTGATAGAGTGCCTCTTCCTTTTGCTTTTGAGAAGCCGCTAATTCGGCTTCTGAAAAGGGAATATTCTTTTTCAGTGTACTTTTAACAGCCTCCCATTCGGGAGAGCCTTTCACCATCGCCACAGGTTCATTAGAACTGCTGAGGCTATCTTCTGCTGCCGTACCGATACTGGTGACCATGGTTCTAGCTGGCTTCCCACTGCGGCGCCAGTCGTCCTCCAGAGGACGGTTCCCCCATTGACGTTTAAATTCGATTTTACCTCTATTCAACAATAATGGATCGTATAATTCCCATCGACGCTCACCAGGAACAGGAGCTGAACCGTTATTCACAGGTGAAACATTGGCAGCAGCCAACGCCGCCATCTGCTTTTTCTGTTCTTCTATCCGGGCCTTCTCCCCGGCTTCGATAATTGCATCCAGTTTATTTTCTAAAGCACTTTCTGGCAAACGCGCCAGACTTTGCAGGCTATCTTCGCGGGTAACGATGGTATATTGCGACACAAAACCATCTAACGCCTTCTTCCGCTCCGAAACAATCTGATAATCCAGTATCTCCTTTGGCAGTAATGCTAGGGCGCTATCGTAATAGGCTTTAGAAACTTCGAACATCTCCAGGGACTCATAATTGATCCGAGCAAGATGCAAATAGGTATAGGCCTTTTGGGTAGGATTACCGGCCCCTTTGGCAGCTGATTTTTGTAAATAATTTATAGCCTCCGGGATATTATTCTTATGTTCAGCGAGGAGTCCCATGGTAAAATAAATTTTATCCGTGAGGTCTTCGTTTTTGCGATCCTTGAGCATTTTATCGAAACCTACTGCGCTCAAATCGGTAGAAGGATTTAGAAAAACCCTGTTTTGCAGGGAATTCATAGACGAATAAAATGCCAGATCATAGGAAGGGCGGTTTTTAGCCACCTTCTTATAATGATCGTTGGCTAAGGCATATTGCCCCAGTAAGTCATACATCTGTCCAGCAGCGAAATGAATGCGTGCAGTTTCAGGTGATTTCTTCAAAAGAGGAAATGTCTGCTCCAATATAGCTACAGAGGTTAGGTATTCCCCATTACTCTGGTGTAGATAGGCCTTGGTCAGGTAAAATTGCAAACGAGCATCCTTGCGCAAGGGTTGTTGGCTCAAATACTCGGCTACACCTAAAGCATTGGAAAAATCTTTTTTGATGATGTATGCCCTCATCAAAAGGATGAGTGCGTCATTTTTGTCATCTTCATCCTTACCATTAGCATACACAAAGCGTAGTGCTTCCAATCCATCGGCCCATTCGCCCATGTAGAGGCGTGCTTTTCCTAAGACAATATAACTGTTGTCTAACCATTTACTATTCTGGTGTTTTTCTGCCACTATAGACGCCTTCTTTATTGCATCGGTCAGTTGGGGCTGTACCTTAATGGAAGAAATGGAATCCATAGGGTACAAAATAGGCACAAGCTGATTATAATCATCCTTATAGGCTTGGCGCAAGAGGAATTCCGCCTCAGCCATATTTTGCTCGGCAATAAAATAGGCATTATACCTGGATGTAATATTATGAAAGGCAATAGCTCCAGGGCGGTTGCTAAACTGGGAACAAGCTCCCAGCCCTAATAGGAGCAACATGCTACCACTGATTACCAAGTATTTTTTTATGAAGAGGTAGATCACTTATTCTAGACTATTTGAAGGTTTAATTCAGGATCAATATCAATAAATTAACGGGAATATTTACAAAACCGTATCGAAGATAAGGCCATTTAAAAAATATTGAAGCAACTTTACCTATATTTTACCAGGACAACAAATGGATTACGAACCCAAAAAGGATAAAAAAAACCATTTGAAGCGCTCCGCTTCTTTGGCGCAATACTCTGGTCTCGCCATGCAAATGCTTGGCACTATTCTGATATTTACCTATGCAGGCGTGCGTTTAGACCGTTGGCAAGGCCATCAGATTCCCGGATGGACCATTGTACTCTCGCTAACTGGCATCGGTGCATCCTTATATATGCTCATCCGAAATATGCCCAAACTTTAATAGATTTATTTAACATGCTTAGAAATTTTGCCTTCACTGCCATTCTTGGAATTGCATTTTTTATAGTCCTTAAATTCGTAAATGCCAGTTGGGTTCACCCCTACATCTGGTACATTCTTGCTTTTTTCTTCGGACTATCCTTTCTTATCTATCGACTGATGGAATATGGAATGAAGGATAATCGCAAAAAATTTGTAAGCTTTTACCTTTCGACCGTTGTTGGCAGACTTATTCTAAGTCTTATTTTTATTGGAATATTTTTATATCATGGCCTAACTGACTCATTACTATTCATTATCAACTTTTTTATACTGTATTTGTGTTATACCGGCTTTGAAATATATACTTTGTATTGTAACTTGCGCCGCGATTGACAAAGCGTAGTATTTCAAGCCATTATGTATACCTCATTACAACAGTTTTTTACCACCGCATTCTTAGCAGCAGCAATTTTATTTGCTGCACCTTCTTATGCCGATCAACCCGAAGAGCAGCATGAGCATCCTGTTCAGGAGCACATCAATGCAGCGGAGCACGAAATTGAACAAAACCTCGAAAAGCACGAGGAAGAGTTTAATATTGGGCAAATGATTATGCATCATATTGCCGATTCTCACGAATGGGAGTTTACACATGGCGTAGTCCTTCCTCTTCCCGTGATCCTTTATTCGGACGATCGTGGACTGGAAATCTTCTCTTCCAGTAACTTCCATAATGAGCACCATTCTTATAATGGGTATCATTTGGTACACGGCGACTCCGAAACGATCGTTCCAGAAGATGCCTCCCGCGAGATAATTGATATCTCTATTACCAAGAATGTCGCGTCTATGATTCTAAGTGCTATTATACTGATACTTATCTTTACTAGTATCGGTTCGGCCTATAAAAAGAACAAAGGCAAGGCTCCCAAGGGCTTCCAGTCGGCTATGGAAGTTGTGATACTCTTCATTCGCGACGATGTGGTGAAGCCAAATGTGGGCCCTAACTACGAGAAATATCTTCCCTACTTATTGACATTGTTCTTCTTTATTCTGGTTAATAATATATTGGGTCTACTTCCCGGTGCTGCTAACGTAACAGGTAATATAGCGGTTACGATGACCTTGGCTGTGATCACTTTCATCATTGTTCACTGGAACGCCAACAAGCATTATTACAAACACCTTGTTAGCCCAACTGGAGTGCCAGGCGCATTATTACCTGTAATGATCCCGGTTGAAATTGTAGGTGTCTTTATGAAGCCCTTCTCTCTGATGGTGCGGCTTTTTGCCAACATGACCGCTGGACACATTATCCTGCTAAGCTTATTCGGTTTGATATTTATATTCCAAAGCTTTATGATTGCCCCTGTGATTTCCTTGTTCGCCTTATTCTTGAACTTAATCGAAATCATGGTTGCCTTTATCCAGGCGTTTATATTTACCCTATTATCATCTATGTATATCGGTAGTGCTATTGAAGAGCACAGTCATGCTGATCATGGACATTGATTTTTTATTCTCTTTTTTTATTTCATAACCATAAATTAAACTTTAAGAATTATGTTGCTTCAAATTTTGCTTCAAGCTGCGGAACAAGGTGGTGCAGGTCTAGCTGTTTTCGGCGCTGCTATTGGTGCTGGTCTTGCTGCTATCGGTGCTGGTCTTGGTATCGGTAAAATCGGTGGAAGTGCTATGGAAGGTATCGCTCGTCAGCCAGAAGCTGCTGGTGCTATCCAGACTGCCATGTTGATCATTGCCGCTCTTATTGAAGCCGTAGCCCTTTTTGCAGCGGTAATCTGTCTGCTTATCTCGTTTAAGCTTTAAGGCACTCACAGGCTTAGGCCTGTTCGCTATAGATCCTGAACGATAGGTTCAAGATTTGGCAAAAAAATACCCTTTCCGTGGAAGCATTAGGCTTCCACGGATTATAATAAAAAAAGAGCTGAAACTGAGAATAACTTTTTCTTAGATCAAAGAAATTCATTAATTAAACTCATCTATTCATATGTCATTGCTTACTCCTAACCCAGGTCTGATTTTCTGGATGCTGGTGGTATTTTTACTAGTTGTATTTATTCTTGCCAAATTTGCCTGGAAGCCTATCATCAACGGCCTTAAGGAGCGTGAGAACGAAATTCAGGGTGCATTAGACCTAGCCGAAAAAACGCGTGCGGAAATGGCGCAACTTAAAGCGGACAATCAGAAAATGATTGCCGAGGCAAACGCTATTCGCGATAGCATTCTTAAAGAAGCCAAAGAGGCTTCAGACAAAACGATTGCTGCTTCCAAAGAAAAGGCTGCACTTGAAGGTCAGAGAATGATTGATGCGGCTCGTGAAACGATTCGCAGCGAACAAGAGCTAGCTGTCAAGAAAATCCGTACGGAGGTTGCGACCCTTTCAATTGATATCGCAGAGAAAGTATTGAACCGGGAGTTGAAAGACAAGGCAGCTCAGCAGGCACTGGTAGCCGAATTGGCTAGCTCCGCCAGCTTGAACTAATCCTTTCTTTATTCCAGTTACCATTAAATTGATCAAAGATGTCAGTAAGTATTGTTGCTTCCAGATATGCCAAGTCTCTTATTGAACTGGCCAAGGAAAAGAATGTATTGGAAGCGGTGTATCAGGATATGCAATTATTCCTGGGTATCGCCAAGGAAAACCGCGGTTTGATGCTCGCATTGAAAAGCCCAGTAGTTCGCCACGAAAAGAAATTGGCGATTTTAAAGGCTATTTTCGAAGACAAAGTAAATACGGTTACCTTCGCTATATTTAATATCATTACCAAGAAAAACAGGGAATCTATTCTGGACGCTATTGCTGAAGAATTTGTCCTGGCCTATAACGATTTCCAAGGCATTCAAAAGGCCATTATAACTACTCCTTCGGAACTCACCGAAGAACTGAGAGTACAATTCACCCAAATTGTTGCTTCAGCTACCGGAAAGTCGGTACAGTTGGAGGAAAAAATTGATCCTAGTTTGATCGGTGGATATCTGCTTCGTGTTAATGACCGGCAGATTGACGCTTCTATTAAGAATCGTCTAAATCAGTTAAAGCTAGAATTAACACAATAAATTTTATCTGCAAAATGTAGAAAACCCGGTGGCTATGCGACCGGGTCTTTTTTTTACTCAATCTCACATTCTGCCCCGATCCCATCCTTTATCATCTTGTATCTTTCACTTCGCTTTTACAGTATTTAAAATTGAAAAACAAGCTGAAGACTCTACCGGAGTGGTTGGTAGCAGATCCATCTTCATGTCGTCTGTACCTTGCCAGGTGCACACCAAATTATCCCTGCGCTCAATACTCCGTGCACATGCCAACTAAAAAGGCGACCCATGTAAGATAGGCCGCCTTTTTAGTAATTACTTATATTACTTTTAACTTATTCAGTTAGTTCTTCTTCTTTCTTCCGAACAGAGATTACCAGCTCATCGCTTCCCTTTTCGTGAGTTGCCACTAGCACATCTCCTTCTTTCAGATCGCCTTTCAGTATTTCTTCTGCTACAGGATCTTCCAGATATTTTTGGATCGCACGGTTCAGTGGGCGGGCACCATATTGAGGATCGTAGCCCTTTTCTGATAGAAAGTCCTTAGCTTCCAAGGTCAGCTCTATTTCGTAACCCAGCCCTTTAGCACGGCTAAATAACTTGCCTAGGCTGATATCTATAATCCGATGCAGATCTTCTCTTTCCAGAGAGTTAAACACGATTACGTCATCAAGTCTATTCAGAAACTCTGGCGAGAAAGCCTTTCTCAAAGCACTTTGAATCGTGCTTTTCATAATCTCGTCTTGATTTTCTGATCGGGCACGGGTCGAGAAACCAATTCCTGAACCGAAATCCTTAAGATCACGAGCTCCAATATTTGAAGTCATAATGATGATGGTGTTCCGGAAATCGACTCTTCTACCCAGTCCATCCGTCAATATTCCGTCATCCAGAACCTGCAACAGAATATTAAATACGTCTGGGTGTGCCTTTTCAATTTCGTCCAGCAGGACTACACTGTATGGCTTTCTACGAATCTTTTCGGTAAGCTGTCCACCTTCTTCATACCCTACATATCCTGGAGGGGCTCCGACCAAGCGAGATACACTGAATTTCTCCATGTATTCACTCATATCAATCCGAACCAGAGAATCCTCTTTATCGAATAAATAGGTAGCCAACACCTTAGCGAGCTCTGTTTTACCTACCCCAGTGGGTCCAAGGAAGATAAATGATCCAATAGGCTTTTTCGGATCTTTCAACCCTACTCGGGTACGCTGAATCGCTTTAACCAATTTCTCAATCGGTGGATTCTGACCGATCACCCGGCTCTTGAGCACCTCTCCCATTTTCAAGAGTTTCTTGCCCTCATCCATCGAGACATTGGTCACTGGAATCCCGGTCATCATAGCCACTACTTCGGCTACATTATGCTCCGTAACTTGATAACGTTTCTGCTTGGTTTCTTCTTCCCAGGCAATTTTTGCTTTATCAAGTTGGTCAATCAACTTTTTCTCCCGGTCGCGCAGCTGAGCAGCTTCTTCATACTTCTGGCTTTTTACTACCCGGTTTTTCTCCTGCTTAATATTTTCGATCTGTTCTTCCAGAACCAAAATTTCTTCAGGGACAGTAATGTTGCTGATGTGAACACGTGCACCTACCTCATCCATCACATCAATGGCTTTATCGGGAAGGAATCGATCAGTTATATACCGTTCCGATAATTTCACAGCCGTTTCCAGTGCTTCAGGCGTGTAATTAACGTGGTGATGCTCTTCATATTTATCTTTGATATTATTCAATATCTGTACGGTCTCTTCTATAGAGGTAGCGTCTACCATCACCATTTGGAACCGACGGGCCAGGGCACCATCTTTTTCGATATATTGGCGATACTCGTCTAAGGTTGTAGCACCGATGCATTGAATTTCCCCACGTGAAAGAGCAGGTTTGAACATGTTGGATGCATCCAAAGAACCGGAAGCCCCTCCAGCACCTACAATCGTATGGAGCTCATCGATGAACAGGATTACGTCAGGAGATTTTTCCAATTCGTTCATTACCGCTTTCATTCTCTCTTCAAATTGTCCACGGTACTTCGTACCAGCTACGAGAGAAGCCAAATCCAGCGTTACAACTCGTTTTCCAAATAGAACCCGAGAGACCTTTTTCTGAACGATACGCAAGGCAAGGCCTTCCGCAATCGCCGTCTTACCAACCCCTGGTTCTCCAATGAGAATAGGATTGTTTTTCTTTCTACGGCTCAGAATTTGAGCCACTCTTTCGATTTCTTTCTCGCGACCTACTATCGGGTCTAATTTCCCGACCTCTGCCATCTTAGTCAGATCCCGGCCAAAATTGTCTAGTACCGGTGTGCGAGATTTTTCTGCCCCTTTCGATTCTTTGCCGGAAGAAGAACCGCCGCCGCCGAACATACCGCCGCCACGACCTTCTTCATCCCCATCTTCTGTCTCGGGACCCATAGAAGGACGAATTCCAGAGGACTGGTATTCGAGCATCTCTTTGATCACTTCGTAACTGACATTGAATTTATGTAAAATCTGAGTCCCTACATTATCTTCATCCCGAAGAATAGAAAGTAGCAAATGCTCCGTCCCGATTAACGGCGATTTGAAAATCTTAGCCTCCAGATAGGTTATTTTAAGGACCTTTTCTGACTGACGGGTGAGCGGGATATTTTGTAAATTTTTAACGTTATTGGTGGCCGCTCCTTTCGTAGCTTGCTCAATGGTCTGTTTAACTTCTTCCAATGAAACCCCCAGTTTTTTCAATAGGCCTATGGCAATTCCATCGCCTTCACGAATCATCCCCAGCAGAAGATGCTCGGCTCCGATGTAATCATGGCCCAAGCGCAAAGCTTCTTCACGACTCAGGGTGATTACCTCTTTAACTCTATTTGAGAATTTTGCTTCCATTTTCAGCAATAATAAATTGTTTCTTAATTAACTAAACGCTACTCCGATCCGCTTTGTTCAAAGTAGTTCCTCCGCTTTTGACGAACTGATTAATATGCCCCTGGATTCGGGTCCCATATTGAAGAGTAAATCGATTATACTTAGGTTCTCAACAAAATCATTCCCAAAGGTCTGATAGTAGGGTACAGAACGGTAAAATTTATAATTATTTGTACTTTTTTTATTGTTAATAGTCGAAATAAAGTCTTTAGCGGGTTTTGAAGCAATTTCCGAGCCTGACATTTTGTACCTAACTTCTTTCTTAAGCCCCACCAATCTAAGACAAAATGTCAACAATTCATAATTCAGATCGACCAGAAACTGATATTCTTTATCATAAATGGCCCTAAGCTCGGGTGCATAATATTCGTAATAAGGAGACTTTCCATAGGCCGATTGGAAACAGCCCCAATGTCTACGTTTCCAATTCTGATCATAATCAATCTCTATATCTTTCGAAAGCGTACCATGGGAATACTTTTTTACGGGTACGGTCAGGATATCGATCTTATTGGCCGTAAGAACCTTGCACCGGTTCCTATATGTTTGCTTCTGATAAACCTCCTCCGTTTCCAACCAAATTTCATCCTGTTTCAACAAACAACAGAAGTATTCCAAACTCGGTAAATATTGCAATTCGATTCTGACGGACTCCTTTTCGGAGGTACTTTTTTCAATTACTCGCACTATCAAATATGAGAAAGGACTTTGATAATATCAAAAATTTAACGACAAATATTAATTCTAATTGCCTGAATAAAGAGAGATAGGGACGTTTCCAGATATAATGTAGCGCCAACTATTCTTTTTATCCAATTACACTTACGTCTCCCAGCCCCTCGCGGATCACTTCAAAGTCATCGTCTGTAGCCAAAACGATGGTCGAACCTATATTTCCTCCATAGCCCCCATCAATGATTATGTCTACCTGATGCTGAAACTTCTCGAAAATCAATTCGGGATCAGTGGAATACTCAATCACTTCATCTTCATCTTTTATTGAAGTTGTTACGATAGGGTTCCCCAGCTGCTTGACGAGCATCCTGGGAATATTATTATCCGGAACCCTGATCCCCACTGTTTTTTTATTGGTATTCAACAATTTGGGAACATTATTGGTTGCATCCAAGATGAATGTATAGGGGCCTGGTAAAACTCTTTTCATTAATTTGAAGGCTGCGTTACCAACCCGGGCATAGTCTGCTATATGACTCAAATCGTAGCAAATAAACGAGAAGTCATTTTTCTGTGGCTTCACCCCCTTAATACGTGCGACCTTTTCAACTGCCCTGGCATTGTAAATATCACATCCTAACCCATACACTGTGTCGGTGGGATAAATAACCAATCCCCCATCTCGCAGGCACTCAACTACTTTTCTGATTTTTCTTTCGTCGGGGTTCTCTGGATAAATTCGAATAAATTCGGCAGGCATAAGCTATTTGGTTTTTATTGATAACAACGCTACGGGCAAAATCTATCCCACAGGAGCCTCGAAAGTTTAGAATTCTATGAATTATACGATAAACTCTGTTGATAGGTAACCGTAATCTACAGAATACTATGAATATTTTTGTATATCGATCTAAAAATTCTACCTGTTCTAATAAAATTCTAAAATCTTCCACCAGGTCGAAGGAATGGGTATACCAACATTTACGAATAAAGGTCCGGATACGAGCGGCTAAAATACCATTCTCCTGCTTCGAGCGGTTGAGCGCATAAGCTTTATGACAAACAGTCAGGGTGCTCTTTAAAATTTCGTTTTTTCTAAGCAAAACCTGCTGACTCAAAGAGGTAACATGTTTGCGAATTAACGTATGAATCGTATCCTGATAAATAATGGTATAGTCCCGGGAGAGCCGAACCCAGAGGTCAAAGTCCTCATAGATCAGATCCTCATCGTATCCACCCAATTGTCGGATCGTTTCGGCACGCATCATCATGGTGGGTGCAGGTATAAAATAGCGATGCAATATATCGGAGTATACCCTTCCGGATGGAGGAGAGTCTAAGGAAAGGCCCTGGGAATCGATGGGAAAATGCATGGAGCAGAACTCCGTGTGGGCATCGATATAGATGGCATTTCCATAGATCAAGCCACAATCAGCGGGCTGCTGGCTAAAAAACTGTACCTGTTGACCCACGCGCTCGGGCAGCATAATATCATCGCCTGAAAAATCAATTATATAGGTACCTTCGGCCAAGGATAATCCCTGATTGAAGGCTTTACAAAGTCCAATATTCTCCCGATTCTGAATGAACCGAATGGCAGGGTGTTTATTCAGGAAAGTTGTGATGATGGTTAAGGATTGATCAGTGCTTGCATTTTCGATTATGATCAGCTCAATATATGGGTAAGTTTGGCTAAGTACTGAAGCTATTGCTGCTTCCAGGTACGGCGCTTGGTTGTAACAAGTAAGTATGACACTTACCAATGGATGCGGGTTAATATCTTCTTTTGGGGCACCTAACATAATCGTTCTGACGAAATTCAGGCCCGTGAAGTCACCGCATCACGATTAATCCAATTACGATTGGTCCCCCTTCGATTTGATCATAGCTATGCTGGCATTAATTTCAAAACCAAGAATAAGCAAAAATGATAGCAGATAAAACCATATCATCAGCGCTATTACCGCCCCGATGGATCCGTAGAGTTTATTATAGGTATGAAACTGGGACAGGTAGAACGAAAACCCAAAGGTTGCTACCAAGATGAGTACAGCGGCTATGATGACCCCTGAATTTATAAATGAAAAGTTTTTTCCATTGGTCGGCGCAAAACGGTACATGAGCGAAATGGCAACCATTAGCGCGGCAAAACTTACTAAATACCGGGTAACATTCAGTACGAAGATTACCACTCCATCGGTAATTATAGCCCACTCACTAAGAAGACCCATAACGGCATCTCCTACGATCAGAAGGATGACAGTAACACAAATTACAACGACCAGGAGGACAGTCAACATAAGGGCTACCGCTCTGCCCAGGAGAAACCCTCGGCTCTTTTTCTCGCCAAAGATTACATCGAATGATTTCATCAGAGACATCATCCCATTGGTAGAAGCCAGGATGGCAAAAATAAATCCAAAGGAAAGCACCCCGCTTCTGGGCCTGTTAAGGATATCTTCTATAGCGTGGTTAACATGACGGTAGATCCCGTAAGGTACGATATCGCTCAGCAGTCCCATTACTTGCTGCTTTGCAGTAGGCAACGGGAGGTAGGGAATGAGGGTAAACAGAAAGATTACGGCAGGAAAGGAGGCTAAGGTAAAGCTAAAGGCAACCGCCGAAGCTCTCTGATCCAGGTCAAACCGCTTATTCTTATCAATAATATTGACAATGATGTCGTACCATGACACTCCCTCTCTGAAGAAATGAGTATGCTGAAGCCATACAATAAATCGCTTGATCTGTCTGGATCGCAATAATTTTTCAAGCATACAGCCTTATTTAGTTGAAAAATGGTTTCAATTTCTCTAGCAGGGATTCTGGAGCAAAGCACAGCTTCCCCGTATCTACACGCTGAAATACCAATATAGTTTCACCGGTATTAAGGAGAATATCATCCTGATTTCTAATTTCATATTGAAAGGTGACCCGCACCCCAGGTAATTGATTGATAGTCACCTTAATGCTTAACTGATCGTCGTAGCGTGCGGGTTTCAGGTATTTGGAACGATTTTCATAGACCGGCATCATCACACCCGTATCTTCCATTTTTTTATAATGAAAGTCCAGGCTTCTTAATGCCTCCACCCTACCGATTTCATAATATCGGGCATAGTTTCCATAGTAAACATATCCCATCTGATCCGTGTCGGCATAACGGACACGCACTCCTTCAACTTTATAAGAAAACATTCTCTACAATTTTTGGGCCAGGCCTCTAACTTATTATTTCATAATTTTCAGACGATTAAGCTCCGTCTGGTATTCTCTTGCATTTTTAAGATGCTCTGCATATGTCTTGGCAAATGCATGATAACCCGACAAATCAGACTTGGCACACATATATATATACTCATGATCCTTATAATCCAGGACTGCATTGAGAGAATTCAAATCGGCAATCCGGATGGGTCCTGGAGGGAGGCCCGTGTTCACATAGGTATTATAAGGAGATCGAACTCTTAACTGATCGTTCAGGATACGCTTGATTGCAAAATCCTGTAAGGCAAACTTAATAGTAGGATCGGCTTGCAGAGGCATTCCCGCCTTCAATCGATTAAGATAGAGCCCTGCCACCATAGGCCTTTCATCCACTTTCCGGGCCTGTTCTTCTTCAACAATGGAAGCCAGAATTGACACCTGAATTGGGGTCAATCCTAACGAATCGGCCTTTGCCATTCTCGTCGGATTCCAGAATTTTTGGTATTCACTATGCATTCTATCCATAAACTTTTCGGTACCGGTAGTCCAGAAAATATCATAAGTATTGGGCAAAAACATACTGATAATGGTGGTCGTATCGAAGCCATATTTCGCACATAATGTAGGGTCAGACAACGCCTTTCCAAAGTTTTCTTCGCCAAATGCGAAACGGCTTCCAATACGACTTACCAGGTCTTGCTTCAATCTAATATTATTGAAGGTTAGCTTTACAGGATCCTGATCTCCGGACGTCAACTTTTTAACGGCTTCATAATTGCTCATATCGGGCTTCAGCAGATAACGCCCGGGCTTGATATTTTCAGGCAGGTCCAAAAATTTCGCTAAAAATCTAAATGATATCTGATCGGCGACCACATCATTACGATTTAGGGAGTCCAACACCTGGTCGTAAGTAGCACCTTCTGGAATGTAAAGGGCAAAACTGGTCTTTTTATTTACCTGAAAATTCGGCGTCTTTACCAGTTGCCAGAAGTAGAATGTAAAAGTGGTGGTCAGAATGGCCAAAACAAGGAAGAAACCGACCTTAAAATTTCTTGACATATAAGGATGAATGTTCAGAGGTCTCAGGACCCGTTACGTTAATATTTAATTGTTATGCTGTACTCTTCTTTCTTAATTTGCCGGGTCATCAAAGTTAATATTAAAACGACTGGCTAGCTCTCTTAATGCCTCTATCACCGGTGGTAGAAGTTCTATTCCCTCAACGGCCCTTATTTTTTCGGTTTCCCTCTCAGGGTCTCCAGGAATAAGCACCGTTTCACCCGCTACCGGTCGCGCCCCTCTGAAAGCACCAATCCATTTGTCCATATCGGCTTTGAATTCATCGGTGGGGCGAAAGCCATCCACCCGCATCGCTCCTACAAAATGTCCGGTACCCAGGCCGGCTGCCTGCTGTGTATTCATAAATCCTGCCGTTGCAAATGGCGGTACCCAAGGACCAAAATTAGCGCCTGACAAAACCCCTGAAAATATATCTACGATGGCACCTAAGCCATAACCTTTATGGCTTCCATGTTCTCTATCGGAGCCCAGAGGAAGCAACCCACCTCCACTTTTTACCGCATTAGAGTCGTCAGTAGGCATGCCTTCGGCGTCCTGGGCCCATCCTATCGGGGCAGGAAGTCCTTTGCGCTGCAATATTTCAAATTTCCCATACGCTACTGCCGTAGAAGCGAAGTCCGCCACAAAAGGCGGCTGTTTACCAGCGGGAACGGCTACAGCAATTGGATTTGTTCCTAAAAGTTTGTCCAGTGAAAATGTGGGCGTTACCAAAGGGGCAGCATTGGTCATAGTCCATCCGATCATATCTTTTTCCAGAGCCAGCATGGCGTGATATCCGGCAATACCAAAATGGTTAGAATTACGAACAGACACCCATCCTGAACCCACTTTCTCTGCCTTTTCCATAGCAATTTCCATGGCTCTGGGTGCTACTACCAGCCCTAGCCCTTTATCTCCATCTACCACGGCAGTACTGGGCGTTTCATAAACAACCTTAATATCAGGGTTCGGATTGAGACGACCATGATCCATTAAGCGAACATAACCGGCCAGGCGTGCAATGCCGTGAGAATCCACACCGCGCAAATCGGCACTTAGCAGGACGGTAGATGCCAGGGTAGCATCTGCATCACTACATCCTATGGATAAAAATACCTGCTTGGTAAATGATCTCAGATATTCGGCCTGAAACTTCATATTTTCTAATGATTATATTTTCAACATCAATAATATCCCGTTCTATAATTACATAAAGAGCAGAATAAGCCTGCAAATATCCGCAATCCAAGTCCAGCTTGCAATAAGTAAACCTGCCACGATAACAAATTGTTATTATTTAGTCGTTATTTCGCATTAATATACGGAACCAAAACGAAGTAATAACCGTAGCATATACGTGGGCAAGAGCCCGACATAAGGGGGATTATTGGAGTCTAATAAATGGAAATCAGAAACAGAATCATAAAAAGGCTGCTTAGCTATTTCATCAGAGGACTGGTGCTGGTGGCCCCTCTATACATTACCGCCCTCATTATCTGGTCGGGTGTTGAGTTCCTAGACAATATCATCCCGATCAATATCCCCATTTCTAATAATCAGGTCGTTTATCTCCCTGGTTTAGGCGTACTGATTATTCTGGGCTCTATTATTCTTCTGGGTTTTTTCTTTTCTACTGTAGTACCCCAATCTTTTTTCAGGCTCACAGAGGGAATTCTAAGAAGAATTCCATTGGTCAGCCTGATCTATTACTCCATCAAGGATCTGTTACTCGCCTTTGTTGGTGATAAAAAGAAATTTAACCAGCCTGTATTAGTAACCATGTACAGGGATACAGGTATCAAAAAAATTGGTTTTATTACCCAACCCGACCTCAAGCAACTCCAGCTCATCGACCATGTAGCCGTTTATATGCCCTTCTCCTATGCCCTTTCAGGTGAGCTTTACATCGTCCCTATTGCCAATGTAAGGCCTATTGACGCTTCCTCTACGGATATCATGAAGATGCTGGTATCTGGAGGAGTGTCCATGCAAGCACGTTCTGAAGAAACGGCGGAAAGCCCAATAGAATCAAATTAAAATGGCAACATATCGCTTAGTGTAGCCGTTTTAAGAATGATTCTCTATCTTTGAAACATCTAAGAAATTACTATGAAGCAACTCACGGTTTTTTGGGCTTTAATTCTGTTCCTGTCATTTCAGGCAAACGGTCAGGACCATTATGACCGCGCCAAGGTACTCAGTAGTGAGGAAATATTTGTGAAGGATAAGCCCAGCAATCGCATCATCGCCCAGCCGAATCAAAAGTATCTGGTTTTAGATGCTTCTCCTATTCTTGGCTTTTTTCATAGACATCGTTACTTCCCAGGAGATCTGATTAAATTCAGAATGAAAAACGAAACCATCCGGTTTAACGAGCCCATTGCAGCCATCACAGACTCCTCCCTTTCAATCGCTATTATTAATGAAGCCGCCGTGCGTATGGATTACCAGGAGATACCGCTGAAAGAGATCAAATATGTAAAGACCCACAAAAATATTCCTTTTATCTCCCAGGCTGCTCCCCTTTTCCCTTTGGTCGGGCTTATTTATATCGGAGCCGATTTTTTTAATCCCGGCATAGATAATAAAAGGTTCACTACCGATGCAGGAGCCATAGCGGTAGGTGGAGCTTTTATTGCTGCAGGATTTATCAGTTATAAATTAACCTTTACTACCGTTCGTATTAACGGCCGTAATAAATTAAAAGTGCTAGAGACCTATTAATATATTCTTTGGGTCCATATTTAATAACCAATCCATTTTTGTAATCGTCCAATACTAGTGAAAAGTATCGTTGTCAATCCACCTCAAACCCCTGTACGCGCCGAAATCAAACTGGCAGCATCTAAAAGTGAATGTAATCGGGCGTTAATTATCGATGCCCTTACCGGTTTTAAATGCACCCTTACGAATATATCCGAGGCACGCGACTCTCAGACCATGCAGCGGCTATTGAAGTCTGCTGATCCGGTAGCGGACGTGCTGGATGCTGGAACGACCATGCGGTTTTTGACAGCTTACTTCACTGTAACCAATCAGAATAAAACCATGACTGGAACCCCCCGCATGTGCGAGAGGCCTATTGGAATTTTGGTAGATGCTTTGAAAACCTTGGGAGCCACTATTCGCTTTGTAAAAGAGGAAGGATTTCCTCCACTACAGCTAGAAGGGTTTAATTATTCTGGAAATAACACGATTAAGATACAAGGGAATGTAAGCAGCCAATATATATCGGCTCTTTTACTGATTGCACCAGCACTTCCACAAGGCATAAACATTGAGCTGGAAGGAGAGGTAGGCTCCAGACCTTATATTGAAATGACGTTGAAACAAATGGCCCATTTCGGCATCAAATATCAGGCCGATTGGGCTACGAATACCATCGCGGTAGAACCGGGCGAGTATTTGGCCAGACCTTATGCCATTGAGTCAGACTGGTCAGGCGCTAGCTATTGGTATAGCATAGCTGCCTTGGCTCCCGATGCGGAGATTACTCTGTTGGGTTTAAAAGAAGATTCGCTTCAAGGCGACAGTGCTATTGTGGAGATTATGCAGGCTTTAGGCGTGCAGACTCGATATACCTCAGAAGGGGTTATCTTAACCAAAATTACTCCTCAAACTTCGCTACGTTACGATTTTACTGATTGTCCCGATCTAGCTCAAACTGTAGCCGTATGCTGTGCTATGAAAAAAATCCCTCTGACACTTACTGGGATTGAGAGCTTGAAAATTAAAGAAACGGATCGGGTTCTAGCCTTGCAGCAAGAACTGGTCAAATTAGGGGCTGAACTTATCGAAGTAAAATCCTGCGAAGAATATCAGGTGAGGAGAACTTCTGAGAAAGCTGATCAGATTCCTACCATCGATACCTATGACGACCATCGAATGGCCATGGCCTTTGCACCGGTCGGTATGCTCTTTCCCATCAATATTGAAGAACCCGGGGTAGTAGTAAAGTCATATCCTGGTTTTTGGACAGATCTTGAAAAGATAACAGAATTAGACGAAGTCTTAGAAGTGAACGCACAATAGTCCAAGGCTTGAAATAGCAATTGGCCTGGGCTGAAGAAATAATATTTCAAAAACACTTCATTTTCATGAAGTGTTTTTGTGTTTAAATCTTACGATAAGTAAAGAGGCCTATCGTATAATAATCCTATCACACAAACTAAAATTATATGAACCTGTCAAGCATATTTACATATATCCCTATCTGGCTGCTGATATTGATTGCATTGATCGCCCTACTTGCCATCCGAGATATCTTTCAAAACAGGCATACGATACAGCATAATTTCCCGGTGGTAGGGCACCTGCGGTATATTATCGAGCGGATTGGACCCGAGCTCAGGCAATATATTGTTGCCAATAATAGGGAAGAACTCCCGTTCAACAGAAAGCAACGTTCGTGGATTTATGCATCCGCCAAAAAAGAAAATAACTATCAGGGATTTGGTACCGACCAGGACATTATGCAAGCTGGACATGTGTTTATCAAGCCCACTCTACTGGGAACGAGCCTGAAACCTACGCATCCGCATTTTCTTTATAATATATTAGACAAGAATCATTATACCTTACCAGCTGCCAAACTGATTGGAGAATCGCATCAGAGAAAGCGGCCCTACCGACCCAGATCCATTATCAACGTGAGTGCGATGAGCTATGGATCTCTATCTTCCCGGGCCATCGAATCGCTTAATAAGGGCTCTTTTCTTTTTGGAAATTATCATAATACCGGAGAGGGTGGCTTATCTCCCTATCACCAAAATGGAGCAGATGTCGTATTCCATATTGGTACCGCCTATTTTGGAGTGCGGGATGAGGATGGATTATTTTCAATGGAAAAAATGGTACGATTATGCCAGGACAATCCATTTATCCGGATGATAGAGGTCAAACTTTCGCAGGGAGCAAAACCGGGTAAAGGAGGAGTTCTTCCTGCCAGCAAAATCACGAAGGAAATTGCAGAAATACGACATGTCCCTATGGGGAAAGATGTCAATTCCCCGCCCTACCACAGTGCTTTCAGCGATGTGCAGGGCCTGATCGATTTCGTAGAAAGTATAGCAGAGGCAACCGGACTTCCGGTAGGAATAAAATCGGCGGTGGGTAAAACGGAAATGTGGGAAGAACTGGCTCACCGTATGGCCGAGAGTGGCAAGGGGCCGGATTTTATAACAATTGATGGTGGAGAAGGGGGTACAGGCGCTGCACCACCCGCCTTTGCCGATCATGTTTCACTTCCTTTTGTACAAGCATTTGCCCGTGCCTACAAAATATTCCAGAAACATAATCTAAACGATAAAATCACCTTTATCGCTTCAGGCAAACTTGGATTGCCCGGCCAAGCCGTCATGGCCTTCTCTTTGGGCGCCGATATTATCAATGTTGCCCGGGAAGCCATGATGTCGATAGGCTGTATTCAGGCGCAAATTTGTCATACCAATCGCTGTCCCACAGGAATTGCCACCAATAATAAATGGCTTGAATCGGGTATCGATCCAGCTCTTAAGAGTCAGAGATTCCATAACTATGTACGTACGTTCACCAAGGAAATCATTGAGATAACGCATGCTGCCGGTTATGAGCATCCCGCTCAGTTCACGGCCGAAGATGTAGAAATCTCGCTGGGTGATAATGAAACGGCTACACTGGGACATCACTTTGGCTATCAGAAAACCTTGATCCCATTTAAGAGCATGGAAGAACTATTGGATTGTCCATATCTGGGACATAGGAAAATTCTTGAATAACCACAAGCAATCATAACCAATAAGCAGCATATGAAACTAAAATGGTTAGCCCTATTTATTTTACTGGGGACGCAGGATGTTCTGGCACAGATAAATTCCAGATATCTGCTACTTTTTAAGGACAAGGCAGATAATGTATTTTCCCTGGAGAAAGCGGAGGAATTTTTGAGTCCTAAGGCCCTAGCCCGTCGGTATCGACAAAATATACCCATCTCCGAAAGCGACCTTCCCGTTTCACCCAGTTATCTGGCACGGGTAGCTGCCACTGGAGCAAAGGTCATCAGTACCACTCGTTGGTTCAATGGAGCCCTGGTCGAAGCAAATGAATCCCAACTTAAGGCCATCAAAATGCTTCCCTTTTTTAGCTCCATAGAAGGCAATCACCCTGTTTTGTTTGGCACTGAGCCCGGAGAGGTACGAATGGCAGTAAAGGCACAAGCTACAGAATCACCTGTAACATTAGATTATGGACTGGCCCGAACTCAGACCACACTGCTAGGAGCAGACTATTTTCATCAAAAAGGGATATTAGGTCAAGAAATTGTGATCGCTGCCTTTGATGAAGGCTTCAGTCGTGCAGACCAACTGGAATATTTCAAACTTCTTTTTGACGAGAAAAGGGTTTTAGAAACCTATGATTTCATAGCAGGAGAGGTAAATGTATATGATAAACAGTCGCATGGCACCAACGTACTCTCGACAATTGCGGCCTATCAACCTGGAATGATCGTTGGGATTGCTCCTAAAGCTAAATTTGTTTTATATCGAACCGAATCCAATATGATGGAGTCGCCCTATGAAGAGGTAGCGTGGTTGCTTGCCGCTGAGCGTGCCGATAGTATAGGCGTAGATATCATTACCTCTTCGCTTGGGTACAGCACCTTTATTGGCCCCTTTAATAACGCCGATTATAATTATACCTACGAGGATATGGATGGCCATACAACAATCGTATCCAGGGCTGCGCGCTGGGCCAGTAGGAAAGGGATAGTGGTAGTGAATTCTGCCGGAAACGAAGCTTCTAGTCCATGGAAATATATCATTGCCCCTGCTGACGTTGATTCAGTACTCAGCGTGGGGGCCACGAATAGAAATTTGGAATACGCATCTTTCAGTAGTATTGGGCCCAATGCCCTAGGGCAGCAGAAGCCCGATGTGTCAGCAGTAGGATTGGGTGTATACATTGGTACCAATGTGGGTACGGGCACAGTTGTTTCTTCACAGGGCACCTCATTTTCTTGTCCCCAAGTAGCCGGATTAGTCGCATTGGCCTGGCAAGCGTATCCTTTTCTAACCGCACAGCAAGTCATTTCCGTATTAAAGAAATCGGGCAATCAAGCGGACCGTCCTGATAATTATCTAGGCTATGGTGTCCCCAATTTACGCAAGCTGGAACAGATCGTTGCAACGGAATACGGCCCTCTGGCAGTGGAGCCTCAACCGCCTATGGCCATCAGGGTGGCTCCTAACCCCGTCATGGACCCATTGACCCTTTTAGTACCCACCGTACTGAAGAATCAGCCGGCGCAGATCAGTATAATTAAAGGGAATGGTCAAGAAATATACCGTACTTCCGGTCTGCTAGAGCCAACCGTTTACCTCGCAATTCCAGATTTGAGTCCTGGAATTTATATACTAAAAGTACAGACTAAGAGCCAGCAACAGGTAATAAGGATTGTAAAGCCCTAGTTTTCCGAACCATCCTTAAAATTGATTCGGAATCATTATAGGCCTTAATTTCCGAAAGTGGGATCCATTTTAGAGCCCGGGATTCTTCGTTGATCAGCAAGGGAGTTTGTGGATCGGCCTCAAAAAGAAAGCGAATATCAAAATGATCATGAGCGGCATCTCTGGCATTGGCTGGTATAGTATGCCGGTCAATATCAAATATCTGGTCGAATATCAAAGTCAGTCCGGCAAGACCTGTTTCCTCTTCGGCCTCTTTCCTAGCAACGGCTAATACCTCTTTATCGCCATCGCAATGTCCTCCGGGTTGAAACCATCGATTCAGCTTTCTATGATGCATCAATAAGGCCTGAGAACGTCGTGGGTCCACAATCCATGCCGAAGCCGTAATATGTCCCTCAAGATTACTACGTAAAAAACATTCAGAATTTTCGGTTACAAGTGTGAGTGTAGCTTCCAGCATTTTCTTTTCGTTATCATCAATTGGAGTATATGCATTTAGGTACTTTAGTAAACTGCTCATATCTGGGGGTAGGCTATCTGATAAATTACCACTAATTTCGTCACAAGTTTTTAATAATTGTCACAAAAAACACATTTCACATGAAAAAGTATCTTCTTTCTATGCTAGTAGTGGCTGGTTCCCTTATACACGCACAAGCCCAACGCACGCCTCAGGCAAGTCCAGGAGCGACTGTTACCCAAACCGTTGGCGTCACCGATTTTACCGTCAAATATTCCCGTCCAGGCATCAAAGGGCGTACAGCCTTTGCCGATAGTTCCGTACTAGCACCTTTGAATCAATTATGGCGTACTGGAGCCAACGCAGCTACTATATTAGAGTCCAGTAGTGATTTTCAATTTGGTGGCCGGGCCGTCCCAGCGGGGAAATATGCGGTGTTTTCCATTCCTTCCGGAGGGGCATGGACCGTTATTCTCAATAAAAATGTAAATCAGGGAGGAACGGCTAATTATAGTCAGTCCGAAGATGTGGCTCGGATCCAGGTAGCCCCTCAGTCTAGCGAATTTACAGAAACATTTACCATCGATTTCTCAAACATTTCCGATAGCTCGGCCATGTTAAACTTGTCGTGGGCGTCGGTAAAGGTACCAGTTCCATTATTGATTGATACGGAAACACTGACCATGGCTGGCCTAAATAAGGCCGTTGCTGAAAAGCCCGAAGATCCCGCCGTTCTGCAAAACGCCGCGGGTTATATGCTTAACAAGGGTAAGGATTTGGGACAGGCGCTTTCTATGGTCGACAAGGCTATTGGAATTAAAGAAACCGTTATGAATCTGTGGCTTAAGGCCCAAATTCTTGGCAAGATGGGAAAAGTTGCTGAAGCGATACCCTTTGCTCAGAAAGCGTTGAACTTAGGAGAAAGCTCTGGAGACCCTTCATTCGGTTTCTTAAAAGGACAGATTGAAAAAGGGATAAGTAGTATGCAAAGTAGCCTGCCAGAAATGAAGAACCTGGCTCCCGCCGTTAAAAACAAATTAAAAAAGAAGAAGTAAATAGCGTAGAGTCGGTAAATCTGGATTGCACCTTAGTTTATCTGACCCGCCTGATAACAGAGAAGGCCTGCTCGCACCAGCAGGCCTTCTCTGTTATAAACATCACCGGAGAACGAGCGAGCTATCGAAAAAAAACTGGCACACTCCATTTATATTTTACTGCGAAGATGCGTAGGATTATAATCACAGAAGCTGCTACGATAAAAGCTACATTGCGGCCAGCCCCCATCCAGTTGAGAAATAAATAGGTACATGCCCCGGTAAAACAGGCAGTGGCATATACCTCTCTGCTATAAATAATAGGCATTTGATTGGTCATTACATCTCTAATTACTCCGCCCATTACTGCTGAAAAAACACCCATTATGGCTGCAATTTCAGGACGTACACCGAGATGTAGCGCTTTTTCTGTACCTACGATAGTAAATAAGGCAATCCCCCAGGTATCGAAAAAAAACAGGGTTTTACGTAGTCCAATCAAATATTTGTAGAAAATAAAAGTGGCCAAAATCCCTACGATAATAGCATATATAATGGTGATATCACTGATCCACACCAATGGATAACTATCCAAAAGGATGTCCCTCATGGTACCGCCCCCTATGGAGGTAATAAAGGCAGTGAAGGATGCACTAAACCAGTCCTGGTGTTGCTGATCCCGCACGGCCAAAGCACCGGAAATAGCAAAAGAAACGGTACCGATTATTTCGAGGATATATTGTATGTTCATGATGGCGGCACTGTAAAAATGCAGATGCTACTGAAATTTGGTTAAAATACCATCCTAGCCATGCAGGCACGACGGAATACATTGCACGCTAAATGATTGAATTTTAAAATCGCAGCCCAGCCCTGGAAAGATGAGCTACTAAACAGCCACAGGTGCCTTAATTCCTGGCCATGGATCATAGTTTTCCAGTTGGAAGTCTTCGTATTTAAAGTCCAAAACGCTTTGAACGTCTTCATTAAGCTTCATCTGAGGTAATGCTCTGACACTACGGCTCAACTGAAGGTTAACCTGCTCCAGGTGGTTCACATAAATATGGGTATCTCCTCCAGTCCACACAAAATCCCCAAGGTCCAGATTACATTCTCTGGCGACCATCATGGTTAATAATGCATAACTCGCTATATTAAATGGAACCCCTAAAAAGACATCGGCACTGCGTTGATAAAGCTGGCAGGAAAGCTTCCCACGGGTCTCCCCCGCATCTGTGTCGGGAGGCGCAACGTAAAATTGAAATAACGCATGACAAGGATGCAATTTCATCAAATGCAGCTCAGCAGGATTCCAGGCAGAAACGATAATTCTCCGCGAATCAGGATTTGTTTTCAGTTGTTTGATAACCTCCATCAACTGGTCTACCGACTCTCCATTAGGAGCAGACCAGCTCCGCCATTGCTTGCCATATACAGGTCCCAGATCACCATTTTCGTCGGCCCATTCATCCCAGATAGAAACCCCTTGATTTTTCAAATAAGCGATATTCGTATCTCCTTGCAGAAACCATAACAGCTCATGGATAACCGACTTCATATGTACTTTCTTGGTGGTTACCAAGGGAAAACCTTCTTGGAGGTTAAATCGCATTTGATAACCAAAAACACTAATGGTCCCTGTTCCGGTACGATCTGTCTTTCTAACACCTGTATCCAGTACGTGTCGTAATAAGGCCTGATATTGTTGCATGTTTACATTATATAAATTAGACGTACTTCAGTTCTGAAGTGCGTCATCGGATAAGATAAAAATATATGATGCCCTACCCTGATTATTTCTTAAATATTCCTGTTCCTTAATCTATGATTTCCACACTGTGGGTAATGGTAGCCAAGGCTTCAAGCTGAGCCGTGGCCGAGCAATATTTTTCCATGGACAAATTGATAGCCCGATTGATTTTGCTTTCATCCAAATCCACTCCTTTTAGTCTAAAAGTTAAATGAATAGTGCGGAAAGGGCTCCTTTTAGTGCCCTCTTCTTCGGTCCTATCTCCATCGGCCACAATACGAAAATCTGTAATTTCCTGGCGTTGCTTTTTAAGAATTAATACCACATCGATAGCGCTACAACTGGCCAGCCCCATAAGCAAGAGTTCCATAGGTCGAACCCCAGCGTTCTGACCTCCTATTTCTGGGGAGCCGTCGGTATGCACTTTAATGGACGATGAACCCGTTCCTTCAAAGTGAAATGCGTCATCGACGCGTACCATTTCAATTTTCATATCGTTTATTTACTGATAATATACCAAAACAAGAACCTGAGCTAATCTCTAAAACCGAAATAGCTCAAAAAACAGCAAAGATAGAAGTAGTCTATTCAGGTACCTAAATTATTATAGATAATAATCAATAAGAATCCTTGTATCTTCGTACAACCATTCCTGAGCGTATTTAGTTTTGTCTCTAAGTTAAATTAATTACAAATCGGGATCAACCTCAAACGACAGAGATCATGTGGAAAGAACAGGACGATCAACTCATCAAAACCTATATCTTTAAAGACTTTAAAGAGGCATTTGCATTCATGCAGGATGTAGCCCTGATAGCCGACCAAATGGATCATCACCCCTGGTGGGCGAATATGTATAATGAAGTAAAATTTGCCCTAAGCACCCACGATGCCGGCAATAAGGTCACAGAAAAAGACCATACTCTAGCCGCAGCAATCGATAAAGCCGCAAGTCATTACCCTTATAAATCCTAAAACGGCAGCACAGTCGACCGTTTTGTAAATTGCCATAATGAAGCTATATATAGTACCCACTCCCATAGGAAACCTGGAAGACATTACGCTACGGGCCATTAATATTTTAAAAACCGCTGACGTGGTGCTTGCTGAGGACACCCGGACCTCTGGTCATTTACTGAAGCATCTGGGAATTTCCAAACCCATGCAGAGTTACCATATTCACAACGAACATCAGTCTGTGGCCAGGGTGATAGAGCGGATCAAAAAAGGAGAAACCCTAGCCCTAGTCTCGGATGCGGGGACCCCTGCGGTTTCCGACCCAGGTTTTTTACTCGTTCGCGCCTGTATACAGGCAGGCATTGAAGTAGAATGCTTGCCCGGACCTACGGCCTTTGTACCCGCCCTAGTGAACTCGGGCCTTCCAAGCGATCGTTTCGTTTTTGAAGGTTTTTTACCCCATAAAAAAGGTCGGCAGACACGAATTCAAAATCTCCTGGACGAAGAGCGCACGATGATATTTTACGAGTCTCCTCACCGGCTTGTGAAAGCTTTGCAACAATTTTCTGAAGCATTTGGCCCAGATCGCCCTGTTTCAGTTTCCAGAGAGCTTACCAAGCTTTATGAAGAAAATGTTCGGGGTACTTTAGCGGAAGTAACGGCCCATTTTGAGGCCAAAACCGTTAAAGGAGAGATTGTCATCGTACTTGGTGGCAAACCAAATATAAAAAAGCAATCGGACTGATTATTGCAGCCCAATATTATTATACCATCCATTATTACCTCCTATGTACTCAAAAAATTTCTTTAGGATCATCAATTTTTCACTAATATTAACTGTGCTCTCCTGGGCAGCCAGGGGAACGGTATATTCCCAAAGCCTGTCACCGGAAACTCAGGTGAGTCTGGTGACTGTAGGCCCTGGAACCGAACTTTACTCTGGTTTTGGTCATAGCGTTCTATGGTTTAGTGATCCGCTTACTGGCATGGACAAGGCCTATAGTTACGGTACCTTTAGCTTTGAAACGGGGAACTTTTATATCAAATTTCTCAGAGGAACCCTGCCCTATACCATATCTGTAGCTCCCTTAGCCCCTCAAGCGGCATACTGGCAAGCAGAAAATAGGTCTATAAAGCAACAAATCCTGAATCTATCGGCTCAGCAAAAGGAGAAATTATACCAATATCTGGAAACCAATTATCTTCCGGAAAACAGGGAATATCAGTATAAATTTTTCTACGATAACTGTGCTACCCGGCTAGGTCTGGCTGTTCAGGCCGCTTGTGGAGACAGCTTAAACTACCCGGGATATCCGGGGGAAAAACGGAGCTTCAGAGAATGGATAGACCAATATGCTTATGTTCAAAACCCTTGGGCCGATTTTGGTATGGATTTGGCCATAGGAGCTCCATCCGACGAAGAAGCTACGGCCATTCAGGCCACCTTCTTGCCAGATAATCTTAGTGAAGCATTCAACGCTGCTTCTATCAAAACAGACTCCAGCAACGTACCATTGGTACAGACGGAACGCATTCTATTCGAGGCAACAGCAGTAGCGTACGAAGAAGTGTTTACGCCCAGGAACTTCTTTTGGGCATTAGCTCTGCTGGTCGTAGCATATACGGTTTGGCAACTTAAAACCAACCGAATCAATATCTTATTAGACAAAATCCTGTTTACCATCTGTGGGCTTATGGGCTGGTTCATACTCCTGTTATGGTTCGGGACTAACCATGGAGTAACTACTTTTAATTTCGATATTCTCTGGGCATTCCCATTTTGGATTCCTATTATTTTTATGATCTCAAAAAATAGTAGACCAGTCTGGTTTCAATATTTTTTGGTTTTTTATGGATTTCTCCTACTTTGTGCTACCAGTATATTAGAGAAACATAATCTGGTGTTGATACCCATCCTGGTCATGTTGATTGCGAGGGTATATTATCTTAATAATTCACTTTCTCAAATCCCTGTCAAAAAGGAATCCTGATGATGAATCTAGAACAACTCACAAAGCAAACCATTGACATTGTAAAACTTGCCTCAACCTTTATCCAACAGGAGGCTGCCCTTTTTAGCACTGAAAAAATTGAATACAAGGACCTTAATAATCTGGTTTCCTACGTAGACAAGGAGGCGGAGAAGATCCTGATAAAAGAATTAAGAGAACTTCTGCCGGAGGCAAGCTTCATTACCGAAGAAGGCATGTCGGGAATGGAGCCGAATCCGGAAGCCTTAAATTGGATAATCGACCCCCTGGATGGCACCACCAATTTCATACATGGTATACCCATATATTGCGTCAGTGTGGGATTGGCTCGGGGAAAGGATCTATTGCTAGGTGTGATTCACGAACCTAGCTTGGACGAAGTCTTTTGGGGATGGAAGGGAGGTGGCTCTTACTGCAACGACCGTCGTATGGGTGTTTCGTCGGTTACTTTACTGCAAGAAAGTCTGATCGCCACTGGCTTCCCTTACTATAAATTTGAGAAGCAGAAACGCTATATGTATATTCTTGAGCTTCTCATGCAAAAAACGCATGGCATCCGGCGAATGGGCGCAGCAGCCGTGGACCTGGCATATGTAGCAGCAGGTCGGTTCGAGGGATTTTATGAATATAATCTTAACTCCTGGGACATGGCAGCCGGGGTCCTGCTGATTAAGGAAGCCGGAGGCACGGTAACTGATTTTTCGGGCGGAGATAACTATCTCTTTGGTGGGGACATCATTGCAGGTTGTGGCTCACACCGCGAGTTACTGGAGACCATCCGGGAGCATTTCTGAATTCTCTTCAGAAGTACAAAAAATGAAAATACAGTACCAGAGAATTAGCATTCTAAAAAAAAGTAATGATGGATATCAATAACCTGCAATTCCCTATTGGCCCCTTTGTGGCTCAGCACCCCTATACTGACGAACAGAATAGGACTAACATTCAAATTATCAGCGCATTACCTTCCAAATTCATCAATTTGCTTGGAGACTGGGATGCTGAAAAGCTGAATACACCTTACCGACCCGGGGGATGGACCGTTCGGCAGTTGGTTCATCATGTCGCTGATAGCCATATGAATGCATATATAAGATTTCGATTGGCCCTTACCGAAGACAATCCGACCATAAAGCCCTACCAGGAAGAATTATGGGCCGAATTGCCCGATGCGCAATCGGCACCCGTCGATCTATCTACGCAACTCCTCAGATACATTCATCTTCGCTGGGTGCTGTTACTGAACTCTATGAATGAAGCCGATATGGCACGAACCTATACACACCCGCAGTCGGGCAAGACCTTCCGACTCGACGAAGTGATCGCTCAATATGCCTGGCATAGTGAACACCATTATCAGCACGCTTTCCAGTTGGCATTAAGGAACAATTGGAGCCACTAGTTCGTTAAGGAATTATGGACATACAAACGATTGTAGTTTTCTTGCTCTTCTTAATGGCAGTAGGCTTTATAGGTCAAAAACTCTATAAAAGCCTAGGTTTGAAAGATGGAGGAGGCTGTTCCAAAGGATGCGGATGCTCAGTGGATAAACTCGAAAAAAGCAAATAGACTTTGGTTGATACAAAAAACGGCGAGCCATGTTGGGTTCGCCGTTTTTTGTATTTTTAAGAAAACTATAATGCTCCCTCCTTAATTTCCTCTACAATAGCCGGATCCAGAAGTGTACTGGTATCCCCTAAACTATCGAAGTCTCCCTCTGAAATCTTACGTAGAATTCTTCGCATAATTTTACCGGAACGTGTCTTCGGGAGTCCGCTAACAAATTGAATTTTATCGGGCTTAGCAATGGGACCAATTACCCTTGAAACCGTTGCCGCGATGCCTTTGCGGAACATTTCCGGATCTTCCGGTTTCTGGTCAGTAATGATAAAGGCATATATTCCCTGCCCCTTTATATCGTGTGGATAGCCGACGATGGCCGATTCAACCACACCCAAATGCATATTAATAGCATTTTCGACTTCGGCCGTACCAATCCTATGACCCGATACATTAAGCACATCATCTACACGCCCTGTAATACGATAGAACCCATCCTCATCTCTCAGACAGCCATCTCCTGTAAAATACATACCGGGGTAGGTAGAGAAATAGGTTTGCTTGTTACGCTCCGCATCCCCATAGATCGTGCGAATAATCCCAGGCCAGGGAAACTTAATGCACAGGTTACCAGAGACATTATTCCCTTCCAGTTCATCTCCCTTTTCATCAACCAACACCGGCTGAACGCCAGGTAAAGGTAAGGTGGCAAAAGAAGGTTTCTCAGGGGTGATTCCAGCCAATGGTGAAATCATAATACCACCTGTTTCAGTCTGCCACCAAGTATCGACTAATGGGCATATATTGCGGCCAATATTCAATTTGAACCAATGCCAGGCTTCCTGATTTATAGGCTCACCCACTGAGCCTAGTTTTTTCAGGGAGGTGAGATCATGGTCTTTCACAAAATGCAGGCCATATCCCATAAGCGATCTGATTGCCGTAGGAGCCGTATAGAGGATATTGACCTTATGCCGCTCTACAATTTTCCAAAACCGACTCGCATCTGGGAAGGTAGGTACTCCTTCGAATATCACCGAGGTGGCTCCCGCACACAGTGGGCCATATACAATATAACTATGTCCGGTTATCCAGCCAATATCTGCAGTACAAAAATGAATTTCTCCAGGATCATATTGAAACACATTCGTAAAGGTATATGTCGCGTAGATCATATAACCCCCACAGGTATGAACCACTCCTTTTGGCTTACCCGTACTCCCAGAGGTATAAAGAATAAACAGAGGATCTTCGGCATTCATGGGCTCGGCAGGGCAGTTGGAATCGACATGTTTCACCTCTTCTTCCCACCAAAGGTCGCGGCCTTTGAACATAGAAACTGGTGTTCGTGTCCGCGCCATAACGATCACCTTCTTTACGCTGTCGCATTGCTCAAGGGCGTCATCGACGGTATCTTTCATCGGTATGACCTTAGGACCCCTGAAAGCACCATCTGAAGTAATTACCATGACGCACTGGGCATCGTTGATACGATCAGCAATAGAGCGCGCCGAAAAGCCTCCAAATACTACCGAATGTATTGCTCCTATACGGGCACAAGCCAATACCGCAACGGCCAACTCGGGTACCATGGGAAGATATATACAAACCCGATCTCCTTTTTTGACTCCATGTTTTTTCAGGACATTAGCAAAGCGGCAGACCCGATCGTGCAGCACTTTATAAGTAATATTCACCGCCTGATCGTCCGGATCGTTTGGCTCCCATATCAGGGCAGGTTGATCGCCCTTATCGCCTAGGTGCCGGTCTAGTGCATTTTCGGTGATATTCAGCTCTCCGCCCTCAAACCATTTCGTAGTACCCTGGGTAAAATCCCAGTTCAATACTTTTTTCCATGGCTTTCTCCAAGTAAATTGCTGGGCGATCTCTGCCCAAAAACCTTCGGGGTCTTCGACACTCTGATTATAGGTGTCCTGATATTCTTCAAAGGTTCTAATTCTCATAATAAATTATAGATTATCTTTTAATGGTAAAGGAATTTCGAGGTGAAATTATAATTTTCAATCGGTTAGTCCTACTGAATTAAAAAATCATTTAGCCTTACTACCGATGGGATCGTATATTGCAGCGTAAACGGGCATGTATGCCCAAAAATATGCCTGATATGGCACTTAAAACACCTCTCAAATCATTTCGGGGTACTACAGAATGAACACAGATCAACCGCTATCAGTACAGCCGCTAAGCGCTAAGGAAATCGATTTTATTCAAGCCCATTTAAAGGCCGACATTCATACGCTTATGCTCCAGGCCAAGCGATTCCCGGAGCTAGATATGCCCAAGCTATGCCAACAAATACTGTCCAGGCAAAAGGCCAAAAAAAAACTTCCTGAATGGTTTGCCCATACCCAATTGGTATTTCCTCCTCCACTATCCATTGAACAAGCCTCATCGGAAGCAACGGCACTTTATAAAGCCTCTCTAATGGAAGGAGAATCGCTGCTGGATATTACAGGTGGTACAGGCATCGACCATTATTATATGAGCAAAAAATTTGACCGGTCCACTTATTGTGAAATTAATCCGGAGGTGAGTAGTGTGGCTCATCTCAACTTTAAACTCCTAGGATCCTCCCAAATAAGCGTGTACCATGGCGATTTCCAAAGCTACCTCGACCTTCATCCCGAACAGGTAGACTGGCTCTATGCGGACCCAGCCCGAAGGGGTACCCAAAAGGAAAAGGTAGTATTGCTCTCTGACTGTAGTCCCGATGTAGTAGCCTTAGGGTCCAAGCTCAAAAATTCTGCGCATCAGCTGCTTATTAAGACCTCCCCTGTGCTGGACATTGCAGGTGCGGTAGAGGCACTAGGAGGCATACATGAAGTGCATATTATCGGCCTCGGATCGGAATGTAAGGAGTTACTCTTCGTCCGGTTCAGCCAGGCCCCAACTTTCAATTATCTCAGAAAAGTGCGGCTATTACTTCCTTCGGGAAAGGTATATGCAGCATTGGACTTCAGTATGGATGATGAAAAGAACACCATATCGGAATTTTCCGCCCCTCAAACATTCCTGTACGAACCGCATGCGGCCGTCATGAAGGCGGGTTGCTACAAATGGATCGGAGCTAATTTCCACATCAATAAAATTGCAACCTCGAGTCATCTATATACATCTGATCGCCTAGTAGAGAATTTCCCTGGCCGAACTTTCCGTATCCTGGCCGTGTGCAAACCGGATGCGAAGGAAGTGAAAAATATAATAAAGACTGACAAGGCTAATCTGACGATACGTAATTTCCCTGGCTCTGTTGATGACCTTCGGAAAAAATTACGTCTTAAGGAAGGTGGAAAAACCTATCTGTTCGCTACGACTCTGGAGAATGAAAAGAAAGTCGTTATCATAACAGAAAAGATTGCCTAAGGGTAAAGCCACTCCAAAATCACTTAACTTTCATCAGGCATGAAACACACTGTAACATTACTTACCAGCCTGGTCCTGCATCTGGTAATTACCCAGTTGAGCGCCCAAACTATCTATCCTGGAAAGAAAAATATTGACAAGACCGATTATTTCGGTTTGTTTCTGAATCAAAATATTCCGGAAAAGCAATTAATTAAATACTGGGAGGTTTATTTAGGACAGTACGGTAAAGTCAAGGAGAAAAGAGGAGTGGTCAGGATAGAACGCGCATCGGTTCCACAACTATCAGCGAACCCTGTTTTGATTTTAAGCGAAATATCTTCTCCCTCCAAAGGTCAGTCACAGCTTTTTATGACCTTTGCGGTAGATGGCAGGTTCATTGAAAGCTATTCGGGAAATACCTATACTACGGCAGAATCCATACTGAAGGAATTTGCCAGCCGGGCTGCAGCAAAAAATGAAGTACAACTTGCCGATGATGCCTTTTCTGATTCCGAAAAGACACATAAAAAGCTTATAAGAGAAGGAGAAGATCTAGCAAAAGATATTGAAAGAATGGAGAAGAAACTCTCCGAACTTCGTCAAAGCTTAGAAAGAAATAGATCAGAGATTGAGCTATCGATTACAGACCTTCAAAATAAACAGAAAGCGCTGGAGATGCAGAAGGGCAGGTTGCCAAAATAGTAACACATGCTTGCAGAGATTTACCAAAGAGGATGGTTAATCAGGACGACCTCCCCTCCTCTTTGGTAATAAATATTATCTATCAAAAATACGCTGATAGTTTTCTTCAGAAAACCCTAACGCAACAATTTTCCCTTCTTCATCCTGAATCAATGGCCTTTTGATTACAGAGGTTTTCGCTATCATCAGACTGGTGGCCTGCTGGGGCCCCAGAACTTCCGTTTTCTCTTCATCGGAAAGTCGTTTCCAGGTGGTACCCGCCTTATTAATGAGATCTTGCCAGGGCAGCTGATCCATCCATTGAGCTATAATTTCCTCTGAAATACCCTTCTTTTTATAATCGTGAAAAATATATTCAATCCCTTTCGCATCTAACCATTGTCTGGCCTTTTTCACTGTATTACAATTGGGAATAGCATAAATTGTGAGCATAAGAAATACTAATTTACTATTTCGGTTTCCAGAATTAAGTCGGAGTTATGCATTTTTTCATCATCAAGTTCCCCTTCCCAGCGCGCCACTACAGCCGTGGCTAAGCAGTTCCCTACAACATTGACAGAAGTACGGGCCATGTCCATCAGTTCGTCAATGCCCATAATCAGCAACACGGGCCACTCGGGCATGCCAAAGTTGGCAATGGCACCCAAGAGAATAACCAGGGTTGCTCTAGGAATACCTGCAACACCTTTACTGGTAAGCATCAATAGCAATACCATGGATAATTGTTGCCCCAGAGTCATCTCAGTTCCTGTGGCTTGAGCAACAAACACGGTAGCCAAGGCCAGGTAGAGGGTCGACCCATCGAGGTTGAAACTATAACCGGTGGGCATAACGAAAGAAACGATTTGACGTGGGACCCCGAATTTCTCCATTTTCTCCATAGCCTTCGGAAGAGCCGACTCCGAACTTGTCGTTGCAAAGGCAATTGACACGGGTTCGAAAATAGTTTTTACGAACTTAATAATAGGGATTCGTGCGAAGAGCATGATGGGTACAAAAACCAACAAAACAAAGGCGATCAGAGCGACATATAAAGTAGCAAGTAACAGAGCCAGGTTTTTTAGTACGTCAATCCCCATATGGCCCACTGTTTCGGCTATGGCGGCACCTACTCCAATTGGAGCGAAGAGCATGATAATTTTTGTAAACTTAAACATGACTTCTGCAAGAAGCTCCACCCCATTGACAAATTTTTGCTTCTTCTCGGCCGGCAGCAAGGCTAGGCTAACGCCGAATAGAACACTAAATACCACAATCTGTAGCACTTCTCCATTATAAATGGATTTGGCAATATTCTCGGGGAAAGAATGTAAGATTACCTCCTGCCAACCCTGACTTTGTACAGAAGGAAGGGCGACATTCAATGCCTCAGGAGGAATGATTCCCTCTCCTGGTTTAAACCAATTGGCAAAGAACAACCCTATTAATAAAGCGAAGGTTGTAACTACTTCAAAATAAAGAAGAGACTTCCAGCCCATTCGACCTACCTGTTTCAGATCGGAATGACCGGCTATACCCGCTACCAGAGTAGCAAAAAGTAAAGGAGCAATAACGGTCTTGATCATCTGCAGGAAAATCTGGCGCAAGAAATGCACCTGAACTCCCACTTCTGGAAAATCATACCCAATTTCGGTACCTACCAACATCGAAATTAATATCGAAGTGGTAAGATTTCTTTTCAATATAGCGTAGATGATCAAACCAGTTAGAGCCGACCATCTTAATCCAATTAGAATAGATTCGGGAATGGCTACCAGGTCGTAGGCATTCAACAGAGACGCTACAGCCGCAATAAAGCATAATACGATATTAATCAGGGTAATTTTACTCTTCATACTTAAAGGTTCAGATTAGATAAAGCGTTTAATACGGTAAACTTAGGTAAATTAGACTGAAAGCGTGCACAATGATGAGTAGCAAAATAGGCCTAATTCCAAATATTTTACTTGGATTATGGGATAATTGTTATATTCATACTACTAATACCATTTTTTATAGAACAAACACAAAGGAAAAATGGAATTAACCATATGAAATAGTTTTTAAGACTAATGGTTGTTCTAACAATAAAGCAATATTACTAAATAATTATGATTATAAAAGTCGTTTGTTAGCTGACCACCGTCATTTCAGGTTGGCACCATTATTGATTATTATTGTATAATATAATTCTTAGTAGAAAAAAATGTAATAACCTCAAAATCGTTAGGACTCATGAAAAAGATATTAATTCCCATAGACTTTTCGGAAAATGCATATAAGGCCTTGGAAGCTGCGAAGGTCATCGCCAGCAAGTACAATTCTGAATTACTGGTCATGCACGCCTATAAACCTTATTATGCCAATATAGGTGCAGCAGATGGGGGAATCATCACAGCCGTGGGATCTCCAGACGCCCTGGCCCTCACAGCCGAGCTGGAGGAAGAGTTTAAGAGAAAGCTCGAACAGGTAGAAGCAGACCTGATCCATGAGGGTTATACGGTACATTCGCTCTGGGAGTTTGGATCGGTGAAGACGGCTGTAGAACAAGTGGTGGCCACTCATCACCCCGACCTGGTAGTTGTGGGGCGAACAGGAGAAGGGGGCTTTTTGGATAAATTAATTGGTACCTCTGCGACTTCAATCGCCTTGCATACCCCCTGTCCGGTACTGGTTATTCCCCCACAAAGCTCCCCTACCTCATTCAGGGAAATTGTTTATGCCACACAACTAGAATACGACGAGAACAGCAATTTAGCGCAAGTGCTATCCTTTGCCCGAACCATGGGCGCTAACATACAATTCCTGAAAGTCAACAGCAAGAGCCAAATGGATATTCAACCCGATAGCCAGTTTCTGGCTGATATAAGGACTACATTCGGCCTACCTGCTGATCTTTTCGTTACCCGGGACGCCAAACATGTTTTGGATGGCATCGAAGATTACTGCGATGAGGTGGAGGCTGATTTGATTGTAGTGTCATCTCGTGAGAGAGGATTTCTTGAAGAATACCTAATCAACCCGGGACTGACCAAAAAGTTAATTATAGACACGCATTTACCACTGCTCGTTTATCACCTTAAATAAGATACTCTTGACACAGAAGCACCCTGCAACCAAAAAAGCCCTTTCCAAGAAAGGAGGACGCAAAAAGCATAATTTTGTTAACGAAAACCTTCTGACATCTCCAGGGACAATTACCTACGTAGGGCCTTCTGTTCCTTTGAAGACAGAAATCCGGAAAATCTCATTTAATGGAACTCATTTCTCCAGCCAGAACCCACTGTCTATCCAGGACTGTTACCCATCTACTCTGGATCCGACCATGGTTTCCTGGCTGGATGTAAATGGAATTCACGACCCCAGTTTAATTGAAAAGCTTGGAAAAATTTACAATTTACATCCGCTTATCTTGGAGGACATTGTCAATACTGAGCATAAACCTAAGCTGGAAATTTATGAGAATAAATACATTTTTCTAACTCTCAAAATGATACATGTGGAGCAATCCGCTCCATTGAGTCTTTATTTCGAACATATCAATTTTGTTTTATCCGATCATATTCTCATCTCGTTCCAAGAAGAATTGACCGGCGATGTATTTAGCCCTGTGCTAGAGCGTCTAAGGGCTTCCATCGGTAAAACCCGTAAAAATGGGGCTGATTACCTGATGTTTGCCTTAATGGATATCATTGTTGATCATTATTTCTTTGCCATAGAAGCCCTTGGAAAGAGTCTGGACGATCTGGAGGAAGCGGTGCTGAGTGGGTCTGGAGACCTCAGTTTAAAGGATTTGTACTTGCTGCGCAGTGAACTTACCACTACCCGCCGTATGGTGTGGCCCCTTCGCGAAATGATTACCCAACTAATCCGGGAAGAAAACCGGCTAATTGATCGGGAGAGTGTACCCTATTTTCGGGACCTGCACGACCATGTGATGCAAGTGGTGGAGACCATCGACGCCTATCGTGATCTATTAGCAAGCCTGGCTGATGTACATTTATCAACGGTGAGCAACCGTATGAATTCTGTCATGAAGACCTTAACCGTATTCTCGGCAATATTTATGCCGTTAACCTTTATTGTAGGTGTTTACGGCATGAATTTCGATAATATGCCCGAGTTGCATTGGAGAAACGGATATTTCTATACCTGGGGCCTTATGGGCATGACGACCGCAGGGATGCTTCTTTATTTTTTCAGAAAAAAATGGGTATAGGAGCTAAGTATTTTCATCCTAACCATAAAAATAAAAGTGCGCGCTGAAATGAATCAGCGCGCTCTTTTTACTTTTATTTCTAATAATTACTTCTGAAACCCAGCAGGATAAGTAGAGCGGATGCTATTCATCGGAAGAATTTTAATTTCCACACGACGGTTAGACTGAAGTCCTTCTACTGTAGTGTTCTCAGCAATTGGTCTTAGCTCTCCATAGTATTCCGCAATGATTCGGCTCGGATCCTGAAGACCCGCTCTGATCAGGAAGCGCTTTGCTGCATCGACACGGCGACGAGACAAGGCTACGTTATAGCTATCGCTAGCACGTGCATCGGTATGCCCTACCAAAACAATACGGCAGTTGACACGCATATTCAATAGTTCTACAACCTTGCTCAATGTTTCTTTAGAGGCGTTACGGATTATGGCTTTATCGGTATCAAATTCCACATTAGAGAATAATGCTTCACATTCATCTTTCGGAAGATTGTTTTTGATAGCATCCCGGATAATTTTGTCGATATCCAAGGCCACTCCCCCACCAGATACAATACTTCCCATGGGCGTATTAGCTTCTTTGTCGAACAAGTCGGCTACACCGTCACCATCAGAGTCGGTATAAAGACGTGGATCAACTGGCTTAGGCATATTAACCTTTGCAATAGAGTCAGCATCGTTCATCGTCGGGTTGTATGGAACGGGGATAAGCGACTTGGGGTCGGCCCAGCGTAGGTGGTAACGACCACTGCCCGCATCATAAACACCATTTTTAGACTTCACCGGATTTTTTCCCAATTTATAGGTCAGAGCAATGGAAGCCATCCCCCAGCCATCATTTTTTGAGTCTCCTTTAGCAAACGTCCAGATTCCGGCCTGTGACTGATAGTCGGACAAACCACCAACGGTCAGATCCAGCTTTTCTGTGTTTACATAGCTATATGTAAAATCTACACCTAAATCGAAGCGAGGAGACAATTCGTAATGAACGGCAAGACCAGCAGGCACCACCCATTCGCGGGTATAAGTTGATCCGTTACGATCCCAGGTCCCGGCAGTTTTAGAACTACCCTCTGTATTCGACGAAAGTGAACCGGATACGCCGGTGTTTACATTGGTATAATTTAAGTCGGTGTGATAGTACATAATACCCCCTCCCAAATGTGCATCAATTTTCCAATGGCGCATCTTATTATGGCCCAGGAGTAACCGGTTAAGGTTCATGGTTCCGTCCAAAGTCAATTGAATAAAGGAAGGGCTATTGAAGTTGGCATTGTAGGTGTCACCTGTGATAGAACTTTTATGCCCCATTTTGGACCCTTGAAGTTGGCCGTTAAAGCCGGTAAGCTGTACCCCGAAAATCGGTGATAACTGCTTGTTAATTGATAGTCCCCATCCTCCCGTAAGCTTTTCGTCCTGGCCGAGTTTGAAATCATATTCTTTCAGATCACCGAAGAACTTGGTAATACCCCCGTAGCCCGTGATGGACCAGGTATTCATTTTATTCGGTCCGTCGTATGTTCTGTTTTGGGCAATTGAGTCTAAACTTAATAGGGACAAACAAGCGATAGCAATGTAAAGATTCTTTTTCTTCATGGGAAACACCAGTTATGTGATTCAATTATTCACTATTAATTTAAAATACAAACAAAAAGTATAAGCCTATAAGCCGGATTCTGTAAATCGCAAAAACAAGTTTTTACGAAATTTCTATCATTTATCCAGGACTGTAGTCACCCACAGCCTCTAACGATCTACCCATGCTGATGCCATCTTTCGATGACGGAGACGAGTAGCCCCACTGACCAGCACCTATTTGATCTTTCAGCCCGTAAGGTTTACCCTGCCATGATAGTCACCTATCACGCGGTGGGCTCTTACCCCACCTTTTCACCCTTACCTGCCATAAAAAAATATGCCAGGCGGTATATTCTCTGTGGCACTGGCTGTCAACCTCCCGTTTCCAAGGGGTTGCCTTCCCGTTAGGAAGTACGGCACCCTGCGCTGTCCGGACTTTCCTCCCCGATGTAAAACCGCGGCGATAGAACAGCTTAAACTTTTTGCTCAGCTGCAAAGCTAAGAAATACTTTCCTTTGATCTATGTGAAATATCTCATAAAAACCAAAAAATTACTGGTGACTTATTTGGATACAGTAGCTGAGAATTATTCAAAAATTCTTCAACCCCTTAACCCTTAGGCCCACCCGGCCGTTGGCAAACACTACAGCACAGATATGCTCCGGGGTAAGATAAACCCGATCTGGATTAATTTCCTCTATTTTTCCCGAAATACGAACCCCATCCACAACCTGTATCTCATCCAATGCTTTCTGCATACTCTTCTGTGTCTCGTATATTTGATCGCCTACTGAAAATATCATCTTTTTCTCTATCATTTTTGCGAATTGTCCCTTCAAAAGCCAATCGGCAGTTTTTACCAAACTATTCCTTGTCTGCAGATCATAATCCAGGTCTCTGAAGGAAAGTTGCCGCATTTTGGGGTCGAAGTGTGGAATTCCTTTGAGGAAAACATTACCGTTTATTCCCCCTTTTAACGTCGCTTTTATCACCATTTTATTGTCCTGGCCGTATAGGGTGAGGCCATTAACGGTCACCTTGTACTGACCTCCCAGAAATGAAAAAGTCTGCCCCACGAATTGCTCACTGGCCAGTCTTCCAGCTTCCTCATAGGTAATCCGGCTGATCAGGGCAACCTTAAACTGTTCAGGAACTTTACTGACTACCTCCAGAGGAGGGAGCTGTTTGGCAGGAAGACTCTGAGGTGCCTCCTGGCTTGTCACCGTCTGTGTAAACCCCTTAAATCCGATAGTGGAGCGCAGTATCCCATTATCGGCCATGAGCGGGGTCATGAGCACGGAAGAAGGAAGGATTGAGAGCCAGGTATGGTAGTCTTTGGAGACTAGAACTGGTTTCTGAGCCATATCCCAGGCTTGACGTGCATATTTCTTAAGTTCAATTCCCTCCCCTACCTGCCGATCAATATTTTCACAGATCTTGTCGGCGTTTTTATTGAGGATTCGACTTATCATACTTTTAATGGGCACTTTAAATCCAGCAATCTGCACATTGGGCTCCGTAATCCAGTCGTAACCTTCCAGAACAGTACTGCTCCGGACATCCCAGCTGGATCCGACCGAAAGTCGGGAAATAAATCGCATTCGAATAGAAAATTCTGTATCTCGATATCCCGAAACAGTTATACCCAGAGGACTAAATTTATAGCCTGCACTCGCCCAGATCTTTAAAGGAACTTCAAATAAAAAACTGGAATCTATAGCCACCATCCTGATGGGACTCAATTTCCATATTTTAGCTTTCAGATTGTCCTGCTGATCGTCCTCGTAGCTATTATCTTCGTAAATAAGTCCTTTTAATTGGGCATTTAACTGGTTTTCTATTTCCTGTACCGGTATTTCTACAGGTAGGTTGACATAGGATAAATGTTTCTCATTCATCACCTGATCGTCACTATACAGATATTTTTCCATAGGGGGAGCTGGCGAACTATATTTGGACTCGCAGGCATTCAACAAAAAGATCAGTCCAGAGAGGGCAGCGACCACTTCAGACCGCCACCCTCTTTGCTTATTTAAGATAAACCAGGGTAGCACCGTAACCGAATTTTTCCTTTTGGGCATCCTTAAAATACTGTATATCCTTATTCTTACTTAACCGCCGGTGCAGCTCATCCCGGAGAGCGCCGCTGCCCACTCCATGAATGAAGGTAATATGTTCCATTCCACCTGCTATAGCCCGTTCTAGATAAGTGTCAAAGGCTTTTAACTGCATGGCAAGGATCTGCTCCTTCTTTAGATTCTCAGAGGCAGTATTCAGTTTTTCAATATGTAAATCAACGATATCATCCGGTTGCTCTAGCGGCGACTTCTCTGATTCTATTGCTGCACCATCCATCATTCGTTCTCTCAGACGATCGGACAAACCTACTTCAACCACAGTTTCTGGTTGTTTTAGATTTTCTAAATCCAGTTGGAAAACGTAGGCATCCTTTTGAATTACAGGGGCTTTCTGTTTGCTATTATAAAATGATTGCGCTCTGCATTTCATCTTTTTATGAATGGGCAAAGGGAGTTCATAATTCCCTTCCCGGAAAAATAATAATTGAAAATCGAAAACGGGCCAGGATTCGAAATCCTTCAATTGTACCTCTGTAAGCTTTTGGCTACTGCGGGCTGGAAGTGCTCCCGCTCCTATACCCTTGTGAAGGCTACCATCATGGGTGCTGGCCGTAAACGGCACTGTCCAGTCTGAGTTATTAATAATATGCACCGTCAATGCCCTATCATTTACCGCTACAAAGGCCAAATATATTCCTTTTGCTGCAAATGGAGCCGAGGGTTTAAATACATGTTCGGTCTCCTTTCTTGGCTGTATGCCCTGTGATGTCTTTGCCATTCTCTGTTTTTCTTCGGCAGCAATGGTTACAATTTCCTTCTGAAGAACAGGAATTCTAAAGCCATCTTCAATTTCTATTTCGACTATATTGCCCGGCAAAAACGCAAAAATGATGCCTTCTTCTTTTCCATGGACGAGTCTTACTCTATCTCCGATATTCATATGGCTATTATAAATTTTAAATTTTAAATGAGTTGTTTGGCAGGCACCTAGGAGTCCTTCTAACTGTGAAAACAAGTTTGAGCCAAGGTTGGTGCCTTTAGAAGTAAAATGGTTTGAAACGAACACCATGCTTATCAAAGCCCAGGGCCGGTGCCGGAACCTTAATAGAGTTGGTGATAAAGGCTAGTCCTTTGAGAAATTTACTTCGGGTTTTTATTTTGGTTAAATCTACATCCAACGAAAAATATAGGGTTCGGGTAGGGTTATAACCCATTTCCCGGCTTCTCCAGGTTTCTGCCGAAACCATTCCGCTAACACCATAGCCCACAGAAAGACAAAGCCATGGGGGCCATCCAGAATGCTGGATGAAGGAAGAAGGACTACCTGAAAACCAATATGTTTGCCCATTATAATCCTTTAATAAGCGCTCCGCTGGGGTTTGCCCTAACAGGTTGGGGCGAACCTGGGCATATTCAGTAAAATGGGATGAAAACTTCGGATGAATCCGAACTTCGTCCCATAAAGCCATTTGACCTAAATACAACGCAGAGCCCGCTACGTTGGCCGCCATATCTCCGGGTGAAAACCCATAGTCCGAAGAAAAGCCATCTAGTATCTCTATGGGTGTCTGAAAAATAATTCCAGAAATTGCTCCATAGACCAACATCTGTCGTTTTGAAATTCCCGAGGTTTTGTAGATGGCAGCCGTGTGGCGGGCAATCTGATAAGAAGTATACATATGCCCCATTTTGTCCATTTGCAACCATTCGCGGCTGTCGTCTTTTATTCTAAACTGGCTAAGGTCATTTTTGTACCAGGCTTTGCTAAGACCTAATAGCGTTGCGGCATATAATACGGACTGGCCTGCAAATATTGCTCGAAGTCGACGATAGTTTGGCGGTTCATGCTCGCTACTATCCTGCTGCACAGGAATGGTCTGCGCACCCGCCCTTCCATAACAACAGATGACGAGCATCACCACAATTCCAACTCGCTTAAGATATTCCATATTAAAGTCATCTTTCCGATCATTACAGAAAGAGTTATTATTTTAATTGTAGGGTCACTAATATCCCCCTAAATATTTCCTTAGCGCCCATTCTAAGGCCAATAAGGTAATCAGCAAAAAGAATAGCCACCGAAAACGAATGAGCTCCTGCAAGGTTTCCGTAGACTCAATCCTGTCCACCGGTCGATTCTGAACGAGTTTTTCTACCAGAGCATCTATCGCGTCTTCAGCTACGAATATTCCACCACTTTGCTTGGCTAATTCCTGGAGCATGGCAAAGTCTGCCCGGGTAGATACCATTTCCAGATCATTTGACTGAACGACGAAGGCTCCCGTAGCACTCACAGACTCCCCGTTTAATGTGGACGTTGCCTTATAACGATAAGCTCCTGCCGCCAAGCTGCTGATTTGAAAGCCCTCTGACTCTGGGGTATGGGTGTACTGATATTCCTGGCTTTTCGATTGATCATCCGTAAGTTCAAGTTTTATCTCCTGACCATAAATATGTTCATACACGTTATTATAAATCTCAGTTCGGAACGTAACAACTTCTCCAGCATCGTAGCTGGGCTTATTATTATAAACACGGAATTTGCGTTTATCTTCCTTAATAGACATCAGTTGTGTTAATTTTTGAAATAACTGATCCACTAGAACATGCTTTCTGGTCAGGGCAAACTCTTCCTGACGCCAAGCCCATAGGCCCTCTCCCATTAACACTGCACTGCGGCTTTGGTCGGCTTGATGAACCACTAATAGCGGCTTGCTGGTGGGCAGACTGCCTACCTTTTGATGAAGTACCACCTCTGCACCATTTCTGATCGTATATTCACCAAAGGGCACCGATAATGGAGGCAACTGCGGCAAAATGTCGAAATCGGTGCTATTAAGATTCAATTGTGAAAATGAAGGATTGAAAATACCCCGAACCAGGTCTTTCTGTGGACCGGCTTGATTAATCTGTACTGCCTTATTTACTGAATTGAATGCCGATATGTTCGATTGATTGCCGATAATATAAAGTATAGGTACATTTTGTTGTAGCAATTCTCTTAAATATTCCGATCCCAAATTATTGGCATGGGGAATTTGGTGTAAGATCACTAAGTCATAGGGCTTTCCCGGTTTGGGTGTCCCCCCTGTTACACTCAGTATCTGGGTTGTAACTTCATAATTGTCGTCGGTTTCTAACATCCCTTTTATGGCCTTAATGTCGGGATGCGGAGTGGCCGCTAAAAGCAATATCTGCTGCCTTCCGTCAATTATATCAATAAAAACATTTCTGGAGTTGTTAGTCAAAGTATGTTCATCCGGTAGTTCGGAAAGGGAAATGGTATATCGCTGCATGCCTTTCTGCTCGGAGGATAATAGAAAATTGATCTCTTTGAAAAATACATCCCGATCAATCCGTATATTTTCCTTGCCTATCACCTTTCCGGCTTGTTTCAGAAAAACAGTTACTGACTTCCCTGCAAGGCCTTTGGCAGCCACCTCAGCCCGAATCGGAAATTTATTACCCAAAAAGGCAACTTTATTATGAACCACATCCTGAACCCATAAATCGGTAACCGGAGTGGTATCTCCCACCGCTAAGGTGTGGACCCGAAATGGGTACTGCTCATAGGCAGGTGAACTTCCCTGATTAATAATACCATCGGAAATCAGTATAACATCGGTGAGGTGTTCTCCTTCATAGCCTTTCTTCAACCTTCTCAGCATGGCGGAAAGGTCGGTTTTTGGTGCATCAAACTGAATGCTGTCTTCCTGGGGGATATTCCCTTCCAGATCTTCCCATCGCAAATCAAATCCTTCCTCTTGCAGTTTTCGGGTCAAAGAATGGCCTGCATCTCTCACATTTTTGGCAAATGAACCCAAAGATGCAGAATTGTCAATGGCCAAGACCAGTTGTGCCTTTTGAACTTGGTTGCTTACACTGCGGACCAGCGGATTGAGTAATAAAAAAACGATAAGTCCCACTACCAAAGCTCGAGCCACTGCCAAGCCCCAGTTAGCGGAGGGCCCCCAGGGACTGGAGGTTTTATAAAGTAAAAATGCATAGGCAGCCCCAGCCAGAAAACAAAAAGCTATAAACCAGTAAGGAGTTTGAAAAAGAAGTTCAGAACGTACCATATGTACCCTATTGCAGGACGCTGATTTTGGATGAAAACTATATAAGAAACGCAAGTTAAGGCCTTAACTTGCGTTTCCCAAAATACTTACTTTTATCGAACTTCTGGTTCTTATAACGGAAATAGCCTCAATCCCTAGGTAAGCATTCCGCCATCAACCTGTAGCACCTGGCCGGTAATGTAGCGGGAAAGATCGGAAGCAAGGAAGATACAGGCATCCGCTACATCTTCTGGCTGCCCACCTCTTTTCATTGGAATCGACTGTTTCCATTCTTCCACTGCCTTGGCATCAATAGCGTCAGTCATTTCTGTTTCTATGAAACCTGGAGCTACCGCATTGGAGCGTATATTACGGGAACCTAATTCCAGGGCAACGGATTTGGTAAAGCCGATGATCCCGGCTTTGGAAGCAGAATAGTTAGCCTGTCCCGCATTGCCGCTAATACCTACTACCGAAGTTATGTTAATGATTGATCCGCTACGCGCACGCATCATGCTTTTGATGGATGCTTTGGTGAGATTAAATACTGATTTGAGATTGATGGTCATAACGGTGTCCCACTGCTCTTCAGTCATCCGCATAAGCAGTCCATCCCGGGTAACTCCTGCATTATTAATCAAAATGTCTAATTTGCCAAAATCAGCCAGAACGTCTGTTACCAATTGTTCTGCTGCCTGAAAATCAGAAGCGTCAGAACGATAGCCCTTGGCTTTCACGCCAAATTGCTCCAGCTCTTTTACCAAAGCTTCTCCCTTTTCTATGCTGGAAAGGTAAGTAAACGCGACGTCAGCACCTTCCTGAGCGAGGCGCATGGCTATAGAACGACCGATACCTCTTGAGGCTCCAGTTACAAGGGCTACTTTTTTTTCAACTAATTTCATTCCTTATGTTAAAGTTATCATTTGTGCTATCGACAGTACCCTGTGGCCAGGTCTATAGTAGAACTTAGCGACTGGTTTGGCAAAAATAGAGTTTTCAGCACATAGTACAAAAAGCAAGTTGTGTAGCTGAACATTAAAAATGAGCCTGTACTAGCAAACCATCCGGACATTATTTCTGTTAAACCTGTTGTAACATGCGTTCTTAATCAATTAACAAACTACAATATGTCTGAAATAATAAAAACAGCCCTCATCACCGGGGGGTCAAAAGGAATAGGTTTTGGGGTAGCTGAGGCCCTTATCAAAGATGGTATCAAGGTTGCTATTACCAGTCGTACTCAGGCCTCTGCAGATGACGCAGCTGCTAAATTAAATGCCCTATACCCCGGTTTTGCCCTTGGAATAGAATCGGACGTGCGCGATCTTTCTTCTCAGGAAAAAGCTGTTGAACAGGTAATCCAACAATGGGGAAGACTCGATTATCTCATAGCCAATGCCGGAGTAGGTCATTTTGCACCAATTCAGGATCTGACAGCCGAGCAATGGAAAGAAACGATTGATATTAACCTTACCGGTGTTTTCTTCAGCGCTAAGGCATCTTTGACCGCGCTGACGGAAAGTCAAGGCTATTTTATTACCATTTCCAGTCTTGCTGGCACCAACTTCTTCCCTAGCGGCACGGCCTATAATGCCAGCAAATTTGGCGTAGTTGGTTTTTCTCAGGCCATGATGATGGATGTGCGAAATGCAGGAATCAAAGTGTCCACCATTATGCCTGGGTCTGTTGCCACCGAATTCAATCACCATCAGCCCTCCGACAAGGATGCCTGGAAGATCCAACCAGAAGATATTGGACAAATCGTAGCTGATCTGATAAAAATGCCGGCACGCACACTTCCAAGCAAAATTGAAGTTCGGCCTGCCATGCCTCCGAAATAGGTAAAGCCTCAAATTTTCTCCCGCCTGCCCAAATTCTCTTTGTATAGATAGGCGACGGGAGAATTTTTATATCTTCATACCCTTCCAATATTCCTGTCCCTCGCTGTGTTAAAACTGCGGTTCAAACAAAAATTTTAATATATTTTCTCAAAATAAATATGTTAAATTTGTCAAAGACCAGATTACATATGCTTTGACGCCTCATGGATTTCTTTATCAACTATTTCGAAACCATTCCATCATCCCACCGTGCCTTTATTTTAGTAGGGGGGATTCTTTTCTTCTGGCTTTTAGAAAACAATTGGCCACTTTTCCAATTTGGCTACAGGAAATGGAGACATGCCGGCATAAATTTTTTCTTTACCTTCACCACCATATTGGTAAACTTCCCTCTTGCATTTGCCTTGCTCTGGGCGAGCGATTGGACTCAAAAATTCCATATTGGCCTTTTTCACTGGCTTAGCTTTACACCTTTCTGGCTTAGAACCATAGCCGCCCTTCTCCTACTCGATTTTATTGGGGCATGGTTCGCGCACTGGATACAGCACCAGGTGAAATTTTTGTGGCAATTTCATCTCATCCACCATACCGACCAACAAGTAGATACCACCACTGCTAACCGTCATCACCCTGGTGAAAGCTTGGTACGTTTCATATTCACCTGGGTCGCTATTTTAGCCGCCGGCGCTCCCATGTGGTTAGTATTCTTATACCAGTCTCTTTCTGTAGTATTATCGCAGTTCAACCATGCTAATATCACCCTCCCTTCCTGGCTTGACAGAGTGATAAGTCTAGTCGTTGTTACCCCCAATATGCATCATATACACCACCATTATCAACAACCTTATACCGACTCCAACTACGGAAATATATTCTCTCTCTGGGACCGTCTTCTGGGAACCTATCGTTTCGCCTTTCAAAAGGATTTGGTTTACGGAATCGACACCCATCCAACGCCTGAGGAAAATGCCAGGATCGCTAACCTTCTGAAAATTCCTTTCCAACCTTATCGGCCGGCTAGCGATTCCAAATTATCCTCCACAACTCCTGTCAAAGACCAGACTAAGGAGAATATTTGAATAGGATTTCAAATATTTCACTCCTCACCAGTATTTTTTCAACTATTAATAAGCCATTCGTATTTCGGAGCTCTACCAGATATATACCTGCGCAAGAATCCGCTAATTTTACTTTTTACCGGTTCCTGTTCCGTCCAAACTCCGCTCGAAAATCGCATTCCCCTTTGTTTCATATTTAGTAAGGGCTCCTTTTTCACCAATAGTAAGGTCAAAACTAACTCTTAACTTACGATTATTGGGATTTGAAGAACTAATAAGTAGGGTATTGCTTTGCGTTTCCATTTCTGGTGCTTCCCACTCAGCTTCTTGGACGCCAATCCTGGCACCAGAGGTATATATCGCCTGAATGTACCTAAACATGATGGCGACTTACCGAGGTTATTCGATCTCTAGGCAAACGGGATTGTTGGCATGGTAACCCGTATCCTGGCCAAGCTTGATTAATTAAAAGCCTTCCATAAACAAACGCAATCAGTTCCCCCTGGTGGGCTGCGCTACCTCTGGTCACTGGAAGCGGGCTCCTTGATTTTACTTCTTCGTAATCATAAATATAGTGGATTTAAGCTCCCTAGTATGCAGCATAATGATCAATTTTTAATAAATGTATTTAACATCATTTTATTTAATAAATAATTTTAATAAATTGGGCGGTTAATTGTTAATCTGACAGACTTATGCCTGTACATATAAAACTTTATGTATATTTATTCAAGCGACAGACAGAATGGTCTCAGCATATATATTTGACAAAATTCCAAAATACTTAACCGCATAGTCCAGCAGGTTAACTGAACTTACCTAAACGCTTAGCTAGTAACCCAACAAAATTTATGAAATCAAATCGTCGTTCCTTTTTACGTCTTTCGGCGTTGGCAGTGCCATTTTCCCAGATCGGCAGCGCTTTAGCTCATGGCCCTGTAAAAAAGCCCATTGTCATATCGACCTGGGATAGTGGGCAGATTGCCAATGGTGCCGCCTGGCCAATATTAGCAAGAGGAGGAAAGGCCTTGGACGCCGTAGAGCAGGCAGGAATTGCCATAGAGAACGACATTAACTGCTGTGTAGGCTTGGGGGGAAATCCCGACCGGGACGGTTATGTCACCTTAGACGCATGTATTATGGACGAAAAGTCTAATTGTGGGTCTGTGGCCTTTCTGGAACGCATTAAGCATCCGGTTTCAGTCGCACGAAAATTAATGGAAACTACTCCGCATGTGTTTTTAGCAGGTGTAGGAGCTCAGCAATTTGCACTTCAGAATGGCTTTGAACTTGAACCCGAAGCCTTATCTCCTTCCGCACAGAAAACTTACGACAAGTGGCTTGAAAAAGCCGAATACAAACCGGTTATCAATATTGAACTCGAGCAAAACAAGGGCAAGGGACATGGTCCATTTGCCCCTGCACGGTTGGAAGATGGATCATTTAATCATGATACCATGGGCACCTTAGCACTGGATGCCAACGGTGACGTATCGGGCATGTGCACCACCAGCGGAATGGGCTTCAAAATGCGGGGCCGCGTGGGAGACTCTCCTATTATTGGGGCAGGTCTATTTGTAGACAATGAGGTCGGTGCGGCCACTTCGTCGGGACAGGGTGAAGAAGTGATCAGAGTATGTGGCACCCACCTGGTAGTTGAGTTTATGCGATCGGGCCTTTCTCCGGAAAAAGCTTGTAAGAAAGCCATTGAAAGGATTGTAAAACCAAATCCTGAACGAGCAAAGACCTTTCAAGTCGGTTTTATCGCCATCAATAAAAAAGGAGAAATAGGGGCATATGCTATCCAAAAAGGTTTTAATTATACTGTGACCGAACAAGGTGGCGCGCATAAAATTTCCAATGCTAAATGTTACTTTTCCTAGACTTCCCTAAGAGTCCGATTTGTCCCAGTTTTTGGCAGCAACAATCATAAACTTAATTAACCAGTATGCTAAGTGCTAGTATAGCCCTAATATGGCTTACTACTAACCTTTTCTTAGTCTGATAAGTGTTTAACTAAGCCATACTCATATTTTTCAAAATTGCTTATTAATGAAATTTGAATCGATTTTCCTAGCCCTATTTATGATAGGTGCGGGGTTCGGTGCCTCCGCACAGCAGCATTCCGAGCAGGATCACTCCAACTACAAAGCTCCTTCCGACCCTTTAGTACAGGCTAAACTTGAAAAATGGCAGGATGCCAAATTTGGACTCATGATGCACTGGGGAACATACAGCCAGTGGGGTATTGTGGAGTCTTGGTCACTCTGTCCTGAAGACGAAGGTTGGTGTGAACGACGTGGCCCACATGCACATAATTGGTACGAATATAAAAAAGCCTACGAAGGGATTGCCGACTCCTTTAACCCGGTGAATTTTGATCCTGAAAAATGGGCTTCTGCAGCAAAAAATGCTGGAATGAAATATTTGGTATTTACAACCAAGCATCATGATGGTTTTTCCATGTTCGACTCCAAGTACACTGATTATAAGATCACGAATACACCCTTCGGAAAAAACCCAAAAAGTAATGTTACGAAAGAGATTCTCTCAGCATTTAGAAAAGAAGGGTTCATGACTGGAACCTACTTCTCCAAACCCGACTGGAACACCGATTCCTATTGGTGGCCCTATTTCCCACCCAAAGACCGCAACGTCAGTTATGACCCAAAGAAGTATCCTGAAAAATGGCAAGAGTTTAAAGAATTCACCAATAACCAGATACAAGAACTGATGACCGACTACGGCTCAGTAGATATTCTATGGCTCGATGGCGGTTGGGTTCGGCCTTTCAGCTCAATTGATCCCAATATCAGTTGGCAAAAATCCATACCTTACGATCAGGATATTGATATGGCCAGAATAGCCAAAGAGGCCCGTAAAAAGCAACCCGGTCTGCTGGTAGTGGATAGAACAGTCTCGGGAGAATTCGAAAATTACGTTACTCCGGAACAACAAGTGCCGGATCACTATCTGCCTATCCCCTGGGAATCATGCATGACGATGGGAAACTCATGGTCTTATGTTCCTAATGACCAATTTAAAAGCACCCATCAGTTAATCCATACCTTATTGGAAATAGTATCTAAAGGCGGGAATCTACTGCTTAATATTGGACCTGGGCCGGATGGAACCTGGCCACAGGCTGCTTACGATCGGTTAAATGAAATTGGCGAATGGATGAACATCAATTCGGTGGGCATCTATGAGACCAAACCTTTAGCCCCTTATCGCCAGGGGAAGTGGGCCTTCACACATAAAGGACAGCGCACTTACGCCTTTTATCTTGCCGAGAAGGGAGAAAAATTACCTAAACTGTTGAAAATAGACGGATTAACTATAAATTCGGAACAAAAAATCAGTATTGCGGGGCAAAATACCACTTTAAAGTATAAGCAAGGGAATATTCAAATTCCCGAAAAAGTTTCGCAAACAGCAGGTTTACAACCCGCTTATCTCTTTATAATAGAATAATCAGCCAGCATTTATAAACCTGAACCAATCATTCATGCATAAATTTATATTAGGTCTTTCTTTATTGGCCGCTACAGCCGTACAGGGACAAACTCCACCAAAACCATTTGGCGCTGTGCCTGCCCCAAGACAACTCGAATGGCATAAAACAGAAGTTTACGGGCTAATCCATTTTACGCCGACCACCTTTGAAAACAAGGAATGGGGCTATGGAGATGCAGACCCTAAAACATTTAACCCTACTGCCTTCGACGCGGAGCAGATTGTACTGGCAGCGAAAGCCGGAGGATTAAAGGGCATTGTATTGGTTTCTAAACATCATGATGGATTTGCGTTATGGCCTACAAAAACCACTGACTACAATATCAGCAAAAGCCCATTCCGAGACGGTAAGGGCGATATGGTGCGCGAAGTAGCCGATGCAGCCCGGAAGCATGGTCTTAAATTCGGAGTTTACTGCTCTCCATGGGATCGGAATAATGCCCTGTATGGCTCTCCGGAATATCTTCAAATCTATCGCGCTCAGCTTACGGAATTGTATAGCAATTATGGAGAATTATTTATGTCTTGGCACGATGGAGCCATGGGTGGCGATGGATATTATGGTGGCGCCAACGAGAAACGTTCTATAGACAATACGGTCTATTACGACTGGTCTAATACCTGGGGAGGCATTACCCGAAAATTGCAACCCAGTGCAAATATTTTCAGTGATGTGGGCTGGGATGTTCGCTGGGCAGGAAATGAGGATGGATCGGTAGACCCTACTTCCTGGGCCACCCTCACTCCAGTGCCCCCTGTAGGCAAGAATGAAGCCGTACCTGGCCAGGCTAATGCTACCGAAAACCCAGGTGGCACAAGAGGTGGTAAATTCTGGATTCCTGCTGAATGCGACGTCCCCCTTCGTAAAGGCTGGTTTTACCATGAAAACGAAAAACCTAAGAGTCCGGAAAAGCTCTTTGAATTATACCTTAAGAGTGTAGGTCGCGGAGCAGCCTTGGACTTAGGCCTGGCTCCCGACACCCGGGGGCAGCTACATGAGGACGATGTAGCAGCTCTGAAAACATTTGGAGAGAGGCTCTCAAAGACTTTCTCCGAAAATCTGGCAGCTAAAGCCTCGATTCGGGCGGTAAATGTTAGAGGATATAATTCCATTTACAGTGCCAAGAATATTTTGGATGGAAATCCAGAGACCTATTGGGCCACTGACGACGACTTCAAAACCCCCGATGCAGTTATTGAACTAACTAAGCCAGTAACATTTGACATCATTTCTATTCAAGAGTACATTCAGCTTGGCCAAAGAATAGAAGAATTTGCTGTAGATGCCTGGGATGGCCAGGAATGGAAGGAGATTGGTAAGGCCACCAGCGTAGGTGCCAAAAGACTTATTAAATTACCCGAGCCCGTCACGGCTCAAAAAGTAAGATTACGTATTACCAAATCCCCTGTCTCAATAGCCCTCAGCAGTTTTGGTCTGTACAAAGACAGTCAATAGAATAATCCCTATTCCCGCCCCCCCCAACCAATATGAATGAAACAGTTTGGTTGGGGGATTTTTTTGTTTTGAATTGCCGTATTTACCCCCATTTTTTGTCATAATTGGCTATGTACCAGGCTGCCCTCATGCTGTACTTTTGTATAGAAGTAACACCAGCATTAGACTCATTCACTAAACGTTCAAATTATGGCCAGCGTAAGCACTTATCTAAATTTTAAAAGGAATACTGAAGAGGCATTTGAATTTTACAAAACAGTTTTTGGCGGGGAATACTATGGACAAGGACCGATGCGCTTTGCCGATGCCCCTCCTCAAGAAGGAATGCCCCCTCTTGCAGAGGCCGACAAAAACTTGATCATGCATGTCGAATTACGCATCCTGGACAGTCATAGCCTTATGGGCACCGATTGTCCCGATTCAATGGGTTTTCAATTAAACGTTGGAAATAATATTAATATAAACCTTATGCCGGATACCAGAGAAGAAACCAAGAAACTCTTCGATCGACTATCCGATGGCGGAACTATAACGATGCCCCTGGAAGACATGTTCTGGGGCGACTATTTCGGTAGTTGTACAGACAAATTTGGAATCAACTGGATGTTCAATTGTCCTGAAAAAAAATGATTATTCCAGAATAAAGCGGCCCTGTGATGTCCAGTCCACTCTGGGCATATGGGGCCCCTTATTTTGGCCCTCCTATTCAAACGCTTCCAATAGCCTTACCTGCTCTTAGATTACCAACCTTACAGCAAATTAATACGTCTTATAGTAGATATAGTCTGTTACTAAAGGATCGACTCCACATTTTCTAAATTCGGTAGCTATCTGTCCCCTGTGGTAAGTCGAGTGATTGATTATGTGAAACAAAATATCTGATATAACCCTGGTAAAAACTTGTCCTTTGCTGTTGGAGTAAGTTATTTCTGCATTCAAATCCAGTTCTGCCAGAATCATCATTGATTCTTGGTAATTGGTCAGATCAATATTTTTAATATCTGTATTGGGCTGTAACTGCCATACACCAAAATCGGCCGCTTTCAATAATATTCTTCTGTTCCAAATATGGTGGGCATTGAGCATATGACTATATAATTTCAGGGCATTATCAGAAAGCTTGAAAGGAGAATCTTCATACTTTTTCGCCAAAGCCTGATTTGTTTGATAATTATATAAAAATAGTGTTTCGAAAAAAGCTTGCATCCTTCAGTGAGTTAAGTGAGACGAATAATACGTTTCTGGTTTTAAACCTAGAAGACAAAATTTTTAATTTAACTATGATCTTATATCATGTAAGAATTCTTCGTTTGAAATATAGAATGCATGTGATCCGCATATTTGTGAAGAAGGCAAACAGATTATATTATCAAAATATACAATTACAAATAAACTGCCTGTCAATAGATTAGGCCTGAGCAATTAGATATTTATATCCAACTAAAGGGCATTACCAAATAGGATATACCAATTGACTCCAGGGGTGCCCTTAACTCAGGCAGATTTAAAACCAAAAACCCGTTTGTAAAGCAAGCCTGGGACCTTCTTCCTGCTTCTCTTTGGGCATAAAAACTCCTACAGAAATCGTAAGAAGATTAACTGGAGCAAACCAAAACCCGCCCCCATAGCTGTAATGCCAATTGGTTGCGGTATCGTTTTGAACCCATACACGTCCATAGTCAATGCTGGCGAATAGCCCGTAGGTAAGGGGCAAGGTGGCGTTATAGCTACTATTCACCCTTACCCGCAAATCGGTTTCTTGCCAGAAGCTGCTTTTACCATAAAATCGTTCCGCTCGGTAACCTCTCAGGCCTTGTCGTGCTCCTAAGGTAGGCATTTGAAAGAAGGCAAAATCATTGCCGAAATTGACCTCTGTTCCGAGTCTCGTCGCCAAAATGAAACGCTCCTTCACATCCAGAGATCGATAGAAGACCAGCTGGGACTTCAGAGCTGAAAAGGATCTGTGGCTGTTCAGTTCATGTGTCCAGTCGAGCCGCGTCATAAACTTAATCCCTGAATGAGGCATGGCATAATTATCTACACTTTTGAAATCGAAAAGGGCTCGCCCTCCCAGAAATGCGCGGGTATCGAATACATTTGGTCCAAGTTCATTTTGTGGAGAAGTAATAAAGCGCCCTATAGTAGGCTCTATTTTATTGACCTCAGCAAAGGGCCCAATGGCAAAAAATCCATCGCTCGATCCTATTCGTTTTTTGAAAGCAGGAAATAGCGCTACCCCCTGTTGCCGCACCCTGTAAAAATTCGCTCTTTCAGGAAGCCGAATCGAGTTATTCCCTCTTCCAGTATAATTAAAAGCATAGCTTGGTCCATGTAAATGGCCGTTCAAATAGAAATCCCACTTTCCAAAAGCATTAATAAAGTCGCCCGTATAATCAAGAATAAGAGACTTGGTGCCAAAAGCATAGCGGAGACCAATTTTTTGCATGGAAGCAAAAGGCTCTTTTTTGAACCCATAGCGGGTATAATTCAGACCCGCACCTAACATTACCCCGTCGTCAGGATTATAGCCTATCAGGGGCAAAGGCATCAGAATGTCATAATTGCTGTCGGCACTGCGGCGATCATATATATTAAATCGATATTGACTACTGCGCTTATCCGTGAAATTAGGAGACGAATGAAGCCTATTATTACGCCGATCGTCATAAACCTTGATCTTTTTCCCTCTCCGGACAGAGTCGGCCAAATCTATATATTCGTCTTTCCCCAATCCTCCAATGAGCCGTATATTAATAGGGGCTCTACCAGTCCCCTGGTGAACGAAGGAATCGTCATCCCCTATGCCATACAATTGTACCGATCGGGTGATTGCTGCATCGAAAGTCCGGTCGTATCGTAAATCTTTTAGTTTACCTTTTTTACTCAGATCATAGACCCTAACCCTTAATTGGTGGTCATTGATATGATCAATTTCAAAGCGTTCTTTTTTCTCAGTACCTATAACATTCACTGAACGGCTTACAAAGGAATAATGATCACGAGCGATTTCCCGCAAGCCATCTCTCCTGGCTTTAATATTTCGAGCAATCTCATCGGCTGCCAATTCCCTGGCCTTTGCAGGCCAGCGATCAAAAGCTTGGTCAATAATTTCATCTGTAAGCTTTTCCTGGACGAAAGATACTTGCTGCTCCCATTCTGGCCAGGAAAGTCCGTTTAAGAAAGTCCGGTCCATGAGTCTGGCGCTCCAGGTCGACCACTTAACACTTTTCACAACAGGGTCGAAGCTCTGCAACTGACGCAAAAAAGGCTCAGTAAACCGAGCCAATTCCGTAATGGTGCCATCATACAAGGAAAATGCCTGATCCCTATCTTTAGGGATGGGTCTAAAAATCTTGCTCCCATGGGGACCTTTTAGCATAGCCCAGGCCCACTGATCATCGTGTCGGTCCCAGTCACCAATCAGAAAGTCAAGCATTCTGGTTCTTAACATCCACGATTCGTCCACCCTATTTTCCGGGTCTTCCAAAATCTCCTCTACCACGTCGGTAGTGCCGACAATTTTATCGGGATAGCCAAAATGTGCAGCATCTCTCCAATGCTTCCCTTTCGGCCGTTCTTCGTATAAATTCATTGTAGCTCCTACCGCCTCATTATATCCTTCTAGGCCAGGCTGCTCAGGAACATACACCAGTTCGGGATTGGTATGATATACCCCAATGGCCCCGGCTAAGACCGGGACAGAAAGTGGCGCAAATGGATTGGTAGATAGAAAATTGTCCTCTACCAAATATTTTGCCGCACTCATCTTATTAAAGGGAAAAGGTATAAATCGTGTAACGTCCTTGGCCAATCCTCGTAAAACATATTCCTTCCCATCACTGGCTTCGAGTCTCAATGAGTTAGTCTGATTCCCCCCTCCTAATTTCACGGGAACCATGCCTCCTTTTTCTTTGGACAAATCAAATACCCGAAATTTATAGGGTTGCTGATAAAGGTTTCTATTATGTTTTCCGAACAAAAATCCATGAAACTTTCCTACCTGTCCTGCCGGTTGCATGGTAACAAATTGGTCGATACTATCTCGCTCAAGCTCCGGTCGCGAAGGATTCTCAAGCAAATAGGCTTTATATTCAGGATCCTTTTTTTCTTTTATTATTTTTCTAAAAATTATCCTGGCACTTTTACCATCTGGAGCAACGGCATAATAAGTAGTCCATACCTGCCCCCCTTCATAAAATTCCAGGGTGCTATAGCCAGGCTCCGAAGAGGCAAACTCGGATCCTTTGCCCATCCCTACCGGGCTCTTTTTTGACCCACTCCCACTGACAATAAAACTATGATTTTCGTTTTGTATAAATTGCAAGCCATGCTCATGACCACTGGCGAAGACAAAGCGACCATTCTTATTCGCCCCTGCCAGGAGCGCTTTCCGTAAATCTCTATAGCGCTTATTTACCATGTCCTGGCGAGAACCAATGGTGGCCCGGAACAAAGCACTAATTGTGCCTAAGCCGGGAAGAGGGATATACCATCCTGGATTTATTTCTGTCAGCGGAAACAGATGCTGTTTCCAGGTAAAGCGTCCCCCATGCGGGCCATAGGTATAGGGTGGATGATGCATGGCAATGACCACTTGTTTGGCTCGATACTTCCGAACAACATTTTCGAAGACAAATTGAAAATGTGCCCTATTTTTTATCTCACAGCCATCATTCATTTTGGGCTCCTTATCCCAATCCATCAACCACCATTGAGAATCTACCACAATCACCACGACATCATCGTTCAATTCCACAACTTCCGGCCCGGAACACCCGTCTAGAGGTAAAAAATAATCCTCATAATCGTCTTTATCTTTTACCCCTCTATTTTTATTAATATATTTTTGAACAAATTTTTGTTGCCTTTTCAGACCTTGGCCACCCCATCCGCGCCAATCATGATTTCCAGGAATGAAAATAGGTCGACCTTTAAAATCTTTGATAATTTCTAATTGGGATGAAAGCCGGAACTCGGCTATGGCTCGGTTCGCAGAATCCTCAGAAGGTGGCATTCCGCTTGGATAAATGTTGTCTCCCAGAAATAGCACCGAACTATTACTTACCTCCTGGGAAAGTATTTCTTTTAAATAGGAAAGAACAGGCGCCTTATTTTCAGGACTATCATTGCCCGCATCACCGATCAGATACATGGTATGTAGCACTTTTCCGGACATAGGCATTTCCTGATCCCAATCCTTAGTTACCGAGGCGTATTGAGTTTTATATCCCGCGCAGCCAGTGATCAGAAGCGCTATCGCAACCAATATTGTATAATTTAATCGATGCTGAAATTGATAGAAGGGTATGGTCATCACTAAAAATGGATATTTCAATTCTTTTCACTAATTAATTTATAGCTATTTTGGATCCTTATACTGGAAAAACAATATGTTGGCATCCTTATTGCTCCCGGCTTCGTTGGAGATATAAAGATTGCCTTGTTGATCGAATAGCATACCTTCTGGTTGTTGAAATATGGACCTTTTAAGCGTATATGTTTGCTGAACTTTCCATTCCGGACTTAATTCTATTAATTGAAGATTGATGGAGGAAAGCAGACACCATCGCTGCGTGAAAGGATGTCGCGCAAGGGCCGAGGGTTGAAACCTTTTATTCATTCCCCCTTGATTCATTCCCGAAAGATCTATTTTGATTGGACTGGATTTTAATCCAGCCTCGTCTGCCGTTAAACGGTATACCGTAACAGAACTTTTACTAAGCTCCCGATCACATTTTTTACACAAAACATAAAGGGCTGAACTAATACTATCCCCATACATACCTTCATACTCACCCTTGGGCACAACATTATCAAAAGTCTTTACATTCCTAATCTTACCTTCGTCGAGGGCCGCTGTCGGAAAAGAAAATATGGTACCATCACTTCTAAGCACGTAAATATGAGCCCCCAATAAGGCGATGTCCTCATAATCGCCTCTCTTGGCAAATTCAATCGACTCAGTTTTTTTTTCTTCTAGGGTAAATGTAAAGATCTTTCCGTCCTCATCCTGAATGGCCAGAATATCTGTGGAATGAATATCTCTTAGGGCAATTCCCGAAATTTCATCCAGTGCCTTAACCATAGGATATCGTACCGGCTTTTGTAAGTCATAGGCTACACTTACCTTTTCCTGGCCCTGCTTCCGTTCGCAGCCCAAAGTACTCAGCAAAAATGGAAGGAGAAAAAGGAGTAAAGGCATGTAGGACTTGGAACAAGTTAAAGATAGGTTCATATTCTAATTATTGTAAATCTTTATGAGCCATATAGGCCGCTACCACGAAGCAAAGCACAGAAACTACTATACCAAACATAAATATATTGTATGCCACTCGAAGCAGGCGATACTTTCTCCCTAATACTACCCCTTGCGAGTAAACATCTTTCGTAAGATTTCCGTATAAGAACTCTTTATCGTTCATGACACGCTGCATCCCCTCATAATATGCTTCGTAAGGCATGCGGTAGAAATTACCAAAAAACAATAGATTCACACTTTTGTTCTCTACAGATTCTTTCGAAAAGGTTCCATTAGGAATTTGAGGACGGGTGGCCAAAATAGAAAACACCATGGTTATGACACATACAATCAGTAAGGTGGCGGTAGGTATGATAAGATGGGGTGTTTCTTCCATCATCCGAAATAAAACACTGAGCAATACCGAAATGATAATTGAGGTGGTTGTGATCATAATATGTGCCTTATTGTCGGCCATATCACTCAAGCGCTGGTGATTGCTGGAGGTTACTCTAAACATGGTCTCGATCCCCCGCCCAGGCTTACTCAAATGCTCATCCTGCTCAATTTTGCGAGGCCCATCTATCTTCATCTGTTTCTTATCGGCTCCCTTAGCCTTTAACGAATTCAGATTCTCCCGCTTTTGATCCCCTAAGAGTTGCTGGCATAGGCTCGTTTTAAATGTATGTTCTTTAAGGAGCTTAATCGTACTATCATTCCACTCGGATTTACTAATCTTCCGACCCAACCGCGATTCGGCTTCTTTCCGCATTAATTTATTATTGGACATGAAATCCGTAGTCCCAAAGTGATATAGATCGGCATCGCAAACGATTTGCTGTAATAAGTTTTGAGGTGATTGAGGAAGTTTGGTAGCCAAAATACAGCCTTTAATTTCTGCAATTATGGATTCAGGAACATGATGTATGTCTAGGAAACCCGCAGCTAGTTTTGCCCCCCTTTCTTCATGCCCTTCTGCATCGCCATTAAAATATCCGGTATCGTGAAACCAGGCAGCAACCTTAACGATAAAGACCTCCTCAGCGCTAAGCTCAAATTTTACAGCCATCTTACTAGCACTTTCCACCACCGATCGCGTATGGGAGAGGTTGTGGTACTCCAACCGGGTAAAGGACAATTCCTCGAACAGTCGTACCACCTCATTTTCTACAAGAATTAATAACTCGCTGTAATCCATATTCGTTTTAATAGATTTATGTCTGGAAGTTAATACCAACCCTAAGGGCCCTCAAGCCGTATACACCTTGCAATTCCTCTAATTCTAATTGCTCCAAATCGTCCAGCAGAATATTTTGGTTCTGTAATGTACTAATATAGGACAGGTATTCCTTTAGTATATCTTCGTTAAAATATACCAATGCAATTTTCCCCGGTTGCGTAAGGCGCTCACCCGTTTGGAGTACATGAACCTTGTCAATTCTTTTCTTAATTACCTGATAACGGATATTATAGGCTCCCTCCACATCGAAGCGGCGCTCGTCGTCACGAAAACCGATATCAATGCTCCCTGAGTGAATAAAAATCAGTTGAGTAGTCTCCAACTGTCGAGGTATATTAGGTCCGAGGTGATGGGTCATTTTAGCGATCGCTGCCATAGAAGAAATTTGCCAGTAACGGATATTTTTAAGATATAGCTCATTAAAGGCTTTTTGGGGAGCAATGGACTGGCCCATGTAAATATCATATTCGATACCATCGGTGCGAAATTTCTCGAAGTAGATAGGATAAGTCTGTTGAATTTCTAATCGTGACAGATCTAAATACTGATTAATTGCCGAGTTTATCTGCCCCATGGACAACTCCAGTGCCCGGCGATTCTGGAATGCCTCTCCAGTTTCTTCATCAATCATTGCGAAATATTGGTTAATCGACGCCAGTACCTCTGCCCTGATATCTTCGGGCAAGGAAGCCCCATCATTTTCTAGAAAATGAATTAAAAAGGGGTGCAATTCATCGTCAAGAAAGTGATGTAACTGAACCTCATCGCTATCAGACCTATGAAGTCTGATTTTCTCAAAAAAAGTATTGGTATTGAAGATCATCGCCTGCGCCAAACCAAACCCTGCCTTTTTACGAATCAGAGTAAGTGTATCTATCAAGGCTTGAAACTGTACTTCCAGATCAGCTTGTAATGCCACCGCTCTTTCTACGGTCGAATTGCGAATATCTATGGCTCCATAGAGCGGATAGACATCCTTAAATACAATTTTTTCTATATCCTTTTTAGCCTTTGACCCTGGCTCATGCTCGTGTTTGAGATAATCCCAAGCCACTTCCTTAAATTTCCATTCAACTGCTCCCTGCAGAGAGGTAAAGCGATCTTTAATAACCTCATCCAACTGTCGATTGAAAGCCATTATATCTTTCTGAAGCAGTTGCTGAGCATATGGCAAGGCGCCTTGCAACCTCGCTAGTATTCTTTCATTCACCAGGTTTTCTTCACTGGAGTACACATTCAATACCCCTACTAATGCCTGATTACAATAGATTGGCATCATGGTAAAGGAAAGTATCCCCCCCGCTTTGATATTCCGCAAATAGTCCGGGCTATCTTCTGTAAGCTGAATGGTGGGCATAAATACCATTTTGGGATTGTCAAAATATTGCTCGGCTAACTGCTCCAAATTCTCCTCAGAATAATCTCCCTTCAACAATATGTCATACATACGGCTCGACTTAATGAATTGCTGATTAATGATTGGGCGTCCATTTACCTTCATCAAAGGCAATAAATCGAAAGATACTTTCCGGGAACCTACCAGTATGCTCAAGGTATCGGATAATTCTTCATACTGGGATTCACTACTGGAGGTGTCCTTGTTAATTAACATATTCTTCAACCGCTCAATCGCGTAATCAGCTGTAATGTTTTCAAGGCTGAGAATTGAAAACCCTGAGAAGACAAAGTTAGACAAGGGTAATATTTTCAATATAGCGGACGGATCCATCCGCTCCTGCCATTCCTTACGCAAAAGGTCTATATCGAAATGAGGCAATTCGCCTGTAGGAGCTATTTCAACATAGGAATTATCAATATTACAGCGATAATAGCTGAATAGACCCGTGTTTTCATCGAGTAAGGAAATGGTCTGTATGGCATGTGGCAAAGGAGGAAAACCATATAATTTTTCCAGAATCACTGAATAAATGAGCTTAATATGATCCTCAGTTTCCGACTCAGACTGTTCCATCACCTGACATTTTAGCTGCATAAAACTCTTGTCCATTACAAGTTCATAAAAGGCGTCAGTACCATAGAACACAGTTGGCTGCATAGGTGGACAAAAGGCAATAAGGGTATCGGCTTTAGGGCTTAAACCGGGAACCAGCATTCGATAAATATAGTCCAGCTGAGTGGTAAATTGAGAAGTCTGCTGTGCCGTCATGGGCTGTAAGAACTCCGGATTGGCCTTTATTACTTCCACCACCGGGTTTAAAAGAGCAGCTTCCGCCTCAGTCGCCGAGGCATTCGCCGAGTCAATACTTTGAACGACCTTGTTGAAGGATATATGAGAATTCAGATCTGCGCCAAGCACCTGCGAGCTATCTCCTATCTGAAGTATATGTGTTTTCATGCAATTGATTTTATGTAATTGAAAAGGTTTAATAGGTAGATAAAGTTCATTCTCCAAGGCCTTTTATCTCCTACAAATTCATCATAGGCATCATTATTTTAGCTCTACAGGTCAACACAAATCCACCGATTAGAACCCTTATTTTTCACCAATAGACATAGCGTAAAGAAAAGGGACTAAAATCGATTCGGATGAAGTTATAACTAAACAGCCTATTAATATGGATATGATTTTAAACACTATACAAAAGCGATGGAATGAAGAGAATACGGAAGATTTCAGCAGTCTATCGGCAATCTTTTTAAACTGCACCCTCAAAAAATCTCCAGAAATTTCGAATACAGAAGGGCTGATGCGGATGTCGCAAACCATCATGGAAGCCAATGGGATATCAACACAGATGATAAGGCTGGTCGATCATCAGATTGCCCATGGAGTTCAGCCCGATATGACCAAGCATGGCTGGGAAGTGGATGAGTGGCCCTCTATACAGGAAAAAATTATGGCTGCAGACATCCTTGTGCTGGGAACGCCCATTTGGCTTGGTGATAAGTCTTCGGTGGCCGCGCAAGCTATAGAAAGACTGTATGCCAATTCAGCTATTTTAAATAACCAGGGACAATATGCCTATTATGGAAAGGTGGGAGGGTGCGTTGTTACCGGAAACGAGGATGGAATTAAACACTGCGCCATGAATATCCTGTATAGCCTGCAACATTTGGGCTACAGTATTCCTCCTCAAGCCGATGCCGGCTGGATAGGTGAAGCCGGGCCCGGCCCCTCCTATTTGAATAAAGAAGAAGGCGGACTTCAAAATGATTTCACTACCCGGAATACAACCTTCATGACATGGAATCTGATGCACTTGGCCCAGTTGCTCCAGACTGGTTTCCCATCGCATGGCAATCAGCGTTCGGATTGGGATAAAAGCGACCATAACGCCCCCAATCCAGAATACAGATAAGTTACAAAAAGTTTTTCATTAAAAAGGGTGCTTTCAAAGCACCCTTTTTAATGAAAACGCGAAGTCGTTACTTAGTCTAACAGCCCCTCCGTCAACATTTTCCATTGATGATGAGAGTAGACACCGATACCGATAATACCCACCAGCTTATTTCGGATGTCATCCCCCAAATTTTCAGCTGTATCGTTTATCTGTAAGTTTTTATCGTAAATGGCCGCTGTCACTTGCCTACCCTCCTGGGTAATCGTGAAAGTACTCGTAGACTCTGGCCCGTAAAAGTGAGCAGTGGCCTTATCCATCTTTCCAGGATTAGTCGTCGGCCTAACCCTGATGCCTACACTTTTCACATTGGGAGCATCGTATTCCTTTATCAACTCTACCATAACCCAATCTCGACCATCCCCCGATTTGGTACCTGGGCCTGGAATGTCAATACGCAAGCAATCGCCTTCTTCTACGGTTCTATCTACAGGAGTACCAAACCGATCCGTTATCTGAAAATTCGTAACGGGCTGGTTGGTAAGCTCATTCCAACGATTAACATCTAATAGCCTCAGACGTGCAACTTCGAAAAGAGCGACAGCTGCCTCTATGGTTTCGCACTCCCTGATTGTTTGTGCGACAATTTCCTTTCCATCATACTGGGCAGGAATTGTACCTGTCTCATTATGTTCTTTCATGATTCTCAATTTTATATTTACTCTATGCATTAAGTAATACGAGTTCTTCTTCCTTATAAACGTCTTCCTGGCTTTGACCGTCCTGGTCGGTATAGCGACATTTTACATTTGGAGCCTCTGACTCCTGATTCACATAATCGACAACGGTCATTGCTTGGGTTCCTTGTTGGAGCTTGACCCAATCTCCTGTCTGAAATTTTCTGTTAGTCATAAATCTATGATTTTATCATTTGTACATCAAAAAAGGAAATGAAAATGCTCTTCCAAATCAACCTGAATAATGGTGAAAAAATCAGTTGATTTACCTGAGCATAATCTGTAGCTCAATTCTATAAAAAATTGTTCCATCCCCATTATGATGATTAACTGTATCCAGTAAAATCTGGCACGAATATTATAATGGCATTAAGGTTATAATTACAACAAATACATAAAGTTATAGGTATGAATTTTATCCAAGGGCTTGGGATTGTAGCAGGTATTTGTACCTCATCATCTTTGATACCCCAACTTGTAAAAACTATAAAAAGCAAGGCGGCATCTGAGGTATCCACTTTTATGTTTATTGTGCTCATGAGCGGAAATGCCCTATGGATTTACTATGGGATCGAAAAAAACGATATGCCCATAATTATCACCAATGCCTTCTCCATGCTCTTAAACATTGCCATGTTGATATTAAAGTACCGGTACACCAGCACTCCGGATCACCAGTAATAAATAAACTGGGGAAAAATTAGCTACTGACCAACTGATCAACTTTTCTCACTATGAATTCTTTAACTAAAATGATATGGACAAAAAAATTGCAAATGAAGTCTTAACGCATAGACTGGGCGGAGAAACGCATGTGTTACCAGGCAAGCCCTATCCTTTAGGTGCGCATTGGGACGGTAAAGGGGTAAATTTTGCCCTCTTTTCCGAAAACGCAACTGCCGTAACCTTATGCCTTTACGATAAGGATGAACAGGAAATGTGCAGCATAAAAATAGAGGAAGTTACCCACTTTATCTGGCATTGCTATATCCCCGACATCAAGCCAGGTCAATTGTATGGCTATCGTGTTGACGGACCTTACGAGCCAGCACACGGATTACGTTTCAATGCCAATAAGTTGCTTATCGATCCTTATGCCAAAGCGATATCCAGGACGGTCGTCTGGGACGATGCCTTATTTAGTTATCAAATCGGCAGCGACGAAGAAGATTATAGTTTTAGCAGTACCGATAGCGCACCTTTTATCCCTAAGTCTGTGGTGATCGACAATCGTTTTGACTGGGGCGATAGCAAATCTCCGAATGTACCTTACCATGATACCATTATTTATGAGGCGCATGTGAAAGGGCTCACTTATATGCATCCTGATATTCCTGAAGAAATTCGAGGGACTTATGCAGGACTGGCTCATCCGGTGATGCTTGAATACCTACAGAAATTAGGGGTAACAACCATAGAATTAATGCCGGTGCATCATTTTGTTAGTGACCGCCATTTAGTAGATCAAGGACTTACTAATTATTGGGGTTATAATAGCCTGGGATTTTTCGCACCGGATGTACGATACAGCTCATCCGGTTCTGCTGGACAACAGGTATACGAATTCAAGGAAATGGTGAAAGCTATGCACGAAGCTGGCATAGAAGTAATTCTGGACGTCGTATATAACCACACCGCCGAAGGCAATCATCTGGGCCCTACACTTTCCTTTAAGGGTATTGACAATCCCGCTTATTATAGATTAAGCCAGGAAGATCCCCGCTATTATGTAGATTACACGGGAACGGGTAATACTCTAAATACCCGCCTCCCCTATGTCCTGGGACTTATCATGGATAGTCTGCGTTATTGGATTACTGAAATGCATGTAGATGGTTTTCGATTCGATTTGGCTTCATCCTTAGCCCGTTCACTCCACGAAACGGACACCTTGAGCTCCTTCTTTAATATTATACATCAAGACCCCATTATATCCCAAGTCAAGCTGATTGCCGAGCCATGGGATATTCACCAGGACGGATATATGGTGGGGAAATTTCCCGTGGGTTGGGCCGAATGGAATGGTATGTACCGCGATTGTGTACGCGATTTCTGGAGGGGTGCCGACAGTACCCTGGCCGAATTTGCTCGACGTATTACTGGGAGCTCTGATTTGTATCAGGGCGGATACCGAAGTCCTACAGCCAGTATTAATCTGATTACGGCTCATGATGGGTTCACCTTGAATGATCTGGTGAGCTATAACGAGAAGCATAATCTGGAAAATGGTGAGGACAACAGGGATGGGGCTGATCATGATCGCTCCTGGAATTGTGGAGAAGAGGGTCCTAGCGATAATCCTGAGATCATCGCTCTACGGGATAAACAGAAACGCAACTTCCTGACTACGCTTTTCCTGTCACAAGGAGTGCCTATGCTGGTAGCCGGTGATGAATTCGGCAGGACTCAATATGGTAATAATAATGCATACTGCCAGGATAATGAAATATCTTGGTTAAACTGGGCGCAGCGAGATGAAAACTTGCTCCAATATTGTCAGGCTATCATCCAATTCACAAAATCACATCCTACTTTCAGAAGGAAAAGATGGTTTCAGGGCCTACCAGTAGAAGGTTCGGGCATTGAAGATATTCGCTGGTATCTCCCGGACGGAAGTCTTATGTCCAGTCATAACTGGGAACATGACTTCGCAAAATCTCTTGGCCTGTACCTCAATGGGCAGGGAATACGTTGCCGAAGTGATCAGGGAGACCCCATGAGGGATGATAGTTTTTATATCCTGTTTAACGCACATTATGAACCCGTAATTTATACCGTCCCTCCAGACGAGCGAGGAACAGTGTGGTATAAAGTGATAGACACCAGCACTGGAATAGTCGAAAGACAGCCAGAGGAATACCCTACCGGAGCGATTATTGAGGTCCCAAGTAGATCGGTGCTTGTGCTAATTTGTCCTTCTCCACACCAGGAATAAATTACAGTTCAACAACTAAAAAGGGCTTGAGAATGATCTCAAGCCCTTTTTAGTTGATAACTTTATCAAAATATGGATTTATCTATTCGTCCCCAGCTTGCTGATTGACATACGTTTCGGCCAATTCAGTAAGCAGATGATCCGTGTCACCTTCCTCGTCTAGAGTTAACTGTAATTGTTTGGCCGCATCTTCATGGCCTAGAGTACGGGCAATATTGCGGAGTGTTCCATATGACGCAATTTCGTAATGCTCCACCTTCTGGGCGGCCATAATCAATCCACAGTCCCGAACCATGGTTCCAGACTCCGTATCTTCTATAATTTCATTGGCCTCTTCTATCAACCCTTCCATGGCGGCACATTTTTTGGTTTTGGCCTTCTCACCTACCATTTCAAAAATGGACTCCAAACGATCTACATGTCCATCAGTCTGTTTCTTATGGGTCTCAAAAGCCTCCTTCAGCTCGTCGGAGGTAGTATTTTTGGCCATTTTAACCAATGCCTTAGAAAGGTTCTTCTCCGCCCAATATAGGTCTTGAAGGCCGTCTACAAAAAGTGATTTTAGTTTCTCGCTATCTGAAGCTGTAATTTGTTTCTGTGCTTTTTTCTTCGAAGTTTTCATAATTCTAACGTTACGTTATTGATTAAAATGAAATATTATTTTAGTGTGACTGTTTATATAGAGTGATAAAATAATCGTACCAAAATTCTAGTTTTTTGAAGGTATAAACACATATTTTTTAAGGCCTTCCCTACCTCAGGCTACCACCTGGTAGGCCGTTTTGGTACCGAGTTCATACGACCTTACTTCTTTCTTTAAAAAAGCATCTAATCTTAATAACTGAGCAAAATGATCCTGACAGAAAAGCAAGGCTTCTCCACCCAGCACTTCCCCTTCTACGAGCTCATTATAGGCATTTAAGAGATCCTGCTGCGTATAAAATAATTGCTGCAACACCGATTTCACCCCATCTTTTCCTAAGTTCATGGTCCGGGACATCACGATACTGTCCAGGTCCCTGTCCTCCAGACAATTCTTCAGACTTTCGTAAAGGGTGCAGATTTCATTAAGAAAAAGTACAGAACTCATATGACCACAGGCACAAATCCGGCGGAGCTCATTAGAAATATCTGCGCTCATAACCGACTTGAAACCTTGCTCCTGTTTCTTGTGCATCCTCCAAATCTTTGCAACTTTTTGAACCAAATTATCTCCCTGCCCCATGCGCTTGACGATTTCATATTTAACAATGCAGCAGCAATAACAAAAAGTGTACCCAGGATACGCTTCAGCTTCCTGTCACCAGACACTCACTTAAATAAACCGAGGAGCCTCAAACAGGGAAGTCTTTTACACATAAACGTCAGCCTCTGTTATACAATTTTGTCCACAATTTTAGGGAGTTTTCTTCGGCATTGGTTAGCTGCCCGGGCAATAGTCTCCAGGACCAGTTGCCCTCAGTAGTCCCAGGACGATTCATTTTGGCTTCGCTACCCAGATACAAAACATCCTGAATGGGCAATATTGCGGTCTGGGCTACAGAGGCATAGATCAATCTGATGAATGTATCTACTACATTTTTTTCATCGACTTTAAAACCTACGTAAGATTCAATGCGGGCGCGTATCTCCTCATCCGTCTCATCCTGGAACCATCCTAAAGTGGTGTTATTATCGTGAGTACCGGTATAGACCAAGAAGTCAACCCCGTATTCATGAGGAATATGAGGACTTTGTGCAAAATTTTCGTCGAAGGCAAACTGAAGGACCTTCATACCGGGCAGCCTGTATTGGTCGCGGATACGGAAAACTTCTGGATTGCTAGCTCCAAGATCCTCCGCTACAAATGGTAATCCGTTAAGTTCCCGGCTAATGGTATCGAAGAAATCAGTACCTGGGCCGGCAACCCAGCTCCCTCCTTCAGCGGTAGGGCTGGAACCGGGTACCTCCCAATAGTCTACGAAGGCGCGAAAGTGGTCGAACCGAAGTAGGTCGAATAATTCTTTATTTTTTTTGAGCCTGCTTACCCACCAATCATATTGCCTTTCTTTCATATATTCCCAGTTGAAAGTGGGCATTCCCCAAAGTTGCCCTTCCGCAGAGAAGGCATCAGGTGGCACGCCCGCAACTCCAACCATTTCACCCTCCTCATCCACCTTAAACAGAGACTGGTGGGCCCATACATCTACAGAATTATAACTTACATAGAATGGGATGTCACCAAGGAGACATATCTGTTTCCGATGCGCATATTTCTGCAAGGCCTTCCATTGCCGATCAAAAATAAACTGAATCCACTTTTGATAACGCAACGCATCCTCCTTCTCGTCGGACACTTTTTGCAACTGTTCGGGATCATATTTGCGATAAGCCGGTTCCCATTCATACCAAGGTTTGCATTCGTGCATATCACGAATGACCATAAACAAAGCGTAATCGTCGAGCCAGGATAGGTTTTTATTACAGAAATCATCGAAGGCACGCAGCATCTTGGAGGATCGTTTGTTTTTAAAAGACTCGTAAGCTCGACTCAATATTTCCCCCTTCACTTCGAGCACGGCTTTATAATCTACCTTGCCTTCATTATTCCTATAATAGGATTTTAAGTTGATGTTCTCCAGCAGTCCGTCTCTGTACAATAGAGCGGGGCTAATCAGGAGCATATTTCCGGCCTGGCTAGACAAAGTGCTGTACGGAGAATGGTGTTCATGCTCCGAGGTAGGATTTAAGGGCAATAATTGCCAGACAGATTGATTACTTCGGGCAAGGAAATCGACAAATCCATATGCTTCAGGCCCTAAATCCCCGATACCAAATGGAGCAGCTAGGGAGCTGATATGCATGAGAATTCCTGCGCTCCTACCCTTAGAGATCCGCTCTCCTGTCATTACAGCATAAGGAAAACCATTGAATATTTCACTGACCATAAAGCCTTCCGTTCCCTGGTATTCCTGCGCATGTAGATAATTCTTCCAGTCTACCTGCTGGCTATCAGGAAAATGTACACACGTATCCTTCCAGTCCAGCTGACCTATTGAATCTGCCTCTTTTCCACTCAGCTCTGCGAGGTGAAGAGGGACTATAACCACGATATATCTGTTTTTATAAACCCGGGCAAATGCCAGCAAATTGTCTGCATATTGCCCCTCTACCTGTAGGGGAATATAAGACCCCTTCGTGAAAATATGGTCGCCGTCCTGCCGTAAATGCATCAGTTGCTTGGTAAACCAAAGCTTTAGTTCGGCCGTTTTCCCCTGTTCCCACATGGTATGGGGAAGGTGGTCGGCAATATTTTCGTCAGAATATAACCATTCTAATATGCGCTGCCTATTATCATAATCTACAGGGCGTCGATTATCCGGGTCCACAAAGGAATAATCCCATAATTCTGTTCCTTGATAGACATCTGGAACTCCTGGGCAGGTAAATTTCAGCAAGAGCTGCGACAGAGAATTAAGCTTTCCAAATCCATCAATTCTTTTAACGAGCGAAATCAAAAAGTCGTAGAAGGCACCCTCCTTTTCTAATATGTAGTCTACAAATAGCTCTACAGCGGCTTCATATTCCTGATTTGGGTTGTCCCAGCTGGTACGCCTCTTCGATTCCCTAAATGCTTTTTGTAAGTAGGCCTTGAGGCGCTCCGTATAACTGGCATGGTCCGCATCGTCGATAGGATAGGTTCCCACCAGTGTCTGATAGATAAAATACTGATCATTCCTATCTGGAATTTCATCTGAAACCAACGTCTCATCCACAAACTGTGACCAACTATTAACCGTTTCGAACCAGACTTCTGGTATATTGCTTAAGACATTTAATCGTGCCCGTACATCTTCACCTCTCTTGGTATCATGTGTGGCTGTTGTAGAAAGGGACAAAGGCGTTTGGGCCTGCCTTAGAATCATTTTCCGGTGAAATTCTTCCCTATTGATTCCGAAAGCCTCCACCGAATCTCCTACCTCATTATGCGCTATAAATCTATTATAGACATACATCAAGGTATCTTCCACCCCTTTGGCCATAAGGGGGCCGGTGTATTGCATACAACGGGCGTAAAATTGACCTACTCTCTCATTATAGGAATCATTAGCCTCCTTAGGATTGACAATTAATATTTTTTCTAAGGCCTCTACCCCCACGCCAAGTTGAGGCAAGGAACTTCTCACCTGATCCAGAATATCATGAATCCAGCATGTCTCTTCTGCGTCAAGAGGGAATTTTTGACCATAATATCGGTAAACTGGACAGTAGACCAGCATCTCTCCGAGAGCCTCTTTGAGGATAGAGAAATCTTCTTCTTTAAATCCTTCTGGTACTAATAATAAAGTATTTAAATACTCAAACAAATTGTCGAGTTCCCCCCCCATATGCTCTTGGAGAATCATTCTTTTTTTCTCAATCTGTAACGATTGTGGTGCTTCATCGCTTTGAATAAAACGATTGTAAAAATCGGTAAACTTCCGTTCCTGCCTGGACTGAGTCAAAAGATTGTTAACCAATGCCAAAAACTCGTAACCAGTTGTGCCCTCCACAGGCCAGCTCTCCGGAAGCATCTCTCCATGCTCTAATATCTTCTCTACAACCAAATATTTATCATCGGTCAACATAGATCGTAAGCGATGCAAATAAGCTCGAGGATCATACAGTCCATCGACATGATCTACTCTTAGCCCGGTAAATACGCCCTCGTTAAGAAGTTTTTCAATCTGCTCATGATACTGAGTAAATACTGTCTCGTTCTGAATGTTCAAACATATAAGCTCATTTACGGTGAAGAATCGCCGGTAGTTCATTTTACGACTCGACTCCGTCCAGTGAAGCAGAATATAGGCCTGTTGCTGTATAAGGGATTTGAGAAATTCTTCGTCGTTTACTTCTGATATTCTCGCCTCAAAGAGCCCTTTTTCCCAATCTGACTGAAAAAGAGCCTCCAGTTGAGCCCGAATTTCATTCCATTGCAAGGCAAATTGCTGGGCATCCTCCAGGCTTAGCGCTGTAGAGAGTTGCTCAAAAAGCAAATTAAATGCCTGATTATTTCTTAGCGATTCAGTCTCTAAGATTTCCAAATAACTGCGCGGATGAAGGGGAAAGAGCTGTTCTCCATATCTAAAATAAAGGCGCTGATTTATATATGCCAATGAGAACTGCCCTTCACGTATCAGTTCCTCCAAGGGACGGTCCAAAACAGGCCATAATAGTTTGCCCTTAGCCTCAGGATGATTCCACTCGATATCAAAAAAGGCAGCGTAATATGAGTCCTTTCCTTTTTCTAAGACATCGAGGAGCCAAGGATTCTCCAGGCTGAAACCTTGATGATTCGGAACAATATCCTGTAACCATCCAATACCATGCTCCTTTAAAAGCTGACTTATTTCTAAGAGTTCCTCCTCTGTTCCTATTTCCGGATCAATCTGTTTAGGGTCTACGCCGTCATAGCCGTGCATACTACCTGCAGTCGATTTGAAAATAGGAGAAGCATAAATGGTCCCAACGCCTAACTCGATCAGGTAAGGAATAATTTTCTTGAATTTTTTAAAATCAAAATCCTTATGAAATTGAATTCTATAGGATGTTTTAATACTATTCATATCGTGTTGGTGTAAAGTGAAAATGATTCTGCCGGGAGTGCGAACGAGAGTCGGTCCGGTACCATTTCCGGAAGCGTCTTCCAGCCCCCCCACTCGGTATCGCTTGAAGCGATTAGTTTGTACCAGGCGGGAGCCTCATCAGGCAGGTTCAACTGTTGGGTTTCATTACTAAAATTGAGGATTGAAATGGCTATCTTGTCCTTTAAGCGGCGAGTAATCACCAGTACCTTCCCCTGGGCATGCAGCTCTACCTCAACCGCATGTCTATCCAGCCTCGACAGCACCTCTTGCTGTTTTCTAATCTTTATAAGACGCTGATAATAATTTCTCATCTGCTGATGCTTTGTCTTGGAAAGAAGCTCCCATTGCATTTTGGAATTCATAAAAGTTTCTATTCCAAACGGATCGGGAGGAGACCCTCGATGAAAATCTTTGAATTCCCGGGCTCTGCCTTCCCGCACTGCCTGTACCAATTCTACATCGCCATGATCTATAAAATATTGAAAGGGATTGGGCTCTGCGTATTCTTCCCCCATAAACAGCAAAGGAATATAGGGCGAAATAATCACCGCTCCGGCGAGCAGTCGTTGCTTTGCTGGCCCTAGCAAGGTACTAGTCCTTTCCCCCAGCATGCGGTTGCCTACTTGATCATGATTTTGTGAAAAAATAACAAATTGTTCTCCACTACAATTTTCGGCGGGTACACCAAAATATTTTTTACGATGCTCTGAATACCCCCCATCATATACGTAAGCATCTCTAAAGGCCTTCGCCAGATGATCCAATCCATTAAAATCCGAATAATAACCTACCGGTTCCTGTCCACTCGCTACCCGTAGGGCATGGTGGAATTCATCAATCCACTGTGCGTCCATGCCATACCCTCCAAGCTCTATGGGCTTGATAAAACGAGTATCATTTAAGTCCAGCTCGGCGATCAGGAAATGTGGTCTTCCCGATTTTTGCATGATCTCTACCGTCTGTTCTTTTAATTCCTGTAAGATATGTTTAGGGCTAAAATCTTTAATGGCATGCACAGCGTCCAGGCGTAAAGCATCTATATGAAAATCTTCAAACCACATTCTGGCATTCTCCAGAACGAATCTCCGGACTCCATCACAATAAGCATCATCAAAATTAACCGCCGATCCCCAAGGCGTATGGTATTTGTCAGTAAAGTAGGGACCATAGCTAGACAGATAATTACCCTCAGGCCCCATATGGTTATACACTACATCAAGAATAACGGCTAGCCCCTTGCGGTGACAAGCATTAATCAATTGCTGCAAGCCTCTGGCGCCTCCGTAAGAGTTCTGAACGGCGAAGGGGAAAACTCCGTCATAACCCCAGTTGCGCTTTCCGGGAAACTGAGCGACGGGCATAATTTCTATAGCTGTTACACCTAAATCTACCAAATAGTCCAGCCGGTTTAGTACGCCTTCGAAAGTACCCTGATCGGAGAATGTACCTACATGTAGCTCATAAATGACGTACTCCGATAGAGGTATATTTTTCCAGTTGCTATCTGTCCAGCAAAAATCGTCTAAGCGAATCGCCTGACTAGGTCCGTGGACTCCTTCAGGTTGAGCCCTCGAACAGGGATCTGGAAGTAACGGTGTGCCATCGAGACTGAATTTATAATAGTCACCTGGACTAAGGGCATCTGTTTCTATGCCCCAATACCCATCCTGCAATTGATTTAGTGCTAGCCTTACCTGGTTTTTATGTAAACAAATTTCCACAAGACTTGCTAAGGGCGCCCAGACTTGAACTTGTGCCAATCCCTTTTCATTAAATGTAACGCCCGTCTTTTGGGGCTCAGCCTCTCTATTCAGTGCATATTTTTCCATCTCTTCACAATTAGCAATATACCCTAATGATTTGTCGGGTTACTTAATAATATTGTACCAGACCTTTTTTCGTGAAAATTGAGAAAATTTGATACCACATCAGTTGAAATTAGGGAATAGACTATAGATTAGAACGAAATATGCTTACTTTTTCGGTAAATATTTACAAATTGCATTTCTATCCAATTCAATTTTCTACATGGCCCACCGTCCTTTTACCGATGAAAAGAGCTTATGGCACGCCTTCCAGTTAGGAAGCGAACTGGCTTTGACTCAGTTAATGGACCAATTTATTGGACCAATGACCTATTATGGAAGAAAATTATCTCATAATGATGACCTGATCCAGGACTGCATCCAAGAAACTTTTATCGATATCTGGCAATACCGCGCTAATTTAAGGGTTGTACAAGAAATCAGGCCTTATCTTCTGACTTGTTTGAGGAGAAAAATTGGACAAGCAATTTTAAAAGAAAAATTTCTCCCCTTAGAGGAAATGGATGCTGGAGCCCACTTCGAATTGGATTTCAATGTTGAGCAGAGCCTGGTAAGGGATGAAGAGGAAGCTCAGCGCATATTCGAACTGAACCGCTACATCAACGGCCTGTCCCGGAAAAGAAAAGAAATTATATATCTAAAGTATTACCAGAATCTTAGTAACCAGGAAATAGCCTTAGTCATGGGCATTCAGTATCAGACTGCGTCAAATTTACTTCACGAAGCACTCAATTCACTTCGGGAATTAATACCCTCTAAATCAATACTTTCCCTTCTATTTCTTTGGACCACTGTATTGCATCAGTAATATTTTTTTTAAAAAAAATATAAAAAAACAGTATAAAGCCTGTCCATCCCTGCTACTGGGTATGTATCGACCAAATAGCATTGATGAAGGATTATAATTCGTACCAACTTCAGGATTACCTGGTGGACCCCGATTTTCAGCATTGGGTTCTTGTGAATGGATTTTCGGATCCCACTTCTGAATGGTACCGCCGACTTGAACTAAACCATACACAAGCGCAAATTGCCAAGGAAGCGCAGGAATTAATTATAGCCAGCAGAATATGCGAGCGGCCTATTTCTTCAGAATATACCCAATCCATTATTCGAAATACCCTTGAAACCATTCGATCACAGGAAAATCAAGCGCCGGAACGTTCTCGTAACTGGCTTTTGCCATTTTCAGTAGCAGCCAGCGTGGCAGTCCTTATTATCGGGACCTGGTTTATCTATTTTTCAGACCAAAATTTACAGTCCGATCAATTCACTACCATCAAAAATACAGAAACGACAGGTGCGTACCAACCCATAGCATTATCTGATGGAAGTACCGTATTGCTTTATCCTGGAAGTACCTTGCGGTTCCCCACAGAATTTAATGGGACTCAACGAGAAGTATTTTTAGAGGGTAAGGCGTTTTTTGAGATTGCGAAAAATGCGCGCAGACCATTTCTGGTACATAGCCAGGAAATGGTAACCCGGGTACTGGGCACCAGCTTTCTAGTAGATGCTTTTGAGGATCGTGACAACTTTGAGGTGGTAGTGAAAAGTGGTAAAGTTTCAATTAGTACCAAAGCAGCTTATGAGAAGATGGCCTCGGAAGTTGCCCTGGAGCCCAATCAGCGACTGGTATTGCAGCGCAAAGAGCAAATGATGGTGCGTTCTGTGATTGCAACCCCGCAAATTGACAAAATCAGCCCCAATAATATTCAGCCCCTGATCTTTACCGACACGACCATAGATAATATTCTGACTACACTGAGTGGAAGGTATAATGTTCAATTTTCGGTCGAAGGTTCCAGCCTGGCCGACTGTTCGCTGACCACCACCTTCGGAGATGAACCCTTATTCGAAAAGCTTAAAATCATTTGCCAAGCAATAGGACCTTCCACACATTATAAAATTGAAGGAAACAAAATAATTATCAGCACCAAAGGATGTAATAACTAAACCATAGCCTATGTCAAAACACCTCTTACCTTACTAAAAAAGTCAGCCATGTTCGCACCATGACTGACCTACTGCTCCCCCTTCCTTAATGAAAAGCAAACACCATTATTGGTGTGAAGGGGATGTTTTTGCCTTTTACAATCACAAAAACGATTAAAAGTATGAAAAAAAAACTATTCGACGCTCATTCTTGGAGCCTGATCATGAAAATTTCCAGCATACAGATAATGATGGCTCTCGTGCTGACTACGGCTTCCTGGGCCAGCTCTTCGGCTCAGGAGATGCTCAATCAACGGGTCAATTTGATTATTAAGGATGCCAGCCTGAGAACTATCCTATCAGAAATAAGCCAAAATACCGGTGTCCGTATAACCTATAACTCCAAGATTGTCACGCCAAATCTTCGAGGGTCTCTACAAGCCAAAAATAAGCCTCTGTCCCGCGTTTTAGATGAACTTTTATCGCCCGAAAGTATCACGTATATGATCATAGACGATCAGATCATATTGCGAAAAAAAGAAAATAATGTTGGAGCTCAAGAGGATAAACATACAGAAAACATATTACATACTCAACCAGGTCCCGAGGTTAGGAAGCTGGAAGGTACGGTGAAAGACGAGGAAGGGATAGGACTGCCAGGGGTCAATGTGATAGTAAAGGGAACACAACAGGGTACCACTACGGACCAGAATGGCGCATTTCAAATCGAATTGACCGATGCGCCTTCCGTATTGGTATTTTCCTTTGTAGGATATACCTCGCAGGAGCTATCCATCACGAATCAAAATCGTTTGGACATCGTCATGAAGATCGATGATAAGGCACTTGAAGAGCTGGTAGTGGTTGGATACGGGAGTGTTCAGAAAAAGGACCTGACCGGATCGGTTTCTTCCGTGCAGGGAGAGGTAATAGCCAACCGGAAAACAACGCAGATTTCGCAGGCATTGCAAGGTACCATGCCTGGGGTGATGGTAACCAGAAGCAGTAATGCACCAGGTTCTACGGCCTCCATAAGAATACGCGGTATCACCACGATTTCCGGTGAAGGGGCTAACCCACTCATCATTTTAGATGGAGTTCCCGTAGATGATATCAACTCCATTAATCCTAATGATGTTGAAAGTATCTCGGTCCTAAAGGATGCCGCGTCCGCTTCTATCTACGGCTCTAGAGCCGCTGCAGGGGTAATCGTTGTTACAACCAAGAGGGCTAAATCGGGCCAGTTGAATCTAGACTATTCATTCGAATATGGATCGGAACGGCCCACCAACCTAGCCAAGTATGTTGGGGCGCAGCGATTTATGCAGTTGACTAACGAATTGCGATGGAATGACAATGGGAATAATACTAATGAGTATCCTACCTATTCTAAGGATATGATTGAAAATTATAACCAGTTGAACCAAGAGAATCCGGATCTATATCCTAATACGAACTGGCAGGATTTAATATTAAAAAAGTCGGCTCCTCGGACCAGCCATATCCTAAGTATTGCTGCGGCAGGGAAAATGTTAAGGTCCAGAGTATCTATGGCCTATGACAATACCGATGGATTATTCGATGGTCGCAAGTATGAGAGAATAACCGCACGTATGAATAATGATATCACCATCTCTAAATATTTATCGGCCAGTGTAGACTTAAACTTCAAAAGAACCCAGTCGGAACAGACCAACATAGATCCATTCTACATGATGAATCTGCTGCCTCCAATATATGCTGCAAAATGGTCGGATGGGCGAATTGCGGCAGGGAAGGATGGGGCAAATGTTTACGGCGCCATGCAGGCAGGAACGAATACTGGATGGTACAACCAAATTGGTGGTAAAGTAGGACTCGATTTCAGCCCGGTGGAGGGGCTAAAGTTATCTGCTGTAGTTTCTCCGTTTCTTAATTTTGACAAATCGAAACGATTTGTTAAAAAAGTACCGTATACCTCCTTCGACAACCCGGGGGTAACGGCCGGATATATAGAAGGTGCAACTGAAACGAGTTTGTATGAAAGCAGAAATGATAATTATCGTTACACGACTCAATTTTTAGCCAATTATAATAAACAATGGGGTGACCATAGCTTTAGTGCTCTAGGAGGTTATGAATTCTTCAAAGCTTTCAATGAATATTTAGGAGCTTCCAGAAGGCAATATAATTTGTCAAACTATCCTTATTTAAATCTAGGCCCCTTGGATCAGCGGGACAATAGTGGCACCGCATCAGAAAATGCCTATCGCTCCTTTTTTGGAAGGGTGACCTATGGTTTCAAAAATAAATATTTGCTTCAAGCCAATCTTCGGTATGACGGTTCCTCAAGGTTTGCCTCCGGCTATCGTTGGGGAGCCTTCCCATCCATCTCTGCAGGGTGGGTACTCTCAGAAGAGAATTTTTTAAAGAACAAGGCCAATGCCATCAGCTTCTTGAAACTAAGAGCCTCTTGGGGGACACTTGGAAATGAACGAATTGGAAGTAATTATCCTTACCAAGCGATACTAAGTTTTGAAAATAGTTCCTTATTTTATCAAGGAAATACTGTTACCGCGGCACAATCGGCGGCTCAATTTCAATATGCCATCCGAGATATTTCCTGGGAGACTACTTCTTCATACGATTTGGGAGTTGATGCCAACTTTTTTAATGATCGACTTCAGATCACTGCTGACTACTACAAAAAAACCACTCGTGACATGCTCCTGGAACTGGAGATACCCGATTATATTGGGTTCGACAATCCCGATCAAAATACAGGTAAGATGTTTACCACAGGATGGGAAATGCAGGCGGGCTGGAACGACCGAATTGGTAATTTAGGATATAGAGCATCATTTAACCTATCCGACTTCGTATCTAAAATGGGAGATTTGGGCGGAACAGAGTTTCTTGGCGATCAGATAAAAAAGCAAAACAGCGAATTTAACGAGTGGTATGGATACCAGTCCATAGGTTTGTTTCAAACCGCCGATGAAGTTACCAATTCGGCAGTTACCAATAGCAATGTTCGGGCCGGAGATATTCGGTACAAAGATATTAGTGGACCAGAAGGTGTTCCAGATGGCAAAATATCTCCAGAATATGACCGGGTATTATTAGGAGGCTCTCTTCCCCGTTACATGTTCGGACCCAGCTTCGGTCTTAATTTTAAGAATTTCGACCTGTCCTTCACTTTCCAAGGTGTTGGTCATCAGAATTCCCGAATTACCTCCTCCATGATCAGACCGCTACTGGCTAATTTTGGCAATTTTCCCGCCCTTTTGGACGGCTCGAGTTGGAGTAATTATAATACCCCAGAACAAAATCTCCAGGCTATCTATCCCCGTTATACCAATGTATCGGCCGGTAATAATTATGCTATGTCCGACTTCTGGATGTTTAATGGAGGATACATACGCTTAAAAAATGTGAGTTTAGGTTACCAAATCCCTTCCACGATTACCGAAAAACTACATATCCAGGGCATTCGGTTGTATGGAACCTTTAGCGATGTTTTTGCCCTTCACCGATTCCCAAAAGGATGGGATCCTGAAATGAACGGATTCAATTATCCTATCACAACGGCGATGGTTTTCGGAATCTCAGTTAAATTCTAAATCGACTTTCAATGAAAAAGCCTATAATTTCAATACTAGCCATGGTCTTAAGCCTAGTAGCTTGTGACACTCTGGATCTCAACCCACTTTCTGATGGTTCCAGCGAGACTTGGAATTCCAATGCCGAAGAACTCGAGATGTCCTTAAACGGACTTTATAAGGAGGCATTTTGGATGATGGATCAGGACGACTGGACAGATGACTGGCTCTATAGGGAGGCCACAACCGATATTACCGGGGCTACTATTAATGGCCAGACTGGTTTCGTCAGAACCTGGTGGAGTAATACTTATAAAGCCATTGCCAGGGCCAATATCATTATACAGGGGGTGGATAGAGCCAAAGAACAGCTTTCTGCCCAAGAACTCAATCGCTATCTTGCCGAGGCACGATTCGTGCGCGCGAGCCAATATGCCCGTCTTATTTCACATTTCGGAAATGTCGTATATCTGGAAAAACCAGTAGATATAGAAGAGGCCCTCAATACTCCTCAGACAGATAAGGCATCCATCCTTCAGAAGATATATGAAGACTATGATTTTGCAGCACAAAATCTGAAGGGCACGTATGGTTCTGGAGAATTAAAGAGAGCTTCGGCAGGAGCTGCCTATGCCATGAAAGCTCGTATTGCCCTACAAATGGGCGACTGGGCCGTAGCAAAAGACGCTGCTAAAGCATGTATGGATCTGAATGTTTATCAGCTGCATAGCGACTTCGGTAACTTATTTCTTTCAAGAACTAAGAATTCTAAGGAAACCATATTTGGTTTGCCAAGATCCATCGTACTGAACGTTACCCAGGGTGATTGTCAAAATTATGTTACCCGTAATGCTGGAGGCTGGGGAGCAAAAAATCCATCATGGGACCTGTTTGCATCCTTTCTATGCGTAGATGGAAAACCCATAGATGAGTCACCCCTATTTGATCCGCATGAACCCTTTGCTAACCGCGATCCTCGGTGTAATGCCACGATAGTACCCTTTCAAAGCGGTCACCTGGGTTTTATTTATCAGCCGCATCCCGATTCCCTGCAGGTAAAAAGATTATCCGACAATACCTACGTGCAAAATAAGGACAATCGGGTGGTGGCACAATATGCCTCTTATAATGGACTCGTTTGGAAAAAAGGTGTAGATGCAGATTGGTTACAAAATTCATGGCGGGTAGAGCCAGACTTAATCATTATTCGCTATGCCGACGTTTTACTGATGTATGCAGAAGCAAAAATTGAGCTAGATCAAATTGATGCATCCGTTCTACAGGCCATGAATGCCGTTCGGGCCAGAGCCTACCAAGTGGCCCCTACGGAAACCAGCAAATATCCTGCACTTACCTTAGCAGATGCCCCAAGTCTTCGAAAACTGGTACGCATGGAGCGTAGGATGGAGTTTGCCAACGAGGGCATTCGATATATGGATCTTATTCGTTGGAAATTAGCAGAAAAGACTCTAAATAAACCGAATTATGGTTTGCTTGACCCCGCCGAACTCAAGTCAAAAATAGTAGCCAAAGGACTCTGGTTTTTTCCCAGAACCCCATCAATCGATGCGGATGGCATAGCCGATTTCAGTTCTATGTACGATAAAGGATTAATAAAACAACTGACCATACGGAAATTCGACAAAGACCGACAATACCTTTGGCCAATTCCTACCAACGAGATCCTAACGAGTGGACTAGTACAGAACCCTAATTATTAAGATCAATTTTTAATAGGGGATATACCTCTCCCCTATTCCTTTTTCAAAATTAATTTTCGATGAACAAATCATTAAGCCTATTACTAATCATACTGGGTAATATCTGTATAGCCCAAAACTTTCCCGGAAAGAATCAATACCCCTATTTAAGCGGCATTTACCCACACCTTGCCTATTATAATAACGAGGGAGAATGTGGCACTGGAGCCGTGGTCCCCTGGGCCAATAAATTATGGGTTATTACTTATGGACCTCATAAACCTATGGGTTCTTCCGACAGGCTTTACGAAATTGACAATCAGCTCAATATGGTAGTACGCCCCGAAAGTATTGGCGGAACCCCGGCAAACAGAATGATACATCGGGAAAGTCAGCAGTTGTTCATTGGTCCTTACGCCATTGACCAAAACGCCTCGGTCAGAACCATTCCATACAGCAGAATGCCTGGCCGCCATACCGGAAATGCACGCCATTTGAGCGACCCAGCCAATAAAATTTATTATGGAACCATGGAAGAGGGATTTTATGAGGTAAATGTTCATGATTTATCTGTTAAGACCCTGTATACCGATGGTAATTTCTTAAAAAAGGACACTGAAGGCCATTCAGGTCCGCTCCTTCCCGGAGCCCATGGCAAGGGTCTCTATTCAGGACAAGGCGTAATGGTATTCTCGAATAACGGCGAATCGGGTCAAAAGGCGCTCAAGCATTTTGACATAGAAGCGGGTGTGTTGGCGGAATGGAATGGACAGGACTGGAAGGTGGTCCGTAGAAATCAGTTTGTAGAAGTCACTGGCCCGGGAGGAATTGAGGGGAATAAAAACCCTGACACCGACCCTATCTGGGCTACCGGCTGGGACCACAAGTCCGTGTTATTAGGTGCCCGTTATCATAATTCATGGAGCTTTTATAGGTTACCCAAAGCCAGCCATACCTATGATGGAGCCCATGGCTGGAATACGGAATGGCCCAGGATTAGGGACGTGGGCACCATAGACAAACCCGATTATCTGATGACCATGCATGGCCTATTTTGGGATTTTCCTTCTCATTTCAACCCCGAACAATCGGCAGGCATCCGTCCAAAATCCGCCTATCTGAAGGTGATCGGAGATTTTACGCGCTGGCATAATGGACTCGTCTTTGGTTGTGATGACAGCGCAGAGAAAGAATTTTTAAATAAAAGAAAAGCCAAAGGATCTATAGAAGGGCCAGGACAGTCTAATTCTAACCTCTGGTTTACCGACTTTGAAAAGCCAAACCACCTTGGGCCTAATACGGCCCAAGGTGCACTGTGGATTTCCGAGGAAGTCTTGGCCTACAGACCTTCCGATCCCTTCCTTTTTTCAGGTTGGACCTACAAAACGGCTTGGATAAAAAATGAAGGCAGCAATTCCCTCACCCTTCAATTAGAAGTGGACAAAAAAGGTGATAATAAATGGTCGAAACTTAGCCAGGTTCAACTTAAGCCAGGGGAGTCTGTTATGAAGTCCTTCACAAAAGGGGATCAAGGCGAATGGATACGGGCTACCCCCCTCTCAGATGGAGTTCTGACCTTTACCTTCAACTACTCCGATCGCTCCCGTTTTACCTCCTCCACTGACCCCATTTTCCAAGGCCTGGCAACAACCCAATCTCAGGAGTTTACTGGTGGATTACTATTTGGTTTAGGTAAAAATAGTAGAAAACTTGGCGTTTTGGCGCATCAATTCAGTAGTAGAGGACTTGAGGAAAGCGGTTATTATGAATTGGACAGTGCACTGAATCTGACTCCCGTTCAGAATCAGAAAATGGCGCAGCTAATCAGGGAGCAATTTAGAATTCCCGAAGATGCCATAAAGGTTGAAGAATCATCTGTGCTCATTATAGACGATTTAGGTCGTCGCTGGAGATTGCCTCTAGGTTCTTCCGCATTTGACCAAAGAACACGTGACGCCCAGCTGAGAGTCTGCCGGGAAGTAGCCACAGAACGCGACCTTCTTAATGCTCATGGCACCTTTTATGAACTCCCCGCAGAGAATGCCGACGGATATGCAAAAATAAGACCCGTCGCTTCTCATGGTCTGTCTATTCATGATTATGCGTCCTATAGGGGTCTGCTGGTAATGACTGGAGTTGAAGGAAAAACCAAAAATAACAAACATATTATCAGTTCCGAAGATGGCAAGGCTCAGGTATGGGCCGGAACCATCGATGATTTGTGGAAACTTGGTAAACCTACGGGACGTGGAGGACCGTGGAAAAACACTTCCGTTCAGGCCAATGTCCCTTCTGATCCCTATTTAATTGGATTTTATGATCAGAAGAAACTCCAACTTTCGCACCAAGGGAAAAAAGCAATTGAATTTCAAATTGAAGTAAATCCCATAGGTCATGGCCCCTGGATGGAATATAAGACCGTAATCATTCAACCCGGAAAATCTTTTGAATTGGAGTTCCCCTCCGACTTTGAAGCGCGGTGGATCCGTTTCACGGCAAAGGATGCCTGTGTGGCAACTGCCTGGTTAACTTATCAGTAATAGATCATGATTTACTTGAGCTCCTTTTTCTTAAAACACTTAAGGCCATTTAGGGTCGGCTTGATCCTTGTTTCGGTTTTGATGGCCAGTGCAACTTCCATGGCCCAAGGATCCATGCCTGCTATTAAGTCAGAAGTCAGTTCGACCATCCGCGAGTTTCGTATTACCGAAAATGACACCTTGACTTATACCCTAAAACTGGCCTTGGACAAGACAGGAGTACCCCAGTATTTCTTCAGAAACATTTTCACACCGGTTTGCTATACAAACGAATGCAAACCGGTGCATGTAAACTTCTACTGGGATTTGTTGGGAAATTTTCAACGATACGAAATGCCCGAAGGAAAAATCTTAACCAAAGTGGATCATGATGAGTTTCAAAAGGAAGACTATCAAAAACTGCAGGAAATTCTGAGTCGAGAAAATTCTATTTTCAGAGACCTTGAGATGAAGGACCTAATCACTGAAGGCACCGACGACCTGTCTGACTCCGTAGATACAAAGTCTGGAGCAACATTGAAAACGATTAAAAATGAAGTGATTGATGGAGCCGTTTACACCTGTTTTACACTCTGGAAAATCGCCTATGGGCCTGTTACAAAAGAAATTAAAAATATTATTTCTGAATATGAAAACAAGGACTTATATCTCGACTTCCTCAGAAGTAATAACCATCATTATCAGTATTATGCACTGGACAGAGTTCTTGATATTAATGGGTCGGTACCCCATGATTATATACAAGCGGTCAAGGGGGTCATGTCTGGAAAGAATATTTTCACGGCCAAATATGCCTTGGAAAAAGTTGGGGCATCCTTTCTGGAAAAAATAGAAACCCAGGAATGGTTACAGAAGTTATATGGAGCTTCTCCTTTCAGTACTCAGATGGTCATTCTTAAGAAACTATCCGATCTCAATATCAATGAAGCTTCCTTATCAGGCTGGATAACCTGGCTGCCTGATGGCAACGAGGCTCAACGAAAGCAACTATCTGAACTCATTAAAAAGCAAAAATTATCAGCCATCGCTCAAAGACAGTTAGCCAGGTATCTGACCAATGAAGACAGGGCTCTGGCAGAACTAAGTTATGATATCCTAACACATAACAAGGAGTATCAGACTAAGGTAGGCCGAGAGATCGAAGCATATCAGAAGAAAACACAAAATTAACTAGCCGCACCCTATTCCTAAACCCAAAATCATCATTAGTAATCAAGTAAAACAATTTATCATGAATAGAATCAAATGTATACTCATCTGCCTGGGGGTACTGATCATGCCAGGCCTTATGGCACAACACCATGTTTTCGTTGAGACCGAATCATTTCACGACAAAGGGGGGTGGGTCATCGATCAGCAATCATTTGCCGTTATGCAGTCTTCGTATCTAATGGCCCACGGTATGGGAGAGCCGGTAAAAAATGCTGAAACAACCGTCCAATTTCCCAAAAAGGGTAAGTATAAAATGTGGGTACGGACTAAGGACTGGGCCCCCTACCCTACTGGTCCCGGAAAGTTTCAGGTTCTCATCGATGGAAAAGCCGTGGGGCCGACCTATGGTGCAAGCGGATCAGCCCAATGGAAATGGTATGCCGGAGGTGATGTGAATGTAAATGAAACATCTCTCAAGCTAGCATTAAAAGACCTTACTGGTTTCAATGGCCGATGCGATGCCATTTTATTTACTGATACTGAGGGATTTACTCCTCCTAACGGATTAAAAGAACTTTCTGCTTTTCGCAGAAAAGAGCTGAAACTGACGGATAAACCTAAAGACGCGGGACACTTCGACTTAGTCGTAGTAGGGGGAGGAATAGCGGGGACCTCCGCGGCTATCTCCGGAGCCCGGTTGGGTTTGAAAGTCGCTCTCATTCAAGATCGCCCGGTACTGGGGGGTAATAACAGCTCCGAGATCAGGGTTCACCTAATGGGGGATATTGACAAAAATCATTATCCTAAGTTGGGCCGTATCGTTCGTGAAATGGATAATGGAGATCCTGGAAATGGGAATCCCAATGCAAAGGAATATGGCGATGCCCGCAAAATTGCCATTGTTAAAGCAGAAAAAAACATCAGTCTTTTTCTGAACACACATGTCTATCAATTAGAAAAGGAAAATAATAAAATTACTGCGGTCATTGGGCGGGATATTGCAACCAATCAAGAGGTGCGTTTCAGCGGCTCCTTCTTCTCCGACTGTACCGGTGATGGAACAGTGGGCTATCTGGCTGGTGCAGAATTCCGCATGGGCAGGGAGAGCGAAGCGGAAACCGGTGAATCACTGGCAGGGAATAAGTCGGACGATTTTACCCTTGGCACGTCCAATCTCTGGGCTTCTACACGTCGCGACAGCACCTCCTCCTTCCCTGAGTTACCATGGGCCTTGCAATTCTCCGATGAATACCATATTGATGAAGCTCAGTCGGATTGGCAATGGGAAACAGGATTTGGAAATTTTAACACTATTACCCAGGCCGAAGAGATCAGAGACCATAATCTACGTGCGATATATGGGAACTGGTCCTATTTGAAAAATAATAAGGCGAGTAAATACGCCTATAACAAACTCGCCTGGGTGGCTTATATTGGAGGCAAAAGGGAATCACGACGCCTGATGGGTGATCATGTACTGAATCAGATGGACATCCAGGAGGGTAAGTTCTACGATGATGCCACGGTTACAGCAACCTGGACGATCGACTTACATTTTCCAGATAAGAAGAACAGCCAGTATTTCGAGGGTAATGAATTTTTTGCCGGTACCAAACATATTAAAGTTGCCCCTTATACCATTCCGTACCGTTGCCTTTATTCCCGGAACATCGAGAACCTCTTTATGGCTGGAAGAAATATCAGTACCACACACGTGGCATTTGGCAGCACTCGTGTCATGCGTACCTGTGGAATGATGGGCGAAGTGGTGGGCATGGCCGCATCTGTAGCCAAGAAGCATCGTACCACCCCCAGGGGAGTCTATCAGAATCACCTTCAGGATTTATTGAGTATGGTAAGAGACGAGCATACTCCACAACCATAATTAAAGTCAGAAAAGCCAGGTATATTGAAGTATATATTTGGCTTTTCTGTAAATTAGAGGCTCTAATGTGATGACTTTATGTATTTTTCAAAATTTACCAGCCTAATTTTTGCTTGCTGCTTATCTATTCAGGGGAAAGCTCAGGAAAATTTTGTATCGCTATACGGAGAAACACAAGGCACTACTTATCAGGTTAAATATTATGACGGAGAAAAGAGGAACTTCCAAACGAAATTAGATTCCATCCTATGTGCCTTCGATGCTTGCCTATCTCTATATCGCCCAGACTCAGAACTTTCTCGTTTCAACCGGGAGATTTCACATCGTTTCGAATCCCCCTATTTTTATCCCGTGCTCGCCAAATCAAAAGAAATATTCGATTTATCAGGGGGTGTGTACGACCCCACTATCCTACCCTTAGTGGAAGCCTACGGTTTTGGCCCCGCAGGAAAGCATCAAATACAGCCTATTGATCTCGATAGCATATTGCCATTGGTAGATTTTAACCATATACAGTTTGACACCGCTACAGTCACCAAAAAGCACCAGGCAGTCCGTCTTGATTTCAATGGTATAGCACAAGGTTACGCCGTAGACTTGCTTTCTATGTTTTTAGAGCGGCAGGGTATCACACGCTATATGGTTGAGATAGGCGGAGAAATACGTTGTGGTGGGAGAAAAGACGATAATATTTCCTGGATGGCCGGGATCGAAGATCCCACTAAGCCAGGCAGACTCATTGCTACCATTCCTATTGAGGATCGAGCCATGACGACTTCAGGAAATTACCGTAACCATTTCACCAAAAATGGTCGGCGTTACAATCATATTATCAATCCCAGGAACGGAGATATGGAAACCAGTAACATACTTTCCGTAACGGTGCTGGCCCATGATGCGATTACGGCTGATGGCTTGGATACCCCTTTCTTTCTTATGGACCTGGAGACCGTAAAAAGCTTTGTAGAAGAGCGGGACGACTTAGATATTTTCATCGTGTATTCCGATCCTGATAAGGGGATCTGCACCTATGCCAGCACAGGAATTCGTTCGATTATCAGGTCAAAAATACCTTGAAATATTAAAAAATGAATATATGAAGCGATTATCAATTTTGATGACTTTATTCTATTCGCTTTCTCTCATTTGCGCTCCAGCAGGTGCACAAAACCATAAGGATAAACGGCAAGAGCTGGCATTTAGCACACCTCTAAAGGGCGGGGTTAATGCTTCTGTCAGGTTGGAGTATGATAAAGAGGATCTACCGAGCCATTATTATAGCCGTCTCAAAACTCCCGTATGCGAGGATAGCCTCTGCTATCTGGTTGAGATTGAAGTCTACTGGGACCTTTTAGGGAATTTCATGGACTACCAAACACCAAAAAAATCACCTCTTACCAAGTTCGACCATATCGAATTCACCCTGGCAGACCATGAAAAGCTTAAGAGAATTTTAAGCAATAATGCTTCCATTTTAAAGGATTACGAGGTAGACAACCTGCTGGATCCGGAGAAAATCATAGAATCGGAAGTGGTTACTGATGCTGTCACCAGTGCCACCAACACTGCCATTGCCGATGAGGTGGTAGAGGGGGCCCTCTACAGTACTTACACCTTATGGCATATTGTTAACGGCGCCCTTTCAGATAGCATTTTGGCCCATACAGAGAAACGAATGAATCAAAGTGTCCTTCAGATGATGCTTAACTCCGATCGCCGGGCCTATCAATACTATGCATTAAATCATATTCCTAAGTCCCAACTTTTACTTTATACCCAGCAGTTGATCAATCTCTTGAGCAGTAATAATGAGCTCGTTCCTTATTTCGCAGTTGAGAAATTAGATAAATCGGTGTGGGGCAATCAACAGTATCAGCAGCAGCTGGTTAGCCTGCTCCCCACGGTCCCGTTCCCGATGCAAAATGAAATTCTGAATCGGCTTCAGGGAAATAAGGTGGGGAAGAGCATCATAGAGAAATTGAAAGCGATAGGATTATCATTAAATGAGAATCAAAACCAAAAAATTGACAAAATCCTTGAAGAAAGCCTTGCCCTAGGAGAAAATTATTAAAATTTAATTACTACCGAATATTCCAATCCCTAATTATACTGTATGAAAAAGCAAAGACGTGATTTTATTAAATCTCTAGGCTTAGGCGGAGGTTTGATGATGTTAGACCCGGTAACCCTATACGAAGCTGAGAAATGCCCAGAACCCGTGGAAATAGATCGGGAGGTATATAAGAAGAAAATAATGTATACCGATCTGCTGGTAGCCGGCGGAGGAATGGCAGGCATTTGTACGGCAATCGCCGCAGCCCGGAATGGACTGAAGGTTGTGCTGGTACAAAACAGATCGAGACTAGGAGGAAATGCCAGTAGCGAAATACGTATGCATGTTTCTGGAGCTAGTATGCTGGAGACGGTGTGGAGAGAAACGGGTATACTCGAAGAACTTATGCTCACCGACTCCATAGAAAACCCACAGCGCTCATACGAGATGTGGGACTTTATACTTTATAATAAAGTTTATGCTGAAGAAAACATAACCCTTTTGCTCGATACCAGCGTTTGGGAGGCGGTTGTAGAAGAGAATATCATAAAGAAAATTCTGGCTACTTCTTCTCAGACGGAAGAGCTTTTTGAGATATATGCCAAGCAATTCGCAGACTGTACCGGAGACGGCACCCTTGGTGCGCTTGCCGGGGCCGACTTCATGCGGGGCCGGGAGGCTAAATCGCTCTGGGGTGAATCGCTCGCCGTGGACAAAGCCGACCTTAATACCATGGGTAACAGTTTGCTATTCACCTCCCAAAAGCATGACAAGAAAATGCCCTATACCCCTCCAAGTTGGGCCAGAAAATACAGCACAAAAGACTTTCTACATCGCTCTGTTACCAATTGGGAATATGGTTATTGGTGGCTGGAACTCGGTGGTCTAGAAGATATTGTTGGTGATGGACGAAAAATTCGGCACGATCTGCTTGCCACACTTTTTGGCGTATGGGATTATATCAAAAATTCGGGCAACCATCCTGAATCTGAGAACTGGGCTCTGTCCTGGATTGGCATGGTACCAGGAAAAAGGGAGAGCCGGCGTTTCATAGGTGATTACGTGATGAAACAAAAAGACATACAGATGCCACAAAGTTTCGATGACCGCGTAGCCTATGGAGGATGGCCACTCGACGATCACCCACCAGAAGGCATGAACAGTACCGGGATTCAACCTTTCAGGTCCATTAAAGTCAAAAAGCCTTACTCCATTCCCTTACGATCCTTATATAGCAAGAACATCAGCAACCTTTGGATGGCCGGACGTAACGCAAGTGTATCTCATGTGGCCCTATCCTCAACCCGTGTAATGGCGACTTGTGCACTCATGGGTCAGGCCATAGGAACGGCTGCTGCATATAGCCTTCGCAACCAAGTTAGTCCTACCCAGTTAGGCAATGAGCCTAAGCATATCCAGCCTTTACAGCAGCTGTTACTTCGACAAGATCAGGGGATATTAGGGGTTAAAAATGAAGATCCGGGCGATCTGGCTCGTAAAGCCTCGGTTTCCGCTTCGTCATCCACCAGTGAAGGGCCGGCGTCTGCCTTGCTTGATGGAATCAATAGAGATATTGAAGATGGCAAAAGCCACCAGTGGCAGGCCGAAATGAAAGATGAGGGAGCATGGATAGAACTCAAATGGGACAAACCCATTAGGATTAATAATATTCAAATCACCTTTGACACCGGACTGAAACGATATTTACGAATCTCACCACAAGACTGGGTTTACCAGGATCAGGTAAGGGGACCTCAGCCCGAAACCGTTGCTGAATATCGCATTGAACTCAAGAATCAGGGCAAGGCGGCGGGAGATATTACGGTAAAGGACAACTATTATAGACTGGCGAAGCATAATATTTCTCCCGTCCAGATCGATAAGTTAAGGCTATTTATTGATAAGACCCATGGTGATACCCTGGCCAGGGTCTTCGAAATCCGATGTTATTTGGACTAAGGCCCGTCTTCGTCCTACCGGCAGAGAACTCTAAACTTTGCTGGTAGGGAAAATCGCTCTAGGTCGGATTCACATATTGTTTTTTTTAGAAGCTATAAAACAGTAATAATTAAAAATGGAATAGCTAATAACCCGTTCCAGTAGGAGCCAATCACCCCCGAGCACGTCCATATGAAGAACATAAGGTAAAAATCATACATGAACCTTGCCTCGATTTTATGGTCTGGAACTTAATAATAGCTTGTAAAGCTGCAATTAATACAGATCTTGTCTTAATTTTAAAATTGGTCATTGGTAGGCCATTTATTCCCAACCCAATTCTTTAACCGATTGATTCATGAATAAAAGAGCATTTCTTAAAAACGCAGCAGCTTTATCTTCTCTTGCCATGTTGCCAACAGAGTCTTGGTCGTTTTCTGCCGATAAGCGCCTAAGAACCGCTCACATAGGTTTAGGAGCGATGGGGCAAGAGGATCTAAAATCCATTTCCTCTCATACTCATGTAGATGTAGTAGCGCTTTGTGATGTCGATTCCGATGTACTTGCTAAAGTTAAAAGCCAGTTCCCCAAGGCCAGAACCTTCAAGGACTACCGGGTCATGCTTAAAGAGATGAGCAAGGAAATTGATGCCGTAATCGTGTCTACGCCGGATCATACCCATGCACCGGCGTCGATCATGGCCATGGAGATGAACAAACCTGTATACTGTCAGAAGCCCTTAACCCATTATGTAAAAGAAGCCAGAGCCATGGATAAATTGGCGAAGGATAAAAAACTGGTAACTCAAATGGGTATTCAAGTACACTCATTTTATGATTACAAACTGGCTACCTTACTTATTCAGTCCGGTATCGTTGGCAAGGTTCATACGGTTAGGGCATGGTCACCAAAAAACTGGGGGTATAATGGCCCCATTCCCCAAACTGCTGATCCCGTTCCGGCCAATCTAGACTGGAATTTGTGGTTGGGTACTTCTGCCGAAAGGCCCTACAAAAATGGCTTTTACCACCCCGGTAACTGGCGTAAGCTTGTAGATTATGGCTGTGCCACCTTAGGAGATATGGGTGTACATATTTTCGATACGCCTTATAATGCCTTACAGCTGGACGTGCCAAGAACCATCACAACCAATTGCAGAAAACCAAATGGCTTTGGATTTCCCGAAAAGAATATGGTGACTTATGAGTTCCCTGGAACAAAGTATACTACCGATACCTTAAAATGGGTATGGTATGATGGTGTTGGGGCCGATCAACAACGGGAAGATCTGATGCTTCCTGATGGAGCAGACTTGCACGATCAAGGGGCAATGTTTATAGGGGAGAAAGGAAGGTTATATCTTCCTCATTTTCAGGTAATGCCCAAGCTGATTGTGGATGGAAGCTACAAGGATATCGATATCACCCCTTTCAAACTCAGTCCACCGGTACGTGAATATAGTTCTGAAGTACATAAACATTATCATGAATTTGTAGATGCCTGCTTAGGGAAAGCCACCTGTAGCGCACCTTTTTCTTACGCTTCCAGGCTCACCGAAACCATATTACTCGGCGTAATTGCCGGTCGGTTCCCAAATAAAACGTTGCATTGGGATGCAGCCAAGGCCCAGTTTTCAGAAGAGGAAGCAAACCAATACCTTGGCGGGATGTATCGCAAATTCTAAAACGCTCCGCTTTTTCAAGAGTATTGCCAGCTACTGACTATTCAGTTGGATTGATAAGATCGACTCAACCTGCACATGGAGAAGCATATGCAGGTTGAGTCGCTTTTCCTAGGGTAATTAGATTAACAACCCGTCAAACCTGAAGCAACCTTATTCTATCTGTTCAACTGATATACCCTTAAGATTAAAGACTGAAAGTGATGGGACCAGGAACTATAACTTCCTTTTTTCTATTAAAAAATACAATCATTGAGGTTTTACCGTTATCTTTTGAAAAGATGGAAAAAACATACTCAGAAGAAAATAAGGGCTCTTTCGAGACCCCATAACCGTATTACGGGAACAATAAGTAGTCTATTACCTTTAAGCATTGGATGACCAATTCCTTTGAATAATAACAAAACCCTTTTATCTTTGCGCCCAGCACAAATACTAGCAAATCAACCATTTGCTTTTTTTATTGAGCTATTACTCTATAAGCTTACTATACTTTATAGACTTTGAAGGAAACAACCGAAATAACATCGCTCGAAAGCCAAGGTGAAGTTCATGAAATTGAGACGATACCGGTTGCTGTAATAGCTACAGGAAGTCTGCAAGAAGATCGGCGTTTGGCTGCTATAGCACGGCAGCAAGGTGCTAAGGTATTCCTAACCAATCTTCCTGCAGAATCCGATCTGCTATTTAACCCAGCCACGGGACAGTCTACCCGGGCCGCGGTACCCAACGAACATCTTGCATCAGGAAAATTCAGCTGGTCACTGATAGGCAGGAAAATTTGGGCCGCTACCACACGTCCCCGAACAGGCACAGAAACCTTAATGAATATTTTTGCGGCTATTGCACTGATGATCATTGGGCATTTACTGTTCACCTATGTGACCTTCGACCGCCTTACCCTGGTATGGAATGAACTCTCTGTAAGCGAAGAGTTCTTTTATTTTCTGATGGCAGGTTTTATTGCTCAAATGATAGATGGGGCCTTAGGAATGGCCTATGGAGTGACCGCTTCTACCTTTCTGCTCACAATAGGGGTACCACCAGCCGCTGTCAGTGCGAGCGTTCATACTTCCGAAATTTTCACGAGTGGCGTTTCTGGATACCTTCACCTAAAATTTGGCAATGTCAATAGTAAGTTATTCAAGAAAATCCTGATTCCCGGAGTGATCGGCGCTATTACAGGCGCTTATCTGGTATCCTCTCTGGAGCAGTATATCTTTATTATCAAACCATTGGTGGCCCTATATACCCTAATACTGGGAATTCTTATTATTCAGAAAGCGTTGAAAAAGCGTGTAGAAAAGAGACCTATCAAAAAGATTGGATGGCTAGCCTGGTTTGGCGGCACCATGGATTCGATTGGAGGAGGAGGTTGGGGACCCATCGTAACTTCCACGCTCATAGCCAGAGGAAGACATCCAAAATATACAATAGGCTCAGTAAACCTGGCCGAATTTTTCGTTTCTTTAGCCAGTTCCGTTACCTTTATTACACTGATAGGTTTCTCACACTGGCAGATCGTGCTGGGATTGATACTCGGTGGCATGACAGCCGCGCCCATTGCGGCCAGCCTTTCCCGCCGTTTACCTATCAAAACCATGATGATCATGGTGGGAACCATCGTTATCATTGTAAGTTTAAGAATCATTTATATGGTATGGTTCGGCAATTAACACCGTCCTTCCAGTAACCAATATTTTTCTTTTTTTCCGCCTTAGGTGTCAGCCCAAGGATTCTATTATATGAAAAAGCAAACGAAAGCGGTCAGAACGCAAACCAGCAAAACGCAGTACCGCGAGCATTCAACTCCTCTGTTTCTAACGAGCAGTTTCACATTTGAAACTGCCGAGCAGGGGAAAGCCCTTTTTGATGAAACGGAACAAGGCAACCTGTACTCCCGCTTCTCCAACCCCTCAGTACAAGAGTTTGTAGATAAGGTTTGCATGATGGAAGATAGCGAAGACGGGGTCGCTACTGCCACAGGCATGGCTGCTGTTTTTGCCAGCATGGCTGCCCTATTGAAAAGTGGTGATCATATTCTGGCCAGTAGAGCACTATTCGGATCAGCACATCAGATCATTACCCAAATCTTAAGCAAATGGAATATCACTTATACCTATCTCGATTCTTCAGCGACCGCAGCTGAATGGGAGGCTGCAGTATTACCCAATACTAAAATGGTGTACCTGGAAACGCCCTCTAATCCGGGCCTGGATCTTGTAGACCTGGAAATGATTGGCAAGCTCTGCAAAAAACATGGGCTGATCTTTAACGTAGACAATTGTTTCGCTACACCGGTGTTGCAGGTACCTGCTGAATATGGAGCCGATTTGATCGTTCACTCGGCCACCAAATTTATGGATGGACAGGGACGCGTTCTCGGGGGGATAGTAGTAGGAAAAAAAGAATATATCAAGGATATCCGATTTTTTTGTCGCCAAACGGGACCTTCTATGTCTCCATTCAACGCCTGGGTTCTTAGCAAAAGTTTGGAAACATTGGAACTTCGAATGGAAAAACACTGCGACAATGCCTTGAAATTAGCTATCGCATTAAACGAGCACCCTCAGGTTAAGGAGGTAAAATATCCATTCCTTCCCTCCCACCCACAATATGCGCTGGCCCAGAAACAAATGTCAGCCGGTGGTGCTGTGATTACTATAGAGCTGGAAGGGGGCTTTGAAAGAGTCTCCAAATTCATGAAAGCTCTCCAGATCGCAACCTTGTCATCGAATCTGGGGGATACGCGTACGATTGTAACCAACCCCTATACGACAACGCATGCTAAGTTAAAAGAGAGCGAAAAGGAGTCTTTAGGCATCACCCCCGGTCTGCTTCGAATATCCGTTGGGCTGGAGCATATCGACGACCTGGTCGAAGACTTTACACAGGCAGCGAGTATATCGGCGCAATAACAGAATTGAACATAAAGAGAAATATGATGAATATCGATATATCGAGCTTAGAGGCGGCCATCAATGGAAAAACAGAGATAGAAGCATTGGCTATTTTAGCCGACACTTTCCCAGGAAAAGTAGTCTTTTCCTCGAGTCTTGGCTATGAAGATCAGGTAATTACCGACTTTATCTTAAAAAACAAACTGGATATAGAAATTTTCAGTCTGGATACGGGCCGTTTATTCAACGAAACCTATATGACCTTGCAGAAAACCAATAACCGGTATGATGCCAAACTGAAGGTCTATTACCCGCAGACAGATTCTGTAGAAGCATTGATGAGTACCAAAGGGCCATTAAGTTTCTATGAATCGGTTGAAAATAGGAAAGAATGTTGCTATATCAGAAAAGTGGAACCTCTAAACCGGGCACTCAAAGATGCTAAGATCTGGATTACAGGAATCCGGGCAGAACAGTCGGGTAACCGCCATGATATGCCCCAATTGGAATGGGATGAAGCACACCAATTGGTGAAGTTTCATCCGATTATGCGGTGGACCTTCGAGGAAGTCAAAAATTATGTAAAAAGCAATGGTATCCCTTACAATCCTTTACACGACAAAGGCTTTGTAAGCATAGGATGCGCCCCATGCACCAGGGCTATACAGGAGGGCGAAGACTTCAGAGCCGGCCGCTGGTGGTGGGAAGATGAATCTAAAAAAGAATGTGGTTTGCACGCCAAATAAGTAAGTATCGCTTTTGAAGTTGCTTGAAGGGTCTTGATCCATGATCAGGCCTATCAAAAATATACAAGTAAATAAATATCTGAATTATGAATTTCGATTATCTGGATCAGTTAGAGGCGGAGGCAATTTATATCATGCGGGAAGTGGCAGGTCAGTTTGAGCGCCCTGCACTACTTTTTTCGGGTGGTAAAGACTCCATCACCCTCGTTAGGCTAGCACAGAAGGCCTTTGCCCCCGGCAAAATCCCCTTCCCCCTTGTTCACGTCGATACGGGGCACAATTTTTCGGAAGCTATTAACTACCGCGATCAGCTGGCCGAGGAAACTGGCTCAAAATTGATCGTACGATACGTTGAAGACACTATCAAGGCTAAAGGCCTAAAAGAGCCAACGGGTAAAAATGCGAGTCGAAACTGGCTTCAAACCTTCACCTTATTGGATACCATTGAAGAATTCGAATTTGATGCTTGTATAGGAGGCGCACGCCGGGACGAAGAAAAAGCACGTGCGAAAGAACGAATTTTCTCATTCCGTGATGAGTTTGGTCAATGGGATCCAAAACGGCAGCGCCCGGAACTTTGGAACCTGTTTAATGGACGCATCCACAAGGGAGAAAACGTAAGGGTGTTCCCCATCTCGAACTGGACGGAATTAGATGTTTGGAATTATCTAAAACGTGAAGGAATCGACCTCCCATCAATCTATTTCGCTCATCAAAGAGAGCTTATCTTACGAGATGGAAGACTCCTAAACAATACGCCAGTAATTGAAAAGGACCCTGCCGATCAGATCGTTACACGTCAGGTTCGTTTCCGTACTGTGGGCGATATGACCTGTACTGCCGCAGTCGAGTCATCAGCAGCGACAATTGAAGAAGTAATTGCGGAAATCACTATCTCCAGAATCAGTGAACGGGGAGAAACCCGAATTGATGACCAGCAAACTGAAGCGGCTATGGAAGACCGTAAAAAAGGAGGCTATTTCTGATTTTAGAGCTAATAGCAGTAATAGCTGGCACCCCAGGCAGAAGCAGGTAATAACATTTAAATTGATTGAAAGTGGATTTATTAAGATTTATAACGGCAGGATCGGTAGATGATGGTAAAAGTACCCTCATCGGACGCCTGCTTTTCGATACCAAGAATATTCTGGCCGACCAGATGGAGGCCATTGAAAAAGCGAGTAAGACCAGAAATGCTGGTGAAATAGATCTAGCGTTGCTTACGGACGGTCTAAGGTCGGAGCGCGAGCAGGGGATAACCATTGATGTAGCTTACAAATATTTCCAAACGCCCAAGCGTAAGTTTATCAGCATCGATGCTCCAGGTCATATTCAATATACCCGCAATATGGTTACAGGAGCCTCCAATGCAGACTTGGCCATTATTCTTGTTGACGCTCGCCATGGCGTTTCTGAACAAACCCGGCGCCATTCTTTAATCGCCTCCATGCTTGGGATTCCACATGTGGCGGTAGCCATTAATAAAATGGATCTTGTAGGAAATTCAGAAGATACTTTCTTGAAAATAGCCTCTGATTACCAGGAACTGGCCAAGAAATTAAACATAAAAGATCTAACCATCATTCCGGTTAGTGCTTTGAATGGTGACAATATTGTCACCAGGTCAGAAAATATGACCTGGTATACTGGACCTACCCTACTCTCTGTTCTGGAAAATGTAAATGTTCTAAAGGATTATAACGCCGAAGATGGCCGTTTTTCCGTTCAATATGTAATCCGTCCTCAAACCGATGCCTTACATGATTACCGTGGATATGCCGGACGCGTACAAAGTGGAACCTTTAAAAAGGGTGATTCTATCAAAGTTTTACCATCCGAACAGGAAAGTAAAATCGCAAAAATCGAACTTGGAGGAAACGAAGTAGAGCAAGCCTCTGTTTTAGAATCGGTAACGATATTATTAGAGAATGATATAGACATCAGTAGAGGCGATACGATCGTTTCTGCTAACAGCTCGCCTATCGTAAGTCAGGACATCGATGCCTTGGTTTGCTGGATGGATGATAAAAAGGCGCTTAAATCGGGTAGCAAGTATGTATTGCAGCATGGTACTGCACGCACCCGTTGCTCAGTACGAAGCATCGAATACCAAGTAGATATCAGCACCTATGAGCACCAGGAAGATGTGGATCAACTGACCCTGAATGCTGTAGCGAAGATCGTATTACGAACGGCTCAGCCTATTGCTTACGACCCTTATCAATCCAATCGCATGACCGGAGCAGCCATCCTCATTGATGAAACCTCCAATATCACGGTAGGGGCTTGTATGATTGAATAAATAATATATCAAACCACTGTACTTCATAAGAAATCGGTGGTTTGATAATAAAACTTAAGTATATTACTATACTAATCCGATAGACCAAAGGAAAATTACTATGAGCGAATTAATCATTTCTGAAAGAGTTTCCCAAGCTGCCAGAAGGGACATACTTGATCTAAATAATAGAATCCAGGCTTTTAACAGCGGAGACACACCAGAAGAGGCATTTCGTAAATTCCGACTTACAAGAGGGGTTTATGGCCAACGCCAACCAGGGGTGCAGATGATCCGAATTAAATTACCCTTCGGTCGTATCACGGCCGAACAGCTGGTAAAAATTGCCAATACTTCTGATAAGTATGCCACTGGAAACCTGCATGCGACTACCCGTCAGGATATTCAGCTGCACTTTGTTAAACTGGCCGATTCACCTCAGTTATGGGCCGACCTTGAAGACGCGGGAATAACCCTTAAGGAAGCTTGTGGTAACACCATAAGAAATGTGACCGGATCGGCCGTAGCCGGAATCGATCCAGACGAACCATTTGATATTTCCCCGATGGCCCACGCAATATTTTCGTACTTCCTGCGCAATCCTATTTGCCAGGATATGGGCCGGAAATTTAAAATATCCCTATCATCCTCAGAAAAAGATTCGGCCTTTGCCTTCATTCACGACGTCGGATTAATTGCCAAACTAGGCACTAACGCCCAGGGTGAAAATGTGCGAGGCTATAAGGTGCTGGTAGGAGGAGGATTGGGAGCTCAGCCATTTTCAGCGCAAACAGCCTTCGATTTTCTTGAAGAAGCGGATGTCATCCCGTTCATAGAGTCTGTTTTAAGGGTCTTTGACCGATATGGCGAAAGAGTACGCCGCCATAAGGCACGGATGAAATTTTTATTAAATGATATAGGTCTGGAAGCTTTACTGGAAAGAGCCCGGGAAGAGCATAAGGCACTTAAGAGCAAACGTTTTGAAATAAAAACAACAATTCCGAACGATATAAGCGGTAACTACAGCGACAGACCATCACTTTCGGAGCAGGAAATTGTAGACCTGGCCCAAACGGTGCTAGCAGCCGAGGAGCAGGAAACCTTCATTAAATGGTTACAGACCAACGTATTTGAGCAAAAACAAAAAGGATGGTACGGGGTCAACCTTCGCGTTCTCCTTGGAGATATGCATTCGGATACGGCACGGTCACTTGCCGATATTGTCACCAGACTCGCCGGTAATGACATCCGGGTAACGGTCAATCAGGGGTACCTACTTCGCTTTGTCAAAGGAGAAGATTTACCCTCTCTCTACAAAGAACTAAAAGCGTTGGGATTGGCTAATCCTGGTTTCGATAGTACGGCAGATATAACTACCTGTCCAGGAACAGATACCTGTAACCTGGCAATTTCAAGTAGCTATGGTATTACCCGGGCCCTTGAAGATGTTATGCATCAGGAGTTTCCTGAAATGATTTATAATCAGGATATCAAAATAAAAATAAGTGGCTGTATGAATGGTTGTGGCCAACATAACGCCTCTAATATTGGCTTTCATGGTAGCTCCATTAAAAATGGTAAACTAGTATTACCGGCCCTTCAGGTTTTGCTTGGTGGAGGCTTCACCGGGGACGGAATCGGGCTTATTGGAGACAAGGTAATTAAACTTCCTACCAAACGCGGACCTGAAGCATTGAGAGTGCTGTTCAAAGATTTTGAACTCAATGCTTTCGAGGGAGAATACTTTAACCAGTATTACCTGCGCCAGACAAAGAATTACTTTTACCAGTTGCTTAAGCCATTGGCCGACCTGTCTGAAGTGAAGGATGAGGAGTACCGCGATTGGGATCATGACGAGATGTTCAAAACCGAAGTAGGAGTTGGTGAATGTGCCTCGGTACTTGTTGACTTAGTAGGAACAACATTGATTGAGGCCAATGAAAAACTAGCCCTGGCTAAAGAGAGCTTCGAAGCCGGAGTATGGGCTGATGGCATATACCATGCATATAACGTTCTGATTACTGGTGCTAAAGCGCTACTTATGACGACAGACGTTTCTACTAATACGCAATATGGTATTATCAACGATTTCGAAACACATTTTGGCCAGGCATTCCGTTACAGCACTCCTCAAGAGTTTGCTCTTCCGGAGGCAGAGGCAACTCCATTCAAATCTTTAGCCTTTAGCCTCAACAAATTTGAGCCCACCCAAGCTTTTGCCAATTATTACATTGAAACAGCCGGAAAATTCCTCCAGTTCATCAATGCAACGCGCGAGGCACAGTTACAGGAAACAGGAGCTCCCCAACTGAAAGAATTAACGTTTGGGCAAGATAGCTAAAGTGAAAGTGGCCTATGACCTATATTTATCCTAGGCCACTTTTCCCATTATCCGATAAAATTGAACATTACTGGCCATTCCTGTTGTATTTCCATAGCGTATGAAACTGACTTTGATAGGCGCCGGCCCCGGCGATCCAGATCTTATTACCTTAAAAGCTGTTAAAGCCCTGCAACAAGCCAAAGTAGTGCTTTACGACTCTTTGGCGCATCCAGACTTACTGGAACACTGCCCGGAAGACTGTATTAAAATTTTGGTGGGTAAAAGATATGGGAAGACAAGCTGCGGACAAGATGAAATAAACAATCTCATACTGGCAAATGCACAACAATTTGGATCGGTAGTAAGACTAAAAGGTGGTGACTCATTTATTTTTGGCAGAGGGTATGAGGAGCTCGCTTTTGCATCCGCTCATCAAATAAGCACCGAAGTAATTCCAGGAATTTCGAGCAGTTATGCAGTACCTGCCATGGCGGGCATCCCCGTTACTAGTCGGGGCCTGAGTGAAAGCTTTTGGGTTGTTACAGGCACAACCAAAAACCATGCCCTATCCAAAGACGTTAGCCTGGCGGCCCAGTCAACGGCGACGGTAATTATTCTAATGGGCCTTCATAAATTGACCGAGATTGTGAACATTTACGCAGAGCTTGGAAAATTGGACGAGTCGATTGCTATCATTCAGAGTGGCACTACGGAGAATCAGAAGGTAGTAACAGGACGCATCAGCAATATCGTAGCACTCGCAGGTGTGGCAGAAATAGCTTCCCCGGCCATTATCGTAATAGGTAAAGTAGCCTCCCTACCCGATTTGTCTATTGAAGAGGTTTATGCCCTGGTGTCTACGCCTCAAGCTAAGGAGTAAAATCCAACTCTACAAGCAACTAATCTTATGATGGTCTGAAATAGCGCTATATATATTTCAGTCTTTGGATCGACTGATATTTTCCTTATAATATACCGATGTACTATCACTAGATCCACTTAATACCCAATTTCCAATTGATCTTCGTTTATTATAGAGAACGGCAACTGCTTTTTTATAAGCAACTTTTCTCTTCTTAATACATGGTCCAGACCTTTTCTATCAGGACTTTTTACAAGGTCTGAACCATGATTGCAATTAATTTTTAATACCCTCTTAAAGGTCCGATTTGCTATTACATTTTCGTGTAATCCAATTACACATTTCATGCGAAACGAGCATTTAAAGACCTTTTCCCTGTTCCGGATGTCGATTAGTGATCAACAGTCATCAACATTTAAGCCTGGATAAGTTGTTCAAATCTTACTCAACACCTTAGTCAGATCAAGTTGGTCGTGAAGCTCCTTTTGCTGCTGTAACAGCTTTTGTTTTAAAGTCTTCAATATTGGCTTACTAGACGATAGTGCCGCAATATCTTTCATCTCTTCCGGATCATTTTTCATATCGAACAGTAAAACCTTATTGGCTTCCGGATAAACAATGAGCTTATATTGATCGGTCCGGACCATGCGTTGTTGCGTGGTATAGCAGCCATAAATACTTTCGTAGGGGGCCTTATTATTTTTATTTCTGATCAGGGGCAAAAGGCTTTTAAAATATACATGATCGGGTTTGATCACCCCGGCCAATTCATAGGTCGTTGCCATGATATCCTGCAGATAAACCTGTTGAGTGCGACGTTCATTTTTTGGTATTCCGGGACCTGCAACAATCATAGGTGGACGCATGCTATGGTCAAACATGCTTTGCTTTCCCATTAATCCATGATGACCTACCGATAGGCCGTGGTCTGAGGTAAAGAAAATGTAGGTATTCTCCAGTTTTCCACTTTTTCGCAAGGCATCAAGAATGCGTCCGATTTGTTCGTCGGTATAGGAGACACTCGCATAATATTCCTGAATATTTTTTTTCACAGCATAGGGAGTTCGAGGAAATGGTGCGAGCTTTTCATCCCTAAGCTCCTTCCCGGCACCCATTTCTTCTTTGAAAGGGTAATCGTCCAGATAGCTAGCAGGCAATTTGATATCCTCTACCGGATACTGATCCACCCAGCGTTTGGGTGCCTGTCGCGGGTCATGAGGAGCATTAAATGCGAGGTACATAAAAAATGGATCCTCCTGTTTAGAAGCTTCAGTGATATAATCTACCGCGTCGTCGGCTACCACCTGAGACCAATGCTTGCCTCCCTGCCAGAATCCCTCGTATTTTTCATCCCAGGGCTGCCAAGTGGTATCGGCTTTAGAAAGGGGGCGGTTATATCCAGTAGGTGTCTGATTGGGCATGCCTGCCCGAACATGGCGCACATGATCAAAAATTTGTTTTGGATCTTGGCGAATATGCCATTTACCAGTCATATAGGTCTGATAGCCCTGCTTTTTAAGCTGCTGAGGCCAGAAGCCATCCTTGGCAAATAATTTTGAATAATCCTTTTCTTCCTCTCTCACATCCCAAACCGCCATACCGGTGATGAGCATGGCCCTACTTGTAACACAGACTGCACCGCCCCATGCCCCCATATTATAGGTATGGGTAAAAGTAGTTCCTTGCGATACCAATGCGTCCAAATTGGGGGTGATCACCTGATCTCCACCCAGGGCATGAATGGTATTATAACGCTGGTCGTCAGTAAAAATAAAAATGATATTAGGCTTCTTAGGCAACTCCTTGGCCACATTACGCGAAACAAGTCCACAAGCCGTGGTCAGTAACAAACCTGCAATTATACTTTTGATCATCATTTAGCAGTTTAAGGGTGATCACCTGATTATGATGATCATTGGTTTATAGTCAGATTTATTTTAAAATAATAGCCTAATAGATAAATCCTGGACGAGTCTACTCGTCTCTGTCATAGAAATATTTCCGCCCAACGGAATGCGATTGAATTTAGAATCAAAATTAACATTCAAAACAATTATTATTTGGAGCGAAAGACAATATGGTTCTCCCTGCGACTGACAGAGACATTTAATAGCTCACCAAGCGTATTCAGTAGTTCATCCAGGTTCTGAGCCATGAATGAACCCATTAGTTTTCGATTTTTTAACTGTTCCGAACTAATCTCTACCGTAACTCCATAATCCTGTTCTAGCATGTCGGCCAATTCTGCTAAGGTCATTTGGTCAAATACAAAATGACGCGGGGACTCTGGAGAAAATAATTTCTTGACTTGCCCCTGATACAAGGTAAGCTTATTATTTTCATCTAAATGGACTTGGTCTCCAGGCTTCATGATGAGCTCTTTCCCTTCACTATTTTCAAGATATTGCAGGCGAACCTTTCCTGTTTTCAACAAGACCTCGGAATTTACCGCGCTTGCCGAAACAGAAAATTCAGTTCCCAAGACTATTATTTCAAAATCCTTATTCGTTTTCACGACGAACTTTTGCTCGTCAGGCATATGGGCGACTGCAAAATCCGCTGTTCCCTCCAAGAGTACCTCCCGATCGGTTGCGAAGAAATTCCATCTTGGAACATATAAAGTTGAGATTGGCTGTAATATCACATGAGTACCATCATTAAGAATAATATTTTTTCGCTGACCTGCCAGGGTCTTATATTCTTGGTACCATAAAAATTGGCCTTTAAATAAAATAACAGCAAAGGCGATTAGTAGTACAATGATCACGGCTGCAAAAGGCCGGTAAGCGCCGCTCCAGGAACTGGATCCTATCTCGACGTCAGGGTCGTTTCCAGCCATCGAGGGCGTATAAGGATTATCCCTTACAAAACTTACATATTTATCTACCAGCCGGGCACTGTCCGGCAGATATTCTGGATTTTGATTTTCCCACTCTTCAAGATATTTATAATAAAGTTCCTCATTAGATTGATCCCGCAACCACTCATCTATATGCTTTCGCTGCAAGGGCGTCACATTATTTTCAAAATTCTTAAAGATTAGCTCTTTTGAAATTTCCATTCCCATCCGTTTTGCCATTAGTAATTTTTCGTGGAAATCAGCAAATACAATATAAAAAGGGCAGTACTGACACCAGATAGTCTCCAAGGCCCTTTCGAACCAAGGCCAGCCCTTTCACCAAATGCGACTCCACGGTTTTGATAGAAATGCCAAGTTCCGTTGCTATGGTCTTATATCGCTTTCCTTCGAAACGGCTCATTAAAAATACCTTTCGACATTGCGGAGGCAATTGTTCTACAAGTTCCTTAACCCGATTAAAGGTTTCTTCATATTGTGTCACCTCATCGGGCTGTTCGCAAATGGCGGCCGGAAAACCACTGGAAGCTTCTATGTTATCTAGTTGTTTAAATTCGGATCTTAAATGGGTATAGGCCTCATTGCGCACGCTTCTGAACAAATAGTACCGATAAGAGGAGGTTACGGCAAGATAGGATCCATTTTTCCAGAACTTGCAGAATACATCACTTACAATATCCTCGGCTTTTTCTTTGGAATATACAAATCGCAGCGCATGGTTGCATAAGGGGCCATGATAACGTCGAAATAGATATTCACAGCCATTTTCGGCACTTACCGAGAATGCCTGGCGGATCAGGCCTTCATCATCTACTAATATTCCAGACTCCGGATTGACAACTGCTTCCCTATCTGACAATTCCAACACGGGCCCTTTGCTAAGAGCAGACAATTTCTCTTGAGCCATAATCTCCCCCATACTCATATTAACAGTGATCGTTATATTTTAATCTACCTGCTAACAAGACTCGATTATCTGAAAAATACCTGAGTCAAATAAGTAATATTTTCGAAAATAATATTATTATATAAAGCATTAACCACCCAAGTCAGCGTATAGGAGGGCGAAATCCTGAAACCTGACTATGGCGTAGAAAGCTTCATCAATACCAGTCCTCCGACAATTAACAATGCTGCGAGAACACGAGCCATCGTTAAAGGCTCACCCAGTATTACAATACCAACAATGAAGGCACCTATGGCTCCTATCCCTGTCCAGATGGTATAGGCGGTACCTAATGGCAGGGTTTTCATCGAATAGGCTAAAAGGCCAAAACTACCCAGCATAGCTACCAGGGTTATTATAGAAGGCACCAGGCGTGAAAACCCTTCAGAACGTTTCATGGTATAGGCCCAAACGACTTCGAGTAGGCCTGCCAAAATTAAATAGAACCAAGTCATAAAATTTAAACTAAACCAAGGTTACATACCTAATAGTTCCACCAACCGCTCGGCGGCGCGCACATCATAGTCCCCACCCCCGGGATTATCTTTTAGCAGTATTTTGACTTCATCCAGCGCAGGGCGGGCGTCCTCTCCCATTTGCTCCAGAACGTTAAGGGCATACACACGGGCCATTTGATTATCGCTCTTTAATACCTGCTTCAGTACTTTCAGTGCCCCATTGATGTCGCCCAAGCCGAAGACCGCCTCGGCAGCTGCAATGCGTACACTTACTTCCTGATCCTTCAATAAAGATGTGAGGATTTTCTGTGCGGATTTATCTTTCTGGATGATAGCCCCTATCACTGCCCAATAACGGACTACAGGGTCGGAATCTTTGAGACGAAGCCTAAGTGAGCCCATGAAAGAAGCGTCTCGACTGGAAGCCATTTCCGCAGTTTCCAGTATTCGTTCCAATGAATATTTTGGAGATTGCCCAAAATCGAATGGGGTACCAGACTTAGAAATCTCCAGTAACATAGGTTCAGGCACAAATCCAATGTCCCTACTTTTGAGAAGCCAATCATGATTTTCCTTCCGAAGCACTTTAAGTAACGCTGCGTGGCCGGGATCAGAAGCTAAATTATGGATATTATGTGGATCCTTTTCAATATCATATAATTCCTCCGCTGGCTTTTCTTGCCAAAACTGGTTCTGAACTTCATTAAGTCTTCCCGCATTATATTCACGTTCCCAGGAAGCCATTGAAGGTGCCCGCCATAGATATTCCAGGTACTGACCATAGATTTTATGTGGCATATAATTCCTTATGTATCTATATTTCTTATTCCTGATCGTTCGGGAAAGATCGATACGTTCGTCCATCCTTCCTCTGAATCCATAAGCATAGCTATGTTCGGCTCCCTGTTGTGCACCTAAAAATGCACTTCCCTGCATATGTTCGGGTATAGGTATACCCGTTAAACTGAGTAAGGTGGGAGCAAAATCCAGGAAAGAGACAATCCTATCGGTCTGCGAACCTGGGCTTCCGGGTGCTAACCCTCGCCACTTTTCAGGAAAGCGGATTATTAACGGAATTTTAAGCCCTGATTCGAACAAAAATCGTTTACTCCGGCCCAATACTCCTCCGTGATCACTATAATAAAATACAATCGTATTTTCAGCCAGTCCCGATTCTTCCAACTCCTTCAATATTCGTCCGACTTGTGCATCCATCTGCTCAACTTTATCATAGTACTGCGCCCAGTCATGTTCCATTTCTTTCGTTCGAGGATGGTAAGGAGGAATTGGTACGCGTTTTGGATCGTGCTTTAAGGCTGCATCGGAAATTGGCTTATGAACTGCACTTTCATGGGACACCGTCAAATTGAAAATTGCAAAAAATGGTTTTCCATCGGGTCTATTTTTGTAAGTAGCCTTTGCACTCGACTCATCCCAGGCTTGGGGCTGATCCACCGTATTATAATCCTTTTTAGAATTATTGCTTGTGTAATACCCTGCTTCTCTTAGGTACGTAGCATAAAACTTTGCATGCTGCGGCACAGGATAGTTGCTTCGCATATTCTCAGTTCCTAGAGAGGGCGGATACATCCCAGTAATCAATGTAGAACGAGAAGGGGCACAAACCGGTGCCGTAGCAAAAGCATGTTTATATAGGACTCCCTGCTCAGCAAGCCGATCGAGATTTGGTGTGGTGGCAAAACTGTCTCCATAACAACCTAAAAAAGGGCTGTTATCTTCACTGACTATCCACAGAATATTGGGCCTGTTGCTATACTGAGCATATAGACTACAACCCAGCAGTACGAAGACAAGACAAAGCGTTTGTTTGATCATTATGTTATAAAAAATACGAATTAAGCTGACTCCTCCAATCAAAATGAAAAAGCAAGTATGAGTTATCTTAATCTGGTACTCCCTGATTCTTGCACCTACACCATTGCTAGATAAAATAAGAAGCACCGGAGGTCCAAAACTTAACCATCATAATAGACAATACTTTAAAAAAATCATTTGCATAGGCAAAGAGCCGGATAATTCAAACCAGAGGGAATAATAATCATAATTTTTCGTCGGTAGTAGACAGAAAAGGATAAAGTAGTAACATTTTTACCAGAACCGATTGACTGGATCGTTCAATAGTCAGGAGGTGTCCGGAGAAGCTCAAGAGAATAACTTGCATATTTGTAGCTAAAGACTTGAACCCTCGCACACTCTCCCCTTCTCAGTGGCTGGCTCATCTCTCCGTGCTCAAATGCCCTCGGGTTAAAGAAATATTTTATAAGGATAATTTGGTAGTTACCCCCAAATTTCTCGAGATCCCGTAAAACCTTAATCCATATTGGTTTCCATGATATCCCTCGTTAACCCCATAGCCTGTCCGATTAAGAATGTATCGGTATACTGGTTAAACTCTATAATTCTTCCATCACTAACCTTATATTCACAAGCAAAGTCCGCTTTCATGTATCGCCCGGTTTCCTTGAAGGTCCCTTCATAATATCCAATCACAAAAACACCATCCCCACTTTCGACATAGCGGGTAATGGTCGCTTTCCAGCTTGTCCATTCCCTGCTAAAACCACCAAAAATCTTTTGTATTACTACTTCCGAGCCTACGTACTGCCCCCCACCAGGAAAGCCCTTCATCTGGTTCCAACTTATATCTTCATGAAGAATTTGTCTAAGACCATCGAAATCTTTCAGTGCAAAGAGTCCATAAAGTTTCTTGACTGTTTCTATCTTATTCATTTATTGCTGTTTAAGTTGTATTTTGTGTTAATAAATCCGCCAGAAGTTATAGATATTTGACGAGATGAAGTAATCGAATGTATTACTGGTAGAAATCGTGATAAAAGGGAGATGTCGGAGGAGTACATCAAAAGGCAAAAAGTATTTATGTGGAAGCGATTTTGTTATAAAAAAGCAGGTAGCCCTTCTTTTTGTTAGCCAATAGCCAATATTCCGACCTTAAAAAAAGGCTATTAACACCACAATCCATTCATCCTGGATAAATATATACACCGTCTGAATAATTATTATATCAGGTACGAACTGGGATTCTTATTTTTGAAAATGCGCTTAAAAAGAACATTTTAACTCGAACTGATTTTTAGGAGAATTATTCATTAACTATTCCCGGCATCATCAATATTCATCTAAGTCTTAACCCTATGCGCTTGGTACAACGCTTACTCGAGCAGTCTCATATCCCCATTACGGTGCGACAATTCTGGATTTACTCACTGGGGTATTGGAGTATATTTGCCGTAATGACATTCGGACAGCTTACAGCCTTATGGATACTTCGGGAAGGAGAACCGATGCGTTATCATGAAACTTTTATTTGGTTATTAGATGGTATATTCTGGGTTCTGACCTCGCCATTTATTTTATATGCCTCCTTACGGCTTCCATTAGTTTTCAACCAATCGGCAAAAGACCTCCTGCTCCAGATATATTATCATTTTTTGATCCTGAGTTTTTTTAATATTCTCATCAATGTATTCCATTTCTTTATTACAAATCCGATCATGTTTCTATTTATAGGAAAATCCATTCCTATTGAAAAATACCTGCTATCGATCTGTATCAGCTATACCGCAAGTTTTGGTCAGTACATGCTACTGGTAGTAGGGTTCAGCCGGATATCGTACATGTACCGTTTTCAGGCGCTCAAGCAACAACATTTTGAGGTGGAGCTGGCAAACGAACAACTCCAAAGCCAGCTTGCCACCGCACAACTGGAAGCGCTAAAAATGCAGCTTAACCCCCATTTTTTATTCAATACGTTACATGCTGTAGTAAGCTTAATGATTCGTGCAGAAGTAAGTAAGGCTACTAGCATGATCGTTACCTTAAGCGATCTTTTAAGATCGGTACTAGCGAACCATAAACTGTCGTTTATCCGATTTTCAGAAGAAATTACGCTTACCAAGCAGTATCTTTTCATTCAACAAATTCGCTTTCAAGATCGCCTTCAGATCAGCTATGATATCCACCCCGAAACTGAACGTTGTGAGGTTCCGCAATTAATACTCCAACCATTAGTAGAAAATTCAATTACCCACGGCATATCCGACCTGACTACCAATGCCCTCATTCATATTTCCAGTTGTATTAAGGATGGTCAGCTCATCATTCAGATCATTGATAATGGTTCGGGACCCTGGACTAAAAAAACGTCAGAGGGAATGGGAATGGGCCTTAAGAATACAAGGCAAAGGCTCAAACAGACTTTTGGCAACGAAGCACAACTGACCATATCGCACCCTTCGGAGGGCGGCACGGTGGTTACAATACAAATTAAAGCCCAAACTAACGCTAATCCATTGGTGCATGAAAAAATGTCGATGTATTATAATTGATGATGAGGTGCTGGCAAGAGATGTAATCCGGAATTTGCTGATAGACGAGTCCTCCATGACGATTGTCGACGAGGCAAGTAACGGAACCGAGGCGGTGATGAAAATATTGCAACACCGCCCCGACCTTCTATTTCTGGATATACAGATGCCCGGTTTTGACGGATTTGAAGTCATCAAAGAAATATGGCCTCATCATCAACCCCATATAGTATTCACAACGGCCTATGATCAATATGCCCTTCGGGCGTTTGAAGTATGTGCCTCCGATTATCTACTGAAACCCTTCGACTATACCCGATTTTATCAGGCCCTTGATCGGATCAAAAAAAGGATCCTGGATCAGAATCACCTTCAAGTCAATGAACTTATCGGTAAACTTCTCCAGATGCATGCCTCAGAAAAGGAAGATATTTTTTTACAACGTCTCATTGCCAAAGAGAACAACAGGATGATTTTGATCAAGACTGAAGAGATTACCCACTTGTGCGCAGATGGCAACTACATCAGTCTATTCACTACAGGATCAAAAAAACATGTAATATTCGAGAGCCTGTCCAGTTTGGAGACAAAATTGAATCCTGTCAATTTTATGAGGGTCAGCCGATCCTGTATGGTAAATATCAATTTTATATTGGAGTTAGAATCCTATTTTAATGGAGAATACATCCTGCATCTATCCGGAGGGAAAACGGTGAAATGTACACGTGGTTATAGAGATAATATGAAAAGTTATCTCTCAAAACTCAAATAAAGACATTCTTATGCCTCGGTTTTATACCATCAGAAGCACTCTTTCTCCCCAAATAATACATTATGAAATTAAAAACAATTTTGGTTGACGATGAGCCCCATGCGCTCGCCATCTTAGCTACATATCTGGAAAATTTCGGTGAGATAGAAATTGTTGCCCATTGCCAAAATGCCATCCAGGCTTTTCAGATCTTACAAAGATCCAAAATTGATCTGATGTTTCTTGACATTCAAATGCCCGACCTCAAAGGAACCGACTTTTTAAGAAGCTTAAAGAACCCACCCAAAGTGATCTTTACAACAGCATATATTGACTATGCCGTAGAAGGTTTCGATCTTAACGCAATAGACTATCTACTGAAACCCATATCTTTCGATCGTTTCCTTAAAGCCATAGATAAAACCTACACCCTCTTTGAGATTCAAAATCGTCAGATATCGATAGGAACAAAAAGTACAGACAAACAACAAGAAGATATCTTTATATACTTAAAGGTGGATAGAAAAACGATAAAAGTCAACTTAAATGATATACTCTGGATTGAAAGTATTCGAGATTATGTTAAACTTATACTAATAGATAAAGTTCTGGTTTCCAAACAACGCATCAGTGTTATTGAAGAATTACTACCGGAGGACAAATTCATACGAATACATCGGTCCTTTATCGTTTCTCTGGCTAAAATTCAAGGCTATCATTCCTTTGGCGTGGATATAGCGGGCAAGGAACTTCCAATCGGTCGTAGCTACAAGGCAGACTTCCAAAGAAGATTCAGAATTATATATTAAGTTCTGTAAATCCTTACTCTATTACACACGGTTGATCTATGGCATTGCCCCTCTTCCCAAATGAGATTCCCTGGGCCGCTGCACTCATTTTTCTTTCGCCTAAGCGCTTTCTTATACTATAGTATTCTTAAAAATACACAAATATATTCCTTGGGCATCTTCAACGCCAAAGTTCTCCTCCCATCGGGTACCTATTACAAAATCTTCTAGGTCAACCTAACGGTCCTATTCGGTACGATTTCGACCATCTCCTAACCATTTCGCCATTCCATTATGCATTATTGACTTAAACGAGCTCATTGAATGTCGTTGGTCGATAAGGATGGAAGTAAGTCTATGCGGACAGATAGGCGGCATTTGGAGTCGGATATATAGCTTAAAATTGCAAAAAATCTCATCCCCATTTTGTAAAACTTCAATCTTTACTCGCTTATGTAAAATTAAAATCCACCCTATTGTCAAATCGACTCCGAGCCCTATCATGCAGCATTAGGAAGCTCGTAAAAAAATCATTTAGTTAAAACCAATTTATCTATAGCCATGTCAAATTTAAAGTTTTAATCTCCTTTTTATTTATTACCCTGCTTGTTTCGGCATGCAAGGACAAAACCAAAGAAGTGGTACCCGGGGCCGATCTGACTGCTCGTGCAGGGGCCGATCAGCAAGTAGTAGTAGGTGAAACCGTTACCCTCGACGGTAGTAGCTCAACGGATGGCCAGAATAAGCCATTTGAATTCAGTTGGTCTATCATTAAAAAACCCACTGGTAGCACAGTGACACTCAGCTCCGCCAATACAGCCAAAGCGACATTTGTACCCGACGAAGTAGGTGAATATCAGGCCGAGCTTACTATAAGCAACGCCGGGGGGAAGAGCACGGATAAGGTGATTATTACCGCAGCCGCCGCAGAACCCGAAACCATTGATTCGGATATTAAAGCCAAGACCTTACTGATCGACCGAATTACCAATCCTAACCTACCCGATTATGTGATCACTAAGAACATTAATGTAGACGCTGAGTTGACGATCAACCCCGGGGTAGTCATTGCCTTCTCCCGGGATACCAGACTCACCGTTAGTGACAAAGGAGCATTTATTGCTATGGGCGAAGCCGACAAACCAATTCGGTTTGAAGGTAGGGAGAAAACTACAGGATTTTGGGCAGGAGTCCAGGTGAATTCTTCCAATGGGGGTAACAAAATGGAATTCGTAGAGATAATGCATGCCGGTGCTCAACCTCTATTCGGAAGCACAAGAGCCGGCATGGCCCTGGCCGGAAACTTCAGTGCTCAAATGTCTATCAAAAATTGCACCTTTAGTTATAATAAGGGCTATGGTCTATATATTGGTGAGGGGGCGGCATTAGGTGAATTTTCTACGAATACATTTAAAAATAATGTTGAGGCTGGAATCAATATTAACGCAAAAAACGTGCATAACCTGGACGAAAATTCAGTATTTACCGGTGCTAACGGGCGCAATGTCGTAGAAATATATGCCTCAATTTTAGAGTTCGATCTCAATAATGAAATCACATGGCCGGTATTTAAGGATAAAACGCCATATAGAATATCTTCTTCCCTCTCTGTTCAGGCGGCTTGGAAAGTCCTGCCGGAAACCATCATTGAAATGGGAAGGGAGGCCTATCTTAGAATTGATAAGGGATTCATGAAAGCCGTTGGAACCAAAGACGCTAAAATAGTATTCCGAGGTGCAGAAACAATGAGAGGCTATTGGAGGGGAATTCTATTTAGTACCGCCAGTGCAAATAACATCATTGAATTCGCCGAGATACGGGATGGAGGTAGCCAGAACCTTGTTTCCGGAGTCAAAGCCAATATTGCAGTCCATGGATCTGCAGCTCAAATGTCCGTCAAAAATAATACGATTCAGAACAGTGGTGGTTATGGTATTTATGTATCCTACCATACCATCGTAAATAATGATTTGGAGACCGTCAATGTATTTAAGGATAACCTTTCCGGGGCAATTCTAAAACAATTATAGACCAAACTCCTGAACAATAGCATTTCATCCCCCGTCTGAAAGGTACAGCCGGGGGATTTATTCCTTAAAAAACACGCATATACAAAGATGAAAAGATTTCACATAATCACATTTTGCCTTATTTTATCGGCATTATTCCAGTCTTGCGACAGTAAGAACCCTGATCCCCATGTCGCGGAAGAAGGCTTTGCCACCGGAAAAGTGGTAGATACCCAAGGTAACCCCATGTCTGGAGTGGAAGTAGTCGTAGACAATACCATGATTTATAATTCCACACTTGTCGTATTTACCGATGCCAATGGCCAGTATAAAGTCAAACTGCCAAGGGTAGGAACATTCGTGACCTCAGCCAGTATCAAAAGAAAATTGAACGATAAAACTTATACCCTTGACCTGCACCCGGAACAAGATGAAGCCTTTAGCATCGATGGCGGCATCAGAAATTTCCAATGGAAGCTCTCTGGTCCCCGTGGAAGTGAATATCAAGGATATTATGGCTGTAGCGTTTCCATCAATAAGTTTATCTTGAGCGAAATATATGATGTAGAAAATATCGAATTTACTTTAGTGCCTATCGGCAAACTCATAGATGGAACTTCAGGGAAAACGCTCAAGCTCAAATCTGGTAAGCCTCATACCAATGAATACGGTTATTTGGTAGATATACCTCTTGGACGTTATCAGCTATCGGCCGTATATAAGAAAGACGGACGCTCCGTACCCTTAAGAATTGGCAAGCAGTTTGATGAAATTGAGGATTTCAAAACAGATTTTCAGCTCGACTTTGAACCTGAAAATATTTGGGGTAATAACTCTGCGATAATTCAGTATTCAGAATAGCAAAATTCGTCCATCATGTAAATATATAAAGTCAAAATACCCAGAAAGATATGTTTCTTATCAAATGCTTCTGCCTTATAAATAAAAATATATAACGAAAGAGCAGATATCTAAAAAAGAAAAGTTCTCTAAACCCATTAGAGAACTTTTCTTTTGCAACAGGTCTGAAAAGCTAGAAAGGAATAGGAAAGCTAACCGTAATCGTTCGGTTGGCTTTTCTGTTCTGATAATAACGGAATCTGCCTTTGTTTTCTACACCGCATTAATTGCCTTTTTTATATTTTAATATTATATGAGCCAGGTAGTATGCAGGTTCGAAAAATAAAAAACTTTTATTCCCCAACCGGAGAATAAAAGTCTAAAATATTATCTCACAATGCTTAACTCTGACGATCCATTATTCCGTCAAAATTGGTACTCTTTATTCATCACTGACTTTCATTTTATAGTGCGTAAGTATAGGTAAAGCGATACCAACTCTTTTAGATCATATTGAGCAGTCATCATCCAGGGCATTTCTTCATTCTTTAACTGGTGGCCTGTGGGCGTTTTACCCGTCCTTAAGGTAGATATAAATTGCTCCTGAGTCCATTTCCCTACAGCTCCTGAACTCGTTATATTCGGAACTTCAGGCATTCCAGGGGCAATGGGGTCGCCGCCTTTAAAATCGGCGCGATGACAACCACTACATGAAATGGCCAGATATTCGCCTAGGGCTGGTCCCGGAGCCGTATCAACCTCAAGACGCAGTGGTGCGACATGGTTAATTTTTTCGACCGACAATAAAGGCATTTTACCCAGGTAACCCATCATATTGGCAACGGGGCCAAGTTTGTTAGCTGGCAGTGGTCTGTCTACACGATCCACCTGACGGCAATAGGCAATTAGAGCAGACAGGTCGGCTTTAGAAAGCAGGGCTGTTTCATGAGAAGGCATGAGTATAAGTGCCTTTCCTGATCGACCCACTCCATGCCTCAATGCTCTCATCCAATCTTGGACCCCATAGTCTTGAGGAAGGCCTCCCTTGCCCCCTGTAAGATTGGAGGCTACGATCACCCCCAGTCCCGGATCGTCTATCATCAGTTTTCCACCCAAATCTGCTCCATGACAATCCTGACAACCTTTGATGACTGACAAGTGTTTGCCCCGTGCTATACTTAAGCTATCAGAAGGTATTGCGATTGTTTTCTCTTTAAATGCGTATATCTTTTCGGTCCGCTTTTTGATATCATTGGCAATAACCAGATAGGCTATTAAGAGTAAATTTAAAACGGTTATTACAACAGCAAAGCCACGGACAATTACTTTACGTTTCAGCATGGCTCCTATAATTTACCTCCTTCCAACTTTAAATGAATATCAATAACCTTTTCTATGATATTCTCTGCCGGCTGCGACTCATCGGTACCATATAGAATGCCCCATTTGGTGCGGTCTACTTTTACCAGCCCTTCCACCGTGAAGTCATCTCCTTTAAAGACTATTTTGGCAGGGAAGCTAATCTCATGCGTAATTCCCAGAATAGAGAGATCACCTTTCACCTCATAGTTCGCTCCTGAAACAACATCCTCTCCTGAGCCGGTATAGGGCGACAGTCCGCTGATCTTAAATTTCATTGTGGGATGTAAAGCCATATTGAAGAAATCGGGACTCTGAAGATGATGAATAAGTTCCTGTTTAAGATCTTCATTCGGCAAGTTAAAATTGACTAAGGATGACAAGGGTAAAGTGAAGGTTCCACCGGTAATGACCTGGTCAGAAACGGTTAGACTTTCACTTCTTACACCAATCGACCCTTCGTTAAAATAACCTGTTCTTAAATAGCCCTTCCATTCCGCTACGGATTCCTGCTCTCGGAGTTGATAGGTTTTTACAGGTTCATGGTCCGTGCAATTCCACAATATTGTAGAAGCGAAAATCAAGGGAATTAATTCTTTTTTCATGACGATTAAGTAAGCGTTATAGATGCAATAATTTTTTGCAAAGATACGCCTCCTCATTCCTCCATAAGATCGCCCTTCCCCTACTGTCGATTAAGGGCAGCGATCATCGACCAACCACCGTTTATTGCCCTGAAAAGCATCCAGGCTTATCGGAATTGCATCCGACGAGAAAATGGTACAATAAGCCCAAAAATAACTCTGCCTAGCCGGCGAAACTTAACGTTCCTGTCCACCAATCCATATATTTTCCGACCCGTACTCACTAGGTTTGTTACTAGATTCTATGATTAACTTACCTCCCTGAGCCAACTCTTTATGGGTGAGCCATAAGCGCCTGAGGTCTTTACCATTCAGCAAAACGCGAGATATAAACCGATTTTGATTCGAGAAATTTTTGACCTGGATCTGAAGTGCTCCTTGAGGTAGCTTAATGGTAATTTCTTTAAATAATGGAACATTTAAATAGTAGACAGGCTCCCCTACTAAAGGTTGCTGTATTCCCAAAGCAGTTAATACAAACCATCCTGACATAGCACCCGCATCATCGTCCATGGTGCGCACAAACGCCTTTGGCTCATTCTTGTATATCCGGTCGATATGTGCGCCTATCCCGCGGCTATTATCATTAAAATAGTATTGTACGACCGTGTCTACTGCAAGTTGATGGACCAGTTGCTGATATTTCCATGGTTTTTCACTGGCGTAATAAAGCGTTGGCGATTGTAAATCAGGCTCATTAGCCCGGTTAAAATAGTACTCATCAAAAAATTCATCCAGCTGGCTTGTAAATTCCTTTTTACCTCCGGCAAGCTCAATCAATCCAGAGACATCGAAAGGTACGGCCCACCGATATTGTCGAATGGTCCCCTGGTACATTTTACGAGCAGACATGCGATCTACATCCGACCTATTTAAGTCCTTAAACTCCTTCAACCAAACTGGCTTATAAGTGGTGGATCGGAGCTTAAAATGATTGGACAAATCCTTTTCTCCAAATTTAGAAAATAGATTCGCCATCGTCCACATATCAAATGAAGCCTCCAAATACTTGTCTGGTTTAGAGAAATCGAAACGGGACGTATCAGCTACCAGAGAATCTCGGATTCCGGCAAAGTCCAACGCATAGCCTTTGTTTACGGCATCAAGAAGGACCACTCCTGCATGCTCAGTACGCACCGAATTGGCTGGTTCGTGAGGACCGGCAAAATCATATTTTCCATACCGATACAAGTTTGCCACCGAATGGGTGATGTCCTGGTATAAGGATGGGTAGAGCAGAGATAGTAAGGGTAATTGCGTCTTATAATTATCCCAGATGGCCCATCCATGATAACGAGCGCCTTCGGACTGATGTATTTTCCCATCCGTTCCCCGAAAACGACCATCCGCTTCTGAAATCCGAAAAGGCGACTGTAATGTACGATAGACAAGTGAATAAAATAGTTGCTTCCTATCTTCAGGCCCTTTCACCTGAACTGTTCCTAAGTACTGATCCCACTCCGCTTTGCTTTTATTGAAAACCTCTGCATAACTAGTTCCTTTCCATTTCTTCAGTTTCTGTAGTGCCGATTCCTCGTCCACTGCCGAAAAAGCAATACGCACCTGATGAGTCTTAGTTTTAGCAGGAAGCTTGGCAACCATCACATGCTCATCCTGAGCGGACCATTGGGCTGCCTCACCCATATCTATGGCAAAATATATAGTGTAAGTACCGGCATGGCAGGTAGTATTAGCCCGGATCAGGCCCGATAAAACACCAGCCTCTATCCGGTGCTCTTCCTCTACAAAAGCATTATTAAAAGTATGAGAAAGATCCAACCGATAACCCTTCGATCCCACAGGGAACTCGTATTCCGACAGCCCATAATCTTGAAAAACTGTGGCCTTCATCGAAATCCCGTTGGTAAAAGCTATTCCGTAAGCCCCCGGCCTACCCTGATCGGACTGCTTATGAAGGGCTTGCCCATTATCTGAATCACCTAAGAATGGCGTAAGTAATAACACTCCTCCACTTCCCTGGCATCCCACCCCTTCAAACCGATTATGGGTAAAACCCCATACCTGACTGGCTAGACGTTCGTATCCAGTATGTGTTGACGGACTCGTTTTGGCAACTATACTTAGCTGACTAAATGGAGAAGATGCTGCAGGTGAAAGCTGTCCATGATCACCGGATGAACCCAGAAATACATTAACCTGATCACTTTGTGCAAACAAGCCTTGCGACCAAATCGGTCCGAGCCACAAAATAGTGGCAAATAAAAAAAGAATTGATTTTCTGTTGTAGTAAAATGACATTCTAAACGAATTGAGAGCGTAAATTGATAGTTTCTGGGCGTGTTAACAAAACTATGAATTTATTCCGTCTTCTAATTCGTTCAGAACATTCATAATTTTTAATTTAACCTAAGCTTCCTTGCCAGCAAATTCCTAGCCGCTCGCTTCGAAGTAATCAGACCGCTATTCCTTAATTAGGCCCAATACCCCAAATATGCATAAATAAAATTACCCCCTAAAACGATACTACCTAACCAGTTAATCTTTAGGTCTAATTAAAAATCAAGAAAAACGCAATTCATTTGACCTTATCACGACCGATTTGGTATGATGGATATTATAACCAATGCACAGTATCTATCGGCTCGAAAATCGTTTTCGGGAATAGTTTGACTGCCCAAAGCCGACTGCCGATTGCGATACGAAACAAGTCGTGGTAAAATCCATTAGTTACCCTGAAATCTTAGCCAAACCAAGTTATCCAGTATTAGGTTGAAGGACCAAATAAATTGAGCTCCATTAAACTGGGTCGAAAAATTAATATAGACTACTTTTGGCGACACGGTGGCTTTAGAGAAAACGCTGTCACTGGGCCAGCTAGCATCGTTGAAACTTGTTGCATACCACGTGGTAGGTACTTCCCTGTGCAGTGCAAATGCGTCGGCTGTAGCTGGGCTGGCACTGCAGCTAGATGATAGACGGGAGTTACCCGATTCCACTACACAGTTTACATTCACTAAGGGAGCTATATAAAAAGTTTGAGCCTTCCAGTTGGATCCAGTAGTGGTACCATCACTAAAGCTTGCAATAAAACCACCATCTCCAGGATGGAGCGCATTGCCCATATTCTCCTCCGCGCCTATGCCCAGGTTTACTTCCCAATCCACCACTTTTATGGCATACTGAATGGGACGCTTGGTCTTAAACTTTACAAAACTGGGTGTCCATGCAACCAGATATGAGTGAGACCGAATAAATTATTTAAGATCAGAAATTGTGAAAAATACAATCGCCTAAAAACAAGAACAAAATAACCATATGATATTATACAAAACAATCATTTTTCATCATTATTGGTATACAAAAAATGATTTTGCCAAATACTATAAAGATTACAATCAAAAATGCAGAATATTCAATATGTTGTCTTTAAATTTAGCTACTCAACCTACACGCTTACAACTTAGAAGGCAACCATGATTTTATTTGATGAAAAAAAATTGCTGGAGCAAATTGCCATTGGAAACGAAAAATCATTTTCCACCATCTATGACTTTTACTATCCCGAGATTCGAAAATATGTCCTAAAATTTATCAAGTCAGACGAGTATACCGAAGATATATGTCAAGAAATTTTCTTGAAAATTTGGGATATTCGTGTTAATCTGGTTTCGGTCTATTCCTTTAGGGCTTATCTATTCGTATTGGCTAGAAATATTACTTTTAACTTTCTCAAACATGCGGCCAAAGAAAAAACGGTTCAAGAAGAAATAATGAGAAGTTCATTCGCACTGTTAAATACCTCAGAAGAAGAATATCAAACGATCGAATATCTGGAGTATATAGACAACGTCCTTGCCCGGATTCCTCCCCGTAGTAGAGAAATTTTTAAGCTTTGTCGTGTAGATGGCCACTCTTATAAGGCCACTGCTCAACAATTAGGCATTTCTGACAACGCCGTAAAAAAACACATGATCAGAACTATGAAACTCCTGAGGCATTCCGTCCTTAAGGAATTTGGCCTCTCCATAACATGGATCGGAATCACCATAGAATTATCCGCCATTTAATGTATTTTACTTATTTTGTATTGTAAAATTCATTAAAGATGAATTATTACATGCAAGAGGTACCCTATGCCAAATCTAAATTGTCTTCTCTTCAAACTCCCAACAAATGAGTGAATCGGAAATCAATGCTGAACTTGTCAAAAAGTATTTCACCGACAAATCCTCAGCCGACGAGATAAAAGTCTTCTTTTATCTCTTTAATGAAGGCAAACTTGACGTGGAATTACGGAAGTATATGGATTCGGAAATGAAAATTGGGCTTATGGGTATTGCAGCCAAGGAAAACAAAATGGTCCAGAAGAAATATGTGATGGATTGGCGGATAGCTGCATCGGTTCTACTGATTCTTGGAGCTGGTCTTTTTAGCTACCTGAATCCTGCCTTATTGCTCTGGCAAATTCCAAAAGCAGACTTTTCGTATATCAGTACCGGACGATCCGAAATTAAAAAAATCAAACTGCCCGATGGATCCATCGTTTGGCTCAATGCATCCAGCAAGATCAAGTACCCTGTACACTTTAAAGAAGAAAGGCGAGAGTTGTTTCTTGAAGAAGGGGAAGCCTACTTTGAAATTGAACGAGACGAAAAAAAACCATTGGCCGTCTTTGCGGCTGGAACAGAAACCATCGTCCTTGGTACGAAGTTTAATATCCGGTCTTATAGTTTTCTTCCTTCCGTCCAAGTAACAGTTAGCCAGGGTAGCGTTTCTGTTTCTGCAAAATCTACTAAGGAGCAACATCCCGTTCTATTATTACCCAATCAGCGGGCGAGTTTTAATAGATCAAATAGGCTCACTTTTCAAGATTCTATCAACTCAGAAAATACCATCGGGTGGAAGCAAGGCAGAATTATTTTTGATAATGAATCTCTAAAAGATGTGATGGCCGAGTTGGAACAAAAATACAATACACCTATTGAATTCGAAAAAAGCAGCCTTCAAAAGATTCGGCTAACGGCAGAATTTGACTTAAAGGACTCATTGCCCAATATCCTTAAGGCTTTAAGCTTAGCTAATAACTTAGTGTATGAACTTGAAAATGGAAAGGTGGTATTAAAATCAGTCCGAAAACTTAATCCTTAAACTTATGAAATAGATTCTATCAATTATAAGCATGAAAAACGGCAGGCTAAGAGCCCGCCGCCTTATTTCGGATAAAACTACTCAGCTCGCAACGCCAATCACCTGCTGGGTAGCTATCTAGTGCTTGCGTATGTTTTCACATTAACAACAAAACATGGTCAAATTTATGAAAAATTATCTCTATCGTGCACGGCTCAGTACTTTAGTTTTCAGAATGATGAAATATTCTTTATTCCTTGTATTTCTTGATACTCTGGCAACCCCACTGCTATTGGCGTCCCCATCCCAAGGTCAAGCCTTAAAAGATACCCGAATTAACCTCAGCATTCAAAACGGCAGCCTGAAAGAAGCTTTAACTCAAATCAAGCAAAAAACAAAATTTAGACTAATCTATAATGAAAGCCTCATTTCGACCTATAAAGTAAATATTTCCGTAAAAAATGAACGACTAGATCTACTATTAACAGAACTACTAAAAAACACAAAACTCGATTTCAAAGAACAGGATGGCCAAGTGATTTTGTTCGAGAAACCAACTCCTACTGAAGAAAAAAAACGCCCTACCACCCCCGCGTTAGTTATCCCAGGCATCCATCTTACAACCAATATGGATAGACAAATAACGGGTACCGTTATCGACAAACAAAATGAGGAGGTGCTTCCAGGGGTTTCGGTGCTGGTCAAGGGAACCAACATCGGGGCAATCACCGACGGCGAGGGGCATTATGTACTTCGGGTACCCGATAGCAGCCCTGTAGTTTTGGTTTTTTCTTTTATTGGCTATAAAAAGCATGAAATAGAGCTAGGAAATTCCAAGATAGTCGACGTAGCACTCGACACAGAACTGAACCAGCTTAGTGAATTGGTCGTAACCGGCTATACCACACAAAACCGTGCTGAATTTACGGGTTCAACTTCTCATATCAGCGGCGATGCCATCGCCAGTCGTCCTGTCACCAGCTTTGACCAGGCCCTTGCAGGTCAGGCTACCGGTGTTAGCATCGTTTCGGGTGGGGGCGCTTTAAACGAAGCACCTGTTTTTAGGATTAGAGGCTACAACTCCATACAGCTCAGTTCTTACCCTTTGATTATCATAGATGGAATCACCTCATTCACAGGTGACGTAGGCAATTCAGCGGAGAACAATCCCTTATCAGACTTGAACCCGAATGATATTGAATCGATGGAAATTTTAAAAGATGCTTCCGCAACAGCCATCTATGGATCCCGGGCAGCCAATGGGGTGGTCGTTATTACAACCAAAAGGGGTAAAAAAGGAAAAGCCAAAGTAAACTATGACGGATGGGTAGGACTGAACACCAAGCCCATACTCCCAAAACTTTTAGGGGCGGAAGATTACGTAATGATCAAAAATGAAGCCAGGATTAATGCAGGACTAGCGCCAGCTTTCAACCTGCAAGAAACGCCAGACGGTGGCTTTGTTGACACCAAATGGTACGACTATATCTACAAAACGGGGACCTCGCACAATCATAATCTGAATATTTCGGGAGCTACGGAAGCAACCTCCTATTTCGCATCCATGGGATACAGCAATCAGCAGGGCTTTATGATCAAAAACACCTTTGAAAGAACCAATGTACGGCTAAATTTGGATCATAAAGTAACCAAAAAATTGGCCTTCGGCACCAATATGACGTACAGCAATTCTGAAAATGCCAATTTAACAAGTGGAACCGGAGCCGCCTTTTCGCTCAATAATCTAGCCAGGATGGGGATGGTTTTGCCGCCCAACCTAAGTCCCTTCAATGAGGATGGAACCTATAATATTGTAGGAAATTCTATCGGGTATGGAGCCAATTCCATTCTTACAGGTTACTATAATATGCTGCCCCTGATTGAACATGACAGATTCACTTCGGAAAGCAATTCCTTTATGGGTTCAGCTTATGGTGAGCTCGAGATTCTCAAAGGATTGAAGCTTAGAACCAATTATAGCGTCAATATCCTGAACACCGAGAACAAGTCCTTTAACAATCCGTTTCAGGCAGGTGGATTTGCAACAAATGGATCGGCCAATAACGCCATGAATAAAAACAAAAGGACGGGCTGGACCAATACATTGAATTATACCACCACCATTGCGGCGGACCATAGTCTTTCCATTCTGGCAGGTACCGAGATTATTCATACCAGCTCAGCCGGCTGGGGAGTGACCAGACAAAACCTAAATGATCGGTTTTTCGATACATTTGAAGGCGGCTGGTCCACTTTGCGAAGTTCGACGGGGAGCTTTGTAGAAGACGCTTTTCAATCCTATTTTTCGAGCATCAATTATGACTTCCAGAAGAAATACTTGCTGAGTACTAGTTTTCGCAGGGATGGCTTCTCAGGACTCGCTACAGGGCATAAGTTTGGAAATTTTGGTGGCGCCTCTTTAGGCTGGAATATTTCAGAAGAAGATTTTTTCAAGGACTCCCCCTTGTCCTCATTCATCACCGGGCTTAAACTTCGAGGAAGTTATGGACAAGTAGGCAATGTCAATATCGGCGAATACTCTTCGCTTTCCCTTTATCAGTCGGCTACCTACGGAGGACTTGCTACTACCCTCAGCCCCTCCCAAACAGGGAATACGGACCTGAGATGGGAAACGAGCAAAAAAACGGATTATGGAATTAATTTTTCCTTGCTCAACAATCGGATTACCATCGATGCAGACTATTATAAAAACAATATTGATGGAATGATACTGGATGCGGTGCAGGCACCCTCCAAGGGAATACCCGGAAATACGATCACCTATAACGTGGGTTCTATGTACAATTCGGGATTTGAATTTGACCTAAATGCCAAATTAATCAATGATAAGGATTTCAGATGGTCGGTCAATTTCAATATAAGTACCCTAAAAAATGAAGTTACAGAGCTAGCCAATAATAATACAGACATCTGGCAGAGTGGCCTTGAAACCTCCAATATCACCAGAGTCGGCCACTCCATAGGAGCCATTTATGTGGTTAAAACTACCGGTGTAAATCCAGCGAATGGGCTCAGAAAATACCTGAACCGATATGGTGATGAGGTACAATACAATCCGGTCGGTGCATCATGGACTTATCTCGATGACGGACCAGCCCCTGCCTTGGACGCTTTCGGAGACGGTTATATAGCAGGCAACTCCATACCTACCTATTATGGCGGTTTTAACAACACCATTTCCTACAAAAACTTTGATATGGCTGCCAATTTCGTGTTCTCCGGGGGCAATAAAATGTACAATGGAACGAGAGCAACCTTGCTGGATAATCGCTTTTTCAATAATCAGACTGATATCCTAAGGCGTTGGACTACCCCCGGACAAATCACGGACATTCCAAAGTTGCATTATAACGATCAATATGCAAGCGGATCCGTATTGATGCATTCAGACAATGTAGAGGATGGAGGGTATATTAAATTAAAGAATATCTCTCTTGGCTATAGGGTTCCTATGAAAATCCTTCACAAGGTTGGTATCTCATCCATGCGTGTTTATACCTCTGCTACCAACTTTTTGATTCACACCAGATACACAGGGTCTGATCCAGAAATTTCTGCCAACGGAAATTCAAATACCCAGGCTGGAAGAGACAAGAACGCTGTACCTGCTGGCAAGTCCTTTACATTAGGACTCAATATTGGTTTTTAATGATTAAATCAGACAACGACATGAAAATCACAAATCCATACCTTCGCAAATCAGGCAGTATCATCTCCATAACCATGATTCTTATCGCCAGTATTTCCTGCGACAAAGACCTCTTGGAAACGGTACCAACAACCAGTATTTCAAGTTCAAATGCATTCGACACCCCGGAGAGGATCGACGCACAAGTGAACGCTTTGTATTTATCTGTTAAGAATTCTCAGTTTTACGGTGGTAGATATACCATCTATCAGGAATTACGGGGAGACGAATTTATATTGAACAAGCCCAATGTTCAAACCGGTCAACTAACTTGGAGCCACACGGTAAATTCCAGCACAAGTGAAGTTCAAAACTTATGGGGCAATGCCTATGCCTCCATTAATCTTATTCATATTTTCATGGAAGGCCTCGAAAAGAATAAAAGTAAAGTAAACAGTGAATTATATACCCATTTTATGGCCGAGGGGAAGTTCTTGCGTGCATTGAGCTACTTTGCTCTCATCCAACAATATGCACGCCCTTATATTGAAGACAAGGGCGCTAGCATGGGTCTGCCTTTGCGACTCATAGCCGAGCAGTCGGTACAAAATAATGCCATGGCAAGGGTGAGCGTAGGTGAAATTTACAATCAGATCATTCAGGATTTGAACGATTCGGAAACAGGCTTACCCTCGAATTATCCCAATGCAGCCATGAATACGACCCGTGCGCATAGGAACACGGCGATAGCATTGAAAACCAGGGTTTATTTAACTCAGGGAGAATATACGAAGGTCATGGCTGAAGCAGCAAAAATAGTCTCTCTCACAGCGCCTTATCAGGCCACTACGGGTGTAGGCCATAGGCTGGAAGCAACGATCACCAATGTATTCCAAGGGACCTACACCGGAAATGAGGCCATATTTTCATTGCCGATGAGCAGTCTAGACGCGCCAGGAGGTCAGAATGCTCTTGCATACTATTTCACATTTAACCCCGGCAACGCCGAGTACTTTTTAAATAGCAACGGTACAGTTTCCGACCCTGTTTTTAGCAGTACCTCTACCGATCAGCGTAAGAACCTGGTAGTGATGCAACAGGGCTTACCCTGGCTCTATAAGTTTAAAGTTGCATCTACCTATTCCGATTATATTCCGGTAATCAGATACGCCGAAATCCTGCTAAATTATGCAGAAGCAGCCGCCCAGGCTGGGAATCTCGATCTGGCAACGAACCTACTAAATGCTATCAGAAGAAGGTCAGACGCCACCTTCAGCTTTCCCGTAGAAAAAATAGGCTCCCAAGCTTCATTGATCACAACCATTTTAGAAGAACGCAAAATTGAACTACTCGGAGAAGGATTTCGGGTTCCCGATCTTCAGCGAAGGCTTCAGCCCTTACCGGCAAAAGCCGGACCAGCGGCATCGGCACCCGAAGTATCTCCCTCCGAAAGCAAGTACATCTGGCCTATTTCAGCAGCCGAGTTATCTACCAATGAGCTAATGAAACCTAACCCATAATACGTCAAAAAATCACTAATTACCAATCAGTTATAATATGAAATATTACATTTTAGTCGTAGTAGGACTATGCCTTGCCAGCACAGGTTCTTTTGCTCAAGGCCGACCGGCCGTTGGCCTGGCAACAGGATCTCAAAAACCGGCAACTTCAATTTCCACAGTCACCCAGGGATATAAAAAAGCGGAAGGATTTTTCCCCTTTTACTTTGATGAAAACACGAGTAAGGTGCTTCTGGAAGTGGACAAACTGGATCAGGAATTTTTGTTCTTCAATTCACTTTCGACTGGTGTAGGTAGTGGGGGGCCGGAGCGGGGGCAGGGCTCCTCGGGTATTATGAAGTTTATAAAAGTTGGTCCTAAAGTGTTTCTAATACAGCCTAATTATAATTACCGAGCCATTACAGATAGCAAGGATGAAGCCTACGCCGTCGAAAATAACTTTGCCAGTTCCATCATTTTTGGCTTCGTCCCGATGGCTATTGAAGGTGACAGAATTTTGATAGACCTTACCCCCTTTATCGTTCGGGATAGCCAAAAAATTGGAGACCGAATGGCCAGTAGGCGCGGTAGCGGAGCCTCGGGAGGAGGAGCCTATCGTCTAGACGAATCTCGTTCGACTGTATACATGGAGAATACTAAAAATTTCCCCAAAAACACCGAATTCGAATCCTTATTAACCTTCACTGGCTCCGGTGGTTCCCAGGCCACATCGGGTCGCCGGGGTGCAGCAGGGATCGCCCCCGACCCTACGGCCATTACAATTCGCATGCATCAGTCTTTCGTTGAGCTCCCGGACTCCGGCTACAAACCCCGCAAATTCGACCCTCGCTCCGGAATGAATATGCATAGCTACATGGACTTCTCGGCTCCCATGTCTGAACCAATTTTAAAACGTTTCAGTCGTAGACATAGGCTGATCAAAAAGGATCCAAAAGCCAAATTGAGTGAAGCCATCGAACCTATTGTTTATTATATAGATCGGGGAGCACCTGCACCTATCAAGAAGGCCCTTATTGAAGGTGGAGCCTGGTGGAATCAAGCATTTGAAGCCGCTGGATACAAAAACGCCTTCCAGGTCATGGAACTCCCTGAAGGTGCCGATCCGATGGATATCCGATATAACATCGTCAACTGGATCAATCGAACAGGAAGTCCTCGAGGCTTTTCTTCTGGGGCCTCCTACACCGATCCCCGGACTGGAGAAATTATAAAAGGAGTCATCACCTTGGGTTCTGACCGTCATCGTCAGGATTATTTGATAATGGAAGGCATTTTACAGCCCTATGAAGACGGGAAGCCCGTGTCAAAACAAATGGAAGAAGTTGCCCTGGCACGAATCAGGCAGTTATCAGCCCATGAGATTGGTCATACCCTAGGTTATTTCCATAATTTTGCGGCCAGTATTAAAGGTAGGGCCTCCGTGATGGACTACCCTTTCCCAAAATTCACCATGAAGCCCGATGGTACCTTTGACGTTTCGGATTCTTATGCCAAGGGCATTGGTAGTTGGGACAAAAGGTCGGTTATCTGGGGTTATTCGGAATTCCCAGCTGGCGCCAACGAAGATGAAGAGCTTGACAAAATAATTCAGGAAACACTTCAGCAAGGATTCCAATTTATTCCAGATATTGGAGGCCATACCCACCCCAGGTCGCACCAATGGGATGATGGTGAAAACGCCATAGTGGAGCTGGACCGTATCATGGCAGCAAGAAGGGTGTTACTCGATAGATTTTCAGAAAAGGCAATCGTAGAGGGAGCACCTATGGCCACTTTGGAAGAGGTACTAGTACCGATTTATCTTTTACATCGCTACCAGATTGAAGCCGTTTCTAAAACCGTTGGAGGATTGTTTTTCACCCATGCCCTGAAAAACGATGGACAAACGGCTACCAAAATGGTAGAGCCCTCCGAACAATGGAAAGCATTGGATGCGCTGCTTGCCACCATTACTCCAGATGCCTTAAGCATTCCAGAACAACTGATCCAAAAAATTCCGCCTCGGCCATCAGGATATTCCGGCGTTGGAGAAACCTTCGATCGACGTACTGGTCCTACCTTCGACCCTTTGGCGGCAGCCGAAACTGCAGCGGGTACTACCCTCGCCTATCTGATGAACTCGGAAAGAGTTGCTCGTTTAATTGAATATAATGCACGGGATAGCAAACAACCTGGCTTTATGGCCGTGGCCGACAAATTAATCGAAAGTACCTGGAAAAAACCCTTAGAAAACGGGTACCGTGGAGAATTACAAATTTTAGTAAACAACCTTACTCTCAAAGCGTTTTTGGGCCTTGCCGCTGACACAGAAGCATCGGAAAGTGTAAGAGGGGAAGCCTTGCTAAAAATAGAGGGTATGCAGAAATGGATGACCGATATTGTGGAGCAAGCCCCACTCAAGCAGAAAGCCAATTTGTTGTTTGGGCTGTCTCAGATTGGTGAATTCAAAGGCAACCCTGACAAATTTAAACCCGCTGCCATATTATCCATGCCCGCAGGTGCGCCGATCATGGGTGGAATGGACTTTTTGGATTGCGACCTGATGGAATTCTAATATTCTCCTGCACTTTCCCATGAATCACGATCAACATTTATTGCTGATCGTGATTCATTCTGACGAATTGAAAAATCAAATTATCAACCTTCCCCAAGAGCAAACCTTTTAAATCTTTGTTTGCACCCATCTAAAATAGTGGTATCAAACGCTTGTAAAAAAAATTCCACCCAAGTTTGAATAGCAATACACAGGCTTCATTCTATCGCTATCATTCGGGCACTATCTATCAGGCTAGTACCTAACATGATTTTGCTAAACAGATATAGGTAAACAGAAAGGAGGAAAATTAAAAATCTCCCATCACTTTATAACTCGTAAATCTATAGATTTTACAGGATATCTTCACTGGAAACCATTATTGTTAAATTTAATTTTATCTTAAATAGCCCCCATTCCTCTTACAATTTGGATAATATAGAAGGCATCATTCTTCATTTAAACCGGCAGAATGGTAGCCTAATAAAAGTCTGATTTTAGAATTCCAATGGATTAAACTAAGTTGCAGAAACATAGATTAATCTAGAAGCAATTTGACTCATAACAAAATGAAAAATTACCAGACCTACAAACTCATCTTGATCATTCTATTCAGCGGACTTAGCTCATTTTCTACATACGGTCAAAAAATACGACATAACATAAATATAACAAAGGCATCAGATCTCCATAAATTTTTCCAGTATACCGGTAAAGACAGAACCATTATTGCTGGACATAGGGGTGGCATGGTTTCGGGATTTCCAGAAAATTCCATCGCTACCTTTGAAAATACCCTAAAACATACCCCCGCCTTTTTCGAAATAGATCCGCGTCTGACCAAAGATAGTGTTATAGTGCTGATGCATGATGCCACCCTGGATAGAACCACTACTGGCAAGGGCCAACTCGCTGACTATACATTCGAAGAGCTCAAAGACATCCGTTTAAAAGACGCAGAAGGACATGTAACAGATTTCCCTATTCCCACTCTGGCAGAGGTAATAGAATGGGCCAGAGGGAAAACGATACTGAATCTTGATCATAAAGATGTTCCCTTAGATATGACGGCAAAACTTATCCGAGAACATAAGGCCGATGCATTTGTGATGGTAACCGTCCATAGTCCTGAAGAGGCGCAACATTATCTAAAGGATAACAAAGACCGTATGTTTTCTGCCTTCATAAAAACCAAGGAAGCGTTTAAAGAATATGAAAATGCCCAGATCCCTTTCACACAGATGATCGCTTATATTGGCCCTTTGGTGAAGCCGGAAAATAAGGAACTGTATGCTCTTCTCAATAAAAAAGGCACTATGTGTATGATCTCCGCAGCCTCCTCTTATGACAAATTAAAAAGCAAAGAAGAAAGAAAGGTCGCATATAGACAAATCGTGGAGGACGGCGCTAGCATCCTGGAATCGGATTATCCTATAGAGGCCGCCGAAGCCATTCATGATATGCTGAATATTGAAAGTCCAAAGCGTAAGTTTTTCGGTAAAGCTTCGGGCAGATAGTGACTAATACAAGCTCATTCTCTCTACTGTAACTAGACGACAGAAAAAACAGCCTTCAACTAACAACCTAAGAAGCTGGCATGAAATAATATTTTATTATCAGGAACTATCAACCTGGATATGGGCCATAGTCCCGACGGAAGTATTACTCATGGTCGAGCCGATTAAGGGCGACCAAAATAAGATAAGTCTGAGAGAAATCCGATTTTCGCCTGCGCTCCTCCCTAGAATAAGGGAAATATATCAATTAAAAGTCACTATAGTATTATTTCTAAATCTAATTGCTATTATGAATCTTGACAGATTAATTGATACCCATCTAGCGGGTTGGAGATGGTCCTCCAGGCTTCTTTGTGGATTACTCATGTTATGCCTTGTGGGCAACGCTCACAAATCGCAGTCCCAGGGCATTGAAAAGAAAGACAGCCGGCCTAATATTATTTTTATTTTTGCCGACGATTGGGGTTATGGCGATCTGGGCTGCTATGGTGCTACTGAAGTCGCCACTCCACACCTGGACAAATTTGCCTCGGAAGGAACCCGATACACCCGCTTTCACGTAACCAGTGGAGTTTGCTCTCCGAGTCGTTCCTCAGTAATCACCGGGCATTTTCCCTCTCGACATAGGGTTCACGGACACTTTGCCGGAAATGCCCCAAATGCTAAGAGAGGTATGCCCAACTGGCTGGACGAAAACCTGCCAGTTTATATGCCACGGCTGATGCAGGATGCCGGTTATACCACCGCGCATTTTGGAAAGTGGCACTTAGGGGGTGGCGGTCTCCCGCATGGAGACTTGTCCGCACCGGAGCCAAAGGTTTATGGCTATGATGAAACCCGTGTCTGGAACGGGAACGGACCGACCTGGAAAGGAGATCAACTCTGGCCCACCACCCGGTATATGGACGACGACACAACCTGGGTTCAAAGCTCAAGCAGAATCGTGGTGGATATAACCATCGATTTCCTAAAAAGGAATAAGGATCAAGGAGCACCGATGTTCATTAACCTTTGGCTGAAGGATCCGCATACCCCCTTATGGCCGTCAGATGAGCAAAAAGCTCCCTATAAGGGCCTGGCGCCCGATAAAGAAACCTACTTTTCCGTGCTTACCGATGCTGACAAGCATGTAGGCCGGCTAATGCAGGCCCTGCAGGAAATGGGCCTGGAAGAAAACACATTGGTGATTTTTAGCAGTGACAATGGCCCGGCCCATGTTCCCCCGGCCCTTACTGCAGGATCAACTGGTGGACTTAAAGGTCGTAAGGTAGATCTCTTCGAGGGGGGAGTGAATGTCCCTTTCATCGTCAAATGGAAGGGTAAGGTAGATGCTGGCAGAGTCGACAGCACCAGTGTGCTTTCCGCCGTAGACCTTTTACCTACTTTCGCGGCTTTAGCCGAAAACAAATTACCCGCTGACTATCGTCCTGACGGAGAGAATATCTCCTCTATTTTTTCCAATCAGCCTTTCCACCGAACAAAACCTCTGTTCTGGGAATGGCGGTTTTCTACACAAAATCGCCCGCTAGGCTGGGTGTCTTCAGCCATTCTGGATGGAGAGTGGAAGCTTCTTGCCGATGAGCAACGAAAACATTTGGAATTATACCATATTGCCACTGATCAGTTAGAATCGCAAGACCTGTCTAAAAAACATCCTCAGAAGGTGGAAGAACTTCTTGCCATGTGGGATCGATGGAAGTTGGAATTGCCTGACTAAAAATATTAGGGCCGTGTATTTTCATCATACACGGCCCTTTTTCCTTTGTTCTACTGATAATTCCTTTGTCCGCTACTCCGTTAATTTAACATCCGTATAATGGAATAAACTAATATTATAGGTCGTATTCTGGTATAACATACCAACATAATAATCGCCTAGTTCCCAACTTTTCATTCCAGTAACCGGGTTAGCAACCGGAAGATTATTATCATTCTCAGCCCCAATGGTTAAAGTTGGCCAAATGACTGTAGGAGGAGAAACACTAGTATTAAAAACCGTGTTGCTAAAGCTTCTGGAGGTAGGAAAATCAACGTGTTCCGAAACTTTCCAAACTATTGTTTTTGAAAAGTCTATAGCCGCAATAGATTCGGGTCGATGATTATGCTTTTTATTGATTAAGACTACATACATTTTACCACTACCTTTAACATTCTTTATGGAAACCTGACCTATCAGAGTTTCGCCTAATTTTATCAGTCCATCTCCTGTCGCCTTCTGATAATTATATGCATATCTATTATTATCAGGATTCGAAATTAAAAAGGAATTTAATTGGGGATCAACGGGCAGGTTTTCAGGAGTATATAGGGTAATTCCACGAACTACCTCCAATTCAGTTCCATTCTCGTCTGTAATGAGTATTATGAATTGATATTTTCCTTCAACAGCAGTTTCAGGGATTGTGAAGTGCTTGTGAATATTGCTGTTTTTGGTTCCCTTATATTGCTCCCAGACGAGTTCAAATTGCCAGGGACTGGCGTATTGCTCTCCGCTCAAGGGCAGGATACTTACCCGTACCAAATCGATTTTCTCTCCGGCAATCACGTCGGCATTTAGGTGAAAATCTCTTCCTATGACCCCTATTTCATTATTATTAAGCCCAACCTCCACATTCTCAATGGATGGAATGGGTAGTACCGGTTCCGAATCTTCGCTGCAAGAGCTGAACATCCCTAAGAAAATAAGTAAAAGAAGAAGTACATTTTTTTGAATTTTCATGATGGGTAATGATATATTGATAAATTGAAACTAAATTAAAAAACCCTGTGTAGCCATTTGTTTGCCCCATTATCGACGTGCGTAGATTTGCTGGTTGAACAAGCGAGGAGAGCTCTGAATGACAACTTTTTAATAAAAAAGGATTACTCAATTTTAAAGCTTATCCCCTTAATGGTCTGCCACCCTTCCTGATCCGTTAAACGTATCAAAAAATGATAATCTCCCGGATCAATATCGGCGGGAATATCAATCTGCTGAGAGGCTTCGAAGCGGGTAAGATTCGCAGGAATATCGAAGCTCTTGATAAACAAAAAGGGATTTTTGGGAACCTTCACTTTGTCTGTCTGACAATTGCTTACTTCGGTACTGTGCGTGTGGTGATCAAAATTATGATGAATATCCAAGCTAAATGCCCCCAATTGCCTGTTGTCAGAAAAAGTGGCCTTAAAAACAAATGGTTCTCCTCGTTTGACCCTACTACATTGCACCGGGAAAGAGTTAGTGCCATCCGTTTCAATAACGGGATACACGGTATCTATATCGGGTATATTTTTTTCACACCCCGTAACCAAAAGACCAATTGCTAAGCATGCGCAAATTTTTTGTAAAATATTAAGCATAATTTGAATATAAACGAACCTGCAGGGCTGCCGATTTCGGGTTAAAAAAATATTTATGAATTAGGTAGCCAAAGCTCCCCTCTATGGTTGATCAATTACCCTAACCCTTTTTTTTCCATTCAAATGGAATGGTAGCTGAAAGAATAAGGTTACGTCCCTGTTCCGGCAATCCAATTAATCGGTAAAAACTTAAATGGTTTAAGTAACGGGTATTTAACAGATTTTGAACCTGGAGGCTCAAGGCAACAAACTGATGTTTCATTTTAAACTTACCCCCGGCTGAAAAACTAAATAACTGGTAGCCAGGAGTCCGTTGTTCAGGAGGGACGATCCGATCCTGGGGAGATGTAAGTCTATAATCCAAAGTAAAATAAGGGTCCTTAAAAGCATCCCATTTCGGACTGTAACGAACCCTGACTAATGCTGTGGTTGGAGGCGAAAAAGGAAGGGCATACCCCTGCTTAGCACCCGATAGCTGCCGGGTATATAGATATTCTCCGGCCAGACTGATCCTCAAGGATTGCAAAATATTATATTTAACCTGTAGTTCCGATCCATACCGCATCACTCTACTTTGGGCATAATTAAACACCTGATTACCAGCCCCATAATAATAATCATGTGCCGGACTAGGATTAAGATAAATGTAATTGGGAAAAAAATTAAAATATGGTGTTAATTCAAGAGATAGCTTTTTCCCCCTAAAGCCGATTCCCAAATCTAGCTGAATGGATTTTTCTGCTGACAGGGTTGAGTCTCCTTTTTCGTATCTAAAATAATGATAGTTAACTCCATTGGCAGCAAGTTCTTTGGCAATTGGCATTCGGAAGCCTGTGCCCGCATTTACTTTGAGAAAAACTGATTCTCGCGTATAGGATAAGCCAAGAGACCAGTTGAGACTCTTAAAGGTCCGTGATATAGAATTTGCACGTGTCAAATAATCTCCTTCCCCACTTTCGGGATATGACTTAAACCAATCTTTATACTCCTGAATGGTTATGCTGCCATAATCAAATCTCATGGCATTCTGAATTGAGAGCCGCTTATTGAAAGTTATCTGATTAAAGGCGAAAAAACTGGCTGTCCACTGAGAAAAGGATGGGATTAAAAATCCCCAACCGCCAATTGTATTTTGTTGCCTTTCACCGCTCGTTCCAATAGTTACCCTATGCCGGCCACGTTCTAAATTTGTCTTCAGATTGGCTGACCAAACGGTCTTGTCATATTCTCGCTCCAGATTTTGATCTCCTGGTTGCGCAACAGGGTATCGTGGAGGCATAAATCCATGGTTAACGTACTGACTATGTTCCTGCCTATAATTGCGTTGATAACCTAGTTCCAAATTCAGGAAATCCTTCCCTATGCCAATTTCGCTTTGATTAATTATTTTAAAATGTGAAACACGCTGGGAGGGAAGCAGAATATCTCTGGTAAAGCGATCATGAACTTCCGTATCTACATTCCTGGGCTCGAGACCATGTGCGTTAGCGAAAAAACCACTATTACTATACGTCTTACTTACCTGGAATATCGATTGGTAGGATTCCGAAATCCAACCCGATCGAAGATGTAGCCCCTGTTCCGTCCCCGCCGTATTTCTAATCCGGTTTTTTTTCAAAGCCACTGCATAGTCATAAACAAAAGTGGTATCTGTTGGTACTCGGTAATCGCCATAGCCCTGCCAGGTTATCCTGGCATCGACGAAAAAATGCGATTGCCTAGCATACAGATTAAATGAACCCCCATACAATCCGTTATTCGATTTACCTATTGAGGTTAAAGCGCCGCCCACAGATTTAAGGGCAGGTACTGGAGGTGCTACTATATTCACAGCACCACCAATCGCCTCGGAGCCATATAAAAATGAGGATGGACCTTTGATTATCTCAACCTTCCCCACACTAAATTGATCTATCTCCAGGCCATGGTCAGCACCCCACTGCTGTCCCTCATGGCGTATTCCGTTCTCAATGACCACTATCTGATTAAACCCTAATCCTCTGATTAACGGTTTGGCGTTTCCTGAGCCAATGCTGATTGCTTTAATACCAGGGAGTTTCTCCATGGATTGCATCAGACTGCCCCCCAGATTACTCATTAAATAATCCCTATCTACCAGATTGTTACTGAGAGGACTCTTATTTCCAGGATACGGTGTACCTGGTTTCTTTATACGCACTTCTTGTAATAGTCTTACTTCTTCTGTCATTACCAAGGGGTGTAAAACAAGGTCTGCGGATCCAACTACCACCGGGTAACGTATCGGTACTAAACCAACAAATGTAATATATAAGGTATGCTTACCCTTTACAACCCCTTCCAAACTGTATCGTCCATTGGAGTCACTTATGGTCATCAGATTGGCAGGCAACAAGGCAATTGTGGCTCCCTTCAACGGATTCCCCTTCTGGTCCTCAACCCTACCTGATAGCTTCTGACCAAATACATTATCCGGTTCTAGAGCTAGGCCCGACATCAGCATTATATAGGTTATAATTCCTTTCATTTCCTAATTTGTACTATCGGTTAAAGACCCTATACATGTAACATTGTTGCAAATAAAACAGGTTATTTCTTTATTTGCAACTTTGTTGCAAATAAAGAAATTGCAATGAGGTATCAACAAGAGATTAGGGTATCAGAAACCGAAGTAGAATTCCTGAAACAACAATTTATTAACATTAACTTTCAGAATCAGGATAGGATAAGTAGTCAAAGGCCTTGTGGAAGCAAAAAGCCGATGCGAGGAAAACGGGAAACTAAAATATTACTAAAATGGTGGAGAAAAGAGATTTATGTCATCAAGAGGGGTTAGCCCCCTCCTTGCCAACATTTGCCAATGGCGAATCGGGATCCGTCAAGCTTCCTTCGGCTACCACGGTAAAGGTTCCATTCGATTCCATCACAACTGCCTCTATATTGGCAATGGACTTTACTCCCTGACTTCTTAGGACCGATCGTATTTCATCCTCAGTAACTCTTTCTTTTATGAGCGCATCCTTTAAAAATCTGCCGCGATACAATACCAAAGTAGGTTCCGAACTGATTAGCCGGGCGAAGGACTTGGAACGAACCGATGCTGTTGCCAGAATATATTGCAGAGAAATTAGTAGCGCCAGGGCAAAGGTCCCATCGGCAAGGGCTACATCTTTACTCAATAAAACCGTAGCTAACGTTGATCCTAGGGCTACAGTGACTATAAAATCAAACTCTTTCATCTGAGAAAGCGTTCTTTTCCCGGATATCCTCAGCATCATAACGAGAGAGAAATATGCTAAAATACAGATGATAAAAGTTCGTATAAGACTCTCCCAACTGGTAAAAAATAGATTTTCCATAATACTTTACAGTTTCAAAAGTAAGCTACCAACTCCCTCTATGACAGGAAGTCTTCGGTAAGAGAGTTGGCAACGGTCATCACCATAATTATTCGGCTGTGGCTATTTCCTCACATGCCTGGGCACAATTACGGCAGGCTTGAGCACACCGGCGGCAATGTTCCATTCCCATTTCCGCATGTTTTTCGCATTCAGTGGCACAGGCTACACAGGCATCTGCACAAATTCTACATAAATGAGCACTGAAGCCACTGCCTAAGCTCAATAATTCCGCTGTACTTCTACATAGGGCGGCACATTCTAAATCGAGTTGTATGCAGGTAACCATATCGGCCACATTTTCCTCTTGTAAACAGGAACTAGCGCAATTACTACAGCTGACAGCACAGTCAGAGCAGGCTTCAATGATCTTTTGAATGTCTTGATTGATAAAGTTCATAACGTATTTAGATTTAATAAATAGACAATATGTTTATTCATCTAAAAAAGTCGAACCAAAGGGTACGCTGTGTTATAGAAAATTAAAGAAAAGCCGGGTCTCACAAACTACGTGGTCAAATCGCATATGATTTTAAGCTGAAGGAAGGGAAAAGTTAAAAGTATGCTCCTAGGTGATTAACTACTTCTCTTGACTTCGACAGCTGTATTTTTCTAGCAAAATCTAAACAAGACCTGCAATGTCCAAACCGGAATCAAGCTCCCAGGAAATGTTGATCCGCTGTTTAAAGAATTGAAATCAAGCGAGCCTGAGCCTCAATCCATGAGCTAAGTTTTAACAAGAGCGATATTTAACGGAGTCGATAAACTTTTTTAGTCAAACTCTTCCTCTGTCATTCCGTTGTTTACCATTGCACCTGCAACTCCTCCTGTTGCCACAGCATTGGCTACGGAACGCATCGGGTGGGTATTGTCACCACAAGCAAAAACGTTTGTTAAGGTTGTTTTCTGAAACATATCCACTTTGATATAACCTTGTTCTGTCACTTCGCAACCTAAGATTTCGGGGATTTTACAATGTTGTTCAAAAATGGGTCGTGAATAGATTGCTTTTAGTTCAAAGGTTGTATGGTCTTTGAAAACGATATGCTGAACATTACCGTTTTCGTGGTGGAGGTAAGCAATTTCTTTTTCAATTACCGGTATATTGTGTTTGGCGATTTTATCGGCTTGTTCTTGTGTAAATGAAGACTTTCCGTTGGTAAAAATGGTTAAGTCTTTGGTCCAATTACGAATGAGCTGGGCATAATGGTAAGCAAAATCACCATTGGCCAAGATACCTGTCTTTTCTTTTCTCACTTCGTAACCATGGCAATACGGACAATGGATAACGGAAATGCCCCAACATTCCTTAAAGCCCTTTATATCAGGCATAATGTCTTTTAAGCCTGTTGCGAAAATCAGTTTCTTGGCTGTAAATTCTTCGCCTGTATTTATAGTGATTTCAAAACCGCTATTAGTATTCTTTCCATTAACAGCAAGTCCGTTAATAAATTTTACGCTGTCGTATTTCAAAACCTGTGCCTTGGCTTTATCTGCAATTACGCTCGGTGATTCTCCATCTTGAGTAATGAAGTTATGCGAATGTGGTGTTTGCCGGTTGCAGGGTAATCCACTGTCAATGATTAAAACATTCCGTAATGCCCGTCCCAATGCCATTCCAGCGGAAAGCCCGGCATAACTTCCACCTATGATGATTACATCAAAATTTTTACTGTCTGTCATAAGATTAAATTTTTTAAAAGATGTTAGAGTAGAGGTCAAAGCCAATGCGGATAAAGTAAATCCACCATGTTTAATGATTTCTCTACGTGTTAAATTGGTCCTCATATTTTTTGGTGTCTCCCTTTCGGCATTTTATTAAATAGAAAGGATAGTTTTCAGTTATTTCTGTAATTTCAAACAATCCTGAATTCCCAAATTCTTGCTGAATGCTTTCTTTGTCATAAAAGAATATTTGAACACCGCCAAACATTTCAAATCGATCTTGCCCTATTTGCTTTCCTTGTCCGTAAATATGAGCTTCTTTCGTAACAGCCGTAAAGATCATATAGCCATTTTCGGATAATTGATTATAGCAATCAGAAATAAGTTTTATTCTATCGTGGCTATCTAATAAATAAATCAAACCATAGCAAAAAACACCATCATATTGCTTATTGTCAAAAGGCATATCCGTTACAGAACCCTGATAAATAGTTATATCTGTACCGTAATGTTTACTAGCCAACGCTATCGCCGTTTTTGAAATTTCAATTCCTGTAACTTCAATTCCGCTCTCCTTGAAAATATGTGCATTTCGTCCGTAACCGATCCCTGGAATGAGAATATTTCGTATGCCCTTTTCCACGAAGAAATTTTTGGTCAGTACCGCAGATTTTGCAGGCTCAAAGCCCCACATTTCCAGTTTATCCTTAAAAGCTTCTTCCCAAAATTCAGCCATAGATTATATAAATTAATTGCAGACTTTATTTTCTAAAATTTCGCATATCAGCCCTGATTGCCTTAAAACTGCTATTATTTTTTCAGAATTTATTGTAGTGCCTTCAACTCGTAAAATGGAATGTCCACAAGGATATGGCAAAACGGTTTCACTTAAATCAAAATTAATTTTCAATGTTGGAAAACTATGGCTAAGAATTCCTAAAATGCGTTCTGCCTGGGCTTTCCCTTGGACATTTGTTGTAAAAACTTCTATCATTATTATTGGATTAAAATGACCTGAAAACTCATATGTCTTTTGGAAATGGGTCGTTAAACCCTATTTTTTTGTCAAACAAAAGTTGCTCGTTGTCGTGCAACAAACATTTTTCCAAATCGGCAATCATTTGCTCATTATCAATATCCTGTCCTATAAAAACGAGTTCATTCATACGGTCGCCCCATTGCTTATTCCAACGACTCTCAATAAGATCTTTATTCTGAGCAAATGAATCGTATTTCATTCTTTCGTCAAATGGCATACTACACCACCAAACACCTGCCCTTTCCAATCTTGAAGAACCGCCTGCCTGTGAAAAATTAAGGGCATCATTCGGTCGTGAAGCCAACCAAAATAAACCTTTAGCCCTGATAATTCCACTTGGGTATTCTTCATTTAAGTAGTGCCAAAACCGATCAGGGTGAAATGGTTTTTGATTACGAAATACAAAAGAACTAATGCCATATTCTTCGGTTTCGGGTGTATGACTTTCTATCTGCAATTCTTTTTGCCAGCCTGCCGAATTTTGGGCTTCTTCAAAGTCAAATATTTTGGTATTCAAAATCTCGGTGGGTGAAACTTTACCAAATATCGAAGCAATTATTTTCGCCCCTGGATTCAGTTTGTGAATAGCTGCCCTTAAAAGCCCAACTGTTTTTTCATCCACAAGGTCAGTTTTGTTCAATATAATGACATTTGCAAATTCGATTTGATCGGTCAACAAATTTACAATGGTACGGTAATCGTCTTCCAAATCGGTTAGGTAGCGGTCTTGCAATAGTTCGTCGGTGCCGAAGTCCTTAAAGAAATTAAAGCAATCTACCACCGTAACCATTGTATCAATATAGCTGAAACGAGAAAGGTCTATTCCGTTTTCGTCGCTTACAAAAGAAAAAGTTTGTGCAACAGGTACGGGCTCGCTTATCCCTGAACTTTCAATCAACAGGTAATCAAAGCGCCCCTCTAGGGCCAACTTTTGTACCTCTATCATCAAATCTTCACGAAGTGTGCAGCAGATACAGCCATTACTCATTTCCACTAGTTTTTCTTCGGTTCGGGAAAGCGTGTTTTCATTTTCCACCAGTCTCGCATCCACATTTACCTCGCTCATATCGTTTACAATGACGGCTACTTTCAGCCCATCCTTGTTATGCAAGATGTGGTTCAGTAAAGTAGTTTTTCCCGCACCTAAAAATCCGCTCAAAACAGTCACGGGTAGTTTCGTTTTCTCTGCCATATCGGTTTTAAACCTTTAGAATAATTTCAATTTGCTACTTATCTTTTAGTACACCCAATGCAACGATGTTGCAAATATAGGCAATTCAATATCAAATGCAACATTGTTGCATATATAAATGACACGTTCTATATTTAAAACTGATGCGACGGCGAAGTAATATTGTTGTCTAAGGAGAAATACTCAATATGTAACTAAAACATGCTCTGCCGTTACACCTGCAGAAATAAAAACCGCCCTTTTGGGACTGTAAGAATAGGTAATGATAGATGCAACCCCTAACCGGGCTGAAGAATGCTGTAGGGCATAATCGGTTGGCTGTTGGCAGTCGATAGTCGACCCTTATCCGTGCATACCCAGAATGGGTGACATGGTTTAATAAATAGATTATTTCAGTTTATTCCCGTAAAATCAGAATGGGTAATTTGGAGAGGATTGACTAATGAGTTGGAATACAAGCGAAAATTAATCCTAGACTCTCCACAAGTTTTGCAACTTAAACTTAGCCCCCCCCAGCCTGAAAGTTGATCCAAAAAAGTAGCAAATAGAGTGTCAAGCATAAAAAAAGTGCCCATACAAGCTGTATAGGCACTTTGCAGAGAGAGAGGGATTCGAACCCCCGGACCTGTTACAGTCAACGGTTTTCAAGACCGTCGCAATCGACCACTCTGCCATCTCTCTTTAAGTCGAACCGTCAAGCCTTTTGCTTAACGTGGGGCAAAGGTAGTAATTGATTTTTAATTTACAATACTTTTAGAGAAATTTTATTTGAATATCGTTTCTCTTATTCTAAAAGCTTAATTTTGCGCCATAATAATAGGCGTTATACTAAATTTCGTCTTTAAACCATTCCCAGTTAAACCATCAATGATAGTGTCAAATACCGAAATACAGGATGGCAACGCCCTCCCTACCGTCGAAACGGCCCGCAAACTTGGCGTATTACCCGAAGAATTTGATAAAATTAAGGACATTCTAGGTCGTACCCCCAACTTCACTGAACTCAGTATCTTCTCGGTAATGTGGTCGGAACACTGTTCATATAAGAATTCTATCGTCTGGCTTAAGACACTGCCCAAAGATAGTGATCGTATGCTCGCCAAGGCAGGGGAAGAAAATGCCGGCTTGGTAGACATAGGAGATGGACTGGCTTGTAGCTTTAAAATAGAGTCGCATAACCACCCCTCTGCTTTGGAACCCTATCAGGGTGCCGCTACGGGCGTCGGCGGAATCAATCGGGACATATTTACCATGGGGGCTCGCCCTATTGCTCAGCTTAACTCCCTTCGATTTGGAAATCCTGAACTTGCCAAAACAAAATGGTTGGTAAAGGGTGTTGTAAAAGGAATCGGCGATTACGGCAATGCATTTGGAATCCCAACCGTGGGTGGTGAATTGTTCTTCGACGAATCTTATAATACCAATCCGCTGGTCAATGCGTTTTCTGCTGGTATCGTGGAAATTGGAAAAGTTGCCAAAGCTACCTCATATGGAGTTGGCAACCCTGTTTATATTGTGGGGTCTGCAACCGGTAAGGATGGTATTCATGGGGCTACTTTCGCCTCTGAGGATATCACCGACAAATCCAATGAGAAACTTCCTGCTGTACAGGTAGGTGATCCATTTATGGAAAAGTTACTCTTAGAAGCCACACTTGAAATCATTGCTACCGGCGATGTAATCGGTATTCAGGATATGGGTGCAGCTGGAATCATCTGCTCTACCTCAGAAATGAGTGCCAAGGATGGATTTGGTATGATCATCGACTTAGATAAAGTCCCCACTCGTCAAGCCAATATGCATGGCTGGGAAATACTCCTTTCCGAGTCCCAAGAACGAATGCTGGTGGTAGTACAAAAAGGAAAAGAAGAAAATATCCAGGCCATTTTTGATAAATGGGACTTACACTGTGTACAAATTGGTGAGGTTACCGACAGCAAGCGTCTACATTTCTTCCAACACGGAGAAATGATTGCGGATGTTCCTGCCCATGACCTTGTGCTAGGTGGAGGTGCTCCCCAGTACCACAGGGAATATACCGAACCAGCTTATTTTCAGGAATTTAAAAAATTCGATATCAATACGGTAAAAGATGTTGATGGTGACGAGATCGCTGCGGTTGCGCATCATCTACTTTCCCACCCCAATATTTGCTCTCGTCAATGGGTTTCTCAACAGTACGACTCTATGGTGGGCACAGCCACCCGCACAACTAATGCACCCTCTGACGCTGCTGTAGTACGTATCCGGGATGCTAAGCGCCCTAACTATGACAAATCTATCGCAATGACGGTCGACTGCAACAGTCGTTACGTAAATGCAGATCCATTTGTCGGGACCCAGATCGCCGTTTCTGAAGCGGCTAGAAACCTGGTTTGTTCGGGAGCAGAGCCTTTGGCAGTAACCAATAACCTAAACTTCGGAAACCCTTACGTACCCGAAGTTTACTGGCAATTCGTAGAGGCCGTTAAAGGAATGAGTAAAGCCTGTATCAAATTTGCCACCCCAGTAACAGGGGGTAATGTAAGTTTCTACAATCAGAGTTCAGATGACGGCCCTGTCTTCCCAACACCAACCATCGGTATGATCGGTCTCGTTGAAGACCCTTCTCGTCAGACTTCCCTGGCCTTTCAAGAGGAAGGCGACCTTATCTATCTGGTGGGAGCGCCCAAAAATGATATCGCCTCATCGGAATACCTGTATAGCTTCCGGGGAGAAAAGAAATCGCCAGCACCCGCGTTTGATCTTGATGAAGAACACGCCCTACAGGAGTCGGTAAAACAAATCATAGGCCAGAAACTAGCAGTATCTATTCATGATGTTTCGGATGGGGGCCTATTTGTTGCCGTGGCCGAATCAGCCTTACCCAATAATCTTGGCTTTGAAATTTCCACTGACCAAAATTTCAGAAAAGATGCATATCTATTCGGTGAGGCTCAAAGCCGTGTAATAGTGAGCGTCAAGCCAGGCCAACAGGGTGCTTTTCAGCGACTCCTGGGCGAGACATTAAAAACTCCTCATTCGCTTTTAGGAAAAGTTACCAAGGAAAATTTTGTTGTCGATGGCGTAGAGGTCATTGCTTCAGCACAAGCTCAGGAGCTATTCAACACCTCCCTGGGCAAGCTATTTGCATAATATTTTAGATCCTATCACAAAAGCCCGAATTATACAGTTCGGGCTTTTGCTGTTTTTGTTCAGTTTAGTCTCGTTTGGGAGTAAATTTCAACTTGAGCATTACCTTCGTAGCCCCGGTGATTTTCCCTAATTCCGAGCTTCTCAATCCGATAACCCATAAGATTTGACCATCTGAATCCGTCAGAACCTGAACCTTCCCCTTTTCAAAACGATTTAACTTACGGTCGATTAAAAGATCACTGACTTTTTGGGACTTCCCCTCCATTCCAAACGACTTTATACGGTCACCTTGCTTCCAAGGACGCACACAGAGAGGCCAATGAAGAATATCGACATCAAAATAAATAACACGCGCATCCCGTTTCCCTGAAAATTCAGAAGAGACGGGCATCCTATACATTTCTAATAGCCCCGTTTCTAAACTAACTTTGTCCGTAATCTTTTCAATTACCACAGCATCGGAAACTATTAACCCCGCCCTTTCCTGAACTATGTACATCTGCCTGTCTGCCAAAATACAGTGAGTGTCCGAATAAAATTTTCTTCCAGGCTCCGACTTACTTGCCTCTAAAATAGCAGGCATCTGAGCATAAGAAAAACCGTATGCTTGCAACAAATACCAAAGACGGTAAAGTGGTTCCGTACTGTCCCACATTCTAGCATAACTGATTGAAACACCTTCGGAGATTTTACATATCGTTTGTCGGGCCCAATCGTCAAGATATTCTTCCAGCAGTGTATTGGCCGAGCGAAGCCTTTCCGAGGAGCGTTTAAATCCGGCTTCTAATGCAGGGTTCAGCGACTGCAAAACCGGAACTACCCGGTGTCTTATCAGGTTTCGTCCATAATCCAGAGAGGCATTGGAAATATCTTCCACCCAGGCTATTTGATGCTTCGCGGCATAGGCTTCAATCTCCTTCCGCTCTGCAAACAACAAGGGGCGTATTACTGCACCATTGACTACAGGCACACCTTTTAGACCTTCAATTCCGGTTCCACGGGTAAGATTGAGCAAAGTTGTTTCCAGGGAATCGTTGAGGTGATGAGCCGTAGCGATCCAGTTGCCCCCCTCCTTACGTCTTATTTCTTCGAACCAATTATACCGCAGGGACCGTGCAGCCATTTGGGTTGAAACACCAAGTTTTTTTGCAGTTCCCTTGGTATCAAACTGGATTGAAGTGAAGGGAAATCCATAAGCTTTGGCTTTCGACCGAACAAAGCTCTCATCATCTATGGAGGCCTGTCCTCGCAGCCCAAAATTGCAGTGTGCTACCACAACCGGGAGCCCTGCCCTAGCCATTAGGTCTAGCAATACCATGGAATCTATGCCCCCGCTGCTCGCTACAATAGTCGGACGCTCGGAAAGTTTAGGCTCGAATTGGTTAATAAACGTTAAAAAAGCATCCAGCATACCTCAATCATTCGTATTTGATGTAATTTTGAGCCTCATTCAACAGAAATTCGGCACTCCTGCCATCTGGTGACTTGAGTAAATACCAAAGTTACTGGAACAGAAAAGAAATAAATGCAAAATTTTCATATAAAAACTTGCCACAATATTAAACTATTCAGCGTCATGTTAATCAAAGTATCAGGATTTGCAGGCATGCTGACTCTATTGATACTTGGGACAGCCTTCAGGGCAATGGCTCAGGGGATCGACCAAACCGAAGATAAAGTTGAAATTATAAAATCTGACGAACTTGAACTCATTAATGAAAATGGGGTAGAAATGAGAAAGGTTACTAATGGAACTTTCAGACATAAAGGCGCTCTGATGTATAGCAATTTAGCCGTTCAAAATATTACCAGTAATCTAATCGAAGCCTATGGAAATGTTAAAATTGTCCAAGGTGATACGATTACCATTACCGGAGATACTCTCTTCTACTATGGTAATACCCGTCTGGCCATCGTGAGTGGAAAAAGAACTGTTTTAAAGGACAAAAAAAGGACCCTTACTACAAGAAAAATGGAGTATGACATGGGTGCCGGCTTGGCTTATTATAAAGTGCCAGGAAGAACAGTGGACGAAGAAGACGTTTTGACAAGTAATGAAGGACTATATAATACAAGGACGAAAGAATTCACCTATTACTCAAAAGTCAAATTAGTCAATAAGAAATATACCTTGACCACGGATACCCTCTTTTATAATTCCATCACTAAATGGAGTGATTTTAGAGGGCCGAGTAAAATTGTCAATAAGGACGGAACAGTACTGGCCACCAGAGGACGTTACAACACTGTTTCTAATCAATCGGAATTTAGTACACGTACCACGGTTGATAATGAAACCTATACATTGACAGCCGACTCTATTTTTGTCGATGGTAAGACCAATAATGGCATAGGAAAAGGAGATGTTGTGATAATAGCCAAAAAGGACAAAACCATCCTGAATGGCGACCAAGGCTTTTACAACAAGGAAAAGGGAGAATCTAAAATATATGGCCATGCCTATATCAGGAACCTCGTAGCCGACGACACCTTATACATTCGTGCAGACACCCTTTATTCTTTCGATAATGCAGCCGATAGTACGCGGAAATTAATTGGCAATAAAAATGTATTCATATACAAAACGGACTTTCAAGGGCAGTGCGACTCCATATTTTACGATACGGCAGATTCAGTGATCAAATTCTTTAAAAAACCCATCTTGTGGAGTAATACTACATCCCAGATGGAGGCCGATACGATCAGTGCCTTTTTAGTAAATAATGAAATTAATAGAATGTTATTAAAAGGGCATTCATTCGTTATCACTGAGGACACCCTGGTAAAACAACATAACCAAGTAAAGGGCAGAACAATTAATGCTTATTTTGAAGAACAAAATAAATTAAAACAGGTCCTGGTGGACGGAAACGGGGAGAGCGCCTATTATGCCATAGACGATAAGCAAAAGATGATTGGCCTTAACCGGGTGATATGTGGCAAAATGAATTTGTTATTTGTTAACAATCAGGTTCATAGAATCGCTTTTATTGGCAAACCTGACGGTCGGCTTATACCTCCTTCAAAAATTGTCCCTACCGAACGCCAATTAGAAGGATTTAGCTGGAGAATAAATGAAAAACCGACCTTAGAAAAAGCGAGTTGGAAAATCGAATAAAAATCCAATAAAATCGAACACTATGGCACGATATTTTTTAAGAAAAAATAAATATCGCCATTTACACAATATGTTTTGATTTTACAATAAGTTCTCTATATTTTTGTACGATTCAGCGTGCATGCAAAGTAATTTGTAACCGGAATACTAAGATCCATGAATACCTATGAAAAAAAATATACTATACACTTTATTAATCACTGCTATAATTGGTCAATTTGCTTATGCGCAGACAGCCCAAAATGGCAGCAGGCTTCACTTGGGAACTAACAAGAAGTCGTCGACCATTGAAGATATCAAATTTTATAGTGGCCCGGCTCCTATGGATTATAAACCACTATCTCTCCAGAAGCCTAAGGCGTTAAATAGCTTCTACAGAATCTTGTTTTCTGGCTCCATAGAATCTGAGCGGGGATCAGTTCTGGGCACTGAATTGCCTGAAAAAAGTGTAGAACGTAAACCGGCAAGTATGGAGCTTACTGCCAAAGCTGAGGAGCAGTTATTTTCAAATGAAAAAATTACCGTATCGAATATATATCCCAATCCTGCTAGCGAGTATGCCGAATTAGATTTCACCATCCAACCAGGTGTTCGCGAGGCGAAAGTAATTTTTTACAGCATCCTAGGCACGCAGATGCAGGAATATGATCTAAAGAAATCGGAACGGAAAATCAGAGTCAATACACGGGAAATGCCCACTGGACTTTATTTTTATCAACTCTCCTTGGACGGGAAAAAGGTTGCCACCAAAAAAATGCTCATTCGGCACCAACAATGAATATAAGCAAACACTATTTTGACAACACCACCGTTATGGATGGTGTTGCTTTTTTTATTACCTTTGCCTTTATATGCTAAAAAACGCTTTTAAGAGTATAAGTATACTCCTACTCACTGTCTTAATTCTAAGTTCCTGCGGTAAGTTTTCTAAATTACAGAAAACAGGTACGGATCAAGAAAAGTATGATGCGGCTGTAACCTATTATAAGAAAGGTGACTTTTATAAGGCAGGCATACTTTTCGAGGAGCTCATTCCTATTCTGAAAGGTAGTACCGAATCAGAAATGGCGCAGTTCTATTACGCTTATACCCAGTATCAGCAAGGATTGTATAATACCAGTCAATTTCTTTTCAAGAAATTTTACGATACGTATGCACGTAGCGATTTTGCCCAGGAGGCTTACTATATGCATGCTTACTCGCTTTATAAGGACTCGGCTCCACATAACTTAGATCAGACCAGCACTTTTACGGCAATTTCCGCTCTCCAGGATTTCATAAATACCTATCCTGATAGCGAATTCAGAGAAGAATGTACCCGATTTATTCTTGAACTCCGGGATAAACTGGAGCTTAAAGCTTATGAAAAGGCCAAACTCTATCACAAGATCAGTGATTTCAATATGATGTCCTTGAAGTCGGCGGTGATCTCAATAGAGAACTTTCGTAAAGACTTCCCCGATTCTAAGTATAATGAAGAGCTAACTTTTTTGAAGGTTGATGCGCAATATGGGCTGGCAACTAATAGTCTCAATTATACTCTGGACCAGTTGCTTAAGCAGAAGGAACGTTATCAGGATGTGATAAAATTCTACAATCAAATGGTAGATAAATATCCTCAGACTAAATATGGCAAAGAAGCAGAGAAAATGTTTGAAGACAGTCAGAAACAACTGGCGAGCATTGCCGAAATAGAAGAAAAAAATCGAAAAACCAAGGAAGAGCAGGGCGACCCAAGCAAGAATCCAACGAAGTTATCCGCTCCAACTACCGCCAAAGGCCCAACGCGCTAATGGCCAACCTAATTATTTATTAAGAAAATCAACTTTAGCAAAGATACCAGTATGGCAACGAATCCATCAATCATTACCCGCGACACAGACAAAATTGCCGACGTAACGGGGAACCTGTACGAATCTGTTTCGGTCATTTCTAAGAGAGCACGTCAGATCTCCAGTAAAATGAAGGAAGAGCTAAATAACAAATTGGCTGAATTTGCTTCGGGAGTAGACAATCTGGAAGAAGTTTTTGAAAACAGAGAGCAGATCGAAATATCCAAATTTTACGAAAGAATGCCTAAAGCAGGTAGCATTTCTATAGACGAGTTTATGGAAGGAAAGACCTACCATGCATACCGCGAGAATACAGAGGAATAAGCCTCTCAAACGAATATAGCCAGTCGTGATCATCCCCCAAAGGAAGCCATGACTGGCTTTGTTGTATCCATACTGTGGGGCCGTAACCGAACCTACAGCTAAAAATCATTGATCAGTGGCTATATCAAATGACTCTCCTTTGGCCGGAAAAAAAATTCTGCTTGGTGTTTCGGGCAGTATAGCTGCCTACAAGTCTGCCCTGCTCGTCCGCCTGCTAGTTAAACAGGGTGCACAGGTACAGGTGGTGATGACCACAGCAGCCATGGATTTTATTACTCCCCTCACCTTGGCAACCCTCTCCAAGCGGCCAGTACTCAGCAGTTTTATAGAAGGATCAACAGGATCCTGGAACAACCATGTAGAACTAGGCCTATGGGCCGATCTGATAGTGGTTGCCCCCGCAACGGCTAAAACTATTTCAGCTTTTGCCCAAGGATATTGTAACGATCTGCTCAGCGCTATTTACTTATCCGCTCGCTGTCCAGTTTATGTTGCACCGGCAATGGATCTGGATATGTACCACCATCCTTCTACCCAGGAAAACTTGCTGAAGCTGCAATCCTATGGCAACAAACTGATTCCTGCCGGGTATGGCGAGCTAGCCAGCGGGCTCGTTGGCGATGGACGACTAGCGGAGCCGGAGTTTATTATTAGTCAGCTTATCCAACACTTTACTTTTATCCCCAGCCTGAGTGGTAGGCGTGTATTGATAACGGCAGGCCCCACCATGGAAGCATTAGATCCTGTACGATATATTAGCAACCGTTCTACCGGTAAAATGGGATATGCCCTTGCAGAGGCCTTCGCCAATGCCGGCGCATTAGTTACCATTGTGAGTGGCCCCGTGTCCATTCAGGCCGAAAACGCCTCCATTCGAGTGATTCCAGTAACATCAGCGGCCGACATGTATGAGGCTGTCTCAGCTGAGTTTGAAGCACATGAATTAATAATTTTTGCAGCAGCTGTTGCTGATTACACCCCTGTGGAGGTTGCTGCTCAGAAAATCAAAAAAAATTCGGGGACTCTGGTTATGGAAATGGCTAAAACTAAAGACATTGCGGCTGAAATGAGCACTCGGAAGCGCCCGCACCAGCTGACAATAGGTTTTGCGCTTGAAACGGAGCAAGAGCTTATTAATGCCATGGGCAAATTAGAAAGAAAAGATTTGGACTGGATCGTTCTCAATTCTTTAAATGATCCTGGAGCTGGTTTTACACACGATACCAATAAAATTACCGTTATTGATAAATACAAAAACATTACCCATTTTGAGCTAAAGTCAAAACAGGCTGTTGCCCGTGACATTCTCGACCTCGTGATAAGCAAGTGGACCCAACTATGAAAAAAGTACGCTACCTGATACTATTGCTACTCCTGAGTGGCCTTTCCAAGGGCTACTCCCAATCGTTTCAGTTCTCTGTCAGTGTGAATTACGACCAATTGGTTTCTCAACAGAATACCGATCCTCAGCGTATGAATCAGTTGCAGACTTATATTAATGATTTCCTTAATACTTATAAATTTACGGAAGACATTTTTTCGAAGGATGAACGCATTAAATGCAAACTGAATTTAAATTTGACCAGTTCAATTGCTCAGGGTACTTATGAAGCGAACGCCCAATTGATCGTTACCCGTCCGGTATACAATAGCAATTATGAAACAGTGTTGCTAACCTTTATTGATAAGAATGTAAAGTTCAACTACCTACCGAGTACTCAACTATATTTTAACGAAAATAGCTATACCGAAGAGCTCCCCTATTTACTGGCATTTTATGCGTACACGGCGCTTACTTATGATTATGATTCTTTCAGCAGATTAGGAGGAAATCCTTATTTACAAAAAGCTTTTAATATCGTGAATCTGGCCCGGAATGCTTCTCCCAACAAACGGGGATGGGAAAATGTAGATTCCAAAAATCGCTATGCATTGATAAACAGCCTTATGAGCCAGCAATTTATTCCGTTTCGGGAGGGCCTATACGAATATTATCGGCTAGGGCTGGACGTAGCGACTGAGAAGCCAACGGTTACCCGGCAAAAGGTCCTGGAAACCCTTCGGACAATCAATACAATTGCTCGCCAGAATCAAGCTAATGTCGTCGTTAATTCCTTCTTCGATGCCAAATCTGACGAACTCTACCGTATTATGTTAGAGGGCACCCAGGACGAAAAGAAAGAAGCATATAGTCTTCTTACAAGCTTGGATCCTGCTAAAACACAGCTTTATCAGAAACTTAATAATTAGGTTGATGAGTAAAAGAATTGTTCGCATAGCTGGCCATACCTTACGCCCCTCCATTGAGTCACTTACTAACCGCATGATTCATGTTGTCCTCAGAAACGGTAATACCTTTTATGGTAATATTACTGCAATAGACGCTTCTGGTTTCACCCTCACGGATCAAAGAACACATAAACATCATTTTTCAGATAAAGATTTATACGAAATCCTGTATGACAGGCTCGAGCCATCTTGACCCCGCTTCCTGCCTTTATATTCCATAGAAGTACCTTCTTCTTTATTTCTGAATTGATTTTATACTGGCTATCTTCGTGAGTGCATTCTGCATTTATATATCAGGAATATTTCTAAATCGCCCTTAGCCATACAATAGAAATGCTTTCAAACCTGCTCATTAAAAATTACGCCTTAATTAAGCATCTGGAAATGAATCCAGACGGTGGGCTCAATATTATCACGGGAGAAACGGGAGCCGGAAAATCGATAATGCTAGGTGCGATAGGTTTGCTAATGGGAAACCGTGCCGACGTCAAATCACTTTACGATGCCCGTGAAAAATGTGTGATTGAAGGAACATTCAACTTGTCGGGATACGAAATGAATGATTACTTCGATGAGGAAAATCTAGACTTTTCTAATGAGTGCCTGGTCCGCCGGGAAATTTCCGTATCTGGCAAATCACGGGCATTTATAAACGATACTCCGGTTAACCTCGATACACTTCGAAAAATAAGTAATCAATTGCTGGATATCCATTCCCAGCACGATTCCATTCAGCTCGGGAATAACGAATTTCAGCTCAGAGTTCTGGACGCTTACAGCAATAATGAGTCCTATCTCAAAAACTATAAGACCGCCTATCAGGACTATAGAGAAAAAGAAAAGGCGTTTAAGGAGCTTTTGATACGTTCTGCCCAGCTTAGGAAGGAATTTGATTATGACCAATTCCTCTTTCAGGAACTCGAAGCAGTAAAAATAGCTCCTGACGAGCTAGGCCAACTCGAACAAGAGCTCCTGGTTCTAGAACATGCGGTAGAAATAAAGGAAAAATTGCTCCTCGCCTTTACACATCTGGAGCACCCGGAAAATTCGGCTCTTGAATCTTTAAAAGCTGCAGTTGTAGCATTGAATCAGGCCGGAAGACTCGTAAATGAACTTAATCCACTGGCAGAAAGAGCACAAAGCTGTTTGATCGAACTCCGTGACATTGCCGATGAAATCGATCAGTTTAACCAGAATATTGATCTAGATCAGTCACGTACCGAATTGGTGCAGGAGCGATTAAATATTCTCTATACCTTATTAAAAAAACACCAGGTAGCAAATCTAACCGATCTTCTGACTATTCAACAACAGTTAGATGCAAAACTAAATACGGTTCTTAACCTGGATGAGGCCATTAAGACAGCAGAAATACAAAGAGATCAGGCAAAGAAAAAAATGCTGCAAATGGCCGAAACGCTTTCGGAACAGCGAAAAAAAGTAGTTAAACCCATTGAGCAGATCATTCTTGACCGGTTAAAGGATTTGGGCATACCCAACGCATCTTTTTCCATTCAGATTGCGGCCATTGAGCCTGGACCGATGGGCATAGATGCCGTGGCTTTCCTCTTTAGTGGCAATAAGGGTATTGTTCCACAGGAATTAAGACAAGTGGCTTCAGGAGGCGAATTCTCCCGACTTATGATGGTAATCAAATATATATTGGCCGATAAGCGAAGGTTACCAACCATTATTTTTGATGAAATAGATACAGGTGTTTCAGGAGAAATTGCAATCAAGATGGGAAAAATGATGCTAAATATGGCGGAAAAACATCAGATTATCGCCATTACCCATTTGCATCAGATTGCCTCGAGTGGTCATGCCCATTACTTTGTTTATAAAGATCATAGTGCGGACAGGACGGTAAGTAATATCAGAAAATTGAGCCGAGAGGAACGTATTGTAGAAATTGCACAAATGATTGGAGGGCATAACCCTTCCGAATCCATAATCAGCAATGCCCGCGATATGATTGATGAAGTTCAATAAATAATCTAAAAACCCATTGGTATGAAACTATATTTTTACTTGATATGCATGTTCCTTATTACGGCCTCCTGTTCACAAAAAAAAGAACAGGTTCAGGAATTAGAGCAACAAGTGTTGTCTATTCATGACGAAGTAATGGCCTATATGGATCAGATTATGACCATGAAAGGGCGTATTAATAAGGAATTGGCCACCATTGACAGCTTGGAAAATGAAGGTATAGCCGACAACCAGCTAGCCCAGCAGCGACTTACCCTCACCCAACTCAATAGTAAGTTAGACGAATCAGATGCAGAGATGATGCAATGGATGCAGCGTTTTAATGGCGATTCTGCAAAAAATTTAAAAGCCAAAGAGGCCATTATTTATTTTGAAAGTGAAAAAGAAAAGATTTCAAGACTAAAGCAAAATACTGAAAAAAATCTTGAAGAAGTAAAATCCTATTTAGACCTATAAAATGAAGCATACAGCATCCTTTTCCCTGAGATCGGTGAGTTTTGCCCTCTCTCTGGCAGCCACAACCCTGCTTAGTTCCTGCAATTCCGAAAGTAATAAATTACCAATATATGGCGAACGGGACTGGACCACTACTACCATTGACGGTAAAGAGGTGGTCGATACAATTTATCACCAAATTCCCTCATTTCGATTTGCTAATCAAAATGGCGATACCATCTCCGAAGCTTCAGTCAAGGATCAAATTTATGTTGCTGACTTTTTCTTTACCTCTTGCCCAACCATATGCCCGGTTATGAAACGGCAAATGTTGAAGGTCTATAAGGAGTTCAAAGACGATCCCCAACTGAAAATACTTTCGCATACCATTGATCCGGATCATGATACACCAGAAGTACTAAATGCTTTTGCCAAAGATCTGGGCGTTACAGGAGATCAGTGGTGGTTTCTGACAGGGCCTAAAGAGGACATTTATGAAATAGGTCAGAAATTCTACATGACCCCTGCACAAGCCGATAGTACTGCGGAAGGAGGCTATATTCACGGTGGTTATTTTATTCTGGTGGACAAGGATCGGCATGTGCGCGGAATGTATGACGGCACTACCGAAGAAGGAACACAGAAATTGATCAAGGATATAAAAGTTTTGAAGAAGGAGTATGAATAAGCACTATACAGCCATGAGCAAATCCATGGTGATAGGAATGGTCATTATTGGGGGCAGCTTTTCCTGCCAATCAACAGAAGAACTCAAGAAGGAGCAATATTTTGTAGAGGGGCATAGGCTGTATCAGGCCAATTGTACCAATTGCCACCAGGACGACGGGGCCGGTATGGCTCAGCTTTACCCCAGCATTTCCGGGTCGACTCTTCTAGGGAATGACGCCCGACTAGCCTGTCTTATCAAGAATGGGAGTTCCGGGATTGGGGAATTAAACCGACCTATGCCTGGAAACCCTAAGCTTACTGATCTGGAAATTGCAGAAATTATCAGCTATTTAAATATGAAATGGAAATCGGACACCATCAGTTATACGCCTACAGAATTTGTTCATGAGGCATTGAAGAATTGCAAAAATTAAGGAGCTCCTTCGAACCGGTAAATACCGGTTCCTTTTCTGAACTTGATATGCGAGAAGTCCTGGTCTGCATCCATACCTACCGCCTTAGTAATTTCACCGGTTATATGATTTTTTACCGTTAAAGGTCTGTCTGTAAAAACTTTTTGCGTTCTAGGGCTCCATTTTAATTCAGATGTCCTCAGTAACTGATTCGTCTCTGACATCATCACCCTAACATTTCCAATCACTACGAACACATCTTCTCCCTTATTATAATGTCCTGAGTCGGCCCTTAATCTGGTAATAATGGCCCCTTCAGGATTATAGAAATTAATATTGACCGTGTCTGGAAATACCTTATTATCGTTCTGATAACGTAATTGCTTCGGGGTACGCATTTGAACCTTAAGCTCCCCTTCTTCACTATAAAGAACCTCCACATTTTGAACCTCTTCTATCGGTCCCTTATAAATCGCTCCAGCGACATTTTCATTGTCTTCACAAGAAATAAAAAATACCGTCGTCGCCAATAACAAATATAAATATCTGTAAGTATTCATTAATTATGGAAATTAATCAAGCGATTACTCTAGTTTTTGTTTAACGAACCAGCGGTCCATTAAGGTTATACCTAACACCATTTTACCATAGCGTTCGCGAATTAGCCCAGCAGAGGAGTTACCTCTCTGTCCTCCAACAAAAGCAACAGAAATATAGTTTGAATAACGCCCTCCCATTGGGAATGTGATACCTAGACTAATATTGGTATCATTGAGTTTGGACCCATTAATAGAGTACGGCATCTGACCATGGCTAAAGCCCAATCGGTATCGTACTACATCGAAATATTTCAAGGAGGTGAAGTTAGGCAGATACTCAGCTCCTAAATGAAAGCGACTGACATTCTGCAGACCGTCATTAGATCCTGAGAATCCTTTATATTTAGACCAGTCCTGATAACTATAATCGGCAGAGACCGTAAGCTTAAAAGGCCATTCGAAACTAGTACCTACCTGGTAAAGTGCCGGCAGAGTCATGGAGCCGCCCAGATCTTTGGAAAGCGTGTCGGGAGCTACAATATTGGTCCCATTTTGAGAGAGTTCGAAGGAAGTTGTCTCAGTAGTATTCAGCTTAGAACCTAAACTATAAGTTCCACCCAAATTCCAGAAAAGCTTATTCTCTTTCTTAATGGGAACTCGAAGCGCTAATCCACCCTTAAAACTAAAATCGGAAACGGTATTACGCTCGATAATGGCCACCTGATAGTCACCACCAGTAGGCAGAGGATAATATTCTCCGGCAATGATGGGTAGCTGTACGGTTGAGGAGCGTTGAATATTCCCAAACAAGTAGGATGACTCAAGGCCTACACTCAGGTATTTCCCAATCTGAAAAGCATTGGTAAAAGAGACTTTATTAATACCCCCTTTACCTGTGGTGCTATAGTAGGCACTGGATGGGGTACCCGGAACTGTCCTGATAAATTCGTTGCTATAATCAACATAACTATACGGTTTAAGACTTACCCCCAGGTTCCATTTGGTACTAACTGGAAATGACAGGGCCACATAACCCAGATTTCCGCCCGCATTACGCTGGGATTTATTACCCGATTGAATTTGATTATATTGACCTATCACCCCAAAGTCAAGGGTTGTAAACTTATTTCGTACCCAAAGCGCAGGGTTAAGATTATTAATCTGAAATCCACTTCCGGAACTGACACCTGCCTGACCAGTACCAGCATTATCGGAGAAAGAATCTCCATAAAGCTCCCCTATTCCCAAAGAAGAATATGGGGAGTTGCCCAAGCCCTGTGCATATGATTGCTGAAGAGTAAAATTTCCGCCAGTTAGGGCAAGAAATAAGGCAAGGAATTTATAACTATTTTTAAACGACATTATGTATCAATATTCTGTTCAAACCGATTAGTACGAGTTGCGGGACTACAAAGATGGTGTCTTTCAAGCGACTTTCAAAGTATGCAGCATCCCCACCGCATAATACTACGCACATTGTCGGCGAAATGTTATGATATCGGGCAATTATTCCTTCCGCCTCGGCAATTATTCCATTCATCACCCCACTTTCCATGGACTCTTTTGTGCTTTTGCCAAGGAATGTAGCCTCCCGAGGTGGTTCAAGAAGGGGTAATCTTTTTGTAAAACGATTCATTGCCTGGAAACGCATCCGCATCCCTGGGGAGATTATGCCACCCTGGTATACCCCATTACCATCTATCCAGTCATAGGTTATGCAGGTGCCCATATCAATCACAAGCGCATCTTGACCCGGGTAGAGGGCCTGGGCCCCTACTGCAGCGGCCAGTCGGTCCATCCCCAATGTTTCGGGTGTATGATAGTGATAAGAAATCGGTAAGGGAATCTTAGGCGATAAGGAAATAATGGGCCCAATATCACCAATATCCACCATAAACTCTTCAAACTCAATGTTTACAGAAGAAAAGATACTGTACTCAGGCCGGTACATGTCAATCATCTCCCGAACACCTTTAAGATCAAGTCCTGCTCTGTTATAAATTAGAACCTCATGCTCGAATATTCCGACCTTATAATGCGTATTTCCCGCATCGATTACCATATTTGTCATACTCCTCTGTTTATTGGTCGATTCTATTTTTTTTTCAGAATTCCAACCCTAGGCACAATGTTAGTAGAATTCATCAAAAAAAATAAATAATTAAAAAAATCTTGTTTTGTTAAATTCTAATGTATAATTTCGTGGAGATAAAACTTTCCAATATTTCCTTCAAGTATTTTTCATTATATTGATCGTTATCATCTTATCGGATGAGTCCATTAAAGGGTGTTTATCAGGTTTGTCGTCCTTTTATAGTTACCAAATCTAACAATCGTTCTTAAAATAGCCCTCAATTTCATGTTTCGAGCCACTTGGAACTCCGTGCAGATGAAAAAATATATATACATATATCAATGACCGCCACATGAATTCGGGGCCTCAGTCCTCGACATCTTTTATTTAAATTCACATCTATAAAAATCAAGGGGTAAGTTTCTATGCTTACTGCACAATATTTCTATGCTTACAATCGATGAATTGAACATCAAGCTTCTATCAGAGCTCAAAGAGATAGCAACGGGTTTAGGAATCTCTGACTTACAAAAAACCACCAAAAAGGAACTAATAAGCCGGATATCCTCGCATCAACAGCAAGAGTCAACACCTACCGTAGCTCCCTCTCCCGAATCGGAAACGACTACTAATGGGGGAGAAGAAACCAAGAAAAAGCGCACACGCCGGAGTGCGGGCGATGAAGGCCCCTCCAGTAAGGGCCCTACCAAGGTGGGCAGAAAAAAAGTTGCTCCCGCTAAACAAGCCCCTTTATTCGATAAATCGAATCGTAATGCGGCGCTGCATTCAGATCTGGAAAGCGAAGAAGATACCATCGAAGATCTGGGTAAGGAAGAAATAACCTCAGGTAAAGAAGAAATAACAGAAAAACAACAGGAGCCTGAAACAGGTGTATCTCCTCAGCAACAGGAGGAGAGTCCCGAAAGCAGAAAAGGTTCAACCGATAAACCTGCCAGAGAACCTAGGGAACCTAGGGAGCAGTCCGATCGCCCCGCTCATCAGGCACAGGGTTCACGGGAAGACACTTCTGCCAAAATCAAAAGAAACTATAATAATTACGTTCGCGAATTCGATGGACTTATCCTCAACGAGGGAGTGCTGGAGATCATGCAAGATGGAGGATACGGCTTCCTTCGCTCGGCCGACTATAACTATTTGGCGAGCCCGGATGACATATATGTCTCTCCTTCTCAGATAAAATTATTTGGCCTTAAAACGGGAGATACCGTAAAGGGGCAGATTCGACCACCCAAGGAAGGTGAAAAATATTTTGCTCTACTTAGGGTTGAAACGGTTAACGGAAAAACCACTGAGGAGATCCGTGACCGGATTCCTTTTGAATACCTCACTCCCCTGTTTCCCGATGAATGTCTTAAGTTAAGCTCCCGGCCCGATCAATATTCCACACGTATATTGGATCTTTTTGCTCCAATAGGTAAGGGACAAAGGGGTATGATTGTAGCTCAACCCAAAACGGGTAAGACCGTCCTTCTAAAAGAAGTAGCCAATGCCATAACCCGCAATCACCCGGAAGTGTTCTTGCTTATCCTTCTGATAGACGAACGTCCGGAAGAGGTTACAGACATGCAACGAAGTGTGCGGGCTGAAGTTATTGCTTCCACCTTCGACGAGCAGGCAGATCGCCACGTCAAAGTGGCCAGCATTGTGCTGGAAAAGGCCAAGAGAATGGTAGAGTGTGGTCATGACGTGGTTATTCTATTAGACTCGATTACCCGTTTGGCCAGAGCCTATAATACAGTTGTTCCATCATCGGGAAAAATACTTTCGGGTGGTGTTGATGCCAATGCCCTGCATAAACCCAAACGTTTCTTTGGAGCGGCAAGAAATGTAGAAAATGGTGGATCTCTTACCATCATTGCCACCGCACTTATAGATACCGGTTCCAAAATGGATGAAGTAATTTTTGAAGAATTCAAAGGAACTGGAAATATGGAACTTCAGCTAGACAGAAAGCTTAGCAATAAACGAGTATTCCCAGCCATCGATGTAATGGCTTCCGGAACGCGTCGGGAAGACCTGTTACAAGATAAGGAAACCCTGAAGAAAGTCTGGATACTTCGGAAACATATGTCGGATATGAATGCTATGGAATCCATGGACTTCTTGCTTGATAACATGAAAGGAACCCGAAATAATGAAGAGTTTCTGATCTCAATGAACCGATAATTGAAAAAGCCACTGCCGAAAATCAGTGGCTTTTTTTAATTGTATTTGCCTATTACAGCGCTTGTAATTAGATTTAGGTGACCGTAGACTTTTTTACAAGTCAAAACAACCCTATACAATTGAATTATGTTAAGAAAAAGCGCATTTTGGTGGAGCAGCCTTGTCCTATGGATTATCATAGCAACCTACTGGCATGTTTGCCATATCCGTCAAAATTGTGAATCGTTAAATCTTGAAATCCCTTCCCTATTCTCTGCAAAGGAAGCCAAATACAGTCTTTCTAATAGTCAACCCATTGCAGAAAACAAGCCTAATATTGAGCAAAACACCATATTATTTCCTGCTTCACAAGCTACCCGTATGGAGCATAGCGGTGAAGTAATTCTTGACTCTATAGCCCGGCATCTTAGTCTAAATCCAGATCAACGTCTGATGATCAGGGGTAGCTATCATACTTCCGAAACAAATCCCGGAGCTTTCCCCAATCTAGGACTCGCCCGGGCTTTCCATATAAAAGAGATATTGAGTAGCAAAGGTGTTGACCCAGCAAAAATCCGCTTCGGTTCCGACTCTATATCCACGACCACTCCTCCTGACAATATAGTAAAAGAGTCTATAACCTTTAATTTTTACAAAAGGGAGGCAAGCACAGAAACGGATCTGGCATCAGACCAGACCTTCACCAGTATTTTTAACAAAATAGAACTCTATTTTCCTTATGCAAGTATAAATTATATACAAACGGTTGAAAACCGTAAGTTTCTGGAAGCTGCAAAAGCATATCTGGCTAAGCCAGGGAATAGAAAATTAGTTATAACCGGACATACGGATAATGAGGATAGTGCCGAATGGAATATGCAACTTTCTATCAAAAGAGCAAACGCCGTGAAGAACAAACTGTTAAAACTCGGTATTCCTGCCGACAGGATGCGCGTGGTAGGCAAGGGCGAAACCGAACCGAAAGCATCTAACAGCACGATAGAAGGCCGGAGAGCCAACCGTCGTGTTTCGCTAGTAGTACAATAATTATTTTATGCATTAATTGATACTAATCCACTGACATGCTTTTTATATATGCTCCGGCAACAAGTTCCGATCTAATTATATTTCTTATCATGCTTCTAGGGGCGTTCTTACTCGCCTTTGCAGCAGGTTATTTTACGCATACACCTTATGTGACAGCTCTTGAACATACTGAAAGCAAACTTCAGCATGAGTTAGGTCATCTTCAAAGTCAGTCGGAAAGCAGCCGCGACTCCTCTCCTCCTAAGACCGGGAGGGCGAGCAGCCCCCTCGCCACTGCGGCAGAGAAGATTCCTGATGACCTTACAAAAATTCATGGGATTTCTGCGGAGATGCAACAAAAATTAGCCTCTCATGGCATCTACACTTATCGGCAGCTACAACTTTATAATCCGCTTCATCTCAAACAACAAATCGGCCATGAAGGAGAGGAAATCCTCGTGGAGGATATCATTGTATGGCAACAGCAGGCCGGTTTGGCGGCTGCACACCGATGGGACGAGCTAGCTACGCTACAAGAAGAAATAGACCGTACCAAAAATATCTAAGTAATTTACCCTCACCCTACCTATGAACGCCCTATTTACTGATAATCTTTTTCAATGGACCTCGGTTACCGAAATCATATTCCCTTTGCTGCTTTCGGCAGTAATTGGATATGCCCTATCCCGTCTTTTTTTATCGGTAAAATCAAATCGGATTAAAAATTCTATAGCGAATCTAAGGTCAGAAATTTCGAAGTTACAAAAGGACAGCTCCATTCAGGGCCGGCAGAAGGACAGATTATCTACGGTGTCTACCCGAAAAACCGTATATCCCAAGCCGGAAACCGAACAAAGTAAATCGGATGACTTTAAAATCATAGAAGGCATAGGCCCTAAAATCGAAGAATTATTAAAGAAAGAAGGCATACTAACTTATGGAGATCTTGCCAATACCTCGCCAATACGATTGGCTTCAATATTAAGAAACGCAGGGCCCCGCTTTCAAATTCAGGATCCGAGCTCCTGGCCCAAGCAGGCCAATCTGGCCAAATTTGGAAAATGGATAGAGCTTCAGAACTTAAAAGAACACCTTATGGGTGGAAAAGAACCCCCTATCAATTAAAAAGAACCGCCTTCCGACGGTTCTTTTTAATACGAGGCAAAAATAGAACCTTAAATTATCGACACTGACCGCTGTATAAACTGAGTAAGATCCTTACCCGTTAGCATACCCTGAGATAGCATAGCCAGGTCGAAAACCTGCTTGGCTAAGGCTCTCTGGTGCGCCTTATCTTCGGTCTTAAGAATCTTGGTAATTACCGGATTATTGGCATTCACCGAAACCGTATACATTAAAGGCATATTTCCGAACATGGATTGCTGACCCGAAGTAGCCTGCATATCCATCATCCGACGCATAAATTCCGGAAAGGTGATGACTACTGGCAGTTCATCAACAGGCATAGCTTCGATCTGTATTTGCGCACTTTTATCGCTTCTAACCTCTTCAAATACAGATTTGAGAGCCTCTGTCTCTTCTGTAGAAAGTACGCTTTCTAACTTCAGGTCCTTCTCTACTAATTTATCAAGTGTCTCCGCATCTACACGTTTAATATTGATTTTTTCAAGTTTCTGCTCCATGGCATTAATGAAATGTGCATCGATCATGCTCGAAAGATTCAACACATCGTAACCACGCTTTTGAGCAGAAATAATAAAGGCATCCTGCTTCTTCTCATCCGTAGTATACAACCATACCTGGTTGTCATTTTTGTCTGTCTGATTCTCCTTTACTTTATCCTTATATTCTTCAAAAGTAAAATACTTCCCTTCGACATTCTTCACTAGACAGAAGTCCTTAGCCTTCTCATAGAATTTATCATCGCTGATGATACCATATTTAATAAACATGCCAATGTCATCAAACTTGGCTTCGAAACCCGGACGGTCATTTTTAAAGATCTCTGCCAGTTTGTCTCCTACCTTTCTTGTGATGTATCCGTTAATTTTCTTCACGTTACCATCAGCCTGCAAATAACTCCGTGACACATTCAGGGGAATATCCGGAGAATCGATCACCCCGTGCAATAATTGTAAGAAGTCCGGAACAATATCCTTCACTTCATCTGTAATAAAGACCTGGCGACTGTAAAGCTGAATTTTTTCTTTCTGTCCCTGGAAATCGTTTTTCAGTTTTGGGAAGTAGAGCACCCCTGTTAAATTGAAAGGATAGTCCACATTTAAATGGATCCAGAATAGTGGATCCTCTGCAAATGGATGTAGTTCCTTATAGAACGCAATATACTCCTCATCGGTTAAGTCCGAGGGATTTTTGGTCCAGATAGGGGTAGTATTATTAATTACCTTATCTTCAAATTCGATTGCAACTGGCAAAAATTTACCATATTTCTCAAGTATACCCTTTAAACGGAAAGAATCTAAAAACTCTTCTGAATCTTCGGCAATATGTAGAATGATATCCGTTCCACGTCCCTCTTTTTCGGTACCGCTCAGTTCGAATTCGGTGGATCCATCACATACCCAGCGTACAGCTTCTGATCCGGGACGGAAAGACTTGGTAATTATCTCAACATTTTTAGCTACCATATAAGCCGAATAAAATCCTAAACCGAAGTTTCCGATTATATTTCCGTTATCCCCTTTATCCTTGTATTTCTCTACAAACTCTGTGGCTCCAGAGAACGCAATTTGATTAATATACTTCTTTATTTCCTCAGCTGTCATCCCCACCCCATTGTCGCTAACAGTAATGGTTTTGGCTTCTTTATCTAGTTTTACCTGAACCTTTAATTCTCCCAGTTCACCGTCAAACTCACCATATGAGGCTAATTTTTTTATCTTTTGAGAAGCATCTACAGCATTAGACACCAATTCTCTCAAAAAGATCTCGTGGTCCGAGTATAGGAACTTCTTAATAATAGGAAATATATTTTCCGTGTGAATGCTTAAACTTCCTTTTTCTTGAATCACTGATTCCATAATAACCGATTATTTTAAAATTTATAGTTGCTTATAAAATATCTCCTGCAATATGGATATCAAATTAACGTTCCAATTACAATTCCTTGAGGTCGTATCTGCCAAATTGACAGAAGTCAACTAAATAATGGGAATTTGTGTACCGATCAGCTTTTTATTAATATTGCGTTAACCGTCGAAACGAATTATTACGAATCAGAAACAATAGAATTTTAGGCATCCATTATGAAAATAAAATCAACAATACTAGCAAGCCTTTTCCTTTTGGTAGGCCTTAGTGCATGTACCACCATGAACTCGGTTCCCTTGTCCAATTATACAGTCTTTACTGAAGATCTCAGGAGAAGCCTGGAAGAAGCTGGTATTCCTCTTGAAAAGGTCCAATTCTTTAATGACAAGGCCATTACCATACGTAGGGAAGTGTCGGACCCTAATGACATCAAAGTTAATCCTGAAGGACAAATTACAATGAGTAATGGAAAAAGCATCCAGACCATCAATGTATTACCCTTTACACCTGGTGTATCGCTAGGATCTGCTACCGGAACAATTCATGTCTCCTGGGACGACACCCAGCAAGATACCAAGGGGATGCAATTTAACCTTAGTGGACAGAACTACTTTTTAGATGTTCTCCCTGAAAATAAATTTGAGTATAAACAACGTACTTTCGATCTTCAGGCAGGAAATGGAGCCCGACTCTTTGTGAAGAAAGATTTACTTAAACAGGTCAACAATACCCGTGAAACCCTGAAAGGGCGCAAGGTAGGACAATAGCAAGAGGACCGACATAAAAAAAGGAGAGGCTAGCCTCTCCTTTTTTTATGTCGGGATAACCCATATCAATTTAAGTTAAAATTCTGCTCCTTTACGTTCTTGACTCTTGGCTGATGAATGATTTGAGAATTTTTTATCAGAGTCAATATAATAAGACCAATGATAATAGCCATCATAATCTGCAGGGCCATAACTGCATTCACACTGGCCATATCTCCTTTAGACTCCTGTATTAACTCCTGGCCTACATGTGATTGTATTGCTGTAAGCTCATTCAAATTGAGGATTGTCCTCTGAAAGGTATTTGCTCCAGCTCCTTCAAACAAATTTTTACCATCATCAATTCGTCCAGATTCACTCAGATTGATAATCATCTCCTCCAGAAGGGCATACTCTTTAATCCTGTTTTTAAGGGCTACCAAACTATGAGCCTCCCTTTCCACAAGATAGGTTCCTTCGAATGATTTAATTAATGAATCGATGTTGGCATCATAAGCAGTCAAGCTTGATTGTATATCCTTGCGAAATCGGGGCCTGGCCGACAATAAATATTTTTCTAATGACAACCGCTTATTATAAAGATTTTCAGTGAGATAGATAATGGTGGTAGCAGGCAGCAATCTATCCTGGTATATAGAGGAAACGGATTTATCTATTCCCTTCATACTGCTAGAGGATAAAAGCGTCCCCAGAATAATAAGCACCATGAGGGAGCATAAAACCAAGGCTGCCTTTAATTTTTGCTGGATGATGAATGACCATTTCATTATTTTAATATTATGGTTTTCAGATGACTCTTAACAATTATTTTAAAAATACTTGTTATTATTCTATAAACCATGCGTTTCGGGAAATGGTTTAGCAAATAGCACTATACTTTTTAAAAATTGTACCATTTTTACCAAACAGGCATCCTTGTGTCATTGGCATTATCGTTGCTTTGGGCAATTTATTGTTCGCGTTTTCTGCTCAGTCGAGCCGGGGCTGGTAGTCAATGCTGCCTCCTTCACCCTATTCCATAGATACTTCTCTTGTAATACAACTTTTACGGCTTTCGAGTACTAAATTTTGCGCAAGTGTCCATTCTTCGCCGGGGAACAAAAGAAAATCAACTGGCAAGGAAATTGTAATTACTGAATCAATTGTATTTAATTTGAAGATATTCTACAAAACTATAGTTATAACTTAATTTATGAACAACGTTCCAGCCGAATACAGCGAGGTACATCAAATCCAGTTTATGGGCATTACCATCCTTGAACCTTCCACTGTCATATCGAGTCTGCTGATGACCCTAATTTGTATTTATGCCTTTATACAGCTAAACAGACTGGGCCGGGTTCACCGTATGTACACCCAAATTCAGTATTTTTTCCTTTTCATGGGTTTGGCCACAGCCATAGGAGGTATTTTGGGCCATGGATTTATCTATATTACCGGTTTGCAGGGTAAAATCCCTGGCTGGTTTGCTAGCATGATCGCGGTTGCCTTATTTGAGCGTGCCGCCATTTGGCATGTTAAGCCTTTACTGGCCAAGAACACAGGCAAATTTCTGGGAATTCTTAATTATGTGGAATTGGTTATCTTCTTTGTACTTACATTTATCACCCTCAATTTCGTAGTAGTAGAGGTGCATGCCTTTTACGGTTTGTTCCTAATGCTCTTTACAATAGAAGTATATATGTATAAAAAAAAGAAGGATCCGGGGAGCAAATTCATCTTTATAGCAACCGGATTAGGTGCTGTCTCGGCAGGATTACATGCCTTGAAATTAAGCTTTGGCCCATGGTTCAATTATAACGACATCAGTCATATTACCATGGGTGCGTCCATCTACTATTACTATCTGGGGGCCAGAAATATGGTCTACTATGGAGAAGAACATGATTTAATAGAAAAAGTTAAACACGAAATGGATGTTTCCTAAATAGAGCTCCCTCATATATTGTTCGCACAACACATGAGGGAGCTCTATTTTTAATATAAACAGAATATTACTTATTCGGTTGGGGAGTATAGCGAAGATATGGCTTCACCTCTTTAACACCTTTCGTAAATTTCTTGATTGCATCCTCTGTGCTAATCGCCGGCACCACAATTACATCTTCACCATCTTTCCAATCGGCCGGGGTAGCCACCGAATAATCGGCTGTTAACTGCAAGGAGTCAATAACTCTTAATATTTCATGAAAATTACGCCCTGTAGAAGCTGGGTAGGTCAGTGTTAGTTTAATCTTTTTATCGGGCCCAATGATGAATACCGAACGCACTGTGGCTTTTTCACTTGCATTGGGATGAATCATGTCGTAGAGTTCCGCCACTTTACGGGTTTCGTCGGCAATGATAGGGAAATTTACTTCGGTGCCATTCACTTCGTTAATATCGGGGATCCAGCGGTTATGTGACTCTACATCGTCTACACTAACGGCTAATACTTTCACATTTCTTTTTTGAAATTCACCGCTCAAAAGTGCTGTCTTACCAAGCTCTGTGGTACATACAGGAGTAAAATCGGCAGGATGTGAAAATAATAATCCCCAGCTATCGCCAAGCCACTGATGAAATTGTATATGCCCTTGGGTAGTATCTGCTTCAAAATCTGGGGCGATATCTCCTAATCTAAGACTCATAATTCGATGGGTTTAAAATGAATAATTTATTCTTAAATACTTGTAATGAATAATGGTAAAAATAGCCAAAAGGTTCAATTTACCCCACTTTCCTTGACAGCTGCTGCCGCAGGTTCTCGGGATATCCGGGGCTATCTCTTAAGCCGCAATTTTATGGCAACCGAATACCGGTGAAGCAGTTTTTTAACTTTCAATTTTTTTACCAGTATCGGTTTAAGAATTGACTGGGGAAGATTCGAAGCAACTTGAAAAGCATAGAATTCCTGATCTAAAAAAAAGGATTAGAGTATAATTTTTAGATATATATGGCTAATTTGTACTTCATTCATTTATTATACATAATTCTAGATGCCGCAAAGTCCAATATACTTAGATCACCAATCTACTACTCCTATGGACCCGAGAGTTCTCGAGGTGATGCTACCCTATTTCACAAAAATATATGGCAATCCTTCCAGTAGGAATCATGTTTTCGGGTGGGAAGCGGCTGAAGGAGTTGACGAGGCTAAAGAGAAATGCGCTCAGCTTATAGGTGCGCACCCCTCGGAATTAATATTTACCTCTGGAGCCACAGAGTCAATCAATTTAGCACTGAAAGGGATACTACTTAACCAACCTGAGAAAAACCATATTATAACCTGCGCGACAGAGCATTCTGCAGTATTAGACACCTGTGCGAGTTTGGAGGCCTTGGGCTACCCCGTCACCTACTTGCCGGTAAATGAGCATGGCCTGATTTGTCTGGAAGAGCTAGAAGCCGCCATTCGTGCTGATACGGGGCTTATATGTATTCATTTTGCAAACAATGAGACGGGAGCTGTTCAGCCTATCACAAAAATAGGCGAACTATCCCGGGCTAAAAATATTCCCTTCTTCTCGGATGCAACCCAAGCCGTTGGGAAAATTCCTGTGTCAGTAAAACAAGGTGGCGTCGACTTAGTCTGCTTTAGTGGCCATAAAATGTATGGACCAAAGGGTATTGGTATCCTTTACAAACGAAAAAATATTAGTTTAAAGGCCCAACTCGAAGGAGGGCGGCAACAAGCTGGCTTCAGAAGTGGGACACTCAATGTGCCTGGTATTATCGGTCTGGGAGAGGCTTGCGCTATCAGCAGACTGGAAATGTCTGAAGAGGCCAGTAGACTTAGCGAATGGCGGGATGAATTGGAGCAAGAACTTATGAGATTGGGAGGTGTACACCAGAATGGCCCTACGGATACCCGACTCCCCCACTGCTCTAACCTATATATAGAGGGTGTCTCAGGCGAAGCTTTTATTCTAAGTCTTGGCAGTAAGTTAGCCTTCTCTCAAGGCGCCGCATGCAGTAGCGTTACCAGACAGCTAAGTCATGTATTACTAGCCATGCAAAAGAGTCCTGAAATTATAGAATCCTCCTTCCGATTTAGTCTGGGGCGCTTTAACACCAAGTATGAAATAAATGAGGCTAAAGAACAATTAAAATCCGCCATTTTATCTCATCGTATCCATCAAGGATATTCATTTTAAAAGAAGCCATGAAGGAAATAAAAGACATTATAAACGCTTACCATCAGGCTCGAAGTCAGGGCCAAGCTACGGCCCTGGCAACGGTAGTATTGGTTGAGGGCTCTTCCTATCGCCGACCAGGCGCTCGGATGTTGGTTACCGATGAAGGACAGCTTACCGGAGCGATTAGCGGAGGATGCTTGGAAGGCGATGCGCTTAGAAAGGCCCTTCTAGCTATTTCTCAGAAAAAAAACAAGCTGGTAACTTACGATACGACTGAAGGGAATAATACTACCCTTGGAGTTCAGCTGGGCTGTAATGGTATTGTTCACATACTTTTTGAACCCATTGACGGTTCTATGTCAGTTAACCCAATGGTCCTACTTGCTAAGCTACTGGAAGACAGATGTCCATCGGTACTCATCACGCTCTTTGACCACAAGGCTGCCTCAGGGCCCCATCCCGGCACCTGTCTACTATTTTCGGATACTCCCCAAACATCAGAAATGACTGGAAATAGTGAATTTAGGACCCATTTGATCGATGAAATTGCCCAGCAAACCTACCGGGCTCAAACTTCAGTTTTTGAAGAAATAAATCTGGCTGACAAAAGACTAACTGCTTTTGCCGAATGGATCCCCCCCAGCCTTAGGCTCCTGGTAGTGGGTGCCGGCAATGATACCATTCCGTTGAGCTATATGGCTGCACATCTTGGGTGGGAAGTACAGGTTATCGATGGTCGCTCGAGCCATTGCAACTCTGAACGTTTCCCTGGTGCCAGTATATGCAGGGTTGCTAAAGCTGAAAAGGTCGTAGAAGGTATGTCAATAGATCTGCGAACTGCTGTATTACTCATGACCCATAATTATCGTTACGACCTCCAAATACTCATGGACCTATTGCCCCGCACCGATCTAAGGTACTTAGGCATTTTAGGCCCTAAGTCTAAATTAGAAAAAATGTATACAGAAATTGAGGAACAAAGTGGAGCAACAATTCCTGACTCTCAAAAAGCCAAAGTTTATGGTCCCATAGGCCTGGAAATAGGTGCAGAAACTTCCGATGAAATTTCCCTATCCATATTGGCAGAAATTCAAGGAGTCTTTGCCGGTAAAACGGGAAGGTCCTTACGTTATAAGGATGCTCCTATACATCATCCATTACAAATACCGGAGAACTTATGAACCCAAGGACCGACCTTCCTGCAACTGGGATAATCATGCTCTCGGCCGGCAGCTCTTCACGTATGGGACAACCTAAACAGATGTTACCCATCGCAAACCAAAGCTTAATTCAATTGATGGCCGAAGAGGCATGCCAATCTATGGCGAATCCCGTCGTAGTGGTCACCGGAATGTATCATACAGAAATCACCGTAGAGTTAGATACTTATCCAGTAGTTGTAGTTCAGAATAAGAACTGGCAAAAAGGAATGGGCAGCTCAATCCGAGTGGGTATACATAAAATTTTGGAGACATTTCCCGCTTTAGATGCCGTAATTCTTATGGTCAGCGACCAGCCTTACCTTAGGGCGCAGCATCTGGATAATTTGCTGCTTACGCATTATGAATCAAATAAAAGTATAATAGCTTCCTATTATAAGGAACAGATGGGCACACCGGTTCTATTTGCTAAAGATCTTTTCCCAGACCTTATGCAACTGAATGAAGGTTCTGGAGCCCAGCCATTACTGAAATTGAGAGCCGATCGGGCTACCTCTATTCCTTTTCCACTGGGAAATATCGATTTGGATAGTTGGGAAGATTATCTTGCATTCATAGAGGGAAGATCGTTGACCTAGGTGCATGTAAAATTCTACGACCGGTGATTCTGATGTAGTCTTGCTGAAATTATCATAGGGAGGTACACATCGGCCGGCACGTACATTAACTTTCCTATTCACTAAGTTCAGAAGCCAAGAGTATGCAGCTGAGTCATCCTTTCAAATCTTAGAGAAATAATGAAAAGCCCTGCAAAATCTAGAGAAAATCGGGCAATCTCCTTCTTAAGCTGTAAGGGATTGATACCTTTGCCAAATTAAATAATAGTTTTATAAAATCGTGATCGAACCTACCACGGCGGCAATAAAGAGCTCCGCCAAATATATACTTACAGATAGTCGTCAATTAAGCTTTCCCGATCAGAGTATCTTTTTCTGTATCAAAGGCGAACGCCATGATGGGCACCAGTTTATTAGCGAGTTGTACCATAAAGGCGTACGGGAATTTGTTATAGAGTCCGGCAGTTTAGATGAAAATCTTGAAAACAGGATCCTGAAGCTTTCAGACGCTCAATTCTGGGTGGTAACCTCAAGCATCCGTACTTTACAGATGACGGTGGCCATGCACCGCCGTAATTTTAATATAGACGTTGTGGGGATTGTAGGTAGTAATGGGAAGACCATTGTAAAAGAATGGCTTAGTCAGCTTATGGCTCCCGGAGAACAGGTGATCGCCAGTCCAAAAAGTTATAATTCTCAAATAGGCGTGCCCCTCTCGGTATGGAACATGAAGCAGAGCCATACCCTCGCAATTTTTGAGGCGGGTATCTCCAAGGCCCATGAAATGGAATATCTGCAGCCTGTAATTGCTCCTACCATCGGCTTATTTACCAATATCGGATCGGCTCATGACGATGGTTTTAGAAGTAGGAAACAAAAAATAACTGAGAAGTTACGCTTATTCACTAAAGTCAAAAAGCTTATTTACAGAAAGGATTACCAGGAGATTGACGAGGAGATTGAATTAATATTAAGACCGGTAAATCCATTTTTGAGGACCATTAGCTGGGGCAGTGCCTTAAGTGGGGCCGATGTTCAAGTAGTCTTTAGTCCACAGAAAGATAAAACCTTTATTGCTCTGACAGGGCAATTTGGAATATGTCGTTTCGAAACGGCTTTCCGGGATGAAGCTTCCTTAGAAAATCTGACGCATTGCATCATATTCATGCTGGAGCAAGGCTTGCAACCTCTGGACATACAACAACGAATACAGTTTCTTCGTCCTGTTTCTATGCGCCTGGAGCTAAAAGAAGGAATCAATCGATGCTATATTATCGATGATGCTTATAATAACGATATGCAAGGGATCGCCATGGCCCTGGGTTTTCTTACTCAACAGGAACAAAGAAATGAAAAGACGGTTATACTCTCCGACATTCTGCATTCTGGCCAGTTACCGGCTGACCTATATCAAACCATGGCTCAGATCTTAAAGGAAAAGAATATTGACAGATTTATTGGTATAGGTCCAGAAATGATGAAACAGCAGACCTACTTTGACCTGCCCCGTCAGGATTTTTATCCAGATACCGATCTGTTTTTAAAGTCGTTCCCCTTCGGGAGCCTGACCGACAATCTGATTTTAATTAAAGGGGCTCGCCCCTTTTCTTTCGAAAAAATTGTACACCGCCTCCAACAAAAAGTGCATGATACCGTGCTTGAAATAAATCTGGATGCTTTGACACATAATCTAAACTATTATCGCAACAAGGCTGGTAAGGGCGTCAGGATAATGGCCATGGTCAAGGCCTTTGCATATGGAAGTGGGAGCACCGAGGTAGCGAGTTTACTGCAATATCATAGGGTTGATTATTTAGGGGTGGCTTACGCCGACGAAGGAGTAGCTTTACGTCAGAGCGGAATCACGATCCCGATCATGGTACTGAATGCGTCTCCTGCCACCTTCGATATGCTTTGGGAATATAATCTGGAGCCGGAAATTTATAGTGAGAAAATTATGCAGGAATGGATACATTATGCGGGAATGCGCAATGAGCCCACCCTGATGCCTTTGGTACACCTCAAATTGGATACAGGCATGCATAGACTGGGTTTTGTTGCCGAAGAGTTAGGTTGGCTTGAGACAACCTTAGCAGAATATCCTTACATCCGGGTGGCCTCCGTATTTTCGCACTTGGTCGGAGCTGACGAAGGAGAGCATAATGCCTTCTCGATCCAACAATACGATCGATTTAAGGCCGGGGCCGAAAAGATCGAGGCAATTTTAGGCTATCCGGTCATCAAGCATTTGCTTAATTCTGCCGGCATCGTGCGTTTTCCTGAATATCGCTTGGACATGGTGCGCTTAGGCATAGGGCTCTACGGCGTAGAGGCCACAGGGCAGGAACAGTCTCAGCTTCAAACGGTCGGGAGACTCAAAACGGTGGTTTCCCAGGTAAAACATTTGTTGGCAGGAGAAACAGTAGGCTATGGTAGAAAGGGCAGACTAGACAAGAACGCCTCCATCGCTACCATTGCCATCGGTTATGCCGATGGTTATAACCGCCAATTAGGCAATGGCAATGGGCAGGTATGGATCAATGGACACCGCTGTCCTACCATCGGAAATATCTGTATGGACATGACCATGGTGGATGTCACTGGAATTCCAGTTGAAGAGGGGAATGAGGTCATTATTTTCGGAAAAGAAATAACCATATCAGAACTAGCTCAAAAGACCCAGACCATTCCTTATGAAATCCTTACAGGCATTGGAAGTAGAGTAAAAAGAATTTTTTATAAAGAGTAATAGCCATGGAGGTGCAACAACCATCTGCTGCACCTCCATGGCTATAATATTTCAACTTATATCAGATTGTCTTACAATCCGCTTCTTCAGAATGGTCGCTATCGGTAGGTGTATGTTCTTCGGAAATAACCATTTCTTCCGCTGTGCAGGCCGGATTATTATCTTCAAAAAGCCTGGTCGCCATCACCTCCTCAAGGGTAACGTCGTAAAATGCTTTATGTACGTTCAAGGGTTCTTCTCCCTCTACTACTTCACATTTTAAGTAGGTACCATCCTCCTGCATTTCATAGGAATTGACGTTATCCTGTAGGCTAAAATAAAGGATATGGATGGCTTCTTGTTTCACCCTTGGGTCCACCAATTTGAAGAGGGATTCGATTCGCCGGTCGAAGCTTCGCACCATGGCATCTGCACTTCCTCCATACACCAGCGGATCCCCATTTTGATGAAAATAGAACAAACGGGAGTGCTCAAGGAAATCGCCTACTAAGGAGCGTACGGTTATATTTTCGCTCAGACCTTCGCGACCTGGACGAAGGCAACACATTCCTCTCACTATCAGTTTAATAGGCACACCAGCCTGCGAGGCCATATATAATTGATAGATTATGGCCCGATCTTCCAAGGAATTAATTTTTATACAAATACCACTAGGAAGTCCAGCCTTAGCATTTTCCGCTTCCTGATCGATCAACTCCAGGAGCTTATCACGCATATAACGTGGGGCTGTAATAAGGTTCTGATACTCTGCCGGGTTGGAATGTCCGGTAATTACATTAAAAAATTCCGAGATGTCATGAGTATACTCTTCATTGGTGGTAAGCAGCCCCGTATCGGTATACAAACGGGAAGTATCCTCGTTATAATTACCGCTGGAAAGGTGTGCATATCTACGAACCTGATTGCCTTCGTTTCGAACGATCAGAAGAAGCTTGGTATGAGTTTTGAGCAAGCCAATACCATAGATGACGAAACATCCGGCTTTCTGAAGTCGTTGAGCTTCCTTTATATTATTTTCTTCATCGAAACGGGCCTTTACTTCAAAAAGTACAGCTACACTTTTACCATTTTCAGCGGCATGCAGCAATGCCTCCGTAACCCGTGAGTTTTTGGCCAGACGGTAAATGGTAAGTTTGATAGATAAAACCTTAGGGTCCTCAGCTGCCTGCTCCAACAGCTGGAGCACCGGTTCGAAATTATTATAAGGATGGTGCAGGAAAATATCCCTCTCCCGCATCGCTTCAAAAACGTCTGGAATCCTTTCCCTTTCTAATACCAAGGGAGGGACCGAAGGGCGAGTCGGCGGAATCTGATCCTTAAATTCAGGATGCTTGATAATACTCCATAAAGAGGTATAGTCTATCAGCCCGTCATAGGCAAACACATTAGAATCGTCGACTTCCCAGCGCTTTTTGATCAGACTTAACAAATCTGGATCAAAGCCTGGTTCTATTGAAGCCTGAACCACCCGACCTAAACGACGGCTTTTTATTTTCTGTTTTATTTCATCGATAAAATCTGACTCCATATCATCACTCTCCTCCATTGAAAAATCGCCATTACGGATAATTCGGAAGAGATTAGTGCTGACAATCTCTACGTTTCGATAGAGCTTCTGAATATAATTACGGACGATGCTTTCTATAGGAACAAAAACGATTTCCTCTGCCCGTTCTATGGCATAGAAACGGGGGAGATTATGGGGGAGTTGTACAAAGGACAACTTACGATCTTCTTCGGAAGTGCTACCCTTTACCTGCGTGATCACGCCAAATACCAAAACTTTTGCCAGCAACACCGGAAAGGTATGCGTATAGTCAAACAGCATGGGGGTAAGCATGGGATATACCGTTCGATCGAAGAAATCCTCGGCAAGCTTTTTCTCCTCATTGCTTATCTCGGGAAGGGTCAGCATCCTAAAACCATGCTGGGCAAAAAGGGGCAAGAGCTCATTGCTATAACACTCATTCTGCCTACGGACAAAATCCTGCGACTCTTTAAGCAACAGTTTACGGAAAGGCACTTCCCTTAGTCCCGAATAGTCCATCCTCTCCTTTCCGAAATCCAGATAGTTATATAAACTTCCGATCCGAATGGTAAAGAACTCATCTAGGTTAGATGAAGTAATCGCCAAAAACTTGAGACGGTCAAATAAGTTTCTGTCTTTATTTTCGGCTTGGTCGAGCACCCGATCGTTAAACTTTAGCCAGCTCAAATCGCGGCTAATCAAATCGCTCTGTTGCACCAAGGTATTGGCCTTCTCAGAAGGGCTCATCAATTTAGATTCTTCCATATCTGATTCCTGCCTATTTGATTTAAATAGTGACAATATATTGGTAAACTTTTTAATTTTATCGGTCTTATATATCATATCCTTAACTGATCGGGGTCGACGAATGCTACTGTTGATAGTGTGTTAATATTTATCCCAAATCTAAAAAATTCAACGAATTTCGACCTTATTTGTTTCTAAATCGAGATATATTTTATTATGAAATGGTTAAAAAAGTAAACGGATGGCTGAAATACAGCCATCCGTTTACTTTTTCTTAACGAATTGATGGCCTATACATCTACTCGGGCATATTTAGCATTCTTTTCAATAAATTCACGACGGGGTGCCACCTCATCGCCCATGAGCATAGAGAACAAATGGTCGGCCTCCGCAGCAGACTCGATCGTCACCTGCTTAAGACTTCTCTTCTCTGGATTCATCGTGGTCTGCCATAACTGCTCAGCATTCATTTCACCAAGACCCTTATAACGTTGTACATTCACATTTTCTTCTTTACCCGCCCCTGCGATCTCCTTCACGGCTTGCTCACGTTGTCCCTCGGTCCAGCAGTAGCGTTCTTCACGGCCCTTTTTCACCAAATAAAGGGGCGGCTGCGCAATATAAATATACCCTTCATCTATCAAAATCTTCATATACCGGAAGAAGAAGGTTAGGATTAGGGTACGGATATGGCTACCATCGATATCCGCATCGGTCATGATAATGATTTTGTGATAGCGTAGCTTTTCGATATTCAAAGCCCGTTCATCTCCATCCTTACCGATCTGAACACCCATGGCGGTGAACATATTCTTAATTTCCTCGTTTTCATAAATACGATATTCCTGAGCCTTCTCGACGTTCAGAATCTTACCTCGCAGAGGCAAGATTGCCTGAAATGCCCGGTTTCTGCCCTGCTTGGCAGTCCCACCTGCAGAGTCTCCCTCTACCAGATATATCTCACATACCTTAGGGTCGGTCTCGGAACAGTCAGCCAACTTGCCAGGCAAGCCTGTGCCGGTAAGCACGTTTTTGCGCTGCACCATTTCACGGGCCTTCTTAGCGGCAATCCGAGCCTTAGCGGCCAATATCACCTTGTCGATAATGGTACGGGCCTCCTTTGGGTGTTCGTCCAAATAAGTCTCCAACATTTCAGCCACTACCTGACTGACCGCACCCGTCACTTCTGAGTTACCCAACTTGGTCTTGGTCTGCCCTTCAAACTGGGGTTCGGCTACCTTTATAGAAATTACTGCTGTAAGTCCTTCCCGGAAATCATCTCCACTGATCTCAATTTTTTCTTTGGTCAGGATTCCTGACTTATCGGCATAACTTTTAAGGGTCCGGGTAAGCGCAGCTCTGAAGCCCGATACGTGCGTACCTCCTTCTATGGTACTAATGTTATTTACATAAGAATATACATTCTCACTATAGGAGGTATTATACATCATCGAGACTTCCACCGGAACAGTCCCCTTATTATTCTCCATATAAATCGGCTCAGGAATCAGGGGCTGCCTGGTTGCATCCAGATAGCGTACAAATTCCTTCAAACCTACCTCAGAGTAAAACTCTTCGTAGAGTGCTTTTCCGTTTTCGTCAAGTTCACGCTTATCTTCCAGAGTTAAACGAATCCCTTTGTTAAGGAATGATAGTTCGCGTAAACGTGTAGCAACAGTTTCGTATTTATATTCGGTTACCGTAAAAATAGTATCGTCGGGCAGGAAGTGAATAGTGGTTCCGGTTTTCTCCGTTTCACCAATAACCCGTACGGGATACAAAGGTTTTCCTTCACTGAACTCCTGTTCAAAAATTTGCCCCTCGCGATGCACCTCAGCCCGAAGATGGATAGAAAGAGCATTCACACAGGATACCCCCACTCCGTGAAGCCCTCCAGAAACCTTATATGTATCTTTGTCAAATTTACCCCCAGCATGCAAGACGGTAAGTACCACCTCCAGGGCCGACTTTTTTTCTTTGGCATGATAGCCTGTCGGGATTCCGCGACCGTTATCACGTACGGTAATAGAATTGTTTTCTTCGATGGTAACATGAATGGTATCGCAATAACCAGCCATGGCCTCATCAATGGAATTGTCTACAACTTCCCAAATAAGATGGTGAACACCTTTAAATCCAGTGTCACCGATGTACATTGCCGGACGCTTACGTACGGCTTCCAGCCCTTCAAGTACTTGTATATTTTCGGCTGAATAACTATTAACTCCTAACACAATCTCGTTTGACATATATTTGTATTTACTCAGTAACTTTATTCACTCCAAGAGCACTCAAAGCAAAGTGTAAAGGTACGACATTTTAACTACTTTTCCTTGGCTCTGTACCGATTTGACGCAGGCTTCAGATGGTGGGCATTCTGAGCCTCATCAAACCTGCTAAGAATCCTTGAATGATCCCCTAAAACAGGAGTTTCCCTCCCTGGGAAACCAAGACAAGATGGGAGTGATAAAACTTTTTACTACCATCTCTCGAAACATCGACAACCAGTAACTGGTACCGTCCCTCTATAAGGTCATCATTTCTAAATAATGCCTGGAAACCAGATTTGTGGTAGTGCTGTATGGTCAAAACCGCCTTCCGTCCTTCCATTTCCGGGGTGGCAGCATGCAACCATATTTTTCCGCTTTCAATATTTCTAAGGGCGAGAAACCGATTGGAAAGAAGAGGTAAACGGGGAGGTGCCTCCGATTGACTGATATAAAAGTAAGTGAGGCTATCCACCACCCCATTGATACTCCTTATAAAATTCCAATCGAAAATGGCTGCCGATGAATCGGCTGACATGGGTAGAGAACTTGACGAAAATGCCTTTTCTATTTCCGCCTTACTTATCCGGGGTTCTGGCATCCTCAATATACCACGGTCGGTAGCTGGAAAAAGGTAGAACGATGCATTCCGTTGAAGAGATCGTTCCACAGAAAACAACTCCCGGTTATTAACCCAGTTAAACACATCCGCTAAATATGTGGTCTGTTTATTTTCTACAGTTCGAGTAAACCTATAATAAGAATATGTACAATATACAACGCCTATTAGGCTTATGCAGTGGAGTAAAAACTTATTTCTCAGGTACCCCAAATCCAAAAGTAGCAAATAAACAATAACGGTAGACATAGCCGCATAGATTTGAAACCGACTGGTAATGGCTCCTCCGGCAGAAGAACGAAAAACGGCTATAACCATGCTCATAACCAGCATGTAGACGAATACACCTAATAAGGGGATTTGTCGAACGGGTAAAGATTCCTCCTGATATAACATGCTCTTCAGACATAAAACGATTAGGATGAGCACGATTAGAATCAACAGTCCACCCCATATTACTGACCAAATTACCTGATCGGTCCATACCATCATAGAGGCGCCTATAAAGCCTGTAAAAGATTCGAATGGAGCCCAGAAATTGTCTGGTAAACCAGCAGCTTGACCAAATTGATATCCATATAAGTAGAAGCCAAGTGCCAAAAACATACCCAATACGACTACTATGGACTTCTTCCATTCTGCAAAGAGAATCAGGCAGAAGATGAGAGCAGGGAAGGAAAAAATACCATTCCCATGGGTAAAAGTAGCCATGAGACCCATTAAAATACCCCATCCTACTCCCGACCAGGTTCTGCGGCATACCATCACAATACTCCCAATGGTAAACACTGTACTAATGGAATGCTGCATACCATTTAGCGACCAGCCGGTAATATCATGATACAGGGGGTGAAAAAAGAATAGTGCCGCCGGCAAAAAATAGGCAATTGAAACGGAAGTCCTTTTGAACTGTTGGTATAAAAACCAGAATATCAGGCTGATATTAATAGCCGTAATAACCGTGTAAGCGCGAAAATTCAGCGTACCCGTTAAACTATAATTTCCCAAGGCAATAAGACGGGGTACCACCGCTTTATGGTCGTTATGAACACTAAATAGTTCCCGCAGGAAAACGGCAAAATCGGCCCCTGGTTTCGTTACAGCCTCAACAAACTGAATAAGTAAGAAGTCGTCTTGAAAGGGAAAGTCAACTGCATAAAAGAAATTATAAATAATGAAGAAACAATAAATGATCAATAGACCCAGCCAATATACCAATTTCGACATACTCAAAATATGCTTGTTTAATGTAATTTCGATTTTCAGTGGTAGTACTTATACCTGCTGAACAGATCAATTAAAGGCGAAGAAAGCACATTTTAGACAAAAAAATAGGCGGGCCAGTGAAATAATCCACTGGCCCGCCCATATATTTAATTCATTTTCGGAAGTCCCCAGGATAGCACTTCCATTCAACCAGGCTTTATTTTTCCATAGGATGCATTTTAAGCAATTCCTCAGGCTTATAGAATCCTTTCTTGCTGGCTGAAGCAGCTCTTACCTGTTTCACCTTTTCGGGGGATACGGCAGGTGCTTTATTTCCAAAGGAATTTCGTACATAAGTTAAAACACTCGCTAGTTCCTTGTCATTAAGCAGGCCAGCAAATTGCGTCATGGGAACCTGTCCAGGGTATTTTTTACCCGCAACTTCTATTGGCCCCATCATCCCATTCAATACGAGCTTAATCAACCTCTCTTCACTTCCTACTACCCAAGGTGTACCAATTAGAGGAGGGAAACCGGCAGCTTCCAGACCTTTACCGTCTGGTTGGTGACAGGTAGAGCAATATCCTTCCCTTAAGAAGATTTCTTTTCCTGCCTTAAACAACTCCTGTTCCTTACCCTTAAGTCCGGAGGCAACCACGGTTTCCTTGACTTCCTTCACAGATCTGTCGTTAAGGTGAGCGACTGCAGCATCATAGGCATGAATGGTCCATTCGTCCATAGGCTTTTTAGAGGCAGCATTTAATACCATCATACCTTTCTCTTTGCCTATCCAGGAAGCGGCCACTATCGCTGCAAGCCTTACCCTACCATGTTCGTCATTGGCCGCCTGTTGTAATAATTGAGCCTGGTCGGCTACTTGATGGCCAGTGTACCGCAACACTTGTACAGCTGCTGTGCGGGCTCTAAAATCTTTAAATTTCATCACCTTACGCAACAATTCCTGATCCACCTTATTCATTCCCCAGGTTACCCACAGTGCTTCCAGGACTTGATGTTCGTAATTCGGGTCGTTCTTATCCAATCCAGCTACCCAGGTCTTAGCCTTCGCTAAAACCTGCTTCTGATCGCGGCCACGGAGCTCTGCTCTTGTGCGATAGCGCGCCCGGTATTCCGGCAATTTCAAATTATCAAAAAGAACATCTAAACTAGCACCATGAATTTTGGCAGGCTTAACCAACGGACGGCCCGGGTAGGTAATGCGATATACCCGACCATGAGAATGATCGCGCAACGGATCACGTGCGTTATGCTGCATATGTCCGATTAAGATATTATGCCAATCGATCACATACAGAGAACCATCTGGGGCAAACTCCATATCTACTGGTCTGAAGTTCCGATCGGTACTTACGATCAAATCCTTACGGTGACGACTCGCATAACCTGTTCCATCATCTTTCAATGTATGTTGCTTGGTCCCCAAGAATCCAATGGTATTATTAATCAAAAAATCACCCTGAACATCGTCCGGGAAATGACGACTTGAAATAAATTCCAAACCCGAAGTAGGGCGTACCCGGTGTGCATCTTCAATCAAATTTACAGACTTATGGGTGGCATTGCCGTATCGGGGTAAAACCGAACCGGGAAGCATCCAACGAACGTCGGGGCCTGAAGTCTCTGCAAAGAATGGTTGTCCCCAGTCGTCAAACATGATTCCCCATGGATTGGGAATAGAAAGTTGCGCAGTACGTTCTAATTTATGCAATTGCGGAGCGTAGCGATAAAATCCACCATTACTAGCACGAACTGGCCCATAAGAGGTTTCCACATTAGTATGAAGGAATACACCTTCACCAGAATAGATGGCACCGGAAGGATCTACCGTAAAGGCACTACTATTATGGTGTGTATCATGATCATCGAAACCACTCATCAATATTTCAACTTTATCGGCTTTGTCATCCCCATTTGTATCCGTATAGAGCTTCAAATTGGGCCCTTGGGATACATATACCCCTTCATGAGCAATTTCGAAACCGAGAGGCAGATGTAAACCATCCACGAAAACAGTTTGCTTATCCGCTTTACCGTCCCCATTTGTATCTTCCAGAATCAATAATTTGTCGTTAGGCCGGGAGTTACCGGGTTGATAATGGGGGTAACTTGGCATAGTAGCTACCCATAAACGTCCTTTGGTATCGAAGGACATCTGCACGGGGTTAGCAAGGTCGGGAAAGGTTTCTTCGGAAGCAAAAAGTTCAATCTTATAACCATCAGCTACTTTAATCTGGTCCAGTGCTTTCTGTCCATACAGATACTCCAGACTACCATTCTTGTCGGGATTAAAATTGGTCTTCACCTTAGGAAGCTCTCTGGTTTTGGCATCTTCAGCGGCCAGATCGGTCTTCTTGCCCGTAGAGGCGAGCGACCAGATAGCCTGATCTCTGATGTCTGTCATTTGACGGATTTTTTCAATCTCCGCCGGGTAGTTTTCAGGACCGAATGGGTTATATCGACGGCCGTATACATGAACGCTATTCGGAATTTTATAATCGTTATGCCACATCCAGTTTTTTTCTTCTACTGCTTTGCGAATAGCCGCCCTGCGGGGCTCAGCTTTGGAAGATCCAGAGCCAAAAAGTTTATCAGCGAGCAGGGTAGCTAATTTCTCATAACCTGCTTCATTCATTTGTGAACCGTCGATTGTCAAATCCGCAGAAGAACTGGCATACCATTCTTTTGTAGGATTAAAGGCATCTAGAAATAACACATCGTTTCTTTCTGCTACTTCCTTCATGGCAGCGGTGTATAATGCCAGATTGGCATTTTCCTTCTTCCCATTGGGCAAGTCCATTTTGGCAGAGAGATCTTCAAATGCGATTGGAGAAACCAAGGCGAGCTGAGGAGCGGTAGAGCCATTATAGCGCTGAGCCTTGGTGTGCCTGATAAAGGCTTCGAGTTCCCCTTTAAAATTTTCAAGCCCCTTGGGTCCCTCAAACGATTCATTATATCCGAAAAACCCGATAACGATATCCGTTTTAAGGCGCGTCAACCATTCGTCTGGCGATTCAAAATGACCTACACTATGCGAATTGGTGGCCAGCTCGGTCTGAAATTTTTCTGCCCCAGGAAATGCCCAGGGGTCATTTCTACTAGCTCTAGGCCGAAAACCTGGGGTATCGCCAGCATCACACATATTACGGATATAAAGCAAACTGTCTGCAAACCGGGTCTGCATTTCAGTTTCAAAGAGGTTATACTCCATCATTCTGGATCCCAGATTATTGCCAATAAGTGAAATATGGGATCCCTTTTTTATTTTTAAGGTTTCGGCAGGGCCAAAGCGGAAGGCACTAAAAGCGAGTATGAGGCCACCAATAAGCAGAAGGCCTAGCATACTTAATCTTTTGGATTTAGGCATTTTATCTCAATTTTAAGTTAAGGAATTAGTCGTATATGAATTGCATTCTCTATTTGGCAATGCCCCGGTATGGAACATTAATTTCCGTCGGTCCATGCCACTTTTTAGGTACTTTTAAGCCTAATTCCCAATGTATGGCATTAATAATTAAGCGCTGGAAGCTGGGGATTCTAAAATCTTCCGGATGACCCAGTGTAGTCATAAATATCTTGGCACCGTAGCTATTTTTACCTACCCATGCCACAGGATTATCAACGGCCTTGCGATTAGGATTTACAGCTGAACCCATAAGCAAAACTTCAGAACCTGAAGTAGGGTAATCGGGAAGTACATGGTACAGCCAAGACTGGGCATGAAAAGTAGGATCTACTCCTGTAAGTATAGGATGCTTCGACTGCTCCCCCACAATACGAACATCGGTAGTGCTTTCGTGACCGTAATGCGTATGCTTAGCGGCTCCCCCCCAGCCTGGAGGCGAATTGAGCGCAAACTCTCCGAATGCATTCCATCGCTCATCTGCATGCCCTTTTGGAAAATTAAAGGCATGGGTGGTCGTACGGAAACCCATCACCGGTTTACCCGATTTGAGGTAATCCTCAATCAAGGCTAACTGCTCGGAAGGCAACTGTCTCCATCTTAAATAAAACACGGCCAGGTCTGCTTCTTTCAGGATCTCAAGTCCGGGGATATTTTTTTCGCTATTCTGGTTTGGGTAGGCCTTAAGGACAATAGCACGTATATCATATTTCTTCTCTAATTCTGTGGCAATTATGGGAAGAGTGGCTTCTCCACTGTATTCATGATCGCCAGTGACGAAGACTACGAGGGGTTTTTTCTTTGTAGGATGGCTATTGGGTACATCCCAACTGAATGCGGAATGGGTCACTACTAGCAGCCCCAAAAGCCAAAAAGTCATTTTAATTTTCATTAAAGCTAAGGTTGAATGGTTATTTAGGAATTTCTTTATTTTAAGTCAATTATTCAGCCATTCTACCGCAAAATGAACGAATATTGACATAATTTTTCAGCAATGACATATGGTATAGACTTTAAACTCCTATTTCCCCCTTAGTTAATCCTATTATAATTTTTAAAACCGGCATATGAGGAGTTCAATAAAGACTCATATGGCTCAAAGTCTGATCAGAATTCCATCAATTGATCTTTCATATCATTGCATTGGGGACTATTACTGAACCTAATTGTTGGCAAGAGCCCAGGCTATGAAGTAACGAACCGCTCCTTCTAAATCTATCCTGTCTCTCTCCAGAATCAGGTGCTTCACAAACCATTCTATTACATAAAAATAGGCGCTTACTTTGTTCGAAACAGATTCGGGACAACATCAGCAAATGCAATCCCTAAAGTTATAGCGGCTCGGGTGAGATCTTCAAAATCTTTTCTGTTTAGATACAATGTTTGTCTTGAACCATTAACTTCAGTGGTCATTTTATAACTAACTCCTATCAAACAGGTCCCCGTCAGACTGAGAATTATTTTCTCCGCTACGGCTCTGTGGTAACCCACAGAAATGCCCCATCCCATAGACTTAGCATGGAGCAAGGACTCCAACCCATTGATCACGGCATGGTTGCGATAGGGCTGGTAGCCGATTTCAAAACCTGATTGAATATACCCACCAACTCCGCTAAGGGGACTGCGATGCAAAAGCGACAAACCTATAAATTGAATGTTAACCTTATTGGTATTCGTTTCATTTTTCCTGGCATCAGACCGGTAGGTATCATAACGTAAGCCTAGCCCCCAGCGCTTTTTGAAAAAGTGATTAGCGGCAATACCAAAAGAATAACCAGTTTTAATTTTTTGAAGGTAATCAAGTTCTGACTGCGAAAGGCCAATCTTGGGACTGAACAGTCGTTTACTTAACCCTGCATACGCACCTAACTGCCACTCAGGACTATATGAAGACGATATTTGAATAGTATCCAGAAAGGCTACTTCAATGGATTCAGTGTCCGGTACTTTCTCACCCTTTGCTGCAGATTGGGCACTATCTGTGTTCTCTGTATTTTTCTGAGTATCCCTAGGCCTTTTCTGATTCTCATAGAAACCTTTGATGAGCACGGCCACCTCACTTCGGGGAAGCTCCCTAACCGTGGTCCTCAATCTTTCTTTCCAATCGAAGCGAATATACTCTCCTTCGACTTCGTGTAATCGAACCTGCAAAGAGTCCCCCCGCGAGGTGACCAATAGATCTTGGCCTGAAGCCTTTGGGTTGCAACATGCAAATAAGAAAAGAAATAGATAGAGACAATTTTTCACACTCGATACCTTCAGCCTTTTGGTAAAAGTCAATTAACGGGTTCAAAGATAAGGGTTAGATTTTAATAATTGTCGAACAGGAAATGCTAGCGCAATGACCGGACACCTGCCAATTTAAGCCGGCCAACGATAAACCTCCCCAGTTTCCCCCCTTGGTCCTGCCCAGCTTCAATGGCATCTCTATAATGTATACCTCCATATAGTCTGGAAATAGCCGCTTCCTGCGCCGCATAACGAAATGAAGGAAAATCTCGCTTTGGCAGATCAAAAATAATCTCGGTATCATCGGTAAATTGGAAAGAATCGCCAAACAAAAAGCTCAGGACCTCTGCAGCCGCAGTTGAAATGACACTATGACCACTGGTATACTCCGGGAAGGGTGGGGTTTGCAATAAAGGTTGCCAGCGTTTGTCAATAAGCCGATTAATTACTGTTTCGGGTCTGATTCGGTTACTCCGATATTTTTCGTCCCAACAACTGATAAACGCATCCATCAGGGTGAACGCCACCAGGGCATGAGCGGTAATGGATCTGCCCAGATCCAAATTGGCCTTGTCTGCTGCTATGCTCGTTATCCCCATCCAATGTCCACCCGGACTAATTTTTTTGAAACCGATCATCATATGACCCGAGGTATTGATAGCAAATGGATTACAATCCCAGAATGATGCTATTAGCTTTTGTTCCTCGGTCAGATTATTGACCGTGCGATATACTTCATCAGTCATTTTATAGAAGGAACTGTTCGGATCATTACTATAAACAACTGGTTCCATGGGAGTAAATTGGCTACAACTATCCAGGAAAACCGGCCTGATTATATTCCAATTAGGCTCTATCCCCTCCATATAGCCAGGAGGCGTGGGGTACCAATAAGCATCTCCCTTGAGAGGGCGATATCTACGCAGGGCACTTAACTTGGCGTAATTGTCCTGAGAGGCTTGTCGAAGCACTTGTTTGGTCACCGTATCGGCTATCATCTTAGCCTGGTTCAACTGCTCAACGGTTAATCCTTCCTTTAAAAGAGTCGTAGTAAAGGAATTAATTTTCTCTTCCAGCATATATCCCGATGGCAATATTTCCTGTGCCGTAAGAAGAATTGTAAGCAAGGCTGCAACCTGATAATCATAAACTTCATTCTTGGGTACCATTACTGGCCCAAATCCGGTATTCAGGCTCGTTAATGGCACTATATCCTTCTTCTGGCTCGCCATAATTTCATAAGCACCTAAGAGACTGTAAGCATAAAACCTACTTGCTGCCGGAGGATTCACCACGTCGTGAATCATCACCATGGAGGTCGCCTGAACGATGTCCTTCATATATTTTTCGTAGGCGATTATGCGCTGTGCATATGAATCAGAGCCTATCAACATGATGAGGAGGAGGACAGAACTATATTGGAAGAAAGTACAACTTCTCATTGACATTTTATTTAAATGAAAGGGCCTGGATAGGATGGTCGAAAGCCCCAATTAACATTATATTTTTCCCTGCCACGGTCATGTCTATTACTGATTTTACATCTCCCTGAACATTTATTCCAGAACGAGTTTGCGGTACATAATCAAATCCACCCTTTCCATCTCCTAAAAGCATGAAGCCATAATTAGCATCTATAGAACCAATTTTCAATCGATTGGCCGATTTATTACCGAATAACAAAAGATCTACTTTCCCGTCCTGATTTATATCCCTGGCCACCAACGCAGTCACCGGAGCAAATTGTGCCTCGATAGGCAAGGTTTTCTTTATAAACCGCTCACCCTGGCGAATAAAAACCTGGGTCTCTAAGGTGTTCACAGTTTTGACTTTGGCCTTTTTCATTAGCTCTGGCGAAAGGATGTCGGTTATTCCGGCATCAGAATAATCCTGATAGGAACGAAACTTCTTACGCATACCAAACATCTGATCGTTTAATTCATCTCTGCTGACAAAGGGATAGGGTTTGCCCTGAATGTAGAAGGTAAAAAATGGATCAATTGAACCGTTTTCATCAAAATCAGCATAATAAAGCATAGCAGGTTGCTCTTGGGAAGCTTTGACCTGTGAATTCAAACCCATATTGCCTCCCAGCAGATCAAGTTGACCATCGCCATTCACATCTGCCAGGGTCAGACTACTCCAAATTCCTGACATTTCTTTTTCAAAATAATGAGTGGTAGCATCCTCAAATCCACTTATCAAATTATGATAAATCTTTATAGGCATGTACTCTCCTGCAAGTACTAAATCGGGGCGGCCATCGGCATTCACATCCCCCCATTGCGCATCTGTTATCATTCCTATTTCAGAAAAAGGAGTAGGAGCAATTTCAAAAGTTCCATTCCCTTTATTTACCAAAAGGTAAGATTTAGGGTTTTCAGGATATCTTCCAGGGATAATGCGTCCCCCAACGAATAAATCCAGATCGCCATCCCCATCAAAATCAGCGGGTCGCAAACAAGACTTGCTGCTCCCTTTCAGATTGGGCAGGGAGAGAACGGACAATCGAAGGGCACCTTTCCCATCATTAAGGTACAGTTCGTCCTGCAGGGCCAGGGTGTTCGGAACCACCAATCCATATCCCCCCTTGGCCAGATATAGATCATCGTAACCATCTCCATTGGCATCAAAAAATAACGCAGCAGAGTTAGTACTTTCATTCTCATCGCCTACTGAAAATCCAGGCATTTCAGAAAATTCCCCATTTCTGCCCTGAATCCATATCTTCGCCTGACGATCGGAATGTCCTGATACATAGACATCGGCTAAGCCATCTTTGTTGACATCGCCTTGTGCCAAAATAGGGCCCGTTTGAGAATACATCGATAACATCAGCGGTTGCCTTTTAAAATCATTTTCGTCGAAACCCTGATGGATATATTGAATAGGACTGCTGATCATGCTGACCATCGATTCAGCTGAAGTTGCCGATAATGACTCCCTATTTGGGCGCTTCGTGCCCCCCTTGGGATCCTTAAATAAAACATGTTGTTGATTAATAGCAAGGCCCTTATGTACCTGCTTTTGCATATCAGGCCATATTACGACCACCGAATCGACAGGAAATTGCCCGGCCCCCAACCCAAAATGCAGTCGTGAAGACATACTGGATAGATAGCCGCGAGATGGATTGACCTCCTGGTATTGCGTCAGGCCCCTGCTATAGACAGATACCTTTGCTCCGATGCAGTTGGTATTCCCCTGGTTCTGCTTTAAAACCACCTGCATAAATCCTTGATTTCCATTTACATTCTGTTGGTTTTCATATAAAAACACCTCTTCGTTGATATTATTAATGATCAGATCCAGATCCCCGTCATTATCCAAGTCTGCATAAACAGCACCTGCCGAAACGGCCTGATGAGTAAGCCCCCACTCCTGCTGCTGATTGCTGAAGGTGAGATCACGGTTATTTTTGAATATATAATTGGCAATTCGAGTGGAAGGCATTGCCTGAACCAGATCCATCAACTTCATTGGTTCACGGTCTATGGCCTTTCTAATTTTATAATCGCCCCAATAACGCAAGAAATCCTTATTGGTGTAGTCGCGGTAATACCCGTTACTGACAAATAAGTCCTTGTATCCGTCATTATCGAAATCAGCCAGTAGTGGACTCCAGCTCCAATCTGTATTAGAGACTCCCGCCAGCTGGGCAATTTCACTGAAAGTCCCATTACCGTTATTTAACTGGAGCATATTGCGCATATACTGCCGATGTAGATCCTGTTTTGTCATTAACTCAAATGCCTCATAATTTTCTTGAAGCTGCAACAGTTTCTGACGCCGGTTATCTTCAGGCAGCATGTCTAAGGATATCAGGTCAGGCAGACCATCGTTATTATAATCTGCTATATCGACTCCCATGGAAAACTGGGCCATATGTCTGAAATAAGTCTTTGAGACGTCCTCAAAGGTTCCATTTTTTTGATTGATATAGAGATAATCAGGTTCGTTATAATCATTGGTAACATAAATATCCTGCCACCCATCCTGGTTGACATCCGCGATGGCGAGCCCCAAACCGAAAGTCAATGGAAATTGCTTAATCCCCGCCAATTCAGTTACATTAACGAAATGATTATTCCTATTCTCAAATAGTTTATTCCCTGCCAGTTCGTCTGTCTGCTGCCTAAATTTAGCCAACTCTAAATTATCAATTTTCTTGACACTATGATTGAGTAGAAACATATCCAGATCTCCATCCTGATCGTAATCGAAGAAGGCAGCCTGAGTGCTATAACTGGGCGCAGCCAAACCATACTTTTCTGCCTGTTCTTCAAATTTAACGACACCATCACCCACCCCTAAATTGATGAACAGTTGATTCTTCCGGAGCTGCTCCTCAACCTTACCAGAATAGCAGATGTAAATATCAAGCAATCCATCACCATTCACATCCGCCATACTGACGCCGGTTTTCCATCCGCCTTTACGTCCTTGAAGTTCTTTGGAGGCATGTTTAGTGATATCCTTAAATTTTAAATTGCCAAGATTAAGGTACAATTTGTTCTCCCCCATATTGGAGGTCAAGAACAAATCTTCCAGTCCGTCATTATTAATATCACCTACGGCTACGCCACCTCCATTATAAAAATATTCGTAGGCCATAACATTCAGATCTTCCTTGTCGTTTAGCGAATTCACAAATTTGAGATCGGACTCCTTAGAACTGATTAATTTAAACAAGGGTATCTGAGCGAGTAAAGACGCATTACCGATTAATAATAGGCAGAAACAGGTGGTGAAGGGTAAAAAGCGTAGAGGAATCATCATGATCTTATCAATAATTCGGGTAGGTATAGAGGCTATTAACAAAAAACTTCAACGAGTCGTTGAAGTTAGCCATAAACCAGTACATTAAAAATGCCTATGGCTAAGAAGGGAGCCTTCCTAGCCATAGACCACTTATCTTATTTATCCCACCAGCTTCTGGAAACCCAGTTGTTTCCTCCATTAAGTCTGCCGACAGCTGCATTATAATTAACCCCATTTAAGGTAGCTTCCGATGTTGGGTAGGGTTGGCGACGGGGTATCTGACCACCCGAGAAATTACCCACATAATTCACAGGAGTTAACTCAGGAAACCCTGAGCGTTTCCAATTATTCCATGCTTCAACGAAGTTAAAAAACATGCCAGTGGTCGCCCAATACTGTTCATTAATTTGCTTTAGGGCATTGGCTTCAACCAAAGGATGAGCTTCGGCATAGGCATTGGCCGTGGCCGCCGGAATACTTGCCTCTGCTCCAAAATAGGACAATGACTGGATCCCGGCAGATACTGCATTTTTATAGTGAGCTGCAGCCGTTCCACCAACTGCGAAACCACGTGTCGCTGCTTCTGCAAGTAACAGTTCTGTCTGCGCATAAGTCAACACATACAAGGGCCCGCTTCTATCCCTGTAAAATTGGGTAGGTCTGGAATAATTACCGATGGGGGTAACATCCGCTCCAGAACCAGTAGGACCAGGATATCCTGGGGCCTTTGTGATATCGGTGGCTCCGCCATTCAAATCATAACCATTGGGTAATCCCATCTGTATGGCCGGAGTAGAATTTCCAGCCTTATCAAAGCTCTGATTCGCTGCTAGCCCAGCCTGAGGGACTTCCGCAATTTTACCTAGGCGGGGGTCATCATTTTCTTTCAGATAATCAATCAATCGCTTACTCCAACGTACCTGGTACACGTCGGCTGGAGTTGAAAGTGCGGATCCATTTCCGTTGGTATACCCATTAGCTTCGTCGGTCATAATATAGGCGTCGTCGCTAATACTAGTAAAAGTACCTCCTTTTGCTGCCTTTTCGGCATAGGTCTTGGCAGTAGCAAGATCCACTTTAGTCAAGCGCATGGCCAGCTTCAGCATCAGGGAATAACCGTACTTCTTCCATTTTACTATATCCCCCTTATAAGTAAAAGCATCGTTGGTAGGAATCGCTCCAGCAGGATCCAAGGCTACTACTGCCGTTTCCAGTCTGCTCAACATCGATTTATAAATGCTCTCCTGGGTATCATATACTGGCAAGATCAAGCCTGCCGATTTGGCTTTTAGTGCTTCAGAATAGGGAATATCTCCATAGATATCACTAATAGCAGCCAAACTCTGGATTTGCATGATGATAGCGATATTCTTGAGATTGCTCAGTAAGGGTTTCTCGGCCGCTAGCTGCTCCATTTCATATGCGAAACTCGCCGCCCCGAAGTCGGTATTCCAGCTACTCGCCAAATAAGAGTTGGTATTGCTCGAAATAACATACTTATCAGCATTGCTATAATAGCTGGCCGCACCAGAAGTGGTAGAGGCTAATATTTTCACCCACATACTCTGAAACAAAATGGAGCCATTATAACCTGCAGTAGCTGAAGCATGCTTGTATTGTATGCTAGGCAGCAACAGATTGGCATCAAAACTTGCCTCTGATGAACGGGTAGGATCCGTATTAATTTCATCAAAATTATCGGTACACCCAAACTGGATTAATCCAATTAAGGCCAAGGTATATATGCTCTTTTTCATAGTCCTTCTTATTTAAACTTAATATTTACGTTGACTCCAAAATTGCGAGTAGCCGGAAGACTGGTACCTTCGATACCGGCATATCTTAAATTGGCTCCAAAAGTTGCTTCCGGATCGATATTAGTCGTTTTCTTCATCAATACCGCCAAATTTCTAGACACAATAGACACGTTTACAGCGCGAACCAGCGGCCATTTTTCAATCAGACGGGCAGGAATGCTATAGCCCAATGTCAATTGGCGTAGCTTAATAAAATCTCCATCCAGAACACTTACACCAGTGACATTATTAGCTAGTGCAGTATAATATCCTTTGGCCGTAGCCTCCACCGTATTGGCTGCCCCTCCTTCTGTAACGCCTGTGGTTATCCCATCCCGGCCTTCCAAGGTCATTTGGTGTAATCCTCTCCGGATAGCATAATTTTCTGTGGCAGAAAGGATCTTATTTCCAAAATTATAATCAACCAGGAAAGAGAAATTAAAGGCTCCGAAATTCAGGTCGTTATTAATCCCTCCAAATAATGTGGGCAATACGCTTCCAAAATTCTTGAGCTCGTCACTACGCACTGGGTGCCCTGCTTCGTCCACAACAATCGCTCCGTTAGAGGCATATTTATAATCATAGGCTCTAATTTGAGGCCCTGCTTCTCCTACTACAAAAGCAGTTACAGCATTTCCTAATGTGGCTCTGTTTGATCCCAAATTAATGGTTTGCTTATTTCCATCCGTTTTGAGGATCTTATTATGTACCGAAGTAAGATTGAAGGAGACGTTCCAACCAAACTTCTCCCGCTTCACCGGTGTTCCCGACAACTGTAATTCGAGACCTTTATTCTGCACCGAACCCGTACCCACTACCCCACTGGTATATCCTGTAGCCGGGCTGTAGTTAGCAGGCATGATTTCATTCTTTGTTTTCTGCTCATAATAAGAAACATCCAGGCCTAGGCGACTTCCGAAAAACTTTAACTCAAGACCAACTTCTACTTCATCCTTGGTAAAGGGCTTTAAAAATAGGTTGGGCAGTCCATAACTAAAGTTCCCCGTGGCTATCCCGTTAAATGCATTCCCTACACCGTAATAAATGGCTGTCCCATAGGCGGTCGTAGGCTCTCCACTGGTAATAGCATAAGAGGCACGGAGCTTCCCGAAGCTAAGGGCGGGAATATCCACCAAATCGTTAAATACCAAAGCTCCTGTTACAGATGGTGTAAAAATACCTCTGTTATCCTTAGGTAAGGTGGAGTAAACGTCATAACGTCCCGTGGTACTCAGCGTCAAAAACCCTTTATAGCCTAAATCAACACTATAATACGCCGACTGCACTTCCGTTTTGGAGTAGTCATAAGAACGGCCGTAATTGACTACATTATTATAGCTATATAAATAGGGTAGAACGAACGGACTACCATTAACCCCTATTTTCTCATATTCGTTTTTACGTATATTTCCTCCTAACAACGCATCCAAGGAAAAGTCTTCACCAAAATTCTTGTTTACACCTATCAAACCATCCAAGTTAATTTCGGTTAGCTGCGCATTAGACAGTTCATCTAGCGCCCCTTTCCCTTCCTTCGAATAAGCAGTACCCCATGGAGTTACTTTGAAAATCCTATCGTTGGAGTTGTCATAACCTACCCTAGCCTGAGCATATAACCAATCGGTAAAGGTGTATTTGGCTGCCGCAGCAGAGATGATGCGCTTCCGGCCTACGTCGTTAACAAATTGATTGGTTACAAAATAGGGGTTCGTTACATATTCATCGTCGCTGAACTGAATTTCTCTTCCGGTAGTCGGATTGAATCCTGGAGCCAGGATCCTTTGATCGATATTCGTGGCAAGGAATAATCCATTATTAGCATTCATGGGCCCATCACTAAGTATAGGCTTATTGGTAACGAGCTCATCTACATAATTGGCCATTACATTTACACTCAGTTTGCTGGTAATGTTTTGGTCAATGGTCAGGTTAAAGGTTTTTCTGTTCAGACCGCTGTTTTCAATGATGGCCTTGTTATCCAGATTGGCAAAAGAAAATCTAAAAGATCCATTTTCACCACCTTTTGTCACTGACAAGCTATTGGTAAAATTAGAACCATTGCGATAAAAATTCTTAATGTTATTTTTCTGAGCCTGATATGGATACATATTACCATCAAACTGAATCACATCGGAACCATCCAATCTGGCCCCCCAACTCATACGGGCAGTTTGTTGCGCCGAAGAAGCGGTAAGAGGTTTTTCACCTGCATCTCCCTGTCCATAAACATACTGAAAGTCAGTCATATCAATGGCTTTATCTACGGCATAATTCATATTATAGTCGATAGAAAAGCTCCCCTTTTTTCCACGTTTGGTGGTAATTAGGATTACTCCATTAGATGCCCTGGCTCCGTAAAGAGCTGAAGCAGACTGCCCTTTCAAAACCGTCATATTCTCTATGTCGTCAGGATTCAGATTACCCAATCCATCACCACCATCTGCACCACCCCATTCTCCTGCACTACCGCGTTGAGTATTGTCCATTGGAACACCATTGATAACGATTAATGGAGAACCTCCAGAGTTCATGCTGGGCATTCCACGCATCAAGATCTTGGCAGTACCTCCTGGCCCTCCACTGGTTCCTTTGACGTTAAGCCCCGCTACGCGGCCCGCTAATGAGTTTCCTACATTGGTTTCCCGGGCCTTACTCATCACGTCGCCACCGATGGTAGTAACGGAATAACCAAGCTTACGTGTTTCTTTTGATACACCTAAGGCCGTTACCACTACTTCCTGCAAATTTGCCACGTCAGGAGCCAGATCAATTGTAATCTCGCTACGATTGCCTACTACCACCTCTTTCTTTAAATAACCAATAGAAGAAAAAACCAAAGTTGTATTGTCTCCAACTTCCGATAGAGAGAAATTACCTTCAGCATCCGCATTGGTTCCCCTGGAACTTCCTTTGACTGTAACCGTGGCACCTGGAAGTCCTTGGCCAGTCTCATCTAATACCTTTCCTGTTATTGAGCGATCCTGCGCCATTACCGTTCCATACATCAGGACCATGACCCATAACGGGATAGCAACTTTCCTTAATACTTTACATAATCGTTCCATCATCCATACCAAATTTAAATTGTTGATTAATTCAATTTACAATATCTCATTTTGTATCTGACCGTTACATCAGAATTTTCTAAACTGAACCTGTGCCAAATATGGAAAAAAATTAATTTATAAAAAAAATTAATAATTAATGGTTTTTTGTTAATGAATTGTTAATATAACTAATTATATTACTATTTCATATTCGTATTTTAACATTAAAATAAAATTAAAATCAATATTGAACTAAGGGAGAGATTAGTAATGGGGCATCATGTCCAGTTAGTATAGGGAGAGTAGAGACAAGAAATTGGATAATAGACGCGATATCTACCTATTTTTCCGAGCTGCCTGAGGGGCTATTGGGAAGATTTTTATCTAAAACAAATTCTATATTACGCTGTATTCCTGCGAGTTTAGTCCGTTTCACGGCAGAATTCTTAAAAACCCGTTGAAAAACTTCATGGGTGATCTCAATAAGATCATCCTTTGAAAAACTGAGAAATTCATCGGAAGGGGTGAAGGCAGGAGTTTGATGAGGTTTAGAAAAACGATTCCATGGGCAGACATCCTGACAGATATCGCAACCAAAAATCCAGTTTTCCATTTTCCCCTTTGCTTCTTGCGGGATGGCCTCTTTCAGCTCAATTGTAAAATAACTAATGCATTTGCTACCATCAACAACATAGGGCTCTGTGATGGCATCCGTCGGGCAGGCATCTAAGCATCGGGTACAGGTTCCACAATAATCGCGTACAGGACCATCGGGAAATAGCTCCAGATCACAGATAATTTCTCCAATAAAGAAATAACTCCCCATGGACTTATTGATAATATTGGAGTGCTTTCCTACCCACCCTAATCCACTTTTTGCCGCCCACACTTTATCCATTACGGGAGCAGAGTCAACAAAGATCCGGCCATTCACCTCACCAATTTCTGAAGAAATAGCAGACATAAGAGCTGCCAACTTGTCCTTAAGAACAAAGTGGTAATCGGTTCCATAGGCATATTTAGAAATCTTAAGATCTTGATCCGCCTCCGGCCTCTTGTCCTCGGGGTAGTAATTTAATAATACGGATATGACACTTTTTGAACCTTCCACTAATTTTCGAGGATCTAGTCTTTTGTCGAAATGGTTGGCCATATACTGCATTTGACCATGAGAAGCCCGGTCCAACCATCTCTCCAGCCGAGGCGCCTCCTCTTCAAGGAAGTCAGCACAGGAAATTCCACAAAAATCAAAACCAATTTCTGCTGCCTTCTGTTTGATAAACTGGCTATGCTGCTGTAGAACGATATCGCGGGTAGTCATCATGCAAAGGTAGATAAAGAAGCCTTCAAATGCCATCTTGTCAGTCTTTTCCTGATTGGCAAAGAAATTTAGTAGGCTATAACCAGTATGTTTGTGATAAAAATTGAGCCATAATATGCCCGAAAATAAAGAAGAGGCGTTTGACAACGCCGAAAATTCCGCTGATTTGAATGATACTGCCGATTTGAACCCGGAAACTGACAATATGGAAAGTCAGGAGGAGGTAACTGACAGGGCCGAAACACTAGAGGAAGCACAAGAGAAGCTAGATCCGCTGGAAATGGCCAAGCTCGAAAATGCAGAATTAAAGGACAAGTACTTACGTCTATATGCTGATTTTGAGAACTTCAGAAGAAGAACGGCGAAAGAAAAACTGGAACTATTAAGTACAGCTAATGCTGATATGGTAAAGGCGATGCTTCCTATTGTGGATGATTTCGAACGTGCGAATGCTTCGTTTGAATCTTCTAATAATTTGGAGGCTTTAAAGGAAGGGGTAGATCTGATTTCTACCAAGCTAATTAAAACACTGGAGTCCAAAGGTTTGAAACCAATGGTGGCCAAGGGCGAGCTCTTCGATGCTGAAATTCACGACTCAGTAGCCCAGTTTCCTGCACCCTCAGAAGACCTGAAGGGCAAGGTAATTGACGAGGTAGAAAAAGGCTATTACCTCAATGACAAGGTGATTCGCTTTGCCAAAGTGGTCGTAGGATCCTAATTTTAACAAAGAACTATCTAGCATGATGTAAGCATGACCATCATCATTCGCTTTTATTAATAAGTGAACGACGATATTCGTCAGTTTGCACAATCCCTACATTACAAGATGTCCAAGAAAAGAGATTATTACGAGGTGTTAGGCGTTGACCGCAATGCGTCGGCCGACGACATTAAAAAAGCCTATAGGAAGCTTGCCATCAAGTTTCACCCAGACAAAAACCCCGACGATCCTACTGCTGAAGATAAGTTTAAGGAATCGGCAGAGGCCTATTCCATTCTTAGCGATGATAACAAGCGTCGTCGATACGACCAGTTTGGTCACGCCGGTGTAGGTGGTGCCTCTGGTGGCGGTGCTGGTTATGGTGGCGGTGGATTCACCATGGATGATATATTCTCTCAGTTTGGAGATATTTTTGGAGAAAGCAGCCCTTTCGGGGATATCTTTGGTCGCGCTGGCGGCGGAGGTGGCGGTGGGCGCCGTATGCGTAAAGGTTCCGACTTACGGATTAAGTTAAAGCTCAATCTGGAAGAAGTGGCGAATGGTGTAGAAAAAAAGATCAAAGTAAAGCGCCATGTTACCTGTAATACCTGCGGGGGAAATGGAGCCAAGCATGGTACCGCTCTAACAAATTGTGGTACATGTAATGGTTCGGGGCAGGTTCGTAAAGTGGTAAGCACCATGCTGGGTCAGATGGTATCAACCACTACTTGCTCTACCTGTAATGGCGATGGAAAAATAATTAGCGAGCGTTGCGATAGCTGCGCAGGCGAAGGTCGCCTACTGCAAGACGACCTAATAACCCTTAACATCCCTGGAGGAGTAGCCGAAGGCATGCAGCTTTCTATGGCGGGTAAAGGCAATGTTCCTCCCCGGGGAGGAATGGCGGGTGATCTGCTGATCGTTATAGAGGAAGAAGAACATCTGCATTTGAAACGTGACGGCACCAATGTCGTCTTTGATATGCACCTGAGTTTTATCGATGCAGCCTTGGGTACGCATAGCGAAATACCTACCATCGATGGAAAAGCACGAATTACCATAGACCCTGGAACTCAAGCGGGAAAAATACTTCGTTTGAAAGGAAAGGGTATCAAAGATTTGAACGGATATGGTAAAGGAGACCAGCTGGTTCATATTAATGTATGGACGCCTCAGCAGCTGTCGGCCGACGAAAGGGATACCTTAGAAGGTTTAAGGAATTCGCCTAACTTTCAGCCGAAACCTGGCAAACATGAAAAAGGATTTTTTGATAAAATGAAAGATTTCTTCCATTGATATACGATAAACAAAAAAGCCGTTGGAACTGTCCAACGGCTTTTTTGTGGAATACATTTCTCCATAACACAACGATTAGTAATATTTTCAGGTCTATTCCAGATATTGAGCGTAAAAGAAGAGAAATCCTATTAGGGCCAGGGTACCAGCTGTTCAAGTAACAATATCCTGTATATCCTGCTGGTAAATTACCAGGAATTACTTTCTTTTGTTCCTTCATTCATTCAACAAACCAATATGTTCGCTTTACTTCAGCTGAATCGATTCTCGCAACGATTATTACTGAGTTTTCTTCCCGCTATCATGTTAAGCTTCCAAGCCCGCTCCCAATCCGTCTCCGAAGATAACACTTTGAAGATAGCCACTTTTAATGTTAGTATGGAGGCACAAAATTATGCTCTATCGAAATCGGTCCCATTATCAGCCGGGATCTTAAAAGCAGAACTTGCCTCGGGTGATAATCAACAGATTAAAAATATCGCTCAGATTATCCAGACAGTCAGGCCAGATATTATCTTACTTAATGAGTTTGATTATATCTCCAACCCAGAAGATGGTATAAATGCTTTTAAAAGGAACTATTTGAACAAAGCTCAAAACGGAAAGATGCCCATAGACTATCCGTACTATTTTGTTCATACGGTGAATACCGGTCAGCCAAGCCCCTTCGACCTAGACAACGATGGAAAGGCGGGTCAGTTCGGTGCCGATGCATGGGGTTACGGACTTTATCCCGGACAATACGGAATGGTTATACTTTCAAGATTCCCCCTGGATCAATCAAGGATAAGAACCTTTCAACATTTCAAATGGAAGGATATGCCGGGAGCACTGCGCACCACCAAAGCTGATGGTTCGGACTGGTATAGCCCCGAAGCATGGGCGCAATTTCCTCTCTCTTCCAAATCACACTGGGACGTTCCCGTGATCGTAGGAGGTAAAACCATCCATTTATTGGCCAGTCACCCCACTCCCCCATCATTTGATGGAGCCGAAGATCGTAACGGCAAAAGGAATCATGACGAAATTCGGTTTTGGAATGACTATATACATAAAGACAAAAGCGACTATATTTATGATGATCAAGGGGGTAAAGGTGGACTCCCTACCCACAGTAGATTCGTTATTCTGGGCGACCAAAATGCCTCTCCGGATGAAGGGAATGCCATATTATCGGCAATTCAAAATTTACTTACCGACCCTTTAGTCTTAGGTCAACCTGCTCCGCAAAGCGAAGGCGCTAAGCTTCATAGCCCTACCAATAAGGTTTCCCAATACCATACTGCCGTCTGGCGTATGAGGGCCGATTATGTCCTTCCCTCCCAATTCGGTTTTGACCTAGTTGACAGTGGCGTCTTCTGGCCTTCCCCCGATAGTCCCCACGCGGCCCTTGTCGCCACAAGAACCGCTAGCTCAGACCACCGTATGGTATGGGTGAAAGTTAAAATCCTCCCCTGATCATCGGCAACGTTTGGCACTCGGCAGTATTGCCAGGGAACCGTAGAAAAAGGAAGATGTAGCCAAGGCTCCCTTTTCACTCCGCGGGGCCAGGAACGAACCTACTTAATTAGCTCAACGAGCAAATGAGGTCTTATTATAAATAATTTTTTTCCTACTTAATCCAAGTATATTGCTACAATTATTCCTTATAAGGGTACGTACCCTTAGATGGGGATGCTCCTGTTCCAGCTTAAAAGCCAGGGGATAAGCTTAAAGTAGAATATACAACATGAATCGTTTCTTTACCCTGATCGTTCTGGCATTTCTATGGAGCTGTGGCAAAAAAAAGCCATATGAGGTGAACTTGGCAGAAGGGGAACTTACTGAGTACGTAGATTTCACCTACGATGTTAAGCCGATATTGTCGGATAAGTGCTTCGCTTGCCATGGACCAGACCAAAAAAAACAAAAAGCAGGATTACGTTTAGATACCGCCGAAGGAGCTTATGCCGCTCTTAAAAATTTTCCTGAACAACACGCCATCGTACCACATGACCTTGCGGCCAGCGAAGTGTATACACGTATCGTTTCTTCGGATCCTGATTTGCAAATGCCCCCGCCTGAATCGAACCTGAAACTATCCGTAAAAGAAATTGCTATCATCACACGATGGATAGAACAAGGGGCTGTCTACAAGCCGCATTGGGCGTTCATAAAGCCCCAGAAGCCTGCTATCCCAGCAACCAGCAAGACCAGATGGATAAAATCACCCATTGATGCATTTATCCTGGAGCGTTTAGAAAAGGAAGGTATCAAACCATCCAAAGAAGCAAGCCGTGAAGATCTGATCCGAAGAGCCAGTTTCGATTTATGTGGACTCCCTCCAACGCTAAGTCAGATAGATGAATTCCTTAACGATCGATCGGACGATGCCTATGAAAAAATGATTGACCGCTATCTTCAATCACCGGCATATGGTGAACGCATGGCCTCCGAATGGATGGATATTGCTCGCTATGCCGACAGCGACGGATATCTGGATGACAAACACCGGGATTTTTCACCATGGCGGGACTGGGTAATCGACAGCTATAATCGGAATATGCCCTACAATCAATTCATCACCTGGCAGCTGGCCGGGGACTTAATCCCTAATAAAAACCAAGAGAGTATATTGGCTACCGCCTTCAACCGGCTTCATAAAAAGAATTCAGAAGCAGGAATTGTATTTGAAGAATACCGGGTGGAATACAATGCCGATCGGGTGCAAACGGTGAGTCAGGGTGTGCTAGGGCTCTCTGTTCAATGTGCACGATGTCACGATCACAAATATGACCCCATAAGTCAGGAAGATTATTACAAAATGTTTGGGCTCTTCAACAGCACTCATGAAACTGGAAGCCCTGTATATGGCCCAGATCAAACGCCAGGTCCTGCACTTTTATTAACTACTGAAGAGCAGGAAAACTTACTCCGTAACCTCGATGCAAAATTGGGGAAACTCCAGCAGAAGAAAACCCTAATAAAATCTGGCGAATCGGAAAACTTGCGAAAATGGATCCGCCATAATGGCTCAGATGTTGATATGCTTAAAGCAGGAATACGAAAGAACCTCGTGGCCTACTATCCCTTCGACAAATTAGAAAATATTGTTAATAAGCACGCTAGCACTCCCAATTTGGCTAACCCAGGCCAACCTGCCAAAACCAGTGAAGCCATACTAAAACCAGGTAAAAAAGGGAATGCTTATTTCGTAAGCGACTATAACACCATAAAGCTAGGGCATAGGGTAGGTTGGTTCGAACGCACCGACCCCTTTTCCGTAGATTTATGGATTAACCCCAAAAAGGTCTACCCCGATGCCGGAGTGTTTTATCATTGCGAGGACATTCGTTTGGGCTACAAGGGATATTCCTTACGTCTGGCAAAAAATAAATTACAGTTTATCATTGCCCATTCTTATCCGCAAAATGCCATTCAGGTGAGCACTAAAAATCCGATTCCAACAGGAAAATGGACCCGGATAACGCTCACATATGACGGATCGAGTAAGGCAGAGGGCGCAAGAATTTATATTGATGGTGAATTGGTAGCCCAGCAGCATGATTATGATAATTTGTATAAAGGGATTTTATATCAAAAAAATATCCATACCTATAACTTTGAAGGCTTTACCCTTGGACAACGTAACCTGCTTATCCCCTTTAAAGATGGGGGTATTGACGAACTAGCCATTTATAACCGAAACCTTACGGCTCTTGAGGTATTGTTTCAGCATGATCCGCAGAAAGTGGTAAATATTTGGAAAACCACTACTTCTGATTTACAAAAAAAATGGCTTAAAGAATATTATCATACCCATGCAAATCCGTCTTTTATAAAAATCAATAAGGATATAAAAAAGACTTTAGAAGAAAAAAATGCACTGCTTAACCAAATTCCAGAAATCATGGTCATGGGCGATCTACCCCAGCCTCGCCCTACCTATTTACTGGATAGAGGCGTCTATAATGCTCCTAAACAACGGGTAGAGCCAGGAGCATTGGAAGGCATACTTCCCTTCAAAAAGAAATTCCCAGCCAACAGGTTGGGACTCGCTCAGTGGTTTTTCCATAAAGATCATCCCCTTACATCCCGGGTGTATGTCAATCGATTATGGCAGATGCATTTTGGAAATGGATTGGTTCGATCGGCAGCAGACTTCGGTAATCAGGGAGATTTACCTACGCATCCCAAGCTTCTGGACTGGCTTGCAGTCACCTTTCAAGAGTCGGGTTGGGACATAAAAAAAATGCATAAAACCATTATGCTTTCAGCCACTTATCGACAACACAGCGCCATAAGTCCCCAATTATTAGAGCAGGATCCCGAAAATTTACTTCTAGCCCGAGCTGCACGATTCCGGCTGTCTGCAGAAATGATTCGGGACAATGCCCTAGCCATTAGCGGATTATTAGTCAAAAGTCTCGGAGGACCCAGTGTATACCCCTACCAACCAGAGGGTATCTGGGATGAACTTACTGACAAAATCTGGAGATATCGCTACCTTCAGGCAGCAGGTGATGGCCTTTATCGACGTAGTTTATACAGCATATGGAAAAGAACCTCTCCCCCACCCTCCATGTTAATCTTCGATGCTCCCGAAAGAGGAGAATGTGTTGTAAAGAGGCGGCCTACCAGTACACCCCTACAAGCCCTGGTCCTACTCAACGATCCACAGTATATAGAAGCAGCCCGCAGCCTGGCGGAACGTGTACTAAGAGATAGGCTTCCTCCAGAAAAGGCATTAAAAATGGCCTTCCGGATGGTCATCGGCCGAGAGCCTGACAAAAGTGAGATCGAGCTAATCTATCGTTTTTACCGAGATGAATTAAAACATTTCGGAGATAATACGAACCAGGCTGAGCAATACCTCAGTACTGGTAGTCGAGCAAGAGACACATCTCTACCTCTGCAGCAAACCGCAGCCCTGGCTACGGTTGTACATGCTCTAATGAATACTGATGAAGCCTATACACGTAAATAATATGAATGAGATAAAAAAAATACAGAACCAGCTAAACCGTCGAGATTTTCTTACCAAAGCCGGTTTAGGCTTTGGTGGTCTGGCGCTTTCCAGCATGCTTAGTAGTTCTCAAAACAGACGGACCGACCTGCCTAATGAGCTACAAACCTTTTTGACCGGGCCTACTTTTCCTGCAAAAGCCAAACGGGTAATCTATTTGTTTATGAGTGGTGGACCCTCTCAGCTAGAAACCTTTGATTTCAAACCCGCTTTAACCAAATGGCATGGCCAGGAGATACCCGATTCCATTAGGGGCACCCAGCGAAATTCAGGAATGGTGGCAGGGCAATCTTCTTTCCCTTTGGTAAAGTCAATCTACAATTTTAAACAATATGGACGGGCAGGCGCTTGGATAAGTGAATTACTCCCTCATACGGCAAAAATAGTAGATGAGCTATGCATCTTAAAGTCTGTATATACGGAAGCCATCAACCACGAACCAGCCGTCATGTTCGTTCAGACTGGTTCGCAACAGAGCGGACGCCCCTCTATGGGTTCTTGGCTAAGCTATGGACTAGGATCGGACAACGAAAATCTGCCGCATTTCATGGTTCTTATCTCCAAGGGGCTCAATGACCAGCCTCTCAGCACGGCAGCATGGTCAAACGGTTTTCTAGCATCACACCACCAGGGAGTACATTTGCGGGCTGGAAAAGACCCGGTCTTATACCTACAAAACCCAAACGGGGTTTCCCCGGCAGATCGACGCAGGACCCTGGATCATATTAAAGCCTTAAATGAACACCAATACACACTCTGGGGTGATCCAGAAATTAATTCTAAGATTAGCCAGTATGAAATGGCATACAAAATGCAGACCTCTGTTCCTGATGCCGTTAACTTAAAAAACGAACCCGATTATGTTTATAAGCTGTATGGAGAAGAGGCCCGCAGGCCAGGTACTTTTGCTGCTAATTGCCTGTTGGCTCGTCGTATGGCGGAAAGAGATGTGAAGTTTATTCAACTTTACCATACCGGATGGGATCAACACGGCAATCTTCCTGGCGATATTCGAAAGCAAACGAAGGATGTAGATCAGGCCTCTGCCGCCCTGGTGCAGGATCTGAAACAAAGGGGATTATTGGAAGATACTCTGGTCATTTGGGGAGGTGAATTTGGCCGGACCAGTTTTTCCCAGGGACAGCTTACCAAAAATAATTATGGAAGAGATCATCATCCAGGCTGTTTTACGATGTGGATGGCCGGAGCAGGCGTAAAGCCCGGCATCGTTTATGGAGAAACGGATGACTTTAGCTATAATGTTGCTCAGAATCCAATTCATATTCACGATTTTCAGGCCACTGTCCTACACCTCTTCGGTATGAACCATGAACAACTTGTATTTAAACATCAAGGCAGACGTTATCGCCTTACCGATGTTCACGGACATGTGGTAAAAGATATTCTAACCTGATGACTGTCCCTCACCATTCAAAAAATATAAGACGACCCTACTTATAGGCCTTGGCCTCAGCGACCAGGGCACGATACTCCGCCTTTTCCAGACATTTCTTATAATAGGCCTTGGCCTTGGCTTTATCCCCTTCCCGATGAGCAATTCTGGCTAAGCCCGCATAGGCAATAGATATGTACTCTTCTGTATACTGGCTGTCATGAGGCAACTTTAATGATGCAAGATAACATGTTTTTGCAGCCTGATCGTTTCTCAGAGATTTTTCAAAAACTAGGCCTTGAAATGTTTGATAAGCCCCGGGATAAAAACCAGTAGAAATTTTTTTAATCATATTTAGCTTATCCTCTGCCTGATCGAAGCGTCCAGCCAGCAGAAGGGCCTCGGCATATTTCATCGCATAAAGCGGATTCTGAGGATACCAGTCGACTAGTTTCTGCATGAAGCTAGCCGCCTTTTCGGTTTTATTTTCATATTTGGTAAATATATGTGCCAAATAAAAACAAGATTCTGCCTTAGTAATGGTTCCCAAACGGGTTCCAATTTCAATTTGTCGAAGTCCCAATTCCTTATCTCCACTTTTAAAAAATATCAATAAAGGCTTCACAATAGGATGCTCTTCGGGATACACTTCCACATAATAATTATACATGCCGGAAGTGAAATAAAACTCTGGATTTTTATTGGTTAATTTTAATCCCTCAGTAAAAGCGTTATAAGCCTTCTTTCCTTCGGAGGCAGCACTGAGCATTTCTCCATTATAATTATACATCATAGCCAAATAACCCCGGGCAACCATTGTATAGAAAACGGCCTCCGGATCCTTGCTATCTTTACCAAATTTTTTATCCACCGCATCCAGACATTTATTAAGGTGCTGCACATACACCTTCGACATGGTTTTATGATCTTTAACCGGGAGATATTTCCAAAATAATACGAAAGAATCAAGAATATGAGATACGGGATGACCCGGATACTGCACTTCAATACGGTCAATAAGTTTTTGGGCTTCTGCAAATTCCAGGTTATAAATTCTATCCAGGCTTTTCTGAATAGTTTTCATGGCTGCAGGATCGTTGAGCAACTGTGCTTTGGACTGTTGAACCGGGTTAAAATTTAGAGTAAACAATACAAATGCGAATAAACGTAACTTCATTTTGTTGATGCAGTATGAAAAATGATTTTTGGTGCTATGGTTGCTGACCCTTAGTTTTGCATACAACCACAAATATCTGGCTAGGGTTTCCCCAATATAGGGATATAACCCCTTTTTCAATAAAATATTATCTGAACACAAAAGTATGATCCGTTACGAGCAATTCACGTTAGAGAATGGTCTTCAAGTTTTTGTCCACGAAGATTTTGCTACGCCCATGGCTGCTGTCAATATTCTTTATAACGTGGGCTCCCGGGATGAAGATGAAAACCGAACTGGTTTCGCCCATTTATTCGAACATTTGATGTTTGGAGGTTCTAAAAACATTCCCGACTACGACATACCTGTTCAGCGTGTAGGAGGTGAAAATAATGCATTTACCTCTCCAGATATAACCAACTATTACATTACCCTTCCCGCTCGAAACATAGAAACTGCATTCTGGCTGGAGTCGGATCGGATGATGAGCCTATCCTTTGATCCTAATGTACTGGAGGTTCAAAGAAAAGTGGTGATTGAAGAGTTTAAACAAAGATACCTTAATCAGCCTTACGGGGATATGTGGCTCAAGTTGCGCCCCCTAGCTTATTCCCAGCACCCTTATCGATGGGCTACTATTGGCAAGGATATCAGCCATATTGAAGAGGCTACGATGGAAGAGGTACAAGCATTCTTCTATAAATTCTACCGCCCCAATAATGCTGTCATGGTAGTTGCCGGTGCGGTACATACTCACGATGTTCGAATGCTGGCAGAGAAATACTTTGGCCCCATCCCCTCCGGGCCCATATATCAGCGCAACCTACCCAAGGAGCCGATACAAACGGCTCCCCGATTCTTAGAAACATCCGCACAAGTACCATTGAACTCCCTAGTGAAGGTGTTTCATATGCCTGGGCGTTATGATAAGGACTATTACGCTGGCGATTTACTCAGCGATATATTAGGGCGAGGTAAGTCATCAAGGCTCTATCGTAGTTTACTGAAAGAAAGTCCTTTTTTCAATAGCATTAGTGCAAGTGTAACTGCCTCCCTGGACCCAGGTCTGCTACTAATCAAAGGCAACCTTAACCCGGGTGTAGATATGAAAGAGGCCGATGAGGCGGTCAATGAAATTCTGGCAACAATGCTAAGCCAACCGGTGGAGGAGCAGGAACTTGCAAAAGTTAAAAATCAAACAGAAGCCACTCTTGCCTTCTCTGAAGTAGAGCTACTCAACCGTGCCATGAATCTGGCATTTGCAGCAAACGCGGGTAATGTGGATTGGGCCAACGAAGATGCCGATATTATTCACAATCTGAGTACTGAAGACCTGTATGTCGCTGCTCAAAATATCCTCAGGCCGGCAAATGCCTCTACCCTCTATTATCACTCAGAAAACTAGCCCATCAAGGCCCGTCAGGATTTACCTATGGGCCTTGATATTTATTCAGGCAAAAAGGTGAGGTAACTAAAATCATCCTCATTAAACATTTCTTGTGCAATATCTTGAAGTTGGCGCGCAGTTATTCCTTCAATTTCAGCAAATATTTCCGGAAGAGAATCTACCTTATCGGTATCCAGAAGGCTTTTAGCCATCATTAGCATAAAATTCATATTACTTTCTTCTGACATCGCAAGCTGGCCCATCAACTGTACTTTCGTCTGATGCAACTGGGTCGTAGAAAGGGATACCTCCCGCACCTTTTTCAGTTCTTTCTTTATTAAAGATATACTTTTTGCTAACTGACGGGCTTCAGTACCAAAGAAAAAGCCCAGAAAGCCTGTATCCAGATAAGGGGTGTAATTGGCTTCAATGGCATATACAAATCCATATTTCTCTCTTAAGGAAAGGTTAAACCTACTGTTCATTCCTGGTCCGCCCAGAAGGTTAACCAACATAAAAAATGGCAATCTCTGGGCATCAGAGAGGGCATAAGAAGGGTGCCCCATGGCACACTGTGCCTGGGTAATAGGCCTTTCTCTTTGCTGAACGCTGGGCGTATATATTTGTGGCGGAACCCGAAGTCTGTTCGATCTACGTGAAGGAATATCCCGCAGATACTTCTCCGCAATACGAACCACCTTGGCGAAGGGTAGTCTGCTAACAGAAGAAACTACGATATGTTCGGTATCAATATTCTGATCGATAAAGCCAATTAACTCCTCTCTCCCGAAAGAATTAACCGTCTCTGCCGTGCCTAATATATTATTGCCTAGGGCATGCTCCGGAAATACCAGTTGGTCAAAATCATCCTGGATAGCATCTTCGGGAGAATCAATATACATTGACATTTCCTCAAGGATAACATTCCGCTCCCTTTCCAATTGCTTTTCCGGGAATACGGAGTTGAAAGTTATATCAGCAAGTAGCTCCAATGCTTTGTCAAAATGAACATCTAGGACAGAAGCATGAAAACAGATTTTTTCTTTGGTGGTGTAAGCATTAAGCTCGCCTCCTACATTCTCCAGACGATTGATAATATGGTAAGAACTCCGCTTTCCCGTCCCCTTAAAAGCCATATGCTCCCAAAAATGAACCAGCCCCTGCTGATGAGGGAGCTCATCACGACTCCCAATATCGAGCATAATGCCACAATGGGCTATTTGAGTATATGGGACTTGTTTATGAGCAATACGGATTCCATTGGGCAACGTATGTACCTGGTATTCTTCTGTAAGCACTATGGATGAGGCACTGGAGGAAAGCCTTTTGCCTGAACTGTTTCTCTTCATTCCTTTTAAACACAAAAAACGCACCAATAATTTAGGGTGGTCTGTACAAAAATACGGACTTTTGCGTGAAACACTGTGAAATTAATGGATTCAAAACGTATTCTAATCATACAAACCGCTTTTATCGGTGATGTAATTTTGGCTACGGCCCTGTTAGAAACCCTTTTTCAGGCATATCCTTCGGCAAAGATAGACTTTCTGCTTCGAAGAGGAAATGAAGGATTGCTAGCGAACCACCCCTATTTACACCAGGTTTTGATCTGGGAAAAGAAAACAGCAAAATACAGCAGTCTATGGAAACTCCTGAAGAAGATCAGAAGTGAAAAATATGATCTCGTCATTAACCTGCAACGTTTTGGGGCTACAGGCATATTAACCGGCCTATCTCAGGCCCCTAATCGTATTGGCTTCAATAAGAACCCTTTCTCATTTCTATTTTCACAAGCATACCCACATGCCATTGAAGATGGAGTTCACGAAATCCAACGAAATCATAGCCTTCTACAGGGTCATACCCCCATCGAGCCTACCCTACCCCGACTCTACCCATCTCCTCAGGACAACCAAAAGATTGTCAAATATCAATCTCAATCGTATATCTGCATGGCTCCTACCTCGGTTTGGTTTACCAAGCAGTATCATCAACGAGGATGGATCGACCTAATCAACAAATGTAGCAGATATCAGATTTATTTGCTAGGAGCGCCCTCGGATACTGACTTTTGTGAAGAACTTATTAAAAATGCCAATTCATCCATTCGGATAGAAAATTTATCAGGGAAGCTGAGCCTTCTGGAATCCGCAGCCCTAATGAAAAATGCCGTTATGAATTATGTAAACGATTCGGCCCCCATGCATATATGCTCGGCCATGCGAGCCCCCGTTACTGCAATTTTTTGTTCGACTGTGCCCGCATTTGGCTTTGGGCCTTTATCTCCGCTATCCCATGTAGTTCAGCCCCTGGAACCCTTGGCATGTAGACCGTGCGGATTACATGGGCATAAAGAATGCCCGCAGGGACATTTCAAATGTGCTACGGGCATTCAAACGAATCAGCTCCTTGCTGCCATTAAATAAAATTATTGGCGATACTGCTCAATGATTTTATGCAAGGCCTTTTGCTTTTCCAAATCTGGAAAGAATTCATAGAGCTGCGCATGGCCTTCGTAATCTAAGGTGAGGGCAGTCTCCAAAAAAACCAGCGCCTCCCGATAACTTCCAGAATGAATATGATATACTGCCATGTGATAGTATAGGTCGGCCTCCTCTGGCATATCGTCAATGGCGGCCTGAATCAGATCAATGGCACGGGCATAATTGCCCTGTTCAAATAATACCAAAGACCATTTCAGCCAAATTTCCGGGTTCGAAGGTTCAATTTCCGCCGCCTTTTCAAAGGCTTCGAAGGCCGATATCACATTTCCAATCTTAAACTCAGTCTCGGCCAGGGCCAACCAATAGTCAGGGTTGAACTCGGTTATTTGTATCGCTTTTCTTAAGAAGCCAACCGCTTCATACCATCGATCCAATGCCGCAAAACAAATACCCAAGCCATACCATCCATCGTCCCAATGCGGATCTATTTTTACGGTTTTCTGATAACATTTAATGGCCTGGTCATATACTTCCATCTTTTCATAACAGGTACCCAAACTGCAAAAAGTCTCGGGTTGATCCCCTTCTAACTCAATTGCTTTTAAATATTGTGTTTTGGCATCTCCATAATTTTCCAGGCTCATATAAGCATTGCCGAGCTGGAAATATGCCGAAGCAAAATCTTCTTTGATCAATGTGGCATATTCGAATGCTTCTACGGAATCGGTATGACGTTCCAATCTTCGGTAGGCAATGCCTAGATTATACCATGCTAGCCATGAGAAAGGGGCCTTATCGACCAGCTGAGTGTAATATTGTAAATGATCTTCCAGCAGTCCCAACATTTCCAGACAGTGCGCCAACTCCATGAGGGCATTTTCATTGTCTAGATTAATATTTAAAGAATCCTTATAGTAGCGAACAGCGTCCTCTAGCCGACCCATATTCTGGTAGGTCTGGCCCATTTGAAAGTAAATCTCATCGCGTTCGTCTACCCGATGCAACAGACTATCCAAAAGCTCGATGGCTTCCTCGTAATCTCCCGTCATATTGGCCATTCCTACCTGCATATAAACGATTTCGATATCGCCAGGATGAAATAGTGAAGCGCGTTCAAGCAATTCCTGCGCCTGTTCAAATTCTCCCTTCTTAGCCAGCAGCTGTACTTTACATAATGTTAGATCCAAAGAATATGGATAGTCGGCCAGTCCTCTCTCACAGGCAATCATAGCCTTATTATAATCGCCAATTTCCATGTAATGCCCCGTAACCTGCTCATAGGTATCCAGATCGAAAAACTCCTGGACACTGGTTGCCAGCATTTTTTCAAACCTTAAAAGGGTCTCATTCATATAATTTTTCCTTTCTCCGAAATTTTTCTCCATAACAATCCTGATTCCATTAGCATAAAGAACAACAGCTCATATCAATAGATCTCCTCTAGCCAAATCGTAATATACTTTTTAAAGAAAAATAGCATCCCTATCGAGTCATGAATAAAACACCCCTGGTCCAAAGACATAGAAAGTTATAAATTATTCGGCGCTTATCAAATGGATTGCTTCAAACTTTCGCAGACCCGGGCGATGGTTTGGTCAATGGGTGTAAAGCTAAAATCTAAGGCTTTCCGCAACTTAGAAGCATCATAACTAATTCGTCTGGCGCTAGATTGTGCCGTTTCTTTGGTTATTAGCGGCTTAGTTCCCATTAGCCAGGTTCGAACCGCCTCAACACGCCAGATTACTCCCGCAAGCCCCGATCCTACTTTAAATCGAGGTCGCCTTTTGCCCATTTTATCTGCTATTAAATCAAACAAATCTTTATAAGAAATGCTTCCCGCATTGAGCAAAAATCGCTCTCCAGAAATATCAGAAACCAATAGTTGGATAACAATCGAAGCTACATCTCTGACATCCACATAATTAGCAATCCCTTCGGTATAAAAAGGTTTTTCCTGAAAAACATACCGAAATATCTGTGTACTGCTTTTAGTCCAGTCCCCTTCTCCCAGAATCAGAGTGGGGTTCACTATAACGGCATTCAACCCCTCTGCTATGCCTCTCCAGACCTCCAGTTCAGCAAGATGTTTTGTTTTGGCATATTCAGAGTTTTCCGGCGACTCTTCCCAACGTTGGCTTTCATCGAGTACAAGGGGATGTTCCCCTACGATCTTCCGAGGATCTGGGCGGCCTAGAGCGGCAATACTACTGACATGACAAAGCTTAACGATCCCTTGGAGCAGGCAGGCGTTCACGACATGGGCTGTACCCTGTTGGTTTACCCGATACATCATAGCCCTATCTTTGGGCACAAAAGAAACTACAGCAGCCGTATGCACTACATAATGCATACCCTTTACAGCATCTTCCACACTTCCTGCATCCAGCACATCCCCTTCTACCCAGTTGATACGTGATTGAATCCCTTTTAACAAGGAGCGATCGGCTCCACTACGTACGAGGGCAAAAACCTGGTGCCCTTCTGCCAACAAAAGTTTACAAGTGACGCTACCTACCAGGCCAGTCGCCCCGGTTACTAATACATTCATACCTTTCAAGATTCGAAGATCATCAAAGTTCGCTTTAATATATCGGGTTGACAAAAAATTAGATAAAAAAAGCATCTGAGCCTACTTTCCCCATGCATTCCCCTATTTTCAATGACCTTTTTACTAATTTCGCATGTTGTTAAGTATCCATTATGGAAAACATCCTATTTACGAAATTTTCACCGCCATTCCATGTCTAATAAAGTACCTAAAAGATATACTGTCACCGCCGCACTTATTTATGCTAACGGCCCCATTCATATTGGCCATTTGGCCGGCTGCTATATTCCAGCCGACATTTATGTACGCTATTTACGTGCCAGGGAGCGGGAAGTGGCCTTCATTAGTGGCACAGACGAGCATGGTGTCCCTATTACAATCCGTGCCAAAAATGAAGGCATGACCCCTCAGCAGGTGGTGGATAAATATTATTCGCAAATTGATGCATCCTTTAAGGAATTAGGAATCTCCTTCGATATTTATTCCCGCACCAGCAAACCTATACATCACGAAACCGCACAAGGAATATTTACGAAGCTATACGACAAAAACGGCTTTGTCGAAGAGACCACTGAACAGTATTATGATGAACAGGCACAACAGTTCCTGGCCGACCGCTATATTGTAGGTACCTGCCCGGTTTGTAGCAATCCTAATGCCTACGGAGATCAATGTGAGAAATGCGGCTCCACACTGAGCCCGCTAGAGCTGATAGACCCACGCTCCACCTTATCAGGATCAAAGCCGGTACTGAAATCCACAAAAAATTGGTTTTTGCCTTTAGATAAAATGCAGACTGAGCTCGAACAATATATAGGTAGCCATCCCGAATGGAAAACCAATGTATTAGGGCAGTGTCAATCATGGCTAAAAGATGGGCTTAAGCCCCGTGCCATGACCAGGGATCTTGACTGGGGCATAAAGGTACCTCTTCCTGACACCGACAATAAGGTACTTTACGTATGGTTTGAAGCTCCCATCGGCTATATTTCGGCCACAAGGGACTGGTTAATTCAGCAGAATGGGACAGATCAAGGTTGGGAAAAATGGTGGAAAAAGGATCCGGAGTTATCAGAAGACGGAGAAACTAAGCTTGTACATTTTATTGGTAAGGATAATATTGTTTTCCATTGCATCATATTTCCTGCCATGCTGATGGCAGAAGGCAGTTATATCCTAGCGGACAATGTCCCCGCCAACGAATTCATGAATCTGGAGGGGGACAAAATTTCCACGTCCCGTAACTGGGCTGTGTGGCTGCACGAATATTTGCAGGATTTCCCGGGACAGCAGGATGTACTTCGCTATGTACTGGCAGCGAATGCACCCGAAACCAAAGACAGTGAATTTACCTGGAAAGACTTCCAGACCAGGAACAATAGCGAGCTCGTAGGTATTTACGGAAACTTCATAAACAGAGCCGTAGTTCTTACACAGAAATTCTGCGAAGGCAGGGTACCAGTTCGGGGACCATTAGAACCTATAGACCAACAAGTATTGAGCGAGCTGGGTAGCTTCCCCGATAAAATTGCCGACTCTATGGAGCATTACCGCTTCAGAGAAGCCCTGACGCATATTATGGATCTGGCCAGAATGGGTAATAAATACCTGGCAGACACCCAGCCCTGGCATGCCATCAAGACGGACCCTGATCGGGTTAATACCATACTAAACATCGCCCTGCAGATATCAGCGACACTGGCTATAGTCTCCGAACCTGTACTTCCCCATACTGCCGCCAAGTTGGCCACGCAGTTTGGTATGACATCCTTATTATGGAAGGATGCGGGCAGCCCCGATTTGTTAGGTGCCGGGCAAAATATAACTACCGCTAGTCTTTTATTCGAAAAAATAGAAGACCAGGCCATTGCTGCTCAAATTCAAAAACTTCATGATGCAAAAAGACAAAATGAGCTCGAAGGGAAAGTGGTGGCACCCATAAAAGCAGAGATACAATTTGAAGATTTTGCCAAACAGGATATCCGGGTCGTAAAGATTCTCGAGGCATCGGCTGTACCTAAGAGTAAGAAATTACTAAAGATAGTAGTAGATACGGGTCTGGAAACGAGAACGGTCCTGAGTGGGATTGCGGAGCACTTCAAGCCAGAAGATATAATAGGGCAACAGGTACTATACCTGGCCAACCTTGCTCCTCGGAAAATGATGGGAATGGAAAGCCAAGGAATGATATTAATGGCCGAAGACCGGGACGGAAGCCTTAGGTTTATTCAGCCCAGCGCTCCAGTTTGGCAAGGCGCTACAGTCAACTGATCACATTGCTTCTTATCGATCCGGGAGGAAATTATTCTAATCCTCCCGGCCGAATAGGAAGCAATTTTATTTAAACTCTTTTTCCACCTTTTGGAATAGAGCCGATATTTTATTCGCCAGATTTTTGCATTCCTGATCTGTAAAATGGTCTAGACTATTGGCAGTGGCATTCATGATCACCCTTCCACTTTCATCGACCAAAGCTTCTTTTTTCTGAATTAATTTAAGGATCGCCTCCCACTCAGGAACGAGACCGTCAGAAAAATAACGGGACTCTAGGATATTAAAATAGGCAGACTGAGATTTGAACTTCTGCTTTAACTGAGCCGGATTCTCGGCCTTGCTTATTTCAGCCACGAGCTTAGATAGTTCTATAAAGGCGAAGATATTAGACTTCTTCATAACGTTAAGTATTGATTGGAGGAGTAACTGTAAACTTTGGCCCTAAGATACACTTATGTAGAATTATTATTGACCTCTCCAGCCATCTTTATAAATCATTTCCACTCAAATCCCTCCTATAATTATAAGCATAGCCGACCAAATACAATTTCTGATATAGCCTTTTTCAGAAGTCACTTCATTTGTATTAATAAGCCCATTACCTGTAAGTTAACGTATTCCACCCATTATTAAGGGTATATAAAAAGCGTGCTGCCCCTAAATCAGAACGGCACGCCTAAATATTCAATCGTATAATTACTACAGTTAGATTCGACCAATATCTACGGTCTTACGGAAGCCACTAGCGTCGTGACCGAAGGGAAGCCTTAAAATCAATTCCCGTCCTGCACGATCATAATCGGCAGAAATCTCTTCGTGGGCTACACCATCTGGCAATATGAAGTTATTGATTACCCGGATCGACTTCCACTCGTGTACCTCATCTTTTTCCGTTCCGAATACCGGTAGTAAGTGAAACAGTTTTAGTGCACTCTTACCTTTTGGAGTTTTTAGGATCTCTATTTGCATGTCTTCCACTTCTATTCCAGGAATCTTGACATGAACCTCATAGTCATTTTCATTTTCTTTTAGGTGAACGGCCGAGGCACTCATGCCTCCATTCACGGTGTTGATAAAATCAATATTCATCAACATTTCTTTGGGGATATTTAGTTTATTTTTCATGGCTCAGCTTGTTTAGGTGTGTAATGCTACCTATAAAACATAAAACACCATACCAAAAATTTCCCAGAATATAATATTTTTATAATAAAATAACTAAATACCTGATAATCAATATACAAATAAATAACCTACAAATATTTATATGCCATATTGTCACCACAAGGGCTTCAATGATGTCATTCTGTCTGATTCTTTCCGTGATCACTATGACCCAAAGAACGCTGCGGATCAATAATATCACGAACCCTTTGCTTGAGCACTTTAGCCTCCGGGAAGCCGTGGTCCCGTTTTCGTTCCCATACGATAATTTCGCCGTCGGTATGCTCCTGTATTGAGATCATAAACCGCCCTGATTCCTCGGCTGGCTCCAGGCTTACCGCTGATAAATTCTCGGAAAAAGTGGTCAAAAGTTCCTGAGCCAACCAAGCTGCCCGAAGCAACCAACCACATTTAGGGCAATAGGTTATGCAAATTTTAGGTTTGGTCATACTAATTATTAAGTAAGAAGGAATTCTCTTTAAGTATATTCCCAGCTTAATTTATGCTTTTAATGAATGGCTAATTCAGGAGCATCAAAAAAGTTGCCAATTAAGTTGGGGTTTTTCAAGCAAATATCAGAAGCTATAACATTTTTTTCTATATATGTTTTAGTAATACATCTATCCGTAACCTTCCCTGATTGTACAGGTAATCTTACGTGAAACTTTTAAAATAAATAATATAAATCACTCAAAGTGAAAACTTTATAACAAATACCGTTAAATAAGTCCATGCACAGAAATTTGTTTCGTATGTACCTTCCAAGTAATTTTATTGAAAGTAACATGGTCTAATTTTAACCCTTTACCCTTTAAAAACATGCCAAAGTATACGGGAACGGAAGGAAGAATCCTTCCGAGTGCACAAGTAAAGAAATTACTTGAAAATCATAAATCAAAACGTGGTGATCAAGAAAAAAGTGGTAGCCATTACATCGAATCAGAATTTTTCGGATTAGAGACATTCGAGAAATTATTAAAAAATTGTGGAGGAAAAGCCGTAGGCTTTAAGGTTTATTATGGTAATCAATTAGAAAACAGGGATGGAAAGCAACCCAAGGAAGATCCAAAGGGTAAACCTACCTCAAGGGTTGTCATCATTCCGGTCGATGCGGAGGGGAACAATCTAATGGGTGGCAAGCAGGCTCCTGGAATGAAGGATGCCGACGATGATGGAGGCGCCATGGGCGATGGACCTACCTGCCCCCATTATTGCTAAAAAATTTGCTGGAGCCTGGTTCAACGGCTCCAGCACCTATCGTTTCCTCTTTCAACAGAGGCTTCTAACCAACGGAATATTTATGTTCGACAATTATATCGGGCTTTGTACCAGACATCCCTTACAATGTTTGCCCGTCTTCATCACCATACTACCTATAATAATCCTTTTAAAGAGAAAGGCATATATCAGTAAACCTTATTTGATTCTACTTATTTTCCTTATTTTCAAATTAGCCATTGACCTTATCATGTTTCATTTGGCAGCCCATCGAACGAATAATTTATTATTTTATAATATAAGCATTCCGGTTTCCTATACTTTGCTGGCCGGTATGTTTATCTATAAACTCGATTCTCCAATATTTAAGAAATTGGTGGCCTTAAGTATAGTATTGTTTGCCTTATTCTCTATTTGGGATATGATGCGTGTGAATCCAGATATGAATGATAGTCATAATCATTCCATGGTACCTTACGCATCTACCATTCAGTGTATCCTGATGATCCTATGGATACTGCTCTACTTTTATGAGATTATGGTTTCCATGAAAATACCCAATCTATTCAATTCGACATTTTTTTGGATCTGTTGTGGCTTCCTGTTATACTATTCCAGTTTTGTTTTCATCGCCCCGGTCCTGCATTACACAGAAAAGTGGACCAACCCGCTTTCCATTGGCTTTGCCGCTAATATTTCTTATATTTTTGAAATTTTTTATTTACTAGCGATCAGTGTAGGGCTTTTTAACTTTGAAAAACAACATTATGCAAAATATTGAAGAGTTAAAATTTGCATTACTATTGGCCACGTTGGCTATGTTGATCATGGCATTTTTTGTAATCACTTTTGTGATGCTTTATCAGAAAAGAAAATTTGAAGCGGAAAAGGCCCTGAACAGTATAGAAAAAAGCCACAGTAAGCGGCTCTTGGACACGGCTTTGAATTCGGAAGAAACAGAAAGACGCCGAATAGCCCAGGATTTGCATGATGACATCGGTACTATGCTTTCCCTTACCAAGCTAAGTCTCAACCAATTAAACAAAATCGTTCTGGAACCCGACAGCAAGGAAAGATCCCTGATTCATAAATCCCAGACCCTGGTAGAAGAAACGATTTTACATGTAAGACGAATTACCCGGGACCTTGTTCCCACGACTTTGGAACGTTTCGGTCTTTCGGAGGCTATTAGCGAATTCATCAATAAACTCGAAGATAACAACCAACTTCAGATAACCTTCCACTCCACCGCCGACGACAGCATGCGTCAACAGCCGAAGGTAGAACTCACTATTTATCGCATCATGCAGGAACTGGTTAATAATGCAATAAAACATTCAAAATGCTCTAACATTGAAATTGAGTTGGAAATTAATTCTGAATTTATTTTCCTTAAAGTAGCAGACAATGGAATAGGCTTTAATGCAACACAACTTAAAGAAGACAACCTTGTAGGACTAGGGTTACTTGGCATCGAAAGTCGACTGGCCATCATCAATGGGATTGTTCGGTACGTTTCTCCTCCTGCCGGAGGTTCTTTGGCAATCGCTCAAATTCCTGTTGCCCCAATTTCGGAGAAGAAACCCGAGCCGCTTTATCCCTTTAAACGGGCAAAAATTTCTTAAATTGAGGATCCAGAGAACTTTATTAACGATCAACCTGTAACGATCATGGAAATTAAAATTGACCAAGCACCCAAAGTACTAAAATTAGGAATTGCTGACGATCACGAGCTTTTCAGGAAAGGTTTCATTGCCATGCTCAGTGGAATCCCGGGCTTAGAATTTGTATTGGAAGCCGCCAATGGCCAGGAACTCCTGGATAAAATGGAGGACAACACTCCCGACATTATTTTCATGGACCTTCAAATGCCTGTCATGGATGGTATCCAGGCTACTGAACTGGCATTGGAAAGATATCCAGGGGTTAAAATTATAGTGGTATCGATGTTTAACGAAGATAAGTTTGTCATCCATATGCTTGAGAAAGGAGTCCAGGGATACCTGCTTAAGGACACCAACCCTGACGAGGTAGAGAAAGCCATTTATAGGGTAGCTGAAGAAGGCTTTTATTATAATGATTTTGTATCAAAAGCCATGCACAGAAAAATGGCCAACCGGGCGACTAATAAACACCCTTTTTTCCCAAATGCCTGTAATGTATCCCTGTCGCCGAGAGAACAAGAAGTCTTACAACTGATATGTGAAGGGCTCTCTACGGTCGAAATAGGAGATAAACTTTTTATATCGGTACGTACCGTGGAAGGGCATCGCCTAAGGGTATTGGAAAAGACAGGAACAAGGTCCACTGCTGCAGCAGTTGCATTTGCTTATAAGAACCATTTGTTATAACATCCTCATTCCTATCAGCACAAATTCGATATTTATTTGTTAATTTCAGGCTTTCGGCGCTAACGAATACCCTTTGCAAAAACCCACCATGCCAACGGCCTTATGAAAGCACTTATTGTTTGTACCAATTATGGACATTATCCTAAGCGGTCTGCCAGCACAGGGATTTGGTTCAATCAGTTGACGCATTTCTATCACATTTTCAATAAAAGGAAAATCCTTCTTGACATCGTAAGCCCACAAGGAGGGGCAGTTCCTGTAGACCCAAGGAGCCTTGAGATAAAGGATGAACTGAACACCCAATACTTGGGAGACGTCTCCTGGATGCAGATGCTTCAGAATACACGCTCCCCGGATCAAATCGATGCCTCTGAATACCGATTGGTTTATTTTGTAGGTGGTCCTGGGGCTATGTTCGACTTCCCTGCCCACGAAACTCTGGCAGCAATAGCTAAAATCATATACGACAACGGTGGGTTTATCACCGCAGTGGGTCACGGTGTAGCCGCCTTGCTCGCCATAAAACTTACAGACGGCAGTCCATTTGTAAGGGACAAATATGTCACCGGATTTACCAATCTAGAGGAGAAACTTGTCAGCTTTATGAGTGATGCACCCTTCTCTCTGGAAGATACCCTCAAAGAAAAGGGCGCCCATTTCACCAAAGCCATGTTGCCATTTCTAGAATTTATAGAAATGGACGAAAGACTTATAACCGGACAGAATGGCCAATCGGCGCGTAAAGTAGCTAGTAAAGCCGTGGAAGAGCTGTTCGAAAAATAATATCGGCCAATATTCTCTCCTTATCCCGTTATATATCCTGAACTTTAAAAAGTTCTTTTAATGTAGGTAGTAACTGATCTTTCTCCGATACGTTCGCCGTCTCTACTCCCCAGTCAATGGCAAGATCGGGATCATTCCAGATGATACCTGATTCCGATGCCTTATTATATCCATTAGTGCATTTATAACTGAAAACGGAATCTTCGAGGGCAGCAAAACCATGGGCAAATCCCTCTGGAATATAAGCCATATTATTAAGGTCCGCTCGCAATTCAAATATCTCATATTTGCCAAATGTAGGAGACTCTGGACGCACATCTACAGCCACATCCAACACCCGGCCCGATATCACCCGCACCAATTTACCCTGTGCGTATGGAGCATTTTGAAAATGCAATCCTCTCACTACTCCTTTTACGGAAAAAGACTGATTGTCCTGTACAAAATTGACGGGTAAGCCCAAGCCTTCAAAAACAGTAGCATTAAAGGATTCAAAAAACAAACCTCTTTCATCTTCAAAAACTCTTGGAAAGAGCTCAACTAAACCGGCAATTGACGTTTCTCGAATGCGCATAGATGCTTATATTGTAATTTGTCGTATGGTTTCTCACTTAATAATGTGGCAAATTTATGAATCTATTTGCAGAGGTTGTAATTTCGGCGCAATATTTTAGAGACTATGACTTACGAAACGCTTTTTGCCCATATTTTAGAGAAAAAGTCCTACCTATGTGTGGGTTTGGACACGGATATTCGAAAAATACCCCGCCATCTGTTACAGGAACCCGATCCGGTATTCGCATTTAACAAACAAATAATTGATGCTACGGCCGATTATTGTGTGTCTTACAAACCAAATATCGCTTTCTACGAGGCCATGGGACCCAAGGGATGGGAGAGTCTGATCAAAACGATGGACTATATACCCAAAAGCCACTTTAGCATTGCCGATGCCAAACGTGGAGATATTGGCAATACTTCAAGTCTTTACGCCCGAACTTTCTTCGACCCTTCTGCCGCCGGACTGGATTTCGATTCCGTTACAGTGGCTCCATATATGGGAAGTGATTCGGTAAAACCTTTTCTGGAGTTCAAAGATAAATGGGTGATTTTATTGGCCCTCACTTCTAATCAGGGTGGCAGTGATTTTCAGCAGCTTGCCACACCTCAGGGCCGCCTTTACGAACAAGTCCTTACCACTTCTCAACAATGGGCCGGTGCCGATCGGATGATGTACGTGGTTGGTGCAACTCAAACGCAGGATTTGGCGCATATCCGCTCCCTGATTCCGGAGCATTTCTTACTCGTTCCCGGGGTAGGAGCCCAGGGCGGCAGTCTAAAAGACGTGTCGCAGATAGGAATGAACCGCCATTGTGGCCTCTTGATAAATGCCTCCAGGAGTATTATTTATGCCAGTGACGGTAGAGACTTCGCAGAAAGAGCAGGAGAAGAGGCTCAAAAATTACAAAAAGAGATGGAACAGTATCTCGATCAATATTTATCAGCCTAAAATGGCTTATTTCCTTTTTTACTATTTATCGCCATATGCAGCGTTTCGAAAACAACACCTACCATTTACAGGGCCTAACGCCCGAGCAACTTATAGAAGAATTTGGCAGCCCTCTTTATGTATATAATGCAGCCACCATCCGAAACAAGGTTGCCGAACTTCAATCGGCTTTCGAAGGGGTTAACCTAAAGATTAAGTACGCCTGTAAGGCCAATACGAACTTGGCGATTCTCAAATTGATGCGGGAAATGGGCGTAGAACTGGACGTAGTTTCTCCAGGGGAAATGGAAATGGGGAAAATAGCAGGCTTTGAGCCCTCTCAAATTACCTTTACGCCTAGCGGAGTTCCCTTTTGGGAAGTTGCTCAGGCCGTTGATGCCGGGGCCATCGTTAATATTGACAGCCTACCTCTGCTAGAATGGTTTGGCCAAACCTACGGCTCCAGCAAGCCATGTATGATACGGATAAAACCCAATGTAGCGGCAGGTGGAAATGAGAAAATCATGACTGCTCATGCAGATTCCAAATTCGGGATTTCTGTATTATTGCTAACAGACATTCTCAATATCGTAGATCAATATCAGATCAAAGTAATTGGATTACATCAACATACTGGTTCCGATATAAAGGATGCCGCTCCTTTTATTCAGGTTGCCGACATCTTGTTAGATGCAGCCCGCCACTTTAAAGATTTAGAGATAATAGATTTAGGTGGTGGATTTAAGGTTTCGTATCGCCCGGGGGATGGCATAACCGATATGCAGCATCTAGGAGCAAAAATTTCTGATCGCTTTCACAAATTCTGTAAAGAATATGGTCGACCCTTACAGCTATGGTTTGAACCCGGTAAATTTCTGGTGAGTGAGTCAGGATACCTGCTCACTACCGTTACGGTGGTAAAACAAGATCCAGCCCGAAATTTCGTTCATATTGATTCCGGACTGAATCACCTGATTCGCCCCATGATGTATGGCTCATACCATCATATTATAAATACCTCCAACCCTGAGGGGGAAGAAAAACATTATAATGTTGTTGGATATATCTGTGAAACAGATACTTTCGCTACCGATCGGGTATTGGCAGAGGTTCGTAAAGGAGATATTCTTGCCTTTATGAATGCAGGGGCCTATGGCATCACCATGAGTTCCAACTATAATGCCCGTTTCCGCCCGGCAGAAGTGCTTATTGAAGAGGGACAGGCTCGCCTGATAAGAAGAAAAGAAACACTGGAAGATCTGCTGCGAACGCAAGAGGGACTTTGAGCAGGTTTGAAAACTAAGACAGGGCGGTACAGTAATGTACCGCCCTGTCTTTTGTTAGAGGATGAGATTATTCTCCCTTCGTCAAACGCTTAATAAGTGCAACTTCTTCAGCTCTATACGGAGTACCATCTTTCCTGAAAATATCGTGAAACCAGAGCTCCGGCTCCTGATCATATGGCTTTTGCCAGCTGTCCCAAGGGTAAATAGTCTGGGACTTCCCATTAACCAATCCCCAATTAATGGCACCCACCTTATGTTTTTTAGCAATAGGTAATGAGCCTTCGAAGAAACTCCCATTACCCCGTGACATATATTCCGTACAAATCAACGGTCGGTCATACTGCTGAAGCTGTAAGATTCTTTTTTCAAAATCTTCTGCTTTATCATAATTATGAAACGATATGATATCAGATTGATCTATACTCGCCTTCTCAATCGGTTTAAGGGTTTCGTATGAGGTCCAATCTCCTGCCCAAACCCCTACTGTAAGTGGCTGCGAAGGGTTCATGGCACGTGCCCAATCAAAAGCTTTATTCATTAATGGCAGAACATAGTCCACTTTGTTGGGTAATTCTTTTTCCCCGTACGAAGAGGCATTGGTATTATCCGGTTCATTCCAAATGTCCCAGGCCAGAACCCGGTCATCGTTTGCAAATCTTCCCACCGTACCTTGCACATAACGGGCAAGTCTGGGGTATTGGCTACTATCTTTCAGCGCATGATAACCCGGGCTTTGAACCCAACCGGAATTGTGCAGACCAGGCTGAGGAGCGCGTTGCGTGCCCAGGGCAGGAAATGGATCCCAACAAGAGTCGAAAAGGACCAGCATAGGCTTTATCTGATGTTTATCGGCAATGGCCAAAAACTGATCGAGTCGATGGAAAAACCCCGTGGAGTCCTGCTCATAGAGTAAGTCATGTAGGTATACCCGCATCGTATTCATGCCAATATTCTGGGCCCATCCTAGTTCCTTATCTATGGTGAGGGTGTCAAAGCTCTCTGCCTGGAACATTTCTAACTGGTTAATGGCAGTACTAGGCAAAAAATCGGCACCAACCAGCCAAGGCTGTTTGGCATACCAATCCCGGGCCTGTTCCTTGCTCCACACTGTTCTTTTGGACACATCCGCTTCCTGCTTTTCGGACTGAGGACCACAGGAGGAGGCTATTGCCATCAGCAGAATGGGAAACACCAAAATATACTTATTCAATCGTCTCATTTTCTATTCGTTTTTTGTATAATAAACTTCTGGGATGATATTTCTACTCATATTTAACTATTGCCTAAACACCGGCCGCTCTTGTGGGGTAAGAGTGGGAGAATCTTTCAGAATTTTAGGCCATTCGTCCAGCCAATGCAGCCGGTCAAGCATCAGAACCCTACGGTTAACCTTACCTTGGATATAGGGACGCTGTGGGTCTATGGCATGATACAAAAGCCAATCGACACCCTCTTCGTCAGTCAAGATACGGCTATTATGACCTGGGCCTACAATTTTTTCATTCCCTTTCAGGAGCAGGGATCCTGCTCCTGATTCTGTCAAGGGCTTACCCTGCCGATCGACATAGGGACCCAGAACATTTTTCGAGCGTCCCATCCATAACTGATATTTGCTATCAGCACCTTCACAACAGGAGCCCTTCGACCCGATAAAATAATAGTACTGGCCTTTTTTGTGAATCATGACTGCCTCAAAATCTCCTGCGGCAATCTTTACTTTCTTGGTTAAATCTTCGACCCTGATCCCATCCTCTGAAAGCAATAACGCATAAGTTCCGGCTTCAGGCTTGGCGCTGAAACTGCCCCAGAACAAATAGTTATCACCTTGATCTTCGAAAAAATGCGGATCAATTGAATTGGGGACCTGTACATCGTCGCTAGAAAAGAGCTTACCTCCTCCTGAAAAGGGCCCCTCTGGTTTTTCAGACATGGCTATTCCTATTCCTGGGTTGGGATCTCCCCAGGTAGAATAAGCATAATACATCAGATACCGATTCTTTACCTTTACTACATCGGGCGCCCATAATCCCCCTTCTTTTTTCCAACCGGGTTTTTCTAAAAAAGCATCCTTCAAATAGGTCCATTTAACCAAGTCCGGAGAACGAAGTATGGGTACCAGATGAGCACCTTTTCCATCGCCCCAGTTATCCATAGTACCATAGGCATAAAACCATCCATCATCGCCCCTTAATACCGAAGGATCGGCCAGGACTGGCTCAAACACCGGATTGGTATAGGTTATGGAAGTATTTTTTTCATCTGCTACCTGTGCATGCGTACATCGGAATACCAGAAGAGATATTACCAATAGGGGCATCCATAAAATCCTTACGCGAAATCTCATACGTTTTCAATAAAATGGGGACTAAATAATTTACGGTAAAAATCTAGACCTTCGGTAGCTAGCTCGTCGGGACTATTGGCCAAGGGGCGCCAAATACAGGCCGCTTTGGCAAGTTCTTTTGAAGGTTGGCCGAAAGTTTCAATAACCACGGCTCCTTGGTAATCAATATCCAGGAGAGCCTTATAGATGGCTTCCCATTCCAAATGTCCGGTACCCGGTGTCCCCCGGTCACTTTCGTTTCCCTGTATATGACAAAGACGCTCTTTTCCAAGCTTTCTGATCGCTAGAGCAATATCCTTTTCTTCAATATTGGCATGAAATGTATCCAGAACTATCTGAAGCGAGGGGTGTCCCACCTCATCAACTAAGGAAATGGCTTGCTCCACGGTGTTTACCATATCGGTTTCGAAACGATTCAGTGGTTCCAGCCCTAATATCACCCCCTCTGTACTGGCTATATTGGAGAGTTCGCCCAGGGCTTGTACGCACCAGTCTCTTTCCTGTTGTTTTTGTTCGGCCCCCACCAGCCTGGTTTTGCCCACGGCCGAATAAAGCGGGCCGCCAAAAATAGGACTTTCCAGGAAGGAAGCCTTTCTGATGCAGTCTTCAATATATTCAAACGCCGTTTGTCTGTGATGGGGATAGGTACTGGAAAGATCCCTTTCTGCTCCAAACGCACCACTTATCGTAATCTTCAAATCTAACTCACGGGCTCTTGTCTTCACCAGTTTCCAATCGACGAGTGAGGCGTCTTCAATGGCAATCTCTAAAATGTCGTAACCCATTGTTTTTACTTTTTCCATAAGGAAAAGATGCTGGGTAGAAAATGGAGAGGCCCAAACAAATGTACTGATACCAAAAAGCATAGTTTAGTGCGTTTAAACCGACCGAAAAGATCGGTGATCTGGCGGGCCTGTCCCGATGGACAGACCCAATTATTATTAATCTTTAAAGACCGAAAGTAGGTACTTCCACCCTCTGCCCCCCTTGCATAGCCGATTCATGGGCACAGATGCCGGCACAGGTATAATTCGCCGCCAATGCCGCATCCACTGCTGAATCTCGACCTTCGACAATAGCCGCTACAAACTCCTGCACCAGATGCGGATGAGAACCTCCATGGCCCGCGCCCTGCAAAAATGACACATGATTAGGATCATCAATTTTCTCCCGTTTAGTAAAATGTTTTATGGGCTCTATCAGCAATTCGTCCGTATCGGGTACTTCTATCCGGTGCGCATTTTCCCCTCCATCGAACACCACGTGCTGTTCATCCTGCAGCTGCTCCCATTCGAAAGACATTTTCGTCCCATACACATCATAACTTTCGCGGTACTGCCGAACCACATCAAATAAGGATCGGGTAGCTTCGGCCACTACATCCGAATTCTTCAATTTAAACGTCGCCGTTTCTACAGCAAAGGGTGAGCCATAACGACTGGTAAGGTCTTCTGAAAGTCGCCCAGATCCATGGCATACAACGGATTCAGCTACCGTGTTATTTATTTTCAACAAAGGCGAAATAGCATGCGTACCATTAAGCATGGGAGGATAACCCTTCCAATATTCACCCCATCCGTCCATACTCATATCCTGAATGTGTGAGCCTCTGACAAACTGAATACGGCCTAAAGAGCCATCCTGTGCCTTTTTTAAGCCATACAAAAATTCCCGAGTATAGAGTGCCGTTTCCATCATCATATATACTTTCCCCGACCGGCGTTTAGCCTCTACAATGGCTTCACAGTCTGCGACAGTCATGGCCATAGGTATGGTACAGGCCGTATGCTTATTGGCATTAAGAGACGCCAAGGTCATTTTGGCATGCTCAGGGACGGGTGTTACCACGTGAATGGCATCGACATCATCACGCTTCGGGACATCTTCAAAATTTTCGAATACCAGATTGGGATCCAGATTGAACTTACGTGTTAGCTCCTCACGCGTTTCTTTGCTTCGGGTACAAATCCCTACCGATTTTATATTTGGATGACTTTGGTAGATGGGTATAAATTCCTTTCCAAAACCCATTCCTACGATAACAACCGTAATTTGCTTCTGATCCATTATTATTTATTTTGATTAATTAATATGTTTATTTTCCATCATGGAGCTCACTTTTTCGCAACCCAATTCACCGCATTTCGAATTAATGTCTGATAGGATTCCAGTTTGTGAGAGGCGGCATCGTGGCCCAGCGCGATTCCTACTATCTTCCCTTTTTTATACCCCACGGTGAAGATGCTGGGAAATTCTGGGCCGTCGGTACGGGCCTGGGCCGTTGCTAAAACCGTGACTGATGACCCCTGGGTGTCAGATTTGAAATAATATAATTCGTCGTCGAGCTTAAAGTCAGCAGGCAGCCCCTTGGTAACAGGATGTTGAGGATTGGTAATTTTCACCCGAAAAGGGCCATAGGCATCGTGACCACGAGATCCCCCTCCCACTAGTAACTGATTGTATCCGGGCCAGTCTTTCCAATTATACCACAAGGCGGGATGTGCCAACACTATTCCTTTTCCTTTTTGCGAGAAAGTAAAAATGGCGGCTCGGGTGGGCTCATCTGAAATAGGCTGATTATTGGCTAGAAACAAGACATCCATTTCTGGTAACAAACCCAGAATCTTTGAAGGGTCATCGGTATAGCTGACCACCGCCAATCCATCCCGTTGCAAGGTCTCAACATCTTCCTGTTTGTACCAGCGATCAAAATCATGGGAAGATCCACCGCCCACCATTAGTACCTTAATTGGCTTTTTTTTGTCAGGTGCTGAACATACCTTATTCGTGCTACTAATGAGAAGTATAGCAGACAGCACTATCAATTGAATTATCTTAGTTTTCATAGATATTATTTTAAAATTTCAGGATCTCCATATCGACATTCGCATTGCTGTAAACCATTAAGGTGATACCCGGAGTATACCATTCATGCCCCGCCAATGCCCCGGGAAGGTACATACAAAGGGATAGTCTCCAGGCTTATCGGGCACCTTAAATTCCAGCGTCACAGTTTCTCCAGAGTTGACCAATTGGGTTGAGAATAGAACTTCAGGAATACTGGGAACATAATATTTTTCAGAGGCTTTAGGGTCTGTCAACATAGCATCTGCTGCCTTTCCTACTACAGGGAGTGTACCAGGCTTTATAACCAATAAATTATGCTGCATACCGTCCGGATTTTCCAGCACAATAGCCACTTTGGCTCCGGCCTTGACCTCGATCAGACTTTTACTAAACTGTAACATTTCTGGTATTACCGAAAGGGAAATGATTTGAAATTCATCGCCTGGAATCTTCTCCGGACGCTTGACTTTTATACCCATTCCTTCCCTATTTTCAGGTCTATTCAGTATCAACGTGGCCTTCTGAAAATTACCTTCAAATTCAAATTTTCCTTTATAATCACCGATATTATCTGAGCCCGTCAAATCCTCTCCAGACCGTAGTGATTCGGCAAGGCCCGTCATAAACAGCCCATGAGCCTTAGCTGTCGCTACAGACTTTCCATCAATAAGCAAATAGAGTTGTCCATTTTTCCTCAGGCCCCCCACCAGGTCAAACTTGTCGGAAGCAGGAACATTCGCTACTGCCTTCATAGCCATTCCATGTTGGTTCACTTGAAATATTATTTTATCCTGCTCGATATATAAGGCATATCCTGCTTGTCTATTCCCCTGCCCTGCAATAAATCCTTTCAGAGGTTTATCTTTATCCTTGGTGACCTGAGCAGAAATAGCCAATTCCTTACCGTTAACGTCGGGTGAATACAACTGGACATTGCGGCGACCAAGACCATATTCTTCCCTTAATAAGGCCGCTCGGATATCCGCTACCAATCCCGTAATTGCCCCTTCTTCTATCGCGTTTAAAAATGCCACCTCGTGCACGGTAGCTGCCGCCATAATCGCCTTAGAGATCCATGGGTCAGACACATTTTCAGATACCTGAGCACCCTCTACCAACATGGCTCCTATCTGCGAATCAGCCTGAAAATCTACTAGTGCCAGATAAGCGGCTAAACGCGTATTTAAATTTTCATCCTTCAGTAGCGGTTTTAAGTGTTCAATAAAAGTCCTTTCGCGTGGCAACACGTCCAATGCAGCCTTGCGCACTCCGGCAGCAGGATGTTTGAGAGCTCCTGCGACGCTTCTATTCGCTTCGGGATTGCTTCCGTCTAGCAACCCCAAGCCATGAAGGGTCCATAGGGCATGAATTGCAGGGCTATTGAGCCCAATTTCATCTACAGACTGGTCGGCTATAATTTGAGTCAGTGCTGGGGCAACGGACTTATCCTGAGCCTCTACCAATAACCGTTGGGCGGTCATCCGCCAAAACATATTATCGTGGCGCAAAGCCGCTACCAAGCCATTTTTATCTTGGAGAGACAGCTTAGGCCAAGGTTTTTGGGCTGCATGCTTGTATACTACCCTATAAATCCGCCCGTGATTGGTGTCTCTGAGCTTACTTTGAAAGGCATTTCCCTGGCCATGAGGCTGGTCTTTAAAAGGAAGGATAAATTCAGCGGGAGATTGGCGGGGAACAAATACATTATGCTGAATGATAAAGTTATACCAATCCGCTACCCAAACGGCACCATCGGGACCTACCTCAGCATGCACGGGGCCGAACCATTCGTCAGAACTCGCCATCAGGTTCCAGCCATCCTTTTCTTTAAAACCGGCACCTTCCCGTTCTATAATGGCATTGTGGACAACACGAACGGTAGGCTCGGTAATAAAGGCTACTCTGTTCCAATAAGATTTGGGAAAATCACGTGCGGTGTAGAAGTGATGTCCCGAAGCAGCCGTAAAACCTCCTACTACATCAACCTGTCTTAGATTGGGAGTCATGGCGTGAACATCATAATGACCATCAATCTTTTGTACTGAAAGAATGCTATTCTTTTCGTCTCCTAATTTTCGCTGGAGATAGCGCGCCGGCATGCTGTAATAGGCACTATGCGTATTATTGGCCGTGGAAAGAAATACGTTATTTTCCTCGGTAAATCCTAGTCCCCAAGTATTATTATTACTGTTACCCAGAAATTGGAAGTCCGAGCCATCGGGCTTAAAATGGTAAACTCCCTGTGGAAACTTCCATTTTTTACCATCCACCACTCCATTAAAACCTGAATAGCCATTTACGCCCCAGATTTTATTATCAAAGCCATATTGCAGCTGGGAAGGTCCTGCATGCGTGTCATTCTTCCCCCAGCCGGTCATAATTACTTTGCGAACATCGGCAACGTCATCGCCATTGGTGTCCTTTAAAAAGACGAAATCAGGCGCCATGGAGACAATTACTCCTCCATTAGAAAATACCATGCTGGTAGGAATATTGAGCTTATCTGCAAAAACAGTAAATTTATCGGCCTTACCATCCCCGTCTGTATCTTCACAAATTTTAATTCGATCGTTGGCCAATCCATCCGTTTCTATAAAGGTATTAGGATAGTCTACCGATTCCACTACCCAAAGCCGTCCCCGCTCGTCCCAGGCCATGGCGATAGGGTTCTGAATATCGGGTTCGGCAGCGAATAGCTGTATTTCAAAATCGGCTGGAACCTGGGTTAGTTTATTAGATTCTGCTGGAGAAAGGGCCTCCTGGATGGCAGGTACCACATGCCTTTGAGTATAGGCTGCTATGGTATCGGCATCATAAATATCAGGATCTGGAATGTTTAAAGCGGCAATTTGTTGATTCACTCGTGGACCTAAAGCCCACAAAACCCCATTACGAACGAGATTCAGGAAACCAATATTGGTCCAGGTCTTGTCCTCATGCCCATAAGCGGTATAAAATACACGACCCTTACCTTGAGTTCGTACCCAGGTATAAGGCTCATGATGATCCCCCTCTACTCGCTCTCCCAATACGGTCATATCCGGATTTAGCCTTTGATGCTTATAGGTCTCATCCCAGGTAGAAAAGCTGTCGAGGCCCTGCATGATGGGATGCCCAGGTTTAAGAATAGTATTTGTAAATGTCCCCGTGCCGTGCGAAGCAAACTGTCCACCAATGGTTTGGATATACCAGTCCGAATTTCGGAAGCAACCGGAGGCTGAGTGTAAGGGAATTAATCCCTTCCCTCCTTCCACAAAGGCCTTCAGGGCCTCTTCCTGAACTGGAGGAAGCGAGTCATAATTGGCATAGATGATAAGTCCATCATATTTTGCCAGGTTATCCTCGTTAATATCAGCAAGCTCGGTAGTATAAGTCATGTTTACACCACTTCTAAAAAGCTTAATGGCCAACCAGGGTGCATACTTCCCAGAATCATGGTGCTTGCTCTGATGCCCCAGAAAAAGTACTTCTGCCCGGCGGGGGGACACTTCGGATTGGGTGGATTGGGAATCCTTGGAGGTAAGATTACTCTTACTACAGCCCAGGACGAAGGCTATTAGTAAGAAAGTTACCCAATACCACCTTGTTGCTTCATTCATTGTTTTTAGTTTTAAGCGTAAAAAAATAATCAAATATATCTTCTTCAATGATTTATACTTTTCTACGATCCAGGAGCCTGTCATCGACCTTGTCCCGATCCAAGTATCCGAAAAACGAGACTCCTGGACATAGAAGCCCATTAGCAGGGTGATAGCCGATATTATAGCTTTACCTTTTCAACTTTAGAAAAAATCATGTCCTCTACGTTTTTTATCTTCACCCCAACACGAGCATAAATATCTGTTTGCTGTAAAGAAGGAAGTTCTACCGAAAGCATAATAGATGTCAAATCCTTCAGCTCGGACCCCAACTTTTCAGTCTTGGCAATATTATTGGCTCTGGAAACCAGCTGCGTCCGGCCTAAAAATAATGTTACAGATTCGATATCCTTGGCCTGCTCATCCTGAATGATTTTGTCAAGGGATACTTGAGCTGCGATGTTATTCTCTATCTTAGTGACAACCGCTTTCCGAATCATATAGTAGGGAAGCACTTCTATATCCATTACGGTATCTTCTGAAAGATTCACATAAATGGTATCTTTCACCTCTGCATTCTTCTGGAGGGTAATAAATGGACCCTGATTCTGAGGAAAAACGAGCTTATAGTTCCCCTTAAAAAGCAAGGCAGAATACCTCCCATCCTGGCTGATCGGCGCATCAATTGCGGCTAATTTGCCAAAGCCCGGTTGCCATAGCTGCATTCTTACCTGATCATATTCCAGTTCTATCGGATTCCCCTGGTACACGATACTGCCCGATAGTTCGGTCTTTGGTTCTGTATAATTATCTTTTTTACAGGAAAGCATGGCCATCAGAATGAGAAGCACAGCTAATGTGGTCGTCCTGAGTTTAAATATGAATTGAGTATACATAGTTTTTGTAGATAATGGTTTAACTCAATGGTTAGGATTCCTGATCAGTTTTGGATTATTATTAATTACCTCGTCAGAAATGTAGGAGTAATAATTGCCTAACTGAAATCGGTCGGCTCCCGTTACTCGACTGAGCTTTACGGGCTTAAACAACCACTTTCCATGAGACGGGGAACCAGGATGATGTATTTTGTAAGACCACAGCCCCCATGGCTGGGTATTTCTTTTGGTTGCCCTGCCCAAATCCTCTCTGAGCTCTTGCAGTGATATGGGATTACCGTCCATAATCTCATGGGCAATTCTCCATCGCTTCATATCATATAGATAGTGCCCTTCAAACGCGAACTCAACTCGGCGTTCATGGACAATCCTGTCAAAAGTAATTTCTGATGATTTTAAAGGAATGATTAATCCCGCTCTAGCTCTTACCTGATTCATATAGGTAGCGGCATCACCCAGATTCCCTAATTCGAAGGAAGCTTCTGCAGCATTCAATAGTACCTCAGCGAATCGGTACCTTATAAACCAGACTTCGCTTTGAACTCCTCTCTGGCCCGAACCGACAACGGGATCTAAATATTTTCTTAGATAAAACCCTGTTTGAGCGGTAAACTCGAAACCATCAATAGGACCATCAAATCCAACGACCTGTTCTGGGGTAGATTTTCCTGGTAATATTTTTTGTGCTCCCCGGTCATCCCCACTAATAATACTTCCATCGGCAAGTTGAAAACCTGCCCATATGTCAACGTTTCGGCCTTTGAAGGCAGTACCTGGGAGTATAACGGTACCTGCTAGCCGGGCATCACGACCCGCAAATATATCCGTTTGGTTTTCATAATAGAGAGGTGTCCCCGCTCCTGCATGGGTTGGAATAGGAGCAAATGTATTGTCTAGTTTTTCAAAGGATTCTACTAAGTTAAGCGATGGATTAAGCCTTCCACCTTCCTCTTCCTCTGCCCCATACCTAGGTTGATTGGCGATGGTAAAACCATGGACTTTGCCACTTTTCAATTTAAAGTCATCCGCAAAAATCACCTCTGAATTATTTGCTTTGTCATAAAACAGACTAGAAAAATTTTCAGATAAATCAGGTTTTTTCTGGTATAAGGAATAGTTACCAGCCTCACCATCTATAATAGCCTTGGCAGCATCGAGGGCTTTGGAAAAATAGCCATTCGCTTTGTCCGCCGGTATTCCTACTTCTCCCCCTTTTAAGGCGACGGTCGGAGTTTTTCCGCCATATTTTGCAATCGATCCGGCGTATAAGGCCGCTCTGGATTGCATGGCCAGGGCAGCCCCACGGGTAGCACGAGACTTCTCCGTGGGCAATGCGGGCAATATCGACTTAATAGCTTCCGCCTCTGAAATGACAAAATCGTATAATTCAGACTCCTTTGCTCTGGGATACTGTAAATAAGATGGATCACCTCCAAAATCGTAGGTAAGTGGCTCCAAAATAAGAGGGACTCCACCCATTCTTTTTACTAATTCAAAATAGTAGGAAGCCCGTAAAAATCTAGCTTCCGCCAGAAAACGCTTCTGTGTTTCAGGATCTAATTTATTTGCAGCTTCACATTTTTGAATAAACAAATTCATCTCCCTGATATAACCATAATCCCAGCTTCCCCAAGAGCCTAAACCCCAGCCAGAATTTTGGAAGTTTCCATAACTACCTGCGTTTGAAAAAAAAGCCTCATTGAAATCGCCTAAGGCGCCCCAGTCTTTTACAGAAGCAATATCATAATAACGATTATACAGGTTTCCTAATAAGGACAATACCTGTCCCTCGTCGCTCCATACCTGAGCTTCAGAAAGTATATTTGTCGGCGGACGGTCCAGAAACGCATCGTCATTACATCCATACCCGAATAGTAAAAAACAGAATAATATATATTGTAACTTTTTCATAACCAAAATTGGGTTAAGTTTAAATCGAAAGGTTGATGCCTACGTTGACAAACTTGTTCTGAGGGTACTGTAGTCCATTCCCATCGGAAATCTCCGGATCGACGCCAAAGGATTTTAGGTTGTCAATAGAGAATAAATTATATCCATTAATATAGATTCTCGCCCTTTGCATCTTTAGTTTGGACAAGGCAGATTGTGGGAGAGAATAACCTATCTCAAGTGTTCTGGCTCTAAGGTATCTTACATTGTGAAGCCAGAAAGTAGAGTTTTTATTATAATTGCTATGCCCTCCGTCGTTGTAACGCAAAGCAGGGTACTTTCCAGGAATCCATTCACTGTTAAGGTCAAATGGGTCCGCTCGGTGCCAACGATCCAGAAATATTTTATTTAAGGCACCATCATTTTGATACGCCCATCTTTGTTCCCAGTTCTGATTCCAGGAATACATAGCTCCACCTGAGAAGTCGGCATTAAATGTAAATCCCTTCCAACCCATTGAAAAATTAAATCCAAAGTTGACACTCGGTTGCCCAGATTCTGTATAGCCAATAGGTCTTTCATCGAGTCCATTAATGACCTTGTCGCCATTCAAATCCTTATAGATCAAATCTCCTGGCAGTAAAGTTCGGTTCCCTTGGCCATCAACATTGACCGGATATTCATTGATTTCCTGCTGGGACTGGAACTGGCCTATAGTCTGGTAGCCCCAGAAAATATTATTGTAACGAGCTTCAGAAGACCCCCTATATCGATCCCATGAATTGTTAAAAATTGGTTTATAGGAAGATTCAAATTTACTTCTCGAGAAGGATACGTTTCCTCCTAGCGCATAATCGATTTCACCAGTCTTAAAATTATACTGAAGCGAAGCCTCCCAGCCGGTTTGGGAATCACTATTGACATTTTCATCCGGAAGATTATACCCTAATTCGCTAGGTACCTGGATATCATACTTTCGACCTCGAAGCCCGGTCCTTACCCGATTGAAAAAATCTACCGTTCCAGTAACCTTGGTACCAAAGAGGCTAAAATCGGCCCCCACGTCAAAAATTTTACTTTTAAACCAGGAAATATTATTGATAATCTGCCCCTTATCTCTCGAAGTTACAATGGCTGTTCCCCCTAAAATCGCATTTCCCTGATTGTAATTGTAGCCAGGAATGTAATCATAGGCTCCAATTCCAATATTATCATCGCCTAGACTTCCATAGGATGCGCGTAATTTCAAGTCGCCCAATACGGTTCTATCTCCTAATATATTGCGTATAAATTGCTCCTCAGTTACTCTCCAGCCAGCTGAGGCCGAAGGGAAAAAACCCACACGCCGATCCGGAGCAAACTTCCAGGAAGCATCTCTTCGGGCAGACACTTCCAGGTAATATTTACTATCATAATCATAATTAACACGGCCTATATAACCGATCCGGGCCAATTCGTTGTCCTTATCATTATAGGTGTCCATATCTGTGAAATACATTAGAGGAAGTACATTGGTGGACGGTACGGAATGGGTCCACTGTTCCTGATCCCGCTCCTCCTGCCGCTCCGCCACAAATGTGCCTCCTACAGTATGTTTACCGAAGGAATTATTATAATTCAGCTGGCCCTGATATACATTTCTCATGATTTTACGAGTCCGACGTTCTCTCCAAGGGTTGGTGCTTCCTCCAGTCACGACGTAGCTATCATCCTGAGGATTATAAGTATAGGCCTTGTAGGTGTACTCATGCCCATTCATTACCTGATCGGCAATATAATAGGAATACATTCCCTTGGCCACCAGACCCTTTATACCTGGAATTTTGTACTCCGCTGTCATATTAGACTGCAACACCCTCCATATATCCGTCTGGTATCCACCGAGTCTTTTATTATTATAAGCCCAGTTCGTTTCGTTATGCTTAATATCATTGAGGTATAAGGGGTTATCATTGGCATAAGGGCGCTCGAAGGGTCGGTTTCTTAAGATAGCAAAACGAGGTAGCCAGTAATCGTCACCACCAGGAATTCCTGGATTATCCCGTGTTTCAATTCTTCCGTTTATCTGTACACCTATTTTTAAATGATCAGTAATATTGGCGTCAATATTGCTCTGGAGGTTATTTCTTTTAAATGTAAACTCACGTCCTAATACTGAATTCTGACTCAATTGAGTTGCTGAGATATAATAACTTATTTTCTCAGACCCTCCTGTCATATTCAAATTAACAGAATGCATTGGCGAATTTTTCTGAACAATAAAGTCTTTCCAGTTAAATGATTGATAACCAGCTTCAGTCCCAGCTTTGTATTTTTCCAATTCCGCAGGTGTTATCGATGTTTTCCCATACTGATTCATTTCTGCTTCTGCTTTTCCTGCCATCCACTGATACGAGTCGTTAACAACATTGGGGAATCGCGACCAATTTTGCCAGCCCATGAAAGCATCGAGACTCACTGTATTCTTGGTACCATTCTTACCTCTGCGGGTAGTTACGACCACTACTCCGTTGGCAGCTCTTACCCCATATATAGCCGCCGATGCATCCTTAAGTACTGTTATACTCTCAATATCGTTGGGGGCAATATTGTTAAACTGACCCGCATCCTGCTGAATACCATCAATTACATATAGTGGATTGCCCATATTCCTAATTTGTATATTAGCACTCGCACCGGGCCGACCATCGGGCATACGAAAGGTTACCCCAGGTATCTTACCTGCTAGTCCGGAACTCACCGTGGCTCCTCCATGAACTCGATCCAAATCTTTACTGGTTACCGTGGCTATCGCCCCGGTTAATGACTCCTTCTTCTGGGTACCGTAACCTACCACCACTATCTCATCAAAAGTCTTATCGTCAACTTTTAACAATATTTCTACCTTTACCTGCCCGCTCCCGATCAGAACCTCTTGGGTAATAAAACCCACGAAAGAGATTACGACTGTCTGGTCCCCTTCGGGAACAGAAAGGGAGAAATTCCCTTTCTCGTCGGTTATCGTACCCGTTTGAGTTCCTTTCAGCACTACACTAACACCCGGCAGAGCCGTTCCTTCGGCATCTTTAACGATCCCTGACAGAGTCTTCTCCATCGTGGCCACTGAAATTTCTAAAGATCCATATCCTTTTGAATAGGTGGGATACGGCAAGGAAATTCCCATGTATGACAAGAATAACAAAAAGTAGATCGGCCGTGGCCGACTAGGATAAAGAAGATATTTTTTCATATTTTTGAACGATTTTAATGGTCATCACAATTTTCCATGAAATCTGAAAGCCGCCCCACCACGGCCTGTGGTGGTTCCCTTACTTCAAGGGGGCTTGCTTTCGAATCAGGGTCAATCGTGTTGTCGCACGGTTGACCCATTATAAAAGGCCTTGCTTAATTATCTTATATCATAGCGGAAGTATTTAACGGTGAAAATATTATTTATAGCCTGTTCACTGCTGAATCGAAATATTAAGGAAAGTCTATTGCAATGACCCGGAGCAATCCCCCCAGAATCATTAATATTCAGGACGCACAGTTCTTATATATCTTCAGCTGAATCGCAGTAAATAAATCACTAATATATCCCATGCTTACTGATCAAACTTATTAGTATATACGCAATCTTCCCTACCTACGAATTTTGCTTAGGTATAATAGCATTTGCCAAACACTCACTAAAAAACTATCTCTATTTTTTCCCCATCCCGCGCTTAACTACTTCCCACATTTTTGAGCTCTGATCTGCAGTGGGCTTGTGTCTTCCTGTATCAATAGCGAGAAGAAGTACATAATCCCTGGCAGCTGCCAGCACCGGTTCCTGGTTCGGAAAGGCTTTCAAATAGGACTGCCAATATGCCTCCCTCTCAGATGTGGGGTGCAATACCCAATCGACAAAGGTATCCTGTCGGATAAGTTCTGTAAGACTAAGTGGTACTGCTGTCATAAATTTTGCCTATCAGATGCCATTCATAGAGTAAGAGCAGCGTTTCCTTAACTTGACCCCTGTAATTGAAGATTTTTTTTGAAAAAATTATAAAACCAAAGAAATTAGGGAAGGTATAAGCATACAAAGGGGAGAGAGATGCATGGAACGCATGCTTGTTAGGGCCTTATACAAAAAATTTCGTACCGACTTCTGGCTTACTCCCATCATTTGAGCAATCTGCGCATGAGATAAGCCTTCGAAATAACGCAGTGTAATGGCTTCTAATTGTCGGTGAGGAAGATCACTTATCAAATTTTTAACCCATTTTTGACGTTCTTCTGTCGACTCAGCCTCTATCCAGCAAGCTTCGGAGTCGGAGGTTAAAAAATCATGCGTGAAGAGCACCAGGTCAGGCAAAGCATCCAGATCTATAGCGGCTGCATCAGGACCAATTCTCCGCATGATTCTTCGCCTGAGGCATCTTAGTAAATAATAGCGAATTGAGAGCACCTGTTCGGCAAGACTACTTCGGAGTCTCCAGATATCAATATATACATCCTGGATAGCATCTTCAACCATGCCGACGTCAGCCGTAAGTTTATAGCCATAATTGTACAAATGCCCGTGGTATTTCTCAAAAAGAAATGTAAAAGCTGCTTCGTCGCCGGTTCTTATGGCATGCCATAAGGCCCATTCCGTATTCCACGGTCCAAAATTGTCGCTATTTTCCACTTTGAAGTTTTTCTTGTCCTGAGTATGGATTCTCAAATATAAATAATAAAAATTGAAAATAATACAAAAAGCAGCGAAACGAACGTCTCACTGCTTTTGAAATACCACCTAACACATACATATTTATAATTTCAATTCCCACCCCTCACGATATGCCCTTTTTACAAATTGATTGGCATTATCATAATTGGTAACCTTCATATTTTCCGCGTCCCAGTATAATTTCTTCCGACCCATATATTTATCGGCATTTCTTTGGGCAGTTGGGTTATCTCTGGACATCCAGCTCCTCAAGGCCAGATTACCAATAAGTATACTTTCCGTAAATGGCGCCGCATACTCAAAGGGGGAGCTGGTAATCCCTTTACCATAACCGTCTATACAGGCATTAACCCACTGCAAATAGTGATCCTCATTGGGTACTCTTGCCAAGGTTTCCGGCACATTTATAATATCATTTTCTTTCAAGGGAAGTAACCTTGGATTAGCACCATAGCAATCTGCCATCAGTTTCCCTTTACTGCCAATAAAGAGGACTCCCCCATCGGAATTCCCAAATGTTTCTCCCGGCAGCAATTCTTCTGGTAGCTCCGGCAAAATTCCTCCATCATACCAGCTTACCTTAATATTGCCCTCTCCGTCGTTGCGGGGATAGTCCAGATGTATAGAAGTGGTGAAAGGCGTCCAGTCGGGATTATTATCTTTCTCCCGTAACGTAAATGTCCAGGTCCCCCCTACGCTGCACTCCACAGAACTAGGATACAAGATAGGAAGAATCCTGTATACGGGATCCATGATATGGCAGGCCATGTCCCCGAGTGCCCCTGTGCCATAAGGCCACCATCCCCGCCAGTTCCAAGGGTGATAGGACTTATTATAGCCTACCTTCGGAGAGGGTCCCAGCCATAGATCGAAATCTAGTTCTTTGGGAATAGGATCTACTATATCTGAAGGGATCGCTTGCGGCCATACCGGTCGGTTGGTCCAGCAGAGCACTTTGTCAACCTTACCAATGATTCCTGAGTTATAAATTTCCTGCATGCGCCGCACGCCATTGCCAGATCCACCCTGATTTCCCATTTGGGTTATGACCTTGTACTTCTTGGCAGCCTGCCCTAAAATACGCGCCTCATAAATATCGTGCGTCAATGGTTTTTGGGTATAAACATGCTTTCCTAACTGCATAGCTGCCAACGTGGCTACGGCATGGGTATTATCAGGGGTAGAGATAGAACAGGCATCTATATTCTTGTGCTCTTTTTGAAGCATTTCCCGAAAATCTTTGTAATATTTTGCTTTCGGAAAATTCTCACGGGAGGTAACCGCCTGCCGGTCATCTACATCGCAAAGTGCCACAATATTAACATTCGGACTCTTTGCAAAGCTTGCTAAATCGCTCCTACCCTTTCCTCCTACCCCAATACCTGCAATATTAAGCTTATCGCTCGGTGCGATGTACCCCTTTCCTAATACATGTCGGGGCACTATAAAAAATGATGTTGCTGCCAGTCCGGAAGCCTTTAGAAATTCTCTCCTACTAGGAGTACTCATCTGTTTAGTTTTCTTATCCTCCATGAATTGCAGCGTTTGGGTTGGTTCTATTATGCCATGTAAAATGATATACTCAAAACCCTCTCAATAGTACTATTCGAATCTAATTTATTAACTTAAAGAAAACATAAAGTTTAAAATAGCGGAAAGTCAGTTTGTTTTGCCCATAATCAGGCTTCTTGGTCCGGTAATCCTGACCACTATTTCTCATCTCATGGCAGTAGAAGCCTTCCGGCACCCACTTTGAGACTAAATCGTCCCTATTTTGAGATTTAATAAAGGACATTTTTCTATTTCTTGCGGAATAATTAAAATTTTCACCGCAGCCCTCTCAAAGCGGGAGCTTCACCCTATTTTCAAGTGGAGTATAACGAATCAAAGAATCTAGATTGAATGAAATCATGAAAATTAGAATAAAGACTTTCCTCTTGCTCTTATGTTTTTATTGTCTTGTAAATTATCAAAGCTCGGGACAATCAGAACGGGGGAATAAGCCCAATATCGTATTTATTCTGGTAGACGATCTGGGTTATTCCGATTTAGGTTATATGAAGCAGAAAAAGGGAATATTGACTCCCAATATCGATAGGCTGGCTGGAAATGGGATGGTCTTTACACATGCCTATGCCGCTGCACCCGTTTGCTCTCCTACAAGGGCAAGTCTGATGACTGGTAAGTCTCCAGCCGCTTTAAAAATCACCTGCCATATTCCGGGAATGGGAATGAAACCCTATGTAGCTAAATTCAATGCTGGAATGAAAATGAAGGAGGCTTTCTTTTTAGACCATCTGCCACCGGCTGAGGTTACCATAGCCGAAGTATTAAAGGCGGAGGGTTATTCTACGGGATTCATTGGCAAGTGGCATTTGGCAGGAGAGGGTTCCGAAGCTACTCCCGATGGTATAGTGAATGCTGACTTCCATCCAGATAAGCAGGGGTTCGATATTAATATTGGAGGTTGCTCTTATGGACAGCCTAGAAGCTATTTTTCTCCTTTCAAAAATGGCACGTTACCGGACGGCGAAGCAGGTGAATATTTGACGGATCGACTTGGTGATGAAGCGGTTAATTTTATTACCCAAAACAAAGATCGGCCTTTTTTTCTTAATCTAGCCACCTATACGGTCCACACCCCCTTACAAGCCCCTGAAGAAAACCTGAATAAATTTTCGGGGAATAAATATTACGCCATGATCGATAAACTGGACCAAAATGTTGGAAAGGTACTTCATGCATTAGAAAAGCTTCACTTGAAAGAAAATACCATGGTAATTTTTTATTCAGATAATGGAGGACTTTGGGGTAATCCTCCCTTACGAAATAATAAAGGTTCATTGTTTGAAGGAGGGATACGCGTCCCCCTGATCATTTCCTGGCCCGGACATATCCCAAAAGGTAGAATATCAGAGGTTCCTGTCACTACGGTAGACTTTTTCCCGACCATTATGCAGGTGGCTACTGTCCGAGCCCCCCGCCCACCCTATCTGGAAGGGCAGAGTCTATGGCCCCTTTTAAGTGGAAAAGAAAAGACACAAAATCGGGCGCTATATTGGCATTTCCCACATCATAGGAAGGATACCGAGCTCGCCATGGCGGCCGCAATCCGGGAAGGTGACTGGAAACTGATTAAGGAATTTGAGTCGGAAGTCATACACCTTTTTAATTTAAGGACAGATATAAATGAATCTATTAACCTCGCCGAAAAATTTCCTCGGCGGGCGAAAAATCTTTTGTCTAAACTGGAAAAATGGCAACAACAGGTTTCCGCTGAACTCCCTGAACCTAATCTGAACAACCAAGTAGTCAAGTGATAAAAAAATGAAGCTAACAAAAAAATATCTATGGTCATGGCTGGTTACGGTGGTGATTCTCCCTTTCCAAGTCTTGGCAGCTCCCAGCCCCTATCAAGTCAAATCTCCCGATGGGCAGATCTCCCTAAATATTCAAATGGTAGACGGAGAATTTCAGTATTCCGTTCATGCCTGGGGTAAAAAGATGATTAACCCTTCTGTAATTTCTTTTCTAAAAGATGCACAGCTGAAAGAAATTAAGACGCATAGAATAAGTCAGGACCAACATTGGGCGCCAGTTTGGGGTCAGTTCAGCCAGATTCGAGATCAGTATCAACAGTTAACCATCAGCTTTGAGGCCCCACCAGCGAAGGGTAAGCTCATGGCCCGGGTTTATAATGAGGGAGTGGCATTTCGTTTTGTTCTGGAAGAAGGTCAAAAGCCTGCAGCATCCGAGTTAATCTTCACGGCGACATTACCGGAGGGCAACCGCTACTATGCTCCCAACCGCGAAGACGAACCATTAGGACCGGTCACTTATAACGAACTGGACCAGTCGCTACACAATTTGACCACAAATGGCAAAAATAGGAATCTTCAGGTTCCGCTGGTAGTTCAAACAAAAGAAAGTATTTATCTGGCTTTACTGGAATCCGATCTATATGCATCAGAAGGAATGGCAGCCATGCGTTTGGACACCTATGGCCCCACAAACACGATCATCTCACGTAATCAGGCGTCTCTTTCCCATCAGACCTTTACTTCGCCCTGGCGGGTCATATTATTAGGCAAAAAGCCTGGAGATTTGGTAGTTAACACCGTGACCCAAAACCTGGCTACACCCAACCAACTAGAAAATTCTGACTGGGTCAGACCTGGGAAAACCTTATGGGACTGGCGGGTTCATGGCTATAAAGCTCCGGATGGCTTCACCTACGGAATTAATACAGAAAGCTACCTACGTTTCATCGACTTTGCTTCAGACAATGGTATTGAATATTTTCTGATTGACGATGCCTGGTATAATAAGGTAACAGCGGGGCATTTTGAGCATTCCGAACGATTGGACTTGCAACGTGTGATTACCTATGCTCAGAAAAAAAAGGTTGAACTTATCTTGTATTACGATAACCGACAGGGAGTATATGGCGATTCGGCTCTTTTCCCCTATTATCATTCTCTAGGGATGAAGGGGATAAAATATGGATTCATGGGTAATAATGTGCCGTTCACCAAAAAGGCCGTCATCCAGAGCGCAGAGAATAAATTATTAATAGACTTCCATGACAGTCCGGTTCCGTATACGGGTATCAGCCGTACATTTCCCAATGCTATCACCCGAGAATACTGTCATGGCCAGCAAGACTCCAGGAGAGCTTTTACTCCGGAATCCTTTATCAAAATGGCTTTGATTAATGCTATTACCGGACCATTAGACATGAATAACGGCAATTTCGATCTGATTGGAATTAATAAAGGCATCAGAGAAAAAGGACCTAAACAAGTAGGTTCTTATTATTCTACCGTCGCTTCCGAAGCGGCTCGTACTCTCATTATATTTAGTGGGTTGGTCTGCATTCCGGATGCACCCGAAGCCTACGCAGCCAAGAAGGATCTATTCGAATTTATCCAGAAACAACCCGTGGGTCGCTGGGATGAGACAAAAATTCTAAATGCAGATCTGGATTCCCATATCACCACCGCACGAAGACACGGCAAAGAATGGTTTATCGGAAGTGCCATTAACCAAAAAGGAGGTAAGTTAAAGATACCCATGGACTTTCTGGAGCCCGGCACGAATTATGAAGTCACCTATTATGAAGACAGCCCAGAAACGCATTGTAAAACAAACCCTGAAGCCTATCAGATCAGGCGTGGGTCGCTCCGTCGTGGTGAGGTAGTAGAAGCCGTTTTGGCGCCGGGAGGCGGTCATTGCATGTGGATCAGACCAAAAAATTAAGCGCAAGGACTCTTACCCTGCGCTTAATTTAAGGGAGGAAAGCCTATTATAAGGCTGTTATGGCCTCTATAAGCTGATCGACCTGCTCCATGGAAGTGGCAGGGAAATTGGCAATACGGATCTGAGAGTCCTTGAATTTTCCGTACCCACTGCCTACTATCATATTTTTAGCTTTCAATGCTTTAATCAAGTCCGAAGAAGCACCTTCTGTATTGGCGACTACGACAGTTTGGGACTGAAATTTTTTCTCTTTTACAAAGGGGGAAAGGCCTTGATATTTTTCTATGAACTTATAAAGCTTTTGTGCCTTCGCTTCAGTTTCCTTCCTGATATTGTTCACCCCAATACCATTCATTTCCTGCGCTACCTTTCCTAGAAGATAGATTCCCATTACATTTGGCGTGGCCGGGGTTTCATGATTTAGGGCATTTTTCCATAACGTAGGCAGGTCGTTATGGGCTCCTATGCTAAAGGTATTCTTAATTTGCTGCGCTCTTTCCAAGCACTTTTCACTCACGATCCACACTCCCAAGCCCGCGGGAAGTCCAAATGCCTTCTGTACAGAAAAGAAGGCATTTTCAATCAGGCTATAATCTAATTCAGGATATGGGGCCGACGAAACCATATCCACTGCCATAAATTTATTTGGATTGCCAGTCTTTAATTTATGAATTTCATTTACAGGCATCTGTACCCCCGAACTGGTTTCATTATGTGTTACGCCTATCAGCTCTGCATATTCAGGTACCACTATTTCGGAAGCAACAAACCCCTGCCCCATGGGTTTTTCGTATTTGTGGGCATATTTATTTAAGGCATGTGCGTAGTCGGCAAATTTCAAGGAAAAGGAACCATTTACTAAATGAAAACTCTCGAGCTCTACACAACTGAAGACGATACGTTCCCAGATTTCGGAGGCGGAGCCGAGAAATAAAATCTGATGAGTGTCGGGGACCTGCAGTAATGCACGCAATTGCTCTACGGTAAACTGATGTATGGCCCGATACTGAGCACTACGATGAGAAATTGACCCTAACTGCTGGTCTACGAAATCCTTTACATGGGATTCGAAACTTGGGTACAGTTGTGCGGGGCCAGGCGTAAAGTAAATAAGTGACATAAATAGTATTAAAAAAGTGGAGTGAATTTAAAAAACATCTTATAAAAAGCAAAAGGTTTGATCATTTAGGATATGCCCAATAATCAAACCTCTGCAGCTCAACCAGGTCGTATCCTAGTAAAGCATGCGGAACCGGATCGTTCCTTCTATTTCTTTAAGCGACTGGATAAACTCTTCGGTATATTCCTTGGAAATATCCACAATTACGTATCCGATATGTTCGTTAGTTTTCAAATACTGACCGTTCACATTCACGTTATTATCGGCAAAAATCTGATTCAGTTTCGCCAATACGCCCGGAACATTGGCATGAATATGTAACATCCTGTGAGAATCCTTCAGTTTCGGAAGTTGAACCTCAGGGAAGTTGACACTACCATAAGAACTTCCGTTATTCATAAATTCTAATAGCTTGGCTGGCACAAAATGACCGATATTTTCCTGAGCTTCTTCCGTACTACCCCCAATATGTGGTGTCAAAATCACATTAGGCAGACCTATTAATTCGCTTTCAAAGGCCTCCTTATTGGTTTTTGGTTCTTTGGGAAAAACATCCACTCCAGCGCCAGCAACTTTGCCTGATTTAACGGCATCTGCAAGCGCTGCGATATCCACTACATGCCCCCGAGACAAGTTCATAAAGATTACACCATCCTTCATGAGGTCAAATTCACGCTTACCAATGATATTGGTATTCTCCTTTCGCCCATCTACATGAAGACTTATCACATCGGAAATGCTTAATAACTCGTCCAGGGAGTTAACCTTGCGTGCATTGCCCAATGAAAGTTTTTCGACTTCATCATAGAAATACACTTCCATGCCTAAAGCCTCAGCTACTACGGAAAGTTGAGTACCTATGCTTCCGTAGCCAACCATACCCAGCTTCTTCCCTCTAACCTCGAAACTTCCATTGGCCGACTTATCCCATTTCCCGAGATGCATCTGATTGCTCTTGGGAACGATATTACGTATTAACAAGATCATTTCACCAATGGCCAGCTCTACTACAGAACGGGTATTACTATAGGGAGCATTAAATACGGCTACGCCCCGTTTTGCAGCCTCTTCCAGATCTATCTGATTGGTTCCGATACAAAAGGCACCTATAGCCATCAGCTTGGGAGCATTCTCTAAAACCTTCTTGGTGATATTCGTTTTGGAACGTATCCCAATAATGGATACATCTTTTATACGCTCACAAAGTTCATCCTCATCCATCGCTCCTTTTACGAACTCTACATTGAACCCTTCCTGTTCGAAGGCTCTTAAAGCTGCTGGGTGTACATTTTCTAATAATAGAACTTTGATGCGACTCTTAGGAAAGGACTGACTTCTCATCAATTTGTTATCAAACAAAAAGTCATCAAGCGACGTGGCAATATGATCGGCTACTGCAGTTACCTTATCCCTTTCAACATTTTCTGTAAAGGCATAAAAACGTTGAGCCAAACCTGATTCCTTCATCTGGTAATCGGTGTATCCATCCCCAATGACATAGACCTCTCCATCCAGTTTCAGATTTTCAAGTAATTTTATTTTGCCTCCATCGGTGGACAAAACGTTGTTGGTATCAACTCCCGTAATATTACCCTCTTCGTCAAACAGAAATTCATTGGCATAAACATGATCTGCATGAATGCCTAATTCCGTTGCTACAGGTACGATAAACTCCTTAAACCCACTTGAAACAATATATATCGTGTCGGCATGTTCGGTAAGAAATTGCCTATTGCGCAAAAACGAATCGGACACCTGACCTCTCAAATAGGCAACTAATTCTTCGATGTGGGAACGGTTAGCGCTAAGCAAAGCTATTCTTTGTCGCAACCCCTCGGCAAACGACATTTCGCCGTTCATTCCTTTGTCGGTCAAATCACGGATTTGCCCCACTACCTCATCCTTTTGGGGATGATTCGCTAAAGCTATGGCGGCTAGTTCGTCTAAGCCTTCCACTTTGGTGAAAGTGCTGTCGAAATCAATAATAATGTACGGAGACGTAAGCGTTAATGTGGACATGAATCGGTAGATAACGGAATTAATTGCTAGCTTAATTTAAAGAATCCGATCGTAAGAATACTGTATTTCATCAATCAGGCGACAAAATTACAAATCTGATTCTTATCCCCCTAACAAAAATCGCAAAGGTTCCGTTTTAATTAATTGTGAAATTAACATTTAATGTCTCCTCCCTCAGATAATAAAGAGGTAATAACTTACCAGAGGCCCTTCCAGGGCCCTGAACACTTTGAATGTTTCTTATAATTAAATTCCTACCTTTGGCTGTTTCGACCCTAGCCGGCCTCAGATGAACAGGTGATGCCAGCGAGACTAGTTCAGCAGGCTTCATTTAAGGGTATGGGCCTAAAATAGAAAACCCGCTCACACGGGTACTCCTATCCTCAATAAATGAGCCAGCATCGAAGGCTGTAAAATCCATGATGCAGATTTGGCTGTTTCAGCTAACCTCCTCGAGAATAAGTCGGGGTGATTTCTTTTTAAACTTCCTTCCAAACCAAAGAAATACACCTGTAATGGGGAGAGAAGCGATGGTAAGACTGCACAAAAATGCTATGATCTTTCCTGCAATTCCACCTATGGCCCCTATATGAATATCGTAATTCATACGAAGTATCTTATCTGGAATTTTGGCATTGGCATATTTCCCATAAATCCCGGTGGTTTCTAGCTCTTCCAGCGTATTCTGATCGAAAAATCTAAAATCTGCATCATAATACAAGCCTTCACTATTACTGATTTCTACATAAATGCTTTCCTCTTTACTGGTAGGATAATGAAGTTCATAGGCCTTCGCATCTGGAGATTCCTTTTGAAGGCGGGCAATAAGGAAGTCCATGGGGGCCTTTCCGGCTATTTGATTTTCTTCCTTGCTGATATTTTCAGGTATTATAAATTTGGCCTCCTTTTCACCACCGGTACCCTTATACACTACATATTTGAGCCAGTTATAACTTATCATGGCTCCGGTAAATGCCAGAATTAGAGCAAAAACACATACATAAATCCCAATGACGGTATGCAGATCGAAGTTCTTACGACGCCAATTTGTAGTAGATTTCCAGTTGAAACTTAAACGTTGCTTCAATGTCTTTCTTTGCTTTGGAACCCAGAGCCAGATCCCCGAAATAATGATAAGGATAAACATGAGAATCGAGGCGCCCACAACTTGTTCGCCAACTTCTCTTGGAAGCCAAAGGCGCATATGACCTTTCAAAATAAATGGAAAGAATCCAGTAAGATGATCATCCACGCGAATCACCTGACCCGAATAAGGGTTCAGGAAGATACTTTGGTAAAATTCGGGGGTTCTATCATAGAATATCACTTCAATCGCATCATCGGCTTTCTTAAAGACCGTTCCATGGACTGAATTATTGGGGAAAACCTCCAAGGCCAGCCGTCGAGCATCAGTGGGCGTCAGCATAGCCTGATCCATAGGTTTCACCTTCTTATAGTCGTCATACAATCCTTCAATCTCCTCTTTAAAGGCCCAAAAACAACCAGTAATCGCCACAATAAATACGACGAGTCCTGTAATCAATCCCATGATTTTATGAATCTCTAATATTAGCTTTCTACTGGTCATACCCTTCATATGATTTAAACAGCCTGGGAGCCAGGCTGTTTAATGGTTAAAGATTTAGAAATTATAGGTAAAATTGGCAAGAACCGCCCTTGGTGCCTGGGGAGCAATGGTGGACCAGCCCTTATAATAGGTTTTATTAAATGCGTTATTGAGTTTGAAACCAATCCTAAAATGTTCGGCCTGGTAAAAAAGAGAAGCGTTGGCGATGGTATATGCAGGCAGGATAAATTCACCGGTAGAGGCATAATTAATAGCGAACCGCTCACTGGCACCATTGAAACCTAGGCCTAGCCCAAACCCATGCAATTTCCCCTGAGGCACTTCATAATTCGCCCAAAAATTATAAAGTGTTTTGGCACCTGCATCCAGAGGCCGCCTGCCCAGCACCTCTGTATTATCCGATTTGGTGGTTTCGCTATCGTTATTACTAAAACCTGCCCGAAGATTCAATCCTGCTATAGGATTGGCATTCAGCTCTACCTCAAAGCCTTTGCTATAAACTTGACCTCCCTGAATTTTATTGAAAGGAGAAGCAGGGTCAATCATCACCCGGTTCTTTACCCGGATATCATAATAACTGATCGTGGCATTTAATTTATTATTGAAAAAATTAGTTTTTACGCCAAATTCAATCTGGTTAGCTTGCTCTGGTCTAAAGGATTTAAAGCTCTGGGGACCTTCTTCCGGATTACCTACCAGGGATGGAGCCACGTTGGTAAAGCCATTTTGATAATTGGCGAAAACAGACATTTTATTGGCAACAGGCTGGTATAAAAGACCAAACTTGGGTGAAAGGGTTGTTTGTTTAAATCCGTCTTCCGAGTCCACCACAGTACCCGCATTGTCGAAATGGTCTAGGCGAATACCCACCATAGCCGACAACTGGCTGGTCAGATTTAACACATCGGAAGCATAGGCACTATATATTTGATACCTTGTTTTGTCATTGCCCACTGCAGCATTAGCAAGAGCAGCATCTACGGCCGCGGCCGACAGGGGATACTTTTTGTCCTCGACCTCTGCTGTGTATGGGCTATCACCACTTACCCCTCCCTCAGGGGTTACATTGCCATAAAAAACATAACCACTGTTATTGCTTGTCGAAGTTGCAGTGAAATAATCTAACCCTATAACAATCCGGTTTCGTAAAGCACCAACCTTAAAATCTCCTATAAAATTCTGCTGAATATCTGCGGTTTGCGTGCTAGCATTCTGCTTGCTTATAAACCGGGAAAATGTGTCGTTGCCTAAGACCCCTAAATCAAACAAATAGGAATAATGCCCCCTTGTCGAAGTACTGCTGGTGGACACCAGTGTTTGGGACTGCCACTGATCCGACAGTTTATAATCCATCTCTACACGATAATTCTGGGTAGGATTCTTCAGCGTAAGATCGTTGCTGGTGAACGATAGCTTGTTATTATAGCCAAGCTCCTCCATATTCTTGGATTTTGTAGGAGCGCTCCTGTTGAGAAACAAAAACATAGGGTTGGTCTGCTCCGCTTGAGTAATTTCCCCATAAAAGGAGAAGGACAGTTCATTATTGACCTTATAGGATAGTGAAGGAGCTACAAAGAAAGACTTTCTAAAACCTGCATCCTGAAAGCTTTGTTCGGTAGAATAAGAGGTATTCAAACGAAAATATAGATTGTTCTCCTTACTCAGTGCTGTATTGACATCGGCAGTGATCTGATTCAGTCCGAACGAACCCGTAGTAAACGACAATTCACCACCAGTCCCCACATAGGGCTTTTTGGTAACCACATTAATAAGTCCTCCATAGGAGCTTACAGCATTCCCAAACAAGGTGGCCGAGGGTCCTTTCAAAACCTCAATTCTTTCAATATTGGCTGCATTAATTGTCCCGTTGGTTAGCCCCGGAAGTCCATTCACCAGTTTGGGTTGAACAGAAAAGCCTCTAAGTGTAAAATATCCGGCTCCGTCCCCACCCCTTCCCGTCGAGGTCCATAGATTATCCACTCCTGCTGCATTTTTCAAGGCATCATCGAAATTTGTTACAATCTGTGATTGCAGTAAATAGTTGGTAATCGTGCTGTATACCTGCGTGTTTTCAAAATCCTTTAAGGGAAGTTTTGACACATAAGCCGTTTTATTTCTAGAAAATTTATTGGTTCTTTCCCCTTCTATAGTCACCTCTCTTAATATTTCTTCTCCTTCGAACAGGATGATAGGAGGCAAGTTGGTTACTCCATCTCGTATATCTACAGCAATTTCCCTGGTTTTGAACCCTACCGAAGTTATCGTAAGCTGAATCGTCCCAATTTTTAGATTGCTGAGGGTAAAATAGCCCTTTTCATCAGTGTGGACTACTGTATTGCTATTGTCAACCCGGACATTGACTCCTGGAAGCCCTGCTTGATTCTGATCGGTAATGAGTCCGCGAATAGGACCTGACTGGCTTAAGGCCTTCAGTGGAGACTGAAGAAGTATAAAAAATAATAGAAAGTATTTCATTGATTTAATTTGGACTGATTACATATAAGGATCAGCAGCAAATGTAAGATATCCAATAATCTCCTCCAAGACTATTTAGAATTATTCTTAATCTATTCTAAATAGTCCCGGACTTTATTTTCAAGACCTCGGGCAGGACTTCAGTAGCGAGGAGCAGCCTAAATAATAAGGGACTCTGGCCAGAAAAGGGAATCAGCCCAGCAATATATCATGTGCTACTTAAAAACACCTTGGCTCTATACTCCGACCAATATACATTATTGTGCAGCGTTGCCGGTCGAAAGCCACAGTGCCCACCTTGAGAGGGACTTTCGAAAAAAAGACAAGTATTCGCCTCAATTCGTTTGATAGGAATGCTATGTATGGGGACGATAGGGTCATTTTTTGCATTAATGATCAGTGTAGGTATGGCAATTTCATCAACGAAATGCATAGAGCTACAACTGGCGTAATAATGGTCTGCCCCCTCGAAACCGTGAATGGGCGCCGTAAAGAGGTGATCAAAATCATAGAGTGTTTTTACATGATTATAGGCACCAAAATCGATTTGATCTGGAAAACGGCTCGCTTTTATAAAAACCTTAGGCTTTAAAGTCTTAAGAAAGCGGTTCATATAAATCCGATTTTGTGGAGCGATCATGGCAAGACTGCAAGCCTTCAGGTCCAGTGGAGCACTAAACACCACTGCTTTATGGAGAACTGGATGTAGCCGTTTCCCCCTTTCACCAAGGTATTTCAGAGTTAGATTCCCTCCTAGGCTAAAACCCATAAGGCTAATCTGCCGGTAACCCTTCTGCAAAGCATGTTCCACCACCAAGTCTAAGTCGTCGGTGGCTCCACTATGATAAAAACGATAGGTACTATTCATCTCTCCTCCACAGCTTCTAAAGTTCCAGGCACACACATCCCAACCTGCTGTACTCAGATATTTAGACATCCCTAACATATATTGGCTAGAGCTGCTGCCTTCGAGTCCATGAGATAGGATTATAAGAGGAGGCCTGGAGATTTCTATCTCGGGTTGAGCCAGCGTCCAATCGAGATCAAGAAAGTCAGAATCGGGCGTTTTAATCCTTTCCCGATGGTAGGTCACACCCTTAATCTTCCGAAATAACGAAGGATAAATACTCTGAAAATGCCCATTGGGAAGCCAATAAGGAGGTAAATAGTCCATAGAAGTAATCAAAAAAAGGCCTGATAATGAAAATTAAGATTATACATTTTTGGGTCGCACTAAAAATGTAACCGGTAATCTCCGACCATTAACTATTTTATAATAATACCAATAAAGAAACAAAACTAACTGATAATCACAGGGTTTCCCAAAGGAAAGGAAATTTAAATTTTACGAGGCAATTTTGAAAAGAAACTTGTTTTTCCGCAAAATCTCCATAAATTTGATTTTCAATACTTATAAGAACAATACTAATGGCAGAAGGCACAGTAAAATTTTTCAATGATTCCAAAGGATTTGGATTCATCCAACCAGAAAGTGGGGAAAAAGACATTTTTGTACACGTTTCAGGTCTTCAAGACGAAATTCGTGAAAACGACAAAGTGTCTTACGACGTAGAAAATGGCAGAAAAGGTTTGAATGCAGTGAACGTACGTTTGATGTAATTCTAATCAAAGCATTTTTGGAAGCATCCCAAGTTTATCGGGATGCTTTTTTTATGACTTGGATCTACTCATCGGGCTACTTCAATTTTGAAACGTTTCCCTTTCATTTTTTGATCCTCAATTTCCACCAGCATGCCCTCCACCTTTGAAGTGCGCACAGCTACAAAAGATACGGTATCCTTTACCTCTATCAGTCCCAAATCCTGCTTTTCTAACTTCCCCTTCTGAATAAGGAAACCCACAATATCCATTTTATTTAATTTATTTTTCTTGCCACCGCTAATGTAAATCGTAGTCCAACCAGCAGACTCTGGTTTTGTTACTCTAGCGGGCAAACGCAAAATTTGTGGTTGGGCCGAGAAATACTCGGGTAAGGGTTCATGAGCCTGACGAAGCACATAAGCCGTACCCTCCGACTGCATCCGAGCCGTACGCCCGTTCCGATGGGTAAACTCATCGGCCCGCATAGGAAGTTCATAATGAATAACATGTTTCATTTGCGGAATATCCAGGCCACGAGCCGCCAAATCGGTAGCAGCCAAAAAACGCAGGGAACCATTCCGAAAACGAATCAGCATGCGTTCCCTTTCTTCTTGCTCCAGCTTACCATGAAAAAATCCGCAAGCAATTCCCTTGCTACCCAGCATCTGGCTGATTTCCTCAACGGTATCTCTCTGGTTACAAAATATAAGCGTCGCTTCGTCTCCTAAAAAACTGATCAAGCGAACTAAAACATCCATTTTATCATCGGTGCCCGCAACGACTTGCATAATCGTAAGGCCATCTGGCGCCGACTTGGAAGTTATATAATCGAGTTCGATAGGTCGTTTGAAGCCCACGAAAGACGGCACTTTGGCTCCGGCCGTAGCAGAAACTAGTATCTTCTTTTTGACATTACGCAGATTTCTAACAATTTCAGTCATCTCATCCTGGAATCCCATCTCCAGGGATTTGTCAAACTCATCGAGCACTAAAGTTAGAATACTTCTCGTAGAAAAGGTTTGCCGATGCATATGGTCAAGTATACGACCTGGCGTACCAATAAGCAGAGCAGGAGGCTGACTAAGACTTCGGATTTCTGTTTGCATATCATGCCCACCATAGCAGCAGGTCACCTTATAGCCTGTCTGCATATTACGCCATACCTGCTCAATTTGCAAGGCCAGTTCTCGTGAAGGAACAATAATCATGCACTGCACCTGGTCTACTTCAGGATTCAATAGGGGAAGCAAGGGTAGCAGGAACGCAAGCGTCTTGCCAGACCCTGTGGGGGATAACAGGCGTATCTCGGGATTTTCGCTAATAGCCTCTAAGGCTTGTATTTGCATAGAATTTAAGGCCTCTATTCCCAGTGCCTTTAAACTACTGCTGATAAAATTCTGTTCTGACATAGCACAAAGGTAAGTGCTAAGGAAGGATGTAGCTATTACTTATCGAAAAAAGCGGCGAAAGAAGTATACAACTCTTTCGCCGCTTTGGGAAAATAGTCCTTTATTGAGGAAGTCGGTCACGGCCTTGCCTAGCAAACATCCAAGTGGGATATTCTGTTTCCAAAGCACTTACCTTATCCAGTATTTCTAAATCTTCGGCCGACAATTTTAGTTCAGTTGCAGCAATATTATCCAGAAGCTGGTCGGGCCGCTTAGCCCCAATAATCAGACTTGTTACCGGCTTTTGATGTAACACCCATGCCAGGGCCACCCGGGCAACAGATACGCCATGCGCCTCCGCTATCGGTTCCATCACCTCTACAATGTCATAAGCACGTTCTTTATTTACAGGAGGAAAATCGAACTGGTCACGACGATTATCACCAGAACTTGCAGTCCCCCGGGTATATTTACCCGACAAGAATCCGCCAGCTAATGGGCTCCATGGCATCAATGCCAAATTCTGATCTGTCATCATTGGAATAAGCTCCCTTTCCAGATCGCGGCCTCCGATAGAATAATAATGCTGACAGGCTACAAATTTTGTCCAACCATTCTTCTCGGCTATGCCATTGGCTTTCATAATTTGCCAGGCGGCATGGTTGCTTATTCCCAAGTATCGAACCTTACCCGAACGCACAATATCTTCCAAACCCCGCATAGTCTCTTCTAAAGACGTATAAGCGTCTACTCCATGAATGTAGAAAAGATCAATATGCTCGGTCTCCAACCGCTTTAAACTTTCGTTTACGGAGTCCATCAGATGCAGTCGAGACAAGCCTATCCGATTTGGCCCAGCCGACATCCTGCCCCTGGCTTTGGAGGCAATAATTACTTCATTTCGCGAAACACCCAGATCCTTAAGAGCGCGCCCGAGCATAATTTCCGACTGTCCATAAGAGTAAATATTCGCTGTATCATAAAAGTTAATTCCATGATCCCAGGCCAGCTTTACCAAATTGGTAGCATCCTGCTGCTGCAATTTTCCGATGGCTTCCCAATAGCCATCTCCTCCGAAAGTCATGGTGCCAAAGCATAGCTCGGACACCAGTACACCCGTATTTCCTAAAAATTTGTACTCCATAAACTACAGATTAAGGTAATGAAAACTGGATTAACAAAGCCTATTCAAACAGATCTTCTGATCTTTCCAGCAATAATATTGAAGACTGTGGTACGATCACATACTTTTGACCGTCATATTCTAATTCAACGGCATTCCTCTGCAAATAAATCGCTAAATCTCCCTCCTTCGCCTGCAGGGGCATATATTTAATTTTCTCCTCTGTCTCCTTCCACGGTTCTTCCTCTGCTGCGGAAGGAATGGGAAAGCCGGGCCCAACCTTGATGACATACCCACTCTGCACTTGCTCCTTCTCGGTGATAGTAGCAGGAAGGTATAGACCACTCCTTGTTCTTTCGTCGGGATTTTTAGGACGCACCAAAACACGGTCGCCCACTACGATAAGACTGCGCAATCGATTATCTGATGTAACTTCGTACATAAAATTAAATTTAAAACTGTAGATATTTTAGTAAACGATTCAAGACCTGTATAACAGCGTGTGGCAGTAAAACTGTTCACCGGAACTGCTAGAACTGGAAATAGATGAACTGATTATCGGTAACCACGCCTAAGAAATAGGTCAGAAAAGTAATTAGAAAAAATAGTGTAAAAAATTGCCAGGTATTTCTTGTGGGAATGCGTTGATAAAAGTGCTCTTTAACCATAAGGAAAGCGATCAGAAATACACAAAACCACATCTCAATGCCATTGAAGGGGGTATGAATGGTATCGGACCATGACAGGGTAGCCATTTTATGAAGAATCGTAAATGATCTGCTAACGGGAGCCATATGATTCCGAAAGAATACCCATGCTATGGTTACCAAGAAAAAGGTAAACAGTATTCCCAGAAAGTGTGTAAATCTATTTTGGGGGAGGGAAATTCCGGCATTTTTCATCCATTTCTGACGTAGTGCAGCCCCCACCTGATAGGTTCCGTGCAGGCCTCCCCAAATGACATAATTCCAACTAGCTCCATGCCAGAGACCGCTGATGAGGAAAACAATAAATTGATTTCGATACTTCACAAATTCTCCGTTCCGATTGCCTCCTAGTGGGATATAGACATAGTCGCGAAACCAGGTTGATAGGGAAATATGCCACCGACCCCAAAATTCAGAAATGGATGCGGATTCATAGGGTGATCGGAAATTTTCCATAAGGGTAAAACCCATTACCCTAGCAGCTCCAATAGCAATATCGGAATAACCCGAAAAGTCGCAATAAATTTGAAATGCAAAAAACAGAGTGGCCACTACCAGTGAGAGGCCATTCTGATCGGCTGGATTATCGTAAACATGGTTGACCACCTCGGCAAGCCGATCGGCAATTACTAATTTTTTAAATAGTCCGAAGGCCATCTGCATAAGTCCTTCCTTGGCCTGCTGCCAATCGAACTTAAAATAGCTGTGAAATTGGAACAGCATATTCTGCGGACGCTCAATGGGCCCGGCGACAAGTTGAGGGTAAAACATCACATATAAGGCATATATCCCAAAATGACGTTCAGGTTTCTGATTTCCACGATATACCTCAATGGTATAGCTCATTGCCTGGAAGGTATGAAAAGACAAACCTATGGGCAAGATGACCCTCCCCGCTCCGTCGACCATCCATTGAGCCAGTGCCTGAGGGACCAACCCAGTGAGTGGTGGAACATAGCTTCTTAGCCCTGCAGCATTAAATATAGAGTTGAAAGAATCGCCTAGAAAATCATAGTATTTAAAAAACGCTAAGATCCCAATATTGGAAATCAAACTTAGGACCAGTAAGAGCTTCTTGCTGGATTTTGTTTGGGCCTGACCTATCCAGATTCCCGCATAATAGTCGATTACAATAGTACCAAACAGGATGAGAATGAACACCGGCTTGAAAACCATGTAAAAATAGCAGCTGGCAGCCAGCAACAGAAACCACCGTCCCCGCCACGACAGGCTGAAATAAGCCAGAGTTACTACAATGAAAAAAATTAGGAATTGAATGGAATTAAATAGCATTGTTTCAGATATACTCGCGATTTACAATTTCTTCCTTAACTATAAACAAGGGACGCTGTTTGGACTGGAAGAAAATCCTTAAGACATATTCTCCTATGATGCCCAAAGCCAATAATTGCACCCCACTAAAGAGTATGATAACGAATAAAAGGGCGGTAAATCCTTCGATTACCTGAGTAAAAAATAGTTTCTTGGCTACTACAACCAGGAAATAGATGAGGGAAATAGTAATGGCTACGGCACCGGTCCGGCTCATAAACTTTATAGGAAACTCGCTGAAATTAAATATTCCATTATAGGCAAGGCCAAATAATTGTTTAAAACTATATTTCGACTCTCCAGCTGCTCGTGCATCCCTTTCATATTCAAATCCGGTCTGATTAAATCCGATCCAGGAACGCATTCCTCGCAAATACCTACTCTCCTCTGGCATTTTGTTGAGCACATCTACAACCCGTCGGCTAATCAGGGCGAAATCTCCGCTATCCAAAGGGATGTCAACATAGGAAATAGAGCGCAGAATTCTGTAGAACCAGTGGTAGCCCATGCGTTTTACGAAGCCTTCTTTCCGTTTTTTACGAACAGCATAGACTACATCATTACCCTCCAGAAGAAGCTTATAAAATTCGGGTAACAGCTCGGGGGGATCCTGAAGATCTCCATCAATCACGAAAAGGGCCTCGGTCCCTCTAGCGGCCGAAATTCCTGCTGTAAGGGCGAGTTGGTGACCATGATTGCGAGATAATAACACGCCGTGATAACGGTCATCGGTAAGGGCCAACTGACGAATCCGGCTTGCGGTATCGTCCTTGCTCCCGTCGTCGACCAGCACTACTTCTATGGCCAGAGGGCTCGTATCCATGAGCGCATTGAGCCTTTGCACCAGCATCGGAAAAGTTTCTGATTCGTTATATAGTGGTGCGACAATCGATATCTGAGGTAATTTCAATCTTATAGCTTTATGTATATCGGGTAAAAATACAGTTTTCCGTTCATTAACGAAACTTAGTTTCTATTCGGGATGATGATCCTCCTTAAGATCCCTCCCTCCGCGTGGGTACCTTCCAGGTCCAGATACCCTACCTCGTATTCTCCTGGCAACATATTTTCCAATGGAATCGTCAGGAATAGTCCTCGGTCATAGATTCTTAAAGGATTGCGACCCTGATACAGATTCTGATTCATTTTAAATAAGAAGGTCTTATCCTTATTTCTAAGGAAAACATATTGACCATGATCTTTTGCAAGATCATAGACCTGATTAGATTCTGTCAGCAACAACTCAGCAGGGCGTTCGACTAGCTTTATGTCGATAGAAGCCGGTAAGGGCTGCACTATGGTAGCTGCGGCATTCGCCACACGATCTGTTGCACTCGGATAGGAATAGATTTGTTGCGCTACCATCTGTTTCATCAGGGTATCCACGTAGGCGGCTCCTTCGGAATAAGGTACGTGTCCTAGCCCAAAACCATTATGCTTCTGGTTCCAACCATTCACAGTAAGATATTTACTCCGCTCGCTTATTTCGGGAAGGTAACTATAATATGAGAGCGCCCAAATGAAAATACTTAGTACAAAACTCAAAATCATTCCACGTTTTCTCCAGACCAGGGTAGCAGGCCCAGATAGTAAGGAGAGGTACGCCACCATTAAGAATAAGGCCGGATAGATCTTATAATTGCTTACTACCATCACAAAAAATCCGAAACGCGGTCTTAACAGACCAATGACCAATGCGTTGGCCAATAAAAATACCATAATACCTAGCAGAAAACTGGTAAGGGGTAATCCTGGTAATTGGTTGGAATTTTTGGATTTAAAGTTCTGCTCGAACCAACGCCGCAAGATGGCCCATCCCCAGCGACTGATCCATATCATAATCAGGAAACCCATTAGGATTGGTAGGGCCGTACGGATTTGTATGATCTGATTTGGGAATAAATCGAACAGCCCTCCTAAAAAGGCAAAGAAGCCCAAAATAGATAGGTGTGGGTATTCTTTGAGATAAATCAGGCTCGCTTCATTTCCCATTGTGCTGAGCCCGTAAAAATACAAGTAGATGGATATACCTGCAGCCAATAACCACACTACCAATTTCTTATAATCGGAATGTAAGAAAAGAACTGCACCACCTGCTACCCATACGAATATTCCGTTACTCATAGCATAATTGGCGCAGATAGCAGCCAATATTGCTCCCACTAACCTATCTTTTGATAATAAATACATCGATAAGCAAAGGAAAAAGACTACCGGCTGGTGCTGGAGGCTACAAATAGCCCAAAGGTAAACCAGGTGATGTTCCAGCTGAAAAAGGAGTAATATTACCGGCAAGAAATACCACCATTTTAACTGTAAATTCTTAAAAGAAAGCCAGAAAAGATAACAGGTCCCCAGTGTAAACGCAGCTCCAGCAAAATGAAGAAAGGTAAAACTTAGCTCACCAGTCAGTCCGTAATAGAGCAATACCATTAGTTTGCCTATCACCATGCGGTGTTCATTATTGGGCTGAAGCAATAAGCCGAGTCGCTCACTCCAGTTCTTCTGTTCTATCCAGTGCCTCAAAAAATCGGGGAATGGGTCAAAATCGTCGTACCAAGGTACGTCTACAGAATAATAGCCAATGACCCATAGCCAAGCCAAAATGGGAAGCAAGGCCGGAAGGCCGGAAATATTTTTATTTTTGGTCAACACATTTATTCAATCACGTAAATAGCTTTTTTTCCAAAATACCCAGCCATACATTTGTTCCACCAATGGTCACTTTCTGGCTTAATATCTTCAACAAACAGCGTTTGTGGACGTACACTAAGAGCTGGCAGGTATAATACCGATTCTTTTGATTCGGTCAGTAGCGCGTAACGCTCATTATTTTCACGGTCAAAAGCAGCGGCTCGTCCTTTCAGTATATCCGTATATATAATTTTCACATTATTACTTCTGTAAAAAGATAGCCCTACCATAACCAATAAGATACCGTATAAGATTGCATAACGGGTCTCAGTAAACTCATACATTGCACCAGAGCGCACTTTATACTGATGAAACATGACCCCTGCCACATAAAACCAGCCAATAATAAAGAAGAAGTAAACACAGTTGATTACCCTGGGGGTGGGCTCGATGCCTACCCCATAGTAGGATGGGAAAAGTTGCGCCGTAACTACCCCTATGTACACCAGGAGTGCTATCCAGATGGGCATATCGAAATAATTCCGAGCCCCTACCGAAAGCTTTGCAAGTATATACCACCATATTAAAGTGAAAAATAATAATGGTGATTTAAAGATCCAGTCGAAGGCCAAACTGGCGAATTTCTCGAAACTGGATACTAATGAAAATACCAGGTCACCACCCAGGGGGTTTCCACCCATACGAGCCTGATTTCCTGGAGAAGTAAAGAAGAAATAGCAGGAAATAGCAGCTATTGTTAGCATCCCTACCATAAAACCATCCACCTTCCGAGTATAAATGAGCTTGTACAACCACCAGCTCGCGATGAGTAAGACCATAACCAGGAGGTTGGTCTCGCTACTACCGATTACGGCAAATACCAAAAATCCCGCTATTGCTGCTAACATCCGGCGGGGGCCCACGGAGTCTTGTCGGTACCACCGTAAGGCCAACACGATCCAGACCAGGGTCATGACGTTAGGAATAGTATAAGTTACAAAAGCTGCCATCCAGTAATAGGCCTCCACAATAGAGGCCATTTTAAGGATATACAAGAAAAATACTACACCCGCGAATCCCAGATGAGCCAAACGTGACAAGGTGGGCGTAAGGTGCCGCACCAGGACATATAATGAGGCAATTACAGAAAGAATCAGAAGGGCAGACAGTATACGAAAACCTGTCACCGAATGGAAGAGCAGGGGATTGCTATGATTGAGGAAGATCCCAAAATAGCGCCCTGTCCAGCCGGAATAGTAAAAATTCATAGCCTCTAACCAGCCATACTTAAAAACCGTATCAATATAACAATAGTCATCGGCCGGTGAGGGGTGATTATAACGTGCCAATATCAGCAGGGGGATCAGAACGATCAGCATTAATGCAACATTAATCCAATTCCCTACTATTCTGTATTTTTTATATAATTTATTCATTCACAATTTTATCAATGATGTATCGAGGGCGACCTTTTACTTCCTCATAAATTTTACCGATATATTCCCCAATCAGACCTATAGCGACCATATTAGAGCCACTAAAAAAAGCAAGTGGCAGCATGGTGGAAGTCCAGCCGGGTACTGTATAACCCGCCAAATAAGAAATTAGTATATATGTAAGGATGCTGGTAGCAATTATAAAGTTAAAAACGCCAAAATATAAAACCATGCGCATGGGAAAGGTAGAAAAGGAAGTAATTCCATTCCAGGCGAAGAGTAGCATTTTACTCAGGGGGTATTTGGTCTCACCTGCCTGCCTTTCCAGACGGGAATAGAAGACCTTCTCACTTTTGAAACCAATGAGAGGGACTACGCCCCGTAAAAATAGATTTATCTCCCGAAAATTACCTAGCTCCTGCAAAACGCGGCGGTCCATGAGTCTGAAGTCGGCGTGGTTAAAAACCACGGGTACACCCATTTTTTGCATAACCTTGTAAAACCCCTCAGCAGTCGTTCTTTTGAACCAACTATCTGTGCCTCGATCTGAGCGGACACCATAAACGATCCGAGCACCTTCTTTGTATTTTTCGATCATTCCTGTGATGGCCTGAACATCGTCCTGTAAATCGGCATCAATGGTAACAAAACAATCAAAAGATTCTACCTGACTCTCCAGCCCGGCCATAATAGCACTCTGATGGCCAAAGTTTCTGGAAAGCTTCACCCCGATCACCTGTTCATCCTGTTTCGACAGTTTTTCTATGATCTCCCAGGTCTGATCGCGACTGCCATCGTTGACGAAACAAAATTTGCTTTCCGGAGCGATCATGCCGGCCTCCTTAATAGCCCTGTAATAATTGCACAAAGTAGAATAAGTCAATTCCAGGATCGCTTCCTCATTATAGCAGGGTATTACTAAGAGCAGTCGTGGTGCAGGCATCGTGTGTTAGATTGTTTTGTTGCGCAAAAATAGAAGATATGTCCGATCCATTTAAGTATTATGCTGATTGAATTATAAATACGCATTGGACACATAATGACATACTCTGACTATCAGACGTTTAAGACCCAAGTTCCTTGTCAGATTGTAACTTCGATCTACGTCTCTGAATGCGATTGAATACCGGATAAAGAATTACGGCCAGTAGAATGACTCCTGTCCCCAAGTAAAACCCTGCCGTCATTTTTTCCTTCTCTCCAAAAAAAAGGAAGGCAAGCGTAATGCCATATACAGGCTCCAAGTTGATTGTAAGGTTGACCAGATAGGCCGAGAACTGTTTCATCAGTTGAGTCATCATAGTAGACGCGTAAACGGTGCAGATCAAAGCAAGAAACAGTATCCATATCCAATCACCTGACTGGGGAAACAGGCTTGGATTAACCGTCCAGTGATATTGAAACGCCAGTAGGGCAAATACCAAAGAAAACAGGGTAGCTCCTAGCATTTCGTAGAAGGTAATGAATATGGCCGACTGGCTTTGAACCATTTTGCTGTTGGCAACTGTAAATAAGGCCGCCAGGAAGGCCGAGGTTAAGGCCAGTGCCAATCCGAGGGCATGATCAAATTCGAATCGAAATACCAGATACAAACCTGAAAAGGCCAAAACTCCCAGCCCTACCTCGAGGATTTTAACAGGCCTGCGATAGACCAGGGGCTCCAGCAAACTTGTCCAAAGGGAAGCCGTAGCCATACCTGCCAAACAAACAGAGGCAGTAGAAACGCGCGCAGAGGCAAAAAAAAGGATCCAGTGAGCGGACAATACCCCGCCAACCAGCAACATCCGGACGGCTTGTCGCAGACTTACAGAGCGCAGGTCCTTTTTCCTTACCCATATTATCACTCCCAGCCCCAGAGCAGCTATGGCCGTACGATAAAGCACGAGCACAACGGGTGAAATGGACACCATAAGGCCCACAATTGCTGTAAATCCCCAAATTAGCACCAATAAATGCAGATGAAGATAGGATTTGATATTCCCGGAATCGAGCATGAAAACTAACGCGGTAAGGTTTTATAGAGGATCATCCCCACGAAGGTAAAGACAATATTGGGCAGCCAAACCGCAAGAAGCGTGTTGATAGTACCTGCTTCGGCTACTCCTTTTGACAACAAAAAGAAGAGGATGTATATAAAAGCCAACATAAAGCCGAGGGCAATTTGCCAACCTACCCCCCTCCTGCTTTTTCGAGCCGAAACGATCACCCCTATGGCAGTTAAAATGAATATGGCAAACGGCTGGGTGAAACGAGTATACTTCTCGATCAGGTACACTTCCAGGCCGTCAGCCCCACGACTTTTAAGCAAGTCTATATAAGCATTAAGCTCTGGTAAGGTGAAGGTTTCAAATAGATTATAATCACTCTCGAAGTCTTTAGGCGAGAGATTAATGGTAGTGTCCTGATCGGCCATATAACTTATGGACTCGTTCAGGCTATCTAGTGTACGTACCTGAATGTTTTGAAGCAACCACTTACCTTTATCTTCTTGCCAAACAATTTTATCCGCCGCAAGTTTTTGTTTGAGCTCAGTGCCCTCCACGGTTTCCATTGTAAACTTATTGCCCGTCTTGGTAGCATTATTATAACTTTCCAGATAGGCATATACATTTGGGGCGATTGTAATGTGCACATTGCGCCCGCTAAAGTAAAACTCGCTTTTTACGTAGGATTTCTCAAACTGGTTACGGACTTTGTTAGCTAATGGTAGTATCCAACCCACCTGTATAAATGTGATTATACCCAGTACGGTGGCCCCGATCATATAAGGCAGCAAAATTCGCATAAAACTTATCCCACTACTTAGCATGGCCACAATTTCGGTGCGCGCAGCAATGCGGGAGGTAAAAAATACCGTAGCAATAAACACCATTAAAGGACTGATATAATTGATCCAGTAAGGGATCAAATTCATATAATAGTCGAATATTATGGCGTTCAACGGAGCCTTTTTCTCTAAGAAATCATCAACCTTTTCGGTGTAATCAATCATACAAATGATTAATACAATGACGAAGGCAACGAAAATGTAGGTAATAAGGAAATTTTTGATCAGGTAACGATCCAGTATTTTCATGGTTGGCTAAGTCTTAGCGGCGTTGAACGAGTAAATTCTTGGAAACCTCCAGACTTATAAAAATCGTCCGATCCCCATTCACTATAATGGAGGCGGATTTATCATATTCATTAATATCTTTTACCTCCAAAACTGCACCCAAGGTAATACCCGATCGGTCCAAATGTTGGAGAAAGGACGCTGCGTGATCCAATACCCCCATCATCAGAACTTTCTCTCCTATCTGTATATCGGTTAACAAGCGGTAGTCGGGGTCCAGTAAATTCCCTTTCGCATCGGGAATGGGATCGCCATGCGGATCGAATCGCGGATGGCCCAAATAGGCATCTAATTTCTCCACCAGTATGTCAGAAGGGATGTGTTCCAGTTCTTCGGCGATATCATGGACTTCATCCCAGCCGAATCCTAACTTCTCTACCAGAAATACCTCCCATAATCGATGTTTACGTATCACACTTAGTGCAACCTTCTCTCCTGAAGTAGTCAGGGTAACACCTTGATACTTCTTATAATTAATCAGTCCCTTATCGGCTAGCTTCTTAAGCATATCGGTGACCGATGCCGCTCTAGTAGCGGTGCTCTCAGCCAAGGCATTGGTACTCACATCGAGGCCATCCCGGCCCGATAGTGCATGTATCGTTTTTAAGTAATTTTCTTCTGTGAAAGAATTTTGCATCATATTCTTAACCGTACTCTAAAAAGCGGCAATACGCAAAAGTACTATTTACTATTTAGAATTAAAAAAATTTAGGTTTGCCTAAAAATATATTTAAACAATTATATATCTTTGTTTTCGATAAGCCAAGTAGTCCTCTAGCTGGTTTTGAACGATGTAAAAAGTATTTCACACAAATATATTCTTATTTCTTTGTCTAGTACTAACGAAAAAAACAGCGATTACCATTTATCCCTGCCAGAAGTTCATTCGAGTATAGCCATACCAGAAGGAGCAGGGTTTTGGAGAAAACTGAGAGCATTTGCCGGCCCCGGATTATTAGTAGCCGTGGGTTATATTGATCCAGGCAACTGGGCTACAGATATTGAAGGAGGCTCGCGATTCGGGTATACCCTTCTTTCTGTCATACTGATTTCGAACCTGTTTGCCATGCTACTTCAGCATCTTTCTCTTAAGCTGGGGATTGCCACAGGCAGGGATCTGGCTCAAGCCTGCCGAGATTATTACTCACGTCCGGTTTCATTTTTTCTATGGATTTTAGCCGAGATAGCCATTGCTGCTACCGACCTGGCGGAGGTGATCGGCTCGGCCATCGCCCTGAACCTGCTATTTGGACTACCGTTGCCAGTCGGTGTTATCTTCACCGTTTTCGACGTACTCATCGTTCTCTACTTTCAACAACGTGGATTCCGGATCATAGAAAGTATCGTCGCTGGATTGATGGGCCTTATTCTGCTTTGCTTTGCTTATGAAATGTTTGTTAGCCAGCCTTCCATATCCGCAATGGCTGGAGGATTAATTCCTAAATCTGAGATTGTTACCAATCCGGGCATGCTTTACATTGCCATTGGCATACTTGGGGCCACAGTAATGCCCCATAACCTTTACCTACACAGTAGTATTGTACAGACCAGGGCGTTTAACCGGGACGATGAAGGAAAAAAATCGGCTATAAAATTCGCCACCATTGATTCTACACTTTCTCTGGGTTTAGCCTTTTTCATCAATGGATCCATATTAGTACTTGCCGCTGCAGCTTTTCACAATACTGGCCGTTTCGATGTGGCCGATATCACCGATGCCTATCACCTACTCGATCCTATCTTAGGGGTCAGCCTGGCCAGTATTTTCTTTGCCTTGGCCCTATTAGCCTCCGGACAAAGCTCCACTCTAACGGGTACACTGGCAGGACAAATCGTTATGGAAGGTTTTCTACGAATCCGGTTAAGGCCATGGATGAGAAGACTTATCACAAGAGGGATAGCCATCATCCCCGCTCTGGTAGTTTCTATTATGTACGGGGAAAAGGCTACGACCGAATTACTCGTTTTTAGTCAGGTGATTTTATCACTGCAATTGAGCTTTGCTGTGGTGCCATTAGTCCTTTTCACCTCCAACAAACGGATTATGGGCAACTTTGCCAATTCAACAGCCCTTAAATATTTAAGCTGGATCATCTCGCTAATCATCATGGGATTGAACGCATATTTGCTATTTATTACTTTATTATAGAAGATATTGAATGTATAGAATTAATTTTCCGGCATCGATTACTTTGTTTGCATATGGTTTCCTAACTTTCGCCCCCATTATCAACTATCGTGCATGGAATCTAAGCATCAAATCGATAAAGTATCGGCCGCCGGCCTACTCGTAGCATTTGGTATCATTTACGGAGACATTGGCACCAGCCCACTTTATGTGATGCAGGCTATCATTGGAACCGAAGTTATTTCAGAAGAAATTATTTTTGGAGCGTTATCCTGTATCATCTGGACGCTCACCCTGCAGACCACCGTAAAGTATGTTATTCTTATCCTGAGGGCCGACAACCGGGGGGAAGGAGGTATATTTGCTCTCTTTGCCCTGGTCAGGAAGCACGCCCGCTGGCTAACTGTTCCCGCTATCCTGGGAGGTAGTACCTTGCTGGCAGATGGCATCATCACCCCTCCGATATCCATTTCCTCAGCGGTAGAAGGGCTGGAAATTATTTACCCCCATATCCAAATCATACCGATAGTCCTAACCATTATAACGGCTATATTTTTAATACAGGCCTTTGGAACCAAGGTCGTCGGCAGGGCTTTTGGTCCGGTAATGCTCATCTGGTTTTCTATGTTATCGGTACTGGGCATCAGCCAGATCATCCAGCATCCTGAAATTTTTAAGGCATTCAACCCGCTATATGGTTACACATTACTAACACAGCACCCGGGTGGCTTTTGGATGCTGGGAGCTGTATTCCTATGTACTACCGGAGCCGAAGCCCTTTATTCCGATTTAGGGCATTGCGGCAAAGGCAATATCCGTGTTAGCTGGGTGATGGTGAAAAGCGCATTAATCCTTAATTATCTCGGCCAGGGTGCCTGGTTGCTTACTCAGACTGGTACTCAGCTGGCAGGACGGAAGCCTTTTTACGAAGTGATGCCCGACTGGTGGCTCTTACCGGGGGTAGGTATTGCCACCCTGGCCGCCGTCATTGCAAGCCAGGCCCTGATTACCGGTTCATTTACCCTTATTTCCGAAGCCATACGTCTCAACTTTTGGCCAAAAGTTCGTCTGGTATACCCGAGCGACCAGAAAGGTCAGCTTTATGTCCCGAGTATCAACTGGCTCTTATGGCTGGGGTGTATGGCAGTCGTCCTCTATTTTGAGGAATCGGCCAATATGGAAGCGGCATACGGCCTGGCCATAACCCTTACTATGGTAATGACCACCTTGCTGATGTCCTATTACCTCTATATCAAAAAGGTAAATATATATCTGGTGCTGCTATTTCTGGTACTCTACCTCAGCATAGAAGGCGCTTTCCTGGGAGCTAACTTACTTAAATTCTCGCATGGTGGCTGGTTTACCATTTTAATCGCTACAATCGTAGCATCCTTGATGACTGTGTGGCTAAAGGCCTTTTATATTAAACTCCGCTTAACAGAATATACCAAGTTAGAGAATTTCCTGCCCGCCCTGCATGAGTTAAGTCGCGACATCAGTATACCCAAATATGCTACTCACCTGGTATTTATGACCAATGCGTCTAAACCGAGTGAAATTGAAACGAAAGTGATCTATTCTATTTTTCAAAAGCGTCCCAAGCGTGCTGATGTCTACTGGTTTATTCACGTGGATACAACGGACGATCCCTATACCATGGAATATAAAGTACTTTCAGATGAAGACACAGACGATAATATTATTAAAATTAACTTCCGGCTTGGATTTCGGGTAGAGCAGCGTATCAATCTGTTTTTTAGAAAGGTAGTAGAAGATATGGTACTTAATAAGGAGGTGGATATTACCAGTAGGTACGAATCACTGAACCGACAAAATATCACTGGTGACTTCCGATTTGTAGTATTAGAGCGGTTTCTCTCCTTTGAGAACGATCTGCCTTTCGTGGAACAGCTGGTGATGAAAACCTATTTCTTCGTCAAAGATTTTACTACACCTGAAGACAAATGGTTTGGCCTTGACAGCAGCTCGGTGAAGATCGAAAAAATACCACTGATTATTAGACCCGTAGAAAACATCAAGCTTAAACGAATCTATAGCTAAAATCTTCTATTGGCATACATTTTTTTACCTGTTAAATTTTTGAAAACCTTTTTTGACTAAAAGTAAAAACGATGCTATACAGAAAATTAAGTAACAAGTCCGACTCTTTAGAACTTTCAGTAATTACATATGGTGCATTTGCCGCCGGCGGCTGGATGTGGGGAGGTACAGAAAGAAAAGAGGCGGTAGAGTCGATCCTAAAATCTTATGATGCTGGTGTAACCTCCATCGATACTGCTCCTGTATACGGGCAGGGTTTGAGCGAAGAAATAGTTGGAGAAGCCATTCGCGATATTCCAAGAGATAAAGTTCAGATATTAACCAAATACGGCATGCGCTGGGATCTAAAAAAGGGAGACTTCGCCATGCATAGTAAGGACAATGATAATAATGACCTGGAAATATATAAATATGCAGGTAAAGAAAGTGTTATTAAAGAGTGTGAGGACAGCCTACGCAGGTTGAAAGTCGATTATATAGATCTATACCAGATTCACTGGCCTGAAAGTACCACCCCCATACAGGAGACAATGGAGGCGGTTGATCAACTTATCCAACAGGGTAAGGTACGCTTTGCGGGTGTTTGTAATTATAATGTAGAGCAGCTTAAGGAAGCCTCAAAGTATGTAGATATAGTATCAGACCAAGTTGCTTACAGTATGCTGAGAAAGGATATTGAAGCAGATACAATTCCCTACTGTCTCGAAACAAAGAAAGGTATACTGGCCTATAGCCCCATGGAACGTGGCCTGCTAACGGGGAAAATTAAGGCCGGGCATCAGTTTGAGCAGAACGATCACCGCGCCAAGCTACCCTTTTATCAGGAGGGTAATCTTCAGAAAATTAATGCATTTCTGGATAAGATTCGACCTATTGCGGAGGAAAAGAACGCTAGCCTAGGACAATTGGTGTTGCGTTGGACAGCCGAGCAACCAGGAATAACTATCGTTTTGGCAGGAGCTAGAAATGCCAGCCAGGCCGTTCAAAATGCAGAAGCCATGAACATCGACCTGTCGGCAGACGAGCTGGCCACCATCGATGGCCATTTAAACGAACTATCTCTTACCAGATAAAAAATACCATTGCAATAAAGGAGGCTGTCGCAGTAGGACGGCCTCCCTTCTTAGATTATCGGTTTTCGATTTTATAGCCTTCTCCCGGTTAACAGTTATTTTAAGAAGTTCATTATCAACATTGCGGTTTCCTCTGGCTTTTCAGCAAGAATAAAATGACCGCAATCTTCAATTTTTTCAAGCTGGAGGTTGGTGGCTAAATCTGGCAAAGACATTTTTAACATATCATATCCACTACCCCCAATGCCGATGACTGGCAGAACTAGTTTCTCAAATGATTTGCTCTCTTCAATATCTTGTGGAAATGCCTGATACCAGGCATTTGATGCCCTGATGGCATCTTTTCCATCATACGCACAGGCATAAACCATTTTATCAAAATCACTTACGCTATCTTGGTTTTTCAATAGGTTCTTGTATAACCAATCGATAACAATATTCATACGGCCCTCCAGAAGTTGTTCAGGAAGGTCTTTTACCTGATTAAAAGCGAGCCACCAGGGATAAAGATAGTCCGCCCCTAATATGGGTAACATGGGCAGTTGATACATGCCTGCGTCAGGATGCGGCGTATCCATCATGATTAATTTAGATGTCCTTTCGGGATAGTTTACTGCAAAGCTAAAAGCTACGTGCGCCCCGATGTCGTGCCCCCCAATGCATACTTTTTCGAAACCTAACTTTTCGACAAGTTCAAAAACATCTTTAGCCATATTCTTTTTTTCATATCCTTCCATCGGCTTGTCTGAGTTACCCATCCCACGCAACTCAACGATTACGACCCGGAATCTGGAAGCAAGTATAGGCATTACTTTATGATAAGCCCACCAGGTCTCCGGATAGCCTGGGATCAATATCAATGGATCGCCCTGTCCTCCTTCTACATAATGTAATTTTATACCATTTACCTCTGCAAAATGACTGGAGAAATTGGGTACCAATGAGATAAGTTCGGCAATGTCCACGTTTTTATAATCGGTCATACTGTTTGGTTTTGTAATGCTTTAAAGAAAGAATACATGGCTAATACTGCCTGCCAGAGTATTCTTTTATTATCGCAGCTGTTTAATATTGGATTTCTTAAGACTCCAATTGTGAAAGGCAAAACTAAATAGTATGTTTACAACCTGCAACCATGCAGTATACTACATAGTTGTAAGTTTTTTAAAATAATTTAACCGATGAAGTTAATCCATCAACTTTCCAAGGAAACAGGGATCCCCATTGGGACCATACGTTTCTATGAAAAAAGCGGCCTCTTTAGAGGAGAAACCAAAAAAGAAGTAACCACTAATAAGTATGTATATTATGGTAATGATGTTGTTGAAAAGCTCAGGTTCATTCAGATGGCCAAAGCAGTAGGCTTCACATTAGCCGAAATAAAGGAAGTTGTTGATGCCTGGTATAAAAAGCAGTTAAGCCAAAATGCGAAAATTGAGGTTCTAGACCGGAAATTAGTTCAAATAGAAGAAAAAATAAAAGACCTGAAAGCGGTCAAAAAGCAAATTGAACTCTGTAAATTCAATATCGAAAATGAGGTCAGTTAATTTTCAAATTAATTGACCTCAACTAAGATATAAGAACTGAAAAGGATGAATACAATCGAAAGGCGGACTTTTGGCTGGAGGAGTGTGCTGGATACTATCCTGCTCAATCACGCCGTCAGAAAGCCCTTAAATAGGGCATCAATATCTCTTATTAACATACATTCATACCCGCTTATCATATAGGCATGAATGATCAATCACTATCGGTGATGATAGTAAAACCCGAACCAACCGGTAAGTTAACGGCCTAATCGACCTTCCAGCTAATCTTCCGGGGCCAAAAGCTGTACAGAACAAGAAATAATAGGCTTCCTGCGATAGGCAAGGCAAGGATGAGTATTACCCACATCACCTTGGCTCTCCAAGGATTATTGGCCATAGCCAAAAGCGCTAAAGCAACCAGGTAGAGCCCCAACATAGTGAATGCTAACAGATTCATCTCCAGGCTTGACAGATGCAGTGCTAATTCCATATTTCAATTTTAATCAATATCGGTAGTACATTAAAACCAGAATCGTCAACCAATTTATCAATATTATTAATAAAAAAAAATTATGGGGCTTCAAAAACTTATTTATAGGGTAAGCCCAGGGCAATTTTTATATGCGCAAGATGATGCGCCGCATGCCATGCCGTAATAGCAAGGGCTTGTTTTTGGTTAAAATATATTCCTCGAACCGGATGATAATATTGGATTTGATACTGTTCGTCGGATAATGACCGACCTAAAGCCACGTAACGATGGTGAATACCTTTAAGGATAAGCAGGGAATCAGAAATGGGAACGTCCAATACATCAGCGGTAGCAGCCCATCCGTCCATATTTACCAGGGTCACTTCCTTATAATCCGGCTCTGTTAAGGCCTTTTTCATCCTTAGCATATGCAGCAAATGCATATCTGCAACATGATGCACAATTTGTTGAATATTCCAACTTCCTGGTCTATAGGTCTTTTTTAAGGTTTCGACCTCTAAGTTTTGGGTCAGCCCAGCATATTCTGAAGGCACTTCTTCCAAATAATGAAGTATTTCTGCCAGCTCCGTGGTGCTGTAGTCTTCTTGAAGTCTTACTCTTCCTAGAGGAAATTTTAGCTCTTCCATGAAATTATATTTAGCTATGGTTTACCCCAATGATACCTAACAAAGTCGGCTCACTACCAGTTCCTGACATGGTTATTTCTCTGACGGCGAACAGAAACCACTTCTCTCTGGAACCATAAATGCCTACTGCTCTGTTAATAGCATGCCAGCTTACTATGGAGAAGCAACAAATTAGCCTACTCTTCGTTTTAAAATTCTAGCTGTATCTGCTTTCCAACTTGTAAGTCTCGTCCTCCTCTCGACAACCTAAAAGTAAAGGATACTAAACTACCATACATGTCCAAGTCACGCATCTCTTTTTCCGTACTATTGATTGCTCTAAGCTTATCGGTTGGTTTTAAAACCATTCAGTCCTACTCTGATTCAAAACGCTCTTCCTCAATAGAAAAGGATAGCATCAAAGTGCAGCAGCCTTCCTGGCAGGTGCTTTACGACTCCTTAGGGCTGGCAGAGAAAGGGTTATCAGAAAAAGCCTTTGCTTATGCCTGGTACGGCTTTCAGAAAATGAAGTTTACCAGTCCGGTTTTGGCAATTGCCGACTTCAGCCAGTCCTCTACTAAAAAGAGACTTTATATAGTGGATTTGGCCAAAGAGCAGCTCCTGTTAAATACCTATGTTGCGCACGGTCGAAATTCGGGCAATGAATATGCCAGAAGCTTTTCTAATACCAACGAATCATATCAATCCAGTCTCGGATTTTATCGCACCCTGGGGACTTATCAAGGTAAGCATGGGCTTTCGCTTCGGTTGGAGGGACTGGAAAGAGGAATCAATGACCATGCACTTCAGCGTGCTATTGTGATGCATGGCGCCGACTATGTCAGCGAATCCTTTATACGCAACACAGGTCGCCTCGGCCGAAGCCTGGGCTGCCCTGCAGTGCCTATGAAAGACCATAAAAAGGTGATTAATCTGCTATATAATGGTGCCGGACTTTTCATATATTCCAAAGACACCAAATATCATAATACTTCTAAATTACTGGCGGCTATAGAGGATAACATCATAGATGATTATGCCTCAGGGGAACGCTTTTTGTACACATCATCCAGATAAATAATTCGTCCATTGGCATCGGTATCAACCCCAAGATAAAATAGAAAAACAGGTATCCTCTCTGACAATTTGTTCCACTTAGGTGGGCGGGCTGTGGTATCTGGCTCGGTCAAAAAATTGCTTTCCAGAAGCTCTTTTCCCGCCATAAAGTTAGCGAGCTCCGTAGGTTGTTGTACCCTGACACAGCCGTGGCTACGCCAACGTTGCTCAGATTTGAATAAGTAACGGGCATTGGTATCGTGCAGATAAATGGCCAAAGGATTTTTCATTTCCACCTTAAGCAATCCTAAAGAATTATCCTCCCCAGTTTCCTGGCGGAATCTATAGGGAAATTTTCCTTTTCGGTCAATTTTATTCCAATTGATATCTTCTGGATTGACTACCTCTCCATCCTCCCCTACTACCTGAATATTATTCTTGGAAAGATAATTTTCATCCGCTAATACTTTAGGAAGCATTTCTCCCTCAGCAATACTCTTGGGAACATTCCAATAAGGATGGGTTACTATGCTGGTAGCATAGGTGTCCATTGTAGGCGTGGGAGTCTCCCCTTTACCTACGACAGTACGCATAAATAGGACCTCTGTTCCTGTAGAATCCAGAGCCTTTAAATAGGCACCTTGTATGTTTACCATCACCATTCTGGGGGCATGCTGCGACTGCCGTTTCATCCAGCGATAGGCATTTAGTGTCTCGGCCAACATATCCGATTTGTGCCTATCTTTCCCTTCCAATTGCTTGGCGTATTCCTTTTGAAGGGTAACATAACCAGCAAAAGAAGGCTGCAACCAACCCGTCACTTTGGTTACGGGGCTGCCCGTAACCAAATCTTCGGCCGCTGCCCGAAGTATTGCTGTATCGGCTGGCAAATCTTTCTCAATATAACGAAGATCGGGCTTCTTGCCATAGGCAATTTCTTCAAGAAGGGCCATTACCGGGGGAACACTATCCGATTTTTGGTAAGGTTTTGTATCAATGCCTACCCCTTCAGCGTAGCTGAGCAAGGACGCATAGGTTTTACTATCCCCAATGCTCCGTTCAAGCTCCTGGGTAGTCATGGTGTGTGGATCCTTTTTACAGGATTGTATAAAGGCTAAAAAGAAAAGCACCCCTAATGGTGCCCAGCGTAATAATGGCTTATGTTTCGTCAAACTCATATTCACAATTTCGATTTATGAGTCTATGTACAAATATAATGCGAGCAGCTCTTGTCTTTCTAACCTCCTCATTGCCAACCCCTATATAACCTAAGCCTTTCCTGATTGAGGGAATGATGAGGAATATATTCAACAGGGTATTCCTTAATATGTATCCCTTCGCATCTGGCTAGCGAGTGCTCTTGCCGTAGGATCCTCCGATTGTTGGAGATTATCAACGATCTGATGGTAATCCGTATCATTTCTATTCTGCGAAAGCTTATAAGCAGCCTGGATTTCATGGATCTTAATTCTGAACCCAATGATCCCATGAACCAGGGCCAAGGTTTTGTCTGACATCGTTTCTATTGAAGCAGGTTTTTTAGAGCCCTGTTCATATTTATCGACCATTGTTTTTAACGAAATTAATAGATCTTCGCCTTCAATAACCTGGATAACACCATAAACATGTACCGCAATATAATTCCAGGTAGGAACATTCTCCTTCTCATACCAAGAAGAGGATATATAGGCATGCGGACCGTTAAAGATTGCCAGAACCTCCTCATGATTATTAAAATTAATTCCTTGCGGATTAGACTTGGAAATATGGCCTACCAGCACGTCCTCCCCATTCTCATCCCTATCCAGTAGTAATGGTATATGTGTTCCAGTCAACTTCCCATTGGTTTGATTAATCAAAATCCCAAAGCTATTTTCAGTTAGAAAGTTTTTCACTTCCTTCACATTTTGATTCCTGAATGAATTTGGTATATGCATTTCGAGTGGATTTAAACATATTTATTACCAATGAAAGAATTAATTATCTACATAACCCCAGGGTTTCAAACTATTATATCAATTATTTGCAATGATCCCCTTCACACAGTTGTTATTTCGAGTCTGTTTCCATTTGCAAAAACGGCTGTATCTTAAGCATTTTCGCTTATTAGTTACCTGATTATTTTAATAATTTTGCTATTATTGCCCCGATGTTACTTAGAGTTAGTTGGTACTAGTCGATAAGAGGCTTAGGCGCGGACTACACGATAATTGGCTGAACATTAAACATAACAGATTTGGACCGATTATAAAAAAACCAATCTGAAAAATATACAGGAATTGGAGCGGTACCAGGAGTCCCATTAGGTACGGCGTGCGACAGTTCGCCTGACCATATCGTAATTAGCATTTCCACCGAAGTGGCCTTTGGTGTAACCGAAGCAGCTCTTTGGGGTCATCGCCACTACCAGTGCTGGGCCTCATTTTTTTAGATCTCGGGAACTATCTCCTTTCTTCATGGATTATTTTTCTGTTAACCGTACCGAATATATAAACTAAAAACTATACTTGAGGATGAAGAATTAAACCTTCGTTATTACTCACGACCATAAATAAATCATAAATCCAGATGTCTATTTCAAAAGAATCCGAGCTTATCGGAATGAAAAAAATAAGTGAAGCCGTAGGAACCACCCTCAAAAGAATGCGGGAATATGCCAAGGTGGGCATGTCTACCAAAGAGCTCGATGAATATGGGGGGCAAATTCTGAAAAGCTTTGGAGCAAAATCCGCCCCTTATCTTACTTACGGATTCCCCGGTTTTACCTGTATAAGCGTCAATGAAGTAGCGGCTCATGGCATTCCTTCTAAAAGTAGAATTCTAAAGGAAGGAGATCTGATCAATATTGATGTTTCTGCCGAGTTAAATGGATTTTGGTCAGATAATGGCGGGTCATTCGTATTAGGACGGGATTTTCACAACCATCAACCCCTTGTAGATGCTTCAAAAAACATTTTATACAAGGCGATCTCCAATATCAAAGACGGGGTCAAAATAGCGGATATTGGCCATTTAATCGAAACCGAGGCCAAAAAATATGGCTATACAGTTATCAGAAATCTAGCCGGCCACGGTGTAGGAAGAAGTCTTCACGAGAAACCTGATAACATATTAAACTACAAAGTAAGAAGCAATAGAGAGAAGTTTAAGAAAAACACTACCGTGGCAATAGAAACCTTTATTGCTACAAACTCCAATAATGCGGTGCAGCTGAACGATGGGTGGACCCTGGTAGGGAACCGGGGTGGATTTGTTACCCAACATGAACATACCATCTTAATCACGGAACAAACACCTGTCATTCTGACAAGCTCCAATGAAATTTGAGGTTAAAGATATGTAGAGGACTGGTTCCGGAGACCGTCTTACAGAACGCTCCGGAACCAGTGATCCTATTTATTGAGCATTATGTCTTTTATTTTTTCAAAAATTGCCGTGTTTTCATACACCCCTCTGAAGCTGAGGCTATGTGGGCCGTAGGCAAAAACAGGCACCATTACAGCCGTATGGTCATTGGTACTAAACTGGCCATCGATGTAGCCTTTCTCGAAGTTCCCGTCCAGAAGCGTCAAGCCTCCAGTTTCATGGTCTGCTGTCACAATCACCAGAGTTTCACCGTTGCTATCGGCGAAGCGTAGGGCCTGGCCCACCAGCTGGTCGAAATCCAGCATTTCGGAACTTACATAGCTTATACGATTGGCATGCCCACCGTAATCGATCTGAGCTCCTTCGGCCATCATAAAAAAACCTTTAGAATTCTTTTTCATGTGTTCTAAGCTGATCTGGAAGGCCTCAGTCAGAAAGTTACCTCTACCCTGTTCTATGGATTTAGTACGGCTGTCATCCAGCAAGAGAAAAGGCGGTTTCAGGGTTGTCAACTCAGACCAGCTGTTCGACGTTTGTATGCCCATGAGATTCAGTGAATCAGTCAAATTTTGACTTTTAAACAGATCATACCCTCCACCAATAAGGATCTCAACCGGCGATTTTAAATAATCCATTGCAATTTCCTTGTTGAACTCGCGATAGGGCTGATGAGCGTAAAATGACGCCGGAGTGGCATCGGTAACGTCGCCAGCAGAAATAATAGCGCTTTTTATTCCTTTCTGTTTTAACAGTTCAGGCAAATTAGGAACGGCTTTAAAATCATGATCGACCCCTACAGCGCGATTCCGTGTTTTATGCCCCGTGGCCATGGCCGTACCTCCTGCGGCCGAATCGGTGATATAGCTATCGGATGCAGACGTTTTAGAAAAACCTATATTCAGAAATTGCAATAAGTTAAGCTGTCCGTGATTGGCCGTCATGCCCGCATGTATCTGAGCCAGGCCCATGCCATCTCCAATTAGCAAGATCACATTTTTAACCTTGGAGGAGCCATCATTGTTTTTATAGGTAGGTTGATAAACAGGATGAGGGTTGGGGTTGATAAATTCAGCATTTTTTCGTCCCTTCAAATAAAGGCCAAGATCATCGACATGGTCGGTATTAATGTAGTCGAGTCCTAAGTTCATCAACATTTTCCATGAATTGACCCCATCCGGAGTAGCCCAAAGTCTTATTTTTTTCCCTTTCTGATGCACCTGGTTGATAACAGCTTCTACTTTTTCGAGGTCCTGGTCCGTAAGAACCCCCTTTCCGTTCCATTTCGAATAAAGATAAAAAGCCTGGCTAATAAGCCCCACCCGCTTTAGCTGGTCGGGGGTATAATTTATATTGGGTCGTCCATCGAAGGAAATATATTCAGGATAAAGGTCGAAGTCGGCGGGTGCTGGTGTACTTCCACTCAGGACGATTTTTACCGGCCCATTGGGATCCATCAGTCGGGGAAAGCGCTGCAGCTCCTTTACCAATATCGGAATGGTAATTGCGCCGGAAGTTTTTAAATCGATTAAAAGCTGTAGCTGCTGATCAGAATTTTTATAGATCTTCCCGTTGTTTTCTTCCAGCAAAAGAGCGATAGGCTCTAGATATAGACTTGACAAGGTGCGACCAGCACGAATATCCTTTTGGTCGTGGGCAACAAATAGTGAATCATTAATTCCAAAAACATCCGCCTCTATTGATCCGAATTGCTGACCGTAAGCAAGCTCGAAAGGAAACTTTTGCTCATAATCGTTATGAGAATGTGCATGAGCCGTGGTATAAGGAAAGGGGGGCTGGGCCTGTGTGGATGTAAATCCCACAAAAAACAAAAGGAAACAGAGATTTATCGGCAACTTCATAATAAGTTCTGGATGGGTGGCACTTTTAAAACAAGATGCGAAGATCGGTCTACTCTATTAGATTCTCCTCAGAGCAATAATTAAATTATGATTAAGCTTATGCACTTGGAATATTAATGTATAGCATTCCATTCTTTGACCTTACCATTTTTTGTTTCAACCATCCATACTTTTGAGTTGCGATAGTATTTCCGGACCAGACGTTTTCCTTTACGGATACCCGTCACACTAAATGCCGTCGCCAGCACATCTGCGTCGGTGGCATTGGGAGAAATGACAGTGGTTCTTACATTAAAGAGAAGTCCAACTCCTGTCTTTGGATCTAAGATATGGGAGTATTTCTTACCATTTATTTCCAAAAACCGGTAGGTCGGCCCCGAAGTCGCCACCCCTACGTTTGATAACACCACCGCGCCCACAGAATCTCTCCCCGTCGAAATCTGAATATTCCAGCCTTTATCTCCAGGAGGAGGATTCCCGATAGCAAGCTTACCTCCGGCATCAATGAGAACCGCATCAATACCAAAATGCCTGAAGACAAGCATGCCTTCGTCAGCCGCAAAGCCCTTACCTAACCCGCCAATATCAAGACGCATTCCCTTCTGAACCAACTTAATACGTTGACTCTTGGGCTCCATAAGCACTTTTTTATAGCCCGTCCGGGCAAGTGTCGTTTGGATATCCTCATGCGCTGGCATGTATTCCTTTCGTACTGCCCGGCGCCATACCTGTACGACGGGCCCCAAAGTTGCATCAAAAGCGCCTTTGGTTTGCCGACTAAAGCGCTGAGAAATCTCCATAATCTTATATAAATCGGGACTAACCTTAACCCATTTATCGGATCCTGATGTGGCCGAGAGTTTGTTGATCTCGCTCCCATCACGATAATCGCTTAGGGAGTCGTTAAGTTGCTGTATTCTACGAAATACACTATCGGCAGCGGTCTTAGCCAAGGCTTCATTGGGGGCATAAAAAGTCAAGACGAAAGGCGATCCCATCATCCCTTTTTCATAAATATAACGTTGGTCTTGGGCCTGCACGGGAGCGAAGCCCAGCAGGATTAATAGGAGGAGAAGACTTAGATATTCTGTAAATGTCATGGATTTAGGATTAGTATGCTACAAGCCTCAAAGGTAAGCCCATGAAGCGTGTTGGAGCAAACTCTAAGGGCCAAAATATGGATTCTGCCCCCAGCTCTCCACAATATCCTAGATAAGGAAAATTTACGTTTACCTGCCGGGCTAGTTACCAGGATGTTGTACGAAAACGATAACCATACGCTTACAGCAGCGCCCTTACCTATCCCTCCCTTTTAGAAAAAAATAGAATATTCTCTTGGATGACTTAAATGTGTGCTGTAGGGAAGTTACTTGTAGCCTCCGGATGAAGTGACCATGTTAATAAATTCACTTCCGGTGGTTTTGCCTAATCCCTGGCCACTGAGCACTTTTAATCGAAGAGGGAGTGATCGGGGTGGAAGATATCACTCGTGTCCTAAAAATCAAGATGTCTGTTTAGTCATTATAAAGGAGTCGAAAGCTTTAACATTAAAGCCCATTCCCATATCAGACTTGAAGATGCAGCTGAAATCTAAATCTCCAAAAAATAAAAAACACCAGCAGGAATATCCAAGCTGGTGCCAGTACCGATCAGTCATTGAAGGGTAAAACCGTATTTACTCGCCCTTATTCTCTTCCAGATCATTATGATTATCCCCACCCAGGCTATAATAATTATTTTCCTCGTCCTCATTGCCAATGATCTCATCGGCATCGTCGAGCTCGGCACCCGGAACGTCCAGGTCATCTCCTACCAGATCATTATTATAATCTTTCTCGTTCCAGCCATCGGGCATCGGTGTTTCTCTACTTTTCACATGTCCGGTATCTTCAGGATCGATACTATGATCGACCATGCCCCGGTTGTAAACATCATCCTTAGGAGGATAAAGCGGATAACCTTCGAACTCACTTTGACTCTCCTCCTGATTAGGTTTATTTGTTTCTTTAGCCATGATTTCTAAGTATTTAATATTAGACTCCTTTGATTTCGGTCGCCGGAATATATAAAGTTGAAATAACTAACTGACCCTATGACAGGGTTGATATCTCTATGAGCAAAAGACATGCCAGAAGAAAATAAAAAGCCGCCACCTGGAAACAGATGACGGCTCATAATACTATAGAATACGATTAATAACCTTTGTTTTGATACATTTTCTCGGGGTTTAGTTTGTATTCATCGAAAGGTATGGGGAAATAACGATCTTTTTCCCCAAAGTTGCTTAAGCGGGCAACCCCGTAATCAGCTTGACTTTTACTCTGAAAATAGTTTACGAGTTCGGGCGTTGTAAAGAATCTCAACAAATCGAACCACCGATGATTTTCAAAGGCCAGTTCGACGCGACGCTCGTGCAGAATGGCTAGCTTAAGTGTAGGGTATGCAGCTTGATAAGCAGCCGTATTTTTGGCTATGGAATAAGGTGAAAGCCCTGCTCGTTCCCGAACCTGATCTAAATAGCCTATAGCCGCTACGTCATTACCGAGCAGCATATTCACCTCGGCCAACATAAGGATCACGTCGGCATACCGCATCAGTATCCAGTCGTTACCACCATAGCCTGTACTACCAGCAGCTTCGCTATTGTCCCTATATTTAGTTATAAAATAATCCTTTACGGAAGCATGGTCTGCAAACTTAATGGAAAAAGCTTTACGCAAATCGGCTTGTTCATAGTCTTTAACCAGGTCAGGTTTCACATTGCCGCCCAATCCAGTACTCGCAAAGAGGGAATTAATTGTTTCTCCCCGAGCCTGATTGTTGCGTGCAATGGAAGATGAATAATTAATATCTCCTTGCTTATTTACAATTTGGAAGATTAATTCGGGACAAGTGGTTTTTTTATTTACGTCAAATACATCCTGATAGGGAATCTCTTTTAAAAAGCCAAAGTTTCGCATTTGATAAGCAGCCAATAAATATTTATGCGCTTCGGACAAATATGCTGACTTATCCACACCTGGCAATGTAGTGGCCATGGTTAAATACACTTGTCCTAATAATGCGTTGCCAGCCGCTTTGGAAACCCGCCCCCGGGATTCGGCAGTAGGTAGATTTGGCAAAGGACTATCGACCACATATTTTAAATCTGTTACAATTTGGTCGTATACTACGGGTTCTTCACTGCGAAAAGTCGCCGCCTCTACTTCGGCCATCGTACTAAAGGTTTTTGTCACCAGTGGCACAGCCCCCCATTTACGAACCAGATGAAAGTACATCAATCCACGGACAAATCGCGCTTCAGCCTCATATTGAGCCTTTAAATTATTATTGGAGAAGGTAACCTTTTCCATTCCTTCTAATACCTGATTGGTTCTGCTTACCGATTCATAAAGTGCATCCCAATGATTTTTGAGATAGGCATTGCTGGGTAAAAGCGAAAAATCATTGAATTGGAAAGGCTCACCGGAACTGGATTGGTTATCATTTCTACCGGTATTATCGGATCGTTCCTCAAAGAACATCCCCGAATTTTCCCCTATGCTATTGCCACTCCTCAGCGACTGGTATATTCCGTTTACCCCGAGTAAGACATCATTTTCATTTTTATAGAATGTGGCACTTGCCACCGCATTAGGGTCTTGTAGATCGATAAAATCGGAGGAGCAGGCTCCCAGGAGCATCAGGATTAAACTTACCCCTATGCTTTTTATATTTTTATTAACAGTCATCATAATCTTGGTTACTTAAAATGTGATTTTGGCGCCAATATTAAAGGCTCGTGCAAGAGGGTACTTCCCATAGTCAACCCCTGGAGTAAGGTTCGCACCATCATTATAATCCACTTCAGGATTGTAGCCTAGATATTTTGTGAGCGTAAAGGCGTTGTCAATACTTCCATAAATACGCAAGTTGCTAACGGCTCCATTGGTCAAGACGTTAATTTTTGGCATATTATACCCCAACGTTAAGTTGGTACAGCGCAGGAAAGATCCATCTTGCAGATAGAAAGTAGACAGTCTGGTACTATTGCTTTGCGTTCCTCCTCGGGATGCCCTATAAACCTGTCCATTTCCTGGCTCAGCTTCGGACCTATATCGGTTCACCACCTTTTGGTATTGATTTCCGGAACCCTCCATATTGAAGAGGTAGTAATCCTGACCGTCCAGTACCTTATTGCCATACGACCCATTGAAGGCAGACGTAAAATCAAAGTTTCTATACCGGGCTGATAGACCAAAGCCATAGGTAAATTTGGCGTGGGGAGATCCAATAACCGTTTTATCATTGTCATTGACAACCCCATCTCCGTTTAAATCCTCAAAATACAAGTCACCTGGCTGTAAGGGGTTGCTGGAAGCTGTCGACCGGGCAGGGCCTTTCAGTACATAACCTGAGGGAAACGACTGGGTAGCAGCGTCATAATTGGCATTGTCTATTGCCAGATTTTCCATATCAGATGCACGAACCATACCTTTTACTTTAAAGCCATAGAACATCCCGATTGGTTGTCCCTCCTGGGTAATATGCGTTTTATATGAACGCTCTGCTCCATTGGCAATAATGGTACTAGCCCCACCCATATCCAAAACCTTATTCCGGTTTATAGAAATATTTCCGTTAACATTCAGATTGAAATCAGCCTGAGCAATTACGCGGGCGTCTATCTGCAAATCCAGTCCTTTATTTTCCACTTTAGAATTTCGAAGATTCGTCAAAATATTCGATGCTCCAGAGATAGCCGAAATGGGTTGATCGAAAAGCAGGTTATAAGAACGACTGATGTAATAATTTGCAATGACAGATAAGCGATCATTCAACAGCCCTAAATCGGCGCCAAAATTAAATTGTGAAGTAGACTCCCAACCCAAACTCCTGTCTTTAATGCCCTCTGCCCACATAGCGGTATTGACATTTCCATTGCCAAAAACAGCACCACCAGGTGAAGCCATGGTTTGAAGGAAACGATAGTTTCCTATATTATTATTTCCACTTAGCCCCCAGCTAGCACGCAATTTAAGTGAAGAAGACTCTCCTAGCAGATTACCATAAAAATTTTCATTAGATATATTCCATCCGGCTGATACCGAGGGAAAATTTCCCCAGCGGTTGTTGGGACCAAAACGGGATGACCCATCTGTACGGAAGGATGCCGTAATAAAATACCGGCTATCGTATTGATACATAACCCTAGCCAGGTAAGACAATAAACTCCAGTTTACCTTCCCCGTTCCCGAGTTAAGACTAAAATTGGCAGCGTCGGCACCTTTGGCAGTTATTTCCTCTATATTATCGTTTTGAAAACCTCTGGCAGTCACTGAAATAACATCCAGGGAATTACGCTGGGCGGTATAACCGGCCAATGCCGACAACGTATTTTTCCCGAACTGCTTATTATAATTCAGGGTAAATTCTGCCAGCTGGTCTATCTGGCTTCTCGTTTGGGCTATTGCGTTGGCTGCCGCTATTGCCTGGGGAGACCCTGGAGGGTTCGCTCCATTTGAGAGGCTAGTTGGACGATAAAATTCGTATTTCTCCTGATAGGTTTGTAAACCGATATTCGCCTTGAATTGTAGCTCAGGAAGAATATCGTAGGTAGCAAATCCATTATATGTTCCCCTAAGCCCATTCCGATGGATATGAGTTTCGGTGGCGAGAGCTACGGGATTTTCTATTGACTGGTAGCCAAAGTTTGAACTGAGCGCAGCAGCTTCATTCTTGGCTAAGCTGCCATCTTCATTATAAGCTTTGAAGATAGGCATATATATAAGGGCTCCAAGGATAGGGCCCTGATGGAAACGACCTTCCTGAACTTCTTTGTTCTGGTTGGAGGTAAAAGCGAGGTTGGCCCCTACCTTTATTCTCTCATTGACCTTACCATCGACATTGGCCCGGAAATTATAACGCTCCTGTCCTGTACCTTTGATGATACCTTCTTGATTGAGATACCCTCCACTAATGGCATAACGGATACCATCTTTACCTCCGCTAAAGGACAGATTATGCCTTTGAACAATTGCATTCCTATAAAGCTCATCCTGCCAATCCGTGTCGTATTGGGGAGTAATCATTTTTTGGTTCGCAAAGTCATATAAATCTGTAGGTATACTTACCGAACTCGCCGAACCTACATTTTTGATTCGCGTAGCATTGTCATCGGCAAACATACCATCATTCCAAGCCTTTCCTGCGTTTACCATCAAGTCTCTGTAGGAATTATTCCGCGCATCGATCATAAGTTGAGTGAACTCAGCTGCATTTAGCAGATCTACTTTATGAGCAAGCTGATGTACTCCGAATTGATAGTCGTATTCTAATGTTCCCTTGCCTTCTTTCCCACGCTTGGTGGTAATGAGCACGACCCCACCTGCGGCCCTTGAACCATAAATTGCCGCTGATGCAGCATCTTTTAATATATCAATAGATTCTATATCGTTGGGATTGATAAACAAATCATTTCCGGCTGGATACCCGTCCACAACATAGAGCGGATCGGAACTGGCGTTTACCGAACCAACGCCCCTTACCCGAATCTTAGTACCTACATAAGGGGCACCACTTACCTGCGAAATCTGTACCCCAGCTACCTTACCTACCAATGCCTGGCCTAAGGTAGGTGTGGTTAGGTTCAGCTCCTTCGCTTTCACACTGGATACGGCACCTGTCAAATCGCTTTTGCGCATGGTCTGATAGCCCACCGCTACGACTTCGTTAAGCATCATAGCATCGGGCACCAACTGTATTTGTAAGTCTTCCTGTTTGCCTATTACTAATTCCTGAGAAATATAGCCCACAAAAGAAAATACCAAGGTAGATCCCTCCGGGGCATCTATGATAAAATTTCCTTCTACATCCGTAACAGAACCGATAGCCGTTCCTTTTTTCAATACTGTAACTCCGAGTAGAGCAGCTCCATTCTCATCGATAACCCGACCCTTAATTTGCCTGGCAAATTCCCCAGTGGCATACTTCTGCGAAATCTTGCTCCGCCCTACCAAAACATGGGCCTCGGTGTGGCTTTGTGGAGCAAACACCAAAAGACCTGCCATAGACAGCTGAACAATAGGCACTAGTAGTTTTTTCATAATCCCCTACTCCCTCAATTAAAATAATACAATTAAATAATACATTCAAAACAATACAGATAAGATTCATTATCCACCTATATATCCTGCAAATGTATTTCCACTGTATTATCTTAAAGCAAAGCGAAGATTAACTAAATATGAAGTTTCATGCCTTTTGTACAATTTCACAACCTGTCGCAATACCCTTTCTAATTTCGGTCAGCTATAAATATTCCGATCGGGTTTATACTCCATTGCATCAAAACGGAACTATAATTCACACTAATAACCACTTGCGCCGCTCTAGTTCGTTCCGTTAAGGATCTAAAGGCTCATCATCATCTATATGAAGCGACTCCTTCATAGGGTAGAATTCAATATCAGTAGCCGAAAGCCGTTTCCCCAATCGAAAAGGCAAATATGACAGATCACTTTGGCATCTTTTGGCAAAGATCTCCGATTCTATATAACGGCTCTGCCCCTCAGTTGTAGTTATTAATGCAGCTTTCTCAAATGGAAATCCATAGCGGAAGATCAAGCGGGCCGTATTTCTGATATTGGTTGTCGTATGTCGGGCGTGAGGATCCATAATAATAGCCTCTTCCGGCACTTGCATCACATCGATCAAATATTTTTTCATTTCCAACGCTTCGCTATATTTGGTTTTAAAAGGATGTACCCTACCACCGGAAACCACAATAAATGGGGCTTTCTTTTGAAAATACCGGAGTGCCCCCAACCGGCAGCGAAGCATACTTACAGGACTGAGTGCCAAATTAGGATCGGAAGGTCCAGAACCAGGAATAAGCACAACGGAATAAGGAAAACTCCCCCAGTGTACCGCTCGTCCCTTTTTAATGGCAGCCTGGTTAACCCCTTGCTCCAATGGCTCGAAATCTATGGCTTCAAATCGATTATTCAGCGCTAAAAATCCTAAGGCAAATTTTAAAGGAATGGTCGTAAATAGTTGATTGTTTCCTTCTGCATGAATTACATAGGCCAGATCGGCAACTAAAGTCTGATGCGTAGCCGAACCTGGAGTGAAATAAGCGGAGTCGATAGCTGGATAATTAGCTTTCCGCCCCATGCCATATACTGATATAGCATGATTTACGGCTCGGGCATCCTGTTCCCAGGCCTTTCGAAGCATAAGTTGGGGAGCATTATCCTGATAAGAATAATACATCCCAGAAGGTATCAGATGGTCTCTCACTAATTTTTGGATGGTAAGCTCATGACCATACAATTCCTCCAGCCTTTCCCCAACACGCTGTATAGTCTCTTCTGAAAAAAACATGGCATTGGAGTAAGAAGCTAAGCTTCGGCCGCCATGCGAGACGGCTGAATCCAACTGTGAAAAATTATTTTTCGTTACCTCATTTAAAACCTCATCCTTCTCGAGAATAGATCTCGCTGGTCTAATGGCATCCAAAAGCGTCAGCAGATAATAGTTTTTGGTCATCAACAGATCTCCCGAATGTATCTGTTCATAAGAGGGTAATGGCTTATTTCTTTGGGCGACAGATGTCTTGGAAAAAGGTATAAGGAATAAAATAATGAAAAAATAACGCATGGTTACGAGTCTGAATTTGTATAGACAAATAAACCAAAATTATTTTTGAACCGTAGGTTAAATACATGAAGCAAATATGAATTTTGTATTATCCCATTTAAACGGTTGGGAGGTCTCTCCTAAAAACGACCACTTTCCTGTTAACAATTTACTTCATCAAACTCACTATATTACCATATCATTCATCAAACCCCCATCTCCTATGTACCAAAAAGCCTTATTATTACTAGCAGCATTTGGTTTAAATGCCTACACACCCTACCTTCTTGACAGTCGGCCGGATGCCTTACCCATTTGCCATAGCACACCTCATGAAATGGCCGGCATGGCCGCAGATCCCGCCTTTCAGCGCCTTCACCAAACACCTCCGACTTACCAGTACCAAGGGCAGGGGGAAACCGTCACTTTTCAGACACCCGATGGCAAAATGGGTTCAGGGTTTTTATTAAAGTCAGAAAAGAAGTCGGACAAATGGTTGTTTGTATACCAGGAATGGTGGGGCCTTAACGATCATATAAAGCGAGAAGCCGAAAAGCTTTATAAAGACCTGAAAAATGTCAACGTAATCGCCTTGGATATGTATGACGGAAAAGTGGGAACCACCAGGGAAGAAGCCGGAAAGCTGATGCAATCAACCCCCAAAGAGCGACTTGAAGCCATTATGCAGGGAGCCTTTGACTATGCAGGCCCCAAAGCCCAGGTTGCGAGTATTGGATGGTGTTTTGGAGGAATGTTGTCCTTACAGACTGCCTTAATTGGAAAGGAACAAATGGTTGGTTGCGTAATGTATTATGGTAGACCAGAACAGGATATAGAAAAGTTAAAAACCTTACCTGTAGATGTTCTAGGGATTTTTGGAAGTCAGGACCAGGGGATAAGCCCAGAAGTCGTAGCGCAGTTTAAGAAAAATATGAAGGCGGCCGACAAGAAACTAACAGTAAAAATGTTCGATGCCGTTCATGGCTTTGCTAACCCCAGTAATCCTAAGTATGATGCAGCTGCTACAGCCGAGGCTTATCAACTATCTATTTCCTATTTAAAGGACAAACTTAAAGCCTAATTTTTCCTGTCAAAAAGGGGCATACCCCTTTTTGACAGGAAAATAATCTTAAACTGGGATGTAATTAATCCTCCTTTTTTCCGGATTTAAAATGCACAAATAACGCACCTCCGACCAGAACCAATAATAATATAGAACTAACCAGATCGATCTTACGCCCAACTGTGACAGATACAGGCTCAAAACGGAATCTGACTGTATGTTTTCCGGCTGGTATGCGTAATGCCCTAAGCACATAATTCGCCCGAATCATTTTGGCGGGCTGATCATCGATACTGACTTGCCATTCATCTCTAACATTATAATAGATCTCGGGGAAAATGGCCAATCCTTGGGCCGAGGATTGAGTTTCATATACCAGTTCATTAGGCTTATAGGTAATCAGACTGACTTTGGCCGTAGAGTCTGGCTGTAGGTTCAGGCCCTGCAAATCCTGAGCAAACCGTTGATCAATGACTGCTTCCTGCCGGGGCATGAGCGAATCTAAAGCCGCCATTTCGGCATCCGCATTCGCAACGATTTTATATCGCTCGACAAACCATCCATGTCCATACGCATCCGGATTAAGCTGGGCCACCTTATTCCCCTGCTGATCTACCGAAATAATATATTTGGCATTTAACATGTTCAAGATGCCGGGATTAGGATTCGATTTGGCAATCTGCCTCTCGAAAAGCTCCTGATACCTGCGCATCTTGGCTCCATGATATCCGCCTAGGGACTTATGAAAATACGATGCCGCTGCGCTCTGAAAGGGAGAGGTGGAAAGATCGAGTACCTTAAAATTCGGATCGGTATCTTGTAAAATACGTGTATCGGCAGCAGAGGGATTCATTGCTTCTTCAGCAGCAAATTTGCTGATGAAGTCTTCATTATTAAGGTAGCGCTTATCGATACCAAACATATCTATAATCATCAGCAGGAGCAGCACAGTGTAAGCCATCACTGGCTTAACTTTCTCTCTTACCCACATCCATACCAGTCCTGCTGCAAGCAATATAAAGATCAAACTACGGAAGGCATCTTTTTTCATCATCCCAATTCGATCTTGCACAATGGCATTTACCAATTGTTGTGCAAAACCCTTGTCTTGGGTACTTTGCTCGAAGGAGGCTAACACTTGAGCATCATTAGGAGATTGGAAATCAAAAAACAAGGTTGGAATCAGGGCAAACAGCAAGCACAAACCACCAGAAACACCTAATGAAATGACAAAAGCTTTTTGGAATTTGGACCGGTCGATCTCTTTCCGGGCTACTTTAATAAGAGCCAACATAGCCATTACAACCATGAGAAGTTGAACCAGAGCGAGCACCATGGTGATGGCCCGGAATTTATTAAACATGGGAAAGTAATCGAAGAATAGATAATTAATACCCGAAAAGTTTTTCCCTAAGGCCCAGATCAGGTATAGAATAATCATACCCAATGCCCAATATTTAATAGGCTGTCGAACGATTAGCAGTCCCAGTATGCAAAGAAAAAATACCAGCGCACCCGCATAGATTGGGCCCCCAACGATGGGCTGAGCACCCCAGTAGAGTGGCAGGCTCTGAACAACATTGAGAGAGGTACCCGCATCTACCCCCCGACTCGTAAGGGTCTTATAGGTCTGGGAGTCGGCATCCAACGAACCTTGTGAAGAACCACCATAGGCATTGGGTACCAATAGAGTAAACAACTCACCCCAGCCATAACTATAGGAGAAAGCGTATTCCTTATCCAGCCCGGTTTGTTTGGGCGTAGTTTGTGCGCCATTAGAAACACTCAGCTCTGGTTTTCCACGAATAGTTTCCTTGGTGTAGTCATAGGCACTCCATAATCGGGTGGTGTGGGCGCCTACCGATAATAATGCCGCCATTATGAGTCCTGACCAGATCAACATAATTTTATGGCCATTACCCTCCTTTAACATACGATAACTCTCAATGAGCACCAATACCACGATGCTGATCCCCAGATAATAAGTAATTTGGACGTGGTTGGCATAAAGTTCCAGGGACAAAAATACAGCAGTAAGTGCGGCTCCCGCTAACCAATTCTTACGAAACGCCAGCAAAACCCCAGCCAAGACACCTGGAGCGTAGAAAATGGCAATCACCTTGGATACATGCCCTGCCTCTAAGGATACTAAATTGAAAGAAGCGAAGGCAAATGCGATGGCACCTATCGCAGAAAGCCATATATTTGCACCCAGTACCAGAAATAATATATAAGCACTTCCCAATCCGATCAACAAATAGTTGGCTGGAGCCGGCAACAACTTATTGATGGCCTGTCCTAATTTGGTAGGCAAACTGGTTGGGTAGTCGGTTCCAATCAAAAAAGCGGGCATTCCCCCGAACATGCTATTAGTCCATGCGGACCATTCGCCCGTTTGTTCGTGATATTTCATCACTTCACGAGAAGCGGCCTTGGCCTGAACATCATCATACTGATTTAGTTTTTTCCCTTGCAGTACGGGTGACACATAGGATAATGAAAGGATTATGAAACCAATGATTGCTATTAAATGGGGCCAGAGTCGATGCCAGGACATATTATTTTTCATGTTTTAGGTGTTAAAAAGGGTAACCAAAGGTTATTATTGTGGTATGCTATGTACAGATTTGGTAAAATTGCAGATTAATGGGCACAAAAATACGGCTAATGAACGTAACCTTTCAATATTAAATTTTCATTAACCATCGCAAATATAGAAGTAATGATATATGTTTGAACTGTTAAAATGACATCCTCTTTTGGTAATTTTCTAATAGTTTTAAAAAAATGGTTAAAGTTTATATCAAAATACCAGATAAATTTGCGGAAATTGTGCTTTTAGGTTCCGAATAAGACGAAAGAGAATATTTAGAAGTAACCCAAAATATAAATGAAAAGAATTGGAGTTTTTACCTCAGGTGGTGATGCCCCTGGAATGAACGCTTGTATTCGCGCCGTTGTCAGAGGTGCAGTATACCATGGCGTTGAGGTGTATGGTATACGCCGTGGCTACAACGGGATGATTACTGGCGATGTGTATAAGATGGAGTCCCACTCGGTTAGTAATATCGTTCAACGCGGAGGCACTATCCTGAAGTCGGCACGCTCAATGGAGTTCTTAACTAAGGAAGGGCGCCAGAAAGCCTACGACAAACTGATGGAGCTAGGCATAGAAGGCCTGGTGGCTATAGGCGGAAATGGTACATTTACGGGTGCGCAATTATTTTGCTCCGAATTTGGTATTCCAGCAGTGGGTGCTCCGGGCACCATCGATAACGATCTGTATGGCACCGATTATACCATAGGTTTCGACACAGCAGTCAACACGGCCTTAGATGCCATCGATAGAATTCGCGACACAGCAAGCTCGCATGATCGTATTTTCTTTATAGAAGTAATGGGGCGCGATTCTGGCTATATAGCGGTTCAGTCGGGTATTGCAGGTGGAGCAGAATTGGTAATGGTACCGGAAGTGTTAACTCCTATCTCAGAAGTGGTTGAAACCCTGCGTCAAGGCTGGAGCCGTTCCAAATCCTCATCGATAATCATTGTAGCCGAAGGAGACGAGGCAGGCGGTGCAGTAGAAGTGGCAGCTCGTATCAAAGAAGAAGTAGACGAAGATGCCGACATCAGAGTAACCACCCTTGGACATACCCAACGTGGAGGTCCTCCATCAGCATACGATCGCATCCTTGCAAGTCGCCTGGGTCTAGGTGCAGTTGAAGGACTTATTGCAGGTCAGCGCAATGTTATGGCGGGTATTATTAATAATGAACTGGTTTATACTCCGTTCGAAGACTGTATTCGCTTACCCAAACCTATCAACGAGGATTTGATGCGTATGGTGAAGATATTAAGTGTTTAAAAAGAAGAATCTCTAAGGTGGTCAAAGATAGCTCCCAAAGTGAATTTTATTTACTATATGGGCAAAGCTTCTTTTGATCACTAGCGGAAAGGGTTAACAATACCCCATGAGACGGTAGATGAGATAACCTATCCACTCGTGCCAAATCACGCTGAAATCTCCCGCAGCAGAGGCCTCAGGAATCAGGCTTTCTTTCAAAGTGAAGTTTACATTTCCTCCGTAATGCCCCGCTGGAAAAACGGCGACCTCTATACCTACCTTGTTGAAACATGCTTTTGCTCTCCTCATATGAAAGGCTGAAGTAACTAATATATATGAATCATCTGGAAATTTTTCATCCAAAATCTTCTTGGTAAACAAGGCGTTCTCTCTGGTATTTCTGGCCTGTTCTTCTAGAATAATATCGTCCGGTGCAACTCCCCAGTCGATAAGCCAACGCATCACCTGCTGCCCCTCCCCCTTTCCACGCACTAGAAGCCAGTCGGCATTGGTGCCTGTGATGACAATCTTCTTAATTTTTTTAAGCTTATACAACTGAAAAATCTGCATGAAGCGGTCGGCCTGACGGCCCATACCTAGCTGACCAGCAGAATGCTGGGCATAATTTACAAGTCCTCCCGTCAGCAGGACCCCCACCATGGACGGGCCATTAATTTCGTTGATTTCCTGCCCTTCTATCTCCCAGCTTTGAAAAGCCCAATTAACGATCCTAAGATTGGACATCCCTATAAAAATGAGGATCCCAGATATTATCAGCACCTTTTTTCTCGTTTTGTTGGAAGTGCATAACGCCCAAAAGAAGCAAATCAATCCGATCACGAAAGGCATTAATATAAAGTCGATCGATTTTGAGAGAAAGTAAAACATATATATATCCTGATTTATTATTTGGCTTTATCTCTTAATTTTGTCATTTACTACGAAAAAATCGGGAGCTATTCCCAATTTAAATACCTATTCAAAGATGAACAAACATTTCTCATTTCTTTTCCTATTCCTGATCGGTACATGGGCTACTTTGTACACACCAGCCCTTGCTCAAGACTACCAAATCGATGCAGAAATATCCGGAATGGCTGACTCTACTTTTATACTGGGGCATTATAGCCGAAGTAATACACAATTTATCCCGAAAGATACGGCAAAGGCAGATGCTCGAGGAAAGGTCTCATTTATTGGAGAGAAAAACCTCCCAGGGGGTTTATATGTCATTTTATTTCCGGGCAATAGTAAATGGATAGAGCTTGTATACTCAGGGAAGGAGACTAATATTCAGATCCGTACAGACACCTCCGATATTGTTGGAAAAATGGTGATTAAAAATTCACCTGAAAATGAAGCTTTCTACAGCTACCAGCGAAGACTGTTGGCAGACTCAAAAGTAGTAAAGCAGTTAACGGAGCAAAAATCCCCTGAGCTTGCTAGTAAACAAAAAAGCATCCAAACCTCGTTCAAGGCTTTCAGAGATACTTTTCTACAAAATAACAATGCTTTGTTCACTTCCAAATTGTTAAAGATGGCCGCGGACCCAGAAATTCCTGCAGCCCCTCTCCTACCCAACGGAAGTCCCGACTCTTTATGGACGTTTAATTATTACAGAAACCATTTTTGGGACCACTTCGACTTCTCCGATGGCCGGATACTCAACACCCCGTTTTTAGAGCCAAAACTAAATACCTACCTGCATAATTTGTTGGTTCAGGTACCCGATTCCATTATACCAGCTGCCGATCGTCTGATCGAAAAAACAAAAGGAAATACAGACATCAGGAATTATGTAATCTATTATATCACCAACCAGTACGAAACGCCAAGAACAGTTGGTACAGAAGGGGTATGGGTCCATATGGCCAAGAAATATTATTTAGGAGGTGACATTCCTATAAGTGAAGACACTCGTAAACGCATTGTCTCCAAGGTTCAGTCAATGGAAAAGTTGCTTGTCAATAAAACCTTCCCTGCTTTGGAATTAACAAACCCAGCGGGCCAGAAGGTTTCGGCTCAGGAATTGAAAGGCAATTATGCCGTTTTATTCTTTTATTCACCCACCTGTGGTCACTGCAAGGAAGCGGCTCCAAAACTTAAGGAGTTTTATGAGGCCCATAAAGATAGGGGCGTGCAAGTATTGGCCATAGCCACCGACCGTAATGAAAAGGAGTGGAAAGATTATATTAGCACCTATCATTTAAGCGACATTCGGCATGGTATTGACACCAAAAACAGTATTGATTTTTACAGAGACTTCGATGTAGTATCGACTCCCTCCATTTATATCCTCGATAAGAATCAAAAAATCATAGCCCGGAAGATGCCGGTAGAACAGCTGAGCAGCTTTTTGGAATACTATGAAAATAAAGTAGCGAAGAAGTAAAACATAGAAAAAACATAAAAGCCCGGAGATGAAATCACTTCCGGGCTTTTATATTGACTCTCTATTGTTTTAAAAAAAGAGGGCTTTATAAAGTCTCTTTCAGCCATCCAAAAAACTCCCGCTGCCAAACCATAGCATTCTGGGCACTGAGCACCCAGTGATTTTCCTCTGGAAGGTATAACAGTTTACTTTTAATACCTTGTAGCTGCGCCGCCTGAAAAGCTTGCAAACCCTGCTCAATAGGGACGCGATAATCTCTGCCCCCCTGAATAATAAATATGGGTGTCTTCCATTGATCTACAAAATTGCTAGGAGACTGGCTAAATGATCGTTGAGCTACGGCATTTTTCTTATCCCAATAGGGCCCTCCCTTTTCCCAATTCTCAAAAAACATTTCGTCAGTAGTCCCATACATACTCCTAAAATCGAATACCCCGTCGTGAGAAATAAAGGTTTTGAACCGATCACCATGAATGGCCTGGAGGGCAAATACTGAAAAACCTCCAAAACTAGCCCCTACACAGCCCATACGATTTTTATCTACATAAGGTGCTTTAGCAACCGTATCGATAGCGGACAGATAGTCGCGGATCACCTGTCCTCCCCAATCCTTACTTACGGCTTCGTTCCACTTGGTGCCGTGGCCTGGCATACCCCGCCGATTGGGAGCCACCACGATATATCCTTGAGAAGCCATCAATTGAAAGTTCCACCGAAAAGAATAGAATTGAGTCAGCGCCGACTGCGGCCCTCCCTGACAGTACAATAAGGTGGGATATTTTTTATTGGGGTCAAAATCCGGAGGAAATATCACCCATACCAGCATTTTCTGTCCATCTGTGGTGGTTACCCACTGTCTCTCCGTCTTTACCAGATCAATACTATTATAAAATGTATCGTTTACATGCGTCAATTGTTCCAAAGAACCTGTCGTTAGGCTTAGCTTATACAATTCTGACGCATGATTCATATCGCTTCGGGAAACGATCAGCCGCTCACCTACCTGGCCTACAATACCATTGATATCAAAGTCTCCCTGGGTTAGTTGTTTGATATTGGCAGCATTTGCTTGTGTGGAAACCTGAAATAACTGAACCGTACCATTGATAGGAGCCGTAAAGTAAATCATTGTCCCCTCTTCACTCCAGGCAAATTCCTGTACATGTAGCTCGTCACGGGAGGCAGTAAGGTTCCTGGCACCACCCTTATCCATGACCACCAGATCCTGCTTATCGGCTTCATAGCCATCCCGTTTCATCTGGAGCCAGGCCAGATCGCCTTTTTGATTGAATGCGGGCGCTATATCATATCCTTTATTAGATTCTGTAAGATTTTTGGTCAGTTTAGTCGCCAAATCATATTCATATAGGTCCGTATTCGTACTAATGGTATATTCGGTGCCATATTTTTTCTTGGTGACATAAATAATTCGCTTACTATCCGGGCTCCAGATAAAATCCTCATTACCCCCGAAAGGCTTCTGCGGACAGTCAAAGGGCTCTCCCTTCATGATATCAATATATTCGCCAGCTACCCCATTGGTATATGGTGCCACCATTACATGGTCATATTTACCGTCTTCCCAAGTATCCCAGTGCCGATAGTTGAGTGCCTCATATACATAGGCATCAGACTTGGGCAGGTCTGGATATAAGTCAGCACCAATCATCTTTCGCTCCTGCACCGGGCGACTATCAAATATAAAATGGCCATTAGGAGAGAGCCGATCATTGACCAGATATGGGGCCGTATCTGATACCTCTTCCGCCTCCCCACCTGCAAGGGGAACTTTAAACAGCTTCCTGGTACTTTTATTTTCTTTGATATCAGGAGTACTTACCGCATACAAAACATATTGCTGATCTTTAGAAATTCCTAATGGGGAGACCCGGCCCAGGGACCACAGTTTTTCGGCAGTCAACCTTTTTTGGGCCCTTAGATCGACCAGTAGAAACTGAAAGAGAATTAAGGTTATTAAAGTACGTTGTTTCATGTTTGTTTTTGAAAAATGTTGCTACAGCAATATGCACAAAATTCCCCACAAACGATAATGATCAGGCTCCGAATGGCAGTCGTTCTCAAGGTTTTTAAAGGTGTTAGGCATATATTTTTATATCTTTATGATTAACCAACTTTACGCATTCGATATGAACATTTATTGTAATTCTATATTTGAGCAACCGCTTATTGACAAGTTAAAAAAAGACATCCCCGAGAGCCATACCATTCAATTTAGAGGAAGTGATGAGGCGAGCAATAGAGCCTGTTTTGAGCATGCGGACATTGTTCTCGGAAACCCACCCATAGAATGGTTCAGCGGGAAAGAAAACAAATTGATATACTGGCAGCTAGATTCTGCCGGATTCGACCAATATAAGGGTTTACAACTGGATCCCGACACGAAAGTGGCCAATATGGGGGCCTGGTTTGGACGTCCCTGTTCAGAAACAATAGTGGGCGGGATTCTTTCATTATACCGGGGCTTACATCGCCTTACCAAACTTCAGCAGGAATCAGAATGGGTAGGACATGCTATCCGGAAGGACCTCAGGTTATTATATAATGAAGAAGTGGTTATATTAGGAGCAGGTACCATAGGCACCGTCATTAAAAATATATTAACGGGCTTTGGTTGCCACATACATCTGTTTGCCCGCACCTCACCCGAGGCCAATCTCCGCTCAAAAGAGGAATTATTGGCCAAATTACCTCATATCGATCTGGTCATTAATACACTTCCAGGCACAGCCATCCATTTTGCCGATCATCACTTTTTCAAGTCCATGAAGGCCGGAAGCGTCTATGCCAACGTAGGTCGTGGCAGCACAACCGATGAAACTGCCCTGATAGAGGCCCTTCTTAGTGGACATCTCGACGGAGCGGTGCTCGACGTAACCGAGCAAGAACCTCTTCCATCCGATCATCCACTCTGGAAAATGCCTCAGGTAATCCTGACTCAACACACAGGGGGTGGACATAAAAATGAGCACGTAGGTAAAGTAGATTTGTTCCTAACTAACATTTATGCACTAAATACAGGCTGTGACATTATGGACCGTATAGATATATCCCGGGGATATTAAATTAACACGCTAATTACTAATACTTTAGAAAGAGTATTAATTAGAGCTACCCAAGTTAAACTATTTCCCCCGATCCTTAATCCCTGTCCTATATGAAGCAGTTTTAAAAAAAATATATACCAATTCAAAAAAAATGTTAGTTGAATCAAACGAAACACTTGCACGCATTCAAGCCCAATACCATCAGGTTTTCGATCGAACATCTTCCACTGTAGCCGAAAGGAGTTTCCGGTCGCCGGGAAGAATCAATTTAATTGGAGAACATACGGATTACAATCAGGGCTATGTACTTCCTGCCAGTGTAGACAAGGCCGTATATTTCGTAATTGCACCACGGGAAGACGATCAGATTATATTAAGGGCCACCGATCTAGATGAAAGTTATACCACGACTTTGGATGATCTGAGCAAACCCTCCCAAACATGGGCATTTTACCAATTGAGTATTTTAGAACAAATTCAAAAGAAGGGACTGAAGATAAAAGGTTTTCAGGCTGCTTTTGGGGGAGATGTACCATTGGGTGCAGGACTATCATCCTCTGCCGCACTGGAATGTGCATTACTATTCGCCCTCAACGAAATATTTGAGTTGGGTTTAGACCGGCTGGAAATTGTAAAAATGGCTCAGAAAGCCGAAAATGAATATGTGGGTGTTCAATGCGGGATCATGGACCAGTTCGCTTCTACCTTTGGAAAAGAAGAGTCAGTAATACGCCTCGACTGCCGATCACTGGATTATGAGTATTTCCCTTTTCCTATGGATGATTACCAACTTGTGCTCTGCGACACACAGGTAAAGCATTCATTGGCAGACTCGGCCTATAACACCCGCAGGCAAGAATGCGAAATGGCAGTAGCATTATTGCAGGCCTCTCACCCGCATATCCAAAGCTTAAGGGATGCTACACCAGCCCTCGTCTTAGCAAATAAAGAAATCTTGGGAAGCCCGGTATATCAGCGATCCAAGTACATTACTGAAGAGATAGAAAGGGTAAATGAGGGTTGCAAAGATCTGGCAGCAGGAAATTTGCAAGCCTTCGGAGAAAAAATGTATCAAACCCATTATGGCCTTCAAAATGAATACGAGGTAAGTTGTCCAGAACTAGACTTCCTTGTAGCAGCCACTTTAGAAATGCCTGAAGTGCTCGGAGCAAGGATGATGGGAGGAGGATTTGGTGGTTGTACCATCAATTTAGTAAAAGCTTCAGAACTCGATTCCTTTGAGAGCAAGATTAGAAAAGCTTATCAAGAGTCTTTCAATACTGAGTTACCTTGTTATCGGGTACGCATCATGGACGGCTCTAGCGAAGTTGTTGAAATCAACCACTAACACCCTGAACGCTCTAATAATGAATTTATCCCAAACCCTGATCTTAGGACTTATGGCCTTGTCTGCCTTAAGTTGTGGAAACAAAAAAGAAGACAGTATCATGAAAAGCACCATTTCGAAGGAAGAATTCGGCATGACCGCCGACGGTCAAACGGCTGACCTTTATACCCTCACCAATGGCAATGGTATGGTAGTGAATATCACCAATTATGGTGGAATTATTACCAAGTTAACGGCTCCGGACCGAACGGGGCAGTGGGCTGATGTGGTCCTGGGCTTCGACTCCCTGCAACCCTATTTGAATGGCCACCCTTACTTTGGGGCTTTAGTAGGGCGGTATGGTAATCGCATCCGCAAGGGGCAGTTTCAACTAGATGGCAAGACCTATCAACTTCCAATCAACAATGGTCCTAATGCGCTCCATGGTGGATTAAAGGGGTTTGATAAAGTATTATGGAAAACAGAAGAAGTGCGAAATGATTCTATTGTTGGCCTTCGAATGACCTATACCAGCCAGGATGGTGAAGAAGGATATCCAGGTACCCTGACCGTTCAGGTCGATTACCGTTTGAATAATCAGAACGCACTATCTATAGAATATACGGCTACAACTGATAAGCCAACGATTGTAAACCTCACCAATCACTCTTATTTTAATCTGACCGGAATGCAAGAGGACATTTTGGGCCATCAGGTCTGTATAGATGCCGACAGTATAGTCCCGGTGGATGCTACATTGATTCCCACAGGGCAGTTGATGGCTGTAGAAGGGACACCTTTCGACTTCAGGCAACCAACGGCTGTTTCGAAAGGTATTGACAAAACCGACAACCAGCAAATCAGTTACGGAGGGGGTTATGACCATTGCTGGGTCATTAACCGATCGGGAGAAGGACTTCAGCGTATTGCCACCGTTACAGAGCCCAAGAGCGGGCGCATTATGGAGGTATACTCTACGGAGCCAGGTGTACAATTCTACACCGGCAATTTCCTGGACGGCTCCCTTCAGGGTAAAGGGGCTACATACGGAAAACGTTTTGCCCTCTGTTTGGAAACCCAACATTTCCCCGATTCACCCAATCATCCAAATTTCCCCAGTACCGTGTTAAGACCCGGCCAAACTTATCACAGTATCACGCAATACTCTTTCTCAGCCCAATAAGCGCTAACGCCCGACCTGTTAAAGGATCGGGCGTTTTTTTGAAACTTTCCAGGCAATAGCAATACTGGAATTTAAAAATTTTAAAAAGTATCTTTACGACTCAACAAACCGATGACCCGTAGAAATGCTCAGCAAAACAGTAAAGATCAGCCATGTTACCAATTTGTCCGACGCCCGGTACTGTGCCGGCATGGGTGTAGAAATGCTTGGTTTCAATATTGACGAAAATTCGGCTCAGTATATTTCCCCTAAGACATTTGAAGAAATCAGCTCTTGGATTTCTGGTGTAAAACTAGTGGCAGAAACGTCATTGGACGATGCAGAGGCCATTCTGGCACAGCTGAGTCAATATCCGGTAGGAGCCTTGGAAATAGAACACCCAGCCCTGATCCATACCCTCGCAGCAAAATCCAACCTACCGCTTCTGTTAAGGATTCCGGTCGACCTATATGGGCCCGAGGATTTGGAATCAATAGTTGCACGGTATGGAGACTTGGTTACTCATTTTTTACTGGTCAGCGATCAGGACGTCGCTCTAAATGACACCTGGATGAGTACATTACAGCGCCTAACCCATGAGTTCAATGTAATGATCGGATTTGGGCTGGATAACGAATATTCAGTAGCTGCTCTCACCGAGTTACTGCCCCAGATTGGCATTGCGCTAAGAGGCAGTGAAGAAATAAGGCCAGGCTATAAAGATTTCGGAAGTATGATGGATATTCTGGAAGCCTTAGAAGAAGAGTAGGTAATCTACTAAGAAGCATAAACCACCGTGGCTGCATTGAAGCACTTTTAAATGGGTTATGCACCATTTAACAAGCAGATAAGCCAATCATAATTATCCACTAGCACGTAACTGGTATAACATACTACCTTTGAATACAAACTTAATGTAATCCCTATTATGGAAAGGAAATTATATAGAATACCCGAAGAGAAAGTTGTTGGAGGCGTTGCAGCAGGTCTGGCACAGTATATGCAGATAGATGTGGTGATCATAAGGGTAATTATGGTGATTATGCTAATACTTCCCATCCCGCCCAGTTTTGGATGGACAGGCTTTATTTATCTCATCCTCTGGGCCGCCCTCCCTACCGGGCCTGCCCTTTCTCGTAACAATTCGATCACAGAAACGGACGATATGGGCACAACTTCTGACCCTGTTATCGATAAAAAGAGAACTGATCAAACCATCATGGTTTTGGGTGGAGCGCTCGTATTTTTTGGCGTTATCATGCTGGTAGACGACTTTCCTATTTGGTATCAGTTTAAGCAATATTTCTGGCCCATCCTTCTGATATCGGTTGGGGCCTATCTGATTCTCCGGCAAAGAGATCAGGAACAAGAACAAAGCCATACCAATACAACTACCCCACCATCGCCTCCATCTCCAACAACTCCCCCATCAGATCCCCGCTGGGACGATGCCAGAGACAGGCTATCAACTCCAGATGATGAGCCTAAAAACGACAAGAAAGACGACGATGACGATGTTATCAGGGTTAATTAAGCAGCAGAGACCATCAACAAAACAGATCATATTATGCAAGCAAAAAATCTAATTAGGGGTATCATCCTGATTTTGGTAGGCTGTTTTTTTCTTATCGAAGAACATACAAATCTTCATATTGGCAAGTACTTCTGGCCTTTTATTCTTATCTGTACGGGGACCATGCTCTTGATGAGAAATTTTCTAAAATCGGATCGTTCACAAGACTAAAAACATACTATCAATGAGATCGAGCAAAAATATGGTTATTGGGGGTATGCTACTCCTGTTGGGTGTAGCCTGGCTATTGCGAAACCTGGGATGGCTTGACCTTGATTGGGGATATATACTCCCTTATTGGCCTATACTATTAATTCTTGCAGGAATAATCAGCATTTTCAGCCAGGATAATCGGGGTGCTGCCAAAGCCGTAGTTAGCCTATTAATTATATTAGCCATTGTGGGCGGAATTGCCAATCGTAAAAACTGGAAATACTCAGATCGGAGATCTTGGAATCGAAGTTGGAATGGGGATAATATGCCTTTTTTAGACGAGGATGAGCTGGATGAAGAGCGATTGAACAAAGATGAGGAATATAGAAGAGACCGTAGTCTCAGAGAAAATAACCCTAGAAAAGGGTATTTCAGTTACGATATGGAATCGGCTATAAACAAAGCTACACTAAATCTGGAAGGCGGAGCGGGAGCATTTGTGCTAGAGGAATCTACCAATAAACTTTTTGAAGCCCATACCAGCTCGTCAGTAGTTAATTTTCTATCCAACAAAAAGACAAATCTGGAGAATAATAATACCGAGATCAGCTTAAAAATGGAAGAAGGAGAACTTTCTTTTAAAAATGGAAAAGTCTCCAATGAAGCCAAGATCAAACTAAATACCACACCCATATGGAATATTGACATGGGCATTGGTGCAGGAAAGGGTGACTTCGACTTAAGCAAATTCAAAGTCGAATCGGTCAATATAAGTACCGGAGTGGCCAACCTGGACCTTCGTTTGGGGAATTTGCATGATCAGGTTCAGGTAGATGTGGAGGCGGGCGTAGCGTCCATAGAGATTCAAGTCCCCAGAGGAATGGGGTGTGAAGTCACACTCAATGGAGCAATGAATTCGAAATCTTTGAAAGATTTTCAGAAAGTTGACAGTGATATTTTCAGGACAGAAGGGTTTGATCAGACGTCCCAGAAAGTCAGAATCCGTTTCGAAGGGGCCCTCACAAAAGTAAAAGTTAAACGTTACTAGATACCAGATTAGGGTAAGCATAACAAAAAATAGCACCTTTTCGCAAGGGTGCTATTTTTTGTTATGCTCCAACAATTTATTCAGAATTATTTAAATCCTAATTTCTATAACCTAAACACAATAAAAAATTAATTAAACGTTTACCTCATATAGAGGCCATAAAGAATCCCACACGGATAATTCTGGCATCATTTTTAGCCCTAGTAAATCAACAAGAACCAATTGATCTATAAAGATGAAAACGTACCAACTGATTATTCCAGCCGATCGAAATGAGAATAAAGTGATGCAATTGCTGAACGGACTGGTAGACGAGAATATCATTGAATTGCAGCAAATCAATAATTATGCGAAGTCTGCTAATGAAGAGCAAGTAGAAGAAATGATTGAGGAGGCGGCATTAGGGCCCTATTATACCGATAAGGAGGCGCGAAGGATACTAAATATATAAATCCTATTTTTTGCGGATGGATCGAACTGTAATTTCATCCATTTCACTAGTTGTTCCCCAGCCACAGGGTACCGCTCTTTTATTTCCGGTAAAAGAATATTGAAGCCTAACTTGCGTTGTACTGTAGCTTGACTCCATGCTCCCAAGTTTGGCTTCAATAGTTTTGAAGGAGGTTAAAGATGGCGCCAATAATGTGATCGTACTATCCACCCCCTGGATTTCAAAATGCCAGGAACAACCATCGGCTGCAATCGTATTCGAAAATACCGCATCTGCTTCATAAATCTCCTTACCTTCTTCTGACATTGGTTCCTGAGCACAAGCACCCAACACCACTAAACCAAGAATCCATTTCACCGTCGTCATTATCTATTCGATTAAATAAAGTTACATAAATCTTGTCCGCCCATTTCTAAGAAAGACTCAACAAACGGCATTTGGGTTGTAATGGCTAGTCATTTTTTCACCGGTCATTCAGCAGGCGGCCAAACCATTTGCCTGAATCCTTTATATAACGTTTTTGGCTGGCAAAATCTACATATACGATTCCAAAGCGAGCACTATAACCTTCTGCCCATTCAAAATTATCCATAAGTGTCCATATAAAATAGCCCTTGATATTAACGCCATTTCTTTTGGCACGCAGGATGGCGCTAAGGTATTCTTTAAAAAAATTAGTCCGGGCAATATCCTCAACCTGACCATCTTTAAGTTCATCAGCGAAAGCAGCACCATTTTCTGAGACAATTATTTCAGGAAGATTCTTATAAGCTGCAAACTGATTCAAAATATCGTACATTCCATCTGGAGCGATTTCCCATCCCATAGCGGTAACGGGTTTCTGCCGAATAGTGGCGGGTATTTCCTTGAGCCAGAGCACTGGTCTAAGATACGAATGTTGGACCATTACCCGAAAATAATTCTGAAGACCAATGAAGTCGAAGTTGAAAGCCAAGCGATCCTCGTCACCGGGCATAACATATCTTTTAATCTGAGCCAGATATGGAAAAACATCGCTGGGATAGCCCATGCCCAGGGCAGGCTCAATGAATAATCTATTCATAACGGCATCGGCGCGCCTGGCAGCATTGATATCCTTTCGGTCTTGGGAGGCGGGTTCTACGAATGAGCAACTTAAGGCCGTACCAATATAAGCATCAGCAACCGATTGTCTTACAATTCGGCCAGCCTCGGCCTGACATAATGCCAAATGATGCACTACCGGTAAAAAATTAAATAATCCTCTCCGCCCGGGGGCATGTAGGCCGGTGGTATAGCCCAACCCGGCGGTAGCCATCGGTTCATTCATGACAATCCAATTTTTGACCCGATTTCCAAAGGCTTCGGTACAAACAGCAGTGTAATTCGAAAACCAGTCAATAATCTTACGATTTTTCCATCCTCCCTGCTGCTCCAGTGCTAAGGGAAGGTCCCAATGATATAGGGTTAACCAGGGCTCCATATTAAGTTTCTCGCAACAATCGATCACACGATTATAGAAATCAATTCCCTCCTGATTGACAGTTCCCACGCCCGAAGGAAGTATTCGTGACCAGGAGACCGAAAACCTAAAATGCTTAAGTCCCAAACTTTTGGCTATACGAAGGTCTTCTTCATACCGCTGATAGAAATCACAAGCCATATCGGCATTACTTCCGTCTTTTATTTTTCCCTTTTTTCTCACAAAGGGATCCCATATGCTCGGCCCGCGCCCATATTGATCAACCGCCCCCTCGATCTGATAAGCTGAGGTGGCGGTTCCCCATATAAAATCTTCTCCAAAATCGGTTCGACTGAATGGCAAATCTTCGGTACGCATCATTATTTCATCATATGGTTAGAAACCAACTTAAATATTAACCATTCAGATGTCAATACTATTATTTGAATATGTCTGCAATCATTATATCATAGCACAAACTCTATATAAAATTGCTTTGCTACAAAGATCAAATAAGGGCTAAACCTCTCAATCATCGAAATTTGAACTGGCTTTAAGCGTAAAAGTATATTTTACAACTTATATAAAAAAATGGTCGCTTCATCCCCCGGGGGACTGAAGCGACCATAACTAGTCAATTATAAGGAATGGTGAGGACTAACGCAGAACCTGAATACGCTTCACTTCAATAGAACCGTCTTCAGTACGCATCTTGGCCATATAAGATCCCTGAGGCAGACTGCTCAGATCTAGTCGACTCTGAGCATCGGGCCGTCCTGAAAATAACTTCTGACCATAGGTATTAAAGAGCTCTACGGCTACAACAGGCACAGGACCTACGAAGGTTACAATATCGGTAGTAGGATTGGGATATACTGTCACCTTGATGGTTGACTTTGACTCTACGGCTACTTTTCTGCTATAGGCAAAGCTATTATCCTGGTCTATCATTCTCAGTCTATAAAGAATTGATCCATTAAGGGGTTGTAAATCCTTGAAGTCGTAGGTAGCAAGAACATTGCTTTCACGACTGGCATTTACCTGTCCAATCACAGCCCAGTTTTTACCATCTTTACTACGCTGTACTTCAAAATAATCTGAATTGGTCTCAAAAGTAGTGGCCCAATTGAGTTGTACCAGACCTGTTTCTACCCGGGCATCGAAATGCGTTAGAGTGACGGGCAAAGGAGGCCCTGACATCGTCAGACAGACTGCATCAACAATTAATTTGTTTCCACTCGTTGTTCCCTCAATCCGTATATATTCTGTCCCAGAAGGAGCTGTTCCTGTTAAGGTATATTTTTTCAGTCCTTGAGGTGTGGCCTCATACGCTTTATCCAGGTTTACAGTCACTGGTGCTCCTATAGTATTCTGAGAGCTATTCAGGAATACCATGGATATTTTTTGGCTATTTTTACTATCGTACCCTGCCCAGATGTAGAGCTCAATCGTATTGCCTGAGGCTCCATTTACAAATACAGTTTTTTTGATGGTTCCAGCTCCAGACTGTACCCCACTATAATTACCGCAGGCAGCATAACTTGTACTAGCGCTAAAACTACCTCCTGATGAGGTCCATCCGGTGGTGTTACCATTCTCAAACCCTGGCTCGTCTTTTACCAGATTATTCGTACAGTTGGTACATTCTACGGGCTGGGTAATGGTCAAACACATTTTGTCAACTTTGATCCAATCGCCAGTGGTGGCCCCTCCTACCCGAATGTATTTGGCACCAGCAGGAGCCAGGGCCGTTAAATTATACTTTTTGAGGCCTTGAGGATTCGCATCTACATCTTTATCAATATTCACTTTGGTGACGCTTCCTACCTGATTTTTCGAAGCATCCAGAAATTTCACAAAGAAGTTTTGGCCCTTATTTTGGTGATAGGCTCCCCATGCTGAAAGGCTTACGGTACGGCCTCCCATATTATCCACCTGAATGTCCTTATAAAAACTACCTGAACCACCATAAGCAGCACCATAGTTACCACAAACAGCGTATCTGGAATCGGCACCAAACGAGCCTCCTTCCACAGACCATCCACTCGTGTTGCCCGACTCAAAGCTACCTCCGTCTGTCAATAGGTTATTATCGCAATTAACACATTCGCTCGGTGCAGAGATGGTCAGACAAGCCGCATCGACTTTGATATAATCTCCTGTGGAATAGCCTCCTATTACTATATACTTTGCTCCAGAAGGTGCCAGGGCCGAAAGTTTATATTCACTCAAGCCTTTAGGACTGGAATCGTAAATCTTATTGATATCCACACTCACATAATTCCCAATTGGATTATTATTGCTATCGTTGAAACCAAGGAAAAACTTCTGGTTCTTCCGGTTGTGTATGGCACCCCAGATCGCCAGATTAACGGTGCGACCCACTAGGTCATTCATAGGCAAGCGTCTCCAGAAAGATCCCGGACCGTCAAAAACGGCACCATAGGTACCACATACGGCATAGGTCTTGTTTGCGCTAAAACTATCTCCGTCATGATACCAGCCGCTGGTATTGCCCGATTCAAAGCTTCCATCATTTCCTAATAGGTTGCCATCGCAGGTGGTACAGGCACTAGGCTGTGTAATGGTCAGACAAGCCATATCCATTTTAAAATAATTTCCAGAGGAGGTCATTTCTACCTTGACGTACTTGGTCCCCGAGGGCGCCGTCGAACTCATGGTATACTTTTGCAAAGTCGGGGACTGCCCTACTTGATAGTCCATCTCCTTGCTGATATTATGATCCCCATCAATTTCCTTCTCGCTGCTATTCAGGAATGTAAGTTTAATCTTATGAGATTTTGATGCATTATGTGTACCTCCGTAAATACTAAAGTCAACCTTTGCTCCTGCAGGAACTTCTACCAGTTGGTATACTGCCCCAGAGCCATCGATTACTCCATTTTTGCTCCCACAAACATTATAAGCCGTGCTTGTAGAGAAGTCGGTACCACTGGTCTTTTGCCAATCGCTGGTCGATTCAAAGCTCGGGTTCTTTAGTAGATTTCCTGAGCAATTACAGTCATAAGTTGCGGGAGCGGTGGCCATACTTGTGCCTACCACCCAACACATGGCAATCAATTGTACTATTCCTAGAATCCTTCTTGTAGTTTTCATATCATTTGTGTAAGTGTTACTTAGATAATCGTTTAACTTCTTCATACAAATCTAGAAGAGTTGATCGAAAACAAATAGAGCAACGTTACGAATTCTTGCTATGAAAAATAGTTGACCAGTCCTAAAATAAGTAGATTTACGTCGAACTTTGAATGTATTCTATAAAACTCATACTGTTTTTATAGCACGTACACCTAACAACAAATAGAAATACCCATGGTATTCTAGTAGAACAAAATAGATCATCAAAAATAGTTCGATCCGATCCCAAAAATTGAACAAAACCGATACTGCTATACGTCCCATTCTATTTTTTTTTAATATTTTTTACTGTCAGAAGTATTTAAATTCAAAATTTATAGAATTAACTAAAGTAGAGTCATCCATTTTCACACTTGACTTACACAAGACCGACTCGACGACTAAGAATATAGAAATTCCAAGCTCGTCATACTTCCATTGAGAAAAAGGTGCGCAACCGTTGTATTTAGAGAAGAATAGTATAAATCTAAGATCGATGCCAGAGTAATATGATCTTAGACCAAGTCAAGGATAAGGGGACCCTTTTCGGGAAAGCCGCAACAGGTTAGCACCCACCCATCCTTTACATCCCGATCCGTAAGCACTTGGTTGTAGGTCATCTTCACAGCTCCCATTCGCAGCCGCACGGCACAAATCCCACAACTTCCATTCTTACAACTGTACAGTAGGGGCAATCCTGCCGCTATTCCCGCCTCCAGAATGGATTGTCCGGAACGGACCAATACAGGTTGCATAGCCCCCCGATAACCTATCTGGATGGTTTGAGTCAAGGGAGTGGGCTTCGAAAGTAAAATTGATTCTACCACAAAATGCTCCCACCGTATATTTTCTTTCCGAACCCCCATAAAGCGTAAGGTGATATCAGCCGTTCGCATAAATGAATGTGGACCACAGATAAAGGCCCGGATCCGTTCCATATTAAATGCCAATTGATTTTCAATAATATACTGCAATCTTCCATTATTGAGCCGGCCTATAAGTCCATCCCAATGATCGTCAGGCTGACTGTGTATCTCAATAAGTTTAAACCGGCTGGAAAACTGCGTTGCCAACGTCCGGAGGCTATCCGCGAACAGGGATAATGCCTGATTTCTACTGGCATATATCAATAGTATTTTCCCCATAGAATGAGTCGCCAAATTGTCCTTTATCAGCGAATATAATGGAGTGATACCACTTCCCGCTCCAATTAGCACCAGATCGAAGGAATCACCCTCTCCCGACGGCGGCAAAACGAACCGCCCTGAGGGTTCCAAAACGGGAAAAATATCACCCACCTGTACTTGTTCGTGCCAGTATCGCGAAACCAGCCCATTGTCTATTCTCCTTACCGTTATGGAAGGCTCAGCATCTACACTAGGTGCAGAGCTAAAGGAATAGGAACGTCGAATGGGGTGATCATGAAAATCAAAAAGAAAGGTCAAAAATTGCCCGGCCCGGTACTTCATTCCCTTCCCATCTGTTCGTTTCAGAAAGAATGTCTTGGTTAAACGGTCTTCGATGACAATCCTGGTAATAACTATTTCGAAGCTGGTAGCATCCATGAAAATTGATGTTTAAGCAGAAACTCTAATTCTTAAGTATTCGTATTCAGCCAAAAGAACCCAGCAATGAGCCTCACATTCCCAATTCATATGAACCCATGGCGAGGGGGCTAAAGTGTACAGCCACTTATGTTCGTAGGCCGTAAGTAGGCCGGCAATAAAAAATGAATATCCATTGAACGTTTCTTTACCGTAAGTGCCAGTATCTATTTCCGGTGGCATCACTCCCAATCGGAGTAGGGATATAGAAAGAATAATCCGTTCCATAGGATCGGTGGCACTTTGAAGAAGTTCTTTACAGGAATCCAAAAGATCTTTTCTGACCGCCCTTAGAGCAATTGGGTCGAAGGTACCTATCAGGCGACTGACATGGTATACGATCAGGCTTGTTCGAGGATAGTGGTGTGCACAGTGAAAAGGACGGGTAATATACCATTTTTCAGCAATGATCATCCGGATATAGGCCAAGCTATCGTTAGTCCGGCGGTCGGGAGGCATGCCAGCCCGAAACAGGCAATATAGCATATTACTTAAAGCACAAGCGTCAAACTCTATGTACATTTTATCACCAAACCAAGTAGAATAGGCCTCCAAGGATCGACATTCAGGAAAAGTATTAATCACCTGTCCCCTACTCCCATTGCTATGGAGGTCTAGTTTAGATTTAAGCCAGCGGTACTCTTCAGCGGTCCTGGGAGTTGTCATATATACGAAAGCGGTGTCGTCAATATCGTCTGGAATCTTAAAATGGTGATGCCGATGAAACAGATAACCATTCGGGAAGTGCTGAGAGGGTTTTGTCTGCCAAAAATTATAGGTAGGCAAACCATCTTTATTGCTAAAATGTGGATAGGCAGAAATAATTTTTTTACATATTTTCTGAATACGGAGCAGGAGAGCACCCGAAGTCGCCGAGGTAATTTCCTGCAGGGAAAAACAGATGATAGCAGAAAAAAACAATGTAGCATCTGGCCTATTGTATCCGATGCGTCTATTTATCCGATAAGCTGGAAAGGTACCATCTACAAAGAAAGGATTATCCAGGCACTGCAGGGCCTCCAGTCTGTCCACTATTTTTTCTAGCAAGCGTGTCATCCTTGCAATCTAATACATTCTTCCAAAAAAGAAACCCTGCCAGTACTGACAGGGTTAGAATTTTATTGTTTCACAAAGGTTATACCCCCTCTGCGACAACTTCTTTAACATCGGGAACCATCCGGGTAAGCAGGTTTTCGATACCCGCCTTAAGAGTGAGAGCTGAGGATGGACAACCACTGCATGATCCCTGAAGCAATACTTTCACTACTCCAGTTTGCTCATCGAAAGAGTGGAAATTGATCGCCCCTCCATCCGACTCTACCGCAGGGCGTACATACTGATCTAAAGCAGCCTTTATCTTCTGAACAGAATCGGAATCACTGGCATCCACAATTAAAGTGTTGCTATCGATAGTTTCCCGTTCGAAAACTGGATGATTCTCCTCGAAGTATATCTTTATAAACTGTTTGGTATCTCGCAATACCTCCTCCCAAGCCTGACTGTCATCTTTGGTAATGGTAATAAAATTACTGGCTATAAATACCCGTTTCACATGAGGAAATTGGAATAAATCGGCCGCCAGTGGCGACACTTTTCCAGGTTCCACGGCTGATTCCAATGAAGGGTAATCGAAAGAAAGACCATCAGGCACCAGTTCAAAGTTCAAAACAAACTTCATGGAATTGGGATTCGGACTCAATTCGGTATATACAAATATAGGGCGAGATAACATTTTCGGTATTTTTTAAAATAATGACGCTTGAATAAAAGCTCCGTTACCATAACAGAGCATTCCGGTTTTTGGTTTTGCTTGGGCGAATTATTTGAGGAACTAAAACAAAAAAACGCCCATCAGTTAGCCGATGGACGTTTTTAATATCTTGTTTCAGGCTTATGCCTCAGCAGCGATAGGCTCAACGCTTACGTATGAGCGGTTGTCACGCTTTTTACGAAAAACAATTTTACCCGGTACTAATGCAAACAAAGTATGATCACGACCAATACCTACATTTTCACCTGGATTGTGCTTCGTGCCACGCTGACGAACAATAATGTTCCCAGCCTGAGCAATCTGACCACCAAATATTTTAACGCCAAGACGCTTACTTTCTGACTCCCGGCCGTTTCTAGAGCTACCTACACCTTTCTTATGTGCCATGATATCTTAACTTTTAATGTAATGTTCTAATAAAATTGAATTAAGCTACGATCTCGTCAATGCTGATCTTAGTCAAGTACTGACGGTGACCATTCTTAACTCTGTAACCCTTACGTCTCTTCTTCTTGAAGACGATTACTTTGTCACCTTTAAGGTGCTCAAGTACAGTTGCTTTTACTGAAGCACCTGCTACAGTAGGAAGACCAATTTGTACTGTGCCTTCAGTATCAACAAGAAGGACTTTGTCAAATACAAGTTCAGCGTTCACGTCTCCTTCAAGCCTGTGCGTGAAGATAGCGCGACCCTTTTCAACTTTAAATTGCTGACCTGCGATTTCTACGATTGCGTACATTATAATATATATTAGTATTCAAAATGAGGTGCAAAGCTACTGATTAACAAACATATTTGCAAGAGCTCTTGCCTTTTTAACGAAGAATTTGATTATAAAATTTTTATGCTGACAAAAATAATGTAGTATTAACGCGTTTTAAAAATTCCCAGAAGAGGTTATCAATAATTATTAAAGGTCTGTTAACAGGCCTTAACATTATGTTTCGTTACCTTAGTAATAAAATGCGTCCTGTACGTACAAGATCGATCGACATCATATGAAAACCTATCGTTTACTATTCATTATAATATTGTTAACCCTAGGTTCCTTGGCGTTCACAATGCACCTGGGTCATGGCCACTACCCCATGTACCTACCGGCTCAGTCGGCAGGCTATCAGATCGGAGACAAAGTAGCTAACTTTAACCTGAACGGTGCCGACGGTAAAACGATAAGTTTGCAAAATTTCTCTGGCAAAAAAGGAATTATAGTGATTTTCACAAGCATGCACTGCCCCTTTTCCCGATCTTACGAGGACCGCCAGATGGCTTTGGAAAATAAGTTTGGAAAATTGGGCTACCCCGTTTTGGCAATTAATCCCAGTAATCCCAATACGCACCAGGACGATGGTTTGGAAAGGATAAAATCGAGGATTGCCTCCAAAAATTATAATTTTTTATACGGTATTGACAGCAACCAATCGGTAACCAAAATATTTGGCCCTACGCGTATACCAACCGCGTATGTGCTTCAGAGAGTAGGCAACCAATTTGAGGTAAAATATATTGGCCTGATAGACGACAACACCCAGGATGCTTTGGCAGTCAATCGGTCCTATGTTATGGAAGCTGTGTCCAACCTTTTGGAAGGTAAGCCTGTCATTACTACCAGCACCCAGGCAGAAGGCTGTCGGATTCGATTCTAAACCCTCAAAGTTAAAAGTATATGCACCTCCCCCACTTCAGTATCTTATTGTATCTGTTGACCACTACCTTCATTGCTCATGCACAAACCCGACCCTTTACAGCGGGCGGGGAATTTACCAATAATTGCGAAGGGCCGGCTGTAGATGCCAAAGGAAATGTATACGCCGTTAATTTTGCACGGGATGGCACCGTCGCCAAAATCAGTAAAAAAGGAAAAACGAGCTTCTTCATCACCCTACCCAAAGGTAGTACCGGTAACGGAATCCGATTTATCGATAAAAACACCTTTCTGATCGCGGATTTTACAGGCCATAATCTTTTAAAGGCCGATGTAAATACTCAGGAAGTGCAAGTATGGGCCCATGACTCAACCATGTATCAGCCCAACGATTTGGCGGTGACCAAATCCGGGCATGTGTATTGTTCCGACCCCAATTGGAAAGAAAATACTGGAAGGGTCTGGCATATTACCCCTCAGGGAGAGACGCGTATCGCCGCCCCCGATATGGGAACCACTAATGGAATTGAGGTAAGCCCTGACGAATCGAAGCTATATGTAAACGAAAGTGTGCAGCGAAAGATCTGGGTTTTCGACCGGAATCAAAATGGAGACTTATCCAATAAACGGCTTTTCTACGAATTTAATGACGGAGGTATGGACGGAATGCGCTGTGATATTATGGGCAATTTATACGTAACGCGTCATGGTCTCGGACAGGTTGCAATTATCTCTCCAGCGGGCGTACAGATTGGAAACATCCTTACCATTGGCAAAAAGGTTTCCAATATTTGTTTTGGTGGCAAAAAAGGCAAGACCGCTTATATCACCCTCCAGGACCATGGCAACCTGGAACGCTTTAAAGTAAAACACCCTGGGAGAGAGTGGGCTATGATGAAAGACTTCCAGTCCAAATAATTCGGAACCCTAACAAACACCGTCCCTGAGGAGCTAAGATTCACCTCATAAATATATTCCCTCATATGGGATATATTTCATTTTTGTTTCTTTACTTTGCTTTGCAAAGTACTTTATTTTGGACCGAGGTATTCACTACTAGGCCTAAGCGCTTTGCGAAAATTATGAATAAGCATTATATTATCTATTACTCTGGTTCATATGCTTATAAATTTTCAAAATTTACTGTGATCCGATTGCTAGATGCATACCTAGGGTTTCGGATGCCTTAGGTTAATGCAGAAGGGAGCGTAATTTAAAACACCATATTCAGGTATTTGATCTCTAATCATATGAATTCGATATTTTCTTCTGAACCTACCTACAGCGCACATTCATACTTATATTCTTTCAGCACTAAGGTTATGGCGAAGGTTTCCTTCAGATACTGGCAAGATACTTTTTCTACATGATTCAGTCAGATCGTATTTTGCATTTAACAACCTAGCCAAACTAAAAGTCATGAGTCGTACTATCGATATTCCAAAGGCCCTCCGAAGTTTTAAATATGCCGCCATGGGCATCGTGAGTCTGTTTGCCAATGAAAATAATGCAAAAATCCATTTGTTTGCAGCGGCAGTGGTAGTCACATTGGGGTTCTATACCCATATATCCTCCCAAGAGTGGATAATGATCATTCTGGTAATAGGGCTGGTATGGATGGCGGAAGCGTTTAACACATCCCTGGAAAAATTAGCAGATGTGGTTTCGCCCCAGTACCATCCGGCTATCAAACAGGTAAAGGATTTAGCCGCAGCAGGGGTTCTAATCATGGCAGCAGCTGCAGTAATCACCGGACTCATCATTTTTGTACCAAAATTCATGGAATTATTCCCTTAGTTCAGACCCACAAAAAACCTGAGCCAAAGTTATAAAGAGGCGACTTAACTATATATTTTTTTCAATTATATACCATATGTCAACAGAGCAGGAGTCCCTACATACCCTAAATGAGATTAGGGAACTGATGGAAAAATCCTCCAAATTCCTATCCCTAAGTGGATTAAGCGGAGTATTTGCCGGCATTTTTGCGCTCATGGGCGCTGCAATTGCCTATATTCATTTCAAAACTGACTGGCTAGCCGAAATACTTACCCCAACCGGGCTCAGCAATAAAACGGGCCGAAGTCAAATCATCCTATTCCTTTTTCTTGACGGCCTACTCGTTTTAGCTTTCTCTTTAACCTTTGGAATTATTCTTACGATTAGGAAGGCACGTAAGCGCGGGCTAAAGGTATGGAACGGAAGCTCACGACGCCTACTACGCGCCATGATGGTTCCACTTCTCACCGGAGGCATCTTTTGCATAGCCATGCTCTATTACGGACTCATTTGGCTGATATTCCCGACCAGCCTTATTTTCTACGGTCTAGCCTTGGTGACAGCCTCTCGCTTTACCTATTCTGAAGTATTCTATCTGGGAGTTTCCGAGATCATAATTGGCTGCCTAGCCCTTTTTATGACCAGCTATGCGGTTGTGCTCTGGTCGGTTGGATTCGGATTACTTCATATTATATATGGGCTCGCTATGCATAATAAGTATGACCTGGAAAGGACCCGTTCGAATGGCAACAAGCATGCTTTAACCATCGCTCTGATACTTTCTGCCGGGTTTGCCGTGGGGCAATCCATCACCACCCACCCTCCGGCCGACAATCCCATTCGCTGGTACGACGAAAATGCTATATATATGCAGGGTAATAATAGTTTTGTAAAACAGAAAAAGCTCTATACGGGGCATAAAGCGCTGATGAAGGAATTCTCTATTTCTCCTCAGGGACTGGATATGTATTTTCGTTCGAGGAGAAATAGAAATATTGGTCTTGCTTTAACCCTGGCCGGCTCGGCCGGAACCGTGGTTTCCCTCTTTAGTAATAATCGGGACAACTGGAAAAAATTCATTTGGGTATCCTTGGGCACCGGTGTAGGGGCTACCCTTCTCAATATGAGAGCCAACAATCAACGCGACCAAGCAGTATGGATCCGTAATCGTGACGCCCTTAGCATTCAGAAAGCCCACCAAAGCCAATACGAGGCTACCCAAAAGGACCCCAAATAATGGAATGGTTAGAAAAATTTAATAAGGTATTCGAGAGTAAGGTTCGCCTTGGTATCATGTCCGTACTGGTGGTCAACGATGCCATGAGCTTCAATGAACTTAAAGAACTCTTACAACTAACCGATGGTAACCTCGCTTCACATTTAAGAGCCCTGGAAGAGTTAGAGTACATTTCAGTACAGAAACAGTTTTTAGGTCGTAAGCCGCTCACTACCTATTCCGCCACAGAACGAGGCCATAAGGCCTTTACGGACCATCTCTTAGTTTTGGAGAAGATGATCAGACAAAATATATAGATTAAAAACAAAAAAGCACCGCCAACCAATGACAGTGCTTTTTTGAGAGATTTGTAATCCTTAGAATTTTAAAGGAACAGAGAACCCATCCTGCCCCCACTGGAAGTCAAGAGATTTGTCCTGAACGGTAAAAGTCAATTTTTCCTGAGTGGTATCGTATTTCTTGGCTGGAACTTTCACAGAAAGCACGTCGCTAGATTTGTTTTTTTCATATTCAAAAGCACCCGATTGGCCTAATACGCTATTCAAAATGACAGTCCATTCCTTTTCTCCAGGAATGGTAAACAAGGAATAAGTACCCGCCTTAACACTTTTTCCGGCGAATTTACCATCCTTCTTAAAGGTAATTTCTGTTGATTTATTAGCACCGGTCCGCCATACTTTATCATATTTCTCCAGCCCTTCTGGCCCAAATAAAACACGGCCCTTTTGTGATGGCTGCCCATAGGCTACACTGACATTCTTGCCGTCGGCCGTTACCCGAGGGCTGCTCTGTGCGGTTGCTAATGAAAAAGCAACGATGGTCATCAATAATGCTAAAAATGAGGTCTTCATAGAAAGTTGTTAAATTGGTTTGGGTGATTATTAATTATGCATGTAACGCTGACTGCGGGCAGAAAGTTGTAATAAAGGAGTATTGATTCAAAATTTGTAATTTTGAATCAATCGCTAAACCATCAAACGGAGTGAACTTGAATTTTTTTGACACCAAAATAGAATTTCTCAAAGGTATTGGCCCTCAACGTGCGGCCTTGTTAAATAAAGAATTGAACATATTCACTTTTCGCGATTTATTACAACATTATCCGTTCCGTCATGAGGATCGCACCACTTTTCAGCAGATAAGAGACATAGACGAGCGCATTCCAAATGTGCATATCAAGGGAAGGTTACGGGACTGGCATCTTGTGGGAGAAGGTAGTAAAAAAAGGCTGGTAGCTACCTTTTCCGACAGTACCGGCAGCATGGAACTGGTTTGGTTTCAGGGGATTAGTTATTTTGAAAAATATCTCCGGCCTAATGGAGAGTACATTATTTATGGAAAGCCTGCGTTCTTTGGAGGTCGCTGGAGTATTACACACCCGGAAATGGATCTGGCCACTCCAGAAAATACGGCGGGTGGTTACTGGCAGCCCATTTACCCCCTAACCGAAAAGCTCCGGAGAAAAAATATAGACAGCAAGGTGATTGGCAAAGTCATACAGCAGCTCCTGGAAATGGCCTGGCCCAATATTAAGGAAACCTTACCTGAATATGTCATGGAGAAATACCGTCTCATTGGCAAAAGAGATGCTTTATGGCAGTTTCATAACCCTCAGAATGCTGCCTGGCTAAGACAGGCACAGCGACGTTTAAAATTTGAGGAGCTTTTCTACAATCAGTTTCGGTTGATAAAAAATAAGCTGCTACACAAAACGGAGTTTCCCGGACTGGTATTCAAAAAAACGGATTTGGTTCATAGATTCTACAAGGAGCATATTCCCTTCGAGCTGACGGGAGCTCAAACGCGGGTGCTCAAAGAAATTCACAGTGATCTTTTGACCGGAAAACAAATGAACCGGCTATTACAAGGAGATGTTGGCTCTGGCAAAACCATCGTTGCCTTCATTAGTATGCTATTTGCCCTGGATAACGATGCCCAGGCCTGTTTAATGGCTCCAACCGAAATCCTTGCAGACCAGCACTATCAGGGACTTCGCAAATTTGCCGAACCACTCGGTGTGAATATTGGTAAATTAACGGGGTCTACACGCAAAAAAGAAAGGGAAAGAATCCATGCCCAACTCCTTGGTGGAGAAATGCAAATCATAGTTGGAACACATGCTTTAATTGAAGATATTGTACAATTCAGAAATCTGGGCTTATGTATCATTGATGAGCAACATCGCTTTGGAGTGGCCCAGCGGGCCAAGCTCTGGGCGAAAAACAAACGCATCAATCCGCATATGCTCGTTATGACAGCCACCCCTATTCCGCGGACTTTGGCAATGACCCTTTACGGAGACCTCGATATTTCGGCCATAGACGAATTGCCAGCAGGTCGGAAACCCATACAGACGGTACACCGTTACGATGCACACCGTTCCAGTGTCTTTGGTTTCGTAAAAGATGAAATCGCCAAAGGACGACAAATCTATATGGTTTACCCCTTAATAGAAGAGTCGGAGAAGCTGGACTTAAAGGACCTCATGGACGGTTACGAAAGTGTGGCGCGGTCTTTTCCCGGGGTTCCTTTAAGTATCCTCCACGGAAAAATGAAGGCAAAAGATAAGGATTACGAGATGCAGCGCTTTGTAAACCGGGAGACCAAAATTATGGTTGCCACCACGGTAATTGAAGTGGGCGTCAACGTCCCGAATGCCTCTGTAATGATTATTGAGAATGCGGAGCGATTTGGGCTTTCCCAGCTTCACCAGCTACGAGGCCGTGTAGGAAGAGGTGCAGACCAATCCTATTGCATATTGATGACCAGTTATAAAATTAGCGCTGATACCAGACTGCGAATCGAGACCATGTGCCGAACGAATGACGGTTTTGAAATATCGGAAGTAGATCTCCAACTCCGAGGCCCGGGCGACCTATCGGGCACCCAGCAAAGTGGAGTTACAGATTTGTTGGTAGCGAATCTAGCTCAAGATGGCGCCATATTAAAAGAAGCCCGGATCACTGCGGAAGCCATTTTAGAAAGTGATCAAGACCTGCTCCAGCCCGAAAACAGTGCAATTCGCCTCCATCTGGAAAATCTTGGCAAAGAGGAATCGAACTGGAGCAGAATTAGCTAAGTTTTAAGGCTCTATAGCCTTTATTGCATCTTTAAATTCATAGCGTTCGGGACGAGTCACATGCAAGGCCGCTCCTAGGGAGGTGGCATAGGGCAACTCGGATGCATAAACCTTGTGGTTAGGAAAAGTGCGGGCAACGAGTTTGGTAAAAAGCTGGTTTTTAGCAAACCCTCCATCCACAAATATTGAACTTACTTCATTAACCGCAATCAGATTCAGCGACTTATGAAGCAGACCTACCAAACCAACCATTAAATGATGATAAGCCGATTCGGCTGAAGAAAATGCTGAAATCTGCCATTCCTGCGTATTGGCCGCTGGTTCCGGACCATTCCCGGTCATACAGGCACTATAGAATGGAGGGGTATCCATTTTCAGGATTTCTTCATCCAAGGTAACAGACTTATAGAAATCAGGTTTCACTCGGAAGTATGCAGCAATACGTGCCGTTTGATAATCGTGCTCCCTTCCCATAAAAAGGCGAGAAGCCGTTACACCGCTACCTTCTGGCGTTAGAAAGTTCATGCAATCGCGTTCGAGCTGATCAAAAGTGAGAGGCTTGGACGAGAACGAATTGAAAGATATACACCAGGTACCAGTAGACAACAATACAAATGGCTGCTTCATAGCCATCCGGTAAGGCACTAAAGCGGCGGAGCTATCGTGCATCCCAAATCCAGATTGAATTCCCTTATCGTCGTGTCGATAAATAAATGATGATGAGGCCAATAAGGGGGCTAACTTCTTATGGATCCCTTCCGATTTCACCCAGTCGTGATAATCCCACATTTCGAAACTCCATAGTCCGGTATGACAACCCATGGAGGTATAGTCACTTACCTTACGGTTCGTCAGAAGATAGAGAATATATTGTGGTAGATGCAGGGTGGTAGCAATGTTTTTATAAACCTCAGGCTGCGTATATTTTAACCAGTACAGCTGCATACCAGAATTGAGCATCCCTAGGGCCGGCGACCCTGTTTGAAGCGCAATGCGCGTCGGGTCACCATGTGTGCTATAAAACTGGTTTAGCAATGCGGGCGGAAAAGGCTTCAAATAGGAATATAACGGGGTTAGCACCTTGTTATTGGCATCCAAATGAACCAAACTGGCCCCATAGGCAGCCACGTTTACCGCCTTGACATCATACTTCTCATTGGACAAAAGCGCCGCCCAGTGATCTTTAACCCATTTGGTGAGTAGTTCGATGTTCTCCGTAGGAAACCCATCCTCATCAACGGTTTCTGGTAGATTTTCCGAAAATTCCTCTACGATATTATAGTTCTCATCAAAAAGAACATACTTTTTATTGGTACGACCAATATCAAAAACGGCTGTTACTTTCATTATATGACTTCGCTATTCACCAGTAATTGCTAAAACTTATTTTTCTGTTAATATAGTGACTTTAGTTTACAAGACTTACCCTTAGTCTATTTTTTTAGTCAGATCTGTTAACTTTCAGGAAATAGTCTATTGCCTGGCCGTATATGGAGCTTTTTCTAAAACCGGCTTAATCACCTTGATCCATCTCTCATATCCTGAAGCATTCATATGCAGGCTGTCACGTAAGAATATGGAACCGTCTGGACGGCCATCTTTTAACATAACATCCCAAATATCAATATACTCATGATGCTTGTCTTTAGCAATAAAGTCCTGAATTAACTGATTTGCCTTCTGGGTTTCCTCTCGCTTATGCCATCTGGATGGAGAAGGCTTTAAGGATATCCCATAAATATGAGCCTTAGGGGCCTTTTGGTGGATGAGTTTGGTCAATTTCACATACTCGTCTCGGACCTGTTCGGGTGTTTTAGGCTTGCTTCCAAACATATCGTTTTCACAGTAGATCACTACAGTTTTGGGATCATACTTGAAAATAGTCCGGTCCGCATAATGAATTACCTCAGGAAAGGTCGATCCCCCAAAGCCACGATTGATAATTGGCAAAGGGGCAAGATCTTCCGCTGCCGACTTCCACATGGTAAAAGAAGAACTTCCGGTGAGTACGATCCCCCCAGGTGCCGGCATATCCTTGGCGTCCTGTGCTTCAAAGGCTTGAATGGATTTTTCGGAACGATCTACGGCATAGTCGGGTGTCCATGGTTCGGCAATACTGGTGTAATTTGGTTTTTGGCAACTTCCGGCAACCGCTACTAATCCTAGTAAAACAAAGACTCTGGAATAAGTTCGAAACAACAATAACTTAGATTTCATGGAAAAAAATTTATTACTACTAATAATGAAGTAGCAATTAGCCTATTTTTAACCTAAAATCTTTATTTTTTGCCAAAAATTGCAGCAGAGCTTCCGTATTTAGCTGGTAATCTGTAAAAAATCAGTGACTTAAAGCAATATGGGTACCTATATGGTATATATAGAAAGGAGAGATACGAGGTTCAGGAGCCGCCAGTAGCGATGTGTATATTCCCGCGGCACACCTTGCACCTTCGTGAGAACCTGCGAATAAATACGGTATGACGATTCGCTTCTTCCGACCTAGTGCGAATTGGCAAATTTGGTTCTCGACAAGATTTTTACGGTCCGCCGCAGCGGTTTTTTCGGACCTGTGCCCAGCAAGCCAGATGGATAATTTCATTCCTGTGGGCCAAGCTCTCGAATCCGGTGTAACCGTCGGTTTGCAAACAACCATTGAAGTTTTGGAGCATCGTGGTGGGATACTTGCCGCCCCTTCCAGGTTCGTAGCTAAAGACAGCTTGTAATCCCAATCGGACTTCGTTGTCTAGGCTTATATGAGAATCATGCTGTTAACCAAACTAACAAATGGGAAAAGAGTATAAAATCATAACCTCTTTCAGTCAACAAGACCATGCATTTATTGCCCAGGTATTTCAGTTATCTGGTTGTATGGCACATGGAGATACAGAAGAAGAAGCACCGGAAAATATCCGGATAGTAATAGACTTATGGATCCGGACAGGGACAGAATCCAGTGCTGGCCATACTTCCCTGAGCGAAATTGTTATAAATCATAAAAAACGTCCGAAACAACACAAATGGTGCGTGTTCGGACGTTTTCAGCATCAGAAAACTGCCTCGATCCACTATCGATCAGGGGAGGATGTATTTGCTGAAGTCTGTAATAATCTTATCTTTATTAAGCCGTTTCTAGAATAGGATTACCCCTATAAGCTTGGGCCAGGGCTCTAAAGTCGTCAAGCTCCTTCTGTACCCACCAACTATCTCTTCCCAGTTCCTGAGCCATGATTCTGGCGATTTCAGGTGCTACCGCAATAGCGGCCGAGGCATTTAAAAGAAGTAAACGAAAGCGCCGAGCCAAAACATCCTCAACTTTTCTGGCGTACTCAAAGCGTACTGCCCACACGACCTGAGCACGATTAAAGGGATAGCCTTCCACTAACGGCTCAGCCCATTCGGGGTTTGCCATTATTAATTGATTCAGTTTCTCCAAATCTGACCCATAAAAATGTAAAGGATTTTGGCGATCGACAGACTCTTGAAAGCCATGAATGGGCAAACGGGCAGTAATGCATTTGGAAGAATGAATACTACCGACTTCTATGGCTTTTTGGAGGGTATCCTGTGCCATTTTTCGAAATGTCGTCCATTTGCCGCCGGTAATGGTGATAAGCCCAGACTTCGCTACCATAATTTTATGACTACGGGAAATCTCCTTAGTTTTTGCTCCTTCTCCTCTTGGTGCTGCCAGTGGGCGCAATCCTGCAAAAACAGCTTCTACATCGGACCGCCTGGGTTTGCGGGTCAGATATGCACCCGCAGTTTCGAGAATAAATGCAATATCGTCTTCCACTGCTTCAGGCTCTAATTCCGCCTTGTCATAGAGGGTATCGGTGGTTCCTACAATTAATTTGTTGTGCCAAGGTACGGCAAAAAGCACTCTTCCATCTGATGTTTGGGGTATCATCAGCGCATGCTCTCCTGGCAGGAAGGATCGATCTATGGTAATATGCACTCCTTTACTAGGTCTGATCATATTGGAGGCTTCCGGGCGATCCATCTGAATGATGGAGTCCACATATACACCCGTTGCATTAATAATTGTCTTTCCCATAGCCCTGAAAATCCGATTGGTTTCGACATCTTTCATTTCTACTCCAACTACTTTCTGGTTATTACTTTTAATAAAACCTGTCACCTTCATATAATTGAGCACACAAGCTCCATGTTCTATGGCGGTCTGGGCAATATTCAGTGCCAAACGGGCATCATCAAACTGTCCGTCATGGTAAGTAACGCCCCCTTTCAACCCCTCCGACTTAATTGTCGGAAGGGCCTCCAGGGTTTCCTGTTTGCTGATGTATTTCGAAGTACCAAGACTAAGACGTCCTGCTAAAAAATCATAAAATTTAAGACCTATTGTATATTTTATATGATCCAACCAAGTATAGTTTGGAATGACAAAAAGCTCGTTTTTAGTAATATGAGGGGCATTTTTCAATAACAATCCTCTTTCATAACATGCCTCCCGAACCAGCCCCAGATCGCCCTGCGCCATGTAGCGCACGCCCCCGTGAACCAGCTTGGTGGCTTTACTTGATGTACCCTTGGCAAAATCTGCCTGTTCGACGAGTAGGGTCCGGTATCTTCGGCTTGCGGCATCCATGGCGATTCCCAGACCGGTGGCTCCCCCTCCTATCACAATCACATCCCACTCCTGCAAACTGTCCAATTGCCGGAGCATTTCCGTCCTTGTCACCACGTTAACCTCCTCGTCCACTTTCGAATTAATATCTTCCATATTACAAATATGGTTTCTTTTTATTTCATTTGCAAGTTTCGAAATCATTTTAGCGAATATCTCGTAGCAGAAAGTTGCATTTACTTTCATTTACACTTATGTTTGCAGAGAATCCCCGAATAAATATGCAAATAGACTCCATGGCACAGCGCCACCAATATATTTTAGACCGGCTCCGCCAGGAAGGATATATCCGGGTGGCCGACCTGTGCACCGAATTGAACGTATCTGCCGTAACAATACGAAAAGACCTGAAGGTCTTAAGTGACAAAAACATGTTATTCCGTTCTCATGGAAGCATCAGCCTGCAAAATCCCTATACGGCCGATCGAGATGTAAAGGAAAAGGGTAATATCTTAGTCGATGAAAAGGGTCGGATAGGGCAATTTGCCGCCAGCCTGCTGGTCCCGGGAGAGGCAATCATTATTGCTTCAGGTACAACAGTACTGAAACTTGCCGAGGCCATACCAACAGACATGCAGTTGACGGTGCTAACTTCCGCAATGAATGTTTGCATGGCACTTATTGAGAAACCAAATCTGGAGATAGTACAATTGGGGGGTATCGTAAGGAAATCCTCGGTATCGGCCATTGGAGCATTTGCCGAAGATCAGCTCGCACAGTTTAGTTGCACAAAGCTATTTATGGGGGTAGATGGCATCGACCTGGATCAGGGTTGTACAACTTCCAATATGATGGAAGCTCAACTTAACAGAGCGATGATGCGAGCGGTACAGGATACAATTGTACTGGCCGACTCATCAAAATTTGGCAAACGCAGTTTCGGCAAAATCTGTCCACTTTCGGAGGTGAACCATATTATAACCGATCATGGGATCGGTACCAATATTAGCCAGTCAATAGAAAATCAGGGCGTTGAACTTACGCTAGTTTAAATATTAAAATATAAATTCCCTTGTCGAGCCGCCCTTTCCCATTAATCGAATACGCCTATTACCTACCCAATATAATGCTTCATTTGGAAGTACCGGACTATTCATATGAATATCCGGCATAACCCCCAGCAAAGGAGGGTTAATAAATATTCCAAGTGGAAAAATATTCTGTTACTATATCATATTGAGCATTAGGCTCAATACTATGATAAGAATCCGCTTGACTAGCCATATCAATCCTTTTCCTATCCTTATTGTCTTCAATATATATTTGATTTTGACAGGAAAGAGAGAACAGGGTCGGTACCATAATAATAATAATAATAATAAGGCCGGTTGAAACAATAATGGTGATACCATTTCAAAATCCTAGGCCATCTTTTAGATGCGTAAAATTAATGGCTCGAAAAGGCATGCATTACAAAAAAAAGAAGCCGGACATAGGCCCAACTTCTTTATATATTACAGGTTTACCATATTCAATACGCAACCCATTGCATATGAATTTTTTTGAATCGAGAATTGCCGTGTCATAGCGTAATACCGGATTCTATATTTTTAAATCGACCCTTAGGACTACTTTCTAAGTAATACTGCCTCAATGTTATAGGTATATTTTTATGAGATTCTTAGCGAACTATGCATATAGCGTAAAGAAGCTTTGGAGCCTAGAGAAATGGCTAAGCAGGATGTGTTCCTACATTCATCTAACAAAACAGAAATGGCTGATTTTAGGTCGAAAATATCAGTGTTATTTTGGATAGAAATGACAGCACTACTACCCCATGAACGATTAAGAAAAACAGGGGAAATTAATGTAAGTACGTCGGACAACTATCCTAGTGGAGGGCACATCACCCCAGGAGTGGAGGATGGAAAACGGTCCGTAATGAAACAGACTTTATAGCAGGAGATAGGTAATTAAATAAAACCTTTGTAATACGGGAATTTGCCGGGATAAGCCTAGGAAGCTGTGTCGAATGAATAAGCATTGGCTGGAGAAGCAGCTTGGACATATAACCTTGTTCGGCCTGCTTTTGCTCCTGCTTTTGAGCCTGAGCGACTCGCTTGGCCAGATAACATTTGCCCTTACAATCCAGCTGCGGCCTATCCCGATTCTCGCAGAGGTTTACTACAATATAATCGTAGCGAATTTCATAGTCCAGATACAACAAAGGAATAAGACATGCCTTAATCAGCATGAGCCCAAACAAGCCAAAAATTATCCATGGTCGTATTGTTTCCAATGTGTGTTCATCTCTTATGATGGAATACAAAAGTAAGCTTTCGGCAGAATTATAGCAATATATGTAGTAATATTTCCACATGCATAACTTTTATAATCTTAATATCAACCCATTACGCATTTTATTCACTGGTTATTTAGGTATTCCTCTAAAAACCTGGGCATCAATAATAGGCATCATACGGATCTTAACGTAAATCTGGAATGGCTATCATATCCATATCCGTATAATCTTTGTTCTCTCCGGCCATTCCCCAGATAAAAGAATAATTGGAAGTACCGCAACCCGAATGAATAGACCATGGAGGGGAGATAAGCGCCTGACGATTTGCTACCCAGATATGCCTTGTTTCCTCAGGCTCACCCATCAGATGCAAAACCCGCTGTCCATCAGGTATGTTAAAGTAACAATATACCTCCATCCGCCTATCATGAACATGCGATGGCATTGTATTCCACACACTTCCCGTACTCAAATCTGTAAGTCCCATAACTAACTGGCAGCTTTGAATTCCCTCGTTATGAATATACTTATAAATGGTTCTATGATTAGAAGTCTCTGCCCCCCCGACAGTCATTGGCGCAGCCTCTTCTTTGGAAATCATGCGGTTAGGATGCGGAGCATGCGCGGGAGCCGAAAGCATATAAAAAGTGGCAGGATTTTCAGAATCTAAACTTTCGAGGCTAACACTTTGTGTCCCCATACCCAAATAAATACAGCCTCTTGTGGGCACTATCCAAGATTGTTGATCTACTGTAACCTTACCTGGCCCACCGATATTGATGGCTCCTAGCTCCCGTCTTTCCAGAAAATAATCTGACTTTAGCCCATCATAGGTAGTTAAAACCAATGCTTCCTTAACAGAAATTGCTCCTCCAATCATCATCCGGTCGTAATGCGAGTACACCCATTGAATACGATCTTCCTGAAAAAGTGAATCTATCAAAAAGTTAGCACGCAGGGTACCGGCATCCATCGAAGACACTTCCCGTGGGCTATTTTCATATCTAGATTGCATAAGAAATTTTATTTAAGGTTTGAAGACTACATACATAGACGAGAATTAATTAAGTCGACCCTCATCCGGGATGAATGCCAACATGTATGTACGAAATCGACATGGAGCCATTTTCGGATGCTAAAACTCAGTAATTGTTTCATTTCTCTTCTATATCGTCGTAAATTAGATTTCGATCATACTAAAAGGGGGAAAAACACCGTGGAATCCATCACCATCAAAGATATTGCTAAGGCACTTAACCTATCTACTTCGACCGTCTCCAGAGCTTTAAGAGACAGTTCCGAAATGAATTTGGAAACGAAGAAGATGGTATTGGAATATGCCCGTCAAATGAACTACAGCCCTAATCCAATGGCAGTAAGCCTCAGGGAAAACAAGAGTAAAGCCATAGGGGTAATTCTTCCAGAAATTGCTAATTCCTTCTTCTCCCAACTGATTAATGGCGTAGAAGAAGTCGCCTACGAACAGGGTTATCATGTCGTAATTTTTCAGAGTCATGAATCCTACGAGCGCGAGGTTGCCAATCTGAAATATTTAGCTAGCAGAAGGGTTGATGGGATGTTGGTATCACTTTCCAGCCTCACAACAGACCTTCACCCCTTTCATTCACTTATTGAAAAAGGGATGCCATTTGTTTTTTTTGACAGAGTACCCGCCAGTGAGAAGGTTCATACCATAACTTCCGACAATTACCAATCTAGTTATAATGCCACGAAGCATCTGTTAATAAATGGCAAAAAACGCATCGCCCATTTAACGAGCCCCCGATATTTATCTATTACTACAGAGCGATTGGAAGGGTATCGGAGAGCATTAATCGATCATGATATACCATATGACGAAAATTTGATAAAATTCTGCCATTACGGGGGAGCTGTCGCCCAGGAAAACGAACAGACGATTAGAGATCTTTTAAGCTTACCCCATCCTCCAGATGGCATCCTGGCCGCCAGCGACAGGTTGACGATGGGATGCTTGGAACATCTTCACAAAAACAATATACGGATACCCGAAGAAATTGCCATCGTAGGCTTCACCAATATGCCCGTTGCCGGACTCTTGGACCCTCCCCTAACAGCCGTGGTACAACCTGCTGCTGGCATGGGCAAGAGAGCCACTGAATTGCTCATTCAACTTATTGAATCACCGGACCAGATAAAAGGTTTTCAACACATTTCCCTCCCATCAGATTTACAAGTTCGCAGATCGTCAGCCTCCTATATTTAACCCGGATTATTTTTTGAACAGCAATGCTTTTATGGGTTGTATCCTGGTGATAATTAAAGTAGGTATAAGCAGGATAAGGGAAGCGACAATGATAGTGACGACATTGATCACCAAGAAAGTCGACCAGTCGAAGACAATGGGAACTGTATTCATATAATAATTAACCGGATCCAGCGGGATGAGATGAAATTCGTACTGAAGCCAGCATAAAAACAACCCGACTCCGTTGCCTATAAGCAGACCCTTTTGGACCATAAAGAGTCCCACTCTAAAAAAAACTCGGCGAATTTGCCGGTTAGGGCTTCCTAAGGTTTTCAGCAGGCCAATAAGTGGTGTTCGTTCCATGATCATCACCAGCAATATCGAGACCATGTTAAAGCAAGCGACAAAAAGAATTAGGCTTAGGAAAACAGCTGTATTCCTATCCAGCAGTACCAGCCAGTCAAATAATGGTCTGAAAGAGTCGGTTACCCGGGAGAGGTACACCCCGCTCGGGACAACTTCCCTTAACCGAGCAGCGACAAGGTCCAGATCGGCGAAATTTTTCAGATATATTTCATAGGTTCCAATTGAATCGCTGCCCCAGTTATTCAGTCTTTGAACCAATGCCAAATCGCCTATAATAAGGGTATTATCAAACTCCTCCATCTGGGTGTCATAAATGCCAGCCACCGTAAGTTTTCTGGGGCGGGGAGGATTTTGCAAGGTATACATGATCACCCCATCTCCGGCCTTTAGTAAGAGTTGCGAGGCAATTTTTTTGCTCACTAATATTTCAGAAGAATATCCATACTTGAGTGAGGAGGAGTCTTTTTTACCGGGCAATCTGCCACTTACCAAGGTTTGTTCAATCATATCCCAGTTATAATCGTCCCCCACCCCCTTCAGCACCACCCCTTTAATTTCCTCTTTGGTCTTCAAAATCCCTGATTTATGAGCCACGACCTGCCAATGAGCAACCTGAGGGATATTCGGTAGTTCACGGGCAACAGCATTATTGGTTGAGAGGGGACCTTCTTCGTAGGTATTTCCAAGTATATATGCGCTAACATTGATATGGGCGCCAAAAAGAAACACCTTCTGCTGGATAGTTTGCTTAAAGCCCAAAAGTATGGCGAATGCGAGTATGCCTACGGCCACGCCAATGGCAATGCTCGCCACCCCTATTCGGGACACTGTAGCAGAAAACGAGCCTGCTTCATTATTACGTATACGTTTGGCGATGAACGATGGAAATTGCAAAAGAATCGGAATTTAATGGTACTAAGGCAAAAATAAGTCAAATTCATTTGAAAGAACGCTAATTTCATTGTGATTCGCAGGAATCCTGATGTTCGTTCTATTTTTTTTGATTAAAATTGAACCTTTAGCAGCCTGTCTGCTGAGGATACATTATACCAAACAAGCCTATGCCATTAATTAAAGTCGCCGCGGGGGTAGTTAACCAAACCGCCATGGACTGGAAAAATAACAGAAAAAACATACTCGAAGTGATAGAACAAGCCCGGGAGCAAGATGTTAGTGTGCTATGTCTTCCTGAGTTATGCATCACAGGATATGGATGCGAAGATTATTTTTTTGCTCCTGAACTGGCGGAACAGGCCTTAAGTTGCCTCCAGGACATCGTTAGGGCTACTAGTGGAATGGTGGTATCGGTAGGCTTGCCCGTCCGTCAGAACAACCGGCTCTACAATGCTGCCTGCCTCATCGCCAACCGGCAGATCATCGGATTTTACTGTAAACAAAATCTTGCTAATAACGGAATACATTATGAAGAACGATGGTTTCATGCTTGGCCCAAAGGCTTAGTCAGCACCATCAGGGTACAGGAAATGCAGTATCCCATAGGCGACCTCGTATTTGAGCTTCAGGACCGGGTTGGGGCCGGAGTAAGGCTAGCCTTCGAAATATGCGAGGACGCTTGGGTGGCCAACCGTCCAGGAAAAAGCCATTATGAGAAAGGGGTAGACATCATTTTGAATCCCAGTGCAAGTCATTTTGCCTTTAATAAATTTTTAGTACGGGAAAGGCTGGTAATCGACGGCTCCAGGGCATATGGTTGCAGCTATATTTATACCAATCTCTTAGGAAATGAAACGGGGCGAGCCATTTATGATGGAGATGCAATGATCGCATCGAATGGTGAGCTGCTGGTATCCAGCCCACGTTTTAGCTACGAAAACCATCTGTTAACCACTGCGGTAATCGACACGGACCTTACCCGCCTTAACCAATTACAAAATCGGGTAGAGCTTTCCAATAATGAAAAATGGCTGGTAAGAGCCCCCTACGATTTCCCCGATATAGCACCCGTAGGGCCGCAGATACCAATGCTGGAGGCCTTTGAAAAAGGAGGAGCCTTAAAAGAGGAGGAGTTTGCACGGGCGGTCTGCCTAGGTCTCTTCGATTATCTGCGCAAAAGTCGGTCGAACGGCTTCACTATATCCCTATCGGGAGGTGCTGACTCTTCGGCATGTGCTGCACTTTGCGGCCTCATGATACGGCTTGCTGAGGAAAGTATTGGTTTCAAACGACTCAAAGATAAGCTAAGTTATATCCAGGCCATTTCTGAAGCCAATACAGAGGAAGAACTTGCCCGAGTCCTCATTCATAATATCTACCAGGGAACAGAGAACAGTTCGGTGGACACCTTGGAATCGGCCAGGACCTTAGCAGAATCTATCGGATCCAAGTTTTATCAAATAAATATCAATGGCCTCGTAGAAAGTTATAAGGGGTTGATAGAAGAGCAGATTGACCGTACCCTCACCTGGGATCGGGACGACATTGCTCTACAGAATATTCAGGCCCGGGTGCGGGCTCCAGGGGTATGGCTTCTCACTAATCTGTATAATCACCTGTTATTGGCCACATCTAACCGCTCCGAAGTCGCCGTAGGCTATGCTACCATGGACGGAGATACTGCGGGAAGCATAAGCCCCCTGGCGGGGATAGACAAACATTACCTACGGCATTGGCTACGCTGGTTGGAAACGACTGGTTGCGAGGTTAAAGGTAAGCATATCCGTATTGAAGGGCTAAAAAATGTAAACTTGCTTCAACCCACTGCTGAGCTACGGCCTCAGGACCAGAAGCAAACCGATGAGGTGGACCTGATGCCCTATGACTTTTTAAACCATTTGGAGCGATTAGCTATCTATGAGAAAAAATCCCCTATGGCTTCCTTCCAACATTTAGTAGCGGCCTATCAGGACCGATATAGTAAGGAACAAATACTCCAATGGACGGAACGCTTTTTTAGGCTATGGAGCCGCAATCAATGGAAACGCGAGCGTTATGCCCCCTCCTTTCATTTGGACGATTACAACCTCGATCCACGATCCTGGTGCAGATTCCCCATTCTTTCGGGAGGATTTGAACAGGAATTAGAAGCGCTGCGGGCCTATGCAACAGGAAAAAACATGACTCCAAGTAAACGAATTGGTTTTTAATAAAAATGCCGGGCCGGAAACTTATGACATTCGGCCCGGACATCTGCCCGTTCTGCACCAAAACCTATCGGGGATTACAGAATCGTAGCGCTGCTACAAATCCTAGCCACGACTGCTCATGAGATCCGTCCCCAGGTTTCCCTCCTAACCATATGGGTCTTACGCCCTTCATGCTTTCTGAAAAAATTCCGGCGTGATCGCTGACAAAAATATTAATCGAGGGACCTGCAGAAAGTGCTAATCTTTTCCCCAATCTTTTTTCCAATCCTAACTGAGCTCTAAATAACCCCCCAAAGGAGTCGAGATATAATGGATCTGCCAACCAGACCAGATTTCCCGTAAAGTCTAGATTTACCCCCCATCCTCTCCCAAATAGGCGGGCCGTTCCCACGCCATAACCGATACTTCCCAGTGGCCGATCATTTTGAAGTCCGTTAAAGCCCAAAGTAAAAATATTATAAAACCGACTCATCCCTGTTTTAAAACTGGTATTGAAATAATTGAATTCATCGGAAGCTATCTCATAACGGCGGTAGCCATTTCTATGCACCCAGCTGAACAGACCTATGGGTACTGTTGAAGACGAATCGGCATAATTGACAATCCCTATCTGTCTTCCTGAGCGTACGGTATTAGCAAAGTTATAAACCGTGGAAATCTGATGCCCATATAAGTTACCCACTATCACGTTGCCCACTCCAGCAACCTGAAAGCCTCGGAAGTCTTTTCCCGTATAATTGAGAAGATTCGACCCTTGAAAACCGTTAAAATTGCCCACCGTAATATTCAAAGCATTTGCATATTGAAATCCGACTACGTCGTGGCCTACTAAATTGCTCAAACCGGCCAGTTGAAATCCTGTCACATTGCCACGAACGGCGTTGATACCCCAGCCAATCTCGAGTTTGTTGACCCCAAGTGAATATCCAGCCAAAAGATTGAAGGAAAAATCGTTAACAATATTGCCGCTAAGGCGGTGGTTGGTACCCAAAAAGGGAAGTATTGAAGCCTGAAATGGACGGTATAGAGTATCGGCAATATTCCGGGTATGCACATGTTGTTGAGCAGAGGCAAATACTGTCACAAAATGACCTTGTACCTGTCGATAGGTATTTTGAATCATCTTTTGAGTACGACCTATTACTGGTTCTATTCCCTGTCCCGGGGTATTGCTCGCTACAGGCTCGTATTGAGGAACTTGGACCTTCAGATTTAAACTGTCATTTCTCTCCGTGAGTTTCGGAGGAAGGCCTATCAGAGGTTTAAGTGTATCGGGTTGCAACCGGATGGATTTATAGGTGTCCTGTTTTTCCATAATGGGCACAGAAACGGCTATATAATCTTCCTTGCGGATCTCTAATTGCAAGCCGGAACTAACCAGTGGTAAGCGTAATTTATAATAGCCAAACTTATTGCTAATAGTAGAAATAAGGGTGTTTGACTCATAAATACTGGCTTCGGCAAGCTTTTCTCCCGTGGAACCATCGAGTATATATCCACTGTAATTAAAGTCTACCGGCTTGGATTTTACGCTCTCCGTTTTTTTTTGCAGTATTACATACCGTCGGCGCACTTTATATTGCACTTCCTGAAGAAAAATCCTATCCAGAACTTCGGCAACCCTTTGGTTTTCTACCGTAATGGTAATTCGTCGCCTTACGTCGATAGCATCGGGACTATATGAGAACGAAAACCCACCCAACTGCTCAATTTTGGCCAGAACCTGATCAACAGGCTCCTGAGTACTCCTAAATGAAATACGTGAGTCCAATACTCCCTGAGCCCAAGCAGGTGTCGCCAAATGACACAGCACCCACAGCCCCAGGAGGTTTATTAAAAGAGTTAAAGATTTCATTTTCAATTTTCCTAAGCAATTAATTTGAGGCAACAGGCCTGGCTACCTACATCCTGGACCTTCCAGCCAGTAAGTTTCGCCTTCTTTTCGAAGGGACAGCTGGAGTGTTTCGGCAATGACGGCCAAGGTGGTATCAAGAGGTTCTTTTTCTAACCGAAGGGTAAGACGGCAATTGGAAAGCTGCGATTTTGCGAGTCTCACATCGGCATGATATCCATTTCGTATTTGCTCGACCACCTCACCTAACTGGGAGGCATTGAAGTCATAGATCTGTGTTTTGTAGCTTATCATATTGGCATTCGCTACCAGGCTTTGAATGGTATCTGCATGGACTTCTGCCCCCTGCCCTTTGATGAGTACTTTTTTTGTCGAGGAAGTCTTAAGCTGAACCTTACCCGATACCACATCGACCCTCAATGGAGTCGCCTCTTGGGCCCGTACGTTAAAAGAAGTCCCCAACACTTTTATCTCCCCTTCACCCGTCTGAATGATAAAGGGTCTGCTAGAGTCTGATGCTACCTCGAAGAAAGCCTCCCCCTTTAGGCTGACCGTTCTAAACCCTTCCGTCCATTCCTCAGGATAGTCCAGGCTGGAGTGATGATTCAGAAAAACCTGGCTACCATCGGGTAGCTCAACTATTTTGGAGGAATTGGCAGTAGCCAAACGAAGCATTTTAACAGGCTCCTGAGATTGGTCATAATTAAACCGAAATATCATGATCAGGGCTGCGGCAACGCCCAACACCAGCGCCATAAAGGGATACCATTTCCGACCGGAGCCATTCCTCAACCCCGCCGTTCCCTGTGATGAACCGTCAGGTTGGTCGGCATCCTGAGCGTTTTTCTGCATTTTTTCCTGCATCTGGATCCATGCCCTATCTACCTTACTCCCCTTCCCCTTGCTTTTACCAATTGCCGCCGAATGCTTCCAAATCAGCTTAACCTGTTCGAGCTCTTGCTTTCTTTCTGGAAACTGGCTCAGCCAGTTTTCTACTATTTCTTTCTCCTCTCCCGTAGCCGAATGAGCGATGTAGCGAGCCAGAAGCTCGTCGGAGAGCTGTTCATTAGATTTGCTCATATGCTTAATTCATTTACCCGTTCACACAAAAAATACACATACCACATCATCAAAGGCAAATAATCGGCTAACTCCAGACGAAGTATTTTAAGTGCCTTACCAATCTGGTTTTCCACTGTTTTAATGGAGATACCCAGACGACTGGCAATTTCCTGATACTTAAGTTCCTCAAACCGACTCATACGAAAGGCAATTCCACATTGTTCCGGAAGTTTCTCAATGGCCGCATCTATTCTTTCCTGCAATTCCTGCGCCTGTATGGCTTCCGCCACAGATTCAGAATGCCCACTCAGAAAATGCCTGCTGTACTCCTGATGGGTCTTTTTAATGGCCTCGTGTTTAAACCGATTTAAACAGTAATTATGCACCGCTCGATACAAGTATGATTTTAATGACAGGGTTATTTCCAGGACTTCACGTTTTTCCCAAATATTAAGAAAAACGGTTTGTACCACTTCCTCTGCATCCGCTTCATCCTTGAGCATAGAGCCCGCATATTGGCACAGTCGTTCATAATAGGTACGAAAAGTACGCTCGAAAGCAGCCTCTTCGCCTCTCCTGATAGCCTGCACCGTTTCCAGATCAGTGGGTTCCACTTTAATTTTGCCTTGTTGATGGGTCAAATTTATAAAATCCCCCAGGTTAAAGGCTTCCGATTGGGCACTATTTGTTACGGTCACTTCTTCTGTCGGTTTTAAGGATGACAACCCAAGGGAACTTTCCCCCTATTAAAAAAAATATTTTCTCGAAAATAGGGGCCAAGGCTTTTTGGGTTGTCAGAAAGGCAAGGACAAAATGTAAGTTCCGAAAAAAGTATAATCTATTAGCCATGAAAAATTACAATCTTTCCGCAGCACTATTGCTCTTCTTTACTTTTTGCTTTCAATCCTGTATATACATCGATCCCGATGGAGTGGGTCCTCGCGGCCCCATCAATACTCAAATTTGGAATGTAAATAACTTTAATCAGGTGAGTGCTTCTGATGCTCTAAAAATATATATTCGACAAGGCCCTACCCGGAATGTGGAGGCCAGGGGAAAGCAAAAGGATCTGGATGATTTGAATATCAGAGTAGAGAACGATAAGCTCCTGGTAGACTATAAAAAGAACTGGTTTGACCTTCGGGAGACTGTATCGGTATTCATTACGATTCCTGAGATAGTTTCAGTTGATTTTACTGGGGCTGTAAAAGGGGACATACAGGGATTTGACCATCTATATGGACTGGACATCAGACTTTCTGGTGCGTCAGTGGCGGCGTTTTCAGGCCGCACCAAAAATCTTTCATTCGATCTCAATGGAGCTTCAAGACTAGAAATGCAGGGGATAGGCGATCGGTTAGAGGGCCAATTATCCGGCGCCTCGGAACTTGACTCGAAAAACTATCCTGTAGATGAGGCTATTCTAGAGCTCTCTGGCGCCAGCACTGCCAAGGTATGGGTTTACGATCGTCTGAAGGTGCGCGCCAGTGGGGCGAGTACAGTAAAATATAAGGGGTCCCCTCAGGTTACCCAAGACTTGTCGGGAGGCAGTCAAGTTAAAAAAGACTAGCCTTATCTATGTCCGATCATGGGATCATCCCATAAGTAGCTCGTGCCTGCTTTTTGGACATACCATCGAAATGCCACCATTCAGTAGTATTGACCGTAAAGCCGGATTTGGTCATCACCCCACGTAGAATTTTCCGATTAGTAATCTGCTGGCTATTGAGTTTCCCCTGGCGCAACATCTCCTGCTCGGAACGGGGATAAGCCAGGGGGCCAAAATAGTCGTAATCCGTTCCCATATCTAGCGGTTTGCCTTTTGCATCGACTACGGTCAGATCTACCGCACAACCAAAATTATGATTGGATCCCGACTTAGGGTTGGCCACATACTGCGATTTGCTCCCCTCCGGAATCTTAAGTCCATCTAAGGCATCCCAGAGCTGATACTGGACCGAATTAGGTCGGGCTGCGTCGTAAATAAGGAGTCGATAGCCAGCATGTTGCTCCTGAAGCATCTTACTGGCCTTAGCTAGTCGTTTAGCCATTTCGGGCTGTAAATACGCTTTAGTAAGTGCTCCATATACATCCTTCTTGACAAAATTATCAGTGGTAGAATATTTAAGCTCTACCAGAATGCTGGGATCTATCTTCTGTACATCTACAAGGCCCCGGGCGATCATAGTCCTTTCTAAATCGGGCAGGACCTGAGCGCTCAAGTCCACCCTTACAGTCAGATCCATCGTAAGTGCTAAGAAAAGACCAAGTAAAAATTTCATTCCCGGAAATACGAAAGAATTCTTTCTTCTAAATACAATCATTTTTATGTAACTAAATCCTAGTCGAATTATTGCCTTTATACTTCACTGACCCGAATTGGCAGGCAAGGAAGTATCCGGAGTATTCTTTAAAAATTGTTCTTGAATGAGCAAGGTGTATTTATCTAATAGCTCCATTACCCTCTGTTGAGTTGAAGCTCTAACGACCAATCCTATCTGATAGGGCTCATTCATGCGCCAGAAGATCTCTGGGTCATCAAAAATCCGATCGTCTGCCCATTCCTGCGGAACCCTAGCCTTAATAATTCCGGCGTAATCCTGCCGCAAGGGAGGAAGCTTATATACCTCATTGGCAACTACTGCTGTTTCCATTTTGGCCCATTCCTTCCAAAGATTTACCCCAGACGAGGCCTCTACCATTTCTGATAGATAGGCGCCAACCACCCGAGAAGAAGTTTCCAGAAAATAATAACGGCCATCGTCATGTGAACGTATGATTTCAGTATGGGAAGCACTCTGGGTGAGACCAAAAGCCTTTAACAAATCTACGGCCATAGTCTCTAAACTGTGGGCAACAGCCGAATCGAAAGGGACCGTTATGGATTTGAATATTCCTCCTATACTGGCCACTTCAAATGGCGGAGAAAGGTATTGACTGCTCCAAAGAAATACCACTCTTCCATTATAGGTAATGCTATCAATATGAAAAACGTCGCCCGAGGTATATTTTTCGACCAGATAAGCATGGCGATCGCTACCCAAGCTTTGGATGCCTGCCCATAAGGCCTCTGCGGTATGTAGCTTCTGAATGCCCGTAACCTTGGCTTCGGACCGGGGCTTTAGCATCCAGGGACCGGGAAATTCAGCGATAAAAGCTTCAATTTCTGCATCGTTAAACAACGCAGAAAAACCAGGAACACGAATTCCAGCCTCCAGGGCTTTGGTGCGCATTGCTAATTTGTCTCTAAAATAACTACCCGTGGTCTGGCCCATTCCAGGGATTCTGAAATATTCTCGTATTTGAGCCGCACGCTCCATGTCTAGGTCATCAAGCGCCACCACCCGATCTATCTTTTGACTGCGCATGGCAATAGCAAGTTTTTCTACCATCTGCCCCAGATCGTACCCCCCAGATGGCAGTTGATCGACATAGAAAATGGTATCGATGCTCTCTCGAACCCAGGGCTTCTCAGCCAATAAACTATCGGTAATCAGCCATACGGTATTGCCCGATTCCTTACAGGCCTGAAGGAAATCGTTTCCTTTAAAAATCGTTGAAATACATAAGAATGTGTAGGGTGCTGACATAAATGCTTGTTTTGGTGTTTCTCCCCCCGAAGTACGGCCCGAAGGTCTTTTCCCAAATCTAGCAAAAAGTACCTGCTTAGCAAGAGAGAGATTTTGAATTTTTGGAAGCCAACGGCTATCCCATGACTTATTTTTTCAGGAAGGGTAGCGTAGCAGGGAAATTATGCCCCGGGATGGAAGGGTGAAGAAGGTATAAGCCTCCAGCTAGAAAAGTTAGGTCTACACCACCCTCTACCATTTCTGCATAGGTCAGGGACAGAGTCCGGATTCTTCTACCTTGTTGATCCCAAATCTGGAGCTTGGCATAGCCGTCAAAGGCAGGAAGGTTATTAAGGCGAAGGGTTGAGCTGACTGGATTAGGAATGATCAGTAATTTTTCTGAAAAAAGACAAGTATTGGTAAGGATGCGGGTCGGCTGTAAGCTTCCATCTAAATCTCTGGCCATGACTCGATAATAAACCACGGAAGATGAAGGTATTGGGTCAGTAAAGGAATACGCTGCCCCCATTCCTGAATTTCCAGCGGCGTCCAACTTACCTATTTGCTCCCATTGAACTGCATTTGTGCTTTTTTGAATTTCAAAAAAATGGGTATTGACTTCGGAGCTGGTCTGCCAATTAAGAGATGCTTTAGCTCCGGAGCAATCTATACTAATCTTGCTAAAATACACTGGCAGTGGGTCGGTAAGCTCAGTAACTGTATTATTTTTACTTATAAGCCAGTATTCAGGATCTATCTGCGCCGTTTCTGGAACAAAACCCAGCAGCTCCGTAAAATTCTGACCACTGAAAGTATGATCAGCTATCACCAGCTTTTGCTGATTCGTAGTATTATTCCTAAACATAATAGGGACCGGAAGCTGAAAAAAATCGACCGATGCATGAGAAGTCGTCTGTTTAAGACTAAACTGCACGCCCGAAGAAATTTTTCTCCATTCCAGTTGGTAACTAGGATAGCCCTGACCTGAATACCACTGATCGAAAAAATAGGTAAGATCTTTCCCTGCTACCGCTTCTAAATGTCGCTTTAAATCCGAAGTCCGGGCATATGAATAGGAAAGTAGAGGGTCGGACAGGTAATTACGAAGTGCCAGGAGAAAGGGTGCATCCCCCATGATCCAGCGTAACATATACAATAGATGTGCCCCCTTGTAATAGCTTAACCGCCCACTGAAAATCCGATTTACGTCTGTAGTATCTTCTACCCTTACCGATCCATTGGGCACCGAAGTGATATTATTTATTCCACTGGCCCGGATACTATTCTTGAGCGAAGGATATTTATTTTCCCTGTAAATATTAGCCAGGTAAGTAGCAAAGCCCTCATTAAGCCATATATCGTGCCAGGAGTTACAAGTAATCTTATTTCCAAACCAGTGATGTGCCAACTCATGGGCTACCAGATTTTCATCCATATTCACCATAAAGGAGTTCGTTTGATGTTCCATTCCGCCACCCCATCCAAACTGTACATGACCATATTTTTCGCTTATAAAGGGATAAGGTTCTAATTCGGTGCTAAAGAACTCCATGGCATCCAACGCATGCTGTATTCCGGCATCAAAGCTGACCTTACTTTCTGGATATGCGTAATTGATAACCGGCAGGCTTACCCCATCGATTAGTACGTGGCGGGTGGTAAGCGTATAGTTGGTAATAGCGAAACAAACCAGATAACTTGCAATAGGGTACCTATGCCTCCAATGTGTACGCACTTTACCATTGGGCAAGTTAGTCTCTTCCATCAATACTCCGTTCGCCGCAGCGCGATAGGTATTACCAGCATAAGAAGCAGGGTGGGTAATGATGAGATCAACCCCCTCATCTGCCTTGTCGTTTAGGCCATTTTTGCAGGGCCACCAGTCTTTGCTGCCAAAGGGTTCACTTAATGTCCACATCACGGGTATGGATGGACTTCCATGGGTCGTCACATTAAAACTACCTATTCCGGAATTGCCTGGATTACCGCTGTAGTTGATTGTTAGGGAATCTAAAACGCCGACTTCCGTATGAGGTATACTGATGAGCAGATTATCATCTTGGTGTAGTATGGAAAGTTGAATATTCCTTTGCGTTACCAGATTCACCTGCAGACTCTGACTTAAATCCAGGGCGATATTGCTCCCGGAGGTCTGCATACGATAATATATGGTCACTTTCCCGTCAATCCACCTGACGCCAGGGTCTACCGTCCATTCCGCACGGATATAGCGGACATCAAAATTCCCGGAAGATTGAATGACATTTCTTCTGTCTGCAAACATCAACTGGCTTCCTCTCCCCTTTTTTTCTAGAATGGAGATATCCTCCACGGTAAGTTCTTTCCCTGATGCTGTCTGTGCACAGAGCTTGAACGAGAAGAATAAGCATAAACAGAGGAGAAGTGTGCGCATGATAGCTTGGTTTACTGAATTATAAACAAATATAATCAATCTTAAACGCAATGCTCTGCCCTAACTTCCTTGCTAAGCCTATCCCCATCCGTTACGAATGGGGATAGCTATTATTTCTATATTTAGATAAGTATATGGTTATCTACTCCAGGTCTAATCTAATCCACCCTTCCGGTTTGGACTCTTGGGCGCTGGCCAGGCTTCGGGTTGGCCTTTCTCATTTATCGGCATAACACGTTTAGCCCGAGAAGCCCTTTCCGGATCTTCACTTGCCTGATAGGCCAGTATGGCAGTCAATATGGCATTATTACGCACCTCGTCGAACACGATCTTGTCGTAGGTATCCAGGTTGGTATGCCAGGTGTATTGGCCATAGGACCAGCTGAGAGAACTCAACGAAAAAGCCGGAACTCCTGCGGCAACAAATGAGGCATAATCAGAGCCACCACTTCCCGGAGCGCTCGGAAAACTTGTTTTCACCTCATTCCGGATTCCTGCTGGTACTTTCGACAACCATCTCCCCAGATAATCATAAGAATCAACAAAGCCCTGTCCGGACAGCCCTACTACCCGACCAGTACCATTATCCTGGTTGAGTACAACTTGTACGTTTTTAACAATCTCGGGATGGTCTTCTACGAAAGCCCGGGAGCCATTTAATCCCTGCTCTTCACTTCCCCAGTGCCCTACCAGAATGGTCCTTTTAGGGTTCGGATATACCTTTTTCAGAATACGAATAGCCTCCATCATGGTAAGTGTACCCGTTCCGTTATCGGTGGCACCGGTACCGCCATCCCAGGAGTCGAAATGGGCCGATAAAATGATATACTCTTCAGGCTTTTCCGAACCCTTCATTTCAGCAATAGTATTGAAAGCCGGTACTGGTGCCGTATGTTTTGAATCGGCACGCAGACTGATCCTGGGGGTATGCCCCGACTCTGCCAGCCGGTACAGCATACCATAATCCTCTAAACTGATATCAATGGCAGGAACCTTCTTGGTGTAAGCGCCAAAAATTTTGTTAGCTCCAAAGCCTTTTGACCAGTATGAAGTAAAAATCCCAAGAGCCCCTGCATTTTCCAGAGCCAGGGGTAAGGTCCGGCTGGTATGGCCCGTTCGGCGTATTCTCTCGTTCCATGAAACGGTTTGATCTTCCTGCAATTTTTTCATTTTTTCAAAACTGGCCTCCTGCGCATGTTCTTTCCAGTTATAGTCAGGACGACCAGTAGGTTGCAACATCGAAAGCAATACGAATTTCCCTTTTACACTGGGGAGCCACTTGGCGTAGGCCAGGGAATCGGACAAATCTGGAAGAATTATCACGTCTGCAGCAATCGTCTTCCCACCCGTATTAGGGCTCCATGCCAGCTGCATACCCTGTAATGATTTTACCCGGGGAGATATCATATCTATATGGGTAATTCCACGCTCCCAGCCTTTCCATTCCCCCCAATTCTCGGTATGGGCCGGAATGCCCCAAGATTGATATTGTTTAATGGCCCAGTCGGCAGCATGTTTCATTTGGGGGGTCCCCACCAGTCGAGGACCTACCAGATCCATCAATTCATGTCCCAACTTTTCTAATTGGGAGTTTTCATTGGCCTCTTTAATAATGGCATTAACAACAGGATCGGACGATTGAGCAATAGAGGGTACTGTCATCGCCCAGGCAATAGCCAGAGACCAAAGCAATTTTTTTTTCATCTTGAAGGGACTAATATGGTTAATGGTGTTTTTTTCGCCGAATCGAACCCGGACGGCAAATCAAATATAAGGGTTTATTTGATTATAGGCCTTTGTTGGCCTTCGGCCGCTTAAAGCTTTAAGCTTTAAGCTACAGGCTAAAAGTCTTAAGCAGATTGCCGATTGCCCCCTTAAAACAAAGACAAGGTCCCACCTTCATTGAGTCTGGAGCCCGTGGGGTGCTCCTTCAACACCTCTGCGCAGTTGGTATCAAGGCGGGCATTGAACACGCCGTCCATTACCCGGTAAGTCGTCAGGCGCGATTCATCAGTGTATGGAACCATTAATTCCTTCATCCTGGACTGTGTAAGCGTCGGTGAAAGCCAGGCCTCAGCAGCCTCCCCTTCCAGAATTAAGGGCATGCGTTCTCCCTCATTATGAATGGCAGCCATATGTGGGCCTGCGTCAGTGGTAATGATCGAAAATGTAAATAAATCTTTCCATCGAGTGAAAATTCCGCCCAGCGTAAATAGCCCTCCGTGAGCAGGCTTAATATACCAGCTGTGGGTCTGGGTTGTCCCCCCTGGCGTATGGGGCTCGAAAAAACCGGTACATAATACTAAACATCGATTTTGCCAATAATCGCGATAGGCTGATTTTTCAAATAACTCGTCGTTTCGAGCATTGAGCGTATTGGCTTTCCATTCAGACTCCTTCTTCACCCATTCGGGTACTAGCCTCCAGCGGAAAAGCTCGATAGTCCCGGGGTCCAATATACTTAGTACCGGGATCATAGGCTTGTCGAAGCCGTTAAAATGATATTTAGGAACGAATGGGATATGACTGCGTATAGGCTTTTGCATAGCCTCTACTTGTTTCTTGTTCTCTAGTGATATATGATAACACATGGGCATGTCGGATTATTATCTGAATGGTAAATACGCCATTCTAGCCAATACTTCAAAATAAGCATGCCCTACCTGCCGACGCTTTACCATTGAAATCACTATTTTTGCAGTCTAACCCTGTCTCCGTCCATGCTTGCAAGGCTAATTCAATTTATCTTTTTTGCCAATTACTTTGTCGGCTTTCTCGCCATAGCCTTGTCTATAGAGACTGCCTACCAGCTCAATCTGCCCTTTCTTCCCCCTACGTATTATATTCTGCTATTCTGTGTAACCGTTCTTTATTACACCTTTGCCTACACCGGGCCTATCAGCGTTCCCAGCGATAATCCGCGAACGATGTGGTACCAGCATCACCGTCGCTTTGTTAGGCACAGTCAATGGGTTCTCCTGCTGTTATCTGTGGGGTTAGGGACCTTGCTACTTCTGCGATACGGGCAGGCACTGTTGGGGCTACCTTGGCCCTACTGGCTAATGATAAGCCTGTTAGCCATGGCCGCGGCCCTTTACTATGGCTTACTCCCTAAAACCATGTACCACCTTAATCTACGCAATACAGGGTGGCTCAAAGCCTTTGTAATCGGCTTTGTCTGGGCTGGAACTGTCAATCTGCTTCCCATCATCATGGCCGGCATAGAAGAAGGAGCCCCCATCTCAGAAACGGGATTTATGCTTTGGCTCTTCGTAAAAAACTGGATGTTTTGTACCGTCAATGCCATCATGTTCGACATTAAAGACTATGAAGATGACAGCAACCGACAGCTAAAAACCTTCGTGGTAAGGTTTGGGCTTTACCCTACCATTACCTATATCCTCATCCCATTACTCATAGTGGGTCTTATCGCTTTACTACTTTTTGCAGGCTATAAACATTTCGCTCCCCTCACCATAGCCCTCAATACCCTCCCATTTCTGTGCCTGCTATGGGTGGCCTTCGCCCTGCATACCCCCAGAAAGATACTATTCTATTTGATTGTGATAGACGGTCTACTCCTTATTAAGGCTATTTGCGGAATACTAGGTATCGTCCTTCTTCAGCAATAATCTACCAAGCCATTACAACACTTTAATTTACAATACAGTATGGAATTTTCTGGTCATTTTCAGATTGTATGAGGTGTATCATATTTTTTATTTGTCAATAAAACACTTAATTTCAACCCTTGAATACAAACTTCACTAAAAGGGTAATTAATATGATTTTTTCAAAACACTTTTTCGGATTAGGAATCCTTCTTTCGGCGTACAATATCGGTTACAGCCAGACGGAGGCCCCCAAACCATTGATTAAGGATATTTATACGGCAGATCCTTCGGCACATGTTTTCGATGGTCGCATTTACATTTATCCCTCCCATGATATTGAAGCGAATATCGCTCAGGACGACGATGGGAGTCATTTCGATATGCGGGATTACCATGTATTATCGATGGATTCTATTGGTGGTAAAGTTGTTGATCATGGCGTAGCCCTTGACATTAAGGACATTCCCTGGGCAGGAAGACAGCTATGGGCGCCTGATGCGGCTTACAAAAATGGCGTTTACTACCTTTATTTTCCAGTTAAGGACAAAAAAGACGTATTCCGCATTGGTGTGGCTACCAGCTCATCACCCACAGGGCCCTTCAAGGCGGAGCCCGAGCCTATGAAAGGAAGCTATAGCATCGATCCTGCCGTTTTTACCGATACGGATGGAACCAGCTATCTGTATTTTGGAGGCATCTGGGGTGGGCAATTACAGAGATGGAATAAGGGCCAATATAATGCTAACGGATCCAAAACTGACCTGCAAAATGACAAGGCTCCTGCTATTTCAGCGCGGGTAGCTAAGCTTAGCCAAGATATGAAACAGATGGCGGAAATACCCAAAGAAGTTGTAATCCTGGACCAAGCAGGGAAACCTTTATTGGGAGGAGACCATGACCGCCGCTTTTTCGAGGGAGCGTGGGTACATAAATACGAGGATCTATATTATTTCAGCTATTCCACCGGGGACACGCATTTATTGACCTATGCGACTAGCAAATCTCCATATGGGCCATTCACCTATCAGGGCGTTATAATGGAACCTGTAACGGGCTGGACCACCCATCATTCTATTGTAGAGATAAAGCAAAAAGATCAGAGCTCCAAGTGGTTTATATTTTATCATGATGTGGAGTTATCCGGTCAGACCCACCTCCGCAATATAAAGGTTCGGGAGTTGAAGCGCAACAGTGACGGCAGCATACAGACCATCAGGCCGTAACGGCCGAACCGGGCGGAAGACAGCCAGATTCTTCTTCCCGGCCCCATAATATTTCATTGGGCTTTCCTAGAAAAAGAGTTAGCTTGGTAGATGCTTAATAATTACGATCGAGTCGCTAGCTTTTACGATAGCCTGAGCCAATTGGTATTCGGCCGCGCCCTTATTGAAGTTCAGGAAAAACTCTTGGCCCATATTCCTGCCAATAGCCGTATTTTGATCGTTGGAGGTGGAACGGGCTGGGTATTGGAGACCATTAGCAACCTCCATCCTTCGGGGCTGCAGATCACCTATATAGAAATTTCGGCACAGATGCTGGAACGATCCCGTAAGCGAAATTATGGCCAGAATCAGGTAACCTTCGTGCATAGTGCGCTGGAGGATTACCCGCTACACCATACCTACGACGTTATTTTCACCGCCTTTCTCTTCGATAATTTCGTTCAGGAGCGTATCGACAGGGTCATGCAGCGCCTAGATGCCTGTCTGCAGCCTGCGGGTATCTGGCTTTTTGCCGATTTTCATCTCAGTAGCAACCATCCTCGTTTCTGGCAGAAATACCTGCACCAAATCATGCTCCTTTTCTTTCGTTTGCTCTGCCGGGTAGAGGCCACCACCCTTGTCCCCATGCATCCCATATTTACCAGTTACGGATATGCCATAACACATCGCTACAATGCCTTTGGGAGTTTTGTGATTGGGCTGGTGTATAGGAGAAAAGGGTAGTGTAATTTATTTGTAATATTCAAAAATTTATTCTACTTCAGCCTCTGCTATCTTTTTAACAAAAGCCAATAAGCCTAGACTAGATCCTGGTGACAGCATGGATTCCATTTAATACAGATTAATCATCGTTAGCATCATACAGAGAAATTGCCTCTAATTCTATCGGCTTAAAAGACATTGTAAGCTGTAACGGGTCTTGGGAATGAAGCGGAATATTCATCAGATCAGGATTTTAAACTTAAGAAAGTCACAGATTTCTGCCTTGGCGTGGAAGTTCTGGTTCTGACCTCATCTTCACCAAGCTTGTTGCTGGGGCCAACATAACCCTACCAGTAATGAATAGGCTATATTAGGAGTACATTTCCGCTATCTGCAATTTACATATTAAAAGCAATCTTCGTTGGAATTACTGAGAAGCCTGAATATAAATTCGCCAAGGAATCTATCATACATCATAATAATCTAAATCCATATTATCATAACTTTTCTCCAAAACTATAGCTAGTGATATATAGCTGTTCAATGAATTGTCATTAATAACAAATTGTAAATTTTTACCGAAACGATACAAATTCACCAGAAAAATAATTTATCTTTCGAATATATTTGTACCTGTCATGTCAAATACTAGCTATAATAAATTAAAAATAAATTAAGGATAACCTTCTCCATAACTTCAGGAGTCTAAATCAAAAGTAATTCTATGAAAACAAGGACAAAAAGCAATATCCCAGGACGAAAAAGAACTTATACTTCGCCTAAATTGAAAAAAATAGGTGAGATTTCTAGACTTACACATAGCAACGGAAGTCTGGACGCAGATGGTATGGGAAACTGGGATCCATGTTAATATGAGATGGAATAATTCGTACAATTTGCTAAGTTTTCGAAATAAAATGGTCTGTCTCTCTGATAGTGGATCGGATAAATTTTATAAAAATACCCTTCAAAGTAAACTACTTAGCACGTTTTATGAGGCCCAAGAATTAAGTCTCAATCAAATTACGGAGGCCTATATTGATAGCTATCCGGTACAGGAAATCATTGAGGCGGTCTATGGTTTAATAAGGGACGAGATAATATTACCAGACTCCCCTTTAAAAATCTCTTTGATTTGTACCGACCCTACATCATGTAATATTGACAAAACCAATTTAGTTGATTTTGTCAATATTACTGTGGATCCTAAACAGGCAGACCTGACCGTTATTATCATAGCAGATTTACTGAGTATTAACATAGACAAATTATTGGAGGTTCGAACCAAACTGTTCGCTATTATATGGACTTGCCGTAACGAAATTAAACTACTCCCTATATTTGAGACTTCTGATACAGTTTCCTTTTTTAGCTTTCTTCAACGGTTACAACGCATCTACTACAAGGATTTACTGATATTTAAGAGTAACTCAAAATCTATTCGTCATTCTGAAATTACGGAGTCCGTCAAACTTGTAGCCGATTATTTGCCACATTTTATTCAATCTGGTGAGTCCAAGCATACGCTGGTTATTTTCAACAGAAAAAAATTAGAAGTTCAGCGTATTGAGCTACCCCTCCCACTAGTTAATTCTTCATCCTTTTCTGTTTCAGATATTCTGGATAAACAAGGTAAGCCTGCTGATATTTATACTGTATATAGGCAGTTATCCTTTCATGTGCATGGATTAACGGGATTAATAAATACGTTCAGTTCCTATGTTACACCATTTGGTGGATGGGTAACGTCAGGAGGACCAATTTTTCGTTCAAATCTGATAAGTTCAGATGTATATTTTTTAAAGACGACAGCATCTGGGAATGGACTTATCCAGGAAGAGTCCGAGGCAAAGGCCTTCTGCGAAACATTGGAAAGATATTCTCAGATATTCCGAGAGCATGAAGATCAGTATGTGATTGATTCTTATGAGAATTTGCGCAAGGAAGCTATTCATCCTAACGAAATTCTGCTGTATAGTTCCAAGCAATATTCTCAAGGAAGTGCCAGGAATCAGATTGGAGAAAAACTGCAACCTTTCGATGAAAAAGCACCTATTGCCTGGTCTAGGATTGAAAATTCGCTAAATAACTCTTCCAAATGGATCCCTACCTCCATGCTATTCATGGGCGGGCCTCTGGATGATTCCCTTTCAGCATTTTTTTTTAAATGGATCACCAACGGTACTGCGGCCGGTGCAACCATGCATATGGCCCGTCTTCACGGTCTGTACGAACTCATTGAAAGGGATGCTTATGCCATTTGGTGGTATAACAGACTGGATAAAAAGGCTGTAGACATCAATTACATCTGCCACCTGCCCATCGTCGGACTCGCTTTAGAAGAACACCAAAAAGCGGGTAAAAATCTGTACGTTTTCGATATTACCCAAGATATCCGAATTCCGACAATTGCTGTCATTTCTGATTATCTGGAGGGTAAATTTATATTAGCCTGTGGCTCCAATATCAACTTCGATAAGGCTTGCATCAAAGCTTTCAATGAACTCAATCAGCTGTATTTGAACCAATTGAATAAGAAAAGTAAATTAAACAAATATCAGATACAAGAGACCGTTAATATTTTCAGAAACCATCAACCGAAGGCCCCCGCCTGGAACATCGACCCACTGCATATGGCTCTGGAAGATGAATTAAAAACGGTAGAATCGGAAATCAAAAAGCAAGGGCTAACTATCTTCTATAAAGACTTAAGTAGAAAGGACGTGCTATTGCCCGTTGTTAAAGCCATTGTACCCGGCATGAGGGATATGGACGCAAGGTTTGCCTCCGGCAGGTTATTCTCTGTTGTGCATAACCTGCAAGGTTTTACGCCTACAGAAGGCTCATTAAGAAATTTTGATTTGTACTGATGAAAGGTATAATAGGAACCATTGGCGCTGTTGAAGTATCGGAGCTCCAGAAGATGGGCATAAGTCTGGCACATAGAGGAAGCCCACGCATACAAGCTTGTGAAAATTACAGTCTTGGACAGCTAGACACATGCCATACAGTATCCCCATTCCATAAATTAGACATAACTGTCATTTCCGATAGCCGAATTGATAATAAATCCCAGCTCTGTAAAATGGCGGGAATTAACACACCATATACAGAGATTAGTGCCAATGAGCTCATCTTTACTGCTTATTCAAAGTTAGGTATTGCTTTTGCTGAACATCTGATTGGAGACTTTACCATAGCAATAGTAGATGAGCGAATCAAAAAGGTCTTTCTTATTCGGGATCATATGGGGGTACGCCCCCTTTATTACTTTTTTGAGGAAGGCAAATTCCTAGTCTTTGCTTCTGAGGCCAAAGCGTTGCTGACACTTAGCATCGCATCAAAAGGCATAAATAGGGCCAAGCTAGAAGAGTACCTCCACTGGCCCACCGACTTTAGAGCATATGGAAAGGAAACCTATTATGAGGGCATTTGTGCCGTTATCCCCGCTACAATCTTATCATTCGATCTCGATTTGTCAACCTGCGAAGAAATTTTTTACTGGAGAATTGACCCCAACCGGTTCGCTTATTTGACAAATACATCGCTGATTATCGAAGCATGTCAGAAGCTTTTTGAGCAAGCAGTTAACAGAAGACTTCAAAACCTGAATGGTGTTCATGTAAGTGGAGGCTTGGACTCAAGTTCCGTATATAAAGTAGCGGAAAAATTGGCCAGGCACAGACAGCTTTTTACAGTTCATTTTTTTCCCGACCACCCAGATTCGGATGAAAGGGAATTCGCTGAGCATGCAGTTCCGAAAAATCCGGAAAACCATTATGAAATTAGACGAAATACGGCCCCGATTAGCGATTTTGTGGACGTTCAAAGTTATATAGAAAGGCCCGACCCAAGTACTATACCCACTGCTACAAAAGTCCTACCCGAATTAAAATATTTCAAAAGAAAAGGAGTGTCGGTCATACTGACAGGACACGATGGTGATACCGTAATAGATACTGGTGGATCCTATTTAATAAAACTAATTACTGAGTCAAAATTCAGAAAGTTCAACGAATATTTCAGTAAAAACACAGAAGCATTACAAACGATTAAAACAGTATTATTAAAACTGGCATTGAAAAAAAAATACAATCAGGAAGGTTTATTTTCTTTTTTGAAATTGCTCACTGCTGCTGCTTCTCAGCAATTCATTTCCTTCCAGGAGCTAATTACTCTGGGCCTTTCTTATGTAAAAGGCCCTTTAAAGAATAAACTTTTCAGAAGAAATACAAATCGTATCAATAGGATAAATAAACGATATATACCGCACAACCTGGAAGAGTCGGTGCAAGATCATTTTAGTCGCATTTACTCTGGTGGTATGATAGAAATAAATGAAATTCTCAACCTATCCGGCGCCGCATTTGGGATTGAATATGCCCACCCATTCCTGGATAAAGATTTTATTGAATTAAGTCTGGCCTTACCCGAAACAATGAGGCTGGGACCAGAGGGAATGAATAGATACTATTTCAGAGAAGCAATGAAAGGAACCTTACCGGAACCTATTCGATTAAGAAAATCGAAGTCCTTATTTAACGTGGCCATTGCTTTGAACCTTATCAGCATGATAGATACTTACCTGGACGATGGAGCCTGTGACCTTGAATCGAAAGATCAGTTTATTAGAGGGCGGCGGGCTATCCAGAATACACTGCATGACCCTCGATCTTGTTTTAGAATTACAAAGAAATTTCAGAGAGCTCTGCTGGCCAGTATTTGGAAAACGGAGATAGAAACTAAGCCGGCGGATTCTTTATAAATGGATACTAATCATAATTTCTTTTTAATTGAATTTAGTAAGCTGCTGAAGGTTGATAAAAAGTTGTAATATGCAAGTAAGTAACAAAAATGTCCGCGCACTGTTATTTTCTTCGGAGGGCATTAATTCACTTTATTAAGGTGATTCAGGATTGTCGTGTCAATTTCAACTACCGTATTGCCCACCAGAAAATTCCGGTTTACTTCGAAATGATCAGCCAGCCTATGGGCAATAGCAGTAGCAGGAAAGCCTTTATGCCAAACATCCCTAACATAAGTGTATTATTCGTTTAAACCGCACAACGGGTTAATTATTTTACCCCGAGTAACTGTATCGCATCTTCCGTATTATGAATTAATATCTCATCGGAAGCAATTTCTGCAATTTTTAAACCATTAAGCTGATGTTCGTGAAGTTTCATATTGTCTGCAACTGCATTGGTCAATCATTTAGGCCCTTGCCTTCGAGAATTTTGGATTGTGATTTTTCAATTCTGGCTCTACGCGTTTTAGACTGTTGGGCCTGGGAAAAATATAGTAAATATCCCCTTTGCCTACCAGGAGTCAAATTGTTAAATGCGATTTCCAAAGCTTTATTATTTTCAAATGCCTGGCTTAGTTCTTCAGGCATATGATATTCTGAAGTTGGTTTCAATTCTACTTTCGTCCCGGCCTTTTCTAATTCAATAGCTTCTAAAAGATAGGTTTTGATAACTGATTTTAGTCCCAAAATTTCCTCGGCGCTTGTAAATCTTATCTGTCGAGCCATTTGCACATTTTCTGTTTGCCGTATCAAAATATTCTCGCTGTCCTTCAACAGAGCTCCTTTATGAAAAAGTAGCGCACAATAGTCCCTGAAACCGTGAATCAGAACTATGTTCTTGCCCATATATGTGTAGCATGGATGCATCCATTTAAAATCTTCAACAAGCTCCGTTTCCAAACAAATATTTCTTAAAATAACGGATTCTTCCTTCCAGTTTGTAATTCTGTTTAAGTAAATATCAACTTTTCCCATATTCAGATTGGATTATATCCGGTATAGATTTTTCTGGCTTCTGGCCTTAAATACCAGGATAATATGGTGGTGAATAATAATATGAGTGACGGCAAAGCATCCGTTAATGCTTGCCCTGCAGCAAAATGGGAAATAGCCGCTCCCGACATGGCAAAGCAGAAACCTGCATAGGCCCATTCCTTCAGAAGTGTAAGTCGTGGTAGAAGAATCGTAATTACACCTAATATCTTCCAGGTTCCCAGAATGGATAGCATATAAAGGGGATAACCTAATTTTGAAACAATTTCGTTATACCCTCCTATTTGTAACATCTGTTGAACCCCGCCAGCCAGCATTCCCACTGAAAGAAAAATAGTGGTAATCCAATAGATAATCGTTTTAGATTTATTCATTTTACAATCATTTTAAACGGATAAAACTTCTTCTATTCTGTTATGGGCCCAAGTAATACCTTGCCTAAAAGGTAATTTAAGATTTTCGTCTCTGTGGCTTACTGACTGATAAATAATCAGCTGCCTGAGATGGCTAGTTGACTCTGTCAGCTTCTTAAATTCATAAATTTCTAGTTGAACGCCGAAGGGCATGCCTTCCATTTCAAAAGTTCTTATGATTTTCTGATTCGGAATAAAATCGTGTATGACACCGTGGAACCCATACTGCTTACCTTTTTGATCCGTTGTTTGGAGCCGAAAACTACCATGAACACGAAAATCGTATTTTAGGACTTTCGTACCCATCCACTGTTCGATGAGTTCAGATTCCGAATAAGCTTTAAAAAGAAGGTCGACTGGCAGGTCAAAATTGCGCGTAATCACGATTTCTTGCTTACCATCTACTGCTACTATGCTCGTTTTAGGTTCCATACAATTATCTTTTCGATTGGTAATTTTTCATGACGGTTTCGAGTTCATTAAATCGTTCATCCCAAAACTTCCTGAAAGGATCAATGAATTCTGCTATATCTTTCATTCCATTCGGATTGAGATGGTAGTAAATTTCCCTCCCCTTCTGCTCTTGAAATAATATTTCGCATTCAGCAAGAATCTGAATATGCTTCGAAATAGTTTGCCTTGAAGATTCAAAATTATCGGCAATAGCTGTGGGTGTCAGCGCTTGAATCGCAAGCAATGATATGATGGCCCTACGAGTCGGATCGGCAATGGCCTGAAAGACATCTCTTCTTAATTTCATAATGCAGTTATTTAACTGCAAATATATATGCAATCATTTAACTGCACAAATATTTAACGAAAAACATAATTATTTTTTTGTGGCCACCAGCTATACCATAGTAAATTGACAACCTATGGTTAGATTAATATCCATGAAATCCCTCCCCCATACACAGTATTCATGAAAGATAATTTAGCCCCTGTCGCAACCCATTTATTTATATTTTAAAATTCCTACGGCCCCTTTATCGTCAGCCATTTCTACTTGCACTGGTTAGCACCTAACTTTTCATTTGTTCAATCTTTGTCAAATACTCCATTACTCTTAATTCAGTTCTGGCATGAAGTATTACCTTATCATCAAAAAGTGACTCCCTTAAGCTCCGATAAAGATGTACAGTATTTTTCAAGCTTTCCAGAAGTGATTGTCGTTCGTAGTTGGCTAGGGTGGTTTTCAAAATCATCAAGTCATTTTCATTTAGTTCCCTCTCTACTTTCCGAACACCCCGGGGCAACTTTCCATTCTTTATATGTAAGAGTGGCCCAAGAACGACCATTCTTATAAATCCAAAAAAATCAAACGCTTCAAAATATTCTCCCCGTCCAATTTTAAGTAGGGTGTAATGTATCCAGGTCCAAAATCGATCTTCGATCCACTGAAAGTCGGGTAAAGGAAATTGATGATCAGAGTGCTCAAAAGCCAATTGCAATAGACCTTCACGATCGAGTAGAATATAAGGGGTCTCAATTCTCGGATTCAACTCCGAGAGCGTAAGAAACTTTATATCAACATGAAGCAATGGATCGTCATACAAACAAATCAAAAGTCTGGGTTCACCTACATGTTCCCCTGTAAAGCAGGATAGAAGTGTACCAAACCGATTTGCCAAGTCTACCATCTTGGATTTATCATCTGAGATTTTTTCTTTGGTTACTAAAATCAAATCCAAATCAGAATATTCATCGATTTGGTTAGTCAACCAAGACCCCGCAGCCGCCAGTCCGAGGATACCTGGGTCATGAAGTAATTGTTGTTTAGCCTTATTTGCAAAATCATGTTGTATCATGGATGTTTGGATTTGGTATTCAACATTTATTTGAATGTCAATAGCGGCCGATTAATTAAGACACCGAAATCTCCCATTATGCAAAACCAAAGTAAGTCTTTCTGTTCAACCTGCTGATAGAAAGCTTATAATCAGACTATTGGATCATATATTTTGACACAAAAAAAGCCTCAAAAGAGAACTTTTTGGAGCCCATAATATAAAATCACTTCCCCAAGATATCTAACCGAAGCATAATAGATCTTAAATTTAAAGAAAAGGTTGGAACAAAGAATTACTTATTTACTAACAACCTAACCCATAAATGTGAGTCTCATTTTTTTAAATAAAATTCCAATAAATCTGTGGATACCCACTCTCCTCTCCAGATCAACTAATTCGAATCCAGCTACTTTACCCGTGGAGATATAATCAGAGACATGATGCGTATAGGTTTCTAGTAGGAAGAGATTATAGATATTTACCTTTCAGCGGTGCATCCATTGTTTACCAGCCTTCTTTTCGAATCGTTAAATACAATCTAATATCCAGGTTAAATTGGCTCTTTTTTAAGTCTCCTGATTATCCACAAGATTTTAGTGTAGGTATTAAATAAACCTCCTAAGGTTGGAAAAGCAAAGGCCGTCTCAAAAAATTGAGACGGCCAGTTTAGAACTAAAAATTAATAAAGATTAATGGACAATAACAAGATGTTGTGAACTTGATATTCCGTTTTTCAAAATTACTTTCAGAATATACTTTCCATTTTTTAAGTGACGAACATTGAGTCCATCCTTAGGGAATGAACCTGACTTATAAACAGGGCTTCCACCACTATTCAATATATATATTTCTTTCACATTCTCAGGGGAAATATTGATTCCTTGAACGTTATTAAGAAAAACTACATCCGACACTGGATTTGGATAAACTACAACTTTATTGTCAAAGGCTCCTTCGAACCTAATTGATCTAATGAGGCTGTATGCAAAGGTCTCATCCAAATCAACCATTTTTAGCCTATAATAATTTTGGCCATTCAGGGGAGCCACATCCTTAAAGGAATAACGAAGCAATTCTTTGCTTTCGCCACCCGCCTTAAGAGTAGCTATTTTGTTCCACTCTTTAGCATCCAAACTACGCTGAATCTCGAACCTATCTGTATTCGTTTCTTCAGTAGTAGTCCAATCAAGATTGGTCGAATTGGCTTCGGTCGTTACTGTAAAACTTTTTAAAGTTACAGGCAAGGTTGAGACGACACATAAATCAGTGGGTGCACCTAATATCGAGCAAGAGCCATCGGAATCCTCAATAGTGCTTATATCATTCCCAATGGTAAGATTAGGTGAAGGGCGACCTGATCCCGAATTATAATTAACAGCGTAAATATTATAATTACCAACACTCGCAGGAGCTGTCACGTTCGGAGTATCCCATACTGATATAATCTGGTCATTATTATCAGCTAGCACATACTTTGTCACAAAATCTGATCCAGTGCTGTTTCCTGATGTCGTAAGAGGCACAGATTCTCCCGGTAGAACGCAACCGCTAGTTGAAAGCGTGGTGGTACCTGCTGTACCTTTAAATTGAGGTGTCTGCATAAAATTATTACCTAAAGAGGCACATCCCATACTTGAGGTAGCAGTGATAATATAAGAAGTTCCACTTACCGCATTTTCAATTGCCCCTGTTGCCGAAAACGTTAAACCTGAAGGGACTGAAGAATAAGTATAATTAGGATTGTAAAAGTTAATAATATGTTTCGAATCCGATGTACAGGTTGCAGGGGCTATCACTCGTGCCGTTGGAGTCGGAGGAGTTGCATAGGTGGCCTGTTTCGTAAAAGTGGCAGAAGTTGCAGAACAAC
>NZ_AZQN01000003.1 GCF_000566685.1 Dyadobacter tibetensis Y620-1
TAAAGCCGGTTCGCCGGGCGGTTAAAAGCGCGGGGCTTAACGCCTAACGCCTATTGCCTAAAGCCTAAAGCGTAAAAGTTAAAAGTTAAAGGTTAAAGCCGGTTCGCCGGGCGGTTAAAAGTGCTGGGCCTATTGTCTCAATAGGTTAAAGGAGTTAGGAGATAGGGATTAGCTAAAGCGTCAAAGCCTATTGCCTAACGCCTACAGCCTAACGCCAACAACCTACAGCCTAAATCGCCATCCTTTCATTATTTCCGCCCCGTTAGGGGTGGTATCTTAGTAGCAAAAAAAAATGACCGGTTGACATTAGAGCCCCATCGGGGTGACATCTTAGTTATCATAAACGGCTTGGGTTATCGTCGGTCGGCCCTGGGCCGTAGGCTTCGAGATGCTGTCATTATTGCCGATTATGGGAATTAGCTAAAGCGTTAAAGTTAAAGGTTAAAAAGCTAAAGCGTTAAAGGTTAAAGCCGGTCCGTCGGGCGATTAAATGGGCTGGGTCTAACGCCTAACGCCTACAACCTAACGCCTATAACCTAAAGGTTAAAGGTTAAAGCCGGTTCGCCGGGCGGTTAAAATCGCTGGGCCTAACGCCTAACACCTACAGCCTATAACCTACTGCCTACACCCTAAATCGCTATCCTTTCATTATTTCCGCCCCGTTAGGGGTGGTATCTTAGTAGCAAAAAAAACCTAACGCCTACAACCTAAAGCGTAAAAGTTAAAAGTTAAAGGTTAAAAAGCTAAAGCGTTAAAGGTTAAAGCCGGTTCGCCAGGCGGTTAAAATCGCTGGGCTTAACGCCTAATGCCTAACGCCTACAACCTAAAGCGTAAAAGTTAAAAGTTAAAGGTTAAAAAGCTAAAGCGTTAAAGGTTAAAGCCGGTTCGCCAGGCGGTTAAAATCGCTGGGCTTAACGCCTAATGCCTAACGCCTACAACCTAAAGCGTAAAAGTTAAAAGTTAAAGGTTAAAAAGCTAAAGCGTTAAAGGTTAAAGCCGGTTCGCCAGGCGGTTAAAATCGCTGGGCTTAACGCCTAATGCCTAACGCCTACAACCTAAAGCGTAAAAGTTAAAAGTTAAAGGTTAAAAAGCTAAAGCGTTAAAGGTTAAAGCCGGTTCGCCAGGCGGTTAAAATCGCTGGGCTTAACGCCTAATGCCTAACGCCTACAACCTAAAGCGTAAAAGTTAAAAGTTAAAGGTTAAAAAGCTAAAGCGTTAAAGGTTAAAGCCGGTTCGCCAGGCGGTTAAAATCGCTGGGCTTAACGCCTAATGCCTAACGCCTACAACCTAAAGCGTAAAAGTTAAAAGTTAAAGGTTAAAAAGCTAAAGCGTTAAAGGTTAAAGCCGGTTCGCCAGGCGGTTAAAATCGCTGGGCTTAACGCCTAATGCCTAACGCCTACAACCTAAAGCGTAAAAGTTAAAAGTTAAAGGTTAAAAAGCTAAAGCGTTAAAGGTTAAAGCCGGTTCGCCAGGCGGTTATAAGTGCGGGGCTTAAAGCCTAGCGCCTATTGCCTACAGCCTAAAGCGTTAAAGTTTGAAAGTTAAAGGTTAAAAGTTAAAGCTTAATGTGATAGTACCTAGGTCATAAAATATATGGATTATAAACATTCTATTTCATAGGCCTGACAATAGAAAGCTAGTTTTTCAAGATCTTCGGGAAGGTGTTGGGAAGATATTACCAATCGAAGGGCGGGGGGATCGTGTGGATTAGGGTAAGAAAAGCAGGTACCCATAATCTGGTATTGCAAAAGATAATCAAATAGGGCAGTATGAATGCTGCAATATACAGGATAGTCGGCCAGGTGGCAGAACAAGGTATCAGGTTGGAAGAGCTTGTTAAAGTAATTTATATTATTTCGAAGCGACATCAGACAATTGTTAAAATGCCCTTGTTTAAGAAGTGAAATGAGGGCAAAAAGATAGGCGGGCAGGGCGGGAGACGCGCCTACAAACCAAGGACTCTGGCGTAGCCTGGCTACAGAGGATTCTGAGGCCCATATAACCCCTGCAGGGATTCCTAGTGCCTTGTTTAATGATCCTATTACAATTAAATTATTGCAAAAATGTTGTTTCAGTCTCCGGTATACGCCACCTCCATTGTCTCCTAAAACGCCTAAACCGTGGGAGTCGTCGGCGATGAGCCATATACGGGAGTTATATGGTAGCCCCTCAAAGAGGCTAAAGTCAAACGATTCAACCCAAGGTGAGCGAATGGTATCGGTAAAAATAAGATGAATCATCTCTGAATCTTCATCTATTTTTCGAATAGTACTTTGAGCCCAATGGTTCCATTCTTGAGTACAGGGAAGATACTCAGCGCCCCATAGGGAAGGGTGAACTGCAGGGGCATAATGATAACGGACAGGCAAACAACCTGCCTTGTCGTTGGCTGCAGCTCTGGCAAGGTCTGTTATTTCCCGCTGAACGAGCTGACCAGCTAGCATGCCCGATGATAGGGTAAGGGAGGCGGGAGCCTGGGCGAACAGAGCCAGTGCACTTTCGGCCTCTTCATATATCTTTATTCTCAAGCTTCCCTGTCGCGAGCTACCATAATGGGTTCCAAAGGTCTGCATGCCCTCCTGAAGCTTGGATAGAAAGAAGGGATCCTGGCCAAGCCCAAGGTAATCGGTACCACCAAACCAAAGGCAAGTGCTTCCATCTTCAAGCGTTACATTTCTTCCTGGCAGATGATTGGTTTGAAAAATCATAGCTATTTTATTTCATCCGGACCCCAGTTCCATTCTCCTCGGCATACATTATCTTACCGTAGTCGAAGGTAACGCCTGTGGCTGGATCATTAGCGATCAATAAGGAGCCATCCATATCTACATAATCGAGTAGCGGCAGGAGATGTGCGATGGCGGAAATACCCACGCTAGACTCCGTCATACACCCCACCATGGTCTTCATTCCCAAAGATCGGGCTTCTGCTATCATTCTTCGGGCAGGGGTAAGCCCCCCACATTTGGTAAGCTTAATATTTACTCCATCAAATAATCCGTGACAAGCCTTTACATCTGTTTCCAAAATGCAACTCTCGTCAGCGATGATGGGAAGGGCACATTGGCCGTGTATCTTGCGCATTCCTGCTATATCGTCTGCCGCTAAGGGTTGTTCAATAAACTCTACCCCTAATTTTTTAAGCTCAGGGGCGAATTGTAAAGTTTGCTCCGCACTCCAGGCACAGTTGGCGTCTACCCGGAAGATAGAGTCGGTGCTGGCACGAAGTTCCCGGACAATTCTCAGGTCATCGGCAGTTCCCAGCTTTATTTTGTAGATAGGCCATGGCAGTTCCTTCATTTTGGCTACCATTTTCTCTACACTGTCTATACCAATGGTATAGTTAGTCAAGGGGTTGTTATCGATAGAAAGCCCCCAGCTTTGGTAGAGTTTTAGTCCATTTTTCTTTGCAAAAAAATCATGAGCCGCTTCGTCTAAGGCACATTGAGCAAAAGAATTGTGGGTAAGATTGGGGTTTACGAGCTTATACAAAGATTCAGCACTATCGAAGTTTCCTGATTCAATCATATCGGTAACCCCCGTAAGGGCTTCGATCATATTGTCGATCGTGATACCATAATAAGGATTCGCCGTCGCCTCGCCGAAGCCCTGGATGTCACCATCCCGAAGCTCGACTATTAAGGTACGCTGCATATCCCGGGAATCGTGGGCGATTGTAAAGGTATGTTTTAAGGGAAGGTCTATGGGATGAAATAGGACTTGCATGGATTATACATATTTGTTGATATCAGAAACGCTCTTTACCATGACAAGTATACAATAATTTTGCCGTAATTAATTTCTCATATCCAACCCCCAGGACAATTTATTTCGAAGGGTATTCAGGAAGCTATCGTCCAGCATTTTTATCAATCGGGCCGAAAAATCGGCTTTTCTGACTGTAATTTGGGTATGTTCATCGGCGATGAACGAGCGCGCATCGAGGGAGACTAGGAAGTTGCTACTTCGACTCTTTACTTCGCAACGTATTACCGCATTATCTTCTACCACCAGAGGCCTTACGTTCAGGTTATGTGGGCTGATAGGCGTAATAATAAAACTTTGAGAGTGAGGGACCAGCACTGGGCCTCCGCAGCTTAGGGAGTAGCCCGTCGAACCGGTAGGGGTAGAGACGATAAGTCCATCGGCCCAATACGAATTCAAAAATTCTTCATTGAGATACGTGTGCACGGTAATCATCGAAGAGGTATCTGTCTTGGTAATGGTAAAGTCATTCAGTCCGAAGTTAAGACCATTGAACATATCCACATTAGATTCCACACTGACCAGGGATCTTTCGTCAATTTTGAATTGCCCGGCTTCCAACGCAGTAATCATATCGGAGATGCGTTCGGGGGGAACGGTTGCTAGAAAGCCCAATCGTCCAACATTGATACCTATTGTAGGTATCTGTTTGGGACCTATATGGGAGATTGTTTCCAAAAGTGTACCATCTCCGCCCATGCTTACCACTAGTCTGGGGTCGAACAACTCTTTGGGGCTATGGTATACCAATTCGGTCTGGTGAGCAACACCAGTTTTATCCAAAAATTCGCGAAAGGTATTGGATAGCTGTATTTCAATATTTCGCTTGGCCAATTCAGAAAACATGTTTTCAATAAAAGGGCGTGCGGAATCGTTAAAATTTCGGCCGTGTATAGCAATTTTCATAAATGAAAATCTAGGTGAGTTGGTTTGGCCCGAAAGATACGGTCAAAAATTACTTTTCAAAAATACGGCACATCATTTTGAGAGAGCTCCTGTCGCGTTGGGCGGATTTTTATGTTGCCAGATAGCGCAGTAGCAGGTCTAGACGCTCCTGATCCATATTTTTAATGGGGTCGTTGGCGTGAGCCTCCACGATTTCATAGCCAAAACGTTCCAGAGTAGCAATTACGGGATTGATCTCGGTCTTGTTTAGCTTCAGGGTCAGCAGAGGATTTGGATTTAACGGATCCCCCGTATTGTACATGCTGCTTAAGATTTTGGTGCCATTGGATTCTACCAGTCGGCTTACTTCCGTCAACGAGTAATCTAATTCAGCGACTTTCAATACAATAATAGCGCCCTTTTCTTTAATGCCAAGCATGGCCACAAAATTTGTAACCAGGTCGTCACGGGATATGCAACCTACAAACTGCCGGTCGTATGCTAAAACGGGAATGACGCGGAGGCCAAATTCCTGCATCATGCTCAATAGCTCATAAACATGCTGATCTTCCGCCGCGAATACGTCATGATGCTGCAGTACGATGCTGGAAATAGGTAGGGAGGTATCGCTGGCGTCGAAAAGGAGGACTTCTGAGACAATTCCTTTGAAGGTATGATCCTCTACCACCACCAGTTGTTTTATCCCAAAATCATCCATCCACTCCAGCGCCATATTGATAGGGTCTGAAGGTTTCAAGGTGGGGATGATGGGGTTAATGAGTGTGTTGGCAATCATATCTTTCGCTCTTGTTTGTCCTAATCTATGAAAAAAAATGAATAAGAGTCAAATTTTCTTAAGTATAGAACAGTAATGAAGCGAAAAAAGAGCCCGGAGGCTCTAATTATATCTATAAGGAATTCATTGCTATTGTTTTTTCGAGAAAATTCTCAAGAATCAGATTAAACTGATCGGGGTGTTCCATCATGGGAGCGTGGCAACATTTATCAATAAAATGCAGCTCGGAGCCAGCAATGAGTCGATTAAATTCGTAACCTACATGCGGAGGCGTAATGGTATCATTAAGTCCCCATACCAAAAGAGTGGGTACCTGTATTTGATGCAGATCCTTAGCCAGATTATGGCGTTGGGCCGATTTGGCTATGCCCACGATGCTCATACATTTTGGTATGCTTGAGGTCGTTTCAAAAACCTCATCGATCAGATCCTTAGTGGCTACTGCAGGATCGTAAAACGTATACGCCACTCTTTCTTTGATATACTCATAGCTGCCACGCTTCGGGAAGGATCCACCCATAGAATTTTCAAACAGCCCAGAGCTTCCTGTCAGTACCAGACGTACCACATTACTTTGGTTCTTAAGTGTATAGAGCAAACCTACATGGCCACCTAAGGAATTTCCCACCACAGTGAGGTTAGTCAGTTCTTTTTGGGCTATAAATTCTTCTAGGTATTGCAAAAGGGCCTCCAGACCCGCCTCGCGAGGAGGTAATTCATAAATCGGTAATACAGGGATCAGAACCCGATATTGATTAGAAAAATGCTCTATGATGCCGTCCCAGTTGCTGAGGGCACCAAATAACCCATGCAACAATAGGAGAGTATCCCCTTTTCCTTCGTCGATATATCGAAACCTGCCCTCGGCATGTACTGAATATTTCATTCTCTTCAATGAGGTTAACATGTAAACGAAAACATGACTAAAATATCCATTGAGCTCAATTTTAATTCAATATCACTCATCAAAGAATCTAGTGTAGATTTCGGTTGGTAGACAAAACTAGTTAAAATTTTGTTTTTTATAAAGCATTAAGGACAATTCCTCAATATTATTTTCTTGTAAATATTATATTAAATTACTGTTTAGAACGCAATTAACATAGAATGGTGCAATTATTATCCGGTAATGGTAGTCAGCTCTATCCTGATCAAAGTTATAAATAGAAGGTAAAACAGGGACCTACCAGGCTTTAATTTACGAAAGTATTTTTTTAAAAGGATTTAAAAAAAATAGAACTTTGGAAGAATAGAGAATAGAAAATTTCCAAAGCGTCAAATAAAGAAACGATAAGTATATGGATTTAGAACTGAAGGACAAGGTTGTTATTGTTACGGGCGGAGCCAAAGGGATAGGACGGGGCATATGTGATGTCCTGGCCGCCGAAGGAGCTATTCCAGTTATTATAGGAAGGAATGAAAATGATAATAATCTGGCCGTTGAAGAAATTGTAGCTAAAGGCTATCGTGCCCATCAGTTTGTGGGAGAATTATCGCAGCCCGAAGCCTGCCAGCAGGTAGTGGCCCAGATCGTGGATCATTTCGGACGTATAGATGCAGTAGTCAATAATGCAGGTGTCAATGACGGTGTAGGATTAGAGAATGGTTCATACGAGCGCTTTGTACAGAGCTTACATAGCAACCTTATTCATTATTACCTTATAGTTCATCATGCTCTGCCCGAACTTAAGAAGTCGAAAGGAGCCATTCTCAATATAGGATCTAAGACGGCGGAAACTGGCCAGGGGGGGACTTCTGCCTATGCAGCTGCCAATGGGGGGCGCAACGCCCTTACCCGCGAATGGGCTGTTGAGTTATTACCTTATAGCATCCGGGTAAATGCCATCATCGTGGCCGAGTGCTATACACCCCTGTATGACAAATGGATTAAAACACTGCCCAATCCAGAAGAAAAGCTAGCATCCATTGTTTCAAAGATCCCATTAGAATCACGGATGACTACGGAAGAAGAGATCGCTAATATGGCTGCTTTTCTTTTATCTCCGCGTTCCAGCCATACTACAGGGCAATTAATTCATGTAGATGGGGGATATGTACATCTTGACCGGGCCATCACCGACTAGGTCTTTAAGTTGTTTTTTGATAATGCCAGATTTTCCGGAATACCTACTTTCTGCGAAGACTGGCATTAATTGTTGCGATGCTAGTCAGGCGGGGATACTGCTGGAGGATGATAAGCGTGAAAGCCCTGCACCTGTTGTTCGAGCATCTCCAGAACCGCTTTAGTCTGATGATGAGCTGCCAGATTGATGAGGGTTTCGATAGATACAGTATCAACTAACACACAGGCTCCCCGTTGATGAACTGTCATTATCTTTGGATGAACTGTCGTTACCGATGTTTCATATGGATTTAGCAGCTCCTCCCATAATTTTTCACCCGGTCTTAAGCCGGTGTATTTGATCTGGATGTCTTTTTCAAGTTCTAAGCCAGTCTGCAATATCATTTGTTGAGCTATGCGAAGGATACTTACGGGCATTCCCATATCGAACATATAAATTTGTCCAGCCTCTGCCATAGCGCTAGATTCCAGCACCAACTGACAGGCTTCGGGAATGGTCATGAAATAGCGATACATATCCGGATGGGTAATGGTGATAGGCCCCCCTTCCTTAATTTGTTTTAGAAATAGCGGTATCACGGACCCTACGGAGCCCATGACATTGCCAAATCTGGTTATAATAAACCTGGTTTTATGGCTATAGGTGGCCTGCAAGGCTTGAAGGTATTGTTCTGCATATTTTTTGGTTGCTCCCATCACATTGGCGGGGTTGACGGCCTTGTCAGTCGATACGAAAAGAAAATCTGTAACATCATATTGGATACTCAAGTCAGCAAGGATTTTAGTTCCCATTACATTCGTCTGGATTGCTTCGTAGGGATGCTCTTCCATCAATGGAACATGTTTGTATGCGGCAGCATGAAAAACCATTTCAGGTTTTATGTGTTCAAAAATACCTTCCATTCGCAAGGTGTCGCAAATATTGGCTACCAACAAACCATAATTACAGCGGGACTCTAATTGTTTTATACGTAAATCCAGATAGTAAAGTCCTGATTCGGACTGATCTAGAAGATAGAGATGTTTAGGTTGCATGCGTATTAGCTGCAAAGCTAGTTCACTGCCTATTGAGCCCGCTGCACCCGTAAGCAGCACACATTGCCCTCGGATATGAGTAGGTAATTTTTCAGGGCTAAGTCTGGCTGTAGGACGGTTGAGGAGAGCTTCCAGATCGAAATCGTCCCATAATTGTTGAGGACAATAATGGGTGGGCTCCTTCCTGAAAGTTTTCATATCTTACCTATTTAGTTATTATGTGCTATGTAATTTAGTTAAAAATTATATAGATTCAAATAAGAAAATGGAGGGTTAGAGCAGGGCATCAACGAAAAAAGCCCACAGGATGCTGAGGGCTTTTTTCGTTGATGGTTAAAAAAATACTGTTAAATTAATCCCTCGAATATGCCTGGTACCAGACCAAATAAAATGGTTAGAACGGTAGCAAAAACCATGACCGCCTTAAATATGGGAGCTACCCGGATCTCTGTAAGGTCACCCTCTTTGAGGTAGGATGCCAGGATCACCCGGAAGTAGTAGTAAATACCTACGGTAGACATCAGAATAGCGATGATGGTGATCCATATAATACCACGATCGGCAGCGCTGCTAAAAATCATAAATTTCCCCCAAAAGCCGGCGGTCAAAGGGATACCAGCTAATGAAAGCATGGAAACCGTCATAACGAACGCCAGTAAGGGATTTTTCTTTGCCAAGCCATTGAATGCATCGTAATCTTCGCCAAGTTGCTGATTGTTGGCTTTTTCGCGAGAAACCAGAAGGAGTACGGCGAAGGCACAAATGGTAGCCAGAGAGTAGGCTATGGAATAGAAAACGATAGCACTTTGTGAAGGCTGAGAGATAGCCGTTACGGCAATCAAGAGATAGCCGGCATGACTTATCCCAGAATAAGCCATCATTCGCTTAAAGCTGCTTTGCCCAGCTGCACCTATATTTCCTACAATGAGTGTAAGAACGGCAACGATTGCTAACACAATCCACCAGTAACTATAGGCTCCGGCAAAGGTATGATCCAGCAGTCGGTATAAGGCAGCAAAGCCAGCCGTTTTCACGATCGTCGACATATAGGCCGTAAAGATAGTTGGGGCACCTTCGTAGACGTCCGGCGTCCAGAAATGAAAAGGTGCTGCTGATACCTTAAACAGCATACCAATTAATAGCAGAAGTAGTCCGGCATATAATAGGTAGGAAGGAGCTGCGACATTGGCAGTGGTGACATATGCCTGTATTTGGGTGAGGTTAAACGAACCTGTAGCTCCATAGATCAGCGTGATTCCGAAAAGCATAAAGCCCGTAGCAAAGGCCCCCATCAAAAGGTACTTTAAAGCCGCCTCATTAGAACGTAAATTTCTTTTATTGCTACCGGTAAGCACATACATGGCAATCGAAAGGATTTCTACACCTATAAAGAGCATAATCATATGTTGGAAGCCAATCATCATAATGGCACCCACCAGAGATAGGAGCATTAGTGCATAATATTCTGCGGGCTCGGAGTCGGCATCGTTCTGGAAGCCTCCCGAAATGGCAACGATCATAAAAGCAGAAGCGAGTACAATTCCATTGAAGGCCAGAGATAAATTATCTACCCGTAGCATGTCGTAGAAGTACAGTAACGGGCCTTGGTTCCATTCTAGGAAATTACCTATAAGCGCAATGATAAGGAACATCAGTGTGGACGGCAACAGCACATTTTTGGATTTTGAAAAACCTAAAAATAATGTTACAACTCCAAGGACTGATAACAGGATAATGGGATACATATTTATTATTTATCGTTTTATCATTTTTTATAAATACAACAGCACTCGTTTTACTTCACTAAAGTAAGGAGCTGGTTCACTGCTGGCTCGGTAATTTTCAAAAATGTATTAGGGAAGATACCTATCCAGAATACCATGATCACTAAAGGAAGGAGTACGGCTTTTTCATTTAAGGTAAGGTCGTAAAAGTCTTCCGCCCATTTGGATTTAGGTCCGAACATAGCCTTTTGAAAGAGTCGCAACATATATACCGATCCCAGGATGATGGTAAGCCCTGCAACAGCACCGATCCAGTTGTCGTATTGAAAGACACTGGAAAGTAAAAGGAACTCTCCTACAAAACCATTGGTAAGGGGTAGGGCAACACTCCCCAATAAAAGTATCATAAACATGATGCTTAATTTGGGCGATGACTGGCTGATACCTCCTAACTGATCCAGATAGCGGGTTTTGGTGCGGAGATAGATGATATCGATAATAAAAAATAATCCAACGACATTGATTCCATGGGCCAGCATTTGGATTAGGGCCCCTTGGAGCCCGTTTGCCGATACGGAAAATACCCCGGCGGCCATAAGACCAACGTGAGCAAAGGAGGAGTAAGCAATCAGTCGCTTCATATCACTTTGCTGGATGGCAATAATAGATCCGTAAATGATTCCGATCACAGAAAGTACCATTGCCAGCAAGCCCCATTCATCCATCCCCAAAGGAACGATGGGCAGCAATAACCGTATTAGACCATAAACCCCCATTTTGAGCATAATACCTGAAAGAAGCATGGTTGCTGGTGTGGGCGATTCTGTATAGGTGTCAGGTTGCCAGGTATGGAAGGGGAAAAGAGGCATTTTAATGGCAAAAGCAATGAAAAATGCCCAGAAGATAAAGCCCTGTGCTTGAGGACTAAGGTCCAGGGCATATAGGGCGCTAATGGCAGAAGAGTGCTCACCCGGTGTCTGGAAATAAAGGTATACCAGAGCCACGAACATAAACAGACTACCAAAAATTGTATAGATAAAGAACTTAAGGGTCACTTTTAGCCGGTGTTCACCCCCCCATACTGCTGCTAAGAAGTATACAGGAATCAAAGCTGCCTCAAAAAAGAGGTAGAAAAGAAATGCATCCGTCGCAGTGAAGACCCCTACCAGGGCCGATTCCATAAAGAGAATCAGCGCATAGAAAGTAGAGCTATTCTTATATTCATGATTGAATGCCGATAAAATGATTAGGGGCGTAAGGAAGGTGGTTAGTAGTACTAATACGAGGCTAATACCATCCATGCCTCCGGCAAATAGGATGCTTCCATTCATCAGCCAGTTGTACCGATACGAAAATTGAGTGCCCGAGCTGGGATCGAATTGGAGCCATACATAAACGGCGAGGGCCAATACGGCGAGTCCGCTGACGAGGGCCACCTTTTTGGCCAGCTGAGCACCCGACAGCAAGGTGATGATTCCGGCGGCTAATGGTAAGAGTATCAGTAATAGAGTCAACATATTTTCAAGAGTACGGTCAACAAAATGATGAAGAGCGATGGGTTAAAATCAAAGTAAAAGCTTCCAGAATAATAAGGCTACAATGCCCAGTACCATGGCGAACACATAATCGCCCACTGAGCCAGTCTGCGTCTTTTTTAAGAGTGCCGATCCCATACCTATCAGTTTCACAGATCCATTGACCACAAGATCGATCAGGAATTCGCCGAAATTATAAAGAAGGTTGGAGAGGGCTTTGATGGGTTTTACAAAAACAGCGTCATAGAGTTCGTCGATATAATATTTGTTATAGACCAATTTTTGAAGGCCCGATTTCTCGACAGTTTCTGGCTCTGGAACATTATTTTTGCTGACATACATAACATATGCCGTAGCGGCAGAAATAAGGGCCACAGCTACAGAGACACCCATGAGCAGATATTCCTCCGAATGCGACAGGGCAGTAGGCAGGAATGCTGTCGGGTTAACCAGTCGGGAGGCATCGTATAGTGGGCTCATAAAGGCAGCAAGCTGATGGGATCCATGAAGGGCTTCCGGAACTCCAATAAAACCACCCAGGGCAGAAAGCACGGCCAGAATTATCAATGGAATGGTCATGCTAGCTGGTGATTCGTGTAGGTGATGCGCCTGCTCTTGAGTACCCCTGAACGTTCCAAAGAAGGTAAGAAACAAGAGACGGAACATATAGAATGAGGTCATCAGTGAGCCCAGAACGCCCAGAACCCACAGGAGTTTGTTATGCTCAAAGACATGGGCCAGAATCTCATCTTTCGAAAAGAAACCAGCGAAAGGTGGAATTCCTGAGATGGCGATGGTGGCGATGAGGAAGGTAAGAAATGTAATAGGCAATTTCTTGCGAAGCCCTCCCATGGCACGTATATCTTGCTCATTGGACATTGCATGAATGACACTTCCTGCACCCAGGAATAATAAGGCTTTGAAGAAGGCATGGGTGATTACATGGAACATAGAGGCAGAGTAGGCCATAGCGCCAAGCCCCATAAACATATAACCAAGTTGACTTACCGTAGAGTAGGCCAATACTTTTTTGATGTCATTTTGCAAAAGTCCTATAGAAGCGGCAAATAAGGCGGTTGCTGCTCCGATGATGCCCACAATTTCGAGTGTGCCTGGAGACAGGGAATACAACACGTTGGACCGAATTACCATATAGATACCGGCTGTGACCATGGTTGCGGCGTGAATCAAGGCTGATACAGGTGTAGGGCCTGCCATGGCATCGGGTAGCCAGGTATACAAGGGAATCTGAGCCGACTTACCCATTGCTCCTACAAAAAGTAGCAGGGTGATGGTGACCATGATAGGGTCACCTACCTGAAATCCGGTGGCCTGACGGAATACTTCGGTGTATTCCACGGTCCCGAAGGTGGCGATAATGGTAAAGATTCCGAGCAAAAAGCCCAGATCACCCACTCTGTTCATGATAAAGGCCTTACGAGCCGCATCATTATAACTGTTATTTTTGTTCCAAAATCCGATCAGCAAATACGAGCATAACCCTACTCCTTCCCAGCCTATGAACATTATGACATAATTGGAGCCCATAACGAGCAACAGCATGAAAAACAAAAAGAGGTTGAGGTAAGCAAAAAACTTTCCAAAGCCTGCGTCATCATGCATATACCCCATGGAATATATATGAATGAGCGAACCCACACCCGTGATGATAAGTAACATGAGCAGGGAAAGCTGGTCAACCTGGAAGGCAAAAGGAATGTTGAGAGTGCCTACGCTAATCCAGTCAAACAGATGATATACCATCGGTTGACTACCTTCGGCCACAAAAGCATTGAAGGCGAATAAAGAGAGCAGGAAGCTCCCTACGGCGGTCAGCGTGCCCAATATTCCGGCCAGACTCTTAGGAATATGGGGGAAACCCATCCCGTTGATTAAGAAACCGAGGAGAGGTAAGAGGGGAATCAGAAAGAATAATGATGCGGACATGTTTATCTATGATGCTAAAAGACCTGTGGATCGGTACGTTTCAGGTTTGTTTCAAATTATTTCATTAGGTATGAAAGGGCTAATACGAGCTCAGTGGCCTGTATTACCATTTCAATTTATTCAAGAAACTTGTATCTGTGTTCCGGGTATTTCTATATATCATTACGATAATAGCCAGTCCAACGGCCACTTCCGCTGCGGCCACAGCCATAATAAAGAAAACGAAAACCTGCCCGGAAGGGTCGGAGCGATAGGTTGAAAAGGCTACCAGCAAAAGATTGGCAGCGTTTAGCATAAGTTCTATCGACATAAATATGACGATGGCATTCTTTCTGGTAAGGACCCCAATAATGCCAATTACAAAGAGTAAAGTTGCCAGTAGCAGGTAGCTTTGTAGTGGAATGCTTTGAATAACCTCCGGTATGATGACCTCTGGAAGACTTGGATTCGGGAACATAGAAAATTTGCCTGGTTGGATACTCTGTTTGTACGATTCAAATATTTTATTTCACCCGGAAATCTGCTTCCGGCGGGCGCTTTTCGATCTTGAGGACAAAAATAGATATAAAATCGAGTTTGTACCAAGTTAAAATCCTTTAACCCCTCAGCGTTGGGTCAAAGCACGCAATTTTATTTCGGTTAGTTTTCGCTTGGTATCCAAAGGAAATTCCGATTTCATCATCCAGTCATAGAATGAAGGCTCTTTTTGAAGCACTTCTAAAACGGGCTTGTCCTTATGTTTACCAAAATTAAAAATTTCCTCTCCTTTCTGATTGAAAATCATTCTACCAGCAAAATCTATCTGATTGGAGGCAGTCAAGGCATGTAAGACAGCCATATCATTCTGAATGGGTTCGGTAACGTTTCCGTCTTCATCTACGACTTGCACCCCTTCATATTTAGCGATTTGTCCTTGTAACACCTCAAAGGTAGCAATGGTATCGGCCTCAGCACTATGGGCATTTTCCAATGTTTTGCCACAGTAAAACTTGTAGGCTGCCCCCAAATTGCGGGGCTCCATCATATGAAATATCCTCTGAGTATCGATAGCACGGCGATTTTTCATGTCAAAATCAACGCCTACACGTAAAAATTCTTCTACCAGAAGGGGGATGTCGAAGCGGTTGCTGTTGAAACCACCCAAATCGCAGCCCTCTAAAAAGGAGGCCAGATTTTTAGCGATAGACTTGAAGGTAGGAGCATCTTTGACATCTTCGTCGTAGATACCATGAATAAGGCTGCTTTCCAGAGGAATGGGCATTTCTGGATTAATCCGCCTTGTTTTTATCTCTGTTGTACCATTGGGCAAGGCTTTTACCACGGAAATTTCCACAATACGATCGCGTACGATGTTTACACCTGTGGTTTCCAGGTCAAATATGGCCAGTGGTTTTTTCAGCCGAAGGGTATGCGTAAGATCACTCATAGGAATTGTTTATGGCGGCGAAGTTACGGTATACGGGCAGACAGAGCAAATCAGCAGATAGTTTATATAGATTCCAAGAGACATTTCCGGTAAAAAAGTCCTTGAAATCTATATAACTATGCCTCCTGGATCCTAGTCGACCCAATCGAAAGACTTGGTAACGGCCTTTTTCCATCCCCTGTAGAGTTCCTTGCGGGTAGGATCGTCCATACTAGGGTTCCAGGTATGTGCTATCGCCCAGTTTTGCTTAAGCTCTTCCATATTTTTCCAATAGCCAACAGCCAGTCCCGCTGCATAGGCAGCGCCCAGAGCGGTGGTTTCGGCGATGGCAGGGGTAACTACCTGCTTATTGAGAATGTCAGCCTGGAATTGCATCAGAAGTTCATTGGCTACCATCCCCCCATCTACCCGCAAAGAAGCCAATGGAATACCCGAGTCCTGCTGCATGGCCTGCACGACATCGGCGGTCTGATATGCTGAGGCTTCAAGCACCGCCCTGGCAATATGTCCCTTGTTGACATAGCGTGTGAGACCTGCTATTACTCCCCGGGCGTCATTGCGCCAATAGGGTGCATACAGTCCCGAAAAGGCCGGTACAAAATATGCTCCTCCATTATCCTCTACCGTTTTGGCCAGGGACTCTATATCGCTGCTTTTTTCTATTATACCCAGATTGTCTCTGAGCCATTGAACGAGTGCCCCTGTTACCGCAACACTCCCTTCCAAGGCATATTGAGCGGGTTGATCGCCAAATTTGTAGGCCAGAGTCGTTAAAAGTCCGTTCTCCGACATTTTAATTTCATTGCCCGTATTCATTACCAGGAAGCAGCCCGTACCATACGTATTTTTGGCCATACCCGGCTCGAAGCAGATTTGACCCACCAAAGCGGCGTGTTGGTCGCCCAGATCGCCGGCTACTGGCACGCCGGGCAACACTTCATTATGCACATAGCCGTAAATTTCGCTGCTACTTTTAATGGAAGGAAGCATGGATTGAGGGATGTCAAACTCTGCCAGCATGGTAGCGTCCCAGGCTAGGGTTCGCAAATCCATCAATTGGGTACGGCTGGCATTGCTAACATCCGTAACATGAATTCCTCCTTGTGGCCCTCCCGTGAGGTGCCAGATTAAAAAAGTGTCCATATTGCCAAAAATAGCCTCACCTCTTTCCGCTGCAGCTCTGAGCCCGTCGACATTTTCTAACAACCATTTTAGCTTCAAACTGCTAAAGTAGGTGGATATGGGTAATCCCGTAATATTTCTGAAATCATTGAGACGACCTTCTTTTTCGTATTGAGTGACATAAGCGGCTGTACGCGTATCCTGCCAGACCAACGCATTATAATAGGGTTTGCCTGTCTTTCTATTCCAAACTACTGTGGTTTCTCGCTGATTGGTGATGCCGATGGCGGCAATATCGGCTGCTGTGGCCGATACATTAATTCGGGCCAGTGCCATAACCTCCAAGGTGTTTTTCCAAATCTCATCGGGATTATGTTCCACCCAGCCAGCCTTGGGATAAATTTGCCGATGCTCCTTCTGGCCTACCGACACGATGGTACCTTGGTGGTTAAAAAGAATGCAACGGGTGCTGGTGGTCCCCTGGTCTATGGCCGCTATATATTTTGACATAATGGTATTATGGATAGCTTTTATTTAATTTTGCAGTAAATAAAAGAATATTATCCGATACAACAAATTGGAAGCGGCTCATCGTCTTTTTTGAGGACTAGAAGGTTATCAGCAGTTGACTATTGGCTGTGTATCCCTAACTTTTGTCGGTACATGCTAGTGAAGAGCGCGTTTGAACCGTAATTTCCATTACCTTCTTCTTTCTGATTATAGGGAGGACGAAGATAGCCAAGGGTAGTGGGTGTTGCTTTGCAAGAAAATGCCAGGGCTCATTGCCTATAGCTTCCCGCTTAGAGCACTTTCCTTATAAGCCAGAGTACGAAGTTTAATAGGGCGCTTAATAGCAACATGGTAGCAAGCGGGATATACAGTTTAAAACCCTCTCGTTCTATCCTGATATCTCCTGGTAGGCGTCCTAACCAGGAGAATTTATTGCCCCAAAAATAGAAAATAGCTCCTGCTATCAGAAGAAGCAGACCCAGAATCATGAGGTACCTTGCCGTATGTTGAGACATCTTTAAGGTTGTTTAGAGTACTGCGGGCTCAGCTTCCTGGTAGAGGACTTGAATAAGTGTTTGGCCTACTGCTTTTAAAGTTTTTGGATCGATCTGCTCCATCGTGTCCTGAGTGGTATGCCACTCATCGAAAAACGTATGAGCAGGGTTATTTTGTCGGGTGTGAATGATGTCGATCATCGGTATTTTAGCAACCCTGTTTACCGGTAAATGGTCATCGGTAATGGCAGGGCCCCGGTGATCGATAAAATAATTGCTGTATCCGAGTTGACCGGCAGTATTCCATACTGATTTCACCACTTCTCCGGCCAGTTGCATGGAGTATCCTTCTTTCTGAAATGTAGCACCTTTTGCTCCTACCATGTCCAGCAAGACCCCAAAGAATGCAGTATATCCCGGCTGGTGTAGATTCGAAGCCCAATATTGTGAGCCTAAGCAAAAGCCACCATATTCGTCGCTGGCTTCCTGAGAGTTCCCCCAGTCTTCAGCATCAAAAAATATGATGTCTACACCGATTTCAGGTTTTGATGGCTGAGCTGCCAACACCCGGGCCACCTCCAAAAGTACTCCTACACCACTGGCTCCATCATTGGCAGCGGGCACTGGTTTTTTGGTAGCTACCGAATCTTCATCGGCATAGGGGCGTGAATCCCAATGAGCCGCCAATAATATGCGTTTGCTAGCTTTCGGATTGAAGCTGCCTATGATATTCCGTGCCTTTAGTTTGGTGCCATCGTAGGTGGTAGGGCTAAACTTTTGTTCAGTAACTTCCAAACCATATGATCGTAATTTTTCTGCCAGATAATTGCCACAAGCAACATGGGCGGCCGTGTTAGGAACCCTGGGTCCGAAGTCCACCTGCCGTTGTACAAAGTGATAGGCCGAATCGCTATCAAAATTAGGGGCCTGCACCAGGATTGCCTCTTGCGTACTGGTCTGTTCCGAGCTGTTATGGTTCTGACAGCTTTGAAATAATGTCAGGGCCGAGAATATGCCCCCAAGGATCCCGGTTTTTATGATTTTAAAATGAAATGACATCTCCTACTTCTATTTGGTGATTTGTTGTAAATCCGGCGTTAACTTCTACTACAAACTGTGCCGCAGCTTCAGAAGCTATATTTTCTTCGGAATGCGGACTCGTATTTTTGGATATAGATACGATTTTTTTATTCGCACCCACATAGATAATATCCAGAGGAATATAAGTGTTTTTCATCCAAAATACCCTTGGAGCGGCTTCTTCATAAACGAATAGCATACCAGCCGAGTCGGGGAGTGAAGTGCGATACATCAATCCCAGGTTTCGTGCCTCCGCAGTAGCCGCAAACTCTATATCGATACGTTTTAATTTCTGACCATTCTTTAAAAACCATAAATCCCCTTGCTTTTTAAAGGTAGGACCAGACGCCGCGCTTTCCGCATGGGGCAAACGGGCCGAATCGTTGTGAAAGGAAGGGTTGATAAATGGTACAGCTATATAAGCCAACCCCGCTAGTACGACGATCAGGAGTAGAATTCTGGCAAAAATAACAGGGCGGTTTCTCATAAAATCTATTCCTCGTAAGCCCAGTCAATCTTTTCCTTAGTATCTCGTATTACCAGCCCCTGCTTTTTGAAATAGGCCCTTATTTCGTCGACCTTCTCGTAGTTTCGAACGAGCTTGTATTCCCGATATAAGTTGAGCATGCCCTCTAGGACGGCATCTCCTTCCGACTTTTCTTCTTTGAGGCCCAGTATATTTTCAGAAAATATTGTGAAATGGGCAATCAGATCTTGAAAGGTAGCCTCCCCTAAGGCAGCGGCATTAAGTTGTCCTAAGCCCAGCATATTCACATATTTCAATAAATTGAAAAGGTGCCCAATTGCAACAGAGGTATTTAGGTCATCATTCATTGCCGAGTAAAATCCCGCAATGGTCTTCTCTATATCTGCTATTTTTTTCTCATCAAGGGCTATAGCCTCGTCGGCATTATAGGCCAGCATACGGGCGGTTCTCATTCCGTTGGCCAATCTTTTATAACCTTTTGTCGCTGCTTTTAGGGCGTCATTAGAGAAGTCCAGGGTGCTTCGGTATTGGCTCTGCATCATAAAAAAGCGTACGGTCATAGGACTATAAGGCTGGTCGAGCAGGGGGTGGCTCCCGGCTACTAGCTCGGCTGGCAGGAAGGAGTTATTAAGGGACTTAGACATTTTTTGCCCATTAACGGTCAACATATTCGTGTGCATCCAGTAGCGCACCGGATCCTGGCCAGTCAGTCCCTTAGCCTGAGCAATTTCGCATTCATGATGAGGGAATTTCAGGTCCATGCCACCCCCATGTATGTCGAATTGCTTTCCTAGGTATTTGGTACTCATGCAGGTACATTCCAAATGCCAGCCCGGAAAGCCGCGACTCCAGGGGGAGTCCCATTGCATGATATGCTCTGGACTGGCCTTTTTCCATAATGCGAAATCCAAAGGATTGCGCTTTTCGGACTGGCCATCGAGCTCCCGGGTTTCGTTCAGAAGATCTTCTAATATGCGACCGGAAAGCTTGCCATAGTCCTGTCCACCTTCATTGTATTTTGTAATATCAAAATATACCGATCCATTCGACTCGTAGGCCAAGCCCTTTTCAATCAAGGCCGTTACGGCCTCTATCTGCTCTATCAAATGTCCGGTTGCCGTAGGCTCTATGCTGGGAGGAAGTAGATTAAACAAGGCAGTAACCTCATGAAAATCGTTAGTATAACGCTGGACTATCTCCATAGGCTCCAGTTTTTCTAGTTTGGCCATTCGGCCAATTTTGTCCTCTCCAACGTCTCCATCACCCACTAAATGGCCCACATCGGTGATATTGCGGACATAGCGGACCTTGTACCCGATATGCTGCAGGTATCGATAAAGTATGTCGAAGGACATAAAAGTGCGGATATTTCCCAAATGAGCGTTATTGTACACGGTAGGCCCGCAAACATACATGCCTACATAGGGGGCAGCGATAGGCTCAAAAAGTTCTTTCTTACGCGTAAGGGTATTGAATATTTTTAGCGGCTGGGTGTTGGTTTCGGCCATTTGGTTGTCCTAATTTCTATTGGTATTAAAATGTGTACAGGCTTTGAAACGCCTTTACAAGCTTCTTTAGTTTCTTTTTGATTCCAAAACTCTCCGGCGCTCACGAGGGAGAGCAGCTATCCAAAGTAGGAGAAAACTGGTTTCAGGACAAAAATAGCAAATAAGACAGGATTGATTGGTACTCTCATTTATAATCCACTTAATAAATCAGCAATTATATGGTTTTCATTATCTTCGCAGATTACTATTACAGAACAATCTACACATTAATATTATAACCATATGAGTCTATTGACAGTTGGGTCCGTTGCATTTGACGCCCTGGAAACGCCTTTTGGCAAAACAGACAAGATTATTGGCGGAGCTGCAACTTACATCACACTATCTGCCTCTTATTTTACCAAAGGGAATAATCTGGTTGCCGTTGTAGGTGGCGATTTCCCTAAGGAAATGATTGGCTTGCTTGAAGATCACGGTGTGGACACCGAAGGTTTAGAGATCGTAGCCGACGGGAAAACGTTCTTTTGGTCTGGACGTTACCACGAAGATATGAATACCCGGGACACCCTGGAGACGCAGCTAAATGTGATGGAGCATTTCGACCCCACCATTCCCGAGTCGTATCAAACTACAGAATATCTGATGCTGGGCAACACAGTTCCTGCTACTCAGAAACTCGTTATTGAGCGCATGGCTAAGCGTCCTAAGCTGGTCATGCTCGATACCATGAATCTGTGGATGGACATTGCCATGGACGACCTGAAGGCGGTATTGAAACTGGTGGATGTTTTAACCATCAACGACGAAGAGGCTCGCCAACTTTCCGGAGAATATTCCCTGCGCAAGGCTGCTAAAGTGATTATGGCGATGGGTCCTCAGACCCTCATAATAAAAAAAGGTGAGCATGGGGCCCTCTTGTTCCAGGCCGATCGTATCTTCTTTGCACCAGCGCTACCATTGGAAGAAGTCTTTGATCCAACAGGTGCAGGCGACTCCTTCGCAGGAGGTTTTATAGGCTATCTTGCCAGCACCGACGATATCTCATTCGATAACATGAAGCGTGCCATCATTTATGGCTCGGCCATGGCTTCTTTCTGTGTTGAAAAATTCGGAACAGAAAGACTTATCAACCTAACTCAGGAAGAAATTAAAGAACGTGTTCAGCAGTTTGTAAATCTATCCAGCTTCGAAATCGTTTAAGCCTAGGTTTTACTAATCAACAAGAAAGCGAACTAGAGTCACTCTGGTTCGCTTTCTTGTTGATAAAAGGGCTGGCCCGAGCACATTGTTTGTTATGACCCCTATCGCTGTTAGTTTTGAGCATGTCCCTTGTCAGCCTGAGCTTGTCGAAGGCTCCCAAAGAGGTATGTCAACCTGAGCTTGTCGAAGGCTCAGTGTTGTCTCTGTCTAAAGGCCTGTCGAAGGCCAGGGAAGTAAGTTCGTTTAATACCCTACGACGAGCTATCTCACGCACTGATTGATCCATGTGACACTTGCCCTGAACTGGAATGTTTTTCCTTATTTATTTACTACAAATCCATTTCCCGTCACGACTAGGTTACTATTAATGACTTCTCCACTTTCGAGGATTGCATAGTCCTTCTGATACACATTCTGAAGCATTGGATAGTTGTTTCTTAGGGTATCACTTACAGGTTTATCCTCCAATGACCTCTCAGGAAATAGCCTTTTCTTAGGTGGCAAGGGTATAATTTAAGATTGCAACCAACCATATATATTTGATGTCCCATTCTGCTTTATTATACCTTTTACTGATTTCTTTGACGTACATTTCTGATGTGGCTGCTCAGGCTTTCCTGCCAATGTCCCGGCATACTCCTCTGGTGATTGCTCATAGGGGCAACCACCTAAAACAACCCGAGAATACGGTTGCATCTACCAAAGCCGCCATACAAGCCGGAGCAGACTACGTGGAGGTGGATTTGCGAACTACCAAGGACGGTCATCTGGTGGCCATGCACGATGGCACCGTAGACCGTACCACCAATGGCAAGGGAAGTGTAAAGCAAATGAGCTGGAGTGAAATCCAGACCTTACGGGTATTTAATAAAAACAAACGACCGCACCGAGTTCCGGATTTCGAAGCGATTTTAGCTGCCTGCAAGGGCAAAATTAATCTGTATCTTGATTTTAAAGATGCCGATGTGGCCCAGACCTGGAGGCAGATTCGGGCCGCTGGAATGGAAAAACAGGTGGTCGTATACCTCAATAAGGCGGAGCAGTATGACGCATGGCGCCATATCGCCCCCGAGGTTCCCTTAATGACCAGTCTTCCGGAGAATGTACAGACGGTAGTCGAATTCGAAAAGTTTTTAAGTCAAATGACGATCAAAGTTTTCGACAATATCCGTGATCCCCAGCTTCTGGCCTTTGCCCATCAAAAAGGGCTGCAAGTATGGCTAGATGTACAGCAAAAGGAGGAAAACGAAGCTTCCTGGCAGCCGGCCCTCGCATTGGGCGTGGATGGTCTACAAACCGATCATCCCGAAAAACTTGTTCATTATTTAGAAAAACGGTAGGATCTAGGGAATTTAGTTATTCTGATACTCTTTCTATTCGACAGGTTGGGCTGTCGCTTGCTCCTTATTTATATAGCTAACTGACAAATTTTTAGCCCTTAATTAAACTGAAAAGCTTCTGAGTTTGTAAACACATAAGTTTTATTATTTGTTACACCTATGTTGTTGGAAATGCTAATATGTTCTCTGTATTAGCCTGTTCCGTTCCCATTATGAGCTCCCGTCGTGGTAGATATAGGATATTAATAGATCATATTGTCGGATATTCTGCCGTACGCGTTATCTGTGTTTCTGAGAAAAAGTGCAGGAACGAGTCCATTAGCTACGTAATAAGAATTTCCAGGAATTGAGTTGTTACTGAGTTCGAAGTATTTTACATTTCCTCTCAAGATTCCTGTCGTTGTTAGTGATTTAATAACGACGTTGCCGTGAAACCGAAGCCCAGTTATGTTTTGGAGGTCGAAAACATATCCCAACTCCCTCATTGCGTTGTTAACTAATTTTATCTTCTCACCATCGTTCGATATAATAAGCCTTCGATTACAGTGCATAGTTGTACTTTCAAAATGCCAGGACTGTCTCCTGACATTTGCGGCATACGGTAAGTCGAGAAATTCATTTAAATCGGGCCGGAATCTAAGATCCAAACATCTCGAATTCTCAATATGAATATTTTTACATCTGTATGTTCTGAGTCAATTTATTATTAGGATGTTAGAATTGCATTCCCAAATTCGCAACTGTCAAATGTGTGATTCTTAGCACCGATGATCTTTATCGAGTAAAATCTATTCTCCTGATAAGTAAATCTACCATTAATATATCTAACCCCGTTTCCAATTTGTGATTCATAGTGCACCTTAGTATTGCCTTCAAAAAGGCAATTGTTAAATTTGATGTTCAGATAATCTTCAGGCAATTGAACTGTTTTGGCTCCTATCTGATTATTTAACCCGTTGTGCGGTTTATTGTTGCAATTCCAAAGTGTAATTAATAGGATATAAAATTTGTAATAAATAGTGGTTAATCTCTAATTGAATTTCTCAGGGATAATAAAACTTCAATTCTGAAGTCCTTTTGAGTTTCGCCAGATAAAAGTCCTGGGAATAATAGACGGTATCGATCAGTTTATTTTCGTAGTAAGGGCCTAGCATATTACGGTCGTCGCCAAGGATATACGCATAATGAAAGGGCTTGCTGGCATTGACCAGCTCTTTATAGCGGGGTCTGTATCCTATATATTTCATTTGGTCAAAACGAAAGGTGTCTCCCTGGATACTGGATAGATAATGGTAAAAGCCATAATTGCCGTCAAATAGTAGCCCTATTTTCTGATCTGTACCTTGAATATGGTTCATAAGGGGGCGGTACTTTTCTCCGTTCGCCGTATGGTTAAGGAAATAAAGTGCAGTCCGGTCCAATTTGAAAATAGTCTCCTTTTTGATATGATCGAAATATCCTATGGAATCCAGAACATTAAAAATATAACGGCGATCGATAGTATTGGGTTGCTTAAGGAGCTGAAGACAGTCTTCGAAAGCGGGGTTTCTGGTGTAAAAAGTGCTTAGCTTTTCCTGCACTGCCTGTCTTTGACTGTCATTTTGGGGACATACGGCAATGGGTATATGTAGGAGTAACTTTTTGGAATAATACTTAAGAGGAAGTATGGGCTTGCTTGGATTGGCCAGGACAAAAGAGCATGACGCCAGGAGTAAAAATAGGGCAAGCATCGACTTCGTCTTCGGGGCATATTTACCGAACATGCTCGCCACTACCACCGAGCCTAAGGCGAAAATGGGCATTTGGGTTCGGGTGCTCCATAATTGGAATTTTAAAAAAGTACATAGCAAAATGAACCCAAGTAGAATCAGAATACTAAACCATTTTAACCGGCCATAGCCCTTTGAAAAAGTTAAAAAAATAAAGCTGCCCAGCAGGATTACAAAATGCAGGGTATTAGGAATCATGTCTTCATGCACTACATACCGGACCTGAAAAGTATCATTGCTAAATCGGGGATCGTCTACAGTATAACCTAAAAATTGATGGGCATTCTGAACCAAAGAGGCTACTCTGAGATTAAAATCATTATTAGGAAGCCCCATCTGTAGGGTTGCATTTTTCATGACGTTAGAAACTGCACCCTGAAGGGAGATCTGGTCCGTAGAAAGCTTTTCTATCTCCAGACCCGTGTCGGCCATAGGATGCATGGGGTGGCCGAAAAACTGATAGTTTCTGGCTAGAAAAGGAGAAAAAACTAAAATAAACAGCGTGAGGATAGTTATCAGAATCAGGCTCGCTCTTTTTATCTGATATTTTTTTAGAAATTGAAGGCCAAAATAGATACAAAAGGGTAGGGCGAGGAGGAGTATGGTGTATTTGGAGAAGCCCCCTAAAGTTAGAGAAATGGCCATAAAAAATATGGCACTAGCAGAAAAGCGACGGACGGCCAGATACCCGAAGTAGATAAAGCAACAAATGAAGAAACAAGCCACATAATCAACTTGCACGGTGCTGCTTTCCATGATGCCCGCGGGGAGTGTGAGCATAAAAATAACAGCAAGTATTTGTGTAGATCTATGAGCCCCAAAACTTTTAGCAATCAGGCTTATGGCGCAGAATGTGCCTAATGAAGCGGTAAATTGAACGAAACCTGCAAAGCGGTCGCTGCCCGAAAGTAAAAAGGTATGCAAAACCAGATATTCTGCAAAGACATTATGGTAGAGCTGTTGAATATGGCGGGTAGGAAAGTGATCGAGGTTACCGTTGCTGATCCACTCCACAATTCTGCTTAAATGATAGCTGTGCCCGTCATAGTTATTGGGGGGAACCACATAGGTTAGGATAGCGATAGGGATAAGGTACACACAGATAGCCAGAAATAGAATCAATCGCTCCGAACTATTCCAGCTTTTAAAGATGCTATTCATTTCTATTAAATAGCTGAAGAACTTTCTCCAATCTTCCTGCTGAATCGAAAATCTTATCAGAAGAAGGGCTTCTGTTACTGCCAATACGACCCAAAACGCCAAGATATTACTACGATTAATAGACCCGAAATACGAAAGTAATTCGTTTACTAAATATATCAGCAGGGCATGGATGAGCAGGGATTTTAGAAAGGAATTTCGCCAAAGGGTTCGGCCTTGAGTGCCTTCATCTCGCTGATATAACTGTAAAAGCAGCATTGTAAGCATTGTCGATAAAAGAACCAAAAGTATGCTCATGCTGATATAAGATCTTGTGTTACGGGGTGTACCACCCAATCTCCATTAGATTTATCGGTGGTGACTAATGGAACAAAGATAATTCTTAATTGGCTATATAATCTCTATATTACCTAGATATAACGTACGAACTTATTCAACGGTAATTACTGATTTAATACAAAATAGAATGATTTTTATTTTAAATAGATTTTTGTCTAATAACCGAAAAAAAATCATGAGAGACTATGGATGTGATGGTAAACCGGGCAGTCGGGTTGATGGGCCCCGGGAAGATAGCCCGTACTCATAAGGAATTCGTTTACGATTTCCCCGCCAGTAAACTTAAAGGTTTTCTTAAACAGCTTCATCCATTCGGGTTTATCAAGGGGGTGATGGGCATCCAACCATCCTTTAAAAGAGCCAAACTCTTCCTTGAGCAGGACAATTTTCTGGGCATTTACGATGGCCGCATTAATTTTTAACCGGTTGCGTATTATGCCTGCATCCTGCATAAGGCGTTGGCGGTCGGTTTCCTCGTAAAGTGCTATACGGTCAATAGCGAATCCATCGTAAGCTTTCCGGAAATTATCCTGTTTACGTAGCATCAGGGTCCAGCTCAGGCCGGCCTGATTGATTTCCAATAGGAATCGGCCAAAAAGTTCGTTGTCATCCTGGATGGGAAACCCATACTGATGGTCATGATAGGCCTTGTTTAGAATGTAGTCGGGATGATCGGAATGGTTATTCGCTATGTATTCACAGTAACTCATCTTCGAGGATTTTAAGGATTCAGTCCAATTTGGATTTCGGTGATATGGTTGTCTGGATTTTGGAAATCCATTCGCAAATATAATTCTCTGTTAATGCCGCTGGGTTGAAGGCCCTTTATTTGGATTTGCTCCAACATGGAGCCATAGGTGGGGCCCAGCAGTTCCCAGGAGCCCTGCAGGCGTTGCGCTTTATAATGAAATGCGGGGAGGGTTTTTATTTCAAAGGGGCCGGCCTGCCATGGCTCTTCGGGTGGGGTGATGGGAATGGCAATGGTAAGGGTAAATTCCGTATCCGGATGCCCATCGACCCCATTATAAATCCAGTAAACCGGACCTACTACTTCTAAGCCAGTATTTGCGGCGACCTTGTAAAGTTCTTTCGCTACGTTTCTCACGTAGGCGCCCAGACCTTTAAGATTGGTTTTAGTGACAAAACATAAAACGGACATTGGGGGGCTATACGATATATTCATGGCTAATAATTTGATTTAGATCTGGCCACAAAATAAAAATCCACTGCTGACAACCCTATGTCAGTAGTGGATTTTTATTTTTTTCTAATTTGTTTGACCTTCATTTTTAACCAGGGGTAGCTGATGTATACGACCTTGGTAGCCGCAATGCCTATACCAGCACCCATCAACACATCGGAGAGCCAGTGTTCATGGTTCATAATCCGCAGGGCACCAACTGCAGAGGCTGTTCCGTATCCACCAATGCTATACAGTACGCTTCTTTGCCCATATTCCTCATGTAAAAGCTGTGCATTGGTAAAGGCTGTAGCACTGTGGCCGGAAGGGAAGGATTGATAGTCTTTTCCATTAGGGCGTTGCTTGTCTACCAGGCGCTTCAAACTTTGGGTGGCTGCCTGTGCGATCACATTGGATAATATAGCCAGTACGACCTGGTCGCCCAAATCGTGCTTCCCTTTTACACCGGCCGCAGCCAACCCCAAGCTGACCACTCCCGGCGCCCACACCAGATAGTCGTCGGCCTTGGTATGGAAGGAGGGGTGGGCGTCATAGACCCGATCGTTGAGCTGGCGGCTTATCTTACCCTGCACCACCAGGCTGGCCATGGCAAGCGTAGCAGGGGGAATCGCATCCATGGGCTTTACTACCCACAGGGTGGAGTCGGCCTGGGCCTGGGCATGTCCTCCTCCAAGCAGCATCAGGCACAGCAACAGGGACCATAGCAAACCTAAGGACGTGGAATGGCCTCCAGGGGCTGTGTCCATGAGCGACTTCATCGTATAGCTTCCCGGACCCTTACCAACTTTTCCAATAAAGCTTCCAGCTGATCCAGGGGAAGCATATTAGCCCCATCCGACTTGGCTTCTGAGGGGTTGGGGTGGGTTTCTATAAATAAACCATCGGCACCCACAGCGATAGCCGCTTTAGCAATGGTCTCGATTAGTTTGGGCTTGCCTCCCGTTACCCCAGAGGCTTGGTTTGGCTGTTGTAAGGAATGGGTGCAATCCATAATCACGGGCACCTCAAATGAGCGCATTTCTGGAATGTTGCGAAAGTCTACGATGAGGTCGCCATATCCGAAGCTATTACCACGGTCGGTGAGCATGACTGGAGCCGCAGGGTTGGTCTCTTTTATTTTGTCTACTGCAAAGCGCATGGAGGCCCCAGATAGGAATTGACCTTTCTTGACGTTGACGGCTTTTCCTGTTGCGGCAGCCGCGGCTAGTAGCTCTGTTTGTCGACACAAAAATGCAGGAATCTGTAATACGTCCACATATTCAGCAGCCATGGCTGCTTCGGGCGACTCATGAATGTCGGTAACGGTGGGTATGCCGAAAGTATCGCCCACCTCTTTTAGGATTTTTAGGGCTTTTTCGTCCCCTATCCCTGTGAAGGAATCTACCTTGGTTCTATTGGCTTTTCGGTAGGAACCTTTGAAAATATAAGGTATTTTGAGTCGGTTGGTCAGGGTTGCAATTTGCTCGGCAATGCGCAGGGCCATATCCCGGCCTTCTATAGCGCAAGGGCCTGCCATAAGGATGAATTGAGGCGAATCCTGATTTTTTAATTTGGGAATATCCAACATTTGTGTCTTGTTTCAGTAAATTAAAAAGTTTTGCGAATGTACGCTAATCCCGCTTGTTACGAGCACTTTTAGACGATTTCTTGGTACATAATGGCCCTAACGAATGGTTTAGCTTTTTTTTATTTTTTGCTATCATCGGGCAATAAAAATAATGGAACCAAAAAATTTTTGACAAAGTGATCTTAAATATCTTTCTTTGTTGCGATTTTAACCAAAATGTGTTTACAAAATGTCAGCAATTGCAGAAAGAGTTAAGCAAATTATCGTCGAGAAACTTGGCGTTGAAGAGTCGGAAGTAACGCAAGAAGCTAACTTCCAAAATGACTTGGGAGCAGACTCTCTAGATACCGTTGAATTGATCATGGAATTTGAGAAGGAATTTAATCTATCTATCCCTGACGATCAAGCCGAAAACATTGGTACAGTTGGTCAGGCTGTAGCATATTTGGAAGAAAACGTGAAGTAATTCCCGTCCAAACCAATAACATGTTTCTCTTCAGTCCCTTTTTATGAGTTTTAAGCGAGTTGTAATTACAGGAATGGGTGCATTAACACCCATTGGCAATGATGTTTCTACCTACTGGAAAAATTTAGTAGCCGGCGTTAGCGGTGCCGCACCTATCACTAGGTTCGATGCCGAAAAGTTCCGTACTAAGTTTGCCTGTGAAGTTAAAGGTCTGGACATTCACGATTACATTCCGCGTCAGGAAGCCCGTAAAATGGATCCTTTCACGCAGTATGCAGTTATTGTCTCTGATGAGGCCATGAAAGACGCCGGCTTTGGCGAAGGTTCGCTAAACCTCGACAAAGCCGGTGTTATCTGGGGCTCAGGAATCGGAGGGTTAAAAACCTTTGAGGATGAGGTTTTGAACTTCGCTGCCAACAACATGACCCCCCGGTTTAATCCCTTCTTTATTCCGAAGATGATTGCAGACAGCGCCTCTGGGGTGTTGTCTATTCGTCACGGCTTTAGAGGGCCTACCTTCATTACTGTTTCGGCTTGTGCTTCGGCTACCAATGCCCTTATAGATGCCTTTAACTATATTCGGTTAGGCATGATGGATGTTTGTATTTCGGGTGGTTCCGAGGCCGCAGTTACCTGCGCCGGAGTGGGTGGGTTCAATGCCCTGAAAGCCCTTTCGGAGCGTAACGATTCTCCTCAAACGGCCTCAAGACCTTACGATAAGGATCGGGATGGTTTCGTACTGGGAGAAGGTGGTGCCGCCATTATTCTCGAAGAATATGAGCATGCAAAGGCACGCGGTGCAAAAATTTATGCTGAAATGGTGGGTGCTGGCATGTCTTCCGATGCCTATCATATCACAGCCCCACATCCCGATGGGCTGGGAGCTTATAATGTCATTAAAAATGTGGTCGAGAGTGCTGGTATTAAGCCTGAGCAAATCGACTATATTAATACCCACGGTACCTCTACACCGCTTGGTGACCCTCAGGAACTGAAGGCTATTGAGCAATTTTTTGGAGATCATGCTCCAAAAATTAATATCAGTTCTACCAAGTCCATGACCGGACATTTATTGGGTGGAGCCGGGGCAATTGAGGCTGCAGCCTGTATTATGGCTATTCAGGACCAGATTGTTCCTCCTACTATCAACCACTTTACGGCTGATCCTACCATAAATCCTGATTTGAACCTTACCTTTAATAAGGCTCAAAAAAGACAGGTTAACTACGCTTTGAGCAATACCTTTGGATTTGGTGGACATAATGCTTCCGTTATTTTCAAAAAATTAGAAAGCTGATTACTTTAATATCTTGACCAAACGAATTCTTCAACCGATACTAGCACTTTTTAGCCCAGGCAGGGCTGAAGATAAGGTATTCAAGGAGTCGATTGCTCATGTGATTGGCGCGCGCCCTTCTAACCTGGGTGTCTATCAGCTTGCTTTTTTGCATACTTCTGCATCTCGGGAAACGGCTATCCAGGGCTTTCGTGAGTCTAACGAGCGTCTGGAGTACTTAGGTGATGCCGTGCTGGGTATGGTGGTAGCCGAATTCCTCTTTACCAAATACCCATATAAGGATGAGGGATTCCTTACCGAAATTCGCAGTAGAATAGTAAACCGGGAATCGCTTAACCAGATTTCCCGCAAACTGGGTTTAGATAAGCTGATTGAGTATGATGGAAACCATCGAGGCATGTCGCCCCGGTCTTCTATGTATGGCGATGCGCTTGAGGCTTTCCTGGGAGCTATCTATCTTGACAAGGGTTTTCGCTTTACCCGCAGTTTTATTATTGGTAAACTCCTTACCCACTACGATCTGGAGAGTATCATCCAGAATAATATTAACTTCAAAAGCCTCATCATCGAGTGGGCGCAACGGGAAGGGAAAGATATTCGCTTCGAGATATTAGAAGAACGTGGTACACGCCATCACCGCGAATTTATCTCCCAAATCCTTGTCAATGACGAGCCCTTCGCCCAAGGCAATGGCTTTACCAAGAAGAAGGCGGAACAGTCGGCCTCTGAAAAAGCCTGTGGATTGCTCGAGCTCAGATAGCTCTCCGTAATCGAACAAAGCCAGCTTCCCGGTTACTCCATGGAGATGTGCGGAGTTTTGGGCCTTTTGAATCCTACATCATTTTATGCAGGGATCCGTTTTTATGCAGGGATCCATTTCTACAATCCATCTTAGGCTGTTCACTGCCCATAATCGGCAGTCGAACTCCCGCATCATCTCTGCTCTTCTTGGCGCATTCAGATGAGGAGAGTTTATCATTTAACGACAATATGTCATTAATTGTGCTAGTATTGCATATTTATATGACATAATGGCATATAAATTATGGTTTCTTGTTAATGGTATGGAAGTTGAATAATGCCATATATCCTGACAAAAGGATTCAATTGGTAATTAAACATAAAACATTTCATATCATGAGCACATTAGTAAAATCGCATTTTTCGACTCCTGGATATCTAAACACTGTATTAGGAAAAGAACTTTTTAAAGAGTTTGGTAATGCGGGAATCGCCCCTCAGCATCCGGCTGTCAATGTTTTGGAAAGTAAGGAAAGTTTTCTGATTGAGCTTGCGGCTCCGGGCTTTCAGAAATCAGATTTCAAGTTAAATTTAGAGCGTCAGGTATTGACCATTTCCCTGCAAAAAGAAGAAGAAAACCAGGATGGAGAGATGAAGTATACCCGACGGGAATATACTTTAAAATCCTTTGAGCGTTCGTTCAATCTGCCCCAGAGCATCGACGGGGATAAGATTTCAGCTACCTATGAAGCGGGAATTCTGCGGGTGAACTTACCCAAGAAGGAGGAGGCTAAAGAGAAGCCCGCCCGGGAAATTGAAATTCAGTAAGGGAAAACTTTGCGCAATTAATTTTTTAAATAGGGTGTTATTTTATAAAATAGCACCCTATTTTAGGCTTTGGGCCTCTTTAACGCCAAAGTCTGGAGGACAAGAAGGTCAAGTATCTTAATGACAGGCATATGGAATGATTTTTGCCTACGTTTATCATGTTAAATTATGTTAAACGCCACTAAGTAAGGAATATAATGCGCAGAGTTTGACGTTATAGTTTTAGAAAATTTAAACCCCAACGAAAAATATGAAAACAAATTGGAAGGCTCTGGTATTGGTTGGGTTTCTTTCGAGTGCCACAACCTTAGCCGGATTCAAACTATTAAATGATAATGAAACTGACGTAATATTAAAAGAAGCCCAAGGGAGCTCCCTGGCTCAGTTTACGTCGGCAGGTGCCCCTGCTGGGTCCCCTGGTGACTTTGTATATGCTGCTGAAGCCACCACGCCTACAGTTGTGCATATCAAATCGACTATATCCCGGCAGCAGTCCTCCAGAGGTCAGCAACAGTTTCCAGATTTTCTCCGTGATTTTTTTGGTGAGGAATTTGGAGGCGGGGGTCGCAGTCCGCAGCCATCAGTAGGTACAGGATCAGGAGTGATTATTAGTGGAGATGGATATATTGTTACTAATAATCACGTGATTGAAGGTGCTCAGGAAGTGGAGGTAACGCTGCATAATAAAGCTAAGTTCCGGGCTAAAGTAATCGGTACTGATCCTTCTACGGACATTGCTGTTATTAAGGTTGAGGCTAAGGATCTTCCCGCCATAACTTTAGGGAACTCAGATGCCATCAAGGTAGGAGAATGGGTAGTAGCCGTGGGTAATCCTTTTAACCTGGAATCTACGGTAACAGCGGGTATTGTAAGTGCTAAGGGTCGCGGGCTTGGTATTATTGGGTCGGGTCGTAGGTATCAGAATGCTACCCCGGCCTCTCTACAGAATGATGACTCACCACTGGAATCCTTTATTCAAACCGATGCAGTTGTGAACCCTGGAAATAGTGGGGGAGCATTGGTAAACTTAAAAGGGGAGCTGGTGGGCATAAACACGGCCATAGCCAGTCCTACCGGAAGTTTTGCAGGCTACGCGTTTGCGGTACCCTCTAGTATTGTAAAAAAAGTTTCTACAGACCTCATTAAATATGGAACCGTTCAAAGAGGTTATCTGGGAATATCCCTCGGAGATCTGGATAGCCAGAAGGCTGAAGAATATGGGGTAAAGGTGTCGGATGGAGTATATGTACGTGAGTTTACCGAAAATAGCGCTGCGAAGGCTGGTGGAGTCAATAAAGGGGATGTCATAGTGAAAGTAGATGGACGTGAGATCCATTCAATCCCTCAACTGCAACAGTCCATCGGTTTGCACAAACCTGGGGATAAGGTGAATCTGACCGTGAATCGTGACGGCAAGGAGAAGGAAATTACCGTAACACTAAGGAATCGTACCGGTGGGTCTGAAATCCTTAAAAAGGATGAAGTAGCCGAGGTTATGACCGTTTTAGGGGGTGAATTTTCTGACCTGAGCAAGGCAGAACGGGAAAGACTCAGCCGCTATAAGCATAATGGAGGTGTAAAAATTGCCTCCGTAACCGGAGGGAAGCTAGCTCGTACTGGAGTAGAACCTGGTTTTGTTATCACCAAGGTGAATGGACGTGCAGTAAACAGCGTAAAGGAACTGAAGAGTGCATTAGCTGGCAAGGAAGATTCTATGGTACAGTTCGAAGGACTTTACCTGGACTCTCCATATGATGTCTTCTCCTTCGGTTTCCGATTGTAATATTCAGATGATAAATCATCCTAGCCCGGAGCACTTGCTTCGGGCTTTTTTTATGGGCTAAAAGTTGAAGCAGTCGCACTGTTATCGAAAACGGCTCCCTGTTAACAACCTAAACAGTCTCCAGAAGCAGGGGTATACCTTAAAATATTAGTCATGGGGTTAAGAGTAAATACTTGATTTATCGTCCTCTACAATAGTACAGTTCACTATTTGATATTTTATCGTGTTGAAAATTTCCGTTTTAAAAGAGACCAAAGCCTTTGAGAGAAGGGTGGCTCTTACACCTTCCTTGGTGAAATCGCTGGTCAAATCAGGCTTTACCTGCACCCTGGAAACTGGAGCAGGCGAGCAGTCCTATTTTTCGGATGCTTCCTACGTGGAGGCTGGTGCTGAAATTGTTTCGACGGCTCAGGCCGCTCTCGCTGAGGCCGAAATTGTCTTAAAGGTGAATGCACCTACATTAGAAGAGGTTGCTTATATGAAGGAAGGATCGGTGCTGATCGCCTATCTATACGCCTATACCATTCCCGAGGTGCTGGAACAGCTAAATGCCCGCCGAATTTCTGCATTTTCAATGGATGCCGTTCCGCGTATTTCCCGAGCTCAGAAAATGGATGCACTTAGCTCTCAGGCCAACCTGGCAGGTTATAAGGCTGTTTTGTTAGGAGCCAATGCTTTGGGTAAAATATTCCCGCTGATGATGACTGCGGCCGGAACCATTACCCCTTCCCGGGTACTGGTGTTTGGGGCAGGGGTAGCGGGTCTACAGGCCATCGCCACGGCCAAGCGGCTTGGAGCCGTTGTGGAGGCAACCGATGTACGTGCCGAGACCAAGGAACAGGTAGAGTCTCTGGGTGGACGCTTCCTGACCGTTGAAGGAGCCGAAGGCGTGCAGGTTGAAGGTGGTTATGCCAAAGAAGTTTCGGCCGACTATCTTCAAAAGCAACAGGCATTAATCAAACAGCGTATTAAAGAGGCCGATATTGCTATTACGACTGCATTGGTTATCGGTAAAAAAGCACCCGTCTTAATCACCGAGGAAATGGTGAAACTGATGAAACCTGGCTCCGTCATCGTCGACATGGCCGTAGAGTCGGGAGGAAACTGCGCACTTAGTGTTTTCGGTGAAACGGTAGTAGCTCATGGGGTTACCATAATAGGAGCGCCCAACATGCCCTCCTTATTACCCGTGAATGCCAGTGAGCTTTATGCTAAAAATATCTCTACCCTTCTGCTTCATTTGGCTACCTCTGAAGGCTTTAAATGGGAGATGGACGAAGAGGTTACCAGGGGAAGCCTTATCACCCACCAGGGGGCACTGGTTCATGACTTTACCAAGGAGATATTAGCTAAGGCCAAAGTTTGAAGTCCAGGGCAGTCCCCGATGATATCATCATTCCACCATTTAAGCATACCATCATGTCAATCGAGAATTTTATATTTTTACTTTATATCCTGGTGTTGGCCAGTTATTGCGGTTTTGAACTAATTGCCAAAGTTCCTCCAACGCTGCATACGCCCCTAATGTCGGGTTCCAATGCAATTTCCGGTATCACTATTGTTGGTGCAATACTCTGTATTCAAGAAGGAGAATACAGTAAATACATGGGTATGGTCGCCCTTGTTTTTGCTACGATCAACGTCGTAGGAGGCTATGCCGTCACCGACCGCATGTTACAAATGTTTAAAAAGAAAAAGTAATTCTTCTTTAGCTATCCTTCAAACTGCTTTTAACATCCATGGATATTATCATACAAGTTACCTATCTCATCGCCACAATACTTTTCATTGTAGGTATTAAAAAATTAAATCGTACGCAGGAAGCCCGGCAAGGGAATATGATTTCTGCCTTTGCCATGCTGCTCGCAGTAGTGGCCACGCTCGTCAAATCGGGCCTGATTACCCCAGTCGAAATCCTAGCTTGCATGCTCCTGGGAGGGGCCATCGGGTTAGTCTGGGCGCGCCGGGTTGAAATGACTCAAATGCCAGAAATGGTGGCTATTTTTAACGGATTTGGTGGTATTGCCTCTCTCTTCGTTGCTTTTTCGGACTATTGGACGCGCGCTGTAGAGCAGCCATCCATGAGCACCGATACCATTACCATTGTTAGCATCTTGCTTTCTGTTCTTATTGGTGGGGTTACCTTCAGCGGGTCTCTTACGGCTTACGGTAAATTAAGTGGCAAAATAAGCGGAAATGCCATTGTCTTTAATGGGCAACATGCTCTGAACTTATTGCTTTTTGCGATAGCCGTAGTCTGCGGAGTATTAGTAGCGATCGAGACGGGCTCCATCGTGGCCATGGTGGTGATGGGCGTGGTGTCGCTGGTGCTGGGTATACTCGTCGTAATCCCAATCGGAGGGGCAGATATGCCGGTGGTTATCTCCCTGCTGAATTCCTATTCGGGGATGGCGGCCTGTACGACCGGTTTCGTACTCAATAATAGCGTACTGATTGTTACGGGTGCTCTGGTAGGAGCCTCGGGTATTATACTGACGCAAATTATGTGTAAAGCGATGAATCGCTCCTTAGTGAGCGTTTTGCTCGGTGGTTTTGGCGCCAAATCGGGGTCGGGTGGAAGTGGTCCTTCGGCTAGCGATATGGTGATTAAGGAAGTAGGAGTTGAGGAAGCCGCAATGATTTTCGATTCTGCCTCTTCGGTAATTATTGTGCCTGGTTATGGCATGGCAGTAGCACAGGCGCAACACGTGGTGCGGGAAATGATGGATCTTCTAGAAGGCAAAGGCGTAGATGTACGATTTGCTATTCATCCCGTAGCGGGACGTATGCCGGGCCATATGAACGTTCTTCTGGCGGAGTCCAATGTTCCCTATGACAAATTGGTGGAAATGGATCATATCAACGATGATTTTAGCAATACCGACGTGGTGCTGGTTGTGGGTGCCAACGATGTAGTTAACCCTGCAGCACGCACTAATCCGGCGAGTCCGATTTACGAAATGCCTATATTAAACGTCGACAAGGCGCGTACGGTGATTGTCAGCAAGCGTTCTATGGCTGCTGGATATGCCGGTATCGAAAATGAATTATTTGGATATCCTAACTGTCTGATGCTTTTTGGAGATGCCAAATCTACACTTACGAAAATGGTAGGAGAGCTTAAGGAGCTTTAGTATCAGCACACAGATAACCAGGTTCGGACCGGCAGAAACCCTTTGGGCTCTGCCGGTTTTTTTATCGGTCTACTTCGCCCATGACCACATCGATAGAGCCTATTATGGCGACTAGGTCGGCGATTAGGGCTCCTTTTGATATCTCTCCTATTACCGACAGGTTATTGAAAGAGCAGGCCCGAGCCTTGCAGCGAACCGGGATGTCGGAACGGCCATCTGTACGGAAAAAATATCCTAACTCGCCTTTTGGGTTCTCCGCCCGTATATAAAAGTCCATAGCCTTAGGGCGTATCTTTTTGGGCACATACGCCTGCGGGTCGAAGTCGGGAGTACGCTTATACTGTCCTGTTAACTTTTCCAGGCTTTGTTCAATAATCTTTACCGACTCCCAGCATTCTATTACCCGCACCCAAGTGCGGTCCCAGCAGTCGCCGGTAGTGCCCATTTTGCCCTCACCAATGGGTATGTCGAAGTCCAATTCAGGATAGGCTCCATAGCCTTCTACCCTTCGCAGGTCGTAGCGCAGGCCAGATCCCCGCAGCATCGGCCCTGTACAGCCATAGTTGATGGCTACGGGCAGGGGTAGTACGCCCACATTGGCGGTCCGCTGAATAAATATCTTATTATCGACCACCAGTTGCTGTAGTTCCGTCAATTTAGGTTTGAGATATTTGACAAACTCCAGGCATCTTTCTTCGAAACCTACGGGTAAATCGTAAAATAATCCGCCCACCCAAATATAGTTATAGAGCATACGGGCGCCAGAAACCCATTCAAGAAGACGGAGGATCTGCTCCCTGTCGCGCATCATCCATAGGAAGGGGGTATAGGCTCCTATGTCCATGGCATAAGTGCCCAGAGCCACAAAATGAGAGGCCAATCGGTTCAGTTCTGCCACCACTACGCGGATATACTGTATACGAGGGGGGATATCATTTTCAATTCCCAGCATGCGTTCTACTCCCATGACATAGGCATGCTCCGAATTCATAGCCGCCACATAGTCCATCCGGTCTACATAAGGGATGATCTGGTTGAAGGGTAGGGATTCGGCATGTTTTTCGAAGCAGCGATGCAAATACCCCAAATGAGGAATCACATCGACGATTACCTCTCCGTCCGTTACCACCTCCAGTCGAAGAACGCCATGGGTAGAAGGGTGTTGAGGGCCGATATTGAGTACCATCTCCTGCACCTTCAGGTCTTCTGGTTTATATTTGGTAGGGACCGAGGTTTGCAGGTACTCGGGTTTATATTGATATTGTACAGTAGACTGCATAGGCTTTGGGGTCATGGGAAAGACAAAAAATAATAGGGTAATAAAATTTTTGATCCCAGTTCTGGACTTCCCAGAATCAGAACTTGAGAAGGCGCTGTTCCTGAACTTCAACCCGCAAGGGGCCAATGGGACGGCCTTCATTATGAAGGCGATCGACAGCAGTTATAAAATAAACATATTTTTCCCCAGCTTTTACATGCTTATCCATAAACCTTTCTCCTTCGTAGCAAATCCCGACGATATTGCGGGGATCATGTGCCGTGGGGGTCTGTTCTGGACTGAAACGATAAATTACATAATACCAAGCCTGGTCGCCATCGGAAGCGGGATCGGGCTTTTCCCAGGAAAGCTCTAGCCCATTGGCCATTAAAGTGGCTTTCAGACTTTTGGGGCTCAATGGGGGAACACGGTCTTTCCAAGGCATAGTAGGTACCAGGGCAGGGTACTTAAAGTAATTTTGCCTCAAGGAATCTACAAAACCAAGTTGATTCTTTTTTAAAGAGCGGGAGCTAAAGAAAATCGCTCCATGGCTATCATTCTTGCGAAGGTAATCGATCTGAGTTGGAAGCTGATTGGGGTCGTCCCAATTTTTGTCCTTATCGACGGGCCCTATTCTATAGGCCCCCACGCCAACATAGAAATGTTTTCCAAATGAGTTGTCGGCCCACCAGTCTACCATATTGCGGAAAGGCACTTTTTTGAATCCTGTGGAAAAGTAGATTTGCGGTGCAATATAATCCACCCACCCCTCTTTTACCCATTTGCGGCTATCAGCAAATAGGTCGTCGTAGGATGCTAGCCCACCCTGGGTTCCCGAACCTTCTGGATCAACATTGCGGTTGCGCCAAACGCCGAAGGGGCTTATACCAAATTTGAGTCGGGGGTTGAGTTCCTGTAGGGCGTCATGAATCTGCTTTACCAGTAAATCGATATTATGCCTTCGCCAGTCGGCCTTAGAAGAGAACCCTTGTCCATATTTGCGGAAAGTGTCCTCATCCTGAATGACTTGGCCGGGAGCCGCATAAGGGTAAAAATAATCGTCAAAATGAATGCCATCCACATCGTAGTTGCGGGCTACGTTGACGGTCATATCCGTAATAAATTGGCGAACCTCCGGCAATCCAAAATTAAAAAGCTTGTACCCATCGTAACTAAGGATCCAGTCGGGATGCTTCATACTTATGTTTTCCGAAGAAACGCTGGTAGAAGACTTATGAACCAAGCGGTTCAGATTTAGCCAGGCATGAAATTCTAAGCCTCGCTTATGGGTTTGCTGAAGCATGAATTCCATTGGATCCCACAGCGGATAGGGTTGGCGGCCCTGGCGCCCGGTAAGCCACTCCGACCAAGGCTCGGGGCTTTTGGCATAGAAGGCATCGCCGGCAGCCCGTACCTGTACAAAAACGGCATTCATGCCTACTTGTTTATGGAAGTCCAAGAGCTGAGTAAACTCCTCCCGCTGCTCATCAGGAGGCATATTCTTGCTACTTGGCCAGTCAATATTATCGACAGTGGCAATCCATACCGCACGAAATTCTCTTTTTGGGGGAAATTCAGGGGCGACATCGGTACTTTGTGCCCTACATGCAACTAATAAGATGAAACTGAGAATGGTATTTATAGAAATATTTTTTATTTTTTTCACAAGTAAACAAATGCCAATGTTAGTGTGATCAAAGTAACGTAATTTGCCTCATATTTAGCCGACTGTAGCCGCAATTTGTGTGAAACCGGGCTAAGTATTACGTAACAATTGTAATTCTAGTTTATTTTTCTGGATAATTATTGTGTAATTACAAGGAATTATTGTGTCTTAGCACAAATTTTTATTACTTCACTGAACTGCAATAACGATTTAAACTGATATCCGATATTGGAACCATTTGTAAAAACCACTAAAAAAAATGTACTCTTTGAAGTTGCATGGGAGATATGCAATCAAGTAGGTGGAATATATACTGTTATTCGAACGAAGGTTCCGGCAATGGTCGAAAAATGGGAGGAGAATTACTTCTTGCTAGGCCCTTATTTCGAAAAGAAAGCAGCCTCCGAATTCGAAGCGATTCACGACTTGGAGGACACCCCAGCGGGTAGGACCGTTAAACGAATGCGTGAGATGGGATTCGTGGTTCATTACGGGTTTTGGCTCGTAACAGGAAAGCCCCGGGTCATACTATTCGATTTAGAAAGCATAGCCTCTCAGCTTGATACCATCAAGTTCAATCTGTGGGAAGACCACCGAATCTCTACCATTAATGTAGAAGAACTCGTAGATCAAACCCTGTGCTTTGGGGAGATGGTGCGTGTTTTTTTGACTGAATACGCCGAGGATAATGCGAAAAGAGAGGAAATAGGAGCTCAGTTTCACGAGTGGATGGCCAGCAGTGGTCTGCCATCTTTGAAGAAAGATGGGGTAAAAGTAGCAACTACCTTTACCACCCACGCCACAATGCTGGGACGATATCTGGCACAAAATGTGGATGGCTTCTATAGCAAGCTTCCATTTTTCGATTGGGAACAGGAGGCCCGTAACTATGGTATTGTGGCCCAGGCCTCAGTGGAACGCCAAGCGGCCCAGAGTGCCCATGTGCTTACCACAGTAAGCGATGTTACAGCCAAGGAATGTGAAGTATTTTTGGGCAGGGCCCCAGACTTGGTTACTCCCAACGGTCTAAATGTTATGCGCTTTCAGGCGGTGCACGAGTTTCAAAACCTTCATTTGAAATATAAGGACCGTATCCATGAATTTGTGATGGGGCATTTCTTTCCAAGTTACTCCTTTGACTTGGATAAGACGCTATACTTCTTTACCTCCGGCCGGTATGAATATAGTAATAAGGGCTATGACCTTACCCTGGAGGCACTCGCACGCTTAAACTGGAAAATGGTGCAGGCTAATATGGACACCACCGTGGTGATGTTTATTGTCACCAAACAGCCTTATACTTCTATTAATTCGGACGTCTTGCAATCGCGGGCCGTTCTTAACGAGCTTCAGGAAACTTGTACGGCCATCGAGAAGGAAGTAGGAGAGAAGCTATTTCTGGCTACGGCATCTGCTGCAGACCACCGTATGCCCGACCTCAATAATTTTGTAGATGAATATTGGCGCCTTCGCCTTCGTCGAACCATTCAATCCTGGAAGACCGATAAGCTTCCCGCTTTCGTGACCCACGATCTGAAACAGGGCGACGGAATAACGGATTTTTGCCATAAGGCTAATCTGGTCAATAATGAGCGTGACAGGGTAAAAATTGTCTACCATCCCGACTTTATTTCCTCCACAAATCCTCTATTTGGATTGGATTACGGGCAATTTGTCAGAGGCTGTCACCTAGGGGTTTTTCCTAGTTATTATGAGCCTTGGGGATATACCCCTTTGGAATGTGTAGTCCGCGGGGTACCTACAGTGACCAGCGACTTGTCAGGATTTGGGGATTATATCATGCAGATCATGCGGGACTTTGAGAACAGAGGTATCTATGTTATTAACCGCAAGTCGCAGACCTATTCGCAGGCAGCGGATCAAATGGCAGAAATACTCTTTAAATTCGTAAAAATGCAGCGTAGAGACCGCATTATGCAGCGTAATCGTGTTGAAAACATTTCCGATGTGTTCGATTGGATGAATCTTCGCTCGTACTACGACACGGCTCATGATCTGGCTACTAAAAGGAAAAAGCCCTAAGGCCTTAAATCGCTTTCAATTTTGTACCCATGAAGCCCCTAGGCTTCATGGGTTTTTTGTGTCTCCAAGAACGGGAACACTGCTGGTTTAGTTTTTGGTTTCCTAAAAAAAATCGACACCTTCACAGCAAAATACGTTTTATCTAAACAAAGCATGAACTACATAGAGGTTAGTATACAGGTAGAGTCGGACTTCAGCGAAATATTAATGGCTGAACTGGGAAATATTGACTATGAATCTTTTGTCGAAACTGACGATGGTTTGCTTGCTTATATCCAGGAAGAGCTCTTTTCGGAAGTAAGCTTGCTAGAAGTTGTGGAGAAATACCGGGAGCTTACAGAGATTACCTCGGGATGGAAGCTGATGGAGCGCCGAAACTGGAACGAAGAATGGGAAAATAGCTATGCACCAATTGAAGTGGGTAGAGATATCCGGATTCGGGCCGTATTTCACGATCCTGATCCTTCCTTTACCTACGATTTGCTTATACAGCCTAAAATGTCGTTCGGGACGGGGCACCACGAAACTACCTGGCTGGTGATGAACGAACAGTTATCTCTACCCCACCAGGATGTAGCAGTAATGGATGTAGGCTGCGGCACAGGCATTCTTGCGGTGCTTGCTCACAAGCTAGGTGCTACCGATCTGCTGGGCTTTGATATCGACGAATGGGCTGTGGAAAACTCGATGGAGAACTTTGCCATGAACGGACTCCCGGCCGATTCTGAAGTAATAAAAGGAACCATTAAGGATGTAAGCCCTGAGCGGATGTTCGGAGGAATCCTGGCTAATATCAACCGTAATATACTTTTGGCAGAAATTCCTGCATACGTAAGTCATCTGAAACCGGGCGGCTGGTTGGTGACGTCAGGATTCTATGAACATGATCGTCCGGATATAGAAAGCTGTGGACTGGCCAATGGGCTGAAAGTATTGCGAACTCAGTCCAGAAACCAATGGGCAACCGTCGTATTCGAAAAAATATAATTTAAAACCCCTTTTTGTCGTTTTTTTGCTGTTGGCCGCCAAACGGTTGCGGCCTGGATATGTATGATGGCTATGAAGAAAATATTATTCTGTATTGCTTTAATAATTGGAACGGTGGTATCGGCCCATGCGCAGGGGGGGCAGCAAGATTCGGGCGATGCCGATCAGTTTATGCTTCAACTCAAGAAGATGATGACCGGCAGCCGCAATCCACAATATATTCAGGCTGTTAACCAGATAGATAGTGTTTGGTCCGGAGGAATGAACACGGCTCAGCAGAAGCAATTTATGGAGCTGGTGAAAACCCAGGTGGGACGTGGGCAAAAGGCAGGCCCTGTAATGAACCTGATCCTCCGGAATGTTGTGGCATTTGCAAAAAACCAACCCGCTGCTTTGGATGGGTTTCTGGACATGAGCCGGCGGGCCGGCGTGCAAACAGATGGAAAGGGGTTTCAGAAAATTCTGGAAAATAGTCTGGTTTTTGCTAGTTCAGGCAAGCTATATTCTTCTAATTATAATTCCCTTTATCTGTTGGATGGGAACTTCAGCTTCCGGGTCGACAGTACCAGCAAACAAGAGGCTAATAAACAAGCTGAGCAGTTGGCTGCTGAGGAGAGTTGGGACAGTCCACTTGACACCAATCTGGTTATTTCACCGGTGTCGACCCCTTTGCCCGCCGTTACTGGAGCCGTTATGGAGCTAAGCAATGCAACTTTCGCCATGGTTACAGCTGGCGATTCAGTAGTATTTGGCCCTTCCACGGGAATGCTATCCCTCGAACTCGGTGTTTTTGTGGGCGCTGATGGTAAATTTACCTGGGCCTCTGTGGGCGAAGAGGGGGTATATGTCGTGTTAGGAGCATATGCATTTAACATAGCTCAACCCAAGTTGGTTGCCGAAAATGTCACCATGCACCACGACGGGAAACTTATAAGCCCTATCCTGGGAAAGCTGGAATACCGGGGGGTGAAAAAAATAAAAAATCAACCTTCTCAATACCCACGATTCGTCTCCAATAGCACCGATGCGCGTCTAAAATTTGGGAGTCCGAGTTTGAAATATAAAGGAGGCTTCGCCCTTATTGGCAGCGATATGTTTAGTGCTTCACTCAGTGGGGAACCCTCTCAGCTTCAGGTAAGCTTCAAGGATAAGCCTGCCTTTATGGCCCGTAGTACTAAATTTCAATTAATGGATTCGGTATTTGCAGCCCCTTTGGCTTATTTTTCTATGCCCTTGGGGTCCGATTCCTTATATCACCCTGGGGTAGCCTTTAAGTATAACGATCTGGAAGGTCAGCTGCGCCTGGGAAGGGCGGAGAAAACGGAATATGCCTCGCTACCTTATAAAGATACCTATCATAAAATGGATATCTGGGCACAGGCCATGCGCTGGAATCTGCCCAAGGAGACCGTAGAGTTTTATAGAATTAATGGAAAAGAAGTGGTCCCCATTACCTTGGAGTCGTTCGATTATTTTAAAAAGGAGCGCTTTACTGCCATTGCTAAAGAGTTTGGGTTTCAACCTTTACTCCTGGCGGCCAATTATACCCAAACAGAGAAAAAGTCGGCATTTTTGGCCGAAGAGTTGGCGGCGAAGTATAAACAAAATCCTAAGATCATGCGCCGTACCCTCGAACGACTTCAGCTAGAGGGTTATTTTCTTTATAATAAAGCTACCGATGAATTTGCCATTAGTAAGAAGGGCGTGCTATATATCCTTGCCAATTTGGAAAGGACAGATTACGATAACTTCAGGATTACATCCCAGTATACTTCTACGGAAGATATGGCCAATGCCTCTATTTATCTGCCCGATACTCTGCTCACCGTACGGGGCGTATCCCGGTTTGTAATCAGCGACAGTTTAAATATCTATGGAGTTCCTGCAGATAAGAAAGTGGTCATTGGTCGCAATAGAAGCCTGTCGTTGAATGGCCAATTGGTTTCTGCCAATTATCAATTCCGGGGGCAAGGGCTTAAATTTAATTATGATCAGTTTTTTGTAGATGTCACACCCAAGGATTCTATCACCTTTACGCCCAGGGAAAAATATGTAAAGGGACAAAAGAGCGAGGTAGGAGCCCATGTAAAATATGAAAATGGAGGGACTTTCTATCTTAGCGATCCCAAAAACAAATCGGGTAAGCAAAAGGGTAAGGGAACTCCCCGAATCGTGGTAAAAGATGGGATGCTAGTCTATTTCGATCAGCCAGAGCGAGGCGAAATGGTCTATCCTAAGGAAGTGTTTTTCAAAATCCCGAAGATTGATATGGATGGGCTTGATCAGCGGGACGTTATATTCGATGGTACCTTTAATTCTAATGGTATTTTGCCTCCTATCAAGACCATCCTGAAGAGCATGCCCGATAATTCATTGGGTTTCGAATATAAAATGCCTGTACAGGATACCAAAATTTATAATGGAAAAGCTATTGCCAAATTTACCGACACACTCAAGTTGGATAACGGGGGCTTGCAGTCCAAAGCCGTGTTGAAATACCTGGCTGCCCAAATGCCAGCGGAACGGATTGTGCTAGGAGCAGACTCCGTTTACGCCACAGGCACCTCCGCCAGCATAAAGGAAGGTACAATAGGAAAAGGCTATTTCCCCGCTGTAGACATTAAAGAATATGACATGCATTGGTTTCCCGATGCCGATAGTATGTTCATTACCACCAAAGGAAAATCATTTTCTTTATATCAGGCCACTACAAATCTGGAAGGGAGTCTGCTGCTTAAATCCTCCGGATTATATGGGAACGGAGTATTGCGCAGGGCCGATTCTGAAATTACCTCCCATGATATCAAATTTAATAAAGAAGGGTTTCTGGCAAATCGATCCGTATTTTTTATCAACAGTCAAGGAGAAAAAGCCGGGAAGAAACTCTTGACAGGGAATCATGTCAATATTGATTTTAATTCCAAAACGGGCATAGCCCGGTTTAGTACCGATAAAAGCGGCTTCGATTCCGATTCCTCGGGGATGGAGATTCCTACTGCCTCCTATCAGACGCTGATAGGCACAGCCGTCTGGGATATGAATAAGAAGACGATTCTAATGAAAGGCTTGGGAGAGACCTCCGTTTACACCTCCACCTCGGCAGATCAGGAGGGCCTCGCTTTCGAAGGAGCGGAAGCTTTATATGATATAGATAAGGTATCTCTGAACGTAAAAGGTGTGCCGTTTATCAGAACGGCAGATGTTAAAATTATTCCTCCCAAAGGTGTGGTGAGCATTGATGAAAAAGGAAGAATCAGTGCCATGACCAATGCCCATATCGAAATCGATACTCTCAATACATCTCACCGGCTTCGTGATGCAAATATTCGCATCGATTCTCGAAATCACTTTGAGGGATCGGCCACCTATCAATACATAACAGCGCGTCAGGATACCTTTAATATCAAGATGCAAAATTTCGAACTGCGGGAGATAGAGCCAGCCCTGGACAAACGAGGACGGACCGATGGAAAAAATACGGCCCCCGTTAAATATTATACCACCGCCCGAGCCGATATTACCGAGCAAGAGAATCTACTTCTCTCGCCGCGCATTCAATTTAAAGGGGGAATCAATCTGGTCGCCTACGAGCCTTCCCTAAAACTTGATGGTTTCGTGAAACCTGTCATTAAGTTTAGAAAGGATTTTCAGAGCTCCTGGATTAAATATCAGGAAGAACCTGGAGAGATGATTACGATCCCTGTCAATCCAGAGTTGAAAAATGAACATGAAATCCCGCTGACCGTGGGGCTGCACTATAATGAGCGCCGGGGGATGTATATGAGCTTCTTATCGCCCAAAGAGTCTGATGGCGACGACGATATTTATCTGGCCAAGGGAGCCTTGTCCTATGATGAAGATGCCAAGGCTTTTAAAGTACAACCGCCCCCAGGGGCCGATGGTCTTGTAGATGAGGCTCAAGCCTTACATTTTGACGATCAAAGTGGAGAAGCGCTATTCACCGGTCCGTTGAAATTGGTACCCTCGCCATGGCTGGCTTCTTCGGGCATTGTAACTGCTCAGGTAGACAGTTCCAAATTTTCTATGAACAGCCTTTTAGTATTACATATGACGGCACTTGAGCCCGTTTTGCAGCCCCTAGCGACCAAAATCGTTGAGGTGAACCTGGAGGAGCAAAATAGTACGGGAGCGGATGAAGATCCGGATCAGCTGCATAACAAGCTGGTCGCTTTTATTGGTGAGAAGGCCACCACCGAGTTTGAAAAGCTTTCGGCAGCCGCCTATAAACCACTTTTTACGGCTTCGCCTTTATTAGATGCAGCCATAGTACTGTCGAATGTGAATCTGCAATGGTCAGCCGCACATCAGGCCTACTTTTCCCAAGGTCCAATTGGGGTGTCTCATTTTGGGAAAAATAATATTAATGCTCAAATGGAAGGCGCTCTGGAAATCAGAAGGGGGATTGAAGGGGATGAGTTTAGCCTATACCTGGAGGCCTCCCCTGATGTATGGTACTTTTTCGATTATAGGTTCGAAGAGTTAGGCGTGATTTCGTCGGTAATGGATTTTAATGATAAAATGATGTCGGTGAAAGGGGGCAAATCGAAAATGACCCTGATCTCTCTCGGTATAGAGGAGAAAGAAACCTTTCTCCGGAAATTTGATAATAACTATCAGCCCGCTATGAAACGCGTCAAGAATGTAAAAACAGTGAAAAAGAAAGCGGCGCCAGCTGCTGAGAAGAAGAAGGTGGAACAGGCAGAAGGGTTTTAGAAAGTGGTGGCCTAGCCTCGACCTTCTGTGTCTATACCTATACTGCTTTTTTCTTCCGTTCGGAGATAGGTAAAGAGCACATTTTGAAAGGTTTGTGGAGAAAATGGTTTGATCAGATAATCGGTAAATCCGCTTGCCAGGGCATGGTCGCGCTCATCAGAAAAGGCTGAGGCCGTGAGGGCGATGATAGGTATCTGAACGCCGATATTACGTAGGGTGGCAGTAGCCTCAAATCCGTTCATAACCGGCATTTTTAAATCCATGAATATGAGATCGTATCCGTGAATTTTAAATTTTTCAATGGCTTCGGAACCATTGCTTGCCGTGTCATATTGAATTCCTATCCTTTTAAGCAGGTTGCCCGCTACAAATAAGTTAACCTCGCTATCGTCTACCACCAGGATATGAGCGTAAGAGCTGGATACTTTGGAGGGGTTAGACTTTACGGCTGCTGGTGGGGTCTCAGTTGTAGACGAAGAAATGGCAAAACGAATGTCAAAGGAAAAAGAAGAACCCATATTTTCTATACTTTTTAGCCGGATTTCACTGCCGAATAGGCGGAGAAGCTCTTTGGTGATTGCCAGTCCTAGCCCAGATCCTCTATTTGTTTTATTCGTGTCGTTATGAGCTTGAGTAAAGATATCAAAAATGGTGGCTTGGTCGGGCTCTGGGATGCCAATACCAGAATCATTAATCTCAAAATGCAAGAGAATATAGTCCGCCCCCCTATCTTTTTCTTCTACCAAAAGTTTTACGAATCCCGCTTCGGTAAACTTGATTGCATTGAAAACCAGATTGGTTAAAATCTGATTTAAGCGTACCGAGTCTCCCATCAGCACGGAAGGAAGATCAGGGGGGATGGCGTAAATAAGATTTAGTTTTTTTTCATCAATTTTGGGTTGTACGAATTTCTTTAATTCGTTTAAAAAATCGTAAAGCTTAAAAGGCTTTGGATTCAAAATCACATGATTAGAATTGATTTTGTTAAAATCAAGAATATCGTTTACCACGGCCATTAGATGGTCGGAGGAATATTGCAGAGTAGTAAGCATCTCTTGCTGAGCCTGATTTTTCATCCCCTGTTCTTCCAAAATATGAATAATACCTACGATTCCATTCAGTGGCGTACGTATCTCATGGCTCATCATGGAGAGGAAGTCCGACTTGGCTGCAGTAGCTTCCTGGGCTATGCTGATCTGGCGGTTAAGTTCATCGTTTTTGCGCTGTAAGGTCTGGAGATAGTATTGCCGGTTAGACTCATACTGGCGGCGAAAATGCACGATGAAAGGGAACATAATCTGGGCAATAAAAAAGAAAATTCCACCTTCGCGAATAAAGAGCCCATAGTCGCTATGGTCGTGAACCCAAATGCTGCCGTTGATCAGAATTATAGTAAGCACTGTATTAATGATCGCTTGAAATAATGTCCATTTAACGATCAGGATAGTAAATATTAAGGCAAAGAAAAGATACATGTTCAGTTCCGCAAAAGACTGCTCCGAAAACAGTGCCATTTTAATGGAATGAAAAAATATGACGAGCAGGCTGCTGGCCAGAGATAGTACCGTTGCACGGAGATGGCCTCGGAAATGAAAATATATCAGGACGCCAATCAGTGCGCTACACAGAAGTTGAAGTCCCAATATGGTGGTCAGATCGGGGATTTCTTCGAGCAGGTATAATATTGAAATCAGTGGATAACTGATCATATAGCCAAATGCTAGTAGTCGGTCTCCACGTCTGGTTTGATCTTCAATCTCCTGGGGCCAGGTCGATTTTGATCCTTCATTTTTAGGAGTAGCAGAAAAATTCAAAGTATTAATGGGCTACGATATAAGAGGCAGTATTACAAAACGGCTTGTGTATCTCGCAAAAATAGAATAAATATTAGGTATGATGTAGTATTTACTTTTATTAATTTATATTCTTTTTGCCTGATACTTAATATCCTATGCTGGTATCGTCCCCACGGGGGTCCGATCCACCTTCCAGCCAACCATCGTCCCCAACCAGAATGCAGTCCATTCTCCCGAGGGTGTTGGTAAGCTTTTCCAGTTGGTAACCTTTTTGTTGAAGCGAAGTAATGGTTTTGCCGGAAAAAGCGTTGGCTTCGAATAAAGTGAGATCGGGAAGCCATTGGTGGTGAAACTTGAGGGCATTCACAGATTGCTGCATGGACATGCCATGTTCTATGACATTGAGCACAGTCTGAAAAACGGAGGTGATGATGGTTGAGCCTCCAGGAGTCCCTACGACCATAAATAATTTTCCATTTTTTTCCAAGATGGTAGGAGTCATGGAAGAGAGCATTCTTTTGCCCGGTGCTATGGCATTGGCTTTATTACCGATAAGGCCAAACATATTCGGTACTCCAGGCTTTAGACTGAAATCATCCATTTCATTATTCATTAAGAAACCTCCGCCCTTTACAACTACCATACTTCCATATCCCCCGTTGAGTGTAGTAGTCACTGACACGGCATTTCTATCCTTGTCTACCACCGAAAAATGGGTAGTTTCCATGCTTTCATAACCAGGAATACTGCCTCCATCCACATCCTTGCTGTCGGTGGCCTTGCTAAAGGTGAAGTCTTTCCAACGTTGAGCGAGGTACTCCTTGTCAGTCAAAGTTTTAGTAGGTATATTAACGAAGTCCGGATCTCCCAAAAACTTAGCGCGGTCTGCATACACCCGCCTTTCTGCTTCGATCATTACCTGAATGGTGGAATCGGAATGCCAGCCCCATCTTTTAAGAGGATAGGGCTCCACGAGTTTCAGGAGTTGTACCAGGGCGATCCCGCCGCTGGAGGGAGGGGCCATGGAAATGACCTGATAATCTTTGTATGTATCTATCACGGGTTCTCTCCATGCTACCTGGTAGCCGCTTAGGTCTTTCTTGGTAATGATGCCCTTATCCATTCGGTTCATTTCCTTGACCAGCATTTTAGCTACTTTTCCCTTATAAAAACCTGCACTACCCTTTTTTTGAACCCGCTGAAGCACCTTGGCTAGATCTTTTTGTATCAGCAAATCTCCCTCTTTCCAAGCTTCTCCAGAAGCCTTTTGGAAATAGGATGTCCCTGGATTAAGCTCCAATATTTTCTTTTTAATAATATTCAGGCCATTTGCTTCTTTGGCCGTTTGCACCACGCCATTATTTGCCAGATCGATAGCGGGTTGCAGTACCTGTTTCCAGGGGAGCTTGCCATATTTTGCATGAGCTTCTGCCATTCCGGCCACTGAGCCCGGTACACCAGAAGCGAGGCGGCCTAGTATACTTAGCTTGGGTATCACCTGTCCATCCTTATCAAGGTACATATCGGCATGGGCTTTGGCTGGGGCTTTCTCCCGAAAATCAATGCTGATACTCTTACCCTCGCTGGTACGCAACACCAGGAATCCACCTCCCCCAATATTTCCTGCAGAAGGGTGAACAACCGCCAAGGCGAATTGCACGGCAACGGCTGCATCTATTGCATTGCCTCCCGCCCTTAATATCTCCATGCCTACCTCAGAGGCAGCAGGGTGTGCCGAGGCCACAAGCCCGTTTTTTGCTGCTACCCCTTTCCTGTCATTATAGAAGGGCTTCTGATTGGGGTCGTCGGTCAGAAACTGATAGACCCCCGTAGATTCCTTTACCGTTTGCTGTGCAGTGGAGTCGGTAACAACCAAAGCCGAAAATAGCCAAAATAGAGAGAGACGTAGGTTCATGTAGAGGGGGTTATTATTTTGGACTTAATTTAATAAATCTTTATCCAAGAATGTATAATGACTTGAGGATTTTAAAGAATTCCTTGGAAACTTAAAATTATATTGTTGTTTCTTCCATTTTAAACGGAATTCTTGCCATCTATCCCAAATTGTTTTTCATCGAACGGCAATCATTGTACCTTTTCAATTCTTTAACGGGACCAACATAACCAATCGCATCCGGAATGAAATTTTTACGCCAGATATATGAAAGTTTACGGTTTGCCTGGCAGGCCTTGAAGTCTAATATCACCCGAACCACCTTGTCTTTATTGGGTGTTACGGTGGGGATATTTGCCATTGTGGCCGTTTTTACTATAGTCGATTCTTTGGAGCGGAGCATACGTGATAGCCTTAGTTCCATAGGTGAAGGGGTTATTTATGTTCAAAAATGGCCCTGGGGTTTTGGTGGAGAATATCAATGGTGGAAATATTTTCAATGGCCCAATCCCTCTAATGCCGAATATGAATACCTATACGATAATCTTGACAAGGCTGCTGCAGTAGCGGTAATGGATTTTAAAGGAAATGTTACCGTTAAAAATGGTTCTAATAGCTATGAAGCGTTGATCCAAGGAGTTTCATACGAATTTGATCAGATATCGGAAGTGTCTCTGGACAAAGGGCGCTATTTTATCCCTCTGGAAACCAATAATGCCCGGAATGTGGCCATTATCGGTGCCGATATAGCCGATGCCTTGTTCCCGGGCCAGGAACCCGAAGGAAAGGTATTTAAGCTAGCGGGGCGCAAATTTACGGTCATAGGAGTCCAGGAAAGGGTGGGGGAAAGTCTGGTAGACTTTGGTGGTACCCCAGACAAAAAATGTCTGATCCCCTATACGGCCTTTGCAAAAATGTTTCAATCGGGACGCCCAGACCCCGATATTGTAGTGAAGGGATTTGCAGAAGACAAGGGGCTCGTAGAAGTTGAGGCGGAGGTGATTGGCCTGATGCGAACCAAAAGAGGGTTAAAACCAAGGGATGAAAATAACTTTTCCCTGAATCGACCCGAAGCGGCCGCTCAGGCGGTATCGGGAATATTTTCTGTGTTAACGCTTGCCGGGTGGGTCATTGGTAGTTTCTCTATTTTAGTAGGAGGTTTTGGGATAGCCAATATTATGTTTGTCTCGGTAAAGGAACGGACCAACCTGATCGGTATTCAGAAATCCCTGGGTGCCAAAAATTATTCTATCTTGACACAGTTTTTGTTTGAGGCCGTTATGTTAAGTCTTATTGGTGGATTGGTAGGAATATTTTTGGTTTACCTGCTCACTTTCTTGTCTTTAGGTTCGTTAAAGATCATTCTTACACCAGGAAATATTATATTGGGGCTAGGAGTATCGTCGGTGATTGGCGTGTTGTCGGGAATTATCCCTGCCCTGTTAGCCGCTAGAATGGATCCTGTTACTGCCATCAGAGCAAAATAATTCGCTTGCAAAAATGGCTAGTATTTCCGAAGTTCGCTTACATTCACTAAATAGACTTTTTGAACCATGAAAAAATGGACATACTTGTTGATATTCCTTGCAATCGTGTTTGGAGTATTGTATTATATCTCCTTCGGCTATTATAGTGAAGGAAAAAGAGGGGGGTTTGTTAATAAGCTAAGTAAGAAGGGGTATTTGTTCAAGACCTACGAAGGAGAGCTTCGCATCGGAGGTATGTATGAGGGCGATGGGACTATGAATGCCGCAGAATGGCAGTTTTCGGTTAGTCCCAAAAATGAAGAGGCCATTGCGAACCTTGAGGAGGCAATTAAGAATGGCACAAGGGTGTCCCTGACTTATGAAGAGAAGTTTTTTAAGCTTCCTTGGAATGGAGAGACCAAATATTTTGTGACCCAGGTAGACCTTCTGCTTAATACACGGAGCGGATTCCCTCCTTTGGAGCCTTCTGCACCGCAGGCTCCAGAAGCCCCTGAGCCTCTGCCAGCACCTACAGAGATCGATACCTCTATGGTATTATAAGGGCCTAGGCCCCAGATTTTAAATTGACCAAGACTTGGGAGACGGGTATCGGTGAAGACCGATGCCCGTCCTTGGTTTCAGCCTCCCGCCTTTTTGGCCTTATAACCCTTGCTCGAAAGCCAGGCTAGAATCTTGTCTCGGTGGTCTCCTTGAATCTGAATTTCATGGTCCTTTACAGTTCCTCCGGTTCCACAATGATTTTTGATAAGTTTGCCCAGGGCCGCCAGATCATCTTCAGTGCCTATAAAGCCCTTGATGGCCGTTATCACTTTCCCTCCCCCTTTTCTTTCCAACCATACTCGCAAATCCTGCTGGTTTGCCGGGAGTGTGCTTTCCTCCTGGGGGCTGTCATCGTTATATTCAAAATCGGGATTCGTGGAATAGATGATTCCGGATCTGTTTTTCTTAGACATATTCCTGTTTGTTGTGTCTTAAAGTTTAACAAATAATTGAAATACTCGCTGGCCTGATTTTAATGTCAATCCTGTTGGTATCCAGTTGAAGGGGTTCACCATCATAATGCACCAGAGCGGGACGATCGGTATCGATGCGGGTGTTTTGCACGCGTTGATAGGAGGTGTAGCGAGAGCTTTGTAAAGTCTTGGCAAATAATTTGTTGGCCAGCACTGCCCCATACCATTTGGGGAACGGTTGGATGGTACAAATATCCAATGTGCCGTCCTGAAGGTTAGCCTGAGGTGCAATCCAAGCATTATTTCCATATTGCCCCGCATTGGCAATGGTAATAGAAAAAGCCTCTAAGCTTTCTCCATTCAGCACAAATTGTTGCGGTTTGTAGTTCCAATAGGAATCGAAAGAGACTCTCATATAGGTTAATAGTCCTCTTTGCTTTTGAACGCTGAATAAGCTTCCCACATAAGCGTCAAAGCCTATTCCCGCCGTGCAAAAGAAGGGTATGTCATTGAGTAAGGCACTATCGATACGTAGTGGTTTCCCACTAAAAAGACGGTTCAAGGCGGCAGTAGTGGACAAGGGAATGCCCAGATGCCGCGCAAGTCCATTGCCCGAGCCCATTGGTATTATGCCCATGGGTACATCTCCCATGACCAATGTACTGCCAATTTCGTTCATAGTACCGTCGCCTCCAATGGCCACTATTGCCGACCATTTACGAAGGGGCAGATGCTGTTGGACCAGTTCTATTGCATGACCCTGGGCTTCAGTATAAACAATTTGGGCATGTACGCGCTTTTCCTGGGCTATTTGCTCGATTAATTTTGACAGCATCGTCGCATTCTTGCCTGTTGCCGTCCCTGAATTCGGATTTAAAACAAAAAGATATGAAGGTTGGTCCACAGGTCAGGCGAAAAATAAAAACAGGAGGAGAATAAATACAATGATAAACAAATAGTATATCCCGTCAATGAAGGGGTATTTCTGTCTGTCCAGTTTTTTGAAAAATTGATCGAACATGCTATCAGGGTTTTTGAAGCGGTAATTTTCGGTATATATTGGGTTCTCCGAACTTCTTAGCAGGAGAGCACTTATGCAAAAATCCGTAAAAAATATGAGAAACACCTTGTTATACCTTGTTCTGTTGAGTTCCATATCGATTTGCTCGGCTCAACAGGAAGTCGATCAACGACAGATAATCGGCATTTTAGACCGGCAGGTTATAGATTGGAATGCGGGTAAAATAGATGCGTTTATGCAAGCCTATTGGCCTTCCGATTCTTTAATGTTTGTAGGGAGATCGGGCATTACCTATGGCTATCAGGCAACTTATGAAAATTATCTAAGACGCTATCCCGACCGAGAAACCATGGGTACCTTGGCTTTTACCTATCAGGAGATTAATTTTCCAGCTCCTGACCTGGCGTTTATAGTAGGGAAGTTTCATTTGGCCCGACCTCAAAAGGGTGATGCCAGCGGCTACTTTACCCTTTTGTGGAGGAAAATTAAAGGCCAGTGGCTGATCGTATGCGACCATACCAGCTCCTGACGCGTATGATTAAGGGTCAGGAGCCGGCGATCTTACTGCCTTTCAAACGATAGCAGCACATTTTTTTTGGTATTGGTCTGGTCTAGAACCACGATCATCGACATTTTATCGCCTGCTTGCGTTAAGGCGAAAGATTGGGTATTAGAGTCGTTTTTGATTTCCAGTCTGCCGTTTTCTACCTTCCATTTTGTGGAGCTACCGACATTAAGCAGCCCAAACGTACTCAAGGCATTCGTGGCCTGGTCGCAGCCGGAAACAGATACAGTATTATCATCTTTATAAACATAAACAAGGTCTAGGTAGCAGGGCGCAATGGATGGAAGCAGGGCAAGTTCCTGGATTACTTCTCCGGAAGTTGCGGGAGCTACTGCGCTAAGTTTCCAGCTTCCGACTATTTCATTATTATCCTTGGCTGCAGGCTCCTCTTTGTCCTTGCAGGAGACTAGAATGAGACTGGCAAATAATAAAGAAAGGGAAAAAAGGATGCGAAAGGGTGTCGGTTTGATCATGGTGTGAATGAGTAAAATATTAGCGTGATATATAAGGGAACGAATTTGATGATCATAAATTTTAGCCGCGGGAATTTTCGCTGGACCTAGGTTACTTACTGCGTTTTTCTTTCGTTATGAAAGAAACTTAGGAGCAGTTCTGCGGCCTCTACCGGCCATAAAGTCCCCTCCATTACCCCCGACTCTATTGCTTCTATTCTGGTTTTTATCGAATTATTTTCATAAAACAGCTCTGAAAATTGTTGCTGGAGATAGGCATGCATCCAGGCTACCTGCTGCCGTTTCCTTTGAAGGCCCAGTTGTCCATTATCTGAAATAGTATTATAATAACCTTGCAGGTAATTCACTATTTCATCGAGCCCCTGATGAGTAAGTGCCGAACAGATTCGGACCTGGGGAGGGATGGCTGAGGGGGAAAGGTAGTGCAAAGCGCTTTGATATTCTTTGGCAGCTAGTTCGGCTGCCAGGACATTGGCTCCATCGGCTTTGTTGATAACCATTAAGTCTACCATCTCTATGATCCCGCGCTTAATTCCTTGTAATTCATCGCCCGCCCCGGGGAGCATGAGGAGCATAAAGAAGTCGGTCATTTGTTTTACCAACGTTTCCGATTGCCCCACTCCCACGGTTTCTACTATTATAAAATCGAAACCGGCCGCTTCGCAAAGTAATATCGTTTCTCTGGTACTTCGGGCTACCCCGCCCAGGGTCCCTGCGGTAGGAGACGGTCTGATAAAGACACGGGGGTCCTGAGCAAGGGCTTGCATGCGGGTTTTGTCACCCAATATGCTCCCTCTAGACTGGCTACTGGAAGGGTCGATAGCCAGAATGGCCAGTTTATAGCCCGCCTCGACGATTTTACTACCTATTGCCTCAATAAAACTGCTTTTCCCTACCCCAGGTACACCGGTTATGGCCACCCGGAATGAATGACCTGCATGCGGCATGCTGTGATTAATCAGGTCTTTGGCGAGTTTCCGGTCAGCGGCGAGCGTACTTTCTACCAGGGTTATACCCTGGCTCAGCAGGCTCCGGTCCCCGGCTAATATACCATTTGTGTACTGTTCTACGGTGAGTCGCGGGCGCATTGGCATGTTTTTAGGTACATTCTGGAAACCGAAAATTAGTAAACGTTAACAATCTTATGAAGTTTTTCGATCAAAAACAGGCTAAAATCAGTAAATTGCTCGTTTACTTTAACCAAATAAAAATATCTATTTACCCCATGAAAATTAAGAACCCTTGCCTTTATCTCCTTTTGATTGGAGGGATACTGGGCTTCTCACCTTCCATGGCCCAGGAGGCCAAAAAAGAAAAATATGATGCGCATGTGCTTTTTAATCCATTGCTCAACTATCAGCCAGGCAATGATTTTCGTACCGGAAGTGGTACACCAGGGCCAAAGTACTGGCAAAATCGCGCCGACTACAAAATTGATGTAACTCTTGACGACCAGGCAAATAGTATTTTTGGTACAGTCGAAATCACCTATAAAAATAATAGCCCTGAAGACCTGCCTTTCCTATGGCTTCAGCTCGATCAGAATGCCTTTAGTAACCATAGCCGTGGAGGCAAAACTACCCCTATCACTGGAGGACGATTTGGAAATACAGGATTCGAAGGAGGAATTGATATCCAATCGGTAGAAGTACAGCAAGGAAAAGACAAGCGCACGGCCAATTTCATTGTAAATGACACCCGTATGCAAATACGCCTCGACAAGCCTATGAAGGCCAATGGGGATGATATCAAAATTCGCATAGCCTACTCATTTAAAGTTCCCGAATATGGTTCAGATCGTATGGGTACTCTAGAAACGGAAAAAGGCACAATTTATGAAGTAGCGCAATGGTATCCTCGTATGTCGGTATATGACGATCTGCAGGGGTGGAATGTACTTCCATACCTGGGTGCTGGAGAGTTCTATCTAGACTATGGTGATTTTGAATATAGTGTTACGGTGCCTTGGGATCATATTGTAGTCGGTTCAGGGGAATTGACTAATGCCAGCCAAGTACTCACAGGGGAGCAGCGTAAGAGACTTGCCGAGGCAGCCAAAAGCGATGCCACCGTCATGATCCGTACAGCGGAAGAAGTCGGGCAGCCTGGGAGCCGACCCAAAAATGAAGGTACGCTAACCTGGAAGTTCAAATGTAACCAATCGCGTGACATCGCCTGGGCCAGTTCCAAAGCCTTTGTTTGGGATGCGGCGCGAATTAATCTTCCCAATGGTAAAACGGCTTTGGCCCAATCGGTGTATGGTGCCGAAGATGGGGGTGCCGATGGCTGGGGTAGATCTACCGAATATGTGAAGGGCTCTATAGAGTTTTATTCTAACTATATTCACGAATATACTTATCCTGTAGCGACTAATGTGGCGGGAATAGTAGGAGGAATGGAATACCCTGGAATTGTTTTCTGCAGTAGTAAAAGTCGTAAAGGGGATTTATGGGGTGTGACAGATCATGAATTTGGGCACAACTGGTTCCCGATGATCGTAGGAAGCAACGAACGTAAATATGCATGGATGGATGAAGGTTTTAATACTTTTATCAACTTTCTAGCCGGCGAAGCCTTTAATAATGGAGAATATAGCGACAATCGTCTGGACAATATGCATCGACTTGCGCCAATTATTTTTAGGCCCAATGCCGATCCAATTATGACTATTCCCGATGTCGTACAGGCGCCCAATCTGGGTTGGGAAGCTTATTATAAGCCTGCCTTGGGCCTTCGCATGCTGCGTGAGCAGGTGCTAGGTAAGGAGCGCTTCGACTTCGCATTTAAAACCTATGTTCATAAATGGGCATTTAAGCATCCTACTCCCTTCGACTTTTTCCGTACCATGGAAAATGCTGCAGGAGAAGATCTGGGTTGGTTCTGGAAGGGATGGTTTTTCGAAAACTATACCCTCGATCAAGCCGTTAAGGAGGTTACCTATATCGACCAGAATCCCGAGAATGGTGCTATTATAACGATAGAGAATTTAAACCAGTGGGCTATGCCGGCTAAGGTAGAAATAGAAGAAGTAAGTGGAGAGAAAATACGGATGGACTTTCCTGTAGAAGTCTGGCAGCGAGGCGGTACCTGGACCTTCAAAACGAGCACCACCCAGCCCATTAGGTCGGTCGTAATCGACCCTGACCATAACCTTCCAGATATGAATCCGATGAACAATACCTGGAAACCTATGAGTTTTAACGATCCAGAGTTAAACTAATAGATGATGTAAAAAAAACCTTGGAGTAACGCCCAAGGTTTTTTTTACATCATTCTTATACGGTTATAAGCATAGCTCCGTAGGAATATCCGCCTCCAAAAACGGTAATGACAAGATTTTCTCCCTTCTTGAAAGAAGCTCTGTTTTCGGATAAGGCAATGGCACAGCCTGCCGATCCGGTATTCCCTAAATACTGAATATTAGAAATTAACTTTTCTGCCGGAATTCCTAAGGTATTGATTACGTTCAGGCTAATACGGTGATTGGCTTGATGAGGAATGAGGTAATCCAGGTCTTCGATGCCCAGTCCACATGCTTCAAGCACCTGCTTGCTCACTTTTGGCATGAAAATACAGGCATTCTGGAAGACATCCCTGCCAAAAGGCATCACTACCCCACGCTCATTGGGGCGAAGAACTACCGCCTCCACTGCTTTTCCACTGGTGGCAGCACCTCCTGTTATGATCTTCTGAATGGTCATATCCTCATCGCTTATCCGCTCTTTGGAGATTAGCAGGGCGGAGGCACCGTCACCCCATAAATGTCCTGATACCGTATCAAGTTCATTATAATAAGCGGTATTATGGTCCGAAACCACTACGAGGGCCTTCGTGGCCTTGCCCATTGCAAAATATCCTTCCACAACCTCAAGTGCGTTCAAAAAGGAAGAACAGGCTGTAGAGAGGCTCAGAACAGGGATATTCGGAACCTGGATATGATGCTGTATAGCATGACCTAAAGTCACGATGGTGTCGTAAGGTGTGTAGGTAGCCCCCACAATCAGGTCTATCTCGCTGAGGTCATAGGGAATCGACTCCTTTAAAATGTCGACGGCCTGCTTAGCCATGGTGGCTGTGTTTTCGCCTTCTCCTGCCTTGCGGCGCTCAAAAATCCCTGTTCTTTCTGATATCCATTCACTGGATAGATTATTGAGTTTGGTAAAGTGCTCGTTGCCAATTACTTGGCTTGGGTAATAATGGCTTATTGTATTAATATACATGATTGGGAAGTTGACTTCGCAAACTATAGTTCTGAATTAGTTTCGAAAGTTAAATATTTCGTAGAAATCGTAGTATTTAATATTTGAAGAATTTAACTATATGCTGCTAAAGTTCTATAAATATACAATATTTTTGGGCTAGACCCGATTGGAATGTCTTTTTTCCAGTTTTTCATAAAGAAGGATTAATTTTTTCTTTTCCTGATACCAATTATAATGGGCTTGAGCTGCGTTACGTCCATTGCTACCCAGTAGCACCACGGTTTTGGGATTGTAACAGAGCCAAGTCAAATTTCGTGCCAAAAGCTCTGGGTCTTCCGGTGGGATACAGTAACCACAGTGATGTGACTCAACTACATCCCGGTACAATTTAAAATCGGAGGTGATCACAGGCAGTTGCCATGCCATGTATTCAAAAATTTTGGTGCTAAAAGACTCTGGATAATCCGCTACCGGCCGCAACAAAGCAATCCCTGCTGTAGCCCCAATGGCATGATGGGCAATTAGCCGTAAATCCTGGTAGCCATGCCATATAAAATGCTCTTTCACCAATTTATTACGCATGATGCGCTTCTTATTTTCGGCCGATAGTTGCAGCTTTCCAAACAAATGTACTTTGAATTCTGGAATTTCCATTTTCAAAATGGTAAAAGCTTCTATCATAACGTCCAGGCATCGTTCCCAAGAAATAACACCGCTGTAAATGAAGTGAGGGGGAAACAGGGGGCCTTTACTGGGATTGTCCAGTAGCTCCAGGCTCACATAATTATGTATTACGGCCCAGTCCTGATGTGCGGGCTGGTAATGCTCCAGATAGGCGTCTTCTGTAAAAATTACAGAGAAGTTGTTTCGAGCCCATCGATCGCATTTTCCCCATATATATCGAAAGATATAGGCCTTGTTGTATCGCTTGATGGAAAACTTTTTGGCAAGATCCTCCTGAACCTCATAGATGACCTGTGCTCCGGTAAGCCGGAAAAGTGCGGCAATGGGTATTAGTTCGGGCACAAAAATGTGTACAATACCCGGTCGAAGTGCTAGGCAACGCAGAAGCAGCCATGCATGGGTAATCAAAAGTCTTAATACAAGGAGCCTGAAGTAGGGTAGAGGTATATACTGTATGGGATCCTGATTGCTACTGAGCCTTGCATGCGGAAGGCAGCAAAATACCTGGTAGCGTAGTGCCAGGGCAGGGGCTATTTTCAACACAATACGGGGATCGGTTGCAGGATGTATAGTGCTCAACAACAGGACCCTGGTGGTCATATTTCATTAAGGATTAATGCCGTAGAACTTGTGCCAATTCGAGTGGCCCCTGCTTCGAGGAAGGCTTGGGCTTGAGCCTTGGTTTTAATCCCACCCGAGGCTTTAATCTGTATTTCTGGCGGAAGTAACTGCCTCATCATCGCTACTGTCTCCACCTGGACCCCTACGGAAGCAAAGCCTGTGGAGGTTTTTACAAAATCAGTTCGTATATCCCTGCATATTTCACAAGCAGTATGCAGCTCAAAAGTGTCCAGATATGCAGTTTCTATAATCACTTTGACCAGTGCGTCCCGTCCATGGGCTAATTCGATGATGGAGGATAATTCGTTTGCTACACTTATATATGCCATGGACTTAAACCGCGAAATATTCATGACCACATCCAGCTCCGTAGCTCCCTCCTCCAGGGCTCGCTGGGCTTCCAGTAATTTGACTTCGGGCAGATGGTATCCGTTGGGGAATCCTATGACAGTTGCTGTTTCTATAGGTACCGGGCAGTGCTCCATCATGTCGGTGACATAAGCCACATAGCTGGGTGCAACGCAAATGGCCTTTGTTTGGTAAATCCAAGCCTCCTCGCATAACTTCCGTATTTGGGTTTCGGAGGCAGTGGGAGTCAATAATGAATGGTCAATAAAAGGGGCCAGTGGATGCATAAGACAGAGGTAGATGAATGCAAAAACCCTGTCAGGACCGACAGGGCTTTATAGAAATTATTACTCTGGTAGTGCCTATTCTTTTTCGGTAGAAGCATCTTCAGCCTCTACTTCAGCAGCTTCGAAGAGCTCAGGTACGAATTTGGAAAGCAAGTTGAACCAGGTAATAATTTTCTTAATATCAGAAACATACACTTTGCTGCGGTCGAATTCTGGAAGGATTTCGTTCAGAAATTCAAGAAGTTCTTTGTCCGAAGCAGTCTTTACAGATAATTCCACTTGCTCTCCATGAACTTCTCTGATTTTCAAGAAAACGTCCGCCAAGGCCACCGACTCTTCTTCCCCATCCGTAAAAATCGAAACATCTTTTAGAACCGAAACTCTGGCAGTCGGACCAATCAAGGTTTTTTCTGGCTGCTCGGCCAGGCTTTCCACGATCACACCTGCGCGGCTCGGCTTTAGAATTCGGAAAAGGCCTCCTTTTCCGGATACATTGGCGATATCCTTCAGCAATTCCATCCCCTTGATTTCTGTTTGTTCACTCATCTCTTTCTAGGCAATTAGTTTTTAAAACTTGATTATATGCTTGATAACTTTCAATAGATGAATCTAGCCGGGGAGCAAAATGTGTCCTGGGCCCGATCGTAATTATATACATCCGATTGTGTTGTAAAATAAGTGAAAGATTCACCTTGAAACAACCGTCTGACTTAATCCATCCTCTGAAACGACTCATTATAGGAGTCTATTGTTTCTAAAATGGGTTCACCACCTTGATTTTTTTCCGCAGAGGTAACGAATAAAGGTGGGATTTCTTCCCAAATTTCTGCTAAGGTGGAGCGGTAGGCCTCTACCTGGGTTTCAATCTGGTATGGTTTCAATTTATCTCCTTTCGTAAAGATAATATGAAAGGGTATTCCTGCTTCGCCTAAACTTTGCATAAACTCCAAATCGGGAGCCAGAGCCTTGTGTCGGATATCTACCAAAACAAAGGTGCAAACCAGATTGCTTCGCATATGGAGATAATCGTGAATCATCTTTTCCCATTTTTCCCGCTCCACTTTACTTACTTTGGCATAGCCATAGCCTGGTAAGTCGACTAAGTACCAGGTATCATTTATCTTAAAGTGGTTGATCAATTGTGTCTTCCCTGGTTGTTGTGAGGTTTTGGCAAGATTTTTCTTATTGGTCAGCATATTGATCAAGGATGACTTTCCAACATTGGAACGCCCTATAAATGCATATTCAGGGATATTAGGTTCCGGACATTTCAGATAGTCCGAATTACTCATTACATATTTGGCTTCTAGTATTTTCATAATCACTTAGGGCTTCTAAGCACAGGAGGGGCTCCGCCAGGCAGATTAAGAGTTAATCTCTTAATATCTTGTTGTGCCCTGAAGTTCACCCATTGGCTGGTTTGATGTTTGATGCTGTAAAGTTAAGGCTTTCTGGTCTCATAACAGATTGCAAGAATTTATAATCTGACAGGAAGCGCGGCCCTGTGGCCCTACTTGTAGTGGGAGATCAAAAAAAGTATGTAAATTAGTATGTTAATAGCCGTCGTGGCGTTATTCATATGTTAAAACTATCAATAGAAAGAATGGATTTTATAAAAAGAAGTGTTTTATTCGTTATGCTTGCTTTAATAGGAACGGGCATAACCGTCAGAGCAGGGGATAATTCCGGGGAAAAAGAGCCTGAAGCACCCGCTAACGGTATTGTTTTTATAAACGGTTCCTGGGCGTCAATTCTCAAGAAGGCTAAAGCCGAGAATAAAATTATATTTTTTGATGCCTATACCACTTGGTGCGGCCCTTGCAAACTCCTTCAAAAGAACGTCTTTACCCGAGCAGATGTAGCAGAAGTTTTTAATAAGGATTTTATCAATGTGAAATTTGATATGGAAAGTGGGGAAGGATTGATGTTAGCCGAGAAGTACCCTCTGGAAGGATATCCTACCTTATTTTTCATAAATCCCGATGGAAAGGTAGTGAAAGAAGTCATTGGTTATCAGAAAGCAGAAACCTTAATTAAGGTAGCCCAGCAGGTTCAAAAGGAAAAGGTGCAGAGCCTTTAGACTTATACTAATCACTCCAATTTTATTAAGCAAAAGGCCGGATTATACAGTATTTCTATAATCCGGCCTCTCGCCTACTTCAGTATTTTATTCGTAATAGTTTGGAACGCGGTGTCCGCTATTTTCAAGTAGCCGATCTTTGCGGAAAAGAGCCACATCTGAAGTTACCATGTCGTTGACCAAAGCCTTCAGATCATATTTGGGTTTCCAGCCCAGCTTAGTCATGGATTTGGTAGGGTCTCCAATTAGCAATTCCACTTCGGTCGGACGGAAATAGCGAGGATCTACGGCCACTACTTCACTGCCTATTTCCACCTTAAACTCTGGATTGGAACAGCTGGTTACCTTAGCCACTTCGTGGACACCCTCCCCGGTAAATTCCAGCTCTATACCTACCTCAGCAAAGGCCATTCTAACGAATTCGCGAATGCGGGTAGTAACTCCTGTTGCTATCACAAAGTCTTCGGCTTTCTCTTGCTGAAGAATAAGCCACATTGCTTCCACAAAATCCTTGGCGTGGCCCCAATCCCTTTGTGCGTCCAAATTTCCCAGATATACCTTGTCCTGAAGACCCAGGGCGATACGCGCTACGGCACGGGTTATTTTTCGGGTTACAAAGGTCTCACCACGTAGTGGAGACTCATGATTGAACAAGATTCCGTTCACGGCAAACATATCGTAAGCTTCCCGGTAATTTACCGTGATCCAGTAGCCATACATCTTAGCTACGGCATAGGGCGAACGGGGGTAGAAAGGGGTGGTCTCCGACTGGGGAACCTGTTGAACCAATCCGTAAAGTTCGGAGGTAGAAGCCTGGTAAATCCGTGTTTTTTTGGTTAAACCTAACAGGCGGACTGCCTCCAGAATTCGTAGCGTACCAATGCCGTCGACATTAGCCGTATATTCCGGCTCTTCAAAACTTACCTGCACATGAGACATAGCGCCCAAGTTGTAAATTTCGTCGGGTTGCACCTCTTGAATGATCCTGATTATGTTAGTGGAGTCACTCAAATCACCATAATGAAGGTGGAGCTTGGGATTCTTCTCGTGCGGATCTTCATAGATATGATCGATACGCTGGGTGTTGAACAAAGAGCTACGGCGCTTGATGCCATGCACTTCATATCCCTTTTCCAAAAGCAATTCGGCTAAATATGCGCCGTCCTGACCCGTGATTCCTGTAATTAGAGCCTTCTTCATTTTCAGAATTAATGGTTAAAATATAGTGTAAGTTTTAATTTTCGTAGGGCGAGTTTAAAATCAGGCTCTTCTTGATATCCACTCGGTCAGAAAGTATCACAGCTGAGGGATATTGATCTTTTATCTGATCAAGAAAAGATTGGGCATCGCCCCGATACATAAAGTCTCCTGCTTTCACCCGGTAGGTGGGCTGAGAATAGGTTACATAAGGAACCAGATCGGGAAACATCCTGTAAATGTAAGACTTGGCGTCGTCGGCTTGCTGGCGAACATTCCCGACATAAAGCTGGATTCGAAATCCGTTAATATATTTTATAGATTTGTTCTGCTGGACCATGGCTTCCACTGCCTTGTCAAGCCGGGAATTAACAGCGTCCGGATTGTCTGCCAGTTCTTTTTGTTCGGTTTCATCGTCATTTTTACCAGGAAGAAATGTTCCTTTTATTTCGGGTTCCTGATAATCGTATCGTGGCCTGACAGAAGACAAATCTTCGGTATGGACATTAGAACTGCTACGTAAATAGGTTTTTTTTGCACATCCCGCTAGGGTTAAGCTTCCCAGCCATAGCATGGCATATATTACCTTTTTATTGATGAACATAGTGATGAATAAAAGCTCATTTGACTTGCAAACTTAACTAAAAATGCATGAATCACCATAAGGTGTACTTTTTGAATCAAATGGTTAACTTTGGCTCTTCATTTATCTAGTTAGTATCTCCATGCTCTCAGACGTTTCTTTACAGGCCTACAATACTTTTGGTATCGATGTTAAATCAGAATATTTTATGAAAATAGATTCCGAACAGGGCCTTCGGAATATTATACTAGACGACCGCTGGAAGGAGGTGAACATACTTTTGCTGGGGGGAGGCAGCAACGTGCTCTTCACGCAGAACTTTGCCGGACTAGTTCTCCTAAATCAGATAAGGGGCATTGCCATCACGAAAGATAACGATCGGGAGGTGCATTTAAGGGTGGGGGCTGGCGAAGGCTGGCACGCCTTCGTGCAATACTGTGTAGACCATAATTATGCCGGGGTCGAAAATCTTTCCTTGATTCCGGGAACGGTAGGCGCCGCACCCATGCAAAATATTGGTGCCTATGGGGTTGAGGTCAAAGATGTGATCGAAACGGTTGAAGCCATCAGCAGGTCCGATGGTCAACTCAGGATATTTTCTGCCGCCGAATGTCAGTTTGGCTACAGGGAGAGTATTTTTAAACAGCGGTTAAAAGGAAAATATTTTATCACTGCTGTCAACTTTAGGCTAAGTAAGCAACCCGATTTTAATATCTCTTACGGAGATATACAGAAAGTATTAGACGAAAAGCCCCATGAATCACTCAGTCTACGTGCAGTAAGTGAAGCCGTAATAAAAATCCGACAGAGTAAATTACCCGATCCAGCCAAAATTGGGAATGCGGGAAGCTTCTTCAAAAATCCAGAAATTACCTTGGATCATTTTCATAAACTTAAATTAAACTATCCTACCATGCCAGGCTATCCTACCGGGTTGGGTATGAAAGTCCCTGCTGGATGGCTTATCGAACAGGCAGGATGGAAGGGGTATCGTGAGGGCTCCATTGGCGTACACGACCGCCAGGCACTGGTGCTGGTCAATTATGGAGGAGGGGCCGGAGAGGATATTAAATCCTTGGCTTTTCGCATCCAAAAATCGGTTCAGGACCGTTATCAAATCCTTCTCTCTCCGGAAGTAAACTTTATATAAGGCGTATTTCTTAGGGGTTCAATAAAAGGACGGGGTGTACGGATATACCTTCATCCGTAAAGATCCGTAGTAGGTAACGCCCATTTGGGTGATTCCTTAAGTCTAACTCGACCCGGTGTTGCCCCGGGTATTGGTGCTCTTCCAACAAAGACCCTTGCGGGGAAAGGTATTGAATACGGTGTATTGGTACAAGCTCCGAGCGAATATGGGCTATGCCATCTACAGGATTGGGGTATACCACAATTTCAATATCCCTGGTCGGGATACCGGTGACTAGTTTGTCTACCGATTTTTTGACATGGGATGCGTAGGTTATCGTGCTTTCTACCCTTTCGCGGATGGCTCTGATGCCATAAATAGCTGAAATCCCCTGAAGTGCCTCAGCATCTACATAGCTTGTTTGATCTGCAGCCAGCTGTATAGCCCGGTGGATGGTATCACCTGCCATGGTGTAGTATATATCCAGTTGATAGCCTTTTACATCCGGTGCGGCACTCCAGTTTATGGTTACTTCTTCACCGGGTTCGGATATGGCCAGTTTTAAAGTTCCCAGATCCTCGTAGGGGTGAATGGTCGTATGGTGAAAAGCAAAGGCTCGAAAGCCCTCTTTATTGCGCAGAAAGGGACCTAAATATACCCAAGGAGCCGTGCTCAATCCTGCGTGGTGATATTTTGATGGCAGGTATTTCACAAGGCTGTCCTGACCCGCCTCTTTTAACTTTAATATAATTCGATTGCTTTCGGCTCTTCCCGCTTGGGTTTTCCTCCAGGTTTTATTTAAATAGAAAAAATCTTTGACTGCATAAATGGACTGGGGCTCTTGGCTGCTTTCTATATTGGTTACCAAAGTATCGCCGGGGTAGACCATCTGTTGGTAGTCTTCAAAAACTAAGGTTACTTCGTCTTTTGACGGGGTAGAATAATAGGCTTTTTGCAGACTTGGGGAGGTTACTTTCTTCGTTTTTCCATAATGAAAATGCCCGGCCATGGCAGCGAGTTCCTCTCCTATTTTCAGGTACCCCTCTAGGCCGTAATGAAAGCCATTCCAACCGGGAGCTCCCAAGGGGGCATAGGGCTGGATGGTAGGGTATTTCCTGTTTAGGGTCCGTTGGGCCTCACGTAACTCGCCAATGCGGTCATCATAGGCTCCTCCTCCAAATAATGGTAATTGGAATACATATATTTTTTCAACCATGGAGTAATCTTCGAGCATCTGTTTGGCCAGCCGATCGAAGGAAGGGGCCCAGGACAAAGGATTTTCGGAGGAAGCCTCGGATTCGCCTTGCCAATAAAAAATGCCCCTAAGGTGCGGAAGTAGTCCCGTTTCCCGGGCGTAGTTGAGCAGGCCACCGTATGCTGTAGAGGGGTCGGAATGATTTTGTTCGTTCCTGACAGTCAGCTGTTCAATGGAGGCGCCGGCAAGGGCGGCGTTGATGACGCAGGTCGGAATCTGATATTGGTCAGCAATATGCTTTTGAAATTCGATGCCAAATATGCCTACCCTGGGTCCCAGATCGTTTGATAGTCCCCAGGCCCTGCCTACATTGGCGGCAAAACCCATGGTGCGGGCGTAGGGGTGGCGGTAGGTATAGTCCACCTCCCAAGCTACTGCATTGGACTGTCCGTAAATAATATAGAAATCCCCGGCTACGAGTCTATCCCGCCTGGCGATCAGGCTGGAGTCATTATTGGATTTTTTGCCATATATGGCCACACTGTATTCTGCAAGCTCCGCTTTGATTTTAGTTTTGATCTCGAAACTCGCTTCATTTCCTGTGGTATAATTCAAGGGCTGACTACTATAGCCTATGCGACTGTTTTGCCGCAGAGTAATGACGGAAACAGCCTTGTATTCAGGGTCGGTATTGCGTCCGGCGATAGTGACCAGGGCCTCATTATTGGCCTCACGGGCAAATAATTGCATATTCTCAGGCAAAGCACTAAAATGGAATGACCCTATGTTTTGGCTGAAAGCAAGTTGATGAAAAGATAACAGCAAGGACAGCAGTCCTAGATGGATTTTGGAGGAACGGTGTGCAGGCATGGAGGGTTTATAGCCAGTTTTTAGAAAAACTATACCTGGGAAAAACCATCAAGACAATCTTCCGCAGCGTAAATCCTACAAAAGTAAAGAATGTCAAGGAACAAGCTTAGAATTTGTTCCAAAAAATATGAGTTGGGAACCGAACAAAATTCAGAATAGATAAAATTTTGTTGAGAAGTTGATCAAAGTGGGGAGTATGTGTTTAAGCGGTTTTAGGATAGAATTATTTACAGGCGATGAGGCCTGCAAACAATTCGTCCTTAAAACGACAGTAACTCTTATTCAAAGCATAGAGAAGCAGCGCCCAGTAAGCCAGCATCGTTGGCCAGGGTCGCTCTTTTAATCGAAATGGTTTTGAGATAGTAGGGAGTTAGCCAGTACTCGAAGCGCTCGGTAATGGCAGGAAGAATGTACTCAAAAGAAGCAGAAATACCGCCGCCAATCAGAATGGTGGTAATATCCAGGATTCGGATCATAGCGACTAGTCCTTCGGCAAGCATATAACCCATTTCGGAGAATATTTGCTTGGCAAGTTCGTCTCCATTGGCAGCTGCTGCTACCAATCCAGTGGTAGAGATCGTGCCATCGGCAGGAAGTTGGGTATTGCCAGTATATTTACTTCGCATGTCGTTAGCCATGTCGAGAAGCTCTTTTTTGCCTATATTTCGCTCCAATACTCTACCATAGCGAGAGGGTACATGACCAGGTTCCATGGCATTTCCACCACCTCCTTTAAATACCTTTTTGTCTATAATGGCAGCCCCACCTATGCCAGTGCCTAGGGTTACAAATATATAGTCTTCAGGTAGTTTATCCTCACCAAAATAATATTCTCCTAAGGCCGCTGCGTTGGCATCGTTTTCTAAGAAAAAATCATGGTTTGGAAAACGTTTTTTCAAGTCAGGAACAATGGTCATTCCATCTATTTCGGGAATAGCAGTTATTTCGATGAGCGTGGTACGATCTCTAGTTATTAGCCCGGGTACTCCAATTCCTACCCGGCTTACTTCCGGGTGCTCCACAAGCTGTAAGGAAATGGCGTCGCCAAGGCGCTCTATGAAATGCCCTGAGGTACGCCAGCTTGCGGTATCGTGGCTGTAAAAATTCGAGATTCTTCCATTTGTAGCGTCAACGATACCCATTTTCACGTTCGTACCGCCCACGTCTATACCAAGATATTGTTCCATGAAATATTAGATACGGGTTTAATAAATAATTTTAAAAATACGGCAATTTAATCAAATTGCTAAAATTTATTACAATCAATCCAGATCACCCAACTGTGGTCGAATGAGTATTTCTTCTATTAATGCATTGTTGGACAGTTGATTAGCCGACCAAATTGTCTCAGCAATATCTTTGGAAGAAATGAATCTTTCTTCAGGAAGGTCCGTCCCTTCCCAACTATTGGTATAGGTTGCACCGGGCAAAATGGCTGTGACTTTGATGTTATATGGCTTCATTTCCTCCCTTAATACCTTGGTCATTCCCAGCAAAGCAAACTTACTGATGCAGTATGAACCGCCATTGGGATAAGCCATGATACTGGCAGTGGAACAGATATTGAAAATATGTCCTTGCTTAGACTGCATCATATCGCCTATAAGTCCTCTGGTGAGACGGTATGCACTGTATACATTGGTCTCAATTGTTTTTTCCAGAATCCCTTCTTCTTCATTATGTATCTGTCCAGGTACAAATATACCTGTGTTGTTGATTAAAACATCGACATGGCGCTCCTGCTTTTTGATGAAATGGATGAACTGCTGGGTATCCTCAGGTAGAGACAGGTCGGCAACGATAAAATTGAGGGTTTGGTGAGGATACTTTACTAACATTTCCTTTTGTAAGCCCAACAGGTCATTTTGGCTTCTGGCACAGGTAATTACATCATACCCCCCTGACAAAAATCGTTCAATGGTCGCTTTTCCTATGCCTTTGGTTCCCCCGCTGAGGACTAGTAATGGATTCATTTTTCTATTTGCTTTATTTTTTGCCTAATTTTCCCGAAAATATCGAAATGAATTAAGAAACTATGTCTGTAATTGGTAAATACTTTATATTTCTAGGGAGTTTATTCTCCAAGGGTGAGAAAATTACAGTGTATTGGAGGCGCTTTATGGAGGAATGCGTGGGCCTTGGGGTCAACTCAATTTTTATTGTCGCCATTGTCTCTACATTTATTGGTGCCGTGTCCTGTATTCAAACGGCCTACAACCTGGTAAGTCCTATTATTCCTATCTCCACTGTGGCTCTTATTGTTCGCGATATGGAGATCTTGGAATTGGCGCCTACTATTACCTGTATTGTTCTCTCGGGGAAAGTGGGGTCTAATATAGCTAGCGAGTTGGGAACCATGCGTATTTCTGAACAGATCGATGCCTTGGAGGTCATGGGGATTAATTCTTCATCCTATTTGGTACTGCCTAAGGTGCTTGCGGCTATGTTCACTTTTCCCATGCTGGTGATCATGTCTGCTTTTCTGGGTATTCTAGGCGGATATATGGCCGGCACCCTGACGGGAGTAATAACAGAGCGGGATTATATGTATGGAATTCGTGACTCCTTTGTACCTTATAATATATTTTTCATGCTAGTTAAGCCATTTGTATTTGGCTTTCTGATTGCCACCATTTCTTCTTTTCAGGGATTTTATATTAAAGGGGGGGCTTTAGAAGTGGGCAAGGCCAGCACGCAAGCCGTCACGAATAGCTGTATTGCCATTCTGATCGCCGACTTTATCTTAGCACAAATGCTTTTGTAGGCAATATAAATCCAAAAAGTAATGATCCAGATTCAAGATATTAAGAAGGCATTTGGCGAAAAGGCGGTTTTAAAAGGTGTCAGTAGTACTTTTCAAAAGGGGCAGACGAATCTGATTATCGGAGGAAGCGGCACCGGGAAAAGTGTTTTGATGAAGACTATGATCGGACTGATCAAGCCAGATTCGGGCAGGGTGCTATACGATGGGCGTGAGTTCTATGAGAGTGGGGCGGAGGTGCAACAGGCCATTCGCCGTGAAATGGGTGTCCTATTTCAGGGAGGAGCCTTGTTCGATTCTCAGACGGTGGAGCAAAATGTACGCTTTCCTTTAGATATGCTTACAAACCAGCCCATGGATGAGAAACAAGACCGGGTAGCCGCTTGTCTGAAAAGAGTAGGCCTGGAGGGGACGGGTAATCGTATGCCATCCGAAATTAGTGGAGGAATGAAGAAAAGGGTGGGAATTGCCCGGGCCATTGTAATGAATCCCATGTACCTGTTTTGTGATGAACCCAATTCTGGCTTAGACCCGCTTACAGCAGTCAAAATAGATGCGCTGATCCAGGAAATAACGGAAGAATATGATATTACCACGGTCATTATCACCCATGATATGAATTCGGTGATGGAAATTGGCCAGAACATTGTTTTCCTATACCAGGGCGATAAGCTTTGGGAAGGTGGAAACGAAGATATCGTTCGGTCAACAGTTCCTGAACTGCGCGAATTCCTTTTTGCTAACAAGTTACTCAGAGAAATGGAGCCGTGACCTGGGAGGCTAAAGTCGGAGCCGGGCGGGTAGGGCCTTCATCTCTTTCCAGTAGGTGAGGGCTATCAGAAGCAAGAATACGAGCATATGGATTCCTACCGAAACCCCCAGATGGGCTATGTCGAAATGGTTGGATATGGCGATCAGCACTGCTCCCATTATAATATAGCCCAGGGCCGATTTTAAATCGTAAGGAACGGGGTAATATTTTTGTCCGAAATAATAGCAGAGTGCAGCCATGGATAACCCTGAGGTGGCAAATGCGATGGCAAATCCCAGATAGCCAATAGTAGGGACCAGAAAAACACTCACCAAAATGGTAACGGTGGCGCCGGTGAGGGTGAAGTAGGTTCCAAACTGTGTTTTGTCCGTGAGTTTAAACCATGCAGCTAGGTTATAATAGATTCCTAAAAATAGAAAGCCAGCCAGTAGCCAGGGCACAATGGGGAGCGCTTCATGGTACATTTTCTGCTTCAGAAATAACTCCGCCAGAAGATCTAAGTTAATAGAAATTCCTACCCACATGAGCACACAAATGATGATGAAGAATTTCATGATTCTTGCAAACACGGGGGGGGCGTTTTTATCTTCACCCTTCGAGAAGAAAAATGGCTCCGCAGCATATTTAAAAGCCTGAATGGCCAGATTCATAAATATGGACAGTTTGTAACATTGCCCATATATACCGATAGCCTCTTTAGTAGTACGGCCTGGATAAAAGTTGGGCGGAAGCAGAAATTGCATCACGGCCCGGTCGAAGAGCATATTGAGCACTGCGGCAGCGTTCATTATCATGATGGGATAGGCATATACCCATACTGGTTTGAAAATTTTTCGGTTCAATACCATTCTGAAATCGGCAAATTCCTTTCTGAGCATCCAGAAGAATAAAAGGTTGGCGATCAGGTTAGCCATAATGATATAGTCGGGAGCATGGCTTGGATCGTAAAAGATAGCGATCAGGGGCTGAAGAAAAGCTAAATATTTCCCTTGATGTATATCCCTGCAAATGATCAGGAAGAATAAATTCAAGCTGATATTGATTAAAATATTGCTCACCCTTATGATGACGAATTTCTTCCCTTTTCCTTCCAGCCTAAGTCGGGCAAAAGGGATTGAAACGATGGCATCTGTGGCCATGATCAGGGCAAACCAGCGGACCAAATGCGCGTTTTCCGGATATTGAATATAAGAAGCTACCTGGTTGGCATTCAGAATCAAGATACCGGAGCCCAGACTACTGACTAGAATTACTGCCGTTAGAATAAGATTATAATATTGCTGCCGATCTTCTTCTTTTCTGGCGAAGCGAAAAAATGCGGTTTCCATTCCGAAGGTGTAAAGCACCAAGGAGAGTCCTGCATAGGCATACAGCTGTACCTGTACGGCAAGCTCGTCAGCCATGAAAAGTTTGGTGTGAAGCGCTACCAGTAAATAGTTCAAAAAACGCCCCAGCATGGTGCTAATTCCATAAACGGCGGTATCACTGGCTAGTTTCTTAAGTACACTCATTCGGCTTAAATTCGTATTGGGGCTTTTCTGAAATTGATCTGGCAGGAGTCTGGAATTCCCTTGGATGAGCAAAGATGTGCATAACTCGTAAATATTTTAAGTGAAGGCACAAAAAAAGTCCTCCCACCACGTGGGTGGAGAGGACATTCGCCTGATTACTGATAATGCTTAAGAAAAGTAAAATGCTTGAATAGGCGTCTGGTTTTTATTTGCCAATGTTTCTGATAATCCTTTCACACACCGCTTCAATGCGCTTCCAGTCATCGTCTGACTTAAGGTCAACATCGATCATCGAGTCACGATAATCCGCTGAAATAGTCAGATAATAAATCCCGGCCGATAAGAATGCCATTAGGGCTCCCGTATCTTCAAAATTAGGCAGGGACCCAATTTTTTTAATAAGATTTTGAGCACTGGCATTTCGGGAATCCGAAAGCATGGGCTTGCCTGTACCAATTTCCCAACGAAGCAAATCGCGGGTGGCCTTGCGCTCGCGCATATCACTCATAAAGGTTTTTGTAACCTTTACCAGGGTGTCAGTTGCGTCCTCGGGTGCAATGGGGCCTAGATCATCCAAATAGTCATCTGCAGAAGTAGAGGTATATAGCCCCGACTTTACATATTGCTCCATGAGACCATCTACACTTTCGAAGTATCGGTAGATCAGAACTTTGTTAACTCCGGCTGTACGAGCTATCAGGTTCACACCTACTTTCTCCGTTCCATACTGCTCAATAACATCACCGACGGCCTTCAGAATTTTTCCTTTGGTCCGCTCTCGGTCTCTTTTTTTAACTTTTTCTACTTTCATGTGGGTTGCGTTTAACTTGAATTGTTATGGTAATGATACTTTTCAGAACACTAAATAAATAGGTTTCATTTTGTATATGTCACCAATATCGCCATAACGGTTGATTAAATCGGGATATACGACATTAAAAAGTGATTAAAATTTAAATAATTTCTCTTTTTTCTTTAATTATGGCAAGTCAGTTCACTTTTTTAGGTAACCGGCTAACGGCAATTGCAGTGACATGTCTAACAAAAGTTTAGTCGTACTGCACCTTTGGAGAGGGATTAAAATGGAATAGTCCTGGACTTTTCTCATAGAAAGTAATGGTCCAGCAACAGTATAAAGGTAAAATTGAGGGCTTAAAAGAAAAATGGCTTTCCTTATGATATTGACAAATCGGATATGGTTATGTCTGGCGATAATAGTCCTGGATTCCTGCCAGCCTACACCAGCAACCGTGAATGATGAAAAAGTGGTTGAGACCCTGGCAGACCTAGGTGCTTTGCCACTGGAGGCCCCTGATCCTACCGACAATCCCCGGAGCCCCGAAAAAGTGGAACTGGGCAGACTGCTTTTTTTTGATCCCATCTTGTCGGGAAATCGGGAGGTCTCCTGTGCCACCTGTCATTTACCTGAGTTTAATTATGCCGAATTTTTAGAAACTTCAATTGGGGTAAATGGTGAGGGAACAGGTAGCAAACGGCGATTTCGGAGTCCAAATACCATACCTTTTGTATTAAGAAATTCCCAGGCCGTACTGAATGCTGCTTTTAATGGTATACAAAATAATAGACAATATCGGCCAGAACAGGCCCCCATGTTTTGGGATAACCGAGCCCGGGGTCTGGAAGAGCAGGCCTTAATACCTATCAAAACCTTGGAGGAGATGAGGGGGCATGACTTTTCTGAAGAGGAGATCCTGGATGAAGTAATTCTAAGACTAAAAGCCATTCCTACCTATCAGGAAATGTTTGAAAGGGCATTTAAAGAGGATAGTATGCCCCTGTCGGCACAGAATGTGGCCAAAGCATTGGCCAGCTACGAACGTACGCTCATTGCTCCCAACACCCGTTTCGATGCCTACATGCGGGGAGATAGCTTGGCTCTATCCCTTAGTGAAAAGGATGGTCTGCAGTTATTTCTGAAAACCGGATGTGCGAAATGTCACTCAGGGCCTATGTTTTCCGATTATAAACTCCACGTACTAGGCGTTCCCGATACTCCTAATCGGGTACGTGTCGATTCGGGGGCCGAGGGGAAATATGCTTTTCGTACGCCTTCATTGCGTAACTTGCGCTATACAGCACCCTATATGCATAGTGGCAAATTTGCCCGCTTGGAGCAGGTGCTGATGTTTTATGAAGATGTAGCGGGGGGAAAGGTGCTCCATCCGAGGGTAGTGCCAGGGCAAATCGATACTTTGGCTACGCAGATGACGGTGAATTTTAAAGATATATCTCGAATTGTCGAATTTCTCAACACCCTCAACGATGACAAATTTGATAAGCGTATTCCAGAGGAGGTGCCTAGTGGGCTTCCCGTAAAGGGAATCTAAATGGAAAGAGTCGCTTTACCCGGGAGAGGTAAACCCGGAAGGGGATGACATAATTGATGAATATGATAATAACATTTTTACCCTATCTAGTGGTAGGACTTATATTGGGCGCTTTTTTGGGCTATTTATGGGCGATAAATCGTCAAAGACAACAGGGGCAAGATCGGGAGAGAGAGGCCCAACGGACTTTTGGGCAGCTGGAGAGAGACTATGTAGCCTATCAGGCTACGAGTACCCAGCAACTGAACGGGCTAGACCGACAGCTTAAGGATAAGTCTGATGAGATTTATAGACTTAGAGCGCAGAACGATCGGCTTATGGTCGAGTTAAGTGATGCTCGTGAGAAAGTAACCTATGCCCAGGCGGCTATTCAGTCGGTACGCAATAGCTTGTCCGAAAAGCTCGACGAACTGTCTGCTCTGAAAAATGAAAAAGAGCTGTTACAGTCTGATCTCAACGCTGCTTATCAGCAGTTGGCAATGACACAATCTCAGAACGCCTCCATGCAGGAAAAGCTGGATTTCCAAAAAGAGGAGATGGGTAAGATGAGTGAAAAATTCCATCTAGAATTTGAGCGAATAGCTAGCAGTTTACTGGATTCTAAAGCGGCCAAATTTACCGAACTAAACCGAAACAACTTGTCTACCATTCTTGAGCCTTTGGGCCAGAATATCCAAGCTTTTAAAGCGAGGGTGGATGAAGTTTACGATAAAGAATCCAAAGAACGATTTTCCTTAGGGGAAAAAGTCAAGGAATTGGCGGCTCTGAATCAACTTATCGGTGAAGAAGCAAGGAACCTCACCCGGGCCTTGAAAGGAGAGTCCAAAACCCAGGGCCGTTGGGGTGAAATGATTTTAGAAAATATCCTGGAAAAGTCTGGGCTGGTAAAGGGGAGGGAATATTTCATGGAACAGGAGCTCAGCGATCGGGATGGAAAGGCGCTGCTTTCTCAACATGAGAATAAAAAAATGAGACCCGATGCTATTATTAAGTATCCCGATAACAGAAGTGTGATCATCGATTCTAAGGTTTCTCTAAACGCCTATCTGCGTTATCTGAATACCACCGATCTGGAGCTACAACAAATAGAACTGAAGAGCCACGTGACGGCTATCAAAAATCATATTATCACTTTGAGTTCCAAGGGTTATGATGATTACGACCGGGCACTGGACTTTGTAATGCTTTTTGTGCCTAGCGAGCCCGCCTACATAGCGGCCCTACAGGGAGACGCCGACTTATGGAATTTTGCCTATGATCGACGAATCCTTTTGCTGAGCCCCACTAATCTTATAACTTCCTTAAAGTTGATTGTAGATTTATGGAAGCGTGAGAATCAAAATCAGAATGCGCAGGAAATAGCAGAAAGAGGTGCAAAGCTCTATGATAAGTTTTCAGCTTTTATCCAGAACATGCAGGATGTTGGCGCTCAACTCGACAAGGCTCAATATAAATATCAGGAGGCCTATAAGCAGCTTAGTACCGGGAATGATAACTTGGTCCTGCAAGCTACTAAACTGAAAAATTTAGGACTCAAGACCAAGAAATCAATCCCCGAACACCTGATAGAGAATTCGGAACGTGAAATTCCTTAACGTTTGATAAAGCTTTCCACTATTTGCAACCCAGTTCGGGTAGTGACTTCAAGCATATACTGACCGGCGGGAAGCTCGCCTACCTCGACTTGATTTGCTGGTCCCTCAAGGGATCGCAGCTTTTTGCCGAACCTAGAAATAATGTTAATTTGCTTGATTATCTGACCATTGGGTAGATTCACCTGGAGGCTGTTATCGGTTGGGTTAGGATAACAATAGCCATTATCGGTCGCTTCGTAGGACGCCGCAATGATCCGAGAGTATGTTCCTTTGCCGTCCAGGTCTATTTGTGTCAGACGATAATAATTTATTCCAGGGAGAGGCTCCGGGTCTTCCAGGTTGTATTCTTGCAAACTGGAAGTACTCCCTTTTCCATCTACAAAACCAACAGAAGTCCAGATTTGAGCGTCTGGCGAGCGCATTAATTCAAATCCTGCGTTGTTTTGCTCTTCGGTGGTGGTCCAGTTCAGCATAATCCTTCCTGCAGTTGTCTGAGAATAGAATGCGACCAGAGTTACGGGAAGGGGGTCATGTTGCGTACCATCTCCTGTGATACTAATAGGGGTACCATTCGGACAGTAAGTGAGATTCCCTCCTTCATTAATCTTCACCCAATTATAATGGTTATTATTGGGGGGAAGGGGCGTGTTCCCCTGATAATAAAAATGGGCTCCACCATTCAGTCTTACAAACCAGGAATTGAAGGAGGAATGCCAGGCAACTGCAATGGTGATATTTGGCGTACCATTTATGGTCCCTATCCCTTCATAATAAATCCGACCGGTACTTGCCGTGCCAGCAGTGTTCTCTGTTAGAGTCACAGGACTGGAAAAACAACTTCCGGAAATGATGACAGATTGTGCCTGGATGCCCGTTGTACCTATCAAATACCCTATCAGTATTGTAAGCAAAATGGATCGTGTTCGGTTCATGATTCCCTGAGTTTAAAGCGAATGATAGCGTTATCCTCTGGAAGGAAAAACACCTTCTAAACTGATACAGAATTGCAGAGCGATAAAAGGTTGCATAATATTTACAGGATAGTTACCACCGGTGGTGCCTATAGAGTCTGGATTCAAAGTGGTATTGGCAGTACCGTCTAGGTATGCGTTATTGCCGAAGGTGGCCGCGGCCAGCAATGCGTTAGAAGGATTAGCTGTTTCCGCCTGATTCATGGAAGCTTTCAACATATGACTATGGCTGGGTAGATTGGTGCTCAGGAGGGTGACGGTAGGACTACCGGCTTTTTCGCCATCCTTATAGTAGGGCAAGCCCGGCCCGCTTCCCGGTCCTAGGGGGACTCTTCCTCGTAAGTCGGGTAAGCCGAAAGTTTCCACGCCATTACCGCCATAAGTAGTGCCTAGTAGGGAGAAAAGCGCGGAGTTTTGGGCTATGGACAGTAATTGCCCATTACAGGCGGCCCAGCCTCTGGGAACAAAATTGTAGGGTAATATGCAGATCATGCCTAGGTAAGTATCCATAACTGAAAAGGTAAAATGCTTAAAAAATATATAGATTTTAAAGATTGTAATGGGATTATATTAAAATGGCCCGGCCCCTTGACTTTCGGTACAGGCCATTTTAAAGAATTAGTAGCCTTCTCCTCCGGCAGGGCCTGCGCCCATTAGTTTGCTGTATACGGAGTCGGTCGACTGGCCGCTGGGACGCAGCCCGCGAACCACTATCAGGCCTACATTATAGGAGCCTGCATTATCCTGAAAGTTTGAGTCGAATGCCAGAACGTGAACGGCTCCTGAAATGGTGGCTTTCCCGCTCATGCGGCCGTCAGGAACGGGGCAGGGGAAAAAGGCATTTTTATCTTTGATAGCCTGGCTGTAATACTGATACTTCCGACCTTGACTTTTGCTATCGTCGGCCAGATGGTAACTGTCAGAAGCATAAATAGCCCCGCGTGATTCGGGCATGCATACGATAAGCCCCCCTTCGTTCTTGCCATAGTCTCCGGTACCAGGGTCCTGCCCAAACATGTCCCTGCGGCCATGGGAAATATCACTATCGCCTACCGCATCGCCTATACCTTTCAAAGCCGTGTTCCAGGCCCCCACAAATGGTGCAGCAGCGCCTTCAGTCGCCACCATCAGTACGTCGCCGGCAATGGCATTGGCAATTCCTACGATCGCCTTTACCAGTTTCATGCTCGTTTTTTTAAACGATGCAATTCCTGAAGCGTCGTAAACATAAATTTCGTCGCCAGGTAAAACGTTATCAATGATGACGCCGGTGTCGTCGTTTGCTGGAATTGATACCCATAACTTAAAACCTTCGATTTGTTGACCAGAATCCAGAAAGGAGGGTAATGTAAGATTCGGTGTGATGCTTTGTGTGCTCATAACGATGATGGTTTAAAATGAATAAAGGAGAAAGGTTTTCCTAAATGAATGAAGGAAAGGATAGGTCAAAAGTATAGACATATTCTTTCATAGGGTTAATGCCCATGTTTCAAGCTTAAAACGAATGTATCTGCAGCCCGAACAAATGTTGAAACTCATGTTTCTGGGTTTAGCTCTTATGTTCCAAAGGGCAGTATAGGGGATCTGGAGCTACTTTATAGCCGATGATGAGGCTTCTTGAGGAGTGCCATGTTGGGCCCATTCGGAAGGAAGCATACCGATCTGCTCCTTAAAACTTTTGGAGAAATAGGACAAACTTTCATAACCCACCGCATAGGCCACTTCCGATACAGAAAGTTCGCCCTGCCGAAGAAGAGCGGCAGCCCGATAGATACGAAGGGAACGGATAAATTCGGTGGTCGACTGGTTGGTTAAAGCCTTTAGTTTACGGTGGAGGTTGCTGCGACTAATGTGCATGGCAGCACAGAATTGGGTTACATCGAAACCACTGTCGTGAAAGTTGGATTCCACAATTTCGATGGCCTTATGGAGAAATTTGCCTTCGAAACTTATCTCATCGATCGAAATGTCACGTTCCGATTTATCGCGGAGCATCATACCATATTTTTCTTGCAGTTGTTGACGTAGACCTAGCAGGTTATGCACCCTAGCTCTTAGCTCATTCCGGTCGAAGGGTTTGCCCAGGTAATCGTCAGCTCCATGGGTTAAACCCTGCAGCCGATCGTCCAGGCTGGCTTTGGCCGTTAGCAGAACGATTGGTATATGACTCGTTCGGGAGTCGGACTTGAGCTTTTCACAAAGCTGAATTCCATTCATAAAGGGCATCATAATATCAGAAATCACCATGTCAGGAACATGTGTAATGGCCAATTGCCACCCTTCTTCTCCATGTTGAGCCTGGATAACTTCATATTGTTCTTCAAAAATGCTCTTGAGATAAAGCCTTAAATCCGGATTGTCTTCCACCAGTAGAATCAGCGGTACCTCCCCATTAATTTCTATCGTATCGGGGCTGGGTTCAGTCGGGGATTCATGGGTCGAAATGCTTTGGTCCTGGCAGCTGAGCGTGTCTTGCCAAGTCTCAGCATCTATGGGCAGCAGAAGTGTAAATATCGTTCCCTTATTGAGCGTACTATCCACAGATATATTTCCTTTGAGTACCATTACGAGTTCCTTTAATAGGGAAAGCCCAATACCCGATCCTTCCGGACCTGTATACTGTTGGGAATGGCCCTGAAAATATCGGTCAAAAATAAAGGGTAACTGGTCTTCCGCTATGCCTATGCCATTATCTTCTACGGTAATCTGAAGGAATTGGTCGGTATAGACGGCTCTTGCATTAATTCTACCTTGTTCGCAGGTAAACTTGAAGGCATTCGATAACAGGTTGCTGAGTATTTTTTCCAGCTTATCAGCGTCGAAAAAGGCCAGTAGATGCTGATGGCTTTGCTCGTGATGGAAAATAATATTTCTACTTTGTGCCAAGGACTCAAAGGAAGCAAATAGCCTGTCCACGAATTCGGGTAGGTCGTTATGCGCTATTTGAGGTTCTACTTGGCCTGCATCCAGTTTGGAAAGATCCAAGAATTGATTGATTAGTTTATGAAGGCGCTCCACATTGCGTTGCATCAGAGGGAACATGGGTTCGTCGGGGTGGCGCTCGTGTAGATCTTTAAGTGGACCGACCAGGAGGGTTAAGGGGGTCCGAAATTCATGTGATATATTGGCAAAGAAATCGGATTTGATACGGTCGAGCTCCTGGAGGTTTTGTGTTTGAAGCTTATGGGCTTCCAAGGCTTTTTCCGTTTTGTTTCTGGCCAAATCATGATTGATAATAATTTTGCCTAGGAAGAGACCAAAAACGAAAATTTCACTGACAAAAAAGAAGCTGACGGCATGGAAAACCCAGCTGAAATTGAGCCAGCCTACCAAACTTACCAATAAACAGAAATAGCTGCTCAATCCGAGTAGAAAGGGAGCTGAATAGTACCAGTTGATGGTATATTTTTTGGCTACCGATAATATATAGAGGGCAAAAATGAGGATTTGGCAGAAAAGTACCATATAGATGCTTGTCATGAGCCACTGCCAGCGATAGTCATACAGGATGATTAGGCCCAAAACTACATTGAATATCATAAGGCAGGAGATCCCTTTTCTCACAAATGCCGGAAAACGTTCGAGGGGAAGAAGTGATTTTATTAGCAGAAAATAGCCAATGGGTAAAAGGTGATAACTGAGAAAGTTGATTACAATTTGCAGAGTGGGATCTTCGGTGAAATAGGCGCCTAAGACCCCGATAATACCCCAAAAACCCAGAGATCGGAGAGTAATCATAAATGAGTAACGCCGAAAAGCCAGCTCTTTTACGACAAAGATTCCTAAGAGTAATACAAAAAATAAGCGAATAGACACAAGTCCGCTAAAGAAGGCCATGACCTTGGCACTCCTGATTTGCTTTGTTGTCAGCAACTCCCTGTTATGTAACATAATATCGGTGCGATATCCTCTATCATTTCGATTCTTGAAGTATACCTTGGTAGGGAAGCCCGGGGCCAGTTCTATCCGGAAAATAGGATGAATATCCGGGTAAGATCTTAAATGATCGGCAATTTTATTCCCGGCCTGAGCGCGTATTTCACCCAATTCCGGGTGAATGTAATAAAGTTCCATATGCTCTATGACTGGACTAGTCCATTCCACAAACACGGATTGAGCGATACTGTCCGTATTCAATAGCGTGCAACTAAACCAATGGACTTTCGAAGAAAAGGGTATCCTGAAATTACGGGTCTGGATTCTACCAAACGCTGCTTTTCTGATTTCAGTGAAAGGCTGAGTTCCAGAACTGTCGACATAATGCTCGGTGCTCATGGAAATATTGATGGACCGAGATAACTGAGGCGGTACGGCTATGGGCTGCGCATATCCCTGCCAGCCTGCAAATAGGATCAGGAGATTAATGTATACTAAAGTCTGAATCTGAGAAAGATACCGAACCATTTCATAGAGTGGGATAGAATAATGCAGTATTAGACTACCTGGAAGCGTTCCGTCCACCCTTTAGTAAACTCTTTATAGGCATACTTGAAAGCTCGACCAAGACATCCAGGGGTAGTAACGGAGTAAAAGTGAGCTAAAAATAGAAATAATTTTATAAATTATTGTTCGTATATAATGTAAAATGGCGGTATACCAGTAGAACAACTACGCTAATACGATCCGAAATTGGCCGTATGGGAAATTATTATTCCAAAAGTCCATAAAAAAAGGTTGAAGTGCTTTCCTTCAACCTTCGTGCGTGTAAGCGTCTCCTTACGAAGCGGGTGTTGGATCCGCTGGCTGGTTGCCAGGATCAGTGTCAGGTGCTTTACCGGTTATTTTTTCAAACAGTTCTTTAAGGAATTGTTCCGCATCTGGAAAATTTGATTTTAGTAGGTCTGAACCTTTTGTTTTTAATTCTTCAAAATATTCTGGGGCCTTGTCTACGGCCTGTTCTGCCTCTGATTTTAGGTCGTTGGCTTTCGTTTTTAAATCGCTTAATAATTTCTCTCCATCTTCCGTTTGCAGGTATTTGTGTGCTGCAACGCCTGCCGCTGCACCCAGGATGAAGGTAGCCAGGTGTTTTTTGTTTACGCTCATATCAAGATTAGCTTTAAGGTTTCTCTAAAGATAGGAATCTTTTAATAAGAAAAAAACGATTATCCTGTTGATTGTCAGGTTTATGAAGGCGAAATGAGGCGTTGCCAGGACGGGGGAATTGAAAAGTATCTTCCGTGGAGAAATAAAAAAGCCACTGAAGAACTCCAGCAGCTTTTTGATCGGTTAAGGGTGGTTTTATTTTATTTCAAAACTAGCCTGAACGACATGACTAATTTTAATTTTTTGGTAGGCAATATCACTTTCCGTTACATCCTGTTGTGCTCCCTCAGCAAGGCTGCGAAAATTGGCCCTGGCAAGCATTGCCTGTGGATATTGAATCTCTCCGTCTACTTCATTTATTTCCAGAACATCTCCAAGTTTTCCATTCAAAGCAGTTACCAGATATTCGGCCTTAATTTTTGCATTTTTCAATGCTTGAATTTTTACCTGTTTTTCTAGTTCCTCCTTGTCTGAATGATCTACCTTCGCAATATTGGCATACTGTATGGCTCGGTCATCGATCTTTGAAAGAATAAGATCCAGTTTCTGAGGGCTGCTTACGATTAGTTCATATCGTTTGTTTTCCAGGAAGCTGGCAGGCTTTTTCTTTTTTTCGTCAGCCGACTGGTATCCTCCAACTTGGGTAATGGACAGGTCCTTTTGACTATATCCGGCAGCTTCTATGGACTTTATCAATTGCTTCTCCAAATTAGAAATAAGTACTTTGTTCTTCTGGTTTTTTTCGTCTTCAAAGTACTCTCTCAGGGTAATATTAAAAAAGAGCTGGTTGGGTACAACTTCCATCTCACTTTTCCCTGATACATTGATTTTACGTTTGGAAGTTGCTTCTTGATGGCTTGTCTGCGCAAAGGCGGGGGCTGTTACCCCGCTAAAAACTAAAAAGGCGGCAATGATTAATTTGTGCATGTGTTTCTGTGTTTAACTACTTTCAATGCTTAGCCGGTAAGTAAGGCCGGCCAAGCACATTGAAAGTGATTCATGGCTAATAGATACAAAATTGATACTCAAACCTTCGATAGAGAAATGATGCATCAACTTGTAATTAGATGTAAACCTAATACAAAGGTTTAGAATTATACTAAGAAGGAGCGGCTTGTAAATTGTTAAGGTTTGTTAACCATAAAAATTAAAGAGAGTAACTCGTTAAAAGTCACTCTCTTGAGGCTAAGCTTTTTTGCCCGTTGGTTCGGCGAAGTTTTGATATATAGAGTCCATGATTCGGACAAAATGTTGATAGTCTGCTTCGCTGAGACTACCCCAGCCCTTGCGTCGGATCTCGGCGACTACTGGAAAGGCCGCATGGTATATGGCTACTCCATCATCGGTGAGGGTGAGTCTGAACTTTCGCCGGTCGCCTATGGCCAGGCCTCGCTCCACCAGTCCTTTCTTCTGGAGAATATCGATGATGCGGGTAACGGTAGGAGGATCTTTGAAAGTCAGCTCCGCAAGTTCGTTTTGACTAATGCCGTTCTGCCTGAAAATGTGGTCAATTAAGACCCATTGATCCACGGTAAGATCGAATCCGGAGTCGGTCAGCCTCTTTTGCAGGGCATTTCGGATTTTCTTAATGGTGGTGTCTATTTTAAAAAAATAGGCTCTTTGGTCGGAGTGATGTGTCATGTGCTTGGTGTTGAACCTATGATAATTTTCTATCCAATAAAAGGCATGATAATTATTGGTCTACTAACTATTGTAAATAAAAGTTATGGTGAAATACGTCGTTAATACGTATAAAATTCAGGATCCAGGATTTAATATCGTACTCTTCGGAGCAAATGGTGGTAGGGAAATCCACAAAAAAGACCTTCCAGGAATTTCCTCCGGAAGGTCTTTTTTATGAGTCCGGAGACTAGGCCGAGTTACGAGCAGCATTGATGATGCCAAACATGGCCCGCACAATCAGTTGATTGTATACCTCTACCTCTACCGGTAAAGATTTGGGGTCCTCTGCCAACATCTGTAGGGCATACTGCTGAATCGTGATTAACGGCAAAACAATACGCTCCCGTGTTTTGATGGAGATTTTTGTGATGTTATTACTGTCCAGAAGTTCTACCTGGCCCGATACCTCTAATAGTGTCTTTAGGGTGAGCTGGAATTCATCATACATTTTATCCCAGAACTCCTGATATTCTTCTTCTTCGCGCAGATATTTAGTGGCCTCAAAAAATGCCTTAGATAAAGACTGCATCGAATTTTCGATCAGAGTCCGGAAGAACAAGGATTTAGTATAGAGCTTTTTAATAGCCTCCATCTTGCCCTCTTTTTCCAGCTGGGAAATAGCGGACCCAAAACCGTAGAAACCAGGAACATTTTGCTTCATCTGCGCCCAAGAGCCTACGAAAGGTATAGCCCTTAGATCTTCGAATTTCAAACCTTCGTCACCCGAGCCCCGTTTGGTAGGGCGGCTGCCAATATTAGAGAGCCCATAAAAGCGTAACGGCGTCTTTTTTTCCAGATACTGGACAAATTTGGGATGATTTTTTAAACCTAGATAAGATTCATAAGCGGCGGCAGCCATTTCTTCTATCAGCTCTTTATCGGCCTCATTTAGGTCCGTATCCTTAGGCCGGTCACGGAATATACTGTTTTCTAGGCCTGCCGTAAACAACCGTTCCAGATTATACATGGCCGTCGTGACCGTACCATAATTGGAGCTGATAGTTTGCCCTTGCACTGTTAGCTGAATCTCTTTGTCCTCGATATCTTGTCCCAGAGACGAATAGAAGTTATGGCTATTGCCTCCTCCACGCGCTGGCGGTCCTCCACGGCCATCGAAGAAGGTGACCTTGATGCCGTACTCTCTGGAGATGCGCGTGAGAGCTTCCTTGGCCGTGTAGATCGACCAGTTAGCCCGCAGGTAACCTCCGTCTTTGGTGCCGTCAGAAAAGCCGACCATAATCGTCTGGTGATTTTCCCTGCGCGTCAGATGTGCCCGGTAATAGTCGTTCTCATAGAGTGTGCGCATGATTTGCTCTGCATTGGCAAGGTCGTCAACGGTTTCAAACAGAGGAACTACGTCTAGAGCTATTTCTTTTCTTTCGTTACCGATCAGGTTTTTGGCCAGTGCCACCACCTGAATTACATTAAGCGCCGAAGTACTGTTACTTATGATATAACGATGAGCACCTTTTTCTCCATTTGTAGCTTGTATGGACTGGATAGAGCGGATAGAACCTAAGATATCCTTGGTCGTCTCGTCTTCGTAATCTTCATCCCGAAGTGGAATGTCTAAGGTAAGTAGTAAGTCTATTTTTTTTGCTTCGTCCCAATTCTCATAATCGCTGTATTTCATCAGCGGTATTTTTTTCTCCAGGCGCTTCAAGATATCTTCCCAGGCTTTTCCATGTTTACGACTATCCTGACGGACATCTAGGCTTGCAAAGAAGAATCCGAAGGTGTTAAGCTTCAAAATAAAGTTGTCTAGTAACTCTACAAAAAGTCCCTGGTGTTTGGTTGTCAACACTTCCCGTGCAGCGAGTAGCTCATCTATAAGCTCCTGGGCATTGGCATAGCCCTCTTCCACAGGCCCAAAGATCGTCGAGTTCATCTTTCTTTCAGCCAAAGCAATGGCCTCGTCTACTCCCTTAAAGGTAAGGCGACGTTTCAGATTCCGTATATCCCGATAATAGGCTCGTTGTAGCGTTTCTCTCAAACGTGCGGCTACCTTCAGGGTGGTTTCTGCATTAACAAAGGGGTTGCCATCGCGGTCACCCCCGGGCCAGAAGCCTAAGCGATACAGGTTATTATAAGGCCAGTCATGTACGCTCATGCCCAACCCCTTGATGAGTTTGGTGATGATAGTAGGAATAGCATCATAATAAACATTTTCTAAAAACCAGCATAAACTTACCGCCTCATCGAAAGGAGTAGGCTTTTCATGATTAATAAAAGCAGTTTTACCCAGTTGCAGAAGTAATTGATTTACCTCTGTAAAATCATTCTTCTTAATGGCATCCTCCAGATCGTTCATAATTCCCAGCACCTTGCCCGAATAAAATTGGGTAGGGTGAGCCGTAAGAACAATGCGAACGCTATAATCTTGGAGTTTGGCGAGAAGTTTCTTTTTGGTAGCCTCATTATCCACCCGTTCAGCCAGATAAACTACAGATCCCTTGCCAGTAAGGTCGTGGGTTTGATCGAAGGCGGCGTCTTCGACCGAATCGAAAAGTACGACCTGCCGCTCTATGTATTGAATGAATGCAAAAAGTAGATCCAATCTTTCCTTGGGAGTGGCCGTATCAAGCAATTCTTCGAAGAAGTGCTCAATAATTTGCTTGGGCGACTTCCCTTCCTGAAAACCTACCTCACTTTGTTGCGTAAGAATGGGCAACAAGGAGCCTGTTTGGAATACACCCCGATAGGGTAAACTCAGGAAAAGGCTGTTGAATATATTATATTTCGTAACTACTGCGTCCTGGAAACTATTATTCATGGTGGAGTGACAAAATTTAATTTTGGAGAAAAGCAACAGAAACAAATATACCTGAAAATTTTGGTTTCAAGCCTTTGGATGTGCTTCTTGATGCGATTTTTTCAATTTTTCAATAGTATTATGGGTGTAAATCTGCGTAGCTGCCAAATTGGTATGTCCTAAAAGTTCTTTAATAGCATTTAAGTCGGCGCCTCTGTTGAGCAGGTGGCTGGCATAACTATGTCGTAGAATATGTGGACTTTTCTGGTCCAGGGTGGTGACTACAGCCAGGTGCTTCCTGACCATCCTTTGAATGAACATGGGGTAGGCAGGCTTGCCCGAGTCGGTAATAATCAGCCGATCGGTAGGCTCTGTGGGGGCGCGCTGTTCGAGATAAATAGGCAGAATCTTAAGGAGGGGGCCTGTTAAGGGTACAATGCGCTCCTTTCCTCTTTTGCCTAGAACCCGAAGCGTATGCGCGTAAAGATTGATATCGGAAAGTCGAATTCCCAAAAGCTCGGACAGGCGGATACCTGTTCCGTAGAGTAGCTCCAGGGCCGTGAGATCCCGGATTCCGGTAAAATCGTCAGGGAATTCCTCTTCGTCGAAAAGCTGCTCAATGGCTCTTTCTTCAATGAATTCAGGAAGGTGTTTCCTCGTTTTCAGGGTCACCAGAACCTGGGCAGGATCTTTGTCAATTATTTTTCTTCTTCTTAAGAAAGAATAAAATGATCGAAGGGAGGCGATTTTCCGGTTGACCGAACTGGGGTTGGCCCCCTGTTCCATTAAGGAAACTATCCATGAGCGGAGCATAACCGATTCTGCTCTTTCAGGCTGTTTGGATTCGTACTGCTCCAATAAAAAAACCTCCAGCTGCTCCAAGTCAGTTTGGTAGGCTTTGATGGTATGCGGGCTTGCGCGCTTCTCGAAGCGTAGGAAGTCGATGAATTTCTGGATCATGCCCACAACATACAAAAAAGGGCTATCTTTTTCAAAATAGCCCTTTTTTGTATGTCTTGAAAGGATATAATTATCCCATATAAACCATTAGAACATTATGATCGAAAACTAGTTTTCGAGATGCCCGTAAGTTTTTTCTTTGTAAACAGCACGCAAAACTTCGAACCGACGTTTGATAGAGGGTTTCTGGAAAGCTGTACGTGAACGTAATTGACGCATAGTACCGGTTCTTTCAAACTTCTTCTTGTAACGCTTAAGTGCGCGGTCAATCGATTCGTTGTCTTTGATGTTTATGATCAGCATGCTTATATAAATATAATGTTCTTTGAATTGGATTCTCAAATTGGACTGCAAAGAAAATAGATATATAGCAGAAAGTCAAATTATAAGTTGTTAAAAATTAGGTTATTTTTGCATATTCGGCTTTATTAACGAGCTGCGTTAATTTTATTTCTATTTTTATGAATACCCGCTGGGGCATAATCGATTTAGGTACCAATACCTTTCATTTACTGATTGTTGAAAAAAAGCAGGAGCAGGTTGAAACGCTTTTCCATGAAAGTTTCCCTGTTCGCATTGGATTAGGGGGTATTAACCAGAATTTAATCACCCCGGAAGCAACGGAGCGGGCACTCACTACTCTGGGTTATTTTCGGGAACAGCTCGATAAATTTCAGGTTGCCCGGGAGCGTACCTTCGCTTTTGGTACCAGTGCTATTCGCAATGCCGATAATCAGGAAGAATTTCGGGAAAAAATTTATTTAAGGCATAAAATTGATATTACGGTAATCGACGGGCTTCGGGAGGCTGAATATATTTACCATGGTGTGCGAAAGGGGGCGAAGCTGGGAGAAGAGCCTTCTCTGATCATGGATATTGGCGGAGGAAGTGTAGAGTTTATCATCGGCAATCAAAATCAGGTCCTGTGGAAGCAGAGCTTCGAAATAGGTGGGCAGAGGATGATGGAGAAGTTTATGCGAAAAGACCCCATGACAGAGTCGGACAGGAAAAGGCTATATCATTATTTCGATGAGAATTTGGTTTCTCTGGCCAATGCCATCCATCAGTATGCACCCAAGAAGCTTGTAGGCTCTTCGGGTACCTTCGATACGCTGATCGATATCGATTTTTATGCCAGAACGAATCAACCCCCAGCCCCGGAAATCACGGATTTCCCCCTTAGTTTAGAGAGTTTTTATAGTACATTTTCTAAAATTTTAACAGGGAGCCACCAGGAACGTATGGCCATACCGGGTATGATTTCCCTGCGTGTCGATATGATCGTGGTAGCCTCCTGTCTGATCGATTATCTGATTAGAACCTATGAGCTTAAGGAAATACAAGTTTCCCGCTATGCTCTGAAAGAGGGAGTTCTGGCACAGTTGCTCGAGCAATAACCTGTTTTTTGTCACCGTTCATCTAAAATTCCTATTTCTATTTGAGCGGAAACTATATTTTTGTCAACAACTAAACTACCGAATAACCAATCAAATTTTTTATGAAAAAAAATTTCCGAATGCTTTTGCTCATGGCATTGCTATGCGGCATCATGCAACCTTCCTTTGCCCAAAAGAAAAAGAAGAAAAAGGAGGCTAAAGTAGCAGAGAAAGCCACTGTTGCCCCAAAGGAAAAGGCGAAAGATGAAAAGAAAAAGGGACCCAAGCCCTTCAAAGAAATCATCGACTCCACAGCCGTGACACAAAAGGGGCTAATTACCGTACATAAAGTGGCGGACAAATGGTATTTTGAAATTCCCGACAGCCTGATGCATCGCGACTTTATGTCGGTAACCCGATATTCCAAAACGCCTGCGGGTGGGGGAATTTTTGGGGGCGAAGAGGTGAACAGACAAATGGTTCGATGGGAGAAAGGGCCGGCAGATCAGATTTTGTTGCGCTCAGTCACTCTGGTAATGTCCAGTGCCGACAGTACCAAACCCATCTTCCAAGCCGTAAGAAACTCCAATTCAGATCCTATAATAGGCGCTTTTGAGATCAAGGCATACGGGCCTGGCGAAAATAAAAAATCATCTGTTATTGAAGTCACCGACCTTTTTAATGCGGATAACCAGACATTTTCTGTAGATCCCATCAAAAAGCAGCTTCATAAGCTGGGAGGATTTAAGAAAGAAGCCTCCTATATCGAAAGAATCAGCACTTATCCTATCAATACAGAAATCAGGACTGTGAAGACCTTTTCGGTCGTTCCACCTACCCTTTCAACTTCTCCGGCGCCGCAGATAGGAAAGTATCTGCCTGCCGGCCGGGATGCAGGAGTGGTAACCTTCGAAATGAATACCTCCTTTATTCTGCTTCCTTCGAAGCCTATGCAGAAAAGGCTGTTTGATAGCAGGGTAGGCTACTTTGCCAATCAGTATGCTGTATTCGGTGAGGAATCCCAAAAATCGGACAACGATGTGTTTGCTGTCCGGTGGAGGCTGGAGCCTAAAAATGAGGAGGATGCTGCCCGCCAGCGTCAAGGAGAATTAATAGAGCCTAAAAAACCTATCGTTTATTATATTGACCCCGCTACTCCCCTAAAATGGAGGAAGTACCTCAAAATGGGGGTTGATGACTGGCAGTCTGCCTTTGAAAAAGCCGGCTGGAAAAATGCAATCCGTGGGGAATATTGGCCGGAAGGCGATACGACTATGAGCCTGGAAGACGCACGTTATTCCGTAATCCGCTATTTTGCTGCAGATATTCAAAATGCCTATGGACCTAATGTTCACGACCCACGTACTGGTGAAATATTAGAAAGTCATATTGGCTGGTATCATAATGTAATGCGCCTTCTTCGTAACTGGTATCTTATTCAGGCTGCTGCTGTAGATCCTCGGGCTCGTCAAAAAGATTTTGATGATGACTTAATGGGTGAGTTGGTTCGTTTCGTGTCCTCGCATGAAGTGGGTCATACCCTTGGGCTCCGTCATAATATGGGGGCTAGCTCAGCTACGCCCGTAGAGAAATTACGCGATAAAGAGTGGATAGCCAAAAACGGGCACACATCTTCCATCATGGATTATGCGCGATTTAATTATGTAGCCCAGCCAGAAGATGGTATTTCTGATTTGTTTCCGCGAATAGGAGACTACGACAAATGGGCAATTCAATGGGGTTATAGCTATTTCGATGACAAAGGTCCTAAGGAAACCCAGGCTATCCTCAATAAAATGACGCAAGAGGCATACAAAAATCCCCGACTTCGTTTTGGGACAGAGATAAGCCCCTACGATCCTCGCTACCAAACGGAAGACCTTGGAGACAACGCCATGAAAGCCTCGGCATACGGGATAGAAAACCTCAAACGCATTGTGCCCAACCTGGTTGCCTGGAGTAAGGAAGATGGAGAATCATATAAGGAATTAGATGAGCTGTATGGTAACGTAGTTACCCAATACCGCCGTTACCTAGGCCATGTAATTAAAAATGTTGGTGGGATCTATGATACCCCGACTACTTATGATACAGGAGATCAGACTTTTAGCGTGGTGCCCAAAGATCGCCAAAAAGAAGCTGTGAAGTTTCTAAATACCCAGCTGTTTCAGACTCCTCAATGGATGTTGGATCAGGACATTTTGGGAAAAATAAAACCAGAGACTGGAGTGGAGGCCATTAAGTCGATCCAGGATTATGTGCTGACCGCTCTCTTTGCAGGGGATAGGGTCGTACGCTTGGTAGAAACCGGCCAGAATAGCAAGCAGTATATGCTTGATGACTTATTTGCCGATTTGGAGCAGGATATATGGTCAGAGTTGAAGGGTGGTAAATCTATTGATGTATTCCGTAGAAATCTTCAGAAGGTATACACAGGAAAGCTGATTGATATGTTGAAGCCGGGAAAAGCTACCGTTAATGCTATACCAGTAGGGGTTACTTATGGTTTTAATACCCGCACGGTAGACTTGAATGAGACGGACCTGCCTTCTATTTCCCGAGCACACTTGGAAATGTTACGTACTGCCATTCAATCGGCTCTACCTAAAACGACTGACAAATTAACGCGTTATCATCTGCAGGATATTCAGCAACGCATCAAATTAGCCTTGGATCCCAAATAAGGGGTTGAATTCATTTTGAAAGAATAATAAAAGGGGATCAGAGGTTGCCACAGGCTGCTTTTGATCCCCTTTATTATTCCTAGGATGTAGCTTTACTTTCTTCGCTCTATATCGGGCAGAAATCCAGTAATCAGTCCTATCAAGGGTAGAAATGAGCAGACCCAGAAAACATATTCTATACTGGTTCTGTCGGCAAGATTTCCCAAAACGGCCGAAGCAATTCCGGCTACGCCGAAAGCAAAACCGAAAAATAGTCCTGCCATCATTCCTACTTTTCCGGGTATTAGTTCCTGGGCATAGACGAGAATAGCCGAAAATGCGGAGGATAATATAAGCCCTATGATGCAGCTCAGTACTCCTGTCCAAAAAAGATTGACATAAGGGAGGGCCAAAGCGAAGGGGGCCGCGCCCAAAATGGATACCCATATCACATATTTCCTGCCTATTTTGTCGCCTAAGGGCCCTCCAAAAAAAGTGCCTGCTGCTACAGAAAATAAAAAAGCGAATAAATATAGTTGTGAGTTTTGGATGCTTACACCAAATTTATGAATCAGATAAAATGTGTAATAACTAGAGAGGCTGGCCATATATATGTATTTCGAAAATATAAGAACGAGTAAAATCGAAATAGAAAAAATAATGGTTTTCTTGGATAGTCCTGGAGTCACGGCGTCAGAGCCTGCCGAAGGCTTTTTTACAAGGTTTAAATGCTGATTTCGTTGGTACCAGCCACCTACTTTTGAGAGAATGATAATGGCTAATAAGGCCACCAAAGAGAACCAAATTACCTGGAAGCGCCCGTAGGGTAACAGGATAAGGGCTGCCAGCAAAGGACCTATGGAGCTACCGGCGTTTCCGCCTACCTGGAACAAGGATTGCGCCATCCCATGCCTGCCACCAGAAGCCATACGCGCAATACGGGAAGCCTCAGGATGAAAAATGGCGGAACCTACCCCGACTAATCCAACCGACAACAGGATGATATTAAAACTACTGGCAAGAGAAAGAGAAACCAAACCGAGTAAGGTAAAACACATGCCTACGGCCAAAGCATAAGGTTGGGGACGTTTGTCGGTATAAAACCCTACAATGGGTTGAAGAATAGAAGCACTTGCCTGAAAAGTGAGGGTGATGAGTCCTATTTGTGAAAAACTAAGCTGGAATGAATCCTTTACCATCGGATAGATAGAAGGAATCAGGGACTGCATGGTATCGTTGAGTAGGTGCGAAAAGCTGAGGGCAATAAGGATGGGGAATACCGTGGAGGGGGCCTCTGCGATCGGCGGCTCTATCGGGGCTGCCATGGAATTTTTAGGGCTGTTCATATTGGCTATATGGTCAGAGTAATGATTAGATATTGGCAACGGGTTGACCGGTAATTTGGGCCGCAGCGTGCCAGGCCAAATAGGGGTCTTGAGCAATGATACTATCCAGCAGATCTTCATGGAGCCTCTGCGTTTCAATAAATTTTTCGGTATCTGCAAATAGTTCTAAGAAGTAATCCTGCAAATGGCCCGCAATGGTTTTATATAGATCGAGCATAATTTCACTTTTGGCTGCTCGTGCAATACTCATATGAAACTGAATGTCAGCCTCAATACAGCGGATCGCTTGATGGGCCTGAGCCATTTCATCTCTTTGCTGAAGATGCCGCCTCATCTCTTCTATATCCGCTAAAGTCCGATTGGAAGCGGCCTTTTCTGCGATCTTAAGCTCAATAAGCTGTCTTACGTCATTAAGGTCCTTTCCCTTTGCCCGCAGTAGCCGGTCGGAAAGCGTCTCACTGGCCGCCGACTGCTCCACAAAAGTGCCCAAGCCCTGCTGAACACGAACCAATCCTGCATGGCTTAGATTGCGGATCGCCTCCCGAATCGTAGATCGGCCCACCCCAAAAATCTCCATGAGAGCGGGCTCTGTGGGGAGTTTATCGCCAATTAGAAATTGGCCTTCCTTGATTTGTGAGGTCAATTGCTCGGCCACTTCATCGGCCAGTCGCTGTCTTTTGATAGTCATCACTTATTCATCATATCATCTGATGTTTGCAAAGTTAGGAATTATTCAGATATTGTCTTAGAAAAGTAGAAATTAGGATCGGTGAATGGTAGTAGCGGCCGACTGCGCGCCGGCCAGAATAGTAAGATCCGCTATGGTGACATGTTTAGGAGCATTGACAGCATACAAGATAGCATCGGCAATATCCTCAGGCTGTAGGGGCTCGAAGCCTTGGTAAACCTGTCCTGCGCGATCGGCATCACCTTTGAAGCGTACCATTGAAAATTCTGTTTCCACGGCTCCTGGAGCAATGTTGGTAATTTTTATCCCCTTTTGGGTTAATTCCAAACGCATTCCCTGGCTAATGGTTTCGACTGCAGACTTTGAGGCACAGTACACCACGCCATTGACATACGTTTCTTTTCCTGCTATTGAGCTAATGTTAACAATATGACCTTGTTTATTTTCAAGCATCAAAGGTATAATGGCTTTCGAAACGTATAAAAGTCCCTTTACATTGCCGTCCAGCATTTGATCCCAATCGTCAGTATCTCCATCTGCCAAGGTGCCCAGACCATGGGCATTGCCCGCATTATTCACTAATATATCGATATTTTTCCACTCTGATGGAAGAGCGCTGACTTGCGCGTTTATGGCTTCCCGATCACGGACATCGAAGCAGAGGGTAAGTACTTTAACTGTATTAGAAAAGGATTGATTAAGGGCGTCGAGCCGATCCTGACGGCGCCCACAAAGAATAAGGTCAATTCCTGCTTGAGCGAATAGGGTAGCCGTGGCCTGGCCGATTCCGGAGGTTGCTCCGGTAATGAATGCGATACGTGCCATAAGGAGGGTATTTTCGAGAATTAGTTTTTGGACTTTAGGCTACTAAATTTTCCGGCTTCAAGGGCTGAGGCTTGGCCAAACTGTTGAATTGCTTTTTGATATATCTTATCCGATGGGTTCAGCACACGGTATACTTCATTATTGAGACCACCCTTATTGCTTCGTCCCCATACATAACGCCCGATTATGGCCTTCGTTTGGGTGGCAATTACTGAGCGAGAGCGACTGAATTCAGTAGGTTTAAATTCTATACCTGCTTTGGTAGCATCCGCAATCATTTCCTTCATCATCGATTCAGAAACCTGGAAATTGGCTAGATAATTCTCAAAACTTGAGGCCGCAAGTTTTTTACTGTTCTCATTCGCATATTTGAGGGCATATTCACGGATTATATTCTTTGCATAAAGTTCAAACAGATACTTACTATTGGCTAAGGTATCACGAGGAACGAAAATGTCAGGCATAATACCACCCCCACCATAAACCTTACGTCCACCATCGGTCATGTAGATCTTAGACGTGTCCAGCTTTACACTGTCTACATTAAATAGTTCACCACTTTCGTATCGATGTGAAAGATCCTGGCTATAATCCTCTCCTTTACCCATTTCGTAGGGTTTTTGAATGCTCCTGCCACTTGGAGTATAGTACCTAGAGATTGTCAGACGCAGTTCGGATCCATCGGCTAGTTTCACCGGCATCTGGACTAATCCTTTACCATAGGAGCGTCGGCCAATCACCAGGGCACGATCATGATCTTGCAATGCTCCGGCCAGAATTTCAGAAGCGGAGGCACTGCCTTCGTCCATCAAAACAATCACGGGGCCTTTTTCAAATATTCCATCTACATGGGCTTCCGTTCTCTTATCAAATCTCGCATCCTTTCCCTTGGTGTAAACGAGTAACTTTTTACCATCTATAAATTCGTCGGCCATGCTGGTAGCACGTTCCATATATCCTCCCGGATTGCCCCTAAGATCCAGAATGAGTTTCTGGAGCCCATCTGCCTGTAACTTAGTCATAGCCGATTTAAACTCATCGTATGTAGTTTCCGAGAACCTGCTTACTTTGATATATCCGATTTCCTTGTCTACCATATAAGCGGCATCTACCGAATATGTAGGGATTCGGTCGCGAACTACGGCAAATTTCATATTCTCTTTAAGACCTACCCTTTCTATCTGAAGTTCTACTTTACTGCCTCTTTTGCCCCTTAATAGCTTAAATACCAGTGCATTGCTAACCCCGGGTCCCGACAAGGGTTCTCCGTTGACTTTGATAATTCTATCTCCGCTCAGGATGCCGGCGGTTTCTGAGGGACCACCACTTAGAGGGGTCACCACGTAAACCGTGTCGTTATAGATATTAAACTCGACGCCTATGCCATCGAAGCCCGAATCGAGCTGGGAACGTGCTGCGGTGGCTTCTTCTGTATTGAAATAGGCAGTATGTGGGTCGAGCTTCTCCAACATTTTGGTAATAGAGTAGTCGACAAGCTCTTCGGTATTCACCGAGTCTACATAATTATTTTCGATAAGCATTAGCACTTCGCGAAACTTGGAGTAGCCACGGGCAACTTCCTTCATATTTTTACTGCCACTAAAAAAAGTACTTCCCAACAAAATCCCGGCGGCAAGGGTAAGGCCCATAATAATCGGTAAACGCACCACATAGGGGCTGTTTTTTATTGGTGTTTTGGTGTCCTCGTTTTTCATTGGTCTTTTGATGCGCTTTTTATATTGTGAATTAACGAAAAAGGGTCAAGAATTGCAACAGAAGCTTAGATGGATAGGGTCGTGGAAAGGAATGATTTCGGTGAAATGGGATCCCTCCAACGGACCTGGATAGCGCTCATTTTCGGGTCTTGGCTCGTCAAAATATTTTTAACTATGGTTCTATCTTTATTGACTTCAAAAGCAAGGGGCTTATACCTGAAGCTGAACTGCTCTTTTGGCTCGTCCTTGATGGTTTTTTTGCTGATCTGGTTATTTGTTGACATTTTTTCAACAATACAAACAGTGAAATGGTGCATTCTCTGTGTCACTTCATTAGGCATACCTCCAGACTGTGCGATTCAGATTCCGTTTTATATGCGCACTCGACCTATCAAGAGCATTTAACCATAAGGCTGGTCTTTCTAACTTAGGCATGACATCTGACTCGTACCATTTTAGTCAATTGTATTGAAAGGGTTTGATCCTCCCAAATGAAATACTATGGCTGAGTATTTATGGTATTTAGGAGATGCCTGTTAAATATTATATTATGGGATAATTAAAATAAATAATAGATCATTAAATAATTAACTACTTTGGATTGTTGATACTAGTAAGGTGGCTGAACATGCATTTGGGTTATTGAAGTCTTGGATTGCAAATGTGCTAGCCACCTGCAAAATTTTTCAAATATGTGTAAGAACGTTTTCTGTATAAAAATTTCCAAAATTATCATTCATCCACACGATGTTAGAATTAGTCAATTTTGATTTTCAAAATTTTGCGAGCTCAAGAGCATGTGAAGCTATTCTTCGAAAAATGACCATCATAGAATTGGCAGAATCTGAAACCATTCTTTCTCCTGGTCAATTTCAAGAACATCTATATTTTATTAAAAAAGGGGTTGTTCGCTGTTATTACCGGTCATACGAAATGGAATGGACCAACTGGTTTGCTTCCGAGGGGAATTTTATTTTTTCGACAGAAAGCTTTTTATACGGTAAGCCATCTCCAGAATATATTCAAACCTGCTCACCCGTAGCTCTTTACCAAATTTCCAGACAAGATTACCAGCAGTTGTTGGATGAATTTCCAGAACTCTATGAAAGGGCATTTGGTATTCTTCAAAATCGCTTGTGTATTTCAGAAAAGCGAATGCAGGGATACTATATGCAAACTGCCTATGAACGTCATGAAGACTTTATTAAAACACATAAGAACCTTTCGAATCGTGTAAAAATGCAGCATATCGCCAGTTATCTGGGCGTTACACCCACTCATCTTTCACGTATTCGAAGAAAATTTGCAAGAAAAAATGATGACGATAATGCTACATATTGATGTAGATACATGAATCAACCTAGGTTAAGAAAGTTGTCGTGCTTTTGGAAGACCACTTTTTTAGGTTTACGTTTAAAATAAGCAAAGCCTAGGTGAATCAGTTAAATAATGGATATAGCAACTAATGTCCAGTATTCACTACCCGTCAGGGCACCATCCGTACGAATTTATAATCACCCGGTCAATACCTCAAATTTATCAGATAGCTAATATGAATTTCAGCAGAAAATTTTATTAGAATCAATCCTGTACCCGGTACTGGCTTTTATACGGCCACTGCCTTTTATCTATTTTTATGAAAAAAAACCTATTGCTTTTATTCATTGCATTCTGCAATGTCCATCTGGCCTTTTCCCAGAATGCTCCTTTAATTCCAAACGAATCACTGAGGTTCAATATCGGAAGAGGAAGACATGGGACTGGCGATGTTCAGGGTTTAGTACTAGGGGTAGAATATGAAAAATATTTTCGAAAAAAATTATCTTGGTCTACTGAAATAGGTACAACCATACACGATGGATCAGATCTTCTATTGGTTACGGAAGATAACGGCGAGGTTCATGATTTGTCTTACCGATATACCACTGCAGGGGCTCAGCTTGTTGGGAAAATTGGCTACCATTTTTTACAAAAAACAAATTGGGATTTGGGAATTCGAGTGGGAGGTTTTTTTCGATATCAGTCCTCTTCGGTTCCCGATGATTTAACCATGCTGTTCCCTATTGCAACGGGCTTACCAGTACCCATCTTTATCACCGAACATATCACTCCCCAACGAACTTATTCCGTCGGGGGACTCTCACAACTTTTCGCCAGCTATAGCATCAAACAAAAAATAATTCTAGGACTCACGACGGGCTTACAGCTGGATACCAATGGAGACACCATTTTTCCACAATTATCCTTTACGATTGGAAGACGGTTTTAACCCCTTGATTTTATTTAAGGACAATCCGTTATCAGGACCAATTTGGCATAATGGGTTTTGTAACCAGCAGTCAGCTAGAAAATCTATTTCTAGAAGAATTTGACCGCCGACCGCCGACCGCCAAAAGCCGACAGCCGATAGCCGACCGCTATTTACTATTCACACAAACCCATTCAAAGCCTCCGGATTGCGCATGGTGGCTAAGTTGGCGCTGGTTTTCGGGTCTTGCCCCATCAATATCTTTTTTACCGGTGCCTCCATTTTCTTGCCACTGATGGTATAGGGTATGTCGGCCACCTCCTCTATGGTATCGGGCACGTGCCGGGGGCTATATTGCTGGCGGAGGGTGTTCTTGATGGTTTTCTTTAATTCTTCGGTTAGTTGGTGCCCCTTTTTTAATACGACGAATAGGGAGATAGTCCCTTCTCCATCGGACTTCTCCAGATAGACGACCAGGCTGTCTTTTACGGGGGGCAGACTTTCCACCGCGCTATATATCTCAGCTGTTCCAATGCGTACACCGCCTCGGTTGAGGGTAGTATCGGAGCGACCTTGAATTACTACTCCCCCTCTGTCGTTAATTTTTATCCAGTCACCATGGCGCCAAATGTTTGGATAGGTTTCGAAATAGCTGCTAAGGTAACGTTCTTGATTGGGGTCATTCCAAAAATAAATAGGCATAGAGGGCAGGGGCTGGGTGATGACCATCTCGCCAAGTTGATTGAGCTGCGGTTGTCCATTTTCGTCGTAGGCCTCTATCTTACAGCCCAGCATGCGGCACTGTATTTCTCCAGCATAAACGGGCAAGAGGGGGCTGCCTCCCACGAATGCGCTGCAGACGTCGGTACCTCCGCTCAAGGAAATAAGCCAGACATCTTTTTTTACAAATTTATAGATCCACTCATAGGCATCTGCCGTTAGCGGGGAGCCTGTAGAGCCTATGGTTTCCAGTGATTTTAGCTGGTCGTTGGCGATGCTCACTCCGGCTTTCATGCAGGCAATAAAGTAAGCGGCTCCACTTCCGAAATGCGTTATTTTGGCTTGCTCGGCTAGGGCCCATAATGTCTGGGACGAGGGGTACATGGGTGCGCCGTCGTAGATGACCAGTGTGCTCCCACAAAGCATGGAGCCTAGGGCATAGTTCCACATCATCCAGCCGGTGGTAGAGTACCAGAAGTATCGGTCGCCGGGTTTGACATTCTGATGCAGGGCCAGGGCTTTGTAATGTTCTAATAAGCACCCTCCCACACCATGGGTGATGGCTTTGGGCTTCCCGGTGGTCCCCGAAGAGTATAAAACCCAGATAGGATGATCGAAAGGGACGGGTTCGAACTCTAGACCATGATGGGGAAAGTGTAAAATATCTTCCCAAGCGGTAGTGCGCTCTGGCTGGAGACCAAAATCACCAGTTTTGACAAATACGACATCATTGACGGAGGGTAGTGCCTCCGCCAGGGCCAATTGAAGCGTGGTGCTGGGGTAAGACTTGCCATTATAGGTGTATCCATCGCAAAGAAATAGGACTTTGGGCTCTATCTGCTGAAAACGATCGGCTATGCCCGCCACACCAAAGTCGGGCGAGCAGGAGGACCATACGGCTCCTACTGCATTGGTAGCCAAAAATGCTATGATGGCTTCAGGACAATTGGGGAAGACGGCAGCCACCCGGTCGCCCGGCTTGATGCCTATTTGCCTTAGCCAGGCCGCCACTGCGGCAACGTCTGCCTCCAGCCGCTCCCAGGTGACGGGGCTGAGTCCTCTGGTTTCCGACTGGAACAGTAAGGCTGGTTTACCTTTTGATTTATTCCGGAAGATATGCTCGGCATAGTTTAGTTTCGATCGTCGAAACCATTTTGTGCCGATCATTCCCGACTTAGGCCTGCTGATAACTTCCAGATAAACTTCGTGTGACTTAATATTGAAGAATTGCCACATGCTTTCCCAGAAGTCTTCCAGGTCGGTAACCGACCATTCCCAAAGATCCTGATAACTGCGGAAATACAGGCCTTTTTTTACAAAAAGCCAGTCCATATAACGTTTTAAATTGGAATGCTCCGTAAGGTTAGTGCCGGGTTTCCATAAGGCTGTTGTAGGTGTAGGTATTGACATTATTCACATCCTGCTGTTAAGGGGAGATATCATCTTGCCAAAATAGGCTTTCTTTGATGAATACTATAAACGAATCGGTATAAAGTTTCGGATAATCTACATCAGATTAATTTGAATAAAAAATATTCTATCTTTGTATTTCAATAAAATATCAAACGTAGTACTCTGATCATCAGATACGTTCGTGACTGTGCGGGCCGGGTGGAAATAAATCACCAGGAGCACGATTTCGCACTAAAATTTGTTAAGAGGAACAAAAATCCAGTAGTGATACTGCATTCCTAATGAGAAAAAGAACAGAAAAACCAAAAGATGCTAAGGCGTCGGGACAGGTAGCCGGCCGGTCGGCAGGTGGCAGAAAAAAGAAAAGCATTGATGGTGGAGATTGGGCTATGGAAAGTCGCTTCAGCAAGCCTACCATCAAGAAATCCAGCTTACGAGTGGCGGCGGCCAGAGAGGCGGCAGAGGCTAGAGCATACAAAGGTAAGCCAGCAGTAGGTCGCCCGGAAGGTTTGGCAAAGTCTTTTGACAAGCCTTGGGCGGAGCGGGGGACCCGCTCTACAGATTCAGGCCGGGATGAGCGTCGCTCCTTCGATCAGTCGGGTCGTGACAAGCCCTATCGTTCTTTCGAGAAGAAAGAAGGCGGTAAGCCTTTCAGGCCGCAACGAGAAGATCAGGCCGGCGGAGCCAGAACGGGATATGGTGCGCCAAAACGATTTGGAAAACCTGTTTTCGACAAGGGTCGTAATGAAGATCGTCGTGCAGGCTTTGGCAAACCTGAACACCGGGGAGAAGGGGCATCAGACTTCAAGAAACCATATAGCAAGCCTTGGGAAAGAGATTCTGAAGGCAAAAAACCCTTCCAGAAGAATTTCCGGGACCGGGGCGAACAACCAGCAGCCTCCTTGGGTAGTCGTTCGGAAGGCAAAGTCTCCGGTGAAGAGCGGCGTGTAGGAAGGCTGGAAGCTGCTCCAAAATATAATTTGTCGCGCTACGACGATAAGAAGCCTACAAAAAAAAGTAAAGGAGCAGAAGAGTCAGATACCCTGCGTTTAAATAGATTTATTGCTAATGCAGGAATTTGCTCCCGCCGGGAAGCGGATGAACTCATTGCTTCAGGGCAGATATCAGTAAATGGTAAGACCATCACCGAGATGGGCTTTCAGGTGAAGCGAACCGATCAGGTGAAATTCGGAAAGAAAGCCCTGAACCCCGAAAAAATGGTGTATATCCTGATCAACAAACCGAAGGACTATATTACTACCACCGATGATCCGGAAGAACGTAAAACGGTACTCGATCTGATCCAAGGAGCCTGTGACGAACGTGTTTACCCCGTAGGGCGTTTGGATAGGAATACAACAGGCCTACTTTTGTTGACTAACGATGGTGAATTAGCAGAAAAGCTAACCCATCCATCCAGTGGAATTAAGAAGATCTACCAAGCGGAATTGGACAAGCCAATTACGACCGAGGACTTTGAGCTGCTGAAACATGGTCTGGAGTTAGAAGACGGATTTATCCGCCCCGATGAGGTGGGTTTGGTTACCCCCGATGCCATGGTCGTTGGGCTGGAAATTCACAGTGGTCGCAACCGCATCGTTCGTCGGATGTTTGAGCACCTGGGATATGAAGTTCAGAAACTAGATCGTACCGTATTTGCTGGACTGAACAAAAAGGAGCTTCCAAGAGGAAAATGGAGGTTTTTGCTTGAAAGAGAAGTAATCAAATTGAAATATATGCTGTAACGACGAATTTTTTTATCGCCGTATTGCTAAGATTAAAATTCAGGAGGAGAGTCGCTATATATGCAGGCTCTCCTTTTGTCATATATGATTTTATGTTTCATCCTCAGGGGAAGAACAGCCTTGAGATAGTACTAAAATTTTAACTGTAAAGTCCATATTTTACTTGATATTGTCCTTTCTTATGCTTATATTTCTGCATACCAAACCTTTCAGAAGCTATGAATATGATCGACAGAATCGGACATTGGGGGGATACGCACCATCCAGCTTGGCTAGACTTCCTCCGCATCGGGCTAGGGGCTCTTCTATTCTTTAAAGGAATAAGTTTTATAAGTGACACGCAAAGGGTTATGGAGCTGGTTTCCAATTTGGATATTCAGTTATGGACGGTAACGGCAGTGCATTACGTGGCCTTTGCGCATATTTTCGGTGGGTTAATGATCGCTTTGGGGGTACTTACCCGGTTAGCAGCCGCCTTCCAGCTGCCTATTCTTGTTACGGCCGTTTTCTTTGTGAATTTACGCATGGGATTTTCCTACCTCAACTCGGAGTTGTGGCTTTCCCTAGTCACCCTACTCCTGATCGTTTTATTCATTGTGGTAGGGTCTGGTCGTCTGTCGATGGACGAGTATATGCGTAAACATGATCATTGATCAGATCAGTTCAGGGGTGACTTTCAGGAATTTGCGTTTGTACTCCAGAGGCGTCATATCAGTAACCTTTTTGAAGTGCCTATAAAAATTAGAAACATTATTGAACCCACATTCAAAGCAAATTACTTCAGTCGGCAGCCGGTCTTCTATCAGAAACCGGCAGGCATGGCTGATCCTGATTTCCACCAGAAAATCGTTATAGGTTTTTTTCGTCATCATCTTGAAATACCGACAAAAGGATGTCACACCCAGATTGGCCAGGGAAGCCACATCCTGCAGGCTAATATCTTTCTTATAATTGGTGAGTGTGTAGGCATATATTTTATTGAGTCTCAAAGTCTCGCTGTCGTTGGACTTATAGAATGCATGGGCCGAAGCGATGATGGAAGTCTCCTGGCTCTCGGCCAGGATTTTCAGAATAGAAAGTAGGGCAATAAGTCTTTCCAAGTTTTGGGCATTTACAGCCTTGCGCATCAGATCGACCACTTGGCTTCGGGTTTCTCCATGTATTACCAACCCTTTTTTTGCCTTTTCAAATAACTTCGGAATCAAGTAGGCTTCCGGAAGCTGCAGCAGGTCGGCTCCGAGGCAGTCGGGAAGGAAATGGATAATGATCAATTCAATTTCCGATTTATCACTACCCTCTTCCACACGCCAGGTATGAGGAAGATTTTCGCCCAGAAGAATTAATTCACCGTCGGAAAAATTGGAGATGTCGTCTCCTATAAAGCGCACTCCTCTCCCTTTAACCAGGAAATGCAACTCCAACTCGGGGTGATAATGCCATACTGTTCCAAAGCCAGAATTCTTCTCGTGGCGGATGCTGAAAGAATTCTGTGATTTGATGGGTACCCTATGGAAATGCGGCTTCATAATGATAAATGGAATTTACCTATATAAGACAGCAAGTAGGTTGTTTCTAATGGTTTTGAAATGCAGGTTGTTGATTTTCAGGTCAGCCACCTGAAAAACGCGCTGCTCCATAGCCGATTTTCTCTCTCAAGATTTGTCTGGCCTTAATCAGTTGGTTCTTTACCGTATTGGTAGAAATATTCAGGTAGTCGGCAATTTCTTTGTATGACTTTCCTTCCTCGAAGTTAAGCTTGAAAATCTGTTTTCTTCGCAGGGGTAGGTCGTCAATGGCGCTATGCATCGCTTGTATATGGGCGTCTTGGTCCTCTCCATCGTCGTCGGTAAGCAAACTGATATTCTCGAGATACTGACTTCGCAGGCGCTGATCTTTCTCTATTTTCTTAAACTGATCGAAAATCTGGTTGCGCAGACTAACGAATAAATAGGATTGAAAACTGTGCTCAGGTTTGATTTGGCTTCGTCTATCCCAGATTTTAGCGAATACTTCTTGTGTAACATTTTCAGCCTCGTCTACATCTTTCAGTAAGGAAGTGCAAAACTTGACGGCAGGCATTCTGAAATGCACGTAGAGCTGGGAAAAAGCTGCTTCGTCACCTTGGGTAACTCGGATGAGGATGTTCTGATTAGGGAAATTCATAGCGTTTAGGAATAAGGATATTTGAAAATCTCAATTTCTTTCGGCTGTGTCTAAGTATGGTGCCATGGGTGGGTGGGATATTCAATGGTTCTCACTCACCCAAAGGCCTCAGCATTTCAGGATACTACTACGGCTGAGGCTCCAATTTCCTGAAGTAGATCATCTGCCTCTGTAAGCAAGGTGTCTATAGCCTGCTTTAAGTCGTCGGTCAGGGGTTCTACTTCCCGGCGTGTAAACAGGCTAATCGGTAAACCCTTCTTCTGTAAACTATATTTGGCAATGGTAGGATAGGCCGTATGAACCAGGTCCATGGTTTTGACGAAAAATGCATTTACCTTTTCTCTCTCCAACGTCTTGTTTTCGTCCTGGTAATGGTTACAGATCCAAGTGATAAGCTCGGGATATATATTACCTTGAATGCAAGACAACCCAGCAGCTCCCGCTCGTAGAGAACTTTCTGCATTGACCATATAGGCATCGTAAAGACCAAAATTCTCGTCATTTCCGATGGCAATACGTTTCGACACTTCTTCCGAGTCCAAACAGGTATCCTTATGATATACCAGTCGCCCGGTAGGCATCAATTCCGAAAGAATATAGCTGTTGATCAATCTTTTATAGGGGACAGGGCATTCGTAAAATCCCAGAGGGATATCGCCGGTAAGTGCCATTAGTTCCTTCATTCTCGTCAGGAATATTTCATCTGATTCGTCCTCAGAAGCGATCAGGCCCGTAATCACAATGACTGCCTGCACTCCTTCTGCGAAGATTTCTTTGACAAACTGAGCCTGCTCGGTAATAGGGCCACCAAAAGTACCGGTAGCCACTACAGGGACCCGCCCTGCGGCCTGATCTATGACGGTACGGGTAATGGCAATTCGCTCTTCAGGACTTAGCTCGTACATTTCACTGGAAAGGCAATTGGCAAATAGACCGGTTGCACCCGCTTTCAAATACATTTCTGTAAGGGCACGCAGGCCGGGGAAGTCTATGTCGCCCGATTCCAGAAATGGGGTTAGCATTACGGGGATAAAGCCTTTGGGTAGAATGATAGCGGAGGGATTACTTGAGTTTGACATGATATTTGTGGTCCTGAATAAAATATGGTAAGGGTATCATTTATATTTCTTCTCCTACTGCTTCCCCAACTGGCTCTTTCGTTTTTTTAAATCGGGTGAGCAGGATTCCTATTAGAAAGATCGAAAGCGTGCCAACGACCATGATCATATTCTGATGGAGAGGGTTTCGCAGGTAGGCGTATTCATCGGTGAGCTGGGGAGAGAAGGTCATCCAGACGATGATGATGATCCCGATAATGGTAGCAATAAGCGCCTCCGTATTCCTGGTATTTCGAGAAATAATGCCGAGCAGGAACAGTCCTAGCATTCCACTGGCGAAGATTCCAGATAGCAGCCACCATATATCTAATACACTCTTTACACCAATCATGGCTATGCCGGTAAGCATTCCTAGCAATCCGAAGACGGTGGTGGCTATATAGAGTAGTTTCATCGATTGTTTGGGAGTGACATCGGGTTGGATATAACGCTGATAAATGTCGACAGAGAAGACAGTTGCCGAAGCGTTCATGCCCGAGCTTATGGTACTCATTGCGGCTGACATAATGGCGGCTACAATTAGCCCCAATAATCCTACAGGAACCTTTGTGACCATAAAATGGGGCATCACTTTGTCGCCATAGTCTTCGGCGGTCAGTGTTGAGGCCAGCTGCGAAATTGCGGCTGGGCTTCCTCCTGGCAATCGCTCAGTGGCCGCAGCCATACGGATAGGCTCTAAGAGCGCGGGGTTGCTTTCGTAATAGGCGAAAAGACAGGATCCGAGCATGAAAAATAATAGGGAAACGGGCAGGTAGATGTAAACGCAAAGCCATACCGAGCTGGCAGCCTCTTTGATGGAACCGGTGGTATGGTAACGCTGAACATAATTTTGATCCATGCCAAAATTATTGAGGTTCATGAAAAAGCCATAGAGAAGGACCACCCAAAAGGAGGACTGGACAAAATCCGGAGACAGGGTTCCCAAGCTGAATTTGTCGTTGTCCTTGCCGATGTCTATAATGGCAGGAATGCCACCTGTCATGCTGTCGACGACCAGATATAATATGGCCAGTGCCCCAATGGTATTGATGACTCCCTGAACTACTTCGGTCCAGATAACCGCTTCCATGCCTCCCATTACCGTATATACGACAATGGATATCCCCACCACGATCATGATCATAGCCATGGGATAGCCGGTAAGGGCTTGTAAGCTAAGTGCAATTCCGAAGAATATAGATCCCATCCGGGCCAACTGTGTTAACAAGAAGCATACCACAGCATAGGTTCTTGCCCAGGCTCCAAATCTATGCTCCAGATGCGTGTAGGCCGACACTTCACCGGAATTTCGGTAAAAGGGTATGAAATATTTGGTGGCTGCCCAGGCCGCTAGGGGCATGGACAGACTAAATACAAAGGAGTTCCAGTTGCTTCCGTAGGCCTTTCCTGGGACTCCAAGAAAGGTATTGCTGCTCAGAAAGGTGGCGTAAATAGAAATCCCAATAGCCCAGCCGGGAATATTTCCAGAGGCCTTTGTGAACTGGTCGGCTGTCGTATTCTTTCTAGAAAAGTACAGTCCGACCAATACCATAGCGATTAGGTAGGCTATTACGATCAGCAAGTCTATTAAGGGAAGGGAGTTCATTGCTACCAGGGTTGTTCGTATAATTATTTTACAAATAAAAAGGATATTGCCAATGCATTTATAGCGATTAGTGGCCTTTTATTGTACGATATTATCAAGTATGCTATTTCCTGGATAGTAAAGCTGCTAATTTTCCGCAATTTTTTTCTCCCGAAGAAAAAAACTGATTCCCAGACTCGAAATGATAAGCAGGACGATTGTTATTAGCTTACTTGCTAAGCCTTCCTGGGGATGATCGAGCAGGTATTGAATATCTTGGGCTTCACTTCCGATCCAGACCGCCAGAATCGTACGAGGAATCATTCCCAGGGTACCTCCTAATATGACTTGGGTTAATCGCGCTCCAGCAATGGCGAAGAACAAGTTGGTCACCGCAAATGGTAGGATAGGAGATAATTTGGCGAAGAAGATGAGGCGTAGTTGATTTGCTCTGAATCGGGTCAGCAGTCCTTCCACCTTGGGAAAAGCTTTAATAAGATAAGGCATAGTGGTGCCAGCATCGAAAAAAAGTGCAAATAGATAGACTAGGCCTATGGCACAAAGATTGAGCGCAATGAGATAGGGAATAGCTATTAGACCCATAAAATACCCGTATACCAAGGCCAGAAAGGTGGGAGGCGTAAGGGCCACTGCCGAGGTTAGGGTTAGAAGGGTAGTGACCATCAACCAGGTTTGTGTGTTCCAGCCAGATACCAGGCTCTCTTCAGACACTGCCCAGGCGGTGAGTGCTGAAGTCGCAAACAGTGGGACAACGGTCATCAGGATGCTGATAATTATAGGTGCCGGGATGGAAGTGCGTGGGGATTTTGCCAAAATCTTAGGTATTATTTACTACTTTCAGGACGGTGAAGGTTACTGAAAGGATATAGTTGTTTTTATAAAAAACCAAATATACCCAAAGTACGGATATTATTAGAACAAGATCGTTAGATCAAAAACGTAGAATGTAAGATGCCTATGAAATTTGCTACCAAAGTTATTCATGCAGGAATGGAACCTGACCCGTCCACCGGTGCCATCATACCACCTATTTACCAAACCTCCACTTTTGTTCAGGAAGGTCCGGGTGTTCATAAGGGATATACCTATGCGCGGAGCCATAATCCCACAAGAACTGCCCTTCAAACGGCCTTGGCCTCCTTGGAAAATGGTCGTCATGCCTTATGTTTTGGGTCGGGAATGGCGGCAATAGATGCTGCCCTGAGAAGCTTGAAGCCTGGAGATGAAGTAGTAGCTACTGCCGACATCTATGGGGGTACCTACCGTTTGATGAATCAGATATATGCGCCTATGGGGGTAATTTTTCGATTCGTAGATCTTACGGACGCAGAAGCTCTCCATACTCATATAGGCCCGGGCACGAAGATGATATGGATGGAAACGCCTACGAATCCCCTGCTTAAAATTATTGATCTGGAGGCGGTAGTAAAGCATTGCCAGAATAGGGGGATTATTACCGTCGTGGACAATACCTTTGCCTCACCCTATTTGCAAACCCCTCTGGATATAGGGGTAGATTTGGTAATGCATTCGGCGACGAAATATTTGGGAGGGCATTCCGATGTGATTATGGGGGCGCTGATTACCAACGACGATGAGCTGGCGCAACGGCTCGCTTTTGTTCAGAATACGACGGGTGCCGTTCCAGGGCCTCAGGATTGTTTCTTGGTACTGCGGGGACTTAAAACCTTGGCTTTGCGAATGGAAAGGCATGGACAAAATGCCATGAAGGTGGCCCATTGGCTCGACCTGCACCCAAAAGTAGGGGCTGTCTACTATCCGGGCCTTCCTCAGCACCCTGGTCATGCTCTCGCCAGCCGACAGATGCGCGATTTTGGTGGTATGGTCTCCTTCGAACTTAAGGATCAGCGTTATGAAGAAGCGCTTAGGGTTATGAAAGGTCTTGAGTTGTTCGCACTAGGGGAATCCTTGGGAGGAGTGGAGTCGCTCTGTGCTCATCCGGCAAGCATGAGCCATGGGAGCGTGCCCAAGGCAGAAAGGGAAGCCATGGGTATTAGCGATGGACTGATTCGCCTGAGTGTAGGCATAGAGGATATTGCAGATTTGCTGGGGGATCTGGAAAGAGCTATAGCATAATGCCGGGTACATGGTTGATTCGGAAACTCAAATCTTGTACTTTTGACCTCTCGAAATTTGTAACAATTTATTAAAACTAAATATGGAATTAACAGGAACCGTTATCGCCTTGTTGCCAGAAGTGTCGGGCCAGGGTAAGAATGGAACATGGCGCAAGCAGGAGTTCGTTATAGAAATCCCTTCGCAGTATCCTAAAAAAGTATGTGTTTCTTTATGGGGCGATAAAATAGATCAGGCTGCTCTTCAGGTGGATGACACCGTAACAGCTTCCGTCGATATCGAAAGCAGGGAATATAATTCCAGGTGGTATACGGAAGTGAAAGCCTGGAAAGTAGAGAAAAGTGGTGCTGGAGCGCCGGCCTCATCGGGAGGAGCCCCTATTCCACCTGTCACTACCTTTACGGAAGATGAGTCGGACGATCTTCCTTTCTAAATAACTTGAATCTGCAAGCTGAAAGGTTTGCAGATTTTTTTTATCTGCTAGCGTCCTGGCAGCATGGCCATGGTAAACTGGTCCAGCATTTCACGGGGGTGGACTTCCAGCACTCTTGCCAGAACCATTACCACCAGGGTGTTGGACGCCATGCGCCGGGGAATTCCAGCAAAGGTAGCAAATAGATCTACGGTTACTGACTGTTTTGAATCCAGAAGCTCCATTAACTTTTTCTCCTTTTCTCCGTATTGGAAACGAACATCCTGACCATGCCGTCCTCTACGCATGATCTCTTTCATCTCCCGGCTAGCCTGTATGGATTTGTCGGCCACACGAACGTAGGCCTTTCTTTCCCCGGTAGCATCTACCACATAATGCGGCTTATCCGGGCTTTTGGGAACGTGAATTACCAAAACCTCCATATCGGAACCAATGGCCACGCGTTCGCTCTGGTATTCGAGTTTAGGAAAAATTAATTTTTCTATCGCTCGAAACAGGATGAACTCGTCCTCGGCGATGTCCTTGAGTCCTTTAATACGCATGTCATCGCCAACCCCGACCATAAGCTTGCCTCCATGGGTATTGGCGAAGGCTACGATCTCACGGACAATCTTTTCAGGGTGGCTAGACTTCAATTTGAATTCTAGATGCTGACTCTCACCCTTCTTGACCAATTCTTTTAATAATCGAAGTTCCATTGCTCTAAATGGATAAAAATCCGGGTTTAATGGCACTAAAATCGCTGAAAAGACGCCTATACGCCGTAGTTTATCACTAACAAGGTACTTTTTTTTGTTTTTAAATTGAAATAAAATTTTCCTTATGAGGTTCCATATTCCTATGAATGCACTGGTCCCCAAAGCAAAACGGCACCGAATGGTGCCGCTATCTATCTAATATTCGTCTTCATTAAAAAAGAAGTCATCCTTGGTCGGATAGTCCGGCCAAATTTCCTCAATGCTTTCGTAAGGTTGTCCGTCATCCTCAAGTTCCTGAAGGTTTTCTACCACTTCCAGGGGAGCACCTGTTCTAATTGCAAAGTCAATTAGCTCGTCTTTCGAAGCTGGCCAAGGAGCATCCTCAAGATATGATGCAAGTTCGAGTGTCCAGTACATATTATTTAGCCTATTAAAGAGTTACTTACTGATTTTAGGAGTGCAAAAGTAAAAAAAAATGCATCCTTTAATAGTCTCTAACCAAAAAAAATAAAAATAATTGCATTTAAAAATTTTGATTTTTTTTACTTTTTATAAGTGTCTGTATTATAATGGGTTATGGCTCTAATTTTTCTTAATATTTTTTTAGCCGACATCTCTACTGAGCAAACAGGCTCTTCCTACCCTAAAGTATGGGAGTGGGAGGTACGGGAATTCGAAAAAAATGTATTTAAAAGAGGTTTTAAAATTATCCAGAAAATAGTTTTTCTTATTTTTTGGATGCCATTGCGTTAAAAATTTTTTCCAATTGGTCTGGGCTGTCATTGGATTACAGGCCTGAGTTTCGTTATAAAATTAACCTTAAGCAGTCCAAATATTAGAATTTAAATAGGCTCTAAGCTTTCATATACTTCGGGCTATCCAAATAATTATTCATCTTTGTACATAACCCATCGTTTCCAAAATAACAATATGATGACCATAGAAATCTGTGCCTATTCCTTAGAGTCCTGCATCAATGCCCAGGAGGGAGGAGCCAGTAGAATAGAACTTTGTGCAGGCCTGGGTGAAGGCGGAACTACCCCCAGTGCAGGACTTATTGAACTCGTTCGGCAGCATATTCAAATACCGATTTATGTAATGATACGCCCCCGGGGTGGGGATTTTGTATATGATGTATTTGAAGAAGAAATTATGCGACGGGACATTGCCCTAGCCAAAAAATTGGGAGCCGATGGCGTTGTTCTGGGATTGTTAATGCCTGACGGGCAGGTCGATATAGCTCGTACGAAGGCTTTGGTAGAATATGCCAGTCCAATGAAAGTGACTTTTCATCGGGCATTCGACCTAACGCCGGATCCGTTGAAAGCCTTAGAGGCAGTGATCAGCACCGGCGCAGAGCGTATCCTGACCTCGGGTCTTCACGCCACTGCAGCTTTAGGAATAGATGTACTTTCCCAACTTGCCAAGGTTTCGGCAGGTAGGATAGAAATAATGGCCGGAGCCGGTGTAAATGCTGAAAACGCTCTTCAACTTAAGGATGCTGGAGTAGATGCTTTGCATCTGACGGCCAAAGCCTTTAGGCCCGGGCGGCAATCGTACTTCCCGGAAAAGGTATCAATGGCAGGAGATATACCCGATGAGCGTTCGGTGATGTATAGTGATCTGGCCCAGATTGAAGCGATTGTCCAAGTAGTTTCAGCCTGATAGAACGTTTATATTGTTAGTGTCATTCGCCAAAGCCTTTAAAATATGAAATTTGTCAAAGCGATTGTTTCCCTGCTTCTTGCTGTCAGTTTTTTTTATGTCCTTAGCGTCCGATGGGGCCCCGCTCCAGCGTTAGGAGGGTTCCTTAGCCCTTTTACCGGTTTTTGGCAAAACTGGGAGCGTGCCTATGAAAAAGACACGGAAATCAGCATATCCTCGGACAGCCTGAGAGATGTCGTAACGGTGCGATACGATGACATGGGAGTTCCCCATATTTTTGCTCAAAATGACTTTGACTTGTTTTTTGCCCAGGGCTTTGTAACGGCCAAAGATCGTTTGTGGCAAATGGATCTTCAGACAAGAGCTGCCTCGGGGCGACTTTCGGAGGTGCTCGGACCTGCTACTCTGGCTATGGACGAGAAAAACAGAAGAATGGGTATGAACTTTGGTGCTGAAAGTAATTTTAAAGTTGCAATGAGCGATAAGCGGAGCAGGGAAGCCCTTTTGGGTTATACGGCCGGTGTTAATGCGTATATCGATCAACTGAAACCGAAGGATTACCCAGTGGAATATAAACTCCTAGGTTATGCTCCCGATCACTGGAAGCCCATTTATACGATGTATATGTTAGAACAGATGACCCTGACATTGGCCGGGCGCTCCGATGACGTAAAAATGTCGCATATACTTAAAGAATATGGTCAGGAAGTACTGGATAATTTATTTCCCGATTACCCACTTCTTCAGGAAAGCCCCATTATCCCGGCAGGGACTGCATGGGATTTTAAGCGCCTACCCATCCCCGTCGGCACGCCCAGCCTTCATCACTCCGACACTCTGGTTCAAAGATCTGGGAAACTGCACCCCCTCGAGCCAGTGGCCCCTAAAGTGGAAGGGGTAGGGAGCAATAACTGGGCTATATCGGCAGAAAAATCTTTGACGGGGTATCCCATTCTGGCCAATGATCCCCATCTGGAACTTACCTTGCCATCCATATGGTACCAGGTTCAGTTGCATGCACCGGGTCTGAATGTGTATGGAGTGTCCCTTCCCGGCATACCCAGTGTGATTATAGGCTTTAATAAAGATATTGCCTGGGGCGTGACGAATGTAGATGCCGATGTCTTCGATTATTATAAAATTCGTTTTCGGGATGAGACACAAAGTGAATACTGGCACGACAACCAATGGAAGAGGACTCAATTCCGCGAAGAGCAGATTCAGGTAAAAGATGAGGCTGAGCCCAGGGTTCTTAAAGTGGTTTATACCCATCATGGACCCGTCTTTAGTGAAACGGATAGTCTGGGAACTCCTACTTATTATTCTACCCGATGGATAGGGCGTGAGGCAGGCAATAGCTTTCAAACTTTTTATCAGCTCAATAAAGCAAAAAATTTCGAAGATTACCGTCAGGCCCTTTCCCATTATGTGGGGCCGGCTCAGAATTTCATATTTGCTGACAACAAGAAAGATATTGCCATAACTGTAAATGGCAAATTCCCTTTAAAATATAAAAACCAAGGAAAATTTGTTCTCGACGGTACCAATCCTACCGACGATTGGAACGATTGGATTCCATTTGAGCAGAACCCCTATGTGAAAAATCCTCCTCGCGGTTATGTTAGCTCTGCTAATCAGTCCTCGACCGATCCTAGTTACCCATACTATATCAATTGGGAGTTTGCCCCAGCCGAAAGAGGTATACGGATCAACGAAAGACTGGATGCAATGAAACAGGCCACTGGAGATAGTTTGAGGCTGTTACAAACGGATAATTTTAGCGTGTTGGCTCGCTCCATACTCCCTCGTTTGCTGGATATACTAAAAAATAATCCCGGTGCCCCGTCAGAAAAAGCGGCTGCCAATGCGCTGGAAGCTTGGGACCTGGTAAACAGTCCTGCTTCCATTGGGGCAGCCATCTTTGAAACCTGGATTGTCCAATTACGGGAATCGATTTGGGAGGATGAGTTTGGGGGGCAAAAATTGCCCATGCGGTATCCATCCCGGGATCGAACGCTATACCTACTGCTTAACGAACCTGATGCTTCCTGGTTTGACGATCGGCGTACGCCCCAGAAAGAGACGATGAATGATATTGTTCTAAATAGTTTTAGAGCCTCTCTCGAAACGCTTACCCATGCGCATGGTCCTTTGAGTCCGGAATGGGCCTGGAGTAAGGTGAAAGCTACTAATATTAAGCATTTGAGCAAGCAACTTGGGCCCTTCGACTCCGGAGTGCTCAGTACGGGGGGAGGCTCCAGCATTGTGAACGCCATTACCACTACCCATGGTCCGAGCTGGCGTATGGTGGTAGAGCTGGGCCCTAAGCCTAGAGGCTACGGTATATACCCAGGGGGGCAGTCGGGCAATCCGGGCAGTCCGTATTACCTCAATATGCTGGACAAATGGGTGAAAGGAGAGCTCAACGAATTATTATTCCTGGAGACTGCTGAACAGCAAAGCGACCGGTTGGCAAGCAAATTGATTTTTAACAAAAAATAATATGCAAGGATTTCTGAATTTTCTTCTGGTTCTGATCTTGGCTGGTGTCAGCCAACTCCTGGCTCCCTGGTGGGTCATAGCGCTGGTGCCTTTTCTGGTGCATATATGGCGCCCTTCAGGCTATCTTGCGGCTTTTTTGAGTAGTTTCTTAGCTGTAGCTCTACTTTGGCTCCTGTATAGTGGCTATCAGCATATAGAGTCGGGGGGAGCCATATCTGAACGTATTACCCAGGTATTTCGCTTGCCTAACGCCACCCTCCTTGTAGTTTTGACAGGCTTAATAGGTGGACTCATGGCTGGACTGGCAGGCATGGCTGGCTATTCCATCAAAAATCTTTTTCAAAGGGAAAGGATAGTCTAAAATCTGATAGCGAAATGAGATCTCTTGCCAATAGCAGCTGGGAAATACGGTCAGCTCCCATAGAGGCCATAATAGGATCAGATTTTTGCAACTTCTCGAGTTTGGGCAGAATTGAACTCTGAATCCTATTTGAATGGGTAAGGATAAGGGTGGTTCCCCAATTTTTATATCGATGAACACAAATCCGGAGAGTCGGTAGGCGGGAAAAATAGTTTGCCAGGAAAAAGATCCCATGAGGATCGCGGGTGAAGGTATTCAGAGAATCAATATTTTAAGCCCTGAGGCTAAAAAAAATGATGGGTTGAAGGACATTAGGGGGAGCTTTTCCTTGACTATTAAAGAGAATCCTTATATTTGCCGCTCTTTGTAAAACAAAACCTTTAAAAAAACGTGAACAACAATACTTCCTTAATCTGGAACATCGTGTTAACCCTTGCCGTGGCGGTGTTATTTTTCTTACATTTTTCTAGCAAGCCAGGTATGGGCAGCGCATCCGCCGATGGTGGTGTGGTGGCCGGACGCAAGACCGTGTATGTTCAAGTAGACTCGCTTTTACTGAATTACGATTTTTTCAAGGACACGAAGAAAGAATTGGAAAACAAAAACTTCCAACTTGAAAATGAACTTAATCAGAAGGGACGCTCTCTTCAGAATGAAGTGGCCTTTTTCCAGAAAAAAGCACAAACTATGACTCCAGATCAGGCTCGTTCTACCGAGGCTCAGTTGATGAAAAAACAACAGGATCTAATGGCTTATCGCGACCAGGCAGCCCAGGGACTAGCTCAGGATGAGGCTCAGAAAAACGAAGAATTGTATAAAAATATCCGCGAGTATATCGAGAAATACAATGATGAAAATGGATATGAATATGTGTTGGGCTATTCGCTTGGTGGAGGTATTCTCTTTGCAAATCCTGACCTGGACGTATCTAAGAAAATCATTGAAGGACTTAATAAGGAATATGCTAGCAAAGGCAAGCCTGCTGCTGCTGATTCAACCAAAAAGAAGTAGTCATCCAGAAATTCTGGAACTGAAAACCGGCGTTATTACGTCGGTTTTTTTTCGTTCTATACAATAAGATAGCCATGATATCCGATATTGAGTCATTTTATTATTCTAAGACTGAGCCGGTGCAGGGATGCCTGCTAGCGCTTCGCCAGATAATTCTGGAACAGGATGATCAGATCACGGAAACGCAGAAATATGGTATGCCCTGTTTTTGCTATAGGAATAAAATGTTTTGTTACCTGTGGACGGACAAAAAGACAAATGACCCCTATATTCTGATGGTGGAAGGAAACAGATTAATACATCCAGCTTTGGAAAAAGGGGATAGGACTCGTATGAAGGTTTATCGTGTAGATCCCTGGCAGGATCTTCCTTTAGATGAATTGACAGAGGTCTTAGGGGAAGGCTTAAAACTTTATTATGATGGTCATATCAAGGTGAAATAGGCTAAACAGACGGGGCCTTAAAGCAACAAAGGGATGGTCGTTAGCCATCCCTTTGTTAGACATATGATCGATATTATGCCTTACTACACATTGGTAGAGGATAATTTCGCTCCTAAGTATTCGCGGTTCATGCGCGCAATATTATCGAAGGTGATTCCTTTGGGGCACTCTGCCGAACAGGCCTGAGTATTGGAACAGGCGCCGAAGCCCTCTGCATCCATTTGAGCCACCATTTTCTCTGCTCTGATCTTCCGCTCTACCTGCCCCTGTGGTAGCAAAGCCAGCTGCGATATCTTCGCGGAAACGAAAAGCATGGCGGAAGCATTTTTACATGCCGCTACACAGGCACCGCAACCAATACAGGCTGCCGCGGCAAAAGCGTCATCGGCAGCTTCCTTAGGAACAGGGAGGTTATTGGCATCCTGAGCGTTTCCTGTATTTACAGACACAAATCCTCCGGCAGAAATGATGCGGTCAAAGGCGTCGCGGTCCACTACCAAGTCCTTGATTACCGGGAATGAGCCGGCTCTCCATGGTTCTACCACGATGGTGTCGCCATCTTTAAAGGAGCGCATATGTAGCTGGCAGGTGGTTACCCCTTGCAACGGTCCGTGAGGCTGTCCATTGATGTGCATGGAGCACATCCCACAAATCCCCTCCCGACAGTCGTGGTCGAAGGCGACAGGATCCTGTTTCGCTTCTACCAACTGCTCGTTGAGTACATCAAACATTTCTAGGAACGACATATCCGGAGAGATGCCTTCCAATTGGTAATTTTCAAAACTACCGGCTGTATTTTCATTGCTTTGTCTCCACACTTTTAGTGTAAGACGCATGTTTCCTTCACTCATTGTTGAAATAGTTAATGATTATCAATTAACTGTATGGGATAGTCCTTCAGCTATGGAGCTGAAAGATTTATTAATCAGCATTATTTATAACTACGCTGGGCAATCTTGATATTATCGTAGATGAGTTCTTCTTTATGAAGTTCCCAGTCTTCGGTACCCTTATATTGCCAGGCCGCTACATAGCGGTAGTCTTCGTCGTCCCGAAGGGCTTCCCCTTCTTCGCTTTGGTATTCCTCACGGAAGTGGCCTCCACAGGATTCATTTCGGTTTAAAGCGTCGATACACATCAGTTCACCGAGTTCGATGAAGTCGGCAACACGGTTGGCTTTATCAAGCTCTGGGTTGAATTCGTTCACCTTGCCCATCACGCGTACATCTCTCCAAAATTCTTCCCTTAGGGCGCGGATTTCTGTGATGGCTTGGCTGAGGCCTTCGGCATTACGTGCCATACCACATTTATCCCACATGATCTTACCCAGGCGACGATGGAACATCTCGGGAGAGGTAGTCCCTTGGATATTCATAAGTTTTTCGATTCGGGCCTTAGATTCCGCTTCAACCTTGATAAATTCGGGATGATCTGTAGATATCTTTCCAGTACGAATTTCGTTGGAAAGATAAGACCCTATAGTATAAGGGATTACAAAATATCCATCGGCCAATCCTTGCATCAGGGCGGAAGCACCTAAGCGGTTAGCTCCATGGTCAGAGAAATTGGCCTCTCCCAAGGCATATAAGCCTGGAACGGTGGTCATCAAGTTGTAATCTACCCAAAGTCCTCCCATAGTATAATGCACGGCAGGATAGATTCGCATGGGTACCTCATAAGGATCTTCCCCGGTAATCTGCTTGTACATATCGAAAAGGTTACCATATTTTTCCTTTACGACTGCCTTTCCCCAGCTGATCACATCTTCTTGTGAAGGATTGCTAATATTATTTTTATTGGCTTCGCCCATGCCATAGCGCTGGAAAGCTGCGGAATAATCCAGATAAACAGCAAGCTTAGAAGAACCAACCCCATAACCTGCATCGCAACGCTCCTTGGCTGCGCGGGAGGCTATATCACGAGGCACCAAGTTACCAAAGGCAGGGTACCTTCTTTCCAGGTAGTAGTCACGCTCATCTTCAGGAATGGCATTGGCTGGGCGGTTGTCATCTTTTTTCTTGGGTACCCAGATCCGTCCATCGTTACGAAGCGATTCGGACATCAGGGTAAGCTTCGACTGATGCTCTCCGGAAACGGGGATACAGGTCGGGTGAATTTGTGTGAAGCAGGGATTGCCAAAGAAAGCTCCACGGCGGTGGGCCTTCCATGCTGCCGTAACATTACTTCCCATCGCGTTGGTCGACAAGTAGAATACGTTCCCATAACCACCAGTACACAGCAAAACGGCATGACCTGCATGGCGCTCAAGTTCTCCTGTGATAAGGTTACGGGCGATAATACCGCGGCACTTTCCGTCGATATTTACGATGTCCAACATTTCGTGACGGTTGTACATCTGTATCGTTCCCATTCCTACCTGACGTTGAAGGCCTGAGTATGCCCCCAGAAGTAGTTGTTGACCGGTTTGGCCGGCAGCGTAAAAGGTACGTTGAACCTGAACACCGCCAAAAGAACGGTTAGAAAGCAAGCCTCCATATTCGCGGGCGAAGGGAACACCTTGTGCCACACATTGGTCTATAATATTGCCGGAAACTTCGGCAAGTCTATGGACATTAGCCTCTCTGGAGCGATAATCTCCACCTTTTACAGTATCATAGAAGAGTCGATAGATCGAGTCCCCATCGTTTTGATAATTTTTAGCAGCATTAATTCCCCCCTGAGCGGCAATAGAGTGCGCCCGGCGAGGTGAATCCTGGAAGCAAAAGGCTTTGACCTTATAGCCCAGCTCGGCTAAGGTGGCAGCGGCCGACGCACCAGCTAGGCCAGTACCGACTACGATTACTTCAAGGTTACGTTTATTAGCTGGATTGACCAAGGGGACCGATGAGCGATATTTGCTCCATTTCGTTTCCAATGGGCCCTCAGGTATTTTGGCATCCAGACGAGGTGACGTTGCCATATATATTGTATTATTAATTGATCAAAAAAAGTTAAGAAATCAACTGGATCGGTTTCTGGTTCTCCTGCAGGAAAACTCCTCTGCAAAATTCCCAGCCCTGGATATTAGTGTACCCAGCCCATATACATTGCTATAGGCATTAATGCAAAAAGTAGAGGCACGACAATGGAAAAAGCAACTCCCACAAACGAAATCAGGCCGTTGTACTTGATGTGATAGAGTCCCAAAGTCTGGAACGCACTCTTGAAGCCATGCAGTAAATGCCAGAATAAAGAGAAACAACCCGCTACATAAAGCAATACGACCCAGGGATTTTGAAAAATCTCAAGCATCATATTGTACAGGTCTAGCTCTTCACCAGTAGAAAACTGATTGGCTCGGTTGGGAATCCAGAAATGTGAGGTATGGACCACCAAAAAAATCAGGATTAATGTTCCTAACAGTCCCATGCTCCTTGAATACCAGGTGCTGTTAGCATTGGCATTTCGAGATGCATATTTTACCGGTCTGGCTTCCCGATTGTTTTTGGTAAGCATCAAACCATCGTAAATGTGAAAAAGGAAACCGAGAACAAGTCCGATCTCTAAGGTACGAACGATGGGATTGGTGCCCATGAAATGGCCCCAGTGGGAAAAGGTCTCCCCTCCATCATTGTAAAAAATCATGGCATTAATGGTGGCATGAATCACCAGGAAGCTGATTAAAAAGAGCCCTGTGAGGGACATAATGAGCTTCTTACCAATAGAACTCGTCAACGTTTGTGTAAACCACGACATAACAATCATGTATGATTTTAGTGCAAAAAAAAGGTACATTTATAACCTTTCAAAGGTATGTCACAAACGATTCCAACACAATAAAAGAGAATCATTTTTATTGGGTAAAATATTATTTATAATCATTATTAAGAATAAATAAATATTTATGCCGGAAAACTAAGAAAATGACTCTATAATACGGCTGGATTTCAAAATTTAGCCGTTTTTGAGCTTTTTTTGATAGGCTCAGGAGTCAGGCGAATGGGTCATGAGCCAATTTATGTCCTTGTTCCGTAGTCTAAAATATGACAAGATTGTATCAGTAAGCTGGTATTTATCCATCATAAATTTTCGTGTTCGGTTACATACTCACTGAAGAACGGTTCCCTTATTTAAAAATAATCCGATAATGCTCGAGTTAAAACGATACTACATAGGATACTTTTTCCGTTTTTATGATACAAATTTGAAAAATGAAGGGGTAGGTCTATGATAATTCCTTAATTTTCGACCGATTCGGGTTGAATGCCCCGGATAATACCCAGGTTCTCTATCCATGTCAATATAGCAATCAAAACATATGCGGTCTTTCTCCAAATCACTAATCCTCCTTTTAATTATCTTGGCAGGCTTTATGAGTCACCAGGCGTATGCAACCCATGTAAGGGCAGGGGAATTAACGGCTCGACGTATTTCCTCATCTACGTTAACTTATGAAATTACGCTAACTGCATATTTCGACATGGAGAATGGAAAGGGTGCAGCCGACTTGCAACATAATGTGAATTTTTATATTGGTTCAGATGGGCCTATTACGGCTCCCCGTTTGAATATTATCAATATCGGTAATAATACGACCCAAAATATTTATAAGATAAATTATACCTTTCCATCGGCGGGGAAATATCGAATTTCCTATGAACAGGATAACCGTAATAATAATGTATTAAACATAGGCCCGCCACCCACTCAGAGCCTGAACTTTTATGTGAGTACTACGCTGGAGATCAATGCGAGTTTTGGAATGAACCAAACCCCGGTGATGTTGAATGCCCCCATTGATCTTGCCGCCGTAGGTCAACGGTATATCCATAATCCCGGCGCATACGATGCCGATGGCGATAGCCTGGCTTACCGTTTGTTCGTGCCACAACGAGGAACTACAAATGGAGCAGGGATAAATTTGCAGTATAAAGATCCTAATTTAGTAGTGGTTCCGGAAGGTTCTCCCTCTTACACTGAAACCGGAGCAAGTCCCGCCAAATTTAGCATGGATCCGATCACTGGAGACCTCGTTTGGGATGCGCCTATGGTAAAGGGTTATTATAATGTTGCTTTTGTAGTAGAGGAATGGCGCGATGGCGTGCTTATAGGCCAGATTGTGCGAGATATGCAGATAATCGTGGAAGAGGCACGGAACGATCGACCAGTACTCGACCCATTGCCAGAGATATGTGTGGAGGCGGGGACAATAATTAATCAGAAAATTACTGCTCAGGATAAAAATGGGGATAAACTCACCTTAACTTCTTCCGGGGGTGTTTACGATGCTTCCTTGGTGGCATCGCCGGTTGCCAAATTTACGGTAGCTCAGCAAGGAAGCCAGGGGTCAGTGTCGGGGAATTTTATCTGGCAAACCAGCTGTGGGCATATCCGGCAGGAGGCCTATGATGTGCTATTTAAGGTGGAAGATGGGCCAGCGGATGGTTCTCCAAATCCAGCTCTTTTTAAAAAATTGGCTGATCTCGGCGTGATGAATGTGCGTGTGTATGGGCCCAAACCTCAAAATCTGAGAGGGGTAGAGGTCGCTGATCCCGCCGGAGTAGCTTATCAGCTTAACTGGGATTCTTACAAATGCCAGATTCCGGGGGCAAAAATTGTGATTTATAGAAAAGAAGGCTGTACTACCTTGCCGGAAGACGTTTGTATTTCCGGTATTCCTGCCGGCTCCGGATACACGGAGGTAGGCCGGGTAGAGGTTAACGAAACAGGGTTTCTAGACAATAATAAGGGGGCCGGTCTTCGTGCTGGGGTGTCTTATAGCTATCGTCTGGTAGCCGTATTTCCACGTCCTGGGGCCAATCCTACGGAACCTGGAAGCCTCATCGGTGGGGGGAAAAGTGTAGCTTCTGACGAATTTTGCCTGCAACTTCCTATGGTGATGCCCGTAATCACTAATGTTACGGTGGATATTACCAATGCCACTACGGGCCAGATCACCGTCAAATGGATCCGACCATCATCCAGTGCCGGTATGCCTGCGCAATATCAGCTCTATAGGGCGGTGGGCCAAAATGGAACCAATTTTACCAGAATCGCTACCATTAATACCAATCTTACTCCAGGGGTTGCAGATACCCTCTTTGTGGACAAAGGGTTGAATACGGAGGCCAATGCCTATCGTTATCAGCTGGAGTACTACCGTACCGAGAATGGGGCGCTTACTAAGCTGGATGTAACGGAGCCTGCAAGCTCCGTATGGCTTCAGCAAGGATCAGCCATACCTTCGAATGTCCGACTGAATTGGTCGGCCATAGTTCCCTGGAGCAATAGTAATCAGGTTCACCGGGTTTACCGGGAAGATAAGGCCAATCCCGGAAGCTTCAACCGCATAGCAGAGGTGTCGGTGACCGGGGCTCAGACTTTTACCTATACCGATGACGGTACCGATCGCTATGCTGCCGATGGAACCGTTAATGTCCCCATCAGTACCACCGATAGCTATTGCTATAAGGTAGAAACGGTTGGTTCGTATAATAATAGTCAGATCAAGCCTGATAAGCTATATAACTTCTCACAAATAATCTGTGTTACGGCTTCGGATACGGCCAAGCCCTGCCCACCCGTATTGACCATCGATCCTCTGGACTGTGACAATCTTGGTCCTGACACCTATTGTTCTGCAGTATCATTTGCTAATAATCTCAGTTGGGAATATCCCCAGCAAGTAGGAGGCAAGGAGTGCGATCAGAATATTTCGGCTTATAAGGTATATTATGCACGTTATGAAAACGAAACTCCTACCCTGATCAAAACCATAACTGCGCCTCCTGCTCCGTTGTCAACAACATTTGTCCATAGTGGTCTTACCTCGCTCTCCGGATGTTATTATGTGACGGCAGTCAATGGATTTGGAACAGAGAGTGCCCCTAGTAATACTGTATGCAAGAATAATTGCCCAGCTTTTGTATTGCCCAATGTATTTACGCCGAATGGAGATGGAAAGAACGATGTGTTTAAACCCATGGATTGCCCCGCCTTTGTTCAGTCCTTAGAATTTCGGGTCTTTAACCGTTGGGGAGCCCAGGTATTCGATACCAAGGATGTCGATGTAAACTGGAACGGACAGACTAATGCGGGTAAAGATTTGGCAGCCGGACAATATTATTATGAGGCAAAGGTATACTTTGAATCCACCCAACAAGGGGGTACGCCTACCACTATTAAAGGCTGGGTGCAGCTCCTGAGGTAAGCTTCGATCCGCCTATTGTCTTTTATCTTTCATGTCCTTATCGTTTATTTGTAGCCAGGTCAGCATCGCCGACCTGGCTATTTATTTTAAAGAAACGAAGTAAACAACCTATTTGTAGATGAAACAGGCATATGTATTTCCCGGTCAGGGTTCTCAGTTCAAAGGCATGGGTCAGGATTTGTATCAGTCTTCAGAAGCTGCTAAGGCGCTATTTGAGCGTGCAAACGACATACTAGGCTTCCGTATTTCCGATATCATGTTTGAAGGTACCGACGAAGCGCTAAAACAGACCAATGTAACCCAGCCTGCCATATTTCTTCATTCAGTGATCTTGGCACTTACTAGCGACACATTTGAGCCAGAGATGGTTGCTGGACACTCGCTTGGAGAATTTTCGGCGTTAGTATCGGCAGGAGCCCTATCCTTCGAAGATGGCCTTAAACTAGTTGCCCAGCGTGCTGACGCCATGCAGAAGGCTTGTGAAGCGCAGCCATCGACCATGGCGGCTATTTTGGGTTTGCCAGATGCCGTAATTGAGGAGGTATGTGCCGGTATTACAGATGAAATCGTGGTGGCTGCCAATTATAATTGTCCCGGTCAGGTGGTGATTTCTGGAAGCATTCCCGGTGTTGAAAAGGCCTGTGAGCTACTGAAGGCTGCTGGTGCTAAAAGAGCCCTGCTATTGCCGGTAGGTGGGGCTTTTCACTCCCCTCTGATGGAGCCTGCTCGGGAAGAGCTGGCTGCTGCTATTCATGCCGCTAATATTCAGGCTCCTCGCTGTCCTGTTTATCAGAATGTTAATGCCTCTCCCGCTACAGATGTGGCTATAATTCGGGAAAACCTGATTGCCCAACTTACTGCGCCCGTGAGATGGACGCAGTCGGTAGAGAATATGGTGGCCGACGGAGCCGGAATTTTCATTGAATGCGGACCGGGTAAAGTGCTGCAAGGACTGGTTAAAAAGATCGCTTCTGGAGTTGAATTAAAAAGTATTTAATTTTTTTTTAAAATTACTTGACATATTCAAATCAACCCATTACTTTTGCACCACTATTACGGTTTTGGCCGATGGTGTAATGGTAACACAGGACATTTTGGTTGTCTTATTCAGGGTTCGAGTCCTTGTCGGCCAACAGAAACAAGTAGTAACCGCCTATACGATGCGTATGGGCGGTTTTTTTGTGGCCAAATTTCGAAAAAACTCCCCATAAGCCCACATTTTTCAAAATATCTTCCAAATAGATTTGAAAGTAAGGACCAGGAAGAGAGGGATCAAAAGCAAAACTTTTGGGGTGAATAGGATTCTGAACCATGTTACTTTTGGGGCAACTGAATTAATTTTCTTTTGAGCTTAATGCCAGTTTTCCTTCTCCCATTCCAAAATCAGAATCGCTGTAGGTTCTTACGCCTGCCGAAGAACCTCCGGCAGGGACGATATTTTTGGAAATGTTAAAAAACGGGGAACAGAGAGAAAAATACCATTCATCCTAATCACTCCCTGATATTGCGTTGGGACCCTTGCTCCCTGCTATCTGGACCTGCTCCGCTGTTGACAGTTCTTTTCTTCCACAAGGTTATATGTTTAAATACCATTTCAGGGCTAATACTATCCAGCGTATCTGTTTTCGTTTGTATGTATTCAGCCAATGGGCCGATGGGTCCCCAACGTCCAGCGTGTTTGGGACGCTGATTGGGATACAGTCCGAGGGTGTGGATACCACAGGCAGCAGCGAGGTGGAGAGGTCCTGTGCTAGCGGCCAGCAGCCCGTCAGCTTCGTTGATGAAGGAGATTAATTGAGAAAGGGTAAGCCGACCTGTCAAATCCACCACATGTTCGGGAAGGGTCTTCATCCAGGGTTGTAGCTCGATACTTTCTGCCTCTGAACCGGTGATATATATTTGAAAACGTTCTGGATCCAGCAGACGAATTAGAGCTGAGAAATAAGCTAAATCCCACTCCAAGGCATTTTTATTGGACTTCGGATGGATGATGAATCGAAATTTGTCTGTGTCCAGGGCCTGCTGTAATGGAGCTGGCAAGGTTTCAAAATGCCTGAATTGGTAGTACTCCCAGAGTTTATCCGGTATCCTGATCTTGGTGAGGGGACGGATCAGTTTACAGTGCAGCTGAGCCTCATGCAGATCTGAGGCTTTGCGTCGTAGCCAGATTAGTTCGTTACAAGTATGCCAATGATAAGGTCTGCTGACGGTTCCAATTCGTATTCCAATTCCTGCTTCCTGGGCCAACTGGCTGATATGCTTCAGGGTAACCAAATGGATGATTGCATCAAAATTGTATTTTTTTAACAATGCCAATTGCTGATCCTCCGGTAATGACATCAGCTGAGTGTAGTCAACAAAAGCGTCAATAGAATCGCTGACCTCGATCACCGCTCTGGTATAAGGCCGTGCCAATATGCTGATATGGGCCCCAGGTATAGCTTTTTTGATGATACCGCAAACCGGAAGCGTAAGAACTACGTCTCCTATGGCATCCGTTCTGGTAATTAAAATACGCATGTAAACTGTTTAATATTTTCTAATCAAATATCTGGATTTATGGCTAAAATCTGCTCTATACTGTATTAGGAAGATATTAACTTATCCCAGGTGGGCTGAATAATGATGGTGTGTGAAGGCCTTTCCTACTATTACCCGGGTTCTCAAACTTCTATAGATGTCGTTTAAGGCCTTTTTGCAATCTTTTCAGTATTTCTCCGTTCTGTTTATAAGGAGTGACAAAAAATCAGGTAGGAGGGTTCCCTTGAGACTCATTTTTTTATGGGAAAATACGATTTGCTTCCTATCCTGTTAATTGTATTATAATCAGTGAATTGGTGTAGAAAAATTATTACATAACCCCTAGTTTAATTTAATTTTATGGGCTGAAAATGATTTGAAATCTGCTGCGCTTCTTGTATATTTGGGAAGTACTTGTTCAGATTCAAAAAAATCTTTCGAAAGTACAATAACAAGCCTAGCAAAATTATATAATGACCGAAATGAACATTGCTTTATTTATTTTTACAATCATTGCTGCTTATCTTCTAGGATCAATTCCGAGTTCGGTATGGTACGGGATTGGTTATTTTGGAATCGATGTCAGAAAACATGGTAGCGGAAATGCGGGAGCCACCAATACTTTCAGGGTTCTCGGAAAGCGGGCTGGTACCATAGTGATGCTTATCGATGTGCTGAAGGGTTGGACGGCCACTTGTCTGGCTTCTCTGCTGTTCTACATGGATACAATAGGAGAAACAGAATTATTGCTATTTAAGATTCTATTTGGTATAATCGCCATTTTTGGCCATATCTTCCCGGTTTTTGTAGGCTTCAAAGGGGGGAAAGGCATAGCCACCTTACTGGGGATGGTTTTGGCAATTCATCCGGAGCTGGCGGCAGTGTGTATCACCATTTTCATTCTTACGCTAGTAGCATCCCAGTACGTTTCCCTGAGTTCAATTTTGTCTACCCTGGCTTTTCCTGTATTATCCTGGGCCGGTATGTTTGGGCATCCAGAGCCTTTACTGATCGTTTTCGGTTTTATTATGTTCGTCCTGGTAGTACTTACCCACCAGAAGAACATCGTGCGATTGGTGAATGGAAATGAGAACCGCGTTAATATTTTCCCGAAATCTAATCGAGCCTAATTTTACCTGACTCGCTAATAATATTCTTGCCCCTCTGCTGATACCGGAGGGGTTATTTTTTTAACTTCGCTTTTGTCAAAATTAAAACCCATACTATGAAGCAATACATCGAAAAAAATAAAGAACGTTTTCTGAATGAATTGTTGGAGCTTTTACGGATTCCGTCTGTAAGTGCCGATTCTAAGTTTAAGGAAGATATGAAAGCAGCGGCTGCTTTTGTTCAAAAGAGCATGCTGGATGCCGGAGCAGATCGGGCCGAAATATTTGAGACACCAGGTCATCCTATTGTCTATGGAGAGAAAATGGTGGACCCGTCGCTGCCTACGGTCCTGGTTTATGGACATTATGATGTTCAACCAGCAGACCCGTATGAACTGTGGAATTCTCCTCCATTCGAGCCGGTGATTAAGAATGATCGCATTTATGCGCGTGGTGCCTGCGATGATAAGGGCCAGTTTTATATGCATATCAAGGCGCTGGAAACCATGATTGCCAACGATACGCTGGCATGTAATATCAAAATGATGATAGAAGGTGAAGAGGAGGTAGGATCATCTCATCTGGAGACATTTGTAACCGCTAACAAGGATCTATTGGCTTGCGATACCATATTGATATCAGATACGAGCATTATTGCCAATGACGTCCCTTCTATTGAAACCGGACTTCGCGGATTGACTTATGTAGAGGTAGAGGTAGTAGGACCCAACCGCGATCTTCACTCTGGAGTCTATGGTGGCGGGGTAGCCAACCCCATTAATGTACTGTGCGACATGATTTCTTCTCTGACGGATAGCGACGGACGTATTACCGTTCCCGGATTCTACGACCAGGTTGTCGATCTGTCCGTAGAAGAGCGAGCGGCTTTAAATGCTGCTCCTTTCGATCTGGAAGCGTATAAGAAAGACTTGGACGTGGGAGACGTGGCCGGAGAGAAGGGCTACAGTACCATTGAACGTACCTCAGTACGACCCACTCTGGACGTAAATGGCATATGGGGAGGTTATATCGGTGAAGGAGCAAAAACAGTACTGCCCTCCAAAGCCAATGCTAAGATTTCAATGCGTCTGGTGCCCAATCAGACAGATGAAGAAATATGTGCCCTATTTACCAAGCATTTTGAGTCTTTAGCTCCGGCATCGGTAAAAGTGGAGGTCCGACCACATCATGGAGGGTTGCCCTATGTTACTCCCACCGATTCGGTAGAGTATCAGGCAGCAGAGATGGCTATGGAGGAGTCGTTCGGGAAGAAGCCCATCCCAACCCGTGGTGGGGGGAGCATACCCATCGTTGCACTATTTGAGCGCGAGTTAGGCCAGAAAAGCATTCTGATGGGATTTGGCCTCGACATAGACGCCTTGCACTCCCCTAATGAGAGCTATGGACTTTTCAACTATTATAAGGGAATTGAAACCATACCTTTATTTTTCAAGTATTATGCGCAGTTGAAGAAATAAATAAGAAATAAATATTGAGCCGTTATCCAGTAGGATAACGGCTCAATATTTATCGGTTACGGCGACTGCTGCGTCGCTGCTCTCTCTTTATTTTCTTCAGGTTTTCAATAGCTTTTTTAGCATCCCGGTCCTGTCCTGATTTTTTGTCAGCCCGGTCATCGGCAAGTTTATAATAACGTAAGGCTGCGTCGTAATCCTTTCGGATTTCTGCAATTTTCCCCATACCAATTAGAGAGGAAAGGTAATATCCGGCATTGGTAGATTTTGTTTGCAAGGAAAAATCTATGGCCTGCTGGTAATATTTACTGGCCAGATCATAGTTTTTGTAATAGCCCATATTATAGTATCCGAGTACATAGGCTGCATTTCTACCGCTGACTCCTTCATATCCCGGCATTCCTCGCTCTATTTTACTGAGAATGTTCTCCGCCGCCTGAGTCGCTTCCGCGGCTTTTCCTGTTACAAAGGCTGTTCTGCAAAAATAACGCTCGAAGTAAGGATTATTAGGATAAGTTTGCCACATGTATTTGGCCAGCTCATATGCTTGATTATACTCATTTTCCATACTATAAATCTGGAGAAGGAAGTACCGGGCTTCTACCCGGGTATAAAAGGCATTATTTGCTACTTTTTGCAGCTGCTGCTGGCCAAGTTTTTTATTACCCTTAGGGAAAAGAGCCAACACGGGTTTCAGTATAGGGTATTCCTTCGGTATCCATTCGGCATAATAGTTGTACAATCCATCGCCAAAGAGCAATTCAGGCGATAAGTCTCCATTGCCTTTGCATAGTTCGAAATATTTTAAGGCTTTTTTCCCTGCGAATGCGGCCTTAGTCCATTTTTTACGTTCGGAATATAAACGACCCTTAAAGGCATAAGCGGCGGAAAGAAAAAAGGCCGGCTCTACCTTGTATTTTCCTGCGTCGAGTAGCCGCTCGGCCAATATGATGGTGGAGTCCATATGCGCTAGAAAGGTGTCATCATATTTTTCAATGTCGGTGTTTGGGACAATTTTCCACCATTCGGCTAGGCCTAGCAGAAACCGGGGCATGGGGTGATCGGGATAGCGGTAGCGAAGCCAACGAAACTCTATATCGGCTTCATCGAATTGGTAGTTATACAATAAATTGATAGCCTCGGTGGCCTCTATCTGGACGCCCGGGTTATTGATAACCATATCGTAGCGCTTGTCCAGGTCGGATGAAGAATAGAGCCTTCCCTCTTCGGAGGCTGCCTCGGAAGGACGGGGATCTCCTGTTTGAGCCAGAGCCTGTTGCCACAGGACTAGTACCATGAGAAGGGGTAGAATGGTCTTGAGAAATTGAAATCGTATGATCATGAGGTTGATTGAAATCCGATAATTATAACGTTCTTTCCCCTATTTACGTTTGACGCGCATCGAGGTTTTTGAAATAAGGGTTAATTTTGCGACTTCATAAAATAAAATTATGGTTACGATATTGGATAAAACGTTTGGGCCTTTTCTTTCCCAAGCCATCATTGAGGAACGAATCGGGGAAATGGCGGCGCAAATTAACGAAGATTACCACGGGAAAACACCAATTTTTATTGTGGTGTTAAATGGTGCATTTTTGTTCGCCTCAGAATTGCTCAAGCGCCTTGATTTGTCTTGTGAGGTAAGTTTTGTACGTTTTGCGTCCTATGAAAATACTCAGAGCTCGGGCAACGTCCGGGAAATCCTGGGTCTGCAAGAGAATCTTTCAGGACGGGATGTAGTGGTGATAGAAGACATAGTGGATACAGGCCTCACCATGAATCAATTACTTAACCAGTTGCGGCCCAGTAATCCTAAATCCTTAGCCGTTGCTACCCTGCTTCATAAACCTGAGGCTTTAAAAGCACCTGTTAGCTTGGAATATGCTGGTTTCGAAATCGAAAATAGATTTGTCGTAGGATATGGTCTTGATTACGACGGGCTGGGCCGAAACCTTAATGCTATTTACGTTTTACAAGATATAAGCAGTCAGGCGTAAGCCCATAGCCATACCGGTTGCTGCTTCCTACACAAGACACGCCATGCAGCACCCGGGAACATGATAGCTGGACGAAATTAGTTACCTATACTGGAGTCCTTCAAAATTAATAAATAAGGAATAGGATATAGATCACTTAATTCTTCACAACTCGGTCTTTATCGGTGTGACTCTGCTTTGTAATGTTATTCTAAATTGGTAGATTACCTTTTTAGAACAGGACTTAGACAAGAGGATGATATGAGAATACAGTTTTGTGGCGCTGCCCGTACGGTAACTGGAAGCAAGCATCTTGTAACCACCGAATCAGGGACAAAAATTCTGCTGGATTGTGGTCTCTTCCAGGGGATACAGACCGATGAATTGAATGAAGAATTTGGTTTTAAGCCGAACGCAATAGATTACGTAGTGTTGTCCCATGCACATATCGATCATTCGGGATTGCTTCCGCGCCTGGTGCGCAAAGGTTTCCAGGGTCCTATCTATTGTACAGCGGCAACAGCAGATCTTTGCAGAATAATGCTACTAGATAGTGCCCATATTCAGGAGGAAGACCTGGCACGGATCAATCGGCGACGAAAGAAGCAAGGCCGTCCGTTGCTTGAAGAGCTCTATAACACCGAGGATGCCCAAAAGACGCTTTCTTTACTAGAGCCGGTGGCTTATGGACAAACTTTTTTTATGGGCAAAAATCAAGAAGTGTCTGCTATGCTTACCGATGCAGCACATTTGTTAGGTAGTGCTGCTGTTCACCTGAGTATACCTGATGCTGGAGGATTTAAGCGCTTGACCTTTACCGGCGATATTGGCCGTGCCGACGATCGTATTCTTCGTAAGCCAGATACTTTCCCCCAGGCCGATTATATAATCTGTGAATCGACTTACGGAGATCGTCTTCACGAAAAAGAACAGGATATGAAGGCCCATTTGCTGCGCATAGTCGACGAGACCTGCGTCAAGAGAAAGGGCAAGCTTATTATTCCAGCATTTGCGGTGGATAGGACACAAGAGTTGATATATGCCCTCGATCAGCTCTCGAGTGAAGGGCTATTGCCTCGTATACCCGTATACATCGACAGCCCCTTGGCTATACGAGCCACGAAGGTAATGAAAGATAATAGTCCATTCTTCAATCCTGAAATTCTCTCTTATATTGAAAAGGATGGAGATGCCTTCGCTTTTCCCAATCTTCATTATGTTTCGGATGTAAAAGATAGTATTGCCATTAACGATTCCAACGAACCTTCTATCATTATTTCGGCCTCTGGAATGGCAGAGGCAGGGCGTATCAAACACCATATCCGCAATAATATACAAAACCCCGACTGCACTATTCTGTTGGTGGGCTATGCCGGCTATAATACCCTCGCTGGAGCCTTGAAGAGAGGAGAGACAGAGGTAAATATTTTTGGAGAAAAATATCCTGTGAAATGCCAAATTGCGGTCATGAACTCCTTTTCTGCGCATGGTGACTATCAGGAGATGATTGAATTTCTTTCATGTCAGGATCCGGCTCGGGTTAAAAAAATATTTTTGGTCCATGGCGATTACGAAACCCAGATAGCCTTTAAGTACCACCTTCAGGAGAAAGGATATCAAAATATTGAAATACCATTCCCTTTTGAAAACGTAGAGTGTTAAAACCGATTTTTACCGGAGCCCTCCTATTCTAATGCTAGGAAGGGATCCGGTATTTTGATAAGCAGACTGTAATTCTGTTCAGGAATCATAAACAGCCCCGCGTTCTTATTTTATGAATTGGTATTTAGGAATTTATTTTTGATCCCAGAGCTGATAAGGGTCCTTATATTCCTTCATTTGGGCCTGTAGCAGGCCTTCCATTTCCTTTAGTTTTGTAGCATATTTAGGATTGGATGCCAAATTGTTTTCCATTGGGTCTGTTCTCCTATGTTCTGACAAATATTCATGAGGGTTTTCTTTTAGGTTAAACAGTTGCGTTTCACGAATTGTGCCATCCATGGTATCATATTTTATTAGTTTCCAATCGCCTTGCCTTACGGCACGCATCCCCGGCTTGGTACCTCCACTGTACACCCCATACATCACCTCACGTATGGTTTTCTTTTGGTCAAAAAGAACGGGCTTAAAACTCTTGGCATCTATGGTATTGGGCAGGTCAATACCGGCCAGATCGCATATAGTGGGTAATACGTCCATCAAGTAGATGTTTCCCTCTGCACGTTTTCCCGCTTTGATACCAGGGCCTTTTACAATAAAAGGAACGCGCCAGGTGTGCTCATAGAGATTTTGTTTACCCATGAGACCATGTCTGCCGATAGCGATACCATGGTCGGCCGTATAGAAAATATAGGTGTTATCCAACTCGCCCATTTCCTCTAATTTGGAAAGAACTTTCCCTATCTGATCGTCGATATTCTCGCTACAGGCAAATTCACGGCCCAGCTCGTTGCGTATGGTCCCTTCATCCCGATTTTTCCACACACCCGAAACCATCTCCTCGTCACGAAGCTGTGGATGACCATGGAAAAAGGGATGAGCAGCAAGGTAGTTAGACGGTAAAGCGGGTTGTTTACTATTGATCTGAGGAAGTGAATTTTGATCATTATGGTTCACCGCTCCATATTTTTCCAATAATCCTTCCTTCCCATTTCTGGGGTCGTGTGGATGAGAAAATCCAAAATAAATTAGAAAAGGAGCCTCGTCTTTATTAGCCTCTCTATCAGTCAGGTAATCCAAAACCTGTGCAGCGTGCCAGGCACTGCCATTTTCGTCATTTCCGGCCCTACTCACCGTTTCCTTATTGACGGTAAATTTTTGATTGGCTTCTTTATAACTGTTGCCACTTTTACATGTGCGCATGGTAGCATAACCTGCCTTATTAAAAAGGGCAGCCATCGACTGGTCTTCCAAATGAGCTGGAATCAACTCCTGGTCCTTATGATTTGGATTGGCGTTATGGGGGAGTTTCCATACCGATCGGCCAGTCATCAACATGGTTCTGGAGGCCGTACATACGGCTCCTATCCAGGAGCCCATGTGATAGGCAGCATCAAATACCATCCCTTCCGCAGCAAGCTTATCCAAATTAGGGGTGATCAATGCTGAAGTTTTATCATAAACTTTTAGGTCGTACGGCGACTGGTCATCGGCCAGAATAAATAGTATATTAGGCCTCTTTTTCTGAGTATAACCAGGAATACTTAGTAGGAATAGGCCCAATATGGAAAGGATAACCGACTTAGAAATGCCCGTGGAGAGTCTAGGCTTAGGGAAGTTGAACATTAAAAATTTTGTTTTCATAACCATAAACTATTTTAACTGAAACTGTTTGTCCTGAATACTCTTTCAATGCTTTTTGAAATGCTTGGTTATCTTTAATTTCCTCATTTTGAATGCCTTGAATAATCATATTTGTTTTTATTCCCGCTTTTTTCCAGTGATCACCCGTCCTGCTGTCGATTTGCTCGATAAAACTACCCGAATTATATCCCCCCGAAGCATCAATCAGATCGGGTTCATCCTGGATGTTAATCAGTACCAACCCATCTACCAATAGTGAAGCGCTTTTATTGACGTTGCTGATAACCTGATTTTGCTTTCCTGAAATAAGTGCTTGAAACCAGGCCGGATATACGACCTTATTAACCTTTTTGTAAAATGCCTCATCACCAAAACCAATCTCCTCACCCTGGTTATCGACCGTGATCGCTTTCACATAGCTGCTTTCTTTGATTTCAAACGGACCCATGTATTTATTCGATTTAGCAGTAGGTGTGGAGCCATCTGTCGTATAATATACCGTTCCGCCCCGTTTGTCAGCATGTATTGTAATTAACGCTTTATTTTCAAACTCTTTCCAAAACGGGCCTATTTTTGTCATGGTATGTCCGAAATTGTCCATAGCAAAATTTTTAAATCCTAGCTGCAGGGCAGGAGAATTGGGCTTTACCCTATAGTCCATTTTCTCTGGACTAACGAACAGGGGGTTAGCTTCCAGGGAATGAGTGTCATAACCGGCTTTTTTCCAGTCATTAAATTCGACTTTATCGTGAACGTAGGGTATTTTAGTATTGACATTCCAGTAAAGATTCCGGTCATGTATTTTGCCCCACAGAGATTCTGTAGGCATTCTGATTGAGCCTATATAGGTGGTGGTGGGTATATCCTTGCCCGGAACCGTCCCAGCGATAACCACGATATTATTGGTAAATTCATCGTCGGATTGCTCCGGCCAAACATGCCATCCTAGGGGTACCGGACTAACCATAATATTATTGTATACCTTCCTCAGAAATCCATCCCGAAGTTTTAGTGTGGAGCCGAGGCTCAAATTATTATAAATCTCGTAATTGCTTGATCCATCATCTAAGTCGATGGTCCAATTTCCGGCACTGATCGTTTTCCTAAAGTTAGAAATACGGTTGTTACGGATGGTAACAGGATCGATTGCGTCGAGAAGTACATATTCTTTGATCATACCTCCGGAGCCGCGGGTCCACTGCCGTTCCCTTCCCCAGGCATTAAAGGGTCCATGCTCTCCGGTTTCCTTTACGGTTTCCCATATGTCGCAGTTTTCTATAATATGCCCACCCCAGGTTCCATCATTAATACAAATGCCAGCTCGTGGGGTATCATGGATCGTTATATGGCTAGCTCTTATTTGATGACTCATGGAAATAAATACCCCGGCAGTTTGCTTGCCCAGCAGACCTATTTGATGAATGACAGCATTTTCCACCACGCAGTTAAAAGGATAGTCGATCGATTTGGGGCCGGCCTTCAGGTCCATTCCTTTGCGCATCTCAGCCCAATCTTTTCCATGAATTTCGGCATCATCCCAGGTCTGATAAAACCGTACAGAAGAAGGCATCCCTACGAAGCAAATAGCACTCTCACCCAATTTCATGAAACGGACACTTCTGACGGTGTTATTCCGATTATAGCTACTCATAAAAATGGCATTGCCGCCTAACTGCTCAAAATTGCAGTCTTCAATTTGGCAATTTTCGGTTCCTTCCATGAATATGGCTCCGCCCCGATGAATCGCCCAATCGCCTCTTGCCAATGGTTCATAGGGTTCCAGAAAGCTGCTTCGAGCCTGTGAAAAATTGATGTTATGGATAGAAATATTGCGTACTGGCTTGTCCGCACTACCTTTAATCTGTATAATATCCTTGACCGTAGGGACTTCGAAGGTGGCATTCTCTAAATCCAGACCTACAGCTGGATAATAATATAACAGACTCTTCTGCTGATCGAGAAACCATTCTCCGGGTGAATCAAGTTCTTCAAAAATGTTTTCCACATAAAATGGGGAGGCGGTATTTCCCTTTCCGATTCCATAGGATCTCTGCAATTGCCAGCCGCCTTCTCCCAAAAGGAGTTTATTATTTTCGTAGTCGCGGTCTTTTACTCTGTATTGCATATTTCCCCAATTATGACTTTGAAATGCATGTACAATCCCGGTTTGTGGGTTGCTCCATTTCCTAGTAGAAAATTTTAGGGAATCATATCCTAGCCAGGTATCATATCGCTGATCTGGTCCTCCCGTAACTTCCTGGTATCCCGATCCGTCACGTAAGGGGTTGTCATAGTCGTAATTAGGAAACCTGGCCCTTATCTGGCTGTGGTTATTGATAAATAGCTGATCAAAATTTACATTTTCAGGCAGTTCGGTAACTTTGATTGTTTTATTATAATCTCGCCATTTCAGTCCAGTCAACTGTTTCGATCCCTTTATCCAAACATTTTTACCATACCCTCTAATCGTCAGTTTGTTTTCGCCAGGGGAAAATCGATTGTCTAAAATTAGGGTGTTGCTCACATAATGTGTGCCGTCTAGCAGCCACACCGTCACCGATTCCTGTTTTAAATAGGCCAGACTCGCTTCTGTGGCCTTTTGAAGGGTGAGAAACGGCCGTGAAATACTGCCTGGGTTACTGTCATAGCCTTGTGGAGAAACATAAAAATCTTTTGCTAAGCATTCGAAGGCGAGGGCTGTCAGGAATATAGACCAATAGATATTTCTCATTTCAGGGTATGATAAATGGACTTTTTATATATAAAATAAGACTACTATTTCAAGACTCATAAAGCATAAGAAACCCTGAGTTCACTCATGCTGAGAGAGAAATTTTTTGTAAGAACATTAGGGATAATTATTTTACATGCTATCGTAAAACATTATCGGGGCTGCTAAATAAAGGCCAAATGTTGCGGAGCTTGAAGGCAGAAATCTGTTTAAATATTAGTCCACATAAATAGCCATAACAGGAATATCCAGAAAATACAGGAGTTCTTCTGAGAGGCTATAAGAGAATAAGCGCTGATAGTAATTGCGTTTGTGGTTGACCAAACATACAATATCGATGTTGTTTTCTTTGCAGTAGGCGGTCAGGGCTCTCTTAATATCGATGGTGTCGATGTTAGAGAAGATTACATTATCCAGATTGGCGCTGGCCAAGGAACTTTTAAAACGTTCCATATGTGGAACGATGGACTCGCTATGAGCTAGGTCGAAGTGGATAACATGGAGCTGAGAGCCAAATTCCTGAGTCTTCGCAATTACCTGCTGCAGGGGTTTTATTTCATCTTCGTCGTAATCGATCAGGAATGCAAAATTATCCAGGGATCCATCGAAAGTAGCACGTTCCGGGACGGCAATAAGGGGTTTATTAATATCTTCCAGAATCTTGACGGTATTGGTCTCCATAAAGATATTGAAAATGCTATTTTTATTGCCATGGGTACCCATAATCACCAAATCGATCTTATCTTCTTTTTTGGCGACATAAGCCTTTAGGGTATCGACAAACCTTCCTTCCCGAACCACATATTTTACTTTTAGCTCTCCGGCTTCACTTTCGGCTATCAATTTTTCGAAAGGGGGAAATTTATCTTTTTTCTTCCTGAAATTTTGAATGTCGAGTTGGTCATAGATGGCCTTTGTGCTTTCCTGGATCTCGGCATTAGGCTCATAGGAATGATAGACAATGAGCTTTGAATTCGATTTCTGGGCATAGGCCATAGCATAGCTGAACGCATTGAGCGATAAATCGGTAAAGTCTGTAGGGAAAAGTATGCTTTTCATGGAAGTTGGTTAATAGATTTATAGTGCGAGGGTCGGAAACCTTAAAGAACTCTGTAGGCTCCCGCCTTCAACAAGATAGCCATTATTAAAGATCAAAAAAAGCTTGCCAGACCCATACCTACATTGTAGCGACAAATTTTACTAAATACACCAAAGCGATACTCACGACCAGACCGATTAATACTTTTATTAAATCTTTTCCCAGGCCAATAAACATAGCTTTTCTGGCGGAGTTTCGCCTCAACACAAAATTAAGGGCAATTTCTCTACCAGCCAATATACCGATAAATACCCATGTCGTACTCATTGGAACATTATTGAGCTCTTTGAAATAGAATAAAATTATACCGTAGGAGAAATCTATTAGCGTTGCGGCGCGGATATCGACTGTATTGGTTTTGGAGCGAACAATGCTCTGAATGGCGCCCCCTTTGGCGGCTATTATAACGGCAAGCATAATTAATATGACCGCCAGTGAAAACAATAACTGCCATACGTTGAGGGAACGAGGCAGATATACATAAATATTAGCAAAGTCCTGAATAAGCCATTGAGACCATAAAAATCCGGTGGAACACCACTGTAAGGTGTTCCAGACCTGACCCTCTTTATAGGTAATAGGGTTCTCGATAAACTTTTTTTCCAGGGATTTGGAAATAATTAAGTATAGAACGATTGCTGCTCCGAAAGCCACTGCATAGCCTGTGACGGATTTTAGCACCATATCCGTCAGGTTCTTATTATTAAAAAACGTTAGGATAAGAAAGGAGGTGCTCACTGGTATACCCGTCCGTGTAAGGATCATTAAGATGATGGGGGGCAGGACATAATACCATGAAAATGGATCGGGGAGTTTGTACTTTTCTAATCGGCCATAGGAGACGTCGCCACCCGAAGTATAATATCCGTAAAGCAGGGTGACAGTTAGGATGCTGGCGGCGAAAAGCCATAATACCCACCATTTCTTTCTCTCATTACTACTTAGAAAGGTTCCTAGAGTCTGTATTGTGTCATTTCCCACTACTGAATAAGCTGATAATGTGAAACCCAAATACATAAATACGGTTGAAAGTTCCATTTTATGTTTAGTAATAATCCCACAAAGGAAAGCTTTTGAGAGGGATTAAATTTTTTTCCTATGTTAAGGAATTGTTAAGGAATAAAACATAAACTGCCGAACACACAGGTCTAGAAGTCGTTATAGCAAAGTATAAATAGGCTATTAATCTTTAAACAGCGATTTGATTCGAATCTACCCATGAATCTTAAAATTCTAACCTCATTTCTGATGCCTCACTTTCTGGGTTCTTAGTATAAAAAAAAGAGCCAATAGTATTTCACCAAAGGCTCTTTTTTGTAAAATGGATGAATTAGCTTAAGCTATTGCTTGGCTACAGCACTAGTAGCGCCGCCATATAGTTTTTCGCGGATGGCATTCACACGGGTGTCCAGCTCTGGCTGTGCCTCGTATTTATTAGCCATCTGGCGAGGAAGACTATCCGGGCTAACACCGTATACATACTCATTTCCGGCGTTTAAATCTTTCGATTCCTTTTTGTTGTACTTCTGGTATTCACAAGAAGTCATTAAGGCCATACCGGCAACAATAGCAAATGCTTTATATAATTTCATTTCTGTTTCGTTCTAAGTAACAAGTGCAAAAATAGGTGCCATTTCATTAACCACCAAATGGTTTGTCTTTGAAATATCAATTTTTTAGTGCTTTCAATTCATCATGAACAAACTGAATCAACTCAGTAATGTTCTTTTCAGAAAAGTCGAAAGGAATGTTAGCAGCGGCATAAATTTCCGTTATCGGAGCCGTATAGCCAAGTTTTAAGGCTTTCAAGTATCCTTCAAGTCCGTTTTTAGGATTTTCGCGATAATTTTTCCAAACGCCTATGGCTCCCAATTGGGCAATGCCATATTCGATATAATAGAAAGGCACCTCGTAAATATGCAATTGTCGTTGCCACAGATATTGTCTGAACCTTTCTAAGCCCGACCAATCCATTACCGAATCGGTAAAGTCATGGTATATTTCCTCCCATTTACTGGTTCTCTGAGCTGGAGTATGGGTTGGATTTTCGTACATCCAATGCTGAAACTTGTCGATAGTAGCGACCCAGGGGAGGGTTTCCACGATCGATTCCAGATGCTGAATTTTAGCTCTCTTCAGGTCGGTCTCATCCTGGAAAAATTCGTCCCAATAGTCCATGGTAATCAACTCCATGGACATAGAGGCTAGCTCAGCCACCTCAGAAGGAGTATGCTTGAAATCGTTTAGTGCCAGGTCGCGGGTAACTAAAGAATGTACGGCATGGCCTCCCTCATGAAGCAGCGTTACCATGTCGCGTAGATTGGAGGTCGCATTCATAAATATAAAGGGCACGCCAATTTCTGCTAAGGGGTAATTATAGCCGCCTGGAGCCTTACCCTTCCTTGATTCCAGATCCAGGTGATTCATAGCCTTCATGGTACGAAGACAGTCTCCCAGGAAGGGATCGAGCCTACTGAAGCAGCGAATGGTCTTGTCTAGTAATTCTTCGCCCGACTGAAAAGGTTTCAAAGCCGGAAGTCCGTTGGCATCAACTTTGGTGTCCCAGGGACGGAGCGCATTTACTTGAAGAGCATTCTTGCGCTCCTGGGCCATTCCATCGAGTAAGGGTACTACGGCCTTTTTTACCGATGCATGAAAATCGAAACAATCCTGGGGTCCATAGTCGAAACGGCCCATGGCTGCGAACATATAGTCCCGGTAGTTGTCAAATCCGGCATTGCGTCCGGCCTGATCTCTGAGTTTGACAAGTTCATTGAGCAGATCGTCAAGTTTTTCATGATCCTCATATCGCCGCCCGCTAATAGCCTTCCAGGCCTCTTCCCGAATGCTACGGTCAGTGGATTGAAGTCGGTCGGCGGCTTTTTGAAGGGTCATTTCTTCTCCATCCAATGTTACAGTCATGGCGCCTGCAATGGCTCCATATTTGCGTTCTTCCGTTTGCATCTGGGTGAAAACAGGAATATTCTCCTCCCTGAATATCTCAATTCCGCGCTTCAGGCTTCTGTGCACAATATGGTAGCCTTCCTCGGGCATCTCCTTCCAAAAAGGGCTGTCTACGATTTTTTTATCGAGTTGGTTGCCATATTCTGCGAGTTTAGGTTGAATTTCGGTAATGAAGAATTGTAATGCATTCACCAGCCCTTGATTGGCAGTATCGCAAGTCTGACGGATGTATCTCCAGGCAAAATTTTCACTTAGGTAAGATTCAAGCTCGCTACGATCGCTTAGCCATTTTTTAAATGAGTCGGCACTGCTAATATCCCTGCTTAAAAGATTGTCTATGAGGGGCTGCACGTCATCCCATTTTTTTAAGTCGAAATCCTCACCAATAAACCTGCGTTCTGGACGCGTGGGCAAGGTTATGCTTTCTTTTTCTATCATTTTAATCGTATATTTCAAAGTAATGGATAAACAAAGATAAGTTGGAAAATTACCAATCTGCAAGCAGAGGTAGCTGGCTTTTCCATAGAGATTTTTGCTCTATTTGATACGTTGCTGCGTGGCATCGGTAAGGTTATCGGTCCGAATATCTTCCGTTTCCTGAACGTTGGCAAAAGCATATTCCATTTTCTGTCGGTCAAACTCTTTTTCGTTATTGGCTAGCCAAATTGCCGCCACCCCATTGCCTATAAAGTTGGTAATGGCTCTCGCTTCAGACATAAATCGATCGACCCCCAGTAATAACGCCAACCCTTCCAGTGGTATTACCTTGATAGCCGTCAGGGTGGAAGCCAGAACGACGAATCCGCTGCCGGTAACCCCTGCCGCTCCTTTGGAAGTTACCATAAGTATGCCAATTAGCGAAAGTATTTGGCCTAAACTGAGGTGTACATCAAAAACCTGGGCCAGAAATAGCGTAGCCATGGAAAGGTAGATCGTTGTACCGTCGAGATTGAAGGAATACCCTGCAGGTACCACCAGGCCTACTACTGGCTTTGAGCATCCCATTCGCTCCAACTTTTCCATTAAAGAGGGCAGAGCGGCCTCCGACGAGGATGTTCCTAAAACAATTAAGAGCTCTTCCCGAATATACTTTAGGAATCTCCACATGCTGATCTGATATGAACGCAAGATAAACCCTAATACTCCAAAGATAAAGATGGCCATTGTAGCATATACGGTCCCCATGAGCTTAGCCAAAGGAAACAGAGTATGAATGCCATATTTCCCAATCGTATAAGCCATCCCTCCAAATGCACCTATTGGGGCGAGCATCATAACCAAATGCAGGGCACGGAATACATAGCGAGAAAGGAATGTAAGTCCGTTTACGATACGTTGTTTTCCTCCGTACTTGCTGAGTCCCATTCCGAAAAGAACTGAGAATAGAAGGACCTGCAAGGTGACGTTATCGAAGAAAAACTGTAACCAACTGAAATCCTGAATAGGGCCAGAATAGGCCGAAATATCGCCTTTCTCAAGATTGCTAGTCACGACTCCTTTTCCGGGCTCAATCAAATTGGCGACCACGATGCCGATAATCAAAGCAAAGGTGGTCACGACCTCGAAGTACAGCAAGGCTTTTGCTCCTACTTTACCCACTTTTTTGAGGTCTCCCATGCCGACAATACCGAGCGTGATGGTCAGGAAGATGATGGGATTGATAAATAACTTTACGATATTAATAAACCCCTTACCTAGAAAATCCATTTTAACCGCCTCATCAGGAACATAATGCCCTAATAATGCGCCAGCAGTAATGGCCGTTATGACCCAAAAGGTGAGGTTGGTAAATAATGATTTTAACTTCATAATATTTTCAATAGGCTGAGAGTTTGAGGGCATTTTCAGGAATGAAAACAAGATAGGAAAGATTTTAGGGTAGGATGTGTGTAAATCGCGGAGAATATATTTTATTTGAATTGTTTATAATTTGTCTAAATAAAAATAATATATTTGTGACCAACTCAAATCAGGTATCTATTAAAAAAGAGAAGATGATGAAATCGAACCGGCATACCAACTCCCTGAGGATATTAGGGATTTCTTCGCAGGGTTACATAGGGCAGTGTGCCTGTTGCGATCATTATAACTTCGTTTACGGAAACGCTTTATTTATTTTTTCCTACGAAGGCTTACGAGGCTTTTACCAAATGCTACAGGAATCGGTGAGTGTATACCGACTTAGTGAGGCATTGCCCAATGGGAAAGATATCGTACTGCCTTCTCCTATACCCAATTTTATGTTGACCTTTAAAGAGTCGGAGATTGAGGATATCAAAGACATGTTTCAGGAGACTTTTCTAACTCTGGAGATCGACCGGATTATCGCCTGACCGTAAGCTAATTAAATTAAAAGCCATAGTAAATTTTTCGCCATAGTAGTCAGAAAAGGCCGGTCAGATGTGATCGGTTTTTTTTTTGCGTTATTCTGGTCAGAAAGTCCTATATTACAGTAAGTTCCGGATGCCTAGTGAACCTGATAAATTGGTGTTTAACTATGAAGCAGCTGACGCAAAACTTACGTACAGGAAAGACCAGCCTGATGGAGGTTTCCAAACCAAGGGTATCGCCCGGGCAGGTGCTAATTCAGACCACTTGCAGCTTGGTGTCGGTAGGGACTGAGCGCAAGCTGGTTGCATTTGGAAGGGCGAATTGGCTGCACCGGGCTCTGATGCAGCCTGAACGTTTTGGGGAGGTTATTAAGAAGATAAAAATGCATGGACTAAGACCTACCTGGGCCAATGTGAAGCATAGACTGGATGAACCATTAGGTTTGGGTTATAGCCAGGCAGGAGTAGTGGTTGGCTTGGGTGAGGGGGTGACAGACCTTCAGCTGGGCGATCGGGTAGCCAGCAATGGCCCTCATGCCGAGCTGGTATCTGTGTCGCGCCATTTGGTGGTTAAAATTCCCGATCAAGTTACAGACGCCGCGGCAAGTTTTACCGTCCTTGGGTCCATAGGTCTGCAGGGACTGCGTATGTTCAACCCTACACTTGGTGAAACCGTGGTAGTAATAGGGCTGGGACTCATAGGTATATTGACCGCCGATTTACTGCTTATTAATGGATGTATTGTAATAGGCACGGATCCAAATCCGTCTCGCCTGGCCTTGGCGAAATCGCGTGGCTGTCGGACTGTTTCTTCTCAGGACGCTCGCCCAGAAGCTACTGTTAAAGCCATGACGGATGGCCAAGGTGCAGATGGAGTGATCATCACGGCTCAGACCGCATCAGATGGGGTGATGAAAGAGGCTGCGGCTATGTGCAGAAAAGGGGGGCGTATCATTTTGGTTGGTGAGGTAGGCCTTCAGCTCCAGCGTACAGATTTCTATAAAAAAGAGCTGTCCTTTCGGGTATCTTGTTCCTATGGTCCCGGGCGGTACGATCCGGCTTATGAAGAAGATGGGTTAGATTATCCTTTGGCCTACGTACGCTGGACCGAACATCGCAATCTCCAGACCGTTATGCATCTGATTGCTAGTGGACAGTTGGAGGTGGAGTCCCTAATTGCGGCTAAGGTAGCTCTTAAGGATTTTCTCAGAATATATGGAGATTTGCATCGGAAGCCTTCAGGGGCCTACTTATTAGTCTTCCCCGAATATAAGGATTCCGTTGCACCTCCCCTGGATAGGTCGGCTAATATACGAGAAATAGCCACAATAAGGATTGGGATTATTGGAGCAGGGCAGTATACCAGGATGACGCTGCTACCAGCTCTCAGTGATATTTCGGTTGAGTATATCGCCAGTGCTCATGGCCTATCTGCGAGCAGTTTAGCGCAAAAATACAAAATACCCTCTCCAATATCTGACCATAGAATTATGTTGGCAGATCCTCAGTTAGATTTGGTACTGATCGTCACCCGCCATTATCAGCATGCCCCAATGGTTGTAGAGGCTCTGGAGGCGGGCAAGCATGTTTTTGTAGAGAAACCTCTGGCACTGACTGTCCTGGAACTGGAGCAGATTGCCCTTGCTTATCAGACCTCAACTAAAATATTACATGTCGGCTATAATCGCCGCTTTGCTCCCTTGGTTGAGAAATTGAAACAGATGCTACCCGCTATACCCCTGCAAATAGTGGTTACTGTGAATGCAGGAAGGGTCGATGCGAGCAGCTGGGTGCAGGACCCTGTTCGAGGGGGAGGTCGAATTCTGGGGGAGGCCTGTCATTTTATAGATCTGATGTCATTTTTGACAAACAGCCTCGTTAGGGCCGTTTGTATGCAGGCGTTGGGACATCAAGCATCCGTCTGGAGTGATAATGTGAGCATTTTACTTCAGTTTCATAATGGTTCCACCGGGGTTTTAAATTATTTCTCTAATGGATCTATGGCTTACCCAAAGGAGAAGATTGAAGTCTTTGGCGGGGATTGCACTTGGTTACTGGAAGATTTTAGAAGCTTAAAAGCCTACGGCCTTACTCAATTTTCGAGCATTAAAAAAGAGCAGGACAAAGGGCACAGGAATCAATTCAGACAATTGATAAGGGTTATAAAATCTGGCCTTCCGCCTCTGATTCCTCCCGCCAATTTATTTAATACCAGCTACGCCTCCTTGGCAGCACTTACCAGTTTTAGAGAAAGACGATGGGTCATGGTAGAACATAATCCAGTAGAGTGATATGGGCCATAAATTTTTTATATGGATTCAGATAATCAGGGATATGGGTTTAACTTATATCCTGTTCCGACTGCAGTATGGTCTACAACGCCATTTGGGAGTAATAAAACTGCGTTTTCCCAAAAAAACATCCTCTGAGCTAACTCCTTTCATAACGCAAGAGTGGGAAGGAAATTTAGGGGTATTTTTCCAAACAAAAACATCTTTTCCAAATGTGGGGGACCCCTTCTTTTATCGCATTACTGCCGATAGGCTGAAGGAGTTGGAGAGCCGGATAATTAAAATTAGGAATCATGAGTACCCTTATTTCGTAGACCAATGGTTTCAGATTAACGACTGGCATAGTCATCCGAAGACCAGGTATAGATATAGGGAAGACCAGCATTGGTCGGAGGTTCCCGAATTTTCTCAGGAAGCTGGGGACATTAAATACTTATGGGAAAAGGGTAGGTTTACTTTTCTGTACGATCTGATCCGCTATGAGCGTCATTCCGGTGTCGATCAATTTAACATAGTCCTGTCGCATATTCTCGATTGGATAAAACGAAATCCGGTGAATTGTGGACCCCACTGGGTGTGTAGTCAGGAAATTTCGCTGCGGGTACTCAACTGGATTTTTGCCGTAAAATTTTATCAAAACCGTATTCAGGAACCGCTTCTATTGATAATCCTCCAAAGTATAGACGACCAGATGAATCATGTCTGGGAGAACCGGTCTTATGCCCGTCGACTGGTACGTAATAACCATGTACTGACAGAAGCCTTGGCTCTATATAGTATTGGGATATTATTTCCATTTTTTAAGCGTAGCAACAGGTGGAAAGAATATGGGAAAACGACCTTTGAACAGGAAATCGATTTTCAAATTAAGTCGGACGGCAGCTATATTCAACATTCGATGAACTACCATCGGGTTTTGCTGCAGTTATTGACTTGGGCACTGAGGCTTGGAGAGATTAATGAAGACCCATTTTCTGTTCATGTATACCATAAAGCCCAACGAGCACTTGAATTTATGATGGCTATGCAGGACAGTATTACCGGTTGGTTGCCCCATTATGGGCCTCAGGATGGGGCCTTATTTTTCCCCCTAACTCAGGCATCTTTCAGGGACTACCGACCTCAAATTTCAAGTTTAGCCCAAATTTTAGGGGTGGAGATTTCTTATGAGGCGGGACTGTGGCAGGAGGATAACTTTTGGTGGGGGATCAAACCCGTTGTGCCCAAAACTGTCACACACTCCATTCCGGCAATATTTAATTTTAAAAATGGTGGCTATTTTGTACTAAAGGATTCACAGTCCAGTACTTTTATACGCTGTGCATCCTATCCAACCAGGCCCTACCAGGCAGATAATTTACACCTGGATATTTGGGCTAATGGCAGAAATATTCTCAGGGATGCGGGTACCTTCAACTATCTGGAAGGTACCGGATTAGCTCGGTATTTCAGGGGGACTCTGGCGCATAACACTGTTCAAATCGATGCTTTCGACCAGATGCTGAGAGGACCACGATTTGTCTGGAGCCAGTGGATCAAGGAAAGTTCGGGTGAATGGCGTTATGAAGCAGCCTCTAATGCCTTCGTTTTTTACGGCTATTTCGTGGGTTTCAGGCAGCTGAATCGACGTATTATTCATAGACGAATGATAAGCAAGTCCTGTGGCAAGCTTCAATGGTGGGTAGAAGATTGGCTGGAAGGTGTCCCCGAAGACATGGAGATCAGACAGATATGGCATCCTGGAGAAGGTTATGGCAGGGACTGGGGGATGGATTCTTTCGATGAAGCCGGCGAAATAATAGTCGCCAATCAGGAGAGGGGCTGGTATGCCTCGAATTATGGGAGTATGGAGTCTGCTCTACAGCTGGTTTTTACTACCAAGTCAAGGTATCTTAAAACCTGTATTAGCTGGAATGCGACCTAGTGGATATTTATTTCGGATTGGAATAGAAAATATATGCATATTCTTCTCATTCATCAGTTTTTTCTGGAAGATCAGCAGGGCGGAGGGAGTCGCTGGAACGATATGGCCCGGATATGGGTACAGCAGGGGCATAGTATTACCGTGCTGGCAGGAGGGCAGCATTATATGGGGGTTTCAGCAGGGGCTGTTAGAAAGAGCCTTTGGGACCAAAGCATTAATGGTGATGGGGTTAGTGTAATCCGATGCAGAGGTCAAAAATATTTTCCTAAACGATTTAAGGAGCGATTATGGGGTTTTTTACGCTTCGCTTTTCTGGCCGGCTATGCCGGGCTATTCCGTGTCCGCAATCGATACGATGTGGTAATCGCTACATCTCCTCCTCTGGTCTTAGGGACGGTAGCCGTCTTTTTAGGTTTTTTCAGGAGAGTACCAGTCATATTTGAAATTCGGGATTTATGGCCTGAATCTGCAATTGAAATAGGAGTATTAAAACCAGGCTTATTGGTCAGTTTTGCCTTTCGTTTGGAAAAGTGGATATACAACCGATCCAGCTTATTGGTGGTCCTTACTCCTGCATTTGGCCGTTGGCTATTAGAAAGAAAGGGTATAATGGCCTCTAAAATACGCTGCATCCCTAACGCCGCTGACCTGGAGCTGACTCGGGCGCTTGTCCCATCTTTCCATCGGGAGCGGTTTAGAAGTCTGCACGATTTAGAGGACCGTTTTGTAGTTGTCTATGTAGGAGCTCATGGCATGGCCAATAATCTTGGGGTACTTCTGAATTGGGCCGAAAAACTAATGGATACCCCATTTCTTTTACTTTTGATAGGGGATGGACGAGAAAAGGAGTCCTTAATGGAGGAAGCCGAACGCCGTCGTATTATAAATATTCGTTTTATTTCCACGTTGCCTAAAAGGCAGGTAATGGAATATATAATGGCTTCGGATATGGGTTTGTCCACCCTAAAGCCTCTACCTATTTTCCACACTATCTTTTCTAATAAAACCTTTGACTACATGGCCTGCCGCATACCGGTGTTGATGACCATCGATGGAATCTCCAGAGAGTTGATAGAAAAAGCTCAGGCGGGTGTTTACGTGGATATTCGTGAACCTGAAAGGATGGAAGCGACGATCAGAGCCTGTATGGCCGAAAGGGAAAAGCTAAAAATATGGGGTGATAATGGCTATCATTATGTAGAAAAGTATTATAATCGTAGGCATTTGGCATTGGAATACCTCATCCGAATCCAGTCGGTTGTTGCGACCCCTAAGTGAAGTTGATTTTTTACACTAATAATAATTTAAGCGCTCCTATGATTGTTGACTCCCGAACTATCCCTGTTAGAAAAAGAATAGCCATAGTGGCCCATGATAACCGCAAACCTGAGCTGCTTGACTGGGCCTGGGAAAATCGTGAACTTCTAGCCAAAAATGAATTGTATGGCACGGGCACAACTGGAAAACTCCTGGAGGAGAAATTAGGTCAAACCGTTCATCGGCTGTTGAGCGGCCCGCTGGGCGGCGATCAGCAGGTGGGGGGCATGATTGCTGAAGAGAAAATCGATATGCTGGTGTTTTTCTGGGATCCCATGTCGGCCCAACCCCACGATCCGGACGTTAAGGCGCTGTTAAGGCTCTGTGTTGTGTGGAATATCCCTGTAGCTTCTAACCGGGCCAGCGCCGATTTCCTGTTTACATCCCCTTTGATGCATGAGGATTATACTGCCGTACAGATTGACTATAGTACTTATTTGAACAGGAAGTTCTGAACGGAAAATAGGTAGTTGGGGTTTTGCGTATAGATTATTTTTGTATTTCATCAATCGGACTAAGCATTGAAAAATATTGCGCATCTTTTGACCCCAGAGGTGGTAGGGAAGGCCTACACCTATCTCGATTATTTATCAATGACAGAAAAACTGGTAGAGGCCGGTATGACCAGTGGGCCTGTTCAGAATGAAGAACTAAGCCATTATACGCGACTAAACCTCTCGCGCATGCAGCGGGTTTATAAAACAGTGAAGTTAGAAGACGAACTGCTTCAAGCAGTAAGAGAAATCCAGGAGCCCCAGGATTGGTACATTATTACGGAGGCCTGGTGTGGCGATGCAGCCCAAAATGTTCCTGTACTGGCCGTATTGGCTCAAGAAAATCCATTGATTAACCTGAAACTTATTCTTCGGGACGAAAATCTGGCTTTTATGGATGCATATTTGACTAATGGGGGGCGGTCTATTCCCAAACTTATTGCGGTGGATGTACGGCAGAATGAATTATTTACCTGGGGGCCTCGTCCCGAGCCTACCTATGAATTATTTATGGAGTACAAAAACAATCCAGAAATGGGACATGATGCCTTTGCGGAGAAAATACAGCGCTGGTATTTGGCCGATAAATCCATGTCACTACAGCAGGAAATCCGGAATCTATTGACAGCTGTTGAGGCATAAGGTTCTATTTTTATCAGATTAGTCTATCTTTGTGGTAGGATAATCTCTTAGGGATATTCTGGTATAGCTTTGTTCATCAATCTTAAGCACAACGTTGTCGAGTTATTTCAAAAATATATCGGAAGGCATTAGCACGACCCTGACGGGGTTGAAGCTTACTTGGCGTCACTTTCTGGCGGCTCGTAACAGGAGATCTGCCAATGATATCAGTAAAGACGATTTTTACGATACCCAATCGGGTATGGTCACTGTGCAATATCCATTGGAGACCATTCCTATACCCGATAATGGCCGTTATCGTTTGCATAACGAAATGGACGATTGTATTGTCTGTGATAAATGTGCAAAGGTGTGCCCGGTAGACTGCATTGACATTGAGCCTATTAAGGCAATAGAAGAAGTGGGGAAGGCTTCAGATGGATCTCCTATCAGACTTTATGCCGCTAAGTTCGATATCGATATGGCCAAGTGTTGCTATTGTGGCCTTTGCACGACGGTATGCCCAACGGAATGCCTGACCATGACCAAGACCTTTGACTATTCTGAGTTTGATGTGAGGGATATGGTATATAATTATGCCAATATTTCTGCCGAGATTGCCGATGAGAAAAGGGCACTTTTAGAACATTTCCAGAAAGAGAAAGAGGCTGCCAAAGTTGCCAAACAAACTGCTGCCCCTACTTCAACGGAAAAGGCCTCGGTAAGGCCGGCTTTCAGACCTGGAGCCAAACCGGCGCCAAAAACCACGGAGGAGCCCGCTTTGGAAAGGGACGAGGCGGCAATACCGAAACCCCGGGAGGCTGCCCCTGAATCGAAGCCTAAGCCCATTTTTAAGCCAAAGGCCAGACCTCAATCGGCGCCTGATACGGAAAATATAGCTGAGGACTCCAAATCAGAAGTACCTGTTAAACCCAAGCCCGCCTTCCGCCCGACAAATAAGCCAAAGGCTGCTGTGGAAACGGAAAACAAAGGAGAAGAGCCTAAAGTGGAGGAACCCGATAAGCCTAAACCCGCTTTCCGCCCGACGATGAAGCCGAAGACGGCGGATGCGGAACCTACATCTGAGGCACCCAAGCTGGAAGAGGCTCCCAAGCCTAAACCCGCTTTTCGACCGACGATGAAGCCCAAGACGGCGGATACGGAACCTACATCTGAGGCGCCCAAACTGGAAGAAGCTCCCAAGCCTAAACCAGCCTTCCGCCCGACAATGAAGCCGAAGACGGCGGATGCGGAACCTACATCGGAGGCACCTAAGCTGGAAGAAGCTCCCAAGCCTAAACCAGCCTTCCGTCCGACAATGAAGCCCAAGACGGCGGATGCGGAGCCTACATCGGATACCCCCAAGCTAGAAGAAGCCCCTAAGCCTAAACCCGCTTTCCGCCCGACAATGAAGCCCAAGGCGGCGGATGCGGAGCCTACATCTGAGGCGCCCAAGCTGGAAGAAGCTCCCAAGCCTAAACCCGCTTTCCGCCCGACGATGAAGCCGAAGACGGCGGATGCGGAGCCTACATCAGAGGCGCCCAAGCTGGAAGAAGCTCCCAAGCCTAAACCCGCTTTCCGCCCGACAATGAAGCCCAAGACGGCGGATGCGGTGCCTCCATCTGAGGCACCTAAGCTGGAAGAAGCCCCCAAGCCTAAACCAGCGTTCCGCCCGACGATGAAACCTAAACCTAAAAAGGAAGAGGAATAAGCCTTTTAATAGAATAAGAAAAATATGGAATTGATCGCTTTTTATGGTTTTGCTTTCCTGGCTATAGCTTCGGCTTTGTTTATTTTATTGTCAAAAAATTTAATCTATTCGGCATTCTCCTTGTTTTTGACCTTTCTTGGCGTGGCAGCCTTATATGTACTGGCAGGTGCTGACTTTTTGGCTGTTACCCAAATTATGATTTATGTAGGCGGCGTACTGGTACTACTAATCTTCGGGATTATGCTTACCCAGCAGACCAATAAAGGGGCTCATTCTTCTACCTCTAACCGTATCATGGCTGAATCGGGTCGACGTTTTCCTGGCTTCGCTCTTGCGCTCTTATGCTTTCTTTTTTTTACTTATGTTATTCTTTCTGCTAACTTCCGGATTGCAGGAAACGTAAATCTTAGTAAGTCGACCATCAAAACCATAGGAGTCGAATTGATGACCTCGCATCTGTTACCATTTGAAATTGCCGGTATCCTTTTGTTGGTAGCTCTGGTAGGAGCTGCCTATCTGGCCTTGAACCGTAATCCCACACATGAGTAATATTCCTTTAATTCATTTTTTGATCGTCGCAGCCGCCTTGTTTAGCATTGGTTTGGCCGTAGCCATCACCAAGAAAAATTTAATCGGGATACTCCTGGGCATAGAGCTTATGCTAAATGCAGTCAATCTTAATTTGGTAGCTTTTAGCCGACATGATCCGGAAAGGCTTGGCGGACAACTCTTTTCCTTGTTTGTGATCGTGGTAGCGGTAGCAGAAATTACTGTGGCATTGGCCATAATTTTGCGAGTATATGGTCAGTTCAATACTGTGGAGCCCGATCGGATCGATGAGCTAAAAAGTTAATCGAATCTTGAAAAATATGAAACAGATTCATCCATAATGCAGCTTATTTTCCTCTTTCTAGCCTTTCTCATAGGGATTTCTAATACGGTTCAATCCGGAGTCAATGCGCAGTTACGCGAATCGGTAGGTAATCCTATATTAACGGCCATTATTTCTTTTGCTAGCGGGCTGACTATACTCTCTACAGTCTTTTTATTGTTTAATCAATATCCGGTGCCTACTCTTCAAGAAATGAAGCAGGTACCCTGGACTCGTTATTTGGGGGGGCTATGTGGTGCCTTTTACGTGCTTACTGTCATATTTATTGTGCGGGACATAGGGCCAGCCAGTATGCTTTGCTTGGTGGTGGCAGGCCAGATGGCCGCCGCCATGACCATCGACCATTTCGGTTTTCAGGGTTTTGAGGTGCATCCTATCACGCTTCCCCGCATAGCAGGGGCCGTTTTTTTAGTGATCGGGGTCTATCTGATCGTGAAAAATTAGGATCACCCCATAGCACCAGCCACTTTGGGTCTGTCGCTGGCCGACCTCCGTATTATAAGGTCCAAATCTTTTCTTCCAATGTCCTGGGTAGCCTTTCCATTACAAGGATGTATTAATTACTTTGCGCCTCGGCCACCCTTGACATGTCCAACCAGATTTTTCTTTAGCACTTGAAAATTGAAAAAAGAAAATGAATGATTAATTAACAACAAACAGAGTTCATTTTACCCATCTGGCGTCGCACCGTATCTATTTGCTGGTAACCATGAAGCAGCCCAAAGGGCAGTCCTCATTTTTACTTTCTTTGCTATCTGCAAAAAGCATAATGTCAATCCAAACGACTAGTTAAACTTCGTTTTCAAAAACCTCCAATCCACCGAGATAAGTAACCTCGAAGAGCTACTCCCTCAAAACTTTAATATATCCTAGTTGGAATTTGTCCAGCGGATACGCTGTAATGTAAAAAAGCGATCTTGGCTAAATATTTAGCTTTCATTCTTATTTTGGCTACACAAATCCTCAATTAGCATACATTCAACAAATTCAACGATACGAACTTTGTATTTCCAAATTAAAATCTGAGAAATATGAAAATTGTATTGACAGGCTCATTGGGTCGTATTGGAAACCCGCTCACTCAAGGTTTAGTAAAAAAAGGTCATTCGGTGACGGTAATTAGCAGTAAGGCCGAAAGACAAAAAGAAATTGAAGCCCTTGGCGCAACAGCCGCAATTGGCAGTATGCAGGATGTTGATTTTCTGACCGACACATTTAAAGGTGCTGATGCGGTTTACCTGATGATTGCTTGGAATGCGATTGGTCACCTCTTCGATAAGCGTATTGATTTTCCAGCTGAGTTCAACCATATCGCCAGTAAATACAAACTAGCTGTGGAAGAGTCTGGTGTAAAAAATGTAGTGTACTTAAGCAGTATTGGAGCGCATACTAACAAAGGTATTGGTAGCCTTTCTGTATACAAAGGGGTCGAGGATATGATGAATCAATTACCTACTGCCGTCTCCATCAAATTTATGCGACCTGTAGCCTTTTATCCTAACCTTTTCAGATTTATGCAGAGCATGAAGACGGATGGGGCTATTGTACAAAGCTATGGTGATGACGTTAAAGAACCTTGGGTGTCGCCTTTGGATATTGCCAAAACCATTGTAGAAGAAATGGAAAAACCTTTTGAAGGCAGAGAAATTCGCTACATCGCAAGTGATGAACACCAACTTGTATAGGGTGGTGCGGGTGACACAAGCATTGGTAGATTTATTGTGTAAATCACCTCATTATTCTATCCCAGCAATGACCTCTTCTATGGGCAGTGTGTGGTCAAAATATCCAAGTACTTTCAGCATAATTTCCTCTACGATGGCGTCGGGGCAGGAGGCTCCACAGGTCAGCATGATCCGTGCCGGGGTGGTAGCAGGAAGATAATTTCCCGAAGTAACTTCTTGCTTTTCGTGCATGTTGAAGTGCTGTATAAGCGCTGGACTAAGGATTTTTTGTGCCGATTCAATGAAGTAGGTGGGAAACTTTGTCTCGCATAGCTCCACCAAATGAGAGGTGTTGGAACTGTTATATCCTCCGGCAACAAGCACCAAGTCGGCCTCATGTCGCAGCAGGGCATAGGTAGCATCTTGATTGTCGTTGGTAGCGTAGCAAAGGGTATCCCGGGTATTAGCAAAATGACTCTCTACTTCCTGCGGTTTCAAAGCATAATGTTGAATCATCACATTTTTAAGAAAATCAGAAATGCCTTGGGTATCCGAAGCCAGCATGGTGGTCTGGTTGACTACTCCAATTCTTTTCAAATCCTTTTCAGGGTCGAAACCTTCCGAGAACTGATCTTTGAAATCGATATAAAACTGCGCTGACGGGAGCTTACCAGTCAGATATTTCGCCAATAGTTCGGCTTGTTTCATGTCTTTCACTACTACAGTCGGGGCTCCGGCCTTGCTGTGAGAGAAAGTAGCCCTGGTTTCTTCGTGACTTGGCTTTCCATGTACCACAATCGAATAGTCTTTATCGCCTATTTGCGCGGCCCGGTTCCATACTTTTTCTACGAAGGGGCAGGTTGTATCATATATATAGGAATTGATGCCCAGTGATTTGAGTTTCTCCTGAATTTCGAGTGTGGTGCCAAAGGCAGGTACGATCACGATATCCTCAGGCTGAAGGGTTTCCCAGGCAATCAGCTGTTCTCCTTCCGTATCCATGATAAATTGTACGCCCCGTTGTACCAGATCGCGGTTTACGTCCGGGTTGTGTATCATTTCACTGAGCAGAAATATCCTTTTGTCAGGATTTTCAGAAATAGCTTTATAGGCAATATCAATTGCATTTTCAACCCCATAACAGAAGCCAAAATGCCGGGCAATCAGAAATTGTACTGGACCAAAATCAAGTAAGGTGGGGCTGTAATCCCGTTTAAGCTTATCTTTTTTGCGCCGAAGTTCCTTGATAGGGCTGATGATTCGACTTCTATAAAACTCGGGTATATCAAAGGTCTTCATGGGTATGGATCGTTCTTGGGGGTGTCTGTAATACAGTACCGGCGGTCAAAGATACGTGGCCTGATGAAAAGAACAATCCTTATCCTGGCTTTGTTCGGATGGTTGTGCACTTATTTTTATTCCCCCATGCAACTTTTCGTTTTGAATAGAGTCTTTGTTTCAAACACGATAAAAAACTAAACCTACAGCTTGAAATCAAGAACCTATATCGACCAGCATGTCGAGCTGGTAGCCCGGTGTAAGCGAGGAGAACGGAAGGCTCAATATGAATTGTATCAATGCTACTCCAAGGCAATGTTCAATGTCTGTATGCGGATATTGAACCATTCGGGGGAAGCGGAAGATGCTCTGCAAGATGCCTTTGTCGATGCGTTTACTAACCTGGAACAGTTCCGGCAACAATCGACCTTTGGAGCTTGGCTTAAACAGATCGTGATCAACAGGGCTTTGAGCCAGGTGCGGAGTCGAAAAATGGAATATGTGGAGCTGGGGAACTGGGATGAGCCAGAGTCTGAAATGGCCAGTGTTGAGGAGCAAGATTCAGTTCCTTTAGATGTCCTGCGCATTCAACAGTCGATGGGAGAGCTGCCGGATGGTTACCGGGTGGTTTTAAGCCTGTATTTATTTGAGGGCTACGACCACGAGGAAATTGGTCAGGTGCTGCAGATTTCCGAATCTACCTCCAGGTCACAGTATCTTAGGGCTAAACGTAAATTGCTGGAAATTCTGAAAGAGCAGCGCGGGAAATAGGGGAGACAGAGAGATAGCAGTCGTTTGGAATTAAATTTTATAAGTAAAATGAAAGATAAATCAGATAAGAAAGATAGGTTGGAGCGCTTTGTGCGGGACAATCGGGAGGATTTCGATAGGTTAGAACCTTCTGAAGCCCTCTGGGATAAAATAACTCAATCTTTGCCAGCCCAGGAAAACAAGAATGGAGGCAAGGTTATTAAGGGTTTTTTTAACTGGAATAATACCGGTCTGAAAGTCGCTGCGGTGGTAGTGTTGGCCATAGGCGTAGGCATGTTGGTGTATTTAAATCAAGAATATGGCCTCAGTGAACATCCTGCCGTGGCCATAAGCCAGCCAAGCTATGCCAAGGAGGTGAGCCAATACACCCGGCTAATTGACAGAAAACGCGATGAAATCATAAAACTTACCAGCGACAATCCGGAACTAAGGACGGCCTTTAAGGCCGATTTAGAAGCGCTGGAGATGAGTTATCGCTCCTTGAGGACGGAGATTGGGCATGCGCCTAATCAAGAGGCGATGCTAGAAGCTATGATCCAGAATTTACAGTGGCAGATCGATCTGCTCAATCAACAACTAGATATTCTTAAAAGATTTAACAAAACTCAAGATGACCATAATAAGATTGACAATCGCGCTGCTGTTAGCTAATCTCTCCGTAATGGCCTGGTCGGGTGGGCATGCTGATGAGATGGACACAGAGAAAATCCGAAAGATTACCAAGGAGTTTACGGTACGTTCTGGCGAAATTCTTTCGGTAGACAATCAATTTGGAGCTGTGAATGTAAATCTTTGGGAGAAGCCCAGTATCCGTGTCGAAATACGTATTACCGCCATTGCCACCTCCGAATCCAGAGCCATGGCTTATCTGGAGGCCGTTAATATTCAGGAGGAGCGACGGGGGGAAAAAATTATGCTCCAGACGATCATAGGAAAAGATCCTTTCTCTAACCGATATCTTGCCGGACCCCGCCGAGGAACCAAGAGTAGTATTCAAATCGACTATACGGTAAGCATGCCCAAAGAAACGGCGTTAATCGTCAAGAACCAGTTTGGGGACACGCACATTCCATCATTTCAGGCCCCTCTTACCATCGACAGCCGATATGGTGGTTTTTTTACCAATAATCTGGAAAATGTTGCTAATCTGATAGAGGTCAGCTATGGTAGTGCGAAAATGGGTAGAGTAGCAGCCGGGAAAATGGATTTCAAATATTCCGACTTGCATCTTGATCATATAAAAAGTCTGGAACTAAGTAATAAATTTGGAGAGATGCATATCGGAGATGTCACCACTCTGGATGCCGATATCGATTATTCCAATGCGCGTATCGGGACTATCCGAGGACAGGGGAATATCCGTCTTCGATACTCTGGTGATTTTCGAATCGATGACATTAGAAGTAAGGCAGAGGAAATAAGGATAGAAGCCGCCTATTCTTCAGTAGTAGTGCCTGCAGATGCCAATCGGTTCGACATAGAAGTGAGCTATGGCAGTTTTCGTTTCCCCGCTTCCATCGCCCGTTTTACCCAGTCGCCTGGGCCTAATCTCAAGCCTAATGAAGTGAAACGTTATAAGGGAATGATAGGGGACGGCTCTGGTACCAAAGTAGTGGTCCATAGTCGGTTTGGAAACGTAGAATTCAAAAAGTAGATTATTTCTCGGAGAGTATCAAGTATCTAAAATCCAAGGGATCGAAAACAGTAAAAAGTTTTTGGATAAACTCGGGGTCGCTGAAATAAAAGTTCATGAAGTTATCGTATCGTTCCTGAGCCATCCCTTTTGGGAAAAGTTTCTTTTTCAGTCTGATCAGCTGTTCGATTTCAGAACTGTGGTTTCGCTCTTCAGCCTTCTCCAATCTACCCTCTAGCTGAACCATTATTTTGCGCATTCTGGCTAGCGCTGCCTGTACTGTAGGCTCCAGTGTTGGGTCAATCGCCTGTGCTTGAACTGCGATACTTTCAAAGATTTGAGTCATCTCCTGTTTCTGCTGAACCAGATTTAAAGGTTGCTCCGAAGCCTTTTGGGTATAATCTTTTCTTAGCCTTACCTCATCCTGAAATAAGGCGGGGAGATCGATCTGAAGCTTCCTGGCCTTTTGAAGCTGATCGGCCTGTAGGTAAAGAGCAAAATTGCGGGGGACCAGCATCGGAAAGGGAACTCGATAATGATCGAATACCGATTTGAGTTGCATCCAGTAGGGTACTTCGGAAGGGCCACCAATATAGGCCAAATTGGGGAGAATGACTTCCTGATACAAGGGTCGCATCACCACGTTTGGGCTAAAGCGCTCCGGGTATTCCTTAGACAAGGCTATAATTTGCGCCTCACTAAATTGCAGGTCCGTATTGAGTACTTTGTAGGTTTCACCTTCTTTAATTATTCTTTCTCTAAGCTGGTCTTCCAGGTAAAAGAAGTTAATCTCGCGTGCGAAAACGGGTGTCTTATAACCCAATTTTGAAAGTTCCGAGGATGTTTGAGCCACTCTTTCCGCTGCGGGTGCATCCCTGAGTTCCTCTTCTATGATCGTTTGAAAGCATGCCTTCAAACTGGCATCGTCCGCGTCCAGACAGATTAGCCCTTCCTCCCCAAACAATTCATGCATATAACATCGCACCGCATCGGCTAGAGTCTCCTGCTCTAAGTAGGCCTTTTTGAATAACGTGGGCTTTTCGGGGAGCTGTTTGATTATGTCCGCAAGCTCTTTGGGATTTAGACGACCTACTGCTCCACTATGCGGCCCTTTCCAGGTGTGTGTCCGACCAAATAGATTGAAGGAGGCGATTTCATCGAAATCATGATCTTCTGTAGCCATCCAATATACCGGAATAAAATTTTGGTCTGGATAGGTCCTTTTTAGCTGACGGGCCAGGTTAATCGTCGTAACTATCTTATAAATTATATAGAGGGGTCCAGTGAATATATTGAGTTGATGACCTGTGGTGACGGTAAAGGTATTTTTTTCTAAAAGGGGACTAAAGTCTGGTGCCGTGTGTATATGGCTGTATTGACGCTGCAAAGCTTGCACCAGGGTCTTTCTGTTTTCTGGATTGAAATGGGCCCGAGCTTCTATGGAATGGGAAGCATTAGTCAAAGTCGGAAACGTTTCGTAAAATTTGGAAACCTGGGGTTTCTGATCCAGGTAGTCTAGGAGTAGGGTAGGGAACTGTCCTGTACTGCGCAAATCCACAGGGAGAACAGTCAGGGAAGGTTTCGTTTCAGTGGCTGATAAGGAATCCAATTCAATCCGTATTTAAATGATAATTTATTGAACCGAGCAAATAACGTTAAAGTTCAGAAAAACTGATCAAGTCTCCGATCAATTCCTGAAAAATCAGGAGATAGACTTAAAAGCAAAGAGCCGCATAAGCGGCTCTTTGCAAATTATAATATGCGATTAGTAAGCTCTTACAAGTTTTCCTTCATGGTGATTGGCATAGGCCTTATTCACCACTTTATTACCACCTTCAGTAGGGTAGTTGCCGGTAAAGTACCAGTCACCGCTATGTTGCGGACAAGCTAAATGCAGGTTCTCAACCGTCTGGAAGATAACCGATAGTTCGGCGTTCAGCCCTTTTGGCCTGATAATATCTGCAACCTTATTAGAGATTTCGTCGTCGGTGAAAGGGTCATACAACGCCTTTACATAATTGATATTATTCGGATTTTTTGTGGCCAAAGCGGTTACACACTGGGTATACACTTCTTCACGCAAGTCATCCATTTCTCGTTCCTCTATCAGCTTCATAGTAGCGCGGAAGGCCACAAAGTCCTTCATCCGCGACATGTCGATGCCATAGCAGTCGGGGAAACGAATCTGTGGCGCAGAAGAGACAACCACAATTTTCTTCGGGTTCAGGCGATCGAGCATGGTGAGAATACTCTTTTCCAGGGTCGTCCCCCGCACAATGGAGTCATCAATAATCACCACGGTATCCACGTTTTTACGAACCACTTCGAAAGTGGTATCATAGACGCTAGAAACCATATCGTCACGAACGTCATCGGCGGTAATAAAGGTACGTGATTTCACATCCTTGGTTACCAGCTTTTCAATCCGTGGGCGGAAGGAAAGCACCCTTTCTAAATCTTCTTCAAACAGAATACCATCCATGATGGCTTGTTTGCGTTTTTTTGCCAAATATTCTTCCAAGCCTTCGATCATCCCTAAGAAAGCCGTTTCGGCTGTATTGGGGATGTAAGAGAATATGGTGTTTTCCAGATCGTAATCTATTTCTTTTAATATCTGCGGGATCAGTAATTTTCCGAGTTGCTTACGCTCGTAATAGATATCAGGATCGGTACCACGGGAAAAATAAATCCTTTCGAAACTACATGATCTACGCTCCAAACGGGGCAGCACGGGTAGTTCGTTATACTCTCCATTTTTATCTATAATTAGGGCCGAGCCAGGGGTTATTTCCTGGATTTGGCCGTATTCTACATTGAAAGCGGCCTTGATAGCCTGTTTTTCCGAGGCCACCACAACCACCTCGTCGTCGGCATAGTAGAAGGCAGGACGGATGCCAGCCGGATCTCTTATAACAAAAGAAGCGCCATAACCCGTTAGGCCACACATAGCATATCCTCCATCGAAATCGCGACATGATCGATAGAGCAAACGCTGCAAATCGATATTGTCCTCGATCACATTAGAAAGCGTAGGGTTTTCGTAGATTCCCTTAAAGCGTTCGAAAACACGTTGATTTTCTTCGTCCAAAAAATGGCCAATCTTCTCCATAACTGTCACCGTATCCACTTTTTCCTTTGGATGCTGACCGAGAGAAACCAGTTTTCCAAACAATTCATCGACATTGGTCATGTTGAAGTTTCCGGCCATGACCAGATTCCGGCTTCTCCAGTTGCTTTGACGCAGCATGGGGTGGCAGTTCTCCACTTCGTTGGTTCCGTGGGTACCATAGCGCAAATGTCCGAGCCACACTTCTCCTGTGAAAGCAAGATTCTCCTGCAGCCATTGGGCGTCATTAGCCTTGTCACGATTGTTTTTGAGTCCCTTGCGGAATTTCTTGTGAATTTTGGAGAATATGTCCGTTAAAGGTTGGGGTTCCACCGATCTATAACGGCTGATGTAGCGCTTACCTGGTGGAACATCAATTTTGATGTTGGCCACTCCGGCACCATCCTGGCCTCTGTTAACCTGTTTCTCCATCATTACCGACAGCTTATGCACCGCAAAAAGGGGGGTGTTGTACTTATCGATGTAGTGTTGGAAAGGTTTTCTAAGACGAATAAGTGCTATACCGCACTCGTGCTTAATTGCGTCGCTCATATGTCGCGTTATGCGTTAGAATTGAATCCGTTTGAAGTTTTAAAAACGTACTCCGTCTGTTAATGATTTATTAACGAACAAATAATATTCTTAGTTCGAAAAACATCGGCAAAGGTACAAATCCTTTCCCTTATAAATGGATTAAATTGGGGACATTATTTAAGAATCTGCTATGGAAAGCCTAGATAGCAGACATATCTTGGATTTGTTAAGAATAAATAGCGCTTTGTGCTACTTACTTCTTTTCTTTGTAGGTGGTAGGAGCAACTTTTGTTGCTTTCCAGGCGGATTTAAGATTTATAGGGGCTATGCTATACAAAACCAAAGGGATTGCTATCAGTTACATCCGGTTTCGTGAAACGTCTATTATTGCCAAAATTTATACCGAATCCTTTGGTATCCAGTCCTACATTGTTAACAGCGTACGTAGTAGTAAAGCTCGGGGCAATAAAATTGCCTTATTTCAGCCCCTGACTCTATTGGATATGGTGGTTTATCATAAGGATAAGCAAGCTTCAGTGCATCGGATTTCAGAGATGAAGTGCCTCGTTCCCTTTCATTCCATTCCCTTCGAAATTGCTAAGTCTAGTATTGGACTTTTCCTAACCGAAATATTAGGAAAAACCCTCAAAGAAGAGGAGCAGAATGAGCCCCTTTTCGATTTCCTATATCAGTCTATTCTGCATCTGGATAATATGGAAGAAGGTTTTGAAAATTTTCATATCCAGTTTATGATCTATTATGCCTCGTACTTGGGCTTTGGTATCGAAAGTATGAGAGAATTAGAGTTGGAATTGAAGCAACACCATTACCCATACTTGGCCAATCGAGCTCAGGAGGATGTGGTTAATATGATTCTTCAGCAGATAGGGTACGAAAAAATACCCTTAGATAGGATAGGTCGTTCGAGTTTGCTCGAAAAATTGATTTATTTTTATAAAATTCATATCGAAGGAATTGGTGAGCTCAAATCTTTGGATGTACTTCGGGAGGTTCTTCGATAAACCAGAGGGCAGAGCGTATAGCTGGCATGCTTTTAGTCTATTTCTTTTTCAACCAAAATAAACAATAATGAAACCTTACCTTACCCTTATTTTATTGCTTATGGTTCAATTGGCTTATGCTCAAGTGCCCAAGGGCGCCTGGAAATCGCAAGAGCCTACGGGCAGCACGTCCATGATGATTGTATCTGACAATTATCTGAGTATTGCCTCTTACAGTGTACTGAATAAATACTTCGAACGTACGGAAGGGGGACCTTTCATCATGGAGGGCGACCAAATGATTTACACTCCTGAGTACAATACAGCTGATTCCACCAAAATTGGACAACCCATTCATTTTACAGTGACTCGCAAGGATAAAATTCTTACGTTGCGTTACAAGGATGCATGGGTGTGGATGCTTGTTGATGATGCCAAGGATGTTCCTATGGCTGGTACTTGGCATATCACCGAACGAGTACAAGGCGATTCGGGTAATTTGGTTAAAATCCACCAGTCAGGTACCCGCAAAACTTTGAAAATTTTATCAGGCACAAGGTTCCAATGGATAGCTATAGACCCGGCTGTTAAAGGCTTTTATGGGACAGGGGGTGGAACTTATCGTATAGAAAATGGAAAGTATACTGAGAAGATCGAGTTTTTCTCTAGAGATAACAATCGGGTGGGCGCCAGCTTGCAGTTTGATTGGGGTTTAGAGAATGGCCGATGGGATCATCAGGGCAAGAGTAGTAAAGGAGATGCTATACATGAGGTCTGGGAAAAGATACAATAATACCAGCGTGTACACCGATCAATGATTAGATATGGAGGCTGCCTCAAAAGGGCAGCCTCTTTTGCGTTTTTAGCCAGAAAAGAACCTTCCTTTCTGAGGATTATGGTCGCTTAAGTATATCCTAGTCAGATTTTTCTCCTTGGACCCCGTCCACATTTATCTGGAGGTGTCGAATGGTGATTTTCTAATTATAATTATGACAAAATAGGTGCCATTTTATAAAGTGGTGCCCTGTATTTATTTTCACTATACTGTATATGAGTGTTTTATCAGATCCGTAGCTCGGACCAACAATATTTTTGAAAGCTTAAAAGTGGTACGAAAAGAACTAAATAAGCTGGTAGTTTTGTCGGTATAATTTTAGTAAATTATATGACCATTCTGAGGGTTAGCATTCAATTATTCATTAGTACTTAAACGAGCATCGTATCTTATGAGACACTATCTACGTATTTTGGTATTCCTTCTGATCGGCTCCTCCGTTTGGGGGCAACAGGTAATGATACAAGGATTCTATTACGATATTCCAAAGGCGCAATGTGGTGCTGCCTGGGCCGATACCATGGCATTAAAAGCTTTGGAGTTAGCTGGAGCTGGTTTTACACATATTTGGACACCCCCCTTTCAAGGAAATGGGGCCAATAGTGGAGGTTATGATCCCCGGGATCTATATATTGGAGATGCCTCTACAGTGACACCTCTTGGTTCCAAGCAGCAAATCTATGATATGGTGTCGAGTTTTTCCGGAGCGGGTATGCAAGTCGTAGGCGATATGATTTACAATCACCGCGATGGCGGCGCGCCTGAAAACAATGATCCTGTATTAGATTATATATTGCACAAAGCGGGTAATACGGTTGCTGCGGGCTATCAATTTTCCATGCCCTCCGATCGGTATCGTATGGTGCTTCCTGTGGGAGAAACAGCAGGCAATGGTATAGGAAACTATTATATCAATATTAGCTCGAGGACTGGGACCTATAGTGGCAGTAAATATATGTTGTATGTCACCACAAACAAGATTGGAGGTTCCAGGTGGTCTCCTGTCATAGGTCCCGATCTGGTCGCTGTGGAACAAGGTGCGGCGCTACCTATACAGCTTGGAAGAAATTATGAGGTCACCATCGATAGCGATGGGGATAATGACGAATTCCAGATATCGCTTCAGTCGGACGATTTTAATCCCACTGATGAACTTATTATCTATATGATTAACATTAATCCTGGGGATGTCGAGGCTTATTCGAACCATCGACCCTGGAAGATTTATTACGATCCCCAAGGCTCTGCTGGCAATGGGGCAGGGCGTGACCTTGCCGATGCCGGCAACGTGTTCGCCAATGGCGGGGGCTTCAATCCCAATTATAAGCTTCGTGCGCAGACCTATACCAATTTTTGTGATCTTCCAGGGGGAGGACCTTGCATGAATGGGAGCAACTTTAGACCCAATTGGTCGGGGAATTCCGAAGCCGATGTTAGCCAGACCACGCTGGGACCCAAATACAGTCAGCAGAGCATGGACTATTTCTACGACTACGATCATCAGAACCCAGACACCAAGCAAAAGCTAATTGACTGGACTTTATGGAGTTGGAATGAAGTGGGCATCAGAGGACTGCGTATGGATGCCATCAAGCATTTCCCGGCGTCCTTCGTAGGAGATTTGCTCTGCGCTATGCATGCTGCTGGACAAGATCCAAGCCTGGTGGTAGGAGAATGGTACGGACAAGACCCGGGGGACCAGGGAGCCTGGTTGTCCCAGGTTTATGATAAACTGAATGCTTGCGGTGGGGCTGGACTCAATCCCAAGGTTTTTGATTTTAATCTACGGGATGTGCTCAAAAAAGCTACTGACGGTGGAAATGGGGTGAGTACAGCTCAGGATTGTAATGAGCCAGCCGCCTGGGACGTCCGAAATGTGTTTACCGGTAGTCTTCACGATGGAAATGGTTTTAGTGGGAATAATGTTGTAACCATGGCCAATAACCACGACTTTAGAGATGCCAACCCTACCTATGGTTCTTCCTTGCTACATCATCGGGGCAATGCGCTCAACAGCTATGCCTATATGTTGACAAATAATCATTTGGGTGTACCTACCATTTTCTGGCCCGACTATTATGGCTACAACCAATCTGTGCAAACCTGGAATGGAGTGACCTGTGAGCCGCAGACGCTCAGCTATTTTCCGGTATGGCCCGAGGGAGGGTTAAAGTCGCAAATTGACGAATGGATCGATGTGCTAAAGACCTATATTCATGGCTCTACGGGGATAGACTATCTGAACAAGTTCGGCGGGCCGGCTATTACCTATTATAGTGGTTGCTATAAGCGTTCACTTATCTATCAGAATAATGCAAGTGGAAGCGTGGGGGGGAAGGAGGTTCTCAACTTGGTTAATTATAGCGACGAAGCCATGGATGTAGAAATTCCGCTAATCATGAGGAATGGGATAGAGGCAGGTCAGGTGTTTACACGTGTTGCCGGAAGTACAAGCACCGATACTCCCTTAGTGTCTGCCAGTGGAACTCTCCGGGTTACGGTGCCTGCCAATAGTGCCGCGACCTGGATACAGGGGGAGCCATTACCCTTACCTGTGGGGCTGAAAACCTTTTCGGCAAAAGCTCTTCCTCATGCCATCGTATTAAACTGGGAATCTACTACGGAAGATAATTTTTTAGGCTATCAATTGGAAAGGTCAGTTGATGGGAAGGAGTTTGTCGATTTGGCTTGGATAGAAGGAGGAAATTCCGGCAGATCTAGCCGAACATATCATTATAAAGATTTACAGGCACCCCTGGGTCAAGTGCTTTACTATAGATTGAAGATGGTAGATCGGGATGGTAAGTTCCAGTTTTCAAGGATACGTACTGCAGCCCTAGACCCACAAATATTGCGCATACACTTGGTTTCAAATCCGGTAGAATCCTTGGCTCGTATTCAAATTAACAATCCCAACGAACAACTCTTGAGGGTTCAGATAATTGATCTTTCAGGACGGACTATCCTTAACCGGGTCTATAAGCAGCCGCAAGGCCTGGGAGAATTGGGTGTCGATGTGTCTGCAATAACAAAAGGAAATTACCTGTTATCCGTTTCCAATGGCAGCCATAGAGCGGTAGAACGACTCCTGATATTCTGATTTTACTTCGGGTGCATCTGAAGAGAATTGAAAATATCTAAATCATTTTTTCAATTCTTTTATCGGGTACCACCCAAAGTGCTGCTACCAAGGCGTAGATAGCCATGCTAATCCAAGGTTCATAAAAAGCAGCAGCGATAGCCAAGGCGTAGATTACCATAGTAGCCACCGTTTTATAGTCGTTTTTAAAGGCGATGCCTACCGGGGAATCTATGCCTTCGTGCTTTATTACCAATTTTGTAAGTATATACCAAGCTAAACTAGCCATGAAAAGTACCAGCCCGTATAAGGCCACCGGAATGGTAGAGTTGAAATTTTCCCCTAGCCAACCTGTGGTAAATGGAAATAAAGAAATCCAAAATAGCAGATGAAGGTTGGCCCAAAGTATTCTACCATTCACATGCTCTGCGGCTTGCCATAGATGGTGGTGATTGTTCCAGTAAACTCCTACAAATATAAAGCTTAGCAAATAACTAATAATTGTTGGAATTAGTGGTTGGAGGTCTTTCAGACTATCGCCATGGGGTAACTTCAGCTCCAATACCATAATGGTAATTACAATCGCCAGCACCCCATCGCTGAAAGCCTCAAGTCTTGAAGTGGTCATCATAGAATTATATTAAAGTTTTAATGTGATATTCTGGGATATTATTCCCCAAAGTAGTGGATTATTTGATATTTACGCACTTGGTCTGATTTTTACCTAACAATCATATAATTTATGCAGGTAGTAGGGCCCTTAAGGGTATTATTTGGATTGTATCAAAATAAATTCCATTTTTATTGGAATCATTCTAAATAGGGCTTAGCTTTGTATCATTGATTCTAAATAACAGCAAATGAACCTTTTAAATCAGACTGAGGCGGCAACGGAATGTGGGATGCCTGAAATGTGGAGCCGTAGTATCGCTGACGGCCACGATTGTGTTTTTAAAAAATGCTGCGAGAAATATAAAAAGAAAGGGAAGCACTGTAAGAAGTGCCCCAAGAAATAGGCTGTATAAGCGCCTTCGAAAGTAGGGTTGCCTTCTGAACTTATATGTACTATAACATCTTGCGTTTTACGAAGCCACTCCCATAGAGAATAACAAGCAAAAGAAGTACAATTAACAATGCCTTGAGGTTTATGGAAATATTGATGAGTTCCCTAGTTCCATTTGTATCAATTTTGTATGTAAAATATTTATTTTCTGCAATTCCAAACCCATTTTTTAATGGAAATGCCTTATGATACTTAATTTCTGTAATCAATTGGCCAGTAGTATCAATATATCCATATTTATTATCCATTCTTACAACAGCAATATAGTCATTGAAATAGGAAGTAAAGTCATACACTAAAGGTGTTTTTATTACACCCGTAGTATCAATATGACCATATCGACCATTGACACCAACTGACGCCCTATTGTCTTCCGAAAAGGATTGGACTTCATCATATTGGTAAGGAATTTTCAATTCCCCATTATAACTAATACACCCCCATTTACTACCTTTTTTAACCCATATTCTGTTTAAAGTGGGCTTTTTGGTATCCAAAAACTGAAAGGAAATAGCAATATCGCCTGTATTTCGATCTAAATATCCGTATTGGGAATCATACTTTGCTCGTTGCAAGCGATTGGTAGAATAATCATAAGCTATATCCAACTCTTCCAAAATAACCGGCATTTTTAGAATCTTTAGTGTATTAATTAGTCCATATAGGCCATTATTATGAATAACGGTAAGGTGAATTCTCTCTTTGATCTCCTTTTCTAAGTAGCTATTTAATTTGGGAGAAAGATTCAAAATATTGCCATTCTTATGCCAAAATAAAGTTTCCTCGGATTCATTGCCGCAGGAATAAGCCTCAATTGCATTTTTTATTAAAAAATCATTCTTGAACAAATATGTTGGAAGCTGAGAAACACATTTTCCGGTATTGTCAATATACTTTAAGGCATAGTGGTCTTTAATTGGTTCGATAACCCATGCCCTACCATTACTAAATTTGCTTGCTGATTTATAAATTGGATCAATAACAATACTCCCTTTATTGTTTAAGTAGCCATGCACTCCATAGGGTTGTGAATCATCTTTTGCAACAACAAATTCCGCTAACCCATTGCTAAATAAACCGATATCCCGGTATGCACGAGTAAGCCTATTTCCGCTACTGTCCACTAAGAACGTTTTGGGGATACCACAATAGGTGGTTCGTTTTTGTGCAATGAAAACTCCCCCTGATTCAATTACAGAGGTGTAATTACTTCTCCATTCGTGTGCTTTATTTGAATTTTCGCAGAAACCATTTGAATTATAGAAATTTGACAACATTAAAACAAGAATCAACAAATTCACTTTTGGTGAATGTGGTTTTATAATTTGATTTTCCATTCGGTTTTAAATTAAAACTCCTGTTCTGTCTTATAATTTTTACTACTTTAATCTGATGTCTAAATCGTTTGTCAAGTTTAAATCAATGGTAAGGTTATTTGTATATTAGGTTCTATTTAGGTAACGCTTGAATACTTTTATTAGGGTTTATCCTAAAGTTTGTTCTAAGGTAAACCATAAATTTAACAGGTCTTACCGTGCACCCACCACCTTGATTGCTATCATTACAAATCCAACCCGCTTCCTTTTCGCCAGCTGTAGTAAAGCAAGCACTCATTGCTCCGGTGCAAAAACAGCGATATCCGTCCCCCTCCCCCCACAACATTCTTCATTTGTGCCCTTGTCAGTGCAAAGGCACTAAAGCTAGAAAAACTCATGGTTGCTAAGGATTTAAGGTTTAAAAATATATTTACTGATTTTCGAAAATCCTTAGGGAATGGGTATGATTTGCTTACTAATAATTTCATGTACTTCCTCGCTGTGCAGTTCGGGGAATGGGGGGGACTCATTGTTTTTTCCATTTTCTTATTCAGAAATCTTAAGGATTTTGGAATCAGTGGCTATAACTTTTGATATATGGTATGTAAATCAAATGGAGCACTTCATTTGATTTACACAGGTTGATGTAGTTGAAATGGTAGGAGCCATTTCCTTCGAAGCCCAAAAAAGATATTCAAGTCATTGGTTTTTAAGTAGGCTGGTCAATGCCAAAAGCATAGTATCATGCAGGTTTGAAGAATTGTAGAGAACAGGGTAGTTTTTAACAAAAATATCTCTTTCCCTAAATAAGGCTCCTGTCTTTGAGTTCACAAGTTTAATATTTATGCAATAAGCAAGTGGAGCAGTATTCATTATTGAGGTAAAGCATGCCCCTGTACTAATTTTACCCTTTAGTAAATAGGCAGCATCCGAAGAATCGGAATGGTATATATTAAGAGAGTCTAAAATCAATAAGGTAGCTTTAGTGTATTTATCAGCCAGTAAGGAGTCATTTATAATATTAGTCTCAAAAATGACTTGATTAATGGACAATTCGGATTCCCAAGAATTATTGGGAATGTCTTCTTCGATCCTAATAGTAAAGGCCAGAAGGACGAAAGCATAAACAATTGATAAGGCTCTTAATTTTAACATAGCTTAAAGGATTAAAAATTAGCACTTTCCGTCTTTATGATGAAAGTGCTTAAATAAATTAAATATTAAATCCTACGCACTTAGTACAACTCGAAGTTGAGCTACAATAGGTATATGCTGCATTAAAATCTGCAAAGCAGTATTTCATATCATTACAACATACATAATCGTAGCCCCCAACAACATTCTTCATTTCCGCCCTCGTCAATTCAAAGGCACTAAAATTTGATAAACTCATGATTTCTAATAATTTAAGGTTTAAAAAATATATTTACTGATATTCGAAAATCCTTAGGGAATGGATGTGCTATGCTTGGCTTGGTTTAATAAGGTTACGATGTTTCCTAGGTCTTTTAATTGAAAGGCTGTAGGTAAGAATAAAATGGTTTTTTGCATGAGACAACTCATTTGAGGTGCAAGTATAATTAAATTATACACAAGAAAAGTGCATAAAATTCGCTCAATTTGCCTCGATAATTGGTTCAGTTTTATTTTTGAGCGGAAAGAGCACATATTGGTTGATCCGCAGTCACCTGACCAGGAAATTTCGTATAATTGATCAGTGAAATAGCATACAATGTCGCCTCTTCCATCAACATTTTTCATTTCCCTCCATCTCGTATGGTGGCAATAAGTCGTTCTGCAAGCCGTTTGTCTGCGGTAATAATTTCTGCTGTACCTTTCATGCCGTTGCGATAGCTTAGCTTACGCTTATACCGGGTCGTTAATTGGCTTGGGAGCGCAACATACCCCCAATACAGACTGTCGCGCCCTGGTGTTTGCGACAGTTTGGTAAGGCTTCCTGTTACCATTCCGAACTCCCGGTAAGGATAGCCATCTAACTTTATCAATACTTCTTGTCCTTCCACGATTTTGCCTAAATTAACCTGTGGAATTTTTACAATCCCTTCGAGTTGACCGGCTATGGGTTCTATGGTCAGTAACTCTTGGCCAATGGTCAAAAACTGCTGCTCGGTCCAAGGGCCAGAGAAGGAAACTAGGCCAGACACCGGCGCAATGAGCATATAACGCTGTTTCCAGGAGGCAATACTACTTTGGAGTGACTGTAAGGTTTGAAGAAAGCTGTTTTTCTGTTCGGAAATGGCATTGTCTAGTTCCAGAATTTCCTTTTGTTTGGCCGTCTGCGACGAGGCGCTCTGTATCAAAGAAGCAGCTAGGTTTTTAAGGGGGAATTCCTTCGCCAGAAGTTTTGCTTTCTCCCGTTTGTATTCAATTGGAGCTATTACTTTTTGTTGGAAAAGCATTTCTTGCGTATTGAACTCCTCCTGAGCCAATTTGAAATCTCGTTTTTGCAGTTCCAGCTGCTCCATCAGATTGCTTTCTATCAGCTTCAAATCCGATACATCCTTTTCAAGTAGGGATCTTTTTTGAAGATAAAAACCGCCTGCCAAAAAGGATTTTAGTTCGGCGAGTTTTAGTGTAAAACTCTGAAAATCATTTTGTATTTCACCTAATGCGCCAAAGTTTCCAATAGAGGCTTCTCTGGCCAAGTTCCATTGACCGTGGCTAATGATTTTATTCCAGTGCTTGAGCTGATTTTCAAGGTCTAGTACTTGTTCCGCATTCGCAGTGGATTCCGTAAATGCCAAAATCTGTCCGGATTCCACTTGTTGGCCATCATTCACCAACAGCTTGGTAAGCTTACCTTCGCTGCGCACGATCATGGTACGAGGCGGATTACTCGCCGTTAATGTAAACGGAACCGGTACTATATCTGGATAACGAACCAGCCAGCAAGCGGCAATCAATATCATCACCAACCCAAAAAACAACGTTATTCCCCACCGTACCAGCTAATGAGGCGGACGACTGATAATTTCGTGTACTTCCTCGCTGTGCAGTTCGGGGAATGGGGTAGTGGTAGAATTACTTATTTTTGTTTCTATCATTTCAATTGATCACTTTATTTAATTCAGAGTTAGCGTGAATTACCATACCGCCGTCATCATCTTTCCTAACCAACATATAGTTTAGGGAAGCGTTAATTTTAATTGGTTTTTGCTTAACCACCACTCTCTGGTGGAATAGAGCTAAGTCTTTCATTATCCTTACTTTCGTATCTAGCGCACCATCATAGATCTCCACAGAACCAATACTTTGTATGCCTCCAATGGGTATAACCGATTGATTTGACTTTAAATCAATTGTAGCTGGTAAAGACAAGGAGGTATCAGCGGAATCAGCTGAATCGATGTGCCATTTTGGCTTAATGGTACTTTTAAATGTAATGATAACTCCGACGCTAAAATTGGTTGAATTTCTCAGTTTTATCTTACATGAATATATTCCCCATCGGAGCAGGTGAGCTATTTCACAAACACTTATTCCATTGCACTGTGCAAATGGTCGAATCAACCTACAAAAACTAGATCATCATTCCAGTTTTCCGATGGTGATAGAGTCTATTGGCATTTCAGGGATATGTACCTGCAATATTCTGTGTATTTGTTCGTCGTCGGCCGACGGCATTCTCGAAACCATTATTTTTCCGGTGCTGTCCAAAAGAACATAATTGGGTATTGCCAAAGGAACGGTTTCAGTTAACCTACTGGTCATTAAAAATTGGCTAAGACTACCTTTCCTTTTGCTTTTTCTCGTTAAATAATGTTCGCTGGATCCAAATCTGTCATTATAAAGTTTAAGTCCCGATTTCCATTTCTTTTCATCCTCATCGATGGATATACTAATAATATCCAACCCAGATGAGCCATATTGAGTCTTTATTTTTTTTAGATATGGCAAATAATAGTAACATGGCCCGCACCAACTTGCCCAAAACGTCACCATCACTACTTTACCCTTATGTTTATTTAATACCGACTCCCAACTTGAATAGGTATTATCAGGTTTTTTTAGCTTTGACTTTAATATTTTGTTAGGGTATTCAAAATTGTTGTTATCTACTTTGTCCTTCACATAGGCCAAAAGGTTCCTATCCCTACATATTGCGTAAAATCTATTTAAATACTCCTGAAAATCTGGGAGATTCAGCCACTTGTACTTTTGTAAGAGCCATGCCATTAAATAATTTTGTTGGATCCCATTAAAGTTGAGTAAAGCCGAGCTAAATTCGGTATAAAATTTATTTGCCGGATCGTCGCCCCTCAATGAATCCTTACATAGGAAGGAGTTTAAAGCGACAATGGCAGTCCGATATTCTTTTCCGCCCATCCATAATGAATCCTTATCTGTTACGGTGTCCTTTATTATCCTAATTGTATCCTGATACCATTTAGGAATATTTAGTGTATTGGTATTTTCGCTAATATACGGTCTCAAAAGATCCACGATACGGTAATAATCCAGTTCCTTTTCCAAAGTATATTTATATGCAGAATCACTCTTAGTAAATTTTGAAACAACCTCTTTTCGCTTCCAATGACAGGAATCTAATGTTGAGATAATCAGCTTAAAATCTGAATCTTCCGTTTTGTGTATATCAAAACCCGGATGATACACGGTGGATAAACCTGGCTCTTTTGTAAGTAAGACCAGAGCATTGTAAATGCTATCCTTATTCATTACTTCCAAATGCCCTCCTGTTTTATGACGCCCAAGAACGATCGTATCGTTTGGCATGACCAACACATTTCTTCTCGTTTGTCCGTCAGTATACGTGAATGTAATTGGAAAGGGAGCATCTATAATTCTGTCATTCTGGAGTTTCCCCCAAAACATATTTCCGAAAATATCTTCGTGATGCGCTATTTCACCTACGGCGTCATTCTCATTTGAGTAAATCATAACGGTACTTTGACCGAAAACAGGGTAAGATAATAGCACTGCAAAACAAAAAACTTTATATAGTAAATGCATCGGCGAAGAATTTACAAGTCATACGAATGAGGGATCATTCGTATGACTTCGTTTAATTAATTTTATATTTACTCACAACGATAGTCTACTCCTGGATATCCAGCATTCGTATTATAGTCATTGGCAGCTTTTCCTGCATAAGAAAAACAATCATCCATATTGGTTGACCCGCAATCACCTGACCAGGAAATTTTGTTCGCTTTATCAGTGAAATAGCATATAATATCGGCTCCCCCAACAACATTCTTCATTTCTGCCCTTGTCAATGCAAAGGTACTAAAACTTTGTAAACTCATGATTTCTAACAATTTAAGTTAAAAAGTATATTTGCTGATTTTCGAAAATCCATAGTAATAAAATAACTCAAATGTCTGATGGCTGACCGCAGACAGCCGCCTAATCTACCCCGCCGCCAATTCCAACTGATTACTAACCAACTCAAAATACTTCCCATGCAAGGCCACCAGTTCACTATGTGTTCCTCTTTCAACGATGACTCCTGTTTCCAGTACTACAATCTGATCGGCATGTTTAACGGTACTCAACCGATGAGCTACCACTACCACCGTGCGCCCCTTGAAAAACGAAGCCAGATTTTGTAGGATCACGGCCTCATTATTGGCATCCAGCGCATTAGTCGCTTCGTCGAAGAGCAGGAGTTGGGGGTTTTTATAAACGGCTCTTGCTATCAAAATCCGTTGTTTTTGTCCTTGACTAATACCATTCCCTTCCGCCCCGATTTTGGTATGGTAACCTAACGGCAGTGACTCTATAAACGTATGAATATTGGCTGTATGTGCGGCTTGAAACAACCTTTCCTGGTCTATGACTTCGTCATGAATGGCAATATTCCGGGCTATGGTATCCGAAAATAGGAACCCCTCTTGCATCACAACGCCACATTGCTGTCGCCATGCTCGGTGGGAAATGGATTTTATGGGGCTGCGGTGAGCGCTAGAACGCACAGTAGCCCAGTTCGGCCCCAGCCCTTCCGATGCGACGGTTCGACCATCGTGTAGAGGGGGATTTTCATTGGAGTTGTTTAGAAATAAACTGCCTTTATTAGGTTCGTAGAACCTTAATAATAGTTTCAAGAGTGTTGTTTTTCCACTGCCGCTGGTCCCCACAATAGCGGTTGTTTTGCCATGAAATATCGAAAGATTTACGTCCTGCAAGACCGGTTCGTTTCCTGCACCGGGGTAGGTGTAGCTTAGGTTTTCGATTTGGATATCCTTGGTTTGATCCCATTCCGTGCGGGTTTTGATATGTGCGGGTTCTTCGTCTTCGAGACTATGTACCTCATTGAGTCTTTCCAAACTAATTTGTGCATCCTGCCATGACTGCATAAAACCAATCATTTGTTCGATGGGTGCGTTGAACTGTCCTAGTATATACGTTACTGACATCATACCGCCTAAGGTCAGTTGTCCATCGATAACCGCCTTAGCGGCCAGAAAGGTTATGAAAATATTCTTACCATTGTTAATCAGTAAAGCACCTGTTTGCTGTATTTGAGAAAGAGACAGACTTTTGACACTCCATTTGAAAAGTCTGGCTTGCGTTCTTTCCCATTCCCAACGTTTGGGCGTTTCTGCACCTGCCAGTTTGATATCCTGCATGCCCTGTATGAGCTGTACGATCTGGCTTTGGTTTCTGGACGAAATATCAAAACGCTTGGTATCTAGTTTGCGCCTTTGTTTTAAAAATAGCACCACCCATAAGGCATATACGAAAGAAGCGCCGATGGCCACAGTAAATATGGAAAGATCGTACCAGGCAAGCAGGAAGCCATAGACGACGAGGTTGACCAGTGAAAACAGTACGCTCAAAGTTTGACCCGTCAAAAACGACTCGATGCGGTGATGGTCGCCGATGCGCTGCATGATGTCGCCAAACTGTTTGACATCGAAAAACGATACGGGTAGCCGCATGAGCTTGGCTAAAAACTCAGAAAGGATGGTCAGGTTTAATCGTACGCTGATATGTAGTAAAATCCAACTGCGAAGAAAGCCAACGGCCGAGGTACTGATTAATAGTACCATTTGGGCCACCAATACAATATAGACAAAAGACAGGTTTTGGGTGCCTATCCCCACATCCACCACCGACTGGGTGAGAAAGGGAAATAACAAAGACAGACCACTGCCCACCAACATGCCTAGCCCCAGCTGGATTACCAACTTTTTGTATTGCCATAGGTAGCCCATCAGCTGTCCCAGTTGCAATCCCTTCACTGGCTCACCCTCTTCCTGATAGAACTTAGGAGTGGGCTCCAACAATAGGGCGACACCCTCTTTGGCATTTTTGGACTGGGTACTCAGCCATTTCTTTTCAAACTCCGCTCGGGTATAAGTGATAAGGCCTGTCGCTGGATCAGCAATACGGAAAATCTCCCCCTGCGGCGCAGGATTAACCCCACCGTGTGTCGGGCCGTCACCCTGCGCGGAACCCGTACCCTGAGCGGAGTCGAAGGGTGCAACCCTATCCACCCTGTCACCCTGAGCGGAACCCGTACCCTGAGCGGAGTCGAAGGGTAGGTCAACAGCAGGTTTCCTTCCTCCCCAAATATTCGCAAGAAGACCTTTGCCTAGGGCATACGGCCTATTGCTTACGGCATACAAAACTACAAAATGATTTTGTCCCCAATGCAGGATGCACGGCAAAGGGGCTTCTTCCAGCAGTTTATCTAAAGTTACCTTTACGCCGACTGTTTTAAAACCCAGCATCTCAGCCGCTTCCGCAATGCCAAGCATCGAAACCCCCTCCCGACTAATATTGGCTCTTTCTCTTAAAGTTTGCGCCGTATAATGCCGCCCAAAATGCTTCGCCACCATGCGAAGGCAAGTGGGGCCGCAATCCATTTGATCGAGTTGGTGGTAGTGGGGGAAAGGCTTCATACGTGCATAAAATTAAAATTACCCTGTCAGTTAAAAAAATCAACTAAGTATCCAAAATACATTGCCACCATACGAAGGCAGGTTGGGCCCACCGGGCAGGCGATCCTGGCCATTTGATCGAGTTGGCGGTAGTGGGGGAAAGGTTTTGGTGTTTCTTATAAAATTAAACCAGCCAAGGAAGTTTATGATTAAATTTTTTTAACATTACTTCATTTCCATTAATGAAAAAATCTGGGTAAAGTGGTTTATCATTCTTCAATCGATAATTAACTGTAAACTTTTTAGTTGATCTAAAACTGGGCGAATTTTTCTTTAAATGATGGAAGAAGTATCTATCTGCTTTAAGGGGGTGATACCAATATTGTGTTGATTTTAGTAATTCGTTTCTTTTTATTAGGTAGCAATTAGTGTCTATCAGTTTGTTTTGATTTGAAATTGGTTTATAATCACCAATACTTTCACAATTGTCCCCTATAACGAAGTCACCATCCTCAGTAAAAATATTTCTCATTGAATATGACCAATCCAAATTGAATTTGGTAATTAATTCGATTAGTGTTTCTAAATGATTTGCCTCATACCAATTATCTTCATCTAAGAATCCAATATATTCAGAATTGATTAAATATGGCATTGATGCATATATTCTGTGACCATTCATTCCATTTTTACCAGTATTGTAAGGGAGAATAATAACCTTCACATTAGGCGCATTTAGTTGGTTAATAGTTTTTTGGACATTATTCCAATTATGCTCACCGTCCACAACAATTAGGTGTAAAATGTCTTTATAATTCTGATTTTGGATACTTTCAACCGCTTTTTTTAGATGTTTACTTCCAGTGGTGGGGGTAATGATTGTTACAGTTGGGATACCATGTTGGTTTTCTATAATCTCACTTACTTTACTTAATACCTTTTTTCGGTCCAATTCGATAGGATTTCTAACTCTTTTACTACTACTAATTTTGCCTAATCTCATCAGAAAATTGTTAATATTCGTTAGAACAAAATATTTGATTGAATAGAAGTTCATTTTAAATTCTATTTATAATTGTTATTCCATAAAATTGGTTTCCATCCTAAATTGTCTATAAGATAATGTAAGACTTCCTCTCTTTTTTCATAAAATCCACGTTTGGTCCAAGATGCAAACTCATCTCGACCGTAGGCAATTTTTAAATTGCCCGTATTTTCCTCGTTATTTTGACTTAAAACAATCGTTTTTACATCTAATTTCAATTTACAAACCGCAGAAAGGTGCATGTCTTCTGACATGTCTAGCGTCAAGGGCGGAACTTGCCAAAATGTTTTGATCCACTCGGCCTGGAAAAACCAACCATTACATCCAAAGTCGACAAGGGTATTCTCTTTGCAAAAATGAAACGTAAAGCTAGGTGTTATATCTCCAAAATAGTGTTTTTCAATTTCATTTCGAGTTCCAAGAAAATAGCAGTTGTTTGGTATCCTTCTTCCTGCACAACTTATGATATAATCTCCTCTTGATGAGGTATGAAGACATTTTTCAATCCATTTCTTGCCTGGGATTACATCATCATCGACTATCCACACATATTTCGTTTTTACATATTGAGCAAATGAAAATCTGCCGAAATATTTCAAGTCAACACTTGACTTAAGGTAACTGATTTCGGGGTAATATTTGAATATTTGACTTATGTTTACATGATTCTCGCACTGAATCACCCAAATTACACTTGGCTTAACTGTTTGGCTAAATAATGAATCCAGTTGTTCCAGCAGATTGTTTCTTTTCCAAATAGTAAGAATGACTGTCAGATTAGAGGAGCTATTTAGCGGGAGTGTTTCGAATTCGGGTTTCAACATTTTTATTATTGACATTTACATGCTATTTGAAAATGGTTCAATTTTTAAATACGGTATGTAACTAATATTACAAGAAGCCATTATTGAGACTTATACATCTATAATTAATTCTAAATCATTTTATTAAATTGGTAACATTTGATACCATATCAGATCCTTCTGCTCGGTATAAAATGTTCATATTCTTGTCTATTAAAATGGTTGTCGGAAATGCTTCAATATGAAACAGTTGTACCAATGGATCGTCAATTGCTCCAATTTCAAACACATGTTGCCAATTCATATTATATTGCTTAATCAACTTTTGAAGCTTTGTGGTGTCCCTACTCCTTTCCCATGCAATGCTTACCATTCCTAAAACCTTTGAAGCACCAAATTGGCTATGTATTTTCTTTAAGTCGGGAATAGCCTGAATGCAGGGAGCGCACCAACTTCCCCAGAAATCAATTAGCATATAATCATGATCAAAAAAACTGGAATCTTCGATTTTGCTTTTCAATAGATGGGTGATTTCTTGCGGTAATCGATTATGATGTCGAATACCGGAGGTGTAGGGCTCTTTTTCAATGTTCAGAAGTAGGCTATCACCAAAAAAAGATACATGCTTAATCGTAACTGAACGCTCACCAAGCCGGAACGGATCTCCAATTTTAGGTTCAGGGGTAACGGCTAATTTAGTTTCCTCATCATTGTCAGTAATTTTAAAATGGGTATTTGAGTAATTGGCGTCAACCTCACCTGATTTGGAAAAACTGAGGTTATAATTTTTACCATCAATTTCTATATTAGCATGTTTGGTATTTGTGACTTCAAAATATACTTCTAAAAACTCTTCAGTTGATATTGCCGAAAGAAAATGTGGTTCATAAGGAAGAATTTTAACTGGAACCTTTCGGCGGAAAATAGCTTTGTGAAAATACTCATAGTCTAGCATAATATTTTCAACAGCATCAACTGCCTTTTTTCTGGCACTTTTTACAATAGGGAAAACGAATTTTTCATCGTCTGAAAAATCATTATCACGATTTAAATCTGCAATGATATATTTCTCGTTTTTTAATAGACCGCTCAGGACATTTAACTTTGAATGCTTTGGGACCCTATCTGCAATTGAGTCATTTTGAAAAGATAGCTGATAGATCGAGTAGTGATCCCATTGCGTAGGAATCCCTTTAAATGCGTCTAAATCTTGTATTTTTGTGCCTTTTATTATCCTAGTAGGATCGGTCTTATGAGGAGTTGTATTGGTGAGAACAAGGATGCTGTCTGCTGATACTATATCTGCAATGACCAGTCCCGAATTAAAAGAAAATATCAGGAATATTATCAATAGGTGACTTTTCATAATCAAAGTAGGAAAAATTATTTACAAGTGACACTTTGCATCAATTCTAAATCCCGTAAGTATTCTCCTTTTGCCATGTGTCTTTTTACCAATTCTAGATAAATATGCTCCAAGCTACCCGAAAATTCATTTTTTGCTTCCTTTAGGTAATTGCCATTTTTTAGTAATGTTTCTCTATAATAGGGTAAAAAATAGTTCAAATTTTTACAGATATTTTTATAACTATTACAATACTGAAGTTTTAGAAAGGAGGTGTAAACAAGTTCAATGTTTCTACTCTCACTCATTTTCATTTCATTTAAGAAGAATAGCAGTCTGTTATTAGAAGTACTCAGATCGTAAAATGCTTCGAGGTTGGAAACACAGATATATTTTACCAACCACTCTGAACAAAATCGACGATAAAGCATAAGGTGAGGTGAATCCCTCAGTTGATCAATGATATGTTCATAATTTTTGAGTAAACTATCCCTATTGGCAATAGATCCAGTTTGATTCCTACTTAAGCCTGTCCAAGGTATTCCCATTTTGGTCAAGAATTTTTTTTCTTCCCTTTGAATTATATTGGTAGCGGCCGTATCGTTTTTGATTGAACTAAATTTATAAGACATAAAAAAGTCTGACGCATCAATACGTTCCACTAAAATTGTATCACACTCATATTTAGATGGTTTTAATGTGCTGCCCATGGCCGTGTTTAAAATAAGACATAAAAAATACGGTATAAGAATGTGCAGAGTATTCATATATATTATAAGTTAGTATGATCTATCACCAGATTATTTGAATTAATCTGGTGATAGATTGAACAATGAAAGTTTATGGAAATATTATTGGCACGGAACACTTGAACTTTTTGTGTATCCGCTATCTCCATTACTTGTTTCCCAATATGCGGCTCCGGCAGAACCATCACTACAACTGTTTGAGGAAGAATACCACTCGTATGTTACAGTGCTATTAGGACTACCATCTTTTGTAGTCATACTACAGGAACAATTGCTTCCCCCAACAACATTCTTCATTTCCGCTCTTGTCAATACAAAGGCACTAAAACTAGATAAACTCTTAATTTTTACCTATTCAAGGCAAACTGAACAGTTTATTTAGCTGCATATATTCATCAATTTTCCCTCTTGTAAATCTTTGACATATGTCAATTTGATAGTTTATAATAACATTAAGCGTTGGTATTTCCGCTAATGCAAAAGCTCATTCAACGAATTTTTACCAAAATTGCTGGAAAGTGATATTCAATATGCTGATCGAGAATAGTTTGATATTTAGTTGCTATATCAAATTGTTGTTGCTGATTTACACTATTACCAGGCAATTTTAATAATTGCTTGTCCCATCCAACATCTTCCCTTTTAGAAAAAAAGTAAGCTTTATCAGCCTTTTTAATTAAACCTATTTCTAGTTCGCCAATCGAATTTTTAGGTTTTACCTCAAATCCGATAAAGAAGTTTCCAGTAATCCTAGTACGAAGTTTGAATTTCTTCCATCCACTTTTTTTATGGGTAGTTTTAATTCTACTAGTATAAAACTCATGTTCTTTCGGCCTCCCCAACGAATCTTGGAATATTTTTACTTGATAACTTTGAGTCAATCCTTCTTTTTGAATTGTATAAAATTGAATTTTTTTTAATTTTATACAATTAGAAGTATTCATAGGAATTACAAACATTACACCCGATTGATTCAGATCATTTCGAATACTTCCAACAAGAATTCGGTGTTTTTTAAAAAAAACATATGATTCGATTTTAAAATTGTCGGCACCATACTTATATTTTATTTTAGCAAACACTCTAAAACTATTGAAAAGAGTAAGGATAGTCATTGTTAAAATTAGAATCGACTGTTTTAATGCCATGATTACGTAAATTAGGGTACATCAAAAAAGCAAATTATCCCATTAACATTACGGATAATATGAATCTATTCCCCGTAAATTATTTAAAATAAATATGCAAAAAAACATTATGGAATAGGTTCAGATTTACATTTTGAGGGAGATATTTTCGTCCATACAACCCAAGTTTCTTTTACCTTTTTATTTTTGATTCGTTGACAAGAATCTAAATGATAACAATATCCTTCTGGATCAGTGGTTGTACCTAAATCAGTACAAACAACTTTTCCCCCAACAACATTTTTCATTTCCGCCCTTGTCAATGCAAAGGCACTAAAACTAGATAAACTCATGATTTCTAATAATTTAAGGTTTAAAAAATATATTTACTGACTTTCGAAAATCCTTAGGGAATGGGTGTGCTCTATATATTTTGGCTTAAAACAGTTAAAATAATGCCTAAGTCCTTTATATGAATGGCGGCGGGTAAGAATAAAATGGTTTTTTGCATGAGACAACTCATTTGAGTTACAAGTATAATTAAATTATACACAAGAATAGTGCATAAAATTGGCGCAATTTGCCTCGATTATTGGTTCAATTATAATTTTTGACCGAATAATAATTTTTAGGTAACCCATGGCAGATTTTTCCATATAAGTGACTTATATTAGCATAGTATACACTCAGCTACAGGGAAAATAGAACACACAACACGCATGAAAATAGGGCATAAACTTCGTCGGTTGAGGCAATACAGGCGTTTTTCGACACGGGAGCTTGCGGATCTTCTTGGCATCGGTCAAAATACCTATGTGAGTTGGGAGCTTGACAAAACGTATCCATCCTTCAAATACTTCGTTCCTTTGGCCGAGGCCCTAGGGCTCTGCCCTATTTCCTTAATGGCTTTTCTATTTGAGCAGATATCACTGGAAGAATTATTGATGATCACCGAAACTGTTCCCGATTTAAAGGAAGCGGTCATCTTCTACAAGAATCACAAGGACAAATTAACTGCGGTGGAACATTCCGATATTAGGGAAGAACTGCTGAGATTGAATCATATGATTCAGAAAAGCACGCTGACCCAAAGCTCCGAGTAAGATCTTGTCGGAGGTGCTGAGGGTAAAATTCTTGAAGGTGCGGCTTGATTTTTTGTGGCCAAGAATGGGCCATAGCCCATCCTTGATTGTTTTATACCTTTCTTTTTAGTTCAAAATGCTGTCCCAGGTAGACCCTGCGTACCACCTCGTCGGCGGCGAGCTCCTCGGCAGTCCCTTGTTTCAAAATTTTTCCTTCAAAAAGCAGATAAGCCCGGTCGGTAATCGACAGGGTTTCGTTTACATTATGGTCGGTGATGAGTATTCCAATATTTTTATGCTTCAGTTTGGCTACAATACTCTGTATATCTTCTACAGCAATGGGATCTACCCCGGCAAAGGGTTCGTCGAGCAGGATGAACTTTGGGTCCACGGCCAGGGCTCGGGCAATTTCCGTACGTCGGCGCTCTCCCCCCGAGAGCACCATGCCCTTGCTTTTGCGGACATGCTCCAGGTGAAATTCTTCCAAGAGCTCTTCCACTTTTTCTTTCTGGCGGCTTTTGGGTAAATCACTCATTTCCAGTACCGCCTTGATATTTTCTTCAACTGTCAGCGTTCGGAATACCGAGGCCTCTTGGGCCAGGTAACCCAGGCCAAGCCTGGCTCTTTTGTACATGGGTAGTTTGGTGATGTCCATGTCGTCAAGGTACACCTTCCCACTGTTCGGCTTTACCAGACCTACAGCCATATAAAACGAGGTGGTCTTCCCAGCTCCATTGGGACCCAAGAGGCCCACAATTTCTCCCTGCTCTACTTGGTAGCTGACGTTGTCGTTGACCAATCGGGCACCGTATTTTTTTACAAGATTTTCAGTTTTTAGAATCATGGACTGTTGAGCTGGTCGGCACTATATGGTTTCACTAAATTTGATGTCTTTCAGGAATAATTGCAAGCTGACTTGATCGCGAAAATTATTTTCCTCTATACAATAACAGATCGAAAAGGGTTCGCCCTTCACGAGTTGGGCATAATAATGGGCCATGCCAAAGGCGATGACGGTAAAGGTTCCTGAGCCGGGTTGCTGAACGGTAAACTTGATATGTTTCTCCTTCATAATGGTAGGCTTGCCTACGATATTTACCCGATTCGATACAAAAACAGGGGTCATATTACCCGGGCCAAATGGGCCCATTTGTTTTAGAACATTATAAAATTTCGGGCTGATGTCCTTCAGTTCCAGCACCAGATCGATGTTGATTAACGGAATGAGCTGCTCTGCCAGTATACGGGAAGTTACGATTTCTTCGAATCTTTTGCGGAAAGCAGGAATATTTTCTACGGGCAGGGTGAGTCCTGCTGCAAAAGTATGCCCGCCAAACTGCTCCAACAGATCGGCACAAGCCTCTATGGCCTCATACACATCGAAGCCAGGGACAGAGCGTGCCGAACCGGCAGCCTTTCCGTGCGACTGGGTGAGGATGATGGTAGGCCTATGGTATTGTTCTATGCAGCGACTCGCCACGATACCGATTACCCCCTTGTGCCAGTCTTCCTTGAATAAGACGGTGCTTTTTGCTTGGGTGAGCCAGTCGTCGTTGGCAATCATACCGAGAGCCTCCTCGGTGATGCTGCTGTCGAACTTGCGCCGATCCAGATTATGGTGGTTGATTTCTTCGGCAAAGGCCTCCGCTTCCTCTTGGTCGTCACTGAGCAAGAGGCGTACGGCCTCTTTGGCATGCTTGATACGCCCGGCAGCATTGATACGGGGGCCTAGTCCGAACACCACATTGGTAATGTCCAGTGTGCCGGATATACCCGCTATTTTGATAAGCTCCTTGATGCCGGTACGGGGAGAGGTGTTCAGACGCTGTAATCCATAGTAAGCTAATATTCGGTTTTCACCTGTGATGGGTACTATATCCGAAGCGATGCTGATGACCAGTAGATCCAGGGCGTCGAAAAGAGGCGTTTGATCTTTGTTTTCGGCAATACATAATGCTTGTAATAATTTGAAGCCTACCCCGCAACCCGTGAGCTCTTTATAAGGATAAGGGCAATCGTCTCGTTTGGGGTCCAGTACGGCCACTGCTGCCGGTAGTACGTCGCCTGGACGGTGATGGTCGCAAATGATGAAGTCGATGCCATGGCGGCTGGCCGCTTCGACTTTGTCTACCGATTTGATGCCACAGTCTAAGGTGACTATAAGACCGAAGCCGTTGGCCGCCGCCCATTCGATGCTTTGGGACGAAACTCCATATCCTTCAGTATACCGGTCGGGAATATAATAGTCCAGCTGATCGTAGAAAGTGCTCAAAAATCCGTAAAACAAACTTACCGAGGTCGTACCATCTACATCATAGTCGCCATATACCAATATTTTTTCTCCTTTGGCGAATGCTTTCTGGAGTCGGGCCACGGCCCGATCCATATCCTGCATTAAAAATGGGTCGTGAAGCAGGGAGAGGTCTGGTCGGAAAAAGGCCTTGGCCTCATCAAAGCTGGTCAGGCCACGTTGTACCAATAAGGTGGCCAATACTTCACCTACATTAATTGAGGCACGGAGCTCTCCGGCAATTTTCTGTTGTTCTTCGTTTAGTTGGGGGGCTACTAGCCAACGTTTCTCCATCATACCACAAAGATAATGCTATTATTATGATGTCATTCAAAACCATTGGTCATACATGAACGGGGAAAGCTGTAGGAAACCTTTTATCTTTGCAAAGAATTTGGAGTTATTCCGGTTGAATTTAGATGCATGGGCATCTATAACTTAGATATTCCAGATTCTGTAAAAACTATATTTATTAAAAACTGACACCATGCCCCGTTTGCTCGCTATTGACTATGGTTCCAAAAGAACGGGAATAGCTGTAACAGATCCTTTGCAGATCATTGCCACGGCTTTGGAAACCGTTCGGTCACACGATTTGTTATCCTATTTGGTAGCATATGCCCAACGAGAGCCGATAGAAGCTTTTATAGTTGGTATGCCCAAAAGGCTGGACAATACCGAGAGTGAAAACGCAGCCCGGGTAAAGGCATTTATTAAGCTGCTTCGTAAGAAATTTCCGGAAATACCGATCCATGAACACGACGAACGTTTCACCTCTTCTATGGCCTTGCAAGCCATGATTGCAAGTGGTAGTAAAAAGGGCGATAGGAGAGAAAAAGGAAATATCGATAAAATTAGTGCTACCATTATCTTGCAGTCCTATATGGAAGGCCGCCGCTAGATGGCCGGCTTCAAAAACTTTTAAAACTTATTATTACAAGACCCATGATATATCCCATCGTTGCCTTCGGCGACCCGATTCTAAGAAAAGAAACACGATTTATTGAACAGGGAGAGTTCGACTTGAAGGAAATTTCCGATAATATGTTCGAGACCATGTACAATGCCAGCGGAGTGGGCCTGGCCTCACCTCAGGTAGGCATGAATATCCGTTTGTTTGTCGTGGATGGTACTCCTTTTAGTGAGGCCGACGAAGACGATGAAGATGATGAGCCCGACTTGTCTCTTGCCGACTTTAAAAAAGTGTTTGTAAATCCTGAAATCCTAGAACAAGATGGTGAAGAATGGGGTTTTGAGGAAGGATGTTTGAGCATACCAGGCATTCGTGGTGAAGTATTTAGGCCTGAAAGAGTCAAAATTAAATACCGTGATTTGGAATGGAACGAATATATCGAAGAATATGAAGGGCTGGCAGCACGCATCATTCAGCATGAGTACGACCACCTGCTTGGCAAACTCTTTGTAGATTATTTGCCTACCCTTAAGAAACAGTTTATCAAGAAAAAACTCTCTGATATATCGAAAGGCAAAGTGGATTCGGACTACCGGATGAAATTTGCCTCGAGGAGATAGTGATTAATTCCCCCAAGTACATACGATCAACGCCGGTATATCCGGCGTTTTTTTTAACAACTAAACCCTTATACTATGAATTCAGCAGCCTCACCGGAAATGACTGTCGCCTTGGTACAGACAGACCTTTACTGGGAAAATGTGCAGGCCAACCTAGCTTCTCTGGAGGAGAAAATTGCGGAAATTGAGGGGAAATTCGACCTATTGCTACTTCCTGAGATGTTCAATACCGGTTTCACCATGGATACCCGTTTTGCCGAACCGATGAACTTTACCAGCACCCGTTGGCTCAGGCAAATGGCTCAGCGCACTCAGGCACTGATCATAGGGAGTGTGTCCATTTCGGAAGGAGGGAACTTTTATAATAGAATTTTTTGCGTCTTCCCCGACGGAAGTATCGAGACCTCCGATAAACGGCACCTGTTTCGTATGGGGAAAGAACATGAAAATTTCACCCCAGGAAATGAGCGCTTGATGGTAAATTGGAAGGGCTGGAAAATTTCCCCTTTAGTATGTTATGATCTTCGTTTCCCAGTATGGAGCAGGAATATTCCCGACGACCCCTTCGATTTATTGGTTTATGTAGCCAACTGGCCTGCTGCCCGAGCAGCAGCTTGGCGTAACTTACTCGTAGCTAGAGCTATCGAAAACCAGTGTTATGTAGCAGGAGTCAATAGGATAGGGGAAGATGGACACGGAGTAGGGCATCAGGGCGATTCCATCCTTATTGACTTCGATGGTAAAGTCATAAAGGATCTGGAAGATCAGAACAAAACAGCCCTGGGCAAAATTACAAAGGCACCCCTCCAGGAAATTCGTTCGAGCTTTCCTGTTTTAAAAGATGCGGATTCTTTTCAATTAGATTAAGCCATTGAGCTTATTCAATCACTTTAGGAACCATCATATAGGTATCCGTTTTCGATGGAGCATTCTGTAAGGCCTCTTTTCGGCTCAGGGTGTTGAGGGCCACATCCTCTCGCCACCGGTTCGATTCTCCGGTAATATGAGTAAGTGGAGCAATGCCGGTGGTGTCCACCTCGTTAAGCTGTTCCATCCATGATAACACATTCTCCAGGCTTGACATAAGGGCTTGCTGCTCCTCGGGTTTTATTTCTAGGCGGGCCAGATGGGCGATTTTGTTCAGGGTTTCCGAGTCGATGTTCATAGTATTATTATTTTGTTATATATCTCAGAAATATTACGATTCCATCAAAATTACCACATAATTTGCAATTTCAAATACCTTCAGGGCCTTGCGTAAAGGACTGCTATTGCTCGAGAGTAATATTTTTGAGGCGATAAGCCCTGACGGCCAAATCAAAAGAAAGTTATTATTAAAAGTAGTTCTATTAAAATTGGGTCTTTATGACACAATGCTTAGATTTGATGTTTGACATGATGGAAGTAAAATTCAGCTGGCAATAAATATATACAATAATACAATTATAAGAAAATTTCATAAAAGGGTAAAATATCTGGTACTTAGTAAATTAGGCCTCCTTTTTTTTGATTATCACGTATTGTTCCAAATGAGAAAAGTTCTATTTCAAATTTATTTAAGTAAATATTTATTAAAATTTCTTGTAAAACCCTTGCATTTATTTAAAAGGAAAAGCCATACTTTTGTAGGATAGGTAAATACATAACCCAAATCAAAATATTATTTTCTAAAACTCTATTTTAACCAAAACTTTTATTTATTTCACAACCAAAATCTCAATTTAACCTTTAAAAGTAAGTCTGATGGAAAAGAAAGCAACAAACCCGGCACCAGCTCCAAAGCCTGCTGCGGCAGCAACAAAAGGCAAAGGCGGACTCAATCCGGCGTTAGTAATCCCTGTTTTATTTGTTATTGCATTAAGTGTATTTATTTTTATCCTGGGAGATGCTTCCCACTTTAAAGATGGCGATCACGCCAAAGGTCCTATCGATGGTGATTACTACGGAATCGTTTATAAGGGAGGGCCTATCGTACCGATCTTGATGACCTGTTTCTTAATTGTAATCGTATTTACAATTGAGCGTATGATTACCCTAGCCAAAGCAAACGGAAGTGGAAGCATCGATAACTTCGTTCGTAAGATTCGTGCCCTGCTTGACAAGAACCAAATCGAAGAGGCTATCAAAGAATGTGACAGACAAAAAGGATCTGTTGGGAACGTTATCAAGGCGGGTCTTTTGAAGTACAAACAATTGACTACCGAAACTGAATTGGATAAGGAGCAAAAACTTGCAGCTCTTCAGAAAGAAATTGAAGAAGCAACAACTTTGGAACTTCCTATGCTTCAGAAAAACCTGACCATTATCTCTACCTTGGCAGCTGCTGCGACTCTTATCGCCCTTCTAGGAACGGTAATCGGTATGATCAAGGCCTTCGCCGCTTTGGGTACTTCTGGTTCTCCTGACTCAGCTGCACTTGCAACAGGTATCTCTGAGGCCCTTATTAACACGGCACTTGGTATTGGTACCTCTGCTATCGCAACCATTTCTTACGCCTATTTGAATAGCCGTGTTGACGACCTTACTTACAGCATCGATGAAATTGGCTTGAGCCTTCAATCAAATTTTGCTGAGCACTATTAATAGTTTGAAACTATTTATGTGTAAGTTTCGTTAATATCTAAAATAATTATATATTTGCTATGGGAAAAGTAAGACCTAAGAAGCACGCGCCATATACCGATATGACGGCGATGACGGATGTAGGGTTCTTACTTCTGACCTTCTTTATCATGACCGCGACCTTTAAGACGAATGAAGCGGAGATTAACACTCCAACTTCGATTTCGCAGATCAAGGTACCCGATGATAAGATTATGGTCATAAGTATAGACAATGCAGGTAAAGTCTTTTTTGGCGTGGATGCTCAGCCGGTTCGTGTGGCAATGCTTGACAACATTGCTCAGACTAAAGGAGTGACCTTTACCGATTTGGAGAAAACGAAGTTTGCCCTCCAAACCAGTTTTGGCTTTCCATTGAACCAATTGAAAGCATGGCTGAATATGAGCAAAGACCAAATGGGTGCTGTAAAACAGCCTGGGATTCCTGTGGATTCTACAGGAACGAGTGAACTAGCGGATTGGGTATATGCAGCTCGTAAGGCTGACCCTGGTTTGAGAATCGCCCTGAAGGGGGATAATTTGGCGAAGTTTCCGGTATTCAAGGATGTGCTTTCGAATCTGCAATCGCAGAACATCAATAAGTTTAACTTGATTACGGGAAGTGAAGCAGCGCCTGCAGGCTATGCTTCAGAAGAGGCCACCGAGGAATAAATTGTTAATCATTAACTAAGAGTAAACATGGCAGCAATTGAAGAAAGCGGTGGTGGCGGTGGTAAGGAAGATGGTAAAGTAAGGGCCAAAAAACATTCGACCCGGGTCGATATGACACCCATGGTGGATTTGGCTTTCTTGCTAATTACTTTCTTCATGCTGGCGACGACTATGTCCAAGCCCACCTCCATGACGCTTGCCGTACCCGATAAAAACGACGACAAGGAACAGGCACAAACCGAACCATTAAAGGCTTCCAAAGTTTTGACCCTGTTTTTGGGTGGGGACGATGAAGTATACTACCTGGACGGAATTGCATCCGATGATGACGATGCGAAAGCCAAGCTTGGAACCACTCGTTACGGCTACGATCTGCGCACTGTGATTTTTAATTCACAGAAGAGGATCAACGCCGCTAACCCCAAGGATGAAAAAGGAAATGAAGCTTTTGTAGTAGTAATTAAGCCTACAGTAGCCTCTACCTACAAAAATCTGGTGGACGTGTTGGACGAGATGGCGATTACCAAATCAAAACGTTATGCTTTGGTAGACAATCTGACCGATTCAGAAAAAGAAGTATTGGGAGATAAGATTGAAGCTCCCTAAAAGTAATTGAATATTAAACCTAATAATTTAAACGCCATGGCAGAATTAGGCCCGAATGCGACACTAGACGACATAGTGTTTGCTGATCGAAATAAGGCGTATGGTGCGTTTTCACTCCGTAAGGGATACCGATCGGATGTCACAAAGGCTACCGTTTTAGGTGCAGCACTATTCCTTTTGGGCATGTTTGCCCCGACGATTATTGATAGTCTGTCGAAAGAAAAGGAAGAAGAAGCACCGATGGTTGAAGTCGATTTGATGAAAATACCACCACCGCCGATTGACCCAGCGGAACCGCCACCGCCACCACCGCCGCCAGTAGAGCAGCCGAAGGTGAATACGGTGAAGTTCCTGCCTCCTGAAGTTAAAAAGGATGAAGAGGTACCTATCGAAACTCCACCTCCAACCGTAGAGGAAATCAAGGAAGCAGTAGTTGCCAATGAAACAGTAAAGGGTGATCCTAATGCCAACCAGCTGATTATAGCTCCGGAGGCAGTAGCCGCTCCAAGCAAAGGTACCGTGGTGGAAGCCGCTCCTGAGCCTGAGAAAATCTTTACAGTCGTTGAGCAGCAACCTGAATTCCCAGGTGGTACTTCGGAAATGTACAAGTTCTTGAGTAAGAATATCAAGTATCCAAGTGCAGCCTCTCGTGCCAACGTATCCGGACGTGTTTTCTTGTCCTTCGTTGTAAACGTAGATGGTAGTATTCAAGACGTTTCCGTATTGAAAGGATTGGGCTTCGGCTGTGACGAGGAAGCCATGAGGGTGGTAAAGGCCATGCCGAAATGGAAGCCTGGAAAGCAATCGGGCCGGGCTGTACGTGTGAAGTACAACTTGCCTATCAACTTCCAGCTTGAGTAATCATGTCGGAAAGACCATTACATGAGAAGATCACTGATCTGGCCTCTGTGTTGATGGCATTAACATATGCGGGAGGAGGGATCTACTTGATCTTCTCCTCCTTGTCTTTTAGCTTAATGCCAGTCGGAAGTCCGGCACGATATGGATTTGCTGGCATACTTATTGCTTATGGAGCCTTGAGGGCCTATAGGACTTGGAGAAAATATAAGGCTTAGCGTAGCAATTCTATGAATAAAATTAGTAGGACTTTATGGGTAGGGCTGACGGGTATGTTACTCGCATGTGGTAATGACCGGACGCATCTGGATAATCCTACAAGTGGGGAGATAACTATTGCGTCGGACGAATCCTTTAAACCGCTCGTAGATGCGCTTACCAATGCCTATGAAGGGATTTATCCCAATGCGCATTTCAAGGTAGACTATAAGCCCGAGCAGAATGCGATCCTTCAGCTTTTGCAGGACAGCGCACGTGTGGTTTTCGCCACCCGCAAGCTTAATGACAAAGAGAAGGAAATAATAAAATCTCAAAAGGGTTTTCAAAAAGCTCAGCATATCGCTACTGATGGCCTGGCATTGCTGGTAAGCAAGGCAAATACCGATACACTGATGACACTCTCAGAGGTGAAAAGTATTTTCGAAGGAAAAATCAAGAGTTGGGAGGAGCTCCAGGATGGTAATACTACTGGCCTCATTACCCTTGTTTTTGATAATATCAATGCCAGTAACCTGAACTTCGTTATGAACAAGTTCAACCTGAAGTCCATCGACCATCTTCGTGTGCTCTCGGCGGGTTCTAATGAGAAAGTGATTGAGTTGGTACGACAGAATCCTAAGTACCTGGGTTTTATAGGTGTCAACTGGATTAGCGACGGCACGGCCCTGCGTTCGGTAGAGCTCTCCAGGGGCATAAGGGTGCTGGGAATAGCTAAAAACGACCAACCAGCGAAAATTTCAGAGTATATTCAGCCTTTTCAAGGGGGCTTGGAATTTAAACGATACCCCCTGCATCGTGAATTGTATTTGATTAGTAGAGAAGGGTATTCGGGCCTTGGTGGTGGCCTGATGACCTATATAGCCAGGGACGTAGGCGGCCTTATAATCCAGAAAATGGGATTGTTGCCCACTACTCCTTATCCAAGACAATTGGAGATTACCACTGGAAATAATTTTTAGAATTGCTTGCACAATTTATTACATTTGGAATTTGTTATTGAATAACCAAATTTTTTATCATTAAATTAACCGGGTAAAAAATGTACAAAAAGATGAAAAGTAAATTAATTTTAGTAGCCCTGGGGGTTATGTCCTTTCTGGGAGTGCACGCACAATCTGTTCAGGATGGAGTTGCATTACTTCATGGTGAGAAAGAGAAGGAGGCGGGAGAAGTGTTTAAAAAACTGGCAGCAGATGGCTCATCAGCAGACAATCAGTTTTACCTAGGTTATTACTTCGTAAAGACCAATCAGCTGGACGAAGCTAAAAAAGCCTTCGATAAGGGTCTGGAAATGGACTCAAAATCGTATCTTAATATGGTAGGTCAAGGTATGGTGGCGCTTGGTAAAGGCGATAAAGCCGCTGCTAAGGAGCTTTTTGACCTGGCTGAAAAGAAGAAAAAGAAGGATGCAGAAGTACTTTACCGGATTGGTGAGGCTTACACGTTATTTGAGAAAAATAGTGATCCAGCTGAAGCTATTCGTTTATTAGACGAAGCCGTAAAACGTGATAATTCTTTGGCAGATGCTTACCTGGTAAAGGGTGATGCTCTTATGATGCGTAATGAAGGTGGAGCTGCTGTTACTGCTTATGAGTATGCACTTACAGCGAAACCCAATTACGCTGTAGCCCATAATCGTATTGGACAGGTATACCTTCGCGGTAAGAATTACAACCTAGCCCTAGAAAACTATAAGAAGGCAATTGAAGCCAACCCTGACTTCGCTCCTGCCTACAAAGATCTGGCCGAGTTGTTCTTCCTTGCACAACAGTACAAAAAAGCGGCTGAGAACTTCGATTTGTACCTTACCAAGAGTGGCAACACCAGCGTAGATATGCAAATGAGAGCTTCTAAGTTCGCCTTTACAGCTGATGATTATTCGAAATCCATTCAGCTATTAGACGATTTGAAAGGTCGTACGGATGATCCTATCATGAAGCGTATGTATGGATGGTCTTATTTTAAGACTAATGAGCCTGAGAAGGCCATTGAAAACCTTGAAGAATTCATCAAAATAGCTCCGGATAAGGTAATTGCTGATGACTATAAATATCTTGGTCGCGCTTATAATTTGACAGAGACCGAAGGAAAAGGTTATGATTCACTTGGTGTGGTGTATATGCTGAAAGGCGCCGATATTGATACGAGTTCGGCCGATGCTGCTGCTACCTATAAGGAGGTTGCTGCTCTATATTACGGTGCAAAAGACTTCAAGAAGGCAGCCCCTGCCTACAAGAAGGGAATTGAGCTGGATACTACTAAAGCCACTCCCAATGACCTTTTTTATCTAGGTCTTTCGTATTTCCAGCAGGCCACTAACGTGGTAATCCCTGCAGGATCTATGGACAGCGCAGCCATTGCTCAGCGTAAAAAGGAGCTTTACCTATCGGCAGACTCTAGCTTCCAGGTTGTAACTACTAAGACGCCAGACTGGCCATTCGCTTACTACTGGAGAGCAAGCTCATTGTATAATGCATACGATCGTCAGGAAAATATCGATAAAGGTATTTCAGCGCCCTACTACGAGAAATTGGTAGAACTGGCCGAAAAGGATGAAGATCCTTCTAAGTATAACAGTTATCTGAAGCTGGCTTACGGTTATTTGGCCTTTTATTACCAGACGACCTTGAACGATCCTGCAAAGTCGAAAGCCACCTGGGAAAAGCTATTGGCTATAGATCCGGGGAATGTAAATGCAAAAGAAGCACTTGGAATGACGGCTGATAGCACTGCTACTACCGCAACCAAAAATAAATAATACCCCAGGGTAATTTACAACGAGAGGCCCCTTGGATACTTCCAAGGGGCCTCTCGTTATTTAAAGATAAGTAACCATCTAGGTTAGTGTAAAACAGCTGTTGAGTACCGGAAGGTGGACGGCACTGTAGTTTTCATAACACCATAATCTAAGTCTTTTTACTTCGGCAGGCATCAGCATTCTGATGGCCTTGCGTAACTCCTTCTCAAACAACCTACGATCAAAACTTACCTTTTGCAGAATAATTTTAATGTATTCAAGCATGGAGGCCATTGTTTTTATAGTTTTGTGGTTTAGGGATGAAACAAATCGACTCTTAATAAACTCTTAGAAAGCGTTAAATCGTATTGATCCATTCAATAATATAAATTTAACGAAATAATTTGATGAAAGTATATATTTTAGCCGGTATTATTTCTTTCTTTTTTTGTACTATTCGGGCTCAGCCGGAAAGAATTGATGCAAAAATTATTTTCAGTGGTAAGCTGATCAAACTGTCGGAGCCCTTAACGATCTCCGTGGTGCTTACAGACTCTGAAAAGCGGCCTTCTATTGCATTTCCCGATATAGATGGGTTGGAGAAAAGAAGTACTTCCGCTACCAGTTCTTATCAAACGGTGGATGGTGTAAAATTGGTAGTCCAGAAAATTAGTCAGGAGTATTATGCCAGTAAAGCAGGACGTTACGTTATTCCATCTTTCGACCTGCAAGTGCTGGGAACCCGGCTTCACTCTGGGGAGACTTCTGTAACATTTTCCGAAAACGAAAATGCGGCAGGAGTCGTGATGCCCGATAAGCTATTACCGGCCGATGAGCGGGCAGGCGACCAGGTATTTTTTGCCATACGGGCCGACAAAAGTTCGGTATATATTCGGGAAGGATTTAGTTTGGGGATATCATTATATATAGCTGAAGATGCTCCCATAGAAATGGAATTTTATCAGTTTAATGAGCAGCTTCAGGCGATTCTTGCCAAGGTAAGGCCTCTGGGATGTTGGGAGGAAAATACGGGGATAGAAGAAATAGTAAAAAGGAGGGTAAAGATTAGGCAAAGAAATTATAATGAGTATCAGATGTATCGAGCGCATTTCTTCCCTCTCAAATTAGAGAATATCCGTATTCCCTCAGTAGCGCTTAGTATGCTGGTGGTAGATAGGCAGGGCACCGTCAATACAGAAAAGAAGATTATTGAGAAGTTTTATTCTAAAGCTTTTAATATAGAAGTGAAACCCCTGCCTCCGCATCCGCTGCGAGACCAGGTAGCTGTGGGAGAGTATCAATTGCGGGAACAGCTCTCGAGCGAAGAAGTCTTTCCTGGAGAGAGTGTCCGATATCAATTTAAAATTGTAGGGAAAGGTAATATAGTGGGGATTCCTGCCCCAGATATTTTGCCTAATGCTGCATTCGACTTTTATCCTCCTGAATTAAGTCAGGTTGTAAGCCGCACGGCCCAAACCGTTTCTGGAGAAAAAGGATTTGAATATTTTGTGGTACCCCGCAAAGACGGGACATTTCCCTTTAGCCGTTACTTTCAATGGGTCTATTTCGATACCCGTGCAGCGCGGTATGACACGCTCCGTTCTAGTAAAATAGTACAGGTAAAGGGTGAGGATTATTCCTTAGGTAATCTATCTTTGGGAAGTTCGAACGGGCTCTATGACTCCATAGAATCCCGGGACAGTAGTCAGACATTTATAAATTATTCTCAAATAGTAAAAATCCTTTCCAATCTGGTCGTAATTTTATTGCTGGTAGTAATGGTTTGGGTTTTCAGAAAATAAATACAATGGGTAGTACATTCGGAAAGATATTTAATATTTCAACCTTTGGAGAGTCACATGGTTCGGGCATTGGGGTCGTTATTGATGGCTGCCCGGCGGGTGTAGACTTCGATTCAGATTTTATTCAAAGTGAGCTAACCAGGCGCAAGCCGGGGCAGTCGCGGATTACCACCCAGCGGAAGGAAGCAGATGAGTTTGAGGTGCTCTCAGGTGTGTTTGAAGGTAAAACCACCGGCACGCCTATCGCCCTGCTTATACGGAACCAGGATCAGCGTAGCAAGGACTATTCTCATATATCGGCACAGTTCCGGCCTTCGCATGCTGATTATACCTATCAAGAGAAATATGGAGTCCGGGATTACCGGGGGGGAGGGCGCAGCTCGGCCCGCGAAACAGCCGCCAGGGTAGCGGCAGGTGCTATTGCCAAAACCTTGTTAAAAGGAATGGGCGTGAATATTCAAGCTTATGTGTCCCAGGTAGGGACCCTGAAATTGGAAAAGCCCTATACCGAGTTAGACCTAAGCCTGACAGAGGGAAACGCAGTTCGGTGCCCAGATCCCGCAATGGCCAGCCAAATGTTTGATTATATTGACCAGATACGCAAACAAGGAGATTCAATAGGTGGTGTAGTGAATTGCGTCGTTACCGGAACACCCGCAGGTTGGGGCGAGCCCGTTTTCGACAAACTTCATGCAGAGCTTGGAAAAGGTATGCTGAGCATCAATGCCGTTAAGGGGTTCGAATATGGTTCAGGCTTCGAAGGTGTGGCCATGTTAGGTTCGGCCCATAACGATGCCTTTTTTGTCGATGATGCCGGTGCTGTACGTACGAGAAGCAATCATTCCGGTGGTATTCAAGGAGGAATCTCCAATGGGGCTGATATCTATTTCAAAGTAGCCTTCAAGCCTGTAGCTACCATTATGCAGGACCAGGAGAGTGTGGATCAGCATGGAGACATTGCCGTCGTTCAAGGAAAAGGTAGGCACGATCCCTGTGTGGTGCCTCGTGCCGTTCCTATCGTTGAGGCCATGGCGGCCTTAGTCCTTGCTGATTTTTATTTGCGAAACCTGAGTGCTAAGGCTCCCGTTATTTCTTAGTCATTTGTTCCGACGGCGACGGTGATTAAGGCTCAAAACCACACAGATGCTGCCTATAAAAGCGAGCGCTAGCCCCCCGAAGATTACGGGATTTCCTATTGACTCACTTTTCATATTAAAAACTACGCCAATAATGACCACCATTAAACCTGCAATAAGTAGGGTGATGGAATTACCAAAATTAAAATTCACGAATTTAGTGATAGGATGATTATAAAGTGAAGGTAACAAAAAAACGGAAGAGCAATTTGCTCCTCCGTTTTTTTGTTATTGAGCAAAAATCTAGATTACCTGAGTTTTTCCAGGAATCGCAACCGGATAAAATCCATCTGCATCGGGTAAAACCTTAGGCTTAGCATCCCATGCTAACGTCTCCGGGAATAAATTAATTTTTGAATTTAATGCCTCTTCCCATTTGATAAGCTTACCAGAATAGGTGGCCATACGTCCCATCAGTGCGGTCATCGTACTTTTGGCAGCGTTCTCGGCGTCCGAAAATTTAAATTCTCCTTTGGCAATCGCAGCGAATAGCTCATCATGCTCTACCTGATAAGGATTTTTATCGTTTTGGCCATTATGGCTGTAAATGGCATTCCCTTTGTAATCCTTTAGAATGGTCTTCTTACCATCGAAGCTGTCGATACGACCTTTGGTGCCGACAAATGCCTCGTCTACGCGGTTCCAAGTACCCTGAAACTGTCGGCACTGGCTGGAAATTACGGTACCATCGTCGTAAACCATGTCCAGGATATGGTGGTCATAAATTTCACCATATTCTTTTCCATCGCGCACCTGGCGACCTCCGGTGCCCTGAACTTCCACCGGGTAGCTTCCTTTTACCCAATTGGCCACATCAATATTGTGTACATGTTGTTCCAAAATATGGTCCCCACATAGCCAGTTGAAGTAATACCAGTTTCTCATTTGATATTCCATCTCGGTATATTCTGGCTTGCGCTCACGTACCCAAGGGCTACTTCCTACCCAGTAAACCTGCCCTCCTACGATATCACCTATGGCACCGTCCTGGATTCGGCGAATGGCCTCGCGGTAATTGGCCTGGTAATGACGTTGTAACCCAACTACCACGTTCAGCTTCTTACGCTTGGCTTCCTGAGCAACTTCCAGGACCTTACGAATCCCAGGAGCATCGGTAGCTACAGGCTTCTCCATAAAGACTTGTTTGTTATTCTTGACAGCTTCTTCGAAGTGCCAGGGGCGAAAGCCAGGAGGAGTGGCTAAAATGACCACATCTACCTCTTTAAGGGCAATGGCTTTTTTGTAGGCATCGAAACCGACAAATTTGTTGTGGTCAGGAACGTTTACTTTTGTTTTAATATCAACCTCTTTACCCGCCGCATCTTTGTATTTTTTGGCCGTGAGGTTTTGATATGAATTGTCAAGACGATCTTGGAAGGCGTCGGCCATGGCTACCACCTGCACGTTTTGGGCCGTACTAAGAGCCTGGGCAGCAGCGCCAGTTCCGCGACCCCCGCAGCCAATCAGGGCTACACGAATTACGTCGTCAACAGAGCTATTATAGGCTTTACCCGTAATGGGGTTCAACATAGCGCCCCCGGCGATGACTCCCGTGGCTTTCAAAAAGTCTCTTCTGTTCTGATTCATGATAGTTAAGGTTAGTGATTTTGGTTAGATCAATAGTCTTCAATCAAAGGTGGATTGTAGTACGCTTCGATTTCTTCCTTAGAAGGCGTCTTTAGGGGGCGAACTACTCTAAATCCTACAAAAGAAGCACTAGTCATCCACCATTCACTTTTTGGCAATTGTGGATCAAGAATTTTCCACTCGGGCTTGGAAGCCGTTCGGGCAGCACTTCTTAGATTTTCTGCATCGTCGTCCCAGGAGCCACCACGTACTGCAGTAGGGTAAAGCTCTGTTACAGGAGCAAACTTCTCGCCAGCAGGTTTTTTACTGTAATAGTCGGGCAGGTATTGGTCTAAAGTCCATTCCATTACGTTACCGTGCATGTCGTGCAGTCCCCAGGCATTGGGCTTTTTAAGACCAATGTTTTTGTAGGAACCATCGCTGTTTTTACTATACCAGGCATATTCGTCCAATTTGGCGGGATCGTTGCCGAAAGAATAAGCAGTCTGGCTTCCAGCGCGGCAGGCGTATTCCCATTCAGCCTCGGTAGGTAGGCGATAGAAGATGCCAGTCTTATCGTATAACCACTTACAGAAGTATATGGCCGCATACTGAGTCATGTTAATAGCTGGATATTTCTCGCGGCCCATTCCGAAAGACATATCTACATAAGGGGGGCTTGGACGGGTACTGGCATCTGTTTTTACGACACTCTTCTCAGGATCAGGATGACGTGCCGCCATTTCTTTCTCCATGTTTTTGAAAGAATAAAGATCGTAGATGTCCCAGGAAACCTCATATTTGCCCATCCAGAAAGGTTCTATTTTAACCTTATGCTGTGGGCCTTCGTCGGATTCATGTCCTTTCTCGGTGGCAGGACTTCCCATGATAAACTCGCCGCCTTTGATTGCCACCATGTCATAGACTTGTGGACTACCCCCAATTTTTTGGGTGTAATTTTTAAAGTCTTTGGTTTGGGAAAATGAAAAGGTGCTTAAAAACGTTAAAGGGATTAGGATTAGGATTTTTTTGTACATGATAATTGGATGTGTTCAATATGACGCAACTAACTTAAAATAAGAAACAATATTATCGTTTTTACCTTAGTAAAACGAATTTTTTCTTTGATAACTATCCTACCTTTGCACAAACAGAATCAGATTTTATTACATGAATTATCTTTCAGCAGAAAATATCTCTAAGTCATTTGCCGACAAATGGCTTTTTAAAAATATTAATTTTGGCATCAGTAAAGGGGATAAAGTGGCCTTGATTGGTACCAATGGAACCGGTAAGACGACCTTTCTGAATATCTTGACGGGAAAGCTTCCTGCTTCCGAAGGCTCGGTGAGTGTTCGGAAGAATATCAGGGTAGGGTATCTAGATCAAAGCCCGGCTTTTGATGAAGGTATGGCGGTAATGGATGTTATCTTTTCTTCTTCCAATCCTGTAGCCCAGGTCGTTAAAAAATATGAACAGGCTTTGGAGGCTGATGACCAAGACGCTATGATGGAGCTTATGGAGGATATGGATAGTCTCAACGCCTGGGATTTTGAATCGAGAACCAAAGAAATTTTAGGACGGTTGGGAATTCACCAAACCGAGAGCCTCTATGGAACACTCTCTGGAGGGCAGCGAAAAAGAGTAGCGCTGGCCAAAGTGCTTCTGGAAGAACCAGACTTACTAATCCTAGATGAACCTACCAACCATCTTGATCTGGACACAGTGGAGTGGCTGGAGAATTATTTGAATACGCAGAACACTACTTTATTGGTCGTTACCCACGACCGTTACTTCCTGGATACAGTATGTAACCAGGTCTTTGAATTAGATAACGGTTCCGCCTTTACTTATAAAGGCAACTATTCTTACTTTTTAGAAAAAAAAGCAGAACGGGAAGAAATCGAGGCTGCCGGGATAGATAAGGCTCGTAACCTGATGCGGAAAGAGCTGGACTGGATCCGTAGACAGCCTAAGGCCAGAGGGACAAAGGCCAAATATCGGGTCGACGCCTTCGAAGAGCTAAAGGAAAAAGCCAGTCAAAAGAAAGTAGATACCCAGTTAGAATTGAACGTGCGTACTTCACGATTAGGAAGTAAAATCGTAGAACTTGAACATGTAAGCAAAGGGTTTGGGGATCGTCAATTGATCCGCGATTTTGAATACACTTTCCGCCGCGGCGATCGTATAGGAATAGTAGGAAAGAATGGTATGGGTAAGTCTACCTTACTCAATATGATAATGGGTGAGCTAGAGCCTGATAAGGGGAAGGTAGTAACGGGAGAGACAGTGAACTTTGGTTATTACCGGCAATCGGACATGGTCTTCGATGATAACCAGCGGGTAATCGATGTAGTGAAGGATGTGGCCGAAGTGGTGCGCCTTGGAACCGGTGAAACGGTGACAGTAACGCATATGCTTCAGGCATTTTTATTCACCCCCGAAAAACAGTATGATTTCGTGGCTAAACTTAGTGGGGGGGAAAAGAGAAGGTTGCAGCTCTTACTAATTCTAATGAAAGAGCCCAATTTCCTGATTCTGGATGAGCCAACCAACGATTTAGATATTAGCAGCCTGAACGTAATTGAAGAATTCTTGGCCACATTCCCTGGCTGTCTTATGATCGTTTCTCACGACCGATATTTCTTAGATCGCCTGGTAGAACATATATTCGTTTTCGAAGGTGAGGGCAAAATTAGCGACTTCCCTGGTAATTATACCGAGCTTAGAGACTACCAGGAAGAGACCAAGCAGGAACAAAAAAATGCCCCAATGAAAGAGACGGTAGTGGCCACCCCTGTTGTAGAAGCACCTGCGCCGACAGTTGCCAAAAAGAAGCTTAGCTATAAGGAACAAAAGGAATACGAAGGTTTGGAAGACGAAATGGCTCAGTTGGAAAAGAAGAAGGCTGAGGCTATCGATCGACTTAATAAAGGGGGGAGTCATGAGGAACTTACCCAATGGGCTAAGGAAGTCGAGGAAATCAGTGCAGCCCTGGAGGATAAAGAACTAAGGTGGCTGGAGCTATCGGAAAATGTTTAACTTTGATTTTCTCGGTTCGGAACGCTCCTAAGTAGTACCTAATATTTCTATCATGAATTCGGTAATAGAGTTTTTTCAATATCTGCTCAATTCTGAGGAGCTCATTCGCACGGGCGGCCTCATGGTTATAACGCTTATTGTATTTGCGGAAAATGGATTGTTTTTCGCCTTTTTTCTTCCGGGCGATTATCTGGTTTTTCTTGCTGGAGTTTTTTGTGGAACCGGTATCTTGAAAGTGCCCATTGCTATTTTATTAATATGCATGTTTACTGCAGCCGTGCTTGGCTCATTGGTAGGGTATATCTTTGGCAAATATTTTAGCGGCCTCTTTGAAAACCGTAAAGACTCGTTATTTTTTAAGAAAAAACACCTGGAAACTACAAGGGAATATTTTATACGCTATGGAAGCCGAACACTCATAATCAGCCGGTTTCTCCCTATTGTCAGGACCTTCGCTCCCATATTGGCCGGTCTTGTAAAAATGCAATTCCCTTCTTTCTTGTTCAATAACGTGGCAGGGGCCGCCATCTGGATTGGTTTACTAACGGGGGGGGGCTTTTTGTTTGGAGAGCGTTTCCCCTGGATTGTGGACTATGTACACTATATTATACTGTTCTTCCTGGCCATTACTACCTTCACAGTGGTGAAGGGCTACCTGAACGCTCGTAAAGAAATGAAATGACAAAAAGCCGTTGGAAGGCCTGTTCCGACGGCTTTTTGTTTAATTATCTTCCTTAAACCATCCCGAATAGGTAATGTAATTGTTGGCGGTACGATCAATCGCCTCCTTAAGTTCGGTAGATACATTCTTTAAAAACTTGGCTGGATTCCCTGCGTAGATGGTGCCGGGTGGCACCTTGGTGCCTTGGGTGACAATGGCTCCGGCAGCGATGATGGCCCCGGTCCCGATTACTGCTCCATCCATCACAATAGATCCCATGCCTATCAACACATGGTCTTCGATGGTGCACCCATGCACAATAGCGTTATGAGCAATCGAAACATAATTGCCGATAATGGTAGCATGTCGTTGATAGGTGCAATGTATGACGGCGCCATCCTGAACATTACTGTGGTGTCCGATACGGATGCTGTTGACGTCGCCCCTTACCACGGCATTGAACCATACAGTACAATGCGAACCGAATTCCACGTCGCCCACGATAGTCGCATTCTCGGCTAGCCAGCCCTGTTCTCCAAAAATGGGCGTTTTTCCCCGAACTGATTTGATAAGAGCCATATTTTAAAAGAGTAATGGGTTTTAATGCTATTTATATAGGAAAAATTACAAATAAGGGGCCTTGGACCCGATAAGTTAAAATAAAAATAAATATATTGGGTTTTATTGTAGGAACCGAAACTAAACGAATCGATTGATGCAGCAGGTTAGCAAAGGAAGTTTATTAATCGCCAAGCCCTATCTTGGCGACCCGAATTTTGAACGCAGAGCCGTTCTGATTTGTGAATACACTGCTGACGGTTGTTTTGGTTTCGTCCTCAATCAAATGACGGATGTATTTTTGGGAGATGTAATCGACGAATCCATATATCAGGATGTTCCCCTTTATCTGGGAGGGCCGGTAGAAAAAAACACCTTACATTTTATTCATCGACGCCCCGATCTAATAGACGAAGGAGTAGAAATTATGGAGGGACTACATTGGGGTGGTGATTTCGAGAAAGTAAAAATCATGCTTAATATGAACACTTTATCCCTTTCCGATATCCGTTTTTTTATTGGTTACTCCGGCTGGGGTAGAGGGCAACTCCAGGATGAAATTGAGGCAGAGTCCTGGATTATAACCAAAACTTCTCCTGACTTTCTTTTCGATACGCCAGCGAATAGCTTTTGGAGGGAGGTATTGCGCAATATGGGCGGAGAATATCGTTCTATTGCCCATTACCCTGTCGATCCTCGTCTTAATTAGTACGAGAGAGGCTAATTGGCACGATCCAGACCACTTACCGATTCATAGTCCGATTTGATTCGTCCAACCTCCTTGCTAAGAAAATGTTGTAGTTGCCGATTGAATTCATCTTGCTGCTCTTCCGTCAGACTATTATACAGATCTTTCAATTCCTGATTGATGGCGGCCCGCTCCTTACCGTCCGCAGCATTTATGGAGCGTATATGATATCTTTTAAAATCGAATTCCATGGATTCATGATTAGTTTACCACAAAGTTCGGGGAATATCCGAAGATTTATACATTTAAACAGCATATTTCTTTATATAAAGGGCTTTTCTACTTTTTATCTGCTAGGCTGAACGAGAAGCGTAGGCGCGACGTTATAAATCGATAGAAAGCGTATAATTATGAATCGTACTTTAGTTTTTGTAGTCTTAGGACTGATATTATTGACCATAGACTGGTATGTCTGGACCGGGCTTCGTCTCGCCATTCGCAATCTGTCTACTTCCTGGCAGCGAGGGATTGGAATCGGCTATTGGGTATTTACGGGTCTCACCCTGATGGCTTATCTTGCCATTCAGCTGCTTCCCCCGGATATCTTCAGTAAAAATGTGAGGATATTCGTCATTACATTTATTACCGTACCATATCTTTCTAAACTGCTGGCCGTTGTTATTCTCCTTATAGATGAGCTAAGAAGAACGTTACAATGGGTAATGGGATATATTTTCCCTTCTTCAACGGGAAATGTGGGGGGCGATAATGAAAAGGTAATTCCCCGTTCGGAATTCCTGGCTCAAACGGCTGTGATCGCAGGAGCCGGTTTGATGGGCACTTTCGCATTTGGTATTATCTCCGGTGCTCATGATTACCGGATCCGCCGGGTAAAGGTTAGCCTAAAAAACCTTCCCAAAGCCTTCGATGGAATCAAAATAGCACAATTATCTGATATTCATTCTGGTAGTTTTTTCAATAAGACTGCGGTAAAAGGAGGAATAGAAATGTTGATGAAGGAGAAACCAGACATTGCCTTTTTTACTGGCGATTTGGTGAATGATCGGGCTGAGGAGGTAAAGGAGTATATTCATATTTTTGATAAACTAAAAGCACCCCTAGGCGTTCACTCTACTTTAGGGAATCACGATTATGGAGATTATGTAAAGTGGGGGTCAGATACACAGAAAATAAACAACCTGAACGATCTTAAGAAGGCGCATGGCCTATTAGGTTGGAACCTGATGTTGGATGAAAACCGTGCGATACGTGTCGATGGGGAGGAAATAGGATTGATTGGCATTCAAAACTGGGGCGCCGGAAATTTTGCCAAGTATGGCAACCTGGAAAAGGCGTATGCCGGCAGCGAAGATTTTCCAGTGAAGCTTTTGCTCTCTCATGATCCAAGCCACTGGCGATCGCAAGTCCTTCCCAAATATACTGATATAGACATTGCCTTTGCCGGGCATACCCATGGTATGCAGTTTGGTGTTGAGCTACCAGGAATACAATGGAGTCCAGTGCAATATCGTTACAAAGAATGGGGCGGACTGTATCAGGAGAAAGATCAATATATCTATGTGAATCGTGGATTTGGCTACCTGGGTTATCCGGGGAGGGTAGGCATACTTCCCGAAATAACTATTATGGAGCTCGTAAGGGGATAATTCAATTCCAGTGTTAATATTTTTTAAACTTAAGACATATCAATAATGAAGCAGCTAAAAAAGATTATGATACCTACTTTCACGCTGATTCTATTACTAACCTTTCAGGCTCCAGTATTGGCTACCATCGATAGCCTTCCTGCTCAGTCGGAGCAAACCCTGGGGAAACGTAAAAAATACAAAGGCTACAAAAAGCCCAAGTCTAAAAAATTCTTGGGCATTTTTAAGCGTAAATCTGATTGTGGATGCCCTAATAAATAAGGCTGGTTACCTGCTTTGAATATGCGGCTTTCTATCAATACTATAGACTTTATATTTTTTCATTTATTAAAAGGAGTGAATAATTACTTGTGCACTCCCTAGTAAGCAAAGTAATCCAACTCATAAAGATTTGGTTGCTTTTGCTTACTTTTGTGTTTTCTAACCATCTAATTTCGGCACTGTTAGCCAACCTTAATGAAAATTAATCTTCAGAACCAGGATATCTTCGAAAATCGTCATCATGGAAAAGACGATGAGGAATTAAAAGGCATGTTGGAAGTTATAGGGGTTTCTAGTTTAGACGAGTTAATCGATCAAACTGTTCCCGCGGCGATAAGGCTTCAAAGACCCTTAAACTTGCCAAAACCTAAGACCGAGCAAGCTTTTCTTCAAGGGATAAAAAAAATTGCCAAAAAGAATTTGCCGTTTAAATCCTATATCGGAGCCGGCTATTATGATACGATTACCCCGAATGTTATTCTCAGAAATATTCTGGAAAACCCGGCCTGGTATACTGCGTATACGCCTTACCAGGCAGAGATAGCCCAGGGACGTTTGGAAATGTTGCTCAACTTCCAAACCTTGGTAACCGACCTCACCGGGATGGAAATTGCCAATGGCTCATTATTGGATGAAGCTACTGCTGCAGCGGAGGCCATGACCATGTTTTATGCCTTAAGACCCTCTACAAAGAAAACGGCCAACGTCTTCTTTGTATCTGAGCTATGCCATCCTCATACCATGGACTTAATCCACACCAGGGCTACTCCCGTGGGTATTAGCGTGGTCGTAGGGGATCATAAGACCTTGGATCTGACCGATGAAAATCTATACGGAGTTCTACTTCAGTATCCTGCCGGCAACGGTGAGGTGATCGATTATACAGACTTTATTTCCACTGCTCACGCGTCGAAAGTATTGGTGGCTACAGCCTCCGATTTGTTAGCTCTCGCTTTACTGAAATCGCCGGGAGAGATGGGCGCCGATGCGGTCGTGGGATCCGCCCAGCGCTTCGGGGTACCCATGGGTTATGGTGGCCCTCACGCGGCATTCTTTGCTACCCGTACCGAATATAAGCGCAGTATCCCGGGCCGTATCATCGGCGTGTCGGTGGATGCAGAGGGCAACCGGGCCCTTAGGATGGCCCTGCAAACCCGCGAACAGCATATCCGCAGAGAAAAAGCGACCTCCAATATTTGTACAGCACAAGTCTTGCTGGCAGTAATTGCCGCTGCTTATGCCGTATACCATGGTCCAGAAGGAATTAAAAATATTGCACTTAGAGTACATGGCCTTACCAAACTCTTTGTTGAGACCATTCGGCAGTTTCATTATACGGTTCTAACCGACCAGTATTTCGATACCGTTACCATTCAAACTCCCCTTGGACCCAAGCTCAAAGAGCAGGCCGAAAAATGGGGTGTGAATTTGCGCTATAATGAGGATGGCACCATTGGTGTCTCCATCGATGAGTCTAAAACTTTTCAGGACGTTATCGATCTGTTAAATATTTTTGCAGAGGTTTCGGGCTTCTCCGGAGAAATGGTGATTGACGAATTCGTAGAGGCTAATATTGCCGAGCATTTAATTCGCCGAACAGAGTTTCTAACGCATCCAGTTTTCAATACCCACCATACGGAGCACGAAATGTTGCGGTATCTGAAGATGCTGGAAAATAAGGATCTTTCCCTGGTACATTCCATGATATCCCTAGGTAGTTGTACCATGAAGCTGAATGCAACGGCGGAAATGATTCCTCTAACCTGGCCGGAATTTGGCAATATTCATCCATTTGCCCCAACGGTTCAAGTGGGTGGTTATGCTCAGCTCATCATTGAACTGAATGCATGGCTATGTGAGATAACGGGTTTTGCGGCCATGTCATTCCAGCCTAATTCGGGTGCCCAGGGAGAATATGCCGGCTTAATGGCCATTAGGGCCTATCACCATAGCCGAGGCGATAAGCACCGCGACGTGGCCCTGATTCCTGCCTCTGCGCATGGTACCAACCCTGCTTCGGCTGTAATGGCCGGGATGAAGGTAGTGGTTACTAAATGTGACGAGCGTGGTAATATCGATGTGGCGGATTTGAAGGCTAAATCGGAGCAATATGCCGATCGTCTAGCCTGCCTGATGGTGACCTACCCCTCTACGCACGGGGTATATGAAGAAAGCATCATTGAGATATGCGAATTAATTCACCAACATGGTGGACAGGTCTATATGGATGGTGCGAATATGAATGCCCAGGTAGGACTTACCAGTCCTGCCTCTATCGGTGCTGACGTTTGCCATCTCAATTTGCATAAGACATTCTGTATTCCGCATGGCGGGGGTGGACCAGGCGTTGGCCCTATTGGAGTGGCCGAACATCTGGTGCCTTTCTTGCCAAGCCATGTGAGTTATAATAAGCTACCCGAGCATTTGGAAAACGGAGAAGCAGGAGCCGTATCGGCAGCACCTTATGGCAGCGCAAGCATTCTGACCATTTCCTACGCTTACATCGCAATGATGGGGGCAGAGGGCTTGACCAACGCTACTAAGTTTGCCATTTTGAATGCTAATTATATTAAGGAAAGACTTAGAGATCACTACGACGTACTTTATACCGGAACCAATGGGCGTTGTGCGCACGAAATGATTTTGGATTGCCGTGCTTTCAAAGCTGTAGGTATTGAAGCCGAAGATCTGGCCAAGCGACTGATGGATTATGGCTTCCATTCCCCTACCTTGTCGTTCCCAGTGGCAGGTACCCTGATGATAGAGCCTACAGAGTCGGAGTCGAAGGCGGAATTGGATCGTTTCTGCGATACCATGATTGCCATCCGTAATGAAATAAAAGAGGTGGAAACCGGGGTGGCCGATCGGAAAGATAACGTACTTAAAAATGCCCCCCATACCATGCGCGTTGTGATGGATGAGGCCTGGGCCCGATCATACAGCCGTGAGAAAGCCGTTTTTCCACTACCTCATCTGCGATTCAATAAGTTTTGGCCTAGTGTGAGTAGAGTCGATAGTGCTTTTGGTGATCGGAACCTGATCTGTGCCTGTATACCCGTGGAGGCCTATGCCGATGCGGAGGTATAACAAGCTAAGTGAAAAAAAATTAAACTAAAAAAGAGAGACAAAACCTGGTTTTGTCTCTCTTTTTTAGTTTAATACAATGGTAAGGGACATTATTATATCTCAAGAAGTATTACTTTAGTAGAGCTTGATGAAGAAACTATGCCTATAAGGGCATTGTTAATATAGTGTTGGAGGTTAATAATCAGAGACAGTGCGATGCGAAGATCGATAGTATGGTTTAAAACCGACCTAAGGGTACATGATAATGAAACGCTGATAAGAGCCCTCGAGCAAAGTGATGAGGTAATCCCTGTATTTTGTTTTGATATGCGTCAGTTTCGTTTAACATCATATGGGACTCAGAAGACCGGAGCTTTCAGGGCACAATTTATTCTGGAATCAGTTGCTGATTTGGAAGCTAATCTGCGGAATTTGGGTGCAGGCCTCATCGTTGCCAGGGGGAATCCGGCAGAGGTGCTGGCCAAAGTGGCCCGGGAATATGGAGCTCAGAAGATCTTCGCAAAAAAAGAAGTTGCTTACGAAGAGAAACGTACCGAAGATGCGGTGGAAGCGGCGCTCTGGAAAGTGGGGTGCTACTTGGAAACTTATAGTACGAGCACCCTTTATCATGCGCTCGACCTGCCATTCGCCATGAAGGATATTCCCGATGTGTTTACCACGTTCCGTAAGAAAATTGAACGAGATACCCTTATACGCCCCGTGTTTGCAAGCCCCATTGACATACCCTGTCCGGCCTTACCTCCTGCTTCTCTGCCTACACTAATGCAACTGGGCCTTGAAGAGCCCGTATATGATGGGAGAGGGGCCTTTCGTATGCAGGGAGGGGAGAGCCCAGCCTTAGCTCGGGTAAATGCTTATCTGTTTGAAACGAAGGCCATCCTTACCTATAAAGAAACCCGGAATGGGTTATTGGGAGACAATTATTCCTCCCGTTTTTCCCCCTGGCTGGCTCAGGGTTGCCTTTCACCCCGGGAGATATATTATGCCATAAAAGAATTTGAATCCACTCATAAAGCGAATCCATCAACGTACTGGCTAATATTTGAGCTCATCTGGCGGGATTATTTTCGCTTTATGATGAAGAAATACCGCAATCGGTATTTCCGTCAAGAAGGGATAAAGAAAAAGGCTGTTGAGCTCTTTCCATTGGATACGGCAATTTTTGAGAAATGGAAGAATGGGGAGACAGGGGTAGACTTTGTGGATGCTAATATGAAAGAGCTTAACAGTACAGGATATATGAGCAACAGGGGCCGACAAAATGTTGCTAGCTATTTCTGTCACGACCTTCGTCAGGACTGGCGCTACGGTGCCGCATATTTTGAAGCGCAATTGGTGGACTATAACCCATGTAATAATTGGGGCAACTGGGCATATGTGGCCGGTGTAGGCAACGATCCCCGACCTGATAGGGCGTTCAATATTGAACTACAGGCTCAGACCTATGATCCAGATGGGAAATATCGAGGTTTATGGCTTCAGCCAGAAGACGCTGCGTCTGATAGGTCTTAAGAAGCTGGAGCTTTTATTGGATCCTGGCCGAGTGATCATCCGCAGGAGGCATTTTGGTGACTGACACCGGAAAGCGTATGCTAGGCTAGCGCATCCATCCTGTGAAAATATAGGGTCATTCCAGATGAAACGTCTGCGTTCCATGGCTTCTCCACTTCTGGAAAAATCTCGTGGGTGATTTTATTTCTCGTGCAGAATTCTCGTTATAAGGAAAAAAGGCGATCCACCATCAGGTAAACCGCCTTTTTTTATCCAAGTTTTTTATGTTGTGCAGTTAGAAATGTCGTTCTCCTATTTCCCTCTTACCCAACATCACGGCACCAATCATGGCAATCAGGAGTAGGATAGATATAAGTTCAAAAGGTAGCAAGTATTCTTTGAACAGCAAATGTCCCAGATTCTCAATCATACCGACTTGTGAGTTATAATTCGCCGTGTCGACAGCAGGAAGGGTCGTTTTGCGATAAGCTCCAAATAAGATTACGAAGACCGTACCGCCAACAATTGTAGCGGCAATTTTGGTTAGATTGGCCTTTGAGTCGGCCTGATCCTGTTTTAGGTTCAAAAACATGATTACAAACAGGAAGAGTACCATGATAGCCCCCGCATAAACGATGATGTTTACAGCAGCGATGAACTGAGCGTTGAGTAAGATATAATGCCCGGAAATACTAAAAAATGTAAGAATCAGGTACAGAACGCTGTGGATCGGGTTCTTCGATATCACCACCATCAATGCACTGAGAATGGTGAGAAAGGAAAGAAAGTAAAAAAATGAAATAGACGGATTCATATCGGTTTTAAATAAAGGTCTGCCAGATTAGGTTGTATAGGTTCAGGGCACCGCTCTTGGCGTTACATTGGTAGGTTCGCCATTGGCGCGTTTGATATCCAGGGCAAGAGCTTCCTCTTTCGTCCATGCCTCACGGGTATATCGATTATTCATGTCCTCGACCAATAAATCCTTCCCCCAAATTACTTGATCTCGGTCGGTGAATACAGGTACAAACTCATCGTGCCGCAGATAGACAGCCTGCTTGGGGCAGGCCTCTTCGCATAAGCCGCAGAAAATGCAACGGAGCATATTGACTTCATACACTGCGGCATATTTTTCTTCACGGTACAGATTTTCTTCCCCTTTTTCTCGCTCGGCAGCTACCATGGAAATGGCTTCAGCGGGGCATGCCACTGCACAGAGCCCGCAGGCCGTACAGCGTTCCCGCCCGTCTGCATCCCGTTTGAGAATATGGCGTCCACGGAAAACCGGGCCTAGATATCGTTTTACCTCGGGGTATTGTATGGTGACTTTCTTGGAAAAGAAGTGCTTAATGGTTATACCCAATCCGGTGGCGATGGCCGGTAGATAGGCCCTCTCCATCAGGGTCATTTCTTTATTGCTTACTTGCTTTGAGCGATTGGTCAATTGCATGGCAATGTCTTTTTATTGGTTGTGCATTAGGCCTTAAGCCCTAGCATCAGATTCGGTTTCATCTACTTAAAGGTCCTTACTTAAAAGTCCTTCTAGCGCAGAATTAGTTCAGTATTTGATCGATCAGAGGCCTTAGAAAAAGAATTCCTGCCGCAGTCAATATGATGTTAATTACAGCCAATGGAATTAGTTTTTTCCAACCTAAATTCATCAGCTGGTCGTAACGGAAACGGGGGATTGTCCAGCGTACCCACATGTAAAAGAAGATAAAGAATATGGCTTTACCAAAGAATACTGCAGTTCCTATAAGGGTAGCGATATTATGACCCATTCCTGTGCCCAATGCGCTGGTTAGCTGCGTATAAACCCAGTCCATACCAGGGTAATTATATCCACCGAAATACAGTGTAGAAATGATGGCCGATGAAATAAACATATTGATGTATTCGGCAAAAAGATAAAAGCCCAGCTTCATACTCCCATATTCCGTATGATAACCTCCTACCAGCTCAGTTTCACATTCCGGTAAGTCGAAGGGAACCCTGTTACATTCGGCAAAGGAGCAGGTGAGGAATATAATAAAGCCCAATGGCTGATAGAAAATATTCCAGTTACCGCCATGCTGCTGAGAGACAATTTCTCCCAGCGAAAGAGAACTACTCATCATCAGAACGGCAATTAGCGAGAGCCCCATCGCTATTTCATAACTAATATTTTGAGAGGCGGCCCGGATGGCACCAAGCAGAGAAAACTTGTTATTGGAGGCCCAGCCTCCCACCATGATTCCGTATACCCCTAGGGCCACTACGCCAAAAACATATAAAATGCCAATATTGGACTCCACGCCTTGCAGAGGCACCTCCACTCCATTGAAGCGGACTGTAGAGCCAAAAGGGATCACGGCGCTTGCCAGAAGGGCGGTAAGCATGGCTAAGCTAGGCCCGGCTATAAACAACCATTTGCTGGCCATGGCCGGGATGAAATCCTCCTTGAAAAACATCTTTCCCGCATCGGCTAAAGGTTGCAACAAGCCTCCCCAACCCGCTCGGTTAGGGCCTTCACGGTCCTGAATAAATCCGGCTACCTTACGTTCTCCCCATGTAGAGTACATGGCTATGACCAGAGTCAGAGCAAAAACTACCAGGATGGTAATCGATTTGATGATAAATACGGTTAATTCCATTTTGTCTCTTAAGTAGGAAGCTTAAATTTCCTTTTTAAAGTTTAATTATTCTGATTGAGCAGTGAACGGTGGTTGGCCTTGTCGTTATTTTCTATGCTCTGGTTCCTGATCGTCTCCGGATCGGTGATATAAGGACGTGAGTCATCGATATTTTTGAACTGGGTAGCTGCTAGTTTCAAAGCAAAGTCAGGCTTTTTGACCAGGTCAGAACGATATTTATTTGCAGAAATAACCGAACTCCTTTTTACTTTGGTAGGGCCTTCCAGAACCCAATCGCTCGTTTTCTTCCTTTCAAACCGGCAGGTATTACAGATAAATTCGGTTACTTCTCCCCAGGTGTTTTTTCGTGCCGTTACCCGGATCACCTCATCGCCGCGGTACCATAATGTTACCTTTCCCGAACATTTATCACAATTGCAGTGGGCATCTTCGGGCTTGCTAAACCATACCCGGTTTTTGAATCGATATGTTTTATCGGTCAGCGCACCTACCGGACAAACATCAATGATATTTCCGGAAAAGTCGTTATCAATACTTTTTTTAATATAGGTGCTGATTTCTGAAGCATCGCCTCGATTCATTACCCCATGTTCCCTTTTTTCGGTAATCTGGTCGGCCGTGTATACACAGCGGTAGCAAAGGATGCAACGCGTCATATGCAGCTGTACAAAAGGGCCGATGTCCTCCTTCTCAAAGGTTCTTCTTTCCTCTTCGTAGCGGGTTTTTGCCGAACCATGTTCGAAAGCAAAATCTTGCAAATGGCATTCTCCTGCTTGGTCGCATACGGGGCAATCCAGGGGGTGATTGATGAGCAAGAATTCAACAATCCCTTTTCTTGCCTCAAGTACGGCTTCGTTCGTGGTGTTTTCTACCACCATGCCATCCTGTACCTGTGTAATACAGGAGGGTACGAGCTTGGGCATCGGGCGTGTATCCTTGGCCGAGCCCTGAGCCACGCGCACCAAACAGGCCCTACACTTACCACCCGAGGCGGGAAGGGGTTTGTAATAGCACATGGCTGGGGGCACAATAGCTGCCTGGCTCTCATCGGCTTCCGCTATTTTCCGGGCTGCCTGCATGATGGTAGTCCCTGGTTCCACTTCCACCTCGATACCATCAAAGGTTATTTTAAATAATTGCGGTTTTGTCTCTTCCATGCCATTTATATTGTACAGGGGGGAGTGTTACATAACCCCGCAGCCCCATGATCTATTTCAGTTAGTTTTTGCTTCAACAGCAAATTTACACAATGTAGGGCTTGATTGCTAAACCAAGGCCATATCGCCTCTGTATACAGCACCCGGAGCACTCGCTTCGGATGGATGGGTGATATGCCAAACGAATTCGTCACGGAAATGACGAATGGCACTCGCCACTGGCCATGAGGCGGCATCGCCTAAGGGGCAGATGGTATTACCTTCAATTTTTTTTGTGATATCCACCAGCAGATCTACATCATGCATGCTTCCGTGGCCATGTTCGATTCGGTGTAAAACCTTCTCCATCCATCCCGTTCCTTCCCGGCAGGGGCTACACTGTCCACAGGACTCGTGGTGATAAAACCGGGAGAAGTTCCATGTGTTTTTAACGATACAGGCCGTTTCGTCGAACACAATAAAGCCTCCGGATCCTAACATGGACCCTGTAGCAAATCCACCGTCAGATAGTGATTCATAGCTCATAAGCCGGTCTTCGCCGTTGGCCGTTTTCATTATCAGGTTGGCGGGTAGGATGGGTACAGACGATCCTCCAGCTACTAAAGCTTTAAGATGATGTCCCTTACGGATCCCACCACAATATTCATCGGAGTTCATAAATTCCTCTACGCTCAAACCTAGCTCAATCTCGTATACACCAGGTTTTTGAATATGACCCGAAGCGGAAATAAGCTTGGTCCCGGTGCTCCGCCCTACGCCTATCTGGGCATAAGCTTCACCACCATTATTGATAATCCATGGCATGTTGGAGATAGATTCCACATTATTAACCACAGTAGGGCATTGGTAAAGACCTTTTACCGCAGGGAATGGTGGTTTATTACGCGGGTTGCCTCGTTTGCCTTCCAGTGATTCCAGCAGGGCAGTCTCTTCTCCACATATATATGCCCCACCTCCAGGCTGAACTACCAGCTCGAGGTCGTAGCCCGATCCCAGAATATTCTTGCCTAAGAAACCCTGTGCTTTGGCTTCTTCTATTGCTTTCTCCAGGATATGTATCACATACATCAATTCGCCTCTGACGTAGATAAAAGACTTGTTGGCACCCAGTGCAAAGCTGGAAACGATCATACCTTCTATAAGCAAATGCGGGATCATTTTCATAAGATAATGATCCTTAAACGTTCCGGGCTCCGACTCGTCAGCGTTGCAAACCAGATAACGGGGCACGCCTTCGGGTTTAGCCAGAAACCCCCATTTCATACCCATGGGGAAGCCTGCACCTCCTCGGCCTCTTACGCCTGATTTTTTCGCTTCTTCTACCACCTCCTCAGGAGTCATGGTTTTAATTGCCTTTTCAACAGCGGTATACCCACCCTGCTTTCGGTAGACTTCGAAAGTCTCGATGCCGGGTACGTTGATATGTTCTGTTAATATTTTTCTAGCCATTTCAGGATTTAATTAACTGCCTTTGACTCGCCTTATTTGCTCAGTTCGTCAATAATTTCGTCTACTTTCTCATTGGTAAGGTTCATATAATATTTTTCTCTTACCTGAAAAACGGGACCCCAGCCGCAAGCCGCCAGGCATTCTACCTCTTTGATGGTAAATTTACCGTCAGTAGTGGTCTCACCTGGGTTTATGCCCAGCTTCTGACGCAGATGTGCGTACACCTCTTCGCCGCCCATCAGGCAACAAGGGCCTGTGCGGCAATACTCGATCACATGTTTTCCTACAGGTTCCAAATGGAACATGGTATAAAAAGTCGCTACCTCATACACCTCGACAGGCTTGATGTCCAATAATTCGGCCACATAGTCCATGGCCTCGCTGCTCACCCAGCCCATCTGCTCTTGCATGAGGTGTAAGATAGGCAGGAGGGCCGATTTTTGGCGGCCTTCAGGGTAACGGGCGATCATCTCTTGGGCTTTTACGAGCCGCTCGGGAGTAAAGGCCACGGTATTTGGAGTATCGGTCATTTTATTCTAAAACTTGATAATTTTTATATCTTCGAAGGTCGACAGTTCAAAAAATAATTTAGGCGTCGAGCTCTCCGGCAATTACGTTTAGGCTACTCATGGTCAGGATGGCATCCGATAAGGAACTTCCTTTGCACATCTCAGGGTACGCTTGGTAATAGATAAAGCTTGGCCTGCGGAAATGCAGTCGGTAAGGTGCCCGACCTCCGTCGCTGATCATGTAAAAGCCCAGCTCACCGTTACCACCTTCTACAGCATGGTAAATTTCTCCTGCCGGGGCATCGATTTCTCCCATGACAATTTTAAAATGGTAGATCAATGCTTCCATGCTGTTGTATACCTCATCTTTGGGAGGAAGATAATATTCTGGAGCATCGGCATAATAGGGGCCTTCGGGAAGGTTATTGATGGCCTGCTCCACGATCTTTAAGCTTTGCCACATCTCCTCATTCCGTACCATATATCGGTCATATGTATCGCCGTGTTGTCCTACGGGGATATCAAACTCAAAATCTTCGTATGAAGAGTAAGGATTCATTACCCGGACGTCGTAGTCCAATCCCGTCGCCCGTAGATTGGGCCCAGTGAAACCATAAGAGAGAGCCCTTTCTGTAGATATGGCCCCAACCTTGATGGTACGATCCATAAAGATCCGGTTCCGGTTCAGGAGTTTTTCAAGTTCTCGGAGAACGGGGGGGAATGTTTTAATAAAGTCTTTGATCTTTTGGACAGCAGTATGGGATAAATCGCGTTCCATGCCGCCCAATCGACCCATATTGGTAGTAAGCCGAGCCCCACATACTTCTTCATAGATCTCATATATTTCTTCCCGCTTCTGCATCACATACAGGAACCCTGTAAAGGCGCCTGTATCTACGCCCAGAATACTGTTGCAAATGATATGGTCGGAAATACGCGCAAGTTCCATCATTATTACCCGGATATATTGGGCGCGTTTGGGAACCTGTACTTCCAGAAATTTCTCCATGGTCATATGCCAGCCCAGATTATTAATCGGGGAAGAGCAGTAGTTCATCCGGTCGGTAAGAGTGGTAATCTGGTAGTACGGGCGTCTTTCGGCTATTTTTTCAAAAGCCCTATGAATATAACCGATGGTCTGCTCCCCGGATACGATCTTTTCTCCATCCATTTTCAGAATGTTTTGAAAAATTCCGTGGGTAGCCGGGTGGGTAGGGCCGAGGTTCAGCGTGGTGAGTTCCTCAACCAGTTCGGGTAATTCCGCATTAGCCGGGACTTGATGCGGTAGAAGTTCAATATCTGCCATAGTTTCAAACTATATGGTGAGCATTATCTGCCAAAAAGTGCGTCAATTTTGTCTTCCCTGGTAGCGTCTTCGAGCGGATACTCTTTTCGCATTGGGAAATAATCCATTTCTTCAATATTCAGAATCCTTTTCAAATTAGGGTGACCGTCGAAAAGGATACCATAGAAGTCGTAAGTCTCGCGTTCCATCCAGTTGGCACTCTCCCAAAGGCCCGTCACGGTAGGGATGTGAATGTCTGCTTCGGGAATCGAAACCTTAATTCGTATCCTAAAGTTGTGAACAAAGCTATGAAGGTGGTAAACAACCATAAATTCCTGGCCGGTCTTATCGGGGTACTGTACGCCAGTGAGGTCGGTCAGAAAACTGATTTGAAAATGGTTGTGTTCTTTGATAAACTCAAGAACGGTAAGGATTTCCTCTCGGGTGGTCGAGAGGGTCAGCAGTCCATAGGGTTCTTCGAAATCGAAAACCTGGCTGCCAAATTTCCCTAAAAGCTCCTCTGCTACTTCCTGATTGCTAAGCATAACGACTATTGAATATTGTATGAGGCGAGTAATTCCTGATACTCGTCTGTGTTACGACGACGTAATTTTTCATTTTGAGCCAAATGCTGAATTTGCATCAAGCCATCGATGATCTGCTCTGGGCGTGGCGGGCAGCCTGGCACGTACACATCTACCGGAATAATACGGTCTATGCCTTGTAATACGCTATAGCTATCAAAAATACCACCGCTAGAGGCACAGGCACCTACTGCCAGAACCCAGCGGGGTTCGGCCATCTGCAAGTAAACCTGCTTCACCACGGGAGCCATCTTCTTGGCAATGGTGCCCATCACCATTAGCAAATCGGCTTGGCGAGGAGAAAAACTGGGCCGCTCCGATCCGAAACGGGATATATCGTAATGCGCGCCCATGGTAGCCATGAATTCGATTCCGCAACATGACGTGGCAAAGGGTAGGGGCCAAAGGGAATAACTTCTGGCCAATCCGATTGCTTCGTCGAAAGAGGTCGCAAAAAATCCTGATCCGCTATGTCCTTGGGGTGCTTCTGCTATGGTTACTTCTTTCATAATTTTCTTGAGTTCTTGATTGATACTGCCCCTATTCTTCCCAATTAAGTACGCCTTTTTTAATGACGTAGTAAAAGCCAGAAAGTAGGAGTGCCATAAAAACTAACATCTCTACAAAGCCAAACATTCCCAACTCCTTGAAATTTACTGCCCAAGGGTACATAAAGATCACCTCTATGTCAAAAAGTACGAAGAGGATTGCTACCAGGAAGTACTTTACCGATATCGGAGTCCGGGCATCCCCTACCGACTCAATTCCGCATTCGAAAGGGTCGTCCTTCAGTTTGCTTTTACGGGTGGGCCCAATAAGGTGCGTGACGATCATCGTGCCGCCGATAAACCCAGCGGCAAGGATAAACTGTACCAGAATAGGCAGGTAGTCCGAGGGCAAATAGGTATTATTCATATTGCTAATGGTTGGCTTTCTGAGAAGTGATGGAGTCCATTTACCAACCACTTCGTTGGGTTATTCTATACCCTTTCAAAGTTAGTGGCTGGAAATTTATCAATCAAATTCTGCTGTTTTTCTTTTGTCTAATTAGTATCATGCTAAATAAGCCCCGAAATTACGGAGCTTATTTGAAAATTATACTATCAAAAGGCTTATCGAATGACGATTTGTTTGGTAATACTCTGTCCTTCTCCCACCACTCTGATGATATATTTTCCCGCGGGCATGTTGGAGACATTCAACTCGGCCCTACTGTTGAGGACCGGGGTGGTGATGTTTTTTACGGCACGGCCCTTACTGTCGAACAGGGTAATATCGGCCGATTTAATATCGTCTCTAGCCTCAACATACACGAAGGAGTCTTGGCTTGGGTTGGGATAAATCACTACTTCATTTTGGTCATTGGTCTTGAATTCCTTGCTGACCGTATCGGAGTAACAGGTAAGTGTTTGATTGTTAAGAACGAAATCTACTTTCGCCTTGGCGGTATACTTGCCCGATTTCAATACCTTTATAATGGTTGCAGTGGTATCCGTTTCTATACCTGGGCGCTGCCAGACATATTGCTCATTAAGGCCTGGCAAGTCGATACTGGCTGTGATAGAGAAAGGCCCAGACGATGCAATAGTTGGGGTAGGGATTTTAGGATGTATGGTCAGTGAGCTTGCATTTGAGCTCTCAGAAACACATCCAAATATGTTCTGACGTTTTACATAATAATTTCCAGACTCGGTAAGTTTAGCTACCAATCCGCTTGAAACGATGCTGTTGTCGGCCTGATTGTACCAATTGAAGATATCGTTGGCAGGAGCCACAGAAAAGGTAAAGGCAGAATCGGCACAGGCCTGTTGTGGACCCTGAGGTAGAATCGAAGGGGTGGCAGGTTTGGCATTATTTTCCAATACTACCACCGGGGAGAGGGTCGAGTTGCCATTGGCGTCTTTTACAGTAGCCCAATACGTTCCCGCAGCGGTAACGCGTATAGAGCTGCTGCTACTTCCAGTATTCCATAAATAGGAAGAGAATCCAGTTGGCAACGAAATCGTCACGGCATTATTTTCCGTTACACATTTGGCCGTAATTTGGGGTACAGGGGAAGGTGCCACTGGTGGCGCTTCTGCAAAAAACTTGGCATTTAAACTGTTGTACCAGGCATCTGCCAATATCGTCAGCGCATCCACGCCTACGAAATGGGTATGGTCGGGCAGACGTAATGGAACCAATGGATCCGTTTCGGGTCCCGGAAAGGTCGGATTGAATGGGGTGTCTATTACAGCATTTTGGGCTGCAACTATATGCGGATACGCCTGGGCCGGTGCCGACTCCGGTTCCGACGTCCGGGAGGTCCTGGCAATTACCCAGGTAATCCGCTTGCCTGTGTCGGACTGAATCTTATCGATAATACGTTGCAGGCTTTCCCGATACTGCGTGGCTGTGGTTCCTTTGGCAGCATCCGTTTCTCCTTGCATCCACAGAATGGCCCGAACGCCAAACTGATTGGCATAATTGCGGGCGGATATCATTAAATTGGCATAAGGCATTTTGGGCGGATATTTAAATCCACCGTAACGATTGTAGGTGTCTTTCCCGTCTGCACTTTCCGACCAGTTGATAACACTCGTTCCTTCCCAGGCTGTGTTGATAAAAAGTACGGGTACATTCAGGTTACTGACCAGCCTGTCGCCCAAAAGGCCCCAGCACCATGCCGATTGTCCTCTGGGAGACATAAAGTCCAGGTCCGTATTGATCTTGGCAAAAGCCGGAGGAGCAGGGTCGGTAAGACGGTCGGTTTCATCGTTGGTGCCATTGGTGATATAAATTACCCGGTCGTCAGTGGCGCCCGGTCCGGGGTATTTCTTAAGTCCTTGGGCATTGGATTGGCCAGCGATCAGGAAAACTTCGCCTACCCCCAAACGTTCCAATACGTCCCGTGCTACTATGGTACCTGCCTTACTACCTCTGATTTCTATGGTGTACCAACCGGCATATAGGGTAATATCTCCTTTAAAGACACCCCCGGCCGGATTTAGTTGTAAGGTTTGCCAGGGTCGTTCTACACCTTGTCCCAGGAGCACCGGAACGGCGCGAACCTCTATTTTGTCCATCTCAATACTAAAAGTTCCCGAAATTGGAACGGATCTTTGTCCGGTGATATCCCGCTGATAAACTGCTCTGGGAGCAGGATAGGTGATTTTCAACTGAGCATACACTGATACGGGAATAATTAGTAACAAAAGCAGGGCCTTTGCCGTAATCTGAAGGATTAATTTAGTGCGCATTGGAAATGATTGAACAAGTAAAATCTCTCATATTCAGAAAGAATTAGGTGGAAATTCATTTGGCTGGAAGCAGTCAAACGAATGCAAATTTAATAGATTATTTCGGCTATAATATAACTATTCCGTTTTTTTACCTATGCGGAAAAACAGAATGCCTACCGCGCTACGACAAACTTCTTTACCCCACTGTAATTATCCGACAAAACCCGAACGAGATAGGTGCCAGCCGAGAGATCGGATACTCTAATAAATTGTTGCGTTTTTAATTCCTGAATTTGTATGGTTTTGTGAACAATTCCGCGTAAATCTATGATCTGTATAGTCGCATTGGACAAGTCGTGCCAGGTCTCCAAGGTCAGGTTGTCCGAAACCATGGGGTTGGGGTAGATGATCATCTCACCTGCATTCACGGTGGCTACAAAGGTAAAGGGTTCGGATAAGGCGGAACTACAAGTAAGTTGTGGAGAATACACGATACTATTGCTTACTTGAAATACCCCTGACTCTGCAGATTTGATGGAGATACTGGTTTGGCTAAGGGGTTTCCCATCTTTCTGCCAATTAAATATCCCTGAGTGTAAATTATTTTCAGCTTGGAGCGTATATACGCCTACCTGTCTGATTTCGGGAACGGTGGGGGCAGGTTTTGCGTCGATAGTTACGCTGTTGGAAGCAACGGAATAACAGCCTTGCGTGTCGATAAGTCGAGCAGTATAGGTCCCTGACTGCCCTATAGAAACGACAGGCTGAGTCTGACCGTCGCTCCAGATTATATTACCTGCGGGCTGAGCCGCCAGCCGGGTTTGGTCTCCCGCACAAAAGGTCGCAGGGCCTTCCAGAGTCACTACTGGGGCGGGGGGGAGGGCCAGTGCTCTGGTATTAATGGTGCTACTTGGATCGGAAATGCAATTATATTCATTGAGTGTCTGTACATAGAAGCTCCCAGTATTATTAACGGCTATGGAAGCCGTGCTCTGTCCTGAACTCCACTTGTATGCTGTAGCCGATGGGGCCTGCAGGGTGATGGTCTTATCGGCGCAAAACGTAGTCGGACCCGAAGCAGTAATGCTAGGACGGGGGGGGAGGGGGTTTTTTACCACCTTAGTAACCGCCGACGGAGGAGAAATGCAACCATTGGCATCCTTGGCAGAAATGGTATAATCTCCACTTTCGTAAACAGCAATCTCGGGGTTGTTGGAGCCGTTACTCCATACGTAAATATATGCGGGGGTACTTTGCAATAACGTAAAATCGCGTTCGCAAAACGTAGTAGGTTTAAGTGAGACGATAGAAGGGGTCGCTGGAAGTGGATTTACCTTGGTGGTAATCACGTCAGAGACCGACTTGCAGCCATTGATGTCGGTTTGCGTTACAGAAAATGTACCGGAAATGGTTGTAGTAACTGCTTTGGAGGTAGAACCGGTATTCCACAGGTTTCCCGAATCATAATTTGAAGTAAGCACCAAGGTTTCACCCTCACAAAAATTAGGATTTCGGCTCAAGGCAATTTGTGGCTTGGCGGGGTTGGGATTCACCTTGACGGTAACGGGGTCTGATTCAGGAGAAAAACAGCCCACATTATCTAAGGCTTTTACCGTAAAGGTTCCCGACTGCGAAGTTTGGATGCTGGCTGAAGTGGCTCCATTAGACCAGACGTTTTTTAGGCTGCTGGAAGACTGAAGAGTAACCGACCCCCCCTCGCAAAATGTAGTGGCTCCACCAGCCTGAATGGATGGTTTGGCTGGAAGGGGTGACGTAAGTATGGTAATCTGATAAGGATCTGAAGTGTTTTCACAACCATAGACACTTTGGGAAGTCACGGTATATTGCCCGCTGGCCGTCACAGGCAAACGGGGCGAGGTCGATCCGGTATTCCATTTTATAGCATCTGTAGCACTTGAAATTAAGGTGGCCGTATTGCCCAAACATACTGGGTTGCTTCCCTCTATGCTGATAGTAGGTTTAGGCCCTTGGATAGCTTCAGAAATAATGATTTCGGGCGAAAAGATATAATTGCCAAAAGAATCGAGGGCCTTGGCGCGGAAGCTCCCATTGCCAACCGTAATATTGGTTCCTGCCTGCCCGTTGCTCCAGCTATGTGCACTGTATCCGGAGTTGGTGACGGTAAGTCGGAGGGAACTTCCGGAACAGGCCACTGAGACACTTAATGGCCCAACGGCGGGATGAGGAATGGAACTATTAAAAAATGCATCATCCAACTTGGCATTCCAAGCCTGGGCCAATTGGCTAATGCCTCCATCAGTAAAATGAACTCCATCGCCTCGGTTGAAGGTATTGTCTCTGGGAATTTGAATGATATCAGTATCTGGCCCTTGGAATGTATTGGTGCTGGTGCTGATAGCTTGTAACTGACCATTTCTTACCATTTGATTGACCCCTCTGCTGTTGTCGTAACTACTTAGCGATATCATCCAAGAGACATTCTTCCCACTTTCCCTCCTATTAGCTTCTATTACCGCTTTAAGGTCCAGGGCATATTTATCGCTGGTGGTGGCAAATTCAGGGTGATTCGCAAAATAATTATCCGCTTCACCCTGCTCCCATAACACTGCCCGAAGCCCTGTGATGGGAATATAGTACTGCATGACCCACCTTAAATTGATGAAGGGCATCCCACTTGGGGAATAAGGATATGGGGCATAAGGCGAGTACGCCGTTCCGGAGATGCTCTCCCTCCAGGTGCGTACCTGTGTACCCTCGTAGCCGGTATTGAAAAACAGGATGGGAACGTTCAGTCTTTGGGCCAGCTTGTCGCCAAGAGCTCCCCAGGCCCATGCCGACAGGCCTCGGGGCGAGATTTTGGAATGAGTATCCAGATGACTGAACTGTGGGTAGGGAAGGCCAGATGCCCCACTGTCGTTGATATTATCAAAATTAACCGTGTTTACACGGTCATCAGTAACTTCGGGGCTGCCGTATTGGTCGTATCCCTGGGCATTGGACTGTCCACTGACAATAAATACCTCTCCGATTCCTACATGCTCTACTGTTGCCATGCCCACATCGGAGGCTCCATTCTTACCCCTTACCTCCAATTTATACCAACCACCAAAGGCCTCTATACTTCCTTCGAAAAAACCGCCCTGAGGACTATTTTGAAGCACATGCCAGTCGATATTCGAACCACCTTGAAGGGCAACAAGCCTTGCCTCGACTTTGTCGATATGCTGTTTGAAGCTTCCACTCACCCGGATTGTCGCTCGGTTATTACTATTTCTCTGAACCACCAGCCGGTCCATTGGATAATTGATACTAATCTGGCCAAGAGACTCTAGACTTATAGCAATACAGAATAGAACAATCTTTAATACAATCGGTAAAGTTATTTTCATGGCTACGGTAAACGGCAATTTTAAAAGTATTTCTTGGGTGACACCAAAGTAAGAGGAAATGGTTGTCTTTACCGCAAAAAACTTATTATGCGTCTAACGTCTGATTGATGCGATTCCATATCGCATCCTTTAATTGTTCAATTCCTTCTTGGGTTATTGCTGAAATATAGTGAATAGTTAACTCTGAAGGCAATTGGGCCTTGAGGGCTGGTCGATCGTCTTCAGCTATTGTGTCCATTTTCGTAATGGCCAGAATCCTGTTTTTATCCAGTAATTCGGGATTATACAAGTTAAGCTCTTGCAGGAGGGTCTGGTATTCGGCCATAATATCCTCACTGGTGGCGGGTACCATGAATAAAAGAATGGAGTTTCTTTCTATATGTCTCAGGAAACGTATTCCAAGCCCTTTGCCCTGAGAGGCTCCTTCAATGATACCAGGTATGTCTGCCATAATAAAGGAGCGGAAATCTCGGTATGGCACCACCCCTAGGTTAGGCACCAGGGTAGTAAAAGGGTAGTCGGCAATTTCGGGCCGGGCTGCAGAAACGGCTGCTAGCAAGGTGGACTTACCAGCATTCGGGAATCCTACCAGGCCGACATCCGCAAGGACTTTCAGCTCCAGTATCACCCATTCTTCACCACCAGGCTCGCCAGGCTGAGCATGCTGTGGCGTTTGGTTGGTGGCCGATTTAAAATGGTCGTTGCCCATTCCTCCGCGGCCTCCTTTTAGTAATATTATCTCCTGACCATCTTCTGTAATTTCGCAGACCTGTTCGCCGGTTTCGGCCATGCGGGCAATGGTCCCTAAGGGAACCTCTAAAATAATGTCTTTTCCTTCAGACCCGGTACGGCGTCCTCCTTCCCCTGCTTTTCCGTTAAATGCCTTAACATGTTTGGTATATTTAAGGTGTAACAGCGTCCAGAGTTGAGAATTTCCTTTCAGGATTACGTGTCCTCCTCTTCCTCCATCCCCTCCATCGGGTCCCCCTTTTTCCACGTGTTTCTCGCGGCGGAAGTGTAATGCGCCGGCTCCCCCGGCACCCGATTTGACATTAATTTTTACGTAATCGATGAAATTTGAAGAAGCCATTATTTTGTTTTTGGTAATAAAAAGTAACTTGGCCTAGCCTATGGCCGCTGTGATGGCTTGGAATATCTCCTGAATTTCTCCAATACCCTGTACCGCTACATATTTGTCCTGAGAACGATAGTAGTCGGCAACTGGCGTGGTCTTTGAATTGTACTCTTGTATGCGCTTACGAATCAAGTCCTCATTCTGATCATCTGGTCGACCAGAGGTTTTTCCACGGTTGAGCAGTCGCGCGAGTAACTCCTCGTCTGTCACTTCTAAACCTATCATTACCTGAATTGATTCCCCATAAGAAGTCAATAACGTATCGAGGGCCTCTGCTTGTTTTACTGTACGAGGAAAACCATCGAAGATAAATCCTGCTGCCTGACGATTTTCTTTAAGCTTGTTTTCAATCATGCCAATAACCACTTCGTCGGGCACGAGTAACCCTTGGTCCATCAGGGTTTTTGCCTTTAAGCCTAGGTCAGTCCCTTGCTGTATTTCGGAACGGAGTAAGTCGCCAGTAGACAAATGGATTAGTTGGTATTGGGCAATGATCTTCTCACTTTGAGTGCCTTTCCCAGCCCCTGGAGGGCCAAAAAGAATAAGATTGAGCATAGTATCTTCTTAAGATTGGGTGTCGCAAATGATGGTTGTTTTCGGCAAAAATACAATTCTTAGTCTTTGTCAGCTAATTATCATTCAATATTTTAAAATAAAATCCCCATACAAGCTGGTGCACGGGGATTCTTTAAGTACGAAAATGGGAAGGGCTAGGGTATAACCATTCGGCGTACGCTTCCATCTTCACCCATGGTTACCATTACAAATATGGTCCCATGCGTGTTTTTTTTGATGGGTACTTGCCCTACAAATTCTCCTTCAAAATCTTTTATAACCCGCTCACCTACTTCCTTACCTTTGGTGTCGGTTATACGTATGTGGACATCCCCTTTATGAAGGGTCTGGAAACGTAGGTTAATTACGCCGTTATGAGGCTTATTGGGGTGAATACTCAGACCCTTTACCATGCTTGCCGTGCTTACTTCATCCTTTCCTATATCGCCTATTCTGTTTTCAAACCGTTCTCCCCAAGACTCCATCTCCTTCATCAGTGCCCTTGCTTTTGGACTAAAGTCTCGTTTTAAATGCATCATTCTGTTTTCAATATCGCCTGAGATCCGTTCCAGATCTCTTTCCATATTTTCCCAGTGATACACGAAACTATCCTCTTCTTCTGGACCAAAAATTCGGCGGTTGACATGAAGTTTTCGACGTTCTTCCATGCGATTCTTATTTTTGGCCATTTCGCTAGAGTCTATTGAAGCCCTTTTGGCGCCCCTTTTTTGGTCTATCGAGTCTAAAATCTGCTCGATGAGCTCCTCCCTTTGTTCATGATTCAGATCAGAGAGGCTGTACTCCCTGACAATCTCCTTAGACCGACCATCTAGTTCTTCCGTAATCCGGATATTAATCTTTGTTTTGGAAGACGTTTTCTCTTGAGCTTGGGATGGGTACACCATAGCCATAAGAGCCAGGCTAAGTCCTGATACCAGGTTCCGACTAAATTGTAAGGCTTTCATAATTGTAAATCGAATGATAGATGAGACAATAATTTACTTAAAGTGGTTAACCGATTGATATGCAGTCCTGTTAAAATTTGTTAAATGCTGTGCTTTGGTACCAATTGGCTTTAAATTTGTTCTGAGCGTGAAGAGTAGAAGGGCGTTGCAAAGACGAAACAGTACCCTTCAACGTTGCACCGATAAGCCAAAAAATTATATGACCAAAAGGAAAATACAAATTATAATAGGTTTGATGTGTCTGGCTATGTTTGGTCTGGTAGGACTTCAATGGTATTGGATCAAGGAGGCGATGGACATACGGCATGATCAGTTCAACCACAAGGTGGCAGAGTCGGTGCAGGAGGTTGTACATCGGCTGGAAAAACAAGAGATGATGTATCTGCTGCAACAGCGAATTGACAGTGAGCAACAAAAAAACCGTTTAGACAGGATTGCCACATTAAAACAAACGCCCTTGCAGCAACCCAAAGACAAACCTGTGCCTGCTGATACCCGAACGGACCCTCAACCGGGTGCCAAGTATAAGGTTATTATGGGGCCTCATGGGGAGGAGATTCATTATGAGATCGTCACTGAGTCGGTACCCACCGACGTGCTCAGCCCAAATTTTAGAATCCTGGCCGAGTTCCAGCAACAAATTATGGATGAATTTTTCCAGGCCCAGCGATTTGGCGCTGCAGGTATGGACGAATTTGTCCGGCGACGAATGGATGATGAGCGCAAGTTGGGAAAGGCATTTTCGGATGCCTTCGCAGGAAAGGAAAAGGAGCCTACTCCTGCCCTTAGGCAGCAACGAAGTTCAGAATCTGCCACGAGGAATAAGCCATTGAAAAAAAAGGCTTCTGCCTTGCCTCTTACTAGCCACCCGACAATAGAGCCCGATCGGGTGGGCCTACTCCGCGAAGTCATGCAGGATTTGATGTATACCAAAAGGCCTATTCAGGAGCGTGTTAATCGCTTTCTTTTAGATACACTATTGCGAAAGGAATTTCGAGAGAATGGAATTGACATTCCCTTCGAATTTGCCGTTCAAAATGCAGACCCTAAGGATTTCGTTCTGGCGACCACCCAAATGAATGCACCGGAATGGCAGGCTAGGTCGTATAAAGCTGCCCTGTTCCCAAATGAAATGGCACCTAGCCAGAACATGTTGATGGTCTACTTCCCCGATCAGGAGAAATATATACTTAGCAATATGGGGATGCTTTTTGGAGGTTCCGGAGCATTAATATTAATCGTCATGGCCTGTTTCTATATGGCTGTGTCCACTATTATTCGTCAAAAGAAAATGTCGGATATCAAAACCGACTTTATCAATAATATGACCCATGAACTCAAAACGCCTATTTCTACCATAGGCCTGGCTGTGGACATGGCGCATGAAAACGTGGAAGGACAGGCACCTACTCCTGCTGAATCCAGAATGGGGAGGTACCTGGGTATTATTCAAGAAGAAAACAAACGGTTGGGCATTCATGTTGAGAAGGTTTTGCAAATGGCCATGCTGGACAAGGGGGAGGTGAAACTCAACATGGAGCATGTTTCGGTGCAGGAGTTGCTTACCCAGGCGCTCAATAGCTTGTCGATGCAGATCGAAAGAAAAAATGGAGTTGTAAATCTGAGTTTGGAAGCCGAGCATGATACGGTAAAAGGAGACGAGGTCCATCTAATTAATATTTTGAAAAACCTTTTAGACAATGCCATTAAATATTCTCCTAAGGAATTATTTATCGACATCCGTACCGCCAATGTACAGCAAGGAGTCCAGATCATGATTAGTGATCGTGGACTGGGGCTTAGCAAAGAGCAACAGTCCCGTATTTTTGAAACATTTTATAGGGTTCCCACAGGTGACGTACACGATGTAAAAGGGTTTGGCCTAGGGCTTAGTTATGTCAAAAAAATGGTGGAGGCACATCAGGGAACTATATCAGTAGAAAGTAAGCTGGGGCTAGGCAGTGTGTTCACACTCTGGTTTCCGTTAGAAATTTAGAATATCTGCGTTTCAAATGATAACTTGCCTACTTTTTAAGGTAGTAACGCGTAAAATCACGCATTTTATTCTATAAGAATGATTTCCAAAACCTATGCTCCACAGGAAATAGAGGATAAATGGTATGAATATTGGATTGAAAATAAGTTTTTCAATTCTAAGCCAAATCCCGATAAAGAACCTTACACCATTGTCATACCTCCTCCAAATGTAACAGGAGTGTTGCATATGGGGCACATGCTCAATAATACCATTCAGGATATCCTTATTCGTAAGGCCCGCATGGAAGGTAAGGAGGCTTGCTGGGTGCCGGGTACAGATCATGCCTCCATTGCTACGGAGGCTAAGGTAGTGGCGATGCTCAAAGAAAAAGGTATCCAGAAAAAAGACCTGTCCCGTGACGAATTTTTGGAACACTGTTGGGAATGGACGCATAAATATGGTGGAATTATACTAAAACAATTGCGTAAGCTAGGAGCGTCATGCGACTGGGGCCGTACACGTTTTACCATGGAGCCGGACCTCTACGACTCAGTAATCGATGTTTTTATAGATCTCTTTAACAAAGGTAAAATTTACCGAGGTCACCGTATGGTAAACTGGGACCCTCAGGCCAAAACAACGGTGTCTGATGAGGAAGTGATAATGAAGGAGGTGAATCAACGTTTGGTATACCTTCGATATGACCTGGAAGAGGCCCAGGGTACCGATCAAGGAATCGTAATTGCGACTACCCGACCCGAAACAATCATGGCTGACGTAGCCATCTGTGTCAATCCGGCCGATGAAAGGTATCAGCATCTCATAGGGAAAAAAGTCATGGTTCCCCTGGTAAACCGTGCCATCCCTATCATAGCAGACGATTATGTAGAGATGGAGTTTGGAACGGGTTGCCTCAAGGTGACCCCGGCGCACGATACCAACGATTATGAGCTCGGGAAAAGGCATCATCTTCCCATTATCGATTTGCTGGCCGAGGATGGTACCCTCAACGAAAGGGCGCAGATACTGGTAGGTGAAGACCGGTTTGTGGCTCGGAAGAAAATTGTAAAACTGCTCGAAGCTTCGGGCAATTTAGTAAAAATTGAAGAGTATCGATCCAATGTAGGACATTCGGAACGGACGGACTCCGTGATAGAGCCTCGCCTCTCGGAACAGTGGTTCCTAAAAATGGAAGACATCAGCAAGCCTGCCTTGGAGCATGTAATGAACGACACCGTACAGCTGATTCCTGCCAAATTTAAGAATACCTACCGGCACTGGATGGAAAATGTCCGCGACTGGAACATCAGCCGACAGTTATGGTGGGGGCATAGAATTCCTGCCTTTTACCTGAAGGACGGTACGGTTATCGTAGCGAAAACCAAGCGGGAAGCCTTAAGAAAGGCCCAGCATGACCTCCAATTATTTGCTCTAACCGAAGAAGATCTTGAGCAGGATCCCGATGTTCTTGATACTTGGTTCTCGTCCTGGCTTTGGCCCATGTCCGTCTTTAATGGTATTAAAGAGCCCGAGAATGAAGATATTAATTATTACTATCCTACCAATGATTTGGTGACGGCTCCAGAGATCTTGTTTTTCTGGGTAGCCCGGATGATCATTGCTGGGTATGAATATAAAGGTACCTATCCTTTCAAAAATGTATACCTAACGGGGATAGTCCGCGATAAGCAAGGGCGGAAAATGTCTAAATCCCTGGGTAATTCACCCGACCCCATCGATCTGATTGGGCAATACGGAGCGGATGGAATCAGGACAGGAATGCTATTTAGCTCCCAGGCAGGTAATGACCTGCCCTATGACGAAAAGTTGGTGGAACAAGGGCGTAATTTCTGTAATAAGGTCTGGAATGCCTTCCGATTGGTAAAAGGCTGGGAAGTAGATGCAACCCTTACTGCGCCACAGGGGTCGGCACTAGCCGCCCGCTGGTTTGCTGCCAAACTGGACCAGACCTTGCTTGAACTGGAAGATCATTTTGAAAAGTATAGAATTTCTGATGCGCTAAACCTCGTATATAAACTGATCTGGGATGATTTTTGTGCTCAGTATCTGGAGATGATTAAGCCAGCATATGAGCAGCCTATCGATGCACCTACCTTTGAACTGACTCTTTCATTTTTTGATAGATTAATGCGCTTAGCTCATCCCTTTATTCCATTTATTACAGAGGAGATCTGGCAGAATATCCGGGAACGCAAAACCAATGATAGTATTTGTATTGCCGCCTTTCCAAAGGCTGAGGATGCTGTGGATCTGGCCCTTATCGCCGATTTTGAGATTCTTTTTGAACTCGTGTCGGCTATCCGGAACTTGAGAAATGCCAAAAATTTAAGTCCTAAAATTACACTGCCCTTATCAGTACGTACCGATAACCCCGATCGCTTTAAACGTCTGGAGGATCTGATTACTAAACTTGCCAATGTAGAGAAACTGCAGATGGTTTCGGAAGAGGGAGAAGGAAATTCGTTTAGGGTGAAATCGGATGAGTTTTTTGTGAATTTGCAGGGAGAAGTGGATGTAGAAGAAGAAAAAGCCAATCTGCTAAAGGAGCTTGAATATACTTTGGGTTTTAAAAACTCGGTAGCCAAGAAGCTCTCTAACGAACGGTTCGTTCAAAATGCCAAAGGAGATATTGTAGAAAAGGAAAGACAAAAGCTAGCAGATGCTGAGGCAAAAATTATAACCTTGCAAGAAGCACTGGCCCGTTTAAGCTAAATATTTCTGTTATATTAGTTAAAGCCAGTAACGATATCACTTCGTTACTGGCTTTTTTGTTTGGATAATAAAGGTCAAAATAATTATATTATTTGTTTAAATAGTAATTTATCTGTATTATTGTTGTTGTAGCAATAGTTTGTTTAGCTACTTTTTTTATTGAATTTTCCCCCAGGGGTTTCAATGTTTAAATACCTAAAGGTAAGGTTATGCCCATTTATCATAGACTTGGAAAATTGCCTCCCAAAAGGCATACTCAATTTCGGAAAGTGCTTGATAATACACTCTATTATGAGGAACTGTTTGGCACCATAGGTTTTGAGGGTATGTCCTCACTACTTTACCATACACACCGGCCCACCCAGGTAAGGAAAGTGGGCCAGGCCTACGACGTTTCGCCTAAGGTGGTGGTGGCCAACAACCTAACCATGCGCAAGTTCATAGGGTTTGGAGTAGCCCCTGCAGCAGACTATCTGGAAAGTAGAATACCAGTTTTGGTAAATGCAGATGTACTCATAGGTCTGGCGGCTCCCATGAGACGACCCATGACTTATTTTTATAAAAATGCAGATGCTGACGAATTATTATTTATCCATAAGGGAAGCGGTCGCATGCTCAGTTTTTTTGGAGAGCTCCCCTTTGTTGAAGGAGATTACCTGCTTATTCCAAGGGGGGTAATTTATCAGATAGACTTCGATACGGACGAAAATAGACTGCTTTATTTAGAATCACGCATTCCTATCTATACCCCTAAGCGATACCGAAACTATTTCGGACAGCTTCAGGAGCATGCTCCTTATTGCGAACGCGATTATATTTTGCCTCAAAATCTGATTACCTACGATGAGCGGGGATCATTTTTGATAAAAATAAAAAAGCAAAATCAGATACACCCTCTGGAATATGTCACGCATCCTTTCGATGTAGTGGGTTGGGATGGATACAATTATCCCTGGGGATTTTCTATTCATAATTTTGAGCCTATAACCGGGCGCATCCATCAGCCACCACCCGTGCATCAGACCTTTGAAACTACAGCGTTTGTAGTTTGTTCCTTCTGTCCACGCCTGTACGATTACCACCCTCTTGCCATTCCTGCACCCTATAATCACAGTAATGTAGATTCGGACGAAGTCCTCTATTATGTAGATGGGGACTTTATGAGTCGAAACGATATTGAACAAGGGCATATTACATTGCACCCAGGAGGTATCCCACATGGTCCGCACCCTGGCGCCTATGAGCGGAGTATAGGAAAAAAGCAAACCCAGGAACTGGCCGTCATGATAGATACTTTTCGTCCGCTTATGCTCACGGAAGCTGCCATGCAGCTCGATGACGGAGTTTATTACAAAAGTTGGCTGGATGATTAGCCGGTTAAGCATTTTAGATGGAGACCTTAAATTGTCAAAAATATCATGGAAACTTTGCAGAATGAAAGGCAAATGAAATCTTCTTCCGAGGACTTTTTGCCCATTAATGGTACTGATTATGTCGAACTTTATGTCAGTAATGCGTTGCAATCGGCACATTATTTTCAAAATGCCTTTGGTTTTCAGCCCTTGGCTATGGCAGGCCTGGAAACGGGATTGAATGATCGGGAATCCTATGTGGTGGTTCAGGGGAAAATCAGGCTGGTGCTCACCTCCCCCCTGCATGGTGGTACCGACATTGGCCAACATATCGACTTACATGGAGACGGAGTGAAGGTAATAGCCTTATGGGTAGAGGATGCTCGGAAAGCCTTTCAAGAGACGACAAGCAGAGGGGGTAAAGCGTATATGGAACCCATTAGGGAGACCGATGACCAGGGGGAAGTGCTGCGTTCTGGTATCCACACTTACGGAGATACGGTGCATGTCTTTGTAGAGCGAAAGAATTATAATGGCGTCTTTCTGCCGGGTTTTGTTCCCTGGAATCCGGAGCATCGACCCTCCCCAGTAGGGCTGGAGTATATAGACCATATGGTAGGCAATGTAGGATGGAACGAAATGAATACCTGGGTTTCATTTTATGAACGGGTTATGGGGTTTACTACCATGGCCTCCTTTGACGATAAGGACATCTCTACCCAATATACCGCGCTAATGAGTAAGGTTATGAGCAATGGAAACGGGCGTATTAAGTTCCCTATAAACGAACCTGCAGAGGGGAAAAAGAAATCTCAGGTAGAAGAATATCTGGAGTTTTATGGAGGGGCCGGGGTGCAGCATATAGCGGTTGCCACCCATGATATCTTAGCTACGGTTGGTAAGCTCAAGGAGAGGGGGGTGACCTTCTTAAAGATCCCGGGCACCTACTACGAGGAACTGGTGAGCCGGGTAGGGGAGATAGATGAGGACCTAGCCGAACTCAGAGAACTGGGTATATTGGTTGATAGGGATGACGAAGGGTATCTGTTGCAAATCTTTACCCAACCCATCATGCCACGACCTACGCTATTCTTCGAGATTATTCAGAGAAAGGGTGCGAAATCTTTTGGAAAAGGGAATTTTAAGGCCCTTTTTGAAGCTATAGAAAGAGAACAAATGCAGAGAGGTACCCTTTAACTATGAATAGGATACGATGATGGACCAGCAATATAACCTATATACTGAGGCCGACCAGCTCATGTGGAAAAGGCTTTATAACCGACAGATGGAAATCCTTCCTACCATTGCCAGTAAAGGCTATTTGGAAGGTATCGATAAAGTAAAATTTGTGGCCGACCATATTCCTAATTTTGCCCAGGAGACAAATCCTGCCCTAAGAGCCCTTACGGGCTGGGAAGTGTATGTCGTTCCGGGCCTCATTCCACATCAGGAGTTCTATACCCATTTGTATCGCAAACAATTTCCCGCTAGTAGCTGGCTACGCCAACCCGATCAGCAGGATTATCTGGAGGAGCCAGATATGTTCCATGACAGCTTTGGTCATGTTCCGTTACTAAGCAATCCCGATTTTTGTAATTTTATGGCTCATCTCAGTGAAGTTGCCCTTCGCTTTATCGATCAGGAAGATGCTCTACAGCGACTTTCCCGACTATATTGGTATACTGTAGAATTCGGCTTGATCCGGGAGGAAGGTAAACTGAAGATATATGGAGGAGGTATCCTCTCTTCAGCAGGGGAAAGCTTGTATTGTCTGGGTCCAACTATTCCCAAACTTGATTTTGACCTCTCTCAGGTCCTGAGCACTCCGTACTATATCGATCATTATCAGCAGCATTATTTCGTTATAGACTCTTATGAGCAACTTTACAATTCTATCCAGGACCTAGAAGACAACTTACAAACGTATGTAGGAACTTGAAATGAATATCTTTTCTTTAATTTTACCCACAGGCAATGAAAAATAAGCGCCCATGGCTTGATATCCCGGAAGAGTCGGATTTTTCTTTACAGAATCTTCCCTACGGTATATTTTGTAGGCCATCTTCGATACCAGTTCTGGGAGTGGCCATAGGGAATTATATCATTGATATGAATATGGCCTGCCAAAAGGGGGTTTTTCAGGATTTTCCTTTGGACCAAAATGTTTTTGAAAGATCCACTCTCAACGATTTCATAGCTATGGGGCGACCTTACTGGACTTATATCCGGACGGTGCTTCAGGAGCAACTTTGCAATAGAGACTCAACCTTGGCTCAGTGGGCGAGTCTGATTTTGGTGAAGCAGGCAGAGGTGCACATGCTTTTGCCTATACAGGTCGGAGATTATACCGATTTTTACTCCAGTCAAGAGCACGCTTTAGCCGTCGGGAAATTGTTTCGTCCTCATCAACCCCTGATGCCCAATTGGAAGCACCTTCCGGTGGCTTACCATGGTCGTGCTTCATCTATCATAAGTTCGCATAGCCCTGTGCGTAGGCCCTGGGGGCAGGTGCTAAGCGATGAATCGGCAGAGCCTATATATACACCTACCCGAGAGTTGGATTATGAGCTGGAGCTCGCTTTTGTGGTGGGCAAGGATTCGGAGTTGGGGCAGCCCATCACTTCTGAGGAGGCCGAAGCATATATCTTCGGGGTATTGCTATTCAATGACTGGTCGGCTCGTGACTTGCAACGCTGGGAATATCAGCCGTTAGGGCCCTTTACCAGTAAAAATTTTGCCTCTAGTATTTCACCTTGGGTGGTAACACTGGATGCGCTGGAAGCGTTTCGTTCCCCTCCAGTAAAGCAATTTCCTAAGCCGCTAGAATATCTTGAGGATCCGACACGTAGGGGATTCGACATTGAGCTTTCCGTGTCTCTTCGCCCCAAGAATGGTTCATGGTATCCACTTGCCCGTACTAATTCTTCTTATTTATATTGGACCATTAGCCAGCAATTAGCGCATCATACCGTAAGTGGGTGCAACCTTAAAATTGGAGACTTATTGGCCACAGGGACAATTAGCGGTCCAACCAAAGGGATGGAAGGATGTTTACTGGAGGCTACAGCCGGGGGGAAAGAACCTGTCTTATTGGACGATGTTCATAGCCGCCACTATCTGGAAGACGGAGATGAGATCCTGATTAAGGGATACTGTCAGGGACCGAGTGGACGAATTGGTTTTGGAAATCTTCAGACCCGTATCCTACCGGCCCATACCTAAGAAGTAGACTACAGCTCCCCAGGATTTTCGTCCGCAACGTACTTGGTGCGAGAAAAAAACTATAAATAGTTTAAATTAACTCTGTTAAACGAATGTGCGTTTCATACGGTTATGTAGTCAGGATCCTATATTATCAAGAAATTGAAGCTTATGAAGACAATAGACCCTTTGGAAATAAGCCCCAGGGCATTTTATAAACATATGACTGCTTCGGTAGCACCCCGGCCTATCGCATTCGCCAGCACGGTAGATTCCCAAGGTAGAGTCAACCTTAGTCCTTTTAGTTTTTTTAATATGATGGGAATTGACCCACCCATCATCGCCCTGGCACCCAACCGACGAGGTGCTGATCAAAGCCAGAAACATACGGCCCTCAATGTAAATGAGGTGCCGGAAATAGTCATTAATATGGTCACCAGCTCGATGGTTAATCAAATATCACTGGCCAGTGCCGAATTTGCTCGAGGGGTGAATGAATTTGAAAAGGCAGGATTTACGGAATTACCCGCCGTCAGAGTAGCTCCGCCCCGGGTGAAGGAATCTCCAGTGCAGTTAGAATGCAGGGTTTTCGATATCATCGAGAAAGGATCCATGCAGTTAATTCTTGCTGAGGTGATTTTGGGCCATTTTTCAGACGAACTTTTTGATTCCAACGGACAAATCGACCAACTTAAAACCGACTGGGTAGCACGGCTGGGAGGCGATTGGTTTTCGCATACCAGGGGGGAGTCCTTATTCCAAGTGCCCCGTCCCCAGATGGGAATTGGCTTTGATGGTTTACCATTTTCTGTTCGTAACTCAAGGATACTGACTGGGAACGACCTGGGTCTTTTGGCCAGTGTTTCCGCCCTGCCCAACCTGCAGACAGTTAAGAATTTTGGGCAGCTAGAGTCTTTTAAAAGGTTAGTGGATGCCTCCGAATCCGGGTGTCAATATATGCCCGACCTGGTACATTGGGAGGCTCAAAAATTATTGCACAATGGACAAATTGAGGAGGCTTGGCTTCTGCTGTTGCAGGTATGCTGAGCAGCTGAGGCCGGCACCAGTGGTGCCGGCAGCTAGCCTCCTGTGTGTATGGTGCAAAGGTATTTAGTGGTTGTGAAGCTTTAATAATTAGTTGATTTTGACAAATGGCAATGAAATCTTTTGCCCCGTATTGTACAGGAGCTGAAGGGTATATTGATCTTCAGGAAGTTGCTGTATATTGATTTCTGCGGTATCGGATTTTCCTGGCCGGTTTACTATCTGGCCACTCTTATTGAAAATTTGAATTTCCGAAACCTGGCTCCATGTGGCATCCTCGATCTTCAAGAAGGCACGCGCCGGGTTGGGGTAAAGAACGGGACCGGAATCGGGAGAAAACAGTACGGCCAGCAGTCGGCTGTAGGCATATGAGCCGTCTGCATCTACCATTTTAAGGCGATAAATATTTTCGCCCAATTGTGGTTGGTGATCGACAAACTGATAGTTCTGCTGAGATACATGGGAAACTCCGGTGCTGGATATATTGCCAATGACATACCAAGATTTGTCGGCATTCATTTTTTCTATCTCAAACCGATCACTATTAATTTCCTGGGCGGTTTTCCAATGAAGCTTTACCTTTGTTTCTTCCACCTGGCCTTCAAAAGTTATCAGCGTTACAGGAAGAGGCTGGCTAACTTTGAGCGAAGTGGTCATATTCTGTTGGGGGCATCCGCTTCGGTTAATCTGCGTGGTATACGTGTAAATGCCTTCCGCGGAGGGGGCCGTAAAGGTAATAGATGATCCGACTACGTTATTGACACCGGCTCCATCCCATTTGAGAAACACCCGATCGCACTCTTCCCCTTGGCATGTTGGTTTTATCGTAACGGTTTCTCCAGGTTTTACCGGCTGAAGGGTTTGCTGATTTACTACAAAGTTACATGGTAAATAGGGGTCGGTATTCCATACATTATCCCAGTACCCATAATCCTGCATTTTAATAGAAACAGGATTCACATCACTGGAGGCCCAATTTCCCCCACCTTGATTATACCAGTCATCAAATAAATATCGGTCATTAAAAACCTCAGGAAAAATATTAGCATCCCGTGCAGCCTTCCTCGCAGGCGGACTATAAGGTTGCATAATATATTTGGCTTTTACTGTAGCCAAAGCTCTGGATACATAGCTCATTTGAGCGTCATGAAAGTGCATAGCCAAATGCACATAATTGACTCCATGCTTAAAGGCTCTGTCTATCCACTCATCGGCTAAGGCCGGATCTAGGGTTTGCTGTCCCTTAGGCTCTCCTAAGTCTTCCGGGTCGAATTCTATCGCAGCAATTTTATTAGGGGCCGAACCTTTGATGACATCTACCCCGGAAATTTTACGCCATAAATCATATTGATTGGTGCCGTCTGAAGTATATACGCCATCGGCTAGATCTAGAGCGAGAGGTACAGAGCTGGTGTGCATATGGCGCACGTTGCCTTGTCCCCCTCCTAAATCCGAGATGAAATACAGGACCTTCAGGGTTGAACTATGGCTCTTTACCAGACTGTGAAACTCTTTAAACATACGTAAGAGTCCCCACGCAGCAAATCGGTGGAAATCCCGACCCATATCCGTGTTCCAGTAGGTATCTCCTGGCAATGGCGCCGACTGACGCTCATAGGAGGTGCTGCCCCAGGTAATTTTATCCTGCCCGGGATACCGTTTCTTCAGGAAGGTATCTCTCCAGGACTGGCTGGATGCGTTCTCGTATAAACCTACATAGGTGGTATTATTGACGATCAGATTAGGTGCCAGATATTCTTCAGAGGCACTATTGCCCATCTGAACGTAAAGGATGTTTTTGTAATAAGGTTTTATGCTTTTCAAGGCATCATCAACAAAGGCCAGAAATTTATTCTTGGTTTGATCGGAATACATGGAAGGGCAGGTGAAGGCAATCATCTGTTGTACCGCACTTCCATTGGAGGTTCTGGCGACTTCATCCTGAGAGAGATAGCTGTCGTTCCAGTAGCCCGGTCTTTGGTAGGGGAAATGTAGGGCTACTTTCATTCCCGGTTTCAGGTTGATGATGGCCGCTACAGCCTGGGCAAGCTTATCACCTGAATACTGTCCCTGAATGGGCTCATATTGATTCCATTCGATATGCAGCCTGACACAGGTAACTGAAGCATCCTGGCCTAAGTAGGTTAGCTGAGCAAATTTATTAATATACTGCCATTGGTTGGGGTTTATTCCATTGTCACTGTTTCGATCAAAGCCGTATCCGGTAGTATTTAAAACAATTTCCCTCTGAGCTTTTACGTCAATAATACCCAGACAGGAGATAAGAATAAATACCATGATAGTTCGAAGGCAGACCTTGAGCAGGTTCGAATGACCTGTGCCGTTTTGGTAAAAATTTCCCATGAAAAAATGTTGAAAACTAAAGAATATGCTAATAGAAAAGGATATGAGTTGCTAAACAATTGGCTAAACTGTGTCTTGAATATTCAAAAAAGAAGAGGGGTGCATGTAGGATTTATTTATCCTGATTTTCAAAAGTATAAAAGAATTGCGACAAAAGATATTAATTACTTTAAATTTAACCTAGAATTAAAGTAGGATGGATAGTAGAGCATATACTAGCATGCCTAAGGGTATTCTAGTATTAATTTATTTGCTAAATGGAATTGAGGTGGATTCACTGCTATGATGCAAAAAAAAGGCAGCCCAATTTCTGGGCTGCCTTTTACGATATTATATAATATCGGAGATGCAAAAGCAAGGGGAAAGCGGGTGTTTATGGCATTCCCTATTCCAACTTGGTCTTATACTAGTTTTTTGTATTTGATCCGGGTTGGAGTCGCTTCCGTGCCGAGGCGTTTCTTCCGGTTTATTTCGTATTCTGAAAAATTTCCTTCGAACCAGTAGACCTGTGAGTCACCCTCAAATGCAAGGATATGTGTTGCCACACGATCGAGGAACCACCGGTCGTGGGAGATGATTACGGCGCATCCTGCAAAATTCTCAAGACCTTCTTCCAGAGCCCTGAGCGTATTCACATCCAGATCGTTGGTGGGTTCATCGAGAAGGAGGAGGTTTCCACCTTCCTTAAGCGTCATGGCAAGATGGACCCGGTTTCTTTCTCCACCCGACAAGGTTGCCACTTTTTTCTCCTGATCACCTCCTGAGAAGTTAAATCGGCTCACGTAGGCCCGAGCATTGGTTTGTTTTCCTCCCAGCATTACCCAGTCGTTTCCGTCTGCAATGTTCTGATAAACCGTTTTCTCTTGATCGAGCTGGTCGTGTTCCTGATCTACATAGGCCAGCTGTACGGTATCGCCCACTTCGAAATGTCCGGAGGTGGGTTTAAGCTGTCCGGTAATAAGCTTAAAGAGGGTTGTTTTACCGGCTCCGTTGGGTCCGATTATTCCCACAATTCCTGCGGGAGGCAGGGCGAAATTCAGGTCTTCGTAGAGCAAACGGTCGCCGAAGGCCATGGACACTCCATGTGCTTCTATAACCTTGTTGCCCAAACGGGGGCCGGCCGGGATAAATATCTCCAATTTGTCTTCTTTGGATTTAGTCTCTTCTCCCAGTAGTTTTTCATAAGCACCCAAACGAGCCTTTGATTTGGCTTGACGAGCCTTAGGTGCCATACGCACCCACTCCAACTCGCGTTGAAGGGTCTTTTGCCTCTTGGATTCGGTTTTTTCTTCTTTCTGGAGCCGTTCTTGCTTTTGCTCTAGCCAGGAGGTATAATTTCCTTTCCAAGGAATACCTTCGCCCCGGTCGAGTTCCAGGATCCAGCCCGCCACGTTATCGAGGAAGTAACGATCGTGAGTTACTGCAATTACGGTGCCTTTATATTGTCGCAAATGCTCTTCTAGCCAAAGAACGGATTCTGCATCCAAATGGTTGGTAGGTTCATCGAGTAGGAGTACATCGGGCTGGCGCAGCAGGAGCCGGCATAAGGCTACCCGGCGTTTTTCACCTCCCGAGAGGGTCGATACCAGCGTGTCTGAGGGAGGACAACGCAGGGCATCCATAGCGATTTCCAGTCGGTTGTCCAGATTCCAGGCGTCTGTGGCATCCAGTTTTTCCTGGACTTCACCCTGGCGGGCAAGAAGTTTGTCGAAGTCGGGGTCTTCACCACCAAATGCCTCGTTGATTTCTTCAAACTCTTTTAACAAATCAACAATTTCTTGTACACCTTCTTCGACGACTTCGCGAACGGTTTTTTGTGGATCCAGAATTGGCTCTTGCTCGAGCATGCCTACCGAATAGCCGGGAGAAAATACCACATCGCCTTGAATATCTTTGTCAATACCAGCTATAATGCGCAGAAGGGTAGATTTTCCGGATCCATTGAGGCCGAGCACTCCAATTTTTGCACCATAAAAAAATGATAAATAAATGTTTTTGATAATATGTCGGTTAGGTGGAATCACCTTACTCACCCCAGACATCGAGAAAATAATGGTTTCGTTACTCATTTTTTAGTTAATTTGTGCGTAACAAATATCGTTATATATTCCCTACACTTAGCAGATAAAATTGAAATAATGGAAAATGCCACGTTGAATGATGAATACGGCTATGTCTTAGACAGCAAAGTATTTTTAAAAGGTTATCTGGAATTTCCAGACAGGCAAATTGGAGAAGTAAAAAGGACGGAACAAGAAGCGATCGATTATTTCAAGAATCGATTCAATATTGTCCTTAACAAGGTTGAACTGCTTGAAAAAGAGATAGATGAGGCCCAAAACAAGGGCTCTTATCTTACGAAGCTGATTCAACTACAGCGGAAGCTGAAAACCTTTGACGCTTTGGGTGATTTTATCCCCCTGCTTAAGCGTTTGGAAGAAAAGGAGGTGTATCTTAAGAGCTTAATTGGTGTTAACCAGTTAAAAAATCTCGAGATTAAAAGGGCTTTAATTGAAGATGTTAAGGCTGCTGCCGCCATTGAAGATTATGCCGAAGCCACTGAAGAAATTCAACAGGTAAAGGCAAAATGGATCCGTACGGGTCCTGTCGAAAAAGAATTTCAAGAAGAGGTAGAGTCTAGTTTTCAGGAAATTTTAGATAATTTCTTCCAAAAAAGAAGGGATTATTTCGACGAGCAGAACAGGATTAATCAGGAGCGTATCGATCAGTATGAGGCTTTAATTAAACAGACTAAAACCTTGAGCTATGCCAAGGATTTAGATGAGGCTTATCACAAGGCTAGAGAAATTCGCAGTGCTTGGAATAATGTAGGAGAGGTTCCTCCGAAGCGCTTTTTCAAAGTTAATAAGGCTTATCGGCACTTCCTTAAGTTGTTTTATGATAAATATAACCTCGCCAAGGGCATAGAGCCAAAGGTACGGGTAGATCCCCGTGTACTAGAGCAGCAGAAATTGCTTCAGGAGGCAGAGCAGCTACTACGTCAGCCCAATATAGTTGCCGCCGCGGGAGAGGCCAAAGTCCTGCTTAGCAAATGGAAAGAAATAAAAATTCCCTATAAGCTCGTTGACAAGGAGGTAGCTGAGCGTTTCCGGATGGTATGTGATAAAATATTTGAGTTAAGCTATTTAGCGCGGGTAATTTCTCGTAAATATCCGGCCTTTGAGCTGAAGAGCCAGGAGGAGCAGTTGCGCACCAAGCATCGAGAACTAGAATGGCTGGCCAAGCGGGAGAAAAGCGATCTTGAATTTGCTATTCTGGAGTTTGACCGGACTGCGACCGGAGATATGGATATCGACAAACCCGCAATGGGACGTATCAATATCCAGAAGCGCAAAGTGGCTATGAAAGAAAGGATCCTGTCTGAGTTTGAGCGCAAACTGAAATCCTTAAGTTAATTTACTTGCGAAGGGACGACCCTTGTATAATGAGATTTGAAGGTAATACCCTGGTTTCGAAAGAGACTGGGGTATTATTGCTTTCTATCAGATCTAGGAGCAAAGAGGTAGCCTGCTGCCCCATTTCGAACGAGGGCTGGGTGACGGAACTAACCGGCGGTGCCATAAGCTTGGACATGGCCAGATCACAAAAACCGATTACTGCTACATCATCGGGCATCCGATACCCCAATTGGCGCAGGGCTAGATGTATGCCTATGGTGATACGCTCACTGGCTCCGAAAATAGCATCGGGGCGGTCCCGCATGGCCATCAGCTGATAGGTGCGTTCCGTTCCTCCCGCCTGGGTAATTTCTGAATAGAGCATCCATTCATCGCGTATTTCAATGTCGTGCTTCCGCAGGGCATCTAAGTATCCCTCCAGCCGGTTTCGGCTTATGGATACTTGCTGCGGACCTGCAATATGGGCGATGCGCCGGCAGCCCTGGGCGATCAGGTGTTCTGTAGCTTCAAATGAACCCTTATAATCATCCACTCGGACCTTATGACTCGCCATACGCTCGCTTACTCGATCGAAGTAGACCACAGGAATTCCCTGCTCCTGTAGATCATTGAAATGGTCAGTATTTTCTGATTGACTGCTAATGGCCACTACCAGGCCATCGACACGACGTTGTGCCAGGTGTTTGGTAACGGCTAACTCCCGTTCGAGCTGTTCGTGACTCTGATAGATCATCGTATGATAGCCACGACTGTAGGCAATGTCTTCAATCCCCCCGATTACGGAAGAATAAAAACGGTTGGCTATATCAGGAACGATCACTCCTATTGTCTGAGTCTTATTTTTTAATAAACTCAGGGCAATAGGATTGGGAGCATATTGCAGCTCTTCAGCCAATTCGAGCACTCTCTTTTTGGTTTCTTCACTTATTTCTGAACTGTCCCGCAAGGCCCGGGATACCGTTGACTTGGAAACATGGAGAATTCTGGCAATTTCTTTAATCGTTACGGTAGGTCTCTTCATGACTGCAATAGCGGAATAGTTCAATATTTATAGATGGTCTTAAAATCGTAACAATTACAACTTGTTGCAAAATTACGAATTTCCTCGCTCTTGTCCCGGAAAAATTGCGCTCTTGGGAACGGTTCCGGGAACGGTTGCGTAAATTTATTGATTTTTTTCAAGATTTATTTTTGCATTACATCGATATCTGCCTTAACATAGGTACAAGATTGGAAAAGTCAATACTGTATTTCGAAAAGGCTTTCCTTGAAATTTTCAATTATTAACCTATATAATGTTCTTTATGGAAGCGACTACTTTTACTCCTGCGATGATCTCTGGTGTAGGGCAAAAACATGCCCTGGAAAGTCTATTCGGACGCGTTGTTTCGAAGGGTGATTATTATGCATTTCGTGAGTTGTTTACCAATCACTACCGTTGCTTATGCAATTATGCGATGCGGGTGGTAGATACCCGGGAAATAGCTGAAGAAGTGGTGGCTGATGTATTCGTGAAACTTTGGAAAAATCGGGAGCAAATCGAAGTGCATACTTCTTTTCAGGCCTATATCTACCGGGCGGTACGAAATCAGGCTCTGGACTATCTCAAATTGAAACTTCACAGGCAGTACGAAAAGGAGTCACTGGAGTCGATTCAATGGAGCATGAGCCATGCGGATCATTTTTCACCTATGGATGAATTGGCCTTTAACGAGACTTACAACCATATAGAGCGCTGCATTCAGGCTCTACCTTGCCAGTGCCAGGCAATCTTTCGTATGAGTCGTGAAGAAGGGCTTCGCTACAAAGACATCGCAGAGAAGCTTAATATTTCGGTAAAAACTGTGGAAACACAAATGAGTCGTGCCTTGAAAGTTCTGCGTGAGCGTGTTCCTGCTCATCGCTTGGTGGCTTAAATTTGCCGGAAGAAGACTTTCAGCGGGGTTTACGCTTATATTCTGATATCTTAAAAATTACAAAACCGGGAGGTTTTTATCCTCTAATAATTATATGTCTTTAGAACAAACATGGCGCTGGTTCGGGCCCTCAGATCCGGTCTCCCTGGCTGATATACGGCAGGCAGGTGCCACAGGAATAGTCTCGGCTCTACACCATATCCCCAATGGAAAGGTATGGGAAGTGGCCGAAATTATGGAAAGAAAAAACCAGATTGAAGCGGCAGGACTTACCTGGTCGGTGGTGGAAAGCATACCCGTACATGAATCTATCAAAACGCGTACTGGGTCGTTCCAGACCTATATAGAACATTATAAGCAGTCCTTGCTCAATCTGGGAAGCTGCGGAATCGATACCGTGTGCTATAACTTTATGCCTATTCTGGATTGGACCCGCACCGATCTGGATGCGCCTATGAAGGATGGTTCTACGGGGCTACGATTCGATGCCACCCAGTTCGAAGCATTTGATTTGTATTTGTTAAAGAGACCCGAAGCGGAGCAAATCTATACCCCACAGCAGAAGGAAAAAGCGGCGAAATGGCTGGAAGGAGCCTCCCAGGAGGCCATAGATGGACTGGTACGCAACATCATAGCCGGACTACCCGGCTCCGAAGAAAGTTTCGGTATAGATTCGTTCAGAGAGGTGCTCAGGACTTATCAGCATGTAGGAGATCTGGAATTACGGACACATTTGTATCAGTTCATTCAGGAAATCGGGCCCGTGGCCGTTCAGGCTGGAATCAATTTAGCAATCCATCCCGACGATCCTCCCTATCCTATTCTAGGTTTGCCAAGGGTAGTAAGCACCGAGCAAGATGCACAGATGCTTCTGAAAGCCTTCGATTACCAAAATAATGGCTTGTGTTTCTGTACGGGCTCTTACGGAGTTCGTCCCGACAATGATCTGAGTGGGATGGTAAGCCGCATGGGTAACCGCATCCATTTTATTCACCTGCGAGCCACCCATCGGGAAGCAGACGGTAGCTTCTATGAGGCTGATCATCTGGATGGAGATGTGGATATGTATGCGGTAATGAAGGAATTAGTTCTAGAGCAACGAAGAAGAATTAAAGAGGGACGGGCAGACCATCGGATGCCCTTCCGTCCCGACCATGGGCATCGTATGCTAGACGATCTTTCGGCTACCAAACGTACCAACCCGGGCTATACAGCCATCGGAAGACTAAGAGGCCTGGCTGAACTTCGGGGGTTGGAATATGGAATCAACAGAAGCCTATAAAGTAATCCGTGCCGGGGCAAATACTTCTGCCCCGGCATTACATCTAAATTTTATATATGAGCAACGTTTCTACATCCACCGTACAGAAAACTTTTATAGATGAGGATTTCCTTCTGAAATCAGAATCTGCCAAAAGGCTATATCATGATTATGCGAAAGATATGCCGATCATTGATTATCACTGTCACCTACCTCCCGATCAGATCGCGGCGGATAAGCAGTTTGATAATCTCACCCAAATTTGGCTTTATGGCGACCATTATAAATGGAGAGCCATGCGGGCCAATGGAATTAATGAAAGGTACTGTACCGGCGATGCAAGTGACTGGGAAAAATTTCAGCAGTGGGCTGCTACCGTTCCATATACTATGCGGAATCCCTTGTACCACTGGACTCATTTAGAACTATTACGGTATTTCGATATAGATATCCTTCTGAACGCAGACTCTGCCCAGGAAATATATGAAGAGTGTTCTGCCAAATTAAAGCGTCCGGAATTCAGGGTGCAGGCCTTATTGAAAAAGATGAATGTAAAGGTAATCTGTACGACAGACGACCCTAACGATACTTTGGAATACCATAAGCGGATAGCTGCCAGTGAGCTGGGGATCGATGTGCTTCCTACCTTTAGGCCCGACAAGGCGATGTTACTTATCGATGAGCCAGAGGCATTTATATCCTATCTTTCGGTACTCGCGTCACTTACAGGCGGACAGTCTATCGAAAGCTATGAAGCCCTATTAGGTGCACTTGAAAAACGCCATGATTTTTTTGCTGCTATGGGAGGGAAGTTGTCCGACCATGGTTTATCCCATATTTATGCGAGCCTGGACCGGGAAGCCGCAGCCCGGGCCATGGCTAAATCTTTAAGAGGGGAGCTGGCGTCGGAGTCGGATCGGACTGCCTTCAAATCGGTCTTGCTTCACGATTTGGCTAAAATGGATCATGCCAAAGGGTGGACGCAACAGTTTCATCTTGGGGCCCTGCGAAATAATAACGCCAGAGCTCTCCGGGAGCTAGGCCCCGATACGGGCTGGGACTCCATTGGGGACTACAGTCAAGCCGAAAATTTATCGTCGTTTCTGAATACCTTGGACTCCACCAATCAGTTGGCCAAAACGATTCTTTATAACCTGAATCCTGCCGACAACGAGGTGCTGGCAACCATGACGGGTAACTATAACGACGGAACCATTGCTGGCAAAATGCAGTTTGGGTCGGGCTGGTGGTTCCTGGACCAGAAAGATGGAATGGAGAAACAAATGAATACTTTGTCCAATATGGGACTACTTAGCCGCTTCGTCGGTATGCTTACCGATTCACGAAGTTTTCTCTCATATCCCCGACATGAATATTTCAGAAGAATACTCTGCAACCTTATCGGTAACGATATCGAAAGCGGTGAACTACCCAATGACATCCCTTGGTTAGGGAAAATGGTTTCCGATATTTCTTATAATAATGCCAAAGATTACTTTGGATTCTGATAGGTAAAATGTTGCTACAGAAATTAAAATAATTTAAAATAGCCCTCTACTCAGTGTTTTGGGCTATTTTTGTTTTGACTATTTTAGATTATTTAAAATAAAATTTTACCTAATCCAACACCCGGATGCCGAGCGTTTGCGTGTAGATTATATTATGTTATGGCAGATTTTATATCATTTGGAGAGGTCCTGATGCGACTTTCCACCCCCGGATTTTCCCGGTTCGAACAGGCCCGGCAGATGGATGTGACCTATGCCGGAGGCGAAGCCAATGTGTCCACCGCCTTGGCCTATTGGGGCCATAAAACGGCCCATGTTACCCGTTTCCCCGACTCGCCCATAGGCCGAGCAGCCAGTCAATATCTTCGCTATCATGGTCAGGATACTTCCCATATCGTTTTTGGAGGATCCAGGATGGCACTTTATTTTCTAGAAACAGGTGCTGCCCTAAGGGGAAGCCAAATCGTTTACGACCGGGCCAACTCCTCTCTGGCAGAAATAACACCAGATGATGTTAACTGGGAGGAAATTCTGAAGGATGCCAAATGGTTTCACTGGGCGGGCATTACTCCTGCACTTTCGCAGGGAGCCGCCGACACGCTTCTGGCCGGGATTAAAGTGGCCCGGAAATATGGGTTAACCGTGTCCGGTGACATATTTTATAGGGCAAACCTATGGAAATATGGTAAAAGACCCGCTGATATACTGCCTGAACTGACAGAGGGTACCGATGTTGTAATCGCCAATGAAATCAATATAAGGGAGATATTTGGGATAGAATGCTCCGATTTTGTAGAGGGTAGTAAAAAGTTACAGGCAGCTTACCCTCAGGTTAAAATGGTGGTAGACACCAAGCGCACCTCTTTGAGTGCCTCGCATAACCTATTACGTGCCCTGATGTGGACAGGGACAGAGTTGCTGGAAACGGCTGATATCGATATCAATCCCATCGTGGACCGGGTAGGCGGGGGAGATTCCTTTATTGCAGGTCTAATTCATGGTCTCATTCGCTTCGATGACCCGCAAAAGGCCCTGGAGTTTGGCGTAGCTGCTTCCGCCCTGAAACATACCATAGAAGGGGATGCTCTGATATCTACGGAAGCCGAAGTAGAAGCCATCCGTCAAGGTGAAACCTCTGGAAGAATAAAAAGATAAGCCTTTTCTGCTATTCTCACTTTCGCTGAGCCGGGGAGGTTCAGCTTTAATTATAACGCATCATTATGAATCAATCCTTAATAGACCTTCACGAAATCGGAATTCTGCCTTTGTACTTTAGTGCCGATCCGGAACTGGCCAAAAAAATTGTTAAGGCAAGCTATGACGGCGGAGCCCGGGTATTCGAATTTACCAATCGTGGAGAGAATGCTTTAGACGTTTTCGTAGAAGTGCTGGCCTATGTTAAAGAAAATTTGCCTGATATGGGTTTCGGAATTGGAACGATCTATGACGTAGCCACCGCTCAGAAATTTATAGATGCGGGAACAGATTATATCGTCACCCCTTGTTTGAATCCGGCTGTAGGAGCATTATGCCAGAAGGCGGGGATTCCCTGGATACCCGGAGTTACTACCCTTACCGAAATTTATAATGCCCGTCAAGCTGGGGCCGAAGTAGTGAAGTTATTCCCTGGAGATGTGGTAGGATCAAAATTTGTAAAGGCTATCAAAGGTCCTATGGCCGATGTAAAAATAATGGTTACAGGCGGTGTGCAACCCACTGCTGAGAGTATTGGTGAGTGGTTTGGTGCTGGAGCTTATGCGGTAGGCCTAGGCTCTAATCTTTTCCCCAAAGAGGTTATAGAAGCACAAGACTTTGCCTGGATTCAGAAAAAGGTGGCCGATAGCATTGCCTTGGTCAAATCATTTAGAGAAGGCCAGGGAGCCAAAGCTTAGGCCTATGGCGAGCAAAGAAGGGGGGACTCATCAACGCGTTTGGTGTGTCCCCCCTTCTTCAGTTAGCTGGAGCGCATTGGGTATGGTTCATAATTATATCTTCATCTAATTGAAACCACAATAGATTCCGCTATACTTTATTAGTAATGGTTTTCGGAGAAGCGGGCGAGACGAGGTATTTTGAGTCAGAATTTTTTGGTATAATTTAGTATTTAGGGTATTTGTTTGTTAAAATTATAAGCCAGGAAGCTGGAGAATTTATCTTAAAGGGGCTTTGGGTACTTGTGCTCATTTTAAAACTTACTAACTTCGCTTCATAACAGCTAGGTGATCGTAACAATGGACCAAAAATTAACTTTTTCTAAAATACACTTTATCTCAATAGGCGGTAGCGTTATGCACAATCTGGCTATCGACCTGCATCAAAAAGGAATTCAAATTTCTGGTTCTGACGATGAAATATACGAGCCATCTTCCAGTCGATTGGCGGGGCAGGGTCTGTTGCCTGAGCAGATGGGCTGGTTTCCAGACCGGATTACCCCAGACTTAGATGCCGTAATTTTAGGTATGCACGCCCGTGCCGACAATCCCGAACTGGCCAAGGCTCGAGCATTAGGATTAAAAGTATATTCATATCCAGAGTTTATTTTCGAGCATAGCCAGAATAAACAGCGGGTAGTAATTGCGGGAAGTCATGGCAAAACATCGATCACTTCCATGATCTTGCATGTTTTGAGATATAATAACCGGCTATTTGACTATTTGGTAGGAGCGCAGATTGAGGGCTTTGATAATATGGTAAAGCTTAGTGAGGATGCGCCTTTAATAGTAATAGAGGGAGACGAATATTTTACATCTCCCCTGGATAAAACTCCTAAGTTTATGCACTATCATCCCCATATAGCCTTGGTGAGTGGTATTGCCTGGGACCATTATAATGTATTTGCTACTTGGGAAGATTACGTGAAGCAGTTTGAGAGCTTGGCCGACAGTATTCCTAAGGCTGGAGCCATTGTATTTGATGAAACAGATAATATGCTGGATGTGATCGGCCGAAAGGGCCGTGCCGATGTCGCTGCTATACCCTATAGTGCACATCCTTCCAAAATTGTAGGCGGCAAGACCTTTTTGTTTACCGCAAACCAGGAATTAATTCCTGTACTGGTATTTGGTGATCATAATATGAAAAATATTAGTGGTGCCAAAGAGGTTTGCGAAAGATTGGGAATTGTAGAGTCGGACTTTTATAAAGCCATTAGTAGTTTTAAAGGGGCTTCTAAAAGGCTAGAATTGCTGGGGAACCAACAAGATGTGCATGTCTACCGCGACTTCGCCCATGCTCCTTCCAAAGTAGAAGCTACAACTCAGGCAGTAAAGGCACAGTTCCCAGATAGCCGATTGGTGGCCTGTGCTGAGCTGCACACCTTTAGCAGTTTAAACAAGTCCTTTATGAGCCAATATCGTCGTAAGCTTAATGCGGCCGACGTAGCAGTGGTATATTTCGATCCGCATACTTTAGAAAGTAAGCGCCTCGAAGCCCTAACCGAAACGGATATTAAACAGGCTTTTAAAAGAGATGATTTATTAGTCTTTACCGATCCTGAGGCCTTAAAAGACTATTTGATGAGCCTGTCGTGGGATCACACCAATTTATTGTTGATGAGCTCCGGTACTTTTGGAGGACTGGATTTGAAAGCCTTAACGAAGCACATTCTGGAATAGCTCAATTAATCAATATAAAAGCTTATACACGCAGTATGAATAACATGAAATCAATTGTGGTTTATTGCGGGGCGAACCCCGGGATTAACCCCATTTATGCCCAGCAGGCTTACCGGCTGGGAGAGGTGCTCGCTGCCAAAGGTATTCGGGTCATATATGGGGGAGGGAATCTAGGGTTGATGGGTAAGGTAGCCAATGGAGCCATTGAAAACGAAGGAGCCGTTACAGGCATAATCCCCAATTTTCTCGCTAAACTGGAAGTGGCTCATCAAACCTTAACTGAGCTGCATCTGGTAGATACCATGCACGAAAGAAAGGCCAAAATGGTGGCCGTGTCTGATGCGGTGATTGCTCTCCCTGGTGGCTATGGCACCTTCGATGAGCTTTTTGAGATTCTAACCTGGTCGCAGCTCAAGATATTTACCGGCCCTATTGGTCTCTTAAATACTAATGGTTACTATGATTTATTATTGCAGCAGCTCGATAAAATGGTGGAAGAAGGATTTTTGCAACCACATAATAGATCCTTGTTGCTGGTAGATTCTGATATTGAGGGTCTACTGATCCAGATGGAGAGCCATATAGCCAGAGTGGGTGGAAATAAGAACCTCGATCGATCGTTATATGTTGATGACGGCGACGGTTCCACTCCTTAAGCCTCTTCTTTTTTACCTTTCAGGCAATTTACCTCAGGAAATTCATGCGGTTTTTATCATTTTTCTTTGCCATATTAAGCTGGCCAGCCTTAGCCCAGCTAGAAAACTTGGGTCCTACTGTTAATACAGAATATAATGAAATAGCACCTATTATCTCACCTGATGGCAAGACCATCTATTTTTCTAGGGTAAGTCACCCACAAAATACCAATGGAACCAAAGGTAGCCAGGATATATGGTATTCGGAATTGAAAAATGGGCTATGGACTCAGGCCCGAAGGCTTCCTTCTCCGCTCAATAGGGAGACGTATAACAGCCTGTACAGCATTACTCCCGATGGGAATACCATATTGATAAAAGGAGCCTACAAAAATGGGATTTATGAAACCCGGGGATTTTCCATTAGTAAGAAGACAGCCCGCGGATGGAGTAGTCCGAACAAAATAGATATCCCGGGCTATACCAAATTAAGCAAAGGTCAATTTGATTGTGGCTATTTGTCCAATGATGGGAAAGTTCTGGTAATGTCTTTCAGTGAAAAAAAGAATAGTAAAGTAGATGACTTATATGTGTCCTTTAAGGATAAAAAAGGGGAATGGTCTAAGCCTATGAATCTTGGTCCTGAGATTAATAGTAAGGAATTTACCGAAACTACTCCTTTCCTTGCCTCTGATGGGTATACCCTTTATTTCTCCAGCGACCGCAAAGGAGGAGAAGGTAGTAATGATATCTACTATAGCAAACGAATCGATAAAAGCTGGAAGCGATGGAGCCGGCCAGTGAACCTAGGCAAGGACATCAATACTCCTGAGTATGATGCATACTATAACGTATCGGCCGTGGGAGACTATGCCTATATGATTTCCTTCAAAGACAAGGAACGTAAGGGGGAGGTAGTTCGCTACGATCTACAACCCAAAGTAACCCCTGGGGATACGGCACAGGCGCCAATTGCCAGCGTTCCGGCTCCCGACCCGGTGGTTTTGGTCAGTGGTAAGGTAATTGACTCTAAAACGGGGAAGCCTATTGAGGCGACTATAGTTTATGAAAATCTGGCAGACGGAGAGGAAGTAGGGACGGCAACGACCAATCCTACTACCGGTGAATATAAAATTGTATTGCCCTACGGACAAAAATACAGCGTGCGAGCGGTAGCTCCCAACTTTATAGCCGAAGGTGAAAATGTGGATCTTACGGATACTACTGGCGCAAGTGGGAATAATCGTTTCAAAGAGATAACTAATCAATCGTTAAAACTGATCCCGATTGAAGAAGGACAGATTGTAAGGCTGAACAATATCTTTTTTGCTACGGCTAAGTCAGCACTGCAAAAGGCATCCTTTCCCGAGCTGGACCGTATCGCCATTACTATGGCAGAGAATAAAAATTTGGCCATTGAGCTCGGGGGGCATACAGATGATGTGGGCGGAGATGCTTCCAATCTGAAGTTGTCTCAGGACCGCGCCGATTCGGTGCGGGAATATTTGGTGGGAAAGGGCATTGAGCCAGACAGGATTTCCAGTAAAGGATATGGTGAAACCAAACCCGTAGCATCCAATGACACGCCGGAAGGTCAGCAGCTAAACCGTCGGGTGGAATTCAAAATCCTAAAAAAATAAGACTCAGTGGTAGATCACGACCAGAAGTAAGAAAACTATTAGCCACAAGGCGTCTACGAAATGCCAATACCTGGTGGCTAGCTTAACTTTAAGTCGGTTAGGCGGATTCACACTATAAACGAATGAATCGACGTAGGAACGGTTGCGTACCGCTTTCTGAAATAAGCGGGCTAGGTAGACAATTCCAACCAAAATATGCAACATATGGAGGCCTGTGAGCAGGTATACGAGCCCTATTGCCATATTATCCTTAAAAAAAATCATGTTTTCGGACATTACATACCAGCCTCCTGCCTGAAGGAGCATAAAGGTAATACCCAGGCCAAGGGTGGCTCCCAAAAATACGCGGAAATGAAGGAAACGCTCCTGTCTGAATGCTAAATTGGCCTCGTGCAAGGTGATACTACTAAAAAGGATTACAAGGGTGCTTAACCAGAACAGATCGGGTAGCACGATATAATGGTAGGCGTTAGGATCGGCCCGAACCCAATAGGTGATAAAAATTACAGTAAAAAGCAAGAGACTACCGGCCACTCCTAACCAAAGCATAAAGCCTAGGGGCTCCCTGCGCTTTGTAAACATATTTTCATCGGAACGGGTAGAGTGTTTCGTACTCATATGACGGTCTGCTTTTTTTTCGGCCTTATTGGGAAAAGACTCAACGAGTTAATATAACGGTTAGAATTATTTTTCTGACATACAACTTGATGGAATTATTTCATTATACCATACCAGCTATTATAGTTAACAAAAGAAGAATAAAAATTCGTTTCATTTTCGAAAAATCCATAGACGGTAGATCCCGAACCGGTCATGGAAGCATAGAGGGCTCCCGCTTCATAAAGTTGAGCTTTGATCTGGGCAATAGTGGGGTGCTTCCGGGCCAAGGGGGCCTCAAAATCGTTGATTACCTGGTCTTTCCATTCCTGAATCGGGGTTTTTAAAATATCCCTTAAGTCGCAGGCAGGACGCCGGGGACGAATGCCCGCATAGGCTTCAGCCGTACTGATATGGATTCCTGGATTGATCACCGCAATCCACCGTCCTTTCAGGGACAAATCCATCGGTTCAAATTCATCACCCTTGTGAAAGCTAAAAACAGGCTTATTTTTTACGAAAAATGCACAGTCACTTCCCAATTGTCTGGCATACTGGATGAGTGCTTCTTCGGAGAGGTTTAGTTGCTCCAGCTTATTAAGTGCCTTCAAGGTAAAGGTTGCATCTGCTGAGCCACCGCCCAGGCCCGCACCGATGGGTATGGCTTTAAGTAAATGCAAATCTATAGGAGGGAGATTGTAGTCGGCTCTAAGCAGATGATAGGCACGAATACATAAATTGTCCATAACATTTCCCGGTACTTCCATTCCAGAAATGGTACAGGTCAGACGCTCTGAAGGAGCAATCTCCAAAGCGTCAGTCCAGTCGATCGGGTAGAAACAGGATTCAACGTTATGGTATCCATCACTTCTTTTCTGGGTGATATGAAGGCCAATATTAATTTTGGCGTTGGGGAAAACCACCATGGTATGCTTGTCAAGATTTTTTATTGTGATCGAACAGGCGGGGTTTATTGGGCCCATCTCCATTCCTGGCCTATTATTAGCTCCTGTTTGAGCCCTTGTCCAATTAAGAATTCCTTGGTCTTGGTGTCAGATAATTTTTTTACCGGTATCCGAGGGGCTGTAGACAGGGCATACAAGTACATGGCGGCAACCCGTACCGTATTTTTAAGCTCCGCTTCATTGACCAGTTCCATATCGTCGCAGTCGGCATGGTAACAATCCAGTACCGATTTTTCCAAATGTCCGGATAGCCCTGCTATGGGAACACCTTCTAGCATAAAGGGTTGATGGTCACTGTGTAAGCCTGCCCGATTCGACGTCTCATTCTTATATTCAGGATATACCTTGGTGATGGCCTGGCCAATGGGTTCAAAAAAGGCAGACATTTCATTCCTCCCAAAAATATTGATTCCCTTGGGATTATTGGTCATATCCAGGTTCATCATATAGCTCACCTTTTCTATTTCTCCGGACTTCTTCAGCTCATTGACAAAGTGCTTAGATCCAAGTAGTCCTTGTTCTTCACCCATAAATAGCACAAATTGGATGGTTCTTTCTGGCCTGATTTTCAATTTACGGAAGGTTCTTGCAATATCCATGACGGCAAAGGACCCTATACCATTATCAATGGCTCCAGTTGACAGATCCCAGGAATCCAGGTGCCCACCTATGATAATTTTCTCGTCCGATTTTCCCTTAATAGTCGCTATGACATTTCGTGCCTTGATGGGTTTGGAAAGGTTATGCATTTCTATCTGGGCTTCCAGGGGCCCTTCTTCTTTAATCCATTCCCGTAGCTCGATCCCACTGTTGCTGGAAATATTGACAGCTGGTATAGAAATAATGGCTCCCGTAACCGAGGCCGTGCCAGTAAGTAAAATATTGCCTGGTGCTCCATTGACCATAATAATTCCTTCAGCGCCATATTTGATAGCCAGGGCAGTTTTCTCTGATCGATGAAGATTTTTCTTTCCACTAACGCCAACGAGTCCTATATTGGCCAGGGCTATTTTGCCTTTTAACTTGTGCTTGGCCGCCTCGAAGTCCTCTTCCAGTCCATTGCCCACATCAACAATTTCCCCTTGTAAACTCGCATCTACCGGTGAATGTGCTAAGGAAACAACTGGAATATCACGGAAATTATCGCTACTACTCGGAGCAATACTCAAGGTTACGGTATCGCGCATCCAGGAATCTACCGTAAAAGGTTGATAAATTACATCGGTAAATCCGTATGATTTTAATAATTTAAATGCAAAGTCTTCGGCACGCTGACCATTAGGACTGCCAGTGAGGCGGTGTCCTATGGTACCGGTAGCTTCTGCCAGAGTCTGGTAGGCCCGACTATGTTTATCTACTTCAGAATCAATTTTCTGAAAATGCCGTTCCCATTTTTTATCTCCACCTTTAAATGCTGTAAATGCCAAGAATACACCTCCAGCCAAAACAACCAGTAACTTTTTTCTCATAATTGCGCCTTAACAACGATTAGTACCTTCCAAAATCCGAACTTAGTAAAAGAAATTTATCCCCGAAGGAATATGCAAAATAAAGTTAACATATTTTAGACGCTAAAAAGGTATCATTGGTTCGAAGAATTCAATTTATGATTTTGCAAATATTGAAAAAATGGAATTGATTCGCCTTTCCTGAAGCCAACACGGCTTTCTCTTTGGAATTGTTGAATTTTTCCAGAAACAGAAACCAATCAGATTGCCTGCGTGTTATTTTAAGTGTTAAAATAACACTTAAAAAGCTGCGCTAGTCTGCAAAAATTTCGTCAACTTTGTAAGACCTTGTATTAATCTAGTTCTATCTATAGTATTTCACAATTTTTAATATGTATTTTCTCGGATTTGATTTAGGCAGTTCCTCAGTGAAAGCATGTTTGATGCATGCCGATACCGGCCAAGCAGTTGCGACGGCTTTTTTCCCAGAAAAAGAAATGCCTATTGCGGCTCCCCAGACCGGTTTTGCTGAGCAGCAACCTGAGGCATGGTGGGAAAATGCCTGTCTGGCATCGCAGGAAGTGATTCGTAAGTCGGGAGTAAAGGCCAATAAAATAGGGGCCATCGGAATTTCTTATCAAATGCATGGCCTGGTGGTGGTAGATAAGGATTTAAATGTTTTACGGCCTTCTATTATTTGGTGCGATAGTCGTGCAGTAGAAACAGGTAATGAAGCCATGGAGGCTCTGGGTGCAGACTTTGTATTGCCCAGACTCCTGAATTCTCCAGGAAATTTTACTGCCTCCAAACTAGGCTGGGTGAAGCGGAATGAGCCGGGAATCTATGCACAGGTACATCGGTTTATGTTGCCTGGCGATTATCTGGCGGCTCGCATGACTGGGGAGGTAGTTACTACTCCGTCCGGATTATCAGAAGGAATCTTTTGGGATTTTGTAAAGCAACAGCCTGCTGATTTTCTGATGGAGTATTTTGGGTTTTCCAGTGAGCTACTTCCTACCATATTACCGACCTTTTCTGAGCAAGGCCGCCTTACCGAATCGGCTGCCAAGTCTATGGGACTGTCGGCAGGGATACCCATTACCTATCGGGCTGGAGATCAGCCCAATAATGCCTTTTCCTTAAATGTGCTTGAACCCGGGGAAGTAGCTGCCACAGCCGGAACCTCGGGTGTTGTATATGGCGTAAGCGATCAGATAAAATTTGACCCTAAATCACGGGTAAATACTTTTCTTCATGTAAACCCTATTTCAGAGGCAGCTCGCTATGGGGTATTATTATGTGTTAACGGGACGGGTAGTCTTAACGGCTGGCTTCGCAATACCCTGTTGCAGGGCGGTATCTCCTATCCGGCCATGAACGAAGTTGCGGCTCAAGCTCCGGTTGGCAGCGATGGACTACTTTGTTTACCCTTTGGGAATGGAGCCGAGCGGATGTTAGAAAATCAGGATCCGGGAGCACAGTTTAAGGGATTACAGTTTAGCCGGCATACCATGGCTCACTGGACACGTGCGGCTCAGGAAGGCATTGTCTTTGCCTTGTATTACGGAATGGAGATTATGGAAACCGTGGGTGTATCCCTGAAGAATATTCGTGCCGGCGAGGCCAATATGTTCTTAAGTCCCTTATTCAGAGAAACATTTGCCAATGTATCGGGTGCCACTGTTGAGCTTTATAATACGGATGGTGCGCAAGGAGCCGCCCGGGCGGCGGGCTTTGGACTTGGTTACTACAAAAATAGAGCGGAAGCCTTCGTTGGCCTCGCCGCTCTGAAGACGATTGAGCCTGATATGGTTCAGGTGGAGGCAACCCAACAGGCTTACCAAAACTGGAAGCGGGCCCTTTTGGATTAAAGGATAGATAAGGGAAACGGGTTATCAGCCTCGTTTCCCTTATCCAACGGCCTTCATTCCTGTGCCGCCGCCACAACTTCCTCTACTTTGTTGACCACTATCTCCGTAATTTTTACGGTAATCTGGTCCTTGTTCTGATATTCCCGGTATCGGATTTGTCCTTCTATAGAAAGGTGTTTGCCCACTTCAAATAACTCATTGCAGCGTTCCGCCATCTTGCGGTAGGCAACAATATGATGCCAGGTCGAGTGCTTAGTTACTTCTTTATCCTTACTAGTATAAATCTCCTGGGTAGCCAATGAAAAATTGGCAACCTTACCAGTGCTGAGGTCCTTGAAAACAATTTCTTTCCCCGTATACCCGATTAATTTGACCGTGTTCATGATCGTATATGTTTAAGATGGAATAATTGCGCCATGATATTCAGTGGCTAACGATACAAAGTTGGGCGATTGGTTGCACTCGATTCGGTTTTTAAGCATTTACAGTCATCTATAAACATTTGTAAGCATTTGCAAATGGTTAATGCTCCACATAAAAAGAATAGGGAGAATGTTTATATTGCAAAATAATATGATGTGTTTTTCCAAATAAAAGTAGGAGAGATGAGTCAATGCCTGGAGTGTGGAAAGCCTTTGATGGGTAGGGTGGATAAGAAGTTTTGTTCGGATATGTGCCGTAATAGCTTTAATAACCGACTTAACTCGGATGCCCATAACCTTATGCGCAATATGAACAACCAGCTACGAAAAAACCGACGAATCCTCGAAGAAGCCTGCCCTGAGGACAAAGCTACCCTACCCAAAACGATATTGCTTTCGAAGGGCTTCGACTTCAACCTGATGACCCATTTGAGAACTACTCAGAAAGGTTCGGTTTACCATTTTGTATATGATTATGGCTATCTGGCTTTGGAAAATGACTTCTATTTGGTGGTGCGGGATAAAAGATTAGAAAAATAGGGTAATTTTACGACTCAATACAAACTTCTTAGTGATGAAAAAAGTTAATCTAAGCGATTCGGGACCTAAGGTTTCTGAAGCGATTTATGGTTTTTGGAGATGGACAGATGAGGGGGCAGAAACCACCAATAAGATAGAAAAAACAGTTAATCTCTGTTTGGAACTGGGTGTAAACACCTTCGATCATGCAGACATTTATGGCGATTTTACGGTAGAGACTCATTTCGGAAAACTCATTCAGAAGAAAGCGGTAAACCGGCAGGATTTGGTGTTATTCAGTAAATGTGGAATACGTAAATCTGACTCTGGTCGCTTTCATTATTACGATACCTCCGCCGAGCATATACGAAATAGTGTAGAGGGTTCCCTAAAACGTCTCAATACCGACTATCTAGATATTTTTCTTTTACAACAAAGCGATTTTCTGGCCGATCCGGAGGAGACGGCAGGGGCACTGTCTGAAATCGTAAAATCGGGAAAGGCAAGGCATATTGGTGTTACCAATTTTTCGGTGTTCCAACATCAGCTTTTGGCATCCTACCTACGACTCCCCATAGTAACCAACCATATTGAGCTTAACTTAATGAATACCTCTGCCATCGATGATGGGCGCATCGATTTTATAAAGCAGAGTTTTAGCAAACCCCTGGCCTGGGCTCCATTGGCCGGAGGGAAGATCCTAAATGGAACGGAAGAGAGAACTGTACTTCTGCGTTCAAAACTCGAACAGTTGGGCGAGAAATACAATGCGAATAGTGAGCAAATGGCCGTTGCCTGGCTGATGAAATTGGGTACTTTACCCATTATAGGTTCTATGTCTGAAAATAGAATCAGAAATGCTGCCAGTGCCTCCGAAATTCAATTGGATCATCAGGATTGGTATGAGATTTACCATTTGGCTAGGAAAAAGCCAGATCTGATTTGATAGAATAGCTGGAAAGAGCCCTTATTTCGATTGAGAGATGAGGGCTCTTTTATTTTCTGGACCTGGTGTAAAAGTTACTGGGACTAGTCCTTAAGCTGCTTCGCGTCCAATTTTCGGATAATCTGCTTTTTGTCGAATAGCAAGCGCCATAGTGCGAAGGGTGGGTCTGAATGTGCCATGCAGGCTTTACAGATATAGTGGTCGGTAGGGACCGGGGCGTTGTAGACGATTAGAGAATCTCCCAGTGTTTGAATATTATCTTTGTCTGTAGGGTTATGGGCGGCACTGTATTGATAGGCCTTAAGCAGCTCGACTTCCTTGGGCTGAAGGGCGGGGTTGTCAGCATCAGCCGCTCCCAGCAAGGCTATTCTTACCCCATATTCTTTCTCCAAGGCGGCCAAAACGGGTATGCTGCTGAGGTCGGCGCATAGGGATTCTGTGCGATCGGGATGAGCGTTGATCTCTTTTTCTAAAGCTTTCTGCGCTATTTGCACGATTTTTTTTCCCCACTCATCTACGGTGTAAATCAATTGCGTATTGGTGACCCGCTTGATCTGGCTGGCCTTAATTTCCCTGCTAAGTTCTTTTGTATTGTCCAGCCTCTTTGAATTACATGAGACCAACAGGAACATAAAGACGAGTGCAAGTGATAGGTTTTTCATGGATGCTGGTAATATTGATTAATACAGTGCAAGTATACAAAGCAATAAAAGGAATTCCTTAATATATCCCCTAGTAAAATGAGGAGATTTGAGGACTGTATGCCGGTGCCGATTCCGGACCTTGACCAGGCGCTGAAATAAAAAGTGAATTATAACTATCTTTGTTCTTCCATTAGAAGAGTATATAGAAATAAAGAGCAGATGATAGATAAATTAGAGGCGATTAAAGAACGTTTTGAAGAGGTTTCGCAGCAAATCAGTCAGCCCGAAGTCGTTACCGACTCCAATCGGTACTCCAAGCTGAGTAAGGAATATAAAGATTTGGGCAAAATTGTGGAACAATACGCAGCCTACCTCAAACTTCAAAAGGAGATTGCAGGGAATAAAGAACTGGTAGCTACAGAAAAGGATGAAGAGCTAAGGGAAATGGCTAAGGAAGAGCTGGATGAACTGCTACCAAAGCTGGAGGAGATGGAGTCAACCATAAAAGAATTGCTTATTCCTAAGGATCCTAACGACAGCCGGAATGTGATTCTAGAGATACGTGGGGGTACAGGTGGAGATGAAGCAGCCATTTTTGCTGGTGATCTGTTTCGGATGTATCAACGCTTTTTTGAAAAAATGGGATGGCGTGCATCAGTTTTAGACTATACAGAGGGTACCAATGGAGGCTATAAGGAAATAATCTGTAAGGTAGAGGGAGAGGATGTATATGGTAAGATGAAATTTGAGTCTGGGGTTCACCGGGTTCAACGCGTGCCTCAGACCGAGTCGCAAGGGCGGATCCACACCTCGGCTGCTTCCGTAGCAGTGCTTCCCGAAGCCGAAGAAGTGGACGTTCAGATTAACATGAACGACGTGCGTATCGATACCTTTATGTCCTCCGGTGCAGGTGGACAGTCGGTAAATACCACCTATTCGGCAGTCCGGCTTACACATATTCCTTCGGGGTTGGTGGTGAGCTGCCAGGATGAGCGGTCCCAGCTTAAAAATAAAGATCGTGCACTCAGTGTACTGCGTTCGCGACTCTATGAAATTGAATTAAAAAAACACAACGATGCGGTAAGTTCCCAGCGTAAGTCCATGGTAGGAAGTGGCGACCGTTCCGATAAGATAAGGACCTATAATTACCCTCAAAGCCGGATTACCGATCACCGTATTGGGCACACCGTTTATAATCTTCCGGCGGTAATGGAAGGAGATATTGCGGACTTTATTGAAAGGCTCCGTATAGCAGAAAATGCCGAACGCATGCAGGAGGGGGAGACTGTATAGCAATGTATAGTCTCTCCATGTGAGAGACTATACATTCTAGATTGTTACAAAAAATGATAATGTATTCTTCATGAGGTCTTATTTCCATTCTCTCGATTATTTGAGAGGTATTGCTGCTGTTGCCGTATGTTTATTTCATTTTACTGATAAACTCGACTATTTAGCTCTGGATGACCTAGTGAAAAAGGTCTTTAATTTTGGACATTATGGTGTAGAAGTCTTCTTTATAATTTCGGGCTTTGTCATACCTTTTTCAATGAGTAAAGGCCACTATAATTGGAAGCAATTGCCAATATTTTTAAAAAAACGATTTATTCGAATTGAACCTCCATATCTGGTCTGTGTTCTGCTTTGTTTGGTTCTCAATTACATGACAACCCTTAGTCCATTTTATGTCGGTTTGCCGTTTTCAATAAATCTTGTCCAATTGATTTCTCATATTGGTTATATGAACGGGTTGCTCGGAATGGACTGGTTAAATCCGGTTTTTTGGACCCTTGCTATTGAATTTCAATATTACCTACTTATTGCCCTGATATTCCCCCTCATTAGTCACCCTAAGTCTTCTGTTTGGGGGGTTACATTGGTCATTTTCAATGCGCTCTCTTTCTATTTCGATAGAAATTATGTGTTTAATTTCTCTTTGTATTTCAGCATAGGAATAATAATATATAGATACTATTGGCATGCCTTGAGTGTGAACGGACTGCTTTTTTGGATTTTTGTGCTATCATCGTACTGTTTTTATCAGTACACTTATGTTGAGTTTATCGTATCTTTATTGGCCATAATTTTTATTATATTACCTCTTAATCCTTCCGGCTGGGGTAGTTTCTTTGGCAATCTTTCCTACTCACTTTATCTATTACACTTTCCAATAGGCCTCCGGGTGATAAGTTTGACCCAACGATTTGTTGAGTCTGAACTGATACGCTATACTATGGTGGTTGTAGCTTTGGCAATTTCGGTTATTGCGGCTTACTACTACTATTTGATTCTCGAGCAACCCTTTAAGAAAATTTCTCAAAACATGAGCTATACCTCTAAGGAGCCTAGTCCGGAAGTTCCATTGTAAATTGGAAACTCTACTTGCCAATAATCTTCCTATAAGTTGTTTTTTGGTAAGTTTCAAAGGCTTCCTTTTTATGGTAGCCTTCACCAAAAAAGGTGATTACTTCATGAAATTCTCTGGCCTTCATATAGCCTGGTAAGGGTTGAATCATCTGAAACTGATCGTCAAGGAAGACCGTTGTGGGGTAACTAGGCCGATTGTTGGTAAGTGAAAGGGCTAGTTGATGTGTGCGATTGGCCGCATCGTAGGAAAATTCGGTATTACCTAAGACGATGGCTTCTTTTTGTTCTGCATTAAGCTTTACCGCGTAATAATTTTTATTGATATATTGGACAACGTCAGGATTTCGGAAAGTCTCCCGATCCATGACCTTACACCAGCCACACCAGTCAGTATATATGTCTATGAGAACCTTGCGAGGTTCCGTCTGAATTTTTTTATATGCCTCTTCTATCGTCAACCAATTAATAGCTTCCGATTTTTGAGCTTGAGACGGATGGCTTGCCAGAAAGAGAAAACCTATGGAGGTCAGTAAGAGACCTTTTATATATATATTCATAACGGGTATTTTAAGGAATAACAGCTCCTATTCCGATATAAGTTTCATAACGAAACAATTGCCACTCTGTTATACCTGGAAATACTTATCCTATTTGGATGCTTTTGAAAGGGCAATCAAAACACCTCCCATAATAATGAGTAACATGCCGATCAGCATAGGGAAAGAGGGGAATGCCTCACCCATTATGATACCCAGAACGGAAGAAAATAGAATATTGGAATAGCCAATGGCAGCGATGCGCCCGGCTTTGTCATAAGTAAAAGATTCAGTCAGCATCTTTTGGCCGATTAATGCCGTTAGTCCTAGGGCCAGAAATCCCAACCAATGATAAGGGCTAAGGGGCAATATAAATCGACCGATGAGGAAGTTGTCGGTGATTTCCGGAAATAATTCTCCACCGGCCATAGAAGCCAGAGGCATAATTATCCCACTGAGCATAAAGGAAAGAATAATAGCCCTTACGTCGTAATGATGCCCCAGATGTCGAATGGAGAGGTAGGAAACGGCTGTAAGAATGGCCACCCCTAGGCCCAGGGCATGATCGTGAACGGACATGTCGAGATCGGGACGAAATACGAAGAGTATCCCCAGAAAACCTATTCCGATGGCAAGCCATTCCTGGAAACGGAGTTTTTCCCCTAAGAGCAACCAGGATAGCAAGGCCAAAAAAATAGGATAGGTGTATTGGTAGGTGGAGGCTCGACCCAGACCCAGGACTTGAATAGAATAAAAAAGCATATAAAGGGAAAGGGTTCCTACCACGCCTCTAAATACGAGTAGACCTAGCTTGCCTCCTGATTTTTGTTGAAGGGGTCGCTTCCAGATGCTGTAGCCAATAAATAGGACACCCACTACGTTCCGAAAGAATACCAACTCTAGGGTAGGGAAATGCCGACCCAGCCATTTGGAAAGGCCCGAGGTCAAGGCAAAAAACAAGGTGGCGCCCAACATAAGTTGGATACCTTTCTGTTGATGTGGGAGTGAAAGCCGTTTGGCTAAGGCAGTTAGCAAGATACTTTTTTTGTGCAAAGGTAATATTTTAGCTATTAGATTTTGATCTTGCCCAAAAACGTTAAAGAGAAACCCATTTTAATTTCATTATCTTTGCATCACTTTGGTGCCATAGCCACATCGTGTGGTTTGAGGCTTAATAGGGAATCCCGGGAAGATCGGGAGCTGTCCCCGCAACTGTAAATCTAATTTCTACTACCCACTACTTCATAGCCACTGTTTCATCAGGTTCGAAATGGGAAGGCCGGGGGAAGGAGAGGATAAGTCAGGAGACCTGCCAAGGGTATGTTGTTTTCAATCTTTCGGAGGAAAAGCATTGATATACAGTTGAATATATGCACAGTTTAAAGCTCTTTTTTAGAAATATTTGGTTGCCGGTTCTACTATTGTCGGGCCGAGCTCTGGCGCAGACAGATTCGTTACTTCTGGAGCCCTTACTGGTAAAAGGCTTCGGTGCACAACATTACATGGCAGGCCTGAAAGTTCAGCGCCTCGATTCTGCCAGTTTGGCCCAGTATGGCTTTCAAAATCTGGTAGATTTATTAGGTGCTCAATCCAATCTTGCCTTTCGTAATTACGGCCCTGGACAATTGAGCACGGTTTCCTTCAGAGGTACTTCTGCCAATCATACGGCAGTATTATGGAATGGGCTCAATATCAATGCTCCTAGTTTAGGACAAACCGATTTTTCTACGATACCAGTTGTAGCCTTCGATGCCATGCGTATTCAATATGGATCTTCAGCCAGCTTAGTGGGCTCCGATGCGGTGGGTGGAAGCATATTATTGGATAGTGAAATCCCCTCCCTTGGTTCCGATTTAAAAGTGGGCTACAGACAGGCTAGTTTCGATAACCGGTCGGCACAGCTGGCTGGTCGATATGCATCCCAGTTGTCACAAAAATGGAGGTTAGCAGGCAAAACCGCATTATATCATACGCTTATTCCAAACGACTATCCCTACAGCGAAAGACAAGGTACTGCCTTGCTGCCTACTCACACTAAACAAAACGGGTTAGTTCAAGATCTGTATTTCCTGTCGGATAACCAACAAGAAGTATCTGCTCACCTATGGATTACGGACAACCAAATCACCCTAGTTCCAAAAGATACTGCGGGCCGGGAATTTACGAGCATAACAGCTTATAGAGCCATGTTAAAATACAGATGGGCCAACCTGGTGGCAAGCGCTGCCTGGGTACGCGATCTTACCGATTACGGAAAGGGTGCGCTGGTAGATTTGGAACATTCCGAGGTGGATCGCCTCGCCAATCGATTGGTGTATGAATACCGGTGGAATTTGGGAAATGGCCGTTTCCTGAATACTATGCTGGGTGGGGAATTTACGCATTACCGAGCACGATTGGAAAATTATTCAGACCCTCTGATAACAGAAAACCGGGGAGATCTTTTCTTGCTAACCCGCATGCAGGCCACTGAAAGGATGGTGCTGGCGCTGAACTTGCGCAAAGCGTATATCACCCGCTACAGCCCTCCCCTCACTCCTTCGCTGGGTGTTGACTATCATTTACTCCGGCAGGAGCGACATAGCCTGAGTCTCAAGGGAAATGTCAGTAAGAGTTATCGGGTGCCAACGCTAAATGAGCGATACTGGTCGGAGATAGGAAATCCTGACATCCGCCCGGAAGCAGGATGGAATAAAGAAGTAGGCCTGGAAAGTAGGGCGTCATTTAGGGGAAATCAACAATTCACTACCTCCATATCCCTGTACCATAATAGGGTAAAGGACTGGACCTATTGGAATCCATCCAAGCGGTATTTTGTGGAAAATCTACAGCAAGTTCTAGCCCAAGGCATAGAACTCGATGCCGACTGGAAGTGGCAAATGGATAATTGGGCTTTGGGTGCGACTGGTGGATATGCTTATACCCATAGCACACAGGAAAAGGCCTACGACGCCTATAGCGGTGATGTGGTGGGTAAACAATTGATGTTTGTGCCCCGTCATCAGGCCCATTTAAGTGCTTATTTACAATCCAAACTAACACGTCTGACCGTGTATTATAAGGCTGCTTCCAGGCAGTATACTACATTTGATAATACAGATTTCCTGCCAGGGTATGGCCTGATTAACGTTATTGGGTCTACAAAATTCTCCCTAGGTCAAATGTGGCTTGGCGTGCAGATGCAGATCAATAATCTGAGCAACACCTATTATCTTAATGTTCGCAATAATGCCATGCCTGGGCGTAATTATGCGCTGAGTTTAACGTTTGAATTACCGAATATAAATAAGGAAAAGAAGTCTGAATAAGCCATGGATTGAGATAAGGACTAAAATTTTATTTTTTTTGCATTTTAATATGAATAATTACCTACTTACAATGAAGAAGCAAATATTAAGTATAGGGGCATTGGGAACTCTACTTTTGGGGACCTGGTCTTGTAACCAAAGCGAACCAAAGCCCAAAGGCGATTATGCCCAAGGCGTGTTTGTAATCAATGAGGGCAACTTCAGCAGCAATAATGGGTCACTATCTTTTTTTAGAAGAGAAGATGCTACTGCCGACGCCGACGTGTTCAAAACAGTGAATAACGTTAGCCTCAAAGGTGGAATACAAGGATATGCGATTGCAGGAGAGGTGGGATTAATATTAGTAGACAATTCGGCGGCCTCCATGGATAAAATTGAAATTGTCGATGCCAATACCCTCGAATCCATCGCTACCATTGGTAGTCCGGAAATCGAAAATCCAAGGGAAGTGGTCGCTATCAATGGTAACAAAGCCTACGTGTCTTGCTGGGGCGCTACAGGGAACTATCCGAACTTCTTTATTTCTGAGGGTTACGTTGCCGTTATAGACCTCACCACCAATCAGGTTACCAAGCGTATTGCGGTTCCTAAAGGCGTTGAGGAGATGGTATATATCAATGGAATGATTTATTTGGGTACAGTCAATTATAGTGGTGTCAATACCCTTACTATGATTAATACAGCCACCAATGCGATCGTAAAACAGGTCGAAATGGAAACGTCGCCTCGTGTTGTAGGTATGGACGATTCCGGAATGCTGTGGGTGCAGGCAGGACTCAAATTCATTCAACTGGATGCGACTAGTCTTCAGGTTCTGAAAACAGTGGCCGTAAGTACCGATGGAAGCAAGTCAATCGGGCATCCTGTAATGAGTAAAGACAAGAAAAGTATCTATTTTACGCTGTCCTATTATGATGCTAATGGAGTGAGTTTAGGACAGACATACCAATATCCGGTGGCCGCAACTCAAGTAGACCTATCCAAGCCATTAATTAATAGAGCTTTTACAGGCCTTGGAATCGATCCGCAACAAGGATTGATCTATGGAGGTATTACTCCATCCTATGCTCAGGGAGGATATGCAATTCGTTACCGGGCTGATGGTAGCCTGGTCGATTCCGTAAAAGTGGGAATTGCTCCATCTGGATTTGTATTCAAATAAGGTCTGTTAAAATACTCGTGAACGGCTCCCAAACCTCCTGGTTTGAGGAGCCGTTTTGTTTGTTATTGCCGTGGTTATTTTGAAAGCTGTTCAGATTTTGACAGGAGTGATTTTTGTTAGTATATTCCGTTTTGAACTACTAAAAGCCGATTGTTTGCATATCCTCATATGTCTTTTTATAAAAAAATCCTCCTTGTCTATCTTACATTCCTCTTGCTAGCCCCTCGTTCACAGGCACAGGCTTGGTTAAATGAATATACCAGTCATATACGGTATGGAGAAGTGTTTGTCGTAAAAAAGATTCAGATTCCTTGCACCCAGTACGATACTTATCTGGTAGATCAGCAAGGACGAAAGCTCACACCGGCATATCGGGATATCGGCCCTTTTTCCGAGGGACTGGCGGAATTTGTACCTAAAGAGGGTTACCAGAACAAGCAGGGCTATCATGGCTTTATTGATAAAAGGGGAAAGGTGATCGTCCCTGCCGTTTATTTGGCTACCGACCGATTCAGAAGTCGTAAAACCTGGGTTATTTATGATGCGGGCGAACAGTATGGCATCGCCTATATTGACTCTACAGGAAAGGAGTTTTTTACAGTCCCGGTTCATCACTTTAAAAATGATTTTCTCAAATCCAAAGCTACTGTCGACTATGTGTGTAACCAGGATACGAAAGAGGATCTGATCTGGTGGAAAAATAAGGAAATCTTCCTGTTAAACTGGAATTTCAGTCCATTTATTGAGCAAGAGATCAAGGAGTCTGAAGGGGTATACCATTTTTTGTATAAGGGTAAATATGGAATTATCAGTAAAGACTTGGTACTACGAATTCCGGTTGCTTTAGATGGAATCGATCCGGAGTACGAATTTTCGGGACAAGGATTAGAGCGTATCCAATACGGAGATAAGTTTGGCTATATGGATCGGTATACCGGAGAAATAGTTGCACCATTCGTATTTACGGACACGCGAAAGCCTACAGCGGGTTTGTTCTGGGCTAAAAAGGAGGGGAAATGGGGTTGTATCGATCGGAAGGGCGACACCCGGATCCCTTTTATCTATGACGAAGCAACCGGCTTTACAGGGGAGGATCGATCGGCAGTGGCTATTAACGGAAAATTCGGCCATATCGACAAAAAGGGAAAGGTACGCACTCCCTTGATTTATGACTTCGCTTCGTATTATAATAATGGCATTTCCATGGTGCGGGTCGGGAATAAATACGGCTATATCAACATCAAAGGAGAACCTATTACCCCGTTTCATTACGAGGAAGCTTTGCCCTTTGATAAGGAAACGACATTGGCCGAGCGCTATGGAATAAAGTACGAAATTACTACATCAGGTACTGAAAGCTTCGCTGGGTTTAATTATAAATGGAAAGTGCTATTTATAATGCTAGCATTGTTTTTGTTCATCTATTTGAACAACACCTTTTTTCGGCTCGGACAGAGGCGTCGGGAGCGAAAAGTGCCTTGATACGGGCTATATGACTAAAATGCTTTGCTGTGAACCAGGGGCTATTTTCCATTTGTTTCTGTCATAAATGTATTTCGGCTTCATGATTTGATGCTGCTCCAGCTTAATCATCAGGACGTTCTCTAGATTTAGTTGGAGTGATGTATAAATAGTAAAAGGGTCGGGGCCTGGTCATTAATGATCAGGCCCCGACCCTTTTACTATTAAAAGCTATCTTTTACTTGAAAAATCCCTGCGGATCAGGCATTCGGGTTTTTAGCATGTTGACAAACTCCAGATTGAGTTGACTGAAATCCAGAACCCTGCCTTTATGAAGGTGTTCCCAGGACTTCTCAGGCTGATCCAGATTGTAATGCACCATGGCCTGGTTATATTGGCCTAAGGCATAGGTGGAGTCAATACCAATAGCATGGTCGAGCAGGCGTTTGGCCTCGTTCAGCTCTTCCCTTCTATTGGTTATTCCGTACAGTTTAAGGTCTACCGTTGATAAGTCTACCAATAGGGCTACATTATCAGACTGCAAGTTCACGCCTCGACTCAACATTTCTTTAGCTTCTACCCAGTCTTCACGCTGAAAGCTTACCACTCCGAGACCCCAATAGGCTTCGACATTTTTGTCGTCAAGCAAATGGGCCAGGTTAAACCGATAACACGCAGTATCCAGGGAGCCTTCCTGCAGGTATTCCCAGGCCCGGGTAGCAAAAAAACTGCTTGCTTCTCCTCGTGAGGTAAAGGATTTGTCACAATTACTTAAAAATCGAATTTCTTCATCGATCTGCTCCGATGTCTTGTTGCCGTCTCCAAAAAGGGGTAGTATTCTTTTTTCTTGGAGAGACAAGGGACGTTTTTGGGCGATGTTCGTGTCGGTTACCGGTGCACTGGCGCTAGCCAGATGGTTTATCTGACCGAAGCCAATTACCGGAGAAGAAAGGAACAACCAAAAAACAATAGATTTTTTCATGTTTATACTTAAAGGGGAAATGGGTTTCTATTGTCCAATTTAAACGTAAATATTGAAAATGTATTGTATTATCTTCTTTTACTTCTGCTCGATCCCTTGCCTGAGCCTGTTCCGGAACCTCTTCTGCCTTCTTTCTGACCCTTTTTCTCTGGCTTGATTCTGGTGGGATATATTTTCTTTTTCTCATGAAAAGCTCCCAGAAAAGTAGGGTCTTCTTTTCGTTTTTGTGCATCAATTTCCCGAAGCATTTCCTGCTGTTCAGGCTTTGGAGTAGTCAGAATCTCCAGATCAGCAGGTAGCGGCTTTTGGGGAATCTCTGTTCTGATGATTTTTTCGATTTTGCGAATATGATAAGCGTCTGCCATGGTCATAAACGTTATGGCTTTCCCAATATTGTTTGCACGGCCGGTTCGGCCAATCCGGTGCACATAATCTTCATAAATCAAGGGCACGTCGAAATTAAATACATGGCTCACTTCGGTAATATCAATTCCGCGGGAGGCCACATCTGTGGCGACAAGCACGCGTACCGAGCCTTCTTTGAATGCCTCCATAGCATTGGTACGTGTATTTTGCCCCTTATTAGCATGTATTACTCTTATCTCTTCTTCCGGAACTACCTTCCTTAAAAGGTATTTATAAACAAAGCCAGCAATTTCCCGACTCCGTGTGAAAATTAGCACACGCTTAAATTCATCAGAGCTCTGTAGGAGATAGGTCAGCAAGTTTATTTTGGTGCCAAAGTTGGGGAGCTCATAGAGGACCTGTTCTACCATTTCTGCAGCCGTGGCTTGGGGGGTCACTTCTATTCGGGTAGGGAACTCTAGGAATTCGAAAGAGAGCCTCTCCACCTTGTCGGCAAAGGTGGCTGAGAATAACAGGTTCTGTCTTTTGCGGGGCACAATTTCCAGCATTCTGCGGATCTGTGGCATAAAGCCCATGTCCATCATTTTGTCGGCTTCGTCCAGAACCAGGGTTGTAAGATGTTTTACAACAACAATTTCTTTCAGGTATAAATCCATAAAGCGCCCCGGCGTAGCCACGATAATATCTACCCCACTTTCTATTCCTTCTATCTGCGCCTTGGTGCCGACTCCACCAAACAGCGCCACGGTGCGAATATCGGTGTATTGGCTAAACTGCTTGATGGCAGAGGTAATCTGCATGACCAGTTCTCGGGTAGGTGCCAGAATAAGGGCCCTGGCATGCACACCCTGAGCATATTTAATCTTCATTAACAAAGGAAGCGAATACGCTGCGGTCTTGCCTGTACCCGTTTGGGCTATTCCTAAAACGTCATGACCCGCCTGAATAAGGGGGATGGCCTGCTCCTGAATGGGCGTGGGCTTGCTATATCCCGCCTCTTCTATCGCATTGAGAAGTTGACGGTTGAGCTTAAAATCTTCAAAGGTAATCTGCGTTGTCTGCATGATACAAAGGTACAAAAAGTATTACTGTCTAGTCCTGCCCGGTATTCTTCTTCGAAAGGATTATTCCTGTCCAATCCCATATTTTCAATAGGAGCATCCAATATGACAAGCCGTTTGTACGTGATTTTTTGAATTTTTTCTGAGGAACTAGCATACTAAATTGCCGCTCTTTGGTGACCTTTCCATTTTTTATCATCTAAACAGTAAGGTACTTCTTACCATTTTGATTTGAAACACACTTAACATCCAAAAGAATGAAAAAATCAATTTTAAATTTCAGCGTTCTGTTATTGGCTTCTGTAATGACCTTCTCGTCTTGCTCTAAAAATACCAAAGAAGAGGCCAATGAGGCTGCTGCCTCGGCAATGGCCGATGTAGAAGATGCCGGAACAAAAATGAAAGATGCCACCATGGATGTGGCCTCAGACGTAAAAGAAACGACACAAGATGTTGCCGGAGACGTGAAAGATGCCTCCAAAGGGTTGATCTCAGGCGTGAAAAATGCCTCTGAAAAAGTTGCAGATAATGTCAAAGAGGCGGGAGGTAAGGTTGCCAGCGGCGTAAAAGATGCCTCAAAGTCTGTTCAGGAAAAGGTAGCCAGGCTGGATCAGTCAGCTAAAAACCAATACGATGCCTTCGATAAGGAAATTAAGCGCCTGGATCAAGAGATAGCCAACGCTTCGGCCATTCAAAAAGCTAAGTTACAAAAGACTCGTGAGGCCATTATAAATAAGCGTAATGCCTTGCTGGATAAGTAAATTCATTGTATTAAGGTTCAATCATAAAAAAATGGTTCCATTGATAAAGTGGAGCCATTTTTTGCCTTAAAGGCAATGGTTTTTTCGGTTGCCTAAATATTTCATAAATTGGCTCCTTCGTGTTATTCACGAAACCTGATTCCTAAAACATAACTATTCCTATGAAACTTAACTTTTCCTTTCTCCTTATGTCCTTCATACTAGTGATTCACGGCTGTATGGCTAAGGATACATCTACTACTGTGGACACGCTTCAAAAGCGTGAAGGGCGGATACATATCCCCATGGGCGGAAATGCCTATGTACGCACAGGAGGCCAAGCAACTATCTCTTCCAAAGGACTCGTTAACTGGGCAAGTCCCAACGATGTCATTGACAGTTATATCCGCTTTGCCAAAACCGGGAAGGTGAATTTATTTCTTAATGCCCAAGCTCAGGGAGATAGTCGAATTAACATCCGTCTAGGAGACCAGTCTAAATTGGTGAATTTAATAAAGTCTGGTGATGGCTATTGTGCCCTAGGTGAATGGTCCATTGCGGATACCGGTTATGTTAAAATCTCCCTTCAGGGCGTCAGTAAAACGGGGGGTAATTATGCTGAAGTGTATTCCATCATTGCCGATGGAGAGGCCGTAAATCCTCAGGCCTGTTATGTGCAAAATAATAAGGATAATTACTTTCACTGGGGACGTAGAGGCCCCTCAGTTCATCTTAACTATTCCGTGCCAGAGGCACCCATAGAATGGTTTTATAATGAAGTTACAGTGCCTGAAGGTCAGGATATTGTAGGTTCCTATTTTATGGCTAATGGCTTTGCAGAAGGGTATTTTGGTATGCAGGTCAACTCCGATTCCGAGCGCCGTATATTATTTTCCGTATGGAGCCCCTTTCAAACTGACGATCCCAAATCGATTCCCGAGGGCAAACGCATTGTCCTATTGTCCAAAGGAGATCAAGTTCACACCGGCGAATTTGGCAACGAGGGTTCAGGTGGGCAGAGTTACCTGAAATACAATTGGAAAGCGGGTAAAACTTATCGTTTCTTACTTAAGGGAGTACCTACTTCAAATAAGACGACTACATATACCGCTTATTTCTTTGCTCCTGAGACTCAGAAATGGTCACTAATCGCTAGTTTTAGACGGCCCGAGACAGACACCTACCTGAAGCGCCTGCATTCCTTTTTAGAGAATTTTATTCCAGAAAAAGGAAATGTCACCCGACAGGTTCATTTTGGGAATCAATGGGTGAAGCCTGCTTCCGGATCCTGGGTAGAACTTACCCAAGCTAAGTTTACAGCCGATGCCACTGCCCGAAAAGGGTACCGCATGGACTATGCGGGAGGGAGTAATCAACGTTCATTTTACTTGAAAAACTGTGGCTTCTTTGATAATTTTACCCCCATCAATGCTCAATTCAAAAGGGAAGAGCTTGGTGTGGCTCCTCAAATAGATCTGGAGGCGGTCAGCCGTTTGTCTGAAGATGCTGCAAGGCAGCCCTGATCTGCGCATAGGAAAATTCGTCACCTAAAGCGCGTCTCACCTCAGTGGCTGACAAGGTGTGGTGCGATCTACAGTAATCCAGTATAGGGTTTATTTTTTCGGGAGGGAAAAGGCTGAAGGCGTTCAGATGTCCGGTAGAAATATAGTAGAGCAAATGTGACTCTACTGCCGTCATACTGAGCTTTCTGGCACGGGCAATTTCCGTTGGGGATTGTCCGTCCATAAACGCCTCATAAGTAATCTGACGGGGATGAGGCTTCTTTTTCGATAATTTTATTTCCGTAAATGCTTTTTTCGTGGTTTTAAGAATCGATTGAGGATCTTCTCCTGAATTTTTAGAAATCAGGTTTAATAATTCGTTTCCAAACTTGCGAAGTTTTGTCTTCCCAATCCCGGGAATCTTGCCCAATTCTTTCAGGTTTCGGGGTTGGCTGCGAGCCAGTTCTGATATGCATTTTAACGAAAGAATTTGATAATCATCCACCTGAAAGGCGGCAGCTTTTTCATTGCGCCATGACTTTATCCGAAGGTATAAACCAGTGTTGGCCTGTCCCCTCGGAGCCTGGCCTGATATAACGATGGGCCTGTCAGCAGTGAAGTAGTCAATATCAGCATTCGATTTGGTTTGTAAATAGGTATGGGCTGCGAAACCATGCTGTGAGGCTACCAGGCATTTTTCTTTTATATAAAGGGCATGGCGAAGTGCTTCCAGCATATTGCTGATGTTTTGTTTAAGTGCGGTATTATCGGTTTCAATCTGAAATAGTTTTAACCTCGGAAGAATTATTTCCTGTATTTGGGTCACAAAATATTTAGATGCCTGTGATATGCGCGTCTTGAGTTGAGGATATTCCATCACCCCATTAGCCTCTTCTAAAAGCCCTAGAAGTTGATTTTTAAACTTATCCGCTACCAGGTAAAGTTGAGTCCAGAGTAGATCGTTAATGGTTTGAAATTCTTCCACCACGTGTTTGTTTAAAACCATTAAGTTCTCTTGAATTACTTTGATCAGCTGATCGGAAGGCTTTTTCAGTGGGGTGAAATCGAATAGATCTTGTAATAAACCCGATTGGAATACCTGCTTCTCTACCTGTAGTTGAAGTTCATTGGGCGGGTGGGCCCTTACTTTCGAACTAAAATTGGCTACCAGTGGATCTGTTTTTACGCTGGACTGGGTGAAGGGCTTGCTCAATACCAGTCCATTCAGGCTTTTACAACGGCTCAGAGCCACATAAACCTGGCCGGGAGAAAAGGACTCACTCGCATCGATTATAGCCTTTTCAAAAGTGAGCCCCTGACTTTTGTGAATGGTAATGGCCCAGGCGAGTTTGAGTGGGAGTTGAATGAAGCTTCCCAAGATTTGCTCTTCCATTTCTTTGGTTTCGACATTCATCACATATTTGATATTCTGCCATTCCGCTTTTTCTACAACGATCTCAGAGTATTGGTCTTTGCATTTTACATATATAGTGTCTGAAGCAATTCGGACCACCTTGCCAATTTTGCCATTATAATACTGTTTTTCGCGACTCGGATCATTTTTAATAAACATTACCTGAGCACCCACTTTCAGATCCAAGCTTTCTTCAGTAGGATAGTTATGAGCAGGAAAGTTCCCTTTGTATTCGGCTTCAAAGGATATTTTTTCCCCTTCTAACTGGTCCAGTTTCGTAGCATTAAGCTGGTGCGCGAAGGCTTTATGCGTCGTCAGGGTTATGTAGCCCTCATCATCCTCCGGTTTGAAATTGGCTATGAATCGTTCGTTAAGCGTTTGGATGCTTACTTCATCCAGCTCATTGTCTCGGACCTGATTGAGCAGATTCACGAAAACGGGATCACTTTGCCGGTATATCTGAGTCAGTTCAATGCAAATAGGTTTTGTTGGAGCAAGGGCCTTACTTTCAAAAAAATAAGGGTTTTTATAATGTTCTCTCAGTATTTGCCAATCCGAATGGGATACAATGGGTGGGAGTTGGTGTAAGTCACCAATCATAAGGAGCTGTACCCCACCAAATGGGCTTTCCCGATTTCGGTAGTGGCGCAGCACATCGTCCATAGCATCTAATGTGTCGGCGCGCACCATACTGATTTCATCAATTACTAAAAGATCCAGTCCCTTTAGCACATTAATTTTATCCTTGTTAAATTTAAATCGGTTCTGACCTTGGAAACCGTCGGGAATGTAGGGGCTAAAGGGTAGTTGAAATAGGGAATGGATGGTTACGCCACCCGCATTAATCGCTGCTACTCCAGTAGGAGCCACAATAGCCATACGTTTGGGTAAGGTATCTTTGAGTGTGTGCAGAAAGGTTGTTTTTCCTGTACCCGCCTTGCCAGTCAAAAAAATATTTTTGCTGGTATAGTGGACAAACTCCCTTGCAAGTTCAAGTATGGGATTGCTAGTCATATTTGTATTGCGGCATTACATAAATGTGCTTTACAAAAATAACATTTCTCCCTGGTATATATGGGTTCACAGCCATTAATCGTTACCCTGTTAGAAGCTAAAATGAGTATAGATATGCTTTATGTCACTGCAATTATCTCTGGTATTTTTCTGGCAATTTCCTATATACTTACAGAAGACAATGCTCGTTACTTGCTCTCTGGCTATAATACCATGTCGGCCGAGAAACGTGCAAGAGTTGATATCAAAAATTATATCCGGTTTTTCAAAGACTTTCACAGGAAGCTGAGTATAACCCTTTTTCTGGGAACCTTGGGCTTATGGTTAATTAGCCAGAACTGGGCCTCCGTTTTCATGGTAACTTACCCTTTGTTGGCTTATGTCTATTTCTTGTGGAGAGGTCATTCATACTATTCTAAAGCAGATAATAGCCTGGCTACTTATATTCCTATGGGGATTTTGCTTGTCGTGACGCTGGTAATTGGCCTGACCACGATTCGTGACCTGAAGGAAAACGAATTAATCCTGGAGGACAATATTTTAACAATCAAAGGAAGTTTTGGGTTAACTCTCCAAAGCGATGATATACAGGATATCCGTCTGGTTGCGCAGTGGCCTGCTGTTTCATATAAGGTTCGTGGCTTTGCGGCAGGGTACGTGGCGAAGGGACTATTCAAAACTGAAGATAAGGAAGTGGTTCATCTGTTTATCGATAAACGATACGATGAGGCATTAAGGCTTGATACTTTTAAGGGAGTGATATATTATAACACCGAGCCCTCGATGCTGAAGCGTGTGAATGCTAAGATAATGACCTGGAAAGCAGAGAACGCTAATCGGAAACAGAATTAGGCAAATTGCTTAATTTTTTGCGATTTTTTCGAATACCATCTTCTGATTTGGTCGTTGAGTGGTGTTTCTATATATTGATTAATTATTGAAGCCATCATGAGACTGATAATCAGCGTCAGAAGGATTGCAATCTCTATACTAAATGAAAATTCTTGTTGCAATGCGTTGATCAACTGGGAGCCTATGTATTGGTGAAGGAGATAAAGGCTATAGGATATTTTGCCTAAATAGAGGAATGGTTTGGTAATAAGAAAATTGAGACGCTCCATAATAAAGAGGACGAAGATCAGGTGATAGCCCAAAATAAGTCCATAATGCTCCCAGGCAGATATATGGTACATGCTTCTTCCCCCCTTGTCATGAAGATAGCAGGCCAGTAAAAAGCTTGCACAGAGACAAAGTATATAGCGATTTGTAAGACCATTGAACTTAACTTTATAAAATACGATCCCTGAAAAGAATAGGGGAAAGTGATTCAGAATCTGGATTTTCAGAGTGATGTATTGGTAAGCGCTAGGGTAGTAGGGACTTAACAGATGAAAGACGGCAATGACCGCCATGATTACTAGAGAATGGTTAATAATGGCGTCGATTTTTTTATATACTAGCAGAAGAAAAATCCAGAAATAAAACCATAATTCTACCAGGAGCGTCCAGTAGGACCCGTCCAAATCTTCGATTCCGAAATAGGTGGGAAACATCGTAAGGTTGGCAATGACTTGCGGAAGGCCGAAATTCTGGGGTTCGAAATAAAGTACAAAAAGTGCTGTAATCGTTACGCAAACCCAGTAAGTAGGATACAAGCGAGCAAAACGGAAAACGACAAAATCTTCGGCTCGATTTATTCTGAGGATGCTCATATAAATTACGAATCCGCTGATCATAAAAAATATATCTACACCCGTCACGCCATAGCGGAATTCCCAGCCCAATTTAATGGCATTGTCATTCATTGTAAAATGAAATATGACAACTGCTAAGGCTGCAAAACCACGTAATACGTCAAGCTCAGCTATACGATTTCTCTTTTCTAATCTCATCCCATAGTTGTGTGTCACCGGCTATATCCAATAGCATCAGTGTGTTAAAGCAAAATTAATTAAAAAATTGCGCTATTCCTTCCCTGACACGGCGATACCCGTATCATTCGATCATAAAACAGTATTAATACGCATATGGTGCGTAATAATACTGTTTTATGATTAAAATTAAATTTATTTGTAGGGTTAGTTATTATCTGCGCCTTCTCCTTTTCTTTTTGGGCTGTACTTTAGTGGGAACCACCTCGCTGACCTCTTCAAAAACTTCCTGGTCAGCATTCTTCTCCCCCGATAATAAATAAGGTAGACGTCCTAGAACAATTTCTTCTATTTTGGAATGGCTATTTATTGCTGATAGGCGATAGCTATATTGGTAATGATCTGCTTTTAGAAGATAAGGGGCATGCACGCGCGGCGACCAACTATCGTCGCCACCCAGCCCCATTTGTGCCATATCGATATGCACAAAGGTGCCCATACTCCTGCTGAGTGCCGTTCCCCGGGATTTAGCATTATTTAAGGCTTCATCAGAGTAGTCATGAGCAGACAGGTTTAATAGGGAGTCGGCTACGATTAGCAACCCCAGGCCCTTCTCATTGGTGATAGAGGCCCAGCGCACATCGGTTTTGTTACCGTTTTCTTGAGGAGAGATATAAGGAAAATGTTGTCCGGGCACCGTTCCGGCATAGAGCCCTACCGCTGCACCAGTTTTGCGATCCGGGTAACTTTCGTGGGGGCCTCGGCCAAACCAGCTGATTTGGTCGTAGTACGACGGCATGACCAGCTGTTGCCCGACTCTGGCAAATGATGGCCAACTGCCTTCCGGTGTAATGCTGTTTTGAATATGAATATCCCCAGTGGCGTAGACGGTATAAATGGTATTGGTTTGAATCTGCTGCTGGGCCCCTTTTAAAGTTTTCTGAAATAAGACACGAATGGCATGAGAATTAATTTTTGAAACTTTATAGGATGAAGTACCGATCGTCAATTGGTTTAGGCCTGATTGTCTCCAGCTTTCAGCATAGCTTTTTTCCTTTCCTCCCTCGTCGTTATCGGTAGGTACTCTCCAGAAGCTAGCTTCTACAGGTGCCCGCAGCATTTCTTGTTGCTGGTTTTTAAAAGAGGTCATACCTCCTTTACTGCGGTCGAAGATTACCGAAAAATTCTCCCCGCTAATCTGCAGGATATTATTGTTGATTTGGGTAAGCTTGAGAGCCGCAGAACGAGCAAGGCTAATGGTCTTTGGGTTTTCATTAGCCAAGGCTACTACAAATTGGGCCCATGCGACGATATGACCCTTAGGGGCAAAAAGGCTGCTATCTTTCTGCGAAATTCCAACAGTAAGATGATACTCCGCTCCGGCCTTTACACTGCTTGGGGTCTTATAAGGAATCTCAAGAGTCAGGGATTTTTGGGGAGCCAGGGATAGCTTAGGAATAATTCCTTTGTCAACTTCCTTTCCATTTTCTGTAAATGACCAATGCGCTTCCAAATGATCCAACCCCATGAAATCGTAACCATTTCGTATAGAAATCTGCTTTTTGTGGGCGCTGAGGCTATCATTTTCGTCGAATTTGATATATTGATACACTTTTTTTACCTCCTGTAATTCTGGTTGGGGTGTACGATCAGGATTGACTAGACCATCGCCCGCGTTGGCCCCATCGACTAAGTTGAAATAATCCCAATATTTTTGACCGTCAGCGTTTTTTAGTTCCAATCCCTGATCGACCCAGTCCCAGATAAAGCCCCCCTGCATACCAGAATTTTTTTCGATTACATCCCAGTATTCTTGTAAATTTCCTACGCTATTACCCATTGCATGAGCATATTCGCAGAGGATTAACGGGCGGGACCTATCCTTTTTAACAAGATCTAGCATATCCTGGGTGGACGGATACATGACTGAAATGATATCGAAATTGCTTAAGGAGGTAGGGTTATAGTCCTTTCGTCCTTCGTAATGAATAGGACGAGTGGGGTCGGCCAGACGGATAAATTCTGCCATGGCTTCAAAGTGCTCACCCATGCCCGATTCATTGCCTAGCGACCAGATGATCACCGAAGGGTGATTCTTGTCCCTTTCTACCATGGCCTTGGCACGGGCCATAAAAGCTGGCCTCCATTCGGGTTTGGAAGCTAGAATGATGTTTTTCTCCCATAGTTCATGCGATTCGATATTCGCTTCATCCATGACATATAAGCCATACTGGTCGCAGAGGTCGTACCATTCGCTGACATTGGGATAGTGCGAGGTTCGTACAGCATTAATATTATGCTGCTTCATCAACTTAATGTCGCGGATCATCATTTCCCTACTCATCACGCGTCCTGTTGCCGGGTCGAACTCATGGCGATTAACCCCCTTAAGAGTAATTGCTTTTCCGTTGACTAATAATTGCCCTCCTTTTATTTTTACCTCCCTAAATCCGACTCTTTGGCTGGTTGCTTCCAGTACCTTACCATTCGAGTTCATCAGCTGAATGGTTAGGGTATAGAGATAGGGATTTTCTGCATTCCATTTAATAGGCTCTGAAAGTGGTAACTCCAGACGAACGGGAACTTCCTGGCCTGGAGTCATACTTCTGATAATTCGACTGTTGGGTGCAATGACGACCTCACCTTGAGCATTGTATAAGGTAAATACCATTTGGTGGGCATATACGCTGGAGTCACTGTAATTTTTGGCAAAAGCACTGATGTTCAGATTACCATGTATCAGGTTGGCATCCAGCTGTGTTCGTACTGTAAAGTCTGTGATATTAACTTGTGGAAGTTTGAGTAAGGTTACATCTCTGAAGATACCAGAGAGCCTCCAGTAATCCTGATCTTCCAGGTAACTTCCGGTAGAATAGTTGATGACCTGTACGGCCAAATGATTTTCACCTCTTTTGACTAAGTCGCTGACATTAAATTCAAATGGGGTCATTCCATCTTCATGATAGCCGATAGCTTCGCCATTTAGCCATACATAACAAGCGGATTGTACCCCACCAAAATGAAGGAAAAAGGTATGGTTATTTACGAGTTCGTCGACAGAGAAGGTTGTTCTATATAAGCCTACTGCATTTTGTTCCTCTGAAATAGATGGTGGGTCGGCTTTGAATGGATATTTAATATTGCTGAAGATGGGTGGGTCGTAGGATCTTCCTTCTAAGGCACCTACTACCTGCCAGTTGGAAGGCACCGGAATTTTTTCCCAATCCTGAACTGGGAAGGCAGGATTAAAAAAGTTGGTTGGGGCGTTTTTGGGATGACTAACCCATTTAAATTGCCAGTCGCCATTTAAAGACTGGACGAAAGGGCTATGGTTATCGAAATTCCGGGCATTTATTTCGCTATAATAGGGAGTAAAATGGGCCCTGGGTCTTTCGGTGTTTACACTAATTAATTGAGGGTCCTGCCATTCAGGGATATGTTGTGCAATGGACGAAAATACCTGTAAGGATAGTAAGAGGGTGAGGGCAACGAAACGCATAATAACTATTTGATTCGAATGAGTAGTGCCTGATAAGATTCCATAATCAGGGCATATTATTGAAATAACGGTTTGCCAAAAATAGTTAATATGAGAAGGATTCGTCCATGATTGGGCCTGATAAAACCACATTTATTTAGGTTTTGGTAGAATCTTTCCAATCGGGGCATAGATTTGCTAGCTTTGTCTCGTAATTTTTCGCCTTTTCGACTAAGTATTACGTTTTTATTATCTTTTATTTTACTATAAAAATAGTCCCATGCTCCTTGCTGTAGATGTTGGCAACACAGATACCGTTTTTGGATTATACGAGTCGGATGACTGCGTGAGTGTTCTTCGCATACGCACCTTATCCACTGAGTCTCCGTCTAATTATGAATCTCAGATTCGATTACATTTTATGGAGACGGGACTCTGGATGGGGGATGTTTCTACGGTGGTATTAGGTAGCGTAGTCCCCGATATGACTCCCATTCTTCAAAAGGTTTTGCTATCCCTTTTCGGGGAGGGTACTATATTAGTTGGACCTACCATTTTTCCCGAACTAAATATAGCCATAGACCATCCTCACGAGATAGGAGCGGATTTGATCGCCAATTCCGTTGCCGCAATGAACCGATATAACAGGAACTGTGTGATCGTGGATTTTGGCACTGCACTCACATTTACTACGGTATCGGCCCAACGTGAAATATTGGGTGTGGCCATACTTCCAGGACTCAAAACGGCGGTAAAAGCGCTATTTACCAATACGGCTCAGCTGCCGGAAGTACCTCTCGAGCTACCCCAATCGGCCATTGGCAAAAACACAGTTCATGCCATTCAGTCGGGAATACTGCTGGGGTACGAGGGTTTAGTGAAGTCACTCCTGTCGCGTATTAAGGAAGAGCTTCAAGGAGATTGTATCGCTATAGCGACGGGAGGTTTGTCCTCTATCATTGAAACCCTACAGGATGAGTTTGTGGAGATAGATCCTCGGCTGACCTTGGATGGTTTACGACTCATCGGAGAGAGGGTCAGTAAAGCATAAGCTCGCTTATCGATTCTGGTCAAAATCTGCCATTGGCTATGCGCTTGAAGCCTTTCAGGGGCCAATTGTACAAGTAGGTCCAGCAACTTAGCCGTAGCCCGCTCTGGGTTTGAACCTCGATGGAACGCCGTATATATTCCCCCTGATTTTCGGAAACTTCTTCGTAGACATCCAAGATCTTTAAAGTTTCATGGGGCTGGCGAAGCTGGTAAATCTCTCCCCAGAAATGGGAATGGCCATCAGGATTATAAACCGCTCCCGGATACCAGTCGATCAGATAAAGGTCGCCAGGGGCATATCCTTCTCCAAAAAATGAAGCATGCTCTGCCAAAAAAGTGGAGTAAGGGTTGGTATGGCCACGCATAAGTGTGCCGTAAACAAACAAATATTCAAGAGATAACTCAGTGGGCATGGTAAGTTTAAAAAAAATCTTCCAATAATACCTGGGGGTAACTTTTTTTTGTTAATAAACGGAAGTCATCCCTATATATAATTTATGAAGGTAGTATTTTTCTTAAATTGCAGTTAAAGCTTCATCTATACTATTATGTACGAAAAGAATCTGGGAACTAAGCAAAAAGCCTTACGCATCAATCTCGATCCAAGAATATACGGATCCTTTGCTGAGATAGGTGCCGGGCAGGAAACCGCGGCCATGTTTTTTAAAGCCGGTGGGGCTTCTGGAACCGTAGCCAAAACCATGTCTGCCTACGATATGACCTTTAGTGATGCTATTTATGGCACGGAGGCAGGTGGACGTTATGTGGTAGAGTCGCGTCTGATGAAGATGTTAAATAGGGAATATGACCTTGTAGAGAAACGTCTTTCTGAAAAACGTGGAGTAGATAGTCTATTCTTCGCTTTTGCCAATACGGTAGTAGCGCTCAATTTCCAGAAAACCAATGAAGCTCATGGCTGGCTAGGGCTTCAGTTTCAACTGACTCCATTCGGGCCTACCAATTATGTAGTAATACATGTCCGTATGCGGGACAATGAAAATTTACTTCAGCAACAAGCCTTAGGAATTATCGGTGTCAACCTTCTTTACGGCTGCTTTTTCTACTATCGCTCACCTCAGACGCTTCTGAAGTCCTTGATGGATGACCTGACCACTGAGCGTATAGAGATTGATATGGTACGCTTTAGCGGCCCTGATTTCGAAAGGGTCGATAATCGACTGATGAGTCTGCGGTTGGTGCGGAATGGGTTTACCGACGCTGCGCTTTTTGGTGCGGATGGAGGTGTTTTGCAGCCATCAGAGGCTTTGTATAAAAAACATATTCTCATGATGCGCGGGCGTTTACGTCCTATTACGAATGTACATATCGATCTGATCGAAAACGGCCAAAAGCAATTCCTTGCCGAACCGGATGTAGATGAATCTAAAGTAGTACTGGTTTCGGAACTTACCCTTCATAACCTGAAAGGCTCAGATAGAGATATTGATGAAAAGGATTTTCTGGATCGGGTGGACATACTCTGTTCGCTGGGCCATATGGTAATGATATCCAATTATCATGAATACTATAAACTGGCATCCTTTCTTTCTCGCTTGTCGAAACTTAAAGCCGGGTTGTTATTAGGTAGTCCAAATCTACAGGATATCTTCGAGGAAAAACATTATGAATTTCTGCCAGGAGGTATATTAGAGTCCTTCGCTACCCTGTTTAGCCGGAAGGTCAAGCTCTTTATTTATCCTACTTTGCAACCTGATGGATCCGTTTATAGTTGCGAAAATTTTGTAGTACCGGAGCACCTCCGGCCCTTGTTTCAATATTTGGTACTCAATGATAAAATTGAGGATATTCGAAACTATAATAAGGACCATATGCATATTACCACCGACAGCGTCCTTGAGATGATTAAGCGTGGGGAGCCAGGTTGGGACAAATTGGTGCCGGAGAATGTCGCAACCATGATAAAGGAGAAATCGCTCTTTGGACTTCCTAATGATGAAAATTATACAGATGTTGTAAAGCAAATTCACCAGGCCGTAGGGAATCTTTAAAATAACTTGGCCCATAACCGGCAGGCACTGCCTGTCGGTTATGGGTTTCTTCAATTTACATCCAATTGGGTTTTATTTTAATTCCACGATATTCAATCTGGAGAATACGGCCTTTCCACCCTCCGCCGAGAGTAATATTTTGCCTTCCGACTTCTTAGGGAATACCATATCGGTAAGGGCCTGAGCTCCTCCGTTGGCAAAAATCTCTACCATGGCCCTATCAACCAAAACTTTTAATTTTAGCTGGCCATTTTGAAGGGGAACTTTTATTTTTTCTACACTCGGAAAACGATCGCTAAATGAGGTGTGCCCCGATTTTCTGCGGTCAAAAGAAAGCATTTCCGTGCCGGTGTCATAGCTCAGGATACTAGCTTCTTCTCCACTTTTTAATAACTGAATTTCCACAAGTTCAGCCGATCCCATGGTAATTTCCGCCGTTAGTAGGTATGAATCACCAGTAAAGTCCAATGTTTCTGCTCCAGACACCTCTAGGCCGTCGAAACTTACTTCGTCCTTGTAGATGGGTTTTAAATCTATGGGCTCTTGTAAAAGGCGGTAGCCATTCGGAGTAGACTTTAGGCTCAGTGCCCGGGGTATTGACATGCTCCCTCTAAACTTTTCTGTAGGGATCTTATTCGCGTATTCCCAGTCGTTAACCCAGCCGATCATGATGGGATTCTGCTGGCTGTCTGGTAGGTTGTTGAATGGAATTCCGGCATAAAAATCCTTGCCTTCATCGATAAATAATATTTCTTCCTGTGGCTGTGCACGGAATGTTTTGCCATCGAAGTCCCCTACAAAATACTGCATGGCCAAATAGTTTTTTTCCCTATGTCCACTAGAGATTGTCAAAATCCATTTCTTCTCTTGGGTGCCTTCTACTGGTATTTCAAATAGAGCAGGGCACTCCCATATCTTGGTAGTATCTCCTTTCTTTCCGAATTCGCTCAGCAGCGTCCAACTTTTAAGGTCTTTGGAGCTATAAAACTGGGCCAGGTACTCCTGAGGCTTCACCACAGACATAATCCATTTTTGCTCAGGTGCGTACCAGAAAACATTGGGATCGCGAAAATCCTTCATATTAAGGTCTAGCACTGGATTCTTGTCATATAACTTCCAGGTACGGCCCTTGTCGTGGCTGTAACCCAAGCTTTGGTGTTGCCTCAGGCCCTCGTTGTTGGAGTGGACATGAGAAGTAAATATAGCTACAATACCATCTTTCTTACCCGTTTCGAAAAAACCGGACGTGTTATCACGATCGACTACTGCACTCCCAGAGAAGATCATGGTTTCAGTTGAGTCTGCATTGCTAAATTCCTCAAGAGCTATTGGCAGATGCTCCCATTGTATCAGATCGGTACTGACCGCATGTCCCCAGCTCATATGTCCCCATTCATTACCGTAGGGATTGTATTGATAAAACATATGATACTCCCCATCCAGATAGACTAAACCATTAGGGTCGTTAATCCAGTTTTTTTCGGGAGAGAAATGATAATTAGGACGATAGCTCTCCCTATCGGTTTCTTGAATTTGCTTCTGCGATTGGCAGGAATATAGGGCAAGAGTGGCAACTGCCAACAATATGAGTGGTTTGAACATAGCGAAAAGTTTAGCGGTGGAATCGGGTAATCTCTATGGTTGATACTATCTTAAAAGTTAGGATTTTGTTTATATAATCCTTTTGTAAAGCTTATTTCTCGTTGTGGAATCGGAAGGTATTCGTCTCTACCTGCAGTAAATCTGGCCGTTGATAGATAGGGTCTACGCAATTTTTCTTTATCAATATAAGCATTAAGGGTCTTTTCTGCTATTCCCCAGCGCACCAGATCGAAGAATCGGGAACCTTCGGTGGCAAATTCTAGGCGACGTTCCCAGCGTAGTGCTTCTCTGGCAAATCCTTGGGTCCACCCATTATTAGTATAAGATTTAATATAATACTTGGAGGCGAAACTTCCATCCTGTTTCTTTAGTCTGCCTGTGCTCTGCGCTGCTCTTTCCCGAACCTGATTGATCAGAGGAAGTGCCAAAGCGTGCTGGCCCAGTTCAATATAAGCCTCAGCCTGCATTAGTAAAACATCGGCGTATCGGATGATGTCAATATTTTTTGAAGTGCCAATAAATGGACCTTCCTTATGAAAAGAAGAACTCGTGGCTAGTTGCTGTTCTTTCATCGTATGGAAATATCCGTAAACGCCCGGATCACGAATCCAACTATTACTAAAAGGCTTACTCGCATCGTATTTATAAACATGCTGGTCAATACCGATGGTATGGTCGACTCTAGGGTCTACTGTTTGATTTGCGAAGTCGATATTGGAATCATTGAAGTGTTCAAAGTCTGGGAGACCATTCGCATTGGTTTTGAAAGCATTGGCCATATTTTGGCTAGGTTGATGAAAACCGCAGCAACCATATTGTGGCGCCCCATGAGGGTAGTTGAGCCCAGTGACATAACTTAAGCGTCCTGTTGCAGTTCCATCGTTGATAGAATATTGTATCGCAAAAATGGATTCGGGGCCATTTTCTGTTTCAGCTATAAAATTTTCGGCATAATCGGGCTGTAGACTATATCTTCCCGAAGTTATGACCAGTTGGGTCAGTTCTACCACCTCTTCTAACTTATTGCGATTGATTTCAGTAACCTGATGCTGTTCATTTTGGGAATAAGCCTGGAATAAACGGAGTTTGGCCAGATATGCCGCGGCGGAGAGCTTGTTGGCCCGTCCAATTTGGCTTTGAGTTTCAGGAAGATTATTAATGGCAAATTGGAAATCTTCGGCTATTTTATCCCAAAGTTGATCGTTGGTTAATTCCACGTTGGAAGTCTGCAAAATCTGCTCAGAAGTCAGTGTTTCTGTAATATAAGGGATGTTTTTAAATAGCATTTTTAACATAAAATGCGAATGAGCACGTAAGAAACGCATTTCAGCTTGCCTTTCCTTTTTAAGAGGATATTGACTTTCCGGGAGAGCATTGATGCTATTTAAAGCCGCATTGGCCCTGGAAATTGCCTTGTAAAAATTCTGCCAGGTATATGGATGGAAGAACTCGAAGTCTGGACGAGTAAGGTTATAATGCTCATAAAAGTCTATTTCGGCCAGATCGGAAACGCCACCTCCACCCTTATAGCTATCGTCGGAACGGACACTGCCATACACCCACATGCTCGTCATAGGCCCTATCATTTCGTCATTTCCTATTCCTGCATAAGCTGCAGTTACCAGGGCCTCTGCCCCGGCTGCCGACTCAATATTTTCAGCAGACAACAAGCCTTGAGGCTGATAATCGAAATAATTTTTACACGAAGAAAAGATTAGTAGTCCACTGGCAAGCATTAGGTAAGATATATACTTGATTTTCATGATTTTTCCATTTTTGGGATTAGAATGATAGATTCAGACCGAACGTAAAGGTTCTGGGAATTGGGATGCTGTTGATGTCAATGCGTTCCGGATCGGGGCCAGTAAAATCGCTTGACTTTGCCAGAAATAGATTTTCTGCCATCAAATATAATCGTACTCTTTCAAGTCCAATTTTTGCAATCAATTCGTTATTAAATGCGTAACCTACCTGCAGGTTTCGGAGTTTAAAATAGGACGTATTCACATTGAAATAATCACTGGGTCGGGTTTCATTATTGACGTCAGAGAGGGTCAGAGCAGGTATACTTGAACTGGTGTTTTGAGGTGTCCAAGCATCAAATACTCCAGGTCCCACATTATCACGGCCTCTAATAAAATGATTGTAGAAAGTGTAGGCGTCATATCCAGATCGTCCAGCGACCCCACTTCCGAATACAGAGAAGTCCCAGCCTTTATAAAAAGCTTCTAACTTTAGATTATATTCGAAGGCTGGAAGGGTAGTCCCAAAGAATACTCGGTCCAAATCGTCTATTTGTCCGTCTCCATTATTGTCAACATAGCGAATGCGACCAGGAGCTGCACCTACCTGGGTGGGAGCAGCATCTACCTCCTGCTGATTTTGAAATAAGCCGTCCGTTTGGTAACCGAAAAGATCGAATTGCGAATGCCCTAGGATTGTCTGAATGGCGTTGCCAGGATAAGCGGCTCTTACTTCCTCTGGTAGCACGGTTATCTTATCTCGAAACCGACTCACGCCCGTCATTACGTTATAGGTAAAATCACCTTTAGGCTTGGCAAAATATCCTAAGGAAAATTCAAATCCATTATTGGTCTTACTAGCTCCATTAACGACCCTAAGCTGACCTTCTCCAACTGCTGATGCTACTGGCGGTGTGATAAGAATATCGCTGGTTTTTCGAGTAAAATAGTCTAAGGATCCCTGAAGTACCCCATTGAAAAAACCGAAATCAATTCCCACATTTAACTCATCAGTTGTTTCCCATTTTAGGTTGGGGTTGGCACCTTGTATGGAGACGAAGCCGGATGGAAGGTTTCCTGTATTAGCGCCGTTAAGATCATAGGCCGTTCCGATATTATAATACTGATCGAAAAAACTGTTATGTCCGTTGGGGTATTGCGACTGACGTGCTCCGTAGCGGGTATCGTACAAGCCATAACGCGCGAGATCACCAATTTCCTGATTTCCAACCCTTCCAACTCCAGCTCTGAGTTTCAGGTTGCTTACTGCTTTTAGCTGGCTAAAAAATTTCTCTTTATCAATTCTCCAGCCCAAAGAAGCTGCCGGAAAAATTCCATATGCGTTTTCGGTACCAAACCTGGAAGAACCATCTCTACGCAGGGTCAAGGCAGCAAGGTAGCGGTCGGAGAATCCATAATCGATTCTTGCGAATTGAGATAATAATCTACTACCCGATCCAGAACCTGAAATATTGGCGTTGCCCGTTCCAGCGCTGAGGACAAAATAATCTTCCGTTTGCTGGGCGAACCCTTCTTTTCTCGCGGTTTCAAAACCGAAATCGTTTTTTATGGCTTCTATTCCCGCCAGAAATTTGAGCCGATGGGCACCCATATCCAGGTTGAAACGGACGGTATTGGACCAGGTAATACTCATAGCCCGATTCTGATCTATTGTTAGATTATTACTGGTTCTGCCAAACGAACCTTCTTCGAAGGCCTGCTCTATATTTTTACTATAATACCGTCCGTTATCGGCTCCTAAACTTGTTCTTAAAAATAAGTTTTTAACGGGTTCTGCCTCAATAAATACATTTCCAAACAGGGTAAGTCTTTTGGTATTATCCCATTTATTAATTTCCTGCATATGGAGAGGGTTGTTGCGGTCGGAATATCCAGAGCCCACTGCTCCACCCCAGCTACCATCTAATGCATAAACAGGGATAGTAGGTGCCAAAGTAATGGCTAAACCCGGGGTTGGAGCCCCCCCAATGTCGGATGCCTGGAGAGTTTCATTTGAAGTCACCATCAGGGCATTGGCTCCTATTTTTAAGTGACCATTGAAGGTGCTGGTATTGGCATTTATTCGTCCACTCAATCGATCATATCCAGTATATCGAAGCATTCCGGTATTTTTATAATAACCCAAGTTAATCGATAAAGCGGAGGTCTTGGTGCCACCCGAAATGGTTAAATCACTATTGGTTATAAAACCTGTTTTGTATATTTCCTTCTGCCAGTTAGTATTTCCAGCCGGCATATTTGGGTCTCCACCTACCAGGGGCTGAACCTTCACTCCGTTTAGTATCGGGTTGGAGAAGTCCTTGTTCCAGTCGAAATCATAAAGTGCTCCGTATCCATCTTCAGGATTAACCTTGTCGTTGACAGAAGCTTGCCAAAGTGCCTTACCTCGGTCAATAGCATTCAACATAGGAAAACGCGCATACTTTTCTGACTGTGTTGAAATACTGCTATTGAAATCTATATTGAGTTTTCCATTGCTATTTATCCCTGTTTTGGTAGTTACAATAATGACACCGTTAGATGCTCTGGAGCCATAGATAGATGCTGCTGATGCATCTTTCAATACCTGTATCGACTCTATGGAACTAGAATTCAAGCCCTGAAAGACCTCGGGACGTTTAGTGGGTACCCCGTCAATAATATAAAGAGGATCTGTATTACCCAGCGTATTAGCTCCTCTGATTAGGATACGAGAGTTGGAACCGTTAGGAGATCCACTTTTTTCGATATAAAGACCGGGCACCCGACCCTGAAGGGCCTGCATTGGATTGCCAGAACTGATGTTTTTGAGTGGTGCCATGTCTACTACAGCAATGGCTCCTGTAAGATCTTCTTTCTTAGATGAAGTATAGCCAACCACGACCACTTCGCTTAGAGCCTTGGAGTCATCTTCTAAAGTAACATCTACCTTAGAACGGTTTCCTACACTGATCTCTTGAGTATTCATACCTACATAGGAAAATACGAGGGTCGCATTTTCTTGAACCCGAATGGTAAACTGTCCTTCAATGTCTGTAACAGTACCATTGGTCGTCCCTTTTTCTAAAATACTCACTCCAGGTAGCCCTGTTCCATCACTAGCAGTTACCTTTCCTGAAATATTGTTTTGGGCAAGCGCTATCTGAATACAGCACCCAAGGGCTAATGCAATTAATAGTAATTGTTTTAACATGATGTTTGATGTTTTATTTTAAGAAAATCCACAAGCATTTGTTCGGAAATAGTAGGAGTGGCACCTTGGTGGGTAGCTACCAGAGCACCTACTCCACAGGCTTTGCAAAGGGCTTCTGGAATAGAAACTCCTTCGAGAAAAAGATGAAGGAACATAGCGAGAAAGGAATCACCGCTCCCAATGGTATCCTGAACTTCTACAGGAAAACCATGCTGCCTGTAAACGCGATCCTGATGCACCACAATGGCACCGTTGGCACCAAGGGTGACACAGACCATCTGTAATTGGAATCGGGCAATCAGGTCTTTAATTTGCGCTTCGAAATCATCTTCCAAACCGTACCATGTAGCGATTAGACTCAGCTCGTTTTCGTTGAGCTTGACAATGTCTGCTCTATAGAGTAATTCTTCTATTGCAGGCTGGTCAAAATAGGGGGGACGAAGATTTACATCGAATACTTTAAGCTTGGCTACCGATAGCAGGTGAAGCAGTGTTTCTTTCGATTGAGCGCCTCTTGCTGCCAAGCTTCCGTAAAGGAAAACATCGGCTTGGGTGACCAACTCAATGTTTTCTGGGGTCAAATGGATATAATCCCATGCTACCGGCTGAACAATTTTATAGGTAACCTCTGTTTTGTCACTAAGATTTACCTTTACGATCCCAGTCAGATGCGTCGTTCCGGTCTGAACTAGTTGGGTAGGGAGCCCTTGGCTTTCCAGGTAGTGCATCAGTTCCTCCCCAAGGTCGTCTGAACCTATCCGGCTGATCAGAATAGGGGCTCCTCCAAAATTTTTGAGGTGAATGGCTACGTTCATTGGAGCGCCGCCCGGCTGTTTTCCTGAGGGAAGCATATCCCAGAGCATCTCGCCAAAAATTACCACTTTAGGTGTCATAATATATGCTATTAATGTTGAATAATATTTTTTCCTACGCCTTCCAGGGACATCCCTTTGGTTTCGGGCATCATGCGCCAGACAAAAATTAATTGTAATACCATCATCAGAGCGAAAAAGGTGAAAGTGGGCCCGCCGCCAAAATACTCGGCGATGATAGGAAAGGAAAAGGCAATCAGGGCGGCCATAATCCAGTGGGTGAAGCTTCCCAGCGCTTGCCCATGAGCACGGACTTCATTGGGAAAGATTTCCGATATAAATACCCAAATAACGGCACCCTGTGAGAAGGCAAAAAATGCTATATACAAGAAGAGAAAGAGGGGTACACCCGAAAAGTCGCCGATGTAAAAGGCCCTTGCCACTAAAGCTAGGGTTATAATAAGTCCTACTGAACCTATTGCCATTAGAGTCCGTCGGCCGAATCGATCAATAAAATTAATGGCAATCAGAGTAAATGTGAAGTTTACGAATCCTACTCCAGCGGAAGACAAAAATGCAGCCTTGGTACCCAGTCCGGTCATTTCGAAAATCCGGGGACTGTAATAGATAATGGCGTTGATTCCAGAGACTTGATTGAATACAGCAAAAAGGATAGCCAGACTCACAGGGGTTTTATATTGTTCCGAAAACAACCTTGCCTTCGGATGGGCTTTCGTGGCTTCTGATGATCGAAGAATGTCCTGTAAAATTTGCTCACTATTGGCTTCATCAATGCGCTGCAAAATATGACGGGCCTGATCGATCATTCCCTTTTTAACGACCAGCCATCTCGGACTCTCTGGGACATATAGTAATGCCACCAGAAAAACGATAGAAGGTAGTGCCTCTATCCCTAACATCCATCGCCAGGCATTGTCGCCCAGACCCTGCATAAAGTAGTTGGAGAAATAAGCAATCAAGATCCCAAAGACCACATTGAACTGAAATAATCCTACCATTTTACCTCGGGACCGGGCCGGGGAAATTTCGGAAATATATAAGGGTGCGGCCACTGAAGATGCTCCCACTCCTAAGCCCCCAAGGAAGCGAAATGCGATAAAGCTGTACCAATCCATTGCCAATGCAGACCCTAGGGCTGAGATTAGGTAGAGTATGGCGATCCATATTAAAACTTTCTTACGACCAAAGCGATCCGTAGGAATACCCCCCAGCATGGCTCCTATTACGGTTCCTATTAGGGCAATGGAGACCGTAAAGCCATGGGCTACAGGGGAAAGGTCCCACAAAGCCTGTATAGCTTTTTCTGCGCCAGAAATTACTGCCGTGTCGAAACCGAAAAGGAAGCCCCCTAGAGCTACTGTGATTGACCAGATTAGTACCTTACTCTTTTTCATGTTGTAGTTCTGATATTTTTGTCAAAACTACGATGGAAGGGTGCTTTGAATAACTAAATATTATCTCAAAAAAGTTAAACTTTGATACTGTTGGTTCGAGTGGCTTTAATCTATTGTATTACAAATAGTTATCACTATTAGGGGGTAAAGTATTAAGATTTATACTTTCGATTTTGAAACAACTTTATTAAATATTGATACATTTTCTGAGCAGGCTCTAAGCTAAAATGGAATTATGAAGGGACAGAATGATAAAAAACTCCGTATTTAACTCTTTTTGTATTCCATGGGCGTTTGTTGGAAACGATTTTTAAAGGCGGTGGAAAAGTAAGTAGGAGAAGAGAAGCCTACCTTATAGGCCACATCAGCAATGGTGTACTCCTCACGGCGCAATAAAAATCGAGCCTTATTTAGTCTCGACTCCTGCAAATATTCATTCACACTCATACCTAGGAGGGCTTTTACTTTTCTATATAATTGCACTCTCGACATGCCTAAGGCGGTGGCTATATCTTCTACACTCAATTCCGATTGTGCAAAATGCTCTTCTATATAGGCCGTGAATTGAGTAATGAATTTTTTGTCTAACTTCTTAGGGACTATAGTGCCGCTATGCTCAATGGGAAGTTCACTGCTATAATGTTCCCGAAGAAGAATCCTGTTTTTCAATAAAGTCTTAACCGTTTCGGCCACCAATTGTAAATTAAAAGGTTTAATGATATAGCTATCTACCCCGGTTTTAATTCCGGCGATCTGCTGCTCTAAACCGCTTTGGGCCGTGAGAAGCATGATGGGAATATGAGAGGTTCGAAAATCAGTTTTCAGCGTTTGGGCCAGGCTTAAGCCATCTTTTCCTGGAAGCATTATATCACTGATTATTAAGTCGGGTATATGGTCGAACGCCAATTTTAAGCCTTCTTCTCCGGTGGAGGCTATCCATATGTCATACTCAGGCTGCAGTTTCTGGGCTAATAATCCGCTGACTTCTTTATGGTCTTCGATGATGAGTATCGATTGCTCCCTACCCTTTACTGACGGGGTATCTATAGCCCATTCTATATCATTTTCCGGCAGATCCATTTCTTCCATATGAGGAAATTCACCTTGGGAAAAAGCAGGAACCCCGTTTTGATTAACTTTTTCTGGTCTCAGTGGAAGCAGAATAGTAAAAGATGTCTCTTCGGATGGTGTACTATGGGCTTCAATGCTACCACCATGCAAGGAAACTAGCTCTTTAGATAGGGCTAATCCCAGGCCGGTCCCTAAGGTTTTGTAGCTCCCTGAACCCTGATAAAAAACTTCGAAGATATGTTCTAAATCGGAAGCGGTCATTCCCGGGCCATTATCTTCTATACGGCACTCGAATTGCTCATCTTCGGTTCGACGTACAAAAATATAAATTCGCCCACCTTTAGGGACAAATTTGAAGGCGTTTGATAATATGTTAAAAATAATTTTGTCGAACATGCCCGGATCGAACCATACCATAATTTCCTTTTCGGAGGTAACCAACTGAAAATCTATCTTTTGTTTCTGAGCCAGCCGCTCGAAGGAGTTCATGATCTGTCTTAAAAATGCCACTATATCTTGTGAATTTCCATGAACCTGCATTTTGCTGCTTTCCAGTTTTCGAAAATCCATAACCTGATTTACAAGACGTAGCAGGCGCAGGGTGTTAACTCGAACCAAAGAAAGTTCTCTTTGAATAGCTGGATAACCAGGTAGGGGTTGCGAAAGCAAATCCTCTATGGGTGCCAGGATGAGCGTTAATGGAGTACGAAATTCATGGCTGATATTCGTAAAAAATTTAAGCTTTGTCTCGTGTTCTTGATCCGCCTGGAGAGCCAGTTGTTCAATCCTATTCTTTTGACTACGAATTTCGGCATTTTGAAGTCCCAGCATATGATTGATCTTACGATTTTCCTTTAAAGAATAGAAAGAAATGATACCGAAGACAAGGGCCAGAATGAGCGAAATTGATACGCCATATATGACTAGGGTTTGGTTTTTGGAGATGATTTGTTGTTGCTCGATTTTTTGCTGGCGACGTTCAATATCTTTTTGCTGTGCTAATACTTTGGTATTTTGAAGCTTCATCATCCTGACGTTGGATGAGTCGATGGCCGTGATGGGAAGTATTTGCTTGCGCTCAAACGCTTTTTTTTGAAGAATTGCCATGGCTGTAGCAATAGCCTCTTCTCCTCCCGTTGGGTATAATATAGTCGCATCAATTTTACCCTGATCCACAAGGTCGACTCCTCCCAGGGGCTTCATGAGCCCGTCCACACCAATGATCTTAACTTTTTCTGAAAGGCCAAGGGCTTCGCAGACGGCATAAGCCGTTAAGGCTCGGCGATCATTTTGGCAAAAAATAAGGTCAATATCTGGGTGGCTGCTGAGGTATTCGCGGAGTGGCTTGGTTAGGTCTCGCTTCTCCCAATTCCCATTCAATTTCTTAACCAATTGTATCTGAGGAATGGGGGAGATAGCTTGAAGAAAGCCCCGATGCCTATCCAGATCAACGGACGATCCGGGCAGTTCGCTGATCTCCAGAATATTCCCCTTCCCTTTAAGCAGATTTCTGGCATAGTCCCCTGCCAAAGCACCGACCTCCCGGTTATCCGCCCCTACATAGGCAGTAAATTGCTCCGAATTAGTCTGCCTATCCAGTATAACGACGGGAATACCCCGATGATAGGCTCGCTCTACTGCCGGGGTGATCGGAGCTGATTCATTGGGAGAGACAATTAGCAAATCTACTTTTTGTTCGATAAGCTGGTCTATTTGACTGATCTGTGTTTCTGTACGGCCATTGGCATCTTTCATCACCAGGGAAACTTCGGGATAGAATGAGAGCTCACGACCCATTCCTTCGACCATGGTTTTTCGCCAGTCATCGGCATTGGTGCATTGAGAAAAACCAATAGTATATCGTGCCGGCTCTTTGTCGGAGCAGCCTGTTAGTAAAACTAAGGAGATAAATAATATGAATATGTATCGGATGCTGGGCATAAGAGCTGGGGGCATTTAAATCAAACATTTATCCACGAAACATGGCTACTCCTAGCTCTTTCGTTTGTGTGGCGGGTGCTCGGTTTTGTAATTTACAAATTAAACTACCTTTTGACTAAATAGGTGATTGGCAAAAGCATAATTCGAAATTTAAATTTATCAGAATATCTGGCTAATTCTAGTCATTTGGTATTTATGTTTAAAAAAGTTGGATTTAAAATAGGGGGAGGGTGGTCTTATTGCCGTCTATTATCATACCTTAACTGTGGGAACCACGCAATAATCTATCTCATGAATGAAGATCAATCTGTTTCGAGAAGAAAGTTTTTAAAGAATACCACAGGTGCTGCCCTGGCACTTACCGTACCTTATTTCGTGCCTAGTTCGGCCTTTGGGGCCAATGATCGGGTACGTGTTGCGGTATTAGGAGTTAATGGACGAGGGCAAAACCATATCAGCGGATTTAATGCCTTAAAGAATGTGGAAGTAGCCACCTTGTGCGATCCCGACAATAATATTTTGCAAACACGTGCGAAGGAGTTTAAAGCGAAAACGGGCAAAACAGTCAGAACAGAAAATGATTTGCGAAAGGTTTTTGACGACAAATCAATTGATGCGGTAAGTATTGCAACTCCTAATCACTGGCATGCACTTTCCATGATCTGGGCGTGCCAGGCTGGAAAAGATGTATATGTAGAGAAACCTGGCTCTCATCATTTTGACGAGGGACGTAAAATGATCGATGCTCAAAAAAAATACAAACGGGTGGTGCAACATGGCGTGCAACTCCGGAGCTCGGCTGCCTTGCAGGAGGCTGTGAAGCACCTGCACGATGGGTTGATAGGTAAGGTTTATATGGCTCGAGGCCTGGTTTATAAGTGGAGACCAGACCTTGGAGATAAGGGGGTAACGAAGGTGCCCGACGGATTGGATTATGACCTCTGGACGGGACCGGCCGAGATGAAACCCTTTTCGGAGAACTATGTGCATTATAATTGGCACTGGCACTGGAACTATGGCAATGGGGATATTGGCAACCAGGGTATTCACGAGACGGATATGTGTTTATGGGGCCTGGGATTAGATACATTTCCTGAAAAGATCACTTCGGCAGGAGGCAAATTTCTCTGGGATGATGCCAAGGAAACTCCCGAATTATTGTCCTCCTCATATATCTATCCTAAAGAGAAAAAAATTATAGAATTTGAAGTCCGTCCCTGGATGACCAACCTGGAAGACGGTGTGGGAATAGGCAATATTTTTTATGGCTCTGAAGGCTATATGGTCATAAAAGGCTATGATTATTACGAAACATTCCTGGGAAAAGACCGAAAGCCTGGCCCGTCCCGTAAGGCGGGGGGAGACCATTTTAAGAACTTTATAGATGCGGTAGTAGCCCAGGACCCTTCTATGGTTAATGGCCCCGTCGAAACAGTACACCTTTCTTCTGGACTGGCGCACTTGGGGAATATTGCATACCGCACGGGTCGAGCCCTTACCTTCGATCCTGTTCAAGAAAAATTTGTAGGGGATAGTGATGCAGACACCTATCTGAAGCGCAAATATCGCAGCCCCTTTTCAATACCAGATAAAGTTTAAGTAGATGTTAATTTGATGTGTGTAATCTCAATTTGAGCCCAGTCGATTGTCTGGGCTCAAATTTTATAGGCATTACTCTACTATACTTGCCTTCATGATGCAGTGCTTGTAAAGCAAACTCAAATATTTGCAGGCAGCTCCTTTGTTTACCACTTACCTGTATGCATCTCTGTTGGGAGGATGTCGAATATTCCATGAGCTGAGGCATATTAACAACTTCAGCAAGAGGAATTCCCTTGACCTTCTGATAATTCGAAGATATTTTTTTGAAAATGGTGCAAATAAAACTTTGACAATTGAGTGACAAAGTGGGGTGTTAATGGTCTGAGTTAACATATCATACACACACTTATCATTTTCATCATGTCGAAAAATAATACCTTCTGGTGGCTATTGTTGTTTGGATGGATAGGCGCCGCAACCTGGTGGCATAATTGTCATATTAAGTTTCTTTGTGACGAGTCCTTCCTCCCTACCACGCACCTCGCCTCCACAGACAGTTATCCCGAATTTAAAATTAATGACGGGGCATCATTTTCTGTTAATTCCGTTTCAAATTTCGGCTTTGCCCGTTCGGGATCTGTTCCTCAGATTTTACCCATAAAGCCTCAGCTAGACTCATTGGTAGCTTATTTAAATCGTAACCCTTCCAAGCGGATAGAATTGAAGGGGTATTATCATACCGCGGAAAGTAACCCTGGCACTTGGCCCAACTTGGGTATAGCAAGAGCCGAAGCGATGAAAGCTTGGTTTGTAGAAATGGGCATAGACGGCAATCGAATATCAACAGCAGGTGTTCTTCACGAGGAACTCGTTTTTGAGGCCGATTCATTGCGAGGTGGTTTGGAGATTGGTTTTGTAAATCCCCAAGAAGCTAGTTTCGGGACAGAAAAGGAACTTGCAGACCAGCAAAAATTTGGCAGCATTTTTGAGCCGCTGGACCTTTATTTTAGTACTGGCAGTAGTCAATATATCAGAAATGCCGACAACGAATCATTCGTTGAGCATGCCATGGCGTATTTGAAGGATCATCCCGACAAGAAATTATTACTTATAGGACACACCGATAATACGGGTAATGAGGCTTCCAATTTGAGCCTATCCCGGCGCCGTGCCGAAGCAGTGAAACAGGTTCTGGTACAACGGGGGATGGCTCGGGAACAGATAGCAATAGAGGGTAAAGGGCAGCAACAACCGAAAGCCGATAATAATACGCCCAGAGGTCGTTCGATCAACCGACGTTGCTCCATTATCGTTCAATAATTTTTCTTAACATTTAACCATACACGGATATGTTTCAATTAAATCCACATGGGTTGACAGATGCCTGGTGGCAGCATTTACTAATGATCGTTGTTGCGACGCTTTTGGGTTATATTATAGGCTTTCGTTCCAGAAAACCGGAAGAAGATATACAAGAACAGGAACTCCTGCGACTCAGCAATGTCCTTGAACATTGCAAACGGGGTTTAACTGCCCAAATACCCAGGGCTGTTCACATGTCTCCAAAGAAGACGACCCAGGCCGATACATCCAGAGAGGACCTGAAGGTAATAGAGGGGATAGGTCCTAAGATAGAAAGAATTTTGAACCATGCGGGGATAAACAACCTGTATCAACTCGCTACGGCATCTACTGATCAGCTAAAAGAGATTTTAGCCGACGCTGGTCCAAAATTCCGTATGCACGACCCTAGTACCTGGGCTCAGCAGGCCCTGATGGCGCATCAGGGTAAGTGGGAGGAATTAAAGGCTTGGCAAGACGAATTGATAGGGGGAAAACCCGAGTAATCCAAGCTTAGCCAATTGTTAAAAGTTTAAAATATAGATCATGATAATATTAAATATAAATCCGTTGAGCCAGCCGGTGGCCATTTCTGAGATGGTGATTATTTTGGCTCTAAGTGCCCTGATAGGTTGGTGGCTCGGAAGGAGAGTGGGTAGGGGGAAGCTGGAGAGGCTGCACAGTGAAGTGTCCGAACTGCAAATGGCGGTTAGCGATTGCCAGCAGCAAACGGAGGAACGGAAAATTCAAGCCATGGCTGCTGTACCATTTCATGTAGAGGACAACTTAAAACTTATAGAAGGCATAGGTCCCATGATCGAAAAACTCCTGAATAATAAGGGCATACACCGGTTCGATCAGTTAGCTGAAATGCATCCCGATAAGATTGCGCAGATTTTGGTGGCAGCCGACAGTCGCAACCAGATGCACAACCCACATACTTGGCCTGAGCAAGCCGCTTTGGCTCGTGATGGAAAATGGGATGAACTTGGGGAGCTTCAGGACCGTCTGGACGGCGGTCGGAGACTCTAGGAGATTATAGGGGAGGAATAAAACAGAAAAAGGCGTCGAATCTATAAATCGACGCCTTTTTTTAATTATTTCAAAGAATCAAAATCAAAAGATTCAAGGTATTTCGTGGTAAAGTTCCCAGACTTGAACCCTGGATCGTCCATAAGCTTAATATGGAAAGGAATGGTTGTTTTAATTCCTTCTAAGACAAATTCTTGCAAGGCACGTTTCATTCGGGTGATTACTTCCTCACGAGACTGTCCACTGACGATCACCTTCGCAATCATGGAGTCGTAATTGGGAGGAATGGTATACCCGCTGTAAACATGGCTATCGATGCGTACTCCATGACCACCGGGGAAATGCAAGTTGGTGATTTTACCAGGAGAGGGACGGAAACCGTTTCCAGGATCCTCGGCATTGATTCTGCATTCCATGGCATAAAGTTGAGGAATGTAGTTGACTCCCGAGATGGGTTCGCCTGCCGCTACTTTAATTTGCTCTTTTATCAGATCGAAGTTGGTAACCTCTTCCGTAATAGGGTGTTCCACCTGAATCCGGGTATTCATTTCCATGAAATAGAAATCGCCATGTTTATCCACTAGGAATTCGACGGTTCCGGCTCCTTCATAACCAATAGCCTGTGCACCTTTAATAGCTGCTGCACCCATTTTTTCCCGCAATTCAGGAGTTATGATAGGAGAGGGGGTCTCTTCTACTAGTTTCTGATGGCGACGTTGAATAGAACAATCTCTTTCGGAAAGATGGCAAACGGTTCCGAATTGGTCCCCAACAATTTGGATTTCGATATGACGAGGCTCCTCGACAAATTTTTCGAGGTATAAGCCATCATTGCCAAAAGCTGCTGCCGATTCCGTACGAGCGTCGGTCCAGGCTTTTTCAAAATCTTCAGGTTTGTTGATAATACGCATGCCACGACCACCACCACCTGCGGTAGCTTTTACAATTACCGGATAGCCAATGCCTTCAGCAAGTCTCTTGCCTTGTTCTACCGATTCGAGTAGACCCTCTGAGCCCGGCACTACCGGAACTCCAGCTTTAATCATCGTTGCTTTGGCAGTAGCCTTGTCGCCCATCCCGTTGATCTGAGCGGCGGTAGCACCGATGAATTTAATTCCGTAATCGGCACAGATTTGTGAAAATTCGGCATTTTCCGATAGGAATCCGTAGCCAGGGTGAATGGCGTCGGCACCAGTAACTTCGGCGGCCGAAATGATATTTTGAATGTTCAGATAGGAGAGTTTGCTCATAGGAGGACCTATGCAAACGGCCTCGTCGGCAAAGCGTACATGCAAGCTATCCCGGTCAGCGGTGGAATATACAGCAACCGTTTTGATGCCCATTTCACGGCAAGTTCTAATGACGCGAAGGGCGATTTCACCCCGGTTGGCGATAAGTATTTTTTTGAACATGAATTGTCAATTAGTTAAAAGCCAATAACGTTCCCAAGCCTTAGGCAGGCTCAACAAGGAATAATGGTTGGTCAAATTCTACTGGGGTGGCATTTTCAACCAGTATTTTTACGATTTTACCAGAAACCTCCGACTCGATTTCGTTGAAGAGCTTCATCGCTTCGATAACGCAAACAGTTTGTCCGGGCGTAATGGCATCGCCTACATTTGAGAATGCTGGTGACTCAGGGCTTGCGGCACGGTAAAACGTACCGATCATCGGCGATTTGATAGTAATCAGATTGTCGGCAGCTGGAGCGGCTTCAACGGGTGCGGGGGCAGCTGCCGCCGGTGATGGTTCCACAGGCTGTGCTGCTACAGGTGCTGGCGCAGGAGCGGCAAAGCTGGACGTGGTGGAAACCGGCGTTGGTCCCGATCCATATCTTTTTACCTTGATCTTCAGATCGTTGGTTTCAATATTCACCTCATCCAGTCCAGACTGCGCAATGAAGTCAATTAGTTTTTGTATTTCTTTAGTTTCCATTTGGTTCAATGTTATGATATAGATTTGAACTCCGGTACCTGACTCTTATAAGCACCGGGCTGTCAAGATATACTAGATGAATACTAGATTAAGATTTTACCCTCTCCACGTAATCGTAAGTACGGGTATCTACCTTTATTTTTTGCCCTTCGTCGATAAATAAAGGTACCATAATTCGGGCACCAGTCTCTACTTCTACTGCTTTTTTGGGAGAATTAGCGGTATCGCCTTTCAGCCCTGGTTCAGAATACGTTACCATCAGTTCCACAAACGGAGGTAATTCGCAGAGTAGGGCCACATCATTTTCGGTATTGATAAGGATTTCTACTTCTTGCCCCTCCTTCATCAGGTCAGCATTGGTCACCAGTTTTTCGTCGATCAATACTTGGTCGAAGGTTTCGGCGTTCATAAAGTTGTAGCCCATATCGTCCTTATACAGGTATTGAAACTTGTGACGCTCCACTCGTACAGGGAAAATAGTGGCTCCAGAAGAGAAGGTATTGTCCAATACTTTTCCGGTGGTAAGGCTTTTGATTTTGGTACGAACGAAGGCGTTTCCTTTTCCTGGTTTCACATGTTGAAACTCAATTACCTGAAACAGGTCGTGGTTGAAATTGATTACCAGTCCGTTACGTAAATCTGCAGTATTTGCCATAATTGTATTTGATTATTAATTAGTATCCCCATTTGAGATACAATGCACCCCAAGTAAAGCCTCCACCAAAGGCGGCTAAGACCAGGTTATCACCTTTCTTAAGTTTCGATTCAAAGTCCCATAAACAAAGAGGGATGGTTGCTGAAGTGGTGTTTCCATATCGATCGATATTCATCATCACTTTATCCATGCCTACACCCATGCGGTTAGCGGTAGCCTCAATGATGCGGCGATTTGCCTGATGGGGTACCAGCCAGTCGACACTATGGCCATCGAGCTGATTTTTTTCCATGATTTCGGCCGCTATGTCAGCCATATTTTTTACGGCAAATTTAAATACCTGGGCTCCATCCTGGAACACATAGTGCATTTTTTGGTCTACCGTTTCATGTGTGGGTGGATAGCGACTCCCTCCTCCTTTTTGATTCAGGTACGGATATCCCGAGCCATCTGAGCGAATAATAGAGTCTATAATTCCATTGCCCTCCGTATCGGCTTCCAGCAGGGCGGCTCCGGCTCCATCCCCAAATAAAATACAGGTTTTACGGTCAGTATAGTCTACTATAGACGACATTTTGTCGGCTCCTACGACGATAACTTTTTTGTATTTCCCTGTTTCAATGAACTGGGACGCCATCGTAAGTGCGTATACAAAACCAGAGCAGGCCGCCTGAATGTCAAAGCTTCCGACGTTGCGAATGCCTACCATGTCACAGATCAGATTGGCTGTGCAGGGAAAAATAAAGTCGGGAGTAGTGGTGGCACAGATCAATAGATCGATGTCTTCTGGTGCCGTGTTAGTCTTTTTGAGCAGTCCTTTAACGGCCTCGGCTCCCATATGGGAACTGCCTAAGCCTTCTCCTTTGAGAATATGTCTTTCTTTTATCCCGGTACGGCTAACGATCCATTCGTCGTTAGTAGCAACCATCTGTTCCAACTCGGCATTGGTGAGGATATAATCGGGTACATACCCATGTATTCCCGTAATAGAGGCTCTGATTTGGGTCATGATTTATTGGTAGCAGTCAAAATCCCACTGGATTTTGGTGAAGGACAAGATCGGATTTTTGTATCATCAGAGGTTGAGCCGTATAATTTCATTATGCAATTAATTCAATGCTTGTGCAATGTGCAAATAAGCCTTGGATTTTACCTGTTTATAGGCCCAACTCACCATATTTTTTATGGCTAGAGGAGAAGAAATGCCGTGAGCGATCATTACATTTCCGTTAACGCCTACGATGGGGCTTCCCCCGATGGCCTCATAATTCGTCTGATCGATGAAATCATCCTGAATTCCCCGGCTCTTGGTAATCTCATAGAGCGATTCGCCCAGCTTAAACATAATGTTGCCGGTAAAACCATCGGTAACGATCACATCTGCCTTGTTGGTAAATAGATCCTTGCCTTCAATATTTCCTATAAAGTTAATCTTCTTATTTTGTTCCAGTAGGGGATAAGTGGCCTGGGCCGTAAGAGAGCCTTTCTGGGCTTCTTCTCCAATATTCATCAGGGCTACCCGAGGCCTTTCTATCTGGAAGGTGTGTTGTGCAAATAAGGAAGCAAGCTCACCGAACTGAGCCAAAACTTCAGGCTTACAATCGGCATTGGCACCGATATCCATCATGACCGCATGGCCCCCGCCTACCTGAGGTACAAAGCCAGCAATAGCAGGCCTTAGCACTCCTTCGATAGCTTTTATACTGAATAGGGCCCCTACATGCATGGCTCCTGTGTTGCCTGCACTACAAAAAATATCCACTTCTTTTTCTTTAAGAAGCTTAAATCCAATAGCTATGCTGGAGTTGGGTTTCTGTGAGAGTGCTTTTGTGGGATGCTCACCCATTTCTATCACATCTTCGGCGTGTACAATATCAATATTGGTAGGTAAGTAATTAAGTCTGTTAAAAACATCCGTAATAGCACTTTCCCTGCCTATTAATACTATTCTAGCATCCGAAGGTAGCTCAGAAGCAGCCATAATGGCGCCTTCAATAATTGCCTGTGGAGCTAAATCTCCCCCCATAGCATCTACCGCAATTTTCATTTACACGCAGTTTTTTTACTGATAAGTTTAGAAATCAAAGGTGTAAATTTAGCAGATGTGCTTACTAAAAAAGAATTTCGTAACAACTTTATACAAGTATATTACGAAATTCTCTTTTCATCTTCTGAAATCTAAACCGTTTTGCTGTAGTTTTCCACTACCACTTTGCCTCTATACACTAAGTTGCCTTCGTGTACGTGTGCACGGTGAAATTGGTGAATCTCGCCGGTAGAAGAATCTACCCCTAATTGCTTTCCTGTAAGGAAGTCATGTGCTCTGCGCGTATCGCGACGGCGTGAAGAGATTTTCCGCTTAGGATGTGCCATGATATTATGTTCTAATTGTTAACTTTCGATTATTATATTAATTGGGTCCCTCTTTAGGGATAAAATGCTATTCAGTGTCTCCCTTCAGCTTTTTTAAAGCTGCCCAGCGAGGGTCGATCGCTTCGGCATCCTCCTGGTCGGCTCCTGGAACTGCCCGTTCAGAACTATATACCAGGATTACTTCGTCATCCTCTTGCGAAAATTCCGTGTTGTCGTCGTCCTGGCGATGGTCGGGGTGAATCTTCTTGTATGGCAGGGCCAAAGCAATAAATTCAAAAATATATCTCGCAACATTGACCCGATTGGTATTTCGGTTAATGAGCACGATCTCGTCGGATAACTCCTCGTCACGGTCGCCAAATTTTAAAATTAACCGCTCCTCCGATTCAAAGGCCTCTTCAAATGGCTCCAGACTACGGTCGCAAATTAAGCCTACTGTTCCTTCCATGTGAAAGGTGAACTGTAGCATCGTTGAAGATTTGACCATGACAATTCTAGTCTTGAACTGCCCGCTTTCGATCAGATCCTGCTCTAACTCCTCAAAAAAAGCGTCTCCCGACTCCATTTCATAGACATACTGTTTGTCTTCCAAACCGTAAATGTCTATGTTATATTTACTTAGCTCTTTCACTTGTTTCGATAAAAGGACTGCAAAGGTAGTACCTTTTTTAATTGTATGAAAACTATCTTTAAAAATTTATTAACCTGAAAAGCCTAATGGCCCTGACACTGCCAGAGCCAGCAGATCATTTCGCATGCAAGGGCTTTATTATTATGGGGTTATGATCGCCTGGATCCGCTAGGCCCAACGCTCCATTTCAGGGCTTGATTCCCCTAATTATCGGTCAGACTTTCCTGGCCGGATTGCCAAAAAAGGTGGCCTTGGCGGGTACATTTTCCACTACCACCGATCCAGCACCGATCCGTGCACCTTTGCCGATCTCTACCCCTGCCACAATAATGGCTCCAGAGCCTATAAATGCCCCCTCTCCAATTTTTGCCCGGTCGTTAATGATGGCTCCGGCCCCGATTGTCACAAAATCGTCTACCTGAACCGAACCATCAAGGATTGCTCCGGAGAGTATGAGCCCATGGTGGCCCAATTGCGATAGGGGGCCTATAGTTACCTTGGATGCAATTAAGTTTCCATGTCCTAGAGTCGCCGTTTGTGCGATGTAGGCCGTGTCGTGAATGGCATTTACAGGCATTACCTGATATTCCTTGGTTAGGGTTTTAGCGAGACGTTCGCGAACAGAGCGCTCGCCTATAGCTAAAAATGCCTCACATTTACTGCCGAGAATTTTCAAAAAAGTAGGATCGTCGGTGCTGCCTAAAACGCTAATCTCGCCGTATTCCTTACCATGCAGATCTTCGCGATCGTCGAGTAGACCATATACTACTACATTATTTCTTTTAAAAATTTCTAAGGCTTTAAGACCTAAATCGCCTGCACCTATGATTAACACTGGATTTTCCATATACTTTGATTATGCGCGGCCCGCCCCAGCGGATGCCTTTCCTATTGTTTTGTTGTTCTTGATTCTTACTAACAGCAATTCCTACAAAAAGGTTACTCTAAAGACGAATGGGCTGCTATATGGAGAAAGATTCTGACCACTATATTGATCAATCTGATTATTATAATTCAAATTATATAGAATGGATAAATGAACTCCTTTAGTGAATCGCCCGCCCAATGGCTGGGTATAGGATGCGCCCACCATGGGTGAGCCTAACCATTGTCGTTTCTGGTAGGAAGCCTCTACATTCATGGCTTCATATTCTGCAATGATATTGACCATAGGTACAACGGCATACATCAAAAAGCCTCGTCCTCCGTAATAGGCCGTATTGATTCCGTAGTATTTGGAACGGAAATACATGAGAGTAGCTCCTACTCCTCCTACAAGTTTTTCAGTCAGTTCGTAACCCGCCATAGGAGATAGATTAATATTGGTGACCGATCCGAGGCTGAGTCCAAAGCTTCCACCTAAACGAACGCGCTCAATAGGAGGGCGCATACTGAATTCTGAGGGGCCTTCCAGATCGCTTATACGGGGAGTTCGTTCGGTAGGCTTGTATTCTACCGGCTTCTCAGTTCTTAAGGAATCGGGCCGGTAATACTCTTGATCTTGCGCCCAGGCGCTATTTATGGAAAGCAAAATCAGAAGTGTGAGTAGGGTCGTGCAGATTTTAAATTTCATTTAATTGTCGTTTATTTGGTCTGATTGATTATTGTAACGATTAAGTGTCTTACTTTGGTTTATTTGGCCAAAAGTATCCACTTTTATCCCTATTTAATACTTATGCATTACCATATCTCTGCTGAGGACCCACTTTCACATTTTATAGACATCGTCTGGAGTATTGACCAAGTCGCCGAACCGGAGATAGAAATACAACTTCCTGCCTGGCGTCCCGGGAGATATGAGATTCAAAACTTCGCCAAAAATATTCAAAAAATAGAAGCCCTCGCAGAGGATGGCTCGAAACTATTTATAGGAAAAGTAAGCAAAGATCGTTGGCGAATTTTGCCGGAAGGTCATTCGAAGGTGATAGTTCGGTATCGCTATTTTGCTCAGGTTCAGAATGCGGGTACTAGTTATGTGGACGATACGCTTTGGTACCTTAATTTTATCAATTTTGCCATGTATGTGGAAGGACGAATCAATGAACCTTACCAGGTTAGTCTTGCCCTTCCACAGGGGTATCGCATCGCTACCGGCCTGAAACGAGAAGGCAATACCCTGTTAGCACCTGACTTTTATGCCTTAGTTGACAGCCCTCTTCTGGCTTCATCTACCCTTCAAAAAGTGGAATACAAAGTCGGTGCTGTCGATTTCTACGTTTGGATGCATGGTGCGCTTAAGCCCAATTGGGAACGTATTTTATATGATTTCCGCAGGTTCACTGCTGAGCAAATCGCTACTATGGGGTCCTTCCCTGAACGGGAATATCATTTTTTGAATCTGATTCTGCCCACTCCATACTATCACGGAGTTGAGCACCGAAACTCCACCATGGTAGTGCTAGGGCCCGACGCAGAAGGCGATGAATTGCATACAGATCTGCTGGGAGTAAGCGCTCATGAATTGTTTCATGCCTGGAATGTCATTCGTATCCGACCGTTGGAGTTACTTCCCTACGACTTCACCCGGGAAAACTATTTCAATACCTGTTTTGTGGCCGAAGGTTGTACCACGTATTATGGTGATCTATTTTTGAAAAGATCAGGTGTTTTTGGATTAGATGAATATATTAAAGAGCTTGAAGTCTATATGAAGCGGCATTTTGAAGGAAGTAACCAGGCTTCACAATCCCTGCTGGAGTCGTCCTATGACCTCTGGCTTGACGGTTATGAAAGAGGTATTCCGGGCAGGAAGGTTTCGGTTTATCATAAGGGAGCCTTGGTGGCACTTATTCTGGACCTTTTTCTGCGTAAGAAATCGAACCATAGCCAATCCCTGGACGACGTAATGCGCCTCATGTGGACTCGGTTTGGTGAGCCTTTTAAAGGGTATACCCTGCAGGATTACCAACAGGTGGTGGAGGAGGTTGCCGGAGAAAAGTTAGACTGGTATTGGGATTCCTGTGTGGCTGGTTCGGCTCCATTGGCTCCTATTCTGAATGATGCTCTCGCTTTCGTGGGGCTTCAAATGAATATTTCGGAAGGGGGACAGGTGGCGGTGGTTGTTCGGCACGGAGGACAGTTTCAACCTGACCGGGAAGCATGGCTGGCTTCCTGCCAGAAATGAAGCTGAATAGGGGCTCAACAGGGGAGTTACTGCTGATGATAAAGATTTTTTAGTGCCTCTTTAAGGTCAGGAAATTCGTAAATAAAGTTTGTTTCGTTAGCAATCCGGTGGTTAATAACGTAATTGCTCCCCAGCACTACGCTGGCCATTTCTCCAAAGGCTAATCGCAGGGCGAAGGCAGGCACATTTGGTAGAAACTGTGGCCGGTTAAGCACCTCGCAAATCTGTTTGGTTAGATCGGCGTTGGTGACTGGAGGAGAAGCCACAGCATTATAAGTCCCATACCAGGACTCATTTTCAAGGGCTTCAATATAAAGTCGACATAAATCGTCGACATGAATCCAGGACATCCATTGGCTTCCAGAACCTAGCGGTGCACCCAGACCTAATTTGGCTGGTTGGGCTATTTTAGGCAGGGCTCCTCCCTCCAGGCTCAGAACCACTCCGGTGCGCAGCTTTACGGTACGGACTCCTAAATTGGAAATTTGGTCGGCAGCTTTTTCCCAGAGAACAGTGACTTCCGATAGGAAATCCTTGCCTGCAGGAGCATCTTCGGTATGTTGAGCGTTGCCGGTATCCTGGCCATAATAGCTACTTCCGGAGGCCGAAATGAAGGATTTCAGGCTTATTTGGGCATCTTTAAGTTTTTGAGCTACCAGTTTAATGGTTTCCGTTCGACTATCGATAATAACCTTTTTGCGATCCTCTGTCCAACGACCGTCTGCTACCCCGGCCCCGGCCAGGTGTATCAGATGTTCTACACCTTCCAGAGCTCCTTCTTCTAGAAAGTTATTTTTTGTGTCATAACGAAAAACAGAAACGCCTTTTATAGGATCCTTACTGCGGCTCAGATAGCCTACAGAATATCCTCGCTCTTTGAGCAATGTGGTCAGCCGGGTTCCTACCAATCCTGTTCCTCCGGTAATTAGAATTTGATGTGCCATAAGTACTTTTGGTTAAAAATTCTTTAAAAATCATACCCGGAAATGGAAAGCTTTTAATGAATGAACCTGAAGAGATTTAATCCGGACGAACGATCTGGTCACCTTTCTGCGGATTTTCCTGTTCAATGGCTTGAGTGATACGAGCCACCATTTGATCTATTGACTCGTCCTCAGCAAAGATGAGTGGGGCCTTGAACTCTACAGTTAGTCGGGTATTTCTCTTTTTGAATCGAAGGCCTTTTTTGTCAAATGCCCTTCTAAATCCATTGATTACCACAGGGATGACTATGGGGCGATGCTCCTTAATGAGATGTGCAGTGCCTTTTCGTACAGGGGCAAAAGGCTTGGTGGTACCCTGAGGAAAGCTTACTACCCAGCCATGTCCCAGCCCCAATCCGATCTTGTCCTGTCCCTGATTATCTAAGTTGCGAGAGACATTCTCCCCATTGGCTCTCCAGGAACGGTCGACAGTGATGGCTCCACCCGTGCTAAACAATCGTGGTAAAAAACCCCCTTCTTTCATCGTTTCGGATGCCGCCACATAATAACATCGGGCTTTAGGAGAAAACAAATAAAAAGGAGGCGCAATCGTGTCCTTATATCCCCACTTTGTGGCACAGAAAATATGGTAAAAAGCAATTACATCGGCGAAATAGGTTTGGTGGTTGGCCAGAAACAAAACCCCCTGGTCGGGAAGGTGCAGCAGCTGTTCACTACCTCGAATGGTAATCTTGTTTACGGCCGTATATCGGTAATAGGTAAACCAACCAATGATGAATATAAAAAAACGTTTCAGCGTTAAAAAATTCCCAAAGGGATCACGCTCAAATAGGCCTAAAAAGTCTATTTTGGCAAGCCATCCGGGAAGTAAACTGTATATTATTTTTTTTGTTGCCATAGAAAAAGTGCCCAAGAGAAATAACTGCATGCCCTGAAAAACTTCGAAAATAGTTACTTTTGCGACAAGGTGACGTAAAATATGCAGTATTTGTTGCGCTCAAAGGGCAAGCTCCTAGAAATGGGAAGGAAGCCTGTGGCATAATTTTTTCGCAAACTGCATTCAGTAGGCAGTTGAACTTAATCATTCAAGTTAACAATAGCAATATATGAAAATGAAGGTATTTACCCATCTCCTTTTTGGCGTGGGAACCATGTGGGTTCTTTCTGGATGTTCCAGAAATCCTGTAACAGGCAAAAAGGAATTGATCTTTATGTCCAAAGAAAAGGAGTTGGCTATAGGAGCAGAGTCACATCCTTCAGTAGTGGCCACAATGGGACTATATGATGATAAAAACTTACAAGCCTTTATAAATGAAAAGGGTAAGGCTATGGCAAAAATTTCGCATCGTCCCGATCTACCCTATCAATTTTTTATTGTTGATTCCCCGGTAGTGAATGCCTTTGCGGTGCCAGGGGGCTATGTATACTTCACCCGTGGCATCATGTCACACTTCAATAACGAAGCGGAATTTGCTGGTGTATTAGGTCATGAAATCGGCCATATCACCGCCCGTCATTCGGCCCGTCAACAAACTTCTCAGATTCTCGGACAGGTAGGTTTGATGGCAGGAATAGTACTGTCACCACAGATCAGAGGCATGGCCGATCAGGCATCTCAGGTAGTGGGTACCCTGCTACTTAGCTATAGCAGGGAGCATGAAACAGAATCGGATGGTATTGGGGTAGAATATTCTAGCAAAATTGGATACGATGCCCATGAAATGGCTCACTTTTTCGGGACTTTGAAAAAATTATCGGATCAGAGCGGCCAAAGCATTCCTACATTCCAGTCCACCCACCCCGATCCAGGTGACAGGATGACGAAAGTAGACGGCTTAGCCACCAAGTATCAACAGAAAAATCCAGGCTCTTATGAGGTGAACCGCAATGAATATCTCAAGAGAATTGACGGGATTATTTATGGTACGGATCCCAAACAAGGATTTGTCGAAAATGGAGCTTTTTATCATCCGGAATTGAAGTTTCAATTTCCAGTACCTTCCGGTTGGCAATATGAAAACAGTCCTATTCAGTTTCAGATGGCGCCTAAAGATGGAAAATCTATGATGCTCTTTACCCTGGCTCAGGGCAAGACGCTGGATGAGGCTGCTCAGGGTGTTATCAAAGGTTATAACCTGCAAGTTTCTGAAAATACCAAAACCACTATTAATGGAAATCCCGCCTTGGTGATGGTGTCTACTGTGGCTCAGCAGGCGCAGTCGGGACAGCAGCAGGCTGCACAGACTGATGCTAGTTCTACCAAGGTGGCTACCTGGCTCATTCAGTATGGTGGCACAATTTACGCCATTCATGGCGTAGCCACTGCTGCAGACTTTAACAGTTACGCAGGACAATTTAAGCAGGTCGCTCAGGGCTTTAAGTCGGTAAGTGATCCCAATATTCTTAATCGCCAGCCTGAGAGAATCCGAATAAAATCGGTACAGCGAACTGGTACCTTAAAAGAGGCTCTTAAGGATTATAATATGCCGGAAAGCAAGCTGAGCGAACTGTCAATCTTAAATGGAATGGAGCTGAATGCGAAGGTTGAAAAGGGTATGCTATTCAAAACTTTGAGTAAGTAAAGGAAAACAGATAAGAGAAAACGACAAACGCCATCGGGTTTTATCTCGATGGCGTTTGTCGTTTTCTAATGGAAAAAAGCATTCTTCCCGAAGGGATTGCTATTTAGTAAAAGCAGCCTTCCCGCTATCCAGGAAGTCAGCGAAATTTTGAGGATTCAGGTCATAATTGATAGGTTTTACCAGCAATTTCCCTTCGTGATCTACCAAACAATAATGGGGCTGCGCATTATTATTATATTTTACGATCTGCAAGTCTGCATTTTGTGCTCCAATGGTTTTTTTAATTTTATTGTCATAACTGGAGGTATACCATTCTCCTTTGGGTAATTCTGTTTTGTCGTCTACATAAAGGGCAACAATCACATAATCATTCCGCAGGCGCTGAAGTACCGCCGGATCTGACCATACCCGTGCCTCCATTTCTCTACAGTTGACACAACCATGGCCAGTAAAGTCAATAAATACAGGCTTATTAACCGATTTGGCATAGGCTAGTCCCTCCTCCAAATCGAAGAATCCATCGAGTTCGTGAGGTAGGTGGAATAGATTTGCATATTTCTTAGGCATGGTGAAGCCATTTTGTGGAGTTGCGGAGGACCGTTTGCTTAAATCGAAATCAAGCGAAGACTGTGGGGGTAAATAGCCCGCTAAAGCCTTGAGGGGAGCTCCCCACATTCCGGGAAGCATGTAGATGACGAAAGTGAAAGTGAATATTGCTAATAATATTCGAGGAACGCTTACCTTTTCGAGTACCGAATCGTGGGGAGTTCGTATTTTACCCAGAAGATAAAATCCTAGCATAGCGAAGATGACAATCCAGAAGGCAAGGTATATTTCTCTATCGAGCAGGTTCCAGTGGTAGACCTGATCGGCGATGCTAAGAAATTTCAGAGCGAGGGCCAGTTCGAGGAAACCAAGAACCACTTTCACGGTATTGAGCCAGCCGCCCGATTTCGGCAATGATTTTAACCATTGGGGGAAAAGAGCAAACAGTGTGAATGGGATGGCAAAAGCCGATGAAAATGCGGCCATCCCAATTATCGGCTTAAGTACTTCCCCACCCGCTGAAGCGACCAACAAACTTCCTACAATAGGGCCTGTACAGGAGAATGATACCAGAACCAGGGTAAATGCCATGAAGAAAACGCCTGCATACCCCCCTTGATCGGCCTTTTGATCCATTTTATTGACCAGCCCACTAGGGAGAACAATTTCAAATAGACCCAAAAAAGAGAGTCCGAAGATAAAGAATACGGCAAAAAAGAGGACGTTAGGGATCCAATGGGTACTGAGGAAATTGGCAAAGGCTGGCCCGTTAATCCGGGATACAACCGTGCCAATTAAAGTGTAAATGACTATGATAGAAACTCCATATAGGAGTGCTTTGAACTTCCCCTTTTCTTGATTGGTAAAGAAACTTACCGTCATAGGGATGATGGGGAAAACGCAAGGAGTAAGCAAGGCGACCAGCCCTGACAGAAAAGCAGCCAGGGCAAAGCCCCAGAGGGAGCCCCCCATTGCCGAGCTTGAGGTCGTAGTAGCCAATCGACTATTGCCTGAAGCCTCGATCCGGGATTCTTCGGCTACGCCCATAGCAGACGAAGCGGTGTCGGTGGTCGACGGGCTTAGGTTTTTATTCTCTTGATTTGACACTTCAGTATTCTGGGCATCATCTCTGTTTTCGTCCTTAACAGAAGAAGGGACGGAAGCCGGCTCTGCGGCCGCAATAACTTCCAAGCCTTTAAACTCGAAGTCTTCCGTACCCGGAATGCACAAACCATTGATGGTGCTACAAGTCTGGAATTCTGACGTTCCTTTAATGATAGGTTTATCGGTAAGAATCTTTACGGTTTGCTTAAAAACAGCTTTTCCTGTGAAATATTTTACGTCTCCACCCCAGACCTCTTCATATTTGGTTTTAGGGTTTTGTGGCTTAAGCTTACCAACCAGTTCGAAAGTTTTATTTTTTTCGAAGTTAAAACTAGTAAGCATAGGACCCAAATCCGGATCGAAGTCAGAGGAGTATAAGTACCAGTCTTTATCGATAGTTGCCGTGAATATCAGGTCTACCATACCTCCCTTTTTAACTTGGGAATCTGAAAACCTGTAAGTCCAAGATGACTTGGCTTTTTGCACTTGGGCGAAAGTAGAGCTGCCAAGTGAAATGGCTCCGATAAGGAATAGAAGAAAAAAACTGCGTTTCATGTTTGATTTAAATATTATTATTTCTTGGGGCTAATGACTTGCCAGAGGGCATTGACTTACCGACATTTATGTAATGCAACGTAAAATTTTAAAAAAAATTCAAGATATACGCCGAGAAGATGTCTGGAGAGGTGTTGGAATTCATTCGAAATGGGCATTTATATTAACTTTGCCTGCCAAACTCAGGATTTGAAAAATAAACATAAATATGCGTAATCTTTTGAAGGTAATAAAAATTGGAGGTAATATCATCGACAATCCAGAAGCATCTGCCCGCTTCCTAAATGATTTCTCCCGGCTGGAAGGGCCCAAGATATTGGTTCATGGGGGAGGCAAGGTAGCCACTCAAGTGGCGGCATCACTTCAGATTGAGACCCAAATGGTAGAGGGAAGGCGTATTACCGACAAATCTATGCTGGATGTGGTTACAATGGTATATGGCGGTTTGGTGAATAAGAATTTAGTCGCTCAACTTCAGGCTTTAGGAACTAACGCCATAGGTCTTACAGGAGCCGATGCGGGAATAATTCGTTCGGTGAAGCGTCCCGTGGGGTCCGTAGATTATGGATATGTCGGTGACATTGCTGAGGTGAATGCCGAGCGAATCGGGCAATTATTGGCGAGTGGGCTCGTACCTATCATCGCTCCGATAACGTATAGTGCTGAAGGTTTATTGTTAAATACCAACGCCGACACCATGGCTTCAGCAACGGCAATCAGTTTAAGTCAGGTTTTTGGAACAAATCTGGTTTATTGCTTCGAGAAGAAGGGGGTATTATCGGATCCAGATAATGTCGACTCCGTTATCAATAGCCTGAATACGAGAAGTTATGAAGCGTATAAGTCGGAGGGGGTCATTAACAAAGGAATGATTCCTAAATTGGATAATGCTTTTACTGCACTTAGAGATGGGGTGGAAAAAGTAACCATCTGCCATGCACAGGACCTGCTTCAGGCCCTGGCCGGTAATGCCGGTACGGTCATCGAGATGGAGTAACCGACTTATAACTAGGGATGAAGAAACGAGTTAGCTTCGGATTGTGAACGCACAGATACTTTTTAATTTTTTTTAATATCAAATTACTCTTAGTATCTTGTGTTTTCATAATACCCAAGAAAACAATGTTATTACGATTTGCCCTATTAATATTCCTCTTTATTTTCAGTGATTGGGCCTTAGGTCAGAAATCGCCGAGTTTCTATGGGGATATTCAACCTATTCTACATTTAAACTGTGTACCATGCCACAGGCCGGGGGAAGCTGCGCCTTTTTCACTGATTAGCTATGATGATGTTAATAAGAGAGCCAAATTTATAAAAAAGGTAGTGGCCTCCCGTTACATGCCACCCTGGAAAGCAGATCAGCATTATAACCAATTTGCTAATGACCGCTCGTTGAGTGAGGAAGAGATTGCTAAGATTGTAGCTTGGGTAGATGGAGGTACTCCCAAGGGCAAGGCCGACCTTAAGCTGGAGAAGGCCATCCGGGAAAGAGTGGACGCCGGAACCGCCTATACACGTAAGCCAGATATTACCTTACAAATGAAAGAGGCATTTCAAGTTCGTGGTGATGGAATTGAGCGTTTTGTTATGTTTAAAATTCCATTTGACCTAGCCGAAGCAGCCAATGTAGAAGCTATTGAATTTACCTCTAATAATAAGAAGCTGATCCATCATGCCAACTTTGCCGTTCACCCAGTTTCGGATCCCGGTATCAATCTTTACGATACGGGCGAGGTTGTTGACTTGAGTGGCCCTCAAGCTGATAAATATTATGAATGGGTAAAATACAAAAAGGACATGGTGTATTACGGGGGGTGGATTCCTGGTACAACGGTGGAAACCTATCCAAAGGATATGGGCTGGGTAATGCCAAATCGCGGGGTCATACTATTAACGGTTCACTTTGGCCCCTCCTCCCTTGAGGCAGAAAGCATTAATGGTATCAATTTGTTTTTTAAGACCAGTCCTATAAAAAGAAAGGTTAGAGTGATTAGTCTGGGATCTGGCGGAATCGGAGAGAAGGACATTAGCCCACCTCTGATGATTTTTGCTAATGAAGTAAAATCCTTTCGCCTCAGAATTGCCAATAACCAACCCGATGTGTCATTATTGTATGCTTGGCCACATATGCATCTTTTAGGGAAGGAGTTTAAGGCTTATTCAGTCGATCTAAAAGGAGATACGACTCATTTGGTGCATATTCCTGAATGGGATTTTAGGTGGCAGGAAATTTATAAATATAAACGGCCTGTACTACTTCAAAAGGGAGCCATATTACATATAGAGGCTACTTATGACAATACGACAAAGAATCCGATGAACCCTCATAATCCGCCCCAACTCGTGATGTCTACGGGTAATATGCGTAGTGATCAGGAAATGATGACGCTTTTGTTAATGTACGTCGAGCGTGAACCGGAAGACGAAAAGTTGCTTTTTGAATGGCAATAAGTTTTAACCAACCCTCTATCTATGAAAAGACTACTACTGTATGTTTGTTTTTTGTTCTGCAACGAGGCCACTTCTCAGCCACTGTTCGAGTTATTACCTGCGTCACAATCTGGACTTGATTTTACGAACTCACTTGTAGAGTCCGACAGTCTTCATATTTTTTTATACGAATATTTATATAATGGAAATGGTATCGGTGTAGGCGATTTTAATGGAGATGGAAGGCCTGATCTATTTGTTTCTGGAAATACTGTTCCCAATAAACTGTTCCTAAATACGTCTTCGGACGGAAAAATTACTTTTCAAGATGTAACCAGGAAAGCCAAAGTTAGTGGAGAGGGCCGATGGGCTACAGGGGTAAGTGTTGCAGATATAAATGGAGATGGGCTATTAGATATTTATGTCTGTCATTCCGGATATTATAATAAACTTTCCGATCGGAATAATTTGCTTTATCTGAATCAGGGGAATAAGAAAGGAGTACCAGTCTTTAAAGAAGTGGCAAAAGAGTTGGGCCTGCATGCCACGGGCTCACAATCTACCCAGGCAGTCTTTTTTGATTATGATCGAGATGGAGACTTGGATATGTTTCTCTTAAACCATTCCAACCATACGGTAAATCCTTTCTTGAATACTAAAGAAATGAGATCTATACCCAATCCGTACTTTGGAAACCGGTTGTTCCGTAATAGGAGTGAAGAGGGGAAATTGGCTTTTGAGGACGTCACCATCCAAGCGGGAATCGTCAATAATGCTTTAAACTTTGGCTTGAGTGTTATTGTCTCCGACATAAATCAGGATGGTTGGCCCGACCTGTACGCCACCAGTGACTATACTGAGGTTGATTCATATTATATAAATAATCGGGACGGTACCTTTACGGAATCCTTGGAAAAGTCTTTTACCCATGTCTCTAAATTTTCAATGGGGGCTGACGTCGGCGATTTTAATAACGATGGGCTCCCCGATGTCCTTACCTTAGATATGCTTCCCGAAGACAACCGACGCCAGAAATTGTTAAAAGGTCCTGACATGTACGATCAGTACCACCTATTATTGGATAGTGGGTATTACCATCAGAATATGCGGAACATGCTCCATCTCAACCGTGGGAAGGATCGGAACGGGAATATCAGATTTAGTGAAATAGGACAGTTGGCAGGCATTTCTAATACAGACTGGAGCTGGGCCGGTCTTATGGCTGATTTAGATAACGATGGATGGAAAGATTTGCTATTCACCAACGGTTATTTAAGAGATTTCACCAACATGGATTTTCTCAAGTATACCGTGGCCGATGAGCAACTTAAGGCCATTGCCAAAGGCGAAACTAATTTCAAAACTTATGATTTGGTCAAGAAAATGCCATCCAACAAACTCCGGAATTACCTTTTTCGAAATGTTATGGCCGAGGAGAGGGCATACTCCTTCGAGGACGTTTCTGAAAGATGGGGATTAACCAGTCAGAATGTTTCCAATGCAGCAGTATATGCCGATTTTGATCAGGACGGCGACTTGGATGTTGTTATTTCTAATATTAATGAACCCCTCTCTCTTTATCGGAATAATAGTACCAATAAAGGATTTCGACTGAAACTTATTGGGAAGGGTAAAAATTCTCAGGCCCTGGGTAGTAAGGTATGGGTCTATACAAATAACAAAATACAATATGCAGAACTGAGCCCCGTGAGAGGTTATCAATCTACGGTGACTTCGGAACTGCATTTTGGACTTGGGACAATAGGGGTCATCGATTCAATTAAAGTTGTCTGGCCGTCCCAACTCGTCACAACGATAAAACAGGTGGAACAATCCAGTTTAGAACTCAGTGAAGATTCAGCAAAGAAAGAAGCGGATTACTTGGAACCAGCCAATTTTCTAGTATCCGAGATCGATCCTACCTCTATATCAGTAGATTTTATACATCAGGAAAATGATTTTATAGATTTCAAAGTAGAAGTTTTACTCCCTTATCAGCTTTCAAAGTTCGGGCCTGCGCTGGCTGTCGGAGACGTCAATGGGGATGGCCGAGAAGACATGTTTTTTGGTGGGGCAATTAATCAATTTGGGGTTCTTTATCTTCAAGAAGTCAATGGGAGTTTTATGGCCGAGAAAAGTCAGCCATGGCGTTCACATGCAGCCTGTGACGAGGTGGCTGCTACCTTTGTGGATGTGGACCAGGATGGAGATCTGGATTTATATGTAGTTTCAGGGGGGAATGAATATGAAGATCAATCGCCTCAGTACCGCGATCACCTTTATATAAATCGCGGGGCAGGATTGTGGGAGGAAGCGGTATTGGCCTTACCTTCCATGAAAAACCCCAAGCAATGTATCAGCTATGCCGATATCGATGGAGACGGAGACTTGGACCTGTTTGTGGGTGGACGAGCCGTACCAGGATCATTCCCTAAAGCGGCCAGAAGCTATTTGCTGAGGAATGACACGCAACAGGGGAACGTGAAATTTACCGATGTAACCCATCAATGGAGTGCAGCCCTGTTAGAGCCAGGCATGCTAACAGGAGCATATCTGGGCGATTTAAATGATGATGGGAAAGTAGATTTAATGCTCGTGGGCGATTGGATGAAAGTAAGAGTTTTCCAGAATACAGGTGAAAGTTTCAAAGAACTAATTATTCCCGCCTTGAGTAATTCAGAAGGTCTATGGGCTACACTGGTACCAATTGATATTGATAAGGATGGAGATCTGGATTTTGTGCTCGGTAATTTGGGGCGTAATAATCAGTTTAAATCTTCAAGCGAACGTCCAATGGTTTTGTATTATGAAGATTTTGATGGGGATGGCTTTATTGACCCTATCCTTGCCTATCATTTTGGTGAAAAACGTTATCCCATGTTTTCACGAGATGAAATGTTAGATCAGATGCCTTCCTTGAAGCGTAAATACACTACATACGAGTCCTATGCCGATCAGACACTAGAGTCGATTTTCGGAGAAAAGGCAGTGGACGAAAGTAAGAAACTGTATTGTAGAACACTGAATAGCGTTATTTTAGAGAACAAAGGTAATTTTAATTATGAAATACATGATTTGCCTGAAGAGGTTCAATTTTCAAGAGTGAGCGCAGCAATGGAGCTGCAGTCTTTAGGTAATAATATTTCCGACCTGGTTCTCGCGGGAAATTTCGATCCCCTGCGTGTACAAATGGGTCCCTGTAACGCTTCAGTTGGACTGATTCTAAGGCAGACCCATCCATTTCAATTTAAGGTTTTGCCGCCTGGTCAAACGGGCTTTTGGGCCTCTGGCGACATCAGGAATATGTCTAAAGTTGGTAAGCATATCGTGCTAACGCGAAATGACCATCAACCTTTGATTTTTGAGATCCATGAATAATATACTCTTTCGAAATTCCAAGTATGTACGTCAGTTTTGTACTGTCATTTTGATATGCTTTTTACTGGATAATCTGGCATGGGGTCAGCCAGAGCTCCCTACTACCAGCATGCACCGGGCAGCACAGACACTTACCCGAACGATTGTTCATGATATTTTCTCTCCACCTGTAGCCAGCAGAATCTATCTTTATGCTCATGTTGCCGCCTACGAAACCATTATTTTGCAGGATAATAATTATTCAAGTCTCCATGGACAAGTAATCGGCTTTCCACTGATTAGTCCTGAATATGATTCAGCCCAGGTAAATCTGCCCCTTGCTTCCATCTTTGCTTTTGCGAAGACTGCCGGGGCATTGGTCTACTCAGAGAATATATTTAGAGATAGCCTGAAATCGGTTTTGAAGGAGTTTCAAGGAATAGATTCCGCTCTATATAGCCATAGCAAAAGCTTAGGGGAAAAGGTGGCAGATCATATTCTGACGTGGGCGAAGGATGACCATTATGCCCAGACAAGAAAAAATAGAAGGTATAGTTACAACAAAACTCCAGGAAAATGGTTGCCCACTCCGCCTGGGTATATGGATGCCATAGAGCCTAACTGGAATAAAATTCGGCCTGTCACTTTAGACTCAGCGAGCCAATTTAAGCCTCAGCCGCCTCCTACCTATAATTTGGATTCAACAAGTCTATTTATGCAGGAGGTGCTTGAAGTGTACCGAGAGACCAATTCTTTGAGTAAGGAGAAGATAGCCATAGCTAGTTTTTGGGACTGTAATCCGTTCTTTCTGAATACTCAAGGACATCTTAATTTTGCAACTAAAAAACTTTCGCCGGGCGGACACTGGATGTCCATCGCAGGCCAGGTAGCAGAAAGTCAAAATTTGAGCTGGCAGGCTACTCATGCACTATATTTGATGACCTCCATTGCCCTTTTCGACGGGTTTATTAGCTGTTGGGATGAAAAATATAGAAGCCAATTGATTAGGCCCGAGACTTTCATAAATGCCCACCTGGACGAAAAATGGCGTCCTAAACTCCAAACTCCCCCCTTTCCCGAATACACCAGCGGCCATAGTGTGATCTCCACTGCCGCCTCTATAGTTCTTACCGAGCTGTTGGGCGATAGCCTCGCCTTTACTGATTATACAGAAGTGGAATATGGCCTGCCTGCTCGGACCTTTGCTTCATTTCGCCAGGCCGCAGAAGAGGCCGCTATCAGTAGATTGTATGGGGGTATTCATTATCGTTCCGCCATCGAGCAGGGGCAGTTACAGGGTGAAAAGGTAGGTAATCATATCTTGTTACGAATAAAATTGACACGATGATTGCCTAATTATCTTATTAATTATTGGAAATTTTGGCAGTTTGCTTTAATGAAGTGTGTGGGATTGGAGAAAAATGCAATTATTTATTAAGTTTTTTTAATAACTGTTAAATCTATGTTAAATAAAATATTTATATTTGATGCAAAGAAAACATAGATTGCACTAATAGTCGGGTTGAGGGTCAAAATAGTATCAATAGCCCTGAATCAGAAACCTTAAACATCTTAAATTTTAACCAAAAAGAATTACCATGAGACAAAAGTTTACAACTTTCATCGGTCTAATGGCGGTACTAATGCTTCTATTTGGAAGTATAGACAGTATGGCTCAGGACAAGAAGACCGTCAGCGGTACGGTAACGGATATGGAGCAAAATCCGCTTCCGGGTGTGTCGTATCTTGTAAAAGGTACAAATAATGGGGGAGCCACAGATGTGAATGGTAAATTCACGGTTGCTATTAACTCTAGTGCTTCGGTTATTGTTTTTTCTTCAATTGGATATGTAACCAAAGAAGTTCAAGTAGGAAATGCGAGTCAACTTACGGTAAATCTGGAGGAAGACTTAAAAACGCTGAATGAAGTGGTCATTACCGGATTTGGTATGGCAACCGAAACAAGAAAACTGGCAACATCTGTCCAGTCTGTGGAAGGATCCGCCTTGATTCGTACTAATAACGCTAACCTTGTTAATGCTTTGCAAGGTAAAATTGCAGGGGTAATGATCAATCAAGGTGCCAGTGGACCTATGTCTTCTTCTCGTATACGTATCCGGGGTAATGCTTCTTTAAGCCCTAATACCCAGCCTCTGTTTGTAATTGACGGGGTACTGATTCGCCCGGGCACAACTGGTGCTGACTCTTGGGGTGGTACACAGGATTTTGGAAACATCATGAAAAACATTAACCCCGATAACATTGAGTCGATGAGTGTTTTGAAGGGATCAGCTGCCAGTTCGCTATATGGTTCTGAAGCTTTGAATGGGGTAGTTTTAATTCAAACCAAGAAAGGTCGCGAGACCAAAGGATTAGGCGTTTCTTATAATCACTCTTCATCATTTGAGAAGGCCTATCGTATCGTTGACTTACAGAATCAGTTTGGAGCTGGATTAAGTCCTGAATTTGCCAAAGATGCTCAAGGGAACAATTTAGTAGATGCCAACAACTGGTTCTATTCATATGGGCCTGAATTTAAGGGGCAGCAGGTAAAAGATCTAGATGGAAGAATGGTAGAATGGAAGGCCAATGATCCTATTAGTTTCTTTAATACAGGAAAGTATCTCAATCATAATATTGCTGTAGACGGAGGAAACGATCGTTCCAGCTTCCGGGTGTCTTACTCTAATCTGTTCAACTCTTCTGTGATGCCATCAGGTACTGAAATGAAGCGTAATAACTTCAATGTTAGGGCTACGCAGAAAATTGGGAAAATTTTCAATTTGGACGTAAGTGCAGATTATACCAGCAATAATCTGCTAAATCCTACCAACCAAGGAAGTAGCTATAACCCAGTATTCAAATTTGTATACTACCGTCCTCGTAGCTTGGATATCGACTATTGGATGAACAACTATATAGATCCAAGTGTAGGTGGCCGTAGAAGGGGAGCAAATGATCCTTACAGCCTTACCGACTTCATGTGGGAAATTAATGAACGTAAAAGAACGCGTAATGAAAAAATCTTCCGTGGGAATATCGATTTGAAAGCTCAGATTACTCCTTGGTTAACCGGTTTATTGCGGAGCAACCTTCAGAACGAAATTTATACAGGAGAATTCATTAAGCGTGGTGATAATGCCCGTTTCTCTGGAAACGACGAATACAGTACTTATGCAACGAATAATAATCAGTATCGGGTTCAAGGATTGTTAACTGCCACGAAATCTTTTGGAGATGATTTTGATGCCAACTTTACCATTGGTTCAGAAACAAATAAAATAAACGGTGGTCGTGAATTTAAAACTGCGACCAATGGTGGATTAAGAATTCCTGAAGTTTATTCCCTATCGAATTCGATTAATGCTGCAACGACCAGTGCAAACCTTATTCCTTCTAGAAGAACTGATGCGGTTTATGCTTATGGAGACGTTACCTACAAGGGTATGCTTACTCTGAACGCCAGCTATCGTCGTGACTGGACATCAACCCTAACGTATAAAAATGGAACCGGAGATTGGTCCTATGATTATCCTTCTGTAGGGTTATCTTGGATTGCCACTGAATCGTTCAAAAACGTTCCAAGCTGGATAACTTTCGGTAAACTGCGCGGTAGCTTTGGATATACTGGTGGAGATACAGATGCTTGGTCTACCAATAGAACAGGTATCTACAGACCCGATGGGTTTTATACCTTGCCTGATGGATCACAGCTGCCGATTTATAATTTCCGTGACCGGACACTTCCAAATGCCAACCTGAAAAATCGTTTGGCACGTGAATTAGAATTTGGAACGGACATTCGCTTCTTCCAGAATCGACTTGGTTTAGATTTTACCTTTTATAACAAAATTACTACCAACGAGATCTTGACGGTAAGCGTACCCTCGGAATCGGGTCTGACAGGTCGTATCATCAATGCTGGTAAAATCAGAAACCGAGGCATAGAGATTTTGCTAACAGCGAATCCTATTAAAACAGATAAATTTAACTGGAATACCACCTTTAATTTCTCTAGAAACAGAAACAAGATTATCGAATTGGTTGATGGTGTTGACAGCTATGAGCTTAGCTTGGCTTTTGGAAATGATGTAAGATCTATTGCAAGAGTAGGTGGAGACTATGGTACCATTACTTCGGCATATGCTTATGCTCGCTATCAGGCCAAAGACGCCAGTGGTGCCAACATTAGTAGCCCTGCCAATGGCCAGAAAGTAATTGGTGCTTCAAGTAACGCTACTGATGGTTACCCAACTTATTTGCGTAGTGGTTCATACGGGCAAGGATCCAGAGATCTTGGAACTATGCTGGAGAAATTCCTTTTGAGTAATACTAACTCTGTGGATTACGGTAATTTCAACATGACCCTTCAGGTTGATGCAAAAATAGGCGGTTTAATGGCTTCTGGAACGCACCAGTACGGCTCATCCAACGGTAGCTTGAAAAATAGTTTGCCAGGCAGAACTACTGAATTAGGCGGTGTGACTTTTACAGATGCAGCAGGTAACGTTCGTAATGACGGGATAATCCCTGAAGGGGTGCTGGCCGATGGATATAAAGTTAACGTAGATGGTACAGATATTGATTTAGGTGGAATGCCTTATTCTGAAGCCGTAGATAAGGGCTATTTGTCTCCTATTCCTGCCTATGCATATTATGAAAACCTCACCCAATGGGGATCAGGAATCCGTGAATTCTCCGTATTTGAAAACTCATGGGTATCGCTTCGTGAAGTGTCAGTGGGCTATAACGTTCCGGCTAACGTAATCAATAAATATAAAATCCAGTCACTTCGCGTAGGTTTAGTGGGTCGCAACCTGACTTACCTATATATGACTGCCAAAGACGGAATAAATCCGGAAGGATTGAAAAGTAATAATGCAGGCGAATTTGCCGAATATGGCGGAGCTCCATTTACTAGAAACCTAGGTTTTTCTATCAATGTTGGCTTCTAATTGGCAGGGTAACATACTGAATACTTGAAATTAATCAATATGAAAAAGTTTAATAAAATAATATTTTCAACCTCGCTCTTACTGTTAGGGGGGCTGACCGCTTGCGACAAGCAGGACTTTGTTGACATCAACGTGGATCCAGATGCACTTTCATCGATACCGCCAGAAAATCAGTTCATGAATGCTGCAAGAGGTATTCATGGGCAGGATTTCGAAGCATTCTATGACTTTTATACTCGGATCATGCCATGGATGCAGTACACCACTGACGTAAGAGGGAATCAGGGTGCGTTTACTACCAATTTATCTAATTTCTCATCACGCTATGGGGCACTTTATAGCAAAGGATCTGAGCTATATGACCTTGAGAAGCTGGTAGAAAAAATGGCTCCTGCTGAGCAACCTCGTTTTGTTCATATGATCCGTATCGCACGAATCTTAAAGGCTTATTATGCTTTCTATGTGTCGGATATCTATGGTAGCATTCCTTATTCAGAAGCTTTTCGGGCGCGTTATGGGGGTACATTGACTCCTGCTTATGATAGCCAGCAGGCATTATTTGCCAAATTGGATGAAGAGATTAAGGAAGCAGTTGCTACCTTGAAACAGCCCCAGTCCGCTTCACAGATAGGGTTGGGCAATTATGATCCTTACTATAATGGCAATACCGCAAATTGGGTAAAGGCGGGCAACGCCCTGCGTTTGAAAATAGCCTTAAGACAAATAAAGGTCGATGCAGCCAAAGCGACTACCATCATCAATGAAGTGTCTGGTATGCCTGCAAGTGATTTGATGTCTTCCCAGGAAGATGGGTGGGTATTTACTGCCAGCAAAGCTTTCACTGAAGGAGGAAACTGGAATCCTGCTAACTTAAGAGCTCCCAAACCAATGGTAGATTTTATGTGGGAAAATAAAGATCCTCGTCTCGACGCTTTTGTTGCTCCAAACACTTATTCGCAGACCAATATCGATCTTTTGATTGCTGATAACCAACTTCCTGCCGGAACTAAGGAGGCCTCCCGCCGGTATTTGGGAAGCTTTACGAGTCCTGATGATGCAAGTAATCCAGCTATTCGGGCCAGGTATTACACCACTAAAACGGTAAAGTCGGGAAGTCAGTCTATTGTAGTAGATACCTTGAGCTACTTACAACCCCGCTTGTTCCGTCCTGCTGAACCAGATGCCAATGGCGTGCAAGGTTCAGGATTGGTATATATACCCGTGATTACCTATTCTGAGTATTGCTTTATGCGTGCCGAGATCGCCGCAAGGGGAATTGGCTCTGGAGCAAAGGATTGGTATGAAAAAGCTGTCGTTAGTTCCATTAACTGGTATGATATGATAGGTAAGAAATCGGGACTTACTAACTATACGCCTGTTACACAGGCCGAGATAGATGCATATTTAAAATTGCCGGCGGTAGCTTATGATCCTAGCAAGGGTCTTGATATGATCGCTTCTCAAGCCTATTTACATTTCCTTAAGCAGCCGGCTGAGGGATGGGCCCTATGGAAGCGTACCGGCCTACCAAGCCCCAATAGTACATATAAGCTCCCAGTATTAACTCATAATAATGCTACTTTGATCATTCCTCGTAGAGCACCCTTACAATTGTTAAACGAGAATGACCAGAATTATGCAAACCAGAAAGCGGCATATGATGCAATGGCTGCATTACCTGGTTTTGGAAAAGATCCTCAGGATGCAACTGGGCGTGTATGGTGGGATAAACCATAATTTGATTCTACTAAGATTAAGATGTGAATATTAATAAAATAGAGATGGGCCACCGGTCCATCTCTATTTTATTTTTAACCCAAAACTAGATTAACTTATCCAAATTCCTCGGATATATTCTATGAGTGGGGAAGGGAAAATGCCCAATACTATAGTAAGAATCGCAAGCATACCGATAAGGGATAGGCACAGTATGTAGAATGATGTAACAGGAAGGCTTGGGGTATTTTCTTGAATCGGATAGGAGCCGAATAGGGTGGTTATGACCCGAAGATAATAATATAGTCCTACTGCGCTCCCGAGTACCAATACGAAGGCCAAAGCCCAATAGTCTGGCTCCAGTGTCGCCAAAAGGAGATAGAATTTTCCGGTAAAGCCTGCCGTGAGGGGGATGCCTGCTAAAGAAAGCATGGAGATAGTAAGTATGAGAGCCTCTTTCGGGTGGCTCCAGAACAGGCCTTGGTAATCCTTAAGTAGTTCTGATTCCTCAGATTTTGAAGATCTACATGCAATGATGCCGAAAGCAGTCAGGGTGGCTAATATATAGGAGACCAGATAGAAACTAAGTGATTCAAAAGATTGCCGTGTACCTGGGACAAAACCCACTAGCATATACCCCAAATGAGCTATGGAAGAATAGGCTAACAGTCTTTTAATATTCTTTTGCTGCAAGGCCAAAATATTTCCTACCAAAATAGATGCTACCGCAAGTAGGCCAATACCTAATGCCGCTCTTGGGAAACTTAAAACTTCAAGTGCTAAAAATAACCTTATCAATACCGCCAGTACTCCTGCCTTGGAGACCGTAGCAATAAGGGCAGTAACAGGAATAGGTGCCCCTTGATAAACATCTGCTGCCCACATATGAAAAGGAACAACGGCCAATTTAAACCCAACTCCCACGAGCAGCATAGTAAGGCCTGCCAGAAATAGAGGAGGGAGGCTGGGGGCGTCCCGTATGGCCCCGGACATCCCAGCAAAGGACATATTGCCCACTTCCATATAGATGAGGGCCATTCCCATGAGCAAAAAGGCTGACGAGAAAGCCGCTAAAACCAAATATTTTATTCCAGCCTCAATTGCTTTGGGGCGACTTTTTAAATAGGCGATCAGGGCGTATAAGGCAATGGTTAATATTTCTAATCCTAAAAAAAAGGAGATGAAATGTTGGCTGATGGCTAGAATCCCCCCTCCTAAACTGCACAAAAATAATAGAAGGTAATATTCCTTGGGACCTTCTTCTTTGCCTTCAAAATAAAGATAGGACAGCAGGCATACGACCCCTCCCGATAACAGAATCAGGGCAATAACGAATGCCCCAAAACGATCCATCAGTAATAAAGGTGGTACAGCGTGGGGGAGAGGTACTGCCTCTGGAAATAAACTGGCAAAGGCCAATGCAAAGAGGGCGAGGCTCACGAATTGTATCGTCTTATGGCTCCCTTTTGCTACAATCACTAACATGACGATCACAGAGGCAAGCGCCAGGATTATTAACGGTAACAGACAAATGTAGTCACTTGGGCTCATAATATGGCTGATAAGCGGTGTCGGACTCCTTACTCAAGAGCTCCACCAATTTTACAATAGCTGGCCTGGCGGTATGAATGACTGGTTGAGGGAAGAGCCCTAACCAAAATATGGATATCGCCAATATGCCCATCATCAGTCTTTCCCTATGCGTGAAGTCGGCTAAAACTCCATATCGATTCTGAGGTCCGAGGAATATTTTTTGTACGATCCGAAGGGAATATACCGCAGAGAATACAAGCCCCAGAGCCGCAATAACTGTATGCCAACGATGGGCCTCAAAACTCCCTAATAAAATGAGGAATTCGGCGACGAAATTACCAAATCCCGGTAGTCCTAATGAAGCCAGGGCGAATACAAGTCCCAGGGTTCCCAACTGAGGCATTCTGGTCCATAGTCCGCCCATCTGTCCAATATCCCGGGTGTGAAGCCGTTCCTTAAGCATTCCAGCCAGAAGGAAAAGTGCTCCAGTGCTAATGGCATGGGTAATCAACTGCATCACTACACCCTGGAGGGCAAGTTCATTGAATGCAAAGAGCCCCATCATAACAAACCCCATATGGCTGACACTGGTATAGGCGATTAGTCGTTTCAGATCGGTTTGAGAAAAAGCCAGAAAGGCACCATATAATACTCCTGTAACGCCTAGCCACATGGCCGGAGTAGCTATTTCCATGGCTTGAACAGGAAATATGGGGAGCACAAAGCGAAGCAAACCGTAAGCCCCTGTTTTTAGTAAAATACCGGCAAGTAATAGACTCCCTGCCGTGGGGGCTTCGCTGTGGGCGTCGGGAAGCCAGGCATGAAAGGGAATCAAGGGAAGTTTGACGGCGAATGCAATGCAAAAACCCATCATAAGCCAAAATCCACGTGGATCGGAAAATGTTGTACCCAGAAGCTCCGTATAATTAAAAGTGTAGTGGCCAGTCAGCTGACCATGACTGTAGTATAAGCCCAGAATAGAGAGTAACATCAGCAGACCACTTGCTTGGGTGAATATAAAGAACTTGTAAGCCGCATATACCCTTTTATGTCCTCCCCAGATACCAATCAGGAAGTACATAGGAATAAGCATTATTTCCCAGAAAAAATAGAATAGGAACAGATCTATGGCCATAAATACCCCTGCTACCCCAGCCAGAATCCATAACAGATTGAAGTAGAAAAAGCCCGTTCTTTCCTGTATTTCCCGCCATGAACAGAGTACGGCTAGCAATCCTAAAAAGCAGGTTAGTGCTAAGAGTATCAAACTTAGTCCGTCTATGGCCAGATGAAAGGAAATGCCGAAAGTAGGAATCCACTCCAAACGAAACTCTTCCAGCCAGTTGGGAGCTGGGGAGAGGGTGAAGCGATGGTAGTGGCCTAACCAGAATATTATAACGAGGACGAAACTCGTTAGCGTGGTCAGCAATGCCACCCAGCGTGGTGCATACGGGTTAAGGCGTTCCGAAAGGTAACTCAGAGCTCCTCCCAACATCAATAGCACGATTAGCGAGAGTAGTATCATAGCAGTATTTGTAAGCTGAGCAGAAGTATGGCCCCGAGCACCATTCCCATAACGTACCACCGCAAGGAGCCCGACTGAAGCAAGGAAAGACTGTCGCTCATAGTTCTGGTGGCGGAAGTAAGGCTGCTATACCAGCCATCGATCACATCCTCTTTGTTTTTGGCAGTAATCCATTGAAAGGGTCGTACCCAGAGGAAATCGTAGAGTTGATCGAAATACCACCCTTTCAGCCATAGCTGTTGCAAAAAAAGAAGCCAGGACTGTTCCTTTAAAACAGGCAGAAGATTCGGTCGAAGATGGTAAAAGTAGTAGGCAATATAGGCCCCAACGAAGGTCATAACAGCAGCCAGCACCTGAGATATCCCTTCCGAAAAACCTTGCTCTTTGACACTGGTAAGCGGCAACGAGCTATTCAGGAAATCGGAAAAGGGAGTAAAGTGGAAAAAATTATGAGGAAACTCTAAAAAGCCAGCCAGGGAGGTCAATAGGGCCAGAATAATCAAAGGAAGCGACATGCGAGTTCCGGGAGGCCTTAGCACTTGAGATTTGGCCTGGCCCCAAAACACCAACAACATCATGCGGGCAGTATAGGCAGCAGTCAGTAATGCACCTACCAAAGCCATGCTATAAAGCACAGGATTTCCGTATTGCCCTGCCAAGGTATACCATAGTATCTGATCCTTACTATAGAACCCAGCACTTAATAAAGGTACCGCTGCTAAGGAAGCAGAAGCGATGAGGAAGGTCCAGAAAATCAGGGGTAGTTTACTCTTTAACCCGCCCATGCGAAACATGTTATGCTCGTGATGAAGCGCTTCGATGATAGCCCCCGCTGCCAGGAAAAGCAGGGCTTTGAAGAATGCGTGGACCATAAAATGAAATATTGCGGCCGTCCACGCTCCCACACCCAGGGCCAGAAACATATAGCCAATCTGACTGATAGTCGAGTAGGCCAGCACTCTTTTAATATCATACTGTACAAGGGCGCTAAAGCCAGCTAAGAGGAGGGTAACGGCCCCAATAATGGCAATGAGCCCCTGAACTGCCGGGGCCAGCTCAAATAAGGCATGCATTCTGGCAATAAGATAAACGCCGGCAGTCACCATGGTGGCGGCATGAATCAGGGCACTTACAGGCGAAGGTCCGGCCATGGCATCGGGTAGCCAGTTATGCAATGGGAATTGAGCCGACTTTCCCAATGCCCCACCTAGTAAGAGAAGGGTCACGATCAGGGCTGTCTGTGGTTGCAGGGCCCATTGTTCGGGTGCCAAGGCTACTATTTTTGCAATATTCAAACTGTTAAATTCATAAAACAGATACATCATCCCAATAGCCAGAGAGATGTCCCCAAGTCGGGTCATGGTAAATGCTTTCCGAGCGGCATAACCGTTTGCAGGTTTTTCATACCAAAAGCCAATGAGCATATAGCTGCATAACCCAACCCCTTCCCATCCAAGATAAAGCAAAAGAAAATTGTCGGCCATTACCAACAGTAGCATGGCACAAACAAATAGATTCATACAGGACATGAAACGGGAGTAATCAGGATCCTTTTCCATAAATTCGCAGGCATACACATGAATTAGTGCACCCACTACCGTAATCACGAAGAGGAAGACCATGGCAAGAGTATCGACATATAAGCCCATGCCGGGCTGAAAATTGCCGATATCGATCCAAATCCATAAGGTATGGCTGTAATGTTCCAAAGGGTGCTGCAGAAGAGATATGCCCAAGATCAGACTTACAATGCCGGCAAGGGTAATACTACCCACTCCAATGAGGGCCACATGCCGTGAAGACAACCTTTTGCCTATTGCAGTCAGCAAAACGAAACCCAGGAAGGGAAAAGCCGGTAAAAGCCATAACAGATTGCTCATTTTGGGAGAGGTTAAGTTGTTTTATGATTTAATTAACCATTCATTTCCTTTATTTTATCAATATCCAGGGATCGGTGTAAATGATAAATTTGCAAGATAAGGGCAAGGCCAATAGAGACCTCGGCTGCAGCCATAGCAAGAATAAACAGAAACATCACCTGTCCATCGGGCTGTCCCCAGTAGGCTCCTGCAGCAATAAAAGCTAAGCCAGAGGCATTTAGCATCACTTCTACTGAAAGTAGCATAAATAATATGTTTTTTCGGATCATTACTCCTGCCATGCCGATGCAGAAGAGCAGCGCTGCAAGGAGCAATATGCTTTCTATGTTGTCTGGTGTATTCATAGCGGGTGATCTTCATTTAAAAATCGGTGTAAATTCGTTTTTTTATGTCTACCAATATGCGCTGCACCTACTACTGCGGCCATTAAGAGAAGGGCTGCCATTTCAACCCCGATTACATAGGTTTGAAAAAGAGAAAGGGCAACTGCCCGGGATGACACTGCTGTCCCCAATCCTCTGCCATTGGCATAGGGGCCCCCGGTCATTTGCTGCGAGGTGTGCAGCAGATAGAATATTTCTAGTAACAGTATTAAAGCCAGGGCCATGGGCCCCACCCATACCCTTGGCTTTAACCATTTTTTTTCTTGAACAGCCGTTTCCTTTCCAAGATTGAGGAGCATAATCACAAAAATGAATAATACCATAATGGCTCCGGCATAAACGATAATTTCTAAAAGAGCTGCAAATGGGGCACCCAACAGGTAGAAAAGTAGAGCAAGGGACATAAGAGATACATTTAGATACAACAGGGCATGTACCGGATTGTATCTGGTGACCACCATCAGGGTAGATAGGATGGCAACTGCAGATGTTATATGCCAAATTATGCTCATGCTATGGTAATAAACGGTGAATATTTACGGGTGGATTTTCCTGGCTTCCCCCGCCTTTTGGTTTAACGCCTACTGCTACCCCTGCCATTTTATAATAGTTATAGCCTGGATATTTTCCTTCGCTGTTGATGAGTAAGTCCTCTTTCTCATATACTAAGTTCTGTCGGTTGTATTCGGCCATTTCAAAATCAGGAATAAGCTGAATGGCATAGGTAGGACAGGCCTCTTCGCAATACCCACAAAATATGCAGCGGGAAAAATTGATGCGGAAAAATTCTGGATAGCGTCGCCCATTTTCGTCCTCAGTAGCTTGTAGAGAGATACAGTCTACCGGACAAGCTGCTGCACAGAGGTAGCAGCCTACGCAGCGCTCTCCCATATCCGGATCACGGGTCAGAACGATACGGCCTCTCCAGCGCGGCCGTAGGGGGACTTTCTCTTCCGGATATTGTATGGTCTCTTTTTTGTGAAAAAGATGGAGAAAGGTAAGTGCCATGGTTCTTAATATACTAATCATCGTAGTGATGGTTAACTTGTGAATAGAAAGATAGCTCCGGTCACCAATAGGTTGATCAGAGAAAGGGGTAGTAGGATTTTCCATCCATACTCCATGAGCTGGTCGTACCGAGGGCGGGGAAGGGAGGCTCTTAGCAATATAAATAGCAGTATAAATCCGGTAGTTTTAAGTGTAAACCAAAGAATCGGCGGTAAAACTGGGCCTAACCATCCCCCAAAAAACAAAGTGACGACCATGGCAGATATAAGGGTAATGCCCAGATATTCTCCAATAAAAAACATTCCGAACTTCATTCCCGAATATTCTGAGTGAAACCCTGCTACCAGTTCACTTTCGGCCTCGGGAATGTCGAAAGGTAATCGGTGCGTTTCGGCTATGCCTGCGATTAAAAAAAGGACAAAGCCTATAGGTTGGGTAAGTACAAACCAGTAGTCCTGTTGGGCCATAACAATATCGGTCAGTCGAAATGAGCCTGTAAGCATCACTACACCCATCAGGGATAATCCCATGAAAACTTCGTAGCTGATCATCTGGGATGCCCCCCTCAGTGCGCCCAGTAATGCATACTTATTATTGGATGCCCAGCCTCCCAAAACGATGCTATATACGCCCAAGGAAGACATGGCCAAAAAGAAGAGTAGGCCGATATTTAAGTCAGCAATGAGTATTTCGGGGGCAAAAGGTATCACAGCGAAGCTCAACAATACGGTGGCCGCAATAATGGCTGGTGCCAGGACAAATATTTTGCGATCGGCAAAGGGAGGGATCCAGTCTTCCTTAAAAAATAATTTGAGGGTATCGGCCGCCACAATTAACAAGCCTAAAGGGCCTGCCCGATTCGGTCCGCATCGGTCCTGCCAGAGGGCTAGCATCCGCCTTTCAACCCAGATTAACAGCGCTGCTGTCGAGGTAAGGCTGAATAGCATTCCTGCAATCAATAAAATATAGTTTAGGGTCTGACTCATGACGTTTCAGGGTTTATTTTTCCAAATGAAGGCCATTCAATTCCCGTTAATCCCATAATCTGATAGGGAATTCCTGCAATTCCTTCGGGCATTTCGGGGTGAATTTGTACCGTTAGGGTAAAGGTTTTTGCTCCGATTTGTAATTTGGCCTCTATATCCGGCTCCAAGCCATAACGAGTGGCCTCCAAAACGGATAGAGCCAGGTAAGGCTTAGGCGCAAGTGAGGCAATGCCGGGAGATAGACTACTAAGCCATTCTGAGCCGAAAATATGTACGAAGGGTACCAGTTCAATATCCCCATTGGATATGTTTTCGGGTTGCTCAGCCGACCAACTGACAGGGGTTTGTACCGGGCCAGGGAAGAGCCTGAAACCATAAAAATTTTCCTTAAGTTCTCCATTGAAATCTTGCTGATATTGGTTTACCGCCTGTCCTGAGTTCCACGAAGGGGCCCAATAATATGGAGCTAGGGGTGCAGGAGGTAATCCCCTGTATCCTTCCATGGTAAATCCATAAGGGCTATGAGTGTCAACAGGAGGCTTGGGTTCGCTTATCGTCAAATGAGCTGACATAGCAGTTCGTCCGCTAAAACGGTGTGGTTCCCTAGGAATCTTTTGTTCATGGATTAGGTACCCAGGCTTTGGCCCAACCCTATCTAACCCTGCAAATTCTGGAAGAAGCTCAATAAGTTCGCTAAGGAGGTCGGGGTGCTGATCCAATTCTTCCACCTGGAGCCCACCTTTTATCTGTCGTAAGTCGTTAAGCCAGCTCCATGCCGGTCTGATCGCCTCGCTGCCAGGAACAAATACTGCATAATATCGTTGCCCCCGTCCTTCACTATTAACGAGGGTGCCCGATGATTCTGCAAAAGTTGTCGATGGGAGCACGATTGTAGCCTTGGAGGTTGTGCCATGATGAATCTGATCAATTACAATTAGATGTTCTATCCGACTGAGGAAACCGTCAACCTTTTCTAGAGGAAATTGCCGATATAGGTCTTGCTCGAGTACAAGCACTCCATCTATGGACTCATTTGAGGCTCTGGAGAATGCTTTTTCAATGGAAGGGGCTTGCAACAAGGCCAGGCCTGTACTATTACTCTCCGGGAGGATCAGTGCTAGGTCTGTTTTCTGGTCCTGCTTATTCAATGCCAGGGCGATACGATAGGCTGCTTGTAGGATCTGTTCGTTGAATAAACTCATGCCGGAAACAATTAAGGGGCGTTTAGATCTCTTTAACGTTTGAGCAATTGCCATCAAATCCGCATGGTTCTGATTCGAGAGTGAGGCAGGAGGACTGTCGGGCTGCTCTAACAGCTGGGCCAAGGCGAATGCCCAGTCAGCGATAGCATTGGGGGCCAGGTGGTTAGTATGAGTCGCCAGGTCGTCTAGTTTCGTAGATCTTGGATAGGCAATGTATAGCGGCCCTGATTGATCCTGGATTTTTTCTCTCAGGGCAGCATCATTCCAGGAGGGAACCCGAATGGACTCAGCCTCTTCTAAGGGTTGATTTCTAAGGGCTTGTCTTAGGGATAGCGCTAGTCTGGGGGCACTGTTGGTAGGGTCTTCACCTAGTATCAGTACGGCATCTGTTCTTTCTATATCCGCCATTGAAGGAGTATGGATCGTACCCGATTGATTGATGGCAAGAATTTTTTTGGTAAGCTCAGTTTCAGGCTCGGACAGGCTTTGATAAAAATTCTCTACTCCCACCAGTTGGCGAAGGGCGAAATTGGCCTCCAGGGAAGCTCTAGGAGACCCTATTCCTATCAGTTTATTATTAATCACAATTTCAGAAAGCTTATTAAAAAGTATTTCAGGGGTGGCTACCACATTATCAATAAGTGGTTCCGGGATCCGTTGGGGCTGGTTGCTGAAGTCGTATCCATAGCGGCCCCTGTCACAAAGGAAATACCCGTTTACAAATGGATTGTGCCGGTTAGTAATCTGTCTTAAGCTACCATAACGTTCGCCAGCGATGACATTGCAGCCCAAACTGCAATGTGGGCAAATGGAAGGGGCCATGGTCATATCCCATTTCCGGGTATAATGTTGGCGAAGGGTTTTATCCGTGAACACTCCTGTAGGGCATACCTCTGTCAGGTTGCCGCTAAATTCGTTTTCGAGATTGCCTTCATGGGCTCTGCCAAAGTATACCAGATCATGAGCGGCAAAAACATCTAAATCCCTCCCCCCTGCATACTCTTTGTAATAGCGTACACAGCGGTAGCACTGGATGCAGCGATTCATTTCATGATGTATGAGCGGGCCCAGATTCTGATTGAGGTGGGTTCGTTTAGGATAATTATATTTTCTGTAAGCATGTCCGGTCAGTACGGTCATATCTTGAAGATGGCATGCGCCCCCTTCATCACAAATCGCACAGTCATGTGGATGGTTGGTCATAAGCCATTCGATATTCTGAGCCCGGAAGGCCCGGGCTGAGGCATTGTTTACGGAAATATAAAGTCCATCGCGCACGGGTTCCATACAGGCCATCATTAGTCTGCCACGGGTGTCGTTTACATCTTTGAAGACTGTTACGGCACACTGCCGGCAGGCACCAACAGATCCCATGGCCGGATGCCAGCAAAAGTAGGGCAGCTTGATGCCTAGGGACAGACAGACTTCTAGCAGATTTTTGCCTTCTGCAACGGTGTATGGAATGTTATCTATAGATATATCTGCCATAATTTAGTGTCGCCAAGGACAGCGATGGTATGTGATATGATTCTCAAAATCTTCTCTAAAATATTTTAAAACACTTTGTAAGGGCTCCATGGCCCCTGGTGCCAGGGCACAGAAGGTATGCCCAGGACCCAATTGCTGGCAGTGGGTGGACAACAACTCCAGGTCATAGGGGCTTCCCCTCCCTTCCTCAATCGAATGCAGTATTTTTTCTGTCCACGGCAATCCTTCTCGGCAAGGCGTACACCAGCCGCAGGACTCCTGAGCGAAAAAATGTTCCAGATTATGGACAAAGCCAACAGGACAGGTACGGTCGTCGAGGACGATCATCGTTCCAGTTCCTAGTCTACTACCGGCTGCTGCTACAGATTGATAGTCGAGGGCTACAGACATATGTTGATGGACCAAGAAATCGGTGGAGGCTCCACCGGGCAGGGCTCCTCTGAACTGGTAGCCATCCTGCATTCCACCGGCATAGTCTTGCAGTAACTCTTCCATAGGAGTCCCCATCGGTAATTCCCATAGACCCGGCTTTTTGACGTGCCCACTGACCCCGTAGAGCTTCGTTCCAGCGTCTTGCCCCCTGCTCAGACTTTTGTACCAATCGGGGCCATTATTCAAAAGAGGGGGAAGGTTACAGAGGGTCTCTACGTTATTGACAATGGTAGGCTGGCCGAATAGTCCGCTGATTTGAGGGAAAGGAGGCTTGCTTCTGGGAGTAGCTCTCTTCCCTTCCAGGGCATTGAGCAGGGCTGTCTCCTCTCCGCAGATGTACCTTCCCACGCCTGTGTGCAAATACATTTCTAATCCATATCCGCTTTTCCTGATATTAGAACCGAGGTATCCCGCCTCATAAGCCTCTGCAATAGCTCGGTCAAGTAGTCGGGCTGCTTTTCTATAGGCCCATCGTAGAAACACATAGGAGATATCTGCTTGAATGGCATAGGCGGCTATCATCATTCCTTCGAGGAGTTGGTGGGGGTTCCCCTCCATCAGCATGCGATCCTTGAAAGTCCCTGGTTCCATTTCGTCGGCATTTGCGATCAGGTATTTATGGCGATAATCTCCAGTCATAGGAACAAAGCTCCATTTCATACCTGTATTAAAACCCGCCCCTCCTCTTCCTTTGAGGTCTGACTCCTGCACCAAGGCGGTAATTTCTGCTGGAGGCAGGGTAAGGCATTTGCGAAACGCCTCATAACCCCCTACTCTTTCATAGTCCTTCAGGTGGAAGGCGGGGCGGTTAAAGCTGATATGTTGCGTTAAGGGCTTTTCCATGGGGCTACGGATAGGTGCTTAATATATGCGCTAACTGCTGAGCCTGAAGCCTGGGGTAGGTGTCTTCATCGATCATCATGGCAGGGGCCTGGTCGCAGGCTCCTAAACATACGTTGGGTAGGAGTGTGAAGCGCCCATCAGCAGTGGTCTCTCCAAATCGGATGTGTAACAGATCTGAAAGAGTTAGATAGATTTTTTCGTAACCCATGACATAGCAGCTGATGCTGTCGCATAACAGAATGACATGCCGCCCTACTGGCTCACGAAAAATAAGGTTATAAAAGGTTGCGATGCTATCCAACTCCGCTGTAGACATGCCTAAATGATCGGCAAGAAGTGTCAGGGTGTCGTCGGATATCCACCCCCGATGTTCCTGGACAATCTTCATAGCCTCAATGCAGGCCGCTCGGGGTAGGGGAACACGAAGAATTTCCTTTTCTATCGCAGCGATTTCACTATCAGTAAGCGATTGTTTAGCTTTCATCAATCTATCGATTTTAATGACTTATCGATCAATATCGGCCAGTACATAATCCATACTTCCTAATATGGACAGCAGATCGGAAACCGTATAACCCTGGCTGATATAAGGAAGCATCTGCATATGAGGGAAAGATGGTGTACGGATTCGTACCCGATAAGCTGAGGTATTACCGTCGCTGATCAGATAATAACTGTTGGCGCCCTTTGCGGCTTCTATGCAGCTCATGGCTTCTCCCTGAGGGATCACCGGCCCCCAGCTTACCTGGAGGAAATGCGTGATAAGCGTTTCTATATCCTGCATGGTATTCTTTTTTAAGGGAGGGGTGGTGAGAGGGTGGTCGGACTTATAGGAGCCTTCAGGCATGTTTTCAAGGCACTGCTTAACAATACGTAAACTTTGGTTCATTTCCTCCACCCTTACGAGGGCCCGATCGTAGCAGTCTCCATTTTGTCCTGTAGGAATATCGAATTCAAAATTTTCATATCCTGAATAGGGCCGAGACTTCCGGAAGTCATATGCCATCCCGCAAGCACGTAGGCCGGCACCAGTGACGCCCCATTCAATAGCCTCTTCCAGGGTATAAATGCCAATCCCTACGGTTCTGGCCTTGAAAATACTATTGCGAAGTACCATTGCCTCGTATTCCTTTAATCTCGCTGGAAAGTACTCAACGAAGGTTCGGACCAGGCTATCCCATCCCTGGGGGAGGTCCTGGGCAAGTCCACCAATTCGGAACCAGTTAGGATGCATGCGCGCCCCGCAAATCGCTTCTATGATATCGAAAATTTTTTCCCGATCGGTGAACATATAAAAAACGGGAGATAACTGTCCAAGATCCTGGGCGAAGGTGCCATACCATACCAGGTGGCTTGCAATTCGGAATAGCTCACAGAGCATAATTCGGATGACTTCCACTCTTTTTGGAACGCTGATGCCTGCCAGCTCTTCTACTGCGAGTAGGTAGGCCAGGTTATTCATTACGCCTCCCAGATAGTCTATCCGATCGGTGTAGGGGATATAGGTATGCCAAGACTGTCGCTCACCCATTTTTTCGGCACCCCTATGGTGAAAACCTATGTCTGGTATGGCATTTACGATCTCTTCTCCTTCTAGTTGCAACATAATGCATAACACGCCATGGGTTCCTGGGTGCTGCGGACCTAGATTCAAAAACATATAGTCTACATCTGACCGCTGCCGCTCTAGCCCCCAGTCTTCGGGTTTGAACATTAAAGATTCTTGTTCTTTTTCCTGTTTTTCATCCGTAAGTTTGAATGGACCCATATCGGTGGCTCGGGCCGGATGCTCTTTGCGCAGCGGGTGTCCTTCCCAAGTGAGAGGCATCAGAATACGACGAAGATTAGGATGACCGTCGAAACCTATGCCAAACAAATCGTATACTTCCCGTTCATACCAATTCGCATTTTGCCAGAGCGAACATATGGATGGGAGGTGTGGATAGGCTCCGTAAAGAGGTACCTTAACTCTTATGAAAGTGTGTCGGGAATAGGAGTACAGGTGATAGACCAGGGTGAAATCGACTTTTTCTACAGCATTTTGGGAGTTTGCAGCCCTACTTCGTTCGTCGATGGCGGTGAGATCGTATAAGAATAGGAAAGGGTTACTCACCGATCGCTTCAGATAGCTGAGAAGGCGCAATAATATTTGGGGGGACGTAAAGACTTGAAGCATATTTTTCCCAATCAGATGATCCTGAAAATCTGGACTATCCGCCTGGAGGGTAGCATTGACGGGTCGGGAAGAAGACGACCCGATATTTCCGCCAAACTCGGCATAAAGCGCTGCGATTAAGCTTGCGTCCGTATTCATCCATTTTTCTGTTAAGACTCCATCATTATCATGAAAGCGAATTTATATCAGATGGAATCTGGTGAACGTAATTCTGTCCAATTGCTGCGACTAGAACTCTTTTCTATTTTCATGTTTCGGGGTTCCGGCTTGATGATTCCCTGCGGACCCAGAGCCCAACTTAATGGACGTTGCTCCTTGCCAACTGAGTCGGCAAGGAGGGTAAGTCCATAGAGAAAGGCATCGGGACGGGGAGGACAACCTGGTACATATAAGTCAACGGGTAAAAATTTATCCACGCCTTGTACCACGCTATAGATATCATACATGCCGCCGGAATTTGCACAGGAGCCCATAGAAATTACCCATTTAGGTTCCATCATCTGTTCGTGAAGCCTTTTGATGATAGGTGCCATTTTAACGAATACCGTACCGGCAATCACCATAACATCCGCCTCTCGGGGGGTACCTCTGATTACCTCCGCACCAAATCGTGCCACGTCATATTTGCTGGTCAGGCTCGTGGCCATTTCTACGAAACAACAGGATAGTCCAAAATGAAAAGGCCAGATGGAATTCTTACGGCCCCAGGCTACCAGGTCCTGAAGAGAAGTAAGCATGATGCTTTGTTGCATTGCTTCGGGGAAACTGCCGGTTCCAGCCTGTGTTTCTCCGGGATCGTTAGGACTGCTCAACCACCAATTCATCATTACTGGGTTTGCTGTTGACGTTTTTTATAGGCTGCCAATATCTTTTTTCCATTTGGACCAAAATCCAGGGCTCCTATGCTCCACTCGTATAATAATACTGCGAAAAGGAGCCCCATGAACAGAAGCATAGCCCAATATCCTGACCAGCCCAACTCCGTGAAAGCCAGTGCCCAGAGGACTATAAAGACAACTTCAATATCAAATATGACGAAGAGCATAGCTACCAGATAAAATTGTGCAGAAAATCGTAGCCTGGCACTTCCCGTATGTATAATTCCCGACTCATAAGGAGACTCGGCTGCTTCCCCGCTGTGGCGCTGACCTAAGTAATAAGAAAGGCTTAGTATCAGTGTCAGCAGTAGAAATACTAATACGGCATAAACCCAAAAGAGCCAGTCCGGAGTAAGTGAAGGGGTTTTGTCGGGCATAGTGTTCCCTTATTAAAAAATGAACCCTTTTGAGAAACGGTCTTTCTTAAACGTACTCACCCAATGGGTGTACCAAAAATTATATTCCGGTAATGTAGTGCTTGAGATTACCTATGATGTATTCCTGGTCTTCGATAATATACTTGACCACGTCACCGATGGATATGATGCCAATGAGTTTGTCGTCATCAATGACAGGAAGATGCCTGATAAATTTATGCGTCATATATTCCATGCACTCTTCTATAGAGGTGTCTGAGGTCACGGTGGCTGAGTTGACCGTCATGATCTCGCCTATTTTTACATTCTTAGAGGAGAGGCCTTTTAATATAACCTTACGTGCATAATCCCGTTCCGTTAAGATTCCAACAAAATTCTCCTGTTCCATTACCAGGAGCGCACCGATGTTTTTCTCTAACATCAGCTCTAGCGCTTCGTAAACAGTGGTCTCAGGATTAACTGAGATCGGCTCTGTTTTCTTTTGTTCGAGTATATTCCTAACTTTTCCCATAATGAACTCCTTTCTATATTAGATGAAGCACTGAATCAGGTAAGTATAAATCTAAACTAAATCGAGCTAAAAAGCTAATATTTAAAGAAATATTTGGATTTTAAATTTATTTAAAATCTGCGGCACCGCTGCCTAGCTTATGCCCTGATCAAGGAATAAGAAGACGATCTTACTTAGGACTGGCGGGAATCTTACTCTTGCACTATTAAGACCTGGACTTCAGGATTAAGACTTGACTGCGCGCCCAGATATGCAGTGACTTTTATACGGACCAGAGTCCTTTAATTTTTATTGATTAAGCAGCCAATGGCTTCTGTTTTGCGGATTAGAATGGGGTTGCCTTCTAGACTCGCCTGTATGGCATTGCGTAAATATGCCGCCGTGGCTTTAGGGCGATTTTTCCCTAAAGCATAATACCAGTTATCAATCGCGCCCTGATAGAGGATAATTCCAGAAGCATTTAATAGAATGGCTTCAGGCATGGTATTGGCCTGATAGCGTTGCGTTAATCTTAGATCAGGATCTGGTTGCCCAGTCATTTTTACATTATATTTTTCAAAAAAAGCGGTGATTTCCTTTGTTGAAACGGTGTAAGAAGGGAAAACTGCTTCGAAGGAAACAGGTCGGTCATTGAAGTCGCCTAGCAGACTCCTTATTTCATGCATATAGGATTGAGTTACCGGACATTCCGTATCCAGGAATAAAATGACTTTAAGGCTTCCTTCAGCCGTGGCCCTACCGGATTGCGCAAAACCGAATAGGGGTAAGAGCCCTAGCACAAACCCCAACCATACCCTTGAGTGTACAGGATAAGCATGAAAATTTCGACCAAAAATATTTATCTGCGGATTAGTAGCCATAATATAGTTCTAAAAAATATACACCATAATGCCCGGGTACACGAGCTATTATGGTGTATACAAGTTAAAGAATGTTTGCCGTTTATGCTAGTAAACGCGCCAGGGCCTCTTCTGTTTGCTTTATATTAAAACGACCAATTTCCTGATCCATTCTCTGACTAATTTCCATATTTTGCAGGTTTCCGATGCTGCCTTCGTGACTGTGCTTCAAGTCTCTGGAGGCTTGGTAAGAGCCATCAGCAATCTCGGTACCCACCTGTCGGTAGGCATCTCGGAACGGGACTCCAGCAATTACCAGCTCGTTAACCCGCTCCACACTGAATAAAAGGTCGTATTTGGGGTCGGCCAGAAGATTTTGCTTTATCTGCATATGCTCCAACATGAAATTTGCAATGTCCAGACAGTCCATAATCTCATCCAGAGCTGGCATGAGTATTTCCTTTAACAGTTGCATGTCTCGATGATAGCCAGAAGGGAGATTGCTTAATACCATGGTCACTTCCATAGGTAAGGCTTTCATGCGGTTGGTTTTCGCCCTTAACAGCTCGGCTACGTCCGGATTTTTTTTATGCGGCATTATACTGCTGCCTGTAGTCATATCATCGGGTAAAACGATGAAGCCAAAATTCTGACTGTTGTAAAGGCATACATCCATGGCTAGCCGTGAAAGGGTGGCTGCCAGGGAAGCTACTGCAGTAAGCGCCGCTTGTTCGGTTCGGCCTCTACTCATCTGTGCATACACTACATTATGATGCATGCCTTCGAACCCAAGGAGTTCGGTGGTCATCTGACGGTTGAGGGGAAAGGAAGAACCATAACCTGCTCCAGATCCAAGCGGGTTACGGTTGGCTAATCTATATGCGGCTTGCAGCTGTACCACATCATCGATAAGTCCCTCCGCATAGGCTCCGAACCAAAGGCCAAATGAAGAAGGCATGGCAATTTGCAAATGTGTATAGCCAGGGATCAGATCATTTTTATGAGAATTGGATCGGCTGATTAGGGTTTTGAAAAGCTTTTCTGTAGCCATTACCACTTCCGTTAATCTCTGCCGGGTAAACAGCTTCATGTCCACCAAAACCTGGTCATTACGAGAACGCCCGCTATGGATTTTCTTTCCAGTGTCCCCGAGTTTGCGGGTCAGCAGGAGTTCCACCTGAGAGTGAACATCTTCCACGCCATCTTCGATTAAAAAGCTGCCGTCTTGAGTTTGTTGGTATATGGCTTTAAGTTCGTGCTGCAGTTGAGTAAGCTCCTCATTAGTAAGCAGCCCAATTGATTCCAGCATTTGAGCATGGGCCAGATTGCCTAGTATATCAAATTCAGCCAGATATAAGTCCAGTTCCCGATCTCGGCCTACTGTGAAGCGATCGATTTTTTCGGCGGTGACTGTATTTTCTTTTTGCCAGAGTTTCAAAATATATGCGGTGGTTAGAGTGTAATAGGTAGGGCAAGGCCTTCAGTGAAAACACTTTGCCCATGGATAATTAAGGTACAAAACTAAGTTGATTTTTGCAGGAATGGAATTAACTGACTTTCTTTTCCTTTGTATCAGTTGCAGTCCTGGTAACTTAGCTCCTGACCTGCAGCAGGCAATATCTATTCCGGTCGGGCAAAGAGAAACGCTGCATTATTGTACCAGGCGACGGATAGCCACCAGACGTTTTCTATAATAAGCGGCATCGATCATATCATAACGGATGCCTCCTTTAAAAGCGGAATGAATGAATCGGATGGAGGGACCCGATACATCTGTAATGATCCCCACATGGCCAATATTCTTACTGCCACTGCGTTGCCCGTTAAAAAAGACCAGGTCTCCTGGTTTGGCTTCTTCTAATGGGATATTAGCTCCATGCTTGGCTTGTTGTGCACTGGAATGAGGAAGTAATATATTAAATTGATCGTAGCAATATCGAACGAAGCCTGAGCAATCGAATCCTTTTTTGGAAGAACCTCCCGAGCGATAAGGAATGTGAAGATGTTTGGATGCAAACGCCACCAGATGGTCGATGGTAGTAAGGCTATCGGACTTAGTCGTAGATATGTTTTGTGCTTGTAAAGTCGTTTGAGAAAGTAGCAGTACTGATGCAATGAAAAGTATGCGGCAATAGATCATAATATTCATACTTAAGTGACGATGCTGGGGTTAGGAAAAGGTCCCGAATCGCTCAGAACCCTCATAGATACGCTTGTATCCTCCTGCACAAAGATAAGAAGGAAATGAAACGGAAATGCCCTTCTCACATTTTTAATCGCCCCCACCTGGTTTTTTACTACTTTTGCAGTCTGAAACAGCAATAAAAGATCGCATGAATAGCTCCGAACGGTATTTACAACGTGGCGTGTCTGCCTCCAAAGAAGATGTCCACAAGGCCATAGAAAAGATTGATAAGGGTATTTATCCTCAGGCATTTTGCAAAATTGTGCCCGATATTCTGGCAGGGGATCCTGCCTATTGCACGGTGATGCATGCCGATGGGGCTGGAACAAAAACCTCCCTTGCTTACCTGTATTGGAAAGAAACGGGAGACCTTTCGGTTTGGAAGGGAATAGCTCAGGACGCAATTGTAATGAATACCGACGATCTGCTTTGCGTGGGTGCCACCGGCCCCATGCTCTATTCTTCTACGATTGATCGGAATAAAAATAGAATCCCCGGGGAAGTCATCGCCCAGATTATCAATGGTGCCGAAGAGGTACTGGATATGCTGCGCAGCTACGGAGTGGAAATCTATAGTACAGGTGGAGAGACCGCCGATGTGGGCGATTTGGTGAGAACCATTACCGTTAACAGCACCGTAATCGCGAGGATGAAGCGCTCTGAGGTCGTCGACAATGCCAATATCAAGGCTGGAGATGTTATCGTCGGACTGGCGTCTTATGGCCAGGCTACTTACGAAAATGAATATAATGGCGGAATGGGTAGTAATGGGCTTACTTCTGCCCGGCATGATGTATTAGGGAAATATCTGGCCGATAAGTACCCTGAAAGCTTCGATCCGGAAGTGAATAAAGAATTGATATACAGCGGGACCAAGAACCTGACGGATCCTATTGAAGGTGCTGTTCTGGATGCGGGTAAACTAATTCTGTCTCCTACCCGTACCTATGCTCCTGTGGCTAAAGCATTATTGGATCAAATGCGGGGCGATATCCATGGAATGGTACATTGCAGCGGTGGAGCCCAAACGAAAATACTTCATTTCGTAGATAAGCTGCATATAATTAAGGATAATATGTTACCGGTACCTCCACTATTTTCTCTTATCCAGAAGGAGAGTGGTACCGATTGGCAGGAGATGTATAAGGTGTTTAATATGGGACACCGACTAGAGCTCTATCTCGACCCGGCTAAGGCACAAAAGGTGATTGAGATCTCTGAGTCCTTTGGGATTCCAGCCCAGATTATCGGAAGGGTTGAAGCTTCGGATAAACGCGAGCTTACCATTAAGAGTGAAAATGGAACCTTTTATTATCAATAGCAGCATGAAACCCGGGGCTTGCGTTTTTCAGGATATTTCCCACCGATGAATTAACCTAGGGGCCAATACAATTTCTCCGGGGCTCCCTTCCCTTGTAGTCTGGTGTCCTTATGGATTATCGCTAGGAAGCATATATTCGCCCCGACAATGGTCTGTTTAGGGAATAGATTAAAACAAAAATAACCGGAAGGCCCAGGCCTTCCGGTTATTTTTTTGAGGTAGATAGAGTTCAGTATAGCCTCCGCCTCATACTACCACATGATAAGTAGGATCCTCAATGATGTTGACATCTATGACTTCATTAGCATTATGAAGTAAGGCGCGGCAGTCGGGACTCAGGTGCTTCAGATGTACTTTTTTGCCGGCTTTATGATAGCGTTCAGTAATTCTGTTCAGTGCTTCTATACCCGACATGTCGGTAACCCGGCTTTCTGAAAAATCAATTATTACTTCGCTCGGATCGTTTAAAACCTCAAATTTTTCGTTGAAAGCCGTTACAGAACCGAAGAATAAAGGACCATAAATCTGATAATGCTTAACACCCTTGTCGTCTACAAATTTCTTGGCCCTAATACGTTTGGCATTTTCCCAGGCAAAAACCAATGCTGAAATAATTACCCCTACGAGCACGGCAAGAGCCAGGTTATGTAGCAATACGGTTACGGCTGCTACCAGCATACCCACAAAAATATCATGGCGGGGCATGCGTCCAATCATTTTGAAACTAGCCCATTCGAAGGTTCCTATAGCCACCATGATCATTACTCCTGTCAAGGCTGCCATGGGAATTTGTTCGATCAGTCCCGAGCCGAACATGATGAAGGTTAGTAAAAGCAGTGACGCCACAATACCGGAAAGTCTCGCTCTCGCTCCTGAGGATATGTTGATAAGGCTCTGGCCGATCATAGCGCATCCACCCATACCAGAAAATACGCCCGACAGCATATTTGCTGCTCCCTGGGCTACCGCCTCTCTGTTCCCACTACCACGGGTTTCCGTTATCTCGTCTATCAGGTTCAAGGTTAATAAGCTCTCGATCAGACCCACTCCGGCAACGATGGCAGCATAGGGGAGTATTACCTGTAGGGTTTCTAGTGTAAAAGGCACTGAAGGGATGTGAAAAGGAGGAAAACCACCTTGAATGGAGGCTATGTCTCCTACGGTTCTTGTGTCTATATCCAAGCCAATGACAATAGCCGAAATCGCTAGAATTGCCGCCAGAGATGATGGAAAGGCTTTGGTAATTTTGGGGAGGCCCCAAATGATCAGCATGGTAATCAGCACCAGGCCTAGCATGGTGTACATCGCGGAGCCTGTGAGCCAGGATGCATTTCCGTCGGCATCCAAGGTTTGGAATTGAACGATCTGGGACATGAAAATAACGATGGCCAGTCCATTTACAAAACCGAACATAACGGGATGTGGCACCAGCCGGATGAATTTCCCTAACTTCAATATCCCTGCCAATACCTGGATCAGGCCAGCAAGCACTACCGTAGCGAAGATATACTCAACTCCGTGGGTTTTGGCCAGCGCTACGATCACTACTGCTACCGCGCCGGTAGCTCCGGAGATCATACCCGGACGGCCGCCAAATATCGAGGTGATAAGACCCATCACAAAGGCAGCATACAAGCCCGTGAGTGGCGATAGCCCTGCAATCAGGGCAAAGGCTACTGCTTCGGGTACCAATGCCAAAGCCACTGTGAGCCCCGATAGAATTTCTGTTTTATAATTTACTTTTTGTGAGAAATCAAAAAGATTTAAATATCCATTCATAAAATGAGGAATATATTATTTGAGTAATAGAATAGTGAAAAGCACACACGGCTCTGAAAGAAAACAAGACCGTAACAGATCTATTCATGCAGAGGCGATGCGAAATGATCAGACCAACTTGTGTGAAAGTCTATAGACATGCTATTCAGTAATTTTTATTCAGTACCATTTTGTACTGCTACCTTATAGCATTCAATGATTTGTATTCAGGGTGGAGTACCGTTTTTCATGAATAAATTTTGGATAACGTAAAAAGGAGGCTTAGGTGAGTATGACAAAACTAATATTTCATCAAGTCCCGAAGCCTAATAAAATCAAATTATTTTGGTTGAGTAAATAAGAAGCATTTCATTCTGTCTGCTATCCCAAATTTTCCGCAAGTTAACATTTTTAAATGAAAAGGCTTTACAGTTAGGTGATTAATCAATCGATAATGGTTTTATCTTCCTATCTGATGCTGGCAGGAGGCGGGAATATAGGATTGCGGTATCCCTGAATAAATAGATGTTAATAAAGTTATAATTAGTATTATTTTAATAAAAAACTGTATAGTGTAAGGCCTCTGAAAATCTAATGCAAAAGAAAGACAGTCGTTTTAAGTTGCTTTTTTACTCATCCTATAGGATAACTTCTCTCCAAAATATGTTAAATTGACCATTGAAATTGACCATTGAAATTGACTGTCTCCTAATCCATTGTAATCCTATGGCTTTTAACACGACAATTAACGATCGGCTTCGAGAGGCATTACAGGCCGTCCCTCTGTTAGAAGAACGACATATGTTTGGAGGGGTATGCTATATGGTCGATGGTAAAATGTGTATCGGCGTGGTAAAAGATGAGGTTATGTGCCGGGTAGGACCAGAGCAGTATGAAGCCTGCTTAGAAAAACCAGGATGCCGGGAAATGGTCTTCAGTGGCAGACCGCTTCGAGGATTTGTTTATGTATCGGATGCTGCCATGCGCAGCAAACAGGAGCTGCAATACTGGATCGACCTATGCCTGGCCTTCAATCCTATTGCGAAACAATCCAATAAAAGAAAATCCAAAACGAAGGACTCAGCGATTAAAGTTAACCGCTAAGCTCTTAGAAGGTATCAACGATCTTTTTTCGTGAAATCGGGAAGGTTGCTCCTTCGGGCATAGGGAAAGGAGTCAACCTTTGAGAGACTATAGTAAGTGTTCAGGCCCGAAACACCCACATGATCCATCAGCGAAAGATCGATGTAGCCTAAGTCATTGATGGCATTGTCGAAAATCTCTATATGCAGAATCTCCCCGATGAGCATGCTGGTTCCATTCACTGGAATGGAGATTTCTTCCAGAAATTTAAGACCGATTTTTACCTGACTTTCCGCTACAAAAGGTGCAGGAAAGTCGAAGAGAAAGGCTTCGGTAAGTCCGCATTTTTCGAATTCTGATTCATCCTTTTCAAATTTTACGGAAGTAAAATGGGCATTTTCTGCGAAGCTGCGCTGTACATGATTGATCGTATAATACCCCGTTTCCATGATATTCTCATAGGTATGCCTGCGTACATCCTGGGCGGGGCGTAAGATCATGCCCAAAAGGCCTGGGTTACTCCCCAAGTGGACCACAGAACTAAAAATAGCCAAATTAGTCGCTCCATCGGAAGATATTGTTCCAATGAGGTTGGCAGGTTTAACTCCTGAAACAGAGTTAATGATATTGAGACGCTTAACCTTGTCAAGGTTTTGAAGTTCTTCCTTAGAATAATGCATGCACAGATGGCTTTTTGGTGAGATGAATGAAGTTGGTCAAAGCATGGGTCGACTGCTAAGACTAATAGAATTTAGATTAAATAAGTTTCTGAAATATTTATATTTTAAAGGTATGGACGGTTTGTAATCTTCATTTCATTGCTTACTTTACTGGTCAATTGAACTAAAGGAAATATGGAAAACAGGCAGTCGTTACAGAATTTGCTGGATACACTTCATAAGAAAGTAGAAATAGCGCGTTTGGGAGGTGGTACCAAACGAATTGATGCACAACATAAAAAAGGGAAATTAACCGCCAGGGAAAGGATCGCCTATTTGATTGATACCGATTCTCAATTCTTAGAAATTGGTACCTTAGTGGCCGACGGTATGTATGCCGAAGAAGGGGGCTGTCCGTCGGCAGGAGTAGTAACAGGGATAGGTTATGTGGCGGGTCGCCAATGCATGATTGTAGCCAACGATGCTACTGTAAAAGCGGGGGCCTGGTTCCCTATCGCCGCCAAAAAGAACTTGCGGGCCCAGGAGATAGCCATGGAAAATCATTTGCCTACGATATATCTGGTAGACAGTGCGGGGGTATTCCTACCTATGCAGGCCGAAGTGTTCGCTGATAAGGAGCACTTTGGCCGGATATTCCGTAATAATGCCCAAATGTCAGCCATGGGTATCGTGCAGATTTCCGCTATCATGGGGAGCTGCGTGGCTGGAGGAGCCTATTTGCCTATTATGTCGGACGAAGCATTTATCGTTGAGGGAACAGGTTCCGTTTATCTGGCGGGCTCCTATCTGGTGCGTTCCTCAATAGGCGAAGTAGTGGACTCCGAAACCCTAGGTGGCGCTACCATGCATTCTGAAATATCGGGTGTTACCGACAACAAGTTTCCCGACGATCAGTCTTGCTTAGACGCCATCCGTTCACATATGGACAAGATAGGTGCTCCCCAACAGGCTGGATTTAATAGGAAAGAGGCTAAAAATCCGGAAAAAGATCCCCAGGAAATTTATAATATACTACCCGCCGATCGTCTTAAGCCCTATGATATGAAGGATATACTTCGCTGTATTGTAGATGCATCGGAGCTAGAAGAATATAAGCCCGATTACGGGAAAACGTTAATTTGTACCTATGCCCGTGTAGATGGTTGGGCGGTAGGCATAGTGGCTAACCAGCGTACTATCGTAAAATCAGGGAAAGGGGAGGTGCAGCTGGGGGGAGTAATTTATGGAGAAGCGGCAGACAAGGCGGCTCGATTTATCATGAACTGTAACCAGAAAAAAATCCCATTAATTTTCTTCCAGGATGTCACCGGCTTTATGGTAGGAAGTCGGGCCGAACAAAGTGGGATCATCAAGGATGGTGCTAAAATGGTAAATGCTGTAGCCAACTCTGTGGTTCCTAAATTCACTTTTATTGTGGGGAATTCATATGGTGCAGGCAATTATGCCATGTGTGGAAAAGCCTATGATCCTCGTCTGATTTTTGCCTGGCCTACTGCGCAAATGGCCGTAATGAGCGGAGCAACTGCTGCCAATACCCTACTGCAAATCGAAACAGCCAAGCATAAAGCCAAGGGAGAAACCATTACGCCCGAGGCTCAAAAAGAGTTGTTGGATGAAATAACCAATCGGTATAATGATGAGTTATCTCCCTATTATGCCGCTGCTCGTCTGTGGGTTGATGGCATCATCGATCCTGTGGAAACACGCCAGATTATTTCGGAAGGAATTAAAGCAGCTAACCAAGCGCCCATACAGAAACCCTTTAATGTAGGCGTGATACAAGTATGAGGAAAAACTTATTTGGTTTTTTAGTTCCTTGTCAGCCTATGCCAGACATACTCTAAATTGTATTTGAATATGGGTTTCCATATAGGTTTAGACATATCCCATTTAAAGTAGAGGCCTTCTAAATCCTTCGGATCTAGAAGGCCTCTACTATTACAAGGTTTTGAGCAGACTCCCAATTGCCACATCAGTTGCAATATTCTTCGTTTTCAATATAAGGAGAAAGGTAGTGTAGGCTGACTCTCTATGCCTTAATATCCATCAACATTTCATCGGTAATATTCTCTTTTAGTTTAAAGGCCGCTACGTTATCCGTATAGGAATGAAATAGCTGCTCAACTACCTGCAGGTTCTTATGAACCCCATCGTAGATCGTATTCAATGACTTTTCCAATTGCTGGTCATTGATATTCATATTTTCGGTTTCTATCACACCAATTTTTTTTAGTACTGCGGTTTGGCTGTTCTTAAGATCTTCTACCTCCCGGAGGATCTTCTCCATGGTCTTGAATTTTTCTATTTTATTCATAGTTGTAAATATTTTTATGTAAAATAGTAAATTATAGAGTAAGATCCATGGTCTTTGTGGAATACTTTCAGACTGATTTGCTAAAATGATGGCTCAAGCCTGTCCTGGCCCTACGACTCCGCTGGCCAGAAGTTTGGTAGCGGGAAGTTATAACTTCAGGATGGTAAGCTCAGTCATTTTTTCGCCAAGAATAGTAGCCCTTGGGGGGGTGAAACTGGATTGATATATTGAATTTAAAACCTAAATCTATTTGCTTCGATCTAGCTTTTTATCCTTCAAGAGAAGTTTTTCCTCGGCTTTGGAAACATCTTTCATCATGGTAAATTGATCCCTGATTTCGCCGTCGGAGCATACCCATTTCAGCTCCAGCTGATTGCCTTGAATTTCAAGTACTACTGCTCCTCCGACTTTATTTTCTGAATAATACATAGCATTATGAGGGTAACCATCCTTATGGCCACCTAATGCACCTGATGATCCGCTTACCACATAGACCGTACCTTGATTATTATTGCTATTCTTAAGATAAGGCGCCGAATTTTTGCTGGTATTATACAGTCCTGTAGAAGAGCTGATTTCGTGCTTTTTAGGGTCGTAGGTCTCTTCCATTCCATAATGGCCTTTAATTAACCTGCTTCTCTCATACACATGGCTATGTCCACATATGATCAGATCGACTCCTAAGTCCTCCAGTACTTTAATGAAATTCTCCCGTATAGCCACTAGGTCATCCTCGGTGTCTGAATTGTGAGACCCCATGGTATATGGGGGATGGTGCCAGTAGGCCACAACCCATTTACTTTTATTTGCTTTAAGATCTTCTTTTACCCATTCGGCCTGCCCACTCAATACGTCGTACATATAAGTGTCGTTGGCATCCTGACCATAGCTATCCAGGGATAGAAAGTGTGTGTTACCTATGTCGTAGGAATAGTAAGCCTGGGTACCCGAGGGCGTACCTCCGCATTCCCCGGCGGTGGGCATAGTGAAATTCTGGAAATAAGCCATTTTATGCTGATCCTTAAATGAAGCAGATGGGTAGTCCCGATAGTCATGATTGCCCGGAGAGGGGAATACGGCGTATTTTTTTAATAAGTTATCCTTGTAGTTGTTGAAAAATTTTAATTGATATTCCGCGTCAGAGCCGTCTGAGTAGGCGTTATCCCCCATTAAAATCCAGGCTGTTAATGGTTTGTCGGCAATGTATTGTTCCATGGCATTGCGCACCTTAATTTGGTTGATGGAGTTATTGCCACAATCACCGAAACCGGCTATGCGAATGAGCTGATCGCTTCCATATTCCGGTAAGGTGACAAAATAATTATCCTCGTTTCCTTGTAAGGTGGTGTCGGCCAAATTCCCAATGGTATAATAATACTTGGTATTAGGTTTCAGGTTATTCAGCTCAATTTTATGTTCGGCCACCAGGGTCGAATCGTCAACAAAATATTCGGGTTGGTTAAATTTGGTTCCATACATTACCCGACTTCGGTCATATACATTGGTTCGCCAGCGTACTGTGATACTGGTAGGGGTTGCCTTCTGGAGATAGGGGCCCCGCAATAGTTCGGGTTGGGTCCCCATTAAGAAGCGCCGGGAAGAGTGTTTGATCTTACTTATTTCATTGGCGGTCTGGCCAAAAGAAACGAAGGCCATGCACAGGAAAAATGCTGTAGAAAGTAATTTCATGGGTCTAAGGGTCATTGAGGTCTAATTATTATCGGTTAGTGATTCTATAAATAAGCAAATATCTTCTTTTTCAGTCGCTGTTAGGTTGAGGGGTTGGGCCGAAAGGGTTTGATTGGGGATGTTAAGCCCGAGCCCCGCTCCACCACCTCTGTCATAAAATTCAACGACTTCCATTAGGGTATTGAATGCGCCATTATGCATATATGGAGCAGTTTTCGATGCATTTCGCACAGTTGGTGTTTTGAAGGCCCCGTCGTAGTATTTTACTTTATACAAGTCATATCGGCCACGATCGCTATCTATTATCGGATTTTCTAAATCTGCATGGGCAGGTGACCCTAATATCTCCACTTCCGTAACATCAAAATGCGGGGGTAGTAAGCCGTTGAAGTATGGGGAAAAATGACAGGTTCCACATTGGCCTTTTCCCATAAATATATTGAAACCATTTTTTTCTCTCTCCGTTAGCGCCCCGGAATCCCCGTTCATATAACGATCGAATCGGGAGCTGTGGGGTTGTAAATTAGTAATGAAAGCCGCCAGGGCCATCCCTATCTCCGAGAGACCGGCTTTCCCATGGGGTAGTTCGGGAAATGCCTGAGCGAAGGCCACCTGATACAAACTATCGGCCAATAATTCTTGAGAAATTCTGCTTATTTTACCATCCATTTCGAGAGGGTTGAAAATAACCTCCTCGATCTGGGCTTCTAAGCTTGCCGAACGGCCGTCCCAAAACTGATTATGTTGAAAGCCTGCGTAAAGTAGAGTGGGTGTGTTTCTTTTTAATATGGAATCGAGGTGTATGGCCGCACTTTTTTTGAGGTTATCGTTAAAATAATTATTTGGCTGGTGGCAGGTCGCACAACTCACCTTGCCGTTTCCTGATAGTGAGGTGTTGCTAAAAAGTTTCTTCCCTAGTTTTATCCTCTCATCTAGTACTTTCCCGCTCGGTAATGCTGACTGAATACGAATCGCATTAGTCGAAAAAAGATGGGGTCGTTCGTAATTCAGATATTTTTGGCTATGGATTTCTAGTTGCCAACATCGAATAGCTTCGGTTAGCATTGCTTGTAAGGGCAATGCATATTGCCGCAAGAATTGAATCCTATCGAAACTATTAAAATCAGGGTTTTGCCTTATAAAGGAAAGGGTACTTGTTAATTGTTGAGCCAATTCCGATGATATTTGATCAGATTGAGCCTCTAAATAGGGTCTTAAAATGGTTTCTAGGGTTTCTAAGGAAACAGCAGCTTCTAGCACACCTGTTTTCAATTCGGGGGCGTCGTATCCGGAAATTGAAAGGGTCATTACTCGAATCAAATCTACTTTTAGACTTTCTAGTATTTGACTATCGGTAAGTTCAAAGTTGTATAGAAGGGCGGTTAACTGCGAAGCAGTACTATTTAAGAGTCCGGTCTGGAGTAAAAGCTCCGACTTATGATCAAAAAAACTTTCATCCGCCAACAAGGATTCAATGGCCTGTAACCCCATTGCTTCTATATATTCCAAAGTGGGTTCTTCCACCTCAACCACGGGAGCCGCATTGATCATTCTCGTTTCGTTTTTGAAAAAATAAGAAGTGAAAAAGTCAATTTTTTTGTAGGCGATTCGGCATGACGCTAATTGAGCCAAAGCTTGGTTCCTAGAGACTGTGTCGGCTGACAACTTACTGATCTGCTTTTCTAGCCGTTGGGTTGTTTCATAAAATGCCTTCGCATGGGTTCGATAATATTTCAATGTCGCTTCCGTTCCTATCCTGCTGTGGGCCTCATGGGAATTTTCTGTCTGAAAGGCGATCAGAAGAATGGCAGTGAAGATCAGGAAAAGTTTTAAAATCCGATTCATTACAGTTAAGACATGCTGAGATAATACGGCATAATAACTGAATGTGACCAATTTTTTATCAAGTATTATTTTTCTGCCAAACTGCCGCCCATTCAGAAACGGGGATATATTTCTATTGGCCCAAAATTCTGGGCATAAAGTTAATTATTGCCAGATGCCGCTTTTAAGACCTTATTTCACTTTTCTCCAACAAGTAAAAATACAATACCCAATACTTGTTAAAAGAACTATCAATACGTCAAGAGAAAAAATTCGTTCGAATTACTGCTATGAAGAAAAAATACTTGGCCCTTATGCTGATGACTCTTTTAGGGTTTTATCCTACATGTGGGCAAACTACTACTGAGAATACTGTTACGGACTGGAAGGGTTTTAAAAAATATGAATTTAAATATTCCGACAGACAAGCCTGGTACGTTGAGCCGCAGCAGGCATTGCCAGGAAAGCCTTGGGTCTGGCGGGCCCATTTTCCTAACTGGCATACCGATATGGATAGTATTCTCCTCTCCCGAGGTTTTCATATTGCTTATATCAACGCCAACGATTTGTATGGGCACCCCAAAGCGATGCAGGTTTGGGATGATTTTTACGGCCATTTAATAAGCGATAAGGGTTTTTCGCCTAAGGTGGCGCTGGAGGGGGTTAGCCGGGGAGGCTTATATGTATATGGCTGGGCTAAGCGCAATCCCGACAAGGTAAGCTGCATATATGCCGAAGCTCCGGTTTGCGACCCTCGTAGCTGGCCGGGCGGGAAGGGTAAAGGTGAAGGAGCTCCTAAGCAATGGGCAGAATGGCTGGCATTATACGGACTTACGGATACTCAGGCCACTTCCTTTACTGACTACCCGATACAAGATTTAAAAGGTTTGGCCGCATATAAAGTTCCCATCTTGCATGTGGTTGGTCTGAGCGATGAGGTTGTGCCGGTGGCAGAAAACACTGAATTGCTGGTTTCACAATATATTAAGCTGGGTGGACCGGCTGCGGTGTACCCCATGACGCGAGGACCGCAGAAGTTGAAAGGGCATCATTTTGAAATTGAAAATCCAGAGAAACTAGCAGATTTTATCTACAATAATTCTGTTCCAGTAAAATCTCCGCTTACCAGAGCTCCATATTTGGAAAAGAATGCAGGCCTGGCCAATGCCTTTGAAACCTTTACACGCACAAAAAAGGGGACGGTTGCATTCTTGGGAGGCTCTATAACCCATAATCCAGGCTGGAGAGAAAAGACCGCTCAGTATCTTCAGGAGCGGTTTCCAGAAACAACATTTAATTTTATTGCAGCCGGGATTCCATCCTTAGGCAGCACTCCTCATGCCTTTCGATTTTCTAAAGATGTACTTCAGAAAGGCACTCCTGATTTATTGTTTGTGGAGTCTGCCGTAAACGACCGATCCAATGGATTTAGCAAAGAAGCTCAGATAAGAGCTTTGGAAGGGATTTTGCGACAAATGTATACCCAAAACCCCAAGGCCAGCGTCGTAATGATGGCTTTCGCAGACCCTGATAAAAATGCCGACTATGCAGCAGGTCGGGAGCCCGTAGAGGTGCTCGTACATCAGCTTATTGCCAAGAAGTATGGAGCCGCTTTTATCAATCTATCTCGAGAGGTTTACGACCGGATGCAGGCGGGTGAGTTTACCTGGGAGTACGATTTTATTAACCTACATCCTTCTCCATATGGGCAGGAAGTGTATTTTCAGACTATTAAAACTTTAATGCGTGACCAGCAACCTCCAGCAGCCGGGGCCATGAAGCTATCCGCTCCTTTAGATAAATATGCTTACACCAATGGTCATTATGTGTCACTAGAAAAGGCTATATCGAGAAAGGGCTTTAGCATTGATTCGGCCTGGAAACCAAAAGACAAGGTAGGTACCCGTGCTGGCTTTGTAGACGTGCCTATGCTGGTAGCCGAAGAGGCAGGGAGCTCATTCGAACTTGATTTTGAAGGGAGTGCTGTGGGGATTGCCATTATTTCGGGGCCCGATGCCGGAAGTATTTCCTTTTCCATCGATGGGAAAAAAGCAGAAAAGCGAGACCTGTTTACCCAGTGGAGCCCGCAACTACATCTTCCTTTTTATCTGCTCTTTGCAGATCAGCTTAAGCAAGGCAAGCATCGGTTAAAAGTCGAAGTTCTTGATGAGCAGCATGCAAAAAGTAAAGGGCATGCCGTTAGGATCGTTCATTTCCTTGTTAATTAATAATAGCATAACCAGAAGCCCATTTCACTTTTTATGAAGCATTGAAAAGGCTTCTGGTATGGGTATGTGATGCACTAGAAATCCAGAGCCGTTTGTGTACTATAGGTACTCTCAAAGATTTTGTCGGCATTGGCCGCTTCAAAACCATCACGGCGATGGCTCCTGTCGATATCTGACTTTTTTAGGTTTTGAAACTGTGGGAGAACCTTTCGTTCGGCAAACTCAACATATGAGCCGGCAATAAAACGTTTCTCCTCTTTTGCGAAATCCGCTTCAATCATCTGGGCCACCGTGGCGCTTTGGATTAAGCCACCATCTGGGCTGGTTTTAATCTTTCCTCCCGCACTGTTGAGTCGGATGCCATGGTTTTCTAAAAATACATTGAATTCTGCGACGGTATTATAACCTGTAGGAAGATTGTGCAGACTTATGGTGAAATGATTAAGGTAGTATCGGTTGAATATTACCCAGGCCGCATACTCACTTTCTTCCAGTAAGGTATTATAGTCGTCGATACAGGGCGTGCTCCATAAAGGACTATGCAGGAATTGATCTACGGCGGGTCCATCATCCAAATCCAATGAGTCGACCGGATCACTTTTTACTTCACTGGAATAGCGCCCGATGAAACGCTGACATTCTCGCGACAGATCGCCGACCCGGAGTTCGCTAACAAATATTCGGGGATAGCTTTCCGCTGGGGGGCTGTACCACCAGGCATCAAGCTTTTTTCCTTCAAAAAAATAACGGTCACGTTTTTGATAGCCGTAGTGGAGGAATATTTTCTCAAACGACTGGACTCCTAAATGAGGTACTCCTAAGGTGCGGAAGGCGATATGGTCGTTCTCTATTTCCGAACTATCGTCGATAATGCCTGCCTGAATCATCGCTTTAAATATTTGAGAAACTGCCGGTACACGTTCTTTATACCTGCTCATCAGGCCGTTAAGAACGTAGTCGAGCGTGGAGTGGGGTGTGTCAGATTTATGTTTCATAGTGTGATTTATTTTGTTTTAGACAATTAGATAAGGACATTTTTCTGCTTCTAGCTAATGAATTTCTGCAAGCGCGATGATCTACCTGCCCTGTTTTTAATTTATTTTAATAAAACATCTGATAATTTGCATATTTTTTGTAAAATTTGTAAATTATCATTAAAGTAAGAAAAAATTTACAATTAAATGGTTTTGCGATATGTTAAGACGAATTCTATTGGCTTCAATAGGACTGTTAGCACTAGGGGTTATGATTGTTTCCTGCTTCCAAAAAAACGGGACGCTGAAAACGAGCACTGACCTGGAAGAAGTGTCGTACAATTTTCATATTCGACCCATACTTTCAGATAAATGTTTTGCTTGTCATGGACCGGATGCCCAGAAAAGAGAGGCTGGATTAAGGCTGGATGTCGCTGAGGGAGCCTATTCTAAATTAAAAGATGGCAATGGATTTGCCATCGTACCTGGCAGTCCTGAGCAATCCGAAGTTTTCAAAAGAATCACCTCCTTGGATCCGGAATATCAAATGCCAACCCCAGGATCACATTTGGGGCTACTGAATGAAGACGAAATAGCGTTGATGAGGGAATGGATTGAAAAAGGGGCCAAATATGAAAATCACTGGGCTTTCACTGCCCCTAAGCAAGGTAAGCTTCCAGAAGTATCGGATACCGACTGGCCCAAAAACGAAATTGATTATTTCGTCCTCGCCAAAATGGAGGAGCAGGGGTTCGCCCCTAGCGCTACTGCCCAAAAGGCCTATTTACTCAAGCGTTTGTCATTCGATCTGAATGGTCTTCCCCCTTCTCTGGCTCTCCAGCAGCAATTTGAAAAGGATGATTCGGGATCAGCCTACGAAAAAATTGTAGATGCCCTGATTTCTAAAGCGGCCTTTGGTGAAAAAATGTCGGTACGGTGGTTGGATATCGCTCGTTATGCCGATTCTTATGGCTATCAGGATGACGAGATCCGGACTCAGTGGCCTTGGAGAGATTGGGTCATCAAGGCTTTTAATGAAAATATGCCTTATGACAAATTTGTCACTTGGCAGTTGGCTGGTGATATGTTGCCCAATGCAAACAAAGAACAGGTTCTGGCGACTGCTTTTTTGCGTAATCATAAATATACGGAGGAAGGAGGGGTCATCCCCGAGGAGTACCGAATAGAGTATAACCTGGACAAAACTAAGACATATAGTTCCGGACTTTTGGGACTTACGGTAGAATGTGCCCAGTGTCACGACCATAAATATGATCCTATTTCACAAGAAGATTATTATCGGATGTTTGCCTTTTTCAATAATTCCAAGGAAAAAGGATTCGAGGGGGATGTTTCCCAGAGTGTTCCTGCAAAGACGCCCATTCTTACCATCACCAAGGCGGAGATAGAAGATAAGCTTCGTTTTATCAATCATGCGGATACGAGTAGACTTTTGGTATCGGTAATGGGCGAAAATGAAACGCTTCGTCCTACTCATATTCTCGATAGAGGGGTTTATGATGCGCCTGGGAAAGTCGTTACGGCAAAGGCCTTAAAGGCAGTTATGAAATTCGATACCACTCGCTATGCTCAAAACAGATTAGGTTTGGCACAATGGACGGTGAGCAAAGAAAATCCGCTTACCGCCCGGGTATTTGTCAATCAGATTTGGCAGGAGTTTTTTGGAAAGGGCATTGTGAAGAGTACTGGTGACTTTGGAATGCAGGGGGATTTACCCAGCCATCCTGCTCTCTTAGATTGGCTCGCAGTCGATTTTATGAATCATGGCTGGGACATGAAACGCCTTGTGAAGCAAATCGTGATGTCTGCTACATATCGGCAGTCGGCAGTGGCTGATCCTAAAAAAACAGAAAAGGATCCGGACAATATTTATCTTTCCAGAGGTTCAAGAGTACGACTTCCCGCTGAGTTTATAAGGGATGCTGTGCTAGCTTCCAGCGGCCTGCTCAACCAAAAAATTGGCGGCTTCAGTGTAAAGCCATATCAACCAAAAGGACTCTGGGAATCCGCTACATCGGGAAGAGGTGTGCTGGCGACTTATATACAAGACAAGGGTGACCAGCTGTATCGTCGTGGCATGTATACTTTTATTAAGCTAACTGTCCCCCCGCCAACGATGATCATATTCGATGGCAGTAACCGGGATCAGTGTGAGGTTCAGCGCACCAATACGAATACGCCTTTACAGGCTTTGGTGATGCTCAACGACCCGACAGTCCTGGAGGCCTCCCGGGTTATGGCTGAACATATGATGCTAAAAAATAGCAAAGTAGAAGAGAAAATCAGGGAGTCGTTTCAGCGAATAGTCTGCCGCCAGCCAACGGAAAAAGAGATGACCCTTTTGCTGACATATTACAAGGAAGAGGCATCCTATTTTGCAAAAAATAAAAAAGGAGCTGAGCAAGTGCTTGCCGTAGGAGAATACCCCCACCAGGCCAAGGTGAAGCAAGAAGAGACAGCGGCGATGATGCGGGTAATCAATATGTTATACAATATGGAGGAAACCATTACAAAGTCCTAGAGAATAGGTAGGATAAAGAGTATTTACCATCATTTTGGAAAAATACCCTTAGGTATTTTAATGAAAAAATTAGCGCAATGATATGGAAAAACAAATATTTGATTTTGGAATGAATACCAACCGCAGGCACTTCCTGTCTAAGCTTAGCATGGGATTGGGCAGTGCAGCCTTGGGGTCGATGCTTATTCCCGATATTTTTAAGGGTGGGGAGGCAGATCCTAGCGAAATTATCGCGGGATTGCCCCATTTTGCTCCTAAAGCGAAGCGTATAATTTATCTTTTTCAGAATGGGGCACCGTCTCAACTAGATCTATTCGACTATAAACCAATGCTCAATAAGATGCATGGGGAAGATCTGCCCGAATCTATCAGAGGGGGGCAACGCCTGACGGGCATGACGGCCAACCAAGCAAAATTCCCCTTGGCGGGTTCTATGTTCAATTTTAAACAATATGGGAAGTCAGGGGCCTGGATAAGTGAACTCCTCCCTTATACAGCCGGCATCGCCGACGACCTATGTTTTATAAAATCTATGCATACAGAGGCAATCAATCATGATCCGGCGTTGACATTCTTTCAGACGGGTGCTCAGGTAGGCAACCGGCCTAGTATGGGAGCCTGGTTAAGTTATGGACTGGGTAGTGAAAATAAGAATTTGCCAGGATTTTGCGTCCTGCTTTCCAGGGGTAAGGGAAATGGTCAGGGGGTGTATTCCAAGTTATGGACCAATGGTTTCTTAGACTCAGTTCATCAGGGGGTTCAGTTTAGTAGTGGAGAGAATCCGGTACTATACCTGGGCGATCCTGAAGGTATGGACCGGCAACAAAGGCGGAAGATGCTGGACAAACTTGCTGAACTTAATCAGGGAACCCTGGACGAATTTGGCGATCCGGAGATTGCTACGAAAATTCAGCAATACGAGATGGCCTATCGCATGCAGACCGCAGTTCCGGAAATTACAGATATGAGTAAGGAGCCGGAATCTATCGTGAAGCTGTATGGCCCCGAATGCCTGGTGCCGGGTACGTATGCCGCCAATTGCCTGCTAGCCCGAAAACTTTCGGAACAAGGGGTGCGTTTTATCCAGCTTTACCACCAGGGCTGGGACAGTCACGGGGGGCTACCCAATGAAATTAGAGGACAGTGCATGGATGCGGATCAGGCCTCAGCGGCCCTGGTTACCGACCTGAAACAACGTGGCTTGTTAGACGAAACGCTGGTGATCTGGGGAGGAGAATTTGGCCGGACTAATTACTGTCAGGGCACGCTCACCAAGGATAATTATGGCCGGGATCATCATCCCAGAGCCTTTACCGTCTGGATGGCCGGAGGGGGCATCAAGCCGGGAATTGTATATGGAGAAACAGACGACTTTGGATATAATATTGTTAAAGACCCGGTTCATGTTCACGATTTTCATGCCACCATCATGAATCAGATGGGTCTGGATCACGAAAAACTCGTATTCAAACATCAGGGACGTCGCTATCGACTTACCGACGTTGCCGGAAAAATTGTAAAGGATATTATCGCCTAATGACCCCATCAGCCCACGACTCTATTATCTCCTCCTTTTGGAAGAGTGTATTTTATAATATCGCCTTCTTTTTGAATGGTCTGTTAATATTCCTTTTGTTTTTTGAAGAGCAATTCCTGGTGCCTTCTTGGATGGAGCCGATAGGAAGAATGCATCCATTGGTGCTACACTTCCCATTGGTTATACTACTGCTATATGCCAGTTGGGTGATTATCACTAAAAAGCCGGAGTCCAAACACTGGCATCCAGATTTATCCAGGATTTTGCTCTTATTAGGAGTCTTTACGGCCGTTATCGCTGCTTTTTCCGGATTCATCCTGTCTAAAGAAGAAGGCTACGATGCCCAGGCCTTGGCCTGGCATAAATGGCTGGGAGTGGCCATTTCCATTGGGAGTGTCGTCTGGTATAGTTTCCTTGACTATCTGCCTCCCTGGCGGATATCTGCCAAATTAGCCGCAGGATTGATGGTGGTCGTATTGATGGTTGGGGGACATCTTGGGGGAAACCTAACGCATGGAGAAGATTTTCTTACTGCCAAATTAATACCTCAGCAACAATCAGAAATTAAGATAGATATCCAGCAAGCTCTGGTTTATGATGATCTGGTTCAGCCTATTCTGGAACAGAAATGTTATTCTTGTCACAATGACCAGAAGACAAAGGGAGATTTACGCCTGCATACCCAGGAGCTACTGATTAAAGGGGGGAAGAGCGGCATGTTATGGGATACTGCCCAAGCCGATCTTGGACTGCTTATCAGCCGTTTGCATTTGCCGGTAGACGATAAAAAGCATATGCCTCCTCGTGGAAAACCTCAGCTTTCAGATGAAGAGGTTATGCTTTTGGCGGCTTGGGTGCGCTCGGGTTCGCGTTTCGACCTGAGGGTTGCGGACTTGCAGGCTACCGATCCCATTTATACTTATGCTCAAAAGTTAATTGGAGGGGGGCGACCAGAGGAAATATATGATTTCCCTGCGGCCAGTGCCGATCAGATCGAGAAGTTAAATACGAGTTATAGAATTATTAGCCCACTGGCTACGGAATCTCCCGCTTTGATGGTGAATTTTTATAATAGAGCTGGCTTCAAAGCCTCGGATATTAAAGATTTATTGCCGCTTAAGGAACAGGTGGTACAAATGGACTTGAGCAAAATGCCAGTGCAGGATGCGGATTTGAAATTGATAGGCTCGTTCACTGAACTGCGTACCTTAATTCTCAACTTTACAGACTTGAAAGGAGGGGGACTAGCTGAACTAAAGGGCCTAAGGAAATTACGAGAGCTTTCCCTGAGTGGTACTCGTCTGAAATTGGATCAGCTGGAAGCCTTAAAACAACTACCTGCTTTACAAACCGTCTACGTATGGAGCACAGGACTTAGCAACGAGGAAATACAGAAGCTCCGAAGCATCCCGAATCCTCGGTTCGAAACGGGCTTTAAAGGTGATACGATTATATTGGCGCTGAATCCTCCAGCCATCGAAAATGAGGAGACCATATTAAAGAGGGGGGACCTGATCCGGATCCGGCATCAGATTCCAGGCGTGTCCATTCGATATACACTCGATGGTACCGAACCCGATAGTATTCGGGCATTAGAATATCAGAAACCTATTCGGGTAGAAAAAAATACCACCTTGAGGACGAAGGCTTATAAAGAGGGTTGGTACGGGAGCAAGGAGCAGGAAAAATTATTTATTATTGCCGGAGTGCCTATCGACAGCGTCCGATTAGTTTACGAGCCTGAAAAGCAGTATAGGGCCCATGGAGCAGGAACTTTGAAGGATGGTATCAAAAGTGGGCCTAGTATGGGCTCGGGCCAATGGCTGGGATACCGTAATAGCGATTTTGAAACCTTTTTGTATTTCGATAAACCCATACAAGCCCAGAGTATTACCATCAGTATGTTAAGAAAACTGGATTCATATATCTTCCCACCCACCAGGGTTGAAGTATGGGGAGGGGTAGAGGAGAAGAGCATGAAGCTTTTAAAGGTTCTTCAGCCACAAATCCCAGGAGAAAAATCGAAAGATCTGGCAAATGAGTCCTATACTGCAGAGTTTCCTTCCGCCCAATATACCTGTTTTAAAGTACTGGCCCGACCTCTTGCCAAATTGCCGAAGTGGCACCGGGGGAAGGGTGAAAAGGCTTGGATATTTATAGACGAAATTCTGGTCAATTAAATCTTGACATTCAGAAAATCTAAATACCCAAACGGAATGGCTTTAATCCATACTGTTTGGGTATTTATAATAAAAATCGGGGTAGTAATACTTATTGTTGTTCCAATGTTTTTCCGAATTCTTCCGGGTGAGACTTCTGTATTTCTCTTCTCAGGGCGGTGGCCCAGTCAATCATTTCCTGTCTTTCGGTTTCGGTTAGTTTAGCTTCCGAATGAATAAAGGTATAGGACTCTAAGGGCATCCAATGGTCCGTTTGGGACTCTATTAGCTCTTCCAGTTTATGGTCGGCTTTCTTGGGGGAATATGCGGCAAATTCCGAGAGATTAAAGTGTTTTTTTCCATCTTCTATATGGCTGTTGAGCCACCAGGCGACGGGTTGGATCTGGCTATACCAAGGGTAACGGGTATTGCTTGAATGGCAATCTCTACAGGCTTTGTCCAGACTTATCTTTACCCCTTCGGGTACGTAATAATGTTCTTCTACATCATTAAGGCTCATTTCAGCCGAAACATTGGGGGTTGGTCTTATAAACTGAATGGCTACCAATATCAGGAGTATTGCAATCAAAACTTTTTTCATCGTAATATCTTTGGGATTAGGTTAGAAAAAAGGTCGAATTTAAAAAGAAAATAAACGAAGTACCAATCCGAAAATGGCTGCTCCCAGCAGGGGTGCTACAATCGGGATCCATCCGTAACCCCAGTCGGAAGTTCCTTTGTTGGCTATAGGCAGAATAGTATGGGCGATTCGGGGGCCCAAATCCCTGGCAGGATTGATAGCGTAGCCCGTAGTCCCGCCCAGAGAGAGCCCTATGCTCCATACCAACATACCTACCAGATAGGGACCTAAAGCCGGAGGAATGCCCCCTTGTGCCGCACCGATGACATTAGAATAGCCTATGGCCACTATCCCAAGTATGAGCATTCCTGTAGCAATGAATTCACTTAAGAAATTAGGGATTGTAGCACGGATGGCCGGCCCGGTGGCAAAACAGGCGAGCTTGGCCCCTGGATCGTCAGTAACAGCCCAATGGGGGTAGTATTGGATCCAGACGATAGTAGCGCCCAGAATGCCTCCTAATATTTGAGCAGGAATAAAGGTAGTAATTAGGCTGAAGTCTTGTTGTAAAAAAGCAAAGCCAATCGTCACGGCCGGGTTGAGGTGGGCTCCGGGACTACCCAGAGCGGTGGCCGTAAAGACTCCTGCCATAACGGCAAAAGCCCACCCAGCAGTAATAACGATCCAGCCACCATTCTGGCCTTTGGTTTTGTTTAATACGACGTTAGCCACGACTCCATTGCCTAATAAAATCAGGACCATGGTGCCAATGAGCTCGCCTAAAAATGGAGTGGGTTGCATCATGAAGTTGGTAAGGTTATTAATGTGATTGCGAATATGCGAATAGTTTTAATTTTTCGCCTACAATTTATAGAAAGAATAATTCGTGGGAGGTTTACCAGTATAGGACGCCGAAATCTGCTAACTTTGTCATATAATCTATTATTTTAGTACTGACTATCATGTTATTGAACCAACTTACGGCTATATCTCCCGTCGACGGCCGCTATTACAAGCAAGTTTCGGAGCTTTCTAGTTATTTTTCGGAATATGCGCTGATTTACTACCGGGTATATGTAGAGGTTGAGTATTTTATCGCCTTATGCGAAATTCCCCTCCCCCAATTATCATCCGTCGACAAGAAAGTTTATCCTTCCTTGCGTCAGATTTACCAGAATTTTGGTGAGGCTGATGCACTTCAGATTAAGGAAATTGAAAAGGAGACCAATCATGATGTTAAAGCCGTTGAATACTTTATCAAGCTGCAATTCGAGAAATTAGGAATTGAAGCCTACTCTGAATTTATTCATTTTGGTTTGACTTCTCAGGATATCAATAATACGGCTATCCCACTATCTCTGAAAGATGCTGTGGAGCGCCAGGTAAAGCCTTTATTCCGTCAGGTATTATTTGTGCTCAAGCGCATGTCTATCGAATGGAAAAATGTACCGATGCTAGCCTATACGCATGGTCAGCCGGCTTCGCCTACCAGAGTTGGAAAGGAATTTTTAGTGTATGTAGAAAGAATGGAGCGTCAGCTGGAGATGCTGGATAAAATTCCTTATTCTGCCAAATTCGGTGGAGCTACCGGTAATTTCAATGCCCATCATGTGGCCTATCCCCAGCAGGATTGGATGGCATTTGGTCATCGGTTTGTAGAGAGCTTGGGCATGGTACGCAGCAGGCATACGACTCAAATTGAACATTATGACAATTTAGCCGCCTTATTTGATAACCTGAAAAGAATCAATACCATTCTTTTGGATTGCAATCGGGACATGTGGACCTATATCTCCATGGGTTATTTCAAGCAAAAAATAAAGGCAGGAGAAGTTGGTTCTTCGGCGATGCCTCATAAGGTAAATCCTATAGATTTTGAGAATTCGGAGGGTAACCTCGGTATGGCTTCTGCCTTATTTGAGCACTTTGCTGGCAAGTTGCCTATCTCTCGTTTACAGCGCGATCTCACTGATTCCACTGTCCTTCGCAATATAGGAGTGCCTATTTCGCATTTGGTGATCGCACTGAACTCTCTAATTAAAGGTTTAGGAAAAGTGGAACTGAATGCCGACCGACTGAAGTCTGAATTAGAAGATAACTGGGCGGTAGTATCTGAAGCGATTCAGACTATTCTACGTCGGGAAGGCTATCCAAAACCTTACGAGGCCTTGAAAGCATTGACCCGGACTAACGAAAAGATTAATCAGGAGGCCATTTCTCGTTTCGTAGAAACGCTGGATGTATCCGAAGAGATTCGCGAAGAATTGCGCCAGATTACCCCCTTTAACTATTTGGGAATTGTGGAAGATACGCACTGATTTCCATTATATATAATAAAAGAAAAGGCCTTCTGGATCACCAGAAGGCCTTTTCTTTTATTATAATTTACCAGCTTAGCCACATTTTGAGGACCCGCAGTCTTTACAGGTCAGGCAACCTTCCTGATACATCAGATTGGTTGATTGACAGTTTTGGCACTTCTGTTTGGTAGCTTCAGTGCCATCTGGAACGTAGCGCTTCAGCGCACGGGTAACTCCGTTTTTCCAAGTATTGATCGACTCTGTATCGAGTTGCAAGCTACCAATAAGGTCGACAATTTTTTCGATTGGCATACCATGGCGCAGAGTGCTGGAAATAAGTTTGGCATAATTCCAATACTCAGGATTGAACTTATGAGACAGGCCTTCTATGGTGGTTTTATACCCCCGGGTGTTTTTATATTGGAAGTCGTAACGAGAGCTCCCATCGGCTTCCCGGTTCTTAATAATTAATCCTTCATTGACCCAACGAGGGATGAGGATACCATCTTCATCATCAGAAAATCCGGTAAAAATCTCATAGGGTTGATCGTCGATTAGGCCAATAAAGGCTATCCACTTATCTTTTTTATTCTGGAAGCGAACCACATCTGCCTTCAAAGTCTGAGGCCTGGTAGTTGGAAATGGAGTATTACTTGCCTGGGGGGATTCCTTTTTTTCTGAGTTAGAAATCAATACACCAGACCTAGATCCATCGCGATAAACCGTAACGCCCTTACAGCCAGATTTCCAGGCTTCCAGGTAACACTGTCCTACTGTCTCTTCGGTCACCTCATTGGGCATATTGATAGTAACACTAATGGAGTGGTCCACCCACTTTTGAATAGCACCTTGCATTTTCACCTTCTTCAGATAGTCGACATCATTGGACGTAGCCTTATAATAAGGAGAAATTCTTACCAGTTCTTCCAATTCTTTTTCAGAGTAATTGATACTGGTGTCGTGCCCATTTACCTGCATCCATTCTTTGAAACGGTGGTGGAAGACCACATATTCCTCCCAAGAATCGCCAACCTCATCAACGAAATCGACGCGACTATCCTTATCATTAGGGTTTACCTTGCGGCGGCGCTTATATACAGGCATAAATACGGGTTCGATGCCTGAAGTAGTCTGAGACATCAGACTGGTGGTACCCGTAGGGGCTATGGTGAGTAAGGCTATATTACGTCGGCCATGCTCAAGCATTTCGTAATATAGTTGGGCGTCAGCCTCCTTTAACCGGAGAATAAAAGGATTGTTTTTCTCTCTTTCCGCATCAAAGATTGCGAATGCTCCCCGCTCTTTAGCCGTATGCACCGAAGCACGATACGCTTCCAAAGCTACTGTCTTATGAATTTCTACAGAGAATTCCGTTCCTTCATCACTGCCGTAACGTAAGCCTAAGGCGGCCAGCATATCGCCTTCTGCGGTAATGCCTATTCCGGTACGACGTCCTTCAAGGGCCTTTGTGCGAATATTTAACCATAGGTTTTTTTCAATTCTTTTCACCTCATCCTCTTCCGGATCTTGGTCGATTTTCAGGAGGATACCATCTATTTTCTCTAGCTCCAGATCAATTATGTCATCCATAATGCGCTGTGCAGCGGCAATATGTTTCTTAAATCGTTCAAAATTAAAATTCGCCTGAGCAGTGAATGGTGAATCTACATATGAAAATAGGTTGATGGCTAGTAGGCGACAAGAGTCATATGGACATAAGGGGATTTCTCCACACGGATTTGTTGAAACCGTGCGATAGCCTAGGTCGGCATAACAATCGGGAACAGATTCCCGGATAATGGTGTCCCAGAAAAGTATACCGGGCTCGGCCGACTTCCAGGCATTATGGATAATCTTTTTCCAAAGTACTGCAGCATCTACCTGTTTTTGATAAAGGGGCGAATCACCATGGATGGGGTATTGCTGGGTGTAGCTGCTGCCACTTTCTACAGCTTCCATAAAAGCGTCATCGATCCGCACCGATACGTTGGCTCCAGTGACTTTCCCTTGCTCCATTTTTGCATCAATAAAGCTCTCCGAATCGGGGTGTTTGATGGCTACGGATAACATTAGAGCACCCCGGCGACCATCCTGCGCTACTTCCCGTGTGGAGTTGGAGTACCTTTCCATAAATGGAACGATTCCGGTAGAGGTCAATGCGGAGTTTTTTACCGGCGAACCTTTGGGGCGTACGTGTGAGAGGTCATGACCTACTCCGCCCCGGCGCTTCATCAACTGCACCTGTTCCTGATCGATTTTCATGATGCCTCCATAGGAGTCTGACTCCCCATTATTGCCGATTACAAAGCAATTGGACAAGGAAGCGATTTGGTAGGGGTTTCCTATGCCCGTCATAGGACTCCCTTGCGGAATTATATATTTGAAATCCTTAATCAGTCCGAATATTTCTTCCTCAGTAAGCGGATTAGGATACTTACTCTCTATGCGTGCTATTTCCCCGGCAATCCGACGGTGCATATCGTCAGGAGTAGCCTCATATAGATGTCCATATGAATCTTTTAGGGCATATTTATTTACCCAAACCCTGGCTGCAAGGTCGTCACCTTTAAAATACTTTAAAGAAGCCTCGTAGGCTTCCTCTGTACTGTAAGTTTTGGCGGATTGTTCTATCTCGATGGCCATTCTGTGGTGTGTTTTCGTGACAAAAATGTAGGTCGCAAATTTACAGAATTATAAACTATCGATAGCGCTTTTGTTTAAAAGTTCTCCAAACTTTTTTATAATATTATGATAATAAGGCACTTGTATTTTTCCAGGTCAATTTCCTTTACAAAAAAATGAAATAATTGGGGATGGCGATGGGGAGTTTCTGCTACAGTTTTAGCTGTGTTCGATTCTTATTGGAGTATTAAGTCGAAATTCGGATAATAGCCTGTATTGGATGGGCTAATACTAACAAGTCTGGACCAAATAAGTTCATGCAAAAGAAGAAAAATCAGGTCTTTTGCATGAACACTTATGGGAGGCTGTAAGCCTTAGCCATTTGAAAGTTCTTCGGACCTTTTTTGAGCCGATTCAATTCCCTTTTTGAGCGTTTCGGCTAGTCCCCCCGCTACAAATTGGTTAAGGGCTGCTTCAGTTGTTCCGCCTTTAGAAGTAACGGCCGTAATCAGTTCATCCAGGGAGCGGTCGGCTGTCTGGATCAGGTGGTAGGAGCCGAGCATGGTTTGTTTGACTAGGAGTGCAGCAACCGATTCCTCGAAGCCCATGGCCTTGCCGGCATCGATCATCGCCTTCACCATATAAAAGAAGTAGGCTGGTCCGCTTCCGCTTAGGGCGGTAACCGCGTTAAGTTGAGCCTCATCTTCCAAAAAGACAGATCGGCCAGTGGCGTTGATCAGATTTTCGATCTTACGCATATGGTTCAGGTTTACCTCAGGCGAGGCGGCATAGGCTGTAATACCCATTCCTAACATGGCCGGGGTATTGGGCATGGCTCTGATTACAGCAGCATGTTGTAAGGCCTTTTGGATCGTTTGAATGGTAATTCCGGCCATAATCGATAATACTACCTGATCGGAACGCATAACCTCCTGGAGCGACGGAGCCACGGAATGAAAGTCCTGAGGCTTAACCGATAAGATCACCAGATCATATTCGGCGAGCTTAGGGCCTATCGTGCCGGTTATTACGCCTGGTTGAAAACTAGCTAGCTTCTCGAGTCGGTCATCACTCTTTTCTACTAGTAAAAAATCTTCTTTTTTGACGAGGTCAAACTTTAAGAATGCCTTGGCGAAGGCCATTCCCATGTTGCCACAGCCTATAATTGCAATTTTCATTTAATGAATTAGGAAAGGATGAAATACTTTTTTGGGTAAAGGCTAGAAAGATCGAATTTAATATATAAAGTAGAAAGAAGGCTCAATTTAACTGGTTTTGTTTTTTGACATTAATATTTCGACCGGTTGGTAATGAAGAATCGAATTTATAGTGCTGGTTGGAGGATTATTCTGTAAATTGAATCTTTGTCTTATATTTATTTTAAAATGTAGGGGCTGTACAGTAATTTGACGTATATTTTTATCGAGAATTCAAAATAAAACCTGTTCCTTGTAATGATTCAATTATGGCTATAAAAGTTGCTATTTCGCATAAAACAAAGTATAAATTTGATCGTAATGTTTCATTGTCACCTCATATTTTCAGGTTACGCCCTGCGCCTCACTCGCGAACGGCTATAGAGGGGTATTCCCTAAAGATAAAACCTGAGAATCATTTTATTAATTGGCAGCAGGACCCCTTTGGGAACTATCAGGCGCGGGTGGTCTTTCCGGAAAAAACTACCGAATTAGAAATAGAGGTGGAGGTGATGGCTAAGCTACAGGTTATCAATCCCTTCGATTTTTTTGTGGAAGAATATGCAGAGCTTTATCCTTTTTCCTATGAAGCGGGACTGCAGAATGAGCTGGGGCCTTATTTAAAACCCACTGAGAACGGAAATTCGTTGATGCAATGGGTACAGGAGGCCAGTAATGTTCAAGATATGAAGACGGTAGACTTCCTGGTGTATCTTAACCAGAAAATCTACAATTACCTTCAGTATAATATTCGCATGGAAGTGGGTGTTCAGACCTGCGAAGAAACACTCACATCCCGATCTGGATCCTGTAGGGATTCGGCCTGGTTATTAGTTCAGCTGCTCCGGAACCTGGGGATTGCTGCTCGTTTCGTTTCGGGGTATCTGGTTCAGCTAACCTCCGACCTTAAGTCCTTGGATGGGCCCTCGGGGCCCGAAGAGGATTTTACTGATCTTCATGCCTGGGCAGAGGCCTATGTGCCAGGGGCAGGCTGGATTGGTTTGGATCCTACCTCGGGCCTGTTTGCCAGTGAGGGACATATACCTTTGAGCTGCACTCCTGACTACCAAAGTGCGGCACCCGTAACCGGAGCCACCGACCGTTGTGAGGTAAGTTTCGAATTTGAAAACAAAGTTTTTCGGATCCACGAAGATCCCAGGGTGACCAAACCCTATTCCGAAGCGCAATGGGCCAACGTAATGGCCGTAGGAGAAGTGGTGGAAAGAGACTTACAGGAGAATGATGTCAGGCTTACCATGGGTGGAGAGCCCACCTTCGTTTCAATAGATGACTATGAATCGCCAGAGTGGAATACAGCGGCCGACGGAACCCTCAAGCGTAAGCTAGCCTATGACCTTTCCTTACGCCTCAAAAATCGCTTCGCATTTGGAGGGTTAATGCATTTCGGCCAGGGCAAATGGTATCCTGGAGAACCTTTCCCCCGCTGGCAATATGCACTCTACTGGAGAAAAGACGGGGCAACTATTTGGAATAATGATGCACTGGTGGCCAAAGAAGATGATCCGAAGCGAGATTATAAAGACGCTAAGGTTTTTGCCCAGGAGCTTACCAGTTTCCTAGGTATCGATCGGAGCAATCTCATGGCAACTTATGAAGATCCAGTATTTTGGGCCATGGAGGAAGAAAAGCTTCCAATTAATATTGATCCCTTAAAAGTTAATCTTAAAGATCCGATAGAAAGACGGACGCTCGCGCGCTTACTGGAGAAGGGACTTAATCATCCGGCCGGTTTCGTTCTGCCTCTGAAGTGGGACTATAAAAGTCAGGAATGGTTGAGTTGCCCCTGGACATTTCGTCGAGGACACTGTTTTCTGATTCCTGGTAATTCTGCCATGGGGTTCAGGCTTCCTTTGGATTCTCTCCCTAAGGTGGCTTCAGACAAACAGGAGCCCCCAGTAGAACGGAGCCCTTTCGAAGTTTTACCCAGTCTGCCCGACTTCCATAAAGCCGTTAAGGATCGGTATGGTCGTATCTCTAGTGCCTATACCATTCCTGCGGCCCAACCGGCTGTGGATAAGGAAGAGAAAGGCGATAAGAAAAAAGACGAGCAGGTAGTGTTTGAAGTCCCGGTAATCAGAACGGCTCTGACCGTAGAAGAGAGGGAGGGAATTATCTACGTATTTCTACCCCCGACCGATTATCTGGAGCAGTATCTCGATTTGATTGCTTCCGTAGAAGCTACGGCAGAAAAACTAAAATGCCCAGTACGCATTGAGGGCTATGCATTACCATCTGATAGTCGGATCCAAAAACTCAATGTGACGCCAGATCCTGGGGTTATTGAGGTTAATATCCATCCGGCAAAAAACTGGACCGAATTGGTGGATAATATCAGTGCCTTATATGAAGAAGCTTTCTTCGCTCGTTTAGGGACAGAGAAATTTATGGTTGATGGACGGCAGACGGGTACTGGAGGGGGAAATCATGTGACCATCGGAGGTGCCACCCCTGCTGACAGTCCCATATTGCGACGCCCTGACCTGCTCCGAAGCCTTATAACTTACTGGCAACATCACCCGGCGTTAAGCTATCTATTCGCTGGACCATTCATAGGCCCCACCAGTCAGGCCCCAAGAATAGATGAAGGCCGTGATGAAAGACTTTATGAGATTGAACTCGCTTTCGACCAAATCCCGGAGGGGAAGGAAATTCCTTTCTGGATGGTGGACCGCGTATTTCGAAATCTGTTGGTAGATATAACCGGAAATACCCATCGTTCAGAGTTTTGTATGGACAAGCTGTACTCTCCGGATTCCTCCACGGGTAGGCTGGGGATTTTGGAATTTAGAGCCTTCGATATGCCTCCTCATAAACATATGAACCTGGTGCAGACTCTCTTGATTCGTGCACTAATTGCCAAGTTCTGGAAGAAACCCTATAAACATAAGCTCATACGCTGGGGAACCGAGCTCCATGACCGGTTTCTCTTACCTCACTTTGCATATTTAGATATGATTGACGTGGTAAATGATTTAAAGGAGGCCGGTTACGACTTCGATATCTCTTGGTTCGATCCTTTCTTTGAGTTTAGGTTTCCGCATTATGGTGGTATTCAGGTCGATAATATCAAGTTAGAGCTCCGTTTAGGTATTGAACCCTGGCATGTTCTGGGCGAAGAGCTTTCGAGTTCCGGAACTGCCCGTTTTGTAGACTCGTCTTTGGAGCGCCTTCAGGTAAAAATAAATGGCTTTGTAGAAGGTCGTCATCTACTGCTCTGCAATGGGTGCAGAGTGCCTTTGCGTAGTTCGGGAGTGAAATCGGAGTATGTGGCAGGCATACGGTATAAAGCCTGGAATCCGCCATCGGCCCTGCATCCTACCATTGGAGCAGATGCTCCGTTGGTATTCGATATTGTAGATACCTGGAATAACCGTATATTGGGCGGTTGTACTTATTTTGTTTCGCACCCCGGCGGTAGAAGCTTTGATCGTTATCCCGTCAATAGTTTCGAGGCGGAATCCCGAAAAATCAGCTTGTTCCAGGGCTTTGGCCATACACCTACGACCCAGGGAGAGATCCCCATAGTCACCAAGGAGAGCGGTGCTGTATCCAGATTCGTAGCCGAAACCAAGAAAGAGTTAAAAGCGGATGCTCCTAAAGAGTTGATCGATGCAGAATATCCCAATACACTCGATCTGCGCAAGTTCTGGAAGGCGAAATAGGGGTGCTTGACCTCCACGTCCCTTTTTGATTTAGAATGATTTAGGAGGGACGTTTAATTGTTAATATTTATGTTTACCGAAGCTACTGCCAATCTCATTCAGGATTATAAAAATACGCTACATTCTTATGATGAAGTACTTGATTCCAAAGGGGTAATTAAGCCTCATTGGATGGCTCTTTTTGCCAATCTGCAGCGTTTGGGCATGGACGACCTTGTCCAGCGCAATCAGGAAGTCATTGCCAAGCTGAAAGAAAATGGAGTAACCTATCACGTTTATGAGTCGGCAGAAGGGCCCGCAAGGCCCTGGCGTCTGGATCCCATACCTTTTCTGATAGAGCAAAAGGAATGGAGGGAAATCACTTTAGGCCTTGAACAGAGGGCCGTACTCATGGAATTGATTTTGAAAGATCTATACGGGCCTCAAAACCTGGTTAAAGATGCTGTGATTCCTGCTGAGCTGCTTTACGCCAACACCGGTTTTTTTAGGCCCTGCACGGATTTGTATCAGGGGAAGGGACCGGTGCTGTCCCTTTTTGCTGCCGACATGTCGCGAGGGCCCGATGGGCGTATGTGGATCGTCGATAATCGTACACAGGCTCCTTCCGGATCGGGCTATGCTCTGGAAAATCGTTTGGTTACCAGCAAACTACTTCCTGAGCTAGCCGAGGGAATGCATATTCAGAAGTTGTCTCCCTATTTTGGTGGGGTCCAGGAGCGTGTTCTTTCCCTTTCTGAACGCGGGGAAGATTCGTCCAATGTCGTATATCTTACACCCGGACCCCGAAATGAATCGTATTTCGAACATGCCTATTTATCCTCCTATCTGGGCTATACCCTGGCTCAGGGAGAAGATTTGTTGGTGCGGGATAGTACCGTTTATCTGAAATCTATTGATGGATTACAGCGTGTTGATGTAATAGTCAGGCGTATAGACGATGACTGGTCCGATCCGCTTGAGTTGAGAGAAGACTCTCAATTAGGAGTTCCTGGACTCCTTCAGGCTATCAGAAAAGGGACGGTACAAGTGATGAATCCTCCTGGTGTCAGTTTGGTTGAAAACCATGCATTTTTGGCATTTATGCCCAATATCAGTAGGTATTTCTTAGGAGAGGAATTGAAAATGCCTTCTGTAGCTACCTGGTGGTGTGGGCATGCTAAGGAGTTACGTTATGTGTTGGACAACCTAGGCGGATTAATAATAAAAAAAGCCAATCGAAAATCCAAGTTCCCATCCATATACGGGCGTATGCTTACCGCCAAGGATAGGGAGATTCTGAAGCGGCAGATTCTGCGGGCCCCCCACGATTATGTGGCGCAGGAGGAGGTTAGCTTGTCGACAACACCCTCTTTAGTGGAGGGGAAGATCGTGCCAAGAAATGCGGCTTTAAGGGCATTTATGGTCAGTGATGGGGAAGGAGGTTACCGGGTGATGGAAGGCGGCCTTACCAGAAGTTCATCGGTAAAGGATCGATTTGTTGTCTCTAACCAGCAAGGGGGGCTTTCGAAGGATACCTGGATCGTGTCCGATGAACTGGAGCGCCGCAATGAAAAAATAAAGCTGCCCGGATTGACAGTAGCCCCTAAGCAGGTAAGCCTTCCCAGTCGCAGTGCTGAGAATTTGTTCTGGGTGGGGCGGTATTGTGAGCGTGCCATGGGGGGAATAAAATTTATGAATATTCTGGTTAACGTACTCAACCTCGATCGCAACTTCGCAGGTACTTCCAAGCCCGATCATATCAAGGTATTGCTGCAAACCCTGACGCATTTAACGGCAACCAGACCAGGATTTTTGGAAGGTAATGCCGAATCCATGGACCCTTATCCCGAAATTATTGATGTGTTTATCAATCAGGGGCGGGTAGGTTCTATCGCTGCCAGTATTACCTACTTTCTCAACGCGGTAGGCTCAGTACGCAATCAGTGGGATATAGAAGTGTGGCGAATTATTGATCAGATAGAAAATGGTTACAGTCTGACCCAAAAATCCGAAGCGGTGACCAAGCATAACGTCCAGAAGCATATGGACTCGCTTTATAGTAATATGTTTACCTTTCTAGGTGTTGTTGCCGAAACAATGCCCCGAGATCATAGTTACTCCTTAATAAATGCCGGTAAACTTATCGAACGTATTTTGGGGAAGCTTACCGTTATCAAATACTGTTTCTGCCTGCAGCAACAGGAAACTGCTCAGGAAGAGCTAGTGGAAGCGGTTCTACTAAATCAGCATTTACTGGTCAATTACCGCCAGTTGTATAAGTCCCAGATGCATATGGTCCCGATGTTAGATATGGTCTTATTAGAAAAAGCCCATCCTTTTTCTATTGTGAGTATGTTAAAAGAGTTGGATGAATGTTTGAAAAGTTTGCCAAGAACATCGGAGAAGGAGCGCCTGAATGCAGCGGGAAAAGCAATTTTGAAGGCTCTTTCCACGGTTGAGCTTGCTGATGTCACACAGCTCGCATTAGTGTACGGGGGAGGGGAGCGCCAGAGACTTGTTGATTTGCTGGAGCGGCTAAGCGATCTGGTAAAGCAGGTTTCGGTGGAATTGACCAACCTATATTTTAGTCATAGCTTTATGCAGCATTCTTTTGTTATTCCCAAGGAAGATGATGAAATATAAACTTATCCATAAAACTATTTACAAATATCCCAGTCTGGTGACAGGGTATCAGAGTCTGTTATGCCTCGAACCCAAGACCATGCTGGGGCAGGAGTGTGAATCATTTCAGCTGGATATAGATCCTGCTCCCGCCGAAATTGTCCAGAGGACTGATTTCTACGGTAACAGTACACATTATTTCTCCTTGCACCGGCCCCATACTGAACTATCGGTAACGGCCACCAGTCTGGTACAAAGGGAAGCTATTGCCGATGTTAAGATGAATCCTGCTATTACTTGTAAAGAGGCCAAGGATTTGCTGGCCCACGACCGTTCTTTGCGCATTAAAATGCTGGAATACATGCTGGCCAGTCCTATGGTAAGATGGGATGAAGAGATCGTGTCTTTTGCAAAGGACTGCTTTGAGGATCATCGCCCCTTGTATGATTGTGTTAAGACTTTTTGTCAAAAAATTTTCGTGGTTTTCGATTTTACTCCTCAATTCTCTACGGTAAACACACCAATCAAAGAAGTATTGGCGGCGAAAAAGGGTGTCTGCCAGGATTTTTCTCATCTGGCCATTGCTTGTATTCGGGGGCTGGGTTTTCCGGTGCGATACATAAGTGGGTATCTGGAAACCCTCCCCGCGCCGGGAAGCGCAAAATTGCAGGGATCCGACGCTAGCCACGCCTGGATATCGGTATATATCCCTCAATACGGGTGGTGTGACTTTGATCCTACCAATAATTTGGTTCCTGGTAGCCGGCATATTATCACTGCCTGGGGGCGAGACTATAGTGATGTACCCCCCATGAAAGGGATTATTTTTAGCTCCGGTCAGCAAAAATTAAAGGTAGAAGTGGACGTGATCCCCCTTAGTTAGAGATTATGCGTCAAATTAATGGATTGCTTTTTTTGAAAGAATTTGAGAATTGGCCTTGTTTCTCTAATTTTACGCGAGTGTTTGAAACCAGTAGTAATACAGGAAGTAAATAGAGCAATGAAAGTAGGTATGCTTTTGGAACTTAGTTGGCCTGTGAATTAATAATCATAAAATTACGGATGAAAGAAATAGCATTTAGAGATGCCATTCGCGACGCAATGTCGGAAGAGATGCGTCGGGACGAAAATATATTTCTGATGGGTGAAGAAGTTGCCGAATATAACGGTGCTTACAAAGCCAGCCAGGGAATGCTTGATGAGTTTGGTCCTGAGCGTGTAATCGACACGCCTATCGCTGAGCTTGGCTTTGCAGGTATTGGAGTAGGAGCTGCAGGAAATGGTTTGCGCCCTATCATCGAGTTTATGACTTTCAACTTTTCGCTAGTCGCCATAGACCAGATTATCAACAGCGCAGCCAAAATCCTTTCCATGTCAGGCGGCCAATATGGCTGTCCCATCGTTTTCAGAGGGCCTACTGGAAATGCTGGCCAGTTAGGGGCACAACATTCGCAAAACTTCGAGAACTGGTTTGCGAATACTCCTGGCTTGAAAGTAGTCGTACCTTCCAATCCGTACGATGCCAAAGGGCTGCTAAAAGCTTCCATTCGCGACAACAACCCCGTAATTTTCATGGAGTCCGAAGTGATGTATGGAGATAAAATGATGGTTCCTGAGGAAGAATACATTATTCCTTTGGGGAAAGCAGATGTAAAGCGCTCTGGTAAGGATGTTACCATCATCTCTTTCGGTAAAATGATTCCTAGAGTGGTTAATCCTGCGGTAGCCGAACTTGAAAAGGAGGGTATCGATGTGGAAGTGATCGATCTGCGTACGGTTCGTCCTATCGACTATGCCACCATTATCGAGTCGGTGAAGAAAACCAACCGAGCAGTAGTGGTAGAAGAAGCATGGCCTTTGGCCTCGATTTCGACAGAAATTACCTACCATATCCAACGCCACGCCTTCGACTATATGGACGCTCCGGTAATCAGAGTTACGAATCGCGATGTGCCATTGCCTTACGCTCCGACCCTGATTGAAGAAATCTTGCCTAGTCAGAAACGGGTAGTAGAAGCTGTGAAGCAAGTGATGTATAAATAATTAAATAATGGGATGCTGTAAAACCTTTTATAGCATCCCTGTTGTTTACTCAACGAAGTGCCGAACTGGTGGAAAATGGAGTAATTGCTCCCCTCCTTTGCAAACGTACCTTTAAGTAGAAATGTGTAATTTCACATTTGACTAACTTGTTAGCCTAAATTAATCATTGAAGATTATGCAAGAAGAAAGAACCCGTTATTCAGAAGAAGAACTAAAGGAATTTGAAGAGCTTATACGTACTAAGCTTGAAAATACCATGAATGAGCTTAATTACATTAAAACCGGGTTGAGCAAAAAGAATGACACAGGAACGGATATCACCTCGGGATCCACGAAGGCCGTGGAAGATGGTGCCGATGCCAGTGAGCGTGAAAATTTAAGCCAATTGGCTTCCAGGTTGCAGAAGTATTCTATTCAGTTGGAAAATGCCTTGGTGCGTATCAAGAATGGCACCTACGGTGTTTGTATCGATACAGGGAAGTTAATTCCAAAAGAGCGACTACGCATTGTACCACATACACAACAAACTATTGAAGCCAAATTGAAGAGGGCTAATTAGTTTCAAAAAACTTTAGGATGAAGACGGTATATTGACCCTCAGTTGATATGCCGTCTTTTCGTTTTCACCCAAATCGGGTATTGAGGTACGCCCCGTAATTTTGGGCCTTTTGTAATGGCTTTCAGTGAATCTGGTGACAACTATTATTTGATATCAGAGACGTTGCTTCCATTTCAAAAGTTAAAGCTTAGGGCGTTAGAGGGAGTGCCCTGGTAACTGTTAATGATCGCCATGCACAAAAGCGAATCCGCAGGTCTCCGCTTGGACGGCTGGTTTAGTTGCTTTGAAGTTGTAACCTTCAATCAATTTGTCAAGCTAGCCCATGAATATGGAGAGTAGATATCCATATTAATCCTCTTGAGCTCCCAGAACTTCCTTAAATACTTCCATCAATCCCTCTGAAGGTACCTGACCTTTATTTTTACTTTTGAAATAAGCCTCAAATAATTGATCCATACTTAAACTTAGGTCTATGGTGGAGGAATCATCCGGAGTATCTATATTCTTGATCTGTGGAATTATCTGGATAATGCCTGTATGGGCGTCGGTCATGCGTTTCTTGTCACTGGCTTCTAAGTAAGAGTCCGAAAATATCGTGAGCTCAATGAGCGCATCTTGGTTGGCCTCCAGCCAGGCACAAGCCTCATCGATCTGATAGAATTTCGCTCTTTTGAGTCTCTTACCGGATAAGAGCGGAAGCTTACGATATTCCTTTAATTGTCCCATTTCGGCGTCGAGGATGACAACGTATTTTTGTTGGTCGGCCTCGGAAAAACTGTAAGCCAATGGGCTACTCGCATACACACAGGGTGCAGGTTGACTATCCACGGTTTGGAAACGATGTAGGTGACCCAATGCAATATAATGCACTTGTGAAGGGAAGTTATGAGTATATACCGCCTGAGCGCCCCCAATGTGCAGGATAGGTCTTTCGTCCTCTGGCTCCTCGGGGGCCTCTCCCCCTTCTTTCATCACATAAAGATGAGTTACCAGAAGATTAAACCCATTAGCATCAAGGTGTGTTGAGCCAATGGTGTCCCAATGATGCTGTAGATCGGTACGCAAGGCCTCTTCCTCTTTGTCGCTACCCAGGTAGGTCTTTAGCCGTTGCTCATTAGCATAGGGAGTATGTACGACACGCAGGGGGAAAGTACAAGCGGGGAGCATCAATTCAAAAAATCCTGGCTCTGTTTTCGTAACAGCAATGCCACCCTGGGTAGTAAATTGGGGAATTTGGGTGTTGGGGTACCCTACAAATATAATTCCGCAAACCCGTGCCAGGGCGTCGGGAACCTGGATGCGTTCCGGGGAGTCATGATTGCCGGCTATAGCAATCACTGCCCTGCGTCCCTGGTCGGAGAGACGGTGAAGCGTGCTATATAATAGCTCAGTTGCTTCTGCCGAAGGGTTGAAATTGTCGAAGAGGTCACCGGCAACTACTACGGCATCTACCGACTCCCGATCTGCGATATCACAGATTTCAGCTAGCACCAAACGTTGTTCGTCCAGACGCGAATACAAGTCCAATTTTTTCCCAATATGCCAGTCGGCGGTATGCAGTATTTTCATATTCAATCATTAATTTAGCAAAACTAACATATCAACGTACAGAATTGAAATATACCAAGGTAAGATTTCGGATGGGGGGCTTTCGGACTCCGGGGTATTCTATCGTCCCACTTTATAGTTGGGTTATTCTGGCATTAATCGCTACGGGTTGTATTTCGGGCTCAGGCGATGTCTCTAAAGCGGGTGTAGCCATTTCCTTCGACGACCACTTTATTGAAGACTGGTATGCTTTAAAGCCACTTTTTGACCGGTATGATGCCAAAGTTACTTTTTTTATAACCTGTCCCGATAGTCTGACCACCCGTGAGATTCGGTTGTTAAAGGAATTGGAGAGCGACGGGCATGAAATTGGATTTCATGGCACCATACATGGCCGTGCTACGGAAATGATAGCTGCCCATGGTCCGGAGGGATATATTGAAACAGAATTAACGCCAGGGTTAGGATATATGCGTGCTGCAGGATTCTACCCCACCTCTTACGCCCATCCTGGAGGCAACCACAATTCCCGGGTAGATTCGGTATTATTGGCCCAAGGTTTTCAGATTCTGCGGGATGTAGCCCTTTCACGTAGGGAATACAAGGGCGTTCCCCTTTACCAGATGGCACCACGGATTATGCCCTGGATTTACTATTCCTTTGACCAGGCGCCTATCGTAGATGCATTGTCCATAGATATGGATGCCAGGGTGGATATTGACTCCATCAAGGAGGCTATGGAGAAAGCGAAAAATACAGGGACCGCCCTCATGCTGTTTGGCCACCAACCTCTCCAAGGTAAAGCAAAACAGGGACAATACGGCTTTGATATTGGCTTGCTGGAAGGCATCCTTAAAGAAGCCAAAATCGGTAATTTAAAATTTTACCGAATGTCCGATCTGGTGAAAAACTAGTTTCTACCGTCCAAATCGCTTGTCCTTATATGCTAATAGCGGTTTTTCGAAATAGTTAAAGGATAAAGCGGAGACCCCTACCGATAGCAATACGGTAAATACGTACAGAATAATGTGATAAAAGGAGCCCTCTAAAGTTGGGAAATACCTTTCCAGCAGATTCATCAGCAATACCAAGACAGCCACATGGTAGAGGTAAAGTCCGTAGGAAATTTTCCCTATATATTTAACCACAGGGTTCTCAAGATGGATGATGGTGTCAGGATTGCAAGACACATTTAAGACGAAGAATCCGAAGAATAAGGCATAAACTTCCAGGAAACCCGTAAAATGTAATCCCGAGAAGAATAGTACCAGCAGCAAGGTGTAAACAAGGAGTTGGCTGTCTTTTCTAAACAGGATATTGAGTATTTTCTCCTTGTTATGGAAAACGAGCCAGGCGCAGCCCCCGCCCAAAGCCATCGTTTGGATACGGAATTGGCCCACAAAGGTGCCGATAATTCGTAGTTTTTCGCTTACAGGGATATCGCCTCTAAAGTGAATACCTATCCAAAGTAGTAAAGCAGTTGCAGCCAAAAAGAGGAGAAGAATCAGTATTTTTCGTTTGGGATATTTAATCAGCCATGGCCATAGGTAATAAAACTGTTCTTCCACCCCGATAGACCAGGCCTGGGCACACCAGTAGGGAAGATCGTATAATACGAAAGCATAATTGGGTAATACGAGCAATAGCAAGGCCAGCCGTTCAGGATAGTATTGCTGAAGAGTATTGTCTATTCCTGGATATTCCAGCAAGGCAAGATGCGGGAACCAGAACAGGCTGAGTAAGATCATCAGGAAATAGATGGGCCAAATACGAAACACTCTTCTGAGATAAAATTTCTTGGCGTCAATATTCCCAAATCGGGCTTTTTCGTCCAGCAATAGGTAGGTAATCAGGAATCCACTGAGCACAAAAAATAGCCCCACACCGAGTCGGCCGGCATGCTTGATGATAGCCGAGTCGTAGATGTTAGGAATGTTTAATGCATGCTTGGCTTGCTCTATATGGTGAAATACCACCAGGAGTGCAGCTATGCAGCGCACGCCGTTGAGATTGGGGAAATAGCGTTTTTTCTCAGCCGACACGGGATCGTAGTTATGGGATATCAGTATAATGTGTGTTCAGGATAGTAGAGGATTAGTTAAACCAGCTCATCCACTTATTTTGAGCCTTTAAAATCTGTTCTACTAAGTCGCGAACAGCCCCGCGGCCTCCATTGCATGGAGAGATGTAATCGGCCAGATCTAGAATTTCCGGAGCGGAGTCTGCGGGGCAAGCTGCTAACACGCCGGTGCGCATCACCTCATAATCGGGCAGGTCATCTCCCATAAACACGACCTCATCCTCTGTCAGCCCATGTTCCGCCATATATTTTTTATAAATAGGAAGTTTGCCGTCGGGGGAGGCTCCTATGTAAATATCTGAAACACCTAAATATTCCAGGCGTTTGCGAACCCCTGTTTGATTTTGGGCCGAGATAATGGCTACCCTGTAGCCAAGTTTGATGGCTCTGTTAATTCCATATCCGTCGCGAACATTGAAGACCCGAGGTTGTTCCCCACTTTCAAGGGCGATTACACTGCCATCGGTCATGACGCCATCGATATCGAAAATGAATGTGGTTATCCTTTTAAAACGGTCGGTAATGTTAAGATCCATCATTGGGGGTGTATTGGCTTTTTTTGCAAATATAGTCGATCTTTTTTGGGGTATGCGTAAAATGTCAGGAATTAGGTCCCTGGCTTTCCTGAATATGATGTGTGAGCAGGCTATATATTGCGCTAATATTTGGATCGGCTTCTTCGAGATACTCCAGATGTCGATCCAAGGTATTACTATCCCCCCTGAGGGCCGGTCCGGTTAGGCCTTCTGCCGGATCTTCAGCACTGAGGGCTTTCTCAATAGTGGCGCTGATCAACGGTTTGAGCAGTTCGAAGTCCAAATCCTCATTTTGCACGATATGGTGAGAAATAGCGAGTAGATGCGTGGTGAAATTACTGGCAAACACTGCAGCAACATGATACACCAGCCGCTCGTAGGAATTCAGAACTTTTACTTGTCCGCTAATTGTTTCTGCCAATGAGATGAGCCTTTCTTCGGTTTCTTTGTCTCGGCTTTCTATGCAGAATGGGATGGTATTATAGTTGAGAGGTACCCCTTTCGTAAAGGTTTGTAGGGGATAAAAAATACCAGTCTGTACGTCGACGTCGCTATATATATCTACCAGATTTTGGAGAGCGGCCAAGGTTGTTGTGCCCGAGGTATTCACCAGAATGGTATTCTCTGGAAGCACGATCTGCTGCATCACTTCATCCAGGGCATGATCGCTGATTGCCAGCAGAATCAACTCTGCAGGACTTTCAGAAAAATTCAAGGAATCTACTACGTCCGTGTCATATAGCTGAGCGGCGAGAAGAGCGGCATGATGCGGATTGCGGCTATAAATTTCACAAATCCAATGGCCCGCATCTTCAAGTGCTTGGGAGAGGTGCCAGGCCACGTTGCCTGAGCCAACAATTGATATTTTCATAAAACTGGTGATTTTATCATGGCCAAGTTAAGTGGTGGAACTAATTTTCCCAAATCAATCCACGAGTGGGGCGGTTTGTTGAGCGGAGGTAATGCCATCGGGTAACTCCATGATTCGTATATTGCGGAAGTGGATTTCGGCACCTTCTGCCTCCAGACAGATATAGCCTCTCTTTCGTTCAGACTCCCGTAGGCCGTTAACAAATTTGCCATTTACCGATAATTTTACCACACCATCCACACAAACGACCACATATTTATTCCATTCGCCTGCACCTTTACACCTTTTTTCCAAAGATTTGCTGCGGATTCCTCTGGGATTGTCGGGGATGGCTGTCATGCCCATAGTCGGAAAAAGCTCGCCATGAACATAATCGTCTGTAACTTGGTGAAGGGGGGCATATTGAAGCTCCAACATTTGGACTTCTATAGCCTTGGTCAGCGGATCGTCTTTAAATTGGGTGCCTTCGCTCCAGACGAATACTCCTGAGTTTCCGCCGGCTTCCATATGGCGCCATTCTATCTCCATGATAAAATTTTCGTACTGCCTGGCGGTGCGCATGACTCCGATAGGTAAGCCTGAACAGATAAGCAAGCCATCTTTTACTTTCCAGGTATCCTCTGCGGTATTAACATTCACCCAACCGTCCAGATTATCTCCATTAAATAGAGGTCGAAAAGTCAGGTCCTGGCCGGAGCAAATGGCAGAAATATGCAGGGTAAGCAGCAGGCACATGGAAAAGCGGAGGTGGGGAATAGAAATCATAAAAGTTAAATAATTCGGGTGAACTGGAAATAATAGAAGGAGGAAAACAGGCGCTCATACTGACTAAACCTTGTATTAAATGGGATAATGATAATTTGGGCATCCCAAGGAAGCGTAGGATTGTTTTTGACATTTCGAAACATATTTGTAAATCAAAATGTTAAACGCTATATTTGCACTCCATTTTCCAGTGAGCTGTTCTTGCTGGGGTGTAAATTATTGAAAATCAATTAAATTTTTTGTTAATCGTGGATACGTTAAGCTACAAAACCATCTCGGCGAACAAAAACACAGTAAACAAGGAGTGGATCGTTGTCGATGCCAAGGATGCAGTTTTAGGTCGTTTGGCCAGTGAAATTGCAAAGATGATCAGAGGCAAGCACAAGACCAATTATACTCCTCATGTTGATTGTGGTGATAACGTGATCGTTATCAACGCCGATAAAGTAAAGTTGACAGGTAAGAAGATGTCGGACAAAGTTTATGTTCGTCACACTGGTTACCCAGGAGGTCAACGTTTTCAGACTCCTCGCGAGTTACTCGAAAAACACCCAGAGCGTGTGATCGAGAAAGCCGTAAAAGGCATGCTACCTAAGAATCGTTTAGGTCGCCGTTTGTTCACCAATCTGTTTGTTTATGCTGCCGGTGAGCACCCACATAGTGCTCAGCAGCCCAAAGAAATCCAGTTGTAATTCATGGAAGTTATCAACACAATAGGTAGAAGAAAAACTGCCGTAGCGCGTATTTACCTAACGCCAGGCAAAGGAGAGATCAAGGTGAACGGCCGTGATTTCAAGGAGTATTTTCCATTTGAAGTACACCAAATTGTGCTTCAGCAGCCATTCGTTACTTTGGAAGAAGGCAATGGTTACGATGTCAAAGTTAACGTAAGAGGTGGTGGTGTTACAGGACAAGCTGAGGCTATCCGTATGGCCGTATCTCGTGCTTTGGTAGAGTATAATGGAGAATTCCGTCCAGCGTTGAAGAAAGAAGGATTCCTTACTCGTGACCCACGTATGGTTGAGCGTAAGAAATACGGTCGTCGGAAAGCACGTCGTAGATTCCAGTTCTCGAAACGTTAATATTTCGGTACATGGGTTTCGGGCTTTGGCGCCCTTTGGTCAGCTGATACGAAACGCATGCTGAATAGTCCAGACAGTACTTATCGTGCCCGATGTGCTGTGCTGCGTATTCAAATTATTAATATTTTAAATCAAACTAGGCAATGGCACAGTTAGAATATAAGGATTTATTGGATGCAGGTGTGCATTTTGGACACCTTACCCGCAAGTGGGATCCACGTATGGCTCCGTACATTTTTATGGAGAAGAACGGGATCCACATCATTGACCTGAACAAAACCTTGAGCTGCCTTTCAGAAGTGGAAGCAGCCATCAAGCAGATTGTTCGTTCAGGACGTAAGATCATGTTTGTAGCTACCAAAAAACAGGCTCAAGAAATCGTTTCGGAAGAAGCAAAAAGGTTGAAAATGCCTTATGTTACCGATCGTTGGTTGGGTGGGATGCTTACAAACTTTGGTACGATTCGCAAGTCTTTGAAGAAAATGCAGACACTTGAGAAGATGCTAAAAGACGATACCACGGTTAGCAATATTGCGAAGAGAGAACGCCTGATGCTTACACGTGAAAAGGACAAATTGGAGCGAGTTCTAGGTGGTGTAGCGGACCTAACACGCCTTCCAGCTGCTCTTTTCATCGTTGATGTAAAACGCGAGCACATTGCCGTTTCAGAGGCCAAGCGGTTGAACATCCCCATTTTTGCTATCTGCGATACCAACTCTAACCCTGAATTGGTAGACTTCCCCATCCCGAGTAACGATGATGCTTACAAAGCAATATCGTTAATTACTCTGGCAGTTGGTAAGGCTATCGAAGAAGGACTTATGGAGCGCAAGCAAGATAAGGACGATCAGCGCCTAGCCGAAGAAGAAGAGGCTAAAAGACAAGCCGACAAGGCACAAGCCGAAGCAGCAGCTCCAGCAGCAGCCGCTAAGGTTGCCGAAGGCGACGCAGAATAATCAGGGCGATAAGGAGAGGCTTATAATCCTTTCTGTCTGAATATAGATCATGTAGCCCATAGCCTCAATGCTATGGGCTATTATTTTTAGAATATAATTTTTTGATAAAATTGATATTCCCGTAACACCCTTTTGAAGCTAGGGGTTGTTACAGTTCGTTATTACAAAGAATAAACATAAATAAGACCATGGCAATTACTGCACAAGATGTAAACAAGCTGCGCCAGATGACCGGTGCTGGTATGATGGATTGTAAGAAGGCTCTTCAAGAAGCTGAAGGTGACTTCGATAAAGCGGTGGATATTCTACGTAAGCAAGGCCAGAAAGTGGCTGCCAAGCGTGCGGACAACGCCGTTTCTGAAGGAACCGTTTTGGTTAACATCAGTGAAGATGGATCTACTGGTAAATTGATGGCATTGGCCTGCGAAACAGAACCAGTTTCTAATGTGGAAGACTTCAAAAATCTTGCACAAAGCATTTTGGATGTCGCCGTTTCCTCTGGTGCAGATAGCAAAGAGGCGTTAATGGCAACTCCTTTGGCAGATGGTCGTCCTGTTTCTGAACATATTATCGACCTTACTGGTAAGTTAGGTGAGAAGCTAGAGATTATTTCTTTCGAATCTGTTCAGGCTGATAAAGTAGTTCCTTATATCCACTCAAATGGAAAATTGGGTGTATTGGTAGCGTTCGATGGCGTAAACGGTGTTGACGTTGCAGAATTAGGAAAAGATGTGGCCATGCAAATTGCAGCCATGAAGCCTATCGCCTTGGATAAGGACGAAGTCGATTCAGCTACTGTTGAGCGTGAAATAGAAGTGGGTAAGGACCAGGCAAGAGCTGAAGGTAAGCCTGAAGCCATGCTTGAGCGCATCGCCCAAGGTAAGCTGCAGAAATTCTACAAGGACAATACTTTGTTGAATCAGGAGTTTGTAAAAGATTCTTCCTTGACTATCCGCCAGTTATTGGAAAAAACGGCCAAAGGCCTTACTGTAAAATCCTTTAAGCGGGTAGCGATAGGTGCCTAAGTAGGTATTTTATCGTAATATTTCGAAACAACGCCTGGTATAGTCTTGTATACTGGGCGTTGTTTTTTAATATTTACATGATATTTATCAGTTTGTGAAAAATTTGATACTTTTACGTAGCTTGAATACCGCACACTTATGATTAAAGCTTCAAAGTCCAACGCCCTGAATAATCATTCTGACGAGGAATTGGTTAGTATGTTTGTAGATTCTCAACAGAATAAGTACTTTGAGGTGCTCTATGAACGCTATTCCGATAAGGTTTATCAAAAATGTCTTTCCTTTGTTAAAGATCCTGCCAAAGCAGAAGATTTAACACATGATATTTTTTTAAAGCTTATTTTTAAGCTGGGGACTTTCAAGCAAGATGCCAAGTTCTCCACTTGGCTGTATAGTATCACCTATAACCAGTGTATGGATCAGCTTCGTACCTATAAGAAAAGGGGCGAGGTAACCAGCGATGACCCCATTGAGGTGCCCGACGATGTAGATTTGGACACGATTTTTGACGGGGAGGACGTTCAGGTAAAAAATTTAAAATTGGCCATGAGCCATCTTACCGTCGACGAAAAGGGTATATTGTTTATGAAATACATGGACGATATGAGCATCAAAGACATTGCTACGGTTTTCGATATTACCGAAAGTGCGGTTAAAATGAGGCTCTTACGGTCTAGAGAGAAGTTACGAAAGAAATACCTGGAGACCATTGTTTTCCTGGGCATTCTTGCTTTAAAGCTAATTGAAATTATCCGTGTCATCGTTTAACCCGAATCGTTATGCCAAATGGTAATGATATTTTTAAAGAGATTGCTCCCGATGCTAAGGTTCCGGAATACCTTAAAAATGCACTGGTGAGTGAGGTCAATGCGATCCGAGATGCTATGCAAATTCTCAATCATTTTACTGAAAACTACCTTAATACCTTTGTGGCTGTGCTTTCTCCCGATGATACAGATGATTCGGAAAGCCGTCAGGAGAACCCATGAGTTGCAAAGCCAGGACCATAACACTATACTTATCTTACCCATAGAAACAATAATTGCACTATAACGCTTATTAGATTATGAATAATTTTCCGAACATTACTGAGATCTTACTCAACACTTTTCACACCCTGATCAATCAATTTGTAGAGTTTGTCCCTCGGGTGATTGGCTGTCTGGTAATATTGGTGGTCGGTTATCTAGTGGCCCGAGGAGTTCGGATCCTAATTTCCCAGGTGCTGAGCAGAGTAGGGCTCGATCGAATCGGAGACAGGCTCAATGAAATTGACATCATCAAGAAACTTAAAACAGAGATCAAGTTAAGTGATGTCGTAGCGACCATATTCTACTATTACATATTACTGATTTTTCTGACCTTTGCGGCAGATACCCTCGGGGTGGATACTATTACCAATATGGTACTTTCGTTGGTAAGTTTTATCCCCAAACTAATAGCCGGAGCTATTATGCTTCAAGTTGGAATCATGCTATCCGATGCGTTGAAAACGGGAGTTATCTCTATCTGTAAATCATTCAACATCTCCGCAGCCAAGCTAATTGGTAATATCGTCTTTGTATTTTTCTTAATCATTACGTTTATCACGGCATTGGGGCAGGTAGGCATTGAAACTGCACTGCTCGAGTCTAGTTTCACCATCATCTTCGGTGGGGCTATTGCAGCATTTGGCTTGGGCTATGGAATCGCTTCCCGCGATGTGCTGGCCAATATCATTTCTTCTTTCTACAGCCGTAAAAATCACCATATTGGTCAGGTAATTAAAATAGGCGACGTAAAAGGTGTAATCTCTAAGATTGATTCAACTTCCGTTACAGTCGTCAGTGAACACGCCACCACGATCGTTCCCCTGCAAATGTTCCAGTCACACCAGGTGGAAGTCTTTAATTCATAGTTTATTTTATTTTTTTTCTCACTTATGCACATTTCTTTAAAAAAAATCTGCCTGCTAAGTCTATGCGGTATGGGCTTGGCCATACAGGTTCAAGCACAAAAGGTAGAGCTCGACAACGAGCTAAGTAAGTCCAAGCTTAGCGTTACAAATGACACTACCGCAAGAAAAATTGAATTTGGGGCTAACCTCAATCAAGGCTCCTTTAGTACCAATTGGACTGGTGGTGGTGTAAATTCTGTAGCTTTGGGCTTGTTTTTCAATGCACTTAGTCTAAACAAAAAAGGTGTACATTCCTGGCGTAACGACTTCCAGTCTCAGTACGGTATCGTAAAGAATAAGGGGCAGGAAAGCCGAAAGAATATTGACAAAATCTATTTTGACAGCAAATACAATCGGGAGTTATCTGAGCATTGGAGCTTGTTTGGTAATTTTAACTTTCTATCCCAGTTCGGCAAAGGTTTTGAATACGTATCAGAAGATGGAGCACCCGAATATCGCAAACATGTTTCCGGGCTTTTTTCGCCAGCTTATCTTACTGAGGCTATTGGTATAGAATATAAGCCTGTCCCTTACTTTTTTGTAGATTTCGCTCCGGCGGCTCTCCGTCAGACCATTGTGATAGACAAGAATATTCAGGAGTCGGTACCTACCAATTACGGGGTTCCTTTCAATAAGAAAATCAGGAATGAGGTAGGTATCATTCAGCTGGTGGCCAATTTTGACAAGGATATAGCTAAGGATGTCAACCTGAAATTTAGATACCTCGTTTATACCTCCTATAATAAAAACATATTGACGGATAAGAAGGAGTTTAACGGGGATCACCGCTTCGATGCCTCCATAAATGCCAAGATCGCCAAATATTTTAATGTGAATCTCAGTGCTATCCTGGTTTACGATAAGGATCAGCATGCTAATGTTCAGTTCGCTCAGGGTTTAGGGGTTGGTTTCCTTTATCAAATTAAATAATATAGTTCATTTAAACAGCACACAATCATGTTACAAGAGTTTAAAACCTTTATAGCCAAGGGAAATGTATTAGATCTGGCCGTAGGTGTCATCATCGGAGCAGCTTTCGGCAAAATAACAACCTCTCTGGTAGAAGATATTCTTAACCCAATAATTGGCCTTGTGATCGGAGGCACGGACCTATCTCAGCTGAAATATGTTTTGAAAGAGGCAGTGGGAGAAACACCTGAAGTGGCCATAATGTATGGTAATTTTATTCAATCCGTTATCCAGTTCTTGCTCATTGCATGGGTTATTTTCCTGATTGTGAAAGGAGCCAACAGAATGCGACTTACCGAAGAAAAGAAGGAATAATAAGCCTTAACACAGCAAAAAAGGGACGTGATATCATGTCCCTTTTTTGTGTTGCTTTATTTTTAAAGCCTCCTTCTACAACTTCCCTTAAAAAATTCTACCTTCGTGTCTTTCACGACCCATAACAACCATCAATAGCAAAAAGTGACCAGAAAAGTAGTGATATTAGGAGGAGGTGAGAGTGGCGTAGGAGCCGCAATTCTAGCCAGAAAGCAAGGTTATCAGGTCTTCTTGTCCGATAGTCAGTCCATCTTGATGCATTATCAGCAGGTACTGAAGGACTACCAAATAGTTTATGAAGAAAAGGGTCATACCGAGGAGAAGATACTAACAGCCGAGCTCATTATCAAGAGTCCGGGCATACCTGAGAAATCGTCACTAATCCAACGTATCCGGGAGCGAGCGATCCCTGTAGTTTCCGAAATTGAATTTGCCAGCTGGTACACTTCCGCAAAAATTATTGCCATTACTGGCAGCAACGGCAAAACGACTACTTCCATGCTTACCTATCATCTGCTGAAGGAGTCAGGGTTGTCGGTTGGATTAGCAGGAAATGTCGGCGACAGCTTTGCCTGGCAGGTAGCTGAAAAATCCTTCGATTATTACGTGTTAGAAATTAGTAGTTTTCAGCTGGACGATATTGACCGATTTAAACCTAATATTTCAGTAATACTGAACATTACGCCGGATCATTTAGATCGATACGACTACGATTTCCAGAAATATGTGAATTCCAAATTCCTCATTACGAAAAACCAGACTGAGGAAGACGCCTTCATCTATTTTGCTGATAGTATGGTGCTCCTCACGGAGTTCGCCAAGCGAAAGCTACCTGTCCGAGCTATTCCAGTTTCCTTGGCTTCTCAGCCTCCCATAGGAGGGTATCTGGCTGATGATATATTGGTGAGTCAGCTACCGGAGGGAGAATTTATAGAACCTTTTCCCAACTTACCGATCCAAGGGCCACATAATGCAGTGAATGCTCTGATAGCTATTACCATAGCACAACTTTTAGGAGTCGAATCTCAAAGGATACGCAGTAGTCTGGCCACATTTGTGAATGCGCCTCACCGGCTGGAGCCCGTTGGTAATATTCAAGGTGTTTCATTCGTCAATGATTCCAAAGCCACGAATGTAGACTCCGTTTACTATGCTTTAGGAAGTTATACGCAGCCCATCATACTCATTGCAGGGGGAGTAGACAAAGGCAACGACTATAGCCAGATCGAAGACTTGGTAAGACAAAAGGTAAAGGGTTTGATAATTCTTACCCCTGATTCGCAAAAACTAGAGACCTATTTTGAGGGAATCGTACCCCAGATATTCGTTACTCAAAAAGTGGAGGAGGCCGTGCAAACGGCAGCGAAATGGGCAGAGTCTGGAGATGTGGTACTACTGTCTCCAGCTTGTGCCAGCTTCGACTTATTTAAAAATTATCAGGACCGGGGCGAAAAGTTTAAACAAGCAGTAAAGGAATATGCCCATGAAATGGGCGTTAGCTTATAATACATATACTAGAATCGATGGTTGCCATGGAGGCTTTGTTAAGAATAAAGGATTATACACAAAACTGGTTTGCACGTAACCTGAAGGGGGATCGATGGATTTGGTTTATCTGTATCATCATGCTTTTATGGAGTATTGTTGTAGTATACAGTGCCAGTGTAAAAGATGCCTATAGTCACAAACAGGGAGATACAGAATATTACCTTCTGAAGCACTCTTTTTTATGTTTGCTTTCTTTAGTAATCATGTATGTTGTTCATAAAATCCCATATATCCGATTTGTCTATGTGACACGTTTGGCAGTTTGGAGTTCTATCTGTCTGCTTATTTTTACAATGTTTTTTGGGACCTCTGTCAATGAGGCTTCCCGATGGATTGAAATACCCATTATAGGCCAACGCTTTCAACCATCAGAATGGGCCAAAGTCGCCCTGATTGCGCATTTATCTCTGATATTGGCTCGCCATATCAAGGGGGGCTGGAATACACGGGAATTATTTATGGAGCCTTTGGCCCTGGTTGGCGTGGTATGTGGCCTTATTTTCACCAGCAATGTTTCTACCGCCCTAATGCTGGCCGGCATTTGCTTTCTGCTGATGTTTGTGGGTAAGGTCCCGCTTCATTACCTGGCCCTGACAGCAGTGGGGGTCTTGTTCTTTGCTACTGTGGCAATCCTGCTCAATTCAACCCAGCGCTCGGGTACGGCTCAGAATCGTATTGCGTCATTTCTGGACAAAGATGTTGTGGTATATCAATCACAGCAATCCTATATGGCTATGGCCCGGGGGGGATTGTATGGTGAAGGGGTAGCCAAAAGCCGGCAAAGACGCTTCCTTCCCGAACCTCAGAAGGACTTTATTTTTGCCGTGACTGTCGAGGAATATGGGACCATTGGCGGATTAGTTCTCATCTGTTTTTACCTGATTATCCTTTTCAGGGGACTGAAAGCCATAGAACTCACCAAGAGACCCTTTGGAGGGTTACTTTCGGCAGGTCTTACCTTCACAGTAGTTTCACAGGCATTATCGGCCATGGCTGTAACCGTTGGATTGGTGCCCGTCACAGGTCAGACCCTCCCATTCTTTAGCCAGGGAGGAACCTCCTTATTGTTTACGGGCATTGCTATGGGAATGATCCTCAGTGTCAGCAGGGGAGAGAATGCAGAAGAACAACGAATTTAATATTTTTGAGTATGAAGGTGATAATTAGCGGAGGAGGAACTGGAGGGCATATCTATCCGGCAGTGGCCATAGCCAATGCCTTAAAGTCTTTGGATCCTACAATCGAAATATTATTTGTGGGAGCGGAGGGTAAAATGGAGATGGAAAAGGTTCCAAAAGCAGGTTATCTGATTATTGGGCTACCCATTACCGGAATCCAAAGAAGTATGAGTCTATCTAATCTGGCCTTCCCATTCAAATTAATAAAGAGCTTAGCGATGGCCAGGGGAATAATCAAGAATTTTAAACCTGATATAGCGGTGGGGGTAGGTGGCTATGCCAGTGGACCTTTGCTATTGGTTGCTTCTATGCTGGGCCTGCCCACCGTGATTCAGGAGCAAAATTCTTATGCGGGAATAACCAACAAAGTGTTGTCAAAATGGGCCAAAAAGATATTTGTGGCTTACCCCAATATGGAGAAGTTTTTCCCTAATGAGAAAATTTTGTTTTATGGAAATCCTGTACGGAGCGATATCCTAGACATTTCTAGTAAACGCGATCAGGCCGCGAAGCTTTTTCAACTGGATGCTTCTAAAAAAACTTTGCTAATTATTGGAGGTAGCCTGGGTGCCCGTTCTATCAACGAGAGTATTGCTGCAGGCCTAGTGCGTCTGCTGGATCAGGGATATCAGATCCTTTGGCAAACAGGGAAGGGCTATGCTCGTCAGGCAGAAGAACTTATCCTCAAAATGAAGGGTCGGCCAGTGCGTTCTTTGACTTTTATTTATGATATGGATTTGGCCTATGCTCTTGCCGATGTTGTGGTGTCAAGAGCTGGAGCCCTATCCGTTTCGGAGCTGTGTTTGGTAGCCAAGCCTTGCATACTGGTCCCCTATCCATATGCCTCCGAGGATCATCAAACGCAGAATGCATTGAGTCTGGTGAATATCAATGCAGCATGGATGGTTAAGGACGACTTAGCTTCATCGGAGCTGATTACCAAAACCTTAGCACTATTGTCGGATGTCGGGCAACAAGAAATTCTGGCAAAGAATATCCGCACCCTAGCACAGCCTGATGCCGCTATGCACATTGCGAAGGAAATTATAGGATTGGTTGATAAATAATAATAGGACGGTAGCGATTAAAAATCTATGGAAACGTATAAGCAAGTATATTTTGTAGGGATAGGTGGTATAGGCATGAGCGCATTGGCACGATGGTTTAAGGCTAACGGTTATGATGTGGCAGGCTATGATAAGACGGCTACTCCGCTGATAGAAACACTACAAAAGGAAGGGGTTGAAGTTACGTTAATGGATGAGGTAGATACCATTCCTGAGCGGTTTCGTAAGGATGTAGATGCTACATTGGTCGTGTATACACCGGCCATACCTATTAAACATGTTCAACTGAACTATTTAAGAGACCATAATTTTATGATATTAAAGCGTTCGCAGGTGCTGGGTAAAATGGCAGGAGTTATGCGGACGATAGGGGTAGCGGGTACGCATGGAAAGACTACAACCTCGTCGATGTTGGCGCATATTCTTCGCGCTAGCGGGGTCAACAGTGCGGCATTTTTAGGTGGTATCACCCAAAATTACGGAACGAATATGCTGATGAATGAACCCGCTGATCGACTTAGCGAGGTGGTCTGTGTGGTGGAAGCCGATGAGTTCGACCGGTCTTTTTTAACCCTGTTTCCTGAAGTGTCCATTGTAACTTCAACGGATGCCGATCACCTGGATATCTACGGCAGACATGAGGAGCTACTAGATTCGTTCAGAGATTTTGTTGGGCAAACCGAACCTACAGGACTTTTGGTGATGCATGATAGCCTGGAGCTAGCCAGCGCGTCGAAAGCGCCAGTGCTCACCTATTCTCTAGAAAATGGGGACGCCAGGACGGAAAATATACGTATCGAGAATGCACGTTTTGTTTTCGATATCATTCACCCTGATGTGGAGATCAAAGAAATACGAATGAGGGTGCCTGGCTATCATAATATTGAAAATGCCATAGCGGCAGCCTGTGTAGGATTGTATCTTGGCATAGCACCCGACGAAATAAAAAATGCATTAGAGAGTTATAAAGGTGTGAAACGTCGATTTGAATATCACATTGATCGGGAAGATTTGATATATATTGATGATTATGCGCACCACCCAACCGAAATCAATGCCTTGATCTCTTCGGTAAGGGCTCTTTATCCAGGGAAAAAAATTACGGCCATTTTTCAGCCGCATTTATTCTCCCGGACCCGGGACTTTATGGAAGATTTTGCAGAAAGCCTTTCCGCAGTCGATCGCCTGCTACTATTGGACATCTATCCGGCAAGGGAGCAGCCCATACCGGGCGTGAGTTCAGAGCAGTTGATGGAAAAGGTGAACATAGAACATAAACAGATAGTGACGAAGTCGGAAGTTTTAAATATCTTTAAAGCAGATGATGTGGAAGTCCTTCTAACGATTGGAGCGGGAGATATCGATACCTTGGTCAAAGGAATCCAAAATTTATTTGATAGACCTTTAACTAATTAATTGGCCGGGACCCTTTTAATATTACTGAGATGTTACGTAAATTTGATTATTCTTGGCACTTTTTGAAAAAAAGCCTTTGGATTGTTATACCTTGTCTGGGTATAGGAATGGCCGAGCATCGAATTGACCATCAGCGCTGTGCGAATTTGGTCATTAATATCGCAGGAGACCCTGGCACCAATTTTCTGGATCAAAGGGCTATTTTATTGCTGGCTACCGAGAACGGAGGGGCACCATTAACAGGAGCTAGATTAAAAGAAATTAACCTGGCCGATGTAGAACAAAGGATATCTAGAAATAAACTGATAAAAAAATGTCAGGTTTTTCGTGACCTTAAAGGTAATATAGTAGTAAATGTAGATCAGGAGCGTCCATTAGCTCGCTGGATTAATAGTGCTCCGGTGGGCGAATGGCATAGTGCCGAAGGCCATTACCTAAATGAGGAGGGCCAGGTTTTCCCGTTGTCCGACAGTTATTCTGCACGGACCTTGTTGCTTTCAGGCTCTTATCTTTCTAAGATTGAGCGCCTGGATCCGGAAAGTCCTTTGATGGAAATGATACGGTTTCTGGATCAGGACCCTTTTTGGAAAGCACAGGTCACCGAAATGAATATAGATGGGCAGGGAGAAATAAGTTTATTAACTTTACTGGGCGATCAGCGTGTCGTTTTTGGATCGGCGGAGGATTATCGAAAGAAATTGGAAAAAGTAAGGCTGTTTTACGAACACGTACTCAGCCAGGATTGGGGTAGATATTCCAAAATTGTAGTAAAATTTCAGGATCAAATAGTTTGTGAATAGAGATTCACTGGTATAGCATGGCACAGGAAAATATTGTAGTTGGAGTTGATATTGGAAGTACGAAAATAGCCGTGGTTGCTGCTCAGATGCAGGCCGATCATGGCTATCAGAATACGATGGAGATATTAGGGTTTAGTGAGGTGCTAATGCCAGCGGGAGCTGTAGTGAACGGTTCCGTAGAAAATATAAAACAAGTAGGTAAGGCTATACGGACGGCCCTGGCCGAAACAGCTATCTTGTCTGATCTGGAGATTGGAGTCGTCAATGTTAGTTTCAGCGGGAGTCACGTGAAGGTTACCGAACAAGCGGACGGCGTTCTCAGGCCCTCAGCCTCTACGGGCGAGGAGGTAACCCAAAAGGATGTAGACCAGCTCGTGGAAGATATGTACCGAGCCAAAACCGAACCTAATTATGAGGTGCTTCATGTGCTTCCCATGGATTTTGTTGTGGACAACTCCGCAGGTGTTAAAGAACCGGTGGGGCGTACGGGTATCAAACTGGGAGCTAACTTTTTGATAGTCTCTGGCAATAATCAGTCTATTCAGCGTACGCGAAAAAGCCTGTTAGATGCCGACCCCCATCTGGGATATGATAAGATGATTTTTGCCCCTTTGGCGACCGGATTAGCCGTTTTGGCAGAGAATGAAATGAAGGCCGGAATCGCCCTGGTAGACATAGGCGACCATACTACTGATCTGATTATCTATCAAGACAAAATTGTAAGACATATTATCTCTTTCCCCATTGGTGGAAGACATATTACCGGAGACCTATCGATAGGCTGTGGCATTCAACCCGACAATGCCGAGCAGCTTAAGAAGGTCTATGGATCGGCCCTGTCCGAAGATATCCCCTTGAACATTGAGATTTTAGTGAACTTCTTGGCAGGGAGACCCCCGAAACAGGTATTAAAAAAGAATGTTGCGCTCATCATTGAAGAACGCCTGAAGGAGATAGCGGCCATGATCTATGCCGAAATTTTGAATTCAGGTTATGAAGAAAAGTTAATCGGTGGTATTGTCCTAACAGGTGGTACTGCCAATATTCCGGATATCGAATTGTTGTTCGAAAAAGTTACGAATATGTCGGTGCGGGTAGGCTTCCCAGAAAATCTGGCGCATACTTCCAAGGCTGACGCCGTAAGTAACTCTACTTATACGACTGCCATAGGCTTAGCCTGGGCCGGCGTGAAGTCGATAGACCCTCGAGTGAAATCCGTCTGTAAACCCTCTCATGAAGATAAGATGAGGCAGCCAACCGGGCAACCGGCGCCCGCAGCTGCCAGGCAAGAACAAAAGCCAAAGCCAGAACCCAAAAAACCGGGTTTGAATTTTTGGGAAAGTTTGCTGGGAAAGAAAGACCAGCAGGCAGACGAGTATTAGCAAAAAGGAAAGGGAGAAACGTTAACTTAGGGAGCATATGAACAGCAGTTTATTACACGCATTAGACCAAGATTATATCGTGAATGAGATCGTCAGAGAACAACCCAATGGTAATTCCCAGTTGGAACCTGCCATTATCAAAGTCATAGGTGTTGGAGGTGGAGGTAGTAATGCTGTAAACTACATGTTTGAGAAAAAAATCAAAGATGTAGAATTTGCAGTATGCAATACCGATCGCCAAGCATTAGCCAATAGCCCCGTTCCGGTAAAAATTCAGTTAGGAGCTACCCTTACACAAGGACTGGGAGCAGGAACCGATGCTACGAAAGGGAAAGAGGCGGCATTGGAGACTATTGAAGAAATTAAAGCATTATTGGGCGGATCTACCCAGATGGTATTTATTACCGCTGGTATGGGCGGTGGTACCGGTACCGGTGCCGCTCCGGTGATCGCCCAGCTGGCCAAAGAAATGGGTAAGCTCACCGTAGCAGTAGTTACGGCTCCTTACACCTGGGAGGGCTTGGACAAAAAAGAACAGGCTCTGGAGGGTATAGAGCAGTTAAAGGAATATAGCGATACCGTACTGGTGGTATTGAACGATAAGCTGGAAGAGCTGTACGAAGACATGACCCTCACCCAGGCATTTGCCGAAGCGGACGGGATATTATTAAATGCTGTAAAAAGTATTTCCGAGATTATTACCACTAGCGGAAATATCAATACGGACTTTAAAGATGTTGAGAAAGTGCTCAAAAGAGCCGGTCAATCGGTAATGGGTACTGCGGAAGCGAAAGGTAGTGAAAGAGCGCGCATAGCCATTCAGGAAGCGCTCGACTCCCCGCTGTTAAATGACCGGGATATTAAAGGCGCCAAAAGGATTTTGGTGACTTTGGCTACCAGTAAGAAAAATGAGGCCACTATGAAAGAGCAGCGCGAAATATGGCGCTACGTGCTTTCTCAGGTAGGTGGTGAAGCAAGAATGTTTAAGTTGGGAACCATTACCGACGATTCTCTTGATGAGCGTCTTCGTGTGACAATTGTGGCTGCTGGATTTGACAGTGTGGAATCACCTATTCCCGGGATGGAAATAAGGACAGAAGGGCGTACTCCGGAACTACCAGTAGGAGACGCCTATGGGCATGCTGAAGAAGAAGCCAGTTACAGTACGGCTGAATTAGAGGCGACGCCTACCTCTTCAATCGATTTGGATTTGGACGCCACCAGTATCACGATGCCTTCGGCAGATATGAATATTTCCTATGCAGAGCCCGAGAATGATGGACCCTGGGATCAGGAAGAAATGGAAAGACTTACTGCCATGGTAATGTCCTTTAGAGAAGGAGTGGTGAAATACCAGGATTTGGAAGGTGCGGCATATAAAAGAAGCAGGCTGGAGCTATGGAGAAGACCCATAATACCAGCCAGCGAAATGGAACAGCATTGGTTAAAATAAGAGAGGGCGAAAGCCCTCTTTTTGTTTTAAAACGAAAGTAACTGTTGCGCTTGAAGAGCTATAAGTTCTTTGTATAGTGGATTGGTAATGTCGGCTCCGTCGAAGTGCATACGGATCTGCGCTAACTTTACTCTCAATGCCAGTGTATTCATCCCCAAATAGCTAAATACGTCGTTCAGGTGGCTAAGGGCAATCGTAGCTCCTTGTGCATTGCTCGATAATCCTACCAGTGCGGCCTTCTTGTTATTAAAACTATTAGGATAGGGCAGACCATCTATAAAGGCCTTAAGCACGCCCGGATACGATCCGTTATATTCCGGAACGATAAAGACAAATCTATTTGTCTCCTCCAAAAGAGACCTCAAACCATTAAATGTTTCGTTCTTTCCTGTATTTTCATAAAGAGCGGATACGGTAAAGTCGTGGGGAAGATTAATGAGATCTAGGATGATACTAGGCTGTCCCAAACTGGTCAGCACCTTTTGATAGTACCCAGCTATCTTTGCTGACATAGAGCTGGGGCGGTTGGTGCCTACAATAAGTACAATAGGTAAAGATGTATTTGTCATTTCTTAAAAGCAATTCTATAATGGTCTGGCGCATCAAAGCATGGTTCAGTAGTCTAACAAAATTTATTCCTTTTTGTTCTTATTGATACGTAAAACTTGGCTTTCTGGGGGGGATAAATGGTCATTCCCAAGTTGCTGTTTCAGGATACCGAAGATTTATTATTATCTTTGACCCCTAACTGTAGTAAGTATATTGCTTAATTAATTGCTGCACAGGCTTTTGTTAAAGGTCACAACCCAACTATCAACATGTCTTGGTTTATTCGTAAAGAAAAAGGTATTATCACTCCCACTGAAATGAAGCGCGAAGCGCCAGATGGATTATGGTACCAATGTTCTAATTGTAAGAAAATATCGGCAACCAGAGAGCATAAGCTCAATGCCTATACTTGTATTCATTGTAATTACCATGAAAAAATTGGCTCAGAGGCCTACTTCGAACTATTGTTTGACGATAACGAGTTTGTAGAGCTGGATGTGGAACTCACCTCTGGCGACCCTTTGAAGTTTGTCGATACCAAAGCCTATCCCGACCGGGTAAAAGCTACCATGTCTAAAACGGGCCTTCGCGACGCTGTTAGGACCGGCCATGGTAAAATGAACGGAAGTCCACTGGTGATAGCGGCTATGGATTTTAATTTTATTGGCGGCTCCATGGGGTCGGTAGTAGGAGAGAAAATTGCCCGAGCCATTAGCTACTCCCTTCAGCATAAGACTCCTTTTCTTATGATTTCCAAATCTGGCGGCGCCAGGATGATGGAAGCCGGCTTCTCGCTTATGCAAATGGCCAAAACGTCGGCACGATTGGCGCAGTTATTAGAGGCCAAAATTCCTTATGTATCTTTACTGACCGATCCTACTACAGGAGGTGTCACCGCCTCATATGCCATGCTAGGAGATTTTAATATTTCCGAGCCAGGTGCCCTAATCGGATTTGCAGGTCCCCGGGTTATTCGTGAGACTATTGGCAAGGATCTTCCAAAGGATTTTCAAAGCGCGGAATTTGTTCTTGAACATGGATTCCTGGACTTTATCGTCGATCGGAAAGATTTGAAAGATAAACTTTCGAGCCTGTTGACTATGCTTCGTTGATATGAGACTGGTATCCCATCCTGTACTATGCAATTATTACGTAACTTATCGCTGTAATGCGGCTTGTGGTTTCTGTGATATATGGGAAAAACCATCACCTTATATTACCCTGGAAAATTTCAGAGAAAACTTAAAGGACCTTAAGCGTCTGGGTGTCAAGGTGATTGATTTTACCGGTGGAGAACCCCTCCTGCATCGGCAGCTGGATGTCCTCTTGAGAGAGGCCAAGTCCCATGGAATGATCACGACTGTCACTTCCAATGGCCTGCTTTACCCCAAGTATGCCGAAAGGCTTAAGGGGCTGGTCGATATGCTACATTTTTCATTGGATTCGCCAGTTCGGGAGGAGCATGATGCTTCTCGTAAAGTCAAATGCTTTGACAAGGTGATGGAATCCATTGACATTGCGCGGGGTCTGGGCGAACGTCCCGATATAATTTTTACGGTCTTTGAATCCAATATTGGTCAGATAAGACAACTGTACGAAGAAATTTGTATTCCAAATGATTTAGTTCTTATACTGAATCCTGTATTTGAGTATAATGGGGTTGGTGATAGCCTAACTCCGGAAGCCTTAAAGGAACTGAGCTGGTGGGGAAAGCAAAAGAATGTATACCTAAATGAGGCCTTTATACAGCTGCGCCTTGATGGAGGTAATAAGATGGCCGACCCGGTGTGTAAGGCTGCTAGTACGACATTAGTAATTTCTCCCGAGAATAAATTAATATTGCCCTGCTATCACCTGGGGTTAAAAGATTTTGAAATTCAAAATAACCTCTTTGCTTTATATAACTCGGAAGAGGTACAGAAACTGGTGGCCCTCGAAGGGCGCCTACCTGCTTGTGAAGGCTGTGCCATTAATTGCTATATGCAACCCTCTTTTGCCGTAGAGATGAACCGATATTGGTGGAAAGCCCTGCCCAGCACGCTAAAATATAGCCGTTTGAAAGGAACCTGGAAACGACTTCTTAGTCCATAAAACGCGGGTTGTATTGGCTACTTCCGGGCCCTTACATTATTTGTACATAAAAGCGCCATAGAAGTAGCCAATGAGATTTAATACTTAATGTCGCATAATACGAAGCACCTTCGTAAGGCCTTGTGTAGAATATATATTTACTAAATAGATTCCAGGTGGCTGCGCTTTAAGGTCAATCACATGCCTGCTCTCCAGGATCGACTGAATCCCAATTTCTTTCCCATCTAAGCTAAAAATACGTAGGAAACTGCCTTTCTCGGGTAGACCTGGGAATTGTATCTCCACCCGCCCGTGTGTAGGGTTAGGTCCCATCCTTAATTTTGCCCCTAGGTCCTGAGCCTCAACCGCAATAATGCGGGAGAAGGTAACGCTTCCGTCCAGGTCGAGCTGTTTTAAACGGTAATAAAGAGTTCCGGACTCTTGTTTTGCATACTCCATATCCACGAAACGATAGATTTGGGAAGGGGACATTTCCAGAGTTGCTACGGCTTCAAACTGCTGGGCGTCTAGGCTGCGCTCCACTACAAAGCCAGCATGGTTTTGCTCTTCACTCGTTTCCCAATCGAGATGAACTGATCCATCCTCTTGGCGGTGGCCACGTACGAAGCGATAATTAACCGGTAAGCTTGGGGAAGACTCAATGATCAGTAAGGGGCGGTTCTCGGCTACACCAGCCTCTTTTGAGGAGAATTGCATATCTGTCTTGCCTCCTAAAGAGGTTGATGACAGCCGTACGGAAAATGGTTCTCCGGCAGGTAAATTTTGAATAACGTCTGTAACATCCCATTCCATTATGCCCGAAGAAGACTGGCCGGGTTGTGTTGCCAGCTGCGTGCCGATTGAGGGTTTATTATTCCAAGTGAGGCCCGTCTCTGTCCAGGTGCTTGTCGAGGTCTGATGTACTACCAGATTGGTCGTATGAGCGTCTAAGTTACCATAGGTTCTGTAAAGTCGTAACGTGGCCTTTGTGATTGGGGTACTTATATTTTTGGGTGCAAACATAAAGTAGCTTTCTCTGGAGTAACCCACTCCATCATTCTTGACGGTGAGGGTGTTGGCTGTGCCATAGTTGGTGTCGGCATATGTTCCGTTTCTGACGAAGCCATCGGCTATGGCCGGGAAGCTATCTTGAATAGGAGGTAGGGGCGGAGCAGTGTAGAGGGGGCTACTGCTGTTAATAACTCCAGAAATGCTGCTCCCCGCCATTTGCCCATCTGGGAGGGTAAGTTCAAGTTGGCGCATACCCACAATTTGAGGCGCCTGAACTCCGATATGAACATCGGGAAGTGTCTGGGTTGGGTCCGCGGCAAATAGGGTTAGTTCGGGCTGATCCAGATCCTTAACCAGAAGTGTAATAGGGCGATTTACGGTTAGGGTTAGTTCAGGACTAGCATAGGTTCCTGGCTCATAAAACACTATCTGCATCATATTTGATACAAGATTCTTGACGGCCTGAATGGTCTTCGTGTTAGAAAGGATCTTAATATTTGACATAGCGTAGCTGTTCATCGCCACTGTGCTGGTCTTGCCAGGGGCTATGATATAGGCATAGTTGCTATCAACGGGAGTTACCCCGTGGTCGATCCACAACTTGAAAACATCTTTGCTGATGGGCGTGTTAGAATAGATGGAATTAATTTCCGCTTGGCTTCCCGACTGTATCTGACTGCTCAATTTGACTTTTCCTCCGTTTGGAAAGAAATAACCAACGCTATCGTGAAGCACCCATTGGATGTCATTGGGGGATGAGTAGGTTCCCATGGGAAGTGTTTGCTCCCCCGCAGAGGTTTTAATATGCACGGAACCATCCAAAAGGGATTGATTGAGCGTGCTGTTAATGGTCTGGGAGGCAGTAGAGGTAATGCCCGCTCCCAGGCATACGATTTCTTCGTCAAAGAAAAACCATGCTTTTTTGGCCTGGGTATTGTATTCGTTCATGGCAAAGGTACTCAAGCCATATAGGCCGTCGGAGACTCCGCCTACGAAGCTGCTGGTGCCCGACGAATTCCCCCATGCCGGACGTAGGGGAAAGGTGGTAATTGCCGGGACGGTCGTGCCCGGTATTTTGTTCCAGTCCCATACAGGATAGATATTATAATATTCATTCCCATTCACGGCAATATAGGTGGCGCCTTCAGTAAGGTAATAGCCCTTGAGATTCTCTCCGTTCCCGTTTTCAGCTTTAACTGTCCGGGTGGAACTTCCCCGCAGACCAAACATATAAGCAGGGCGGTGATGTACGGTATAGTCCGATCGCCAATAATGTCGGTTCTCAGGTGCTACTTGTTCAGAAGGTGCCCAGATACCTTTCATTCTATTTATGGCATTTTCGTATTCCTGATTATATTCTGGCAGGTCAAACTCCTTCAGTTTTTCAATTAGTACGAAATCAGCTTTGCCATTATTCGGCCTGCTGATGCCTCTGTTATAGACATTAAAGTCGGTATATGAGCCACGGGAAGCCTTGATAAATGAATTGCGTACGAAACCTGAGAATATGGCCAGTTTTTCCGCCGGAATGGCATAGGCTGTTCCCGTGACTTGCGGGGCAATATTACAAATCCCCGATACATATTCCCGCCCGTATCCGTAGACATATAGCTGGGCACCATGTGCCTGGTAGGAATAGTCCATCTGGATTCCTTCTCCTGTAGTAATAGCTATGGAGTTAGAGGTGGCAGTAATGGCCTGGCTGAGGAGTCCTCCATCATTGGTAAGGCAGGCGCGCATAATGTAATGTTGTGCTACATCAGTCAGGTTAGAGCCATCCTTACTGGGTGAGGCTGTGATCGGGACTCCTTTTGTCATCCATGCCAATAGCTGATTTTCTAAGGTTGAAGAAATAGATCCGGGCGACTTTCGAAGACTAATTAACAAATTTCCAATGTCCTTAGGCACGCTTATGGTAACAAAAAACCAGTTCGTGCTCGATGGTTCAGGACTTATTCCCAGCCAGTGGCCTATGGCCAGGTTCAAACTCGCGAGCGCAGTTGAATCTCCATAATGTATGCTTCCAGGATGGGCATAGGCTCTGGCAATTTCGGCCATCCGTCCGGTATGCCGTACGGGCTGCCAATTAGACTGAGCGTGATCCTGATAGTCGATGTCGGACCAGGACCCGTCAGATTGCATGGCGTTGAGGTGACTCGTTACAGCGGCATCTATGCTGCTTATAGAGGCGCTGGTTTGATAGCGTGTAAAGATGCGGTCCATAATCACTTCCAGGTCGTCTGCGGGTTGCGCTCGGCTTGTGATCGAGCACGCAAATATTGCTAAAAGGAGGTGTAGTAACTGTAGGGTCGACTTCATAAGCAGAATGGTTAGGTTAGGGATAGGTTTTGTTTACTGAGGCCAGTCTAAGGGATGTGCCTCAAGGAGGCGACAGAATTTTTCTTCTGGCTGGCGAATTGGAAGCTAAGGTTATGTAGCTTTTACGGGTTATCATAGTGGAATATGACTTTACGGTGTATAATATGGAATTTATTATTAAAGTGAATGGAGTCCTTTCATTACTCATCAGTATTAAAGTTTTGTCACTGACAACTAAACCAGTAAGATAAAAAAGGGTGGAGGGTAATTCCACTGAGAATGCTTGACTTCAAAATATTTACTATTACAACCATTCTGAGCGCTTAGATTATCAGGGATTGGTAGAATGGGGGCAATAGACTAATTTTACAAATGATTAATTAGAATATGTATGGCAGAGAAATTGGTAAAGCAGGTTAATATAAAGAATCGCAGGGCTTCATTTGAGTATTTCTTCCTTGAGGAGTATACGGCTGGAATTGCCCTTACGGGAACTGAAGTGAAATCGATCAGGCAGGGGAAAGTGAATTTTCAGGATTCATATTGTTTGCTAATGGAAGGAGAGCTTTTCGTAAGGAGTCTGCATATTTCACCTTATACGGAGGGTACTCATTATAATCATGAGCCCATGCGGGACAGAAAGCTGTTGGTTACGCGTCGCGAGATCAAGAAAATTACGGAGAGTATGAAGGATCAGGGCCTGACAATCATTCCGGTACGAATGTTTACGACCGAGCGGGGGCTGGTGAAATTACACATTGCTCTGGCAAAAGGGAAGAAGCTATATGACAAGAGAGACAGCATTAAGGAGCGGGATGTGAAGCGGGAAACCGATCGGATGCGCTTCTAACAGCTTTTCAGAGCGAATAGGGCAGTTCTTCTTTATAATAAAGTAAAAATGGCCAAGGTCCCAGTCGTAATTTTTGTTATTTTGAATCGATTTCTTTTTAAAAATACCTATATTGTCGGAACGAAACCCCTTTTTGTCCCATGGGTAAAGTATTGGTTCTCAATCAAGATTACAGCGCCTTAAGTGTTTGTACGGCTCCAAAGGCCTTTTTGCTGGTTTATATGAATAAGGCGGAGATGTTAGCACATTCGCCTGATGAGCATCTTCGGACGGTGCGGGATCGATATCCTATGCCGGTAGTGATTCGGCTGAATCGTTATATTCATATTCCTTATAGGGGTGTCGTCCTTACGCGGCATAATCTCTTCAAAAGAGACCGGAACCGCTGTCAGTATTGCGGCACACATGAGCATCTTACTCTGGACCATGTCATTCCCAAGTCCCGGGGGGGGCGTACTTCCTGGGACAATTTATCCACGGCATGTAAACGTTGTAATTCGAAGAAAGGAGATCTCACACCGGAAGAAGCCGGTATGCCTCTGAAACAAAGGCCCTTTCGACCCTCTTTTTTGATGTTTATTCGTGATTATTCGGACATTGCTCCTGAAGAATGGCTTCCATATTTAGGAGTGAAGAGCCGCGTTTATAGCTGATATTGCCTCTTATTACTGCTTTTTCTCACAGCCTAGTCTAAATATCATGAAATATTTGGACAACTACTGGCTTATTGATTACTAATGACTTACCTTTGCAAGCTCATTTTTATAATATAGTACATTTCACTTATTTTCAGCCAAATAGCCCGTTGGTTGATGTATTTCAGGGCGCTAATTCCTATATATGTCTAAGGAAAAACAAACACCAGAATTACCCGATTTTGATTGGGACAAAGCAGAAGACAAAGGTTTTGGAAAGAGCTATTCAGCAGCTGATCGCCAGAGCCTAGAACAAATGTATGAAGGAACCCTTTCTCCTGTACAGGAAAAAGCGGTTGTTAAGGGAATCGTTGTAGGTATTACAGATCGCGAAGTAATCCTGAACATTGGTTTCAAGTCAGATGGTATCGTTTCATCTAACGAATTCCGTGACATCCCTGGGATGAAAATCGGTGACGAGGTAGAAGTATACGTAGAGAACCAGGAAGACGCACAAGGACAATTGGTGCTTTCACGTAAGAAAGCTAAGGTAATCACTGCCTGGGATAATATCCAGAAATCCTTCGATGAGGATGTGGTTATTGATGCCAATGTAAAAAGAAGAACCAAGGGTGGTTTGATCGTGGACATCTTCGGAATTGAGGCTTTCTTGCCAGGTTCTCAGATCGACGTGAAGCCAATCCGTGACTTCGATGTTTTCGTAGGAAAGCGTATGGAAGTTAAGGTTGTTAAAATCAACTATGCAAATGACAACGTCGTTGTTTCTCATAAGATCCTAATTGAAAAAGATCTTGAGGCTCAGCGTCAGCAAATATTGAATAACCTTGAAAAAGGTCAGGTATTGGAAGGTGTGATCAAAAACATGACCAACTTCGGGGTGTTTATCGACCTTGGAGGTGTAGATGGACTTTTGCATATCACCGATATCTCATGGGGACGTATCAACCATCCATCCGACCTATTGGCTTTAGATCAGAAATTGAACGTAGTAGTACTCGACTTCGACGAAGAGAAAAAGCGTATTTCACTAGGATTAAAACAACTTCAGTCGCACCCATGGGATTCTCTTGAAGAAGAGATTCAAGTTGGTTCTGAAGTGAAAGGACGTATTGTGAATGTTGCCGATTACGGTGCATTCCTTGAGATCAAGCCTGGTGTAGAAGGATTGATCCACGTTTCTGAAATGTCATGGTCTCAGCACCTGCGCAATCCTCAGGAGTTTATGAATGTAAACGACGAGATTGGTGCAGTGGTATTGACCCTGGATCGTCAAGAGCGCAAAATGTCTCTTGGTATCAAACAACTTACCGAAGATCCTTGGACTCAGGCAAGCCTTAAAGATAAGTACTCGATTGGTACACGCCATAAGGGGGTAGTACGTAACCTTACTAACTTCGGTTTGTTTATCGAGCTTGAAGAGGGTATCGATGGATTGGTACACGTATCTGATCTTTCATGGACCAAGAAAATCAAGCATCCTTCCGACTTCGTGAAGGTGAATGATGAATTGGAAGTAGTAGTTCTTGAGCTGGATACAGACAACCGTCGTTTGGCTTTGGGTCATAAGCAACTGGAAGAAAACCCATGGGATACTTTCGAGTCAATCTTTGCAGTGGGTACCGTGCACCGTAGCACCATCGTTGCAAAAGGAGATAAGTTTGCTACCCTTGAGCTTCCTTACGGAATCGAAGGTATATCTGCTATCAAGAATTTGGCCAAAGAAGATGGTACACTTGCGGAAGTAGGTGAGAGCCTGGACTTCACCGTTCTTGAATTCCTGAAAGACGAAAAGAAAATCGTACTTACTCATTCGAAGGTTAAAGCTCCTGCTCCTTCTGAAGAGAAGAAAGAAGAGAAGGCTCCTAAGCCAACTCCTGCGAAGGCAGCTAGCCAAGAGAAGGAAGAGAAATCTACCTTTGGCGATCTGAGCGTCTTGTCTGCTTTGAAGGAACAATTCGAAGAAAACGAGAAGAAGGAAAAAAAATAGCAAATATTATAGATGAGATGGCTGAATAGCCAAATTATTTTATACTTTTGCACCGGATTAGCGGATTCACCTCCGCTAATCCTTCCTGGTTCCGTGGCCGAGTGGCTAGGCAGAGGTCTGCAAAACCTTCTACAGCGGTTCGAATCCGCTCGGAACCTCCATACATATCTGATAGTATGGGCTTTCATTTTGCTAGGAAAGTGCCATAGAAATAGAGCTATGAAAATTTGCAAATTTGTGAATTTACATGGCTCTATTTTTTTTGTAATTCACTGTTGCAGAGTCGTTTAGTCTTTGTTAAGGGGCAAATTGGATACTCTATTAATTAGAAGTATTATAAATAAGACGGCACTACAAAATATAATTAAAATACTTTTGTGGATAAGGAATCGTGAGCTAGTTTTGTCTATTGAAGAATAATGCATAGTTTATTATGAATATACCATTCCGAGAAGGCTCAAAGTTTTTTCCTACCTTGAAGTGTTCAAGCCGGTTAATTGCGTTCGCATTAACCCTTGTTCTTAGTTTACCGTATGTTGTTTCCGCCCAGGAAGCAGCTGCAGACGCCGGTGGCGCCGATATTGCCCATGGCGAAACGGTATTCAAGAATAATTGTGCCCAATGTCATGCCATTACTGATGAGCGTGTCGTAGGACCTGGATTAAAAGGTGCTACCGACCGTAATAACATGGATTGGTTGATTAAGTGGGTAAAGAATTCACAAGCGATGATCGCCGCTGGGGATCCTTATGCGGTGAAAATTTATAATGAATATTCGAAAGCGCAGATGACCAGTTTTCCTGGCCTGTCGCCAGAAGACATCAAAGCTATTTTTGCGTATGTAGATAATGCGGCAACGGCCGCTCCTGCAGAAGCAGCAGCTGGAGCCGCTCCCGCCGCAGGTGGTGCTGCCGCCAGCAGCGGACCTTCCGATATGTTTATGGTGGTTCTGGTAGCCCTAGTAATTGTCATGTTACTCGTTCTGGGTGTGCTATTGGTAATCGTAACGATTCTGAGCAAAGCGGTGAATGGCGGTGATAGCTCAGCCTCAGAAGGTGACTTCATGGGTCGTCTTACCAAATCCCTTAAGGGTGTGGTTTCCGATCCTGCGATTCGCTCCGCTGTGATCTGGGTATTTGCTCTTCTTGCTTTGAAAGCTACCGTAGACGGTGCCTTTGGAGTAGGGGTTCAGCAAGGTTATGCTCCTAAGCAGCCTATCGCTTTTTCACATAAATTGCATGCCGGAGAATATAAGATCGATTGTAACTATTGCCATACCGGCGCGAATAGAGGACAATCTGCTCATATTCCTTCAGCCAACATTTGTATGAACTGTCACGGAGTGATCAAGAAGGAGTCTCCTGAAATTCAGAAAATTTATACTTCCATCGAGAACGACCAGCCTATTGAATGGGTAAGGGTTCACAACTTGCCTGACTTCGCCTACTTCAATCACTCTCAGCACGTAAATGTAGCCGGAGTGGAGTGTCAGACTTGTCATGGGGAAATAGAGAAAATGGAAGTGGTACAGCAACGCTCCTCCCTGACTATGGGATGGTGTATCGACTGTCACCGGAAGACAGATGTTAATACCAAGGGTAATGAGTACTACGATAATCTGGTACAGTTGCACGCATCTGAGAGCCAAGAGGCTCTAAAAGTTGAAGATATTGGTGGATTGGAATGTTCAAAGTGCCACTATTAATACAAGGAAATTAACAGCAGAATACATCGCATTTGTATTGAAATTTTATGAAAAATTCTGATAAAAGATACTGGAGGGGACTCGAAGAACTACGCAACGACGAAAAATTCGTAAAGAATGCTGGATCAGAGTTTGCAGATGCCCCTACAGATACCCAGTACGAAAGTTTAGTGGATGGTACTGGATCCAATCGCCGTGATTTTCTAAAAGTATTAGGTTTTGGTATGGCGGCCGTTTCTTTGGCTGCCTGTGAAACCCCAGTAAAAAAGGCTATACCTTATGTGAATAAGCCTGCTGGGGAATTCCCAACCCTAGCCAACTGGTACGCCTCATCTTATACAGAAGGGGGCGATTTTGCCAGTATTTTGGTAAAAACAAGAGAAGGGCGACCCATTAAGATTGAGCCAAATGATATAGGTACTGGTTTTACCGGAATTGGAGCACGGGTACATGCTTCTCTTTTAGGTTTATACGATAACGAAAAATTAAGAGGTCCTAAAAAAGGAGATGATACCAAAGTCTCCTGGGAATCGGTAGATAAGGAAATCATGGCACAGCTGGGCCAGATTGCCGCAAAAGGTGGTGCAATCCGCATCCTTTCCAATACCATTCTGAGTCCATCTACCAAATCGGTTATTGCCGACTTTACGGCTAAATATCCCACCACCCAGCACGTTATGTACGATGCTAATTCGGTTTCGGGACTCATTAAAGCCAACGAACTTTCTTTCGGAAAAGCCGTAGTTCCTTCTTATGACTTTAGTAAAGTTAAGACTGTTGTAAGTATTGCCGCTGATTTCCAAGGTTCTTGGATTGCCCCTGAAATGTTTGCAGGTCAGTTTGCAGAGACCCGCCGGGTTAGCAGCAGCAAAGACGGTAAGAAGGATATGTCGCGCCACTATCAGTTTGAGACAACTTTGTCTTTGACTGGCTCTAACGCTGACTACCGTACCGCCGTTAAGCCATCTCAATTGGGACTGGTAGTAAGTGCATTGTACAACAAAGTAGCTGCAAAAACAGGAGGAAAGTCTATCAGTAGTGCAAACATAGATGTGGCACATCTAGACAAGGCTGCTAATGACCTGGTAGCGGCGAAGGGGCAGGCCTTAGTAGTTTGTGGTGTAAACGATCCATCGGTGCAGGTAGTGGTAAATGCCATCAATGGACTATTAGGTAGCTATGGTAGCACCATCAATTTGGATGCTCCGTCTTATACTCGTCAGGGTAATGATGTGGCGATGAACCAATTGGTAGACGAAGTGAAGGGTGGAAAAGTAGATGCTCTTTTCGTAATGGGTGCCAATCCGGTTTACGATCATCCTCGGGGAGCGGAGCTTGCTGCAGCCCTTCCGAAGGTAGGCCTTAGCGTCTCTTTCAATGACCGGGCCGATGAAACCTCTTCATTAATGAAATTTATTTGTCCAGCTCCTCATTACCTGGAGTCATGGAACGATGCTTTGCCTAAAGCTGGACTATATACCCTTACACAGCCTACCATTAGTTTGGTATTTAATACCCGCCAGGCTCAAACGAGCCTATTGAAATGGGCTGGTGCAAAGGACGATTATCATGAATACGTAAAAGCAAATTGGCGCAAAAATGTATATACGCAAGGCGGTAAAGGCGACTACGAATCCTTTTGGGTAAAGTCGCTGCACGACGGGGTATATATGGCTCCTTCTACAGCTACGGGTGCGGGTAGCACTTTTGCTGGCGATGTAGATGCAGCAGCTGCGGCTATAGGAAAGACATACAAAGCTACTGCTTCCGGATTGGAACTTGCTCTATACGAAAATGTAGGGATGGGTAACGGATCAGCAGCTAATAATCCCTGGTTGCAGGAATTACCTGAGCCGGTAACCAAAGCCTGTTGGGATAACTTTGCAATGATTTCCCAGTTCACCGCCTCCGAACTAGGGTTTGCTCAGGGAGATGTTGTGAAAGTTGACTTTAAAGGAAAGGCTATAGAACTTCCCGTAATGGTGCAGCCCGGACAGGCCAATGGAACGGTTGCCATTGCTATAGGATATGGTCGTGAAAAGGCTGGTAAGTCGGCCGACGGGGTCGGGAAGAATGCTTACCCTCTGGCCACTTTCAATAATGGATTCCTTTCATTCGCTCCAGGAGAAGTTACAGTTGCCAAAACTGGAGACTTCCGCGAGGTAGCCCAGACCCAAACTCATGGCACGGTCATGAACCGTAAATCGGTATTGCAGGAAACTGTTTTGGGACAATTCCAGAAGGATCCGCTAGCGGGCCGTTTCATTCCAAAAATTCCAACTTCGGACGGAGTAGTAGATGCTACCAATCTTTCGCTTTGGAATGGACATGAATACAAAAACCATTCATGGGGAATGGTTGTCGATCTGAATACTTGCTACGGATGTGGCTCTTGTGTGATCGGCTGTCAGTCAGAAAATAATATACCTGTAGTAGGTCGTCAGGAGATCATCAATAGCCGTGAGATGCACTGGATGCGTATCGACCGCTATTATAGCAGTGATGCCGATGTAGAAGATCTTCGTGGATTGGAAATTGCTTCTGAGAATCCTGAAGTTACTTTCCAGCCTATGATGTGCCAGCACTGTAATAATGCTCCTTGTGAGACGGTTTGTCCAGTATTGGCAACTACACATAGCTCTGAAGGACTTAACCAGATGACCTATAACCGTTGTGTAGGTACTCGCTACTGCGCCAACAACTGTCCTTATAAAGTAAGACGTTTTAACTGGTTTAAGTATTTCGATAACGATAATTTCGATTATAACTTCAATAACGACCTGGGTAAGATGGTCATCAACCCTGAAGTTACAGTTCGTTCACGTGGTGTAATCGAAAAATGCTCAATGTGTGTTCAGCGCATTCAGGAAGGAAAGCTTACCGCCAAAAGAGAAAGACGTACTGTTAAGGATGGTGATATCAATGTAGCCTGTGCCTCGGCTTGTCCTACCAATGCGATTACCTTCGGTGATATGAATGATTCGGAAAGTAGAATTTCTAAATTATTAGCAGAGGAAATTGAAGGACGTGCTTTCCACATGTTGGAAGAGATCAACGTTAGACCACAGGTGTCATACCTTACCAAGGTGAGAAACAAGGATGCTAAGGCGGCCAAAGAAGTAGCTCCAAAAGAGCACGCCTAATTGTATTTTTTTGAATTTGTTTGAAGATTAAATCATTATAAATTAAAGTAGTATGCATGTTACTTCACCCGTAAGAGAACCACTTGTCCAAGGTGGTAAAACGTATGCAGACGTGACGGAGGACATCTGCCGCCATGTAGAGGGTGCACCAACCAAAGAGTGGAAAATAGCGTTTGGTATTTCATTGCTTGTTTTGGGATATGGTTCATACTGTCTAGCATGGACCTGGTGGGAAGGTCTGGGTGTTTGGGGTTTGAATAAAACAGTTGGCTGGGCATGGGATATCACTAACTTTGTTTGGTGGGTAGGTATTGGTCACGCTGGTACGCTTATCTCGGCTATTCTTTTGCTCTTCCGTCAAAAGTGGAGAACATCCATTAACAGAGCAGCAGAAGCGATGACTATTTTTGCCGTATTGGCCGCTGCTTCTTTTATCCTAATGCACATGGGGCGTCCCTGGATGGCTTACTGGGCCCTTCCTCTACCTAACGCCTTCGGTTCACTTTGGGTTAACTTCAACTCTCCATTGGTGTGGGACGTTTTTGCGATTAGTACTTATTTTTCTGTTTCATTAGTATTCTGGTATATTGGTCTGATCCCGGATCTGGCAACCATTCGCGACCGTGCAACTAGCAAAGTATCCCGTTTGATGTATGGTTTATTTGCCATGGGTTGGGACGGATCGGCTAAGACCTGGTCTCGTTATGAATACATCAGTTTGATTCTTGCAGGTCTGTCTACACCTCTAGTACTTTCTGTACATACCATTGTAAGTATGGACTTTGCCACCTCTGTAATTCCAGGATGGCATACAACGATTTTTCCTCCCTATTTCGTTGCAGGAGCTATTTTCTCAGGATTTGCTATGGTTCAGAATCTGATGTTGATCACCAGAGTTGTTTATCGTCTGGAGGATTATATTACGCTTGAGCATATCGAAACGATGAATAAGGTAATAACACTTACGGGTTCTGTAGTAGGGGTGGCATACATTACCGAATTCTTTATTGCCTGGTATAGTGGCGTGGAATATGAGTATTATGCATTCTTTAACCGTATGACTGGTCCTTACTGGTGGGCATACTGGGCTATGATGACCTGTAACGTTATTTCTCCCCAGTTGTTCTGGTCTAGAAAACTACGTAGAAGCATTACTTTTACCTTCTTTATTTCTGTGATTGTAAACATAGGAATGTGGTTCGAGCGTTTTGTGATTATTGTAACTTCGCTTCACCGCGATTACCTGCCTTCTAGCTGGGCGATGTTCTCTCCCACAATGTATGATATTGGTGACTATTTATTCTCTTTTGGTCTGTTCTTCACCCTATTCCTTTTGTTCTCTAAGTATTTACCGGTAATCAACATGGCCGAAGTAAAAGCAGTCATTCGCTCCACTTCTGCTGAATTACCTAAGAAGATTGCTGGAGTGGCCAAAGTGCGGCACGATCTGAATAATGTTGGTCAGCGGGTTCCTAGCTATGATAAGGACAAAGAATAGTCATATTAATCGAAGCGCATTTAATATAAGTTTGAAATGGCAGAGTTAACAGGTAAATATTTGGTGGGTGTCTACGACGACGATGACACCGTATTGCATGCTGTTCCGAAATTAAGGAAGGCAGGCGTTAAAATTGAAGAAGTCTATTCTCCTTTTCCTATTCACGGAATGGACGAAGCACTTGGACATCCTCGTACCCGCATCGGTATAGCCGCTTTTATGTTTGGTTTGACGGGATGTATTTGCGCCCTAACGCTGATGTGCTGGACTATGGGAGTGGACTGGCCCATGATTATTGGTGGAAAGGATCCTATCTCATTCCCCAACTTTATCCCCATTACTTTCGAGTTGACTGTACTTTTTACGGCATTCGGAATGGTGACTACCTTTTTCATCTCAAATGGAATGGGACCAGGTACACATTTTCATCCCCGTTTCGACCTACGATCGACCGATAATAAATTTATCATGGCCATTAATATGGGGAGCAATGCCATGAGTGAGGATGAGATTTCTAGAGCCCTAAGAGACAGTGGTGCAGAAGAGATTAACATCAAACAATTTTAATGGAGAGTAAGATGAAATTAGGAAATTTATATAAACTAATAGGAGCATCATTAATCATGATGGTTTTCGTTGCCGGTTGTGGCAAGGATCCCCAAAGCCCTGGAAAGGAATATGCTCCGAATATGTATGTGTCGGTAGGTTATGAACCCTTTCGTCAGGTAGAAGCAAACCCTATCAATCCGATGGGCATTAGCATGCGCCTGCCTGTGGCGGGTACAGTGGCTCGCCGCAATTATAATACTGAATTTGGAACGGGCGATTCGGCACGGGTAGATCTGATGGTATATAACCTACATGCCGATAGCATAGATGTAGCAGCCCGAATTTTGAAAAACCCAATTCCGCTGAACGAGAAATCGTTGGCTGAAGGAAAAGTATTATACGATCGTTACTGCCAGCATTGCCATGGCGCTACCGGCGCTGGAGACGGCAAAGTTGGAGATATGTACAAAGGGATTCCTAATTACGCGAGTGATGCTTATAAGAACATGAATGAAGGACATATCTTCCATGTCATCACCTTTGGTAAGGCGCGTATGTGGCCACATGCCTCTCAGGTTACTCCTGAGGAGCGTTGGAAAATTGTACATTATGTGCAGAAGTTGCAGAAAGGATCTTAATAAAATTTTGATAACTGAGAATTAATAATATTTAATAATGGCATCAGCACATTCGATTCCTTCTATTGAAGAACGGTTTGAATTCACCTCAGGGGCTAAGAGAAACTTGATGATTGGAGGAGCTGTCGGCGTGGCACTCGTTCTGGTTGGAGCGTATCTGGCGGCCAATGGTGGTGGCGGACATGAAGTGGCGGCTCACGGAGCCGAAGCGGCATCAGCAGCACATGCTGGCGGTGAACACGCAGCCGCAGCAGCAGAAGGACACCATACTGCTGGATGGGTAAAACGTATTTGGGCCAACCTATGGGTTAATGGCGTTTATTTTACCGGTATCTCTGTAATTGGCCTATTCTTTATTTCCTATAATCACCTGGCACAAGCCGGCTGGTCTGCGGTATTCAAAAGAGTGCCTGAGGCTATGCCTGCATTTTTGCCCTTTACTGGTATCGTTCTTCTATTAACCTTTATTTTCGGTGGGCACGATCTGTTTCACTGGACTCATGAAGGACTTTATGAAGTGGGTGGCCCCGAATATGATCCCATTATTGCCGGTAAACAAGGTTATTTAAATACTCCTTTCTTCATAGGAAGACTCATATTTTACTTTGTTGTATGGTATTGGTTGTGGAAAGTAATCCGTAATCTTTCTCTTCAGGAAGATGAATTGGGTGGAACAGAATTTTATGAAAAATCCATTCGCTTCGGAACCGCTTTCTTGGTGGTTTTCGGGGTAACTTCTTCTACCTCTGCCTGGGACTTTGTTATGTCTATTGACACCCACTGGTTTTCTACCATGTTTGGATGGTATACCCTCGCGAGCTGGCATGTAGCTGGTTTGGCTGTTATTACCCTTACGGTTGTAATGCTTCGTGACCGAGGATACTTACGGGCAGTCAATAAAAGCCATCTCCGTGATTTGGGTAAGTTTGTATTTGCCTTTAGCATTTTCTGGACTTACGTATGGTTTGCCCAATTCCTGCTTATTTACTATGCCAATTTACCAGAAGAAACGATATATTTTATAGAACGTTTCAGTGGACACGATGGTTATTATAAAGCACCATTCTTCATTACATTGTTCTTGAATTTCTTTTTTCCTTTCCTGGTTCTGATGACCCGCGATTCGAAATTTACTCCATCTATTTTGAAGGTGGCTTGCTGGTCTGTGATTATTGGTCACTATATGGACTTTTATACGAATATCATGCCCGGTTCTGTAGGTAGTGAGGCTTCGTTTGGTCCGTTGGAGTGGGGATTTTTCCTTGTGTTTATTTGTGCATTTACTTGGTCAGTTGCCTCGCAACTATCGAAAGCTAATCTGATACCAAGGAATCATCCAATGTTGGAAGAATCTTTACATCACGATATAGCTTAATCGTTATAAACTCTAATTGACATGTATTATATTATCGCATTAGTTGCTTTAGTTTTTGTTGTGCTTACGGGAATCGTTATCGCTCGTTTGCAGAATGTTTTAAAATCGTTTAAGTCTGCCGATACTGATGAGATAAAGCATACTGGAAACCGCTTTAACGGGGCCATGTTCCTCGTCGTTCTTATCGTTGGTGGTGCGGCCGTATTATGGTCTTACTTAGATGCTCGTAGCGAATTCTTGCCCGTAGCTTCTTCTATCCATGGCAGAAGAACAGATGATTTGTTCTGGTTTTCAATGGGTGTACTTACCATCCCCTTTATCTTCGTCAACGTTCTCATTTTCTTCTTCTCCTGGAAGTACCAGTATAAGAAAGGAAATACGGCATCTTTCTATCCGGACAATCATAAACTTGAATTGATCTGGACCATTATTCCTGCTATTGTGATGGCATTGCTAGTATTCACTGGTTGGAGGGCTTGGTCTGATATTACTGGAGATGCACCTCAAGATGCGGAAGTGATTGAAATTACTGGAAAACAGTTTAACTGGATTACCCGTTATAGTGGTGTCAACGATAACCAACTCGGTAATTATGACTATCGCTTAATTGATGCGCAAAATGAAGTGGGTATAGATCTTTCTGATGAGAATTCATTTGATGATTTTATGGGCCCTGCTAGTGCCATTCATATTCCGGTGAACAAACCCGTACTTTTGAAAATTAGAGCTCGGGACGTTTTGCATAGTGTATTTATTCCTCATATGCGTGTGAAAATGGATGCAGTTCCTGGTATGCCTACTAAATTTTGGTTTGTAGCCGATAAAACTACTGCCGATATGCGTGCAGAATTGAACGATCCCAATTTTAACTACGAGCTTGCTTGTACCGAAATTTGCGGAATGGGACACTTTTCTATGGGAACTAAGATTATTGTGGAAGACGAAGCAAGCTACCGGAAATGGTGTGCTGAGCAAGCTACCTTCTTGGCTACTTATCCTGAGTACCTTGCCAAGGTTCCTGATAATCTGAAAGCTAAGGCGATGAAATATGTGCCTGAAGGAAGCGTAACGGCTGCTGCAGATAGTACTACTGCTGGAAGTGTTGGATCGGGAACGAGCAGCCTCCGTTAATTATTAACTACAATAAAACATTTAAAAGATATGTCAGCTATCGTAGGAGCGGAAAGCATTCACGAACATGCGGAAGTACATGAGCACCATCATTCTCAAAACTTCTGGCAGAAATATATTTTTAGTGAAGATCATAAAATGATCGCGAAGCAGTACCTGATCACAGGTATTGTATGGGCCGTTATTGGTATTTCCATGTCAGTAATCTTCCGGATTCAATTGGGGATGCCCGATTCTAATCTGTCCTGGCTTAAACCTATATTGGGTCAATGGATCAGCGATTCTGGAAAATTGGATCCTAACTTTTTCTTAGCCCTGGTTACCATGCATGGTACTATCATGGTATTCTTTGTACTTACGGCGGGATTGAGCGGTACTTTTAGTAACTTCTTAATTCCTCTTCAGATCGGTGCCCGGGATATGGCTTCAGGCTTTATGAACATGCTTTCTTACTGGTTCTTCTTCCTGGCCAGTATCATCATGTTTGCCTCGATATTCCTTCAGACTGGTCCAGCAGCTGGTGGCTGGGTAATTTATCCACCGCTTAGCGCCTTGCCTCAGTCTCACCCAGGTTCTGGAATGGGGATGACGCTTTGGTTGACTAGTATGGCCTTTTTTATCGTCTCTCAGCTTTTGGGGGGTATCAATTATATTACCACGGTTATCAACCTTCGGACCCGGGGTATGTCTTTTGATCGTTTGCCGCTGACTATCTGGGCGTTCTTGATCACTGCCGTTTTAGGACTAATTTCCTTCCCAGTATTGCTATCGTCCGTATTATTGTTGATTATGGACCGTCACTTTGGTACAAGCTTCTACCTTTCTGATATTTATATCAATGGTGAAGCTCTTCCCAATGTTGGTGGTAGCCCGATTTTATTTCAGCATTTATTCTGGTTCTTAGGACACCCTGAAGTGTATATTGTATTATTACCTGGTCTTGGAATTACTTCTGAGGTGATTGCTACCAATGCACGTAAGCCTATCTTTGGTTATCGTGCCATGATTGCTTCTATGCTGGGTATTGCCTTCCTTGCCTTTATTGTTTGGGCTCACCATATGTTCGTAACAGGTATGAATCCTTTCCTAGGATCTGTATTTATGTTCCTTACGTTGATCATTGCAGTGCCTTCAGCAGTAAAAGGCTTTAATTACATCACTACCTTATGGAGAGGTAATATTGTATTTACACCTGGTATGTTATTCTCCATTGGTCTGGTATCTTTGTTTGTTTCCGGTGGTCTGACTGGTATTATTCTTGGTAACAGTGCCTTGGATATTCAATTACACGATACTTATTTCGTAGTGGCGCATTTCCACCTAGTAATGGGTGCTGCTTCAGCTTTTGGACTTTTTGCTGGTGTTTACCACTGGTTCCCGAAGATGTTCGGTCGGATGATGAATCCTACCCTTGGCCAGCTACACTTCTGGATGACTTTTATTGGAATCTATGCCATATTTATTCCAATGCACTATGTTGGTATCGCGGGTTTCCCTCGTCGTTACTATCAGTTCACCAGCTACGATTTCACGCATAAGTTTATGGACATGAACTTGTTCATCACTTCAGCTGCAATATTCTCTTTCACGGCGCAGTTTATTTTCCTTTGGAACTTCTTCTATAGCATTTTTAAAGGTAAGGTTGCTCCACAAAATCCCTGGAAATCTAATACCTTGGAATGGACTACACCAATTATCCCTGGTCATGGTAACTGGGAAGGTGAGATACCAGCTGTTTACCGTTGGTCTTATGACTACAGTAAGCCTGGTGCTAAGGAAGATTTTATTCCTCAAAACATACCCTATTCTCAGACTCTGGAGTCGAATTTCCCTCATGAAAATGAGCTGATTGCTTCCGAGAAAGATATAGAGGCCCAAAATTTTAATGACCAGTTTAAGTCAGCACATTGATTCAAAGGCCATTCGTCGATTGAGACGAATGGCCTTAAATACGATCATTACCCTCTATCTGGTGGTAATGGCCGGAGGAGTGGTGCGAAGTACCGGTGCCGGAATGGGTTGCCCCGATTGGCCCCGATGCTTTGGAACCTGGATTCCTCCAACCGAAGTCTCAGAACTCCCCCATAATTATAAGGAGATTTATGGGGCCAAATTAAAGGGTGAGGTAGAATTCAATCCCGTGAAGACGTGGATAGAATATATAAACCGGTTATTAGGAGTGCTGACAGGTTTTATGATCTTTCTGACACTTCTATCTACATTGCCTTTCTGGAATATCAGACGGCAATTGGTATGGCTAGGATTAAGTGGATTTCTACTGGTAGCATTCCAGGGCTGGTTAGGCTCGAAGGTGGTAAGCTTTGAATTGCATCCGGTGATGGTGACCCTACATATGTTCGTGGCTATTATCATCGTAGGAATTCTGACTCATCTCTATTTTATTGCCAGCCGGATGTTTAAGGGTGTAGTGTTCCCGGCGGCTCCAAAAATATCCAAAATCGGCATACTGGTTTTGATATTGACTTTAGTTCAGGTAATGCTGGGTACGCAGGTACGAGAGAATATTGACGAAGTGGTAAGAATGCTAGGATATGATGCTCGTCAGAGCTGGATTGATGAGCTTGATTTCCGATTTTATATACATCGTTCTTTCTCAATTGTGGTGTTAGGTGCCAACCTCTATTGGTTTTATTTGATCAAAAAAAATATGCTCGTTTATTCGACTGTTGGAAATTTGATTAAAGGGTGCGTGGTTATTTTAGGCCTAGAAACGATGACAGGTATAATTATGGCATACTTTGGGGTTCCAGCATTTGCTCAACCTCTACATTTGACCATGGGCATACTGCTGATGGGATTACAGTATATCGTTTTCTTAAGAACTAGGCCTTCTAAGGATTTTATAGGAGGAACTGAAAAAGTATCATAATGACATCAATAAATAATAGTGTTTTAAGTGTTCATAACCCGAAGGCGAGTATCGGAATTCTTTTCGAATTATTGAAATTTCGTTTGGCGTCTCTTATTGCCTTTTCTGGGGCTATGGGTTACTGCCTGGGTACTTCAAGGGTCGACTTTGTGCAGCTTGTGGCTTTTGTAGTTGCATCTATTGCTATCACTGGATCGGCCAATATTATCAATCAAATCCTGGAGAAAGATTTGGATAAATTGATGAAGCGTACAGCCTCCCGGCCATTGGCCAATGGCCGGATCAGTGTGGATCAGGCCATTGTTTGGTGTGTTGTTTTAGGGATTGGATCCCTGGCTATTTTCGCTTTTATGTTTAATATTAGTACCGCGTTGATATCTCTGTTATCTCTGGTACTATATGGCTTTGTATACACGCCGCTCAAACGGGTAGGTCCTATAGCCGTTTTTGTAGGAGCCATTCCAGGTGCTTTTCCTCCATTAATTGGATGGGTGGCCGCTACCAATCAATTTGGTCTGGAGCCTGGAATCTTATTTGCAATTCAGTTTTTTTGGCAGTTTCCCCATTTCTGGGCAATCGCCTGGGTTTTAGACGAAGATTATAAACGTGCGGGCTTTAAACTTTTACCTGCTAACGGACTTAAAGACACGGATACTACCTTGCAGATTATGATTTATACTGTTTTTCTGATTCCGATAGGTTGGCTTCCTTATGAGTTGGGAATGACAGGACTTAATTCGGCCTTAATTGCCACTCTATTTGGCGTTTTATTTTTGGCCCAGACTTTCCACCTCATGCGAACTTGCACCGATAAAACAGCAAAGCAACTCATGTTCGGATCGTTTTTATATTTACCTATCGTTCAGATAGCATTTTTGTTGGATAAATTGTGATTGATTAATTTTGTGTAGTTATGGAGAATGTTCAGCAGTTAAATATTAAGGAGGAACCCGAGGAAACCCTTTCGATGGATCCTGTGAAATTTATATTATGGTTATTTTTGGTAACCATTGTCATGCTTTTCGCCTCTCAGTCCAGTGCTTACCTCGTACGCCGGGCAGAAGGGAATTGGCTTGAGTTTCAAATGCCTACTATTTTCTGGTACAGTACAGGTGTATTGCTTCTGAGTAGTGTTAGCATGCACTGGGCTTATATCATGGCAAAAAAAGATCAGTTCAACCAATTGAAGCTGGCAATTTCTATTACTTTTGCGCTGGGATTAATATTCCTGGCCATGCAGTTTGAAGGCTGGAAAAATCTGGTGGACATGAACGTGTATTTCGTGGGTAACCCGTCGGGATCGTTTTTCTATGTGTTTACTGGTTTACACGGTTTCCATATTATCAGTGGCCTTTTGGTGCTTATCTTTGCTATGATAGCCGCTTTTAGATTGAAAGTAAGTGCAAAAAATATGCGTCAGATTCAGATCTGTGTGACATACTGGCACTTTTTAGATTTACTTTGGGTATACCTATTTGTTTTTTTATTGACCTTTAATTGATTATTTTTTACCAATGGCTTCAAATGTAACAACACCTGGCGCGGTAGAACCCAAATTTTGGATGGGTGGAATTGAGCCCATGAAAGCGAGTTATGGAAAATTGATGATGTGGTTTTTCCTCATCTCAGATACCTTTACCTTTTCAGCTCTTCTGGTAGCCTATGGATATCAGCGCTTTAGTTTTCCTGCCTACTCTGGTGAAGTAGCTGACTTTGTTAACTCTAACTTATATTGGCCAATTCCTGAAAAGGTATATGCGGCTGTGCCTTTCTTGCATGGCATGTACCTTCCTCTGGTTTTTGTAGGGATTATGACTTTTATCTTGATTGCCAGTAGTGTTACCATGGTTTTGGCAGTGGAAGCTGGTCATCGAATGGATCGTGCCAATGTTGAAAAATACATGTTGTGGACAATTTTGGGTGGTTTCACCTTCTTAGGTTGCCAAGCTTGGGAGTGGGCTCACTTTATTCATGGTACCGATAATGGTACGTTAATGACCATTATGGAAAATGGAAAAATGGTAGAGAAAACTGTCTTTGGAGCCAACCTGACCGTGAATGAATACGGTCCTGCCGCTTTTGCTGACTTTTTCTTCTTTATTACCGGATTCCATGGTACTCACGTTTTTAGTGGTGTTATTCTGAATATTCTGATTTTCTTCAGAGCCGCTACTGGTTTCTATGACCGTCGTGGAAGTTATGAAATGGTTGAGAAGGTCGGTCTTTACTGGCACTTTGTCGACTTGGTATGGGTATTCGTATTTACCTTCTTCTATCTGGTTTAATCTTCAAAAAGACCTTTAATTATATATCATTATGGCAGACGCGCATCATATTCAAAATACCGATCCCAATGCAGGGGCCGAGCAAAGAAAGGCCATTTGGAAAACCTTCTGGATTTTATTGATTCTAACGGCTCTTGAATTCTTAATTGCTTTTACGGTGCCTCATGGTACTTTAAAAATCACGATCTTTATCGTGATGACCATTGTAAAGGCATTTTATATTGTGGGTGAGTTTATGCACTTAAAGCACGAAACCAAATCTTTGATTTGGAGTATACTCGTTCCTATTGTATTTGTGGCCTGGCTTATTCTGGCCTTGCTTCTAGAAGGGAACGCTGTTTTTGATGCCATTTTTGGATAAAAATTCAGTATGAAAAAATATACTAAAGCCGGGTTGCTGATCCTAACATTAGCAATACCGGCTTTAATCTTTATTTTCCTGAAAGGTTTTACTACCAATCATTTCGAGTTGCCGTATTTAAATCCGGCACGCGATACCCTCGGTAAGGTAATAATGAAGGGAAATGATACGGTTTTTACTCGCAGAAAAGAGATTGTACTTGTAAATGCAGATAGCAGCCTTAACCGGATCGAGTTGGGTGGTAGCATTACTGTAATAGGTTTCCTGCCTGCCAACTGTAATGATCGTTGTGTGCGGTATTTAGAGTACCTGTCGAGAATTGCCAAATTGAATAGCGCCGTACCGAACCTAAGGCTAGTAACACTCACAGATGGTCTGGAATTAAAGACCATTGGGCAATCGTATGGAATGGGTTCCAATACCTGGCAGGCTCATCTTATCTCTTTAGAGAAAGGAAATAATGCTTTAGCCTCTGAACTGAATATTTACAAAAGTGCTGACGGATCTAAAACGAACTTTTCTTTTTCCAGGTTGTTTTTGATAGACACAGAAGGCTATACACGTGGCTATTTCGATTTGAGTGATACCGAGGAGTTGGACCGACTTTTGGCGGAAATCAGAATATTAGATTATCAATTAAAGCATCGCAATATTTAAAATCATGGCAGGAAGAGTTATTGAAGATAAGCCACTGTATAGAAATGTCATTAGTGTTTTAGCCATAGTGGTCCCCATTACCGTGGCATTTTTGCTGGGTATTCGTCAAAAAGTCGATCTGGGTAGCTGGACTAAGTCGCTGCCACATGTAATAGGGGTAATTAACTCCCTTACAGCAGTTTGCCTTCTTGTAGGCTATTTTTATATAAAGAAAGGTAATATCGAGGGGCACCGGAAGGCAATGACTTCGGCATTTTTGCTGGGATCTGTATTTCTGGTATGTTATATCCTCTACCATGTTTCCAATGACTCTACACCCTATGGGGGAGAAGGGTTGCTAAGGCCAATATATTTCTTTTTGCTTATTTCGCATATTGTATTGTCCATAGTTGTTGTTTGGTTTGTACTTCGGGCAATTTACTTCGGCTATACACGGCAGCTGGACGATCATAGAAAAGCTGTTAAATGGGGGCTTCCCATATGGTTATATGTTAGTATCAGTGGTGTTGTCGTTTATCTAATGATTAGTCCTTATTATACATGAAAAAAATACTAGTTATTCTCTCAGTGATGCTTCTGGTCCTTTTAGTTGGCCACGAAGGCTACGCCCAATGTGCCATGTGCAGGGGTTCGGTTGAAAGTTCTATAGGAAACGGACGTAATAACGTAGGCATTGGCCTCAATACGGGCATTATGTTTTTGTTCGTGACACCCTATCTTATCGTTGCCGTTATAGCCTATTTATGGGTGAAGAAAAGTAAAAAGTTTAAAGCGGAACAACGTGCCCTTGCATTATCCCGAATGGGGTAAGAGTTTTGGGCATCAAAAAAAGCGGAACCTGGTGGTTTCGCTTTTTTTGATTTAGCATTACTCCCAAAGCGGGTAATGCTCCAGCTGAATTTGCTCTCCAAAAAAGGTTTTCGTCGACTCTTCGAAGGATCGAGTGTAGTCTGACACATAGAATTGTCGATGACCCATCCCCTTCTCATTCTGTAAATAATGTTGTTCTAGCCAGGCTTTTAAAGATTTGGCCACAATTTCTGAGCTATCCAGAATTTCCACCTTACCTTGGTAAAATGAGGCTATCTCCGGCTTGATGAGCGGATAATGTGTGCAACCTAAAATTAAAGCCTCAATATCATCGAGTGAGCTGTCGGCCAGATAAGCTTCTATGATTTTTTCGCTGATGCTATGGTCGAAGAATCCCTCTTCGATCATCGGTGCTAAAAGCGGGGTAGCCAGGGATTTCAATTTGATATGACGATCTAGGTCCATTATCTTTTTCTTATAAACATTGGACATAACAGTTTGCTTGGTTCCTATCAGACCAATCGTTTTTCCGGGATAGTGCTCTTTAACATAGTCCACAACCGGATCGATCACATTCATCACCTGGGCTTTGCTACCTACATAAGCTTTAACCAGTTCGAATGCTGCTGCAGAGGCCGAGTTACAAGCTATTAAAATGAGCTTGCACTCTTTCTGTAATAACAGGTTACATATCTTGATGGCATAGGATTGAATGGCAGCGGTGGACTTATCACCGTAAGGAAGGTGCGCGGTGTCACCAAAGTAGATGGTATTCTCTAAAGGGAGGAGTTTAGTGACTGCACTGGCCACAGTCATGCCGCCAATTCCACTGTCAAAGATTCCAATCGGTGCTGCCGAATTAAGCATAGCCTTCGCATTTAATGGTTATATTGATATTTTAATGGCTAAGCTAAATGAAGAAAATCATATATTTCTAATTTTTAAAAAAAAGTAATGTAGGCATGCAACCTTGTCATGACATTCCAGCATCTTAACGGTGAAATCAATATCTAGCAATGGGTCGAATTTTAGCCTTTTTCAATCAAGACAAGCATCTAGTCAGTGCACTCAGGCAGGGAAATGCCAAAGCGCAAAGGCAAGTGTATGACCGATATGCACCAAATATGTTAAGTATTTGTGTCCGTTATATAGGCGATCGTATGCAGGCGGAGGATGTTATGATAGAAGGGTTAACCAAGGTCTTTAGTAAAATAGATCAGTTTAATGGAGAAGGTAGTCTCGAAGGTTGGATACGACGTATCATAGTTAACGAGGCCCTGGGATATCTCCGTAAGCAGAAAAGAGGAATGGAGGAATCCCTGCACCTTAATGCCGAATACTACGCCGATGGAGTTGCGGCCGATGCGGATATGGAAGCTGAATCGCTGCTGAGTTTCATTCAGGAACTGCCCACGGGGTATCGTACGGTTTTTAACTTATATGCCATAGAAGGTTATAGCCATAAAGAAATATCAGAGTTGCTGGATATATCGGAGAGTACATCAAAGTCTCAGCTACATCGAGCCCGGCAATTATTGCAAAAAAGATTATCTATACTAGATCAAGAAATGTATAAACTAACGAATCATGATAAAGCGTCCGATTGATGATATATTCAGAGATAGACTAAAAAATCATCGTATAGAGCCTTCTGAAGAGGCCTGGAATAAATTGTCGGGGAATACGACCAAATCCAATAGCAAACGAATGGGCTTCTATTGGTACGTTGCAGCTTCCCTCTTAATAGGAGGAGTGCTGATTTATCAGAATGTTCGGTGGGGAACATCCCAATACAGGACTGAACGTTCTATAGGTGTGAACCTGCCTGAGGAAGTTAAGGCGGTGGCAGCTATAGATAACCGTGTAACATCTCCCGAAATGGAACCTAACCTAAGCAGAGCGTCTTCTTCGGAACCTGTGAAGACCGACCCTCGGCCCCAGGCTATAGCCTCCACTGTAGCTCCGCCGAGGAAGCTGATAAAGGCCGCAAGCCAGGATGTTACATTGACCAAAACGAATAAAACGGAAGTAGATAACTATGAGCAGGCTCAGCCGGAGATGCGGGAACGCTCGGCGGTACCCTCTCCAATAGAAAAAGAAAAGGCAGAAGTACTCTTGGCTCAAATCCCCGTTTCGCCATCAGCGACCGAGCAGGAGAGTAGGGTTATCATTGTGAAAGTAGAGGAGCCTGAGGGCATGAGCAACGAAAAATCGGGGAAATTTTCACGCTTATTTCAGCAGCTTAAAAATGTCAAGTCCGGAGACCCTGTAGACTGGGACGAGGTAGGTATCAACCCTAAGGCACTTTTAGTACGGGTCGATGAACGCTTAACCGGAGCGGATAGCGGCAATCCAACCCGCAGCAGACGTAATAAACCAGTCGAATAGGGACAGTAGACTGATATCTCAAGAAGAATTAAATTTTGAAAAACCACTAAAAATAACAACTATGAACCGCATTTCAATTTTGATATGGACACTTATCCTAATGGGTAGTGCTGCTATGGCTAGTATTCCAGGATATCCCTTGAACCCCATTAATCGCGACTCTATTGTGATTACCATCGGGAATAAAACCAAACTTGTCATACTAGGTGAGAACCAAAAGGAGTTGGAAAAACTGTTACAGTATGATTTGAATGCACTGTTAATGGATCTTAAAATAAGACTGGATAGCAGTAAAACGGATGGGAGCATTATCGTGGAAGACTTTAACGGGAGTCAGTATCTGAAAGAATCGGACGGTAAAGGGGGAGATTACGTAAGGGTTGACATCAATGGTGTACATATCAAATCGGATAGGGGTGCAGTTGCCGTGGAATCGGAAGAAGAAGAAGAAAAAGAAAATGGTGACTGGACAGACCATATGAATAAGGGACGTCACTTCTATAAAAAAGTAAAGGGATCCAGTCCTCGGAAAGGATTCGATATTTCTCTGGGTTTCAATACCTATTCCAAAAACGAGTTAACACCTGGGTATACCAAAAGCGACTATGCCCTACGACCCTTCGGTTCGCGCTATGTGAAACTAGGCTACATAGCGAGCGGCCAATTGGTAAAATCGGAGAAGGTGGGTTTATTTCTCGATTTAGGAGCAGATTTTTCCTGGAATAACCTAATGTTTGAAAGTGATAAAACCATCATTAAAGGCGATGATCAGGTTCGTTACCAATCCGTCATCGATCAGAATGGGGCAGCTGTTGAACTTAAAAAGAGCAAGCAGGTTTTACCTTATCTGAATGTTTCACTTATGCCTACATTATCTTTTTCTAATACTCTGGTCTCTTATGTCAGTGCAGGCGTGTATGGTGGATACCGTTTAGGAGGTTATACCAAGGTACGTCAGGAAGGAACCAAAGATGTAGACAAGGTGCGGGCCGATTATTTCGTGAATGATTTGCGATACGGTATATCGGCCGAAGTGGGCATCCGAAACTTCCTGAATTTATTTGTTCAGTACGATATCAATGATGTCTTTAAGGCGGACCATGGTCCTGCTGTTCGAATGATAAATTTTGGAATCAAATTATAGTAGTATAAATATTTGTGAATCAATGTGATAATGGTCATATCAACGTTTTAAGAAAAAAAAGTTTAAATTTTTTTCTTAAAACTGTTTGACAATATGAAAATTCAACCTAATTTTGCAGCTCCAAAAGTGAGACAAGAGGTTTTCACGGTTGTGTTGAAATATTGAAAAAGGGGGTGTACCAGAGTGGCCAAATGGGGCAGACTGTAAATCTGCTGGTGTATGCCTACGGTGGTTCGAATCCATCCGCCCCCACAGTATATGCAAGCTTTAAGATTAGTTATACCAGTATCTAGTCATTGCATGTTACGATTGCGGAAGTAGCTCAGCTGGTAGAGCGATAGCCTTCCAAGCTATAGGTCGCGAGTTCGAACCTCGTCTTCCGCTCAATTTTAAAAGCACCGTCAAGCGATCAGCGAAAACATTCAATTCGAACCCTTTCGCTGATCGCTTTTGGTTGTTAAGGATAGCTGTCCTGGATTCAGGGTTTATCTGGTAGGTGTCTTTTGCTGATAGTGTTGCCAGAGTTTTTTGTTCAGGCTCCAGTGCAGAAAGATCCCAAAAGTGGGATTTTAAAGAACTTGATATATTGCCGTTGTAGCTCAGGGTGGTCCGTCGTACGGTAGAGCACTTCCTTGGTAAGGAAATGTTTTATTCAGGATTCGATTCCCAGGCTCCAGTGCAGAAAGATCCCAAAAGTGGGATTTTAAAGAACTTGATATATTGCCGTTGTAGCTCAGGGGTAGAGCACTTCCTTGGTAAGGAAGAGGTCAGGGGTTCAAATCCCCTCAATGGCTCATAAAAAATTTTGATTCCGATAGGGTCCAGTAAGTCCAAAGCGACTAGTCCCTATGTTGAGTCATTATATAGTGTTTAATAAATTCGTAATAACTTAATTTTAGCGTACTTAAGACATGGCAAAAGAGACGTTTGACCGCTCGAAACCCCACGTAAATATTGGTACTATCGGGCACGTTGACCACGGTAAAACTACCTTGACAGCGGCAATTACTACTGTATTGGCTAATCTAGGGTTGTCACAGAAACGTGATTTCTCTTCTATTGACAATGCACCTGAGGAAAAAGAGCGTGGTATTACCATTAATACATCACACGTAGAATACCAGACAGCAAATCGTCACTACGCACACGTTGACTGTCCAGGTCACGCGGATTATGTGAAGAACATGGTTACTGGTGCTGCGCAGATGGATGGAGCGATTATCGTGGTTGCGGCTACAGATGGTCCTATGCCACAGACTCGTGAGCACATTCTTTTGGCTCGTCAGGTAGGTGTACCTCAACTTGTTGTATTCATGAATAAAGTGGATATGGTTGATGACCCTGAGCTTCTTGAGCTTGTAGAAATGGAAATTCGTGAGCTATTGAGCTTCTACGAATATGATGGCGACAACATTCCTGTGATCCAAGGATCTGCCCTAGGTGGATTGAACGGAGAAGAGAAATGGGTTAAAACCATCGTGGATTTGATGGATGCTGTAGATAGCTACATTCCAATTCCTCCACGTATGACAGACCTTCCATTCTTGATGCCTGTTGAAGACGTATTCTCGATCACTGGTCGTGGTACTGTTGCAACTGGTCGTATCGAGCGTGGTGTGATTAACTCTGGAGATCCTGTAGATATCCTAGGTATGGGAGCTGAGAACTTGAAATCTACCGTAACAGGTGTGGAGATGTTCCGTAAGATCCTTGACCGTGGAGAAGCTGGTGACAACGTTGGTTTGTTGCTACGTGGTATTAACAAAGAGGATATCCGTCGTGGAATGGTAATCTGTAAGCCAGGTTCTGTGAAGCCTCATGCTGAGTTCAAAGGCGAGGTTTACGTACTTTCGAAAGAAGAAGGTGGACGTCACACTCCTTTCTTTAACAAGTATCGCCCACAGTTCTACTTCCGTACTACGGACGTAACAGGTGAAATTACTCTTCCAGAAGGAGTTGAGATGGTTATGCCTGGTGATAACATCACCATCAATGTAAAGTTGATCAACAAAATTGCTATGGAAAAAGGTCTTCGTTTCGCGATTCGTGAAGGTGGACGTACCGTAGGTGCTGGTCAGGTTACAGAGATTGCTGACTAATTCAAGATAAATAATTGAAAAACAAGTGCATTTCCTCTGAGGTGCACTTGTTTTTTATAAGATATGTAAGTATCTTTGCAGCCCGAAACAATCGGATTGCGTCAAAATACGGGTGTAGTTCAAGGGTAGAATAGCGGTCTCCAAAACCGTTGATGGGAGTTCGAATCTCTCCACCCGTGCCAAAAAGTAAATAGGAAACATGGAAAAATTTACTTCGTTTATAAAAGCATCGTGGGAAGAAATCACCCAGCATGTGACGTGGCCTGGCTTCAAGGAGCTTCAGTCTAACACCACATTGGTGCTTGTAGGATCTCTTATTTTTGCCTTCGTGGTAGGCGTGATGGATCTTGTTTTTGAGAACGCCCTCAAACTGTTTTATCAGTCTTTTTAAAGGCTATTATTAAAGACAATCCCCCCAGTACGGTATGAGTGGTCTAAATTGGTTTGTATTAAGAGCTGTGTCAGGGCAGGAGAAGAAGATCAAGTCCTACATAGAAAATGAAATTTCACGTCAGAACTTAACGGAACATGTTCCTCAAATTCTTATTCCTTCGGAGAAGATTTATGAGATGCGTAACGGAAAGAAGCGGGTTCGTGAAAAGAATTTTTTTCCTGGATACATCATTATTTCGGCCGATCTTTCAAAAGGGGAGGTACTACACATTATCACCAGCATTCCAGGGGTAATTGGATTTCTGGGTAATTCAGAAGGCAATTCCAAGGTTCCGGTGCCCTTGCGCCAGTCAGAAATCAACCGCATCTTAGGGAAGTTCGAAGAGGCCGATCAGGAAGAAGAAGCACCAAGCTTGTCCTTCTTGCAAGGTGAAACGGTTCAGGTGGTCGACGGTCCTTTCAGTGGCTTTATCGGCGTGGTTGAAGAGGTGTTCGATGAGAAAAAGAAACTCAATGTAGTTGTAAAAATATTCGGGCGTAATACACCCGTAGAACTTAGTTACGCACAAGTAGAAAAGGATAGTTGAGCGAATTAGCGGGCAGGGTAAGCTTCCACTTGCATGATACCGTTAACCATTCAATGAACCGACAAATTCCAAAACAATGGCAAAAGAAATAAGTGGATACGTCAAACTACAGGTAAAGGGTGGCCAAGCCAATCCTTCTCCTCCAATTGGACCTGCATTAGGTGCCAAGGGTTTGAATATCATGGAGTTTTGCAAGCAATTCAATGGCCGTACCCAGGATAAAATGGGTGTGGTATTGCCGGTAGTTATTACATACTATAAGGATAAGTCTTTTGACTTCGTCATTAAGACCCCCCCGGCCGCAATTTTGCTTCTAGATGCATCAAAAGTAAAATCTGGTTCGGCTCAGCCTAACCGTGTAAAAGTTGGTTCCGTATCATGGGATCAGGTGCGCACGATTGCTGAAACAAAGATGCCGGATCTTAACTGTTTTACAATTGATTCAGCGATGAAAATGATTGCGGGAACGGCTCGTAGTATGGGTATTACTGTAGCAGGCAAAGCCCCGTGGGAAGAAAACAACTAAGCGTATAATTTGCGCTAAAGAAAAAAAGACATGGGAAAACTGACCAAAAAGCAAAAAGAAGCTCTTTCGAAATTCGACGCAGAACAAGCTTATTCGCTTGAACAAGCAGCGGATGTACTGAAGACGATTTCCTATACTAAATTTGATTCTTCTGTAGATATCGACGTTCGTTTGGGCGTAGATCCTCGGAAAGCAGATCAGATGGTGCGTGGTGTGGTAACACTCCCCCACGGTACTGGTAAAAACGTTCGTGTACTTGTTTTGTGTACTCCTGATAAGGAGGAAGAAGCGAAAGAAGCCGGAGCAGAATATGTAGGTCTTGACGAATATATCCAAAAGATAGAGCAAGGCTGGACCGACATTGACGTGATCATCACTATGCCTAGTGTAATGGCAAAGGTGGGTAGGTTAGGTAAGGTATTAGGTCCTCGTGGATTGATGCCAAATCCTAAATCGGGTACTGTTACACCTGAAGTTGGTAAAGCGGTAAAAGAAGTAAAAGCTGGTAAAATCGACTTTAAAGTCGACAAAACAGGAATTATTCATGCAAGTGTTGGAAAGGTTTCTTTTGGAACCGAGCAACTTGCACAGAACGCACAAGAAGTACTCAATACGTTAATTCGTTTGAAGCCTTCTTCAGCCAAAGGTACCTATGTAAAGAGCATTCACTTGTCTAGCACGATGAGCCCGGGTGTTACTATTGATAAAAACACGATTCCAGGATTATAATATGACACGGGAAGAGAAATCATTAATTATTGACGAACTGAGTCAGAAATTCTCGAACACGCCATACTTTTACATTACTTCTGCGGCAGGAATGTCTGTAGGTGAGGTAAATGTCCTTCGGGGCCTATGCTTCGAGAAAGGTATCGAGTATCGCGTAGTAAAGAACACCCTGATTAAGAAAGCGCTAGAAACATTAGAAACAGATTATACCCCCTTCGATGCAGAAGTGTTGAAAGGATTCTCTGGGATAATGTTTCACCCGGAGTCAGGTAAAGTTCCTGCACAGCTGATCAAAGAATTCAAGAAGAAAACAGGTTCGGATAAACTCAAGTTCAAAGGAGCTTCTGTAGATTCCTCAGTTTTCGTTGGCGAAGCCCAGCTTGAAGTCCTTACCACCCTGAAATCAAAGCAGGAATTGGTTGGAGATGTGATCGCATTGTTGCAATCGCCTGCTAAAAATGTTATCGGTGCCCTTTCGAGTGGCGGTAGCAAATTGGCTGGTATCATCAAGACTTTGTCTGAGAAAGAAGACTAATATCATTAGAAACCGGGTTGAGCTCCCCGGGGTTTATTTAAACAGAGCTCTTTTTTAATCATTCTATTGTATAATCACAAAATCAAAAATAAAAATGGCAGATTTGAAAGCTTTCGCGGAACAGCTTGTTAACCTAACGGTTAAAGAAGTGAACGAATTGGCTACAATTCTTAAGGACGAGTACGGCATTGAACCAGCAGCAGCTGGTGCAGTGATGATGGCAGGTCCTGCTGGTGGTGCTGGTGAAGGCGCTGCTGTAGAAGAAAAATCATCTTTTGATGTTATCTTGAAGTCAGCCGGTGCTGGTAAACTTGCAGTTGTAAAATTAGTGAAAGACCTTACTGGCCTTGGCTTGAAAGAAGCTAAAGAACTAGTTGACGGTGCTCCTAAGGCCGTTAAAGAAGGAGTTGCTAAAGACGAAGCGGAAGCTTTGAAAAAACAACTTGAAGAAGCTGGTGCTGAAGTAGAGGTTAAGTAATTGACACTACAGGTTTCAATACCTTCGATATAACCGAGAATAGGCCTGGCTTTCAGTCAGGTCTATTCTTATTTGCATTTTAAAATTTGGCCTCTCTCTTCTTGGTCCAAATAAATCCCATTGGCGTTCAGGCCCTAGTATCGTAGCCTGTGCTGCCTTTCTTCCAAGATTGGTCGATCCGAGACACTTCTTTACTCGTAGAAAAGAAGCATAGGGATGACCCATCATTAGTTCTCTACGAGGCAATACGATTGCGGTTTTAAACTAATTTGCACAACGGCGTGTTGTATATTGCTACCTCTACGCTTTGTTTTTTGTTCTGTTAACCCAAATCAAACATAGCCTTGGCTACACAAATAATACCCAGAAAAAAATTTTCCAGAATCAATCCGATTCTCGATTATCCAGACCTTTTAGGAATTCAGGTTCAATCTTTCCGCGATTTCTTTAGCCTTGACACTTCTGTCGAAGACCGTTCAGGCGAGGGATTGTACAAAGTTTTTGCCGAAAACTTCCCCATTGCTGACTCTCGCGATAACTTCGTTTTGGAGTTTATCGACTACCTTCTTGAGCCACCTAAGTATTCCGTCGATGAGTCTATTGACCGTGGACTTACTTATGCTGTGCCTCTAAAGGCTAAGTTACGACTGATCTGTAACGACGCCGATCATGAAGAATTCGAGACCATCGAACAGGAAGTTTTCCTAGGAAATATTCCTTATATGACCGAGCGTGGATCCTTCGTGATCAATGGTGCTGAACGCGTTATCGTTTCTCAGCTTCACCGCTCCCCGGGTGTGTTCTTCTCTATGAGTAAGCATACCAACGGTTCTAAACTTTATTCTGCTCGTATCATACCTTTTAAAGGTTCATGGATCGAGTTCTCTACCGATGTAAATAACGTGATGTACGCTTACATCGATCGGAAGAAAAAATTCCCTGTAACTACCCTGTTGCGGGCTATTGGTTTTGGTTCCGATAAAGATATACTTGACTTATTCGGTCTATCAGAAGAAATTACCGCTACGCCTAGCAATCTTAAGAAAGCAGTGGGGCGCCGGTTGGCAGCGCGGGTATTACGTACCTGGACTGAAGATTTCGTAGATGAAGATACTGGAGAAGTAGTATCGATTCAGAGAAACGAAGTGCTTCTGGAGCGTGATTCTACCATCCAGCCCGAAGATATTGAGATTATCGTTGAATCGGGTCAGAAATCTGTCATCCTGCATAAGGAAGACATGAATGTGGCCGATTATAATATTATCTATAATACGCTGCAAAAGGATAGCTCCAACTCCGATAAGGAAGCTGTTGAGCAGATATATCGTCAATTACGTAACGCAGAGGCTCCAGATGAGCAAACTGCACGTGATGTAATTCAAAGCCTATTCTTTAGCGACAAACGCTATGACCTAGGGGATGTAGGTCGGTACCGTATCAACAAGAAATTGGGTTCTGATACCAGCCTGGATGTTCGGGTGTTGACCACTGGAGATATTGTCTCTATTGTGAAATACCTGATTGGACTGATCAACGCCAAAGCCGTTGTCGATGATATTGATCACCTTTCCAACCGTCGTGTTCGTACGGTAGGCGAGCAGCTTTACGCTCAGTTTGGTGTTGGTTTGGCACGTATGGCACGTACCATCAAAGAAAGAATGAATGTTCGGGATAATGAGGACTTCAAGCCTGTCGATCTGATCAATGCCCGTACTCTATCGTCGGTGATTAACTCATTCTTTGGTACCAACCAGCTTTCGCAGTTTATGGATCAGACCAACCCTTTGGCTGAAATTACCCATAAACGTCGTATGTCCGCACTTGGACCGGGTGGTCTTTCTCGAGAAAGAGCCGGTTTTGAGGTACGTGACGTTCACTATACCCATTACGGACGACTGTGTACGATTGAGACTCCTGAAGGTCCTAATATTGGACTGATTTCTTCCCTATGTGTATTTGCAAAAGTAAATGGCATGGGCTTTATCGAAACTCCCTACCGGGTTATCGATGGGTCAGGTAAGTTGACTAAGGAGTTGATTTATATGACTGCCGAAGAAGAAGATTCTAAATATATTGCCCAGGCTAATGCTTCGGTCGATGCAGAAGGGAACTTTACGGTAGAAAAAATTAAAACCCGTTTTGAAGGGGACTTCCCCATGGTTGATCCAGCCCAAGCTTCCTATATGGACGTTGCGGCTAACCAGATCGTTTCGGTAGCAGCCTCTTTGATTCCTTTCTTGGAGCACGATGATGCGAACCGGGCCTTGATGGGATCTAATATGCAGCGCCAAGGTGTTCCTTTGTTACGTCCTCAGGCTCCTATTGTAGGGACCGGCCTGGAGAAGCGCGTAGCGATGGATTCCCGTGCTTTGGTGGTAGCAGAAGGAGATGGGGAAATTGAATTCGTAGATGCGACCAAGATCGTTGTGAAGTACGACCGTACTGACGCCGATCGTCTGGTAAGCTTCATTGATGATAGCGTTTCATACAGCCTTGTGAAGTTCCGTCGCACCAACCAGGATACTTGTTTGAACTTACAACCGATGGTGTTGAAGGGGCAGAAAGTGAAGAAGGGTGATCCGCTTTGTCAGGGATACGGTACCGAAGGCGGTGAACTTGCCTTGGGTCGTAACTTACTTGTGGCCTTCATGCCTTGGCAGGGATATAACTTTGAGGATGCGATTGTGATTTCTGAGAAGGTGGTTCGTGACGATATTTTCACATCGATCCATATTGAAGAATTTGAACTGGAAGTTCGTGATACCAAACGTGGAGAAGAAGAATTAACGGCGGAGATTCCTAACGTGAGTGAGGAAACCGTTAAAAATCTTGACGAAAATGGTATCGTACAAGTGGGTACTGAAATCAAAGAAGGGGATATTTTGATTGGTAAAATCACCCCGAAAGGAGAATCGGATCCTACTCCTGAAGAGAAGTTGTTGCGGGCCATCTTTGGAGACAAAGCGGGCGATGTGAAAGATGCTTCCAAAAAGGCACCTCCTTCGATGAAGGGCGTGGTTATCGATACCAAATTGTTCTCTCGTCCTACCAAGGAGGAGCGTGCTAAGCATAAGGACGAGCTCCGTCTGTTAATGAAAAAATATGGTCGTGATCTTACTGCACTTCGTGGCCGTGTAATTGAAAAGTTGGTACAACTTGTAGACGGTGCTACAAGCCAAGGAGTGAAGCATAAGTTTGGCGATGAGCTGATTAGCCAGGGCATGAAGTTCAATGTGAGAAATATCTCTGAGAACTTATTCCCAGCCAACAACCCATACCGTGATGAGAGCCAATATGCCGTAGCCGAAGAGGTAAACCTTATTGGTGATGTATTGACTGATAACTGGACGGAAGATCCGCAGGTAAATCAGCAAGTATCCTTGGTATTGAAAAATTACCTAAATGCTCGTAGTGAATTGATGGGACGCTTTAAGCGTGATCGCTTCGCTCTTGAAGTAGGTGATGAACTCCCTGCAGGAATCGTAAAACTTGCGAAAGTCTACGTGGCTAAGAAACGTAAGCTGAAAGTAGGGGATAAGATGGCGGGTCGTCACGGAAACAAGGGGGTAGTTGCCCGTATTGTTCGCGATGAAGATATGCCATTCCTGGAAGATGGAACGCCGGTGAACATCGTGTTGAACCCACTAGGGGTACCTTCTCGTATGAACATCGGACAGATCTATGAAACCATTCTTGCCTGGGCCGGTCTTAAGCTGGGTCGTCGCTATGCGACACCAATTTTTGATGGTGCTACCGAAGAGGAGGTTGCGGCTGAACTTGCTGAGGCTGGACTGCCAGAATGGGGACGTACTTATCTGTACAACGGTTTGACCGGTGATAAATTCGATCAGCCTGTTACGGTAGGTCTGATGTACATGATGAAACTTGGTCACTTAGTAGACGACAAAATGCACGCCCGTTCTATTGGGCCCTACTCGCTCATTACGCAGCAGCCGTTGGGTGGTAAGGCACAGTTTGGAGGTCAGCGTTTTGGAGAAATGGAAGTGTGGGCGCTCGAAGCATTCGGTGCATCCCATATCCTTCAGGAAATTCTTACCGTAAAATCCGATGATGTAGTAGGCCGCGCCAAAGCATACGAAGCCATCGTGAAAGGAGAGAACCTTCCGAAACCCAATATTCCGGAGTCATTCAACGTACTGGTTCACGAACTTCGTGGATTGGCATTGGAGATTACACTGGACTAATTTTTAGTCGTGGCGCCGAAAGGCGCCAAGAAATGAAATCTATTTGAGTTTCGACTAACAGACAAACGACTTTTTATTATGTCTTTCAAAAAGAACAAAAAATTAAATAGTGATTTTTCCAGAATGACCATCAGTCTGGCCTCACCCGAATCGATCCTTGAGAGCTCCTTCGGTGAAGTGACCCAGCCTGAAACCATTAACTACCGGACTTATAAGCCGGAAATGGGAGGACTCTTCTGTGAGCGTATTTTTGGACCTGTAAAGGACTGGGAATGTCATTGTGGAAAATACAAGCGTATCCGTTACAAAGGGATTATTTGTGACCGTTGCGGTGTTGAAGTAACCGAGAAAAAGGTACGTCGCGAGCGCATGGGTCATATCGAACTCGTTGTTCCGGTAGCGCATATCTGGTATTTCCGTAGTTTGCCAAACAAAATTGGTTACCTATTGGGTCTATCTACCAAGAAATTGGATCAGATCATTTATTACGAGCGGTATGCTGTTGTACAGGCGGGTGTGAAGGAAGAAGATGGCGTAAGCTACCTGGATTTCCTTACCGAAGACGAATACTTGGATATCGTAGATAAGCTTCCTCGCGAAAACCAAATGTTGCCCGATACGGATCCCAACAAGTTTATCGCGAAAATGGGAGCCGATGCATTGGAAATGCTTCTTAGCCGTACCAACCTGGACGAGTTATCGTACCAGCTGAGGCACCAAGCGGCTACCGACACTTCGCAGCAGCGTAAGGCGGAAGCCCTTAAACGCCTTAAGGTGGTTGAAGCTTTCCGTGATGCCAACACCCGTATCGAGAACCGCCCTGAGTGGATGGTGATCCGTATGGTGCCGGTAATCCCACCAGAGCTTCGTCCATTGGTACCCTTGGATGGTGGGCGTTTTGCAACTTCAGATTTGAATGACTTATACCGTCGGGTAATTATTCGTAATAATCGTCTGAAGCGACTGATCGAGATTAAAGCTCCGGAGGTGATCTTGCGGAACGAAAAGCGTATGTTGCAGGAAGCGGTTGATTCGCTTTTTGATAATAGTCGCAAGGTGAATGCAGTACGTTCTGAAGGTAACCGTGCATTAAAATCCCTTTCCGATATGTTGAAAGGTAAGCAGGGACGTTTCCGTCAGAACTTATTGGGTAAGCGTGTCGATTATTCTGGTCGTTCGGTTATTGTGGTAGGCCCTGAGCTGAAACTTCACGAATGTGGACTTCCTAAAGACATGGCTGCTGAGCTTTTCAAGCCGTTTATTATCCGTAAGCTTATCGAGCGTGGCATCGTGAAGACGGTGAAATCTGCCAAGAAGATTGTGGATCGCAAGGATCCGGTAATCTGGGATATTTTGGAGAATGTGCTGAAAGGGCACCCTGTATTGCTCAACCGGGCTCCAACGCTTCACCGTTTAGGTATTCAAGCTTTCCAGCCGAAGCTGATTGAAGGAAAGGCTATACAGCTGCACCCATTGGTTTGTACGGCATTCAACGCCGACTTTGACGGTGACCAGATGGCCGTTCACGTGCCATTGGGTCAGGAAGCCGTACTGGAAGCCTCTATGCTGATGTTGTCATCGCATAATATCCTTAACCCTGCCAATGGTGCCCCTATTACGGTACCATCTCAGGACATGGTTTTGGGACTATATTATGTAACCAAAGGCCGTGTGCATACCCCTGAGTTCCCAATTATGGGCGAAGGTAAGATATTCTACGGTCCTGATGAGGTAATCATTGCCATCAACGAAGGCAAGTTGTCTAAGCATGCCAATATCAAGTGCCGCCTGCGCGTTCGCAATGATGATGGAAGCTTCGAAGAGAAAATTATTGACACCGTGGCCGGTCGTATCTTGTTCAATCAAGCTGTGCCAGAATCGGTAGGATATATTAATGAACTTCTGACCAAGAAAAAGCTTCAGCAAATAATTGGTCTGGTGTATAAAATGGCGGGCGTTGCACGTACTGCTCAGTTCCTGGATGAAATCAAAGAACTTGGTTTCCAAATGGCCTTTAAAGGTGGTCTGTCTATGGGATTGAACGACGTTATGGTGCCCGAAGAGAAAGAGAAACTGATCGAACAAGCCAAACTTGACGTTGAAAACGTTTGGAGTAACTATTTGATGGGTCTTATTACTGAAAATGAGCGCTATAACCAGGTAATTGATATCTGGACGCGTGTCAATTCTCGTATTACAGAAACCCTGATGAAACAACTTGAGACGGATCAAGGAGGCTTTAATTCAATCTATATGATGATGCACTCGGGAGCCCGTGGTTCACGAGAGCAAATTCGTCAGCTGGGTGGTATGAGGGGTCTTATGGCTAAGCCTCAGAAAAATATTGCTGGTGGTGCTGGAGAGATTATCGAAAACCCTATTCTTTCTAACTTTAAGGAAGGACTAGACGTTCTGGAATACTTTATCTCAACCCACGGTGCGCGGAAAGGTCTTGCCGATACAGCCCTTAAGACGGCTGATGCTGGTTACCTAACCCGTCGTTTGCATGATGTGGCCCAGGATGTAGTGGTAGTGGAAAATGACTGTGAAACGCTTCGCGGAATTCAAATTTCAGCCTTAAAAGATAACGAGGATATCGTTGAGCCCCTTTCGGAGCGTATCCTGGGACGTGTAAGTGTTCATGACATTTATGATCCGCTTAGCAATGAAATGATTGTTGAGTCAGGTGGTGAAATCACAGAAGAAATCGCTAATTATATCGACGAAACCAGTATCGAAACGGTAGAAATTCGTTCGGTATTGACTTGCGAAACGCGTAATGGAGTCTGTGCTAAATGTTACGGACGGAGCCTTGCCTCAGCCAAGATGGTTAATATCGGTGAAGCCGTTGGCGTTATCGCTTCTCAGTCTATTGGTGAGCCAGGTACACAGCTTACACTTCGTACATTCCACGTGGGTGGTACGGCATCTAACATTTCTGTTGATGCCAATATCAAGTCCAAGTTCGATGGTGTGGTTCAGTTTGAAGACCTGAGAATGGTAAAATCCGTAAATCAGGATGGCGATGATATCACGGTAGTGATGGGCCGTTCGGGTGAGGTGAAAATCGTTCATCCAGAAACCAAGCAACTCCTAATTAGCAATAACGTACCTTATGGTGCTCACTTGCTCGTTAAAGAGGGCGATATGGTTAGTAAAGGACAGGAACTTTGTACTTGGGACCCTTATCACGCCGTTATTCTATCCGAATTTACGGGTAAGGTAACATTTGATGCCATTGAAGAGGGTATCACTTACCGCGAGGAATTTGATGAGCAAACAGGCTTCCAGGAGTCCGTAATCATTGAAACTCGGGATAAAACCAAAAACCCTGCAATCGTTGTTACAGGAAAGAGTACCCTTCTGAAAGATCAGACTGAAAAGGGTTATAACCTTCCTGTAGGTGCACGTTTGGTTGTGAAGAGCGGGGCTGCGGTGAAAGCTGGTCAGCCACTCGCAAAAATTCCACGTGTGGTGGGTAAAACCCGTGATATTACCGGGGGTCTTCCCCGTGTTACCGAGCTTTTCGAAGCGCGTAACCCATCAAACCCAGCAACCGTTACTGAAATTGACGGAGTGGTATCCTATGGTGGTGTGAAAAGAGGTAACCGTGAGATTCATATCGAATCAAGAGACGGAACGCAGCGTCGTTATATGGTAGCCTTATCTAAGCATATTTTGGTGCAGGATGGTGACTTCGTAAGAGCGGGTGATCCGCTTTCGGATGGTGCGATTACTCCTGCTGATATCCTTTCTATCAAAGGACCTACAGCAGTACAGGAGTATCTGGTTAATGAAATCCAGGAAGTATACCGTCTGCAAGGGGTAAAAATCAACGATAAGCATATCGAGTGTATCGTACGCCAGATGATGCAGAAAGTTGAAATCCTTGATGCCGGTGATACTAACTTCCTTGAGATGCAACCTGTCGACCGCGTAGTTTTCCGCGAGGATAACGACAAAATCATCGATATGAAAGTAGTAGAAGATGCTGGAGATTCGGAAACTCTTAAACCGGGTATGATCATATCGGTACGCCGTTTGCGCGACGAGAATTCGAGTTTGAAGCGTCGGGATATGAAACTGGTAGTAGCCAGAGATGCCCAGGCTGCCGTTGCCAAACCTACGTTGATGGGTATCACCCAGGCGTCACTTGGTACCGAAAGCTTCGTGTCTGCAGCTTCCTTCCAGGAGACTACCAAAGTACTGAGCGAAGCCGCTGTTCGTGGTAAGCGCGATGAACTGAAGGGTCTGAAAGAGAATGTAATCGTAGGTCACTTGATTCCTGCCGGAACGGGTATGCGTAAGTATACAAATCTGATGGTAGGATCTCAGGATGAGTTCGATGCTCTAAATGAGTCCAAAGAAAAGCAAGCACGTAAAAAGCGTGAATTAGCTTAATTGCACTCGCAGCCTATAAATATAAAAGAGGCCGGTTGACGTTATGTCGACCGGCCTCTTTTTATTAGTTCTAAGAGCCGGTTCATAAGCGTAGCGGGTGGGGTGTCGTCGAGCATTTTAATTCTGCCTGCTCCTAGATAGATCCGCAGCTCCCCTGCTAAACATCTGCAGGAAAATATTAGAAAAATATTCATCATCTACTTTTCTCTTAAAGCCATTTTAGGCAAAGAATACCTTGATACTTTTGATGTAGAGGCATACGATTAGTGAAACAACTGAGATGTTTTCCTGAAAATTAACTTGAATAGGTTTTTAAATTTAGTAATTTTCAGGGCGGTGAGAAGTGACCTGAAAAATTAAATAATAAGATGGAAGAAATCAACAAGGAAAACGAGCAACAAATTAACGTAGAGCTATCAGAAGAAATGGCGGAAGGAGTTTATTCCAATCTGGCTATGATCGCTCATTCTAATTCAGAATTTATTCTGGACTTTATCAGACTCATGCCCGGTGTTCCCAGGGCTAAGGTTAAGGCGAGAATCATTCTCACTCCAGAGCATGCGAAGCGACTGATTGGCGCACTCAGAGAGAATATAGAGAAATATGAGGATCAATATGGACCGATACAGCAAACTCAGGATAACGACCCTCGCATGGATTTTCCGATAAGCTTCGGAGGTCCGGGAGGAGAAGCCTGATCTACTCCTGAGAGAACAAATAAATTAGCCCTGCCTTGCACTTTGGCAAAACAGGGCTGATTCTTATAAAATGAAAGTTTGTTCCTTTATAGGCGGATAATCTCGGCTCCAATTGCGTTGAGACGGCTATCGATATGCTGGTAGCCCCGGTCTATTTGCTCGATATTATCGATGATACTGACGCCCTTGGCCGACATGGCTGCAATCAATAAGGCTACACCGGCGCGAATGTCCGGGGATGTCATACGTATCCCTCTTAACTGAGCCTCTCTATTATGCCCAATTACCGTGGCGCGATGCGGGTCGCATAAGATGATTTGTGCACCCATTTCAATAAGTTTGTCAACAAAGAACAATCTGCTTTCAAACATCTTCTGGTGAATAAGTACGGTTCCCTGCGCCTGTATGGCTGTTACCAATACTATACTTAACAGGTCGGGGGTAAAGCCTGGCCAGGGGGCATCGGCTACTGAAAGAGTGGAACCGTCCAGATAGTTTTCGATTCGGTAATGTTCCTGAGCAGGGATAAAAATATCATCTCCTCTGAATTCCATCTTGATACCCAGTTTACTGAATACATCAGGGATTATCCCTAATTCCGGTATCTGGCAATCTTTGATGGTAATTTCTGATTGGGTCATGGCGGCAAGGCCGATAAAACTGCCTATTTCAATCATGTCGGGCAAAATCGTATGCTCCGTACCCTTAAGTTCAGATACGCCCTCAATGCGCAATAGATTGGAAGCAATTCCTGTTATTTTGGCCCCCATTCGATTCAGCATTTTTGCTAATTGCTGTAAATAGGGCTCACAGGCTGCGTTATAGATAGTTGTTTGGCCTTCGGCCATCACAGCAGCCATAAGCACATTGGCAGTACCGGTCACCGAAGCTTCGTCAAGTAGCATATAGGCACCTTTCAGATTGTCTGCATCGACCTTATAAAAGCCTCCGTCTTCCCGATCATAACTAAAGGTAGCGCCCAGTTTTTCAAAACCAAGAAAGTGGGTATCCATTTTTCTGCGGCCAATCTTATCGCCTCCAGGGCGTGGTATACGGCCCTTACGAAAGCGTGCCAGCATGGGTCCTAACAACATAACAGATCCTCTTAAGGCAGCCGCTTTGATTCGGTAATCTTCCGACTCCAAATGTTCCAGGTTAATATCGTCGGCCTGAAATTGAATACTGGATGGGCTCAGCCGATTTATTTTTACGCCCAGGTCCCCTAATAGACTGATAAGCTGATTTACATCTCGTATATCTGGGATGTTATGTATGGTCACCACCTCTTTGGTAAGCATTACAGCACATATTATCTGTAATGCTTCATTTTTTGCTCCCTGGGGCTGTATCTCGCCCTTTAGGCGGCGATCTCCTGTAATTTTAAATGAAGCCATGTATCTTTAAGACGAAATCTTGGTAAAAAAATGTGCACTGATGCTAACCACCATGCAAGGACTACAGATACAGTCCATGCAACAGGCTCTAAAGCTGAACCGGTAGAAATTAGTTGCCCGTTTTCTTCCTGTTTCGATTGTTTTTATTGCTGAATTTATTGTTAGGTCTACTTCTGTTCTGTTGCCCCTGCGATCCGTATCGCTCCTGATTAGGATTCGGGGGACGGAAATTAGCCTGGTTAGCCCTATTTCGTTCATGCACGTTGGTGTTGCGGTCCTTAGGCGTCGCATCAATTGGGCCATTAGCCCTTATATAGTCGATTTCGGCTTTTAGTTTACCTTTCGACAGATTTTCCAGTTGTCCCAAAATGACATGATCTTCCGGATTGTCTTTGTTCCAGGTATTGAAAAAAGAGCGCATTAATTTGAAAATATAAGAAACAAAGGCCAGGCGATCGTCGGGATCTTCCGCTTGAATTGCTTTTTCCAATAGCAAATCAATATTCCGACCATAATGCCGATAAGACAAATTGTGCTGATTATAGCCCACCGTCAGTGGTTTTTTGCCAAGTAGCTCCTTGGATGGAGGGGGATAAGGACTATCTACGTCCAGTTCGAAGCCGGACATAATATAAAGGTCGTCCCATAGCTTATTGGTGTAATCCTGGTTATCCCTCATGTTCGGATGTATCTGTCTCATGAGTTCGACCAAAATATGGGCATATAAGGTTCGTTTGGACCGATCTTCCATTTTAACGATCTGATCGGCTAATTTTTGTACGTTACTACCGTATTCTTTCAAGGAAATAGTATTTAAAGCTTAAGGAGCCTGTTAACATTCAGTATATATGCCGCAGCGTGCTTACACCTTGCCATTCTTCCTGAGCGATGGCTGTGCCATGCCCGCAGGAAATGCCTGCTTGACTCAAAGAACTTAGGATCATCAAGTATACCTTACAAACAGGCTTTACAAAAATAAGAAGTTTTGATGAAACAATTCATGGCATTCTATAATCGCTTTTAGATGGAAGACTTTGCCCGGTCATCAGCTGGAGGCGCAAAATGCCTTGTGGACTTACAGGTAGAAGCGTAATCCAGCTGATTAGCAGTATGACTAAGCCCATAAAATGCAACTTTCGGCTTAATGTCTGGGTAGAAATGGATATTAAAAGTGCCCAGCATATTAAGGATGTAAAGGGAGCTAATAATCGATATCCCAACTGATCAAAGGGGCTATAGATTCGTAAGATAAACAAAAATATCAGGTAAACGAAGCCCAGTGACGCGAGTTGCCACACCCAGCGACTGATCGTTTGCGACATAGGTTCCCATCGTCTTAAGATTCTGAAAATAACATAAAGGCCTAAAAGAATTTGGAAACACCGGGAAAAGTAGATGACCTCTTTCCAGGGCGGAGGATAATTACTCCAAACATTTGCCCATAGAGCAATATCGGGCCAACTCCATGGACCGAAGATTGCTGTTGCTTCGGATGTGACGGAAAAGCGATCTCCCCCATAATAACTTCCCGATTGCAGATAGTTATAAAACAGATACGCCATCATGGAGAAAGTCCATCCACAGATAATGAGCACTTGAAGGTGTGCACCCTCCCGGGTTCCGCACCTGTAATGGTGCCTAAGCTTCACGATACCCTGAAGGATAACAAAGGGTAGAATAAACACCCCTGCGTAACGAACAACAAACAATAACACCCCCAAAAGAAGGCTTATTAGAGCGAGATTTACGCTCTTTTTTTCCAAAAAGAGCGTATACCCCCTATGCCAGCTTATTACCACAAGTAGGAACAAAGGTTCGGACCAGCTATGGGCCCAAAGTTTTATAAATGGCCCCGACAATAGAAGACTACCCATTAATACAGCACGGTAAGGACCAAACCAATGGCGAAAACAATAAAGCAGTAGGGCAGAAGCAGCTAAGTTTACACATTTGGAAGCCCAAAGCACCGAAAGGCCTGTGATCTGGGCCATAGCGGCTATGCTTATTGAGTAGCCAATAGGAAAAGTACTATTCCAACTCAATACCCCATTTTGCAGGACCTTGTACCCCTTTCCATTCAAAATGTTCTGGGCACCTTCCAGATAATATCTGGAGTCGACTGTAGTATAATGATTGGGATTGCTACAGGCGAGCCCCAGCACAAGTGACACTTGCAGGAGCCATATTGCCAGCAGATAGTGGTCGAAAGAGTCGGTTACCAGCTTAGGTTGCATCACGACTATAGTTTTCAGAAAATGTCTTATGGTAGGTAATCAAGCCGGCCTGCCGACAAAGTGTACCCCCAGTTGATGTTCGGATCAATGATTTGGATGCGGTAAAAGTAGCTGCCAGCAGTAAGTCCGCGTGGTAACCATAACCATCTGTTTAGGCCTATAATGGGTAAACCATGATGCCGAATAATGCACCGGCCACTTGCGTCCCATACTTCCACTTGCCAGCCAGGAGGAGGGTGTTCCCCTTCTAATGTCCATTCGAAGACCACCCAATCTTTGGAGGGATTGGGATACACGCGATAATCATGGATAGGTTGGGGCGTAAGAACTTTCAGTTTTACCTCGTATGGTTTCGCCCAATTATGGCTACGGTCCCGGGCATAAACCTGCAGCAGATAGGTGCCAGCGACTAGGGGAAGGCCGGGACGGGTTGTGATCTTTAAAGTACCGGATGGGGAAAGTTCCCAACCTGCTGATGCCAGATACAGACGTTCGGCATAGCAGCCATAACACTCCCGGGTAAGATAAACGAGTAGTGCTGAAGTGTCTGTGGGAGGATAAGTAAGATGATTATCGATAATCTGGAATTCGAAAATTGCTTCCGGATGTATGGCCTCATAATTCTTGACCAGTCGTCCGTCTACACGTACTTGCAATACCGGTGGAGCCAGGTCGGGTATTACCTCAAATTCATGGTGCCAGATGTTATTATGGTAGCTCAATTCCGCTATGCGGCTGCTGTTAAATTCAATTCTAAGCTTATTTTGACCTACTTTACCGAGGGTAGGTAATTGGATCGTCAATTCAGCTTCTGCATAGGGAGCGGGTGGTGGGAATGTATAAATCGTTTCTGAGAATTTTCCGCCAGCTTGCCAGGTTTGACTAACTTTTATAGAGTCTGTAAATTCAATGGGTGCGAGATTCCTGAATACAATGATGGAGGAGAAAGGGGCTCCTTCCATTACTTGCCTAATAGCACCTGAAGTAGGTAGCGCAATCCCTTCAGGCAGTGCTGGGGTGGAGGGCGAAAATGGGGTTTGCTGACTGATACTACGCCAGGGAGACGATTTATTCCCTTCTCCTGCCATACTAACCCTCCAATAGAGGGTAGAGTTAATTGGGAGGATTTGGCGGGAACTTGCTAAAGCGTCCCTAGCCGACACCAGTTGTTGCTGATAGTCTGGGCTGGTAAAACTACTGTCGGAATCCCATTCAAATTTAATTAGACCATCTGGAAACCCATTTGCAGTTTGAGCCATTACCGTTACTTCAGTAGCTCCGGTAGTAAAATTTGTTCCAGGCCATAGAGGTTGGGCCCCTGCAGGAGGGAGATACCAGGTATGAGAAACGCTGTTATTGCTTTTATCGCTTTCCGTTAACAAATGGTCAGGGTCTATAGTTAAAAACCATTGCTCGTTTCCACCCGATAATATCCTGTTTGGAATAATAATATCCAGCAATTTTTTAGACCTGGGAGCTTCCGTGCGAAGGTTCTCAACTTGAATCAGCTGTTTCTCCTGATATCTGGAAACGTTGATAGAAAGGCTGTCGGGCCGATATATTCCTTGATTGGATAGATTGATTTGCAATCTTAAGCTGTCATGCCCGGCCGAAGCTTCGCTGCTGGATACTGAGGTAATGCGAAGGTGTCCAGGTGGCCAGATGTAATCGGGCAGGGTGGCAGGAAAAATTTTTATTGCCGGATCACCTTGAAGGGCCATTTGTGTGCTGGTAATGCCATCAAGTATATGCGGATAACGCTCCATATTTCGTTTGATGGCTTCCAGTTGAATGTCACCGAAGCCTTTAGAGCGGAAAGATGAGTCGGCGAGAACCTCATAGAAACTGTCGGTATAATGTTTTAACTGAGCTGTTAATCCATTATGTGTATGTGCGATCGCTAAAACTGCTCCCTTGCCCTTCGCCAGTATCCAGTCGTTGGTCAGGGTGGGTTGGCTATAGTAGAAGTTACCTATCGCGCAGCCATTAACCAGCAGGGCAGGATAAAAAGGATGGTTCTGGTAAAGGCGGCGGGGGTCTGAGGCTAGGCCTATATCAATATCGGAGCGGTTGAGGCCGGTATGGCCAAATAAAGTCATAAGGGCTACTCCCCGATTGACCGGTTCATGGATTCCAAATTGTTCGGATGCTTGTTCTCCTTGTTTGGAAATAGTAGATATATCGGGCACCAGATTTGAGGCCTCGAGTTTTCCTGCAAAAGCATCGACATATTCCCGAAAAACAGATCGCTCCGCTAGGCTAAGTCCTCCGCTAAGGTGCAGAATGCGTTTGCGCCAAGCTGCAGTTACAGGCTCCCCCTCTATTCCTTTTACCTTTTCCATATAATCTAGAATGTGGAGAGGATTGTCGGTATTTAGGCGGCCGACAGGGATTAAGGGGATAAATTCACCTCTTCCATTAAGCGCCGTTGTCAAAGGGAGGTCAGATCCGGGCCAGCCTGCACTGGGCACCTGATCCAGGCTTTCTCTTTTGGTGGATTTACGGGCCGTTTGAGGGTCTATGGATTTTCCAATGATGAAAACATAGCGGAGGGATGGAAGGGAAGTAATAAGCTTACGAATCCCTAAAGGTCCCCTATCACCATATTGAAATCGGTCGGCGACCTCATCCATGTTCATCATTAGTACTCGAAAGTTCCCTCCATTGGCCGATTGCCGGTAGTTGGCATATTCTTGGACGGCATCCTTCCCTTCTAGGGGGCGACGCAAGGAACCATGTGTAAGAATAAGATAGTCGACCGATTGGAATGGCAGAGAGGGAAAGTGTACTAATTTTGGGAAAGAAATATTGAGAGGCTCGCTCATGGCAAGAACTCTGGTTCCCTTCCAGGATAGTATCTCCTGTTTTGCACTGATTCTCTCGGGAGTCGTTGGGTGGCTTATATCATAAAAGTGCCATGAGGGGTCTTTATCAATTTTCCAGCTCTTAGCTCCGGGTTCGAAATGACAAATATGTTGACCTTGTCCCAAAGAGAATATACTTTTTTTTGGATATCGGAGCAGGGCATAGGATAGGGACACGACACTTTTGTCCAGATTGGAATGTATTTCTAACCTCAATTCCTTTGCGTTGAAAAAGTCGGTAATCGATAAGGAGGTATCATAGACCAGGGTGTGGTAGCCACTCCATTGTTGTATTCCTAACATTCGGGCTGAACCATCGGCCAATCTGACAAAGAGGGTAGTACGGTGCTGCCCTGCCGATCTTCCTGCCAATAACAACTTTAAATGTATACTGGAATCTGAGTAAAATAGGGCCTGGTCTAAGGGGATAGACCAGATGTAAGGGATATTTTGTTTGATGGCGGGCCCTGTCCAGCCTTCACCAAGGTCATACTCTGTTCGGACCGATCCATTAGAATATCCGCTCTCAGGAGGGTAAAATTGCCCGGCAACATAGTCGGTTGTCAGCATGTTTAAATGCTCATGAAGATGATGGTCGATAACTTGGTAACTGCCCGAATCTTGGGAATCTTTTATCCTCTGTGCTGGCTCGGGTCTATGGTGCCAGGCAAGAAAATGAACGGCGGTGTCACTGTAAAGACTGTAGAATGGATGCGGAAGATATTCTGGCTTAAGGTATAATGCCGCTTCGTGGCGACCATCATTTTTTTCAGCATAGAATCCTAAAGATTGAAAACTTCCATCTTTTGATTTTTTTACTTCCAGAGAGAGCTCTTGCCCTCGTCTATAAAGCCTGATTTGGTCTATGTCGACCTGGTCTACCGGCACTCCTGCCAGAAGCAGTGACGCACGGGAGATTTGATAAAAACCCGTTTGTACTATGGGAATCCGTAGATATGATTGATCAGACTCTGTCCAGTCTAGGGTACAATCGGGTTGAGCTCTGAGTAAATTACTTCCCCACAGTAGAATCCAGATGGATAAGCCCCCAAGCGATTGAGCGAAGTTCATGTCTCCAGACGCTTTCAGGTCTTAATATACACAAAAACTTAGTCATTATTTAGTCTTTCTCTCAAATACGTTCATAGAAAAAGCATAGACATGCTCCTGGTCAATTCCATGGTATTCAGATGTTGTAAGTTCCCATTGGTCCCTGTTGACAGATGGGAAAAAGGCATCCCCATCCAGATGTGCATGTACGACCGTCAGATATAATCGCTGAGCCCTATCGATCGCCTGTTCGAATACGCTTGCTCCTCCCAATATAAATATCTCCTTTTCATCTTGAAGCAGTTCTAGAGCGGTATCTAGGTCTGGTGCTAATGTGCTATCGGGAATATTTGCGCCACTCCTGCTGAGAACGACATTCTTGTAAGTAGAATGAAGCGCGTCGGGTGCCTCAAAGCTTTTTCGTCCAGTGATAAAGGCCTTCCCGTCTGTTATTCTCCTAAAATGTTTCCACTCATCTGGTAAGTGCCACGGAAGTCTATTGGCTTTGCCTATTACGTGGTTCTCACTCATGGCAGCAATGATGTATATTTTTGGTATCGCTTTCACAGATATTAGATCCCGTTAATTCAGTCATCAATATATTAATAAATATTATAAAATACGTTTTTGATCTCCATATTGCCACCTATCCTGAAAACCGTCCATTTAACAGAAAAATAAAATATAATTAACACAGTACCTTGCATCGCAAAGTACCTGTGTATACCTTTGTAGTGTTGGTTGTGAGAACCAATGACGCTTGCAGCTATTAGCCATGAAAAAAATTAAGCAAGATTTTAAAATAATTCAAAGATATGAAGATAGAAAATGCCCAGGTGCAGATGCGAAAGGGAATTCTCGAATTCTGCATTCTGCATATCATATCGCGCGGGGAGGTATATGCTTCCGACATGCTGGATGAGTTGACATCGGCCAAGATGATGGTGGTAGAGGGGACCCTTTATCCCTTATTGACCCGATTGAAAAATTCAGGCTGGCTGGATTACAAATGGGTTGAATCTTCATCTGGTCCGCCGCGCAAGTATTACGTACTAACCGAAGAGGGGAAGATTTTTATGAAGGCGATGGAGGCCACTTGGTTCGAGCTAGTCGATTCGGTAACATTTGTTATTAAGCGCACAGAGGAAGTACGGAAGAGCGACTCCGAGATATCCTGAACCTAACGATCCTTATACAGATATTTGATTATCAGCATCATGAAAAAGACAATTAGCATCAATATTGGTGGCATGATCTTCCACATAGAAGAAGACGGCTACGACAAATTAAAAAATTATTTAGCGTCGATACAGCGTTACTTCAGTTCCTTTGCCGATAGTAAGGAGATTGTCTCTGATATTGAAGCGCGAGTAGCAGAGCGCTTTTATAGCAAACAAAAGTCGGAAGCCAAGCAGGTAATTTCTCTGGAGGATGTAGAGGAGTTAATTACGGCAATGGGGACAGTGGCCGACTTTCAGGAATTAGAAGAGTCGGAGGATATCATGGCCGATCCACTGGAAGTTTCCGGTGAGGATCAATCAGAGCCTAAACCGGCCTTCGAAACGGCAGAGCAGGAAAAGGCTCGGTTCGCACCGAGAACCGGTCCACGTAAGTTATATCGGGATTTACGACGTAAACTGATCGGAGGGGTAGCAGCTGGGCTGGGTAATTATTTCGCTATCGATGCTATTTGGGTTCGATTAGGCTTCTTAATTGGTGTGGTAGGGCTTCCTGCAGGCTCTGGCATGATGCACCTTAATATGGAAGATGAGTTTGGTTCGTTGTCGGGACTGATCGTAATCTTATATATTGCCATGTGGGTGGCTTTTCCAGGATCTGCCACTTTAGAAGAGGATGTTAATATCAAGAAATTTTATCGTAATCCCGACCGGAAGGTAGTAGGCGGGGTAGCAGCAGGTATAGCTTCCTATTTTGGAATAGACGTTGGGGTAGCCCGCTTCCTGTGGGTTATATCAATATTATTTTTCGGTACTGGATTACTAATTTATATCGTTCTCTGGGTTATTGCTCCATCGGCCAATACCCTTACGGAGAAGATGGAAATGCAAGGGGAGCCTATTACCCTGTCTAATATTGAATCTAATATCAAACAAAGTCTTAATCTGGATGCGGGTGCAGGGGAAGAGCCGGCACTTTCTAAAATCGTGCTATTCCCATTTCGTGCCATTGCCATGATCATAGGGGCTTTGGGTAAGCTATTTAAGGGCCTTGGCCCAGTGCTTAGGGTATTGGTAGGGGTGTTGCTGGTCGGTTTTTCGGCCTCTTCTCTGCTCGGACTCATTATTGGAGCCAGCGTGGTTTTGGGTCTGACGAGCTGGGTTCCACTGGATGGTATGCCCGTCTTTTTTCTGATCTTTCAGGAGTTGCCTGGAACACTTATCCTGTTTGGGATTCTGACTGCAGCCATACCACTTATTGTATTTTTACTATTAGGACTTACTCTATTATCCAACCGCCGGATAGCTCCCCCATCCGTATGGTTGACTCTTGCCGGGCTCTGGATCGTGGGGATCATTGGCGCGACCATTGGCGGGATTTCTTATCAGCGCAACTTTGCTACCCGAGGTGAAGTCCTTCAAACCGAGTCTTTTGAAATGCCATCAGGGACACTGACTTTAGACAGAGCCGAAGATTATGAATCCGATCACTTAGATCTGGAAGTTCATCTGGCTGGTTTTGCAGTAGAAGACAGCATCCGAATCGAGAAAAGGTTACATTCTCGAGGACGCAGCAGAGAAGATGCCCGACGCATTGCAGGTAAACTGGACTACCAGGTAGGCTGGCATGACTCTACTCTGGTAGTGAACGAAGGGCCGACATTAGGTGCGCTGTCTAATTTTAGAAACCAGCGTATCGACCTCACCATTTACGTTCCCTATGGTAAAACATTTATCATGAGTCAGAATTTCTACCATGCCAGTCAGCATTGGGGTGATGCTCAATCGGCAGCGAAACGCTATAACCTTGATGACGGGGATGTCAACTGGAAATCTCTTCGCTGGGTCATGCTCCGCGATTCAGGTCTAGTATGTACCAATATGCCAGAACGCTTCCTGAGGACAGAAGAGGAGCAATCCGGTGAGTCTTATTCCTATGAAGATGATTCAAATAGTGAAGTGGAACTCGGCGAGAGGGGTACGTATATCAAGCAATTTCCAGTAAGAGATTTTAATAGCCTAGATCTGGGTGGGGCCTATGCCATTAGCATTCGACAAGGGGCTGAATATAGCCTGACCGTAGACGGAGATATGGAAGATGTGGATGATATGGAGGTAACTGTGGAAGGAGGCACTCTACGGGTCAGCCGATCCGACGATTTCAGTATTTTTGGGAATAATAAATGGAGAAGGGTAGGATTAGTAATTACTACACCCAGTCTGGAACGTCTCGAGTTATCCGGGGCCAACAAAGCACGTGTATCTGGGTTTAAGGGCCTGAATAAGCTCTATATCGATGTAAGTGGAGCTACGCAATCGGAGGTAGATGTAGAAACGGAGCAGCTCGTTGTAGACATGTCGGGAGCTTCCAAATTGACCTTAAAAGGGACGGCCAATCAGGTCGAAATGGATATTTCGGGAGCTTGTAAGGTAGATGCCACCCGCATGCGGATAGAAAGAGCGGATGTTTCTGCCTCAGGAGCTTCCCGTGCCGAAATGGGCCGGGTAGGAAATATGGAAAAGCATACCTCTGGGGCTAGTAAGGTGGAAGTGAACCAATAAATTTTATAATTCTTGAATAGGAATCCGTGCAACCTTTTGGGAAATCGGACATCTATTATAGAAACAACTGAAATTATGAAAACCAATATTCTTACTTTATTATTTTTACTGGCACTATCATGCGTTGCAAATGGCCAAGAGACCCGCCGATTCTCGGAAAAAGGATTCTCAAGGATATCACTAGGTAGTGCCTTTAAAGTGGAGATAGTGCAAGGCGCTGAATATGATATTGTAGCCACTGGAAGCCAAGAAGACCTTTCGGCCCTTCGGTCTACTGTAAAAGGAGGGACCTTCAGTCTGGGTTATGATAAAAATATTAAACAAAACCGACGTAATGAAGTTAGGCTACATATTACTATGCCCTCCCTGGAGGCTATTAGTTTCTCAGGGGCCAGTAATGCCCAGATAGCACGGTTTAGCGGAACGAAAAATATGAATGTGGAGGTGTCTGGAGCGTCTAAGGTAGTCATGGATTTGTCGGCCGAAAAAGTTTCTCTGGAGCTAAGTGGGGCGTCTGGATTAGTCCTTAAAGGATCCTGCACACTGCTGAATGGAGAAATATCGGGTGCATCCTCCCTAAAAGCACAGGAGCTTGTCTGTGAAGAGGTTAATCTGGAAGCGTCTGGGGCCAGCAATGGCCATGTGGTTGCTCAGCAAAAACTACGTGCCCATGCTAGTGGAGCGAGTAGCATTCGGTATGCTGGTACGGTTAAAGATATACAATCACATACTTCGGGTGCTAGTTCTGTAAAGCGGAAATAACCGTTTTTATTTATAAACAAGGGAAGTCGGCGTAAGCCGACTTCCCTTGTTTATAAGCCTTTTTGACCCAATAAAGTTAGTTTGCTACCTATGAGGTTGGTCTGATTCAGAGAAGGGTATTTTTGCTTTTATAGATATTTCTAAGCTGCAATTCAGTTTTTTAAGAAGGCTTGCCAATTGGGCGCTAATTGGAACCAACGATAATATTTTCAAACTTTACCCAACCTCAGTATATATCTTCATTATGGATATTTTTGACCTTGTCACGACCGATTTTTTATGATGAATTTAATAACCAATAGGCAGTAGCAATCAACGCGAAAATCGTTTTCGGGCTTATCGGCCAAATTCCTGCGCTCATGGAATGGATCGTAGTGAATATATCTTATTTTCTGCTCCAATTTTGTCATAGTGTCCATTAATACCGCCACAGGATCTCGTTGCCAAATCCTATGAGGTCTTTCTTTATCATTTAGTTAAAAAAAAGGAAGAATTTTGGGATGGTTTAACTGTAAATCTTTTAAAATCTTATGATTGGTAAATTTGTTGAAACTTGCGTGAGCCATTTTATTACCGTTTGGTTCTTTCATTTCCCAAACTACATGCAGGTGATTAGGCATGAATATAAATGCATAAATCTTAATCATTTCCCTACTAACTAATTAACGCCATGAGGCAAGGATGCTTTCCTTATATTTTGTTGGTTTCAACAGAAGTTTCCAGTCTTTAATTGTATCCGTCCAAAAATAAACCCTATCAAATTCCATACGTGCGTTTCGAAATTGGCTTGGCTGATGTTTCAAATGTTAACAATATACACTTCTATGCGTAAATTGCTTTATATTAATGGTCTGTGAAGACACAGACCACGGTCTGGAGACGCCTTTCTCCATGCCTTTGCGGGTAATGGAAGTAACGATCCCGCGTGCCCGGGGTCGCGCACGACTCGAAAATTTGAGATTCTCCGTAATAATCCACAGGATCGATACCGCCTGCTCCAGGGTAATTGTAATATCTTGAAGTGGTAAGCCGGTCCAGGCAATCATAGGTAAACCCGTAGTTATAAGCCGCTCTGCCTTTCACCTGCCAGGTCATCTGGCCAATGTTTCCGCTGTTCTGGGAAGTTGCACCGACTGCCGTGGTGTTGGTATTATATCTGAGTTCCTGCCGGAAAAAGATGATCATTTGTAGCGGAAAAGGTGGGTTATTGCTTTACGATTTTCTTAGTTATCAAAGATCCATCCGCAATTAAAATCTTGACCAGATAAACACCAACGGATAAATTGCTCATCTCAATCCCTTCTGTTGGTATATTGTCAGCACTGTAAACCACTTTACCCGCATTGTTGATTAACTGTATTTTCCCGGTGCTAGCACCCTTTATTTTCAGCAGGTCTTTAACCGGGTTGGGATAAAAAGTAATCGCATTGGCTTCCGTTTGAAAACCAAAATCCAGGCTTTGGATGCGACTGTATGCAAATGTACCATCCTTATCGATCATTTTAAGCCGGTACAGGTTTTCTCCGGGCCGCGTTCGGTCATCCAAAGGCACTTTGTCTACAAATACATACCTAGAAGCTTTATCCCCATTTGCCGCAACACTTCCAAGAACCATCCACTTCTTACCGTCCTGGCTTCTCTCCACTTCGAAACGGTCAGAATTAATTTCAGAGGATGTCTGCCAATTCAACAATGCTGTTGTGCCTTCTTTGTTAGCAGTAAAACTTATTAATGTGACAGGGAGGGGAGGTGAAGAATATAATCTTTTGATCCGATTTCCGGATGTATCATATGAATATATTGTTTGCGCCGATGCTAATCGGGAAACAAACAAAAACAATATTAGTACGCATAATTTTTGCATATCAGTTTTTAGTCTATTTAATTTTAATAAAAATGTAGCTCGTGGTGAGTAACTGGGTGATCCACAAATTTTCATCGAGGAACCTTTATTTTCTTATAAAACCAATATACATTACTCAAACTATCTTAACTATTTGCGTTTTCCAAAAGGATAGTAATTGGTTTCTCAACCGTGGTCTTTACAGATTTTTCGCATTGTGAAGTTTCCAGTTTCGATGGTAAAATGAACTCGAAATCAGTTTGCATTCAAACTATGCTTTGGAAATCTGTGGGAGACCACGGAATAGATTCTAATGCTCGTCTTAGCAGTAAATTAGCTTCTACACATCTTCATCCTCAAAAAAATCAGGATGCAGTGGTATAGATTTAAAAATCTTTTCTACAAAATGATTTTTATGAGAAAAGAGTTGTTGGCTCTCTTTACTTTCAATATTAGGATAAATACTTAATACTAATGCATCTTTTAAAGGAAGATAATTTCCACAAAAACAACACATCACTTCTGAATTATTATTCAACTGACCATCCATGATTTTTTCCCATTCTATTAATTGATTTTTTTGACCAATTATTCATTGTTGTTATAAGCTTACCTGTATTTTGATTTTCTATAAACCCACTAAATTTTCCAGGCGAAACTTCATGAATAAAAACTTTTGCTCCATCGCCTTGTATAATCGGATTTTTAACTAGTGATTTAATAGCACCTACTTCTTCCAAAGAAAGCACCCCACCTCTTGTTGCCGCTGCACCGGCTATTCTCTCTGCTCCATGCGCAGTGAGCTCAACTCCGCGTTTAGCGGCAACTCTTGCTAACCACTGTGCTCTAATCAACCCAACAAGCGGCTTGGCTAACCATTCTATCGGCTTGGCTAATGGTATCACCATAAATTCAATAGTATGGTCACTTTCAATACCATCAATGGCTGGCATTGGTTGCCCGGGTTTCCATCCAGCTGCTGCCAGTTTTGCTTCTATGGAATTTTCCTTTTCTTGCTCCCTGCCTTTTTTCTTATCATCATTCTTCTCTCTAAATCTCTGACTAGCCGCCTCGTTTTGCGCAGCCATCTCAGCCGAAGACGTAAACCCACCATAAGCCGAGCTCTCCCGTCCATCCGGATCAATAAACCGAACCGGATTATTGTTTCCATAAGCATAAGGTGACCATCTTCTCGAAACCTCACTAGCCGGATCCACCTCCCACCAGCTCCCTAACCTTGGATCCAGCCACCTAGCCCCATAATCATAGAAATTAAGGTCAAACTCTTCACTCAGTTCTTTACCATTATAAAGATACTTATACTTTGAATCCGTAGTTGCAACCAAAATTATGCATCTTTTATCCTATATTCTAGTAGCCTTTCAGCGATTTCCAGGTTTGAATATCCTCTATTTTTCAATTCTAAATCAGATTCAATTAAGTCTATTGCATGATCAACTGGAAAGAGCTGAACATACTGAATATCGCCTTTTTCGAAAACAAGATCGTCGTCAGTTTCCTCTATTTCGAAAAATTTTATTTCAGATTCGATATCCAGCGAATTTTCCATATAGATTAATAAAGCCTCAGAATCAGTATTTAATCCTTCTTCTCGGTACAAAACTTCTAACTTTTTTGGATTAATTAGAAAGTCTATCAAATTAACTAATTTCATAATAATGATATTTTATTTGTTCCCCCAAATTGACATACCACCAAGCCCCCCTGGGTGTAGAATATTCCAAAATGTACTGCCTGTCGAGTGCTGTGCTTTGGGAACAAGCTGCATTACTCCAGACTCAATATTGTGATGCCATACCCAATTCGCAGGTGAAGTCCCTAGAATATTTCCTGTTGGTGATACAGGAACTGATATACCCAATTCTGTCATTGATTTTGCAAAAGCCGCATCTGAAGACATAGCATTGCTAAGGGCCGTATTTGCTGCTTTAAAGTGACTATAATATCCCTTTCCTGGATAAAGATTATTTGCTAATCTCATTTCATACGCTACCGAGTAATATGCACTCTTAGCAACCGATACACCTACTTTCCCCAGTTTTGCAAATTTACCAACCGGCAAAATAGTGGCCAAGTTAAAAGTGGCTTCACCACTAGACATTGCTTCACCGTTAACATTGGTGCCTGTAAGATATGCTTTAATAGAATTGACACCAATAGCAAGCGGGTTCAATTCATTCATCGTTGTAAAAGCCAAATGAACAGGTCCACCATCTTCTAAAAGTCCCGGTCCTTCTTCTTTACTCTTGCTTTTTTTCTTATCATCGTCCTGGGCTTTCTGTACAAACCGCTCACTCGCAGCCGCGTGTTGCGCAGCCATCTCAGCCGAAGACGTAAACCCACCATAAGCCGAGCTCTCTCGTCCATCCGGATCAATAAACCGTATTGGATTGTTATTCCCATAAGCATAAGGTGACCATCTTCTTGAAAGCTCACTGGCAGGATCCACCTCCCACCAGGATCCAAGTCCTGGATCGAGCCACCTAGCCCCATAATCATAAAAGTTTAGATCAAATTCTTCGCTTAACTCCTTACCATTATAGAGATAACGGTACTTTCCTGCCGTAGCATCATTGTACCAGGCGCCGTCAAACGCTTTTCCAAAAGGATAGTAGTGAGTTTTGCCAAGGATCTCAGTATGATCAATGGTTCCGCTTCCGTTTTTATCCGAAAACACTACCCTGGTATTGCCCAAGTGATCACGCAGCACGTATTCATAACGAAACGTTCCGCCATTATTAAATGCACGTCCTTCTTCATTATACACCGCCTCCACGACATTGTTTTTCAGCTCAATGCCGCCCAAATAATCCTGGGTTATAGTTGTGGTTCCTGAGGTTTTAACAGTTTTACGGAGCTTGTTGCCCAATCCGTCATAAAGCAAGTCGATGGTATTATTGGAGCCAAAATCAAATTTGTTTGGCAGGTTCAGATAGTTGTGCGGTGCATCCAGATTGATATGACTGGCCGGGATGCTGCTGGCGCCGGTACTTTGTGTGGTAAGGTTTCCACCGGCTGGTATGGTCAATGCCTGGTTGTCAATGATGGAATTCGTGTATCTGCTGGAGCCTTTCACCATACCATTGCGGGTGATCGAAGTAACGTTTCCCCGGACATCATAAGCATGCTTTATTACTTACATTCATAAAACCACTTATCATCTACCTTTTGCAACTTACTAAATTTGTCTTTCCAATAAGGCGTTAAGGTGCTGGAATCTTCTAAGTAATAAACCTTGCACCTTTCATCTAACGTAAATTCTATGAAACGTCCAAGTTTAGGTGTTGATTCTAAATCTATTACCCCCAATTCTCTGTATATTTTGTCCAACTTTTTGGCATATTCTTTTGCGTAATTGAATGGCGAATTTTCATTAACCCCTTTGAATTTGAGGAGTTTAATGAAAGTTTTGTTATAGGTACTACTATCACTTTTATAAAAATTATCAAAACACTCAAAAGCAGGTATTGTTAATGTTTCATTTTCTATTTTAGTATGAGAATAATAATAATGAAGTGAATCATTTCTCTCATTTCTTGCTTCAATAGAAACATTTAAAAGAATACCTAAATCTTTATTATTAAACCTTTGAATAAAAGCTAGTGGTTCTTCTTTTCGGCTACTACAAGAGCCAAGAAAAGAAATTAATATTATTGCTATAAAATTTTTCATCTGTGCAACCCTCTTGGTTTTCTAATCCAATAATTATAACCGTTTCTTATTGCTCTTTGGTCGCCTGGTGAATCTAAAACGTGGTATGGCTTGCCAGGATTATCAGACCGGCTATTAAAAGCATTATTAATATGCGATGCTGCTCTCAAAGTGCGGTATGAAAAACCTAATTGCTTTCCACCTTGCCCCCAAAGGAAATTACCATAATCAGGGTTATTATATGCAACACCATCGACAACATTTAGACTATTGTAATTTCTTTGAGTAATGTTTTGATAATCCATTTTGCCACTACTTTTGCCATCAGATAATACCCCTTCAAAACCGATTGGTCGGCTTTCCCTTTCAATATATGACCATGCATTATCCCTGTTGCCTTGTTCCATTACCCCACTTTCAACCATAGCACTATTAATTTCATCGTTACCAACAAATCTTAATTCTAATTTCCCTGTTTTTATACCCGCCATGTCATCGGCATAATCATTAAAACCAAAACTTTGTCCACCTGTGAAAGTTTCTTTTCCATCTTTACCAGTCGTGCTTTTTTGATTGAAACCTGTAATTTCCGTTTTGCCATTGTCCATAATTCCCACATACATCCCATTTTTGAATAATATTAAGCTATCCCCATTTATATCTATATATTTCAATGGGTTTCCGCCGGCAAACGAATAAGGAGATAGAGAGTAATATTTCTCTGAAAATCTGTCAACCTCCCACCAGCTCACCATTCCCGGATCCAACCATCTCGCTCCATAATCGTAGAAGTTCAGATCAAATTCTTCACTGAGCTCCTTACCATTATAAAGATACTTATACTTAGAAGCCGTTGCATCATTATACCATGCACCATCAAAAGATTTCCCAAAAGGATAATAATGTGTTTCGCCCAAAATCTCAGTATGATCAATACTGCCACTTCCGTTTTTATCCGAAAAGACCAGTGGAGCGCCACCCCGGCCGGGTATTCCCCAAGTGATCCCTTAAAACATATTCATACCGGAATGTTCCACCGTTATTAAAAGCACGGCCCTCCTCGTTATATACCGCTTCTACGGTGTTGTTTTTTAGTTCTATGCCGTCGAGATAATCCTGGGTCAGTGTTACGGTTCCGGAGGTTTTAACGGTTTTACGGAGCTTGTTGCCTAATCCATCATAAAGAAGTTCGATGGTATTATTTGAGCCAAAATCAAACTTGGTGGGCAGGTTCAGATAGTTGTGCGGTGCATCCAGATTGATATGACTGGCCGGGATGCTGCTGGCGCCGGTACTTTGCGTGGTAAGGTTTCCACCGGCTGGTATGGTCAATGCCTGGTTGTCAATGGTGGAATTCGTGTATCTGCTGGAGCCTTTCACCATACCATTGCGGGTGATCGAAGTAACGTTCCCCCACGCCCGGGGTCGCGCACGACTCAAAATTCATAGACTCTCCATAGTAATCCACAGGATCGATTCCGCCTGCTGCGGTGTAATTAGAATATCTTGAAGTGGTGAGCCGGTCCAAGTAATCATAGGTGAAGCCGTATGCCTGGGCAGCCCTGCCCTTTACCTGCCAGATCATCTGGCCAATGTATCCGCTGTTCTGGGAAGTTGCACCGACTGCCGTGGTGTTGGTATTATATCGGAGTTCCTGGCGGAACAGGTCGTCATTGGTGGCGGCAAAGGCAGGAAGGCCAAAGCCTGTTGTCATGCTGTTGACCCCCATTGCGGTGCCGCTCAATGCCGCCGTTCCGTTGATGGAGCTGAGCAGACTTCTGTAATTTCATTATTTCAAAGAACGATAGGCAAAGTATAAACCCACCAGCTTGTAAAGACAGATTAAAATACCAAATCTAACATTTTTAAGCTCGTCGATAAAATGCTTACCAACAAGAAGTTTAAAGAGTTCTTTAATCAAAATGTGGCGGCACTGTAATAACAAAACGCCCCGGGTGACCCAGGGTGTTTTGTATTTGTTCATTCCAAGCAAGTATTAATGACCTACTTTACCATCAGGGGGTAGAAATTTCAATGTGTCCGGTATTAAATGATCAGGATAATAATTGAACGGTTCCCCTCCATAATTTTTAAGGGCATAAATTCCATTTTTCTCAATAATGGTTGAAATTTCCGTAGAACAACCATCGGGACGCTTTTCCATTATTGCAGTTTTTAATGTATCTGTATATATAATGTACTGTTCAGCGCCCGTATAAACTTTGAATTCAATCCCATTTATATTGGTTGTCATAACAGGGGTCGGTCTTGGAGTATATTTGACCATATAGCCTCCGACCCTCACAGTAAACCTTGTACTGTCGGGAGAAATACGATCTATAAAAATCTCGTTTTCACATTGTTTATAGTCCCCTTCGTTACATATTTCTGTAAGTATTTTAATTAAATTTTTATCAAGGGTCACTCCAATAGCTTCTTTGGAAGCTCGTTTCTGACAACAAACTAAAAGTGTCATTGTTAGAAATAATACAAATTTCGACATCATTTCCTCGAGTTTGGTGCTACATATTTGAATTGTTGCCCGTAATAGCGTAGGTTAATCCTTTGGCCTTTTAAAACCTCCGAGACACGTATATTTTGAAAATCTGCTCTAATAAACATAGAATATCTTAAAGACCCGGTAGCCCTATCAGCAGTAATTCCACGCAAATAATTATCATGTCCAAAAACAAAGTTCATCTTACCTGGAATATTCCTTCCACCGAAGCTTGCATCGGAACCGCCGCCAAGATTTAAATAACTTGGGCTTGCTTCACCTCCCTTATCCGGGTGCGTGTGAACCATGGCCACTAGTTCTTTGGTTTTTCCATCCACAGCATCAACCAAATTTCCGCCTTCAAATTTATACCCATACCTTCCCGGATCAGCGGTAGTGCTGTTGTTATCATAACTTGGCAAAACCAGGACGCCATTTTTAAGTATAGCCGCCGCTTCTTCGTGTGTTCCTCCGGCTGTTGAATTGCTCGCTATCCGGTTATAAGCATCGGTTTGGTTACTATACATGATACTGCCGTCTTTTCTGTAATTGACAGTTCCATTGTCTGTTTTATCGTTGTAAGTTCTACCAACATACGACTGACCTTCTCCTACATCCTTTTTGCTTTTGATTTTTGGGTCATACTGCATCGTACCGTCTGTGGTCTTGTACCAATCCATTCCATTGGGATCAATATTCACAATCGGGTTATTTCCCGCATATACATACGGGGAATCGTGATAATATTTCTCGCTCAACGGATCCACCCCCATGAACCGACCAACCGTCGGATCGTAAAACCTTGCTTGCAGATCAATATACCCGGAGGCAACCTGCGTTTCCTTCCCAAGGAAGTTGTATCGGTTAACGGCATTACGTGTCGCAGGCGTCTGAATAGGACTGTTCCTATCTATCTCCAACCCAAAGGGGTAATAATTTAAATAGATTTTTCGAAATTTTACAGGCTTTTCATAGTTCTGATCTGAAACTCGACAAGCCGATCCTGGACCGGATGCAGGAGGTGGTTTCTAAAATACCGAACGCGGCCCGGCCCGAAGCTGACTGGAAACAGATTTTTATGGTCATTGATGCGCTCATACGTGATTTTAATGCCAAAAGACAATATGCTACATAAAAATCCCGGACCTGCTGGGCTTTGCTGTTGTTCATTCCAAGAAAGTATCAATGACCTACTTTACCATCAGGGGGTAAAAATTTCGGATTTTTCACTATCAAAGAATCTGGGAAATACACATAAGGCTCATTGCCATGTTTATCAATAACATAATTCCCGTTTTTTTCAAAGATAGTCCATATAGATTCGACACATTTATTTTCTCTTTCAATGTAACTTTTAAATGTTGAATCAGGCTTCAGATATTTTTCAGCTCCAGTATACACATAGAAGATATTTCCATTGATGTTGAAGGTGAAAAATGGGGGTGGTTCAGCTCTATATTCAGACATGTACCCTCTAACCCGGACGGTAAATATTGTACTGTCAGGGTTTATCCGGTCAATAAATAATTCTTTTAAGCAGTTTTGACAATTTTCAATTTCACAGAATTCAGCTAAAATCTTAGATATTTTTGGGTTGGCATCTAAATTAATCGGCGATTTGTGATTTTGTGTTTCACCACATCCTAATATTAGGAGGCATAAAACTATTGGCACAAGGTATTTCATATTATCGTGGGCTAATATATTTGAATTGTGATCCGTGATATCGAAGATCGATTCTCTTGTATTTTAGGACATCTGTTACCTTCGCGTTATTCAGGTCTGCTGGTTTATAGATCCTTGCGTTCAGAATTCCATTTTGGTCCCTGAATGCTACCATGCCATACAGGCCATTGTCGTGTCCAAAAACATATCCCATTTTGCCTGGTATGTATTTCGCTTGGAACTTAGCATCTGTCGGTCCGCCAACTGAATATTTACTTGGACTTGCAGATCCTCCTTTATCCGGGTGCGTATGTACCATGGCTACCAGTTCTTTGGTTTTCCCATCCACGGCATCAACCAAATTGCCGCCTTCAAATTTATAGCCGTATTTTCCCGGATCAGCGGTAGTGCTGTTGTTATCATAACTTGGCAAAACCAGGACGCCATTTTTAAGTATAGCCGCCGATTCTTCATGGGTTGTTCCCACTGTTGAATTACTCGCTATCCTGTTATAAGCATCTGTTTGGTCACTGTACATGATACTACCGTCTTTTCTGTAGTTCACTGATCCATTGTCTGTTTTATCGTTGTAAGTTCTACCAACATACGACTGACCTTCGCCAACATCCTTCTTGCTTTTGATGTTTGGGTCATACTGCATCGTACCGTCTGTGGTCTTGTACCAATCCATTCCATTGGGATCAATATTCACAATCGGGTTATTTCCCGCATATACATACGGAGAATCGTGATAATATTTCTCTGCCAACGGATCCACCTCCCACCAGCTTCCCATTCCCGGATCCAGCCACCTAGCCCCATAATCGTAGAAATTAAGGTCAAATTCTTCGCTTAACTCCTTACCATTATAAAGATAACGATACTTCCCAGCCGTCGCATCATTGTACCAGGCACCTTCAAAAGTTTTTCCAAAAGGATAGTAGTGTGTCTCGCCAAGGATCTCAGTATTACCAATATTACCTGAGTTGTTTTTATCAGTAAATACCAATCTTGTATTCCCCAAATGATCTCTAAAACATATTTATACCGATATGTGCCGCCATTATTAAATGCCCGGCCCTCCTCGTTATATACCGCTTCAACGGCTCTTGTCATTGATTTTTCTATAAAGGGAGTTATATATTCATTAAACAGATTTTCTAATTCTCTTATAGTAAAATTACCTTTATAATTCATCCTCCTTTGGAGGCCTAACAAGACTTTTGAATTTTTGGTCTATAACTCCAAATTTGTTGAAGTTTTCCTGACTTATTCTTAGAGATATTAAATTAGGGCCGCCGTCATCATCGATATATTTCTCCTGAAAGATATCCTTTTGCCAGAAGCAAACAGGACATATGTCGGAAATACCTTCGATGGAGTGATAACCACAGCATATACATTGTTTTTTACTTTCCATATTTAGCTACCTGTTCTGCCCAGTACGCGGCTGGATCTTTTAATCTTCTATAAAATGTCTCTACCACTCCGTTGGGACGCATAATTCCAAATTCTCCCGTTTGCATATTCATCCGAAAAGTATAACCAGCATTATTGGTAAAATCTTCAATTTTACCGCCAATAGGCCCTTCTAGCAAAGATAATGCTCTTTTGTAATACGCTCCTTTGTTATTCCACCCCATTCAATTGCATGTTTACCAAAATGATATTCAAATCTTGAAAATCTGCTAAAAGCTACGGGTAACATTTTCGCTGGTGCACTTATTTGACCAAATCCAGGAAACATCCCAAATTGAGCCATCATTTTCTCAAACCGTAATGCTCTTGGCTCTAGTCCCCATCTATGATTTCTTCTAGGAACCTCATTGGTTTGTTCTCCATTCTTTTTTTTTATCAGAATTTTCCTTTTGGGTATCACCGTCTTTTTTGTTTGTATCAATAGAAATAGATCCCGCAATATCACTATCATCAATAACAACATTATTTCCATTTAAATCCTGAATGGTGCGTTGATTTAAACTCCCCATCTCTGTGGCACTACCTGTCCCAGCACCAGTAACCCCGTAACCATTGCTTCCGGTCAATTCAAAAGCACTCATTCCATCCGGATCAATAAACCTAACTGGGTTATTATTTCCATAAACATAAGGGCTCCATCTTCTATTTACCTCACTGGCTGGATCGACCTCCCACCAGCTACCAAGACCCGGATCCAGCCACCGCGCTCCGTAATCATAAAAATTTAGATCAATCTCCTCGCTTAACTCCTTCCCGTTATAAAGATACTTATACTTGGAAGCCGTTGCATCATTATACCACGCACCATCAAAGGCCTTTCCAAAAGGATAGTAGTGAGTTTCGCCAAGGATCTCAGTATGATCAATACTGCCGCTTCCGTTTTTATCCGTAAATACCAGTGGAGCGCCACCCCGGCCGGGTATTGCCCAAATGATCACGCAGGGCATATTCATACCGGAAGGTCCCGCCATTGTTAAAAGCCCGGCCCTCCTCGTTATATACCGCTTCTACGGTGTTGTTTTTTAGTTCTATGCCATCTAGATAGTCCTGGGTTAAAGTCGTTGTTCCAGCCGTTTTAACGGTTTTACGAAGTATATTGCCCAGTCCGTCATACAAGAGTTCAATGGTATTGCCGGTTCCGAAGTCAAACTTGGTGGGCAGGTTCAGATAATTGTGCGGCGTATTCAGATTGATATGACTGGCCGGGATGCTGCTGGCGCCGGTACTTTGCGTGGTAAGGTTTCCACCGGCTGGTATGGTCAATGCCTGGTTGTCAATGATGGAATTCGTGTATCTGCTGGAGCCTTTCGCCATACCATTGCGGGTGATCGAAGTAACGTTTCCCCACGCCCGGGGTCGCGCACGACTCGAAATTCAGAGATTCTCCGTAATAATCCACCGGATCGATACCGCCTGCTGCGGTATAATTTGAATATCTTGAAGTGGTAAGCCGGTCCAGATAATCATAGGTAAATCCGTAAGCCTGGGCAGCCCTGCCCTTTACCTGCCAGATTATCTGACCGATATTGCCGCTGTTATTGAATTAGATACCCAAAGATGGTACATACGTTTTAAATTGATCGATAGAATGCTCACCAAAAGATGTTTTCACCAACAAGAAGTTTAAAGAGTTCTTTAATCAAAATGTGGCGGTCTTATAATAACAAAACCCCGATCTCTCGGGGCTTTGGCTTATTCTGCTAATTTAAGTATATCTAACTTTTGCACTTCGTTATAGGAAGTTTCTACTTCTCGCTTATTACCCACATGGTATTCCATAAATTTCAAAAGTTCGTCAGTCTTTACGTTCTTAATTACAGACCCAACAGTACCGCCGTAAGCAAAAACAACGCTTGTATCTTTTACATTTCTCAATACTGGATAATAGGGCAGCAGATTTTTCTTATTGATTTCTTCGTAATAAAACATCGGCATCTTGCTCCAACCATCATTGGAAGGCAACTGTGTTTTCAAAACTCCATTTGGAGGGATTTTATAGAGCCGTTTACCTCCTTCATATTGGGCGGGTACTCCTGACGGCTGATTGAATATAATAAGTACGTTGCCCTTAAATCCCTTAGGAACAATAATAATTTCTTCATCGGCAGAATAGCAGCCAAAAAAGAATAGGCTGAGAGAAATTAAAAAGAAGTATGAATTTTTCATTTGTTAAAGCCCTCCTGCACTTTTTTGTTCCAGTCTGATACCGAATAGTTTATGTCACCCTGTCTTACTCCGGTAAAGTTACCTTTGCTATCAAAATTGACTTGCATATTCACATTAAACAAAGGCTGTTTGTTATCTCCCACCAAATCTTTGAGTCCACCTTGTTCCATCTGGGCACCTAAAAACAGTTTCCCTTTGCCCGATTGATCCGTAATAAACGCTTCTGTACTTGGGAATTGGTCACCAGTGAAAGAACCCGTTATGTTCAATGTGCCTTTTTTCATATCCACATTGAACGAAAGACCGGCATGTACATCTAAGGCTGGTGTTAGAGGTTGAAAAGTAATCGGGTCTTTACCCGAGTGGCTAAAATCAAAGGACGCCGTATTATTTGAGAATGCAATATTTTCGTTTTTCCCCTTTGGTGAGCCTCTATGGACTATGGGTGAAATATAGGTAGCCCCAACCATAGCACCATAGAAAATAGTTTCGTTACTTCTTGAAACAGGCTGGGTTACAACTTTATTGGTAGGATCAACAGTAAAGTTTGAATAAACCCTTGAAGTACCCGTAAAAGAAGCACCTCTCCCATCACCATAGAAAAAACCACCCCCAGCAGATGATGCCGAAATAAAAGACCGAACATTGACTGACCACGGCCACATCCCATCCGGGTCAATAAACCGCATGGGGTTATTAAACGCATAATTGTATGGAGACCACCGCCTTCCCTGTTCGCTCAACGGATCCACCTCCCACCAACTCCCCATACCTGGATCCAGCCACCTCGCGCCATAATCATAAAAATTTAGATCAAATTCTTCGCTTAACTCTTTACCGTTATAAAGATAACGATACTTCCCAGCCGTTGCATCATTATACCATGCTCCATCAAAAGATTTCCCAAAAGGATAATAATGCGTTTCGCTTAAAATCTCGGTGTTGTCAATAACGCCGCTATAAGTAGTTTTATATATTCATTCTTTAACTGAGTATGATTCTAAGAAATATGAATAGTTACCAAAGTCAAAAGCAAAGGAAGGTATATACTTATTAATCAAATTGGATTGTTCTAAATTGATTTCGTATGGGTCATACATCAAAGGATCATCTTCTTTTGGAGAAAATATAGATATTATCTCTTCAAAAGGGATATCATCTACGTTGAAATCTTCATGGAAACTGTCATCCATATTGTTGTAGGAAGTAATAACTCTTTCTATTTTCATTTTATTTATTCTTAATTTGGTGTTGTTCTGCCTGGAACTTTTGGTTTAATTGTCTCTCCTGAATTTGGATCGGCAACTCGCTTATGTTTTCCTCGCTTATCATAAACCTCTATTTCACCATGTTGAGAATCCCATTCCAAAATATCTCCATCCGGTGTAACCCATCTTGCTCTTCCAGCTTTTGGTATAACTTTTCTTGCTCCTGGAAATCCAGGTAAAACAGTTGGTGGGGATTCATAGTATCTTATTTCTGGGTTTACACCCGGAGCCTGAGCCTGTGTCGGGGTCAAGACAAAAGCTAATGTCATCAAAGGTATTGTGGCGGCCACTTTAAGGCTATTTAAGCTTATTTGAGGAATATTTTCGGTAAAAGCCCCCAAACTATACCACCAAGGCAGACCTATTGTTGTTGCTTGGCTTTCTCGCTTTCCGTAAACGGTTGCCCCTTTGCCATCTCCATTAACCACAATACCAGTTTTGTTGTCATAGGTAAACAGTGCATCTGAATCCCGATAAATATCATAAGTTTTATTTTTTGGACAAGTTTCACATTTTGCTATAACGTCATTTCTGTTCAAAATATCTCTTTCCGTGGAATTGTCAGTCTCAGCACCAGTAACCCCGTAACCATTGCTTCCGGTCAATTCAAAAGCACTCATTCCATCTGGATCAATAAACCTTACCGGATTATTATTCCCATAAGCATAAGGGCTCCATCTTCTATTTCCTTCACTGGCCGGATCAACTTCCCACCATGATCCTATCCCCGGATCCAGCCACCTAGCTCCGTAATCATAAAAATTTAGATCAAATTCCTCGCTTAACTCTTTACCATTATAAAGATAACGATACTTTGAAGCATTTGAGTCACCATACCAGGCACCGTCAAACGCTTTTCCAAAGGGGTAATAGTGGGTTTCGCTTATTATCTCAGAATTGTCAATACTACCCGAATTGTTTTTATCCGAAAACACCAGTGGAGCGCCACCCCGGCCGGGTATTGCCCAAATGATCACGCAGGGCATATTCATACCGGAAGGTCCCGCCATTGTTAAAAGCCCGGCCCTCCTCGTTATATACCGCTTCTACGGTGTTGTTTTTTAGTTCTATGCCGTCGAGATAATCCTGGGTCAGTGTTACGGTTCCTGAGGTTTTAACTGTTTTACGAAGTTTATTGCCCAATCCGTCATAAAGCAAGTCGATGGTATTATTGGAGCCAAAGTCAAACTTGGTGGGCAGGTTTAGATGGTTATGCGGGGCCTCCAGATTAGTATGTGAAGTTGGGATGCTGCTTTTGCCATTACTCTGCGTGGATAAATTACTAAACGATAGGAATTAATATTTTTCTAATTTGCCTATCAATACATATTTACTATTGTCTTCCATAAATTTTTCAGTCTTATGCTCGAAATCTGTCAGTAAGAATAATGCACCTCCAACAATACATTCATAGCCATTTTCTATAAATAGCTGTTCTTCATACCTTGGTACCAGAATTAATATGTCTCCTTTTAAGTCTCCGAAGCTTATCAAATGGTCTGACTTAAAAATTAATTTTGATGGAGAAAATACTTTAAAAATTTCTCCTACTATTAGATTTGTTCCAGCTGGCCCATCAAAATTCCAGGGTTCGCTTACCACTATTTTATACTTTGCTTTTTCCATGAAATTTAATGTCCTAATGGTTGCCAGTTAATCAATCTTACATTTACAGGATCGGTAGTCAAAAATTCTGCACCCTTCCCAGGCATCCCAAATGCTGATTGTACTTTTGTTCCTTTTCGTATTATGTTAGGATTATTTAATATTTCAAATTCAACACGATGTGTTGGTGTACTGGGCAATGCTAATCGCTGTTGAACTTTTGACGCAGATTTATATAAATCTTTCGTATAAAACGTCTCTCCAGGTCGTCCCCCTCTTAACAATCCCGTCTCTCGGATTGCGTTTAATTCTCCTTCTGTCATGTAACGGAATCCCATTTCGCTCGCCTTAGAAGCGGCCCTTAACGAGCGTATAATTTTCCCAACTTTAACAATTGCTATCTCACCACCCACCATTTCCAACCCCAAAGATACCCCTTCAACCCCCGCCTGTTCATGTGGCAGAAGCCGGGAGTCCGCATTGGACAGTGTACCTTGATCTCTTTGGGGCAAGGTTACTCCACCAGTGGCTAACTGCGGTGTTACGGAACTGGCCCGCCCTGTTGCATCCGCTTTTGCAATCGTTTGTGGACAATTAGGTGGGCAGCCTCCATTATCACTCGATGCAGCATAATCATTATCTCCAACAGTTTGTGCTTTGTCGTCAAAGTCATAAATTGTTTGGGAAGCCATCCCATCCGGATCAATTTTGGAAACCGGATTGTTCTCCGCAAAATTATAGGGAGTCAGACTTGGAAACTTCTCTGCCAACGGATCCACCTCCCACCAGCTCCCTAACCCTGGATCCAGCCACCGCGCTCCGTAATCATAAAAATTTAGATCAAATTCCTCGCTTAACTCCTTCCCGTTATAAAGATACTTATACTTTGAAGCTGTAGCATCATTGTACCAGGCACCATCAAAAGATTTCCCAAATGGATAGTAATACAGTATCTCAAAGAACGATTGACAAAAGGCACTATTTGCCTCACCTACGTGATACTATTATCAAAGTAAATAAATTTTTCTCCTAATGTGTAAGGCAATTCTAGACTATCAATAATTGTTCTTGTTAATGTCCCCTTACTTTCAATACGGTTTTCATAATTATATTTTTCAAGTATTTCTTTCAACTTTTTTAATTGGGGCTCTAAACTTTCTAATTGATCTGTTTTTGACAAACATAGATCAATAAACTGTTTTAGTTTTTCCTTTTTATTAAGAAATGAAGTTTCAGTCATTATTTTTATTTTATTAAGTTTCCTAAATTGGGTACGTACATTTGGTAGCTTCCTCCTGTATAAATACCTCCCTGAGACGCAGCCCTGCCATATATATAGGTTGAGCCGGGAGCAATTTGAAATTGTGAAATACCCGACATAGTGTTCCATTTGGCAGGCAATGCTAAACCAACTCTATTGGTATAACTTGTAAATGTAGGAAATAAATACCTTCCACTTTCACTTGCTGCACCACCATAAAATCGAAGACCAAATGTATTCATATTTGCAATTCTTAATGAAATGGTTTCTGTCTCAAAACTCTGTAATATCTCCTTTCTATAAGATCTTGGAATGCCTATTTCTTGCAAATAATTCGAAGCTTGTTTAACTCCACTATATAAATTTTGTGAACCGCTACCTAGACTTTTTCCTCTAACCAATGCTACTACATATTTACCCGCCGCAGCAAGCGCCGTCTCAGTCGCAATTGTTTGCAATCCTATGATTATCCCAATAGTCCCCGCCTGTTCATGTGGCAGAAGCCGGGAGTCCGCATTGGACAGTGTACCTTGATCTCTTTGGGGCAAGGTTACTCCACCAGTGGCTAGCTGCGGTGTTACTGAACTAGCCCGCCCTGTTGCATCCGCTTTTGCAATCGTTTGTGGACAATTAGGTGGGCAGCCCCCATTATCACTCGATGCAGCATAATCATTATCTCCAACAGTTTGTGCTTTGCCGTCAAAGTCATAAATTGTTTGGGAAGCCATCCCATCAGGATCAATGAACCTGATGGGATTGTTTTCTGCAAAATTATAGGGAGTCAGACTTGGAAATTGGTCTGCCAGCGGATCCACCTCCCACCAGCTCCCCATCCCCGGATCCAACCACCTAGCCCCATAATCATAAAAGTTCAGATCAAATTCCTCGCTTAACTCCTTCCCGTTATAAAGATAACGATACTTTGAAGCATTTGAGTCACTATACCAGGCACCGTCAAAACTTTTCCCGAAGGGATAGTAATGTGTTTCGCTTAAAATCTCGGTGTTATCAATACTACCACTTCCATTTTTATCAGAAAACACTACCCGAGTATTGCCCAAGTGATCACGCAGCACGTATTCATAACGAAACGTTCCGCCATTATTAAATGCACGTCCTTCTTCATTATACACCGCCTCCACGACATTGTTTTTCAGCTCAATGCCGCCCAAATAATCCTGGGTTATAGTTGTGGTTCCTGAGGTTTTAACAGTTTTACGGAGCTTGTTGCCCAATCCGTCATAAAGCAAGTCGATGGTATTATTGGAGCCAAAATCAAATTTGTTTGGCAGGTTCAGATAGTTGTGCGGTGCATCCAGATTGATATGACTGGCCGGGATGCTGCTGGCGCCGGTACTTTGTGTGGTAAGGTTTCCACCGGCTGGTATGGTCAATGCCTGGTTGTCAATGGTGGTATTTGTGTATCTGCTGGAGCCTTTCACCATACCATTGCGGGTGATGGAAGTAACGTTCCCCCGAACGTCAAAATTCATAGACTCTCCATAGTAATCCACAGGATCGATACCGCCTGCTGCGGTGTAATTAGAATATCTTGAAGTGGTGAGCCGGTCCAAGTAATCATAGGTGAAGCCGTATGCCTGGGCAGCCCTGCCTGGACGCTGAACCCGAAACCCGCCCAACTGGCCAGTTCTCCCACTTTAAGCCCACTTGCATGATAGGACAAAGAAACGGGAAGGCTTATCGGGCCATCCGTTACCGTGTAAATGGGAATGTTCACACTGGGTACACCGGTATAATAACTGACGGGGATATCTCCAAATTTTCCAAGGCTGGATGCTGTGGGCCCTGGCATTACGACATCTTTTATGGCATTATTATTATTGACTGGCTGGGCAATCAGTTTGGTATCGAAAGTAACCAGTAGCAGATATGCACTATAACCCTTCTGGAAGACTCATCATTTTAGTTTAGAATTTGATACTTTATTATTACCTAGTAATATTCTCATTGCTGCGAATGATTATTCACGTGGCTATATGAAATTTAAACTAAATGATTGTTAAGTCATTTCGTATAAGCCCTATAACAATAATATATTTTCAAACTTTACCCAACTTCAGTATATTTCTTCGTTATGGATATATTTGACCTTGTCACGACCGATTTTGTATGATGAATATGATAACCAATATGCAGTAGCAATCAACCCGAAAATCGTTTTCGGGAAGAGTTTGACGGCCGATAGCAGATAGCCGACTGCCGATTGCAATTCTAAACAAGTCGTGACAAAGTTTATTCCATGTATAATTTTACAAAAAGGTAGCAATTTACCTTGACCCGGCGCATATTTGTGTCCAGACTTAGAAAATACACTATGAAGTATCGCATACTATTCTACATTATTTTTCTCTATAGTATTACAAGCCAGACCTTTTCGCAGGGATATGGCAATGCCGGCCAGCGCTATGTTCAGCCTTTTGGCCTGATGAGTGTGACTGCTGGGCTGGGAGTAGCCTATTATATGGGTGATCTGCGCGATGGGATCGATATGAAGCACTTGGGTCTTGGCCCTTCGATTTCTCTGGGAGGGCAGTTTAGGTTCACCGAAAATTTTAGTGCTCGAGGCGAGATACGTTTTTATCAGGTAAAAGCCGATCAACAATATTCCAAGAATTACCAAAATAACCTTTCGTTCAGAACCCGTAACCCGGACATCAATCTCGGTATTCAGGCCGACTTATTTGGCTATAACCGCCATGCACCCATCAATCCCTATTTGTTTGCGGGGTTGGGTGCTACCTTTATGACGCCCAAGGCGCAGCTAGGAGACAACTGGTATAGCCTGGCCCCTCTGATGACCGAAGGGGAAAAGTACAACCGTCTACCATTGGTGTTCACCGGAGGGATAGGGGTGTCGGTTAAAACAACGGAGAGGCTAAGTTTGGGCCTGGAGCTGTGCAATAACTTTGTGAACTCCGATTATCTGGACGATGTCAGTACATTTTATCCTGATCCCGATGCATTGGCCTCTGATCTAGCGCGTCAGCTTTCCGATCGGTCGCCTGAAATAGGCCTGCCTCCCCGGCAGGTGGGCGGAATGCGGGGTGGTGCCGAGGTGAAGGATAGTTATCTGTTTTTTCAAGTTCGAGCAAAATATCTGCTAGGTAACCGCCAGCAGGCTAGGGAGCGTAAAAAGTTAAAATGCTTTACTCCTTAAAATAAGGGGCGCTTTAGGTCGCATGATTGCTGCGCTTAAAGTGCTGAATCGTGGTGTTATAATGTTTCTTAAAAGTTTTCGACAGGTGGCTCGAGTCGGTAAAGCCAAGCATATAGGCAATTTCCTTGATCGAGTAGGCACTATGCGTAAAATAACTCTCCGCTAACTTGAGCTTTGTCTTAATTAAATACTCCTGAAAGGTATAACCCGAATGCTTTTTGAAATACTCACTGAAATAGGTGGGTGACACACTAAACTCGCCGCTAAGATGCTCCAGGCTGACTTTGTCTTTCTGATAGATATTATGCTGGATGTAGCGGACGATCTCTCCAAATTTGTAATCCTTGTGATGGTTAGCATCCACATATCGCTTTTCAATATTCCGAGCCAAAATGTTCAGAATGCTCACCATGAGGCTCTCGATAATGCTTTCGGAGTAGCCGTCCTTAGAGAGGCATTCCTGATGTATTTGCTTGATGAGGTTGATCAATAATTCACGCTCAAGTGAGCTTCGGTGCTGAATAATATCGCCCGCTACCCTGTTGTAGTTCGATAACACATACGATAGTTTTTTAAACCATTCCTTATAATTGCCAGTCGGGGCCTCTTTGGTGAAGTACAAGTCAGTAAACCGGATAAAGTAAAACCTGGTTTTTTCCTGAATTTTAAACGAATGGCAATCCAAAGGAGGTAATAAGAAAATATTCCCAGTCGAGTAGCCAAACTCGCTCTGATTGATGCACTGTAAGCCACTACCCATGTCGATGTATACCAATTCGAAAAAATTATGCTGATGCGGGCGCTTTTCCCACTGCTCCAATTCTTCTATTTGTATTTCAAAAGGTTTATATGTTTGTTCTATGAACATAATCTGGCTATTTTGGGCATTTAATGCGGTAAACTTACTGTTATTGAAACAAATATTATTATGAATATAGTTTCAAACCTTTTTTTATACCTAGAATACCCATTTTGATACATGGCATGCTCCGGGTATCCCCCCTACATTTGCAGCATCACTTTAGTACTTTAAAAACAAAGCATTATGAAAGCTATAGGATTTAAGCAATCGTTACCCATCACGGAAGAAAACAGTTTTATAGCCTTTGAAACGGAAACACCGATCGCCTCGGGATATGACTTGCTGGTGAAAATTTCTGCCATATCGGTAAACCCGGTAGATTTTAAGATCCGGCAAAATGCAGCCAAGGATACGGTTTTGGATATGCCCAAGATAATTGGATGGGATGCAGTTGGGGTAGTGGAAGCAATAGGGGATCAGGTTTCTCGTTTTCAAATTGGAGATGAGGTGTACTATGCGGGGGATCTTACCAGAAGTGGGAGCAATGCTGAATATCAATTGGTAGACGAACGTATTGTTGGTCGCAAGCCGACATCCTTAACCAATGCGGAAGCAGCAGCTCTGCCTCTCACCGCTCTTACGGCTTGGGAATCTTTATTCGATCGTATTAAAGTAAACTCTACTACCGACAAGGGCAAGACGGTGTTGATATTGGCCGGAGCAGGTGGGGTTGGCTCTATTGCCATTCAGATTGCGAAAAAAGTGGCTGGGCTAACTGTAATAGCCACGGCCTCGCGTCCCGAAACGGTAGCATGGTGTGAGGGACTAGGCGCCGATTTTGTGGTGAATCATCGCCACTTGAAAGCTGATTTGGAAAAAATTGGTCACGGACAAGTCGATTATATTTTAGACTTTGTGGATCTGGAGGGCTATTGGGATCTTGCCGCCGAACTGATCAAGCCACAGGGGCATATCGTGTCCATTACTGGTAGTAACTCTCCATTGAACCTGAATATTCTCAAAACCAAAAGTGTTACATTTTCATGGGAGCTGATGTACACCCGCTCGATGTATACTACAGCAGATATGGCACGCCAGCACGAGATTTTAAATGAAGTAGCCGATTTGATAGATGCAGGCGTATTGAAGTCTACTTTAACTACTACCTTGCAGGGCTTTACGGTGGATCATTTGAAGAAAGCACATCGGATGCAGGAATCAGGAACGACCATAGGAAAAACTGTAATTGAGTTCTAGGAGTAACAAACGCAGGAATTGGTTGTTTTAGCCTCTTAATTTTGGGATGTAATATTACCTTGGAGGTTAACTGGGTACAATTATTGCTCACTTTACTGAAACCAAAAGGAAAATACGATGTCAAGTACGATCTCTATAAACCCAGCAACGGGCGAAAAAATTAGCGAATATCAACGTATTGAGCTGACGGAAGCCCTAACCAAAGTACAGCTTGCTAAAAATACTTACGACTCATGGAAGGGGAAACCCTTCTCTGAGCGATCCAGATTAATGCACAGTCTGGCCGATGTGCTGGAGACCCACAAGGAGGAATATGCCCAGCTGGCCACCAATGAAATGGGGAAAATGATTGGCCAGGCTCGAAAAGAGATAGAAAAATGTATCTGGGTCTGTCGGTATTATGCCGATAAAGCCGAAGCGCTACTAGCCAATAAGCCTGTCGAAACGGAGGCTGCCAAGAGCTACGTTACTTTTCAACCGCTGGGCGTGGTGCTGGCAGTGATGCCTTGGAATTTTCCATTTTATCAGGTTATTCGTTTTGCCGCCCCTGCGCTCATGGCGGGGAATACGGGCATATTAAAGCACGCCTCCAATGTGCAGGGCTGCGCATGTGCCTTGGAGAATGCCTTCAAAGAGGCAGGTTTCCCTGAGGGAGCATTTGCAAACCTGAACTTGGATTCCAAACACATTAAAGACATTATAGAAGATAAGAATATCGTAGCCGTTACGCTCACGGGCAGCGACCCTGCCGGACGTTCGGTGGCCTCCATTGCGGGGCAAAATCTGAAGAAAACAGTCATGGAGCTGGGAGGAAGTGACGCCTATATCATACTGGAAGATGCCGACTTGGAAATGGCTACAGATCTTGCCCTATTGGGCCGTTTACAAAATAATGGACAGACCTGCATTGCCGCCAAGCGGTTTGTAGTGGTAGATCAGATTTACGACGCCTTTTTAGATCGATACACAGAAAAGATGAGGGTAGCCAAAATGGGGGATCCCCAAGATGAAAGTAGTTATTACGGACCAATGGCCCGCGCCGATTTGCGCGACGAACTCCATGAGCAGGTACTTAAGTCCGTGGAGCAGGGTGGGCGATTGATAATGGGAGGAGTGATCCCCGATCGCCCTGGTGCCTATTATCCTGCAACAATTTTGGCCGATATCAAACCAGGCATGGAAGCATTTGACAACGAAATGTTTGGGCCAGTGGCTTCAGTAATCAGGGCCAAAGACGAAAGACATGCGATAGCCTTGGCCAATAATTCGCAGTATGGATTGGGTTCAGGAGTAGTCACCAGTAATAAGGAACGCGGAGAGCAAGTTGCTCTGCAGTTGGAGGCAGGGAGCAGTTTCGTCAACAAGCTGGTGGCATCGGATCCTCGTATGCCTTTTGGTGGTATCAAAAATAGTGGCTATGGACGGGAGCTATCAGGTTATGGTATACAAGAGTTTGTAAATACTAAATCCATCTGGATCGACTAATATCCTTATTTTTTTATGCTGTTACAATAAAGTCTTTTACACAAGTAGTATATTCGCCCCATGGCAAATCAGCAATTAACCGTAGTGGCCCGCATATTGGCCAAAGAAGAAAATTTGGAATTAGTAAAGGGAGAGCTTATCAAGCTTATTGCGACTACTAGGACTGAAGAAGGATGTATCGATTATGTCCTGCATCAGGATAATGAGAATCCGAACTTATTTCTGTTCTATGAAAACTGGTCGAACAGGGAGCTATGGCAAGCGCATATGCAAGCCTCTCATGTCATTGATTTTGGAAAAGCTATTGAAGGGGCAGTGCAAGAGGTGGTACTGAATGAAATGACTCCGATCGGCTAATATCAGGACATTTGGTTTTTCTTAACAGACAACTTATCGCTATGCTCAATCCCAAGAAGCCAGAACAGTCGGATGTTACCATGACAGAAATGGTGCTTCCTAATGATACCAATACCTTGAATAATTTAATGGGCGGACGCCTCTTGCATTGGATGGATATCTGTGCTGCTATTGCTGCCCAGAAACATTCCAACCGCATTGTTGTAACGGCCTCGGTCGACAATGTGTCTTTTACGGAGCCTATACGGCTGGGCAATATCGTAACCATGCAAGCCAAGGTGACCAGGGCATTTAATTCTTCCATGGAAGTTCATCTGCAAGTATGGGCCGAAGATATACCTGCCGGCAAACGGGTCAGTACCAACAGTGCTTTTTACACCTTTGTGGCCGTAGATCAGAATGGCCGACCCATTGAGGTGCCCGCTTTGGTACCAGAAAGCCCTGAAGAAATTGACTTATTTGACAGCGCCCTACGACGACGCCAGCTGCGGCTCGTACTAGCAGGACGGATGAAGCCAGCCGACGCCAAAGAGTTGCGGGCGCTTTTTGAAACAGAATAAAGTCGATACTTGCCGTAATTTTTGATAATTTTGCCAGATCATAATTCAGGTGCCAGCAGCCTAATAATCCACCAGGGTAATAGGCTACTGTTAAAATCAATACTAAAAAATGGCGAAAGAAATAATTTATTCCGATAAGGCTCCTGAGCCCATAGGGCCCTACAGTCAGGCTGTAAAAAGCAATGGTACTTTATATGTGTCAGGCCAGATCGCTGCTGAGCTTGCCAAGTCGGGCGATATTCAGGCAGAGACAGGTTTGGTGATGCAGCAAATCGGGCATATCCTTGGCGCGGCTGGAATGTCCTTTTCTCAGGTGGTAAAGGCTTCAATATTCTTGAAAAATATGGATGATTTCGCCGCCGTAAACGAAATATATGGCGGTTACTTTACTAGTGAACCTCCTGCCAGGGAGACCGTTCAGGTGGCCAAGCTGCCCAAAGATGTCAATGTGGAGATTTCTGTAATTGCCGTAGAGTAAGGCTATTAGAGGCCTTTCCTTAAAATATAATGGATACCACCTTACTCTTCTACCAGGGAGTACAGTGGTATCTACTTCTATACTTATAATACCAAATAATCCAATGAGTGATCAACCTGTAAGGGTGCGCTTTGCCCCTAGTCCCACCGGTCCTTTACATGCCGGTGGCGTGCGTACCGCCCTATATAATTATTTATTTGCCCGTCAGACCGGCGGACAGATGCTCCTCAGAATAGAGGATACTGACCAAACCCGGTTTGTACCTGGGGCAGAGGCCTATATTCTAGAGGCGTTGGAGTGGCTGGGAATTACCATTGACGAAGGGCTTGGAAAAGGCGGACCTCATGCTCCGTACCGACAGTCGGAGCGTAAACCTTTGTATCGACAATATGCCGACCAGCTTATTGCGGAGGGAAAGGCCTACTATGCCTTTGATACTGCGGAGGAGCTAGATGCAATGCGCAAGAGGTTGGAAGCTGCCAAGGTTGCCGCAGTTCAGTATAATGCTATTACCCGGATGGAGATGAACAATTCTCTTACCCTTTCTCCGGCTGAAACGCAGAGGCGCCTGGATAATGGAGATCCCTATGTTATCAGGATGAAAATTATGCCAAAAGAGGACATACGATTCAACGATCTGATTCGCGGATGGGTGGTGGTTCACTCCAGCCAGATTGACGACAAGGTGTTATTGAAATCGGACGGCATGCCTACCTATCATTTGGCCAATATTGTAGATGACCATCTGATGGGCATAACCCATGTGATCCGGGGAGAAGAATGGTTGCCTTCTGCTCCTTTGCATGTATTGCTTTACCGCTATTTGGGCTGGGAGTCTACCATGCCTAAGTTTGCTCATCTTCCATTATTACTTAAGCCCGATGGTAACGGTAAGCTGTCCAAACGGGATGCCGATTTGGGTGGGTTCCCCATATTTCCCCTGCAGTGGACCGATCCGGTTACGGGTGATGTAGCCAGAGGTTTTAGGGAAGAAGGCTATTTCCCCGATGCAACTGCCAACTTCCTGGCCCTATTGGGTTGGAACGCAGGAACGGAGCAAGAGCTTTTTAGCATGGAGGATTTGATAAACGCCTTTAGCTTTGAGCGGGTTCATAAGGCGGGCGCTCGATTCGATATTCAAAAAGCCAACTGGTTTAACCAGCAATATCTGAAAGATCGTCCAGTGGCGGAACTTGCTAAGGAGATAAAACCATTATTTGATGCCAGGGGAATTAATATCTCGGATCAGCAGGTAACAAAAATTATTTATTTGCTTAAAGATCGGGTGACCTTTGTCAAAGATATCGTAAACGAGTCACTCTTTTTATTTGCGGCTCCTCAGGTCTATGACCAGGATGTGGCCCTCAAGAAGTGGAATGAAGAGGCGGTTGCCGCTATTTCTGGACTAACAGATGCCTTCACGTCCTATGAGGCTGCTTTTGAAGCGGAATCTATCAAAACGTTAATTTCAGAAACATTAGGGGCTATGTCCATTAAAATGGGGAAAGTGATGCAGCCGCTTCGCTTGGCTTTGACAGGGGTGGGCACCGGACCGGACCTGATGGTGACCATGGAAATACTGGGTAAGGAGGAAGTATGCAGCCGCTTGAAAGGGGCTATCGACCGTTTACCAGCCCAAATTCGCCTGGCCTAATTCAAAAGCACCGTTTACTCAATATCTATTGCCCTTACCTGATGGCTTTCGTAATTTCATAACCAGATAGGCCAGAGTCATGATTGAAATGGATAAGGGTATGAATTTTTTGAGCCGTAAGTGAAAAAGTGATATCCAGCATTAAACAGACATGAGATGGCAAAGAAAAAGAAAACCAGCAGCGCAAAACCTACCGAGGGAAAACCCAGGGTTCATAAGGATCTGGATGGCTTTGATATCAAAATCAATTCCTTTGGCGAAATTACGACCAGTTATGATATGGATCGTATCAACGAGTTTCTGAATAAGAATGTTGACGACAAGAAACTGAGAGATCGTGAAGATATTCCTGGTCGAGATGCCAAACCTGAGGAGGATGAGGATTTAGACACCGACGCTTTTTTGGACGAAGAAGAATAATGCTTCCTGGAAGAGCACTGCGCTGCTTAGGCAAGTAAACTGCTTTTAAACCATAATTTTTTTTGTAAAAAATGAGATCACACGAGATAGATTATAAGATTATTGGTGATGATATCCAGGTTGCTGAAATAGAGCTGGATCCTATGGAGACAGTTATAGCAGAGGCGGGCGCCATGCTATTTATGGAAGATGGAATCCATTTCGAAACGAAAATGGGAGATGGTTCTGAGGCCAATCAGAGCATTATGGGCAAAATTTTTCAGGCAGGGACTCGCATTCTTACTGGGGAGTCCTTGTTTATGACTCATTTTACCAACAGGGGAGTGGGCAAAAGAAAAGTCGCCTTTTCAGCTCCATATCCCGGTACCATCATGCCGATCGATCTTTCGAAAATCTATGGAAATGAATTAATCGTGCAGAAAGACGGCTTCTTATGTGCAGCTATGGGAACGAGTATGAAAATCCATTTTAACAGACGTTTTGGGTCTGGACTGTTTGGTGGCGAGGGATTTATCCTTCAGAAACTAAAGGGTGACGGTATGGCCTTTGTTCATGCCGGTGGGGTTATGATCGAGCGTCAGCTAAATAACGAAACCTTGCGGGTCGACACCGGATGTGTGGTCGCTTTTGAGCAGTCCCTAAGCTTCGATATACAACGTTCAGGTGGTCTGAAGTCAATGGTGTTCGGAGGGGAAGGCATGTTCCTGGCCACTTTACAGGGGACAGGTCGCGTGTGGATTCAGTCGATGCCCATCTCGAAATTGATACAACGCCTAGCCGTTGGCGGACCAAATTCAAATAAAGAAAGTGGCTCGGTGATCGGAAAACTGGGCAACCTTTTTGAAGATTAACCAGCCCTGAAAAATAGCAAAGCCCCAGTGAAGCAATTCTCACTGGGGCTTTTTTGTAATCTATTTTTGGACTATTGCTCGTAACCTGGATTCTGCGGTCGCAGGTTAGGGCTGTTTAGCATTTCCTGCACGCCTAAAGGAAATAATAGATGTTTTTCCTTTAATGCAACCCCACTTCCAATATTCAAGTTGATATGGCCTACGAAATTATCAAAGCCTTTCGTTTTTTCGTTAAAGACCTTGCGAAGGCGTACCATGTCGAACCAGGTGATACCCTCGTAGCAGAATTCATACCATCTTTCTCTCCAAACGGCTTCTCTAAAAGTCGACTGTGAAAAAGTTCCCATGGCTGGGGTGGTAAGCTGGGCCCGATCCCGGATGCGTTTATAAGCTTCATATGCTTCTGTGTTAAGTCCTCCGGCTTCGTTTTGAGCTTCTGCATAGATCAGCAGTACTTCAGCAAAGCGAATGAGGTTAACATTCAGGTTATTAAGTTTGGTAGGGTTAACTCCCTTACCCCCTAGGGCAGCAATATTGAAATATTTAAACACATAGGGTGCTCCCAGATCGAATGGTTCGCCATTCCCGTTCATATAATAGCTCGTATAAAACCAGCCTTCCTGATCTTTTGTCCGGAGGTCCCCAGGTTCGAAAGAATTATAAAACGACAAAGTAGGTACTGTGCTTCCCGTTCCGCCAGGTCCTGCAAAAGTGACAGGCTTGAAATTGGGAAAAAAGTCGTTTAGCGGAAAACTTGCCACAGTTGAATTGTACTGGATCTGAAAGAGATGCTCTAATTTATTTTTCTGCGTCTCATCATGAATTTTCTTGTAGTTATCAAACAAATTGACAGTCGACGGATTCGCTTTCGAATAGTCTATTACCTCCTTCGCCTTGGCAGCCGCCAAAGTGTAATGAGAGGCTCCTTTACTAAGAGGGAAACCGGCCATGGTTAGGTAAACTTTCGAAAGAAGTGCTTTTACTGCCATTTGCGAAGCACGTCCACTGGTTTCAAAGACGGGCAATCCAGCAGCCTCCGCTGCTTTTAGGTCCTCTACGATAAGGTTGTACACCTGTTCCTGAGGCGTTCTTTGTGGAAAGAAATCTTCGGAAGAAGCAGATTGAGGCTTAGTAATAAGAGGGGCATCTCCCCATAGTCTGACCACATTGAAGTATGCCCAGGCTCTCAAAAATTTTGCTTCCCCTATTAACTTGGTTTTTTGTGCTTCCGTAGCCGGCGCAACAAATTTAATACCAGGTATTTTCTCCAGTGCCAGGTTGGCATTCGCAATGATTTTGTACAAACCGTTCCACCAGTTGCTGATATGCTCAGTATTACCATCGTAGCTCAGAGAGTACAAATTGTTTAGATTGGAATTTTGTCCGGTTTCGGTGGTGGCCGTACCGGTTACAGCCTCCAGCATTTGCCAGTTAGCCGAGAAGATTCCTGCCCCACTTCCATAAAACCGAAGGTCGGAATAAGTAGCGGCAATAGCAGCTTCGGCATGATCGGGGATAGTATAAAAACTATCGGGTGTCAGGTTAGAAGGATCCTTTTCATCTAGGAAGTCGGAGCAGCTCGTAGGAGCCAGCATCATAACCCCAGAGATCATGGCCAGTCCAAGTTTTTTGATATGGTATAATTTCATATTATATGTCTTTATTGAAATAAGTAAATCAGCCTCTTACAAAGTGATTTGTAAGCCCCCTGTGAAGGTGGATGGTTTTGGGTATCCGTGCCAGATCATACCTTGCGAAAATACGTTGTCTCCGTCTCCACCACGAATCGGTGTCATTTCAGGGTCTCCATGAGGATATTTTGTTAATAGGAAGAAATTCTGAGCCGATACATACACCTTAAGTCTGCTTAGCTTAATCTTATTGATCATGTCGGATGGGAAGGTATATCCCAACACGAGGTTTCTACCACGCAGGAATGAGCCGTCAAATATCCATCGGGTGTCTACATTGGTAACATAACCCGCTTTGGTATCACGAAGTTGTGCAATAGGAGTGTCCTGATTGGTAGGAGTCCAGGCGTCCAGAACCGTGGCATAGCTGTTGGCAAGAGATACACGGTCTTCGCTAGCGTGAAGGTTCATGTCCATTACATCGTTACCATAGGAATATTGCAGATCGAGCATCAAGTCAAAATTGCCATAACGAATCGTGTTGGTAAGGGATCCCCAGCCTTTTGGACTTCCATTTCCAATAATACTGCGGTCGGCGTCAGTGATTACGCCATCGTTATTAACATCCTTATATTTGATGTCTCCTGGCAGCATGGTAAGACTAGCGCGATAGCTGGTAAACTTGGCTGCCTCATCTTTTTCCGCTTCGCTCCAGGTTCCCAAACGCGTAAGCCCCCAGAAAGCTCCTACCGGTTCTCCAATACGGATCACACTGGTTTGGTTGGTAATTCCGGGTCCACCTACTCCAAATATGTCTGCGGGAGTGGCCAGAGAAAGTACCTTACTTTTGTTTAGAGAGATATTAAAGCTTGTGTTCCAGCTAAAAGCGCCCCTTTCAATATTGACGGTATTTAAGGTGAATTCAAATCCCTTGTTCTCCATAGAGCCAATGTTCTTGCGGATAACCGCGTAACCGCTCGTACGTGGTACGGGCGCATCCAGAAGCATATCAGTGGTTTTTCTGTAATAATAGTCGGCTTCAATGGCTATACGGCCTTTTAGGAAGCTGATTTCTATACCAGCATCGGTCTGGGCTGTCTTCTCCCATTTCAGGTCATTATTGGCAAGCCTGTTGATACCTGTACCATTTACTCTGGCATCCCCATAAACAGTAGCATAATTAGAGCTTAACAGGGACAGAGACGAATAGGATGGTATTTCTGAGTTTCCGGTCAAACCGTAACTGGTTCTCAATTTCAGGTTGGAAATCAATGAACTGCTTTTTAAAAAATCTTCATCTGAAACTTTCCATGCTAAAGCTGCAGAAGGGAAGAAAGCATATTTATGATTGTTTCCGAATTTGGAAGAGCCATCGGCCCGCCCTGTTACCGTCAGCAGATATTTGTCCAGAAGCGTATAGTTGATACGACCGAAATAGGAGTTAAAAGCAAACCGCGATGCTCCTGAAGAAACGCCGGGTAGTGTGGCTCCTGCACCCAGGTTGTCAAATCCGAAATAATCAGTAGAAAAATTCCTAACGCTTGCCCCGGTGGTGGCTATATTGGTTTCTTGCCAGGATATCCCTAGTAAGGCATTTAAAGCGTGTATGCCGTCGAAAGTTTTATTATAAGTCAAATAATTTTCAAACGACCAAAACTGTTCCTTGCGGTTGTTTTTACTGGCTAATCCTGATTCACCAATACGCAGGGTCCTAGTTTCCGACTGGTTGATTTCTTGATTTAAAATATTTACCCCTAATACAGAGCGCATTTCAAGGCCGGGGGCCAGGGTGATATTAGAATAGATACTTCCTAAAGTGGTTTGGGTATTCTGGATATACTGGCGACCCATGAGGCGGTGTACTGAGCTGAACGAACCTTCCGCTCCTGGGTAATCTCTGTTATTAGCATATGTTCCGTCTTTGTATTTTACGGGTAAGAAAGGGAAATCTTCCACCATCTGACGAGGAACTGCATCATTGATATCTACCAGATTTTCAGCTTGGTTATTATAGCTGAGCGTAGCTCCTATTTTTAACCATTTCTTTACCTGGTCGTCAATGCTAAACCGGGTAGAATATCGCTTTAAATAAGAAGTTTTGATCAACCCTTGATCATCCCGGTAATTGAGAGATAAAGCATACGTAGTCCTTTCGTTTCCTCCGCTAAAACCAAGTTGATGATTTTGGGAAAGTTTACTCTGAGTAGCTTCTTTGAACCAATCCGTATCATAATTGGGAGCGTAAGTCCCGTCTGGACGCACGGTGAAGATTTCAGGATATTTTGCTTGCAGAGCGGCACGCCTTACTTGTGGATTATGCGTCAAGTACTTGCCCGCTGCCCATCCTGACGGGTCAAATTTTTCCATATTTTTATAGGCAATATCTTCTACCTCCAGATATTCCTGGGCATTGAGTACTTTTGCTCTTTTTGGGCCAGGAGTGGCTACACTAAAGTCGACCCCATAGGTAATCGAACCTTCCCCCGATTTTCCTTTTTTGGTCGTCACTAGGATTACCCCGTTGGCTCCCCTTGCACCATATATGGCCGTTGAGGAGGCATCTTTAAGGACCTCCACCGATACGATGTCGTTCGGATTGATGAAATCGATGGCCTGACTTTGCTGATTTTGATTTCCCTGAGGTAACATCACACCATCCACAACATATAAAGGGTTGTTGGAGGAGTTGATGGAGCTAAACCCACGGATACGCACGTTACCGCGCCCCCCGGGACGTCCTGAGTTGACGTTAACCTGCACCCCGGATATTTTACCTTGTAATGCCTGGTTTAATGAAGGGGCCGGGCGCTCCTTAAGCTGATCTTCCTTTACAGTGCCTACCGATCCGGTAAGGTCCGACTTCTTAGCCGTACCGTACCCGATCACGACTACTTCACTCAAGGCCTTCGTGTCGGAGTCCAGGGCCAGGTTGATCACTGATCTGGAGCCGATCGTAACCTCTTTGCTAAGGAAGCCTACAAAGCTGAATACGAGCGTGGTACTGTTGTCCGCTACATCGAGTCTATAGGTGCCATCTACCCCAGTGGTAGTACCTTGGCTGGTACCTTTCACCACTACATTTACCCCCGGTAAGGCGTCTCCCGTAGAGGAGTCGGTAACCTTACCTGTAATTATTTTATCGATGGCCTTGGTTGTCAGCGTAGTTCCCGATGCGGGTGTAAGGCTGGGAGCTGCGTAAAGCGGGCTGGCTAGTAGCAGCATGGCCGGCAGAAATTTGCTCCTTATGAACTGACTTCCCCCCCAGTAGTTGTGCGTAATTTTTTTTGTCATAGTTAGGTAATGGTTAGTAAATTTTTTTAAAGATTCAATGCAGCAAAAGCTGTTTAGCAAAAAGGTTTTAGCATAAGGTGGTATTTAGGATTGAGAGAATAATTAATTTACAGAAATTTAGATTGAGAAAAGCTAATGGTATTTGTCTTCATTATAATTTTAGCACTAAAATCCTACGTTTAAATGAATAATTGGAAGTTTCATTGGTAGAATTTTAAGTAAAATTAAAGAATAGTGCCAAATAAACTAAAATATTTTCAAAAACAAAACCCGAATGATTTTACCGTTTTATTGCAAACGTTTGCATGAAATAAAAACTCTGAATTAATCGGGCTTTTCTGAGGTTTTATAAAGAATTTATAAGAGATAAGCTTTATTTGCTGAGGAGAATGTACTGTGGAGGATCGGTTTTGCGCAATATGATATAAATGTTAAATTCTCATTTTCAATTATGGTCTATTAGCTCTGCCGAGAAGGCAGAGGTACTGACTGGCACAGGGGAGAGATGCGGGTTATAAAAGAAGAAATAATAAGTAGATCGATGTATTTTACAGGACTTAGACGTAGTAGGGCTAATTCAGCTCAATCCGGCAATTAGATAGCCCCTCAACACCTCATTAGCCAGTATTCTGATGTTCGGCCTAATGCCATTTTGAAGAGCCCATAACCCTGTCTACCGTTCAGGGCTATGGGCTGGTAATGGATTACTTTACGGAAAGCATGCCAAAATCTATTACTGCCGGCTTAAATTGTTTGTCCTGATATCCATGATTGGTCACTACAACTACCAGATTGAAATCTCCGGCATCGGGATAGGTGTAATTACAGTACCATCCATCGCTGGAGAGGGTAGTTTTTAATCCCCGGGCCCCAATCAAACCATAGTCTGTATACCTATCACTCTTCACCAGGACAGGATTGTTAAACATGTCAATCGAGTCGGCAAAGGTTACACCTCCATCACTGCTTATTTTCTTTTTCATGATTTCCCGGATGCCTCCGGGCCATACTGAACACATGTCAGCATCGGTATCCACTACAATTTTTACTGTTTTCCCTTTTACAGGTGAGCCAATAAGTGAGTCCTTCCCTTGCGCATCATTCATATAGTACTTGACGCTTTTGATACCTGGAGTGGCCACGATGTCTTCCCTCAGACAGGAGGAGAAAATCACTGCTCCCAGGAGCATTATGACTGCTTTGAACGAGTTATTTTTCATATCTATTACTTTACAAATATTAATAGCCAGGATTTTGTGGTAAGGTTTGGTCTTTTTCGATTTCCGCCACCGGAATAGGTAAAAGCAGCTGTTCTTGTGGAATAGGGGCTGAAATGGTAATATTCGTGTCGTAATCTACCTTGGTCATCAGTACCTTCGTCAGGACATCGATCGCTTTTCCAGTTCTTACCAGGTCGAAGTATCTATGACCTTCGTAGGCTAGTTCCACTCTTCTTTCGTGAAGAATGGTGTCCATATTTAAATCTTCTACCTTCACAGCGGGCATATTCACCCTTGAACGCACCTGATTGAGATAAATTAAGGCCTCGTCCTTTTTACCTGTAACCATTAAGGCTTCGGCATACATTAACAAGGCGTCAGCATAGCGGGTGATAATATAGTTGTTATCGGTACCGGTATTATTATACTGCTTTAATTGGGCAGGAGGAGGGGTATGTTTGATCACCCAGCCTTGCACCGGAATAGTACTGGAAGCGATATAGCCTGAATCTATGGCCGTGCTGTAGCGAACAGACTCTCCATTATCCACAAATTCTCTCATCAAGTTATGCTCTACCAGTAAATTAGTAGCTCCACCCACTCCCCAGATCAGGCCAACGTCATTATTGACCCAGCGGAACCAGTAGCTGGGCTGACCGGCCGCAATATTAAAGTTCACTTCGAAGATGGATTCATTATGGAATTTATTGGTCGACTGAAAAACATTTTTGAAATCGGGTAGCAGAGCATAAGCGCCCGCTTCTTTGTCTACGATGAGCCTTTTAAGGGTTTCCGACGCTTTTGGATGGTTATTCATTGTTAAATAAACCTTGCCCAGCATCGTTAATGCTGCTCCCTTGGAAGCCCTAGCTTCTTCTCCTTTCAGTGCTGTTTTGGTCAGACAATTTATCGTAGCATATTCCAGATCGGGAATAATTAAATTATTATAAATCTCGTTGACAGGCGTTCGACCTATTCCAAATGCTTTTGTGAGATCCGTAAAGGTTTCTGAAACCATGGGAACCGGACCATAAATCCTTACTAAATTAAAATAGGCTAAGGCACGCAGAAAAGAGGCCTCCGCTTTATAGGCTTTTACTAATTTTTCTTCTTCTGCATTTTTAGGAGTATACCTATCAATGATACCAATAATCGTATTGCAGTTGGCTATCATTTTAAAGTTGTTATTCCATATGCCCGGCTGGGAATCAGAGTTAGTTTTCTTGAAGGTCTGCCAAACGCCTGTCCGGAACCGATCCTTTCCATCGTCGGACATCAGTTCGATGATCAGGGGAAGGTCAGTCTGGTTATAAATGTTTTGAAGTACCTTATAACAGCCTACGAGACCAGATTTAATTTCTGCCGGATTCCTATAAAAAGTGCCTGGCGACAGCGTATCTTCTGGTTGCCGGTCCAAAAAATCTTCGGAACAAGATAATAGCAAAAAAGACAGGGCTATAATTGAGAATATTTTTTTCATTTCTTTATCAATTAAAAAGATAAGTTCACACCAAACGAAATGGACCGGGCCATAGGATAAGAGTCGCGGTTGATACCCTGAGACAATGCATTGTCTCCCTGAAAATTAGCTTCAGGATTGTAGCCTGGAAATTTGGTGATATACAGGGCATTAATAATAGATGTATACACCCGAATTCGAGACATGGATAATTTCTGAATGATATGTTGCGGGAGGGTATAGCCCAAGGCAATATTCTGAATATTGACGAAGGTTCCTTTGTAGAGCAGAGAGCCACTCATATTGGTACCATCGTAAGATTTACGGCTCGGAGCGGTATATTTTGCATCCATATTGTCTGGTCTCCAGTAATTTTGGAAATAATCTACGGTAGTATTGTTTTGCCCGGTGGCTCTTCCATAGATTGCCTCCATTTGCCGCATCGAAATATCTCCGCCTTGGGTGCCATTTACCTGAATGCTGAGGTCGATGCCCTTATATTCCAGATTATTGGTTATCCCCCAAACGAAATCGGGTATCGCTGAGCCTATAATGGTGTTGTCGCTCCCATCGATAATCCCGTCACCATTGACATCGGCAAGTTTGGCCGTTCCGGGGCTCGATCTGTATCTCCAGTCTGGGTTATTAGCGTTGACAATGGGCGATGTTTTTACATCCTGCCAGTCGCGGTAAGGCCCCAGGAAACTGGCCCCGTAAATGCCTGCAATAGGGCGGCCTTCAGTGGTATAGCCATCGTTATTTATCAGAGGTCGCTTATCCTTCCCGATATCCAGCACACGGTTGCGGTAATACGATAAGTTGGCGCTGGTAGTCCACTTGAGTTCCCCGACCATATTTCTCGTCATAATTGAATATTCGTAACCCCTGTTGCGCATGGCACCGATATTGGCCATATAAGAACCGAAACCCGTTAAGGTAGGAAGAGGCATGTTGAATAACATATTTTCGGTCAGACGATAGAAGTAATCGACGCTAAGGCTGATGCGATTGCCTAGTAATTCGGCATCGATTCCTGCGCCCCAGTCTGTAGTAGACTCCCAGCCCAGAGCAGGGTTGGCAATTTTACCCTCAGTATAGGATGGGGCCACGCCTGGTCCGCCTCCCAATACATAGGATGAAGAGCTAAGGGTGCTTAGCGCCTGATAATTCGATATTCCGGCATTACCAATTATTCCCCATCCTCCTCTAATTTTCAGGTCGCTGATATAGCGCTGCAAGGGCTTGAAGAATGGTTCGTCCGAAATACGCCACGCTGTGGATACGGATGGGAATACACCCCATTTTTTATCCATCCCAAATTTAGATGATCCATCTCGGCGAATACTTCCTGTAAAATAATATTTTCCAGCAAAATTATACATTACCCTACCAAAGCTACCGATCATTGACTCGCTGGAGCGGTTGGTGCGCGCGTCGGTTTGCGCATTCAGTATGGTGAGAGCTTGGTTTAAGGTAGGAATAAGGTCGGTTGGATAGTCATATTTGTTAAGATATGAATCGCGGTAATTGGATTCTTCCACCGAGTAACCAGCCACTGCTGATATTGAGTGTTTTTTAATTTCTTTCTGGTAGGTAAGGAAGTTTTGGGAGTTCCAGTACAATCGGTGGTTGGTTTGATTTATCCCCTGAGATCGAGAGAAAGTTTGAGAAGCTGTGGGCACCGAACTAGGATTGAAAAAGTCTCGTTCGCGATAGCGATATTCGGTATGGAATTCCGACCGGAATTTCAAGCCTTTAATGATGTCGATTTCGGTATAGAGGGTGGACAGGTTTTTGAAATTTCTCCTTTCATCTTTCTTCATAAAAAGGTGCAAAGGGTTAACATAGAAAGCGAAGTTCCAGTCCCAGGGATTGAGCAAGGTGTTTCCGTAGTAAACCGGATCTCCATTTTCGTCTCGGGGGTTCCAAATGGGGGGCATGGCCACGGCATTATAGAAAGGATTGGTATTGCTGCTGCCTTCTATATTGGGAAGGACATTTGAGTTTTCCAGAGTCGGTGCTAAGAGCATTCCCGCGCGGATTCGATTGGTGAGTTTCAGATCGATATTTGCTCTGAAGGAAATCCGGTTATAATCCGAATTCATGACAATGCCTTTCTGGTTAAAATACCCGCCTGATATCATGTAATTGACATTGTCGGTTCCACCTGATGCTGATAACTGAACATCCGTTACCTTTCCGGTACGGGTGATCAAGTCTTGCCAGTCAGTATTATAAGGCATTTTGTATATGGTATCGATTACGGTGATCCATCGAGGAAAGAGGTTGCCGGGAGCGGCCATAGCCGCTGCATGGCTAGAATATTTTTTCCAATTTTCCAGCCGTGTTTCTGGACTGTCCGACCACTTCCATAAAGGAGCGTCTAAACTATTGGTTCCAAAGTTCGGGTCTTCCAGGGTATAGGCATTAGCCCGAGCTTCGTCCAGATACTGTAAGAAGTCATCCCCTTTCAGAACGTCGATTTTATTGATCATGCGGTCGAAACCCTGGCTAACATTGATATTGAGAGTGGGTTTCCCTTTTTTTCCTTTTTTAGTAGTAATCAAGATGACTCCATTGGCTGCTTGTGTCCCATAGATGGCACTTGATGAGGCATCCTTTAATACTTCAATTGATTCTATATCTGCTACATTAATTCCATTTAAGGGGTTCTCATCTTTGCTAAATCCATCTTTTAAGGGAAATCCATCGATTACAATCAGCGGGTTATTGCTGGCATTGATGGAACTTACTCCTCTGATACGAATACTCGTTCCCCCTCCTGGTGCAGTATTAGAATTAGAAATTTTCACTCCGGCCATTTTTCCCGCCATTGCTGAGGCAAAGTTCGCCAAGGGTTTGTCTTTGAGTTCTTTGCTGGACACCGAGGATATTGCCGTAGATACATCCCGTTTTTTCTGTGTTCCATACCCTACTACAATAACTTCGTCCAGGGACTTGGTGTCGGGTTTCAGGGTAACGTCTAATACTGTCCTATTATTAACAGGAGTTTCGAAATTAAGGTAACCTACAAATGAGAATACCAGCGTGACTTCTCCATCAGGCAGGGCTATGGAATAGCTTCCATCCACATTGCTAAGTGTGCCTCTCTGCGTGCCTTTTACCAGTATACTTACACCCGGGAGCACCTCACCTTTGTCATCGGTGATGGTCCCTGTCAGGCTACGTTCCTGAAGCAGAGGCTTCGATGGGGCTTCCTCCTTGTCCACCTTTTTTTTCCGTAGGACGATATGCTCTCCAGCTACCTCATAGGTCATGTTAAGGGGGGTTAGGAAAGTATCCAGAAGTTCGGACAAAGGCTCTCCAGTTGCCGATAGGCTAAACTTATTGCCTGGCTTAGCCAGGGTAGATCTATAGGCGAATTTCACCTTCGCCTGTTTCTCAATCGCGAGAAGTGTCCGGTCAAAGGAGCGATTTTCGATGTGTAATTTCACGGGGCGGCTGAGTACCCCCTGGGCTTTCATCGTGTGAGCGAGCGCTATACCCGAGCATATTACCGCTAGGGTAAATTGGAGTAGTGACCTTTTCATAAGCTGGTATAGAAAGGCTTGGATTAGAAATTTTTTTTTCATTTATTGAAATAGATTTGGTGTTAGGAAAATACTAATCGCTAGGAATAATTGGTTGCTGCCTGTTATTCCGCAAAAATTCCAGAACCGGTTATGTTGCTGCATAGCCGGTTCTTTTTTTAGTTTAGTTTTTTGTCATAGGCTTCGTTTGATTTTAAAATGTTGTTGATTTTTAATTTTCATTGCAGCCAGCACCAATGAAATAGACCTGGCCATCCAGAATGTTATAGCGACCTTCTACAATCTTTCCTATTAATTCAAGTTTTTCGTATAAGGATTCATCGGTGAGTGCCATATTCAGCCGACAATTCTTGAATACCTCCGGGTCGTAATGAACCTTTATGCCGTAGGCCTTCTCCAAGCCTTCAAAAACTTCGGAGATTGGCGTATCGGTATAAGTGAAATTACCAGGAAGGTCTGGTGTGATCAGGATCTGAGGCCGTTCTACCAGTTGTCTGGTAAGGCTCATATCCTTTTTGCGGTAAATAACGCTTTGATTGGGCGTAAGAATAATACCGTCTGATTCGGGATCACCCTTGCTTCGCTCCGAAGAATATACCTTTACCCGACCTGAATTCACTTCAACTTTTACCTCGGCGCCATCGTTATAAGCTGAAACTTTGAATCGGGTCCCAATTACCTTTGTAATGAGGCCGTTGGCATATACCAGAAATGGTTGATTTGGATTTTTGGTAACATCGAAAATGGCCTCCCCCTCCAGTGATACCTGCCGCTGCCCTTTTTTATTTATTTCGTAATTAATCCTACTATTTGCCGATAGAATGACCTTACTTCCTTCGGGTAAAGTCACCGTTTTAGGTGCAGTTCCTTCGTTCAAGATTACATTCCTGCCATGATAAAGCCTTGTAATTTGATCTTGAAGAGGTATAGTTCGGTCTTGTCCCTGCCACCATATGCCTAGGAAAAGGACGATAGACGCGGCAAGAGCCATATAAATGAGTCTGCTCGGGATGGGCGAAACCGGGGAAGCATGAAGCTGAGACAGTACCTGCTGTCGCCCTTTATCGACCTCAGTTTCGGGTACATCGGGATAAAAAGTGGCAAGGCCTTCTACCAAAAGTATGGCCCTGTCTATTACTGGCGACTGCTGTGGGTGCGCTACTCTTACGGCCTCCCAGAAAGCATTGCGTTCGGCAGTGGGATATTTGACCCACTGAATAAAGTCCTCATCCTGTATAAAATCCCGTAAAGTGAAGTTTGCGAATCGATCCATTTTTCTGTTTGCTACAAACAGACAGATACACCAATTCTAAAAACATACTCAGTAAAGTATTAAAAAATATTAAAATAGTTTGATTTGTGTACTGCAGTTCTTACCTCAGTGTAAGATTGACGGGAAATAATTGGAGATGACCGGCTGTTCCCGGAAGACTGAAAATCACAGAAGTAAATGTCGTTATATTTTGCTATTTACCTGTAATAGAATCAAAGTCCACCGTGCACCCATCCGTTTTGCTCTCAACTGGCACATGGTTAGGAAAAGGCCAGAGTCAAAAGGGAAATAGGGAAAAAGGGGAGGTCGGCACGCAATTGTTGCATGGCCCGATTGAGTAAGTTACGCACCGACTGGACATTAATATCCATGATTTTTCCGATCTCTTCGGCACTAAAATCATGATAGTAGCGTAATTGGATGGCTTCCTGCTGTCGGATAGGCAGTCGTAGCAGTGCCTCCTGAAGGCGTTGAATATTAAATTGACTGGTCTCGTCTGATATCCAGCTACTCAACAAATCCATTTCATTGGGAAACCATTTTTCCGATAATTCGCCATCCTTGCTGAATAAGAAGCGATCGGACTCGGAAGCACGGATGAGTTTGTTCCTTAAGGAGCGATATAAATAAAAACGGGGTGACTGCACTTCCTTTAATCTATGGCGTTTGCTCCATAGATGTAAAAATAAATCTTGAACACTATCCTGAACCAGATCATAATCCGATGATATCCTATAACCAAAGCGGAAGAGATCGGCTGCATAAAAATTATACAGTTTTTCAAAAGCAAGGGAATTCCCTTTGCAAGTCTCTCTCCAATATTCCAGTTCTGCTTCTTGCATTATTGGTCGGGTGATGGGTCCTTTTGAATAGTGTGCTGGACTAAAAAGCAAGTGATAATGGTATGTTAATTACAAGGGTAAGTCTATTTTCTGTGCCACACTTGCGAGAAAATCAAGAAGGCAAAGTAACCAAGTCCTAGAGTAATAATCAATTTTTTAGGAAAATTTCAAGATGTTTTAGTTTCTTGTCGATGATATGAGAGCAAAAAATCGAGAACCTAACTTACTCTCGACTCTTTTTAATTGAAGTATAGCCCCTCAGGCCGAATTGGAGTCCAAGTGACTTCTTTTATTTTAGGGATTCCAATGTGCTTGACTTACCGATTAGGAAAGGAAATGGGCCCAATAAATTAGCCAATTCCCGTTACTCCTTCACGGAAGAAGGAGCGATGAGAATTGGCTTATTACTTTTGTGCTAATGATCTGTTTAAACTAGGTCTACCGTTCTTCCCGTGCGTACTGATTCGTCGCAAGCAAATGCTATTTGTAGGCTGGTTACTGCATCCTGCATATGGTCTGTAAGGTCCAGATTTTCCTGGATAGCCTTTAAGAAGTAATTTTGTTCACGGTTACAAAGTTCCTGGTGGTCTGGTTCATCTTCCAGGTTAATCCAGCTGTCTTCTTGCATGAATTCATCAGCCTGATTTAATTTAGCATGGTGCACCCTGATCGATTCTGTTTTAGTATGTGCTTCTACGGAAGATGATTTACCGGTTCCGCCAGCATCTTTGGCTACAATGGATACGGAACCCTTAGGCCCGATTACATCCTTTACGAAGAAGGCTGTCTCGCTGATCATGGGGCCCCAGCCAGCTTCATACCATCCTACCGAACCATCTTCAAACCAGATTTGTAGTTGGCCATAATTATAGTTGCCCTGAGGGATTTCCTCTGTTAATCGAGCCCCAATGGCATTGACACGCAGGGGCTTCGAGCGCGTCATCTGGCACATGACATCGATATAATGTACGCCGCAGTCAACAATAGGACTCAGGCTTTTCATAAGATTCTTATGAACTCCCCACATATATCCATGGCTCTGTTGGTTCAGGTTCATACGCATTACCAGGGGTTTGCCTAATTTATGCGACTCTTCAACAAAGCGCTCCCATGAGGGATGGTGTCTTAGGATATAACCGATTACCAATTTCTTTCCGGCTTTATTAGCCGCATCTACCACCCGTTGTGCCCCTTCAACTGTTGCTGCTAAGGGCTTTTCTATAAACACATGAGCTCCACTTTCTAAAGCCATGATGGCGTAAGCCTCATGGGTGTCAGGGTAGGTAGAGATACATACGGCATCAGGCTTGGTTTCGGTTAGGGCCGCTTCATAATCGTTGAAAAGAGCGTATCCTCCCCCCAGTTTATTATTCAATAGTTCTTTGCTCTTTCCGGGCGTCACGATGCCACAGATCTCGAACCCCTCTTGGGTATGATAGGCAGTGGCGTGAGACGCACCCATGTTTCCAGCTCCTACTACGAGCACCCGTACCGGGCCAGATTTCATTTCAGTTGACATAATCAATCTTTAAATTTTTTAAAAAAGTAAGGAATAGTATGCACCACCTTCGGGTAGCTATAGGCAAAATTAAGGATAATTAATGATTTACAGGCAAAAGCCTCCTTTAAGTCCCCATATGGCATGATGTTAAAATCGGTAAAGAATCGATTAATTCCAGCCTTTCTGATCACCCGCCTACCTCGTAGATTTGCAAAGAAAGATATTATAAACAGAAGCTAAACCATACGAACATGCAAAAGCACCAGTGGCAGGGGATTTTCCCCGCCTTATTGACCCCGTTTGATGATGCCGATCGCCTGGATTTGGCCATGTTTAAAAAAAATTTGCTGGCCCAGATGCAGGCCGGCATCTCGGGCGTGATCGTGGCTGGTTCTCTAGGGGAGGCCAGTACGCTCAGCAATGAGGAGAAGTTTGAGCTGGTTAGTACGGCAAAAAAAGTGTTGAAGGGGCTACCTGTGGTATTATGCATAGCAGAACAGTCGACGGCTCAGGCGATAACCATAGCCCAACAGGCACCATTGCACGGAGCAGATGGGCTAATGGTGCTGCCACCTATGCGTTATAAGGCGGATGATGAAGAGACCGTGGCCTATTTTAAAGCCATTGCGCAGGCTACATCTTTACCAATAATGATTTATAATAATCCTGTAGATTATAAGATAGAAGTTACCTTACCTATGTTTGAGGAATTGGCAGAACTAGGAAACGTGGTAGCAATTAAGGAGTCTACCCGCGATGTGAGCAACGTTACACGCCTGATCAACCGTTTTGGCGACCGCTTCCAGATATTTTGTGGGGTAGATACCCTGATCATGGAAGAGGTGATGCTTGGTGCTCATGGCGTAGTAGGGGGCCTTGTAGATGCCTTCCCCAATGAAACAGTCGCCATCTTTAATTTGGTGAAAGCGGGCCGAATTCAGGAAGCTCTGGAAATATATCGTTGGTATCTGCCCTTGCTCGAACTGGATATTCACCCTAAATTAGTCCAAAATATCAAACTGGCTGCTCAGGCCATGGGGATAGGCAATGAGGCAGTAAGAGTTCCTCGCTTGCCACTGGTGGGCCGTGAAAGAGCGGCAGTAATGGCTATCATCGAGGAAGCTATAAAAACTCAGCCCAAACTTCCGGCATATTTAAATTTACCTTAGCTGCGAGTTTTTGCTGCCCACTGCGTGCAAAACCAAAGAACGATGTGGTAGTCCGAAACGTTAATTATAGGTAATATTAGAAGTGAAACCAGAATGAGCGGTAATTAAGGAGTGGTTTTCTCTTTTAATTATGGTCACGGTTATTTTAACAATACCTAAAATGAATATTCAGATGAATCCTGGAAAAGACGAAATAGAAATGATATTGCAAGCTTCCCAAGAGGCATTCATGGAGAGCAAAAGCTATAGCATAGGCAAAAGAGTGGCTATGATGCGCGCCATAGCAGCGGAGATAGAGGCCCTAGGGCCTGAGCTAATCGAGGCTGCCGGTGCCGAATCCAATCTGCCTGAGGGTAGGTTAACAGGGGAAAAGGGACGGACTGTATTTCAATGGAGAAGCTATGCAGATGCCTTGGAGCGGGGGGATGCCCTGGATGCCAGCATCGATACCGCCAATGCCGACCGAACCCCACCAAAGCCCGATTTGCGCAAGACCAGCATCCCACTGGGCCCTGTAGCCGTTTTTGGTGCCAGTAACTTTCCTTTTGCATTTTCCACAGCAGGAGGCGATACCGCCAGTGCGTTCGCTGCCGGCTGTCCGGTGGTCGTTAAAGCCCATCCCGGTCATCCCAAAACCTCTACTTTGATGGCTGAAGCCATCTTGAAAGGGGTAGAAAAAGGAGGGTATCCGAAAGGGATGTTCGCTCATTTATTAAGTAATTCCTACGAAACCGGGCAGTTATTGGTAACCCATCCTGTAATTAAAGCGGTCGGTTTTACGGGTTCCTATCAAGGTGGAATGGCCTTGGTTGAGCTGGGAAACAACCGCCCCGACCCTATCCCTGTATTTGCCGAAATGGGTAGCATCAATCCCGTATTTTTGCTTTCAGAAAAATTAAAGCAAGATCCGGAAGGACTAGCATCTGCTTATGCAGGCTCACTCACCCTGGGGGTAGGGCAGTTTTGTACCAATCCGGGTTTGGTGGTCGCCGTTGATGGCCCTGAACTTACGTCCTTCGTAGCTGCGCTTACCATACAGATTCAGGGCTCGGTACCCGCCCCTATGCTAAATGAGGGGATCGCGAAAAATTACCTTCATAATAAAGAGTTGGTAACCAGCCAAGATGGGGTGGAAGTGGTGGCCGAAGCGACCTCCGAAGCTGCTCAGGGCCAGGGAAAGCCTTTGGTGGCCCGTGTAATGGGTGCCGAATTTCTGCATAACGACCATCTTCAGGAAGAAGTTTTTGGTCCCTTTGCTCTGATCGTCAGCTGTAAAGATAATGCGGAAATGGAGCAGGTAGCTAGTCGTCTGAAAGGGCAGCTTACCAGTAGCCTATTCGGTACCGAGACGGACCTCTCAGCTCATGAAAAGTTGGTGTCACAAATTCAGGTAAAATGCGGCCGTATACTTTTCAATAACTTCCCCACGGGTGTAGAAGTGGTTAAGTCTATGCATCATGGCGGACCTTTTCCCGCTGCCAGCGACAGCCGGTTTACTAGCGTAGGAGCCGATGCCATTAAGCGTTTTACCCGACCATTCAGCTATCAGAACTGGCCCGACTCCTTGTTGCCAGAAGAGCTGAAGGATGCCAATCCTTTAGGCATTTTTAGAACCATAAATAATGAACGAACCCAATCGCCGGTTAAGCGCTAAGGATGATAGCTTTCTAGTAGGCTGGATGAGGCGGATTGATCGGGGGCATAAAGCTTGCTGGAACAAGCAGACTTTATGCCCCTTTTTAAGGTTTGTTTTAGTGTAAAAATGAAAGGCTTTATCACTGACCTATAAGTCGTGCAACCCGTTTGAACAGATGCGTAAAACTTTTTTTTGTATTGATGCTCATACCTGTGGCAATCCCGTAAGGGTGGTAGCGGGTGGTGGCCCCCTGCTGTTAGGTGCTAATATGATGGAGCGTAGGCTACATTTTTTAAAGGAGTTCGACTGGATCAGGAAAGGCCTTATGTTCGAGCCGCGAGGCCACGATATGATGAGTGGGAGTATATTATTCCCGCCAAGTGATCCGGAAAATGATATCGGTGTGCTCTTTATAGAAACCAGTGGCTGCCTGCCCATGTGTGGGCATGGTACGATAGGGACCGTCACGATCGCAATCGAAGAGGGGCTCGTGACACCGAAAGTGCAGGGGAAATTGCGTCTTGAAACACCGGCCGGCTTGGTGCTGGTGGAATATCAGCAGGAGGGAAAAAAAGTTAAATCGGTAAAATTAGTAAATGTAAAATCATATTTGGCCGCAGAAAAATTGTCGGTAGAGTGCCCAGACTTAGGAATGCTTACCGTCGATGTAGCCTATGGGGGGAATTTTTATGCCATTGTAGATCCACAGTGTAATTTTTCGGGTATTCAGGATTATACGGCCGACCAGCTCATAAGCTGGAGCAGAATATGTCGCCAGAGACTTAATGAAGCGTACTCCTTTGTTCATCCAGAAAATAAGCATATTAATGGTCTGAGTCATCTGTTATGGACCGGGGCGGTCATCGACCCGCTTTCGACTGCCCGGAATGCAGTATTTTACGGTGACAAGGCTATTGACCGGTCGCCCTGTGGAACGGGAACCTCAGCGCGTATGGCCCAGTGGCATGCGCAGGGCAGGTTGAATGTCGGCGACCATTTCATTCATGAGAGCATCATTGGCTCCAAGTTCGTGGGAACCATAGAAAATGAGGCTACCGTGGGAGGTAAGAAGGCCATCGTGCCCGCTATAGAAGGCTGGGCCGTGGTGACGGGATATAACACCATTTTTATCGATGAAGAGCAGGATCCCTATGCATTAGGTTTTCAGGTACTTTAGTAACGATTATATAACTAAGAGAATGAGTAGCAAAGGCACTGCACTGGTAATAGGCGGAGGCATTATAGGGTTAAGTTCTGCTTACTACCTCTTGAAGGATGGTTGGCAGATAATCTTAATGGATAAGGGAGACTTTGATGATAATGCCTCACAAGGTAATGCCGGGATGCTGGTGCCGAGTCATTTTATACCCCTGGCAGCACCTGGAATGGTGTCGAAGGGTATCCGATGGATGTTCGATAGTAGAAGTCCCTTTTATGTAAAACCCGCTCTGGATTGGTCATTATTTACTTGGGGGATGCGGTTTTTGCGGAGTGCTACAGCAGCAAAGGTTGAAAGAGCCTCAGCTCCCTTACGAGATTACCATTTGCTTAGTCAGCGCTTGTATCGGGACTTGCAAGCTGAGCCCGATTTTGACTTTAGTTTACAAAACAAGGGTATTCTTATGCTCTATAAAACAGATCATGCTGCACAGGAGGAACTGCAAGTTGGAGCAAAGGCCAGAGCGCTTGGTCTGGACATCGATATCCTGAATGGGAAAGAGGTTCAGGTTTTGGAGCCGCATCTGAAACTCGACGTATTAGGTGCGGTGCATTATCGCTGTGATGCACATCTCAATCCTGCTGTGCTGACTAGCCAGCTGAGGGCTTATCTAGAGCGCAAAGGGGCTATGTTACTATCGCATGCTGAGGTAGCGGGCGTGCGGATAGATCGCGGAAGGGTTACGCAGGTTAGCACCGCCGATTCTAACTATGACACCGATCTGCTGGTCATGACCGGAGGGGCATGGCTTCCGGCACTTGCCCGCATGGCTGGGTTGAACATTCCCGTAATGCCTGGCAAGGGCTATTCAATTACCGAACCCGTGGTAGGGCCTGCCCTGGTACATCCTGCCTTGCTGGTAGAAGCCAAGGTGGCCGTAACTCCCTTGGGCGGATGGATACGCTATGGGGGAACCATGGAGTTGGGCGCTATGGACCATCGCATCAATATGCGTCGTGTAGAAGGGATCGTGCAAGCCGTGCCCCATTACTACCCAGAGCTTAATCCTGAGGTTCCGGCCCCAGAAAAGATATGGTATGGCTACCGCCCTTGTTCCCCGGATGGGCTCCCTTATTTAGGGCGAGCCAAAGGAATTAATAATTTGATTGTTGCAGGCGGACATGGTATGATGGGCATAAGCCTGGGACCGGCAACGGGTAAATTGGTAGCCGAGCTGGCGGCCGGGCGTTCTACCTGCATTAGTCTGGATATATATAACCCCGGGCGATTCCAGTAAACGCTTTTGCTTGTCCTGGTTTTACGATCGTGTATGGGCATTACAAGAATATTGTGTAGTTTAAGGCATCCCTTTGATATCCTAAATTCTAAATAAACTTATGGTCGAACCTAACCCGTCCTTCAAGCCTACCTTAGGTCTTTTCGATGCCACAATGCTTGTGGCAGGAAGTATGATTGGCTCTGGTATTTTTATTGTCAGTTCAGACATAGCTCGAAATACCGGTAGTGCCGGTTGGCTGGTTCTGGTATGGATCATCACTGGATTTATGACCCTCACAGCGGCACTGAGCTATGGCGAGCTTAGTGCTATGTACCCTAAAGCTGGGGGGCAATATGTCTATTTGAAGGAGGCGTACAATCCATTGGTAAGCTTTCTTTATGGTTGGAGTTTTTTTACAGTAATTCAAACGGCAACCATTGCCGCCGTGGGAGTAGCGTTTGCAAAGTTTACGGCCTATATCTTTCCTGTTTTTAGCGAAGATCTGATCGCCTTCGATTTAGGTATTTTGCAGGTTTCATCGGCCCAGCTCCTGTCCATTGTCGTCATAGCCCTGCTTACCTATATCAATACCCGAGGTGTCCATGGAGGGAAGGTCATTCAAACCACTTTTACACTTACCAAAATTCTTAGCCTTTTAGGGCTGATCTTGTTTGGGCTATTATATATGAAGCCTGAAATTTGGGATGCCAACTGGCACAGTCGGGCTAGCTGGGAGCTGCAAGGCCTGGACCGTGATGGTACCATCGCCTCTTATACAGTTATTGCCGCACTCGGGGCCATCGCTGCCGCTATGGTCGGGTCGATTTTTAGTAGCGATGCCTGGAATAATGTCACCTTCATTGCGGGAGAGATCAAAAATCCCCAAAGGAATATAGGATTGGCCTTGGGTTTAGGCACGCTCATTGTTACGGTGATTTATGTGCTTACCAACATTACTTACACCGGCCTTCTCAGTATGACCGATATTGCCTCTGCTAATAAGGACCGGGTGGCCATTTCGGCGGCCAATGAGATATTCGGGACGGCAGGCACCGTTGTAATTGCCCTCATGATTATGATATCGACCTTTGGCTGTAATAATGGACTGATCATGTCGGGAGCTAGGGTTTACTACTCTATGGCGAAAGATGGGTTGTTTTTTAAAAAAGTGGGAGATCTCAATAAGAATTCTGTTCCGGGTTTTGGACTCTGGGTGCAATGCATTATCGCCTGCGCCTGGTGTCTCAGTGGGAAATATGGCGATTTGCTCGATATGATATCCTTCGTAGTCGTATTTTTCTATATGCTTACTATTGCGGGTATTTTTATCCTGAGAAAACAGAAACCCGATGCTCCACGGCCCTACAAGGCTTTTGGCTATCCATTTTTACCCCTGATCTATATGGTCATGGGGACTGCCTTTTGTACTTTACTCATTATTTACAAACCCGAATACACCTGGCCCGGATTAATAATCGTATTATTAGGCATCCCTGTTTATTACCTGATCCGGAAGAAAACCCTAAAAGCTTAAAAGGGCAGAAGCGAAATTTATGTTTTTTTCTTAGTCTATTCTCTTATGCCGAGCGTACAGTTGGTAGCGGTCTTACCCTCAGCCAGAGTCGGTAGGGTGCGCTGATATTTGTTTAACGGAAATTAGTAACCCATGAATTTACGATTTATCACTTGCTTAGGAATATTGATTGGATTAATTTATGGCCCTTTACAAGCTCAGGATCCTGATTTGTCTAAAGTTCCGGGCATAGTAGTGACCCATAGCCCAGCCTCATCGGGCCAATATATAGGATCTCCTAGCCTGGCTATTCTTCCGAATGGGGATTATGTAGCCTCTCATGACTTTTTTGGACCCAACTCAACAGAACATGTAAGCGCCATTTCGCGAATTTTTCGCTCTTCTGATAAAGGTAAGTCCTGGAAGCAGGTTGCCGAAATTGACGGACAGTTCTGGTCCAAACTCTTTGTACATCAGGGGCAGTTGTTTCTGATGGGAACCAACCGCCATCATGGAAACACGATCATACGCCGGTCCTCCGATGGGGGTAGGAGCTGGACCAATCCTGTCGATGAGGAGAATGGCCTTTTGAAAGAGGGGCAATATCATTGTGCGCCCATGCAATTTATATCCCACGATGGAAAGCTTTGGCGGGCCATGGAAGACGCAGCGGGGCCACCCTTGAAATGGGGTAAGCGTTACAGCCCTTTTGTAATGTCTATACCACTGGATAAGGACCCTTTGAAGGCTTCCAACTGGACTTCCACTAATATTTTACGCTACGACTCCACTTATTTGGGGGGGGACTTTGGCGGGTGGCTGGAAGGAAACGTGGTGATCCAACCGGATGGAACTATATGGGACATTTTAAGGGTGGATGACCGATCTTCCTTAGAAGAAAAAGCCGCATTTGTAAAAGTATCCCCGGACGGGAAAACGGCTACCTTCGATCCGACCTCCGATTTTCGTCCTTTACCGGGTGGCAGCAAAAAATTTATGATCCGATATGACCCATTATCCAAGGGGTATTGGATGATCACCAATAATATCCCCGCAGAGGTAAAAACAAAGGTAGGGGTAGGGAACCCTGCTTCTATCCGAAATACTCTCTCCCTCTATTTCTCTACAGATTTACATAGCTGGGATCATAAACGCGTATTATTGCAACATCCAGATATAAAACACCACGGGTTCCAATACATCGATTGGCTGTTCGATGGAAAAGACATCTTATTTTTGTCTCGAACCGCTTTTGATGACGGACTTGGCGGCGCACATAATAATCATGATGCCAACTTTATGACCTTTCACAGAATCAAAAAGTTTAGAAAATAAATCGTGGAGGGAGCCTTTAGGATTATACCTGATTAATGGGCTCCCCCTTCTGAAAAGCGGAAAGATTATCGGCAACCATAGACATAAGACGCTTGCGAGCCTCAAAAGATGCCCAGGCGTTATGAGGCGTAATGATGCAATTAGGAGCGGTAAGGAGAGGATTTCCGGTTTTGGGTGGTTCTGCAGAAAGTACATCTAGTCCAGCTCCGGCTATTAGCCCCTCCCGGAGTGCATCGGCCAAATCTTGCTCGTTAATTAAGGGGCCCCTACCGGTATTAAGTACTACGGCATTCGGCTTCATTGAAGCGAGGCGTGCTTTATTAATGATACCAGTGGTAGCTTCAGTTAAAGGACAATGCAGGCTGACCACGTCGCTTTGCTCAAAAAGACGGTCTAGAGTAACCATTTCAATGAAGCTCTCATCAGTTTTTGAAGGAGTCTTCCGGTAGGCAATTACTTTCATCTCCATTGCCTTGGCTATAGCTGCTACCCTCGATCCAATGTCTCCCAGACCTATCAGGCCCATTGTCTTCCCTGATAATTCTGTAAGTGGAGTTTTCCAGTAACAAAAATCTTCAGCATCCTCCCAGTCACCCCTCTTTACACTCTGACTGTGCAATTCGATATGATTGGAAAGAGCCAGTAATAAGCCGAAAGTATGTTGAGCTACGGAAGCGGGTCCATAGGCCTTTACATTGGTGACAACAATTTCCCGGGCTTTGGCCGCTTCGATGTCAATATTATTGTATCCCGTGGCCATTACACCTATATATTCCAACTGGGGTAGCTGCGAGAGTATTTCCTCGTTGATCACCACCTTATTGACCAATATGGCTTTGGCATTTTTTGCGCGGTCGCCAATCTGGAATTTGGTGCTGCGTTCGTATATTTGAACATTACCCAACCGTTCGATAGGTGCCCAGTCCAAATCACCTGGGTTGAGGGTATGTCCGTCGAGTACTACTATGTTCATGACTTGGGCGTTTTTCAAATGTTCTGTAAGAGAATGGTGCCACAAAGCTAAATTATTTTTGTAACTGCGCCAGCGTCAAAAGTCTGTTTGAAAGAAATCTAATTAAAGGATATCCCTCACTTGTAATAGTAATGCTATTATTAACGATTCGGTTGCTATCTTTGCTAGTAGGTACTACTCACATAAATTTTAAAATATTAAATATGAAAACCTTAACCAAAGAAGCTCAGGAAGCCATCACCCCAGCCATGGCCCTGGAATTACTAAAATCGGGGAATACGCGTTTTGTTGAAAATTTGAAACTGAACCGTAATTTGCTGCAACAGGCTAACGAGACCTCCGATGGGCAACATCCTTTTGCGGTGATTTTAAGCTGTATCGATAGCCGGACCTCCGCTGAACTTATTTTTGACCAGGGGCTAGGAGACATTTTTAGTGTTCGGATTGCAGGAAATATAATCAACGAGGATATATTAGGTAGCATGGAATTTGGTTGTAAAGTAGCCGGATCCAAGATTATTGTAGTATTGGGTCATACCAGCTGTGGAGCTGTAAAGGGTGCCTGTGACCATGTAGAACTTGGAAATTTGACAGGCTTATTGGCTAAAATTGAGCCAGCGGTAGAAGCGGAAAAAACGGAGAAGGAAAACCGGAATTCGAAAAATAGTGCATTTGTAGAGAAGGTTTCTGAAATCAATGTCAGACAAACTGTTGAGGCCATCATGGAACGGAGCCCCATACTGAAAGAAATGATTCAGGACGGCTCAGTAGGAATCATAGGAGGCATGCACGAAATTGCTACAGGAAAGGTTACTTTCTTCGAGGACGATTTAGTAAACCATGGTTTATAAGTTTTCATAGGTTAAAACCGGGATTCTTTCCCGGTTTTAACTATATTGAGTTCTCTATCTTAAACTGCTATAAGGAATACTTTACACCCTGATTTACCATGCCTGTCCCATCCCAAGGAACTCAAGTGATTCTTCCGGCAATTGCCGTAGCGATTTTTAATGAGAAAGGCGAGATATTGTTGCAGCACCGCAGAGATGTGGGCCAATGGGGTGTCATCTCCGGACACGTAGAATTTGGTGAAAGTGTAGAAGAGGCTGTTCTCCGAGAAATTTATGAAGAAACGGGAGTGGATCAGGCCAAGATATTAAGCCTTATCGGGGTCTACTCTGCACCTGAGTCTCAGACTTATCATTACGGAGAACGAACTGTTCAATATATTACCACTTATTTTTTGGCTCGTCTGGAGCATAGCCTACCAGAGAGATTTTCCAGTGAAGAGACTCTGGCATTGAAATTTTTTGCCATTGATGCACTTCCCCATAATTTAGCTCAAATGCATGAATCGTGGCTCATAGACGCGCTACATAATTACATGCTCCTTCACAACCGTTAGGATCTGGTTCCGTAAAATCCGGTCCCCGTGGGTTTCGCTTGAAATGGGCGTATTCCCTGAGGGACATTGATTCCTTATTATTACTTCGGATCGATATCCATTGTCCTTGACTGCCTACGAGGGGCTGTCTCCGCTTTTCGTTTCCAATCCATTTTTTGATCTAGGTCAAAAGACATGGTGAGGCTATGCTATACTTTTGTAATCAACAGAAGCCAAAAACTAAATTGGAAAAGGATGAAAAGTAAAAAAGTATCAATTTGGGCCTCGGCACTCCTGATAAGCTGTTCGCTCTGGACTGAGCTGCAGGGCCAGAGTCTGGACCCGGAACTCATTATGCTTATCGACAGAGCGAAGACCAAAAGCCATGCCATAAAAATAAATGATCTGAGCATCGAACAGAATAAACTGGATGCCCAAATGGCAAAGAATACATTTTTGCCCAAATTTTCGGTTAGTGGGAGTTATACACGCCTGGATCAGGACATACGATTTGACAGTAACCTGGAACAATTGCTGACGGGTACTGAGAAGCTCCTTATTAAGGAAGCGAAAGGAGTCCCCTTTAATACGGCCCTTCCTGCAGGGGTTCCTACTTCCGAAATTCCGGCCTTGCTCGACAGAAATGTTTTCAAAAGTGCTGTGGACATGGACTGGGTGCTATTTAGCGGGACCAAAGTTAGTAATGCATTAAAGGCCACCCAGCATAAGGAAAAAGCCCTGCAATATGCCAATACCAAAGAAGAGAATGGGCTGGTTATGAAGATTATTGATACCTATGACAAGTTGGGGCTAGTGGTAGCATCAGAAAAGGTATTGAATAGCTCAGAGGCCTATCTGAAAGAGCAGGAGAAATTTGTAAATGGTGCCGTAGAAAACGGATTGGCAACGCCATTAGATCGTCGCAAGGTCGCCTTGGCCAGGCATCAGCTGGAGACCAAGCGGGTAGGCGTGCAGAATAATAAGAGTCTTCTTCTGGCGGCCTTAGAGCAGTTAACCGGAGAGAATCTGGCAACCTTGACGGGTTTGGAACCGCGAATCGAAAAGATGTATGTAGACATGCAAGCCGAGGATTCCAGACGTTCGGAACTACTAGCACTCGAAGAGGTAATCAAGGCCACCGATTATCAAATCAAAATGGAAAAGAGTCAATACATTCCGGCTGTGGCAGCACGCGGACATTATGAAATATTAAAAAACGACCTTTCGCTTCTCGATCCCAATTGGTACGTAGGGGTAGGAGTCAAATGGAATTTATTTGACGGAAATGAGGCCAGAAATAAGGCCAGAAAGGCCACCGCAGAGAAAATGAAATATGAGCAGCAGCTTCTGGAAGCCGAGGAAATGATCGCCCTTAGCCAGACCAAGGCGAAGCTTTCATTAGCATCTGCCAATAAGAAGATTGAGATGAACGAAGAAGAGGTTTCATTAACCAGACAGATGTACGAATTTGTGGACAAGCAGTACCGTAACGGTCTGACCACGGTTACGGAAGTAGTGGAAGCCCTTAATGATGTCGAAAAGGCAGAGTTTAATCTTTATACGGCCTACTATGAGCAGCGCAAAGCCGGAGTAGATCTGATGCAAGCCAAGGGGCTCTTACAAACAATTTCTCAATAAGAATTCTATTTCAATCATGATACATCATTCCATGCATAAGATACAAAAGACCGTTCTGGCAGCCTCACTTGCCACTATTCTTGTAAGTTGTGGTAACAAAGACAATAGGGTTACAGACCTTCAGGGAAAGGTAAAATTTGAAACCATTTCAGTTACGAGTAAGGTTACGGGCCGCATCGCCGAGCTTTATGTGGTAGAAGGGCAAAAGGTAAAAACGGGAGACACCCTGGCCTTTCTGGATGTTCCCGAGGTAGGGGCGAAATTATTGCAGGCTGACGGTGCCTTACAGGCGGCCCAGGCGCAGTTAGAAATGGCCTATAATGGGGCTACCTCCGATCAGGTTGGTCAGATTGATGGTCAACTGGAAGCGGCTAAAGCTCAGCTATCTTTTGCTGAGGAGTCATTTCAGAGGGTAGGAAATATGTTTAAAGATTCGCTGATTCCAGCCCAAAAATATGACGAGGCCAAAATGAAACTTAATATGGCCAAGGCGCAGGTGAGCGCCCTGCAAGCGAAGAAGAAAGAAGTAGCAGGGGGGACCCGAAAGGAGCTTATCGAACAGGCTAAGGGTCAGGTGTCTCGAGCCAGAGGGGCTCGGTCCGAAGTGACCATCGCGGCTGATGAGAAGTATATACTTGCACCGGCAGACATGTCTATAGAAACCATTACGCTTCATAAAGGTGAATTGGCCACCCCTGGATATACCCTATTTAATGGATATCAGACGAACACCCTCTATTTCCGGTTTACGGTAAGTGAGTCTAAGATCAATGCGTATAAAACGGGCCAGGATCTGGTTGTGGTGAATCCCTATACCAAGCAGGAGGTGGCTGCCAAAGTGATTGCCATCAAGCAGCTGGCACGCTATGCCGATGTATCTACTACTTCCCCAACTTATGGGTTGACGGAGGCTATTTATGAGTTGAAGTTGCTGCCCTTAAAACCGGAGTCTACTGATAATCTGTATATCAATTCTACCGTATTACTGAAGTAAATGAGCGATTATGAAGACTTTTATAGGCCTTTTAGGTCAAGAATTTAAAAGAATATTTTCCAATAATGTGCTGGTAGCCATTTTTTTTGGTGCTCCCATCCTCTACGGTATTCTGTTTGGATATGTTTACCAGCAAGCGAAGGTACTCGATTTGCCCATCGTAGTCGTCGACCAGGATGGAAGCCCTACTTCCGACAAGATTATAGACGCCCTGGGAGATACGGAAACCTTGGAAATTGTGTCTTTGCGCAAAAGCCCGGAGGGGCTAGCTCAGGAGATGCCTGGCATGGGTTATGCTGCTGTGGTGACCATTCCTTCTAATTTTGAGGCTGAGTTATTACAAAAGCGTTATCCGGAATTGCATGTTGACCTTAATATGGGGAATATACTCAATGCTAACTTTGCAAGTAAGAGCATTCAGACCGTTTTGGCTACCATTAATGCAGGCGTGGAAATACAGGGCTTGCAGAAACAAGGGTATTCTCCAGAGCGCGCTCAGCAAAGTTATGAACCCTTTAAGGTGAACTTTAATAAACTCTATAATTCCACAGGAAACTATGTGACTTTTATGTTGCCGGGATTGATTGCCGGGATAATGCAGCAGGTAATTTTTCTTGCATTTGCGCTCGTCTTTGCGCGCGATTTCGAAGACCGCTATTTTTCTAAGTTGGTGGGCGTGAGCAAGTCCTCTTTTTATCATGTATTTCTCAAGGTAGCTCCATTCCTTTTGTTTATTCCAATAATGTGGACAATAGTAGGTAGCTTCTTCCCATTTTTTAGAGTGGAAGTGAACGTGTTTAATCCTGCCATGCTGGTATTAGTGATTCTCCTGTCGACGGCAGCCATGTTTATAGGAATGCTATTTTCTATTCTCATTCCCAGCCAGCTAAAGGCTACTGAGTTGTTGATGGTTATCTCGACTCCGGCATTTGTACTGAGTGGGTTCACTTGGCCGCGCTCGGCCATGCCTGCCTGGGTGGATAGCTTTGCCCAAGTCATTCCCTTGACACACTTTTTAGAAGGATTCAGGAAGATAGGGGTTTATGGAGGAACCTTGCAGGATGCGCAACAAGAAATCAATGCCTTAGCCATCATAACGGTAGTTTCTCTCGTACTGATTCTCATATTCTTACAGCTGAAGATACGTAAGCAGGAGCGAATGGATGCTGCTGAAGCTGGCGAAGCCCATTCATAAAACGGTATAAAAAAGAAACACCCCCTGCTAGCTGCCAGGGGGTGTTTCTTTGGAAATGATTTATAATCTGAGGTCAATTAGTACTGGCACCTCCCGCCTTACCAGCTCCTTCCATTTGCATGGGGTTCATGGAGCGGCTGCGCTCTTGCTGGCGGTAAAGCTCAAACCGGGTCGGTTTGGCAATACGTGGGAAGGAGTTATTTTCGGTATCAATATCTGCGATTTGTGAATAAGGATCCAAGGTCCATTGAACTACGCGCTTTTTGGTAGTAATCACCTTGGATATCGCTTGATTATTAAAGCGCCAGATTTCTGCCGGATAGGTAGCTACTGAATCCGTACCATCTTCAAATACCATTTTTACGATCACTGGCATTACCAGTCCTCCCTTGTTTTTTACAGTGAGGGTATAAAAATTCGTATTTTCTTTTATCAGTTCCTGTTCGGAGTCGGAAAGACTCGCTTTAAACTGTTCGTAGCGTTGACGGTCAGCAGCTGTCACCTTAAAGGGGTCGTAGCTGTTATAAAAGTCGGCCATGGTAGAATCTTGGGCGACAACCGTCTCATTCATGGTAGCCTTATCACGTATCTTGGATATTGTATTTTTACGTGCAGCGTCCTCTTTACGGGCAAGTTCTTTCTCTATCTCTGGGTCCTGGGTATTCATACTAAACCAGTCAACACTAACCAGATCCTGATCCACAGGTTCGGTGCCATAAAACCAACCCTTCCAGAACCAATCCAAATCCATACCAGAAGCATCTTCCATGGTCCGGAAGAAATCAGCCGGGGTAGGGCTCTTAAATTTCCAGCGATTGGCATATTCTTTGAAAGCATGATCGAAAAGCTCCCGACCCATTACCGTTTCTCTCAGGATGTTTAGTGCAGTGGCAGGCTTGGCATAGGCGTTAGGCCCCAGTCCTATTACGTTTTCGGCAGAACTCATAATGGGAGAGAGCATAGATGGATCCGATGACATATAGTCGGTAATCTGATTAGGTTCTCCACGACGGGTAGGGTAATTGAAATCCCATTCTTTCTCTGCTAAATATTGCATAAAGGTATTCAAGCCTTCATCCATCCAGGCCCACTGACGTTCGTCGCTGTTGACAATCATGGGGAAATAGTTGTGGCCAACTTCATGAATAATCACGCCAATCATACCATATTTAGTGCCTTCACTGTAGGTTCCGTCGGGCTCGGGGCGTCCTCCATTAAAGCTGATCATCGGAAATTCCATTCCACCACCGGCAACCGCATGGCAGGATATTGCCACAGGATAAGGATATTCAAATGTCCTGTTGCTATACGAAATCAAGGTATGTTCCACGGCGCGGGTAGAATACTGCTCCCAAAGCGGATTGCCTTCTTTTGGGTAGAACGACATGCACCATATTTTTCTACCAGTCTTATAGACATCACTTTGCTTGGCATCCCAGATAAACTTGCGGCTGCTGGCAAAAGCAAAGTCGCGGACATTTTCGGCCTTATAGATCCAGGTTTTTTTACCCGGGTTTTTATTTTCTCTTTTTTCTGCCTTCTCCGCTTCTTCTTGGGTGACAATAATTACAGGGGTAGGGCTGGTTTCAGCCTTTTTCAGCCTTTGCTTTTGCGTGCTTGTTAGCACCTGATTATAGTTTTGGCATTCGCCACTGGCGGCCACGACATGGTCGCTAGGGACGGTAAGTGCTACCTTATAGTCACCGAAAATAAGAGCAAACTCGCCCTGGCCCAGGAACTGCTTATGGTTCCAGCCATTGACATCGTCATAAGGTGCTAAACGAGGAAACCAGTGTGCAATAAAATAGGCAGCATTGCCATCTTTAGCAAAATATTCATAACCACTTCTGCCGTAATATTCGGTAATATTAAAAGCCCAGTCTACTGAGAAAACAAGGTTAGTCCCAGGTTTCATGGGTGTAGGCAGGTCAATCCGCATCATCGTATTATTGATGGTATAGGGAAGTGCCTTTCCCCCTTTATCCTTTACCGTCTTAATTTCATAGCCATAGCTTTTATTCGGATCCAGGCTAGAACCACGACCGTTGTTCATGGCCGCCAGTTGGCCAGGACTCATTCCTTTCGGGTTGATGGCTCCTGTTCTGGACATTCCTGCTGTACCATCTGCTTTGAATAAGTTTTGCTCCAGTTGTAGCCAGATATACCGCAGCTCGTCCGGCGAATTATTATAGTAGGTTATAGTCTCCGATCCCGTGATACGACGGTTTTCCTCGTCAAGTTCTGCCTTGATATCGTAGTCGGCGCGCTGCTGCCAATACTCCCGCCCCGGGGCTCCGGAGGCCGTTCGATATGTGTTAGGCGTGGGTAGAGTCGTTCCTAACTGCTCGAACTGATCGTTTGCTTGATAGTTGGGGTTGGCAGGCAGTTTTTGGGCTGAGGCATTGACCGCTATCCCCAGGGAGATAAGTAAGATGAAAATTCTTTTCATGTTGTTGAATTGTTGATAGATGTGGTAGGTTAATTGGCGGCAGAACTAAAAAGTTGATGTAAGTAATCGTTTTGGATAATCAGTGAAATAGCCATTCCGGCAATAATTCCAGAGATAATAAGGTTCCAGGTTGCCCGGGGCACTCGCATCATTTCGACTAATACAAAGGAAATAGATAAAAAGATGAGAACGATGATGAGCTGTCCCAGTTCAAGACCTAGGTTGAAACCCAACAGAGGCATGAAGATATCGGCTTCACTTCCCAATAGCACCCTAAGATAATTAGAAAAACCAAGGCCATGAATGAGGCCAAAACCGAGCGCTAAAGGATAACGATAGTTGAAACCGGACTCTTTAGGAGCAAAAGTAAATTTAGGCGGCAGGTAAAAGAAATTGGCAATGGCCGTGATGAGAATGGTGATCGGGATAAGAAACTCGATAAGGTCTGGATCCAAAGAAACCACATTAAGGGTTGCCAATGCAAGGGTAACGGAGTGACCTATGGTAAAGGCGGTGATCAGGATAAAGATCTTTTTGAAATCCACCAAAGTATAAATACTACAGAGTGCCATTATAAATAGAATATGGTCATATCCGTAGGAATCGGTGATATGCTCGAAACCGAGTGTCAGGTAAGCTTGGAATTCTGACATTAAAAAAGGGTAAATTATAGTTGTTAGGAATAGATAGTTGTCAAAACAAAAATTTATGGGCTAATATATTTTAAATCGTTCAGTAAAACAAAATTAAGTAGGTAAGCGGTGGTCTAAAATCAAGAAAGACCGGGAGCAATCGCCCCCGGCCTTTCTAAATTCTGACACCAATTATGTAAAGTCTATATTATTTCTGTAGATCGTAATCTGTGTTCTGAGGGTCGAAGTTCGCCCATTTGTCTGTCCAGTCGGTAGTTCCGAAAGCACCCACGTAAGTGGTAGATTCAAAACCTGCAGGAAGAGTAGCTCCACCTGTTAACAGCGGTGAGCCTGTCTGAGGCAAGATTCCTGGCTTAGCAGTAAGTGAGTTAAAGCCAGCAGGTAGTTTAAGGTCGGCTTCGGCCATTACCGCGTTTTTAGCAGATGCTCCAAGGAATATTGCCTGGGTAATTCCTTCAATTGAACCTTGCGATTGAGTTCCTGACAGTGCCAATACAAGACCTTCCGTTTTGATAAGGCCTGCTGTGAAGTTCGCTACTGACTCAGCTCCTTCAACACGAAGTCCCGTTCTTGGCCAGGCACCGGTGATAGCGCTATTGTATACTGAAATAGCGGAGTTTTTACGAATCCTTATTGCCGAAGCGAATTTGGGGTCAACAGTTCCTGCGGCCATAGCCATGGTGATGTTGGCAAATTTGGCAGAAGTCTGAGGTGTAGCGGCTGAGCCATTACCATCGTTGTCCGACTCGAATCCGTTGGAGTCACCAGCCTGATCCGCTACAGCCGGATCGCGAAGGATCAAACCATACTGTACCAATCCGCTGAATCCGTTGTCAGTATCGAAATCGTCATCCAGTCCTCGGTAAGCGATAAGGTGCTTGGCGTTTACTGTTCCACCGAACCACTCGAATGAATCATCACCACTGTAAGATACCTGTACATAATCAACCTTTGTTCCGCTACCTACACCACCGAAGGTAAGACCGTTGATCTCCTTGTCGGTTTCGAAGGCGATACCTGCAAATTCGATACGGATATATTTCAATGAACCGGAGTTATCGGCAGCCTCTGTTCCACCAAAAGGTGATTTGTTTTCTCCCTCTATCACTGCTCCTGCCTTGTTTACGGGAGCTTTACCAAGAAGTACTAAACCACCCCAGTCTCCAGCCTTACGCTGACCCTTGGGTTGGTTAGAAGTAAATACGATGGGCTTATCAACCGTACCTTCGGCCATAATTTTGGCTCCTTGCAGAATGATTAATGAACCTTTGGTGGGTTTGTCGCCCTTGATTACGGTTCCAGGCTCGATCGTCAAGGTAACGCCCGCGGCCACATATACAAAACCTGAAAGCAGATATTGGTTGTTGGCAGTCCAAGTTGTATTTTGTGTAATTGTTCCAGTTACTACTTTCGCTTCTCCTACTGGTGTCACTACGATCGGATCGTCGTCATCACTGTTGTTACAAGATACAACTCCAAAAACCGAGATTCCCATTACTAACAAGCTGAATATTTTACTTGTCTTTTTCATACATTCGATGTGTTTAATTGACTAACTATTGAAATTGTAGATTGGGTATTAAAACTTGTAGGTAAGTCCAATGGTAGAATAAGTCCCCTTTCGGTAGGTCTGATAGGCTTCATCTACTGAGGTGATTTTTTTATCTCTGTTGCTGTCCTGGATCAGACGGTAGGGTTGGTTCAACAGATCCTGGATGCCTAATTTGATCTCCAGATGTTCTCCTATGGTCTTAATCAGGTTCAGGTCGATAACATTCCGCTGCATCTCGTATACCGTAGGCTGAAGATCGTTATCGCCCACCAGGAAGATACGCTTGCCGACCACATTGTAAAGTGCATTTACAGACCAACCGCTGTTAACATTATTATAGTAGATACCGGTGTTGATCAGGTAGGGCGATTGTCCCTGTAGCTGACGGTCATTTTCCTGGTTAGAGAATCCTGTTTGCACATTACTATGTATATAGGAAGCGTTTAAAAGCAAGGTCAGGTTGTCTACAAAGTTGCTGGCCGTAATTCCTTTCAGCGATTTACGTATTTCAAGCTCTGCACCCATAGTAGCTGCCGATTCGGCATTGTCTACATAATAAGAAATTCCGGATCCGGCATAGCGAATAGTCGCTTCGATGGGGTTGGTAAAATGTTTGTAGAATACAGCAAACGAGAGTAACTCAGCAGGAGTAGGATAAACTTCGTATCTTAAATCCACATTCTGAATGGACGGTGTTTTCAGGTTCTGATTCCCTACTCTGGATACGTCGAAGTTGAAGTCATAATAAGTAAAGGGGGCCAGCTCTCTGAACTCAGGACGGTTGACCGACATGCTATAGGCAAGGCGCAATAAAGAAGTCTCTGTAAAGTTATAGGCAAAGTTGGCCGAAGGCAACACGCTTAATATAGGGTTGTTTACATTGATCTTGGCGCCGGCTCCACGTTCACGACTCTGAAGTTTTTGCGTATTATGCTCAAGTCTTACTCCAAAAGATGCGTTAAGTTTAGTGGTGAAAGGAATATAGCTACCTACATACCCTGCATAAAGGCTACTTTGGGCGTCATAACGGTCATCCGTATTGGTCCGGTCGCCATAATACAACATATCAGCACCAATATTCTGAGAACCGAAAAGCTGATCGGCAGGCTGAGACAAAATCTCGTTGGATACTCCACCACCACTGGTCAGGTTAAACCAACGTGCCTTAAAAGATCTGTTCTTATACTCTCCATACAATCCGGCACGTAGCTTGATTTGCATTTTTTCGTCTCCCTGGTAGGCCGCACGTTCTATTCTGTGCTCAAAGTCGGTGCGGAAAGAGCTGGTATATTCGTTCAAGGTAGAATAGAAACGGGCTCCACGAGTTAAGCTGGCGTTGCTTCCTGGAACAAGTTCAACCCGAAACGGATCGTTAGAACCAATAGCCCGGCTCGAGATAAAGCGGCGGAAGTCTGGTTCGTCGCGGTGGGTAAGCCCGAAAGCGCCTAACCATTTCACTGTAGTCGCATCCGAAAGTTCGTGTGTTCCCCCCAACTGTCCGGAGTAAATGCTTTTCGATTCGTAACGGAAGGCGTAGTTTTGAAGCTCTGTGCTGTTATCCGTGTTGTATCCCTGACGGAAGGTCGTCTCTTTATTGGAAAGCTGATTGAATAAGTTTCTAAATTCAATCTTGTGATTCGGATTGATAATATAAGACCAGTTAGACAGTACCCCCAGACGTACATTCTGCTGATACATCTTATCGTTAAAATGGGACAGAATTTCAGACTTTTGGTTATCCTCATTAAAGTTCAGATAGCGGTACTGAGTGTTTTGAATGGACTGATTGGTATTGGAGTAGTTGATATTGTTGAAAGTCGTCAACTTGGTATCTCCTAAGTGGAATGAGCGGTTATAACCTAGTGAGGCACGAAGGTCGGGAGCCACATTCTTGTTTTTCAGGGTATAGAATTCAGGAAGGTTCCTGAAGGCGTTAAGACTCGTTTCTGAAGGTGTGTTTTCCGACTGCAACGTAGAGGTCTTAGGGAAGTTATTGGGCAGTAAACGATCACCGGCTCCAAATCCAATCCAGTCCAGAGATGATCCTTGGTAGTCGTTGGCATTTTGGAAAGTCGTTCCTTTTCTGAAACCAGAAGTCAGGCTCAGGGTAAGTCCATCACTATCGGGTACAGTTTTGGTATAAATCTTGATGATACCTCCTGCAAATTCGCCTGGGAGATCAGAAGATCCTGATTTGTAAATCATCATCCGGTCGATGGCAGAGCTTGGTATCAGGTCAAAGGAGAAAGATTTTACATCTACTTCGGAGGAAGGTGTGATGGCGTCGTTGAGCATTACGGTGTTGTAGCGCTCGCTAAGACCGCGAATAATCACGAATCGGTCGTCCTGAATCGACACCCCTGGAACCCGGCGGATTACCTGCGAAGCATCTCTATCCTGTGATTTTTGAATTTGCTGAGCAGAAATCCCTACAGCAATCTGCTCGGCTTGCTTGATCTCGGTGATTACTGAAACATCCGTAAAAGTCTGGCGCTGGCCTACGATCTTAACTTCAGTCAAGTTAGCAACATCCTCTTCTATGGTGGTGTTGATTAATATAGCCTGATTGGGGTATACCGTAACAGGAATTTCTTTTGATTTGTAAGATACGTAAGAGACAATTACAATCTGTGGTCCGGTAGGGATACCTGTTATTTCGAAATTTCCCTCGACATCGGTGGCCGTACCCATGGGAGGAGTGCTGCCTTTGAGGATTACACTGGCACCAATTACGGCTTCCTTGTTCTGGGAATCGATGATGCTGCCTTTGATTGATCCCGTTTGTGCAAATGCGTTAGCCGCACAAACAAAGAAAAATAGAATTGATAGAAATCTTGTGGTCATATTGAAGGTGTCATTATTTATGCCACAAAAGTAGATTCCCAATATTACCCCAGTGTTAAGCCAATATTATCGCTCGGTTATTTAAAAGTTTGAGAATTATTGAAAATCAAGTATTTATAAACATTAGATGATTCCTCAGGTCGCTTTAGGCTTATTGCAGCCATTTTCTGTAATTCTTTCGGCTAAGGAATGCTTTATTTAAAAACTGGAATGATAAATTCCTTGTCGGAAAATTTGAAACGTACAATTTTTTCAGTACCCTTCTATTACTTTACATTCTATGCCTCCAGGCCTAAGGTCGAAAAGGAGGTCTGCCGCCATTTTGGAGTAGTCTTCTGGCGTATTCATCACTGTCGGCAACTGTCGGCATAGTAGTTCTTGGGTAGAATGGAATTTATATTCAGCGTTTTTACAACCATTACCTTGATTCGGCGGTCAAGTGGAGTAGTAGTTCATTTTAACCCTATTATCATGAAGTTTCCGCTATACACGATCATTTTCCTACTGTCCCTTCTCGTTATTGGTTGTTTCCCCACAAGGGTTGATTCGCCAGAGCCTATTATTGATCCTAAGTCCTTGGTTCTCGTTAGTTCTGATAGCATCGGTGTAGGGCAGTATCTAGGACTTGGCGTCGGGGTTCAGGCTCCAGCTGTTTACCAGGCCATTCAGCAATTAACATCAACTGAAGGTATTACTTCCATCAATATCGTAGGCAACAGTACCCATGATCTGGAGACAATCGCTTCGAGGCTACCCTTGTATCAGTATATTCTTTTGGATGAAAATAAGGGGACCGATTCAGGGCTTCAAATAACCCTCGAAATGGCTCAGGTCAAATCTCTCTATCTAAACAGTGGTCAGGCGCTTTCAAGATGGCCAGCTTCAGGGAGCGTATCAATTTCACTGGGCGATAAGGCAGATGAGCTTCATGAAAAGCTCAGACAGATCAAAAAGAATAATGCTTTTGCCAGCAAGTTTGAACGTATTTTGTTGCTGACCAAAGATCTCTCCAAGGCTTATGATCCAGCTATGGCCCAGGCTGCGCAGTGGTATTTCCGCTATTCCCCCCAGCCCGGTCAGTATGAGGAGGTACAATTATTCTTTGTAAATGGATATTTGAAATATCTGAATGTGCGAAGGTATAAGGACTTTTCGTAAGTAATATCCAATAAATTGAGCCTGCATCCTGCCATGAGCTACGGATGCAGGCTCATAGTTTTACTCTACGATGCCATTTCCCCCTTTGGCTTCAAATTTGTCAAGGTCATATACGAACCCGTTGATGACAGCATACTTTACCTGATCTCCTTTTTTGAGCAGGAACGTGGCCGTGGACCCGAGTCCTGGTGTTCCTACCGGAGCCGATTTGTTATTGCGTAAGATATGAAATGGGGCGGGCGTAAAATATAATCCTAGGTTGCCCCCACCATTCGTGGCTGTGAGGCGGATATAGGTATAGCCCTGTTTGAGCAGGCTAAGAGCGTTTAGTTTGCTCACTTCCGAAATGCTTTTATAGGCGGTGGGGTAAACTTTCCCTCTTTCTAAGGTGAGTCCTGCTGCGTCGATTTCCATGCTTCCAAATTGCGGGCGAAGATCCCCGAAATCCTCTACCTTGCTATAATAGAAAAATCTGCTGGCATTGGCATAGCTTACCTCATTACGATTGATGCCTAGGTCGGTCCGAAAGGTTTTGGCCCCTTGTTTGACCGTTGCATTTCGAACTACCAAATCGTACAGCCAGCGGCCATTTTCAGGAATCTCATAGTATTTCTCTCTGTTCTCCTTAACCAGACTATTGTCGGCAATCGATTCGAAGGCCGAAAGCAGTATCATAAAATTGAGCTTGCGGAGATATTGCTTTTCAGGGTCTCCTACAAAGCCGCCCGACTCGATCAAAACCAAAGTCGTTCCCCATTTCTGAACATTATCGCCAAACCCTCGAGGCTCATGGTCGTCTGCATAACGGCCTACCTTTCCTGGTATATAGCGCTGAAGTTCCCGGTTCATGCCGGTGATTAGCTGCATAGAACGCTCCCGAACCGGATTTATGGAACGTTCATAGTCATAGGCAGTGGCCAGGAAGGAGATGGCGGCAGCTTCTCTACTGCGGCCTACGGAATAGCGTGGGCTCTGGTCGTGAAGGTTAAAGCCATATTCTGGCTTTATAGTATCAACGAGCTTTTTTAGTATAGCCGCTTCTGGCGTCTGCCTGGCGGCGGCATCCCGGTTCATGTCTATGCCCTGTGCGGTTCGGCGCTGGTAACGTTCGGCGCCATCAGGATTGAGCATGGGAAGGAAATAGAGGGTGGTTTTGTCTAAAATTTTCTTGCGGAAATCGTCAAAACCATCATTTTTTCCCTCCAGAAAATTTAAAATATCGAAGCTGGCCATGGTGGCAGTGGGCTCGTCCCCGTGCATTTGAGTCCAGAGTAGTACTTTTTTGGGGCCATGGCCTACCTTTATGGTCTGAATCTTTCTTCCTTCGAAAGATTCTCCCACCTGTTCTACCTTATATAACGGGTGACCTTGTCGTTGCGCGATGAGAGGAAGAATGTCTTTCTGTTTGAACCGACGTTGGGTCAGGCTCTTCTCTTTAAACTGGTTATGGGCTTGAAATAAGCGATCGGACATATTGGTTGCTGGAGTTAGTGCAGTCGAATAAAATAGCAGGGATAAGGCCGCTAAATAGGGGGTCAACACAGAAATCGTGAATTTCATAGCGAAGGTATTAGGAAGTTTTGAGACATAAGATATAATCAGCTGCATTTTAAGTATTGTTCCTTCCCCGTTAGGGCTGCCAGGCGGGCATTAGCATTAGAATTTCTTCCGACTAGGCTGGTTAGTATATTTTTTATAGAAATATATTGATAATTTGACTTTTGTATCACTTTTCTGTGAACTTTACGGAAAGCGTTCAAGCAAAAATCTGGAATGGTATAATTCTAAGCAAATTTTAATATTTAAATTCAAATTACAGTATATATTTTCCCCGAATTTTGACTATATTTGCCGCATGTTAAAATCTGAAACATATCCTCAATTACATCAAAGTCATCAGGCTTAGGGGCGTCTTGGATGATATGTTTTTGCAAGTAGTGTTGTAATAAGGTTGAATACATAGTATCCCAGGAGCCCGGTTCGTTAGAATCGGGCTTTTTTTGTATTTAATTAAATTGCTGTGCTTTTACCTGTTGGGGTTATCAGATTTCCCTTACTTTTATTCCTGGAATTAATTTATTAAGCCCTAAAATGAAGACCGTAATTATCAAATATAACGCTGGTAACGTGCAGTCGGTTATGTACGCCTTGGAACGCTTGGGTGTTTCTTACATTTATACCGACGAGGAATCGGAGATTCGATCGGCCGACCGCGTAATTTTTCCTGGTGTGGGCGAGGCCAGCACGGCCATGGCTTACCTGAAGGAGAAAAAACTGGATTTGCTGATACCAGAACTAAAACAGCCCTTTTTTGGAACCTGTATTGGTATGCAGCTGATGTGCAAGCACTCGGAGGAGAATGATACGAAATGTATGGGAATTTTTGATGTGGATGTGCGACGCTTTTCCGCCATTCCGGGCATTAAGGTGCCTCATATGGGTTGGAATAATATCAGCAACTACGGGAGTGAACTGACCCAGGGCTTGCCCGATAATGCTTACGTGTATTTCGTGCATAGCTATGCGGCACCCATTTGCGAATATACCGTGGCAAGCTGTGATTATATCGTCCCCTTTAGTGCTATGCTGAAGAAGGATAACTTTCATGCGGCTCAGTTTCACTGCGAAATAAGTGGCGGCGTCGGTCAGCAGATTATGGAAAATTTTTTGAAAAACTAAAGGGATAATCCGGACCATCAGGTATACCTTATTTGCAATATTTAGAATATGATTGAAATAATACCCGCCATCGATATGATCGACGGCAAATGTGTAAGATTAACCCAGGGGGATTATGGTAAAAAAACCATTTATAATGAAAACCCTCTGGAGGTAGCCAAAGAATTTGAAGATGCCGGACTTAAGCGCCTGCATCTGGTAGACCTTGACGGAGCCAAAGCAAAGAAGGTTGTCAATTGGAAAATGCTGGAAAATATAGCCTCAAAAACGGGCCTGCATGTGGACTTTGGAGGGGGGGTTCAATCGGACGATGACCTCCGTATGGTCTTCGATTGTGGTGCGCAGCAGGTGACCGGTGGCAGTATCGCCGTCAAAAAACCAGATTTATTTGAAACCTGGCTTAAAAATTACGGTGGGGAAAAAATTATTTTAGGAGCCGATGCCAGAAATGAAAAGGTGGCGGTGAGTGGTTGGGAAGAAGGGACAGAGTTATGGGTTTACGATTTTATAGAACAATATGTTCAGAAAGGAGTGACTTATGCGATCAGTACCGATGTGGCCAAAGATGGCCTACTTCAAGGTCCCTCTTTTGATCTCTATAAAAATATCCAGGATAAGTGCCCGGAGCTGCAAATCATTGCCAGCGGGGGTGTGAGTACCTTGAAAGATGTAGAAAATCTTGCCGAAATGAATATTTACGGGGTGATTATAGGTAAGGCGATTTACGAAAATCGTATTAAATTAAGTGAGCTGAGGCCTTTTGTTAGTTAGCCAGCCCCCAATAGGGACTAGAGAGCCCTACTTTTATTTTATAATCCATCGTTGAATCGAGAAACTTATGTTGACCAAGAGAATTATCCCCTGTCTGGACGTAAAAGATGGACGCACGGTGAAAGGGGTGAACTTTGTGAATCTGCGGGATGCCGGAGATGCTGTTGCCCTGGGGGCTATGTATGCCGAGCATGGAGCCGATGAGCTGGTGTATCTGGACATTACAGCTACCGTTGATGGTCGATCTACTTTTATAGACCTGGTAAGAAAGGTAGCGCATACAATCAATATTCCTTTTACAGTTGGAGGGGGTATTTCTACCAAAGAAGATGTTTCGGCATTATTACATGCTGGAGCCGACAAGGTTTCGATCAACTCCGCTGCTGTTCGCAATCCAGGCCTGATCGATGAGCTGGCCAGAGAGTTCGGGAGTCAATGCATTGTTGTGGCAATAGATACCCGTTTTATAGAAACTCCGCTCGGCAGAGAGCATATCGTCCACACCCATGGCGGTCGCCAAGCTACAGAGCTGCGCACCATTGCCTGGGCAAAAGAGGTAGAGCAACGGGGGGCGGGTGAGCTCCTGCTTACTTCCATGGATACCGATGGTACCAAGGATGGTTTTGCCCTCGAGCTGACTTCCATCGTGTCGTCTGCGGCTAATATTCCCGTGATTGCATCTGGCGGCGCAGGGAATATGGATCATTTTTATGATGTATTTACCAACGGGAAAGCCGATGCTGGTCTGGCTGCCAGTATATTTCATTTTAATGAAATGACTATCCCCGATCTCAAACAGTATCTTACCGATAAGGGTTTGCCTATGCGCCTCACCCATTAGTGCTGGATCGATTTTTTTTAATAAATACCTTTATATTACCCCATGCAATACCCGGGAATGGAAAATATAACCGGACTGGGGACTAAAAATTAAAAATGGAAAACTTAAATGAAATGAGCGGAAGCGAACGGACGGTTACTTTCGATAAATCGCCTGATGGCCTGGCGCCTGTGATTATCCAAGACGTGCATACCGATAAAGTTCTGATGTTAGGCTTTATGAATGAAGAAGCCCTTGCCCAAACGAAGGCTGAGGGGAAAGTAACCTTCTTTAGCAGAAGCAAACAACGCCTGTGGACTAAGGGAGAGACCTCTGGGAACTTCCTGATAGTCAAAGAAATCTTGGTAGATTGTGATTGCGATACGCTTTTGATCAAAGCATCTCCAATAGGGCCGACCTGTCATACCGGAGCAGACACCTGTTTCAATGAAGTGGTTGAAAAGGATTCCAAACGCGGAGAAGCTGCTTTCCTTAACTATTTGCAGAAGGAAGTTATACGTGATAGAAAATTGAATCCGAATGAAAAATCCTATACGACAAGCTTATTCAACCTGGGAATCAATAAGATCGCTCAGAAAGTAGGAGAGGAAGCCGTTGAAGTAGTGATAGAAGCTAAGGATGCCAATGATGATCTTTTCAAAGGAGAAGTGTCCGATCTGCTTTTTCACCTCCTGGTGCTTTTAGAACAAAAAAACATTGACTTAGACGACGTAATTAGCGTACTTCGTAGTAGACACGCTTAATACCCAATAAATATATGTCCTTAATTATACGTCTCCTTATTAGCACACTGGCCGTACTGGTTGCTTCTAATCTGGTTCCAGGGGTGCATGTAGACGGCACCATTACGGCCGTTATCGTGGCGCTAGTCCTCGCATTCTTAAATACGTTTATTAGACCTGTCGTCCAAATTTTGGCGCTACCCTTAACCATCCTTACGCTGGGACTATTTTACTTCGTGGTGAACGTCCTTATGATCCTGTTAGCCGCTTATCTGGTGGACGGTTTTAGCATCGACGGATTTATAGCGGCATTATTTTTTGGTATAATTATGACGGTCGTATCCACAGTATTGGGTATGTTTTTAGATTAGAAACAATCTGTTACCACAAGGTAAAAGCTTAATCAACCCATTTTGCATCAACAAAATCCATACACTATATGATGAATCAACTCGACGAAATAAAAGATACCATTCTCCGATATTTGGAAACGCGCCTCGACTTATTTAAGATTGAGACCCGTGGACGGATCGAGCAGGCCATTGTAATGGTTATTTATGGTATATTGCTTTATAGTATTTTCCTGGTAGCCCTGGTATTGGGCTTAATCTTATTGGGTAATTATCTCAATGAAGTATTGGATAGCCCTTATTGGGGATATGTTATCCTGTTAGGCGCCGCACTGCTTAAACTGGCAATATGGATCGGATTTAGAAAATGGACCCTGGGGGTGCTTAGTAATCTGATAGCCACCATTATGTCCAAGAAGGAAGAATAATTTATACAGCCAGGGATATTTACTCGAGCCTAATTGTTAATTTTGGCCCAAGATGCTGAAAATGCCCTGTTCATCCATAAACCAGTTTAGAGATGAGTACATCAACAGATTTGACATCAAAAATATCGGCGAAGCCATTTTCGTCGGATACTGAAGCCCAGAAACAGGAACTAGAAATGGAGGTAGGCCTTTTTAAAGATAGGCTTGACCAACAGTTGGAAGGGCTTAAAGAAGAGGCTTCGGAAGTAGGAAAGAAAGCCCTGATTGTTGGGGGTATCGTTGTCGGTACATATCTGGTCATGAATGCCCTTTTACCTAAGGAAAAAGAGGAAAAGTCGGAATCCGAAAATAATAAAGACGAAGTATATTTTGTTGAAACGGAAGAAATTCCTGTTTCTAAATCTAAAAAGCGAGTCAAAAAAGGGACGCAGGACGTTTTGAAAGCTGCTCAAGGAATAGCCTGGACCCTGGCGGTAGGCTGGGCCCGCAAACAACTCTTGAATTACATTGCGGCTGACCCAAGTGCGAATGAAAAAAATGAACAATAATATCAGGGAACAGTTGCTTTCCAAACGGAAGGAGGGCCGGCGCTCATTTGCTGTGCTTCTCGATCCAGATAAAATTAACTTCGATCTGTTTCCGGATTTTCTAGAAATGGCCGTAAAGCATGGGGTGGATTATTTCTTTGTAGGCGGTAGCCTAATCACAGAATATTCCATAGATAAGCTTATTAAAGCCATTCATGTTCATACGCCCGTGCCTGCAATCCTATTCCCGGGAAGCAGTTTGCATATAGAGCCGTCGGCCGATGGTATATTACTGCTTTCCCTGATCTCGGGACGTAACCCAGAGCTTCTGATAGGACAGCATGTGGTTGCCGCTCCTCTGATTCAGAAGAGTGGTCTGGAGGTACTACCCACTGGTTACATGCTCATAGAGAGCGGCAGGCTAACCACGGTTTCATACATTAGTAATACCACACCCATACCCCGAGATAAGCCGGCTATAGCCGCTTGCACGGCCATGGCTGGAGCGCTTTTAGGCCTGAGTAATATCTTCTTAGATGCCGGGAGTGGGGCCATGCATCCGGTGCCTGCCCCAGTAATTGCGGCTGTACGCAATGCGGTGACTACTCCTCTGATCGTTGGGGGTGGAATAAACTCTTATGAGAAAGCATATGCCGCTCTCGAAGCGGGAGCCGACGTGATCGTTGTAGGGAATGCTATTGAAGAGAATCCGAATTTATTGCCTGAAATTGCAGCGGCTGTCCAGGCATTTAATGGAAGTCTCCAGGGAGTGTAATGGGTTTTTAGGCTGTAAAATTGTATTTTTCGAAGGAGGTTAATTATTTTCTAAGGAAATTTTAAGTTCTTAGAAAAATACAATCCCAAAATTTATGAATTGTCATTTCTTTCGTGTTACCTTTGTATCGAACCTTAATTACACCCAAGAAATGAAAAAATTCTTTGCTTTTGCTTTTGTTGCCGGGATGGTAGCATTTGCTTCATGTACTAGCAAACCTGCTGAAGAAGCAGCTGATTCTACTGCAGTTTCTGTTGAGTCTGTAGAAGTTGACACTATGGCAGTTGATACTACCATGGCGGCTGATACTGCTGTTATTGCTGAGTAATCAGTAAACTCAGGTTTCGAAAAATTTGAAAGCCCTATCCAATAGGGCTTTCTTTTTGTTATATAGTATGACTAAACTTCCAAACCGCTTTGGAGAGTGGGTTCCCGAGGCCGCTGCTGATTATTGTTTTAAATTGTTTGTGGCTCAGCCTGTTCTACTGGCAGTTACCAAGCCCCGTGATAGTAAACTGGGTGATTTTACGGCGAAATCGAACGGAGAACTTCGGGTAAGTGTAAATGGTAACCTTAATCCATTTGCCTTCTTAATTACCTATCTACATGAAATGGCGCATCTGCAGGTTCATTTGGAAAGAAAGGCTTTGAGAGGACCTCGAGTGGCTCCCCATGGACAGGTCTGGAAATCAACCTTCCGGAAGCTTCTTGCTCCTGTGGCCAATTCAGAGATTTTTCCTGCAGATATTTTAGAAGCCTTGCTGGATTATATGCGGGATCCGAAAGCGAGAACCTCGGCCCATATACCCCTTTATACTACCCTGAAACGCTACGACCCCCCATCGGAAGGCTATAAGAATAAAATTGCCCTTTTAGACCTCAGGGAAGGGAGTTCTTTCGTTTTTCGTAATAGAACCTACGTGCGGCAAACAGCACGACGGACCAGAGTGCTTTGCTTAGACAAGCTGACGGAAAAACTCTATACCATACCTGCACATGTATTTGTGGAACCTGAAAATTATTAGATTCACCTTTATGCCTTTACTCCTGGCCATTTCAGGAATTTTGGTGAATGGCAGAGTATGGGCTCAAGATAATTTTCCTCTGGCTGCCGGCCCTTGGGCACGTCTGGGAATAACGAATTCGGGAATTTATAAAATTGATCAGGACTTCATAAAAAAGATTGGCTGGAACGCCAGTCAAGTTGACCCTCGTACCCTGAAAATATATGGTAATGGAGGGCAGGTACTCCCTCAGTCCAATGCCATCGAGAGACCAGGGAGGCCCTTGGAGATTCCTGCCTGGTTGGATGGGGGGGAGGATGGGCACTGGAATGCTTCCGTTGCCCTATATTTCTATGGAGAAAGTCCACATACCGTTCGTTATAATAACGGAGAGAATGTACTGGAGCACCAGAAAAATCCTTACTGCGATACCACCTTCTACTTTATTACCTTTGGTGCTGAGCCCGGTTTGAGGATCCCGGCTGTCCCCAGTACCTCGGATATGTATCAGGAGCAACGAGAATATTACGTGGATTATTGGTTTCAGGAAACCGAGCGATATAACCTACTGCAATCGGGACGCGACTGGTGGGGCGAATATCTAGGCGGTTCTTCGCTGGCGCTAACCGCAGAGATGCCCGACTTAATGCCCGCTTCCTCTTTGCGCATCGATATTTCTGCTATTGCCTCTGCTCAGGTAGCTACCGCGCTCAAAGTTGCTCTGAATGGTCAGCCCCTGGGGGAGGCTGTTTTCGGAACAGTGGCAGGAGCTACCTATACCGCCAGAGCGGCACCCTATCGGGGATCATTTGACTACAGATTAGCAGCCAGCCCCGTCTCCAGCCTGAAGTTTACCCTTGAATACGATCGTAAAGGGCAGCTTTCGGCTCAGTCCTTTTTAGATTTCATAAGTATCCAGGCCAGACGCAAACTGGTGGCTTACCCACGGCAGCAATTCTATCACTTTCTTCCGGCAAAGTCTGATATCATGCAGACTTTTTTTTCACAAGCTTCCTCCAGCTGGCAGCTTTGGAATATCACCCTTCCCTCACAACCCCGTGTTCAGCAGCTGGAGTGGACTCCGTCAGGAGCAGGCTTTGTGCAGGCTGGCCATAGCCAGTACCAGCAGTTCATAGGTTTTAATAAGGATAAAGTACCACCTCCTGTCAGTGGACAGCAGATTGCTAATCAGAATTTGAAGATTGCTGACCATGTTGAACTTATTATCGTGACCGCTCCTCCATTCTGGAAGGAAGCCCAACGCCTGGCCCAGCATAGGAAGCAGGTCGACGGACTGGAAAGCCAGGTGGTGACCACCACGCAAATTTTCAATCAGTATGCTTCCGGCAAAGTAGATCCTACCGCCATCCGTGACTTTCTTCGTGATATTTATCAAGCTGGGAATCTGAAATATTTACTACTCTTTGGCGATGCCACATACGATTATAAGAATAATCTCAATAATCAGACCCCCTTTCAACGTGGCTCTTGGGTGCCTACTTATGAGAGCCGGGAGTCAATATTGCCCATTTATACCTATGCTTCTGATGACTATTTCGGTTTTCTGGATAGGGATGAGGGAGACTGGGGGGAAACAGTAGCCGGAGATCATCTTCTGGATATTGGTATCGGGCGTCTGCCTGTGCGCAATCAAGAAGAGGCCGAGCAGGTTGTAGATAAATTAATTAATTACCAGGGTTCAAACTCTAAAGGCCCTTGGCGCAGCCGGATTACTTTTGTGGCAGACGACGGGGACGGGGAAATTCACCAGTCGCATGCCAGTCAACTGGCTAACCTTATTGATGCGGATTTTCTAACGCAGAAAATATTTATTGACGAATATCCGCAGCCAAACGCAGCCTCCGGGCAGCATGCTCCACAAGCTTCTAAGCTCATTCAGTCGACTATTGACCGGGGAGCCCTGATCCTTAATTACACGGGTCATGGGGGAGTTAATGGCTGGGCTCAGGAACAAATCCTCAGCCTTCCCGATATGATTTACGCCAGAGGGTATAATAATCTCCCCGTTTTGGTAACAGCCACCTGCGATTTTGGGCGTTATGACGATATGGCACAGGTTTCAGGAGCCGAACTGATGGTATTAAGCCCTAGGGGAGCCGCTATTGCTGCGCTCAGTACCACACGCCCGGTATATGCCAGTACAAATTTTACACTCAACAAAGCACTTTATAACACCCTTGCCAAGACTTCTGGCCAGTTAAGACTGGGTGACTTGGTTCGCCAGACAAAGAATAATGCACTGGTAGGGAGTTTGAACCGCAATTTCACCCTATTAGGTGATCCTTCCATGCTACTAATCGACAGGAACAGACTTGTTCAGTGGCATACGGTTCCAGATACCCTCCGTCCCGGTGAAACCGTGTGCCTGTCGGGTCAGGTTACCTGGGGGGAGACCGGAACGATTGATAAGGATTTTAATGGAAAAGTATATCTGACATTGTTCGATAAATTTAGAAATTTTACTACTCTTGGTGACGAAGGTGAAAAAATGGAGTATCAAGATAATAGAGATAAACTATATGAAGGTACCGTTAGCGTCCGGGGTGGCCTTTTCGAACTGGTATTTATAGTCCCTATGGATGCACGTACTGATGTTGGGTGGGGCCGTATGAGCGCGTATGCTTTATCGGAAGGAGGAGAGGAAGAAGCTCAGGGGCAATGCCCCGTACTCATTGGGGGGCAGGTGATCGAAGAGGCTGATACTCCGACCGAATTGGCAGCCTATATGAACGATCCTTCGTTTCGAGATGGCGACCTTGTAGATCCTAGTTCCGTGATGGTGGTTCGTATTAGGGATAAAGAGGGTATTAACCTGGTGGGGAGCCCCTACGGCCGTGGGCTGACCTTAACGCTTAATGACACGCTGGAGATAGATTTGAGTGATTTTTATAGAGCCGAGCTGGATGATTTTACAGCCGGGAGTATTGTATATCCCTTTAAGGACTTGCCTCAGGGGACCTATACGGCTACGGTAAAAGTTTACGATAGTTATAATAACTCATCAAAAATAACGTTCGGTTTTGAGGTAGGAGCCATTAAAGGCGTCGCCATCACCGACTTGGTGATATTCCCCAATCCATTCCAGAATGACTGGTCATTCGATTTGGAACATAACAGGGTCGACGAAGATATAGCGTTGGAATTGAAAGTGCTGACTATTTCAGGTAAAGTAATTGGGGAGGAAAAATGGATCTATTATAACGCACCGGCAAAATTGAAGGAAAGAGTAACAGCCCAAGCCCTAACAAACGGATTGCACATCAATCAATTGTATATATACATGCTATCTATCAAATCACTAAAGGATTATACGGTGGCAAGAAGCTCAGGGAGAATCATGCGCTCACCCTAAGAATCAATAAAACGAATTTTTTTTTAATAATAACTATCTTTCATCGTATTTTTGACCCTTTAAAAGAAGCTGATCTAACGCACTTCCTTTCTCAAATCCAATTTATATGAGACCAAATTTTGTTAAGTTTACCTTATTATTTTTATTAACTTCAGGGGCTACACTGGTTAAGGCACAAGACACGCTGCGGGTGCCTCACTCTCCTTTGCAGTTTTTGACCTTCGCTCCCGACGCCAGAGGGGCCGCTATGGGCGAAGCCGGGGTGGCTTCCAGTGCTGATGCCAATGCGACCTATTATAACGCTGCCAAATTGCCTTATAATGAAAAGGATTTTGGAGTATCGGCATCCTACACCCCTTGGCTGCGTAACCTGGTAGATGATATGTGGTTGGGATATCTATCGGCATACAAAAAGTTTGATAAAGGTCAGGCCGTGGCCCTTTCAGTAAACTATTTCAGCAATGGTGAGCTCGATCTTAGGGATGCCTTTGGTACTCAGATGGGAACTTATACTTCTAAAGAGTTCGCTATTAGTGGAACTTATTCCCGTCAGCTTGGGAAAAACTTCTCGATGGGTCTGACCATGAAATGGATTAATTCGGACTTAACCGGTACCGCTCTAATTAATGGAGCTTCGGTGAAGCCTGCCCGGACTTTTGCTGGAGATATCAGCGCTTATTATAAGAAGCAGTTCAAAAATGTTGATACCGGCAGCGAGCTAACCTATTCGTTGGGGGCGGTGGTTTCCAATCTGGGAGGAAAGGTAAATTATGGCTCTGGCTCAGGAACCGAGAACTTTCTGCCTACCAACTTGAGAGTAGGGGGAGGATTATCGTTTACAGCCGATGGGCGTAACAAATTTAACTTTGTCTTAGACGGGGTTAAGCTCATGGTACCGACTCCTAATGGAACGAATATCAACGATAAGGGAGCCCTGGCAGGTGCTTTTGGCTCTTTCGGTGATGCTCCAGACGGATTCAAGGAGGAGCTTCAGGAAGTGGCGATCATGGGAGGTGCAGAATACTGGTATAACGATATATTCGCCCTTCGTGCAGGTTATTTCGGCGAACATAAGAATAAAGGAGATCGCAAATTCTTCACTGCGGGAGCTGGTATCCGTTTCCAGGATCGTTATGCCATCGACTTCGCCTATCTATTCCCTGTAAAACAGAATAGTCCTTTGGCACAGACCTTACGGATTTCTCTAGGTTTATACTTGAATAAGGCGGAGAAACTGGATATCATGGATTCTGACATTTAATATTTTACCATACGTTTTTTAAGATTTTGCGAATGGTACCGACTACGGTGCCATTCGCTTTTTTACACCATTCTGATATGCAACTCGACCGTACCCTTACACCCGATTTTCAAGTAATTACAGATATTGTATTGCCCCCAAGCGAATCCGCGGTATTGGCCAATGGGATGAACATGCTCGTTCTCAATATAGGAGAGCAGCCGGTTGTTCGTTTAGAATGTATTTTCAATGCGGGAACTTGGTACGAAGCGGAACCTAATGCGGCCTACTTTGCAGTGAAAATGCTGGCGGAAGGTACTAAGAATCGTAAATCTGTGGAGATAAGTGAGGCCTTTGAACGAATTGGGGCATTTACCGAATTAACTGCAGGTGCCGATCGCGTGGGCATTGTTGTCTATTGTCTGACGCGCTTCATTCCTGAAGTGCTCGATATAATTACCGACCTGCTGCAAAATGCGGATTATCCGCAAAATGAGTTGGAAGAACTAAAAAATATTACAATTCAAAACCTTCGGGTCAATCTGGAGAAAACAGCCTATTTAGCGAGCACTACCCTGAAACGTGCCTTGTTTGGGAAGGAGCATCCCTATGGGAAAATACAGCTGGAAAGTGAAATTAAGGAGCTTACGAGTGCGCATATTCTGGCACATTATGAAGCTTTTATACAAAATAGAGCCTGTACGGTCGTGTTAGCGGGCCAAGTGTCGGAGGAGACCGTGGAGCTGGTAGCCCAACGGCTTGGAGAGTTACCGGTACTCCCTGCTCCCGTTGTGCGAATAACCACTCCCCAGGTTGAATATGCGGGTCAGCAACTCATGGTGGAGAAAGTGGATAGTGTGCAGTCCTCCATACGAATGGGACGTGTTCTATTTAACCGCACCCATCCCGATTATTTCCCAATGTTGGTGACCAATGAAATATTTGGCGGGTACTTCGGATCCCGATTAATGAAGAATATTCGGGAAGAAAAAGGCCTTACTTATGGTATTTCCTCGCATATGCTCAATATGTCCCAGGCGGGATATCTGATGATCGGCACAGACGTAAAAAAGGAGTTTACGCAACAGACGATTGATGAGATCAAAAAGGAAATGTTGAAACTTCAGACAGAACTGGTAGGTGTCGACGAGCTTCAAACGGTCAAAAACTTTATGGCAGGTGAGTTGGCCGGTTCCTTGAACACGGCCTTTGAAATAGCCGATAAGCGCAAAACTATCTTGCTCGAAGGGCTTACAGAAGATTTTTTCGAACAATATATTCATAGTATCCATGCTACTACTGCAGAGCAAGTGATGCAAATGGCAAAGACCTATCTCAACCCCGCAGAAATGGTAGAAGTAGTTGTAGGAGGAAAGTAACTAGTTATTCCCTTGCATCGGCTAGTTACAGCCGATGCAAGGCCGATTACCGGTTAAGTGCCTCTTTATAGGTCTTTAAGCAGCGTTCCCTGGCAAATTTATGGTCCACAATGGGCGAAGGATAGGAAAGACTATTGAGTTCCGGAACCCATTTTTTGATATATTCCCCTTTTGCATCGAATTTTTGAGCCTGTGCTGCTGGATTGAAAATACGGAAGTAAGGTGCCGCATCCGTACCGGAGCCAGCCGCCCATTGCCACCCACCGTTATTGGCAGCAAAATCATAGTCCAGTAATTTCTCCGCGAAGTAAGCCTCCCCCCAGCGCCAGTCGATTAGCAAATGTTTTACTAAAAAACTTGCAGTGACCATCCTGACCCGGTTGTGCATATAACCCGTTGTATTAAGTTCGTGCATGCCCGCATCAACCAAGGGGTAGCCTGTGCGGCCTTCACACCATAACTGAAATTCTTCCTCGTTATTTCTCCACCCAATCAGGTCATAGGCAGAGCGAAAGGCCTTTCCTTCGCCCACATGGGGAAAGTTAGCCAATATCTGCTGGTAAAAATCCCGCCAGATGAGCTCATTGAGATAGGTGAAGCTCGTTTCTTTGGCTTTTCTTGCAAGCGAACGGATACTTATCGTTCCAAAACGGAGGTGTATGCCTATTTGACTGGTGCCTTGAAGCGCAGGATAGTTCCGTTGCTCCTCGTAGCTTGCCATCAGGTCTGGAGATACCTTCTTTTGAGGAAAGGCGCTGTTAGTATGGGTAAAATCCATTTGAGCCAGCGTTGGAAAAGGCAAATCTGATGCCTTACATAATCTGTCCAGCCGTTCTTCGCTGGGATAGGACTTCAGATAAAAATCGGTACAACGTGCTCTCCATGCATTGCTATAAGGGGTAAATACGGTGTAAGGAGTGCCCTGGCCCGATAAGATCTCTCTTTTTTCAAAAATTACATGATCCTTAAAAGTGTAAAATGGAATGCTGCTCTGGCTCATAATGGCGGCAATCTGGTCGTCGCGCTCTATGGCATAGCGTTCATAGTCCCGATTGGTATAAACGGCCCTGACATCATATTCTTCTAATATTTGCAGCCAAACGGCATCGGGTGTTCCATAACGGACGAGAAGGTCCGAACCTTTTTGCTGTAGGGTTTTCTTTAAATCAATTAGCTGATCATATATAAATGTGATTCGCTGATCGTGACGGTTGGTAAGTTTGTCGAGTATATTACGGTCAAATATAAAAAGAGGTAATACAGGAAGGCCAGAGTTTAGTGCATGGTAAAGGCCAGCATTATCGGCAAGGCGTAGGTCACGCCGGTGCCAGAAAATAGCCACTTTGGGTTTCTTGTCGTTCTTCATGATGGTGTCAGTTGAGTCAGGTGGAGAGGCTATTACTGTCAGATTTTTAATGTTTCTGTCGCACTCCTCCCAGTCCCTGCGGACTTTACTTTTAATAGTTCAATTGCGAATTTACTGTAAATACTTCTAGCTATCCGCACTCGGACCATGCGAATATCAGTCTTTTCATACAAGCCAACATCCGCAAACAGGAAGTAGTTTCGAATGAATAAAATCATCCTTAAGGGTGTATCCACCATTGCTCACAGAGACTGGTACATTACATTTCCTAAGGTGGAGTACACGATCTGTAATAGTTGGAATATAGAAGCATATGGTAAGTGTTAAAAATGACATTAACCGCTACAATTATCTGACCAGTGATAACCATTTTTTTCTACCGATCCTGACTTTCATCCAGTAAATTAATGGTAGAACCCTTTTATTTATGCTTAATTTGCATACCCAAAACAGTACTAATAAATTGGAATCTAACCTTAACTGACATGAAAGTATTAATGAGTCTGTCATTTCTTCTGGTTTCTGTCCTATCTTTTGGACAGAAGAAAGCCGATAAAGAGGAGTGGAAGCAAATGTTTAATGGAAAAAACCTGGATGGCTGGGATATAAAGATCCGTGGTAATGACCTGAATGATAATTTTGGAAATACCTTTCGTGTGGAAGATGGTAAAATGGTTGTTCGCTATGACCAATATGATGATTTCGCCAGAAAATACGGACATATTTTTTATAAGGAAGAATTCTCCTACTATCGCATTGCAGTAGAATACCGGTTTGTGGGCGAGCAGGCTCCTAATGGAGAAGGCTGGGCATGGCGAAACAGTGGCATAATGGTACACGGACAACCCGCCAGCAGCATGGGGAAAGACCAGGATTTTCCGGCCTCTATAGAAGTGCAACTACTTGGAGGAAACGATAAGGTTCGTACCACCTGCAACCTTTGTACGCCGGGTACCAATGTAGTTAAGGATGGAAAGTTGCTGACGCAACACTGTGTAAATTCTACATCAAAAACCTATAATGGCGATCAATGGGTGCGCGCAGAAGTGCTCGTTTTAGGGGACTCTCTGATCCAGCATTTTGCGAATGGCGAAATGGTGCTCTCTTATGAGAACCCCCAGCTTGGGGGCGGAAATGTAAGCGGGCATGACCCTTCCTTATTTACCAGCGGTAAGCTACTCGATCATGGAACCATTTCTTTGCAAAGTGAAAGCCATCCCGTGGAGTTTCGCAAAGTGGAGATTCTGGATCTAAAAGGATGCATGGATCCTAAAGCGACCAACTATAAGAGCTATTATGTAAAAGCGGATAACAGCCTGTGCAATTATAAAAGGAAAAAATAGTTAATTGCCGAGGATATTTTTTTGAATTCATTAAGCTGCTGGCATCCTTTCGTTTAGGAGCCAGCAGCTTTCGTTTTACCCCTTATTTGTCAAACCAAAGAGGTGTATCAAGCGCTATGAAATCGGGGACATTATTACTGTTTTCGGCTCTTTCGGAACTGGGGTATGCCACCCTGCGAATATAGGTAGGCAAGGCCGCATTGATCGGCAATACGAATCCGCTATATTGGTAATCGAATCGTCGGGCATCGTTCCACGCCTCTGGATTAAGGTAAGTGATGACATATTTTTCTTGAAAAATATGTTTCAGTGTAAGTCCATTGGCTCCTACAGCGACGACTGGACTGGCCAGATAGGTTTCTGCCTGGGCAGAGGGGACCTGCAATTTAGCCATATTGGCCTTTATTGCAGCTAGGTAGGCGGCATAGGATCGTTCTTTCTGGTTGCTTCTAAAGGCCGCTTCCGCTTCTATCATTTTTAATTCGGCATAGGTACCTATGATCAATGGCGATTCATCTCCGGAAAGTGGAGAGTTTAAGGAAATATAGGATTCATCTTTGACGGTATTATTACCTCCTACATTTCCCTGGCCGTTGACCGTGCCTTTATAATCACCGTTAACGGTCTTGTCCGTTATTTTTTCGATTCTGGGATCGTATACTCCGCCCAGTTTTCCAAGGAGCTGGTCTACCAGCTGCCGCGAAAGCCATCCGTTGAGTACCAGATTGGCATTGTCACGGGCTACCTGAGCCCAGGGGTTGCGTAAAAGAAAGCTACTCATTTGAGCATCATCGGCATTTGAAGAATAGGATTTTTCTGTTGCCGCCAAAACGGCGGCGGCATCGTAACTACTATGTTTGCTAACCTTATTAAGCAGTCGAGCCTTTAACAGATATGCCGTCTTGATCCATGCCGCCCTGTCTCCCTTATGAATGAGGTCGTCCTGGGCACTGAGTTTGATTTTAGAATCCTCCCGGTTAAGTTCTGTAATGCCCGCATCGATCAGGGTAAGTGAAGTTTCATATAAGCTAGCTTCCGAGTCGTAGGCAGGCACCAGCGGGTCTCCAGTAAATGCCTTGCTGAAGGGAGCACTGCCAAAGCTGTCGGCTATCAGACTAATGTGATAGGACAGGAGAACATTCGCCACGCCTACATATTCAGATGCCCCTTCTGCTATGGCCCTATTTTTCAGGTCGGTAAGGTCGGCCATGGCATAGTAGATCGCGTCCCAGGTACTGGTATAGTCCGTTTCCTGATAGGTGTCCGTGGAACCTCCCGCTCCTGGACTGGCTAAGTATTGCACGAAATAAGAAGTGATATTCCCCATTCTCTGCATATTTAGCGCTGTCTTTTGGGTGGTTGTAGAGAGCAACGATCTCAGGGGCGGGTTGGATACCAAATTGGGGTTCTCATTTAGATCAAAATAACTGTCGCAGCTTGCCAAGCCAAATATTAGCATCAGAGACAGGAGAAACTTGAGGTGTTTGGGTGTATTTTTCATAATATTATTTTTCAAGGTGGAAACAAGCGACAGGTCAGAAGCCAACGCTTAACGAGAACAGAAAACTGCGTACGGCGGGGTAGGTGAAGCCGCTAAATCCGTCCACATTGCTACCGCTTGAATTGGAGCTTGTTTCTGGGTCATATCCGGAGTATTTAGTCCCTAACCATAGATTATTACCAGTTACACTCAACTGAACATTCTTCAGGAGCCCCTCTTTTAGAATGGATTTAGGCAGGCTATAGGCCAGGCGGAGAGAGCGAAGGCGTATCCAGGAGGCGTCTTCTACGAAATTTTCCGAAATTCCTCGGTGCACATTCCGGTAGTAGCCGTTGCCGTAATCTACCCCATCGGGACCTTTACCCTGGCCAAGGTAAACCGCTTTAGTATTGGGTGTTCCATCAGCCAATACCCCTTCAAAAACCTTGGTTTCATTTCTGTTTTCGGTATATTTAGCTATTCCAAAGGCCGAGAAAAAGTTTCCTAACTGGTTGTACCTGTCCTGGCCTACCCGCGCATCCATCAAGACGGAAAGACTAAGATCCTTATATCGGAAGGTATTGTTAAATCCACCAATCCATTTGGGTAAGGAGTTTCCAATTAATTTCTGTGTCGTGTTCCGAACTGGAAATCCGTTGGCTCCGATTACCATGGGCAGGGAGGTGTCGATATAGGTAGGGTCCTCGTCAGCACTATTGGCATAGTATCGTTTATGGCTGGTACCGTACATATTTCCATAGGCCTCGCCAGGAATCAATCTCATTGTAACCGTCGAACCGGAATATCCGTATTGCGAGGCATAGGTGATTTCGGTAAGGCCCTCACGAATACTGAGCACCCTGTTGCGGTTCGCTGCGAAGTTAAGGCTGGCGTCCCAGGAAAAATTTCCCGATTGTATGGGGCTGCCTTTTAGAATTAGCTCGATGCCTCGGTTGCGCATGGTTCCCGAATTTATGGCGGCTTTCTCGTAACCGGTAGAAGAGGAGACGGCCACATTGATAATCTGATCTTTACTCAGTGATTGGTAAAAAGTAAGGTCAAGTCCCAACCGATTGCCGAAAAAACCGAGTTCAATGCCCCCTTCATAGGTTTCCGTAAATTCAGGGCGCAGGCTCGGATCTCCTAGCAAGGACCCTCTTGTAAACCCGGTTATTCCCGAGGGTAAACTCGTGTATGAAGCGAAGCCAGTGGTCGTAGAATAAGGAAGAGCATCTTTCCCTATTTTGGCATACGAGGCCCTGAACTTACCCATACTTATAAAGGCAGGCATTTGCATATGCTGAGAAAATACATAGCCTAAACTAGCCGATGGATAGAAAAATGAATTATTGGGTTTACGTAAAGATGAGGTTATATCGTTCCGGCCGGTTAAAGTCAGATACAAATAGTTTTTGAAATCCAGAGTAAGTTCACCGAATATCCCCATTAACCGGTAATCCTCAGCACTTTGGATAGGTACGATGGTTTTGGCATTGCGCAGATCGAAGTAGTTATAGACCGTAAGATCCTGACCTTCCGCTCCAAAGCTTCGGGATTTTCGGTCGTATAGATCGTGCCCTACCCGGAGGGTACTTTTTAAGTCTTTTCCCAGGTTGGTACTGGCACTGGCCGTGAAGGTTGAGGTGATCGAGCGGAAGCTGGTATTGTATTGGTTGACAAAACCGAGACCATTATCTTCATATATTCGTTCATCGGCAAACCCTCTTGGCCCCGGTGCAGTTCGCAAACGATTTTCGTCATAGGTATCCATTCCTACCCGATAATTCAACGATAGCCAATCTATTGGGGTGTAGGTGAAATTCATGCCGGCTATCAACCGATTGACGTTGTCCTTAAGTTTATTGGTGGAAGCTCCGTAAATGGGGTTATTATTACCATAGGTATTCATGGTGCCATCTTCTTTTACGTAGTCCCGGACGTCATAGCGGGGTGACCAGTAACTTAAACTTTCACTGAATCGATCGGCATTATAGCGGTCACCTCCCGAATTTATAAAATTCAGATTGGTGCTGGTGCTGAACTTCTTGCTGAATTGTACTTGTGCATTCAATCGTACAGAATATTTGTCGTAATCGGTAAATGGTATGACGCCTTCGTGATGGAGCTGAGAGAATGAACTTAGAAAGGTTACCTTGTCGGTACCACCCGAAAAGGAAAGGTTATTCTGATATTGCTTCCCCGTTTTATAGGCATCTTTAAAATGATTGAATAGCTTTTCCGGGTGAGTAGGATCAATTTTCCGGGCTTCCTCCACCGTGGGACCCCAGGAAGGGAAAAAATCCTGAGGATTATAAACGCCCGCATAGCCGATGGTATATTTGTCCTGGACCTCCGGGAAATGGTTTACTCGCTCGGTACCAAAGGTGCTAGAGAAATTGGCTCGTAAGGAACCCGATTTTCCCGATTTGGTGGTAATGACTACCACCCCGTTGGCTCCTCGCAGACCGTAAAGCGCGGTTGCTGCTCCCCCCTTGAGGATGTTAATGGTTTCTACATCGTCGGGATTGATGTCGGCAGCCCTGTTGGACATACCTCTCAGATCGGCACTTTGCCCTACCGTCGAGGTACTATTATCCATCAAAATCCCGTCGATAACAAATAAGGGCTGATTATCCCGGTTAACATCGATGGAATTGATACCCCTGATCAGGATTTTGGCTCCCTGCCCGGGTGCCCCTCCTGTGCTAGTTATCGTTACGCCTGCTACCTTGCCCTGTAAGGCGTTGACAATATTGGTCTGGCGGTTTTGAATGAGCTCTTCACTATTAACGGTTTGAGATGCGTAACCTAAGGCTTTTTTCTCCCGGCTTATTCCCAGGGCAGTTACCACGACCTCATCTAGCGATTTTGTGTCTTCTTCCAGGGCTACATCTATAACCACACGGTTTCCGATTTTCTCTTCTCGGGTATTAAACCCTATTGAGCTGTAAACAAGAATAGCGCTTTTGTCTGGTACCGTAATCTGATAATGACCACCCTCGTCGGTAAGAGTTCCCTGAGTGGTGCCCTTCAGGGTAATGCTTACTCCTGGTAGAGCCCCTCCGTCTTTTGCCATGCTGACCTTACCGCTAATACTTAACCGGTCGGTTTGGGCGAAGGTCAGGTTCGCCAAACCGATCAGAAAGCCGGTAAGTAATGGAAGTATAGTTTTTTTCATCTGTAAAATATTTATGCTTGATATGAGAAATCAGTTAAAATATTTAACAATTTCAATATTGTTCTTAACAAATACAAATCTGTACCGATTATTTGCGTTCCAGTTACATACTTTTCTGAGGCCTAGGATGTCCCGGTCGTTGATTTATGACGTAATCGCCTTCCGAATGTCCGCACGGTACCCTAAAAATGTCATAATCAAAAATCTGCCCAGCTTAAGGCTTATGGAAATCAAGCCAAGTGATACTTTATAAAAGTTGTAGGTATGATTTGTAGAAGTATTCAATATCAGGCTAATATTTTCGCATCAGTATGCTGTATTGTTTATAATAATTAGTCAAAAATTTATAGTAAAAGTATTAATATGCTGGTAATATTCAGTACAGAAAATTTAGCATAAGGATAAAAACGAATCGAAAGATTTGACTTAATTTCGTCTCTATATTTTTACTAAAAAACAAACTATGAGGCATTTTTTATCTGTTTTACTTCGGGACACTTTCCCCGTATTACTATTCCTAATTGGATTCTCCTGTCCTGGCTTTTCACAAACTCAGCCTTTACCTCAGGTACTTCCATTCATTTTTAACGGCCAGAGTGCCAATACACCTCCTACCGGAATGGCCATTCATCGTTTTGGCACTACTTCAGGAGCTATCCCTACCTCACGGACTTTGGCCGAGGGGAACGACGATCTACCTTATAATGCAGGTTCCACTTCTGGCGGCTGGTTAAATGCAGGTACCAATGGAGTAGATGGAATCGGTCTGTTGGCTTCGGGAAGCAATGCTGCAGGAGCTATAGTGATAGGAATCAACACCACGGGTAAGCAGGACATCACTGTTAGCTGGTTATGTCGGACTGTAACCAATGCTTCAAGTAGAGACAATAGTGTAGCCCTGCAGTATCGTGTGGGTAATAGTGGAAACTTTATCAATGTAGGAACTTCATCGGTTTATACTTCCGCAGGGAAATCAGTTGGAGATGCATCTGGCGTTTTTTCCGAAGTTCTGCCTAGCTCCGCCAACGATAAGGCAGAGGTTCAGGTGCGGTGGATTTACTGGGAATCTTCGGAAGGGTTGACCGGTAGCCGTGATCGAATCGCAGTAGATGAGATTAGTATCAATGGTCAGTCAACGGGTCCGGATATTACGGGGCCCGAAATAGCTACGCTTACGCCTGCTGCTAATGCAACCAACGTATCCATCACCACAGATCTGAAGGTAGTCTTCTCCGAACCGATTAATAAAGGAGGAAATGGCAACATTACCTTATATAAGCCCTCCAATTCATCCTCGCAGGTAATCCCCATTAACGATGCTTCCGTGGTTCTCTCGGGCAGTCAGTTGACCATCTCGGGAGTTACTCTCGACTACGCGGAAACCTATTATGTCCTCATTGATGAAGGGGCTGTTGAAGATATGGCAGGTAATTACTTTGCTGGTGTACAGGACGACACGACATGGAGGTTTACAACCATAAATGATCCAGGTATACCTACCTTAATTAGTTCTATTCAAGGGCAGGGCTCTCAGGCCACTGGCGGGACTTTCACCATCGAAGGGATCGTAACGGGTGTATTTGCGGATTGGAGTCCTGCCGGATTCTATGTTCAGGAGGAAGATACGGACAGCGATAACGATCCACTGACTTCAGAGGCTATTTTCGTGGTTGAAGCGAGTCCTTCCGTGGGGGTGGGACAGAAGGTAAAGGTTGCGGGTGATGTGTCCGAATCAAGTGCTGCGCCTTCTTACGAGCAGGCCGTATTGCAGCCAACCTCTATTTCCATTCTGGCCAGTAATCAACCCTTGCCCACTCCTGTTTCCTTTTCGCTTCCCGCGTTATCCAGTACCTATCTGGAGCGATTCGAAGGCATGCTGGTGACCTACCCGGGAACCCTTACCGTCAGTGATAATTATGAATTGGGAAGCTATGGTAGTATCAAGCTTTCGGAGGGTGGACTGGTCTATCAGCCCACTCAGATATTGGATCCCAATGATGCAACAGCTAGTGGTACTAGCAGCTCCGGGACTTCCAACCTTGCAGCAATTAATCAGCTAAAAGAGGATAATGCTCTAAGAACAATCGTACTCGACGATGGCCGTGCTATTGCACCCATTTCACTACCCTATGTGAACGCAGACCATACACTCCGGGTGGGTAGTACTGTGAGTGGAATTACAGCAATTATGGGATATGGCTATCAAGCCTATCGCCTACAACCCTTGCCAGCAGGACATACCTATGCTACAGCAACGAATTTTTCCTATGCGCCAAGGCCAGGTTCCGTGCCTTCTGTAGGTTCCGCCACGGTTAAAGTTGCAAGCTTCAATGTACTCAATTATTTCAATGGGGACGGTCTTGGTGGGGGATTTCCTACGGCTCGAGGCGCCTCTACCCTGGTAGAGTTCGAACGGCAAAGGGCAAAAATTATTAGTGCACTAAGTGAGATAAATGCCGATGTTGTTGGATTATTAGAAATAGAAAATGATGGCAACGGTGCCAATGCTGCATTATCCGATCTGGTGAGGGGCTTAAATGACCGTATGGGGCCAGATACATATCGTTTCATTACCGAAACCGTGACGGGAACGGATCAAATTCGGTGTGCCATAATATATAAACCAACCAAGGTTCTCCCTGTTGGAAGTGCAATGGGTAGCACTAATCCTGTTTTCGATCGCCCACCTTTAGCTCAGAATTTTCAGATTGTGCTCCCGTCGGCCCGCATAGCTGCTCCAATTCAGTTCAATTATATTGTCAACCACTTTAAGTCTAAGGGTTGTGGGTCAGCTACGGGTGCCAATGCCGATCAGAATGATGGGCAGGGTTGTTATAATGGAAGGAGAAAAGACCAGGCCAATGAACTTCTGAACTTTATTTCTACCGTAAAATCATCATCAGGTAATGATTATGTCATTTCAATGGGTGATTATAATGCATATTATCAAGAAGATCCCATGGATGTTTTAAGAGCTGGGGGCCAGGTTGTTCTTGCCAATGCTACAGATTACTCCTATCTTTTTGATGGCCAACTTGGCTCTTTAGATCATGCAGTGGTAAGTTCTCAACTTAACACACTGGTGAGCGGTGTGGCCAAATGGAATATCAATTCTGTAGAGCCTGACTACCTCTCATATAAAGACGAGGTGAATAGCGGTGGTTCAGACCGGGTCAACCCCTGGTCTGCTACCTATACCTCGGATGCCTTCCGATCATCGGATCACGATGCCGTTATAGTAGGGCTAGATTTTTCTGTTGCACTCCCGGTAAGCCTCGTTTCTTTTCAGCTAAAAAATGAAACGAATCAGGTTCAGGTAATCTGGGAAACTGCTTCAGAGGTTAATAACGACTATTTTATAGTTGAAAAATCACTCGATGCGTCTCATTTTAAAGAGATCGCAAGAATAGATGGAGCAGGGGGGAGTTCTCCTAAAAATTTGTATCAATATACGGATGTGTACCCCAGTGAGGGACTTTCGTATTACCGGCTTGTGCAGGTAGACCGCGATGGTACGAAAACCATCTATCGCTTGCAGGTGATCAAAAGGGAGGGGGGATCCTTAAGCTCAGGCGTATATCCCAATCCAGTACAATCCGAATTCAACCTTTTGAACAAAGAAATAATAGGTACTTCTTCCTATGAGTATAGGCTGGTAAGTAGCGAAGGAAAGCTAATTATCAGTGGCTCAGGATTTGTTAAGGAAATTGAGACTGCCATAAACGGTCGACTTAACGGATTGGAAACTGGTGCTTACCTGATCCAACTTGTCAATGATTCTAAGGTCTTAAATTTGAAATTTGTAAAAAACTAAATCAGATTTTAATTTAGATAAAGCATCTAACCAATAAGGCCAGTCAGCATAATATTGTTGATTGGCCTTATTTATTTTTGATAGGTATGGATCTAGACTACCTTGAATATCTTCAATGAAATTCTCACCTTGTAGCCTTTAAGTTGATATCGCAAAATGATTACATTAACCTTTGAATACGAGTAATTTTGAGAAAATTTCTGATTTTCCTACTTTTTATGCAGACTGGCATGTTTGCCTGTCCTGCCATTTCCGGGTCCCCAGCTATAGCCAAACCCCTTCAGGTGATTTCGCCCAATGGCCAGATCCGGGTCGCTTGTGAACTGAAAAATGACCGAATAGAGTATGCCGTATGGCTCAATAAGAGCCAGGTCATTGAGCCTTCTGTATTGGAACTCGAATTCGATGATGGAATTTTTGGTCATAACCTGATGATCGGCAAACCTGTATATCGTAAAGGGGTGGAAACATATGAACTGGTAGTAGGCAAGAAAAAGTTGGTGCAGGACCATTTTCAGGAGTTATCGTTGCCTATTGAAGAGCGGCAAGCCCCTTTCAGGAAAATTAAGATATTGGTGCGTGTATTTGATGACGGGGTAGCCTTTCGGTATGAGTTTCCCGAGCAGCAGGGACGCAAAGAATTGGTGCTTATGGATGAACGTTCGCATTTTCATATCGCCGGAAATCCCAAGGTATTTGCCCTAGGTTTACCTAATTATACCAGCTCCCATGAAGGTATTTACACCGTCGGTAAACTTGATGATCTTCCTGCCGATTCTTTGTATGATATGCCTGCCCTATTCGATTTAGGTGGTAAGGCCTATCTGGGTATAACCGAAGCGGCTTTGCTGGATTATGCCGGGATGTATTTGGCACGGCAGAATGGCCTTTTGACAAGCAAACTCTCTCCCCGGCCAGGTGAAGGAGGGGTGAAAGTGAGGGCCTCGCTGCCGCATAAGAGTCCGTGGCGGGTACTTTTACTAAGCGATCGGGTTGGCACGCTTATCGAGAGTACGATCATCACCAGTCTGAATGCACCCAATAAACTGGGAGATGTAAGTTGGCTCAAACCTGGTAAAACTACCTTCCCTTGGTGGAATGGGAATATTGTACCCCTTACTTTGAATGCTCCAGGTAATAACTTTGAAACGGCTCAATACTATATAGATTTTTGTGCCCGTAACGGTATAGAATATCATTCGGTGGTAGAGTACGGCGTGCGCCAATGGTATGTCGACGATGGCATACGGTATATGCCCGGGCCCAATGCCGATGTTACTACCCCAGTACCGGGTCTTGACATGCAAAGGATCTGTGACTATGGAAAGCAAAATGGAGTAGGAATTCGGGTATGGGTGCATTGGGCCGCATTGTATCCGAAAATAGATGCTGCCTTTGCCCGCTTCGAGGAATGGGGTGTTCAGGGAATGATGATCGATTTTATGGATCGGGACGATCAGGAAATGGTGAATATCCAAACTGAAATGTTAGAAAAAGCTGCCAAACACCATTTACATATACAATTTCATGGTGCTTATAAACCTACGGGTCTGAGTCGTACTTACCCCAATGAATTTACCCGGGAGGGCACCCGAAATTATGAGGTTAACAAATGGGAACCGAAGGGATTGGCCCCATTCGACGATATAAATATTCCATTTACAAGGATGTTGGCCGGGCCCACCGACTATCACCTGGGAGGATTTCGGGCTGTACCTTCCGACTCTTTTAAACTGCAGTATATTGAACCTTTAATGCTAAGCACTCGGGCCCATCAACTGGCCATGTATGTGGTCTTAGAAAGTTATCTTCAGATCATTAGCGATTATCCTAAGGCCTACGAAGGCCAACCAGGTTTCGATTTTTTAAGACAGGTGCCTACTAACTGGGACGATTCTAAGGTTTTAAATGCTCAGGTAGGAGAGTATCTTACTATTGTGCGCCAGAAGGATGAAGTCTGGTATCTAGGAAGCATTACCGATCATAAACCCCGACAGCTCCGAGTTCCACTGGCCTTTTTAGGTGAGGGGAAGTACCGAGCAGAAATCTATGCTGACGCACCCGATGTAGACCGATATCCGAATCACCTTCTGATTTCGACCAGGCTGGTGAACCAGAATGAGGACTTGGATATTCGCTTGGAAGCAGGTGGTGGGCAGGCAGTACGATTTGTGAAATTACCTTGATACCTGAACTGGCTACGATGAGGAATAGCAAAAGACTCTTGACTTTTTACTTTAGAGACAGAATAAATTGTGATTTTTTGAGATATGATTGACATTTCTTATTGGTTCAAAATGTCATTTGTAGTACCTTGTAGGCTGCAAATAAGTCGTTTAACTTATTCTGCCCATCTCAATGATGGGCTGCCGCTTCTGACCATATATTTTTTTGACATATCATCTTTATTATCATGGCGAAATATAACCTTTTAGTAAATAAGAGACGCTACCAAGCCGAAGTAGCTGACGATACGCCGCTTCTATGGGTTCTACGTGATCATTTGGGGCTTTCAGGTACGAAGTTCGGTTGCGGCATAGCACAATGTGGCGCCTGTACGGTTCACTTGGATGGTACCGCCGTACGCTCCTGTGTTTTACCTGTCTCTGCTGTTGGCATGGCTGAAATCACCACGATCGAAGGCCTTTCTGAGCACGGAGATCACCCTCTTCAGCAAGCCTGGTGCGATGTGGATGTACCTCAATGTGGCTATTGCCAGGCCGGTCAGATTATGACGGCTGCTTCCTTTTTAAAAGAGAATCCTAACCCTACCGAGGAGGAAATTGTCGAAAAAATGAGTGGTAATATCTGCCGTTGTGGCACCTACCACCGAATACGTGAAGCTATCAAAGTGGCCGCCTCTAAATCCCATTAATCATGAAGGAAACCGTAAACAATTCCAGGAGAGATTTTATGAAAATCGCTGCCTTAACGGGTAGTGGTTTATTTTTAGGCTTTAACTGGTCCAATTCTCAGGCCAGCCCCGTTGTCGTGAGTGGCGAGACCATTACCAATGGGTTGTCACAGTTCAATAGCTATCTCAGTATTGGTGCCGATAACATTATAACCATCGTGTCACCAAATCCGGAAATCGGGCAGGGGATCAAAACTGCCTTTCCTCTCGTGGTGGCCGAAGAACTGGACGCCGATTGGAGCAAGGTGCATACCGTGCAGGGAGCATTGGACAACAGTCGATTTGAGCGACAGGTGACAGGTGGTAGCGGAGCAGTACCCCATTCCTGGGAGAGACTTCGCATGGCAGGGGCAACGGCCAGGCAGCTTTTGATGGCTGCTGCCGCAAAACGCTGGTCAGTGCCTGTCTCTGAATGTAGCACAGACACTGGGAAGGTTTTGCATAAAGGTTCTGGGAAGTCGCTTTCCTATGGAGAATTAGCCGTGGAAGCAGGGAAAATGGAGACTCCCAAAAACGTAGTACTAAAAAATCCCAAAGATTTTAAGCTCATTGGCACTGAGGTTCCCAATGTAGATAATAAAAATATTGCGACTGGAAAGCCTATGTTTGGGATCGATTTTCAGCGAGAGGGTATGCTCCTTGCCCAGATACAGAGACCTAAGGCTTTTGGGTTAAAATTGAAATCGGTGGATTCGGCAGCTGCCAGAAAAATGCCAGGTATCATAGATATTGTAACATTTGAGGACAGTGTTGCCATTGTGGGCAAATCTACTTGGGAGATCAAAAAAGCTAGGGAGGTTTTAAAAATTACTTACGAACAAGGAAGCGATCTGGAGAGTAGCAGCGACCATAATCGTATATTTCAGCAATTGCTAGCCCAAGGCACACCTACTGTCCGTAGGAAAGAAGGAGACGTTGAAAAAGCATTTGCAACGGCAGCTAAGGTTGTCACCGCTGAATATCAATGTCCCTTTTTGGCCCACAGCCCAATGGAACCCATGAACTTTTTTGCACATGTACGTGAAGATGGGGTTGAGCTAGTGGGGCCTACCCAAACGCCCGACAGGGCGCGGGGAGAAGCCTCTAAAATTACGGGGATTCCTGTAGAAAAAATAACCGTGGAGATGACACGGCAGGGAGGGGGCTTTGGAAGAAGGCTATCTGCCGACTTTGTTCGGGAAGCAGTATTCGTATCCAAGCTGGTAAAAGCCCCCGTTAAGGTAATTTGGACCCGTGAGGATGATATGACGGGAGGAACCTACCGCCCGGCAGTTCGCTACCGGTTTGAGGCCGCCCTAGACCAGGCGGGTGATATGATTGGCTATAAACTAAGGGGGGTAGGGATGAATGCCGGCAACCCAACCCGTGAAGATAACTTCCCCTCCGGCGCCGTTCCCAATCTTTTAATCGATTCTGTAGACCATCCGTCCCCCATTACCACGGGGCCATGGAGGGCACCCATAACCAATTTTCTGGCTTATGCCGAGCAGGCATTCCTGGACGAAGTAGCAGAGGCTGCCGGAAAAGATCCCGTTCAGTTTAGGATCGAAATGCTTGAAAAGGCAAAAGAAAAACCTTTTGGTGAAGTCAAATATGATATAGACCGGATGTTGGCAGTGACCCGATTGGCTGCAGAAAAAAGCAACTGGGGCAAGAAAAATGGAGTGCATCAAGGTTTTAGCGTCTATTTTTCTCACCGTTCCTACGTAGCTCAGGTAGGCGAAGTAGTGCTGGAGAAAGGGAAGCCTGTACTGAAAAACGTAGTAGCCGCTGTTGATTGTGGAATAGTGGTTAATAAAGGCGGAGCCTTGCAGCAGGTACGGGGGGGCGTAGTAGATGGAACCGGGCATGCCATGTATGGAAATTTGACCTTTACAAAAGGTGCTCCCGATCAGAGTAATTTCGATGGGTTCAGAATGATTCGTATGAATGAAATTCCTGAGGTTGAGGTGCATTTCGTAGATAATGGTATTGACCCCACTGGACTAGGTGAGCCCGCGTTGCCGCCTACCGGGGCTGCAGTAGCCAATGCAATTTATAAAGCGACTGGTAAAAGACTGCGCAATCAACCCTTCATATTAGAAGAACCGTTCAAGGGTGTTTCATAGGAAATGCTTCCAGGGCTCCAGCTCTCGGAAGTAGATAAACCCTCACTGTCGGCCAAACAATACGACTAAACATGGTGTATTGATAGTAAATTCCTCCCCATCACTTCTTTGGGGAGGATATATGGCCCAGGTCTCACTACAGTATTAGGAGTGATAGCCGAAGGGGCTCAATTTTGCCTATATCTTATACATGATGAATCCGAATACATTTTCTTGGGAGTTATTCCATAAGGCACCCATTGTAGGTATCCTTCGTAATATTACGATAGAAGATCTTCCTATGCTCTTGCAAATCTATAGTGAAGTGGGGCTAACTACCCTAGAAATAACCATGAATACGCCTGGCGCGGAAGAGATGATTGCCTACGCTGTTGCCAATGCACCTGAAGGGCTTAATATTGGAGCAGGCACCGTTTGCACGGATCGGGAGTTGAAATCGGCTTTGGAGGCGGGCGCCCAGTTTATAGTTACTCCAGTAGTATCAGCTAAAATCATAAAAAAGTGTGTAAAAAAGAGCATTCCTATATTTCCTGGAGCTTATACCCCCACTGAAATTTATAAAGCTTGGTCTTTAGGTGCTCCCATGATTAAAGTATTCCCGGCCACAGCTTTAGGGCCTACATTTATTCGAGATATTAAAGGGCCCTTTCAGGATATAAAACTGATTCCTACTGGTGGGGTTTCCTTAGAGAATTTCATAGAATTCAAAAATGCAGGAGCCGATGGGTATGGTTTAGCCAGTCTTCTTTTCGACAAAAAAATGATAGCTAATAAAGATTGGCCGGCACTTAAGGTCCATCTTGGTAAATTTGTTGCGTTATTATAAATCAGGTAAATAAGCCTAAACCACTACATTCTATGATTGGGTGAGCCACCAACGGTATGGATTATCCACTTACCTTTGTATATGGATTATTTCAAAAAACTGCTTGGACTGCTTCAGATAGAACGGGAAGAGGACCGACTGTCTTACAAAAAACTCACAGAGAATACTTCCGTTTCTGAGCGCAGAGGCGAAGGTCTCGCCTGGTATCCCATTGCTATACGAGGCACCGAGATGGGACGAGGAGATTATCTGACCGTAGAGTTGGAGCGTACTACACATCAGGATATTGCGCATCAATTCCGTTCCGGAATGCCAGCAGTTTTGTTCTCCAACCATGACCCCAAAGAAGACCGCGTTGAAGGGACAATCTCCTATCAGAATGGCAATCGACTGAAAATTGCACTGCGAAATGAAGAGCTTCCCGATTGGTCGCGAGATGGCAAGCTGGGCATTGAATTAATGTTTGATGATAACAGCTATGACGAAATGAATGCCGCTTTGAAAAAAGCGGAAAAGGATTTGGAAAACCCTGCTCGACTACCGTTGATGCGGGTTCTATTGGGAGAAAAGGAGCCATCATACCACCCGAATCCTATAAATTATCATTTTAAGGGACTGAATGAATCCCAGGAAAATGCTGCCCAAAAAATTTTAATGGCCAATGAGCTGTCCATTGTTCATGGCCCTCCTGGTACAGGTAAGACTACTACCCTTATCCAAGCGATTACGGCGTTGGCTGCTACAGGATCCGAAAAGATTCTGGTCGTAGCCCCAAGCAATACTGCCGTCGATCTGCTTAGCGAGAAACTTTCCGAAGAAGGACTTCATGTGGTTAGGGTTGGGAATCCTGCTAAGGTTTCCCAACGGTTGTCTGCCCTTACCCTGGATCATAAAATGACCGCCCATCCAAGAACCAAGGAAATTAAGGCGCTGAAGAAGCAAGCCAATGAGTTTCGGAATATGGCGCATAAATACAAGCGCAATTTTGGCAAAGCCGAAAGAGAACAGCGTAAGGCGCTTTTTGATGAGGCTCATCGAATCATAAAAGAAGTAGGCAGAACGGAGCAATATATAATTGACGATCTCTTGAGTAAAGCCCAGGTAATTACCGCTACTTTGGTAGGTAGTAATCATTACACGGTTCGAGAGTTGAATTATGACACGTTGGTGATCGATGAAGCAGGTCAGGCACTGGAGCCTGCCTGCTGGATCCCGATCCTAAAAGCGAACCGGGTGGTTCTGGCTGGGGATTATTGTCAGTTACCCCCTACCATTAAATCTAATCAGGCGGCTCAGCAGGGCTTGTCTCTTACCTTACTAGAGAAGTTGGCCGAAACGTACCCTAATCACGTAACACTTTTGGATACCCAGTACCGTATGAACCAGGCGATTATGGGCTATTCGTCCCAGGTGTTTTATGAAAATCGCCTGATTGCACACAATTCTGTGGCCAACTGGACTCTATTAGGAGAGAAAAAAGCCCTGGCCTTTATCGATACAGCGGGCTGCGGTTTTGATGAAAAGCTGGAGGGAACCAGCTCTACCAACCCCGAAGAGGCGTCTTTCGCCATCAGATACCTGTCGCATCTGGTTTCTGAAATGGAAACACGGCCTGGTTATACTGCAGAAAATTTCCCTTCTATTGGGATCATTTCCCCTTATAAGCAGCAAATTGAATTATTAAAAACCCAGGTCGACAGCAGTCCGGTATTCAGGAGCTATGGTGGCACTGTTCAGGTCAATACTATCGATAGTTTTCAGGGACAGGAGCGCGATATCATACTGATTAGTCTTACCCGTAGCAATATAGAAGGGAATATAGGTTTCCTTTCTGATATTCGTCGAATGAATGTTGCCATGACCCGGGCCCGTAAAAAACTTATTGTGATTGGAGATAGTGCCACGCTCGGATCCCTGCCATTTTATGCCGACTTCATTGATTATACCCAGAACTGCGAGGGATATTTTAGTGCTTGGGAATTTATGGATGTTTAAGAACAAGGAAAATAATAATAGGGATGCTATTGAATGCCCCGAGGGGGATATCGTACAATAAGTATAAATGCCAACCTGAATTTTTCAGAACTCCTTTATTAAAGAAAATAGAATGGCTCATGTATCCGTTAGTAAGATGGGACCTTATCCTTTATTTTTAAAATCTTAATTTTCACTGATTTTCAGCTATTTTTGTAGTGCACTTAAACTAAAATGATATTCCCCTTTAGCATTTAGACCTGATCTTTCAGTACACACGCATATGAAAATAAAATTACTAGTCTCATTTATCATAGCATTATTCCTGGGAACTTCCGATGAAGTGAGTTCTCAAGGGCTTTGTGACCGGGGTGGGGGTGGCTTCACCCTCGATAAAAACGAGGGTTGCGCTCCTTTACGGGTCACGATCACCAATGATATTGCGGGTTCTCTTGCAGACGACTACTCCGTTAATTATGATGGGAAGTCTCTGGCCGGGGTCCAATTTTCCGACTTGAGAAGTCCGTATTCAAATGAAAAGACCGTCACTTATGGTGCGCCAGGCGTTTTTACAATATTGCAAAAGGTCGTTTTAGGAAACGGACAATTTTATGCCTGTAAGACGGTAAAAGTATTAGAAGTAAGGCCGGTAGTTGCTACCTATTCGTCTTGTGGAGGATCTAAAATTATTGTTACCCTGGTAAGTGATAATATCTTAAATGCTTACGATCGCTTACAGTTCGACTGGGGAGACGGGAATAAAACGGAATGGAAAAAAGGAGATAATCTGACCCTGGAGTATACATACCAGAATACATCAATCCAACCGACTATTCGAATTACTGGTCTTTATGACGCTCCATCTGCATGTACCCAAGGGTTCCCACTTAATATGCCTGTCAAATTCGAACAGGCACAACTTCAGAGCATTGCCATTAATAGTGTTGAAATGAAGGGAAATGGAAGTATGGAAATTAATTATTTGGGCCTTTCAGGTGTAAATACCGATCTGAAGTACAGTACGGATAATGGAGCCAATTATTCGGTTGCGGCTACGCGAACCACCGGTGGGGTGCAGATTGCTAGGATAAACGGATTGAACACTGCCCAAATTTATAAGGTAAAATTAGGTTCTCGCGACTTGTGTGGGGGTGTACTCGATAGCGAAGTGATTACCTCCATGGTCTTAAAGGGATCTACTGCCAATGAGTCAAATATCCTGAGTTGGAATGAGTATCCAGCCGGGCAAGACTTTGATAGTTACGAGATATTACGCGATGGGAAATCTTTAGAAGTTATTAAGGATATCAAGACCCTCAGTTTTACTGATCTGGATGTACAGTGCGGTGATAATTTTGAATATCAATTAATTGTCACTACGAAAAATATAAAATCTATTTCAGCACCTGTAAGTGTCAAAACAGAAGTAAGCAGTCCAGGGCCTATTACAGAGGCCTCCGTAACTGTGGCTAGTGACGATCTGATCATTATTAATACGGCTGTTCCAGGAGCTAGCGGGAAAAATAACTACGAAATAATGATTGAAAAGGCGGATGCGGGAAGTACGGTGTTTAAGCGATTGACAACTTTATATAATCAGCTTACCTATTCAGATCCCGATGTGGAAGCCAATGCGCAATCTTACTGTTATCGGATGACTTACCGAAACGCCTGTGGGCAACGTTCTGCTGCCACAGAGCCAATCTGCACGATTCATCTGAGTACGGATATACCCTTGATTAAATGGACCGGAGAAAAACCCTTTATGGACGCAATAGCCACATACGAGGTAACTCAGGAGAGTCCATCCAAAAAGGAGGTAACCGATGTAGGCCCAACTACCAGTTTTGTCCCGAAGTTCGACAACCAAACCGATTTGTCATATACCTTTCAGATTACGGCCAAATCGGTTAACAGGAACTTTGAAAGTGTTTCGAATATTTTGTCAGTTAATCGGGACGTAGCGCTTTATCTGCCTTCGGCTTTTACCCCTGACGGAGACGGATATAATGATCTGTTTCAGGCCTATGGAGCCTTATATAAAACTTTTTCTATGTCTGTTTTTAACAAATGGGGGAAAGTTGTATTTCATACCACTGACATTCAAGATGGCTGGGATGGCAGAATTCAGGGAGAAGATGCTCCAATTGGATCGTATGTATATAAAATTACTGTTGTTGATATCCTGAATCAGGAAGTTAGTAAAACAGGCACGTTCATGTTGCTTAGGTAAAGGGAAAGTTCTTTACTCTTATTATCTGTTAATCATCCAAATTTTCTTGTTCCATCCATCTTAGCCTTGTCAGGAGGTTAAGATGGATTTTTTTTGCCCCAATTCCTTCCAAATAAAATATTTATCGCCTTATTCTCTCTCCACCGCTTTCGTTTGTGTGGATTACTGAAAGTTAAAAATCAGAAAGAGCCTTCGATCATGGGAAATACGGAGTGTCTCCTTGACAAAATATAATCCCCACTGACTTATCATTCCAGAGATTACTAGCCTTACCACGGGCCGATGGGAGTCGATATGTCGACCTGTTTTTAGGTAAATCTATATATGTAACTTGTTGATAAATAGATAATAGTATTTATTTTATTGCAAATTTTAATATTGTATAATTGTAATATATATAGTAATTTTATGATATATGAATTATATGTTTCATAAAAATTACTACTAATATGAATAATCATCTACTATTAGTGTTAGGGTTTCTGCTACTCATCAGTAGGCCGGGACTCTGTCAGGAGCAAACGGTAACGGGAACCGTTACGACGGCGAATGGGTCCGTGCTCCCAGGAGTGAATATTACGATTAAGGCAACCACTCGAGGCACGAGTACTGACCAGAATGGTAAATATGAACTAAAAGCCAGCAAATCTTCCACCTTGGTATTTAGCTTCATTGGTTTTTACAAGAAAGAGGTAGTAGTAGGAAACCAAACGACCATTAATGTTATCTTGGAAAACGAGATTAATGAGTTGGAGGAGGTCATCGTTACGGCCTTGGGAATTAGTCGGGAAAAAAAATCATTGGGTTTTGCCGTTCAGGAGATTCAAGGTGACCAGGTGGCGGCAGTTAAGCAACAGAACTTCGTCAATTCGCTTTCCGGGAAAGTAGCGGGCATACAAATTCGTCAGAACAATACTTTTGGAGGATCAACAAACGTCCTCATTAGAGGCAATAATTCGCTTGCCGGGAATAATCAGCCGCTTTTTGTGGTCGATGGAGTACCTATTTCTAATTACCAGGGAAATAGCACCAATCAAACCAATGGAAGAAGAGGCTACGATTACGGTAATGCCGCCTCGGATATCAATGCAGAGGATATTGCTAGTATTTCTATCTTGAAAAGCGCCGCTGCAACAGCCTTATACGGTTCCAGGGGCTCGAATGGTGTGGTGCTCATTACCACCAAAAGAGGTTCTAAACGGCAAGGGCTGGGATTAAGTGTCTCCTCTGGGGTCAATTTTGGCAAAATTGATAAATCGACTTTTATAAGATACCAGAAGAAATATGGAGCGGGCTATTCTCCCTGGTATGGGCCTACGAACCCCTATTTTGAAGATGCCGATATAAATGGAGATGGGGTGACTGATCTCGTAAATCCCACCCGGGAGGATGGGTCTTATGGAGCAAAGTTCGACCCCAATTTGATGGTGTACCAGTGGGAATCTTTCGTGCCGGAATCCGAACATTACCTTAAACCCCTGCCCTGGGTTGCAGCCCAAAATGATCCTTCTACATTTTTTGAACAACAGGTGACTTGGAATAATACAATCGATCTGAATGGTGGAAATGAGAACGGAACTTTTAGACTAGCATATACTTATTTTGACGACAAAGGTATCTTACCCAATAGTTCTCAGAAAAGGCATAACTTAAATTTTAATGGAACCTATCAGTTCAGTTCTAAGCTGAAGGCTTCTATCTCCAGTAATTATACGAGGCAGGGGACAATCGGACGTTTTTCTACGGGATATTCCGACAATCTGATGACCAATTTTAGACAGTGGTGGCAGACTAACGTGGATATTAAAAGACAGAAATATTTTTACGATCTCACTGGTAGAAACGTAACATGGAACATGAACGACCCTATAAATGGTGACACGGGGCCTATCTATTGGGACAATCCATACTGGACTCGATATCAAAACTATAATTCTGATAGTCGGGGACGGCTTTATGGGAATATCAAGGTTGATTATCAGCTAACCGACTGGTTCGGACTCATGGGTAGAGTTTCAATGGATACTTATAAAGAACTCCGAGAGGAACGTCGTGCCGTAGGTTCAATTGCCGCCGAGTTCGGACTTCAAAATAACGATGAACGTTCTGGCTATCAAAGGACGGATATAGACTTTACGGAACAGAATTATGATCTGATCGGTAACTTCAATAAGGATTTAAGCGATGATCTTAATTTGAATGGTTTGATAGGACTAAATATTCGTAAGGAGAGTCGGGAACGTATTATTCAGTCTACCTCTGGTGGTTTGGCCCTGCCTGGGTTATATGCGATTAGTAACTCGGTGAATACCGCCCCTCTACCTGCTGAGTCCCTGGCAGAGAAGCAGGTGAACGGCTATTATATCAGTGCATCCCTAGGGTATCAAGATACCTATTTCCTGGATATTTCCGATCGGATTGATGTTTCTTCTGCTCTGCCCCAAGCCAATAATACTTATAACTACTATTCTGTATCGGGGAGTTATATATTTTCGAATCATCTGGATATGGGATGGCTGCGTTTTGGTAAACTCAGAATAGGATATGCTGAGGTAGGGAATGATGCGCCAGCCCTCAGTGTGGGTGATGTGTATGGGCGGATCGATAATTTTGGGTCTGCTATTTTGACCTCCGTGCCATCCACAAAAAACAATCCAGACCTGAAGCCTGAACGAACCAAAAGTTGGGAAGCAGGACTCGAATTAAATACATTTTCGGGCAGGCTGGGGCTCGATTTATCCGTTTATAACGTCAATACCATCGATCAGATCCTAAGGGTAACGCAGTCTTATACGACAGGCTATCAATATCGCTATGTCAACGCCGGAAACCTTACCAATAAAGGGGTTGAGGTGGCCCTGACCGGTATACCTCTGAAAAGGAGCGGATTTGAATGGAAGGCCGTTGTAAACTGGTCTAAAAATGTGAATCGCGTAGGCTCCCTTTATGAGGGGGTTACCAATATTGTTTTGAATACCTTTCAAGGAGGTATTACCATTAATGCCACACAAGGAGAACGGTATGGTACTATTCGCGGTACTGGATTTGAGTACCTAGACGGTCAGAAGGTGGTAAATACTGCCGGGTATTACAAATCGAAACAGGATCAAGTCATTGGTATTGCCCAGCCCAGGTGGGTGGGTGGGATTACTAACAGTATTACCTACAAAGGGGTTAATCTGAGCTTTCTGGTGGATATGTCAAAAGGCGGGGAAGTATATTCCTTGGATATGCATTATGGTCAAGGAACGGGTCTGCCCGATTATACAGCTGCAATTAACGACTTAGGGAATGAAGTCAGAGCCCCTGTAGCCGATGGTGGGGGGCTGATCAATCCGGGGGTTCAGGCCGATGGTACCCCTAATACCGTTCGTACCAGAGCCAATGATTACGGAGGCTATTACTACTGGGGTAATGCGGCCAGAAATCCTGGAGCTCTGACCACCTATGATGCCTCTTATGTCAAACTTAGAGAGGCTGCTGTCTCTTATAGGTTACCCTCTAAAATATTGGGAAAAGCGGTTCAAAACGTCACTTTCTCCGTTGTTGGTAGGAATTTGTGGATCATTCATAAGAAGGTGCCCTTCGCTGACCCTGAGTCAGGATTGGGAGCCGGGAATTCCCAAGGCTATCTTTCAGGCTCATATCCGACCGTCCGGAATTTAGGTTTTAAGCTACAACTTGATTTTTGATATACCCCAAAAAAAGAAATTATGAAAAAGCTAATCTATATACTGCTCATTGGCATATGCTTTAATTGCACGGATAACTTTGAGGAACTGAACTCTGATAAAAAGAATCCGGCAATGGTAACGGGCGAATCCCTGTTTAATAATGCTACCGAACGCTTCCATCATATTCTCAATAATGCTAGTGTGAATACTAATGTTTTTCGCTTATATGCGCAGTACTGGGCTCAGACTACCTATCCTGATGAGAGTCAGTACCAGCAAGTCCAGCGGAAAATCCCTGATAACTGGTATGCTAGGTGTTATAGGGATGCCCTTAAAGACTTAGATGAAGCCAAGAAGATTCTAAATGCCGAACCTACCAATAGTATTACAGCGCCCATTAAAAAGAATAAGTTGGCGGTAATTGCTATTTCGGAGGTGCAAATCTGGGCAACTTTGGTAGAGCTTTTTGGAGATATACCCTACTCTGAAGCATTAGACTTTACCAAACCTAATCCCAAGTACGACGATGCCAAGACGGTTTATTATGACCTTATCGTGCGCTTAGATCAGGCTATTGCCGATATTGAGGCCTCTTCACCTGGTTTTTCAGCCAATAGCGATCTGGTTCATGAGGGAAATATGGGCATGTGGCTTAAGACAGCTAATTCCTTTAAGTTACGCATGGCGATGCGTTTGGCTGATAGTGATCCTCAAAAATCCAGGACCATGGCCGAATCGGCCATTAAGGGTGGCGTCTTTTCTTCTATAAGCGAAGACTGGTCAGTAACTTATACTACCAATGCTCCCTATACCAATCCTGCCTACGAAGATCTGGTCTTAAGTGGTAGAAGCGACTATGTTGCGGCCAATACCATAGTCGATATAATGAATACGCTCAAGGATCCCCGGCGCGGTAAGTACTTTCAAGAAAATTTGGGTAAGGGAGTTTTTAAAGGAGGGAAATATGGATCCGGAAATGCTTTTACATCTTTTTCTTCAGCAGGTGAATTCCTCTATGTCGCCGATAGTCCGGGAATTTGTATGCGGTATTCGGAAGTGCTTTTTCTGAAGGCTGAGGCAGCTCAGAGGGGATACGATATGGGTATGACCGCAGCTGAACTATATGCCATGGCCGTGAGAGCCTCCATTCTGGAATGGGGGGGCAGTGAGCAGGAGGCTACCGCCTATCTTGCCCAGCCATCTGTAGCCTTCGCCACCGCAGCTGGTAGCTGGAGGCAAAAAATAGGGCTTCAAAAATGGCTTGCACTATATAATAACGGACTGGAAGGCTGGACCACCTGGAGATTGATGGACTTCACTGGGTTCAATATACCCGAAGGTCTTACCCACGATGATATTCCTGTTAGACTCGTTTACCCTGTCGATGAAGCTACTCTAAACGGGGATATGCTACAGAAGGCAGCAAAAGCCATTGGAGGAGATACGCCCGGCACACGCCTCTTTTGGGACATTCAATGAAGTTGAATTTTTTATTCCTAAATCGCTGGCTTTACCCGCTTTATCAGGGTAGGGCCAGCATTTTAGTTGAGACATGGCGTTTTTTAATACCCTAAACGATAATTAACATTATCTTCATACTGCCTCGAAAACTTTATTCTATGTTTATATAATCAAAAGAATGCCGAGGAAATGGCCGTAATACATTGTCAAATTGCGTACTTTATGGTCTTTACAAAAAATAGAATATTTGATTATGGAGTGGTATGAAGAAGAGGTGAAGCGCGTGCTTGCGGTACAGGAAATAATAATTGATCGGCCCTCAACCATTTTTTATGGAAGTTCAAGCATCACCTTATGGAGTACGTTGGGTGAGGATTTTAAGTCATTAAATGCGGTGAATTTTGGATTTGGTGGATCTACCCTGGCTGCTTGTGCCTGGTTTTTTCCTCGACTTTTTACTTCTGGAATGGCATTGCAGAGATTAGTGCTCTATGCTGGGGACAATGATCTCGGTGACGGCAGAAATCCAGAAGAAGTATTTCTCTTCTACACCCAGTTGATGTATCAAGTGAGGCAGAAATTTGGTAATATCCCCTGTTATTTTATTAGCATCAAACCTAGCTTTAGCCGTTGGGAAATTATAGGAAGAATTAAAACAGCCAACAAATTGATCAGGAACGAAATAAGTCAGGATCCTTTCCAGCATTATGTTGATATTTATCCTGCGATGCTTAACGAACAAGGAATTCCGGCCCGACACCTGTATGAACCCGATGGTTTGCACATTAGTGCCGCAGGGTACGATTTATGGAAAAGGGAAGTCCGTCAAGCGATATTGCTTGCAGAAAATTTGGGAAATATTTAAAACCTGTAGTTTGCATATGGAAAGAGCCTATCATAAATGGTTTAGCCCCGTATTAAATCGTTCGATGGAGCTATTAGTTTTTGGCCAAAGTGGTATGCCCGTCCTCTTTTTTCCAACTCGAGCCGCGCACTTCTACGACTTGGAAGACTGGAGGATAATAGAGGCTATGCGGGATAAAATAGAACAGGGATTTATTCAAGTCTACTGCGTAGATAGCATTGATTGCGAAAGCTTTTACTCTGCATTGAAACCACAGGATAAAATCCACCGTCATCTGCAATACGAAAAGTATTTACTAAAGGAGGTTATTCCTTTTATAAAGCGCCAAAATAAAAATCCTTACTTGGCCGTTGCTGGTTGTAGTTTAGGAGGGTATCATGCCGTAAATCTCGCCTTTAAACATCCGGCCGTTTTTCACAAAGTCCTTGGAATGAGTGGAAGATACGACCTGACGAGACCCTTGCCATTCTTTGCCGATCTTTTCGATGGGTATTTCGACGAAACAATCTATTATAATATGCCCAACCGCTTTATCCCTGGTATTCGGGATAGAAAATTATTGGCACAGCTGCGCAAATTAGATATTACCTTGGTGGTGGGGCAGGACGACGCTTTTCTCCCAGATAACCAACAGCTTAGTGAATCCCTGCAACACTTGAATATTCCGCATAAACTCTACGTATGGGAGGAAGAGGCACACCGACCACGCTATTGGCGCCAGATGGTGAGGATATACCTTTAGACCTATAAATAATAATCCCTTTTCCAAACCCTTCATGGAAAATTCGTGTTCAGTAAGGGCTGTTAGGCATTTGGCTGCCGATGGTCGCTATATTTTTTATATCAACAAACGGGACAGAATGAAAACCAATCGTAGAACATTTATGGGACAGGCATTAAAAGCAGGGGGTGTGGGGGTTTTGGCAGGTCAGCCTTTAAAAGCAGAACCTTCCGGGGAAGAATTAAGGAGACCAAAGGTGCTGTTTTTTGATGTCAATGAGACCTTACTCGATTTGAATGATATTAAGAGTAGTGTCTCTCAGGCCTTGGGAGGTCGCTCCGAATTATTGCCGCTATGGTTTACCACCATGTTACAGTATTCCTTGGTAACCACTGTCGGCAACCGCTACGAGGACTTTGGAGCAATAGGAGCTGCTGCTTTACAGATGGTTGCTGCCAATAATGGGATAATGCTTTCGGAACAAGATGCCAAAACTGCTATCAAGCCTATATTAAGTCTCTCTCCACATCCAGAAGTAAAACAAGCCCTTACCGATCTGAAAAAGGCTGGATATAAAATGGTTTCTTTAACCAATTCGTCGAACAAGGCGGCGGCTGCCCAGTTGTCGCATGCTGGTATCAGCGAACTTTTCGATGAGCGCCTGAGCATAGAGGAACTAGGAAAATACAAGCCTCATGCCGATGCATATCAATGGGCCTCACGAAAGATGAACGTTGCATCCGGTGATTGTATGATGATCGCCGCACACGGATGGGACGTTGCCGGGGCGATGTGGGCAGGTTGGCGTGCTGCTTTTGTGAGTCGTCCAGGGCAACAGCAATTTCCATTGGCTCCTGCAGTAGAAATTTCCGCTCCCAATATTAAAGAAATTGCCAAGGTTTTGATCGCCTACGGAGCCTGATGAATTTTGAGGCTGTAAGCTGTCGGCTATCGGCGACCGGCTGTAGGCGGTTGTGCGCCATCGGCAGGTGTGGTGTCATGCTGAGCCTGTCGAAGCATGGAGCTGGTGTCCTCCGGCTGTCGGCTGTTGGCTATCGGCTATTGGCGACCGGCTTTCGGCTATAAGCGGTTGTGTGCCATTGGTAGGTGTGGTGTCATGCTGAGCCTGTCGAAGCATGGAGCTGCTTCCCCCGGCTGTCGGCTATCGGCGACCGGCTGTCGGCTATAAGCGGTTGTGCGCTATCGGCAGGTGTGGTGTCATGCTGAGCCTGTCGAAGCATGGAGTTGCTTCTTCCGGCTGTCGGCTATCGGCGACCGGCTATCGGCGGTAAGCGGTTGTACGCCATCGGCAGGTGTGCTGTCATGCTGAGCCTGTCGAAGCATGGAGTGGCTTCCCCCCGGCTATCGGCGACCGGCTTTCGGCCATAAGCTATCGGCAGGTGGCCGGTAGGGTCCGCAATCCCCAGCGTGGCGTTAGCTTGGTAGCTTTAGGTCCATATGTCGTAGGCCGCTGGATCTAAACCAGGTGCCTTATTGTGATCCCATCAAATCCCGAAGGGATGTCATTATTATAGGGGGCGCCCGATGGGCAGTCCAGCCAAAACCCAGAATGGGTGACATGATAATGGATTAAAAGACATTATTTATTCAAACTTTCTACTAAGATGTCACCCCTGACGGGGCTTTGTACTGTTGGTTTGTGATTTTCTACTAAGACGTCACCCCTAACGGGGCTTTGACTGGGCTTCGCGCATTAAGCGCCGAAGAATCTAAAGCCAGGTGCCTTATTGTGATCCCATCAAATCCTGAAGGGATGTCATTATTATAGGGGGCGACCGATGGGCAGTGCAGCCAAAACCCAGAATGGGTGACATGATGGCTGTAGGCATTCGGCTTATAGAGGTTCCGGCAATGGTGAAGTTATGCTGAAGGTCATAAAAAAGGACTTAGAAATGAATCTAAGTCCTTTGTGGTCTCGTAGGGATTCGAACCCCAAACCTCCTGATCCGTAGTCAGGTGCTCTATCCAATTGAGCTACGAAACCGTTCCTTAATTGGACTGCAAAGGTATAATATGGATTTTAAGGATGCAAATCCTGAGGGGATAAAATTTGTATAAAATCGAAAATAAATTTATTTGCCCTGATAATCAGGCTTCTTTTTTTGGAGAAAAGAAGAGATTCCATTCTTTGCATCGGTAGTTTTACTAAGTTGGTGCTGATGTATTCGCTCCAAGTCCAACATCTGTTCTAAACTGCTATGCTGCGATTGGTTCAGAACTTGCTTCATCGCTGCTATTGCTTGAGTAGGGGCATGACGGTAGTAGAGCAGTAGTTTCTCTACTGTAGAGTCTAGCTCGCTTGCTGGGACGGCATGGGCGATCATGCCAATATGTTGCGCTTCGCGGGCGGTCACCCGCTGACCTGTGCTGGCTAGAGCAAAGGCTCGGGCTGAGCCCACCAGCCGGGGGAGGATGAAAGTAGCTCCTGCATCGGGCATGAGACCGATTTGGACGAACATAAATGCCAAGTAGGCGCTCTCGGTAGCTACCACCATATCGCAGCTTAATGCCAAAGAAGCTCCTGCGCCAACTGCCAGTCCATTGAGTCGACATACGACTGGTTTGGGAAGGCTACGAATAGCCATAATCATGGGGTTGTAATACTCTCTTAAGGTTTGATCTACATCGATTTTACTATCTAGGGTGTCTTTCAGGTCGGCCCCAGAGCAAAAGGCAGTGTCGCCCTCTGCCGTTAACAAGACGGCCCGGACTTCTTCGTCAGATGCAGCTACTTCTATAGCCAAGGTGATTTCTTTTATCAATTCTTTATTCAGGGCATGGTGAACATGGGGGCGGTTAAGGCTAATCCGTACGATGCCCTCTTTATTTTGAAAGTTCAGATGTTGATACATAGCAGTTTCATTTAAGGATGTTTCCAATAACCTCTAAGATAAGAAAAGCTAGGATGAAGAAGGGCTAAATCAAAAGAAATGATAGATGGTAGAAGCTCCGATGATTAGTCCAGAGGCTAGGCCCGCCAGTATCTGCCGGGGGGTATGGGCATTGAGCTGGAGTCTGGCACCGAGTAAGAAGCCAGTTAGTATGATGCAGATTAAGAGGTAAGGAAGTAAGGCCTGTTCGTGAAAACGGACAAATAGTGCTCCTAAAATGCCTAAGGCACCCCCCATACCTGTAGCATGAGCACTGATTTTCCAGTATAGACTCACCAAAGCCACGACGACTAAGGAAAGGGTAACACTGCCAAGCAGAAATCCAATTTGAGGGGCCAGGTTAGCAATGGGTTGAAAATACCAGCCAAAGAAAAATGTGGCTGCAGCATAGATCAATATGGTGGCTAGATAGGGCAAGCGTCGCTGCGAAAGCTTGTCGATATGCAAGGAGCTGATAAGGCCAAATCGTTGCATATAGTAAACAACCACAGCGGGGGCGACAAAGGTATTGATAAAGAGCAGCAGGAGTAGACTTCCTAATGCCGAGGATTCCAAAACACGTACGCCTATCAGATCGGGGGATACAAAAAATAATATCCCGAACAAATAGGTGGTGATGATCAGGGGGTGGAATGCGACGGAAAGAAATAGGGCTAGGCGGCTGTTCAAATTAATATTTCTGGTTATGTTGAGCTGGCAAATGTATGTTAAAAGGCTCTTTTGTACAACGGATACGTATCGGGTAAAAAATCAGACAGGCATTCAAATAGGTTTTCGAGGGGTATTTTGTAGTTTTGCGCCGAAATTTATATGGTGTTACCGCAAGTCTTTTACCTTGCGGCACCATTTAAGTAATGACCAAAACTGAAAAAAGAATGGGACCGTTGCAAATCAAAGATCTATTACAACAAGCACCTGAAGGACAGGCTGTGACCCTAAAAGGGTGGGTAAGAACGAAGCGTGAAAGTAAAAATGCCATTTTTATCGCATTAAATGACGGCTCCACCATTCATAATATTCAGGCCGTTGCCGGTCCTGAACAGTTTGCCGAAACACTCATACAGCAGGTTACTACTGGGTCTTGCTTACGAATAGAAGGCACACTGATCGCCTCTATGGGGGCTGGCCAGTCGGTAGAAGTACAGATTTCGGAGTTGGAAGTTTATGGAACCGCAGACCCTGAAAAATATCCACTCCAGCCCAAAAGACATTCCTTAGAGTTCTTAAGGGAAATAGCACATTTAAGACCCCGTACCAATACATTCGGGGCGATCTTGAGGGTGAGACATGCACTGGCCTTTGCCGTGCACCAATATTTTAATGAAAAGGGGTTTTTCTACCTCCATACACCCATTATTACGGCTTCTGATGCCGAGGGCGCCGGAGAGATGTTCCGGGTGACAACCCTGGACATGGATAAGCCTCCGCGCGATGAGCAAGGGGCTATCAACTATAAGGAAGACTTTTTTGGCCGTGAGGCTAACTTGACCGTTTCTGGACAGCTCGAAGGGGAGTTGGGGGCACTGGCACTTTCTAAAATTTATACTTTTGGCCCCACTTTCCGAGCCGAAAATTCTAATACCACGCGCCATCTAGCTGAATTTTGGATGATTGAGCCAGAAATGGCATTCTTTGAGCTGGCCGACAATATGGATCTGGCGGAAGATTTTGTAAAAACGGTTATAGGGTATGCCCTGGAGCATTGTAAGGACGATTTGGATTTTTTACAAAAGCGCCAGGCCGAAGAGGATAAATCTAAGCCTCAAAATGAGCGCTCCCTGCCACTTCTGGAAAAACTAAGTTTTGTAGTGGATAATCCTTTTGAGAGACTTACCTATACCGAAGCCATTGAGATATTGTTAAAGTCGAAGCCTCATAAGGAAAAGAAATTCCAGTATCCTGTCGGTTGGGGGATCGATTTATCTAGTGAGCATGAACGTTATCTGGTCGAAAAACATTTTAAGAAGCCCGTTATTCTTACCAATTACCCGAAGGAAATCAAATCATTCTATATGAAGCTTGATGAGGATGGTAAGACTGTACGCGCTATGGATGTGCTCTTTCCAGGCATCGGAGAGATAATAGGCGGTAGTCAGCGAGAAGAAAACTATGACAAACTGCTGGAGCGAGTAAAAGAAATAGGTATTGATCCTGAAAATGTATGGTGGTATCTGGAAACTCGCCAATTTGGAACGGCACCACATTCGGGCTTTGGCCTTGGTTTTGAACGTTTAGTACTTTTTGTAACGGGGATGGCTAATATTCGGGATGTTATTCCTTTCCCTCGCTTTCCTAAGAGCGCCGAATTTTAATTTTATCTTTTATTTAGTACTGGCCTCTCTATTCTTTACGTTGGATAGAGGGGCCATTTTTGTAATGGGTGAAGGGCTTTCCACATGGTGGCAATTTTGACAATTAGAAGAAATTGTTAGAGAAACCCAATTTTCTTCTATACTTATGACGATGGGTTATACAGTTGTACTGGGATATCCCTAGTTTTGGCGATTGAAAAACTGTTAATGGCCTTTAGAATAGCCTATGATGAGAGACGTGCAGCCGAAGTGGTGGTGGGGATTGGTAGCCGTAATTGGAATATCGCTGATTTCCTGGGGTTTGACGGGCAGAGGAGACCACATTGCCCAACGGAATGTTCTATCCGAAGAAGAGCGGGTGAAGCTGGATCCTACCCGGCCCAAAAAACAAGATTCGCATACAGCCTATAAAATAACCCGAATAGACGAGATATTTCAGCGGAAACGGCGTGGAGGTTTCAATGGCAATGTTCTGGTGGTTCAGGATGGTCAATTATTGTACCAAAAGTCATTTGGTTATGCGCATTTAAAAGACAAGGATTCATTGGATCAGACCTCTCGGTTTCAATTGGCCTCCCTTTCAAAACCCTTTACAGCTGTGGCGATACTTCAACTGGTTCAGCAGGGAAGGATCAGTTTGAGCGATTCTGTTCAACGCTTTTTTCCTGATTTTCCTTACCCCGGGGTAAAAATAGATTTACTGTTAAGTCATAGGAGTGGGCTGCCCAATTATATATATTCTTTCCCTGATAGCGTACGCCATGGGCGAAAGTACCCGTCTAATATGGACATCATGGACTGGTATGCACGGGTGAAACCCACGCCTCAGCGTTATAACCGGCCCGATCGTTCCTTTGTCTACTGCAACACAAATTATTGCGTCCTGGCAGCTATTGTAGAGAAGGTATCCGGGAAAGCATTTGGCAGTTATCTCCAAGAAAATATTTTCGATCCCTTGGGCATGAACGATTCCTATTTGGTATCGGACAGCTCCGCTCTGGCTGCGGTAAACCGCACCGTGGGGCATCAATATGGTCGGCAGATACCCAAAGATTATTATGATGACGTCGTTGGGGATAAAGGGATATATTCTACAACAGGCGATTTATACCGATTCTATAGTGGACTCACCAAAGGGTTACTTATTTCGGACTCTCTGCGGGCGGAAGCCTTTACTCCTAGAAGCTTTGAAAAACCGGGGATTCGAAATTATGGGTATGGGTTCCGCATGCATACCAATCCCGATCGGTCTGTGCGCTTTATCTACCATGGGGGCTGGTGGAAAGGGTATAATACACTGATGTGGATTAGTCCTAAATCTAAATCAGTTATTGTGGTACTCAGCAACTCCTATAACCGATCGACCTACGATATTAAGGATGTATTGGAAGTGCTGGAAGGCGAGGACCAGCTTGAGGATATTGAGAAAGACATTTAACGTAGTTTGAATTCGGGGTTTTATTCAAGATATTTGCCGAATGAATCGATTTATACCAGTCTATGCCTGAAGCCTCGCGTTTTTTTCCTGTAAATGTGTTGCTCCTACTACCATTTATGGTTTTTGTGGTATTGTGGCTTTCGGGACGTAAGTTCAACAGGCTAGCCGGTTGGCTGGGGGCCTTGGCCACTTTCGTAGGATTGGTGATAAGCCTATGGATACCTAATCCTGATAAGGTGCAGGTGTTCAGCTTTGCATGGACGCAGATCGGCGAACGTAGCATTACCCTAGATTTTCGATTGGACGGTCTTAGTTATCTGATGCTTGCAGTTGTACATTTTGTAGCCCTGCTCGTTCAGTTATACTCCACGGCATATCTTAAAGGGGACCCCAATCTACACCGATATTTTGCCTTTATTCAACTCTTTTTATTTTCAATGCTAGGCATAGTCTTGTCGGGAAATCTGCTGATTATGTATGTGTTTTGGGAGCTGGTTGGGCTCTCTTCTTATCTGTTAATTGGATTTTGGTACCAAAAGAAACGGCCTGTTTGGGCGGCTCAAAAGGCCTTTGTACTCAATAGAATTGGTGATGCTGCCTTCCTAACAGGGATTTTACTATTGATATACTATACTGGATCTACCGACTTAGAGGCTTTGACCTATTCCATAGCTTCCATTTCGCCTGGAATGCTAACGTTTATTGGTATTTGTCTTTTTGGTGGTTGTATGGGTAAGTCTGCGCAGTTTCCCCTTTCGGGTTGGCTACCTGATGCCATGGAGGGGCCTACTCCTGTTTCGGCGTTGATTCATGCCGCTACTATGGTGGCCGCAGGAATATTTCTACTTGCTCGCATTGTTTTCTTGCTGACTCCGGAGGCCCAGCTCTTTATAGCTATTATTGGCACCGTAACCATGTTGTTAGGGGCCTTTCAAGCCATGAGTGCCTGGGATATTAAGCGCGTTCTTGCATTTTCCACCATGTCGCAACTGGGGTTAATGGTAACAGCTGTAGGCATAGGTAGCTGGCAAATGGCCATTTTTCATTTGGTTACCCATGCGTTTTTCAAAGCTGGTCTCTTTCTTTCAGCAGGTTCTGTTATTCACGCTTTGCATGGCGACGATTCTTTCGATGCCCAGGACATGCGTAATATGGGCGGTTTACGAAAACCATTACCTATTACCTTCATATGCTATTTAGTCTGTGCCTCTGCACTGGCTGGACTTCCCTTTTTCTCTGGGTTTTTGTCTAAAGACGCCATCATTACCGAAGGATTTGTCAACTTGTCGGCGTGGGGGAATTTTGGGCTTGTGTTTCCTATTGCCATCCTATTGGGTGCGGGTCTCACCGCTTATTATATGTTCCGCCAGGTATGGCTCATATTTTTTGGGGAATCACGTTATTCGACTTCTGGAATAGATCCGCACGAGTCTCCGGGAAGTATGTGGATACCGATGGCCATTTTAGCATTATTATCTGGTTTTTGGTGGTTTTCCTTCAATCCATTCAATGCGGGGCAAGGGTGGTTCCTTGCCTATTTAGGGGTCTCCGAAACCTCTCATTTGTCTTGGGTACCTCTAGTGGCAGGACTGGTAACGGCTTTGGCTCTGGGAGCTGGCTATTGGCAGTCTCGAGCCAACAAGCCTTTTGGCCTATATCACCCTCAGGCGATACAGTCCGACAAGGCCTGGCCCAGCTGGCTCCGGGACTACGCCCCAAACGCTTATTTTATCAAACCCTTCGAGGGTATATTTAAATTTACTGCAGTATTAGAAAGGTATTTGATCGATGCGTTTGTGAATCTCATAGCTCAAACTACTGTAGTATCGGGACATCTGTTGGCTTGGGTGGATCGGAATATTGTAGATGGTGTCGTGGCTGCTATTGTTGGCAGTGCCAAAAGTTTGGGAAAAGGAGTAAGGAGTCTTCAAAATGGCAGGATTCAATCTTATTTTCTGGTAACTGCCGCTGGTATGCTATTGCTGTTTATCTGGCTGTTTTTTTTATTATAAATCTATTTCGAATCCATAATTGATGATTGATCATATACTTTCCTTACTGATCCTGATCCCCCTGCTAGGAGCACTGGTTATTGCCTTTTTGCCCGATCAGTTCAGGCAGCAATTGCGATGGATAGCCCTTGGAGCTTTGTTGGCAGACGCTCTTTTGCTTCTTCCACTGTTCATGAACTATCAAAAGCTGGAAGCAGGCCTGCAACTCGCTGAAAATATCGACTGGATCACGCTCCCCTTAGGGAGTTTGGGAGTAGTATCTATCGACTACAGCCTGGCAGTAGATGGGATCAGCATTCCATTGGTCGTGTTAGGAATATTAGTGCTCTTGCTGGGTGTGATAAGTTCTTGGAACGTCATTGACAAGGCTAAGGCCTATTTTTCCCTATATCTTTTGCTTTCAGCCAGCATTCTAGGATGCTTTATGGCTCAGGATTTATTTTTGTTCTACCTGTTTTTCGAATTTATGCTACTTCCCATGTATTTCCTGATTGGACTTTGGGGAGGACCTAGAAGGGAATATGCGGCGATAAAATTCTTTATTTACACTTTTGTGGGTTCCCTTCTCATCTTAGTGGTTATGATAGGTCTATATCTCTCTGTTATCGATCCATTGGAGACTGCGCGTTATATAGGACTTGCCACTCCTGCCCATGCGCAGGCAGGAGAGGTCGCACTCATGATTCAGCGACTACTTGCTGAAGGGAGTCTTTCTGCTGATCAGTTGGTTCATAGCTTCCGTTTCGAATATCTGGCCGATCCCGGAAATTACATTCCTGGTTCCATCTTAAATATGGAAACGGGTCGGTATATACTCAACATGCCCATTCGGATGCTGGCCTTTTGGTTTATGTTCCTAGGCTTCGCCGTGAAACTCCCGGTGGTTCCTTTTCACACATGGCTTCCCGATGCCCATGTTGAGGCACCAACTCCTATTTCAGTAGTTCTCGCGGGAATATTACTAAAAATAGGAGGTTATGGTTTTATACGTATTGTGGATGGTTTCTTTCCCTATGAGGCGCAGTATAATATACTTCCGTTAGGCCTATTGGCTATGATATCTATCGTCTATGGAGGGTTTAATGCATTAGGTCAAAAAGATTTGAAAAAAATGATTGCCTACTCATCGGTCTCTCACATGGGATTTGTACTCTTGGGTATTGCTGCATTTACTGCAGAAGGTTTTAACGGGGCCATTTATCAAATGGTAAGTCATGGTGTCTTGTCTTCCATGCTTTTCCTGCTGACAGGGGTACTTTATGACCGTACTCACGACCGATCCATTGAAAATTATCGAGGATTAATTCAAGTTATGCCGAAATTTACGATTCTTACGGGAGTCGCCTATTTTGCATCATTGGGTTTGCCCGGATTTTCAGGTTTCGTAGGGGAATTATTTACCTTGATGGGGGCCTTCCAGGCCGAGGAGATGCCGGTTTGGATTCCTGCGCTATCTACATTAGGTATAGTGTTAGCCGCTGCATATTTCCTATGGACCTATCAGCGCATGTTTTTTGGAGAATTTTGGTATCGCAATGCGCCACAACCCTTTGAAGACCTAACGAATAGAGAGTATGGTATGCTGGTGCCTTTGGCAATATTAGCCGTTTTGCTGGGGGTGTTACCAGGAATTATTTTTAATGTAACTGGGCCTGCTGTGGCCCTGTTCCTTGATTAAAGTGCATCAATAAGGCGTACCCCTCCTTTTAAGATTTGTATTGTAACCATTTAATAAACTTGTCTAGCGAGGAATTCTTCCGGAGAATATCTCGCTAGACGGTGTACAACACTATAGTCATGAAGCTTGAGGAAATTTACAATCGTTTTATTTTAAAAATAGAACGAGCCCTAGATACAAATTTTTGGTTATGGAAATTGGTAGGGTGCTGTGTGGTCTTAACATTGTTTTTAGCCTTCCCCCCTTATTCCCTACTTTTTCAACATTTTAGCGCCCAAGGAGCCAAATTGGATGCATGGACCTTCATTCATAACCAAGCCCAAGATCTGTTACATCCTGCCGATTTCTCGATAGGGGTACGCCGGGAGGCCATGGTTTTTCGTTGGGTATTACCCGGCCTTTATCGCCTATTCGGAGAGAATTTAATACTCATCCTCTTCCTGCAATTCGGGCTTGCAGTAGGTTTCCTATACCGGGTTGGTTCATTTGCTTATACACTGTTCCAAGACAAGGTGATAACGGCACTCATATTGTTCTCGATTTCCAATACTTTTGTAGGAGTCTGGGGGTTTGCCGATATACATGGGTATGGCGATATCATTGCATACTTTTTACTTCTATGGGCCATTACGAGTCGAAATTGGATTCTGATTTTTCTGGCTATGCTGGGTGCCTACTTTACCGATGAACGGGCAGTCGTAGCCGGAGGATATGTACTTATCTTCTGGGCCGTATCTGAGGCTCTTGCCCGTGGCAGAGCAGATTTTAAATCCTTAATTAAAACGGTGTTTACGGGAAGAAGCACGGCAGTTTGGTTAGCTTGGGTTGTTTACCTATCTGTTCGGTTATATATTAAACTAAATTATTTTCAACAGCACCATTATTCTGCTGTTGGTATGCCTGTTATGCTGGAAAATCAACACCGGAGTGGACTTGGGAGTAGTCTTTGGTCGGTATTTGAGGGTCTTTGGCTCGTATTGATAGCAGCATTCACTGTTTTATGGCTGCAAAGCAAGCGATGGATATCACTCTTCTTTCTATCGGGCTTTTTGGTGCTCCTTACCACAGGACTATATGTGCATGATGTGGACCGTGCCTTTGGTTACGGCTTCCCCTTTATTCTCCTAAGTCTTGTCATATTAAAATACTGTACCGACCGTGTACCTCTTCAGCTTATCCTATTTTTTTGCATGAACGTATGTGTTGCTCAGCTTCAGGTATTTACAATGGGATATAATGTGATCGTTTGGGTAGAGCCTCTACCCATCAAAGCTCTCATATTTTTGAGTCGCTACTTGGGTTGGGGAATATTTGTCTGAAGGTCAAAACCCCCTCTCATGTTACTGGTAGCCTATTTTGAAATATATGGTGATTTTATTTCAATTTTTTTTAGTTATTTAAATACAATTTGTTGGTCTTTTTGCCATATTTGAGGAAGTATTGCAGGTATTGCTTGCAATGATACCCCCCTAACATACAGCAGAATGGCAAAACTTATACAACTGGATTCATTTCAAGCGAATGATGGCAATCTGACCGTTTTTGAAAAAATTATCCCCGGAAATATTAAGCGGGTATTTTATATTTATTCTGCCGGGGATTGCTCCAGAGGAGGGCATAGGCACCACAAAGCATGGAATGCGCTTATCTGTATTCAAGGAAGTTGCCGGGTGTATTGCCATAATGGAGTTAGGGAAGAAGAATTTTGGCTCAATCAGCCCAATTCCTGTTTAGTGGTAGTTCCAGAAGACTGGCATATCATGGACAGGTTTAGCGAGGATGCCATACTATTGGTTCTTTCCAACGAATTTTACAGTGTGCAGGATTATATTGATGCTCCCTATCCTGGAATGTCTGCCCTTGCTGGCCCTGATTGGTGGCCTGGAACTGGGGAGGATACCCTATCCCTGCCCGTACCTTTAGCCTTCAGGGCCGTGGGGGCTTAGTAAAAAACAACTCAATTTTTTTTGAAGCTGTTCCGGTTCGTCTTACAGGAATTATTACCCCTTAACAGACCATCTTGAATAGTTTTGTATTCGCTCACTCGGACACAGAAGGTAAAGTTTCTGTGTTGATTAACCGCTGTATGATACCCTTTCTGGACCTTAATCAAATAAACGCTCCTTATCAAAGCGAAATAGAGGCGGCAGTGCTTCGCGTGGTTCGTTCTGGATGGTATATTTTGGGTAAAGAGTTGCAATCCTTCGAAGAAGCATTTGCGAACTATAGCCAAGCAAGTTATGCCATAGGGGTAGGGAATGGCCTGGATGCGCTAACTTTAATTTTGAAAGCTTACAATTTCGAAGTAGGGTCGGAAATTATTGTTCCAGCCAATACCTATATTGCCTCTATACTTCCCGTTTCTTTTTTATCTTTAAAGCCCATACTGGTAGAACCGGACCCTCGCACCATGTTGCTGGACGTTTCCCAAATAGAAAAAGTGATCAGCCCAGATACTAGGGCGATCTTGACGGTGGATCTCTACGGGAAAAGTTGCGATATGGAGGCTATTCAGGAATTGGCTTCGCGTCATCACCTTAAAGTGATCACCGATGCTGCTCAGGCTCATGGAGCGAAGTTTAAGGGTAGAAAAGTAGGGAGCATAGCCGATGCTACTGCTTTTAGTTTTTATCCTACCAAAAATCTTGGGGCCCTAGGGGATGCCGGGGCCATTACGACCAACGATCCGCAATTAGCTCGAAAACTAAAGTCTTTACGGAATTATGGCTCTGAAATAAGATACCAGAATGATTTGCAAGGCCATAATAGCAGAATGGACGAAATACAAGCGGCTGTCTTGGGGGTAAAACTTCCATGGCTCGATCGGGATAACCAGGCTCGACGCCAGATCGCGGAAGCATATTTAGAGGGAATTAGGCAGCCCGAAGTAATCCTACCGCCTTCAGATACGCACCAGGAAGATTCCTGGCATTTATTTGTGCTGAGACATCCCGACCGCCCCAGAGCTTTGGCTCATTTGACGGCGCAGGGAGTGGAAACTCAAGTGCATTATCCCACTGCCATTCACCGGCAGCAGGCCTATAAGTCGTTAAGTAGCCTAACACTACCAATTACAGAAGCGATTCATCAACAGGTTATCAGCATCCCACTTCACCCCCAGTTGACCCGCCAACAAGTAAATCAGGTTATAGAAGCCGTCAATTCCATCCCTCTTTAGTATCATGAAACTATCGGTAATTATTCCCGTCTATAAAAGTGAAAATAGCATAGCCCCGTTGGTTGCAGAGCTGTACGTCTCCCTGGCATCAATAGATTTTGAAGTGATTCTGGTAAATGATGGTAGTCCCGACCAATCGGAATGGATATGTATGCAGCTTGCCAACACTTACGAAAACCTACGATTTATTTCACTCCGACGCAACTTTGGAGAGTTCAATGCAGTGATGTGTGGTTTGAATTGGGCCCGTGGCCAATTTTCCGTGATGATAGACGATGATTTTCAGAATCCTCCAGAAGAAATCATTCAACTTTTGGAGTTGGCAGAAGAAGGAGATTACGATGTGGTTTACACCTATTATGCAAAAAAAGAACATGCCCGTCATAGAAACTGGGGAAGTACAGGGGTCAATTACCTTACAAGCTATTTACTGAACAAGCCTAAAGATTTGTACCTCTCCAGTTTTAAACTGATTCGGAGAGAGGTGGTCCAGGAGATAGTAAAATATACAGGTCCCTATCCCTACATTGATGGACTGATATTTAGAACAACCCGTAATATTGGAAGGGTTCAGGTGAGGCACTCTAAACGGGAAGAAGGTGCTTCCAATTACACCTTTTCCAAATTAATTACCCTGCTGTTTAATATTTTATTTTGCTATTCCTCCTTGCCCATACGGGTATTTATGCCAATTAGTCTGGGGTTGCTGGGAATTGGCCTCCTTTTGCTACTATTCCTGACGGGGCAATGGGTGATGGGTCCCGACCCCAAACAATGGCAGGTGGTTACGGCGACACTGATATTTTTAGGTGGTCTGCAATGTACTATCCTAAGCATATTAGGCGAATATATAGGGAAAGGTTTTATGGCACAAAGTGGGCAGCCTCAGTATGTGATTAAACATAATAAACATCATTCCTATGATCGACAATCCTGAGGAATATCAAAGAATGCAGGAAGTGGAACAAAAACTATGGTGGTATAGAAGTCTCCACCGTAGAGTTCTCTCTCAGATTGAAACTTATATACAAAAAGAAAAGAAGACCATTCGGATCCTTGATGCAGCCTGCGGTACAGGGGGGTTGTTATTGGCTCTGAAAAATGCAGGATACGAGCATGCTAGTGGCTTCGATCTTTCCACTACTGCCGTTCAACTGGCACAGGAGTCGGGTCTGGATGTGTCAGTAGGCGATCTGCGTCAGTCTACCCAATACAGAGCAGGACTATCCTTCGATGTTATCTGTTGCAACGATGCTTTATACTTTTTAACCGATGAGGAAATCATTGCTTTTTTGAAAAATATGAAAGAAAGGCTGAATCCTGGTGGACTCTTACTCATTAATATTCATGCTTTTGAAGCGTTTGCGGGGAGTCACGATGTGGCAATAGGGAGTACGCGGCGCTATACCTGGAAAGATTTTCATGAATATACCCAGCAGGCAGGCTTAGCGGTTTTATACCGTACCTATTGGCCCTTTTTACTCTCACTTCCGATATTGATGGTACGACAATGGCAAAAATATCGGCTACATATATCAGCGGACTTGTCGGAACCTCCCGTATCGGATGTGAGCTATCCGGGAGATATCGTGAACGCCTCCCTATGGAAAGTTATGCAACTAGAGAATAACCTCTTGAATCGTGCCCCTTTTGGCAGTTCACTTTTTATGGTTTTACAGCCAAGTAGAGTCGTTTTTTTAAATTAAATGCTTAAAATGGGAAAAGTAATATACATTTATAAAAATAAAGTAAGTAGATTTAGGTATTATTCTTAGTAAAAATATTAATTTATTTTCATCCTAGAGATGAGGCATGAAGACAGTAGATTCAAATAGAGCTATATGGATGAGTTTTGTGGAGAAAGGAAACCCCTTGGCATTCCAACAACTCTACGATATCTATGCAGATTTTCTATATGATTTTGGAATGCGTTATACCGCTGATTCGGAGCTGTCCCGGGATGCTATCCATGATTTATTTCTTGATTTGCACACCTACCAAAAGAACCTGGCTAAAGACGTTAACGTAAACTTTTACCTTATAAAATCATATAAGCGAAAGCTTATAGAGATTAAAAGACGTTCGGAACGCTTTAGATTGCATAGTGTAGTGCCCAGCGACTTGGTACTACAAAGCTTTTGTTTTAGCATAGAGGATCAGATGATCGAAGATGAGGAGCAGAGGCGCAGACTTCAATCACTAGCCGAGGAGGTAAACCGCCTTCCTGATCGGCAACGGGAGATTCTTTATTTACGGTATACCCATAGTTTGGAATACGAGGAGATTGCCGCGATGATGGATATCTCGGTTGCCACTTGTCGAACTTTTATTTATAGAGCTCTTAAGTTGCTTAGAACTAATTTAGAATATTCTGCTATTCTCTTGTTAATCTGCGATTTATAAAATTCAGCCTAAGTTTTTAATTATTTTTTTCTTTTCAGTGTCTATAAAAGCTCTGAACATCTCTCTTTAATGGTGAAGGCATTTTTATGCTCTATAATTTGAACTATAGAAAACGAATGAAGAGAGATAATGAACAATCGGGTTTGAAGAATTTGGTTTCATTAATGAAATCATTAACACCTATTCGGTTGTCAGGAGAAGGAAAAGCACAACTTTGGGATGATATTGCTGCCCGGATCGACAGAAAAAGGAGGAGACAATTAGGGCTACGCTGGACCTTGGTTGCGGCATCACTGTTGCTGTTGCTATGGACAGGCTTCCAATTTTTAGGGATGCGATCTGTAAATATTTCACAGATGCAAAACTTAGCAGAGGGTATGGTGGTAGATACGGGGCAAGCGGCTTTAATATTAGCCGATAGCAGGGTAATTACCCTTGAACGGCAACATTCGGAAATAGAACATCAAAAAGATGGTCAACAAATCAAAGTTGACAAATCCCTATATAATAATTCCGTTAGTCCGGTAGCATCTCAAGGATTTAACCGATTGGTAGTTCCTTATGGAAAGCGCTCAGTAATCACTTTGGAAGATGGGAGTAAAATATGGCTTAACTCAGGATCCAAATTGGTTTATCCTGAACATTTCGGCGCAGATTCTCGGACCGTTTATTTAGAAGGTCAGGCATATTTTGATGTTTCCCATCGGGAGGGCAAGCCCTTTTATGTTCATACGCGAGAACTTCAAATCAAGGTTTTAGGCACTGAGTTCGATGTAAGTGCCTATGGGGATGAGACTGAAGCCCGGGCTACTTTAGCTGAGGGGAGTATAGTTCTTTCACTTCAGAATTCCGATCTTTTAGGACGAAGCACCAAGACCTTAAGGCCTGGAACCCAGGTGCGATACGACGCCCATACAGACAAGTTAACCAGTATGGAGGTGAATGTTGCAGAATGTATTTCTTGGAAAGATGGATTTTTGATATTGAATAAGGCACAATTAGCCGAGATATTAAGGAAGCTTGCTCGATACTATAAAGTGGAGATCGAGGTAAATGACTCCAGTTTGTCTGGACAGACATTTTCAGGGACTCTTGATCTTGCCGATTCTGTGGAGCAGGTCATGCAAGTTATCACCACCACCACGGGTACAACATTTCATAAAACAGAAAGGGGGTTTTTACTGGACAAAAAGCATTACAATTAAAAAAACCGGAAGGCGTTGGAGCGCCTACCGGTTAAGGTTCCTTTGCCGGCAAGCAAAGGCTATTTTAACTCATGTTTAACAAAAGTCATTTCAAATTTATGAAAAAATTTGACCAAAAGAACTATGGTCTGTTAGGACAGGTCTGTCCACACAAACTGTTTAGGATTATGAAAATTACACTACTTCTCATTTTGGTAGGGGTTTTAGGGGTGCAGGCTAACGGTTTTTCCCAAAAGAATCGTATAGATGTAAATTTAAAAGAAGGGAGTCTTCTTCAACTCTTCGACCAAATTCAAAAGAATTCGGAATATCGAATCTTTTATAAAGATGAGGTGCTGGCAACACACCAGAAAAAAAAGCTGAATTTAGAATTAAATAAAGTTAGAGTTTCCGAAATTCTGGACAGAGTATTTTTAAATACTAATCTTAAATACCAGGTTAATAATAAACAGATTATTGTTTTAGAGCGAACAATTAGCAATGTCCCTAAGCAAATAAAAAAAGAAAGTCAATTAAAGCCTGTCGTATATAGTTCATTGTTACAAATTGTAGGAATTGTTTCCGACAAGAATGGTGTACAATTACCAGGAGCGGCTGTCACTGTTAAAGGTTCTAATAAGGGTACCACTACAGATATCAAAGGGGAGTTTAAGATCGAGGCTCAACCTACGGATACATTGGTTGTGTCGTACATAGGCTATCTGGCCCAAGAAGTAATAGTTGGAAGTAGAACTGAATTATTTATTCAGTTACAGGATGATATTGCAGGACTAGAAGAGGTAGTTGTAGTAGGTTTCGGGACACAAAGGAAGATAACCACGATTGGTGCTCAGTCTACGGTTTCAGTAGCTGACCTAAAGCAGCCTGTCCGAAACTTATCTACGGTATTGGCGGGAAGGATTTCTGGAGTAATTTCTGTGCAACGGAGTGGAGAGCCTGGATATGACAATGCTTCTTTATGGATAAGAGGCGTATCTACATTTACGGGTACCAGTCCATTGGTTTTGGTAGATGGAATTCAACGTGATTTCGCAAATATAAATCCAGACGATATTGAAAGTTTTTCGATTTTAAAAGATGCCTCAGCCACGGCAGTTTATGGGGTGCGGGGAGCCAACGGTGTTATTTTAATTAATACAAAAAAAGGAAAACCCGGTACTCCACAAATTAGTGCCAGCTTTAATCAAGGTATAACTCAATTTACCAAACTACCAAAATTTGTGGATGGACCTACTTATATGGAAATGGTTAATGAAGCAAAAACAACACGAGGTAATTCCCCTCAATATACACAAGAAGCCATTGATATGACAAGGTCTGGAGCTGACCCTTACTTGTATCCTAATGTAGATTGGATGAAAGAAATTTTTAATCGGTCGGGAAGAAATACCAAAGCCAATTTTAATATTACTGGTGGATCGGATAATGCTGATTATTATATATCAACCTCTTATTTTAGTGAAAAAGGGTTGTTTAAAACAGATGGGCTTTCAAATTACAATTCCGCAATAAAAACGGAAAGATACAATTTTACTTCAAATGTTAATTTGAATGTCACCAAAACAACAAAATTGGGATTAGGGATACAAGGATATATTTTGAATGGTAATTTTCCTGGAAATGGCACTAGTACAATATTTGGATCAGCCATGCAGGCACCGCCAGTAGTTTACCCAGTGACTTATCCCGATGGGAGGATTTCTGGTTTACAAGCTGGTTCGGCGGTTCAAAATCCATACGATCAACTTACGCAGTCTGGATATGCCACTGAATGGCGGAATCAATTGTTTTCTAACATAAGGTTGACACAAGATTTGAATTTTTTGGTAAAGGGCTTGACATTTACCTCTCTATTTTCATTTGATGCTTATAATCAACATAATATTAGAAGAACCAAGTCATCAGACAATTGGCTTGCAACAGGAAGGGATGAAGATGGTAATCTCATCTATAATCAGACTAGAATTGGGAGTGAATATTTGAACTACTCTAGGTCGAATGGAGGAGATCGTCAGTTTTACACTGAAAGTGCTTTTAATTATAATCGTAGTTTTGACAAGCATGGGCTAGGATTAATGGTATTATATAATCAGACGGATAAAGTACCTGGCTTCGCAGATGATTTTATCTTATCTCTTCCATTCAGGAATAGAGGATTAGCGGGTAGAGGTACGTATTCTTATGATGATAAATACCTAATGGAATTTAATTTTGGCTATAATGGTTCAGAAAATTTTGAACCATCCAAAAGATATGGTTTTTTTCCTTCTATAGGACTAGGGTGGGTAATGTCAGAGGAGAAATTCTTTGAACCACTGAAAGGGTCCTTGCAGTTATTTAAATTTAGATTCTCACACGGGCAGTCAGGCAATAGTAATATAGATCCTAATAATAATAGAAGATTTGGGTATATAGCAACTGTTGGTAATACAAATAATTACACCTTTGGGAAATCATACGACGATTATAAAACAGGTCTGGATATAGCGGAGTACGCTTCTGGTGTTAGCTGGGAGGTTAGTACCAAAACAAATCTAGGCTTAGATTTGAGAACCTTGTCTGGAGCACTTTATTTACAGCTAGATTATTTTAAGGAAGATAGAAAGGGAATATTTCTTAGAAGATCATCCTTGCCAGCCTATTTAGGTTTGAGAAATAATCCTTATGGAAACCTTGGAAGAACAGAGAACCATGGAATAGATGGTACTCTTGAGTATAATAAGCATGTTGGTCATTGGGATTTAGGCCTTAGAGGGACATTTACCTATGCCAAGAATAAGGTAATAGAGGATGACCTGCCATCTTGGAAATATCCATGGCTCGAACGCAAGGGACGCAAGATAGGCCAGCGTTTTGGCTTGATCTCAGAAGGGTTATTCGAATCGGAAGAAGAGATTAAAAGTCATGCCAGTCAGGTTGGTAGCGTTCTTCCCGGTGATATCAAGTTTAAAGATATTAATGAAGATGGACAAATAGATGCTTTCGATGAAATGCCAATTGGATTCGGGGCAATTCCTGAAATTGTATATGGCTTTGGACTCACCGTAGGATACAAGAATTTTACCCTTGCTTCCTTCTTTCAAGGGATAGGAAACGTAGATATTTTATTAAGTGGAGAAGGTTTTGTTCCATTCCAGCAAGGTGGGAACAGAGGAAACCTATTGTCTCAAATAACGGATAGATGGACACCCGAAAATCCTAATCCCGATGCATTTTACCCCAGACTTACATTTGGTAATGAAAATATGAATTATCGGACCAGTAGTCACTGGGTTCAAAATGGTCGGTATTTGCGCTTGAAAAGTTTGGAATTGGCTTATAAAATCCCTGAAAATTGGTTTAGTGGTATTGGCGTGAAAAATTCTCGTATATATCTTTTGGGGTATAATGTGCTAACTTTCAGCAAGTTCAAGATGTGGGATGCTGAATTAGGAGATGGGCGAGGTGCAGCTTATCCGAATCTTACCAGTTTTAATATTGGAATGGACTTTAATTTCTGACTTAACTAGAATATCACATGAAAAAGTTTATATATATATTTCTACTCACAGTCTCTTTAGGCATCAGTTCCTGTAGTGAAGACTTTTTAAATCAGGTCCCCAATGATCGATTGACAATTGACCAGGTTTTCCAGAGACGTGAAGAATCCGAAAGGTATTTGTATGGCGTTTATTCTTATATAAGAGATGAGTCCAACCAATGGAACTCCAATCCATGGATGGGCGGATCTGACGAGGCAGATATGACTTGGGCCAGAGGAGGATATAATTCTTATTTTATGAATATAGGCAGTTGGGATGCCACATCGGGCTTTTTTAATTTCTGGACTCATTATTATCAAGGAATTCGCACTGCCACATATTTCATGCAAAGAATAGGAGAAAATGAAGAAATTCTTCGATTGCCAGAAGGTCGGCAACTTATTACTCAATATGTAGCCGAAGCACGGGCATTACGGGCTTATTTTTATTTCTGCATTATTCGCCAGTACGGTCCAGCAATTATTCTTAATGGTGAAGAAGTTATACCTCCGGATTTAGCTTTGAATGACATACAATTACCGCGAAATTCATTTGACGAATGTGTTGCTTATATTGTTTCTGAGTTGGAACTAGCAGAAAAGGATTTGCCGGACTGGTATGGCCAAGATCGTGAATATGGAAGACTAACAAAGGTTTTTACTCAATCCGTAAAGGCTCGAATTTTGCTTTATGCGGCTAGTCCACTATTTAATGGCAATACCGACTATGCTGATTTTAAGAATTCAGATGGTAAAGTGTTAATAAATCAAAGCTACGACCCTAATAAATGGAAACAGGCCGCCTCAGCAGCTAAGGTATTAATAGATAATGGTAGATTTGGGCTGTTTCGTCAAAATGACGAAACAGGTAATCTAGACCCTTTTCTTTCTTGTCAAAATGTCTTGCTGACGCCTTGGAACAAGGAAATTTTATTTGCTCGAGTAGAAAATGGTCTCCAGGATTTCGAGCGTCATGCGGCACCACGTTTCGGGGGGGGATGGTCCGGTATAGGTGTAACCCAAAATATGGTGGATGCCTATCATATGGCGAATGGAAAAAATATAGAGGATCCCGAATCGGGATATATAGAGGAAGGTTTCTCTGAAAAGGCAGGAAAATATACTAAAGAAAAGACTTATAATATGTGGACCAATAGAGAGCCTAGGTTCTACGTAGGCGTAGTTTATAATGGAAGTCAATGGATGAATACATCCGATGGCATAAAAACCGTCGAACTATTCAATAAAGGAAATACTGGGAAGTCAGGTTCCTACGATCATTCTGCTACTGGTTATTTGGTTCGCAAGAATGTCGATCCTAACTCTAATCCCCGTATTAATCGTTTCTCTCGACGACCACTTGTATATTTCAGATTAGGGGAGATGTATTTGAATTATGTAGAAGCCCTAAATGAAGTAGATCCCGGAAATCCGGATATTTTATTGTACCTAAACATGATTAGGGAAAGGGGGGGCATACCTGGATTAAAAAAGGGACTTTCCCAGGATATTATGCGTCAAGAAATTCGAAATGAAAGACAGGTCGAATTGGCATTTGAATATCATCGATATTTTGACACACGACGCTGGAAAATCGCCGAACAGACAGATGCAGGTCCCTTTTATGGAATGAACGTTGATGCTGGCAACTCAGTAAATGATCCTGACTTTTATAAGCGTACCGTTTATGAAACTAGGGTTTTTAAAAAAGCATTTTATTTTTTTCCAATGCCTCAATCTGAAATAGATCGGAATAAAAAACTTCAGCAAAATCCTGGCTGGTAAGCATCACCCATACCTAAACCCTTAATGAGGCTACCCGTATCGCACGGGTAGCCATAATTTTTTCTTAAGGCTGTATGAAATTGGTTATTCCGAACGAAGTGAATGGATAGGATTTGCTAATGAAGCTTTGATGGTCTGGTAGCTAACTATGGTGAAGGCCGCCAGTAAAGTAAAGGTTAGAGTAAAAAAATATACCGGAAAATCTATGGAAGGGTGGTATTCAAAGTTTTGCAGCCAATCGTCCATGACCATCCAACCCAAGGGGGCGGCTATAGAAAAAGCTATAACAACCAGCATTACAATTTCCCTGCCGAAAATCCAGACTACTTGCAGCACGTTACTGCCTAAAACTTTTCGAATCCCAATCTCTTTCGTTTTTTGGGAAATCATATAACTCACAAGCCCATACAATCCCAGGCTGGCTATGAGAAGGGCCGTAAAGGAAAATATCTTAACCATATTAAGCATTAGCATTTCTTGCTGGTAAAAGGAAGCAATGGATTCATCCAGAAAGCTGTACTCGAAGACCAGATCCGGGAATATTTTATTCCAAATATTTTCTATAGCCACAAGCCCCTCAGAAAGTTGACTGGGGTTTAATTTGACAGCAAGTTGTTCATGGTGGATCGGCCCTGTAAACAAGGCGACGGCCTCTATTCCGTTGTGAAATGATTGGTGATGAAAATCCTTGATGATCCCTACGATCGTTGTCTTTTCATTTGCAAAATTGAGCTGCTTACCCAACATTTGCTCTGGATCCTCCAGATTGAGCTTTCTGGCCATGGCTTCATTGACCATTGATTCATGTGCAGAGTCTGAGGGCAAAACATTTCTGCCAGCCAATAATTCTAAACCAAAAGTGGATAAATAATCTTGATCCACCGATTTGAGTAAGAGGCGGAAGGGCTCATCCTCGGTTTTATTATTGTATCGGGGAGTGCTTCCCCAAACCAAATGGGAGGCGGGTGCAGAAAAACATTGAGCAGCCTGTCGGACACCAGTTATTCCTTTAATTTCATTTTTAAGGGCTTTCCCGTTCAGGTCTCCTCGGGGAATATTCAGCATAACCACTGCGTCCCTGTCAAATCCCATTTGTTGCCGGCTGGAATAGTTCATTTGTCTGGTGATGACGATCATACCCAAAATCAGCAGCTGAGAAATGATCAATTGAACCACAATCAAAGAGCGGCGGGTATTAAATCCTCCTAATTCCATTTTGTTAAAACGTCCTTGTAGGGCTTTTATAGGTTGAAAGCCCGAAAGTAGATAGGCCGGGTAGCTTCCAGAAATTAAGGTTACCACTAGTACTAATCCGCCTCCATAAAGGAAAAATGGGAAGTTTAATAACGAGCGGAACGAGACCTGGATGTTGAAGAGCTGGTTTAGACCGGAAAATAGCAGGCAGCTCAGGATGATCGCCATCAAAAATGAAAAGCTTGTTAATAAACCGGTTTGCAAGATAAACTGCCAAAATAATTGCCCTCTTTTACTACCCAATACCTTTCTGATTCCTACTTCTTTAGATCTTTTCAGGGATTGCGCCGTGGCTAGATTGATAAAATTCAAGGAGGCCGTGCTTACCAAAAATAGGCCGATCAACAGGAGAATGTCCAAATGGGAGTGAGGAATAACCCCTCCATAATTATGATCAAAATGAACTTCTTTTAATGGCTGAAGCCTGTATCGGTGGATGTTTTTGCTTAAAGGTCGGTAGGTTTTGGGGTAGGAGGCCATTGCTTGCTCGGCTCTTTCCGCAGTAACATTTGGATTTAATAATACGAAGCAATGAAGTGCGGTATGGATTCCAGACCAATTATCATCTGTGCCCAGCCATTCATCGTACTGTTTGAGGGTAGGGTAGGAAATGAATATTTCCGTTTTTTGATCCGTATGCAGGGGTAGATCTTTTAAAATACCAGAAATTGTTACATCAATACGGTTGTCTATACGAAGGGTTTTTCCAAGGGCCTCCCTACCATTAAAGTATTTTTTCACAAGTCGCTCAGTGATCCAAGCGGTATTAGGCTCCTCAAGGCTGGAAGGACTACCGGTTAATAGTGGAAAGTCGAATATTTTAAAATATGCTACATCTGAAAAAGCCATACCTGCAGGTTCTTTAAGTTTGATTATCTGGCCCTGACTTTCAAAACGTACCTGTGTATTTTCAAAGGAGGCTATGCGTGCCACCTGTTCGGCGAAGGTTTCTTGTGATCTAATGGTAGGTGCCAGCCCAGCAGGTACGGCAGAGGTGTAGTCTATCCTATCCCGACGCATTTCGGTAACTACCCTGTAGATGCGATTGGCGTGCTGATGGAAGATATCGAAACTTTCATGGTAGCGCACGATGCAATATATAAGTATGGCCGCAGTCATCCCCAGACTTAATCCGATCACATTCAGAATCACATAGGACTTGTTTCTGATCAGATTTCGAAACCCTATCTTAATATAATTTTTGATCATAAAGAAAAGTAGTAAAGTGACCTCAACTCCGCAGATTTAAGTCGTTCAGTAGCCCTCTGAAGCAACTTTCAGGGATCTTGATTTTTAGAATCGCTTTCAGGGAAGAACGTATCAAAGATAATTGACTTTTTAAATAGCTAAACGGCTGAGTTCGTAACTGGTAGCTGAAGATAGAGGTTCGGGATAATTGCTAGGCCAGGCGCTATCTAGAACTTTAGTGGAGGAAAAGAGCGTTTATTTGCCCTGTAATTTGTCATTTTTAGTAAGTCCTGAGTACTTTAGTCTTTCTAGGATCACCATCTGATTTTTTAATTATAATTTTTCAAAAATTCGATAAATAATGAAAACCATCCGTACTGCCCTGCTATCCTTTGGGATGTCAGGTAAAATCTTTCATGCCCCTTTTTTAGCACTGCACCCTGGTTTCGAGCTTTTGGGATCGTGGGAACGAAGTAAAAAACTAATTCAAAAGGAGTATCCTCAGGCCATAAGCTATCCGAGTCTGGAAGCTATCCTCGAAGATAAAAGTATTGAGCTGGTCATTGTCAATACGCCCATCAATACCCATTTCGAATATACCAAGGCGGTTCTTCTTGCGGGGAAGCATGCTGTGGTCGAAAAGGCTTTTACGGTGACAGCGGCCGAGGCTATAGAGTTGGACGCCATAGCTCGTGAAAAGCGGGTAAAATTGTCAGTATTTCAGAATCGACGCTGGGATAGTGATTTTAAAACGGTTAAAAAAGTATTTGAACAAGGTCTGTTAGGAGATCTGGTAGAGGTAACCTTTGCTTATGAGCAACATCTTCCTGATCTTAATACCAAGGCGCATCTGGAAACCCCTTCTCCTGGTGCAGGTTTGTTGAGAGACCGTGGTTCGCATGTCACAGATCAAGCCCTGTCATTATTTGGAATGCCCGATGCTGTATTTGCCGATCTTCGCATCGTTCGAAGGGGTTCTCAAGTCAACGACTATTTCGATATGTTACTGTACTACCCAGACCTGCGGGTGCGGGTTAAGGGAAGTTTTATTTGCCGAGAGATGGCACCTGCTTACATTTTACATGGGCAACTTGGCTCCTTTTTGAAAAAACGAGGAGATCTGCAGGAAGATAGATTGGTAGCCGGTGAAAAGCCCGATGCGCAGAACTGGTCAGGAGAGGCCGAGGGAATGGAGGGCATTTTGCATACCCTTCGAAATGGTGAGGTGATCAGGGAAACAGTTCCTACTGAGAAGGGAAATTACCTGGATTATTACGAAGGAATCTACCAGTCTATCATTAACGGAACGCCAGAGCCAGTAACCGGAAGGGATGGTATCAACACCATGCGGGTATTGGAAGCCGCTCTGAAGAGTAATGAAGAAGGACGAGTTATTCCTATATTTTAACCAAGATACACAGGAGATTTTACTCTATAATCCGGACCACTCTCAACGGTTCGGATTTATAGTGTAAAAGCGCCTCGGAAAAGTTAGTATAGAAGTTATCCACAGCCTTTTACTTTCTTTCCACATTTCAATTAATTGATATTCAATTAATTAACAACTTATCCACATTTATCCACAGCCTGTGTGCGTAGAGTTGTGGATAAGTTGAAAATCCGGATTTAGGCTTCTACATCGTAGATCACGACTTTCTCCCATAAGTGGGCGCATTCTTCTACGAATTTGGTGTGAAGGGGATGAATTTGGTATACGTCATGAGCTGCCTCATCTTCGAATATCAGGACTTCTGCAAAGTCGTAAGTGGCGTCAATAACAGGCCGGCGGGTAGCAGCAGGAGGTCCTATATATGCCGCATGAATCGACTCTATGCCTTTCAAGCTTTCTATACCTTTAAGAAGGGCTGCGCGATCTGTTTCACTGGACTTGTCTTTTAACCAAAAAAATACGTTGTGAATAAACATGGTGTTATAGAATTATAAATGAATAAACTTATTTAAATGTCTCTTGGGCCCTGGTTCGGAAGGGTGGCAGATACAACTTTTTCTAACTTGAATGAGAAAGTAGTTCCTTTGTCGGGCTTAGACATGACCGCAATCTTGGTGTCATGAGCGTTGATAATATGTTTCACAATGGCCAGTCCCAAACCGGTTCCTCCCCGATCCTTGGATCGACTTTTGTCGACTCTATAAAACCTTTCGAAGATGCGAACCAAATGCTCCTGAGGGATGCCAGGTCCGTTGTCCCGAACGGAAATTTCAATATGTTTCTTACTTTCGCTAAAGTGAACAATCACTTTGCCATGGTCATTTCCATATTTAATAGCGTTTTCAATGAGGTTGAGCATCACCTGTTCGATGCGGTCCTGATCGGCCATGACCCAGACGGCACTGAGCTCATCTGGCTTTACTTTGAGGCTTACTTTCCTATCTGAAGCTATGTTTTCCAGTCTTCCGAATATATTTAAGGTCATCTGGAGCATATCCACTGGAGCCATGTTCATTTTGATATCTCCAGTTTCCATTTGAGATAGAACCAGTAAATCTTTCACTAGTATGTCCAAGCTATCCAGGTTTTTCGCTGCTTTTTTCAGAAAGCGCTCCCGAACCTTCTCGTCATCCATCGCTCCATCCAATAAGGTATGAATAAAACCCTGGGCAGCAAAAATGGGCGTCTTGAACTCGTGGGATACATCAGCCAGAAATTCTCTGCGAAATAGCTCTAGCTTTCTGAGTTCATCAATTTCTTTTTGCTTTTTGGTTACATAAACGAAAATCTCATCATTTACGGTCTTCAGGGGGTTCGATTCCTTAATCAACCTTTTGCGTGGGGTCATATTAAAGTCTTTCATCTTTAGTTTATGGATCGTGCGATACATCTTATTTACTTCTCTGAAAACCAGAATATCGACCGCATATAACACCAAAAAGAAAGAGCTTAGAAAGCAGGACATAAAGGTGACGAATTGCATGCTTCTATTGACCCCCACTACGAACGAAAGAAAGGCGGTGGTAATCGTGGAGATAATTAAGGCAAGCACAAAGGCAATGAAACGAGGACTTACGGACATGAGGGGTAATCGGATGAATTCGGAATTACTACCGGGGATTAATTTTGCTATAAAGGTATAAATATCCCATAAAGTTAAGCAGGGAGGAATAATAAATGAATATCATAACATTTTAATAATATCCTTTTGACATGAAAAACAGGATATAAAAAAAACAGGAACCGTATTTCGGAGGTTCCTGTTTCGTTGATCGTAGCGGGGCTCTAGAAGCCGCCGCGGTAGGTATAGGTGCTCGATACCTTCTCGATGGCTACTATATAGGCGGCGATCCGGAGGGAGACTTTGTATTTCAAGGAGGTTTGGTAAACCTTGTCGAACGAATCTTTCATAATCCGATCGGTCCGGCGATTCACTCTTTCCAAGGTCCATTTGTAACCTATCCGGTTTTGTACCCATTCAAAGTAAGAAACGGTAACTCCACCGGCATTGGCCAGAATATCGGGTACTACCATAATCCCTTTTTCATGGATGATATCGTCGGCTTTGGAGGAGGTTGGTCCGTTAGCACCCTCTACAATCATGCGCGCCTTAATGGCCCCGGCATTGATTTTGGTAATAACATCCTCCTTTGCTGCAGGAACGAGCACGTCGACAGGAATGGTGAAAAGTTCGTCGGGATTGAAAGTTTCTGCACCACTAAAGCCCTCCAAGGAGCCTCTATTGCTATCCCTGTAGGCGATGGCTGCATCGATATCGATGCCTTGGTCGTTATAATAGGCGCCTGAAATGTCACTAATGGCATGGATGGCCACGCCTCGTTCCCGAAGAAGTCGGGCGGCATGGCTTCCCACATTTCCAAATCCTTGGACCACAGCCGTCGCCCGGTAAGGGTTAATACGGAGCTTCTCCATGCCTGCCAGAGCCGACACCATCACACCTCTTCCTGTAGCTTCGGTGCGGCCTAAGGAGCCTCCGAGTACCAGGGGTTTGCCAGTCACCACGGCCTGTATGGTCATCCCCTTAGACTTGCTGTATTCGTCCATTAGCCAGGCCATTTCGCGGGGGCCAGTGCCCATATCGGGTGCTGGAATATCCTGATCGGGCCCGAAGACATCCAGCATGGCCGTTGTATAGGCGCGCATGAGTCGCTCCATTTCCCCCGCCGACATCTCGCGGGGGTTGCAGGCTACCCCTCCCTTGGCTCCGCCATAAGGAATGTCTACCACTGCGCATTTCCACGTCATCCAGGCAGCCAGGGCCCGCACTTCGTCAAGATTAACATCAGGGTCAAACCTGATTCCTCCTTTACTGGGGCCTAATATTGTGGAATGGATAACCCGGTATCCTTCAAAGGTCTTGATCTCACCCGAATCCATAGTCACAGGCAATCCTACGATTACCTGCTTACGAGGAACCTTCAATATTTGGTACATTTCTTCGGTAATGCCGAGTAGCTCCACCGCTTTATCGAAGCGTTGCATCATCGATTCCAAGGGGTTCTCCTTGTCCTTAATGGGAGCCGGTTCAATGTATGACATATTCTATTTAGTTAAATTGTTGATTTTGAGTCTGTTAGTAATTTTATGATCTTCTGTAATACAAACTTACTAGAATTAAAGTTCTAAAAGTAAAAAACTAATAAATCGCCAAATAATACTAAAAATGTAGAGCGTAGATTCTTTTTTATTTATAAAAATAGTGGAATCTTATAGGGGTAACGGCTCCTAAAACCAAATAAATGATAGGCCTATTTACCGATTATGAAATGTAAAAAAATACATTTATAATAGCCAATCGATGCGCAATATGGAGCCCTATTTGGCATCTCGTTGATAATTAATCTCCTGGACTTCTATTTGGGTAATGAAATAATGATTTTGTAGACCCCTTACTTATTCCTAAATTGCGACCTTGTTCAAATTATGGAAAATGAATCGGGGTTTATAAAGTTGAGAATCAGTAGCTTGTATAGGATGTGGTCGTTAAATGCGGTAAATTTGTCGGGTAATATCACAAACTGAGCATTTACTGCGTATAGGAAAACGGGCTGCCCTACTGCTGCTTCAGAACATATCTCGGTCATTGAATTATTTTGAAACGGAAAATCATAAGGCGTGATTTTACATTTTGTTAAAAAAGGTTAAAAGGGTTCAGTTACAATGAAGGAACTCATCGAGTTGAGCAATCTGCCCAAACATATAGCCGTTATCATGGATGGCAACGGCAGATGGGCGCAAAACCAGGGTGCAGCACGTATTTTTGGGCATAGAAACGCTATCAAGGCGGTGAGAGAGGTGACCGAGGGGAGTGTCGAAATAGGCGTTTCTTATCTAACACTATATGCTTTTTCTACCGAAAACTGGGGGAGACCCGAGTACGAAGTTCGTGCACTGATGGAGCTACTCGTTCAGTCCATCGGCAATGAACTGCCTACCATGATGAAGAATAATGTGAAGTTGAGTACTATTGGCGATATAGCCAGTTTGCCAGCAGGCTGCCAGAAAACTTTGAAGCAGGCTTGTGAAACGACTGAAAATAACACGGGATTGAATCTCATTCTGGCTTTGGGATATAGTGGGAAATGGGACATATTACAGGCTACAAAACGCATGGCTCAGGAGGCCAAAGATGGCTTGTTGAACCCTGCCGATATTACCGAACATACGATTAATTCCTATCTGGCTACGGAGGAAAGACCTCCGGTAGACCTGATGTTAAGGACCGGAGGAGATCACCGCATCAGCAACTTTCTGCTTTGGCAGCTCGCTTACTCCGAATTATATTTTTATGAAGATCTTTATTGGCCAGATTTTCGCCGAGAACATTTGTTCGAAGCTATTCTTTCCTACCAGAAACGAGAAAGAAGATTTGGAAAAACGGGCGATCAGATAAAAGAAAACAGTGCTAAGTAGAATTATATGAACCTAGTGAAATACTTGATGAAGCCATTAGCACATTTAAGAGGCGTGTTATTGATCATGTTAATATGTAGTGTTGTTTCCAAAGCTCAGCGTGTGGGTTTAGGAGCCAGCCCAAAGCCTGTTGCCCCTCTGGCTAATATGGGCATTGATCCTGCCAACCCAAAGGAATATACCATTGCCGAAGTAACCGTATCTGGCACTCAATTTTTGGATCCCAACTCTATGGTTTCTATTTCTGGCCTCAAGCCAGGGGATAAGATCAGGGTTCCGGGACCGTCCGTAACAGGTGCTATCAAGAAAATGATGGATTTTGGTACCCTCGACGATGTGGAAATACTCGCCACCAAAGTAGATGGAGAAAAGATTTGGCTCAATATTCATATTAAAGAGCGCCCCAGGCTATATAGTGTTACCTTTTCAGGCATACGAAAAGGAGAGCGGGAGACGCTTAATGATAAAGTTAAACTGATAAAGGGCCGGGTGATAACGCCAACTGTGATCAAAAACACCCAGCTCATTATTAAAAAATATTATATGGATAAGGGGTACTATAATACCAAAGTAAAGGTGTTACAGATACCAGATTCGTCTCGTGGGCAAGCTACGCTTAACTTCACCGTAACTAAAAACAAAAAGGTGAAGATTGAGGAAATCAACATAGAAGGCAATGAAGAGATCAGTGACCGTACCTTGAAAAGGAAGTTGAAAGGAACCAAAGAAAAGATGTTTGGCCGCCTCTTTAACCCTTCCAAATACATTCCTAAAAAATTCGACGAAGACAAGGAAAAGTTAATAGCCTATTATCGCAAAAATGGATACCGGGATGCCACCATCGATTTCGATTCGGTTACCAATAACGGAGAGACGATAAGCATTAATATGAAAATTGATGAAGGTAAGAAGTATTACTACCGGGATATTAGCTGGACAGGTAATTACTTATACACCTCCAAATATTTGAGCGAGCGCTTAGGCATCAAGAAAGGGGATGTTTATAACCCTGAAGAGTTGGATAAGAAAATCAATGGCATTCCAGGAGCAGATGTGAGTTCAATCTACATGGATGACGGATATCTTTATTTCCGAATTGACCCCGTAGAAAAAGCCGTTCAGGGAGATTCTATTGATATGGAGCTTCGTATGTTCGAAGGAAAACAAGCTACTATCAACCGGATATTACTGAATGGTAATACAAAGACGAGTGACCGGGTAGTCCTTCGTGAGCTCTTTACCCTTCCGGGCCAGAAATTCAGCAAAACGGAAATTATCAATACCCAGCGACAATTGTCCCAAATGGGATATTTTGATCCAGAGAAAATTCAGATCCAACCCATACCCAATCAGGCGGATGGTACTGTAGATATTGAATATACAGTTGAGGAAAAACCTTCGGATCAGATTGAGCTGTCTGGTGGTTGGGGAGGTTATATAGGTTTTGTGGGTACCCTTGGATTGGTATTTAATAACTTTTCGATCAAAAATATTCCCAACAGAGAGACCTGGAAACCTCTGCCTTCCGGAGATGGTCAGAAACTTTCTGTCCGCTTTCAAGCCAATGGTAAGCAGTATCAGACTTATTCACTGGGCTTTAGTGAGCCTTGGCTAGGAGGAAAGAAACCCATCAACTTCGGTGTGTCACTCCAAAGAACGGTGTATCGCCAAACTGATTATAACTCACTGTATGGCTATGGTACGGGAGGTTCTTCCGGAGGTATCAAATATCGGGGTGGGTATTTCAATAATGGGGTGACCGTTTCATTGGGGCGTCGCCTTCGCGAGCCTGATCGTAACCTTGTATTGACGCACTCCCTTTCTTATAACCGCTATCGTCTCGATTCCATTAATATCTTTGGCGGTAATTATAATACAGGAGTTTCTAATAATATTGCCTTTAATACCACGATCTCAAGAAACACACTGAGCGACTTGCAGTTTCCTAGATCTGGTAGCAATATCTCGCTCAGTGCGACCCTGACACCGCCCTATTCGGCATTCAGGAAAACAGATTACAGCGATAATGCTGAACGATATCGTTGGGTAGAATACCATAAGTATATGTTTGATGCGAGTTATTACGCTACCATCACGGGAAAATTGGTTCTTTCGGCCCGAACCCATATGGGGTATCTTGGGCGCTATGGTGACAAAGCGGGCTTTAGTCCTTTTGGCCGATTCGTTCTGGGAGGATCCGGATTAGCAGGGCAGGGGGCGTTCTCACTTGCCGATCAGGATATTATTGGCCTAAGGGGGTACCAAGATCAGTTGGTAGGACCTATTGTCAACAATCGGCCTGCCGATGGGGGAGGTATCGTTTATAATAAGTACGTCATGGAATTGCGCTATCCTGTTTCGCTCAATCCCCAGGCAACTATATTTATATTGGGCTTTGCCGAGGGAGGAAATAACTGGGGATCCTACCAGAAATTTAATCCATTCGACTTGAAAAGGTCGGCCGGAGTCGGCGCCAGAATCTTTATGCCAGCATTCGGCCTTCTGGGTATAGACTGGGGCTACGGATTTGATCCTCTGGACGGCCAATCCAAACGTTCTGGAGCTCAGTTCCATTTTACCATTGGACAGCAAATCAGATAATATAAACTCAACGATTTCGTTAGTTGGTTGCATTTTATTATGATCTTGGCATGAAGAAGATTTTTATTTTACTAGTTTTGTCTGTAATATCGACTTCAACTGTCGTAGCCCAGAAAATCGGGTATACCGATATGGAGTATATTACCAGCAAAATGCCTGAATATCAGATGGCCCAAGCGGAAATGAAAAAATTTTCGGAAAAATGGGCTAAGGAAATACAGGATAAATTCGGTGAAGTAGATCGGCTTCAGCGTGCATATATGGCAGAGGAAGTGCTGCTCACGGAAGATTTGAAGCGCAAGCGTCAGGCAGAAATTCAAAGTAAGGAGATTGAAGCCAGGGAATACAACAGTAAGATTTTTGGAATGGATGGATTGATGTTCCAGAAGAAAAAGGAATTGATGAAACCCGTTCTGGAACGAGTACAAAGGGCAGTCAATAAAGTCTGTAGCCAACGGAGAATCGATTTTATGTTCGATAAGTCAAGTGACATGGGCATGCTTTATACCAACCCCCGTCACGACTATTCCGATTATATAATCGAAGAGCTTGGCCTCAATGAAAAAAATGAAGGGGTAGCCGCCAAAAATACGACAGACATTAAAAGTGCAGTAGACAATAGTAAAACCGAAGAAAGTAACCCCAAACAAAAAAGTACAACCAATAAACGTAAATAAGTAACAACGCAATGAAACAAAAATTAATGGCTTTTATGGTCGTAATGACCATCTTCAGTACATCGCTGGTAGCTCAAACGCCTCTTACCAAGATCGGATATACCAATGTAGATTTCGTGATCGCTAGGTTGCCAGAAGCTAAAAAAATGCAAAATGAACTGGAAGTAACTAAAGCGCAACTCGATAAGGCAATAGGAGAAACTTATAAAGAGTTTCAAGACAAGTATGAGGCCTACCAAAAGAACGGGGCCAATATGACTGATGTGATTCGTGCCGACAAGGAAAAGGAATTGCAGAGTCTTCAGACCCGCGTGCAGGAAATGCAGAACAATGCTCAGACATCTCTGCAGAATAAGCAACAACAACTTTTGGAGCCAATTTTGACAAAAGTTAATGATGCAATTCAGGCCGTAGGTAAGGAAAATGGATTTCTTTATATCCTGAATATGGACGCTGGTCAGGGTACGACCCCGATCATCCTGTTTGCTGCATCAGAAGAAAATAATGCAACGGATTTGATTTTGAAGAAGTTGGGCGTAGATCCTGACAAAGTAGAAGCAGAAGTAACTCCTGCTGCTGCACCTGCTAAGCCTGCTACTACAACGCCGGCACCTGCACCTAAGAAAAAATAATTCTCCCGCTGTTGCGGGACCTATACCGGGGAATAGTCTGAAAATGGCCGTTCCCCGGTTTTTATGTTTTACCAACCTCAGGAATTTTACCAGATTGGGCTGTGTTAAGGTAATGTGGAAATAGTACAAAAAGCGGTAGCAGTAGTAGGAGTTCGAATCTGTAATTGGAATTTGATTCTATTATCGCTTGTCCATTGTACGGTATTTACGAAATTTGCGTTAACATTAAATTAGTGACTGCTTCATAAAATTATTCATATTCTTGCCCTATGGTTTTCACAAATGTTTTTAGAATATTTCTATTCGTTTTATTGGCTTTAGCGAGTACGGTAGCCACTGCTCAGGAGCAGACGGGGCAACCTTTTCAACTGGTTTTTCCTAACGATGCCGATTGGAATGTAGTTGAAGAAGGGAAGGAAATTAACTTTCATCTTCAGGCAAGAGGCCAGAAAGGCGACAGCCTTCAATATAGTATTACGAGTGGGCTAAGGAAGGAGATGTATTTCGATTCTTTAGGACATTTTGTATGGACTCCTGGCTTCGAAGTAGCCGATCGGATTAATACGGTTAAAACCGTCTCCGTTGTTTTCGAAGCCCAGTCTAGTCTCGGAGAGTCGGTGGCCAAAGAGGTTCTTTTTAAGGTGGTCCATGTTAACCGCCCGCCAGTTGTCGATGAGCTCAAACCTTTTTATGTACAGTATAAAACACAGAATACTTATCAGATCGATATGAATTCTGTTCGGGATCCGGATGGAGACCCGGTCGTATTTATACCAATTTTGGACGGAGGAATGCCTGAAGGGATGCGCCTGACGGCGAGTGGAGAAGTCATTTGGGAGCCCTCTATCAAACAGTTCAATATCCTCAGGGAAGCCCCTAGATATATGGAGTTTTATGTGGAAGATCAACCTGCCAAAGAACGGACTAAAGGGAAGCTCAGGCTGGAAATAACGCAAATGGACCTCGCCCCTGACTTTACCATCATTCCTCAGACTACCGTTGTGAAAAGTCTGGAGAATAACCGGATTAACCTTCGATTCAGCCTGTCGGACCCGAATGGAGAGGATGATATTTCAACCTTTAATTTTATATCGGAAAATAAACGGGTACCCGCATCAGCCTTGGTGAAAAATACGGCCACCAGCTATGAGTTTATCTGGGAGCCTGGCTACGATTTTGTTAATGACCCCTTCGATACCCTGGCTTTCGATGTGGTATTTTATGTGATGGACAAGGCTCATAATAAACGCGAGCGGACGATTCATTTCGTGATCAAAAATACGGTAGATGAAAGTGTTCGGGATACCTACTTGTTCAATCTATATAAGGGAGCGCTGGTAAATGCCTGGGGTCTTTTGGAGCAAATGAAAGAACGGGAAGGGGAATTAAAGCGTGCGTATGCTAAGGCGAAGAAAGGGAAGAAGAGCCGTTCCTTATTGAATGCTTCACTGGGTGTTACCACCGGTTTGTCTTCCGTAATTGCCAAGTCTGATCCTAACTTAAGAAGTTATATTACCACCATTGGAGGCACCACCGTTGCCACGGTAGGTACTTTGGAAGCCACAGAGGTGATTGGTAAGTCTGTCAATGGGCTTTTGGATCGGTTTAACTATGTGATGCAAAAGAAAAATGAACTCCAGAATAAAGGAGATGTTTTTGCTCGGGAATATGCACAGAAGTCGGCTCGACGTCAGAACGATTTTATCAAGAAACTAGACGAATTTAAGGCCTTGATGAATCTTAGTGGTTTGGTAGCCTTAGAGCTGGACGCCAATTGGGAAAACAAAAAGGAAGCCACCGATGCGGCTATTAAGCGTACCTTCAAGGACTTCTTGCCCTTAGATCTCGAAAACCAATAGTTTTATAATTAGAATACAGGCAAACGCCCAGGCAGGTTTATCCTTGACTGGGCGTTTGTTTTGAGGGGTTGTCCTCCTCTTTGTTGATATCTGTATGGCCTTCCAGATCCGGCGTCCTGATATCGGTACTAGGGCCTTCCCCGCTAACATCTGTTTCTGTCAGTTGTGTGGACACTTCCTCTGGATTGTCCTGATCTGATAGGGTAGAGGAAGGCTCCTGCTGCGGTTGCATCTGATTCTGAAATATAAGGACGCTGCAAACGCCAATGAAAATACAGGAATCTGCAATATTGAATATGGGGGTAGAATAATATTGCCCTCCCCAGATGGGCACCCAGTCGGGAATAAACCCTTCCCAGAAATCAACAAATATCATGTCTATTACCTGTCCATGAAACCATGGAGTAGGAGAGCCATAGGGGGCATTGCCTAATAATACGCCGTAGAAAGTGCTATCGATGACGTTTCCTACCGCACCAGCCAGGATCAATGATAAAGCCCAGAGCAAAGACTTTGGTGCTCCTGTGCGGGCCAGATGGATCAAATACCAGCCAATACCTACCATAGCCAAAAGACGGAATAGCGTGAGAAATAACTTGCCATATTCATGTCCTAGCTGCATACCGAAGGCCATACCCGGGTTTAGGACATAATGCAATTTTAACCAGTCTCCTATCAATGGGATTTGTCCAGAGAAGCCTGGCTCCATATACTGATGCACCAGCATCTTGGATGCCTGATCGATAAGGATTAATAACAGACTAAACAGTAAATATGGCGTAGGATTCTTATAATGCTTCATTCGGGTAACGACCTGGAATCTTTTGATTAGGATGCTAAATTAAGGAAGATTCATTACAAACTACCGATTCCTCTTCTGTCCAATTCATTTTTTATCAACTTGTACTCTCTACTGCTTTGTCCGGACATGGCGGTATTTTCTTGTGCTCGCCTGATGAGGTAGGGCATAACAGAGGCAATCGGGCCATAAGGCACATATTTGGCTGTATTATAACCGGCCTTGGCCAGGTTGAAGCTAATGTTATCGCTCATTCCCAACAATTGCGCAAACCAGATGCGAGGGTCGTCATTGGCAAGGCCTATCCGCTGCATTCTGCAAGCACAGTATTGGCTACTATATTCATTATGCGTTCCAAGGCATATGGCAATGAATTGCAAATGTTCTAAACAAAAGTCTATAGCCGCATTATAATCTTGGTCAACGGCCTCCTTGCTGGTGTGGATAGGGCTAGAATAGTTGTTTTCTCTGGCTCTAAGCCGTTCTTTTTCCATATACGCACCTCTTACGAGCTTAGCACCAATATGATAACCTTTCTCCCTGGCCTTGAGATAGGCGGCTTTCAGAGCTTCGAATGTCTCATGGCGGTAAAGCTGGTAAGTATTAAAAATGATGGCTTTTTCTTGATTGTATTTTTCCATCATCTCATAAGCCAGCAGATCGATTATGTCCTGAATCCAACTTTCCTCAGCATCGACAAACAGGCGGACATCTTTCTGGAATGCACTTTGGCACAGGGTTTCTACCCGCTGCTTCACCCTGGCAAATGCTTCTTCCTCTTCCTGGCTCAGGGTCTGAGCGCGCTGTACTTTCTCTAATAAGTCCGAAGAGGCAATCCCACTTATTTTAAAGACACAAAAGGGGATATGGGCATTATCGGCGGCCTTGTCAATGGATTTTAACAGTTCATCCATGGTGTGGGCGAAGCTCTCCTCGGTTTCTTCTCCCTCTACCGAATAGTCTAATATGGTGCCAATGCCAGCCTGCCCCAAGCGGGCTATCGTGGAGTCGCATTGGCTAATGGTCTCACCACCACAGAATTGTTCAAAAATGGTGCTACGAATAAGATTTTTTATCGGTAAGTGAAGTTTTAGTGCAAGCTTTAGAAAAAAAGTGCCTAAATTTACCGCTCTACTCTGGTTCATGACTTTGAACAGCCAATAGGTTTTACGAAGCTGACCGTCTGATTTTGAGGAGAATGCAACCGAAATGTCTTCGAAGGATACGGGGGGATGATTTTTTTGAGCAGGATGATCCATCTTTTAAATACTATATTTAAAAATGACTAAATCCAAGTTCCATGAACTGAGCAGAGTAAAGTTTTGATGCATATTCGGATGTGAGATGATTTGTGGCTTCAAATGTACACCAATCTCCGAAATGTGCATAATGTAGAATCGAATAATTACAATTTTCTATTTATCCTAAGGACAAGTTTTTGAATATGAATGCTTCTTTAGACATCCTACCGCTAAGCAGTTGGATTAATACCGAGGGTAAGCCCTTGGTGATTGCCGGGCCTTGCAGTGCAGAGACCGAGGAACAAATGTTAGAAACCGCAAGCCAGATCAAGAAGGAAGGATTTGCGCACGTAATCCGTGCCGGTGTATGGAAACCACGTACACGTCCGGGTAGCTTTGAGGGCATGGGTGAGGCAGCATTGCCTTGGTTACAGCAAGTGAAGAAAGAAACTGGCATGCCTGTAGCCGTAGAGGTGGCTAATCCGCAGCATATTGAACTTGCCCTGAAGTATGGTGTAGACATCCTTTGGGTGGGCGCACGTACTACCGTCAACCCTTTTAATGTGCAAGAACTTGCCGATGCTCTGAAAGGAGTTGACGTACCTGTCTTGGTGAAAAACCCTGTAAATCCAGATCTTCAATTATGGGTAGGAGCCTTAGAGCGTCTTAATCAAGCTGGCGTGAAGAAACTGGGGGCGATCCACCGTGGGTTCTCCAATGCACAAGAGACTAAGTTCAGAAACTCTCCGATGTGGAATATCGCCATTGAGTTGAAAACTTTGTTCCCTGAGCTACCTGTAATAGGCGATCCTAGCCATATGGCAGGTAAGCGTGCCTATCTTTTTGAAATTGCACAGCGTGCATTAGATTTGAACTACGACGGTTTGATCATTGAATCGCACCGCGAGCCAGAGAAAGCATGGTCGGATGCTGCTCAGCAGTTGACACCAGCCGCCCTTGGCGAAATGCTTCATGAGCTTCACGTAAGAAAAGAATCTTATGGTAGCGACTACCAAACGCAATTGGAAGTTGTTCGTGGCAAAATAGATAACCTTGATCGCGAATTACTGGAAAATCTTGCTGCTCGTATGTCCTTGGTTGAAAAACTGGCGGAGTACAAGCGTGATAATAATGTTGCCGCTTATCAGGTAGACCGCTTCCGCGAAGTATTGGAAACGCGTGCTGGCTGGGGTAAAAGCCTTAACTTATATCCTAACCTAGTGGACGAGCTTTTCAAGCTTGTACATATGGAGTCGATCCGTAAGCAAACCGAGGTTATGAACCAGGTGAATGCCTAGTCTTCCTTTCAGGAATAATATAATAAAAAAGCCGGTCTTCCTGAGGAGGACCGGCTTTTTTTCGGTCTAAATTGCCAATTCTTGGAGTACCCGGTTTATCTCTGCGCCCCATAGTTTGTAAGCGGCTTCATTTAGGTGGGTTTGGTCTACCGCATAGCGCGCCAGCAGGCCCCGGGAGTCCGATAGATATTGGTTTGGATTCAGATAACGGATACTATGTTTTTCACAGTACTGCACCAAGAATCCATTCAGAAGATCTACCTGAGCTCTGCTGTAAGCATTATCCTGTTCGTAAAGCGTAAGCGAAACTACGGGTACTATTCCTTCTGCCAGCAGCCGCTCGAGAATAGCGGTATAATGACGCTGGATATTCTTTTGAGAAACTCCAATCGTAATATCGTTTATGCCTCCCATGATAAAACATATCTTGGGCTTTTTAGAAATGACTTGTCGCTCCAAGGATTCTAAGAAGTGGTAAGTTGCCTGGCCTGGAAGGGCAGCGTTCAGTACGTCGGTACGTCCGAGTAGTTCCACCCATTTTCCTTGTGCCGTAATGGAGTTTCCATACATTATAATGGTATATTCTCCTTGAACCTGAACATAACGCTGATAAAGCTTGTCACGATAAACAAAGCCTAAGCCAAAGATGGCTGCCAGCAATAGAATGTTGATCAGAACGGACAAAGTCAGTTTCCATTTTTTTACCATATTCCTTTCGAATTGGTTAGAGCCATTTGCTCAAAAACTGGTTGAAGGCAGGTTTATATTGATCGCTAACCGGAATCTGTTGACCTTCAATCTGAATGCTGTTCTTAGAGATGGCACTAATCTGATCCAGATTGACGATGTAAGAGCGATGCACCCTCATAAACTTGTTTGCCGGAAGCTTGTCCTCCAAAGCTTTAAGACTAATGAGTGATAGCAAGGGCTTAGGATCGTGCTTTAGATGTACCTTCACGTAATCTTTGAGTCCTTCCATATATAAAATATCATTGTATAGAACCCGGTACATTTGATATTCTACTTTCAAAAATAAGAAATCTTCACGCTGTTCAGAGGTAACCATAGGTTGTGCGGCCTTATGAACCAGCTCCATATAGGTCTGGGCCTTGGTAGCTGCCCTTAGAAACTCCTCGTAATTAAAAGGTTTTAAAAGGTAGTCCAGTGCATCGACTTTATATCCCTCTAAAGCGAAATGATTGAAAGCGGTGGTGAAGATGATCTTCGGGGTTCTTCCCTCTGTTTTATCAATGACCCTTGCCAGTTCTATTCCTGTAAGGTCAGGCATTTGGATATCCAGAAAAATCAAATCTATATCCAGACTATGAATGGCCTCCAAGGCTTCCACGGCACTACTGAAGCGGCCCTTCAGTTCAAGAAAGGGTGTTTTATCTACAAAAGAGCTGACAAGGCCCAAGGCCAGGGGTTCGTCGTCGACGGCTATACAGGTAACTCGGTTCATACAGTTTCTAGGTCTAGCCTTACTTCATAAGCTCTGTTGGCAAGATCTTCCTTTACTTCCAGCTGATACTTTCCCGGATAGAGCAAGTCCAGTCGTCGTTGGGTGTTGACCAGCCCAATACCATTACTTTGATCGATAGAGCTAGACTTTTTTACAAATAAAGTATTGATAACCTCCACATGCAAGTGTTGTTGGTCTTGGCTAATGGTTATGTTAATTTCACTAGGGTCTGTCGCACTTACCCCATGCTTAAAGGCATTTTCGATAAAGGGTAAAAATAACATAGGAGCGATATCGATATCCACTAATGGGCTAGGGGGAAGTAACGTAACCCGCACCTTATCGGTAAGACGCAGCTGCATAAGCTGGATATAATCCTGAGCGAAGGCAATTTCTTGACTGAGTCTTACCGTTTCACGCTGGGTATCGTAAAGCACATAACGCATCAGTCTTGAAAGCTTGTGAAGGGCCTGTTGAGCAGCCTCTACATCGATAATTGTAAGCGCATAAATATTATTAAGGGTATTGAAAAAGAAGTGCGGATTAATCTGTGCCTTTAGGAAGCTTAGCTCTGAATTTATTTTTTGTTGCTCCAGTTCTTGTCTGAATTCCCGGTCGAGCTGGGCATTGCGTACGGCTGCTATGCTGGTACTTACCCCAATAATGATCAAGGCAGTTAGCAGGGCGAAGTAATCAATTTTCTCCTTAGGCTTTCGAGGGCCTGGAGTTTGGCTAGCCGCCTTGAAGGCCTTTTCCATATACTCCCCATGCTTAAGCAAGTCTTTTACCTGCTCCATGGACGCCGCTAAGATAAATACGGCCAGTATGTTCAATAATATGAAGGGAAGGATCTTGTTCTTGGCAAGAAAGCGGGGGTACAGAAGATAATAATTTAAGTAAAATAAGGCTATCAGCAAGAAAAACTGAACACATGCTTTAGCCCAGAATGTATAGGGAAGTTCCACCTGCCAGCTCAACGGCTGCCAGGTCATTAAAAAGGCCAGGAAGCTCCATCCCAGTATGTGTAAGAGTATGGGAGGGTATTTTTTTGAGGCCGTTGTTGCGTTCATGGTATTCTGATTGGTATGGGCCCAATAGAGGGCTATAATACTACAATCATAACGCTTATTTATCAAGAAATAGTCAGAAATCGATCAGAATTGGTTGTAAATCGACCGCTTGTAGCTTTTTATCTATTACCAGGCAAGTTTGAAATAAGCGAGAAACGAAGTCAAGCGCCGAGGGCTTCGTCGGTGAATTTGCCCAATTGATCTATCGCTACTACAGCTATATCTATTATTAAAAAAAATGAATAATTAATGTCTTTACTTTGAAATTGTAAGTTGAATCCTTTATCAAAGAGATTATGAAAATATCGAGACTATTAGCCGTAATTCTATTTATGTTATTAACCTGTTTCAGTGTGATGGCCCAGCCACCCGGTGGTGGGCGAGGCGGAAACAGTGGGGGCGATAGCCGCCTGAGAAGTCGGGAAGCCGTTATACCTGGAACAGCAGAAGATGCACCCAAAGGAAATGGAAAGATTAAAGGGGTCTTAAAAGACTCATTAAGCAATAGTCCGGTGGAGTTTGCAGCCCTTTCTCTGATCGATATCAAAACCAACCGCCCAATTGACGGTACTACTACCGACGAAAAAGGGGAGTTCTCCATGTCTAAGGTCGCCAGCGGAGAATTCAAAATATTGATTTCCTTTATCGGTTATAAAAATAAAACCATTAATAATGTTAAGATAGATCGTAAAACCGACCTGGATCTGGGTACCATCATTATGGCTCCCGACGTAGTACAACTGAAAGAGGTGGAAGTAGTGGGCATGGCTCAGATGATCGAAGAGAAAGTCGATCGACTGGTATACAACGCTGAAAAGGATATTACGAGTAAAGGCGGTGATGCTACCGATATCATGAAAAAAGTGCCCATGCTGACTGTAGATCTCGATGGTAATGTATCGTTACGGGGGAGTTCGAACGTAAGGGTATTGATCAATAACAAACCATCGACCATTATTGCTACTAGTGTGGCAGATGCTCTGAAGCAAATTCCAGCCGACATGATCAAGTCAGTAGAAGTAATAACCTCGCCCTCAGCACGCTATGATGCAGAAGGTTCGGCAGGGATTATCAATATTGTCACTAAAAAGAGCCGTATTCAAGGAGGAACCCTGGACTTCAATACAGGGGTGGGTAACCGGGGCGCCAATGTAGGTTTACGCGGAAATTATCGTTCTGGCAATATGGGCTTTAGCCTAGGAGGTTTTGGTCGTTTCAACTATAATATGCCTGGTAAGTCAGAGAATACCCAAATAGGTAAGACTTCAGACTTTTCTATCGTTCAGACCAGCAATACGGACAACAAAATGTCTTTTGGGTCCTACAACCTTGGTTGGGACTATGACCTGGATTCTAAGTCGTCGCTTGCTGCCAACGTTCGCTATGGAATGAGAAATTTTAAGAATATGCAGGAACTGACCACCCTGAATCGGCAGGGAGCTAGTACTACTACCAGCTACAGAGATGTAGATGTGAAAGATCTGTCGGGTACCTGGGATGTTAATGTGGACTATTACAAAACACTTTCAAAGCCGCAGCAGGAGTTCAGTATCTCAACGCAGTACAGCCGCAACAACCGTACCAATGATTATGACGCTAATATTTTCTCCTTGAATAATACGCAGCTAAAGGAATTGTTAGGCTCCGAAGGAAATAATAATGCAAGCTTTAACCAAGAGAGTACGGTTCAGGTGGATTATCAGACGCCTATTAAAACCAACCAAATGATTGAGGTAGGAGGAAAGGGGATCTTCCGTCAGGTAGTGAGTGATTATGATTATTATAATACCATTAGCACTCCTCAGTCACCGAGCAATCTTAATTATGACCAAAATGTTGCCGCCGGTTATCTTTCTTATACCTTAAGCACAAAAAGTAAATTTTCTCTTAAGGCAGGGGCGCGATACGAGTACACGGGAATCAATGCCAGCCAAGGTGAAATAGGCGATCTTAAGATCCCTGCCTATTCCAATCTAGTACCGAGCATTAATTTATCACAAACCATCGGAAAAGGTCAAACGATAAAATTGGGTTATAACCGTCGCTTGCAACGTCCAGGGATTCAATACCTGAATCCTAACGTTAATACTTCCAATCCAAATAATATCAGTGTGGGTAATCCGGAGCTAGATCCAGAATTGACCGATCAGTTGGAACTAAGTACGAGCTTTTTTAAGAACTCGATGTATATTAATGTGTCTACCTTCGCACGTTTTACCAATAACTCTATAGAAAAAATCCGTACGACGAGTCCTGAGGGCGTTGTGACCTCTACTTATGGAAACATCGGAAATAAGAAGAACTATGGAGTGAATGTATTTGGTAATGTAACCTTCTTCAAAAAACTACAGATTAGCGGCGGTTTTGACACCTACTACTCAGACCTGTCCAATAATAGTCCTGACCCTGCCCTGGCATCTTCAAATTCTGGCTTTGTAACCAGTGGGCGTATGCGGGCTAGCTACTCTTTCAACCAAGGGTGGGGTATTCAGGCTGGAGCCTTTGCAAGAGGAAGGGATGTACAGCTTCAAGGGTATGAAACAGGGTTCCGTATGTATGATCTGGGTATCAAGAAAGACTTCGCCAATAAGCGTGGAAGCATAGGGCTTGCTATGGAAAACTTCCTTGCGCCTCGTTTCAATATGAAGTCCAGTGTAGAAACTTCGACCTTTACCCAGACCAATAATAATTATCTTTACAACCGAGGTATTCGGGTAAATTTCTCGTATCGGTTGGGTAAGATGAATTTCGTAGAGCAAAAAACCAAGAGAAGAAGGGGAATCAATAACGATGACCAAAAGGATGGTGGTAGCGATATGGGCGCTTCGGCAAGCCCTGCTCCCACTACCACTACGCCTACAGTGCGACCAGCGGTGTCGACCACTCCGGCCAGCCCGAGCAATGGGGCTACGAAAACCAATTAATTTATTAGAACAAAAAAAATGTCCCGAACCTAAACTCGGGACATTTTTTTGTTCTATACCATTCCAAAATCTGCTGCTATAGTCAACTAAAGCTGGCCTTTTATTTCCGCCAATATTTCTTTGGCTCCTGCTTCCAGTAACTCTACGGCCAAGGCAAAGCCTAAGGCTTCTGCCTGGTCCATTGCACCCCGAGTCTCTTTGCGTATTACCTTGGTGCCATCCAGATTGATAATACCTCCTCTGAACCAAATCTGTTCATCCACTAAGGTAGCCAGACCGAATACGGGAATGCTGCAGCCCCCTTCGAGCTTCTTCAGAAAGGCTCGCTCTGTTTTGAGGCATATCTCGGTGAAGGGATCATTAGTGGCCTGGCGAATTTTGTCCTTTCGCTCTGCATCCAAGGATTTAGCACATTCTACGGCCACCGTTCCCTGGCCTACAGCCGGTGTGAATTCGTCTAAGGGCAAGAGCTCGGCTATCTTATCATCGTATTCCATACGGTGAACCCCGGCATACGCCAGCAAAAGGGCATCACAATGTCCGTCTTCCATCTTCTTAAGTCGAGTCTGCAAATTACCCCGCATGTCCACGGTTTTAATATGTGGGTAAAGGCTCTTGAGTGTTGCTATTCTTCGGGTAGAAGAGGTTCCGATCACAAAGTCTTTTCCCGATTTCATTGAAAGCGTTTTATCGTGGCTGACCAGCACATCATTGGTCGTTTCTCGAGGCGTAAAAGCTATAATTTCGAACTTGTCGCCTAAGGAAGATTGCAAATCTTTAGCACTGTGAACTGCTATGTCAATTTCTCCACTAAGCAACTTTTCTTCCAGTTCTTCTGTAAAGACCCCCTTACTCCCAATTTTCGATAGCGACCGGTCCAGGATTTTATCTCCCTTGGTTTCTATCACTATAATTTCGGAAGTAATTCCGTTTTCCTGCAGGCGGTCTTGTATATAATAGGCTTGCCAAAGGGCCAGTTTGCTCCCCCTAGTTCCGATTTTAATATCCTTCATGATTTTAATCCAACTTTATACTCCAACGGTATCACCTTCGTCGGTAATAATTTTATCTTCTATGTACTCAATAATTAATGAAGCCACATCGATGTTCGATATGGTTTCAATTCCTTTTAATCCGGGAGAAGAATTGACTTCCATTACCAGAGGGCCTCTAGCCGATTGTAATAGGTCTACCCCCGCTATTTTGATGCCTAAAGCTCGAGCAGCGGAGACAGCGGCCTCTTCCTCTTCCGGCGTTAGTGTAATGGCTAAGCCTTCACCCCCCCGATGCAGATTGGAGCGGAAGTCGCCTTCATGCCCCTGGCGTTTCATGGCTGCTACTACTCTGTTGCCAATTACCAGTGCACGGATGTCGGCCCCTTTGGACTCGGCAATAAATTCCTGAATAAGAAAGTTTGCCTTCAAACCATAAAAGGCCTCGATGGTGGATTTGGCCGCCTTTGTGCTTTCCGCCAAGACAACGCCGACCCCTTGGGTACCTTCCAGCAGTTTGATAATGACGGGTGGTCCTCCTACCTGCTTGATCAATTCATTGACCTGTGAAGGATTCTTTGCAAAAACCGTTTTCGGTACATCAATACCAGCTTTGGCTAACACCTGCATGCTGCGCAACTTATCTCTAGACCGTAGTATCGCCTGAGATTTGACCGTCGAGAAAACCTTCATCAGCTCAAACTGGCGAACGACGGCGCAACCAAAGGTATTGACTGAGGTGCCGATTCGCGGGATGATCGCGTCGAGCTCTTCTACAGGGTTTCCCTTATAGATAATGGAAGGGTTGCCGCCTTCGATCATAACAAAACATTTGAGATGATCGATCACGACAGCCTGATGGCCTTTTTGTTTAATTGCCTCTACCAGTCTCCTTGTTGAGTAAAGCTCTGGGTTGGTAGATAGTACGGCGATTTTCATTTTATAGTTCTATTTAAGAGAATGCGGCAAGGATTCGGTTTGCTGCCCAGTTAAGGGGTTAGCGGCATGGTGTTGAAGCTTTCTTTTTACAGAAAGGTCTTTTTGAGAAACATCGATCAGAAAGCGGTTTTTAAGCAACTTGCGTCCCAATAAGATGGGGAATCGCATTTTTTTACGGTTAGCAAGTGAGAACTCAGTTTTTATCTTTTTTCCAAACAATTCAATCACCGTTTTGATTACATAACGCTTCTCGGCCAGGCCGGAGGAGTTTTTAACTACAGTCTCCTTAAAATTGGAGGTAGTAAATACATGTTCCGGAGCCCCTCGTTTGGCATCTAACTTTACCCGTAGTAGTGTGATTTCACCTTCCTGAATCAGTTTTACACTCGAACAATGAATAGAGGAGCTGGTGGCTCCTGAATCAATACGAGCTGAAGCATAGTACCAACCCAGTTCGGGGAAGTCTACATAGTCTGTTGCACCAATGGTTTCTAATACAGGAGTTGGTTTCATTTAATTTTGAAATAAGGAGCCATGGTTAAGGATAAATCCAGAAATACCATTTTTGCCCGCACGTTTCGTTCAATATGCAAATATGCCTTATTTATTTCATCTATCATTTTCCCAAGCGCATCAAAGGAGACGGCTTTCGAAAAGTTTTGTACGAAGGTAAGTACTTCTTCTGGTACCCTCAACAATTCGCCAGCCCCTTGTCCCCACAGCAGCATGTCTCTATATAAACGCAGAGAGTATTCTAGCAGGGCCTTCTGTCTTTCTTTGTTCATGGTGTCAAAATGGTCGGCGAGTTCTATCAATCGCGCTAAATCATATTTATAGCATGACCGCATCCAGTCGGCGAACAGGGCGTAAGTATCGTCTTGTTGCTCCTTCACCAGAGTTAGTGCCTCCGATAAGTTTCCGTCAGAAAGAAAGGTAGCTTGCTTGCTGAGGGGCTCAGGATAACCTCGCTGTACCAGATATTCCATTACTTGGCGGTCGGAAAATGCTGGGATGTGGATGCGCTGCGTCCGGGATAGAATGGTCGTTAGCAAGCGGTCAGACTGATCACTAATGATCAGAAATAAAGTCTTCTCAGGGGGTTCCTCCAATATTTTTAGCAGGGCATTTGCCGAAGAAGCGTTCATGATATCGGCCTTCCATATCATTAGGATTTTATATTCTCCTTCATAAGCCTTTACCGATAATTTACGCAACACTCCCCGCGATTCTTCTACTGAAATATTGCCCTGCTTATTTTCTGCGCCCATATAATCCAGCCACTGGGGTAGGGTACGGTAGGGGCCTTCGCTAAGAAAGCTCCTCCAGAGTGGTAAAAACGCTTCTGAGGTATTACCCCCAATTTTTTTTGAGCTAGCAATAGGGAAAATAAAATGAAAGTCCGGATGGATCAATTTCTGCATCTTAATGCAGGATGGGCAAACACCACAAGCATCTTCCGCGGATCTATTTTCGCAATTGATGTAGGTGGCAAAAGCCAGTCCCATAGCTAGGCCTGCTCCGCCCACGGTGCTGTCGAAGAGTAGTGCATGTGCCAAATGGCTCGTGGCTACCGATCTTTTCAGAGTGGCTTTGATGGGATCAAGGCCAGGAATGTCATTAAATAGCACTTTCTGCTTTTATTTACAGGTTTTACGACTGAGCTAACTCCTGTTCGCTCCTTGCCATTTCAAATATACGGGTTAATATTTGTTCTTCCTGTTCCCCAAATATGACATTTCGTCGCTGACAGGTATCCTTGGCAACAATTAAGGCCTTGTGCAGGCGGTAAAGTGCAAAGCCTTCGGCCCCTCCTCCCCAGCTAAATGAGGGAATATACTTCGGCTGAAAGCCTGCTCCAAATACATTCACATTAACCCCGACTACCGTGCCTGTATTAAACATGGTCGAAATGCCAGACTTAGAGTAATCGCCCATCATAAGGCCACAATTGACCAGACCTGTGTCTGCCAGGCCTCCTGATTTGTAGCTGTAAATACTGACAGTGCTATGGTCATTTTTCAGATTCGAATTATTCGTATTGGCCCCTAGATTACACCATTCTCCCAAAACAGAATTGCCCAGATAGCCATCGTGGCCCTTGTTACTATAGCCTAAAATTACCGAATTGCTCACTTCGCCTCCTACCTTACAGTAAGGGCCAATCGTGGTATTAGGGCGGATTTTGGCCCCTTGAGCGACGGTGCTGCCTTCTCCCATGGCAAAAGGGCCCTGGATGCTGGCGCCTTCCTGTACCAGCGTGTTACGTCCAATATAAATGGGTCCGTTTTCAGCATTCAATATCGCCGCTTTAATATCGGCCCCTGGCTCAACGAATATGTTCTCAGGCGCATAGCACCTCGTAAACGGATCATTGATCTCTGAACTTTGCCGTCCGGTAATCAGAAATCGATAATCCTCCACGATTTGTGCTCCATTATAGAGAAATAACTCCCAGGGATGCCTGATCATAGTGAAAGGTCCAGGATAGGGAATCATTTTTAGGTTGGCCAGGTCGTTCCGCCCATCCGCATAATAAGCGAGTAGTTCTCCTTCATTAGAATGGAGCTTCTGACCTGCAGATAGGTTGATAATAGCCTCTACCAAAGCCTCATTGGGGCAGAGGGCGCCATTGATATGCAACTGGAGCCCAGCGGGGGCGGCCTTAAATTTATCCTGAAGGTAGTCTTCTGTAAGATAAAAAACAGATCCCTGGATGCGTAGCGCCCATTTTTCAGCAATGGTTTGTATGCCACATCTCAGGGCAGCTATTGGCCGGGTAAAAGTAAAGGGACGAAGTTGTAAGCGAAGTGTGTGGTCGTCAAAAAAAACTATATCTGGCATAGGTCGTAGTGAAAATAATACGCCAAAGGTCGCTGATTTTTTTTTACCCACCAATAAGAAAGCAGCCTCTTTTGGCTGAACCAAAGAGACTGCTTATATACTTTACCAAAAAAATAGCCGTAACTATTATTTGTTATAGCGTTTTCTGAATTTATCCACACGACCTGCGGTATCAACCAGTACATTTTTACCGGTGTAGAAGGGGTGTGATTTAGATGAAACCTCGACCTTGTACACAGGGTATGTTTTACCGTCTTCCCAATCCAATGTTTCGTTCGTTTCAATAGTCGAGCGAGTGATGAATTTGAAATCGCTTGATAGATCCCAGAAAATCACTTCTCTATAATTGGGATGAATATCTTTTTTCATTGTTATATGGTATTTTGTGTTCTATACAATTCTCAAAAAGGAATGCAAAAGTAAAAATTAATATTTGACTCCGCAAATAATACTGCGTTATATTTTAATAAATTGAGCGTCAGTTATTTTTAGACTTCGCTGATCTGCTTTTGTAATTCCAATATTCCTTTTCGAATCTGGCTGTCGAAATTATCATAATGGAAACATTCTATTGACAAACCTCCCTGATAGCCAATTTGTTTTAAGGCGCTCAAGTAAGGGCGGAAATTATCGCCTTTCTCTCCTGGAGGGGTCCGGGCCTCTTTTTCGGCGATATGGCAGTGCACAATATGTTGGCCAAAACGGATAATTTCCGAGGCCGGCTCTTCCTCAACAAGCATATGGTAAATGTCGCAAAGTAGCTTTACTTTGGGGCTATTGACGGCTTTTACAATCTCTACACCTTCGGCAAGGCTATTGATGAAATTTGTTTCTCCTTTGTTTAAGGGTTCTATAGCGATGGTAACACCATACTTTTCGGCCAATGGAGCCATGCGGCGGCATAAGGCTATATGCTGCCTGAGTGCCGTGGCTCTGTCAAAACCTTCTGGAATATTCCTGGCTCCACCACTTCCAAATACGATGTAAGACGATCCGCATTCTTTAGCGCGTTTTAGGGCCAGTTCTGTTCGGAGCAGAGCTTCTTCATGTTTGAGGTCGGAGCCCACCGTTTTCATTTCTGCAGGTAATAGTACTACATAAGACCAGATGGGGAATTTTAAATTTTCTAGCTGAGCCTTATTCATCGTAAAGTCAGGGTCGTTGGGGCCCGGAACCAGGAATCGGCCTACGGCCTCTTCAATGTAGGTGCAGCCCAGCCCCCTGAGATACTCCGCATGGCGGTAGGCAGCAAACACGCCTAGGGGTATTTGAAAAGGGGCATTTATTTTTGAAGTGGGTAAGGAGGCTAATAAGGGGAGAGAGGCCATATATGTGGCTGCTCCGCTTACCGACTCAAGAAAAGTCCTTCGGTTCATCTGATTTGATTCCATAGGGTAGTCAGGGTTAAAAGCGTTAGAATGGGAATTTTGCCTGAATAAAAATAGGTTATTAAATGTGTTTGTGTTTCCATATTATTGCATATTGGATGGTCGAGATTTTTAAAAGTTTACAAATAAATCTATTTAAGTATTTGTAAATCAACTATTATTAAATTTTGTAGTGGGAAAAAGTTTCCCATTTTGTGGACTTTTTATTTTTCTATCCGGTAAATAATTTTTTTTTATTTTTTTTTGGGCAGTCCCGATGACTTAATATGCCGGTAACCTTCTTGAAATTAGATTTTTAACAATTTCTTAACACATTTGTTGGCGGATTCCCATTTTGGGGAGACCTGATATGGATTGGTTTTTACGTTAAATTACTGTTATTTCAAATGTTTTTTGGCGTTGCCAAAGACCCTGCTTGAGTATTAAAGAAATTTCTAACATCTTATAAAACAATATTTTACCATGTCAATGTATGTCATAAAGCGTGATGGACGCCGTGAGTCTGTCAAATTCGACAAGGTGACGGCTCGGATTGAAAAATTGAGCTACGGATTGGATCCTAACTTTGTTCAGCCGGTAGAAGTAGCGAAGAAAGTTGTTTCCGGTATTTACGATGGCGTGACCACGGCTGAACTCGATAATCTGGCGGCGGAAACGGCTGCTTCTATGACAACCAAACACCCCGATTATGCCATTCTGGCGGCCCGGGTGGCAATATCTAACTTACATAAAAATACCTTAAAGTCTTTTTCTGCTACCATGAAAAGACTTTATACTTATATAGACGAAAAAACAGGAGAGAATGCCTCCCTTATATCAAAAGAAGTTTATGAGGTAATCAGGAAAAACGCCTCCTTACTCGACTCTACTATCATTTATGACCGGGATTATGGATACGACTATTTTGGTTATAAGACCCTGGAGAAATCCTATCTCCTTAAGGTGGAAGGCAAAATTGTAGAACGCCCCCAGCATATGTTGATGCGGGTAGCCGTGGGCATCCACCAGACTGATGTACAGTCGGCCATAGAAACCTATCATTTGTTGTCGGAAAAATGGTTTACTCATGCCACCCCAACCTTATTTAATGCAGGTACACCTAAGCCACAGATGTCCTCCTGTTTCTTACTGACGGTCAAAGAGGATAGCATCAGCGGAATTTATGATACACTGAAAGATTGTGCAATGATATCCCAGTCGGCAGGTGGCATTGGATTAAGTATCCACGACATTCGCGCCACCGGGTCCTATATCAAAGGCACAAATGGAGTTTCCAATGGAATCGTGCCTATGTTAAGGGTATTTAATGATACGGCGAGATACGTGGATCAGGGAGGTGGAAAGCGGAAAGGCTCATTTGCTATTTATATGGAACCTTGGCATGCCGATATCTTCGATTTTCTTGACCTGAAGAAAAATCATGGTAAGGAAGAGCAGCGTGCAAGGGACTTATTTTACGCCCTTTGGATTCCTGATCTTTTCATGAAAAGGGTTGAAAGTAACGATACCTGGTCCCTATTCGACCCACATGAATGCCCGGGACTCTCCGATTGCCATAGTGAAGCCTTCGAAAAGCTCTACCATCAATATGAACTAGAGGGTAAGGCTCGTAAGACTATTAAGGCCCAAGATCTATGGTTCGCCATCATGGAGTCGCAGATCGAAACAGGAACTCCTTATATGCTATATAAGGACCACGCCAATAGTAAGTCTAACCAGAAAAATTTGGGGACGATCAAATCATCGAACCTATGTACGGAAATTATAGAATATACTGCCCCAGACGAAACAGCGGTATGTAACCTGGCATCTATTGCTTTGCCTAAGTTTGTGCAGGAGGGGACAGATGGATTCTTGCATTTCGATCACCAAAAGTTATACCAAATCACGAAGGTGATTACCCGGAACTTGAACAGGATTATTGATCTGAATTACTATCCAATCCCGGAGGCTGAGCGTAGTAACAAGCGCCATCGGCCCATCGGAATTGGTGTTCAGGGACTAGCGGATTCTTTCTGTATGTTGCGTATGCCCTTTGATTCCGAAGAGGCTCGCCAGCTCAATAAAGATATTTTCGAAACTATTTATTTTGGCGCGATGGAAGCCTCTATGGAACTGGCCAAGGAGGAGGGACCTTATCAGACCTGGGAAGGAAGCCCTATTTCTCAAGGTATTTTCCAGTTCGATATGTGGGGTGTTACCCCTGACAGCAATCGTTGGGATTGGGAAAAACTCCGCAAGGAAGTCATTCAGAATGGGGTCCGTAACTCCTTATTGTTGGCTCCTATGCCTACCGCTTCTACCAGTCAGATACTCGGTAATAATGAGTGCTTTGAGCCTTTTACGTCCAATATTTATGTCAGAAGGGTTTTGTCGGGAGAGTTCGTAGTAGTAAATAAATATCTTCTGAAGGATCTGGTGAAGCAAGGATTGTGGAATGAAGAAATGAAAAACAACCTGGTGCGGACGAGTGGGTCGGTACAGGCCATTCCTAATATCCCTCAAAATATCAAGGATCTTTATAAAACCGCCTGGGAAATAAAGCAACGTAGCCTACTGGATATGTCTGCCGACCGGGGAGCATTTATTTGTCAGTCCCAGTCCTTAAATATATTTATGGAAGAGGCTAATTTTGGCAAGCTTACCTCCATGCATTTTTATGCTTGGAAGAAAGGTCTGAAAACAGGAATGTATTATCTGCGTACCCGTGCGGCTTCCGATCCGGTACAGTTTACCCTGGGCAAGCAGTCGGAAAGGCAATTGGAACCCGCTACCACAGCAATAGCCGAGAAAGAGCTCAACTACGCTGCCTATGCAGAGTCACATGCCAAGCCCTTACCCGTGCGCGATTCCCGTGCCGATATGCAGTGCTCGCTCGATGATCCCGAAGGATGCGAAGCCTGCGGCTCCTGATGCATACCACTAAACCAAAATACAAAAAACTCCCTGCCATCTGCGCGAGGGAGTTTTCTTTTTTAGGTATAGGAAAATAAAAGTGCCAGAAAAGAAGGGATTTTTTAGTTCGTAAATTTGGTTGTATATTTTTTACATACGCGTGATGATCGAACCAACTATGTCAACAGATCATATCATTTTTTATGATGGAGATTGTGCTCTGTGTAATCGTTTCGTGCTTTTGCTACTTCGGTGGGATCGTAAAGGCGCCCTCCGTTTTAGCTCACTTCAGTCCGCATTTGGACAGGAGATGCTAAGGTCGCAGGGTAGGGCGCTCCAAGATTTCGAAACTTTCCTATATCTGGAAAATGGAGTCTTATTTGAAAAATCAACGGGCATTCTCAGGGTATTTCGATATTTTGGAGGAGGTTGGCGTATACTTTCTTTGCTGGAATTACTCCCCCGTTGCCTTCGCGACCGTATTTATGATTGGGTGGCTCGCAACCGGCAGCATTTAATGGGGCAATCTGGCAGTTGTGCAATGCCACGCCCCGAATGGACCGGTAGGTTTATTGAATGACTTCCCTCCTGGCTGTGAAGGGCTAAATCCATATTCCTGTTGTTTTTAGGAGAAATTGCCCAAACGGTCTTACCTTCGTACCAGAAATGCTTCAAGTGCTATTTCTGTAACTTCTTATTCGTTAAATAAAAGCTATTTTTATCAGTGCATTTACCTCCTTTGCTTAAATCTTCTTTTTACAGTATTATTCTCGTTTTTTTGTTTGCATCCGGCAGTTGCGGACAATCCATTTCCAGCACCTCCAGGCTGCCTCAACCGCTGATAGCCGAAGTGATCGCCATTCAGGATGGGGACACGATTGAACTCAAACTTCTGTATACAGGCAAGGGTGCCGGACAGAGAACGGGAAAACCTCTGCGCATTCGGTTTTTGCATATCAACTGTCCAGAAAGAGGGAAACCTTATTACAAAGTCGCCAAACAATATGTGTCGGACCGTTGTTTTCGGCAGAAAGTTGAAATCCGACATGAAAACAAATTTGACCGATATGGCCGACTTTTAGGAGAGGTAGTTCTCAGTAATGGGGAAGTTCTAAATAAAACATTAGTTCAAAAGGGACTGGCGGTACATTTTAAAAAATACTCGTCCGATAAAAACTACGATAGGCTAGAACAGAAGGCCCAGTCTCAAAAAATTGGAATATGGAGTTTAGAACCCGTAAATTTGGGTAAATAATTGGGTTAAATTAAGCGTCTGCCATGAGTCTGTATCAGATTTTGTACGAAAATGAAATTCTTTTCCGCATGGAGGAACCGGCAGGGTCTGTAACTACTGGTAAGCCGCAGGAGCCAGATGCAGACCGTGGACAGGTGGCGGCGCGCCCAGCCACTACTGCTCCGCAGCAAAGGGTATCCTCTGCTCCCGTTACGCCCGAGGTGCCCTTTCCTGAGATCAAGCATCCGCTTTTGATTTTGACAGATGTAGCCGAGCGTCCGGACTTGTCCGCTTCGGAGACGACCTTACTGACCAATATTTTAAAGGCGGTAGGGCGATCCAAGGAAATGTCTGATGTCATCAATTATAGCTATTTGCAAAACAAAGATGCCCGTCTGGTTCTCTCTGGTCATAAAGTGAGTCACCTCATTAGCTTTGGGGTGCCGCTGATAAGGCTTCAGATCGATGTGGTGCTTACTCCATACATTCCTAAATTTATCGACGGGGTCTGGTTTCTGCTCGCCGATCCCCTGCCAGCCATTGAGTCAAATAAGGAAAATAAAAGGAAGCTTTGGGAAGCCCTCCAAAGAATATTCCTTTAAGCTCCCCCATCCGATAGCAATTTTTAATCAATCGCCATCACAATATTGGTGCTCCTATACTTGTTTTGATGGATAGTAGCTCAACGCTCTAAATTAGTATGACTGCAATAAAAAATAAATTATTGGCATGGTTCACTCGGAATGCGACAAAGGCCGAAGAACCATATTCGGCGTCTCCATCAGCATCCCAGGATCTTTCGATACCGGGCGAAGAGGGGGAGATTACACCCTCCGTTGCCGGCCAACCAGTAGATCCAATGCAGCGGGTCAGGGAAACTGTGCAGGCTCCTACCTGGTTGACAGATGAGGATACCCTGAGAGATGAGGGTATCTTATTTGGCCTGTCGGGGTCCGATCCTACTGAAAAGACTGAAATTATCCAGCATTATTTTTACCAAATTTCCGCTGGTCTAAGAGGGCAGATTGAACAGAAGAATGAAGAAATTCAGGAGTATAATCTTTTTATCGGACAAAAGGACGAAGGTATACAGGATCTGAAAAAATGTATAGGACAGGAGGTTCATTCTAGCCTCTCTCAGGATCATTATCTACCCAGAACCCTGCTTGGCTTGCTGTTGAGTACTGTTGTGTGCTTTAGTAATTATTTTTTGATCTACAATGCTTTGCTGCCATCGTATCCGGGTACTCCACTGATCGCCCTTGGCGTTTTTTGTGCAGGCATGTTCAATTTGTTTAGTCCCCTTTCATTTTTTCACGATACCGAAAAAAAAGTTTCATGGCGGGTTCTGATCGAAGAACTAGGCTTACCTCTTGCCGCAGCCAGTTTTGTGCTGGTGCATAGTCTGCAATATCAACAGGTGTGGCAGGCCTGGGGTCAATTCGTCTTTGTTCTTTTCCTATTCTTGTTCTCAGGGAAACTCCTTTTAAGCAACGTTACACTGATACATAAGAATATTCAATCCTGGCTAAAACAGAAGACGGAGCAAAGGAAGGCTAAAGGGCTTCGGCAAGCGTGGATAGACGAATTAAGGATTTTGGAAGAAGAGATGAGTCAGCTGAGAGTAAAGCGTTGGCAAGCCCTGCGCGAGCAAGGTGTTGCCGAAGCGCAAAGAGAAGAGTTGTTGGCCCAACGCGATATGTTGATCAAAATTTTTGAGAGCGAATATTATCTCGCCCGCGGTTTGAAAGGGCAGTTGTCAGGAAAAGAGTTGAATTTTATTCAGGACAGTCGGGAGTAAGAATCCCTTCAATAGAAGGCAGTCTTTCTTCCGTATCAAATAGCAATGAAATAGTAAATGGAACCAAACTCAGAACTACAGCATAACGATTATAGTCAGGGATATACCAATGGGTTGGAGGGGCTCGAACGGCATACCTATGAAGCGTACCTGAAAAGCCAGTCTGACTATGAATGGTTGACTTCTCAGATTGCTGATAGAAAAATTAGGCTCACTCAGGTGCAGGCGCGCATGCAGGAAAATTCTGTCAGACAGAAGCAAGCCTTCGATCGGTTGCAAGGCGAGCAGACGGCACTGCTTGCGCATAAAACAAAACTTACCGAAATTGAGTTAGCACTCGATAATGGACTGGCTGAGCAGGAAATTTTAAAAAAACGTAGAGAAAAAAATGCGCCGCATTATTCCCTGGTTGCTGGATTAATCTTCTTAGTAGCGGGGATTTCCTTTATAGCTGGCGATCTGATCATCTCCCATGAAATTGTTGCCTATGCGCTCAATATCCGAAATCCTAATGAAGCCTGGGCATTTGCGATTGGTTTGGCCATGCTATCAGTATTACTGAAGCCTGCTTACGATCGGCTGATTGAAGGGCCTTATCATGCCATCAGTTCCGATGGTACCCAAAAACGTTATGCGCGATTCAAACTGATTTTGTCGATTTTCGCCATTCTGACACTTACCGTTTTAGGTTGGTTTCGATATGAAGCCTATCGGACAGATAAATTGAAAGAGGCTATTAATAAGTCTGTTAAGAATCTTCAGCTTAATGCTATAGATCCACTTACAGGAACTCCTATAGACAGCCCTGAGATTACCGATAAAATTGAATCCGCTTTAAGGGAGTCCGATCAGTTGAGCCTCACTTTGGTTAATAGTCCTTGGGCTTTGCTATCATTTGTGCTAAGTGGAGTTTTGTTCGCTGTGGCTGGTGCCGTTTCTTTGGGTATGGCATTGCCTGTCCTGCAGGCGTTTTGGCTCCGTTGGTGTCAAATAGATCCTCGCTTATGGGTGTTGCAGCGCCGAAGGAAAAAGTTATTACGACTGGCCGAACCGATTCGCTTAATGGTGGCACGTCATGGAGCAGAAAAAAGTATTTGTGAAAATGAATTAAAAATGCTGGAACCCTTATGGGATATCAGAACGGAAGAAATTGACTTAAAAAAAGAGCTTGAGTACTTGGAGAAAGAGCAGCGCATCGCCTGGAGCGATAGCCGTGGGAATCAATATGCGGACGGGTATGCCCGTGGTAAGGTGGCCCGAGATGTGATGACGGAGGAGGAGTATGCCCAGTGGCGCCGCCAGCATCTTTCTTCCGCTAATTTAGCTATCAAGGCCCGCTCCAATACCGATACTGATCGTGTCTTTGCCCGATCTAATAAGTCTCCTAGACTAAGACCCCATCAGGCCATACGGAAAATAATTAGCGACCGTTTTGATGAAGACATAGTCTAATAGCAGATACGATATAAATTATAGAAAGGTATGATTGAAACCCCAAAGTTAAGGCTGGTGCCCTGTGATGACACGCTCTTCGATGCCATTAAAATGGGAAATAATGTGTTGGCCAGGGTAATTGGCGCAAATGTTCCTAAAAGGTGGACAGAATTTAGAGATACTTTTTCCCCTTCTTATGACCGATGGAAAGCACATCCACCGGTACGTGAATGGTGGGTATATCTTACCATCCACAAGGAACACAACCAGCTTATTGGCAGTTGCGGATATAAGGGGGAGCCAGATTCTAGCGGTATTGTCGAGATAGGCTATGAGATCATGCCCTCCTTAAGGGGGAAGGGGTTGGCCACGGAAACCGCGCGGGGATTAGTGGATCACGCTTTTGGTAGTAAAGGTGTTCACAAAGTTATTGCCCACACGCTGGCTGAAGAAAATGCTTCTACCAAACTTTTACACAATTTGGGGTTTCAGCAAACTCAGGATGTGAATGATACCGATGAAGGAGCACTGTGGTTATGGGAACTTCCCCGAAAAGAATGGCAGAAAAAAGTACAGGGTAGTTGAGCCAGGCGAACGGGTTTAAAAACAAAATAGATCGGAATAATCAAAAAATTAATTTATATTATTAAATTAATCCGAGAAATCTTACCACCCAACCTTGTATTGAAATGAATGACAATAAATCGCAAGAGCACCCATGGTATAAATTCTATGCACCGGGTGTCCCCCATCAAATTAATCCAGATGCATACGTCTCATTAATAGAGCTGATAGAAACGAGCGTGGCCACTCATCCCGATAAAAAGGCCTATACAAATATGGACAAAAGCCTCAGCTACGCTGATTTGGACCGGCTGAGTCTGCATTTTGCCGCTTATTTGCAGTCCTTAGGGTTGGTGCCCGGAGATCGGATTGCCATACAAATGCCCAATTTGCTCCAGTTTCCTGTGGCCATGCTGGGAGCTATTAGGGCGGGTCTGGTCATCGTAAATACTAATCCCCTGTACACTAGCAGGGAGATGCTCCACCAGTTCAAGGATTCCGGGGCTTCGGCCGTGGTTATTCTCGCTAATTTTGCGGTGAATCTCGAGAAAATTCTGGGCCAAACTCAAATCAAACATGTTATTATCACTGAGATTGGTGACTTGCTGGGTTTTCCGAAGCGTCTGCTGGTCAATGCAGTAGTGAAGTATATAAAGAAAATGGTGCCTGCTTACCACATTGCTAACACCATATCCTTCAATAAGGTCCTTTCAGAGGGAGCTCATTTGCCCTATCAGCGCCCCAAAGTGGCGGGTTCCGACCTGGCTTTTATCCAGTATACAGGAGGGACCACTGGAGTGTCTAAAGGGGCTATGCTAACGCACCGGAATCTGCTGGCTAATGTAGAGGGAATTAATGAGTGGATGATGTCGTCGGAGGGCTTGTCAAAAATGAAGGAACAAATTACCCTCATAGCCCCGCTGCCATTATATCATGTATTTGCCATGACAGTCAATGCACTATGTGCACTGAAATGGGGCGGACATAATGTATTAATCACAAATCCACGAGATATGCCCGCCTTTGTGAAAGAGTGGGGGAAATATAAGATTCATATATTTCCTGGGTTAAACACCCTTTTCAATGGCATGCTTAATAATGAAGCCTTTAGAAAACAGAACTTCGATTCCCTGAAGATTACCATTGCCGGGGGGATGGCCCTTCAAAGAGTGGTCGCCGAAAACTGGTTAAAAACTACAGGCTGTCACTTGGTAGAAGGTTATGGTCTATCTGAAACCTCTCCGGTGCTATCGGTGAACCTGCTTAACGGTCAGGAGCGGATTGGTACGATAGGAGTACCTATCCCAAGTACCGACATGAAGATACTTCGTGATGACAATACCTGGGCCGAGGTGGGAGAAAGGGGTGAAATTTGTGCTCAGGGGCCGCAGGTTATGGATGGATATTACAACCGCCCAGGAGAAACGGCTAAGGTTTTTCATGTGGATGAATCGGGAAAATGGTTTAAAACAGGAGATATTGGAATCCAGGATTCCGATGGTTTCTTCAAAATAGTAGACCGTAAGAAAGATATGATCCTCGTTTCAGGGTTTAATGTATACCCAAACGAAATAGAGGAGATCATGGCGCAATGCCCAGGTGTATTAGAAGTGGCCTGTGTGGGTGTGCCCGATGAGCATTCCGGTGAGTCGGTAAAGTTATTTATTGTTAAAAAGGATGATGGGTTGACTGAACAGGCAATCAATGATTATTGCAAAGTGAATTTTACGGGCTATAAGCGTCCTAAACAAATCGAATTTAGGGAAGAATTACCCAAAAGTAATGTAGGGAAAATATTAAGGAGGAGTTTAAGGGATGAAGCCCTGAAAGATATATCCGAAAATAAGGCCTGACATAAGTTCTGGTTCTCAATTTTTGAGGGGAGGAAAGGCTTAATCAGTTAACTACTGAATAGGCTGTGGAAGAAAATTGCTTGCTCCAGCCCATAAGACAAACCATATTTCCTTAAAAAGAAATATGGTTTTTTTCTGTTCTTTTCACCATTCGCTCCATTTTTTGGAATGGATATATTCTACGTCTTTAGACCCAGCCATGGCGCCGATCTAGGACAGAAGGAAATAAGTCTGGGTTAGAAATTTCACTTTTCAAGGATTGGTAATTGTGTGAACTAATGAAACTGAGTACTGGAAATTGAGCATTTTTTATTAAGAATAACCCAGTTCTCGTCGTGAATCGGAGGGCTTTCTGTATATTTATTCAAAATATATCTCAACTTAATTTTTCGACGCTATGATATTTCAACGCAAAACTTTGGTTCTGTTGCACGGTCATGGAATGGATGACAGCATCTGGGATCAGCTGGATGCTATTTTAAATGATTCCTTTACCATTATAAGACCAAATATATCTTTACTTACTTCCTGCCAGACTGTTGAAGACTATGCGGATGAACTGTATAGGCTACTTACCAATGCAAATATTCAACGCTGCACCTTAATTGGCCATTCCATGGGAGGTTATATAGGCCTTGCCTTTGCCAAAAAATATCCTGAAATGCTGCAGGGATTTGGATTATTTCATTCTACAGCTTTGGCCGACGATGAGGCTAAGAAGCATCAACGAAACCAAATGGTGTCCTTATTAAGAACCTATGGTACGGCTTCATTTATGAAAAACACGGCACCAAATCTATTTGGAACGCGTTATAGGTCTTTGCATCCTGATAAGGTGCAGGAACATGTTGATTTCTTTGCCAAACTTCCCGAGGAAGCCCTTGTCTCGGGCATTCACGCAATGCGGGAGCGGAGTGATCAGCAGGAAGTATTAAAAACAATAAATGTTCCGGTGCTCATCATTTTGGGTATGGAAGATAATTTTGTTCCCTTTGAGTCGGGTATGGATCTGTCAACCCTCCCCGCACAATGCTATCCGTTTATCTTGGCGGAAGCCGGCCATATGGGTATGATCGAGCGTCCGGATGCAACGGCACGAATGATCCGTTGGTATATGAGCAAGGTTTAAGATATGGCAGGTCACAAAACCAAAAGATATAATCTTTGACTTATTTAACAGATCACCTTAAAATCAAATAGTTGAAAATATGTCAGATATGAATCCATTTGGATCGGGTAAACGCTTCATCCTGAAGTATTCTTTTTTAGTACTCTGGTTCTTAATTATTTTCCAATCTTGTAAGAATGAGGGCAATGAGCCCGATCCGGATAGCGATCAGTATCTGGTAACAAGTACCGAAATAAAAAGTTTTACCAAGGCAGAACTCGTAGCAGAGGCATCTAAACTATCACCGCTGATAGCGGCTTATGTCAAAAATGGCGTGAAGGTATATAGGCTAACCTATCATACCAAGAATACCGATGGAGAGGATATTACAGCCTCCGGAGCCGTGATATTGCCTGAAACGACGGAAGATGTTTCTATGCTCAGTGTTCAGCATGGAACCATAGAGTCCGACGATCAGGCACCGTCTAACTTTAATGAAGGTTCAGAAGCAGCCACCTTCGGAACCTTATTTGGCTCCTTAGGCTATATCATTTCCTATCCCGATTATATAGGATATGGAGCTTCTTCCAGCCTGCCCCACCCATACGAGCATCGGGCAAGCCTGGCATCTGCTTCTGCCGATATGCTCCGAGCCGTAAAAGAAATGATTGCCAAGCAGTCGGCCGTAAAATGGAATCAGAAACTTTTTCTGGCGGGTTACTCGGAAGGGGGATTTGCCACCATGTCGCTTCAAAAGGAGCTAGAGGAAAATGCGCCGGGAGAGTTTAATTTGGTAGCGTCCAGTTGCGGAGCAGGAGCCTACGATAAAACGTCCTTTATGAAGTATGTTGTAAACCAGGATACTCACGGAATGGCCTCTTCCAACAAACTTTACCTTTGGGTAATGCTCACTTATGATAGAATTTATAAGCTTAACAAGCCTATGGAATACTATTTTAAAGAACCTTATGCAGCGGGTATTAAGGCTTCCGGAGTGGCTTATCCTATCTCCGTAAGTTTCAATTCTATATTAACAGAATCCTTTCGTAAAGCGGTTGCAGATGGGACGGAGACAGGCTTCTTTGCGGCTACGCAGGATAATGACGTTTACAACTGGAGGCCCAAAACACCAACGAGACTATACCATGGTACAAATGATCAACTGGTGTTTTTCTTTAATTCTCAAAATGCATATGACGCCATGGTGAAACTAGGTGCACCGGATGTACAATTAGTGCCAATCGCCAAAGGTGACCATGGAAGTTCAATCAGTGATTTCCTCTTGGGGACCTTACTATTTTTTACTGGTAAATGATCAATCTGATTATTTAAACTATTATTTTAATTTTATTCTATTTATTTCTGCATTATGTCATCCCTTCTTCAGTTAGTAGGCAATACCCCCTTAGTAGATCTGGATCATATCAATCCCAATCCAAATGTTAAAATTTACGGTAAGCTGGAGGGGAATAATCCGGGGGGAAGTGTAAAGGACAGAGCGGCTTACGCAATGATCAAAGGAGCTATGGAGCGGGGAGATCTTCAGCCCGGCGTTACCCTTATCGAGGCTACCAGTGGCAATACAGGGATTGCCCTAGCGATGATCGCCAGTCTTTTCCGTATCCCCATAGAACTGGTTATGCCAGAAAATTCTACCCGGGAGCGGGTTTTGACCATGGAGGCTTTTGGCGCCAAAGTTACCTTGAAAGAATCCATAGAAGCATCCCGGGATTATGCCGATCAAAAGGCAGAAGAGTCTGGATATTTTATGCTCAATCAGTTTGCTAATGAGGACAACTGGAAAGCACATTATGGAACTACCGGACCCGAAATATGGAAAGACACCAAGGGGAAGATTACTCATTTCGTGTCCTCTATGGGGACTACCGGAACCATTATGGGTGTTTCCCGCTATTTGAAAGAGCAGAATGCTCACGTTCAGATCGTTGGCTGTCAGCCCACGGATGGGTCCAGTATCCCCGGTATTAGAAAATGGCCCCAGGCCTATCTTCCTAAGATTTTTGATGCAAGTAGGGTGGACAAGGTTATTGAGGTCAGTCAGGATGATGCCGTGGGAATGACCCGGCGTCTGGCCCGTGAAGAAGCTGTTTTTGCTGGAATGAGCAGTGGGGGTGCTGCCTGGGCTGCTGTCCAACTTGCTTCCCAGATAGAATCGGGGGTAATCGTTACTATTATCTGTGATCGGGGAGATCGTTATTTGTCCAGCGATCTATTTGGATAAAACAAAAAACGGGCTAAACTCCGTATGGAATAGCCCGCTTTTTGGTATGCAATTTTCGATTCCAGATCAGAACCAACCTGCGCCTAGGTTACGGAAAGGCCAGGGAATACCTACTATAATAAGTATAAGACCTAAGGTATAAAAATACAAAACCGTTCTATGCTTGGGGGCCCCCTCCAATTTCTTACTGCGTACCCGGCCCATGGTAATCAAGACCAACGCAATAAGCATCATAGTAGTATGTTCTACGCTGAAGAACCGGTACATGGCATCACTCATCATGCTGAAATCCACTTTGGGGCTCATACTGAAAAGGATCAAGCCGATTAAAAGCTGCGTATGAGCCGCTATCATCGCAAATAAATACAGTTTGCTATCACCATGATCGTTGCTTTTCCATTTGGAATAGGCCACAAATATGGCGGCGATCAGCAATGCCAACACTACATAACGTAGGCCCGAGTGGGCGTGAATAAGCATGTTCATCAGAGTCGAAAGGATTTAAGTGAAAACTATCTTGTCACAAAGGTAATCTCCGCCTGCACTTCTCCCAAATAATCGGACAGGTATCTTCTGGGTATTCCGGATTAGGCCAGCTAAGGATTATGTTGGATATTTGTGTTTTAAAAATTAAAAGAAAAATGATTATCTACAACATAACGGTCAATGTGAACCACCCCATGGAAAATGAGTGGGTGGAATATATGAAAAGTAGCTACATCCCCGAAATTCAGGCGACGGGCTTGGCCATGGAGTGTAAACTTTTACGCCTTCTTACAGAAATAGAAAATGAAGGAGCCACTTATACCACTCAGTTTCGCTTCCTTTCCATGGAAGATTTTCTTGCCTATCAAACCAAATTTCAGCCTGCTTTAGCCGACAAACATCACCAAAAATTTAACGGGCATTACGTTTCTTTCCGAACCCTGCTGGAGGAAGCTTGAGTGGCCAACCGTTCCAAATACCGTACCCGAAAAATAAGACCGGTTTTGCTTGACATTTAACGTTGAATTTTGCTTATTCACTAAACCATTTCATTGAGCCTTGATCGATGATGAATGGGAGGGAGGGCCACCTGGGTGGCAACCTAAGCCTGCACCCCATGCTGTGGTTTTCCCGTGATGTAGATAAGTGATGTTTTACCTTAAACCAAAGTGCTTATGAGACTGCAGATGCAAGCAATTCACTTCGATGCCGATGCGAAGTTGTTCAATTTTATTCAACAAAAAATGGACAAACTAGATACTTTTTATGATCGGATAACGAGTGGTGAGGTATTTTTGAAACTAGATAAAAGTGAAAACGCAAAAACGCATACGAAGTTGCTGGAAGTTAAGCTATATGTGCCGGGTGGAACCGTATTTGTGAAAGAGCAAGGCACGACCTTCGAAGAAGCTACTGACTTAGCCATAGATACCTTAAAAATGCAGGTGATCAAATTTAAAGATAAGCGAAACAAAGCGAGGGGACCTAAAGTCGTGGCAGGGATCACCGACTCGGAACCCTTGGCCGTGGTAGAGGAAGAATTAGAAGAAGAATAATGCACCTTTTATAGTAATTTTCAGAAGGCCGTCCATTGTGGCGGCTTTTTTATTGCCTACCAGCTTTGCCTCTTAACGCTTGCTCCCGAAACAGTTTTTCGTATCTTCACTATCTTATAATGTAACAGGATAATTTTAACCCATTTTTATTAATATGACGATTGAAGCCGTTGTAGGAGCCTCGTTTGAGCATTCCTTCCGTTTTACCCAGGAGCAGGTGGTACAATTTGCCATCCTGACTGGAGACGATAATCCCTTACATCTGGATGCCGGATATGCGGCTACTACTCCTTTTAAGCGACCTATTATTCACGGAATGTTAGGGGCTACCGTATTTACCAAGGTACTCGGTACCGAATATCCGGGGCATGGATCCATTTACCTGAATCAAACTTTAGATTTTCTGAGGCCTATGTTTGTAGAGACCGATTATATTGCGGTCTTTACCATTAAAGCGCTTCATGCGGAAAAACATATAGCAGAGATTACCACCGAAATAAAGGATGCAACTACCAAAAAAGTAGTAACCCGTGGGGTAGCGACCATGATTAATAAAGAAAAATTCTGACAAAAATAAAGCCCGGGTCTTTCAGGATCCCGGGCCGAGTTTGGCGGTGTGCTTGGTGGAATTACTCAGCAGCGTTCTTTTTGTTCTGAACCTCTGTGCGGATTTCTTGAGCGAGCGTCTTAAGGTCTTGCATACCTTTACGAACGCGGGTTCCTGCTGCCTGATTCTCTTTGCTGTAGAACTTATCGAAATCACCTTCTAGTGACATTATCAAATTCTTTACTTCCTCAAATCGTGTCATGTTATTTTGGTTTTATAGTTAAATTATGCCTTTGCACGGCACAGAGGCACGTTTTGACCGAAATTTAGTAATTTTAAACATTAACGCAACTCAAATAATAAAAAAAAACCGTTGAATAGTCTTATCTAACCAGATTGTCAAGGTTAACTTGTTGTTAATGAAATAGTTAGATTCGTATTAAAAAGTGACTTAAAAATATATAAAAAAGGGCCTAATTATAAAAAAGGCCCTTTTTTGCATATATATGCAGTTTTTTCGATGTCCTTATTCTGTTACCTCTTCCAATTGGTAAACTCGGTTCTTAAGTTTCTCAGCAAGAGTGGTAAAAGCATTCAAGGTGTATTCAACTTCTTCCAGCGTATGGGCGGCAGTAGGGATAATACGGAGCATAATTTGACCCTTAGGCACGACCGGGTAAACCACTATCGAGCAAAATACGCCCATGTTCTCTCTCAGATCGCGGACCATGCGGGTAACCTCAGGTACTCCTCCTTCACTATGTAGGAAAACAGGCGTTACGGGTGATTCAGTTTCTCCGATGTTGAAGCCCCGGGAACGTAGTCCATCCTGCATGGCTCGAACATTTTCCCAAAGCTTGGTGCGTAGCTCAGGCATGGTTTTGATCATTTCCAGGCGCTTAAGTCCTCCTTCTACATAAGGCATCGGTAGGGCTTTAGCATACGTCTGTGAACGCATGTTATATTTTAGATACATGATAATTTCGGGATCGTCAGAAGCTATAAATGCACCAATAGCAGCCATCGATTTAGCGAAAGTAGAGAAGTATAAGTCCACCTCTTTCTGCACGCCCAATAATTCATGAACCCCGGCACCCGTTTCTCCCATGGTACCGAAGCCGTGGGCGTCGTCAACCAATAGGCGGAATTCATATTTCTTTTTTAGTTCAACAATAGCCTTCAAGTCTCCTACCTTGCCAGACATGCCAAATACGCCCTCAGTAATTACCAATACGCCTCCGCCTTTTTCGTTGGCTTGCTTGGTAGCACGCTTTAGGTTTTTTTCAAGGCTTTCCATGTCGTTATGGTTGAACTTATAATACGTTCCCATTTTAGCCTTGTGAAGTCGTATTCCATCGATCAGGCAGGCATGCGACTCAGCATCATAGACAATTACATCGCGATGATCGCAGATGCATTCGATGGCTGACATTACTCCCTGATAACCATAGTTAAGCAAGAAGGCGTCCTTTTTGCCTACAAAAGTGGCCAACTCCTTTTCAAATTGCTCATGTAGGGTAGAGTTTCCCGACATCATTCGGGCTCCCATAGGATAAGCCAGGCCCCATTTGGCAGCGGCCTCAGCGTCTGCTTTTCTGATCTCGGGATGGTTGGCCAGCCCCAGATAATTATTCAAGCTCCAGTTGAGCACCTCACGACCCATGAACCTCATTTTCGGCCCCAAATCTCCTTCCAACATCGGGAAAGAAAAATAATGGTGACTATTCAGCATTTTAGCCGGGGTGCCGATCGGTCCGGAGTTGTTGTGTAGTTTCTCAAAAATATCCACTCTCGTCTTATTTATGTGGGTAATCAAATATTACTTATGTTAGATAAATGCAAATTTAAAAAAAAAATGATAAAGAATAATAGTATGCTATACAACAGGAACTTGTAAGATAGGGAATTAATTAAAGTGTTACATTTACAATACTGTCATTTTTTGGATGTATTCATACTTTTAGGAGAAAAACGCATGAAAGAAATAAAAAAAATTCTTGTGGCAAATCGGGGTGAAATAGCGATGCGGATCTTGCGAACGGCCCGTGAAATGAATATTGCTACCGTGGCTGTCTTCAGTGAAGCCGACCGCAGCGCCCCCCATGTACGGTTCGCCGACCAGGCCGTATGCCTGGGAATGGCTGCCTCACAGGATTCTTATCTGAACCAGGATAAAATTCTTTCGTTCAGCAAAGAATTAGGCGTTGACGCCATTCATCCTGGCTATGGATTTCTTTCAGAGAATGCGGACTTTGCCCGTAGGGTGGAGCAGGAAGGTATCGCTTTTGTAGGCCCAAGCTGGCAGGCCATACGGACCATGGGTAGCAAATTGGCGGCAAAGGAAGCCGCCTCCGCCTATGCCATTCCTATGGTGCCGGGCACCCTTGAGGCTGTTACAGACAGGGTGCAAGCAAAAATGATTGCTCAAGAAATCGGCTATCCTATCCTGATCAAGGCAAGCGCCGGGGGAGGAGGCAAGGGTATGCGTATCGTAGAGCAGGAGGCTGACTTCGATGCCCAGATGGATCGTGCCGTAAGCGAGGCCGAAACCTCCTTTGGCGATGGCTCCGTTTTTATAGAAAAATATATCACTGCGCCTAAACATATAGAAATACAGATTCTGGGCGATCAACACGGTAATATTGTTCACCTTTACGATCGGGAATGCTCCATACAGAGAAGGCATCAGAAGGTAATAGAAGAGGCTCCTTCTATTTCAATTGACGCAAGCACCCGGGTCGAAATGGGGCGATGTGCCATCGATGTAGCCCGGTCTTGTGGGTACTATGGTGCTGGCACAGTGGAGTTTATTGTGGACAGCGACCAGAATTTTTATTTTTTGGAGATGAATACCCGTCTACAGGTGGAACATCCTGTTACTGAGTTGATTACAGGGGTGGATTTGGTGAAGCAGATGATCCATATTGCCGAAGGCCGGGCCTTGCCTTTCGTGCAGTCGGATATTAGTATCCGGGGCCATGCCATTGAAAGTAGAGTGTACGCCGAAGATGCCAGTAATAATTTTCTGCCCGATGTGGGTACCTTGCACACTTATAGGCCTCCCCTGGGAAATGGCGTAAGAGTGGACGATGGATTCGAACAAGGAATGCCCATTCCCATTTACTATGATCCACTTATATCAAAATTGATCACCTATGGAACGGATAGGGAAGAGGCAATTGCCAAAATGATCCGGGCCATCGATGAATATGCTATTCAGGGCGTGCAGACAACCCTTGCTTTTTGCCGTTTTGTAATGAAACATCCTGTGTTTATAAATGGCAGTTTTGACACAAATTTTGTAGCTCAATATTTTTCGGCCCAGGAGCTCGGGAAGGAAACCTCTCAGCAAGAGGGGCTTGTGGCTGCCCTAATGGCTTGGGAGCAGCAAAAGAAGGAAGTGGATTTTCAGTCGGGTGCGGAGGAGATTCAGCTGGCTGGACCATCCAAATGGAGATCTAAAAGACGGAATCTTTAATGCCATAAAAAATACTAGTATTTTAGGGAAAAAATAGCTACTTTTGCGGTCTTAATTTTAGTAGTGAAGGGTAGTGGCCAAGTTTCTGAAACCACTTTAGCATCAGTAAACTAAGGCCGAAAATTGCTTATCATACTGAGGACTTTTATCAAACAAGCGAATGCGAACGGCGGTAGGCCGGCATTAATCAATACACTCTGAATAACCAGCTATGAAGCTATCTGAATTTAAATTTGATCTCCCACAAAGTCTTATTGCCTTGCATCCTGCCGAACGTGGTGAGTCGCGCCTGATGGTAGTACACCGTAAAACAGGGGAGATCGAGCATAAAACATTCGCAGATCTTATTAATTATTTCGATGACGGCGACGTCATGGCCATTAATGATACCAGAGTTTTCCCTGCCCGTCTGTTTGGTCAGAAGGAGAAAACAGGTGCGAAAATTGAAGTATTCTTATTAAGAGAATTAAATCGCGAAATGCGATTATGGGACGTATTGGTAGACCCAGCTCGTAAAATACGGGTAGGAAACAAACTCTATTTTGGAGATAGCGACCTTGTGGCCGAGGTAATTGACAATACTACCTCCCGCGGCCGTACCATTCGCTTCCTTTATGATGGGGACAACGACGCCTTTATGAAATTGGTCGATGAATTAGGTGAAACCCCACTTCCTCCAGAAATTATCACCAGAAGAAAAGTGGAAAATGCAGACAGAGAGCGTTTTCAAACCATTTATGCTCAACATACAGGGGCTGTAGCAGCACCTACTGCTGGTATGCATTTCACAAAAGCGATGATGAAACGCCTGGAAATAAAAGGGGTTGGATTCGCTCCCGTTACCCTACACGTAGGTCTGGGTACCTTTCGGAATGTGGATGTAGAAGACCTTACCAAGCACAAAACGGATTCGGAAAATTATCATATTTCTGCCGAAAGTGCAGCCATCGTTAATAAGGCAATAGATGCTGGAAAGCGAGTATGTGCCGTTGGTACTACCTCCTTAAAGGCAATAGAGTCGTCGGTATCGGCGAGCGGACATTTGAAAGAAGTGGAAGGGTGGACCGACAGGTTTGTTTTTCCTCCCTACGATTTCAAAATCGCTAATGCCATGATCTCTAACTTCCAACTTCCCGAATCTATTCTGCTGATGTCGGCTTGTGCCTTCGGTGGATACGATCTGGTGATGAAGGCCTATGAAATTGCGATTAAAGAAAAATATAAATTCTTTACCTACGGCGATGCCATGTTGATCATTTAATAGAATTTTTTAGTGAAAAGGGTCATATGGAAAATGAATGGCAATCGCTGTTCCTTCTGTATGACCCTTTTTTCTTGCTCCTACCATGAAAAAGTTTGCCATTATTGTCGCCGGAGGTAGCGGAAGCCGAATGAAAAGCGAGCTGCCCAAACAGTTTATTGCCGTCAATAGGCTGCCTATTCTCATGCATACCCTGCAGGCATTTCATTCCTATTCATCCCAGGTAACATTGATACTCGTGCTTCCTGCCGCGCACCTGGATTTTTGGAAATCCCTATGTGTGCAACATAGCTTCCTGCTAAGCCATCGGCTGGTAGCCGGTGGAGAGACCCGTTTTCATTCAGTAAAAAATGGCTTGGCTGCGATAGACGATTCCCAGGGTCTGGTGGCAGTGCACGATGGGGTTCGCCCTGTTATCTCTGCAGAAATCATTTCGCAGGGCTATATCACGGCGGAGCGAGCCGGTACTGCCGTTACCAGCGTCCCCCTTAAAGACTCCATCCGGATGGTGAAATCGGAAGGGGGCAACCAAGCGCTAGATCGCAGTAACTTCCTACTTATTCAAACCCCGCAGACCTTTCGCCTCGACTGGATGCGCAACGCTTTCGCTCAACCCTATCAGCAGCATTATACCGACTGCGCCAGCGTACTGGAAGCAGCAGGCCATTGTATAGAGCTAATTCCAGGAGCTTACGAAAATATTAAAATAACAACTCCCGAAGATCTCGAATGGGCCAGCGTGTTCTTGAAGTAAGACTCTTCTGTTTGTATTTTTATAATTAATTTGGTCCTTGCCTAATTTTTTTAAGCCATCCAAAGGCATTTTTGTAGGAATGTTTCTTTGCCTGGCAACTTAAGTTATCACGAACACTTTAACGTAATCGCAGCCCTTGGTAGCGAGTTAACAGTCCTTTGGTTGATTAGCGAAGCGCACTATTTTCTCCCCATAATAATTGGACAAAAGATCTCTGGCCATTTAAATTCACAAGGTAATTCTAATACATATATAAGGTGGAAAACAATATCATATGAAAATCATAACAGGAAGCTACAACGGCCTGGTTCTGGGGTATATCGCCTGTAAAACCAGGCCCTAGCCTCATTTGTTCGATAGCTAAATCCGAAGAGCGATTCTATAACTGCGCTTATCACTCATTATTTTATTAAGAAATACTTTTTTGTCATATGACAAATGATTACTTTTTTAGAATATCAACCTTAGGGGCATGGAAAAATTAATAGACTTTTTGCTGGAATTTGGACATCTTAACCAGCAGCAAATAGATTTGATTAAAAGAAAGGCTTCCCCACTCGTTTTGGAGAAGGGGACTTATTTTTCTGAAGCTGGAAAAATTCCCAAACGTGTGGCATTTATCCAAACCGGGATTTTAAGGGTGTGTTACTATAACAGTAAGGGAGATGAAATAACCAAGTATTTTATTGAGGAAAATAATTTTGCTGTAGATATCAATTCCTATACACAGAAGATTCCATCTTCAGAATATGTACAAGCCGTAACAGATTGTACCTTATTAGTATTTAGCAAGGAGTCTTTTGACGAGCTTTTTAACACCATTATAGCATGGGAAGGTATCATCAATAAAATAACTGAAAAGGCTTTGATTGAGAAGCTGAACAAGTTGAGTCCAATGTTAGCCGAAGATGCTTCAACTAGATATCTTACTTTTCTGGAAAAATTTCCAGGGTTAGCCAATAGGATACCACTTTCATACTTAGCTTCTTATTTGGGAATCACACAGTCTTCATTGAGCAGGATAAGACGGAATATTTAAGGTGCTATTTGCCATATGACAAATGAAATGGTTACGATAAAAATGATTTTTGTGTTATCACTAAATCATAATTAAAATGGAAACTATTATCATCACAGGCGCTACAAGTGGAATAGGATTTCAATGTGCCGTAGAATTGGCCCGTCGGGCTCCTGACCATCGCATTATAATACCCGCTAGAAATCTCTATAAGGCAGAAGCTATACTCGAAAAGATTAAGCTTAGAACAGGACATCAACACTTGAAAGCCATGGTCATGGACCTTGGCTCCCTAGATTCCATTCATCAGTTTGTGGAAACCTTCAAAAAGGAAAAATTGGGACGGATTTCAATATTGATCAATAACGCTGGAATACAAAATATTGGCCAGACCACTTACACTTCCGATGGTTTTGAGGAGACCTTCGGGGTGAACCATTTGGGGGCTTTTGCATTAACTATAGCGCTGCTCCCCTTTCTCAAATCTGATGGGCATATTCTCTTTACATCGAGTGAGACCCACGATCCCGCACTAAAAACGCCAATAGAACCACCTGTTTATACCAGTGCAATGGAGATCGCCTACCCTAAAGAATCTTCAGAAAAAATGATTACCATAGGGCACCGGCGATATTCAACTTCAAAACTATGCAATATTATGACTGTATATGCCTTACAGAAAAAGTTGGCAGGGACTCAAATAAGGGTAAATGCATATGACCCGGGTATGACTCCCGGCACTGGGCTTTCTAAGTCATACTCTATATTTATGAGATTTCTATGGAAGAATATTTTACCCGTATTGACACTTTTCAAAAAGAATGTCCATACACCTTCACAAGCGGGGAAAAACCTGGCTGTCTTAGCTATTTCAGAGAAATACCAACATCTGAAAGGAATCTACTTCTCTAATGGACAGGTGGTTAGGAGTTCAAAAGACTCCTATAATGAATGCTTTCAAAACGATTTATGGACTCAAAGTCTTGCTTTGACTCAACAAAATTTCGTTGAACATTTCTCTCCTAATCTTTCATAGGGCTAATTTTTTTGTGCCTTGGAAGAGTCAATTTCTAAGGCACAAAAATCTATCGGGGCTTCTGGGTGAAGCCCTGCTGAACATGTCCGACTTCTCTTATAAAAGTTAGCTTTCAAGTCCCAACTCTGAAATAAATTACTAGAATCCGTGACAGTAATGGGACATTTGGCGGAAGCCAATATGGGGTGAGGAACTGAAGACCTTTGCTCCAATTCACAGAATTTCTTTTGAAAGTTTCATTAAATTTGATTATTTTGTTAAATATTCATGATTGTATGCGGGGCTGTACATTTATAAATCGGCCCTGAATGCATTGGAATATGTCAAATTTCGCACAGCTCTATGACCTTGATTATAGACTCATTGCGATAACACACCCTTATATTCGTGAATTCGGCCTTTTGTAGGAAAGGTTAGACCATGGTTGCTTTCAGGATACAATCGGGTAACTTGAAAATTATAGCAAACAAGAGGTCTGGCAGGAATAATAATAACGTTTAATTAATAAATTTGGAGGGTATGTTTCATCGTAGTGGCATCCAGATAGAAAATAGCTTGTTGGATCACGTTAGGATATGCAGTTGGTAACTAGAAGAAAGTCTGTCTAGCGTAAATAGTCATAGTATAGCATTTTAGTAAATTGGAAAAGGGTAGGCAATTCTCTGAGCATAACGAAGATGTCTGGAAACGCTTCAAAGCGGGTGACCAGGAGGCCTTTACTACCCTATACAATTTGCATGTGGACAGTGTGTTCAATTACGGCCTAAAATTCTGCAATGATAGTGATACTGTCAAAGATGCCATTCAGGAAATCTTTGTAGACTTGTATCTCACCAGAGAAAACAATAAAAGCTCATACCAACACCTCAAATTTTACCTATTCCTAAGCTTAAAAAGAAACCTCATTAAAAAAATGAAATATCGCCGACGTTTCGACGATTGGAACGACCAGGGCGAGCTCGTTGCTGGTATGGAATTTAGTATAGAGTATCAATTCATTGAGCGCGAAACCAATGAGGAAATCAACAAAAAAGTAAAGGACGTATTAGATGCCTTACCGGCCAAACAGAAAGAGGCCATTTATTTACGGTGTAATGAATCGCTAGACTACGCAGAAATTGCAACCATCATGGACATTAGCATCGAATCGGTGAGAAAACAATTTTATAGAGGGATTAAAGCCATCCGGGAGAATTTGGGTGTTCTAGAACTAGGACCTTGGCTGATTGCCTGTCTGATGATTTAGAACCGGTTTGGGGTAGCAGAATATAAATCCCTATGAATTCTGGAAAAGAATGGGCAGTCAGTTGGCGAATATAATATTCCTTCCATTGGAATTTTTGAAATATTTGATTCCTGATCTTAAGGATATTAGCCTCCCTGGTATCCCATCCACACCGGAGGTCCGGAGAAAGTAGAATTGCGGTTATAAACTATTATCAAGCCAAAAATTAATATGCGTTTATACATAAACGTTATCTTATTATTTGAGCTAGACGCAGTCTTTTTTGTCAATTCCGTCCATGGATTCTAGGTGGCAGATTCAAGCGAGTTGGCTCAGATATACGCTTTGTTTTTTGGGAAGACCAACGAGCCCCAGGAGGGACTTTATGCCAAGAAAAATCTAAACCTAGATGATAAAATAATTAAGGAAGTATTAAATTTTCTAAAAAAAAATTAAAAATACTGTCCACGTTCTGGAATCTGGAAGCCTTTAATAGGGTATAACGGAACGATTATGAACGGAATAGATAAATATTTAAATGATAATGATTTTATAAAATGGATTGTTGAGCCTAATCCAGAGCTAAATGCGTATTGGCAAGATTTTATACTCAACCATCCTGAAGAGAAGGAAAATTTAGAAGGAGCCCGTAAGGTGGTCACCAAACTTGGCAGTATAAGCACTCCACTTAGCAGCCATGAAAAAGAGGCATTGCTGTCCAATATACTTTCGGAAATCAACCATTCTAAAAAGCCTTTCAATCTACGTTGGTTGTATACAGGCTTGAAGTATGCAGCCATAATCTTCATCATATTTTCAGTAGGAATTTTATATACTTCCCGCTCGAAGGAGGGGGGGGGCGACTTTGAAGAATTTGCTGCTCAGGAGGTTGAGTTCGGTAGTGAGTCCAAACTGGTAGGCGTCGATGGAGAAACGATCATTTTGAAGCAGGATCATTCGAAACTTGTTTACTCGGATAAGGGTGAGCTTATTTTAGATGAAGATGCATCTGAGAATGCTCCCCCGAGCAAAGTTGAGAAGGCTCTAAACCAATTATTGGTTCCCTTTGGTAAAACGGCTGAACTATCCTTATCAGATGGAACAAAAGTGTTTCTAAATGCAGGAAGCCGTTTGGCTTACCCCACTGTCTTTTCGGGCGATAGTAGAGAAGTGTTTTTGATAGGGGAGGCCTATTTTGAAGTAGAGCATGATACCGACCAGCCATTTCTGGTTCGGGTAAAGGATCTGCTGGTGAAAGATTTGGGGACCAAATTTAATGTAAGCGCTTATGATCATGATGAAAATATCCGAACTACTTTGATAGAGGGTAAAGTGGCGGTCAAAAAAACCAGTGCTAGCCCATTTGAGAAGTATAAGGATCTGGTACCCGGGCAAATGTACGCATATCACAAAGAGACCCAGATTGACGAGTTATTAGTAGTCAATGCTACAGATCAAATATTATGGGTGAGTGGAATAATGAAATTTGAATCGGAAAAGCTGGGCACGGTACTGGCTAAGTTGGAGCGATATTATAATATCAGGTTTCAGTTAAAAGAGCAACAATTTAAGTCCATAAGAATCTCCGGAAAGTTACGATTGAAAGAGGATGTCAACGAAATAGTAAGGATAGTTGCCAAGACGGCATCCCTGGAGGTCGAACCGCTGCAAGGTGGCCAATATATCCTGTATAAGAAAAAATAACGCTTACCCTAAATTTTCCAAAATCCATAATGCTGTATGTTTATCTTAAATCCTTAAAATTATGTTAAAAAGATTACTTGAATTTCTGCCCCCGGTTTCTCTCAAAGGAGAATCCATGAAGGGGATTAAGTCTTTATTAGTTTTGATTTTTGTTTTAGTGGTGAGCTATGGTTATAGCTTTTCCCAGGTTAAATTGACAGTTCGCTTTAAAAATGCAACTTTAAAAGAAGTATTAAATACCATTGAGGCAAAAACTGGTTACCTGTTTTTATATCAGGATGAACTCTTGAAAGAGGCAAAAAAGGTAAGCGGGAACTTCAATAATGCCGATCTGAGCCAGATCTTAACTAGCGTTTCCAGTCAAACCAATATAAGTTTTGAGGTGAAGGATAAACAGATTATTCTTAGTGCGGGAAAAGCACCTAATACCTCAACCGTCAAACCAGTGCCGAATACCCTTGAAGTTTCTGTGAATAAAGAAATAACGGGTACGGTAACGGATAAAGATGGTATCTCGCTTCCAGGAGTGGGTATAAGGGCAATAGGCTCAACGGAATCTACGATCACTGACGTGGATGGTAAGTTTAAATTGACGATCCCGGAGACGGTGAAAAAGCTGTCATTTAGTTTTGTTGGGATGAAGACCCAGGAAGTTACCATCGGAAATAGTGTACAGCTTAATATACAATTAGAAGAGGAGCCTAAGGGTTTAGGAGAGGTAGTGGTTGTAGGCTATGGCGTACAGAAGAAAGCGCATGTTACGGCCTCTGTTTCGCAGGTAGGTCAGGAAGTTTTCGAAAACAGACCCGTATCCAACGCCGTTCAGGCCCTTCAGGGAGCTGTGCCCAATTTACAGATCTCTAATTCCAGTTTTGGTGGAGAACCGGGAGCGACGCCCAATATTAATGTAAGGGGTTTTATTACCAGTTCAGGAGGATCTATCGGGCAAGCCAATCCATTGGTACTGATCGACGGGGTAGAAATGAGCCTGGGTGATATCGATCCGGACGACATTGCTACGGTTTCGGTGTTGAAAGATGCCGCCGCTGCGGCAGTATACGGGGCTCGGGCCGCTGGTGGCGCCTTGCTGGTGACCACCAAAAATGGTAAGAGCATGAATGGAGGTATGAAAATCTCTTATTCCAACAATTTTGCCATCACACAACCTACCGTATGGCCCGACCAGGTTGATGCCCTAACCTTTGCCTATGTTATGAACGATGCCATAAAAAATGGGGGATCTTCAGTACCATATTATAATGATCAGCAAATAGAGTATATCAAGCAAAACATGGCCAACCCAGGTAGTGCTCCTACCTTGGTGCCTACTGCTGCGGGAAATGCCTGGGACCAGAACAATTTTGGTCTGGGGGCAAGTGGTTCTACCCAATGGAAAGATTTTTTGTTTAAAAAATGGGCCAGTCGGAAGAAAAACAATTTAAGTGTGACCGGTGGTAATGAGAAACTCAATTACTATTTGTCTACTGGCTATTATAATGAGGGTGGATTGTTGAAAGTAGGAGGAGAATCCTTCCAAAGGTTTAATATGGATGCCAAAATTGCAGCAAAGCCACTAAAATGGTTGAGTTTCGAATTGATGACTAAAATGTTACGTAGCCAGGACGAATTTCCATGGGATTATTCCCAAGGACCTTCCAATGGTCGGGGGAGAATTTTTGATGTAATATCCAAGCTGAAGCCCACCCTGCCCACCGTTGATCCTACTTATGGAGAGCCTCTGATAGAAGCACAATATCCTTTATGGAGTACTCAGCGAGAGAAAAATTTGGATAATCAGATTTCGATTTTGCCAAGGGTGACTATTGAGCCTGTAAAAAACTGGCTTATCAATCTGCAATATAATTACCGACGTAATAATGACAGACAGGTATTCACGGCCTTGCCTTATACTTCTAAACTAGCCAATGGCACCGAGATAACGACTCCCAACCTGGCCTCAACCCAGGTGAACCCCAGATTATATACCAATGAATATTTCTCTCCGAATTTATTCACAACCTATACCAAGTCCATAGCAAATCACCATTTTAAGATCCTCCTTGGATACCAGAATGAACTCTATGAATCTTATAATTTGTATGCTTCTGCATTGAATTTGCTATCCGAAAGCGTTCCGTCAATATCTACGGCAGTAGGAAATAAAGTTATCAATGATGGCATTACGCATTGGGCCACAGAGAGTGTATTCAGCAGATTAAATTATAACTATAAGGAAAAATACTTTTTCGAAGTAAGTTATAGAAGAGACGGATCATCTAAGTTTGAGCCTGGAGAAAGGTCCCTGGGATTCCCTTCATTTTCGGCGGGTTATGATTTGGCCAATGAAGATTTCTGGCCATTCAAGGATAAAATCGGGACTTTCAAACTGCGTGGGTCCTATGGTACTCTGGGCAATCAGAACGTAGAAAATTATTTATATGTACCGAGGTTATCACCTTCTCAGGGAACTTACCTCTTTAATGGGACCTACCGCTTTTTTGTAAACCCTCCTTCCTTGACCAGTGTGAATTTGACCTGGGAAACCGTTCAGACCACTGATTTTGGTTTAGATTTATCAGCATTTAAAAATCGATTGAGTTTTAATTTCGACTGGTATCGCAGTGATATAGATGGTATGGCGGCACCCGGGCAGACCTTACCAGCCGTATTAGGTACGGATGCACCCAGAACTAACGTGGGGAAATCAAGAGTTCAAGGTTGGGAAACGGAGATCGGCTGGCAAGATGCCATAGGAGAATTTAAGTATAATGTTAAAGCCGTACTTTCCGATTACAAAAGAAGTATCGTAAGTTATCCTAATGCTACGAACTTATTATCTGACTATTATGCAGGTCAGGATTTGGGCGATGTATACGGATTTAGATGGGCCGGCTGGTTCCAATCTCCAGATGATGTCAGCAGCTACCCCATCAATCAATCGGCTATAGCCAATAACTTTAATCCCGGAGATACGAAATATGTAGATATTAATAATGATGGTAAAATTGATAGAGGAACCAATACCCTGGGTGATTCCGGAGATTTGACTATCGTAGCGAATACGACCCCGAGATATCAATACTCTTTCAGCATTGGAGGAAGCTGGAGAGGTTTGGACCTGAGTATGTTTATCCAAGGGGTGGGTAAGCGAGATGTACTGGTGTCTAACCACCAAAGGTTCAGAGGGCCGGCTCAGGGACCATTTCATGCGAACGTATTGGCAGAACACTTAGACTATTGGAGAGACGATACCAGTCCTCTCGGAGCCAATTATGATGCCTACTTTCCTAAGCCTTATGCCGAGAATCCAGGAAAGAACATACGCAACTATCCTAATAATGCGGCAGTTGACCGATATATTCAGGACGGATCGTATATCCGGCTCAAGAATTTGCAGATCGGATATACCCTTCCACCCTCTTTTACCAAGAGGTTTAAGATCAACAGGTTAAGGGTTTTTGTGTCTGGTGAAAATTTGCTGACCTCTACCAAATATATGTTTTATGATCCTGAAACCACGCCGGGGAACTTTGGTAGCGCCTATTCCTACCCATTGGCAAAAGTTCTATCGACCGGTCTAAATGTTTCATTCTAATAATTTATGAAGAACATGAAAAAGTTAAGATATTTAATTTTAGTATTTAGTTTTCTTGCCCTGAACTCTTGTAAAAATGATTTTCTGGACAGAAATCCTCTGGATGAAATTTCTGAGCCTGAATTTTGGAAAACCACCGGAGACCTGGAGTTGTATAGCAACTCATTTTATCAAAATTTACCGGGCTGGGCCGGGGTTGGAAATGGATTTTCGGCCATGCCCGATAATGGCACCGATCTTAGCTTATCGTCTACGGACCCGTCCAACAGGTTGCTTGGGAATGTCACTATACCGGCTACTTCCAGCAACTCGGTTTGGTTTTGGGGAAATGTCAGGAAAGCCAATTACTTTTTGGCCAATGTAGATAAAGCTTCAGGGGCTACCTCCGACATCGATCAATACAAGGGAGAGGGTTTGTTTTTTAGAGCTTATTACTATTTTATTTTATTGAAGTCCTATGGTGATTTGCCTATTATAGATAAATATATCAGCAATAACGATGTAGAGTATTTATATAAAGGCAGAGACCCACGTAATAAGGTAGTCGATTTCATGTTGGCAGATCTGGATCAGGCAATCGCTCTTTTGAAAACCAAGGCCGCTTTAACCAATAATAATCCCCGGATCAACAAAGAAGCCGCATTGTTATTGAAAGCTTCCATTGCGCTTTATGAAGGAACCTGGGAAAAATACCATAAGGGGACTGCTTATGGAGTGGAGGGCTCAACAGGCACAGTGTATCTGGAGCAAGCGGCAGCGGCAGCCAAACGACTTATCGATGACAAAACGCTTAGTCTTCATACGAGTTATGCCAATTTATTTAACCAAACTTCCCTGAGTAATAACCCGGAAGTTATCTTGTGGAAGCAATATAACTTTGCGTTGGGCAATGCCTATGGGAACGATTTGCAAATTTCATGGCCCAACCGTAGCTCCTATACACTCTTTGCAATACGCAGCTATTTATGTAAGGATGGACTTCCTTATGCGCTTAGCCCCCTATATCAGGGTGATCAGCAACTCTCAAAGCTGGAAACAAATCGGGATCCTCGATTGGCCGCCACCGTAATGGTACCTGGTGATACCCTTTCTATTGCCCTTAGTGGAGCCGTTACCCCCTTTGTCGTGCCAAAGCTAACGACCAACAATTCAGCAGTGGGAGGTTATGAATCCCAGAAATATCGCATTCCCCAAATTGACGCAACCACGGGTAACTTTACAAGAAACACAGCCAAAATAATTATGCGCTATGCGGAGGCCCTCCTCATATATGCAGAAGCCAAGGCTGAGCTGGGGACAATTACCCAGGCCGATATGGACCTTTCGATTAACCAGCTCCGGAAGAGAAAAAGTGTGAATATGCCCGAGTTGGTGATGTCCTCCATCGTGACAGATCCTAACTGGCCTGATTATGGCTATTCCTTAACCCCTGTTTTACAGGAAATCAGAAGAGAGCGTACCGTAGAGCTGATGAACGAAGGTTTCCGATTCGACGATTTAATGCGCTGGAGAGCTCATGCCTTATTTGTAGGGCAAAGACCCCGCGGTGCCTACTATGAACAACTTTTGAAAAATGCTGCCGGCAATTTAAAGGTCGATAGTGAAAACTATCTTGATCCCTATTTTACAGCTGTGGGAGCATCTGGATACGGTTTTAAGCCAGAACGAGACTACTTAAACCCTATCCCTACGGACGAAATTTCGGTGAATCCTAATCTTAAACCCAATAACCCTGGCTGGTAAATGAATGCCTACCTATGGGTAGCGATATATAAGACTATACTGACCTAATGAGAGTAGGGAAGTCCCGAAATAATAAGTTTCAGGACTTCCCGCTATTCACTTCCTAAGCCCTTAACTTTAATAGTATATCATGCTCAAGAAATTAAAATTCTATTCCATCCTTGTCATAGGTTTATGTCTCTTCAGTAGTTTTAAAGACGATAAAAAACCTCAAAAGCCTAATATATTATTTATTATGGCCGATGACCATACCTCGCAATCCTGGGGGATATATGGAGGTTTTTTAAAAGACTATGTCAAAGTCGATAATATCACCCGCCTAGCCAATGAGGGCTGTGTTCTGGATAACTGCCTGGTCTCCAATTCCATTTGTGTACCGAGCCGAGCTTCTATTGTTACCGGACAATACAGCCATATCAATGGAATAAAGACACTGGGTGGAGGGCTAAACCCAGAAGTCGATAATATACAAAAACACCTTCAGAATGGAGGGTATCAAACCTCCTTGATCGGCAAGTGGCATTTGAAGCAGGAGCCTTCTGGTTTTGATTATTACAGCGTATTCCCGGGTCAAGGTGTTTACTTCGACCCGACTATGATTAGTAAGGGAGACTGGCAACCCAATGAGAAAGGAGGAAAAGTGCACAAAGGTTTCAGCTCTGATATTGTTACGGATAAGTCCATCGAATGGATTGAAAATCGGGACAAATCAAAGCCCTTTATGATGATGACCCACTTTAAAGCTACGCATGAGCCTTTTGACTATCCCGAAAGATTCAAAGATTTATATAACGATATCGACATTCCTGTGCCACCAACTTTCTGGGACAACGGGCCCGAAACAACCAATCGCCCGTTAAAAGGACAATCTATTGACGAACTGCAGAGACGTATGCTCTATGCCAGTGAGGATCCTTCTCATTGGGTTCATCATCTGATGTACCCCGGTCTGCCTTTCTCAGTAGATGGGTTGGCCTGGAAGGAAGCAAGGATGAAAACCTACCAAAAGTTCATCAAGGATTATATGAGGTGTGCAGCAGCCATAGATGATAATATAGGCAGACTCTTAGACTATTTGGACAAGAATGGTTTGGCAGAGAATACCATTGTAATTTACACCTCCGATCAGGGCTACTTCCTGGGCGAGCATGGCTGGTTTGACAAGAGATTGATCTACGAGGAGTCTATCCGGATGCCCTTCGTAATTCGGTACCCTAAAGAAATTCCCGCCAAGACACGGAATAAGGATCTGATCGAAAATGTAGACTTCTCGGCACTTTTCGCTGACTATGCGGGTATCCCTTATCCCACTTCCATGCAGGGGGTTAGCTTCCGGGAAAACTTAAAAGGAAATACCCCTAAAAACTGGCGTAAGTATGGCTATTACCGCTATTGGGAAAGCTCCAAAGACAGACCCGGGCATTTTGGTATCCGCGGCAGCAGATACAAGCTGGCTTTTTACTACGGGAACGGATTAAAAGAGAATGGATATAAGCCAGGAGAAGAACCTACACTATATTGGGATTTTCATGACCTTCAGGAGGATCCATTAGAGGTTCATAACGGATACAAGGATAAAAAATATCAGTCTATTATCACCCAAATGAAGAAGGAAATTATTCGCCAGCGAAAATTATTAGGGGATACAGATGAAGGTAATGATGAGATCCTTGCCATTATTGCCAAGCACTGGAATGATTAATCATACTGCATAGAAATAGATCAGAAAATGAAAAAATTAATCCATACGGTTTGTCTTTTCTTGGGCCTGTCCTCGGTCATTATGGCTCAAGAAAAGCATCACCTGGTATATCATACCCCTGCAGAAAAATGGACAGAAGCCTTGCCAATAGGAAATGGAAGTCTGGGTGGGATGGTGTTTTCAGGCGTTACACAGGAACATATCCAATTTAACCAAGAAACCCTTTGGAAGGGAGCTCCTCATGACTATGCGCACCCAGGAGCCAAAACCTATTTGAGTGAAATTAGAAATCTACTTGCTGAAGGGAAGCAAATTGAAGCTCAGAAGCTGGCAAGTGAGAAGTTTATGAGTGTCCCTTTACAGCAAAAGGCCTATCAACCTTTCGGAGATTTGTATATTGACTTTGAAGGGCACGAGAATTATAGCAATTATAATCGGGTGCTCGACCTAGACAATGCTCTTTGCAGAACCTCTTATTCGGTCGGTAAAGTGAAATATGAAAGAGAAGTGCTGGCCAGCTATCCCGATCAGACCATCGCTGTCGAACTGAGTGCTAGCCAATCGAAGTCATTAAATTTTGCACTCTATCTGGATGCTCCCCATGAGGAAAAAACGATCGTTTCCAAGGATGGTACACAGACTTTAACCGTCAAAGTTAAAGATGGGGTGCTGAACGGAGTGGCTACCTTAACGCTAAAAACCGACGGTAATTTAAAGGTGGTTGATGGCAAATTGCAGATTAGGGCAGCCTCCCAAGCGTCTATCTACCTATGTGCCGCTACAAATTATAAAAATTTTAAGGATGTAAGTGCTAATCCTATGGAGTTGGTTAGGGCCCAAATCGCTAAGATAAAAAGCAAGTCTTTTAGTCAGGTTAAAGCCGATCACATCGCCGATTACCAATCACTTTATAATCGTTTTCAGATAAGCTTCGGAACCAATGAGAAATCGGGCCTGGCTACCAACGAAAGGCTTTTTGCCTTTGCTAAGGAGCCCAACGACCCGCAACTAATAGCCTTATACATGCAGTATAGCCGCTATCTCACCATTGCCTCAAGCAGACCGGGTACAAATCCGGCAACTTTACAAGGGATATGGAATGATAAGCTAACACCTCCCTGGTTTAGTAGCTACACAACCAATATCAATACTGAGATGAACTACTGGGCCGTGGAAAGTACGAATCTTTCGGAATGCCATGACCCCCTATTTAAGTTGATAGAAGAATGTGCACAATCTGGAAGCATTGTCGCGAAAGAACATTATGATGCCAGAGGTTGGGTTCTCCACCATAATACGGATATCTGGCGTGGAGCTGCCCCTGTTAACCATTCCAATCATGGCATTTGGGTTACAGGAGCCGCCTGGCTAAGTACCCATATTTGGGAATATTATTTGTATACGCAGGACCTCACTTTCTTAAAAGAGAAGTATCCACTCATGCGGGATGCCGCGCTATTTTTTACCGATTTTTTGGTCAAAGATAAGGTGACTGGTTATCTAATCAGCAGCCCCTCTACCTCCCCGGAAATTGGAGGCTTGGTGGCAGGGCCTACTATGGACCATGAGATAATCAGAGCATTATTCAAAATGGTCGTACAAGCCTCTGAAATTTTAAATCAAGATCAAGCCCTTGCTCATGATCTGAAAAAATTGATTCCTCAGATACAACCCTACCAGATTGGTAAACATGGTCAGTTGCAGGAGTGGTTACAAGACAAAGACAACCCTGATGAGCATCATCGTCATGTATCCCATTTGTGGTCGGTATATCCAGGCAATGAACTCAATCCGGAGGAGACCCCCGAATTTTTTGATGCAGCCAAACAGTCGCTAATGTATCGAGGGGATAATGGCACAGGCTGGAGTCTGGCATGGAAAATTAATTTTTGGGCCAGATTTCTAGACGGTAACCGGGCTTATCGGTTACTTCATAAATTGCTAAGCCCTGCCGAAGTACCTGGGAAACCAGCACGTGGAGGTACTTATCCTAACTTATTTGATGCACATCCTCCTTTTCAGATTGATGGTAATTTTGGTGGCACCTCAGGAGTTATAGAAATGCTGATGCAAAGCCATTTGGAATATATAAATCTTTTGCCTGCTTTGCCCGATGCGCTGGCTCAGGGAGAGGTTCGAGGATTATGCGCAAGAGGAGGGTTTGAGCTGTCTTTTCAATGGAAAAACGGGGAGCTGTCTCGTCTTGAGGTCTGGTCGAAGTCGGGAAATAAATGCAGCTTGAAGTATAAAGGTCATCACCTCTCGTTTGACACTGAAAAGGGACAGAAATATATTTTCAATGCTGAATTAAAGAAATTGTAGGCCTGAAGGAATATCACACAAAATGGGACTGGTTTTATACAAGAAAAACGGAAGTCAACATGATGAGATAGAAGGGTCTGAGCGCAATGTATGAGGAGAATCTGCAAAAAAAGAAACCTCATTAGCGGCACAGGTACAGGCGGAAATAAAAGAATAAAACTCCTTAGGTCTTAAGGATTGAATTATATCGAATATGATAAAAAATACCTCATCGAATCAATACTATTTAAAGGAAGGGAAGATAGGTTTCCTTCTGCTGTGCTTATTCATATTACTAGGAATTTCTCATCCCGGTAAATCCATAGCTATCATTCCGCAGCCACAGGAGGTGAAAATGGGGGTTGGGGCTTTTAAGCTTTCTGCCAAAACAAAAATATACATTCCAAAAGAGTATGCTGACGATTTAAAACCCTATTTAACTTCGAAACTAAAGACCGATCTGGGAATGGATCTGCAAGTCTATTCCGGAAGAAAAACAGGGTCTAATCATTATATCCTTTTTGAAAAATCGGTAGATATTTCACTTCCGAGTGAAGCGTATCAGCTACGGGTAGACCCGGATAAAATAGTGATTAAGGCCGGCGATTACGCTGGAATGTTTAACGCATTCCAATCCTTAAGGCAGTTGATACCGGTAGGAGCATCGGGTGAAATCAATATTCCAGTGTTAGCGATTAATGATCAGCCTCGCTTTGCATGGAGAGGAATGATGCTGGATGTTTCCCGACATTTCAGATCCAAGGAATTTATCCTAAAACAGATTGATCAATTTTCAGCCTATAAAATCAATAAATTTCATTGGCATCTCACAGATGACCAAGGCTGGAGAATAGAGATCAAAAAGTATCCAAAGCTGACTCAGAAAGGTGCCTGGCGTGCAGATAGGGAAGGCATCTCCTGGTGGCAACGGAGTCCGGCCATGGCCGAAGAGCCGAAGCCTGTGGGTGGGTTCTATACTCAGGAAGAGGTTAAGGAAATTATTGAATATGCCCGGATAAGAAATGTAGAAGTCATACCTGAAATAGATGTACCTGCCCATAGCAAGGCTTTGATTGCTTCCTATCCCGAACTTTTTTGTTTCGAAAAATCGAATTTCGAAGTGGCTGTAGGGGGGAAAGCCCCGGATAATGCTTTGTGTGCAGGGAGAGAAAACACCTACCAGTTTTTGGAGCATGTGATATCGGAAGTAGCCGCATTATTCCCCTCTCCGTATCTGCATATAGGCGGAGATGAGTGTGACAAGAGAAATTGGCTCAAATGTCCACATTGTCAGATAACCGTGAAGGATCAACAGCTCCAGAATGTCGAAGAATTGCAGAGCTATTTTATTCAAAGAATGAATGCCATCGTGGTTAGTAAGGGGAAGAAGATGATCGGATGGGATGAAATATTGAGTGGCAAAGGAGCGAAGGGAGCTACCATTATGGCATGGCGCCGGGGAATGCACAGCCCGGAGATCGATGCGCCTAGGAGTGGGTACCCAACCATTATGACCTCTTTTCAACATTCCTATATCAGTCAGGTCCAGGGTCCCAATGAACTGGAGGCGGAGGGTCCTAAGGGCATCGTGACGCTGTCTAAGCTTTACAATCATGAACCCATCCCTCAGGAGCTCACAAAAGCAGAAGCTGATTTGGTTTTAGGCACGCAGGCATGTTTATGGGCTGAGTTTACCCCTACTCCAGAGCATACCGAATATATGCTTTACCCAAGAGCCTTAGCCAATGCCGAGGTTGCCTGGAGCAATCCAGCAGTTAAAAACTGGTCCCGATTTCAATCGACTGTGGAAGACCATTTCGCGAGATTAAAAAGGGACGATATTAATTTTTCCAGGAGCCTCTATAGTATTTACGGCTCTTATGCCCTGGACAAGTTAAACCAGAAGGCCATGCTTTATCTTTTGACCGAAGCAGAGGGATATACTATTTATTATACTGTTGACGGTACCATCCCGACCAGTAACGCCATGAGATATGATGGGGTGGTGGCCTTAAAACCGGGTATGACCGTCAGGGCCGGATTGTTCGATAAGGACGGTAATCTGCTTAGTAGCAAACTCACAGAATTAAAATTGAAATAAAAATATGCGCTTAAATAAACTTGTATGCTTTGGTATACTTCTTTGCTGGTTGGGCAGTGCTGATAAAATTTATGGACAGAAAACTCCTAATATCATTTATATCCTATGCGACGACCTGGGCTATGGTGATGTACAGTATTTAAATAAATCGAGGGGGAAAATACCTACCCCAAATCTCGATAAGTTGGCGCAGCAATCCATGACTTTCACCGATGCTCATTCTGGTTCGTCGGTATGTACGCCTACACGCTATGGAGTCTTAACAGGAAGGTATGCCTGGCGTTCGCATCTTCAGGAAGGGGTATTGCTAGGAGGAAGGGAATTCGAACCTTTAATCGATAAAAATAGATTGACTGTACCTAGGCTGCTATCTCAGGCAGACTACCGATCAGCTGCCATCGGTAAATGGCATTTGGGCTTTCATTTTGTGGACGAAAACGGGGATAGCCTAGCGGTGAAAAACAAAAATTATTCATCAGGAGTACCGGTGGGCACCAGGATACCCGATGGGCCGACTACGCGTGGGTTCGATTATTATTATGGATTTCATCATGCTGCTTCCATGTCTACGCTCATAGAAAATGATCGGGTAGTCGGAGAGGTGCCCCCTATCGATATGCTGGACTTGCTCAGCAAAAGGGCGTGCAATTATATTTCAGAGCAGTCGAAACAAACGAAACCCTTCTTCCTGTATCTGGCATTAAATTCACCGCATTCACCTATTGTTCCTTCGGCTCAGTGGCAAGGGAAAAGTGGGGTAGGAGATTACGGCGATTTTGTCATGCAAACCGACGACGTTGTGGGGCAGATTATGAGTGCTTTAGCAGCCAACGGATTGGATGAAAATACGCTGGTGATATTTACCAGCGACAATGGTTGTTCCTATCCGGCAGCCAACGGCAAAAAACTGGAAAGTGAGTTCGGGCATTATGCCAGCGCCCAGTTTCGGGGCTCAAAGTCAGATATATGGGAAGGAGGCCATCGGGTTCCATTTATAGTGCGGTGGACAGGCACCATTGAAGCTGGTACCCTAAATACGGAAACCATTTGTTCTACTAATCTGATGGCTACCTGTGCCGAAATTACCGGGTTGAAGATCCCCGTGGAGGCAGGGGAGGATTCCTTCAGCATGCTACCCCTGTTATTAGGGAAAAAAGTGAAGAGGAAATATCCCATCGTTAGTCATTCCATCAATGGCATGTTTTCCATTAGGGAGGGAAAGTGGAAACTGGAGCTATGCCCAGGCTCGGGAGGATGGACCAACCCCACCGACAAAATCGCTAGAAAAAATGACATGCCCGAGGTTCAGCTGTATAATATTCTTACTGATGAACAAGAGCGGTTTAATCTTTATAAGAAATATCCCAAAGTGGTAGCAAAACTTACAGATGAGCTGATGAAGATCATTAAAGATGGCCGAAGCACTCCCGGTAAAAAGCTGGAGAATGATGTAGAAATTGACGTTTATAAGAATGGTGCCATGGGGAGTCATAAGGAATAGGATTGTGAATCAGAATAATTTCAAAATGAGTAGGGACATTATTAATATCTTTCTTTCAGGTCTTAAGAAAATAGCGCTTCTGACTTTTTTCGCCTTAGCTGTTTTACCTCACTGCGGATTCGCACAAAAGCTCCCCGTGGACTATATCAATCCTATGATTGGTGCGGTGACTTATGGTAAAAAGTCAAAGGATGCTCATGGGTTTGGGAAAACCTTTCCAGGAGCAGCGACTCCCTTTGGCCTGGTTCAGCTAAGCCCAGATACCTATACCGGTGGAGATAATGGCTCTGGGTATTCCTATGAGCATCCTACCTTAGAGGGATTCAGTTTTACTCATATGAGTGGAGTGGGATGGTTTGGTGATTTGGGGAATTTCCTGATAACCCCTGCTACTGGACCACTACGTACGAACAGAGGTCTTCCCGAAAATCCTGAAGGCGGTTACCGATCCCGATATTCGCATGAAACAGAAACGGCAAAAGCCGGTTATTACAGCGTAATACTCGAAGATTATAAGATTAAAGCGGAGCTTACAGCCGCAGCCAGAGCCGGTATCATCCGATTTACCTTTCCCAAAAATCAAGCGTCCAGAATACAAATTGACTTATCGCGCAGGGTGGGAGGGACTTCAACAGAACAGTATATAAAAATCGAAAATGAAAATACCATCTCGGGCTGGATGAAATGCCCTCCAGAAGGTGGGGGCTGGGGAGCAGGTGCAGGGAACGCCAATTATACGGTGTATTTCTACTGTCAGTTCAGTAAGCCCTTAAAAGATTATGGTATATGGAGCGCAGATATCCCGGATGGACCAAGGAAAATGAAACATATTGCTACTGAACCTTATCAGGCGGCAGTAGCCAACGCAAAGATATATAAGGATAAAAAGGAATTTCAAGGGAAGCATTTGGGTTTTTTCACAAGCTTTTCCACCCAGGACGGGGAAGAAGTATTGGTCAAAACCGGTATATCCTTTGTGAATGTACTGGGGGCCAAGGAAAATCTGGCATGGGATATCAGAGGTTGGGATTTTGATGAAGTCTATCGGAATGCCCGTAATTTATGGTCTAAAGCCCTTGACAATACCTCAGTTTCGGGAGGTACTGAAGATGAAAAGAGCATATTTTATACTGCGCTTTATCATACGATGATTGATCCCCGCGCTTTCTCGGATAGCAACGGAAACTATATAGGGGCCGATAATAAGGTGCACAAAACGCAGGGTTTTACCTACCGTAGCATCTTTAGTGGCTGGGACGTATTTCGTTCTCAATTCCCCCTTCAAACCATTATCAATCCTTCTCTGGTCAATGATGAAGTCAATTCTCTGATTCAGATGGCGGAGTTGAGTGGGAAGAATTACTTGCCACGTTGGGAAATGCTTAATTCCTATTCAAATTGTATGTTGGGAAATCCGGCGGTTTCTGTTATTGTAGATGCTTATGAAAAGGGAATCCGGAATTATGATATCGACAAGGCTTTTACTTATTCAAAAAACACAGTAGATACTTTTGCCAATACTTCTGCAGGCTTCACTCCGAATCAGATTTCAAAAACTTTGGAATATGCTTATACCGATTGGTGTCTGGGAACCTTTGCCCAGTCATTAAATAAACCCGATATCGCTAAATCCTATTTTAAAAAAAGCAAATCCTATGCCTCCATCTGGGACAAGGATGTCAACTGGTTTCACGCCAGAGACAAGAATGGGAACTGGACAGAATGGAAGGGTAAGACCGTCCATGGGCAAGGCAGTATTGAAAGCAACCCATTCCAGCAGGGATGGTTTGTGCCTCATGATGTTGAAGGTTTGAAAAAATTGATGGGTGGGGAAGAGGCCTTTAAGGCCGAATTAACTCATTTTTTTGAACAAACCCCTGACGATTTTTTATGGAATAACTACTATAACCATGCTAACGAGCCGGTACATCATGTTCCCTTTCTTTTTAATACTGCAGGGGTACCACATCTTACGCAAAAATGGACCAGAAAGATATGTAGTGCTGCTTATGGTGTGGGTCCATATGGCCTTTGCGGGAATGAAGATGTAGGTCAAATGTCGGCCTGGTATGTGTTGGCAGCCATGGGGATTCATCCTGTTTGTCCGGGCGATAATAAATATCAAATAACGAGCCCGGTTTTTAGCAAGGTAGAAATTCGCTTAGATCCTAAATATTATAATGGAAAGAAGTTTACCATTATTGCCCGTCAGAATAGTCCCGAAAATATCTACATCCAAACAATCAAATTGAACGGTAAACCTCTGGGCCGGTTCTGGATCAGCCACCAGGAAATTACAGCTGGGGGGACCTTAGAAATGGAAATGGGACCAAATCCTGTTATCACCAATTAATTAAATTATATGTTGCCTAATACCTTTAGTAAATTATCCAAGTGCTTAATTTTAAGCTCTTTAGTGTTGTTTCTATGCCCGATTGGCGCAGATGCTCAGTCTGCCAAACCTAATGAAAAGCCTAATGTGCTTTTCATATTTGCCGATGACCAAAGGGCCGATGCGATAGGGGCAGCCGGAAATACTTACATTCAGACGCCAACCATCGATCGGTTAGCGCATTCGGGTGTAATGTTCCAAAATGCTTATGTTATGGGTGGCACCCAAGGTGCCATATGTGCTCCTAGTAGAGCCATGTTAATGAGTGGGAAAAGCCTCTTTCATGTTTACGATAAATTGAACGGGGTATATACCATGCCCATGCATTTTGCAAAATATGGTTACGAAACCTTTGGTACGGGAAAATGGCATAACGGGGCTTCGTCTTTTGAAGCATCCTTTATGAAGGGTAAAAATATTATGTTAGCCGGAATGAGTAGCCACTATCAAGTCCCTTGTCGGGATTTGGGACCCGACGGCAAATTAGGAAAGCCTGCCATGAAAGGTTTTTCTACCGATATTTTTGCAGAATCAGCGATGGAATATCTCAATGATTATGCCGCTACAGATAAGAAGAAACCTTTTTTTTGCTATGTAGCCTTCACTGCCCCTCACGATCCCCGCTCACCCCGTGAAGATCATATCGGGATGTATGCACCAGAATCGCTGCCCTTGCCCGGAAATTTTAAAGCGCTGCATCCCTTTGAATTTGACAACCTTAATATCAGGGATGAAACCCTGGCACCCTGGCCACGTACACCCGAAATAATCCAGGAGTCCCTCGCAGACTATTATGCCCTTATTACACATATGGACAATAGGATTGGTGATATCATTAATACGTTGAAAAAAAATGGACTTTACGATAATACGATTATTGTATACGCCGCTGATAACGGCCTGGCCATGGGAAGTCATGGCTTATTAGGCAAGCAGGACATGTACGAGCATAGTACCAAGGTGCCGCTTATTATCAGCGGGCCCAATATTCCAAAGGAAAAGGTAAGCGAGGCTTTGGTTTATTTGTACGATTTATTTCCTACCCTAGCCGATTTGTGTAAGCTACCTAAGGTATCGGGTGTGGATGGAAGAAGCTTAACTCCCGTTATTTATGGTAAGGCTGCTGAGGTAAGAGAAACACTTTATACGGTTTACAGAAATACGGCAAGAGCCATACGAAATCAAGACTGGAAGCTTATTTACTATCCTGAACGTAATTTCTCACAGTTATTCAATTTGAAGTCCGACCCTTTGGAAATCAATAACTTAGCCACGATTACTGCATATGATAATAAAAAAATAGAGATGATGAATCTACTCAAGGATGCACATCAGGCTCAGGATGATACCTCCTCCCTAAACCCCTCCAAGATTCTCCCTCTGGAATACGACTACAAATTGTTAAAGCAAATTCCAGATCATCTTCAACCCCCTTATGTTTTGGAAAAATATTTCAAAGGGGTCAATGTAAAAAATGCCGAGAAAAGCAGTCATGACTGAGTTTTTATTTTCTCCATATAAATTTTTAAATGCTAATCTGCTAAGAATGAAAAGAGTAATTTTAATAGGTATATTCAGTGTCATTTCCGCGTTTTCTTTCGCTCAGCAATATCCGTACCCCATGCCCGAATACACCCCATCTCCTGAGAATCTGGCCAGACGACAGGAGTTTCAGGATATGAAATTTGGTTTATTTATACATTGGGGAGTATACAGTATTTTAGGAGATGGAGAATGGGTGATGTTAAATCAAAAAATCCCATACGACAGCTATAAGCGTCTGGCGAGCTTCTTCAATCCACAGGCCTATAGTGCCAAAGAATGGGTTCAGGTGGCTAAAGCAGCAGGGATGAAATACATTACTGTTACTACCCGGCACCATGATAGCTTTAGCATGTTTAAGACCAACGCCTCAGCGTACAACATTGTCGACGCAACCCCTTATGGCAAAGATCCCTTAAAGGAATTGGCCGAAGAATGTAAAAAAGAGGGCATCAAGCTTAACTTTTATTATTCTCTGTTAGACTGGGCCCGGGAAGATTATGGCTTTACAAAAAAAATTGTGAACGGTGCTCCCCAAGACACGGATTGGGACAGTTACATCCAATTTATGAAAGCCCAGCTGACCGAGCTATTGACAAACTATGGAGAGATAGGAGCCATATGGTTCGACGGGCACTGGCAGCGTAAGACTGCTAATTGGCATTATGACGAGATATATGCCTTAATTCATCAATTAAGTCCAGGTACCTTGATCGGGAATAATCATCATTTAACCCCCCTTGCAGGAGAAGACTTTCAAATGTTCGAAAGAGACCTGCCTGGTGAGAATAAAGGCGGTTTCGGAGCAGAATCTACCGTCAGTCAGTTGCCCTTGGAGTCCTGTGAAACCATGAATAAAACCTGGGGATTTAATATCCTGGATAGAGCTTATAAATCACCCAAGCAGATAATCCATTATCTGGTAAATGCGGCAGGCCGGAATGCAAATTTATTATTAAATGTTGGGCCGATGCCCAATGGAGAAATTCAACCTGAATTTATCGGAACCCTTAAAAAGACAGGAGAATGGTTGGCAAAATACGGAGTAACAATTTACGGAAGTAGAGGTGCCGTAGCTGCCCCTGAAGATTGGGGAGTGATAACCCGAAAAGAGAATGAATTATTTGTGCATATCTTAAAACCAACGAACACAGATTTCATCTTCGTGCCTAATTTTAATTACAGCATTGGCCAAGCGGTTTCATTTGAAAATGGTAATAAAGTTAAGTTTAAACAGCAGAAGGAAGGACTATTTATCTATACGAAAGATTTGCCGGCAAACGAGATAGACCAAATAGTGAAACTAACCATTACCCGGTAGGGATTTAGACGTTGTTCTGGCTAAGTTTCCTGTTTATTTAACCGGGCTTTTATCTCTGTTATGTCCTGCGCCAGATCTCTAATTTCCGTGTTCCAGGCGATAAATATCGTAACAATAGCATCATGTTGGGTTCATTACTGGCCAATAGGCAAAATGTAGTTTTGTCGCTACGGTATGCCCGGACAACTACCAGACCGGCACCAGGAATAAACCCAACTGATGAATGTTATTTAAAAAACGATTTTTCCCGATTTCGAGGTGTCGGATTGGGTATTCCTCAAGAAAATCCCTTCCAACCTACACCTTTCTGCGGTCTTTCAGTACTCTGAGTCCTTACCAAAATAGTAGCCTCTATACGTACATCCACAGTATTATGGAAGCACGATGGAACCATAAAGCGCAAGGTTCTAGTGTATGCAGCATTGTAAATCACCAGAAAATGAATTTAAAAGGAATAGGGTACCTCCTGATGCTGTGGGCATGGGGAGGTATAGGAGTTATGGGGCAGGGCAAAATCGACCCGATAAAAATGCCTGAACGGGGGCTATGTGCACATCGTGGATGTATGGATACCCACCCGGAAAATACCTTACCTGCCTTTAAAGAGGCGATACGCCTGGGGGCGCAGATGATCGAATTTGATATTCAGTTTACCAAGGATAGCATGCTGGTGGTCATGCATGATCAGGAGGTCGACCGTACTACCAATGGTAAGGGGCGGGTGGAAGAACTTACATTTTCACAAATCCGCTCCTTAGATGCGGGGATAAAGAAATCGGTTGAGTTCCAGGGAACGAAGGTGCCCACATTTGAAGAGACTTTGGCAATGATGCCAACCAATGTTTGGCTTAATTGTCACCTTAAAGGTGGTGCAGCTGCCGGGGCTAGGGCTGCCCATATCATAGCTTCTTCTGGTCGTCTTCACCAAGCCTTTCTGACCTGCTCCGAGGAGGCCGCCGATGCGGCGAAAGCCCTGGTCCCCCAGCTTAAGATATGTAATGTTGAAGGACGCTATCGAAAAAATACGGCTATATATGCTCAGGAAAGTATCCGAAGGGCTGCGGATTTTGTGCAACTGCTGCGCCCTGAACCTGATGAGGATAGAAAAGCCTCTTTCATAGCCTTAAGGGCAAATAACATAAAAATCAACTATTTCTATGCCGAGAATGCTCAGGAGCTGGAAACCTTATGGGGGCTGGGGGCCGATTTTATTCTGGTCAATAATTTAGTCGATTTCTTGCCTGAAGCCAAGCGCCTGGGAGTGCTTCCAGTAGTTCCTCTTTTCAGGTCAGCTGGTGGCAAGCCGAATGCAGATCGATAACTCAGCAGATAGGTAAAACCCGGGTCAACTTTTTGGGGCGGATTTTGTTCGGGTCTTAGTCTAAAAGTTCCTGTCGAAGGGCATAAGTCCAGTGAGCTGTTAGAAATAGTGTCCACGGGCTTTTTGTTATTGACCTACCAAAACCAGTTACACATTTAGATACTTTATTTATTCGCCGTTCTCCCAATACGGGTATTTTTGACTCTTTATCATTTAAACCCGTTGAATTATAATGAGCAGAAAAAAGCATATATTGATGATGAGCCTGTTCTGTAGTGTGCTGCTGAACAAAGTAGCTACGGCTCAAGACGATCTGGGCCGAGCATTTCGCGATTGCCAACTAAAGGGGAGCATTACCATATACGATAATGACGCCGCTGCCTGGATTTCCAGTGACATTGATGATAGTCATACCCCAACCCTGCCTGCTTCGACTTTTAAAATCATTAATACATTAATCGCTCTTGAAACTGGTGTTATAGCCGATGAAAATGAAATTGTAAAATGGCCTGGTTCTACCGATACCACCAAATATGGTTATCGCCCAGATATATATCATGACATGTCGCTGCGTGAAGCCTTTAAATTGTCGGCAGGATGGGTATATGTGGAACTTGCCAAGAAAATTGGAAAGGAGAGATACAAGCAATTTTTAGACGCCTGCCGCTACGGGAATGTAGATCTAAGCATTGACGATCCAGATTTCTGGAACCAAGGTAACTTCGCTATTTCGCCGGTCAATCAGATAAAAATATTGAAGGGTGTTTATGATGAAAGCCTACCGTTTAAAAAAGAGAGCTTTTCTATTTTGAAAAATATGATGATAGAGGAGCAGCAGGAGGAATACACCCTCCGTGCCAAAACGGGCTGGACCCGCTATGGGGGCGTGGATACCGGCTGGTGGGTTGGATATATAGAAAAGAAAGGAAAGGCCTTTTTCTTCGCTACCAGGGTTATTAAAGATAGAGCAATAAAGAATACAAACTTTGGGAGCTGCAGGAAAGAAATTACCAAAACAATCTTAAAAAGGCTCAACATGCTCGACTGACCCTTTGGGCTGGTGAGTACCGGATCCGGATTCCCCGATGCTGTAAGAATTTATGTTTATTTTCAAATATTCTTAGTAAACCCAGAGCTACCCATTCTTTTAAAGTGAGCCACCCCGCTGCAAATCCTGAGCGGGGCCGATAACCTTTAAATAGATTAATATAACCATGCATACGTTCAATATAAATCGACGAGGCTTTTTGCAAGGTGCTACGGCAGCCCTCGCTCTGACTGCATTTGGAGCACAAGGAATGGAATTGATAAATCCGGCCAAAACCTACCGGGTAGGTTTGATCGGAACGGGGTGGTATGGGAAAAGCGATTTGTTCCGGCTAATTCAAGTAGCACCCGTTGAGGTAATCGCCCTTTGTGACGTCGACCAGAATCTACTGAATGAAGCGGGCAAGCTAGTGAGCCAAAGGCAAAAGTCGGGAAAAGTGCCTCTTTTGTATGGTGATTATCAGAAAATGTTGAAGGAGAACCAGCTCGATATCGTGTTGATAGGGACCCCTGACCACTGGCATGCCCTGCAGATGATCGATGCGGTAAAGGCGGGGGCGCATGTATATGTCCAAAAACCTATAAGTGTAGATGTAATGGAGGGTGAGGCTATGGTTGCGGCTGCCCGCAAATACAAAAAGGTGGTCCAGGTAGGGACTCAGAGGAAGAGCACCCCGCACCTGATTGATGCAAAAAAGAATATTGTGGATGCAGGACTGCTTGGAAAGATTTCCCATGTAGAGATGTGCTGTTACTTCCATATGCGCAATGGAGCCAACCCGCCTCTGGAGCCTGTTCCTACTCATTTGGATTATGAAAAGTGGACGGGCCCAGCCCCCATGAGACCCTATGACGGACTACCTCATATTCGGTGGTGGAGAGCCTTTATGGAGTATGGAAATGGTATTACCGGAGATATGTGTGTGCATATGCTGGATACAGTTCGGTGGATGCTGAACCTTGGATGGCCCAATAAGATAAGTTCTTCTGGAGGGATTTATACCAATACTGAGGCAAAATCGAATATATCGGATACCCAGCACGCCGTTTTTGAATACGACAATTTAAATTGCATCTGGCAACACAGAACATGGGGAACCCCTAATAATCCCGATTACCCCTGGTCGTTTACCTTATATGGTGAAAAGGGAACCTTATGGGGAAGCACCATGTCTTATGATTTCATCCCCCAGGGAAAAGGCGAGAAGATTCATAAAGATGTGGTTTATGAGCGAGAAAAATACCCGGAAGACCTCAAAGAGGATCGCATAGAACTCAATGCAGCTCCCGCCACCCGATTGCATATGCTCGATTTTTTAAGCGCTATAGAGAGGAGCAGCCGACCCATCGCCGATATTGAAGAGGGACATATTTCTACTGCTAGCTGTATCCTGGCAAATCTGGCCATGCAATTAGGCCGTCCTCTCTCCTATGATCCCGTTAACAAAGAAGTAACAGGTGATAAAGAAGCAACGGCCCTGCTGAGCAGAGTGTATCGGGAAGGTTACGAACATCCTGATTTCCGGACCATTTGACTCTAAAGAAAAGATATTATAGACGCAGCAATACCTATGGTTATTGTTGCGTTTTTCGTTGTGAATGGGTGGTGATGGCAGCCGGACAGAATTCTAGAATTCTGATTAAAGCTAAAAAATGTTAAAAGCGGAAAATATCCCTCTTAAAAATGCTTTTCTGCAACATTTTTGCCCAAAAATGTGTATATATAAAGCAGCTTTGGCTGAGAATTAACATTAGAATCCTCAATAAACCAAAAACTGATTAGACATGAAAAACTTAAAATTTAGAATGAAATATTTATTGTATACAGGGCTCTTAGGAATGCTCTTAGTGGGATGTAGCCAGGCCTTGCAGGTCAGTTATGACTACGATTCATCGGTAAACTTAAAACAGTTCAAAACCTTTAATGTGGAGCCTGAGACGAATCTGGAACAGGACCCCTTACTGGGTAGTGAGCTTAATCGCCGCCGACTGCAGGATGCGGTAGTGGAAGTGATGGAGGGGAAGGGATATAAACTGGACAAAAATAACCCGGAACTTATTGTACGTTTTACCACGGACGTAAAGGACCGTCAGCAGGTAAGATCCAATAATATGTACTCTCCGTATATGTGGTGGTATGGAGGAGGTAATAATATCTCCACCTATAACTACCAGGAAAGTCGTTTCATCTTGAATATTTATCAGAACACTAGCGACCGAATGATTTGGCAGGGCTGGGCAGCTGGTAAGGTGAAGGCTCCAAGCAAAAAGGAAGACCGGGAGTCTATGGTAAAAAATACCATGGCAGATATCCTTCGTACCTTCCCACAGGCTACTTCGGATACCTATAGCCGAAATTAAGGCAGATTTCAAAATAAAGTTTAAGGGTGCTCCATCGGCACCCTTTTTTAATGTATAACGATAGGGTGCCTCGGGGATCGGTGTATTTGGCAACGGCTCTGTGGAAAAGCATTAATAAGTAGCCATCGTATGAAACCCAAGCCTTATTTTTGTCGTTCTAATAGGGCTACATGGGGATATCCTGAATTAATATAAACGCATAATATATTTTGAATTCATTGAATGGTTTGGAAGTGGACAGTCGGGACCTTATTGAGGTTCAGGGCGCACGGGAGCATAATCTTAAAAATATAGATTTGGCCATCCCCCGCAATAAGTTGGTGGTCGTTACGGGAATCAGTGGAAGCGGGAAGTCGTCCCTGGCTTTCGATACGATTTATGCCGAAGGTCAGCGGAGATATATGGAGAGCTTTTCGGCTTATGCGCGTGGCTTTATAGGAGAGATGGAACGTCCGGATGTCGACAAAATAAGCGGGCTTTCTCCGGTAATCAGCATAGAACAGAAAACAACCTCCCGCAATCCTCGCTCGACAGTAGGCACTGTTACCGAAATTTATGATTTTCTGCGCCTGCTGTACGCAAGAGCGGGGGAGGCCTACTCTTATGTGACAGGTCGTAAAATGGTGAAGCAGTCTCAAGATCAGATTGTTAATCAGCTTATGACCCAGTTTATCAATCAGAAAACCACAATTTTAGCCCCCGCAGTAAAAGGTCGTAAAGGTCATTACCGGGAGTTATTTGTACAAATAGCCCGCTTAGGTTATAATAAAGTACGGGTAGATGGGGAGCTGCAGGATATTCGCCCCAAAATGCAGCTGGACCGATATAAGGTTCATGATATAGAAATAGTGATCGATAGGCTGATTCCGCGTAGTGAAAAGGAAGACCCGCAATCGCGCTACCGGGTAAGTCAATCTGTGGCCACCGCTATTAAGCAAGGGAAAGGCGCCCTCATGATATTGGATGAAAAAGGGGAGACCTACTATTTTTCTCAAAATCTTATGGATCCCGAATCGGGGATTAGTTATGACGACCCGGCTCCTAATGCGTTTTCCTTTAATTCGCCCTACGGTTGGTGCCCTACTTGCCAGGGTCTGGGTGTAGTAGACGATATCACGGAAGAGTCGGTGATGCCCGACAAAAGTCTTTCTATTAAAAAAGGGGGGATAGCACCCATGGGAGAATACCGGGAGGCCTGGATATTTAAACAGCTCGAGGTGCTTCTTAAAAAGTTCAAGGTAACCCTTAGCACCCCCCTGGATAAATTCCCCGAAGATGCGATACGTCTCGTGCTGTATGGAAGTGATGAGCCCGTGCCAGTTCCCTCTAAAAAATATCCAGGAACGGAATGGGATACTAAATTTGAAGGGATAGTCAATTTTTTGAAGAAACAACAGGAAACGGGCAACGACAAAATTCAGGACTGGCTTAAGGATTTTATGATGATTAAAACCTGTCCTGAGTGTGAGGGGAAACGTCTTCGGAAAGAATCTCTTCACTTCCGAATAGATGGTAAAGACATTTCTGAACTCTCTGAAATGGATGTGCTGGACCTTTCAAAGTGGCTGGTGGGCTTAGAAGATCGTCTGGAAGAAAGGCAACAGCTCATCGCGGGCGAAGTGCTAAAGGAAATTCGCAAAAGGGTAGGCTTCCTGCTAGATGTAGGCCTGGATTACCTTACGCTTACCCGCTCGCTACGTACTCTTTCAGGAGGTGAAGCGCAGCGAATTCGCCTGGCTACCCAGATCGGTACCCAGCTTACCGGAGTGCTGTATATTATGGATGAGCCCAGTATAGGGCTGCATCAGCGTGATAATGTGCGCCTGATTAATTCTTTGAAGAGTTTGAGAGACCTGGGTAACACAGTTTTGGTGGTCGAGCATGACAAGGATATGATGCTGGCGGCAGATTATATTGTAGATATAGGGCCAGGCGCAGGGCGACATGGCGGGCATGTGGTGGGGGCTGGCTCACCAGCTGCATTCCTAGAAAATGGCTCGCTGACTGCAGATTTTTTAAGTGGTCGACTTACCGTAAAAGTTCCAGCAAAAAGAAGAAAGGGAAATGGGAAAAGTCTGGTTTTAAAAGGGTGTACCGGGCATAATCTTAAGAACGTACAAGTGTCTTTTCCTCTTGGAACGATGATTTGTGTGTCGGGGGTCAGCGGGAGCGGGAAATCATCCTTAATTCACGAGACCCTGTTTCCTTTGCTCAACCAGCATTTTTATAAGTCACGTCGCGAACCCTTACCCTACAAGAGTATTGATGGCTTGGAACATATCGACAAGGTAATTGAGGTCGACCAGTCGCCTATAGGTCGTACGCCCCGGTCTAACCCGGCGACTTATACCAATATGTTTACCGACATAAGGTCGTTATTTGCCGAGCTGCCCGAGTCGAAGATTCGAGGCTATAAGCCAGGGAGGTTCTCCTTTAATGTAAAAGGCGGGCGCTGTGAAGATTGCGAAGGTGCCGGTCGTAAACGTATTGAAATGGATTTTCTTCCCGATGTACATATCGACTGCGAAACCTGTAAAGGAAAGAGGTTTAACAGGGAAACTCTTGAGGTACGTTTCAAAGGGAAATCGGTAGCCGATATACTGGATATGACCGTAGAGACCGCATTGGAGTTTTTCGAAAATCAACCTCGTATTTTACGAAGGGTGCAAACGCTTTTCGATGTTGGCTTAGGTTATATTACACTCGGACAGCATGCTACTACCCTGTCGGGTGGGGAAGCACAGCGGGTAAAACTTGCTGAAGAACTTTCTAAGCGAGATACGGGACAGACGATGTATATCCTGGATGAGCCAACCACTGGGTTACATTTTCAGGATATTCAGCATTTACTGAATGTTTTGAACAAGCTGGTAGAAAAGGGCAATACGGTTCTGGTAATCGAGCATAATATGGACGTGATTAAGGTGGCCGATTTTGTGTTGGATATGGGCCCCGAAGGAGGCTCTCAGGGCGGCACGGTGGTAGCCTATGGCACACCGGAGAAAGTCGCTAAAGCCAAAGGAAGCCATACCGGGTTCTTTTTGAAAGAAGAATTAAAATAGATAACCCGAAGCTCCCAGGTCAGGTGCACTCCGCAAATATTCCTTAATGTCTGAAAAGGGATGCTTGCGGAGTGTTTTTGAAAAGCTAAAGGAATGTAGGAATTCAGTGCTTTCCTGCCTGGTCGCCTAGGTTGAAACAGCGTCTACACCGGGCTTGGTAAGCCTCTGTTTCTCCCAGCAATATATGGTCGACGGAGGGAGAAAGCCGGTAGGAGTGGGAGGCAACTTCACCACAAACCATACAGATGGCATGGACTTTGGTGACATATTCGGCCAGCGCCATCAGCTGGGGCATGCTTCCGAAGGGCTGGCCTAAATAGTCCATGTCCAGACCCGCAATAATTACTCTTTTCCCTTCATTGGCTAACTGATTACATACGTCTACCACGGAACCATCAAAAAATTGTGCTTCGTCCAGACCTACTACCTCCGAATCTGCTGAAAGTCGAAGAATGTCCTGAGCACGCTCTACAGGAATAGAAGCAATGGAATTATCATTATGTGAAACAATGTTCTCATGATGATATCGTTTATCCATCATTGGTTTGAATATCATAATCTTTTGCCGGGCTATTTTTGCTCGGTTAAGCCGACGGATCAGTTCTTCTGTTTTACCTGAGAACATCGAGCCACAGATAACTTCGATCCACCCCGTTTTGGGATTTTGTTTTTTATGTGAAGGTTCTATAAACATCTTAAGGGTAAGCGGGCCTTGTGGCGAGCAATTTTTAATATCTTTACAAATCAAACACAATTTTTTTTAACAATACCGTAAAAATTTCTGATTCGTTATGTCGAATGGTTTGAATATAAATGCGATCGAGCAATATGCTTCTGGTTTTACCACCTTGGTACTCACCGAGGCATATGGAGGCAAAAATATAATTTCTGGGGCCGATTTGTTAAAAATAACCCCTGTAAGACAAGTTAATTTAGGAATACTTAACAGGCTTTTCGAAACCTGGAAAGGCAATGCAATGGCCTTTCGAAGTCCTTATTTCGACTTTGAAAATGAGGAAGTTCAGGCAGCATTGAGCACTTTTATGAATACTGTTTCTCAACACATTGCCGTGAAGAGAGCCGATCTGGAACCCTTACTGAAGGCTTCTACAATAGAGGCCGTGGAACTCCTGCTATATCCGGCCAAGTATTTCAAAGAAAAAATCTCCGTCTGTGGAGAAGATGGGTTCGATGCCGGTGCGGCGGAACAGCTCTATAAATATACGCATATCCATAAAGGAATAGCCGAGAAGTTGAAAACCAACTTGTTGGATTCTGGAAAGAGCAATGTGCGAATCGCTGAGGCCCTTAATTGGCTTGATGAGGCTCTTCCAGAATCAGATGAACAGGAGACACTGGACGGATATATTTCTCAGTTTAACGAAATAAGACCCTTACGGATTGATGAACTATTAGGAGCCCACCCATCTGCAGCTATTCAGGCTCCTATGGAGGAGCCCTCGCCTTCCGCCCAGAAGGCCGGTTCTTTTTTCGACTCTGCTCTGAATGACATAGAGACGAGCAACGGATTCCCTCAACCCGTAAAGGCCGAGCGAAGTGTAGCCGTGCTATCCGAGATAGTTTCTAAGTCAACTCAGGTCGAAAGAGAGTCCCTCAACAACCGTTTTAAGGTTGATTTGCCCAAGCCTTCTCAGGAAAACTCCTATGGCTCTGTCCCCGTACGGGTCGAAACCATTGCTGGCTCCATTCCCCTAGGACAGCGCTTTATGTTTGTCAATCAGTTATTCAACAAAAATAGTGAGCATTTCGATAAGGCTATCTATGAGCTCGATACGGTCAAGAGTTTTGAAGAAGCCAAAGATCTGATCTGGCATCGTTATGCTTCCAAATATGCTTGGGATGTCAATGGAGAAGCCGTGGGTGCCTTGCTGGCTATTGTAAAGAGAAAATTCCAATAAGGCGTTCATAAGGAGATAAGTGCCTGGTTTTCCAGCATTCAATGCCCGTAATTTATCGTATATTTATAGTGCAGGCTCCCGTTAATATTTTGGTAGACCTGCACTATTTTTTTGCCAGTAACGATATGGGCTATGAAGTTATCGACCGGCATTTTATTAAAACTAGTGGGAGTGGGGCTTTGCTATTCCATTATACAGCCCTGCCCTGTCCTGGCACAGGGAGAGCCTTTAGTACTGGGGGCGCGAGCCTGGGGCCTTGGAAATGCTACCGTGGCAGACTCAGATCCTTCCAGTCCCGGGGCCAATATAGCCGGGATCGCAGCAGCGGAGGTAACGCATATTCTGGCGGCCTATGATACCCATTATAACCTCCCAGGTATTGGGGTCTTTGCCGCGTCGGCAGTGGTACCATTGCCCTCTCAATTCGTGACTTCGGTGGCCGTACTGCGTTTTGGAGATGAGCAATACCACGATTTGCAGGCGAGTATCGGATTGGCCCATCGTATAGAAAAAGTCAGTTTGGGCCTTCGCTTCAATTATCTTCAACAGGCCTTTAATATCCCCTCGCTTATTTTAAGCCGTCGGTCCCTTGTAATGGATATGGGGGGACAGATTATGCTGGGAAATCGGCTTCGGATGGGGGCTCATGCCTACAATTTATTCCAATCCTCGTTCTCGGGAGAAGGTGGAGCGAAGGTGCCTACGATATTAAAAATAGGGTTGCAATATGAGCCGGTTCCGGCAGTATACCTTGCTGCTGAATTATACAAACATACCAACCTCCCCACCGTAGTTCGTGGTGGGCTTAGTTACAAACCTCTCCCCTTTCTAATCATTCGTACAGGCATTTCTGCCGGCCCTATGACGCATCACTTCGGCTTGGGGGTGCAGGCCCAGCCTTTTTGGTTCGATTATGCCGTTCATAGCCATAATCACCTAGGCTGGTCACACCATCTGAGCATCGGTTACAGGCTCCAACGCAAGGAGACCGAGAGTGGAGTCGCACCCTGACCCCTATAATAGTGCTTTAAATTGATAGGTAAGTGCCTGCATTAAGTCAATATCCAGATTTTGTAATTCCTTTTTTTCGTTTCCAAAAGCTATTATATGCTCGGTGGGCATATTGCCTACCAGGTCGTCCTGGGCCATAGGGCAGCCCCCATACCCCAGCAAGGCCCCATCGAAACGTCTGCAGCCTGCCTGGTAGGCGGCTTCCAGCTTTTCCCTCCATGCCTCTGGCCGTGTATGAAAATGTGCCCCGAATTCTAGGTCGGCATATCCTGTAATCAACTGGGAAAAGACCGTCTCTATATCATCTGGACGAGCCAGCCCAACGGTATCTGACAAAGAAAAAGTGCGTACACCAATCTGGGCGAGGATATCCACCCATTCCTGGACGATACTAGGGTTCCAGGCATCATCATACGGATTGCCGAAGCCCATGGAAATATAGATTACCAGCTTTTTGCCCTTATCCTCGCAGAGTTTGCTGATTGCGGTTACCCGCTCCAACGATTCTTCCATCCCAGCATTCGTATTTCTTTTTTGGAAGGTTTCAGAAATAGAAAAAGGGTACCCTACATATGTAATCTGGGAGAAACTACAGGCCTGTTGAGCACCACCGGCATTGGCAACGATAGCTAATAATTGGGTATTGGATTGTGATAAATCCAAGCCAGCAATCACCTCTGCCGTATCACTTACCTGGGGCATTGCCTTGGGGGAAACAAAACTGCCGAAATCGATGGTGTCAAAGCCTACCTGTAATAGCTGGTTTAGATAGGCAATTTTATCGCTTGTAGGGATAAAAGGGCCGTGTCCTTGCCAGGCATCTCTAGGACATTCTATTATTTTCATAGCTGCTTTATTTAGCTCGTACCTTCCATGCAGCATGTCTCCTGCATGGTATCAGCAATATAAACAAAAGCGCTGATAGCGACCAGTGGTATGGATCCTTATTTGCGAATTATTGCTGAACTAAAGTCCTCCATGCAAAAAGGATATTCTGCCTCCTCGTCAATTTCTGGCTGAGGTCGTCAGCCGATTTTTCGATTGGGCCATAACCAACCCCAGCCCTAATACTGCTAGAATGGTTTCTATTAATACCCATTGATTTCCGAAATCCTGAAGAGGGCCATCGATGGCCATGGTTAGATAACGACTCAAGGCGTAAGACGACCAGAACATCGTTAAGAATGCCAGGGCAAGGAATGGTAGCTGGCGTTGGAGGTAAATGAGCCCGACAATAATGGTACATCCTACCCCTCCATATATTCCCCGAATTGAACTTATTGCATCTGTATTTTCTAATTTTACCTGAACCAAATCCATGGTCTGCTGTGGGTCCAGAATAGAAATGATACTGACAGAGGCCAGTCCTAAAATGGAAACGAAGAAGTATAGCATATGTAACCTCTTCCATAAGTTATTTGTTGTCATGAATCATGTTGTTTTAAGTTCATGGCAAAAATAGGCTCGAGCGTAATTTGAAATATTGGTAAATACCAACATTACATTCGGACCTTATTGATAAGCTTGCTGAAGTTTGTAGGATCCACACCTATGTAATTTGCCAAGTATTTCTGAGGTACCACCTGGAGTAAGTGCGGACTGCGTTTGAGCAGCTGCGTGAATTTCTCTTCAGAAGTAAAACATTGGAGCTCTACCATCCGCTGTAATAAACCAGCAATTACTGTATGAAGGGTTTTATCTACAAATTCCCTTAAACAGGGATGCTGCTGTTGAATCCTGTGAAACTGATCGTATCGGGTTCGCAAAAGCTGTGAATCTGAAATAGTCTCAAAATAGTATTTGGAGGGACATTGAAGTAAAAATGCGTCCAAAACCCCGGCAAAGCTGTAAGGGTAGGTGAATACCAAAGTTGCTTCCCTACTATTCTGATCAAAAAAGTATACCCTTTGAACTCCCTCTAAAACAAAGTACAGGAATTTTTCCTGGTATCCTGGGCTGCTAAGCACGGTCTTCCTTCTTACTGAAACAGGAGCCCAGATTTCCTGAAAATCCTCCCAGGCTTGGGGGGATAATTCCGGTATTGCTGTGGCAAGCAGATCCCGTAAGGGGCGGAGTGTAGCATTCATAACAATGGACTGACGAAATATATGCTGATATTATGGTCAATAATTAATACTCTGTTTGATGCCCCTGATTTGCATCAACTAAGTGATAGTGTAAAATGTTATTATTTCTTAGCTACTCAGCTCTTTGAGCTTTTTTTGGAGGTTAATTTTTAAAGTAAGAATAGACTCTAAGCTGATGGGTTTTTCCAAATAGTCGATTACGAAGGGGTTATTGGACGCCTGGCTCTGGTCGCTATGATCGATGGAAGAAGAGGTGATATAAACCCAGGTATTAGAAGGATTTCGGTAAGCTTTAATCTCCTCCAAGAATTGCCATCCACTCAGAATGGGCATATTAATATCCAGGAATATGACAACCGGAATCTGCTGGTCAATTCCTTGACAAACATGGTTGCGCGCTTCAACAGGATCTGTAAAAGTCGAAGTGTTTTCTGCTAGTTGACTTTTGTGTATGAGCTTTTTTAGCAGCATGGTAAAAATTGTGTCGTCTTCTACGACTAGTACAGGAAGTTTCAACATATTAATATTATTTAGCAACGTATGGCTTGAGATTTATCTACAATATTTTTTATGACCGAGTCTATTTCTGTGGCCGATTGGTATACTTCTTTCAGGAGTGATTCCTTTTCCAGGTGATCCATTTCGTCATCCTGCATAAGTTGTATGATCCCCATAATTCTGGCTACAGGGGCTCTGAGCACATGAGACTGCATCCAAGCTATTTCTTTCAAATTTTTGTTTTGGTTCTCTATGGCTTGTAGCTGCACCAGCTTTTCTGTAATATCAGTAGCCATGACAATTTCTGCCGGAACACCATTAAAATCAATTTTATTGCCGATGATTTCTACTTTAATAATGGAACCATCCTTTTTGATATGCCTGTAGATGTTTTTATATCGTTGATTTGAAGTTTCTTTCATTTTGGTCATGGCCTGCTCCAGAAAAACCATATCTTCTGCAGGCCGTATATTTCGTAAGCTCATACTTAAAAATTCAGCTTCCGAATATCCGTAATGGTGGATGGCAGCATCATTGACGTCCAGAAAGTCGAGGGTTTCCAAATTATAAACCCACATCGGAGCGGGGCTCAAGTGAAAGAGCTCCATATATCTTTTCTGAGAGGCCCGTAACGAATGTAAAAATTTATCTCTTTGAAGGGCATAAATGATACTCTTATAGAGAATCAGCGCAGTGATTTTATCCTTGACCAGATAATCGGAAACACCCATAGACAGAGAGTTGGATGCAAAATCCATATCTGGATAGCCGGTCAATATGATGACGGGCACCGTTTGGCTTACTTGTTGAGCGACATGTAACAGTTGATCTTTTCCTATATCGGGAAGTGAGAGATCAAGGAGGATAAGGTCAAATAAGTCCTGGGTTTGCCCCAGGAGGGTTTCCGCCTGGCTATAGGTTTGGACATGCCGTAGTTCGGGTTCTGAAATGTACTCATGCAGGTACTCATCTATAAGTAAATAGTCGCCAGGATTGTCCTCTATGACCAAAATGCGGTATTTGGTTTTGTCCAATCTCATCAGATCTCTTTTTGGGGGAGTTTTACAACGTTGGACCATAGTTCGGCCACACTTTCAAATGCACTTTTGAAAAGATCCATTTCCATGGGTTTAGTAATGAAGCAATTTGCACCATTCTGGTAGGCTTGACTGATATCCCTTTCTGCTGATGATGTCGATAGTAGTATCACAGGGATGGCTTTGAGATCCTTATCCTCTTTGATGGTTTTAAGGACCTGATGCCCGTTCAGCTTAGGTAAATTAATATCCAGAAGAATCAGGTCGGGACGGGAGGCCTGTTGGTAAGCCCCTTTTTGGTAAACGAATTCCAAAGCCTCCTGGCCATTTCGTAAAATGGTCAGATCGTCGACCAAGTCATGATCGTGGAGGGCTTCTGAAATGAGCATGATATCTCCTTCATTATCCTCCACCAGTAATAGTTTAAAGTTTTTCATAAGAGGCATCAAGACTTTGGGATGGTAAAATAAAAGGTACTTCCGTGATTTACCAGAGATTCTATCCAAATTTTACCATTTAAGTTATCAATAATTTTCTTAACTATGGCAAGTCCTATCCCCGTGCCATTGTATTCGCTATTGGGATGGAGCCTTTGAAATAGCTCGAATATTCTACTAAAGTACTCTTCAGGAATGCCAATTCCATTATCATTGACCGAGAATTTCCAAAACGTATCATCTTCATGAAAGGTGACATTTACGATGGGAGGCTGGTCTATTTTACTATATTTCAATCCATTATCAATCAAATTATAAAGAATTTGTTTGAGGGGCCCTTTGAAGGTCATGATTCGGGGGAGGTCATCCGAACAGACAGTACCCGATTTTTCCCTTAAGCTTTTGCCTCTTAGCATACGGTAATCTTCGAGAATTTCGTTCAAATCCACCCATTCCGGCTCTGTATCTTTTCTTCCTGCGCGGGAGTATTCCAGAAGGTCTAAAATAATTTGTCGCATGCGCGTGGCCCCATCTACAGCGAAATGTATATACTGCTGAGCTCTTTCATCGAGCTTACCCTCATATTTTTTTTGCAAAAGTGAAAGAAAGCTTGTGACCATACGTAAGGGCTCCTGCAAGTCGTGTGATGCAACATAGGCAAATTGTTCCAGCTCGGCATTCGACCGTTCCAGTTCTTTGGTATACTGTCTGAGATTAGAATTGAGGCGCTGCAGGGCTTCTTCGAATTCTTTTCGGTAGCTAATATCTGTAATGGCACCTACCATTCGTTTTGCCTGCCTATTCTCATCCCTGATGATGACCCCACGGTCAATAACCAAAGCGTAACTACCATCCGATTTCTGAAACCGGTACTCGTATTGGAATTTATTTTGTTTCTTATCCTGAATGGCCGTGTAGAAGGCCTGTGTCATTCCTTTTTTGTCTTCGGAATGGATCTGCCGGTGGCAACCTTCAATAGTTTTAGGGTGTTGCTGACCATCATAGCCAAACAGATGCTTAAACCCGCCTCCCCAATACATGGAATCATGCTCGATATCCCAATCCCAGATTGCGTCATTGGTTGCCTGTGCTACTTTCTCGAAGCGCTCAATGCTTTCTTGGAGGGCCTTTTCTGCCTCAATCCGTTCGGTAACATCCCTTGAGTTGGCCACAAGTCCTTCTACGGCTGGGTCATCCAGCAAATTGGTGAGAACTGTTTCTATCCACCTCCATTCATTAGGAAAAGTTTTGAATCGGAAGGCTGCAATGGAAACAGTCCGGGAGGTGGCTACCTGTGCAAGGCTTTGACTTACTATAGCCTGGTCTTCGGGATGGATGAACTCCAAAGCATTTTTATTGATAAAGAATTCCGGCTCGATTCCTAAGACACGAATAGCACTCGGACTCACATAGCGATAATCAGCATTAGGTTCCAGAATGGCTATAAGGTCGCTGCCGTCTTGTACCAGGGCTTTAAAGTACTGCTCACTATGTTTTAGTTTATCCTCTGCGTATTTCCTTTCGGTGATGTCACGGGCTACACAATAATTAAGTTCGTCCTGAGCGTTCCATACCACCGACCATGCCAACAGACAGATACGTCCATCTTTTTTCTTAAACCGGTTTTCAAAGTAAGTTATAGGCTCTCCCCTGAGCAGAATTTTTTCTATAGCCACTGTCTTTTCCACATCCGCTTCCAATATAAAATCCAGATATCTACGTCCTACCAGTTCGGAGGGATGGTAACCCCAGGTTTTTTCGCTAGCGGCACTCACTTTGGTGAAATGTCCCCGGATATCAATGGTGCAAATGATGTCTAAGGACATGTGCATGATCTTATCCAGCTCATCTCTGGTTCTGATGATCTGCTCTTGATGCTTGCGCTCACTGGTAATGTCCTTGGCATAGCAGGCCATGGCGCGCACTTTTCCGCTAACCTCGAAAATGGGTTGGAAGGAAACACTGTAATAAAGTGTTAAATTCCTTATTGGGTCTAAGGTTTGCTCCACCACCTTAAATGATTGTCCACTCGCACAACGACGGTAATATTCTCTCCATTTATGAAAAATCTCAGGAGCTATTCCGGGCATGTAAACGGAATCACCCTCCAAAATTTTTAAATTAGTTAAGGACTCAATGGTCCTGGTAAAGGCTTTATTACAAGCCTGAATTCTCCCCGTCAGGTCTAACGACCATATCAAATCATCCGAGGCGTTGATCAAAGCCTCCTGGTTAGATTTCACCCTTCGGATTTCTATTTCCTGCAAATATTGTTGAGTGACGTCCAGAACCGTATTGATCGTAAGATTAGAACCGGGTAAGGGGATATTGCTGGTGTTGATGAAACGTCGAGCTCCCGAGCGGGTAGTGATCTCTAGGTTCTCCCAGTGCATCTGACCTGGATCGCCACTGTCAATAGATTTACGAACCATGTCCAATACCTTTTGACGATAACTGGGATCGGGATATAGTTTTTCTAAAAACGTGGCCATATCATTAATCTCCTCTCTGGGCCAGCCGAAGTACTGACTGTATCGATCATTCACCATGCTACTTCGAAATTGGCAATTATCGTAAACCGCTATTCCAATCGGCAATTGGTTTAGAATTCTTTCAATCATTTCATTCCGATCGGCTAGCTCATTGATCAAAGCCCGTTCCCGAAGGTTGGCCTCATGTTTCTCGGTGATGTCGGTATGTGTGCCTGCGAGCCATACAGGAGCACCCTCAGTGCTTCGGCTGACCACACTCCCCCGGTCATTAATCCATATAATTGATCCATCCTTATGAATCATCCGGCATTCTATATCGTAAAAATCAATTTCGTCGTGAGCGCAGGCAAAGAGTTTCTCGTCCGAGTACGCACGGTCCTCAGGGTGTAATACGTTATACCAGGTGTCTAAGGTGAAAGGTTTTAATTCTTCGGCTGAATAACCCAGCATATTGGCCCATTGCTCGTTTATGACAAGCTCTCCTGTAACAACATTCCACTCCCAAGTTCCCATATTGGAGGCTTCTATGATGTTGAATAGCTGAATAGACCGTTGCTGTGCTTGCCTGCCCTCTATTTGCCCGATATGCAAACTTTTTTGCTGCTGAAGCAACTGAGAAGTTAAGCGAAGCAACGGAAGGATATTTTGTGTTTGAGCATCAGTAAATGAATTATCATCAGGAAGCTTGACGTAAATCAACCCGAGTAAATAATCATCCTCGTCAAAAAGTCCCCAATACGCAAAGCCTTTTTCTGAGCACCTGGCCACTGGCTCCTGGTCGGTCTTATGCGGGAAGTGCTGCTTCTTCGGGGCTTGCTTTATTTGTTGGAACAAAACTGCCGCCATCTCAGGCCAGTGAGAGGTGAAAAATCGAAAATTAGATCCACCCTTATGAAGAGCGATCTGTACGGGTAATCCCTGAAAGTTATTCGATAAAAGGTACTCTATATTTGAAAATAGGCTGGAGGGTAAAAACTCTACTGTCGACTCCCAGAAGCTATCGCGATCCATTCCTTCCCATGTTAAACGTGGCAGCTTTTTTATATTAGAAACAAAATGTATTGTAGTTCCTACTGATTTTTATAATTACCAAAGAGGCAATTGTAGGCTAAGTTATAGATTCCTCAACTGATTTCAATGGAAAATCAAATAGTTATAAAACTTTTTCTAAAGTAATTTAAAAGCTAATTCTAGTTTAAGTTGCTTTTTACTGTAGTTTGGGTATGTGTTATGAGTCAGAAGACTCCTTTTTTAAATGTAGGGCACGATATACATTATTAATTCCTTCCTGAGAATCGGAGAGAACGATCAAGGTGTCATTTGCAGCGATGATAGAGGATCCATTCGGGGTAATATACTGATTGTCTCTTTTAATCATGGCAATAATCGCTGTTTTAGGGAAGCCGAGGTCTACTATTTTTTTGTCTACCGGAAAGTCATGTTGGCCAATATAAATTTCTTTCATGGCTGTTTTAGGATGTTCGGCAAGGAAGGCATCAGTAGGGTCAATAGGTTTGGCTGTTTCAGGAAGGGCCACTTTGAGCCAACGTGCTACCAGGGATAAAGTTGTTCCTTGAATTAATACGGAAGTAATGGAAATAAAAAAGACGATATTGAAGATCATATCTGCCTTTTCTATTCCGGCCAACAGGGGATAGGTAGCAAAAACGATGGGGACGGCACCTCGGAGCCCTACCCAGGAAATATATAATTTCCTTCTATTTTGCATTTTGAAGGCCATCAGGCTAATAAAAACGCTGAGGGGCCGCGCTACAAAAATTAAAAACAATGAAATTACGAGTCCGATACTGATTACTGGGACGATACGGCTCGGGAAAACGAGTAAGCCCAGCGTAAGAAATAGAATGATCTGCATCAGCCAGGCCAGCCCATCAAACATTTTCAAGATGGTTTTTTTATGAATCAGATCTTGATTGCCCAGGTATACGGCGCAAATATAAATGGCCAGAAATCCATTCCCTCCAACTAAATCGGTAGCAGAGAAAGTAATAAACATCAGGGCGATCACCAATACGGGATATAGCCCCTCAAAATCTAAACGTATTTTATTAATTACAAATTTGCTGATTTTTCCGAAGAAGAAACCACCTAAACCACCCATAAGCATTTGCTTAAAGAACAAGGGAATCATCGATGCCAATCCTAGGTCTTGGTTAACTACCAACGACAGAAAAGCGATGGTGAGCACATAGGCCATGGGGTCGTTACTTCCACTTTCAAGCTCCAAAGTGGGACGAAGGTTGGATTTGAGGGCCAGGCTCTTGGCTCTAAGTATGGAAAACACGGCGGCGGCATCTGTCGATGATACGATGGCGCCGAGTAGTAGCCCTTCATAAATGGTGAAATCGGTTATATACCAAGCGAATGTTCCTAAGAATAAGGCTGTTAGAAGTACCCCTGCCGTAGATAGAGTGATTCCTTCTGTGAGAATGGGGCGTACTGCAGGCCAGCTGGTGTCCAGCCCTCCCGAGAAAAGGATGAAATTCAAGGCTATGATGCCAATAAACTGGGCTAGCTCTGGGTCATCGAAGCGGATTCGGCCGATTCCTTCCGAACCTGCCAATATCCCTATTAATAAAAATAAGATAAGAGTAGGAACCCCGAATCGATAGGAAGTTTTACCTGCCAGAATGCTAATAAATAACAAAATGGAGCCTATTAATACGATATTTTCAATGGTGAGCGTCATGCAGTTTCTATCCGGTTACTTTCAAATTTAAGGAAGATTGAGCATTCTTGCCTAATAAATATCTTACTCGGTAGCACTTCTGACAGGAAATATTTCAAAAACAGTTACTGATCGTAAACTGTATCGGTTTATACTGGGCGTTTAAGAGAGAGAGAGGGGGAATCTTATCATGCCGGCCGGTGGGCGGAGAAGACCATTCGGATTCTTTTTGAAGCTTATTCAGACTTTGTTGCGCGCATTCCGGAAAGTGATGCCAATTCCGATCAGAATAATAAATCCCCCAAGAGCCATGGACCAGGTGATGGGCTCATTGATAAAGGAGTAGGCGATAAGGGCGGTAAAGATCGACTGACTTAACAAGGCCAGAGAGACACGCTGCGCATCCATTCGTTGAATGGCAAAATTGATGGTGAGCCAGCCCAGTAACTGGCAAATCAATCCCTGAATAGTAAATGCGGTCCATATGGAACTGCTAAATCCACTGATAGGCAAGTCAAAATAAAGACAAGTCAGCAGTAGATAAAGGCTTGAAACGGCCATGCAATAAGTCATAAAAGGCACAATAGAAATATGATTTAATACCCTTTTGCTAACTAGCATATAAGCCGCATAGAGTATGCCGGAGAGTATGGCAAGGCTAAAACCCCGGTCAAAGCGCATTTCTGTAAAAGTATCCAATCCGATCAGCACGACCATGCCCAGAAGAGCCACGGCCGTTCCGATCCAGAAATATATTTTAGGTTTATTGGGCATAAATAAAAATGCACCTACACCCACCCAAATCGGAGAAAGGTTGGTTAGCAAGGTCGCTTGCGTTGCATTGGAATATTGAATAGAGAGATTCCATATGGAAATATCGGTGGCGAAAAGGATACCACAAATAGCGATGGGGAGCCAGAGGTGTTTAGGTGGAAGGCTAAGCTGTCTGCTCCACAGGGCATAGGGCAGCAGACCGAGCAATCCGATCAACATCCTATAATAGGCTGCGCTTACGCCAGAAACGGGAGTCCACTTCACCAAAACGGGGAAAATGCTAATGCACAGGATGCCAATTAACAGGCTGATTCTCGGGTGAAGTCCCATGTTGTATGGAATTAAGATAAGTCAATTCTGGTGAAAAAATGGCAGCGAGCTCCCGGATAAATGATGCACCATGGAATACTTTATTTATTGGAATCTGCCGTTATTTATCCAGGCCGCCCTTACGACGGCCTGGATAACACCATTTCGAGTGTTTATTATTTTAAAATTGGGGCAAGGTCTTCTTCATTTTCAGCCAGCCAAGCCGTTATTTCCTCGACGATCTGTCGGATTCCTATCTGGGGCTTCCAGCCCGTAAGAGCAGTAACCTTACTGTTATCGGTTATGTACAAACGTATGTCGGCGGTCCGATTTTCAGGTACTATTTTAATCGGAATGGTCTTGCCGGTAACTTCCTGGCAAATTTTGGTAAGCTCCTGAAGGGAGGCGCTACTTTCCATTCCACCTCCAGCATTAAGAATTTCTCCATTTACCTTATCCAGGTTATGTAGCTGCCAATCGATGAGACGGTATAAATCAGCTACGTGTAACATGTCACGCAATTGTTTGCCCGTACCTCCATAGCCGAAATAGCCTAGTTGTTGCTGGAAATAATGCTTGGCAATCCAGAGCACCATGACGCCCTGATCTACCTTGCCCATTTGCCAGGGGCCGGTAATAACACCGCAACGGTTGATCACCGTGCGAAGATTATAAAACTCATTATATTCTTGAATGATAAGTTCCGAGGCTAACTTGGTGGTTCCGTACAGGCTGCGCGCTCCATTTAATGGAAAATCTTCTGCAATTCCTTTAGAAGAAACACCAGGAACAGGCTGCTCATCACTTAATCCAAATCTTGTTTCCTCTTCTGTGAAATTCAGCCCCTCAATCGTTTTAATGGGATACACTCTACTGGTAGAGAGAAAGATAAAATCTGCTTTATGCTTTAGGGCATAGTTAAGGCAATTGACTGTGCCTACCAGATTGGTGTTGATCAGGTAGTCGGGAGTTCCATCCAGACCGGCCAGAACGGAGGGTTCTGCAGAGGCTTCGATAACGGCATCTACGGCTGGGAAGGCATCAAAGTCTTCTTTGTTGCGGATGTCTCCGTGAACAAACACCACTCCGGCAGCCTTCAAACGACTTAAGTTTAATTCGGATCCTCTTCTCTTAAGGTTATCCAATGCGAAAACCTCGTAATGGGGATAATTATGCTTCAATGAGATGGCTAATGCGGATCCTACAAAACCCGCCCCTCCTGTAATTAAAATTTTCATGTTCGGCTCTTTCTGTGTTTAATGCAAAATGCACTAACAAAGTTAAGGTCTTATATTTATAGCCGGTTTATATTCAGACATAAAATTCTTGGGCAGCTTGCCCACCTGCAAAAAATGATGGAAGGGTATCCCGTATCACTCCGCCATTAAACCCGTAGAACAGAGCCTGAAAACTTTATGACTACCTCCTCCAACTAAAGAGGCGTAAACAGTGTCACCTCATAAGTTGACAGCATTCAAATAGCCGATTTGCAAGATGTTCATCTGCTGTAAGTGGTAACCCTGAAGCTGAGCCAGCCTGGTCTGGCCGATATTTGATTAGAATGGCTGGAAGTTGTTGAATTCTAATCACCTAGAAGCCACTATCTCCGGGGGAGTTATTACGCAATAAGCTGGTAACTTACCGGAAAAATTGCCTCTTAAGTAACTTATATTTACAGGTTTATTTCGTTACTTGCCACAATAAATCACTTTACCTAGTATTTGAAATAAAATTCTATTTCATGCGGATTACTACCCTCGTTTTTTTATTTGCATTTTGGGCTGAATTTTCCGGATTTGGTCAAATAGTGCAGAACCCTGTGTCGGGGTCTGGTGCCTTATCCTCGCCGGTTAAGTCGTATAAAGCGGCTACCGCCTTCTCTCAAAATTTATACAACGGACGTATCTATTACTGGTATGATTACCGGTCCGAAGAGCACCAGTTCTATAAAGATTCGGAGTGGCATATGGGGCAAGTTTTTTATGATGGGCAGCAACATGACAGTATACCACTTAAATATGATGTATTTAAGGACCAGTTATTGATCCGGCATTTAAATGGAGATCATATGATTCTCCAGACACCCAAGATTAGTTGGTTTTCTATTGACGACCATCGCTTCCAGTATTTAACCAAGGAGGGTGGCCTTCCGGCCGGAATGATCTCCAGCTTCTATGACCAGGTTTTTATAGGGAAAACTTCATTTTTAGTCCTGAGAAAGAAGGATCGGCAGGAGAAAATTGTAGACAAGAAGGTGGTTAGCTTTTATCCTGTGAAAGATAGATATTACCTCCTAATAGATGGGATTTATAGAGAGGTACGTTCCAAGAAATCGGTGCGTTCCCTTTTTCCCGGACAGGAAAGAATTCTGAGGAAGGCTTTGAGAGAAGCACAAATTCCCTTCCGCCAAAATCGGGAGGCTGCTATATTATTGATGGTTCAACATTCCGAGCAAGTGGCACTATGAGCAAAAAACATCTACTCTTGACCTTATTGTTAATTGGCGCCTTTCTTCCCGCTTGGAGCCAGCAGACTGGTGAAAGGAGCGTTACTATGGAGCTCGATTCCGTCCGCTTTAGCGCGTTTGTAAAGCTGGTTGAAGCGCAGTCCGACTATATTATTTATTATGATGAGCAGGCCTTTGATGGGCTTACCATAGATTTGCATATCAAGGATGTTACCGTTCCGGAAGTAATGGAACAAGTGTTCAAAGGCTCGGAGTTTTCTTACGCTATTGACAGTCAGAAACGTATATTTATTACGCAAGGCACTAGAATTATTACTCAATTACAAACGGGGATATTTGATCCCAGCCTTACTTCTCGTCAGAATATGGAGGTTTATGAATCTCCGGAGCAAGATGCTAAGGAAAAATTGCTATCAACAGCCGAGAGTAAGCTGCATGAAATTGGGGTGAAGAAATATAAGATTACGCCAGGCCAGTCCAGTATTTCAGGTTATGTGCGCAATGCCGTTAATGGAGAGCCCGTCATTGGGGCAGCAGTATTTATAGAGAAGCCTTCAATTGGAGTAAGTACCGATGCTCTGGGTTTCTACAACCTTACCATTCCTCGGGGAAGACATGTGTTGAAGGTCAAAAGCTTTGGAATGCGCGAAACGCAGCGTCAGGTTATGCTGTATACCGATGGGAAGCTCGATATTGAAATGCGTGAGAGTGTAATAGCCCTCAAAGAGGTGAAAGTGAAGGCTGGGGTGGACAAAAACGTCGTGGGGACGCAGATGGGGCAGGTAAAGCTGACGATCAAAGACCTGAAGCAAATCCCGACGGTTTTCGGAGAGTCGGACTTATTACGGTCTGTTTTGACTCTTCCCGGAATCAAGTCCGTTGGAGAAAATAGCACAGGACTCAACGTGAGGGGAGGCTCCACCGACCAAAATCTAATTCAATTTAACGAAGCTGTTATATACAATCCTTCCCACCTTTTCGGCTTTTTTTCTGCCTTTAATCCTGATGTAGTCCGGGATGTAGAACTGTTTAAAAGTACGATACCTTCCAAGTTTGGCGGGCGGTTATCCTCGGTATTGGATGTCAACGGGCGAGATGGTAACAAAAAGAAATTCGTTGCATCTGGGGGAATCGGACTAGTGACGGGGCGCCTCACACTTGAAGGGCCCATTATAAAGGAAAAGACCTCATTTATCCTGGGGGGGCGGTCTACGTATTCTAATTGGGTCATCAGGGCTCTGGATAACCCAGCTTACAACCAGAGTTCCGCCAATTTTTATGACGTGAACCTTCAGGTTACACATGAGGTTAACGAGAAAAATGCCCTTATCTTAACAGCTTACCAGAGTAGTGATCGTTTCCGGCTATATGGCGACACCACATATTCTTATCAAAATCAACTCGCCGCATTAAAATGGAAGCATACCTTCAGTCCAAAGCTATACAGCGAATTCACAGCCTCTCATAGCAAATATCAGTACCAAATGAGGGCTGCAGGACTCCCTTTGAATTCCTTCAATCTTAAGTTTGACATCAACCAATCCAATTTTAAAGCAGATTTTAGCTACCAATTATCTCCCAAGCATACCATCGATGCGGGAGTTTCCAGCATTTATTACCAGTTACATCCCGGCTCATTTCAACCGGTAGGGACTGAATCGCTTATTATTCCCGACGAACTTCAGGCCGAACAAGCCCTGGAAAGTGCACTTTATATAGAAGACAAATTTGAGGTTAGTCCCAAGCTAGCCATTACGGCGGGTCTGCGCTTTTCCATGTTTAATTATCTGGGCCCCAGGTCGGTTAATACCTATGTGCCTGGGCTTCCCATCGATTACCTCTATCAGGATGGGGTTATTGACTATGCTAAAGGTAAAAATATAAAGACCTATTCAGGGCCGGAAATACGGCTATCAGCCCGGTATAGCCTGCTGGATAATCTTTCCCTGAAAGTTAGCTATAATACCTTAAGGCAGTATATCCATTTACTTACCAATACCATGACCGTGTCGCCTACTGACATTTGGAAATTAAGTGATACATATATCAAACCCCAGATTGGCGATCAGTTATCGGTAGGTCTGTATCGCAATTTAAGTGGCAATAAAATAGAGGTATCTCTGGAAGGATATTATAAGAACATAAATAACTTCCTGGACTATAAAGGGGGAGATTCCCTAATCATGAATCATAATATTGAAGCGGCCGTCATCAACACAAGAGCCAAAGCTTATGGAGTGGAGTTTTTAATCAAAAAACCATCAGGCAAATTTAACGGTTGGTTAAGCTATACCTATTCACGTACGCTCCTGCGGGCGATCGATAGGGAATCGCCAGATGCGCCTAATGAAGGAAATTATTATCCTAGCAATTACGATAAACCTCACGATTTTACCGCTATTACCAACTACAGATTCTCGCATAGATTTAGTCTCTCACTTAACTTCACCTATAGTACCGGTAGACCCTACACCCCTCCAGTGGGCAAATATATTGTCGATGGATCACAACGGGTCTATTATGCTAATCGTAACGAATTTCGTATTCCCGACTATTATCGGGCCGATATTTCCATGAATATTGAAGGGAATCATAAGGTTCGTAAACTGGCCCATAGCTCCTGGTCCTTCTCGGTTTATAATGTGCTGGGACGAAAAAATCCAACTTCAGTCTATTTTCAGACTAATCAGGGAAGGGTGAATGGTTACCAGCTATCTATTTTTGGACAGCCCATTCCTACAGTTACCTATAATTTCAGATTTTAAACGGCGGGCTCCTTGCCCGAGATAATATGATGTGGTACAGAATATTTAATAATAATATGACCTTCAACAGAAAGTCCATACTCGGCCTGTTTACCCTCTTGCTAGGCATGGCCGGCATTCAGGCGTGTATTGAACCGTTTTCCCCTCCTGAAGTCAATTCCGATCAGGGCTATCTGGTCATGGATGGGTTTCTTAACCTGAGCAATTCGCCCAGCCAGATTATTCTGCGGCATTCGCAGAATGTTAATAGCCCCAATCAGCCTTCCTTCGAAACTGGAGCTCAGATTGTAGTGAGCAGTGAGCAAGGTGAGAATTATGTTTTTACCGAGCCCAGTTTTGGGGTATACCAACTGCCAGCGACTAATTTTAATCTTAACGATAGGTACCGCCTGGATATTTATACCCTCGCGGGCAAGCATTATCAGTCTGAATATGTAAAGGCAGTCAATACGCCTCCCATCGATAGCGTGGGTAGCTATTATGACCAGCGTCGCGATGCTATGGTTTTCAGCGTGAATACCCATGATGATACAGGCTCTACTCGGTTTTATCGATGGAAATTCGAAGAGACTTACGAATATAATGCGGCACTCTATTCCACTATCATGATGCAAGACAATCAAATCGTAACCCGGCCTGATAATATCTATACTTGCTGGCGCTCCCGATCTTCTACCAATATTATACTCGGCAGTACTATTAAAATCGTAAAGGACGAAATTCGTGACTTGCCCATTAATGTGGTAGAGGTAAGTTCCCAGAAACTCCTGATCAAGTATTCATTGCTAGTAAGACAGTACGGTCTGACCCGAGAAGCCTTTGAATACTGGACAGAACTCTCAAAAACGACTCAGGGAACAGGGAGCTTGTTTGATCCTCAACCTTCGCAGGTTACAGGAAACATTCGTAATGTTGACGACCCTAAGGAACTTGTTTTTGGATATTTTGCGGCAGCGACAGAAATTACCAAGCGTATATTTGTTACGCCACGTTTGGGGAATTATTCCTACTGTGTCCCGGACACCCTGCCCCTTGCCTGCGGCAATCCTGATATTACCTGCGCCAGAGATTACACCGGATTACTGGTGTCTTACCTGGACGATGTTAGCGTATTGGGCGCCTCCCAGTCTTGTACAGATTGTCGGACCCAGGGGGGTACCAATGTAAGGCCATCATTTTGGCAATAGAACTCTGACTCCCGAATAAAGAAATGAACATACCATCCATTCAATCTAAATTTCGCCAAATGCACTTTCGATTCGCAACCATGCTGGTATTATGTTGCTGTGTATTTACGGAGACCCAGGCACAATATGGAGCATTGGAACCTATTAAATCGAACCTGATACGTTACTCTGAACGAGCCGTGCAGGAGAAAATTTTCGTCCATGTTGATCGCCCCCTTTATTTAGTAGGGGAAACGCTTTGGTTTAAGGCATATCAACGAGATGGAGCCTCTCACCAGGCCCTGGATATGAGCAAAGTGGGGTATCTGGAACTCCTGGATCGTGAAAAGACCCCTTTGCTCCAAACTAAATTTGCTCTGAAAAATGGAGAAGGAGATGGAAGTGTAGTGCTTCCCTCCAGCATAGGAAGTGGGGTTTATACCCTGCGTTGTTATACCAACTGGATGAAAAACTTTGATCCAGGTTTCTTCTTTGAATCTACCATTACGATAGTCAATCCTTTTGTAGCTTTCGACCCTAACCCTGATGCTAGAATATTGCCAGAATATGACCTGCAATTTTTCCCCGAAGGAGGACATTTAGTGGCTGGATTGCCGAGTATTATTGGTTTTCGAACGGTAGGTACTGATGGTCGTGGTATCCCCTTTGCAGGACAGATTTTGAACCAGGAGAGGAGCGTAGTAGCCACCTTCCTGCCCGATCACCATGGCATAGGACGCTTTCAGTTTACCCCCGAAGCTGGACAACGCTATTCGGCAACTATAAAGGATGCTCAGGGACAGACCCATACCTTCACTTTTCCAGATGTTCAGCCTGAAGGTGTGGTCATGCAACTTTCCGACCTGGGCGACGTATTAGCGGTGAAAGTTCTCATTCATGCCAACACCCGCATGGAAAAGTTGCAATTAATTTCGCACACCCGACAGGGGAAAGTGCAAATGCAATCGGCGATTGTAAAAGGTTCGGAACTACAGTTTAAGATAGATAAGAAAAGTTTGGCCGAAGGAATTAGCCATCTCACTGTTTTCGACGGGCAGTGGAAACCGCTCTGTGAGCGACTTTTCTTTCAATATCCCTCCGAAACTTTGAAAATAGATGCTAAAGTGGGTAGGCCAAGCTACCAGCAGCGGGAAAAAATTGGACTCGATATAGGGGCTACTCGCAATGGAACACCCGTCGATCAGACCAGCCTTTCGGTGGCGATTTATCTTACAGACTCCATTCAAGCCCAGCAGCCAGTCTCTTTCGATACCTATCTACTGCTCACTTCCGACCTTAAAGGACAGGTAGAGGATGCAGACTATTACTTCCATCCGAAAATTGCAGAGGATAAATCGCAGATCGACCTTCTGATGCTTACCCATGGATGGAGGCGCTTCGACTGGGCGCAGGTGTTGGCAGGGGCTGAGACGCCTTTCCATTTTTTGCCTGAATATGATGGGCATTTCATAGAAGGGAAACTGGTTAATAAAAGTACGGGATCCTTTGTGCCCAGCCGCGACCTGTTCCTTGCAGCCCCAGATTACCCCGTCAGACTGTATACTTCTATTAGTGATCGACGCGGAAGGGTAAGATTTGAGGTTAAAGAATTTTTGGGTCCCAAAGAACTCACCATACAGACTAACGTACAGGAGGATAGTACCAGCCAGTTTGAGCTTACCAACCCTTTTGTCTCGGTTTTCTCTAGTAAATTATTGCCAAAATTCGAATTTGATAAGGGATGGGAAAATACCTTGTTAAACCGGGCTATAAATATGCAGGCCCGTAATGCCTACTTGCCTGAGAAATATAAGGTAGTGAGCGTGGAAATACCCGATTCGCTGGCATTCTTTGGTAAGCCTGACGAACTTTATATGCTGGATGCCTACACTCGTTTCCCTACTATGGAAGAGGTGTTACGTGAATATGTTCGGGGAGTGCTGGTGCGTCGGAAACAAAAAGAATTTCATTTTAAAATGGTTGACGCGCTCGTACCCAATACGGTCTATGATACCGACCCCATGGTGCTACTGGATGGTATTCCCATTTTTAATAATGAAAAAATTATGGCCTTCGATCCCCTTAAAGTCAAGAAAATAGAATTAATGAATGCCAAGTATTTCCTAGGACCTATGGCCTTTACGGGCATACTGAGCCTTTCCACCTATCAGCACGATCTTAGTGGGTTCGAACTGGATAATAATGTACAGATTATTCCATATGAAGGCCTGCAACTGCGACGTGAGTTTTATTCTCCTCTCTATGATAGTCCGGCAGCATTAGCAAGTCGGGTTCCCGATCTGCGCAATTTGCTGTTCTGGGCTCCAAGCCTAACCACCGATGCCTCAGGACATGCAACCGCATCATTGTTCAGCTCCGATCAACCTGGCCGATATCAGGTGGTCGTTCAGGGTATTACTCCTGAAGGCAATGCCGCTACGCAATCTTTCTTTTTTGAGGTGAAAAAAAGAGCGCTGTAAGACGGGAATGCAAGTAATTTTCATTTAAAGGCCTCTGCATACATGTAGGGGCTTTTTTTAGATATAATATTCCGAGGTATGTTTGATCTCCTTTAGGACAAAGGTGCTGTTGAGCACTCCGATATTGTCAATTTTCGACAGTTTATATTTTACAAAATCATGATATGCATCCAGGCTAGCCACGTTGATCTTCAGTAGAAAATCTACTTGCCCGGCCATATGGTAGCATTCCTGTACCTCCTCCAAGTTTTGAATCTCCTGTTCAAACTTTTCTATAAAAGCCTCGTTATGGTAGCGCATAGATACCTGACAGATTGTGGTTACCGAACGGTCAATGAGCTTTTTGTCCAGTATGGCTACATAATTTTTAATATACCCCATGCTCTCCAGTCTGCGAATACGTTCGTAAACGGGAGATACGGTAAGGTTCAATGCCTGGGCAATGTCTTTCGTTGTTTTCTTGGCATCCTTCTGTAAGATCCTCAGGATCTTAGCATCAATTTTGTCTAACTGTTCCATGGCAGGAATAATATTTTCTGTAAATGAATAGAAATATATCTGAAAAAAGTAAAATGTACTAATTGGATTGAATAGTGCGGTAATATTTACTGCAAATATAGATGAATATTGAAAATAGTTTTGCAAATGCCTTAATTGCAAGGTAATTGTACTTTTGTAAAAGTAGGAATCATGGCTAAAGAAAATATTCTTGTAATAGGAGCTAACGGACAGATAGGATCTGTTTTAGTAACCTATCTGCGCGACATCTATGGAGAAAATCAGGTGGTAGCAGCCGACCTGCGGCAACCGGAAAGTGAAACGGGGATATTCGTATTGCTGGATGCAACCGATGCACAGGCATTGGCCAGAACGGTTCGGCGCTATGGAATTACTCAGATATACCATCTGGCGGCTATACTTTCGGCGAATGGAGAAAAGGAGCCACTGAAAACCTGGGATATCAACATGAAAACCTATTTCAATGTGTTGGAGGTAGCCCGGGAATCAGGGATACAAAAGATTTTTTATCCAAGTTCTATTGCCGTATTTGGTGGCAATATAACCGGAGTAGCTCCGCAAGAGGCGGCGTTGAATCCCAGTACCGTTTATGGCATCAGTAAGGTTGCAGGAGAAAATTGGTCGCAATACTACTTCAATCGTTATGGATTAGATATACGGTCGTTACGCTACCCCGGTATCATCAGCCATCAATCCATGCCCGGTGGGGGTACCACCGACTATGCTGTTGACATTTACCACCAGGCGGTTAAAGGAGAGGACTTTACTTGTTTCCTGGAGTCAGAGACCCGCTTGCCCATGATCTATATGGACGACGCCATCCAGGCTACGGTCAACCTTATGGAGGCAGATGCTGGCAGACTCACCGTGCGTAATAGTTATAATCTTGCGGCAATGAGTTTTTCTCCCAAGGAAATCACAAGAAACATTCAGGAATATATACCTGACTTTAAGGTCAGTTACCAGCCTGATTTCAGGCAAGAAATCGCCAATTCCTGGCCAGATAATTTAGATGACAGCCCAGCCCGTACCGATTGGGGATGGAGAGCTTCTTATGATCTGGATAAAACTACCCGGGAAATGATCGGGGCTCTACGCAAAAAATATCAACTGATTAAGGGTTAAATTGTACCATAATCATTTTTTAAAACTTAAAACCAATCATTAATATGTACGGTAATTTAGGAAAAGAACTTCGTGAGGAACTGACTGCCATCCAAGAGGCGGGCTTATATAAGAAAGAAAGAATCATCACCACTCCTCAGGCAGCAGCGATCCGCACCCAGGCAGGGGAGGAAGTACTTAATTTTTGCGCCAATAACTACCTAGGTCTGTCGTCGCACCCGGCGGTAATAGAAGCCGGTATAGAGGCGATCCGGACCCATGGATATGGAATGTCTTCGGTGCGCTTTATCTGTGGTACCCAGGATATCCATAAGGAACTGGAACGTAAAACCGCTGAATTTTTGGGGATGGAAGACTGCATCCTTTATGCTGCCGCTTTCGATGCCAACGGTGGATTGTTTGAGCCCTTATTAAATGGAGAGGATGCTATCATCTCAGATGAACTTAATCATGCCTCGCTGATCGATGGAATTCGTCTGTGCAAGGCCAAGCGCTTCCGATATAAACATAATGATCTTGCCGATCTGGAGACACAGTTACAGGCGGCCTCAGGAAGTCGTAGGATACTAATCGTCACGGACGGAGTATTTTCCATGGACGGCACCATTGCCCAACTGGATAAGATCTGCGATCTGGCCGAGCAGTATGGAGCCCTGGTGATGATAGACGAATGCCATTCTACCGGCTTTATAGGAGCCACCGGAAGGGGAACCCATGAGTACCGCAACGTCATGGGTCGTATCGACATCATTACCGGAACCTATGGTAAGGCCTTGGGGGGAGCCTCAGGGGGCTTCACGGCAGCCAAAAGAGAAGTGGTGGAGATCTTGCGCCAGCGCTCGAGGCCCTATCTGTTCTCCAATACCCTAGCGCCAAGCATTGTGGGTGCGTCCATTAAGGTGCTCGATCTGCTGTCGTCCTCTACAGCCCTGCGCGATAAGCTGGAAAACAGTACCCGCTATTTCCGAAAGGCGATGACGGAAGCGGGTTTTGACATTTTACCTGGAGAGCACCCCATAGTCCCCATTATGTTATACGACGCCAAACTGGCGCAGGATTTTGCGGCACAGTTGCTGGAAGAGGGTATCTACGTGATCGGATTTTTCTATCCCGTAGTACCCCAGGGTAAGGCGCGGATCAGGGTACAAATCTCGGCCGGACACGAGCAGGAGCATTTGGAGAAGGCCGTGGCTGCCTTTACCAAGGTAGGAAAGAAACTCAACGTAATTTGATTGTAGATTGAATTAGGGAATAATGTGAAAAATACCGGGGGGCTTCCTCCGGTTTTTTTTGGAATGTAGTTTCATGATCAAACCATAAAAATGGCTATCTACGGATTCATACTGATAGGGTAGAGCCTCACCTACTTCAGCCTTGTCTGCATGTCTCGCAATCATGACCAATGAGGCTTTCACGCCCTTTGACAGCAAAAACGACCTAAATGTAAATTTGCGCATATGTTCCCGACATGATTACAGATGTTTTCATTTGGGACGAGCGATCGGGTACAAGGTAATCCTGAAGCAATCCCGAAGGGATTCCATGTTTATAGCTTTCCCCCGTAACCCAATCCAACGACCCCGATCGGGGTCGAACCGATTTTTTTCTGGAATAATTTTTGCTTTAGCAATAACAAAATAACCATATTGATGGTTATATCATCAAAAAAATGGACAGCGGTGCCTGCCTGTTGCGATCTTTCATCACTAACTATAAAAAAACATCTTATGAGAAATACAAAATGGGTTGTAGACCCCGCTCATTCCGAAGTGCAGTTTAAAATTAAGCACCTGGTGATTTCTACCATTACTGGTTCTTTCAAAAATTTTAAAGGAGGAGCCACTTCGGATATGGGAGATTTTGAAAATGCAGAGATACATTTTTCTCTTGACGTAAATAGTATAGATACCAACCAAAGTATGCGGGATGCACATTTGAAATCGGCCGATTTTTTCGATGCCGAGCAGTTTCCCCATATCGAGTTTCGATCCAACTATTTCCATAAAATCAATGATGAGCAGTACAAACTTAATGGCTATCTTACCTTGAAAGGTATTACCAAACCTATCGAACTCGACGCCGAGTTTGGGGGGACGGAGATAGATGAACAGGGTAAAAGAAGGGCGGGTTTCGAAGTTGTTGGCCGTTTCGGTAGGCAGGAATTTGGATTAAACTATCTGAAGCTTACCGAATCGGGTCGCTTGGTGATAGGTGAAGACGTGAAATTATTGGCCAATATCCAGCTAATTCAAGAAGAGGAAAAGTTTTAAGTAATTACAATAATATGTAGGTACAGAAAGGCCTGTCTGCTGAGAGCCTATACTCCAGCAGGCAGGCCTTTCTGTATTGATCTGTCTGCAGCAGACCTTCCACTTTTCTTACTGGGAAGTCGCCTCATTAAACAATCGCCTGAGGTTCCTCTTCCACCTCCACACTTACGTTTAACGATCGGAGTACACTATTGCCATATTGGGTCACCATGGCTACGTCGGCTGCATCACGCCCGTGAGCAATTTCTATTCTATATCCTGAGGTCTTTTCTTGCACTGCGTCAAATGTATACCAGTCCTCTCCTAAATATACCTCGAACCAAGCATGAAGGTCCATTTCTTTCAGTTCGTCCAAATACCCCACAGTCATTCGGGCGGGGATACATAAATTGCGGCAAAGTGCTATGGCAAGATGAGTAAAATCGCGACAGACCCCTATGCGGCTATGTAATACGTCGAAGGCCGTAGTGCTGGAATCTGAAAAGCCATACTGATATTTGATATTCTGATGAATCCATGTTCGAATCGCTTCTACTTGCTGATAACCAGGGCTGAGATTCTGCGTAATCTGAAGGGCGAGTTGATGTACATCGTGTAGGTCTGACTGGCAATACCGGCTCGGTAATATAAAATGCATCGTGTCGTCGGGGAGGTCGCCCACCGGAACGAACGCCGGCTCTTGCTCCGGAATGGCTTTGGTAGGTACCACCTGAGCTTCTACCTCTGTGGTTATCGTTACCTGGCCTACTGGCATAATGCTACGCTGACAGAGATTGCCATATATATCGATGTATTCTGAAAATGGAACCGAAGGCTCCAAAGTAAATCCCTCACGGACGATGGACTGTCCCTCCTGACGTCGGGGACGAAGCATGGTGGTAATCGTTGTGGGTGTATTCACATCATAAACGAATACACTCTTTCCCTTCATTTTCATTTTTTCTGTAGCGTTAAGTATTTAGTGTGTAAATGTATAAAAACCTGTGCCAGAAGTAAGTATTTTATTGATATCCATGGAAGTATGCCCTTGATTTCATAGAATAATAATATCACGACCCTGGCGCTAAGAATATTTTTATGGATAATTGTTATTAAAATAAACACTGTTTAGTATATTTGCTTCGTTTACCAACAAGCAATATGGGTATATCTGAGAGAAAAGAAAGGGAAAGGGAGGAGATGCGGGCCCTGATACTGGAAGCCGCGCAAGCATTATTCTTAGAAAATGGTTACGAGAAGACCAGTATCAGGAGTATTGCCGATCGTATTGAATACAGTCCGGCTACTATTTATTTGTATTATAAAGACAAAAAAGAACTGATGCTGGCCATACAGGTCTATGCATTCAGTCAGATGAATGTAGCTTTCACGGAGTTGTCTGAAATTAGGGACCCTCTGGAACGACTGGAACGGATGGGTGCGCTTTATATACAGTTTGCCCTCAATAATCCGGCACTTTACGATCTGATGTTTATCATGGAAGCTCCCATGGAGGCCTTGGAATGCCAGGAGGATAACTGGATCAATGGGATGCAATCCTTTGACTATCTGACTTTGATCATCAAAGAATGCCTGGAAATGGGATATTTTTCGGAAGGTACCGATGCAGAGGCCCTGGGTCTGACAATCTGGAGTTATATTCATGGATTGGTAAGCCTGCATTTGAAAGGACGTTTGGTGATCTTCAGCGATGATCGGAACGTGGATAGACTTGCTGAATCGTACCGTGTATTTGTTGCTCTCTTAAATCATAAAAGCTGATTGCTCCATGAAAAATTTACTGAAATTGGAAGAATTCGCCGTTTTTTTGCTAAGTCTTTATATTTTTTCCCGTTTGGAATTTCCCTGGTACTATTTTCCCGCCTTACTATTCCTCCCTGATTTGAGCATGTTGGGTTACCTGTCGGGTAGCAAGGTAGGTGCTCTTTTCTATAATCTCTTCCATCATAAAGGCATTGCGGTAATAGTAGGGCTGTGGGGCTTCGCTTATGGGGCGCCCCTATTGGCACTGGCCGGAGTAATCCTTCTTGCTCATTCCAGTTTCGATCGGATCCTGGGTTATGGGCTTAAATATAGCACAAGCTTTCATGATACGCATCTGGGGAAAATCGGACCAGGCGCTGGTTCGTCATCATAGCCTGTTGGAAAGTTATTTTAAATAAAGTAAGTCATGGGCTACCTGCGGAAGCAGGTTATTTTTTAACCAATTGCTAAACAGTGTTAATTATTTAAACTACGTATATTTTTATGAAAAGAATTCTCGTTATCAATGGCCATCCCGACGACCAAAGTTTTGGTAAGGCTTTGGCCGACGCATATTTCACAGGGGCGGAGCAGGCTGGGGCGGAGGTAAGGATGCTGCATCTTTCCAACCTAAGGTTCCAGCTAAATCTGTCTAAGGGTTATCGCCAGCGTACCGATTTAGAGTCCGACTTGCTTGGCGCTCAGGAGTCTATCCGGTGGGCAGAGCATCTGGTATGGATATATCCGGTATGGTGGGGGAGTGTGCCGGCTCTATTGAAGGGCTTTCTGGACCGGGTGATGCTACCCGGATTCGCTTTTCAATACCGAGAAAATTCTGTATGGTGGGATAAGTTACTTAAAGGCCGCACCGGCCATATCATATCCACCCTCGACCAACCTCAATGGTATTATTGGTTGATCAACGGACGTCCTACATATCATGCCATGAAAAAAATGACTCTAGAATTTTGTGGGATTTCGCCTGTACATACCACCAGTATTGGCCCGGTTAAATCTGCTCAGGAAAGTAAAAGGGAGGCATGGCTGAAAAAAGTGGAAGCCTTAGGTAGAAGAATGCGGTAGGATCTTCGCATTTAAGGAATAACGGCGAACGTTTTGTTGGGGTTTGATTATCTTTACACGTTCTTTTGATCATACATTCTCCTCATGAAAGTCTTAAAATTTTTCCTGTCGGCGATAGGAGTACTTATAATTATTATTCTTTTGGCTATAGCCACCATGGTTACAACCATGGATAAGACTCCATATAAGAATATGCCCTACTATGCAGACTGGAAGGCTAGCATTGAAAGGGTGGAGCCCGATAGTACTCAAAAGCCTGGAGATTTGCGCATGGGATGGGCTAAGGTCAACATCACACCAGATGTACCTATGTCTATGGCCGGATATGGAAATCGGCGGGGCAAGCCATTTATTGCTGTGCACGATTCTGTATTCATCCGTACTATGGTCATCGATAATGGCAGTACCCGGGTCGCCTTGGTAACGGGAGACTTATTGCTGATTCCTCCGACGGTTTCAGAAGCTGTGAAAGAAAAGTTAAAAGGGAAGACCCTGGGTTTTGAGCAGATATTTTTCGGTGCTACACATACACATAATAGTGTCGGCGGGTGGGGGACGGGGATTTCCGGCCTTTTCTTTTCCGGGAAGTTCGACCAAGCCATAGTCGATCGCTTGTCCGAAGCGATTATTCGTTCCATTGAGCTGGCGCAATCGGATCTATCGCCTTCGCAGATTCGATATTCGGAGGCCATTGATACAACGGATATCCGCAATCGACTGGTAGGTGAGAAAGGAGAGGTGGACCCTGAAATCCGCTCAGTCATAGTGACGCGAGCGGATGGTCGCCGGGCGATATTGAGTAGCTATGCGGCGCATTCTACCATACTGCAGTCCAAGAATATGGTGCTTTCTCGCGACTATCCCGGCGTATTAGTAGACTCATTGGAAAACGGACATTATGATTTTGCCATGTATATGGCTGGAGCCGTAGGGAGCATGGGGCCGATAGAAATGGGCGCAAATGATGACGAAGAGATGAAAAATCAGGCCTATGGAGTGCAAAGTGCGATACTGGCAGCCGACACGCTTACCGCATCCTACGATCTCGTGCCTATCAAATCGCTTACCCTGCCTTTACCTATGCGCGAACCTTCTCCACGTCTTACGATGGGATTAGTACTTCGTCCCTGGGCCTTTAAGAAAGCATTCGGAGATTTTCCTATATTTGTAAAGGCCCTCCGCATTGGAAATATATTGATGGTAGGTATGCCCTGCGATTTTTCCGGAGAGTTGGTTGCAGGCTTGGACGCATATGCCAAAACTAAAGGTCTCAATCTAATCGTAACCAGTTTCAATGGAGGCTATATCGGCTATATCACCCATGATAAGTATTTCAACCTAGATTTGTACGAAACAAAAACCATGAGCTGGTATGGCCCCTATAATGGGGCTTATTTACAAGAGGTAATTAAGGATATTATCGACAAGCTCTCTTAATGAGGATAGGCTCTGACAAGCTTTTATAAAATTTTACTTTTACACCTGAATAAATTACATAATTACGATGCAGGCACGTTCCGTACGCTACTCTCAGGCCACGCTTACTGAGTTAATGATCCCTTCCTATGCCAATTTTGGGGGAAAAATTCATGGAGGAATCCTTTTATCATTAATAGATAAGGTTGCTTATTCCTGTGCCTCCCGCCATGCTGGTAATTACTGTGTTACAGTGTCGGTAGACACGGTCGACTTTCTTCAGCCTGTAGAAGTAGGAGATTTGGTGTCCTTGCATGCTTCCGTAAATTATGTAGGAAGAAGCTCTATGATCATTGGTATAAGGGTGGTTGCGGAGGATGTGCGTAACGGGGTACAAAGGCATACCAACACCTCCTATGTTACGATGGTAGCCAAAGGAGAAGACGACATGCCCACCATGGTACCTCCATTACTGCTGGAGACGGAGGAGGATGGAAGGAGATATATGGAAGCCATTAAAAGAAAGGAACTAAAAGATCGTTATAGACAAGAATTTGCCCTGCAAAAGGGCCGGTTGAACCTGGTAGGTCATACTGAAGATTTGAAAAATGAGCGATGTGTATTAGCTTGGGAGCAACAATAGCCTCATCCAGTACCTGCTGAACTATAATTCATGTGCATGAATTTTCTTTTTACTTTAATGAGCATTTGCTTACTCTGGCAGCCTTATTCTGCACAGGATTCCACCCTTAAGGTAGAGATTTCTTCTATTCGCAAGGCCCAGGGCAAACTTTGGATTGCCATCTATCGACCTGGAGAGAAGTTTGGAGGTGATAATCCCGACATGCATAAAATTGTTCCTGTTAATAGTATGAAAAATAAAATATTGGAATTTAATCTACCGGAAGGTACTTATGCCATAGCCATTTTTCATGATGTGAATAATAATGAAGAGCTCGACAAAAATTTAGTAGGAATTCCAAAGGAACCCTATGGTTTTAGTAATAATTTCAAGCCCCGTTTTTCGGCACCCCAATTTAAGGACTGTTCCTTTGAACTTCCAGCCCAGGGTAAGCAAATAAGTATAGAACTTAATAACTAAAGGAGACATAAAAGCAGGTAATTCGAGGACTGTGTACGAGATCACCGACGAATCCTGATTTTACTTACCTTTGCGCCATGAAAACATATTGGCGTTTGCTTTCGTATGCACGACCCTTACGGAATTTTATTGCTCCCTTTTTTATAAGTTCATTATTGGCATCCTCTTTGGGTATCGTATATTTTACCCTTTTGATTCCCTTATTGGATATACTTTTTAACCAGGTAGCGGCCGATCAGGCCACCGTCATTTTGCAGCACCCGGAGTTTAGTTGGTCCTTAGATCTACCGAAAAGGTTGTTTGATTATCACTTTCAACGCTATCTGCAGGAAAATGGGAGGATAGGGGCTTTGCAATTCGTATGCATTCTGATCGTGGGTGCGGTATTTTTTTCTAATATCTTCCGTTATCTCTCGGCTCGTTTTCTGGAAAATTTTAAGGTCAATATGGTGTCAAAGCTAAGACAGGCTGTCTTCGACAATGCAGTGGATTTGCATCTGGGTTTCTTTTCCAGCCAAAGGAAAGGTAATCTGATCTCCAGGGTAGTTACCGATGTACAGGAAGTGGAGAATTCCATAGCCAATACCTTCTCGGCTGCCTTTAAAGAGGTATTTACGCTTATCATTTATTTAATTGCCCTATTTAGTATATCGGTTCAACTGACACTGTTTGCCTTCATTATCATTCCTATTACCGGCACTTTTATAGCCGTGATGGTGAAGCAGATGCGAAAAGATGCGCGCGACGGACAAAACCGACTGAGTGGACTAATAAGCCTGATGGATGAAGCTTTTGGAGGAATGCGGGTGGTTAAAGGATTTAATGCGGAGGGTTTTATTAAAAATAAGTTTAGCATTGAGAACCTGGCTTACAAAAGATCCATTCGGTCTATGGCCTATAAAAGGGAGATGTCCTCCCCGTTTTCGGAGTTTATGGGGGTAACCGTGGTGGCCATTATTTTGTTGTATGGAGGCACGCTGGTATTAACCGATCAGTCGGACTTCGCCGCCTCAGAATTTATTACCTACATTGCTATTTTTTCTCAGGTAATGCGGCCAGCCAAGGAGATTTCAAACGCCTTTAGCAATACGCAGAGAGGGTTGGCATCCGGCGAGCGGGTTCTGGAGCTTGTAGATACCAAAAATGTCATTTCAGAGAGGCCAGGTGCTTTGGAAATAAAGAGCTTTGAGCATGCCATCGAGTTCGATCGGGTTACATTTGAGTATGAGTCGGGGACACCCGTACTCAATAGATTGTCTTTTGAGATTCCTAAAGGCAAAACCATAGCCCTGGTGGGCTCTTCGGGTGGTGGCAAGTCGACTATCGCCGACATGGTCCCGCGATTCTACGACCCTACGGCTGGTAACATCCGGATCGATGGCCATGACCTGCGTGACATCAGCAAGGGATCCCTTCGGCAACAGATGGGGCTGGTTACCCAAGAATCTATTCTGTTCAACGACAGTATATATAATAACATCTTATTCGGAGCAACAGCTACTGAGCAGGAGGTGGTGGAGGCGGCCAAAATAGCCAATGCCCATGCCTTTATAATGGAGCAGCCGGACGGTTATCAAACCATTATCGGAGATAGGGGAGGGAAATTATCGGGAGGGCAGCGCCAAAGGATCAGCATTGCCCGGGCCATTCTACGGAATCCTCCTATATTGATTCTGGACGAAGCCACTTCGGCGCTGGACACCGAATCGGAGCGGCTCGTGCAGGATGCACTCACCCAATTGATGAAGCACCGTACAGTGCTCGTGATTGCGCACCGACTGAGTACTATTCAGCATGCCGATGAGATTCTGGTAGTCAATCAGGGGCAAATTGTAGAGCGTGGCTCACATGCCGATCTATTGGAAAATGAAACCGGTTTTTACAAACGACTTACTTTAATGCAGGGAATATAAGCCTGAGGCTGCGAATGCGGCATTTACAGCCCCAGGCTCTCTGTTAAAAACCAAAGAGTCCCCCGGTTTTTTTACGACTACGGGTGGAGGTTGTTTTGCCAAATAGCATACCAAAGATTCCCCTTACTACCTCTCTTCCTATTTGTTTTGCCAAAGGTGAGGAAAGCGCTTCGGAAATTGCACTAGGTTCTTCTTTGACTTTCTTAGCCGTTTTTGCTTCTATCTTTTCTGCTTCTTGCTGGGCCTCCAGCATGGCTACTTTTTCCATTCTTTTGGCAAGAATTTCGTAGGCACTTTCCGGGTCAATCGGGTCTTTGTATTTCTGATAAAGCTCAGAGCTATTCATCAGCTTTTCATAGTCGGCCTGAGACATGGGGCCCATAATGGAGGCGGGTGGCACCAAATGGGTGGCAGCCACTTCTGTAGGAATTCCCTTTTCGTTCAGCACCGTTACGAGTGCCTGTCCTATGCCCAGGGTGGTCAGTACCTGGTCGATGGTGTAATAGTCGGAACGAGGGTATGTTTTCACTGTCTGGCGCAGGGCGTCCGCATCCTGAGGTGTAAAAGACCGAAGCACGTGCTGTACCCGGTTTCCTAATTGGGAGAGCACCGAAGCGGGGATGTCTTGGGACATTTGGGTACAGAAGAAAATACCAACTCCTTTAGAACGTATCAGACGGACCACCTGCTCTATTTGTTCCTGAAAGGCCTTCGGTGCATCCTTGAAAAGCAGATGAGCCTCGTCAAGGAAGAACACCAATTTGGGTTTGTCCAGGTCTCCTGCTTCCGGAAGCTTGCTGTAAAGCTCGGCCAGCAGGCTTAACATAAAAGTGGAGAACAATGCGGGCTTGTCCTGCACGTCTGAGACATTGAGCAGACTAATCACTCCCTGTCTATCCACTTTATTGATCAGATCGTCTATATCGAAAGAGGTCTCTCCAAATATGGAGCTAACACCCTGCTGTTCCAGGGCTACAATTTTCCGGAGGATGGTGCCCGCCGTGGAAGAGGAGATAGATCCGTAGTCGGCCTTGATTTCTTTGGCACCTTCCCCGTCAGAGAGGTAACTTAATACCTTTTTAAGATCGTTGAGGTCGACCATAGGGAGGTCGTTATCGTCGGCATATTTGAAGAGGATAGACAGGACACCGGACTGAGTATCGTTAAGGTCGAATATCTTTGAGAGTAATATCGGGCCAAATTCTAGAATAGTAGCCCTCATTTGCGAACCGAGTTTTCCGCTTAAGGAGTAGAGTTCTACCGGGAAGCCTCTCGGTGTAAACTCAATGCCTAATGCCTTAGCACGCTCTTCCAGGGCTGGGTTGGTTTTGCCTGCCTGAGCAATTCCTGAAAGATCGCCTTTAATATCCGACATAAAAACAGGTACACCTGCCGCGGAGAGCTGCTCGGCAAATACCTGCAGGGTCCGGGTTTTTCCCGATCCTGTGGCGCCAGCTATCAGGCCATGGCGGTTCATCATTTTTAGCGGTAAGTTTACCCTGGCATCAGCAATGATTTCTCCCTCCAGGATTCCCGAACCTAAATGGATAGTAGGTTTGGTGGTTTGATAGGACTTCTGGATGGATGCGATGAATTCTTCTCGTTTAGACACGTCTATATGTAGTTTAAGAGTAGTAGACCAAATAGTGTATGAAAATTATGGGTGCTTTCTGTTTCAATTTTACGAAAAAGAATTGTAAGATTCCGAAACTTTTGTGAACATAGCAGACCCTGAACCGGTAGAGATGATGACTTATTCATATATTCTTCGTACTAAAAGCTCTTGTAATTGTTATTTTAAATGGGTGGCCTGGGATAATATATCGGCCATTTCTTGCAATTACAAAATAATGTTATGTATTTTGGTTGTAAGGCAGTGTTAAAATTTTGTTCTTAATCGTATTTAATAGCGCTACAATATATGCTAAGTCGTGTTGCCAATTCTATTTATTGGATGAATCGTTATATGGAACGTGTAGAGAATTATACACGTTTCGTTGGGGTCAATTTTAACCTTGCCCTCGACCTACCTCCCGATATAGATGAGCAGTGGGAGCCCTTGTTAATCGCTACAGCCGATCATTATTTATTTTATAAATATTATGAAAAGCCTACCAAGGAAGATGTAATCTATTTTATGACCTTTGATAAAAGGAATCCCAATTCCATTATCAGCTGTCTGTATCTAGCCCGGGAAAATGCCAGAACCATTCGGGAAGTGATTTCTAAGGAGATGTGGGAAAGTATTAACACCTTCTATCTTACAATGAGGGGGACTTCGCCCGATCATTTCCGGAACATGGATCATATGCAGTCCTATTTCGTAGATATTCGCAAGAATTGTCATCTTTTTCATGGGGTGGTAGATTCTTCCATCACCAGAAATGAAGCCTGGCATTTTGGTCGGCTTGGGCGTCATATCGAACGGGCCGATAAGTGCTCCCGCTTTTTGGATGTTAAATATTTTACCCTTGACCAGGATTCGAGTACCTCTGGATCTACCCTGGATCTGATGTTGTGGATGGCCGTGCTGAAATCTGTGAGTGCCTATAATATGTACCGTCAGACTCACAGTGCCCTGACACCCATGAATATCGTAGCATTTCTGATTCTGGATAAGCAATTTCCCCGATCAATTGCCTATTCGGTGCGGCAGGCAGAATTGTCGCTATATGCTATAGCCGGCTCGAGTCCGGAAAGGGGGCATTCTAATATGGCAGAAAGGGAAATTAGTAAACTTCGCAGTCAGCTGGAATTTACCGAAGCCGAAGACATTTTTAAGCAAGGGCTCCACAAATTCCTGGATATTTTTCAGATCTCCAATAATGAGATAGATTCGGCAATTTTCGATTTATATTTCGGCCTGGAAACGGAGGAGGCACATCAGAAAATGGATGATAAGGTGATGGTGCAATGGATGAAATAGTGCAGATGGATCAATAATTGCTTAGTATGCTTCTTTGTCATCCTCAGGTTTTTACATCCTATGAATTTATATGTTAAGCATACACTGCAATATAGTTATTCGAATGCGGTCACTTTAGAGCCTCAAACCTTGTATCTATACCCTAAGTCTTATCCGCACCAGATGTTGCTGGAGTACGACTTGAAAATTGATCCCCTTCCTAATAAGGTGGTAAGAAATGTAGATGCGGAGGGTAATGTGCAGCAGATGGTCTATTTTTCCGAGCAGCCTGTCTATCAGCTGAGCGTGCAGGCCTCTATGGTTCTATCCTCAAAGCCCTTCAATGTCTTTGATTTTGTACACTATCCCTACGAAACCAAGAACTTGATGTTTGTGTATGAAGACCGGATCTACAAATACCTCTCGCCCTATTTGTCCCGAATAGACATTAGTCCGGCAGTATCCAGTTTTGCACAGAAGATCGCCATGGAGGCCAACTGGCGAACCGTTCCTTTTCTGGTCAATCTCAGCAAGCATATCTATCAAAATTTTGCCTACTCCCAACGTGTTTTTGGCGATGCCTTACCGCCCGATCAGACCCTGCATCAACGTGCAGGTTCTTGTCGTGATTTTTCTAGGCTCTATATTGCCTGTTGCCGCAGTCTGGGGATCGCAGCTCGATTTGTGAGTGGCTATTTATATGGGAATCCCCTCCAGGCTCATGAGCTCCATGCCTGGGCAGAAGTTTTTCTGCCTGGGGCTGGATGGCGAGGGTTCGATCCTACCGAAGGGAAGGCCATAATCAATAACCATATTTGTATGGGGGCTTCGGCCGACTACGATCAGCTCGCCCCTGTGATGGGTACGTTTAAGGGGCAGAGCAGTTCAACCCTGACGACCCAGGTGGATATCGAGCTTAGGAGTTGAATATCAGTTCCGATAACACAATAATCCTGACTATTAAATAAAAAAAAACGCCATACCGAGGGAATTTTAGTACTTTTGTCGGGAAAATTAAAGTGTAAAATTAGCACCGTGACGTTAATCAAATCTATCTCAGGGATAAGAGGAATTGTGGGAGGAAAAACGGGCGACGCCTTGACTCCGATCGATATTGTGAAATTTACAGCTGCCTATGGTACCTGGCTGCGTCGCACGAATCCAGATAATTTAAAGGTGATTCTGGGGAGAGATGCCCGCCTTTCAGGCCCGATGGTAAGTAAATTGGTGATTGGTACCCTACAGGGCGTGGGTCTGAATGTAGTAGATTTAAACCTTTCGACTACTCCGACCGTAGAGCTAGCCGTAGAAATGGAGCAGGCCGCCGGAGGGATTATCCTTACCGCCAGCCATAATCCTATTCAGTGGAATGCCTTGAAGCTTCTTAATCATCGGGGTGAATTTATTTCTGAAGCCGATGGAGCCGAAGTTCTCCGAATTGCTGAAGAAGAGGATTTTATCTTTGTAGATGTAAAAAAGCTGGGGACCTATCAGCAAGACGATACCTATATTCAGAAACATATTGAACATGTTCTGGCCTTGGAACTGGTGGACACAGAGGCCATTGCCGCGGCAAACTTCAAAATTGTCGTCGATGCCGTCAATTCTACTGGTGGCATCGCTGTACCGATGTTGCTGCAAGCTTTAGGGGTAAATCCTGATCAGATAAAACTGCTTAATTGTGATCCTACCGGTAATTTTGCGCATAATCCAGAGCCCCTTCCCGAGCATTTAAGGGAAATTAGCCAGGAATTGGAACATGGTTCTTACAACCTGGGTATCGTGGTAGACCCCGATGTGGATCGCCTTGCTTTGATGTGCGAAGATGGTTCTCCTTTCGGAGAAGAATATACCCTGGTAGCAGTCGCAGATTTTGTGCTGAAAAATAAAGTAGGTAACACGGTTTCTAACCTGTCGTCTACAGCAGCACTGAAAGATGTAACCCTCAAGGCAGGAGGCGCTTATTTTGCTTCAGCTGTTGGAGAGGTAAATGTAGTAAATACCATGAAGGCCAATAATGCCATCATAGGTGGAGAAGGTAATGGTGGAATTATCTATCCTGAAAGTCACTATGGTCGTGACGCTCTGGTGGGTATAGCCTTGTTTCTGACTTCCCTTGCTAAGTTTGGTAAGTCTGTTTCGGTGCTTCGAAAGTCTTTTCCGAGCTACTATATCTCTAAAAATAAAATCGAACTTACTCCAGACATTAACGTGGATTATATCCTGTCACGGATTCAGAGCAAGTATGCCAAGCAGCCCATCAATACCATCGATGGGGTACGCATAGAGTTCGATCGGGAGTGGGTACACCTTCGCAAGTCGAATACCGAACCTATTATCCGAATCTATTCGGAGTCGGAAACCCATACTACCGCTAGTAGCCTGGCCAATAAGATAATTCAGGATATCAAAGAAATACTGTCCGAGCCCAGAAGTTAAGCCTGTTGGTGCTATCGGATTACCTATAAAAGACAGATGATGCACCCGTGTTTCATCTGTTTTTGTTTTACAACGATTTCATTTTAACATAGATAATTTTCTATGAACGCCTATTTTGATAATGCCGCCACCACACCCCTCGATCCGGAGGTACTGGAGGCCATGTTGCCCATTATGAAGGATCAGTTTGGTAACCCTTCATCCATTCATTCCTATGGCCGTAAGGTACGTTCAGTTTTAGAGCGTGCACGTAAAAGCATCGCTGCCATTCTTAACGCTGCTCCCGCTGAAATATTCTTTACATCGGGAGGTACTGAAGCGGATAATACGGCGATTTTGTCCAGCGTAGCAACCTTTGGACTGACCAGAGCGATTACCTCCAGGCTGGAGCACCATGCCGTGTTGCATACTTTGGAGTTTTTGGCCAAGGCCGGTCAGATTACCCTTCAATTCGTGAAAACAGATGAAATGGGCCAGGTAGATCTGTCAGATCTCGAACGTCTGCTCGCCGGACAGCCTCGCACCTTAGTATCTCTGATGCATGGAAATAATGAGCTGGGAAACTTACTCAATATCGAAGAAGCCGGAGAGATCTGTGCTCGCCATCAAGCCATATTTCACTGCGATACCGTGCAGACCATGGGGCATTACCCTCATGATCTGCAAGCCTTAAAAACCCATTTTATTGTGGGGTCGGCACATAAATTCCACGGCCCTAAGGGAGTTGGATTCTTGTATATGAGCCCGGAAGCCAAACTTAATCCTTTTATACATGGGGGGGCTCAGGAACGGAATATGCGTGGTGGGACCGAAAATGTTTATGGGATCGTGGGAATGGCTAAGGCTTTAGAGATCGCCTACCGGGATATGGACGCACATCGCAAGCATATTCAAAACCTGAAAGGATATATGATGGAACGACTTGCGCAACGAATCGATGGAGTAAGCTTCAACGGTTTGTCGGCCGACTTAGACAAAAGTTTGTACACGGTATTAAGTGTAAGCCTGCCCGAATCTGATATCAGTGACATGCTTTTGTTCAATTTGGACATAGATGGAATTGCAGTGTCGGGAGGAAGTGCCTGCGCCAGCGGAACCGATGTGGGTTCTCATGTGCTCAACGAGCTTTATCCGGGCTCCCAGCGTGCCAACGTTCGCTTTTCATTCAGTAAGTATAATACCGAGGCTGAGGTAGATTATGCCGTCGAAAAATTGGCTTTGCTGTATCCATAACTGATATAGAATTTCTCATAAAGGGCAACAATTAGCTCCTTATGAGAAATTTCCAATCATGATTAGAGGCAAACTGAAATTCAAATTAAAGATCTGGGACGTTATTCTTTGCCATGCCATTTCCGGGCAATGGTCAAAGAGTAGTCTAAAAACTTCTGGGCCGATTTTTCGTAAAAAGCGTTGCCCAGGCTGGTCCCATCCTCCGCGAGCTGGTTGTGCGTCTCGTGCGATTCCAGGATTAAGGGAGAGATTACCGAATGCTGATTTAGAAAGCTGATTAACTTGCCAAGAATCGTTCCTATTTCGGTGCAAGGGCGTCGGCCGCCACGGCCTCGGGATACGCCGGCAAGAGCGAAAACTTTATTGTCGAAAAGATAGGAGAATTCTTTTTGACCCAGCTGATGCAGGGCGTTAATGAGCTCCCCACTGGTGATCCAGTTGTATTCGGGAATCACAAAGATCACCATTTCGGCCTCCTTCCAGAGGTCTATGAGACCCGACTGAAATTCGGTAAGTTCCGTGGCCTTTAAACTCGATCTTCCGACCATGGGGATGTCGATCTCCTCAAAATTAGCTATGCGTATCTGATGATCACTATCGGCCAGGCAATGGGCCATATATTTGGCTACTTTTAAGGAGTTGCTTCCACGGCGGGGTGAGGTCGAAATAATGGTTATTTTCATGATGGTGCCGATTTACAGTGTGTTGATGAATTTTAAAATTTATTATCAGGCATGCTTTACCAGATCTACCAGAGTTTCAATCCAGATATCGCTATCGTTCAGGCTTTCTACCAGTTGCCAGTGCTCACCTCCATTTTCTTCGAAAAGCTCCTTATACTCGTCACCTACCTCAATGGTGGTTTCCAGGCAGTCGGCGACGAAGCTGGGTGAAAATGCTAATACGCTTTTGATACCTTTCGCCGTGAGCTGGGGGATTACATCATCAGTATAGGGCTTTATCCAGGGTGTTTTGCCCAGTCTCGACTGAAAACAGGTCGTGTATTCTCCTTCTTTCAGTCCCAGCCCTTTTACCAATAACCGAGTAGTCTCGAAACATTGAGCCCTATAGCAATGCTGATTACGATGGTTGAGTACATCGCAACAGCTTCCAAACTGGCATTGCTGATGGGTGACATCACCCTTGGTAATCTGACGTTCGGGCAGGCCATGATAGCTGAAAACGAAATGATCATATTTCCTCATCGCCATATACTTCTTACCCAGATTTACGAAACCTTCCACAAATTTCGGATGGTCCAGAAAGCGATTGACGAAGCGTAATTCGGGGAGTACTTCCCAGTCTTTCACCTGCTCCATCACCATTTTGTATACCGAGCCAGTAGAAGCCGAGGCATACTGCGGGAAGAAAGGGATGACGATGATATCAGTAAAACATTCTTTACGTAGCTCCTGCAGGGCAGCAGGGATGCTAGGGCTCTGATAGCGCATGGCCAGTTTTACCACATAACGTTCACCCAGTGCCTTCTGTAATTTTTCTTCCACGGCATAGCCGTAAATTTTCAGAGGAGAGCCCTCTGGTAGCCATAACTCTTTATATACTTTAGCCGATTTAGGCGCTCTGAATGGCGCTATGATCAGGTTAATTAATAACCAGCGATTGAGGTAGGGTATGTCTATCACCCGCTCATCCATCAGGAATTCACGGAGATATTTTCTTACATCCGGAACCGAGGGGCTGTCCGGTGTTCCCAGGTTGACAATAAGTACACCGGTTTTGCGTATGGATTCAACATTACTGGTTGCAGAAGTTTCCAAAGAATCAAGCATGTTAATGAATATTGCAGGGCTTAGTCAGCCCCTGTTTTTTAGAACGTTGACATATAAATTGTGGGGTGGAGGGCAATCCTGTTCTTACTTCATACCGATTAGTATTTCGCGCAGAGCCGCCTGCGCCGACCATTCCCGGTTGGCAGCTTGCTCAATTACCAATGAACGAGGGCCATCCAGAACTTCGTCGGCAACCTTCATGTTGCGGCGAAGGGGTAAACAGTGCATGAATTTTCCGTTGTCGGTTAGTGCCATTTTCGCTTCCGTAATCATCCAGCTAGGGTCGCTGTTCAGTACCTGCCCATAAGGCTCAAATGATGACCAGTTTTTGCCATAGACAAAGTCTGCCCCTTCCAAAGCTTTGTTCTGATCGTAGATAACCTGACCTTTACCCACGAACTCTGGAGAAAGATCGTAACCTTTGGGGTGGGTGACTACTAGCTCGACGTCAGCATGGTTCATCCATTCGCAGAAAGAATTGGCCACGGCCTGAGGGAGAGGTTTGAAGTGAGGAAGCCAGGTAAGAACCACTTTTGGGCGCTCCTTAAGCTTAAATTCTTCGATGGTGATGCAGTCTGCCAATGATTGCAGAGGGTGCCTTGTAGCCGATTCAAGGTTTACTATGGGCACACCAGCATATTTTTTAAATTGTTGAAACACGATTTCCTGATAATCCTTCTCCCGGTCGGTAAGTGAGGCAAAAGATCGGATACCGATGATGTCGCAGTAGCTGCCGATAACGGCGGCCGCCTCTTTAACATGCTCGGCCTTATCTCCATTCATCACCACACCTTCTTCCATTTCTAATCCCCAGCCATCCTGGCCTACATTCATCGTTATCACATTAAGACCCAGGTTTTGAGCTGCTTTTTGGGTGCTGATACGCGTGCGTAAGCTTGAGTTGAAAAACAACAATCCAATGGTTTTATTTTTACCAAGTTCTTGATCTCCAAAAGGATTTCTTTTGGCAACAATTCCACTGGTAATGAGTTGGCTAAGGTCGGTGACGTCCTCGAAGGATAAAAAATGTTTCATTTATATGTTTCGTGTTTAACGCAGGTCAGGCCTGTATAATTATGCTCTGTAAGGTTTTGACTGTAGTTACTACAAATTTTAGACCTTTACAGTTGCTCAATGTTTCGGTTTTTTATAAAAGCACCTGCCTACATTCCTATTGTGTTGGTAGTAGACAGGTGAGGGGGTTTTTTATACCTCTTTAAGCTCCGACTGCTGGAAGGTTTTCAGGCAAGACCTGTAGGCCTCTAAGAATTGATCTGCCTCCTTCTGGCTGATGGCCAGGGAAGGGAGCAGGCGCAGGGTATATGCCCCGGCGACACCCGTAAAAATATGATGTTCGAATAAAAGTTTATTACGCAATTCTTTCACCGGGAAATCAAACTCTATACCAATCATGAGCCCACGCCCCCGCAGATCCTTATAACCTCCGAGTTCCTCGATTTCATGAAATAAATACGCTCCTATCTTTGTAGCATTGTCCAGGAGTTGTTCGTCTTTCATAATGTCCAGTACCGCTATGCCCGCCGCACATGCGAGATGGTTGCCCCCGAAAGTGGTACCGAGCAGACCGAAGCTCGCCTTGAACTGGGGAGCAATCAGCACACCCGCTATCGGGAAGCCATTACCCATTCCTTTGGCCATGGTCATCATATCGGGGTGGATGCCACTGAACTGATGCGAAAAAAACTTTCCCGTTCTTCCATACCCACATTGAACACTGTCGAGAATTAAGGCGGCTCCTGTCTCATCGCATCTTTTGCGAAGAGCCTGTAAAAATTCGTCGCTACATACCTGTATGCCTCCCACACCTTGAATGCCTTCCACAATTACGGCGGCTACCTCTTCGGTAATCCCGGCTTGTAAGGCTTCGATATCATTGAAGGGGAGGAAACTTACGTGCTCATTATAGTTCACCGGTGCCACGATGGAGGGGTTGTCCGTAGCTGCAACAGCTCCGGCCGTACGACCATGAAAGGCCTTGGTAAACGCAACTACTTTTTTACGTCCGGTATGGAAAGAGGCAAGTTTTAATGCATTTTCGTTGGCCTCGGCCCCTGAGTTGCATAAAAATAACTTGTAGTCGGGGTAGCCAGAAAGTGTCCCAAGCTTAGTAGCCAGTTCCTCCTGTTGTGGGATCTGGACGGAATTGGAATAAAAACTGATTTTGGAGAGTTGCTCAGTAAGTCGGGCCACATAATCGGGGTGGCAATGACCGACCGAAATTACGGCATGGCCCCCATACATATCCAGGTATTCAATACCATTTTGGTCCCATAGGTAGCTTCCCTGTGCCTTAACTGGCTCTATATCGTAGAGTGGATAGACTTCAAATAAATGTGACATAACTTAACGCTGGTTTGAGATATATGGCTGTTAAAACGACGGGGCTTTCAATCGAAGTCCTGCATCTTCGGGAAGTCCGAAAAGCAGATTCATATTCTGTACTGCCTGCCCGGAGGCACCCTTGGTGAGGTTGTCGATAATGCTGGTAACCAAAAGCTGTCCCTGATGAACGTCCAGGTGCAAAAGGCATTTGTTGGTATTTACCACCTGTTTCAGGTCTATAGGTGCCTCACTTACATGGGTAAAAGGATGCTGGGCATAATAATGTTGGTACATGGCCTTGGCCTCCTCCAATGTGCCCGAATAGGGCGTATAAACATTGGCCATGATTCCTCGGGTAAAGTCTCCACGATAAGGGACAAAATGAATGGCACCATCGAACCCAGGATGCAGCAGGGTCCAGCTCATACGAATCTCCTTCAGATGCTGGTGGGTAAAGGCCTTATAGATAGACATATTATTATTACGCCAGGAGAAATGCGTGGTAGGGCTAAGGGCCTGGCCAGCGCCGGTACTTCCGGTTATTGCGCTGATATGAACATCCGACGTAAGCTGCTGACTCTGAGCCAAGGGTAACAAGGCCAGTTCAATACTGGTGGCGAAACATCCTGGATTGGCTATCCGGTCTGCCTCTATTATCCTGTCACGTTGCAATTCAGGAAGTCCGTATACAAACTCCCCGGACTCATCCCGGAAGTCGGTACTTAGGTCGATTACCTTCAGGCCAGCAGGAAGGTCATGCTGAGCCAGGAATTTTTGAGATTCTCCATGCCCTGAACAAAGAAAGATGGCATTCAGGTTGGTCAGCTGCAATAACTCCTGGGTGCTTTCTCCTGAGAAGTGTAGGTCTGTATCGCCTAACAGATCGGTGTGGGTAGCATATACTGGTTTCCCTGCCTGACTCTTGCTATGGGCAAAAGTGATGGCTACATGGGGGTGATGAATAAGGATACGCAGCAATTCGCCGCCGGTATATCCAGCGGCCCCTATGATGCCTATGTTAATTTTAGAGTTCATATCGGTTCTTTTCCTGCTATACGGCCTCGTTCGCCGATGGCAATTTTAGGGATGAGAGCGGGTGTTGAGCGCCCGCCCTCCTTGTTTTATGGGTTACTAAGTTATGCTTTAGAAGCGGACTCAGTTACCTGCTGATAGATCATAGACTGGTTAGAAGCAACTTTGGAGAAACCTCTTACGTCGTCACCTGTCCAGGCATTATTCATTTCTCCATAGCTGCCAAATTGTGCCGACATCAAATCGTAGGGTGACTCTATGCCTTCCACATGGAAACGATAAGGAGCCAGGTGAACGATTGCCGTACCCGTAACATGGGCTTGAGTGTCGGCCAGGAAGGTCTCAATATTACGCATCACTGGCTCTACGAACTGCCCTTTGTGAAGCATAGTGCCATAAGAGTTGGCCAATTGTTCTTTCCAGTAAAGCTGTTGTTCGGATAGGACATGTTTTTCAAGGGTATGATGAGCCTTGATAATGATCAGGGGGGCGGCCGCTTCGAACCCTACCCGTCCTTTAATTCCAATGATGGTATCACCCACGTGGATATCCCGACCGATTCCAAAGGGTTGAGCAATTGCGGCTATCGCCTGAATCACTTCTACTGCCGAGCCATACTTCTTGCCATTCAAGCCAGTAAGTTCTCCCTTTACGAAGTCAATACGCAAGGTTTCGGGAGTGGTTTTGGTAACGGGAGTAGGCCATGCGTCTTCGGGTAAGTATTGGTCCGAGGTAAGGGTTTCCTTACCCCCTACTGAAGTTCCCCAGAGGCCTTTATTGATGCTGTAGGCCGCTTTAGCCCATTCCCGTCCTACGCCCTTTTTGGTCAGGTATTCGATTTCAGCCTCTCTGGATAGCTTCAGATCGCGAATAGGGGTAATGATTTCGGCTTCTGGGATAATGATCCGGAAAGCCATGTCAAAGCGTACCTGGTCGTTTCCGGCACCTGTACTGCCGTGGGCAATGGCATTGGCTCCTATCTCTTTGGCATATTCTGCCACGGCCACCGCCTGAAACATCCGTTCAGCACTTACTGATAAGGGGTAGGTATTGTTTTTAAGGACATTGCCAAATATAAGATACTTGATGCAGTCGTTATAATAGGACTCTGTTTTGATGATTGTACTGTGCTTTTTTACTCCAAGGGCATAAGCGTTGGCTTCAATAGTTTTCAGTTCTTCATCGGAAAAGCCCCCCGTATCCACCAGCACGGAATAGATTTCATAGCCTCTATCTTCGGCAAGGTACTTAACACAAAAAGAGGTATCCAATCCTCCACTAAACGCAAGAACTACTTTTGGCTTTGACATTATGGGTAAAATATGATGTTAAAAGTTTCGATTCTAAAATACAAAGTAACGAAAAATACCTCGCAAGGGCTTAAAAAAGCGGCCGGGCGAGGTATTCTAAGATTAAATAATCTGTTTTATAAATATCAAGTACTTAGTGTACGAGTATAGCCCCGGCATTTTTCTTTTTTGCACGCTCCTCCCTTCGCAATAATATGCTACGTTTTATGCGCATCCAACGCTCATAAAGGCTGGACTCTTTTAAGAAATCCCAAGAGTCACTCTCTTTCTTTACAGTCGTTTTTTTATGGTCTTCCGGATTGTACATCATTCCGGTACATAGGCAATGCTTCTTACCCGTACGGGTAAGAACATCGTAGTTTACGCAACTCGCACAACCTTTCCAGAAAGATTCATCGGCCGGAAGCTCACTAAAAGTTACAGGTTCGTAGCCCAGATCAGAATTGATCTTCATGACAGGAAGACTGGTAGTAATACCGATAATCTTGGCATTCGGATATTTTTTGCGTGACAGCTCAAAGGCCTTTTCTTTAATGGCTTTGGCCATGCCACTATTACGGAAATTGGGATGAACAATCAGGCCTGAGTTGGCTACAAATTTACCATGCTCCCAGGTTTCTATATAACAAAAACCTACCCATTCACCCTCATTAGTGGTGGCAATAATCGCTTTTCCCTCCACCATTTTCTCCATAATATATACTGGAGAACGCTTGGCGATACCAGTACCTCGCTTTTTTGCACTCTCTTCCATCTCTGCACATATAATCTCTGCAAAAGAAAGGTGGTCTTCACTGGCTGTTTGAACGATATATTTGGGGACTACTTCAGTATTTTTCATGGATCATTATTCTGATAAAAATCGGAACAAAATTAAATATACCCAGAACGGAAACGATGGGACGTCTGTAACTAAATTGTAAAGCTTGGGAGGAAAAACATTTGCCACATAGGCAAAATAAGATTATACGGTCCGGCAGGACCTAAATCGGAAAGGTGTAGTATGAAAAACAGTATGTATGCCGTTGTTATTCATGTACTTGTTAACGTGTAAGAAGATGCAAATCTTGCACAAATATTATTTACTACAAAGGAACAGATGAATTATTTTTCTGGTTCAATTTATATTGAAAAATTGCGACCCGTAAATATTCCCCTTATCCGGCAGTTAAGACGTATCCGGCCGGCAGTGGTCACCAAGTTATGAATGAAGAAAGTAAGCAATTCAGCGAAGACGATCTGTTATATGGATATATCAATGGGATATTTCCAATGGCCGATCCGGATGGAACCATTTATTGGTATGCCCCGGATCCCCGAGCCATCATTCCTATTGAACTTTATAAACCTGCAAAATCGCTAAGACCCGTTTTGAACCGGGAAGCATTCGAAATCCGGGTAAACACCTCGTTTGAGTCGGTAATGCGTGGTTGCGCCCTACCTCGCCAAGCGAAAGGGGTTGATGCATCGGAGGGAACCTGGATATCCGAAGAGATTATAGCAATTTATACTCGTCTTCATAAACTGGGCTATGCTCATAGTGTAGAAGCCTGGCAGGACGACCGGCTCGTGGGCGGACTCTATGGGGTTTCCATCAACGGAGCTTTCTTTGGTGAATCGATGTTTACTATCGTCAGTAATGCCTCCAAGGTGGCCTTTCACTATCTTATCGCCATCCTAAAAGCCAATGACTTCGCCTTGCTCGATACCCAGTTTATGAATGAGAACGTGCGGCGCTATGGAGCCGTAGAAATTTCAAAAGATACTTATATGAAGAAACTTAACCGGGCTTTGAAGCTGCGCCGGAGTTTCGATCCTAAAGCTTATTTCGGAGACTAGACCGGGTAATCTGGATTTGCCCCGCCCGGATGGATGCGGGTTTCATATAAAACGGTACTTTTGTAAGGCCATATAATCATTTGTGAATCCGCAGGTCGCTATGTTAGGTATTCGTGGCAATATAGGACCTGAACAATAGAAATTGAACGTGTCAAAACCAATACTAGTCCTTAAGTTCGGAACTGCGTCGATTACCCTGCCCTCGGGAGAGCCCGATACCCGGGTAATTGCCGAGATCGCCCGGCAGGTTTCAAGTTTGCATAAGCAGTATCGCGTCATCATCGTTTCATCGGGTGCCGTAGGAGCCGGGAAAGCTCAGATTAAACGATATAAAGGAACTATGATCCAGCGTAAAGCCGCAGCCTCAGTGGGAAACCCCCTGTTGGTAGGGCTATATGCCACTTTTTTTGCCCCATTTAAAATTCATATTGCCCAAAGCCTCTGTGAACGCCAGCACTTTGCCAATCGGGCGAAGTTCTTGCAGCTGAAACAGACCTTCGAAGAATTATGGCGTAGTGACATCATTCCTATTGTAAATGAAAATGACGTGATCAGCGATCGCGAACTTAAGTTTTCGGATAATGATGAACTTGCTACCTTATTAGCTGTGGGCTTTGGTGCCGAAACGCTCATGTTTTGTACCTCCGTGGGAGGGCTGCTGGATGGTTCTAGCCAGATTCTGCCAAAAGTATCGAATGTCAACGAGGTATTTAAATTCGTCAGAACTGACAAGTCTTTCCTGGGGCTCGGAGGTATGGCGTCCAAGCTTACTTTTGCCAAATTAGCCTCCAGGATGGGTATAAAAGTGGTGATTTTTGGAATGAACCAGCCCGATGAGATTCTTAAAGGCTTGAAAGGAGAGGCAGGCACCTTCTTCGAACCCGGTCAGAGTAATCTGTCGGCACGTAACCGATGGCTGGGAAGTGGGGGGCTGGTATCTGGCTATCTGACGGTAGACGAAGGAGCGGGAAAGGCCTTGCTTAAACGTAAAAGCCTATTGGCTGTAGGAGTCCTGGAAGTATTTGGCGCTTTCGAAGCAGGAGAGATTATAGAAATTTATTCTGCAGGGCAGGAGATGATCGCAGTAGCCCGGGCACGAGAAACCTCCCAGGCCATAAAAGAGAATCTAAAGACAAATAATTTTGAAGTGGCGCATGCCAACGATATCGTATTATTATAAATGGAAACTATTTTACCTCTTCTAAAAGACACGCACCAGGCTGCCATTGCGGTGAGAAGGCTCACCGATCAGCAACGTGCCGATCTGCTCTTAGCCCTTGCTGAGAGCCTCCTGGATAACAGCTCAACCATCGTCTCCGAAAACAAAAGGGACCTGGATTTGATGGATGATGCCGACCCTAAAAAGGATAGGCTGCTGCTGAATGACCAACGTGTAAAGGATATGGCCTTGAGCCTTCGTGCTGTAGCCGCTTTGCCCGACCCTACGGGAGAAGTCTTGCTGGAGCGTACCATAGAGCAAGGTCTGGAACTGAAAAAAATAGCCGTACCCTTGGGCGTAGTAGGGGTGATTTATGAATCGCGCCCTAATGTTACGGTGGATGTCGCTGCACTATGCCTTCGTTCGGCGAATGCTTGTGTACTGAAAGGTGGCAAAGAAGCCCAACATAGCAATAGCTGTCTGGTCCAGCTGATTCATGAGGTTTTGGGTAATTTTGGAATTCCTGCAGCGGCAGTACAGCTTCTGCCTACTGGTCGGGAGTTTGTTACCGAACTCCTGAATGCCACCCAGTATGTTGATATTATTATCCCCCGTGGATCGGAAGGGTTGATCAAATATGTCCGTCAGAATTCCCTCGTGCCAACCATTGAAACCGGGGCAGGGGTATGCCATACTTATGTGGATGAGACGGCTGATCTGGAAATGGCAGCCCGCATTGTTATCAATGCCAAGGTTTCCCGCCCCTCAGTATGCAATTCGTTGGATACCGTATTGGTGGATGGGACGGTGGCCCCTATGCTCTTACCAATGCTAACGGAAGCCTTCAAAAAATGGAAGGTGGAGGTGTTTGCCGATGAGGCTGCATATGCTATATTGGCAGAAGCTGGATATGACGATTTGAATAAAGCCACAGAAGCGGATTTTGGAAGAGAGTTTCTGGATTATAAATGCTCGGTAAGAGTAGTGGAGCACCTGGATCAGGCTTTGGAACATATCCGTACCCACTCTTCGAGACATTCTGAAGCAATCGTCTCGAGTGATGCTTCTGCCATTGAACGTTTCCTGAATGAGGTAGACGCTGCTGCGGTTTATGCCAATGCCTCGACTCGCTTTACCGATGGAGGAGTGTTCGCCCTGGGTGCCGAAATAGGAATATCAACCCAAAAACTCCACGCCCGGGGGCCCTTCGCTCTTGAAAAACTGGTGACTGAAAAATGGGTGGTAAGAGGTAATGGACAGATTCGGTAGTCTCACTACCTACTCATCAACGACTAAATTATTAATTTTATGAATTTGGATTCCGACATACAGGCTAAGGTGGATATACTTTCCGGAAAGGCATTAGATCTATTAAAATCACTGATTGAAACCCAGTCTTTTAGCAGAGAAGAAGAAGGTACTGCACAGGTTTTAGAGGGATTTTTTAATGCTCAGCATATTCCATTTAGTAGGAAGAAAAATAATATATGGGCATTTAACAAGCATTTCGATGCCGGCAAACCCACCATATTGCTCAATTCGCACCACGACACGGTAAAGCCCAACGCCTCCTGGACTTTGGATCCCTTCAAAGCCATTATAGCAGATGGAAAGCTTTATGGTTTAGGTAGTAATGATGCAGGGGGCTGTTTAGTCTCGCTGATTGCCACCTTCTGTCATTTCTATCCCCAGGAAGGGATGGCATATAATATTGTTATGGCTGCGACAGCAGAAGAGGAAATCTCAGGGAAAGAGGGTTTAGAAATAGTAGTTCCCGAATTGCCCGAAATTTCCTTTGCCATCGTGGGGGAGCCTACGGAAATGCATTTGGCTGTAGCCGAGAAAGGGTTATTGGTGCTGGATTGTACGGCCCGGGGCCGGTCGGGACATGCTGCCCGTGACGAAGGTGAGAATGCGATTTATAAGGCTTTAAAAGACATTCACTGGCTTACCAGCTATCAGTTCCCTAAAGTGTCGCCCACCTTAGGACCCGTTAAGATGTCGGTGACCATGATTCAGGCTGGCACGCAGCATAATGTGGTGCCCGATCAGTGTAGCTTTACCATCGACGTAAGGGCTACTGACCAATATACCCTGGAGGAAATTATTGAGGAGATTGAAGCGCATATTGAATCGGAGATTTCTCCCCGATCTATTCGGCTGCGTCCTTCGAGTATCCCAATGGATCACCCTATTGTAAAAGCCGGGGTTGCCATGGGAAGGGATACCTACGGTTCGCCTACCACCTCCGACCAGGCCTTGCTGGATTGCCCTTCCTTGAAGATGGGGCCTGGCCATTCGGGACGATCACATAGTGCCGACGAATTTATCTATTTGCACGAAATACCTGCAGGTATCCATCAGTATATCAAAATGCTTGAAAAAGTGGTGCTTCCTACAGCATAGGTGCCACGTTCATCTTATAAAACAATCTGTCTTATGCGATTCTATAGCGAAGAAGATACTGCCAGTTTCGACGCCGTTACTTTCAGGTTTATACAAACTCATCTGGACGGACATGTGTTTCGTATAGTGCTTAACAGGCCCGAGAAACGAAATGCTTTTACTCTCACTATGGCTGAGGAAATTGCCTATGCGCTGGCTTATGCCCATTATTCTAAGGAAGTCCGCTGTCTGTTGCTATCGGCTCGAGGTCCCGTTTTTTGCGCAGGAGCCGATCTGAATGCCTTTCATGATCCGGCTTCCGATTTAGTGAATCCTACCTTGCCTAGACCCTCCGAAACGGTGCGATTGGGCGATGCCTTTGCAGGGTTGCTAAAGCCGTCGATAGCTCAGGTGGAAGGGGCTGTATTGGCAGGGGGATTCCTAATGATCTGTGGCTGTACATTCGTTATCAGTGTGCCTGAGGCTCAGTATAGTCTTCCAGAAGTAAAGCGTGGAATCTGGCCCATGCAGGTAATGGCTTCCTTAGATGGTTTGATATCCGGGCGGAAAATAATGGAAATGGCCATTACGGGGCGGGCATATAGCGCTGCTGAAGCCTTGGAAATGGGCCTTATTACCCAGGTGGTAACCCATACAGAAATACAGGACACAGCAGAGGAATTAGCGAAGCTCATAACCTCGCAGGCTCCCCTAGCTATTCAGGAAGGAATGCGTGCTTATGCTGATCTGCATGAGATGCCATCGGCCGAGAGGCAAGGTATGCTGCAACAAAGGTTGAATACCTTACTGTTATCTGCCGATGCAAAGGAGGGTGTAAGGGCCTTCAGAGAAAAACGGCGGCCCGAATGGAAAGGGGAATGAATGGGGAAACTAGCTAGCTCCCCGGTATGATTTCTATTTCTTCACCATACTGATTGTGGAACTTGAAGTCGACTACTCCGAAGGAGGAATCCTTCATTAGGGTCACCCAAGTCTTGTATTTAAAGAACCATTTCACCTGTTCCGAAATTAGCCCCTTTGTAAAGTAAGCGTACAGGAACGGATGTAATGAAATAGTAATCTTTTTTTCGTTTTGCTTGGAAAGCATATAGTCTACATTATTGGCAATAATGTCGGATACCAGGATGCTGGCCTGTATGTTTCCACTGCCACCACAGGTAGGGCAAACCTCCCGGGTTACAATGTTCATTTCCGGTCTTACCCGCTGACGGGTGATCTGCATTAAACCGAATTTAGACAGGGGAAGGACAGTGAATTTAGAGCGCTCACCCTTCATCTCGGTACGCATGGTATCGAAAAGAATGCGTTTGTTCTCGGCCTTCTTCATGTCAATAAAATCGATCACGATAATGCCACCCATGTCTCTCAGCCTAAGCTGACGGGCTACTTCTTTCGCCGCTTCGATATTAACACTTAAAGCCGTGGCTTCCTGATCTTCCTCCGAATTGGACTTATTGCCACTATTTACATCGATAACATGCAGGGCTTCGGTATGTTCAATAATCAGGTAACCACCATTCGGTAGGCTTACCGACCGTCCAAATAGAGATTTGATCTGCTTTTCGAGACCAAATTGCTCGAAAATTTTATTTTTGCCGTTATGAAGCTTTAGAATATTTTCCTTATCGGGAGCGATATTATGAATATAAGCCTTTATATCGTCATACACATCTTTAGAGTCGACGGTGATGCTATCAAAAGACTCATTGAGCATATCTCTAATAATGGAAGAAGCTCTGTTCATTTCTCCGATTATCCGATCGCGGGGTTTGGCCTCTCTTAGGTTCTTGATCCCATTTTCCCATTTTTCCAGACAGTCCTGCAAATCCTTGTTAAGATCGTCTACGTCGGTGCCCTGAGCAACGGTACGGATGATCACCCCAAAATTGGCAGGTTTGATAGAAGAAAGCAGTTTTTGAAGACGTTGCCTTTCCTGTTTATCGGTAATCTTTTTGGAAAGATTGACAGAGTTGGAAAAAGGAACCAGGACGATGTAACGCCCGGCAATAGAAATATCGCAGGATAGGCGAGGGCCTTTAGTAGAAATAGGCTCCTTTACAATTTGTACCAGAATAGGTTGGTTGCGAGAGAGTACCTTGTCGATTTTGCCAAGTTTTTCTATTTCCGGCTCCATCTTGAAGTTATTCAGTTTCCCTGAATTTACCCGTTTGGCGATGGTATCCTTGGTAAGCTTGTTAAGCGAGTTGATGTTGGGGCCCAGATCCAGGTAATGCAGAAAAGCATCCTTTTCGAAACCTACGTCAACAAAGGCCGCATTGAGGCCCGATACCAGTTTACGCACAGTACCAAGGTAGATATCCCCTACAGTAAAGTTCTGATCTGGTACTTCGACGTGATATTCTAATAGACGTTTATCCTGCAAAAGGGCAATACGTTCTCCCTTTTGAGTAGAATTGATAAGTAATTCGTTACTCAATGTAAAACCAACCTAATGGCCGTGTAAAGTTAAACTTAGTATCCCGCGCGACAACTAAGCCGGGATATAAACTGAATGGTGTAAAATAAAATCTATGGTCGGAAATGGCATAGCTCAGGTCCGACCATAGATATATTATTTCTTCTTATGTCTGTTTTTTCTTAGACGTTTTTTTCTCTTGTGAGTGGAGATCTTATGTCTCTTCCTTTTCTTTCCGCAAGGCATATTATTATTGGTTATAATAAATTAATTGTTTTTTACTTCACTTATTGGTTAAGTCTCCCCTCCAGTTCTGCAATTGCTTGCTGAATAATAGGGTCCTTCTCCTCTTTTTTTACTTCTGAAAGTACTTTTCGTGCTTCGTCATTTTTACCCAACTCCACCAAAGACAGCCCAAGATAGAACTTTGCTTTGGTATTTGAAGGATTATTCGTTAGAATCTGACGAAAACGATCCGTAGCTTTAGCATATTGGTTCGAACGCATCGACAAGATGCCCAGATTAAATAGGGCCAGCTCGTTAGTAGGATCGTTGTCCAATACCTCACGTAACATCATGATACCCTGCATAGGGTTAGGCGTATTTACGTAAGTCATGGCCATATTGGCCTTGGCCGTTAGCAAACCAGGATTCAAATCTAAGGCTTTCTTATAATATTCCCGCGTCTTTTGACCCAGGTTTTTTGCTTTCTGTTCGTCTACGGCAAAACCATAAGCGTCGTAATAACGGTCTCCCGTACGCATATGGTTCTCTACTCCCGGGGCAATTAAGCTGGCTTGTTCAGCATAATACGCCGCACTATCAAATTTTTGTAAACCCCTGAACTGGTCAGAAAGTTTGATGCCCGCCAAGGCTTTCTCTTGATCCACAGCCTTTTGGAAACTGTTTCGTAACTGGTCTACAATTGCTTGCTGCTCAGCGGATAACTTGGCTCCATCATGGCTGTTGGGAGCTGCTGCTGCGGAGGAGGCAGGCTCTTCCGCAGCAGTGGACTCCTGGGTCTCCATCTCGCCTGCCTTGTTGTTGACAACCACTTTAGGTAAACTATACAGCGTACCCGCTAGGCCTACAGCTAAAACACAGGATATGAGAATGGATTTGTTCATGATTTTAAATTAAAAGTCAATAATAGGAATTACTTCTCTACTACTTCCTTCATTTTTGCGCTTTCTTTTACTTGCTCTACAAAAACTTTTGCAGGTTTGAAACTTGGTACAAAGTGTTCATCGATGATCATAGAAGTACCCTTCGAAATGTTACGCGCAACTTTGCGAGCACGTTTCTTATTGATGAAACTTCCAAACCCTCTTACATAAAGATTTTCACCTTCAGAAAGCGAATCCTTTACAACGGTGAAAAACGATTCTAGCGTTTGTTGAACATCGCCCTTCTCTACGCCTGTTTTCTCAGAAATTTGTGCGATTACGTCTGCCTTGGTCACTTTGATAGTTTACTTTAAGTGGATATTATTTCTTGTATTTTTTTGTTCCTCCATTTTTTTGGGAACACAAAGGTACGCTAATTTTACCGTAATTTAAAAGGTTGGCGTTTTCATTTTTTTTCTAATTGGTTATAAAACAGCGTATATCGAAATGACTGAGGATGACATGGATAAGGTTGAGGTACTGTGTTTTAACAAAATATTAAGTAAATGGTATATCCAAAATGCCCGTGACTTGTTATGGCGAAGTACCAGGGATCCATATAAAATATGGTTATCTGAAGTAATCCTCCAACAGACACGGGTTGTGCAGGGCACTCCATACTATGTGAAATTCACCAGCAACTATCCCACGGTTTACGATTTGGCGGCTGCTCCGCTTCAGGAAGTACTTCGGCTTTGGCAGGGCTTGGGCTATTACTCCCGGGCCCGGAACTTGCATGCCTCCGCGCGCATGGTGGTTGAGGAATATGGAGGTGAATTCCCCCGGACAGCCAGGGAATTGGTGAAGCTCAAAGGACTGGGAGCTTATACTGCCGCCGCTATTGCCTCCTTCGCATTCGATGAGCCTGTCCCGGCTATCGATGGAAATGTTTATAGGGTAATGGCCCGGATATTCGGAATAGAGACCGATATTCTAAGCCCCGCCGCTAAAAAGGAATTCTTTTCCCTGGGGCAAACGCTGATTTCTCAGGACGATCCGGCCACCTATAATCAGGCCATGATCGAATTTGGCGCACTGCAATGCGTGCCCGTGGCTCCCAACTGTGAGGTTTGTGTGTTTAAGGCACGTTGCTTCGCCTATGCACATCAGGCTCAGGACCGGCTTCCGGTCAAGGCCAAAAAAATCAAGGCCCGGTCGCGTTATCTGAATTACTTTATCCTGTATAATGGCCAGCGGATCGCCCTGAAGGAGCGGGTAGGGAAGGGTATCTGGAACGGACTGTATGATTTCTATGAAATCGAAACCCAGGAGCCTCATGGGCAGTTAGAAGATTTTGCAGAGTCCTATGGCTTGAATCATCTGCTTCGGGGAGGAGTGGTTGAGCCGGTCGACAAGGCCTTCGTTCATCTGTTGACGCATCAGAAACTTCATGTCCGTTTTTGGAAGGTCGATTTTGGTCAGCAAGCTCTTCCTGCCTTACCTGAAGCTTACGGTGTTTTCGACTTGGATCGCGTCGGGAGCCTTCCCAAGCCCATTTTGATCGATCAGGTATTAAGGCAGGAAGGTTTTCTGGAGCAGGATGAAGAATAGGAGGATCCCGTTTCAATTTTTCCTCTCATATTGGAATCCGTACAAACAAAGTTTAAATTTGTATAGATAGCGGTTAAAAAGAGCTGGGCTTCGCATGATATTTTTGCCAGGAGTCAGTCTGGGGCCGGCTAATCCTTCGAAGCAGGGTTCTGGCCCGGAAATAATTATATCGGATATAAATCATTAATTAATCAAAATCGACAAACATCATGGCCGGAAGTGTTAATAAAGTCATATTAATCGGTAATCTGGGCGCTGACCCGGAGGTCCGGTATCTGGAAAGTGGATCTGCCGTGGCAAAATTCAATATTGCCACCACAGAAAGTTATACCAATAAAAGCGGAGAAAGGGTGGAAAATACAGAATGGCACCGTATCGAGCTTTGGGAGGGTTTGGCAAAGGTAGCGGAGAAATATCTTAAAAAAGGTAATCAGGTATATATAGAAGGGCGAATTCGTACCGATAACTGGACCGATAAAGAGGGGCAGCAGCGCTATGGTACCACCATTCGGGCCAACAGTATGACCCTTTTGGGTAGTGCCCCCGGTGGAGGTGGGGAAGCGGGAAGTGGAGCTTCTGCCCCTAGAGCAGCCCAGTCGCCGCGGCAGCAGGATGCCGTTCCCCCCACGATGGCATCTGGAAATGATGACGATGATTTGCCATTCTAAATTTTAAACCAAATACCTTCATGGAATTAAAAGCCTGTCTATGCCTAGGGGGATAGTCAGGCTTTTTTATTCGGTGATCGCCAAACGGATGGACTAACATTAAGGAAATTTTAAGGAATTAATTTAAATTGGTGATAACAAGTATGGAATAGTGAAACTTTTTATCGTACTTTAAGTTAGACTAGAGAGGCTGGATAATAGCCAGGTTCGAAAGTCTTATTATAAACGAATTGATCTATATTAGTGAACGAAGATCCAGATACAGAAGACCCCCTTTCCCGAAGGCGTACGCCCGCCGCAAGTACGCTTTTATGGACTCTAGGATATGCCCCCGCTATTGATTTTGTGGCGATATATGAGGTGGGGATAATCCTGCTACTCCTATTATTTTCCTTATTTTTCTCAGGACTTCGTGCGGCCTATGCTACTGCTGGAGCCATGGAGAATCCATGGGACAAAAAGGATGAAGAATCTAATTTGCTGCCCGATGAAGTTCAGCAGCTCACTTTGTCGATATTACAACGCGGATTTACGATACTCGGTCTTCTGTTGGCCTCGATCTTTATCTGGCGAAGCTTTACTGAGGGGTCTGATCCGCGGGTGGTCTGGGGCGCTGTGGGCTGTCTTATTCTTTGGTTATGGCTGGACACGGTCTCCCGTTATCTGGTAGCTCGCAATGCCACCAATATAATATCTCAACTTTCAGGCATATCCAAGTTTTTGTTTATGCTCCTAAAGCCCTTTACAGGTGCCGTATTATCGCTGAGCTATTCCTTAGGCATATTAGAACGTAAGGGGTCGGAGTTGAATCTGGATCGGCTGGAAGGCAAGTCCGAAAGTGAGGAAGAGTCTGAGTTGCTTCGAGGGCTGGCCAATTTCAGGCAGACCATAGCCCGCAAAGCCATGCAGGCAAGGGTGAATATAACCGCCTTCGATATCGACCTTAATTTCCACGAACTAATGGATCGCATCAATAAATCAGGCTATTCCCGGGTTCCGGTCTATCGCGACGACCTGGATCATGTAGAAGGTATTTTGAATGTGAAGGATTTATTGCCTCATATTAATAATGATGAACATTTTCAATGGCAGAAATTATTAAGACCGGTTTATTTTATTCCCGAAAGCAAGCGCCTTGACGACCTGATGAAAGAGTTTCAAAATCGGCGGGTTCATATGGCCATCGTAGTCGACGAATATGGAGGCACTGGGGGAGTCATTACCCTTGAGGATATTATCGAAGAGATCTTTGGTGACATCAACGATGAGTACGACGAGGATGATTCTGTGAATTATACCCAGGTAGACAATAATACCTATGTTTTCGAAGGTAAGGTTCTCATTAGTGACTTATGTCGGATCCTGAATTTGGAAACCGATTATTTCGACGATGTACGTGGTAATAATGAGTCCCTGGCCGGTCTTCTGCTGGAGTTATTTTCACGTTTACCTCTTACAGGAGAAATTGCTACGCATCGCAATATCACCTTTAAAGTACAATCTGCCGATAAGCGTAGAATTAAAAAGGTACGGGTTCTGGTCACATAATTTGTTGAGGTAGTCCTAAATCAGCCGGGGGCAGGTTCTTTCAGGAGGTTTGCAGAAAAATAAATTTAGCGGAAAAGTCCAAATGGTTTTATTTCCTGCAAACTTCTTTTTAATTTTGCCCCGCAAATAACAATAGATTATTTGCTATGAGCACAGACCAATCCAAAGTCCTCTTCGAGGCTCTTACTTACGACGACGTTCTTCTTATTCCGGGTTATTCCGAGGTTTTGCCAAGAGACACTTCAACCAAAACAAAGCTTACCAAAAACATTGAATTAAATATTCCGCTTATTTCCGCTGCTATGGATACGGTAACGGAATCGGATCTGGCAATTGCCATGGCCCAGGAAGGTGGAATTGGTATTATTCACAAAAACATGTCCCTAGAAGCACAAGCTGACCAGGTACGTAAGGTGAAGCGGTCTGAAAGTGGCATGATTCTCGATCCTATAACCCTTTCCGAAGACGCTACTCTGGGCGACGCCCAGCAGATCATGCGTGAATTTAGAATCGGTGGCATCCCTGTTATCGACGAGACCCATAAGCTAGTAGGGATACTTACCAACCGTGACCTTCGTTTCGAAAAGGATAAGGCCAAGTCGGTGACCAAGATTATGACTAAGGAAAAGCTGATTACAGCCTCTGAAGGACTTTCTCTGGACGATGCCGAGTCTATCCTTCAGGAGTACAAAATCGAAAAACTTCCGATCGTGGACGCCGAATACCGGTTGACAGGGCTGATAACTTACAAGGATATTCTCAAAAGAAAATCGCATCCCAACGCTTGTAAAGACGAATATGGCCGCCTACGGGTAGGTGCCGCTGTGGGTGTCACCCCTGATTTGCTTAAGCGGGTTGAAGCCCTGGTGAAAGCGGGTGTGGACGTGATCAGCCTGGATACGGCTCATGGCCATTCCAAGGGGGTTATCGATGCCCTTAAAAGTATCAAAGAGCGTTTCCCTAAATTGGACGTTATTGCCGGAAACGTGGCAACTGGCGAAGCTGCCCTGGCACTTGCCGAGGCTGGAGCCGATGCCGTAAAAGTAGGTGTGGGGCCTGGTAGTATTTGTACCACCCGTATCATCGCTGGTATAGGGATGCCTCAGTTGTCGGCAGTAATGCTGGCCGCTCAGGCCCTGGAAGGTAGCGGAGTTCCTGTTATTGCCGACGGAGGCGTGCGTTTCTCAGGTGATATGACCAAAGCCATTGCCGGAGGTGCACATACGATCATGATCGGCTCGATGCTGGCGGGTAGCGATGAAGCCCCCGGGGAGATCGTTATCTATGAAGGACGTAAGTTCAAAGCCTATCGGGGTATGGGGTCCGTAGAAGCCATGGAGGACGGTTCCAAAGACCGTTACTTCCAGGATGCTGAGGACGATGTAAAGAAACTCGTTCCGGAAGGTATCGTAGGTCGCGTGCCTTTTAAGGGTAAAGTGTCCGAGATAATTTACCAGATGGTAGGAGGCCTTAAGGCAGGAATGGGATATTGTGGTTCTCAGAATATTGAAGAACTACAGAAAGCCCAATTCGTAAAAATCACGTCGGCTGGAGTTCGTGAAAGCCATCCTCACGATATTATGATCCAAAAAGAAGCCCCTAACTATTCTTCGAAATAGTAGCTTATACATCATAAAAAAATCGGGGTTCGATCTATTCGAACCCCGATTTTTTTTGTCTGTTTATTATAATCAGACAGTTGTCGTTTCAGGTTTTGAAAACTTGCTCTTAAGATATTGGTAAATCATGGGAAGGATAGAGAACCCGATAATACCGAAAATCACTATTTCAAAATTCTTCTTAACAAACTCCATATTTCCGAAGAAGTAACCCAGCAAAGTAAGGGAAGGAACCCATAATATTGCTCCAAGGATACAGAAAAGGATATATTTAGAGTACTTCATGCTTCCTGCTCCCGCTACAAAGGGCGCTACCGTACGCACAATAGGGATGAAACGGGCCATAATTACCGTACTGCCACCATGTTTTTCATAAAACGCTTCGGTACGCTCCAAATATTCCCGTTTCAAAAATAAGATACGTTCTCGTTTTTTTATTTCGGCACCAAACTTGCTTCCCACAAAGTAGTTGAGGTTGTCGCCCAGCAGGGCCGCTACAATCAGAATGATAATGACTAGCCAGACATTCAATGAACCTGTAGAGGCGGCAATAGCTCCGGTGGCGAATAGTAATGAGTCGCCAGGCAGCAGTGGCATTAACACAAATCCGGTTTCTGTAAATACAATGAGGAACAAAATGACATAGGTAAGCGTACCATAGTCCTCTACAATCTGAAACAAATGCTTGTCCAGATGAAGGAAAATGTCAATAAACTGGGTGATAAAATCCATAGCTAATTTATGATTGGTTCGAATAATACGGTGTGTGATGGTTGGAAAGCAAGATTTAATATCTATTTATCGATTTTCCACTTTTGCTTGGTCTTTGCATTCAGGAAATGGTTGAATGTATCGCCACGTAGGCCCAGGCGAATGGTTTCAAGGGGAATAAGCTCATTAGGAGCAATGTTGCCCAGGTTTACATTGGCGCCTAATAGTTTTACAAACCATACCTGCTGCGACTTCTGAGGTGCTTCCCATAGCATCCGATCGAAAGGTATCTGGGTAAGGATCTCCTCCACGAGCCCCTGACGAACCTCTCCACTGGCGCGGAACAGACCAACATTTCCCGATTCACGGGCTTCCCCGATAACCTTCCATGCGCCCGCTTCCAGTTCCGACTTGATCAGCTCGATCCATTTATAGGGTGGGATAATTTTATTTTCATCCTTACTACCTACCTCCGACAAAACAGTTACCTGCTTGGAAAGTGTATGAATAAATTCACACTTTTTTTCCATGGGGAGTTCTATGGATCCGTCCGATACTTCCGCATAGGCTAGATCATATTTATCGAGAAGTTTACGGTAATCGTCAAATTGATTTCTCACTACAAATGCCTCGAAGAGCGTCCCTCCAAAGTAAACGGGAATATTGGCACTTTTGTATACGGCTAGTTTTTCTTCAAGATTGGGGCTTACAAAAGAAGTAGCCCATCCTAGTTTCACAATATCGATATAGGGTGCTGCAGAAGAGATCATGTCCTCCACCTGGCGAACACTGAGTCCCTTGTCCATTACCATGGTGATTCCACTCTCTCGTGGTTGTACGCTACGTTCCGGTACTTGGGATAAGGTAAAATTCATATATTACTATGCTAATTTGGCGCTTCAAAACTCCGGCAAAGGTAATGATAACCTTTAATACGTACCAATAAAATCCTTAAATTTGACACAATACCATGTATTTATCTCAGATAATTACTATTTGAGACAAAGTAGTTTATCTTGTAACTAAATATAATTAACTACCCATGCAACAAGCTAACTCAGAAGTCCAAACTGACGACTCCCGGCTGCGTTTTTTTCAGTCCTTTATAGGCCAAAGCATGAGCCAGAGCATTTCTCCTGTGGGCAGATGGCTGAACGGCACGCTACTGGCAATAGAGCCCGGGGCCATGAAAATGTCCTTTGTTATAGGTCCCGATATGATTAACCCGATGATGGTACTCCATGGAGGGATAGCGGCTACCATCCTCGACGATGTAATCGGGACTATGGTTTATGCCCTGGGGCGTGAACATGCGTATACTTCCGTCAATCTGAACTGCGATTTTTTACATGCTGCCAAATTGGGTGATACCCTAATCGCCCATGCTTTCGTAGTGCGGGCAGGGAGGAATATTATCCATGTAGAGGCTGAACTGGTTGATGAGCAGGGGAAAATAATAGCTAAATGTTCCAGCAATATGATCCAGACTTCGTTGAAAATACCCGCCCTTCCCGTGAACGGAGCCGACAAGAAAAGCTAACTTTGTCTTTATGGAAAAGAAATTTGATGATTTGTCGGAATCCCGGCAAGGACAGCTGATGGCCTTTGACCGGCTGTTAACCATTATGGACGACCTGCGTGAGAAATGTCCATGGGATAAGAAACAAACGATGGAGAGTCTCCGCCATCTGACCATCGAGGAGACTTATGAACTTTCTGACGCTATTTTGGAGCACGATTTACCCGAGATCCGAAAGGAGTTGGGGGATATCCTGTTACATATTGTTTTTTATGCCAAAATAGGATCGGAGCCCCAGGCAGATAAAGATTATACCTTCGATATTGCAGACGTACTTCATGGAATCAGCGAAAAATTGATTTCCCGTCATCCGCATATTTATGGGGATGTGGTAGCCGAGGACGAACAGGCTGTGAAGCAAAACTGGGAACGGCTTAAACTTAAGGAAGGAAATAAGTCGGTTCTGTCTGGAGTACCGAGCTCCCTTCCGGCTTTGGTAAAAGCCATGCGCGTTCAGGAGAAAGCCAGGGGGGCAGGCTTCGACTGGGACGAAAAGCACCAGGTTTGGGAAAAAGTAGAAGAAGAATTGCAGGAGTTTAAAGAGCATTTTAATATCGCCTCGGGCATGACTATTAACCAAACAGAGGCTGAGGCTGAATTTGGCGACCTGCTCTTTTCTCTGGTGAATTATGCACGCTTCGTAGATATCAACCCTGAAACGGCGCTGGAGCGTACGAATAAGAAGTTTATCCGTCGTTTTCAATTTATGGAGGAGGCCTGCAAGTCTGAAGGAAAGGATCTTCACGACTTAAGTTTGAGTGAAATGGATATTTACTGGGATCGTGCGAAGGCGCAGGGAGTCTGATAAACTTAGCGTTTTCGGTGATTTTTTCTCTTTCAGAGCGAATAGAATTAATCCTTTACTGACTTATGTTAGCCAGTTAAAGGACATAGATAGAGAAAAATATGAAAATATTCAAACTTATTCTGGGGGGGATAGCCCTCACAGGATTGGTCGCCTGTGGCGATCAGGGGAGCAATGAATCGGAAGGAGATCAGATGATCATCGGAGCGAGCATGTTGAGCATGCAAAATGAGTTTGTCGTCAATGTCGCCGACGAAATGGAACGCACCGCCGATTCATTAGGTGTCAAACTGATCCTGGTAGACGCCGAGCGTTCGGCCCTTAAGCAGGTGGAGCAGGTTGAAAGCTTTATTGCTCAAGGCGTAGACGCCATTATTATGAACCCCTGTGAGGTGGAAGCCAGCGCTCCAGCCATTTTGCTGGCCCAGAAGGCCAATATTCCCATCATCAATGTAAACTCTGAGACCAGCGCTGCACCAGACGCTTTCGTGGGTTCCGATGATATAGAATCAGGCCGTATTGCGCTCTCTTACATTAAGGACAGACTAAACGGCGAAGGTAATATCCTGATCATGCACGGCTATATGGGGCAGGCCGCTCAGATAAAACGCGACCAGGGTGCCAAGGAACTAATGGGAGCCAATCCTAAATTAAAGCTTCTAGCAGAGCAAAGCGGAGAATGGGACCGGGCCAAGGCCATGTCGCTTACCGAGAACTGGTTGCAGACCTATGGCGAGAAAGCCCAGGCAATTTTTGCCCATAACGATGAAATGGGTATGGGTGCCGTTAAAGCCCTGGAGGCCGCTGGCAAAAAGGATAAAATTATTGTGGTGAGTATCGATGCCATTCCGGATGCCTTAAATGCCGTTAAAAAAGGAAGCTTAGATGCAACCGTCTTTCAAAATGCCCAGCAGCAGGGAAGCCAGGCCGTCCTGACGGCCCTGAAACTGGCCAAAGGAGAGCCAGTGGAGCAACAGACTTTGATTCCTTTTCAGTTGGTTACAAAGGAAAATATTGGACGGTTTATAAAATAGAAAGGTTTGCTGACCAGCACGGTACAGGATGGACGTTAATTCTTACTATTGCATCTTTCCGGGTAATTAGTGGATAGAATCAATCTTCCGCGTCCTTTCATCCAATATATTTTATTTTATGCAGGCCATTTTAGGTGTACTCTTTCATTTCCTCGGCGGCTTCGCCTCCGGGAGTTTTTATATCCCTTACAAAAAAGTAAAAGGCTGGTCCTGGGAAAGTTATTGGATCGTCGGAGGCTTGTTCTCCTGGCTGGTGGTGCCGCCGTTGGCAGCCTACCTTACCATACCCGACTTTATGGAGATACTCCGTGGTGCCAGCGATACGGTACTATGGGTTACCTTCATCTTTGGGGTATTATGGGGTATCGGTGGACTTACCTATGGGCTGGGCGTACGGTATTTGGGGGTATCCCTGGGCAGCAGTATCATCCTTGGGCTTTGTTCCGTCTTTGGAGCCCTCATCCCTTCCATATATTATTACTATGTGCCAAGCCCCGGAAAGGATACCATTGTAGACTTGTTTACCAATACCTGGGGGCAGATGGTATTACTGGGTTTGCTAATTTGTGTGATCGGAATAGTCATCTGTGGCTGGGCAGGATCTATGAAAGATAAGGATCTGAAAGGAGCCGGAGCAGTGGCCGACGATGGTGAATTTAAGCTGGGACTGGGACTTTTCGTTTCTATAATTTCTGGTATATTAAGTGCTTGTTTCGCTTTCGGGATCGACTCGGGAAAATCTATGGCGGAAGAGGCCAACAGCCTCTGGAAGTCGATGAACCCGATGGAGTCGGGTGAATTTCTCTACCAGAATAACGTTACTTATATTGTAATCATGCTGGGAGGGCTCGCAACCAACTTCCTCTGGTGCATGTATCTGAACTATAGAAATAACAGTTTTGGAGACTATACCAATTCGACAACTCCTTTGGGCGCTAATTATTTGTTTTCGGCCCTGGCCGGTACTACCTGGTTTTTGCAGTTCTTTTTTTACGGTATGGGCGAAAGCAAGCTGGGTAATGGTCCCAGCTCCTGGATTCTGCATATGGCTTTTATTATCTTGGTGGCCAATACCTGGGGACTCATTCTCAACGAGTGGAAGGGAGTAAAAAGAAAAACTTTACTGACCATTTTAACGGGCATTTTAGTGATTATCCTGTCTGTATTAGTGGTGGGATATGGCAATTACCTGCACCAATAGGGTCTATAACCAGACCAATTCTGGCTGTAACCGGACTGGCTCCTAAAATGGGGAGGCAGGTTGGCAGATTAAGTTATTATTGTGGCCGCCTACCTGTTTGTGGAAGCCACTAAAAAGCGACATATTTGAATAAAAATCCACCATCTGGGGTGGTAGTTCCGGGCCCTGCCCATATGTCGGTACCAATGAAGTGTATTTATATTATCCTGGGCGTTTGGCTCTTAGGCTGTATCGGCGGCTGTATCGACCCGGCAAGGGCGCAGTCCACTAAGTCGGCCTTACATACTACTGTTTCCGTTGGTGGTTTTGCCAGTACCGGAGTACAGGCTCCTTTCTGGCTAATGGCAAATCAATATGGAACCACTCCATCGGGTAGTGTGGCGAACGTATATCGGTTTCGTGTTTTTATGCCTTTTGCCCCCGACGACACCAGTCAAACGGCCACTAAGAAAAACTGGGGCTATACCTTTGCTTTGGAGCCCATACTTAATATAGGTAGTGGAAAACCTCAGGGAGTGTTGCCCGAAGCAGAGTTTAGCCTGCGCTATCGTAAAGCGATATTGAGTGTCGGAAGGAGTAAAAACCCTATTGGCTTGCAAGACAGCACACTTTCGTCCGGGTCTATTATTCACGGGCCTAACGCCCTCCCCATGCCCCGGCTGCTGGTATCGACTAAGGGTTTTAGTGTTTTGCCTTTCTGGAATGATATGCTGGCGCTAAACGGAGGTATTGGTATGGGGGTGAATAACGGCACCTACATCAAAAAATCTTATTATCATCAGAAATATCTCTTTCTACGATTAGGGAGAGATGATAAGGCTATACAACTTTATATGGGAGCACATCACGAAGCTATATGGGGAGGGCAAGCAGAATACCTGTTATCCCGCCCCGATTTGGCCAAGGATGGAAAGCTTCCCTCCTCTTTGAAGTACTGGAATAATATTTTATTGGGCACTCGCCCCAGACAGTCAGCCGATTTGGCACCTTTCGATCAGGATTATCGCATTGGCAATCATGTAGGAACCTATCAATTGGCTTTGTCCTGGAGCCTTCCTAAGGGCAAATGGTTGCTATACCACCAACATCCTTTCGAAGATGTCTCAGGGGCGGCCTTGCAAAACCTGCCCGATGGCCTTTATGGTCTTAGCTGGAAGCCGCGTACTGCTAGCCGATTAAAAAATATGGTAGTCGAATATTTGACCACTAATTCTCAAAGCGGTAGTAGCTTTCTGAAGCCGAATTCCATTTTTCAGGGAAATGACAATTATTTTAACCATTCCCAGTATCAGGAGGGATGGTCGTACCGGGGAAGGGGAATCGGTACACCCTTTATATTGCCCGGCCATCAGCTTCGCGAGGAACTGGTGCAGGGCCGTCCCTTTTATTTCCCCAATAATCGGGTGCAGGTATTTTATGTGGCCGCTGAAGCGCAGATATCGTCCCGGCTTATGCTGCAGACCAAGGTGTCACATACTCGCAATAAGGGTACTTTCGACTATCCTTTCGATAAGGTGATAGGACAGACTTCCTGGGTAGTTTCGGGAGATGCCCTCATTAGTCCCCGCCAGATGATCTATGCCAAAGCGGCCCTGGCTCTTGACCGGGGCAAGCTATTACCCACCAATACTGGTTTACATATCTCTGTGTATAAGACCTTCCAATTTTGAATTAACTACCGGAGAAACTCTGGGAGCTTAAAATATTTGGCTCAGAGGCCTTCCTAGATTGAAATGGCGTATACAAAGATGAAAACAAGTAATAATGCAACCTAAGACTATCAATAATCTGACCATAACATGACACCGTCCGTACATACATTTGAAAGTGATATCCAGTTTTTACGAAAATATCAGGAAGTATTACTGCTACAAGCGACCGATAATCCCGGGGCTCAGGTTGCCGTTCTGCCTGCCTTTCAGGGGCGGGTGATGACGAGCACCGCTGGAGGTTCCCAGGGAGCTAGTTATGGGTGGGTCAATTACGACCTCATAGAGTCGGGCGAGAAGCTTCCGCATATGCATGCCTATGGAGGAGAGGACCGACTATGGCTTTCTCCTGAAGGTGGGCAGTATTCCATCTATTTCGCCCCCGGAGCCCCCTTTACCTTTGACCATTGGCAGACTCCGTCCGTTATCGATACAGAGCCTTTTGTTACGGTCAATCAGGGGCCACACTGGGCCGTTTTTAGTAAAGATACCAGCCTGGTAAACCACTCCGGCACCCGCTTCGACCTGCGTATTGGTAGGGAGGTAAGGGTGCTGAGTAGGGAAGAGGCCGCCCGATATCTCCAGATAGGGACTTTGTCGGACCTGGAAATGGTGGGCTATGAATCGGTCAACAGCCTTACCAATCTGGGTGAGGATTGGAACAGGAATACTGGAGCTTTGGGGATCTGGATACTAGGAATGTTTCAGTCGTCTGCAGATGCCACAATACTCGTTCCATTCGAAGGAGAGCCGGGGCAGGGGCTCACGACTGACTATTTCGGACCGATTCCTGCCGAACGACTGGAGGTAGAGGGGCAAACCATTCTTCTGTCCGCCGATGGGAAATGCCGAAGTAAAATCGGCCTTAGACCTGGCAATGCTACCCCCTTTCTGGGGAGCTACGATACCGCAGCGGGTAGGCTCACCTTGGTTCAGTGCGATCTGAATCCAGAGGGCCACTATCTTAAGTCGACCTGGGAACATCATCAGGATCCGTACCAGGGCGATGTCCTGAATGCCTATAACGATGGGCCCTTCGAAGATGGTAGCCAGATGGGGCCGTTTTATGAACTGGAATCCAGCTCTTCAGTGCAGTTTCTAAAGCACAAGGAGAGTCTTTCTCATATCCACCGCACCTATCACTTCACCGGAAATACTGCTAAGTTGGATGCTCTGGCTCAACAATTTCTGAAAATTTCTCTGGCCGAATTATAGCCATAATCCTGGCATGAGGTGCTGCCATTTTAGGAGATAATATACGATAAATCATATAGGGCCAAAATCATTTCTAAAATGAGTCTAGGTCTATAAACGAAACAAGACCGGTCGCTTCGACCGGTCTTGTTTCGTTTATAGTTATTTATGTTGCCTAGTCGCGACGACCCATCAGCAAGCTGACATAATAAAGCAAGGTAGCCAGTGAACCCAATGCTGCCACAAGGTAGGTGCGGGCTGCCCACTTCAGCGCATCTGCTGACATCACATATTCTCTTTCATTAACGATGCCGTTGGACTTGATCCAGGCCAGCGCCCTGTTGCTCGCGTCGTATTCTACCGGTAGGGTAACGAAGCTAAACAGGGTAGTTACCGCAAATAATGCCACACCAATGGTCAGAGGAATCACCGATGTATTGATCATGATAATCCCCAGAAGGATGATCCATTGCATATATTTCGAGGAAATGGTCAGGAAAGGGACCATTTTAGAACGCATGCCCAGCCAGGCGTAAGCCGTGGCATGCTGTACGGCATGTCCACACTCGTGGGAGGCTACAGCCGCTGCGGCTACACTACGTCCATGATAAACGTCCGGACTTAGATTGACCGTTTTGTCCTGTGGATTATAATGATCGGTAAGCCGGCCCTCTACGGATAGCACCCGAACATCGAAGATATTGCTGGCCCTGAGCATGGCTTCGGCAATTTCCTTGCCACTCATACCGTTACTTAGACCTACCTGAGAGTACTCCTCAAACTTTTTCTTTAATCGCCACTGCACATACATGCTGATGGCCATGACGATAATACCAATAAAATATGCACCTGCCATAATCGTATCTTTTTTGGGTTCTAGTTATAATTGAAACGCTATAGATCGCTAAGATATATAAAGGGATGGCATATTTTTAATACGCTGTCAACTTTGTCAATAGCCTTGTTTTATCTTTTCGATCAATGCCGAAGTGGAATAACCTTGTACTAAAGCAATGGTTTTTACCTCTCCACCACGTGCCAATACAAAATCTGATCCAGCGATTGTTTCGACTGTATAATCGTCACCTTTTACCAAAATGTCAGGTTTTACAGCTTCGATAAGCTGACTGGGAGTGGGTTCATCGAACAAAATGACAGCATCTACAAATGTCAAAGCCGCCATCAATCTAGCCCTGGCATACTCATTGACCACCGGACGCAGGGGGCCTTTAAGGCGGCTTACGGAGGCATCGGTATTCAGGCCTAGCACCAGGCGATCGCCAAGGGCATGTGCCTTTTCCAGATAATCTATATGTCCTAAATGAACGATATCGAAGCATCCATTGGTGAATACCACCTTTTGTCCGGCCTGTTGCCAGCCTGCTATAGTCTCCATAGCGGCTTCCAGATTTTGAATTTTGCTTTCTGTAGAATAGTTGGGATCCATGAGCTCTAATTAAGAAATAATGTAAGGGGATAGATTGGTAATAGCTGCCTGTAATACGACAAGAAGACTCCTGCAGGCTAGCAGAACCGGATTTTGTATGCCATAAAGCTTAATACAGAACTGCTTCTAAGATTGTGCCAACGGGATGGAGTTTTCCTCTTTGTCCTTTTTAGGTTGCTTGATCAGTACAAATAAGAATGCCAGGGCACCGACGATCAGCATAAAAAGCATTTGGGCTCCGTGTATAAATGTAGCCAGGGTGATGCCATCGGCCTTCGTAAGCCCATACAGCACCATGACATTCCCTACCAGAAGGTGGTAGGCTCCAATTCCTCCTTGAGTAGGGGCCGTCATTCCTATGGCTCCTACCACCAGCAGGGTAAGACCGGCCAGGGGACCCAGGTCTGAAGTTTCGGGAATACAGAAGAAAAGTACGTAGGATACCAGATAATATAGTACCCAGATCAGCACGGTACTAAAGATAAACAGGCCGGGGTTACGTAGTTTTTTTATAGTAAGTAGCCCTTCTAACATGCCTTGGGCGAATTCTACAATCTTTGCGATCAGCTTGTTAGCCAACAGTTTTTGTTGGAATGATTTGTTCCTGAGCAGCACCCAGGCGCCGGCCATTAGGGCCAGGGCCGGGATGGCCAGCCACCAGGCCGGATTAGGGCCCGCCTGGCCTCCCGCTTTACTCTGAATAAGGTCCGTGAAAAATGTACTTAATCGGTCAAATTCCAGGATGAAATTTAAGCCAATCAGAATCAATAGGATTATAACGTCGAATATCCGTTCTGCGACAACCGTGCCAAAGCTCTGATTAACGGGGACGTCTTCCAGCCTGTTGAGCGTACCGCAGCGGGTTACTTCCCCCATTCTTGGAACTATATAGTTAGCGAAATAGCCGGTCAGCACCGATACGCTGCTATTGGTAAGGCTGGGGCGAAAACCTAAAGGTTCCATAAGCATATTCCAGCGCCAGGCTCTGGTGACGTGAGCCCCCAGCAGAAAGATGCAGGATAGCACAATCCATTTCCAGTCGGCTTCTACGAAACGATCGAGCATCTGAGCCAGATCAATGTCCTTGAAAACATACCAGATCAGCCCACCGGCCAGTCCAAGAGAAATAATGTAACGGAGTATGCTTTTCATATAGTCAGGAGTGGAGGTAGGTGTGGCGGGCTAAACCAATTGATTATTATGGTCTGGAAATACAACCTTAGGCTTGAAAGTCTTGGCCTCTTCTTCGCTCATGCTGCCATAAGCGATAATGATCACAATATCTCCGATCTGTACCCTGCGTGCTGCCGCCCCGTTCAGACAAATCATCCCCGATTTACGTTCCCCTTTGATGACGTAGGTGACAAAGCGCTCGCCGTTATTATTATTGACGATATGTACTTGCTCATTCTCGAGCAGGCCTGCAGCGTCCATCAGATCTTCATCAATGGTGATGCTTCCTACATAATTAAGTTCAGCCTGAGTCACCTTCACCCGGTGTATCTTAGACTTCATGAGTGTTATTTGCATTCCTGAGTGCTTCTCGTTGAAAATGAAATTGAATAGGATTATTCCGTACAAAGTTAAGGGATAATACCCTAGCCTTCAAAACGGTTTTGGACTACTATGGGTTCATTTTCCTGATTTGGCAAAAAAAGTGTCCCCTAAATATTCCTGTTATTTCTTCTTTGCTGGCATTTACTAAGAGAAAATATTAGTTTAGGAGGTCGTAGTACTTTTTGTTCTACTGGCCGTTATTACGATGATAATGTCAGTATGAAAAACATGCTAAATGCTTTTATGATCGCATACGTATATTTTAACTAATCAGTCATGAGTGAAGGAAAAAAAATAAATCAGGTTTCCCGCCGCGATTTTCTCCAAAAAAGTACGGCAGCTGCCTTGGGTAGCTTTTTTATAGTGCCCCGCCATGTTCTTGGTAAGGGGTTTACTGCCCCGAGTGATAAGTTGAATCTGGCAGCTGTTGGCGTTGGCGGAAAGGGATTTTCCGATATTACCAATGCATGGAATAACGGAGCAGAAAATGTAGTAGCCCTCTGCGATGTGGACTTTAATTATGGCAAAAAATGTTTCGATAAATTTCCAGCTGCCAAGCAGTATAAGGACTACCGCAAGATGCTCCAGGAGATGGACAAGGACATCGATGCCGTAGTAATCAGTACGCCCGATCATACGCATGCGGTAATCGCCATGGCGGCTATGCAGGCTGGTAAGCATGTGTATGTACAAAAACCCCTGACACACGATATTTATGAGGCCCGAAAGCTGACAGAAGCGGCACGACAATACAAATCCGTTACGCAGATGGGTAATCAGGGTGCTTCTAACCCTGGGCAGCAACAAATGGTGGACTGGTTTAAGAAAGGAATGATCGGGAAAGTAAGCGATGTGGAAATCTGGACGAATCGTCCGGTATGGCCCCAGGGCATTCCCGTTCCCGATCAAAAAGCACCAGTGCCAGGTACTCTGGATTGGGATTTGTTTATTGGGCCTGCCGATTTCGTAGACTACACGCCGGCCTACCATCCCTTTAAGTGGAGAGGCTGGTGGAACTTTGGTACCGGTGCCCTGGGTGATATGGGCTGCCACCTTATCGATTCCCCTTTCCGCATTCTGGAGCTGGACTACCCAACGGCAGTAGAATGTAGCGTAGGATCGGTATTTATCAAGGACTGGACCCCAGAATATATACCAGAAGGATGCCCTCCGTCCTCAAGGGTTGAAATCCGTTTCCCTGCCACCAAAGTGAACAAGACGGAATTGAAAATGACCTGGCATGATGGTGGCCTGCGCCCCTTCCATCCCGACTGGATTCCGGCCGACGAACCACTAGGAGAAGATGACAGTAGCAATGGGGTGCTGATGATCGGAGAAAAAGGAGTGATGACCTGTGGTACCTATGGCCGCAATCCGAAAATCTATATGAAAAACGGTGAGAAAATTGAGATGAAAAAAGGTGCTTTCGAGAATAAATACTCGCCCATGCCCGAATATGGTCACCAGACCTCCTGGACCGATGCGTGCAAGGCAGGCTTTAACAGCAAGGAACATAAGGCCCTGACTTCTAGCTTCGATTACTCCGGCCCACTTACCGAGACCGTGTTGATGGGTAACCTGGCTATCCGCAGCTATAACTACCGCACGGCCCGGGAGAATGGAAAGGGATTTGATTATCCGGGGCGCAAGAAGTTGCTTTGGGATGGCAAGACTATGAAGATTACCAATTTCCAAGAGGGCAATCAGTTTGTAAAGCGCGACTACCGGGGCGACTGGAAATTATAATGACTTAGAAAAGGAAGTTTTAATTCCCAATATATAGGATTCAGAAGGCCGTTCAGCATTGGTTGAGCGGCCTTTGCTATATCAGTAGGTTGTCTATTAGCCGCACCGATCCGAGGTAAATGGCGATGCATAGGGCCGCTTCCTGGCTTTTGTTGTAGCGCTCAAGAGGCTGGAGGGTCTTGGGGTCCACCACTTCAAAATAGTCGAGCCGGAAGTCGGCAGTAGAGGCAAAGTAGGCTACAAGTGCCTCACTGACTCCTGCTATAGGCATACCTTCTTCCAGGTGCTGCCTGGCCAGCGAGAGTTGTTCAAATACCAGAGGAGCTCGTTGCCGCTCTATGGTTGACAGGCGCTGGTTGCGGGAAGAAAGTGCCAGGCCAGTAGGCTCCCGCAAGGTGGGAACCACCACCAGGTCGATGGGGAAGGACAGGTCTTCTACGAGCTGCTTTATGATGGCTACCTGTTGTAGGTCTTTTTGCCCGAAATAAGCGCGGTCAGGCAGAGTAATATGAAAGAGCTTGGATACGACTATCCCTACTCCATTAAAGTGCCCTGGGCGCGATTTTCCTTCCATCACCGTTTCCAGAGGTCCGAAGTCTAGCCGAAGCTGGCTTGGGACTGGATATATCTCAGCTACCTCGGGGACAAAGGCGATATGGCAGCCCGCTTTGCGGAGCAAGTCCAGATCCTGTTCTTCTGTCCGGGGGTACTTGGCTAGGTCTTCCCGGTTATTGAACTGGGTTGGATTTACAAAAATGCTGCAAACCACCAGGTCGTTATCCGCCAGGGCCTGGCTTATCAGGGAGAGGTGGCCCTGATGAAGTGCCCCCATGGTGGGCACCAGGCCGATCTGTTGTCCTTGGTTACGCGCTTGCTTTAGATGGACTTGTAATTCAGAGACAGTGGTAAAAACGTGCATTTAGCAAAATTGTAGTACTCGGATAAAGGAGAAAAGAAGAGCCGCCAGGACTGGCCCCATTATTCTTTTAAAACAGGGTTGAATGCCTGATCCGCCGGCAATACAGCCCGGCTGAATCCAGGGAAAATGCCTGCAATATCATAATTAGTTTGGAATATCTTTTGAAAATGCGATTTTTTTTGTATAATTTTGCAAAACTTTTTTTCACAAACTGCTAATGATCTAATGGAGAAACTACGAATTTTGTATGTAGCCAGTGAAATAAATCCTTTCCTTCAAACTTCCGATGTAGCGGATTACGTGCGCCGATTGCCACAAGCTATGCAGGAGCGAGGAGCCGAAATTAGGATTTTGGTCCCAAGATTTGGTCTTATTAATGAGCGCAAAAACCGGCTTCATGAAGTAGTTAGACTCTCAGGAATAAATATTACCGTTGGAGACGAAGAAAAACCTTTGATTATCAAGGTTGCCTCTATTCCAAACGCTAAATTACAAGTTTATTTCATCGACAACGACGATTATTTCCACCGTAAATCTGTTTTCGTAGACAAAGAAAACAATTTTTATGATGACAACGACGAACGGGCTATTTTCTTTTGCAAAGGAGTACTCGAAACGGTTAAGAAATTAGGCTGGGCTCCCGATGTCGTGCATTGCAACGACTGGATGACCGCCCTGATTCCCATGTACCTGAAAACAACTTATCGGAACGACCCGATGTTTAAGGATACCAAAAGCGTATTTACCGTACATAATAATGCCTTTGATTATAAATTTGACGCCGACCTTCAGTCTAAAGCAAAAGCGATGGATGTAAGCGATGAGGCACTTGCCCATTTACATAGCGCCGATTTCGAAGGATTTGTTAAAATTGGCTGTGCTTATGCCGACGCGGTGCTGAAAGCCGAAGAAAATTGCGGTGAGCTGCTGAATCAAATCTTTAACGATACGCCTAAACGTGTAGAGTTGGACGAAGAAGATGAAAAATTCTCAGAGTCGTACTACAATCTGTATACCGATTTGCTTAACTAAGCATTGAACGCATTCGTTTTATAACGCCCTTCCTGACGGTTGGGCGTTATTTTTTTGCCCTTATTTTTCCAGCCAATTCCAAATTAATCCTATAAACCCCTGCGTTCTGCAGGGCTTATGTTCTTGATTCCTTCGGCTACACTTAAGGAAAACAGGAGGGGAGTCTGTGAGAAGATTTATATTTTTTAAATTAAAATAATTTAAAAAATGCCTGTGTTCGTGCACGATAGTCAAAAACACTTCTTTAAATATTTCAATAAATAGATCATTTGAAATAGCCCTGATTTTGATCTTAATTTGCAACATACGCATTCTATCAAATTCATCTAAATAAAGAAATAATATGTGTGGAATAGTAGCTTATGTAGGCGGCCAACCCGCCTATCCGATTGTAGTTAAGGGGTTGAAGCGCTTGGAATATCGGGGTTATGACAGTTCAGGAGTGGCATTGGTAGACAATGGTCAATTGAATATATACAAGAAAAAAGGCAAGGTTACAGAATTAGAAAATCTGATGGAGGGCAAAGATAAGTCTTCTACCGTGGGCATGGGACATACCCGTTGGGCCACTCATGGGGAGCCTAACGACCGAAATGCACACCCCCATCCTTCTAATGACCATTCCATTGCTATCATCCATAATGGCATTATAGAAAATTACGCCTCTATCAGGCAGAATCTCCTGGGCAAAGGGCATCAATTCGTCAGCGATACGGATACCGAGGTGCTCATTCATTTTATCGAAGAGATTCGCAGGGAGACAGGGCAGAGCCTGGAGGCTTCCGTTCGCATCGCCCTGAAAGAGGTGGTAGGCGCCTATGCCATTGTGATCATGGATCAGGAAAACCCCACTCAGCTCATCGCTGCAAGGAAAGGTAGTCCGCTGGTGATTGGGATCGGGAAGGATGAATTTTTCTTTGCTTCCGACGCCACCCCCATCGTAGAGTACACCAAAGAGGTGGTGTATCTGGACGACTACCAGGTGGCAGTGGTAAGCCATGGGGAGCTGACAATCAGCGATCTGGACAACCTGCCTGCTATCCCTTATATCCAGACCCTGGAGCTTGAGCTGGAAGCCATTGAAAAGGGGGGCTACGACCACTTTATGCTGAAGGAAATTTTTGAACAGCCCCGCTCCATTGCCGACAGCATGAGAGGCCGGTCCAATGCTTCTGAAGGGACCTTGCAGTTAGGGGGGCTCAATCATTATATGGATAAGCTGGCTCAGGCCGAAAGAATAGTGATTGTAGCCTGCGGCACTTCATGGCATGCAGGCCTGGTGGCCGAATATTTATTTGAAGAACTGGCACGAATCAACGTAGAGGTGGAGTATGCCTCCGAATTCCGGTATCGCAATCCGGTAATAGGCGAAAACGACGTGGTGATTGCGATATCCCAGTCGGGAGAAACGGCTGATACCCTGGCGGCCATCGAGATCGCTAAGCAAAAAGGTGCAACCATTTTTGGGGTTTGCAATGTAGTAGGCTCATCCATAGCCCGGGCGACGCATGCAGGGGCCTATACCCATGCCGGTCCGGAAATAGGGGTGGCCAGTACCAAGGCCTTCACTGCCCAGGTTACCGTTCTTACCCAGATCGCCATCGCCGTTGCCAAACGCAAGGGTGTCCTTCAGGAGAACATCTATCGTCAGCTGCTGATTGAGCTGGAAACGATTCCGGAAAAGGTTCAGCAGCTGCTCGAAAATGCGGATAAAGTCAAAGAAATTGCATTTATCTTTACCTATGCCCGTAATTTTATCTATCTCGGACGCGGACTTAACTTTCCGGTAGCACTGGAAGGTGCGCTTAAACTGAAGGAGATTTCTTATATCCATGCCGAGGGGTATCCGGCAGCCGAAATGAAACATGGCCCTATCGCCCTGATTGATGAGGATATGCCCGTGGTGTTTTTGGCGACCAAAGATGGCTCCTATGACAAGATCGTCTCCAATATTCAGGAAGTGAAAGCCCGGAAGGGAAGGGTGATTGCCATCGTGACTGAGGGCGATGAGCTGATTCCTGGGATGGTCGATTTCGTAATTGAGGTCCCTCCCGTACACGAAATTTTGGTACCCCTGCTCTCGGTGATACCCCTGCAGCTGCTATCGTATTATATTGCCGTGATGCGCGGACGTAATGTCGATCAACCCCGCAACCTCGCCAAGTCGGTTACGGTAGAATAGGCTTATAGGCTTCTCCGCAGTTGAAATCGGTTTTTTTTCGGTTCTCCGGGGGAGTCTTACCAAATATTTCAAGAATGTTTTCGTTAGCTTTGTGACTCTTCAAAAGCTTTACACGGAATGACCTTAAGAGATATTTATAAGGCGTTATTCGCCATGGCATTAACTTTCGTATTGATCAGTTGCGGCTCAGGTGAAGAAGCTTACTACGCACCCAAACCGAAAGGTTTCAACCGAATTGTTCTCCCCAGCCATCAATATCAACCACTTGAAGAGAAATATCCCTACCAATTTGCCGTATCGAAATGGGCGCAGGTGTTGCCCGATACCTTTAAAACGGCCGGCAAGGACTGGATATTTATCCACTATCCGGCATTTCAGGCCAATATTCAGATCACCTATAAACCCATAGGGAAAAAAGAAGGGCATTTAAAGGAGTTTATCGACGATGCCTATAAACTGGCGGCCAAGCACCAGATAAGGGCCTCTTCAATTCAGGAGCGCCGGGTACTTTCTAAAAGTGGTAAGACGGCCATTATTTTTAAAATAGAAGGGGATGTACCCAGTCCTTACCAATTTTACACGACCGATAGCACGAGCCATTTCCTGAGAGGAGCCATCTATTTTCCTACTGCTGTGAAAAATGATTCCCTGGCCCCTGTCATCGACTTTATAGAGGCCGATATGATTCAGCTCCTAAACACCCTCTCCTGGAAGGAAAATCAGGAGTGAAGTTGTACTCCAGGTATTTACACTTATCTTTGATTTGTTTAACACGCTCCCATTAGGTCATGGCCAGAAAGCCTCCAAAGAATCAGCTTCCCCTCGATTTTACTGTGCATGGAAACAGGATTATTATGAATCTGGGTAGCCCCCCGCAGCAGGCGGCGGCTGAGGAGCTCTTCGAGGGGCTTCTCAAGGGGCAATGGCAGTTGGAGCCCGCCGGAGAATTTGCCGATATTTCTTTCGCTCAGGAGGTGATAGATTCTCTTGCCCTAAGGTTACCCTATCCGGAGGAAGTACGAATTGCCCAGCTAAAAAGCACAGATAGCAATTTTGAAGCTTTCTCGGCGCTTTTCCATCAGAAGGGATGGATATTTTTAAGAGCCGGAGCCGACACCTATGAAATTAATTATTACCGCCATTTGCTAACCGCTTCCTTAGGTTTGCAGGGTTTATATACTACCGAAGCTTCTTTACAGTTGAGGGCTGAGCAACTGGTTTTCGATCTGCTACTACCAGCTACGGAGGTAGAGAGTTTCTTTCGGGCCGATATTGTAAAAATCCCCGCCTTTCTGGCCGCTGATATAGCCAGTCATTTCCATGTACCCTTTCCAGTTGTCCTCAGGAGGGCCTTACAGCTCGCGCTGATTTCGGATGTACAGTATCAAAATTTTATGGCCGTTAGGCCCGAGTCCCACACCAAACCCCGGGACTTGTTTGTGGCCCAGGATGGTGACAACAGCTAAAAATTAGGCTAAGGCCGTCTCTGAAGGCGGGCCACTGATATTTTATGGGTTAGGTGGGCCTGTTTTATAAGTGCCAGATCCGATTGAGGAGTTTTTGTATGATGATGTCTTTGCTATGAAGCCATGAACAGGAAGCGCAGGTGTTTCCTGCCCGGCTTCTAAACCTTAAGAAAATATGAAAGCATGCACCTTATTCCTGTCCTTCCTAGCCATAGGTCTGCTGGCAGGGACTCCGCTCCGGGCTCAGAAAGCCGGGGAAGAATCTGATTTTATTAAAACTCCGCTTACCACGCGTTTCATTTCTGAGGGCGCTACCGTGGGAGATGTCAACAGGGATGGGAAACCCGATGTTTTGGCTGGAGCCTACTGGTTTGAAGCTCCCCATTGGACCCCGCATGAATTGGCCAAGCCCGACACCTTTCAGGTAGTGGGCAGCTACAGCGACTCTTTCCTTGATTTTGCCATGGATGTCAATCAGGATGGCTGGGTAGACCTCATTCGCATCGATTGGCCCGGGAAGCCGGCCTATTGGCACGAAAACCCTAAAGGAGTAGGAGGACATTGGCCCCGCCATATGATTCATTCTTCCGTAGGCAATGAGTCTCCGATCTTTGTAGATATGGACGGAGACGGAAGGGAGGATCTTCTATGTAACGATCCGACCAGCAAAGAAGTGATTTGGCTTAAGTCGCCGGTGCAACTAGGGGCTACCAGCTGGACCAAATTCGTGATCAGTAGTCAGCCCGATCGGGCCACCCATATGTACACCCATGGGCTGGGATATGGCGATATAGATGGAGATGGACGGAAAGATGTGCTGGTGAAAAATGGATGGTGGAAAGGGCCAGATGATATATATAATGGGCAGTGGACTTTTACAGAGGCTGATCTGGGGCAGGATTGCTCACAGATGTATGTGTTGGACCTCAATGGGGATGGTCGGAACGATGTGCTCTCGGCTTCTGCCCATGCCTATGGCATCTGGTGGCATGAGCAGGGGATAAATGCACAGGGAGAGGCCACCTGGAAGCATCATCTGATCGATAGCACCTATTCGCAGACCCATGGCCTGGCCCTGGCCGATATCAACGGAGATGGACATATAGACTTCGTTACCGGTAAGCGGTACTTTGCCCATAGTGGAAAAGATCCCGGGGGTAAGGAGCCGGCCGTGATCTATTGGTATGCCTATCAGCCAGGTAAGACACCCCGTTGGAAGCGCCACCTGATCGATCAGGATTCTGGCGTAGGCCTGCATGTTACCATTGAAGATCTTAATAAGGACGGCAAGCCCGATGTGGTAACGGGGAATAAAAAGGGGGTCCGGGTATTTATACAGAAGTGAAATGGACAAAAAAAAGGGCAGCACCGTCGGGTCTGCCCTTTTTTTATAAAGCTGATATGTCAGACGAAAAACTCTTCCTCAAAATGGGAAGTGCCTAGCTCCAGAGTGGCGCTGGTGCGGGTGCGGGTAGCCCGGAGCAACGCGGCATTCTCGGCAAGAGACTGCCCATAGGAGGGGATCATCTTTTTGAAGGCTGTATTCCATTCCCGGCTGTCGGCTTGTTCTTTAAAGCATCTATGTACCAGTTCGATCATAATAGATACAGCGGTAGAAGCTCCTGGAGAAGCGCCCAGTAAGCAGGCCAGCGATCCGTTGGCCGCAGTGACCATTTCGGTGCCGAACTCCAGTACCCCACCTTCTTTTTTGTCCTTCTTGATTACCTGCACGCGCTGACCGGCTTTTTCAAGTTTCCAGTCTTCCAAACGCGCCTCTGGTAAATATTCCCGTAATGCATTTAGCCTGTCCTGAGGGGACTGGCGCACCTGGTCAATCAGATATTTGGTCAGCGGAATATTATGGATCCCAGCAGAAAGCATGGGCTTGATATTATTAAGTTTGATGGAAAGAGGCAGATCCAGATAAGAACCATTTTTCAGGAATTTGGTGGAGAAGCCTGCATAAGGGCCAAAAAGCAGGGCTTGCTTACCGTCGATCATACGGGTATCCAGATGCGGAACTGACATAGGAGGAGAACCCACGGCAGCCTTTCCATATACCTTGGCCTGGTGGCGCTCTATCAATGTCGGGTTGGTACATACCAACCATTGCCCGCTTACCGGGAAGCCTCCGAAGCCCTTTCCTTCAGGAATATTCGATTTTTCGAGCAAAGGCAGAGACCCACCTCCTGCGCCGATGAATACGAATTTAGACTTCACCTTAAAACTCTTGCCCGTTTCCCGGTTTTCTATTTTTAGTGCCCAGCCTCCATCTTTTTCTTTAAGCTTCTCAACTTCGTGGTTCAGATATAAATTTACGCCTTCCTGTTTTTCCAGATACTGGAACATATGGCGGGTCAAGGCTCCAAAGTTCACGTCGGTGCCCAGTTCCATTTTGGTAGCAGCTACTGGCTGGCCCGGATCGCGACCTTCCATGATCAGGGGTACCCAGCGTCTGATCTCTTCCTGATCTTCGGTGTACTCCATCCCTTCGAATAAATGATGGCTGGTGAGCTGCTGGTGGCGGGTTTTTAAAAAGGAGACATTGTCCTTTCCCCAGACAAAACTGATATGGGGGATGTGATGAATGAAATCTTCGGGAGAGTCTATAATGTCGTTCTCTACCAGGAAAGACCAAAACTCTTTAGATACCTCGAAGGACTCCGCAATTTTGATGGCTTTGTTAATGTCCACCGTCCCATCTGCTTTCTGGGGCGTGTAGTTAAGCTCACAAAAGGCGGAATGTCCTGTTCCTGCATTATTCCAGGCATCCGAGCTTTCTGCCGTTACGCGATCCAACCGTTCGAAGATGGAAATGGTACAAGATGGGTTTAATTTTTTGAGCAATACGCCAAGTGTAGCACTCATTATGCCCGCTCCAATCAAAACAACGTCCTGGGCTGGTACTTTGTTGGTCTTATCTGTGGCCATTGAAAACAAATTTTATATGATTGAGTCGTAACTCGGAAAAATCCTATTAATAATTATTTAACAAGGATGGTCATACTATTCGTTTCCGAAATTCGCTCATTTTGAAGGCAAAAAGAAGCTCCCGGATAAACTTCTTTTTTAGGGACAATAAATACCTTATATGATCCAATATTTATCACCTAAGTCTACCTCGGGAGCTTACTTATGAGCTTCTTAAATTTTACTTTTTCAATATGCGGTCTTGATAAAGTTATAGGACTGTCCGCCCTGTCTGATCGTATATAGCCCGGGTGTAAGTGTATTTATATCTACCTTTTCCCGGCTCCCCTGGGTGGTGAACTGCTTTATTATCTGGCCTGTAGAATTGTATATTTCGGTGGCAACATTTCTTCCTTCGCCTTGAACATAGATATGGCCCGTGGCCGGATTGGGATAGGCGTAGAGGATTTGCTGCGATTCAACTTTTACCGCAGCCATGCGACTGTAGCTGAAAGTCAGGTCGCGATCCACCGATTTGAGTCGATAATAGTATTGTCCACTCGCAAGGTCCCGGTCAAAAAAGTCATATTTCACTTCCTGGCTGGAGAAGCCTTCCGCGCTCACCCGGCCCAGAGAAGTAAAGTTTTTCAAGTCTGTAGTACGCTCTACTTCAAAGTAGTCTACGTTATCCTCCTGTGCCGTTGTCCACTGAAGCATAACCTGTCCTTCGGCAGCCTTTCCATCGAAAGAAGCCAGACGAACGGGTAGGGCGGTAGACGGGATGAAATAATTGGGGCTGAAGACCACATTTTGATAATTATCGGTGGTCTTAACCCGGAAAACGCCGGGTCCCGGCTTTACACTGTTGGTAGTGTCGATGGGATTATGGCAGGAGCCGCTGGGTAGCCAGCCATATTGATCCCATCCGGTATTGGCTGTAAGGCGCGTTTCGGCCCCCGCTCCCTGAATGCTCACCACCGGAGACGGGATGGGCTGGTAGGGGGTAGCATTTGTAAAAAATGGTGTATCCAGCTTGTCGGCCCAGAGCTCGGCTAGGGTGTTCAGCCCGTTGCCGGAGAAATGTATACCGTCGGAGCGGTATTCCGACGTGAAATATGGGTCTGTATCCGGGCCGGGGAAAACACCCGACATTTTCTGCTCGGGCAGGTCCAGTCCCGCTATGGCACGCTGGGCAGCGATTACTGGTTCCCATACCCTGCTCACATCGTTGACGGTGAAACGGCTGGCCTGGGCCACAACCCAGGGAAGGGTAGCCTTTCCCGACAGACTCCTGGTGGCTTCTATCACCGAGCGCAGGTCGTTATAGTAGGTAGTCTGATTTCTTTCTGCGGCATTATCGGTTTCTCCCTGGTGCCATAGTACCGCACGAACGCCCAACTGAGCGATATAATTGTTCAGGGCAAGCCGCAAATGGCCAAACGGAAGCCCCTTCGGGAAGGAATAACCCCAGTAAGAAATGGTAGGGGTAGCACTATTATAATCGATGCTCTCTTTCCAGTTCCAGGCTCCGGTACTCGACCAGCCCGCATTGAAAATCATGACCGGAACACCGAGCTTCTGGACCATTTTGTCGCCAAATACACCCCAGCACCAGGCATAATTTCCGAAGGGTGCCGTTTTGGTATATTGGTCCAGATGCACATACTCCGGGCAGGGTAGCTCCACGTCGGAGTAGGGTTGTATGGGTAAGTTCTGGAAGTTAACGCTGCTCACCGCATCTTCGGTGGCTCCGGGCCCGGTAGGGTTGCTATCCCCACCGGTGGCATTTGACTGGCCGGCGATGACAAACACCTCGCCCACCCCGACATGATCAACGGTGGTCGTATAGGTAACGACCCCACCCTGAAAGGCTCGGGCTTCGAGCCTGTACCAGCCTCCTGTAACGGTAAGACTTCCCGAGAAGTTGGAACAAATTCCAGAGGGACTCACGGTCATCCATCCGGTGGCAGGAGCCGGTGAGCCAAGAACGGGCCCCGACGGACGGGAAGAAATGGGGACCAGACGAAATTCTACACTTTCTACACATTGCTCAACATAGCCATGGACCTGCAGATTAAACTGATTTGCCGCATCACGTTGATAGACCACCCGGTCGGCCGGGGAGGTAAGTACGATTTGAGCCCGGGTTCTGAGTGAAATAAGGGAGGTCAGGATGACCAGCATCAGAAGGAAATTTTTTTTCATGGGATGTGAAAGAGAGGTTTACTTAAATTATTAGCGTTTTGTTATATAAAGATGTGTTGATTGGAGGCAATCTATTAAAAGTATTTCGTTTAAAAAATAGAATGTTGCTCGGGATAATCTTAATCGGATAAGGATTTATTAAACGGTAAAAATCCCTGCCGACACGGATGTAACTGATATTCTTTATCTGATGTTTTTCCGTGGAAAAAGACAATCAGCAGATTTAGTACGGCAGAAATAGGGAAGAGATGGGGCAGATCGGAGAACGAAAAACGACTCGCCGGGATAGGATATTTCGATGTTCGGGCGACCGGTCGGACGCCAGGGGAGGAAGGAATAGCATTGGAGAATAATTTCGATTTTGTTCTAGTTTAAATAAAATGGGACTATTAAATAAGTTCTAAAAAAAGCCTGCCAAAGTAATATAAAAATTCCAGATGCATTTTTTTTAAATCGGCCTTATAGGGGGAATTAAGGGCTATTTGCCTTGATTAATAAGGAGATGACCGTTTTGGCGGGAATTAGTTTTTTTAAAACTAAACTCAATTTTTTGTAACTTTAGGCTTGAAATCCCGTATACTAAATAGGTGTTGATGACATCGATCCAAGTATTTTTTTCGTAAACCAAATAGTCATTCTATACAGATCAAATAAAATTCTACATAGCATTATGAAAATACATAATTTTACTAAAAACATATGGCTACTCGCAATCCTGCTAATTGGCCTTTCGCCCCAACCAGCCCAAGCCCAATGGAGTGGCGCTTATGGGAATGAGTGGCTGGCCGGCAAGTATGGACAGGAGTGGTTGCGCATCGGCGTTAATACACAAGGTGTTCAAAAGGTAAATCTTACAGGGAATTTTCTGAATAAACAGGGGCAATTGCATTTATACCATCGGGGAGAAGAGGTAGCATTACTTTCGGCTACGGCAAGCTCGATCGAATTTTATGGGGTGCCTAACGATGGTGCGTCCGATGCGCTTTTATATAGACCCTATACAGGAGTACGTGCAAATCCTTATTATAGCTGGTTTTCCGATGAAAGTGCTTATTTCTTAACTTATTCATCTGCGACTGCCACAAAACTTGCCCCAACCCAAGCGGTTATCACTCCTTCCGGCACACCAGAACCTTATCATATCCAGAAAGACTTGACCGTGTATACGAATAGTGATAATTATGATGGTTCTCAAAATCTGGTTTTTCATACACTTGATCAGAGTTATTTTGTGGAAGGGAAGGGACGCTCAAGTCGAGCATATTATAAGAAGGATAGAGGTGATGGTACTTTTTCAGGAAACCCTATTTACTCTCATCCCTATGAGATGAAAAATTATGTGGCAGTTTCTGATTATAAACCTAATATTGAGGTATTGCTAAATGGCCGGACTTTTTCTACTAATCAAATAAAAGTTTCATTTGGGAAAACTACTTCAACTTTAGTTGCTAATAGCCAATTAATTCAATTCTCGGATTTTATACCTCACAAAGTTTCGTACGATATTGAATCGACCAACTATGATGCAACTGGCAAAGGAGTTTTCCAGCTGGAATCGGTTAAAGTTACTACTGATAACAATTCAACGGGAATATATTCTGTGACCTATGTACAGTTAGCATATCCGCAATCTTTTAATATGTCAGGAGCTGCGTCTAAACTCTTTAACTTACCTGCTGCGAAAGGATCTACTTCTCTACTAAATATAACTAATGCTCCGACCGCTGCAAGGATAGTTGATATAACAGATCCTCATAATCCTAAAATTGTAACTGGAGTTTATACTGGTTCAAACCTTCAGGTTATGTTAAATAGGCAAATTGGTGAAGAGGTGAAATTATTAGTTACTTCGGAGAGCACCCAGAAAACTTCCAGTCCCATTTCTTTTACTAATCTAAATCCCTTGGATAAGGACTACCTTGTTATAACGAATGAAACGCTATTTAGCTCAGCTTCTCAGTATGTAGATTATCGATCTAGCACAGGGGGGAACTACAGAACCTTGCTTGTTAAAATCAAGGATATTTATAATCAATTTAATTATGGTGAACCAAGTCCTGTTGCGATTCGGAGATTTGTTGATTATATGTTGAAGAATGGAGTAAGACCTCAACATTCATTATTGTTGATTGGTCCATCTACGACCAAATGGAATGCTACGGTCCGGGAATTACCTGGTGAAATACCTACTATTGGATTTCCAGGTTCTGATGCGTTGATAATCGAAGGGTTAGCGGGTTCGCCTGCAGAAGTCCAAGCTATACCTGTAGGTCGGATTCCAGCAACATCTAATACACAAGTTTTGAATTATTTAAACAAAGTTAAGGAATATGAATCACCTTCTGGCGACAAGTCATGGAGGAAAAGGGTACTTCACATTAGTGGCGGAATATATGTTAATGAAAACACTAGGTTTGGAAATTATCTAGCGGGACATAATAAATGGGTTACGGCTCCTGCATTTAATGGGTCAGTAACAGCAAAAGTAAAAGCTGATGGAGACTATGGTTATCCCTCTACACAATTAGATATTTCTTCGAATGTAAATAACGGTGTGGGGATGATTTCCTATTTCGGTCATGGTACATCACATTATACCGATAATAATCCAGGTTATGCAAGTGATCCTGCACGTGGTTATGACAATCAAGGGAAATATCCTGTTATGTATTTTAATGGCTGTGGAGTAGCGAATATATTTAATGGAGCTTTTGGGGAGTTTCCTACGAGTCCAATAGCAAATCAACTGCCTTTATCGGCAGATTGGTTAATGTCTGCAAATAAAGGAGCCATCGCTGTTATTGGTAACTCATATTATGCTTTTGAGACGTCTTCGAACAATTATCTTGATAATTTATATAGGAGTATGTTTAAATCGGATCAAAATAGGAAAACACTTGGATGGTTACAGAGAGATGCTTCCATGTTGGTGATGACAGGTAGTGAAGGTGCACGAGTTGCAGCGGCTAGCCAATATGATATTGCAAATGCTCACCAATCACTACTGTTAGGTGATCCTGCATTACAGGTACTAACTCAACTAGATCCCCTCCCAGTGGAACTTATATATTTTAAGGCCAAAAATATTAATAATAGTGAAGTGATATTGGAGTGGAAAACGGCCTGGGAAAAGAGTAATAGCCATTTCGAAATTCAATATAGTACTGATGCCATAAATTTTTCAAAAATAGGTATTGTAGATGGTAAGGGAAATAGTAATGTAGAAACGTTATATTCATTTTCGCATAATTCGGCTGCTCAAGGGAACAATTATTATAGATTATTACAGGTTGATCAGGATGTCGCTAATACATCAGTTGGTACCTATTCTAGAATTATTAATGTACCTATTGAAGGAGGTATCGAGATAGTTGTCCTACCTAATCCTACAGCTGATAATATACAGTTATCCTTCTCGGGCTCAAATGTAGTTGAATCTATAATTATCTATGATAGTAAAGGGGTAAAATCTCAGCCAAAGTTCAATGGTGAAATGGTTAATTTAAGTGATTATCCTGTTGGTCTTTATATCCTAGAAATAAGGATGGCTAACGGAATGGTAACAAGAAAGAAAGTTATAAAAAAATAAGCGTTTAAAGACTCATATATGTTCTCGTAGAGACAATCTTAAGGATTGTCTCTACGTTTGGTTTTAGATACTGAAAAAAAAATTATGAACAAAATAGTACTACTTAGATGTCTTCTTCTTATTATTTTTGTAACTGGCCTTGATACTCATTCGTATTCTCAACAAGCTTGGAGCGGAGTGTACGGAAACGAATGGTTGAATGACCGGTATGCACAAGAATGGTTGAAAATTCAAGTGTCAAAAGCAGGTGTATATCGAGTTGTTCTACCTGATAATTTTAAAGACAAGGCCGCTCAATTGCATCTTTACCATCGAGGGAAAGAGGTATCATTAATTTCAGCATCTTCAACTGAAATTAAGTTTTATGGCGTGGAAAACGACGGTGCTTTTGATGCTCTTTTGTATCGGCCTTATACTGGGGTACGGGCCAATCCTTATTACAGCTGGTTTTCAGATAAATCTTCTTATTTTCTTACCTTTTCAAGTGACATACCTAGCAAAATAGTCAAGTCCCAATTAGCTGGTTCGAAGGATAAGGCAACTGAGACTTACCACTTGGAAACTCAATTAACAACCTTTACAACTAGTGATACTTATGACGGATCGCAGAATATCGTTCTTCATACTTTGGATCATAGTTATTTTACCGAGGGGAAAGGAAGGTCAAGTAAGGCATATTATAAAAGAATAAACTCAGACGGTAGCACTTCAGGAGATCCCGTTTTTACATTTCCTTTAACTTTAAAAAATATTGTTAATAACGTAAACCAAAAAGTTAGAGTAGAAATTCAGTTAAATGGACGGACCAATTCTTCAAATAATATTAAGTTGTCCGCTGGTCAATCAATTAATAATTTAAAAGAATTGCCGAAGAAAATCGAATTTTCTGGCTTTAAGCCATACACTGTGCAATTTGATTTAGATCCTGATATGATTGATGCAAATGGAAAATGTACAATTAGACTAGAGTCATTAAAAATTACAGGAGAAAGTTCTACTACCGGAGTTTTTTCGGTTAATTATATTAAAATTGAGTATCCACAAAGCCCCTCAATGAGTGGTTTGAAGGATAAGGTTTTTTCATATTCAAATACCGCAAAAAACGGCTTGTCCATTAACATACAGGATATTCCCCAAAATGTTGAGGTTTTAGAGATTAGTGATCCTGACAACCCCATTAAGATTAATTATTTACGAGAGAATGGAGACCTGTTTGCCTCTTTGAATACGTTAAATGGAGAGTATACAAACATTTTGATTTCCTCAAGTGTTCAAGATGCTGTTATTGAGCCAGTTACCTTTCTTTCTCCCGATGCCAAAAATGGTGATTATATTATTATTACTAATGATAATTTAAAATCTTCAGCAATTGAATACGGCAATTACAGATCGTCTGTTCAAGGCGGAAAATACAATGTTGTAATTGTTAATATTAAGGACGTTTATAATCAATTTAATTATGGGGAGCCAAGTCCAGTAGCGATAAAACGTTTCATTGATTTTATGCTAAAAGACGGTATTCGTCCCAAACATAATTTATTATTGATTGGCCACTCAACAACCATATGGAATCGAATGACGAAAGATTTGGTCCAAGAGGTTCCTACCATTGGATTTCCTGGGTCTGATATATTGTTAGTGGATGGTCTTGCTGGCGTGCCAACTGATGTGCCTGCAATTCCCATAGGAAGGATTTCTGCTACACAGAATTCGCAAGTTCTTGCTTATCTATCCAAAGTGAAAACTTATGAGATGAATATGAGTATCCGTTGGAAGAAACAAATATTACATTTGAGCGGAGGTAAGTCTCCCTCTGAAATACAACAGCTGGCGGGGGAATTGAAAAATCTTACTACTAAGGTGGAAGACAGCCAATTTGGTGGGAAAGTGACTCCTTTTGTTAAAAAAAGTGCCATTGAAACCCTGGAAGTTGATATTACTAGCGAGGTAAATGATGGAGTAGGATGGATTTCATATTATGGCCATGGATCTTCTACCATCACAGATTATGATTTAGGCTATATTTCAGACCCCAAAAGAGGTTATGCTAATAATGAGAATTTCCCTTTCATGTATTTTAATGGGTGCGGTGTTGGAAACATATTTAATGGAAGGAATAACCCTCTAATTACCTCTGATGACAAACTTCCTTTGTCAAGTGATTGGATAAATAGTGAAAAGGGTAGTATTGCAGTGATTGCAAATTCCTATTACAGCTTTTTATCAAGTTCGTCACGATACCTTTCCGGTATATATGCGCAAATTTTCCAGAAAAGTACTGAAGGTTCAATAGGGATTGGTCAAGTACAAAAAAATGTTGCAGCCGAAATTGTTAAACAGAGCACATCGGAATATGATATATCAAATATTCATCAATCAATACTGCAGGGAGACCCTGCTGTTGCGGTTATGCGCAACGACCTATTGGATTTTGAATTAGATTCTAAGAGTATTAGTATTTCATCGATGGATGAAACAAAGACATTGGCATCTACAGAACAGACGAAGATTGCAATAGTGATCCGTAACAATGGGAGATTTTTGCCGAAAGATATAGTTACCTTGAATCTTCAATTAGGATTGGATGGAGGTGAGATAATAAATTACGAGTTTCAAAATGTTAATACCAGTTTTCAAGATACATTGTACTATGTTCACAATAGCAGAAAACGAATCAATTCGATAAAATGCTACCTTGATAAAGGAAATTTAATTAAGGAAATTAATGAAAACAATAACACTGCTGAACTTCAAATTGATTGGAATGAGGCTGCTAATTTAATTTATTATCCAACTAATTTTGGCTCTGACCTAATTCCACCGGTAATGGATGTTTATGTTAATGGTATGCGGTTTGATAAAACTTTAACGGTTAGCACACAAAATGAGGTTAAGATTAGCTTGGCCGATAACTATCCCTTATTACCGGATCCCTCTCTGCTCGAAATATTTCTTAAAAATTGTAATGATGGTAACTGTGATTTCGAGAGGATGTCTTTTGAAGAAAATGGTGGAACCATAATAATGAGATCGGATGGTGTAGTCGAACTGTCCTTGCCCTTAATATTTTCAGAACCTGGAATGTATGAGTTATTAATTATTGCCAAGGACTTAGCTGGAAACACAAGCCCATTTTCTTTTAAAGCTATTTTAAAAGTGTCTAGCGAAATTCAACCTCAATTAATTGTTTCTCCCAATCCCTTCTGGAACTTTTTAAAATTCTCCGTTGATGGTTTGGAAAAGAATGGCCCATTAGATTCAGTAATACTAGAAATATATGATCCTAATGGGAAAAGAATCGTCAGAAAAGAGGTTGATAAGAAATTAAGAGAATGGTTTTGGTATCCAGAGGATAGACTTCCCCAAGGAATTTATATATACAAAATATTGTCGGAGAGTTCAGATGGTTATTCTCAGCAATTCAGTGGTAAGGTAATACATTACTAGTAAAACAGAATAAATGGAATCACCAATAATTTTATTTTAGGCGACAAATGGAGTTTAGAAAAAGCTCTTAAATTTCGATTTCTGATTATGATCTAGCCATATTGCCAAATAAATTGTGCGGGATATATAAAATTGCATTCGGTTTTGAATATATAGTGGAGCGTCTTCTTTAAGTAGCAGAGCTTTTGCCTTAAGAAAGGCTGTTTTAGAAACATATTGCCATATAACCCCTTCATCGTTTGCTAGGAGATGTTGAGATTGATTGAATAGTTCAATCGCTGCCTGTTTACCATATTTTCCGAAATTTGCTTTAGATTGGCGTGTCCTTACTCTTTCTGGAATGACATTGATCAGCGCGGCACGTAAATGCCCCCTTCGTTGACCTTCAGCATATTTCATTTCGGAAGGAACTGTCATGCTAAGTTCAAATAGTTCTTTATTAATGAAGGGAAATGCATGCTGAATTTTATATAGATGATCTAAAATATAGAATTCTTCATTTATATTAATAATTTGCTCACTGTAAACTGCATAGAACTGATCTGTTTCAGCCATTAGTTGAGTATTATTAACATAATCGTTATGGGATACTGTTGGGCTTTCTGTGCTCTTTTCTATAGTTTTTTGTTCACGATGGATTTGTGCAGGTAAATCAAATTTATCCTTAATCTTTCTAATGAAGGCTAGAATGAAAAAGGTGAATGGTATTTTGAAGTAACTTGATGCTTTATAAATTAAAACCGTTAGCTGGAGTTTATTTAGCCGAGACTTTTGATTGGCAATTAAAGAATAAATGATTTTGAACTTGGGATTCTGGCTAGTCGAATTTTTAAAAGTTTCACTTAAATTAGTATCCTTATCGATAAGATTTTCCAGTTCTTTCCACTTATAGTTTTCAAATAAGGTGGCCAGGTGGGCGGTTCCGTATCCAATTATTGCATCTCCTGGGTGACCACTGAAGACTACTGAACATTTTAAGTTATGCGCTTCTTCTAGTACAGTACTGTTGAGTAAAGCACTGTTTTGCATATATTCTGGATGTCCAAAAGCTTCAATGTGCAGTCTTGCATACTCCAAATGATTTTCTTTTAGACTTATTTTGTGAATAGGGGAATTTATGTAGTCAGCAACTTCCTTTGCATATTCAAATTCATTGGTTAAATCTGTATCAGTATCTAGATATAGGGTATCGAACGTGGTAGATGGTCGACATTTCCTGAGCAAACCACATATGGAAGAGGAATCCAGACCTCCACTTAATTGCGACAGGAATTTCCCTGGCTGTTCTGGAATGTCCTTTTTTATTCTTTCCTGTAAAGTATGACGAATTTTTTTTGCTATCTGTAACTTACTGGGAGTATCAGACCATTTCTCCAAATCAAAGTGATGAAACTGATTAATTTTGATTGAATCCTGATTAATTACAAGACTTTTTCCTGGTAGCAATCGGAAAATATTTTGGTAAAAGGTGGTGGTATCATAAGTGTCACCGTCCTTTAGCCAAGTCAAGTAACTATTAATTTTCTGACGATTTAGCTCTAAATAGGGTTTAAGTTGTGGAAGCGAAATTAACGATGCCAAGCTTGAAGAAAAAGCGAATATTATTCCCGGGATATGCAAATAATACATTGGGACAAGACCAAAAAGATCTCTTATTATTTGTACTTCACTTTGTGTCCTATCAACAAAAATAACAGGCCTATATATGCATTCTTCAATCTGTTTTAATTTAATAAAGAAGGTCGACTTTGAGTCGTAGGTTTTGGGAAGTAAATGGCTATTATAAAGGTGGACTTCACCAGAAATATCCTCCACTGCGACAATAGGAGTTCTATTATATTTTTCTGATTCTAAATAAAAAGCCAGAGATCCATGATGCAAATCACAAATCATCTGGCTTTTCGTTATAGGTATATTATACGTATTTTGCGCATTTGTAGCAGCAATACCAATATACATATAATTTCAATATTGGGAAATTAGTTACACTTGAAGTCCTGTGTCGAGGTCTCCACTTCCAACTTTTGCACCTTTAGTCAATGACTTAACGTTTCCGATTGTATTCAATACCGGCTTGCGGTAATTTTTCTTTGATGGTGTAGCGTGCGAATTCATTGCTTTCATAATTTCTATTGTTAAAGTTGATAGTATCCGTGTGTAAAAATAGGTCTTTTTTAATTCTCTACAAATTAAACGTTAATATTTATAGGATAAAAGGCTTGAAGCTAATATTTCTTGGTATTATTTTAATATTTTCTTGGTTTTACTGGATTTGTAATTACTTTCCATCGCTGTAGCTCAGGATGGTACGGGTTTTAAGGCTTCCCGACTCGATGATATAATCTCCGATACAGTCAGTGTCCTGGCAGTATTCGATATTGATCTGCTCATCGCTTACCAGTCCTACCCCTAGGGCATATTTTTTGACGCCTACATATTTGTTAATAAAGCTGGAATCTCTACGCTCAACTACGGTAAGGCTATTGTCGAAGGATAATTCTCCCAGGGTAAGTGGCTGATGGATCGACTCATAGCGGTATTTACGTTCATCCTGATTATTATACAGATTCCCATTCCACCTCAGGTTTGGGTCCACCGGGAACACCAGGGAGACGATGGTTTGGTTATCCAAGTTGGTCAGCAGCTTGTCCGGGGACTTCGTAATGGCAAATTCCTTTACTTTTTGCCAATAGTCATTCGGGGTGTTCCGCTGGTAACGGGATACGATGTAGGTCGTGGTAAATTCTGTCCGCTCGGTAATGCGATTTACCTCATCTTTTTCCTGCCAGGTTTTTATCACGGGATCTTTCTGCCCGGCCGAATAGATGGTTTCGTCCACCTGATAGGTCTGAGAGCTACCAATTTCCAGTGGGTAATAGGCATAATGGTCTATAGGGGCTGTATTCTCCTTTTCGCAGGACCATAGGGTTGCAGCCAGAGCGATGCTGAAGCTCAGGCGAAGTAATATTACATAGGGGCGTGTGGGTAGTTGTTTTTTCACCGGTAATGTGTTGATAGTTGATCGGGCCCCCGTACCTATCGGCTTCGGGGCCCTTTATTACTGTATTAACTTTATAATCCTCAGGTATAGTATGGCCTCAGCTCCTTTCTTGAATTTTCTTTTTCAGAAAGTCGCGGAGCACATCCAGCCCCGTGTCGCAGCGGGTATTATTATTGATGATGATGTCGGCCTCATGGCGTAAAGGCTCTATAAACTTGTCGTATGTAGGGCCTACATGATGTTCCCAGCGGTAGAGTACATCGTTGAGGTCGTACCCCCGTTCGTTATTGTCGCGGATGATCCTTCTTTTGATTTTTACATGCTCTTTGGCATCAACAAATACTTTCAGATCGATCTGTTTGGCAATTTCGGGGAAAAAGAAAACAAAGATCCCCTCTACCACAATTACGGGCCGGGGGGTAAAGACCAACATTTTGGGTGTTATGGCCTGGTTGTTAAAGGTGTATTCCTTCTGTTGCACCTCCTGGCCCTTGCGTAGAATGGCCAGATGCTGAGCAAATAATTGATGATCAATGGTTTCTGGCAGATCGAAGTTCTCGATTCCATTGCTATCTCTGGGGATTTCATGAATGGGGCGGTAGTAATTGTCCTGCGAAATACGACAAATATCCTCCTCTGCAAACGAATCTATGAGCGATTTCATAAAATACGTTTTCCCTGATGCACTTCCGCCTGTAATCCCTATGATATAGGGCGCCTTCTGGTTTGTCATGATGTGAATTTGTGCCGGCCTGATACTACCTGAAGCTGGTACGGCTACTTTTTATAGTTTGTTACAAAGTTCTGAATAAACCGGATAGAAACAAAAGCCTCTATCCGGTTGGCATGGGGTAGCTATTATTTTTCTACTTGAACGACGGCACTGCCCTTGCCGGTGCCTGTGCCACAGCCACTTTTGAGGGAAACGATTTTGAATTCGGTGGTCTTTTCCGGAGCCACGGATATTAGATAGGGGTTCAGAAAGGTACCGCTGATCGCGCTGCCGTCGGACAGGGTAAATGACCAGGGAGGGAGGCCATTTTTGAATTTGAGCATTATTCTGGTGCTCTGTCCCGGCGTAACGATTCCCCGTCCGGATACTTCTCCCAGGGCCTTATTAGGGGCAATCAGGTCTAGCTCTTCCTGGGTACTGGACACGGCAGGAGATGAGGAAATGATGCGGATAAGCTGGGTTTTGATGGTGTCGGTCTGGGCAATTCCCGTCAGTTTTACCTGCATAGAGGTGGGAGTAACGGTAGTGGGCAGGTCTACGAAACGCCCCGTTTTGTCGGTGATCTGTACAGAAAATTTATTGCCCGGATTGAAACGTCCGGTAGTCTTGTAGGGTATTTCGATGGTAGAACCCAGGCAGGCCATATTCTGAGGCAGCCGGTCGATGCTGATGGTTACCGGAGGGCTTTTCACGGACACTTTAGCCTGCCCTGAGAAAGTTCCTACCCCACAGAGGCCCCCCGCAGAGCTGATCTGGTAATTGGTATTGTACAAGGGCTTTACCTTCATTTTATGTGGGGACTCCAGTATATTGTTTTCATAGGTGCCATCGGAGAGGAGTACAAACCATGGGCCGGCCCCGGTAAACTTCACAGTAAGCTCTCCGGTTTCGTTTTCTCCCAGGTGGAGTGAATCCTTTAACAGGGTAGCCACGGTAGGTTCAACAATGGTAATGGTAGCGGTCTCGCTAAGCAAGACCGGAGCGGTGGAGCTTACCCTGAGCTTATAGGCTCCAGGTTTATAGCTTGCCGGGATCTGGGTGGTTAGCTGGCCACTGGAGTCGGGAGTGGATATGTTCTTAAACACCCCACTTTTGTCGGCTAGCTGAATGACAAACCGGTTGCCCTTTTTATATTTCCCAGTAGCATTAATAGCCACCTGAAACGGTATCCCGTTGCAAAGTCGGGCGAGTTTGGCGGCATCCTTTAGTTCCAGCTTGGGCTCAGGATTGTCGTCGACGTTAACAATGACCTGCCCGCCGGTCTTCCCGCTGCCACAGGCATTGGCCACAGCAGCAATCGAATAAGGTTTGACCGCCTGCGGCTTTACACTGAGGTAATGAGGGTTGGACATGGTTTGGGTGACCAGGGTACTGTCCGATAGTAGAAAGGACCAGGGGGCCGTTCCACTCAGATTGACCTTTAAGGTAGCTTCCTGGCCCGGCATAATGCGCACTGCCTGGCTGCCATCGGCCACCGTAAGTTGGGCAGTGGGGGTTTCCAATAGACGGATGGGCACCATATTGCTTTGAATAATGGGTATGGTGCTTATGATCTGAATCTGGTATACTTCACTTCCCAACTTATAGGAGGGAATGACCGCCTGAATGGGGCTTTTTTTGAAAGGAAGCGATATGCCTATGACCTTACCTTGCCGGTCGATCAATTGGGCCATAAAAGTGTTATCCGTATCAAAGGGCCCTATGGTTTTAAAGGGAATGGTAATGGTGGCGCCTGCGCAGACCGACAGAAAGTCGAGCCTGGGAAGCAGGATCTGGTACGCCTGAACGCTGTCTGCCTTTCCCTTGAGCTCTTTCTCGAGCGCTTCTTCTGCCTCTTGCTCGGTAATGATGGGCCCGTCGGACTCATCCAGCTCTTGCTGGGTGCTGTCGGGCAGGGAAGCTGGAGTTGTTTGCGCCCAGGCGCCAGTGCCCATCAGCAGGGTCAGAATAATTAATTTGAAACGATTCATAGAAGGACTAATTGAATTCGGTCTGGTGGTGAGTACCATTAATGCATGGCGATAAGTTTGCCTCCTCTAAGGACCGGTACGATATCGTACAGATCGGTTTGAAGGCAGTACGAAATGTCTTTTTGTATGCCCAGGCGCTGCAGGCGACGCACATGCGAGGAATTAGCCACCGAGGCCAACAGATTGTTTTTGCTCTGGCTATACAGGCGCTGCGCCATAAGCGTGCCATCTTCCAGGAGCATAAACTGATCTTGCAGGGCATCGGCGAGTGCTCCGGCAAAGAGGGTGTCTTCCAGATTGGGGCGACCCTTCCATCCTGCGCAGAGGACGGTGACATCGTACACCTCCGACTTCAGATAATTGGCCAAGGCGCCCAGATTGAGAAAGGAGCCCACTAATACTTTCACAGCCGTAGGCTTGGCTTTGGTAATAGAAAGAGTCCCGTTGGTGGTGGTCATGGCGATATCGGAACCTATCAGGCTCTCGGCCATATAGCTAAAAGGGGAGTTGTCGAGCTGGAAACCCTCTTCTTTTTGGGCGTTGCGTTCGGCTGCACCGATATAGCCCCGCTCCTGGAGCAGGCGGCATTCTTCCAGGGTGGCTACAGGGGTAATGCTTTTTACGCCGTAAGCCAGTCCTGTCACCATGCAGGAGGTAGCGCGGAAAATGTCGGCTACTACTACAATGGAGTTGGAAAGGTTATGAAGATGTAATAATTCTGGGGTCAAACAAACATCGAGTTGCTTCATCAATCTGGGGCCTTGTGCTGGTTATAATAGGTAGAAAAATAAGATAATGACAGTTATACGAAGGGTAGCTTTACCACTTCTGCTTTAAGCAGCCTGTCGCGCACTTTTACGAAAATAAGCGTACCTGGCTTACTCTGCCCGATGGGCAGCATCCCCAGGCCTATGCCTTTTTGCAGGGTAGGGGACTGCGTGCCGGAGGTTACCTCTCCGATTTTTATGCCTTCAGCATCACAAAGTTCGTAATGCCCCCGGGGTATTCCTCTGTCAATCATCTGGAAGGCTGAGAGCTTGTTTTTGATCCCGGCTTCTTTTTCCTTTTTAAGAGCTTCTGAATTTACAAAGTCTTTGGTGAACTTGGTAACCCAGCCTAAGCCTGCCTCTAAAGGCGAGCGGGTGTCGTTGAGGTCGTTGCCATACAGGCAGAATCCTTTTTCCAGGCGCAGGGTATCCCGGGCACCCAGGCCAATCGGCTGAATGCCCACAGGGGCTCCAGCTTCAAATATGGCTTTCCATACTTTTTCGGCATCCTTATTTTTTACGTAAATCTCGAATCCTCCGGAGCCGGTATAGCCTGTAGCGGACACGATCACGTTTTCTACTCCGGCGAAGGTTCCTATCTGAAATGTATAATAGGTCATGGCTCCCAGGTCAATAGAAGTTAAAGACTGGATGGCGTCGACTGCCAGAGGGCCCTGAACGGCAAAAAGGCAGGTTTGATCGGAAATATTTTCCATGGCTACCCCTTCCGTATTGTATTGTTGAATCCAATCCCAGTCTTTTTCTATATTAGAGGCGTTGACTACCAGCAGATAGTCGTCGGCCTCGATGCGGTAGACCAGAAGGTCGTCGACGACTCCCCCCTGCGTATTGGGCAGGTAGCTATATTGTACTTTCCCGTCAACGAGAACGGAAGCATCGTTTGCAGAGACTTTTTGTATCAATTCTAGTGCTCCCGGGCCTTTCACAGTAAACTCGCCCATATGGGACACGTCGAAAACACCCACCTTATTGCGCACCGCTAGATGCTCGTCCAGATCGGATGAATAACGGACAGGCATTTCAAAACCTGCAAAAGGAACAATTTTGGCGCCCAGATCCACATGAATCTGGTGTAAGGGTATGGTTTTCATGTATGATGTGTTTAAACGAAATATTCTGCAAAAATAGGGAATGCTGTTTAAAGGCGCAGAAAAATGTTTTGGTTGTAGTCACGCCCTGGTCCGGGGGAAGCTTGGGCCCACTTTTATTTTGGGCCATCCTGAAGGTTGCTCAGATCGGGGAGAGGACTCACCGAGGTCCATCCTCCATCTACTATCAGACTCTGGCCGGTGATATGGCCCGAATGGGGGGAACAAAGGAAAAGGGCCGCATGGGCTATATCTTCACTGATTGCAGGGCGGCCCAGGGGGGTGATGGCCGACCAGACTTTCGAATAAGTGGGGTCATCGTGGAGCGTGCGTTCGGTAAGGGTGGCTCCTGGGGCGATGGTATTGATGGTGATGCCAAAAGGAGAGAGCTCCAGTACTAGGTTTTTGGCCAGCATTTCTAAGCCCGCCTTGGTCATGGCGTAGGCCGCCAGATATTGGTGGGCCTGGTGGCCAACTACGGAGGACATCAGTAGGATGCGGCCTCCAGACTTCTGCTGACGCATCTGTCGGGCGGCAGCCTGGGTGAGTAGAAAGGTTCCTACCATATTCACATCCAGCACTTTTTTCAAATGGTCGACGGGATAATCGAAGAAATCGCCAAAGAGGGTGATACCTGCATTGGCGATGGCGATGGTGAGCTTGCCGAAGCATTTGACGGCCTCCTGTACCATACCCTGAACCGTGCCGGAGTCGGAGGCGTCGCCGGGAAAGGCGATGCATTCTCCTCCGGCGTCTCTGATGCGTTCGGAGGCCTCCATTGCCAGATTCTCGTCGCTGTCGTTCAGGATCACGCCCGCGCCTGCCAGCGCTAACTGGCGTGCTATTTCGTAGCCGATGCCCTGTCCAGCGCCAGTGACAAGGGCCACCTGATCTTTAAATTGCAGGGTGTTCATGGAATTTCGGGATTATAGTTTTTAAAAATGTATACTCAATATACGGATTTTTGATGGCAAAGACCATTGCGGGGGCCGGAAGTAGAGCCGATAACAACAGCCCATCCTGAGGAGGCCATTGGCCTTCAGGATGGGCTGAGAACGAAGATCTTGACAAAAAATGGATCAGTGAGAATCTCTGGTTACTTTGTCTCCTGAGCCTCCGATAAGGAAATCCAGGTCGGCTCCCAGATGTGCCTGGGTCACATGTTCTATATGCAGGCGGACGAAGCCTCGGTTATAGCCCAGGTCCAGGGGTTTGTAGTCCAGTCGCCGCTGGGCGAGCTCTTCATCACTCACCTCCAGCTGTAAGCTGCGCGCGTCTACGTCCAGAGAAATGATGTCACCGTCGCGTACCAGGGCCAGATTACCGCCTACGGCGGCCTCAGGGGAAACATGCAGCACGACCGTTCCGAAGCCTGTTCCGCTCATACGGCCGTCGGAGATCCGTACCATATCCATTACTCCCTTGGCCAGAAGCTTTTTGGGCAGGGACATATTGCCTACTTCCGGCATGCCGGGGTAGCCTTTGGGGCCTACATTTTTAAGGACTAAGATACTGTTTTCGTCAACAGGAAGATCGGGGTCGTCCAGGCGGGCCTTATAATCATCTATATCTTCGAAGACGATGGCCGCGCCCCGGTGCTTCATCAGCTCGGGTTTGAGCGATGCAGAAGGCTTGATGACGGCCCCATCTTTACAGAGATTACCCTTCAGTACGGCCAGACCGGTGAGGTCTTTAATGGGCTCGGCCAGGGTGGCGATCACATCGCTGTCGAAGCATTCGGCCGACTGGGCGTTTTCTGCCAGGGTTTTTCCATTGGCTGTAATGGTGTTCTGGTGCAGGATGCTTAGCATTTCCTTTATCACCACAGGAAGCCCACCGGCATAGTAGAAATCTTCCATAAAATACCCTCCTGAAGGTTGGAGGTTTAGCAATAAGGGGATTTTCTCACAGAGAGCGTTAAAATCGTCCAGGGTTAGTTCCACGCCGATCCGGCCGGCAATGGCTAATAGGTGGATTACAAAATTGGTGGATCCTCCGATAGCAGCGTTCAGCATGATTGCATTCTCGAATGCCTCCCGGGTAAGGATATCCGACATGCGAAGGTCTTCCTTCACCATTTGAACGATGCGGCGCCCCGACAGATGTGCGATCACTTTCCGGCGGGAATCAGCAGCTGGGATAGCGGCGTTTTCCGGCAGGGTAAGGCCCAGGGATTCTACCATACAGGCCATGGTGGAGGCCGTACCCATTACGGCACAGTGCCCGTTGCTGCGGCACATGCATGCCTCGGCATTGGAGAGCTCCTCCTGGGTGATTTCCTCCTTCCGATGCATTTCTGAAAAACGCCAAACATCGCTGGTTCCAATATTTTTACCCCTGTATTTTCCTGTTAGCATTGGGCCGCCCGATACCACAATGGTAGGGATATTGACACTGGCCGCTCCCATGACCAGGGAAGGGGTCGTTTTGTCGCAGCCACAGAGCAATACCACCCCGTCGATAGGGTTGGCCCGGATAGACTCCTCAACGTCCATACTGGCCAGGTTGCGGTATAGCATGGCGGTGGGCTTGATTAAGGTCTCTCCCAGCGACATTACCGGGAATTCAACCGGGAAGCCACCCGCTTCCCAAACGCCCCTCTTGACAGATTCTGCCAGCTCCCGGAAATGTCCGTTGCAGGGGGTAAGATCCGAAAAGGTATTGCATATTCCGATTACGGGGCGGCCGTCGAATTCGTCGGCAGGATATCCTTGATTCTTCATCCAAGCGCGGTAGATGAATCCATCCTTCCCCGTTTTTCCAAACCATCCCCGACTCCTTAGTTGATTATCTTCCATTACATATACGATTTAATATTTATTGGGTAAAGCAGGATATATGTAAAATATAATTCTATTTAACCTATAAAAATAAAATATTGTAAATTACGTCTCTCAAACCCATTGAAGCGTAGATGAACCCATTTTTGAAATATTTTTTCTTTACCTTACTCTGTATGGCCCTCCTAACTGCCATGGCTCCCACAACACTCAGCGCTCAGGATCTACTGGAGAAATTAATGCGCGACCGACCCGACCGCTTTGGGGAAATAATGGCTCATCCGGATCGGTATCAGGTGCAGGTGCGCTATACGCGGATCGATAGAAACAAGAGGAATGAGCCTAAATTTACCACCTATTCGTATGGCCTGCCCACCGATACTTATTTTTACCCTGCCAGCACCGTAAAGCTGGCGGCAGTTGCCTTGGCACTGGAAAAAATGAATGCCCTGGGGCTTGATAAATATACGGCCCTGAAAATCGGAACAAATAGACCCAGTCAAACTGCCGTGATGGGTGATAGTACCAGTGAAGATGGAAATGCTTCTATAGGGCATTATGCCAAAAAAATCTTGTTGGTTAGCGATAATGATGCCTTTAACCGGTTGTATGAATTTATCGGACAGGCAGCATTTAACGATTCCCTGCATGCAAAAGGGTATACTCAATCGCGGATAACACATAGACTTAGCATTGTATTGCCCCCTGAAGAAAACAGATATACCAATCCGATGTCCTTTTTTAAGGATGGGAAGAAGGTGTATGAACAGCCGGAACAATATGCAGCCAAGCCCTACTGGTTAGAAAAGCCAATCCTTATAGGAACCGCCAGTATAGATGAGCAAGGGAATAAGGTAGGAGAACCTATGGATTTCTCCAAAAAAAATTACTTCCCTATCGACGAGCAGCACCGGTTGCTGAGGGCCCTTTATTTCCCCGAATCTGTACCTGCCAAGGAACGTTTTGGACTCACGCAGGACGATTATAGCTTTATTTATCGCTATATGTCCCAGTACCCTGTGGAAACTAGCTATCCCGAAACTTATACGGATGATTATTATGATGGCTATGCCAAATATATTTTGTTTGGTGGAACCAAAACCCGGCTGCCAAGGCATATTCGGCTTTTTAATAAAGTAGGGAATGCCTATGGCTACCTGTTAGACAACGCCTTTGTGGCCGATTTTGAAAAAGGGGTGGAATGGATGGTGACGGCTGTGATCTACTGCAATGCCAATGAAGTGCTAAACGATGGGAAATACGAATACGAAGAGGTAGGGCTGCCCTTTATGGCTGACCTGGGCAAAACCCTATTCGAATATGAGGTAAACCGGAAACGAAAAACCAGACCGGATCTGGATCGGTTTGAGGTGACTTACGATAAATAAGAAATAATCAGGCCTGACGGAATTTCATGCGAGGAGCAATCTGGCAGATATAAAGGTTATAAAAATGCCCTCCGATGAGCATAACTGAAGCCAGATAACCTAACCAGGTAAATATTGATGCTTCACCTTCGAAAACGATACTTATGGCAAACAGAGCCAAAGAACCCCATAAGGTTAACTTCAAACCCTTGGTCGGATGAGACTTGGTAGCGTAATAAACGGCAATTCCGTTGACCACTATAAACAGTAGGTCAAGAGATAGAAGTCCAGAATTATGGCTATGCCCATGCCCATGGCCTAAAGCGGATCCCAAAGAAACGGCCGGCAGTAATAGGCAATGTATGATGCACAAAATAGAACCAAGGATTCCTATATAATCAGCTTTGTTATGTGGATGTTGTGTTTTCATGCTAAATACAATGATGTTGCAAAAGTACAGACGAATATCATATTCTGCAACAGAGTTGCAGAATAAATTTATTGAGCAAAGGAAAATCAAAGCCGGAGAACTAGGCTGAACAGAAGGGCTTTACTGACAGGTGCCAGGGAAAACCCTAATTAAAAAGATAGGGAGGTTGCGAATATCTATGATAAGAACTTAACTTTGAATGGGATGGTTGTATTAGCAGCGATTCCGGATAACTATACAAAGAAATCAACGATGAACGAGTTAAAAGAAACCTTGAAAATACATCATCTGCGCTCAACTACCTGCCGGGAAGATGTACTTTCTACGTTTATAAAAAGAAAAATAGCCCTGTCACATGGTGATCTGGAAGGGGCGTTAGGGGAGCAATATGATCGGGTTACGATCTACAGAACCTTAAAGACTTTTTTGGAAAAAGGCATCATCCATAAGGTTTTGGATGACGAAGGACTGCGTTATGCACTGTGCTCCCACCGTTGTTCGGAGGAGCAGCATCAGCACGATCACATTCATTTTAAGTGTAGCGAATGTGGGCAGACCAACTGTTTAGAAAATCTGCATATTCCAGCCGTCTCGTTGCCAGTAGGCTACCAGCCAGAAAGCTTCAATTTGCTGATTCAGGGAGTTTGTCCCAAATGTAACTGAGCCTCCCGAAACAAGGTCATTTTTGTTTCGGGAGTGTAGCAGGTTACTGAATATCCAATACAAAATCCAAGTGGACATCGTCGTTTCCAGGCGTGGCAGTACCATCTTTGGTGCCGGCCTGGTGTCTTAGCTGCACTTTAAGCTTCCCCATAGCAGCTGCCTTGGTAGTGGCTGTACCTTTCAGACCTATGGGCAGACCCTTTTCGTCTTTGTCAGTATAGGCATAGGTAAGTGCCGAAGTGGGGGTAGGAGTGATCACAATAAGGTGTTCATCACCCTTCTCTAAAATTTCTTCTGTAATATCATCTACAGGATTCTTACTCTCATCCAGGAATTCCATACTAAGGCTGTAACTGGTATTGGCCGCAAGACGTATGGTGTCAAAACGAGTAGGAGCATTTCCACCTTCACCGTCCTTATCCTGAAATACAAAGGTTTTCAGGGTGCCTGCGGTTTCATCTTTAAAATTTAGCTTAACGGTAGTAATCAATTCATTTTCCTCGTCCGGTTTCAGATCTTCGCTCGAGTCTTTGCATTGATAAAAAAGGGAGGCAGAAGCCAATAGAATTCCAAAGCGAAATAAATTTAGTTTTTTCATGGTAACAGATTCTATGGTTTTACGATAAATTAAGATTTAGATCCAAACTGATAACGAATACGGAGAGATATCTGGCGGCCCAGATCGTCGGCGTAGTACCGAAATCTGTTCATATAATCCCGATACCGGGTGTTTAAAAGGTTGTCGATGGTAATACTGAATTCCAAAGATTGTAATTCGGAGAGGGGCAACTGGCTGCTCGCTTTGATTGACCATAGGTTATATGCCGGGGGTGGGGGGGCATAATTACTGTTGGCAGGGACTCTTTTCTGCTTCCCTACCCAAAGGTGGTTGATCGATAGCTCCGTTCCCGTCCAGGAGCCTGTATGGGGTATAGACCATTTCAATCCATTTTCGAGTTTATTGGCAGGGATCATGACCAGATAGTCGTCGCTGCTCTGGTCATATGATTGCAGATAGGTTAGCTTGGTATTCCAGGTCAGCGATTTTATAAATTCCCAGCGCGTACTCAAGTCTATGCCTTTAAACGTAGCATTGGTCTGATGGTATTGAAAGGCCGGAAAAGCCCCTCGTATGGTCAGGATAGGCTCGGGCAGAGGTTTCAGATAGATATAGTCCCGAATCAAATTGAAATATCCCCCGATCTCCACGCCCAGGCGTTCTCCTTCGTACTGAAGGCTTAGTTGATTATTAAAGGCGGTTTCTTCGGTCAGGCTGGCATCGCCCCGCTCATAGGCTGCGGCCCCGTGATGGACACCGTCGCTAAAGAGCTCGCTGACGTTGGGGGCTCTCCAGGCCGTCCCTGAGTGAAGCTGAGCCGAGAGCTGTCTGTTAAAACGGTATGTGGCACCTAGGGTGGCCGTCAGGTTGTCAAAATTAAACTGGTCGCTGACTTTCTCCCGATTGATCAGGCGGTGGGTGAGCAGATTTCGGTAGTCCCAGCGCGCTCCTGCTTCCAGTTCCCAGCTGTTGTTTACATACCTTTCTATCCAGAATAGCCCCAGGGTCCACTGATTAAAGTTAGGAATCAGGGGACGGCCATCCATGATATTATATTGGTAAAGTGAGCTAAGACCGAGTTGACCGGCAATCTTGCCAGCCAGCGGCTTATGGTCCCAAACCAGGTCGTTGGTAAGGGTGTTGAGCTTCATGGAGAGCTCCGGATTGTTCAGGGCTGCGATAGAGTCGTTGCGGGAGCTGTGCAGATCGTACTCCGATCGGTTGTTATGTTGACTGGCAAAGGTCCATTGGAGGCGATTACCATCTTTAAAATGATAATGAGCCTCGGCTTTGGCTAGCTGATGGCGGACCTGCTGCCTTGGCCGGCCAATAGCATAGGCAAATCCCGATTTGATAAAGGGCTCCCCCTTTTCTATGACCTGAAGCAGGTCGGTAATGCTCCCTATATGAGCCCCTGAAAACAGACCCAGATCGGTAGCGAAATGGCTGTAAAACAGATCGATGCCAAAGCCCTTTCTCTGGAAGCCGGCTGCCAGAGAAAGGTTCTTTTCCCGGGTACCGGTATTGTCCAGGAAATATCCTGGAGTTTTCATGTTTCCGGCTCTTTTGAGGGTTCCCTGAGCTCTCCAGGCCAGGCCCGATAGTCCGGGGATGCTGCCCTGCAAGGTTCCGGAGGTTACACCCTGACGGCCATTAATACTTCCTACTACATTTACCTGTCCACTAAGGGGCTGTCCATAGGGCAGTTCGTCAGGAGAAACCAGGATAACCCCTCCGATAGCGTCGGAACCATAGCGCACTCCCGCAGCTCCTTTTACCACCGTAATCCGGGTTGCCGTAAAGGGGTCGATCTCGGGAGCATGTTCGGAGCCCCACTGCTGCCCTTCCTGGCGCACACCATTATTGATAATCAGTACTCTGTTACTATGAAGCCCATGAATCACAGGCTTGGCTATGGAGCTGCCCGTTTGCAGGGTGCTTACTCCGGTAAGTCCTTTCAGGCCTTCGGCCAGGGATTGTCCTCTGGTTTCAAATAATGCCTGCCCTTTCAGTTCTTCTACCGGTAGAGAGGCGGGAGCATCGGTCCGGTGCGCCCGGATTTCTATGTCGTTCAGGTGTATCTCTTGTTCGGCCAGATCAATGTTCTCTTCATGGCCTTCTGTAAGGTCTACCTCATGCGTAAATGTACCGTAACCTACCATGCGGCATTCCACCACATATTTGCCGGGACATAGGTTCCTGATCTCATAGGTTCCCTTGCTGTCGGTTACCGTGCCTTCTCCTGTATGCTGCAGCAATACCGTAGCGCCAGGGAGTGGTTGCCCCGTGTGCTGATCACGTATAATCCCTTTTACAAAGCATTGACAGTTGGTAGACTGGCCAAAAGACATTGCAAAAGAGCTGAGGAGTAATAGTATTGATAATATATAATTCATTGAAACGGGGAGCTAGCTGGGGATAATGCAATAAGTGCTCGTTTCTCCTTTAAGTAATAGAGAAACGAGAATGCCCAATGCTACTAGGTTGCAAAAGTAATCTTTATGCAACTCCGTTGCAATGTTACCCTATAATTTATTTTATAGATGGCAATAAATAGAATCAGCTTGGATGATCATTCAGAGAAGGAAGTAGCATGCACTCCTGGGACCATTTTTGCGAAACGGATATATCCCTGGAAAAGAAGGCTTAGGGGAATGCCCTAGCGCGTGGGGAAGGAAAATGGGAACCTTACTCCCTGTGGACCCGGAAGGTGTACACAGGGAGTAAAAGGCTATTAAACTCTTTCGAGTTTGATAGGGTAGGTCTTTTGTGCATTCCATTGGCAGACGTAGATATTTTCATCCTGATCTACGCATACATCATGACAATGCATAAAGATGGGTTTGTCCTGAACCATGAGTTGTAGCTTACCATTTTTATATTCCGGGGCGGTGCCTCCAGGGTTAGAAATTACCTGATCGTTTTTATCCAGGATGGTGACAAAGCCTGAATTAGGTGTTTGGTTGAGATAGCGCAAGCGCGACCAGCAGACGCCGGCATAGAGGGTATCTGCTTTGAACACCGGGCGGCAGACATAGGCTCCGGGCAGAAAAATGGTGCTTAGGTATTTACCCTCCAGTGTAAATCGTTTAAAGGCATTATGGGCTCGGGAGGTGACCAGCAAAGTGGGGTTGGCCTTGTTGCGCTGGTCTATAGCCACTCCATGAGCAGTTGAAAACTGCTCGTCTCCATCTCCTGCACCTCCAAATTTGCTGATAAAGTCACCATTGGCGCTGTAGCGAAGGATCCATTGAGAGCCATAGCCATCGGCAATATAAATACTCCCGTCGGGACCAATGGCCGTTTCGGTAGGTTTGAAAGCATCGGCCTCCTTATAGGCACCCACCGTGGAAGGGTGGCCTATGGTTAATAGTACCTTGCCCTTCAAATCTGTTTTGAATACCTTTCCCAGATTGGGGTCGCAGACAAAAAGAAACTCCTCTCCGTTGGCATTCCAGATGGTGAGGCCATGGCCTCCTGGGAATTCGTGGCCAAAACTTTCCAGGAGCTTGCCAGATCGATCGTAAATAAGGATATTATTCTTTACCTCGTCACCAATCATAATCAGTCTTCCCTTGCTGTCCTGTACCATTTCATGACAGTTGTTGACGGGGAACTTACTGCTGTCCAGACGCCCCCATTGAGGCAAAACCCTGTAGCGATGAGAACCCTGTCCTATAATTTCTCCCTTGGCTTTTGGCTGGGATTTCAGGATATGGAAGGGATGGAGCGTCAGGGCGGCCGCTCCTAAAGCCGCCATTTTACCAAAGTCGCGACGCGATTGTTTGTTCTGCATGGATTCAGTGGGAGATGGGTGAGTTTTTTATTTCTAGTATAAAAAAAACCGAAAGTTCAGGAATCTACTGACTTTCGGTTTTTAAATGAGGGGCTATATATTATAAGGTATTGACATAGCGTTTGTCATAGCGGTTAAGCCAATCCATGAGTTTGCTGACATCCTGCATTTTAAAAAGCTCACTTCCAGCATTCATCGTCGCCGCCGATCCACAGGCTACGCCCATGCGAACGGCTTCCCGGATGGACTTCCCCTGAGAGAGGGTCCAAACGATTCCGGCAACCATGCTATCTCCGGCGCCTACAGTGCTTTTGGGTTGAACGGGCGGGGCAGGGATATGTTCCACCAGATCTTCGGTAACGAGCATAGCACCCATGGCACCCATAGAAACGACAACGATTTCGCATTGGCCGCGGATAATCAGGGCTCTGGCTGCATCATCGACTTCATCCATTTCCAATTTGTCTACCCCCACGAGCTCGCTGAGTTCGGTAATATTAGGCTTGAGAAGGTACAGGCCGCAGTCGCTAACCGAGCGCAATGAGTCGCCGGAGGCGTCAACGATAAAGCGCGCTCCCTGATCTTTAGCTATCTTCGCTACAGAGGCATAGAAATCTGCCGGTACACCGGGCGGAAGGCTTCCACTAGCAATAATATAGGATGGTTTAGGATTCAGGTCTTCAAGGGTCTCCAGCACCGTACGCACTTCTGTCGGCATCATTTCGGTGCCCGGCATACCAAAACGGTATTGAAAGCCTGTGCTTTTCTCCAGGATATGGAAGTTTTCGCGGGTCCATTGCTTCGTTTCAACAACGATGGTTTCTACGCCTTCATTTTTTACCAACTTATGGAGTCGCTGTCCTGTGGGGCCGCCTACAGTAAATAGGGCTACAGGACTTCCACCTAGGCGGTGAACGGCCTTGGCCACGTTAATACCCCCTCCGCCCGCTTCGAATGCAGGGGCAGTGCAGCGAAGCTTGCTTTCCGGAACAATCCGACCGACCTCCGAGCTCTTGTCCAGGGCCGGGTTGATAGTTAATGTTACAATTGGGCCACTTGCCATAATGATGAGTTTAGTAAGTTCTAAATTATAGGGCTATTTATATAGGACTATTTGGACCGGTTGCGGTCGGTGACACTCCAGCCTCCGTCTACTGCCAGAACCTGGCCTGTAGAAAATTTTGAGTAGTCGGACATGAAGTACACTGCTGCGCCATCTAAGTCCTGATTTAAGGTATATCTTCCGCCGTCCAATATCTGCTTTTCACGAATCAGATCCTGTAGTGGAGCATCATCGGGAGCGCTATTTTCTATGACCCCGGGAGCAAGTACATTCACCCGGATATTATTTTTGGCATAGGTGGCTGCTATAGATTTAGAGAAGCCAATGACTGCCGATTTGGCTGTAGCATAGGCATGGTCGGAGAAGAGGTCGGAAGAAGGGGCATATCCGAGTACCGATCCCATATTCAGGATGGTTCCCCCTTTGTTCATGCCTAAGAAGGTTTGTACCGCAGCCTGGTTCGACAGCATCAAGGAGGTAAGATTGAGGTCCAGGGTCTTATTCCATCCATCAAGGGACAAGTTGTGAAGACTTCCTTCGCCAAATTTTTTCCCTATACCACCTGCCACATGATAGAGTCCGTCGAAGCTGCCAAATTCCCTGATACATAATTGTATGGCGGCCATTGGCGTTTGCACATGGGTAGCATCGCCCTGCATGGCCCGGGCATTAGCGCCCAGATTGAGCTCGGCCACGAGGCAATTTTCGGGATTTCTTCCTACCACTACCACTGATGCACCGTGCTGGACCATGGCTTTTGCTGCCGAAAAGCCGATTCCAGTAGTACCTCCAATGATCACAATCGATTTGCGTGATAGCCAGTTTTCCATATTATTATTCGTTTTTTGACGCAAAATAGAACTATTCCTTAAGATATAAAAAGACCCTGGCAAACTATAGGGGTTCACCAGGGTCTTTTTATATATCTAGGATGGTAGGGCCATTAGGCCACAGATCGTAGCAGGGACATGGATGACTTACTAAATTTCTCCTCGGCATAGGCCAATGTCAGGGTGAATTCTTTGATTTCTGTTTGCGAAGGCAGATCGAACATGGCATCTGTCATGATGGACTCACAAATAGCCCTTAGACCTCTGGCTCCTAATTTACATTCCAATGCCTGATCCACGATAAAGTCCAGAACGGCATCTTCGAAGTGCAGCGTGATGCCCTCCATGGCAAAAAGCTTGGCATATTGCTTTACCAAGGCATTTTTAGGTTCTGTCAGAATGCGTTTCAGCGTTTCCTTATCCAGTGGGTTCAGGTGGGTAAGTACCGGAAGCCGGCCGATGAGCTCAGGAATAAGGCCAAAAGATTTCAAATCCTGTGCGGTAACATAGCGGAGAAGGTTTCCCTTATCAAAAATTTCGATAATACGGTTATCCCCCGAGAAGCCTATTGGGCGGGTGTTGATCCGCTTGGCAATATGACGGTCGATACCATCGAAGGCTCCGCCGCATATAAAAAGTATGTTTTCCGTATTGATGCTGATCATTTTTTGATCAGGATGCTTTCTTCCTCCCTGCGGTGGAACATTTACGACAGATCCTTCAAGAAGTTTCAGAAGAGCCTGTTGAACACCTTCTCCACTGACATCGCGGGTAATGGAAGGATTGTCGGACTTACGGGCTATTTTGTCGATCTCATCGATGTATACAATACCCCTTTCGGCCGCTTCTACATTATAATCCGAAGCCTGGAGCAGACGTGTCAGTATCGTTTCTACGTCTTCCCCTACATAACCCGCTTCGGTTACTACCGTGGCATCGGCGATGCAGAAGGGAACTTGTAAAATGCGGGCGATAGACTTGGCCAGATAGGTCTTTCCGGTTCCGGTTTCACCGACCATAATTATATTCGACTTCTCAATCACGACGTCATCGTCGGTAGAAGTCTGGTTGAGGCGCTTATAATGATTGTATACGGCTACGGCCAGCGATCGTTTAGCCTCATCCTGTCCGATTACATACTGCTCCAGAAATCGCTTGATCTCTGCAGGAGGAATCGACTTAAGTTTAGGTAACTTCGACTTCTTGTCCTTCTTGTCTTCCTTCCCTCCCATTTCCTCAGTGATAACCTGATTGCCCTGGGAAATACAATGATTACAGATATGGGCATCGATGCCTGAGAGTAATAATTCGACTTCGCTTTTTTTCCGTCCGCAAAACGAACAACTTATTTGTGCCATTTGATTATGCTATACTGTTCTATTATCTATACCAATTCCTTGCCAGTCAAATTAATAGGCAAGCAGCGTTTTCATCATGGAAAACACTGATGACTACCTTTTGGGTTCAAAAATAGGAATGCTACCCATATGCAGCAGACAACTATTTGAGAATCTAGGTATTTGACTTGTGGTTACGGCTTAAAATTCAGCTACAAAGTTCCGATTTTTTGAGCGGCTTACCAAATATGCATGCATAGAGGCATTAAAAACGCCGATGAAACTGGTTTCATCGGCGTTTTTAATCATCATACAGGGAGAGGGATTTATTTTTCCCGGGTAAGTACTTCGTCAATCAGGCCATACTCTTTGGCCTCTCCAGCACGTAGCCATTTGTCCCGATCGGAGTCTATTCCGATTTGCTCGGCCGATTGTCCCGTATGTTTGGCCAGAATATCGTAAAGTTCATGGCGAAGTTTTACAATCTCACGGGTAGTGATCTCAATATCTACTGATGTTCCCTGTGCTCCACCGGAAGGCTGGTGAATCATCACTCTTGCGTGGGGGAGGGCGGCTCTTTTGCCAGCTGCTCCACCTGCCAGCAGAACAGCACCCATCGACGCTGCCAGGCTGGTACATACTGTGGCTACGTCGGGACGCACATATTGCATGGTATCGTAGATGCCCAGACCCGCATATACGGATCCTCCAGGGCTATTGATATACATCAGGATGTCCTTTTTAGGATCGGCCGACTCGAGAAAGAGCAGCTGAGCTACTACGATATTGGCGATATTGTCGTCGACGCCAGTTCCCATAAATATAATACGGTCGGCCATCAGTCGGGAGAATACGTCTACCTCACGGAAGTTCATCGGGCGTTCCTCGATTACCGAACGGGTCATATTTTCGACCGTATGGTTCATATACCCGTCTACTGTAAGACCGTTTACACCAAGGTGATTGACGGCATATTTTCTAAATTCATTTCCGTAGTTCATGAATAATGCTTTAATTTTTGATCACTAAATAAAGGAATCTTATGGCAGAGAACAAAATGCTTTCCTGGGAAGTTTCACTTTGCGCTGTTGAACTGCTAAAAGTTCTGGATACAAAGTTGGCTATTATTGGCAGATTAGACCAATGGAAATGCCGATATATTGTTTGAAATTACGAGCACCGATCCTTTGTTTTGTACAGTATCTTTAAATCAATTACTTATAGATTGGGATAGCGATGAATCAAAAAAGAAGTATACCCGAAAAACTAAGAAACCTCAGGTTGGCTAAGGGGCTTTCTCAGGAAAATATGGCGGACCTTTTGCATATTTCTACTACTGCTTATGGAGATTTGGAGCGGGGGAAGACGGAGATGACCCTTTCCAGGCTCGAATCTGTCGCCGAGGTGTTGGCCGTAGCCCTGCCCGATCTACTGGGTCTGGACACTGATGGCTTACCTGAGATTGACTATTTGCGTCAGGAGAACGCCCGGCTCATCGCCCTGAATGGGAGACTGCATAATGAGTTGGAGCAGTGGAAACAATGGTATTGGCTGTTAACAGAGCGCCAGCAGGATAAACAGCGGAATCCGATCGGATTTTAGCTGCTTAGCCTATAAAAAAAAGCCCTATTAGTTTCGAAGTAATAGGGCTTTTTATGGTATTATAAACAGGCTTATGCCTCTTCAGTTGCTTCTTCAGAAGTTTTTTCTTCGGCCTTAACAAGGGCTTCGAATTCACTTACCGAAATGGTTTGCTCGTCGGTATTCACCTGGCTACGAATAGCAGCGAAAACCTTCGTGTCGAATACCTGATTATATACATTGCCATAGTTGTCGCGTTCTTTATCGGCCAGGTATCCCTGAGCTACCCGGTCGATGGTGTCTTCCATTCCTTCGTCGTTGCCATAGATGCCAAACTGACCGCGAACCATTTCTTTGGTGAATTCCATGATCTCCGGATATTCAACCTTGATTTCACCAGTTTCGGCAACACGGTTTTTGATAAGGCTAAGCTTCAAGGATTTTTTGAAGTCTTCGAACTGCTCTTCGATTTGCTCACGGGTAAATTTCCCTTCGTTAGAGCGCTCCAGCCAATTTTTAAGGAATTCATCTGGAACATCTATGGCGATCTGGTCGATCAAAGCCAGTTCTATATCCCGCTTGAGAAGTGCCTTGGTCTCGCGCTCGTAGTTGCCTTGGATAATTTCCATTACCTTCGATTTGAAATCTTCTTCATTTTCAGCCTGACCTGGCCCTAGTACCTGATCAAAAAAGTTTTGATCAATTTCTGCAGGGGCCATGCGGGTGATGTCGTCAACCAGGAAAGTATAATCCCCAGAAAGGCTATCGATTTCATCTTTCTTCTTACCCGTTACATGTGCAATGGCTGAAGATTCTTTAAAGGTATTCTGAATATCAAACACGATCGTGTCTTCCTTCTTTACTCCCAGGAATTTTTCCAGAGCCTCCTCCGATACCTGCTTGGTAGGGATGGCGGCATGGGTAGAAAATTCAGAAGATTCCTGAGAAAGGGTTCCAAAGATGGTATCTCCATTCTCACTAACTTCTGGGTGAGTAGTGGCGGCAAAGCGCTCCCGAAGACCATCAATAGTCTTGGTGTACTCCTTGTCGTCTACCTCGATGCTATATTTCTTGATTGCAGGCAGTTCCGAAAGATTCACCTCAAATTCAGTAGCCAATCCAAGGTCGTAGCTGAAAGTAAGTGTTTCGGGTTTATCCCAGTCTACCTGAGCCGCCTTTTCGGTGTCGGGAATAGGATCTCCTACTACCGGAAGTTTGTTCTCTCTGATGTAGGTGGTAACGGTTTTGCTTAGAAGTCCATTCACCTCATCCACTAATATACTCTTTCCGTACATGCGTTGTACAACATGGGTCGGTACTTTGCCTGGACGGAAACCTTTTAAGGTTACACGCTTGGCGTAATCTTTAATGGTTTTGTCGACCTTAGGTTGGTAATCCTCTTTAGTCAATGTGATCTGAAGAGATGCTAATGTAGGCGAACTTTTCTCTAACTGAACTTCCATGCGAAACTTATATGATGATTATAAAAAGCCAAATATTGATTTGAGTAAAAACAAAAATGCCCTCAAAACTAAGTCCTGAGGGCATTTGACGGGTCTTCGGAGCATTTGTCTGGTTGCCAGATAGGAACCTGACGCCCCGTCACTCCCTTATTTTTGTACGGGCGGAGGGAATCGAACCCCCACGCCTTGCGGCACTAGATCCTAAGTCTAGCACGTCTACCAGTTCCGCCACGCCCGCTCTTGTATTTTCGTCGTATTTAACTGCGTTCGTTAAATTTCCGAGTGCAAAGGTAGCTCTTTTAGTTTTAGAATTGCAAATGTTTTGAAAAAAAAATTTAAAATAATTTTAACATGGTCTTAAACTCCCCGAAATTTGTTACTTTAGTAGGGTATACAAACTAATTATTTGCGAGTGGAGCAACATGTGGATGCACTGACCATAGATCTGGAGCAGGAGCGCAAAGATATCTTAAAAAAATATCGTCGATTATTAAGAACCGCCAAGCCTTTTTTAAAGGATAATGATGCCAAATTAATCAAAAAGGCATTTAATACCTCTGTGGATGCCCATCAGAACATGAGGCGTCGGTCGGGAGAGCCCTATATTTATCACCCCCTGGCCGTGGCCCAGATCGTCGTAGAGGAGATCGGTTTGGGGACCACCGGTATCGTAGCCGCCTTGCTTCACGACGTGGTGGAAGATACCGATATGGGTATTGACGACATCGAACGCATGTTTGGCAAGAAGGTGGCAAGGATTATCGATGGCCTGACCAAAATCTCCGGCCGCTTCGAACATGGCACTTCCCAGCAGGCAGAAAATTTCCGTAAGATGCTGCTGACCCTGTCCGACGATGTTCGGGTGATCCTGGTAAAGCTGGCCGACCGCCTTCATAACATGCGCACTCTGGATAGTATGCCCAGGGATAAGCAGCTGAAGATAGCTTCTGAAACGATCTTTATCTATGCCCCACTGGCTCATAGGTTGGGTCTGTATACCATAAAATCGGAGCTGGAAGAGCTTTATCTTAAATATACAGAGCCTCATGAATACAGGGCCATTGCCCGAAAGCTAAGAGAGACCAAAGGAGCCCGGGATCGGTTTATTTCAAAGTTCATGGAGCCTATTACTCAGGATTTGCAAACTGCAGGGCTGAACTTTATCATCAAAGGAAGACCCAAGGGCATTTATTCTATCTGGAATAAAATGCGCAAACAGAATAAACCTTTTGAAGAAATCTACGACCTTTTCGCTATCCGGATTGTTCTGGAGTCGGCCAAGGAGATAGATCGGGAAAAGGCCATTTGCTGGCAGGCATATTCCATTGTGACAGACCATTATAAGCCCAACCCTGACCGGCTTAAAGACTTCCTAAGCACGCCTCGTGCCAATGGTTATCAGTCGTTGCATTCGACGGTGATGAGCAAGAGTGGACAATGGGTGGAGGTACAGATAAGAACCTCCCGTATGGACGAGATTGCCGAAAAGGGCTATGCGGCGCATTGGAAATATAAAGGCAACGATACCAAGGTTAAGGGAAATATCGAACAATGGATCAATCAGGTTCGAGAAACACTGGAAAATGGTTTTGGAGACAAAACTGCAGCCATTGAGTTCCTTGACGAGTTTCGTAGTAACCTCTTTAATGAGGAAGTCTTCGTATTTACCCCTAAAGGAGAGTTAAAGGTATTGCAGAGCGGATCCACGGCCCTGGACTTCGCCTTCGATATACACTCCGAGATTGGCGCCCACTGTATGGCGGCCAAAGTAGGAGGGATTCTGGTCCCTATCAGCTATGTACTTAATAACGGGGATCAGGTTGAAATTATCACCTCCAGTAAGCAGAAACCCAATGAAGACTGGCTACGGATCGTGATCACTTCGAAGGCCCGGGCCCGGATCAAAGACTTTCTCAAGGAAGATAATAAGCAGTTTGAGTCGGATGGCCGGCAGATGGTAGAGAAAAAGCTCAAAATCCTGGGCATTGAGATGACCTCAGAGGTGGTTAATCAGCTGCGAGCCTTTTTTGAGTGTAAAACGACTACAGACTTTTTCTATAGAATAGGAAAGGGGTATATACAGCTCGACGAGCTAAAGCGCTTCAAGAAAGACAAGGAGATGAAGGAGCGCAAAGCCGGTGATGGGGCCGTACATGCTCCGACGAGCGAGCCCAATGACGGAAAGTCGTACAGTAAAATGCTAAAAAACCTCCATGGGGAAAGAGCCGATAGCGACACGCTGCTAATAGGCGATGACATGGATAAGATTGATTATAAACTGGCCCCCTGCTGCAATCCCATTGCAGGAGATGACGTTTTTGGTTTTGTAACGGTAAATGAAGGGATTAAAATTCATAGGACTACCTGCCCCAATGCGGCCGAACTCATGGCCAAGCACGGTAACCGCATCATCAAGGCCAAATGGGAGTCCAGCAAAAAAGAGGCTTTCCTGGCCGGACTCTATATTTCGGGTACCGACCGTATGGGGATGATCAACGATATTACCCGAATTATTTCCAACGATCTACATATCAATATGCGTGGATTGACCATCGATACCAAGGACGGCGTTTTCAATGGAGAAATTAAGTTATATGTACAGGACAAAAAGCACTTAGACAAGCTGATTGGTAAATTGGAGCATGTAGAAGGCGTTTATAAGGTCCTTCGCTTTGATGCCAACTTGCTACATGCCAGTTGAGAATTGAACCAATTAAGGGGGGTGTTGTTTAAGAAATTAAGATTAATCGATTCAATTAGACCAAGATTTAACCAAAAAAGCACGTAATTTGTGCGTGATTTTGAAAGAATTATGCCACAAGCAAGTAAACCAAATTTTGAAGCCGCAAAAAAAATATTGACGGCCTACCTGGAAAACAAGGGTCTTAGGAAAACTCCTGAACGCTTCGCCATCCTGGAAGAAATTTACACCCGGGAAGATCATTTTGATGTAGATGAGCTCTATATCAGTATGAAAAATAAAAAATACCGGGTGAGCCGGGCCACTGTATACAACACTTTAGACGTGCTGGTAGACTGCGATCTGGTAACCAAACATCAGTTTGGCAAGAATCTGGCACAGTTCGAAAAGTCGTATGGTAATAAGCAACACGATCATTTGATCTGTACCGACTGCCATAAAGTGATGGAATTTTGTGACCCGCGGATTCAGTCCATACAAAATATGGTGGGAGAGATGCTCAACTTTACAGTGATGCACCATTCTCTGATCTTTTATGGTAACTGCACCCGGGAAAATTGTGAAAACCGGAATGAGACAGACAAAGCACCCCTGATCATATAAAAAGGGCTGTGGAGAAGTACTATCCCGATAAGGCGTTTAGAAAAATAGTTATTAGTAACCGAATATTGAATGAAAGTTGACGTATTGCTAGGTCTCCAATGGGGAGATGAGGGTAAAGGAAAAATTGTAGATGTTCTGGCTCCTCAGTATGAGGTGGTCGCTCGTTTTCAGGGCGGGCCCAACGCCGGACATACCCTGGAATTTGACGGTATCAAACATGTCTTGCATCAGATCCCTTCTGGAATTTTTAGAAGCGATATTCAGAATATCATCGGAAACGGTGTAGTGCTCGACCCTATTGTTTTCAAAAGAGAGGTGGAGAACCTGGCTCAATATAACTTGAAACTTACGGAGAATCTATTTGTTTCTAAGAAAGCCTCTATCATACTTCCTACTCATGCCCTGCTTGACGCGGCCTATGAGCAGTCGAAAGGCGATTCTAAGATCGGTTCTACCCTCCGTGGTATCGGTCCTACCTATCAGGATAAGATAGCTCGGCTGGGTCTTCGGGTAGGGGATGTGTTGTCGCCCAACTTCTCTGATAAATATAAAAAATTAGTTGATGCCCATAAGGTGATCCTGGACTTCTATAAGTTCGATTATACGGAGAAACTTGCTGAAGCAGAAGCTAAATTCTTGGACTCTATTGAATTCCTGAAGCAATTCACTTTAGTTGATTCGGAGTATGTAATCAATCAGGCACTTACTGATAATAAAACGGTACTCGCTGAAGGAGCACAAGGCTCACTACTTGACATCGATTTCGGCTCCTATCCGTTTGTAACGAGCTCTACGACCATGGCAGCGGGAGCTTGCACAGGTCTGGGTATCGCTCCAAGCCAGGTGGGTGAAGTATTTGGAATATTTAAGGCTTATTGTACACGTGTGGGCAGCGGTCCTTTCCCTACCGAATTGATGGATGAAACTGGCGAGAAAATCCGCCAGGAAGGCCGTGAGTTTGGCGCTACAACCGGTCGCCCCCGTCGCTGTGGATGGCTCGACCTTCCTGCACTTAAATATGCCATTATGATCAATGGGGTTACCCAACTCATTATGATGAAGGTGGATGTGCTCAATGCATTCGATACCATTCGCGTATGCACGGAGTATCGTCTTCCTGATGGGTCGCTTTCCTCACAGCTTCCTTATGACCTTTGTGATAATGAAGTGGAGCCCGTATACCGCGATTTCCCGGGATGGGAGCAGTCGTTGGAGGGGATTCGTGACTTCGATGGTATTCCTGAAGCACTGTCCAACTATATTCAATATCTTGAAGAGGAGCTTCAGTTACCAATACGTTTCGTATCTACAGGTCCCGACCGTGAGGCGTTGATTAGCCGGCAGATAGCCGCTACTACAAAATAATAAGAAATACGGGACATGCTTTTGTCCTTAAATACTGAGACAGGGTCTGCTTTTTTTAAGGCAGACCCTGTCTATTTTAGGAGGTATATCTTCTATGCCAGTAGATTGAGTACATCGTCTTTACTTAATGACTTCATAAAGCCATCTTCACTGGTAATAAGCCCATCGGCAAGTTGCTTTTTGGAACGCTGCAGGGCCAAAATCTTTTCCTCGACCGTGTTTTTTGTAATGAATTTATAGGTAAAAACAGTACGGTCCTGGCCAATGCGATGGGCCCTGTCTACTGCTTGAGCCTCAATAGCAGGGTTCCACCAAGGATCCAAAAGGAATACATAGTCGGCGGCAGTAAGATTAAGTCCTAGTCCCCCTGCTTTTAGTGAAATTAAAAAAACCTTCAATTCTGGCTCTTGCTGGAATCTCTCCACTTCCGCCTGCCGGTCCTTTGTAGAGCCATCCAGATATGCATAATGTATCCCGGCCTTGTCCAGGTATTCCCGGAAGATGGCCAAATGCTTAATATATTGGCTAAATATCAGGATCTTATGGTCCTCGCTGATTACCGTCTCTATTTTGTGCACTACATCCTCAAATTTCCCGGATCCATCCGGATAGTCAGCCTGAACCATGCGGGGATGGTTGGCTAATTGCCGAAGCTGGCTGAGGCCCTGCAATACGGTCAGCTGCGACTTGGCGAATCCCTCCTTTTCGATACTCTCTAAAATCTGATTTCGATAATATGTTTTAGCTTCTTCATAGGCCTTTTCCTGCTCCTGGCTCATCTCTGAATAGGTGATATGTTCTACCTTTTCTGGTAAGTCGGTGGCTACTTGACTCTTATTGCGGCGGAGAATAAAAGGTTTGATTAAGTTGAATAAGCGACGCGACTTCTCTTCGTCATTTTTCTTTTCTATAGGAATCTGAAATTCGTCGCGGAAGTAATGCTGGGTACCCAATAGGCCTGGGTTGACAAATGACATCTGCGACCAAAGATCCATGGTGCTATTTTCTATCGGGGTGCCGGTAAGAATGAGACGATGGGCACTTTGCAACTTTTTGACGGCTTTGCTGATAATGGATGAAGGGTTTTTGATTGCCTGAGACTCGTCAAGAATGATATAGTTGAAGCGGAAGGTCTTGAGCATATCTATATCCAGCCGAACGATTCCGTAGGAGGTAATCACCAGATCATAATCCTGAAAAAGGTGAGTGTCTTTCTCCCGATAAGTGCCCGTATAATGCAGAACCTTTAGATCGGGCGTGAAGCGGGATGCTTCTAGCGACCAGTTGTACAGTAGAGAGGTGGGCATCACCAGCAGGGAGGGTTCGGTAATACCGGCTTCCTTCTGTGACTGTAGCAGGGCGAGGGTCTGAACGGTCTTACCCAGGCCCATATCGTCGGCCAGGCAGCCGCCCAAACGATATTGATTCAGGAAGTTCATCCAGTCGTAGCCCGCTTTCTGGTAGGGACGTAGGGTACCCTGGAAGCGTTCAGGGGTGGGGTGAGGTGTTATTTGGTCAAAATGTCTCAGCCCTTCCAACCTTCTGCTCATCACGGTCGTAGCCAGATTTTCATTAGAAAGCTCCTGTACCAAGGCCATATGATGCATTTTTAGACGGATACCCTGCTGTTCGTTTCCATTTTCGGAAAAGGAAAAGAGTTCAGAATATTTGGTGAACCACCAATCGGGGATTACAGCAATCTCTCCGTTTGGTAAAGTAAACTCGTGTTTTTGCTTCAGAATATATTTGCGCAGGTCGATAAATGGGATTTCAAACTCTCCAAACCTTACCTTGGCATGGATATCAAACCAATCACGATTTTCTTGTATGGAGATATCCAGAGAAGAATACCCCAAGAAATAGCGTTTGCTATCGGCTGTGTTTTGTTTGATGGTGTACCGCCGATCATTCAGAGTAGATAGGTTTTGCTGCAGCCAACCAAAAGCCTTGGTTTTGGCTAGTTTTGCCTTGCCGTGTTTCAAAGGAAGCTCAAGTGCTAAGAGCTGATTTAAATTTTCCTTTTCTACCTTCAGATCCCTTTTTATCTTGTGGAAGGTATAGTCATCACCAATTTTCTCCAGGTACACGCTATTAGGATGATCGAAGTCGTCTATGGGGAAGTGGTAGCTACCATATCGAAAGCTCAATTCCATCACCACCTCGTGGTCGGTGCTGGAGTCGTCTATGTCCTCGTCGCCAAAGAGGCTGGGGGCTAGCTGCTTGGCAGGGGCCAGATCGGAGATCGTAAGCGTTGGGCGGGGAGTGGGCTCTATTTGCCGAATCTCAAAACCCCGGGCAACCACGTTATAGGAGGCGATCAGCGGGCTAACAAACTTTTTATAATACTGATCTTCTACACTTCGCGGGATGGCAATAAATTTCTTATTGAGAAATGGCTTTATTTTTTTTCCGTCTACTTCTCCTTCGAAATGGTAGAGGTGACCATCTACCTCCATCCAAGCCGATTCCTCGCAGAGAATCATGGCGTTTTTGTATTGGAAATCTAATTTCTCACCCTTGTGCAGCATTCCAGGGAAATAATGGGTGTTGTCCTCGTTGCGTACGAAATGAAATCGCACCTTAACGGGCTCTTCTTCCCAGATCACTTCTTTCCACATAGGATCTCCATCGCTTCCCATAATGAAGAGAGCCTTGCCTTTGAGTCGTTCCAAAATTGCCTTTTTCTTTTTGTCCAGACTTTCGGCAATGGCTTCCTGAAGTCCCTTGTCACCTTTATGTGGGTCATAGACTTTCAAGAAAAAATCCAGAGCCGATAGCTTTTTTGGATTGAATTTCTTGAGGATATAGTCTTGCTGTATGTCATCGATGAGCTTGACCAGTTCGTAATCGGCCGTGTCAATCCCTGATTTAAATTCCTGAACATTCTTCGATGAAATATTCTGAACCTGATAAGTATACTGCCCCTGATCATTGAGCTGTACTACAAATGACTCGAAGATATATCCCAGATACTCATGACTCAGGATGGCATATATGATTTTAAAAGGTTTATTAGGAGCTACTTTCATTTTTCAGGATATGAAATCGGTGGTGGGTAGCTCCAAAGAGAACATACCCCATGGCTATGTTTTAGGATAACTTCAAATATATAATAATGAAGTCTTAAAAAAAAGGGGAGAAGCTGTTTGGTAATGGCCGTTATTCCGTGCTAGAGAATAGTATTTATCCTAATTAGCTTATAGGTTATCGGGATGGCCACAGGCAATTGCTGAAGTTATGGCAATTTGGTCCCAGGCTATGGGGTCGTTTTCTTAGCAGGTAGGAAGAGAATTAATCGATTTCCAGCCGAACTGAGGTGAAATTTGTATTTCAGATACATAGCTAGGGTGTTGTTGGGTATAAATTAAAAATGCTCCCCTTTCAGAAAATGAACTTTCTGAAAGGGGAGCAAAAGTTAACTAGATTGGAGCTAAAGAAATCCTATCGCTCGACTGCGACTTTATGTGTGCTGTATGTACCGTCGGTAAGTATAATTTTCACCAGATAAATACCTGAGCCCAGTCCACTCATATCAATTCCTTTTGCTGAAACCTGGGAGGTTGAATTATAAACGGTCACACCGTGGATATTAATGATTGAGACTTCTTTCACTTTATCCAGAGTTATTACCTGCCCATTTACATCTTGTACGTAAAGGTAATCTGAAACAGGGTTGGGGTAAAGATTAAGTTTTAAGCCAGTCTGTTCAAACCATACACTTCTAATTCTGCTAAAAGAATAAGATGCATCCCTGTCGAGCATTTTCAGGCGGTAAAGGTTTTCACCACCGGCAGTTTCATGATGGGTAAATCGATAATCTGCCAGCTCTTTACTTTCACCTTTGGCGGCCACACTTCCGATTTTTTTCCATTCCTTGCCGTTCAGACTATGCTGTATTTCGAACGACTCACTATTGATTTCTTCCGTGGTTGACCAGTTTAAAATTGCCATATTTTCTTCTTTTGATACGGAGAACTTAGTGAGTTTTACTGGTAGTGGATCTGCTTCAATAACATAGTCTTCCACTTCGCCGTCGTTAGTAGCACCCACGTAGTCATAGATGGTTAAGTTGGACGCAATACGGAACCTTGCATATTTGCTCACTGCAGTAGTACTTACATCTGACCAATTGGCAACAAAACTTCCGTTGACAGTTCCGGCTGGTACGCTGACGGGCTCAGATGCTTCCGAAGGTTCAAAAGTACCATTATTGTCCCAGTCAATCCACGCTATTGCAGTGGATGCTGTACTACTCGTATTTGTTGCTGAGAAGTTAACAGTATAAGATTTGGTAGCTTCTGTAATTACTGTAAATGCGGCCACCCCGTCTTCATCATCAATATTATCGTTGTCATCGCTGGTAGCTAGTGTTCCCCACATGGGAACGGACTCCGCATCAGGAGCGAGTGCTCCAAAGAAAATATTGGAAGATTTGATCATGGCTCCACCAGCAGCCGTTGTGGTAGACTGGTCATAGTCATAGCTGCTTGGAGCATCCCCAAAGTCATAAGTTGCTCCTTCAATACCAATTCTGCATGACGTGGCATTATCGCATCCTGCAGATGATACCCCCATCAGTGTGATGTTTACGTAGCCATTGGCTCTATCCTGATCACTGATCGTGTAGGTGCCTGCAGGAGCCGATGCAGAACCAGTATTGGTAATCAGACCCGACGTTCCACTGGTCCAGGTACTGTTAACAGAGTTTGTGGCGGTTCCGGTCAGAGATATGTTCGTCGTACTGAAAGGGACTGCCGAGCCGCAGCTTGCCGTTGTAATATTTAATGTGGGACCTTTGTTTATTTTAACAGCTTGAGCATCTGATGCGGTATTACTTTTGCCTGTACTGTTGTACTTCGTAGGCAGATTTGATATTGTAGATGCTAGGTTGAAAGTCGCTGTTCCCGCACTCAAGTCAATTTTAAACGTACTGGTGCCGGGAGGGATCTGGTATATGGTAAGTTCCTGACTTCCAGATTTACCATACAACGCATTGGGAACAGACGGATAGTTTGGGTCCAGTACATTCGCCTGTGCTAGTGAAAGCCCGTTGGTAGCATCGTAAGGTTCTCCGCCGTAAGTAGAACCTGCACCTGTAAGATTGAGGTTTTGAAGTGCATTGTACATCGACATTGTATTGGGATTGGAAATTGTTACCGTTGCAGTGACAAAATTACCTCCACCACCACACACTTCTGTGGGCTCAATGTCTACCGAAGTTGTAATGGGCCGTGCTGGCTGCTGCGTACAAGGGGCCGGCATCTTAAATTCGTCACCCGTATTTACGGCTCCATTATACCCCCTGATGCCATTGGTGCTTCCTACGCTAAAGGGGGCATTGTTTGGTAGTATGGTAGCATTGGCAGTTGAAGTCGTTACTCCCGCACTGTTCTGGTAGGTGGTGCCCGTGGTACCGGTAGACATATCGTAAGTGTATGAGGTGGTAATACACTGACCTGCCGGAAGGGTTGCAGTCGGAACCGTCCTGTATTTTATCTCTAGCGACGCTGGAAAACCATTAGGCTCTTTAAAATATACGACCCCCCCGTTGTCGGCAGGGAAACTGCCGGTCATAATGATATTTCCATCCGTACTCCAGCTGGTATTATTAACAATCGCCTGGACCAATGACGTAACATCAACGGTTACAGGAGTAGCGTCTCCATACGAAAATGATGCCTTGACGGTCGCTCCGGACTTTTCATGTTCGTTCCAGATGCCATCTGCGGACGTGTTGTTAAACGGTATATCTGTAGTCCTGAAAGTGGCTTTTACATTCATTTCCTGGGTCCTTCCTGGGGCATATCCTACCGCTCCGACAATAAACTTTGCGCTTGTGATTACCGCATTTTTAGGAATAGGTTTTGCTCCTATCGGGAAATTCCAGCCCACCCTTTGGCTAGGGTGACCACCCATGGCATAATCATTTAAAATTGTAGATGTAGGCCCGCTGCTGGAGCCATCGTAGCCATTCCTAGCTCCGTCTGTCGAGGTTGGTAAGTTATACGTTCTGGTAATATTAGGGCCTAGCGGGGCTTCACTTGGGTTACTTGTAGAGCTGATTAACGTTGCAGATTCAAGGCTAGGGTAATCGGTAATGAGCACATCAGTGGCATCTACCGCACTGGTATTACATACCTGCACATTGTATACCGCATGCCTGTTACAGTCAATCCCAGCAAATACCTTGCTTACTTCGAGTACCGGCCCAGTAGTAGGGCAACCCGTTGCCGTAAACACGCCACTCATATTATTGGTTGCGCCCCCCTCGCCGGATACTGCCAGTACATTACTCAAGTTATAAGCCAATGGCGGTGCTGCATTTGCAGGGTCAATGTTCACAACAGCGAATAATTTTCCTACTCCAGCAAGCGACGGGGAGGTATAGCTCAGGCTGGTACTGCTGCCCGGTGCAATAGTCTGACCTGTATGCGATGTGCTTGTCAGTAGTTTGGTAGTGGGCAAAGTAGGGTCGCCGTTGTAAAAGCTAACATGTAAAGGTCCATTGAATACAGCTGTACCGACATTATCCACCGTGTAGGTGGCAGTTCCTGTATTACATTTGGCTGCATCCAGGGCGATTTTAAGATCCCATGCCTTGCTCGTCCCTGAGCAGAGGCTATTAATAAGATTTTGCAAAATTGAAATGGCATTGTTTTGCAAGTTGCTATAGCTTCCACCAGAAAGGTACATTCCTGGCGAAGCCACATTCGTTCCTTGTAATTTACTACATTTTGTAGCATCGTCTAAAGCAAGGACCATGATATAGATTCCTGAGCCTTTGATTTGGCTTGCTAAAGTTGTGATACCAGCCTGCACTTGCGAACAATATGCATCTGTCATCAGCACAATCACTTTCGGAGCCGTACGCCCTGCAATCGGAGTAATGTTAATTTTGCTATATGCCTTTTGAAGAGCCTGGTAAGGATCTGTGCCACCGAAGATGGTCTGACGTGAATTGGCATAGCTGATCAGATCGGATACATTGGTGGTATAATTTTTTCCTGCAGATGGGAAATTATATTGCTCCCAGGTATTGGTATTGGCCCAGTTAGATACCGCAATACGGTTGCCCGTTTCTCCAGTCCCCAAATTGATACTTTGGGCAAGCTTTCGCACAAATGTTTTACCCTGGCTGTTTTCTACCGCATCGATTGATCCACTTTGATCATTGGCAATGTGAATATCCAGGGCACAGGTTTGTTGCGCATATGCAGATTGCATTGCCATAGCCATCAGAACCATAGCCAATCGCATAGTTCCAAATATGGTATTTCGAATATTTTGAGTCGATGTTTTCATCATTTAATATTTATAGTATGTTGAAGAGTGTCTTTTTTTATTGGTACAAATGGTTTTAGCATATTGATGGTTTTACTATCATACTGGTTTGTAGGATTAATTAGTGACAAGGAATTGGAGTAAATATGAAATTAAAGTCCTAACAGTAATCAGCTCTGAATATTCATAGTAGAATCGCTGACTTTTTGCAGTCATGCCCTGTTCGGTTCGAAGAGAAGGGTTTTCTAAATAACTTCAAAAAGTAGATACTAACCTGGTAGTTCCACTCTTGAAGTACTATTGAGGAGTATGCTGGTAGCTTATTAGCTGTTCCGTTTTTTTACACTTTCCTAGAAGTGTTTTGAAAACGCATTTTTCAGAAATGAAGATGTAATTATGTTATTTTCATGATAGTGCTCATTTTTAGTAATTAAAAAGTGTATAGTTTAATTGATAATTCACATTGGGTTACTCTAAAAACCAGAGGCTTTCAGACAGGCTATGGTTATGGGTACGTTATCTTTGGTCACTTTTGTTTTATAATCTTATTAGAGGCATTAAATGATTGCAGGATCTGCTATCTATGAGCCTTGAAACCAAAATTAAGCAGGCTGACAGACATTGATCATCTACTTTCTGTGTTGGGAAGTCCAGAGTTATTCCTACATCTGCTAGAAAATTTTGTCAGCTTTGGTTGGAACACTTTTAAGGATAAAATCTTAATGCTAGTCTTTCTGATACAGTATTTAGTATTGCACTTCGAAAAGATGATTCCGGACTTGAAGATTCGGTTTCAAGTAAAACTCTAAAGAATTCGGTCCGAATCACTATACATTTATAGCCCGGATTTAAGTCATATATAAGTTTCCGGCCAAACACACCCGACTATTTTCGCCAATTTTATACGGTTCATGTTATATTGGTTATCGTTTTCTTGCTAAATAAAATAGAAATTTTATGCGATGATTATTTAATTTAAATCTATTGTACAAAGCTGTATAATATTATAAAATATACAAATTGACTTATTCATTATTAATTAATTATTGCTACATGTATTAATATCATTAGCAATAATTTGCTAATGATGTTATATATGCCGGATACATTAATATTATTGTTGAATAGTTGGTTTAGTTTATTATTGGTTACTGTATACTTATGTTAATAGATGTTCAGTATTCCTGGATGGTGGATAAATGTCTTAGCTTTTAATTTTAGCTCGTCCCATGGTACCTGAAATTGTCTGCATACTCCGGGCAGTTTCCAGAATCTGTCTTCGTACGGTCGTTTTCCTCCTAGCTAATAACCAGTAGGAAATGAGGAGGAACACCACTGCTAATAAGTCATGTTTTGATTGGTGATTGAGGGGAGGGGTGAATGGGAAATTATTTCTAATAAGATGCTACCCCCGGCGGGGCTAAGGTTTGGACTTAAAGGTGTATAGAAGGCCAAGGCCTTTAAATGACAGGCTTTATTAAGCTGTTGGATTAAATCTCAAAGTAGAGTAATTGAAGGTTCTGGACAAGGTTCTTGAAACCTGGAAACAGTACCCAAGAGGGGCAAATACACCTTGCCTAGTATTTCCTGACCTAGCCAAACTGCCTGATCTAACAAAATTGTATAAAGTTCAGAGTTTTATCAAGACGAGAGTTCGTAGTTGTAATGACTATTTGAAGAATGTATCCAGGAAATTGGAGTTGACGAAACCGTGGTCCATGCATTTAACCTGCCACCTATTTACATATATATCTGCAGACGTATTCCAATTTACGGCAACAAGTATTCATTTGAGCGAAAACTTGACTGGTTTTCCAGGCATGCTATTTTTGTAGCATGTTAAGTATATCTGAAAAAATAACGCAAAAGATCAACAGCATGCCCGAAGTTATTATTTTCGGGTATGAGCAGTTACCTATCAATCGGGAAGAATTCTGGTCAGCAGCTAAGACTATGGAGCGTTTGCAGACGAAAGGTCTGGTTAAAAAGCTGTCTAAGGGCAAATTCTATAAGCCTAAAATGACAGTTTTTGGAGAAAAACAGCCTGGGGAACAAGATATCCTTAAATCCTATTTATATCAAAAAGGGCAGCGTACAGCCTATATCACCGGGATCAGCCTTTATAACCAGCTCGGGCTAACCAGTCAAATACCTTCTGTTATTCAGATAGCAAGCAGATCACGCCGTAACATCAGTGGTATCGGGTGCCATCAAGGTTAGTCCGGTCAAAAGCTATGTAGAAGTTACCGAGCAAAACTATCAAATTCTTGGTTTTCTGGACGCTATGAAGGATTTGAAACAAATCCCAGATGTAGATATTTCGGACGCAGTGGCACTCTTTAAAAACAGGATAAAGGAATTGGAGCAAGATCAGCAAAGCCAAATGATTGCTTTGGCATTATCATACCCGCCACGAGTAAGGGCATTGCTTGGGGCAATGGTGGAGGATGTAAACGTCGGAATCGATTCGAGTCGGCTTAAAGAAAGCCTTAATCCGTTAACAAAGTTTGAGCTGGGGAAATCTGACACAATTATGAAGACTGTTTCAAATTGGAATATCCAATGAGATTGATTACGAGCATTTTAATTTAAGCTAAAATCCGGCAATGGTGCGGCAATGGAAATGGCTAAATAGTGGCATCTATGCCTCCATCTATACTCTCAAAGAACTTTGCTTCGATTTTTAGAGGTTATTAATGACATCAGACAAACAATTCAATTTCACAGTTCAATCAATTTCTGCGCTCACTTCCCCGGATAAAGGTATTGTTGTTTTTAAGGACATAAAAGAAAAGGGGCTCAGTCTTTACATTACTGCCAACGGTATCATTATATTTTTTGTAAGGAAACGTGTAAAAGGTAGAGACGAAAGGATACTGATTGGCCAGTTTCCAGATATCAAGATTGAGCAAGCAAGAAAACGTGCTGCTGCTTTAAAGGGTTTGGTCGCCTCTAACATAGATCCAAAAGTTGAGGAACGTAAGGAAAGCTGAACCGGAAAATATTCGGTGATTTATTCCATGAGTATATTGAGCGATATAGCAAGCTTCATAAAAAGTCATGGTTATACGATGAAAGAGAAGTGAAAAAGTTTCTCTCTCATTGGCTAAAACGTCAGCTGTCTGACATTACCAAAGTTGAAGTTCAGCGACTGCATGAAAAGATCTTCGCTGAAAATGGGTTATATCAAGCAAACCGTATACTTGAGCGCATACGAGCAATCTATAATAAAGGGATAAATGGGGTTGGGAGGGTGTCAATCCAGCGATAGGAATAAAAAAATACTAGGAGAAAAGTAGAGACAGGTTCATTCAGCCTCATGAAATGCCATGCCTCCTTAAATCTCTGAAGGAAGAGACCAATCAAACAGCAAAGGATTATTTTTTAATCCTATTACTTACAGGTGTACGTCGGACAAATACCCTAACAATGCGATGGACAAACATTGATTGGGACAGTAAAGAATGGCGTATTCCGGATACGAAAAATGGTGAGCCATTAACAGTACCGTTGCTAGACAAAGCTCTGGATATTCTAAAACATAGGAAAAAATCATCAAAGAGCGACTGGGTATTTCCTAGTGACTTTGATAATGAAAAACATCTCGTAAATTTTAAGCGTCCTTGGAGGAGAACGTTGCAAAAGGCTACGATTTATTCATGGCTTCGTGATGAAAGATTTTCGAAGCTGATTGACACTGACAAATTAAGCGTCAGCAGTTATGAAGCGGTGGATGAGTTTTATGAACAAATTTTGTTCAAAGCAAAAAGACAAAAAATAGAGCTGACCAAAGGATTAATGGATATCCACATTCATGATATCCGCAGAACTTTTGGCAGCTATCAAGCCATCACAGGTGCGAGCTTGCAGATAATAGGGAAAAGCTTGGGACACAAATCTCCACAATCTACGTTGGTGTATGCACGCCTCAATCTTGATCCAGTCAGAGCCTCGATTGAAAAGGCCAGCAACGCAATGTTCAATCCTATTTCGATATAGAAGTGTTGGAAAAGTGGAGAGGGCAACTCTATTTTTCTTTTTAGCTCTTGCAACAGCTTCTTCAAAAGGAATTTGAGGAAGAAGGTGATTCTTGACTTAAAAACAATTTTGAACTATTTATTACTAGTGCCTTTTGGTAGGCCTGCTCATCCGTGTAAAGATTTCATCAACCGATAGATAGATCATACAACCTTATCCCAGTTTGTTATCTGATCACAGCTTACGGATGCAAAATATCCAGATGACAGCCTTGGTAACATAAGGATTGTATCCATGACACAAGTAGATTATTTCAAACTACAAGCCAAAAACCTGTTTAAAGATTTCAAGGAAAAAGCACTAAAGCGATTTCCTGACGACGCTGAATACATTGTGACCCATGAATTTGGTTATGATAAAGAAGGCTTCAGCCTGATGAAAGCCCAGCACATCATTGCCCTCATGTCCGGCTTTGAAAAATGGGCAGATTTGGCAAAAGCCCCTGATGATCAGCTAAAAGTAGCTAAATTACTGTTTGATTATCGCGACAGCGTCAACGTGGAAGAATGGCAAGATTACGTTTTCGGTGTCGAGATGGACAATGATGTTAAACTTGATCCCGATGCACAATTTCAAATTCTAAGTCAGGTATGGTTAGGTCTACCCCCTGAGGAAGCGCATCCCGATATTCGCCAGCCACAAGCTGAAGATCAACACCTTGCCAAAACCAAAACGCCGCAACGAAAAAAAGCACCAAATGGACAAATCACCGCACTTCCATTGAATCCAATAGATCGTGCTGATTTTATTGAAACAGCAAATGAGGCTTTCGAGGATGTCATGGAACGGATAGAGCCAGATAGTCCAGACCTAACGCGCGAGCTTTGGGATGTTGAGTATTATGTGGACACCATGCTGACGCCAGATATGTTGCCGATAAACAAGGGTCATGCCCTGTCACTGGTTGAGGATTTCCTTGTTCATCATGTGATCGACTTAGCGACGCAGGCGGACAGGACGGCAGCGAAAGCTTAGTCGTGCGCAAAAGAAGCAATAAATAAACCTTGGGGCTGATCTAGCCTAATCTATATCAGCCCCAAGAAGAATGAACATTCTACCGCTGGAATATATTCAAAACGGCTCTGTTTTCCGGCTCAGGAAACTAAACGGCACATAAAAAGGTTTACCAAACACGCAATTTATAAACTATAGGTTTATAAATTGCGGTAATTATGAACTTTATGCGTTACGAAGTTTGTTTTAATCTGTATAAATAAACTATGAGTATATCAACTGAAACCAAAATAAACCTTTTGTTGCAAGGCTGGCCCTTAGGGACGGTCTGTGCCACATCGTGGCTTAATCAAAAGGGATATTCTAATCAGTTGCTCAACCGGTACAAAAAGAGCAGGTGGCTAGAATCCTTTGAGACAGGCGCAGTGAAGCGTGTCGGCGATTCAGTAAGTTATGATGGGGCTATCTATACCTTACAACACCAACTCGCTCTCTCCATCCATCCAGGGGGTAGAGCTGCTTTATCCTTACTGGGTAAAGCCCATTATCTGGAATTGGCTCAGTCCAAAGTCGATTTATTCGGCGCTGAGAAAGAAGTATTGCCAGCCTGGTTCAAAAACACAGATTGGGGCATAAAGCTGGTCTATCACCAATCTGCTTTTTTACCTGCCGGAATAGGTATGACAGAAGTGACCGTTAAATCATTTTCCATCAAAGTGTCGTCGGCAGCCAGGGCGATGATGGAATGCCTGTATCTGGCCACTACCAGCCAGGATTTAGTAGAATGCTATCAGTTGATGGAAGGGATGAATAACCTGCGCCCTAATTCGGTTCAGCAACTTTTAGAGCAATGTAAATCTATAAAAGTAAAACGCCTATTTCTTTATATGGCAGAAAAGGCAGATCACCAATGGGTTCAGTATCTGACCATCGAAGAAATCGACTTGGGGAAGGGCAAACGCAGTTTCGTTAAGAATGGAAGTTATGTTCCCAAGTATCAGATAACAGTACCCAAAGAAATGGAAGAGAATGGAAAACAAACTTTATAAACGACAGGTCGGCTTACTTCTGGATGTATTGCCAGAAGTTGCAAAGGAAAATTGTTTTGCACTCCACGGCGGCACTGCTATCAATTTATTTGTTCGCAATATGCCTCGCCTGTCTGTGGATATAGATTTAACCTATCTGCCGATTGAAGACAGGGAAACATCTTTACGCAATATCGGGGAAGCTTTGGAAAGAATACAGGGACGGATTGAGAAGACGATTACGCCTGTTCGTGTGCAGCATAAAAGGGAGATTGCAAAGCTTCTGATTTCTTCACAAGGGGCGGAAATAAAACTAGAAGTCAATTTGGTCGGGCGGGGCTCATTCAAGGGACCGGTAAAAATGCGCCTTTGTGAAAGAGCTCAGGAAGAATTTGATGTATTTACCGCTATTCCGGTTGTTCCATTTGGGCAACTTTTTGGCGGAAAAATATGTGCCGCCCTTGACCGCCAGCACCCACGGGATTTATTTGATGTTAAATATCTTTTGAGCAATGAGGGATTTTCTGATGAAGTCAGACAGGGTTTTCTCTTCTGCCTACTGGGTAGTGACCGACCAATAAATGAAGTGATCATGCCGAATTTTCAGGATCAGCGTTTGGCTATGGTTAACCAATTTTCGGGAATGAGCGCTGAGGAGTTCAGCTACGAGGAATATGAAGCCATAAGAGAACAACTTGTTACGACGGTCAACGAGAACCTGACCAAATCAGATAAAGCTTTTCTTCTGAGTTTTAAAAATGCAGAGCCCGATTGGTCCATTTATGATTTTGAGAGGTTCCCCTCGATTCAATGGAAACTGCGTAATTTAAATATCCTAAAACAACGCAACCCTGAAAACACCGGGAACAGTATGAGTTATTGAAAGAAAAGCTCGGCTAGTCGTGTATTAGGAAGAAATTTCAAATCAATACATTTTTAAGCTCTTAGACGAACCGGTTACTAGATATATAATTGTTTGAAGAGTATATTATTATCGTAAAGTACCTTCCACTTGTATCAATAAAACCTTCCGGATCAGATGTATATTTCATATATAAAAATCAAAAACTACCGCAGCATAAAGGCGGATCAATTTGAGGCTTCCCCATTTACACAAAATATATCGAATTGAAAGAGCATTCCAAGTGGAATGTAAAAATGCATTAATTTGGTCTTGTTTACAAGTGGCACCGCCAAAATGTTCCAATGCGTAGGTGGCTTCAAAACGCATCGCATGCTTAGCAGCTAGTGAATAACCGACAGCATACCCAGGATTTGACAATAAATGATTTCTTTCCGGTATAGATAAATTATCAGGTGATGGGCCATTAACTCTGCCATTTGCATTCTTGGAATTTCCGATTTTTGCAACGGCATTCGCAACATCATTTTTACACAATGTATTGTAATATTCGAAGATCAATTCAATTTTAGATAAGGCTTGTTCTTTTGTAGTAATGCCCGGAATATCCTTATAAATCTGTTTTAAATCAGTTTCTGATATGTCTTGATCAAAATTTACTTGCGGATATTTTTTTAAGCTGTTTTGTAAAACTTCATGTAGTTCGTCAAGAGAGATTATTTTCTTTTCCCCGCTACTTCTTGTATTATCAGACCCAGATAATTTATTGTAATATGCCTCAAAATCCTGCGTGGATTGATTGAAAAGCTCTTATGGGAATGTTGCGGGTATCAAAACTTTCACTCCCTTGAAATCAAATAGCTCTGTTGTTGCAATTTCGGCTTGATTTGAAGGAGTTTTCACTTCCGGTTCGTTACAGGATAAGAGGGCAATTCCTAGTGGTGATGACAGTAATAATTTCTTATATGTGTTCCTCATAAATGATTTGTTTCTATTGTTTGTTCGTTACCTCAATACTGGTAAAGTGAACGTATTGACTGATAGGTTACAAAAAAAAACGACAAGCGATGGAATATTTGTATTATAGGCATTTTTAGAATATATTTAATATTGCGATGAATAAAAGAAGTTAGAAGTAGATAGCGATTTTGACACCCGTATAAAGGCCGCTATTTGATAATATAGGACGAGATTTTTTAGTCCTAACTTTTAATTTAACCCTTTCTAGTAAAGCCGTTAACTATTGGATCTCAATTCTGTCATCGTATACAAAGTAAGTAGAGGAGGGCGGGCCTTGATATTTATAGTCTGTAAAGTATCCAGTTTTAAGCTGAAGTGAATCCGTTGCAGATGTAAATGCTGTAATCGTCACATCGCCGTCTGGCATGTTAAAATGTTCTCTGACATTAAAAGTAAGCCCTACACTAATTCCAGGTTTTATATTCTGATAGTACCAACTGCGCTTTCCATTAGCACCACGTATCCATACTTTAAGAAGATCCTGATCAGTTTTGTTGGTGACTATCATTCTGACATCATCTTGTCGACCCGGAGTACTCTTTTCGCAAGAGGCTATGCAAACTAATACTAAAAAAAGAAAACATTTATTTAGGCTCTGTGGCATAAGGAATTTTTGTAATAGCTTCATAGTTAATTTTTTGAGTCTATTCATTTGTCAAAAGATGTCTTCACAGCCCCTAATCTATGGATGAATAGTGTTTTAATTTTTACCTCCCTTGCAGGAATAGGCACACCTCCTATGTGAGCGTTTTTAAAGACTGGGGCGTGAGTAAAGTAAACAACAATACTGTCTTTTGAATCTTCACCTAAATGCCAATCGTAGAAATCCTTCCAGTAGATATCATTGACGGCTTGTCTGTCAAAATTGATAAAATCTAGCTCTGACTTTGGCCAATACCCGTATTTTTCTCTGTAGCTCAACAATGATTTACTGAAATCATATGGAGGTCTTATTTGTTTCCTCAATTTCCTAAAATTCATTGGGGGCATATTTGCACCCAACTTTTCTGTACATGAAACATGCAAAAGACAAAACATCAACAAAGAGACATAAAATATAATAAACTTATTCATATTTTTTCCTGATCAACCACCCGAAACGAAGCTGAATTGCTGGTGATAATGAAAAAGATCCCAGATTTTCTTTTTCAACTCCGTATCCTAAACTTAGACCTAAGCCTAGTTCAAAGCTTCCGTTCTTAGCAAACGACCTCTGTATCCCCCATTGTGGGGTGCAATAAATACCAGACTGGTGGTATAGACCTTTGTGTACAATAGGTGCAGTCTCGTAAGAAAGCGATACACCCACAAAATTGCCTATGGTTTGCTTCTTTTTAAGAGCGGCTGGCTTTATGCGGTAATAATGTCGACTACCAATAGTGAGAAATGGATTTATCGTATATCCAAATTTAGAATTTATTCTGCCACTGGTAAATATAAATGCGCTACTCAAACCACCGGACAACACGATATTATTTTTCTGAGAGACATTAATTTCCTGCTGATAAGAAAATCCAAACCCATCTATATTTACTTTCTTTTGCGAGAAAGTGTGAGATAACGTGTCGATATTGCTATTACGAAATTTTACTTCCCCCTTACCTACAAGTGGTAGTAGGAAGAGGGGAAGTAAAAGTATAATTCTTATATTCATGCTATTGGATTTATAACCATCTTTTTTGGTATTTAATCATCCATATTATATAACTGAGACTCTCAATCCTTAATTATTCTAACTCCTATAGTCTTCGACCCTCTTGTGCAGCTTGCGTATACCGATCCTTTCTGAATGTTATAATCCAGGTCGATCACGTCAAAGCACGTTCTAAATTTCCCAGATTGGCACTGAACCCGAAAAACCTTCAAATTCTCTGCAAAGCCTGTAATTTGGGTAAATCTAACCTGTACAAAGACGATTGGCGACCGAAGGATTGGAAGACAATGATCCGCGTATTTTTAAACATTAAAGCGTGAGCCTATTCGAACTATGAGAACAAAGCCAGCTTCAAAAATGCAAGAATATCAAATGCCATTGTGGCTAGCCTAATCCTAAATTTAGAGTGCTTTTTATTTTCCACCGTTTCTGAGTTTAGAATATTAATATAAGATGTAAAAACCGATACCAAAACCCAAAAGTGATGAACGGTAGATAATTATAGTGAATAACAACATTCTAAAACCTAGGAATACGCGTTATTTGATGCTATGATACCTAGCTGTTAATAATATAATGTGTCGTGAAAACTCATCATAGGACGAACATAATCACTTTGAGTTACGCACACTTGTCTAATGATTTGGCCCTTAGCGTCGTTAGCATTTTCAAAAGTTCCTTCTACCTGATAAACAAAAGCGAGGTGCTTGATATTTCTATGTCCGTAAGTGGCAGTGATGTGAGAGTGTTAAATTAACGGTGTAAGCCTCGTGTTAAAAGAACTGTGCAAAGGGATTAAATTTTGATTTGACATCTTTCCTGTCCAAATATATTAATAAATTGTAAAAGCATAATTGGCCAGTTTCTTTGGGGCATTGTCCACTTTCTGGAAACCTGCATCAAAGCCAAATAAACGGCCTTTTCCATCGCCGAATCATTTGTAAAAGATGTCTTAGTTTTGGCGGCCGCCGCTGCGGTGTATTTACGAACTATGCGGTTGATATTTTCAATGATGTTCGTGGTACAAATGATCTTTCTGATTTCCATTGGTAACTCGAAAAAAGTAGTCAGATTGTCCCAATTGGCCTTCCAAGACTGCCCGTTATAGGGATATTTTTTCGACCAAATTGCTTCAAAAGCTTCCAATTCACGATAAGCAGTCTCACAGTCTGGTGCGTCATACACCTTTTTTAAAGCAGCTGCTACTTGTTTCTTGTCCTTCCAAACAACAAATTTCAATGAATTTCCGCTCGGCGGCCGCTTAGTTGGTGCGCAATGCATATTTGGGTTTTCGTTTCAGGGGAAACAGCTCTGATTGCGTCAGTGAAGCCCTTTATGATATCCGTACTACTAATCAAGATATCTTCAACACCCTGGCTTTTTAGATTTATCAGCACACTCATCCAGAAGGATGCACTCTCGTTCTGGCAGGTCCACATACCCAGTACTTCTTTTTTTGCCCTGGTCATTGAGACCAACGGCGATCTGAACAGCTTTGTTGATTATTTTTCCTTCCTGACGGACTTTGAAAATCACTGCGTCCATCCATACAACCAGATGCCAATCGACGGCTCTTCCATTGATCTATGTGCTCAATGATCCTGTCTGTAATGTATGAGATCGTAGCCTCACTCATATCAACGCCGTAAAGTTCTTTGATATGATTTTCAATATCACGGGTACTCATGCCGTGAGTGTAAAGCGAAAGTACATGATCGTCGATGTCATCCATGACCCGCCGCCGCTTGGGTAGAACCTGCGGAGAAAAACTTTCATCACGGTCGTGCGGGACCTGTGGTACTCGCAGTTTAGGTGCCTTTTAATTGTCAACATTCTGGTGTTCCCCCAATCCAGAACCCTTAATTATTTGCGAATTGTTGTACCAACAAAAAAGAGGTTACACTTTTAAAAGTGTAACCTCTTGATAATCAGTACCGGGGACGGGAATCGAACCCGTACGAGCGTTTCGGCTCACAGGATTTTAAGTCCTGCGTGTCTACCAGTTCCACCACCCCGGCCTGCGTGTCTGCATAAATGCAGGGCCGCTTAGAAAAAAAAGCACCGTAACCGGTGCTTTTTTGAGCGAAAGACGGGGTTCGAACCCGCGACCTCGACCTTGGCAAGGTCGCGCTCTACCAGCTGAGCTACTTTCGCAATCGCCATATCGTTTATGGTGATGCAAAAGTAGGGAGTCCATTTCTATTACGCAAGCGTTTCTTCTAAATATTTTTTCAAATAAATCACCGTAAAATTTAACATTTTGGAAATCAGTAAGATCGAAGTGAAAAAATATTTATTAATTTATTTTCACACTCACAAATATCCGCTATAAATGGCTCCAGAAGCAGGTAATCGTATTTATGCCCTTAACGATTTCATCATATTTCCACTTTATAGCCCGGAAGATACTTCCATATTTCCCTGTTCTCCAGGCTGTGAATAGTCTCTGGCCTGATTTTTAAGGATACATCAATCAAATTAGGAAATGAATAGAACCCAAGGACTCTGTTCATCAATGAATAAAATGGGATATTTTCGGGGTAGCCGTTCATCCTTAATTTACTCTGGCCACTTAAATTTTGTTTACCTTTGCCGCATGATCGATAACCTGTACCTAAGCAGTGGTAAAAGACCAGGGCTCAACCGGGATATGATTCATAAATAAGTTTTAATTAAAGTATTATTTTTCCATGATCTCCAACGAAATTCTATTTTTCGGTGCTTTTATTTTAGTCATAGGCCTGATGTTGCTACTTGACTTGGGTGTTTTTAGCAAAAAAGACCATATAGTCAAGTTTGGCGAGGCAGCGGCCTGGACAGTAGCCTGGATAGCATTGGCATTGGTGTTTTACGCCATTATCAATACCCATGGCGACTGGATACATGGGATGAGCAATTATGCAGAGTTGGAGGCTGTTCGAGATAAATATGCCCCAAATTTGGAGTTGATACCTGGTAACTTCGAAGCCAGCGTGGAAATATACAGGCGGAATATGTCCCTTGAATTCATCACGGGTTATCTTCTGGAATATGCCCTATCGATTGATAATATTTTTGTGATTATTTTGATTTTTTCCTCCTTTGGGGTTAGGCCGAAATACTATAAAAAAGTGCTTTTCTGGGGCGTACTTGGCGCCATAATCATGCGTTTTATATTTATCTTCCTTGGCTCTGCTCTCATGCAGCGCTTCGATTGGATTATCTATATTTTCGGTTTGTTATTGGTATATCAAGGAGGCAAGATCTTCTTTGAAGGGGGCGAGGATGAAAAGATTGAGCCTGCGAAACATCCTGTGGTGAAGTTTACTTCAAAGTATTTTCCGGTATATCCCCGATATGTAAGAGAACACTTTTTCGTTCTGAAACAAGGGAAGTGGTTGTTGACCCCTCTTTTTGTAGTAGTACTTATTGTCGAGTTTACCGATCTTATCTTCGCAGTAGATTCGGTACCGGCAGTATTCTCCGTTACGAAGGATCCTTATGTAGTGTTCTTTTCTAATATATTCGCCATTATGGGGCTGCGTTCTATGTTCTTCTTTTTGAGTAATATCATGAGTTTATTCCGATTCCTCAAATACGGGCTGGGGGTTCTCTTGGTATTCATAGGAGGCAAAATGCTCGCTCATCACCAGTTGGAAGCTCTGGGCTTTGAAACAGTTTACTCTTTATACATTATCCTGGGCATTCTGGCCGTTAGCATTCTGGCATCACTGGTGATTCCTGAAAAGAAAACTCCTGAAAAGAAAGTGACTGCCTAGAATATAAGAAGGGGAGCTAACTCGGCTATTCCCCAACAATAAACCCGACACCATAAGCTTCGTAAGCCTAATTATGCATCAGATTCTTAAAGTATATCTGAAACGATTAACCAATCTGAGTACCCGAAATAAGTCGCTATTGCTCACCAGTTTACCTGGTGAGCAATTTTTAGATTTACAGGATACCGATCATCTTCTTAACAGACCGGCTTTCGATGCTATTGTCCAACTGATTGCTGATAAAAAGAGTTTTCCTATCTGTGATGTGCAGGACCCACGCTTCGAAAAGGTCAATCTGGTAAGTAAACGGCTAAGGAAGATTAGTCGTACCGAAAAATTTGTTGCCGATGAACGTGGTACCCAGGATTTATATGTGGGCTACCCATTCTTAAAGGGCAAGCTCGCCGACGGGACCCCCATCCATGGACCCCTTTTATTTTTCCCGGTCACACTTACGATTTCGAAAGAGCAATGGTGCCTGGCCGAGCGTGGCGATAGCAGGGTGATTCTAAACAGAAGCATTGCATTGGCCTATTCCTATTTTAATGAGTCCCCCCTGTCTGAGGATGTCCTAGACAAGTCATTCGAAGAATTTTCTTCCGATGCATTGACCTTTCGTACCGAGCTGTACGAATGGTTAAAGGAGACGGGACTAAAAATAAATTTCAATCAGGCTATATTTGAGAATAAGCTGCAAGCATTCGAAGCGCTTAAAAGTGCCGATCTGAAACTTCTCGAACGGAACGGTGAGTTAAGGTTGGTGCCTGAAGCGGTATTAGGGATATTTCCTCAGGCAGGATCCTATCTGGTTCCCGATTATCAGCAAATGTTGGAGGAAGAGGGGGCTGGCTTCCAGTCGGTATTGCTCCCTGGCCTCGAGCAGAGTCCGGAGGACCTGTATGTAGAGCCCGAACCCACCTGCACTATGGTCATAAAGGAGGAAGATGTACTTACTCCTTTTCCGGTAGATGAGTCTCAGGAAGAAATTATATTGGAGGTTAAGCGAGGGAAGTCCGTAGTAGTACAAGGCCCCCCCGGGAGTGGAAAATCACAGTTGATTTGCAATCTGGTTTCAGACTTTATCTCTAAGGGAAAGCGGGTTCTGGTTGTCTGTCAGAAGCGGGCGGCTTTGGATGTGGTACACGATCGCTTAGAAAGCATTGGCCTGGACCCATTTGTGGGTCTAATTCATGATTTCAAGAACGACCGCTCTGCCTTGTATGGTCAGCTGAAAAATCAGATTGAGCAGGTCGAGGGATATCGGGCTCAGAATTACTCCTTAGATGCCGTATTTATTGAGCGTCAGTTCGTTCAGGAAAGTCGCCAAATCGACCGGGTGATACGGGAGTTGGACAATTTTCGTGAGGCTTTATTTGATGAGACCCTCGCTGGAGAGTCGGCGAAGTCATTATATCTGCGTTGCGATATGGATGCGCCACATTTCGATGTAGAAAACCACTACAGAACCTTTCGGTTGGAGGGAAGAAATGAATTCAGCCGGAATATGGGTCGATATCTTTCCTATGCACTACGACTGAGGTTCCCACATCCCTGGCACGATCGAAAGCCATTTATAGGCTATAATCTGAGTGATCTCCGTGCTATGGAGAGGCTCTTGCAGCTGTGGCCTGAAGCATGGCAGCAGGTTCAAAATAGATTTACCGAACTTACCGGCGTCGAATTTTCACTTAAATATCTGGAGCAGCCCGCCCAAAGAAGGGAGGAGTTGACCGATTTGGCAGGCTGGCTTGAAGATAGCGAAACCTTTCTGCTCTTTAAAAAGTATTTAGGATCGGCATCCCGGAGCAGCCACCGTATGGCCTTTATCCGACAGATTCGTGACGAATTTGACGGTTTTGTAGCGGAGGATGGGGTCGCCCTGCAGCTTGCCACCGAGGAGCTTTCCGAGTGTCGTTCGGCCCTTTTAGAGGCCATACATGCCAAGGAATCTATGCTGTCGGGGAAGCTATATGACTGGTTCAATAAAAATAATAAACGCGTTGCCACCTTTGCGGCAGAGGAGGGGTTGGGAAGTTCTTTGAGAGAACTGAAGTTATTGGAAAATAGGCTTTTAAATCGAATACAGCTGGAGCAATGGTTAGGCGACCCGCTTTTAGGATTTGAGCCGGGCATGGTTAGGGACGGAAGTGCCGAGTCGTTCCAGGCATTTCTGGCAAGGGCCGAAGCGGCCATGGATGCGTTGCAGCAGTTATTGGAATCTGATTGGGCCGATTTACTTCTGGAGCTAGGCTCCAAGTCCGGAGAATTATCATCCTATCATAATGTCCTTTTTGCGCTACGCAGCTGGCTCCAGGATTGGCAGGAGTTAGATGTGCGTATGCAAAAATACTTCTCCTTCCCCCAGGGTAGGGTTTTACTTCATAACCCGGAAAGTTATAGTCGTCAGCTGAGCCAGACACTGGCTAAAGATTTCGATGCATTATGCGAGATGGACGATACCTATGCTTCCCTGTCGGAACCGGAGACCCAGGCTATAGATGCGGCCTTAGACTATGCTTTACAAGTAACTTGCAATGACCCGGAAGAACTATTGGCGGCTTGGATTAACAGTCTGGAGTTGGCATGGATCGATCATATTGAGCAGAAATATCCGATCCTGAGGACGGTGTCTTCTCAGAAACTGCAGCATTGGGAGTCCGATCTGCAGGCTGCTGTTCAGGCTCGTCAGCGTTTGGCCCGGGATATTGTAGGAATCAGGGTACGGGAACATACTTATAAGGATATAGAAAAAAACAGACTGGGCAATCGTGTTACATATCGGGAACTGGACCATCAGGTGACCAAAAAGCGAAGAGTCTGGCCGGTACGAAAGTTACTGGAAGCTTATGCAGATGACATCTTTAATCTGATTCCTTGCTGGCTGGCATCTCCGGAGTCAGTTTCGGCCATGTTTCCCCTAGAACGTGAACTATTCGATCTGGTTATTTTTGATGAGGCCTCTCAATGTTATGCGGAATTTGGGCTTCCTGCCGCTGCTCGTGGGCGACAGGTGGTGGTGGCCGGTGATGCAATGCAGCTTGCTCCCAGCGACTTGTATAGGGTACGGTATGAAGAGCAGGATGAGTTAGAAGAATATCTCCCGGCACTGGAAGTGGATTCTTTATTAAGTCTGGCCGCTCAGTCGTTGGGGCAGTACTCCCTTACAGGCCATTATCGAAGCTTATCCCTTGACTTAATTGCCTTTTCTAACCGACACTTTTATAGTAGTAAACTCAAGCTGCTTCCTGACTTTCTGCATATTAATGCGATGGAGCCGGGGATCACCTATTTGAAGACCGAGGGGATATGGGCACAGAACGCCAACGTAGTGGAGGCCGATCTGGTGGCCGATATTATATCTAGTCTGGCTGCCACGGGGAAGAGTATTGGGGTAGTTACCTTCAATTTCCATCAGCAACAATGCATACAAGAGCGGCTTGAGGCGGGAAATATCGAAGCTAATGGCTTGTTTGTGAAAAATATTGAAAATGTTCAGGGTGATGAACGCGATGTCATTATTTTCTCCATGGGCTATGCCCCTGATGAAAAGGGAAAGATTTCCATGCAGTTTGGAAGCCTGAATGCACAGGGAGGAGAGAATCGTCTGAATGTAGCCGTCACACGAGCGAGGGAGAAGATTTTCTTTGTGTCGAGTCTCTGGCCCGATCAGTTGCATACGGAAGGGGCGACCAATGAAGGTCCACGACTTTTAAAGGCCTATATGCAATTTGCTCTCTCGGTGAGTGAGGGTAAGTTCAGGCCACAGCCTTCGGGCGGTGCAGCACAAGGTCCGGGATGGTTGTTAAAGGAAAAATTGATAAGCCAGAATCCCGCATTGAGTGACGAACTGCCTTTTGGTGATATTACGATCAAAGAAGGAGCAGCTTTTAAGGCATTGGTTCTTACGGACGACGAGGTATATTACCATAGTCGGACCGCCAAGGAGCCTCATGCCTATCTGCCGCTCCTTCTGAAGCTTAAGAACTGGCCTTTTAAAAGGGTCTATAGCAGGGAGTACTGGAGTAAAACCCTGGAGCTAGTGCCGGTCGACTAAAGTTCTTTAATACGGATATTCCGGAAAGATACTTTGTCACCATGGTCCTGCAGGGCGATTTTCCCTTTTTGAGGCACGCCAAAGCCGTCCCATGTCTTAAATTTGCTATTGGCAACGAGTGCATCCCACTCGGGACCATTAACTGGGAAAGAAACGATTTTCTTGCCATTGAGCCAGCTTTCGCCCTTGCCTTTCTTGATGACTACCTTGGCCTTGTTCCATTCGCCAGCGGGTTTTACCGCGCTAAAATCGGAAGCGGGGATCATGTCGTACAGGGAGCCTGCCTTGTGATTCCCATTCTTGCCGGCTTTGGCATCAGGATGTTTTTGGTCGTCCAGAATCTGGATTTCGGGGCCAGTAGAGTAGGGGCAGCAGTATTTAGCTTCTTCGGTGACATGGTAAATTATTCCGCTGTTTCCACCTTCACTGATTTTCCATTCCAATTCAAGGATGAAATCACCATACTCCTTGTCGGTAACCAAGTCTTTTCCGCCTTTTTCAGTAAGAACCATAGCACCGTCTTCCACTTTCCATTGGGGAAGTACTTTATCCTCTTTCCAACTGTGCCATCCGTTCATGGTTTTTCCGTCGAACAGGGTTACCCATTTTCCTTTCTGAGCCAAGGCATCATTTCCAGATATGCTGAGAGCAAATAGAGCTACTACGGCGGCTTTGCCGAGAGAACGCAGATTCATCAATTTCATAGTAATACAAGTTAAAAGTTTCAGCTGCAATATTACTTACTTTTGGCTTTCTAATTGTTGAATTAATACTTTAAATTGGGCATTTTTACCGCTAAAATACTGCTAAACAACATGTCTTCGATATTTTCAAGAATTGTCAGTGGAGAAATTCCCAGTCATAAGGTTGCCGAGAATGATGAATTCCTGGCCTTTCTAGATGCCTTTCCTATAGCGAAAGGGCATACCTTGGTAATCCCTAAAAGGGAGGTAGACTATATATTTGATCTGGAGGAAGATGAGTTTTCCCGACTCATGTTATTTGCCAGAGGAATCGTTCCGGCATTAGAAAAGGCCGTTCCTTGTCTGCGAATTGGAGTCAGCGTAATAGGGCTTGAAGTTCCCCATGCTCATGTGCATCTGCTTCCCTTGAATAGTATGAAGGATGCAGACTTCAGTAGGAAAATAAAAACTAGTTCTGAAGAATTGGCCGCACTGGCGGCGGAGATTCGAGACTGTTTGTAAAACCAATTGCTCTACGGATGACTTGGGTAGTCCGACCTTTCCATGGACTAAGAAAGTGTTAATATCCGGTATATTTCAGAGCTTAGCATTCTAACCTTATTCCATGGAACATATAAATGGAGAAAGTCCGATGGAATAGGCCGTCTATTAGCGGTATTCTTAGTGTTAATTCAGGAATCCACTTTTTCGAACCGATAAGATTAAGCTTGTATTATTCCCGTATAATTGTCCAATGTCGCTGACAATCCCAAGGTTGAGGCTGACAGATTGCAGGGAGGGTATACTTCTTTCCAAGCCCAAATAACCCGACCATTGGGGAGTAGTGCTGGAAAATGGGGCTAAATAAGTGCCCCGATTCCATGAATGGGTACTTTTAGCCAAAATATGGGTCTGTAAAATATTGGCTTCTACAGCTAAATGTATGGCCTTTAAGAGGTTGTTATTGGTGAATTGAGCTAGATTACCAGCAAATTCAGGCAGGGAATGGGCAGCCGTCCTTATGATGGGGCTACCTAAGCTATTGCCGAAATAGCTCCAGCCCCGCCGGTACCGATAGCTGTTATAATAATCAGCCTCTGCATATAGTATGCTCTCATTATTGCTGAAGCGACTTTTTTGGTTTTCTAAATCGAGGTACTCAATTGTAATTGCCTTGAGCTGAATTTTGCTATGTGTTGGTGCTTTCGGAAATCGAACTCTGATACCAGTAAGAGCATCCTGCAGGTTGTTAACTTTGAAAATCGATCCATTACTGAAAACGGAATTTCTGTAGGCCAGCAGCTCTAGGTTGGGTATCGTTTTGATGTTAAAGGCCAAATCGAATGACCCAAAATGGTTGCCTACGATATTATGCTGATATTTGGTGCCCGTCACCATATGTTTGTATGCAGTCCATTTGCTGGGGTTTTCCTTGGGCCAAAATTCCGACTCTCCGCCCCATATGGCCTGGTGGTTCATGCCCAAAAAAAACATCCACTTAGACTCTGGGATACCGAGACGGAAATAAACTTGTTTCTGGTGCAGATAGGTGTTCGGCACCTGGGATACTGGGCCGTAATTGATCTGGCTATTGCCTAATAGCCCTTCGGAGATGGAGATTTTCCAGGCTATAAAATCGTTGGCAAGGTGAATCGGTTGAAAGTCTTTCAGACCAATCTGAATTCTGGGAAAAGGACGCGCATTGCGTGAAATCGCTAAACCTCCCAGCCCCATAGTAGAATCCGACAAGCCCACATTCTGTCTTTTTTGGCCTACCATCAATTCCCATGGCCCCAACTTAACAGCCTGGTAGAGGTCGGTCAAGAAAAAATTAGCCTTTGTTTCGGGGCTGTAGCTGGTAATCAATGAAGCTCCTGCTGACCATTGAAGCTTGCGCGGATTATGGATGTTATAAACTTTATACAGGCTCCATTGCCCTACCACTTGTGCCTGGTCCGCGGGGACGGTACCGTCTGAATTCGCACTTTGCCAAAAGGGAGTAGCCCCCTTAAATCCGGAGCCGGTAATTGACATATTTACAAATAAGGTCGAGTCTTGGGCAAAAGTTGCTTGATAACCTATGAAAATTAAGACTAGAAGAAAATAGCGCATTGGTTTCAATTCTTTACAATTTTATGGGGCTTCAAGCTTGGTAAACGGTTATTGGAGCGGCTTTAAAGTTATAGAAAATATAAATGGCAAAAGTATGTAAATTTATCGCAGTCATCATTTTCTGTTCAGGTTATTTATCAGTCCCTATGCTGCTTTTGGGCGTTTCATAGCGGTTTACAGAGCCTTATTTAAGCTGTATCCGAGGGCCGTTAGCTCGGATATTTCTCACCTTCAGTACCTCCTAAACCGAAATCATAAATAAGCTGTTTGCTGGAAATTAGGCTAAAGGAATTTTTTCTGTGCACTGAAGGACCTTGCAGGGGACAACGCACATGCCTCATCTGATTTATTTTCGTAGAAAATAAGCTTGGATACATTCATCCCTTATTCAGTATGCTTTCGCATCTGTCGGCAAATCATAGTCAGAAACGAGGAGATAACACCAGTTATTTATATAAAAGGCCTTCCTTACGGATACCCAAAGTTACCCCATATGAGTTAGGGTATAGTTCCCCGACATCGGCAGCCAGCGATCCTTTAAGGATGGTGCCGCCCAAAATATTTAATTTACCCTGTAAGGTCAGTAGTCCGGAAAATTGAGTGGGCCTGGTTCTGAAGGGAGCATCATAGGTTCCTATGTTACTGGAGTACGATAGTTTACTCGTCCAGATAATGTTTTGAAGGAAGGTACCCTTAAATCCGAGATGATAGACGGCAACCCGGTTGTTGCTGGTGAAATAATCGGCGTATTCAGGGAAATTTGCTTTCGTATCGGAAGTAGGAGGAATAAAAGGTGTCCCGATCGTCCGGTCGTGGTAGGCCCAGCCATCGCGGACCTGAGAGTTATTGAAATAGTTATCCCGTCCAAAATGGCCTCTTTTTAAACCGACCACATTCCAGGGAAACTCTGCTCCACCTTGATTTTTTGTATACAGAAACTCGAATAAAGCTTCTGTAACTTGAAAATTGGCTCCGTAAACATTCTTACGTTTCATGCGAATGCCATTTAAGCCGTCTCTTATATTGGCAAGGACAAAGAGGGAGCCATCTTCGTAAATGTTTTGTCGATAAATAAACCAGGTACTACCCCAGGTTTCAATTTCCATTGCCAGATCTACTGTGCCCAGATGGTTTCCTACCCGGTTGAGCGTATCAAAAGACGTCGCCTTTGGGTTTTTGGCATAGGCCTTGCCCGTGACAACATTCACATAATTTTGGAAACCGGAGGGCATTTTTCCATCAATCGTCAGATAGGGAGATTCGCCTCCCCATTGTACCTGATGGTTCATCCCACCATAAAGTTTCAGCTGGGAAGAAGGACGTCCTATCCGAAGATATAAGGCCTTCTGATGTAATTTTAGTCCACTTGTAATAGGGCGGTCCTTTTCGAAAAAACCATCGGCATAAAATGCCTTAATTGCTACAAAACCATTAGTAAGGGGGACGTCCACATAATTCACGGTTCCGAACTGAATTTTAGGGATAGGAAGGGCATTGCCCGACCAGGCATAGGAACCGGTACCAATGGTAGAGTCCGCCAGGCCTACCCATTGCTTTTGTCTGCCTACCAGCAACTCCCAGTTTTTAAATCGGAGGGAGGCATTAAGCTGAGGAACCAGTATTTCTGTTTTTTCGGATAGAATTGCAGCAGCCTCCGCACCTAGCCCAACGCTCCAAGGACTAGTTTCCTTATTAGATAGCTTCCATATACGTTGTAAACCGATTGCGGCGATTCCGGCAGGGCTGCTCCGGGGAACTATGCCAAATTGATTGGCGTGAATCCAGAATGGTGTGTTGCTGGCTGTACTACCTATGCCCGAGAATTCAATATAATTATTGGTGGAGTCCGATACACTGGATTGAGAGAAGGAATGGGAGCAATTTATACTTATCAGAAATATAAAAAAAAGAAACGAGGGTGATCTCATATAGGTTTTAATTAATCTGTAGTGGTGTTTTGTTATCGCTGATAAATATTAAACAAAAGTATTAATAACTTTATATTATTCATACTGGATTATGATATGAACGGCTTAACCGACTTTTATGTATGGTGATGTAGGAAAATATTTATGCTTTCCTGACTGCAGAATCCCCTATTTTAGCAATCCTATGATGCCAGATATAAGGTAATTCTACTTTAAAAATCCATAGGATTTCCATCCTACCATAATGGCTCCAGTATTTGGGTATAGCTTTCCTATATCAGCAGCTATGCTCAGACTGAGCAGATGATTCCCCTTCGTAGAAATCTTCTTTTCTGATTGAAGTAAAATGTTGGACTGGATAATGGGTTTGTCAAAGGGGTCGTTATAAGTTCCTTCATTATGTGTGAAGGTGGCTTTTAAACTAAAGTTCATTTTCTTCCAGCTGCCAGCAAGACCGCAGTGTAGAGCCAGAACGCGACTATTCATCGTGTAAATAGTGCTGTCGCCTTTCAGCTCGTCCCGATTTAAGGCCTGAGGGCCTATGAGCGGGCTACCGAATGAATGGCCCCTATAGGACCACCCTTGGTCATATACATAATGATTGAAATAATTGTCCCTTCCGAAAGTATGGGTTTTAAAATCAAATATACTTCCACCCTGACTTTTGGTGTAAGCATATTCCAACAGAATGGTCCTTAATAAAAGCGCGGAAGAAGGGGGGATGCTATTATTTTTCCTTGTAAACCTTATTCCGTTAAGTCCATCTGCGATATTGGATAATTTGGAAAGAGACCCATCATCGTATAAGTTTTGCCTGTAGACGAAAATATCCCAGGATTTACCCTTCCATTCTGCTGCCAAATCTATGGAACCAAAATGATTGCCTACCCGGCTTAATGCCCAGAGTCTACCCAGTACTACATACTCATATGCCAGGGAAGGTTTCAGTCCCCCGCTGAAAATTTTTTGTTCGCCGCCCCACATGGCCTGATGGTTGGCTCCACCATAAAAGTTGAGTTTTTGCGACAGACGGCCTAATCGAAGATATAATGACTTATGATGCATATAGACCTCGGGTACCCAGTTGGTATTGCCATAGTGCACTTTGGCGGAGCCTAATAAACCATCGGAGTAGGAGAACTTAAAAGCTATAATGTCGTTTCCAGGAATCAGGTTTGTGAATTGGGGAGTAGATATTTGAATTTTGGGATAAGGCCTGTAGTTGGGAGCCATGGCAAATGAACCCGTTGAGAGTAGGGAGTCAGCAAGGCCGATAAACTCTCTTCTTTGACCCACCGATATCTCTACAGGGCCCGCCTTTGCGGCTAGGAAAAGATCCCTAAAGAAAAAATCCTTTCTCTGGCTAACATTTCCTATAGCTTCCACCGCTCCTGACCATTGTAAAAATCGGGGATTGTGAGGGTGGTAAACCTTTGCGATCCGGGCGCTGGCAGAAATAAAGGATCCATCGGTGGGTACCGATCCATGCTGATTAACGCGTAGCCAAAAAGGTGTTTGGGAATTAGAAAAAGCGGCTTGGACTCCTCCGGAATAGTGAAAAGTTGAATCCTGGCCGTAGGCAGTAAGGCAAAATATACTTATCGTAACAATAAGAATTAGACGCATTATGGCGTAACTTTTAGTGTGTAAATTACCGCAATATAATCAAAGTAAGACTTTATTCTAACTTTATAACAGAATAATAATGTTGATTAATAATTGGGATATTCCTGGGAATATTCTGGCTAAAACCGGGGTTTAGGAAAGAGATTTGTAGAAAAATAATATATTAATAGTAATAAAAATTAATTTTATTTGTAGATTTATTTTGTCATTGTTTCGCTTTTTTAAGCTTTGTACTTGTTGTTTACGCCGGGTTGGCTATCTTTGGGAGAAATACACAACACTAGAAAATAATAAAATAATGCCGCACAATTTCTCAGAAGCAGAATCGTCTGATGCCGCACAGAGAGGTGGATTGGATTGGATAACGATTAATAGCAATTTTAATCACCTCTTAGGATACTTCTCTTTAAAGTCATCCATGACTATTCCCAGTAGGAGAGGGGCCGTATTTACCTTGCTATTTCTGGACGGGTTGGTCGCTGTAGTCGCCTGGCTAACCGTGTATCGCTATCGTTACGCTCTTTTGCATAAGGATCTGAGCGAGCTTTATCCAAGAGATTGGGTCTTCACATTTTTTGTCATCCCTTTTGCCTGGTGTTTCCTCTATTACCTTTCAGGAACTTATTTTGATTTATATCGCAAGTCCCGAATTGACGAAATTAAGCGGACTCTGGCTTCATGTTTTGTCGGAACTATCATTGTGGCTTTGGTGGCCTTTCCAAATGACGCCATAGATTTTGACTATGTGAGTAAGTCTACCGTCAGGTATATTCTCCTGCATACTACCTTGACCTTAGCCGTAAGGTTAATGTATCTTACTATGATACGCAATAATGTTCTGAATGGTAAAGTTGGATTTAATACCCTGATTATAGGTGGCAATCAGAATGCCATTGATATTTATACGAAACTGGTTTCCAGTAAAAGACATATTGGAAATAGGTTTAAAGGATTCGTGTACTCTTCTCTGGAAAGCTCCAATGGGATGAATAAGTATTTGAACCAACTGGGAGACGTAAATCAGTTAGAGCAGATTATCGATAAATATCAGATAGAGGAAGTAATTGTAGCAGTAGACAGTGATGAACATACGCTTCTGAAAAGTATTCTGATTCAGCTAAGCTATCGTCCTGTGTACGTTCGTATTTTGCCCGATTTGTACGACATTATTTCCGGGTCTGTTAAAATAAGTAGTATTTACGAAGACACCCTATTCATTAGCATCACCCCTAGACTAATGCCGGATTGGCAAAAGGTTTGCAAAAGGATGTTGGATATTGTCGGGGCACTGGGCGCGCTGGTGGTATTATCTCCAGTTTTACTTTATGCCGCCATTAGGGTTTGGCGTTCCTCTACGGGGCCCTTTCTTTACAAGCAGGAGCGAATTGGTTTATATGGAGAGGTGTTTGAGATCTATAAGTTCCGGTCTATGTATATCAATGCCGAAGCAGCTGGCCCCTCTCTGTCGAGTGACGGAGACCCCCGCATAACTCCCTGGGGTAGAATTATGCGCAAATATCGTATTGATGAGTTACCGCAATTTTTCAATGTATTGAAAGGAGATATGAGCCTGGTAGGGCCGCGGCCTGAGCGGCAATATTTTATTGATATTATCTCGGAAACCCAACCGGAATATCGGTATTTACATAAGGTGAGGCCAGGCCTAACCTCATTAGGTATGGTGAAATATGGGTATGCTGAAAATGTGGCCCAGATGGTTGAGCGGATGAAGTATGATCTGGTATATATCGAAAACTGTTCACTTATTTTGGATGCGAAAGTGATCGTCCATACCATTGGTACCGTTTTGGGCGGCCATGGCAAATAATTCACCAGCCATTTCAATTGGTAGGTATACCATGTAGGTGCTCCAATCCTTATTTAGAAATCAAAATAACGGATTTGCGGCCGTATACGCACCAGGGGGCCATTCTGCGGAGTCTATTCCATGATGCTTTCCAGGGGAAGGGCATGATTTTTGGATATACGGATACCTTCTTTATAATAAACTTCAATAAAAATTTTTCTCAGATGCCGGGTCTTGAGGGCTGCGACCTATGTTAATACTTGATTGCCGTTACGGTTCCATCAGGTGCATCCCGAATTTAAAAATCTAATGTTTCCCCGCTTCGAAATTTATTCGATAGCATAGTGTGCTAGGGACCGTTTTTGTCTCTCTCTCTCTCTCAAGCTATCTTTTAAGTCAGGCCTATACGATGTGTTATGGTCGATCTGGCATTATAATAGCTGCTGAAATGCTTGGCCTTATAACCTTACATAGGGCTGCTGATAGGATTCGCAAAGCTCTTTAATTCTCCAAGGTCTTCGGACAAGATTTTGTCCATACCCAGCATCATTCCTTTAATATTATTCGTCTTATTTCAGTTGTAAAAAGGTGTTCCTATCTCATAATTTAAGACGGTATTTTGAATATAAAGTATTTCTACGTAGTTAGTTGTGTTTCTACTTTAGTCTATACCGGATATTCGAGCAATATTTTGAGAGCTAATCTGCTCAAATTATGCAAGTGAGAGTCAATACAAACTACTACTACAAATTTTTTTCAGTATCTATCAGGACATAGCTCGAGTTTAGACCTGTATACTTGAATATTACAGGTTTTTTGACCTATTGGGCCTTATTCCTAATTGGTGGCTTTTTTCTATGTAATTCTTTTTAATCTTACTGGTCTAAACTACTTTTTGTATATATAGCGAACTATTTTGATAGTTTTGTCATTATGTATTTGATAAAATAAATTAATTATTCGTAGTTTTGAGCATTAATGGATATTGAATATTTGTATCCATTAATCTACTAAACCTGAGTAAGACATAAGGGGGTAGAGCATCTTATAGAGCCATCTACACCTTTTGTTCCCAGCCTTTAAGGCCTTTCTACACACGCACGGGTCATTTTCATGATATGGCCACATCTGAATTTCTGGATTACAACAACCGTCATTAACCTATGCCATGGCATATTTAGATACGTATACTAACTTGTTAACCTCGGCCACTGCGGCCCATTTGCTTAGGAGGGCAACTTTTGGACCTACCCGTCAGGAAATTATTGACTTCACTGGTAAGACTGCTCAGCAGGCTGTAGAACTTTTGATCAGCAATGCGGCTTTGGGTGTTTCCGTGGCTCCTCCTGTTGAAATGGACGAGACGCGTAGCGATGCCGGGCAGCCATTTCTCAACAAGCCCTTTGACCATAGTCGCTCTGGAGTATATAATAATTACATACAGTATTGGTGGTTAGGGTTAATGACTGAGCAAAAGGGGCGACCATCTGTCCTGGAGAAGTTGACTGCTTTCTGGCAAAATCATTTCGTTACCGCGCATACGATTGTAGAGGATTACAGGTTTGTGGATCGATACATTCGCTTTTTAAGAGCGAATGCCTTGGGGAATTTCAAGGACCTGGCTATAGGGATAACGAAGGATCCAGCCATGCTTGTTTTTCAGAATGGTTTCCAGAATACGAAAGAACTCCCAAATGAGAATTATGGAAGGGAATTACAGGAGCTGTTTACGGTAGGGCAAAAGGATTTTGCCGGCAATAATAATTATACGGAAGAAGATGTAAAGGCTGCCGCCCGGGTCTTGACAGGCTGGCAGGTTACGAATCGCAATAATATAGGCTCTACCTCTTTTGGCAGTACGTTCAATCCTGTACGGCACGACATATCGGACAAGTCCTTTTCGGAAAAATACAATAATACCGTCATTACGGGCCGCAGTGGTGAATCTGCAGGAGATGGGGAATTGCTCGATTTAGTCAATATGCTGCTGGCCCATCCTGAAACCCCCAAATTTATTTGTAGAAAACTGTACCGATGGTACGTAAATCCCAATGTTACGCAGGAGATAGAGGATCAGGTCATCATCCCCTTGGCGACATTTTTTGCGAGTCCGGCCAATAATTATGCGATTATGCCAGTAGTAAAAAAGTTATTAAGCAGTAACATTTTTTTTGACACCCGAAATATTGGTGCCATCGTTAAGTCCCCGGCAGAATTAGTTATAGGGACGATACGGTTTTTTGACCAGCCCGTACCGGATCTGACTACTGAGTTTGTCCCTTTTCGGGTGATGATGAATTATATCTACTTCAGTTTACGATTGCTCGAACAAAATTTTCTAGATCAACCCTCTGTTTTTGGCTTTGTGCCCTATTATCAAACCGGCTATTCTAAGAACTGGATCAATGGCACAACCCTGGGGCTTCGCGGGGTACGAACCGATGCTTTAAGCAATCCTGGGCCAGTGATCAAGCCTGATTATGTATTAGGGATAGACATCTTAAAAGAACTGAGGACCATCCAACCTAATTTCGAAGATGTAGCTGGCACCTCCGCAATCACATGTGAGCAAGTCCTGCAGAGATTTACAGCTAACTTATTTGCTATAGAATTGTCGCAGGCTCAACAGGATTTTCTTATCGATCAAATCATGATGAAGGGGAGTAGTCCTCGCGCCACATGGCAGCACGAATGGAATGCCTATAGGTCTACACCTCAGGACGAAACCAAGCAAAATGTAATTTTTTGGCGCTGTCGGGCCCTTCTTAAATACATCTTGAGAATGGCCGAATTTCAATTATTTTGACATAACAAAACATATGAAAAGGAGAGAATTTTTTGCTGCGGCATCATCGCTTATGCTACCCGTCATGTTGGATGGCGTTGGGGTTAGGTCATTTGCAAAGGGCTCTGCTATGGTCGAGTCGCTACGGCAGACATCGGCTTTAAATAACGATCGTATTCTGGTCATCGTTTATTTAGGGGGGGGCAATGATGGGCTGAATACGGTGATACCCCTGGAATACTATTCAGAATACAACCAGCTGAGGAGTAATATAGCAATCCCTGAGAGCAGCGTTCTTAAGCTTGCTGGAAATTTAGAGACCGGGTTTCACCCTGCAATGACGGGGATGCGCGCCATGTATGACGAGGGTAAATTGGCTATTGTACATTCGGTTTCCTATCCGAACCCCAATCTTTCACATCACCGTTCGACAGATATTTGGATGACCGGTGTGGATTCGTCACAGTATGCATCGTCAGGATGGGCGGGTCGGTATCTCGACGATCGATTTCCGAGCTACCCTCAGAACTATCCAAATGGAGAGATGGAGGATCCTTTGGCGGTTCAGATTGGCCAGATAACAGCCACGGCCTTACTTGGTCCTCAGCAATCTATGGGTATCACTCTACAAGATCCTGCCACTTTTTATCAACTGATAGGGGAACCCAATACCACCATTGACAGCAATTTGCCCTGCTGCGATGCTGGAGATCTAATTAATTACATCCGTCAACAACAAGTATTAACCATCGGATTTGGGTCTGAAATCAAAAAAGCGGCCGAAGCGGGAGTAAATCTCGCCGCTTATCCCCCTGCTTCGCAAAACAACGAACTGGCCGAAAAATTGAAAATTGTTGCCCGGTTAATTCATGGTGGACTCAAGTCTAAAATCTATTATGTAGAACTGGGCGGCTTTGACACGCATGCAGAGCAGGTCGGTACGAGTAGTACAGAAGGCTTACATGCACAATTACTGAAAAAATTATCGGACGGTATAGCTGCATTCCAGAACGATCTAAAATTGCAGGGCACCGAAAATAAAGTATTGGGGATGACTTTCTCTGATTTCGGAAGGAGAGCTACCTCCAATGCTTCTAAAGGTACCGATCATGGAATAGGGGCTCCTATGTTTGTTTTTGGAACCGGAATAAAGAGGCAACTGGTGGGTAATAATCCCGACCTGATCAACGGTTTACTACCCTTGACCCCTACTGCCAATAATACCAACCGGGATATCAAAATGCAAATAGATTTTCGCCGGGTATATGCCGATATCCTTAACGACTGGTTTGGAAGTGCAGCTTCAAAAACCGATCAGTTCCTTTTTAGCAATTTTAACACTACCTCACTTTTTTCCGATTTCGTCCAATCTATTTCCTCAGGATCCTGGATTAATCCCGAAATCTGGTCGAATGGTCGGGTTCCCGATGCTGGTTCTACCATTAAAATTAACCCAGGGCATATAGTAGAGGTAGGACATAATATTACCGCAAAAAATGTAAAGGTCGAACAGGGAGGGGAGCTAAAATTCCTGGGAGATTATAATGTTAATATAACGGGCTAATAGGCTCTTTTCTGGCAACCATATGAAGGGTCTTCCTGCCTTACATATTTGGGAATAAATTATAATTAGTCTAACAAGCTTTGGATTATAAGGCCCAAAATAATCGATTCACACCCTTGAAAGGGATTAGCCTTTTCATTAACTGAACGAAAGATACGCCCGATTTAATTTGAAACTATTGATGTGGTGAACAAATAATGTTATGAAAATCTTTAATAAAATTTCCTTGTCGGGCTATATTATATTGCTGACTTCGGTATTTTGCTTTGGCCAGCAAAAGGGAATAATTGTTACGGAGAGATCTTCTACCAAGGGATTGGTAAGTTTTACGGAATCGTCAACGCTCGTAGGTATCAGTGATACAAAGCATGTGGATGGTTATGTAAAAAAGTATGGTGCCGCCATATTGAAGTTTCCAGTTGGGAATAAGGGTGTATACCGCCCCTTTGCGGCAGGTGCTGATGGAACCTTAGGTGCCTATTTCCAAACCAACCCAAGCGCTGCAACCTTGCCAGCAGGAGCACCCTTTACTATAACCAATCGGGGCAGCTCAGTGGTAACTGTGAGTGCCCGAGAATTTTGGGATATCGATGGGACAAATCCCACAAAGATTACATTAAGCTGGAATGCTGCCAGTGCGGTTGGAGAGCTGACAGGGGGGGCTATGAACCGATTGAGCATTGTGGGCTGGAATAATACGACTTCCCAATGGGAGAAGCTCACATCTACCGTCGATGCCCTGGCTTTGCACGGGGCTGAAAGTACTTTGTCTTCCGGTTCGATATCGACTGTGGAAAGCATAGTGCCTAACCAGTATAGTGTGTACACGCTGGGTGGACTGGACCAGGAGGTATTACCAGTAAATTATGCGGGGGTATTAGAAGCTGTGAATTGTAATGAAGTTACCGGATGGGTATGGGATCAGAACTATCCCAGTTCCGAACTTACTGTTGAAGTAATGGAAGGTAATACAGTATATGGAACTGGAACTGCTAACGTTTTTCGTCAGGAATTGAAAAATAATGGAACAGGTACGGGAAAGTATGGTTTCAAGATTGCTTTGCCCGCAGGTTTGATGAACGGACAGGATAGACAAATCAGTATCCGTGTTCGGGGAAGCAATCATATTATAAGTGGTTCTCCTAAAACGGTAAACTGCGGATTTAATGGAGATTTTGAAGTGGATTGTTACGCAGTGAAGGGCTGGGCATGGGATAAAAATTTTCCGAATCAGCAGTTTACAGTCGAATTGCTAGTCGGCGGAAAGGTGATTGAATCTACCCTGGCCAATCATTACAGGGCCGATTTAAAGAATAATGGCACAGGAACGGGAAACTATGGCTTTAGTTTTAATTTCCCCGTATCATATCGAAACGGGCAGGAACAGCAGCTGAGCATAAGAATTGCAGGTACTACCTTTATGCTAGCTGGCTCCCCTAAAACGATGAGGTGCAATACTCCGAATTTCAGAGGAAGTATAGATGGTGCGGATTGTAATGTATTTAAAGGATGGGTATGGGATGGTGCATATCCTGATGCGAACCTTACTGTAGAACTGGTGGAAGGCAACACAGTTTACGCCACTACCACCGCAAATATGCCCCGATCAGACCTTCAGTTTGGTACCGGTAATTATGGATATAATTTAAGTCCCTTACCCGAAAGCCTGAAGGACGGTCAGCCGCATGTATTGAGCATGCGGGTAAAAGGTACGGATTTTCAATTACTGAATTCTCCAAAGACAATAACCTGCTCGGCATTACCTGCCTTTGAAGGGAGTTTTGAAACGGCCGATAATTCGCAGTTCAGCGGTTGGGTTTGGGACAAAAATTATCCCGACCGGGTACTCGCCGTTCAGTTGATGGAAGGTAGTACCGTATTAGCAACGACTATGTCTACTACCTATCGTGCCGACCTGGCTGCACGGGGAATAGGGACGGGCAAGTATGGCTTTAAAGCGGCCATTCCAGCGAGCATCATGGATAACCAGCCCCATGAACTTAGCATAAGAGTCAACGGTACAGATTTTGTTTTAGCTGAAAAGAAAACGGTGAGCTATTCACCTACAGCTGCCTACAGAGGAAGCATAGATGGTGCGGACTGCAATGTCTTTAAGGGCTGGGCCTGGGATGCGGGGAATCCTAATACTGCTCTGGTTCTGGAGCTGGTAGAAGGAAACACCGTACATGCTACCACTACCGCAGATATGCCTCGCTCAGACCTTCAGTTTGGCACTGGTAATTATGGATATAATCTGAGTCCCTTGCCCGAAAGCCTGAAGGACGGTCAGCCGCATACCCTGGCTATGCGGGTAAAAGGCTCGACTTATCTCCTGGAAAATTCTCCTAAAACCATCACCTGTGCCATTCCACCGTCATATGGGGGGAGCTTCGAAGTAGCCGACTGCGATTACTTCAGTGGCTGGGTCTGGGATAAAAATTATCCAGACCGGGTATTAGCGGTTCAGCTAATGGAAGGTAATACGGTGTTGTCCACCGTAATGTCGACTACTTATCGTTCCGATCTGGCAGCCAATGGAACGGGAACTGGGAAATATGGTTTTAAAGCGGCCCTTCCTGTAAGCTTAAAGGATGGCAAGCCTCATACCTTAAGCATCCGGATCAACGGCACCACCCATATTCTGGCCGAGCAGAAAGTACTTACCTGCGGAGCCGCGACTGCCTACAGAGGAAGTATAGATGGTGCGGACTGCAATGTCTTTAAGGGCTGGGCCTGGGATGCCGGTAATCCTAATACTGCTCTAGTTCTGGAGCTGGTAGAAGGAAACACCGTACATGCTACCACTACTGCAGATATGCCTCGTTCAGACCTTCAGTTTGGCACTGGTAATTATGGCTATAATCTGAGTCCCTTGCCCGAAAGCCTGAAGGACGGTCAGCCGCATACCCTGGCTATGCGGGTAAAAGGCTCGACTTATCTCCTGGAAAATTCTCCTAAAACCATCACCTGTGCCATTCCACCGTCATATGGGGGGAGCTTCGAAGTAGCCGACTGCGATTACTTCAGTGGCTGGGTCTGGGATAAAAATTATCCAGACCGGGTATTAGCGGTTCAGCTAATGGAAGGTAATACGGTGTTGTCCACCGTAATGTCGACTACTTATCGTTCCGATCTGGCAGCCAATGGAACGGGAACTGGGAAATATGGTTTTAAAGCGGCCATTCCTGTAAGCTTAAAGGATGGAAAGCCCCATACCTTAAGCATCCGGATCAATGGCACCACCCATCTACTGGCCGAGCAGAAGGTACTTACCTGCGGAGCCGCAACTGCCTACAAAGGAAGTATGGAAGGTGCGGATTGCAATGCATTTAAGGGCTGGGCCTGGGATGCCGGTAATCCTAATACTGCTATGATTCTTGAGCTGGTAGAAGGAAACACCGTACATGCTACTACTACTGCAAATATGCCTCGTTCAGACCTTCAGTTTGGCACCGGTAATTATGGATATAATCTGAGTCCCTTGCCCGAAAGCCTGAAGGACGGTCAGCCGCATACCCTGGCTATGCGGGTTAAGGGCTCGACTTATCTCTTGGAAAATTCTCCTAAAACCATCACCTGTGCCATTCCACCGTCATATGGGGGGAGCTTCGAAGTAGCCGACTGCGATTACTTCAGTGGCTGGGTCTGGGATAAAAATTATCCAGACCGGGTATTAGCGGTTCAGCTAATGGAAGGTAATACGGTATTGGCAACTACCATGTCGACCTATTATCGTTCAGACCTATCTGCCAATGGTACAGGCACAGGCAAGTATGGTTTTCGGGCGGCCATTCCAGCGAGCCTTCGCGATGGCAAACCCCATGAACTTAGTATCCGTATTAATGGAACAACGCACATATTGGCTGAAAAGAAAATAATTACCTGTGCCATGCCATCGTCATTTGCAGGTGCTTTTGAGGTGGCCGATTGTGATTACTTCAGTGGTTGGGTCTGGGATAAAAATTATCCGGACCGGGTATTAGCGGTTCAGCTAATGGAAGGCAATACGGTGTTGGCAACTACCATGTCGACCTATTATCGTTCAGACCTAGCTTCCAATGGAACAGGTACCGGTAAGTATGGCTTTAGGGCGGCTATTCCAGCGAGCCTTAAGGATGGCAGGTCTCACGAGCTAAGCATCCGTATCAATGGCACCTCTCATATTTTAAGTGAAAGAAAGAGCATTAATTGTGGTCCTTCAACGGCCCTAAGGGGTAGTATCGATGGTGCAGATTGTAACTTATTTAAGGGGTGGATTTGGGACTCCGCAAACCCAAATTCCTCCCAAATCCTCGAACTCGTGGAAGGTAATACGGTTCATGCCACTATTACAGCAGACATCCCTCGTTCAGACCTTCAGTTCGGCACCGGTAATTACGGATATAATTTGAGCCCATTGCCCGAAAGCCTGAAGGACGGCCAGCCCCATACTCTTGCTATGCGTGTAAAAGGAACCTCGTACTTATTGGAGAATTCTCCTAAAACAATTACCTGTGCTATGCCACCCTCCTTCGCAGGGAGTTTCGAAGTGGCTGACTGCGATTATTTCAGTGGCTGGGTCTGGGATAAGAACTACCCCGATAAAGTTTTGGCTGTTCAGTTAATGGAGGGTAACACGGTATTAGCTACCACCATGTCGACCTATCATCGTTCTGACTTAGCCGCCAATGGTACAGGTACCGGCAAGTATGGTTTTCGGGCGGCCATTCCGGCAAGCCTTCGCGATGGTAAATCACATGAACTTAGTATCCGCATCAATGGAACTACCCATATTTTAAGCGAGAGGAAATCGATTACCTGTGCATTACCGCCGAACTTTGCCGGAATTTTCGAGGAGGCCGACTGTGGCTATTTCAGTGGCTGGGTTTGGGATCAAAATTATCCAGATAAGGTTCTTGCGGTACAGCTTATGGAAGGAAATACTGTTTTGGCTACAACTATGTCAACCTACTACCGTGCTGACTTAGCTTCAAACGGGACGGGTACGGGAAAATATGGCTTTACAGCCGGGATTCCCGCTAGTTTAAAAGATGGTAAGCCTCATGAATTAAGCATCCGAATCAATGGCACCAATTATATTCTGTCTGAAAGAAAAACCATAACCTGCGGGTCTGGAGCACGTTTGGCAGTGATGGAGGAAGCGAAAATAGAACATGACCCCTACCAGGAAATGCTGGTTGCCCCGAATCCATCGAATGGAAAGACGGTTGTTACCTACCATATAGACCAAGCAGTGCCAGCCAGGCTATCGATCGTAAATATGTTAGGTCAGGTCGTCTGGGATAAAGTTGTAGTAGGTAGTGGGAGGATAGAAAAACAAACTATAGATCTGAGCGATCAGACGGATGGTATCTATCTTGTACAACTTCACACCTCTAATAAAATTGAAGTCAAAAGATTGGTTATCATAAAATAGCTAAAAGGTTGTCGGAGATACCGCTTCGAGAGGCTATTAAGGCAGGGAATGATCCCAATATTAGTGGGATTCCCTGCGTTTAAAAAACAGATGAAGTGAATTTTTGGGACCATCGGTCTGATAGAAAATAGTTTTCTGGGATACTATTTTTCTATAATATGAGAAAACCGAGCCTTAGGAAATGGGTTTTTATCCATATTCCAGGGCTCGGTTTATATTATGTATCCACCACTTGAAAGTAAGAATCAGGCCTTTCTTTCAATTAAATTTTTCTGAAATCAGCGTATTTTTGAAGAACAAAAGATTTAATTCTTTTGATAAATACTTCATCATCGAATTTTTCTGCGTGTGCTCTGATAAAATTAGGGTCGAAGCTGTCAATTATTTTTTCCATTTTATTAACGGCTTCACAAAGGCTGGGAGCTGTCTGATCGTCGAAAAATATGGAGGTAGCATTCTTACCATCTTCACCGCAAGGGATCTGAGTGGTCAGTATTCCTCCTACACTATAACCAATCACGGGTCGACCGGAAGCGTTAGCTTCCAGGGGTGTAATACCATAATCTTCATGCTGTGGAAATATAAAAGCTTTGCAGCCTGCGTATAACTGTCCAAGCTCTTCTTTGGAGATTCCCGATCGGAATTCAATATTATCCTTGGCAATGGCTTTGAGCTCTTCTCCCTTAGAGCCTTTTCCAACCACAATGAGTTTGTAGCCCAGCTCATTAAATGCTTCTATGGCCAGGTCTACCTTTTTGTAATATTCCAAACGGGAAACTAATAAATAGTAATCTCCTATTTTGGGAAGCAGATTGAAGTTAGCCGTATTTACCGGGGGGGGGATAATGGTAATGGGGCTTTTGGGTTTATAGGCTCGTTGAAGACGCTCTTTTGTTTCCTCGGTCATAGCTAAAAACCAATTTGTCCTTTGCGCTTCCTTAAAATCAATTTTCTTAAGGATTTTGATTACCGTGTCAAAAGCCAGACGTTTCAGGCCTGTTGAACGTTCATACTCGGAATAGGAAGTGGGGTTCCAGGCCAGTCTGAAAGGGGTATAGCAATAGGTGATAACCAATGCGTCGGGGGATATTTTAACATATTTGCCAAAATTAGTACCCGAAATAAGCACAATATCATATGCCCTTAGATCCAATTGCTTCATGGCCATTATCCCAAATGGAAAAAAAAGGGCTTTTAATCTCTTTTCTGTTTGAGCGATCTTAGTAAACCAACTTGTTCTGACCTTTATTTGTTTAAATTCTGCGAAAGTAGTTTCTGGATTATAGGTGGATGTATAGAAATCTGCCTCGGGAAAGGCTTTATGAAAGCATAAGCCTACCTGTTCTCCTCCTGCTCTCCTGATTAATTCGTCCTGAACTATAGCAATCTTCATACTGGATTCGTTATTGACTTTTTCTAATAATTATACTCGGGGGTAGGGATAATTCCATCAGCTGTTCTGCATTTCCTCCTCGATTAGCAAATCTAAGATTTCAAAAAAATGATGGTCGTAGCTCCAATTTAAAACTTCATTAGCCTTTACATTACTTCCGTAGATATCTTCAATGTCCGTAGGGCGGAATAAAGTAGGGTCCTCTACGATTTTGTTTTTGTCAATATGCAATTGATCAAAAACATGATTAATGATCGCTCGTAGGGATATCGACTGTCCTGAACAAACGAGATAATCGTCGGGGACACTGTGCTGCATCATCAGGAACATAGCCTCCACATATCTAGGAGCAAATCCAAAATCCCGGGATATATCAATATTTCCCACCCTTAGAATCTCCTGTTTTCCCTGCTTGATCTGAATGGCTTCCCGGATGATTTTTTTAATAAAGAAATTATCACTTCTTAGATAAGATTCATGATTAAATAATATCCCGCAACAGATAAACAAATCATATGACTCCCGATAGTTAATGCAAAGCCAGTGTGCTGCCGCTTTAGACACCGCGTAAGGACTCAAGGGGTGCATAATGCTATTTTCGGTGATAGGTAAATCGTTCACCATACCATACATTTCGCTACTGGAAGCCTGGTAAAACTTAAGTTTTGTGTCTGTAAGCCTGATAGCTTCTAAAATATTTAGTACCGATAGGGTATTGTACTGCACAGTTCCTATGGGCTGTTTAAAGGAAATTGAAACAGAGCTTTGGGCTGAAAGATTATAAATTTCGGTGGGTTGATATTTTTTAATCACGTTGATGAGCTGCGTGATATCCAAAAGATCACATTCTTCCAGAATTACTTTATCGTCAATTTTTAAATAACGCAAGCCCCTGAGAGCATTATTGATATAACTTCGAAGTAGGCCAACTACCTGATATCCGTTATCCAACAACAATTTGGATAAATATGCACCATCTTGCCCTGTAATACCTGCGATTATTGCAGTTGGTTTCGTCATAGCTGCCTAATTGTAGTTTAAAAATAATTGGTTTCAATTCTAGACATCGGTGAGAATGTCCTTATATACCTTTGTAATTACCGCCTCATAATTTACCATTTTCTTGTATTCCGCATTATTTTCCAGGGACGGAATAGTGGTTCGGTTCGCATTTTTTTCCTGGATAGCATGATCTATTGCCCGTTCTAAGCTGGTAAAATCGTTTAATTCAAATAATTGATAGTTACCGGCAATTTCGGCCATTTCTTTCATTCCACCATAGTTCAGAGTGAGAATCTGTAGACCTTTAATAGCCGCTTCCAGCACGGAGAGGGGAGCATTTTCGAACCATAAGGAGGGTAAAATGGCTGCATCCATATTATTCATGACGGTGTCTAATACGTCGGAACTAACGTAACCCCGGAAATGAATATTTTCATGAAGGGCATGTTGAGCAACAGCGTCTTTTAAACCTTGCATATAAGCTTCTTCCCCAGAGCCATAAATGTCAAGAACAAATTTGGTTTTATCTATCTTACCAAGACTTTCGATTAGCTCTAATAATCCTTTTTCTGGTGATATCCTCCCCAAAAAGATCATACGGAGGGTTTGGGTAGGAACGGTGTTATTGACAGGGAGATGTGTCCCCTCTTGGTTTTTCTTTAGTTTGATAGGATTCCTTACTACCTTAATTTCGGGCAGACTGGGATGATGATATTGAAAAGTGTCTTTTAGAAATTTGCTAGGGGATAGGATCAGGTCAATTACATCATAAAGCTTTAAAATATCATAGGCCAATATCCATTGTAATTTCTTGGCTGTACTGTAAGCGAAGCCCCGGTTGTCGAACTGAAGGAATAATTTATCCCAAATGCTAAGTTGCTTCTCTACCTTTTGTAGTTGCCTTTTGCCGTCAATTTCCTTGAAATGTGTTAAGCCCGAGTTGGGACATATCAAATGATAATCATGAGCGGTCATAAGTACCTTGACTGGATGATTCTTCTTATACTGCCTCAGCGAATAAAGAATCGAAGGAGATAAGACGTGATAATAATTATGGATATGAACGATATCAGGAGATTCTTTTTTCAGTTTCTCAAGGAAGGTTGACTTATTTCTGAATGAGAATATATAGTCTAGAAGTCCATCGGCCTTGCTATAGTTTTTGCTTTTATAGTAGTAGGACACCGCATACTGATCCTGAATGCATTCTCCTGTTCTTCTAAAAACCTCCTCGGCACCACCAGCTTCCCAGAAATCGTTAACTAATAGTACTTTCATTATAGCTCAGGATTTAACTCCTTCTTTACCTTTTTGACCAATACAACATTATTAAAGTAAAGCGTTTTATCCTTGGGTAATATGCTGGTCAGTAGTAGTCCAATTATATTATTAAGGGCAATGAGTGGCATAATGAAGACGTAAGTCCACTTAGCCCTAGGCCATAGTCTCATGAAATTTTCAAAGCTGTAGAGATTGATTAGCTGAAAAATTACCCGGCTAAAATGACCACTCTTTTCAAATTCGATAATGTCGAAATGATGCTTTTTCAATAGATGTGTCAGACCAAAGGAGGTATAACGGCCAAAATCGTAGGGGATCTCATGTTCATTCCAGGCAAATGGAACCGTCAGTAGTAATTGCCCATCTTCTTTTAAAACTCTGTTAAGCTCGGCCAGTATTTCATCGATATTGAAGACATGTTCTAAAACCTCACTACAAAATATGGAATCGAAAGTATTTTCTTCAAACGGAATATGTTTACCATCATAAAAAATATCCACTTTGGAGGTACTATGGTCATGACCGGTAAACTCCATGTCTACACCAATATAGCTGCTGGCATTGGAAAACAAGTTTTGGTATGGTTTCTGCCCGCAGCCAAAATCCATCAACTTTCCTTTGAGCCTGGGTGCAAATTTCTGAATATTCAGATATAGTCCTCGTCTGATGAAATAGTATGGATGAAAAAAAATACTTATCAATTGAGGGTTCAGACTCTGCTGGCGAAAATACTGGAGAATACGCTTCATTAGAAAGTTTAAAAATATATTCAGAGGCCCACATCAATTCTGTGTCGGACCAGTCTTAAGAATAATTGATACATCACCCTTTCAGGAAATGGAAAATGCTATTTAATGGCCACACGTCCGCTATAATCGATCTTATTTAACATCAAGGTAATTCCATGCTGAAGAAGATACTCATCGACAGCTTTTTTGGCTCCCTGCCAGTGTCCGTAGTCGTCCAAGATCAGTACACCTTTTTCTTTTAGCAACGGATATAAATATTCCATTTCATGTTTGGTAGATTCATACCAATCCGTATCCAGGCGTAGTAAAGAAATTTCTGTTGGAATGGTAGCAGGAATCGATTCCTCTACTTTTCCTTGGACAAAGTGAATTTTGTCGGCTGGATATCCCAGCTTTAAAATATTATTTTTTACATCCTCTAAAGTAGCGAAGCACCAATTATTATTACCGGCAAATTTATCTTCTGTTTCCAAGAGAACTTTTGCCGTTTTTCCGTTAACATCGACGTCGTCTTTCGACGGCTCGCTCATGCCTTCATAGGTGTCATATAAATAGATTTCTCTGCTGGTATCCTTATTATGGAGAAATGTTAATATAGCCATCATCGAGCTTCCGCCCCGCCAGACGCCGCATTCTACATAGTCGCCGGCTATTTTGTTTTTTGAAACGTAATTGGCTGAAGTATATACCGTATGCATCCTTTCGATACTGGTCATGGTATAAGGTTGACAGCGTTTAAGGAAATCTGCGAAAACGGGGTCAGCAAGTAATTCACTTTCCGTGTAATCCTTACTTATCTTATAGTTCCACTTTTTCAGAAACTGGTTGATCGATTTGGTAATCATAATGGCTTATTGAATTAATGTTTTAAAAAATAATGTCTGTAGCTTAGTGTATGGTATTATAGAATGTCTGGATTCAAGGAAATTATGGATATTAGATTGTTTAAAGCTATTGAAAATGAGTACGTTTAATTTAATTCAAAAGGTTTTATCCAAAGGGATTTTACTCAAATAGATCGCTACCTTTTTTTCGTGGGAAGAGTAGTAAGCTACCCATAACTTGCCTTTATAAATGAGCATTCCAGGATATCCTGTATCCCCTCCGCTGGGTAAGGCAATCTTTTTCTCTACTTGCCCCAACCGGTTTGTTTCCTGAACGATGGTCCGCTGATTTTTCTCTCCACCACGCGTGGCCACCAGCATTTTATTTTTGTTTCGAAAAAGAAAGTTCGGGCCCCCCAGGGGATAATCCAGAGGTTCATATGTCCAGTTTTTATAGGGACGTTTCCCGGTGATTAGCATGCCGTTTTTAATACGTCTCAAGAGTATAAACATCTTGCCTTTTTTATCGAAACGAACGGTTGCTTCACTAGGAGCCCCATCTACTTCGAGTTTCGACAGCATTTCGAAATCTCTTCCGTTTTTAGTTTTCATCAAAAAAACTTCGTTCTGGCGATAGAACATCATATGGTAGACTACTCCATAGCCCGTTCCTTTATGCCAGGTAACCCTCCAAATCCAGTTGAGTCCTTCGTTAATAGTATCCATATTGATCAACTCGGGACTGGTAAAGGTCTCTCCTTTTTTATCGGAAAAGGCAACCATTGGAACGATCTCTTTGGCGGTAAATTTTTTGTTAAGATTTCCCCATATGGACCCGGCCATAATGACCATCAATTTCCCCTGCGGGGTAATAGAAAGTTTAGGATCTCTCAGATCATAAATGTCACTTTTTAATATTGCAACGGTTTCCCAGTTTTCCCCATCTTTCGATTTGATGATTCGGGCTATCCCCCGGTTCAGAGAGTCTACATGAGTCTGCCCCTCGCGAAAGGAGCAGTAGAATGCGTTTTTATACCGTATAATATCGGGGAATGCATTATGAGTGCCGCCATCCCAAATTTTTTTGGTGATGATAGAGTCCTGGAGTGGCTGTCCTGAAAAGGCAAGCAGGTAGGAGGGGAGGCAGATAAAGGCAATTAAAAAAATTAAGTATGGTGTGTGTGTTGTTTTGATCATTTATATTTCTTTTACATAGTACTTAGCATATAGGCTTTCAGTAAGTAGAATATAGTTATGCCGATTTGTTAGACAACCGAGACAAATGATAGCCTATTTCTCTTTTGATCAGCCGCATGTACCGGAATGTGTGGTAATCAATTAAATTGTATAGTTTTTCATTCCATCCTAAGAGTACTGCCAACTCCTCGAATGATACCTTTTTATTATAGCCGCTTTCTTCCCGTGCCCAGTCAAGGTGAGGAACAGCATCCTTAATATCGCAGAATAAATGCGGATAATCTTTTAATAGCACTTCATGGTCATACCCATGGATTAGATTTTTAAACGACTGGATATCGTCTTTCTTATATATCCAATGCGTACTATTGATTGCACCACTCAAAGAATGTTTATACATGGGTCCACAGACCGACACGCTTAAATTACACAAACTAGCCTGGAGTACATGCGATCCAAAGGTATTGGTGGTCATGGCCTCAAAATGCTTATATATTTCAATCATACGCAAGATTCCATTCTTGTCTTCCAGGGAGGCCCCAACAACGTAAGGAATACCTGCCTCATTCAATTCGTTTACCCAGTATCCCTTGGCTTCACAATCCTGATGAACACAGAAGCACACAAAGGTATCTTTACTTACGTTCTCACGGATATAGTTGATGTATTTTTTTTCCTCTGGAGCGGAGTCTACCCGTTTGGTTGTATGGGGAGGCATAACCAAGAGACTGTTGGGGATTTTTTTCGACCGGTCGGTAAGGTCGGAGTCCTCCAAAAAATAGGCAAAAGGCATCCCCACAGTAAATACATTTTCGTAGCCTTTACTTTTTAAGAATTGAGTATGAATCTCTTTAGCAACTAAATGCCTTTTGACATGGGAGTTAAAAGGTAGGATTAGCTCCCCGACATTCTTGACATTCTGAAATCTCCATCCATGCAGCCAACTGGCATTGGAAACGGGTGGTGACGGGATTCCTAACCTGGAGGCTACCAGGTCTGAAGTTCCATAATAGTCTGCTTCTGACCTTAGCTTAATCGGAGAAACTTCCGGTAAATTAAATTTATTGGATAAGTTCATTCTTGCTATTTGATATGTGAAGCTCTTCTTTGTTCGCAACTAGCTTAGATATGTTATTACTCCGAAAACGAACGTAATAAAAACAAACTGCTCCTCCAAAAAATAATAAAAACTTTAGAGAAATAAATAATTGCATGGTACCCATTACGAATGCCAGGAAACATAAGAAATACAGTTTAATTACAAAAAGGACAGGGATTATGTCCTTTCGACGTATAAATTCATAAAGAAAAAATACGACTAACCCAAGAAAGCTGCCACTCAATAGAATGATGGGAATTGCTAAAATATAACCTGTACCGATAATTATTATTGATGGATACCCGCAAGTAAATGAAGATCCCATATTATAATATTCGATGGCACGAACAGGACTAATTAAGCTCATTAGGTAAAATAATCCAACCTCATCCTCAGGTACACCGAAACCAAATACATGATTATAAAAATACATAAAATCTTTTGTTCCCATACCCATCAGTCTGTCGGTTGCCCACCAGACTTGTCCCTGTAAAGAAAGTCTATTGGCCAGAGTAAGAGCTGCTAGACCTGTGCTTCCCTTGGTAAGGGTATAATTGACAAAAATTAGTATTAATGCAAAAGTTATAACCAAAACAATGTACAGGATCAGGCGTACATTAATTTTTACATTCCTTAGCATAAATTTATTTAGCAGGATAGGCAATGTGAAGAAGTAGGTCGTCGCGTATAACTTAGAAAATTTTTCCCCTTGAAGTATCTCTGTAAATAGGGTTATAAAGAAGAGAATCAAAATAAGTTTTTTCCATCGTGGTTTGATTGCCTGAGTATAAATCAGCCCACTGATACAGCTTAATTGAGGTAAGGTATTATGAATATATTCAGTTCCCGGAGGGGCTACATGCGCCCAATATTGGGTTCGATACATACCCAACCACAAAGGAGAACCATAAAAAACTACAATTATATTTAAAGTGATAACAATACCCACAAGCAATATATAGAACCCTATGATTAAGGAGCTATGATTAAGGAATGGGATATTTACTGGATTCTTGTAAATTTTGGGATATAAAATGTAATAGAAGGCCAGATATGCCCCTAGAAAAAATAACAGGATATAGAAGGCAAAGCGCATGGTAGCCCCAGTGGGATAGCCATACTCTAATATTTCTCCCATATAAGCACCACTTTCCACCAGGATTAAGGAGGTTATCACCCCCCAGTGGCCCATGATTATCATAAAGAGTAGAATAAAGAAAAATGTATCGAGGATAAAGATCTGATACAGGGCAATCATAAACAGGGCCCAACCCAGATATGCAAACCAAGCTGTATAGCTGGTAGCATACTGTAGTATCAATCCTGTCAAAATGAGTCCAAGTATAATCGACAAACGCATTATTAGTTTGGATGTCGACTCTTGTTTCTCCCTTATTAAGGTATGGTTTAGTGCGGGCATTTGTAGTATTTCCATGGTATATCGACTTTTCAGAATTGATTGGCATTGCCGCCCAATAGCTTTAAAGATTCTCTTCCAGCGGTTATAATATCAGCCCGTTTAAGTATAACATACAGAAGAATTGAAATATAAATCAAAGCAGATATACTAAAGAAAACACCAATTACTATCAAAGAGATTAAACAATAGTACAGCATAAGATCTCTTTTCACTCCATCATCTTTGAGCCCTAAAAATTTCAAGGCATAGCGGTTTACCCTCAAGGTATAATAGGCCGACGCCAGTAATACAACGAGGGCAATGAAATCTAAATTGTACTCCATCCATGCTAAAAGAGAACCGAAAACGACAACAATCAAAATTGCTTCAAATCCGAAGGGTGTAAGATATTTTTCCTGCTTGCGGGCTATCAACATGGTGGCATTCCCCATATTAGTATTAATTATGATCTGAGAGCAGAGCAATATTAGAATGGCATTTTCAGCGGGAGCCATTTCTGGAATAAAATAAGCGATCAATGGCACCACCACCATGCTGGCAAGTACCATCAGATTCAATACCGTAATATAGGCAATCCGAATTCGCTTCAAAAAGGCGAGCGTTTCGAGATTGGTCATAGCGTGGAAACGGTTGAGCATTTTCGGGAAAAATACGAATACAAAGGCCCCTCCAGCTGTCATTACTGCATTAGCTATGGCATTTGCGAAGGAGTAAAACCCCAGCTCTTCCACGGAATAACCCACACTGATTACGGTTCTGGCGGCAATGGTGATAAAATAGAAACTCATATTATACAGCAGCAAATGAGCCCCTTTGTGAAGGAGAATGGCTGGAATCTTGACATTATGGTGATGCGCTAAGGAATGAGGAGCCTTATTTACAAATAATAAAAAGGAAAAAAGGTTGCACGCAAAATTCATCCCAATCCAAACATCAAGTAATAGCTGCCCTTTGAAAAATGGAAGTAAAGCCAAAGTTCCGAGTGGAATTAGCATTTGGTAAATATTGATCTCTCGAAGTTTGCCGTAAATGCGAAAGCTATTGACAAATAGACCGTTATAATTGACTAGAATGGCATTGAAAACTACAGGCAATATATAACGTGAGAATTCGTATTTCTGAAAGTAGGGAGGGTCAAACATCAAGCCTATTATCCCCATAAATACCACGAGTATTCCTGCAATGAAGGTGATATATAAAGAATTGGCCCATAACTTAGATGTCAACTCAGGGTTCCCTTTCTTGATAGAAAGCAGGACATTGACCGAGTAATTGATCCCTAGGTTTGAGTAAGTAAGATACTGTAGAACCAGGGTAACAAAGCTATAAATACCGAAATAATAGGCTCCCAGAAACTGGGCTATGATTAGGGCATTGATAAACTGAATAGCGAGTGTGCTATAACGCAGCACAACGAATTGCACCACACCTGATTTCGCTACCTGAATCAACTTATTCCAACCCACCATTTTATTTTTTAGACTATCCAATATGTTTCGGTTTCAGGGCGGTCCCCTTAGGGATTTTCTGAGATGCTACACTACGTAATACCTCGTCGTAATGTTTGGGTGCCAGTCCATCTCCTGGCCTAATCACCCTCGTATTACTGGTGGTGAAACTTTCTCCGGCTTCAATATCCTCCACGACATAAACCGACCTCTTAAAGAATAGGCTTTTTTCTTCCGCTTTCTGAACAGTTAATTGAATTTTTCCCAATGCTTGAAACGCTCTTTCCGTTTCTGTAACCAATGCTTTCATTTCTGCAGGTTCCGTAGAGAAGGCACTATCTACGCCACCATCAGCTCGCGAAAGGGTGAAATGTTTCTCAATTACTCTGGCTCCTAAGGCTACAGATGCTACAGCGACTCCGATCCCCATGGTATGGTCCGACAACCCGATTAGGCAGTCAGGAAAAATTTGCTGCAAAGCAGGAATCGTAGCCAAGTTCGTGTTTTCAGGAGTAGAAGGGTAGGTACTCGTACATTTTAATAACATCAATTCTTTACAGCCATTATCGCGGAGTACCTGCACAGATTCCATAATATCTCCTATGGATGACACTCCTGTGGACATAATAACGGGTTTGCCCGTTTTCGCAACTTTTTTCAGGAGTGGGTGGTGCGTGTTTTCAAAAGACGCAATTTTATATAAGGGAGCATTTAACTCCTCTAGAAAGTCCACGGCAGTTTCGTCGAACGGACTGGAAAAGCAGATCATACCTAATTCTTTGGCATACTCAAAAATAGGTTTGTGCCATTCCCATGGGGTATAGGCTTCCTTGTACAGATCGTACAATTCTCTTCCATTCCATAAAGAATTGTCGTCATGAATGGTGTATGCCCCCTTAACCGTCATGGTGTCTGCCGTGTAGGTTTGTAGCTTGACCGCATGAGCACCGGCCTCTGCGGCAGCTTTTACAATTTCCAATGCACGGCTCAATGACTGATTATGATTGCCCGACATTTCAGCGATAACAAAAGGGCGATTATTCTGTCCTATTTCAAAAGTACCTATTTGTATGTTTTGACTATCCATCGTTTTATTCATTTAATGATTTAAGGAAAATTGAATGAAATCCGGGTGTTTGGTTTCCTGAAAACCCAGATTTCGGAACACTTTTGCCGATGAAACATTAGCATATTTTACTATGCCACAGATTTTAATATACTCCTGAAAATCTGTTTTTAATTGATTAATGGCCAATTCTAAGAGGGGGGACCCTATTCCAATTCCACGATAGCATTTGTCGATGGAGTAATTGATGGTAGCAATGCCCTCTTGTATATCAAACCGTACTTGCCCGACGGGAATGCCATTAATTTCGAAAATATAAAAACGAAAGTCCTGACGATCTATTCTATTGGAAAACCATTGGCAATGATCTTCCCATTTAATTGCCTCCGTATTTAAAGAGTTTAGTCGTGTTTCCGGCTCATTGGCCCAATCAAAGTATAACTTTGCGTCTGCTGCTCTGGCATCTCTGATTAACAGGGCAAGCTTTAAAAATAGTTTTCGTATTCTTTTACCAGACAGTCCGTCGAAAATTCGTTGCTGGGAGTCCAGAATGGACGCATAGGTCTCTTCGCTAGGCAGGGAGGTCATGGGCGGAAAAGAACTTTCAAAATCCCCTGCACTCAATGCTAGTTTTTCGCTAATTAAATAATGGTACAAGAAATCCTGATTGTCAACGTATTTACCACAGTAGAGCAAAAGTCCTAGGGAACATACTTCATAGGAAATGGTACTCGCAGGTGCCACTGCCAGCTGGCAGGCAGACATAAGCTCTATCATGTCTGCTGCCGATAAGTCATGATAGACTTTAACTCTTTCATTGGCCTGGGCCCATGCCAGCAATTTATCCAGATTCTTATTGGCACTACCCGCAACGATTATTACTCGTTCTATCTCTTTACATTCGAGTACGGCCTGAGCAACTGAAGGCATCAGGTTTTTGGGGTCTGCGCCACCGAAACATATGAAGACGTTTTTTATAGGCTCTGCAGATCTTTTTTCCTGAGCGGCCTTCAGAAATGGAGGACGTAAAAGCGCGTATTCGGGACCCAGAGCCATGGTAGTATATGCTTCCCTGGAATAGAGTGAGTCGGGAATGCCTCCAGCATGATTGATAATTAGATCGGCCAGGAAATGATAGGCATGTATATCGTCAATACAGACCAATTTGCAGCCTAGGTCTTTGACTGAGCGCTGATAATCTTCCCGGAAATGATAGCCGTCCAGCACGACAATATCTTCAGAAGAAAGATATTGATCGTTCAGGAATGCTACTTCATTTTCTATGGCTACCTCTTCAGGTACCATTATCAGCTTGTGTGCTATGGCCTCAATCTGGTTTTGAAGTGCCAGGGAAGGATTGCGTATGACAAAAGTACATTCGAAGAAATCACGAAGCATTTCTACCAAAGACAAGGAGCGGACCACATGGCCCAGACCCATCTGTGAATTTCCATCGGCACGGACAAATACTTTTTTTCTCACTGCTTTATTTTTGTATGCTCAAAAATTCGCTTGATCAAATCCTTGTCAGTATGATACTTAACTTCAACTCCGGAATTCATGGCCGCTACTTCTGGATTAGCGTCCAGATAGGCGAAAATGTTTTTTAGAGACATTTCCAGCTTTTCCTTAGAAAGGTAATCGACAATATTGTTGTACAACAGCAAATCTTCGTCGTAATCTAAAGTAAGTCTATAAGATCTTACCAAGTCTTCTGGCAGATCTACCATATTGATGCTGAAATATTCAGGGTTGTTCCAGAAATAATAGGTCATATACTCCGAATAATCGGCCATTGGGAAAAATGACTTGACTTTTCGAAGCGCAGCAGTATTAATAATTTCCAGGTTTACTCCGAATGCCGTGGCACGACCACTTGTATAATCGGCGCCAGTTTCGAAATGGGAAGCTAAGAGAATCTCTAATATTTCATTAGAGATAAAAGGGTTGTCACCCGTGATTCTGATAAAGATATCAAGGTTATACAGGTCTAAGACTTCGAGTACCCTTTGCATGACATCGATCGGGTGACCTTGATGAAATTTTACTCTAGGGTCGTAGGTGTAGTCCTTCAAAATGGCATCTTCCTCCTCTGTACTCGTAGCCAATACAACAGTATTGACATTTTGCAGGCTGAGCGTATTTTTTATACAAAGTTCAATGGAGCTGAGGTCTCCAATTTTTAGAAGGGCTTTTTTCTTTAGCCGGGTTGATTTCATTCTGCATGCGATCACGGCCCCAATCGATGCCTTTTTGAAGTCGGAAGCTTTTAACGAATCTCCCATGGTCTTATCTGCTCCTAAAATATGATAGTTATTAATTAAAGACTCTATAGACTTTACATTCAGACCATTCTTTCCTGATCGTTTATAATCGACTTCATCAATCAAATTAATCCCCGACCCCGCATCTTTGTTTTTATTTAGAATGGGGACCATCAAGGATTTTTCTAAGTATTGCTCCTCTTTCCTATTGATAAAGGGCTCGGAAAGTAGAGAGAAATATTTAATAATATTCTCGGTAAAGACCTGAAAGCGCTCAGGAGTCAAACTAGAATAGAAATCGAATTTCGTTTCGCGGTTAGATAGCATAACATGCTTTTCTACCACTTCAGCCCCTTCGAATGCGGCAACAACAGGAAGCCATAAAGCATCATCACTATTGCCATCCGTATGGTCGGCAAAAACCAGACGATTCGCAAACTTTTCTTTAATGATCCGAATCTTGTTGAGGCCCGAGTCTGCAAGAGTAGTGGGATAACCCTGAAAACCGATTTCGAAAAGGATCTCCTTGGGCTTGAGTTGTGATTCAAACCGATCTACTATTTCTTGAATATCGGAAAGGGGTTGAGCAGCCAGATTTAATATAATACGCTTATCGCTTAGGTCCACATTTGAAAGTTGATCCAATAAAGCATAATTATACAACACAGAAGATTGGAACTTAATCCCGTAGACTTTGCTAAGGTTTTCCTTTAGGATGGAAACACCATAAGCATCGAAAAGGTCAAGCCAGACATCCTTGGTCTGATTCGCCTGGTCGATGATGGTAGCCCATTCCTGGTTGTCAAAGTACAGCTGCTGATAGACGCCAAACCATTCGTAATCTGCGGTAGCCAGGGTTTCCGGTTTTAGTGGTTGAAACTTTATGCCGTAGCCCTCTGTATAGACAGAGAAGGTTTCAATCAACTCTTGCAGGTAATCGAATTTCCCTGCATGCGTATTGGCTACTTCAATAATTTGATAAATCATACAAGATTTAAATGGTGTGAATAGTAAATACTAATATAAACTCATTATGCTCAACTAAATTCTAAAGTTAGCTGAAACTATTAACTAATAGGCCTTGGCTCGGTTGGTTACCAGCTGGTCCATCCTCCATCTACAACAAGGTTTTGACCTGTAATAAAATTGGATGCTTTGGACGAAAGTAGGATTAATGCTCCCGACAAATCTTCTGGGACCCCAATGTTATTTTGTGGATTTTTGGTTTTGAGCCGATCTACAAATCCTGGATATTCATTTTTTATATTTTCAGAGGGAAAAGGACCTGGTGTCAGGGTATTTACCTGTATATTATCCTTTCCCAAATATGCGGCATAATATTTTGTCAGTTGTATTATACCCGCCTTGGCAGCACCATAATGCGGAGGATTCAAAAATCTCCTACATTCTTCGCCCTCGTACACCTCGAAATTCGGGCTAACCATTCCATACATGGAGGAAATATTGATGATTTTGCCGGATTGCTGTTGCTTCAGATAGGGTATAGATTCTCTTATGGACTTATGGACCGATGCTAGTCCTCCTTCTAAAGTATATGCCCAATCTTCATCCGTCATCTTTTCGGGGTCGTTGCCTCGACTGGAATAAGCATTATTGATAATGATATCAAGACTTCCAAAATTCTCAAACGTATTTTGATATAACTTTTTAAAGCTCTCAGATTGCATTATATCGCATTCCTGGAAGCTGAGCCTCGAATGTTCATTATTAAATTTTTCTTCAAACTTAGCCCTGGATCTTCCGGCTACGATTACATTGGCGCCAAAGGAATGTAAGGCATTTACCATGGCTGTACCCAGATAGCCATAACCACCTGTAACTACTGCATTTTTTCCTGATAAATTGAAAATTTCCATGTTCATTTATTTGGGCCAGTTATATGGCAATAATATCTCCTCTGGAATAGATTCTAGCTCTTGAAAGCGCTTCAATATGGTCTCATTCAGTCCAGATGATTCGAAAAACGCTATGGCCTCAATATTTTCTTCCAGGTTATGCTTAGAATCTACTCCAATGATTACCCGGTCAATAAACGGCTGCTTCAGACAGAAAGCCAAGGCTAACCCTTGTACAGGTATATCGTAAGTTTTCGCCAGATCTTCTAGGCATTTCTTTCCCTGAAGGAAGGGAGCAAAATACCCTTCAAAGAAGGGTTGAGGCTTAAATATCAGCCCCTGCATAAACGCTGATCTGGTATGAACTTCAATTCCTTTACTTTTAGCAAGCTCAATTGTCTTTGCGAATCGCTGGTCAAACACATTAAAAGGAGCCTGAATGATATCGATTGGAAGATCTTTATCAATGAAATAGTCGACCTGGGCAGGGAAATAAACGGAAACACCAATTTTCTCAACATACCCTTCTTTCTTTAATTCTAATAGAGCTTCTAATAAAGAAGGATTGGTTATGAGCGTTTCGGCACTATGCGCAAGAAAACCATAAAGTGCTTCCACTTTTAGGATCTGCAAACTGGTTTGACACTCATCCCGGAGTTCCTGGGCAGTTCTAACTCTTGGAGAAAATTTTGAAACGATGCAATTTTTATAATTATTGTCTTTTTGAAAGGCTATTCCTAGCCTTTCATGACTATTTCCATAGGCCACAGCGGTGTCGATTAGAGGTTCGCGACAAGACTGCCTGTAATATGCTAGAATATGGTTGATTTCCTCATCGCTGGGTATGCCCATACGATTATTAATCCCATATTCCAGGCCAAACTGCACTGTTCCAATTCCCAGTTTATTACTAAGCTTCATCATGGAACTTTTTAACCGTTTCAATCACGAATTCTTGTTCTTTCTCCGTCAGCGTTGGGTACATGGGTAGGCTCAGACATTCTGCGTAATAATCTTCAGCCATTGGGTAAGCGTCGGAAGTATAACCTAAGTTCCTATAATATGGAAGGGTATAAACCGGGATATAATGTACCTGAGCAAAAATATTATGTTGTTTCAGAAAATTATACAGCTCTTTCCTTTTTTTGGTTCTGATCACATACAGGTGATACGCATGGCCCTTGTCTTCAGGGCTTTGAAGTACCTCGATCTGACTTTCAGCAAAGGCAGAATCGTATTTCTGAGCTATCTCTCTTCTTCGCGCTAAGCCCTGGTCGGCTCTGCTCAGTTGTGACAGCCCTAAGGCTGCAAGTATATCAGGAATGCGGTAGTTATAACCCAACTCCTGCATTTCGTAATACCATCCTCCGTGATTTTCATGCATCAATTCAGGGTTCTTTGTGATCCCGTGGGTACGCAGACGGATAATTTTGTTATAGAGGTCCTTTCTGTTGGTGGTGATCATCCCACCTTCTCCACAGGCAATATGCTTTACCGGGTGAAAAGAAAAAATGGCTAAGTCTGCGAATTTTCCATTGCCGCATTTCTGCTGTTCACCATGACTATCAGTAAAGTAACCGCCTGGTGCATGACAGGCATCTTCAATAATCCACAATTCATATTCATCGGCTAGCTTTCGTAACCTTTCCAGGTCGACAGCATGTCCTGCGAAATCCACAGGTACAATTCCGGAAAATGTACCCTTAGGCTGACTTCTCAGGAGTGTCTCTACGGCATCTATGTCTATAAGTGCATTTTTTTTGTCGATATCGACAAACTCCACATTGCCTCCACAGTATAGGATACAGTTAGCACTAGCAGCAAAGGTTATGGGTGTGGTGATTACCTTACTTTTTTCATTTACGTCTAAGGCAAGGGCACATAAGTGAAGGGCGGCCGTGCCGTTGGAAACTGCAACTGCATATTTTGAGCCAACATAATTGGCAAATGCCACTTCAAATTCTTCGATTTTTGGGCCTTGGGTAAGAAAATCAGACTGCAAGGTCTCGACTATGCAATGGATGTCCTCCTGGGAAATGTACTGTTTTCCGTATGGTATCGAATTCATTTTTATGCCTCAAAGGTTGAATCTACGTGTTCCTTGATTAATTTCCTTAAGCTATCTACAGTTTCCCATTCTGTATTCTCTCCGGAATTATATGAAAAACCTTCCTCGACCAATTTGGCATCGAACTCCTTTATAAAGGTCTCTAGTTTCCATGCAGGTGTTTGGGGCACAATCACATAATATTTTCCTAAATCATAAGTAAAAAAGGAATCGGAAGAAGTGATCATCTCTTCATGAATTTTCTCACCAGGGCGAATACCCACCACAGGGTGTTCGCATTCGGGACCTATGGCCGTGGCAACATCTGTAATTTTGTATGAAGGAATTTTTGGAACGAAGATTTCACCTCCCCAGGCATTTTCAAGGGCATGCAGTACCATGTCCACACCACCTTGCAATGAAATATTAAACCGGGTCATGCTTTTTACCGTAATAGGTAAAATACCCTCTTTACGCTTGTTGATAAAGAAGGGGATAACAGAACCATTAGAGCCCATTACATTGCCATATCGAACGACAGAAAAACGGATGTCCTTATATCCTTTGATATTATTGGCAGCTACAAATAATTTGTCAGAAGTCAATTTTGTGGCACCATACAGATTAATGGGAGCACAAGCCTTATCTGTAGAGAGCGCCACAACTTTTTTGATATTGGTTTCCAATGCCGCCTTAATGACATTATCAGCCCCTCCAACATTCGTTTTGACACATTCGTCAGGATTATACTCTGCAATATGTACATGCTTCATTGCCGCTGCATGTATTACATAATCGATCCCCTGGAAGGCTCTTTTTAATCTTTCTAAATCTCGGACATCGCCGATAAAAAATCGTAATTGTGGATATAAATGGCTAGGATATTCCTGAGCCATCTGAAACTGCTTTTGCTCGTCACGTGAAAAAATTACCAATCGTTTTACCGAGGGCCATTCTTTCAGAATTTTTTTAGTGAGTGCTTTACCCAGAGAACCCGTGCCTCCAGTAATTAAGATTGACTTTTCATTAAGATTTAACTCCATAATTTTTGGTCTGTGTATGTCTAAAGACTTTGTAATTCGGAAAATAATTTACGATGCAATTTTTCACGATAGAAGAAAATATATACCAAAGCTAAGATGGTACCAATTACAGCATATAACATTCCATAAACCAGGCGTTTGGGCCCGGCCTTATCGATGGGTATCCTGGTGGGTTCTAGTATCTTAAATACGGGTTTTTCATCCTTAACTTTTATTTTGGACTGTTCATATCTCTGAATCAAGTCATTATATACGGTTTGGGCCAAAGCTAAACTTTCTACCAAGCGTTGTTCTTCCACCTTAGCCATATTGAGAAAGGGATTGCGGTTTTGATCACGATAATTTTGTAGTCGTACCTCTGCCATATCTTTCTCTTTTTTAGCCTTAATAGAACTTGTGCGAAGGAAATCGATTTGTTGTTGGATTTTCTCAGTACGATATTCAGTAACAAAGTTAGTCAGGTAATCTACGGCCTCCTGAAGAATGATAGCAGAGACCACCGGGTCGTCAGTTTCTGCTGTCATAGAGATAACCCCGCTTTTAAGTTCCAGACTTGCAATAATCATTTCCCTCGCCATTTTTACCACTTTCTCTCTTTCTCGTGGGAGAAAAACGACGCCTTCTTTCTTTACTTCTGGAAATACTTCCTCCTTCTTGTCGGATTTTGGAATGATCTTGGCCAGAAAGGTTTGGCTTGAATCGCGGGTAAGGTAGCTTTCGAAAGTTGCATACTTCTTCCCGGTCTTATCCATGACAGGTCTTTCCAACAGGTGAACCATTGCTGGCATACTTTGAATTATGGACGGGTATAAATCAGGACGAATGGCATCTGTGGCATCTCCTGTGTTCATGCCCAGACTTGCCAGTCCCATGGCTAAGGAACTTAAGCCTTTTTTATCCTCATTTCCCATTTCGGGGAGGATGATGGTTTCCGCTTTAAATGTTTTGGTCACCAAAAAGCTAAGGGCAATTCCCAGAATACCGGAGATGAAAGCGCTAATAAAGACAAATCGAAAATTCCTTTTCAAAAATCCAATAATATCCTTTAAACTGATTTCTGTTCCCTTAGGCGATTCCGTCAAGGGTGTCTCTGTTGGTTTCATTATATGTACTTAAAAAGTTGCTGTCGAAATCAAAAAATTACAGGGCCTTCTGTCCGCAATAAGCATGAAAGCTAAAGAATCTGAAACGGCCATGCAGTAATTAAGACTACTGAATCAGGTTAAAACAATCGTATAACCGCTATGGTCATCGTTGCAATCAGGGAGAAAATCGCTATCCTCTCTGAACGACTAAGCTTGTTTTCGGCCGTAACTGTTTTGGCTGGAACGGTAACGGTCGATCCTGGTTCTACCTTTGGATAGGACTTAAGGAAAAGGAAGCGTTTGGTCCGTTGTGTTTTTCCATTTGGATAAGAAACATAGACGTTTCTTTTTTGAGCGTTATCCAGATAACCACCAGCCTGAGATAAATAGTCCTTATAGGAAAAGGATGGTTCAAAATTGACCAAGGAGGGGTTTTGTACGGCTCCTTGTATCCGTACAATCTCCGATTTCTGAGGGATATAAATAGTGTCCCCATCATAAAGCAGCAGATTGGCTGATATTTCGGGTTTTGTTATAATCTTCTTAAGGTCCAGAGCGACTAATTCATTATTTCGGTAAAACTTAGCACCTTTTAAATAAGCGCCTGGTTTTAGACCCCCTGCTTTAGGAAATATATCTGCTATACGCTCAAAACTGCTCTGAATTGTATAATTCCCGGGATACATGACCTCACCCAGAATGGTGACGGTTTTTTGCGTTTCGTAACGGGGCGATTTCCGGATAGAAACGATATCATAGGGGGCGAGTTGAAAAGCCTTATCTGCCGGATTTAGGGCCAGGTTTTCATCCACCTCTAGCGTGAATATTCTGACATTCTGGTTGTCTGCAAGACCCAATGTGTCAGCTTTTACTCGACGGGAGATCTCAACACGATAGGGGATACCTCCTTCTTTAAAACCTCCTGCCGTGAAAATTAGATCTTCAATAGTAATTCCTTTAAAGAAATGATAACTACCAGGGTTAATCACTGAACCGGAAATAGTTAAGAATGCAGATTCCTTTAAATCATCTACCGATTTGATGGTTAGGATATCACCAGGAACCAATTCAATATCTTCAATTTCCTTATTGAGTAATTTCCTTATATCAATGGAAATAATTCCCGTTTCTAAACTGCCATATGGTCTTTCGAGGATGGCACGATTCAAAAATGCCTTGGGAGAAATGCCACGTGCCCGCTCTATAAGCTTACCTACCGTATTACTACGTTCTTCAAGGGGATAGAATCCAGGCATCATAACAGCCCCTCTTACTTCGACCTGATTGGATATCATATCCAATATTCTGGACACGTTAATGATATCACCATTCTTGGGTTGAAAAGTATCTATTTCCGTGGAGTCGATACTACCAATTACATAATTTGTTCCATTATTACGTTGATAGGTAAGCAGCGTAGTATAGGCTTCTGGAGTAAATCCACCAGCATATCGAATAATATCGGCAAGTCCTTCATTGGGCTTTGCTTCAAAGATTCCTGGCCTTTTCACTTGCCCATTTAATTCAATCCGGGAGAGGTAGGGGCGAATTAGAATGATATCCTGGTCCTGAAGGGCTATGTTATCGTTCAGATCGGCATCTACTAAAAATCTATATAAATCGATCGTTTTGATTACTTTATTATTCCTCACTACTTCAATGTTCCGGAAAGAACCATTTCTATTTGGTCCTCCAGAAACGGATAAAGCATTGAAGGCGGTCGCCAAGCTGGAAACCGTGTAAGTTCCTGGTCGATAGGCCTCCCCGGTTATCATGACCCGTATACTCCTGACATTTCCTAAGGTGATAGAGGCACGAGTTCCGGAACCCGGTCTATTCAGGGTAGAATAGGCCTGGCGAAGGGTACTAACGATTTTGTCACTTGCCTGTTCAATAGTCAAACCATTCAAATAGACTGGAGCCAAATTGAGCATTTTGACTGTCCCTTCCGGACTTATCTTTAGTTTGAAATGCTCGACCGAATTTCCGTATATGTCTACATTAAGTTCATCTTCAGGCCCTAGAATATAGTTTTTTGGGGTGGCAATCCTTAGGTTAGGCTCAAATGTTTTGGAGGAACGAGCGAAAAAGGATGACCCGAATGTACTCCTAAGTCTTCTTCTGCTGGCCCTGCTGGTAGCGGTGGTGTCGCTGGGATCGCTTTCGTCTTCATCCAGCTCATCATCCCGGGTTTCATCTAGGTCGTCCCGGTCGGTGTCATTACTGGTGTTAGTATTAGATGAATTTTCCAGACGTTTACGTATTTCCGAAATCTGTGCCGGGGTGTATCCGTTTTGTATGGCAGCCCTTTCAATATCGGAATCCGACATTCCTGATGATTTTGCTTTATTATAATAATCTATGACTTGTTGGGGGGGGAGCTGGTCGGGATTTGTAGGCGTTGAAGTCGGAGTCTGAGCGGGGGTAGGGACTTCTTGAGCGTAAGTAAGGAAACCAAAGGGTAAAAACAGAAAGAATACTGTTACTATAAATTTATTAAACATATTAAAGGTGCCTGTCGGCGGGAAAATGTTCCAAGTGTGCTTAATAGCGATCATAAAAAACCTAATAATTATAACGAATACCAGAATGATGGTTACTATTTTGTCATTGCCGTAAGTTTTAGTGAATTATTCAGATGGTTGATAATCATTTTGGAAATTATTAAATGTCCCTCTTTTGTCAGATGAATACCATCAGGTAAAAGGTGAATATCTGGATTTATTTGGTCTCTTACATCCAGAAAAATAGTATTCTCTTTCGTGGCTGCTACATTTTTTAAGATATTATTATAATCCATAATATTGGCCTCAAACCCGTAAGAGCGATTTGCGTTCACTGTATTAGTTGGCGCAATGCCTACTATGATCGTTTTTTGCTTGCTTGAATCAATATGTGTTAAGATACTCCTGATTCCAGCTTCAAAACATTTTTTGTCAACATACACCTTCTTAAAAAGGCGGGTAAAGAATAAACGGCGTTTGCTAAAAAAAGTTATAATTGGCTTCCTGATTGGGGCCGGCATCATTTCTATGACTTTATTTTGCAACTCAGAAAACAATCTTGGCGCACAATCTACTATGCCTAAATGAATTATGACAATCTTAGGATTATAGCAAATAAAATCATCATTTAGGGTCCATTCTACAGCTTGTTTGGCAAAGGTATTAGCCCTCTTAGCTCTATTGTACAAGGTGAAATCAGGTTCAAATTCTTTGGCTAAATGATAAGCGTATGTGTCTTCGAACCTGATCCCATCCATTATTCTTGGCATCGCTAGGGAATCGCCCAAAATAACAATTCTATTTTCTGCCATAGGTTCCAACCAATACATTCGGTTTTGTGATCTAATATATCGCCCTGTAAACTTAAAAATTTATATATAATTTCTTCTACAATCGGAAAAATAGAATCCAATATAACTACTGCAAAAATGAATCTACAATAACGACGAGCGAATTTACAAAATTGAAATGTAAAATTGGTTAGTTTTTTTTAAATGGTGATTTTCAAACCTATATACATCAAACACTTGGTTTTACATCGATTGCTAATTCCTTCAATTGGGCAGCGGAGATTGTAGACGGGGAATCGATCATTACGTCACGCCCCGAATTATTCTTTGGAAAGGCAATAAAGTCACGAATTGAATCAGCTCCGCCAAATAGGGAACAAAGTCGATCGAAACCGAAGGCTACTCCGGCATGAGGAGGTGCGCCATATTCGAAGGCATTCATCAGGAAGCCGAATTGTTCCTGAGCTTCCTCCGGGCTGAAGCCTAGTATACCAAACATCCTCTGTTGCAATTCCCTTTCGAAGATTCGCACGGAGCCTCCTCCTACTTCAACGCCATTAATGACCAGGTCATAAGCATTGGCACGAACCTTCCCTGGGTCCGTTTCCAGTAAGGCTATATCTTCTGGCTTCGGGCTGGTAAAGGGGTGGTGCATGGCAAACCAGCGATCCTCCTCTTCTCCATATTCTAATAATGGAAAGTCTAAAACCCATAAGGCCCTGTATTCATCTGGGTTGCGCAAGCCCAGCCGGCTTCCCATTTCAAGACGTAACTCGTTCAACTGTTTGCGAGCCTTATCTTCTGCTCCCGAAAGGAGCAATATCAGGTCGCCAGGCTTGGCATCGAATACCTCCACCCAATTCCGTAAGGTGGCTTCATCATAAAATTTGTCTACTGAAGACTTGATGCTACCATCAGCATTATAACGAACGTAAATTAAACCTTTGGCGCCTATTTGCGGGCGTTTCATCCAGTCGGTAAGCTCATCCACTTGCTTGCGGGTGTAGGTGGCACAGCCCTGGGCACAGATTCCAACGACCATGGGTGCCTCATCGAAAATACCAAAGCCTTTTCCGGAAACAAGATCACGATCCTGCCCTTTAAGCTCAACAAACTTCATTTCAAAACGAATGTCGGGCTTGTCGGAGCCGTATAATTTCATGGCATCGGCATAGGTCATACGGGGTACTTCCGGCATATCGATTCCTTTTACATGCTTGAAGAGGTGTACAACCATACCTTCGAAAGTATTAAGGATGTCTTCCTGGGTGACAAAAGACATTTCGCAGTCTATCTGGGTAAATTCTGGCTGCCGGTCGGCTCGAAGATCCTCGTCGCGGAAACATTTAACGATTTGATAGTATCGGTCGAATCCTGCCACCATCAGAAGCTGCTTGAAAGTTTGAGGAGACTGAGGTAATGCATAAAACTCGCCAGGATTCATCCGGCTGGGTACCACGAAGTCCCTGGCGCCTTCAGGAGTAGACTTAATCAGTACAGGGGTTTCAACCTCAATAAAGTCTAAGTTATCAAGATATTGGCGGGTATGTTTGGCAACCTGATGGCGTAACTGTAAATTCTTACGAACAATGCTGCGACGAAGATCCAAATAACGATATTTCATACGGATGTCATCTCCTCCATCGGTCTCATCTTCTATCAGAAAGGGGGGGAGTTTTGCGGGATTGAGAATCTCTAAGGACGAAACTCTGATCTCAATGGCTCCTGTAGCGATTTTGTCATTTTTGGCAACTCGTTCAATAACTTCTCCCGAGGCAGAAATCACGAACTCACGTCCTAGCGAACGTGCCATTTCTAAAATATTTGCTGGTGTTTTGCCCTCTTCAAACAACAATTGGGTAATTCCATACCGGTCGCGAAGGTCTAGCCAGATCATGCCTCCCTTGTCACGAACGCGCTGAACCCAACCACATAAAACGACATTTTGATTAACTTGCTCTAAACTTAACTCCCCGCAGGTATGTGAACGTAACATATAATATTTTTAATACTGGTATAATGAAGGTGCTTCATAATAAATGCCGCAAAACTACGTATTTTTACCAAATCTATCATGAACAGTTTTTTATGAATTTGTCAAAACACAGTGTACAACACATTTTACCGTATTTTTTATCCTTAAGCATTTTTGCTTTATATAGCTGTGACAATGGAAAAGATCCGGATGTCGCCACTACCGATGATTTTCAAACGGTTCCAACCAGTTTTCCAATTGCTGCCGGTATAATTGATGAAGCTTCGGGTATTGCTCCGGCACAATATCTCAATGATTACCTTTGGTCGGTAGAGGATTCCGGGGGGCCGAACGCCATATTTCTGGTGGCCAAAAATGGCAGCTCTATTACCCCTTACACGATTCCTGGCTCTTCGAATGTCGATTGGGAAGACATTGCATCGGGGAAAGGTCCCGATGCCACAAAAAACTATGTATATATTGCCGATATAGGCAATAATGGCGGGGTGGACAGAAATAATACCATTTATCGTGTGCCTGACCTGCAGGTGGTAGGCGGTAGCTTTGCCGCAGATGCGGTGGAGAAAATACAGTTTCGTTATCCGGATGGAAACCTGAATGCTGAAGCCTTGCTATTAGATCCGCTGACGCTCGATCTGATCATTATTTCCAAAGAAGCCGATCGGGCGGGGATCTACCGATTGCCCTATCCCCAATCAACGGTCAATGTCATTACCGCGGAAAAAGTAGGCAATATCCCCAGTCTGAATTTAGTGACCGGGGGAGATGTATCGGTAAAAGGAGACGAGGTTCTGATCCGGACTTATTTAACGGTAAGCTATTGGCGCCTTTCTTCCGGGCAATCAGTTGCTCAGGCCTTGACAACTCCAGCAAAGCGCAGCTTCTTAATCGCTCCCGAACCTCAGGGGGAAGGTATTTGTTTCGATAAAGACCTCAAAGGATATTATACCCTAAGTGAACTGGGAAATGCATCCTCGGTGAGTTTGAATTACTTTAAAAGAAAGTAGTGTCCCTGCATTATTTTGATGCTATTGAAATTTGTAATCATGAGAAATAATATATTAATGTTGAGTCTGATCACTTCCGGGTTAATGGGTGGAGACACCCTGGCCCAAAAAATTGCCTATCCTAGTACTACAACCGTTGAGCAGGTGGACGACTATCACGGTACCCCTGTTGCCGATCCCTATCGTTGGTTAGAAGACGACCGGTCCGCAGAAACGGAAGCATGGGTAAAGGCCCAGAATAAAGTAACCTTTCAATTTTTGGATGCGATCCCATATAAAGGAAAAATATTTGATGATCTGGAAAAGGCATATAATTACCCTAAATATTCTGCACCCAAGAAGAAGGGAGACTATTATTATTTTTATAAGAATGATGGCCTGCAGAATCAGTCTGTATTATACAGACAGAAGGGTGAAAATGGGGAAGTTGAGGTAGTTATTGACCCTAATTCACTGTCTACGGATGCTACCACCCGGCTTACCGTCTTCAATCTTTCTAAAAATGGTGCCTATGCCATTTGTGGATTTTCCAAAGGTGGCTCCGACTGGCAAACGTATCAGGTTATGGATATGAAAACCTTGGAAATGTTGCCCGATCGGGTAGAATGGGTGAAGGTTTCAGGTGCTGCCTGGCAGGGTGATGGATTTTATTATAGTCGCTATCCCAAGCCTGATGGTAGCGCTTTGGCCGCTAAAAATGAAAATCATCAGGTTTATTTCCATAAAATTGGAACGGAGCAGTCGGCCGATCAATTAATATTTGAAGATAAGGCTAATTCTCAACGCTTTCATACTGTATCTACCACGGAAGATGAACGCTTTGCGGTACTCTATGTAAGCGATCGGGGTAAAGGTAAAGATGGAAATGGGCTTTGGGTAAAGGACGCTCAATCTTCTACTTTCCGGCCTGTAATAGCCGAAATTACGAACTATAGCTATAGTTTGGTAGAGAATGTCTCGGATGGATTTCTCATAGAAACCAATGAAGAGGCACCTAATGGTAAGCTGATGCATTTTGATCCCATTAAGAAGGCTTGGCGTACCGTGCTGGCCGAACAGCCTGAGCCGTTGCAAGGTGTTGGCTCGGCAGGAGGGAAACTATTTGTTTCCTACTCTAAGGATGTAAGCACAAGAATATATGTCTTGAATATGCAGGGCAAAAAAGAACGGGAGGTAGAATTGCCTGGCTTAGGGACTGCCACAGGTTTTGGAGGTGAAGCAACGGATACTTTTGTGTTTTATACCTACACCTCCTTTATCTATCCTCCGACGATTTTTAAATATGATATTTCCTCTGGAGTTAGCAGCTTGTTTAAAAAACCGGAACTGGCTTTCGAACCCGGGGACTATGAAACGCGTCAGGTGTTTTATCCTAGTAAGGATGGAACACGGATTCCAGCTTTTATCACTTTTAAAAAAGGTTTAGAGCTGAATGGGCAGAATCCCACCCTTCTTTATGGCTATGGAGGTTTTAACATCAGTCTTACTCCAGCATTTAGCCCCACCCGAATTCCATTCCTGGACCAGGGAGGGGTGTATGTACAGGCGAATTTACGGGGTGGGGGAGAATATGGTGAAACCTGGCACGAGCAGGGTATGAAACTTAAAAAACAGAATGTCTTCGATGACTTTATTGCAGCGGCTGAGTTTTTGTTTCAAGAAAAATATACCAGCCCTTCCAAATTAGCGCTGCAGGGTGGCTCCAACGGTGGACTGCTCGTGGGGGCGGTGATTAATCAGCGGCCCGACCTTTGCCAGGTGGCCTTTCCGGCGGTAGGCGTAATGGATATGCTGCGTTTTCACAAATTTACTATCGGGTGGAACTGGATAGCTGACTATGGTAGCAGTGAAAATGCTGAGGAGTTCAAAATGCTCTACAGTTACTCTCCTCTTCATAATGTGAAGGAGAATACGGCTTATCCTGCTACCATGATTACTACTGCTGATCATGATGACCGGGTGGTGCCTGCACATTCTTTTAAGTATGCTGCCCAATTACAAAGGGTTGCGGGTCCTTCGTCGGAAAATCCATTACTGATACGAATAGATACGAATTCGGGTCATGGAGCTAGTAATACAAGAAAAGCCCTGGAAACTCAAGCCGATATTTATGGTTTCATGTTTCATAATATGGGACTGGTCTGGCAGTAAAAAATGAGTTAAAAATTTTATTTATAAAAAAAGGTCTGGTGAGTAGCCAGACTTTTTTTGTGCCTTTCCTTTCACGAAAGCTCATAAATTGCTATTCTATCTTATTTTATTGCTACAGACAGGATACCACAGGACGGAACCCAACAGGAAGTTCAATAATCTTGCAGAACATTAGAAGTGGATCAATTATTCCTTTCCCTAGCCTTTTGAAGTAATTAAAAATTACCTATTCGTATTAAAATTAAAAGAACACATGAACCAAACCAAAGTCGCTCAGTACAAGTATGTAAGTTATTTATGGGATCAAGAGAAGGCAGACTCCCTGGGAGATGACCAGATAGCTCTACTCCTTTACCGCTCTAATCTGCTAGGTGCAGATTTGCGACTTACCAATTATGCTGGAGGTAACACCAGTTGTAAAACCATGGAGAAAGATCCTTTGACGGGTAAAGAGGTTGAAGTGATGTGGATCAAAGGGTCGGGGGGGGATATTGGAACCTTAACCCGTAGTGGACTTGCCGGATTATACCAGGAGCGTCTGCATAGCCTGAAGAATATCTATCGTGGATTAGAATTTGAAGATGAGATGGTGGAGCTTTTTAACCACTGTATCTTCGATCTGAAATCGAAGGCTCCTTCCATTGATACTCCACTTCACGGGCTCTTGCCATTTAAGCATATCGACCATTTACATCCAGACGCGTTAATAGCCATTGCTGCCTCTAAGGACGGTGAAGCTATTACGAAAGAACTTTTTGAGGGCGAGTTGGCATGGGTTAATTGGCAACGTCCGGGCTTTGATCTGGGGCTTCAGTTAGAGAAGGCTCTGGCAGATAATCCCGGTATCCGTGGGATCGTATTGGGCGGACATGGACTGTTTACCTGGGGCGATACTGCCTATGAATCCTATATCAACACCTTGAATACCATAGAAAAGGCTTCGGAATATCTGGCGGAAAATTATGGGAAAAAGGGTCCCGTTTTTGGCGGAAAGAAAATAGAAAATGAGGCACCAGAGCGCCGCATGGAAGTAGCTGGCAAGTTGGCGCCATATCTTCGCGGACTGGCCTCGGACAAGCAAGCGATGATCGGACATTTTACCGACGATGAACGTGTTCTGGAATTCATCGGAAGTAATGATCTGGATAAATTGGCACCATTAGGTACCAGCTGTCCCGATCACTTCCTTCGTACCAAAATCCGTCCTCTGGTTCTGGACTTCCCTTTTGAATTATTAGGAGGTACCGATGAGGAAATACTGGCTCAGATTACCCCTCAGTTTGAGGCTTACCGGGTAGATTATCAAGCCTATTATGACCGCTGTAAGCGTGATAACAGCCCAGCGGTACGTGACCCGAACCCCGTAATTATTTTGATACCAGGAGTGGGCATGTTCTCTTTTGCTAAAGACAAACAGACTGCTCGTGTAGCAGCTGAGTTTTATATTAATGCCATCAATGTGATGAAAGGGGCTGAGGCCATTTCTTCCTACGTTTCTTTGCCTGAGCAAGAGGCTTTTGATATCGAATATTGGTTACTCGAAGAGGCGAAACTTCAGCGTATGCCTAAGGAGAAAACCGTATCGCGCCGGGTAGCTCTGGTAACAGGTGGATCTGGTGGCATAGGCAAAGCGATCGCGATGAAGCTATTACAGGAAGGTGCCTGCGTGGTGATTTCTGATATCGACGATGCGGCTCTGGCCGAGACGAAAGCGGAATTTGATGCCAAATTTGGTAAAGATTATTCGGAAATAGCTAATGCTAATGTTTTAGATCCTGACCAGATAAAAGCGGCAATGGAGAAAACAAAATTAAGATTTGGAGGCCTTGATATCGTCGTTAACTGCGCAGGTCTATCCATTTCGAAACCTATCGCCGATACGACTATTAAGGACTGGGATATCCTGCACGACGTACTCGTAAAGGGGCAGTTCCTGGTGTCTCAGGAGTCGGTAGCGATAATGCGCCAACAAGGTATGGGGGGAGATATTGTCAATATTGCTTCTAAAAATGGCCTTGTATCCGGTCCTAATAACGTGGCTTATGGTACTGCCAAAGCGGCTCAGCAACATATGAGTCGTTTGCTTGCTGCAGAGCTCGGTGGTGATAAGATCCGGGTCAATATTGTAAATCCTGATGCCGTAATTGCAGGTAGTAAAATTTGGGAAAGTGGCTGGGCTGCAGGCCGTGCCAAAGCCTATGGTATCAAGATCGAGGAGCTTCCGGCCTATTATGCCAAGCGAACCGTATTGAATGCCGAAATCCATACGGAAGACATCGCTAATGGTGTATATATTTTCGTAAGTGGTATGCTCAATAAGAGTACAGGGAATGTCATCAATGTAGATGGTGGAGTTCCTGCTGCCTTTGTACGTTAATTAACCTAAAAAAGGGAGTCGTATCGCAGTGGATGGCAATAGGGCTACAATAGCTTCCGGTAGCATTTTGCTGCCGGATAGCTTTCAGTCCACGGTCTACCTTGCACGATTCCCTTTTTTTATTCTCCAATAATTCTTATTATGAAGATTCAACAGCAGCAGATCGATCAGTATAACGACGGTTTGTTTTCCAGACATAATAATCAGTTTATCTTTCTCAAGGAACAGCTCGCCGAGCAAGGAATCGATGTAGATCGGGTGATAGCCGAATTGGCCGACTTTCAAGTGGCTATTCCTAGTTGGGCCCTAGGAACAGGTGGGACGCGATTTGGACGGTTTTCGGGAACAGGAGAGCCGGGCACTCTGGAACATAAAGTTTCGGATGTTGGCCTATTGCATGCCTTGAACCGCTCTAGTGGTGCTATTTCCCTGCATATCCCTTGGGATATTCCCCAACAAGCTGAGGAAATTATGGCGCTGGCTGCTTCGTTAGATCTGAAATTCGATGCTGTAAATTCTAATACCTTCCAGGATCAGAAAGATCAAAAATTATCCTATAAGTTTGGCTCTTTGTCTCATACCGACCCCTCAGTTCGTAAGCAGGCGGTAGACCATAATATAGAAGTAATAAAATATGGAAAGGAGTTAGGTTCCAAGTCCCTTTCCATCTGGTTATCTGATGGGTCTTGTTTTCCGGGCCAGGCACAATTCGCACGTTCTTTTCAGAATACCCTGGCTTCTCTGCAGGAGATTTATAAAGCACTGCCCGAAGACTGGAAAATGTTTGTGGAATATAAGGCTTACGAACCTAATTTCTATTCAACAGTAATTCAGGACTGGGGAAGCTCCCTGATGCTATGTCAGAAACTGGGACCTAAGGCCGATGTACTAGTAGACTTGGGGCACCATCTGCCAAATGCTAATATCGAACAGATTGTGGCCATGTTGATGATGGAAGATCGATTGGCAGGTTTTCATTTCAATGACTCCAAATATGGCGACGACGATCTGACGGTAGGAAGTATTCGGCCCTATATGCTGTTTTTGATCTTTAATGAATTGGTTGCCGGAATGCAAACCGCTGGACGTGGGAGTGATGCCTATGCCTGGATGATTGATGCCAGCCATAACGTGAAGGATCCACTCGAGGATCTGCTTCAATCGGTGGAAGCAATACTGATCGCTTATGCGCAAGCTTTACTGGTAGACCGACCCGCCTTAGAGTATGCACGCATAAATAACGATGCGGTGGAAGCGCAACAGATTCTGCAACATGCCTTCAGGACGGATGTTCGTCCGTTGGTACGCGAAATGATGCGGCGGAATGGAGGCGCTATCGATCCGCTTGGATTATTCCGGGCCCTGGAGGTAAGGGCCCAGCTGACCAAGGAGCGTGGAAATACGACTATAGCTACTGGCCTGTAGATCACTTTTTGTTCAAAAAATAACAGGGAGTGCCGGGATGATTATTCCTGAGCACTCCCTGTTGTTTATAAGGATTTACGAATGGTAAGGGTGAATGGATTTTTCACAAATGCCTGTTCACCATTAATGATCAGGTTTGCGGCTGTCCGCCCCATTTGCTCATGATCAGTGGAGATGGTGGTAATGCCATTCAGTAATATTTCTTTAAGAGGCGTTTCGTTGTAAGATATAATTCCTACATCTTTACCTACGTCCAGGGCTTGCTGGCGACATTTTTTTATCAACTCTACCAGGTCGTTCTCTTCTACGACGATGTATGCTGCCTGCTCTGTAACCACATTAGTCTCCTGAAAGTCATAGATAATCTCGTGTTCTATTTCTTGCTGAATACAAAATATTCTAAAGCCTTTTACGATTTCCTTTGGGTAAGGAATGATGGTAGGAAAAATAAGAATGAGTTTAGAGTAGGCCTTTAGCAGGCTTTCTGCTTCATTTAACGCCTCTACAATATCTTTCTCGAAATTCTGGTAGACACAAGAATGTTTTTTTCCTGGAAAGTCAATGTCTTTGTCCAATAGTATGAGCTTCTCAGGAGGTAGAAGCTTCAGAATCTCTATCGCCTCCTCATTTTTTTCGTAAAAATGTGGCATCACAACATAATGGTCATATTCACCGATGCTGTTTTTGATTAAATTCTTAAAAATATTAATATTGGAATGATGGATATGTAAGTCGACATTCACATTTTTCCCTACCTGTTCTACGAAGGCGTTATATACCTGTTTTTTATAATTGCTGATCTTATTCATTACCAGCAGCACACGGGTGGTGTTTTCTACATCTACCCGATTGATAAAATACCCTTTTCCCCGCACCGAAATAAGCACACCATCCTTGATCATATGCTTATAGGCCTTTTCTACAGTATCTCTGGAAAGTAAAAACTCCTCACTCAACTGATTAATAGAGGGTATTTTATCACCTCTTTTAAGCTTACCCTTACTTATGGCTTGGAGTAGAGAGTTGATGATTTGTACATACTTAGGAGCGCTTTCTTTAAATTCTATATCAAATTGTATTTCCATTTCTGGATGTTGTTTTTTTGTAAGAGTCTAAAAATAGCAAATATTAACCATAAAAAACCATATATAAAATTTAAGGCGGAAGTCCCCGTGATACATCCGGGGACTTCCGCCTTACCTCTCCGCAAAGCGGATTATTGGGGGTTGCGGCTGCTACGTTCCGAAGAAGAACCACTTCGCTCAGAGCTGGAAGAGGATCGCGAGCGGGTAGGAGAACTTTCGGTCCGGGACGAGCGAGAGGGGGCAGATGGCGTCGGTGCTGAGCGTACATTGGGCGTAGACGAACTTTCCTGAGTTGGATAGCTTCGGCTCGCTGGCTGCCGACTGGATCGGCTGCTATTCTGCTCCGGGGCTGCCACTCGCTCCGATGAACGTCCCTCATAGGTCGATCGGGAAGGTAAACTCTCCGTGTTCGATCGGGTTGGCGTCTGTCTCTGAGATGGATAGCTGCGACTGTTATTAGGCTCCGAAGGTCTATTATATTCTATGCTACCTCTCGAATTGCTAGGGATAGTCGAACGTTCGGGAACATTGTAGTCTGCTCCTGTTCTGCTTCCTGTACGCTCAGATCCAGAGTTAGTGCTTCCTCTGGGACTGCTATATTCACTGCTCGTACGACCATTATATCTGCTATCCGTAGCTCCGTTTCGGGTCGAAGGGGTTCTTTGGTACAAGTCTGTACGATCATTGCTTCTACTCGATTGGTTCACTACAGTCCTGCCCCGATCATTTACGACGATATCACGTACCGGCACTGAGCGGCGGGTATAGCGCTCGATATCATCGCGGCGTGGGCCGTAGACATAGGTGCGGTTGTCGTAACGATAATAATTGTTGATGATCGTTGTTTGGTTATAAATTCTGGAAATTCTATTTCGCGGAACCCAGTAGCGATGCCAGTTGGGCGTGTAAAAATGTCTATTAGGAACGAAAACCCACCAGAAAGACGGAATGTTAATAGAAACATTAATATTCATTCCAGGGCCCAGTGGTGCCCACCCATAATAGCCTCCTCCCGAACGCCAATTGACCCAGGCCGGACCCCATTCGTACCCAGGAATCCAGAACCAGCCTAAATAATCATCGAAGGACCAACGCCCGTAATGAAAGGCGGCCCAGCCCCATTCGTAATCCGAAATCCAGGTATTGCCGTATTCTGTCATCTCCCAATATCCATTGGTAGAATAAGGTTGAAAATCCTGGGATACGTAGGGAGACCATACGGAGCCGTACTGCGGCGAAGTGGTCCACCGTCCGTAAGGAGATAGTTCATGGTAAAAGGTTTGAAAAGTGAGTCGCACATTGGGCTGAGCATTTCCACTTTTAGGGAATGTGATGCCCCCCAACAGCAGTAGGGTTAAGGCTAATAATTGAATGGATCGTCTGGCTTTCATGGCTATATATTTAAAAATGAATGGAAATGTCGTTTTATGGTAGTAGGACAGAATATCATAAAAATAGTTTAACGCGTTTCGTCTGGGCCTTGCAGGAGGATTTTTAGCTTACTTCTCATGACTATTTTGCTAATTAGATGCGTATTTTTGGTAAATAGTTGGCATGTAGTAATTTATAGGGGTGCTCAAGCAATCAAAATAATCCAGAGCAATGACAATTCAGCAGCCTGTTGCCCGGATAAGGCCTTGATCTTTAACATGTATTAACAAAACAGTTGGGGAATAACTTTGGTGGCGATGTATAAAAAACGACTGGTTGCCGGTCATTCGTACAATTGAATCTGATTTAAAAATGGTAAGTATAGAAAGTCCCGATCCCGTCCTGCTACTGCAGGAGGTAGTATTTCAGACGGCCCGTAGTGGAGGGAGTGGGGGACAGCATGTAAATAAGTTAGAAACGAAGGTAGAGCTACGCTTCGATGTTCAGGGTTCTTCCCTTTTGACTAACGAGCAAAGGGATATTATTATTGACAAACTGAAAAATAGGCTCACGCAGGAGGGTGTATTGATTCTTTTTGATCAGTCGTCCCGGACTCAGCTGGCCAATAAAAAAGGGGTGATCGAAAAGTTTAAGAACTTATTGGAAAGAGCTTTTCAGGCTGAAAAACCCAGGAAATCGACCAAACCAACCTTTGCGAGTAAACTAAAGCGCCTCAAGGGGAAAAAGAAACGTTCTGCTACGAAATTAATGCGTGGAAAACCGGATATTGAGTTGTAAATGGCTCCCCTTTATTCCTATACACGCATGTACCGAAGATAAAGGGGAATCATTAATTATAGCAGTGCCTCGAATAATATTTCGGCAGGGTGGAGGGCCTTTCTGCCGGTTCCATCATGGATCTGGTGCCTACAGCTGGTGCCAGGGGCTGCAATAATCACTTCCTGAGGTTGTTGACGTACCGTTGGGAATAAAACAAGTTCACCTATTTGCATTGATAGATCGTAATGTTCTTGCTCATAGCCAAATGAACCGGCCATGCCACAGCAGCCTGAAGGGATTAACTGAACGTTATAATTTTCTGGTAATGACAGCATAATCTTGGTTGGAACTAAGCTGGATATCGCTTTCTGCTGGCAGTGGCCGTGGAGTTTTATCAATCTTTTTTCCTTGGTAAAGCGGTTTCTGTCGATTTTCTTAAGGGCTATCTCCCGGGCAATAAATTCATCAAACTGTAATGCATTGCTTCCGAGCCTTTTGGCGTCTTCGAGAAGGCTGTCGTCCACCAGGTCGGGGTATTCATCCCGGAAAGTAAGAATAGCAGAAGGTTCGATACCTATTAATGGGGTATCATGGGCAATCAGGTCTTTTAACAGTCGCACGTTTTCTTCAGCAAGTGCTTTGGCATCGCGGAGCAGGCCTTTTGATAGTTGAGGCCGTCCGGAGGGTTTATGAGCCGGAATAATCACCTCATAGCCGAGTTTCTCCAGCGTTAGAATGGCCTTTTTACCTATTTCGACATCATTATAATTAGTGAATTCATCACAAAACAGGTATACAACTGGACTGTTGGTATCAGAACTCGCCTGGCTATGCTTTTTCCACCATGATTTTAGGGTGGTTCTGTGGAGTAGAGGCATGGTTCTGTCTGGATGGAAGCCTACCAATTTATTGGCCATGCGCCTCAGTGGGGCATTTTTGAAAACCATATTATAGGCCCAAGGCACATAACTCGCCATGCTCGTCATTTTCGAAAAATTTCCGATCATCCACGACCGTAATGGAACCCCATTGGCATCGTGATATTGTTGCAGGAATTCCATTTTGAGTTTAGCAACATCCACATTGGAAGGACACTCCCCTTTGCAGCCCTTACAGGCAAGACATAGATCAAAAACTTCCTTGATTTCTGGATGATCGAAACGGTTTTCTTTGGTGGAATGGGTTAGCATCTCCCGGAGTATATTGGCTCGTGCCCGGGTGGTATCCTTTTCGTTCCGAGTGGCCATAAAGCTAGGACACATAGTACCTCCACTCAGTTTTGTTTTCCGACAGTCTCCCGCTCCGTTACATTGCTCGGCATGTTGAAGGATGTTCTGATCGTGGAATCGGAAATTGGTTTTAAATTCAGGAGTTTTCTGGTCGGCCTCGTAGCGTAAAAAGGTATCCATCGGAGCCGTGTCAACAATTTTTCCCGGATTGAATAAATTGTAGGGGTCCCAAAGTTTTTTGATTTCCTTAAAGAGTTGATAATTATGCTCCCCTACCATTTTAGGAATAAATTCACCTCTGAGCCGTCCATCGCCATGCTCTCCAGATAGTGAGCCATCGTATTTCTTTACAAGCGTAGCAATTTCTTCGGCAATCATTCGGAACTGTTGATGGCCTTCCTTGGTCTTCAAATTTATAATGGGGCGTAAATGTATCTCTCCGGTTCCTGCATGTGCATAATGAACGGACGACATGCCATGTTGCTTAAGAATCTCATTGAAATCTCGGATATATTGCGGCTGATCCAGGACGTCTACTGCCGTATCCTCGATGACGGCTACGGCTTTTTCATCTCCGGGCAAATTAGCCAGAAGACCCAGACCTGCCTTTCGCAAGGCCCATACTTTTTTGGTATCTTCTCCAAAAAGCAGCGGATAGTGAAAGCCCATGCCTGCTTCTTTAAGTTCCTTTACGAGTTGCTCGCAGCTTTCCTCTACCTCTGCCTGTGTTTCACGGGAGAGATCGACCACCAGGATTGCAGGGAATTTACCATCAGGCTTGTTTTTGACAAAGAAGGCATTTTTTTTCTGCTCCACATTTGTAGCGGCACATTCCAGTATATAATCGTCTATTAATTCTACGGCCTGCGGCTGGTATTTGAGGGTGAGGATAGTTGTCCTTAAGGCCTCATCAATGGTGTCGCAATGGATGCAAAGTAGTCCCTGGGTCTTAGGCGGCAGGGCAACCAGATTAACCTTTATTTCTGTCAAAAAGCAGAGAGTGCCTTCGGAGCCGGCTATTAAGCTACACATATTAAAGGGGAGTGACTCCTGCCCGGGTTCGTTGAAGGGTTGCATGTTTAACAGCATATCCAAGGCATACCCCGTATTCCTGCGACTAATACTGGGTTTGGGGAAATTTTTACGAATCTCCTCCTTGTTACGACTATCCTGGAGTATGTCATGAGTCTTTAGGTATATTTTGTCCTCCAGGGTTGCCGAACCATTTTTTGCCTGGGCTTCCTGAATTCTCCGATTATACTCTTCCCTGCTCAGATTATGGAAATGTGCCTCGCTCCCATCAGCAAGCAGGGCGTGGACTTCCAGGGTGTGCTCCCTTGCACTACCATATACAATGCTGTTGGACCCACAGGAGTTATTACCTACCATGCCACCAATCATAGCCCTGTTGGCTGTAGAAGTTTCGGGACCATAATAAAGACCATATTCCTTCAAGGCAAAGTTTAATTCATCCCTTACCACTCCAGGTTGCACCCTTACCCAGCGCTCCTGCGGGTTGATTTCTAGTATTTTATTGAAATGTTTAGAAACGTCGACAACGAGTCCGCTACCTACCACTTGCCCGGCCAGTGACGTCCCTGCCGTACGGGGTATCAGGGAAATTTTTTCTCGTATAGCAAAATCAATAATCGCCTTCAGGTCTTTCTTATGCTTGGGTATGGCTACTCCAAGGGGCATCTCGCGGTAAGCCGATGCATCAGTGGCATAAAGGGTACGTATGGTATTATCTAAGTGGAGATCGCCTTCGATCTGATCTGCCAATGATTTTAAGTTCAGGGATAACTGCTCTGGCGAGGTGGTCATAGGTACTATTTAATATAAAATGTCGTAAGACAAAGTTACGAAGTAACAGGCTTTGAAGCATTAAGGAAAAAGCTAAAATTTCAAAAATCGACATTTGTAAATAGGACTTTTCGATGTACTCGTCTGGATACCGCCAATAATTCGGAAAGATGCTTAGATAGTATAAGTATTTGCTAAAATATTTTAATAATTCAATCGTAATGAAATGTCCAAAAATTAAATTGCTATTGTTGTATTAGAAGGAATAATTGTACAAATTTACTTTAAATTATCTGTAAACATGGTATTATTTTAATGTTTGATTATATTAAATGCATATTATCGTTCTTAAGAACCAAGTTTATAGTGATATTGTACCATATTAAATTGGTATGAAAATAATAGTGCTATATAACAAACCAAACGAAAACCTATGAAGAATTTATGCTCCTATGATTGGCAGAGGGACGTATTACGAGGCCTCAGCCGTAAAGCAAAATCTGAGACAACTTTGCTTTATAAAATCTATTTAATTCTACTAATAATTACCATCTGTGGCTCGGGTTCTGCCATTGCCCAGAATGTTAATTTATCCGGTAAAGTTACTGACTCAAAATCAGAAGGTATTCCCGGGGTCACCGTAACGGTGAAAGGTACCACTACCGGAACAAATACGGATATTGATGGAGGCTACACCTTATCGGCTCCGGCCAACGCCACACTGACTTTCTCTGCCATAGGCTTCGTATCTCAAGACATTGCGGTTGGAAATAAGTCCGTAATTAATGTCGTTCTCAAGGAAGATATAAGAGCCTTAGAGGAAGTTGTGGTAGTAGGATATGGTACGGTTAAGAAGAAGGATGCTACCGGATCAGTTTCAGCAATTGGGGCCAAAGACTTTCAGAAGGGAGTAGTAACTTCCCCAGAACAGCTTATGCAAGGTAGAGTAGCTGGGGTACAAATTTCCCAGTCCAGTGGAGAGCCTGGAGGAGGTATAAACGTTCGTATTCGTGGAACCTCTTCCGTATTAGGTGGAAATAACCCTTTATTTGTAATTGATGGTGTACCGCTTAGTGGGGACAATACCTCCGGTAGCGGAAACTCACAAGGGGTAGGGCGTCAGGCAGCGAAGAACCCTTTGAATTTCTTAAATCCAGATGATATTGCGAGCATAGATATTCTGAAAGATGCCTCAGCAACCGCTATCTATGGATCCAGGGGTGCCAATGGAGTTGTACTCATTACTACTAAGAAAGGTAAGGGCTCGGGCTCTCTGGATTATAGCTATTCTTTAGGGGTTAGTAATATCACTAAAAAATATGACCTGCTATCGGCGGATGAATACCGGGCGGCAGGTGGCCAAGACTACGAAGCAAGTACAGATTGGCAGGATGAAGCCTTCCGGACTGCTCTGACACATCAGCATAATCTTTCTTATGGCGGGGGTGATCAGACGGGTAATTACCGCTTTTCTCTGGGTTATATGAATCAGGACGGAATTGTAGAAAAGTCTAATGTGAAGCGCTATAGTGTGAGTTTCAATGGCCAGAAGAAATTTGTTAATGATAAACTAACCATTGGAAGTAACTTAAGCTTCGCTAATACGCAAGATGCGGGCGTTCCCATTTCCGAGAATTCCGGCTTTGAGGGCGACCTGATGGGAGCAATATTAAAATCGAATCCTACCCGTACCGTATTCAACGAAGATGGTTCTTATAACCAACCTGGGAATACGGAACCCAATCCCATGGCATTTTTGGCCTATTCGAAAGATAATAATAATACCCTTCGTGCATTGGGTAATATTAACGCAGAACTGCAGATTATAAATGGATTGAAATTCAAAACCGTACTTGGGTTTGATAAATCCATGGCGAGTAGAAAGCAGGCACTGTCCGGAGACCTGGTGGCTACTGGGATTACAGGTAAAGGGCGTGTATATATACGCGATGTAGAGGCGGATAACCAACTCTGGGAAAATTATTTTACCTACGATAAGGAGTTTGGAGATGTCTCTTTCAACGGATTATTAGGTTATTCCTATCAAAGTTTTGAAAACTCTGGGAAAAGTATTGCCGCAGCCAATTTCAGAACCACGGATATGGATGTAATGATCAATAACCTTGGATCAGCTGGAAGCATACTAATAAAAGATGCCTCTAACCTAGAGTCAGTAGGTTCTGTGGTTCAGAATTCCAATTATACCAAAGATGAGTTACAATCTTATTTTGGTAGGGTCAACGTGGGAATTAGGAGCAAGTATTTATTTACGGCCACCCTGAGGGTTGATGGATCATCTAAGTTTGGTGGCAATAATAAATATGGCTACTTCCCTTCAGGAGCCTTCAAGTGGAAACTGATGGAAGAAGATTTTATTCCTAAAACAATGTTTGATGACCTTGCCTTACGTGTCGGCTATGGGATTACGGGTAATCAGGCAATACCGCATAACGTATACGATAGAAGAGACCGTTATAGCGATTATACCATTAACCAAGACGCTAATAAAATAGAAGGAGGGGGATTGAACGCAGTTGCATTCAATAATCCTAATCTGAAATGGGAATCAACGACAGCCTTGAATTTGGGGTTGGACTTTGCAATATTTAAGAGCAAACTTTCGGGGTCAATTGACCTATACTCGAAGTCTACGAGAGACCTTCTGTTTAAAGTCGTTGCCGCTCAACCAGCACCTAATCCCTTCGTATTTCAAAACTTGGATACTGATATCCAAAATCAGGGGGTAGAGTTAGCCCTGAATGCTGTTGCTATGGATCGCAAGGATTTTTCGTGGGAGGTTCTACTCAACCTAGCCTATAATAAGAACCTTGTTAAAAATCTAAAGGGAACGTATGATACAGGAGAAATTAATGGTCAGGGGCTGTCAGGAGCTTTCGCTCAACGCCTTGCTGAAGGACAACCCTTATTCGCTTTCTTCCTTAGAGAGTTTGCAGGCTTCGATGAGTCGGGCAATAGTATTTATCCTAATGGAGACTTTCAGCAATTCTTAGGAGGAAAAAGTCCTCTTCCAAAGTTGACTAGTGGATTGACAAATAATTTCCGGTATAAGAATTTCGATGCAAGCGTCTTCTTCAACGGTGTATTCGGTAATTATTTATATTCCAACACTGAAAATGCTTTCTTTACGCAGGGGTCTTTTGCAAATGGTCGTAATGTTACTAAGAATGTTATCAATAACGGAGAAGGCTCTTTAAATGCTCCGGAAGTAAGTACCAGGTTCCTTCAAAAAGGTGATTTTGTCAGACTTCAAAACTTATCGGTAGGATATAGAGTGCCTCTAGGGGAGAATAAGATTATCTCTTCTGCCAGAGTTTATATCACCGGTCAAAATCTATTGACCTTTACCAAGTACGACGGGCAAGATCCTGAAGTAACCACAAATAAATCATTAAATGACATTCCTTCATTCGGAATCGATTACACCGCCTATCCAAGAGCTAGAACTTGGACGATTGGAGTCAATGTGTCATTTTAACTAAAAAAAGCATTCAAAATGAAAAAGTTATCAATATATCAGGTCTTAGTTACCACTGCTTGTTTGGCTATGCTGACAGGCTGTACCGATCTAGTAAACGAAGAAAAGGATTCGATTGTAAGAACCTCTGAAGGAGGCGGATTTACACCAGGAAATCCTACCGAATTATTAGCCTCTGCCTATAAGGACTTAGGAACCTATACCGATCAGGCTGGGATCTATGCGCTGGGGGTACATACGTCCGCGGAAATGATTCCTCCGACGCGTGGAGTGGACTGGGGGGATAACGGGGTATGGCGTACTCTGGATTCTCACACTTGGGATGCCTCTCACTCCTATATTAGAGATGCCTGGAATAATTTGAATCAGAGGGTATATAAAGCTAATGAGATTATAGCCTCCAACCCCTCTCCCGAGCAGAAGGCACAAGCTCTATTTCTGCGGGCTTTCAATATGTTTCATGTAATGGATTATTGGGGAGTGGCACCAATTCGGGAAGTAACCCAGGGGCCTGATGACTTACCCAAGGTCTTTACACGTTCTGAGGCCTTTGACTTTATCGTGAAAGACCTTGAAGAAGCCCTGCCGAATCTGGCCAAAATTGGTCCGGGACCCAATAATGGAGTAGCGTCTAAGGCTGCGGCTAACTTTCTGTTGGCCAAGCTTTATCTGAACAAGGCCGTATATAAAAGCAATATGGGCGAGGTTTCGTATACCTTCGATCAGGCTGATATGGACAAAGTAATTGCCTATGTCGATGCTATTGAAAAGGATGGTTATAGCCTGGAAAGCGCCTATTTTAAGAATTTTACTGCCAACGCTTCCAACGAAATTATTCTGGTGTCTTTGGAAGGAACTCCTCAAAATCGTTGGATGATGACGATGCACTATGACCAGGATCCTAGTGGATGGAATGGATTTACTACGCTTGCAGACTTTTATGATACCTTTGAAGATAAAGATGTGCGTAAAGGTTTGCCCCCGACTGAGGACGGGACAAAATATTCCTGGCTGGGAAAGGGCTTTCTTTTCGGGCAGCAAAGAGGCCCTGTTAAGGATTCTAAGGGCGAATACGTAACGGATGCGACCGGGAAAATAAAAATTGAAGATATCATAGACTCCCGTTCTAAGAAACCACTTAAATTTACCCGTGATGTACCCTTGGCGGGTGCAGCTACTGATAAGGGGATTCGGGTCATTAAATATCACCCTGCCGATGCTGGTAAATATATTTTGATGCGCTTCGGAGAGGCATATTTGATGAAAGCCGAGGCGATGTTCCGTGGAGGAAAGGCGGCAGAAGCTCTGGTTATGATTAATGCTTTAAGAACCAAAAATAAAGCCACCGCATTGGCAAGCCTGACCGCCGATAATCTTTTTGAGGAAATAGGGCGGGAATTGTATTGGGAAGGTGGAAAACGTACGATAGAAATACGTTTCGGGAAGTTTGTTAACGGGCAAGGGGCTACAGTTAATGCTCCTCATACGGTTTTATATCCAATTCCCTCTACCGCAATTGTGTCCAATCCTAACTTGGAACAAAACCCGGGCTATTAAACTTTTAATCACTTAATGCTTATGTAAAAATGCTCGAATCTTCGAGCATTTTTACATAATAACAATTGATGAATTTTACACTTAGATTATTACTGATATCGATCCTATTTGCTGGGTGTCAAGGAAGTGGTAATAACGACTCTATACCTATAGTTACCTTGGATCAATTGCAGGACGGGCAAGGACGGGTAGATATTACGATTGGAGAGAACCTCTTTTATGCAGATTCCAGCATTTTCCAGGGATCAACTTCTATCAGTCATGGGACCATGGCAGTAAATTTAAAGGATCAATCAGAAGGCCAGATTATATTATCGTTTCAGTTGCCATCCGACTTGCCGAAAAGACCATGGATCCATAGTCTGAACGAAAGGGACCAACGATCTGGAAGTTTGTTAGTGGGCAAAATCATAGATAAATCTGCCCGTAAGGGATTAGGCTATGTAATGACACAGGGCCAAATTACAGTTGCCCGATTCGATCAGCAGGCGTTGATCATATCTGTAGTTGGAATGGCGGGGAAGTATGGTGCTGAAGGACTTTCAACTCAAAAAATTCCAGTAGAGGGGAGCATAACTATTAAGAAACCGGTTGTGGCTCTTGACGATTTGACTTGGAAGGACCTCCTTCCTTAACCATATAATTTCAATGCAAAAATTTTGGGAATCAAAGTTTCCATACCCGTGCTACTGGGTATTCCTCATAATAATTCAGATTGGTTGCAAAAAAGATGCTGACAACAAGCGTTTCCAGTTACTGGACCCGGGACAATCCGGGGTGGTATTTGAAAATGTTGTTCGTAATCAGGAAGATTTTAATATTTTCACTTACCGAAATTTCTATAATGGGGGAGGAGTTGCCACAGGAGACATCAATAATGACGGTCTGCCGGATATTTATTTAACGGCCAATATGGGCCCCAATAAACTATTTATCAATAAAGGGAATCTTAAATTCGAAGAGGCTCCTCTAGAGGCCGGGGTTGCCGGTGCCGAGGGTAAGTGGAGTACGGGAGTAGTGATGGTGGATATTAATCATGATAATTGGTTGGATATTTACGTTTGCAATGCAGGGTTCCAAAAAGGTATCGGTCAGGAAAACGAACTTTTTATCAATAATGGAGATGGAACCTTTACAGAAGCTGCTAGGAAATATGGCCTGAACGATAATGGTTATAGCACGCACGCTGCTTTCTTCGATTATGATCTGGACGGTGATTTGGATGTCTATATACTCAATAATAGCTTTATCCCTGTCAATACATTGAACTATGCCAATAATCGGGAATTAAGGGCTAAGGATTGGCCCGTAAAGGATTTTCTGAAGGGCGGAGGGGATAAGTTATTGCAAAATGTGGATGGACATTTTATCGATGTGAGCGAAGAAGCGGGGATATATGGGAGCCTGATTGGTTTTGGACTCGGCGTTACTGTAGGGGACATTAATGACGATCAATTTCCGGATATATATATATCGAACGACTTTTTTGAAAGGGATTATCTCTATATCAACCAGGGAAATGGAAAGTTTTCTGAGGAACTGGAGGCCAGAATTAAACATACCAGCCTGGCTTCGATGGGCGCCGATATGGCCGACATTAATAATGACGGCTATCCGGAACTATTTGCAACAGACATGTTGCCCCGGGATGAATATAGACTGCGAACATCAACATCATTTGAAAATCATTATGTATTTGATTTGAAGCAAGAAAAAGGATTTGCAAGGCAGTATATGCAAAACAGCCTTCAACTGAATAATCAGGATGGCACCTTCAGCGAGATTGCGCATTTCGCTGGAGTGGCGGCTAGTGACTGGAGTTGGGGAGCCCTGATGTTTGATGCGGATAACGACGGCTTAAATGATATCTATGTATGCAATGGAATTTATCATGATGTAATAGATCAGGATTTTATAGATTTTTTTGCTAACGATATTGCCCAGAAAATGGTGGTATCGGGGGAGAAAGCGTCTATGCAGGAAATTGTCAATAAAATGCCGTCCACGCCCATCCCCAATGTTTTTTTTCATAATGTCGGCAGCAATAAATTTGTTGAAAAGGCGGAAGACTTTGGCTTTGGGGCCAAAACGTTTTCTAATGGCGCTGCCTATGCAGATTTGGACAATGACGGCGATTTGGATTTAGTAATAAATAATGTCAACCAACCCGCTTCTATCTATGAAAATAAGTCAGAAAAAATGGCTAGCCCTGGAAATTACTTCAAAATCCAGCTAACGGGTGATGAAAAAAATACCAAAGCGATTGGTGCCATGGTCAAGCTATATGTTGGCGACCAGGTTTTTAGTAGACAGTTGTTTCCTTCGAAGGGCTTTCAGTCCAGTACCGAATACCCCCTGACTATTGGCTTAGGCGGAGTTCAACGAGTAGATTCACTCCTTGTCATTTGGCCTAATCGAATGGTGACACGACAGAAAAATCCAGCAATAAATAAATTAGTTCAGGTAAACATAAAAGACGCAACGAATCTACAGGATCCTTATTTGGAAGATAGGTCTCATCCATATTTTCAGAAAATTGGTACTGCCTTAGTAAAGCATCAGGAGAATAGCTATGATGATTATTATGGCGAACGTAATATTCCGTACTTACTGTCGCGAGAGGGGCCAAAAGCCGCTATAGGAGACGTGAATCGGGATGGCAGCTCCGACCTTTATATCTGTGGTGCCAAAGGACAAGCCGGCCAATTGTATTTTCAGAAGAATGGTGCTTTTATCAAATCCGATCAACCTATTTTTACCGAACTTGCCGATTTTGAGGATACGGCAGCTTTATTTTTTGATTGCGACAGAGATGGTGATTTAGATCTTATTGTGGGCAGTGGCGGTAATGAAGCTTCCGGCCGAACCCCAGAACTTCCTTCGAGGCTTTATCTTAATGATGGTAAGGGTAATTTTACATTACAGCGTTCCGCTTTACCTCCAAATGCAATGAATACAGCGGTGATAACGGCTCATGACTATGATGGTGATGGCGACCTAGATCTTTTTATTGGTGCCCGCAGCGTGCCAAAAGAATATGGCTCTACTCCTAAGAGCGTAATTTATAATAATAATGGTCAGGGCATTTTCAAAGATGTCAGCAAAAATGTCCTCCCTGAGATTCAGAATATGGGCATGATTCGGGATGCCTTATGGCGGGATATAGATGGCGACGACTTTGAAGAACTGATAGTAGTAGGTGACTGGATGAGTCCGAGGGTATTTAAATATACTACTTCCAAGTTTAAAGAGCTGGAAACTGGATTAGAACAGTATCAGGGATTTTGGGGAAGTGCTCTGGGAATTGATATAGACGGAGATGGGGATCAGGATTTTGTTTTTGGAAATCTTGGAACTAATTTTTCTCTAAAGGCCAGTGAATCAGAACCACTGAAAATTTGGATTAACGACTTCAATTCGAACGGAACCATAGAAAAAGTTCTGACCAAAACAGTGGACACCAAGGATATGCCAGTCCTATTAAAACGAGAACTCACTACTCAATTCCCTTTCCTAAAGAAAAAGAGCCTAAAACACAGTGAATTTGCAACTAAATCAATTACAGATCTTTTCCCGGGTACACTTATAAAAACTTCCAAGTTGAAGTCGGTAAATTATTTAGAATCGGTCCTGGCCATTAATAATGGTAAAGGAAAGTTTGAAATAATACCCCTTCCCGAAATGGTCCAGACCTCCTGTATAAATGCCATCGCTAGTATGGATGTCGACCAGGACGGAAAACAAGATTTGATTTTAGGAGGAAATTTCACTCATTTTATACCGCAGCTCGGTGCGCTGGATGCTAGCGCCGGGCATGTATTAATTAATAAGGGTAAAGGGCAGTTTTTAGTACTGAATTCAAAAGCCAGTGGGTTGCGGCTGGATGGAGATGTGAAACAAATTAACGTAATAGGCATAGGAGGGCAACCTCACTTGATGGGATTGATAAATAATCAGCAGCCTGTCTTATTTAAAAAACAAATGAAATGAATTACTGGCCTTCTAAATCTTTAAATGGCTATCCTGCTGCGATCATATGGATACTGTCTTTGACCGGCCTTCTGCTGACATTTTCAAATTGTAAGCCGAAGGCGGATGCTACACCTGATCTTTTCCGTCTACTGCCAGCTTCGAGTACGGGCATTGATTTCTCCAATAGGCTGACCTCTTCCAAGTCCTTCAATATTTTTTATTATATGTATTTCTATAATGGGGCTGGGATAGGTGCCGCAGATTTCAATAATGATGGGTTAGTAGATTTATTTTTCTCGGCCAATCAGGAGCCAAGCCGGATGTATCTGAACAAAGGAAGTTTGAAATTTGAAGATATTACGGATAAGGCCAATCTGTCCGAAGGCAAGGCCTGGTCCACGGGCGTGTCGGTGATAGATATCAATCAAGATGGCTTAATGGATATATATATCAGCCAGGTTGGTGATTTTGAGAGCATGAAAGGACACAATCTACTCTATGTATGTGAGCGTATTAATTCGGAGGGGATTCCGATATATCGGGAGAAATCCAAGGAATATGGCTTAGACCTCGTAGTCTTTGGAACACAGGCCTTGTTTTTCGATTATGACCTAGATGGCGATTTGGATATGTTTCAGTTGAATCATTCAGTCCATCAAAATGGGACGTTTGGACGTAGAGATCAGTTTTTGAAGACATTCCATCCTATGGCCGGCGATCGACTTTTTGAAAATAAAAATCAAAAATTTGTTGATGTGACGCCCAAGGCGGGAATTCATAGTAACGCTCTGGGATATGGTCTGGGACTTGGAGTGGGAGACGTGAATTTGGACGGTTATCCTGACCTCTATATCGGAAACGATTTCCATGAAAATGATTACCTATACATTAATCAAAAAAATGGCCGGTTTAAGGATGAGTCTGACAGGGCCTTTGGCCATACCAGTCAGTTTTCGATGGGGGTGGATATTGCAGATCTGGATAATGATCTCTTCCCGGAGATTATCTCCCTGGATATGCTACCGGATGACTACGAAATACTGAAAAAATCGGAAGGTGAGGATTCCTATAGTATTTCCCGGTACAAGCTAGAGCAAGGATATAGCCGACAGTACGCCCGAAATAACTTACAACGAAATAATGGGAATGGAACCTATAGTGAAGTGGGTACCTATGCCGGAATACATGCATCCGACTGGTCGTGGGCATCTTTATTTACCGATTTTGATAACGATGGCCTAAAAGACCTGTTTATTTCCAATGGCATACCCAAGCGTATGAATGATATAGACTATATTAAATATGTGTCTAATGATGTGGTTCAGCAAAAGATTAATGATCGGAATTTCGATGAAAATGACCCCGGACTTGCCGATAAGCTTCCCGAGATCAAATTAAAAAACAAATTTTTCAGAAATCTTGGCGATTTAAGTTTTGAAGATGTCGAGCTCAAGATAGATGGCAATCAGATATCTTACTCTAACGGTGCTGTTTATGCCGATCTGGATAATGACGGAGATTTGGATTTGGTGACTAATAATATTAATGATCCTGTATTTGTTTATGAAAATTTAGCCAATGAGCAATCGTCACCAAACGATTATCTGCGCATATATCTTCAGGGAGCAAAAGGAAATAGAAATGCTATCGGAGCAAAAATTGTCGTTTATAAAAAAGAAAATGCAGTCTTGCTGTATGAGAAGTTTCCCGTAAGAGGCTTCCTTTCCAGCATGGAAATTCCAGTTCATATTGGTTTAGGTAAAAAACAGGAAGTCGATTCGGTGATGTGTGTCTGGCCCGACCACCGCTATCAGATGATCTATTCCGATGGCCTTAACGATTCCATCTCCATTAGTTATAATAGTCAACTTCCAATATTGGATTATGATCAATTACGTCCTGAATTAAATCAAAGCGTAAGCCATCCAACTTATAAGGATATTGCAGGCAAACTAGGACTTCATGCCACACATAAAGAAAATAATTTCGTAGAGTTTGATAGAAACTCTTTAATACCGTTTGAGACCACGGCCGATGGCCCTGCTTTAGCAGTAGGTGATTTTAATAAGGATGGCTTGGAAGATGTCTTTCTAGGGTCTTCTAAAAAGACACAGAGCCGTTTATTTATACAAAATAGCTTAGGCCAGTTTGAAGAATCTTTTCAGGCCGCTCTACGCCAGGATTCGACCTATGAAGAGATTGACGCCCAATGGTTGGATGCGAATGGAGATGGCTACTTGGATCTGGTTGTGGCAACAGGGGGTAACGAGTTTTTTAATCGATCGGAATATCAGCAACCAAGACTCTACCTCAATGACAGACGGGGTGGGCTGGCAGTAAAAGATAATGCATTTGAGAATATTTATGTCACGGCTTCTTGTGTCAAAGTGTGCGATTTTACGGGGGACGGGAAGCCCGATTTATTCATTGGCGGAAGATCTGAACCACTGAATTATGGTGACCGACCTAAATCCTATCTTTTGGCTAATAATGGTGATGGCACATTTAGCGATGTGACTGAACAATATGCCAAAACATTAAAAAGTATAGGCTTTGTCAGAGATGCCGAATGGGTGGATATGAATTCTGATGGGAATAAAGACCTCGTAGTCGCCCTGGAATGGGACGGTATCTATGTTTTTACCAATCAAAAGAAAAGTTTTGTACCAAGTCAACTTACCGATAAGAAGGGATGGTGGAACTTTATATACCCAGTCGATTTGGATGGGGATGGAGATATGGATCTACTTTCAGGGAATCTGGGTTTGAACAGTAGATTAAAAGCTAGTAAGGAGCAACCCCTAAGAGTCTATGTGAATGATTATGATAATAATGGAAGAGCAGAGCCTATTCTTACTTACTACCTTAATGGGGTTGAGTCTCTTTTTCCTACGAAAATGGAGTTAGAGAAACAAATACCTTTTATACGAAAAAAATACAGTCGTGCTTCTAAGTTTGCTCAGGCCAATTTTAGAGAAATATTAGGCCCTGATAAAATAAAAGAAGCAGAGGTCAGAGAAGCAAATTATTTCGAGTCTAGTGTATTTATAAATAATGGAAGGGGTTCATTTCAATGTATAGCACTCCCTTTTAAGGGACAGTGGAGCCCCTTGTATGCAGCGGCAGCTCTCGAAGGTAAAAAAGGAGATCTGCCTGATCTGATGGTTATGGGAAATTTTTTTGACAGCAACATTCAAATGGGCCGGTATGATGCCAACTATGGCTCTATACTTCGCAATCGGGGAGGAGGTCATTTTGAAGTTGAGCCCATACCAGGTCTTGTAATAAATGGTCAGGTGAAAAAAATAAGATCAATAATGGTAGGTGGAAAGCGCTTGTTCCTGATTGCTCGAAATAATGGTAATTTGATGGCAATAGAAAGTGAATAATACAAGGTAAGGTCATAATGAGTGCACACCAAAATTAATTTGCATAATCTGCCCCCATTATGCCTGTTAGTAGGTTACAAACTCTCCGTCTTTCCCCCATCCACGGGTAGATTTACCCCGTTGATGCTGGCGGCTGCTGGAGTACAGAGGAAGGCTACTGCTGCCGCTACTTCCTGTGCTTCGCTAAAGCGGCGTATGGGGATACTCTCCGTCATTTCTTGTTCCACCTCGGACAAGGTCTTGTCCTGAGCCTTGCTTCGCATGGTCATTACATTTTCTAACCGGGAGGTTTTGGTGAAACCGGGAAGCACATTATTGGTAGTGATTCCATAGGGACCCAGCTCTATAGACATTGTTTTGGCCCAGCTAGCTACCGCTCCTCTAATGGTATTGGATACCCCAAGGCCTGGAATAGGCTGTTTCACGGAAGTACTCACGATATTCACTATCCGGCCGTAACCTGCCTCTTTCATAAAGGGGATTACCGCCTGAGACAGGATCTGATTGTTGATTACATGCATCTGGAATGTAAGCAGGAATTGATCGACATCGGCCTCTATAATGGGTCCGCCCGACGGGCCTCCCGTGTTATTGATAAGAATATGTACCTCAGGGCAGAGCCGAAGGTAATTGTCTATGGCTTCTTTCACTTCGCCCTTGCGGGAAAAATCGGCTACTACATATCGATGGATTTGCCCTTGTGTACTATCCAAGCGTTCTACTGTCTGGCGTAGGGCATCCTCATTGCGGGCGATAAGGGTGACATTAGCCCCTAGTAGCGCCAGCTCCATGGCGGTCGCTCTGCCTATTCCCTGCGTGCTTCCGCAGACTATGGCTGTTTTACTTTTAAGGTTTAAATCCATATGTATTTATTGTTTTAGTTCTATATTGATAAGTCCCCATTTCCTGCTATAAATAGGGTATATTCCCTGATACTATCGTTGTTGAAAAGAACTGTTCCACCGCCACTGGCCGGTGTTGTATGTCTTTTGTCTAATTTTCGGTTATATTTGCGGTTTATTTTTAATATTGACAGGGAATCCGCATTTCTGGCTGTCCCGCCAGTCGTCCAGCGACTGCTCGATTCGTAAAACATAATATTACATAATTTTTACCATGTCCAAAAAAATACAATCCGCGCTTATCTCTGTATACTATAAGGATGGGCTTGAGCCATTGGTTCGTATCTTGCATCAAAACGATGTAAAGCTCTATTCAACTGGGGGTACCCAAACCTTTATTGAGAATCTGGGTATTCCGGTAACTGCTGCTGAGGAGCTAACAGGCTATCCATCTATTTTTGGCGGACGGGTAAAGACTTTACACCCTGCTATTATGGGAGGGATCTTGTATCGTCGCGACGATGCCGGAGACGTAGCTCAAGCCGAGCAATATAATATTCCAGCCATCGATATGGTGGTTGTGGACTTATACCCCTTCGAAGAAACCGTGGCATCAGGTGCTTCTGAAGAAGATATTATTGAAAAAATTGATATTGGTGGAATCTCTCTCATCCGCGCTACTGCAAAAAATTTCAAAGATACCCTGATCGTTTCTTCTCGTAGCCAATATGCCGAAGTCGTAGAGCTACTGGCTAACAAAGCGGCCAGCACAGACCTGGAAGACCGCCGTTTATTCGCGGGTAAGGCCTTTGGCGTTTCGGCTCAGTACGACGGCGCCATCAATAGCTTCTTCCTAGGACGTGAAGATGCGGCCTTATATGGGTTCACCGGCTTGCCCGCTCAAACGCTGCGCTATGGTGAAAACCCGCACCAGAAAGCTACATATTACGGAGACCTTGAAGCAATATTTGAAAAATTGCATGGAAAAGAGCTTTCTTATAATAACCTAGTCGATGTAGATGCCTGTGTGAGTCTGATAGACGAATTTATAGGTGCAGAGCCTACTTTCGCCATCATCAAGCATACCAATGCCTGTGGTATTGCTACGGCTTCTACTGCCAAGCAAGCTTATGATAACGCCCTGGCCTGCGATCCGGTTTCGGCTTTTGGAGGTGTGGTAATCACCAATGCGAAAGTCGATTTGGCTACTGCAGAAGAGTTGAACAAGCTATTTATGGAAATTCTGATAGCTCCTGCTTACGATGCCGATGCCCTGGAACTTTTGAAGTCCAAGAAGAATAGAATTCTGCTGAAGCGTAATCCACAGCAATTGCCTGCCGTAATGTTCAAAACTTTATTGAACGGTGTATTGCTTCAGGATAAGGACCTGGTAACTGAAATAGCCGAAGGTTTTACGACTGTAACTACCAAATCACCGTCGCCTGCCGAAATTAGCGCTCTGGAGTTTGCCCTTAAAATTTGTAAGCATACCAAATCTAATACCATTGTTCTGGCCAAAGAAAATCAGCTCTTGGCCAGCGGAACCGGGCAGACTTCCCGTGTAGACGCTCTTCGTCAGGCTATAGATAAGGCCAAAGCCTTTGGCTTCGATCTTAATGGTGCTGTGATGGCTTCCGATGCCTTCTTTCCGTTCCCTGACTGTGTTGAGATCGCTCACCTGGCTGGTATAACTGCTGTGGTTCAGCCCGGAGGATCCATTCGTGACAAGGATTCTATTGCCTACTGCGACAACCACGGTATATCCATGGTAACGACAGGGGTGCGCCATTTTAAACACTGAAAAGTAGATAGGTAGGCGCAGCCCTTTCTATAGAACCCACCAGGCACTTACTCCATTGGAGCAGGTGCCTGGTTTTTTTTATTCGTCCAAAGAAGCTCTTATCGCGGATATTTCTACTTTTTTGCGATTGCCTATCTCAAATTTATTACGAACCCCTTATCTTTCCCTTTTAGAGTCATTAAATGTGAGGCCATTTTTGAAAACAGTTCGGTATATATTGCTCGCTTTGGGCCTGATCTGGGGAAGTTTATTTTTTCTTTACCCTCAAATCCTTTATACACATACCCTATATTTTTCCAGTTTGCAGCGAGTGGGCGAAAGAATATATATCAGTGAACATTTAGATGCCAGTCAGTATCGACAAATATCCGATCTGGTACTCCAGGCTGAAAATAGAATAGCGAATCTGTACGGCTCCGTTAGCTCCAGCCCCCGGATTATTATCTGTGGTACCGATGCCGAGTATCGAAAGTATTGCAATAGCAATGTCGGAGCGGGTTGTAGTGTAGGAACGCCCTGGGGAATTGATTTCGTCGTGGTGCATTTTCAAGGTATCAACACCGATGTACTGAGCCACGAGATGAGCCATATCGAATTATTGCAACGCTTGGGGTGGTGGACCGTTTTATCTGATATTCCTCAATGGTTTAATGAAGGTGTAGCCCTAATGGTGGACAGACGCTTTGTGAGCAGCACACACCCACGCAGACGTGCCCGAGGCTATGCAGAGGAATACAGCCGATATGCGGGCAAATACGCAGAAGATTTGAGCCTGAAGGAGCTGGAAGGTATGGAAGCTTTCAGCGGTGGTGATCCCGATCGTGTGTTATTTGCCTATATGATGGCCGGTAAAGAAGTCTCGAGCTGGCTTCTGAGTACTCAGAACCAAGGGTTACGCATTTTGATCGATTCGGTCAATAAGGGAGAGCGTTTCAATCAGGCCTATAGATTGCGGCCATGAAAAATTGATCGTGGGTAGGAGCACACCTATTGGAGGGGCTAGATGATCTTATTTTGATAATTGTGTCATATTGGCACAATATCTTAAAAAAATCAAAAAACAATCTTATTCTTTTTAATTTTGACTTGCACAATTTTCTTAAAATACTGTACCTTTCGGATCGGAACCTATTATTATTCATCCACCACTTAACCTTTATAAGGATTTGAGATGCAACAATTACAATTATTAGACTACGTCATTTTCTTTGTTTATTTCATCATCGTAGCCGTTTACGGATACTGGATTTATAACAGAAAGAAAGCCTCTTCAGAGTCCACTAAGGACTTTTTTCTTGCCGAAGGGTCCCTCACCTGGTGGGCTATCGGGGCCTCCTTAATCGCTTCTAATATTTCTGCCGAGCAGTTTATAGGCATGTCCGGAAACGGATTCACCATGGGATTAGCCATTTCTACCTACGAATGGATGGCGGCAGCAACTTTGATCGTTGTAGCGGTTTTTTTCATGCCTATCTATTTGAAAAACAAGATTTGGACCATGCCTCAGTTTCTTACTCAGCGCTATAACAAGCAGGTAAGTTTGATTATGGCCATCTTCTGGCTTGGTCTGTATATTATGGTGAACCTAACCTCAATCCTTTATTTGGGAGCCCTGGCGGTATCAGGAATCTCTGGTTTGAACTTCTGGTTCTGCATGTGGGCGCTTGCAGCTTTCGCCATCATCATTACGATAGGTGGAATGAAGGTGATAGGTTATACGGATGTTATACAAGTGTTTTTCTTGATAATAGGTGGATTAGCGACTTCTTATCTGGCATTAAATCTGGTTGCGGGAGATGCGGGCATTACCGTAGGAGGAATGATGGATGGCTTCAAACAAATGAAAGCCAATCATGACGATCACTTTCATATGATATTTAAAGAGGGGAATCAATTTTACTCTCAATTGCCGGGTTTAACAGTTCTGTTTGGTGGGATGTGGATTGTGAATCTAAACTATTGGGGCTGTAATCAATACATCACCCAAAGAGCATTGGGAGCCGACCTGCCCACTGCCCGTAAGGGACTTTTATTTGCTGCCGCCTTAAAGCTTCTTATGCCCGCGTTAGTAGTAATTCCTGGTATTGCCGCCTATGCATTATACAGCAAAGGGATGTTTGTAAATGAACTTACTGAGAATGGAGAAATCGTTGCGGATAAAGCCTATCCTGTTTTGCTTAGTCTCTTGCCAATGGGGCTAAAAGGATTATCATTCGCCGCATTGACTGCCGCCGTAGTAGCCTCCTTAGCCGGGAAAGCCAATTCTATTTCTACCATTTTTACCCTCGATATTTTTAAGGAGTATTTCGGAAAAAATAAATCGGAAGAGCAATTGGTTAGAATTGGTCGGATCGTGATTGTGATCTCCATGTTGCTGGCTATCGTCGTTTCTCCTTATATGGGAATCGATAAAAAAGGTGGTTTCCAGTTTATTCAGGAGATGACCGGACTGGTATCGCCAGGGGTTTTTGCGGCCTTTATCATGGGATTCTTCTGGAAACGAACCAATTCTGCCGGAGCTTTATTTGCAATTGTTGGAGGGTTTATCCTGGCTTTAGGTATGCATAACAACTGGTTGCCGGGAGCCGATTGGTCTCAAATCCCATTCTTAGACCGCATGGGCTGGGTATTTTTGATCTGCGTGGTTGTGATGTTTATTCTAGGTTTCCTACTTCCCGATGAGAAAAAGGGTCTGGAGATCGATGTAAGCATGTTCAAGGTGGATACCACCTTTGCCGTAGGAGCCGCTATCGTTCTTTTGATTATTGTAATGTTGTATACCAATTTCTGGTAATCCGACATCTTAGATACCTAAAAAAGCCTGCTTTCTATTATGGAAGCAGGCTTTTTTAGGTATTAACTATAGCTTAAGCTACTGTATCTTCGATAATAGTGATCTTCTGGATCTTATCGCCCTGTCTGATCAGGTCCACAGTATCAACACCTTCCACAACTTTTCCGAAGCAGGTGTGGTTGCCATCCAGGTGGGCAGTGTTATTACGGCTATGGCAGATGAAAAATTGTGATCCACCCGTATTCCGGCCAGCATGGGCCATAGATAATACGCCACGATCGTGATGTTGTTTACCTCCCGTAAGTTCACAATCGATTTTGTAGCCCGGTCCTCCACGACCTGTTCCGGTGGGGTCACCACCCTGAACCATAAAGTCGGGAATGACTCTATGGAAAATCAATCCATCGTAGAATCCTTTTTTAGAAAGTTCTACGAAATTTTTGACAGTATTGGGAGTCTCTTCATCGTAAAATTCGATGAGCATGGTTCCCTTGTCCGTAACCATTTCTGCCTTAGTCATCTCGTAATTAGTATTGTTTGTAATAATAAAAATAAATATCCATACCCTAAGGATATGGATATTTAACAGCAAAGAAAGCAAGATGTTTCCTTTTTTACGCTTTTATCTATAAATAATCGGAGGTTTCCGGATCATGAATCGATTCCGGCCTTGATGCTAACCGTTTTGGCAGCGTTCTTCTGATCCAGATCGATCTTTGCCAACTGTTCTACGATGGCTCCACTTCCCCATTCTCGGCTGCGTTCGGGGTTTGAAAACCACTCCTTCACCGCGATCAATTTGTATAAATAGCGATTGGTTTCGGAGTTGAGTTTAAGACGATAATAGTCATTCTTTTTTTGAGCCTTCATCACACTTTTAATATGACTGGGACCCGCATTATAGGCGGCAGCTACCAGTGTCCATGACCCCAACTGCTTGTGCAGTCGTACCAAATATTTGGCGGCAGCATGGGTGGATTTAATCAGGTGCCTCCTGTCGTCTATACTATCATTTACTACCAGGCCGAGAGAGCGTGCCGTCGATGGCATAAACTGCCAATATCCTCCAGCACCTTTGTGGGAAGTGGCTTCGTTACTCATTGCACTCTCTATAATGGGAATATACTTGAAATCGGCTGGTACTCCGTACTTCTTTAGGATGGGTTCTATTACCTTCATCCTCTTTTCTGTCCTAGTCATCAAATTACGAAACGATGGATTGTCGTAATTTCTGATGGTGTTTTGATACTTCTTCGCGATTTGTAGCTCCTTAACTGGGATGGCTTCGCCACAAAAATCAATCGCTAAAAGATCTGAATTGAACTCTTCTACTGTAATAGTCAATTCTTTCTTTTCTACCTTCTTGGTCCGAAAGGAGTAAGCTCCTAACATTGAAATCGCAAAGGCGATAAAGATAAATCTGATCATTCATTTTTTGGTTCGTGAAACATATTACCCACCAGCCCTTGAAGGCTGACTTGGCGACAAAGATAACGCTATTAGTATTAATAATGTTTCATTATTGTCTAAAAACTTGAAATACAGTCGATTGTAGTGTTGTTAATTTGTACTAATTTGATATTTTATAATTTGGCGATTTTTGGGTTTGACTTAAAAAAATGGCCGATTTTGAAATGTAGAGGCAATTTTCGTTGGAGCATATAATACTTTTCCAAACGGTAATTTTATAAGTAAAATTGTATTATAAGAATAACCTGTATAGTGTAAAAAATAGCAATGAACTGATTGTCAATTAGTTAAATAGTTTTTTAATAATATTGTAACTGTATTATAAGGCAAAAAAATGGCGATTTGGCTCAGTTGGCCGTGATTTTTAGATTTAGGAGCTGAATCAATAAATATTAACTTGCAAGACTAAACCAGCGAATAAAATGATCGCAGTACAAGTTGCCAAAGATAAAATTGTAGCGTCGGTCCGCCCTTTACCTACAGAAACACGTACCCTTACAGGGGCTATCGGATACGTACTGGCAGTGGATGTTCAGGCAGCTGTACCGCTTCCTATTTTTACTCAATCGGCCATGGATGGGTATGCCATTTGTCACTTGGATGTATCCGGTGCCCATACTTCGCTCCGAGTGAAAGGCGAGAGCAAGGCGGGGTATGGAGTGGAACAGGAAATTGCCAGAGGAGAGGCCATGAGGATTTTTACGGGTGCACCCATGCCCAAGGGGGCTACCACAGTGGTGATGCAGGAGTATGTAACCGTTCGAGACGGGCATATTATATTAAATTCTATTTCCATTGCTGCGGGGCAGCATGTGCGCTATCAGGGCCAGCAAATACAGGCCGGAGAAGTGGCACTGTCGGCCGGGACATTGCTTACTGCCGGAGCATTGGGTTTTCTGGCTGGGTTCGGGATTACACACGTGGAAGTAATTCGCAAACCTCGGGTAGGCATACTATTGACCGGTGACGAGCTCGTAGATCCTGGTCAGGCACTGAAGCCCGGGATGATATTCGAATCAAATTCGGTGATGTTAGAAGGAGCCTTACATAAGGAGGGTATAGTCGATATTCGTATCGATTCAGCAGAAGATCAGCCCGATGAAGTTACCGAAAGGCTAGCCGACCTTATCGACTGGGCGGATCTAGTTCTGACTTCAGGTGGGATATCTGTCGGTGACTATGATTATGTAGCGGCGGCTATGGAGCATCTGGATGTAAAGAAGATATTCTATAAAGTACGCCAACGGCCGGGGAAACCCTTATTCTTTGGTACACTTTCGGGTAAACTTCTCTTCGCTTTGCCAGGTAACCCGGCTTCTTCTCTGGTCTGTTTTTATGAGTATGTGCTCCCAGCCCTGCGGGGTTTATATGGCCGTAGCGATCTGTTTCTTCCCTCTTTTCGACTTCCATCCCTTAAAGACTATTCTTTTTCAGGAGAACGGGACGAATTTTTGAAAGCTTTTGTTGAAGAGGGGAGGGTTACGCCGCTGTTTGGGCAGGAGTCTTTTGCCCTACGATCTTTTGCCTTGGCAAATGCGTTGGTGTATCTGCCCGTAAGTCAGCAAGAAGTTAAAAAAGGTGAATTGGTAGAAGTGCATCTTTTGCCTTAAACTCAGCAGAAATTCTTATGCAAATACAAATATTATATTTTGGATTGCTGGCCGATCGGATTGGCCTTTCCAGTGAGACAATGGATCTGACCAGAAGCCTGAACGTATCGGAATTCCGCCAGATACTTTTAAATAAGTACCCATTTTTGGGAGGAGAGAAATTTAAAATTGCTATTAATCAGCAATTGGCTGCAGAGGAGATGGACATACCTTTGCAAGCTGAAATTGCTTGTTTACCCCCTTTTGCAGGCGGGTGAGCTATAACTTACCAGTTTAGTAGTTATGAAGAAAGAACATAAGAGGAAAAAGGTTTTGGTGCATGGCCCTATTAGTCCGCAATTTGTGGCAGATTCCATAGCCAAGCACCAATCCAAAACAGATATTGGTGCGCATAGCCTGTTTTTAGGTCAAATCCGGGCCGATCAAAAGTCGGAAGGGCTTGTTACAGGAATAGATTATTCGGCCTATGAACCTATGGCAGAAGAGGTCTTTCACCGGATTAGAGAAGCTGCCTTTCAGAAATATGATCTTACCTGCATGCATCTCTATCACAGTCTGGGGCTGGTACCCGTGGGTATGATCAGCCTATTTGTATTCGTGTCGTCGGCACATCGAAGAGCGGCCATTGAGGCTGTGGATTTTATCGTGGAGCAGATTAAAAAGGACGTTCCCGTATTTGGAAAGGAGCTTGTGGGAGAAGCGGATCAATATGTATGGAAGGAAAATAAATAAGGGCTGGAGCTCATTTGACGAATCTAAGGGATAAAATGGTCGATATTACTCATAAAAGGAATACACTGCGTATCGCAACAGCTGAGGCAACCGTATTGGTCAGTAGTCAGGATACCGTGCAGGCTATCCAGAATAGGGCAGTGCCGAAGGGGGACGTGTTTGAAATGGCCAAGGCAGCCGGTTTCCTGGCAGTTAAAAAGACGCCCGACCTGCTTCCTGACTGTCACCCCATACCAGTGGAATATACGGGTGTTCAGTACCGCATTGAAGGGCTCAAGATAATCATTGAGCTTACCGTTAAGACCATTTATAAAACTGGGGTGGAGGTAGAAGCCATGCATGGGGCCTCTGTGGTTGCCCTCACGATGTATGACATGCTCAAGCCCATAGATAAGGGAGTTGAAATTCACCAGATCAGGTTGCTCAAGAAAACGGGTGGAAAAAGCGATAGAAAGGGGCCTCCTGAACATTTGAGAACCGCGGTGATTGTCTGTTCTGATCGGGTTTCGGCGGGAGAAGCTGAAGACCGGTCCGGTGCCCTTATCGTAGAGAAACTCGGAGAATACGGACTTTCGGTAGGGGACTTTAGCGTCGTTCCCGATGTGATTGAACGCATTCAGGAAAATATAAAACGGCTTCATCAGGAAGCATATGGACTCATAATACTGACTGGCGGAACCGGGGTATCATCCCGTGACGTTACCCCTGAGGCAGTACTAACCCTGATAGACCGGGAAATTCCCGGGATAGCAGAGGAAGCTCGCCGGTATGGACAGGAAAGGATGCCTCTCGCCATGCTATCGAGATCGGTAGCTGGTCTCATGGGCCATACCTTAATATTGACCATGCCCGGTAGCAAGGGAGCAGTGACCGAATATATGGACGCCTTGTTTCCGCATGTTTTTCATCTGTATGGGGTCATGCAGGGCCAGGGTCATTGAAGTGAATATTTAGGAGGGGATAAGCACTAGCTAGAAGAAGACAATAATCGCGATGACAACACCTATTTTAGATCGTTTCGGACGTAAGCATAGTTATTTACGCATATCGCTAACAGATAAGTGTAATTTGCGATGTACCTACTGCATGCCGCAGGAGAACATGCTGTTTATGCCAAATAAACATCTTATGCAGGCCGACGAAATAGTTGAACTTGCCCGAATATTTGTTGGTTTAGGCGTGGATAAAATTAGATTGACTGGAGGGGAACCCCTCGTTAGGCAGGACTTCAGTTCTATTGCGGAGCGCCTCGGTGCTTTAGATTCGGCCCTTACCCTTACGACCAATGCCATATATGTAGATCAATATCTTCCTACCTTAAAAAAAGCCGGCATTAAAAGTCTTAACGTCAGTTTGGACTCACTTCATGCGAGCCGTTTCAAGGCAATCACCCGTCGCGATCAGTTACAAAAGACATTAGATCATATTGATCTATTGCTTGAAGAGGGCTTTGTGGTAAAAATCAATATGGTGGTCATGAAAGGGATCAACGATATGGAAGTCAACGAATTTGTAGGCATGTCGCTTCTGAATGAAAGGTTGCATGTCCGATTTATCGAATTTATGCCCTTCAATGGCAATGAATGGGATATGTCTAAAATAGTTTCTTATAATGAATTACTGGCAGGTATTTCGGATCAGTACCGGTTTTCACGTTTGCCCGGCGATCGTCACGATACTGCACATCAGTTTCAGGTAGAAGGAGGAAAAGGAAGCTTTGGAATAATTGGAACGGTTACCCATCCTTTTTGCTCAGGCTGCAACCGCATACGTCTCACAGCAGACGGGAAGCTAAAAAACTGCCTTTTTGATACTTCTGAAGTAGATTTGCTCACTGCATTACGGAATGGTTCCGATGTCCAGGGCTTAATCCATGATCATTTTGACAAAAAACATTTCGCCCATGGCGGACACGGCCAGTTTACTGCTGAAAATGCCAAAGAGACCTATGAGGCCAACCGCACTATGATTGCCATAGGCGGCTAGCCTCATGAGCTTATTTTTTTGCATATCCTAGCTCCGATAGCCAGGTATGAAGGGCCTGCGGCCATCCTACCAATGATCCTTTGCCCTTGGTACGGAGACCATAACCATGCCCCCCCTCAGGATAAAGGTGCATCTCAGCTGGTATTTTATATTTTTTTAATTCCAGAAAGTAAGCAATGCTATTTTCTACTCCCACAGAGCCATCGTTCATACTATGCACGAGGAATGCCGTAGGGGTTTTGTCATCTACTTGTAACTCGTTGGAATAGTATTGAATAAGTTCCTCCGATTTTTCACTACCCAATAGGTTATCTCTGGATCCCCCATGTGCCAATTCTGGCTTTAAGGAAATTACCGGGTAAGCCAGAATTGAGAAATTAGGACGAGCGTCTTCGGAAGCTTTCGGGCCTTTATTATGATGTGTAGAAAGGGTCGCTGCCAGGTGACCACCTGCTGAAAAGCCCATTACACCTATTTTTTGTGGGTCAATATTCCACTCTGAAGCATGTTGACGGATCAGGGTCATGCCTTGCATAGCATCCATAAGAGGTACTTCATGCTGGTGCATCATGCCTTTTGGGTTGGGAAGACGGTATTTTAGCACAAAGGCGGAAATGCCACGCTGGTTAAACCATTTGGCTAAATCGCTCCCTTCATGAGAAGCTGCAAGAATTGCATAACCTCCTCCGGGACAGATCATCACAGCCGCCCCTGTAGCCTTTTCCTTGGCTACCAGATAAGGTGTAATGGTGGGGACCGTAACGCCGCTGATACGAAGAATTTCATTGGCATCCGTTACATGCTTTTCCTCAATATCATTTTTAATATAATTAGGAATTTGGCCTTCCGGCCATAAAGGGAGGGCATCTGATTGAGCCATGGTTATTTGAAATGAGAATAAGAGCATTCCGCTCAGAAATAGCTTTCTTAGTTGCATCGTTTGTGTGAATGGTTTCAGATTAAAAGATGATTAAGTCTCGTTATTACCCTATTTATAAGTAGATTTTGGATCCCAAATAATGATTATATGCTTATACGTATCGTTCGAATGCATTTCCAGCCAGAGCAACTGAATAATTTTCGGCAAATTTTTGAAGAATCAAAACCTTATATCTTAGAAATGCCAGGTTGTTTGATGGTAGAATTATGGCAGGATGCCGATGAACCCGCTGTGATGATAACGCATAGCCATTGGGTCGATCGTGAGAGTCTTAATGCCTATCGCTCTACCCCTTTCTTTCGAGAAGTCTGGGGTAGAACCAAAGCACTGTTCCAGGAGAAACCTCAAGTGTTTTCTGCCTATATTACCTAATTCCTGGCCGGGTTGATCATAATATGGGCCCTGTGCGTCCCCGGATCCATGATCCATGGCTGTCCTGGCACATCAGGTTTAAGCGGGAGTCCGGTCGTTTCAGAAGTGGCATATGGTATGTATACCACATAGCGCAGATAGCCGTTTTTTAACTCCCCGGTTTGAGGGTCATAGTCCGCCTGGGAGCCCGATAAGGCGTAGAGGGTAGCGTTTTGCCTGGGCATGACCAGTTGGCCAGATTTTACTTCTGACTCACGGATGTCAAAAATTTCTTTGGCATTTTTACCTTCCTTTTTAAGTGCCCATCCTCTTTCCATAAATGGTTGAAGACTGGTATGGTAACAGGTTACATTGATGTCAGCCTTGGAGGGGTCATCAGCCAGGCACACCATGTCGTTACTGCCTTTTCGGATCAAGGTATAAGTGCCATCCGTTGCGGGACTGTACACGGCAGCTCCCTGCCGTTGGTCGCTAGGAGCAGCTAAAGTAGCAGTATGAATTTGTATTTCCGTGCCAGGACCGTCAGTTTGCCCCATTGCCGGTATTAGGGTTGAAAGCAAAATGACTAAAAGAGATGCAGTTTTCATAAAAATCAGATTTAGTAAGTACCAGATTTGCCTTCACAAGTTATAAAACTTTCAGTCTAATCCTGCATACTACAGACCGGGGAGATAGGTGCAAGGGTCGGGGATAAAATTATTTTATAACTGAGAATGATAAATTTCATCCCTTTTTCAACTTGCCAAGATTGCTCCGTTGAGAGGGTGAATTCTACTATTTTTGAAACCCGGTTTTTACATTGTAGTGTAAAGTTCTTACTTTTAGAAGTTTTTTTGGAACTGGCTGAAGGCGTAATAGTAAAGTACATTTTGAAATCATTCTTATCTAACAAGGCTATCCTGCTTTGTATTTCTCTGATTCTATTTTCTTGGACATCTGTATGGGCACAACTTGCTGACTCACTGAGGTCTATGCACCCTGACAGTGTCTATTTGAGATTGTCTGAACGGGAACGTCGCATGGCGGTGAATGCAGTGGCAGGACTCGCCCCAGCCGACGGCTTGCAGGTCCAACTCTTTGCTTCGGAACCCAACGTGATTAACCCCATCAATATTGATGTTGATCATAAGGGAAGAGTATGGGCCTTAGAGGCCTATAACTATAGGCCAGCAGTGAATGGGAAGTCTGAACTGGGGATGGGCGATCGGATAGTGATTCTGGAAGATACCAATCAAGATGGAGTAGCCGATAAGACCAAGGTATTCTATCAGGGTCCCGAACTCCAGGCTCCATTAGGAATATGGGTGATGGGGAATAAGGCTATCGTCTCTCAAAGCCCTTATGTATGGCTATTTACCGACACTGATGGGGATGATGTGGCCGATAAAAAGGAGGTTTTATTCAAAGGTATTGGCGGGATCCAGCAAGATGCAGGCATACATGCTTTTGTGTTTGGGCCAGATGGGAAGTTTTATTTCAATTATGGGAATGCCGGTGGTCAACTCGTTGATGGGCGGAATCGTCCGCTATTAGATAAATACGAAAGACCAATCAATTTTCGTCCCTATCGTCAAGGAGTTGTATTTCGATGTGATCAAGATTTTAGAAAAGTAGAAATTCTTGCCGAAAATTTTAATAATTCTTTCGAAACCGCTGTTGACAGCTATGGCACCATGTGGCAAGCAGATAGGGGGGAGCCGGGCAATGAGAGTGATCGGGTATCCTATGTAATGGAGAACGGGAACTTTGGTTATATCGACGAAATGAATGGTAACAGCTGGCGTGTCGATCGTACGAATCTGGAAGACGAAATACCTAAGCGCCATTGGCATCAAAACGATCCGGGGGTGGTGCCCAACTTATTGGAGACGGGCTCTGGCTTGCCTATGGGTACCATAGTCTATGAGGGTGAATTGCTGCCTCGGAAATATTGGGATCAAGTAATTGTCGCCGATGCAGGGCTTAATTCCCTACGGGCCTATCCTGTGGTGGACCAGGGCGCAGGGTATCGCTCTACAGGGGTCCTGCCAATATTGGATGGCTTGAGAGACAAATGGTTTAGGCCCAGCGATGTGGCCGTAGCACCCGATGGCTCCTTGATTGTTTCAGACTGGTACGACGAGGTGGTAGGGGAGCATCGAATGAAGGACCGTAGCCGGGGGCGTATCTTTAGGGTTGCTCCACCCAATACCCCATATGTTATTCCACAATTCGATCTGAGTATACCTGAACAGGCCGTTCAGGCCCTTCAAAGTCCTAACTTATCGATGCGCTATTTGGCCTGGAATGCCTGTGTGGACCATGGCTGGGCAGCAGAGCCTATGCTGGAAGCTCTATTTCGTCAATATAATGCCAATCCCAAGCTTCGGGCCCGCGCACTCTGGGTGCTCAATCGCATCGAAGGATTTAATAGCCGGAATCTGGACATAGGTTTTAGGGAGCTGAACCATAATCTGAGAATTACTACGCTACGCGCCGTGCGCCAGCGTAATAGCGATCCTATAGAATATATCAAAAGACTGGCCGCCGACCCACATCCACAGGTGCGTAGGGAAGCGGCATTGGCCATTAATCACAATCATACCTATGAGGCCCTGGATGTCTGGCTTCAGCTTGCTGGGCAGCACAAGGGGAATGATCGCTGGTCGGTAGAGGCTTTAAGTATAGGAGCAATAGGGCAATGGGAGCGGATATTTCCGGCATGGCTAGCCCGGGCAGGAAGCCATCCAGAGAAAATACCTGGTGGTAGTGATCTGATCTGGCTTGCAAGAACAAGAAAAAGCATCCCTTATCTGGAGAGACTGGCGGCTGATACCAGCGTAAGTTTTAAAAGTCGCCTGAGATATTTTAGAGCCTTTGACTTCTTTCATGCAGGATACGAGAAAAACCAAGCATTACTCAATATGGTAAATGTGCCTGCAGCCGACCGAATTCAGGTCGCTAAACAAGCACTTTTGCACTTAGATCGTTCTTTTGTGGCCAATTCTCAACAAGGGCTCTCTGTGCTGAACCGTTTGTTGGACGATACCTATGGTACCGAAGATTATATCGATCTGGTCACCCGCTACCAGCCTCGGACCGAAACAGAACGCTTGCTTCAACTTGCTATATCTAAGTCAGGAGAAGTGATAGGGCGCGATGCAGGAGCATTACTGCTGGACCTTGCTGGGGTGACCTATATGAATGAGCGGTTGTCCAGCTTGGGGCAGAGCCAAAAGCTGGCTTTACTGGCATCGATCCAAACTGCCGGTACACCGGAGGCCGTTTATGTACTTCGCTCTATTGCACTCAACGCCGGCCATTCCTTATTGGTACGTGAGCAGGCGGCCCGCTGTCTGGGAGCTAGTTGGCCTGGAGAAGAGGCAGTAGTAAACCTATTAAAAGAGAATAGAATCAATCACTCCGTTAAAGAAGCCGCTCTGGAGGGTGTACAGGATGCATTCAGAGAAGAGATTAGACTTGCTCTGGCTCCATATTATCCGACTATGGTCGAGAAACAGGCCGAGCCTGAAAGTGCTATTTCTGATGAGGGCAAGGATAGAAAACGAAGGAAAAGAAGAAAGAAGGATTCCTGAAAGGATATTTTTCTCCGGGATGGGGTATATTCCGTCGGGGCCAGGCTTTTAGTCCTGAATAACCTAAATACCTTTTTTGATATGCAGCGCAGAAATTTTGTAAAGTCTACCTTGGGCCTTGCTGGTGCAGCCTTGGTTGCTGTCGACGCCATGGCTTCCCCCATTGGCCCCAAAGCCAAGCATAATTATAAATTGAAATATGCTTCTCACTTCGGAATGTTTACCAATCATGCCGGTAAAGATTTGATCGATCAGCTGAAATTTATGGCTGACCAAGGATTTATGGCTCTGGAAGATAATGGAATGATGGGCCGTTCTGTGGCCGATCAAGAAAAAATTGCCAAGGAAATGTCTCGCCTGGGTATGGAGATGGGTGTTTTTGTGGTAGACAAAGGAGGGAATGGTGCCAATACCCTTGCCGCCGGCAAGCAAGAACATATCGATATTTTTCTGAATGGATGCAAAAAAGCCGTCGAAGTAGCCAAGCGTGTCAATGCCAAATATATGACCGTTGTGCCGGGTAATTTCGAAAGGAAATTGCCTATCGGGGTTCAGACGGGTCATGTGATTGATGCCCTACGCAGAGGTGCTGAAATACTTGAACCTCATGGATTGGTGATGGTGCTGGAGCCACTAAGTGATACTCCCGACTTGTTTTTAAGAACCTCCGATCAGACCTACGAGATCTGCCGGGGCGTGAACAGCAAGTCTTGTAAGATCCTGTATGATATCTATCATATGCAGAAGAATGAGGGGCGTATCATCCATAATATCGATATGACTTGGTCGGAGATCGACTATTTCCAGATTGGCGATGAGCCTGGTCGCAAAGAGCCTACCACAGGAGAAATCAATTATAAAAATGTATTTAAATATATCTACGACCGGAGCAAAAAAGAAGGACGTGAGTTTATCATGGGGATGGAGCATGGGAATTCTAAACCTGGCAAAGTGGGTGAAATGGACCTTATTAAGGCCTATCAGGAAAGTGACAGCTTTGCGGTTTAATAGGCTTTAAGCCTTATGCTATAGGCAATATGCCATCCATCGGGTTAAAATAGAATGGATGGATTATGCACGGAAAGTGCCCTAGATACAGGAAAAATAGAGATTGTCATTGATTTGGCAGTCTCTATTTTTTGTACCTCTATTGGCAAGGGGCTTAGTATTATTCCGAATAGTACAGGGAGGAAGACAATCTATGTTGGTCGTTTAGAAGGTACAGGCCAATGAGCACTCATAAGCGGTATTGGAAAAGGAATTAAGGGAGGTGAAATAATGCAAAAAGGCCAGTATCATCATGATACTGGCCTTTAAGGATATTGCTACTGGATTTACAAAACCACCACTGAGTTTTCTTCAGCGTTCACGCCTGCAGGTACGTATTTATCAGCGGCTCCGTCGTTTTGCCATTTTTCGTTATCCAATAGATAACGGAATTGATATTCTCCAGCCGTTAATTCTACAGTGCCTTTGAATGATCCATCCTTTTGCTTTTTCAGAGTAGTAGCTTGCTCAGGATCCCAGCCATTGAACTCACCTACTACTGCTACTTTTTTTGCCGAATCTACCTCTTCTGCTGGTAAGGTAAATGTTACCTTAAACAAAGAACGGCTCTTTACGAATGTTTTTGATAATGCCATAATTAAGTAGTGTTATTTGGTTGATGAAACAAATATACTATCTATAATTATACAATGCAATGAATATCAGTTCGCTAAAAATAAACAATCTTTAAATATTTATATATATTGTTTTGATTGTAGGATTTGGGCCCTATATCATCTTCCTATTAGTCAATCGTATATCGTAGTCCCAAGAAGCCTCTTATCCCTTGGTTAGGTGCAAAAACATAGGACGGATCGAAGGTCAGACCGTAGGGATTGTCGGTTGTAGGGACTGCCTCACCAGCATCATTGAATAGTACATTCTTATCGAAGGGATCCATAGAACGTGCAATAGAATTGGCTGGAGGAGTGAAATTCAAAATATTTTTTACTCCACCATAAATTTCAAGCCCACTTCGGAATTTTTTGGTGATTTGTACATTTTGCAGGGACCAAACTCCCGACATAGAGGCTCGTGGGTCCAGAGGTCCTAGGGTAGGTAGACGCATGGGCCCATATAGATTGCCAGTATAATCGAAGGAAATTCCTGACTTAGGAATTTCATAGGAAACTGTCCATACCCCAGTTACTTTTTCGGTGAGCATAGGGCGGGTGCGGGAATAATTTTCGTACTGGAAGTTGTCCATCAGGGTTACGCCAGTGAAAATAGTGAGCGGAAAGGGGAAGTTGAAATCGAGATTCAAAGATAGGCCCTTCGACACGGCATAGCCATTCAAATTATTATAAATAATCTGATTAGGGTTTGTTTCGTAATCCGGTAAGATACGGTTGGTAAAATAGGTGTAAAATGCCGAAGCATCGATACCAATAAATGAGTTTCCAATGACCATTTTTTTTACAAAATTAATATTGGCATTCCAGCTCTGTTCTGGTTTTAGCTTTTCTTCAACGACCACCTGGCGGGCACCCGTTAATGCAGCGTGATCTTCAGTGAATAAGTTGACCACCCGGAAGCCTCTTCCGAAATTGAAACGAATTACATCGGTCTGATTGAACTTATATTTATAGGCCACTCGGGGTGTAAATATGCTTCCATGGCGGCTATTATAATCGTAACGGGCACCCAATAACAGAGTATGATCACCCAGGGTGATCTCATCCTGAGCAAAAAAGCCTGGAAGTACAATTTTGTCGGCTTTGTCAACCTGATCAATAGTCTCAGTGGCCACCGTATTGTCATTATAATAGGTGTAGCGTAAAGGTGTTCCAAAAAGTAAGCTATGGTTACTCAGGGTTTTGTCCCAAAGGAGTTGTGCAAATGCGATTTTCTGATCGGCCATAAAAGGGACATTTCCATAATATGAGTTCTGATTATGACTACTGAATGAATACTGAAATTTTATGTTTTCTGTCGTGGGAAGGTCGTAAGTACCCAGTAGCTCGAAGCGTTTGGTATAAATACTCTCTCCATATATTTCGTCTCCTCCTCTGAAGCTTTTGTTCCAATTCATTTGTCCTCCCCAACGATCTTCATAGAAGTATCGAGCGGCAATACTGCTCTGTTTATTATCCAGGCGCTCGAAGCTCCATTTGTTGAAAATAGAAATTCGGTTTTGAAGTGTCAGATCCGTGAAGCCATCATTATTCTTGTCTAGCTTGTTTTGGTAATTAAAATAATTTACCCCCAGTATGGAATGGGCTCGCTTTCCTACTTTAAGTTTTACGCCCAGATCAAGATTATAGTCGAGCCAGGAGGTGCTGAATGCGTCTGCAGAAAAAATCGGAGCCTTATTAGGATTTTTGGTGATGATATTGATGAGTCCCCCCACCGCTTCGGAACCATATAAGGTGGATGCAGGTCCTTTTACAATCTCCACCCGGTCTATTAAACTATTGGGAATGCCGGACAGACCATACACTGTAGACAGGCCACTGACCATGGGCATGCCATCAATGAGTACCATGGTATAAGGGCCCTCCAAACCATTAATATGAATATCTCCCGTATTACAGACATTGCAATTGAGCTGAGGTCTTACACCATTGACGTAACTAAGACCCTCAAATATGCTCGGAACTGGGTTTTTATAAATAAATTTTGCCGTAATAATGTCTACTGGGACGGGACTATCGAGCTTGGAAACTTCTTTCATGGTACCGGTGACCACCACTTCTCCCAGATCTTGATCACCTTTCTCAAATTGAAAATCTTGAACAAGTTTCTGATTAATTTTCAGATTCCTGACCGTAATAGTGGGTGCGGCCACGTAACCCACACGTATTGTATAAATGCCCTCAGGTATATCGTCGATCCGATAATATCCGGAAGTGTCAGCAGTAGCTCCTTTGTTTAATCCGTTGATGTATACGGATGCACCAAAGGCCGGCTCGCGGCCCGGCAACAATATCTTTCCAGATAGGGTGTGCTGAGCCGTGGCTGTAATATGAAGGCCTATGATCAGTAGTGTAAAGAAGATTTTCATCTATATGAAATTTTTATTCGATTCGTGTTTATTTAAAATTTAGACAAATCTAAAAATAAACTTTTGCAATATGAATTAATCTGCTGCAATTCGAAAAAAAATAATTTAGGAGTATAGGGTGGGTGACTTCCGGGAATGCCCAGGAGAATGTATTGGGCAACTGCCATCCTGAGGAGTTCTAATAAGTTGGTTAGAGGGAAGAATGGATAAGAAAGGGTTGCCGAAACGGTTAGGACAACTTATTTGGTGATAATTTCTTGCAGGTAATGTAGCTTAAAGTTTCACGACATGCAGGTGACTACTATGGTCTGGATCAATAGTCTTTGTAACTCCTCTAAAATAATATGGGTTTTCTTGGCGAGAAGGCGTTCAAACGAGGTGCTCAGGAGTGGCTTTGAGAAACTATTCCGGCAAAAATTTCAATTCTTGAAAACAATTCCCGTTTTTGCAGATGATCAAATAGTTTTTATTGACCATTAAATACTGAATCAGCCATGATTGCCAAGAATTTTTTTGCTCCCGAACCTGCGTCCAAGTTAGCCGACACCGGTTTATTATTTCTGAGGAGTGGCATTTCCCTCTTAATGATGGGACACGGACTTCAAAAGCTAATGGGTTATCTGGACGGAAAGCGCACCTTTGCCGATCCGATAGGCATGGGACAGGAAGCTACTTTGATGATGGCGATCTTTGTGGAGATGATATGTTCTATATTGCTGATATTGGGCTTATTTACAAGAGCCATCCTTATACCCTTATTAATTACCATGGTGGTGATTGTGTTCGTAGTCCATGCACCCGACGAATTTAAGGTGAAAGAGCCCGCATTCATGTATGGATTAGTTTATTTAGCTTTATTATTCACTGGGCCAGGAAGATACTCCGTCGATCAAATGTTATTTGGAAATACGTATAGGATTAGTACCTATTGATATAGAGCCTCAAAGGGAGATTGTTGATCGTGTGAAATGCTGCGTATTGCAAAGTATGTCCTCTCCGGGAGCATTGCCCGGCCTTCGACAAGCTCAGGTTGACATAGCTCTATTGGGCTCGGGTTTAGCTCTTTATGTGGAGTTTGATGTGATCAGCTTGAGGGTTCAGGCTGATCACATCTTGTGATTATTGCGACCACTCTGTAGGTTCTCTATCCCAACGATGGGTTTTAAGTTTTTGCATCAACTCTTTGGAAAGAGGTTCCTTTCCACTGTTGGCGACATTGGATCGTACATGTGGCAGTTTGCGCATCCCTGGGATAGTGGTCTGTACGTCGTCATTCTGTAAGATAAATCGAAGTGCCAATTCTGGCATGGTCATCCCATCTGGAAGATCGGCCCTCAGGGCCTCTGCGTGGTCTACACTCGAATTTAAATTTTCGGGCACGAAATAGGTAGAGCGCCAGTCGTCGGCCGGGAAAGTAGTCTCTTTGGTAAAGGTGCCAGTAAGGGTGCCTTCATCGAAAGGTACCCGGGCAATGACTCCGATATCGTGTTTTCTGCAAAGAGGAAAGAGTTTGTCTTCAGGAGCCTGGTCAAAAATGTTGTAAATTACTTGTACTGCATCTATGAGTCCGGTCTCTATGGTTTTTAAGGAATTATTCGGTTCCCAGCGGTTCACACTAATTCCCCAGCGGGCTACCTTTCCTTCTTGGGTAAGTTTGGTAACCACCTCTTTCCAGTCGTCCCGATCGGCCCATGCATCCTCCCATACATGAAATTGAAGCAAATCGATTTGCTCAGTACCCAGGTTTCTAAGGCTTATCTCGGCATATTCCCGGATGTAGTCAGCCGGAAATACAGCATCTAATTTGAAATCAGATTTCGAAGGCCAGATCCTGTTTTTAGGTGGAATTTTGGTGGCTGCATAAATTTTTTGCTCAGGGAAACGACGGATCAGATCCCCCAGAATGCGTTCAGAAAGTCCTTCTCCATATCCCCAGGCAGTATCAAAAAAATTGACACCCGATTCTACCGCTAGGTCTAATGAGTCGTCCGTTTCTTTTCTATCCGAGCCAGTCCAGCCGGCCAGCCCCCACATTCCATATCCTATCTCGCTGACCTTCCAGTCGCTACGTCCAAAACGGCGGTATTGCATATTGTTTCTGTTTTTAAAAGTGTTTCTTATTAAAGCGTTGGTTCCTCTGTATTTAATGACGAAAGGAATACTTTTGTTCGAAAATTACGTTTATTTTTAATGAATAGTATGCGAAAGAGTGGGGGTCGTTTGGCGAAAATGAGATATAAGCAGTGGTTTAGAATGAGTATAATGCGCATGTTAGGAGTTTTATTGATTCTGATTTTTTCGGCCTGGACGAGAGAGCAGCCCTCAGCCAGTAGCCTGATTATGCAGTATTGTGAGAATTTCAAACAGATACAGATCGATATCCGGGATTGTAATATAAGTCCGGATAGTGCGGCCAGGGCATTTCAGGTCAATATGCTACAGCTCGGCAAGCTCTTTGGTGACGACAGCTGTTCTCGCCGTACTGGGCAGGATTTTGTTTTTCCCGTTAAGGGATATAGCCCCCGCGAATCCATTGGAGGCCGGGGAAAGGGTTACCGGCCCGAGGGCTTCGATCTCTTTGACATGCAGGTGCGGGGGAGTCACCCTGCCCATGATATCTTCATTCGGGATCGGGATAAAGATCAATTGGACGATGCTACAGGAGAGCCTGTAGACGTGCTTGCATTTACTACGGGCATGGTGCTGGCCAGCGAAAAAAACTGGCAGTTCGATAGTGACAGAAGGGGTGGGAACTGGATATGGATATATGACCCCTGCCTGAAAGGTATTTTCTATTATGCCCATAATAAAACCGTAGTGGTAGAGCCCGGACAATGGGTGGAGGCTGGAGAAAAAATTGCTGAAATGGGCCGCACAGGGTTCAGTGCACATAAATCCCGATCGCCGACCCATCTGCATTTCATGTACCTTAAGATCAATAGGGACGGCTTGCCCGAGCCTGATGATACTTATGATTGGCTAATGGAGGCTATTACCAAGGATTAATCTTCGTTTTTATTGTTTAACTTCATATTTATAGGGTATTTTTATGTTTTGTAGTAAAAATATTTTTCTAAACCCTATCGAATGAATCATCGCAGAAACTTTTTTAAAAGGTCGGCCGCTGTTGGCTTGGGAGCCTTTGGAGCCCATAGTTTATTCAATCATTTACATGCAGAAGCATTTAAAAGTGCGGAACAACATTGGAATGGAGAAGGTGAGTCCAACGAATCTTACTGGTCGGTCATACAGCAGGCCTATACGGCTAGTAAAAGCGATATTCTGATTTTGAATAATGGAGGCGTATCTCCTTCTCCCACTGCAGTACAGGTGGCATTGGAGCGCTATAATATGACAGCTGCGCAAGGTCCCTCTTATTATATGTGGCGAATAATGGACAAGGGGAGGGAGCCCTTGCGACAACGACTTGCTAGTCTGGCTGGTGTAGATGCCGATGAGCTGGCCATCAATCGCAACGCAACGGAAGCGCTTAATACCGTCATATTTGGTCTGCCCTTACAGAAAGGGGACGAAGTGATTGGGACTACCTTGGACTATCCCAATATGATGCATGCCTGGAATCAGCGTAAACTTCGGGATGGTATTATTTACAAGCAACTAGTGTTCGACTTCCCCATTGAGAATGATGATATCATTGTGCAAGCCTATGAAAAAGCCATTACTCCCAGAACCAAGATCATTCATATTACCCATATTATTAATTGGGTTGGGCAGATTATGCCTGTTAAGAAGATTAGTCAGATGGCGCATAAACATGGTATTGAGGTGATCGTGGATGGTGCGCATTCCTTTGGCCTGCTCGACTTTAAAATTCCTGATTTGGAATGCGATTATTTTGGTACTAGCCTTCATAAGTTTTTAAGTGCCCCTCTGGGAACTGGCATGATGTGGATTAAAAAGGAAAAGATCGCTAAAATTTTCCCTCTGTCAGGAAGTGAGCATCCACAGAGTCCAGACATTCGTAAGTTCGAAACCTTAGGAACCCGCAGTTTTTGTATAGAGCAAGCCATTGGCGAAGCAATTAATTTTCAGGAAGCCATAGGAGCTAAAAGAAAAGAAGAACGAGTACATTTTTTGAAGAACTATTGGGGGAGTCAGGCCTTGAAAATTCCAGGCGTACGGCTTCATACCTCTCTTAAACCTGAATATTCCTGTGCCATTGCAGGCGTTACAGTCGACGGCCTTACCCCGCAGGAGCTTGATAAGGCATTTTTTAAGGATTTTAAAATACATACAACGGCAATGGTTTATAAGAACGTGAGCTGCGTACGTGTCACACCACATGTATATACCAGTCTGGCAGATCTGGATCATTTGCTGGAGGCACTCGACACGATTGCCCGGAAGGTGTAACCAGTCGTCACTGCTTCTTCTTTGGTTGCACCTGATTTTTGTCCTTTTCTCACATCCATTGTCGCTGAGCGAAAATATCTAGCTATATTTGAGTATTCCCATTCATCAATAGTGAGAACTCATGTCAAAGATTAGAAAAGGTGCTTTTGTTAAGAAGATTCAGGATATTGGAGTAGGCACAGCCTTGGCTGTGGCTTTGTTTTCGGGGCCGACATTCCTTACCGGATGTTCATCGCAACAAGAAAATGAGGCCGATTATAGCTATGAGGAAACGACTTATTCTAAGGGGATACGTTCCCATATTAAAGAAGTATCGCCTGGCGAATTTAAGATTATAGACGAAGAAGCAGTAGAAGTCGATCAATCGGTCGCTATTGTGAGCTATTTGGATGGGCATACCGATTCCCTTTCGATAGCCGCCTCCAAGGCTCTTATCGATAAGGAACTTAGTGGCAACCAGTCTCAGGTTTCCTCTCACCACAGCAGCGGATTAAGCTCCATGCTGCTGTATGGGGGCATGGGCTATATGCTGGGACGTGGAATGGGCAATGGCTACATCAATAATTTCAGAAACAATAATCCCAATCCCGGGGCTAGCTATGCCAATCCGGCTACCTATTCCAAGGCCCAGTCTGCGGTAAGTAATGTAGATGCTTCCCGCTCGACTCGTACCGTTAATACACGGCCTGCAGGAGGTAGAAGTGGATTTTTCGGTCGCTCTGCGAATCGTAGTGGAGGTTGATCACTGCGATACGCTCATTTTTATATTTGTTTTTGTTTGAAAATAACATGATTGAACTGAAGAATATGCCAGTTCCCCCAACTGAAGCATTGAGAAATGCGGGCTGGGACTGGATGATTGGTCAGGATACCATCCCGTATCTGGTGGACCAGGTTGTCTCATTGGATCTGGCGGCTACAGAGCAATACTATGAAGCGGCTAATACCCTATATGAGATGTTTATTGAGGCGGGGCAATATGCGATCGATCAGAATTTGTTTAAGGAAATGGGTATTTCTGAAAATCTGATTGAACTCGTAAAACTTAGCTGGGAGGACGATCGCCATACCCATTTGTATGGACGCTTCGACTTGGCTGGAGGGCTTGAGGGTGAGCCTATCAAGCTACTTGAGTTCAATGCAGATACGGCGACCTGTATCCCCGAGACTGCCATTGTGCAGTGGGCTCAGCTAAAAATGAATGGCCTGGACGAGTCCATGCAGTTCAACACGGTATATGAAAGTTTGGTAGAGCAGTTTCGCTATGTACGCAGGGGCAATACCGATCTAACCCCTACCATACTTTTTTCTTCCTTAGAAGGCTATCCCGAAGACGAGGCGAATGTCGCTGTTTTGATGGAAGCTGCTAAAGAAGCTGGATTCGACGTTGATAAGGCATATATTCAGGATGTAGAATTTTCTACTGAACAGGGTATTTTCAAACAAGAACCTGACACGGGGCATTTTGTTCGTTTCGATTTTTGGTTTAAACTGGTTCCCTGGGAGCAAATTGGCGCAGATGAGCCTGAGCTTACTCAGCTCCTCACCCAGCTCGCTAAGGACAGAAAAGTATTGATACTTAACCCGGCATATACCCTGTTGTTTCAGTCTAAGTACATCATGAAGCTTTTATGGGATCTTTTCCCTTATCATCCCCTGTTGTTGCAGACCGAGACCCGGGCCCTGACTTATAAACAGCATGTCAAAAAGGTAATCCTGGGTCGGGAAGGAGCCAATGTCTCCATTATTGAGAAAGATGGTACCGTTGTCGAATCGGTAGGAGGTGAATATGCCGATCAGGCCAGCATATATCAGGAATATACCTCCTTGCAGCAAGATGCATCAGGTCGTAGTTACCAGGCCGGCGTATTTTACGCCGGGGAGGCTTGCGGCTTAGGGTTTCGAAGAGGAGGGAAAATCCTCGATAATACGGCGCAATTCGTAGGCCATGTCGTCGACTAGTTTCAGGAAAGGTAAGAAGCGCTTCTTTTTTACTCCAAAAAAAGCTACTTTGGGCGCTTCTTACCTTAATCGCACTTGCTAGTATGTCATTGGCGTCGGCTATTGTCCATCAGAAATGTCCCCGTTGCAGAAAGGGTAATCTGTTTGTCAAGAAGAACCCCTATGCCCTGAATGACGCGTTGAAAATGCCTGATCGCTGTGCTGTCTGTGGTCAGGACTTTAAAATGGAGCCCGGTTTCTATATCGGCGCCCTCTGGACGAGCTTTCCTATTGTCATTTTTTTAATGACTTCTCTTTCCATTATTTTATTGGTTATTGTCAAAATGGACCTCTATCCATTTTTTGCGGTACTCACCCTTTTTCTTTTTTCCTTACAGCCCATCATCATCCGCCTAGGCCGAGCCATCTGGATCAGCATTTTTGTGGAGTATGATCCTGAGCTGGGAGAGAGGTAGGCATTTCATATTTCAGTTTTTCTATAAAATCATATAGACCCCTAGGTGCGAATGATCCGTTATTCCAATTTAGGATAATTCTCTCATGGGGGCTAAGTGTCGAACTCATTAAGCTGGGATTATGAAAGAGAAAAATGTTAAAACTCATATTGTGGTAACGATTTGATAATGATTCCATAATCCAACTTTAGTCTATGCGGAGAATCTTTGCAGTTACAACCAAATCTGCAATTATGGGAATTTTTACAATCTTTAAAAGAATAACTTTTTGCCTGTTATTCTGTGCCCTCCCGGCCGCTCTTTATGGGCAAACCGGCCTGCTGTCGGGGACGATCATGGACACCCAGAAACTTTCTTTACCAGGTGCGACCCTCAAACTTATGCCTGGTAATATTTACACGATTTCTGATGTCAGGGGCAAGTTTGAATTTCTTAACGTCCCCTTAGGAACTTACAAGCTGATAGTAACCTATATGGGTTATCAGGAACTGGAGCGTGAAATAACCATTTCTCAGTCCACTGCACAAAATTTGGCGTTGGTAATGCAGGAAGGTGGGCTGAATATGAAGGAGCTCGTGATTATGGGAGACCGGCTGAAGGGACAGGCAAAGGCCCTTAACCAGCAGCGTAATAATGAAAATATTAGTAATATAATTTCTTCTGACCAAGTAGGTAGGTTTCCCGATGCCAATATTGGGGATGCTTTAAAACGGGTTCCTGGCATAACCATGCAGAATGACCAGGGAGAGGCTCGTAATATTATCGTCAGAGGTCTGGCTCCAGAGCTGAACGCTGTAACATTAAATGGCGATCGGATCCCTTCTGCCGAAGGTGATAACCGACGGGTTCAAATGGATCTGATACCTTCTGATATGATTGCCACCATTGAAGTCAATAAGACCTTAACACCAGATATGGATGCCGATGCCATTGGAGGCTCGGTGAACTTAGTCACCAGGGCTGCTCCAAACGGACAGCGCTTATCGGCCACATTATCGGGTGGGCTCAACCCTATTCGTGGCAAGGCCTTGTATACCGGAGGTATTGTATATGCCAATCGCTTTGCAAAAAATACCATAGGGATGGTTTTGAGTGGATCCTATAATAATAACACCTATGGTTCGGATAATGTCGAGGCGACATGGACGGAAGATGACTATGGGAATGTATATATAAACAGTAATGACGTTAGAAAATACGATGTTCAAAGGATCAGGAGAAGCATTTCTGGTTCATTTGATTTTAAATTAGGAGAAAAAAGTACCATTACTGCCAATGCTATGTATAACTGGCGTGACGACCGGGAAAATCGTTACAGACTCCGGACGGATAATATTGAGCCTCTCTATAGTGAGGATCATGCCATTATTGGTTACGAGGGTCGGGTAAGCCGGCAAACCAAAGGAGGAATAGATAGTGAACGCAATAAAAATACGAGATTAGAGGATCAGCGGGTTCAAAACTACGCTCTGCGTGGAGACCATATCCTCAATGCAAAGCTCGATTTAGACTGGTCCGTTAGTTATTCAATTGCCAGTGAAGATCGCCCCGGTGAGCGATATATTACTTTCCGGAAAAGCGGCAATAAATTGAATTTCAATAATGACTCAGCGGCTCCCTCATTTACTGCCTACGAACTCGATCCGATGTCCATAGGACTAAACGAACTTTCTGAGAACCATGACTATACCGACGAAACGGAATTGGGTGCGAAGTTAAATATACGTTTTCCATTTACAGTAATTGCGCAACAGAAAGGTCGTGTACGTGTAGGTGCTCGATTGCGGGTAAAAACCAAGGACCGAAATAATGTATTTTATGCTTATGAGCCGGTTAATTCAGACGCCTTAGGAAATTTGGGAGATACGCCCACGGTTGATTGGACAGGGAATAACTTTCAAACAGGTGGAGGAATTATCCCGGGTTTATTTACCAGCAAAGAATATTTGGGTAGCCTGAATCTGAACAATTCGAGCGATTTTGAATCGGAAGCCATTCCTAGTGAGTATCTGGGTGTCAATTATCAGGCTAATGAGAATATCTCAGCAGGGTATCTGCGTTGGGACCAAGATCTGACCAGTAAGTTGACTATGATCGTTGGGGCCCGGGTGGAACATACCAGCATTGACTATACTGGAAACGTTGTGGAAGATGAAGAAAATTTGACTGGACAACGCAGCATTCAGAATAGCTACTTGAATATCCTTCCTAGCCTTAATTTCAAGTATAATATTTCCCAAAATACAATTATAAGAGTGGCAGCAACTACGGCATTGGCTCGACCCAATTACTATGCCCTGGCTCCTTATATTAATATTCTGCCAGGAGACCTGGAAATTCGTGCAGGAAATCCGGATCTTAAAGCCACGTATTCCTGGAACTTTGATTTGATGGTTGAAAACTATTTCGAATCCGTGGGTATTTTGTCGGGAGGTGTCTTTTATAAAAATCTCAAAAATTTTATTTACACCTACCGCAATCAGCAATATAATAAGGCTAGCTTTGCTGCTGACTTCCCTACTGCGGAAAATCCTATTCAAGAGGGCGAGAAATGGAATTTTTATCAATCTCGAAATGGTAATAATGTCAACGTCATGGGTTTCGAGATTGCCTTGCAGCGACAACTTGATTTCTTGCCTGGATTCATGAAAAACTTCGGAATCTATGCCAATTACACATTTACCAAGTCGTTTGCCGACGGCGTATTTAATGAAGATGGTGATGAACGAACCGATGTTTCTCTCCCAGGCACGGCCCCACATATGTTTAATGCCTCCCTTTCCTGGGAAAACAAACGATTCTCTTCGCGCCTGTCAGCTAACTATACTGCAGCCTATTTAGATGCGATTGGTGGCAATAAATTTGATGATATTTATTATGACAAACAGTTTTTCCTCGATGCTAACGTGGCTTATCGATTTACAAAAAATCTACGTTTCTTCGCTGAGGCCAATAACCTTACCAATCAGCCCCTGCGCTATTATCAAAGTGTATCGGCCCGAACCGTTCAAGCCGAATACTACCGGCCTCGTTATAATTTCGGTATCAAATTTGATTTGACAAACTAATAATTATGTTTCCCTTATCGTGATCGGGGCTAGAAACTGATCACGATTTTTTTTCCTTTTTTGAGATGAGACAATTTTTTTTCCTCCTATTCGCCAGTTCGACGGTGATATGGACTTCATGCCGGTCAGGACAGTCAGAAGGAGTGGCCACCGGGTCGACTGATAGTATGGCCGTTATTCAGCCTGTTATAATTTCTGATAGTGTCCGTTTTGATACCGATGATCCGGCTATCTGGATCAATACCTCTGATACTGCCCAGAGTTTGGTTTTAGGGACCGATAAAAATGAAGATGGCGCGGTGTATGTTTTTGATTTGGAAGGAAAGGTGCAGGAAAGTAAGGTGGTCAGGGGTTTAAAACGGCCCAATAATATCGATGTAGCCTATGGTCTGAATCTTGGCGGACATAAAACCGATATCGCGGTGGTTACTGAAAGAGAGGCTAATAAAATAAGAGTTTTTAGTCTTCCTGAAATGAAGGCTATTGATAACGGAGGTATATCTGTATTTGACGGAGAGACAGAACGTGCACCCATGGGTATCGCCCTTTATACCCGTCCGACAGACCAAGCCATATTTGCCATTGTCAGCAGGAAATCAGGCCCTGAAGAAGGGTATTTGTGGACGTACCAGCTTCGTGGCGATGATCAGGGAACGGTAAAGGGGCTTGTGGTACGTAAGTTTGGAAAATACAGCGGCAAAAAGGAAATAGAATCTATTGCGGTAGACGATGATTTGGGATATGTTTATTACTCCGATGAGCAAGTTGGTGTCCGTAAATATTACGCCCATCCTGACAGTAGCAATCAGGAACTTGCATTGTTTGCTAATACGGGTTTTACTGAAGATAACGAAGGAATTTCCATTTATAAAACAGATGCTACTACCGGCTATATTCTGGTATCGGATCAAGGGGCCGATAAGTTTCATATTTATAAGCGGGAAGGCACTGCTGACAATCCACATCAGCATCAATTGGTTAAAACGGTGAAGGTCGCCGCTCATAAGAGCGATGGTTCTGAAGTAACTAATATCCCATTTTTACCAAAATTTAAGCGGGGAGTTTTTGTTGTGATGTCGGAGGGGAAAGTCTTTCATTACTACAGATGGGAGGACATTATGCCCTGATACTTCATGGCTAATAAAGCGAAGGCGCTCGTCCGGGATGACGAGCGCCTTCACTTTTTTAGGAAGATTCGCTTACGACTCCTTCCCTTCCAGAATATGATCGATCCGATCGGCCAGATCCTGGTGGTGAGCCGCACGTATGCTTGGGGCTCCTTTGAGAATTAATTGCGACTTGATCTGCCGTAGATTGGCCTTTAGCAGGGCGTCGATGTCATTAGAGCTCGAAACACTTTTCTTGTCTTTAAGTATGGACTCTATTCTGCCAATATAGCTGCGCTGCAGCTGGCGTTGAATGGCATCAGTACTGTTTTTTGAAAATACACCCTGGGACAGATCGTCCAGCATGGCCTTAAGGCTGTAGACATCTTTGGAGGCGTGCATCAGCTCATTGTCGAGCATACGGCTCATGGCGTCTACGTCAAGGAGACCGGCCAGGGCTCTGCCGTGCACGGAACCCACTTTATCCATCACTCCTTTGTAGCTGATGCGCTGAATAATCTGTGGGTCTATAAGCCAGTCAGGTGTGGCTAGTGCCTGATCAATCATCCATTTTGTGGCCTCCTTTTGGGTTTTTGCCGGTACCGGCACGTAGATAGGGCCATCTTGGTCCTGGGTACGCAAAGTTTCGTAAACCCCTCCTACATTGGTGGCTACATGGCCGATATATCGGCTATAGATCCCTAATAGTTCACCATAAAGCTCCTCTAAATCGGCATAATTGTTATTTTCACTCGCCGTCCAGGAAATGAGGTTTTTGGCTACCACTTTCAAGTTTTTAACACCGTAAGTACTCGCTTTTATGGCATCGGCACCTATTGACTCGGTTTGCGAGTTGGGGTCGAAGCCTTGGGATCCGGAACCAAACTGATAGATCGGATTCTCGGAATGCTTGCTAACAAATGCATGAAGCTTTCCTTTTTCCTGTTCGGGGGCAGTTATATTAGGATACCAGCGATAGCCGTATTCAATGGCATAAGAGTCATAGGGTCCCAGCTGTCTTACAAAACGAATATTTTCATCGCCAGGCTGTGCCACATAGTTGAAGCGGGCATAGTCCATGATGGTGGTAGCGATGCCATATTTCTGAGTGAAAGTCCCAGATCGCAGGCTATCGGTAGGGTAAGCCGAGCTGGCTTTCATATTATGTGGAAGTCCCAAGGCATGGCCTACTTCGTGACAAATTACCCGGCGCATCATCTCGCCGATGGCTTCGGGGCTTGTGTCCAGCGTGCGGGCGTCAGGGTTGGCAGCGCCTGTCTCAATCAGATAACGGTTGCGGTAGGAGCGCAGGTGGTTGTGGTACCAGATGATATCACTTTCGATGATCTCTCCGGTTCGAGGATCCGAGACACTAGGGCCTACTGCATTTCGGGTAGTACTGGCTACATAGCGCACGACAGAATAACGGGCATCCTCCGGACTGAAATCCGGATCTTCCTGAGGGCTAGGAGGATCTTTGGCGATGATGGCATTTTTGAATCCGGCAGCCTCGAAGGCTACCTGCCAGTCTTCAATACCTTGTTTGAAATACTTACGGAATTTCTCCGGCGTAGCAGGATCCAGATAGTAAACGATGGGCTTGACAGGCTCTACGAGCTCGCCGCGCATATAGGCCTCCTTATCTTTGGGCTCCAGCCTCCACCGACGCAGATACGTTTTCGTGTCCGATTTAAGTGCTTCTGAACTATAATCTATTTTACGGGTCGTAAACCAGCCTACGCGCTCGTCGTACAGGCGGGAGATCATTTTTTGCTCTGGCAAAAGGATCATCGACTGGTTCATCTGCAGGGTTAGCGTTTCAGCATCTTTGTTGGCAGGTGGAGCTCCGGCAGCAAAGGTGGTCGTATGCCTGATCTCGATATTCGTTGGAAAGGACTTAATGCTGTCAATAAAGGACCGGCTTTTGTCGAATTTGGTAACCTTATAATCCTTACGCAGCGTTGGGTTAAGTCCTGATAGTGAGGGGATATCTTCTTCGAAAAGTTTACCAATCTGGATCAGATAGCCTGTGCTGTCGCTGGCTGGGTGTTCGATGTCGAAACCATACAGAATAGGAGCGAAATTATTTTGCATCACCGAACGCTGCAAGGGCAAGCCATCGTTGGCCACGTTGTCGAAGGAAATAGATTTGAGCAGTATCTTGTCGTTCTGGACTTCCCACCGTACCACTTGTTCGTTGACAGAAGAACCGGCGTTAAGGTAGGGGCTGAGGTTGGCCGGAATCTGGGCAATACGGGTAATTAGTAGCATGTCTTTCCCCAATAGGTTTGCCGGGATTTCGTAATAGTATTTTCCCTGTACCTCATGTACGGAAAAGAGCCCTTCATCTGATTTTGCCATTTTTGTGATAATATCCGTATAGGATTTTTTATCGCTCTTTTTTTCTACCGGGGACGTTTTGGACGATTCGGAAACCTTGGCATTACCCCCTGTTTGTTTGGATGTTTTGCAGCCGACCGCAAGACTAGCGATGGTGGCAGCAAGTAGAATTTGATGCTTCACTGAATGTTGATATGAGTGAGTTTTGGTCAATATATTATTGGCAATTTAAGCACTTTGTTCTCTCTGGATCGATTTTTTATAAAATTCTTTTGTCACAAATGACATAAGGAAGGGGTATAGGTTATGGAATGTTTAATCATTTCATAATTTATAAAGTCAGGATTTGGATGTCCTGGTCTCTTTCTTTACTGTTTCATAGAAGGAGTAAAATGGAATTTTCAGGCTTTTATTATCGAAATAATTAATATACAAGCATGTTATTAGAGTTGAATCGATTGAAGCAGAATATGGCTCAATCCTCTGCCGACAATGGGGCAGGTCTGCCCAAGTTTGGCTGGTTATTATTGGTTTCTATTCTACTCAATATTCCCGCTCTGTGGTTGCCCATTATCGAGCCAGACGGTGCGCTTTATGCAACCATCGCCAAGAAGATGGTCCTGGATGGAGACTGGCTTAATATGTATGGAAATGGAAGTGACTGGTTGGATAAACCCCATTTTCCTTTTTGGGTCACCGCATTAAGCTACTCCATCTTCGGTATTAATAGTTTTGCCTACAAGCTGCCTGCATTTATATTCTGGCTTCTAGGTCTGCGCTATACCTACCTTACCGGGCGATTGCTCTACAGTCGTATTGTTGCCCAAGCTGCCGTCCTGATTCAGGCAACAGCATTACATACCACCCTAGCCAATTTTGACGTACGCGCCGAGCCCTATCTGACTACGTGTATTATTGCAGCCATATATCATATGTTGATGATGGACCACCAATTTAATTGGCGGCAACTTTTCTGGGCAGCGGCCTTTACGGCCATGGCCATGATGACCAAGGGCCTTTTCGTCCTGATTAGTATTGGAGCAGGCTGGGGCATTTATTGGATGGTTACCAGACAATGGAAGGCGCTTGTAGACTGGCGCTGGTGGGCCTGGCTCGTTCTTAGTTTCGTACTAATAGGTCCCGAGCTTTTCGCACTTTATCAACAGTTTGACCTCCACCCCGAAAAAGTTGTGTTTGGTAGGAATAACGTTTCTGGCATCCGTTTTTTCTTTTGGGACAGTCAGTTTGGACGATTCTTTAATACGGGGCCTATCAAGGGATCGGGCGACCCTACCTTCTTTGTTCATACCACTCTATGGGCCTTTTTGCCATGGACTGTGGGCCTTCTGGTATCCCTGTTTTATGGTTTGCGAAGCGCATTGCGGGAGGAGCCACTTCGTTGGGTGATTATAGGAAGCGCAGCCATCACCTTTCTGTTATTTTCTCTTTCTAAGTTTCAGCTTCCACATTATATCATCATCAGTTTTCCTTATTTCGCTCTGATGACAGCCTATGCCTTGGACCGGCTTGCCAGGAATGGGAAGATCCGGCCCGTCCTGAATATTCAGAAGGGTATGGTCATTATTATTGCTCTTTTATTCATAGGCCTAACCTACTTTGCCAACCTGCCCCATTGGCCATTATTGCTGGGTTTGATATTGCTCTCCATTACAGGCGTATTTGTCTGGGATCATGAAGACCTCCTTGCCAACAGTCTTATGAAAGGAGTTGCAACTTTTGTATTAATTAGTGGATTCCTTTTCTTAACCTTTTATCCCTTTCTTTTTCAATATCAATCGGGGAGTGAGGCGGTCAAGGCGATTCCAGACGACGCAAAGCACTTACCAATAGGTTCCTATCATAGCTTTTCCTACGCTTTCGAATTTTATGCAACCGGGGAAGTAGAGTTATTAAATAATGAAAAGGAACTGGATAGGTTTATCCGCCAAAAACCAGTCATACTATATACCCGTGCAGACATAGCCGATAGTCTGGTTGCCGAAGGTTGGAATGCCAAACTCCTTACCGACACCCAACATTTTCATATCACCCGCTTGAAAGGAAATTTTCTAAATAAAAATACCAGAGCTGCAAGTCTGGAAGACCGACGGCTCCTGCTGATTGAATAACGCAGGTTTACTCTTTGAAATCGGGATTATTAGCAACCAACCCTAGGCTACCTAATACATCCATACAAGCGGCTTTAACCTCATAATTGCCAGCTTGTGCCGACTTAGGCATGGCCGAGAGGCTTGCGTGCTTAGCCTTGACCGTTTCCACGAATGGTCGGCGATTGTTCAGATATAAGAGTTCGTTTATGGCCATGAGTGCCAGCTCACGTTGTTCAGAAAGGCAAAGTAACTTCAAAGTTTTCTCAGCCTCGTCCTCCTTAAAATGATCGAAACATAGGGCAGAAATTAGGGCTTGAACGGGAGGGTATTCGTCTTGTATGGCCGCTATCAGCTCTTTTTGGTAGGATCTAAGCGTTGCTGCCGTCTGGGACCGTAGCCCCACAGCCGCCCAATAACGAACTATTTTATTTTTGTCCTTGAGAAGAGCGATTTGCTTTTTCGCCGCTTTTGCATTGCGGATACCCGACCAGGATGCTGCCGCATAGATTTCTTTGAAGGGATAACGACTTTCCTCCTGTCGGAATTCATAAGGGCTGGTTTGTTCCGATATTTTGGCAATTTCGTATTCGGGTAAAAATAATACGTCTCTGGACCGGGTCAACTCCTGACCTAGCTGCGTTTTGAGCCGTCGTGCTTTGGATTCTAAGGCAGGGTCATCCATAAGGTTTTTTGTTTCCCAAAGATCATTTTGGATGTCATACAGGGATTCGGCAGGGCGCGGAGTGAATAGCTGCGTTTGGAGTGGATTCAATTTTCCAGAGGCAAGGTCTTGTCGCATTTGCTGCTTGATATCTCCGATTTCCATATACCGAATGTAACGTGCCTCGGGCATATAAGGCATATAGTTGCGGGAATAAATATAACGTCCATCGGTTAGGGTACGCACCATATCGATTCCATTATCTGAGCGGTCCGACGACAAAATTAAATGGTCAGGAGTTGGCTTCCTCTGGGCTCCCAGTATGGCTCTTCCCGTCATATGCGCGGGGGCTATGCCACCTGCTATGCTGATCAGGGTAGGGGCCAGGTCGGTGAAGTCTACAAGTTCTTCGGTGATAATCCCCTGTTTTCCCCAAGGGTTCAAATGGGCGTACATGGGGGGTATCCAAAGTACGAAAGGCACCCGGTATCCGAGATTAATCCCGTTGGTTTTCCCGCGTGGGATGCCTTCACCATGGTCCGCGAAAAAGAAAATGATGGTGCTGTCACGGAGGTTGTCTTGCTCAAGACGGTCCAGAATAGCAGCGATTTTGTTATCGGTCAAATGGATGGCATTGTATACCCGAGCCATCTGTTTACGCATTTCGGGGCTATCCTTATAGAAGGGAGGCATTTTGAAATCCTTTTCTCCTATATGTTCCTCCTTGGGCATTTGGTCTAAAACCTCTTTTACGTATTGCGGATAACTATCGGTCATGGTACGTGACTGATGGGAGTCCATGATGTTGAATACGGCAAAGAAGGGCTGCCCCGGGCTTCGTTTCCACCAGCCAGCCTGATTGGAGCTTTCGTCCCAGGCCTGCTCAATAAAGGATTTTGGGTCTTTTACGTTATAATCAGTCTTACTATTATTACTGGTATAGTATCCCTTTTCTTTTAGATAATAGGGGAAGCCATGAATGTAAGCAGGAACGGGGTAGCTGCTGCGGTGGTTTCCAGTTCCAGCCTCGTAGGTTTTTACGCCGGTGATCAGGGCTGTGCGGCTTGGTGAGCATACGGTACCCGTAGAAAAGGCATTGGTAAAGCGTATTCCCTCTTTGGCAAGCCGATCGATGGTGGGTGTTCGCGCATCTTTATTGCCGTAGCAACCGATAAACTGCGGGGAAGTATCTTCAATTGTAATCCAGAGTATATTTGGTTTCTGCTGCGCCTTGGCCGAAATGACGGCCGATACACAGCAGAAAAACAGAATACTAACGCCTAATATTTTCATGCAATTATTCCTCAATTTTCTCAAAATCAGATTTATTTACCCATCCTGCCTTCAACTTTTCTCCCTCCATGTAGCGTTCATAGAAATTTTTTGAGCTGGCTTCAGAATAAGGGTAGTTATCGAAGATATCTCCTTTCCCAAACATTCGGGGATCCTGTTGTTTTTTTAGCTCTTCCTCTAATTGCTTCTTTAAGGCGGCTTTTATTTTTTTATACTCTGGTAGGGAGGCTAAGTTTTTTATCCCATCGGGATCCAGATCGTAGCGGTAGAGTTCTTCGCCCCCTTTCTTTCCGAAGGAATAGTTCCAATAAGTAGGATTGCTTCCATTGCGTCGTGCATTCAGTACCTCGGTTTTGGTAGGGCTGCCATCGGTATCCAGATATCCCGTTTCTGGATTCCCTCCGGGCCATCTTTCCGGGTGGTAATTGATGGTGTAGATAAAGTTATTCTTAATGATGCCCCTTACCGGATAGCCGTGGTCATGAGGGCGGCCCACATCTGTTCTTTCTTTGCCTACCAGCATATGGTCGCGGCCCAAACCTGTCTTACCCGATTTGCTGGAGCGTAGCAGTGGGAGGAGCGATTTGCCTTCTACTGCTTGCATTGTACTTTTTGCATGGCTCACACCTGCCGCCTCCAGAATGGTAGGAGCGAAGTCATTAAAACTTACGAAATCTTCAATTTTACGGCCTTTATGTTCTATCCCCTTAGGCCACATGATAGCCAGAGGTAGGTGGTTATCATATTCGTAGACGTGGCCTTTTACCCGTGGGAAAGGCATGCCATTGTCGGAGGTGACAATAACGATGGTGTTTTCCAATTCTCCCCTTTCTTTTAAAACGGCAAGGATTCTTCCCAAATTTTGATCGAAATATTCAACCTCAAAGGCATAGTCGAGCATATCGTTTCTCACGGTTTCATTGTCGGGCCAGTAGGCGGGAACACGGTCAATGTCCGAAAGCTTTTTATTACTCTTGGCGAGTCCGGAACCTTGGGCATAGGCTCTGTGGGGCTCGTGGCCACCATACCAAAAACAGAACGGTTTACTGCCATTACGTTGATCGAGAAAGTCTTCAAAGTTAGCGGCATAATCGGTGGTGGATATTGACTCAGTTGGTGCCGTTAGTTTTTTATTCTGGTAGGCTTTACCAGTCAGCAATCTCGGCTTTCCGTCTTTGGTACCCGGATTCCCTGGCGACCAGCCTTTACCGGTGTAGCCCACCTCATAACCATTATGACTTAGGGCCTCTACCCAAGTTGTAAATTTGGCGGGGAAAAATGGCACATGATTAGCAGCCTCTTCCAGCTGCCAAGGATTGCGACCAGTAAGGATGCACGAGCGTGAAGGGGCGCATTTGGCATTGGGGGTATAAGCATTCAAAAACAAGACACCCTCCGCAGCCACCTCATCGAAGGCAGGTGTATGCACCCATTTAGTAAGGCCATAAGCACTCATATGTTGGTAAGAGGCATCGTCGGCAATACAAAATAATATGTTTGGTTGATTGCTGACATTTTGTCCCACGGTATCAACGGAGATTGCTAATAAGGGTAATAGCTCCAGCAGAAAGAAGAGGTATTTAAGAGTAGAATTCATATTTGTTCGAGTAGAATAGCATTTTAAAATTCAGAATATTATTTGATATTTATGTCCCATGAGGCTATCTGATTAAAGATCTTTCACTCAACCAAGTATTGTCAAGGGTTTTGTACGAGTTTTGGGTTTAAAACTAACTCTTGCTGGGGTATGAAATAAATGACCCGTGGATCAGTTGGTTGGATGATTTGGGTATTCTGTCCACTTAAAAGGTGATATCCCGGGTAGTCTCGAACTAAAGGTAAATTATTGCGAAACAAGTCGAATTTGCGCTGGGATTCGAAGGCGAGTTCGAGCTGTCTTTCTTCAAGTACTACCTCCAATATTGACTTTTTACCATGTAGATTCCCGAGCGTGTAAAGGGAGGTTCCCGACAGGCCTGCACGGCTACGAATCCGGTTGACATCGGCAAGCGCTTCCGTGTCGTTGCCCAACTTTGCCTGAGCTTCTGCCCTGATCAGGAAGATATCGGCCAGTCTTAGGTAAATGGGCGAACTAAGCGTCTGGATTCCGTCCTGACCGGAGTATTTGTAAATAAAGTATTTTGGAATACCGTTTCTGGTGGCCAATACCTGATTGCCGTTGGAGTCTTTAATATAAAATGGAGCGAAAAAAGTGTTTCTTATGTCGTTGGGATATTGTCCGACTAGATTCCTGAACGTTTGTGAAGCATACATTTCTCCCCATCCTAATCCTCCTGTGCCATCGTACATAGAACCTATAGCATTTTTGCCCAGATCATCAACCGGGGTATGTTTGATGGCAAAAATGGTCTCATTATTGCTTTCGTTTGATTGAGAAAAGAACTTCTTGTAGGCATCAGAATCTACCAGAGCATAACGCCCACTCTCTATAACCTTGTTAGCATATTCAACTGCCTTTGCATTCTCTCCTTTAAATAGATAGACTCTGGAGAGCAAGGCATATGCCACTTCTTTGGAAGCATAGCTGCTGCTTTTATTGACGGTCATTAAAGTTGCTGCCTGAAGTAGGTCCGTTATGATGAAGTCGTAGACTTCTTTTACCGTGCTGCGTTCAGGAAGATTATTGACATCGGTATCCTTTCTGATCATTACACCCAGTCCGGTTCCCTCATTTTGAGTGTAGGGCCTGCCAAAGGTGTTTACGAGGTCGAAATGAGCCATTGCTCTTAAATACAGATTTTCTCCCAGCAGTTGATCTAGGGCTGGAGAAGTTTGCGGAGCAATATTTTCAATTACCTTATTAGCTCCGTAAATAATCTCATAGGCTTTTCTCCAGAATCCGGACGTTTGAGTCATATCAACGATATGCCTGTAATTATATGCGAAAAAGAAGGTATTGCCAGTAGAGCCGCTAAGGGTTACATTATCACTTGCATATTCCGTAAGGAAATGATAGAAACTAGCGTATTCTACAGTTTTAAGCTGGCTATAATTTCCGGTGGTAGCCTCGGCTACTCCTTCTACAGAATTGAAAAGAGTTTGTGCTTCTTTTCCATTATATGGTTCCAGTCCAAGCTCGCAGGAAGATATCAGGCACGCCGTCCAAAGTAGCATGAGGGGTAATAAACGGTTCATAATGATAAGATGGTTTAGATTACAGTCCTATATTGATTCCGAAAAGAATCTTCTTACTAATAAAATAATTGGTGAGATTTGCAGTAGGATTGTCGAGGGATACTTCTGGATCCATTCCCGAAAACTTGGTCCATGTAAGCAGATTATCTCCAGAGAGAAAGAAGTTAACACTCCTCATTTTAATCTTTTCAAGTATATTTCCTGGGATGTCATATCCCAATCGTACGTTTCGAAGTCGTATATAACTGCCATTTTCCAAGTAACGCGATGACATTTTGTTTGAATTGAGATTGCCTCCAAGCACCGCTCTGGGGTAATTGGCGATGTCACCAGGCTTCTCCCAGCGTACATCACCAGCCCGTAAGGCAATGCTATTCGTGGTAGGGAAGGCACCGTCGGCTCCCAAGTTTTCGCGAAGTGCATGATTGATTTGGTTTCCCTGTGTAAAGGTTAGGAAAATATCCAGATGCAATCCGTGATAAGAGAGGTTGTTAGCTAAGCCTCCGGTAAATTTAGGGAAGCTTGTTCCTACAATTTGCCTGGTAGCCAAATTATAATTGTTGGTAGCCTCTCTATTTTTTACACTGCCGTCCTCGTTATAGTCAACCATTTCCCATTGTGGGTCTCCTGTGGCGGGATCTACACCGAGCCATTTTCGCATAAACCAAGTACCCAGCGGTTGGCCTACAATCACCCTTCTAGTGCCCAAATCGATATCCTGCCCTTGGTAGAGGGCAACTACTCTGTTACGATTGAAACCAATATTAAAGCTTGAAGTCCAGGTAAAGCGGTCGTTTCGAATATTGGAGGTATTGAGCTCCAGATCAAGCCCTTGGTTACGTATCTGTCCCACGTTTTGAATCTGAGTTTTAAAGCCAGTAGCAGAGGAAAGCGGAACGTCAAAGAGAAGATTTTTGGTGTCGCGCTGGTAAGCATCTATGGAAACTTCAATTTTATTGAATAGCCCCACATTCAATCCAATATTAGAAGTATATGCCTTTTCCCAAGTCAGATCTGGATTCTCCAGTCGTGCAGGAATGGCACCGGGTATGCCATTATATTGAGTAGAATAGCTATATAAAGCCCTACTGATGAAATCGGTTATATTGGCATTCCCGGTAGTACCATAGCTGGCGCGAAGCTTTAGTAAGGATAGATATGGGAGCTTCTTTATAAAATCCTCATTGGAAAGTATCCAAGACCCTCCTATGGCCCAGAAATTTCCATACTGGTTATTCTGCCCGAACTTGGAAGAACCGTCCCGGCGTAAGGAGGCTGTTGCAAAATATTTGTTATCGTAATTATAGTCTGCTTGGGTGAAGTAGGAGTTGAATGCGCTTCGGTACTTGGAACCCATAATGGCCACCGGTGTGGCCGAAACGTCCATCACGTGCAGGCCTATGGGAACCCCACCTCCAATGCTGTTAGTGAAATCACCGTAATTGGTTTGGAATTCTACTCCTATAAGCCCGGAAATAACGTGTGAGCCCAAATTATGACTGGCTTTGATAAGATTGGAATTAAGCAGACTTTGATCATATAAGTTGTTATTTCTTAACAGCCCCTTTCGAATGCCTCCCGTGAGGGTTCTGGGATCGTCATAGATTTCAGAACGCTGATTTTTAAGCCCAATCCTGTTAGTGCTGGAAAAGCTGAGCCAGTCGTTAAAGTCATAGCTCAGGACCATGTCTGCTTGAATATCACTGGATCTGGATTTGCTATAATTGAACTGCATCGGGTAAAGAAAGTTGAAGCGATCCCGGCCCATCCAGTCAGATTCTGTTCCAATACGAATGCTGCCGTCTTCGTTATAAGGGCGGTCAGTAGGAAGATTATAATAGGTAGTGTAAGCACCGCCTCTGTCACCAGAATAGTCATAATTGGTATTATCCATACGACCGTTAATCCGTCCGGTAAGTCGCAGACGCTCCGTGATCCGATGGTCGAGATTCATTCGGACATTATATCTTTCGTAGGCTGAGGTCGTGATGGTCCCCTTTTCGTTATAATAATTACCACCAATATAAAATTTAGTTTTTTCCTCCCCTCCAGAAACCGAGATATCGTAGTTTTGGGTAAGCCCCTGACGATACACCAAATCACTCCAATCGGTATCATAATTCAGTAAGTTGTCAGGGAAATTTAATTGAAGGTAATCCTCCAGACTTGCAGGGAGTTTTTTTGAACTTAGATATTCGGCAATTTGTACTGGGCTCGGGTTAGGAACATTAGCTTCAAGTTCTTTGATATAACTATTTCTTTTTCCATTGTAGTCGTTTACATATAATGGTCGGGTATAGTCATAATATTCTTGAGAATTCATCATTCTGAATTTTCCTCTCGATATATTACTCACTCCGATTGAGCTATTTATTTGAACATTGGTTTTTCCGGATTTACCACTCTTAGTGGTAATGACGATGACACCATTGGCGGCCCGAGATCCATAAAGTCCCGTGGCTGCGGCATCTTTCAGTACCGTTACCGACTCGATGTCACTAGGATTTGCCGTGCCTCCTATAACGCCGTCTACAACATAAAGTGGGCTAGCTCCAGCAGTGATGGTTCCAGTACCTCGAATTCGAATGGCAGGATCTGTACCAGGTTGGCCAGTACCTGAGGAAATCATAAGTCCTGACGCTTTACCCTGTAACAAGTTGCCCAGACTAGGGCTAGTAACCCCTGCGAGCTTTTCAGCATTTACAACCGAGACGGAACTGGATAATTGTGTCTGATTTTTGGAGCTATAGCCAATCACTACAATTTCCTCCAATGCTTTGTTGTCCGTCTTCAAACGGAGGGTGAGTCTGGTGGAGTTTCCGACAGTAACTTCCTGAGACGAATATCCAACATAACTGAAAACCAAGATATCAGAGGAACTCGTGACATCTATACTGAAATCGCCATTGATATCTGTAGTAGTACCCGTTTGAGTCCCTTTGATTACCACGCTTACGCCAGGTAGTGCCTGGCGATTTTCCATATCACTAACATTTCCTGTTACCGTAATATCATCGGCTCCTCTCTTAGGTCGGTCTACTTGTTCTCCTGACTCTTTTTTTTCGGTTGAATTTGACTTGCCAGAATTCTGACTAGTCTCATTGGTCTTCGATTCCGTAATCATATAACTCCCACCCTGTTCCATCCTTTGGTAATTAAGATTCAAGGGGAGAAGTAGTTGATCCAGATTGCTCTCTAAGGACTTCTTTGGGTTTATTGCCGATGCCGGAACTTTATAGGTATCAAGACCTTTTCCGAAAAATAACAGGTCGATACCATATTGCTTTTTGAGAAGAAGGAGTGCTTCTTTGAGCTTGATTGTTTTTACTTGTGCTATGCCTGAGGAGTTTGTTCTGACTTTTACTCCTGATGTTTGAGCTAATAGCTGAGCTTGGGTAGGGCATAGTGCGCCTGTGAGATGCCCCGCCAAAAGCATCACAAATAATGTTGTTCTCATTGAGTTAAAGGCTTAGAGTGGAAAAATAAAAAGGGATTAGGGATAGGTTATCGTAATAGTATCATTGCTTTTGTGATATTTTAATTGCGCAGCTTTTGTAAGTGCCATAATCAATTCTTCTGCACTGCTGGCACGGTAGGAGCCGTGTAATGAAAATTCCTCAAGTTCTTTTCCTGCTAGTTTTAAATTTATGCCGTAATTGTCTTCAAGCATAAACTGGAGCTCCTGCATGCTAGCCCCATCAAATGTAAATCGATGATGAATCCAATCGGATAAACCCTGATGGACTGTTACCTTTCTTTTTTCGACTTTTCCTTCTCCGTTACGCATGACCAAATCACCAGGACTCATCAACAGAGTCTTTTTTTCTTTATCGTGTCGATATTCCAGTCGAATACTCCCTTTGCTCAAGTGTATCTGATCACCTCGTTTACGGGAATTTACTGTGAATTCGGTACCTAAGACCACCACATGAAGATTATTATCTGTTTCGACGACAAATTTTGCATGATTGGACCGGTGTGAAACGGAGAAGCTGGCTTCGCCTTTTAAAATAACCCGACGCTCCTTGGGGTAAAATGAAAAACGTGGAATCATCAGGGTAGTATTTGAATTCATAACGATTTGGCTTCCGTCTTCCAAAGTCACTTTTTTTAAATTATTATAAGCTGTCCGATAGGTGTGATACCACAAATTGTCTTTTAGGCTGACACTCCATACTAAAAGTATGAGCACCATTGCAGCTGCAGCGAGCCAAGTTTTATGTTGGGTCTTTAGTTGTGACGCTTCCCTATTTGTATCTTCCATTGACCCAGACGAGAGAGCCAAACCGTCTGGATGCATTTGCATATGCTTCACGTAGGTTTCAATTTTTTCTGAAGGGTCTGGGATAAACTGAGGGTGTTGGCGCTCAAATTCTGCCAACCATTCATAGTACCGTTCCTGGTTTTTGGCTAATTGAAGCCACTCCTGGATCATCCGTTTCTGAAGCGGACTGCTTTTTCCCAGGAAGTGGTTTATAAGCAGATCTTTATTGATTGATGATTTCATATCGAGAAGGGGTCCGAGTCTAAGTAGTGCTATATAGCTGATGCTTTGAGATTTACTGTATCAAAAGTAGTGTTGCCCACAACCAATATTCCTTTAATGCATTTCTTAAAATGCATAGTGCTTTGAAGAGATGATTCTCCACGGTGCGAACAGATAGGTCTAATTTGATTGCGATTTGTTTTGGCTTGTGGCCTTCAAAACGACTCATTACAAAGATCTCCTTGCATTTTGGAGGAAGACCGTTGACCACGTTATGAATTTTGCACAGGAGTTCATCTATCTGCATCATCTCCTCAGGTGACTCGGCTGAAGGTAGCTCCTCTAGCTCCAAACTGCTTATAGGAGTTTTGTTTCGAACGTCGGAAGCCAGATAATTATAGGATCTATTTCTAACCGATCGAAATAAGTAGGCCCGATAAGAGACCGTTATGGCCTTATAGGATTGGGAATTCCATAAGTTGTAGAAAATTTCGCTTACTATATCTTCTGCTGCTTCCCTGGAATAGACGAATCGGGCTGAATAGGAACACAGTGGTTGATAGTAAAGCCGAAAGAGTAGTTCGCAGCCCTTAGCAGGGTCCACTTTGAAGACCCCTTTTACAAAGGATTCGTTGTCCTCTCTTAGTTCGGAGTCATGATTATTTGCTCCCAATTGCGTTTTTTTTGCAACGATCTTTGAACCGTTCGATAAACCCTCATCGGAGCTTTTCTGTGATATAGATAGAGACATACTGCTTTCTTTGGCGCTTTCAGTTCTCGAAATTATTCAAGGATTTACTGGAAGGACAAAAGAAAGCCTATGTTTACTCAGTCAAAATTGATTTTTTTTAATATTTTTTTGTTTTTACCACTTACGGGCGTCGTAATAGAGCCATTACTTTACCCTTAATTCGGACTTCCTTATGCCGGTACAATAAAGTCCAGAATTCCTCTTTGAATATGTACTTTAAGCTCAGTAAACTTCTTTAATTTGAGATATTTGTCATCTATATGGCCGTGGACTCCATTATAAGCGAGCTTCACTTTGCTAGCTTTCTGGCAAGGAGGGGACCATTCCGGCTCTTTTCCAATAATTTTGCCTGCCAAATATTTTAAGAGATTTTTACGGTCTTTTTCGGCGATCATCACCACGTCTAAGTATCCATCTCCCGGGTCAGCTCCCGGCGCTAAATGAAGATTTGATCCCATATATGGTGTGTTCATAACCTCCACCCATAAATATTCCCCGGAGTAGTCCTCTCCATCAATCTCTATATGGCATTCCTTAGGCTCATAGCTTTCTACCAGTTGATGGAACACTTTTAACACATGGCGTATCTCTTCTTTTGGGGATTCATGTTCTGGCTGATCTTGCGATTCGAGATTTTTTAATAATTTAGGAAAAAGGCCGAAGCCCAGGCTCTCTAGGAAAAAGGCAGGCTCATCGAGCCCTTCAACCAGGCCTATATCGAAACTCTTTACATCTCCGGTCCACCAGTTGGTGCTAAGCTCTTCTATGCAGGTGCTAAGTCCGAGGGTGCGTGCCACATTATTAGCAGTTCCTAGGGGGTGAAGCGCGATGGGGTATTTCTTCTCGATAAGCTTTCGGTTGAGCAGTTCCGAGGCTACTTTACGCACGGTGCCATCACCTCCGGCTAACACGATGAAGTCGGCCGAAGCGTCAAGCTTTTGCCAGTTCTTCTCGGCTGTAGATCGGTAAACACTCGTGAAGCCTTGCTCGTTTAACGTACGAATAAGCCATTTTTTAGAGTGGTCCTCGGTGCCGGCTCCAGGATTATGAAATATCTGAACAATTGCCATATAGTAACTGATTTTTCAAAAGCACTTCAAAAAAGTGTTCCAGACCTATTTTACCTTGGTACATAATTTGCAGCTACAGCATTTTTATTTAACTAAAAACGGAGAATGAGTTATGAATATTCTGATCGCTAATGATGATGGTATCTATAGTCCTGGAATTGCCGCACTGGCTAGGGTGGCCACCCGCTTTGGCAATGTTCGCGTGGTAGCTCCCGACGTAGAACAATCCTCTATGGGACATGCTATTACAGCCTCACGTCCCTTGTCCTATAAAAAATCACCTATAGAGTTTCCAGGTGCAGAGGCGTATAAGGTGAACGGCACACCGGCCGATTGCGTCGCTATAGGCACCCATCTGTGGAGTAAGACGGATTTGGTACTGTCGGGAATTAATATGGGCCCCAACTTGGGGAACTCTATGTGGCATTCGGGTACGCTGGCGGCAGCCAAACAGGGCGTGCTGCTAGGGGTGAAATCTATCGCCTTCAGTACTTTTGCCGACAAGCAGGATCCAGATTTTGAACATCTAGACCCATTCGTAGAGAAAGTGCTGGAACTGCTGATCCATGATGGTGATCTAGGGCTATACAACGTTAATTTGCCCCGGGAGCCTAAAGGCATGATGTGGACGCGACAGTCCGTACGGCTATACGACGGGCGCATTGAGCCGGGTATCGATCCAATGGGCAGGAAACATTATTGGTTTACCGTTTCGCCATTGGAGCCTGCCGAGGAGGGTACCGATCGTTGGGCGGTAGAAAATGACCAGGTATCCATAACACCCTTGAGGCTCGACCTTACTGACGAGAAAGCTCTAGCCGCTCATGTGCAGGCTGCTAAATGGCAACCCTCTTAATGATCAATAACGAAAATCTGGTGTGACTCCAATGACCAGTTAAAAAATGTACTTTGGATGGAAAGTAGTATGCCTTAAATGACCTGGCTATTGTCTCGGACGGTCAAATGACGGAGGATGCTTATCTTTGGTTTTTATTATCCATATGAAGAAGCTACTAACTATCCTTTTGATTTTAATCGTGATCGGTGCTCAGGCGCAGGTTTTGCGAAAACGTTCTACCATTTTAATGGGTGGCAGGTTCGATATTACTTTGGTGGCTCAGGACTCCTTAACGGCCGAAACCAATATCGATACGGTTATTGCCGAGATAGCCAGGATAGAAAATCTTATTTCCGACTGGATACCAGCGTCGCAGGTTTCTATGGTTAACGACATGGCCGGTATTGCCCCGGTAAAGGTAGATTGGGAGCTCCTGCTGCTAACTGAGCGTGCGCTTACCCTTTCGAAGGTTACCAAAGGGGCATTCGATATTAGTTTTGCCTCAATGGATAGGGTCTGGAAATTCGACGGTACTATGACGGCCATGCCATCTCCCGAAGCCATTCGCAAATCAGTGGAGAAGGTGGGTTATCAAAATATCATTATAAACCGGAACGATAGCACTGTTTTTCTTAAAAAGAAAGGGATGAAAATAGGATTTGGTGCTTTGGGGGAAGGTTATGCTGTCGACCGATGTCGTGCGTTGATGTTGGACCGAGGCATTCTGTCGGGCATTGTCAATGCCACAGGAGATATGAGCGCCTGGGGTGGGCAACCCGATGGGACCGACTGGAGAATAGGAATCAACGATCCTGCCCGTCGAGGAGAGCTTATTGCCGTAGTACCCTTGAGAGACCTGGCGGTAGTGACCTCGGGTAGCTACGAAAAGTTTGTTTCCTTTGGGGGAAAAAGGTATGCGCATATTATAAACCCCGCCACAGGATATCCGGCCACGGGGCTTACAAGCGTCACGGTATTTGGACCGAGTGCGGAGCAGGCCAATGGGCTGAGCACCTCTCTGATGGTTTTGGGAAAGGAAAAAGGCCTTGCACTTCTAGACCTTTTCCCTTTATATAAGTGCCTGATGATTGCAGACGACGGTAATCTTTACAGTTCTCCCAACTTTGATCTGGCACAATTCCGCATCCCTAACTAATAGACTGGTTTAGTAGCAGTCCATTAGGATTTGGCCATGTGATTGATAATAACTTACCGTTTTGCCCAGAATTGTGGTGCATAGACCGTCTAGTAATTCCACAACATCTTGCTGCATTGCCAAAGAGCCACAGAGCATAATAACTCCATTATTTTTCAGCACTTCTACGATCAGTTCCTGATCTTGTGCTAGCAAATCTTTAACATATTGCCTGGATCCTTCTCTGGATCGGGCTAGGCGAAACGATGCAAGATTTCCAGTATTAAGATGCTCTCGTATACTCGATTCGTATAAAGAGAAAGAGGCCTGGTCGCGGAAACCACAATAGAGATAGCGCTCCCTGTCCCCGGCCTCCTCGTCTATCATTCCTAGGAATGGCGCTATGCCCGTACCATTGGATACCATCACCACCTGACGGGCTTTTTCTGGAAAATGAAAGTGGGGGTTTGCATCTATCCGCCCATGTATACGATCGCCTACCTGCAATCCATAGAGATACTCAGACCCCAGTCCACCCGGGTGGAGCTTGATACTCAGCTGTATTTCTCCGGCTACCTTGCCAATAGAATACAAGCGTTCTCGATGATCGTTTCCTGGGTAAATTGCAAGCAGATCGCCAGAAGCATACGAGTAAGGACCTTCGGGTCGTAATCGAAGGCGAAAAGCATCCAGGGGTACAGTAAGCACCGTCTTTTCCGTTACGGTAAAGTTATGTGGACAAGTATGCTGATCCTGACCAAGATCTGTGGACAAATCCAAGGTTACCCCAGCATGTTGAGCCCATACGGATGCCCACTGACCAAACTCTTGTGGGGATTTGTCGTTGATGGTATGAATCTCCACCAGGGGAGTAGCCCAGTCCTGACGTGATAGCAGGTTGTCGACTTCAAAGGCGAATTTGCAGAAGTCGGGGTAGGCATGAGAGCCAAAACCCACTACGGAATAATGAATCTGCCGTACTTGTGGACGTGCTGCTAACTTAATAGCAAATTGGGCTGCATTGGTAGGCGGATTGCCCAACCCATAGGTAGCCGTCATGACGATGATATGTGTAGCCTTAGGGAACTCTTGAAAATCATTTAATTCGCAGGCATATACCTTTTTCCCTTGCTGCAAAAGTTGTTTATAAATCTCCTGAGCGAATCGGAAGGTACTGCCGTTCTCGGAGCCCGTCAATATTATGAAATTACTCTCTTCCGCAGTAAAGTTATTTTTTATCCTGCCTGAGCGTCTTTTCAGGGTTATTGCAAAACCCGAGTAAATAAAAAAGAGGATATTGCCAGATGCTAATGCGAGTAATATGGCCCAGAAGGCGTTGGTTCTTCCTGTATGCAGGTCAACACTCCATTCGGTAAGCACGACAGATACAGGATATTTAACCTCTGAAAGAATTTCCCCTGTTACCTGGTTGACATGCAGGGCTCGGTCTTTGAGTTGCAATGTATAATAATCCTCCACATCTTCCGAAAAAGGAAAGTCGACGGATTGTATTTCGGACAACGGGGTATTTTTAAAAATATCAAAACTGGTAGCATCTCTAGGAGGGCCATCTTGAATGGCATCATAATCCACATCCGGAAGGATATATGCCGTGTCGATTAATTCAAATCGAGCCAGAGAGAGATAGGTACCCGTTAGGGCCAGAAGGAATATTGGAATCAGTGAAAGTCGACCCAGTACTACATGGTAGTATTGAGCGAAATTCTCTCGAACGATTCGTGTAAGAAAGCGCCTGACGCCTCTCTGTCTTTGAATAATGAGCACCGTGCCCGAGATGGTAATTAGCAGGAGCAAAAAGGACGTTAATCCTATAAAAAAACGCCCTGTCTCATGTAAAAATAGGGAACGATGCAAGGCGGTAACCCATTCGAAAAATTCTGAAGGAGCTTCAGGCTTACCGAGTAGATTACCCGTCTTTGGATCGACAAAGACGAGCATGTTTTCCCCCTCTTGATCCGTCCCCTTCATCTGGACGAACTGATTTGCGTCAATAGAGAGTTTGGTGATTCCAGGATATTGACTCCTAAGTTGTGGGATTACATCCGAAAGATACAATGCCTCAAACTGATCTGAACGGTAAGGATTGATTTTTTCCTGAATTGGTTTAAAGGCCAATATCACCCCTGTTACGGATGCTAACGTGAGTAGAATAAAAGAAGATACAGCCAAAGCTAAGTGGCTGTATCTCCAAATTGAAATGGTCATATCTGTATGGTATTAGTTAGGGCTGAAGCGTACATAGCGTATGTAGCCAGCTCCTTCACTTTTTGCGGCAAGCCCTTCGGTGGTTAGGGGGACTTCCAAGTCTTTCATATGATATTTTTTGTCCTCTACCGCACTTTCAAAACGGAGGGAATAACCGCTGTTGATTTTAGAAGATTCTATTTCCAATACATTAACAGCCCGGTCGCCTCCGGTTACCGACGCGCCGGTAATGGCACTGATATTGGTAGGCTTCTTGGCTTGAAATTTATGCCATTCTTTAAGGCTGTTGTACCACTCCTTGTCCGGGCCCAGTACATAAAGCGTTTTCTCGTATGCTCCTTTAGGATTGATCAACGAAATGACGATATAGGCACCCTCACCTAGGTAGTTCGTCATCTGGATCATGCATTTATATTTAGAAGTAGGTGCCTTCTGTGCTTGCATTACCGTTGGGGTAACCAAAATAAATGCAAGGAGCAGCCATGCAGTTTTAATAAGGGAAGCCTTCATATTTTATTTCAAGAAATTAAGATCAACTTTATTTTTGCTCAGCGTTTCATTTTCCATTGCCAGGTCATAAGGCGTTTCGTCAAAACCTGTCATCGCATCTTTTTTCGCACCCTGAGCGATCAGATACTTGAGCATTTCATCGTTTGAGGATACCAAAGCGGCTTTATGCAAGGCCGTTAAACCCTGATTGTCTTTGGCATTGACATCTATCTGAAAGGGTGCGATTAACTTCAGCAACTCCAGTTCATTTTTGGCAACGGCCAGGTGATAGAGGGTGCTGCCATTTTGCTGTGGAGTGGCCACTTTATACCCCTTATCTTTAAGAACCTGTAATTTTTCTTTAAATTCCTGGGGACGACGAGAATTGTAGGACTGTATGAGATAGTATGAAAGGTTATCCCCATTTTTATCAGTGATATCAATAGAGGCTCCCTTTTCGATGAGATAGTCAACAACTTCTGCGGAGTTGCTTTTGGTGGCCAGCATCAGGGCTGACACACCCTGAGCATTGGTATGATTGATATTTTTCACTTTTGGCAATAATAGCTTCAAAGTCGCCAAATCGCCGTTAGACTCTGCAGCACTCATCAGTACAGTATTCCCGTCTTCGTCCGCTTGATTGACATCAAGCCCTTTCGACAAAAAGTATTGGATGATCTCGTCTTGGCCGGCTCGTCGCACGATAGAATGTAATGCATTCTGTCCATTTTCTCCGATTATTCCTGGTTTTAAACCTTGTTTTTCCAAATACTGATAAACGTCCAGCGTATTGGCACCCCGGCGTGAGCCACGTGCCGCCATCAGCATAGCCGTACCATTGGGTTCGACACCCATGGCCTTAAGTTTGTTGAGCAAGTCAATATTACCGGCACGAGCGGCATAGCTAAAAGCATTGGCACCAGAGGCATCAACGCTTTTCAGGTCCAGCCCTTTAGACATGAAATATTTTGTTAATGTCAGATCTTTATCGTTTGCTACTGCAATCAGTAAGGCGTTAGCTCCATCGTGATTGACGTCTTTTTGAAGGTTCGCTCCGTTGGCCAGGCATATTTCATAAACCTTGGTATTCGTTTGCCCTCCACCTGCAGCAAAATTTAAGGCAGTAGATCCATGGCTATCGACTACATTATCCTTCGCTCCTTTGCTGACAAGATATTCCATGATCTCCACGTTCCCCCGATTGGCGGCCCAATGGAGATAGGTGCGGCTGTCATGAGTAAGCTTCGTTACACTGTTTCCGGGCTGTGCCAGCAAGAATTTGATCGTTTCGGTAGGAGCTCCCGAATTGATGGCCATCACGGTGGCATCGAAACTGTTATCGTTAAATGCTGCCGGATCGTTGCCTTTCTCAATGGCAGATTTTACAGTAGCTACATCTGGACTATTTTTCCAAAATGATTGCTCCAGAAGCAAGTTCTGTTGTGCCTGAACGGTGAACCAGGAAAAGGCACAAATGGTATACAGGAATCTTCTCATATAAGATAAAAACTATTGAAAGAATATGCAGTTTATCATCAGGGTGGTCCTGATAATTGGTGCAAGTTAATAATAATTAGTCTAAATAGAATCAGGTAAACTGTTCTAAATAGATAATTTTTATATAATCCTTCTTACGTCAGTGGTATTCCCTTTCACGTCATTTTTAGAGGGATATGCCTCCTATATTTGCACAAATTATAATTGGTCTAAATAAGACTAGGCTAATAATTAGTCAGAGCCTGATGTAAAAAACATATTTATTCAACAGTTTTTACAGGAATTAAAACAAAATGTTATTGAGATATTTTATACTAATCAGCACACTCTTGCTATTGGTGCAAAAAGGGGCGATTGCTCAGCTCAAAGGGCTAGGAATAGCTACTATTATGGGTCAGGTTAAGGATGAAAAGGGTAGCCCTGTAGGTTATGTAACGGTGCGGGTAGGGGAGACCAATTTGGCCACTTTTACCGAAGAAGACGGAAGCTTTATGATCAAAGAAATACCATATGGGGCCTACGACATAATGCTGACCTCCATGGAGATAAAAAGCAAAACGTTGCGGGTACAGCTGGATAAGCCCACTCACCGGTTTCCGATTGTAGTTTCCAAATCGGCGTTAGATCTGAATGAGGTTCAGATTGTGCAAAAGACAGAAAAGAAAGCATTGGAAACTGAGGGTTTTGCCGTTGCAGTCATAGAAACCAAAGAGGCATCCCTGCGAAACGTGACCACCAATGAGTTGCTAAACCGGGCAGTGGGGGTACGGGTACGGCAAAATGGAGGGGTAGGCTCCAAGGTAGAGTACAACCTGAATGGTATGTCGGGAAGTGCAGTAGGGATGTTCTTAGATGGTATAGAAATCTCCACTTATGGCTCGTCATTTAATTTGAATAATATTCCTCCTGCCATGATTGAGCGTATTGAGGTATATAAAGGGGTACTGCCCTCTCACCTTTCCGGAGATTATGTTGGCGGGGCTATCAACGTGGTTTTGAAAAAGGATGCGTCTCAAAATAACATTACCGCTGCGGCAGCATATGGATCCTTCAATACGTTCCAAGGTAATCTTTCCGGTATTTATCGGAACCAGAGGACAGGACTTACCACGCGGGCTTCGGGTTTTTATACGTACACCGATAATAGCTATACCACCTGGGGGAAGTTTTCTAAGTATGTACACCCCGATAGAACCCTGGAGCGGTATTATAAGGCCAAACGATTTAATAACACTTATAAATCTATCGGTGGGCGATTCGAAGTAGGCTATACCAATGTAAAGTGGGCCGACCAGTTTTTCCTAGGTTATAATGTCTCGGATACCTATAGTGAGATTCCGCATGGCACCACCATGGCCAGACCCTATGTAGGGCGGTTTGGAGAATACCAGGCGCATGTGGTGAGCTTAAACTATCAGAAAAATTCCTTTTTGGTAAAGAACCTCGCCCTGCAGTTAAATGCAGTAAGAAGTTATAGAAATACATATGTTCAGGATACGGTAGGCCAGGTTTATAATTGGGATGGAAAACCCAGGATGTTGATCAGAAATGGGATAGAAATTCCGGTGCCCGCCATTCCGGGAATGGGGCAGCAGGGAGAGGCTAGTATGGTAGAGGTAGATCGGAGGATTACCAATATGCGTACCAATCTGATTTACACCTTAGTGCCTGGTCATCGATTGTCTATCAATCATAAATTAGAAACAACCGATCGGGACGATAAAGACCTGCTGATGCCGGTAAATAAGGAAATGATGACCGTGAGCACGGTAATGAATAATATTCTGGCGGCGAATTACGAATCACAGGTACTGAATAATAAGTTGAAAACTAACCTGATGTTCAAATATACCTCCAACCGGACGATGCAGACTCGGCCAGAACTCGTTGAACAGGATGGCGTTAATAGAGTCAACCGGGTTCAGAATAAGATGGTCAATAATAATATAGGGTACGGTGCTACGCTTTCCTACAATATTATACCCAAGTTCTACCTCATCGGTTCCACTCAGGATTCTTATCTTTCCGCTACTGAGAGCCAATTATACGGGGATCCTGAAAATAATATACTCGATAATCCAGGATTGATACCCGAAAAAAATGTGAATTATAATATAGGTTTCCGCTACGGAACCCTTAAGAAAGGGAAGCACCAGCTGACCTTATATGGGAGCCTGTTCTGGAGAAATGGTTTTAATAAAATCACCCTGCAGGCGGTGGAAGATGCCATTGTACAGGGAAGAGAAAGCGATGCGGATATTCAGGTGACCAAATTTGTCAATTTATCTAAAACACAGTCGAGGGGATTCGAAGGTGAACTGATTTATGCTTATGATAACCGTTTCAATGCCCTTTTTAATTTCTCAAAGTTCAATTCACTATTCAAACAGGAATTCGATGAAAAGGGCAATCCCCACGATCTGTATAACCTCCAGCTGCCTAATGAACCCTTCTTTACGATGAATGGAAGCCTTCAGTATCGCTTTAAAGATGTATTCCAGAAGGAGTCCATCCTTAACGTTTACTATAATTCAGGGTTCGTAGCGCCCTTCCGTACCGTTTGGATGGAGTCTGATTGGTTTACCACACCCACTCAGCTTTACCACGATCTAGGGGCCAGCTATCGGTTACCTAATGGGAAAATGGTAGTGAGCTGCGATATCAAAAATATGTTTAATGCAGAGGTATATGACAATTTCGGCGTGCAAAAGCCGGGGAGGAGTTTTTCAGTTAAGTTAAATTATACAATTAGTAAATTTTTATAATGATTATCAAGATGAACAAAAATCTGTTAAAGGCATGTATATTGGGTATTGCCATTTCTTTTGCCGGATGTAAAGATGACGTAACCGATCCAGATACTGGGGGAGGCGAGCCGGTAGAATCTAGAGCGTTTATCTCCCTGACTGCTTCCATACCGGATGCTGCCGGAACGGCTGGGAATGGTGGGACCATGGCCTATGCCTTGACCCATGACCAAGCTGTCGATCAGAATTTTTCCGTGAATATATATCAAAATGGATTTGGTCTACGCTCGGCACGTACCGCCCGGGTACAAGCTTCTGAGAATGGTGCTGAGCTATATAATATTCAATATACCGGAGAGGATGGAGGAGTTTTTAACAAATATCTGGTTAAAGGCGCAAGTAATTATATGGATACGGGTAACGAATTGGATCTGTCGGATATCATAGGTACCTCTCCCCGCTGGACCAAGGCATCAGAAAATATTGGTATTGGCGTACATCTCACCGGAAGTACTACAGTCACTGAAGGCTCTGCACCCAACCATGTTTATAAATATACAAGAGGTAAGGTAAGGATTGCTGTTATTGATTTGAAAAATGCAAGAGTACCAAATTCCACTGAGTTTGACTTTCCCTTGTCTACCGATCTGGAGGCTCAGGGCTATTCGGTAGGTCGTATCGATGTGCCTGTCCTCAATGACGATCAGTCAAAAATATTTATTGGATGTAATGTAAGTAAAATTGACCCGAATAAACTCTCATATGACGAGAGTGGTAATCCTACCTGGGCCAATGATGCAGATAACAGAAGCATTGGTACTGCGACTTTAGTGGTCGATTATCCTTCCCTACAAAATCCTAAAGTGCTTTATTCTTCGGTTTCTAAAACCAATAATCATTCTTACCGTACCATGACGCAGTATGTCGGTACTGATGGCCATATCTATCAGGCTACTGCAACAGGAGGTAAGGATATACTACGGATAAGCAAGAGCACAAATGATTATGACAATGGTTACCATTTTGACTTAGACCAGGCCTTGGGGCTTTCTGGTACTAATATCCAGGCATTCAGGTACATCAAAGATGGGATTGGCATTGTATTGTATAATGTTGGCGGAAACGGAGGATATATCGCATTGGTCGATTTGAATGCAAAAACAGCTACCAAAATAAGCAGCGATTATGAGGCTACCCTAAACTTCCGTCAGTATCAGAATATTGCGGTAGGCGCCGACCACGTATATGTTCCACTCACCCCTGAAGGAGAGGCAGGTCGCCTGTATGTGATCAACTGGAAAACAAAGGAGGTAATTAAAGGAGCCATACTGACCGGACAAACCGGGTCGAGTTATATCGGTTCATATTAGCATGTTTCTATTATGTAACTGAAAATGGGGAAGGGGTATCTGATATCCTTTCCCCATCTTTATGCCGTTACTGCCCCGATAAATTAGGTGTTATAGATAGGGTAGCGGTATGAACGCATCGGTAATACATTCCCAAACAGGGGTCATAGACTCCAGGAGGTAGAGGAGAGAGATGCGAATTTTATTTGGTACATAGCCGAAATACTTTTTAAACGCAGCAGTGAAATGTGTGGCATGCTTATAACCCACCCGCTGTGCTACATCGGCAATTTTGTTTTCTTCAAGACATAGTAGCTCCCGAGCTTTCTCCATGCGATATTTGTGCAGATAGCCAAACACAGTCTCTCCATATTGAATCTTGAACTTCTTTTTCAAATTAAACTCATTCGTTCCAACCTGTCGGGCCAGTTCTTTCAGCGAAACAGTGGATTCCAGATTTTTGATTAAAATATCCCGGGCATGCTGCATCTTTAACAGATCGGCATCTTGCAAGGTATCTACTGTCTGAGGGCTAGGAAGTTGCTCATACTGGGTCATTTGAAGGACTATTAGCTCCAGTACCTTGGCTTTAATATATATCCCTTTCTCTGGTCCCCCGTAGTCGTAATGAAGGATTTCGAATAGCACTGCCAGCATTCGGGGGGATAGGGGCATATGTCCCTTGCTTAATATGGAAGGTACGCCCTTCCTGATAGCTTCATGGAATTGCTTCTGAAGGAAATGGCTCTCAGAGAGGATACGGAAAAAGAGTTCTGGGCTAAGGTGGAGCGCAAATACTTCATGATCCACATCCCTGGGGCAGTCTACAAAAATATTCCCCTCGGGTACTAATACAGTGTTTTGCTGGTGGTAGGCAAAGTTCGCAAACAGCGGCTGACGGGCAGAATTCCGGAATGTTATGCTGCCACCCAAACAAAATAATAATTGAATAAAGGGCCGTTTAATGCAGATAGGCAAAGGCGCTTCCGAAGGGGAACGGAATTGGCCATGCCATATGTAGATATCCTGCAGGATAATTTCTTTGTAGGGTCCTATCCAGGAAGCTTGCCGATGATCTCCCTTATTTTCAATTGGTATATCTTCCTGACAATTGGTAAAACCCGGGAAATTCCAGTGGTTTTGCTCTTCAATTTGACCTTCTCTGGTCACCACCCTGTTTTCCAACTCTTCCATAATATGCTTTCCGGTCCATTTTACCTCCCCATCTAGAATCAGTAATATACATGCTATGTAATTAGACTAAATATAAACAATATTACAAAAAACTGCTTAATAAACTTAAGTATATTAGAAATATTATATTATTGATTAAAATGTTGTAAGCAGCAGGATGGAGGTCCCCCGGTTGCTATGGACTTTTGGCCAATACAGCCCGGGGGAGCTTTGGGAGATAAGCTAATTAAGTAGGGCCGGCTCGTCATTGAGGAATAGCCTCTTCCAGAATGATGTTACCTTCCCGATCAAAATATGTGCAAGTCATTACATCCATTCGGACTTGCCATTTGTCAATGCCCAATTGAGCACATAAATGGATAAAGGTCAGGTAATCGCTCTTCCCTTCCTGATGCGCTTTTAACCCCAACATAAAATCTGAGATGCGGGGCTTTAATGCAACCTCCAACGGTGCATATTTTGGAGGTGATTTAGCAATATGATTGTCGGCCCCATAATAATTAATATGCCCATCAGCAACGAAGGCATCATAGTGCCTTACTCCCAATTCCTTGATTTTCTGAATATAGGAAGGGAAATCCGCCCCTGACCGGACCCGGCTGTGAGCCGCAGTGATTTGGTGTATGGTAAACATGCTTCTATTGATTTATTGGTAAAACATCTGACTGGTGAAGCCCCAAAGCAGGAGCCTATGGCGATATAAGCCGTAGATCGCCATAGGCTCCGATGCTTTCAGGAAAAATCACTATGCAAACTTAGTGTTGAGATATCTTTCAGAATTGTAAAAAATCGTTTAGAAGGATTTTTTAAAACGCTCCGGACTCACCCCTGCATATTGTTTAAAGTCTTTGATAAAATGGGCTTGATCGAAAAACGAATGCTCGTAGCATAGCTCTGTAAGAGATTCTGCCTGAGAGAGATTTTCCAGAACCGTATTAAACCTTACTATAGAAGCGAATTTTTTAGGAGTAGTGCCCACGACTTTTCGAAATCTTTTTTCCAATGCGCTGGGACTAATAGACAATTTTTTGTTTAATTCCTTTATTCTGAGGCTTCCCTGGCATCGATTTATCAAGCTTACTGCCTCCTGAACCAACAGATCGGGCTGGATATCCTTTCTCTGTGATAAAAGGAAGTGTTCCATAATTTGTATCCTTTGAATGTCGGTGCCGGCAAGTGACAGTTCTTCCTGTACCTGAATAATATGGTTTTTCTCAAAAATATCCTGGAGTGCAATACTTTGGTCAAACAATTCATGGGCTGGAGAGGCCGCGAAATGGGCAAAGCCAGTTTCCGAAAAGAAAACCAACAAGGTTCCAATTCTGGCTGAGTTTCTGAATGTTTTATAGGTATCGGAAATTCCTGAAATGCCGGCCGCATCCAAATTGGAAAGTCCACAATCCTGCACGAGGGAAAGAGCTCCCTGATACTGGAAGCCCATGACGAGCCCTGCAGTAGGGAATACCCTATACTCCAAAGCACAATCATTCTCCGACACGATGAAGTGTTTAATATAAGGTTGTAATGGTGGGGTCGGGAAGTATTTTACAAAGCGCATCATGATCTGGGTAATTCAGGTATTAACAATACAAATGTCCTCCTAGCGCTATGAATAAAATTCCTGACTCCCATAAATCCTGTATTCTGAGGGTGGTGCCAGGGGCTGAACTCAGGCATAGACAAATTTACTGAAATAGCCCTTTCCATCTGTGGTTTTCATAAAAAGATTTGCCAACGGTAGGAGCTTCACCTGGTATATATTGCAGTAGAATGGATCAGGAGAACTTATTACCGATAACCTTACATTGGTTAAAAGCCTAATGCTGCTATGTTATTCCTCTAATGTATCAAGGTCTTCCAACGATACCGGATCACCGAAGGCGAACGCGCCCCCGGCGATATCTAGAGTTTAGTAGAGAATTGCCCTAGAGTAATAGTTTCAAAAAAAGAGGCTGCCTGGATAAGACAACCTCTATTGTGACCGCGGTCGTGCGCGACTCCGACGGGAATCGAAGGCGAACGCGCCCCCGGCGATATCTAGAGTTTAGTAGAGAATTGCCCTAAAGTAATAGTTTCAAAAAAAGAGGCTGCCTGGAAAGACAGCCTCTAATGTGACCGCGGTCGTGCGCGACTCCGACGGGAATCGAAGGCGAACGCGCCCCCGGCCATATCTAGAGTTTAGTAGAGAATTGCCCTAGAATAATTGTTTCAAAAAAAGAGGCTGCCTGAAAAGACAACCTTTTTTGTGACCGCGACGGGAATCGAACCCATATCTAGAGTTTAGGAAACTCCTATTCTATCCGTTGAACTACGCAGTCTAAAAAAAGATCTCCCGTTTCCGGGAAATCTTTTCAGGGTGCAAAATTGCTTAAAAACTGTTACAATAGCAAACACTTATTCATCTGCTGTTACCGGCGTGTAGCCCAGATCCAGCCAGTTCGGGTAAATAGCGAAATGTTTTTCTTTTACCAAATTGAAAAGTGTACTTCTAAGTTCCTCAATATTCTCCTTTTTCTCGGCAGAAATAAAGACCACCTTGTCGGATTTCTTAGCGATATAGCTCTTTTTAAGCTGTTCCAATACGGATGCTTCCTCCTGACCTTCGGCTTCTTCGAAGGGCAGGTCGTCTTCGTCTTTGTTGAAGTCCGGCTTGTAGAGGTCAATTTTGTTAAATACCAAGATTGTCGGCTTATCGGAAGCGCCGATTTCTACCAGGGTTTTGTTAACCACTTCCAGATGCTCCTCGAAGCCGACATGGGCAATGTCTACAACATGAATCAATACATCGGCTTCCCGGACTTCATCCAGGGTAGATTTAAATGATTCGATCAGGGTGGTAGGCAACTTGCGGATAAATCCTACCGTGTCGGTAAGCAGAAAGGGGATGTTTTCCATATTCACCTTCCGCACGGTGGAATCCACGGTAGCGAAAAGTTTGTTTTCGGCAAATACATCGGCCTTGGACAGACTGCGCATCAGGGTAGATTTTCCCACGTTAGTATAGCCTACAATAGCCACCCGAACCAGTCGGTCGCGCTCCTTGCGACGGGTAGCACTCTGGATGTCTACCTTTTCGAGCTTTTCCTTTAAAAAGGCGATCCGGTCTTTTACAATACGTCTATCCGTTTCCAATTCTTTTTCACCGGGTCCACGCATCCCGACACCAGCACCCGACTGGCGGCTAAGGTGGGTCCATAAGCGGGTCAACCGGGGGTACATAAATTGGTATTGGGCCAGTTCTACCTGAAGTTTCGACTGGGCTGTTTGCGCCCTCATGGCGAAGATATCCAGAATCAGCAAGCTGCGATCGATTACTTTGATGTCTTCGAAGACCTTCTCTAAGTTACGCACTTGCGCAGGTGTCAGGTCGTCGTCGTAGATAATCATATCAACGGGGAAGGCCTTTACATAGGCGACAATTTCTTCTAGTTTCCCTTTGCCGGTATAGGTTTTATTATCTGCCCGTTCCAGATTTTGGGTAAAGCGCTGGAGGGTTTCAATGCCTAGAGTAGTGGCTAGAAAAGCCAGCTCGTCCAGATATTCCTTGGTTTTTTCGGAACCTTGTTTTTGTGTACTAACAGCAACCAATACTGCCTTTTCGCGTTCAATGGCGGTGCTGTGCAGTTGTTTTTTCTCTATCATTCAGTAAGGATGTCATGGTGATCAGATGCTCCCAGGTTCTGGAGTAGCCAGAATGGATAAGGGGAGTCTTAAAATTTTCGGGCCAGCTTAACAGGTAGGCCCATGGATTGGGTAGTCGATCTTAAATCATGTCCGTAAATCAAAGGCCATAGAAGGCCTGGGTGTCGAATTTTTTTGTCGTAAGAGGACAACGCTACTTCGCTTTCAAAAGTTCAGAGTCCTGAAGTGTAGCGGCTTCAGAGTGTGAAGGTAAGACTTTGCTTTTATTTTTTTTAATTTTTTTCTTGAATTTAAGGATCATACCTTCTTACCTTTGCACAAATTCTTTCTGCCTATGTTGGTTGTACGTTAGGGTTGATTATACCCACTCCATTTTAAGCTGATCCTTCAGCGATTTTCGCCAGACGCTTCCTGCGTATTGGAACAACCGTGTATTATCTTAATTATTAATTTTTTGCATCCATGAAAAAGTGGTTCACACTATTTCGTCAGGCCCTTGCTGGGACTGAGGAAAGCTTTACCAGTGGTAGTATCAACAAGGCTATTTTTCTGTTAGCCATTCCCATGATCATGGAGATGATTATGGAGTCTTTATTTGCCGTAGTCGACATATTTTTTGTTTCACAAATCAGTATCGAAGCTGTAGCCATAGTAGGACTTACGGAGTCGGTAATTACCCTGGTCTATTCAGTAGCCATAGGGCTTAGCACGGCGGCGGCTGCCACCATCGCCCGTAGAGTAGGAGAGGGGAATCCCGATCTGGCACGCCGCGCGATAGGGCAGGTCATTACTTTGTCGCTGATTATTTCTGGAGTGCTGGCGCTCTTAGGAGGTTATTATGCTCCGGATATACTTCGACTGATGGGTGCCGATGATATGGTTATCAGTCAGGGAACCTCCTTTGCAAGAATTCAGTATCTCAGCAGTCCGATAATCATTTTATTGTACTCCCTCAGCGGGGCGTTGCGGGGGGCTGGAAATGCTTCAACCGCTATGCGCTCGCTCATCGTGGCCAATGGGCTGAATATGCTTCTTGATCCTGTGCTGATATTCGGCTTAGGGCCTATACCCGCTATGGGAGTTACGGGAGCCGCATTAGCGACGGTCATCGGGCGAAGTGTGGGGGTGGCCTACCAGTTGTATGCGCTATCAAAGTCTCGCTTCGCATTTTCGTTAGCCGATATGATTCCCTACCGAAAGATGCTTGTGAACATCAGCAGGATTGCTGCCGGAGGAACCGGACAGTTTTTGGTGTCCTCGGCAAGCTGGATTTTCCTGACACGTATATTGGCAGAATTTGGAAGCGATGTAGTTGGCGGGTATACCATTGCCATCAGAGTGATTATGTTTACTTTATTGCCTGCCTGGGGGTTAGCAAATGCCGCTGCTACCCTGGTCGGCCAGAATCTGGGGGCTGGTAAGCCTCAGAGAGCGGTGGAATCGGTATGGCAATGTGCCCGAATGAATCTGGTATTTCTCCTGGGAATAGCAGCCGTCCTTTTTGCCGGGGCTGAAACGATGGTGGGCTGGTTTACTGCCAATGAACAAGCCATCGCCACCGGGAAGCAGGCCTTACAAGTGCTCTGTTTGGGTTATGGTTTTTGGGCTTATGGAATGGTAGTGAGCCAATCGCTAAACGGGGCTGGAGACACCACCACTCCCACAGTGCTAAACTTAGTTTGTTTCTGGTTGATCCAGATTCCTCTGGCCTATGGTCTTTCGGTACTCGGTGGATTAGGGCCTTTGGGGGTATTTGCGGCAGTGCCCATTTCGGAGGCATTTCTGGCTGGGTTTAGCATTTGGAGGTTCCGGCTGGGCAGATGGAAGTTGGTAAAAGTATAGTGAAAGTCATCGGGGAGTAAATGCCAGGCTCCCCGGTGACTTTTTTCATTTTTTTCGTGCTACCAGATACAGGGCCTCGTCGCCCAGAAGATACTGATCGGCTTCGATGCTGGAATAGGCACCTAAGATGGTGAAGCCGCAATTTTCGAAGATTGCTCTAATCTCTGCCAGGGTAAAGATATATTGTTTTACCTGATGGGTGATTTTTTCATCTCCCGAAAGGAAGGTTTGCTCAGCTTCAATACATCCTTCCAAAGCGTTATATTCATTTTCGGCGAGATACGTTATGGTATCGTTGACCGGCATCCAGTTCCTGGTTTGGAAGTTGGTAAATACCGATTCTGCCAGATTTTGGGTATGAATGGCAAAACACCCGCCAGGTTTCAGCTTACCAGCGACCATGGCGACCATTTTCTGCAGATCCTTTCCGGGAAAAAAGCTAAAACTATTGCCAAAACAATAGGCAGCATCGAAGGGCGCGTCGGCGAAGTTGCTTTCCAACACGTCTTCGCAGCGAACGGTAATGGGCAATTTGGAGGCGATGCGCAAAGCTTCCAATTCCTCGCAATATTCCTGAGATATATCGATGCAGGTGAGCTCGCACCCATCTTTGGCCAAGGGGACGGCATGGCGGCCATAGCCGGCTAACACATCCAGTACGCGACTGCCTGCTTCAAGCTCTAATACGTCCCATAGAAAATCGGCCTCATGAAGTGTAAAATCTTCGTCCTGATGTAGCTTCCAGGCACGCTGCGGCAGACCTTTAAAATATTGATGATACCAAGCCAAAATAGCGGTAGTTAAGATGTGGATATTTTTATTGTACAAAAGTAGTCTAAAAAACATAAAGACCTCTAAAAACCAGAAAGCCACCAGGAAGAACATCCTGGCGGCTTTCGGTTTTTAAAAGCGCAATCTATACGTTTCTAAAATGCATAACGTAAGCCCAACTGGATTTGATATGGCTTGCCAGATGGCACGACGATACCTGCATTGGGGTTGAAATCATAGTTATAGTTTTTAGAGGCAGCATCGAAACCCTTTAGAGAATATATATTCTGCTTGCCCAGCAAATCCTGGGTGCCCCATTTTTTATTCAGTAAGTTGGCAACATTGAATATGTCGGCAGATACTTCTATACTCTGAGTTTTGTAGGTCCGGAATCGTTTGGCCAGACGAAGGTCCCAGGTGCCATAGAATCCATTGATACCTCCGTTTCTTTCGGCAATTTCTCCTATGCTTTTACGTACATAGTCCTTCAAGCCACTATTCACCTCTGGATTGTCCAGGAGTGTCTGGATGCCTGTGCGGTATTTTTCATCCACGGCAGCATTGTTGGGATCAAATATATAGGCCAGATCGTTGGAATTGACGAAGTCTCCATTGACGTTACCACTCACAGCCAGAGAATAGCGGGTGCCTCCTGTGCCCGAATAGCGCAGTCCTACGCTCACACCGTAAAAGGTGGGAAGGGTTCCGTATACCACGAGCTTATTGCGGAATTGATTATCGGAATAACTTAAACGGCTAAGGTCCCGGGGGTCATCACGGACCATCAGTGCCAGGGTGGCCGTGTTCGCTACGTTTCCATTATAGGAGGTATTGTCTTTTACGTCGTTATAAGTATAGCTCACAGTAATCTCTCCATCTTTAAAATATTGATAGGTGGCATCTAGTACCACGGCATAATGGTTTACCTTACCTTTGCTGTTAAGCTCCATTACCCGCCCCACCTGATCTGACTTTCTACCTTTTTGCCAGTCGGTGGCTCCGTTACTAGGCGCTATACTTTCAGCAGGCACGAAAACACCCCTGTTTCCTTCATTGGAAAGGGTAAAGAAAGGTTGGTCTACCATATTGGCATCGGTATACATGTAGTTATTACGGGCCAGGGTAAGGTAGCCAGTAATCCCTACCTTCAACCGATCATTGATAAAGCGACTGTACGAGGCATTGGCTTTATAAACCGTAGGCACCTTGGCGTCCTTCCCGTTCATATTGATGGTGGCATTATTTTGCACACCTGGAAGGTCCAGAAGTTCTACTCCAGGGGCAGTAGCCGGATTGTTGCGGTATCCCACAAAGTCTGGTGTAGGAACATTTGCACCCTGTATGTCAACAGAGGCTACCTTTGTACCATCGAAGAGCATATTGTTGATCATGGCATAATTGTTCAGATCCGATCCGAAAATACCTGCGCCAACTCGGATGATATCCCGACCACGCTCTTGTACGTCCCAGGTGATCTGTGCGCGGGGTTGAAGCTGGAAAGTAGCAATGCCATTGTCGGTATTGAGTTTCAAAGCATCATATACCGTCTGGTTGAAATTGGCTTTGCTAAGATAATTGGCATAGTCGGCGCGTATCCCGGCCATCAGCTCGAAGCCTGTAAATAACTTTGTTTGCATTTGGGCAAACAGGGTCATGTTTAGAATATTCTGATTGACGCTATGATCGGGAGAAAGTGCGATTTCGCGAGCATACCGGTAAGGCTTCAAGTTTTCGAAATTGTCCAGACCGGTAAAATAGAATCGGCCGTTCATTTCACTTCCATAGAGCGACTTCATATGGGTATACATCAGATCTGTACCGAAGGTATAGCTCACATTGTTGGCGGTGAGATATATATTGTCGGTAAACTGAAGGGTATTATTATAAAAATATTCTGGAACATACCGCTGCCCACCTAGCTGAATGGTGGTAAAGACGTTTTTGTCCTCCACAACAGAGCCCACACGTTCTACAATGGCCCGGGGAATATTTTGTGCGGGGAGTTGAGAATTGGGTACGTTATTTTCTCTGGTGTACATATGCTGAAGTTTGGCCTCATTGATCAACCGAGGGTTTACGACCGAGCGAAGTGTGAACAACAGACTGTTGTCGAGTCCTTTGGATGATCCATAGGTTTCGAAGAGATTTATTGCGCTATTGTCACCGATATTCTGGTTGTTTTTATCGAAGCCGAAATTATTGCGTACAGTAAGCAAGTTTTTCTTGTTCAGCTGCCAGTCAATACGGGTAAAAATAGACTCTGTTCCTTCCCTCTTATCGAAAGAACCAAATTGAGGTGAATTAGCTACCCCATATTTGTTGCGAGCGATGGAGACATAACGGTCCAGGGAGCTTTGGGAAACATTATAGCGTTTCTCGTCGGAGGGGTCCTGTATATCTGCAATCTGCAAGGGGCGTGCGTCGGCCTGATGGTCCCATGCTACAAAAAAATGTACTTTGTCTTTAATGATCGGGCCACTCAAAGAGAAGCCATACTGGTAAGTTGAGAAGGGAAGATCAATCCTGTTTCCGCGAATGTCATAGGGGCTAGACAACCAGTTGGTACGGGCAAATAAGAAGGCACTACCTCCAAAAGTATTGGTTCCCGACTTGGTAACCGTACTTACCGCACCTCCACCTGTCCGCCCATAAGAAACGTCGTATTGATTGGTGACCACCTTAAATTCTCGGATAGCTTCCATAGATATCGCATAAGGAGAGCCGTTCCGGTTGGTAGTACCTCCAGAAGTAGCGTTTTTAGCCGTCATGCCATCGATGGTGTAATTGGTGGATGAGGCTAGCTGTCCGGCAATACTTCCACCACCCCCTTTGCTTAGGGGAGATAGGTCGATCAGAGAAGTGAAATTCCGACCATTTACAGGAAGCTTGGCAATGTCGCGGGCTGTTACCGAAGTTGCCGCTCCAAAGTTGGTAACGGTATTTTTCAAACCCGAACCAGAAATCTGGATGGCTTCAAGTTCCATAGCCGACTCGGCTACTTCAAAATCTACCGTGATCAAATCGCCCTGATTAAGAGAATACCCCGTTTTACTCTGCTCGGCATGGCCGATATAGGTCACTGAGACCGTATAGGGCTTTCCTAAGGGAAGTTGTTTGATGATGTACTCTCCCTTTTCATTGGTGGTGGTGGCGGAGGTAAAACCCGTAGATTCATTTTTTACCAGGATGGTTGCCCCCGGTAATCCTGCTGAGCTTCCATCGGAAACAAAGCCTCGGATAGTTGCCTGGTTGGTCTGTGCGTACAAACCGGTGCAAAAGAGTATGGACATAAGAACGGTCCATAAGGTACACTTTAGTTTCATAAAATTGAATAGTGAGATAATAGGCCGCAAAAGTAATGTGGCCCTATTATGTCGGTATGTCCGATTTATTATGAAACCATTAAGTGGAACGGGGGGCAAATCGTGAGTAATCCTAATAATTTAATTTGGTAAATACCAAAACAGCCCAAGCAAGATTTTCATAATCTTGTTTGGGCTGTAATAGGGAATACCTAGCCGAACTTAATGCGGTTTTACTGTTTTCTGGCAGCAATCGGGGAGGCGATCGTGGGCTTTTTGGTTTCCTAATTCTTTATCTGCGTCATAACCAGTCTCGATAATGGTTTTGCGTATTGCCTCTTCACTGGTTTTTTTAGGGTTATAGCGCACGGTTACTACCATGTCGTCCAGGCTTAAATTAGAGTCCTTCACTCCTTTTGAAAGCCCCAGGTTACGTTCAATGCGATCTTTACACATTTTGCATACGGCCGACGTTTTTATTTTTACCTCCTTATCCGACTGAGCATACGCCATGCCCGAAAGTAGAAAAAAGCTGGCAATCAAGGTGATGATGTTTTTTTTCATAATCATGTGTTTTTTAAATAGTGAGGTAATTTTATTATTGGTTGTTGTGAGCGGTGGAATCGGGTTCTGCCATAGCGACTTCGGTAAGGTCCATTTTACACACAGGACAAGTTCCTGACTGTGCATAGGTTTTATCTCCCTCGCAGGACATGGGGCAGGAATAGGTGCCGGCGGCTACCAGTTCCTGCTGTTCGTCCGTCGGCAATTGGTCTGTAGTCTCTGTCTGCTGCCCAGTATTCGAACAGGATGCCAAGAATGCCATACAGGCCAGAAATAATAGTGATTTCATTTTAAACATGTTTTATTAATTATAAGTTATCCTACTTTATCCAAAGTCTTACGGTCCTGGACCCGGCTTTTCTTAAATGCACCTGGGGTCATGCCCGTTATTTTTTTAAACTGATTGCTTAAATGGGCGGTGCTGCTATATTGCAGGCGCCAGGCTATCTCCGACAAGGTAAGTTCATTATAGGAGAGCCATTCCTTGGTTTTTTCTATCTTTTGCGAAATAATATAATGTTCTATCGTTTGCCCCACTTCGGCTGAAAATAGAGAGCTCAAATAGGCATAGTCGTAACCTGTTTTCTGTGCCAGATAGTCAGAGTAATTGACCGATTCCGGTTTATGACCTTTCAAATATTGTATTTCCTCAATTAACAGGGTCTTAATCTGTTCAATGAGGGTCTTTTTCTTGTCTTCCAATAATTCGAAACCGTTGGTCTCCAGCATCGCTCTTACCGCACTAATTTCCTCGGGCTCCAGTTCTCGATCCGTTTCTATTTCGCCCAGCTGTAGGATGGTGGCTGTGATATTCAGTTTAGTGAATTCTTCTTTTATCACTTTTTTACATCGGTCACAGACCATATTTTTAATATGTAGTTTCATTGCCTGATGGTGTTTAAACGCATATTGCGCACATATTGCCCTAATCGTTCAACGCTTAACTGGAACTGATATTTATCGTATCATTTTATACCTAACACCAATATAAGCCATAGCTCCGGTAACGGGCCCCCAGGCCATGCCACCGTCGAACCCATCGCTAAAGGGGCGATCGGCTCCGGATATTGGGCTTTTTTGTGTGAAATTCCCTAGGTTTTCTCCCCCAAGATAGATGTCCCACTTAGGGAAGGTTCGGGTGATCTGGGCATTGATATTTGCAAAAGAAGGAGCCCAGGTCGATTGGTCCATGCTATGGCCCTGATGAACTTCCCCTAAATATGGGATGCGCTTTTTGCCATTCCATTGTAAGGTAGCATCGAATTTCCATTTGTCATAGGGTAGTGCATAGCCTGCATTGATCAACACCCTATCTCTACTAATCATCATCCTTTGAGTAAGCTGTTGGTTGCCTTCAGCATCTACCAGGCTTTGTTTTACATCGAAAAGCCGGTAGGCCAATTTAACATCTAGGCGGGGTACAGGTGTCAGGTTGAGTTCTGCCTGAAAGCTGTTGGCAAAAGAACGCCCTTTGAGGTTGTAAAACTGAATATATCGGGCATCTTCCATGTCGGCTACCAACTGGTTGTCGAAATCGGTGCGGTAAAAATCCAATATAAAGCTGCCTTTCATATCCCCTAGATATAATTCATGAGTCAGGCTGGCACCATAGTTCCAGGTGATCTCCGGTTGAATGGCCTCTTTAAATACAACAGATCTGGAGCTCACCAGGTTTCCATAGTACTCTGCTAAGGGATTGGCTACTCGGAAACCTTTGCCGGCAGAGGCGCGGAGTATGGTTTCTGGCGTAATGTCATATTTCAGGTGAAGTCGTGGGGTCCATTGGGTGCCGTAGAGGTTATGCTGATCCACACGTCCTCCTGCTACCAGCAAAAACTTATCCAAGTGGCTGTAACTATACTCTATAAATGCTCCAGGCACCGACTCCTGGCGATTCAGTCGTAAAGGCCCATAAAGTTCATTATAGTCATCCAGGAGGTAACTCAGTCCGGCTTTGTAGCTATGATTGGTATTGCCAATAATGGATTGGAAAACCAGATTTCCATAAATAGAATTTTGTCTGCCATCATAATGGGTCTGTCCAAAATAACTTTTAGAATCATGAAGGGTAGCATTAATGACTAATCCTAATCCCTGGTAGGGCTTATCGGGGAATAGTACGGCGGTTTTAGAGAAAAACTCATATCGGTTTATTTTGGCTCCAAATCCATAAATCTGGTCACTGCCTTTATCGGACTTCTGGAAATTGGTCTGACCTCCCAATCTGTCCTCATACAATGCTTTTAATCCGAATTGCGCGGTCAGTCTTTCTCCCTGATACTTCCATCTGTTCAATCCATTGAATTGCTGATAAAGGGGAAGGTCAAGAAAGCCATCTCCATTCTGATCCATTCTATTTTTCAGACTGCTTCCATGAGTAAGTAAGCCGGTGCTCCATTTGTCATTAATTTGGTGGCTCAGATTAAGATTCAGTTCTCCTCGTCCAAAACTATTAGCATACGCATTTAAATATAGTTTTTCATGGGTGTCAGGTTTTTGAAGTTCTACATTTATTTGCCCGGTCATGGATTCATATCCGTTTACTACGGAACCCGTGCCCTTTCCGATATCTATAGATTGTATCCAGGTGCCAGGGATGAAGTTCATACCAAAGGTAGTTGCTAACCCTCTGATATTAGGGATGCTTTCCACATTGGTTTGTATATAGGTTCCGCTAAGACCAAGCATTTGAATCTGCTTTGAGCCCGTTACTGCATCTGAATAAGAAACAGAAATAGAAGCATTGGTTTCAAAACTCTCAGAAAGGTTACAGCAGGCTGCTTTGGCTAGGGCTTTGGTAGTAATGATTTCGGTTTGGTGTGGAGAAAGGCGATCTAATGCAGAGGCATCTCCTCGAATTGTTACCTCTTTAAGTGAAAGGTCGTTTCTGAGAACCACCTGTAACTCACTCTCAGCGCCTATTTTTACCGTATCGTTAAGATATCCTACGAAGCTGATGACGAGCAGGTTGGAGTCGGAACGGCGAGGTATGCTGAAGCGCCCTAAACTGTCTGTACTGGTAGCCTGGGAATTTCCTGCCCAATACACATTGGCGCCGGTAATGGGTATTATTCCTGTTTTATCGGCATTGGCTTCGTTGACGGTCCCATGCACCCGTTGGCCTAGGACCAGGAAAGGGCATATAAAGAGTAATGCCCCAAGAAAATAAAGTTTCATGATAATTTGATAGGTGTTGATAATCCATTTTTTCTCTACATATTCCAAGCATAAACTGCTTGAAAAAATAGAATTCTAAGGGTTATCAAGGTATCAAATTAAGAAAGACTGAATAAAAATGAGCATAGCTTTCCCATGAAACAGAAAGCTGAATGGATTGGGATTACGCCCTTGTAACGGGGAGGGGAGCTGTTGCCAGTAGGCCCACAGAAAGGTAAGGGAGGAGGTCTTAAAAATCAATGCCTGTTGCCCTACCTTAATCGACTTTGATTGAAGTTGTGTGTTAACAATCTCCGTTTTTTGAAAGGTTTGCTGCTCTCTGCAACACTCGGCCTTCTTGAAAAAAGTTCTTCCGTCGCTAGCCGTAACCCTGGTTTTTGCGCAACAGCCCGATTTGGATATGGGTTTTAAGGTGTCCCCCTTGTCTTCAAAAAAAGAACGTACCGACTTTCCACTCACCAGGCATTGGTGTTCGGTAAGACCAACTCCTGTGCTGCTGAGCAGTACCAGAAAGGCCATTACGATGGTTAGTGATCGGTATATTATGTTCTTCATTAGTATGCTGAAGTGAATTTTATCCCGTCTCATATCAGGTTGAGACGGGACAAATATACGAAATTATGCGGAAATATTTTCAGCCTGATAGCCGGCTGACTCCAGCAGCTGTCTTATTGCTAACGGATTATGGTCGGTAACCACAGTAAGCGTTTTGTTAGGGTCGGCCAGATCTACTTCCCAGGAAGAAATCTTGTTGTCCTGGTCCAATGCTGGTTTAATAGCCTGAACACATCCATCGCATTTCAGATTAGTCTTAAATTTTAAGTTATTCATGGTCATGATAATTAACGTTTACAAATATCGGTCCTGCCGAACCATTCAGAATTACATTATTTTTAATTAAACATACAGTTTTTTTGGAAATGGTTTGCTTCAGGTTTCCTGAAGCAAAAGGTATTAGAGTTTCATTGCTTTGAGCCGTAAACTGTTGGTCACTACCGATACCGAGCTAAGTGCCATGGCGGCCCCAGCAATCATAGGGTCGAGCAGAAATCCATTGATGGGGTAAAGTATTCCTGCGGCAACAGGTATCCCGATCAGATTGTAAATAAAGGCCCAGAATAAATTTTGGCGAATCGTTCGAACCGTTTGTTTACTCAGGCGTATGGCCTTAGGTAGAACCAGTAAGTCTGAGGTAATCAGGGTCAGTTTGGCCACATCCATGGCAATGTCAGAGCCTTTTCCCATAGCAATGCTAACGTCAGCCTGAGCTAAGGCCTGGGAATCGTTGATTCCGTCACCTACCATGGCCACTATTTTACCTTTCTGCTGCAGTTGTTTTACGAAATTCATTTTGTCATCCGGTTTCACTTCTGCCTGATAGTTGGTGATTCCGACTTCAGCTGCCACGGCTGCGGCGGTTTGAGGATTGTCTCCTGTGAGCATATAGACCTCCAGGCCCAAGTGCCGGAGCCTGGCTACTGCCTCTACTGAGGTGGCCTTTAGCTGATCGGCTATGGCGGCTATGGCTATGTGCTCCCCATCTACGGCGATACTGACGACGGTTTTTGCCCCTGCCTGCAGACGCTCTGCCTCTTGTTGCAGGGCCTTATCCGGTACTACACCTTCGGCTTGGAGGTAGGGGGAGGTGCCTATCAAATACCGGTGCAGGCCTACTTCCCCGACGATTCCACTTCCGGATACGGTTTCATAATGGGTTGCATGGAGCTCGGTCTTGCTATCGATATACTGAACGATGGCCTGAGCCAACGGGTGTTCGGAACGATTTTCAAGGGCTTGTATGGCATCTAAATGCAGATTTTTGTCGGTCGCAGCCTCGGCCCATTTCCAGTCGGTAACTTTGGGTTTCCCTTCCGTTAATGTTCCGGTTTTGTCCAGGATGATGCTATCGACTTTATAGGTATTTTCCAAACTATCGGCATCTCTGATCAGAATATTATGTTCGGCTCCTTTTCCCACACCTACCATGATAGCTGTCGGAGTTGCCAGACCTAGGGCACAAGGGCAGGCTATCACGAGTACAGACACAGCGGCTAACATAGCGTGGGTGAGGGCATTATCGCCCCCCAGTATCATCCATGCCACAAAGGCGAGTATGGCAATACCCATGACAACTGGTACGAATATTCCCGCAATTTTATCTACTAACTTCTGAACGGGTGCTTTGCTTCCTTGAGCGGCTTGTACCGTTTTAATTATCTGGGCCAATACGGTGTGTTTACCAATTTTTTGGGCAGAAAAATTAAAACTACCCGTTTGATTAATGGTCCCTGCATAAACCCGTTCTCCTTCTTTTTTTTCGGCGGGTATTGGCTCTCCGGTCATCAAACTCTCGTCTACATAAGAATGGCCACTCGTTACCAGCCCATCAACAGGAATTCTCTCTCCGGACTTGATAACCACTTCATCGTTTTTTTGAATCTCCCGGATAGGAATTTCTATGGCCATGCCCATACGCATTACCCTTACGGTTTTGGGTTGGAGTCCCATGAGTTTTTTTAGGGCCTGGGAGGTATTTGATTTGGCTCTTTCTTCTAGTAGTTTGCCCAATAGAATAAAGAAGATGATCACGGCTGCTGCTTCGAAATACACATGAGGCTCTAAACCTCTGCTAAGCCAAAATTCTGGGAAAAAGGTGTTAAAAGTGCTGAAAATAAAGGCAATACCTGTGCTGAGGGCCACAAGAGAATCCATATTGGCCTTCCCATTTTTAGCCTGAGCGATAGCATTCGTAAAGAAACTTCGGCCAAAGACACTTAATACTACCAAGGAAAGGATCAACATAATGAAATTTCCATAGGGTAGGTTCATCCAAACCATTCCTATCAGCACGATAGGGACAGAGAGCAGACCGGCCCAGACTGTTTTCGTTTTTAAGGCTTTATACTGTCTTTTCTGAGTTTCTTCTTGTTGTGCTAAGCCAGCTTCCTCATCTTCTTCTATAATAAGGCCATAGCCAATTTCCTGTAACACTTCGTCCAATTTGTCTAGAGAAGCAATCGCCGGATCAAAGTCAATCCGTACCGATTGGTTGGCATAATTTACGTTTGCATCCTGGACGCCAGGGGTATGTTTAAGCATCGATTCTACACTTACGGCACAGGAGGCGCAGGACATGCCCGATACCGGTATAGTAAGATGCTTTATAGGGTCTAACGTTTCCATTATTTTATCGTTTTTTTGATACCACAAAAATAATATGTGAGGCGCTTTACTGAATTACATAATTATGATCCACCCTTATATAATTACAAAAGGATTGTACCAGCCCCAATCTCATAAATTACTACATATGTACACATATTTCTATTTAAGGTTTTAGCCATTTGGGTTCAGTAATAACATCTGAAAAATGAAAAAGTGAAGTAAACGTATACCGGAGAGCGTCTTTTAGAAGAATTATTTAATATTACCCGATAGAAATTGCAGTTTACGCTTACCCAAATAGAGCCGCTCACGATCTTATTTCTTTCCTCTTTCTGGAACTATTAGCAGCTGATAAACGGCTTTTAATAAGCTGTACGTATGTTCAGATAAGAATGTAAAATTAATTCATCATGCTGCTTTGATGGATGACAGTCAAAGTATAAGGAAAACCATGATCACTTAAAATTAGTCTATTACAAACAAATAGGCTGATAGTTGTATACTCAATAGAATTATAGTTTTAGTTACTTCTTAGTCTAATTTAGTTAGTCCAGCTTAGTGTTACGTATAATCTTTATTTTGTTTGGAGGTTATTGTATGTTCAAACTATTTTATGCTAAAAATAAGACTGAAATTAATGATTAATTAATACGTAATTTTTTTACGATTTTCTTAGTATTCTTTAGATTGGTGTTTGTAATATTGTCGTCGAAAAAAGTATTTATTGTTGAATCAAATTCTATTAAAAAATATATTTTCTACTATTATTTAGTAGCTAATATGGTTGAGAATATGATTTCGCTTGAATCTTATTTTCATAAATCACTCTAAACATTTACCAGCAGCACTATGCAGACAAAATTGTACCGAAAACTAGGCCTTACCTTGCTTCTGTCGGCGATAGGCCTTACTACGACGATTGCCCAGAAGGGATTCTTCCAACCTCAGAAAAACCGACTGCGGATGGATCAGAGCCTTTCTAAACAGGTAGAAAAGATCGCTACCTATCAGTTAAGAACGGAAGACTTGCGAAGCTATCTTAGTAAGGCCGTCCTGGAAAATAATAAGTCTCTGGGAACCGGTCTGGCCTTGGAGGTGCCCCTTCCTAGCGGTGAGATGGAGACATTTCAGATTTTTGAATCTCCCATTTTATCACCAGAGCTTGCAGAGCGTTATCCAGAAATTAAGACCTATTCCGGAAAAGGAACCCATTATACCCAGGCGGTAATCCGGCTCAGTCTTACCTCAAAGGGCTTTAATGCCATTATCCTCAATGCTGGGGTAGATAATGTATATTTTCAGAAGTTGACTGAGGACAAATCGGAAACTTATTACTCTTATTTCACCAAGGATGTTCCGGTAGATAGCAAAAAAATGGCGGTGCATTGTGGTGTGAAAAGTGCTCCGGTAGACACCTACCCAACAGAAGGACGCAATCTGCGTGCCAATATCATAGATACCGATATCCGGAATTTTCGGTTGGCCTTTGCTGCAAACGGGGAATTTACTCAAAAAAATGGAGGTACGAAAGCCCTTGCTTATGCGGCTTTGGTTGAATATGCCAATCGGATGACGGCCGTATTTCGAAATGAATTGAATGTAACCTTTACGCTCGTAAGTGACCACAGGGTCGTATTTACGGACCCCTTGACGGATCCATATACCAATGAGGATGACGAGAAGATGTTAGATGAAAATCAGGCAGTACTGGATGATATAAATTATTTGGGGGCTACTCACTATGATATTGGGCATGTCTTTGGGGAGGAGCCCGAGGGGTCGAGTTCTGGGGGCATTGCCTCTACTCCTGCCGTTTGCGACCCCGACTCCAAGGGAATGGGGGTGACCAAAGAAGGAGACAATACTTATTGGACCCAATTATTTACCGATCAGGTTTTATTCCATGAAACGGGCCATCAGTTTAGCATGTCGCACAGTTATAATAGCAATTATGGACCATGTAGTACGCGTAACCGTGCTACTTCGGTAGAGCCAGGTTCGGGCGCATCCTTAATGAGTTATGGCTTTATATGTGATTCAGAAGATTATTTTCCTACCATGACGGGGGGGCTCTTTATGAATTTTCATGCAGTGAATCTTATCCAGGCCAAGAATTTCCTTCAAACCACTACTTGCCACACCAGAGTGGCAAATAGCAATACTGACTTTCCCGAGATTGCTCCCATGACCACGTCATTTGTAATTCCAAAGTCGACGCCATTTTCTTTAACAGCAAATGCAACGGACAATGACGATGTTACCTATTCTTGGGAAGGTACCAATATTGGTCTGGAGACGGCTCCTGATCTAACGGTTTTGGAGAATACAGCCATTCCTCCCTTCTTCAGATCTTACCCTCCGACTAACTCCGGAACCCGGTTCTTTCCTCCTCTAGCCAGTATTCTTGACGGAACGAATCATGCAAAAGGAGATAAGTTACCATCCGTAGGTGTAGTCACCACGCATAAATTAACTGTTCGAGACAACCATCCGCTGGGAGGCTTATTTTCCATGGCCGATGTTACCGTGACCATCGATGGCAATTCCGGCCCCTTCGTCGTTACCAATGATTTGGCCGGGAGTTATAAAGCCTTGAGTACACAGACCATTACCTGGGCTGTGAACAATACCAATCTTCCACCAATCAACTGTACTTTGGTAGATATATTCTTGTCTACCGATGGAGGACAAACATTCCCAACTTTGCTGACGACCGCCCCGAATATAGGTACCGCAGTGGTGATTTTGCCCATAGGAGAGACTGAAACGGCTCGGATTAAAATCGCTCCAAGCACTTCGGGAGCCTTACCAGCCCTTAATGGACGTGCCTTGATCAACACGCCGAATATTTTCTTCGATATTTCCAATTCAAACTTCACCATCACTGGGCCCCTTCCCGTTTCATTGGTAGAATTTTCGGCCAAGGCAGAAGGAAAAAATGCGGTAAACCTGAGCTGGACCACTGCTTCTGAAAAGAATAATGCTGGTTTTGAAATAGAAATGAGTGCCGATGCCCGGACCTTCCTGAAAGTTGGACAGGTAGATGGTAAAGGAGACTCCAATGGCATAGCGCATTACAGCCATATTATAACGGAGTTGTCCGGGGGGATCTACTATTTTAGATTAAAGCAAATAGATCACGATGGGCAGTTTGAATATTCGACCATCCGGGCTTTAGAGTTGCGCAACCCCGACCAGACACTTTCCCTTTACCCCAATCCAACTAAAGGACAATTAAAGGTATTGACCGGGAAATACAAAGGTCAGTCGATGGGGATTTTAATATTCGACCAAAACGGACAGATGGTAAAATCTTTGCCGTTCAGCCCGGATTATGCCAATGGTGTACCCGTCGATATTAGTAGTTTACCCGTCGGTATATATAATGTGGTAGTGCAGGGGCTAAACTTCGTTGAGAAGTTGAAGTTTGTGAAATTGTAGATATAGCTATCTTTTGAATACCTGAATGATGGAGCCGGGACCTTGTTTCGGCTCCATTTCTTTTGGTAACTATGGGAAAATAATTTGTTCAGGTTTTGGATATTGCAGCAACTTGCTGAAATCGGTTTTCCAGAAATCCAGATCAAGCAAATTACCATTGACGTCCTGCGTTAAAGTGATTACCACAGGGGTCTGGTCCTGATCTATGTATTCCACCCGAATCAGGTCTCCTGCATACTCTTGTGGCTGAAGCTGCAGGCCTATACTCCCCATTTTCCCTCCTTCATATTCATCGGCCAACTCGGGTAAAGGATGGTCAGAAGGATTTAGCTTAAGTTTTTCTAAAAGAAAATTGATAAGATTGACTTCTTCGGGTTTTATAGCTCTTAAGGATTGCATAAGATAGGGTTGCGAATTATTCGGTATTTGTTTTATTTATACTGCGTCAGGTCTTCTGTCTATTGATCCATTCCCCGGCTTTTTTGGCAACAAACCAGAAAGAGATTGCCAGAAGAGCAAAGAAAATACCCTTATTGGTTCGGTCCCAAAAATATTCAAAATAGCGGGTGTAAATATTGACCAGAAAGAATAATAATCCAACATCTCTGAGTGTATCCAGATGCTTTTTGATGGCATAAGTGATCAGTCCTGAAAGTAATATTGTAAAGCCCAAGGCCCAGAACCAAAAGTCATGTTGTTTTACCTGGGTCCAGCGTTCCAGGTCATCATAATTTCCAAAAATAGAAAGAGTCCAAGCGGCAGTTAGAAACATAAATAAGCCTACCCTATAGGTTAGGGCCGAAAAGTGTTTTAGCGCTGTTGACTTATCCACTACTGCGGAAAGTCCCCAGACTGCCAAACCAAACAGGGTCATCCGCAAGGGATAGTTCATGCCGGCAAAACGATAGCTACCACCGGCCCAGTAGTGCGTCTGAGCAGCCCACCAGCCTGTTGCGGCAAGGAGCATTATTACCCATAAAGTAGCAGAGCGCAAGTAAATTGATACGGCAAAGAAGGATATAGTAGCCAGCAGCAGAGGTAACTCATAGTGGTCGGCCAAGGAGGGGAAGCTTCTGACCCAGTAGGCAATTGCGATCCCAATAGAAAGGCCTAGGCCAATATTCATACTCTCTATACTAGCAGAATCTCCAGGGTTACGATGCCTTCGCTTTCTAGCAAAGTAAATGAGAATCAAGCTGAAAGCGCTGAAAATCAGGGCTACTACCCATTCTGAGTATCCGTATTGCTTACGAAGGAGCTCGATCCACTTTTCGTCAATAATCAGAGAACCAAAAGCCAGTAGTCCACAGGAGATAGCGGCAATAAGGGCGTACCTGGCAATCGCTGCCATACTTCCGGGCTCCACTTCGTAGGCATTGCCTAAACGGTTGACCTGCTCTGAAGTAATTAATTCCCTTTCTTCCCAGTGCCGTAGCGCTTTTTTTATAATTTCATCTTCCTCTTTGTTTACCTTCATAAAATTGGATTACGCTACATACTTTTTTCGAATGTACATACTGTTTTTCAAATGTACTAAGATTTCGTAAGGATGAATAAAATCCAGCCTTGAGGCAGGGTATGAGGCTGTACGGGGATTGTTATTGTATATAAAAAGCGAGCCAGTGGGTTTTTCTGGCTCGCTTCAGGATTTTTATTCGGGAGGCTAATTATTATTTTAAGGTACTTAAGAAAGCTACGACATCGCGGATATCCCGTTTAGACATAATATGACCCATGGCCGGCATACTGGAAGGAAGGTTGTCACGCTTACTGATGCGTGCCGTTGCGATTTTTAATGGCTCCGCTTCGGAAGTTTTGAGCACTAGTTCGTTCTCATGCTCTTCCATTAGGATACCTGCAGCGGTGCTGCCATCGGAGAGGGTGAGCATTACCATGCCATAGCCTGGAGCCAAACGAGCACTCGGTTCTATAAGCGCTTGCAGAATCTGTTGAGAGCTGAGCACACTTCCGATTTTGGAAAGATCGGGACCCACTTCTCCTCCTTTGCCTCCAATGGCATGGCAGCGGGAACATTCGGCTTCAGAACTGGTGAGAAAGTATCGCCTTCCGGCCTGTACATTTCCTCCATAAAGCGCATCCTGATAGTCGGCTGCCGTCTCGCCTTTGGAACGAAGAGGGGCCAATTGATTGAGTAACTCTTCGGACTTGGTGGCATCGATGGCCTCATTTAAGTCGAGGGCTACACTTTTAGAAAGGTTGCCCGATTTCATTTCTCCAATAAGACCCATGAGTATGGGCTTGGTTTTGGTTAAGGGCAGTTCGCCTAACACTTTCAGCATCTGCTGTTGTTCTTTAACAGACCCGATTTTGAATACGGACCGGGAAATATTTTCCAAAGCTGGGGTAGACAGATCCAAACGGTTCACCATATTCAATGCTGCTGCACGAACATCCGGACTGGTGTCTTCCATGCCTTTTTTCATAATAGCCTCCATGCCCTCATAGCGCAGTGTGCTAAGGGCTGTCAGTAATGCAACCCTTACTTCGGGGCTGTTTTGCTGATACATTAGTTGCGCCAGCGTGGCATTATATGCCGTAATATCGAGCTCTGCCAACATCTGTGCCGTAGCGATCAGAATGGGTGCCTTGGTGGAGGCGAGCAAATTGCTCGTCAACGGCATTACTGCATTCCGAACCATTGCGGCATCACGAGTGATTGGGCCACGGTAGCGTCCATCTACCCGATCCAGAACAGAGGGATTAGACCAGGTACCTAGGGTTGCTAAGGCTTCCGCCCTGAGTTCGTCGTTCACTCGTTTATTTTGGGCAAAAGCAATTAAGTCGTCCAGCTGGGTTTTACCTCCCACCCGAAGGGCTGCGTTGATGGCCCGACGCAACAGGGGTTCGGCAGAAAACCGGTTTTCCCGAAGGGTAGCGGCTAGGGCAGGCAGAGCTCCGGGGATAGAAAGGTCATCGTTGATGGCTCGAGCAGCCTCGGTAACGATATATTCATCGGAGTCCGTCAAAAATGTGCTGATACGGTCGCTTCCCAACCGACGCAGGACAAGCACAGCAGCGATACGAAGAGAGCGACTGGGGCTGGTGGACAAGGCCAGAATTGGCTTCGTCTTGCCTATGCGGGAAAGGGCCAATACTGCCGCATGGCGTAGATATAGGTCTTGATCCTTATTTTTTTCGATCATGGTTAGCAAGGGGGCGATAGCCGTCTCCTGGCGAATCCGGCCTAAAGCCTGGGCCGCAAAAAATTGTACTCTTGGTGCTTTACTTCCGAGTAATGGTATTAACATAGGGCCCGCTTCGGCAATCTTCGAATCGCCTAGAATCTTGGCAGCCTGAGCGATAATTTCTTCATCGGCATCCTTCAAGAGAGGAAAGAGTGCGTTGGCATAGGCTTTATCCTGCCTGGAAAGTTGCCCCAAGCCCCAGATAGCATGAATACGTGCTAGCTGATTGTCAGCAGACAAGGCCTTTCTGAATTCAGCAGCCCCTTTGGCTCCCCGGTTGGCGAGCTCAAATTGTGCTTTTTGACGGATACGCATATCATCATATGATAATAAGTCATGGAGCTTGCTATCTTTCTGTTTCTCATAGTCCAAACGCATAAGGCGGTTTGTTTCCAAACGTATGGCTTTCAAATCATTTTTATCGTCTGTAACATCCATACGCCATACCCTGCCGTAATCTTTGGTATCCCAGCCATTGATCCAGTCGGAAATATACAGAGCACCGTCGGGACCGAAACGGATTCCCGTTGGGAGAATACCTTGCAGTATATTTTGCTCTCCATCCAAGACGAAGGAGGCTCCTTTGGGTTTAAGTCCAAAGGCCCAAATGGGAGAACGGGACGGATTGCCCACAAATTCTACCAGGAAAAACTTATTCTTCCAGGCCGAACCCAATGCCGTTCCTGGGTTATACTGCATTCCGGTGGGGCCATTATGGAAATTTTGAATGGGGGGAATAATATAGGCGGCCTGTCCTTCCCAATGGGGCACATATAGCTTTTCGTCCATCCATACCTTGTAGTCATTATTTCTTGGGTCGGTATATTTTCCATATTGCCAATTGGCACGCCAGCCCGCATCTGAGCCTTCTACAATATGCACGAGGCGCTCACTCTCTCCCGGGTGATCTCCGTCGTTATCGGAGCTGATCAGGTTTCCGTAGCTGTCAAAAACAAATTCATGGGTATTTCGGTGTCCTGCGGCGAAGATTTCAAATTCGGAGCCGTCGGGATTGCATCGGGCTATAGTTCCTTCATTGGCCCTATTGTGTTGAACTCCTTCAGGGGTAGTCACGTTGGATCCTATATCTCCTATATTCCAATATATCTTACCATCTGGACCTTCTATAGGGTTGGACATTCCGTGGCCTCCAAAGCCGATATGTACCCCATAACCCGTGGCGATAGAAGTTTTTTTATCATAGATTCCATCTCTGTTAGTATCTGTAAAACGCCACAGATCGGGAGCGATGGTCACAAAAGCGTCTTTGGCCCGGACTAATATACCTCCCGCCACGTCGCTCACTTCTTCGAAAAAGTCATTAATGACCCTTAGGGAGATATCGGCCATACCATCATGATCGGTATCATCAAGGCGCCAAACCTCGTCTTTTTCTACGGTTAAATCCTTCCAATCGTGTTTTCCATCCCCATTAAGGTCTTTGAGCCATGAATTTTCCTCACTTTTCTCTGTCGCGAAGGTTTCATGCAAAAACTGACGACGGTCAGCTACAGATTGTAGAGCTATAGAGGGTGTCATCCAATTGCGATGTCCACGTATATCGAACTCAGAATTTTTTTGACGATTGGTTCTGTTTAGAAATACTCTACCATAGGCATCTACATCGATGGCTACGGGATCAGGGGCGAGGGAATCTGTAGCCCACAAATCTAATTTGAGCCCATCGGCGATTTTGATTACGGTATTTTCCCTGATTTCCTGAGCTTTCTTGCGGGCAGATGGTCCATCTTCTTTAATAAAAACGGCTCCCGAAGGTAACTTATCCTTTGAGGAAGGGCCACTCTTTACACAGGAAAGCACGATCGCTCCCAGCATGGCCGACCCCAGTATTTTTTTGAAGTAGAAGTTTTTTGCTTGCATTCGTCTCGTTATAGTCTAAGTATCATTTTTTGTAAAAATAAGGCAATTATTCTAAATAGCGTCTATTTGACACTTTAATTATATCTGCTTCTATGATAAAATATTAGCCTATTTTTTAATTTTACCGTATACTAAGAAAGCCAAAAGATGATTTTATAGCTTGTTTTGTTAAGCGAAATTGAACTTTTGCTCGCTAAAGTAATGAAATTGTTAAGTTGATTTTGTAAATTGCTATCCGTGAGGATGTTATTGATATAGATTGTTTTTATTGCCTTATCAGGCATGTTCAATTTTTATAGTTTTGCATCATGAAAACAAAATCAGTAATAACGATGTTCTACAGAACGAGCGCACTTCTGATTATATTCTCCCTGCTCACTATTTCCCACAGCCATTGCCAGGTAAGGTCAGAAGGTAATAGTCCCGATATGGCTTCCTTGGATCAGAACTTCAGAAATACCAAGGCCACGGGTCCGGATTACGTATGGGAATACTATCAGGTGTCGGAGTCTTTCAATCAATCGCCTCTTTGTCAAAATTTGACAGATCCTGTATTTGGTGTCAACATAGCGTGTTTACGAACCCACGTGGACGATCGTTATAATGAGAAAGAGCAGCCAGTCCCTGGAGATCCTACGGTGCGAACCCATTTAGTGAAACCCGATATCTACAAGGCGGTTCGGAATATTGGGAAATATTACAAAAAAGAGGTTAGCAAACAGGGGCAGGATCAGGACCGTCTGAAGTCCGACTACGAATATATCCTGCGCGTTGCCCTGGCCGTGCTTTTCGCTCAGCATACCGATTCTTTTGAAAAGGCACTTAGGGAGCAACGCAAGAATACAGTAAATCAAATCGCCTTATTCAAGAAGGTGAAACTGCTTTAGGCATCTATCTGATCTGCGTATGGGCGCGGGCGTTTATTTTGTAACCGAAATTATCTATTCTTTGGTTTCGATTGGTATTTCCATTTTTAACTCCAACTCTAATTAGTTTATGAAAAAACTCGCTACTTTACTATGGTGCATGTTACTAATGCTGCCCGGGCTAGCCATGGCCCAAAATGTTGTGAACGGACAGGTGAAAGATAGCAAAGGGATAAGCCTGCCTGGTGTAAATATTCTGTTGAAGAATACGACAACAGGAACGATTACCGATGCAGAAGGTAATTTTAGCTTGAGTGCTCCTACTAATGGGACACTGGTATTTTCTTTTATCGGTTACTCCGCTCAAGAAGTAAAAATTGACGGACGTTCAACTGTGAATGTAGAAATGAAGGAAGATTTGCAGAATTTGGATGAGGTGGTCGTAACGGCCATAGGAATTAAACAACAAAAGAAAAAGCTAGGTTACACCACTCAAGAGGTAAACAGTCAAGCTATTGAGCAGGCTAAAACCATGAATGTAGGTAGTGCTTTGGCGGGGCAGGTAGCGGGACTTACTGTTACTAATCCAACAGGTATATTTCAAACCCCTACTTTCACCTTGAGGGGGAAGACGCCTTTAATTGTATTGGATGGAATTCCGGTAGAAACAGATTTTTACGATATCGCTTCCGAAGATATAGAAAATATTAACGTTCTGAAGGGAACGGCAGCTTCGGCTTTATATGGGTCCAGAGGAAAAAATGGTGCCGTGCTCATCACCAGTAAGCAGGCGAAAAAGGAAGGGCTAAGCATCAATCTTTCCACCAATAACATGGTAACGGCTGGTTATACCGTGTTTCCGAAAACACAGACTGAATATGGCAGTGGTTCCAATGGGAAATATGAATTCTGGGATGGTGCTGATGGAGGTATTTCCGATGGGGACATGACTTGGGGACCCAAGTTTGAGCCCGGTGTTAAGATACCCCAATGGAATAGCCCGATCCGCAATAAGATTACGGGAGAAACTATTGACTGGTGGGGTGATGTGAAAGGAACCGTATATGACGACCGCTCTACCTATGAGCGGGTTCCTACTGACTGGGTTCAGCACGATAATTTAAAGAATTTTTTAGGGACCGGACTGGTTACCACAAATAACCTTTCTTTAGCCTATAAAGGAGAGCGTTCACGTTTTTATGCTTCCGGGAAATATGCCTATCAAAAAGGACAGACGCCTAACTCAGCGCTCTCGACCGGCGGGATGAACTTCAACGCATCCTTCGATCTGACCAAAAATTTAGTTTTAGATGCTTCCCTTGCCTATACTTCGGTAACCTCACCGAATTACCCCCGCTATGGTTACGGTCCTAAAAATCATATGTATACTATTCTGATCTGGATGAGCGATGATGTTAATGGGGAAGACCTTAAAAATCATCTTTGGGTTCCTGGACAAGAGGGATACAGACAGGCAAACTATAATTATGCATGGTACAACAACCCATATTTTGCCGCTTATGAGTTAAATCAGGAGCATAAAAGAAAGGTTTTGGATGGGCAGGTGAAATTGAATTGGCAAATTCTTCCCAACCTCAGTTTACAGGGACGGGCCAATGTCAGGGATAAAAGTGTATTTGAGAATATGCAAAGTCCGAAGACTTACCTGAATTATGGAGATTCCAGAAACGGTGATTATAAAATCTGGAACACTGCTCAAAAGAATGTAGATATGGATGTATTGGCTTCTTACTCTCAGGCCATCACCTCCAATATCCAATTTAGCATGAATGCCGGAGCCTCGAGTTTCTACAAAACTTTTCAGCAGGAATATCAGTCAACGGATGGGCTAATCGTCCCCAATGTATATAGTCTCAACAATACAGCCGGCCCCGTGCAGGCTTCCAATAAGTTTGAGGAAAGAGCTATTCGAAGTGTTTATGGTTCAGCCAATTTCGATTTTTATGACGCTGTATTTCTTAACCTGACGGCTAGGAATGACTGGTCGTCCACTCTTCCGAAGGTCAATAATTCTTATTTTTACCCTTCCGCTTCGTTAAGTACTTTGGTGTCGCAATATGTAAAAATGCCGAACGTAGTAGACTTCCTAAAGGTTTATGGTTCTTGGGCTCAGGTTTCCAGCGATCTGGACCCATATAGTATCTTTTCGGCATATTCTAAAGGCGTAACTTATGGAAGTACCCCTTCGGTATTTTACCCGGATGGTCTGATTAATCCGAATATCAAACCGGAGCAAACGACCTCAATAGAATTTGGTGTTTCCTCAGCCTTCTTCAAGAATCGTTTAGGTCTGGACATTACTTATTATAATGTAACGGACGAAAACCAGATCATCGACCTGGGCGTTTCTCAGTCCTCAGGTTTTAAAACTCGGAAAGTGAATGGAAATGTCTATAAGACCAACGGTCTGGAAATTATGGCCAATATTAAAGCAGTACGGGCTAGTAATTTCACCTATGATTTAGGTATGAACTTTAGCCGTTTTGTCCGGAAGATAACAGATATTTACGGTGGACAGGCTAAGTTTGGAAATCTAAGAGAAGGCGATAGAGCGGATAGTTATTATGCCACGGTATGGCAGAAAAGTGCCGATGGACAGGTGATATTGGACAGCCGGGGCTTGCCTACTCGTGACCCTTATCCAGCCAACCTAGGACATACGGAGCCTAATTTCCGTTTTGGTTTCCAAAATAAATTTAAGGTCCACGATTTCAATATCGCCGTAGACTTTGATGGTGTATCGGGGGGGATAATTCGCTCGCTAACCATTGAGAAAATGTGGTGGGGGGGGAAGCATCCTAACTCCACCGAATTCCGCGATCAGGAGTATGCTGCCGGCAAGCCGGTTTATGTTCCTCAGGGGGTAGTGGTTACCGGCGGTGAATTTAGCCGCGATGTGAATGGAAATATTATTAACGATACCCGCACCTATGCGCCTAATACGACGGCCGTAGACTGGCAGACCTGGAGTCAGCAATATCCCTATCGAGCCGCTGTGACGGAGTCGGAGAACAAAAAATTTGCCAATGTTTTCGATCGTTCTTATGTCAAGCTTAGAAGAGTCTCGGTTAGCTATGACCTTGCGAAGGTTTTTAGTTTCGGTCCGAATGTTAAGGGTCTGGAGGCTTCCGTATTTGGCTACAACCTGATGATGCTAAAGAAAATGCCAATTCTGGATCCCGACTACGGGGATGATGACAATCTTCAAGACCCTTCTTCCCGGTTCCTAGGATTTTCACTCAATCTGAAATTATAATCTATCGACTGAAAAGGGATATATATCACAAGATTTAACGATTGACCATATGAAAAATTTAACTATATATATAATTGCGCTGGCACTATTCGTCACTTCCTGCAAGGATTTTGAAGAGATGAATGTCGACCCCAATCGCCCTACACAAGCCCATCCGCAACTACTGCTGACAAATATTGAATGGAGTGCTTTTCAAGCCTTCGGTGGCACGAGCCCCCTATATGCTCAGAAGATGTTGGTACAGACCGATGGCGAGAATACATCCCAATATTACAAATGGGATAGAGGAAGCTTTGATACTTACTATCAGCTGCGGAACGTAACCAAAATGATGGAAGAGGCTACCCGTATTAAGGATAATTCCTATTTGGCTTTGGGAAAGTTTTTCAGAGCCTACTACTTCTTCGACCTGGCCCTGACCTTTGGTGATGTACCCTATAGCCAAGCCTTGCTGGCGGAGGTTCAGGATACCTACGTTCCGGCTCCATACGATTCTCAAAAGGCTGTCTTTCTGGGAGTTCTTAAGGAACTGGAGGAGGCTAACACCCTTTTGAAATCAGAAAACAATATCATTGCTGGTGATATTATTTATAAGGGAAGCATTCAAAAGTGGCAGAAGCTAATCAATAGCTTTCGGTTAAAGGTCTTACTTTCGCTTTCCAGTAAAGAGTCAGATGCCGATCTGAAGATAAAATCTGCTTTCGCCCAAATAGTAAATTCAGAACCTATCATTGAGAGTGCTGCAGACGATGGGCAACTGGTATTTTTAGATCAACAAGGAAACCGTTATCCCGAGTTTAATTCCAGCAGTTTCGGTTCTGGTATGTATATGGACTCAACATTTATTCGCCGGTTACAAGATAGGGAGGATCCCCGACTCTTTATATACAGCACCCAAACCAAGCTAGCCAGCGAGGCAGGAAAGGCGCTTACCGATTTTACGGCTTATGAAGGGGGTGACCCTGCGGCTCCTTATGCACAGGTAAATATCAAGGCCACAGCCGGTAAAACCTCTAAGGTCAACGATCGCTACCATAAGGATCCAACTACTGAACCCAGAGTTTTATTAGGTTATTCTGAATTACAGTTTATTCTTGCCGAAGCCGTAGTGCGCGGCTGGATTACGGGAGATGCTAATACTTACTATAACAAGGGTGTGAAGGCCTCCTTCAAATTCTATGAAACCTATTCCAAAGGTGTCATGCCTTCTTATGTTACCGAAGCAAAAGCCGATCAGTATCTGGCCAGGCCTATCAATGATCTGTCGCAAGCCCTAACGGCCGAGCAGAAAATAGAGCGTATTGCCATGCAGCGATATCTGCGTTCTTTCTTTCAGTCGGGATGGACTGCTTATTATAACACTCTGCGCACGGGATATCCTGACTACCGTCGGCCGGCAGGGGTAGCCCTTCCTTTTCGGTGGATTTATCCTCAGAATGAATATAATGTCAATTCCGAAAATGTCGCTTCCGCCATTAAAGCACAATTTGGAGAGGGGAAAGATTTGATAAGTCAGAAGACCTGGATGTTTAAATAAATTGAATAATTGAAATCGTACTGGTCAGACCTTACCATGAGGTCTGGCCAGTTTTTTGTTGAATCTTCTTATAGCGGAAATTGGATATGTTCGAAGATATTGGCAGCTTGCGTCAAAAATACTATTATGAGCAATAACGATATACTTAAGAAACTTCGTGTAGCCCTTCATTTGCGAAACGATGATATTATTCATATTCTTAGTTTGGTTGACTTTAAGGTGTCGGCCAGTGAGCTAGGTGCCCTATTTCGCAAGGCCGACCATCCTTTGTACAAGGAATGTGGTGACCAGATTCTGCGTAATTTTCTAAATGGACTGGTGATTCATCTTCGGGGCCCAATGGATGACAAAAGGGTTCATGACAAGGAATAGTCTGATTGCATATTTCACGCTGATGGAATGATTATAAAATCAAAAAAGGGCCTTCGGATCAATCCGGGGCCCTTTTTTTGAATTGGAAATTTTGATCTTACATTTTTTATTTTTCGTTGGCCGCAATTACCTTGTCTACAAATTGCCAATTCTTAACATCTGATTCCACGTGCTCTTTCTTTACAATAGCGTCCATGCGACTAAGAATATGAGGATACTTTTTCGCTATATCCTGCGTCTCGTTTCGGTCTGCTTCCAGGTCGAATAACTGCCATGGATTATCAGGGTTCTTTTTTAAATCCACTTTCACCCCTTTCCATTTTCCCATGCGAATGGCCAGCTGACCTCCTTTTTCAGGGTATTCAAAATAGAGGTATTCATGTTTCTGCTGTTTGTTTTTCTTTCCGAGTAATTCTGGCAAAAAGGAGATTCCGTCAGTTGGAGGCGTCGGTTGGCCGGTAATTTCGGCCAGAGTTGCCATGAGGTCGTACTGAGCCGAAATATGTTCACTGGTGCTGTTGGGTTTTATTTTTCCTGGCCATCTCACGATAAAAGGTTCTCTGATCCCGCCTTCATAGACGTCCATTTTTAGACCTCTAAGATCGCCCACACTGTTGAAATATTTGGCGTCGACTCCACCGTTAAAAGTAGTTCCATTATCGCTGGAAAACATGATTATGGTATTTTCATCGAGCCCGAGTGCCTTGATTTTATCCATTACCACGCCCACCTGTGCATCCAAAAAGGTAATCATAGCTGCATAGGTAGAAAATGGATATTGGGTAGGCGCATAGCCTTGCTGTCCATAATAGGGTTCTTCGTTAAACAGACCCTTGTATTGTTCAATATATTTTTCGGGAGCTTGCAAGGAGACATGAGGTAGGGAGTAGGGCATATACAGAAAAAATGGACCATCTTTACTCCTGTCAATGAACTTCAATGCTTTATCTGTCATTTTTTGAGGTGCATAATCCTGACCTTTAAAAGCATCGAAATCGGCCTTGGTAGCCGTTTTAGGATCCAATTTTACATGTACATTAAACCAGGCCTGGCTGAGGGTGTCCCATACATTATTTTCCCAGAGATGAGAAGGGTATAAGTTATGAGCCTGTTTCTGGTCGAGGTAGCCATAATAATAGTCAAAACCCTGGTTGGTGGGTGTGCCTTCCGTGTCACCCATACCCAATCCCCACTTGCCCGTAAGGGCCGTGGCATAGCCTTTTTTCTTTAATAACTCAGCCACCGTGAAGGCCTGGTCGGGCAGGGGTTTCTGGCCTCGTTCCTCTTCATCCTTAAAGCCTCCCAGTTCGTAATTTCCTCGGATAGGCACATGGCCTCCATGAAGGCCTAGCATAAGCATCGCCCGAGCGGGGGCACATACAGGCGTTCCGGTGTAATGCTCTGTAAATCGCATTCCTTCCTTAGCCATGCGATCGAGGTGCGGGGTCTTGATTTTCTTTTGCCCATAGCTCCCCAGCTCTCCATAGCCGAGGTCATCTGCATAGATGTAAATGATATTAGGTAGTTTTGATTTTTTGTTCTGCTTATTTTGAGCCGTGACGTGGTTAGTGAATAAGGACAGAAAGTAACAACAGAAAAGTAGTATTCGCATGTTGGATAGGTTAGGAATAGTGATAAATATAACAGGTATTGAATTACAAGGTGTTATTCGACCTGGTTGGTGGATTTGTATTGAGGATTAAGCTGATGGGGAATAGGAGCATTTAACTCCTTCTGTTTTTGCTGAAGCATCATCAGCATCCTTTTGGTTTCTTCTACTTGAATATTTGCCAGATTGATTCGTTCTCCCGGATCGTTTAGCAGATCGTATAATTCCAGTTGATTGTCTTCGAAGTACTGTATAATTTTCCATTGTCCTGCTCGCAGGGAGCTTCCCGGCCGGGTGCGAAACAGTGAATCCTGGCTGTCGTCACCACCTTTTTGATAGGCCTCCAGATAAATGGGGAAATGCCAGAATAAGGATCTGGCGGCCCAGGAAGGAGCAATTTCTCCTCGTAGCAAGGGCAGTAAACTCCGGCCATCAAAAGGAGCCTGGCCAGGCAATTCCAGGTTAGCCCGCTCTACCATGGTTGGCAGCAAGTCCACGAGTTGAACTGGGACTTCTACTGCTGTATTTCCTTTTGCCCTATGCTGACTATCATAGATAAGTAGGGGCACGCGGGTTCCCCCTTCATAATAAGATCCTTTTCCGGCTCGTAGGGGCCATTGTCTGGAGAGCTTGGCTATACCTCCATTGTCGGAGGTAAAAAGGAGCAGGACATTTTCGAGTCCCAACTTCTCTATCTGCGCCATGATGCGCCCTATGTTTTGATCCATATTTTCAATCAAAGCGGCATAGGCAGGATGTTCTCCTTGGCCATCAGATGGTTTTTTATGGCGATATTTCTCCATCAGATCTGACTTCCCTTCCAGTGGGGTATGGATAGCAAAGTAAGGTAGATATAACAAAAATGGATTCTCTTTATTTTGCTGAATATAATCCAGGGCTTCTGTTGTAAGCCGATCTGTGAGTTCTTCTCCTTGGGGGCCGTTGGCCAAGTATTTAAGGTTATAGGGACTGAAATAGGTCTTGGGATGGCCAGCCGGTCCACCACCTTTGTGCTCATCGAAACCGTGCAGGGAAGGATGTTCCCCCAGGTGCCATTTGCCAAAAGCAGCGGTTTTGAAACCATTCTTTTGAAATATTTCTCCAAAAGTTACTGTAGCCGTATCCAGATCGTCTCGATTGGGCGTAGGGATGAGCTTGCGGGTTTCACTTCTGCCACGCTCCGAGCTTCCCACTGTATAGATCCCATGGCGAGGCGTAAGGCTACCTGTAAGTAAACTTGCCCTGCTAGGAGCACAGTTAGAAGAGTTGGCATAGGCCTGTGTAAAAAATGTGGATTGACTAGCCAGCTTATCCAGGTTGGGTGTTTTGTAGTACTGAGAACCCATAAAGCCCAGATCCTTCCAACCTAGATCGTCGGCTACAATCAGGATAATTTGGAGAGGCTTGGTCACTGGCTGCGCCCAGGTGGAGCAGGCTATCAGGAAGATAGCCAGAGTACTGTAACTTTTTTTGAGAAATTTTGGATTCATAGGGAGACGTTTAACGAATAGGCTTCTAAAAGCCTATTCGTTATCAAACCTAATTAAATAATTTACTGCATCTTTACTTCCATCCGGGATTCTGGGTAAGTTTCGGATTCAGGATCAATTGCCCTAGGGGCATGGGAAATAAGTAATAGTGCTCCAGGACGGTCTGTGGGGGGATTCCTCTTTCAGAAATATATCCTTCAGGTGCGCCATTCTGAATTTTTAACTTATTGGCATAATCCGCATTTTTAACCCAGCGTCCTAGAGACTCCTCGGTAATGTAAGCAAGTTTTTTCCAGCGTCGTAAATCGTCGAATCGGAAACCTTCATACATGAGCTCTATAGCCCTCTCGCGGCGTATTTCCCATAATACGGGTGCCACCGTCTGATCACGAGTCGGATCGTTGGGAATGGAAAGGAGCTGAAGGGACGCCACGGCTCCCCGCTGACGGAGTTTATTAATGGTCTGATCTAAAACGGTTTGATCCAGTTTGTTGAGCTCATAGGCCGCTTCTGCATGATTGACCAGCACCTCCCCCATACGGAAAATAGGTGCATCCGTAATGTCCTGAGAGGAGATCCCTGTATTGGACTTGTTAGAGAACTTGGTGAGCCTGTAACCCGTCATCGTAATAGAGTATGGTTTTACACTGTTTTTAAGAAAGTTGGGTTCCTGGGGTAACACTTGTCCCCCCCAGTTTAGAGCGGGCAGAGTTTTGTGTTTGTCGTCGGAAATGCTGGACATATACTCAAAATATTCAGCATCGGCTGCCACTCCGGTATGGGCCCAGGTACTGCTGGTAGGAGTCTTTACTTTATAGGGTACTCCTATAGTATATAACATCCGTTTGTCCCGTTGCCGCATTTCGGAATTTGGTGTTTTATCTCCTTGGAATAGGGGGCTGGTCCAGCGCGTTTGCCCATCCGTCATCAGATACATATCGGCAGCCTTCTTGGTGAGATCGTGCCTGCCCGAGGAGCTTCGCGCCCAGGTAGCCAATCGATGTGTAAGTATGGATGTATTATACTCTTTAAAGAGGATCATGCCCGGAATCCCTCTCAGTGACTCGCTGTTAAAGAGTTCATCATAATGAGGATGTAAGCTTGGAAAGGCCTGGATAAGGCTGGATGAGGCTTCCCAGCTGGCTTGTAAATAGGATTCTGATTCCGATAACTGATGATATTTTCTCCAGGTGCCTTCTCGAAGACCAAACCGGGAAATTAGGGCTAGCACGGTATGCTTATTGATGGTATTGGGTCCATCCCCGTTGGGCTTAATATGATCTTTAGCGAATATCAACATGTCCAGAATTTTCTTTGCCACCTGGTCGCGAGGCATTCGTGGTCCAAATAAAGTTTCCTGATCCCCATCTGTCAGGGCATTCTCCACCCAGGTAATATCCCCGTATCTGTTGAGGAGATTCATGTAATTATAGGCCTTAAAGAAATAACCAATGCTTCTGAAATGGTCTTTTTCAGCTGCAGAAAGACTACTTCCGGTCTGCTCCAGGTTGTCCAGCATAATATTGATACTCCTGATATTTACAAAGGCCGCATTATAAACCTCATCGGCATTCGGGACGATGACGGTCTGCCAGATCCAGGGATTGGTATAGGATTCTTCGCTGCGAAAACCCAGGTCTCCGTTCCATTCTGCATTTTGGTTGCTTTCACCCGTATAACCATCCAATACATTGTAGAACTGCCAGGTATAACTTTTGGTATTTTCATAATTGGCAAAAACTGATTTCTCTGTCAACTGATCTTTAGGAAGTAAATCCAGAGAATCGTTATTACAACCGAGAAGCCCAAGTAAGAGGAGAATTCCGGAAGAGATAATTGCTATATATTTCATAATGGTCAATTTAATGGTCAAAAGGAGATGTTAACACCGAAGCTATACTTCTTCAAAAATGGGTAGGAAAAACCACTGTTTATCACTGCCAAATCGGCCTCCATACCATTGGGTAGATGATCCAGGGTGAGCAGGTTTTCACCAGAAAAGAAAAGCCGAAGTCTTTTGACGAAAATAGGCTCCAGTAAAGAGGCCGGGATATTATAACCGAATTGTATATTTTTAAGGCGAAGATAGGCTCCGTTGGTCAGGTATTTCGATTGTACTCTTCGGTTGACAGCGGTATTATTTCCTCCATCGGTATAGGTCCGGGCGAAATAGGCATCTGGAGTCTGTGGAGTCCAATAGTCGAGCTGATGTTTGTAAACCATGTCAAAACCTGCTCCAGGCCAGAACAAACTATTGCTAATCCATAAGTCTCTCTTACCAACGCCTTGAGCGAAAAGGCTAAGATCGAATCCCTTATAGGCCAGATGAGCATTCAACCCATATTGGAATCTTCTATTGCTATTTCCTATTATCTTCCGGTCTCCCGGATTTTCCAGCGTGTTATTACCAGGATTGATAATCCCGTCCCCATTCAGGTCGACATAGCGCACATCACCAGGATTATGAAATACTCCTTCTACCCTTGGTAAGCCATCTTTTAAATGATTGGCAAGGGTTTTAATCATCAATCGGTCATCAAGAGTCCCTTCATTAAAATCGTTAGCAGTATAGAAACCGTCCGTTTCATATCCCCATATTTGGCCTATTTGATACCCATTATAATAGGGATCATTAATATTTCCCGATTCATTTTGTATTTTAGTTATGAAGGCTTTATTGTCAGACAGGTTGAAGCCTACCGAATAAGAGAAGTCTCCATGACGCTCCTTCCAGCTCACATTCCATTCCCAGCCCTTGGATTCCAGATCGGCGACATTCTGCAGAGGAGCAGAAGTGCCCAATACTGCGGGGAGTTCGACTCCCTGACGAAGCATATTAAGGGTTTGTCGTTTAAACAGATCGATCGAGGTGTTCATTTTCCCCTTTAGCAAGGTTACATCCAAGCCTAAATTGGCGGAGCGTACCGTTTCCCAGGTGAAATTGGCACTCACCAGAGAAGGAGGAGATAGGGTAATGGGGCGTAAGTTCGTATCGTAATTGATCCAGCTCGCCTGGGTACTGTTCATCCCCGGAATATATGGGTAATCATTTCCCACTACCTGATTCCCTATTTCACCCCAGGAGGCCCTGATTTTCAGGTTGGAGACGATAGGTTGTAAAGGCTTCATAAAGGACTCTTCACTTAGTACCCAGCCTGCTGAGAAGGAAGGGAAAAATCCATATCGATTGGTTTTGGCAAAACGGGACGAGCCATCGTAACGGCCATTGGCTTCGAAAAGATATTTGTCTTGATAGTTGTAGGCTACCCGCCCAAAAGCCCCCATAATGGCATACTCGCTAAATCCGTCTCCGTTGGTCATATTAGCATTATCAGCGGTGCTTAAGGAGGGTACTTGTGCACTGAATACGTCCAGGCGGGCGGCGCTGAAGGTTTCATATCTGCTGTTTTCGTAATTGGTACCGGCAGTGAAGTCTAGAATATGTGGGCCAAACGATTTCTGATAATTTCCGTATAGGTTCACAGCATGATAATCCGTGTTGGCTGTTGAGCGGAAATAGCGGGTACGGGTGTTGAACTGGTACACCTCTATGGGAGCAGAAATATAAGCGTTATTGGCGTTGTATTCCCGGGTATTATTGCCCGTTTTACTAAAGGTATATTCCCCGTTAATTTTTAAGTTGGCAATGGGCTCATAAGTTAGCTTACCAAATAGCCGGAGATTGTCACCGAAATTTTTAATAGCAGGCTCTAACTGTAGCAAATTATAAGGGGTGTAGTAGGGGATGCTGCGCCCATCTGACATTTCCCTATAGCCCTGACCATTGAAATTTCCATAAGTTGAAGCAATGCGGAATATATTTTGCGTCCCATATGGCGTCTGCTGCTGCTGATTCTTATAAAATACATTGATACTGCTTTCCAGCTTTCTAGTCAACTGGGTATTGAGCAAGGCATTTACGTTGAATTTCTTAAAGTTGTCCTTGTCCGTTACCATGATACCATCTTCATTGGAATAGCCCATGGAAACTCGGTAGCTCGAATTTTCTGAGCCTCCTGAGAAGGAAAGGTTATGAAGCTGTTCGAACCCCTTACCCATAAAATCCTTAACAAGATCGTGTTCTCTTAAGGGATATTCCTGGTTATTGGCATCTACGGCTATCCCATTAGGATATTTGGATGGATTGACCTTATAATCGTTCAAATAGCCTACCCAGTCGGTAAGAACCTGCCCCGTATAATACCTGGTCTGTCCATAATCTTGAAGGGTTTGGGCAAACTGTAACGCAGAGACCTTTTCTGGCAGCGATACCGCACTGCTGACAGCAATATTTGTGGAATAATCAAATTTGATAGGCTGATTTCTCTTTCCTTGTTTGGTCGTGATCAATACCACCCCGAATGCTGCACGTCCTCCATATATGGCCGAGGCGGCCGCATCTTTCAGCACGGTTACGGTTTCTATATCTCTGGGATTGATGTCGTTAATATTCATAGGAACATTATCAACCAGCACAAGAGGGTTACCACCGTTTATGGATTCGAATCCGCGGATTTGTAAACCTGCGGTATCTCCGGGTTTCCCTGTGCTGGGTGCAATTTGAAGTCCGGGAATAGCCCCTTGTAATGCCTGAGCTGTATTATTAGTTGGCCGATCTCCTACTATCTCATCCATCTTTACAGTCGTAACGGCCCCGGTGACATTGCCTTTTTTCTGGGTGCCATATCCTATTACCACAACCTCGTTCAAAGCCTTTATGTCGGCCTGCAGTACCACCTCCAGAATCGATTGATTACTGAATGGAATCTCTTTGGCCTCGAATCCTACAAAGCTAAAGAGCAGGGTACCGTCTTTCTCGGGCACTAAAAGCTGAAACGCTCCTTCGGGATCTGTGATCGTTCCAAGCAATGAGCCCATCAGTTTGACACTGACACCGGGCAGTGGTTCTCCTTGCGCGTCCTTTACGGTGCCTTTCACCAGTCGTTCTGCCATTTTTCGGACTACCGTCAAAGGTTCTACCTTACTGGGTACAGACTCCTTCTGACGAAGGATGATTTGGTTGCCCTTAACACTATAATTGACATGCAGGGGGGAGAAAAGATGATGGAGCACTTCTGAAAGTGGTTTGTCGTCCATATCCAGAGTAACCTTCTGCCGAGCCGGTATGATAGCCGAGCTGTAAGTGAATCTTATATTGGCCTTTTTCTGTATTTCATTTAAGGCCTGTTTTAGGTAAACGTTGCCGGTATGAATACTTATTTTCTGATCCAGAGAAGTCTGGGCCTCTACCGGTTTGGCCAGGCATATCCCTGCAAATAAGGCGATCAGTAGGAATTGTGGTAATGATATTTTCATAACAACACGCAGGAGCCGAAGCACTTGTCTAAGTTTTTCCATAAATTTGATTATTGTTTGATACAGTTTCGGTATAGGGCAATAGTATCCCGTTCAACTTTCTGTCAAAAAGTTGTGAAGCACATTGAAATGTTTAGGGATATTGGGTGGGTGATGCTGTCAACATCACCCATCATTTATTAGGTATTGTCTCTCATAGGCAGGTGGTTTAGCTGTAAGAAAATTAAGGGTTAGGAATTTAAAATAATTATATAGGTTTAGGAATAGTTACTAGTTTTAGTGAGCTGGGCAGCCCGGTCCGCTAATGCGAATTTTGCCATTTTCGATTTCATAATGTGCAGCAACGGCCTGGCAAATAATATCGATACGCTCCAGCAGGGACTCCTTGGTAAAGGAAGTGGTAATCGGACAGTCAGAAAATATCTCTTTCTCGAAAATAATCTCCATTCCATATTGTTGCTCCAGTTGCATAAGCACTACAGCCACGGGTGTGTCGTCGTATATGTATTCCTGCAAGGATTCCGGCGCCTTCGTTGGGACCCGTAACCGTTGCATGCTCTGATCTTGAGCCCGGTAAAGGGCTTGCTGATTCGCAGTCAGAATTAAGCCAATAGACTTTTCGAAAGAAGCGTTTTCATCGGACTTATAAAAAGCCACTTTTCCGGAATGCACTGATAAGTGCACAGAATTCCGATCTTTCTGAGTGCTTAGGGTAAATTTCGTGCCCAGTACCCTGGTCATGGTTTGCCCCAGGAGCACTACGAAGGGTTTGTTAGGATTAGGAAATACTTCAAAGTAGGCCTCTCCCCAAATCTGTACCCTCCGATCTTTCAAGTCATAATCGGTGCCAATCTTCATTGAGCTATTGGCAGAAAGTATGACGACCGACCCATCGTCCAATAAGGTAGTTTGTGCGGAATCCGATAGGTTGCGTATAATTTTTTCGCCTGAAGCATTTATATCGGTAACTTCCGCCATTTGGTTTTGCGGGGCCATCGTCTCGGTATTACGATACCACCAATAGCCGAGGCCCATACCGAAAATGAGTAGGGCTGCTACTTTCCACCAGGTAAATGGGATTTTCAAAGAGGGGCTTCTGGATTCAAAATTTAAAGCCTTCTCGGACAAAATTTGCAGACTTCGGTTCAAATCTTCCTCGGAAAGGTCGTCACGGTATTGTTCGTCCAAGGCTAACAGTAATAGTCGGGCTTTGCTGTATTGGTTCTCATGTAGCGCAGAATGCTCTCGCCAGGCTTGCCAGTATCGTTCTGACTCGGCCGTGGCGCTACGAATATGTTGCTGAAATTGAGGAACCAAAATCAGATCTTCTGCTTCTATAAGGGCCTTTTCATCCATGGTCTGCTATGCGTAAAGGGATGACTCTGATGGAAACCATCTTGTCTTTTTACTATAGTTCTCAAAAGCCTGGACTGATACCCATAAAAAAGAAAAAGAAATTGAAAAAATTTAAAGAGTGGTTGGATGAAGCTTCAGCTGACTCCAGCTCCAGAGAGCGAATATTACCTGAGGCCATCTGTTGCGAAGGTCCGACAAGGTTCTATGAAGTAGATTGGCAACACTTTGCTTGTTTAGGTTCATTATATGTGCTATCTCCTCCTGACTCTGATTTTGGTAAAATCTCAGATAAATTACTTCCTGCTGGCGCTTGGCGAGACCGGAGATTAGTAATTTTAGTCGTTCTATTTGTTCCCGTTCCGATTCATTTTCCATCCATTTGCTTTCGATAGAGGGTTCATGACGGGCGTAGAAGGCCAGGTCCTCTGCCTCTCGAATGCGCTTCAGCCTCAGACTCTCCTTAACTATTTTATTGCGCAAGGCACGTAACAAGTAGGTCTTTACGAAAGGTGTGTTGGGTAACTTCCGGCCTCGCGTCCATAATTCCAGAAACAATTCCTGAATACCATCCTGAACCATTTCGGAATCTTGGCTTAGTTTTAGGCCATAGTTATACAAGCTCCGGTAGAAGAGTGCTGCTAGTTGTTCCATAGCCTCTTTATTGCCAAAGCGAAATTGTTCCCAGACCTTTTCAATGTCAGGATTATCCTTTGAAGTAGGCATATTACTGGACAATGGTATCGTGGATTGATTCTCTTTTTTTAAATTTAATTAAAAAATTTTAAAAAATACAACACACGAAGTAAATGCCTTACAGATGCTGGGATTTTCGATAGAATTAAGTGTAGATATGCCCGTTCATATTCAGTTTTAGCTGAATATGGACGGGCATAGGGACTATTGCGCTAGTATCTCTTCTAGAAATTTGCGGAAAGGTGCGGCAAATTCTTTTCTTTTGAGGGCAAATTCGACGGTGGTTTTCAGATAATCTAATTTATTGCCAATATCGTGGCGTTTGCCTTCGATATGATGGGCAAAAATACTTTCTCTCTTCAATAACAGGAGCAGGGAATCTGTCAGTTGAATCTCGTTGTTTTTTCCCTTAGGAGTCTGATCAATGGCTTGGAAAATCTCTGGACTTAGAATATAGCGACCCGCAATGGCCAGATTGGAAGGTGCCATATCGAGCGCAGGTTTTTCTATAAGGGTGGTTAGCTCCAGGATGGTATCACTTAAAGCATTACCCCCCACAATACCATATCGATCTACCTTATTGCTGGGAACTTGTTCGACGGCTATCACCGATCCCCCATATTGCTCATAGGTGTCCATCAGTTGTTGCGTTACGGGAATTACGGAGTCCATAATGGTATCACCCAGTAGGACGGCGAAGGGCTCATTGCCCACATGATGACGGGCATAGTTAATAGCATCACCCAGACCATTGGCTTCTTTCTGGCGTACAAAATGAACGTTGGCCATATCGGCCAGGCGTCGCATTTCGTTAAACCAGATTAGGTCTTCTTTTTCTTCCAAACGGCTTTCCAGCTCAACATTCCTGTCGAAATGGTCTTCAATGGCGCGTTTACCCTTTCCAGAAATAATGAGTATATCTTCTATTCCCGAGTCAACGGCCTCCTGTACCACATATTGAATGGTAGGGATATCGATAATGGGGAGCATCTCCTTGGGCATGGACTTGGTGGCAGGCAAAAAGCGAGTGCCGAGTCCGGCGGCAGGAATGACGGCTTTACGAATCATATGGATTATAGGCATGAGACCAGTTAGAGCGTAATTAGCGCTTTGGAATGGTCGGATTTATAGGTATATTATTTTAAAAATTAAATAGCATCAGCGCTCATACGCTTACTCAGTTAGACGACAAAGGGACGGATGACCCTAGCATTGAATTGCTTGAGCTTAATGAATAATTGATTCAGCATATCATCGTCTTGATAGAGTCCAATTATCGTACCTCCTGAACCAGCAAATTTGGCAGAGGCACCGCAGCTTCGGGCGGCATTGATGAGTTTTTTATTGGACTCCGGGACATTGTAGATCTGGCAACGCAGATCGAAATTTTCGTTCATTAAGCCATGGAGATCATCAGATCGCCCTTCCTTAAGGGCCTCAAAACCCTGTCGTGCTTTGTCAGCGATCTGGCCTAGAACCTTGATGACCTCGGGCTCTCCTCTGTCAAAACGTGCCCGTACATCACTGTGTACCTTGCCTGAGACCTTACTTAGATTGGTATTATAAGCCACATATAGCTTTGGGAGGGAGGCGGGATCAATGCGCTCGTAACGTCCATGACCAGCGGATTTGATCATTTCCTGATCGAAGTCCATATAAACACAGCCTTCATAACACTGGATCACCCGGTCTTGAAGTCCGGCGGCGATGCCGAGCTCCTCTGTCTCACTCTCCATCACCAGCTGTGGAAGTAGAGGTAGGGGGATTTCCACCTTATAAAACTGCATTAAAGCTCTGAATAAGGCTACCAAAATGGCACTGGAGCCAGACATGCCTACCTGACGAGGGATAGAAGAGCGGTACCGAACTGTAAAGTTTCGGTTTGGCAGTCTGATCTGGTTATGCTCGCAATAGTCACCAAACTTTTTGATACCGGCTTTAATTAATGGTATTCCTCCATTGTAGCCCAGCATACTGACCGAATCGCGTAAGTGAAAGACACTTTTAAAGGTGCTTCCGTCCTGGGGTTCAGGAACTATTTGTAACTCCGGAGACTCATAAAGTGAAATAGAGGCCCCAAAATTTCGTACTGAAATAGAAATGGTTTTTCCAAAGAAACCATCTGAAGGATTGCCTAAAAGTCCTGCCCGGGCATAGGCTCGTGTTTCAATAATCAATGTAACAGTATTTTGATTGTCAGATGTAATGATAAAGCATGTTTGCCAGATAATCTATGGGTTGATTTTAATTTTTATCAAAAAAATCATTCTCAAGGCTCATGAAGTCTAAAATTTAGGGGGTAGAGCTCCTGGACATTGTGATTCCTGGAAGAAAATAAGTTGGGTGTTCCTCTTGGTATGCAAACATTTAATTTGTACATCTCATAAAAATACTATTCATTTATAACGGAGGATTTACTCTTCAATTAATGATTTCGAAGGAATGATGGTTATTACGTATTTAGAGTCAATTGATATTGTGGTATTATTAAACTTTTCGCAATATGAAAGCATCGGAGGAGCATCACCGAAAAATAGCCAAACTGACTTTTGCTTCAGTCTATCCTCATTATGTCGCAAAAATTCAAAAAAAGGGAAGGACCTTGCAGGAATTGCATCAGGTTATAAGTTGGTTGACCAGTTTCGACGAAGAGAAGATTTTGTCACTGATTGAAGCCAATGTCACCTTTGAGCTCTTTTTCAAAGAAGCACATTTACACCCCAACGCTCATCTCATAAGAGGAGTGATCTGCGGGTATCGTATAGAAGAAATCGAGAATCCACTTACCCAACAAATTCGCATGTTGGACAAACTGGTCGATGAACTTGCCAAAGGTAGGCAAATGGCTAAAATTTTAAGATAAACAGTATTAAATAAATAGTAAAAGTAGGTTGGACTCAAAGAATGCCGAGCCTACTTTGAGCCTGTGAACATTCTTATAATCCAACCCATTTCTGGCTAATCTGTTTATTGCTTTATTACCTGTATATTGGCTATTAACTTTACCTCGTCGCCTACAACCACTCCACCTGCTTCCGTCACAGCTCCCCAGGTAAGGCCAAAGTCCTTTCTGTTTATTTTTCCTGTTACTTCAAAACCAGACTTGACATTCCCATAGAAGTCAGTCATATTTCCACCAAAATCGACGTCAAGAACCACCGATTTACTAACTCCTTTGATGGTAAGTAAACCCTCCAAAGAATAGCTGTCTCCACTTTTCTTTACAAGCTTTCCATTGGTGAAGGTGAGTTTAGGGTGTGCGACCGAATCGAAGAAATCAGCCGATTTTAAATGCTCATCACGCTGCACTTGATTGGTGTCTATGCTGGAAGTTTCCGCACTGAAACTAACTGAGGCGCCTTCAAACGCACCATCTGTGCTCTGTATTGTCCCTTCGAACTCCTTGAAAGAGCCGGTTACTGTGGAAATTACCAAGTGTTTTACTTTGAACTGAATTTCGGAATGGGTAGGGTCAATAACCCAGGTTGTGTTAGTAGCCATAATTAATATTTATTTGATTGTACATACATATAATGTATATACATTTAAATATCCTGATTAATTCCCGGAATTGGAAAAAAAAGAATTGATGACTCCGGGCTGTCTTTGCCTAATTGATTTGCGTATAGATAAATCTTGATGAGTATTTTTTGTGTCTATAAGGTTTCTTTCTATTTTTGTATAGAGTTAACCCACACATTTAATAAAGTTTATATCCTCAATAATTGACATTGGGGGTAATGCCTGTTGATGGTAATTGTTTAAATGTATTGGGAAATGAAAGCTACCAACCTTGTAGATGTAGTCATCAGCGTGTACGGTAAACCGTATCAGACGGCAGTGACCTTAAAGAGCTTATTAAAGCACTCTGGACAGTGGATCGATAAGATTTACTTTGTGGAGGAGTATAAGCAACCCCATGGGGAAAGCTTCGAATTCATAAAGGCGCATTTGGGATCCAGGCTCGTATATTATCGTCCAAAAGTCTGGTGGTTTTATAGAAATCAGTTGGAGTGGAGATATTTGTTCACACTTCCTGTATTTCGACACTCTATTCGGTATCAGTATGGTTGGGAAAAGAGTGACAAAGATTTCCTTTTATTGATCCATAATGACATGTATATCAGTGGGGACATAGTAGGAAGCTATTTAGACCAGATCGGCGGACATATAGGAATTGGAAAGATTGGGCAGTGCTGGAATTGTTCGGCTTATAAGGCTCAAAAATGTGAGGGGGCTCAGTATCTCAAGTTCAGACCCGACCAGAATGAGCGGGACGAATTATTTGCTAAGTATCCACCTTTAGAGGCAAGGGCGCTAATACATCAGGCTTTTTGCAATCAAAAAGAACCTTCATGGCCTTTACCGGAATGCCGCCTAAACGAATTTATCACTTTGATTAATTTAAAAATGGCCCGGCCCTTAGTTTGGCCATACGGTCAGGCCAGACCTATAGGATTATTTCAGTTTGAAACGGGGGTACAATGGTTCCGGGATATGCTTGCACGGGGTTATTACCCAAAGCATATGGATTATGAGGGCATGGCTACGCATGGATGGGCCAGCAGCCAAGGATCGGGGCATGGGGCCCTGTTTAACGGGGATATATATCAGGAAGAGGAGGAGAGGGCCCGGCAAGTCCTGAGTAGCGAATTTGGGATGGAGATTCCCGATAGTTATTTATCAGCTGGACTTAGAAAATAAAAAAGAGCGGAACAGTAAACTGCCCGCTCTTGATCAATATTGGTGCCAAAATTAATTCTTAAGTGCCTCTGCTCCACCAACAATCTCGAGGATTTCGGTAGTAATAGCTGCCTGGCGGGTTCTGTTGTATACCAACTTCAGTTCCTTCAGGAGTTCTTGTGCATTTTCCGTAGCCTTGTCCATGGCTGTCATACGGGCACCTTGTTCCGATGCATTGGATTCCAACACAGCCCGGTACAATTGTATTTTTAATGATTTTGGAATCAGCTCGGTAAGAATTTCTTCTTCTGAGGGCTCGAACGAATAATTAGTTTCAGTTCTTTTACCTGGGCGATCCTCCGACTCGGCTGCGATAGGCAGATAAGGGTCGGTATGAATAATTTGAGTAGCTACATTTTTAAACTCGTTAAATACAAGTTCTACAGCGTCAAACTTTCCATTAGTAAATCCGGTCATTATCTCTTCTGCAGCATCTTTCACCGTAAGAAAGCTAAGTCTGGAGAAGGTATCCGTATAAGCAGCATGTACTTTAAATCCTCTACGTGTAAATGCCTCAAGTCCTTTCTTTCCTATAGAAAATATTTCGACCTGGCCTTTTTTTGCCTGAACCGGATATTTACTTTCGATAAGTTGTAATGCTGCTTTGATAATATTGGTATTGAATGCGCCGCAAAGTCCACGGTCGGAGGTTACGACCACGATGAGCACACGTTCCACCGGACGCGCTGCTTTCAGCGGGCTGTCCAGGGTACTTTCGGATCCTGCCGAAACGGTAGCCAGCATTTCATTAAGTTTCTGAGCATAGGGGCGCATCTGGATAATATTATCCTGAGCCCTTCTCAACTTAGCTGCCGCTACCATCTTCATGGCTTTGGTGATCTGCTGTGTCGAATTTACCGAGGTGATGCGGTTACGTACTTCTTTTAAGCTTGCCATTTGAGGTAAGTTAAAAATTATAGACCGTCACCAGGTTCCGGTATTCCCGGCTTTGGTGACGGCATATAACGCTATTAAATTGCTTTGTATTTATCAGCTATTTGCTTGGCTACTTTTTCCAAAACGTCCGTAACGCTATTGTCAAGTTTGCCAGCTGCCAGTCCAGCAAGGGTATCGCTATACTGAGTAGACATCACGTTTAAGAAATCTGTTTCGAAATCCTTCACGCGGTTTTCATCTACTTTGTCCAGAAGACCCTTAGTGGAAGCATAAACCATGGCTACCTGTTGTGCTACAGGCACCGGTGCATATTGAGGTTGTTTCAAAACCTCCTGGTTACGACGTCCCCGGTCGATGGCTAGCTTAGTAGCAGCATCTAGGTCGGAGCCGAACTTGGCAAAGGCTTCCAGTTCACGGAACTGGGCCTGATCCAACTTCAGAGTACCCGACACTTTCTTCATCGACTTGATCTGAGCATTACCTCCTACACGTGATACCGAGATACCTACGTTAATTGCGGGACGGATACCAGAGTTAAATAAGTTCGATTCAAGGAAAATCTGACCATCCGTAATCGAAATTACGTTAGTCGGGATATAGGCAGAAACGTCACCAGCCTGAGTTTCGATAATTGGAAGGGCTGTAAGCGAACCACCGCCTTTTACCTTATCTTTCAGGGAAGGAGGCAAGTCGTTCATTGTCCTGGCGATTCCATCATCGGCGATAATCTTGGCAGCACGCTCCAAAAGACGGCTGTGAAGATAGAATACATCACCAGGGTATGCTTCCCGACCTGGAGGACGACGAAGCAAGAGAGAAACTTCACGGTAAGATACCGCTTGTTTGGAAAGGTCATCATAAACAACCAAAGCAGGGCGACCAGTATCGCGGAAATACTCACCGATAGCAGCACCGGTAAATGGCGCATAAAACTGCATAGGAGAAGGATCCGAAGCTCCTGCGGCTACAATAACCGTATAATCCATAGCACCATAACGACGTAGCGTCGCTTCGATGCTCTTGATAGTGGAGGCTTTCTGCCCACAAGCTACGTAGATACAGAAAACAGGCTCGCCTTTTTCGAAGTATTCTCTTTGATTGATGATGGTATCAATGGCCACAGCAGTTTTACCTGTCTGACGGTCACCAATGATCAACTCACGTTGTCCACGTCCAATAGGAATCATGGCATCGATGGATTTGATACCAGTTTGAAGAGGTTCCGTTACTGGCTGACGGTAGATTACCCCAGGGGCTTTGCGCTCCAAAGGCATCTCGAAAGTTTCACCAACGATCGGTCCATGACCATCGATGGGTTCGGCAAGGGTATTCACCACGCGGCCAATAATGCCTTCACCTACTTTTACCGAGGCGATCTCTTTGGTTCGCTTAACGGTTGCACCTTCTTTGATGTCACTGGCGTCGCCTAATAATACGGCTCCAACATTGTCTTCTTCGAGGTTAAGGGCAAGTGCTTTCAGGCCATTTTCGAATACAAGAAGCTCACCCGCTTGTACTTGTGAAAGGCCGTAAATACGCGCTACGCCATCACCGATCTGAAGAACTGTTCCTACTTCTTCAAGTTCGGCTTCCGATTTAGCGCCTGCAAGTTGTTCGCGCAGGATTGCCGACACTTCGTCCGGTCTAACAGATACCATAGTATAATTGACTAATTTAGAGTATAGTAGTAAGATATTGAAATCAGCCGCAAAGGTAGGATTTTATTTTATAAATTAATCAGTTTCGTCCCAAAACATTAGATATAAAATTATACTTTTCCAAGTTTCTGATTTTTTCAAATAATTATTTTAAAATTACGGCGTTAATCTTCATTAATCACACGTTTTTCAAAACTTTTTTAGATTGTTATTGTGTTTTTGTTGAAAAGGCAATCCTAATTAACTTAGCACCTTGCATTACTACTTATCCGATCTTTTTTAAAATTCGAATGTACAAATTAGAGAAATCCATTTTAGCTGCAGCCCTGATGGCTGCGCTTGCCGTTACACCCTCCACTGCACAAACTGCCAAGAAGGCTCCTGCTGCAGCTCCTGCCGCAAAAAAGGCGGCTCCAGCTCCTGCCAAAGCGGCGCCAGCAGTAAATGTACTCAAAAATACCTCTGATTCTTTGTCTGCCGCAATAGGCGTAAGTTTTTCTAACTCACTTAGTTCTCAGGGTATTGAAGATTTGAATGTTGATGTTCTGTTGCAAACCATTAAGTCGGCAATGGCAGGAAAGCCCACGGCTTTTACTTCTGAAACGGCTAATAGTTTTATAGGAACATACTTCCAGAATAAAATGGAAGAGAAAGGGGCCGCCATGAAAAAAATTGGAGCCGATTTCTTAGCAGAAAATGGCAAAAAGGATAGTGTTCAAACTACCGAATCGGGGCTACAGTATCAAGTGATCACGATGGGTACGGGAGCCAAGCCCTTAGCTACAGACAAGGTAAAGACCCACTATCATGGTACACTGATCGATGGTACCGTGTTCGACAGCTCGGTAGAAAGAGGGGAGCCCGTCGAGTTTCCTGTCAATGGGGTAATAAAAGGGTGGACCGAAGCTTTGCAACTCATGCCAGTTGGCTCTAAATGGAAATTATTTATTCCCTATGATTTAGCCTATGGCGAACGTCAGGCTGGCCCACAGATTCCGGGGTATTCTACTCTTATTTTTGAGGTAGAACTATTAGAAATAACGACTCCAAAGACGGAGCCGGCTGCTGCTCCTTCCAATTAATAAATGTTAAAAGTAGTTAAATTGTAATTTTTACAACCCTTTCAGAGGTTAATGTCCAAATATTATGGCATAGTTTTAGTATTTTTATGGGAATGCCATGAAAGGGTTGTATTACCTGGTGGTTAGTCGGTTTGCCAACGTGGGTAAGCCATTTTCGAAAAGCAGTTTAATCTACTGCGATCACTCATATTATCTTGAAAATGAAAAAATACCTTATAACGCTTATCCCGGTGGTATTATTGGGATGGCAAAGTGGCCCTGAAAGGGAGACCGGGATATCTTTACCTGCCGATACTTCCTTGTCGGAGGATATTAAGCCCATTGCTGCCCAGTTCAAGGCCGAGGGAATAGCCACCAGGCTTTTAGGAAATGCACATTATAGAAAAATACCTCTGAATGATTCGCTTTCATCGGCCATGTTCGATCGGTATATCAACAGTATTGATCCCAGCAAATTGTATTATCAGGCCTCAGACCTTGAGGCATTTGAACAATATCGCTATGCTTTCGATGATTATCTGTTGAAGCGAGAATTGGACGTGCCATTTAAGATCTATAACGTCTTTAGAAAACGATATCAGGAGCGAAGCGATTATATCCATACGCTATTAGAAGAAAAAAAGCCTTTCGATTTTTCGGAGAATGAGTCCATTAATACGGATCGAGAGAAGGCGGTATGGGCCAAAAATACGGAGGAGCTGAATGATACCTGGAGGAGGTATCTGAAGAGTGAAGCACTCGACCTAAAGCTCTCGGGCAAGGCGGATTCATCCTATTTGTCCACCCTAAGCGATCGCTATAAGTATCGGGACAGGGCTTTGGCACGCATTCGCACAGAGCAGGTTTTTCAAATGTTTATGAATGCCTATGCCGAATCCCTGGATCCGCATACCAATTATCTGGCTCCTACTTCTGCCGATCGTTTTAAGCAGGATATGAGTCAATCTTTAGAAGGGATTGGTGCCGTGCTGCGCGAAGAAGATAATTATATTAAGATCGTAGAGGTTATCCCCGGTGGACCTGCTTTCAAAGGCAAGCAGCTTAAAAAGGAGGATAAGATCATCGGAGTGGCCCAGGGTGATGATGGTAAAATCGTTGATATTGTGGGTTGGTTTGTCGATGATGCAGTAAAACTGATTAAAGGCCCTAAGGGCACCGTCGTACGACTTCAGGTGCTATCGGCAGATGCCTTGGCGGGAACAGCGCCGAAAGAATACAGGATCGTTCGAGAAAAGATAAAATTAGAGGAACAGCGAGCTAAGAAGGAAATTGTTTCCATCAAATCGGGTAATAAAGATTATAAAGTAGGGGTGATTGACATTCCCCTCTTCTATCGAGATTTCGAAGGAGCACAGCATAGGGAAAAGGAATTTACGAGCACCACCCGAGATGTTAAGAAGCTAATTGCCGAGCTAAAGACGGAAAATGTGGACGGAATTGTAATTGATCTCCGCAATAATGGGGGTGGATCACTGACCGAGGCTGTTTCGTTAACCGGGTTGTTTATTAATAAAGGTCCCGTTGTGCAGGTTAAAGAGAGTCAGGGTGAGGTAGAGGTGCAGTCCGACCTTGATCCATCCATTGCCTATGATGGTCCTTTGGCCGTGATGGTGAATCGCTTTAGTGCCTCCGCCTCTGAAATTTTCGCCGGGGCTATTCAGGACTATAAGCGTGGCCTTATAGTAGGGGAGCAGACCTACGGCAAAGGAACCGTTCAGACCTTGGTGGAGCTTAATCAATGGGATCCTCAGGAGTCTGCTCAGCTGGGACAATTAAAGCTTACAGTAGCTAAATTCTATAGAGTTAACGGAAGCAGTACGCAGTTAAAAGGGGTGTCTCCCGACCTTGAGCTCCCTACTGCTTTTAAAACCAATGAGTATGGAGAAGGATCGGAGCCTAGTGCATTACCTTGGGATAAAATTGCCTCTTCTAATTTCCAACCGGTCAATATGATCAATGATCAGATATTGACTAAGGTGAAAGAGAAATATAATCAGCGACTTACTACTGATGAAGACCTGAAGACCCTCGTCAACACCCTTGATGACTTTAAAAAGGCCAGAGAGGATAAAGTGGTTTCCTTACAGGAGTCCAAGAGGAAAGTGGAAAGGGAGGAAGCAGAGAAAAAGCGTTTAGCGCTAAAAGCCATAGGAGAAGACGATGAAGAAGATCTAGAAGAAGGTGCTCCTGAAACTCCTAAGGAAGACAAGGCTAAAAAGAAAAAAGATATATATATCACTGAGACTGGAAGAATGCTGGTAGATTTTATCCAGATTACCAAGGAGCCTAGTTTGGCAGGTACTAAAAAGAAATAAAACGCTGCCCGTTGTCGACTGCGGCGATGCGCACCAAATAGCTAGAGGCCGTCTGCGATCTGCAGACGGCCTCTAGTGTTTTTGGGCAGCTTGGATAAGAACAAGGGTGCTTAAAACATGGAAAGGTCCATAGCACCGATCCATCTATCCTTATCCCCACCATTGACGAATTGATTCAGATCCGCAGCAGCATTGTTTCCTCATTCAGTTCACTAAAATTTTTTTTTCTAAATAATGATGGACTTATCCCCTTATGTTTTTTGAAAAATCTATTTAAGTGACTGATGTCTGTAAATCGTAATTCATCCACAATCTCACTGATTCTGCTATTACTATGCAAAAGACGTGTTTCAATAATTTTTAGTTTACATTTTATAATAAACTGCTGAAGAGTATCCTCGGCATGGTGCTTAAAAAACTTGCCCAGGTAATTGGGTGATACATTGAAATGGCTACAGATAACGCTTGTTCGCAGCTTGTCGGGTTCGTAGATATTAAGTTGTATGTACTGAAAAATACCCTGCACTTTTTCGTCGGTAGTGTCCGAAAGATTTTCTGGGAGGATCTTGGCAATTGAACGTGCCACCAAAACAATAAGGCTATTCATTAACTGCTGGATCAATTCTTTGCTATATAAGTCGCTTTTGTGCTGTTCATTAACCATGCTTGTAACAACAGACTTTACCAATTCCTTATCCTGATTCGTTTTCAGGATACAGCCAGGCGCGTGCGTTGCGTTATGGAGGATAAATTCAAGCTTCTGAAGCCAGACAGATTGTTCTTTTGATCCATTTTTCAATAAGTCTGATTTAAGGTAAATCTCGTTAAAACAGATAAAAAGAAACTTGGTCCGGGTCTGAATATCAAACGTATTTAAATCCTTTGGAGTAACCAGAAACAAATGACCATCCTTGTAATCAAATGAATTCCCATTTATATATTGTTTGCCGCTGCCTTCCAAAATGTAAACCAGTTCAAAGAAATTCTGTCCCTGACTAAGCTCATCATAGTGCTCTGCCTCTTTGTATATTATTTCGAATGGGTAATAAAGATTTTGTTTCATAGTATACAAAGATACCTGTTATTGGCAAATCCGTACCACTATGTGGACGAATTAAAGGTATAATTTTGCCATATCGAAAGATCGCTCCTGATCTGGTTCTTTCTTAGAAAACAAATTTTAATAACAATTATTATGGAGATACAAATGCGGGCCTCTTCTGAGGGGGGGCAAACTGATACGATTCCGGTAAATAATTTACCCCAAAAATATTATGCAATGGACATGCCTTTTTACAGCACTATGGGCGTATATAATTTTGAGGACCGATGTGAAATAATTAAGGAAATTGGCTACGATGCGATGCATATGTCAATTTGGGATGGCCGCAATTGGGCATTAGCTCAGCAGCTAGAAACGGTAAAGGACCGCTTTGGACTCGATGTGGCTGGGGTATATATTGTGCTGGATCTGTCACTCGGTGAGCGTGATATCAGGAATAGTGGCATTCTAAAAATGCTTGAAACTATGATGGAAGGATCCACAGTTGAGTTGGCTATAAAATCGGTAGTACCCGGAATGAAACCGTCGGATCCGGCCGGAGATAAACCGGTTGCTGCATGGTTAAAACAGGCCCTTGCAATTGCGGAGATCCGTAATATCCGGATATTGCTTTATACCCATATTACGCACTGGATAGATAAGCACACGGATGCAATTCGCATTTGCGAGAAGATCGCACATCCAAACCTGGGCCTAGTATTTAGCAGTGGCAACTGGTATATGGGTGAGGGAAGTGGTCTTGGCCATACGCTTCGCAGGGCGATGCCCTACCTTAAGCAGGTCAATCTTTCAGGTAGCAGGCGTACACCTTTGGGTTTCTTTCAGGTAGGGACTATCGAACCTCTTGACATGGGCGAAATGGATAATTTTGCCATCGTGGCCTTGCTCAACAGACTGGGATATCAGGGTTATCTGGGCTATACGGGATGGGACGAAGGCGGAGATGCCTATAACAAACTGGAACGTACGCTACGTGTGCTTAAAGATATCACCCGACGGGTTAATCAGCATCCAAAATGGGGAAGTCACCTGAGTTAATTCAGGTAATGAAGTCTTTATTCTAAAATTATTTTTATTACCAGTCTCTAATTAAATCATAAAATGAAATTAACAGGAAATACTATCTTTATCACTGGCGGTGGTTCAGGCATCGGCCGTGGTTTAGCAGAATCATTCCATAGACTGGGCAACCAGGTTATCATTTCCGGGCGAAGAAAAGCGAAGCTGGATCAGGTAACATTGGCCAATCCGGGTATGCAATCCCTTGAATTGGATGTAAGTGACCCTGCCAGTATTGCAGCAGTTAGTCAGAAATTAATCAAAGATTATCCAAAGCTCAATGTGCTTATTAATAATGCAGGTGTGATGCAACTGGACGATGCCGCAAATACCATACATGAAGAAATGCTCATTTCAAGCATGGCAATCAATTTTGCGGGTCCGATACGTATGACCTCTGCGCTAATTGGTCACTTAAAGGAACAGGATTCCTCCACGGTCATCAATGTGTCTTCCGGGATGGGATTTGTGCCTTTTGGTATGGCATCCGTATATTCTGCTACCAAGGCAGCAGTTCATTCCTACACGTTGACACTTCGGTATCAGTTGAAAAATAGTTCCGTGCAGGTTCTAGAACTCACACCTCCCTGGGTTCGGACGGACTTGCTGAATAGTAACAATGCGCCAAATGCAATGCCATTTGATGAATTTATAAATGAAGTATTTGAACTGCTTGCAGCAGATAATGAGGAGATATTAGTTGAACGTGTTAAAACATTCCGCAATAACCCAGGTCCCAATGAAGGAATATTCGTTACAGAATATAATGACGCCATGCTTTCAGGGAATTGAAGGCATTAAAAGATAAGAGTAACGGAAGGCTTTACAGCAAAACGAGACACATTTTTTAAATGCTATGCACGTAGTTGCACTTTGTACACGTATATCAATTACCGATAATCACTTGAAGTCAATGCTTACCGTAGACCATCGCTTTATAGATTTGGAATCAAAAGAAAGTGACTGGAAGGGCAGCATATATTTTACTAGTCTGAACTATTAAGTTTTAATGGACGAACCGCATGACAGTAAATGCAAACTTATCTAACACTGCGTATTCTTTTGCCCGGAGCTGCCAAGCTCTGTACTGATATAACTCATGTAGAGATTTTATTTACATATCCTGGATCAGGGATTAGAAGCTTACCCAAAGGAATTACTCTGCACATTTTCGGTTGAAATGGGAATTGGTCGAAGGATAATTACAATGTCCGATTCCCAGAATCACGACTTACCAGCTACAACCGGACTTTTTTCATTTAAAATTATTAAACAAAGCGGCTTGGCTTTGCCGCATTTTTCTAACTATATTATGCTTACTCCATCGAAAATACCTTATAGATCGCAGCCCGGCTTTGCCCGAACTTATGCGATGAACAAGTTAACACTAGGCCTTTTTTACCCGATTGAGGCCTATTCAGGAGATGCCCCAACGATGCTTGGACATATAGAAATAGCTCAACAAGCCGAAACTGCTGGTTTCGCTGCACTGTGGATACGTGATGTGCCTCTTCGTGATCCAAATTTTGGCGATCTGGGTCAGATTTTTGATCCCTGGGTCTATCTGGGCTACCTCGCAGCACGAACTTCCCATATTGCCTTGGGTACAGCCGCTATCGTTGTGCCTATCCGTAATCCTTTGCATCTTGCAAAATCAGCGACAAGCATAGACCAACTCAGTTCTGGACGTTTGTTGCTGGGTGTGGCCTCAGGAGACCGACCAGTAGAATTTCCGGCATTTGGAGTGGAATCAGATCGACGCGGAGAAATATTCCGTGAGTATATTGAAGTATTCCGGCAGCTTCAAAAAACAAGTTATGAACCATTGAAATGGAGTGGGGGAATTCTTTCAGGCGCTGATATGGTGCCCAAACCAGTAGCAGAGGAAATTCCTTTATTGATTACAGGCGGAAGTCAGCAGTCACAAGAATGGATTGCCGAGCATGGTCATGGCTGGATCAGTTACCCCCGCGCACCACACCAACAACAAATTGTAATCGAAAACTGGCATAATGAGGTTCGAAAACATTGCGGAGGTGTCTTTAAACCATTTAGTCAGTCTCTTTACATTGATCTGCTCAAAGATCCTGATGCTCAAATACAGCCAATCCATTTGGGTTACCGACTGGGAAGAAATCAGTTGATTAAGCTGCTTGAAGTCCTGGAAAAGATTGGCGTGAACCATGTGATGTTAAGCCTGAAATACAGTCATCGTCCCGCACAGCAGGTTGTTGAAGAGCTTGGGCGTTATGTTCTTCCACAATTTCCAACAATAGAAATTTGATAAAACAAATTATAGGATGCTATTTAAACTGAAGTGAGGATATGAATCTAATTAAATATAGCCCAACTCATATTCGATTACCCACAATCTTCCATATTGTGGCAAAAAACTATAGAAGTCTAAATCAAAGGAAGAAAGGCATCCTTCCACCCTCCTTATTTGTTTCAAAGCTGATGAAATTTTTAAAGTAAGATTATTACGTAAGTCTGTTAAATGCAGCCGCTTATTATGGAGCCGCACACCAACATCCCCAGTCTTCTCGGTAATTACAATGAAATCAACCTTAAGAAATATTGACATTGATAACTTGAAAATAAATTTCTTCATAAAGAAGGAATGGGCAAATAGTGATATAGTTCAAAAAATGGTTGGTACGGGTTATATAATGTATCCTCTCCGGAGTTACCCGCTTTAGATTTGGTGAATTATTTTGAAAAAGCGGGTGGTCTTAACAGAGTTGCAACAGTGCTAGAAGAACTCTGCGAGAGCATAGATGCTCATAAAATGCTGGACCTAGCAAAACGGTATTCTCCTATTACTGCGCTTCAACTGCATTACACAAATTATACTTGGCACCAGCCGCAAGATATTCTGAGGACATCGATTAAGTGCAAATTACCGCAGAGCCATTGGGACCAATTATGGATAGACTTCGAGAGGTGTTATCGTTTCTGGGCGTCAAACCGATTCGTAAACAGAAACAACATAACAATACATTGGTATACCGCATTGATTCAGAAGGCGGAGTTCCATTGAGATTAAAGGTTGAGGTTAATGGCCGGGAACACCATACTATTTTGGGTATTTAGGATGTAAATCAAGATTTGCAATCGGAATGGTATACGAGTGAAGTTTTATACCTACCTATGAATTAGCCGAGTTGTTAGGAACTCAAATGCATGCCCTGTACCAGAGCCGAAAAGGAAGAGACTTATTTGATATGTGATTTGCCATTACGCAGTCTGACGTTGATTCAACTAGAATTGGTGAAGCTTGGAAATTCTATATGAAGCAAGAAGATAACAGTGTGTCGCAAATAGAATTCATAGAAAACAGGGAAAGAAGATATCAGATCCAGATTTTTTAGGTGATATGCTAGAGTTATTAGGACCTGATTTTTCCTGCAAAATCACTGAAGCTCATGAATTTTTAAATATAAAGTTATTGGAAAAAATATAAGACCAGTAAAGACAACAAAATATTTGAGCTACCTATAGGTTGGCCGTGGTCTATACTTGGAGATATAACACGGAAGGTAAGGGATGGCTTCCACAATCAATGCTTGGTGAAGTCAGAGTTATATTAGCTGATAAAGGTTATCGAGGCAAAATAATTGCCGAAGTTATAAAAGAGCTTCGGCAATATTATTCAAGTTGTATTAAGGACAGATATATCTGAAAAGGAATATAAACTCATACAAGGTGGATCGTTGAACGAGCCTTTGTCTGGTTTGAGAATGACCGCAGAAGAATTGGTCCAACTGGCAGTCATAAATCACTTTCTATAAAAAATTATGCAGGCGTTAAGTATTGCGGATCTATTTAGTTTTGAATGATCCATATCTTTTATTCCCATCCTCCACCCAGGGACCGAAACAGGTCTATAAGGGCCAGGTATTGTTGCTTTTGAATGTCTGCCAGGGTAAGTTCGGCTTCAATTACACTTTTTTGGGCCATTATGATTTCCAAATACGTAGCATATCCGCCTAGAAACAGATCCTGTGAGGTAGCCACGGCTTGTTGAAGAACCTCCACCTCCTGTTTTTTAAAGTCTGTTATACGCTGGGTATATTCGATTCTTTTAAGGTTGGTACTCACTTCCTGAAAGCTCTGTAAGATGACCTGGTTATAAGCTAAAAGAGCTTCCCGGCTCTGGGCTTCAGATCTTTTTAGTCCTGCTTTTAAAGCGGTACGATTGATAAGTGGCGCAGCGAGTCCTCCTGCTGCCCCATATGCCAGGGATCCTGGTGAGAATAATAACTTACTTTTAAATGCATTGAAACCCAGCATGGCCGTGATATTCAAAGATGGCAACAAGGAAAGCTGAGCAGCCTGCTGGTCAGCGTAGTAGGCTGAAAGCATTAATAAGGACTCCTGAACATCCGGTCTTCGGGCAAGCATGGTGGCAGGAATTCCTGCACTGGCCTGAAGTGGTATTGTTTGTTCCAGACTAGTACTTCTATTAATCTTTTGAGGAAAACGGCCCAACAGTACGTTCAGGCGATTTTCTGTTTGGTTGATCTCTTGAAGAAACTGTACCTCCAGGCTCTTGGTATTAAGCAATTGTGCCATAAATTGTCTTACTCCAAGTTCATTAGCCCGGCCACCTTCTTTCTGAATATTGATGGTTTCGACAGCCGTTTCCTGTAGACGGATATTTTTCCGTATAATATCCAACTCTGTGTCCAGAAAAACTAAATCATAGTAGAGCCTTGCCACCTCGGCAACGAGCTCGGTGGTAATGGTCTGCTGCGCTTTTTCAGTGGCTAACAAGCGGTAATATGCACTCTTCCGTTGCGTTTTGAGTTTGCCCCATATATCTACTTCCCAGCTACTTTTAAGTCCTAAAAAATAATCGGGTAATACTGGCTCGGGGAGCAGACGATCATCATCAAGATTAGGGGAGAAGTTGGTATCATAATTTCCAACTCCATCCATGGTATAATTACCGAATTTTCGGGCCCCTGCCGACACCTCTCCCTGTACAGTAGGGAACAGGGCTCCTCTGCGGAGGAGCACATCGGTACGGGCCATTTCTATTCGTTGCACTGCCCTTTGAAGTTCCAGATTATTACTCAGGGCCGTGTCGATTAGGGCTAGCAGCTTTTTATCTCTGAATAAGGAATCCCATTTCAGGTCGCCTATTCCTGTTGAATCGGAAAATGCCTGGAATGCTTCAGGCGTTTTCATGGCTTTTTGGTGTAAAATAGGTTCGGTTAGTTTACAACTCGTCAGCCCTCCTGAAAGGGTCGCCATAAGAACGAGAGGGGCAAGGGTATTTTTTAACTTCATGATAAATAAAAATCGTATGGGTATTTTCCGCCGGCTGGGATACCGGCGGAAACATAAGTTATATTTCTTTGCTGTCAGCCAGATATTCTGGCTCAGTATTAGCCTGAGGCGTGGGCTGCGATTTGGTGCCAAAGCTGGCGAATAGCACATAAAGACCAGGAATAATCACGACGCCAAACAGGGTTCCAATCAGCATGCCCCCGGCGGCGGCAGTACCAATGGATCTGTTACCGATAGCTCCAGCTCCAGAGGCCATAACCAGCGGGATAAGTCCTGCTATAAAAGCGAAGGAAGTCATCAAAATAGGTCGGAGTCGTTCTGTGGCCCCTTCCAGCGCAGCGTCCACCACCGATCGTCCCTCTTTCTGACGTATGATGGCATATTCTACAATTAGAATAGCATTCTTTCCGAGCAGACCAATCAGCATCACCAGAGAAACCTGGGCATAGATATTGTTCTCCAATCCTAATAATTTAAGTGAAAGGAAGGCTCCGAAAATTCCTGTCGGTAGGGAAAGTATAACTGGTAAGGGAAGCAAGAAGCTTTCATACTGAGCCGCAAGAAGTAGGTATACAAAAAGCAGACAGATTCCAAAGATGAAAATAGCCTGATTACCCGATAGAATCTCTTCGCGGGTCATCCCCGACCAGTCGTAGGTAAAACCTTTGGGTAGGCTCGTAGCTGCGACCCGTTCCACGGCTTTAATGGCATCTCCACTACTATATCCGGGAGCAGCATCCCCGTTGATCATAGCCGAGGTGTACATATTGTATCTGGTAAGAAGTTCTGGTCCGTACACCCTTTCCATTTTGATAAAGGTGGAGTAGGGTACCATATCTCCCCGGTTATTCTTTACATAGAGCTTTAGAATATCTTCAGGATTTTTCCGGTACTGAGGATCGGCTTGTACCATTACCTTGTACATCTGCCCAAAGCGTATAAAGTTGGACGCGTATAAACTACCGACAAGCGTTTGTAGTGTGCTCATGGCCTCATCCACTGACACCCCTTTCTTGGCGGCAATATCGGGATCGACATGGATGAGATATTGCGGGAAACTGGCATCGAAACTACTAAAGGCCGAGGCAATCTCCGGAGCTGCGGCGAGCTCTTTGACGAACTGGTTGGTGATCTCAGCCGTTTTTTGCAGATCATCACTTCCCGTACGATCCTGAACCCGAAGTTCGAAACCGCTGGAGTTACCAAACCCAGGCACGGTAGGAGGAGGGAAATATTGAATTTCGGCATCGGTAATATGGCGGGTAAGCCGTTGCATCTCTACAATGACATCCTTGACCGACTCTGTCCGGTCATGCCAGGGCTTCAGGTTAATCATGGCCATACCATAGGACGCTCCAGCCGATTCTGTCATTAAACTATAGCCCGACAGGGTCGATACCGACTCCACAGGGCCCAGAGTTTCAGCGACTTTCTGAATTTCATTTAATACTTTTTCAGTCCGCTCTACCGTAGCACCCGGAGGGGTCGTCACATTTACATTTAATACGCCCTGATCTTCAGTAGGTATAAATCCGGTAGGGAGAATAGTATTAATGCCATAGGTGCCAATACAGAACGCAATTAAGAGTCCTACCGTAATTACCCGGCGATTGATAATGAGGGAGAGTAATTTCCGATATTTCCCTGATACGGCTTCATATCCATTATTGAACCCCCTGAAGAATCGATCTAAAGGCGTGTTTTTCGAGGGCTGTCCATGGGTATTTTTGAGCATCAATGCGCAAAGGGCTGGCGTTAGGGTTAGGGCATTGATACCCGAGATTACGATGGATATAGCTAAAGTAATAGAAAACTGGCGGTAGAATATACCAACTGGTCCAGACATAAATGCCACTGGAACAAACACGGCGGACATTACCAGAGTAATAGCAATAATAGCCCCACTCATTTCCTTCATCGACTCTATGGTTGCCTCCCGGGCATCCAGATGTTTCTCAGCCATTTTAGCGTGTACCGCTTCCACTACGACAATGGCATTGTCGACGACAATACCGATGGCGAGTACCAGTGCAAATAAGGTTAGTAGGTTAATGGAAAAGCCGAATAGCTGCATAAAGGCGAAGGTTCCTACCAGGGCTACCGGTACGGCCAATGCAGGAATAACCGTAGATCGGAAATCCTGAAGGAAAATAAATACGATGATGATTACCAGAATGAAGGCCTCGATCAAGGTACGGACTACTTCGTCTATGGAAGCATCAAGGAAACGGGAAACGTCATAGGAAATAGCATAGTCCATTCCGGCAGGGAACGAAGTCTCCTTTAGTTCCGCTACCCGCTTTTTTACATTCTCGATAACCTCCTGGGCATTAGAACCCGGCCGCTGCTTAAGCATGATAGAAGCAGAGGGTTTTCCATTGGACATGGAAGTCATATCATATTCCAGAGAGCCAAATTCTACTTCGGCTACATCCCTTAACTTGAGCATGGACCCATCAGGGTTAGCTCTTAAAACGATATTTTCATACTGCTCGGGTTCAAAGAGCTTTCCAGTATATTTTAATACATACTGAAGCATCTGAACATCTTTTCCTGAGCTAATTCCGGTTTTCCCAGGGGCAGCAACAACACTTTGCTGACGAATGGCGGCCACCACGTCATTGGCCGAGACATTATAACTGCTCATACGATCGGGCTTTAACCAAATCCGCATGGAGTAATCACGACTACCCATGATTACTGCTCTACCCACCCCATCAATTCTTTTCAACTCCTTTAGGATATTGATATCGGCGAAATTGTAAACAAAGTCTTCAGCTACTGCCGTATCGGAACTCATAATGTCCAGATACATCAGCATACTGTTTACTTCTTTTTCTGTAGTGACTCCGGCCTTGATAACCTCTTCGGGTAGCTCATCGATAACGGTCTGGACTCGGTTCTGGACGTTTACTGCGGCTAGGTCAGGGTCTATGCCCACGTTAAAGGAAATGGTAATGGTGGTTACCCCATCGTTACCCGAAACAGTTGACATATAAGTCATACCGGGAACCCCGTTAATCGCCCTTTCCAGGGGAACTGCCACGGCATCGACACAAACTTCGGCGTTGGCTCCCGTATAGGTAGCCGTTACCACTACGGAGGGGGGGACAATATCGGGGAACTGAGAAACAGGAAGGCCAAAAAAGGCCAGTATTCCAAGTAAAGTAATGAATATTGAGATGACCAGTGAGAGTACCGGTCGCTCTATAAATTTTTGAAACATGACTGCGCTTTAGAAAGGTAGTAGGATCTATTAATCTGGCTTATAAAGAAGTGATGGTCTTGCTATCTTTTTTCTTCACCTGCTTGCCCTGAAGGGAAATCAACTTGGGTTTGATAGTCATTCCATCTTTTAGCACCTGGATGCCTTCGTAAACGATGCGGTCTCCCGTTTCCAATCCCGATTTGACGATATAATAGTCCCCGATTCTTAGCTTAGGCTCGAATATCTTGGATTTTACGGTATTGTCTTCTCCTACCAAATAGACAAAACTTTTATCCTGAATATCGAAGACTGCCTTTTGGGGTACCAGCAACACTTCGTCTACCATATTGGTAAGACGTACCGTTCCTGTCGAACCATGTTTGAGTATGCCCTGGGGATTGGCAAAGCGTGCCCGAAAGGCAATGGATCCTGTACTCTCATCAAATTGACCTTCCATGGTTTCTATTTTTCCTTTTTCAGGGAAGTAGGTCCCATCGGCTAGCTCCAGATCAATCAGGTTCTCATTTTGCTCTGTTTCACGTCGAGCTTTTACATATTCCAAATACTCATTCTCAGAGACATTAAAATAGACGTTTACATTGGTATTGTCCGAAATAGAAGTAAGCAGGGTTCCTTCGTTAATAAGACTACCAATTTTCAGAGGGATTCTGTTGATCACTCCGTTGAAAGGAGCACGAATCCGGGTATGCGCTAATTGAATGCTCGCATTGGTGACGGCAGAATTTGCTTCTTCTATTTTGGCTTTCACTGCCGAATAATTAGCCTGAGCCACTTCAAGCTCCGTTTTGGAAATAATATCTTTATCCACGAGCAACTTTACCCGTTTGACTTCTAGTTCTGCAGCTTTCGCCTGAGCCATGGCGCTTTGCTGGTTAGCTTTTGCCTTGGCTAGTTCGGCAGAATATTCTTCATTATTGATACGGAAAAGTACTTGCCCCTTTTTTACTGGTTTCCCTTCATCTACATATACTTCTTCTAGGTATCCTTTTACCCGGGCATAAATTTCAACATTTTTGAGGGCATGGATAGACCCAACATATTCCCGGTGAAGCTCTGTCTGCTGGGGGAACAACCGAGCTACAGGGATGGTTAATACCGTGTCCTTATTGTCGGAAACTGTCTCGCTCTGTGTAGAACATGCCGATAAAAATGCCGTGAGGGCCAACATCAGGGTAGGCCAGATAATTTTTTTCATTTTAAATGTAGTGATAAAATTGGGTAGCGGGCACGTTACCTCCAATGCAGACGGTCGATAATGTATCGATCGGCCCATCGATGAAAGGTGCCAATTAAGGGAATTAAAAATAGGAAATTGTAAAGGGCGAAAACCTTTACCGAGCATTCATTTTGGTAGATGAACCTGTCAGAATGGACAGAGTCGATGTAAGAAGCAGTAATAATCGGATAAAATACTTGACCGGTATCCGTAGATTTGGCGACCTAGTGCCACAATGTTCCCCGGACCAGCATAGCCAAAGTAAAGGGCGTTAACCGCTAGTTGTTCGATGCCGATAAAACGGAAGGAGGTACCTCTATGCCTTAGTAGTTCGTTGAGATTTTCTCTCCACTCCGAAACATCTGCTTGTAATATTGCATTATTGTCATCGTAAGTATGGTCAAATTCTATTGCTTCAGTCGCTTGTTTTTCCCTGGCATCGATCCCCCCCATTGTCTTTATAGCCTCGCCCTGAAAGGATAAGGAAGCTGTTGCTAGAAAAGACAACAAACTTAAAAACAATATGAATAATCTTTTTGTCATAGGGTTAAGAGTGGCCAAGGCATTGAAAAATTCATACTTTTATAACCTAAACAAGATGCGTTAATATTATTGTAATGGAATAGTAATACATTATCGCATTCTAACAAATATAAGAATAAGAGCGAAAAAGCCAAATTTTATGCATTGTTAATGAGTGTTAACATTATTTTTGTTAAGGTTTTTGTATTAATGTTTAAATTTTTCTAGATTACTTGTGTATTTTATGTCCGCTAGGTACCCTAGGTGGACAGCATTACTAAGCCCCACGAGGCAATTTATATGAAGGTTGTTTTGGAAACGACCCATTTCAGACTTTCTAAAATGACTCTGGAAGATGGGCAAAAATACCATGCATTATGCACCGATGAGCGCGTCATGCAGTATATCACTGGCAAGGCCTTGTCCAGGGAGGAGTCGGATCGCATGTTGAAAGAGTTTGTAGAATCTTCGCAGGATCACCCCATTTTTGGAAGATACTTCGTAAGTCTGAAGTCGAATGCTGAATTGATTGGTTCTGCTAAATTGGAAGCCTATGAAGACAGTGCCGAGATTGGATATCGCCTGATATGGGACTACTGGGGAAAGGGGCTGGCCACCTTGTTGGCCAGAGAACTCCTGCATCTGGCCCTGGCCAATGTTCCTGTTGCTTCCGTAATAGCATTTGTAGATAATCGAAATTTAGCATCGATCAGAGTATTAGAAAAAGCCGGAATGCAGCTCGAGAATCAATTTGATCTACAGGATGAGATTAGATTAAAATATAAATACACACCTAAATCAAAATGGACTATGAAAACTGTCATTCTAGTGATTTTTGGATTGATTGCGGCCGTGGTGGTAGCCGGGCTTGTAATGCCCAAAGATTACGAAGTCACCAGAAGCATTGTGGTGAATCAACCCAGGGACGCTGTTTATGAATATCTTCGATCCCTCGAAAATCAGGAAAAGTGGAGCGTATGGTCCAAAATGGATCCCAATATGTTCAAAGAGTATAGGGGCGACGAAGGCCAGGTAGGAAGGGTGTACCGATGGAGAAGCGACGAGAAAGATGTAGGAGCAGGTGAGCAGGAAATAGTAAGTATGAAGGAGGGGGTAAGAATAGATTATGAACTTCGCTTTCAAGAGCCCTTCGAATCCGTTTCTCAAGCTTATTTGGAGACAATGGCCCTGGATTCCGCTCAAACCAAGGTAACCTGGGGTTTCGAAGGCAGCATGCCTATTCCTATGAATGTAATGATGCCCTTTATGGATATTGAGAATTCTATAGGGAAAGATTTTGATCAGGGACTGGCTAATCTCAAGGAAATTCTTGAAAGATAAGGAGATAGGCCGGAATTCCCAGATGCAATTGGTTTCTCCCCTGGCTATTTCCAAACAGAGGTTTCTGACAGGAAATGGCCAGGGTGATCTTCTAGTAGGTCGGTCAATTCAGATTTTACTTAAGTTATATTATTTCGGTATCTCCTCTAAGACCGAGCTTCCCGAGCTTCGGTCCCCACTGGTCCACTGCCAGCGCTCATATAAACGTATTCGGCCATCGGGTAGTAGTTCAGGAGTGGAATGACATATACCCGTCCGTAACGCTCCCTCGAAATTAATTTGCTGGTAACGCATCTCTAGGGATCCATCATCCAAAACCAGTGCAAGTAATTGACCATGCCGTACATGCTTTCCCTTGTAGGTACAGGTGACAATGTTATCTGTTTGTCTATATACGAAAATAGTGTCCGCTTCTAATTCGCCATTTTCAGAATTAGATAAAGGTGTAAATCGTCGCTCATGGTAGTTAATCATAGCTGGTAATGTTTTTGTTGCGAATATTATTCATTCGGCCATTTACCGAATATGGCCTCGGTCAGCTGCCGGAACGAGTTTTGGTCTTAATATTAGTAAAATTAAGGCTTAGTGAAAGATATGAAATAGTCCATAATGATGATATTGCTCATTATTTAGGGAAATAGCAAACCGGATACTTAATATTATACAACCTAAGACTGTCACATCTGGAATCTCTTAATTACTTTTACGTACTGAATCAGAAATTGCACGCTGAGTAAGAACTAAATATCATCATTCGTTTGTTGATAGGGGCAACTTTGATTTAGATTGTCTTATTCGGATAAGGCAATAAAGTCGAATACCGATGTTTTGATTCAAAGTACAACGTATTAAATTTTTAGTTTCTATTATGGAATTATTGCAAATAGAGAAGCGTAGTGGCCTAACACGCGAGGAATTTATTGAAAATTACCTAAAGCCCAGTAAGCCCGTCGTATTTACGGATTTGGCTAAGGACTGGCCGGCCGTGCAGAAATGGACCTTCGACTGGCTTCGTGAGAACCATGGAGATTTAGATGTTCCCTTGGTCGACAAGCATATGCATGATGCAGATAAGTATTTTCAGATTGCTAAGACTATGAAGTTTGGAGAATACCTTTCAATGATTGAAAAAGGGCCTACCGATTTGCGTATCTTCTTATTTGATATTTTCAAGAAAGTGCCTGAGCTTGCCGATGATATTCGTTTTCCGACGATTATGGATGGGTTCCTCAAATCCTATAAGTTCGTCTTTTTTGGTGGACAGGACGCCATCACCAGTTTGCATTATGATATGGATTGCTCTAATGTTTTCCTGACGCAGTTCCAGACCCGCAAACAGGTTATTTTATTTTCTCCTGAAGAAAGTAAAAAGCTATATCACCATCCATTTACAGTAATGAGCAAGGTGGACCCATTGAATCCTGATTACGAGCGTTTCCCGGCACTGAAGGATGCAGTGGGCCATGAAACCATTTTAGGTCATGGAGAAACCATTTTTATTCCTTCTTTATGGTGGCATCATATTAAATATGTTGACGGTGGTTTCAGTCTTGCATTACGTGCCAATAATTCAGTATTTACGGCTCTACAAGGTGGCATGAATTTGGTAAGGCATACCTTTGTAGATCGTGGTATGACTTCACTTCTGGGCCTTAAATGGCAGCATTGGAAGGAACGGAAAGCTGTAGAAAATGCGCAATCGACCATGGTAGGATAAGGACCAGGTCTGCGTCATAAGGAAACCGGAAAGGGAGTTATGCTGTTAGCTTAAACATTAAACGAAGCCCTTTTATGGATTTTAAACTGATTTCAGAATATGTGCCGACAGGCGATCAGCCTGAAGCGATAAAGCAACTTGTACAAGGATTGAGAGCCGGGGAACCGGCTCAAACCTTGTTGGGGGTAACCGGGTCGGGAAAGACTTTTACAGTGGCCAACGTGGTAGCCCAGGTAAACAGGCCTACTTTGGTGTTGAGTCATAATAAAACCCTTGCTGCACAGCTCTATGGAGAATTCAAGCAATTCTTTCCAGAGAATGCAGTAGAATACTTCATTAGCTATTACGATTATTATCAGCCTGAAGCATTTATTGCCAGCAGTAATACCTATATAGAAAAAGACCTGCAGATTAATGAAGAAATCGATAAGCTCAGACTCGCTTCAGTTTCTTCGCTGATGAGTGGGCGACGCGACGTCCTCGTGGTTGCTTCCGTGTCCTGCATTTATGGAGCAGGTAACCCACATGAGTACAAGAAAAGTATCGTCAGCGTAAAGCTGGGGGATATTGTCAGCCGGAATCAATTTCTTTTTCGATTGGTGGAAATTCTGTACAGCCGTACTGAACTAGAATTTTCCCGCGGTACTTTTCGAGTGAAAGGCGATACGGTAGATATATTTCCTGGGTATGCTGACTTTGCCTACAGGATCATCTTTTTTGGGGATGAAATAGAAGAAATACAGCGAATAGAACCGGATTCTGGAAAAAAAATCTCTTCGGAAAAGGCTGTAGCATTATTTCCGGCCAATCTATTCGTAACCGGCAGAGATGTGCTTCAGCAGTCTATCAAGGAGATTCAAGACGATTTGGTGGGACAAATCAAGTACTTTACCGAACAAGGTCGTCATGCCGAAGCCGAGCGTATTAAAGAGCGAACCGAATTTGATATCGAGATGATGCGCGAACTGGGTTATTGTTCGGGTATCGAGAATTATTCCCGCTATTTCGATAGGCGGAGTCCTGGACAGCGGCCCTTCTGTCTGCTAGACTATTTTCCGGATGACTTTCTGATGGTGGTCGATGAGAGTCATGTCACCATGCCTCAGATTAGGGCCATGTGGGGGGGAGACCGTTCCCGAAAAGAATCCTTGGTCGATTATGGCTTCCGCCTACCTTCCGCCATGGATAATCGTCCACTTACCTTTCAGGAATTTGAAGGGCTTACATCCCAAAGTATTTTCGTGAGCGCTACCCCGGCTGATTATGAGCTAAGAAGATCGGAAGGGGTGGTGGTAGAGCAGATCATACGCCCCACCGGACTGTTGGACCCCATTATCGAGGTGCGGCCTAGCCTAAACCAGATCGATGACCTGCTGGAGGAAATTACCGAGCGGATTAAGGTAGAGGAGCGGGTGCTGATTACTACGCTCACCAAACGGATGGCAGAGGAACTAAGTAAATATCTGGATAAGGTTGGTATAAAATGTCGTTATATCCACTCCGAGGTCAAAACACTGGACCGGGTAGAGATTCTACGGGAGTTGCGACTGGGTGTATTCGATGTATTGGTGGGGGTCAACTTGCTCCGAGAGGGGCTGGACTTACCCGAAGTTTCGTTGGTCGCCATTATGGATGCCGATAAGGAAGGATTCCTAAGAGATTCACGATCTATGATTCAGACTATTGGTAGGGCGGCCCGGAACCAGAACGGAAAGGTGTTGATGTATGCCGATGTAATGACAGGTTCCATGAGCCAGGCCATTGATGAAACCAACCGTCGCCGCAGTGCCCAGATAGAATATAATACTTTGCACGGTATTACGCCTACTACGATCTTGAAATCGAAAGAGGCTATAATGGAACAGACTTCAGTCGCCGATTCGAAGGTGCGGAAAATTTATGTAGAACCTCAGGAGCTCAAGGTTGTGGCCGATCCTGTTGTACAATTTATGGGCAAAGACGAGCTTAAAAAACTCATAGCGGAAACCCAACGTAAAATGGAACTCGCTGCCAAGGATATGGATTTTCTGGAAGCAGCCCGCCTTAGGGATGAACTGTTGCAGCTGAAAGAACGGGTAGCAGAAAAATAGGGTAAATGGCCATGCCGGCAGTGGGTATGGCCATTTATCCTAATATCTTTATGGTGCAAGGCGCTCTTCTACGAGTAGCAAATCCAACGCTTCAGCCCAATTATTGACCCGGGTGTGACGCTCCACATTTATGTTATGACCAGCCGTAAATAATATAGTTTCTCCCTTAAACGGATCGAGGTTTTTGGTATGGTCATCGATCAGAATATCGGTGCCGATAATACTTTTATCCCCACAGAGTACGATATTTCTCCAGGAAATAAAGGGCAGATATCTGGCCAGCCAATCATGTTTTTCGATCAGAGAATTAGGGAACTCCATGGCAGCCGAGACAATATATAGGTCATAATGCTCCTTCAAACTCTGCAAGGCCTCTGCGGCACCTTCAATAATAGGGGCGTTGAGGAAGAAGCCCGGCTGGTATAGCAGACTTCTGGCAGCTATAGGATCGGGGAAGGCGGCATCTTCAGGGATACCTCTCATAGCCTCTCTTTCTACCCGCAGTCCAAATGCCTTTTCATACCAATTGATCCAGTTAAGTTCTATATCGACCAAAACGTTGTCCATGTCGATGGCGATGCTTTTTTTCATATCAATAAACTGATAATGATGATTAATAATGCAATATTATGCAAATAAATTTAATTCATTGACTATAATTTGCAAAATATTGCAACTTGGGGCGGATCTGATCCTTTTTCTCTCGCAATAAACCGGCCTTTTTCGGATAATATGGTATCCTTTGGAAAAATAAATTGACTTTATCTGCGCTGGATAAAGAGTGCGGCTGGTATATGATGGTAATATCTTGCTAGTTTTTTTTATATGCTGTTTGCAAAGCAGCTATATATGGGCTGAGCAATTGTCTTTGATGTGGGCATTGGAGGCAGGTTGCGGAATGCCTCTTTTTTAGACATTTAAAAAACATTTCTACCTCCTCCCAAAATAAATCCATAATTTTGAATTTAAGATTACTTCGGAACTACGATGCCTATTGGTCGGAGGGCATTTCCTTGCACTGTGCCGGCCGGTTATTTTCCTGATATGTTAAAACAAGAACGATTTCAAGTCATCCTCGATCAGCTGGGTCAGAACAATCGGGTGCTGCTCACCGAACTGAGCGCCCTGCTCGGTGTCTCCGAGGATACAGTAAGAAGAGATATCAAGGCCCTTTCTGATCAAGGTCTCTTGCAGGCTGTGCGTGGCGGAGCGGTACCTCCTTCCCCGGTACCACACCAGTTTAAAGATAGAATGACCTATGGTAATGAGCAAAAAAAGCTGATTGCTCAAAAAGCAGTAGGGCTACTCAAAGATGGACAGGTAATAATACTTGATGGGGGAACCTCTACCTTGCTGCTGGCTACTTTATTACCTGCGGATATCAGTTTAACGGTCATTACCAACAGTTTTCCCATCGCCTCAGTGCTCGAAGAGCACCAAGGGGTAGAGGTACTTTTTGCTGGCGGGCAACTGATGAAGAGCTCCTTCGTTACCGTAGGAGCGGATACCATTGATTTCTTCCGGAAGTTCCGTCCGGATATCTGCTTTTTAGGGATCTGCAGTATTCATCGTGATTACGGTGTAACGGGTCCCGATTTCGAGGAAAGTCAAGTGAAGGCGGCGATGGTTCAGGTGTCCAAAAAAGTTGTCGCCCTGTCGTCCACGGAGAAAATGGACACGGCAGAGTCCTATTATATCTGTCCGGCCGACGAGCTTCACAGCATCGTGACCGATCAGATAGGCGATATGGTTCTGTTTGAGAAGTATAAAAATTTAGGAATAAAACTACTCTAACTCTTATCGGGGCCCCATCCGCAGCGCTCCATCCAGGCGGATGACCTCCCCATTTAGCATGGGGTTTTCAACGATGGATTTTACCAGCTGCGCATACTCTGCCGGTTTACCCAACCGCGGTGGAAAGGGAACTTGTTCGCCCAAGGAGCCCTGGGCTTCCTGTGGTAGGCCTGCCATCATCGGGGTTTCGAAAAGTCCGGGGGCGATGGTCATTACCCGTATGCCTGCCCGGGAGAGATCGCGGGCCATGGGCAGGGTCATACTGGCTACCCCTCCCTTGCTTGCGGCATAGGCTACTTGGCCCATCTGCCCGTCGTAGGCAGCAATAGAGGCGGTATTGATGATCAAACCCCTTTCTCCCACTTCATTGGGCTGGTTTCTTTCCATGGCAAAAGCGGCGAGACGGGCTACGTTAAAGCTTCCAACCAGATTGATCTTAACCGTTTTCTCAAACAGGGCCAGATCGTGTGGTCCGTATTCTCCTTCGAACTTTCCCACCGTCTTGCCTACGGGAGCGATACCAGCACAATTGACCACCACATCCACAGAGCCGAATACCTCGATCATTTTTCCTATCGCCGTCTCGATATCTTTTGGGACAGTTACGTCGGCCAAGAGGGACAGAAACCGGTCATGGAATTTGTGTTCAATCGTTTTTTTTGCCAGTTCATGTAAGTCAATAATGCAAACCTTTGCCCCGTGGTGCAAGGCGAGTCGGGCGGTAGCCTCTCCCAGACCAGAAGCTCCCCCTGTTATCAGTACATTCGAATTTCGTAGATGCATAGGTTATTGCTAATAAATTTGGGTTCAATATAGTTAAAATATGGTTTTTTGAGTAAAAATAATCGAGGTACTTATTCATTGGATGGAATCGGAAGGTTATAAAAAAACCGTGTTGACAAAGAAATCAACACGGTTTCAAATAAAATTGCGAGGATGAACTAGGCTATTACCTCAATTTTGAGTTTAAGCAGGAATTCGTCCATTTCAATTTCGGTAGCCTCACCATTCAGGTCCGCCACAATATTTAGCTCTTGTGCCTGTACTTCCTGCTGGATATAGGCTGAATTATCCATAATGGCCTCAGAAAGCAGTGCGTCAGAATCTTGTAGATTGATTTTGATCTTATCAACCACATCAAAGCCACTGTCTTTGCGCAGGTTCTGTACCCTGTTGACAAAGTCACGGGCGATGCCCTCCTTACGTAGGGCGTCGGTAACGGTGATGTCCAGGGCCACGGTGAGCCCGTCTGCACTGGCAACCAGCCATCCGGGTACGTCCTCTGCCACAATCTCGACATCGGAGAGGGCGATCTCCAGCATTCCTGACTGCCCGATAAGTTCGATATTGCCATGTTTTTCCAGACTCTTGATATCCTCTTCCTTTAGAGCAGAAATAGCTGCTGCCACTTCTTTCATCTTAGGCCCGAATTTGGGTCCTAGCGTCTTAAAATTAGGTTTAATCTTTTTCTTGATCACACCGCTATCGTCTTTCACAAATTCCACGTCCTTAACGTTCACCTCGGTGAGGATGATACTTTTCACCTGCTCGATTTGCCGTTGCGTATCGGCATTTAACACCGGGATCAATATCTTGGATAGAGGCTGACGAACTTTGAGTTTATTGCCTTTACGGATAGAATGCACCAAAGAGCTGATGGATTGGGCTAGCTCCATAGATTTCTCAAGATCCTGGTCAATTTCATCCCTTTTAATCTCGCTAAACAAGGTAAGGTGTACCGACTCGAAGCGGAATGGGCTGTTATTGGCCTTAGCCGTTTCCCTTAATCCGTCAGTTAGGTTCTTGTATAGCCATTCTCCAAAGAAAGGTGCGATGGGCGACATCAGCTGGGATACGGTTACCAGGCAGTGCTGCAAGGTTTCGTAAGCGGCCACCTTGTCGTCGGTGAGGCCAGCGCCCTGCTCTTGCGAAGGATTCCAGAAACGGCGGCGGTTGAGGCGTATATACCAGTTTGAAAGTTGGTCGGTAACAAAATCCTGAATGAGGCGCCCGGCTTTGGTAGGATTATAATCTTCATACTGAGCCGTCACCTGATCGATCAAGGTATTGAGCTTGGAAAGGATCCAGCGATCCAATTCCGTGCGCTTGGCCATGGAGACAGATTTTGTCTCGTCAAATACATACCCATCCAGATTGGCGTATAAGGCGAAGAAATTATAAGTATTAAACAAGGTGCCAAAAAATTTTCGTTGCACCTCGCCAATTCCTTCAATATTGAATTTAAGGTTGTCCCAAGGCTCCGCATTGGTGATCATATACCAGCGGGTAGCATCAGGGCCATATTGACCAATGGTTTCAAATGGGTCTACCGCATTGCCAAGGCGCTTGGACATCTTATTGCCCGCTTTGTCGAGTACCAGTCCAGTAGATACAACATTTTTGAAGGCAACAGAGTCGAAAAGCATAACCGATATCGCATGGAGGGTGAAAAACCAGCCACGGGTTTGATCCACACCTTCAGATATAAAGTCGGCGGGGTAGCTTTCATTAAAAATCTCTTGGTTTTCGAATGGGTAGTGCCACTGGGCATAGGGCATGGCTCCGGAATCGAACCAGACGTCGATCAGATCGGGTTCGCGGAACATCAGATGGCCATTTTTAGATACCAGACAGATGGTGTCTACATAAGGCCGGTGCAGGTCAAATTCTCCACTCTGCAGCTTAGCGAGATATTCGGAGTTGTGAAGCGCCTGCTCCCGGGTGAGGTGCTCTGAAACAATGGTTTCTTCTAGGTGATGCTTTAGTTCCTCTATAGAACCAATACAAAGCTCATCGCCGTGGTCGTTTCTCCAGATAGGCAGGGGTGTACCCCAGTATCGAGAACGGCTGAGATTCCAGTCTACCAGGTTTTCCAGCCAGTTGCCGAAGCGTCCGCTCCCAGTGCTTTCGGGCTTCCAGTTGATGGACTTATTGAGTTCCACTAACCGATCTTTCATGGCTGTAGTTTTGATAAACCAGCTATCGAGCGGGTAGTACAAAACGGGCTTGTCGGTACGCCAGCAGTGTGGGTAAGGGTGCTCGTATTTTTCTACCCTAAAGGCTTTACCCTCTTCTTTCAGCTGAATAGCGATTAGCACATCCGTAGGCTTAAATGCGGGGTCTGCCTGATCTTCGGCGGAGTAGTATTCCGGTTTCACAAACCGCCCGGCGTAGGGGCCTATTTCTTTCACAAACCTTCCCTGCCGGTCGACAATGGGTACCTCCTTTCCGCTCTCATCCCGAACCATTATGGCCGGAATGCCATTGGCCTGTGCGACACGGAAGTCATCGGCCCCAAAGGTAGGGGAGGTATGGACGATACCGGTACCATCTTCAGTAGTAACGAAGTCGCCAAGGATCACCTGAAAGGCCTCTTTGCCAGTAGGCCCTTTGTCGGGAATCACATAAGGCATCAATTGCTCGTAGCGGATGCCTTCCATTTGTTTTCCCTTAAATTCGCTTAGGATGGTCCAGGGAAGTACCTTTTTATCACTGGCCTGGTAGTTGTCGAAGTCCGCATCTTTCCCTTTTTCAGAGAAATACTTTCCTACCAGATCTTTGGCCAAAACTACCGAAACAGGGCTATGCGTATATGGATTAAAAGTCTTAACCAGAACATAATTAATGCCCGCTCCTACGGTCAGGGCCGTGTTGGCAGGGAGTGTCCAAGGGGTAGTGGTCCAGGCTAGAATACGAATGTCCTCTTGAGCATAGTCGGAAAAAATTGCTTGAGAGGCAGCCTCCTTAACTTTGAACATAGCCACAATGGTCGTATCCTTCACATCCTGGTAGGTGCCAGGCATGTTGAGCTCGTGAGAGGAGAGTCCTGTGCCGGCAGCGGGAGAGTAGGGCTGAATGGTATAACCTTTATATAGCAGCCCTTTGTCGTAAAGCTTCTTTAAAAGGCTCCACAAGCTTTCTATATAGTCACTTTTATAGGTGATGTAGGGATCGTCCAGGTCTACCCAGTAGCCCATTTTTTCGGTCAGGTCGTTCCATTGATCGGTAAACTTCATAACCGTTTGCTTACATCTTTCGTTGTATTCGGCTACGGAGATCGTCTTTCCAATGTCTTCCTTGGTGATTCCCAATTCTTTTTCTACCTGCAACTCTACGGGAAGACCGTGCGTATCCCAGCCTCCCTTACGCTTTACCTGAAAGCCTTGTAAGGTCTTATAGCGGCAGAAGATATCTTTGATGGTGCGAGCCATGACATGATGAATGCCTGGGGCTCCATTGGCCGAGGGTGGACCTTCAAAAAAAGTGAAGCCTGGAGAGCCTTCCCGTAAGGAGACGGAGGCCTCAAAGATTTGTTGTTCCTTCCAGAATTTTAATACCTCGTCACCCACCTGTGGGTAGCTCAGATTTTTATAGGCATTGTATTTCATAATCTATTATGCGCTAACAGCTGTTGACAGTTAGCATTAAACAAATTGGGTATATGGCTCGAATCAATTAAAGTCCGCAAAATTACAGATTTTTTCGGGGAAAGCAGGTACAACCTCTTTCACATCTGTCCTTGAACCGCGCTAATAAGGGCCGCTTTTTATAATTATAGATATTTAATGACTTACTTAGGCTGCAATCCCTTATTTTGGGGCTATGATTAAAGACCGGATAAAATGGAGTATGCTTGCAACAGGGGCCCGCAGGGTGGGCCTCGACGGATTTATGTTTTCCTTGTTCGCCATTATTGGCCTGGCTTATTTGTGGCCATATCCAGGAACCGAGCAGAGTCCGCTGCACCTACCCGTGGTGTCGATGTATGCCGTTTCCTTAATTTTTTTCTTTTATGGATTAAAATTAAATCCCAGTAGTTTAAGGGAAGGCCTCCGAAATTGGAAGTTGCATATCTTAGTTCATGCAGCCACATTTCTATTATTCCCTATTCTGGTTTTTATGATCAGACCCCTATTTCAACAGGCCGGCCAAGATGCCTTATGGCTCTCTATCTTTTTTCTGGCGGCTTTGCCTTCAACCGTTTCTTCATCGGTTGTCATGGTGTCATTAGCCCAGGGAAATATACCCGCGGCTATTTTTAATGCCAGTATTTCTAGTCTGTTGGGGGTGTTTCTCACCCCTTTGTGGATGGGGCTGGTTTTAGGTAACTCCAGCCTGTCTTTTGATCTTGGGCCAATAGTCGGAAAACTGGCCTTTCAAGTACTTTTACCAGTGACACTGGGCTTTATGATGAACAGACGCTGGGGTGAGTGGGCGTATCGCCATCGTCAGAGAATTAAGTTACTCGATCAGTCATCGATCCTGTTGATCGTTTACACTTCTTTTTGTGCCTCTTTCGCCGAGCGTTTATTTAGTGGAATGGGGATGTCCGAACTTTTGTTATTAGCAGCGGGCATGCTATTATTATTCTGGTTCATGTATTTACTCTTAACTATGGTAGCCGGATTTCTGAGGTTTAACCGGGAAGATAAGGTTACAGCCGTGTTTTGTGGATCCAAAAAATCATTGGTACAAGGTGCCGTGATGGCCAGGGTGTTATTCGTGGGCCCTCAAGCCGGTTTAATGCTTCTGCCTATTATGACTTATCATGCCTTGCAGCTGATTATGACCAGTATGCTTGCCCAGAGAATGGCCGAAAAACTAAGATTAAAACAACAGCTTTGAATTTGTTAAATTATGCGTTTAATCAACTGGATCGTAAGATTGATTGTGTTTGCCCTGCTGATTTTAGGCCTGCGCAGTGTGTATTTGTTATGGAGCAATGGGGAAGGACTTCCCGGTTGGTGGTCGGGAAAGGAAACTGAAGAAACGACCCATCATGTTTTGTTACAGGAAATTACGGCCATGGGGAAGTTAGAATTGGTGAAGTATAATTTCAAGGATGTGGTCGAGCAGCAGATCGTGAAGACCTGGCTTCCCAATGCCAAAGCAATATTGATTGTGCAGGGGGAAGCCATAGGTTGCATCGACCTTACCCAGGTGGTGATAGCGGATATCAGTTCCGAAGAAGAGGTTCTGGTAGTCAATCTGCCTGATCCAGAGCTTTGTAATTTTAAAATCGATCATACCAAATCCAAAATATACAATTTGGAGTATGCCTTTATGGAGGAGTCAAAACTGATTGATGAGGCCTATCGCCAGGCAGAAAAACAAATTCAGACCTCCGCGCTTGATATGGGAATTTTAGATCAAACCCGTGAAAATGCTCGGAAAATATTGATTCCAATGCTTGAAAAGGCATCTGGAAAAAAAGTAGTTCTAAAATTCCCCCTCCATGCACAAGTAGATAAATTAAGATAAACCTAAAACCTACATTCTATGATTACCCTTGAAAACCTAGCAGTATTAATAGAAGAAGAACGTGTGGACACCATTGTTGTAGCCTTTACCGACCATTATGGCAGGCTGCTGGGCAAGCGTGTGGACGCCGACTATTTTATGGATAGCGTGGTTCGCGATGGTACTCATGGTTGCAACTATCTGCTTACGACGGATATGGAAATGAATCCGGTTCCCGGGTACACTTATGCCAACTGGGAGCTTGGCTATGGCGATTTTCATATGGTACCCGACTTGAGCACGCTGAGAATTGCCGACTGGCTGGACAAAACGGCAATGGTCCTTTGTGATTTGGTAGATGAAAAAAATCATTCTTTAGATATTGTCGCCCCACGATCCATATTAAAAAAGCAGTTGGAGGCAGTGGCACAGGATGAGCTAGCCTGTTTTGCCGCTTCAGAACTGGAATATTATCTTTTAGAAAATAATTACCGTGAGGCTTTTGATAAAAACTACCAGGATCTTAAACCCGCTGGATATTATTTGGAAGATTACCATATCATGCAGGGTACACGCAATGAGCATTTTACTTCTAAAGTGCGTCGTCATCTCAAAAAATCAGGGGTTCCGGTGGAGACTTCCAAGGGGGAATGGGGCCTGGGGCAGCATGAATTGAACGTGCGTTATGCCGAAATCTTACCCATGGCTGATAATCACGTAGTTTATAAACAGTGTTTAAAGGAGGTAGCTGACGCAATGGGCCTTAGTGTCACTTTTATGGCAAAATATTCCACTGACCAGGCAGGGTCCAGCAGTCATATCCATATGAGTCTGTGGAAAGATGGGAAGAATGCCTTTATAGGAGATCAGGTGTTTGGGCCTGTAAAAGGTTCGGATCTATTTCGCTGGTTTCTGGGTGGATGGATCAAGTATGTGCCCGATGTGATGCCTTTTTATGCGCCTACCGTAAATTCCTATAAGCGCTTCGTAGACGGTTCGTGGGCGCCTACTCGGTTGGCATGGAGCTACGACAACCGCACGGCGGGTTTTAGGGTGGTAGGTTCAGGAGCTAGTTTGCGCATCGAATGCCGCATTCCTGGGGCCGATTGTAATCCTTACTTGGCCTTTGCGGCTTCCTTGGCATCTGGATTGGCGGGGATTAAGAATAAAATTGAGCCGCCGGCCATATTCGAAGGAGATATCTATGCCGCTGCGCACCTTCCCAGGGTGCCTTATACCCTGGCAGAGGCCATCCCTCTCTTCGAAAATAGTACTTTCGCCAGCGAAGCTTTCGGCGAGGAGGTGGTGAAACATTACACACATTTTTTTAAACAAGAGCAGAAAGCATATAATGAATCGGTGACGGACTGGGAGCGCAAAAGGTATTTTGAGCGAATATAATTCGGTATCTTTAATCCCATATTTTATTTATTCCTCGCATCCGATGTTAATGGAACGGTTTTGTAGCCATAAACGCAGCGGTAGCTTTAGAGTACTGAAGTTTTTTGATCGTTATTGTTTTACTAGACATTAATCAACTATAAAATGAAAAAATTTGGACCATTAGCCCTTGCGATTGTATTCTTTTTGAATCTGTCCTGCCAATCGCAAACAGAGCAGAAGAAGGAGGAGGTTTCGTCAGGGAAAGGTGTAGGCCTTCAGCTGATTACCGATGAACTTACGCTTCCCACAGCCTTTGCTGTAACCAGCCACTCACCGGAGCTTTTATTTGTTACCGAGCAGGAAGGGCGAATCCGAGTGATTCAGGATGGGCAGTTAAGACAGGCACCATTTCTGGATATTACCAATGAGGTGTTAAAAAAGGACGGTTATGACGAGCGGGGTTTGTTGGGCCTTGCCTTTCACCCTAACTACGCTTCGAATGGTTTGTTTTATGTCTATTGTAGTGTTGAAGCGAAGGGTGCTAATCACCGGTCTGAAGTTCGGGAGTATAAGGTGCAAGCCGGTAACCCACTTGTAGCCGACAAGGCTTCCAAGCGTGTAGTCCTGGAATTCGATCAACCTGAAGGGAACCATAATGGAGGAGAGTTGAAGTTTGGGAATGATGGCTTCCTCTATATTGGGGTAGGTGATGGGGGTGGTGCCGGTGATAAACACGGCACTATTGGAAATGCTCAGGATCGCAGCAATCTTTTGGGGAAAATCCTTCGTATCGATGTAAATCAAAAACCTTATGGTATCCCCAGTGACAACCCCTTTGTAAGTGAGAAGAATGTACGTCCGGAAATATATGCCTATGGTTTGCGAAATCCCTGGAGATTTAGTTTTGACAAGGCCGATCAGCGGCTATTTGCGGGAGATGTGGGTCAGAATAAGTATGAGGAGATTGATATTATTGAAAAGGGGGGAAATTATGGTTGGAGAGCACTAGAAGGATTTCAGGTCTTTAACGACAAGGACCCCCAGCCCAAAAATCCAATTGACCCTATTTTTGAATATCCACATTCGGAAGGTATCAGTATTACAGGAGGGTATGTTTATCGTGGAAAGTCGATACCTCATTTAGCAGGGAGTTATATCTATGGCGATATGTCGGGCCCCATTTGGAAGCTAAGCCAGGGTGCGGATAAAAAATGGACCAGCGAGAAAATGGAGATATCTAAGAGTACTGGCTATTGGCATGTTTACAGTTTTGGAGAAGACCTTGATGGAGAGCTCTATGTATTGGTGCGCATACTGGGCGATGCCAAGGGTGCGGTATATAAGCTGATTCCCTAGCGGAAAATTGCGGTTAATAGCACAATGAGGCCTGATCGGATTGGGCCTCATTTTTTTATGATGTTTTTGAAAAACGGGTTTGTGTCAATTCCCCATCCCCGGATTAGGAATGTTTATTGTATGGCTTCTAAACCTGATATAAATTATTAAGTGATATCTCTCTTCTTTTCAAAAAATAAAAATGTAAAAACATAGCTTATCCTAAAGTTCTAATCGATTCCCATTCGGGCCCTCAATTGGATCGGAGTAAAATACTCAGTAGATTTAATACCTGTAGGGGAGTCCTTCGATTGTCATACATTTAAACCGTGTTTTGCGAGGAATTTGTTTCTGATTCACAAGATTTTCAGGTGCAGGTCTGTTCCAATTCCAGTAATTCTTTTCAAGGGCTTAAACAATAAACAGGGTATGGACAATATCCTTTAGATTTCTGATAAGTTATGCGGGAGAAGGCAGGACGAATATAGAAATTTTATGACCCTGGTTGCAATAAGGTGATTTGTGCTTATTTTAATCGTGAGGTATTATTGGAAATATTATTTTGCAAATAGCCTTTAATACCCTTATAATAGTATCCAAAAAGTATTAGTACCTTAACACCATCATAAAATGCGCCTAAAAAATAAAGTTGCCCTGATCACCGGCGGAAGCGGCGGGATCGGGCGTGAGACTGCCTTGTTATTTGCCCGTGAAGGTGCACAGATAGTAGTTTCGGATGTCAACCAGGAAATGGGTCAACAGACAGCCGATATGATTGTCGAGCAAGGAGGAGAAGCCTATTTTATTTATTCCGATGTCTCAAAGGATGCCGACTGTAAGGCGATGGTAGCTTTCACCGAAGAAAAGTTTGGCAAACTGAATATTCTCTTCAATAATGCCGGCATCATGCATAGCGACGACGACAACGCAATGACTACAGAGGAGTCGGTGTGGGATCTTACTATGAATATCAATGCGAAAGGAGTATTTCTGGGTTGTAAATATGGGATTCCGGCGCTTCAAAGAGCGGGAGGTGGATCTGTTATTAATACCGCCTCATTTGTCGCAATTCTAGGTGCGGCTACTCCTCAAATCGCATATACTGCCAGCAAGGGGGCAGTCCTGGCATTGACCCGGGAGCTAGCGGTGATTCATGCCCGAGAAAATATCCGCGTGAATGCCCTCTGCCCAGGGCCGCTGCGCACCGAATTATTAATGAAATTTTTGAACACAGAGGAAAAGAAACAACGGAGGCTTGTTCATGTTCCCATGGGGCGCTTTGGAGAGGCCAAAGAAATGGCCTCTGCCGTACTTTTCCTGGCATCAGATGAGTCTACCTATGTTACGGGTACCGATTTTCTGGTAGATGGCGGAATAACTGCGGCCTATGTAACTCCACTCTGATCGGGAGGAGGGAGATTAGACATCGATCAAAAGGAATTGCTTTATTTTGGCAAGGGAAACCTGTATATTACATCAAGCAAATATCAATAGGATGGCAATACAAAGGACAATAAGCCCCATAGATGGCTCAGTGTATGTGGAAAGAGAATTAGCAGATGACTTTACTTTAGAGTCGGCATTGGTCAAAGCCAAGGTTGCTCAGGCTTTCTGGAAAAATACCACCTTGGCTGAACGGGCCGAAATCTGTCGGAAGGCGGTGGGGTATTTTCTTGACCATGCCGAAGAGATTGGGTTGGAGCTTACCTGGCAAATGGGTCGACCCATTCGCTATACGGCCAATGAGATTAAAAAGGGTTTTAAAGACCGTGCCGAATATATGATCGGCATTGCCGAAGATGCACTTGCCGATATAGACGTAGAGGAAATGCCCGGTTTTGAATGTTTTATTACCCGCGAACCACTAGGGACCGTTTTCGTGGTAGCGCCCTGGAATTATCCATACCTTACCTCGGTGAACTCGGTGATACCGGCTATTATGGCAGGCAATGCCGTGATTCTCAAGCATGCACAGCAAACACCACTTTGCGCAGAGCGCTATGCGCAGGCTTTTGCTCATGCTGGACTACCCGAGGGTGTTTTTCAATTTTTACATCTAAGTCATGAGCAGGTTGCCCAGGTAATTGGCGATTCGAGGGTTGACTTTGTGGCTTTTACAGGCTCGGTAGAAGGGGGAAAGGCCGTGCAGCGTGCCATAGGTGAGCGCTTTATAGTGGCTGGTCTGGAGCTTGGCGGAAAAGATCCTGCCTATGTGCGAAGCGATGCAAACCTGGAAGAAGCTATAGAAAATTTGGTGGATGGAGCCTTTTTTAATTCGGGACAGTCTTGTTGTGGAGTGGAGCGAATATACGTTCACAAATCGGTGTATGAGCCCTTCGTAAGAGGTTTTGTAGAACTGACCAGCACTTATAAATTGGGAAATCCACTGGAGGAGGCTACTACTATTGGTCCCATGGTAAGGACAGGAGCGGCAGATTTTGTTCGGAAGCAGATCTCAGAAGCTCTGGAGAATGGGGCTAAAGCTCTCCTGGATCCTGACACCTTTCCTGCCGACCAAGCCGGTACGCCGTATATGGGTCCGCAGATATTAGTGGATGTCGATCACAGCATGCGCATCATGAAGGAGGAGACTTTTGGCCCGGTGGTAGGCATTATGGCTGTGAACAGCGATGAAGAGGCTATCACTTTAATGAATGACAGCCCCTATGGGCTTACTGCATCTGTATGGACCACCGATATGGAGGCCGCCTTAACCATAGGGGACCAGATTGAAACGGGTACCTTGTTTATGAATCGCTGCGACTATCTTGACCCGGCTCTTGCCTGGACAGGAGTGAAAAATTCTGGCCGGGGATGTACCTTGTCAAGTCTGGGATATGAAGCGTTGACCAGGCCGAAGTCCTTCCATTTAAAAATTACCTGAGCAGGTTATGAAAATCGGATTGTTGGAATGTGATCACGTTGGTGAAGATCTACAATATATCGCCGGCGATTATCGGGAGATGTTTCCCAGGCTCTTCTTAAAAGTAGCTCCTCATTGGGAATTCTCTTACTATGATGTGGTCAATGGACATTTCCCTGTAGATGTAGCTGAGTGCGACGCCTATATTTGCACAGGATCTAGGTATTCGGTTTATGATACGCAGGAATGGATCGGTAAGGTCAAAGAGTTTATCAGGGTTATAGCCCTTTCAGACCGAAAATATATTGGCGTTTGCTTCGGACACCAGCTATTGGGAGAGGCTCTCGGCGGAAGAGTTCAGAAGTCGGAAAGAGGGTGGTGTGTAGGGGTGCATCCTTTTTCTTTACTCCATCATCAGGCCTGGATGCAACCCATGCGAGAGAATTTTAACCTGCTGATGATGTGCCAGGATCAGGTTCTTACGCTCCCGACAGATGCTTTACTGTTGGCCAGAAGCCCCGATTGCCCGCATGCTATGTTTCAAATTGGGGAGAATATGTTAAGTATTCAGGCCCATCCAGAGTTTACAAAAGAATATGATGCAGCTTTGATCCAGGCCAGAGTGGACAGAATGGGAGAGCCCACTGTATTGAAGGGACTGGCCAGTCTGGAACTGCCTACTCATGAACTTACTTTTGCCAATTGGGTCAAAAATTTTGTTCAAGGAGAATTATATTAGAATTGTGATTCCCTGTTAGGGCAACCTTTATTCGAAATTGATGGTCTGGAGAATCAGACCAATTAATGATTTCCCTTCCAGAAATCGATGCGATTAGTTAAATTTCGACTTCTGTTCATTACAGTTTTAATATTATGACGAAAATAGAAAGCAATACACGGCGGCAAATTTTAACTTCACTAGAAACTAGCCAGAAAATACGCAGAATAGCATTCGAGATTTATGAGCAGAATTTTCAGGAGACAGAGATTGTGCTGGCGGGAATTGCGGGTGAAGGATATGCTTTTGCCAAACGACTTATGATAGAGTTGCAAGATATTTCTCCGCTTAAAGTAAAATTATTACAACTTTTATTTGATAAAAATACAAAGCAACAGAGCCCTGTGGTCTTCGATGAGCCAGGCTTCGACGTCAAGGATATGGTGGCAGTGGTTGTCGACGATGTCCTTAATACGGGTCGTACCCTGGCTTTCGCCCTCGAACCATTTTTAAAAGTGCGAATGAAAAAAGTGCAAGTAGCGGTGATTGTAGATCGCAGCCATCACTTATTCCCCATTCATGCCGACTATGTTGGTTACTCGTTGAGTACTACCATTAGTGAGCATGTTGAGGTAATTTTGAGTGATTCCCAACAGGCGGGTGTTTATCTGAAATAATCGATGGATGATTGGAAATAGACGGTTGGGGGCTTCGGCCCCCATTGTCATTATCATACATTGAAGGGGCGTATTATTGAAGACATTCATTTTCTACCTGAACTTCGGCTATCTGAGGAAGGTTAACTGACTTCAACAATTCTTCCATGAATGCCGGCAGATCGTCTGTCCCTCTACAGGTTACCAGTCCTTTGTCGGTGACCACGGATTGGTCTATCCAAGTGGCACCCGCGTTTTCTAGGTCTATCTGTAAAGACCTGGCTGAGGTCATTCTTCTTCCGGGGCATGCATTGGCGCTGATAAGCAATTGTTGGCCGGTTCCTATTGCTCCAATAGGCTTCTCCTGCTCAACAAAATGTTTTACAAAGTCCAAAGCGTGCTGATCTACTCGAAGTTCTGTAAGACTCATGAGGCCACCGGGAATCAATAATGCCTGGTAGTAGTCGGGCCGGGCCATGGTTAATGGGACATCTACCTTGTATGCGTCGCCCCAGTCCACTTGATGCCAACTTTTTACTTCGTCTTTGTTGGCAGAAATTACATGCACGTCGGCGCCAGCTTGCGTTAAGCTATTATGGGGACAGGCGAGTTCAAGCCTTTCGAAGCCATCGGCAACCAGAATGGCTATATGAATCGAGTTCGATGACTTTTCCATACTTTTCTATTTATATTAAAGGTAGATTTAGAACAATTTTATGTTACAAAAATCATGCTGAATATCAGAGCAGGCATATACAAGCCAAGAAATATAGGACTTATTGAGGAAGCAGAGCCAAAAAAAGGCGGATGCTCGACCTGGGTCTGACGTCCGCCTTTGTTTTTTTATTGCTGGTTCTGTAGCTAAATTTCTACATTTTCGAAGACTAGTTCCCCATCTGCGTTTAGCTCCATCATAATGACTGCATCTTTAGCTACCTTTCCGCTTAGAATACCCTTCGATAATTCATTCAGAATTTTTCTTTGGAAAACCCTTTTAAGGGGGCGTGCTCCAAACGCCGGATCGAAACCTTCTTCCCCTAGTTTGGTAAGTGCTTCCTCAGAAGCATCTAAAGTAATACCTTGTTCGAGCAACATCTGACGGATTCCCTTAAATTGAATATCCACGATCTTACGAATGTTTTTCATGCTCAATGGTTCAAATAGCACGATCTCATCGATTCGGTTCAGGAATTCAGGCCTTACTGATGCCTTTAACAAATCAAGCACCGCCTTTTTTGTTTCTTCCATAACCAGACTATGGTTCCACCCTTCATCTTCTGCGAATTTTTCCTGGATGATGTGGCTACCCATATTCGAAGTCATGATAATAATGGTGTTTTTGAAATTGGCCACTCTACCCTTATTATCAGTCAGTCTACCTTCGTCCAGAACCTGGAGAAGTATATTCCATACATCGGGGTGTGCCTTTTCAATCTCATCGAGCAGGATTACACTGTAGGGCTTACGGCGTACGGCTTCAGTAAGTTGTCCCCCTTCGTCGTAGCCTACATATCCCGGAGGTGCTCCAACCAGTCGGCTTACAGCGTGACGTTCTTGGTATTCGCTCATATCGATTCGAACCAAGGCATTTTCGTCATTAAAAAGATATTCCGCCAAGGTTTTAGCTAGCTCCGTTTTTCCCACCCCTGTAGGGCCTAGAAAGAGAAAGCTACCTAAGGGTTTTCTGGCGTCCTGAAGGCCTGCCCTGCTGCGTCTTACTGCATCGGATACGACTTCAATTGCTTCATTTTGTCCGGCTACACGTTGGTGAAGGTGGGCCTCCAGATGTAGGAGTTTCTCCCGGTCGCTTTGTAACATTTTACTGACAGGAATTCCCGTCCATTTGGCTACAACTTCGGCGATATCTTCCGGTGTGATTTCCTCTTTTACCAAACTTCCTTCTATTTCTCCAGCCTCCAGCTCGGCCAGTTTTTTCTGCACTTCTGGTAGGCGGCCATAGCGTATTTCGGCTACACGTGCCAGGTCCCCAGATCTTTCGGCCTGCTCGGCCTCGAGGCGAAGGTGCTCTGTGCTTTCTTTTAGCGTTCTGATTTCGTTTAGCTTCCCCTTTTCATTTTCCCATTGGGCCTTCAGGGTGTTCCTTACCGAACTCAGGTCTTCAATATCCTTTTTTAATATGGCCTCTTTGTCCTTATTATTTTCCCTGCGTATGGCCTCTCTTTCGATTTCTAGCTGCATAATCTTCCGATTTAGCTCGTCAAGTTCTTCAGGAACACTATCCATTTCCAGACGAAGCTTAGATGCCGCCTCATCCATTAAATCGATGGCTTTGTCGGGCAGGAAACGATCGCTGATATAACGATTGGAGAGTTCTACTGCCGAGATAACCGCATCGTCCTGAATACGTACCCCATGGTGGAGTTCATATTTCTCTTTTATGCCCCTCAGAATACTTATCGCATCCAGGATATCAGGTTCGTCTACTACTACAGTCTGGAACCGACGCTCCAGAGCCTTATCCTTTTCAACATATTTTTGATACTCCTTCAGGGTGGTGGCTCCTATGGCATGCAATTCACCTCTGGCTAGGGCAGGCTTCAGGAGGTTGGCTGCATCCATAGCACTTTCTCCTCCTCCTCCCGCTCCAATGAGCGTATGGATTTCGTCAATAAACAAGATTATTTCCCCATCTGAGTCGGTAACTTCTTTGATCACCGCTTTTAAACGCTCTTCGAATTCTCCTTTGTATTTAGCGCCCGCAATCAGCAGTCCCATATCCAGAGATACGATGATCTTTGATTTTAAGTTCTCAGGTACATCCCCTTGCACAATGCGCTGGGCCAAACCTTCTACGATGGCCGTTTTTCCTACTCCAGGTTCGCCAATTAAGATCGGGTTGTTTTTGGTGCGTCGACTTAATATCTGAAGTACCCTTCTGATCTCTTCGTCTCGTCCTATTACCGGATCTATTTTTCCGGCCTTAGACATTTCATTTAAGTTTTTGCTAAACCTTTCCAAGGACTGGTATTTAGCCTCTGCATTTTGATCTTTCACGGGATTGTTTTTTCCTCTAAGTTCTTTGATGGCATTAATTAACTCTTTCTCCTTGAATCCTACCTCCTTCATCAGGAGGGCTGTCTTATCTTTTCCGACACTTATACCTAGCAACAGCAATTCTATGCTAATGTATTCATCTCCAAATTCTTTTAAAGATTTTTGTGCATTTGCTGTGGCTGCTGCCAAATCATTACCCAAATAAGGTTGTCCACCTGATACCTTAGGGTACTGATCAATAATTTGAGCCAGTCTGGTATTTAGGATGGATTCGCTGATATTGAGTTTTTTTAGTAAATAGGCCGAAGTATTGGGGTCTTCCTCTAAGATAGATTTAAGCACATGGCCTGTTTCTATGGCCTGTTGCTGATTCGATTGAGCCATTTGAGCTGCGTGTTGAATCACCTCCTGGGCCTTTATGGTATATTGGTTAAAATTCATGGGCTAATTTAGTTTCGTTGAATAATAGAGCTTGCAAAAATCTTATTCCTAATTACCAAAGTCTGCAATTATGTCTTGTTTATTACGGTAAATACAGTAAAAAGTGTCAAAATGACAGTGTAATATTTGTAAAAGTGGTCTGTCTCAGTCAATTCTTACATTGCGGTATTATTGAGAACAGCCCAGTGGACTATAGAAAGGCCTGAAATCAGTAAATAATTCTGCAGCAATTTACCGATTTACGCGGTTCCACAAATGATCCTGATCATATCCCCGCTTTAGATATTATTTAAAAATCCCATAGCTAGTACTTACGCTTTACCCTCTACCATCAGCAATTCTTACAGGATCTCGGGCATTAATTATTATACTATAAAATATTTATGTATTAATGTCTTATAAAATGTTTATTTTAGTAAAGATTTTGGTATGAATACTTAAAATTAGGAAGGATGGAGGCGCTAGGAAGGAGCTTGTTAAGGGTATTTATTTTCGGCCTGCTAGGCTGGTCACCAGTCTTTAGCCAAATTACTTATTTCGAACAGGGCTTCGATGGTTCAGGTCCATTTGAGTCAGGGGTGCCTGGATCGGGTCAGTTCGATAAAATTGTGAAAACGAATACCTCTTCCTTTCAATTTGCCAACAGTGCCTTGGAAATGACTCGTAGCCAGAATCCAGATCCCAAGGGAACCTCAGGGATAGTTAAGGCGGTTCGAAGCTCCGCATTTTTACCTACCCCAGAGACCCTCTACATTCAACTAACCTTGTCTGTTAAAGATATCAGTACCGTTACATCCAACGCCGTGTATTTTTATGTAGGGGAAAATTTTAATCCCAATGACAATACTATTCCAGGAAATCTCCTGATGTTTGCCCGTTTTAGTTTGAATTTTACGGGGGCGGGGGTAGTCGTTCACGATTTCCAGAAAAATGTAAATAGTGCCCCAATCGCCCCTAATACAACGTTTACGCTAACCTGGGTATTGAATAATTCGGCCTGGGGGCAGGTTTATAAATTTCCGGAGACGGCAGCGGTGGCCAATTATAAAGTGATGCCCTATCGTTACGATCTCTGGGTGAATGGTATGCTGTTAGTAGATGAGGCTACCGGGTATCCTCTCCCAGGGTCGGGCACTCCTAATCCCTATTCACCTTCGAAACTTACCAATTTTGAAATCCGTTTTCGAGACGGATTCGGAACCTTAGGGGTGGACTATATCCTGATTAGGGATATCAATGGGGTTTTGCCGGTTTATCTTACCGACTTTGCTGTCAGTCTGGTTGGGTCGAGTGTGCAAATACAGTGGAGGGGTTCTCAGCAACCTGATATTTATCAGATTCAAAGAAGTACAGACGGCAAGGATTTTTTGACAATAGGAATGCTGGACAGTCATGGACAGGGAGACGAGGCTTATCAATATATAGATAATGGGCAGGATGACGTCGGAGGTGCTTATTTTTACCGGGTTGTAGCGCTGACTGCAGAAGGGAAATTAATGGAAGTCTCGGGGACCAAAACTGTCTTTCGCCATCTAAAAGAGCAAATGCCCTTTGTATACAGTAATCCCACGGAGGGCAGAGTAATTCAGATTTACGATGGAGAAGGTGGATCGGATTATCGCTTATTTACAAAGGGGGGGATGATTGTTTCCAGCACCTATGGAAGAGGAGCAGCCAAGGAAATATTACTTTATCCGGAATTCAATATTTCGCCCGGCATGTATGTGCTAACCTTTATCTATCGGGGATGGCCCCGTAGTTTACGGGTGGCAGTTTATTAGCAACCATCTAAATTGTATCCTAGTAGGCTATTTTTTGATATTTTCATTGATTTCTTCTGATTTTTTGTGTTAATTCAATTTCATTTTACGCTTTTCTTAGAAAGGAACATCTATGTTTCAACATCATGCAAGACGCTGATCTGCTTTGGCAGCAATTTTTGGAGGGAGATATGCAAGCCCTTGCCGGCGTTATGGGCCTGTATTATAGAGATTTATACTATTATGGGTCCAAATTTTCTAAAGATGAACGTTTTGTCGAAGATGCGATCCAAGATTTATTTCTGGGTATATGGGAGAAAAGAGCTGCCATTAACGGAAACATACCGGCTAAAGCTTACCTAATGGCTTGTTTAAGACGGGCGATGCACCGCACTACCAAACAGCAGAATCGGTTGCCTCAGGAGTCATTGGATCTGCTGGAACAAGGATTTGGATTAACTTTTTCGGTAGAACAGGGCTATATTGAGCAAGAAGCTGCGCGCTATAGCCTTCAGAAAATCCAGCAATCGCTCGAAATGCTTCCCGCACGGCAGAAAGAGGTTATCTATCTAAAATATTTTCAAAACCTAGACCGCTCTCAAATTTCGGAGGTGATGGGCATTTCTCCCCAGACCGTCTCCAATCTATTGCAAAAGGCCTTGGGGCAGCTAAAGAAATACTTCAAAGTCGAGCTACTCACACTTTTTATTCTACATTTTCTTATTTGAACTGGGCACAGGAAAACCTTAAATATTGCTTTTTCTATATTTTTAAAGTAAGATTCGAATGCTTTTTGATTTTAAATACGCGTTCAGAACAATTAACCAGCGGTAGGTTGATTAGGTATTAAGATGTAGATTACGCCGTTTACTGCCGTGTTTATGAATTATAAAGAAATAAATCCAAGTCATCTTTTACAAAATAGAATTCATAGTTATTGGGAATTAAAAGGTAACCCATCAAGCAATCATTGGGAACGCATTTTTCCTGATGGATGCCCAGGATTAGTTATAAATCTTGGTGATGAATGTATTACTGATCAGGGTGCCGTAATAATGGAGCATGGCAAAACCTATGTGGTAGGGGCTATGACCACTTTTAAGGAAAGTTATATAAATGAAAATACACATCTGGTAGGCATATGTCTAAAACCTGCCGCTTTCGTATCTTTTTTCTCATATGCTTCTCTGAGCGAGATAAAAAATAACACCATTCTTTTTGATAAAAAACTGTCTCTTGATAAAGATCGATTTTTAAAGAGTAACTACATCGACTATTTAAACCAGTTTTTCATTGATAGGAAAAGCGATAAAACGATGAGGTTAAGTAGGATTGTAGATGCCATACAGGCTTCGAAGGGTCTCTTGACTATAGATAAGCTTTCTTCACAAAACGGTATTTCAATAAGGCAATTAGAAAGACTGTTCAAGGACTCTATAGGATTGACACCAAAAGAATACTCCAATGTCATTAGGCTACAAAACGCTTTAGGCTTAATAAAAACACAAAGGAAATATAAGGCATTGTTGGACATCGCTTTTGATTGTGGGTATTACGATCATTCTCATTTTACTAATGCTATTAAACTTCATACCGGTTATTTGCCCTCCGAACTTTAAATTGCAATTGTTATGTATTTTGGAACTGGTAGAATAGCATGTGCTATTACTATTTTCGGTCCTAATTTTCCTCTATTGCGAAATTGGGCTTATACTGGATTTCTCATTACATTATCCGAAGCATTCATTTCGAATTTTGAGGCCGGGGTATTAAATTGTAGTCGCAATCCCATCATGATTTCCAGACTAGTAATGGTTTGTTATTAAAAAGAGAGAGAAACGAATAGAAAAAATATCCTAATCAGCATGACAGACATAAAACCCAAAACAGTTGATGACTATATCAATTTATCACCAGAGGTTGCCAGAGAGGTTATGACTAAGCTTAAAAATATGATTGAAGAAGCTGAACCCAAAGCCGAAGGTGGTATAAGCTGGAATGTGCCTATCTATAAGTATAAGGGTATCCTGGCTGGATTTTCGTTAGCCAAAAAACATGTGAGTTTTGGCATAGACTCTCTTACAGATGAAATGCGTAAAACATTGGAAGGTAAAGGATTTAAAACAGGGAAGAAAACCTTTCAGATAAAATTTGACCAGAACATACCGACAGAAGAATTAATAAGTCTGATTCACGAGCAAGCAAAACTAAACGAAAGTAAAAATTGAAAAAGTGAATGATAGTATAGCAAATTTAAGCGGATGGACAAAAAGGTCGAGCATCAGGAGTAAAATCTGAATAGAATATTATCTTAAAAAATTGCTCAAGTATGTGTCTTACTGATTATTGTTCAGGACAAAAATATGTACTGTAAAAGTCGTAAATGTGCTTTCTGGGCGATGCTGAAGAAGTTTTTGCTGGTTGAATGCGACTATTATAATTGTTAATTCTGCTTCCTGGTCCTGCTGCATTCATAAAAATAGGCCTGAGTATTGAATCTTAAAATCTACTTTTGAACTACGCTTCTTAATCCAAATAGAAAGTGGCATGCTACCTAGCTGAGACCAGCCCGTTGGGTTTCTAAAACTTTAAAGAATTACCATCATTATATATGATTCGTTTTAGTAGGACTCGAAAAGGATAAAATTTCGTCGAACTCGTTTCCAGCTAAATACCATAAAACCTTCTACCCATCGATATAGGTTTCTGATATTCAGTGGTATGAATAGTCCTTTTTCCAGTTTCTTGACTTGCGTACGGATCATTTTAATCCTTTTCATAAAAAAAATATGAAAAAAAGATGGTATGTATTCTAGGAAACAGTCTATCGGTAGTTGGTATTAGATTGAATCATGAATAGATATGAAAATTTCCGAACCAACGACTTTGTTTGGGATCGTTTCTTTCGGCAGTGGGTATTGTCTCCAACCAGCGAAAGTGATCGCCTCTGGCAGGAGTGGGTACAGGACCATCCAGAGCGCTTGCGTAGGGTGACTGCGGCACGTAATATTGTCCTTGCACTGCAGGTAGACGAACCTGAACTAACAGCGGAGAAGGTAGAGGAACGGGTGCGGAATACCATGGATCGACTTCAGACCCTGGACTCTCGCAAAAGACAGGGAAGCGTTTATTTCAGGCGTCGGGATCTTTTTGTGAGAATAGCTGCTGCCATCCTCTTGATTTCAGGATTGGTCTGGGGTGTCGGGCAATGGAAGAATACCGTAGAATTGGTTTTGGAAAATGGTCCAGCTGAAGCATTACCTGTTAATTCATCCATAGAAATTTTTAACCAATCGAAGCAAGCACGATCCTATTCGCTTTCAGACGGGAGCCGGGTATTACTGCAGCCAGGGGGAAAATTGACTTATCAGGATGGATTTGCGGACGACCATAGGACTATTTATTTGGTGGGTACAGGGTTTTTTGAAATAAATCGCGATACGGCAAGACCTTTTATGGTGTATACCCGAGACCTGGTCACCAAGGTGCTGGGTACCAGCTTTACGGTGGAAGCGGAAGATACTGCCGAGGATGTTACGATTTCTGTAAAAACCGGCAAGGTACTGGTAGTAGGAAAGAAAGATCCGGAGTTTAAGAAAAAAATGGATGGCAACGCGTTAAGCGGAAATGTGCTTTTGCCTAACCAACAAATAATTTTCTACAGGAATGACGCAAAGCTTGTCAAGACGTTGGTGGCTGAACCAAGTCTTATTCCGTCGCAGCGAGGTACCATTTCCTTTAGCTTCGAAGAGACACCGGTAAACGAAGTATTTGATCGACTTGCAGCCGCTTACGGCATTGAAATACAATATGATGAGAAACTGCTTCGCAACTGTCCTTTGACGGCTGTATTGGAATCGCAAAATCTCCATGAGAAGCTGGATATTATCTGTAAGGCAGTAGAGTCGCGCTATGAAATAGTGGAAGGTCAAGTGATTATTCACTCGAAAGGCTGCCAATAACTTATGCTAGGATATTAATCATGTATCACCTTAAACCTATATCATTTGATTACAAACCATATATAAGAAAGAGTCGACAATGTTCCCGCATTGCCGACTCCTAAATTAAGGTTCCCGAATGGTTGTCGCCATTAGCTCCTGGAAAGGAGCACGGGATCGTTTTGCCAAACAGTTAACTTAACAAAACATTCAAATCTATGAAAAAACCGGTACAATTCCATCGGCTAATACTTTGGACTATGAGAATAACCGCTACCCAGCTACTATTTGCCATTTTATTTCTGGGTACCACCTATGCGCATACGAGTAAAGCGCAGTCGGTATTAAGTCAGAAATTATCCTTAGAGGCCAATGGCCTATCCATTAAGGAGGTACTAAGTCTACTTGAAAAACAGGTAGATGCCCAATTCGTATTCAGTTCCAGAATCATTCAATCCAAACGAAAGGTGGATGCTAAAGTCGTGAATAAGCCTCTTCAGGAAGTATTGGAGCTGGTTTTGGATCCCTTAGATCTAACCTATGAGGTTTCTGGTAAAATTATAATTATAAAAAGGTCCAGCGGAACTATCAAACCCGGGGCCTCTATTCAGAACCAGGATAAAAACATTACAGGAACCATATTGGATGAAAATGGAGAAAGCCTGCCAGGTGTAAGTGTGGTTATAAAGGGTACGCAGTCCGGCACTCAGACTGATGCCAGCGGAAAATTTCAGCTATCTCTTGCATCAAGCCAAATATCTAGGGCTATCCTAGTATTTAGTTTCGTTGGCTATAAGACTCAGGAGATTTTGCTCGGAGATAAAATGGATTTGCAGGTGAGTATGGAGCTGGAAGACAGGTCGTTACAAGAGATCGTGGTGATCGGATATGGACAAGTAAAGAAAAGTGATTTGACAGGATCTGTTGCCTCTATCAAGTCATCTGAGATCAATGCTTATCCGGCGACCAACCTGGTCCAGTCCATGGCCGGTAGAGCCGCCGGTGTGTATGTCTCTCAGACTACGGGTGCACCGGGCGCTGCAATTAGCGTTCGTGTGCGGGGAGCTAATTCTATTCAGGGAAGTAATGAACCCCTGTATGTCGTTGACGGTTTTCCTTATTCAGGAAATCCTACTTTGCTTAATAATGCCGATATCGAATCGATGGAGGTACTTAAAGATGCTTCGGCTACCGCTATTTATGGATCAAGAGGTGCAAATGGAGTTGTGCTTATAACCACCAAAAGGGGGAAATCGGGGAGGGTCAATGTCGATTATGAAGGTTACTTCGGAGTTCAAAGCATTCGTAAGAAATTAGAAATGATGGATGCCACACAGTATGCGCAGTTTTATAACGAGCAGGCAGCTAATGATGGACTTAGTCCTCATTTTACCCCAGATCAAATCGCCGGCTTCGGAAAAGGAACTGACTGGCAAGACCTTGTATTTCAGAGGGCACCGATTCAAAATCATTCCATTTCGGTAAGTGGGGGCAACGAGCGGACCCGATTCTCTGTTTCTGGGAGTAACTTTAGTCAGGACGGGATTATTATTGGGAGCAATTATAAACGAAACTCCCTGAGGTTTAACCTGAATTCGGATTTGGGGAAGAACTTCAAACTGGACCTTAATTCTGTATTAAGTCAATTTGATACGGATCGGAAAAATTCTGGCAAGGGAAACCGGGGTAGTTCATTGATCTCTGCTCTCTTGTCTGGATATCCCACCATACCGGCTACGCAGGCAGACGGTAGCTATTCAAATTTGGGAGAAGCTTATGCCTGGGGGTCCAACGCTATCGTGAATCCTTTAAATTTTCTTTATCAGCAGACCGACCGGTTGAAGTCTAATAAGGTGCTGGCCAATTTGGCGCTATCATATCAGCCCTTGCCCGGACTAATCATAAAGTCTATGGCCGGGATTGAGAGTACCGACGATGTTACTAATGGCTACACAACCAATAAATTTGTTAATTCCAAAGGTAGAGCGGATTATAGCACCAATCGCATCAGCAGTATTCTCAGCGAGAATACGGTAAGCTATAACAAGGAATTTGGCAAACAGAGTATTTCTGCTGTGGCAGGATTTACTTATCAGGACTATGTCAACACGGGGTTGTCTGCATCGGGAACTGGATTTATTAGTAATACGCAGCAGTCTTACGATATTGGCGCAGCGGCTACACAGTCCGTACCATCCTCGTATTACTCGAAATGGAGCCTGCTTTCCTATTTGGCTCGGATTAATTATAGTTTTAACAATAGAATTCTGGTTACTGCAAGTCTACGTGCCGACGGGTCGTCCCGCTATAGTGAGGGCCAGAAGTTTGGCTATTTTCCATCTGCTGCTATAGCCTACAGGCTCTCTGAAGAACAGTGGGTAAAAGATATACCTGCCATTTCCGATCTGAAAGTTCGTATCGGATATGGCGAAACAGGCAATACCGCTATCAGTCCCTATCAGACATTAAATCTATTGAGTTCCGATCAAGTGGTATTTGGAGATGCGCTGACCACTTACTATGCCCCCGGTACCCGCCTGGCTGGACCGTTACGCTGGGAAACCACTGCCCAAACCGATGCTGGAATCGATATTAGCTTGTTTAATAATCGGGTGAATTTTACCGCCGATTACTATGTCAAGAATACCAGAGATTTGTTGAATAATGTAGCCCTGCCTTCTTCCCTGGGCTTTACTTATACCATTCAGAATATTGGAAAAATACAGAACAAGGGTTTTGAATTTTCGGCCTCCGGGAAAGTGTTGGAAGGTGGATTTAAGTGGGATCTTTCAGGAAATATTTCCTTTAATCAAAATAAGGTCGTTAAGCTTTATGGAGGCAATGACATCTTAGGGAATGCTATCAATATTTCTGTTGTCAATGACAATATTAATATACTACGTGAAGGAGAAGCTCTAGGTGCCTTCTATGGATATGTTTCCAATGGATATGATGAGAATGGTTATCCTAAATATATGGATTTTAATGAAAATGGAGTCCGGGATTCGGAGGACAAAAGAATTATTGGCAATCCAAACCCTAAGTTTATTTATGGATTTAATTCTAATATGCAATTTAAGAATTTCGAATTATCCATATTTGTCCAAGGTAGCAAGGGTAATGATATTTTCAATCTGAGTGCCGTCAATCAAACCAATGATTACGGACAGGCTCTTAATATGCCTGTAGAAGTATTCAAGGATCACTGGACACCTACCAACACCAATGCCAAATATCCGGTTATCAAAACCAATTCTCAGCCACAGGTTTCCGATCGATTCGTGGAAGACGGGTCTTATCTGCGGGTGAAAAATATTCAGCTGAGCTATAATCTCCCTGTTTCTTCTCTAAACCTTTCCTGGTTGCGAAATGCTCAGATATATATTAGTGCTCAAAACCTGTTCACCATTACGAAATACTCTTGGTATGATCCAGAGATCAACTCCTATGGGGGAAGCAACTCGATTCTACAGGGGATAGATCATTATGTATATCCTGTGGCTAAAACCAGTACCATAGGACTGCGAATCGGTTTATAATTCAATTTTAACCATGACTTTGATTATGAAAAAGTACTGTATATATATATTAATTTGCCTTTTAGGAGCCTCCTGTAGTGATTTGTTAGTTGAGGAGCCTAAGTCACTGGCCTCAGAGAATTTTTATAATACTGATGCTGAAGCCGAGGCAGCCGTAAATGCCATCTACGGCCCGATGCGAAGCAATAACGGACTAGGGATTAATTATCCTGCCCAACTGGAAGGGCTGGCCGATTACGGAAATTCCCGAGGGAGCCAAACACCCGTTAGTCTTTACCAGGGATTAGACAATACGAATGCCAATCGGGTAGGGGTTATTTGGGATAATTTTTACCAGTCTATCCGCAATGCAAATCTGGTGATCCAAAATGTACCCAAAGGAGTAGATATTTCCGAAGCGAGCAAGGTGAAATATGTCGCGGAAGCCAAATATCTTCGTGCTTTGCTGTATTTTGCATTGGTACGTAACTGGGATGCTGTTCCTATACGGACCGAGGCGAATATGACCGTAGCTGATTTACCCCGTTCCTCCGTCTCCGAGGTCTATCAGCTAATAGTTGCCGATGCATTGGAAGCCGAAAAAGGGCTTCCGGAAACGCCGGCGGCGATAGGGCGCCCAACCAACTGGGCCGCAAAAACGCTTTTATCTGAGGTGTACCTATATTTAGAAGATTGGGATCAGGCGAGCGCCAAGGCCAGAGAAGTGATAGCCTCGGGAAAATTCTCATTGGTTTCCACAGCAGTAGCTGAGGATTTTCAAAAAATATTCGGTCCGGAGGTGGTCAATACCCCAGAAGAGATATTCTATTTCAAATACAATCGCCAGCAGGGATTCGGTTTGGTCAGTTACGCTCACCGCAAAACCAGCCAGTATAATTATTATGGTCCTGGAGGGGTATATGCGCAGTATACCGATTCCGTATCTAATTCCTTTATAAAAAACTGGGATGGTAAGGATCTACGGAAATCACATATTCTGTATAATGTAGATATAGGCTTAGGGCCCAACTCTTGTCTGTTCAGAAAGTTTAGAGACCCGGATGCTACTGCAGGCGCGGGGAACGACTATCCCTGGTATCGGTATGCCGACCTTCTTTTGTTCCATGCTGAAGCCGAGGCTCGAGCTCAGGGGGCTCCAACAGCGGCGGCGGTAGAAAGTCTTAATAAGGTCCATAGACGGGCCTATGGTTTTGCAGCTGAAGCTACTTCCCCTGTAGACTTTAAGCCTAGTGATTTTAACTTGGAAACCTTTATAAATAAAGTGGTGCAGGAAAGGGGATATGAAACCATGTATGAAGGCAAGCGCTGGCTGGACTTAAAACGTTTGGGGATTGCGAAACAGCGAATCAAAGAGGTTAAAAATATAGAGGTAGCCGAAAAACATATGTTGTGGCCCATTCCAAATTCCGAGATATTATATAATAAAGCCATCACCGCTGAGGATCAAAATCCTGGCTATTAATTCACGAACGATGAATGTTTTGTTTATAAAGAAGTCGAAAGTAATCTTTTTGATAGGACTGTGGCTGAGCAGTATTACTACGCAGACGGTCGTCAAGGGGCAAACTGCGGCCACCTATGATATTGTAGTTTACGGGGCCACATCTGCTGGTGTAATGGCAGCATACACCGCTGCAAAAAATGGTAAATCGGTGCTATTGATAGACCCCGGCACCCATTTAGGAGGGCTTACCACAGGAGGTTTGGGGTATACCGACATCGGAAATAAATATGCTATTACAGGACTGGCCAGAGACTTTTACCGGCGTATAGGTAAGCATTATGGCCGACTGGAACAATGGACCTTTGAGCCGCATGTAGCCAAAAACTATTTGCAGCAGTATTTGGACGAAGCAAAGGTGGGGGTAGTTTACCAGATGGAGCTAACGGATGTTAGTAAGACAGGAAGCAATATTCGATCCCTACGTTTTACCGGTCGGAAGCCTGACCGTAAAACGCTGGATGTCAAAGCCAGGATGTATATAGATTGTACCTATGAAGGGGATTTAATGGCAGCGGCAGGCGTCTCTTATCATGTGGGTCGGGAGGCCAATTCTGAATATGGTGAGGATTATAATGGGGTTCAACTGCTGGAAGGGCACCAACTGCCCGACGGAATTGACCCCTATAAAGAAGTAGGAAAGCCATCTTCAGGACTCCTGTGGGGCATTCAGCCCGGAAAGCTCGAGCCTCAGGGAAGTGGGGATTCGCTGGTTCAGGCATATAATTTCAGGATTTGTCTGACCAACCGTCCTGAGAATATGATTCCTATCTCAAAGCCCGAAAATTACGATCCTCAGCGCTACGAGTTATTGGCAAGACTTATCGCACTACAGCCTGAGAAAACCCGATTGGCTGACTACTTTATATGGAGTATCATGCCCAATCAAAAAACGGATATTAATAATCGGAATGGCTTTTCTACCGACATGATCGGTATGAATTATGCCTATCCTGAGGCCAGTTGGGAGGTTCGGGAGCGTATTGTGAAAGATCATGAGGATTATACCAAAGGCTTACTATATTTCTTTGGTAACGATGCCCGTGTGCCGGCGGTACTTCGGGCGCAAATGCGTCAATGGGGATATCCTAAGGATGAATATACCGAAACAGGGAACTGGTCTCCACAGCTTTACATCCGTGAGGCCCGCCGCATGAAGGGGATGTACGTGATGACCCAGGCTAATTGTCAAGGTAAGACTATCGTTAAGGATGGAATAGGTATGGCAGCATATACCATGGATTCACATAATACCCAGCGTATAGTCGTCGATGGGATGGCTAAAAACGAAGGTAATGTCGAGGTTGGTGGTTTTGGTCCATACCCGATTGCTTACCGTTCCATAATCCCAGTGAAAGAAGAATGTGATAATCTTCTGGTACCGGTATGTTTGTCTGCAACGCATATTGCTTTCGGTTCCATCCGAATGGAACCCGTATTTATGGTCTTGGCACAGTCGGCGGCCATGGCGGCTGTCATGGCTATCGACGGCAATCGGGCGCTGCAGGACTTGGACGTTGCCCAGCTACAAAAGCAGCTTGAAACGAATCCTTTTTCCGACGGTCGATCGCCGGAAATATTGGTTGACAATCATGATGAAAGTCAGGTGGAGGTAGTAGGCGAATGGGTGAAAAAAAGCAAAGGCGGTTATGGTCCAGATTTCTTAGCCAGTGAGTCACCAACGAAGCAGGAAGCATGGGTGGGTTATAAACCGCGTATCGAAGGGGCTGGAAAATACGCCGCCTATCTTTATATCCCCCAGGTACATCAAATGCTGGATACCCTAAACGTTACAATCCGAGCAAAAGGCAAATCAACACAGCTTACCATCAGGAAGGCTGATATTGAAGTGGTGGGACAGACCTCTGGGGAATGGTATCATTTGGGAGAATATGACCTGGCCTCCGGGGAGGACTTTATGATTAAGGTACATGCACCGAGAGAGGGCAAGGGTGGTACCGTCATGGCCGATGCGTTGCTTTTTATTCCTAATTAATTTTAACCCTTAAATTTTATAGTTTTGAAACAAATTTTTAGAAGTATCTTGTTAACCATGGCCGTGCTTACGGTTTCTGCATGTTCTTCGGGGGAGGAGAAGAAAAATGTTCAGCAGGCTGATGTGGTCATTTATGGTGGTACGTCTGCGGCTGTCACGGCAGCAGTTGAAGTGGTCAGGTCGGGAAAGACAGTCCTAATAGTTTCGCCCGATAAGCATTTGGGAGGACTATCTTCTGGAGGACTTGGATATACCGACACCGGTAATAAGTCGGTTATAGGTGGATTGGCAAGGGAGTTTTACCAGCGGATATATAACCATTATGACAGTCCGGAAGCCTGGCAATGGCAGAAGAAGGAGGAGTATGGAAACAAAGGACAGGGTACAAAAGCCATGGATGGTGCCGAACGTACCATGTGGATCTTTGAGCCTCATGTTGCCGAGAAAGTATTCGAGGATTTCGTCGGGGAAAATAAAATTGAGGTGCTTCGAGATGAATGGCTGGATCGGGAAAAGGGAGTGGTGATGAAGGATGGTCGAATTGAGAGCATCACCACACTTTCCGGTAAGACTTTTTCTGCTAAAATGTTTATTGACGCTACCTATGAGGGTGATTTGATGGCCGCTGCCGGAGTTTCGTACCATGTAGGTCGTGAAGCCAATTCGGTTTATGGCGAAACATGGAATGGTGTTCAACCTGAAGTATTCCAGCATGGCCACCATTTTAAGAAAAATATTAGCCCTTATGTGGTAGAAGGGGATCCTTCCAGCGGTCTTTTGGCCTATGTTTCCGATGAGCCTATTGCTGAAAAAGGGGCAGGTGACAATAAAATTCAGGCCTATTGTTTTAGAATGTGCTTATCTGCCAATCCGGACAACCGTATTCCGTTTGCTAAACCGGCCGGGTATGATTCTCCTAAATATGAATTGCTGGCCCGGGTATATAGAGCAGGCTGGGACGAAACCTTTCAGAAGTATGACCCCATACCAAACAAGAAAACGGACACCAATAATCATGGACCTTTTAGCACAGATTTTATAGGCCAAAATTATGATTATCCCGATGCTAGTTACGAGCGTCGGAAGGAAATTATTAAGGAGCATGAACTGTATCAAAAGGGTTTGATGTATTTTTTAGCGAACGATCCGTCTGTTCCTGCAGATGTACACCAAGAAATGCAGCGTTGGGGACTTCCCAAGGATGAGTTTAAAGATAACGGAGGCTGGCCCCATCAGATATATGTTCGGGAGGCCCGCCGCATGGTAGGGGAAGAGGTGATGACAGAAGGGCATACCCTGGGTAGCATCCCCGTGAAAAATTCAGTGGGTATGGGTTCATATTCTCTAGACGCTCATAATGCCCAGCGGTATATTAAGGCCGATGGTTATGTGCAGAATGAAGGGGACATTGGGGTGCATCCCAAGCAACCATATAGTATTTCCTATCAATCTCTGATACCCAAGAAGGCAGAGTGTCAAAATTTACTAGTGCCTGTATGTATGTCCAGTTCGCATATAGCATTTGGTTCTATCCGTATGGAACCGGTATTTATGATTCTGGGGCAGAGTGCTGCTGCTGCTGCGGTGTTGTCAATTGATGAGGGTGTGGCCGTACAGGACCTGCCTTATGAGCGGCTGGAAGCACAGTTGAAAAAAGGGAAGCAAAGATTGGTGTATGAGCCTTAGCAGAATTAAAGTTTGATGAATTGTCAAACAACCTGTTTTTATTCTGCAAAAAGCGATATAACTTTGCTTTGATTAATAAAAATGAGAAATAGCCGGATATTTTTCCGGCTATTTCTGTATCGTTGCACAGAATTTATTTACTTTAAATGGATCAACCTATAAAAGGCCGCTCTGATATTTCACATCTATTTAGCGCCCCGGTAATCGTGGCTGCTCTGGGCTATTTCGTGGATATATACGACTTATTGCTTTTCGGTATTGTCCGAATTCCGAGCCTGGAATCCATGGGCCTTTCTAAATTGGAGATTTCGGAAATAGGAGCCAGCATCCTTAATTGGCAGATGGGGGGGCTATTGGTGGGCGGAATTTTGTGGGGTGTTCTGGGCGATAAAAAAGGACGGTTGTCTGTTCTTTTTGGATCGATTATAACCTATTCGTTAGCCAATATCGCCTGCGGATTCGTCCAAGACCCTGGAACGTATAAGATCCTTCGTTTTATTGCGGGGGTTGGTCTTGCCGGAGAATTAGGAGCTGGTATTACCCTGGTTTCCGAGATTTTACCAAAACATCTTCGGGCCATCGGGACATCTCTGGTGGCGGGAGTAGGCCTTATGGGGGCCGTGGTAGGGTTCTTTACGGTGCAGTTTTTCGATTGGCGTATTGCTTATTTCGTAGGTGGGGGGATGGGCATCAGCCTTCTGCTCCTGCGCGTAGGAGTGTTTGAATCTGGTGTATTTGCAGATATGAAAAACCAAAGTGCGGTATCCAAGGGTAATTTTTTTATGCTTTTTACGAACCGTGATCGTCTGAGCCGCTACCTAAAGTGTATAGGAATGGGCCTTCCTACCTGGTTTGCCATAGGTATTTTGGCCACTTTCAGCGATGAATTTGGAAGGGCCCTGGGTATCGAAGAAGCTATTCAGCCCGGACTAACCATTATGTGGTGCTATGTAGGACTCTCTGCAGGTGATTTTGCCAGTGGTTTTTTAAGCCATTTTCTGGCCTCCAGGAAGAAAGCTGTTTTTATCCTGATGTCACTCACACTGATTGCCTCCAGTGTCTATCTTTATGGGGGGATTCAGCAAGCCAGACATCTTTATGCCGTAGCGCTTTTGCTCGGTCTGGGAATAGGTTACTGGGCGATGTTTGTCACCATTGGTGCGGAACAATTTGGCACCAACCTCCGTGCTACTGCCGCGACGACCATCCCGAATATGGTTCGGGGTACGGTCATCGGAATGACCACCCTATTTGGCTTGTTTAAGCAGTCGTTCAGTGTTCTGGACGCTGGAGCTCTGGTAGGCCTTATTTGTTTTGTGATTGGATACTATTCTATTCTTACCATTCCCGAAACGCATGGAAGAGATTTGAATTTTCTGGAAAAATAATTGAGAATCTGAACTGATCTCAAGATTAAGAATTGAAAGTAATCAGAAGGCCTCCCTTGGAAGATCTTAGTTTTAATTGAAAATTAATGTAGAGGTAAACCGTTTTATTGAAGGAAATTCGGCATTTTTGTTAATTAGCTGTTAATGTTGTGAAAGAAAGTTAAATTTGACCTATTTTTATGACAGTCGCGTTACTGAAAACGGCATAGAGTTAACTGAATCGATACTTAGAAAGAATATGGAAAGAAGGAGTGCATTAAAAAATATAGCCCTGGCTGCCGGGGCCATGATCAGTCTTCCTACTTGGGCTCAGAGCTGGAAACAGTCGGAACTGCAGGCGACCAATTATTTATCTGTAGAGGCTAGTCAGTTATTAAAAGAGGTTGTGGAGGTTATTATTCCTAAAACCGATACCCCCGGGGCGGGAGAACTTGGCGTGGCAGACTTTGTACAGCTCATGATTGTTGACTGTTATGATCAGCCTACTCAAGATCGCTTCAAAATGGGGCTGGAGCGTATACAGGCATTGGCCAAGGCCCAGGGAACTTCCTTTTCTAAGCTACCTCAGCCAGAGAAATTACAATTACTGAAAGGGCTGGAGAAAAGTGAAAATTCTGAAGAGAAATCCTTTCTTAACCTGCTTAAAAACTTAACCATTCAGGGATATATGAGTTCGGAGTATGTAATGACCAATCTTACCCATTATGAGATGGTACCCGCACGCTATCATGGATGTGTGCCAGTGAAAGGATAAATGTGCCGGATCAGTATCTGGTTTTTAGTTAGGTTATTTAGAAAAAATTGAGAATGGCGAATTTTAATATAGATAGTAAAAAGGATAGGACGTATGACGCCATCGTCATAGGATCTGGGATTAGCGGTGGCTGGTCGGCCAAAGAGTTGACGGAAAAGGGTATGAAGACCCTACTTTTGGAGCGTGGTAGGAATGTAGAGCATATCAAAGATTATCCTACTACTAATATGATGCCCTGGGAGTTTGCCCATCGGGAGCGTATGCCCAAAGAGGTGGTAGATGCAAATCCTATAGCATCCAGCTGTTATAATTTCAAGGAATCGTCTGCGCATTTTTTTGTAAAAGATGATGAACATCCCTATATACAGGAAAAGCCGTTTCAGTGGATAAGAGGTTATCAGGTAGGTGGTAAGTCTCTGCTATGGGCTCGGCAAACCCAGCGATGGAGTCAGTTCGATTTTGATGGCCCTGCTCGGGATCAGTTTGCCGTAGAGTGGCCCATTAGCTATAAGGAGCTGGCGCCCTGGTATACCCATGTAGAGCGTTTTGCAGGTATTACAGGGAATAAGGATGGGTTGGATACACTTCCCGACGGAGACTTTCTTAAGCCACATGATTTGAATTGTGTGGAGAAGTATTTTAAGCAACAAGTAGCCAGACAATATAAAGACCGACATATTATAATAGGCCGGGCCGCACATATTACCGATGCCAAACAAATTCATTTTGATCAGGGTCGGGCGGCTTGTCAGCATCGTACGATGTGTGAAAGAGGTTGTCCATTTGGCGGGTATTTTAGCAGCAATGCGTCGACGATTCCCTGGGCCCTGAAAACCGGGAACCTAACCCTACGTCCAGATTCGGTTGTGCACTCCCTGATTTATGATGAGAAATTAGGGAAAGCCGTGGGTGTAAGAGTGGTCGATAGCCTTACCAAAGAGATGATGGAGTTTTATGCCCGTATTATCTTTGTTAACGCCTCGGCACTTAATACCAATTTGATTTTATTGAACTCCATTTCCACCCGCTTCCCCAATGGTCTGGGGAACGATAACGGTTTGATGGGGAAATATGTAGCCTTTCATAATTATCGGGCAACGGTGTCGGCCGATTATGACGGGTTCCTGGACTCAACCACCGATGGGCGTCGACCTAACAGTGGGTATATTCCTCGATTTAGAAATGTTTATAAACAAGAAACTGATTTCCTGCGTGGCTATGCCGCTGGCTTTGGTGCGAACAGGGTAAGTTATAACGATCGTTCCGATATGGGAGAAGATCTGAAAGCCGGCCTGATGGAAACCAAATATGGTGGCTGGCATGTAGGCTCTCATATGATGGGAGAGACCATTCCTAAAGAAAGCAATTTTGTAGCCCTGGATGGTGCGGAGAAAGATGCTTATGGTATGCCTAAACTACGTATACATGTAGCGTACGACGATAACGATGAGAAAATGGTGAAGGACTATATGGAGCAAATGACGGAAATGTATACCCAGGCTGGGTTTACCAATATCCGTACTCATGATAGCCATAGAATTCCTGGGAACGATATCCATGAAATGGGCGGTGTGCGAATGGGTAAAGACCCTAAAACCTCCTTGTTGAATAAATGGAATCAGCTTCATAATGTGAAGAATGTATTTGTTACCGATGGAGCGGCTATGACTTCTACTTCCACTCAAAATCCTTCCCTGACCTATATGGCCTTTTCTGCAAGATCGGTGGATTATGCCGTAAAACAGATGAAAGCTAAGAACTTATAAGGATTGAGATACATAAAAAAAGGACTGGAATCAAAAATTCCAGTCCTTTTTTTATGCGCTTAAAATTTTACTTATAGAGAAGCTGGAGTTGCAACTCGGGTTACGTGCGTCTCAATAGAGATAGGCTTTTCTACGATACTTCCACCATTGTTGATCACGAAGATATAGCTACCATCAGTCAGTGTCGAAAAGTCGAATATTTTAGTATAATTCTCTGACTTAGGCAGGTTGGCGCGGTATAATACCTCACCAAAGTTGTCCTTAATAGCAATAGTAGAATTGCTCTCTACTGTTGAAAGTGACAATTTGAACTTTAGGCCACCCATGGTAGATAGTTCTACTTTGGCTGCTGCGTTGTCTTCTTTCTCTTTTGCAAAAGAAATGTTAGTAACGGAAAGACTTAATAAAATGGCAAGGCTAAAAATTAACTTTTTCATAATGATAGAAATTTGGAGTGAATATTTTGATGATTTGTATTTTTCTACTTTAAGTGTCGAAATTGATTTGAAATGACTTTTAGGTTATCTGCTTTTTCTCTTTCGACAGGTCAAAGTAAGTCAATAACCTATTATAAAGTCAATAGGCAGGATTGTGAAATGCGAAACTTCTTTAAAGGACGCATAGTGATATTGGAATAGTTATATGATTATTTCAAAAGTACAATAACTGATTGATAAGACACTAGTTATTTTTCTGTCGTTTTTATTCTTAATAATTGTATTATTTTAATATTTCTCCGGAATACGGAAAAAATTTCTTTCTCAGGAAGAGGACATATGATGGATGACCTTCAGAGAATTTGATTTTTATATCGGAGCATTACGGCTCTATGCGCTGGGCTGATTGGATGGCAGCAGGCTGGGAGGGGGGATTTACAGAGGGCTAATGGTAGTAACAAAAGGTATCTGGCTGAGATCAGGAATATTTTTTAGTTAATTTGTTCTATTGACTAAGGGAAAGATGGTGCAAAAAAGTCTTACTATTGTTACAAAAAATATAGTTTCGTATGAACCATCTATATCCTACCGAAAATAAGCCGTTACAGCCTCCCTTCGTTGCTGAAAAATCTGAAGCGGATGCTGCAGGGGTAGAATTGGATTCTACATACTTTATAAAATCGACCTTCGAGACTTGTCCCAGTAAGGGGCTCGAGCTATTATTTCGTAGATTCTATGGTCCGCTTTGCAGCCATGCTGTGCGCTTCGTGTACTCCCGTCAGATCGCTGAGGATTTGGTAAGTGAGGTTTTCTTTCAGTTTTATCGCAGTCGTTCTTACGAAAACATCAATAGCTCCTACACCAGCTATCTATTTAGGTCGGTACGTAACGAATGTTATACTTATATGAAAAAGGAGTGTAATAAAACCGACACTTTATCGGCGTCAGAGGATCTGCATCTATCCAGCAGTCATCCTCAGCCCGATGCAGAGATACACTTCAATCATTTAAGTATTAAGATCAATGAAGTAATCGGACAACTTCCGAGCCAGTGTCAGCGGGTGTTTTTAATGAGTCGCTTTGAAAATAAAAAGTATCATGAAATTGCCCAGGAACTAAATATATCTCCTAAAACGGTGGAGGTTCATGTTTCCAAGGCATTGCGCTACTTACGCTCAGCCCTGAGTGGAGAATGGTTGATTTCTGGAACCTTCCTTCTATCTCTGTTTGGGCTTTATTAGTCTGCAAGTGCTTCATCACGACTACCTATTGTTAATATGAAATCGTCAATTTCTAAAAATACTTTTTTTGAATACCTCGCGGGCCGTGCCAACCCCCTCGAACGAAAGCGGGTGGAGGAATGGATACAGCAAGCCGATCATGCCGAGCGCTATTATCAGTGGATATTAGAATGGGAAATTCAAAATCCTCAATTTGTTCCCGATTCCAGTAAAGCATTTTCGCTGCTGCAGAGTAAGCTTGAGGATGATAAGCCTAGGGAGGAATTATTCATAGATACCCCCCGGGCCCGAAGGCTGTACTGGCCCCGTATCGGTTCCCAGACATGGCAGATAGCGGCCGCAGTTCTGGTAATGTTCGGAGTGGGATATTGGTTCCGAAAAGATATTTATTATAAAAGTTACTGTACCAATTTCGGACAGACCACCACAGTGTATCTGGAAGATGGGAGCCGGGTGGCCCTGAATGCAAACTCTAAGTTACAGGTGCCCCGATTAGGTTTTTTGGGGGGAGTGCGCCGGGTACATCTTCACGGAGAAGCGGAGTTTAGCATCAGTCATACCAGCGATAATAAACGATTTGTCGTAGAAACCTCAGATACCTTCCAGGTGGAAGTGCTGGGGACACAATTTTCTGTGCTGGCCAGACCGCGGGCTACAGAAGTCGCCTTAAAGTCGGGAAGTGTATGCATCGATTATACAGAAAAGGACAGTCGCCGGCAGATGCTTATGAAGCCGGGGCAAGTGGCCACTTTGGAAGAGGGGGGAGGAGTAAGGCTACAACAACAGCAATTTCCGGAAGCCTTTGCCGCCTGGAAGGAGCAGCGTTATGTGTTTAACGGAACTTCAATTCTGGAGGTCACCCAAGTGGTGGAGGATAATTTTGGGGTAGTCATCACGGCGAGTCCAGAAATACTCAGCAGAAAGATTACGGGTAACTTTAAAACCCAGGACGTGGAAGAGCTATTAAAGACCATTTCAGAGGTACTCAATCTAAAGATAGAGCCCATAAATCAAGATACTATACTGATTACTCATTTCTAAATTCCTTAACATTTTAAATAATATGTTTCTAAAACTATCTGCAAGGCAGGTTGCCGTGTTGGGGGTGGTGCTCCTCATGCAACAGAACCCACAAGTCAGTGCCCAGGACATGGCCTTTGCTGCCAGGTTAACCGCTACGACCCATGCCGGTACGGGTTATCAGGAAATGAAGCTGAAAAGCGTTTTGCTGGATCTGCAAAAACATTACGGAGTTGAAATAGTTTTCGAAGACAGGCTGGTGGGTGCGGTAAACGTTAGGGCCACTAAATTGGACTATAAGCTTCCGGTTGAAAAAAATCTGCAACGACTGCTTCAACAAAATGGTCTTATGTTTAAGAAGACCCGTTCGAATACCTATGTGATCGTGGAACAGAGGCCGGTTAAGAATCAAGCTTCTGATACAGCAGAAACCAGCGTGCTCAGAAATAGCTTTCCGGCGGAGAGCATCGTAGATCGTACTATTAAAGGGATCGTGAAAGATGAGTCGGGAATGGGGCTGCCGGGAGTTAGTGTGGTGGTGAAAGGAACACAAAGGGGTACCTCAACGAATACTGATGGTACCTTTCAGCTCGATCTTCCCGATAATCTGGGTAATAATGCCGTGCTGGTATTGAGCTTTGTGGGTTATAAGCCTAAAGAGGTGGCAGTGGGAACCCGGGTAAACCTGGAACTTGACCTGGAACAGGACACGAATGCACTAGATGAAATCGTAGTAGTAGGATATGGTACGGCCCGGAAGTCGGATCTGACCGGTGCGGTGAGTACGGTGAAGGGGGAAACCCTTCAAGAGCGTCCTGCTGCTTCACTCAATCAAGCACTGGCAGGGAGAATGACGGGGGTGAATGTTTCGGTAAACTCTGGTCGTCCCGGTGGGCGAGCCAATATCCGAATTCGCGGTAACACATCAGTAAGTGTTGCTAATAATCCGCTCTATGTTATCGATGGTGTTATTTTGAATGCTACCGGCCTTTCCAATGGTAGCACTCCCATCGATTATATCAGTCCTAACGATATCGCCTCAATTGAAGTGTTGAAGGATGCATCTGCCACTGCTATTTATGGTGCAAGGGGAGCAAATGGTGTTATTTTGGTAACTACCAAGCGAGGCTCTAATCGCGGAGGACAAATCAACTATGATGCCGATGTGAGTGTGGGCGTAATGGCTAAGAAAATAGAGCTTCTTAATTCGGAAGAATTTTTAAGAACGGAAGAAATAGCCTACGGGAATGCTGCCAAATATGATCCGGTTGGATGGGCAGGTGGTAAATATGTCGATCCGAAAACGAAACGAAATAACCCTTTGCTTTTTGACCAAAATGGGAAACCGCTCTATGATACCGATTGGCAAAAAGAGGCCAGCCAAAAGGCTTTGACCCAAAATCATCAATTGTCATTTTCTGGCGGAAATCAGAAGGATAGTTATGGTGTGTACCTGGGTTATCGTAATGAAAATGGAATCATCCGGGAATCCTGGTTAAAGCGTTATTCTGGCCGTTTTGTTTTCGATAGTCAGATTAAACCCTGGTTGAAAGTTGGGGGAAGCATGGGTTATAACGATCAGAATGAAAGTCAGATTGACCCCCTCGGTGGAGGTGGTATTATTGCCATGCGCCAGGTATTGGAAGCCCTTCCTATTATTCCTGTTAAGTATCCGGATGGACGATGGGGAGGTAATGAGGATTATCCGGGTATGGAAGGAGGCGGTAACCCAGTCAATGTACTCAAGGAGCGCTTGTTTTACCTTAAAACTCAGACCCTGTTAGGGAATGTATATTCGAATATTTCCTTCGGAAAGGATTTACAGTTGCGGACATCGCTAGGTACGAATATCATCAATCAGCGGAATGATTATTACGGAGGACGTACGCTCAACTACATTTCCCGGAATCAGGGAGGGGATGCCTATGTTAGAAATGATCGCTATAACTCCTGGCAATTTGAAAATTATCTAACCTATAATAAGAAGATAGGAACAGACCATAATATAAATGCACTGCTCGGTCTTTCATGGCAACATGTCGACCAGTTTTATGCTCAGGCTCGGTCACAGAATTTTCAGGATGATTATTTTGCGTATAATAACCTTGGAGCAGGTGCTACCGCCGTGGCACCTACCTCAGGAGCGAGTGCATATGGGCTAAACTCTTATTTTGGAAGGGTCAACTATAACTTGAAAGATAAATATCTGATTACATTCACCGGACGTGCTGATGGATCTTCGAAATTTGGCTCTGCTAACCGCTTCGCTTTTTTCCCTTCTGCCGCCTTGGCATGGCGTCTGTCTGAAGAGGACTTTGTCCGTAATATACCGGCCATTTCCAATCTGAAGGTTCGTGCGAGCTACGGGGTAACAGGTAACTCGGAAATAACAGCTTACCAGGCCCTTGCTGGCATGGGTAACTACTCGGTAATATTTAACGGAGGACGTGCCATAGGTATTGGTATCAATCGGCTTGCTAACCCTGATTTACGATGGGAGAAAACACATCAGGTTGACGCTGGTCTAGAATTAGGATTGTTCCAAAATCGACTTTCGGTAGAATTTGATGTATATAGAAAACTGACTACAGACATGCTCTTAAGTGCTCCGGTGCCTATGAGCAGTGGGTTCACTGAGGTATCTCAGAATGTGGGAAGCATGGAAAATAAAGGTATAGAGCTGGGCATAAATACCGTGAATATAAATACGGAGAATTTTGGATGGAATACCACTTTCAACGTATCCATTAACAAAAATAAGGTAAAGGCACTCACGGGAGGTGCGGATATATTCCTGGGATCTACCGTTGTCCGGGAAGGTGAGCCTGTAGGATCATTCTTCGGCTTTGTTCACCAAGGTACCTGGAGCACCGCCGAAGAATCTCTGGCTGCCAAATATCTGAAGAAACCAGGCGATATTAAATACAAGGACGTAAATGAGGACGGAGTAATTAATGATAACGACCGCGTAGTTATAGGTAAGGGTATTCCAGATGGTTTTGGTACCTTATTAAATAGCTTCCGCCACCGTAATTTTGAGCTTACTGTCGATTTGCAGTTTATGTATGGAAACGACGTTTTGTTCCGCAGTAAGCACTCAGCTGAAGATCGTCAGGGGATTGCCAATAGTTTTGCAACGGTACTGAATGCCTGGACTCCAGAGAACCAGAATACCAATATTGCTCAGTTGCGGCCGGTTTCGGCGGGTTATAACACCAATAACGATACCGATCGGGTACGTGAGGCCTCTTTCTTGCGCGGACGAAATCTCTTGCTAGCCTACACTTTCTCACCCGATGTGGTTGAAAAACTAAAGCTGAATCGACTACGTATGTATGCTTCCGTACAGAATTTCTTCGTGGCTACACAATATGAAGGCTACGATCCTGAGGTGTCTACTTCAGGAAGTGCTTTCGACCAGGGTGTGGCCTTGTACGACTACCCTAAGCCTCGTGTCTTTATGTTTGGATTAAATATCGGACTGTAATTCTTAAGCGAATATGACTATGAAACATATATTAAAATCTACTGGCCGGATCGCCCTTTGCAGTGTTATGATGCTCTGGGCCACGGGATGCAATGACTTCCTGGATGAGACAGATCCCTCAAATTTTACCAAGGAAAACTATTTTACAAAACCTGCACACGCTGAAAGTGCAGTGAACTCCATATATGATGCCCTAAAGTCCACCACAGGCGGGGGCTTTGGTGGGGCCCCTTGGATGATGCTCGAATTTGCCACAGGACTGGCCAATACGGAGTTAGGGCAGGCACAAAATAGCATCTTTGTACGGAACCTGGTTAATAACTCAGATAATGGTTATGGCGTAACCTATTGGCAGAGTGCTTATCGTGGAATAGGCAATGCCAACTTAGCCATTGAGAAGATTCCTGGAATCACTATGGATGAGACAGCCAAAGCAAAGTTTATGGGTCAGGCACATTTCCTGAGAGCTTGGTATTACTATAACCTCGTCCGTATTTTCGGTAAAGTGCCCTTGATCACAACATCCATTGAGTTGACGTCGGAAGCGCTATATCCAGAACAAGCAGAAGTGGAGGCCATTTATAACCAGATAGTTGCCGACTTAAAAGCGGCTGAGGCATCCGGACTTCCCTGGACCGACAAAACTGGTCGGGTTAATATGGCTGCTGTCAAGTCCGTGCTGGCAGATGTCTATCTGACCATGGCCGGTTATCCCTTACAGAAAGGTGCTGAATATTATAAGAATGCTGCGGATAAAGCCAAGGAAGTGATCGATTCCAAGCAGTATAGCTTGTTTACCAGCTATAATGACCTTCACGATCCCGCTAAGAAAAATATAGGGGAGAATATCTTTATGGTGCAATTTGCGGCTTTTCTCCAACCCTCCGGCTGGCAGAGTTCTATTATACCTTATAACCAGGGTATTTCAGCTTATTCAGATGAAACAGGAGCCATATTTGCAAACAAAGAGTTTGTGGAATCTTATGAGACGGGAGATAAAAGGGTAAAAGAAAAGGAATTTTATTATAAGACTTATACGCTAAGCTCAGATCGGAGTAAGACAGTAGATCTGGGAGGCTACTATATTTATAAGCATTTTGACACGGCGGCGCATCTGACGACTACCAGCTCCGACCTCAACTGGTCGCTTATACGGTATGCAGACGTGCTTCTTATCTTCGCCGAAGCGTCCAATGAGGCACAGGGGCCCAATGAAGCAGCTTATGAAGCGGTAAATTTGGTTAGAAAAAGAGCGGAACTAGCTCCGTTAACGGGACTAAATCAGCAGACTTTCCGTACTGCCGTAATGAAAGAACGAATCTATGAGCTTAGTTTCGAAAATCGTACCTGGTTCGATATGGTGCGGTGGAGGAAGGCATTTAACGTAAACACCAAGCAATTTGAAGATTATGTGGGACATAAATTCTCCTATGGGCCCGTTATAAAGGAACGTGAGTTGTTATTCCCCATCCCCACGTCCGAGATCAGAAATAATAAGAAGTTAACCCAAAATAAAGGTTACTAAAATTATACGGGTTTTTACAGATGGAATCCCTCTGACTGCTTGGTCGGAGGGATTTTTTTGTCTTTATTCTCCCTCCCCTGGAATCACCGTCCGAAAGTATTGTCTGACGGCAAATGACTACTTCACTTTCACGCGGGTCTTACACAAAATTCCATTTGCCAGGATAAGCTTCTATAAGCTGTATTAGGAGGGACAGATTAAATTAGGAGAAAAACCAGGAGCTCAGATGAGGTAGACCATGTATGGGCTGGACTATGAATATTTACTTAGAGTATTTAAATGGGTTACAGGATATTAGGCGGTTCTAACCTGCGGTAATATGGGCAGCCTGATAAAAATCCTAAATATTTATCGAAGAATTTCTATTGTGTAAGTCTTCTAATAAGTATTAGATTTGAGAGTATATCACGTTTCAGCCGAATCTATCAAAATAAAGCTCATGAAAAATATCCTACTCGTAGACGATCAACCATTGACCTGGATAGGGATGGAGAATTTAGCAAAAAAAGTGATTGCAGATGCAGCTTTTTATTTCGCTCCAACCTTTCCAGATGCACTTCAACTACTCTCCGATACCAAAATGGATTTAGTAATGTTGGATTTGAATCTGCCAGGAGGGCAAGGCGTCGAAATGATAAGTCAACTGAGAGGAGTACAGAAAGACGTCCGAATTCTGATCTGCACCGGAAGAGAAGAAAGTACTAATGCTCCCGTTTTTATCCAGAAAGGGGCCAATGGCTTTGTTAATAAAACGGCCTCCAACGACGAGGTAGAAGAGGCAATTCGCATGGTGTTAAGCGATAAACGCTATGTAAGTCCTCATGTGCAACGACATATTCTAGAACGCTTTGTAGACGGCAAAACCTATCCGCTTAATCCGGTAGAACAGCTCTCTCCTCGTGAAAAGGAAATTATGGAGTTGCTCTTGAAAGGCAAATGGACAAAAGAAATTTCTGATATTTTAGGGATAAAATTCTCCACTGTGAGTACGCATAAGTCCAGGATATTCGAAAAAATGGAGGTTGATAATATACTCGAACTTTCCAAACGGGTCGAAATGTTTGAAGGAGCATATTGATTGATTCGCAGAACGGGAAAATTGAGCACGAAGAAAAACTATCTGGTTTATTCCAGATCGAGTTAGCATATAATCTGAGAAACTAGATAGTTGACGTCGTTGCTTTCTGGAAATTCGCACCTGTAACTGATGATTTAGCACTATCGATCTGGGATAGGGTAGAGACCATCCAAAACAATAGGACTGAGGCCGACGGCCTCAGTCCTATTGTTTTGGATCAGTATCCCTAAACTGGCATTGAATTAAGGTGTACCCTCCTACCATATTTATTATAAAGGTGTGTATAGTGATCTATCAGAGCGAGTAATTTTCGTTTTATTTATCTACTCGTAAATATATCGACAAATATAACCTTTGTAATTCTTTATATACTAGGAATATGACTTCTCGTCTGTAGAAACTATTTGATGTTTTTGTTTATCTGGATTGGGGAAGTTTAGTTCAAATTTTGTTCCATTGCGAACAGTTACACGAATAGTGATGTGTAGCATATCGCAAATGTTCTTGATTAAGGCCAGACCTAGTCCCTGGTAGTCTTTGGGAGGAATTGTATTATCTCCTGTAGGGGAGTTCAGCCATTCTGTTAACCGTGGGGGCAGGCCAGGACCATTATCAATAACGAGAAGGTGAAGATATTCGGCCCCATTCATCCGTTTCCAGTCTGTCAGAATACGTACCTGACCCGTGGGATTGGCCTTCAGCGCATTATCTAGTAAATTATGAATGACAATTCCCAGTAGATTACCGTTGGTGAATACCTGTAAATCTTCCTCGATTTCATTACTGATAGTGCCTTTATTTAGCCAGGAAAGGTTCTTGAAAAGTTCAGTTTTTTTGTCAACCAGTGCTTTCAAATGGGTTTTGCTCAATCCATCCTGATCTCCGGAAGTGCGGGCCTTAAGATATTGTGTCATATCGTCGGTAAGTCGCATCATATTAGCCACCGATTTTTTTACGATAATGCTTGAAGTTGAGACTGTCTTACTGTCATTTTTCTGTAGACTGGTGGGAACGGTTTCTAGCCAATCATAAATGAACTTTAATGGGGAACGAACATCATGAGATATGGATGCAATGATATGGCTGTGTAAACGGTTTTGGTTGATCAATTGATTTTGCGAGGACTTCATATTCAAAATGGTTTCTCTTAAGGTGAGCGTTCGTTCTCTCACTTTTTCTTCCAATATTTCATTTCGTCGTAATGCCTTTTTTAGTCGTAGAGCCAGGGCCAGATAGAGGGTAGTGCCCAGTAGCAGAAGTCCTAAAGAGTAAGCCCACCAGGTGCGATACCATGGTTTACCCACCATAATCGTGATTTTCCTTTCTATTTCATTGCTTTTTTCAAATCCATCCACTGCACGAATCGTAAGCTGATATTCGCCTGGTTGAAGCAGAGAAATTGTTATTTTAAAGTCTTTATCCTCAATTTTATACCACTGTTTGGTAGAGCTGCCCCGGGGAGTAAGAGCGTATTGTAACTGTAAGTTATTTAGGGGCTCGAAATAGGCCTTACTAATATTTAGTCGTAAGCGGTTAAAGTCATGATTGATGCTTATACTATCATGAACCAGTCTCACTTCATTATTGTCTACGAAAATATTATCGATAGTGATCGGAGTGGAATGTTTGATGTTAGTAATTTGACTAGGCTGAAACCATACAAGCCCGTTCATGGAAGGAAAAGAGATATAGCCATTCGGCATAATAAGCCCGCAGGGCTGACAACCTCCATTAAATTCGTTAATCTGAAAGCCGTTGGTCTTATCAAAGTGTCGGTAATAGGGCATGGTTTTGGTTGAAGCATAGCGCAGCAGGGCAGATTTTTTGATCTGAAAAAGTCCGTTATTGGTCGTAATCCACATATACCCCTGGCTGTCTTCGATCAGGCAATGTGCTCTGGCCAAATAATGTTTCTGATCCAAAGGGAATTTGATAATTTTTCCGTTTTGGATAAGGAAAAACCCATTCTTGTATGTAGTAATCCACATTTCATTAGGAGCAGGACTATAGATACTTCTAATAAACAGCCCGTCTAATTGCTTTATCTTCGAGACTTTTTTGGTTTTTAAATCGATTTGAAAGAGGCCTTTGTCGTTACCCACCCAAAGTTGATCATCCCTATCTTGGTGCATCCAGGAGATATTTTCCAAGGGTGGGCCTATAAATTTTTCTGGTACCATTTCACCCGTTTTCAAATTGAGTTGATAAAGGCCAGCAAATCGAAATCCAATCCATAAGGTTTTATTCCGGCCTTCATACAGCCAGGTCATCCCTTCTTTAAAATGTTGTTTGCCCAGCATTTGGGTCCCCTGACTGTTATATTTATACAGATAGTCGAAATTCTTTGTCCAAATATGCCCATCAGAATCTCTTAGTATACTGTACTTGTCCCCATTAAAGTGTTTCTTTAATAGAAGGTTTTCCGAATTTAGAATGGTGGAGTTATTTTTCCACTCGAATATTTCGCCTTGTGTGGTAAGAACGGACTGAGGGTTAAGGAGCATCTGGCCGTAATACACATTATGATTGATATTGCTGCCTTTTGCAGCTTCTAAGGTTAGAAACTCTTTCTCCGTAATTACAAAAAGCCCTTCCGTTGAACTCCCTAAAAATAATCTTTTATGCAACTTATCGTAATACATTGAAATTATTTTATTGGCATTGATGTCGAAGTCAGACAGGATTTTCCTTGCAGCGATGGTTCCGGTTTTTTCTTTTTCCAGGATATATAATTCAAGGCCTTTTGCAATCATAGCCTGGTCCATACTATTGCTCCAAAATAGATGAATGTCTTCCTGCTTAGCTCCGCTGATATTAGAAAGATTTTGTTCAATTCCTTTGGCAGAAGGGTTCGACAGATCCAGTCTTATAAGGGTTCCGTCGTTTTTTAAATAGCAGAGCGTGTTGCCAATTCGAAAATACCGCCATTTGTTAACTCCTAGGGGTAAATAATTACTTATGGTCGTCCCTTTATTGACAATAGATATGGCGGAATCAGAACAAATGATACTTTGGGAAGGAGGAAAGGAAATGATTAAATGATGAGGGAAAATAATGTCATGATAAGGTTCGGGCAAGCCCCTGGTTATCAGGCTGTCTGGGTAGGGTAAATAGGAGTCTAATTTATTCTTTTTTTTTGTTGCCTGATCTGTATTGATGAGTTTGGCGAAACCGTCTTGAATCCTGATCCGGTCATATTGATCAGTAATTGCATAGAAAAAGCCCGGATCCTCGGTCTCTGCAGGCTCCATTGAATGTATTCCTCGAATGGAGGCAAATTCATCATAATGATTAAAATGCTGTCCATCAAAACGGGTTAGTCCCGCATCGGTACCTAGCCAGATATAACCATGGCGGTCAGCTGCTATTTTTTTGACACTGTTTTGAGGTAAGCCCTCCTCGTCAGTAAAGTGCTGAATATGAAAACGCCGATGTTTTATCTCTTTTATAGTTTGTTGCGCCCAGGAATGGGGTGCTGTACAGGCAATTAAGTTAAGAAGTAAAATTAATAAAGTATGAAGCTGTTTCTTCGATCGGACCGGGTATATGAAAAATCTCATTGGTACGGGGTCAAAATGGGTAAGAATGTTGATGAGTATGGTATTTGGTAGCTGGATTTATACTATAATTCGATTCGCAGTGCGTCATTTTTACTTTGATAATTTGGATCAGGGAAACTCGTACTGCAATCGAATTTGTAGGACTGCAAATTAGTAATTTATTCCGTATATACTAGTAGGTACAATAAATGATATTGATCAGTATTTTACTGGATAGTAATCATGAATGATCCTTGATGCATGTTTTGAACAGTAGGATTAGTAGGATGAAAGCTATTACTAAATATTATTTCCTAGAATATCTGCTACTGAAAAAATCGATCAGCCAGGTTGAAATTAACAGGGTTTTTATAAAGTATTCGTTCTGATGGATCAGTGAGGGGCGGATAGCTTAGGACTGGAAGTATTGATACAAGGAACCTAGCTGCAGAAGTCACCGATTTTAAGACAGGCATTGGGATGTATAGGATACGGTCGGTCAGGGGGCGCGGAAACCATAAAAAAAGGGGGAGTTGCCACGTGGCGCTCCCCCATATAATAACCGATACCTTTGCTTATTTAACGTGCAATCAACAGCTTATGACTCTTTTTCGAACCATCTTTCCTAACAACCAGTAGAGTATAGACTCCAGGATTCAAATTCGCTACACTGATCTGGCCCTCCGAATCGAGCTTGGAGGTATGGGGCCATAAATGGACCCCTTTTGCATCTACTAGCGATAGGCCACTTACCTGATCAGGCTCGGCAATCCGAACAAATTCATTGGCAGGATTAGGGTAGATGGCTAATGGAGATTCGCTGGTCTCAAAATTTATGTTTCTAATCCGGCTATAAGAGTAGGTCTTATCGCGATCGACCATCTTCAGGCGGTAAAGATTTTCACCACTTAGAGGACTTTTATCTAAAAAATGGTAATGTTGCTCGACTGCAGTTTCCTGATTAGAAAAGATTCGTCCAATTTGATTCCAAATTTTACCATTTGCACTACGTTCTATGTCGAAATGAGAACTATTGGTTTCTGAGGTAGTGACCCAATTCAACAAAGTGTTTCTGTTTTCCTTGGTAGCCTGGAACTGAGCCAGAGTTACTGGTAAAGGATCTGTTTTGCCAGCAAGGGTATAAACGGTATAATTGCCAGGGGTACCTGCAAGGTCGGTGGTTATGGAACCTGAACTGAGTGTACTGGCTCCACCAAGTATTCCTACAGCGTCGATGGTGGAGGGGATTTCCTCCCATTGTAGGGTGGAGGGGTTCCAGCCTACAATGGTGAGCAAGGGAAGCTTACTTCCAGTAAGGGCGGCCACATCACTGTTGGCATTCCAGGTTAGGGTGATCAAAGATGAGTTGGTTCCGTCAATGTCCCAATACTCTTTAGTACTGACAGACTGTATTGCGGTTTGCTTATCGGCAGTGGGGAAAGGAGCGCCTGGAGGCAGAACAGGGTAATTGCCGCCTCCCAGATTACTTGTTACCGACGAGTTGGGATCCACTCCAAAATAGGCTCCTGTTGTTCCAGCTCCATCAGCGGCGAAGGGACGATAGGCTCCATTATCTCCAACGGGATAAATAAAATTGCCTCCCCCTAAATTTCGGACATATCCATCAACATGGTTCGCATTATTAGCTCCGGTAACAATTAAGCTAGACGAACTATAGTTGAGTACACCATATGTGGCCGAACGAACGGTGCCTATAATGCCCGGTTGCGTACCTGATCCGCCGGTGGCAAAATCATGATTTCCAAAGAAGGTCATCTGGGCCCCACTGAAAATGGTGGTATTGCCTTGGCTAGACTGTTGCGAATAGCCCGCGGGCCCCATTAGCAATATCAGTGACATTAATCTGACTTCATATGATCCTATACTTTTTCGTATGGATTCAAAAGGTTTTGTAAAAATGGTCATGTAAATGATAATTTGATGATTAATGAAATAATTTGAACTTACTTCCAGTTTATAACTGTAGAATCTTCCTTTTTCTCATGCATATATGGGGTTAGATGGTGTATAGGCTTTAACAGGGCTAATTTTACTACTTGAAGACACTTTCTCCTCTTAGGTGCGATAATAGCAGTCAGATGAGCGATTCGGAGATGAGGGTTAGTCTTCATTCTTCGGACGATAATAGTTCCTTTTTCTACATCCTAATTTTGGGGCAAATGAGGAAGATGGGTAAATATTTCTTTCAATCTCCTGTTTTAATTCGCACGATATAAAACTAATATGATTAGTCCAGACAAATATATTGAAATAGGGATCTGTAATGTATAGTAATATGGCCTCCTTAGAGTGGATATATTACGAAGAATAAACGCTATGGATGTGTAGTATTTGACTGTTTGATTTTGTATTTTGTGCGGCATTCTAATATAAATGGTTTCGGTAGGGCTTGAGATAAATGGTTTTCCTTAACCATATATTATAAAAAAGCCGCCATGCTTGAACATGACGGCTCGAGTAGTGCTAAGTTTTTATGAATTTCAATGACTAATTATCAATTTATGGCTTGTTGTGGTGCCATCCTTGCGAAGCAGATTTAGGATGTAAACGTATAGGTTGATTAATAGAAAAGTAGTTCGGTGTTTCCCAGATATAAGGTTCACCCTAAGATGTGTCTGATGGCTGCTTCATGGATATGAGATTTACGTAAAAAAATATCTATTGATTACCAGTGGCTCGATGAATTAGAGCTAAGTGGAGATTTTATGTTTTGCCGATTGTAAGTTGCTGTTGATCTTGATGTAACTGACTCAAAAATAGCTATTGTAAGGTGTGCTTGAATATGTTTTTAAAGTGTGTAGGTCGGAACTTTTACAGGTTAATTTTGCTCTAGGAACTGTCTATTTTATAATTCATTTAGATAGCTATTTGTAGAAAAATATATTTAATAGTTCCTATTTAATTCTATGATTCTTATCAACTAAGCTCAGTTATATGCTCTAAAGGGTGGAGCGCAGTTATCGCTTTTAATGTAACTGACTCAAAAATAGCTATTGTAAGGCAGGGGAGTTTTAAATCTGTAGCTCATATCATATAGAATGTTTTTGGTATATGGAATTGGAAAGAATTAGTATGGGTTTATGTAATCTGAAATCTGAGCAGAAATTAGATTAGTGGATATTGGGTAATCTCGGAGAAGGAAATTGCACATCATATATCCATAATGAAGCTGACAGCCATTCGGTTTGCTTCAGAAATGATCATTATGTCCCCAACTCCTATAAAAAAGACCTGGAGCTTTCTAGCTCCAGGTCTTTTTTGTTACTGCTGTAAAGGCTTACTTGCTTACTTATTTTTCGTCAATTATCAATTTATGGCTTGTTGTGGTACCATCCTTGCGAAGCAGATTTAGGATGTAAACACCAGGCTCTAAACCTGAGACCTTTAGTTTGCCCAGCTGGTCTATTTTAGCCGAATGAGGTAGTACTCGTTTACCTGCCTTGTCGATCAAATGGACGGATACCACTTGCTCAGGGGCTTGAATACGAATATAATCGGTAGCAGGGTTGGGATAAATGCTTAGCCTGTCAACTTCTGAGTCGATATTCAAACTACGAATTCTGCTATAGGCGAAGGTCATATCCTGATCTATCATTTTAAGGCGATATAGGTTTTCTCCTGCCAGGGGCATAGCGTCTGTATATCGGTACTGTTTAAGCTGGGCACTCTCTCCCTGGGCATTCACGCTACCTATGGTGATCCAATCTTTAGCATTCTGACTCCTTTCAATTTGGAAGTAGTCGCTGTTGGTTTCAGAGGTGGTAGCCCAGTTGAGCTGAACGATGTTCTGTTCCATGCTCAGGTCGAAGTTCAGGAGTTTTACCGGAAGTGGGCAGTCGACGGTGACGTTGATAGCCGCAATGGACTCCAGGTTATTTTCGTCGACGATGACATAGCGAAGAGAAGAAGTTCCCTGGAAGGCAGCTTCGGGAGTGAAAGTGACGATACCAGTTGTGGGATTCAGCAGGAAAGTGCCTTCTGCTGGGATCATGACCGATACCACTCGGCTGCTGTCGGCTGGGTTAAGCAATCTGGTATTTGCTGTTACGATGGGCGCCCCACCTGGCAGGTCATTAGCGAGAATATCGATTGTGCCGGCATCACAATTGGTGGTTAGCTCATCGGGTACTGCGGTTGGCGGTGGAACCAGGAAGATATTGACCGAATAGTCCTCCACTTCCCCATCTCCTGCAGCTCCTGCGTCTCCACTGGGGTTGGCTACTTCGGATGGGACAGAGGCGATTCTTAGGCGGATATAACTCTGTCCGGCCGATAAGCCGCTAAGTCCGGTCCAGTTTAATTTTACGGACGTGGCACCGTTAGGGACAGTTGCCTGCGCCCTTTCTCCTGTGTTGAATACCCCATTTCTATTAAAGTCCACCCAGCCGCTCAGGGTAGCATCGGCGCCGGTATTGTTGGTGACCTTCACATCGAGCTCATAGCTGGTATAGGTAGTGCCCAGAGCAGGGACTGCCGCCAGCGCATCCTCGTCATTCGGTGTATCCGACAGATTATCCCCGTCTGCATTGGTGGTGGGTTGACCATCATCTTCAGCATCTACATATTGTCCCAGAAGCAGGTTAGAACTTAAAACATGCGAGGGCCCTTCACTGTTAAGCAAAGTTTTATAAGTATCTGGGGCATCGCCCAGGTCGATCTGGAAGGACGGGGCTATAGGGCAGGATGCACCATCGTTGGAGCCATTTGGGGTGTATGTAGAAAGTAAAGTAGCTTGATTTGTGGCTAGGTCTACTCTGTAATATCGACCTTGAGAATTATTGAATAAATAGAATGATTCGTCTTTATCGAAGAATACCGCACCGGCCCCACCTGTTTCTCCTTGAATTCCTCCTCCTGTTACTGTACTAGTACTTAGGGTAAACGATAAATCAACTGGATTGATTTTTAAAATTTTGAAAGAATTTGCTCGTCCTGGAACAATGATACTATAGAACATTTTGTCAACGGGATTATAAGCCATATCGCTAATGGCATAGCCAATCACTGGGACACCATATGGAGCGGTATCAATTGCATAAGCTATTCTTGGATCAACTAATTGCATATATGTTGGACGTGACTGATTCACATCAATAATAAAATATGTAGTGCCTAATCCTGAATATATATATAAGTAACCTTCGTCTGTTATATCTGCCACATTATATGGACCCATTGGTAAATTTGGCACCGTGTAAATCCTCTCATTTCCTTCAGAATCTATTCTAACCAAATCGGATGAGTTAACATCGGCCCCGTAAATCATGTTATCTAATTGATTGTATCCAATGGCATTATAATTACGTTCTAATAGTTTAACTGCCATCCTGCTTCCAGTAAAGGGGTTATATTTGTATAAAGTGCTGTTTGAACTATTATTGGGAGCGATTACTTGATACAAATAAGAGTCGCAGGTAAATGCGATCGAGTTTGTAGATAACAAAGTGGCCGTGTTCGTCTGCAAGTTTATTCTATAATACTTTCCTAACATATTACTGAAGGTATAAAAGAAGCCATTTTGGTCGAAAAATACGGCCCCAGATCCGCTGCTTTCGCCCTGAATTCCTCCGCCCGATACGGCAGTAGATGCTACTTTATATGACAAATCGATAGGGTCAATGGCTAGTATCTTAAATGCATTGGTACCCGAGGTGTTGATGATGCTGTAAAATTTCTTATCCTTGGGGTTATAGGCCATGTCATTAATATGAAACGGGTAGGTTGCTCTGCCATAAGGGGCCGTGTCAAGTGCGTAGCTAAGTTCTGGATCAACTAGTTGTAAATAGGTGGAGTTGCTTTCATTTAAATCTATTATATAAAACTTATTTTCTATAACTCTATATAGGTAGAGATAGCCATCCTCTGTAATATCACCCACGTTGAATGACTCATTTGGAAGGTTGGGAATGCTAAAATGAGTTTCATTTCCTTCAGCATCAATTCGAACTATTCTATTAAAGTTATTGTCAGAACCCCATATCATATTATCCTTAACATTATAACCTATGGCATTATAAGCGGCACTTAATGTTTTGGTTGCAGTCCTGGTGCCGGTAAAGGGGTTGTATCTATACAAAACACTGTTGGCTGTGGAGCTGCTAGCGATTACCTGATACAAATAAGAGTCGCAGGTAAATGCGATGAATTGGGTTGACGGGTGGACAATAATGAAGCCTTATAGGTATCTAAGTTTATCCGATAGTAACTTCCCTGACTATTATTGAAAATATAGAAAGATCCATTTTGATCGAAGAATACCGCACCTGCTCCATTTGTTTCACCTTGAATGCCTCCACCAGAAACGGCTACAGACGAGAGAGAATAAGAGAAGTCAATAGGGTTAATTGTAATGATCTTAAATGAATTGGATCTATTAGCAGAAATAATCCCATAGAATTTATTATCTCTAGGATTATAAGCCATATCCGAGATAGCTAAACCAGCTACTACATCATTTCCATAAGGGGCAGTATCTAAGGAATAGTTAAGTTTGGGATCCACTAGTTGCATAAAATTATGGCTCTCCACGTTTAAATCAACAACATAGTACTTGGAACCGGTAGAATTGTATAATGTTAAATAACCATCATTGGTGATATCACCCACATTATAGCTCAGATTAGGTAGGTTAGGCACATTATAAAATAATTCATTGCCTTCGCTGTCTAGTCTTACTAGGCGACTTGATTCGTTGTCTGAACCCCAGATCATATTATCTTTTAAGTTATACCCAATCGCATTATATTTAGAGCTCAGGTTTTTAATTACAGTTCTATTTCCAGTAAATGGATTATACCGATATAAAATACTAGAGGAATTATTATCTGGAACTATTACCTGATACAAATAAGAATCACAGGCAAAGGCAATGGGTTCAACGAATGGCATTGTGATGGTTCCTGTACTCGGGCTGGGTCGATTTGCTTTGTCAATTACGGAATAGTCAAAAGCAACAGAGACAGGGCCGTCATTGGGGTCAATTAGAAGCAGGGTTCGATTAAAGTTAGGGATGATCTGTTCTGCTATTACCGCTGTGCCATTATAGTACAGTGTTCCCTGGTCTGGTAAGGTTTCTATTACTACTGTCCCCGTCCCGGTATTCCATATATTTCCATCTTCCGCATCCAAAGCATTGGGGGAGATGACAGGCACTTTGTAATTGCCATTGGGATTTTGCTGGGGAGCTGCTGTAATGGAAAGAGCCGCCGGTAGCTGTTCTATTCCAAAAGCAATATTGTTTAGGTTGCCACTGGCCGGCATATTAATGGCTATTATTCCGGTTTTATTATTGGTATCCCCCGCTCCGGTAGATCCTGAGGTAAGGTTAATGCCTGTGTGAACAAAGTTGGTTGGGGTGCTCGATTCCGTGAGTGTCGATCCCAGAACTGGTTTAACACTTGTCATAATAAGCCTATAGCTAGCGCTATTGATAGCACCCGTAATGGTGGCCACTCCAGAGTTATTGATAGCAGCCTGGCCCACCACCTGACTTGTGGCTGGGTCTACCAGATTTATCCATAAGGGAGTGCTGTTTCCCGCTACAATTCCTTCCGCATTGGATTTTTGCCCGTTTCCATTCCCATCGTTCCATACCGAAACTGTAATGTTCGCCGCATAGGATGCAAGCGGCAAGAGAATGGTCAGGAGCAAAATTGACATTTTGGTCCAAGAAGAACCCTGTTTATATTGGATTTTAAAAGTAGATAAGTCCATAATATTACATGATTTGTTGTGTATGTATTTGTCAAATGATAGATTCCAGGTTGTTCTATCTTACATCAACCTGTCAGGATCGTTTTAAGATGAGTTTAAGTAGGTTTCCATAATTTTGTGGTAATGTGAACTAATTCATTTAATCAAAATTATTTTTATGGGTAATAGTCTGAATTTGGAATAGCCCAGCAGTTTTACGAGGATGGTTTTGGTTTATGTTACTGGATGTTGATCATATCAAAAGTAAGGGGAGTGCTCCGAAGACCTTTAGATTTATGACTTGTTGATTGTAGAAAAATTTCGATTGTGATAATAGATTATATATGTTTACTTCGATCTTACTTTTTTAGAGTCTAATTTCAAGTTTAATGGAGCATATTTTAGTGGTGGACGATCATCCCCTGGTACGGGTTATGGTCAAAAAATTGATTAAAGAAATTCCCTTTACCGGGGTTATTCATGAGGCCGGTAGCTACTCCCAGGCTCAGGAAATGCTCAGAATCCATCCAATGAAAATGGTGATCTTGGACCTGAGTATTCCAGAGGGACGCGACGCGGAGATGATCAGGGGAATTAGAGAAATTCAAGTTGAAGTGCCTATTTTGATACTGAGTGGAAGGGACGAAAGGGTACATGCTCCATTTTATATGAATAAGGGCGCGAATGGTTTTGTCTCTAAAATGAGTGAGGAATCGGAAATTTCTTTGGCTATCTTAACCGTGCTCAATGGACATCGATTTTTAAGGAAAGAAATAAAAAATTTGATACTTTCATCTATTGTTGAGAATAATCAAATGATGTTTAATCCAATTCACCACCTTACTGTAAGGGAGAAGGAGATTATGCAACTCTTATTGAAAGGGATATCCGTAAAGGAGACGGCGGCCCGACTAGACCTTAAAATGTCTACGGTTAGCACTCATAAGCTCAGGATCTGCGAAAAGCTGAATGTGGAGAATATTATGGAACTAGCCAAAAAAGTTGAAGTTTATGAGAACGAATTAATGATAACCTCTCCAATGTTAACAGATTAGGCAATGACCGAAAAGGGGGATTAAATTCGGGCTGATCGGAGAATTAAAGACAATTAATTGCAGTAAATATGGCCCCATTCGGGGCTTATTCAGATAAAGGTACTAATCAACACCATCCTATTCTGATCATTATTATGCGAATTATTGTCTCTGTTTTTCAAACCCTTCTTTTGTTATTGATCCTTCCTGGCTTGGGTTTAGGCCAGGGTCAGTGGCAGAACTGGACCTCGGTAGAAGACATTACTACTGCGCGTCCCCACCTGATGCATTCCTTACTCAATGATCTGGACCTGTCCCGCCCAGGGTTGGAGAGGGTTCATGCTGCCCAGAAAGCAGGAAAGTTGGAGCAGGCCTGCACATCTTTGCTAGATTACTATAGGGAGGGTAATCATGCCGGGTTTCTTATAAAAGAATTGCCCGACTCTAGCGATCGCAGAGTAGCAGCGGGAGATACATTATTAGAGAATATTTTCGAGATTCAAAATGTTCGTGGAAAACTTCCAATAGGAAGCGACGGTCATAGAGATTGGTTTTACAAGGGGCCAAATAAGGATCGGGAATGGGCCTGGTTGTCCAATAGGCATACCCAACTCAATCAGCTTTTGGATATTTACTTTCAAACTGGCAATCCCATTTATGTCCGATATATAGATTCATTTTTGAAAGACTTCATTCTCAAGAGCCTTCCTTATCCGTCGGCCAAAGGTGAAGGGTCTATATGGAGAGGCCTGGAAGTGGCTGCCCGTGCGAAGGTATGGTCCAGGGTGTTTTACGCCCTTTTAGCGAGTAAGGACTTCAGTGATGCCACACGCCTATTAATGCTCCACAGTTTTTCCCATCATGCCCATTACAATCGTAATTTCCATGGAGGTAATAACTGGTTAACCATGGAAATATCTGCTTTGGCTACTGTCGCTACCAACTTTCCTGAATATAAAGAATCGGAGTCTTGGCTCGATTACAGTGTAAATGCGATGGTACAAAGTATGAAAGGGCAGATATACCCCGATGGAGTACAAACGGAATTAACCTCCCACTACCATAATGTATCCTTGGCCAATTTTGAGCTTTTCAAAGATATTTGTTTAAGAGCTGGAAAGAGTTTACCTGATTTTTATAACCAGACATTAGTAGATATGTATGATTATATTGCAAGGGCCATTCGGCCCGATGGGCACCGGATTCTCAATAACGATGGGGACCGCGGCAGTGATCGAGAGCTTTTACTACAGGCTGCAGAAAAATATAACCAACCAGAATGGGCCTATTTAGCAGCGAATGGCAGTAAAGGGAGTCGTCCTGTAAAGGGCCCATCTTATTTTTTCCCCTGGGCGGGGCAGTTAATTTCACGCAGCGGTTATGACGCGAAAGCGCATTGGTCATTTTTCGATCTGGGGCCTTGGGGAAGTGGTCATCAGCATAACGATAAATTACATCTATCCATTGCCGCCTACGGCAGGGATTTACTGGTGGATGCCGGTCGTTTCGCCTATACAGGAGCAGTGGCAGAAAAATTCAGGCCCTATGCCAGGGGTAGTGAAGGGCATAATGTTTTGTTGATAGATGGAAAAGGACAAGGGGCCGGACCTCTGCTGGCTAAGGAAGCCTTGTCGACGTCTGATTATAAAGTGACGGAAGCCTACGATTTTGCCGTTGGATCTATGGATTCCTTTAAGGGGATAAAAGGAACATTTACACATCACCGTGCGCTATTTTATGTTCGCGGAGAATTCTGGGTAGTGGTTGACCGTCTGTCTACTGACCGGCCCCGCAGCGTGCAGGCACTTTGGCATTGGCATCCCGATTGTAAAGTAAGTGTACAGGATGGACGAATACAAACGGTAAATGAAAGTGGCAATCTAGCAGTTATTCCGGTGGGCAAAATGCAAGGGACGCCCAGGCTCATCAATGGACAGGAAACTCCGGAGCTACAAGGCTGGTACAGCCCCGAATATAATGTTTTCGGTCCGAATACAGCAGGAAGTTATGAATCCAAAATTAATTCGGACACAACTCTGGTCTGGGTTTTGCTCCCCTTCGAAAAAGAATTGCCAGAAGTGAAGACGAACATCATGGAAGAGACGGCAGAAGGTGTGCTCGTCAAGGTGAATGTGGGTACTCAAAGCTGGGACCTTAGAATCCCTTTCTATGGCAGTAAAAATGCGGCAATAATGGAATAGGCTGTTGTAAATGGTTTGCTGATTTCTATTCCTAGGCTCGATAAATAATTTATTCCAAGAATAGATAACTGTATCGTATTGATAAGTAGTATTCTAACGTAGAGAGCAAATAGAGTGATTCTGGATATATAGCCAATGGGTGGTAGAAAGATTTCGGAAGCATCTGAATGCTTTTAATTGTTACATTAGTGATAGCGTTTAACACGATAGCAATCTATATATATGAAACATATTTTAGTAGTTGATGATCATCCATTGCTTAGAGTTGCCTTAGGGAATACGATTCGTAATTTACTTTTTCAGGTAGCCCTCAAGGAGGCTAGCGACTTTTTCGAGGCACAAGAAATCCTAAGCGAGCAATCAATGGATCTAATCATTCTCGATCTGAGTATTCCTAACGGAAAGGAAGTAGATATGATTGCCTCATTCCGTAGGATACAGGACAAAGTTTGCATTCTCATTTATAGTGGAAGAGATGAGAGGATTCATGCCCCCTATTATATCAATCAGGGTGCCAATGGATATATCTCCAAGCTCAGTGATGAGAAACAAATCATCATAGCCATCACAAAGGTTTTAAAGGGTGATGTTTATTTAAATCAGGAGATTAAAAGCCAGATTTTATTTTCGATGGTAGAAAATAAACAGTATGTTTTTAATCCGATTCACACCCTAACAGTCAGGGAAAGAGAAATTGTTATGTTATTATTAAAAGGCCATACTGTTAAAGAAACGGCAGAATTGATAGGTCTAAATATGTCCACTGTCAGTTCTCACAAGGTAAGGATATTGGAGAAGCTTCATGTTGATAACTTTATGGAGCTTGTCAAACTTATGTGGACATATAATGATGAGTTGGTGGTAACTTCGTCTTCAAAATGATTGATTTGGGGCAATGATGGAATCCTTTATTTAGCAACATAAAGGTGGATGTGCTTCAACACCGTTCGAGCCTAAATTTTGTCTAAGGTCAAATGGGATGCATAGTCCATTTCCAATTGATATTATATGGCGATTGCCTTGAATGGTCAGCCTTCCTTTTCCTAAAACATGGTCATGTTTCAGATATACATTCCCATGTACATGTATGGAGGCATTGTTCGCAATAAGCAAGGTGTCGAATATATCAATCCCGCTTTTGCCGGTTCAGATGCTCCTTCGCATATTTGCAGAGCCACGCAGCAAATTGCGACGGCACTAAAAATCAAATGTTTGCGTAAGGCATGCATCATGGCCCTGAGGGATAAGGGTTGCTGTTTAATACAAAGCCCATAACAAACGACTATTACGGGCTTTGTATGATAGAAATGAATAATGCAGATTATGATTGGTACTGGAAATTATTTTCCAATTACCACCTTCTGTGTAGACGTAAGTCCGTTTGAGCGGATGATCCGTACTAGGTACATACCTGCTGTAAGATTTCGAACGTTGATCTCGCCAGTTGTGGTTTTGCCTGATTCCAATATCGTTCTTCCGTTCAAGTCGTTGATCGAGACTTTTGTTATCTGGCTGTAATCTCTAATTTTTAACACATCCGAAACTGGGTTTGGGTATACCGACAGGTCGTTTTCTTCCAATCCTAAAAATTGCACATTCCGGATTCGACTGTAAGCAAAAGTCTGATCTTTATCGACCATTTTTAGCCGATACAAGTTCTCGCCGTTCACTGGTGAAGCATGTGTAAAGTCATATTTTCTCTCTACTTGACTTTCCCCATGGGATGCTACTTCTCCTACTTTCGCCCATTCCTTTCCCGTTACACTGTGCTCGATGTCGAAGTGGTCACTATTGGTTTCTTCAGTGGTAGCCCAGTTGAGCAAGGCAGTCTGTCCTTCTAGGGAGAGAGTGAATGCTGTAAGGGTTACTGGAAGTGGACCGTCTATATAAGTTGTTCCAGCTGTGTTGTCGTCGTTTGTATCGTTGGTGCCTGGTCCGTTTGGTGCATTACCATTACTTGTTAAATTGACCGTAAATCCATTATTGGGAGTGGCTTGAGGGGTGGCAATTGTCGCTTTATATCCAATACTTATATTTCCACCATCAAAACCAGCAATAGGTTGATTTTGAGTGCCTGAGTAAGTTGCCGTAATAGGGTTATAAACCCAGTCAAAATAGTTGGCATAGCTTCCGCTGATAGCGGCAATTGGGTCCGCAAAGTTTACATCATCGTATGTGCCATTCTGTAAAGAAATGGTCAATACTATTGGGTCGGGAAACGCATCCACATCCAAGTGGCTGATTGGATCAGGACCCAGATTTGCGAAAAGAAACTCAAGAGTAGCATAGGGCTGATTTCCTGGAATAGGATCTGGAGATACAGCAGCATTTGTTACGGTGGGGTTTGTTTGAGCTATACTTGCAAACGCCAGCAAACTTAATAAAAAGGTTAAAATTATATTTTTCATACTACAATTTTTTGAAAGTTAAAACTTAATTAAGATCAAGGATAAAAGGTCGCTACTTCAACGTCGGTCTGATTCAGGTTGTAAATCTCCTGACCGCTTGGAAAGTCGATGGTAACAGTGATAGGGAGACTTCCTGTAGTTTGTCCTGGTAAAAATGTACTGGTAAAACCAATATACCTGGAGCTTCCTTTGGCAAGAATATCCGTTGTGGTCCAGATATGATAAAGTGGGTTTGTACTGCTGTACGTCCAAACCGAGTTACTCAATGGCCCTAAGGTGTTCGAGGTTTGTGTTCCATCCCATACAAAGCTCCATCTGGTGTTATTCTTTAAAATTCTCACGGTAATAGTGCCGGAGGTTTCAGTATCTGTTGATGTATTCAAGTTCAATATTCTTATACGTGTATCAAAAACTGTTGGGCCGGCCATTACATTTGGCGAAATGGTAAGGAAAGGGGTGAGATCAGGAGCAGTAATACTTGCCAAAGTATAGGCAGTATAGGTATCGGGAACAATTGAGTTCGTGGTAGTAATAGATCCGATTGTCAAATCGCTCGTGCCACCTAAAACCGAAGTTGCATCGACTTGAGAAGGTATCCGAACCCACTGAGCTCCGTCCCATCCGACAATAGACAGATAAACTAATTTAGCATTGGTCATAGTTGAAACCGTACTGTTAGCATCCCAGGTAAGTGTAATTGGTGTTGCGTTGGCTCCGTCAATGTCCCAATACTCAATGGTACTTACGGTTGCTACTGCAGTGCTTTTAGATGTTGTTGGAAACGGCCCTCCGGTAGGGAGTGCTGGATAGTTGCCGCCAGTAAAAAGATTGCTAGTGACTGCAGTTGCCGGGTTTGCATGGAAATAGGCCCCCATGGTGCCATCTGCTGAAGCAGCAAATTGACCAAGATTGTTGTTATCCCCTACGGGAAATATAAACTGGCCAGTACCGTATTTGCGCACGTAACCGTCTACATAGTTTGCGTCTGACGCACCTGTGGATGTAAGATTATCTCCTGCAAAATTAAGGATGCCAAAATTACCTGCCGCCCGTTCCGTCAGGATGACGCCTGGCTGGGTGCCACCTGTAGGTGCTACAAAATCGTGGTTGTTAAAAAATGTCATCTGAGCTCCGCCGAAAATGGTGGTGTTGCCCTGAGAGCCTTCCTGGGCACGTGCCATATAAGCCAACATCATTAATGCGGTCAGCATTACAAGACTTACCCACTCCCGTTTGCCAGTATAGGTCGAATCTGAATATAATTTGTCCATTATTGTGTTTTTTTAATGAATGAATTGTTTTTTCTTTTCATGTATAAATTACTTTTCTTATTGGTTTATTAGTAGTGTCAATATTTATCGTATTTATTATACCGGTTACAAATAAATTATTGCTGGTATAAGCTACCTTTATGTACTATTAACCAATCGATTCACCATTTTTTTTTTACAGTGTATAGCCTATATCTAATTGGATACTGAAGGGGCCAAATGAGATCAATGCGCCCTTAGTAAGTGTGTTCTGACCTTCTGCCCTCAATCATCATTGCACCATTTATTAAAATAACAAAACTGTGTTCTGGCTTAATTTTCCATTGGGGATAAACGGTTCATAAGCATGTTTAAATTTATGTTTAGATAGGACAGATATTAAAATTCAACTGGTAATTTGCTTTATATATCCTTCGTTTAATAAGCTGAATATTAAAATGTTTATATATTCGAAATGACCATATTCTTGATATGATGCTTAAAATGTACATTAAATATTTTTCGTAAGCTTTGGTGTTATGATCTAGTTTATAAAGAATATTACTAGGGTCTGATGGGAAAGATAAGATGATATTTTTAGTGTCTTAATTTAAAGATCTCTTCATACAATCCATAGGCAATATTTTGAGTAAAAATGGACAGAAGGGGTTTTAGTTTGTTCAAAAGTTAACTGATAATAAGCTGCTTGAGCCTGCCATCACTAGACTTTAATTTTGAGAATACTATAAGCTAGTGAGTAGGTAATTAAATGTGGAACCGAAGGTTTTGTTGGGGCAGCAGTTAGGGATTCCATAATAGAAAAGGCCGCCCCATCTTCATTTGTGTCAACCTTTTTGGTTATTGAGGCATTGCAATGTTCGGTGGACTGCCCCAACAATTTAATTCTTGTTACAGTCAACACGGGTACCTGTAAATCTAATATTCGAAACTGGAATGGTTACAGCTGGTTTGGTGCCACTGGCAGCAACGTGTGTGATGGAAATTCTGATAGAAATTTTATCACCTGCTAATAAATAATTTGCGGATATAGGTGATGATACATTGGTGAAGGTATAAGGCACGTCGGGCTCCGACATATTGGTTAAAACTCCTCTGTTAGCAGAGTGTATATCCATCGTTGTTGTTCTGGCAGTGGTGCTAGATAATATATTGCTGGCAAGTGTATTGAAAATATAAAATCCATCAGAGGGTATGGTGTATTGCCCAGTACTAGGATCATACGCATTATTTGGGTCATACGATTCAGTATCTGCAATTAATGTAGTAACACCACCTGATATAACAACATTTTGGGAGGTAGATCTCGATGCTTCAAATGAGGAGCACGCATTTCCATTCACTTGCCATGTAGCCACCCCATTCGCATCGCTAGTCAATACTTTTTCATTTCCTTCCGAACCATCCTTTATAGTGACTTTGCCGGTAGTTTTGTCAACGGCTACGGCTCGGCCGGCAGTAGAAGCTTCGATTTCCAAATTATTTGCTGGGTTAATGGTGCTAGGATTAGCTCCAATTTTTACTTGAGCAAATAACGTGGTGCCTGTGATAAAACAAAGTACAATTGCAGTGGTAAATAATCTGTTCATTTTCATAGTAAAATTGATTTATAGTTTAATTGATTTTTGTGAATAGATACTTAAAAATACTTTGGTTGATATTATTGTGTGTATAGCACGATGTTGATTTTTTTAACATGAATCAAATATAGTTTGGTATTAAATTGTATGCATTGGTGCTGTGTCCAATGATGTATAGAAATATTACTAAGAAATGCTCGAAATGATGGGAGGTTTATTTCATTACCTATTTGAATGATGGCTTTGCGGAGAATATAGGCACTAAAAGGGTAGAGGTTATTTTACTAGAATGGGGGTAATTGAACTGAAAATAAAACAGTTCCAATTTGGTTTTTGCTCTGGGTGCATCTAAATAAACGAGGAGTAGTCGAGAGGAGCTTCAATTTGGAATAATAGGATCCTTGTGGAGACGTTTGATTGGTGAACATTAAACTTTATACTCCTAACAGAACGCAGTAATTCTGGATCAAATCAAATATTGGTGCCCTGCTTGGGATTTTCAAGATGTTGATCTATAGCCAAGTTGGGAGGGAATGTTTATGGCTATCCTATCAGTGCGTATTTGGTAGATAAGTTGCCTTTGTAAGGTTCAGGCTAATTTTAGATCAGTTTACCGCAGTGTCAGCTGGACCGAAGTTCCCTGATCTACCGTTACTTGAAGAGTGATGTTAAGTAGTTCACTTATGCTTTTAACCATAGCGAGTCCAAGTCCATGATAAGATTTAGGAGGATTAGTATGCAAATGTTTCGGGCTGTTGAGCCACCTTATAAGCTCTAACGGCATTCCGGGACCGTTGTCCATAATGATGAGAAGAACGGCAGAGGAGTCTCGTATGTTAATAGTTTTTGCTCGTACCAGAACTTGTCCGGAATAATTAACTTTGATTGCATTGTCAATTAGATTATTTATCAATATGCCAAGTAAATTTGAATTAGTACGAACCATTAATGAAGATTCTACCTCAATTGTGATGACCCCCTTTTTGACCCACAAGATGTTATCAAAAATAGCTGTTTTTTCCATGATCAATTGGGCCAAATTATGACTCTCTAGATTAGTTTGAGCTCCTCTGTTTATGGCCTTCATATAATCGGTCATATTATCGGTAAGATACATCATATTCGCTAACGTTTTTTCTACTACTTCACTATTTGCACTTAGTGATTTGAAGTCATTTTGAATTATATTTTGAGGTATGTCTTTTACCCAAGAATGTACGAGTTTGAGAGGAGACCGGAAATCATGGGAAATAGAGGCCAGTATATGGGTATTCAACATGTTTTGCCTTAATAATCTCGATTGTGAAATTTTCAAATCCTTCACCGTGTCTTGAAGATTCAAAGTCCTTTCTCTAATTATACTTTCTAAAATTTCATTTTTCCTCAATAAATGGTGTAATCGAAATCTAAATAAGAGAATAAATATAAATACTAAAATTATTAATATTAGGCTCAAAAACCACCCACTCTGAAACCATGGCTCCTTCACTGAAATATATAATTTTTTTTCTGTGAAATTATTCTCTTCAAAACCATTGATACTTTTGATCGTCAATATATAATTACCTGGTTTAAGACTAGGGATTCCAATACTATAATGATTATCTTGAAGTTTATGGAATACATAGGATGAATTATTTTCGTTTATAATAGAATAATATACTTGTTGGTTATTGGGGTTTCCAAAATAGGCTTTTCTAAAATCAATTTCGAGTAGATCGAACTCGTGATCCAGTAGAAGACTATCACCTTTGGGGGTTGCTTTTACATTGTCTATTAGTACCTGGTCGAGTACAAATGGTGTTTTTGCAGGCGCTGTTTTGAAATACTCAGGCCTAAAAAAAACCAACCCTTCCATAGAAGGAAATGAAATAAACCGGTTTGCTACTTCGACAGCACAGGGCTGGCAGCCTCCATTAAATTCATTGATATTAAAGCCCTGAGACTTATTAAAATATCGATAATAAGGGCGGGTCGAACCCTCCATCACGGACTTTAACAGGGCCTGTTTCTTAAACTGAAAGATCCCGTGATTGGTATTGATCCAAAGGAAACCAGACTGGTCCTCTATGATGCAATGTGCATGAGCCAGGTATCTTTTATCGTCAATGGGTATTTTAATAAGGCGGTTATCTTTCAATAAATAAATGCCATTCCTGTACGTAGTGATCCATATTTCCTGGGTGGATGAGATATATAAACTTCTGATAAATTTTCCTTGTAACTGTTTAATTTGGGAGACTTTTTTCGTTTGTGGATTGATTGTGAATAATCCGGAATCTGTTCCTATCCACATAAGCTTGTCTGAAACCTCCTCAATCCAGGTTATATTTTTTAGAGGAGCTCCGATAAATTTTTTAGGGATAAGGTCCTTGTCCTCAAGGGAAATATAGTACAATCCGGAATAGAGCATTCCGACCCACATCCTGTTATTTCTTCCAGGGTGGAGCCAGGCAATATCTTCCTTTAATTTTATTTTTGCCGTCAACTTAGATAAATTTTTATCATATCGATACAGGGTTTTGTCACTTTTACTCCAAATATTTCCTGATTGATCTTTGACAAGCATGTATTTATCGATTCCATAATTTTTTTGTAACAAAGTGGATAAACGGTGTCGGCTTCTTCCATCGGAATCTAGGCTGAATATATCTCCCTGGCTGGTCATAATGGTGCTGTCATTGAGCAATGCCTGACCATAATATACCTTGTCAGAATAGCGATCTGGATTTAAAAGAACTCTAAAAGGCTTTTGATGGGCAATAAAAAGACCTCTGGTAAGACTACCTAAAAATACTTTTGCGTTGGGCTGGTCATAATAAACGGTCCTGATTTGGTTTTCTTTTAGCTTAAATCCGCTAAGTATTTTTTCGGCATATATTTGATTCCCTTCTTCGGATATATGATACAGTTGGTCATTGAGATAAAAAAATACCTGATTGTTGACATTATTCCAAAAAATCTGGGGTACCTGTTGTCCCCATGTCGGCATATTATGTACCGAAACGGTATGGATTCCTGCTTGATCCGACCTGATCAGAGTGACTTTCCCATTCGCATTCAAGTGACAGAGCTTGCCTTTTAAGATAAAGAATCGCCATGGATTCGCTCCCTTAAACGGAATCGTTTTTACGCCTTTTCCCGGCTCGAAATATTGAATTTGGTCGGTTTGGTATAGAAAGGTTTTGCCTACATTTCCGCGGAATTCAATCTTGGTAGGAGTAATCTGCGTTTCGGCCTGGTCGGGGAGGCCTCTGGATTTATAGACGTCCCTCGGTTTGCTCATTCCATCCAGAGCGGTTTTTGTTTCGTTAATGCCGGCCTGTGAAAGAAAAGCCTTTCCAAAATGAATGGCCATTCGGTCTAACTGATCACTTACAGCAAAAATCGTGTCGCCTTGTATCCCTCTTTCGAAGGAGTGAATTCCCCGGATAGAGTTGAATTGATCATAATTGATAAATCGCTGTCCATCGAAACGAGCCAATCCGGCATCAGTTCCTAACCATAGAAATCCGGCGGCATCCTGGACAATTTTTTTTATGCTGTTCTGGGGTAGTCCATTTTCATCGGTGTACTGTTCTATATGGTATGAGTTTTGTGTCAGATCAGTAGTCTGAGAATAAGATGGGATCTGGATGGACAGGTAGATAACAATTATTATAATAGATTTTAAACAATTCTGCAAGAATATGTAAGGGTACGGCATTAAAAAAAATAGGTTCAAAAAGGTTATGGTTTTAATTGTCTTCTCAGTTTTTAGGCTCGCAAATCATACTAAGGATACGGTCTTTTTCTCGGAATGAAAAGATGCAAAAATCTCAAATTTATTTGGGTGAAATTAGTAATAATTCTGTTTGAATTTTTTTGTATTTTAAATGCTTAAAGGTAGCCCTTGCTTGGAAGTTGCGGACTATTAATTAAATTCAGCTAAAAAGTGCTCCCTATGCTAAATAGTTGCCAGGCTTGTTACAGAGTATAATCGACTGAGTGGCAGATGTAAAATTCAAATTTGTCACAAGTCAAATTTGACGGGTAGTAGATTCGTTCATTGCCTTAGGTAAATATTTAATAGGTGATTTTGATATTATATGCTCTATTTTGAGATAAGTGGCTGTTTTTTGTCTCCGAAGTAGCTATGAAAAAAAAATGAAACTTCATCAGACGGTTAGAATAGTAGCTGTCCTTTTGATCATATATCATTTGCCCGTCTTTTGCCTCTTACCAGAATCAGTTACTTTTTCTGGAAACAAGTCTCATGATTTTCTTATAATTATGTTTTATGCTAAAATATTACTGGTTCTTTCGAGAAGGGTATTAGAAATGTTTCTACATGGTAAAGGCTACAATATGTATTAAGTTTGAGTTCCAATATCCTTCTTCAATACCTTGTAAACTTAGTCGTAGTATGAGCCATATTTTGATAGTAGACGATCAGCCAGTCACTTGGTTGGGAATGGAGTTAATCGTAAAAAATGTACTCAGAGAAAGTAATTTTCATTTTTGTAAAAATTTTAATGAAGCCTTGCTGAAAGTTAAGGAGCAGCCGATGGACTTGGTAATATTAGATCTGAATATGCCAGGAGGGCGAGGTTCTGCCATGATTACCGAACTCCGCAAAGTGCAGGGCGGAGTCCGCATACTGATATGTACCGGAAGGAATGAAGATTTAAATGCACCCATTTATATTCAAAAGGGAGCAAATGGTTTTATCAGTAAATTAGCGTCTAGTCACGAAGTGGAGCGGGCCGTGTATACGGTTATTCATGACCAGCGTTATGTAAGTCCTTCTCTGCAACGTAGTATCCTTAACCGCTTTGCAGAAGGTGTCCCTTGTCCGGTAAATCCCTTAGAGTCACTCTCTCCCCGGGAAAAAGAGATTGTGCAATTAATGCTCCAAGGAAAATGGACGAAAGAAATATCAGATGCCCTAGGTATTAAATTTTCAACTGTAAGCACTCATAAGGCGAGAATTTTTGAGAAACTTGAAGTGGAGAACATACTAGAACTATCCAAAAAAGTCTCTGCATTAGAAGAGGCGTAAGTGACAGGCTCGAAATATTATATCATTTGTTCTGTGTGATCCTATTAAAATAGTATATGTATTAGAATTAGTTCTATTTATTTGAAAGCATAATACTATGGCTGCTTAAATCCTTGCACTTATTTTTGTCAGGCAGATGAAGTATCGCTTCCGAAAGGGGCCTATACTTTTAAATCAGGCGCTTAACATCAGCGCCTTCATTCAATTATATAATTAAATTGAAGGATTTGCGAGGTCGCATAAAAGGTACAAGATGAGGTAAATGATGCTTGGCGTATATTGATATGCGTTAGTCTACTTGCTGCTTAACTTTATCCGATTTTCCGGATGGGGTAGAAGGATTATGTGCAGACAAGATTAGTTCCAGTAAATCTTAACTGTTTAACTATACCCAACTATAATTTCTATGAACAAGATTACTTTAAAAATTTCGATCTTAACTGGATGCATGTATATGCTTTCGGGACCCCTATTCGCTCAGGTGAAAATAGGTGCTAATCCTACCATTATCGATCCTAGTCACAGTCTGGAGGTGGAAGCGAGCAATGGTATGAAAACAAGTGTTAACAAGACTAATGGAAAGGTCACTATTCAGGATGGTTCTCAAGGAGATGGGCGGATTTTCACCTCCGATGCAAATGGTAAAGGTACCTGGAAAGAATCTACGAGTCCTGTTTATTACGGAAGTTTTAATACTGTCAGATGGATCAACCGTAATACAGTAGGAACCGTTCCTTTGAATACTAAATTGGGGACAGGGTATAACTCTTCTGATTGGACGGTTTCTGTACCTGCCGCAGGAATGTATCGTATAACGGGCGGTATGCGTTGCAGGGGCACCGTGAATGCCAACCAAGAGGGGATTATTGTATTAAATGAGGCCTATTACTATCCTTCAGATAATATAACCGTCAAGCTAAACACTTCTTTTATGCGCACCTTCTCGGTTGTTTCCGAGTATGAACCCAATGACAAGATATTCTTAAGCTTGAACAATCAATCCTCAGAGCCTATGGAATGTATAAGGGGATTTATTTTTATTGAGCGTCTGAATAATTAATTTTCAAAATTAATAGTGATCCTGACTTTCTAATAACCATCAGTTCGATACATTAAACCCTTGCTAATCGAAAACTTAGGGTTCTGTACAAGGCGCTATCCCCAGTGGATGGCGCCTTTTGTATTGAGTTGACTATTATTTATTTACTGTATATATTCTAACTATAATGCATTCCTTGAATTAAGAATTAGGGTAATAATTAACATTAAAATAGGGTTTTATCAGGGAAATAATACGAATGTATTAGTAAAAACCAATCTATAATTATATCGATTCGCCTAGAATATATTTGCAGTTGCTACAATTAACTAATAGCTGGCCCAAATTCATTTTATTGGCCGTACTGGTCTGGTTTCGATAACCTCATGCCTGACTGGGTAGATGACACTCTTTTAATATATTAATTATAAACCAATTTCCGATTGCCTATGATGCCAGAATAGTTTGATTTTTTTTTACACACTTAACCCTAATGATCCAAATGTTACAAAATGTACGTGTTCTTACGTTATTAGTGATGTGTAGTCTAACACCGATAACCAGTTTATGGAGTCGTGGTGCAGGACTCCCACCATTTACACAGAATGAAAGAAAAATAATTACTTCCAATGACCAGAGGAAAAGCGAGGGACTCAGTCGGACTCCCCATGGAGATAAGAAAGTGGATGCTGGCGGTTTTATCGAAAATAGAGGTCAGATCCGGGATTTAAACGGCAGGGCGAATAACTTGGTGCAGTACCTCTTGCAGGCGCAAGGTTTGAATGTACAACTTCGCAAAACAGGATTTAGTTACGATACCTATGTACAGGAAGGAGGTTCACCTCTACGTTTTCACCGCATAGATATCGAATTGTTGGGTGCCAATCCGCATGCTAAAATAATTGCTCAGGAGAAGATGCCAGGGAGGGATAATTTTATTCGATCAGATATTTCCTACAAATCAGTTTATCAATATAAGGAGGTTCTTTATCAGAACATATATCCGGGGATAGACCTAGAATTTCTTGCTCATCCTAATCATGATAAGTTGGTAGAGTATAACTTTATCATTCATCCTGGAGCCGATCCATCCTTAATCCGTCTTCAATATAATGGGGCTCATTCCATCGGACTTAATGGTGATAGTATCGTGATGAAGTTAAATCAAGGCCAACTGAGCGAACATATTCCTGCTAGCTGGCTAACTCAGACAAAGGAATCCTTGGCCGTCACCTATGCTCATTTGAGCCAAAATACCTTTGGCTTTAAAGTTCCGGAATATGATCGTAGTAAGACACTGGTAATTGACCCCACACCTAATCTGGAATGGGCTACTTATTATGGTGGTACTAATTCTGAAATAGTGTACGGAGTTGATTCGGATTCGGAAGGGAACATGTATGTGACGGGCTCGACGACGAGTACGACCAATATTGCTAGTTCAGGAGCTTATGATGGAACCTTTGGCACCCCCAATCAAGCAAATGACCGTGATATTTTCATTGCTAAATTTAGTCCTACCGGGCAAAGAATCTGGGGGACATATTATGGGGGTGCCGATAATGACCAAGGGTTAGGGGTGACCTACCATAGTGGAAAGATATATCTGGCTGCCTCGGCAGAGAGCCCAGATATGGCCACGGCTGGGGCACACCAGACCATAGCCAATCAGCAAACGGCCCTTGTTGCCCGCTTCAATGCTGCCTCCGGGATGCTTGAGTGGGCGACGTATTATGGAGGCAACCGTACATCCCAGACTGAAAACTTGGATCACGCAGGTTTTTTTCAAAAAATAGCCATCGACAAGGATGGGAATATATTCGCCATAGGTGGGAGCGAATTGAATTTATTCCCTTCTCAACCTGACCAATCTGGAGATATCGCTACGCCGGGAACCTTCCGTACGTCCGGAGGAAGTTCTACTTCGTTTTTAGTGAAATTCAATGCATCTGGGGAGCGAGTGTGGGGAACGTTTCTGGTAGGTAAAAATTCTAGGAAACTATTCACAGAAGCGGCATTTGATTTAGCAATAGATTCCTCGGGCGATGTGTACGTATCTGGACAGGGTTCCGACCCTACCGATGATGTGAATTGGGCAAAGAATGTAGGTGAAGGTACGACTGTTCAGAATGGATATGTGGGTAAAATTTCGGGTGCGAATGGCACTCTAATATGGGGACGGTTTATCGATGGAGCTGTCGCCTCGGTTAGTATAGATGAAGCTAATAACTCCCTTCATATTGTGGGAGATACCAGGGCTAGCGCTGGTATTGCTTCTGCGGGTTCATATAAATCGAGCTTAGGTTCTGCCCGTGATGGATACTGGATGACCCTTGATCTTGGCGGACATTATCAAAAAGGCACTTACCTGGGAGGACTGAGTGGTACTACTATGGCTACAGACAGCAAGCTAGATGGGCAAGGGAATATTATAATTCTGGGGCAGTCCAATACGACTGGAAGTGAACTGGCTACAGAATGCGCCTATCAGCCCAATACGGCAGGTGGTTGGGATGTGTTCTTGAACAAATTTGATATTGCAAGCGGTCAAAGATCTTGGGGAACTTATTATGGCGTTTCCGGCAATGAAACGGTAGGGCTAACGGGCGGTGGTTCTTATGGGCAATTGCCGGCCCGGCGTACCTTAGCATTACTGCCGAATCAATCGGTAGGTTTGGGTCTTACTACTTCGAACTCTGGTCTTTCTACACCCGGAACTCATCAACAAACCATATCAGGAAGCTCCGATATGGTTCTTGCAAAATTTAATGTAGGCTCTATACCGAGCGGATTTAAGGTGACAGCCAGTAGTCTAGCTCCTTTGAGTCAAGATGCTTGTATTTTGGGCATTCCCAATAATATTATTGGGAATGCAGTAGGGGTCAGCTATCCTGAAGGAAATAATTCGAAGATATTCTACCAATGGCAACAGTCCAGCCAACTCTCAGGTCCCTGGAGTGATTTGGTAGGAGAAGTGTTTAAGGATTTGCAGCCTCTAGCTTCCAATTCCACCATGTATTATCGCCGCTTGGTCAAGGTGTTGGGAGAGAATTGTATGTTGGAAGCCGTAGATAGTTCTCAGGTTGCCACTGTAAATATTAACAGTAGTGTTTCCCCCATTGCCCAGGCAGATGGACCTCAATGGTATGTTTGCGGGCCAGGTAATAACACTGTAATGTTGAATGGTACAGCAAGTGGTGGTTCGGGCAGCTACGGGTTCCAGTGGTATAGAGGTAGTTCCAGTTCTGGTACGGCCCTGGTTGAAACGGCAGATTTGACTACTCCTGCCGTGACAGAAGCTACCACCTTTACTTTGAAGGTCACCGATACGGCTGGCTGTGTAGATATAGACCAGGTAACAGTGGTGCCTGCCATAGCTAAAGCGGGGGAGGATCAATCTCTCTGTCAAGGGGGGAACGGTGTACAGATTGGGACTGCTCCTGTGGCTAGTCCGCAAGTTAACTACTCTTGGACCAGTGTTTCAGGGAGCCCTGTTAGCAGTCTAAGTTGCACAAATTGTGCTCAGCCCATAGCTAATCCTACGGTAGCAACGGTTTACCGCCTGATGGTAACCGTAACTCAAAAGGATGGTACCACCTGCAATAGTACAGATGAGGTGACTGTTTCACCTATATCTGCTCCTAATGGGTCCTTAACTTTTGCAGGAACGGATAAGACCATTTGTAAAAATACGACGGTAACGCTGGGAGAAGCCAACGATGCTAGTTTCCAATACACCTGGACAACGGGCCAATATCTTTCCAATGCGCAAATCGCCAATCCAATATTTAACGCTGGGACGGCGTCAGTGGCAAATTGTGCAATTAATTATCTTGTAAGCGCTCAAAAGAGCGGTTGTGTTTTTACGGATGAGGTAAAGGTTTCAGTGGTTAATCCTGCCATAAACTACCAGAATGAAACGAAATGTGGCCCTCTTTGGGTAGGTCAATTTGAAGAGGCGAATTGTGCCCAGGCGACATATTCCTGGGAAGTGGTTAGTGGAAATGGGTCTATATTGAATCAGGTGAATGGAGGGGAACGGGCTTATCTGAAGAGCAACTCCGGCATCACTCAATTTCGTCGATCGGTAACCCTGAATGGAGTTTCATGTTCGGCAGATGTGTTTATTGATGCTTGTAGCGGTGGAGCCCCCGCGTGTGATTTTGAAATTGTAACCAGATCTGAACAGGGTTGCCCTAAGGTATTCGGGTCTATGGTCCTTCAACTGGGTACCACGGTTTCAGACCCAGCAAGTTATAATTTTTCATGGAGCCCGGCCCAGCTGGTAGATAATCCCTCAGCGGCGGAGGTTACCATTAATTCGGAACGGGAGGCGACAATTAGCCTGACTATAACCAATAAATATGATCCCGGTATAGCCTGTACCAAATCGATCGTAGTGAATCGTCCGGGATGGGCTTTACCGGTCTTTGATGCCCAGGATCGTTATACTTGCCCCGGTCAACCTATACAAATAGGTAATCCAGCCAATGCGGGTTTTGCTTATTCCTGGATGCCTTATGAAGGTCTGAATAACCCCAACTTATCGAACCCTACAGCTTCCATTTCTAGCTCGCGTACCTATTCAGTCGAGATTTTGGAGACAAGCAGTGGGTGTAAAACGAAGGAAAATGTACTGGTAAATGTTTCGGCACCTGAAGCAAGCGCTGGCAACGACCGTGCCATTTGTAATGGAGCTACTGTAACTCTGGGCACTCCGGCTCCGACGGGCACAAATTGGCAGTATTCCTGGTCACCTTCAGGGGCGCCCTGGACCAACGGGACCACTCATACCGACGCTCAACCGCAACTAGAGTTTGCATTTACGACGCCTCAGACCTTTATCCTGACGGTAACAGATCCTCTTTCGGGTTGTACGGCTACCGATCAGGTGGTGCTAAGCAATACCGTTACGGCCGGGGAATATGCGGGAGCAGCTCAAACAACCTGTGAAGGAGTCGCAGTGACCTTGGGCCGTAATGCGGAGCCCTATGCACAATATCAATGGTTTATGGCCGATGGTGTTACACCAGCGGTGGGGCTAAGTAGTAATACAGTAGCCAATCCGACCCTGACAAATCCTGTTGAATCCAACAATTATGTGGTTCAGGTTAGTTATCCTGGTTGTAGTACCCCATTGAGCGATATTGTTGCCGTTACAGTTAATGAATTTCCTGAATTAGATCTTAAGGACCAAGTCGTATGTCCGGCAGGTCCCCTAGCCATTGGATACGGGGCGGCGGGAAATCCTACTGCCCCCGACGGAGCTACTTATCTTTGGAGCCCTTCTGCCGGACTGAACAGTACTACTGTGGCCAATCCTCTTGCTACCGTGTCTGCGGAAACAGTATATACGGTTCGGGTTACTCTAGCCAGTGGTTGTATCTATACAGATGAAGTAAGGGTTCGTCCTTCCGCCGATGCAGGATCAGATGTGGAAATTTGTCCGGGCGAGACCACAGTCATTGGAAAAGAGGCGCTCGAAGGTGCTATCTATTCGTGGTCTGGAGGTCCTATCGTAAGCGGAGCTAATACGGCTCAGCCTAGGGTAAACCCTGCCAACACCACTACTTATACCGTATCAGTAACCTTGGATGGCTGCACGACCAGCGACCAGGTACAAGTACGTGTAAATTCTATGTCCGATTTCAGCATTGCCGGTAACACTTCTATTTGCGAAGGTTCTACTACTACCCTAGGATTGGTAGGGGTTGCAGCACCCAATACGGCCTGGCAATGGAGCCCCACTGCAGGATTGTCTGCTCCTAATAGCACTTCCACGACTGTTACTCCCGCTGCTACCGGTACCTACCGGCTAACGCAAACCAACCGAAGCACAGGCTGTAGCAATTTCAAGGAGGTAGTAGTGGTAGTAAGTCCTAATAATATACAGGCGACCTCTTCAAATTTGGAAATCTGCGCTAATGAGGCGACTAGTTTGCCACTTTCTGTGACCCCTGCCGGCGACTATCAGTATGTCTGGAGTCCGTCCACGGGACTATCCAATGCCTATGTTGCTAATCCTACTGTGAGTACAGGGAGTAGTAGGAATTATCAGGTAACGGTTACAGACAATACTAGTAAATGTCAGGTGGTCAAGAACGTTGCGGTGACTATCAAAAGTGCGCAAACCTGTTTGCCCCCAGTTGCTTTATCAGGAAATATATTTCATGATGCCAACGGACTTAAGGATGCACAGGTGAATATGAGCTCGGCACTGCCAATACCAGATAACTTGTTTGTAACTTTGGTAGATCAAAATGGGAACGTTCTCAGAACCGTACCTGTCGGCAGCGATGCTGGGTATAATTTTGGACTCACCGAGCCAGGACATTACAATCTTGTTTTACATCAGGGGGCTGCATCGACAGCAACACCTAGTTTACCCGAGGGCTGGTTAAACACTGGAGAAAATTTGGGACTGGGCAATGGAAACGATGCTGCCATTAATGGGGTTCTAACGGCAGTTCAGGTTAGTACTTTTGATATTATAAATGCTAATTTTGGAATTCAACAACCTCCGGTAGCAGATCCTAAGGAGTATTTGATCGACCAGCCCACTACGGGACAGCTAGTACCCCTGGATGGGACGCATGTATCAGTTGGGGCCGGTACTACTTCTCCAAACCAGATGACGGGGACTGATTCTGAAGATGGTGCCTTGGATGGCTCTAACAAGAACCGTGTCGTCATCATTAATACTTTGCCTGATAACGGTGTCCTTTATTATGATGGACAGCAGGTGTTTGCCGGTCAACAGATCAAGAATTACGATCCATCCAAAACGGCTATTGAGCTTACTGGATCGGGATACTCAAGCACTACCTACCGTTACTCCTATGTCGATGAGGCAGGAGCTATTTCCGCTCCTGTCGATTATACGATTCGCTGGGGAGCACCCTTGCCAGTGACCCTCATTGGCTTCTCTGCCAAAGCTAATGAGCACAGGGTGTTATTAGAATGGAGTACTGCCGATGAAACCCGTGCGGATCGATTTGAAATACTACGGAGTGCCAATGGTAAACGCTGGGAATCGCTCGGATTAGTCCAGGCCGCCGGGAACAGCGCTGTTACTCAATACTATTCATTTGCCGATCTTCAGCCACTTCAGGGCGGGAATATCTATAGATTAAAAATGATCGACCAAGATGGTAGCCAAGCCTACAGTAGAATGGTTCAGGTTCAGATGGATGCGGCCTTCGAAATAAGCATTTATCCAAATCCTGTCAGGGAATTTTTGAATTTAAATGTTCCCGATTGGTCTAAGGTGAGTACCGTTGAGCTCAATCATATTGATGGCAAGCAGGTCTATAAGGATATTGCCTCCAGAAGCAAATCTATTAATATTAAAGGTTTTGTGGAAGGTTCCTATATACTCAGAATTAATTACCATAATGGGGCAGTTCAGACCCTGAAATTTGTACATCTAAAATAGATCCTTGAGGGATTATTGATTAGCAGTCCGGTCGTGAATCCTATTTACGACCGGATTTTTTTTGATTTACCTTGATAAGCTTACCACCCATGAAAGGTCTGTCACCGTTGAAAATTTCCCTGCAATATTTTGTTTAGAAACGGTCAGTCATTATTTCGTGGTAATTTAGGTAATCGAAGAAAAACCTCTGTTCCTGAACTTACTCGATATTGGAGATCAACATGCAGCATTTCGCATATTCTTTTGATCATAATGAGTCCAAGACCATTATAGTCCTCTGGTGGCCGCTGGGCTGCTTTTTCCGAACGATCGTTCATCCATTCTACTAGATAGGCAGGCATTTCTATTCCATTATTTTTAATAGAAAGCTCTTCGTAATCTTGGCTGGTCTGAGAAGTAATCTGGACTGCCCCCACTTCATTATTTTTGATAGCATTATCCACTAGATTGTGAATAACCATTCCGAATAACCCCTTGTTGGTGTATATGTTTGATTTGGAGTCAATAGAAATATGTACCTTGTCCGTGCCTGCAATATCCAAGCTTCTTAGTAAATCCACATTCTGTATCACCAGATCTCTTAGGTTTAGCTGCTGCTGATCGGTATTTGAACCTTTACTAAGAATTTTCAAAAAGCTTGTGATATGCTCCGTGAGATGGAGCATTTTTTGAATGGTATTATAAATGATTGGACTGTTGGTCTGAAGGTCAGTTAACCGTCTTGCCGTGGATATACTCAGTACCCATTCGTTAATAAAGCGTAATGGAGATCGTATATCGTGCGTCAGTGAGGCTATAATAAAGTGACTTAATTGATTTTGTCTTTGTAGCTGAGATTGACTAATCTCTAGTTCTCTAACCGTCTGTAACAGTGTAAGTGTCTTATTTCTGACTTTTACTTCTAATATTCTATTCAGGCGAAGGGCTCTATTGAGTCTCGACTGGAGAATGGTGTAGGTTAGCAATAATAACAGAATCATCAAAGTAGACAGGGCCCACCAGGTTTCATACCATTTGGGAGGGATCTTTATATAGAGACTTTTTATAACTTCCTGGCTTTTATTAAAACCTGAAATACTCTTTATCTGTATCGTATAATTGCCTGGATTGGGTCGAGTAAGGACTATATTGAAATCGCCTCTTTTTTGCTCATACCAGCCTGCATTAGAAAATTGCTGGGATGAAATACTATAATAAAAGCGTTGATTTAACTGATTACTAAATTCGGGCTGACTATAATTAATGGTAATTTGCTCAGGTCGATCAGTAAGTATCAAACTATCATTCTTAAAGGAACTGATTCGATCATTGATCCGGATTTGGTCAATTCTTATTTTATTAGCTCCTTTATGGTTGGTGAATGCACGGGGCTCATAAAAAACCAATCCATCCATAGAAGGGAAGGAGAGCATACCATTACTTAGGGTAAGGCTGCAAGACTGGCATCCTCCATTGAATTCGTTGGTACTCAATCCTTTCGATTTGTTATAGAATTTATAATAGGGCAGTCGATCACCTTCTTGTAAGGCAATCATTTGTTGTTTTTTAAATTGAAAAATTCCATTGTTGGTGGGTACCCATAAAAATCCATACAGGTCTTCCGTAATGCAATGTGCATGGGCCAGATAGCCACGCTCATCGACAGGGTATTTGGTGACCAAGCCATTCCGAATAAGGAATAATCCATTTTCATAGGTGCTGACCCATATTTCGTTTGGATTAGGAGTATACATGCCTCGAACATATATGCCGTCGAATTGTTTATATCGCTCGACAATTTTGTTTTTTAAATGAATTTTAAATAGCCCTGCACCCGTACCTACCCACATGGTAGAATCGCTGTCCTGACTCATAAATGAAATTTTAGTCAATGGAGGACCAATAAATATTTTGAGGTGAAAATTATCCTTTTGAGGATCAATATAGTGTAGTCCTATTCTAAGCATCCCCAGCCAGATTCTACCATCGGTATCCTTATAAAACTGGGAAATATGATCGGCTAATTTCATTTTCTTTAAGCAGGTTTGTCCGGTAGAATCATAGACATAGAGCAAATCGCTTTCTTTCCTCCAGATTCTCCCTTTATGGTCGTTGATTATCGCATACTTATCATAACGGAAATCACTTTTGATACGGGGTAGATATTGATTGGTCCATGATCCATCCTTTTGTATTGTGAATAGATTCCCCTGACTGGTAAGAATACGATTAGGTTTTATGGCGATCTGACCATAATAGATATTATCTGCATTTTTGGAGGAGTCCAGGGCTACCTGGAAAATTTTTGCCGTATAGACGAACAAACCTTTTGCACTGCTACCGATAAAAATCTGCTCCGATTTTTCGTCATAATATATCGAATTGATGGTTATGTTAGCCAACTCCAGATCGGATAAAATGGCTTGGCCTGTCAAGCCTGATTTTGAATCGGCTCGGAGATAATAGAGGATGCGATTGCTATAAACAAATGCCTGATTCGTTGCATTACTCCAATAAATTCTATAAGATGAGCCCAATGAAAAGGGGAGTTTTCCTGTCCACTTCCTTTTTTTGTCAAATCTGGTAATTGTCCCGTCTTTTTTCAGATGGTATAGGGTATTATTTAGCCGGAAATACGACCAGTAATCGTTAGTCCTATGGGCGTATCCGACCACCTTTTTTAATGATTGGAAAAGAAATATGCTGTCACTTTTACAATAGAAATGACTGCTGGGGGTAAATGGGATAAGGTAGTCTTCATTTTCCTGCTGGTATATGTTAAGATTTGGAAGACCACTGGCCACCTCAAACTTTTTATTCAAAAATCCGGGGAAAGCCGGATTGTAAATATTGGTATCAACAGGTGATATACCCCGGGTTAATACGCCATCCTTAATGTTGAAAAATTCATTGCTGGAGGTAGTGGCATAAATGGCCCTTTCATCCTTAGGATTGGGCTGAATATTAATAACACTCCGTAAAAACTTGAACTGATTATATTCCGAGAACTGATGGCCATCAAACCTGGATATTCCCCCATCTGTAATGATCCATAAATACCCTGAATGATCCATTACCATGCTACGTACACTATTTTGTGGAAGGCCATGTTCTTCCGTATAGTTAGTAACCATAAATTTTCCAGCATCTCTGGTATATGGCAAGACCTGGGCTGTTAATCGTATGCTAAGCAGCTGAATAACCATTGTCCATAACAATATATAGAGCAGGTGCGGACGAAAATTAAATAAAAAGTTATACACTCTTAACGGGGCAGTGTGATGTCGGGTTGAATAGAATTTATTGGATTACAATAGTAACCAGTTGTGTCTAGAAATGAAATAATATCCGAGATTAATTATCTGTTGCTAACGAGAAAGAAACCGATCACCCTGATTTACAGTAACCGATTGTCCCGAACATCTTAATCCGGTCGTGCAGCTGTGCTTTAAGGTTAAGGAGAGCCTATTTACGAACAGGCATGTTTAAACTCTGGACGGGGGGCATAAATTGAAGACCTACCGTATAAAAAGCAGATATTCTTCAGGGGTTAAAATCCGATGAGTGTTAAGGGTTTTTGGAAACCTAATAAAGAGGGGGAAGGTGGTAGACAGAAGCTTTATTACGCTTCAATCCAACAACTTCCCCTTAAATATGGGCTAATTTAATTTTGAAGAGGAGGACTTAAAATACCCTTACGGAAAAGATAGCCAATTACTATTTTCCTGATAATCGACCGTGAATTGGCCTAGCTTAGGAGGGTGATAGGCGCAGGCAACTTTTGCGAGCTCTACATGAAGTAGAGATTGAGCCGACTCGATGAGTTGGCTATTATAGCCAAGATTGTTTAATTCCATCAGATATTCTGAAGCTACCACCTTCGCTATCATTTTCCCGAGAAGAATCATCTTTCTTTGTGGTACTTCGGCGTAGAGTGTAAAATCGAGCTCATTCTTGAAAAAGCCGGACGCCTTGCCAGTTCGGGGAGCCTGGCTTAAATATTCGAAGACGTTAAGGATTTTTCTAAACTTCATTTCTCTTAATGCTGTTTCTGCAATTTGGTTATAAAGCAACTCATTTGGGCCTTCAAATATCTGGAAGGGCCTACTATCCAAAATACTCATGCCTGCTTTGCTGCTGAATCGGAAACCTTTTGAACCGTTAAGCTGAAGTAATATTTGTGCGGACTCCTGCATCAGGTCGGTTATCAACGCTTTCATACTATTGGCTTCCAGTCCATGAGGAGAAGCATTTTTATCCATTCCACTAATTTTGCAGCTCCTGGTACACATGGCCGAACACAGGGTATAAGCATATTGTAATTTTGCTAGTTGGTATTGAATATTATCGTAAAGGTGTAGTGACTTGCCCCCAACTTTGCGTTGGGTACAATGCTGAATGGCTTCGTCTAAAATTCTTTTTAAAAAGCCCATAGCCATTCCAGGAAACTGGAGCCGGCTATTATGCAAAATATCCAGCATCATTTTAATGCCGGTACCTTTGGAAGTTAGTTTCTGCCTTTCAGGCACGACAATATCAATTTTATTAAGACCATAGGGGATCATAAAAAGTCCCAGATTGTCGTAATATTCCTGAACCTCTATACCTTGTTCCGCTTGATTACCATCACTGATAAAGAAGTCAATATCCGCTGCGAGCTCGCCCGAGGGTAGTCGTTTTCGAGAAGCAACCAGCCAATAGTCAGCCAAGCCGGTGGGGCCTTGCCAATGTTTCATCCCCTTAATATGGTAGCCATTATTCCCATAGCTGTGACTGGTTTTCAGGTTTAAGGCGTCACTTCCATAATCGGGTTCTGTCAACATAAGGCCACCCATATGGCTACTTTCCAAAAAATTTTTGAATACACTTTTTTGTATATCCTTATCGGCATACTTTGCGACAGGTTGTAGGAAAAGAAACATATTGATCCCTAACAGCAGGGAAAGAGGCAGCGACTCGTAAGCGGTTGTAGATAGCAAGCCCATCGATTCTCTGATACAGCCCCCTCTGCCACCATACTGTTTTGGGATACTTACGGATAGTGGTTTTTTGGAGAGGATTTTTTTGATCACCTCTGGGCTAACTCCGTGGGGACGATCCCGGTATTCTTTTTGCAGCCAATTTTTTATCTGCTGTTGTTGCTCTTCGAGAAAGGTCGAATACGGTATGGTAGTACTTTCCGAGCTGTAGGTATTCATTTTCAAGAGATATATTTGTATAAGTTAACGACAAAAACTTTCGAAGCGTCTTTTTAATAGGAGGGCTGTTTCGGTCATGAGTTCTTCAGCAATGATATCGACATGTCGATTGGGCCAATCTTGAAGTTTACTGCCCTTAACCCATTGGTTAAAGGCCCCCATGGCAGGTCCACAATGAACTTGATAGTCTACCAGCTGCTGGGGGTTTCCTTCGAGTGCCAGTGCATTGCTATGTCCAAAATACCAGCGAAAAAGATAAGCTAACTTCTGCTTAGGATTTTTTTCTGCCACCGCAATTTGTTCCGCTGAATAGTAATCTTTTACATCATCATAGACTTGTTCGAAACTCCGTTTGAAATACCGATCTTCTAACTGTATACGGGTTTGTTCGTCAATTTCTTCGAGGGCATTAAATCGTTTATAAAGGTCATATAATTTGTTTGCTCGTCCCGAGAAAAGAGTTCCTTTCTTAAGTACCTGAACTTTAGCCCCGATTTCGAACATATCCCCAGCGGGAGCATAGTCGGTATCTTGGATATTAACCTGTTGTAAAAGATCCTTTACAGCAGGACTTATACCCGACTCAACCGTACATTGGTTAATGGATCCCGTGAGAATAAAGTCGGCACCCAGTACAAAGGCTGCGGCCGCAGCTTCCGGTGTTCCAATTCCACCGGCTGCGCCTACCCGGATTTTTTTTTGGTAGCAGTATTGTTCCATGATTTCATCGCGCAACCGCATTATGGTAGGAACCAGAGCAAAGGCTACGCCCCGGTCTGTATGACCTCCAGAGTCTGCCTCTACACAAATATCATCGGCCATGGGTATATTAGTGGCCAGAGAAGCTTGTTCAGCTGTGATTTGTTGGTTCTGGAGTAGCTTTTTAATGAGTTTTTCAGGGGCTGGTTTCATAAATGCTGCAGCTACCTCTGGTCTGGAAACTTTCGCCATTATCCGGGTTGGAATAACAACCTGCCCTTGGGTATTTTTTTTAATACCAGAAAGGCGTAATCTGACCAATGAGATGCTAATTTGCATATAAGCTGAGGCTTCAATATTACGGATTTGACGATCTAAAAATAAGTCAACCAGTTCCTCTTCCATAGACCCATTCAACAGGTTCATTCCAAAACTTTCTCCCTGGTCCAATTGATCCTGGATATAGGTTATGGCAGCCGCTATGGCTGGCAATTTTAATCCGCCTGTGCCAAAATAGGCCATCAATTTTGCCCGGGCCATCTTTACAACTAATTCCTTAGATGCAATGCCATGTACCATTGCTCCACAGGCATAGGCATACTTTACCCGGTAATCGGCTAGATACTCGGCAGATCCTAAGTCCTGGGGCCGTATGCACCGATCGCTCGATGTGGTTGCTGAGGTGCCTGAATTAGTTCGAATGAGTACATGGTTGCAAAGATCTTTAAAACTATTCTCAGACATCGGGATAGGTTCTTTTTGAATGTGAATGAGCATTTTTTTAAGTACGTCTCCTGGGCCTAATTCTATAAATTCTGTCCCCTTATATGATAGTAAGTAGCTTATACTTTCATACCATCGAACGGGTTGGCTTATCTGCTTTTCCAATAGATCTGGAATATATTGCATACCGTATGGTCTTGCTGTAACATTAGAAATCACCTGAATTTTTAAGGAATTATATGAGAAGCTTTTGGCAAAGTCCCCAAATTCTTTTGCGGCTTCTACCATATACCGGGAGTGAAATGCTCCGCTAACATTTAACGGGAAATATAGTTTCAGACCCTGATCTTCAAATACCTGCTGGGCCGCCTGTATCTGGTCGCTGGGACCGGTAATTACGATTTGATGTGAAGAATTATAATTGGCAATGTCAATCTCTGTAAAATGATTTTTCTCGAGGATTTTACGCACCTCATTCATCCGCATGCCCAATAGGGCAGCCATGCCTCCACTGGCCTTTTCCGACATAAGCTCTGCCCGCTTCTTTACTAATTGGAGTCCCGTTTCGAACGAAAATCCTCCTGCTGCAAATAAGGCTACATATTCTCCGAAACTATGGCCTAGCAAACAGTCCGGCATGCTGGCTTGTTCTATATGTTTTAAATAGTCCATAACACTTACCACGTATAATGCCGGTTGGGTATACTGCGTATTGTTGAGGAGCCGATGGGGGTCATGTATGCATAAATCTTGTAGATCGTAACCCATGATGTGGTTGGCAGTTTCCATGAGTTCGGGAAATAAGGGGAACAAATCCTGTCCCATACCTCTGAATTGAGACCCTTGTCCAGGGAACATACAGACTTTCATAATTTGAAGCTTAGTTTATAGGAACAAATGCTGTTTTCAGATATTGACTCTATTTCCATACAAATTTGATATGGAAGATGAAGTGCATCGTTGATGCCCTGGATATACGCATCTATGGGAGGGCTGATATATTGTTCGATCCCCAACTCTCTGCAGATACGATGATAGCGGTCAATTCCTGTAAATCGTATTTCAACCAGATGCTCTTCATACTTCAAAAATTGAAAGATGTATTCGGGGCTACTACGAAAAATAGATGCAATGGAAATTTTCGCTATACCCTTCGCATTTCGTTCGATGGAAGGCTTAAGAATTAGCATTTGCTTTGCAGTCTTCTGGCCTAAAGCATAGGTAGTAGCCTTAGAGAGTTCTTCCATGCATTCATAGCCAAACTTTTCTCCTGCGGCTTTAAGCATTAATCCATAGAAGGAAGAGGTGGCATTTGATAACTTAAAAACTACTTCAGAAAAGCTTTCAGGGAAGAAATCAGCAATAATCTCTTCGGCAGGCATATGGGGTAAATATTGATCCTCTCCTCTATAGCTAGAGGCGAGTGCATAAATAGGAGGCGTAGGGGTAAGGGGAGTGTTCATATAAGCAGTATCGTTTAAGGATTGATCTTATGATAATTCATATAATGTATGGCATACTTTATTGATTTGCTGGATCACGCTCTTATCATTCATTAAGGTGATATGATTTGGTGCAGATAATTCAATATGATGAAATTGAGGTAGCACATTTTTCCACGCTAACCAGTATTGCTGATTATCTAAATGAAGATTTTCCGACTCATGCAAGATGCAATAAGGGGCTAGCTTGCCGTAGAATTGTTTGTCTTTATTAGAAAAATAGTAAACATCGATTGCCTCAGGCTGTTCCATGGGTAGCACCCGGTAATCCACAAATTGGGCTGACTCTCTTACAGAGCGACCTCTTTCAATTATGGCGTTAATTTGCTCTGGGGCACTGCTCAATCCTCGGGCTTTGGCTAAGGCTGTGACATACTCTAAAAAGGATTGATCGGAAGGAAAATCGGGAATTGTGTCTCTATGGATTAGCTTGTCGGCAAGCTGCTCAGTATGCTGTAAGTTAGAGGCTCCGAGAAGCAAATTAACCGTTTGCAGTACCATGGACCTGTAGTCTATAACGAAACGATTCATGGAGCCAGCAATAAATATGGAGTCGATCATTACGATTGAGCTTACTTGCTTTCCGAGTTTCTGAAGGTGCTTTGCCATTTCATAAGCCAAGGCCCCTCCAAGGGAGAATCCTCCAAGGTCATAGGGTCCATCTGGCTGGGTCTGAAGTACAAGCTCGGTATAATACTGAGCCATATCTGCAATTCCCTTGAAGTGTTTTCCGTGTTTGGTCCAGGTATCGGCAACAACCGCGTAAAAGGGTCGTCGGCTGCATTCGGCAATGGAATGGTATCCTTCTATACCTCCCCCGACTGGATGTAACCAAAATATGGGCCTACCTTCAGTTTGGGCATTAAGCTTTATGATATCCTTCGGAAGCTTTTTTGAGGGCGGGGAAGAAAGAGTAGTTTGAATATTGGCCAATGATTGCGGGTGAAGGGAGAGCAAGGCATCGGCTGCCTCTCCGACGGTTGGGTAATCGAATAATAGTCGGTTATCTACATCCGGGATGATTTTTTTTACCTGCTGAATAAATCTACTCGTAGAGATAGAATCGAGACCATACTGATAGAGAGGTTTGCTCTCCGCTATATCTGAGGCAGGCATATGGATAATTTCTGCCACAATCTCCTTAAGTGTTGAAACCATCTTTTCCCTTTCAGGATAATTTGTTGTTTTGGGTGGAATGACACTGGAATCAATTGCCTCATCAACTCTCCCATTAGTCGAATCTGACGAAGGAGAAGAGCTTCCTTTTTTAGGAAGTGGACTTGCCCAGTAGGGCTTTCGCTCAAAGGGGTAAGTCGGAAGACTTATTCTACGCGGTATATCATTAGAGTATAATGCACTCCATTCTATTTCGGCACCATTTACCCATAATTGGGCCAAATTTGGTAATTGAGATGATGCATATAACTCCGGATAGTCTATTTGTCGGTAATTTTGAGGGGACTTTTTGTATGAGGTGTCAAACTGATTATACCAGACCTGAGACTCAATATGTCCATTGATAAACTGTTTAAGAAGTTGGGCTAACTCTGATATATTCCGAACCAAAAGTGCTACTCTTTCTTTCATATGTGCCCTCCCGACCTGTAGAGTATAGCTCATTGAGTACAAATCATTCGCAGAGATCTGACCTTTACTGATGCTTTCTATAAAATTCTTCGCATATTGTATCAAGCTTGCCTTACTCTGCCCTGAGAGCAACATTAGTACTGGCTGAGCTGTGGTGTAGGAGAGGTTTTGAGGCTTATAGCTTTTATATTCTTCTAATAAAACGTGACCATTTACTCCGCCGAACCCGAAGGCACTGACCCCTGCTCGCCTTGGCCACTCCTGACCCTTATCGTTCTTTCTGACTTTCCAGTCTTGTGTATGTTGGACAACATAAAAGGGGCTATTCTCTAATTTGAGATGAGGGTTTATAGACTCACTAAAAAGACTTTTAGGGAGTTTTTTATGTTTTAATTGCATCAAAACCTTGAGCACTCCAGCCATACCCGCTCCAAACTCCAGGTGACCAATATTTGTTTTGACAGATCCGATCGCACAGGTGCCTGCTTCCATGACGGGCTTATCATGGTTTTGATAAAGCCTGTTAAATGCGTTTTTTAAGGCTGTCACCTCCACAGGATCTCCTATCAAGGTTCCTGGTCCATGTGTTTCAACATAGCTAACTGATCGGGGGTCAATATCTAGGGGTAAATATGTATCGTAAATTAGGTCGGCTTGAGCACGAGGATTAGGAGAAGTGAGCGAATTGGCCCGCCCACCATGGTTTTCATTGGTATTTCTGATCAGCCCATAAACATGGTCCCCGGCTTCCTCCGCCGCTTTTAAGCTTTTGAGCATGATAACTCCCACTCCTTCACCTCTAACATACCCGCTGGCACGATCAGAAAAAGCTCGGCTGCAACCATCATCACTTAATGCACCGAAGTGATAGAGGCTTTCGTAAATTTCAGGGGTTAATAAAGTATTGACTCCTGCGGCTAATGCGATGTCGCATCGGCCACTTCTAATAGATTCAACAGCTCGGTGAATGGCTACCAATGAACTGGAACATGCGGTTTCTATGGCTTGACTTGGCCCTTTAAAGTCTAAGAAGTAGCTAATGCGATTAGGACCCATCGATGATACCATGCCCATTAGAGAATGTCCTTCAATTGGTGTTTGAGACTGTGCCAACACCCTGTTGTATTCGTAGCAGGAGATGGCAGCAAATATTCCTGTATTGCTTCCGGCTAAGTTATTAGGATTGTACCCAGCATCTTCTATGGCCTTCCAGATATGCATCATCATAAGCCGCTGTTGAGGATCCATTTGTAGGGCTTCGGCCGGAGAAATATTAAAGAAGAGTGGGTCGAAGGTGCTCATGTTTTCTATGAATCCGCCTAATCTGGCCTTCACTGCCGGATAGTCGCGGAAATCCCACCGCTCTTTAGGTATTTCTGTAACACAATGCCTTTCACTGACCAGATTTTCCCAAAATTCATGTATATCCTTGGCCATTGGGAGCTCGGCACTTACTCCGATAACGGCAATAGGTTCTAGGGTTTTGAGGTTATCCGAAACGTTACGGCTATTTTTATATGCTGATTCCTGTCTTAATAGATGAACCTTGGAGTACTTGGATTTTGCCGAGTCAGATGTTATTCCCTGCTCGACATCGGTTAACTGACTACTTTCACTCCTTTTTTCTGTCTGGTGGGAAAGGCAGTTTTGGTCAAATTCTAATATTCCACCAGTTTGCCGTATTGATATTGCAGCTTCGCTGCCATTTCTATGAAGACTTCCCAGTTCCATGGAGCTGGAATGGATATTACAAATTGAATCAGATGGCAGTGTACCAATTGTGGCCTCGACTTTTTTCTTTTGCCGGGAGCTTTCCCTAGCCTCTTGCTGCTCGGTTACCTTTTGGACTGTGTTGGGTGAGTCCTTAATTTCAATGCCTAATCGGTACACCTTCAAACGAAATGGGTAGGTTGGAAGGCTAATTTTCTTTCTGTTGGCATTGATCGAAAGTAATTTCCAGTTTACCCGGTATCCCTGTACCCAATCTTGGATAAGGCTAAGGAGTTCAACCTGACTGCCTGTTTGGGCTATAGGCGGTGTATATGGCTGTTTTGACTTACTGAGGTCGGCCGCCCCCAGTATAAAATCAGGGTTACCCTTAGCATGTGTTTTAAAATATTGCAATTTCTCATGCAGTTCCGATATATTCGAGGCCAAAAATCCGAGGCGGTAGGGCATGGCATTCCTTCCGGTCTGTAAGGTATAGGCCATATCGGCCAACTGCTCTTGTCCTGCCTGCCCGGAGTCAATAAAGTTCAATAACAGGTCAGTTTGCTGTTGAAGTTGTTCAGGGCTTTGTGCTGAGAATACAAATATTTTGGGTTGCGCTTCTCTGCTGTAGTATTCATCAGGTGTCTGATTTTTTGGGATGTATTCCTCTATGATGACATGGGCGTTCACTCCTCCAAACCCAAAGGCACTCACCCCGGCCCGTCGGGGGCTAGCTCCTCCAGTTTCGGTGGTCACGGCCTTCCATTCTTGATTTTTCCGTACTAAATAAAAGGGGGTTCCTTCTGTCTTAATATAAGGACTAATAGTGTTACAATGTAGATTCTTGATAAGGGTCTTATGTTTCAATTGTAATAACACCTTTATAACCCCAGCCACACCAGAGGCATATTCAGTATGTCCAATATGACTTTTGATACTTCCTAGTCCACAATAGTTTTGTTTAGTACTGTGTAGCGTACTCAATTCGGTAAATGCTGTTTTAAGGGCATCTACTTCTATAGGATCTCCTAACTTAGTCCCAGTACCATGTGTTTCGATAAAATTGACAGTAGAAGGATCAATTCCAGCTTTTTTATAGGCTTTTTTAATGAGATTGATTTGAGCCCGCATACTGGGGGCCGTCAACGCATTAGCACGCCCGCCATGATTATCGGCAGTAGAACGAATGATTCCATATATATGATCTCCATCCGCTTCTGCTTGTTTTAAATCTTTTAATAGGACCATGCCCACTCCTTCAGCGCGTACAAACCCATCCGCAGTATCTGAAAATGTTTTACATCTGCCTTCCTTACTGAGCATACCAGCGTGGCCCATGCGGATAAAAGAAGATTTCGATTGAAGGGCATTTACGCCACCTGCTATGGCCATTGTTGAGTCGCCGGACTGAATGGACCGGACTGCCCGATGTATTGCGATTAATGAACTAGAACATGCTGTGTCCACAGGTTCGCTGCTACCGGTAAGGTCCAGAAAGTAGCTAAAGCGATTGGGACCCATACAGGAAATAATATTGGTCTGATTGAATGAAGGGTTCGCATGTTTCTGCCTACCAATTAACTCGCTGAATTCGTGGCTTGCCATTCCTACAAAAATGGCCGTATCGCTACCTTTTAAATCCTGCGGGGCGTAGCCGGCATCTTCTATGACTTTCCATGCATATAGCATAAGGAGTCTGTGTTGAGGATCCATGTCGATAGCCTCCTGTTCGCTGATGTTAAAGAACTCTGGATCAAAATCGTAAAGATTCCGAATCAATCCGGCCCATTGGCTTGCTTTGCTATCATTCTCCGGGTTCATATCTTGACGTATCCATTGATCTTCAGGGAGAGGGACAATGCAATCTTTACCTTCTAGTAAATTCTCCCAAAACTCCTCCAGCGTATCGGCTTTTGGGAATTTTCCACTCATTCCAATAATCGCCACGGGGCGTGAATCCTCTGGCAAATAATTTTTCGCAGAATGAATCTGAACAAGTTCTTTTTCTGGGGTGAGCGGGCAAGAGTTTGGAGCAGACTTTTTGTTCTCGTTCCACTCCTTTATTAAGGCTTCCAAATGCTCACGCTGCAGGTAGCCAGCTAATTTGAATAATGATTCACATTCAAAAAAAATGGTAGGAGCCAGATCGAGATCCCATATTTCGTTTAATTGTATGGCAAATTCGGTATATCGAATCGAGTCATATCCATACTCGTCCATACCGGCATCGAGCCGGATATGTTCGGTGGGTATTTCTAGTAAAGTGGATGCGGTTTGAATAAGGATTTCGAAAATATGCTCTTCTAATGCATGTGGTGTATCGGGTTTTAATACGTTATTATAACCTGTGCGTGGAGCGAGATTAATGCTGTTAGCACGGTCACTTTTTGAACCAAGGAGTTCAGAAATTTGCGGACTTTCAGTGGCCTCCTGATCATGGTCTGAATGAGCGATAGTGCTATCTTTTTCCGGCAGTACCACGCTGTCTTGAAGATAGGACGCCAATGCCGTAAGAGTGCTATATTCAAAGAAAATGATTGGGGTCAGATCTACTCCGAAAGCTTCATTAATCCGGACGGCAAACTCTGTATAACGAATGCTATCGAAACTATATTCATCGATTCCTGCTTCAGGGTCAATAAAGTCGATCGGGATTTCCAGAAGATCGGACGCGAACTGTTGGAGTCGAAAGAGTATAGCCTCATGAGTGCGGGGAGAATTTTCACCAATAGGCGTCAAGGCTTCGGGTTGCACTGTGGCGTCGGCATGGCTGGACTGCTCAGGAGCAGATGCGGGCTTTGGAATAGTAGGGAGGAAATCTTCATAGTCTCCGAGAATTTCACTGCGATTCTGGATTATCTTTGGAGCTGTAGTTTCCGAAGTGGAGTTTGTTTCATCAAAAATATGCGAAGCCAAGCTACTCAGAGTTGCAAATTGGAAAAATATTGTGGGACTTAAGCTTAACTCGAACTGTTCATTCAAAATCATGGCAAACTCGGCATAAAGAATAGAGTCAAAGCCATATTCTTCAAAAGAAGTGTCCAAATCGATATGTTCAGCAGGGACTTTGAGTACGTCAGCGGCAAGGGTCAGCAGGGTTTTGTTAATATTTTCCATAGGGGTAGCATTTATGTCCTGAGAATAGGTCGTTTCTGTGGGAATGGAGAAGGGATCCAAAAAAAGATCGGAATTGGAGAGCTCCACCTCCCAGTTTATTCGGCGTTTTAAGTTTTCAGTCTGACCGTACATTACGAGGCACTGCGCGGAGGGACCTGACAACATATGGCTGAAGGCCCTAATTCCAATATCATTTGGCATGGGAACCATGCCTGACATATGTTTTAGATTTTTAATTCCCCCAGGACTTAAGGTTAATCCTCCTTCCTTCCAAAATGGCCAGTTAATGGAGATGGTGTTACCCTGACGGGCCCCCGCTTTCGCTAATCTATTCCGGTAAAAAGCGAATTCATCCATAAAGGAATTGGCCCAGGCATAGTCGGTCTGACCAATATTTCCAATTACCGATGTAGTGGAGGAAAATAAGGAAAGAAAGTCCAGAGGGCGATTCCCTATGGCCTGATCCAGATTTACGAGGCCCTTTAGCTTTGGTGCTAGTACCTGCTCAATCTGGCCCTTGGTTTTTTTTATTAAAAGACTATCCTGAATAACTGCTGCAGAATGGATTACCCCGGTAAGCTTTCCATAATTCAAATAAATTTCATCTATAAGTTTTTGAACCGCATCTGGGTCCGATATATCCGTGGGATGGTAAAGTACCCGGGCTCCGGAGGATGTTAATGTAGACAACACATCTCTTTTATTTGTTTCCAGTTCAGATCGCCCGGTCAAAATTAGGGTAACCCTCTCAGTTTGACGGATTGCCTCCCTGCAGAAAAGCTGACCTATTCCTCCCATTCCTCCAGTAATAAGGTATACCCCATTCTCCTGCCATGGATTGCGTACAGGTAAGGTGGGTTTCCACTGTGCCCAATTTTTGATCCATCGATGGTGTTGTCTATAACTTATATGCCGATCGTAATCTGCCTGTTGATTTTCATCCAGCACCCTTTTTAATGATTTTTCTTCGGCTGGGGACCATTCTATTACCTGAAAGTTGATTTTATTGTACTCTGTCTGGACTGCTTTCAACATTCCAGCAAGGGACGAGGCCAGACGTTCAATTCCAGAGTTTGGAACCACAACTTGTATTAGTAGGGTATCTTTTAGCTGCAATACCCATTCTTGTATATAAGCGATACATTTAATTCCTATCTCAAATATTTGATCTTCAGGTGCAATTGAAGAATGTTGGATAATTATCACCTCATGATCTCTAATTTCTTCCTTCAGATTATACCCCTTCCATGTCCCCCCAGGGCAAAGTACTATTTTGGAGCTAGCTGCAGCATATACATGTCTTACAGGGGGGGCAGTTTTCCAATAAGAACCCAAGTATAAAGTGTCGGCCTGAGAGGATGAATTTAAAGTTTCATGGTCATCAGCAATGTTTTTTATGACAAGAATGAGATGTGCACATACCAGCCCGGAATCATTACAAAGATCAATTTCTAAGACGTTATTTACCCCCGAACTGTTCTTTTGAACCGCCATAATTGCCCACATTTTCGATTTAAAAGCGCTGAAAAATGTGATGGATTTTAGGGTAGGATAGGTTATCCGGGTATTCAGCTGTATGGTACTGATTTTATAATGCTGCCAGAGCATCCCTAGTTGAAATGCTGTCTCCAAAATATCTGGATATATCTTAAAGCCTTGGTATGCGGCTTCTAGCGTTTGAACGCCGGCAATGAATTGGTTATTGAGAATGGAAATCTCTTGAATGCTCCGATAATGAGGCCCGTAAGCAAAGCCAGCTTTTTCTAATAGTTGATAAGTTTGTTCATGTGAATAGCCTGCCTGTGCCTGCAGAATTTGTACTGAGTCAAGGTTTTGTCTTGCCCTTTTGGTTTTTCTATCTTCTCTAGCCCTACAGGAAAATACTGGCAATCCATGTACTTGATCCACCACAGTCATTCTATCAGTAACCCCTACATCAGAGATGCATCGAAGGGTGTGAGGTTTGCTCTTAGGTAAATCTTTTAGTGAGTTGGGATATTCGAAGTGGTCAAATGTTAAGGAAATCCGTGGCCCGCCTGGTCTTACAGATTCTAATAATAAGGATTCCCGTACCATTTCAAGAAGGTAGCCATGAGGGATATCACTGCTACAGGTTATGAACGAATCAAGGTTGGAACAATAGGGGGGATTTAGGGGGGGAGTTCCCTCTAGGACTATCTTTCCGGTATCATCCTTTGTTTTTTGTATAAATGGATGGACTAGTTGTTTTTCCTCTTCTGATACCCTGCTAAACCAATAGGAAGTGGGGGTAAAGGGGTAGTGGGGTAAGCCTAGTTTTTTTGGGTGAATGCCCTCAAATATTCGGTCCCAATCCCAGTTAAAGCCATTTGAATAAAGGTGGGAAAGCTTGTTGATAATCGGTAAATAATTCTTAACAAGCGCCTCAGGAGTTTCGATACCAATCAGTGGGTCTTCCATGAGGTGGTTTTTTGTGGAATCTCTATTTTCTTGCCTTTGATTTAATTCATCGAGTGTCGACTGCAGTTGTTTTAATAAGTCATTAAGGTTTCTAACGACAAGTGATATACGTTTATTAAAATGGTCTCTTCCCATTAATAATGTATAACTCAAATCGAGCAGATTAATAGGTTCTTCAGGGCGTTTTAGATAGGCCAATAAATCTGATATTCTTTGATGAAGAGAAGGCCAAGTTTTAGCGGATAGGCAAATAATATAACTCGGTAAGTCGGGTGATTTTTCACGAGTAGGTTGGACGTACTCTTCTATCACCAAGTGCGCATTGGTGCCACCAAATCCGAATGAACTTATTCCCGCCCTACGGGGTATCTCCGTGCCATCCTGGTCTTTAAGCCTTTTCCATGTTTTCAAATGGTCCACTATATAAAATGGGCTTCCGTTTAAGGAGATTTTTTTATTGGGTTGGGTGAAATGAACGAGTTTCGGCAAAGTCTGGTGCTTCATGGCTAGGAGAACCTTTATTAAGCCAGCCACCGCCGCGGCAGGCTCCAGATGCCCGATATTCGCTTTTACGGAACCTAAACCACAGTAAGCCGAAGAAGCTAGAGGAGGGTTGCTATAGGCATCAAAGGCCTTCAGGAGTCCCTCGAACTCGATGGGATCTCCTTTAGGGGTACCGGTACCGTGCGCTTCTATATAACCAATGGTTTGCGGCTGGATGGCAGCACGATCGAGGGCTTTTTTGATTACCTCCGCCTGGGAATCGGGATTAGGATAGGTAATCGTATAGGTTTTCCCACAATGGTTTACGGCACTGCCCCTTATTATTCCGTAGATTCTATCACCATCTTTCTCTGCTTGTTGAAGGGATTTTAATAAAACTAATCCTGCTCCTTCTCCCCTTACAAACCCATTGGCTTCGTCATCGAAAGTCTTACTGGTTCCAGTTGGTGATAACATGCCTGCCTTTGCCAGAGCTGTATACCTGGAGGGGGATAATAATAACCCTACTCCCCCTGCCAAGGCCATGCTACAGTCGCCCAGATGGATGGCCTGGGCGGCCATATGTATGGCCTGAGCTGAACTAGAACAGGCAGTATCTACCGGTACGCTGGGTCCGTTGAGATTATAAAAATAGGAGATCCTATTGGGGATTATCGCAGCAGAAGTGCCTGTTCCGTGATGAGCTTCAATGCTTCCAAAGCGCTCCACAAGTTCTTTATAATCATGGTTAAATACTCCCAAGAAAACAGCAGTGTCGGTCCCAGCTAATTGAGAGGGACGATAGGCGGCATCTTCCATACAGTGCCAGGCCAGTTCTAGCATTATCCGCTGCTGCGGATCCATTAATTCCGCTTCTTTGCCTGAAATGTTGAAAAAGGAAGCATCAAAATGGCTGATGTCTTCAATAAACCCTCCCCATTTAGTTAGCGTATTTGGGCCGCCCTGTATGCTATGGCTATGCTCTTCCCAATTCCATCGGTCCGCAGGAACTTCGGTAATACTAGCCTTAGCATCAGAAAGGTTTTTCCAGAATTCATTATAATTTTTGGCAGATGGCACCCGGCAAGCCATACCTATGATCGCAATTGGGTCGTATCGATCATTGATTATTTGTGACTTCATACCTTATTGCTTTACGTGAATGTATTTTGAAAAGGTCATTTATTTTCCATTTAGAAAATTTTGTTATTTATCCCATTCCATATTCAAGATTTTAAGGTTCTGGAATTCCACAGGAAACAGGGTGGCAATATGCCCTGTGTACCCTTCGCCTATATTAATGGGAAATGTCTGCCAAATCTGGTTCTCTAGTATAGATCGACGATTATTGACTTCTATCTCATTCATGTTGATGTAAAGCCCCTTGCCATTGGCTTTAATAATGGCTTCTTTTTCAGTCCAATAATTATAGAATGCCTGCAATTGATTATTAGCTTGATCAATTTTTCTCCTTTCTTGCTCTGTCATTTGGTTTAGAAATCGTTCTAATGAGATGGACTGCATATATTCAATGTCTAGTCCAATCCGACTATTCAGGTTTAGGGCACAGCATACACAGGTTCTTGAATGAGAAATATTGAAATCAAAATCCAGATCTGCAAAATCTAGATATGGACGTCGGAACAAGGTATATCGTAGCCCTGTTAATTTATAATTTTTGGTTATTTCAAAACCTTTTAACCCTTCCTGAAGCAACACTTTACCTAATAAAGAAGCCCAGCGATCTTCTTCTTTATGGTAATGAAGAATCCTTACATGCAGATTTTCAGGGATTTTCCGCAAAAGTTTTTGAAAGAGGCTATACTTTCCTAAGTAAGAGTGAAAGTGTGTGTATAATATTAATATCAAGGCATTCAACTTTTAGTAATTGCAGGCTGACATTTCTTTATAAAGGTTTCGATTATCTTGCCAGATATCCTCCGTCGATTGCATAGTAGGAACCTGTCACAAATGAGGATTTATCGGATGCCAACCAGAGTACTAACTCCGCAATCTCTTCCGGCTGCCCCAGCCGTTCCATGGGTTGGGCGCTGCCCAAAACTTTACGCGTTTCTTCTGGAAGTACAGCAAGTATGGGCGTTTCTACATAAGCAGGTCCTACTGCATTGATACGGATACCATTTGTGGCATTTTCCAAGGCTGCACTCTTGGTCAGCCCGTTAACGCCATGTTTGGAGGCTATATAGCTTGATAGTCCTTTTTCTCCTGTTTGGCCTAATACTGATGACATGTTAATGATCGAGCAAGGTCCTCCGTGTTGGAGCATAACCTTTAACTGATATTTTAAACAATAAAATACCCCGTTCAAATTAGCGCTAATAACCTTCTCCCAGTTTTCTTCCGGATAATCGGCCACTGGTGCCAGGGGTTCAACTAATCCGGCGTTATTGCAGGCAATATCCAGTCGTCCATATATTTTTACTGTCTCTTCTATCAGCTGTTTACATTGTAGTGAATCTGACATTTCTGCGGCCAGAAAAGTAGCGGTACCTCCAGCCTCTTTTATTTTTTTTACGACGCTATTTCCTTTTTCATGATTTCGGCCCGATACGACCACTTTGGCGCCTTGTGCTGCAAATAATATTGCAATGGACTCTCCAATCCCAGAAGTAGCACCAGTTACTAGGGCAATTTTGTTTTGTAATAGCATAAATAGGTTACGTTTATAAGTGGGTAAGGTTTGGTGAATAAGAAAACGGAACAATGGATTATTGAAGTCCATTAATTGATATTTCTTAATCGTCCAAATCTCGAGATTCTATCAAGATGCTGCTTTACAAAATGGACATAATTCTTAACAAATTAGATATTATGTCAAAATAATATTACACAGATTTAAATTTGGTTACTAAATTTTGGTTCCTATATTAATATTATAAATTTAGGAGGATGGCATGTTTCGCCGAAAAACAAACTTATGGATCTCCGCTTCAATAATGGTCTGAATACTACCTAACATATTTAGAAGCCAGCCTATGACTCAATGTCCTTACTATTGCTAATTCAAAGCCTCTAGTGCCATTCTTTATGAATTCGAAAAGGGATTAGGCTAATTCGTAGTGCGGTCCTTAAGGATGGCACTTGGGGATTTGTGGTAATACTCCTTGAATGCTCTGGTAAATTGAGATAGGTTTTTGTAGCCCAGTTGCAAGGAAAGTTGGGTTAGATTATGAGGTCTCTGATGATTTAAGGCAGAGAGTGCCTCTTCCATCCTGATTTTGGTGTAGTAATCTGTAAAGGAATGGCCGGTAACACTTTTGAAGATATTTTTAAACTTTGTCGTACTCATGTTACAATGACTAGAAGCTTCCATGATGGTGAATTTTTGGTCGAGACGATTTTTTATCAATTCACATATTTCTCTAATTTTCAGCTGATCCTCCGATCGTAATCCAAAAGCCGGTGCTGAGGCTGAGAAAAATGCTTGAAGAACTTCCTCTATTAGTTCCAGGACCAGATGGGTGCTGATCTGTTGTTGACTAAATTCTTTATGCTGGTCGGTCCTCTGGATTTTAAGTAATTTCTGAAACAAATAGAGAATGTGACTGCCCATCGGCTTTAGTGAATAAAAATCAGCATTTTGAAGAATATCCTCATAACCTTTCGAGGGACAGCCAAGGCCCATTTTAGATATCATTTCTAGCAGGTAGTACCGTCCAACCTTGATTTCAATACGAGTACCAGACATTTCGCTTTGACATCCAAAGATCGATTGAACCGTGCCGGTTGAAAGACCCCAGTACTGATTTTCCTTACAGCAAATAAAGTTTTCTCTACTGTATATTTGGTAACAGTCCTGTCTACAGCTAATGAGGTCGATTATGTAAAGGTCATTTAAGGGAAGGGCATTGCGATGTATTAAAATTGGTGTTTTGGACTGAATATTTGTCGTAGTAAGCGTTAGATTGTCCGTAATGAGCTCGTTTCGACTAATACTGAATTCATCTGTTTTCCAGCTTCGGGTAAGCTCTATCTTGTCGGTATTTTCTCGTCCTTTATGCTCGGTGGTCGAACAGTAATGATAATTGGATTTTTCACTTAACACTGGATAGTATTTGATTTCCATCTGTAGTTTATTGATTATTGGTTATCAATTAAATTCACATGCATGTTAGACTCGGTAATAAATGGCTGCTCTCAATCAAGTAAAGGTAAAGTTTAGAAAATGGCTGAAGTCAATTCGGGTGTAGAAATATTTCTAATTTATAGGTTTTATATTTTCTTTGAGTTGCTGCAAGGATTTGTTTTTAGATCTGTGCTTTTTGGTATTATATTTATTTTTATATTGATATTTAGAACACGAATGTTTCCTCCAGTTAAGTTGGGGAAAGGAGTTATTTGAAAAGCAGGTCTAGGATCTGAAGAGTGATTGAATAAGTTCTAGCTTAATTTTAAATCGAATCTGGAGTTATATTAGCTGGCAATTTAGTCTAATACATACTTTAATGCTTTCAGTTTTTGGAAATCAATGGTTGGGGAGTAAGGTGAAAAATGGGGACGGTCTTATAGTATAGATACTAGTAGTATAGATACTAGCTAAATTCGCTATATCGGACGGGTTTTGGATCTGAGCTAAAACAAAGCCTTAGCATCCTGGCTGTATCAGTAATTGTATATGCAGCATAATAGAAAGGGTTGCAAATGGTAGTTTTAGGATATGCTTGTCGAAAAACGAAATAAACCGTATTCTGTAATAGACTGTTAGAGGCTTGTAGGTTATCCTTGTAGGTTATCATGGAGTCTAAATAGAAGTTTGGAGAACAAAAAAAGCCGTCTCAAATGAGACGGCCTCTTTAAACTTAAATCAATTAATAAAAGGGTTTATTCCTTTACAAACTTTCTATAATAGGTGGCGCCATTTATGGTTCTAATTTTCAGCAAATACATTCCTGGTGACAGCTCGCCAACTGCCATCGTGTTCGAATCGCCAGAGGGGGAATTAGTCAATACTAATCTGCCTGAGAGGTCGAGGATGCTAATGAGAGCATTATCTGATAATCCTTTAACTGTAAGCGTGCTGCTGACAGGGTTAGGGGCAATGCTGATGGTCGAACCGTTGCCTTCCAGTCGGAGACTTACAATCTTGGAGAGGCTATAGCTTCCATCAATGTCTACGGATTTGAGTCTGTAGTAGCTTACGCCTTCCGGAGCTGGGCTGTAATCGAATAGATAGCTTCCCCCGTTAGAGTTGTTTTGGCTGTCGACTCTACCAATGTTAAAGAACTGTTTTCCGTCCGCACTGAATTGTAACTCATAATGGCTGCTGTATTCTTCTGAAGTCGTTTGCCAACTAAGCTCGGCTCCCCCGGTTTCCGTTGAAGTAGCTATAAACGAAATCAAGGTAACAGGCAATGGATTTTCGGTTTTGTTGGCCAAATAGCCGAAGGTACTAAAGCTGGTGATACCTGTAAACTCTACATAGTCTACACCATTCTCTACGCCATATACGGGGCTTTCTAGGTATTGATAGGCATGGGTGCCACTAAATCCTGTTGGGATTTGGTCGGCCAATACATCGCTGGATGTACCTTCTAATTTAAACCATTTTCCATCAGCTACACCGCCTACAGCAGGATCCAGATTGCCTTGAGCGGCCGTCAGGTCGGCAGGGTTATAGTACAAACGTACCGTAAAGCTGCTTCCATTGAGTACTGGCGTACCCGTATTAACAACGGTATACATACGGTTGGACAGGGCTGTGGTATTATTGCTACCATCTGTTTTGCGCTGGTTGGCTATGTCGCTCTCAAGCAGGTTGTTATTATTGAGAGCCACTGCAGCTGTGTTGAAGTTATAACCCGTCACGGCATTGGGGTGGATGGCCATATACTTAATGGTAGGGTTTGCGATATCGTTAATGAAAGGTAGGTATCCATTTTCATCGGCACAGTTCAGCATGAATGCGAGTTTGGTCTCTGCGTTTGCCACCAGTTGTGGAGGAGCCTGAAGATTAGCTACCTTAATATTTACGAAGGCGATATTATTGTCATAGTCACATTCTCCAATCGGAGACCCTGCAATGGGGAATGTCAAGGGGAGGTTTGAGGTTCCCTTATCATTCAGTACTACATATAGATCCAATGGTGCCGTAAATCCGGATATATCCAATATTACCGATTGTATGGTGCTTGCACCAGTAGCCAAAGGAGCGAACAGGGAGTCCGTGGCGGTGAGCCGGATGGCACCTGGCAGTGTAGGGTTACCGACATAAAAACGTACTGGTGTTTTTGCTGGCGCCATGGCTGAACCACTATTCGTGATCCTATAGCTTAGCGCGACGGCATTGGCCGGGTAAGAACAATCGGTACCGAGGGTCACTTCAGAGAGCACTGCGTCGGGAGCGGCCATAAAACCATTGGGGACGGGAGATAGGTAATTCTGAACATTATAGTTGTTAAAGGGGTATAGCCCTGAACCAACGGGATATTCTTTTCGCATATCTTGTTCCAGTCGGGGGACAGTTAAGTCATCGTTGATATTGGTGCTGCGGTAGCCTCTTCCGTTCCAGACTTTTCTGGCTGGAGCCCAGGCAGAAGTACCGGCTTTAGCACCGAAGACTGTAAGGGCGCCAACAAAGGCAGAGTTTCCGCCCGCCACCACAACAAATTCGGCCTGGCCATCATTGTCTACGTCGGCAACGACGGGGTTTTCCATCCAGGTAGCCGTACCTGAGGCTATTTTAAAGAGGTCAGTAGGGTTTGCTGAGTTGCCATTGATGACTTGAATGTATCGTTCGTCGTTGTAGATAAGTTCTTGATTTCCGTTTCCATTTAAATCAAAGGCTGTAACTCCTGTTTGTCCAGAGGCATCCACGACAGGAATATCCCAAATTGGTCCACTTGGGTAATTTAGGTTATAAGCGGAAAGGGTAATCGAGTTTGTGAAAATTATTTCTGGTAAATTTTTAGTTTTTCCGTCCAAGGTGACATCATCGTATACGTTGGCAATGGTGGGCATGGCCTTGTAAACGCTACCACTCCTGAGGGGATAGTCGGTTTTCATTTTGAGAATGGCTGCCACTGGATCCCATACGACGATCGCTGTTCCGTTGGTATAGGCAATGTCTAAATTTCCATCTAAATCCAGGTCGGCTACTGCAGTAGGACCGTCATTATTCGCTGAAATATCGGATCCGGCAATTGTGCTGAGATCAGCTAGGGTAGTGAATTCACCAGTATTCAGATTAACACCAAAGACCTTTGAGCCCGCTACGATTTCTTTTCCAGGGTTGTTTGGCATAATATCGATCACAACGATATCCTGTCCCCAGCCACGGTTATCTCTACCACTAGGGGCACTATTTCCCGATGCAACCTTTTTAAGGGTTCTGGTTGATAGGTTGAACTGAAAGATATCCGTACCAATAATAATTTCTGGAATTCCATTTTCATCTATATCAACTACTCTTGGAGAACCTCCCTTAAAGGTGGTATTTATGGGTGCATCCGATTTATATTCGTAGGAGCTGGCATTACCCGAAATATGATTGAACACATATACATAACCGTTTTCATCTATGGCTATGACCTCTGGAGAACCATCCCGATCGATATCAGCCACTGCAGTTTGATTGGTGGACTGGCCCACTTCCACATTCAATTGGATATCGTAGTCTGTGGTTGTTTTGCCAGCATCTGAACCATCGCCACTGAAGTAAGTTAGTCCCGCTCCGCCGGCTCTAATGGCCAAGATTTCGGGGATTCCATCTCCATTTAAATCTGCTATGGTCGAAGAGGCTGCGCAGCCAAACACGTTTCCGGTAGAGCTTGACCATTTTTTTGCAATGTCGAAGCTGCTAATATCTGCTGTTGGCGCAATACAGGAAGGCACTGCATTGCAATCTGAATCAGCCTGGTCTATATATCCGTCAAAATCGTCATCAATTCCATTACCGCAAATTTCTGATGAGCTGATGATGGTGATGCTCGTTTGTTTGATACATCCTGTTGCATTGGTAAAGGTTATGTCTACGAATCCAGCTTTTTTCGCCGTAACCACGCCATTATAATTAACAGTGGCAATAGAGGGATCAGAAGAAACCCAGGCATTCATGGCCGCCGGGGGATCCGCACTTGCCAGTTGAATCGTGGTGGCACCCGTTATGGTGTTAGGACCAGTTAAGTCTGGCGTTGCGCAATAGGCACCAAAGCTAAAATATAGATTGGTATCGATGGGAAATGTTACCGAATAAGCGTCATTTAAGGTTCCGTCAATCATTAAGTTGCCTGAGGAAGGAATCTCGACGGCTGTTCCATCGTTGAGCCCTGCTTCGGTAGCACTATAAAGAAGGTAAGGAGATGCTACTCCTTGCGAAGGAAGATATACAGTTACCATTTGATTAAAGGCGCTATTATTTTGCAGTTTCCAAGTCCGTTTGATACGGTAGTTGATTTGTGCAGAACCCGTGACGGTTTTTTTTGCCATAACATCACTGCCATCATGCCCCCATACCAAAAATTGTTTATCAGAGGTAACCATATTGGCATTGGCATCATTGGACGACAGCAATGCGCCTAAGGCCATTGTAACGGGAGATGTTGTTGATAAGACACTCGTACTTTGCTTTTGGTGTAGCAACGAGCCATCGTCCCTGCCAATGCCTGCAATAGTATGATGGTATTCGCTGTTATTAGCTGAATTCCAGACTATCGTTCCGTCGGAAAGTATATAATCACCTTCGTTGACACTTCCAGATATGCTTTCACCGACTAGACCGTCATTATCATCATCATTGGATAGGGTTTGGCCATATTTTAGAGCGAGATAGGACTCTACCTTTCTAATACTCAATTTGTCTAGAGCTGACGGGAACATAATAACCTCCGCCACTCTACCATCCATATAGTTGGCCGATCCGTGGGCTCCAATCTGAAGGGCCGTCGATACATAAGCACGGGAACTGGTGGCCGTAGCTTTTGTCTGGCCATCTACTCTAATTTCGGTTCCGTCGGTACCTCCACTTTGATATTTACCGACCGCAAGGTAGGGTCTGTCGCTGGATACAACATTTAAGGCCTGTAATATGGTGGTTCCATTATGCCATATAGCCAGTCTTGTTGTGGTGCCTGCTCCCCAGAATGTATGACCTGCGTCGGTGGTACTTCCAATGATATTATTTCTTACTGTCGACTGCGGATTGGGGGAGGGCTGGTATACTACAAACTTTGTATAATCGGAACCATTGACAGCCGGAACGGATGTAACACTCTTAAAAAAGGAAGAGCCAAATATTAAATGAGGGTTGTAGTTTGCTGCCCCTTCAGTTTTGGTGATGGTGCCGGTAGCTGAAAAGCCATTTGAAGGATTACTTTGGTTGGTCCATGCCGTAGCATTCGAGCCCGTTAAGGTTAGTCCTTGGTCGGACCGAAGCCATACAGAAGAGCCAGCTACTCCTCCTGGGGCCTGTGCCCAGAGAATTGTGGGTGTTAGCAGTATGGTAAGTGACAATATTATCTTCTTCCTTATGGAAGCAAAGTTAGAGCGCTGGGCTTTTGAATACTTTTGTATTCCAGTAATTAAATAGTACATGTTTTCCGTTTTTTTGTAGTTCTGTTTTGCTGGTTATCCGATTATGGTATAGGGGTAGATATTGGAATGTTTAGATTTTAAATAGGTCGGCCTAGATGGGTGATAAACCAAAGTCTGGAATATTAAAAAAATTGGTTGGCTGTTAGGAACACCATTTCTAGAGTGTCGGAATTCTTCAGATGATGGAATGGGCATCTTCGCCTATAGTATTTATAAAGCCTTTATAGCAAATACTATTTTTCATCATCTTTAAGGTTTAGCAAAAGAATTTGTACGTATTTTAAATCCATTTTTATTGCAAATAGTTAAATAGAATTAGCGTAGCTGAAATTAATTTGAGTAATAGAATTATGCTATGTAAGTATTTTGATTCGTTTTTAAAGTAAGTTGCTACCTGGAATGTTAAATCCCCTATGAAAGAATATTTGATAATCAGTTATAATCAAGGTTTTAAAATAGCCGTTAAATAGAATTAAAGTTTCTATTAAGTGTAGCTTTACCTTCATGTGGCCAATTAACATTTCAAATATAGATAGGCGGAGCATCATATACGTTAAATATATAGCCGATATGGTACAGAAATATTACTACAAAAAAATGAATTTAAATTAACCAATTTATTCGTTCTAAACTTTGATCAGATCTTTATTAATAACTTTTTGGGAAGCTAATTAGAAGATGATGTAGATTATCTGTAAAAAATAGTCAACTGAAGTATATTTTTGATTTGCCAATAACATTTGGTGTAATTCTAACCGTGTATGTTTGGTTTCAGGATGGAGGATATTAATATTTAATTGAAAAGCCCTCTCATTAGAGGTGGCTTTTAACTAATACGACTTAAGAAAAGGGTTAATTCATGCTTTTCCTCATCATTCCCATAAAAGATGTTTGATCATAAAAGGGCTAATTCTCTTCCTGTATGCAAAGCACCCTGCTTTCCCATCCCATTATGGGAATGGATAGCATAACGAGGTCTGTTACTTCAAAGAGAACAACCTTATCTAGCAACGGGTAATCAGTTGACCCACAAGCAGATTATCCGACTAAGGCTGTAGCTTTCATCGAGATCAAACATCTTTAAGCGATACAAATTATTGCCTTTTGCCGGATGATTATGTTGCAAACTATAGTGCTGACTAACAGAATTTGATCTTGCTGAAACTGGCATTTCCCATAAAGGTTCTTACCGTATTGGTGCCAGTACTAGCGGCCGTTAGCTTAGCCAGATCGCCCAATTGATCGGCAAGTCCATACCAGTTACGGGTCAGGATAATATCGGCTGTCGTTCTGTTAATGAGTGCCTTGCCAGCGTAAGAGGCGCTTAGGTCATTTTCTTCTAGAACCACTCCCGTCCTCATCTTCCGTTATACCATTTTCACCTATCCTGATGCCATTATGTGGACCGCCGATCTCATTCCATTTCAAGAATACATTGCTCAAAGAGGCCGGTGATGAATTAAAAGATAGGGGATAATTTCTGGCTTTGATTGTGAGTGCGGCTGGCGTCTCAGAATCGGTCGACGTACCTTTAATACCACTTCCTATTATTATTGAATTTTGAAAGCTAATGTTCTTGAAACAGAAAGTTTTCAGGTTCAAGACTAATCCATTATTCGAAGCATAGATTGGATCAATACCACTGTTGATCACCGAAACGGTGTCTATAGTCAAATTGCTAGCTCTTGCCCGATAGATAGCGGTCCTGTTCTTAATGAATAAACAGTTTTTTATTAAAACATTTGACGAGCCGGCGGATGTGGCGAGCGATATGCTGGGATATCCCGTCGCCATAGGGATACTCTTTGAAAGATCAGATCCCGGGTATAAAAAGAGTCATTCACCTAAACGACGCCTGCCTAAAATGCAGGCCCAGCCAGATACACATGTGAGCATGTATGTCCGGCTGAGGCCCCAGTAAAATAGGAGATAGACCTGTGTACTAGTGTATGTAGTAGCTGCCTGAAGTTCAAGCGGTGACAGGGCGTCGTAATCTTTAAAATGAGTACTTGGGAATGAATCCCTAGTACTGGCTGATGTATTCTTTTTTTCATAAGGGTTCTGTTACTGTTATGGGATATACAGATACGATGCAGTCCGGTTCGAAACTGCCCTTACGTTGAGTAGAGGTGATGAGCTGGCCCATGCCTAGGTCTTTGATTACAAGTCCTTTGCCGGCTTACTAATCCAGGGTTTATCTGAAGAAACGTTGAGTGAGTATGCGTAATTTCGGTTCTGAATCAAACGACTATAAAATAGGCTGTCCTATTTCGTAGCATTTGATGAGAACTGATCAGGCCTTCCTATACATCAATATTAAACATTCTAAGGACAAACCGTAAAGTTTCTATAAAGAAACTTTATTAAACTTATTAAACGGTAAGAAATTTATTGAAATAGCTAACCGTTTTCGATTAAATGTAGAAGTATATTGCAGATGAAATTTCTTCGGAGAGCTGACATTAATGCAAATTGTTTTTTTGAATAAAACAATGTTATTTTTGGGAATATCTAATTTCCTTCATCAACATATTTTTCCATGGCAACAACATCATCTGCATCCAAAGTTGAAATGGACCTGAAGCCTCGCCTAAGCTTTTGGCAAATTTGGAACATGAGTTTCGGCTTCCTGGGTATACAATTCGGTTTTGCCCTTCAGAACGCCAATGTAAGTCGTATATTCGAAACACTTGGGGCAGAAGTAGACGATATCCCCATTCTCTGGGTAGCGGCGCCATTAACAGGTCTTATTATTCAGCCCATTATTGGATATTTTAGCGATCGCACCTGGACCCGGCTGGGCCGTAGACGTCCCTATTTTTTGGCGGGTGCTCTTTTGGCCTCTATTTCCCTTTTGATGATGCCCAATTCTCCAGCACTCTGGTTCGCTGCCGGCACGCTTTGGCTCCTCGATGCCTCTATCAATATTTCAATGGAACCATTCCGGGCCTTTGTGGGTGATAACCTCCCTTCCCGCCAGCGTACAGCGGGCTTTGCCATGCAGAGCTTTTTTATAGGTACAGGAGCCATCATAGCCTCTTCCTTGCCTTATATTTTCAGCAATTGGCTCGACATTTCCAATCAGGCCGCTCCAGGCATTATTCCTGACTCAGTAAAATGGTCCTTTTACATCGGGGGAGTAGTTTTTTTACTAGCAGTGATCTGGACCATTCTTCGTTCTAAGGAATACAGCCCAGATGAGCTGGCCAATTTTGCCATTCAGGAAGGTCGGCAGGTCGAAGAGGAAGTAGTTACTATAAGCGCGGTCGATCGCTCCATTTTTCAAAAAAGAGGACTCATTCTTTCTTTATCTGGAGTATTATTTACCACTTTTCTGGCTTTCAAGGATCTCCATAAGGAACTTTATATATTCTCCCTTGGATTGCTTGTGCTTGGCATCCTGTACTTTGTAGCTACCTATTATGCAAAAACTGTTAAAACTCCTTCTGCCTTTGTAACCATAATGTTAGACATTCAACGTATGCCTATTACGATGAAACATCTTTCATGGGTGCAGTTTTTTTCCTGGTTCTCCCTTTTTTCTATGTGGATCTATATGACCCCCGCCGTGACCAGCCATTTGTATGGCAGCGCCGATCCTACTAGTAAGGCCTATAATGATGGAGCCGACTGGGTGGGCCTGTGCATGGGAGTCTATAATGGCGTGGCTGCGGTGGTGGCTTTTCTGATTCCCATAATTGCGAGCCGGACCAGCCGTAAAATTACCCATGCGCTTTGCCTGCTAGCTGGAGGACTGGCTTTACTATCCATCTATCTGCTTCCTAACCCCGACTTACTAATGTTGACCATGGTAGGAATAGGGATTGCCTGGGCATCTATTCTTTCGGTACCCTATGCCATGTTGGCTGGCGCCTTACCTCCTCATAAAATGGGGTATTTTATGGGCTTGTTCAACTTCTTTATTGTGCTTCCTCAAATTGTAGCCGCGGCCCTGTTGGGCTTCCTGATTCAGACATTTTTTAATGGAGAGCCTATCTTCGCCCTGGTAATAGGAGGGGCCTCCATGTGCCTGGCCGCAGCACTTACCTTAAGAGTGGAAGATGTAGATGAAATGCAGGGATAAAAAAACAGGGGCCTCCTCGTGGAAGCCCCTGTTGAATACCTCTTATGAGCTATTATAAAAAGCGATTGATCATATTTTCAAGATATTCCTGACGACCCGAGATCATGGCAGGTTCGCCATTTGCAGCGGCATGGTCGAACAGATTCTCCAGACTCAAACCACCTTTCTCGAAGGAGGCTCCCTGACCTGCGTCGAAGCTCGCATAGCGATCCTTACGGATTTTATCATATTCTCCATTAGTTCTGATGGAATCGGCGATCACCAAGGCGCGGGCAACGGTGTCTATACCGCCGATATGAGCATGGAAGAGGTCTTCTGCATCAGTGGAATTTCTTCGGATTTTTGCATCAAAATTTATGCCTCCACCCTGAAGCCCATTCGCTTCTAGAATGATTAACATAGATTTGGTCCATTCCGTCAGATCGATTGGGAATTGATCCGTATCCCATCCGTTTTGGTAATCTCCACGATTGGCATCGATAGAGCCTAACAGACCAGCATCGGCTGCTACCTGCAGCTCGTGCTCGAATGTATGGCCCGCAAGAGTAGCATGATTTACCTCCAAATTTAATGAGAAATCAGCCAGAAGATCGTGCTGACGAAGGAAGCCAATTACCGTTGCAGCGTCGTAATCGTATTGATGCTTGGTAGGCTCACAGGGTTTAGGCTCTATAAAGAATTTACCCTTGAATCCGTTGGCCCGGCCGTAGGCCACGGCCATCTTCAGCATTTGCGCAAAGTGCTCCTGCTCACGTTTCATATTGGTATTCAATAGAGACATATACCCCTCTCTTCCTCCCCAGAATACATAATTTTCTCCGCCCAGAGCGATGGTGGCATCTAAGGCCATTTTGATCTGCGCCCCTGCGTGTGCCACCACATTGAAATCCGGATTGGTTGCCGCCCCATTCATATAACGATGGTGACTGAAAAGATTTGCAGTGCCCCATAGTAACTTGGTTCCAGAAGCCTTTTGCTTTTCTGACAAATAGGCTGTCAGAGTTTGAAGTCTGTTCTCATTCTCCTTTACGTCACTACCATAATCAACCACATCCACATCATGGAAACAGTAATAGGGAAGGCCTAGCTTGGTAATAAATTCGAAAGCAGCGTCGGCTTTGTCTTTGGCCCGGTCTACGGCTTCCGCTTTTTTATCCCAGGGGAAAAATTGGGTGGGCCCTCCAAAAGGGTCACTTCCGTTTCCACAGAAGCTGTGCCAATAGGCTACCGCAAAACGCAAATGCTCCTTCATGGTCTTACCTGCAATTACGCGGTTTTCGTCATACCAGCGGTAAGCCAGTGGATTGTCACTTGATGGACCCTCATAGGCGATTTTTCCTATGCCCTTAAAATACTCCTGTTCTCCTATTAGAATGCTCATTACTTGGTAGTTTAATGAATATGGTTTATTATTCCTTCCTGATCATTACTCATGGCAACGATGAATCTCTGATACATTAAGTGTATTATTGACAGTTTATACTGCAATACTATAAATAATTTCGGAAATACGAATGTTTTATTTTGAAAAAAAACAAATTTAAACGAAAAAAAGGGGATGAATGATTCATCCCCTTTTTTCAAACTAGCGAGTTGATTAGAAGAATTTGGCTCTTCTATCTTTAATTTTTGCGTTGTCACGGATCGCCTCATTAACTAGGTACGGTGTACGACCTTCAAGCGACTGGGTAAGCTGCGTTTTATATTGAGTATAGTCGGCAATTTGGGGTGCTTCAGTTTTGCTGACAAGCTCCATAATGAATACGCCGTTTTCTCCGGTGAAGACATCAGATTTGCTGCCTGGCTTCAGACCAAAGGCTTTGCCCAGAGCAATGGGGTCGAAACCAGCGCTGGTCAGGAAGCCTGTGGCCAGGGTGATGTCGGTTGCCGACTCTACCAGTGCACCAGCTCCATATTTTTTGGCGATGGCCTCTAGATCGCCCGTGGCGCCCTTCAGCTTAGCGGTGATTTGCTCGGCCTTAATCTGGTTACGAACCTTAGTCGTAAGCTCATCTCTAAAGTCATCTACTTTCACTTTGTCCGCATCCGATTTTCCGGTTAGGATCGCTACGACATACTGATCTTCTGTTTCGAATACAGGAGACACGCTATTCAATTTTGTATTTTCGTTGAATGCCCAGCGAACGATTTCACGACCATTTTGTATGGCATTAACGTTAGTAGCAGTTTCAGGGATTCGGTTAGCAGTTGCCATAACCAGTTCCTTATTTTTCGCTACTTCTTTATTAAACTCCTCTTTATTTTTCACATTATTGACAAACTCATCTGCCTTACGGTAGGCTTCGTCACGTGTGCTTTGACTTGGAGCGATGGTCTTTCCAATAGTTGCCAATCGGTACAAGGTATTGGAACGAGGATCGGTTACCTTGATGATATGGTATCCAAATTGGCTTTCTACAAGTCTGTTAACCAAACCTGGAGAAGACATTGAGAACACTGCTTCTTCAAAGGGCTTCACCATAGCACCATTATTCTGGAAGTATCCCAGGTCCCCACCTCTCTGAGCCGAACCAGGATCGGCACTGGTAGTCGCTGCCAGTGCTTCAAAGTTGGCTCCTGCTCTGATTTGTGCTAATATACCTTCCGCTTTTGTCTTGGCAGCTGCCTTGGCAGAGTCCGACTGATTTTCGGCTCTAATAAGGATGTGGCTAGCACGGGCAGTGGAAACACTGTCCTTTTTCGTGCCTCCATATTTATAGATAAAATAGGTGTTCTCTTCGCGGTAAGGACCAAATACGCCGCCCGGAACGAAGGTTTTAATCGCTTCTTTCAATTGGTCCGACATATTAGCCATCGACATATAAGTAGGCAGATTAATATCTGAATTCATGCTAGCGAAAGCAGAATCATTTTCGGCAGTGGCCAATCCACGCGCCAGATTCTTAATTTCGCTATAAAGAGCAGCACTATCGTCTTTGGCAGGTTGAACAGGGAAAGTGATGTATTCGATAGAACGGGTATCAGAGCCCTTATATTCGTCGCGGTGCTCGCTTAGGTAACTTTCAAGCTGGGCATCAGTAACTTTGATGGTCGTATCTACTACAGAGAAATAGGGTACGTAAAGGTAATTTACGGTAGCCTTGGTAGTCTGTGCCATATATTCTCTTTCAGCCTGTGCCTTGGGGGTATAGGTAGACAGTCGGATCAGATTCTCGTATTTCGTACGCAGGCGCTCTTCTTTAAGATTATCTTCAAAACTTGCCCAGGCTCTTTGTTGCTCTATGGGTAAGGTTTTTAAATTTTTCAGATAATTGATGACGGCATTTTTGTCAAACTGACCGGTTGTCGGGTCAGCGAAGGCCTGCTGAATAGAAGGGCTCAGATGATTTCCCTGCACCATGTCCACCAGCTCCTGATCGGTAACAGTTAGTCCTAGGTCATCAAATTCTTTTTTGTAAGCGATATCAACAATAAATTGATTCCATGCCTGATCGCGTAGCGAGGCGAGCTCATTTTCTCCAAGGCTGCGGCCCGTCTGAGCCTCATAATTTTGGCGGAATACATCGACCCGACTTTGGAAATCCTTAATATTAATATCCTTTCCGGCGATTTCTCCTACAGATTGATTATTACTCCCTGCAAGGAAGGAATTGGGGCCCATCAGGTCACCACCCACCATGAAAAGTATTAAACTGATCGCTACTACTGTGACTGCAACACCAGACTTTTCTCGAATTTTGTTAATAATTGCCATTTCTTGTTTTCAAATTAGACCCGCAAAATAAAATCTTTTCTGTGTGGAATCCAAGGAGTAATGTGATTTTGGACGAACATTAAGACCCATTTCGACGGGAGGGAGGTTGTATATAGTTAAATTAAGTAGTCGCTATCAGGCTAAATGTTTCAGATTCAGAGAATAAAGGATGGCCATAATCAAACTCATCATGACTCCGGCCACAGCGGTGATGATTCCCATCCAGCTGCCGATGAGCAATATAGGCCCAAGAAATGCCACTCCTATACCAGCCCAGTACAGATAATAGCCTCTTTTTTGCAAATTCCACATTAAATAGGCTGCAAAGAGCGAAATAGATTCGAATATTATCAGGATGATGGCACTGGTTTGCATGTTTTGGCGTGTAGTCTGTGCCAGAATGCCATCGAACATATTTTCCATCATGGTCAATTGCTCCCCTTCCGCCTGGGTTTCGAGTTTTTCCCGAACGGCTTCAAATGTCTCTCTGGTGGTTTCGGCTACGACTCCGGGGCTCCAAAGGCGCTCAGATTGGGTCCATAGCCCGGTTAAGCCGCTCATAAAAGTAAAATAACAAAGAACAGTTAAGAAAAAGGGCCTTGGTTTTGGTTCAGACATAAGGAATTGAAATTGTAATTTTAAGTAGGCAAAATTTGCGTATTTACTCGAAAACACCAAGTGCATTTGAATATTCTTGCCCGCAAGACTACATTTGTGAACATAAACTAAGGAATCATTTCAAAATAATTATTTCAATATAAATATGAGCCTACAGACCTTAACCGATCGCATAAAAGTGATACTTGGAGATAGCAACGACCTTGACGCCATTATTAAATTCAAGACAGACGAAGGCAGTGTGTATATTAATGGTAAGGCCCAGCCACATGAAGTAAGCAATGCCGATGGCGATGCGGACTGTACCTTCGATGTATCTGTGAAAAATGCACTGAAACTCATGGATGGTGATCTTAATCCCATGATGGCGCTGATGTCGGGTAAGCTGAAAATAGAAGGTGATATGGGTGTAGCGATGGGTATTGCCCAGAAGTTTGGCGGAAAATAGGTATTCAGGGAGCAGTAAGCCCCAAGGGGATAACTTAGCTGCTCCCTGTTTTTGCCTATACCTGCGTTTCCCGAAGGTACATTTGAATGGTATTTTCCAGACCTAAATAAAGCGCATCGGCCACCAATGCATGGCCTATCGACACTTCATCGAGCCAGGGGATCGACTGGCAGAGAAATTTCAGATTGTCAAGGCTAAGATCGTGGCCAGCATTCAGGCCCAGGCCCACTTCCCGGGCAACTTCGGCCGCTTCTATAAACGGGAGGATGGCCCTTTGGCGATTTTCGAAATAACCTTCTGCATATGGCTCTGTATATAGCTCCACCCGGTCAGCTCCGCATAATTTGGCCCCTTCTACCATATGAGGATCGGCATCTACAAATACCGAGACTCTAATACTGGCTTCTTTAAATATACTGATCAATTCGGTTAGTTCAGGGCGATGGCGTATGGTATTCCATCCGGCATTGGAGGTGACGGCCTGTAGCGTGTCCGGAACGAGGGTGACCTGGTCGGGTCGATTGGCTAATACCAAATCCACAAACTTTTTTTCCTGAGGGTTACCTTCTATATTAAATTCGGTTGTTAAAACTTCCTTCAGATCGTAGACGTCCTGATAGCGGATATGGCGCTCATCGGGACGGGGGTGAACCGTGATGCCCTGAGCACCAAATCGTTCACAATCCAGGGCAACCTTGATTACGTTCGGGTTATCTCCACCGCGGGAATTGCGCAGGGTAGCAATTTTGTTGATGTTGACGCTAAGACGGGTCATGAGGCCTTGATGTTAGTGTAAAGATGCATTTTAATACTAAAATCCCACCGTGAGTCGGGTTTTAGATCGTTTCGTGTAACTTTGTTACTTAGATTACAAATTTAGTACGCAAGTAGTCTAAATTTACGGATTTATTCACATTAATTGATGATCATGTCATTAAAAAGTCAGGTAGAAGCAGGTATCAAAGATGCCATGCGTGCCAAAAACCAAGATACCCTTCGCGCACTTCGGGCCATAAAGTCCTTGATCCTATTGGAGGAAACCAAAGGAGGAAGCAATGGAGAGCTGTCGGCCGACGACGAAATTAAGCTCCTTACCAAAGCCGCTAAACAAAGACGAGAATCTGCAGAAATTTATAAAACACAAAATCGTGCGGACCTGCTGGAAAAGGAAGAGGCGGAACTTGCTATCATAGAGCAGTTTTTGCCTAAGCAGCTTTCGGAGCAAGAGGTAGAAGCGCGCCTGAAAGAAATAATTGCCCAAGTTGGTGCCACCGGTCCGGCAGATATGGGGAAAGTAATGGGCGTGGCCACCAAGGCATTGGCGGGTGTTGCCGAGGGACGTCTGGTTTCAGCGACTGTAAAGCGTTTGCTGGCATGAAATTAGTGGATGTTGTCATCCTTTTACCTTTACTTTGGGGAGCCTTGCATGGCTATCGCAAAGGATTATTAATCGAGATCATTGGCATCGCCGGAATGGTGGTGGCAATGGTTCTGGGTTTTAAATTTCTGGGTTTAGGCATGGAGATGCTTTCCCCTTACCTGGGTGATACTTTCGCCCGACGGATACTGCCTTATATCGGTTTTTCCATTATATTTTTCCCTACAATATTTCTTCTTAATCAATTTGGTTATGCCATTCGTAAGTCCTTGCGCTTTTCTATTTTAGGAATGTTCGATCGCTTTGCCGGTGCGCTGGTAGGAATTTTTACCTGGGTTTTTGGGCTTAGTGTTTTCTTTTGGCTGGTCAATCTTATCGGTATCGACATCCCGGAACATCGCACCTCTGAAACCTACCTCTATCCTTTGGTGGTTCCGGTAGCCCCCAAATTGATCGATAAAGCCATGGAATGGATGCCCAGGGGTACAGAGTTGATTAAGGAATGGAAGTCGGAATATCTGGACGAAAAGGAAAACAATACCCCGGCCAGGGATCTCGATGCCCGGGTAGAATAGCATTATTTACGGTGAATTTCAGTACCTTTGTCCCTTCAAAATACAATAGGAAAAGGAAAGAAAATAGGATGAGCAGCGACAAGGAGAAAATGGATATCAGAAAGCTTGGTCCCGACCAACTAAAAAGCTGGATGACAGAGCATGGAGAAAAGGCTTTCAGGGCGAAACAGGTCTATGAATGGCTCTGGAAAAAATCGGCCCTCGCTTTCGACGAAATGACGAACCTTTCTCTCGCTACCAGAGCATTGCTCAAAGAACACTTTGTAATCAACGGGATTACTACTGCCAAATGTCAGCAAAGTAATGATGGTACCATTAAGTCCGCTTTCCGGTTATTCGACAGCCACCTGGTAGAAGGTGTGCTTATTCCAGCAAGCGACCGTATGACGGCCTGTGTGAGTAGTCAGGTAGGTTGTTCCTTAACCTGTAAGTTCTGCGCCACAGGATATATGGAGCGCAAACGTAACTTGGATGCCTCAGAGATATACGACCAGGTAGTGGCCATTGCCCGCCAGGCCGAAGGTAGCTTCTCCCATCCGCTGACCAATATCGTTTATATGGGCATGGGTGAGCCCTTGCTCAATTATGCCAATGTGCTCAAGTCTATAGAGTTAATAACTTCCCCGGAAGGGCTCAATATGTCGCCCAAACGTATTACCGTATCGACAGCGGGAATAGCAAAAATGATAACTAAGCTGGGTGATGATGAGGTGCGCTTTCGTCTTGCCCTGTCACTCCATGCCGCCAATGATGAAAAAAGAAATCAGATTATGCCCATCAATGAGTCAAATTCCTTGGATAATCTGGCCGTAGCCCTTAATCATTTTTATAAAAAAACGGGCAATAGGATTACTTTTGAATATATCGTTTTTAATAATTTCAATGACACACTGCAGGACGCTCAAGAGCTGTGGGAATTTACCAAACGTGTACCAGCCCGAGTGAATATCATCGAATACAATCCTATTTCAGAGGCTGATTTTAAAAATACAGAAGCAGATAAGCTGGATAAATTTGCCGCTTTCCTTGAGAATAGAGGCGTATCAGTCCATGTACGGCGGAGTAGGGGGAAGGATATAGATGCCGCTTGCGGCCAGCTTGCTAACAAGGAATTGGCTTCCTAGTGGCCTAGATTTTAATGATTTCTACCCGTATAGTTAACAATTTCTTAACATTGGTGCCGTAAACTGTCCGTAATTTTGACCCTAGCTTATATATTAATTCTCCGTAGCCTCATCCCGGAAAAGGATGTTCGTCACATAGAAATAATACAATTTTGTAATGCACGTTAATCACTTTTACCACTTTATCACAGATTTCTATGTTTGGTCTTGAAACCGACATCTTTCTTCTCCTTGCTTTTAGCATATTAGCCGCATGTGCCTTCGAGTTTGTAAATGGATTTCATGATACGGCCAATGCAGTTGCCACCGTCATTTACACCAATTCCCTGAAGCCCAATGTTGCCGTTGTATGGTCGGGATTTATGAACTTTTTAGGCGTTTTCTTCGGGGGGATTGCGGTGGCTATGGGGATCGTTAATCTGCTTCCTGTAGAACTGCTTATCGACCAGAATGTTTACCATAGTGTGGCCATGATATTTGCCCTGCTGTTCAGTGCCATTATCTGGAATCTCGGGACCTGGTATTTCGGCTTACCTAGTTCAAGCTCTCACACCTTAATTGGTTCGATTTTAGGAGTAGGCTTGGCCTTTACTTTTATGCCCGAAAATGGCGGTGGGGTTGGTGTCAACTGGTCTAAGGCCAAAGAATTATTTATATCGCTGCTCACTTCTCCAATTTTTGGTTTCGCCTTAGCTATTATCCTTATGTTTCTTTTGCGACGGCTTCTTTCCAAGGCGCTGAGAGATGTGGTATTCAGTGAGCCTAAGAAAAATCAACCCCCTCCTTTCTGGATCCGGGGAATATTGATAGCCACCTGCACCTTGGTAAGTTTTTTCCATGGCTCCAACGATGGTCAAAAAGGTGTAGGACTCGTAATGTTGATCCTGATCGGTATTGTGCCGGCTCAGTTTGCCCTTGACAACAGCAAGGACCCAGCAACTATGAAGACCGAGCTTCGCGAAATTGAAGCCGTGGTGGGACGTATCGATACGACCCTAATTTCTGCAACGAATCGTCAGACGGTCAACACCATGAATGCCGAGTTTATCAATCTGGAAAACCTGATTGCCAAACCGATGGTGGATCATAAAATGGCTGAAGGAGATCGTATGGAAGCACGCCGCGCACTTTTACTGATCAGCCGCGGATCTAAAACCTTATTAGAAGATGGTGATGTAAATCTGAGTGTGGCCGATAAGGCGTTTTTGAAGAAGCAGGCTGTCAGTGAAAGTGGGATACGCCGCTATACCGATTATGCTCCGGGATGGGTTATCTTGATGATATCGCTTTCTCTGGGCCTTGGTACCATGGTAGGTTGGAAACGTATCGTAGTTACAATCGGGGAGAAAATAGGGAAGCAGCACTTGACTTATGCGCAGGGTGCATCGGCAGAGCTTGTTGCGGCCAGTACCATTGGTGTCTCTTCTTACCTGGGTCTACCTGTAAGCACCACCCATGTTTTGTCTTCTGGTATAGCCGGTTCGATGGTTGCGAGTAAGGGAGTTAAAAACCTTCAGGCCGGCACCATCCGTAATATTGCCATTGCATGGATTCTTACCCTACCCGTTACCATGTTTCTTTCGGGAACGCTATATGCTTTTTTCCGTTGGATTTTATAATAAAGTTACAAACGGCCTGATAGGCCAGAAAATAGATTAACGCTGGCTGGCGCTTCCTTTCTTAAGAAGGAATTTGCCAGCCATTTTTTATGGTTTCTTAGATCGGGCAGCTCTATACGTTCTCGATTTATATGTATTTTTGTATTAAATAGATCAGAATTTAGGGGCGAATACCAAGGTTTTTGTTTTTAACCGGGTTATTATCGTAATTAGAATCGGATTTTGAAATCTTAATTAAAGCCATTTATTCCTTTAAGAATGACAACCATCGAAGAACAGGTAAGCCGCTATGGCTTTGTGACAGAAAAAATTGGGGAGGATATCGATCTGATAGCGGAGATTAACAGACTGAAAAAAGAAAAAAATGCAGTCATATTGGCGCATTACTATGTCGATGGAGCCATTCAGGATCTGGCGGATTATATAGGGGATAGCCTGGGGCTTTCTCAGCAAGCAGCCGCCACAGAAGCCGATATGATTTTGTTTTGTGGGGTGCATTTTATGGGTGAAACAGCAAAAATTTTAAGCCCCAACAAAAAAGTTGTGATCCCAGATCTCAATGCAGGATGTTCTCTGGCCGACTCGGCCCCTGCCGATAAATTTGCCGAATTTAAAGCGCGCTACCCCGACCATCTGGTAATCAGCTATATCAACTGTTCGGCCGAAATAAAGGCTCTGACAGATATTGTTTGCACCTCATCTAATGCTCTACAGATTGTCAACAGCTTACCCAAGGACCAGAAAATCATTTTTGCTCCAGATGCCAATTTGGGTAGATATGTTGCACAAAAAACGGGTCGTGAGATGGTGCTATGGGATGGAGCCTGTATTGTACATATCGATATTTCCCGTGAAAAGCTGGCCAAATTAAGGGAGGAAAATCCGGATGCAGTCTTAATTGCACACCCGGAGTGTAAGGAAGATATTTTGCTGCAAGCCGATTTTGTAAGTTCCACCACCGGACTCCTGAAATTTGTCAAGGAGTCGGAGCATCAAAAGTTTATTGTAGCCACTGAGGCTGGAATCCTACATAAAATGAAAGAATCAGTTCCAGGCAAGAAACTTATTCCTGCCCCGGGATCGGACAATAATACTTGCGCCTGCTCTGAATGTCCCTATATGAAAATGAATACTTTGGAGAAAGTGTATAATGCACTGCGTTTTGAACAACCCGAAATTCAGGTTCCAGAGGATATTCGTCTCAAGGCCTATGGCTCCCTGGAGCGAATGCTCGAGCTAAGCAAAGGAATCTAGGTGCCTGTTTCCGATATATAAGATTTTTGACATCAATACTTTTTCATGCCTCAGTTCGATTTCCTTGTAATTGGGTCCGGCATTGCCGGACTTAGCTACGCTGCCAAACTAGCCCGTCATTTTGAGCAGGCGGAGCAGGACATTTCCATTGCTGTTATTACCAAGGTCCAGGCCGACGAAACCAATACAAAATATGCTCAAGGTGGCATAGCCGTGGTATGGGACGAATCCGACAGTTTTGAAAAACATATTAATGATACGATGGATGCCGGCGACGGGATCAATAAAAAAGAAGTCGTAGAGATTGTTGTCAAAGAAGCTCCTGAACGAATTATGGAGCTGATAGAATATGGTACCCGGTTCGATAGGGAGCATGACGGGGCCTATGACCTGGCCAAAGAAGGGGGGCACTCCGATCACCGCATCCTGCATTTTAAGGATATAACAGGCGCTGAGATAGAGCGGGCATTATTGGAAGAGGTCGAGCGCCACAAAAATATCGAAATTTTTACTCATTACTATGCGGTAGAGCTCATCACTCAGCACCAGCTGGGGGCTACTATCTATCGGTATCACGATGATATCAGATGTTTTGGTGCCTATGTCCTGAACAGAAAAACAGGGCAGGTCGAAAAATTCCTCGCAAAAACTACCATGTTGGCTACGGGGGGCATTGGCAATATTTATCAGAGTACGACCAATCCTACCATCGCAACCGGGGATGGAATCGCTATGGCGTATCGATCCAAAGGTATCTGCGACAATATGGAGTTTATCCAGTTCCATCCGACTAGTCTATATCAACAGGGTAAAAAGCCCTCTTTCCTGATCTCGGAGGCAGTACGGGGATTTGGAGGCATACTCAAGCATGAGGATGGAAGTACTTTTATGGAACATTACGATGACCGCCTGTCGCTGGCACCCCGAGACATCGTGGCCAGAGCAATTGATTCCGAAATGAAGATAAATGGTGTCGATCATGTCTATCTGGATGTTCGCCATTGCGATTATGAAAAATTCTTGGAGCATTTTCCTAATATTACTCAGTACTGTCTCGATCTGGGAATCGATGTCCGAAAGGATATGATTCCCGTGGTGCCGGCTCAGCATTATATGTGCGGGGGCATACGGGTCGACGAATTTGGCAGAACTAATATCAATTTCTTGTATGCTGTGGGCGAATGCGCCTGCACGGGTTTGCATGGTGCCAATCGTTTGGCCTCCAATTCTCTTCTCGAGGCTGTAGTCTTCGGTCATCGGGCATATGAGAGTGCCGTCTCGAATTTTGACAAGGCCATTATTCCTCCCGGAATACCCGAATGGGACGACTCCGGCACTACCCACCCTGAGGAGCAAGTACTCGTTACGGAAATGACAAGGGAATTAAATAGCATTATGTCCAATTATGTGGGTATTGTCCGAACCGACCGTCGTATGAAACGTGCCTATGACCGGTTAGAATTGCTCCATAAAGAGCATGAAGAGCTTTATAAGGAGTCCAAGGTCTCTGTACCCATTTGTGAATTGCGTAATATGATTAATGTGGCCTATTTAGTGATAAAAATGGCCATGGCACGCAGAGAAAATATTGGGCTGCACTATAACAGCGACCACGTGAAGTCGGCGACTGCTTAGGGTGTTGTATATTGATTACCTCTTAGGGTTCATAGTAATTACATTGTTTTGGAACAGTTCTCTGGAGGTAGTACGGAAGTCTAATCTGCCATATAAATCACCTCCGTACTCCCCAGCTATTTCCTAGTAATAGCGGTCTTTAGAACGTGATGCCCAATTTTCTCTCCTAACCGTGTTCCTTCCTCCACGCCATCGCGGAAGTGGATCCCGCCATATACTCTGCTCATAGAGGCGTCCCAATAGGCTTCTTCAAAGGATTTGAAAGATTTTACACCATGGCCATATTTCTTTTCGGTCGTATCGGTAAAGGCAACATTATCACCCAATAATTGGGTCAACACCACGCCGCAGGCTGCAGAAATGGCACTGTGTCCACTCACATATTCAGGGAAAGCTGGTGTTTCCAAATAGGGTCTCCATGCCGGATCCCAGCCATTATTAATAACCGTTTCAGGGCGGATACGAACACTGCGGTACTTTTCATCCCAGCAGGACACAAATCCATCGTAAAGGGCCAGGGACCCCAAGGCGTATACCTCAGCAGCGTGAATTAGATCTAAATTTTTGTCAGTAGCCACCGTTCTCGCAATGGCAAGCCAATGACCGGGAGGGGTCATTTTTTTATTAGCAAACATAGCATGGCCTACCACATTGGTCACGAAAGCATTATCGTCCCAGAAGTAGGCGGTGGCCCGTTGTTCTTCGGTAAGGTTATTGCTGATTTCGTAAACTTCCATACATAGCTCCATGAATTTACTATTCTTATTCAAGTCATATTTGGCCGGGGGTGGACAGGTAAACTGCTGTGCAGAGTCCAAGGTGAATGTCCGAACGGTATTCCATTTCGGTTCGCAAGCATCCGCATAGGCGGGGGGCGTGGGTACCCAAGTTCCAGGCTCGTTGGTAACCGTATAGCGGTACCCTCGTATTTCCTTGTAATTGTCCTTATTGGCATAAGCCAATACATGTGCAGCTATCTGATCGCCATATTCTATCGAACGTTTATATACATCGGAAGGTATTCCCATTTGCTTGTATTTCTCGAGTATATCCTTTTGGTAGTCTTCCCACATATCTTCAGAGAAGGTTAAAGTTTTACCTACGGACATTAACGCCTGGATACTGGCTAGGGGAAAACAATATATTTCATTGGGATCGGGTGGGGCTGGGGTACTATAATCGATGAGCTGTCCTCCTAACGACTGAAATCCGTCATATCCGGGTACAAGGGCTTCATAAGCAGCCAAGGAGGCATATCCATAAATGCGACTCGCTACTGGAGGCTTAAATATATCGTGAATAATAACGTCAGTAAGGTGTGTCACCGTTTGGTGGAGGTATGCCGGGTCTGAAGCTTTTGCATTGTACTCTTCTGGAGCGGTTTCTGGAGCACAACTCCAAATAAATATAAAAGCCAATGAAAGGCCGAGTAGGGTTAATTTCATGATACTATATTGTCATTCGTCGATCTAAGTGATTAGCAAATATACACATTTTTATCGAGAGATTCCGGCTCATTTTGGCAGGGTATTGTTCTATGTTACCTATGTAAAATTAAATATTATTTTCCCGGAATAAAGCAATTTCGGCATGTACCTAACGGGCAGATTTCAAGGAGATTGTCTCCTATCTAATAGTGCTTAAACTCAATTCGGAGCATTCACAAGAATGGGCTGGCGAAGGGATGAGTTTGGTTAAAACCTATAATATTTTAAAATTATTCAATATTCTTACGACTTAAATATTACAATTTTAATAACTTTGTGGAATTGGGAAGGGGTATGTGTATGATTCACACATCATATATATGCCTCCTTAAATCTTTTCAATCATTGGTATAATTAACCTACTTAAATATCAAAAAGTATGATAGAGCTCTCCTGTATTCCCGGCAATGTGACATGATTGTTTTTCTGCTTCATTTTGAATTTTTTGCTCGGTAGCATTATGCCAATATTTTACCTATTTCTTATCATTATTTAACAAACACTCTATGAGAATTACTACTCGATGGTCGGGCCGAGAGCGCTCCCGGTTCGTTTTTTCTCTTTTACTAGCCCTGACGACGGCTTTTGGTGCGATGGCCCAGAAGAGCGTAACAGGAACAGTGAAGGACAACAAAGGTCTGGCACTGCCCGGTGTCAGTGTGGTTGTGCAAGGAACAACCTCTGGTACGGTGACCGACATGGACGGGAAGTACACCGTTAGCATGCCGGATGGAAGCAACATGTTGGTTTTTTCCTTTATTGGATACATGACGCAGGAGGTTACCGTAGGAAATAGAAGTAATATCAATATTACCCTATTAGACGATACCAAAGCACTGGAAGAGGTGGTGGTTGTAGGTTATGGCACTGCCAAGAAAGCTACTTTGACTGGTTCGGTCACGGCAGTGAAAGGCGCTGACCTGGCAAAAGCTCCTGCTACTAACCTTTCCAATTCTTTGGGTGGTCGTTTACCTGGCATCTCGGCAGTACAGGCCAGTGGTGAACCTGGCTATGATGGCTCCGCAATTCGTATACGTGGTACCAACTCCCTAGGGAACAGCGACGCCTTAATTGTTGTAGATGGTGTTCCTAACCGTTCTGGTGGTTTGGATCGCATCAATCCAGCAGATATTGAAAGTGTATCGGTCTTAAAAGATGCGGCTGCAGCGATTTATGGTTCACGGGCTGGTAACGGGGTTATCCTGATTACCACTAAACGAGGTAAAGCGGGTAAGCCACAGATATCATACGATATCAATATGGGACTTTCACAACCCACCAGAACACCTAAAATGGCGAATGCTTATGAGTATTCGATCATCCGTAACGAATTGCAGATTTATGATAACCTTCCGGTGGATCAATGGAAAGCTGCATATGATGCCTTTCAGGGTTCAGGGGTTTACCAGCGTACTGATAAGGATGCGCAGCTCGTAGCCAATTATAAGCAGGAAGATCTGCAGAAATACCAGGATGGGAGCAGCCCGCTTACCCACCCTAATACGGATTGGTATGACACAGTTCTACGCAAATGGGCCCCTCAGCAGCGCCATAATGTTCAGGTTACAGGGGGTGGAGAAAATACCCAGTTTTTGGCTTCCCTGGGTTATATCAAGCAGGACGGTATTTATAATAATAGTGCAACTGGCTATAACCAGTATGACATGCGCTTAAACTTGGATACTAAAATTAACAAGTATGTAAAGGCCAATATGGGTGTTGTTTTACGGGAGGAATTCCGTCATTTCCCCAGCGGCGGAAACTCTGCAGGGAGTATTTTCCGTATGCTGATGCGGGGTAAGCCCAATGAGATCGCTCAGTGGCCCAATGGACTGCCCGGACCCGATATTGAGAACGGTCAGAACCCGGTTTTAACAACTACTAACACTACTGGGTATAATAACGACAAGCGGGATTATATCCAAACCAATGGTGGACTGGAGATATTAATCCCAGGTGTACCAGGATTGAAGGTGAACGCGATGGCAGCCGTTGATAAACAGATTCGTAAGCAGAAAAACTGGGAGACTCCTTGGACACTATATTACTGGGATAAGAAAAGTTATGAGGCTGATAAGGTAACTCCTATATTAACTGGTTCGGTTCGGTCTACTTTTAGTGATCCCCGGCTAACTGAAACTTTTTCTCAGGAACTATCCATACAGCTAACTGGACAGGTTTCTTATGAAAAAACATTGGGCAATCATAATTTCAATGTTATGGGAGGTATTCAGCGTGAGAAAGTCGATGCCGATGGCTTTTTTGCCTATAGAAGATACTTTATCTCTCCGGTGGTAGATCAGTTGTTTGCTGGCGGTACTGCCGAGCAAAACCTAGGAAATGCCAATGGAGGAACCAATCCATTATATAATCGAGCTCGGTTGAGTTATTTTGGTCGTGCAGGCTATAACTTTAAAGAAAAGTATCTTGCTGAATTTTTATGGAGAGTCGATGGTTCATATGTATTCCCTAAAGAAGGCCGTTTCGGCTTCTTCCCCGGTGTTTCTGCTGGGTGGAGAGTTTCGGAAGAAGATTTCTGGAAGAACAACATCAATGTTGTCAAGAATGTGAAGCTTAGAGGCTCCTGGGGGCAAATGGGTGCTGAGCCTTATTTCCTGGGAACAGAAACTTTGGCAGAGTATCAGTATCTGTCCACTATGGGCTTTGGATCATACGTGATCAACGATCAGGTTGCTAAAACACTCTTGGAGTCGCGAGTGGCCAATAACAGCTTTACTTGGGAAGTAGCTAATAATACCAACTTTGGTATCGAAGGGACCTTTTTGAATGATAAGATGGCCTTTGAATTCGACTATTTCATCAATAATCGTTCAAATATTTTGATCCCTAAAACAGGATCTACTCCTTCATCGGCTGGAATAGATGGTAAGTTACCTCCTCAAAACCTGGGTAAACTTCAGAACAAAGGATGGGAGTTTAAGTTGAGCTACGACTCTAACATTGAGGACTTTACCTATTCGGTCGGGGTGAATGGGGGATATGCCAAAAATGAAATCAAATTCTGGGACGAAACTCCTGGTGCTCCAAGCTACCAGAGAACAACGGGTATGCCCTACAATTCATTCCTGGTATATCAATATGACGGTGTTTTCAAAGACCAGGCCGAAATCGATGCTAATACCTTGGACTATAGTGGGATAACACAAACCTTACGTCCTGGAGACATGAAGTTTAAGGATGTAGGTGGTCCTAAGGATGCCAATGGTAATAATGTACCAGACGGTAAAATCACTGCCGATGACCGCATCCGTACCGAAAAGGTACAACGCCCATGGTTCACCTATGGTATTACTGCCTATATGTCGTATAAAAACTTCGATTTGTCGTTATTGTTCCAAGGAGCGGCGGGTGGTCTGCAGATCATTGGCTTGACAGAGTCGGGAGACATCGGTAACTATCTGAAGTATGCCTATGACAACCGTTGGACCATCGACAACCCAAGCAGTGTAGATCCACGTCTTACAAACCGAAGCAACGCCTACTATACCAATATGAATCAGGCTGGTATTAACAACTACTGGTTGAAGAAGAACGATTATCTACGTTTGAAAAATATAGAGCTTGGTTACAACCTGCCAACGGATATAGGAAGCAAAATGGGTATGAGCAACTTCCGTATTTATGTGAACGGGCTGAACTTGCTAACCTTTGATAAAATCAAGGTTTGGGATCCAGAGTCCACCTCTAATAACGGAGTATTTTACCCACAATCCAGGGTGATCAATGCAGGTATACGTGTCGCATTTTAAAGAATTAGCATATGAAATTGAATTATAAAAAAATAAGTAAAATGCTGGCCGTCGTGGTGGTGTCTAGTATTGGAATTACTGCCTGTAGTACCGATTTTCTGGACGTAACACCGCCGACAGAAATTCCGAGCTCGGAAGTTTGGGGTGATGGAGCGTTGTCTGAGGGCTTTGTAACCGGAATCTACGCCGGACTTCAACAAGGTGGATTTAGTGAGCAAATGCTTGCTTCTCTTTCCGACGAAGCCGTTTTTACCCATACCGGTCGTAACATCAACACGGTAAATGAAGGTAGCTTGAGCCCTTCCAACTTAGGATGGGTAGATGCCACCTATGGCTGGAGCCAGATGTATCAGTATATCCGTGCTACTAACATTGCCATTAACAACCTACCTAAGGCAACATTTACCGATCAAGGTTTGAAAGATCGTCTGATGGGAGAAGCTCTTTTTCTCCGAGCATACTATTACCAGCAATTGGTGCGCTATTACGGTGCTGTTCCACTGATCTCGAAAGTATACGAGTTGAACGAAGATTATTCGGTAACGCGTAATACCTATGATGAATGTATTAAGTTCATTATAAAGGATCTGGATGAGGCGGCTACACTTCTGGAGGGAAAAACCCTTCCAAAAGGCAGAACGAACAAGGTTGCTGCTCTAGCCCTCAAGTCCCGTGTATTGCTTTATGCGGCCAGTGATTTACATGATATCCCTACGGCAAAAACAAAATCTGCTTTGATTTCAGGCTATGGAAATCCTGAGTTTTTAGGCTATCTTTCAGGGGATCGTAAGGCACGCTGGCAGGCTGCATTGGATGCTTCTAAAGCGGCACTTACCGCTGGAAATGGGGGTTATATGCTTAACTTGACAGCACCTGTGTCTGCGGCCGAGGGGAAGAAAAACTATATTTCTATTTCCATGGGTGGAGGTAGCAAAGATAAGGATGTAGATGCTTCGGCAGCTAGTGAAATAATTTTCGGTAAATACTTCTCTCCGAACCTGACCAGCGATAATGGTCGCCGACATGGTCTCGATAACGGACCGAACGGTTATCACAACTGGGCAGGTAATACTCCGCTGGGACTTTTGGTGGACGATTACGAAATGATGGACGGAACCAAGTTTAGTTGGACTAATCCGGTACACGCAGCAGCCCCTTATGTGAACCGTGACCCACGTTTTTATGCTTCTATCTTGTACGATGCTGCCGATTGGAAGCCTAGGGATAAGATATCAGGTAATGTGGATCCTGCGAATCAGATTCAGACCGGGGCCTATGATCTGCTGGATGGAGATGGAAAGTTGATTAACCGCAAAGGTTTGGATACACGTCAGAGCTCAATTGAAGATTGGAATGGTAGTCGTACTGGATATTATCAACGCAAATTTATTGATCCTAATCCAGATATCGTTGAGAACAAGGATCGTCAGGATATCCCTTGGCCCTTTATTCGCTATACTGAGGTAGTATTCAATGCTATTGAGGCCTATATCGAGTTAGGACAAGATGCCGAGGCTTTGGCGTGGCTGAATAAAATCCGCTTTAGAGCGGGTATGCCTGCCATCAAAGCTACGGGACAGGCGCTTCGTGAGGCCTATCGCCAGGAAAAGCGTATTGAAATGGCTTACGAGGAGCAGCGCTACCACGATGCACGACGCTGGATGATCGCTCCATCAACCCTGGGACGCAGCCTTACCTATATATCTGTTACAGGTAAATTCAAATCCGGGAAATCCATGAAAGAGCCTTACCATTATGATAAGACCGTTTATGACTACAGTTATGTTCCGGTAACCGAAAAGGCTCATGAGAATCGTACGTGGGTCGATAAAATGTATTTCCGCCCCTTTAGCCGGGATGAAATTAATCGCAATGCAAGCTTAAAACAAAACCCAGGCTACGATCAATAATTGATATTAGCTTATTGATTAAGTTTGTAGGAACTATGCTTTCAACCGAAAGCATAGTTCCTTTTCTTTTTTTGGATTCTCTATGAAAACACTTTACTTCAAAATTTGCCTTCTTTGTTGTTTCGCCTTCCTATATGGCTGCGGAGGGCCTTCAGAAGATGATAAAACCTCTCATGGGGATGGCCCTGCCATTTTTCATCTACTAAGCGCTCAGGAAACGAACATCAATTTTGCCAATACCCTTACCGAAGGGGTCAATACAAATGTATTGATGTACGAATATTTTTATAATGGCGGAGGTGTAGCAATTGGCGATCTAAATGGGGACGGGCTGGAAGATATTTATTTCACAGCCAATATGGTTGCTAATAAATTATATCTCAATAAAGGGCAGTTACGCTTCGAAGACATCACAGCTCAATCTGGTGCCAGCGGTCGGGACAAACCTTGGAAAACTGGTGTGACCATGGCAGATGTTAACGGAGATGGCAAGCTCGACATATTCGTGTGCTATTCGGGTACTGTTTCTCAGGAAAGTCTTAAAAATCAACTTTTTATCAATCAAGGTAATACACCTGACGGCATACCTACCTTTATTGACAAGGCGGCTGCTTATGGTTTGGATCGACCCAACACGACAACCCAGGCAGCATTTTTCGATTATGATCGGGATGGCGACCTCGATTTGGTGGTCCTAAACCATAATCCTAAGGCTTTGCCTATTCTTGATGAAGCAAGTACGGAAGAATTATTAAAGAATGAAGACACCTCTGCCGGAGTCCGTCTCTATCGTCAGGATATGGTTAATGGCCTACCGCAATTCCTGGATATTACTCAGAAGGCAGGTATTAGCAGCTCAGCGCTTACCTATGGCCTCGGAATTGGAATTGCAGACATCAATCAGGATGGATGGCAGGATATGTATATATCCAACGATTATGCAGTTCCCGATTTTCTATACATCAATAACGGAAACGGAACCTTTACCGATCAGACAGATAGAGCAATTGGTCATACCTCCCATTCATCGATGGGCAATGATATTGCCGATATAAATAATGACGGCCTCGCCGATATCTTTACGCTTGATATGCTTCCGGAAGATAACCGTCGCCAAAAACTTTTGTCAGGCCTGGATAATTATGAGCTCTATGACTTCAACGTCAATATTGGTTTTCGCCATCAGACCATGCGAAACATGCTGCAGCTGAATCAGGGCTGGGACAAAAAAGGTCTGCCTGTATTTTCGGAAATAGGTCAACTTTCTGGGATCTCTAATACCGATTGGTCATGGGCTCCTCTTTTTGCCGATTATGACAACGATGGCTATAAAGACCTATTCGTTACCAATGGCTATCTCCGCGATTACACCAATATGGATTTCTTAAAATACATGGGGGATAATCTGAATCAAAAGGCCGGTAAGGTTAACAGGGAAGATGTTTTGAAGCTAGTGTACCAAATGCCCTCCTCCAATATAAACAACTATCTGTATCGAAATCAGGGTGACCTTACATTTAAGAATGTAGTAGGTCAATGGGGCATGGGACAGGCTTCTACCAGTGGAGGGGCTGCCTATGCCGATTTAGATAATGATGGTGATCTGGATTTGGTGGTGAATAATATCAATGCTCCGGCCTTTGTGTTTCGAAATGATTCAGATCGGAGTGGTACGGCAAATTATTTAAGCGTTAAACTAATAGGGGCTGGGAAAAATACGGCAGGTTTAGGTGCTAAGGTCCAGCTGTTTCAGGGAAATAAACAGCAATACCTGGAACAAATGCCTACCCGGGGATACCAGTCTAGCGTTTCACCTATATTACATTTTGGCTTAGGTACATTCACAACGATAGATTCTGTGGTGGTGACCTGGCTTTCTGGAAAGCGACAAATTGTGAAGTCACCCAAAATCAATCAGAGAATCGAATTGATGGAAAAGGACGCTTTGAACTCCGTCCTACCAAAATTAGCTTCTCCTAGCTATTTTTCTGAGGTGAAAGCCCCTATCCAATACAAGGATGCTACCCCAGTTGGGAATGACTTTAAACGTCAGCCTTTGATGGTGAACCCCATTTCATTCTCCGGGCCATGTATGGTTAAAGGAGATCTGAATGGGGACGGTATCGATGACCTTTTCGTCGGTGGAGCTGCAGGAACAGCCGCCCAGCTTTTTATGGGTATTAAGGGGGGATTGGCAGCCAAGTCAGTACCAGCTTTTTTGGCCGACCAGAAAAGTCAGGATACGGATGCGGTATTTTTCGATGCCAATGGAGATGGACATAATGATCTATTGGTCACCAGTGGAGGTTATGGAAACTTCTTACCAGAGGATCCTCTTTTGCAAAGTCGATTGTATCTGAATGATGGCAAGGGAAATCTAACTAAAAAAGTTGATGGTCTTCCTGTCATGCGCACCAGTATCAGCTGTGTTCGGGTATTGGACGTCAACCTGGACGGCAAATCAGATCTGTTTTTGGGTGGGCGAGTAGTGCCGGGCCGGTATCCGGAATCTCCTAGGAGCTTTATCTTGATTAATGATGGAAATGGAAAGTTTTCGGATCGGACAAGAAGTTTAGCCCCAGGGCTGGAGCGTATCGGTATGGTTACAGACGCAGCAGTGGCCGATCTTAATGGCGACAATACGGCAGAGTTGGTGCTGGTAGGAGAATGGATGCCAGTAACAGTAATGTCCATTGACAATGGGAAGCTCGTGAATAAAACAAAGGAATATTTTGATATTCCTTATAAGGGATGGTGGAATAAACTCTTGGTCCAAGATGTGAATGCAGACGGAAAGGCCGATCTGCTGGTTGGAAATATGGGGCTTAACACGCAATGTAAGGCCAGTAATGAGCAGCCTGTCAGTATGTTATATAAAGATTTTGATGATAACGGCTCTGTAGATCCCATCTTAAGCTTTTACATTCAGGATAAATCCTATCCATATGTAACCAGAGACGAGTTGCTAGACCAGCTCAGTATAATGCGTACGCGCTTTCAAGACTATAAGGGGTATGCCGAAGCAGGAATCTCCGATATATTTACAGAGGACGAATTAGAAGGAGCTAAGACATTGGAAGCTAACCGACTTCAGACCACTCTGTTCCTGGGTCGTGAAAAGGGTAAGTTTGCCATCCAGGACCTGCCAATTCAAGCCCAGACTTCTCCGGTTTATACCCTTACGAGTCTGGATTACAATCAGGATGGTCATCTAGATTTGCTGCTTTGTGGTAATTCTGAAAGGGCCCGTCTACGTTTTGGCAAGTATGATGCCAATTATGGAGTATTGTTAGCTGGTGATGGAAAAGGGGGATACCGTTATGTTCCCCAATCCAAATCTGGATTTCAGATCAGGGGCGATGTCAGAAGTGTACTCAAATGGGATAACCTCTTGCTAATTGGCAGAAATCAGAAGGCTCTTATGGCCTATAAAATGGAAAAGGAATGAACATCAAAAAATATATAAGCTTGCTGTTGTTGATGGTTTTGTATGGATGTCAGCAATCGGAAACTGACTCCAAAACATTAGCAGCTAGCGATATTGGAAAGGTTACAAGGGCGATGACAGATCTGATGATTCAAGATGTCACTAATCCGCCTTTGGCAGGGCGTTTTTTTGCCTATGCCGCTCTGGCGGGCTATGAAGTGGTGGCCCTCAACGATACCGCCTATCACTCGATGTACGGATTGCTCAACGATTTCCCCCAGATTGTTCCGCCACATCCCGAGGCTAACTATTCGGTGTCCCTTTCAGCTGCCTTGGCCATGTTACAAACCGCAGCCAAGATGCAACCATCAGGGGCTAAGCTATTAGACTTTCAGAATTCCTTACTCGATTCCTTAAAAACGGAAGGGTTTAGTCAGGCTATTCTCGATGGGTCAGTAGACTATGCTGCTTCGATCAGTAAGCAAATATTAGCCTACGCCAAAGACGACCGGTACAACCAGATCAGTAACTACCCGCGATATGCCCCTAAGGGAGCGAAAGGGAGCTGGTATCCTACACCTCCTGGTTATTTCCCTCCCGTGGAGCCGTACTTTAATACCATTCGAACCTTTGTATTGGATTCGGCGGCTCAGTTTAAGCCCATCCCTCCTGTAGCTTTTTCGGAAGATAAAAAGTCGGATTTTTATAAAATGATGTTAGTGAATTACCAGGATAAGCTGAACGAAGAGAAGAAGTTGATCGCTGCCTTTTGGGATTGCAACCCTTTTGCTTTAGCTAATAATGGGCATTTAATGGTGGGGATGAAAAAAATATCCCCTGGAGCGCATTGGATAGGGATTACTGACATCGCTTGTCAGCAAGCCAATGTCGATTTTTTCCGGGCCATGCAGATTACCATGACGGTATCAGTGGGCATGATGGATGCTTTCGTAGCCTGTTGGGACGAGAAATATCGTAGCGATCGCATTCGTCCGGAAACAGCTATCCGTAAATATATCGATCCTACCTGGACGCCTTTCTTGCAGACTCCTCCATTTCCGGAGTATCTGAGTGGCCATTCGGTCGTTTCGGCGGCAGAAGCGGTGATTCTTACTCATTTTTTTGGCGATAACTTTGCCTATACCGACACGGTCGAGGAGCGTTTCGGACTTCCTGCCAGAGATTTTACCTCCTTCCGACAAGCATCTCAGGAGGCCGCTATTTCACGTTTTTATGGTGGAATTCATTATATGGATGCTATAGATGTTGGTGTAGACCAAGGCACTAAAGTCGGACAGTGGGTCATAGAAAGACTCCGGAAAGCTAATATTTAAGGTTACTCCTTATAGAGGTAGTACTTTTTCTTTTAAGACTCCACGGGCATACTCATAGCCTATCTTATATAATTCCTGCGGGTGGCGAAAGTCGAAGGGTGGGGTCTTGGCAAGGCCTGGGGGCTCTAGGAGTAAATCGCAACGGTTCATGCTCGGCATGTTTTTGCCCCGCATGGCCAATCGAAAACTTCGGTATACGATCTGTGGCAGATGCCTGGGAGTCTGATCTTTGGCCACCGGGTTGCTATTAACCCCAATGAGCCAATCGACTGACGGAGCAATAGGGCCCACTGGTAAATTGTCGAATATGGCTCCATCCATCAAGTGCCTGCCTTCAAACTCCAGGGGAGCGAAAATCCCTGGAAGACAGCACGATCCCAGAACCGGGGAAATAAGATTTCCAGTTGAATATTCTACTGCTTCAGCCGCAAACAGGTCGGTAGCACTTACTATCAATGGGGTTTTTAGACTTTCAAATCTATTTTCAGGTAAATATTGAAGCATTAATTTCTCGGCCCCCTCTATTTTAAATAGGCCTTTCAGATTCCAGGCAGGGGAAAGATAGCGTAGTAAGCGGGTTTTAATGAGAATTTCAAGGAGATCGTCTGGTGAGTAACCAGCGGCCATAAATGCGCCCACGAAGGCTCCCGCACTGGTGCCACTGATCAGATCTGGTTTTATACCCGACTCATATAAGGCTTTGATTACCCCTATATGGGCTATACCCCTGGCTCCCCCGCCCGATAATACCAAGCCTACTTTGGTCATGATAGAAAAATACTCAGGTTACCACGCTCTTTGATTCTAATCCCTTTTTCTGTTTGCTCCACGGTAGCGGCTTCATATACGGGATCATGTTCAAAAAGTAAAATCGCACTTTCTTTTAAGGCAAGTGTTAAAAGATCTTCCTTTTCCTTCATCGTGATCAACGGCCTGACATCATAACTCATCACCCAGGGCAGGGCCATATGATAGGATGAGGGAATGAGATCGGCTGCATAGATAATCTTTTTATTTTTATAATGTATAACCGGTAACATCATCTGTTCTGTATGTCCGTTAACATTGATAAAATCCATGAACTGGAAAGGACTCTGCTGTGGGCCGATAAATTTAAGTTGACCGGACTCCTGGATGGGGAGTATATTCTCTTTTAAAAATGAGGCCTTCTCTCTGGGATTTGGATGGATAGCCCAGTTCCAATGCGACTCGTTGGACCAATAGGTGGCATTGGAGAAGGTCGGTGCTAGCCTTTCTCCATTTTTTGACTTGCTGATAGCCCCCCCTACATGGTCAAAGTGGAGATGCGTCAGCACTACATCAGTGATGTCTTCTGCCGCATAACCTGCTTTCCGAATCGATGAAAGGAGGGTAGCATCTCCGTGTAGATCATAAAATCCGAAGAACTTGCTGTCTTGCTTATCGCCCATCCCAGTATCGATCAAAACAAGCCTGTCTCCTTCTTCAATAAGTAAACACCGCATGGCCCAGCTACATAGATTCTTCTCATCGGCAGGATTATGTTTATTCCATAAAACCTTGGGGACTACTCCAAACATGGCTCCTCCGTCTAATTTGAAGAAACCGGTATCGATTATATTGATTTTCATAAAGGGGATATCGAAAAAATGCTCGTCTTACTATTCATGAACCTCTAACTTAGGATTATTTTGTGTAAGTTTTGACACTTTTTTTATTTTCGGACCTTAGGTTCCAGATAATTGATTACTAAAACGTTTTTTCCAGATCATTATTCAAAAAAATATATGCTCATTATTCGCTTGCGACCTATTTTAATATTTTTGGTCTCATTTTTTTTTCAATTGGAGCTTAATGCTCAAAAGACTCCATATCAATATGTCAATACCTTAATAGGAACTGCCCCTTCTCAAACAGAAAGTGCCAAATCGCATAGTGAGGCCGGCAGTGAACTAAAAGGGCAGACCATGCCTGCCGTGGGTGTGCCCAACGGGATGACGCAATGGACTCCACAAAGTAGGGCGACCGAAACGAAATGTATTGTACCCTATTATTATAATGATGAAATATTTCAGGGATTTAGGGGAACGCACTGGCTTAACGGATCCTGCGTACAGGATTATGGTACGCTTACCGTAATGCCACTTTCTGGTGAGCTCATCACCGAGCCTCAAAAAAGGGCGTCAAAATACGATCATGCCAGGGAGGTAGCAGCTCCAGATTTCTACAGTGTATTTCTGGAAAGGTATCAGATTCAGGCCTCCGTAACAGCTACTGCCAGGGCAGGCATTATGACCTTCGAATTTGGAAAGGACGATGAATCGTTTATCCTAATCGAACCAAATAGTGATGAGGGGGAAGGATTTGTGGAGATTTTTCCTGATAGAGGAGAGGTAGTAGGATATAACCCCGTACATAGAATCTATCAAGGTTCCGGGCAGCATGCAGGATTTAGCGGTTATTTTGTACTAAAATTCGATCAGCCCATTACCCAGTTTGGCACTTGGATCGACGATGCCATCGCACCTATCCGGAAAATGGCCCAAGGGAAGGGACGCCGGGAAAGTATGGGAGCCTATCTGGGTTTTGGAGAGGGAAAAAAGACTGTAACTGTACGGGTCGGAACTTCCTTTACAAGCCTTGACGCCGCACGCCGTAATATGGATCAGGAGTTAGGACAAAAGACTTTTGATCAGGTGCGTAAGGCAGCTCAGGCTGCATGGGATCAGTCGTTAGGTAAAATGTCTATAAAGGGAACCGAATCTGATAAAGTGTTATTTTATAGTGCATTATACCGTACAAAGCTATCACCAAGACTGTTTTCGGATGTAGATGGCTCCTATCCGGCTTTTGCCGGGGGAACTCCTACTGAAACGGCGAAGGGCTTCGATTATTATTGCGATTTTAGCATGTGGGATACCTACAGGGCCTCTCTCCCTCTTCAGACTCTTCTGGAGCCCAAGATGGCCGGAGATATGATGCAGTCATTGGTAAAAAAGGCTGAACAAGGAACCTGGATGCCCATATTTCCTTGCTGGAATCATTATACCGCTGCCATGGTGGGTGACCATGTCATGTCGGTTATGGCCGATGCTTATATTAAAAATATCCGAAACTTCGACTTATCCAGTGCGTATAAATATTTACGCAAAAATGCATTTCAAATCAATACAGATCCGAAAAGTTACGAAGCTGGGATGGGGCGAAGAGCCTTGGCATCCTATCTGCAATACGGTTATGTGCCTCTTGAGGATAGCGTCTGGCAAGCTTTTCATAAACGCGAGCAGGTGTCGCGTACCCTGGAGTATGCTTACGACGACTATTGCTTATCAGTGCTTGCTCAGGGATTGGGCCATGCGGAGGATGCTGCGGCTCTACGGAAAAGAGCTATGAATTATCAAAATGTTATTGATCCTTCAACGGGGTATGCCCGAGGACGTTATGCCAATGGCAGCTGGGTTTCGAAGTTCGACCCCTTCGCTAAACGTGTGAGTTTTATCACCGAAGGCTCACCGGCTCAGTACACTTGGTATGTTCCCCAAGATATGGCAGGGCTCCAAAAAATCATGGGGGGGCGTCAGGCTTTTGTAAGCAAGCTGGATACCCTTTTTGAGCAGGGGCATTACTGGCATGGCAATGAGCCTAATCATCAGATAGCCTATTTATATGCATTTGCCGGGCAGTCGTGGAAATCGCAGCAATGGATACGCAAGATTATTCGGGAAGAGTATGATACAAGTGCCGGAGGGCTCAGTGGCAATGAAGATGGAGGGCAGATGTCGGCTTGGCTGGTATTCAGTATGGCAGGACTTTATCCTGTAGCCCCGGGAACGGGAGAATATGTCCTGGGTAGCCCGGTACTGGAGCAGACAGAAATCAGGCTTGAAAATGGAAAACATTTTACGATAAAAGCGAAAGCTGTTTCTGACAAAGCCCTGTACATTCAATCTGCTAAGCTCAATGGTAAAAAATTCAATCGCAGTTTTCTGACTCATGAAGAGATGACGAGAGGGGGGACATTGGAGCTCGAAATGGGAAACAAGCCTAATAAGACCTGGGCAAGTGATCCTGGTGCCTTTCCATTTTCCCTGTCGAAATAAAAATCAGTTAGGGATTTCTATTTTTGACCAGCCACTGAAGAATACGTTTGCCACGAGAGCGAAAGGCGGCCGATTCAAAATCCATACGCTCTCGTATAGTAAGTTCGAGTTCGGAGCGAATATCAGGATATAGCTTGGAGAGTTTATGAAGTATCGTTAAGGAATAGGCTTTCACGGCTTTAGGTGCCTCACCGGAGCAGATGTATTGAAAACAGTGCGTCATCAGCGAACCGTGGAGATGATCTGGGATATCTATTTCAGCGAAGATCTTTACTGTATTGCGGACGATGGCAGAGGGAGGATTGTCACTGCGTTCCAGTTGTTTTATCATTTGAGAAAGGTAGGGGATGATCAGCGTAGGAGCGAATTGACAGGCAAATCCAAGGCTATAGGCGGCACGCTGGCAGAGTCGATAATCAGGAGACAAAAAACAACTCATTAGTTCTGCAAAATGCGCTTCATCCCCAACGGCATATTGGGCTACTGCTATGGCCACAGGCTTAGATTGTTGGTGCTGGGACAGTAGTGTAGATTCGATATCCATTCAGTAGAATCTGGTTTCCATTATTTTTATGTATAAAAAAATAAACGGCCCCTGCGATGTTCTCGCAGAGGCCGTTTTGACGATTAAATATTAGAAATCGTTTTTCCCTACCATATCTTCTGGTCGTACCCATGCATCAAACTCTTCGGGAGTTAGGTATCCTAAAGCTACGGCTGTTTCTTTTAAGGTCGAACCATTTTTATGAGCTGTCTGAGCGATCTCGGCGGCTTTATAATATCCAATTTTCGTATTAAGGGCTGTTACCAACATCAGGGAGTTGTTAACATGTTTCTTGATATTGTCGTGTAAGGGTTCTATTCCTACCGCACATTTATCGTTAAAGGCCACGCATACATCTCCTATCAGTCGTGCCGAATGCAGAAAATTATAGGCCATCATGGGCTTGAATACGTTTAACTCAAAATGGCCATTGGAACCGCCTACGGTGATTGCTACATCATTACCCATTACCTGAGCCGCAACCATGGTCATGGCTTCACATTGAGTTGGATTCACCTTGCCGGGCATAATAGAGCTTCCTGGTTCATTGTCGGGGATGTAGATCTCTCCAATGCCCGAGCGTGGCCCGGAGGACAGCATCCGAATATCGTTCCCTATTTTCATCAGGCTAACGGCTACGGTTTTCAAAGCACCATGCGCTTCCACGATAGCATCGTGTGCAGCGAGGGCTTCAAATTTATTCTCCGCAGTAACAAAGGGCAAGCCTGTAAGTGATGCAATATGATGCGCTACATTTTCTGAATAGCCCTCTGGGGTATTGATACCCGTTCCTACAGCTGTTCCTCCTAATGCCAGTTCTGAAAGGTGAGACAAACTATTATAGACTGTTTTGAGGCCATGGTCTAACTGAGATACATAACCAGAGAATTCCTGGCCCAGCGTTAGGGGAGTAGCATCCATAAAATGGGTACGGCCTATTTTTACCACATTCCGGAATGACTCAGCCTTGGCTTTGAGCGTATCTCTTAATTTGGTAATCCCCGGAATGGTTGTATCTATTAATATCTTATAAGCCGCAATATGCATAGCGGTCGGGAAGGTATCATTCGACGATTGCGATTTGTTTACATCATCGTTAGGATGCAGAAACTTTGTACTGTCACTCAGTGAGCCTCCCTGCAACACATGGCCCCGGTAGGCAATAACCTCATTACAATTCATGTTGGACTGGGTTCCCGAACCAGTTTGCCAAACGACCAGGGGAAATTGATCATTAAGTTGATCCGTCAATATTTCATCGCATACTTTACCTATCAGCTCACTTTTCTCTGGAGCTAGTACTCCTGCTTCCATATTGGTGATGGCAGCAGCCTTTTTTAAGTAAGCAAAAGCCTTAATAATCTCCTTGGGCATTTTGTTGATATCCGCAGCGATCGGGAAATTCTGGATGGATCGTTGGGTTTGGGCCCCCCAGTACACGTTGGCAGGAACCTGCACCTCTCCCATGGTATCTTTTTCTATACGATATTCCATTTGATTTTTATGAATGAATAATGGGTAAAATAGACAATTTTATACAATTCCGTAAAGTTAGGGTTGGACCCGGGAAAATGAAGAATTTTTAAACTAAATCTTAGCAGCTGTATAAAAGTACTGTCTATAGAAGCCTTTTTATACATAGCCCAAACGATCCAGGAATTTGCGATTGGCTCAGTCCACTAGTTCAATTTAACTCTTGTCGCACGATTTATATTTCAAAAAAGATAAAATATCGGAAGCTTTATCGAATTTAGAGGCGCTTCACTTAATTCCAAACGCCTTGATGGTTCCTTAAATGATGTGTTTTACCTTTGCCTCGTTCTTTGGAACACCCGTCAATCGGCATAATGGTTTTCACCTTTAACACTTTCAAGAAAGGAAGGAATTAAAAAGGAACCGTGTGAAATTCACGGGCAGACGTGCTACTGTAATTGCTATCCAGAATATTGGATAAATTTTCACCCTCGAGTCCCATTGCTTCTAGTATGTTGCGAGAAGGGCGGTGAAAACGGCATCAGCCAGGAGACTTGCCTTTATGCTCAATGACCTGCCCCTCACGGATAGGGATAGGTTTCGTATTGATTTTACCACATATCTATTCCATAGCTTAACAATCCCAGGCAGACTGGGTTTGTGTAAGTACATGATGGCTATGCGTACAGGAAGAGCTGTTGGAGCTTGGTACTGGACGGGGGTGTTTTCAAGGGTTATTTATCAACTCTTAAACACAATTAACATGTTATCACACAATTTGGGGTATCCTCGTGTGGGGGCCCACAGAGAATTGAAAAAGGTCTCCGAGGCTTTTTGGGCGGGAAACGGTGGGAAAGATGCGTTGCTTGAGACTGCCCGAAAATTGCGCCGGCAGAATTGGGAAACACAGAGAGCTGCGGGCATAGACCTGATTCCTTCCAATGATTTTTCACTCTACGATCAAGTGCTGGACGCCGCCAGTATGGTGGGAGCCATTCCTAAGCGATTTCATGCTTTGATCGACGGGAAAGCCAATCGGGAAATGGACCTGTATTATGCCATGGCCAGAGGAGTGCAGCGCGAAGGCATAGACTTGCATGCCCTGGAAATGACAAAATGGTTTGATACCAATTATCACTATCTGGTACCTGAATTTTCTAAAAATCAGTCTTTTACCCGTTACTCCAACAAAGTAATTCATGAGTTCGTGGAAGCCCTGCAATTGGGAATACTTACCAAACCCGTTTTACTCGGGCCTATAAGTTTTCTTTTATTGGGAAAAGAAAAAGAGTCAGGTTTTCACCGAATCGACTTACTTGACAATTTATTGCCTGTTTATATCTCTATCCTGGAAGAATTGGCAGACCGAGGGGCTACTCATATTCAGCTTGATGAGCCTATGTTGGTGCAGGAACTTACTCAGGATGAGCAGGTGTCATTTCATAAGGCCTATGCGGAAATACGGGCTGCTGTGCCTCAAGTAAATCTGATATTGGCGACTTATTTTGGCGAACTGGCTGATAATTTAGCCCTAGCCGCCGGTCTGCCCATCAATGTGCTACATATCGACATCACCCGATCGATACATAGCCTTCCAGCCATATTGTCCTATGAAACCTTCGTTTCCAGTAATAAAATACTTTCACTGGGATTGGTGGATGGAAGAAATATTTGGAAGAATCGTTTTGAAGCATCCTTATCCTCAATAAAGCAGGCAACCAGGGCACTTGGCAGAGAACGAGTGTGGTTGGCACCCTCTTGTTCATTACTTCATTGTCCATACGACCTGGAACTGGAGGGGCAGGAAGATATTCTTACGCCAGAAGTAAAGAATTGGATGGCTTTTTCACGGCAAAAACTGACGGAAATAGCGGAGCTTAAAAGACTCTCGGCTATCAAATGGAAATTTGATCCAATTTTCCTTGCCAATCGTGCGGCTCAAGGAGCCCGAAATAATTCTCCTCTCATTCACCGTCCAGAGGTAAAAGCCGGTGTAGCAGCCATTCTGCCTGCCGACCTGGCCCGCCAAAATACATTCTCCCAACGTCAATTAATTCAGAAACATCGATTAAAATTGCCCTTACTGCCCACTACAACCATTGGGTCCTTTCCTCAAACGGAGGAAATTAGGGCCTTACGTGCCCGTTTTAAAAATAGAGCTATATCAGAAGAGGATTATCATTCCGAATTAGAAAAAGAGATTATCGCCTCTATCCGCTGGCAGGAATCCTTAGGAATGGACGTGCTGGTTCATGGTGAATTTGAACGCAATGATATGGTAGAATATTTTGGGGAACGATTATCTGGATTTGTATTTTCTCAAAATGGTTGGGTACAAAGTTATGGCAGTCGTTGTGTGAAACCGCCTATCATTTATGGTGACGTGTCCCGGCCATTTCCCATGACGGTCCGTTGGTCAGCCTTTGCACAAGCCAATACCATCCGACCTATGAAGGGAATGCTGACCGGGCCGGTTACCATTCTACAATGGTCATTCGTTCGGGACGATCAGCCCCGGCAGCAAACGGCTTGGCAGATAGGCCTTGCCATACGCCAGGAAGTACTGGACCTGGAGAAGGCCGGTATCCGAATCATTCAAATTGATGAACCCGCTTTGCGGGAAGGGCTGCCGCTTCGCAAGAAAGATTGGGCACAGTATCTGGAATGGGCGGTGGGTGCCTTTAAGCTGAGCGCTTCGGCAGTGGCCGATCAAACACAGATTCATACGCATATGTGTTACTCTGAGTTTAATGATATTATCGAAGCCATTGCAAACCTTGATGCCGACGTGATCACCATCGAAACCTCCCGATCTCAAATGGAACTTCTTGATGCATTTGTTGAATATAAATATCCTAATGAAATTGGACCAGGAGTTTATGATATCCACTCCCCCCGAACCCCCTCAGTGGACGAGATGGTGCTCCTACTTGAAAAGGCACTAAGGGTCATCCCTGCCCGGAATTTATGGGTCAACCCCGATTGTGGGTTGAAGACGCGGAAGTGGCCGGAAACGAAGGTTGCTTTGCAAAATATGGTTGCAGCTGCTAACTTGCTCAGAGAGGCTGTAGCCTTCAGTGAAAAATAAAACTATAAATCTAATAAATTGAATCAACCTGGGAAAACCTGCTCCCAGGTTGATTTGTAATTCTTATGAGCCCCCTGGAACAGAAAATTAATTTGTCACAAGTAAGCGTTTTTAAAACGGTGTTTCCCAACGATACCAATCATTATGACACCCTATTTGGGGGGAAGGCCTTATCGATGATGGACGAAGTTGCATTTATGGCAGCTACACGTTTTACGCGTCTGCGCTGTGTAACGGTTTCTTCCGATCGCATTGATTTTACTCAGCCTATTCCCGCTGGGACCATTATAGAGCTGGTAGGGCGTGTCGAGGTGGTAGGTAATACCAGTCTCAAGGTAAGGGTAGATATATTTATCGAACAGATGTATGAAGAAGGCCGAGAAAAGGCAGTCTCTGGCTTGTTTACCTTTGTAGCCCTGGATGAAGAGCATAAGCCTGTTCGTATTTCACAGCCTTAAAGTTCGAAAACTACAGTAATCTCTCAGGCCTTATTTATAGGGTCTGGGATAGCGCTTATTTGTTAATAACCCCCGATTTATAAGCATGTAAAAATATTCTTAGGAATAATTGACTTTAGTATATTAATATTTCTATATTGTGGATACTTGACGGATATGATATTGTGATATATAGTAATATTTAGACGCATGGATAAGAAATTAGTCTATTTGTTATTGCTATTTCTCCTTATGCTTTTGATTACAGAAGCTCTAGTCAGATTGATTATGCTGACCCAGGGAATGTCATTTTTTACGCCTCATCATTTTATGGAGGAAAAATATTATCCTCAACTCCTAAAAATTAAGGAAAAATTTCAGAGCAGAGTCTCCTCTGCGCCTTCGATCTTAATTTTGGGTGGTTCTGTGATAAGTACAGACTGGTCCCGGCCAGAATCCAGGCTGGATACTTTGATAAGGAACAGGTATCCCGAAATAAAGACAATTAACATCTATAATGCAGCTCATCCGGGACACACCTCCTTAGATAATGCAATTAAGTACAGGCACTTAAAACCCTTTAAGTTTGATCTGGTGATTTACTATGAAGCTATTAACGAGGCCAGAGCCAATAATATAAGACCCGAACAGTTCAAGTCAGATTACAGTCATATTAAATGGTATGAGCAAATTCTCCGCTTAGAACGTCATCCAGAAATGAAATTTACTATTATACCTTATGTTTTGGATCTGGTCTTTACTGAGATTAAAAGCTTAATTATTAAACAGCAATATATTCCTATGGAAACGGTGGATCCACAATTTATGGACTATGGTTCCGGAGTTAAAACGGCTGAAAGCTATGAGAATAATTTAAGTGAAATATGCCAACTGGCTAAGGAAAAGAAGGAGCAATTGTTATTGGTAGAGTATGCACCTTATTTTCCAGCTGGCCAAAATTTAACAGGAAGGGAAGAGGACAAGCAAGCCTTTGCCAACTGTTATGGCATGTCTCCGGTAACTACCTGGGGCAGACCCGAGAATGTTCAGAAAGCCATTGATATCCATAATGAGATCTTACTTAAAGTGTCAAAAAAAGAGCAAATTCCGTATTTAGATATGAGTAAAAAGCTCCCTAAGCATAAAGTAATGTATTGTGATGTTTGTCATTTAAGTGAGATAGGTGCGCAGGTTTTTTATAAGGAATTGGCCTGCTATATCCTAGAAAAGAATTTGTTAAGTTTAGTTAGAAAACCCTTGGACTCGAAAGCGGAATTAATAGAGTCAGGTTTTTTTGAATAGTGGTAATTCAAACTACATAAGGCATACACACATGAAAATATTAGGCATTTCGGCCTTTTACCACGATTCGGCTGCAGCTTTAGTGGTGGATGGTAATATCCTCGCGGCCGCACAAGAGGAACGATTTACTAGAAAAAAGCACGACGCTACCTTCCCATCTCATGCCATTGCTTATTGTTTGCAGTATGGTGGGTATAGTTTGAACGAGCTGGATGCTATTGTCTTTTACGACAAACCTCTATTAAAATTTGAACGAATTCTAGAGTCCTATTACGCTTTTGCCCCTAAAGGACTTCGGTCATTTTTGCTGTCCATGCCTGTATGGATTAAAGAAAAGCTATTTTTAAAACGTATATTAAGGGTAGAACTGGGAAAACTAGGATATGATTCTAAATCAGACATCAAGGTTCTATTCCCTGAACACCACCTATCGCATGCTGCCAGTGCTTTCTACCCCTCTCCATTCGCTAAAGCTGCTGTACTAACCGTAGATGGTGTTGGAGAATGGGCCACAGCTTCTATTTGCCTGGGCGAAGGAGAGGGGCTTACAGTACTCAAGGAACTTCATTATCCCCATTCTCTTGGTTTACTTTATTCAGCCTTTACCTATTTTCTAGGGTTTAAGGTCAATTCCGGAGAGTACAAATTGATGGGTTTGGCCCCTTATGGACAACCCGATTCTGAAGAAGTTAAACGTTTTGAGGAGATTATTCTTACCGAACTCATCGACCTGAAGCCGGATGGATCGCTGTGGTTAAACCAGAAATATTTTGATTACGCTACCGGCCTGAAGATGGTAAATGAGGCTCGATGGGAAGGACTTTTTGGTTTTAAATTACGTAGGCCGGAAGATCCGCTGGAGCGTCAGCATTGTAACCTTGGGCTAGCCATTCAGCAGGTAACGGAGGAAGCTGTTATTCGGATGAGTAAGGAAGCTCAACGCCTATCAGGGGCAGAAAATCTCTGCTTAGCAGGGGGAGTGGCATTGAACTGTGTTTCTAATGGAAAACTTCAAAAAACTGGGATTTTTAATCAGATATTTATTCAACCTGCTGCGGGTGATGCAGGAGGAGCGCTAGGGGCGGCACTGGCCGCAGAGCATATATATTTTAGTCAACCCAGAAAAATCAAACCCGGACGGGACAGTATGCAGGGTGCTTATCTGGGCCCCTGTTTTTCAGATTTGGAAGTGAAGCTAATGTCCAAAAAATACAAGGCGGTTTTTCAGTATTTTTCTCATCTTCCGGAACTGACCGCTAGTGTAGCACAGCTTTTGGCCCGTGGGCAGGTGATAGGCTGGGTTCAGGGGCGGATGGAGTTTGGGCCACGCGCCCTAGGATGTAGAAGTATTCTGGGTGACCCTAGAAATACCGAAATGCAGAAAAAACTAAATCTTAAAATCAAATATAGGGAGTCGTTTCGTCCATTTGCTCCCTCGGTTCTCGCAGAAGATGTTGGCCTTTTTTTTGAGTATGAAGGGGATTCACCTTATATGTTATTGGTTCACCCCTTTAAGGAAAACAGACGCATGGCTCTTCCTGCTAATTATACGGACTTGGATTTAAGGGAAAAGCTTTATTATCAACGCTCCGATCTGCCATCCATTACCCATGTTGACTTTTCGGCTCGAATTCAAACGGTTCATCAGGAAACCAATCCACGGTATTATGAACTCCTTCAGGCATTTAAGGAGCTTACTGGGTATGGAGTACTAGTCAATACCAGTTTTAACGTTAGAGGAGAACCTATAGTTTGTTCGCCCGAGGATGCCTATCGCTGCTTTATGCGGACTGAAATGGACTATTTGGTAATCGGGGATTTTCTCTTCGATAAAAGGGATCAACCGCAATGGAAAGAGAAAGATCACTGGCAGCAGGAGTTTGTGTTAGACTAAACTGAATTTTTATTGAATCGAATTAAGTGAATGTTCAAATAAATAATCTAGTCGATGGAATTTCTAAAGGACTTGTTCGAATTTATGAAGGAGCGAAAGAAATGGTGGTTAGCTCCTGTTATTCTGGTTTTGCTACTACTAGGTGTACTTATTGTCATTGGCGGCGGTTCGGCCGTGGCTCCATTCATTTATACCTTGTTTTAATTTGTTTAGGGAGAGGCAGGGCTATACCTGAGAGGCTCTGCCAACTTAATTTTCACTGCTATGTCCGATTCTGAAAACAGTAAGGCACAACTGGTTATTGTCACCGGAATGCTCGTCCTATATTTTTTATTTGTTACTGATGTTTTTCTATGGATAGCCACGTTGGTAGGAATTCTTAGTTTGGTTTCCTCAAGGTTGGGGGCCCTATTGGTGAAAGCGTGGTACCGCCTTGCAGCCGTCCTTGGACTAATTAATGGAAAGGTATTGTTGTCGATAGTATATATCTTTATTCTAGTCCCTGTGGCATTTATGGCCAGATATGGCAGGAGAAATCCATTGTCTCTCTCCAGAAATCAGCAATCTTCTTTATTCATAGTTCGAAATCACCGGTATACTGCTAAAGACCTGGAGAGAGCATGGTAAATTAAGGGGAGGCTAACTATTTTTTTGTCTTGCCTGGGCTCTGTCGTAGAGCTGTTGGAGCATCCCATCCTTTAGTCCTACATCGGGAACGTGCATAATCTCGGCTCCTGCCCATTTCATGGCTGAGGTGTATATATCACCTGCAGGAACGATCACATCGGCACGGTCCGGATTCAGTTGGAGTTTATTTATTCGCTCCACCAGTGTGAACTGCGCAATATATTCTTTCATCCGGATAATTTCCGAAAGACTTGTGGAACTTTCACTGAGTTTGGAAGAGAGATCAAAAAGCTTGTTAATATTTCCACCCGTTCCTACCGCTTGGATGGGCTGAGTGTAATCTACATTTTTGCGGATCCACTCTTCTATTTTCTGCCAGGATCCTTTCGTTTCCTTGCCCTCCAGTAGCCTTACCGAGCCCAATTTGAACGATTTGGAAACGATTTGTTTGTGATCCCGATAGACATTAAGTTCGGTACTGCCTCCGCCAACATCTATATGGAGAAACTGCCCCTCGCCCAAGGATTTGATAACCACATTATTGACAAGGTCTGCCTCTTTTTTACCATCAATTATTTGTATGTTGATACCAGTACGTTGTTGAATATTGTCGCGGACCTGGTGCCCATTAACGGCCTCCCGCATGGCGGAAGTCGAGCAGGCCATATAATCTTCAACCTCATGCAATTCCATTAATAACTGGTAGGCAAGCATAAGCTTTATCATTCGGTCTTCACTGAAAGGAGAAATCTCGCCTATGGTAAACACATCGTGTCCCAGGCGCAGGGGGAAACGTACATATTCTACTTTTTTAAAACGTACCCGGCCCTCATCGTTCAGTACCGATGAGATCTGCATGCGGGCGCCATTGGACCCAATATCTATTGCTGCGTATTTCAAAGTTTGTGGTCTAAAAGATTTTAAAACCCAAAAATAGGGTTTTTGACAAGGAATTCCCAAATCTAATTGTATGTATGCTGGTACTCCTCCTTATGCATCTTTGCCGATTTGATATAATAATTTAAGCCTTAGACCCGGCCCGTTTTTAGGACTCGCAGGACTGTTGGGTGTGAAGTAATGAAAATAATACCCTTCCATTTGTACCACCACAGGATGCCATGATTTTTCAATTCCCATGCCCGCATTGAAGGTATTGAAAAGCGGCATTTTTTTATTCTTGGTAAATCCAGTGTCATAATAGTCACCCTGATAGCCTGAGCCCGGCGGTAGCATATTATAGTCAAAGCGATCTTTGGCCGATACCGTTATCTGGGTGCCTCCCATTACATAATAATCCAGATCTTTCGCAATATTGCTACGGAAGGCCAAGGTCAGTGGAATTTGCAGCGTAGTAGGTTCAACCCGGATGTTTACCACTTCCATGGCCTGAGGGATTTTGTCGTAATGTTCTTTTTTGAAATCTGTTCTGTTCTTCTCTCTAAACATTTTTTCATTTAGAAACTCCAGAGGTTTTCCTTTCAACCAGGACAAACCAGTGATAAGGGAAAACTTTTTGCTGATCTGTACATCGGCTACCAATGATTTCACCTGGCTATTGCCCTCCCAGCCATATCCAAAACCGAAACGATAAGGATTTTTTAAAGGTAGATCAGGAATGGTCTGCTCGGTACCTAATGTAGAAAGAGCATTGACCTCCTTCTCAGCCAGGGCCAAGCCATTGGTCTTAATTGTACCAGTGGATGATGGTAAGGCAGCACCTTTACCGCCGTTTGGCTCGGGGAGGGTTTTGCTTTTGGTTGCCAGCTGGTGATCAACTGGTATATGAGGTTGTATGCCCAAACTTTTGCTAACTCTGGAAGGAGATATCCGGCTTTTTAAGGCATATTCCATACGATAATCACTTGTAATGTTACGGATATCTTGGTTAGTTTGCGACGATTTTATTGCTTCTACAGGGTAATCAGCCCTGGTTGATCCAATGATTTCCGTCGAAATACCCGTCCTGTTTTCCGGTTCCATTTTCTCCCGTGGCCCTTCTGCCACTGTGCCCCTTAGGTCGTCCGGGATTAGGGCCAAAACATTCTCTGAAGAAGATGAGTCGATGGAGGCTGCGATCTTTGGCGCAGACGGATTTGCGCTAACCTGGCTAGCTGGGTCAAGGAACGAGGGCTTGCTAAGTGGCGGGGCCGAATCTGATGTGATAGCTGCCATTCTTTTTGGTGATACGCGAGAAGTCTGAGCATAGGCCTCTTCCGGAGCAGGGAGTGCTATATATTCTTTCTGCATGATATACACCGTATCGGTAGTAGCTGCTACACCAACAGGAGGCGTTAAGCCCGACTTTATTTCTTTCATTTCCTGCTCAAGCCCGGTAACAGCTTTCATAAGCTGGCGGTTTTTTTGCAGTTGACCAGCATATAATAGGGCCGTCAGTAAAAGTACAGAAGCGGCTGCTGCATAGCCCGACCATCCCTTATATTGCTGCCATAGGGTAGGGGGAGACTGTGCATCCATATATTCCTGCATGGCTGTCCAGCTTTTCTCTTCGAAGCTTGGAGATATACTCTCTAGTTTTCGGCGTATATTTTTATCAAATTGATCAGTTTTCATTGCCTTTGAATGTCTTAATGGGCCAACCCGTCGGAAATAAGTTGGGATAATATTGTTGTATCAGGTGTTGTAGCCGGGCCCTTGCTCTAACATAATGGGATCGGACCGTCGCCTCGTTAATATCTAATAGTTCTGCAATCTCGCGGTGGTTATACCCATCTACTACATACATTAAAAATACATTTTTGTAAATGGGTTTAATCTTTTGTACCAGTTGCAGAATTTCATCTGCAGTGATCTGCCCGATAATGTTCTCATCGAAATGAGGGTAGGGAGCATCTTCAATGGAAATGACATCTTCGCTGTGCTTTTTATGCTTTCGATAATAGCTAATGGCAGTGTTCACCATAATGGTTCGAAGCCAAGCCTTAAAAGGATGACCCGGATCGTAGCGTTCCAGATTTTTAAAGATCTTAAAGAAGCCTTCATTCATTACCTCTTCGGCCTCTTCCATTGAATTGGTATAGCGCATACAAATACTCTTGGAGTATCCATAGAACTGCTTATATAAGGATCTCTGCGCTTGCGGATTGCCAGCAATACAGGCAGAGACGACTGAGTCGAAATCGTTCTCATCAAAAGATGTCTTTTTTCGAAATAGCAAAGTGTTATTAAATCAAGTTTGTCAGGGATGGGTCTTCTATTAATTTACGTACGCATATTTCTCGCCCTTTGTTGCATAAAATCTAAGGAATGAAAAGTTTATTTTCTTTCCCCCCCCCCTTGCAACACACTATTTGTGGGCTGCGTACTTGAAATGGGATTCACAGGTTGGTTGCTGCGGATACGTTATCAAGTTAGTCATTGACCTTAGGGTGTAAGGAACGGAGCAGGGGGGCGTTTTAGCCAGGGAGACCGATTCGCTGCGGAATCATTTGATCGGTTTCAGTCTGGGGGTCATTGAGGTAGTCAGCCTTGCCGTGTTAATCCTCAGTTTAACACCATGGGTTAGATAGGAGTCAGATAGAAGTGCCTGTAAAAAGATTTTGTTAGGGGTAAGTTGGAATAGGGTATTGGAGTCTTCCGATACCCTTATTTTTATTTTGAGGCATCCATCTCCAAGAGCGTAGAATTCTTGATTTCACCCATAACAAACAGACTATGGGTGCTACCTATATTGTCTAGCGAACCGAGCTTATGCATCAGAAATTGTTGGTATTGGGACATATCCTCCACCACGATCTTAAGCAGAAAGTCATAATCACCAGAAATATTGAAACATTCCATCACCTCAGGCATGGCTATAATGGCCGATACAAATTTCTCCCCCATGGCCTTTGAATGCTCCTTGAGAGCAATATTGCAAAAAGCCATTAATTTTCGCCCCACCTTTTCCCTGTCAATTAAGGCTACATACCGTTTTATGATACCTTCTTTTTCCAGTCGCCGAACCCTTTCGTAGACTGGGGTATAGGATAAATTTAGTTTTTCGGCTAACTCTCTGGTTTTTAAAGTAGCGTCTTCCTGTAAAAAATGAAGGATTTGTGTGTCGGTCTGATCTAACTTATGCATAGATAGATTATCTAATAATACTTTGAAACTTTCATTGAAATAGATTATTTCAATACAAACTACCTCAAATGTAGGTTTATTGTCTGTTTATTTTAAATTTTTTGAACAAAACATCTATAAAGGGTAAATTTGTCCTATCGGTTCACCATTTTTATACTGGTATCGAAAGACAATCTTTTGTCAAAAAAATAAACTGGAAAATGATTCAAGCGGAACAAACGGATATACGGCAAATACTGAAAAGTAGAATTTTAGTATTGGATGGTGCCATGGGTACTATGATCCAACGTTATAAACTGGAGGATGAAGATTATCGTGGAGAGCGATTTAAAGACTGGCCTCAAGATGTAAAAGGAAATAATGACCTGCTCTCGTTGACCCGGCCTGATGTGATCAAGGAGATTCATGCGGCTTATTATGAGGCAGGTGCGGACATTGCTGAAACCAATACTTTCTCCTGTACCACGATCGCCATGGCCGATTACGGCATGGAGGAGCTCGTATATGAGCTCAATTTTGAATCGGCCCGATTGGCTCGGGAAGTAGCCGATGAGTTTACTCTGGCTCAGCCTGATAAGCCTCGGTTTGTGGCAGGATCCATGGGGCCTACCAATAGAACGGCATCTTTGTCTCCCGACGTAAATAATCCAGGGTATCGCGCCATTTCTTTTGACCAGCTCGTAGAGGCCTATTATTTACAAGTGAAGGGATTGACCGATGGGGGCTGCGACCTGCTTTTGGTTGAAACGGTTTTCGATACCCTGAATGCCAAAGCGGCATTATTCGCCATAGATAAATTTTTTGTTGATGCGGGAAAAGGATTGATAGAGCATCTGCCATCCTGGAAGGTACAAAAAGGTGGAGTTCTACCCATTATGATTTCCGGAACCATTACGGATGCCTCGGGACGTACCTTATCCGGGCAGACTACAGAGGCTTTCCTGACATCGGTTTCGCATCTACCCTTATTGTCTGTTGGGCTTAACTGTGCTTTGGGCGCCGATCTGATGCGGCCTTATGTTCAGATATTGGCTAACGAGTCTCCCTTTTATACTTCTGCTCACCCCAATGCAGGATTGCCCAACGAAATGGGCGAGTATGACGAGTCGCCTGAACAAATGGGTGAGGTGATTGACGGTTTTCTACGGGACAACCTGATTAATATTATTGGAGGATGTTGTGGTACAACTCCCGATCACATTCGGGCAATCGCCGACATCGCCGCCAAGTATGAGCCTCGCGTCATCCCCCAGCGGGACCAGGTAATGCGCCTTTCGGGTTTAGAACCGGTTCGGATCAACGCACTTTCTAATTTCGTTAATATTGGCGAGCGTTGTAATGTTACCGGGTCTAAGAAATTTGCTCGTTTGGTGCGGGAAGAGAATTATGATGAAGCACTCAGTATAGCCCGGGAACAAGTAGAAAATGGTGCTCAGGTAATCGATGTCAACCTGGATGAGGGTATGATCGATGGGGTAGAGGCTATGAAAACCTTTCTGAACCTGATCGCCGCAGAGCCCGATATTTCGAAGGTTCCGATTATGATAGATTCCTCAAAATGGGAGGTGATAGAGTCGGGATTAAAATGTGTACAGGGCAAATCGATTGTAAACTCCATTTCGCTCAAGGAAGGAGAAGAAAAATTTATAGAGTCGGCCAAGACCGTCATGCGCTACGGAGCGGCAGCTGTTGTGATGGCTTTCGATGAAAAAGGTCAGGCCGATAATTTTGAACGGAGAATTGAAATATGTGAAAGGGCCTATAAGATATTGGTCGATCAGGTGGGCTTCCCCGCTGAGGATATTATCTTCGACCCCAATATTTTGACGGTAGCTACCGGTATGGAAGAGCATAATAATTATGCTGTTGACTTTATTAACGCCGTTAGGTGGATCAAAGAAAACCTGCCCCATGCGAAGGTTTCAGGAGGAGTGTCCAATGTCTCCTTTAGCTTTAGGGGCAATGAGCCGGTACGCGAAGCGATTCATACCGCCTTTTTATATCATGCCATCCGTGCTGGTCTGGACATGGGAATTGTCAATGCCGGGCAAATTGGAATCTACGATGAGATTCCCAAAGACGTTCTAGAGCTAGTGGAAGATGTATTGCTCAACCGTCGTGAGGATGCCACCGAAAGGTTGGTGACTTATGCCGAAACAGTGAAAGATAAAGGTAAGAGCCAATCGGGGCCGGATCTTACCTGGAGGGAAATGCCCGTAAAGCAACGCATTTCACATGCCTTGGTAAAGGGTAATTCCGACTTTATCGAGATCGATGTTGAAGAGTGCCGCCATTTATTCGAAAAACCCATTGAGGTTATCGAGGGGCCATTGATGGATGGTATGGGGGTTGTAGGTGACTTATTTGGTGAAGGTAAAATGTTCCTCCCCCAGGTTGTTAAATCTGCGAGAGTAATGAAGAAAGCGGTTGCCTATTTGCAACCTTTCATTGAGGCAGGAAAGACCGAAGGAAGCACGGCCGGAAGGATTTTGCTGGCCACTGTAAAAGGTGATGTCCACGATATTGGAAAGAATATTGTTGGGGTTGTCCTAGGTTGTAATAATTATGAGATCATCGATCTGGGTGTGATGGTCCCAACAGACAAAATATTGGCTGCAGCCTTGGAGCATAATGTTGATATTATTGGACTGTCAGGCTTGATCACTCCTTCCTTAGACGAAATGGTAGGGGTGGCCAAGGAAATGGAGCGTCGAAAAATGACTATCCCTTTGCTAATAGGTGGAGCTACTACTTCCCGTATTCATACAGCGGTGAAGATAGACCCAAATTATTCCGGTCCTGTTATTCATGTCTTAGATGCGTCTCGTTCTGTACCGGTAGCCGGAAAGCTAATCCAAAGCGAAGCTAGCCAGGCTCAGGTGCTTGTTGATATTAAAAGCGAATATGCCAAGCTTAGAGAGGATCATGCCAAAAGAAGTGGTGTGAAAGCTCATGTACCCATCGATCTGGCACGTAAAAACAAGACTAATATCGACTGGTCCGAATTTAAGGCAACCAAACCTCAATTCCTGGGTACCAGAGTCTTTGATGATTATGATTTGCAGGATATCCTTCCGTATATCGACTGGACGCCCTTTTTCCAGACCTGGCAGTTGCATGGAAAATACCCGAAGATATTCGATGATAAGGTAGTTGGTGGAGAGGCCAAGAAAATATTTGATGAGGCAAATATCCTGCTTGAAAAGATTATTAAGGATAAAAGTCTTAAGGCCAAAGCGGTTATTGGGTTCTGGCCTGCTAACTCCATTGAAGACGATATTATGCTGCATCATTTCGAGGAAAACAGCAAGGAGGTCCAATGTGAAAGACATGGTTCTCATACCCATATTGAATATAAGATCAGCCAGCCCAATACTCAGGATGTAGATGGGGGGGAGCTTCTGGCAGATAATATGGTAGTATTGCATCACCTTCGCCAACAAAGCGAAAAGGCCAAAAATCTTCCTAATTACTGTTTGTCCGATTTTGTAGCTCCCCTCAGCACTGGTCACACCGATTATATTGGTGGCTTTGCCGTAACGGCTGGAATTGGGATTGAGTCATTGCTGGAAGGTTATGAACGCGATCATGATGATTATAACAGTATTATGGTGAAAGCTCTGGCCGACCGTTTGGTAGAAGGTCTGGCCGAACTTATGCATGAAAGAGTCCGTAAAGAATTATGGGGTTATGACCTTGATGAAAAATTGTCCAACGAGGAATTGATCAAGGAAAGTTATAAGGGGATACGACCAGCGCCAGGATACCCCGCCTGTCCGGACCATACCGAAAAACGAATGTTATTCGATCTGCTGGGAGCAGAAGAGGTCGGTATCACGCTCACCGAAAGTTTTGCCATGTACCCGGCAAGTAGCGTGAGTGGCTGGTATTTCTCCCACCCCCAAAGTAGATATTTCCCTGTAGGAAAAATTCATAAAGACCAGGTAATGGATTATGCCAAACGTAAGAATATGCCATTAGAAGAAATAGAGAAATGGTTGTCACCAGTTCTTGCTTATTAAGGGGCAGTTAAATCTCTGTTATTGGTATGGTTTTAGTAATAGATCGGGATGCAGCGCAAGTTGTATCCCGATCTTTTTGTGTAAAAGGAAGGAAACTAGGTAATTATACCCTTTTTTGAACGCTGAGATAAATTGAACTTTGCAATTAATACAAATAATCTATTAGCCATGAATATGTCCCTTCGAACCGAACAGACCATCGCTGGTTTAATCCTTCTGCTCCTACTAGGTTGTTGCATACAAGAAAAAGTAGCTAGCCAACAGTTGGAGACGGAGGATAGGTTTGGGGAATATCTATCCGGGGTTCGTGAAAGTAAGGATACGCTTACGGATGCTATAGTGCAGAAAGAAGCATTTGATCGCCTGTCTTCTCAGGACTTAGAATTAAACGCCCGTAGTCTGGAACCATATGTAGATCATAGATTCGGATTTCTCAAAAAAGCACACTATCTGCCCAGTCATCAAACCATACGCTATTATGATAATTCTAAACTTGCCGTTAGAAATCGCCGTATCGAATTGATTTTTGATACAGCAGAAGGAGAAAAGAGTACCATTGTTCAGAAGATAGAGGTATATGTACGAAGAAATGGCCGATGGGTACTTAAGGATGAACCTATGGAAGGAGTCTTCGCTAAATTGTGAGCAATACCCTGGGGATTAGTACAGTCGGTCTTTTAAAGATATTTTAAACATTTGTTTAAAATGTTTGATTAAAATATATTCTTCTTTAATTTTGTCATGGGAGAACCAAAATGCATACATACGGAGCCAGAACTATCATTGGAAAACAATAGCACTCAAGAGAAAATCATAGCAGCAGCCCATAAGTTATTTACTCAAAAGGGGTATGCTGCCACGAAAACACGGGAAATAGCCGAAGAGGCAGGTATCAATCTGGCCTTGCTGAATTATTATTTTCGGAGTAAAGAGAAGCTTTTTGATATGATTATGGCCGATAATATGCAACAGTTTGTGTTGGGGCTGGCTCAAATCACGAATGATAAGGCGACCAGTTATCAGGAGAAATTTGCACTTTTAGCCAGCAGCTATACCGATCTTCTGCTGAATCAACCAGAAATGCCTATTTTTATACTAAGCGAAATCAGAAACAACCCTGTCGGACTCTTCCAGCGTGTGCGCCTGGATAAAATTATCCTGAGTTCTAACATGTTTGAGCAAGTTAAGGAAGCGATGAAAAGGGGAGAAATTCAACAGATCAATCCTATGCATATATTAATGAATTTATTAGGGTTGACAGTTTTTCCTTTTGTGGCAAGTCCTATGCTGAAACAGTTTGGAGGGATGAATGAAGGTGCCTATAGGGATCTGATGCTTGAACGAAAAAAGATGATTCCCTTATGGGTGGCCGCTTTGCTCCAGGTAAAGGCTCCATAACACTTTTTTTTGGGTAATAATTAATCAAATGATTAAAGTAACTGATTAAATTCTGTACGGATATGAAAATGATAATATTACTTTTGTTTGTAACGCTGTGCTCTTCGGAATTAATTGCCCAGCCTAAGCGTATAAATCTGAACTGGTGTTATGAACAGTCAGAAGCGAACTATCCTATGGTAAAACAGCGCAATCTAATCGCTAGCACGGCTGCTTATACCCTTGAAAATGCCAGGAAGGGTTTACTTCCTCAAGTGAATATCTATGGGCAAGCTACCTACCAGTCTGCCGTAACCGGCCTTCCGTTGAAGTTGCCCGGAAACGAGATGGAGCCTATAAGCAAAGATCAGTATAAGCTTTATGGGGAAATCACGCAGACAGTTTATGATGGAGGTGCGGTGGCGGGCCAGCGAAGGCTCACAGAGGCCAGGATGAAGAAGGAGCATGCCGAAATACGGTCGGAGCTATATCAACTTAGGAAATCGGTTAACCAGATTTATTTTAGCATTTTATTGGTCGACAACCGTCTAGAGGTGATTGACCTTAGAAGACGTGATCTGCAGACAGCGCTCGAACTTTCAGAAGGGGCGGTGATGAATGGAACGGCTCTCCCTAGTCACACCGACCAGATTAGGGTGGAGTTGCTGGTTTTGGATCAGTCGGCTTTGGAGCAAAAGATCCTAAAGGATTCGTATTTATCAATGTTAACCCAATATACTGGTCAGGCCATAACACCTGCGGATACCCTTGAAATTCCATCAGAAGCTCGATTCATCCCTGAGGAGATTACCCGGCTTGAGCTCGATGTTATTGATGCCCAGAGAAATGTTATAGGGCTTCAGTCCAGCTTGCTTCTGGTAAAAAGCAGACCCAAATTTAATCTTTTCATTCAGGGAGGCTACGGCCGTCCGGCCTTAAATTTTCTGAGTAATAATTTTGAATTATATGGTATAGGGGGTCTCCGAATGATTTGGCCATTATCTGCCCGTTATACCTTGAAAGGGGAAAAATCTATTTACGAAAATAACTTATCCTCTCTGGAGGTTCAACGGGAATTATTCCTGTTTCATACCAAAATGGGCCTCATTAAAGAAAGGGCTGAGATTGAAAAATGGCATCAACTGCTGACTTCCGATGTGCGCATTATCGAATTGCGAAATAGGATCAAAACTGTAGCCGCCCAGCAGTTGAAAGAAGGTACAATCCTTCCCGCAGATTTTATACGCGAGGTGAATGCCGAAGCATTGGCAAGGGAAAATCTTTCATTCCATAAGATACAGTACCTACTATATGGTTATAACCTGAAAGCGTCGCTGGGACAGTAGCGCTAAAAGCTCTGAGTTGTATTTTTTGAACCAAATTATATGAGAAAATTAGATCAGGGACTGGTAAAAATAGGCTTGATTTTTTTATCGTTGATGGCCTCCTGCCAGGAGAAAGATATGGACTATGACGCCTCTGGAGTCTTCGAAGCCGAAGAGATAATGGTTCCTGCCGAAGTGACGGGCATTGTCCGCAAACTGGATCTGGTAGAAGGGCAATTGGTAAAGACTGGTGACGTTTTGGGTTTTATCGATAGCACGCAGCTTCACTTAAAGAAGCAGCAGCTGTTGGCTCAGCTAACGGGAATCGAGAGCCGGTTGCCCCAGATAGAGGTTCAGACAGCCGCATTGAAGAAGCAGATGGGGGTTGTCCATACCCAGATCAGATCACTGGAAATAGAAATGAAGCGGGTGGAGAATTTAATAAAAGTGAATGCGGCCACGCCAAAACAGCTCGATGATATAAATGGTCAGCTATCAGTACTTTACAGGCAATTGGAGGTCCTCGAACAGCAGTATCAAGGACAGAAGTCGGTGTTAGGGACTCAGTCCAAAGGATTGGCCAGTGAGAGAAAACCCTTATTCATTCAAATTGAGCAGATTGATGATCAACTGGAGAAATGTGTTCTTCGCAGTCCGATGGAGGGGACAATTCTGGCAAAGTATATTCACAGGTATGAAATGGCAGCGCCTGGCAAGGTGCTCTATAAGCTGGCCGATCTGAGTACATTATCCTTGAGAGCTTATATTACGGGAGATCAGCTCCCATCGATCAGGCTTGGTCAGAAGGTTGAGGTTTGGACTGATTCGGGAAGAGAAGCCTCCCTTAAGCAGGAAGGTGAGATTACCTGGATTAGCGATAAAGCAGAATTTACCCCTAAGACCATTCAGACCAAAAAGGAACGCGCGAATATGGTATATGCAATGAAAGTACGGGTGCCAAATGATGGTGGGCTTAAGGTTGGAATGTACGGAGAAGTACGATTTAGATAAAATCAATTTTGGTCAATCATCTAAAAGTAGAAAACCGATGGGACACTCAGCAAAAGGAATTCTCTGTGAAGGCCTGTCCAAATCCTTCCATAGAGGTGCTGTAACGGCAGTAGAAAGTATCAATCTTAAAATTGATCAGGGGGAGCTTTTCGGACTAATTGGGCCGGATGGTGCTGGCAAGACTACTCTGATGCGGCTGCTTACTACCTTGCTGAAGGCTGATCGAGGAAATGCAACTGTGGATGGTCTGGATATAACCGAAGATTACAAAATGATTAGGCAGACGGTTGGTTATATGCCCGGCCGATTCTCGCTGTATCAGGATCTTACGGTAGCGGAAAACTTAAACTTTTTTGCTACCCTATTCAATACGACTGTATCATCAAATATTGATCTGATTCATGATATATATGTACAGATAGAACCATTCAGCGATAGGCGTGCCGGTCAGCTTTCTGGGGGAATGAAGCAAAAGCTGGCTTTATGTTGTGCGCTTATCCATAAGCCCACCGTGCTGTTTCTGGATGAACCTACTACAGGAGTGGACGTGGTCTCCCGAAAAGAGTTCTGGGGGATGCTGGCAGGTCTGAGGACCCTGGGGATAACCATCCTAGTATCGACTCCTTATATGGATGAAGCAATGCGTTGTGATCGGATCGCTCTAATCCAGGCTGGAGAAATTATGCAAGTCAATACACCACAAGGAATAATCGAATCTTATCCATTAACCCTCTATGCAGTGAAAGCCGAGGATACATTTCGGCTTCTGCAGGATAGTAAAGCTTACCATAATACACGTAGTTGCTTTGCATTTGGATCGTATCTACATCTGACATTTCGGGGCGAGGATCCGAACCTGGTCCGGGAATATATGGAATATCTGTACCGAAAAGGACATGATAGCCTCACAATAAATAAAATTGCTCCTACCATTGAGGATTGTTTTATGTATCTGATGAATTCAAAACCCATGACCTCCACGCGCCTATGACTTCCGATATTACTATAAAAACCCTGAGGCTATCCAAAGCATATGGCCATTTTAAGGCCGTGGACCAAATTTCTTTTGAGGTATATGCCGGAGAGATATTTGGTTTCTTAGGGGCCAATGGAGCGGGCAAAACGACGGCCATGCGCATGCTCTGTGGGTTGCTGGAGCCCAGTTCTGGGGAGGCTTCTGTGGCCGGGTTCGACGTCTATCGACGGCCGGAAGCTATTAAGAAGCGAATTGGCTATATGAGTCAAAAATTTTCCTTATATGAAGATCTAACGATTTTAGAGAATATCCGCTTTTTTGGAGGTATCTACGGGCTGACCTATGCTCAGATCCGTGAAAAAGGGAAGCTTTTGACAGCGGAGTTAGGGTTGGAAGCACAGGCACATTCGTTGGTAGGCTCCCTGCCCCTGGGTTGGAAGCAAAAGCTAGCCTTCTCGGTAGCCGTTCTGCACGATCCTAAAATTGTTTTTTTGGATGAACCAACGGGGGGCGTCGACCCCATTACCAGACGACAGTTTTGGGATCTTATTTATGCCGCCGCCGCCCGTGGTGTAACAATTTTTGTTACTACCCATTATATGGATGAGGCTGAATACTGCGACAGGGTTTCGATCATGGTGGATGGTAGGATGGTAGCCATGAACAGCCCTGAACAATTAAAGCTACAGTATAAGGCTGGGAGTATGGAAGAAGTCTTTTATCAACTGGCAAGAAAAGCGCAACGATCTGATTGAGTTGCTTAGAAGCAGAAAAATTAATCTATTTAATTAAATATAAGAAAGAGAATGAGTCAGGCAACCAAGGTTTTATTCGTTCAAATGAAGGCCTTTGTGGCCAAAGAATTTCACCATGTTTTCCGCGATCGGAAATCATTACTGTTACTCTTTGGCCTTCCCATTGCTCAAATTCTGTTATTTGGTTTTGCCTTGTCCAACGAAATTAAGAATACAAAAATCGGTGTGTTCAATCAAGCTTCGGATTCTGAGTCCTTAAGGCTGATAGAAAGGGTGGAGGCAAGCCAATATTTTGAGGTTTCCGAGATACTCAAAAATGCCCAGGAGATGGAGGATATATTTAGAGCCGGTAAAGCCAAGCTGATCCTGATAATTCCTCCTGGATTCGGACAGGATTTGGTGCATGCCGACTCCCCGGGTGCAGACCTGCAAATCATTGCAGATGGGTCCGATCCCAATTCTGCTTATACCGTTACCAGTTATTTACAAAATATTATCTTAGATTTTCAGAAAGGATTAAATCCGGCAGAGATTCAGCAAAGAGACTATGGCCTAGTTACTGAACTGCGAATGCTGTATAATCCGCAGCTGAAAGGAGCACCAAATTTTGTGCCCGGAGTCATGTCTTTGGTCTTATTGCTGATCTGTGTGATGATGACTTCCATTTCTATTGTTCGGGAAAAGGAGTTAGGGACTATGGAAATTTTGCTGGTGTCTCCTTTTGAGCCCCTTTTGGTGATCCTCTCAAAGGCCATTCCTTATCTGATATTGTCTTTAATAAATCTGACCTTAATATTGATTTTAAGTGTCTTTTTGCTGGAGATGCCCATACATGGAAATCTGCTTTTGCTTTTTGCCGTCAGTACGGTATACATCATCACCTGCTTGTCACTGGGTTTATTAATTTCTACAGTAACCCAATCTCAGCAGGCGGCCATGCTGATTTCTTTGATGGGGATGATGCTTCCTACCATGCTTTTTACAGGCTTTATGTTCCCTATTGAAAATATGCCCCTGCCACTACAGATTATTTCTCATTTGGTACCTGCACGTTACTATTACATTATCGTTAAGGCCATTATGATTAAGGGATTAGGAATTGCCGCTATTTGGAAAGAGACTTTAGTATTGGCAGGCATGGCCATGCTATTATTGCTGATTAGCTGGAGAAATTTCAAAATTCGTCTGGAGTAAACCTGAGCGTATTAAAAAGGATGCTAACACCGACTAAAGCATGAAAATCATATTATTTCTTTTAGAGAAGGAGTTCAAACAGATCTTTCGCAACAAAGCCCTGTTGCCGATGTTATTGGGGGTGCCCTTAATTCAGCTAATCATATTGCCTCTTGCCGCAGACTACGAAATTAAAAATATCAACGTGGCCTTCGTAGATCATGACCGTACCACTTATTCGCATAGGCTGGTTGAAAAAATCAAAGCTACCGGCTACTTCAAGATGACGGGCTACAGCACCACTTACCGGGAGGCCGACCGACTCATCGAACTCGATAGGGCTGATTTGGTGCTGGAGATTCCTTCTCAGTTTGAAAATACCTTGATAAGGGAGGGGAAAGGGCATCTTTTTTTGGCCGTAAACGCGATAAATGGAACCAAAGCCAGCGTGGGAGCCTCCTACTTAAGCCGTATTATTGCTGATTTTAACGCCGATATTCGTTTCCAGCAGCAACAGGAGAGTTCCAAAACGAGGAGAGGTAGGATAGCAATTCAGACTTCGAACTGGTACAATCCACATATGGATTACAAATACTTTATGGTGCCGGGCATACTGGCTTTCCTGGTTACGATGATTGGAGGTTATATGTCAGCCTTGAATATCGTGAAAGAGAAGGAGATAGGGACCATCGAACAAATTAATGTTTCACCAATAAGTAAGCATCATTTTATTATTGGTAAGCTCATTCCTTTTTGGCTGATAAGCATGGTAGTTTTTAGCATAGGTCAGTTCATCGTGTCCCGTTATCTGTATCACATCATCCCAGTTGGAAATATATTTCTATTGTACCTGTTTTTAGCCATTTATTTGGTAGCTATTCTGGGATTTGGCCTGTTGGTATCGACCTATACGGACACCCAGCAGCAAGCCATGTCGGTCGCATTTTTCTTTGTAATGATATTTTTGTTGATGAGCGGACTTTTTACCTCTGTCGACAGCATGCCTCCTTGGGCCAGGGCTTTTGCCTATTTGAACCCCGTCACTTATTTTATAGAAGTCATGCGAGGGGTGGTTTTGAAGGGTAGTACCTTCAACGACTTTCAAGGTCATCTGGTCAAAATGGTTGGCTTTGCCTTGGCGCTCAATACCTGGGCATGGTTTAATTATAGGAAAACTAGCTAGAACTTTTTTCTATCCCGTGCGGCTTACTGTGAATTTGTTCGTTATTTTGCAGCCTTCAAAAACAAATTGTTAAAAATCAAAGAATGGAAAGGTTTACAGGATTGCTCGGCATACTGTTGATATTGGGTATAGCTTTTGCAATGTCCAACAATCGCAAAGCCATCAATTACAGGACAGTAGGGGTAGGCCTGGGACTACAATTTGGATTAGCCGTCTTTATCTTACGAACCGAAACAGGGCAGCGAGTGTTTCAGTGGCTGGGTGAGAAAGTGCAGAAGTTATTGTCTTTTTCCGATAAAGGGGCAGATTTTGTGTTTGGAACACTTGTGCGCTCCGATCTCATGCAAAAAGCTTTTGGGCCTGGTAACGATTTTGTCTTTTTCTTCAAAGTGATTCCCACCATCATTTTTGTCGCCGTATTGGTTAATATGCTTTATCACCTGGGAATCATGCAGCGAATTGTCTCTGTCATTGCCCGGGGAGTATATTGGCTAATGGGAGTAAGTGGGGCTGAAGCGGTGTCCAATGTTGCCAGCACCTTCGTTGGTCAAGTGGAGGCGCAGATCATGATTAAGCCATATTTGAAAAATATGACCAATTCGGAGCTGATGGCATCCATGACGGGTAGCTTTGCCTGTATAGCGGGAGGAGTCATGGCTGTCTACATTTCTCTGGGTGTTCCTGCACCCTACCTTATCGCCGCCAGCCTAATGGCGGCCCCTGGTGCGCTGGTAATCTCTAAAATTATGTTTCCCGAAACCGAACAGTCCAATACCAAAGGGGCGGTTAAGCTTGAAATAAAAAAAACGCATGCTAACCTATTAGATGCTGTAGCTGCCGGGGCCAGTGAAGGTCTTAAAGTAGGCTTCAATGTAATCGCCATGTTAATAGGTTTTATAGCTCTCGTTGCTTTGATGGACTATATCTTAGGTTTAGTAGGCGGGCTATTTTCCTTCCCGGAGTTAAGTTTTAATTTTTTATTAGGGAAAATTTTTGCCGTCTTCGCCTGGGCTATGGGTGTTCCGGCCAAAGATGTCGAAGTAGCGGGTTCTCTGATGGGGACCAAAATGGTAATCAATGAGTTTGTTGCCTATCTGGACCTGATTAAGCTAAAAGATACCCTTGATCATAAAACCATTGTCATCACGAGTTTTGCCCTTTGCGGATTTGCCAATTTTAGTTCTATAGCCATACAAGTTGGAGGAATAGGAGAGCTCGCACCGACGCGAAGGGCCGATCTGGCACGTCTGGGTTTTAAGGCCCTGATAGCCGGTACGCTGGCTTCTTATATGTCTGCTACCCTGGCCGGACTACTTTTGTAAGTCTGGCATAATGATCCTGGGTGGCTGCCTGTGAGGGGTGTGAAATATATGAATTTATGCCAGCTATGCTTTCTGGCATGATAATATTACCCTATATTGGGGTTTAAAGAACATATATTTCACCATCCTACTACACTATGAAGATTATTAAGACATTCTTTTCTTTGCTCGCTGAATCCTTCAGTGAATTTATGAATGACAAAGGATTGAAGCTAAGTGCAGCCCTATCCTACTATACTATTTTCTCCCTTGCTCCGATGTTGCTGGTCATTATTTCGGCCTTAAGTTTCTTTATGGAGCGGAGTACTATTCAAGGAGAGTTGTTCGGACAGTTAGAGGGCTTGGTAGGTCCAGCCGCTACCAAACAGGTACAGGAGATTATTCAAAATGCTCAGGTTTCTAATAAATCTACTTTAGCTTCCGTGATTGGCGGTGTTACCTTGCTCATTGGTGCGACAGGGGTTTTTGCCGAAATTCAAGATTCTATCAATTATATCTGGTCCATAAAAGTGAAGCCTGAAAAAGGCTGGTTGGAATATTTGAAAAATCGACTCTTATCATTTTCCTTGATTCTTACCCTTGGTTTTTTACTAATCGTATCACTGGGGGCCAATGCCATCGTTGAGGTAATGAGTTCCGAGCTTGAAGCCTATTTTTCTGAGGCCTCTGTGGTGGTATTTTACATTTTAAATTTGGCGATGGTACTCACTGTCATAACGGCCCTCTTTACCGTGATATTTAAAGTGCTTCCAGATGGAGAGCTGAGGTGGAAAGAATGTATGGTAGGTGCCGGTTTTACAGCAGTTCTATTCCTAATTGGTAAGTTTGGTATAAGTTTTTATTTGGGGCGCTCAGATTTAGGGGCAACCTACGGTGCTTCCGCTTCTATTATCATCCTTCTGACCTGGATCTATTACTCCTCAATCATCCTGTATTTTGGTGCCGAGTTTACCAAAGTTTACGCCAAACTGGATGGGGTGGCCATTGCTCCTAAAAAACACGCAGTCCTGATCGAACGTAACGAAGTGGACCGGTAGTTAGCTCCTTCGGGCTATTTCGATTTTAAGGGTTTAACCAAAAAAAGGGTCAGAAGCTACGCTTCTGACCCTTTTTTTGGTTAATGTTCCTCGCTTACAAAGTAGCAGGAGTGGCTGTACGGGTAGTACGTGTTTCTATTGAAATAGGCTTCTCAACAATTTCTCCACCATTATTAATGATAAAGGTATAGTTACCGTCATTCAAAGTCGATAGATCAAATACTTTCGAATAGCTTTCCGATTTTGGCAGGTTGGCCGAGTATAAGGTCTCACCAAAATTGTCTTTAATAGCGATGGATGATCCAGACTCAATTGCAGAAAGGGAGAGTTTGAATTTTAGCCCTCCTGCAGTAGAAAGTTCTACTTTGGCAGCTGTGTTTTTATCATTCTCTTTCGCCATACTAGTAACAGAAGTGCTAATACTAAAAAGAATTACGAGGCTTAAAATTAACTTTTTCATCATCTTAAAAATTAGGTAGTGAATATTTTTGTTTTTGTACTATTCTTGTTTTAGATGTCGAATGTATAGAACTGGCTAATTACAACCTTGTGTTTTTCTAATTCGACAGGTCAAAGTTAGATAACTTATTGTAACAAAGTCAATAGGCTTGGTCTGGGTGTAAGAAAGTTCTTTCTTTGGTGATAGTATAATCTTTGAATTGTTATACGAATATACTAATAGTACAATAACTGATTGGTTCTTCGCTACTAAATAAAAGGCGTAGTTAATTCGTGTATTTGTATTATTCTAATTTCTTTTAAGCTCTTCCCCTCTTTGTCGGGTAGGCCAGAGGTCCCAGGGTCAGGCTGAATGTATATTGGCATACCCTACAGGAAAGAGAAAGGCCAAGAATTGCAGGGGGGATTAACCTGCAATTCTTGGCCTTGGTTTTCGAAATAGCTGTGGCAAAGGGTGCTTGCTAAATGCTTATTGAATCTTCAGTTCATAGGGAATACGAGCCTGCACGCCCCCCATATTGGTCAGTCGCTTGAATATTTTGGCATAGGTAGCCATATCGCCCAGTTTTTCGGTTAAAATCTGATCCTCTTTATCTCCCATCAGTTTAGACATTAATTCGTCCAGGGGCTTTTTCTTTTCAGGGTAATAGCGCACCCGGTAGTCTCCTGCTTTCATTTTTGCGGCCTTCGCTGCCAGGGCTACTGCATCGTCCAGGCTTCCCAGCACATCTACCAGTCCATTTTCTTTGGCTTCTATGCCGGACCATACACGGCCTTGAGCGAGGTTTCTGAGTTTTTCTACGGGCATATTACGCCCCTCTGCGGCTTTTTTAGTAAAAGTGGCATAGCCTTCATTGACACTTTTCTGGATCATATCCTTTTCAAATTGCGTCATATCACGGGTTGCCGTAGGCCAGTCGGCATGGGGATTCGTGCCTACTCCGTCAAAGGTGATGCCCAGTTTGTTATTCATAAAATCCTTGACATTAAAAATGAGTCCAAATATCCCAATGGATCCTGTAATGGTATTAGGTTGGGCAACAATGGTGTCGCAGGCCATGGCCATATAATATCCTCCTGAGGCGGCAACATCAGACATGGAGGCTATTACCGGCTTCACAGCAGAGGTAAGCTTTATTTCTCTCCACATAACATCGGAAGCCAGTGCACTTCCGCCTGGTGAATTAATGCGAATTACAACCGATTTTATTTTATCGTTCTCTCTGATTTTCTTAAGCTCAGTAATGAATTTTTCAGAGCCTATGGTGTTATCACCACCCTGCCCAGAGTTGATTTCCCCTTCTGCGATAAGTACCGCTACGCGCTTATTATAATCGCCTTCCGTCTTAACCGCACCACTCTTAAGGTATTTCTCAACACCATAAGTCGATATTTTCTTCTTCGAATCTATTCCCAGATCCTTTCTTAACTGAGCTTCGTACTGATCCCAGTAACCAAGATGAGTAACCAGCTTATTCTTCAAAGCTGCCTCCGGATTGTCGATTGCTAAAGAGTCTGCAAGGCCTTTAAGGTGTTCTACAGGAATTTTCCGAGACGCGGCAATATTGTCCAAGAAGTTGTTATTAATAGCAGTGATAAGCTCTAGAGATTGCTTTTTGCTAGCCTCACTCATATCCGAACGGGAGAACATTTCTATAGCACTTTTAAATTCGCCAACCCGGAAGATTATGGGTTTGATATCCAACTTGTCGAAGGTGCCTTTCAAAAAGCTATATTCAACTGAAAGGCCGTTCCATTCCATTCCACCAGCTGGATTAAGATAAATTTTGTCGGCTACCGAAGCCAGGTAATATCCCTTTTCGCTATAGGTCTCTCCGTAGGTGGTAACAAACTTTCCAGATTTTTTAAATTCTATAAGTTGATTTCGGATTTCTTCCAAAGTGGCCCATCCCGCTTGTGGGCCTTCGGTCTGGAGCTGAACTCCTTTTATATTGGCATCCTTCTGAGCCGTTTTAAGGGCTTCAATGATATCTTTAAGGCCTAGTACATTTTCATTATTTCCAAATGGTCCCCCTAGATCAGCAAATGGGTTTTCGACCCCCACTTCCTGAATTGGCACGTTTAAATCCAATTTTAATATAGACTTTTCATCTATACTGATTTTTTCGTCCGAGGAAAGCGCTGAGCCGATCCCTGCCAATATCATCAGGGATACGACGAAGAATACGAAAATGCCAACCATTGTGGCAAGTACATATTTTAGGAATTGTAACATAAATCTATGGTTGGAATGGTATTAGAATTTTATTTGAGAACAAAATTAGCCATTTATTCATCCAGATAGATGGTATTTATTGGTCAAATGGAGCAATCCTCACATTGAACGGTAAATTATCGTTCTCAATGAATGATTTATTGGAGAAAAATTGGCTTATTGCCTTTTGGTAGGAGAAAGGGGGATGTTAATGCCTTTTCTTTTATCTCCAGTAGTTTACGGAATTGTTGGTTCAACATAAAACGTTAATTTACAATGACAAAGACCCTTATTTTGGTGCGTCACGCAAGCGCAGAAGATGCGAGTCTGACCAGAGGTGATTTTGACAGAAGGTTGATAGAGAAGGGGAGGGAGGAGTCGACATTGATGGCTCACTGGTTGATGGATCAGGGTTACAGACCCGATGTGTACCATAGTAGCAGCGCAGCTCGTGCTCTTCAGACAGCAGAAATCATGGCTCAGGAAATAGGGGCAGACAGTCGCTCCATTATCCAGGATCGGGATATTTATGATGCCGGATCTCGGGGTTATCTGCATGCGGTCAACGAAACCGTTGAGCCTGCAGAATGTCTGCTTCTGGTGGGCCATAACCCAGATATCAGTTTCTTTGCCGACTATCTTAGTCCTGGAAATATAGGGTCAATGAAGAAAGCAGGTATTGTAATCATCGATTTTGATACCGATCATTGGGCCGAAATATCCTATTCTACTGGTAATTATAAAATGTACATGACCCCAAAACAGGTTCGAGAAGGATTATAAAAAATGAATAAGGGAAGTCGTAATAGAAGGATATTTATCATCGTTTTTCTGGGCTTTGTAGCCTTATTTGCTTATATATCATACGATATGGCCCAGCGTACCACGGCACCATGGAACCGTAAAAAGCAGTTGAACAGAGTACTGCCGGGAGCCACTTTGGATGCAGACAGCCTACGGCTCGATTCCCTTCTCAAAGAAGTAGAATAAAAGCGCTATCCCCGGGGGTGAAATTCTTTGATGATCTGTTTGAGGTAATCCCGGTCAAGGTGGGTGTATATTTCTGTGGTTATAATAGATTCATGACCGAGCATCTCCTGTACGGCCCTTAAACTGGCTCCTCCCTCTATAAGATGGGTTGCAAATGAGTGGCGGAAGGTATGGGGGCTGATGTTCTTGTTCAGTCCAGCCTTTAAGGTAAGGTCTTTGATTATCAAAAAAACCATAACTCTGGACAGGGCACCTCCTCTTTTATTAAGGAATAGAATATTTTCACTCTCTCGTTTAATCTTCTGTTTTTTGCGGATATGTTCGGTGTAAATTTTGCAATATTTAATTGCTTGCTGCCCAATAGGTACCAGTCTTGTTTTATTGCCTTTCCCAATAATTCGAATGAAGCCCGCATCAAAATGGCAATCGGTGAGCTGAAGGCTTAATAATTCAGAAACCCGTAAGCCACAACTGTAAAGTACTTCTAGTATGGCCCTGTTGCGGGTTCCTTCGGGAGTAGCGTGGTCTATGGCTTCGAGTATCTGTTGTATTTCATGCACTTCCAATACATCGGGAAGTTTTCTGGGGAGGCGTGGAGACTCCATAAGCTCAGTGGGATCATGGGCAATTTCCTTTTCTAACAATAAGTATTTATAAAAACCTTTAATTCCAGATAGTATGCGTGCCTGGGAATGTGCACTTAACCCTAATTCCGCAATATATTGTAGGAAACCTGTAATATGTTCTTCCTTAACATGATTGGGCGTAATAGGTTTTGATTGTAGACTGCAATACTCAGCGAGCTTTTCCACATCGCGAAGGTAGGCAGCAATGGAATTGGGTGAGAAGGAACGCTCGAGTTGCAGGTAATTTTTGAAATGTTTGATGTAGCTTTGCCACATAAGTTTAAAAATGTTTTAATGTATGCCGATCAACGAGCAGAAGATGAAAAAAATTATCATTATTAATGGTCCCAACCTGAATCTTCTCGGGAAAAGGGAACCTGCCATTTACGGAAACCTATCTTTCGAAGACTATTATAAGCAACTTTCCATGCAGTTTGCGGAGGTCGAGCTCCATTATTTCCAGTCCAATCATGAAGGCGCACTGATTGATAAGATACATGAAATAGGATTTGCGTACGATGGTATTATCCTCAATGCTGGTGGGTTCACCCATACTTCTGTAGCCTTGGCTGACGCTGTCTCCTCGGTTACCAGCCCTGCGGTGGAGGTTCATATTTCCAATATTCATGCCAGAGAGTCCTATCGTCATCATAGCTTCCTGAGCAGCCGATGTAAAGGAATGATCTGTGGCCTAGGGCTACAGGGTTATGAATTTGCACTGAGGTACTTGCTTGCCTTATAAGCTATCGGAAAACGGCATTGGTAAAGAGTATTTTTCCCTTGTAGAGCATGCTTCGAAAAAGAGGATTGTCCATCATAAAAATCACCTGGCCTCTGCCTATTTCCTTGGTTCCATATAAGAGGGTGTGTTCTAGTTTTGGGGAAAGGGCAGAGCCTACGAAACCAGCACGGTAATTGTCCTGCTGAAGATACCCTACATTCCATCCGTCTTTTAAATAAGCACGATTGTATGCCTGGCGGACGAGAGCATAGTAAGATCCCGACCAGCCAAAAGAAAGGGGATGGGTTGGGTCGAACTGGACCTGAAAAAAACTACCCGGTGAACTCTTGCTTATTGATTGCCGCTCCTGCTGATCATACTGCCTGAGTAATTCCTGATCGGGTACTTTCTCTGCTTCTTTCTTGGAAAGACCAAATTCGGCCTTATTTAAAAAGGTATCGGTGGCATTTTCCATGGCAATCAACCTGCCTCCCTCCTTAATCCATTCCGTCAGTTTATTAAGGGTTGCGTCTGACAACTGTCCGGCATAAGATCCATCTGGAAGTATCAGGACATCGATCCTTTCGAGGGATAGATGCTCTAAGCGACTTAAGTTCACAATACTTAGGGGGTACTGAAGCTGTGTTTCAAAAAAATGCCATAGCTCTCCCAGAGCGGTAGGAGATACCCCTTCCCCTGCAAGGGTTAATACCTTTGGTGCTGTAATGATGCGTATATTATCGTGACCCAGATCAATGCCGGACGTGATAAAACCCGTGCTCAACTCACTTATCACGATACCGTGTTTTTGGGCAGCCTCAGCCACAATTTTTCCGAAGTCTAGCCATTCATTGCCCTTTTTGGTAATGATCAGTGCTCCTCTTTCAAAGGATACACTGTCGGTTTGTAAGGCAGAGTTTGTGGTCCGGACAAGGATATTTTTTTGTAATAATTCTGCCAAAAACTTAGCCGAGGAAAGTCCGTTCCAGGCGGCAATAAAAGCATAGGGTCTATCTTGAGAGGGTTGATAGATATTTTGGTCTCGTATATAAGTTTTTTGAAGTAACACTTCCTTGCTACCGTACAAGTTGAGGCCAAATTGGTACCCCAGTCCCCAACTGGTCAGGTCGTAGGTAAGTGAATCTTCTAAGTCGGGGCTCGTTTCAAAAAGAACCCTCACTAAATTGGACTGAGACTGGTAGGCACTTATCAGCAGTGAAGAAGAATCTAGCTTGATAAGTGCCGGTGTACCTGTATTCAAATCTGTAACTTTTAAAGTCTGATTTTTTTGAGGACTGCCTACTTTAATATTCTGCCTTGTCAGTAAGGCTACTAGTTGATCGATCTGGGTTGGGTCCTTGTCAGGTTGGACAATATAAGTTTTAATGGAACCTGGCGGGTCTTGTCTTGCCTTTGTATGGTAGGATATAAATTCTTTCTGTAACTTATCCTTACCGGAAATCATGGTTTCTAGTGTAGCCATGCTGGTGGCGTAATGATGCGCTATGCGTTCGTTCAAGGTAAGGGTATCCCGCTCATTTTCTCGGTAGATTCCCAGCCCTGCTTTAGCGCCTCCTCCTTGTTCGAAGGTCACACCAATAGCGCCATTAAAGGTCGGCCAAGTATCGCCATAGCTAGGGTAAAAAAGATCATACTCGCTACGGGTAAAATACCTCCAGCCTTTTTTGTCAAAGGCAGTGCGACAGTATTTTCCCAGCATTGCGTTAAACTCAAGTTGCCAGGGGGTAATGTGATTGTGAATGGGCCGGGCAGCCGGAGGAAAGTAGTAACTTCTATTGCTACCCATTTCATGAAAATCGGCATGAATATGAGGCATCCATTGATTATATAATGCCACCCTCGCCTTGGTTTCCTTCTGTGTCTGCCAGGCCCAATCCCTGTTAAGATCGAATAAATAATGATTGAATCTGCCTCCCGGCCAGGGCTCGTCATGTTCTCGTGCGATAGGATTGAGGTCAGGAGAATTGTTTTTTATTCCCTGGTACCAATGGGTATATCGGGCATAGCCGTCCGGATTGCTACAAGGGTCAATGATAATGACAGACTGACGGAGGATATCTTTTGATTTCGCATTTTCCGGGTCTAAAAGATCGTGGAGGACCATCATGCTCGTGTTGGCTGAACTTGCCTCATTGCCGTGAACATTATAGCTAAGCCAGGCGATGGGTAATCCCCCAGGCGACGGGCTTCCCTCGAGCAGCCCTATACGCTGCAAGTGTTGCTGACGAATATGCTCTAAGGATTGGAAATTCTCTTCGGAGGTAATAACAGCGGCAATTAAGGGGCGGTCTTCGGTGGTGCGGCCATATTCTAGAAGCTTGACTCGTGAGGGATAGGCTTTGGCCATCTCTTCGAAATAGGCAACTATACGATGATGATAGGCGAATTGGCTGCCCAGCGGATACCCCAGGAAACTTTCGGGAGAAGGATGTTGGGCAGAAGCGAGCTGGAAGCTAAGAACACTTATCAGGATAAGGAAAATTCGGAACATATGCTTGATATTGTTAAAACGAATTTGAGGCTCATCAAATGTAAAAATTGGAGCTGGTATTATTACCTAAAAATTAATTTTAAAATTATTTTAAGAGATAAAATATTGAATTTGAGGGGGTAGTAAAAATACGTAAAAAATTTTTTAATGACGTGCTTGCATATTAAAAATCAACCGTGCATATTTGCACCACGATTCAGCGAAACGGAATCGGAAAGTGAAAAAAAGTGTTGAAAAAACGCGCGAAGTAGGAGACCAGTCGGCCCATTCGTCTAGCGGTTAGGACACGACCCTTTCACGGTTGAAACAGGGGTTCGATTCCCCTATGGGTCACAAAACCGTGCGTTTGCACTTTCAACATTTACTAAAGCCGCTCTAATTTGATTTAGAGCGGCTTTTTTCATTTATTTGCTATCGCACAGTATCGTGCAGTATCGGGGATCAAGTTAAAAACTTGTGGAGGTTGACAGAAAACCAGCGGAGTGGGAATCTCTATCCTACCCATGGATTGGGCCCAATCGCACAAATCATGGACATCAATCGGGATGATAGAATGGATTATTTAGTGAGTATGGCCAGTAACGATTTTATGTTGGAGGCCCGCGCCCAGCAGTTGGCTGCTTCTGAACCTGATTTTGCCGAGTTTAAAGGAAAAACTTTCCGAGGGAATATGAATACTACGACCATCCGAACGGCCAAAGGAAAAACGATCATGCTTCAGCACGATGTCACCTCTTCCAGGGTCTATTCCCGTCTGCATCTGAACGGTGGGGCAAAAGGATCTGCACAAAAGTATCCGCTTCCTGTATTTGTAAATTCTGGGCTAATTGCTACCGGGCACGAATGGATCGACGAGAAGGCCTTCAAGGAATTGGAAGAGAAATATCGGCCCGAAATCGTAAAGCGTATAGGGGAATTGGCAAAGAAGATTGGGGGGCATGGTGGAATGGCCTTCGTGATGGGCGCCTATCTAAAGATGCTATCCTGAAAAATTGGGAAGCTAATATACTGCTAACTTCAAGAGGGAACCTGTGCGAAAATTTCAGAGCACTTACATCATTCCAGGCGTTAGACTGGTCCAAGGTGAAGATGTCTCATCTAAAAGAATATAAAGGTCTTCTCTTTAAACATTGGCAGATTCCATGACAGGCCCATACGTTTCGGTTCAGTAGATTCTGAAATTCAATTTGATTCCATGTCAGGTCTATTCGATAATGCTAAGAATGGTCCCGCTCTTGACCTATTTTTTTTCCAAACGGACTGGCTCTTCCCAATTGTCGGTTCTAAAAGAGGAGGCCGGGAGGAGATTGGTATCGAAAAGCGTACCTTCTATCCAGTTCTTCCAGGCATATCGTACCGCCACAGGCTCTGGAACTTTCTCAATTCTGACGTGAATTACATTACGAGACATGATTACGGCACGTGCAGGGTAGAAGATCCTATCGGCTCCGGCTACTTCAAAGCCTTTTAGTCCATCAAAAGCATAAAGACCCGACTCTGCATGATCAAAATGTAAAATAGCGGTACCGTTTGAAAATTCGTGACGGGCGTAGGTAGGGCCCGTAGCGTCAATCTGTGGGATGCCATAGGTTTTATTTAAGGCCAGATATAGTAGGCGATCGGCAACCTCCTTTTTCTTTGGTGGATGAATATCCTTTTCCGATCCTAAATCCATCGTCACAGCCATTCCACTGTTGGGTATCAGGTCCAGGCATTGCAGTTGTGCTTCCCGGATAAAAGCCGAATTGATATTTTTATAATCGTATGGAGCTATTTGAACATAATAAAAAGGGAAGTCTCCCAGCTGCCATCTCTCCCTCCAATCTTTTACCATGGCGGGAAAAAGCTTCTTATATGCCTCTGGTTGGTTGCGGTTTGATTCACCTTGGTACCATAGCACCCCTTTTATGTTAAAGGGGATAATAGGATTGATCATTGCGTTAAAGAGCGCCGTCTGAACCGTTTGTGCTATGCGCAAATCCGCCGATTCTATATTGATTTTCTGGTAAGGACTCAGTGCCTCTTCACTCATCCATGCTTCAACATAGCTCCCTCCCCAAGAGGTATGGATTATGCCAACGGGTACGTCCAGTGATGCTTGTAATTGTTGACCGAAAAAGTATCCAATAGCACTGAAACTAGCGACGTTTTTGGGCGAAGCCTGCTCCCATGAGCTGAACTCCTTGATGTCGGTCAAAGGTTCTTTAGATCCGACTCTTGCCACGCTGAAAAGTCGCAAATTAGCATTATTTGACTTTTGCAGAGCCTCGTTGCTGCCGTATGTGGGCTGGCCGGTATAACCAGTAATGGGTTGGTACATATTGGACTGTCCGGAGCATAACCAAACTTCACCAAAAAGGATTTGCTCTAAACGGATGTCGGTATCCTTACTTTTGATTGTTAAGGTCTGTGGGTCTTTGCTGAGTGTAGTGCTGATCTTGTGCTTCCAATTGCCGGCAGCGTCTGCCTGAATTTTTATTTTTGACTGGAGCCAAGACGCTTCCACGGTGATTTTTTCCTGTGGATCGGCCCACCCCCATATTACTACTTCCGTGTTTCTCTGCAGCACCATATTAGAAGACAGAATAGCCGGAAGTCTCACTTTAGCATCGACAGACTGTGTGCCAAGCGATAATAAGACAGTTAAGAGAAAAAATAGCAGTCGGTTATTCACTGTTCATCGGATTTTTTGGTGGGAAATTTAGGCCTTTCTAAATTTTGGCCATGCGTTAAGTAAGGGAGGATCATACTGTTTTCAGTGGCCCCATCATGTAACGTCAAGAAAAGTGAGATACCCTCCTCAACTACTCTAAACTGACCCTGATTTTCGAAATAGTCATATGTTTTCTTTAATACCTTGCCTATAGGAGAGGGCATCAGATATCCCGGGGTAGACGATATATTAAGCAGGTTTCGGTACTGATCAAATCAGAACAATAGGGCTCTATTCAGCTATCATCCCTGTGAGAAGCAGATTTTGATAAAAAGTTTTCATCAGGATTGATATGTAGCTGGTTTCAGTCATTTCCAAATTCGGATGAAGGTCATGATATTTTTTAAAAGTTAATCCTGAACACTTTTGTACGTTTTTAAGTCAAAATTATCTAATAGAAAGTAGTGTAAGATTGCTAAAAAAAATTGAATTATATTTATTATAATTAGTCTTTTCCGGTAACGTTGCCGGTGATTTTGCTAGAATTTATGCGTAAAATGATCAGAGTAATGTTAATTTTATCAAAAAATTGAATTGCTGGCATCGTCCGGGTAGGAAGGTAATACTGCGTCTCTTAAAACATAATTTGTTTGTTATCAGGCAGGATGCTAAAGGATACTGTGCAAGTTACTATGAAATAATTTTGTTGAAAATTATACTAAGACCATTTGTCCACCGATGATCTGGTGGTGGAGGGTCAATTTCTGTTTTCTAAAACATCCAGTGCTTATGACTTCTAAAGTTGAAAAAATGGCCTTACCTGTAGGGGTGACGCTTGACAGATTTATTAAAAAGAACCAGGGTTCTTTCCAATTTGCTTCCGGAGAGTTGTCTCAACTCTTACGAGATATTGCCTTAGCTGGAAAAATTATCAACCGGGAAGTTAATAAGGCCGGATTGGTTGATATAACGGGTGCGCTAGGGACTTCCAATGTGCAGGGAGAAAATCAACAGAAGCTTGATGTGATTGCCGATATCCGGTTTATTAGAGCCCTGAAAAATGGTGGAGAAGTATGTGCAATCATAACAGAGGAAGAGGATGAGATTATCTATACCGGTAACGACGACGCAAAATATGTTGTAGCTATCGACCCCTTGGATGGATCTTCGAACATTGATGTGAATGTATCGATTGGGACCATATTTTCTATCTATACCCGGGTAACCCCACGTGGTACCAGAGCTACCAAGGAAGACTTCCTGCAAGGAGGGCGTAAGCAGGTGGCCGCAGGTTATATTCTATATGGTTCTTCCACTATTTTGGTATATACTACTGGGCATGGAGTCAATGGGTTTACCTATGAAAATTCCTTGGGTGAATTCTTTTTATCCCATCCCAATATAAAATCCCCAGAGGATGGCAAGATTTATTCTGTAAACGAGGGCAATTTTGACGACTTCTACGATTATACTCAGCGTTATATTATGAGTTGCCGGAAAAAGCGAATGTCAGGAAGGTATATCGGGTCTTTGATAGCCGATTTTCATCGCAATATGCTGAAAGGCGGAATTTATTTATATCCTCCTACTCCTAGTCATCCTCAGGGTAAATTACGTTTGCTGTATGAGTGTTATCCCATGGCTTTTTTGGCCGAACAAGCTGGTGCCAAAGCAATCGATTGCGAATCGGATATCCTGGACGTCACACCCATCTCGTTTCATCAGCGAAACTCTATTTATGTAGGGGCTCCCAAGATGATACAGGAGTTAGAACTTTTTTTTAAAGAAAGGGCGAAGTATATTATTAAGGAGGCACGTTTCGAGAAGATTGAAGACTGACAACGTCGAGTTGCTAAGACCCCAAAAAAAAAGCCCCATCCTGCATATATCTGCTAAAGGATGGGGCTTATTCTTATCAGTTTCTTAGTTGGCAGCTGTTCCAGCTCCTGAACTTATCTTATTAACCGCCTTATCTATATGATATAAGCCAGTTCCTTCTTCGCCAATCACGTCGAATAATTCCAGGGCACGTCGAGCATTATCTTCCTCTTCAACCTGCTCGCTCACAAACCAGTGCATCAGATTTTCTGTGGCGTAATCTTCGGCAGTACGGCTTGCCGTTACCAATCGGTTGATGGACTGGGTAACGCTGATTTCACTCTGTAAGGCGGCCTCAAAAACACTTCTAAAAGAGCTGAAGTCCTGCTTTACGGGCCCCACTTCAGGAGCAACGGCCGTTCCGCCTACCGTCATGATATAGTTAAAAAGCTTAAGCATATGGGCTCTTTCTTCATCCGATTGACGAAGAAAATAAGCGGCGCTATTCTTAAAACCATTCCGGTCGCACCAAGAGGCCATGGCCAGATATTTGGAGGAAGCTTCTGCTTCCATTTTTACCTGGTTGTTCAATAATATTTCGATTTCCTCTTTCAAAGAAGTATGTTGTCTCAATAGATCTTTCATTGCTTAGTCGTTCAAGTGATACTTTATAGGTGCAAATTGAATAGTATTTTCCAGACTAGCAAAGACCAATATAAATTTATAATTGGTCTAATACGAAGGCAATACAGTTTTAGGCGATTGCTGAATCCTGATAAAGCACTTCGTGCAGCATGGAGTTTAATTCAATAGCAAAATGTGTGCCATTGACTAACTCTCGAAGTTGAATGAATTCGCATAATCCCAGCTTTTGATATAGATTCAGTTTGGGGACTTCTACAGATGCGTAATCTCCTTCATCGGTTAAATCGAATAACTTGTGTCTTAAATCGATGCGGTTGATTAGCTTGCGAAAACTCAAAAAATCATTGATTCTGAAAGAAGCTTCAATGTCCTTGTACTGCAATAAAATACGGGAGGTCTTGTCACATTGGTGACAGGTTCCAAAAGGGACGGAAAACAACTCGTTCAATGCTTTCACCGGGGGGATAAATTGATTACTGATAACTGCCTGCAAAGATAAACTATCTAGTTTTAACGGACAAGTTTATTTTAAAACATTCTAAGTAAATATAACAAGCCCATCAATATGGGTAATCGATGGGTTTGTTATATTTTAATAATCGTAATCAGGAAACAATTGTTTACTTGCCGGATTTAGCCCAATTGTCACGCAAGGTAACCGTGCGATTAAATACCAGCTTATCTTTGGTGCTATCGCGATCCATGCTAAAATACCCTTTTCTTAAAAACTGAAATCCTTCACCCACAGTAGCTTCCTTCAAAGCGGGTTCGCCATAGGCAGTGACGATCTGCAAAGAATTTGGGTTTAGATACTCCTTAAAGTCCCCTTCCTGACCAGCAGCATCTTCCACTGCGAACAAACGGTCGTAGAGCCGCACTTCCAGAGGTACCGATTCGGAAGTGGAGACCCAGTGTAAAGTGCCCTTGACATTAATTCCTGAGCTGTCGGCTCCACTTCTTGAGTTTTCTATCAAACTACAATTTACCTGAACAATTTCTCCATCTCCGTCTTTAACCACCTCATCGCATTGAATAATGTAGGCACTTTTGAGTCGTACCATCTTTCCTGGAGCAAGCCGGAAGTATTTTTTAGCAGGATTTTCCATGAAATCCTCCTTTTCGATATAAAGTTCACGGGTGAAAGGAAGGTTTCGCTCCCCGGAATTTTCTATCTCCGGGTTATTTTCACTAGTCAGCCATTCCACTTTTCCTTCAGGGAAATTGGTTATCACCAGTTTCAATGGGTCGAGCACCACCATGCGGCGCGTGGCAATTTTATTGAGATCTTCCCGAATACAGAATTCAAGTAGACCTACATCAATCATATTTTCTCTTTTACCAACCCCAATCCGATCGCAGAAATCGACAATGCTATGAGGAGTGTAACCCCGGCGGCGCAGCCCGCTGATGGTGGGCATACGTGGATCGTCCCAGCCACTCACGTGTCCCTCTTTAACAAGCTGAAGAAGTTTACGCTTGCTGGTTACGGTATAATTCAGGTTTCTGCGAGCAAATTCGTATTGATGGGAGGGGTAGATGCCCAATTGTTTTATCAACCAGTCGTATAGTTCGCGGTGAGGCATAAACTCCAGTGTACAGAGGCTATGGGTCACCTTCTCCAATGAATCGCTTTGGCCATGGGCAAAGTCATACATAGGGTAGATGCACCAGGCATTGCCGGTACGATGGTGGTGTGCATGCTTAACCCTATAAAGTATAGGATCTCTCATGAGCATATTAGTATGCTTCATATCGATTTTGGCACGAAGGGTCTTAGCACCGTCCGGGAAAGCCCCCGCCTTCATCTGAGCAAAAAGCTCCAGGTTCTCTTCTATAGAGCGATTCCGGTAAGGACTGTCTTTTCCTGGTTCTGTGGGAGTCCCCTTTAGCAAAGCAATTTCCTCCGAAGTAGAATCGTCAACATAAGCCAATCCCTTATTGATCAGCTCCACGGCATAGCCATAAAGTGTATCAAAATAGTCAGAAGCAAATAGTTCGTTTTTCCATTCGAAACCAAGCCATTTAATATCATTTTTGATGCTCTCCACATATTCTGTATCCTCGGTAGTGGGATTGGTATCATCGAACCGAAGGTTGGTATAGCCTGGAAACTTCTTGGTCAGACCAAAGTTCAGACAGATACTAGAGGCATGACCAATATGCAGGTAGCCGTTGGGTTCCGGGGGGAAACGCGTCACGATTTGGTCGTATTTGCCGGTACGCAGATCCGTATCGATAATGTCTTCTAAAAAATTAAGACTTTTCTCTTCTTTTTTCTCTTCGGTATGCATGCTATCCTTAAAAAATAAATGGAATTCAAAGTTAATGGACTTGGAATGAATTTTCGCAATCTAAAGGCTGAAATCGCAAATCCAGGGACTTTATATTAATTTTGCCCCATGCGTTATTTCATTGAGTTCGGTTACAAAGGTTCGGCCTATCATGGTTGGCAGAAACAAAACAACGCTTTGGGCGTTCAGGAAGTTCTGGAAGGAGCTTTAAGTAAGATTCTTAGAACTTCAATTGAGGTTACTGGTAGTAGCCGCACAGATACTGGAGTGCATGCTACTCAGCAATTTGCTCATTTTGATTTACCCGAAGGGACCCAACTAGTTCCTAGTTTATTATATAGGATCAACAGTCTCTTGCCTGAAGACATTGCCGTTCGGCACCTTCATCTGGTTGCGCCGGAACTCAACTCACGGTTCGTGGCTACCTATAGACGCTATGAGTACCGAATCACCCGGGTAAAAAATCCATTTCAAGTTCAGCTTTCACACGAACTAACTGCCGAGCTCGACATAGGTCTTATGAATGAAGCCGCAGCTTTGCTGCTGGGAACACATGATTTTGAAAGTTTTAGCAAGGTACATACCAATGTTAATAATTTCCGTTGTAGCATATCCCGGGCCGAGTGGGTTATGGCGGGCGATATTCTTATTTTTCATATCCAGGCTAACCGGTTTCTGAGAGGGATGGTCAGAGCGGTTGTAGGAACTCTGCTCGAAATAGGTAGGGGTAAACGGCCTGTCAGTGAACTAAGAGATATCGTAGAAGCTCGGAACAGAAAATATGCCGGACCCCAAGCTCCGGCTCAGGGACTGTTTTTGGTGGAAGTGGGCTATCCTGAGGGTATCTTTCTCGAGACTATTTCATAGAAACCTTATAATAAGTGCGTACCCGGCCTTTGTATTTCCGGGTTGTCCATTTACCTCTGTTTCAAGGTTTATCGGAGGGTCCTAGTTACGATTCTCAATAATCGTCAAAGGGATTTTGTCCGTTATTATGAACCCTTGTCGACCAAAGTGGACTGTATGTCGTTTTCGATTTAGTATGGATTATTACCTCTTTATTTTTGTGCTTATCCATGAAAATAAATGTTATGAAACGTATTAATTACTTAATTATGGCAGCCCTGTTGGTAACAGGTATGTGCTGCGAAAATGCAGATCTGCCCTCCGAAGACGGAGAGGGAGGTGGTGGTGGTTGGCCTCAGCAGACGGCCTATAGCCCCTTATCGGGACAAGCAAGCATTAATATTGGACCCAATGAACGCTATGTCAATCTGATGGGGCAGGACCAGGCTCCGATGCCCAAATTCCCCAAGATTGGTATCAAGAAGGGGTTTGTAAGAGGGTATGTAGCCGACATTACAGGGAAGCCATTAAAGGGTGCCTATATCGGGGTGAGAGTCACTATGGTGGGGGGGCATTATTCCGGTGCCTCAGGAGAATCCGACGAAAATGGTTATTATGAGATTCAATTACCTTACGGAACGGTAGAGTATTATGCTGCCGGATATACGATAGACTACGGTTCAGGAAAAGCAGTAGTAGGGCTACATCCTGCCGATGATAATAGCTCGGGTTTTGCTTCCGAAAATGGGATGGTCAAAAACTTCGTCCTTCAATCATACGGACAGGCCAATAAAGATGATGTGTTACAATACCCTGGCTATGCCAGCACCTATTATGGTGGAGCATTGACCATCGATTACTTTTTAGACTGGAACACGGGTAATGATTTGCAGGAAGGTGACGTCATCGTATTGGAGCTTACACCCGATGGGCCTGGGATATTCGGAGACAAAAAATCATTTAAAATTCAAAAGACGGCCGGGGCAATTCGTACAACGCTTGTTAATATTCCTGTTGGCAAATATACTATTACTGCTAAACTTAGTGATGGGCGGAAATTAAAAATGCGGGAATCTGGACCCTATGCTAATTACTATGCCCATTTGGGTGTAAAAAGTACTACTCCAGGAACGGGCAGCCTCTTGTTCGTGCCATCCATTCGGGTTACGCCCGCACAAGCTCCCCCCCACCGAAGCAATTGGGATACCATTCAATTATTGTTGGAGTTGCCTTAAGGAAAAGAATATAGTATTCTTTTGATATATCAAAAAAGCCCCCGCATGGATTAAGTAATGCAGGGGTTTTTTAATGTCCAGTGCATACCGGAGAAGGTTTTTTAGTTTAAACGAGTATAATAAGGGGAAATTTTCTTTCTAGAATTTTATTAGAAATCATATTGATACTAACATGTTCAAAAGAAAATTATGGGGGACTTTAGGTCTTTTGCTCTTATTAATAGTCCAAACCCAGGCCCAGAAGAAACCTCAGACCAAACCCAATATCATATTTATTTTGGTGGATGACATGGGCTGGGGCGATGTAGGTGCTTTTTGGCAGAATCAGCGGATGAAGAAAAATGACCGGTCGGAGCCCTGGCAATTTACACCAGAATTAGATGCAATGGCAGCCAAAGGAGCGATGCTCACCAACCATTATTGTGCTGCACCAGTATGTGCTCCTTCGCGGGCTTCAATACTCCTGGGGGTACACCAGGGGCATGCCAATGTGCGGGACAATCAATTTGATAAAGAACTCCAGGATACTTATACGCTAGGAAATGTACTAAAGAAGGCTGGGTATCATACGGGATTGGTAGGCAAGTGGGGATTACAGGGGAAAGGGAAAGAAGGCCCCAACTGGCCTGCTCATCCGATGAACAGAGGTTTTGATTATTCTTATGCCTATATCCGGCATGTGGATGGTCATGAGCATTATCCCAAAGAGGGTATCTATCGGGGTAGAAAGCAGGTATGGGAAGATCGTAAAGAGGTTTCAGAAGACCTGGACAAATGTTTCACTACGGATTTGTGGACAGCAGCTGCTAAAAATTGGATTGTTCAGCAGACCAAAGACTCGAAGACTAAAGATCCATTTTTCTTATACCTTGCCTATGATGTGCCACATGCCGTATTAGAATTGCCTACCCAGGCTTACCCAAAAGGGGGAGGCTTAAAAGGCGGGCTTCAATGGGTCGGAAAACCGGGCAGAATGATCAATACCGCTTCTGGAACTCCAGATTCCTATATTCATCCAGACTATATGAATGCTACATATGACCATGATGGGGATCCTGCAACAGCAGAACAAGCCTGGCCCGAAACGTATAAACGTTACGCCACCCTATGTCGCCGTATCGACGATGGGATTGGTGATATATTCAAATTATTGAAAGATCTGAAGATTGACGAGAATACGATGGTCGTATTTACTTCAGATAATGGACCTAGTTTAGAGTCGTACCTGCCGGAAAGCTACGTAAATTATTCTCCAACTTTTTTCAATAGTTTTGGTCCCTTCGACGGAATCAAAAGAGATGTCTGGGAAGGAGGGGTACGTATGCCAACTTTGGTAAGCTGGCCGGCTAAGATAAAAGGACGTCAGGTGATCGATAAACCCAGCGCTTCTTACGACTGGTTGGCAACCTTTGCGCATGCAGCAAAGCTGCCCATTCCAGCTCGGGTAGATGGGGTGTCGCTTCTGCCTCAGCTTACTGGTGAAGGGTCGTCACAGGATAGTCAGATCTATATTGAATATGCCCAAAATGGAAAGACTCCTAATTTTCAAGAATTTTCGGCTAATCATAGAGACAGAAAGAGAAATCAAATGCAGAAAATTCGCAAAGGAGATTATGTAGGCGTTCGCTATAACATCACTTCTGCTGACGATGATTTCGAAATTTATAATGTGGTTACCGATCCTCAGGAAACGAACAACCTGGCCGGCGACCCAGCTCAAAGCCAACTGCAGCGCTATTTCAAAGATGAGGTACTTCGACTGCGACGTATCGATGAAGCGGCCCCAAGGCCATACGATAAGGCTCTGGTACCCTCAGTTACTGCTGGTCGGCTTAGCACTGGTTTGAAATGGAGCCATCAGGCTGGAGCGTTTCCATGGCTTTCTGGAGAGGACCTGACTCAGGTTACCGAGCAAGGTGTTATGGAGCAGATCGATTTATCATCGATTAAAACACAGGCTGGTATGGTGCTGCTAACAGGATATATACAAGTGCCTGCCGACGGTGCTTATCATTTTAAGGCCGAAGGAAAAGACGCTTTTCTGATGCGGATACATAAGTCAATAGTTTTGGATGCCAGCTATGGTTACCAAGCAGGCCAATCTGTTGAGGGATCTATAATGCTTCAAAAAGGTATGCACCCCGTTTCAATCCGTTACCATGCGGACAAGAACCATCCCGCTCAATTAAAAATGATGTGGAAAAATAATGACGGTGAATTTAAAGAATTCGTGAAGGAGCAGCTATACCACTAAACGATTGCAGCCTTAATTTTCAATCTATATTATAGTAATTTAAGAGTAAAAGAATGTAATTTCATGGCTTATTCCTATACCTGGCGAGGGTACTGGAATAGGCCATTTTTTGTTTTTTTATTATAGAAGGTAACCGACCATAGAATTAAAGATACTTGGACAGAGGGTATTTTGTAGCAAATTCGTCCTTTATTCAGTTGGATATACCAATTTTTTTATATCATATTGAATCATTATAAGATTTCCGCTGATATATATGGGGGAGTCGTTTCCGATTTGAGGGGCAATTTGAATGAAAGTTATGCAGGACATCGTAAATTCGGATGATTTATTAGTAGAATTGTTGGTAGGGGGGAACCATGAGGCTTTTCAGCAGATTTATGAAAAGTATTGGTTTCGCTTGTATATGCTGATCAAGTCGAAAGTGAAGATCGAAGCCGATGCAGAAGAGATGGTTCAGGATATTTTTGTGGATATATGGGAACGTCGACACCGGTTGGAGGTGGCCGATCTTAAAAGTTATCTGTTCGGAGCCGCTAAGTATAAGGCTCTTAATTATATCAAATCTCAGGTCATCAGGAGGACTTATCAAACGGAGCGTATGGAGCTCGATAGGGACTTTGACAGCAATACCGAGCATATATTGGCTTTGAACGATCTGCATAATGCCATCAGCAGCGGAATTGGGGAACTTCCTAAGAAAACCCAGGATATCTTCCGCTTAAATCGACTCGAAGACAAATCCGTTAAGGAGGTATCTCTTCTGCTTAGCATTCCTGAAAGAACAGTTGAATATCATCTACATAAGGCCCTCGGAGTTCTGCGTCTTCATCTCAGAGACTTCAGCCTTATCCTGTGCTGGTCATGCCCCTTCTTATTTTAATGTTTTGTATAAAACAAAGAAATACCGTGCAATATTCAAGGTTCTATATAAAATAATATAGAATAATTGATACTATTTGCGGTTAATCACCCATGGACTTTACTTACTTTCAAAGCGTTCGCTCATCTTTTATTTGGCATTCGGTTAATGATCTGATACCGGGCCGTGAACTCGAAGCTACGTTTGTCCCGACAGGGGGTGACTTCGATTCAAAAATGAAATGATGAATTAATAAGTGAGAAAAAAACCGAAGATGTTCCAGCATCTCCGGTTTAGTAAGGCTGCCCGAGGAAATCAAATTTTTCATTTTGGAAAAAATGAAAGGGCTGCCTATTGTCAAACCATGTGCGATTTAACTAAACAAAAGAATGAAAAATCAAGAACATTTCATAGTCTGCTTACGCAGGAGTAATGAACCTACGCTAAAAATAATCCCAAATTATTCATTTAGACGGCTTTCTAGTCAGATTTGTCCATTAATGGCACTTCCGGATAATACTCCCGATTAGGTTTACCTAATATTTCAGGGTATCAATTCAATCATAAAGTTTAAAAGACGTATAGAGTTTACGTATATACTGCTATTCCTAAAACTATAAGCATACAGCTACTGAACTGCCGGCATATTCCCAAGGGGAGGCCGGCAGTACTTTAGGTGATATGTTCAGGTATCTATCATTTCAATTTAAGTATACTCATGAAGAAAAATATTACAGTTACCCTATTGTGGTTGCTGGGGGCAATATGCTGGGTCGCTCCGCTAAGCGCCCAGGATTTTATTCATCCAGGCATTTGGCATAAACGATCGGACCTGGATCGAATGAAACATATGGTTAAAGCCAATAAGGATCCCTGGAAGTCCTCCTTTGATCAGTTGGTTCTGGACTCCAAGTCCAGTTATACCTATCAAGTTCAGAAGAACCCCAGTAATAATTCCTTGTCAAGGGAAAATCCATGTGACCAGTGTAGCCAATTTGAATCAGATGCCAGGGCCGCCTATCTCAACTCCCTGATGTGGTATATTACAGAAGATCAGCGTCATGCAGATAAAGCAATAGAAATATTGATGGCCTGGTCCAATCTTACCAATTTTTATGGTGGGGGAACAGAGCCGCTCTCTGCCGGAATTTATACCTCTCACTTGTTGAATGCCGCGGAGATAATCCGCTATACCGAGGCCGGCTGGAAACAGGCAGACATAGAGAAATTTGAGAACATGCTGGTTTATCCTGGCTACTCCACTACCACAGTGCCTACTGCTGCCATAGCCAACGACCAAGTAACATTCTATTGGCGTATTTATGCCGGTGATCCGGCCAGACATGGAAATCAGGACATCATACCGATGAAATCGGTGATGGCTATGGGGATTTTTATGAATAATAGAACCATGTATGAGCGTGGGTTACGCTATATCTCCGGACTCCCACATCTGGAAGGGGATCTTCCCTACGCCGGAGGGCCCCCGGTCAATAATTTCATTAGTTCTAATGAATATTACGATGAATATAACCGAAGTATGCCCGCCAATCCGACGATACCCGAAGATTATGGCTATAATGGGGTTCTTACCAATTATATTTACGAGAATGGTCAATGTCAGGAAGCTAGCCGGGATCAGAGTCATACCAGTTTGGGAATAGGAACATTTGCCGAAGCTGGAGAGATAGCCTGGAATCAAGGTGATAATTTTTACGGCTTAAGTGACAATAGAATCTTGCTAGGATCGGAATACACCTTGCGCTATAATACATCCTATCTGAAAGCGTATCCTGATCAGCCTACACCATGGGAACCTACTGTCGAATCAGGGGAGTTTATTCAGGTCAGGGATCGAACTGGCCGATGGTTTTCTAAAAAAATTAATCCATACGTGGGGACGGATTATACCAGATGGACACGTGGTAACCCCTTGAGTCATCCTTCATGGGAAATGTTATCAGCCCATTATGCCTCCAGGATGGAGCTGCCCGAAGAGTCAGTCAAATGGACAGTGAGGTCCAGGGATCTGGCTATTGAAACCTTTGGTTATGAAACCTCTGGTTTTAAACTGGATGCCCCTGGCTGGGGAGCACTTACCTATCGCAGACCAGCGCTAAGCCCGGGAGATCCTATAGCCATGGTCGCTGGGCAGCGAACCTACGGTATTCCCAAATTGCCAGGAGTAATACAAGCCGAAAATTTTGACTTTATGCTGACTGGCGGAGAAGGAAAGACCTTTCATGACCTCACGACAATAAATACAGGTGGACAGTACCGTCCCGACGAGGCAGTAGATATTGCTGCTTGTAATGAAGGAGGGTTTCAGGTTACAAGCCTCGAGGCTGGAGAATGGATCAATTATACCGTTGCTGTTCCTACTCCTGGGCGCTACAATATAAATTTACGCTATGCCTCTGTAATGAGTGGGGGAGGGGTCCGGTTTGAGGTAGATGGTGTCGATAAAACGGGGGTTGTTATTGTACCTCATGGAGCTTCCTACTCCACAGGCGCAGATGATTGGAAAGACATGGTGGTGGTAGAACAGCTTACCTTACAGGCGGGGGTACATAGTTTACGGATGTTTATTGCCGGTGTTAGCCAGGCTTTTTCGCTGAATCATATCGACGTAGTTTTTCATTCGGCTCTACAGGAACAAACGATTGAATTTGCCCCCATACCCTCCAAATCGGTAGGAGCCGCAGACTTCGATCCTGGGGCTACAGCGAGCTCGGGACTAACGGTGCTTTATACCAGTTCAAACCAAGGAGTGGCAACTATTGTGAATAATCAGATTCATATCGTGGGCGCAGGCGTTACCACCATTACGGCTCTGCAGGCGGGTAATGACCATTATCAGGCCGCTATTGCTCAAAAACAGGATCTGGTTGTTTCTGGAATATCAGCAGGTGATTACCTATCTTCAGGGGATATGAGCTGGAATGGGGGAGTCTGGAATATTGCCGATGGGAATGGGGGTATTTCGGGAACTACTACTTCAGCCCCGAATACTTCTGTTAATGTGCATATATTGCCGGGCCATACAGTAACCTTATCGGGTTCAGCGACGACCATCAACACCCTCACGGTAGAACAGGGAGCGACTTTGCTTCAACAATCGGCACTCACAGTTTCAGGGAATACCATTATTAAGGGGCAGCATACTATGTCCAATACTCTTTCTGTCAATGATTTTAGTATAGAATCGACCGGTGTTCTGGAATCAACTACAGTGGCTGCCGGATCGGTGATGAGCTTAAACCTCAATAAATCGATAACTTTGAAGATCGCCGGTAGACTCGGTGCTCCCAAAGACTCACCGGCAAATACAGTAGGTTCAGGAATCAGAATATTTGTCAGCGGAGCAGGCACCACTACTTTCACAGGACCTGGGGTATGTAATATTGCCCGACTGGCGCCTACTGGCAATAATACTACCTCTCAAACCATCGTAGTAGATATGGACATGGAACTCCGTAATTCGGCAGGGACGGGTGTAGCTAGCTTATCACTTCAGAATGGCAATGTAGGTTCCAGCGTTAAAGAGTTCGTTTTGAACGAAGGAAAAACACTTTCCTTGAATAGCTATAACGATAGCGGAGCCTTACACGGTGGATATGGCACGGTTTATGGTCGTACTGTGGCCAACTCGTCGGGAGGACAAATGATCTATAACATTCATGGCACGATGGATTGTCGCAATGCCCAATTTAACTTGTATACCAATCAGAAGAGCGCCAATAACGAAGTAATCGTCAATGTTACTGGGACCCTGCTACTGGGTCAGACGATACGTTTTTATCGGTTTATGAATGGGCAGAAGTTGGCCGTTAATATAGCGGATGGGGCTATGGTTGCTGCAATAGATCGTCCTTTACAACAAATATTCGAACTTTCAGGTCAAAGTGTAAACAGTAGTAATTTTACAGGCACTCCTGCTTCTTCTTCAGATTTGGGCGGAGTAACCTTGAATGGTTTCAATCCGAATATAGGAACCTATTCCTTTACCGGATCAGGGGGCGCTGGCTATCTTACACCACCTTATATTATTTTTGAAGGAGGAACATTGAATAATAATTCGTTTCCAACCTTTGCCATTGGCAACCTCACGGATGGGGTAGTTACAAGTATTACAGTGGTCTCGACCGGGAATTATTCAAAAGCACCCACGTATCTGACATTTGTAGGTGGAGGGGCTCCTACACAGGGTTTTTCTATAGTTGGAGAGGAGAAGACGGGGAGTTTTAAGATGTTGGCTGAGGCTGGTAAAAAAACACCTTTCTGGCTTAATGATGGAGAGCTTCAGAATCCTGTATGGGTAGATCCTGCGGTTACGACCGTTTTCGATATTAAGGTTTCTAAGGGAAATGTAACTGCTACAGAATGGTCCAACCCATCTCTTTTTATTAATAGAACTTGGGATATAACTCCAGAAACTATTTCAGCTACAAATCTGACATTCGGATTTAACCAGTCCGATGCTAACCCAGGTTTCAAATCGGATTTCCCATTAAGGTTGAATCATTTCAACAAATTAACTACCCAGTGGGAGACCGTTGGAACTGCTACCACTGCTCAAACGGGTGCAGGGACCGACTACCAGGTAAGTTTTTCTGGAATTACCAATTTCTCGCCATTCGCTCTGGCAAATGATGAATCGGTCCTGCCTGTAACACTGCAGTCTTTTAGAGTAACCGAAATAAAGACGGAGATAAATTCAACCGTCGCGGAACTGTCTTGGAAAACCAGCGAAGAAATTAGCAGCGAGCGCTTTGTAGTACAGAGGAGTTATAATGGGAAGTCCTGGGAAAGCATTGGGTCGGTCCTGGCCATGGGTAACACCGCGACTGGCCAGGATTATAGCTTTGAAGATAATTTTCCTCTGGTCGGTGAGAGCCTCTACCGTTTGAAAATGATCGATTTGAATGGAGAGTTCGCGTTTAGTACGATCAGAAATTTCAGGAATAGCAATCAGATACGGGCTCAGGTGTATCCGAATCCGGCTTCTGATCGGGTACGAATCGAAAGCCCGGATTGGGATAAAGTGGTAGCACTGGAGCTTTTAGATTTAAAAGGTAATAGCGTGCGCCGTCCGCAAAAATTAGTTCTCCCGGTCCTCAAGCTGGATAATATTCAGCCTGGATTATATTTCATAAAATTGAACTATAAGGACAAAGCCCCAGAAATACATAAAATAGTGATCGAATAAAGGGCAATACGTACATTTGTTAATAGGCTGTGGGCATTGTGCTTGCAGCCTATTTATTATTATACCAATACTACTAGAAACTATTATTGCCAGAACTAGTATTCTAAGGAACTGGTAAAGATCCATAATGGCAAGTGAAGTAGCTAATCCTGGTATTCAGGGTATCTGATCTTGGCAATTGGCCTGCTTAAATTCTAAGTGCTTTCACTTCGCCGGGGGCCGATGAGTCAATTATTTCCCTATATCCAACAGAGAATAGCTATAGCTCCAAGCAGTAAACATGGGTCTTTGAACCATTTAAAAGGAAGAACTAAAAAAATAGCATGTCCAGCACTAAAGGCGTGAACATGCTATAGGGGTCGTCTGGAAACCGAAATTAAAACAGCTGAAATCGAATTTTCTCTAGCCCATTGCGTTGTACGTCTGCATTACAAACGGCTCAATTCAGACTATCTAGATCAAGGTGTCATAGAAGGCGGTGCCTGCTCTGGGGCACTTCCCCATGTTTTATTGGGACTTTCCCCGACAGATAGTTTCATATTTCCTCCTTTGGTCAGCGTTTCGTGCAGAATCCAGGGCTGATTAAGGTTGGATCCATTTAATGAAGCATTCTGTATATAAATGGCCCCTTTAGCTCCCTTTAAGTTCTTTTCGATTGTAAACGTTTTTCCTGAATAATATTTAGGATTGAGCTTGATGGTCACCTTGTCAAACAGGGGAGTAGTAACTTCATAAAAAGGTTGTTCACTGGTGCCTCCGTTGGTAGAAAAAATTCCAATTTTAAGCAGTACAGCCAACGAACCCATCAAACCCTGATCCTCGTCTCCACTATAGCCGTATTGCGGAGAGAGGTCGCTATATACTTTTTCAATAACTTGCTGCGTCCAATACTGTGTAAGCCAGGGCGCTCCCGAATAATTGAACAAATAGGCCGTCTGCATGCAAGGCTGATTTCCATAGTTGATATATACTTTTCTATTATGCTCAAGTGTTTCCCCCGCATGATTTTTCCCGGATACAAAGTCATGTTTCTGAGCATATTCAAAGGATTGATTTAGCTTGTTATTGAAGGCCTCTTTGCCGCCCATTAGGCCAATTAGTCCTTTTAGATCGTGAGGTACAAACCAAGTATATTGGGCTGCATTTCCTTCTACCCAGCCATTCATATACCGTAATATATCTACTGGTTGTGTCCATTGCCCTAAACTATCCCGGGTCCACATCCATCCTATATCTTTATTATAAATGTTTTGATAGTTTAATGCCCTTTTCGAAAAGCTTTGAAAATCCTCGGTCTTCCCAAGCTTTTTTGCCAGCTGCGCCAGGGCATAATCCTGATAGGCGTATTCCAACGTTTGAGCCGAACCATCTTGATGGCCTCCATAGCGCTTTTTACTCAAAGGGTGGGGGATATAGCCTTTTTCTATATAACTTTCGATACCTCCTCCTTTGAAGGTGGTATGCTCGTAGCCAGCTTTACTCATCATGCCTCCTGGTAAATGATTTTTTACAAGCCCTTTGTAGGCCTTTTCAATATCAAAACCACGAATTCCTTTCAGGTAGGCACTGGTTATGAAAGGGGTAGAGGAAGCTCCTGTCATTACATAAGTATAATTCCCTCCAGAGGGACCCCGAGGTATAAGTCCGCCGTCGTCATACATCATCAACATCGATTGAACAAAAGACTCCGTGACTTCCGGATAAACCAGGTGCCATAACGTATTCAATGACCACTGTGCTCCCCAGAAAGAATCAGAATTATGGTGGGTAAACAGGGGTTTGCCTGCTTTATCCAGGGGGATTTGTTTTGTTTTTGGCGTGTCGCCAGTATTATCCGTGTATTTTCCATTAGCATCGCTGATGATACGTCTGCCTTGTAAAGCGTGCCACAGATCGGTATAAAAGCGTTTCTGCTGGGTATCGGTACCTCCTTCTATCTGGATACGCCCTAACTTTTCGTTCCACTCAGCCCTGGCGTCTGCTACCACCCGGTCAAAGTCCCAGTGATTAAGTTCTGTGTCTAAGTTCAGCTTAGACTGCTCTTCGCTCACATAGGAAATGGCCACCTTCATTTTTCTGACTTCATCCTTTTTTGTGGTAAAGCTTAGATACGCCCCTATCTTTTCTCCCTGAATGGATTTGCTAACTCCTTTTAGCGATCCGTGCTGCCAGGTATTAAAGGAATCAAATGGCTTATCGAACATTGCCGTAAAGTACACCTTTACTGGTTTTGGCCGCCGGCTGGTGGCAGCCATGATGGCGTAGCCACTAATCTCCTTATCACTAATCATCCGTATGCTGCCTCCCTCCTGTTCTGAGGGACCTAATACGGTAGTTAGATCAAAAAGTATATGGCTTTGGGCGGAAGCAGGAAAGGTGTAACGATGAAAGCCTACACGAGTTGTAGAAGTAAGCTCCGCCTGGATCTGGTAATCGTCCAATACTACCTTATGGTAGCCTGGCTTGGCGATCTCTTTGTCATGCGAATATCGGGATTTATAAGCCTCAGGGCCCTGATGCCCCTTAAATTCACCTGTTGAAGGCATCACAGGGATGCCCGATAATTGCCAGGCATGGATATGGCTGAATGCGCGTATATATGGTTCGTCGTAGCGATATCCCGAATTCCATGCTCCGTTCAGGACCATGTCCGGGCTCAGATTGACCATACCAAAAGGTCTTGTAGCCGAGCTGAAGAAGAACCAACGCGAATTGGCTGAGTCTACAAAGGGATTGACCAGATCCACTGGTTCCTGCCTGGCCTTAAAGGAAAATAGGAAAAGGGTTAAACATACTAAACCAAAATGGTACGTCTTTCGAAACATGGTTAATGGGGTTTTGGATGATATGATGTATAGATTAGTTAAAGGGAATACGAGGGAATTATTCGGTACTAAGATTTAGTTCAGCGAAGTCGATAGCCTGGCTTATCCTGTATTCCAGGTGCCCGGGCTTCTGCCGGCTGGGTGTGGCGCCAATTTTCTCTAATATTTCGCCATTACGGTAGGTGAATAGCAAAGGGTAGTGCTCTCCTCCGGGATCAGGAATCCGTAATAGAATTGGCTGGTCGACTTCCAAGCGGTAACCCTGGGGGCTCTTCTCAAGACTTCCCGTAAAAGAACTACCTAGTGCATGCATACTCCAACCTTGATAATCAATCTGATAGGTGTCTGCTGCAAATATAAACTGGGCACCAGCGTCGCCGTGCTTGTGGCGTATTACTGACAACAGCCCTTTTTGGTAAAAATCTTTCTGTTGTTCAATCCTGTTACTATTCGATAGGCAGGTGATAATATCTGATATTTCCCCTTCCATCAGGACCCGTGCCTGGGGGCTTTCGGATGCATATTCTACGGTACGAATGGGGTTCAGCGAATCTTTTATGGTGGGATTATAAAGCACCGTAAAAGGGTTTTGCCAAGCCGCCGTACGACGTTGGACAATCAGGGTAGGGATAGAGTCCTGAAGCATAGCCCTGGGTGCCGTGCCTTCAGACAGTGCATTTGATGGGGGAGACAGCGCCGTAAAGATACGTTGATTGTCTGCGCCTTTAATCCATAGATTCATCAGAAGCTCAGGTGCGCCGTCGACGGCCAGACTAAACTCCGCTCGAAGGGGCAGGTTGCCGGCAAGTCCCTTTTTCCGTGAAAGGTATTGATAAGCTTTGAGATCGCCTGCCTCTAGGCCCAGCTCGCTAGCCGGTTCGAGTGTATATGCTTGCTGATCCATCCCTATCATGCTGAGTCTTTGACCTATATTATGATAAATATAGTCGTGTCTTTGCTTGGCTTCAGTTCGAACCTCCGAGCGGAAGACATCAAGCAAATAGCCATGGCCACTCGGTGTTTGGATAAGGATGGTAGTTCTTTGCTGGTCGGCCTGGGTAGCTGGTTCACTGAAAGACATCTGAGCAAAGGAAATTTTGTCGAATCCAGGCTTCGGACGATTAGCCTCAGGATAATGAGCATCCAGGGTAAAGGGATGTTGCCCTCGCATGGCAGCGTGTCCCGACTTCCCATTTACGACTACCGTATTATGAGCGGGAAATTGTGCATAATAATCCCGGTGGTCCGGATGCCAGTAACTGGGGCCCTTCCCCATATCAGGCCCCATGACATAGCCATTAGCAAAAAATTCTAAGGCTATACCATTTGCATGGGCATGGTTGCCATAGGAACCTACCGTGGCGGCCATGAGGCCTCCTTTTACCTGTGTCATACGTTGGATAAATAGGCTGACGTTTGGAGCATAAAAGGTGGGAGTCGTCAGCAGGTCTATACTGGCAGGTGCATCGGTTTCTGGAAGCTGATCCACATAAAAGAAAAGGTCGAACAGGTCATGGGCTTTCCTTTGATATTGCCCCTGTTGAATAGACCTGTTTAGCATTGCGGCTATCTGCTTCTCCTTGTCAGTTTCCTTATGCTTTTGATAATTGCTGATCATCAATTCAAAAGTTGCCGGGGGGATGGAGCTATGCCGGGTATCTCCGAAGCCGACCGTATAGCCGCTTGGAAATAAGTACTGAAAAGAGGCCCAGACCGATTTTTCGATAATTGGATAGCTTTTAAGCTCATTATTTCCGGTATGGTGGGCCAGCAGGGTTAGTATGTGCAGAATGGACTCCGTAACATGTAATGAATAAGCTGGCGACTCAGGCCATATACCCGTTTCTTGATCGTATACCCGAATCGATTCCTGGATAGCCAGTTGCCGGTCGGTAGAGGTTTTGAAAATGTGATCGAGGAAATATTGCCTACCCTGTCCATTGTCATATTTAGAATTTTCATCCAATAATAATGCTACATACATCAAAAAATTGGCCTGAAAAAGATTCCAGTTATTATCTGCTACCCCATTTTTAATAATTTGGTTGCCCCATTTCTGAAATACTGAAATGGTTTGGGGCCGATTGGCGATTTCTAAATAGTCATGTAAAAAATCATAGATCAATGCCAGTGGAATCAGGCTTTTTTCGTGTATGACTTCGAAAGTAGCTAGGCCAATGATGTCTTGTTGGTGCGTTTTATCCAGATCGATGGGAGCCTGCCGGTGATACATACCATTGATATAGGTTTGAAATATGGGCTGCGCAAATTGGGCATATGTTTTCTCTCCAGTGAGCCAATACAAAAAGGCGGCATCCTGGGCCAGAAGTAAAATCGTATGATTAATTCCCTCAATAATATTGCCCGATGCACTGGGATGAATCCATTCAGGTTCACCGGTTTTTTTATTGATTAGGCGAACTCCTCTTTTGTCGTCCTGATAAGGAATTATATCTTCTAAACGGGGCGCGCGATAGTCTGAAGCCCAGTCCCTACTGCCCGAAAACCGAACCGTGGGAACAGGTGCATCACCCGCAGAATGCGAAAATTTGCCCCCCTTCACAAAGACCTGGTTATGTCTCGTATTCCAGTTCATTTGTAATCTGGATACCAGCCAGGTTGTATCAGCCTTCCAATAAGCCATATAGGGCTTTAACTTTGATTGCAGAGATTCTACGTACTTTGCTTTCCATTTGGTCCCTTCCAGCGATTTTAAGAATGAATCTTTTTGATCGTAGTGGATTAGAATGCGTGGGTGGTTTTCGGAAGAGGCTTGAGCTAGAACCGGTAAGGTTTTAGCCCATACGGCCATTACAAAAAGACAGGATAAGGCATAGCTACTTTTCATCGAGATGGTATGAACAAGACTGATTATGAAATAAAAATGACCGGCGATCATAGATTACCAGCCATTTTAACTAACCTTTAAATCGATTTCAGGAAGTTGCTTGCTGCAGTCGCCATAGAAGGAACCGAATACGCCAAACTTCCTTCAGTGGTATGTACATCTTGTGGTATATTTACCGCAAGATGTACATGATAGTTTATTGTTTTTTTGTGAAAAGGTTTTATTTAATTGATTTTGACAAGTGGGAATGAGCGCATTTTCAATTGTGCAATCGTTAATTAATAGCCTTCATTTTGTGGAATAACCGACGAGGCACGATCGAGCTCCTGCTGAGGAATGGGTCGTAACAAATGGAACGAAGCGATTTTATTACTAATTCTAGTCCAGGGGTTCATCGCTTTAGCCCTTTCAATTAGCTTGTTGGTTCTTTTAAGGTCGTACCAGCGCATTCCCTCGGCTAAGAGTTCCCTTCCGCGTTCATCCAATATCATATCGATGGTGAGGCCACCTGCTTCGGCTCTATAAGACTTGCTGGCCAGAGAGGCATAGTCACCAGGAACTGCAGCACCCATAGGGATTTTGCCTGCGTTGGTGCCGAGAGCCCGATCCACGATTTTGTTATAATAGACATCGGGAGTACCTAGTTTTGCTCCAGTGGCTCCTTTAAGGATGGCTTCTGCGGCGATCAGGTAGGCCTCGGCCGACCTGAACAAAATAAAATCTAAGGTGCCATAAGCATCACCATAGGGAATGCCTGGCTGCCAAAATTTCCACATCATAGGATATTTCTGCTGCACATGGTAAGCCGACTGAGCGCTGATGGCAAACTGATCGGTATTGAGTACAGCATATCTTTTCGTTCCTCCTACATCGATACCTTTCTCGGATTCGGTGGCGGGCCTGTTCCAGGGGCTGAAATAGACCACCGTGTCGCCTACGGCAATATCAATTTTTAATGTAGAATTTCCCAAGACCGGTTTGAAATCCTTCACAGGCTGAAGCGCATAAAGTGCGTCTACGAAATTATGAGCATACCTGGTATCGAGTTGGGGGTCGTAGAGCCGATATGCGCTGGGGCTTACCGTATAGTCGTTCAGATGACGATTATAATCACTGGAGCGTCCCTTGGACCCAGGAATATCCTCAGCCCCGCTACCAAAAATCGAGTGCGCATTATTTCCCCCATCATAGGTGAGTACATCTTCACTGTATTGCACAGCAAACACGATCTCGGGATTCCTGTCATTCTGAGTAGGGAAGGTCTCTTTCAGAGGATTTTTAGAGTGCTTGGGAAAAAGATCAGTATATTTCGCAGTCAAGGGATAGGCCTCGATAACCTTATCGGCATAGGATAGAGCCAGGTTGAAGTCGTTGCTACTACCTCCTAAAGCGTTATTGAAGTTCCAGCCGCGGGTAAGGTATACACGGGCCAATAAAAACTGCGCAGCACCTTTCGTTACACGGCCATAGTCTGTGGCGGTTACAGGAAGAACCTGTTCGGCTTCAGTCAGATCTTTTATGATTTGGCTATACACCTGAGCCGAAGGGACCCGGGTTACTTCTTTACTATAGGTTGTCGACTCTTCCAAAGGCATGGGCACATCGCCAAACTGCTGCACCAGGTGAAAATAGCTGTATGCCCTTAAAAATTTAGCCTCAGAGAGTCTAACCTGTTTTAAGGATTCTGCCATGCCCTGTATATCCTTTGCCCGGCTTATCGCGGTATTAGTACGCCCGATTTGCTGATACAAGAGCGTCCAGAAAGCATTGACACTCCCATTGGAAGAATTGAAACGGACATCATATTGGTTAAGCGCATCACCGGTATTGCCCGCTGTAGCTTTATGCCAGCCCTCATTGGTAAACAAATCGGTACCTTCAAAAACCAGATCCCGCTGTTCGGTGATCTTCCTTAATAGGGGATAGCATGCCTTGACGAGGTCTTCATATCCGGCTGCATCTATAAAATAACTATCGGCAGTTTGAGTTGACACGGGATTCTCATCTAGAAAACCCTGGCATCCTCCCAGCATAAGTAGGCCCATGATACCAAAGGTGGCCAACTTTTTAGATTTTAATATATTAGTCATGAGAATGATATTTTAGGATCAGAAGGATAAATTAATGCCAAAGAGCAGAACAGAACTGGGCACGTCGTCATCGTAAGCGCTGGAGTTATATTCAGGGTCCAGACCATCAAACTTGTGGAAGACAAAGGGGTTCGAAGCCTGGGCATACATTCTTAGGTTACTCATACCATATCGCTCTAGTAGTTTGGAAGGTAAGGTATATCCCAGCGTAATATCGGACACACGGACAAAGCTGGCATCCTGATACTGTACCGCAGCCCGATAGGGGTTCGCTGCTACCACACCATAATAATCATTGGATGGGTTCTGGCTAGTCCAATAATTCAGCTTAAGATGATTATAGCGGCCACTGCTAATATCACCCATCGTGCCACTGAGCATGTTATTACGATACTGGGCTCCCTGGCGCGTATAGACGAAGAAAGAAAGGTCTATATTCTTATAGTTAAAACGGTTTGTTACACCCAATAGCCATTTGGGCATTTGTGAACCTATTACCACCCGATCGTCGATGCCTTCTGTTGACGATATTTTGCCATCTTGATTCTGGTCCACTACCCGTACAGAACCTGGTACCTGTCCGTAAACTTTGGCTTGATCTGCTTCGCTGGTCTGCCAGATACCGTCAAACTGATAAGAATAATTGACTTTAACAGCCTGACCTACAAATAGACTATTGCCCTTGTCTTCAGTAATGCTTCCACCATATAATTCTAATATGGTATTCTTATTGGTAGAGAAATTAAAGTTTGTACTCCACTTGAATCCTTTAGTATCGAGATTAATCGTGTTCAAATTAACTTCTATTCCCTTATTCTGTATTTTTCCTACATTGGCCGTAACCTGGTCGAATCCTGTGGAGTTAGGGATTTTTTGGGCCAAAATAAGATCAACCGTTTTTCTGTCGTAAAGCTCAATGGCAGTGGTAATCCGATTTCGCAAAAAGCCCATGTTGATTCCCAGGTTAAACTCTTTGCTTTTCTCCCATCTTAAATCCTTATTGGCAAGATTACTCGGAGTAAAGCCATAGGCTGGAGTGCCACCGAAGTCATAATTTGTTTTAGAAATATTGGCCTGGGTTCCGTAAGGGCTCACAGTAGCATTACCAACTACACCATAACTCAATCTGAATTTAAGATCGGAGAACACATTCAGGTCACGAATAAATCCTTCGTCACCTGCTCTCCATGCCAAGGCTGCAGAGGGGAAAAACGCCCATTTATTGCCTTCTGAGAGCTGAGATGCCCCGTCGGAACGACCCGTAAGTGTTAATAAATATTTGTCCCTGAAACCGTAGTTAATGCGACCCATATAGGAAAGTAGGCTATTTTCGCGCAGACTACTCCCAACCCCGGTAATGTTTTCGGCTGTTCCCAAAGCATACCAGCCTGATGAATAAGGCAGGTTGTTGACAGAAATGTTAGAGGTTTCGTATCGATTTTTAAACGCACTCTGGACGGCCGTTACGGTCAGGTTATGAGCCTCCTTCTTTATATTATAGTTCAATACATTATCCCAGGTAAATGACCCTTCAATCCGGTTGTCATACTGTGCCCTGGGTTTTTGGGTCGTAAGCTGCGACTTGGTATAGGTTCCTCTATAGTCTCCCTCCCGTTCAGTATTATAGGCTGTAGATAGCGACGACCTAAAGCTAAGCCCTTTTGCCAACTCAATTTCTGCATAGGCATTGGCCAATATTGCTGAACCCTGGATCTCATGTCGGAAATTATCCCTTTGGCCCTCTACGATTGGGTTTATTACCTGCTTGTCATTAATGCCCATCCATACCGCATAGCCCTGATAATCTATATCGCTGCTTTCGGCGGGGTTGAGCAGGTCGGCAAAGCTGTTCACCCCGGTAGGCCGGGCACGATAGGCCGAGCGGATTGCTTCGTTGGAGCCCTGCTCAAAAAGGTTGTAAGTGTAATAGGAGGTAAAGCCTACTTTCACTTTCTTGTTGAGCTGACTATCGAGCCCTCCTTTGATACTATAACGCTTAAAACCAGTCTTGGCCACGCTTCCTCCTTCTTTCATAAAGCCTCCTGAGAAGTAATAGGTTGTCTTGTCACTACCCCCTGATACCGCTATAGAATGACTGGTTTGTAAAGTAGGTTGGGTCAATAATTCAAGCCAATTGGTAGACTGGCCCGATTCTACCGTGGCCATTTCTGTGGAGGTGAATTTTTCCGAAACTCCTCCATCCATCAGACGGTCGTCATGGTAGGCCTTGTAAAAGTCTTGGGCCGACATGAGGTCGGGCAAGTGATTTGGGCTCTTTTGGCCTACATAAGCATCGTAACTTACCCTGGGCTTGCCGGAAATTCCTTTTTTCGTGGTGATGATGATTACCCCATTGGCTCCTCTGGATCCGTATATGGCTGTTGAGGAGGCGTCTTTGAGCACATCCATCGATTGGATGTCGCTGGGATTCAAATTGTTGAGGTTGGCGCCCATAACCCCGTCGATTACGACTAAAGGCTCATTGGTAGAATTGATACTGCTTTCACCTCGAATATCAATGCTGTAACCGGCTCCAGGCTTATTACTTGTCTTTTGAACATTTACTCCGGCAACCTGACCTTGTAAGGCTTTTGCGGCTTGAACAGGGTTGCCTCTCACAATGTCCTTAGACTGGATGGAGCCGACGGCCCCCGTCAGATCATTCTTTTCAACTTGTCCATATCCGATGACCACTACTTCGGCAAGTGCGCTCTCATCGGTCTCAAGGGTAATGTCGAGAACCGATTGGTTGCCGATAGGGATTTCCTTTTTTACATAGCCTACAAAACTAAAAACCAGAGTAGCACCTTCTTCGGGGACGTCCAGCTGAAATTTGCCGTTTACGTCTGTCACGGTTCCACGTTGCGTATTTTTGATGACCACACTGACCCCAGGTAGGGGTTGGTTCTTTTCGTCGAGAACGGAACCAGTAATCGTTTTTTCGACCGTTTTATAGTTCACTGCCCCATGCTCAGCACTTAAGAAGTTGGGTGCTCCAGGATGTTCGTTAGGTATATTCCCTGTTGAACGATCCATGTTTTGCTCCTGCCTTCCCTTCTTGAGAATTACATATGATCCTCCTTTTTGCCTTTCAAATTCTAAGCCGACACCTGGGAGTATTTTCCCAAGATTATGTTCCAAACTGCGGTTCCAGTCGATATCCGAAGCGAGAATCAGCCGATCGCGTACCGATCGATCGGCGTAGAGAATGTCGACCTTGTAATGCTGTTTAAACCTTGTCAAAAGATCCGTTAGCTTAACGGAGGCAGTCGATCTTTCCTTGGTGTAAGGCGCTACAGGTTGCTGAAAAGCAAGTGTCTGTGCCTTAGTTGGTGGGTTGAATCCCAGCACCAGAAGCGAAAGTATTCCAAGTTGTAGTTTCATGTTTTAGAGAGAATTAGGTAGTGGTTTTGTCATTATTGGATGTGTTACGAGGTAGGTTTAAATTCAATTTTATTCCCTTGAATGCTATAGCTTACATCCAGAATTTTGGCAATCGACTCAATCAATTCGGGACCATTGCTCGCTTTGAAAGAACCGGAAATGGTGAGTTCCTTTAAGGATTTATCTACGATCAGTATTTTATAATTATAATGCTCCTCCAGCCGGGTGGCTACTTCGAAAAGGGGAGTCTGGTCGAACTCAAAACGATCGTCCTTCCACGGGGCATAAAGGACTTCTGCTTTCAGGCGCCTCTTATGGACCGACCCTGTTTTTTCTACAGAGATCATATCCCCGGGCACCATTTCCAGATTGTTACGGGTTTCTCCCTTTTGCTTTTCTATGCGCACCTTCCCTTTTTTTAGGACCACTTCTGTTTTACGGTTACGATTGTATACAGTGAATTCGGTGCCGAGGACGATGACATCAACCTGATTGTCAGTACGCACGATGAATTTCTGATCGTTTTTAAGATGTGTCACTTTAAATTCCGCTTCGCCCTTGAGGGTTACTTCCCTGGTACTGATTCCAAAATTCCATCTGGGAACGCGTAGGGTGGAGTTGGCATTCAGGGTGACCACACTTCCCTCCGATAATTGCCAGGATCTGACTTCCCCCGCATCGGTACTAAACTCCCGATAACGGATTGTATCCTTCATTAAAACGGCTGAGGTTGCCAGCAATAGCAGGCTGGCAGCGATCCAGAGGGCCGTTCGAACCCATTTCGTGGGAGCTGTAGTTTGTTGAACCTTCTCCTGAATGTCATAATGTCTCAGCTTCTGCCGAAAATTGGTTTCGGCCCGATTAAGATCGATCGGGAACTGGGGCCGGGAGGACTCCCATTCTTCCAGATATTTGAAAAACAGCTCTTCATTTTCTGGTGTTTTTACCCATTCGTCGATCATTCTTCGCTGCATGACGGTAGCGTTGCCGGCAAAGTGATCGAAAAGGATAGCCTTGGAAATTTGTGCATCCATGGTTTTTTATGGTATGGCAACAGGAAGTTGCCCTTATAGGTTAATTGAAATTCTTAAAGGATATTGACCATGACCAGCAAGGATAGAAACCATTTGTTTTTGATTGCTTCCCGAATGGTTTGCGAAGCGCGATAAATCTGTGTGTCTACCGTTCTGGTTGAAATGTTGAGCTTTTGCGCAATTTCTTTCATACTGTTACCATCCGTATGATACAACTGATAGATATGGCGACGGCTGAGGGGTAAAGCGTTAATTGCTTTTTCGTAATCCTGATAAAGTTCTTCGTATTGGGTAATATGGTCGGGCTGCTGATGCTCGGAATCTAAAACATCATAGCCTTCAGTGAGCGATATTTTTTTCGTCGCTTCCCATTTTTGATAATTATAACCCCGATTTCGTACTGTTTTGAATAGGTAGGCACGGTAAGAGCAAGTAATATGTTCAAAGGTGCGGTTGGTATAAAATTGCAGAAATATATCAGAAACCAAATCCTCGGCTACTTGTTTGGATCCTACAAATTTGACAGCATGCGTACAGAGTACACGATAGTACCTGGAAAATAATAGCTCTACTCCTTTTTTTGGATCCTGCTGGATACTCCTTCTAATAAATAATTCGTCTTCTACCACGAATCCCTTCTGGCCTCCCAAATCAGTTTCTTGCTGGGAGGGACTTAACAAGTATCTCTCCTGCTCATTATCCGAGTGTCCAGCAGTATTGAGTTTCATATTTCGTAAGTGATAATTTTCTTAAAAATAGTAATGCCATGGTTCTTGCCTGTAAGACAAGTAAAGGGCATCCTATTCCGTACAAGATATTTAATTATTTTTTGTTTTAATTGTATCCTGAAGGTTAAATGATAGGTTAATCTTCCTCATATTTAATAGTAATAGCCTGACTGTCAAATCATAAGTTGATTGACGGTCAGGCTATGTAAAAAATAAATAATACTTATAAAATTCCTTCCCAGGTTACAGACGCATAATACATCCCGCCAATATTTGGACCTGCGGCATATTGATAATAACGCTTGTTAAATAAATTACTTCCGCCTGCTTTGATACGGAGCTGCTGCCGGGGAATGGTGAGGCTAATTTGACCATCCACCTGATGAATGGCTGGAACCATGCCATTGGCAAGAGGACTCTGCCATAGAAAGGTCTCCTGCCAGCGGTATGTTATATTAAAGCCAAAATTTTTATATAAGGACGGATTGCTAAGGCTTAGGTTGCTCACCAGCCTAGGGGTGTTAAATCCGGTAACAAATACGTCGGCTTCGGTATTGGCCCTGATGTTATTATAATTTATATTAGCGCTGACGTGATATTTTTTGATGGGCCAGAATTGAATTCCCAGCGAAGATCCATAACTGCTATAGATATTCTTGGCATTCGTATATACCCTATAGCGGGTCTGTTTGCTTCTGGCCAGCATATTCAGTACCGCAGCCTCACTCCCGATCTGGCCATCGACAGGTACTGAAACCTCTACCTGACCCAGAAAATTATCATAACGATTCAAATAAGCGTCCCAGTCGATGACAAGTTTGTTATTTAATATGATACTTCTATAGCCCACTTCATAGGATAAAATCCTTTCAGGGCGTAAGTTGCCCAGGTTCGCACCTACCAAAGTACCCCGATTGCGAAGGGCAGCCAAATTCTTTTCCATTCCATTGGCTATATCCTGATTTACTGCCGCTATAAACTGATTGATAGATACTTGTGTATATGAATTTTCATTATAACCTAAACCTTCGTTTATTTTGGCAAGTCCTCCTACTCTGCGAACATTGCCATTGTTTACATAGGACAGGGCTTCGAAAAGGGCAGGGAACCGATACCCATTCTGAATAGATGCCCGGAAATTATGCTGTTCCCATGCGGTGTATACCAAGGCAAGTCTAGGATTGAATTTGGGGCTGAATTCGGGATTATGATCCAATCGGCACGAAATGTTTAGTTTGAGCCGGTTAAGAAACAGCATTTTGGTTGCAGAAGCGAAAACTCCATATTTACTATAATAAACATTACTTCCGAAACTGCCATCCTCCATTTGATTGGTTCTTTCGGCTAAGGGACGTTTGAAGTCCACAAAGTTGTTTCCATCGGGAATGACTTCATATAAACGGAAATCTCCTCCTATCAAGAGGTCCATAAACTTTATATTTTCAGCAAAATGGTACTGAAGGTCTGCATGATAGGTTCGGCTGTTCTGCCATAATGCGGCCCCTCCCGTCTGTGGAGCACCCTGGACATTGGCAGCGATGTCCCAATTATTAATACCAATAATGGTATTTTTCAAGTCGGCAAAAGCCTTGGTGCCAGGTTCTACACGCCCCTGGTCGGCAACCGACCGGGCATTGCTAAAGGCTTTGGGCAGGGAGATCCCCCCATCAACACCTTCCTGCAGAGCCTGCTGGAAGCGGAGTCCCCACTCGGAATTCGAGCCGTTATTTAGGTCTAAGTTGTCAGCCAGTGGCTTTAAATTGTAGGACTTTCCCGTATTTTCCAAAGTGGTATAGGCCCTAAATGTGAGCCCATTGCCCTGTAACTCAATCCGATGATTCTGGATTCGTACATCCTCTAATTTGATCTTGTTACCTCTTTGAAACAGACCATTCATCTGACCGAAGCGATATTGATACGAAATGGTTAAGTTTTCCGAAATTTTGTAAAACAATCCTGCGTCTACCTTGACGTTCTTAACGGAAGGGTCGTAAAGGTCCTTTTCCCAATAGCCTGTCCTTCTGACATTGAATGTATGGGTTTTGCCTTCATATTGTATGGATACCGGACTATTATTATTGGCTTCGTCTCCATAGCGGTTCCAGGCATCATAAGCCGGGTGGTCTGCCAACGATAGGGAGGGAAAGGAAGGGTTGGCCGTAACCATATCATTTGGGTTCTGATCGGTACGGTTGTCCGAAATCCAGTCTGTACCTCTCAGGTAACTTGCATTGATTTTGAAAGCGAATTTTTTGCGTATTACGCCCGCATAACGAAGGGCTGTTTCGGTAAGGGCCGCGGCACTGTGCTCCGGCCCGTTTATATGATTAACGCCAACTTTCTGATAGATACTTAATCCTTGATGGGTAAAAGGAGACCGGGTCGACAGGTTGGCCAAACCATTAATGGCATTCATCCCATATATAGCTGATGCAGCACCGGGTATGATTTCTACCCTTTCGATGTCCAGCTCTGTGGGTCCTATGGCATTTCCCAAGGGTACACCCAATGTTGCTGCCTGCATGTCAACTCCATCTACCAATTGCGTGAATCGGAAGTTATTAGGGCTGTTGAAACCCCGGGTATTGGGGACCTTAAAGGTGAGACTGGAAGTTGTCATTTGAACACCTTTCAGATTTTCCAGAGCATCGTAGAAACCAGGGGCTGCCGCATTTCTGATCGCTTTAAGATCTAGCATTTCAATAGCCATGCTGGACTTCAATAGGGTCTCTTCCACTCTGGAAGCAGTGATCACAATCTCCTGACCAAGAATAGCTTCTGGAGTGAGACCTATAATTATAGGTTGAATTTCGGTAATAGTGATATCCCGACTAGCATAACCTATGGAGCTAAGGTGTATGTTCCAGGGTAGTGGTGTTCTGGAGATAAGTTCAAACTGCCCCTGTCCATCAGAAATGGCTCCTTCATACCCCCCTTTGATTTGTATACTGACGCCAGGTAGCCCCTTAAGGGTTTCCTGGTCAGTAATGCTTCCGACCAGCCTGTGGAAGGAGGCTTGTCCCTTTCCCGTCAGGGTTGCCATGGTTAGCAAAATTGTAAAAATGTACCTGCTCATATGGTTGCTCTCTATTTTCTTAGTGATAATTTCAATGCAATATTATTATAAAATATTAAGTCTATAGATATAGTAGAGTATATTTTTTTTAAAATTTATAAATAGGATTAAATAAATAGAGCGATGCTATGGTTTAAACTAGAGAAAATGGAACGAGCGGGGAGGAAGGAAACTCAATATTTAGAAGACAATATTTTTAAAATTCCAACAAAAAGGGTTCATTTAATGGGAGATATATTGGATTGGATCTCTAAAATAATATAAGAACATAAGTGTTTAATCAGGCTGAAATGAATTATGAATTTACCTTCTTCTCTTGGCGCGGAATAAATCGATAATGATGCCTGGTAAGGAGAAAAGAGCCGCTCTCATATCACGATCTGAAGGCAGCTGCCAGGCACGCGAGGATTCATACTCGAGGGGCAGGGAGAATTTACGCTTTCCAGGGTGGCCCATAATAGGCTAATAGAGCACGGTTCTGTTTTTGATGAGTAGGCTAAGGCAATCTTCTAAGTTAGTTGCCAATTAATCCCCGTTTCCTAGTCTAAGGCTATTGAAAAAAATTTTTTAAAGGCGGAAGAACCTATTAAACTTGCACTGGTAACCGGAAGTTTTGAAACTTAAATAATACCCAGAAATAGGTTAGTTCAGCTTGTATTACCATAAGATGTGGAGGTTGCCAAGTTTTTTAAGGTCCCTCCGACCCTCAGTTTGTATTTAATTTTTACTGCCAAATATTTAGTCTATAGCACTTTAACATGCGTACCACCCTCCTTTTTATTTTACTTTATATTGTATCGCTAACTGCCTTTGCCCACAAGGGAAACATACTTGGCACCGTTCAGGACTTACAGACTGGCTTGCCCTTAAAAAATGTGAGCGTACAATTGACCGGATCGGGCCAGTCCACCCGCACCAATGAACTGGGACAATATCGCTTTAGTAATTTGGTGGAATCACTCTATAAAATTGAGTTGTCACATGTAGGGTATAAAGGCATTACCATTGAGATAGCGGTAGTCGATGACCAGCAGTTAACTGTGAAAACCTCTTTGGCCGCAGATGATATCGATTTGGCTGAAGTTATAATTTCCTCTCAAAGTGCCCACGATCAGCAGCTTATCAATGGGGTAGATATTAAGCTCAGACCCATTAATAACGCACAGGAGATATTGCGTATGGTACCAGGTTTATTTATCGGGCAACATGCAGGTGGAGGTAAGTCGGAGCAGATTTTCCTAAGGGGATTCGATATCGATCATGGTACCGATATCAATCTTATGGTGGATGGCATGCCCGTGAACATGGTTTCACATGCTCATGGACAGGGCTATGCCGACCTTCATTTCGTGATTCCTGAGCTCGTTGAAGGGGTGGATTTTAAAAAGGGACCGTATCACGCCGATAAGGGCAATTTTACTACCGCTGGCTGGGTCAACCTGAGGACAAAAGATGCGCTGGAGCGATCCTTTGTAAAAATGGAAGGCGGACAGTTCGATACTTTTCGCGCAGTTGCAGGTATCGATTTATTGGGGAAAAAAGGGAAAGAAAAAAATCAGAGCGCATATTTGGCTTCGGAATACTCTTTTTCCAATGGGTTTTTCGATAGCCCTCAGCACTTTAATCGCCTTAACATAGTCGGTAAATACCACCGACATTTAGGAAATAGCACGCTACGTCTGACAGGCTCAACCTTCTGGAGTCAATGGGATGCATCGGGGCAGATCCCGGATCGTGCCTATGAGTCGGGGCAGATTGGCTTCTACGGGGCCATTGATCCCACGGAAGGTGGAAGCACCGGCAGGACTAATTTTAATGCGGAGCTGGCTACAGTAACTCCGAGAAACGATGTGGTCAAAAACCAGTTTTTCTACAGCAATTATCAATTCGAGTTATTCTCTAACTTTACTTTTTTTCTGGAAGATCCTGTAAATGGTGATCAGATACGTCAGAAAGATAACAGAAATCTATTTGGCTATAACGGGAGTATCAGCAGGGAACATCACTTGGGAAAAACAAGTTGGACGAGTACCCTTGGCGCTCAGTTCCGACAGGATATCGTCGGTAATATAGGATTATCACATACCCAAAACAGAAATATACTTTTGGAACGATATAAGTATGGGAATATCAATGAGATGAACATGGCCCTTTATATCGATGAAAAAGTACAAATTAATGATCGGTTGATGATCAATGCTGGGCTTCGATTCGACTATTTCCGAAATGCCTATGAAGACCTCCTCGGACAGCCTGTCGATACACAAAGAGCTTCAGCTACCATCCTGTCACCGAAATTGAACTTTTATTATACTTTCAATCCTGGACTACAATTATATCTGAATACCGGAAAGGGATTTCATTCCAATGACACGCGCGTGGTAGTCCCTCTGGAGGGGAAGCAAATATTGCCCGGAGCCTATGGGTCTGATCTGGGAATGATTTTCAAACCATTCCCGAAAATGTTGGTCAATGCTGCATTATGGTATTTATGGATGGAGCAGGAATTTGTATATGTAGGCGATGCAGGGGTGGTGGAACCGAGTGGAAAATCCCAACGGCAGGGCATAGATGTTTCGGTACGTTACCAGTTGAGTAAGACCATTTATGCAGATGTCGATGTTAGTACTGCTAAACCCAGGTCACTGGAGGAACAGGAGGGCCTGAACTATATCCCGCTGGCTCCCCTTTTTACGACCACGGGAGGTCTTACCATGCAGCTTAACAATGGTCTGAGCGGTTCTTTACGCTATAGGTATATGGCCAACAGGCCCGCCAACGAAGACTATTCTGTGAAGGCTAAAGGATACTTTGTCAACGATTTGCAACTTAATTATAGCTTACCGCGCTTCACTTTCGGAATGTCTGTTCAGAATATTTTCAATACGAAATGGAAAGAAACCCAATTTGATACGGAAAGCCGATTGGAACATGAGCTGGAACCCGTTTCAGAGATTCATTTTACACCAGGAACCCCGTTCTTTGCCAAGTTGAGTGGGACTTTCTTCTTTTAGAGTTGGAAAGGTCAGCGTAAAAGTCAATTCTTGTTGCTGTTATTGGCCATTACTTTTGCATAAAACAAATAGGTATTTGCATCTTAAGCTAAAAATTGTGTTTCAATAACACAAACAACTCCCTAAAATTGATTTATTTTGCAGGAATTGTCTTAATTCCTAAACGTGCTTAATTTATTCTAATACCTATGTTGAAAATTACTTCCAGCCTGGTTTTTGCTTTTTTGCTGATGTACTGGTTTTACCCGACACCAGTTCCCGAATCGGGAGTAGCCGATCTAGCGATAGGTTCGGTTACCGATTCACTTCCCAATGCCAAAAGTTGGCCAGACCAGATTAATATCTCAAACTTCTCCACCTCCGATCTTACGCCCAGTCCAGCCTGCCTTGCTGTGGCGCCTAATGGCGATGTTTATGTAGGAGTAGATAAAATGGGTTCCTTAGGAAAGGAGCCGGGTAAGGGAAGTATTGTTAAGCTAGTAGACAGGGACAACGATGGAAAGGTTGACGAGCATACTGTTTTTGCCCTTGCCGACAATCCTCGTGGCATTATCGTCAATGGTAACCAGGTTTTTGTACTGCACACGGTATTTTCCAAGGAAACCGGGAAAGCCAGTGGAATGGATCTGGTTGTATTTGAAGATAAAAATCAGGATGGAATTGCAGATGGACCGTCGAAACCGCTTATTGAACATGTAAGCAACGCCACGTTTCTCCGAAACAGAGGAACGGACCATGCAACCAATGGAATTCGCATGGGTATAGATGGATGGATATATATCGCGGTAGGCGATTTTGGATTTCATGAAGCGATAGATCGATCGGGAACCAAGCTTACCATGCTGGGTGGAGGCGTACTAAGGGTGCGGCCGGATGGAACTGAAATGGAAGTTTATACGCATGGTCTGCGTAATATTTATGATGTGGCAATAGACCCCTATATGAATATTTTTGCCCGCGGGAATACCAACGATGGGGGAGGCTGGAATGTTCGCTTCAGCCATCAGATTCAAACTGGTGAATATGGTTACCCTGTATTATTTAAGAATTTTACAGAGGAGATTCTGCCAGCATTAGTGGATGTCGGCGGGGGATCGGGGACAGGCGCATTATATATGGATGATCCAAGTTGGCCCGAAAAATACAATAATGTGCCTATGATGGCGGATTGGGGACGCAGTCAGTTATATATCCACCGGGTAGTTGCTAATGGAGCGAGTTATAAACAGGAAGAGGAGGAATTTATAAAACTAGCTCAGATAACGGATTTAGATGTAGATGGTTCGGGACGGTTGTATTTGTCGGCCTGGGATGGAGCGGGCTATTCTGGCAATCCTGGGAAGGGATTCGTCGTTCGTGCTGTACCCAAGGACTGGATTTATAAGCCGTTTCCTGAAGTAGGAAAAATGTCAATGAAAGAACTGGCCACTTTGCTTCAGGCTGACGGTTCTGTAGCTCGTCTCGCCGCTCAGCAGGAGCTACTTCGTCGCCCCGCAAAGGCCGCGAGTAAAATCGCCTGGGCCACAGCAAGCAACGCTAAATTTTCTAAGTCCGTACGGACTGCTGCTATTTATACTTATTCACAGATTGAAGGAGAAAAAGCAATTCCAAACCTGTTGAAACTCACTGCCGACAAAGATCTGGAAGAGACAGTGCTTAGGGCCCTTACAGATCGAAAAGGAACCCTGGCGAAAGTCCCTACAGAGCCATTCATAAAGGCTTTGAACTCTGGATCTGACCGTCTGCGGGTAGCTGCTACCATTGGTCTAGGGCGCATGGGAAGGAAAGAAGTAGCCGAGGCCCTGTTAAATACCCCTGTCCCCGCCTCCTTTGTAGCTCCGGAGAAGGGTACAGAAGGCCCCCATGCAAAGCCTAATGCGGAGATCATTCCCGCCCATATTGCGGTTCAGGCTCTGGTGAATCTTCATGCAGTGGAGGCATGTGTGGCTGCAATTGGCACTAAAAATAACCGCCTTGCATTATGGGCTCTTCGGTATATGCACGATGAGAAGGCCGTTGACGGTCTGATTGGAGCATACGGACAGGCCAAGACTACAGATCAGAAAAAGGAACTGTTGATGGCCCTGGCGAGATTGTATCAGAAGGAGGCCGATTATGATGGTAGCTGGTGGTGGAGCACCCGCCCAGATACCCGCGGACCCTATTACAAAGGCGTTGAATGGTCTTCTTCACCTCGGATTAAGACGCTGCTGATGACAGCGTTTAACAAAGCCGATCAGCAAGGCAAAGATTTCTTCGCCGAAATGAATAGCAAACTAAGACTAGGAATTGCCGAATTTGGTGGAGAGGAACAGCCTTTAGCTAAGGAGGAGAAGAAAATTGATTTGGAGAAAATAAAAAATAAAAAAGGACAGGTAGGAGAATCTTCAATTGAAGACGTAATGTTGGCCATTGAAAAAATACCTGGGGACGCCGCCTTGGGCAAAAAGCTGTTTACCCTGCAGGGCTGTGTGGCCTGCCACAGTATAGAAAAGGGGGGCGTTATGAAAGGGCCCTATATGGGACAGGTAGGTTCTATAATGAATCGTCAGCAGATTGCAGAGTCCATTTTAAAGCCCAATGCATCCATTTCTCAGGGCTTTGCCTCGGTACTGATTACGGCCAAAGGAGATAAGACTTATATGGGTTTTGTTACGGAGGAGACTTCTACTAAGCTAACCCTGAGGGATATCGCCGGTCAGGTATATACCATTAAGGTCGATAACATCATTTCGCGCCAGGAGTTAGAAAACTCGATGATGCCGGAAGGACTTGCTAATGCACTTTCATATGAAGAATTCGCTTCTTTGGTGACTTTTCTAGCGGAGCAGAAACAATAGGAGGAGTCTTATGAGCATTTTTGTCGCCCGGATCGATTTCGTTCCGGGCGACTTTGTTTATATATCTGTGTACCAAATATTTTGATGCCATACATGGTCTGTTCATATTTCCGGAATTTTATATTTTATATATCTTCTATTATCCTGATTACAATTATAGAAATGGATCTATTTTAAAAGAAGAAGGAGGCTCCTGACGAGTGCTGAGAAGACAATGGGGATGATGCTTGCGAGTGAGTGGACCTGATCTTTCTATGTTTAAAACCTGATACTGCGCATGATTCATAGAAGCCATATTCATTAGCTTTGTTTTGAGGATGATTATTTGCATCTTTAATGGAGGTTACTCCCTTACATAATACCGTCGCCATATCCCTGCCTCAAACATAGCGCGCATGAGTGGGTATTGGGCGAAACTGCAAAATCTATCTTCTTAGTATCGTTGTTGATCCATACTTCCATCGTAAAATGTTCATGTTATGAAACAAATACTGATTCCAGTCGATTTTTCGGAGAACGCTCAAAAGGCCATTGTCATTGCCAAACAAATGGCAGATAAAACTGGGGCAGCACTCACATTTTTATATGTTTACACCCCCTATATCGGCGATCTGACTACGCCGGCTTCCATTCCCCGCATGCCTGTTTATGAACAGCTAGAGACTGATTATCGCAAAACACTCGCAGAATATGTAGACCAGGCACGTAGTGAAGGTTTTACTGCTGAGAGTATTTGGCGCAGCGACGGTATATATACAGCCATCATCGAAACTGCGAAGGACATACTTGCCGATCTGATTGTGGTTGGTCGCACAGGAAAGGGGGGATTTTTAGACAAGTTAATTGGCAGCTCTGCTACCAGAATTGCCCTGGATGCTCCTTGTCCGGTATTGGTGGTGCCGATGGAAATGACTCATAAAGTCATTGAAAAAATAGTTTTTTCCACACAGTTTGAAGCCTCAGAACTTCATATTGCTGGGGAAGTAAAATTCATAGCTGATTCTTTGGGTGCCGACCTTAGTTTGATTCATATAGGTTACACCTACGAAGCTGATCGGGAAGCGGAACAGGAAATCATTGCCAGCTGGGCCGAGCGTTTAAAAATATCACCCAATCATATAGTGGTACGAACCAGCGATGGACTGGGTATTGAGAAAGGTATTGATCTGTTTTGTGAAGAGCAGGAGGCCGATCTTTTGGTAGTGTCGACTCGGAAGCGTGACTTCCTGGAACAGCTCCTCTTTAATCCTAGCCTGACCAAGGAAATGTTGGTGCACACCCATATTCCCTTGTTAGTGTATCATGTCAGATAATACTTAACACATTAGTTTGTAAGTAAAGGAGGCCAGTATTGGCCTTTTTTTATTGGCTGATACGAAATGAGAATGATAGCTCCTGCTAAGCTCAGAAGTTGTATCGTGTGACCTAATGTAGTATGTTCTTTTCTAACGCCTTGATGCCAGGAGATGCCTGGCGATCCTGCTCTAAACTTAATAGCGAAGAGTCTCTGTTCCCATGTGTCTGTTGGGTTCGCATTTAAAAGGCCATATATTTTATTCTACCACCTAAATCCAATAAGATGATGAAATCACAAGAAATTCCAGTCGGTATCGTTGGTCTGGGGCTAATGGGCTGTAGCATTGCCACTTGCATGCTCATAGCCGGCCATCCTGTAATAGCAGTAGCCCCCATTTCTCAAGATTTACTACATGCTCGAAAACGAATTATCGATCATTTGCAACGGTCAGTAGCGCATGGCATGCTTGAGAAGTCGCCAGAGGATTTTCTGGACCGGCTGACTATCACTGAGGATTATGCGGACTTGTGGCCTTGCCGTATTGTGATTGAGTGTACGCTTGAAAATAAAGCCATAAAAGAATAGGTATTCAAAAAGATAGAGGCGGAAATAGCTTCGGACGCAATTCTTGCCAGCAATACCTCAGCCATTCCTATAACTGAACTGCAAGCCTTAACTCTGCATCCGAATCGTTTTTTTGGGCTACATTGGGCAGAACCTGCTCATACTACCCGATTTCTGGAGATTATTTGTGGGGACTATAGTGATATGGCATTGGGAGAGTATTTATATGAACGCTCACATGGCTGGGCTAAGGAACCTATCCTGGTGCGCAAGGATATCCCTGGCTTCATAGGTAACAGGCTGATGTATGCCATGTATAGAGAGGCTTTATATTTGGTTGAAAATGGGTATGCCACGGTAGAGGATGTAGATAGGGCCTGTCGTAATAATACAGGGTATTGGATGACTTTGGTAGGCGTATTTCGTTGGATGGATCTGACTGGAGTCCCCGCCTACCATACCGTAATGAAGGACTTGCTGCCGACCTTGCATAATGGGACGGAAGTCCCGGAACTCATCGATAAGATTGTGCAGGCAGGGGGTAAGGGGGTGTCCAATGCACAGGGTTTTTATGATTACACACCAGAAGAAGCACAGCTATGGGAAGCGACCTTCACCGAATTTAGTTATAAAATCAGGGAGCTAGCGCTTCAATACCCCGCCGACGTGGTAAAGCGTAAGCTTGAAAGATCATAAAAAGGATTATTTTTTTCTGTTTACCTTAGTTAATATTTAAACACGCCAGACTAACTTTCGTTTTTCACCCTAACCCTTATAATTATGTTAATTGATGCACATTTAGATTTGGCTATGAATGCCTTGGAGTGGAATCGCGATCTGAAACTGAGCGTTTCCCAGATTAGGGAGCGTGAGATGGGGCTTACAGATAAGGTTGATCGGGGCAAAGGGGTAGTGTCATTGCCTGCACTTCGAGAAGGGAAGGTAGGATTGGTGGTAGCCACTCAGATTGCACGTTATGTTGAAAAAGGGAGTAGCCTGCCCGGTTGGCACTCCCCCGAACAAGCCTGGGCGCAAAGTCAGGGCCAGCTAGCTTGGTATCAGGCCATGGAAACCATGGGAGAAATGGTGCAAATCACTGACCTTGCGGGCCTGGAGAACCATATCCAGCTTTGGAATGACCAAAAAATAAAGAGTGCAGAGAAGCCTATAGGTTTTATATTAAGTTTAGAAGGCGCTGACTCTTTAGTTAATATTGACTTTTTACATAAGGCTTACACAAATGGTTTGCGCGCCTTAGGCCCTGCCCATTATGGACCAGGCCGATATGCCGATGGGACGGGCACTACCGGCAAAATTCATCCTCAGGGACTTGACCTGCTTCGTGAAATGGATAGCCTTGGCATGATCCTGGATATCACCCATCTCACTGATGTTGGTTTCCAGCAGGCTATGGAGCTTTATCAGGGGCCTGTTTGGGCAAGTCATCACAACTGCCGAAGTCTGGTAGATCATCAGCGCCAGCTTACAGACGACCAGATAAAACAACTTATCGCCAGGGGCAGCGTAATTGGGGGCTCTCTGGATCTCTGGATGGTTGTTCCTAACTGGGTTCGGGGTGTGTCCGACCCTTTACGGGATGGGGCAGCATTAGAGAAAATTATCGATCATTACGATCATATATGCCAACTTGCAGGAAATGCCGATCATATAGCCATTGGAAGCGATTTGGACGGAATGTTCGGAAAAGAACAATCACCTTATGACCTGGAGACCATAGCCGATCTACAAAATCTTCATCCACTTTTAGCCAAAAGGGGATATTCCGAAGAGGACATTGATAAAGTATTGCATAATAATTGGTTGCGCCTCCTGCGAAAGGCTTGGAAATGAGCCTCTGCGCGTGTTAAGTCAATATCATTATTACTTAATATTGCGGTTACATTGTGATGGAATTCAGGATGTAGATTTGTAGAAAATAAATGCTATATCTATGACATTCCATTACAAACTCACCGCATCTACTGCCCTGGCCGCTATGGTTTGTGGCGGACTTATGTTCAATGGTTGCACCAAAGATCATAATAATCCACCCCTGTCCCCCGACAAACTTGTCGATCGCTCGGTTAACCCTTCACTGATTAAAGCTCTGCCGGGTTTTGAAGACTTAAAAATTACCACCTTGATTAGTTCGGATGATGTGTTACCAGATTCTCCGGACTTTATCTATGGAGCTCAACCCGATGGAGGAGCGTTTATTAATAATCCGAATGGATCTGGTTATATCATGGTGAACAACCATGAAATTCACCGTTCTGTATCCCGGGTATTTTTAGACAACGACCTTAAACCCGTCAAAGGCGAATATATTGTAGATTATGAGGGTGGACAATGGAGGCTTTGTTCGGCTACTTTGGCTACGAAGGAGGAACATGGTTTTGGACCCGTATTTTTGACTGCTGGTGAAAGTGGTGCAGAATCCATGACCCATGCCATCGATATCTTAGCTCCAGCAGACAAGAAAAATCAATCACGGACCATCAGTGCCTTTGGGAAATGGAGCGCTGAAAATGCTGTTCCACTGCCTAAAGATGCTTTCGCTGGTAAAACAGTCATTATTATTGGTGAAGACGATGGAGACGGCCAGTTGGTGGCCTATGTTACGGATGTGGTTGGCGACTTGAATAATGGTAAATTATATGCCCTCCGTCGTGCAGGAGCAAATCCAAGTCCTATTGAAACAGATATGGCTCAGGGGAATTGGTACGATGTAGAATTTGTTCCTTTCGATGATGTCAAATCGAGCACTGGAGCCCAGTTACAGGCACAAACTGTAGCCAAGAAAATGATTCAATTTGCTCGCGTAGAGGATATTGATTATCAAAAAGGAGGAAATGGTGCTGGCAGGAATATTTACTTTACCGCCACTGGTGTGAGCCAGGGTGATAAGATATCGCCTGTTGCCGGGAAAACGATGTGGGGCCGGGTATACCACCTGCGTCTGGATGATAAAAATCCCCTTATTGGCAAATTGCAGATCGTAATGGATGGAGCGGATCGCCCAGGTAATTTTATCGTCAACCCCGACAATATCTGCGTAACAAAAAATTATGTTTATGTACAGGAAGACGGGGATTCTTTCTATGCCAATAATGATCATGATGGAACGATCTGGCAGTATAATATTGCTACTAAAGAGAGCAAAGCCATGATTCAGATGGATCACCGCAGGGGAGATGCAGCTTTTAATGCAAAATATAACCCTACCGGATTCGATAAATTAAGTTCATGGGAATATGGGGCAATGATCGATATATCGGATATTATTGGGATTCCAGAGACTTTTATGATTAATCTTCATCCACACACCTGGGTAGACCCGAAGTATAAAAGTGCTGATGGAAGTGGACTGTCCAGTAATATGGAAGGTGGGCAAACCGTAATTGTCCGTGGAATTAAACAATAATTCATTTGCTTACTAATGCAGGTGGCCTGTTGCTGATAGGCCCCCTGCATTTTTTATTTACAGCTATGACAAAATACTATGGAGCTTTGTTAGGAGTGCTTTTTGCCATTCTGCTTTCTGCATGCAAATCGTCGCAACTTCCTACCGATTTGCTTCATCAACGATTCGAGAGCGACTTACAGTCCTTCCGAGAGGATACAGAGGATTTTTATCAATACATAAAAACGCAACCTCACCGGGATTCCCTTAAGAGAGAATTTTTGACACTTAGGCTTCAATACAAAAAAATAGAAGCCTTCGCTGAGTATTTTACGCCTACCACGGTCAGATTAATCAATGGGGCTCCTTTAGATGAAATAGAAGATGAAGAAAATGCCGTTTTTGAACCTGGGGGTTTGCAGGTTATTGAAGAACTCCTTTACGCCGATGAACCCTTAGAATTCTCAACCTTGACCAGAGAAGTTCGTAAAATGCAGGTTAGTCAGAAACGTATTCAGCAATTATGGGAGGACATGCGCCTTACCGATTCACAGATTCTGGATGCACTCCGGCTAAATATGTTCCGGCTTATCTCCCTGGGTATATCCGGATTCGACACGCCAGCATCAGGAAATGCTCTCGGCGAGACCGAAGTGGTATTACAGAGTTTTAAAGACTATCTGGATGCCTATCGCAATGAATTTTCCCAGTCCACAGAATTGTTTGATTTGGTAGAAAGAGCGCTGGTGCATGTAAGTAATCAATCTGATTTCAATCGTTTCGATAGAGCCCAGTTTATAGTAGATTATATCAATCCGGTTTCCCGATCTCTACATCTCAATCAAAAACAAGCGGGAATTCCGTTTGTTAAGGGTGGAATGCTTCTTAGAGGGGATGCGGCAACCATGTTTGACTTGGGAGCTTTCGATCCGGAAAATATAATTACCGACCCGGATCTGCGCTCCACAACCGATCGAATAAAGTTAGGAGCAGCGCTGTTTTTTGATGGTCGATTATCTGGAGATGGAAATACCAGTTGCGCCAGCTGTCATCAACCGGCTTTGGCATTTACCGATGGGCTGAAAACCAGTAAAGCCGTTGGTTCTGGATTTATTAATAGAAATGCGCCAACACTGCTTTACGCAGCTTATCAACGCGGACTTTTCTACGACCTGCGTTCAACCTCATTGGAAGACCAGGCAGCGAATGTCATTCATAACAAAGAGGAGATGCATGGATCGCTGGAAGCCATTCGTCAGTTGATTCAGTCAGATAAGGATTATTTAGGGCTTTATAAGAAGGCATACCCAGGAAATGACTCAGTTCGAACTATGGAAGTACAGAATGCTTTGGCCGTGTATGTACGATCTCTGGGAAGTTTTCAGTCGCCTTTCGATGCCTATATGCGAGGAGATAAAAAGGCCCTTACCGATGACCAGGTAAATGGATTTAATATTTTTATGGGTAAAGGGCGTTGTGGTACCTGTCATTTTGTTCCACTTTTCAATGGTACGGTCCCTCCCGATTTCCAAAGGACAGAATCCGAAGTGTTAGGCGTCACAGTCACCGCCTCCTGGAATTCACCTACCCTGGATCCTGATGAGGGAAGAGGTGCATATAACCACTTTCCTCAATGGAAAAATGCATTTAAAACCAGCACGATTAGAAATATTGAAAAAACGGCACCTTATATGCATAATGGCGCATATGATAATTTGCAACAGCTGATGGAATTTTATAATGAAGGGGGAGGGGCAGGGTTAGGACTGAACCTGACACATCAAACCTTAGCTTCGGATAAACTAAACTTAACGCAAAATGAAATGGAACAGGTAATTTCCTTTATGAAATCGCTATCCGATCCCATGTAAGATCGTGTTAACAAATTGATTGCCAAATATTATGCTACTGTTAAACCTTTTGTCTCACGGGTTTGGCCATAATTGAATTAACTAGATTTGTGACGAATAATGGCTTGCCTGGTTCAGAATTCGAATATTTATTTGCTTTATTATTGGGTGTTGAGAGCTCTGATCATTGAGATAGGCTAAGTAGATAGCCTCGGAGTTGGACTCCGTCTGTTTTTGGAATGGCTCGCATGAAACGTGAAAATATACTAAAAACATTTTCCATACATTATACACACACACACCTTTGCGATAAATGAGTCAAGCCTAGTGTCTGCACTGCAGGTACCAGGCTTTTTCTAATACCTATTTATTAAAAAATATTACTATATTGGGTTGATTTAATTAGTTTTTTGGTTTAATTTGTAATCGATCTATTCCAGCCATATAACATGAGACTATTCCTAACCCCTTTTTTCATTTTTATATTCTTTACTTCTTTTGCGCAACAAAAGAGTACAACGGTAAGATATGCATCAATAAATAATGGCAAACTTTCTGAAGAAGCCCGGGTTAAGACCATCTATCAGAATGGAATAGTTTATTTGTCAGAACAAGACGCTAATCTTCAGAGTTATATTGATTATAATAAAAGGGAAGTAGCGAGTATTTTGAAAACAGGCTCTACACGATACGCGCATATACAGCCATTTGAAAAGCTTCCTCAGCCACGAAGGGATGATAAGTCTGAAACCATCCTAGGCTTCAATTGTAAATACGCCGTTTTTAGCGCTTTCTCCAATACAATTGAGGTATGGTACACCGAAGAAGCGGGAGTTCCAGGTAGTCCTAATTCATCTTATATCCCCAGTAATAAGGCATTAGTGTTAAAACTGATCATTAACGGAAGTCGAGCCTTACAAGCCGTGGAGATTGCTGCCAATATTCAGGATCCGGGCCTCAAGTACCCAATAGCAGAGGCTAAAAGGGTTTCGGAAGCTGAGCTGGAGGGACTTAAAATAAAGGCTAGATATACGGTATTGCCCATATTTAAAGATGAGCGCATCAATTTCGATCCTTCGTTAAAGCCAAGCCAGGATGCCGCCTTGAACCTCAATCAAACCTATCGATTTTCCAAAGGCTCCATTATCCTTAAAAAAATCAGTTTGGAGAATGTACTAAAGGCAGGCGACCAGATATTTGTCGATATGCGGTGTTGGTCGGATGGGGACGCCTACGATAGGACAGGCTCAGTTTTCTGGCTTCCTTCGGGCCGGTCAGACAGCTCGATGTTAGCCGCCTTTCAGCATGGATTGGACCGGCTCCCGGTATATACCGATAGGGCTGGAAAAGAATACCAGGGAATTCGCTCAGAAAATGGTTATCAGACTCCGGTTGAGTTAATGCGATTTTTTACCTCCTTTGGGGTACGTCATTTCAATAATCTCCGGCCCATCGCAGGCTATGACTGGAAAGATGCTGCAATTTATAAACAAGATGTAACGGAAGTCTTTCCTTCCACTTCTAAAGAAATATATATAGGTGTCTTTATAGGTAATTACGATAAAGGCGGGCATAAGGTTAACCTGGACCTAAATATATACCCATCTTTCCAGAAAAAAGAGAAAATGACGCCTCTGATTGTTCCGCTATTCAATACCATAAATATCATGGAGATGTCGGGCCAGAATTATGGCCGACTCTTTAAGATTGATACGCTGGAGGTGACATTTGAAGTCCCCAAAAATGCAAAGAATCTTAAACTATTATATACCAGCACAGGACATGGTGGCTGGGGAACTGGGGATGAGTTTACGCCTACCTTAAATCAGATCCGGGTGGATGGTCATTTGCACTTCAGTATGATGCCCTGGCGTACCGACTGTGCTAGTTTTCGAAACTTCAATCCCGCCTCTGGTAACTTTGGAAATGGCATGTCTTCCAGTGACTTGAGTCGATCCAATTGGTGTCCTGCCACACCCACTCCTGCTTATGTAATTCCCTTAGATGGACTAGAGCCAGGTACGCACCGGTTGCAATTGAATATTAAGCAGGGAGATGATCAGGGTACCAGTTTTAACCACTGGAGTGTCAGTGGAACATTGGTAGGTGATTTAGAGATATAAAAGAGTAAAATAAATAGTAGGTGATTTAATAAGTTAGGTTAGGTATTATAAAAAGGCCCATCGAGGGGAGGTTTTCTCCTGTTCAGTGGGCCTTTTTCGAAGACAGGTTCGCCAAAGCTTAAAGGTTTTTTATGGCTTCAAAAGCCTGTTTAAGATCCCAGATAATATCCTCATAATATTCTACACCCACAGAAAGTCGTATCATTCTTTCCGTAATGCCAAGTTGAGCCTTTAATTCGGGATCAACATCGACATGGGTCATTGTCGCCGGGTGTTCGGCCAGGCTTTCTGTACTGCCCAGACTTACGGCCAGTTTTATAAGTTTCAAACTATTTAAAAACGTAAAGGCCTCCACTTCGGAACCTCTTATGTCGAAGGAGATCATGGCGCCATTGGCCATACATTGTCTGTTGCGGATCTCATAAGCCCGACCATCAGCAGGGCTTAGATTACCTAAGAAATATACCTTTTCTACGAGCGGGTGATGATTTAAAAATTCGGCAATCTTGTTTGCGTTTCTGGCCTGCATATCCATACGCACCTTCAATGTTTCTAGGCTTCGTAATAATAACCATCCTGTATTTGGACTAGCCATATTACCCAGGAAAGTACGGAGGCCCTTTACCCGTTGCAGCAGGGATTTGGAGCCTAAGCAGGCACCGGCGATGAGGTCGCTATGTCCGCCAATATATTTGGTAGCCGAGTAAAGTACCAAGTCGGCACCATGTTTTAGTGGATGTTGCCAAAGCGGCCCCATATAGGTGTTGTCCACTGCAAGATATACGGTTTTTTTATCGTTGGAAAAATGCCTTGCAATGGTCTTACTTTCTGCAATATCGATGAGGTCATTCGTTGGGTTGGCTGGTGTTTCTATGTAGACAAGCGCAATGGAATCGGCCAGCCCCGAATCTTCTACCAACCGTATTACCTCCTGAAGAGACTGACCTACGGTATAGGTGAGCACATTGATATGGAATTTTGGTAGTACCTTTCTGATAAAATGGTCGCTCCCGCCATAGAGCGGGCTGCTGATCAAAATGGTGTCTCCCGGTTTTGAAAATTCCAGTAATACAGTAGTAATGGCAGCCATTCCACTTTCAAATACGGCACAGTCCTCTGCTTCATCCCAGAGGGTAAGTCTGTTCTCTAGTATTTCTAAATCAGGGTTATTAATTCTGCTGTAGATAAGTCCAAGTTCCTCCCCTTCGGCCTTTTCCCGTAGACCATAGGCTACTTCGAAAAAAGCTTTCCCCTCCTCCGCTGTATGGAAAACAAAGGTGGATGTCTGAAAAATTGGACATTTAATGGCCCCTTCCGATAGAGCAGGCTTATATCCATACGACATCATAAGGCTTTCTGGCTTCATTTTCTTTTCCATATGCTTCCTTTTTTATATGGTCAGGTTGAAGTGTTATATGCTATTGAATTTTCATATAATTTACCATAATTATGCCAGAATAGAAACAACAAAGCAGAACTATGGAAGGCTATCGTCCAAAGCTCTGCTTATGTTGTAATTGGAGCCGAATTATTCTTCGCCAAACAATTTGATGGTGTAATCGAGTAAAGATTGATCTCCCCATGGGCCATGACCGGGAACCACTGTTTTAATGCCAGGTAATTCTGCCTTAAGGCGTTTTACGGTTGAAGGCCAGGCGCTGGTGTCAGCATCTTCCAGATTGCCTTTGACTGCGTCCATGGTCTTGATTAGGCAGCCACCAAATAATACGTTTTCTGAAGGTATATACCCCACGACATTATCATGGGTATGTCCCGCACCATAAAACTTAGTTTTAGTAAGTTGGTTTCCTACTTTTAGTGTCAAGTCTTTTTTGAAAGACTTTTGGGGCAAAGGGAATCTGTTTTTTCTTGCTAACCTAATCGTTTCTGAGCTGGCATAGGAGCTAATGCCCTCCTGATGAAAGGCATTGAGCCCCCCTACACAATCAGCATGAAAATGAGTTGCTACTACGGCTTTTACAGTGCATTCCTTTTCATTTTTTAACCAGTTGATCAATTCTTTTGAAGCTATATCGTCAATAGGGGTGTCGTAGACAATGGCTTCTTTCCCATCAATAAATATCAATCCATTGCATTCAACTGATCCGAAGGTCGGGCTCTCAAGGTAGCTTACATGGACGAAGGTATGAGAACTTAAGGATTCGATTCTTAACTGCTTGGATTCGTAAACCTTATCGGCCCAGGTGGAGGAAAGAGTAGCTGCAAAAAGCAGAAAAAACAAGAGCAAGTTTTTTGATGTAATGCGCATTCAGATAATATTAAGAAGTGAAGATAAATGACTTGGAAATATAGGAAATTATCCAGGATAGTGGAAAATATGTAATCAAAAAATGGTGGAAATAGAGGTGCGGTATTTTACCTTCTATTTGACCTAAATGATAGGGTAGGGCTTATCATTAAAATTAATGAAACGGTTTAAAAAATAAGCGAATATTCAGTGGTTGATCGGTGAGAAGTATGGGCTTAGTTTGAAGAAAAGGTGATGTATGGTAGAAAGATCCAGTGCTGAATATCCTGGGTATTATTTAATATCAATTTCAGATGAATTCCAAAGGCTTTTCTAAGCCTTCTTTTCGTCCTATCTTTGGTACTGCTGTCAAAAGATTATATCAGACTAGAGGAAAATAATTATACACTCTACCTTTTATCGATGACATAACGAACCTATCAATCTGAAGCGAAAATGTCTCTGGAATTCCAATTCTGGTAGAGAATTTTTTTTCAATATATTGGGTTAAGTCAGGGTTCCAGCATTTCTTTAAGGTTATTGGTGAAATATAAATTTCCCTCAAATGAAATAACCTTGGTGAGCGCTTTCTTTACGAATCTACTGACGGTAAAAGGTGTATCAATGGATAAACATTGGATTCGATTCAGGAAAGTTTAAGACACTTATTTACATTAAAACCGGAGGAGGTTGATTTATTTCTTTCAGGTTTTGTGCACATCACCATGGCCAAAGGGGAGTTCTTTGTCAGACCAGGTGAAATTTGCCAAAAAATCGGCATAATCAGTCAGGGCTTAATGGCTTGTACATATGTAAAGGATGGAAAAGAGATAATCGAAGAATTTGCTTTTGAAGGGCATTTTATTTCGAATTATTATAGCTTTCTAACCAAACTACCTTCAGAAAAAGAAATTCGCTGCCTAGAGGACTGTTCCATATATCTAATTGATAGGCCGGGTCTAATGTCTCTGGGAGCCAAACATTCCTTTGTAGAAAGTATGAGCAGTAAAATGAATGAGTTTTTATTTCTTCGTTCTCATGATCGGGTCCGTTCTTTATTGGTTGATTCGGCATTAACACGGTATCAAAAGCTGATGGTTCAACGCCCAGATCTTGTTCAGCGCATACCACAGTATATGTTGGCTTCTTACCTAAATATTCAACCGGAAACGCTCAGTAGAATAAGGAAAAGAATTGCACAGAAGGGTTTTATTGACTAGGATCAATGTAAAACGGAGGTAGGTTATTTAGTTTTACAATCTATCTTGGAACGACTCAGGTAGCAATTACAAAACCAGATGAAAAATATAGATTTACTTGCGAAACAGACTCAGGATGCCTATCAATGGGTAGAAAAGTTAACGGCCAGTGTACCCATGGAAGCATGGAGGGAGACACCCTCAGGTATAGAAACTAATATTTGCTGGCAGGTTGGACATCTGATCATTAGTTATTATTTTCATTCAATAGTGTCTGTATTTGGCCACCAATCCGAATATTTGAGTCAGATACCCGTTAAAGAGTACAGTGCCCTTTTTACTAAAGGTAATCCTCGACACATTCCAGCTACTATTTCCGCAGAAATTCTTAGAAATCAATTGGAAATTACTTCAGTTTATTCTCTAAAATTTATAGGGACTATTACAGAGGATATGTTGGAAAAGAAATTGGCAATGGGCAAAACACCTCATCCAGTAGCAACCAACGTTTATGAAGCATTAGACTGGAATATCAAACATACCATGTGGCACTGTGGTCAACTGGGTATGTTAAAGAGAGCAATTAATGGCCGCTGGGATTTCGGGCTCCGTGAGGATCAATAAGGTTTAAGGGGGACTGACTTTATCAGATATGCTGGCTTGATAGAATTATGGAATATTCAAATATTCCACCCCACCCAAAATCTTTCCATAGCATTCAACACCGCAAAAAGCCCAGATTTCTCTGAGCTTTTTGCG
>NZ_AZQN01000004.1 GCF_000566685.1 Dyadobacter tibetensis Y620-1
CAAACCTAGAAAAATGCAACAGACTCCACAATTTTTTGACTTGATCCAATTAGTACGGGCTTGATCCGCTTTTTTGCGGTCTGGCGGGGTAGGATGACAGACATGAATTATATAAAATTTAAATGGCAAATGGTGCATAACCTAATTCCCAACTCCTAAACCCTATAGCCTAATCCCTAGCCCCCTAACACCAAAAAAAGCCCAGATTTCTCTGAGCTTTTTGCGGTCTGGACGGGACTCGAACCCGCGACCCCATGCGTGACAGGCATGTATTCTAACCAACTGAACTACCAAACCGTTTTTACTTTTTCCGTTACCAGATCAGTAAATCGTGGTGCAAAACTAGTATTTTTATTTATCATTTCAATACCATTTAGATAAAAATATTATTTTATTTGTGACAAAAATGCGTCCTTTCAACTCAATAAAACTGATTTTGAATTAGTTGTACCCCAAAAAAATAATGAAAAAAATTAAGGATATAATAAATGAATTGGAAAAACTGGCTCCATCCGCCTACCAGGAGGATTACGACAATGCTAGGCTGATCGTCGGGGATGCCCATCAACTTGTGGAGGGCATACTTATCACCCTGGATATTACCGAGGCGGTGGTGGAAGAGGCTATCACTAAAAAATGTAATCTCATTGTGGCCCACCACCCCATCGTCTTTAAAGGGCTTAAAAAACTCACTGGAAGCAATTATGTAGAAAGAACGGTTGCCTTGGCCTTAAAAAATGACATCGCTTTATATGCCATTCATACCAATCTGGATCATGTAGAAAAGGGGGTAAACTGGAAAATAGCAGAGAAACTAGGACTTCAGAACATTCGTATACTGGCACCAAAAGCGCAAATCTTACAAAAATTAACGACTTTCGTACCCACCGACCACGCCCTGGCTGTAAGGCAGGCCCTCTTTGCTGCCGGAGCTGGAGAAGTTGGAAAATACAGTCATTGCAGTTTCAGTACCCAGGGAGTCGGCACTTTCCTACCCGGCGAAGATAGTAATCCTGTAATCGGCAAACAGGGAAGCCTGGAGCATGTTAACGAAATCAGGATTGAAGTAATATTCCCATCCCATATGTCCTCCAAGATATTAGGCGCACTTCAGCTGGCCCATCCCTATGAAGAGGTTGCCTACTATCTACAGAATGTCGAAAACCTCCATCAGCAGGTCGGAGCCGGGGCCGTAGGACAATTACCCGTGCCCATGGATGCAGTCTCCTTTATGGCTCACCTTAAAAAGAGTATGGACCTTCAAACTTTCAAGCATACACCCATAATTTCTGACAAAATACAGACCGTGGCATTATGCGGAGGTGCCGGCAGCTTTTTGCTCCCTAAAGCCAAAGCGGTGCAGGCCGACGTATTTATTACCGCCGATTATAAATATCACGAGTTTTTCGACGCCGAAAAGGACTTGATGATCTGTGATATTGGACATTATGAGAGCGAAGTATTTACGAAAGATTTACTTCATGACTATTTATCGGGAATTTTTAGTAATTTTGCACTCTGTTTATCGGAGACCAATACCAATCCGGTTCATTACTATTCGTAACGAGCGGAACGAATTGGCTACTTCAATAAATGCAATTCAACTATCCGGCGGAACAGTTCCTCGGTAGTTCGGCTGTAAGTTCACATCATAACAGGCATTGAAACAAGTCCATTAAAGACATACATGGAAAATACAATCGCACAAAAATTAGACGCTCTCCTGAAACTTCAGGAAATTGACTCAAGTCTTGACGAAATTCGTAAAACCCGCGGGGATCTCCCAGAAGAAGTAAGAGACCTCGAAGATGAGATCGCCGGGATTGAGACTCGTCTGGCGAAGTTTAAAGGTGAAATTGGCAACCTCAATAGCGAAATTGACAGTTTCAAAAATGCTCAGAAAGACGGTGAGAAACTCATCAAAAAGTACAAAGAGCAGCAGATGAATGTTCGTAACAACCGTGAATACGACGCCATCACCAAAGAAATTGAACTTCAAGAGCTGGATATGCAGCTTGCTGAAAAGAAAATAAATGAGGCCCGGGCCCGGATTCGCTTGATCGAAGAAGATCTGAACCGTGCCGAAACTTCCCTAAAGGATCGGAATGACGACCTTAAAGCCAAGAAAGATGAGCTGGACTTGATAACAAGTGAAAGCGAAGCTGACGAAAAAGATTTATTGACAAGCCGTGAAAAGCATATTAAAAAAATCGAAGAGCGTCTTCTGAAGTCTTACCAACGAATAAGAGGAAACTCAATCAATGGCCTGGCAGTTGTTAATGTCTCTCGTGGAGCCTGCGGAGGTTGCTTTAGCATCGTGCCCCCCCAGCGCCAGGCGGACATTCGCGAAAGGAAGAAACTAATCGTTTGTGAACACTGTGGCCGTATTCTGGCCGATGTGGAAAGTGTGGAGCCTGTAACAGGAAGACGCTAAAAGCACGATTTTTGAAATATTTTGGAAGGTTGCCTACATATGGGCAACCTTTTTTGCATTGTAAATGAGTAGGCCATGAAACCATACCTTAGTCGCCCTAGTCTGGGCTTGCTAATAATGCTAATCCTCGAATTTCTAAGTCCGGCAAGCGCAGAAGCGAAGGCTATATCAACCACCGTAGCTTTCACCCCTGAACTTCAAAAAGCCTATTTCGAAATTCAAAAATTAAGGCTTCAGGGGGCAAGGGAAATTATAGAGCGCAACAAACAAACGGATCCCAATAATACCTTTGTTACCTATCTGGAAAATTATGCTGACCTTCATTATCTCCTGATATCCGAAGACAAACAAGCCTTTAAATCGATGCTGGCTCAGCAAGAAAAACGTCTGGAACATATTGACCAACTGCCAGACAATTCCCCTTACAAACGTTTCTTTCAAGCTGAGATTCGGGTTCATTGGGCATTTGCCAAGCTTAAATTTGGTAGCCAGGTCAGTGGAGCCTGGGAGGTTATTAAGGCCTATCGACTCCTGGAAGAAAATCGAAAACGTTTCCCGGATTTCCTCCCTACTCTTAAAACTTTAGGTCTTTTACATATATTAATTGGATCGGTACCCGATCAATATGGGTGGGTGACCCGGATTCTAGGTCTTAACGGAAGTACGCAGCAAGGTTTAGCTGAGATACAGACCGTCATTCGCCAGGAACCACTTTTTCGCCAAGAGGCTCAACTCATCAATATTCTGATTCACGCATACACCCTCACACTCCCCCCGTCGCTTCTTAACCAACTCTTATCACTGACGGAGGAACAGCCTGACAACTTACTGTTGCATTTCTTTGCCACGACCACACTTATCAAGGAAGCCAGGGGCAGCCAGGCTTCTAAGGTACTCGCTCAGGCGCCTACTGGAAAGGCTTACATCTCCTTTCCGTTTCTCGAGTATTTGCGTGGCGAGCTGGCCCTCCAGAAAGGACAGTATGCAGTGGCTAAAAATGCGTATAGCCAATTCCTAACTCGGTATAAAGGTTTTAATTATATTAAGGATGCGAATTTCAAACTGTTCATCGCCGACTGGCTAACGGACCAGGAAAATCCGGAGAGATACCTCCTAAAGGTACGTTCAACTGGCTCAGCTGTGATTGAAGCCGATCAGTTTGCTTTACGCATGGCCGGTGATTATGAAAAAGGTATCCTCACCACCGAGAACAAGGTTCTCTTTAAGGCTCGCTATGCCTCTGACGGCGGCTATTTCCAGGACGCCTGGGATATCCTGGCTCCTATAAAGGAAAATAACTTTTCCAGCGCGGAGGCCAGGGTGGAGTATCTGTACAGAAAAGGCCGTATACTCCAAAAGACAGGTCAGAATAGCCAGGCCATCCCCTATTATCAAAGGGCCATAGCAGCAGCCACAGAACAATCGGCGGGGCTGGGAGCCTCATCGGCCCTACAGCTTGGCTATATTTACATGGGCAATAAGGATAAAAAACAAGCAACAATTTACTTTAAAAAGGCCCTATCCTACAAAAAGCATGACTATAAAAACAGTATAGACAACAAGGCCCGAGCCTCCTTAACGGCCATGAAAGAATAGGGAGCTATTTCTTGCCCCACTTCTGACGGGCGATAAATATTTAGCTCCGAAGATAAAAAAATAACTGCGATTCCGACAAGACTTAGGTTTGTGACTGGCGTCCTAGTGTATGTCTATCACCTAACTGCACACTGCCATGTCGGATGACTATAATAGTGCTCGAAGAATTCTTAGTTGGGCAGAGGAAGACCGTCCCCGAGAGAAATTACTGCTAAAGGGTCGTACTATCCTTTCCGATGCCGAGTTGATTGCCATACTCATAGGCTCTGGCACCCGGGAGCAGTCGGCAGTAGATGTAGCCAAAGTACTGATGCATGGTGTAGGCAATAATCTGAACCAGTTGGCTAAACTTGGGGTAAAGGAATTAATGAAAGTAAAGGGAATTGGAGAGGCCCGTGCCATTACCATTGTAGCAGCCTTGGAACTAGGCCGTCGCCGCAGCGAAAGCCTAAGCCCATTTCGACATAAGCTTTCAGAATCTCAGAAGGTATATGAGCATATACGCCCTTTTCTGTTGGATAAGGTGGTAGAAGAATTTTGGGTAATTCTACTTAATAGAGCCAATGAGGCGATTCAAACTTGCCAGATCAGCATCGGCGGCGTTGCGGGAACAGTGGCAGACACCAGAATGATCTTTAAACTAGCCTTAGAAAATCTGGCCAGCTCAATCATTCTGGTACACAACCACCCTTCAGGCCAGCTCACTGCCAGCAATGCCGACCTTAAGGTAACAGAACAGATTGCTCATGCGGGCAAAATTATAGATATTCCCGTTTTAGATCACGTGATATTTACGGAGAAGGGCTATCTCAGTTTCCGGGATGAGGGTCTCCTATAACGCCAAAAATCCGCTTCTTGTCTACCATTCCGTTCAAATCACTATAGGGAATTTCCAGGGCTATAGCCCCCCGGACATAAGCGGCAATTTCATATGGATTGTAGTATAGCCTGATTCCTTTCTGAGTGAAGGTAAAATTAGCCGGAAGAAAAAAGGAATGATTCACCAAAAAGTAACCCGCTTCCTCTAAATTTTCTTGAGGACCTAGTTTCTCCAATTTTCTAAATTCACTCTCCACCAGTTTTAAAAGGGCTGTAGAATCTGTCACAAAAGCATAACCATCGATTAATTTTCCTGTCGAGCGATCGAAAATATAGTCCGACTGAAAAGTATTGGGATGAGCGCCTCCGGTATAGGCATAATGTTCCATAACATAGAAAAGAAATTGAGGCGTTGTCATCACCGTATCCCCTTTTATGCCTACCTCCCAGCAACCAGGTGCATCTGGGTATTCACTCTTTAAATCCCGGTAATTCTTATTAAACAATTCATATGCTGCTTCCGCCGAAGACTTGCTAAGGGTATCTTCCAGATCACCTCCGGCATCGCTCAAGATATTATCTATCACCTTTCTCTCTAACGTTTTTTTAATCAGAGAATTAACCGAATCCTTTCCTTCGGGGACCCAGTAGGCAAGTTCAACGCGTGCCCCGCCAGTCGTGTCGCAAATACCCCACTCCTCACTAGCAAATGATCCTTTTAGCTTGGCCTGACCACTGGACAACTGCCCCTGCTCATCCGATCCTCCTCCACAGCCAGTCATTGCAAGACCTAACGCTAATACTCCTCCACATCCTAACCCTAACCACTTTTTCATATCTGTAAATTTGCATTTTATATCCCTGGCTTTACAAACTCATCAGCTCTTTGAAGCGGATCGCTTGCCGCCGGGAAATCTCTATCTTGTCACCACCTTGCAAAGTAACTAGTAATCCGCCACTAAACCATGGTTCTATCTTTTCTATCCAGTTTAAATTTATAATATGCTTTCTATTGGCTCTGAAATATATATTCGAATCCAGGCGCTCCTCTAAATTATTCAGGGATTTAAGCACCAGCGGTTTCTGATCATCAAAGTGAAGCCGGACGTAATTACCCATAGACTCAAAAAGGCGAATTTTATCCAGTTTAACAAACCAACATTTCTCGCCATCTTTTACAAAGACCTGATCATTTATGCCCAAAACCTTATTAGCCCTTTCGTTCGTTTCTGAAGGCACTTCCGTGGGAACCTGGTTCTCTTCCAGTCTATTGATAGCGTCCCGGAGCCGGTCCTGGTCTATGGGCTTCAATAAATAATCCAAGGCATTGAATTCAAAGGCCTTGATTGCATACTCATCATATGCCGTGGTAAAAATAACCTCCGGAGCCTTGCCTTCAATGGCCGTTAACAATTCAAAGCCATTTTTACCTGGCATCTGTATATCTAAAAAAAGAAGCTCCGGTTGAAGAGACTCGATTAGCGGTAGTGCTTCGTCGGCATTAGCCGCCTCGCCAATAATTTCAATCTTATCAAAAGGTTCCAATAATCTTTTTAACTCATTTCGAGCGAGACGTTCATCATCCACAATCAATGTTCTCATGGCTAGGTAGGTTTATATAAAGGGTTGTTGTATATATGCGTTCAATTTGATGAAAATAAGTATCAATTACCAGCAGAATCACTTAAAAAATCTTCAGAGCGAACCGGAATTCTAATTTCGGCTCGAACTACTCCTTCAACCTCTTGAAATATTTTGAAAGAGGCTTCCTTACCATACAGTATAGAAAGTCTTTCGGCGGTATTTTTTAGTCCTACGCCTCCCGAATCGGTACCACCTAATTCCCCGGAATTTCGGATCACGATCAACAGGTGATCCTCCTCTATATCGGTAATAATTTCCACGAAACCACCTCCTACTTCCTTGCTCACCCCATGTTTTATACCATTTTCTACCAATGTTTGTAACATCATAGGCGGGATCTGCCAATAGGACGCCTGCGGATTGGCATTGAGCCTATAATCTAATCGCTCTTCATAGCGAACTTTTTCCAACTCCAGATAATCGATCACCGTTTTTAATTCTTCCTGAAGATCCACCGTCTTACGTCGATCTGCAAGTAAGGAATTTCTTAAGATGTTAGAAAGTTTGGTAATACTCGATTGTGCCCGATTAGGATCTTCAAATACCAGCGCACGAATGCTATTAAGCGCATTAAATGTAAAATGAGGATTCAGCTGAGACCTTAATACTTTCGCCTCTGTTTCTCGCATAGACATTTTGAGCATAATCTTCTCATAACCGACCATTCTGTTTTGCTCGACATAATGGTATACGGTATAGGACAATACCCAAGTAAGCATATTCTTACACCAACTTGAAAAATACCCCCAAAACACAAGGGGTTGATTCATCAGGTTATGCGCAAGAACCTTACGATCTAAAGGCTGGTTAATTAAGGTCATGATAGCTCCTAATAATAAGACAGATCCAATCACCCGCAGCGCTAACCGAGGCAGGGGAAGTGAGGACCAGTTCCATCGTCGAATCACTAATCGATAGAAGTGGGTCAGACTAATGGCCAATAAAATATTGGCCACAGACGAATAAAAGGATGCAGAATCGAAGCCATATTCCAAGGTATAAGGAATATACTCAAACATGATGAGTAGGGTCCAGCCGAGGATTTGAAGTGTCCAGTATACTTTATTTTTGGACATAGGGTCATTTGCCTAAAAGAAGATCGAATTAAAAGACAAATGTAGGATAGCAATTCCTCTGACTCCATAGGATTACACCAAAGGAATTGCTTCTCCACAAGCGGTTGTTACACCGTATGTGGAATTTCGATGGATAGTAGGTGCGTGATATCGTTAGCTACTTCTATCTCAAAGGAATTGGTATCATAGGAATAATTAAGCTTATAAAGGCAAAGGTTGCTATGAGGATAACCATCCATTTCGACCAGGGGCTGCCCCATCATCGTTGTGAGCAATACCCGCATGGCTCGTCCATGCATGGCGATCAGAATATTCCGCTCGTGAGGCCGTGATAATATGGTTTCTAATACTGGAAGCTGACGGGTTTTGACATCCAAGGGGCTTTCTCCACCCTCCGAACTAGCCTCTACCTCACCCCGCAGCCAGGCACCTACCAGCTCCTGATAGTAAGTACTATCACTGGTATTAGGCTCTTTGCCTTCGCGCACTCCCCAAGATATCTCGTTTAATCCAGCATAACTTTCATGCGGAATTCCTAATTTAAGGAAACTATTTACGGTCTGATGGGTTCTTATTAAATCGGAGGTATAAATTTTATCGAAAGGAATATGCTGATAAGCATTGAAAAAGGCCTCAGCCTGTGCTTTACCCCATTCATTGAGCGGTGAGTTAACGCCACTACCCTGAACAATTCCTTTTCGATTTAAATCCGTTTCTCCGTGCCGGATCAAGTATATAGACTTTCTTTTCAAAATATTGTATTATTTAAATATTTATTTTGGAAATACTCTGTATTTGATTAATATAGCCGTTACAAATTTATACATTTTTTATATATGTTCGCAAAAAAGCTATCCCTGGATCAAATTCAGGCCTTTGGAAAAAACACAATGTCCGATCACTTGGGCATTGAATTTACCGAAGTAGGTTCCGATTTTTTGGTAGCAAAAATGCCAGTAGATTCGCGAACACATCAGCCATTTGGCATCCTACATGGGGGAGCATCTCTGGTTTTAGCAGAAACATTGGGATCAGTAGCATCACATTTGTGCCTGAAAGAACCTGAGCTACAGCATGCTGTGGGTCTAGACATCAATGCCAATCACATCAGATCGGTCAAAGAGGGCTTCGTCTACGGAATTGCTACCCCCCTTCACATTGGAAAGAGTACCCATATTTGGGAAATTAAAATTACCAATGAAGACAACAAACTGGTTTGTATCAGCAGGCTGACAGTGGCTATTCTCAACAGTGTATCACCCGCCTGAAATAAAGGATCTCATCATCAAACGAATAAGGAATTAGTGAAAACGCTTGCTGTATTATCTTCAGAGCGAACCCAGTTGGAGCAGTTTAAGTTAACGACCATCTGGAGCGCTGTCCAGAAGCTCGGCTTACCCGCTGCTATATGGAAGTTGCCACATACCCAGAAGATCACCGTACTGATATCACTAAAAAATGATTTGAGTACTGTTGAAGCTGATTTAGTGAAACTTCCTGCCGGTTTTATGATCGCTCCCTTCTCCTGGGATAACCAGGAGCCCGTACCATTTATTGAGGGGGATATACAAATTGACTTTAGCCTCTCGGGAATTAGTCAAGGAATAACTTTCCGAAATGAGGCTGACAAAAACCCTGTTGCGCTGCAATTAGGTACGACGGCCGCAACTGAATCTCTGAAGCCGGAGCGTTCCCCTGCCATCCTCCCATTCCACCTGATTGATCAGAATCAAAACTCAGAAAAGGCCAAGTTTATGAACTCGGTTAAAGCTGCGGTGGAGGCAATCGGACAGCATACATTCCAAAAAGTAGTGCTATCCCGGGCCAAAAAGTTTAAGGTAGAAAAGAGCTTCGAAATAATAAACGCATACCAGAAGTTGATCGGTCAATATGCCCATGCCTTCGTATCATTGGTCAACCTTCCTGAACGGCAGGAGATGTGGCTCGGCGCTAGTCCTGAACTTCTCGTTTGTACAACCTCCGGCGCCGACTTCTCCACTATGTCTCTGGCAGGTACCCAGCCAGCATTTGATCAGGGGGGTATGCTCATCCCCAAGAATGAAATCCGCTGGGGACAAAAAGAGATCGAAGAGCATGCTTTGGTGAGCAGATATATTGTCGAGTGTTTTAAAAAGATCAGACTCCGGGAATATCAGGAAACTGGCCCAAAAACTCAACAAGCGGGCAACCTTTATCATTTGCAGACCGACTTCCATGTAGATATGAAGGCTGTGCATTTTGACGAACTCGGCTCTGTTATGCTCAAGTTGCTTCATCCTACATCCGCTGTTTGTGGTACGCCCAAAGAGGTATCCAAGTCCTTTATCGATAAGCACGAAGATTACGAGCGTTCCTTTTACAGCGGTTTTTTAGGGCCCATACAAATCGAAGGCGCTTCTCACCTGTTTGTAAATTTACGAACCCTTCGGTTGAAAGATGATGAAGCCACTTTCTTCGCTGGGGCAGGTATTACCGAAGACAGTAATGCTTCCAAAGAATGGGAAGAAACAGAAATGAAATGTGACACACTTTTGAAAGTTATAGGAGGATAATTTTCCTGATTTGGTTCCTCAGGCGCAGACGGAAGAGTGAGTAAGCTTTTTATGGCTATTGCTTTTCATTACAGTACCCAATAAAAGACCATATACATCCCAATACATTAAAGAGTACCACGGCCCTAAGCCGAGAAAATTCCCCTTCTATCAAAGAAGGGATTGTACCATTATTGTAAAACTTATTTATATATTATTTTTTTCTCTTTCTAATGACTATTTCTTTACCACACAAGGCAAAAAATGATCCAGGGGCTTTCTGGAAAGGTTCCCGATGGGTACTGATCATCCCAGCCTTACTGCCCTTACTTGGGGGCTGCAGCCAGAAAAAGGACAACTTTGATAAGACCAAGAAAAATGCTCCTACGATAGTCGATGTGATTGTAGCAAGCAAACAATCGATTAGCGAGCGGGTGGAAATTAATGGAGCCGTAGTTGCTAATCACTTCGCAGAACTGAAACCGGAAGTGAGCGGTTTGTTAACATATGTTAACGTCCCCGAAGGAAAGGTTGTACAAAAAGGAACAGTAATCGCCCGATTGAATAATGCCGATTTAATGGCCCAGATGAAGAAGATCGAAGTACAAATCGAATTGGCAAAAAGAACAGAGGCTCGAATTAAAAAGCTTATCGCCGTAAGCGGGGTGAACCAAGCAGAATATGATTTGGCCCTGAACAATCTCAATGCACTACAAGCAGACAAAGAATATACCCAAGCCTTATTGGATAAAACCATTATTCGTGCACCTTTCACAGGATCTATAGGTCTGCGTAAGGTGAGTGAGGGCGCAGTAGTTACACCAGCCACCATTATTGCAACCATCCAGCAGCTTAATCAGCTGCGGGTAGATTTTACCATACCGGAGTTATATCAAGCCTATATTTCCAAAGGAAAACAGGTCCGGATCCGTTTGAATGGAGAGGAGGAAAGGACACATCTTGCCCAGATTATAGCCACTGAGCCTGGCATCGACCCCAGCACTCGTACCATTACGGTAAGAGCCGCTTTGCTCAGTGGACAGGTGAACCCGGGAGCCTTTGTAAAGGTATACTTAGATGCCCGTACTGACAATTCGGCTATAATGGTCCCCACCAACTGCATCATCCCGGAAGCAAAAAGCAAAAAAATTGTTACCGTTAAGAACGGGAAGGCACATTATGTCGTGGTGGAAACGGGCGATCGCCAGGCAGACTATATAGAGGTAATTTCCGGCTTATACCCCGGCGATAGCGTCGTTGTATCAGGTGTACTTTTCACGCGTCCCGATGCACCGGTAAAGGTTCGGAGTGTCAAGGATTTAAATGCCACAAGCACCACAGAATAATGCCTATGGGCCTCATCTCTCTCGTCTCAACCTCATGAACATTTCAGAATTATCGCTTAAAAGGCCGGTATTAGCCATCGTAATGAATCTGCTCATTATCTTGTTTGGTATAGTAGGCTACAATTTTTTATCTCTACGCGACTACCCTGCCATTGACCCTCCCATTGTAAATGTGCGTACGAGTTATACTGGGGCCAATGCCGACATCATCGAAAGCCAGATTACGGAACCCTTAGAAAAAAGCATTAATGGCATCCCAGGTGTAAAGAGTATCAGTTCCTCGAGCCAGATTGGCTCCAGTAGTATTACTGTTGAGTTTAATCTGGAAACAGACCTGGAGGCCGCGGCCAACGATGTTCGGGACAAGGTCAGCCAGGCTCAGCGCAATTTACCTCAGGACATAGACGCTCCACCGGTGGTGCGTAAGGCCGATGCAAATAGTGATTTTATCCTGCTCCTGGCCGTACAAAGTCCGTCTAAAGGACTATTGGAGCTAAGTGACTATGCCGAGAATGTCTTGCAGCAAAGCCTGCAAACCATTAATGGCGTGAGTGCGATCAATATTTTCGGGCAAAAAAGATACGCCATGAGGTTATGGATCGATCCCGACCAGCTGAGTGCTTATAATGTTTCCTTTAACGACATTAGCAATAGCCTGAATCAGGAGAATGTAGAGTTGCCAGCCGGCAAAATATACGGAAATAACACCGAACTCACCATTCGAACCTTGGGCAGACTTAAAACTGAAGAAGAGTTTAAGAATCTGATCATCAAAAATGATGAAACAGGGATAGTGCGCCTAAGCCAAGTTGCCAAGGTGGAAATAGGCCCTGAAAACGAAGAGCAAAGTTGGAAATATAATGGGGTGTATGCGGTAGGTCTGGCAGTCATCCCGCAGCCTGGCGCCAATTACATTCAGATTTCTGAGGAATTTAACAAACGACTCGATGAAATACGACGTACTAATAAATCAGATATCAGCTTCAATGTATTGATTGACAACACCAGCCTGGTCAGACAGTCACTTGAAGAGGTAGAAGAGACGCTCTTTATCGCATTCAGTTTGGTGGTCATTGTTATTCTGTTCTTCTTTAGAAATCTGCTGGTAGCTATTCGGCCGCTTATCGACATTCCCATCTCGTTGATCGCTACCTTCTTTGTCATGTATTTATTTGGTTTCTCCATCAATATTCTGACCTTGCTGGGAATCGTACTGGCGACAGGTTTAGTGGTAGATGATGGTATCGTGGTCACCGAAAACATTTTCCGCAAGCTAGAGTCAGGCCTACCTATCCGGCGGGCGGCACTGGAAGGCAGCAGGGAAATATTTTTTGCTGTAATCTCTACCTCACTTACTTTAGCAGTAGTGTTCCTTCCCGTTATTTTCCTGGAAGGATTCGTAGGAAGCCTGTTCAGGGAGTTTGGAATTGTGGTCGCTTCAGCCGTATTGATATCGGCCTTCGTTTCCTTGACCATCACCCCCGTTTTAAATGTTTATCTGAACAGAAAAAATGCGCAACATGGTTGGTTCTATAATAAAACAGAGCCCTTTTTTACGGGAATGGAAAGCGGTTATAATCGTATGCTAAAAGGCTTTATGCGCATCCGTTGGATGGCCTGGGTATTAGTAGCTGCCTGCGGGGGAATCATCTGGTTCACCTATACCCATTTGCCAAGTGAACTCGCTCCCATGGAAGACCGAAACAGCCTGCGCTTTTCATTGACGGCTCCGGAGGGCACCAGCTTTCTTCAAATGCAAGAAATAACGGATGAGCTTAGCGAATACCTCAACGACTCCATCCCTGAAAAGGAATTTACCTTTACTGCCACGCCAGGTTTTGGTGGGTCGGGTATGAACAGTGCTTTCGGGCGCATTGGGCTAGTGCCGGCAGCGGATCGAATCCGAAGCCAGAACGATATCGCTCAGGCGGTTAGCAAAAAACTTCCGGAATTCAATAATGCCCGGATATTTGCCACCCAGGAACAAACTATAGCGGTAGGGATTGGGTCAAGGGGAGCCGTTCCTGTTCAATTTATATTACAAAATCTGGATTTTGCCAAGCTCAGCGCCATACTTCCTGAATTCCTGGAGGAAGTCAGAAAAGACCCTACCTTTCAAAATGTCGACGCTAATCTGAAATTTAACAAGCCAGAGGTACAGCTTACCATCGACCGCCTGAAGGCAAAAGATTTGGGACTTTCTACCACCGATGTGGCGGCTACGATTCAAGCGGCTTTTAGCGGTCGACGACTCGCCTATTTCATCATGAATGGTCAGCAGTATGAGGTGATTGGTCAGGTTAAAAAATCCAGTAGGATGACTCCTTCCGATATAGAAAGACTATATGTCCGAAATGACAAGGGTCAGAATATACCTTTAACGGCTGTTGTCAATCTGCAGGAAGAAAGTGGACCTCCCACCATTTATCATTATAACCGATATAAAAGCGCAACATTATCGGCATCATTATCCGAAGGCAAAACGGTTGGTGACGGAGTACTGGCCATGAGAGCCATCGCTAATAGACTTTTGGACGAAAGTTTTCAGACTTCTCTAAGCGGGCCTTCCCGGGATTACGAAGAAAGCTCATCTAACACCAGTTTTGCATTTGGACTAGCTTTACTACTCGTTTATCTGGTTCTGGCAGGGCAGTTTGAGAGCTTCACCGACCCTTTTATCATTATGATTACTGTCCCGTTAGCTTTGGCCGGAGCCTTATTAAGTCTTTACCTATTTGGCCTAACTATCAATATTTTCTCACAAATAGGTATGATTATGCTTATCGGACTCGTAACCAAGAATGGTATTCTGATTGTGGAATTTGCCAACCAAAAAAGAGAGCAGGGGTTCAACCGTCTGGATGCTGTCATCGAATCGGCTACGCAACGGTTGCGACCAATTCTTATGACTAGTCTGGCCACGGCCTTTGGGGCCTTGCCTATAGCCATGAGCCTTGGAGCAGCCGCAACGAGCCGTGTCCCCTTAGGCGTGGTTATCGTAGGAGGACTCATGTTTTCACTTCTGCTAACCTTATTTGTAATTCCTGCGATCTATACCTTTATTTCACCAAAGCATGAGATCGTTACTGAGGAAGCAAAAATGGAGCAGGAATTGAACCAAGCACACTAGATTCATTCCAATTATATCTGGTTAATTATTATCAAGCATAGCATTTATATCACTCGTAAAGTTCCTATTACATGAATCCGTTCATTCCCTTTAAATGCCTCCTCACTTTAGGTATGCTAGCCATGCTGTCTTCCGGAGCACAATCTAGATCTCTGACAGCAAACGACACCCTTCGACTTAGCCTGCAAGAGGCCTTAGATTTGGCTGTCAAAAATAGTTTTGAACTCGAGATTGCCAAAAACCAGGTAGATGCCAATACCATTCTCAATAATTATGGGGTAGCAGGAGGACTCCCGTCTGTTAATGGCTCACTGACCAATACCGAACAAATCACCAATCTGAACCAAAAGTTGAATAATGGTACTGAAATTAATAGAAAAGGAGCCACAGTGAATAACACGCAGGCAAGTATTTCTGCCGGCCTTCTACTTTATAATGGTCAACGGGTAGTAGCTACAAAAAAACGACTGGAACAAATACAGCTACAGAGTGAAGCCTCCCTTCGGGCCACATTACAAAATACCCTGGGAGCCGTATCGGCAAGCTACTATGACGTCGTTAGACAGAGAAGTTATATCAATACCATTAAAACATCTATTGCTGCTTCAGAAAAGCGATTGGAAATTTTGAAGGCAAGAAAAGAAGCTGGCATGGCCAATAATGCTGATATTTTTCAGGCTGAAATCGATTTGAATACCCTAATTCAAACACTAATGGAACAGGAGATGGTCGAGAGAACCTCCAAAGTGCAGCTCCAGTACCTACTGGCTACTGAAACGCCAATAGAAATTTCTCTTATGGATTCTATCCGGGTCGAACCTAGTTTCAGCCTGGATGATGTTTTGGCTGGAATCCAAGAGAGTGCCGACTTTCAGGTTGCAGATAGACAGATTCGTATCAATGAATTGCTAGTTCGTGAAACAGCAGCTCAGCGCTATCCTACCGTCCGCCTAAATCTGGGCTACAACTATTCCCGTAATCAAAGTACAGCCGGCTTTACCCTCCTTAATCAGACGGTAGGCCCAAATGCCAACGTCAGTGTATCTATTCCTATTTATAATGGTGGCCTATTCCGCCGCCAACAGCAGGTTGCAGAAATCAACGTTAAAAATGCCAAAGCACAGAAAAATATTATTGCCAGAGATTATAGCTCCGATGCCATTCGCTTATTCGAAACCTTTAATAGTACCCTAGAACAGATAGAAGTTCAACGAAAAAATTACGACCTGAGTCGACAATTATTAGACCTAACCCTGATGCGCTTCGAACTGATTCAGGCAACCATTATAGATGTAAGAGAGGCTCAAAAAAGCTTTGAAGATGCTGGATATAAATTGGTAAATTTAAGCTATGCAGCTAAATCAGCTGAAATAGAATTGAAGCGTCTGAGCAATAAATTATTTTTGTAGTATTTCAAGAAATCGAATTCTATTTAAAAATCTGTAAATCATTACAGATTTTTTTTTGTTGCTCAAGGTAAGGATATGTAACCTTACTAGTTTTATTACTATCTAGTTCTAAATAAAATAGTTGATATAGAAATCAATTCAATCTATTCTCAAAAAAGCCATTTGCTGATAATTCCGGTGAGTCAAATTCAATAAATACAAAGAAACCTAGCTTATGAAAAATCTATATGCATTAATTTGCCTATTCCCTTGCTTCTGGCTTGAAGGCCTGGCCCAAGAAGAACCTATTAAGAAACGTTCTATAGCTGGCAAATTAATCGATAATTCCAGTCAGGCAATTCCTTTCGCAACCCTTGCCTTATTTACCCAGACCGACTCTACTTTAATTACTGGAAGCAACTCCGACATAGATGGCTTCTTTGCTTTGCAAGCTCCCGAAGGCTCCTACTACCTGAAGGTATCCAGCCTCACGCATCAGGATCGTTTCGTAGATATTGAGTTAGCTGGCAAAGATGTGGACCTGGGCCCTCTAACCCTATCCACGGCGACTCAGGTATTAAATGAAGTCTTGGTCAGAGGAGAAAAAAGTCAGATGGAGCTTCAGCTGGACAAACGTGTTTTCAACGTAGGAAAAGACCTCAGTAATATAGGTGGTACGGCATCGATGATCCTGAATAACGTACCTTCGGTAACCGTAGATGTAGATGGAAATGTAGCGCTTCGTGGAAGCCAGAATGTTCGGATTTTAATTAATGGTAAACAGTCAGGAATGATTGGCTTGAATCCGGCAGAGGCCTTAAAACAGATCCCGGCCGATCTTATCGAAAGTATTGAGGTCATTACAAATCCTTCGTCACGCTATGATGCCGAAGGAGAAGTGGGGATACTAAATATTATCATGAAAAAGAACATAAGGTACGGACTTAACGGAACATTTGTGGGTACGCTGGGGCATCCATCTAACTATGCCGGATCATTTAATATCAACTACCGTAAAAACAAAACCAATCTTATTGCCAGTTATGGCCTCTCTTACCGTGAAAGTCCGGGACGAGGGAACTCCCGTCAGGAATATGCCAGTGCCGATACCAGCTTTGTATATGAACAGATAAATAATAGGACAAGGTCCGGTCTTTCTAATACTGGAACCTTCGGGCTCGACTACTTTTTTAATCAATACAATACCTTGACTACAACGGTATCCTTCCGCCATTCTAATAACGATAATCGCTCGAACTTAGAATATCGTGATTTTGATGCCTCTGACCTGTTGACCCGTACCGTGGTAAGAGAAGAAAGAGAAAGAGAGCCGAGTATTAATATAGAGGGGGCAGTAAACTATCGTAAAACCTTTGAAAAAAAGGATCAAAGTTTAACAGTGGATCTCAAATATATCATAAGCGACGAAACAGAAGCTGCCAAATACCGCCAATATACTCTCGATGCCGAGGATTTGCTGCAACAAAGATCATATAATACCGAAGATGAGAAAACCTTCCTGATTCAAGCAGATTATATCCATCCGCTGGGTGAAAATAGCCGCATTGAAGGAGGAATTAAAAGCTCTATACGACTTCTGGATAATGACTTTTCCGTTCATCAGCTTAGTGAAAAGCAAAATTGGCAGATCCTTCCCGATTTCGATAATTACCTGGCTTATGACGAACGTATTCATGCGGGTTATATCATGGGAAGCCATAAGCTCGGAAAGGTATTCGTTCAGGCAGGACTTCGAGGAGAATATTCGGACATCAGAACTTCATTAAAGAAGACCAATGAAAATAATGACCGACACTATTTCAATCTTTTCCCAAGTGTTCACCTTTCCTATGAGGTAGACAAGAAACAAACCTTACAGTTAAGCTACAGTTATAGGCTGAGCCGACCAGGCTTCCGTAACCTCCTACCCTTTTCCAACTTCAGTGATTCCCGAGTTTTCAGAGCAGGAAATCCGCTACTAAATCCGGAATACACGCACTCCTATGAGGCAGGCCATTTGATCAATATGGATAAAGGGACCCTGCTTTCCAGTATCTATTATCGGAAACGGACTGGCGTTATCGAATATATTACCAGTGTAGATAGCACAGGGTTTACTCGTATTACGCCTATCAACCTTTCGACCGGGGATTCTTATGGCCTCGAATTTAACCTTACCTATGACCCTTTCGCCTGGTGGAAACTCAGTGCAAATGCCAATTTGTTCAGGAGTCAGAACAAAGGCGAATATAACGACCGCATTCTACAGAGCGATACCTATTCGTGGAATAGTAGGGTGACCTCCCGTACTACACTCCTAAGAAATGTAGACTTTCAGGCTGCCCTAAATTACCGGGCTCCACGACATACCACCCAAGGGCGTGACTTGGCCATGTATGCTCTGGACCTAGGCTTGGCTAAAGATATTATGAAAGGCAATGCTACGGTGACTTTAAGTGTTCGCGACCTGCTCAACTCTCAAAAAAGGCGTAGAATTGTAGAAAATGAAGGCTACTATTCCCGATCCGAATTTCAATGGCGGGCACGACAAGTACTCCTCAGCTTCTCATACCGCCTGAACCGATCCAAAGAGAGGCCGAAATCGAATAATGACGGGAACTTTGGGGAAGAAGAATGATTTCTATCCCCTGAACTGGTATCTTTGTTCTCAAACTTAATTTAACTGCAGCAATGCTTTTTATAGGAAAATATAATTATCTCACCATAGAGCGGGTTACCAGTGTAGGCATGTTTCTCAGTGAAGTTGAAGGTGAAGAAGTGCTTCTTCCCAATCAATACATTACCGAGGATATGAAAATTGACGATACTATTAAGGTTTTTGTTTATCTGGACTCCGAGCACCGGCCAGTGGCAACAACCGAAACTCCCAAGATCATTCGCAATGAATTCGCCTTCTTAGAAGTCAATGATGTTACGGAGCACGGAGCATTTATGGATTGGGGGCTCATCAAAGACCTTTTCGTGCCCTTCCGCGAACAGAGTACGCCCATGCAAATCGGCGAAAAACATGTTGTGTTTCTATATCTGGATCAAAAATCGTCCAAATTAATCGCCTCTACCAAAATTGACAGGTTTTTGGATAATGAGCGGCTGACCGTTGCAGAGGGGGATGAAGTTGAAGTGCTAGTCTGGAGTAAAACAGACCTCGGATACAACGCCATTATCAATCAGTATCACAAAGGATTGATTTATGAAAACGAGGTATTTGGTAACCTGTCTGTTGGGGACACCGTAAGAGGTTATGTAAAGAAAATTAGAGAAGAAAATAAGCTGGATATCAGTCTTCAAAAAATTGGATACGAAGCAGTAGAACCCAATGCTCAGAAAATTCTGGATAGGGTAAAGTCTGAGAATGGGTTTCTCGACCTTTCAGACAAAAGTTCACCAGAGGAAATTTATGACCGTTTGGGTATGAGCAAAAAGCTATTTAAAAAAGCAATCGGTGGACTTTATAAGCAGGGTATCATCCGAATTGCTGAGGATGGCATCTTTCTTAATCCGCAAGAATAGACTGGAAGGAAGCAGATTTATCCTGATGATCTCCTGCTCCCTTTTTACAAGAAGAAAGCCCAATCGAACTTAAAATACAGAAAGGGCTTTCTTCTATATGACAAGAAAAGAATATTATGCATTATGGCAGCTTCGCTAATGCATCCGCTAGCATTTCAATATATCGCTTCCGATCCAGATCATATAGCACCTCCACATTGGGTGTTTGAGATAGTACATTATAGAAATCCACTACGGTAGTTCCAGTGGTCAGTTGCCCCTGTGTTTCTACCTGAACATAACAGGCCTTAGACTTAAAAATTTCAGGTTCCATAAGCCAGGCAATGGCACAGGGGTCATGCAGGGCGGCTCCACCGTTGAGCTCAAGGCGATTTTCTCTATAAAATTTAGAAAAGAAATCCAGCAGATCGGCCGCCACCTTTCCCGTTTGGGTACCAATTTTTCTAAACTGTATAATGTCTTCTTGAAACACCAGAGCGCGGTGGGTGACGTCCAGACCCGCCATGGTAATAGGCACTCCTGAACTGAAAACGATGGCTGCCGCTTCTGGGTCTGCATAAATATTAAACTCGGCCAGGGGACTTATGTTTCCCCGGAATATCCCTCCACCCATTAAAGATATACGTTCTATTTTATCCTTAATTTGCGGATAGACCGATATTAAGAGGGCTATATTAGTCAGAGGGCCGGTGGGCACTATGGTCAGCTTCTCCTCACTTTGCTGAAGTATCAGTGCCAGTCCTTCAACTGCAGGTATAGGCTCCGCCTCAAAAATGGGCTGAGGAAGGGACGGACCATCCAGGCCAGTTTCTCCATGTACATAATCGGCAATGATCAAATCGCGCAGTAAGGGTTTTTCCGCCCCCCGGAACACGGGTACCCGGCGTTCCATTAGGGTGAGTAACTTAAGCGCATTGGAAACAGTCTTCTCCTGAGTTTGATTACCAGCCGAAGTAGAAATGGCTTTTATATCGAAACGCTCCGACCCAAATGCGAGCATCAGCATGAGGGCGTCGTCGTGTCCCGGATCACAATCAATAATAATAGGAATTCTTTTCATTATTCAAAAGCTGTATGGTCTGTACCTAAACCCTAAGTTAGTACTTCTCATGCAAATGCCCTATCTGGACATTTAAAAATCGCAGGACAGCTCTTAATAGTCCTTGTAAATAATTTGCTGAAAGAAAGTTAGTTCTAGAAAAACGATAAAATACCAAATTAAACATGCTAAAAGTTCCTGAAAACCGTTGTAGTTTTAACCCAATTCCCTGAAGGAATTATGTTGAAGCCACGAACCCTTATTCATGAAAGAGATAGAAAATTTGCCGCCCGACCGTGACGGTTTACCTCCCTTTGTAAAAAGCTGGAGCCAGCTATATCTGTTATTGATGGGCACCTTGGCTACGCTTATTGTTCTTTTCTATTTCTTCATGAAACATTTTCAATGAATTACCTCGATTGGATCGTCCTTGCCCTTACTTTACTTTTTGTCGTATCCTATGGAATCTACCGCAGTCGTCAGAAGCAGACGATGGATTCATTCCTGCTAGCAGGCCAGTCTTTACCCTGGCACCATGTCACCCTCTCGCTAATGGCTACCCAAGCCAGTGCCATCACATTTCTTTCTGCCCCGGGACAAGCCTATACAGATGGGATGCGCTTTGTTCAGTTTTACTTCGGCTTGCCCTTGGCCATGGTGGTGCTTTGTATCACCTTCGTTCCGAAGTTTCACCGCCTCAAAGTCTTCACCGCATATGAGTTTCTTGAAAGCCGATTCGATTTAAGGACGAGAGGGCTTACTGCTATGCTATTTTTGCTTCAAAGAGGCCTATCCACCGGCCTTTCCATATATGCCCCCTCCCTTATATTGTCTACACTCCTTGGCTGGGACATTACCTGGACCAATATTATTTCCGGGGGGCTCGTACTTCTTTACACCATAACCGGAGGTTCTCAGGCAGTTTCCTATACGCACCAGCAGCAAATGGGCATCATTACCCTTGGAATGGTGGTGGCCGGATATATGGTAGTGAAATATCTCCCCGAAGGTATAGGCTTCACCGATGCCATTCATGTGGCCGGAAAAATGGGCAAAACCAATGTCATAGATTTTAGCTTCGACCTCAACAATCGGTACAACGTTTGGTCAGGATTGATAGGTGGTTTTTTCCTGCAACTTTCCTACTTCGGTACAGATCAGTCACAGGTAGGGCGCTTCCTAACCGGCCGCTCCGAAGGCCAGTCCAAGCTAGGTCTGGCCATGAATGGCCTACTCAAAATCCCCATGCAATTCTTAATACTGCTGGTAGGGGTTCTAGTATTTGCCTTCTATCAGTTTACCAACCCACCCTTATTCTTCAACGAGACTGCCGTAAAGGAAGTAAAGAGCAGTGAATATCGTGGCGAATATATGGCCTTGGAAAAACGTCATGATGCCATTCAGGCAGGGAAACACGTGCATGTCATGGCCCTCACCGATGCACTACATCGGGACGACGAAACGGCTGTAGAGGCCTCCAGAGCCGCCCTGGGGAATATTGAAGCAGAAGTAAAAAAAGTTCGTGGGGAAGCCACCACGCTCATCTCCAAGGCTAATGGCTCTGAAGTCAATGATGTCAATTATATTTTCTTACGCTTCGTAATCGATTACCTGCCCATAGGCATGGTAGGGCTTCTTATCGCGGTGATTTTGCTTGCCAGTATGGGCTCGGTTGCCTCGGCATTTAATTCCCTGGCTTCCTGCTCAGTGATTGATATTTATAAAAGAATAATACTTAAAGATGCCGAAGGTATCGACTACGTTAAAACCTCTCGTTGGATCACCTTTTTTTGGGGCGTATTCTGTGTTGGGGTAGCCCAATTTGCCTCCCGTCTGGGCAGCATGATCGAGGCAGTAAATATATTGGGTTCGCTTTTCTATGGAGTCATACTCGGGATCTTTCTAGTGGCCTTCTACTTCCGCAGGATCGGTAGCCGTGCAGTTTTCTGGGGTAGTGTTATAGCAGAAATATTTGTCATCTCCAGCTTCCTTCTGAATCTTACTGCCTTCCTTTGGCTGAATCTGATTGGTTGTAGCCTCGTGATCCTTTTCGCCTGGATTATCGAACTCATTTGGCCAGAAAATCCGTCCGGAACTCCATCCTTTTCCAGCGCCCCTTAGCCCTCTCAAACTACTTTTCCATGTATTAATATTATTATTCCCATCTAACCTGTCAAACGTTCGATTAATTTTAAAAATAAGGAAACTAAACGGGTCCAATTTTCCTTTATTAGTACAATTGATTTAGTCAAGCTTCGAGTAAGTTTGGATAGGGATGTAATACCTATACCGTAAGTATCCAGTCTTGTAAATATTGGTTACTTAATGATCGCATTCACCCTTGCAACTGTACTCGATAAGCATATTGCGCTAACTCATTAAATAACAATTCATTGCGTGACCCACCTAGCACTTACCATAATCTGGGAAGAGCCAAGGTGTTTTTTAAAAAAATCAATTCTAAAATAACCGTTACATGAAGTATCCGTCTATGCAGAGAAAATCTCTGTGGCTGGCAATTGGAATGGCCTTTGTTTTGTCATACTGGCCCAATCCAGTCCAGGCCCAAGTTGAGGGAGCCAATGGAAGCCAACAAACCCTTTCTACCCCTAGCCTTGAGAATATCGTTCAATATGCGTTACAAAATCAGCCTGGCATTCAGCAGTCGGTGCTTGATGAACGAATTACCGAAGATCAGGTAAGGAGCAAACTCGCCGATTGGTATCCACAAATCAATTTTAATTATAATTACCAGCACAACTTTGTGATACAGACCAGTATCATTGGAGGTAATCCGGTTAAGTTAGGGGTAAATAATGTTTCCGCGACTCAATTCACCCTTTCTCAGCAGCTTTTCAATAGGGATGTGTTTCTGGCCAACAGAACCAAGTCAGACGTTCTACTTAGAGCTAGGCAAAATACATCGAATAATAAGATTGATTTAACCGCTAACGTATCCAAAGCATTTTACGATGTATTGTCGACCACCGAGCAGATTAATGTTGCTACTGAGGACATAAGACGACTTGAGAGGAGCTTACAGGACGCAGAAAATCAGTATAAGGCGGGTATAACCGATAAAATTGACTTCAAAAGAGCCACCATTTCACTCAATAATACCAAAGCTAATAAAAAGAGTAATGAGGAAATGCTCAAAGCCAAGGTGGCCTATTTAAAATCTTTAATAGGTTATCCCGACGACCAACCCTTATCAATAGCCTACGACACCCTTCAGATGGAGCGGGAGCTATACTTAGATACGACCAGGGTCCCCGCCTATGCCGATCGAATAGAGTATCAGATCTTAGAAACACAGAAGCGACTGGCGGAGGCTAACCTGCAATACAATAAATGGAGCTACTTGCCAACTGTGTCTATTAACGGGGCTTATAACCTTAATTTCCAGAACAATCAATTTTCAGAATTATATAATAAAAACTATCCACAATCTTATGGCTTGCTAACGGTTTCCTTACCCTTATTTCAGGGAGGCAAACGAAAAGCCAATATTAGTCAGGCCCAGTGGCAAGTAAAAAGAGCGGATTGGGATTTGGTAAATTTAAAAAATAATATTCGTTCTGAATACGCCACGGCCTTGGCCACTTACCAAAGTAACCTGACTAATCTATTGGCACAAAAGGAAAATGTAGAGCTTGCCAAGGAAGTTTATGAAATTGTTCAACTTCAATATAGGTCCGGAATTAAGGCTTATTTGGAGGTCGTCACTTCCGAAACCGATCTACGACTGGCCAGAATCAACTACTATAATGCCCTTTACGATGTATTGGCTAGTAAAATAGACGTCCAGAGAACCCTGGGCCAACTCAATAATCCAGAATAAAACCTAGTGCTTTGTTTTGATCCACCTACTTATCTTATATAGAAATTCAAAAATATGTTACCTCAAATCAAATTAATAGCAAGCTCTACGATTCTGATTACAGCGCTGTGGTCATGTGGCCAGAAGGAGCAGCAAAAACCTACCGCCCCGCAGGAAGTTCCCGTAACACTGATGGAAGTAACCAATGAAACTACTACCTATTTTGATCAGTATCCTGGCACGGTTGTTCCTTTAAATGAAATAGAGTTGCGTCCTCAGGTCTCCGGATTTATCACCGGAATCCACTTCAAAGATGGCGCCAAGGTAAAGAAAGGTCAACTTCTTTATAGCATTGACGCACAACTATATTCGGCAAATTACGATCAGGCAGTTGCTGCATTGCAGGTTCAGGAAGCCAATATGCTTAAAGCCCAAAAGGATGCCGACCGCTACCAGGCCCTAGCCAAAAATGATGCAGTAGCGACCCAGCTGGTAGACAATGCCGAGGCGGCCTTACAGGTAGCCAAGAAACAGGTTGAGGCAGCAAAGGCCAATATTAAAGCGGTACAAACCAATGTTCGATACACCAAAGTTTATGCTCCTTTTAGTGGTACTATTGGCATATCCCAGGTAAAACCTGGATCTCCTGTATCCGCCGGTCAAACCTTGTTAAACACGGTATCCACCGATCAGCAGCTCGCTGTAGACTTCAATGTCGATCAGAAGGAAATTTATCGCTTTACCAACCTGATCAAAGAGAATAAAAAATCCGATTCTACTTTTACCTTGGCTTTCGGCCAAGAAATATATCCATATCCCGGCAAAATAGACCTTTTGGATCGGGCAGTAGACCCTCAGACAGGTACCATCAGGGCTCGACTAACTTTCCCCAATCCCGACAATGCGCTAAGAGCAGGGATGACGGGAAATGTACGGGTTCGAAGCGTTTCAGGAGCTTCTGCCGTATCCATTCCTTTCAAAGCTGTAACAGAACAGCTGGGTGAATATTTTGTATATGTACTAGGCGACAGCAGCAAAGTGACGCAACGTCGCATTGAGCCAGGGCGCACGGTAGGAAGCAAGATCATTGTTGAGAAAGGACTGAATGCAGGAGAGAAAATTGCCGTAGAGGGTATTCAGAACCTTAGAGAGGGTGTAAAAGTTACCACCGCCAGTCCGCAAGCAGCACCTGGGGCTGGCAATAAATAAGCACATAAAAAATTGTTTGTCACGGCCCATTACCTAGCCCTGACTTCACCTGTCAGATAGTACTATTATGATTGCAGACATATTCATCAAAAGACCGATCACGGCCATCGTAAGTTCGGTGGTAATCGTGCTGGTAGGTCTTATTTCCCTATTTAATTTGCCCGTTGCGCAGTATCCTGACGTGACACCGCCTACGGTAACTGTTTCAGGAAGTTTTACTGGAGCGGATGCTCAAACGGTGGAACAGACTACCACAACCCCAATAGAAACCCAGATTAATGGTACTCCTGGCATGACCTATATGTCCAGTAACAGCACCGGTAGCGGACAAAGTAGTATTAACGTCGTATTTGACGTAGGTACAGACGTAAACATAGCTGCTCTGGATGTTCAAAATCGCGTAAGCGTTGCGGAGCCTACCCTACCCGATGCCGTGAAGCGGCTTGGTCTTACTGTCCGTAAACGCCAGCCGTCTATTATGATAGCCCTGGCCTTATATTCTCCTAATGGCTCACATGATGCACAATTCATTGGTAATTATGCCAATATCTACCTAAAAGATGCATTACAACGTGTTAAAGGTGTGGGCGATATTGTAACACGGGCCGACGATTTCAGTATGCGTATTTGGCTGGACCCCGATAAGTTAGCCACGCTTAAAATGGTACCTGCCGATATTTCGGCTGCATTGGCGGAGCAAAACTTGCAGGTGGCAGCAGGAACAGTAGGTGGAAACCCTCAGCCCAACACCCAGTCCTTCGAATATAATGTACTTACCAACAGCCGGCTAAGCACCAAGGAGCAGTTTGAAGATATCGTCGTTAGAAGCTCCCCTACTGAAGGTTCTATTGTCTATCTAAAAGATGTTGCCCGTGTAGAACTTGGGAAATTCGATTATGGGATCAATGCTTTTGTGGATGGAAAACCTGCTGCATTTGTATTGATCTACCAAGCACCCGGCGCCAACGCATTGGATACATATGATGGTGTGATGGCGGCTTTAAAGAAACTTAAGCCCTCTTTCCCCAAAGACTTAGACTATTCTATTCCACTAGAAACGGCCTCTGTGGTGCGGGTATCTATCGAGGAAGTGTTACACACTTTTGCCGAGGCCATGATTCTCGTGATTATTGTGGTATTCCTCTTCCTTCAGAACTGGAGAGCTACTTTGATTCCGATCCTGGCCATTCCGGTATCGCTGATTGGAACTTTTATATTCTTTATACCCTTTGGCTTCACCATCAATACCCTCACCCTTTTTGCCTTCGTGTTGGCTATCGGAATCGTAGTAGATGATGCCATTGTAGTTGTCGAGGCGGTGCAGCATAATATAGATCACGAAAAGTTATCTCCCAAAAAGGCCACAAAAAAGGCCATGAAAGAGATTTCCGGACCAGTAATCGCCATTGCTCTTATTCTTGCAGCGGTATTCGTACCGGTAAGTTTTGTGCCAGGAATAGTAGGCCGATTGTATCAGCAGTTCGCCATAACCATTGCAGTTTCCGTTCTGCTTTCAGCATTTGTTGCCCTTTCGCTTACACCAGCACTCTGTGTTATCATGTTAAAACCTTCTAAAGGGGTGAACGACAAGAAAAACATGCTGGAGCGTTTCTTCGATCGCTTTAACCGGTGGTTCGAACGTTTATCAAGTAAATATACCAATGGGGTTGCCGGATGGATCAAAGCAACCCCTCTGGTACTCGTGATGATGGTATGTCTGTTTGTAGGTTTGTTCTTCTTGTTCCAAAACAAACCCACCGGTTTCATCCCTATTGAGGATGAAGGGCGACTGTATGTAACATACGAAATGCCAGAGGCCACCTCCACCACACGAAATGTAGCTATGATTAAAGATATTATGGCCCGATTAAAGGAGATACCAGAGGTTCGTGTTGTAGGTGGACTGGCAGGACTCAACGTGATTAGTTTTTCTAACAAATCCAATGTTGGTACCATGTTTGTAAACCTGCATCCATGGGCCGACCGTAAGGGAGCTGAGCACCATGTACAGTCGGTCATAGCCAAGATTCGGCAGAAAACCGGGGATATTAAAGAGGCCCGCATTATGCCTATATCACCTCCTGCGATTCCGGGACTAGGATCTACAGCCGGCTTTACCTTCCAGCTACAGCAGGCTACCAGTACCGACAATATTCAGCAGTTTGAAGTAGTGGCCAGGAAATTTCTGGGAGATATTAATGCCAGACCTGAGATCGGCGCTGCATTTACCTTCTTTAACGCACGTACGCCTAGCTATGAACTTGAGGTGGATCGGGATAAAACCAAAAAACTGGGAGTAAAAGTCTCCGACGTCTACAGTTCGCTTTCTACACTTTTGGGTAGTAGCTATGTCAACGACTTCAATTTATATGGCCGGAACTTCCGGGTAATGGTTCAGGCCGATAGTACCTACCGATCGTCATTGGATAAGATCAAGAAGTTTTACGTTCGCAATTCCCAGGGCAATATGATTCCCCTAAGCTCACTCGTAAGCTCCAAATTGATAGAGACACCAGCGCTTATTTCCCATTATAATATATACCGCTCCATCGAAATTAATGGTACTCCAGGAGACGGTTATTCCAGTGGCCAGGCCATCGAAGCCCTTCGGGAGGTCGCTCAGACTCTACCGGAAGGTTACAGTTTCGAATTTTCAGGGATGAGCAGCGAAGAAATTAAGGCGGGTAACAGTACTACCCTAATATTCTCTATTTCCATTCTTTTTGTATTCCTTTTCCTGGCCGCACTCTACGAAAGTTGGTCTATTCCATTCTCTGTACTATTTGCGGTACCTATCGGAGCATTTGGGTCCATTCTAACCCTGACCTTTATGCCCAACCTGACAAATAATATTTATGCTCAGATTGGACTGATCACCTTAATTGGACTTGCAGCCAAAAACGCCATTCTAATCGTCGAGTTCGCCAAAGAAAGGGTAGATAATGGAATGGAACTAGTGGCTGCCACCCTGGAGGCAGTTAAGCTCCGCCTCCGACCGATTATTATGACTTCTTTAGCCTTTATTCTTGGTGTGCTCCCTCTGGCCTTCGCCAGCGGTGCCGCAGCCGAATCTCGTAAGACCATCGGTTGGACCGTATTCGGCGGTATGATTGCCGCCACTTCTCTAGCTATCTTCGTAGTACCTGTACTATTCGTCGCCATAGAGAAAATAGCCATGGGCAAAAAGCTTAAGGCTAGACAAGCAGGTGAATTAGAAGAGGAAGACTAGTAATCATTGAAAACATAAGCATAAGAAAAGGCTGCCATATCCGAAATGATATGGCAGCCTTTTTTTGATATTATCCTGGAGAATTTACCTGGAACAGACCCGTTCGATTGTGCTAGGCGACAATTGATTCCTATTTTTTATTGTATTTTACAGTTGTATAATAAAGCTCAAGCTTAGAATTATTCGGCCCGACTTTAACATTCTGATCGCCTATTACCAACCTGGAAACACCTTTAGCATAATCGGAACGAGCTTCAGGCCACGATCCATTCGCCATAGCAGAAGTATATAAGGCAAGTCCATTCTCTGTTTTATAATCACTAAACATGATGCTGGCTACAAAAGCACTCACATCAAAAACATAATATTGCTCATTATCAATGATATTCTCAACATACTGTCCAGAAATGGCTTCACGTCCGTCTAAGGTTGTCAGGGCTTGAGGAACAAAATTGCCTTCACCAGAAGAGAAGAACTCATTATTTTTATTAATGTAATATAAATACAGTCGCTTAGGTGCATTATACATAGGCGTAACGCTCTGCTGAACCGGATAAATTTTCAGCAAGGCTCTGTTGGCGACCGAATAGTCAACATATTTCAGATTGCTCAGATATGGTAGATCTATTCTGGTGAATACCCCCATCCCTTCCTGAATGAACGATCTGTTATTAGTCTGGCTGGAGGGAATAGCACTAGTTTTGGGCCCTGTAGCCTGTGCCAATTGGGTGCCCTTCCTATCTGTGGAAATCTGATTATAAGAAGCATTCAAAGCAACCACCGATTTATTCTTTGATATACCATCATTACCTACCACATGATAGTGGAGACGTATCCCAGAATTTGTGCCCTGAAGCTTAATACCAATAACTGCCCCTTGATCCTGATCGCTTACCCGCAGCGTAATACCTTGAATAACTTGATACCAGTCGTCTGCTGTTTTCATGAGATTACTCTCCGCCAGATCGAAAATCTTCTTTCCTAATTCATCTGAAAGTCTGATTTTCAAAGAATCTGTATTGGGCATTGGTTTAAACTTCAAAGTTCCTAAAGGTTTAGCATCAAAAGGAAGCGTTGAGGTATTAAAATAGGACGACCGAAGGAAGATATCCTTAGTTACCGCATGTACCGAAAGGTTCATGGTTTTGGTGGTGTCACCATAATAATATCCGTCATATTCTAACAACACGTCTAACGAGTCATACACCGCTTTTTCGGGGAGTACGATAGAGCCCTGAAGCTGGGGTTGGGTATAGCCCTGTGCTGTGACAGTCCCGAGCAACGGATCCTGATATCTTCCCGTCAGCAGGCGGTCCACGCCGCCGGTCATTAAAGAATCGTAAACGACGGTACTAAACTTTACCGTATTGGTATCGCTATAAAGAACGGCGAAGTCGTCGGGATTGGGCTGAACCAATGAAACAATCTCATCTCCCCAGTCACAGCTCGACAGAGAAGTCGCCAAGCCTAGGGCCAAAGAGATATTAAGAAAACGGGAGATATATGATTTGGGGGTCTTTAAGTTTATGCTCATCTAAGAAAGAAACAGTAAAAATGCAAAATTATGAGTTGTAAACTTAATTACAACATATTTAAACGAAAGAGAATTAATTTAATGAAACCAACATCTTGCTGCAACACAAGCAATGATACCAGCGTAATCCAATTTAGATCAGACTAAACAAACGTCTCAAACCTAGTTATCAATACGATTCGTACCATTTATTTGTGGCATTCATAACAGAAGAAATATATTTTTTCGGTATAGCAAAAACCGTCACTTTAAAAATTATAGGAGATTAAGGGCTTCAGAGGGCCTAAATTTTTAATTTAAAGCAACAAAACAAGGTGCCATGCGTTGAATTCTGGCACCCCGGACAAAAAGAAATATTCAAATTTTGTAAGCATTGCTTTACTAACCAAAGCCAAGATGTTATGTTTGCAGAAAATTTAACTTTGGCCAAGGTATAGGTTGTTCCTATAGATCGTTCAAATTTATAATTTATTTTATCAGTAAAAATTCGTCAAACCATATTATTTTCATGTTCAATACTTTAAAGAAGACGTCATTAGCCCTAATAATTGCCTCAACCGCACTCGTGCAGGTAGGATGTAATAATGATGACCCAGAGGCTGATAAATTGGGTAACTGGTACCGCGATGGCATCCCTGGATTCGGTGGTTCGGCCCGTGCCAGAGCCGTAAGCTTCCTGATTGGCGATAAAGGATATGTGGGTACCGGACTTACCAACGAAACCGTTTCAAGAGTAAAAGATTTCTGGTCCTATGAAGCAAGTTCTAAGATTTGGTCTCAAAAAGCAGAATTCCCTGGAACTGGACGTACGGATGCAGTGTCTTTCGTTATAGGTGGTAAAGCTTATGTAGGTACAGGTTATGACGGCAATACCCAGCTAGACAACGGATATAAGAAGGATTTCTATAGTTACGATCCAGCAAAAAATAGTTGGACTGCTGTAGCAGATTTTGCAGGTGGAACCCGCCAGTATGCTTCTGCTTTTTCTGTTGGTGACAAGGCATATGTTGGCTTAGGCTATAACGGAAGCGGTTTCTATCAGGATTTTTATGAATATAATGCTACTACAGACTCCTGGAGAGAAATTGCTACCTTCACAGGTGGCAAGCGTAGAGGTGCTACTGCATTCACGGTTTCAGGTAAGGGTTATGTAGGCTTCGGTACTTCCAATTCCAACAGTTCAACCAGCGATCTTTATCAATTCGATCCTGCCGGTAATGCTGGTCAGGGAGCATGGACCAAAATGGTTAACGACGACGAAGATTTCCCGAAGCGTACTCACTCGCTGGCCCTGGTTTTCAGCGACAAAGTATACTTGGTTGGAGGAGCTAATCAATCAGATTGCTGGGAGTATGTGCCTGCCACCAATGTATGGACTGAAGTAACCGGATTTGAAGGTGGTCAACGTGGATATGCCGCTGGGTTCGCTGTGGGTAATCTCGGCTACTTCGGAACTGGCAGCCCCTCTGGCTCCGCAGGTTTTGACGACTGGTGGGCATTTGACCCTACAGCCGTAGTGAATGATGAAGACAACTAAATCAAGATAATTTGTGCGTAAGCCTTTCATCATATTATTAGTGATTGCTGGCCTTGTCGGAACCTATTTATGGTTCAACAAGGCCAGCCTTTTTACAGGCCCTGACGACTCTCCGGAGCACGTGCTGCATATTAAAACCTCCTTGGATTCCCTCAATGGTTGGGGATACGAAATATTTGACGATACTACCTTGATCATTCAACAGAAGCACCTCCCCGGTGTCGAGGGTCTCAAAGGTTTTGAAAAGGAGAGCCAGGCTCGGGCTACCGGAGCTCTGGTGGTTCATAAAATCTATACAGGCCAACTCCCCCCTACCATTACACGGCATGAGCTAGACAGCCTGCTGGCATTATAAGACCTGTCAGGGATACAATCCTTACTTTAGTCGATATACCCCAGTCAGAGGGAAATGATCTGAGAAAAAAATATCACGATGTGTTTCGAATTTAACTAGCTCTAGTTTATTGGCATCATAAAATTGCTGGTCGATCCGTATAAAATATGGCAGACTGTTATAGGTAAATCCAAATCCTGATCCGCCTTCTTCGAAGGCATTGGACAACCTTTTCCGCATACGGTTATAGGAGTAGCTATAAGGCGTTTCATTGAAATCCCCTCCGACAATTACCGGGTGTTTAGCCTCTTTTATCCATTCTTCCAGCAAATCTACCTCTCCTTTCCTATGTAAGAAGCCATTTTTTAGTTTGCGCATCACCAGCACTCCTCCTTTTTCAAGTTCTTCTTTGTCTTTCTCTTTGACAAGTTTATCTATTTGAAGGCTCATGGAGAACAAGTGGGTTCCAAAAATAGATAGGGTGTCCTTGCCTATCGCTATGTCGGCCTGAACGATTCCATTTAAGACTTGAAATAATGTGTCTCTGGCGGCCACGATTGGGTATTTCGAAAAAACCGTTAACCGTACCGTATTTTTCAATGCCTTATGCTTTCGATGTTGTAGGGTATGGTAATAGGGATAGGTTTTTCGAATATTGTCCAAAGTACGCCGATGGGTCCAGTTAGAATATTCAGGCAATAAGAGTACGTCGGCCTCCTGCCCCAGGAGCCATTGCAGATAATCGGAAACTTCCTGCCCGCTTTTCGTATAATTTCCTACATTATAGGAAAGCACCGAAATCACCTTTTTATCTTCTGCTTCAGCGTTCTTCGGGGCTGCATCTAGCCGATAGGTTCGGGGTAAGAGCAAAAGAAATGAGCCAAATACCAGCAAGGGCCAGAGCAGATTGCGGGGACTAAAAATAAGTATCAACCCCAGGCAAAACAGATGAAATAGTAAAAGCACCGGATAGCCAAGCCCCAGTACGCCAAGCACCCAGCCCTGGATATACCCCAGATATATTAGAAAAGTTAAAATTATGGTAAAAAAACTAACAAAAGAATAGAGCCTGCGCATATCTAGATAAAACCGTAATAATGATGCTGCAATATAAGGACAAAATTCAGCGTATGTTTTATTTTAGGAAACCCTAGCCCACTTGTAGATCTGATTTAATTGTATTACATTTGTGGCAGAATTCTATTTTGATCGGTTGATTGAGGGGTATTAAACCCCTTTTTTATTTATAGTCCATCTTACATGACAGTTAAAGAACAGTTGGAAGATTTGCTCAATCCGATATTGGAAGCAAGCAATTGTTTTCTTGTCGATATTTCGTTAAAACCTTCCAAAATAAGTCAGAAAGTAATTATTTTAGTCGATAGCGACGAGGGAATTACCATACAGCAGTGCACGTCTGTGAGCCGGCAGCTGGCCAAACAACTTGAAGAAATGGAGTTTTTCGCCGAGGCTTATACCCTAGAGGTGTCTTCTCCCGGCTTGGACCAGCCCTTGGTATTGCCCCGTCAGTTTATAAAAAACATCGGTAGGAGTTTAAAAATCACAGACAACTCAGGAGAAATGTTTACGGGAGAGCTTTTAGAAGTAGGGGAAAAGGAAATCACCCTCCAGGTTCCCGCTCCGAAGAAGAAACCGAAAGTCCCTGTCGAGGAGGCCTCCCTGCGGAAGGTGATCGCCTTCGACCAAATAGCCAAAGCACTTGTAGTGATTTCACTCAAGTAAAAATTAAGCTCCGGGCCTAAGGCCAGAGTAGAATGAAAGATAAAATTGTACAACCTAAGATCAGCAAATATTCATACTAAATACAATGGATAGCGGAATATTAATAGAATCATTTGCAGAGTTTGCAAGCTCTAAAAACATTGATCGTCCTACGATGATCAGCGTATTGGAGGAGGTTTTTAGAACCATGATTCGTAAAAAATACGGCACCGATGATAACTTTGACGTCATCATTAACCCGGAAAGTGGTGATTTAGAAATGTGGCGTACCCGTGAGATTGTCGATGACAACTCAGAGGATATTTGGGAGTACAACAAAATACCCCTTAACGAAGCCCGTAGAATCCAAAGCGACTTTGAAGTCGGCGAGGAAGTGGCCGAGGAAGTAAAACTAGAAGAATTTGGCCGCCGCTTGGTTCAGACGGCCCGCCAAACCCTGATACAGCGTATCAAGGATATGGAGAAGGAGATCATGTATGAAAAATACAAGGATCAGGTTGGAGAGATGATCACGGGCGAAGTGTATCAGACATTGCGTCACGAGGTAATTATAGTAGACAGTGAAGGAAACGAACTTTCTTTACCACGTGTTGAACAGATATCTAAAGATCGCTTCCGCAAAGGAGAGTCGGTTAAAGCGGTAATTCATAAGGTAGACATGAATAATGGCTCCCCAAAAATTACTCTGTCCCGGACCTCCCCCATGTTCTTAGAGCGCCTGTTTGAAGTAGAGATTCCTGAAATTTATGATGGAATTATTGCTGTAAGAAGAGTTGTACGAGAGCCAGGCGAAAGAGCGAAGGTAGCTGTGGAATCCTTCGATGACCGCATTGATCCGGTAGGAGCCTGTGTGGGAATGAAGGGATCCAGAATCCATTCTATCGTGAGGGAACTGGGTAACGAAAATATTGATGTCATCAATTTTACCGAAAACCTGGAGTTACTTATAAGCAGAGCGTTAAGCCCGGCCAAAGTTAGTTCCATGCAGATTGACAAAGATGCCCGCCGGGTTTCTGTCTTTTTAAAGCCCGATCAAGTATCTTTGGCAATTGGTAAAGGTGGCCAGAACATTAAATTGGCTGGTAAACTTGTCGGAATGGAGATCGATGTGTTCCGTGATATCGAAGAACAGAATGATGAAGATGTAGATTTGTCTGAATTCTCAGATGAAATCGAGAGCTGGATTATTCAGGAGCTTCATAAGATTGGCTTAGATACTGCCAAAAGTGTTTTAGCCCTTAGCACGGAAGAACTGGTACGTAGAACCGATATGGAAGATACTACCATCGAAGAGGTCCTGGAGATCCTTCGTAAAGAATTTGAGTAAAATAAAATGAAGCATGCCTGGTGGCATGTTTTAGGAATGCAAAACTTTTTCTACTGATTGCTAATATGGCAGAAGATAAAATGATGCGCCTTAGCCAAGTGGCACGGATCCTGAACGTGGGAATTACTACGATCGTGGATCATCTGTCTGCCAAAGGGTTTAAGGTGGAAAGTAACCCCAATACTAAGATTAATTCGGATCAAATCGACTTTTTGGCCAAGGACTTCAAATCGGAGGACCTGAAAAGCTCTATGGCGCCAAAGCCAGTTTCGACCGAGAAAGCGGAGGAGGTAAAGGAGCAGAAAGTGAAAAGTGATGTTGATGAAATCCTTTATTTTCGCAGTTCGCCAAATAAGCCTGCTGAGGAGAGCAAAACTCCCCCAGAGGCTCCTAAGGAGGAAACTGCGGTTACTGAAAATAAATTACCCGGCATTAAGGTGGTCGGTAAGATCGACCTGAACGCCAAAGGACCTGCTGCACCAGCACCGAAGCCTGTAGCTCCCGCTGCTGAGAAACCAGCAGCTGCCCCGGCTCCGGAGAAACCTGCTGAAGTTCAGGAAGCTCCTAAAGAAGTGGCGCCTACACCTGAGCCCGTAAAAGAGACTCCAGCTGTTCAAGAGCCCAAAATTGAGGAGAAGCCTAAAGAAGTAAAAGTTACTGAGCCTGCTCAGGAGCCTGAAAAAGCACCGCTTCCCGCAGCCGAAGCTCCCAAAGCCGAACCTGCGCCAATAGTGCCTGCAGCACCTATAGCGCCGGTTGCTGCCCCCTTGGCAATGCCTAAGGATGAGCCTAAAGCTGTGGAGGCAGACCCTACCCCCGATACGAAACAACCTAATATAGAACCAATAGTAGCGAACAACCCAAAGGTTCCGGCATCTGAAAGCGGACCGGAAACTACAGAATCGAACGAATCCAAGCTGATTGAAGCCCGTGGGGAACAATTGAGAGGATTAAGAGTGATCGGAAAGATTGAGCTGCCTTCTGACAAGAAGAAGAAAGATCCCGTTGCGTCCAGCGATTCTGCATCAGACAAGAAAAGACGCAGGAAGCGCAAGCGCATCCGTGATGGTGCACCAGCTCCAGCAGCAGGTGCCGCCAAGCCAGCAGGCACCGACGCATCAGGTACGACTGCAAGGTCTACCGATGGTACCGCCAACAAACCTGCCAGTAAACCGGCAGGTACTCCAGGAGCATCGACAGGGACAGACTCCCGTAGCTCGTCCGCTCGAGGAGGTGGACGCGACCGCAACAAACGTGGTGGTAAAAGAGAAGAAGTTTCTGACAAGGAAGTTGCCAGCAACATTAAGGCTACTATGGCCCGAATGGGTGGCACAAATGCCAAAACAACGAGTAGAGGAAAATCCCTTCGCCGTCGTGACCGTGCCGATCGCAACGATCCAAACGGAATGGAAGACGAAGAAACTAAGGTATTACGTGTGACCGAATTCGTTTCGGCCAACGACCTTGCCTCGCTGATGGACGTTACCGTTCAGGAAGTAATCTCGGTTTGTATGAGTATGGGCATGTTTGTTTCCATCAACCAACGCTTAGATGCAGAAGCTATTACCTTCATTGCCGACGAGTTTGGCTTTGAGGTTGCCTTTATCTCTGCCGAAGAAGAAGTTCAGAATGACGTAGTAGAAGAAGTAGACGACGAAGAAAGCCTGAAGGAACGTGCACCTATCGTTACCATTATGGGTCACGTCGATCATGGTAAAACCTCTCTACTCGATTATATCAGACATGAAAACGTTGCCAGTGGTGAGGCCGGTGGTATCACCCAGCACATTGGAGCATATAGCGTAAAAACCAAGACTGGTAAGCAGGTAACGTTCCTAGATACACCGGGTCACGAGGCTTTTACAGCCATGCGTGCTCGTGGAGCTAAAGTTACGGATGTTGTTATCATCGTAATTGCGGCAGACGACAGTGTCATGCCTCAAACACGTGAAGCAATTAACCACGCTCAAGTAGCCGGTGTTCCAATCGTATTTGCCTTTAGTAAGGTAGATAAGGCTGGTGCCAACACTGAAAAAGTAAGAGAAGAACTCGCCAACATGAATTTATTGGTAGAAGAATGGGGTGGTAAATATCAAACTCAGGAAATCTCTTCTAAATCTGGATTGGGTATCGACGAGCTACTAGAGAAAGTATTATTAGAAGCCGAGTTGCTTGACCTTAAAGCCAATCCTTCCAGAAGAGCTCTGGGTACTGTCGTAGAAGCTTCCCTGGATAAGGGACGTGGCTATGTAACGACCATTCTGGTGCAGACCGGAACCCTAAGAGTAGGTGACTCTGTACTGGCAGGTGCGCATTACGGTAAGGTGAAAGCCATGACCGACCACCTAGGTCGTAAGTTGAAGTCAGCAGGACCATCAACCCCGGTACAACTTTTGGGACTTAATGGAGCCCCGCAAGCAGGTGACCGCTTCAACGTATTTGAAAACGAAAGGGATGCCCGTGAGATCGCTACCAAAAGGGAGCAGATCCAACGCGAACAGACGATCCGTACCCGTAAGCATATTACTCTTGAAGAGATCGGGCGGAGAAAGGCCATTGGTTCATTCCGGGAGCTTAACCTGATTGTTAAAGGAGATGTGGATGGATCGGTTGAAGCCCTTTCAGATTCGCTTCTGCAACTATCAACCTCCGAAGTTCAGGTAAATATTATTCATAAAGCGGTTGGTCAGATATCTGAGTCGGACGTTAACCTCGCCATTGCCTCCGATGCCATCATTGTAGGCTTCCAGGTACGTCCTTCTGCTAATGCCAAGAAAATGGCCGAGCAGGATCAGATCGAGATACGCCATTACTCTGTGATTTATAATGCGATTGAAGAGATTAAGGATGCCATGACGGGTATGCTTGCTCCTACCATCGAAGAGATTATCACGGGTAATATCGAAATTCGTGAGGTCTTCAAGATCAGTAGAATCGGTACGATTGCTGGATGTTACGTGACCGACGGTTATGTGAAACGGAATAATAAAATCAGAATTATTCGGGATGGTATCGTACTCCATACAGGGGATATCGACTCACTGAAACGATTTAAAGACGATGTTCAGGAAGTTCGTACTGGTTATGAGTGCGGGGTGAGTATCAAGAATTATAACGATATAGAAGTCGGTGATATCATCGAAAGCTTTGAATTTAAAGAAGTAAAACGCACCATGCTGTAAGCAGCTGGAATGCGGTAAATATGAAAAAAGAGATGGCCTTAACGGCCATCTCTTTTTTCATATCCAAGATGTCTCGCCCTGGATATGCGATTTATTTTTGATGTAGATCATACCTACTCTTCTTCCAACTGATACCGATATATTTTTTGGGATGGTATTTGATAAAGAAGGATCAGTCCCAGGAGAAATATCACCAATAAGGTAAGTATACTGTTACGCATTGAACCCGTAACCTGCTCGACCAAACCATAGAGAAAGGTACCTAAAACGATGGCACATTTCTCGGTGACATCATAAAAGCTAAAATATGAAGCAGTATCGGAAATGTCCTCAGGAATTAGTTTAGAAAAAGTAGCCCGTGACAGGGACTGTAAGCCTCCCATAACCATCCCTACGGTACAAGCTAAGATATAGAATTCCATGGCTTCGGTGGTGTAATAGGCGCCCATACAAATACCAATCCATATCACTACCCCCACCATCAAAGCATATATATTGCCTATTTGACCCGAAAGCCAGGCGAAGGAAAAAGAGCCTACTATCCCTACCAGTTGTATAAGAAGCACGGTAACAATCAAGCTCTCAGAAGGCAATTTCAGTTCCGAAGCTCCAAATATTGTGGCCACATACATCACTGTCCTTAACCCCATGGTGTAGACGAAAAATGCCAGGAGAAATTTCGACAAATATGGTTGTTTCTGTAAATGCTCATACACTTTTTTCAAGGCTTTAAATCCCGACCAAAGGGCAGTCCGGTTAAGTTTCTTCCTTGCGACCTTCGTATTTGGTAAATATCGAAACGGAATCTGTGCAAAAAGAATCCACCAGATCCCGACACTCAAAAAAGAAATACGGGCCGGTAAAGCCTTGTCAGTTATACCATACCACTGGGGAACCATGATCATGCTCAGATTGAATAATAATAAGAACACGCTGCCAAGATATCCCATCGAAAAGCCCTTTGCACTCACCCGGTCATATTGGTCTTCGGTAGCTATCTCAGGAAGGTAGGAGTCATAGAACACAATGGATCCGCTCCATCCCACCAAGCTTATACCAAACAGAATGACTGATATCGTAATGGTATCCTTTGTAAAAAAGAATAAAGACATACAGCTCAGTGCGCCGAGATAGCAGAAAAACTGCATAAATAACTTCTTTTTTCCTGTAAAATCTGCGATGGCCGTACAAAATGGAATAATGGCCGCAGTTATCAGAAAAGCAAGCGAAACGGTATAAGAAAATAAGACAGAGTTTTTGATTTCCCACCCTAGAAATTGAATGTCGGGCGATCCAAAGGCTTTAAGGGTGGTGGCATTGAAATAAACGGGAAATATACTGGAAACAATGACGAGTGCATGTACCGAATTGGCCCAATCGTACATACACCATGCATTGATTACTCTGGAATTATTCTTACTCATATTCAGGGTCTATTTGCTAGTAAATAGGAACGTTTCCTCCGTCTACAATAAAGGCCGATAGCGTTGTTCAATAATATTACGATGGTGTACCGCATGCCCGACTATGACAAAACCTAAGGATAGTGGAGACATATATTGTCCATTTGCTAGGCCTTCCCGAAGCATCATCTCGGGGGTCATGTTTCTATACAATGCCAATGTCCCCCCGCGCACAATCTGGAATTCTTCCATAATATCTTCCAGCGTACGATTCCTTGCATTGCTATTGGCAGCCATTATATTCTCTTCATATCCAGGTAAGGCAGTGAGCTCGTTTCTGGAAAAACGCAGGGCCCTATAACACATGATACGCTCATTGTCGATTACATGCTGCAGGATATCTTTTATAGTCCACTTGCCAGGAGCATAAATTTTATCCCCAATTTCCCGGAGCATGTCCAGAGAAAAAACTTGGTCTGGTGATGTCTTCTCAAGCGCCAATAATAACGAAATGTCATCGCATAGGTTGATATAACGATCGAAGAAGGAGGGCATTCGACTAATTTCAGACTTTTTCACGATTCTACATGGTTAAGTAAATAATAAATATACATCCATATCGCAAAAATGACAACCATCAGACTTCTGCCCAGCCTTTCAATTGGATGGGTCCCGATTATTCGCAAAGGGAATAACAGACAATTTTAAATTTTATTAGCCCGGTTTGCAAGAATTTCTTCGAGGATAGCGTCCCAAAGAAAGAGGCGATTTTGCAGACTTATAATGGCTCCCTGCCTGGCTTCAACCCATTTATCTTCCTGATCTCCGCAGAGTACTGAAGTCATCCGCAAGGCTAGATGACTATGATGATCACCATCCACCTCTATATGGCGATCCAGATAATATTTAAATAAACCAACACTTTCAGGAAAACGGGTATTCAGATCGTTGATGATGGATAAAAACATATTAGGAATCAAATCCTCCCGACCAAAGGTAAAGACCGCCGCCTGTTCGTGCAGCTTGCCGCCTTCGATTACATCAAAGGTATTGGTTACAAATTCCCGGGCGGCCTTGGGGATTCCCTCCCCTTCCAAAGCTCGTTCCACCGCTACCCCTTGCCGCAACGCAAGAATGAAATTCTGAACGGGCTCCATGTCACAGCCAATCTGGGTCATGGCATCCAAATACATTTCAAAATGACTTTGCTTCCCTCCGGCATCATTGATGTCTGACTCCTCACCGGCGACAATTTCATTGATCAAGCTTCTTGTTTCGGCGTCTCCTACGGGTAACCAGGGTACCGTTGTGCATGTTAACCCGTTCTGCAGCGTTTTCAATAAGGACATAAAGTCCCAAACAGCATATACATGATACTGCATAAAAACCTGGAGATCTTCCAGATCTTGAATGGATCGGTAAACAGAATGTTGAATAATTTGCTGACGAAGACTGGCTATCTCCGAATTAATTGAATCTATTTGAGCTTGCATGCTTTAATTGAATGGTACAAAAATTTGCCGGCTTTCAGTCTTTTCAGGACCAATAGCCGGCTACAAAAGTACGTTCAACCACAGTAAATAGATGATTAATATCCCATTTTTTTATCGGTTTCCCGGGTTTTCAAATAAACAAACCCTCATAATGTTCCGAAGAGTCCAGAATACCTCCGCTTCTAGCGTAAAATGTATTATTGGTCGGATATACTCCCTTTTGAGTCTTAACCCAACTCTGCTGAGCCATGGGATGAAAGTCCACTAATTTATCCCAATTTTTATAATACTGATGCCCATTGGTTTCTTGCAGACCTACATGCATCCCAGGGAATGGCTGCAAGCGTGCCGCAACATTTTTATTCCAATCTACCAGAATAGGATTGACCGTGAGATCGGCACAAAAACAGGGAATATTCTTTTCGTAAGCTAGCTGAGCGATTTTCATCGTCATACTCATCGTTTTGGCAATGGCCTTTAATGCTAGTGCGGTGTAGCCAAGCTCAATTCGATGCGCCGCATCCTGCACAGTATGAGCACTCTCGTCAGAAGCTACTCTCACCCCCAGATCGCCTACGTACGATTCATTATGTTCTTCGAAGGGCTCTTCTATGACGGCTATCTGATCGAAAGCTCCGATTTTTTTGGCATGATCCAAAAAACGCATTAAAGTCTCCTTTTTTTCATACCGCCCATTGGCATCGAAATAGTACGGAATCTTTCCATTATGGGTATGCGGAGTTTCTATATGCCCAATAGCCTTGTGTACGGCTGTAAGAAATGCAATATCCTTTTCGATCATTTCCTTTTGAGTTCCAGCCGCCCCAGTCTTTAATTTCATGATAAAGTATCCCTCATCGGCAGCGGCCTTAATACGACTTGCCTCGGTACCCACGGCGAATGAAGGGATGCTCGCTACCTGAGCGTGTTTATAGGATAGGCCGGGCTTATAGGCAGCAGGGATCATCTCATCAAAATTATGGAGCCCATTTTCCCGGGCATATAAGATCCAAGCCGCATTGTCGACCGCTACCAAGGCATTCAAAGCGAAAGTCTTTCGTAAGTCAGGGTTTCCGGTGATACGCTTACCATAGGCCCAAACTTCTGGGAATAGGCTATCAAGAAGAGCTACCGGATTTGTAAAAGATTCGCCTTTCAGCATTTGAGTGGCACGCTCGGTCATGGCATACATAATGGCATTGCCCCCACTCTCCGAATGGGCTGCAAATACCTTTGAGTCGGACCATAATACTCCCTGCGTGCCCAGGCCTACCGCATGCTGGCCACCTTCTGATGCTAGACGGACCGCAGACTGCCAACTATCGGTAATCGCACTCCCCTTAAATCGGTAGGGATATAAAGGTTCCCTTTCAAAATTGGCACTTACCTCCGAGATAATTATCCGTTTGTCCCCCTTTACTGGCTCTCCTGCTTCTTCCAGCGGATTGAGTTGGAGGGTTAAGGCGGAAGCCATGCCTGCCTTTGCTATAAATTCTCTTCTATTCATCGTAGATGTGTTCGATATAGGTTAAATGCCAAAATTATGAATCCCCATATCCTACCTACCCTACTGCCCCATAAGCGTAACCAGTATGTTTCGATTACCCCCATAGTTTCGGTGCTCACAAAGATAAATGCCCTGCCAAGTCCCAAGTGCCAATGCGCCATCTTTTACAGGTATCATTACCGATGCACCGAGTATGGCGGCCTTCAAATGAGCAGGCATATCGTCGGATCCTTCATAGTCATGACGATAATCCGGGTCATTCTCGGGTACATATTTGTTAAAATATGTTTCAAAATCTATTCTAACCGTTGGATCGGCATCTTCATTGAGAGCTAGAGAAGCAGAGGTATGCTGTATAAAAATCTGGCATATCCCCACCTCTATAGGCAGCGGGTTCCCCAATAGCCTTCGTATGTCGTCCGTTATGCTATGGAACCCCCTGGACCTTGCTCTTAGGGTAAGCGACTTCTGTATGATCTTCACGGAAATAAGCTAGAATTGATTTAGGCCATAAATGAAACAAAAATATAATTTACATCATAAAAAAACCCGTCATTATCTGTTGACAAGGACGGGATCTATATAAATAAAACGGAAGGCTAAAAGACGAAGTAGGCTCCAACATAGGCCGAAGAGCTTTTATTTCGAAATCGATTATTAGGCTCCGGCAGGGTTTGCACCGTAGTGGTGGTGCGAAGCTCATTGAACAAATACTGGTAAGCAACCTTGGCACCAAATCGTTTGGAAAACTTGTATTTTACATAAAATTGAGAATTCAAGGATCCATTGTCCCTATCCCCAATCAACAGGTAATTTGGGGAGGTAGGTTTGGCACTCACCGTTCTATACTTTCCGTTGCTTATATATCGTGGTGATTCCGTTGGACCGAAAGAAAACCCAACCAGGTCAATTGAAAAACCAGCCTGCCATTTGTCCGTGATGCGATAGCCCAAATTTAACATCAGATTGGCAGCATACACCCGAGGTGAAGAAACTAAAAGTGTATCAATATTGGCATCGTTAGACGTAAGATTGGCTGGTGCCGTAGTGAAATTTAGGTCAGAGCCCGAAAATCCAGTAAATCTTAATCCGGTTCCTACAATTATTCTATTGTTCTTACCAAAATAATGGTCATACTGAAAAGCGCCCATCCCACTAAAATTGGATGAACCAACAGCCACCCCTGCATCAATTAGGAACTGATGACGTAAAGAATCCTGAGCATAGGATACTGGTATATAAATAAAAATAAATCCGAAAAGTAAAGCTATCTTTTTCATGACCCGTTTACTGAAATTAATTTAATGGTTAACGTTAGTGATTCTCCCACCAATACGTATACTACCCAGTAAACGTTGCACAACGGTCAGAAAAAGGGTATAACGTCTGGCAAACAGGCCAGACGCTATAGATCTTAATTGAGAAAAGTGAAGAACTGATCTCTGGGTGTCCTTACTTTTTTAAGGTTCACCAGCCAGTCTTCAGAGCTATCCCGATAGCCCAGTGGCAGGATAGCGGTACTCTTTAATCCCCTGGCTTCCAATCCTAAAAGCGTATCCAGAGCATTGGCGTCAAATCCTTCCATCGGCGTTGCGTCTACTCTGACTTCCGCCGCAGCGGCCATGGCCAGGCCTAAGGATATATAGGCCTGTTTTGCCGTATGGGCAAAATTCTCAGCCTCACTCCTACCGGATAGGATATTTAGCAGATTCTTTCTGTAGGCATCTGTGGCCGTATTCGGCAACCCCCGCTCTTGATTCGCCCTACTGAAAGTATCATTTACACGGTCTACCGTATAGTTGTCCCAGGCCGCAAAAACGAGCAGATGCGAAGCATCTACAATCTGACTTTGTCCAAATGCTATGGGCTGTATTTTCTCCTTAAGTTCCTGATTGCTGATCACGATTATTTCGAACGGCTGTAACCCCGATGAAGAAGGTGCCAGATGTGCGGCCTCCAATATCACTGCCAATTTCTCCTCCGAGACACGCTTGCCATTCATTTTCTTGGTTGCATAGCGCCAATTTAGATTTTCTATTAAACTCATTATTTTTAAAATTCATTTACATGTATCAACATATAAATGAATCTCAAGCATAATAAGTTCAATAAGCGCCCGGTTAGGAAAGGGAGGAAGGAAGAAAACTATCGGATATCATTAAATTTCCCTTGGCTCAGATCTCCCGTTTCAAATCCCTTCTTAAACCAATACATACGCTGTTGCGAACTACCATGAGTAAAGGCATCTGGAACTACATAGCCCTGCGATTGTTTCTGGAGTTTATCATCTCCAATAGCATTTGCGGCATTGAGAGCCGCTTCCAGATCACCCGGTTCCAAAATATTACTTTGCTTATGAGCATGGTAGGCCCACACACCAGCCAGGAAATCTGCCTGGAGCTCCAGTTTCACTGATAATTTATTATAATCGGCCTGACTCATTCTTCCGCGTTGATTTTGAACCTGATCGGAAATGCCCATTAGATTCTGAACATGATGGCCAACTTCGTGCGCTACCACATAAGCTACTGCAAATTCACCAGGCGCCTTAAATTTCGTCCGGAGCTCTTCGCAAAAAGAAAGGTCGATATATACCTGTTGGTCAGCAGGGCAATAGAAGGGCCCCATCGCTGCAGATGCTCCGCCACACCCCCCTTGGGTTACCTGCTCAAATATTTGCAGCGTAGGCGCTTGATAACGACCTCCGTTTTGGGCATAAATTTCTGTCCACACATCTTCAGTACTTCCTAAAACTGCAGAGACAAAATCGGCGGTGCGGTCGTCGGGGCGAGGCCCTGCTGGGCGACTCGTAACCTGCTCGCTTCCCTGCATACCTTGCAGATTAGATAACATTTCTCCAGGGTCGCGGCCAGTGAGCAGGCTTAACACTACCACTATCACCACCCCAACGCCACCAATGGCTACTTTGCCAGTACCTGACATTCCACGTCGATCATCAACATTATTACTTCTTCTCAGATTTTGCCAACGCATGTTATTTAATTTATGGTCCTTACAAAATGTTTGTACAATGTACTGCAAATGGCAATAAAGGTAACAATTCGATCCTTAAAAAACCTGTACCTAAATCGGCTCCTTGAAGCAAAAAATAGCCTCGGAGAGTATCCTTTCTGGGTAATGGCATACAAATTGCCTGAATTTAGTGAAGATTCTTAATAATTAATCCAGGAATACCTATGCTTCAATCAAGAAATTCACGCTATCTCACAGCCACAATCGTGTTGGGTGGTATTTTAGCCTCCTTTTGGGGAAGCCGTAAGGGCGGTAGTAATCAGAATAACCGAACGGTTAAAAAAAGACAAAATAAGCTGGATAGAAACCTTCTTACCCCTGCTAATGCTACATTTGGTATTGCCTGGGGTGTAATCTACTCAGGTACAGCAGCCCTGATATTCCATCAGGCTAGCTCTAGGCAGCTCTCTAACCCCCGGTATGCCAGGGCTCAAAACTGGCTTAGAGCCAATTATATACTGGGCGCCCTATTCGGTTACTTTTTCTCCCGTTCCGATCGGACGGGACGAGTGGGCGCAGCATTGACCACCATGAGCATGCTGCCTGCAGCCCTGGGTCTACATCGTGCCTTGGCTATTGGTCAATTCACTCCCCCTCAACCCGAGCGCACGCTTCAAAAATCAGTAAGTCTTTATACTGGATGGTTAGGAGCTGCAAGTGCTATCAGTTTGATCAACCTGCTTCAGGAAGCGGGTTATTTTACCAAAAAAAAGGCCGCAGTAAGGATATCTCAATATGCCATACCGACCTTAGCTACTGGTGCAATAGCCGCATCAAGGAGCTTGCGCGATCCATATTTACTGATTCCCATAGCCGGTGCCTTGCTTGGGATCGCAGCAAAACAACAGCATTCCAATAAATCAGTAGCCCAACTGTCCTTAACCATTGCTGGTACCATATTAGCCGACCTGCTGAATAATTTAGGAACAAATGGAAAAGTTATCCCGGTAAAAGCCCCATCTACTTAGCAATTCATTCATATCGGTCAGGATCTAAGCGATAAATCCGCTCATAGTCCTGCCAGAAGGTATCTTCCCCTTCGGGGCGGAGAAATGACTCAGGGTTAGCAGGGGGGCTAACCTCCTCCCTGCCCTGACGATAGTCCAGGTATAATCGGGCCGCCCCCCAGGCGTGCTGAAGGGTACAGTTGAGTCGATAATGTCGCTCTACGGCTTCAGCCATTTTTTGGAAATAATGAGCATTGGCTTCCACCAGATCCCGCTCATTCATCCAATCGGAAGCTTTTAACCGCGACCCTACCATGTATATCAGACTATGAATAATATGTACCTGTACAGAATACAGTTTCTTGCCCGCTTGCTCCACTTCCTTTTCCATTCTCCAGAAATTAAATTCAAATGATATTTTCAGTATCAATACTACAATACACAATAGTATCAATTCTTCAATTCTTTTCCTAATACACTCCTTATAAATTCTTAGAAGAAGACAGAGGATAGTATTCTATTCATAAAATATCAGATTAAGACACCAGATATTCCAAAATGCTTAAACATATATATAACCAGAACCCACGATTCCTTAACTTTCGGAATGGCGTTGTTAAAGAGCTAGCTCCCTCCATAATGAGGTGAATCTAAAAAGCAAAAGACTGATTTTCGCCAACGAATCCTATTGAACCTATACGACCATCTATAACCTAGATCATATGAATTATTTGGATGAGTTTAAAAAATTCATTTCAAGTCATCAGCTAAGTGCGGGAATACGAATCACATTAGGCGCCGTATTGCCAAGCCTTATATTACAGCATTACGGTATACTGAGCGAGTATATTGCTTTTCCGTTGGGCACGCTACTGCTTGGGGCGACCGATTCTCCTGGTCCTTTCACCCGTCGGCGCAATGCCCTTTTACTGGCCATATTCACCTATTTTATGGTGGCGCTCATCACAGGCTATCTTCGGCAGTATGAATTTGCAGTATATGCGGAAATAGTCTTATTTGGCATCTTCTTCTCCCTGGCCGGAGTATACGGTAACCGCGCCAATAGCATAGGGTTGATCGCCCTGCTCGTTTTTGTATTTAATATTGACGATCACCTTAGTCATGACCTAGGCTTACGAACCGTTTTTATTTTCTCCCTGGGTGGAATCTGGTATTTAATTTTGTTTTTGATATTACAAAAATTAAGACCCTATGTCTTAATCCGCCAGCTGTTAGGAGAAAATTTCATCGAATTGGGTAAGCTTTTGTCCATCAAAGCTGGCTACTACGTGGCTAAGCCCAAATATGAGGATCTGTTTAGCCAAATGGTCCATCAACAAGTTATCCTAAGAGAAAACCATCAAAATTTGAGGGAGATATTATTCAAGACCAGGGAGTTTGTCAATGAGTCCAATACCACCAGTCGAACCCTGATGTTGATGTTCCTGGACAGTATCGACCTGTTTGAGCGTATCTTAAATGCCCAGCAAGATTATCATCACCTTCATAAGTCCTTCGACGATAGTCGGATTCTACGTCTTTTTGGCACTTACCTCAATTGGCTGGCCGCTGAAATTCAACAGATCGGGATTGCAGTACAGAGTGGTGTGCCCTCAAAGCCCAAACATGACCTAGATCTTTCTATCAATAAATGTATACGAGCCTTCGATAGTCTGAGAAGTCGGCGCCTGACAGAAGCTAACGTCGAAGACTTTATGATGCTCAGACAGATCCTCAACCGAATGCAGGACATCACCGAAAGGGTAAAAAAACTTCACCGGGCTACCACTTATGACACCAAAATCAGTAATGAACTCGAAGTAAATGTCAATCTTGAAAATTTCATCCCCAAACAAGATTACCACCCACGGATTTTATTGGATAATATTTCCTTAAAATCAGGACATTTCAGGCATGCTTTACGTGTAACCCTGGCCTTATTGATAGCCTATTCCATTTCGCTAAGCTTCGATTTCGGCCATGGATACTGGGTCTTGCTGACGGTGGTTACCATTATGAAACCGGCCTTTAGCCTAACAAAACAACGTAATATTTATCGTATAGGAGGAACATTCACGGGGTTAACGGCAGGATTCCTGCTACTATACTGGGTACACGATGGTACGGTACTTTTTATGGCTCTGATGTTCGCTATGATATCGGCATATACCTTCCTGAAAAGCAATTACTTTATAGCCTCGACCTCCATTACCCTATATGTGATTCTCTGTTTTTACTTTCTTAATCCTGCTAATTTAAACGGAGTACTACAGGATAGAGCCATTGATACTTTATTAGGATCAGTCATCGCGTTTCTGATCTCTTCTTATGTACTTCCCGTTTGGGAACATTCTCAGATCAACCAATATATCGGGGAGGCCATCCGCGCTAACAGGCAGTATTTCGACACAATAGCCGCGCGCTTTACCGGCCATTCCATAGATCTGGGGGAAGTAAAAGAAGCAAGAAAAAACGCTATAATCGCCTTGGCAAACCTTTCCGATAATTTTGAAAAAATGCTTTCGGAGCCCAAAAATCAGCAGCCTAATATGGCTGAATACCATCAGTTTGTAGCGTCTAGCCATATGCTCACCTCCTATGTCGCTTCCTTATCATTTTACGTTGAAACCGGTTCCTTTCAGGAATTTGCTCCTGAGTTCGAACGCATGCTGAAACAGATAGACCGCCAATTTGAAGCCGGGCTTCATATTCTGGAAGGCAGGATTGAGGGAAATATTGAGGTGGCACGTGAAGCCCTTCCACCTAACCAGAAACTGATTGATCTATTAACCATTCGTAAGAAAGAGATAAAGGAGCTGGGAATTGAACTATCGGCACAGTCTCCCCAACGGCGCCTGTTGTCCGACCTTAAAACAATCAATGGACTCTTTGAGCTAATCAGCACCATTACCATCGATGAGATTAAGATTTTGCAATCTATTGCCCAGAAAAATCCCGTTTTGAATCAATCCGAAATTCCGACATAAGGGAGACAGCGTAAATATTCTATAAACCATATATAAACACCAATGTTAACAGGTACAGAAAGAAAAAACATTAGCATAGGAGCAGCCGTATCCATCGTTTTGAAGCAACATCAGCGTACAGGCCAGCTCACCGAAGGGGTGGTTCAGGCCATACTCACCAAGTCTCCACAACATCCTCATGGAATAAAAGTACGGCTGGAGAGTGGGCAAATTGGCCGCGTAAAAGAAATACATGAAGAATAAACTAGCAGTACTTCCAAAATTAAAACTTCAATATTCAACCATGAAAACTTTATTTTCAAGTTATCAATTAAAAAATATCACTCTAAAAAACCGAATGGTCGTTTCGCCCATGTGCCAGTATTCGTCGGTTGACGGTTATGCTACCGACTGGCATTTGGTACATCTGGGTTCCCGTGCTGTTGGAGGAGCGGCTCTGGTCTTTACTGAAGCCACGGCCATTTCGCCGGAAGGGCGCATTTCACCGAATGACTTAGGTATCTGGCGTGACGAACATATCGAAAAACTCTCTCAGATAACGGACTTCATTAGTCAACAGGGGGCCGTCCCAGGTATTCAGTTGGCTCACGCTGGTCGCAAAGCCAGTACATTTGCCCCTTGGAAAGGAAGAGGACAAGTGCCCCTGATACAGGGTGGGTGGAAAACTTTGGCCCCCTCTCCCATTCCCTTTCGAGACCAGGAGGACGATCCCGAACAATTGCAAAAAACCGGTATTGTCAATCTGATAAATAACTTCGTAGCTGCCGCCAACAGGGCCCTGATCGCGGGTTTCAAAGTAATAGAAATCCATGCGGCACACGGGTATATGCTGCATCAGTTCCTTTCCCCCCTGAGCAACCAACGCTCAGACCCTTACGGAGGTAGTTTTGAAAACCGGACCCGATTATTATTGGAAATTGTAGAAGGTATTTCGGCCATTATCCCAGAAGATACGGCCTTGTGCGTACGAATATCAGCCAGCGATTGGGCTGAAGGAGGCTGGGATTTGGACCAATCCATACGTCTCTCGCATCTGTTGAAAGAAATGGGCGTGGATTTGATTGATGTCTCCAGTGGAGGATTAGCGGCTCATCAGCAAATCACCGTTGGACCCGGGTACCAGGTGCCTTTTGCGAGTAGCATCCGAAAAACAGTAGGAATTCCTACCGGAGCAGTTGGACTGATTACCGAGGCCTTACAGGCAGAAAGTATCTTGGCAGAAGGGCATGCAGACCTGATATTTATGGCCAGAGAACTCCTGAGAAATCCATATTTCCCATTGACAGCTTCCAGTGAACTAGAAGAGGCAGCTGCCTGGCCTAATCAGTATATCCGAGCCAAGCCCTGATGCAGAAGGTATCCTGAAGTTATAATTTGCAGGAATAATTAGCCTCGGCCAATAAGGCCTCAGCAGGCACCCCTATCCCGCAAGGCTCAGTACGCTTACTGGCCTTAGGACGACAAAAGAGAAAATGGTGAAAGACTGGTCAGACATTTCGTTGACGATCAGTTTCTTATTTCAGGAAGATACACGTAGAAGGTAGCTCCTTCCATTAATTTGCCTTCTGCATGAATGACCCCAGAATGATTTTCTACTATTTTTTTACAGATAGACAAACCTATTCCGGTTCCTTCGTAGGCCGTTTTACTATGAAGGCGCTGAAACACCTGAAAGATTCGATCCTGGTATTCCTGATCGAAACCTATACCGTTGTCAGAGATGCTAATACAATAGTATTGTTTATCCGAAACAAGTTGAAGTTCGGGGTGTTGATAACCCCATACCAATTCACTCTTGATATGAACAACGGGAGGACAATTCTTTCTTGTGAATTTCAAGGCATTGCCTATTAAATTAGTAAATAACTGCTCCATCTGGAAAGGTATCACTTCTAAGGTAGGCATTTCGTCGGCTATTACAGTAGCTTCATTTCTAAGAATGGTCTCCCAAAGTTGTTCCCGAACCCGGTGCAAAATGGTTTCTAAAGAAGTCCATTCGAAATGTTTCTCAGCGGCACTGGATCCTGAATAAGCGATCAGGTCGGCTATTAGCTGTTGCATACGTGTAGAGGAGGCCCGCATCCGGCTAAAATAGTCCTTACCCCGATCGGACAATTGATCGAATTCGGTATCTAATATCCGGCTGGCAAAGGTCTGTATTTTCCTTAGTGGCTCCTGCAAATCGTGGCTGGCCACATACGCAAACTGGGCTAGCTCCATATTCGTACGGGTCAGTTCGTCATTCATCACCGTCAACTCCTTGGTGCGCTGAGCCACTTTCAACTCCAGCTCATCGGTAAACAATCGCCGGTCATGGATATCCGTACTAGTTCCTACCCACATTTGTATTTTACCATTTGCATCCTTTTGTGCCACCGCCCGGCTCAGCTGCCAGCGGTAAACGCCGTCATGGCGGCGAAAGCGATGCTCTATCAGGAAATCATTTCCGGTGCGAACGGCATCCATCCATTTCACCACATTATCAGTCCGGTCGTCGGGATGAACTATTCCTATCCAACCACCACTCTGCATCTGTTCGAAAGTAAGACCCGAAAACTTGAAAACGGCATCATTCCAATAGTTCAATTCTCCCTCCTTGTCGGCCGTCCATACGAACTGAGGCATGGCATTGGCCAGGGTGCGAAACTTCCCTTCACTGGTTTTCAAGGCCAGCTGGGATTCTTTCTCTTCGGTAATATCCAACATTGTACCCAGCATACGCAGTGGTTTCTGCTGGTCGTCAAATATAATCTTTCCCTGGGTTCTGATCCAGCGCAGTCCACCATCGGGCATCATGATCCGTGCCTCGTACTGGTATATTCCTGTTATTAATGCCCTTTCAAAACTTGGTAGTAGAACAGTACGAAGATCCTCAGGTAAGACTTGTCGTCGCATTTCGGCATGTGTGAGTTTAGCATCCGGTTCTCGACCAAAAATCAGCGGTAATCGGGAGGAATAAATAATGTCATGATTTAACAAATTCAAATCCCAGGTAGCTAATTTTGTCCCTTCCGTGGCTAAGGAAAGCCTTTCGACAGCTTCGGAAATCCCGTTCCGAAAAGTCACTTTCTCCGTAACATCATTGGCCGATACCATTACAGAAGACACGGTTCCATCGGGCTCAAAAATAGGCCCATATTGAAAATCCAGATAATAGGCTTTTATCCCGTCCCGGGCTTCAATCTCGACATAGGCCTCGTTTTCCCGGTGTATCTCCCCTGTTTCAAAAACCTCCTTTAATATCCTTATAAACTTCTGTCCACTTAGTTCAGGAAATACTTCCAGGAGCCTCTTACCTTCTACCTCTTCCATGGTACGGCGCCACAGTTTGTTTAGCATGGCATCGTTGGCCAAGGTGATGATCATCTCTGGGCCCGAAATAACTGCCTTAGCAAAGGGTGATTGGCTCACCAGGTTACGAAACTGCATCTCACTCCGCTCCAGTGCAATTTTGGACAATACCTGAGCGGTTACCTCACTCACCACAACAATGATAGCAGTGGTCTCATCCGAACCTATTTCCTTATAAGGTTTGGCAATATAATCGAAATATCCAGCCCTTTCCTGGCCATCCCTATCGATGACTACTCTGACCTGATTGCCATGATAAGGAACAGAGGTGGCTAAAACCTTTTGCAGGTGCAATCCTACAGTATTTTTAGAGTCCGGAATAATATCATAAAGAGATCTTCCCAGCAAAGCCTCCTTGGTTTGGCCTATCATGGCGACATAGGTGGCATTTACCATTTCAAAAATCATTTCAACACCCCTGAAAATGACAATTCCTACCGGCGCTTGTTCGGTAACATTCAGGAATTTCTCTTCATTCTCCAAGGCCCTCTCATGCGCCTTCTTCGTAATTTGTGTCTGTTCTCTGATGCGGTCGTGAAGCTCACTCTGCATATTATTAAGCTCCAGCAACTCGATATAGTTAACCTTAAGCTCATCCAGATTATTACTAAAATCAGGTGCTATGCCCGAGGCTATAACTCGATCTTTAAGAAAATTTAGCTGATCAATAAGATGACTTCCCAACTCTTCAATCTCACTTAACCTCTCCCGTGCTTCTGTTTCCTCTCCCCTGCGATATTGTGCAATTAGCTCGCCTGCTAACCGATGTATCTGAATATGCAGCGCATCTAAGGCATGGGTTTCATCGAACTCTCCAAATTCCGAAAGGGCTCTTCCACGTATCCACTCTCCCAAAGAACATGCCTCTGGGCATATCACAGTATGATCATCGATGGAAGCGCCGTAAAGAATAGATCTTAAGCGGGTTTTGAATAATAAATGCCTCCCTTTGGCCCGTTCAAAATCTAATTCAATTTGATACATGAAGGATTTCTTTCTTTTTCAACAATTACGAATACAACGGAAAAATCTAGCTATAACTATTATGCCAGAACCGGAAAATGTGCTCGTTTTTTTACTATCTACAGAAGTGTTATTCAATTCAAGTTGGGGATTCAGATCAGACTGATACTAGAGGGGGACCAGGAATGAGTTTTCCAGTCAATAGCTAAAACTTCCTCTATGGCCTGCTTTAGCTTAGGAAAAGACCCTGGCTTTCTTATAAAATAGTTGGCTCCCGTTTCATACACTTTATTGATCATTTCCTCTTGCCCAGTAGTAGAAAAAATAACTACAGGAATATTTCGCCAGGAGGAATTGTTCTTAATTTGCTGCAAGCATTCGAATCCATTCCTTTTGGGCATGTTCAGATCCAAGAAAATAACGTCTGGATTGGGTACTGGCATCGACTCCAGAAGTTGAATTAACTCTATACCATCGTTGGCGGTCGTTAATACGGTTTCGGACGACACCTCCATGAGTGCATCTTGAAAAAGAACGCAGTCGTCTAGATCATCATCCGCCAAAAAAATTAGTTTTCTTGAAGTCATATCAACAAAGTTAATCATTTTGGGCAATGGATATCTGTCGGAGAGTCCAATTATGAAAATTATTTCTAGAAGAACTACGATAGCAATCTCAGAATCAAGTTTTTTTTTAAAAAATACTACAAGGCCTGATCAAGAAGTTCAGTCACTAGAATTCGGACTCTAAAGTTGTTTTAGTTTTCTTTTTAGCCTGATGCAGCCTATAATTAAGCGTTAGATTAATCTGTCTTAATCGACCTTGTGATATTGAACTGCTGTAAAAATTACTCCCCTCTGTAATATCCCGGTACTTTCTGGAATTAAATACATCTACAATGCTTAATGTGAGGGTACCGTTATTCTTCAAAATGTCACGGGTGGCGGCCAGATCCATGGTTGCCAGTTGCTTTCTTCGCCCCTGAGCAGTTTTCTGAGGCGCTTCATAATTGGCTCTAAGCTGAATGTCGGTGCTCTGCCATACGGTAAATCGCGAAAGAGTACGCGCAAACCAGCTGTAGGTATCACTATGAAAGGCTTCGTTAGAGCCCGTTCCTTCGGTAATGGCTCTGAAAAAATTGAGACTTCCGTCCAGTTTCCACCAGGAAAACCAATTAAATGAACCCGTAAACTCTGCGCCATAAGCCTGCTCAATACCTAAGTTTTCCGGCCTGGTATAGGAATTGCCAGTATCATCAACCGTTTTAATCCGTAAAATTTTATCGGAAGTATTTCTATAATATAGCGATGAGGTGATAGTCCCCTTAGTTAAATATTTGATATGCCCCAGTTCATAAGCATTGGTATATTCCGGATTTAAATCAGGATTTCCACTCCAATAATTGCGGTTATCACTGTAGGTCATAAATGGACTCAAATCATTGTACTGAGGCCTACGGATACGCCTGCTAAAGCTTAATTGCATCGCATTTTGCTTGGGCAGCTCATAAGAAGCATGCATACTCGGAAAAAGATTAGCATAATTTCTGGTATTGATTTCCTCCGTCAGCCTCAGCTCGGTGGAAATCCCTGTCCACTCCGCCCGTAATCCTGCCTGAACGGAAAACTTGTCCCATTTTTCGGCAATGATCCCATAGGCAGCCGAAATGCGCTCTTCATACAGAAAGTCATTGGTCAGCCCGGGAAGATCCTGCCAGCTTCCATCTGCCTTCTCTTCGGTTACACTGTAATCATTGGTCATATCCCTGGAACTGATTCTGGCCCCGGTTTCTAATTTGCCTTCCTTGCCAAAAGGGTGGATATAGTCTACCTGAAATAAAAGTTGCTTTTCCGTTTCAAAATTAACTGCACGCTGTAATATCGCAGGTTCCTGCGTGGGCAAGCCATTGATGCCATAAGACCTCTGGTTATAATATTGATCAGAGTCTTCCCAGTTATTCAGAAACCGGACGTCGGCCGTAAATTCCTGGCCTTTACGGTCAAAATTTTTCTTATAGGTTAAGGCATATTCCGCATTGGGCTCCGTCTCCGTTTCATCCTGGGTTCGGGAGGTACTGCCTAATGGATTCCCTTTATTCCCTAAATAATCCTCATATTTAAGATCGGAAAAGCGCTTCCCCTTGCTGGTACGCCAAGTGTAGGCAGCTGTGAGTATATTTTTGTCATTGAAATAATAATCTAAGCCTCCCCTGGCACTGTTATTCATCCCCTTTAACTTACTGTACATGCTTCGTTCGGTGATAAAAGTGCTGTCGTTCCGATATAATTCTTGATAAATAAAATTTTGTCCCGGAGTGTTACGATACGCAAGCGTATAATTAATAAAAAAATTCAGGTTCTTCTTTCTGTAATTAACATTGGCAGCAACGCCATAATTGGTAGGATGACCTGCTATCAAGTCAAATGATCCGTTAATACCTTCCTTGCGTTCCTTTTTCAACACGATATTGATGATCCCCGCCATCCCTTCTGCCTGGTAACGCGCCGATGGATTGGTAATCACCTCCACCCTTTCTATCATACTTGCCTGTAGTTGTTGAAGACCACTGGAGCCTTTGATACTCACCAAACCCGAAGGTTTTCCATCAATTAATATCGTTACGTTACCGCTCCCTCTTAGGCTTACATTCCCTTCTACATCTACGGCAACAGCAGGCACATTCGTTAAAACATCCACGGCTGAGCCTCCAGCATTGGCCAAATCTTTGCCAACATTAAAAATCTTCTTGTCCAGGGAGAGCTCCATCGTGCTTTTCTCCCCTTGAATAACCACCTCACCCAATTCGTTGGCTGCACCAGTAAGCTTGATGGTACCCACATCCTTAACCGGACTACTCTGGTCCACTACGATTGAAGACTGAACCTGTTGAAGGTATCCAATAAACTCTGTAAGAAGATAATACTTCCCAGGAGCCACCTTTATGGTGAACTGTCCCTGTTGATCAGTGGCCGCGCCGTCGACCAAGGAGCTGTCGGCCGATCGGAACAAGCGTACACTAGCGTATTCTAACTTTTGACTCGTACCCGCGTCTACTACTTCTCCATGTAGTGTTATTTGCTGAGCTAGCAACATAGACGGGCCCAACAACAATAAGCATATTGTCCAGAAACAAATTTGTAAAATGCTAGATTGATTTTTTGTTGGCTGGCAGAAGAAGATCGGTTTCATGAAATTTTTAAATTACAAGAGCAGTTTTATTAAGGACTATTGTAAGCATCCCAACATATATAAAGCGCAGTTAAACCCCGTGTTACTCCATTTAAAGTCATTTAATATTTATCTATCGACTCAATCTGGCCTATTATACCGTCAGTAACTTAACTTGAAACTTCAAGGTTTCGTCATGTCTCAACGGTTTAAGTTGTCTATCTTTGTGGCCCCATTTCAAGGGTTAGTATTTGGCAGAATGAAAAACGAAGCATCACAAACATTAAAACTTGCCTTTCCAATCGTCATCGGAGAGCTGGCCCAAATGGCCCTCCACCTCATCGATACGGCTATGGTGGGCGCAGTAAGTTACAAGCAATTAGCGGCAGCTGCCCTGGTGCTCAATACGATCAATATTCCATTCGTAATCGGAATAGGCATGACCATATCAGTATCACAAATGGTATCCCTTGCCCACGGGCGACACGATGGCAAGCAGGTCTCCCATTATTTTTATAACGGATTCGTCCTGTGCCTGTTAACTGCATTAATCATCTCTGGCATCATCATTTACGGAGAAAATATTCTGCATCATTTGGGGCAAGATCCGGAAGTAGTAGCCTTAGCCATACCTTTCATGCGCATTATGGCCTATTCTATCATTCCGATGCTGCTTTTTATGACGCTTAAGCAGTTTAGTGACGGACTGGAGTATACCAAAACGGCGATGATTTTGTCGGTGGCGAGTATGCCACTAAACATTTTCCTCAACTGGCTGATGATATTTGGAAACTGGGGGCTGCCACGAATGGAGCTGGAAGGAGCCGGCTGGGCCACACTAATTACTCGTAGCATCATATTTGTCGCACTTGGCCTTATCATCCTTAACCACAAAACTTTTAACCGATATATCGCCGTCCGGGGGCAGCAATGGAAGTTAAACCTACAAACCTGGAGAGAATTGCTACATATAGGAATCCCCAGCAGTATGCAGATTGGTATGGAAGCTGGAGCCTTTGCCGTTTCAGGAATCATCATCGGAACACTTGGTGCGGTAGCCCAGGCCTCGCATCAGATCGCCCTGAGTTGCGCCTCCTTTACCTTTATGGTATCGATGGGCTTGGCACAGGCCGGATCCATACGGGTTTCCAATGCATTTGGCCGTCAGAATTGGCCTAAAATAGAACTGATTGGCAAGAGTACATTATGGACTGCCCTGGTGTATGGAACATTATGTGCTATTACTTTTGCAGCCCTTCGCATGCAACTCCCCAAGGCTTTTAACAAGAATGAAGAGGTACTTGAATTGGCATCTTATCTGCTTTTATTTGCGGCAATATTTCAGATTTCCGATAGCACGCAAGCCATTGGCGCTGGTTTATTAAGGGGGATAAAAGATGTTACGGCACCCACCATTTTTATAGGCATCTCCTATTGGATTTTAGGTATTCCTATTGGCTATCTTTTGGCTTTTCAGTTCGGTTTTGGTGCTTCCGGAATGTGGTTAGGGCTCATCATCGGACTTACCTTTGCATCCATTTTTCTAATCACCAGGTTTTTACGTAAAACCAGATTGAAGAACGTCTCCTAAAGTACTGTTCCTGAAATAAAGCTTCCGGGCTTAGTAATAATTACAAAAAGCCTTATTCAATCTTTTATAAGGCCATCCCGGCATTTAGAAAGGTCCTATCTCACCTCCTTTCTAACTCAGGTAGAAGGCCCGTACAGGATAATTTGGAAACTATTCCGTGAAAACCTGTTAAAATAGGTTTTCACATAGTAATTTTGCCCTCCTTTGATTCAGCTATTAAAGGGAAGATGTCCTTTGAATTGTAACAACATACATGAAGAAAATTCGTAATTTTTGTATCATTGCCCATATTGACCATGGGAAAAGTACGCTGGCCGATCGCCTGTTGGAATTTACCAAAACGGTTACTAACCGGGAAATGCAGGCCCAGTTACTCGACAACATGGATCTGGAAAGGGAACGTGGTATCACGATCAAGAGCCATGCCATCCAGATGAACTATATTCATCAGGGTGAGGAATATATTTTGAACCTGATCGATACTCCAGGTCATGTCGACTTTTCCTATGAAGTTTCCCGGTCCATTGCGGCTTGCGAAGGAGCTCTTCTACTGGTCGATGCCTCTCAGGGCACTGAGGCGCAAACCATTTCCAATCTTTATCTGGCCATCAATCATGACCTGGTCATTATCCCGGTTCTCAATAAAGTAGATCTTCCTGGAGCCATGCCCGAGGAGATTAAAGACGAGATGGTGGAGCTTCTGGATTGTAAACGGGACGAAATTATTCATGCCAGCGGAAAAGAAGGTATCGGTATTGAAGATATCCTGACAGCCATTGTGGAACGTGTCCCCCCGCCACAGGGTGATCCCAAAGCTCCGCTTCAGGCGCTTATTTTCGACTCCACTTTTAACAGTTATAGAGGAATCGAAGTTATTTTCCGGGTTAAAAATGGCCAGATACGCAAGGGAGACCGAGTGAAATTTATGGCTACCGGAAAAGAATATCACGCTGATGAAATCGGAACTCTGGGCCTAAACCAAATCCCCAAGCAACTGGTGGAGTGTGGAGACGTAGGTTATCTTATCTCCGGAATTAAAGTAGCTAAGGAAGTAAAAGTTGGAGATACGGTCACGCATACCGATCGGCCTGCCAAAGAAGCAATCCAAGGCTTTTCTGAAGTAAAACCTATGGTCTTTGCGGGAATTTACCCGGTTGACACCAGCGAATTTGAAGAACTCCGGGAAGCATTGGAAAAATTGCAACTTAATGATGCGGCCTTGGTATGGGAACCCGAAACGTCGGCAGCTTTGGGTTACGGTTTCCGCTGCGGCTTCTTAGGTATGCTGCATATGGAAATTGTTCAGGAGCGCTTGGAGCGGGAATTTGACATGACGGTCATTACCACGGTACCCTCTGTACAATTCAATGTGGTCGATTCCAAAGATGTGATGGTGAAGGTAAGCGCACCTTCTGAAATGCCGGAACCAAATTATATTAAATGGATAGAAGAACCCTTTATCAATGCCCAGATCATTACCAAGTCCGACTATATCGGCCCAATATTGAATCTGTGTATGGACAAAAGGGGTATCCTTAAGAACCAAGTCTACCTTACCGCCGAAAGAGTGGAACTCCAATTCTCCATGCCCTTAGCTGAAGTAGTTTTTGATTTCTTCGACAAGCTTAAAACAATTTCCAGAGGGTATGCATCCCTGGATTATGAATTGGCAGGGTACGAAGAATCGGACATGGTCAAGCTCGACGTAATGTTGAATGGCGAACGAATCGATGCCCTTTCCGCCATTGTTCACCGTTCCAAAGCATATGACTGGGGTAAAAAACTCTGTGAAAAACTACGGGAATTGATCCCCAAACAGATGTTTGAAATCGCTATTCAAGCCGCTATTGGTCAGAAAATCATAGCAAGGGAAACCGTAAAAGCCATGCGTAAGGATGTATTGGCGAAATGCTATGGAGGCGATATTTCCAGAAAGCGCAAGCTCCTGGAGAAACAGAAAAAAGGAAAGAAACGCATGCGTCAGGTAGGAAATGTAGAAATTCCACAGGAGGCGTTTATGGCAGTTCTTAAAATAAATTAACCGTAGCTTATCAAAATACCAGATTTAAACATTTCTTAAATCTGGTATTTTGATAACTAGCCCCTGTATAACTTCCGTTGTCCCAGTGTTGAACAGGAAAAAACTTATAAGTTGGCCTTGGCAAGGCGATTACTCATGAATTTTAGAGGGGAGGATAGCACAATTTATCGTCACTATAGTACCCTCATAATCAAGGGTGAATTAAGTCAATAAATACAAAAAAATGAAAGGCAGCCTGGACAAAGGGCAATTTTTGCTGCCGGTAAACCTTACCTATTCAGCTTTTATTGTAATTTTGACAGAATGATATTTTTTGAAAGAAACTAAAATACCTTTATAAGCGATATGGCAGAAGTAATCCGTATGCCCAAGATGAGCGACACCATGGAAGAAGGTGTTATCGCAGCGTGGCACAAAAAAGTTGGTGATAAGATCGAAACTGGTGAAATCATAGCGGAGGTGGAAACCGATAAGGCCACAATGGATCTTGAATCTTATTATGATGGTACACTGCTATATATCGGTGTAGAAAAAGGTGATGCCGTCCCCATTAACGGTATTATGGCCATAGTAGGCGAAGAAGGAGAAGACTACAAGTCCCTGCTTGAAGGTGATGGTGAGTCGGCCCCTGCTCCCGAAAAATCGGCAGAGAAGGAACCTGCTATTGAAACAGCCACTCCCTCCCCTGCCCCCGATGCTACTCCTAAAGCAGCACCGAGCTCAACCGAAAAGATCAATGCGGTTGTAGTTCGTATGCCCAAAATGAGTGATACCATGGAAGAAGGTACCCTTGTTTCGTGGCTCAAAAAAGTAGGAGATACAGTAAAATCAGGCGACATTCTGGCAGAGGTGGAGACCGACAAAGCCACTATGGAGCTGGAAGCCTATGAAGATGGCACCCTGCTACACCTGGGTATCGGTGAAGGAGAAGCCGTACCGGTAGATGGTATCATAGCGGTAATAGGAGAAGAAGGCGCAAATGTAGAAGCCCTTTTGGCCCGCGAAAATGGAGAAGCCAATAGTGAAGAAGCTACCCCTGCAGCACCTGTAGAAGCGGAAAAAGTGGATGCCGGTAAGCCATCCACAGCCCAGGATTCCAGTGAGCGAATCAAAGCATCTCCCCTTGCAAAAAGAATGGCGGATGAAAAAGGCATCGATCTTGCCCAGGTAGAAGGTAGTGGAGACAATGGACGAATCGTGAAGCGCGACGTAGACGAGTTTAAGGCTGCACCAAAATCGGCTCCGTCAGAGGCACCTAAAGCGGCCGCTCCCGCACCAGCGCCTGCTCCGGCACCGACTCCTGCAGGTGATTATACCGACCTGCCCATTTCTCAGATGCGCAAAACTATTGCCCGCCGCCTAAGCGACAGCTTGTTTACGGCTCCGCATTTCTATGTAACCATGGAAATCGTCATGGATAAGGCTATGGCCCTTCGCCCTACTTTGAACGAAGTGAGCCCTTCTAAAATATCCTTCAACGATATGGTGATCAAGGCCTGCGCCCTGGCTCTTAAAAAGCACCCGGAAGTGAACTCAGCTTGGTTAGGTGATAAGATTCGTCGTTACGACTACGTTAATATTGGCGTAGCAGTAGCCGTGGAAGAGGGCCTTCTGGTACCCGTCATCCGCGATGCCGACAAGAAAAATATGTCGACCATCTCCAGTGAAGTAAAAGACCTGGCCGGAAAAGCGAAGGACAAAAAACTTCAACCTAAAGATTGGGAAGGCAATACTTTCTCTGTATCCAACTTAGGCATGTTCGGAGTAGATGAATTTACAGCCATCATCAACCCGCCAGATTCCTGTATTCTGGCCATTGGTGGAATCAAAAAAGTGGCTGCCTTTAGAGAGGATGACAGCATCTATCCTACCAATATTATGAAGGTGACGCTTTCGGCCGACCACCGCGTCGTGGACGGTGCCCTGGCAGCTTCTTTCCTTCAGACTGTCAAAAAACTATTGGAAGAACCTATGAGTATGCTCGTATAAGGGCGATTCAGTCGTATAATAGTACAAAGTGTCAGGTCGTATGATCTGGCACTTTTCTTTTATAGCACATAGCAATCTTGAGCCGAACACAATTATTGCCCCCTATGATCAAACTAATTCCCTTCGAGAGTCAGTATCAGGAATCTCTGGTCACGATGATACTCGATATCCAACAAAAAGAATTTAATGTACCCATTACAAGAGAAGAGCAACCTGACCTATATCAGATTGATAGCTTTTACCGGGGAGGAGGTGGAGAGTTCTGGCTAGCGACCCAGTCAGGAGAGGTCATAGGCAGCATAGCGCTGATTCATATTGGCAATCAGCAGGGGGTAATTAGAAAAATGTTTGTCAAAAAGGATTTTAGAGGGAAGGAATTTGGCATCGCCAAAAGGCTGCTCGATGAATTGGTGGCCCGTGCCAGGCAAATGGGCCTGACCGATATTTATCTGGGAACCGTTCACCAACTTCAGGCCGCCATACGTTTCTATGAAAAGAATGGTTTTGAGCGTATTGAAAAAACGTCACTCCCACCCAAGTTTCCCCTGATCCCCATTGACGACGTGTTCTGCCATTTAAAAATTTCAAATTATTAAGCAATTAGAAACAAGACTTTATGATGGAGAAAATTCATGCTACTACCGTCCTAGGCGTTGTACATAATGGCCTGGTATCCCTGGGTGCCGACGGGCAGGCTACCATGGGAAATACGGTTGCCAAAAGTAATGTTAGAAAAATCCGTTCCCTCTCTGAGGGTAAAATCCTGGTAGGTTTTGCCGGATCCACTGCCGATGCTTTTACACTTTTGGAACGTTTCGAGGAAAAATTGAATGCCTATGGAGGCAATATGAAGAGAGCAGCCATCGAGCTTGCCAAAGACTGGCGCACCGATCGCTACCTCAAAAAACTGGAAGCCATGATGATTACAGCGAGTGCAGAGGAGATTTTGGTGATCTCTGGTACCGGTGACGTGTTAGAACCAGAAAATGGAATTGCGGCCATAGGGTCGGGTGGAAACTTTGCCCAATCGGCAGCCGTAGCGCTCAAGCGGCATGCCCAAGATCTGAGCGCCGAAGATATCGTAAGAGAAGGGCTAACGGTGGCAGCCGATCTCTGCATCTACACCAACCATAACTTTGTAATTCAAACGGTGAAGCAATAAGCGGATCATGTATTACATAAAAAATGGGGTAGCCAAAATTTTTGGCTACCCCATTTTTTATCAATCTGTTTCCAGCTTAATGTACCGCCGAAGGTACTTGCTTAGGCTTACGACTCTTCATCCAGAAGAATAAAATTCCAAAAGCAATAATCAGAATTCCAGGGAAAATCAACATGGTCTGAAGCGTTGCCTGTCCGGCAGCGAGCTCCATCTCATCGCCCACCTTACCGAGAGCCATTTGTTCGGCGGTAGCGTTATCGATCCAGCTACCAATAAATGGCTGGAAAATCGCAGTAGAGAACATCCCTATGCCACCTATTACCGACATACCCAAGGCGCCGCTCAATGGTACATGTGTGGCAATAAAACCGACCATATTGGGCCAGAATAGGGCTACACCCATGGCAAAGAAAATGGCAGCCAGATACGCTGCTGGCCCGGTTACCGTACTGAACATATAAATACCGATAAAGGCAAAGAAAGAAGAGCCCCAAAGCACACCGGTTTGCCCAAGTGCTTGCACGATGGGTCCCGCAAAGAAACGTGCTATGGCCATCAGTCCCGTTACCAGGGCCAGAATCAACATAGGACTAGCTCCACTTTTGCTCATGATTACACCCGTCCACTGCTGCGGACCAAACTCTGTAATGGCCGTAAGTGCCATACAGGCAAACATAAACAGGAACAAAGGAGACATCATGGCCTTGAAATTCTCTGCAATCGACTGCACGCCTTCCACCTTTGGCTTAGGGAATGTCTGACCATAAAATAAGAACGCATAAATTAAAGTAGGAACCATAATCAACCAAATTTGTGCCTGCCATCCTAAGTTAGCATCAGTCATAAACTTGGACATTAAACTACCTATCACAATACCCCCTGGGAACCACATATGGAAACGGTTCAACATTTTGTTCATCTTAGCACCGGAGTAAGCGTCGGCAATCATAGGGTTACAGGCAGCTTCGGTACATCCGTTCCCAATTCCTATAAAAAAGGTGGAAATAAGAAGACCCGTATAGCCTCCTGAATAGATGGTCATAATAATACCGATAGAATGACAGACGAAAGCGATCTGCATGATCGTTTTGGGGCCTACCGAGTGGTAAACGAGTCCGCCGATGATCATCGCCAAGGGGAAGCCCAAAAACCACATCGAGTTGATAAAACCGAGTTGCTCAGCCGAGAGGCTAAATTCCTGGCCCAGTTGGGAGAGAATTCCCGCCCGGATGCTGAATGAAAACGCCGTGGTGATTAGCGCAAAACAGCTGGCATTAAAAAGCCTGTTGCTATTGACAGATTGGGTCATGGATTGTATTGTTTTTATTTATTTGAGTTATAAAAATTGTTTATTCGATCGATTTTTAGTCCAAGATTACATCAAAAAAAACAAATAGTCGACAAATCTACTCTAGTTTTATCGCTGTAGCTATAATTTTATTCATAGAAAATTATCTTTGTAGAAAGTAAGAGTATTCAATACTACTCTTTTATATTCAAAATCTTTTCAAAACGCTAAACCAAAAATAATGTCAAGAAAATTAAGAATGGGGATGGTGGGTGGCTCCCTGGACGCCTTCATAGGCGGGGTTCACCGACGTGCGGCGATTATGGATGGAGAAATTGAATTGGTATGCGGCGCATTTAGCTCGAATCCTGAAAAGTCGAAGGAATCGGGAAAATCGCTTTACCTACCCGAAAATCGCGTATATGACAATTACGAACAGATGATCCTGGCAGAAAAGCAACTTCCTGAGGGTGAGAGAATGGATTTTGTTGTGATTGTTACACCCAATCATGTCCACTACGGCCCCACAAAGATGGCTCTGGAGAATGGCTTCCATGTGGTTTGCGATAAACCTATCACGCTCAATACTGCTGAAGCTGAGGAAATTGTTGCCTTGGTGGAGAAAACGGGGCTTATATTCTGCCTGACACATAATTATACGGGTTACCCCATGGTAAAGGAAGCCAAGCATATGATCGCCTCCGGAGCCATTGGAAAGGTTCGGAAGGTAATTGTAGAATACCCTCAGGGCTGGCTCGCTACCCTGGTAGAGGCTACTGGAAATAAGCAGGCAAGCTGGCGTACCGACCCCAACAAGTCCGGAGCTGCCGGTGGTTTGGGAGATATCGGCATCCATGCCGAGAACCTTGCCGAATATATTACCGGTCTTAAAATCACCGAACTTTGCGCCGACTTAACCATATTTGTGGAAGGCCGACTTCTGGATGACGACGCTAATATCTTGCTCCGGTTCAATAACGGTGCAAAAGGAATTTTACAAAATAGCCAGATTGCCAATGGAGAGGAAAATGACCTTAATATTCGCATCTATGGAGAAACGGGTGGATTGAAATGGAGACAAATGGAACCTAATACCCTGCTCCATACCACCAACCATGGCACCAGAATGATCCGTACTGGAGTGGGAACTCTGTCTCAGGCCGCTCAAGTCCACACGCGCATTCCAGCAGGACATCCAGAGGGATATTTTGAGGCATTTGCCAATCTATACCGTAATTTTGCCCTGCATCTAAGGGCAAGAATGGAAGGTGGGCATGTAGACCCTATCTTTGATTTCCCAACGGCTGCCGATGGATTACGGGGAATGAAATTTATTGATACCGTAATCGCCTCCAATGAGTCGGAGCAGAAATGGACAAGTTTTACCGGATAAAGCCATATGGCCAGATCGACCTACCCGCTACTACCAGCCTTAGACTTGCAGGGCCGGAAAGAGCGAGATAGGACTATTCATGTTTAAATTATTTTTCCCTAATACAGATTAACCTTTATGAAAAAAATTAAAGTAGGCGTTGTCGGAACTGGCTTTATAGGCCCAGCTCATATTGAAGCCCTTAGAAGATTGCCCAACGTCGAAGTGGCGGCCCTATGTGAAGTAACCGCCGAATTGGCAAGAGAAAAAGCAGATGTACTGGGCATCGAAAGAGCCTATACATTTGATGAGCTTTTGAAGCAAGATGACATCGAATCCATTCATATCTGCACCCCAAATTTCCTGCATTACAGCCAGTCGAAAGCGGCATTACTAGCAGGAAAACATGTCATCTGCGAAAAACCCCTTGCCAAAGATTTAGTAGAAGCCGAAGAACTAGTTAAAATTGCCCAGGAATCCGGTCTGGTAAATGCTGTTCATTTTAACCTACGCTACTACCCTCTCGCTCGCCAAATGAAATCAATGCGGGAAAAGGGCGAACTGGGGGAAATATATTCTTTCATCGGATCATATTTACAGGATTGGCTTTTCTACGAAACAGATTACAACTGGCGCCTTGAACCAGACAAATCGGGCGACTCCAGAGCCATTGCTGACATCGGCTCTCACCTCATGGATATCCTGGAATATATCACCGGCTTGAAGACGACAGCCGTTTTAGCTGACTTCAATACGGTTCATCCTACCCGTAAGAAGCCCCTTAAACCTGTTGAAACGTATTCGGGAAAAATGCTTCAACCAGAAGACTATGCCGACGTCCCCATTACCACCGAAGACCATGCGAACGTACTATTGCGCTTCGATAATGGCAGCAAAGGTGTCATCACGGTTTCTCAGGTTTCGGCAGGGCGCAAAAATCGGATGGTCTTGGAGATCTCAGGCTCAAAGAAAACCTTTAGCTGGTGCTCAGAGTCTCCAAACGAAATGTGGATTGGAAACCGCGACAGCAGCAATGAGCTGTTAATGCGCGACCCCTCATTGGTAAATAAGGACGTGACATCTGTAATAAGCTTCCCTGGCGGCCATAATGAAGGCTTCCCTGATACTTCTAAGCAAATGTTCAAAGAAGTATATGCTGCCATTGCTGAAGGACGCCAGCCTGAAAATCCGACTTTCCCTACCTTCGCTGATGGGTACCGGGAGCTTCTGATTTGTGAGAGAATATTGGAATCGAATAAAAAACAAGGATGGGTACAGGTATAATACCTCCCCACCGTTTGTACCACCATATCGCAACGAAGTAGTATGAAAACAATAAAAGGGCCAGGCATTTTTCTGGCACAATTTCTGGGCGACGAAGCCCCATTCAATACCCTTGACGGCATAGCCCAATACATGGCCGATCTAGGTTACAAAGGATTACAGCTGCCCACCTGGGATCCCCGGGTGATCGATATTAAGCAAGCAGCCGAATCTAAGACATACTGCGATGAGCTTAAAGGAAAACTAGCGGAAAAAGGCCTGGAGATTACCGAACTGGCTTCCCATATCATCGGACAACTCGTGGCTTCACATCCCGTGTATGACGAAATGTACGATGGTTTTGCCGCTCCAGAAGTTCGCAACAACCCAAAGGCTCGTGCCGCATGGGCTACCGAACACCTCAAGCAGGTGGCAGTTGCCAGCAAAAATCTTGGGCTGACAGCCAGCGCCACTTTCTCAGGTGCTCTGGCCTGGCCTTATCTTTATCCCTGGCCTCAGCGTCCTGCCGGACTCATCGAAACGGCATTTACAGAACTAGCCAATCGCTGGAAACCTATCTTGGATGTATATGATGAAAATGGCGTGGACGTAGCCTACGAACTTCATCCCGGAGAAGACCTTTTCGATGGAGCCACTTTCGAAATGTTTGTTGACTACTGCGGCGGACATACCAGGGCTAATATTAATTATGACCCTAGCCATTTCGTCTTACAACAATTAGATTACCTCCAGTTTATAGATCTGTATCACGACCGTATCAAGGCCTTCCATGTGAAGGATGCTGAGTTTAATCCTACTGGCAAACAAGGAGTGTACAGTGGCTTTGCCGGCTGGGCCGATCGTGCGGGTCGATTCCGTTCTTTGGGAGACGGTCAGGTCGACTTCTCTGCTATTTTCTCAAAACTGTCGCAGTACAACTATGGTAGCTGGGCAGTATTGGAATGGGAATGCTGTATAAAGTCACCAGAACAGGGGGCAGCAGAAGGAGCACCATTTATTAGCGATCATATCATCGAGGTTACTACTAAAGCCTTTGATGACTTCGCCGGCACTGGTGCCGATGAGGCATTTAATCGTAAAGTTTTAGGACTATAAATTAATTGTTACTTTTACAAGTAAAAGAAAAACCTATCGTTCTTATGAACGATAGGTTTTTAGCATAATATAACTTAATATTCTCCAAAATGAATCCCACTTCCCTTTTAAGGCAATCTACCAGGCAAAAGCTACTCGTGCTGCTATGGTGTTTGTCTACCTCCTTTCTTGCGATAGGGCAAGTAGTTAAAACTGAAAAGAAAATTTTGGTTTTCTCTAAAACTGCCGGTTTCCGCCATGCTTCGATCCCTGCGGGTCAGGTTGCCCTGATGAAACTTGGCAAGGAGATGAACCTCACGGTAGATACTACCGAGAATTCTGCCCGCTTCACCAACAAAAATTTACAAAAGTATGCCGCAGTTGTTTTTTTAAATACAACCGGAGATGTGCTTAACGATCAACAGCAAGAAGCCTTTGAACGATATATCCAGGCTGGCGGTGGCTATGTTGGCATTCACGCTGCCACAGATACTGAGTACGACTGGCCCTGGTACAACAAACTTGCGGGAGCCTATTTCGCCAGTCATCCAGGAAACCCAAACGTTCAGACCGGAGAGGCATACGTAGTCGACGACAAGCATATCTCTATGAAAGATTTTCCAAAAAAATGGTCAATCAAGGATGAGTTTTACGACTTCAAGAGTTTCAATCCCAAGGTTAACGTTTTGGTAAAAATAGACGAAAAGTCATATAAAGATGGTAAAATGGGGGATGATCACCCCATGTCCTGGTACCATGAATACGATGGTGGAAAGGCGTTCTACACGAACTTTGGACATGAAAACGCAACATTTGTCAATCCAGTCTTTCTTAGCCATTTAAGGGGAGGTCTGGAATATACCATGACCCCTACTCTGGATTTCGCCAAGGCCCGCCCGGAAGAAAACCGTTTTGTAAAGCAAGTATTGGCATCCAGACTCGATGAACCAACTGAACTAGTCGTATTAGACGATCAAAGGGTATTATTTACTGAAAGAAAAGGGAAGGTAAAGCTTTATAACCCTAAAACGGAATCAGTAAAAATTGTAGCGGAGGTACCGGTCTATACCCAGCAGGAATACGGACTTATGGGGATCAATATCGACCCTAATTTCAAAAACAATCAACTGGTATATCTGTATTATTCTCCTCCTTCGAGTGAGGCCGATACCGCTCAGCACCTTTCACGCTTTCGGTATGATGTCAATAAGGACACTTTACTTCTTTCTACTGAAGAGCTGATGCTTACCGTACCCGTTAAGCGTACCGACTGCTGCCATACGGGTGGTTCCATAGCCTGGGATGCCAAAGGCAATTTGTATTTATCGACAGGCGACGATGTAAATCCTTTCAAGTCCAATGGTTATGGCCCTATAGATGAGCGTCCGGGTCGTGAGGGCTGGGATGGGCAGCACTCCTCTGCCAATACCATGGACCTTAGGGGAAAAATCCTTCGGATCAAGCCACGCTATGGCGATCGCAGAGCAAATATGCCTGGAGGTACCCATCTATATGATATTCCAGAAGGTAACCTCTTCCCTCCTGGAACCGACAAGACCAGGCCCGAGATATATATCATGGGTAACCGTAACCCGTACCGGATTTCTGTGGATCAGCGTACCGGCTATTTATATTGGGGTGAAGTAGGTCCGGATGCATCTAAAGATGACCCAAAAAGGGGCCCTCGAGGCTATGATGAGGTAAATCAGGCGCGTAAGGCTGGAAACTTTGGTTATCCATTATTTATAGCCGACAACAAACCTTATGTAGATTATAATTTTGAAACCGAGGTATCGGGCAAGCCCTTCGATCCCGCAGCTCCCGTAAATGACTCCCCACATAATACCGGTATTAAAAATCTGCCACCCGCTCAGCCAGCCTTTATCTATTACCCCTATGCCGACTCTCCAGAGTTTGGCCCGGTGGTTGGAAAAGGAGGACGAAACGCCATGGCAGGCCCCGTTTACTATTACGATGATTATCAGGATAGCAAGGTTAAGTTTCCACGCTACTATGACGGAAAGTTCTTTGCTTACGAATGGATCAGAGACTATATCAATGCGGTGAGTATGAACGAAAAAGGTGATCTGGAGGCGATCGAGCGTTTTATGCCGACGGCCAAGTTCAGTCATCCTATGGATATGCAGTTCGCTGTCGACGGTTCTTTATACCTTTTGGAGTATGGCCCCAACTGGTTCGCTCAAAATGACGAAGCAGCCTTATCTCGTATTACCTATAACGCCGGAAACCGTGTTCCCGTGGCCATGGCTCAGGCAGACAAAACGGTAGGCGCCGTTCCTTTGAAGGTGAACTTCTCATCGAAAGGAACCCTGGACCACGATGGAGACGCCATCAAATATGAATGGAACTTCGGAAAAGGCCTCCCCAAGAGTAGCCTTGCCAATCCAAGTTTTACGTTTACAAAAGCTGGTGAACATATCGTGGAGCTAAAAGTAACGGATAGTGCAGGTAATAAAGCGACTACTCAACTCACCATTAAAGCTGGAAACGCGGCTCCCTCTGTGGATATCGCCATTAAGGGTAATCAGACCTTCTATTGGGAGAACAAACCCGTTTCCTATGAAGTAAAAGTGCAAGACAAGGAAGATGGTACTCTGGCTAGCAAGAAAATAGCCGAAGAGGATGTAACCCTTACCATTAATTACTTACAAGGATATGACAAAACACAGTTGGCACAAGGACATCAGGCCAATACTGGTTTCGCTACCGGAAAGAGACTGATCGAACTTAGCGATTGTAAAGCTTGTCATTCTGTGGACAAAAAATCTATCGGACCTGCCTATATCGAAGTAGCCAAGCGCTATGAAAAAGAGCGGAATGCCCTAAAAACACTGGCGAATAAGATCATTAATGGCGGTGGGGGTAATTGGGGAGAGCAGGCGATGGCTGCCCACCCACAGCATAAAATGGAAGAGGCCGAAGAAATGGTGAAATACATCTTATCCTTGGCTAAAGAAAAAGTAGTGGATAAAAAACCATTGAAAAGCACCTACATTACCGAAGCACAAAAAGAATCAGGCTCCTACCTTTTCACGGCTAGCTATACCGATAAGGGCAATGCAGGAATGGGGCCACTTACGGGCACTAAAACTATCGCTCTTCGCGACGCGGTGGTTATGGCTACCAGCTACGATAAAGCCAAGGATGCTTCGAAAGTAAAGCTTCCTACCGGCAATGAAGTGGTAGTAGGAACTAAAAATGGTGGTTATTTCATGCTGGAAAGCATTGATCTGGCTATGGTTAAAAGCCTGTCCGCTGCTGTTTCCAGTCAGTCGGATATGACCGCCGGAGGTACACTGGAGGTAAGACTGGGAAGTCCTTCTGGACTGAAAGTCGGAGAAGCTAAGGTTAGCGCTACCCAGACCATCGAGATTCCACTCAAAGTGGTGGCTAGCCCTAAACCTCAGGATTTGTATTTCGTATTTGTGAACCCCAACGCCAATAGTAAACCCCTATTTGCAGTAGATTCCATTCGATTTAACGACAAATAAAACCGTTCAGAAAAAGTAAAGAGCCAGTTGGCATCGAAGTTATGGATTTCGATGTTAGCTGGCTTTCTTTTGTACTTAGGGGTAAATAATAAGTAGCCTCCTCAAACCAGATTTCTTTTAATCGCATTATACTCATCCACAGTAATTTCTCCCTGAGCAAAGCGTTTTTTGAGGATTTTTTTTGAAAACCTTCCGGTTCTGTTTTCGCCAATGGTATTGGACTTTCTTAGCAATAGATATGCCGCAAGAAACAGCAGCATCCCCATCACCCAAACCGCCCAGATTACGGTCCAACCCATGTCCCAGTATTGTCCATGCATCATGATTTCCTAAGGTTTGTTCAAATAAATTTACAAATTTTACTTGAAAAATACTATACTGTCAAAAATAAAGGTATCAGACAGTGAACAGTTATAGGATAAGGCTCATCCACATCTATATTCAAATGAGGAGCCGATACTTTCTCAAACACAGGTTAATCCTAATTGTTTTTGGAGCAAACAGGATCAGGGAGTCGACTTCTTAGATGCGCTACGACAATTAGTGGAAATAGCCCCATTAAATTGGACGGGCACTACGCCATCCCCGAGCAAGTTGATCGGATAAATTCCTGACTACCCTATCCATCCCCGGATCTGAGGCGATATTAACCGTCTCATGAGGATCCTCGAGGGAATCATATAGTTCCGCACCTTTTTTCTCACCCCTATGCCCCTTTTGAGGGTCCCATGCATACCATTCGATATAATGGTATTTTCTTGTATTGATAGAATACCCCATATAGCGTTTCCCATCTGCTGACTCCTGGGGCCGACGGTGAAACTGACTAAAAGCTGCATTTTTCCAAGAACGCTTCGGGTCCTTGATAAGGGGCACAAAACTCGTCCCCTGCATATAATCAGGAACTTCTATTCCTGCAATTTCGCATAGAGAGGGGAACATGTCTACCAGTTCCGTTATTTCGAAGGTTTGAGCCCCTCTATTCATCTGATTGGGAAATCGTATAATCATGGGCACCTGCAGATCAACATTATAATTGGTCATTTTACCCCAACTATTATGATCCCCCAACTTCCACCCATGATCACCCCAAACAATGATGATCGTATTTTCGTAGATGCCTATCTTTTTCATATGGTCAATAAGGCTTCCTAATAACGCATCTACATAGCTAACACTAGCATAATACCCATGTTTTAAAATCCGAGAAGTGTCTTCCCGCATACGATAGCTAGACTGAGGATGACCTATCCCATTGAACCCATCATAATGACGCAACTCATACATAGAATTCATTGTGAAACCCGGTGCGTTTTCAGGCACTCTGGGATTGGGCGCCAGCGGTATTTCCGTGGGGTTGTATAAGTCCCAGTATTTTTTGGGAACTGCAAAAGGTAGGTGCGGCCTGAAATATCCCAGGCCCATAAAGAAAGGCATTTTATTTTTAGCCAACCGGGAGAGTGTATGTTTTGCCAACTCGTTTTGGGAACCGTCATAATACATGGTGTCGTGCACTTCGGCCATCTCCCAGGCTGGACCCGTATTCCACCCGTCTGCATATCTTTTAGGCACCAATTTTAATAATGAGTCTCTTTTGATAGCTTGAGAATGGCTGATTTCCTCGCTGATATAAAAAGTTTCACCATCCCTATTCAGCCAATCCTTACGCAAATACCGGGTTGGTCGTAGGTCTGGCTCATGCCAGGAAATAGAATCGGGCATATAATTATGAAAAATTTTACCAATGTTGACCGTATGGTATCCATGCTGAGCGAAATGCTGTGGCATGGTTACCGTATTAGGATTTATCACCCGAAATTTATCTCCCAAGTGCCACACGCGGGTGGAGTCCGGTCTAAGGCCGGTCATCAAACTAGCCCTTGACGGAGCACAGACAGCTAACTGAGCAAACGTCTTCCGGAAGGTCATCCCCTCTGAAGCCAAACGGTCAATATTCGGAGTAACGGCTACCGGGTCGCCATATGCACCCAGGGTTGGACGCAGGTCGTCAATAGAAATAAACAAAATATTAGGCTTCACCTTACCTTGTGCCGGTCTTTTACAGGCATTAAGGGAAAGCACCGAAAGTAAGGTGAATAAATAGGTGGTATAGCTCGTCTTCATTCGTGTTTAGGAATAGGTATCGGGAAAATTAGGTTCGGGGCAAAATATCAGTCAGAGCCGAAAGATCGAATTTAAGATAAAATTACTACGAAGAATCCCCGCCCCGGTCACGACAACCCCTGTTAGTAGTTTGGGCTATTTTCGGCCTTTTCGAATTTTAACAGTTCCATATAAGGGTCTCCTGTCAGACCCAGTGCTAATGCAAATGCTGGTTCTGTCTTATGGCCTTGCCGTTTGAGTTCAACAATTTTCTGTCGGAATTTCTCGCCGTATTTTTTAATTAAATTATGTTCTATTACCAAATGTCTATAGGCGTACTGCCGTTTCGTTGGAATACTCTGCCCGAAAATTTCAATTTCAAAATCATCCACAAAAAAGTTGGCTACGACCGCTGAAGTGGCTGTCTCTTGTAGTTCTCTTATATGATACAACCTCTCATTTCTAAAATTGTCAGCGATGGTATCTCTAAAGTCCTGTTGATTAGCAAAACAGCAGATGATGTCAAGGTCGCTGCTTTCGATATCAATGTTAATGGGTATGGTACCTACCAGAACAGGGTCGAAAGACTTGAGTTTTGACAAAATTTGATGGTTTGTCAGCGTAGCATACGCTTGTCGTTGTCGATGGTTGCCCTGTTGTAAATATTCAATATTGTCAAAAGTCATATTCAAAAAACGTATTTTTTCAATTTTGGTTGTGCCGTCATTTTGGTTAAAAGTATATTGTCAGCAACCGCCAAAACCCACCGTTACAATCAATTCATTAATTTAGAGCTGTGGCGCATGGAAAATATACAGATAAAAAACGAGAATTATTACCAGCATCCATACGTACATTAGAAAAATGTTCGTCCAAATTTTGACCCCTTGCATTAATTAAAAGATATGGTGGAATGTAAAACATTCAAGCAGCAAAAGTATGCTAAAAAAATGCAATAAATCCTCCGGAGCAATTACCATAATTTTTGGATAAAATAACTGGAAGCGATCCCTAAAAACGGAGTTAGCCTACGATGAAACGACGTAGTCTATAGGAGCAGGCCGCTGCCGCTGGAGTAGCTATCTGTTCGAAGGAAATAATGGATCGACAGTTAGATGGATTTCGGGAATGATAGTGATTTGATGAAACCATCAAATATTCAGGATGTTTTGCAAACGGTGAGCCCATTGGATTCTGGATCAGCTATTTAGCTAAGCCAGAGAGTCTAAATAGCATACATACTTTTCAAATGGAAAACTTTCACTATATTTAAAACATGTCTATTAGATACTGGACCATGAAGCCGTCAGTGACCACTCAGAACTATGTTCGGTTCTATTGGTTTTTGGAAGGTGATGAGCCTTACACCCATCACTCCATGGCCGATGTATGTCCGGAGCTGGTCTTCCATTATCATGGTCGTTTCAGTGAAGTGTTCGCAAATGGCCATCGGGAACACTCCTTTCTGGCTGGAATAAATGCCCCTTCCACTCAGACCAGACAGTTCTCCATCGATCAAGGTTTTGGCATGTTTGGCGTCTATCTCTATCCTCACGCCATCCCAATGCTTTTCGACATTCAGACAAAGGAACTCACCAATCAAACATTAGATCTAGACAGCTTTACCAAGCAATATGGATCTGACCTGGAAGAAAAAATAATGTTGAGCAAGACCAATGTAGAGCGGGTTAACCTTATGGAATCTTTTATCGTTCAGAGAATTCACCAGCAGAAAGAAACGCGTCTTCCGGTGTTCCAAGCGCTTCAGTTTATTATAAATGCAGAGGTGGCCCCTACGGTCAAAGCCCTTACCCAGAACTACTTTATATCTGAACGACAACTTGAACGGCAATTCCAACGGTTCACCGGCTTTACTCCCAAGCAGTTCATACGAATTGCCCGATTTCAACACACGATGCAGTTTTATGGAAGTCAGGAGCTACGCCTTACCGATGTCGCCCTGAATTGCGGATACTATGACCAGTCTCACTTTATCAATGACTTTAAACAATTCTCTGGCCTAAATCCAAAAGAATACTTCAAAGGCAAGACTATAGCCACCCTTTGGCGAGACGCTGAAACAGATTAATCCCTGGAAATGTCGGTTATTTCCACATACACTGACTATAAGATCGTTCAACAAGTTATTCAAACCCCAATTGACTATTCCCATGACTAAAACTCTCATTCAAACCCGTTCAAACAGACTGCAGGATAGTATTGACTATTATTTGCGTCTTGGTTTCGAAGTAATTGCCGATTCAAGTCCTACCATAGTTTCGGATGGGAAAGCATTTATTGAAATCAGTGAATCTCCATATGTTCGCCCTGGACTTATAATATATAAGTCTGATTTTATATCTATTGTCTCGGAACTTAATAAACTAACGAATGTTCAAAACCATACAGACGGCCACCTCATAACCGATGGCAGTGGAACATGGATATATTTAACAGAAAAGGAATTTGAATGTGATCTGCAAGCTAAAGCGGAATCTACTTCGCTGCTGGGAAACTATATGGGGATCTGTATAGAAACCATAGATTTGAGCAAATCAGCAAAAATATTTGAGATATTAGGATTTAAGCAGTCTACTCCAGAGTGGCCCTCCTTTTCAGATGAAAACGGCTTCACCATCACCCTTTTTGAACCGTATAATTGTCCACATCTTTTTTTCAATCCTTCCCTGACTTACTTTAATGGTAAAGAAAACTTGAAAGTCATTGAAAAAATCCGAACGCTGAATATCCCTATCACGGAAGAAATTACTCATTTCAATGAGCAGGGAATAGTAGATAATATTGTACTTCGCGATCCATCCGGCTTAGGATTTTTGGTGTTCAACGACTAATTATTCTGAATTACCATCATACTCAACCAGGATGGAGAAGGTCGGATTTTTCCAAGTTTAACCTTCTCTTATGAGCTTTCTTTGTCGAAAAAAAGAATATGCAGAGCGAAAACACATTTCAAAGGCCAGGTTATACCACAGTAAGCCCATATCTTATGGTAGATGATGTGGCCGTACAGTTAGAATTCATCAAAAATGTATTTCAGGTGAAGCCGACGGAGGATATAGGTCAGAATCCTGATGGCCACACAGAGATTAAGCTGGGAGATACAACCATTATGATTGGTCAGGGCAGACCTCAATGGCCTTCCAGACAGAGTATGAACTATATTTATGTGGAGAATGTGGACCAAATATACGAACGAGCCAAGGAATTTGGGGCGAATTTATTGCTGGAGCCTACAGAAAGGTATTACGGAGACCGGGAATGTGGTTTTGAAGATAGCCAGGGAAACCAGTGGTGGTGTGGCACTTTTCAGCAAATTTTATCCACGGTTGAAATGCGCCAACGTTTTGAGGAAAACAAGAGATAGGATGGGTGGATAAAATGAACGCTCTCTGGAGCTTATTTGAATTAGCCAAGACTTGATTTGTCGGACAGGTTGGAATTAGTCAACACCAAATCTTCCAAGTTGCCTCGAACATTTTTCTCGCATTCCCCTCTCAGTCAATTACGGAGGGGTTGTGAGAGAAAATGTGGATTTGCCAGACAACGGTTAGCTAGTTTTAGCCAAAGTGTCATAAGATGTCTCGGCTTTTACAGTTAAAATGATACTTTTCAATATTCGCCCTTGATAACAAAAAATGAACCACGAATTGTACCTGCCAATTTCGACTTTAGCCTGGCAAACTTGAACTTGGTTGCTAGTTCTATTGGAATTTCCATACCTTCAGCAAGTTTAAAACCAACAGCTCGCTTCTTAGGTTGATCAAATGGATACAATACATTTATAGCCAAACCATTTTGATAAAATACATACACCCATTTAGTGTTTTCAATCATTAAGTTTGCAGTTTCCAATGGTTCACTTATAATTTCAATATCTCTTTCAATTTTTAAAATATTATGAACCCATTGGATGATTTCAGGAGTATCTTTTGCAGGGTAGACTATAAAATCAAGCTTATATTTATTCATAAAATATCTGGCTTCGTGCGCTCTTAACCCTGCTAAAGTTTCTTTAAAGGGAGATGCTTCTAAACCGGACATTGAAACCTCTTTGAAATTTACTTTATTGGCCATATTAATTTTGATTAAGGATTGCAGGTAATTTCCTAGATACAGGTCTGAAATACCATGAAATAAGAATTAGTAGAGTAAAGATGATGGGAGCAATGTATTGTAGAACTTCGTCAGAGCTAGCAACGTGCGACACTATAGCACCAGTCATTGCAAAGAAAAAACCTGCATATGCCCATTCTTTAATTAGTTGAAATCGTGGTATTAATAAAATTATAACACCAAATATTTTCCAAGCACCTAAAATTTTTGGGAAATATGCTGGATACCCAAGGTGGGTTATTCCTCTTATAGTTTCCTCAACACCCATTAATTGAGATATACCACCAGATAACATACCTAAGGCTAAAAGAGAAGTGGCTGCCCAATATATTATTTTGTTTTTTTCCCCCATTTTAATATTGTTTATATTAATTGATTGGCATAGTGATTTTTCTGTCGGCTGGCCTAAAATACCATGAGGTAATAATTAGTATAACATAAATGACTGGCCCTATATACCCTGTAAGATTATCACCTGAAACAATGTGTGAGATGGCTGCACCACTTGCTACGAAAATGAAACCCGCATATGCCCATTCCTTAATCAAGGGATATTTCGGTAGAAGTAAGATAATTACCCCTAATATTTTCCAAGTACCTAATATATTCATTAAATATAAAGGATAACCCAAACGAATAACAGCCTCTGTAGTATGTTCCTCTTTAATTAGCTGGGCAATTGCACCTAGAAAAAATCCTAATGAAAGTATAACTGTAGATGACCAATAGATAATTTTATTTCTATTTTTCATTTTAATTTATTTTTTGATAGGATTGCTTTAAATATTTTTCAATGAATGTTTCAAATGTTTTTCGTGAAGGTTGAACAATACAGACCCAATTCATAGAACCATAAGTTGGATGGGGCATTAGCGTGTCCTCTTTGGTGAAGTCAATACCAAGATGCATATAAGCTTCAAGCTTTTTGCTTTTAGGAAGTTCTTTAAATAACGATTCAATAGTGTCTTTATCTACACAAAAATTAAGTCTAAAGAAGCCTTCTCTGTTAAGGTTGGATACTGCATCATATTCATTATCTTTTGTTATTATAGTTGCAAACGGAACTTTATCATTCTTTTTGTGCATAAAGAAAAGGTCATTTTCTACTTCGGCTAATTGTAACTTATCAAAGTTCTGAAGTAGATAGCTTTTAATTTCTTCAATTTCCATGTTATCAAATTATTGGTTTTAGTATTTCCTCTAATTTATCGTGAGCCATATTTAAGCCATAAGCAAATGGTAACTTTAATTGTTCTGCTCTATGTTTTTCTGATTTATAAATAATTTGAATGGTTAATTTGCTTTTGTCTTCTGTAATTTTTTCAAAATTTAAGAACTCTAATTGTACACCTATCGCCATGTTTTCCATTTCAAAAGTTCGTACAATTTCTTGGTTGGAAATGAGCTTGTGTATGGTTCCATTCGCCTTAAACATTACATTTCCTTCGTGTGAGGTTTCGAACTCATAACTTCCGTGACTTTTGTTTTCTAGCTTAAGGACGTTAGTCCCCATCCATTGTGTTATAAATTCTGCCTCAGTATAGGCTTTATAAACAAGTTCTACTGGTAGGTCAAAAGCTCTCGTAATGATGAGCTCTTGCTTACCTTCCTGTGCATTAATATTGGTTTTTTGTTCCATCGTTTATTTAGTATTTATCTTATTTTTTACTCACTCTTATGGATTTTATTTTTTGTGTTCATGTATCCTCGATTTCATTACGGCTTCTAGTCTATTAAAACGATCGTCCCACATTATCCTAAAAGGCTCAATAAAATCTGCTATTTCTTTCATTCCGATTGGATTTAAGTGGTAGTATATTTCTCTTCCTTTTTGCTCCTGTTCCAATATTTCACATTCCGTAAGAATTTGGATGTGCTTGGAAATGGTTTGTCGGGAATAATCAAAATTTTCAGCAATGGCTGTTGGTGTCAATGCCTGAAGTGCTACTAAAGATATAATTGCTCTTCTGGTTGGGTCGGATATGGCTTGAAAAACGTCTCTTCTTAATTTCATAATGCAGCTATTTGACTGCAAATATAAACGCAATCATTTAACTGCGCAATTATTTTTCGTTTTTTTTAAGTGAGGAAGTTTATGGTGTGTTCGTAAGCAACCGCCCCCCCCCACATTCTAAATTATTCTTTTAGAAAGCTGGCAGCAGCAGGCCTGCTTTTAATTCTTATCAATCATCAGAAATCTATAGTTCTGTTCAAAATACCTACGGTTTGGCTACCGGCTTGGCGGTTTTTTCCCCATTTAATCTAATGTATAGAATCGAATACATTTATAAACAAAAAATGCGTCAAACGAAGTCTGAAGCTCCGTCTGACGCAATACAACTGTTATGCACTCGTTTCCTTTTCTCCTTTAGTTGGGTGAGTTAAGAGCCATTTTGTTTCCTTCCGAGTCAAGGAAAACAGCAAAGTACCCACTTTCGTCGGCATGAGCTGTTTTAGACAATAATATTTGTCCGCCATTTTTCTCTACTCTGTCAAGGATTACCTGCAAATTATCTCCAGCGTCCAGGTACAGTGTTACACCATTCGCAGATGGCTTATACCCTTCGGCTTGAATAATGACGCCATGCACCGATTGACCTTCGTAAGGCAAAATCCCCATTTGCATACCTTCAATATCCACTTTTTCTATTTTGATGTCTAACAAGGATTGGTAAAAATTAATTGCTCGTGAAATATCCGCTGCCGGAATTTCAAACATTGAAATGTAACTTTTCATGTCTTTCTCTGTTGAATTCGTTAAAGTGTCACTTGAGTTTGGTTGAGAATCAGTCTTGCTTGAATTGTTGCACGATACAAAACACATAGCAAAAACCATCGAAGCTAAAATCTTTCCTTTGACTGTCATTGAGGTTTAAATTTATATTCGAGTGCAAAGCTATTCGTTTTAAAAAAGCCAAAATAGTAGAAATGCGACAGCACGAAGGTTACTTATAGAAAAGGGCAGTTAATGCCATATGTTCATTGTTCAAAAACTCCGTTGGTGTAACTCCAACTAGGTCTTTGAAATCTTTTATAAAGTGATTTTGGTCGAAATATTCTCGCTCGTAAGCAATATCAGTAAGAGTTTCTGATTTTTTATTGAGCAATAGATTTAATGTTGTTTGCAGCCGAAGGGCTTTTCCTAATTGCTTTGGGCTAATACCAATTTGTTTTTTAAAATGTCTTTCCAGCTGCCTGCGTTTTGAAATGTCATCTTTCAAAAGCACATTTATGGCTGTAGTTCCGTTAGTTTTGATAAGCGCATCAACGGTAGATTGAACGATATTACTAATGGTATTCTTTGCATTAAGTATTTTGAATAGGAAGGATTCAATCATTTCTATTCTCTGTTGTGTGCCCACAGCCTGAGCTATTTGTTGCTCTAATTCAATGGCTGCTGTTTGTCCGAAAAGCTCTGAAATAGGGATTTCCTTGTCAACCAAGTCTTCAAGGGATTTCTTCACGAAGTTGGCAAATCCAATAGGATAGAAACAGATTGCGAAAGTGTCAATATCTCCAACCGGCAATATGTCAAATGATTTCGTCCTCTGACCCATGACCATAGCATTGGGTTGAAGGATAAAGTTCGTTTCTGAAGTGTATTTTTTAATCTGTTCACCAAAATTGAAAGCCATTTCTATACAGCCGTCAGGTACGATTTTTTGTTTTTGATTTTCGGGGTCAAAAGGAACTTCCAGAGTCCAATAAAATTTGACAAGGGATTCTAAGTCTTTATGTGGTTTATAGGTCTGGTATTTCATTTGTGCAGGTGTTTCATAGTGTACTGCATAATCAAGTGGGTCAGGCGAGGCAAATTCAATCTCAACCATTTTTACAATTGGGCATTTACCTGATTCCATACATACCGCATACATACAGTTTCAAAATTACGATAGTAATTGATCAAAACTCAAATTCGGGAATATATCTCTTTGGTATTTATTTCCAGAAGATTGTGCCTTTTGTTATTCTGTCGACAATACTTAGCCCTTACGAATCCTGTTCATCGGAACACTTAGGTTCAACTCCTAAAATCTTATCTCCAGTAATCTAAGCAACCACCCATCCCCATCTTCCCACCCAACTCTTATATTTGGTGTTTTGTCGCTTGGAATATATGCAAATTAACATGCGATGGGGCAGAGCTCACTGGCTGGACTGAGACTGGCGACTGGGCGTACTACAAATACTCAACGATATCAATTATGACGGTAAGTTCTCCAATCTGCTTCCGAATAGATCGAAAACACCCTAAACCTTGTTAATTGAATAGCAATTGGGGGACGGCCGAATGCTTACGTAGATTGCCTGATTGAAATTCATTTTTTTTCAATATCATTGTATATAAACTTAAGGGGTAAAGCAAGGGAGACCTGACAGGTTTTGTAGTCGACCCTATTGGAATCAAATGTAACAGGCATCAGCACCAAACCATGAAAGACATCCTATTGGATTTTATATCAAAATATATTTCTCTGACAGAAGACGAGAAAAACGCCATTCTTTCATTGGACCTATTCCGCAGCGTAAAGAAAGGGACGGTCCTTCTCAAAGAAGGGCAAAATTCGAAAGATAGTTTCTTCGTTCTTAAGGGCTGTATCCGGATATACTATATCATTGAAGGGGAAGAAAAAACCACCGCTTTCTATACGGAAATGGATGCCTTAACTCCTCATAGTGTTATAAATAATGCGCCTTCGGACTATTTCATTGGTTGTGTCGAAGACAGTATTCTTTTAGTCTCAAATTCGGATATGGAAGCAGAAATTAACAGCAAGTTTCCAAAGTTTGAATTAATGTGCAGAAAACTGTCGGAGGAATTACTAGCCAAGCAACGTATAGACTTCGACAAGTTCAAGACCTCTTCTCCTGAACAGCGTTATCAGAACCTATTACAATCCCGACCGGATCTTATACAGAGAGTACCCCAACACCAATTAGCAAGCTTTCTTGGCATAAAACCGCAATCATTGAGCAGGTTAAGAGGAAGAATTCACGAGAAAAGGAGCTAACGTTTATTTGTTAACTTAAGTGAAGGAGTGATCGTTCCATGCCTATCTACTTTTGCATATCGCTTAATTATAATTTTTAAAGTTATGCAAAAGAAAATTTTATGGTTCGGATTGGCCATGGTGTTGGCAGTAGGTATTAGGGGATATGCACAAAGTGTTTATCAAGACAGTACTTTCAAAAGATTTTATGTAGGCAGCTCCTTTCTGATGCTGGGAAATTTTGCCAAAGTAAACAACCCTGAGTATGTTCAATTAAACGTTGGATACAGGATAACTCGTAAAGATGTTGTTTCGGTAGAATTCAAAAGGTCCATTTATTCCTGGCCCATAGGCATCCCTTTTGGTCCATCCTTTGAAGCACCAGGACTGAACTATCCTGGGCATGCACGCATACTGGCACCTACGATAGGATACCAGCGATTTTGGTGGAAAGGAATATACACCTCCGTTCATGCATTGAATGCATTTGAAAAATATTTAAATGAGAATAAACAAAAGATTGGAAATGGATATACCTTATATCTGAACTTCCATTTGGGTTACCAGTTTAGATTTTTTAAAAACCGTTTCTTTTTCGAGCCAGCTCTTGGATATAGCTATTGGCCGGTCCGAACGAATGTTCCAGAATCTTTTAAATCTGTAGAAGAAAAATGGCCCAACTACTTTATTCAACCGGGACTGCATTTTGGCTTTAACTTTTAAAGAGTATGCCGACCATTTATACATGGACGCAAGAGGTAAGCCTTTGGGGTATAAAATCTAGATCATTAAGCAGACTGAAATTAAAAGTTCTAAAGAAAAAAGACCTTAAGGCATTTCTTAACTAAAGTGAACGAGTTGTAGCAAGCCATTAATCTACTTTTGACATGTCATTTAACAATAAAAAAAGCTATGCAAAAGAAAATTTTATGGATCGGATTGGTGTTGACGTTGGGAGGCAGTTTACAGGTGCATGCACAATATGCCAAAGAAGACAGCACTTACAAACGCTGGTTTTTGGGCAGTACGATATTTCTATGGGGTAATCTTGATTCTACGAATCCCCCAAATTTCGCTCAAGTCAATATAGGCTATCGGATAACTGGAAAGGATGTAATTACCTTAGAACCAAAAACCTGGAAATATGCCTGGCCATTTTTCTGATTTAATTTTATGCATTATTAACGATAAATGATTAATACAATGAAAAAGATCGGTATTTACTTCGTGGTATTATGGGTAGTGACATTTCTAAATTCTTGTGGCTTCAGCACCGCCCTGGTTACGAACCATAATCAAAACGCAACCGAGGTACACTTAAGTGGGAATAACTTCAAAGTTATTGATCAGGTAAGCGGCAGTTCGGAGGATTCCTATGTACTGGCCATTGGAGGTATGAAGAAAAGGCAATTGTACCAAAATGCGTATTCAGAGATGATAAAGAAAGCCAACCTACTGAATGGTTCCAAGGCCATAATCAATTTTATGACCGAAGAGCACTTCAGTGGCTTCGCCCCTTTCTATGTCAGAAGAACGATCACTGTGAGCGCCCAAGTCGTTGAATTTACGAAGTAAATATATTGAACTGTCAGCCTGAGCCTGTCGAAGGCCGGAGAGGCAGACCTTGCTGCACTTCGACAGGCTCAGTGTGACACACAACAGGCGCTCTCACACGCTGCGTAACCCATGTAACACCTGCCATTTAACCTTTAACTTTTAAAGTTTAACCTTTAACTTAAAAAAACCACCTTCAACTCTGTCAGCCTGAGCCTGTCGAAGGCCAGAGAGGCAGACCTTGCTGCACTTCGACAGGCTCAGTGTGACACACAACAGGCGCTTTCACACTCTTTGTGATCAATGGGACATTTGCCATTCAACTTTTAACCTTTAACTTTTAACTTTTAACAAAACTACATCCAACTCTGTCAGCCTGAGCCTGTCGAAGACCGGAGAGGCTGACCTTGCTGCACTTCGACAGGCTCTGTGCGACACACAACAGGCGCTCTCACACGCTGCGTAACCCGTGTGACATAAAATGGGTTTTAATGTAATTACCTATGGATAAAATTGAAGGAAAATCCCTGCTAACTGGCAAAGCCCTCAATCCCCAATCCAAACAAGGCGAAATCGTATTTTACGGGATCGTCCGGACTGAATTCCCGAAGAGAAGCTGTTAACTCCAGAGCCGTTTGCCAGTCGGTTACCGGGCGTTTGATCAATCCCAGCAAACGCCCTACCCGATCCACATGGACGTCGCAGGGACATACCAACTGATGGGGGCGAATTCGCTTCCACAGGCCAAAATCTACTCCCTGCTCGTCCTGTCGCACCATCCAGCGCAGGAACATGTTCAGGCGCTTACACGACGATTTCCTGAGCGGGCTGGCAATATGTTTGCGGGTACGATCAGGGAAATATTCGGAATCGGTAAATACCCTTTGAAAGCCTATCAATCCCGACTCCACCGTCTGTGCACCTGTCTCCTGACCAATCAAAAAAGCATCTTCAAGACTATCGTATTGAAGGTAATGCTGCTGAAAGAAATGTATAAAATAGAGGGTGTCAGTTGCGTTGAAGGTGCGGTGTTTAAAGTTCAGAAAGCGTTTTAGATCACTCTCCTGATGGTGCAATATAAAGTCGTACGGAGCATGATCCATAAGCCCGAAGAGCTCCTGGCATTTGTTAATGATCGTTTTCCTTTGTCCCCAGGCCAATATGGCCGCCCAAAAACCGGCTATCTCTATATCCTGAGGCAGGCTGTACTGATGCGGTATAACGATCGGATCATGGGCTATAAAATCTGGACGATTGTACTGCAAGACTTTTTCTTCCAGCAAATCCAGCACATCATTTTTTTTATTTTTATCCACGAACCAACTTAAAGAGGTAGGCCAGACCTCTGGAAATTCCGGAAAAAATCATTACAATTCCCGAAAAAACAAAGGTAAATATGGCAATAAAAGGATAGAGCAACGTAAACAAAACGCTCCATAACTTGTATCCGAGAGTCTTTTTGGCTTCTGCACGCTCTTCTTCTCTCTTAGACCTATATTGGGGTGAATGCTTCATAATTATGCTATAAACAATTGACAAGTGTTGTATAAAAGCAGCAGTACAGAAACCCTGCTACTCTACATAACTGACAACTGCTCTAAATCGTTTGCTATTCGGTGAAACCTTTTCGAATGCTCGTGAGGAAAGCTTGATGACGATTTCATCGTTGATACTCGTATCGGGAATGCGACCAATTATCCGAACGATAATGCGCTCCTGATTATATTCATTCAGCACTTCTATCAGTGAACCGATGGGTGCCGAGCGGTGTAAGCCCAGAAATTTGCTGGTACTCTCATCGGTCTCAATCATTTCAGCCAGACCCGATTCTGTTTTTTTCTTTCCACTTACCACCTTAGCAGGCGCCACTGTTTCAACGGGTTTTACTGTTTTTTCCGGAACAACGGCCTTCGCTTTCACGGAGTCTTTAACTACCGTGGTTACGACTTTAGTAGCAGACGCTGTAGCAGCTGCGGGTTCCTTTGCTGCATTCGGGTCTTTTACAACCAACATTTGCCCTTCCTTCAGGTTGTCATCGGTAAGGTTATTCCATTTCCGGATATCGGCCATCAACACGCCGAATTTCACCGCTACCCGGTAGAGCGTCTGTCCTGCTTCCACGCGGTGTACTCCATTTGGAGCCTCCTCAACGGCTGCCGCAGCGCTAGGCGCTGAGGTGGTAGCAGGCTTGGCTTCCTCCTTGATTACTATGTTATCCCTTTTGTTTTGTTTTCCGCTAGGTGTATAGGGAACGCGCAGCATCTGCCCCGCCTGAATGTTGTCGGAGACCCCTGGATTGGCCTCACGGAGTAAATGTATGGTAGTACCATAACGCCGAACGACGGCAAACATAGTCTGGCCGGCGTCCACCTTATGCAGCACAAAATATCGACCACCTACTTTTTCTACGCCTACAGAATCGACCACAGCAGTGCTATTTGCATGTACGCTGGAACTTCCTAATCCTAAAAAACCACCCAGACAAAGGGCAAGAACGACAATATACTTCATTAACTAGATCAATGTTAGACTCGAAAATTCATTTTTATATCTGAGATAGACCAACTCCTTACCTTTCATCAACATGGTACCTTGTCCCAAAGCATCAGCAGGCTCACTTATTGGTTCATGTAACAGAATATCTTTATTTTTATTCACCACAAGCAGGAATTGTACTAACTTCTCCTGCTCGTAAATATAATAAGAAAACATCATAAACGGATTGCTATCCATATATTCAATACGGGTTGCCCGATGATTGGGGCTCATATGCAGAATAAAGTCAAACATTTGCTCAAAATACGCATCCCCCTTCTTCAGTATACGGGGCGTTTGCAACTGTTCTGATACCAATTTCGGAGAACCCTGTTCCTTAAACGGAGAAATAGCGCCTGTATTGGCTTGAACGTAAGAATATTTATGTTGACCAGTTTGCTTTCCGGAGACCAGAATCCAGTCATCATCCAATGGTTGCACCATAATATAGCCTGGCAATTCCCATAATGACCTCCCGTCTTCTATGGACAGGGAACGAAGGTCGGTAGGCTCAGGAATCTCCGGGTAGCGGTAGTCATGGCAATATACCTGCTCTCCCGCTACTGCCGTCAGCGATGTCCACCAATCGCTATTTGCCGGTGCCAACTCCCAACGTAGTTTTTGTAGCTTTGTATCTAAGACGGCAAATGAAACCGTTTTTGTAGCAGGGTCCCGCAATTCGAGTACCCATTCCCCACGTTGGGGATGGGGATGAGCTAGTACCCGCCATATTTGTTGTGAAAACCGATGATTAAAGTGTTTTTGCAAAATATTGAGATTAATTTCATGCAAATTTCTAAATATTATCATTCAAACACGCATACAGTGCAAATATTAGGTATAATTCCAGCCCGATACGCCTCCACACGATTCCCCGCTAAGGCATTGGTCGATATTGGAGGTAAGAGCATGATACAAAGGGTATATGAGCAGGCCATACAGGCCAGTAAGCTTACCAAGGTAATCGTGGCCACCGACGACCAACGGATACTTGACCATGTAAATGCCTTTGGAGGCCACGCCGTGATGACTTCTACCGAACATCAAAGCGGTACGGATCGATGCTATGAAGCTTTTAAGTCCCTGGGCACTCATTACGATTATGTCATTAATATTCAGGGCGATGAGCCCTTTATAAGTCCCGAACCTATTAACGAACTTGCAGAGGTGCTGGACCTTACGACTGAGCTGGCGACCTTGGTTAAGGTTATAGACTCAGAAGATCTGCTTTTCAACCAAAATGTTCCTAAAGCTGTGCTCAATGCCCGGGGGGATATCATGTATTTTAGCAGACAAACCATCCCATTTCTACGGAGTTATGAGCCCGGAGAATGGCTCCAACAGCATACCTATTACAAACATATTGGAATTTATGCCTACCGTGTCGACGTTCTCGGCAAGATAACCAACCTACCAGTTTCGAGCCTGGAAAAGGCGGAAGCCCTGGAGCAGCTGCGCTGGCTGGAGAACGGGTTTACCATCAGGGCCGTATGTACCAACGACGACTCTCATGGAGTAGACACCCCCGCCGATCTGGACCGGGTTACAAAAAAATTCCTTTCTTAAACGGCGGCATAATTGTTGCTATATCACTCAACAGGTATGTATGATTCCAAACCTTAAAGAAAGTTAAATTGACATCATTAAGCACCACAACTGGTCTAAACGTCGTTAACTCCTGTAAGCGATTTAATTTAAAATGAGATACATAATTTATGCAATATAACATCCTATGGGCCGACGACGAGATTGATCTGCTCAAACCACATATCATGTTTTTGACGGCCAAAGGCTATCACGTTACCCCGGTAAACAGTGGAGCCGATGCCTTAGACCAATTGGATAGCAAGCGTTTTGATATCGTTTTTCTGGATGAAATGATGCCCGGTATGACCGGCCTGGAAACTTTGGTACAAATCAAACAGCAACAGCCTAATCTTCCGGTGGTGATGATCACCAAGAGTGAAGAAGAGCATATTATGGAGGATGCCATTGGCTCCAAGATTGATGATTATTTGATAAAGCCCCTTAATCCGAATCAAATTTTGCTGTCGGTAAAGAAGATTCTGGATAATAAGCGCTTGGTTACGGAGAAAACGACCCTATCCTATCAACAAGAATTCCGAAATCTGGCCATGCAGTATCAGGATCGGATTGGCCATGAAGAATGGGCCGATATTTACAAAAAACTCATCTATTGGGAACTTGAACTGGAAAAATCTCAGGATCAGGGCATGGCCGAAGTCTTTAGCATGCAGAAGAGTGATGCCAATGCCAACTTCTGCAAATTTATAGAGGAGGAATATGAAGGATGGCTCAACGATCCCAAGTCAAACAAACCTATTCTTTCCCATCAATTAATGAAGCAGAAGGTGTTTCCTCATCTGAAGAATTCTACTGAGCCTGTCTTCTTTATATTGATAGATAATTTCCGTTACGACCAGTGGAAAATGATACAACCGATCCTTCAGGAATATTTTAATATAGAAGAAGAATCGTCGTATTACTCCATTCTGCCTACCACGACAGGCTATGCCCGTAATGCTATTTTCTCCGGCTTGATGCCTAGCGAGATGGAAAGGAAGCATCCGCAATGGTGGGTGAGTGATGAAAATACTCCCGACGGCGAGGAGGGGCTCAACAACCACGAACAGGACTTCCTGCTAAAACAGCTGGAGATGAATCACCTTAATATTAAAAGCTCTTATCATAAGATCTTAAATACGAATCAAGGGAAGTCCCTATTGGATAACTTCAATAACATGCTCAACAATCAGTTGAATGTGGTGGTATATAATTTTGTGGACATGCTCTCTCATGCACGTACAGACGTGCAAATGATTAAGGAACTAGCTCCCGATGAAGCCGCCTATCGCTCACTGACCAGATCGTGGTTCCAGCACTCTTCTCTATTGGATTTAATCAAAAAGATTGCCGAGAAAAAGGGTCGGTTAATACTGACTACAGACCATGGTATGATACGCGTTCAAAAGCCTGTAAAGATTATCGGGTATCGCGAAACAAATACCAATTTAAGATATAAGCATGGAAAAAATCTGGGATACGATGAAAACCATATTATGGTCTGTCGAAAGCCGGAAAACATCTTCCTTCCCAAACCTCATGTATCTACCTCATACGTATTTACCAAGGAGGATTATTTCTTTGCTTATCCTAATAATTATAACCAGTATGTCAACTTATATCGTGATACTTTCCAGCACGGAGGAGTGTCTCTGGAAGAGATGGTCATTCCGTTTATAGACCTAAAAGCGAAATAATAGAGTATTTTATAAAGGAAAAAACACCCTGCAAAAGTCGGATCTCCCGAATTGCAGGGTGTTTTTTTTTAGAAAAATGGATTGTTCTTATCCTTCTATTACGCTTCCATTTTCGCATTTGAGAACGCGGGCAGGGAATTTCCGGATAAAATCATGGTTATGAGTGGCCATCAAAATAGCGGTACCAGCATTATTAATCATCTTAAAAACTTGCATGATCTGGTCGCCCACCTCAGGGTCCAAATTACCTGTAGGCTCATCTGCTATCAGAATTTTAGGTTCGTTGAGCATGGCACGGGCAATCACGACCCGCTGTTGCTCCCCTCCCGATAACTGATGGGGCATGCGCTTCTGGGCTGTTCCCAAGCCCACTTGCATCAACACTTCGGCAATACGATTAGATATTTTAGCTGGATTGGTCCAGCCCGTAGCTTTCAGCACGAAGGCTAGATTGTCTTCTACCGACCGGTCAGACAATAGTTGAAAGTCTTGAAAGACGATGCCGATCTTACGCCGAAGCAAGGGAATATCTGCCCTACGTATTTTATGAAGCTCGTGGCCAGCAACCTTGGCCGAACCCGTTTGTAGCCACAGGTCAGCGTACAGGGTCTTTAACAGCGAGCTTTTCCCACTTCCCGTACGCCCAATCATAAAAACGAATTCTCCATTTTTTATTTCAAAATGTACGTCGTTTAGTACAGGTCGATCTCCCTGATAAATATCGGCCTTATCTAGGGTGATGATCGGTTCTGAATGGTCGGTCATAAAAGCAAATGGATAAGATGGTAAATCATGTAAGTATAAAAAACGAAACCCTTATCAAAAATATTTCAGACAGGAACATCAAGCCGAAGCCTGGGTCCTGTCTGAAATACCCGAAAAGGGCTTATTTATCTTTATAAATTAAGCGTTTCCCTTAGCATAATCAGCAAGGAATTTCTCCAGGCCACTATCGGTAAGCGGGTGCTTAAGAAGCGCCTCAATAGCACTTAAAGGTCCGGTCATTACATCAGCACCCAACTCAGCACACTGAAGAATGTGCATAGGATGACGAACGGAAGCCGCCAAAACCTGCGTTTCAAAACCGTAATTTCTGTAAATTGTTAATATCTGATCGATCAAGCCAATTCCATCTGTAGAAATATCGTCAAGACGGCCGATAAAAGGAGAAACATACGTAGCTCCAGCCTTAGCTGCCAAGAGTGCCTGACCAGCAGAGAAAATTAGGGTACAGTTGGTACGGATGCCTTTGTTAGAAAAGTATTTCAATGCCTTAACACCTTCCTTAATCATTGGAATTTTCACAACGATTTTATCATCAATTTCAACCAAAGCTTCTCCTTCACGAATCATTCCTTCCAGGTCGGTTGAAATCACCTCAGCACTTACGTCTCCGTCTACAATATCGCAGATTGCCTTATAATGACGCATGATATTGTCCTTACCAGTGATGCCCTCTTTAGCCATCAAAGATGGGTTTGTAGTAACACCATCTAGTACTCCAAGCGCTTGAGCTTCTTCAATCTCTTTAAGATTGGCCGTATCAATAAAAAATTTCATCGTCAAATGTATGGTTAAGTATTAATCACAAAAGTATGAAACGAAAGGGAAAAGCAAAAAGAAAGGCGAAGATGAAGTCGTATAAAAAAAATAGGCAAACCGAGAATCTCACTGCATCGACCACCTACCCTTGCTTCCGTCAGGACCTGGGGGATTCAGCAGGAGCTAGTAGTTCCGATTTGCCTGCTGCAAAGATAAAAACATTTTATTAGCAAAAGAAAACATTGTTTTAAACATTCCCCTTACTTTTGCAGCAACCAACTCGTAATGAATGAATATGAACCGAAATTTTTTTTTATTTTTTTTATTTTTATGTTATTCCTGCTCCCAATCCTCAGAGGCATTCTTAAAAAAAGGCAAGGAACTCATGCAATCGGGCCAAACGAAAGAGGCCATAGAGTTTATTAATAAAGCTATTGAAAAGAATACTTCCAATGCCGATGCCTTCAATTTGCGCGGTGTTGCCTACTACGAATTAAAGTCTTACCCCAACGCAGTCCTGGATTTCGATCAGGCCATTAAGCTCTCGCCTACCGCCTATAGGCCTTATTTTAATTTAGGCTTACTGTATACCGATCAGAACGAGCTTGATTCGGCCCTTAACAACTATAATCTGGCTGCGAAATACGCGCCCGATACCGCAGACGTATACCTCAATCGGGGACAGGTGCATACCCTGCTCGATAGCCCTGACTTAGCAATCGCCGATTTCAAAAAGGCTACCCAGCTCAATAGTAATCATGTGCTGGCCTGGTATAACCTCGGAAACACCTACTTCCGTCAAAAGGATTTCCAGAAGGCCTCCGATGCCTTTAGACAGACTGTCAAACTTGATGGTTCCAACGGTAAAGCCTTCTATGGTCTGGCCTTGGCACAGTATGAAATAGGTGAAAAGGAACTTGCCTGCACCTCGCTGAAACAAGCGGTAACCCTAGGTTATTCCGATGCTCAAATCGCTCTGAATCAATATTGTAAATAGACCAACAGCCCTATTTATTCAAGAATGGAAAAGCAGCAAATACTTGAGTACTTGCTGCTTTTCCATTTACGACCACACATATTTATCCTGCTCAATCTTTGGGGATACCCGCAAAATACAAATCGAACCCGCCTTTACCACCCGTTCGGTTCGAGGAGAATACCATCATATCTTGCGTCAAGGAAACGCCTTCGTCGATTAAGACGGGTCTGAACTCATCGTATTCAGAATTAATCTTCGCTCCAAAATTGACCGGTTCGCTCCATTTTCCATTCTTTAGAATACTATAATACAAATCGTAACCCCCAAACCCGCCGGCTCTGTTGGAAGCAAATACCATTTTGTCGCCAAAAATAAAGGGACATTTGTCATCGGAGTCACTGGACAAGGTGTTATCCCTAATAACTTGATGCACCGACTGATCTCCTAAAATGGTTTCCAGGTCCAAGCTGGAGTCGACATCAACATAATAAAAGTCGAAATACTCCCCTGCCCGATCGGAGCAGAAGTAAATCTTGGACTTAGCAGCATTGAAAGTGGGATACAAATCTTCATGTTCAGAATTCAAGAATACTACTTCTTTAGGCTCCGAAAACTGGCCGTTCACTCGATTAGAAATATAATTTATTTGCGAATTTCCCGTAACATCCGACGAATACATAAGGGTAAAGAATAAATCATTACCGCTATGGATCGGCATTAAATTGGGTCCAAACTCATTACCTGAAGTGCTAATTCTGTCTAGCGCAGGTCCGATAATCTCGTAATCATCCTGCCTAACCCTCCAGTTGCCATATTCGTTCTTGACTGTGAGTATTCCAGAATGCTTATCCAAGTTTACATTCATAGGCTGATAAATTATATTGAACTCCTTTCCCTGGCTATATCGGTTGGTGGAAAAGCAAAAAGGAATCAACTCTCCCAAGCTTGGTGCAGTCGAATTATAGTCGTCGAAGACAGTCTTAAACGCTGTCAGATTAACCGGTTGGTCCGGAAGTGTCCCTTGGTCGAATTGATACCCACCACGGTCCATCTGACATGAAGTGGCGGCTAACCCAAATAGACATAAGGCTAGAATTGTAGTGTTTTTCATAGGTTGTGTTACGGTGTAAGGAAGGGATTAACTAATCGGACTATAGTTTGCGGCTTGCCATGCTGGTTTGATTTCATCGTAGATTTCCTCCTACGGCGATTTTTATGGATTTTGACATCGCAATGATTAAAATTCAACTGGGCGTTTCCTTTCATAGTATATGCTTACGCAGCTTCAATATTAAAAATTACGGACTCAAGTTCCGCAGGTCGCAGATAAATGGAATTAATCCTAAATCACTTACTGTAAGATCTAAAGTCTATATAGCTTAGATGCTATTTTCGTTTGGGTTTGAAGAAACTAAAGTCGAGTCTGACTGGACTTACGACTACAGCAACCACCTAGAACCCTCCGCAGACAATAGTAGCCTAATGCGTAATAGCAATATTGTCACACTTTCTTATTCCCGATTCCATTCTTTAATTATTTCAAAAGTCTGTTGGCTCTTAACGATGTCCAAATGTTTTACACCTTCCAATATCCTTAAATGAACAAATTTTTTGGCGGTGGCAAAAGCAGCCGGGAATCGATCGGGATAAAAGCTCTCATCTTGTTTACCAACTAAAACTAGACAAGGAATATTAATATTTTTGATTTCATTCTTGTAATTCTTGGGATTAAAATTAATGGTCATATTGAACGAATAAGAAGGTACCTGGAGCGTATCATTCAAACTTTCCGGACGATTAAAAAATAATACGGGTAGATTATTGAAGACTTTTAGCCCCACGTTATTGAGCATCGAAATCCCGATAATTCTTTTCATGGCAACTTTGACCCACCCTCCGCTACTGGGTTTCACAGTAGGTGCGTCATGTCCTAGATAGGGTGCTAGCAAAATGGCCCTATCCACTTTACTATTTTCTGGATTGCCAATAAATCTTAAAACGAATCCCGCTCCAGAAGAATGTCCTGCTAATATGATCCTGTTGGCGCCAAGATTCACTTTGCTAAATTGGATCAAATCCTCTATATCGTTTTCAAGCTGACCTATAAAATCAATATCCCCTCTTTCTCCGCTGTTCCTTCCGTGGCCTCTCATGTCCGGTGTCAAGACTGTTGCAATATTCGCTTTGGCAATTGAGTCCGCCAAATTCGCTAAGTACCTACTCTCCGACCCGGAACCATGGATTAAAATTAACACGTCCTTATTATCACTCTCGTACAATCTATTAAAAATCTCGTAGCCGTCTCTAGTTTCAATCCACTTTTCTTTTCCCAAAACGGGAATTGAATTTTCCTTGATTGAACTATAATCGTAGTTTTTGACATTTTTCTCCAGGTTGATTGGCCAGAAAATAAGAACATGGCTTATAACCAGGTAAATAATAATACTAATAATTAATGACTTAGCAATCCGATTTCCAGTTTTACGCCACATTTTGTTTTTTCATTTAGTAATAAAGCCATACCCATTAATAATTGATACTCCCTGAGCTCCGGTTCTGCCATAGGTATATGAACCTTCGATTAAACAACTACAGAGAACAATAGCATTTCTCCAGATTTATTGGCAAAAAAATAAGTACATGGCTATTCCCCAGGCAAACAATAATACTAATAACCAAGGCGTTAGCATTCCTGCTTCCCATTTTACGCCTCAATTAGTTCCTTATTTCCGCAAACGAGTCGGGTCCGTATTGTACTGACGGCACAGACCAGGCTACCAAACTTGGTCTGTCTATCAGTGTAAGGAAATCCCAACTAACTGGGGAATAGTAGCTATTTAACCCAAAACGGCCCCAGAGGGAGATTGTCGCTGTTAAATAGTCTGAGGGCAGGTTGAGGAAATGCCGACCATCCATATCTGATATGTTCTGGATTCATGACTGAACTGTTCAGTAAAATGGTATGAGAGTCCAAAAATTTGGCATTGGCCCGATGGAAAATACTATCCCGTCCGGCCACTTCAAAACCAGGGATCTCACCCTCCACAGGAAGGAAACCTGTACCGCATTCTGTAAAGGAAAGGACTAATCCCTGCCCGTTATCCGTCCACTTTTGCAGCTCTGGAAAGCCTAAAAGTTCCTTAAAGCCATAGACTTCTTTTAAAGCAAGCCGAGTCGCTCGTTCTCCGATAGGCTGTTTGTCTTTGGGATGAATCTCCTTCTCTTCACCCAAATCGATGGTAACAACCATTTGAGTATTATTAAGTTCAGCCTGCGTGCGTCTCTGTAGCTCTCTGAAAGCGGGCCAGTTCTCATTATTGAACCTGGGTAATTGAATGAAGATAAATGGAAAGTCTCCAATCTCAAAATACTTACGCCACTCCTCGATCATGGAGGGGAAAAGTGTCGATGCGGATGAGACCAGAGCAGGACTGTCTGTATCCGACTCTCCCTGATACCAGAGAACCCCGCGAAACGGCATCGGTTTAAGCGGGGCAATACCAGCCTCAAAAAGAAAACCCGGCTCAGCCATCCAGCGGTATTTCATCTTACCTGGGAAATAAGGCTCACCAGGCTTAAGTACATGCTGAAATGCATCCCGTGCCCGCTCACGGTGGGCGAGCTTGACCGATTCGTTACCCAGCCAATCTTTTTGGAAAAGTGAAGCAGTAGCAGGATTGGCCATCAAGGCTACTGGAGGCATCCAGTTATTCATGGCCGAACCCCCTAAGGCTACCTGAATAATACCTATGGGCACATTTAATTTTTGAAACAATCGATCAGCAAAAAGCCAAGCTACCGCCGAAGACCTGGAAGCAGTAGCGACCGAACTAGGCTCCCACGCTGCGTGAAAGAACTCTTGTGGATTACATCTCTCCAATTCCTTTTCCGTGTAACCCTCCTTTGCAACCAGGCGAATGGCAGTTTGGGTGTATAAGCGCAGATTAGGGTTGGGAAGTTGATCCACAACAGTCTTGTAAGTCTGCATATTTTTCAATGGGAAATGCATATTAGACTGACCTGAGCATAACCACACTTCCCCAATCAAAATATCCTCCAGTCGAAGGTCGTTTACCGTTAATGAAAGAGGACTGAAAGATGCCTTGCGGGAAGGAAATTCTACCTTCCATTTACCCCGTCTATCTGTTTTGACCAATATCTTCTCCTGCCCTAGCTGAACATGAATTGGAGTGCCCGCCTCTGCTTCTCCCCAAATATTAATGGGCTTATCTTGCTGAAGAACCATATGCGACCCAAAAACAGGGGCTAATCTCACCAGCCCATTGGTGCTAACTGATTGGCTATTACCCTCAAAGGGGAGAATGAGCAACGGAATCAAAAAAAAGTATCTAAAAAATAAGTTCATCAAAAGGTTTATTGTTTACTAGTCGTTATCTCAATTGGATTTAGAAGTATATTTTCCTCCTACGTTTTTAAAAAGTCAGTCATTGGGTATATTTCGCTTTCCTACCTAAATCATTTAAAAAGAAGGACGACTTCCGATGGCAAAACTAATATAATTCAGGATAACGTCTATTATTAAAAGTAGTGGGTACAAAAACATGACTAAGGCTTTCCTCTTCCTTATCCAACACGATGATACCAACCCGGTTTGGAATGCCAAGTCATTTTAAACTCTGGTATATAAACCTCACATATTCCCCTGTAAAAGAACAGCAGATCGGGATTAAATCGACAAAGAATATTCAATTCTCAAACCATATGCCATGACTAAAATCATTTTTGACAGCGGAATATCACTAGACGGATTTTTCGCAGGAGACCATAGAAGTCCCCATAACCCGATGGGTGGTGTGTCGGGACTAATTCATTCCTGGATGTTTAATCAGAAAGCCTTTTGGGAATATTTAGGTTATGAGGGAGGCAAGGAAGATGGGCAGGACGGGAGACTGATTAGGGAGACAATCGACAGGACCGGTTCGTTTATAATGGGCAAACGCATGTTTGAGGAAGGCGAAGTAAGTTGGCCCAATGACCTGTATAAAGCAGATGTGTATGTTTTAACTCACGAAAAGCGAGACCCATGGGTTCAAGATGGCACCACTACTTTTTACTTTATAAATGACGGAATAGACAGCGCACTGGAAAAGGCAAAACAATCTGCAAAGGGAAAGGATGTTAGAGTTCAAGGGGGAGCAAATACCATTCAGCAATTTCTCAATGCAGGACTTGTTGATGAATTCTTTATCCATATAACGCCGGTATTTCTGGGTAGTGGAATCCGATTATTTGACGGAATAAATAAAGACCTGTACGATCTGACAATTGCAGAGGTGATACCATCCGAACTGACCACACATTTGAAATACAAATTGACTAGAAAGTATTGAGCTGAAAATATATCATTATCCGAAGAAGAATACCATCGGCTTAGGGGAAAAGTCGGCGCGAAACAACATTGCCTTTTATTCGTATTTGCATTCCCTTCAGTTCTCTAAAGGGCACGGTTGGCTGCATGCTCTGTATCCACGGTCCAGCTTCTAAGATGATGCTGATATACAATTAAAATTCATTAATATATCCTCCAACCCTAACTACCCATTTACGTAAAGTATATTTTACTACACATACAAGTCTTTTGAATTTTATAACATATATAATTTTGTGATATTAATTTTGAAGTTAGGAGCATTCACTATATATTTCGAAACATAACACATATCATTTCACAAACACATCGCTGCATGAGAAAGCCTTTAATAGGATTTTATGTATTGCTTTTAGGATTCATGACGCCTCAGCTAAGTTTGGCACAGGATCTAAGCAAGCAAAATATTCCCTTAGACCCTTCGGTCAAGATGGGAAAATTGAAAAATGGCCTGACTTATTATATCCGCCAGAATAAGGAACCAGAAAAAAGAGCCGAACTTCGCCTGGTGATCAAAGCTGGGTCGATTCTGGAAACGGAGGAGCAGCAAGGACTGGCTCATTTTATGGAGCATATGAACTTCAATGGAACCAAGAATTTCCCCAAGAATGAATTGGTTAACTTTTTGCAAAAAACAGGGGTACGCTTTGGTGCAGATTTGAATGCATATACGAGTTTCGATGAAACCGTTTATATGTTACCGATCCCTACCGATTCGGCAGGACTCCTTGAAAAGGGCCTCCAGGTTTTGGAAGACTGGTCACACGACGCGCTACTAGAGGATAGCGAGATAGAAAAAGAACGAGGTGTGGTCCTGGAGGAGTCGCGTTTAGGTCGTGGAGCGCAACAACGTATGCGCGATCAGTACCTGACACAAATTTTGAATAATTCCCGTTATGCAGAACGTCTACCTATTGGTAAAGATGAGATTTTAAAAAACTTCAAGCCGGCTACTCTTAAATCTTTCTACACCGACTGGTACCGTCCAGACCTAATGGCGGTGATTGCGGTAGGTGATTTTGATGCGGCAGAGGTAGAAAGAATCATAAAGGATAAATTCGGTTCGATTCCTGCGCCCAAGCAGGCAAAGGCTCGTACGAAATATGAGGTGAAGCTGGATGGAAAAAACAATGTGGCTGTTGTGACAGATCCAGAATTCCCCCAATATGTTGTGCAGATGATCTACAAGCTTCCCGGCCAGCAAGAGAAGACCCTTAAGGATGTGAAGGATCATATTGCTCAGGGCCTTTATAATGCGATGATCGGCCAACGTATTCAGGAACTTACTCAAAAACCCAATCCTCCCTTTCTATTTGCCAATAGTTCGTATGGCGACTTTTTGGGTGGCTTAGACGCCTACACCTCTGTGGCGCTAGCCAAAGATGCGGCTGGACTAGAGCCTGCTATGGTCGCGCTGGTTACCGAAAATATGCGTGCTCAGAAATTTGGGTTTACGGAAGCTGAATTCCAGAGAGCCAAAAGTGATTTTAGCACCAATGTGGAACGTCAGCTCAAGGAAAAGGATAAAACAAGATCCTCCAGTCATGTTCAGGAGTATATCAATCACTTCCTTCATGAGGACGCGTTTATGGGAGCGGAAGCTTATTCCGATTTTGTTCAAAAACATTTGGGCTCAGTGAGTTTGTCTGAAGTGAATGCTCTCGCTAAAAAGTATATCAGTAACACCAATCGGTCCATCGTAGTTATGGCCCCGGAGCAGGGCAAAGACAAACTTCCAAGCGCAGAGCAGATCGAGTCAATAGTTGCCACTGTGGGCAAAGATGTAGTGGCCTATGTGGACGATGCCCTGGACGCTCCCCTACTTCCTAATGAACCTACCCCCGGAAAAATTGTAAAAGAGTCGGTGATTTCTAAGGCTAAAATCACCCAACTCGTACTCTCCAATGGGGTTACGGTTCTATTGAAGCCAACAGAGTTTAAGAACGATGAGATCCTGATCAAAGCTACCGGCAAGGGAGGATACTCTCTTTTCCCAAAAGATAGAGAAACGGGTATGTTTACCAGCTATCTGGTACAGTCTGGTGGCGTAGGCCCCTATAACCAAACCCAACTGCAAAAATACCTGGCGGGAAAAACGGTAAATGCAGGACCCTATTTAAGCGAGCTCAGTGAAGGAATCAACAGCAACACGAACCCTAAAGACTTGGAGACCAGCCTAAAATTGATCCATGCTTATTTCACCGAACCCCGCAAAGATGCGGCCGTGGTAGAGGGAATTCTGAGCAATCAGAAGGCATATCTGGAAAACATGCAAAAGACTCTCACACCTGAGAAAATATTTTCAGATTCCTTAAACGCTGTAGTTACCAGCCATGACCCTCGACGTGAGCCCCTAAAGCCTAATGATATCGACAAGATAGATTTGGAGAAAGCATTGGGAATTTATAACGACCGTTTTTCCGATGCTTCCGATTTCGTGTTTACCATGGTTGGAGCTTTTAAAATCGATTCGATAAAACCACTGCTGGAAAAATATCTAGGTAGCCTTCCATCCACTGAACGTGATGATACATTTGACCATCCCAATATTTTTCCCCCAAGTGGCCGCATTATTAAAACAGTATATAAAGGTCTTGAGCCAAAAAGTAGGGTAGCAATGATTTTCAGCGGCACTTACGACTATAGCCCAGAAAATAACGTCCAGCTGGAGGCGTTACAGGAAGCCCTTCAAATCAAGCTGATTGAGTCTCTACGTGAAGAGGAGAGCGGTGTTTACGGGGTTGGTGTTTCTCAAAATACCGATAAACTTCCTTCCGGTCACTATCGTATTTCAGTACAATTTGGCTGCGGCCCCGAAAACGTTGATAAGCTAATCAAGAGAACCCTTGCGGAGATAGATAAAATCAAAGAGAAAGGAGCCGATCCCCAGGACATTGAGAAGTTTACGGCGGAAACCAAGCGAAAACTGGAAGTAGCCAGCAAAACCAATGGATTCTGGATCAACTATATCGATAAAAATGTGTTTATCGGTGATGATCTCGATGAGCTATATCGCCAGGATGAGTTACTGGGTTCAGTATCCGTTAAAAGCACTCAGGAAGCTGCCAAAAAATACTTTAACGATCAAAATTATATCCAGATGGTTTTGATGCCGGAAAAGAAATAAACAGAAAAGTCACATTATATAAGCATTAAAAGCCTCCTAATCAGGAGGCTTTTAATGCTTAATCTACCCTGGTGATATGCATTATCAAAGGTGTATAGGGAGGAATATTCTGATGTCCATTCCTTCCATATGCCAACTCAGAGGGAACGACAGCCCTTATTTCTCGACGGTCATGGAGATGTATAGCCACTCGTTCAAACCCACTCTTGGGCCGTAATTGACCACTGATTTTATAAGGCATATAGGCCAACCTTTGGTCATAAATGCCTTCTTTTCGTGCCAGGTCTTCTTTATTAGTTTCAAACAAACGTCCATCCAAAGAACTGATGGTATAGTAAACGGTATAAGCAACTTTCTCTTCCGTCTCTAACCGCTCTGCACTTCCGGCAGAAAAGTAAATCCCGGATTCTGACGATAGATACTCCTTTCCCTGGCTCTTTATATAAGCTTCAATTTTAGATTTTTCCGAACTTTTTGATTGTTCTATATCCTGATTCTTAAGGGACTCTATGGCAACATTCAGAAGACTATCACTTAGATCGCCTCGGGTGATTACCTGGTTCACTTTCAGATGGTAGGTCAACAGACTGCCTGGCTCTGCCTGATGTTCCGATAGCTTGCCATGCTTCACCAGGGAGTCCACGGGGATAACTATACGTGCGCTATCCCCTTCCCCTAAACGGCCCAATATCTCATTAATATCTCCCTTAAAATAGGGACGAACCCTGAAAAGTAAAACCGGCCGGGCGTCGAAACCATAGGTTGATGAAAGAACCCGCTCTGCCTCATCAGTCAATCGATAAGAAAGTGATAAGAAATCATACTCTTGAATCAAGGGCTTTCCTTCAGAGGTAAGAACCTCATAAGCTGTATTCCCTACCACCCCCTTCCGATCAGGAGAACAGCTAGAAAATAGCATGTGGAATAATATGAAACAAAGATAGACGGATTGAAATTTCATATCGCTTACTTAGTAATACAGGGAGGTTGAGAAATCACTGTCGGCATCTTCTTCCAATATGTTCTGTCCTGGTCTGGGAGCGAAGGTCCGGATGCTTAAAGTTTGCTGCGTTTTGTTGAACTTCATAAGCCTCATATAGCCGTTACCTCCATTTCTATCAACCGTGCCGCCATAAGGGGCATTTTGCCTGGACTGATAGTCGGCGAGATACGATTTGATAATATGACCATTATAATTGTCCCTTCTGAACCCTTCGCCTGAAATATGGCCACTCAGCATCAGGAAAACGTTATTATGATGCTTCATACGATCATAAATTACGTCACCCTGATTGGTGAAAGCACTGGCCACATTATTATTCCCCTGACCGGGAATAATATCACTATTACTTCCAGCTGGCTTATTCAATATACTATGACTCACAATGATCGCTTTTCTGCTGGAATAGGTATTCAGGATACCATCTGCCCAGTTCATCACGGACGATTCAATACTGGCACTATATTCTGCCGAACCCGGGGAGTTAAACTCTATATATAACACGATATAGTCTACCCCATTGGCGCTGAATAGATCGTAATGATTATCGCTGTTATTCGAACTTCCATACGCACCTCCATACCATGGATTTTTCGACATATGATCTCTTCCAAAATAAACACCGTACCCATTATTCGTACCGGGCGATCCAGGATTTCCATAAGGAGTCTGGTCATGATTTCCTACAGCAACTCCAAAAGGAATCTGGTCCTGCTCTAACTTATACAGTTCCGTTTTAGCACGGGTCCACTCAATAGAATTAGCATCGTCACCATGATCGACTACATCTCCTAAATGAACCACATAAGCAATTTTGGAACTAACCTTGTTGGCTCTTATCCAAGCGATCTGATCTTCGAACATGGCCATGGTCCCCCCGTGTTTCAATGCAGTGTAATACTGTGTATCGGGGATTACCACGATTTGGGCGAATTCATCAGCTGCGGCTGCATTAGACGCTTGCGCTTCGCTTTCCGCCCCCTGTCGCGACACAACAGATTGCTGGCAGCCCATATTGAGCATGGAGACGCATAATCCACAAGTCACAACGAGCCGAAGTTTTTTACTGCTCATATGTTGAAGCATAAATTGGTTGATTTTCATATCAGATAGATTTAATTAAGAGGCAGATGAAACACGACTCCACCGATGCAGCCGCGACGCTTCATAAAATAATACTGCTTTACCCTTTACTATTGAGTTTATGTAAGGACATGAGCCCTTCTGAGTCAAACGAAATTAAAGTGAGCGAGGAATTTTCCTGAACCAACTGGCGGTAATTGCGCAGGGGCATCCCTAATTTATGGGCGAGAAATAGCCGATTGACTCCATTATGAGCCACCACCATGATATTACCCTCCGAGTATTTACTTTGTATATCTTCAAAAAAATTACCTACTCTTTCCACTACCATCTGGGCAGTTTCACCGGTTCCACCTGCCTGGGTCACTGAAGGATCCTTATTCCATTGCTCCCAAAGCGAAGGAGACTCCGCCACAAATTCATCCCGGGTTTTGCCCTCCCAAAGCCCAAAATCCACTTCGATCAGTCTTTCGTCGGTCGTCACTTCCTTCCCACTCGCGGTTTGGGCGGTGATGTAGGCACGTTGCAGCGGAGATGAATATACAGCGTCGAAGGTAGTATCCCGAAGTTGAGCCTTTACCATCAACGCTTGCTGAAGTCCTTTCGGAGTCAAGGCAGCATCAGTACGTCCACAGTACCGGTTGCCATCGGCATTATAAGTCGTTTCTCCGTGACGGAGCAAATATATATTAAGCATTTACCTTTTCTTTTATATACCCCTTTTGGTGGAGTAACTGAATGAAATTTTTGTAGTTCTCTTCGTAGGACAGTCGTATACGCTCCTGAGGCCTCACTACCCTATCTACCTGTGTAAGGGCTTTGGTAGCGACCATCAGCGAATCAAAATAGGTGTAGGAAGCGGCTAGAATAGCGGCCCCTACGGCTCCGGACACGTGTTTCATCTTATACAGGGGAAGGTTAAGCACATTGCTCCTGATCATAAGCCAGGGTTCGCTGTTACTTCCTCCTCCAGCTGTAAACACGGCCTTGATTTTTTCTCCTGAAAGTTCCTCTATCATTTCATAGGCATATCGCTCCAAATAGGCCACACCTTCCATGTTTGCCAGAAACTTTTCTGCATTGCTGAGGCCATCCGGTTCGAAGCCACGGGCATGCGGAGCCACGAATGGAAAACGTTCTCCAGCCTGTCGTAGCGGATAGGCCAGGTGTCGGGAAGGTAATAGAGTAGCCGCCGCCTCGGTGAGAGCTGACAGATCGTTCCCAAAATCGTGGGTCACCCAGTCAGCGCCTGTATTACTGGCTCCTCCCGGCATCCAATAACCCATGGGATGCCGATGTGAATAGAGTCTTCCTTCAGGATCCTTTATCTGATTCTCCGTAACGCCCTTGACCACTAGTGTGGTGCCTATGGTTGTATTCCACTCCCCCAGATTAACTGCCCCCGAAGCTATTTGAGAGGCACAACCGTCTGTTATACCTGCCACGACTTTGATGGTCTCTGGCAGGCCAAAATCCTGAGCGAGTGCCCTATCGATGGTCCCTATTACCTTTCCGGAAGGAACTACTGCGGGCAACCAGTCCTTTTTAAGTGGCAGAATATCAAACAAGTATTCTGGCCAAAGGAGCTTTTCTACATCGAAGCCTGACTTTAAGGCATTGGTATAATCAGTAATCCCCCATCTGCCACATATTTTACCCGTTATAAAGTCGGCTGCATGCGCCCACAGATGGAGTTTGGCAGCCTTCTCCGGGTACTCTTCTACAAACCAAACCATTTTTGCCAAACCCGTAGAAACCCCGAAGTTATGATAATCCTGTCCAGCCTCCTTGGCCGCCAGACTGCATCTGCTCGCTTGCTCAGAGGGGCGTTTGTCACTATACATCAACGCTGCATGCAAGGGCTCATGATTCTCGTCCAGAGGTATGACCGTGCCGGAGGTAGACGTTACCGCCAAAGAAACAATCTGGCGCTTATCTACGGATGTATCTAACTTCTCCAGCATGCCGGAAAGTGCCCTAAGACAGGATTTCCACCACATTTGGGGAGACTGTTCCTCTCTTGCTGCCGTGGTGAGTTCAAAAACTTCCTGCTCCATTGCCACCAGAGTACCTCCTTCGTCGATCAGATTGATACGGGCCCCTTGTGTCCCCACATCGATACCGATAAAATATGCTTTTTCCATAGTAATTCTTTAAAATGCCATTCTAAGTTTCTCACGCACGGCTCGCCATATTTGAAACTGCAAGGCATATTCTTCTTGCCGTTGGGCTGTAATTTTGGTTACTTCCTGCGCATCACCCACTGTCTTTTTCAAGGCTTCGCTACAAATCAGTGCTCCTCCTACTACAGAAGCTTGAATATTATCTTTCCTGAATAAAATCGTTTTGTTAAGTAGTCCTGCTACATAACGCCGCAAAGTATCGCTCTGGAAACCTCCCCCGCAGGCCCATACATAATCCTTTTCATAAGGATTGACCCGACATAAGGTATCAAAATTAGCCTTAATGGCACAGGCAATATCCCAGAGAGCAGCCTGGGCAAAACTGGCCCTGGTGAGGTCATGTGCAACGGGAATGCTAAAAATAAAGCCTCCCCTTGTAGCACTCCCCTCTTCATCGGCGACTAGTGAACCCAGTGAAGCCATACAATTCTGTTGCTCCACCTGAGCAAGCTCCTGCTCAATAACTTGATAGGGTTCGTTGGGATAAAATATCTCCTTAAGTCTCTGGAAATTCAGTCCCGTTACACCCGCATTGGCTTCAAGTACAAACGCGCCTTCCTCCACATGGCTTCCCGTCCAAGTTTTTTGTTCCTGGTCAACCATATATTTGTCAACGATCATGACCACAGGGGTGGTAGTTCCCGATACCAGCACCACATCACCCGTATCGGGTTGGGTACTTTTAATAGCCAGTTGTGTATCCGCTCCGCCTACTATTACCAATGCTTCTTCGGATATGCCTAATGCCTGGGCTATCTCTGCGGATATGCCCCCCAGCACGGAGCCAGCGGGATATAAGGGTGGTAAAATAGAAGGGTCCAGACCAAAAACAGCACATAATTCTGCGGACCAGCTCCGGTTTTCTACGTCATACAGCTGTGTCTCTGACGCTTGAGCATGTTCGTATACCATCTTTCCGCATAGAGCATATTGGGCCCAGTCAGAAATACTCATTACCTTTTCTATTCTATCGAAAACGTCGGACTGCTGCTCTCTAAGGCCTACCAGCTTCATGGCAGAGAATAATGAGCCAGGATAACGACCCGTACGCTCATAAACTTGACCTGGGTCTTTTACCATACGCTCCCATGCTCTACCTCTATGGTCATGATTGGGCATACCCATGATGGCTTTTCCCGCTTCATCTACCAGCACAATACCTTCACGTTGGCTGGAAGCCGTAAGGGCGATAATATCGACCTGAGGCAAGGCGGCCAGGGCCTTCTTAGCCAAGGCCATAATCTGCCCCCACAACCGATCGGGACAAAAGCTTAGGGCATCTTCGTAGGGTTGGTCTTTCCGATAATGTACATCGTCGCGCTCCACACCCAAGAGAACCCCGTCCAAACCAGTTATAGCCACGCGCACATTACCGGTACCAATATCAATCACCAGATAAGCTTGTTGTTTTTCCATAAGGCTATTTCGTTTCATTGCTATAGTCCAGGGCAACAGTCTTCTTCTGTTGCCATTCTTTGAGCTGGGTATTCAAAATCTGAACATGGTGACTTTCTACCTCGAAGGTGGCTCCGGCAGTATGTGGGGTAGCGAGTACCTTGGGAGAATGTATCAGCCGGTAATCCTGGGCATCTGGAGGTTCATGATCGAACACGTCCAATACAGCTCCTCTTATCTGATTATTTTCAATAGCAGTTAATAAAGCCTCCCTTTTCACTACAGAAGCTCGGGCCGTATTTACAAAAATGGCATCAGGCTTCATCAGTGAAATAAGTTTTTCATCGATCATACCGATCGTGGTATCATTGACAGGTAAGTGAATGGAAACAATATCACTGGTCTTAAATATCTCTTCAATTGAAGTCTTGACATAGGCCTGATCAAATTCTGCCAGATAAGGATCGTAGAATTGGATCGGACAGGGAAAATGCCGTAACATGCCAGCAATACGCTGCCCTACTGCACCGAAACCTACCATTCCTACGGTTTTTCCGGCCAGCTCATTTCCCTTAAATTCCAGATAAGAGGTATGCGCCCCTTCTTCCCAGTTTTCTCCAGTCAGCCATTGCCAGCTTCCGATAGTTTTCCTCAGCACACAGATCACATTTGACACAAACATTTCGGCTACCGCTTGAGCATTTCTGGCCGGCGTGTAAAAAACAGGGATGTTTAATTTTCGGGCTGTAGAAAGACTCACATTCGAGGGAGTTCCTCTGCATACTCCTATAAATTCCAGATCAGGATAGGCCAGTAAGACTTCTTCCGTAACGTGATCATGCTCGGTTATCAGTGCATTCGCATTGGTTTCCGCTAAAAGTTCAATCAGCTCCTCAGCATAATATGCTCTTCCATTTTCTTTCCAGGAACGGTAAATTACCTCTCCAAACATCTTTTCTAAAGCCTCTATACCTTCCTGATGGTAAGGCGCTGTAACAAGAATTTTCATATCGTTTATAATTGGTGTATGTTAAATTAAGGTATCCTGATATCGGCCATCATGAAATAATGATCGCTGGGATACAGTTGATTGTTATGGCCTCTGATAATTTGAGAGGCTTCGGTTTTCACTTCACCCTTGGAAAATATAAAGTCTATGCGCCCCGTGTTCGCATTTCCCTTATAGTCCGATCCTTTGAAGCTGTGCATGGTAAACCCAGCTTCCTGGTCCCCATGAAGGATGCTATGGGTATCGACCCACCCCGCGGCCTTTATTTTCTGATAAACCGGATTCCTCATCGTAGCATTAAAATCACCGGTGAGAATCTGAGGATAGCCTTCTGAATATTGTCCGGCCTCCGACATTACCAGTTCAATTTGCTTTTCCTTGGCCCCCTGCGCCTTATGATCCAGATGTATGTTTATAACCCTAAAATCCTTTCCCGTTTTTTTATCTTTCAGTCGTATCCAGCTGGCATTTCTCGCTCGTGCCGATTCCCAGGAAATGCTGCCGGCTATTAAGGGTGTTTCCGAAAGCCAGTAGCTCCCTGCACTGAGCAATTCGTATCTTTTCTTCGAAAAAAAAATGGGATTCTTGGCAATGCCATGATAGTCGTTATCTCCGGTGTCCATTTCTGGGCCTTCGAAGCCAAAAGAGAAGAAATCCGGCAGGGCCTTTTTCAAATCTTCATTTTGCACTCTGAGCACTTCCTGCAGACCAATCAGATCGGGCGACTGACCTTTAATAACCTGAATGCACAATGACTTTCGTTGCGACCACCCTACCCCTTTCTCTTCATCTTCGGCCAGGGCCACTCGTATATTACAGCTCATGATGCGATGCATTGCCGGACCCTGCACAGGTACAGCTCCCGGACCACCCATGTGTGCACCCAGCGCCGGGGCCACAGCAAGGAAGCCACATTTTTTGATAAAAGATCTACGGTTACCAGCTATCATAGGGCAGCAGGCTCTGGTGACTCTACAGGATTCAGGAAGGCACCCGTTGCCAGGAGTTCGGCCCGAAGTGCTTGCACATCTACTTCCGAGGGCTTAATTCCCTGACGAACTGCCATTTTTGCGGCTCTTCCCGCTGCCTCTCCCATGGCCATACAAGGGGCCATTACGCGGATTGCTGACATGGCCTCATGAGTCGTAGAGATACACCTCCCGGCCACGATCAGATTTTCGATACGCTCAGGAATGAGGGAACGATAGGGAATATCATAACAGTCGCCACACCACTCAAGGGTACATCCGCCACCTTCCGGGTGGTGCAGATCCAAGGGGTAACTCGCTACTGCAATTGCATCATCAAAACGTTGACACCCTAAAACATCCTGAGCCGTCATCACATATTTACCAACAATACGGCGGGTTTCACGGATGCCTAAAAAGGGAGCCATTTTTGTAAAACGAGCATTTTCGAAACCCGGAACATAGGCTATCAAGTACTTCTGTATGAGTTCAACCTGTTTCCTTCCCTCCAGCTCTCCATAAGAAAGGCTGGCCGGATTGGTACCATCCACGCCATTCACCCTTGTCATGTTTACCCATACCTCCCCTTCACGTAGACCAGTAATCAGGATGGTTCTTTCAACAGGAAGGTCGAAGCCATCTTCACGGGCCTTCTGCATCAGGCTCCTTAGTCCTACTACGATGAACTGATTATTCTGGCCAAAATACTCTGAGGGTATAAAGTCGGTCAAATAGGTTCTGGGCTCTTCTGCTATGCTCATACGCAAGGCTTCGGTATCGACACCGGACAGACAGAACATTAATGTAGGAGGTTGAACGCCACCCTTTTCATTGCCTTGCTCGCAAGCAACGCCAGCTTTATAAGCCACATCGGCGTCACCGGTACAATCGATCACGGTTTTGGCTAATATGACCTCCCGACCCGATTTGCTTTCAATGATTACTCCCTTTACCCTATTATCTTCCTTAATCACTCCCGCAAAAAAGGCGTAGAGCAATACATCTACACCGCTTTCATGCAGCATTTTCAGACCTACATTTTTAACTGCTTCGGGCTCTACCAAGGTTAGACTCATATGCAAGGGGCAAGGGCGATGCTCACTGGCCGCATCCTGCTCTTTGAGTCTATCGATAAACTTCTGAGGTAAACCTTTGATAATCTGGTTGCCTTTTTGTCCTAAAAAACCTAAAATGGGAAGACCAATAGTCATATTCCCCCCAACAAAACTTCGACTATCGATAAGCGTTACAGACAGGCCATCTTCCGCGGCCGCCTGAGCCGCTATGATCCCCGATGGCCCACCTCCTACCACCAATACATCGACTTCCTTCCTTACAGGCAGCTCCCTTGCTGGCTCTAAAACTGATTGGATACTATTCATAAACTTGTTTTTTTACCCCTATAATGGGCATTCGTTGGTTAATAGACTGGAATTATAAAACTGTTAGATGGAGCATTGATATCTCCTATGCCAATAGAATATTGGGGTGAAAGCGTGTAGAGCCAACCAAAACTTTCTTTGGCTCTACACGCTTAAGACTTAATAATTTGGATTCTGAATAAGGTTTTTATTAATCAGCGTTTCTTTCGATGGAATAGGCCATAGGTACTGCTTGGACTTATCAAACTCCCGCTCGTTAAGCTGTTTAATTACTCCAGCAGCGTATAGGGCTGAGAAATCGGGCAACCCATCTTCATCAATCTGAGGAATCCCCCCATAGAACCAAAGTCCTTTATCTACGACTTTTTTCTTTAAATCATTAGGATCAAGCACCCCATAAATAGGCTTTGTGAGGGCTTTTTCTGCCAGCTTCCACCTGATCAGGTCGTCCAGCCTTCTGTTTTCCCATGCCAATTCTACCCTTCTTTCATTTCTCAGAATCATCCTTAATTCCTGTTGATTGAGTGTGGTAACGGCAGGGTATTTTTTGATATCTTCTACTGCGACGCCATAGGCCCTTGCCCGCACCTGGTTAATGGCCTTGAGCGTTGCATCGTCAATCTCCCCTAACTCAATTTTAGCTTCGGCGAACATTAGTAAAACATCAGCATAACGCATAACGATGATATCGAAATCCGTTTCGTTATTATCACTCCAGTCCTCATCTACCCATTTGCGTAGAGACAGACCATTATAGGAGGCGTAGGTATCTACACTTCGCGTATCCTTATTGGCCACCATCGCTCCACTGGAAGTATTTTCAACCTTAGTGGCGTATGGATTCGGATCATAGATATATCCAAGGTGTTCTTTCCCAAATTCTACAATGCTCATTGTACATCTTGGATCCCTGTTTTGGAAGGGATTTCTGGGATCGAACAGGGGTGATTCATCAATAGGAAGTCCATCCGTACAAGTATAAGAGCAAAACAAATCCCATGAGGGCTGTGCTACAGAGCTCCCTCCTGCCGTACGCGTATAAAAGTTTTTGGCCCCCCAGGATACACCAAGTTCGAAAGATCGGGGAATGGCAAAAATGGTTTCATCCGCATTCTTCGTCTTCGACAGAAAATATTCTCTGTAATTGGGAAATAAGGAATAAGCTTTTAGATCCATACAGGCCTTGGCCGCATCGCGGGCCACAGACCAGTCACCCATATACAGGGCGGCTCTCGACTTAAACGCCAAGGCTGCTCCTTTTGTAACACGCTTTAACTCCGCACTTCCATAATTAACGGGTAAATTCTGAGCAGCATAATCGAAATCTACATAAACCTGCTTGAGAATCTCCGACTTATCGGTTCTGCCCAACTTGAAAGCCTCTTCAATATTCAGGTACTCTGTATAATAAGGCACATCTCCATAATAAAAAATAAGTCGCGCATATAAGGCGGCTCTAAAAAACCGAGCTTCCCCTTCAAATTGTTTTAGCTTGCTGGCTGTAATGACGCCTTGGGCTCTCTCCAGGTTATTCAAAATGGTATTGGCCCGAGTAATTCCTTTATAGGTATTCAGCCAGACATCTTCGGCCGTCGACCAGTCGCTAGCGATGGAGCCGGCGATATAGCTGTGAACCGACTGCCGCTGCGTCCAGTTGTCTGTCATTCGTTCTGTGGCAAAATTGTCGTCTAAAAGCCATAAATAGGAACGATACAAATCGTTAAGGGCCATGCTGATTTCTGTTTCGTCGGAATACCAGTTTTCTGAAGACCCCTCAGAAAGCGGATTGAGATCGAGCTTGGCACATCCCAGTAACATGGGAAGGAAACAGATTACGGTTAATAACTTCTTCATCCTTTTATAGATTAAAATTTGATGGACAATCCAAAATTATATGTCTTGCTGATATAGGTATTATAGGAAACCTCAGGATCCCATCCGGTAGGATATTTGTCGATAGAAAAAAGATCGTTACCGGAAACGAAAAGGCGCACCTGACTTAGTTTAAGTCTTTCGATGATTGCTTGTGGAATGGTATAACCTACCACAATGCTTTTAAGTCTAAAATAACCGCCCCCAAAGAGCCAGTAGTTAGACATAGCATAGTTATTATTTTCGGCTCCCGTATAGGACAGGCGTGGATATTGAGCATTCAAATTTTGCTCCGTCGTGTTATAATTACTCCAGTATTTCCCGTCGATAAGCGCTGGCGGATTGGTCCATGCTGAAAAGAATGGTTTAACCATTTGTTCGGACATACGACTGTTTTGCTTCCCAACTCCCTGGAAACTGAGAGATAGATCGAAGCCACTGTAATTTAAGTTGACATTTCCTCCGTAAATATATCGGGGAAGCGATCCACCTAGCAAGACGCGGTCGTAATCGGGACTGATCTTTCCATCTGGCGTGCCGTCGGGCCCACTAATATCCTTGTATTTCACGTCGCCAGGCTTTACCGAGGCATACAGTTTCGGAGATTGTGCTACCTCATCTTCAGTTTGGAATAGACCGTCAGACAGATAACCATACCATTCATTAAATTCACTATCTTTTCGGATGATTTGCGAACCATCGAAGACGATACCGCCCAGCTCTCCCATTTTTGTTTTAGAGTCCGATAAGTTCACGGAAGCCGAATAAGTTAACTTTCCAACCTTATCTCTCCACCCCAGCTGCATATCCCAACCTTTGGTGTTCATTACGCCGGTATTTTGATTAGGATTCTCGAAACCCATATAATCCGGAATTTCGAGCTCCAAAAGCATATCCTTCGTGTTTTTCTCATAAATATCCGCAGTCAGCGTTAACTTATTCTGAAAGAAATAGGCATCGAGTCCTAAGTTCGTACTGGTTGTAGTCTCCCAACTGATATTATTGATTGCATAAGCATATTGGGCCGCGGTGGTGGTGGACAACACTGTATTTCCTTGATAGAACAGGGCATTGGAATAGCCAATTGATGACTGATAGGGATAATTACCAATTCTTTCATTACCAAGCTGGCCCCATGATGCCCGGAGTTTCAGATAGCTCAGAGCAGTGGATTTAGGCATAAATGACTCTTCTGAGATGACCCAGCCTGCTGAAATAGATGGGAAAGAACCCCAACGATAAGCGGGTCCAAGTCGGGAAGAACCATCATATCGTATATTGGCCTGTAAGAGATACTTGTCCTTATAATCGTAAATAATACGGCCAAAATAGGATCTATATGCCGATTCCGTAGCATTTCCCGCATTCCGCATATAGTCCAAAGGAGCCAAATCTAGGTAAGGAAATTTATTGAGTACATAATTCTCTGCCCTCGCCGACAGGCTTTCATTGAAGGTGTAATAGTCCTCGTAACCGGCTAAAATGTTGAAATTATGTTCCTTAAAGCTTTTGGTATAATTGGCAAGGAATTGCTTGGTAAAGGCTTTCCCGTCATTCCTGCTCTCATGGAGGGAGGTGGCATTATAGCCTGAAATATAGCCTGCTGCCACCGTAGGGTCTTCTGCCGCTGTATATGGAATTTTCTTTTTAAACTCTTTTCCTTTGGTATTATACAAATAGGGCGATACGACTCCAGTCAAGGTCAGCCCGTCTACTGGCTTATACTGCAAGGATATTCTACCGTTCAACTTCTGATTGATACTATTGTCAAACCCACCGTTATGTAGGGCGGCATATACATTACTACCGTTTTGCCCTTGTCCAATTCTACCATCGGCCCACTGGGCAGCAAAAACGGCAGGATATCTCTGAGCATCCCATATTGGGTTTAAGGTAGGAGCCTTTGAGGTAGTATGATTAAATGAAAAGTCGATATTGGCCGAAAGCTTTTCTGTAATATCTATACTGGTATTGACCCTTGACATGATTCTTTCGAAAGATTTGTGATCATATAAGGCCGACACATTTTCATAGTTTAATGATGCGTTGGATTTGACCTTATCATTGCCTGCCGAAAAATTTAAATAATGACTATTTCGTGGAGCAGAGTCTTTCACGATGAGCCCTACCCAATCGGTCATTGGATAGCGGTCGGGATTTTGCTGATGGTAGGCTGCATAATTATCCACCTCGTCCTTGGAGTATAGGCTATACTCCCCTCCAGGCTTGTTCCCTGAGTCATTCCAGGTAAATTCATTAATCATTTGCAGATACCGTTGCGCTGAGACTGTTTTAGGAAATGCGGTGGGCTTATCGATTCCAAAGTTGAATCGATATTCTAAACTTGTCTTGTTAGTTTTAGCCTTTTTCGTAGTAATCAGAATGACCCCTGCCGCTGCTCTGGCCCCATAAATTGATGCAGAGGCCGCATCCTTCAGTACGGATATATCCTCGATATCATTAGCATTAACATCGTTCAGGCTGGCCACGGGCACCCCGTCCACGATGACCAATGGATTACTATCTCCTATGGTAGTAATCCCTCTTATACGTACGCTGGCCGTTGCACCCGGTTCGCTGTTAGACCTGGTAACCATAAGCCCGGGCACACTACCCTGCAGGGACTGAGAAAGCTGGGTAGTATTTCGCTCTGCCAGCCTTTCGCCATTTACTGCCGAGATGGCACCGGTGATGTCTTTCTTCTTGGCTACCCCGTATCCTATTGTTACGAGTTCATCCAGACCAATAGCCTCCGATTCCAGGACAACGTCTATCTGGGTCTGGTTCTCTACTTTTATCTCTTGCGTTTTCATTCCAAAAAAGGAAAATACCAGGGTCGCATTCTGAGGAACCGCAGCTATGCTGTAGCGACCTGTGTCGTCTGTAATCAGGGCATTTTCGGTGCCCTTGACCCGGACCACAGCACCAGGGAGTACATTGCCTCCCTCGTCCGTTACTTTTCCTGTTAAGTTTGCCGTGTTCTGAGCAAACGCGCACAAGGAAAAATTCAGTAGAACGAATAGAAAATAAAGTTTTTGAGCCATAAGGTTAAGTTTAGAATTGAACAATTTCTGAGTAGATGAGAGAAAAAAGCACTGCGTTTAATTTTGTTTTAATTTCTTTTGTTTTATTTACTTTATAGCTCCAAAATTAAAACTAATAAACATTCTTAAATCAAAATGAATTATTAATAACAATTTTTTAACATTCCAAAATCAACATCTAAGCCCTTAACCATCCTGCTTTCAGTGGTAACTCACCGGGGGATTCAGGACGCAACCACCTTAGGTGATTCCTTTTTGACCATGACCCATAGTACCAGAACTGCAACAGGATGCAGGAAAGCCATGGCCACAAACAAGCCTTGCGAACCGACTGTACCTATATACTGTCCCACGAAGTAGTTAAAAAAAACTGCCCCCGCGGCACCAAATCCGCCGGCAATCCCAAGCACACTGGAAACATTCTGGACAGGAAAAGCCTCAGCAATGACGACACTGATCGTAAAAAGCCAGCTTAAACAGGCCACCGCAACCAAACTAAAGACAAACAGGGTTTCAAAAGGGCCGGGCAAGTAGGGAGTCAGCGCACAGAGGGGAGCTACTACCGCCACAGAGGTCAGCATTATTTTACGGGCACGAAGAGGCTCCTTACCATTTTTAACCATCCTATCAGACCACGCAGAGGTAGCAATAGCACCCAAATCGGCCACGAGAAAGGGGATCCATCCAAACAACCCCATCTGTACAAGGGACAACCCAGACTCTTCCTGTAAATAGCCCGGAAGCCAAAAAAGACAAAAGTACCAAACCGGATCGCTTACAAACCTGATCAGCAAAATACCCCATAGACTTTTCCTGGTCCACAACTGCCCCCAGCTAAAGGCTTTACTGCCCTGAAGAGCCCCCGAAGGATTGGAAGAGGCTGCCAGTATGGATGCTGGAGGATCTTTATAAACCGTGATCCACATCAGTGCGATAAGCAACCCAATGACTCCAGCAATAATGAAAACCATATGCCAGCTATAAGAAATGGTGATCCATGCCACTAAGGGAGGAGCAATAATTGCTCCTATAGAACTACCCGCCACGCAGAGACTATTGGCAGTCGCCCGTAACTTCCCAGGAAACCATTCGGTAATTACTTTTAGCTGTGCAGGAAAATTGGTAGGCTCAGCCATGCCCAACAATGCTCTAAAAAAGGCAAACTGGGCTATCGTCCGGGAGATACCGCCTCCCAAACAGGCCACAGACCAACCTACAACACCCCAAAACATGACTTTTTTAGCCCCAAATTTATCAACCAACCAGCCAGAAACAGGATACATGACCGCATAACACACCGTGAATATATTTACTACAAATGCATAGCCATCGTCACCCAGATCAAACTCTTCCTTGATAACCGGCTTTAAAATCGATAGGATCTGCCGATCAAAATAATTGAATACGATCGCTATAAAAATTATAAAAATAATCAGCCAGCGCCTTTTGTCTGGGTTTGCAAATGTGGATATCATTAAACGCCTCTATTATTAAATGGTGGGTATATAATCGCTGGGAACAAAACCAAGCCTCCTTCTTCAACTACAAGTTTAAGACTATAATTTCTTATGATTATTTTATTCAAAGTAAAGAACTTAAACATTATGAAACAATAAAAAAGTAGAATTAAATATTTTGAAAGTACATTTATCTGGCCAAACACATGAAATTTATAGGTTATTTTATATAAAAAACAAAATAATACAAGGATTATCCGCTCCTAGAGAGATCCCTTCATGGAGCCACAACATATTTTACGATTTCAAATACTTGGAAATATTTAAAGCATATCAATATTTAAGATTTTCATTTTGTTATTTTGTTATTATTTAAATTTGAGGTGTCAGATTTAAAGTTTTTAGATACATTTACGATATCGAGCCAAAATTTTAAGATTTCAATGAAAAACATTGTAGACAGACATCAACTCATTCTTAAAAAACTTAAGGAAGATGGGAGGGTAAGCATTAATGAATTAAGCGAAATCATGGAGGTTTCTGGCGTGACCATCAGGAAGGATTTAAAACTACTCGAGGATAAGAATTTATTATTCCGAACCAGAGGAGGAGGTTCGCTGGACAATCCTTATGCGAATGACAGACCTATAGTAGAAAAAGAATTTATCAATTCGGGGGAGAAACAGCGTATAGCGAAAGCCGCGTTGCATCTGATAGAGAACACAGATTCCATTATGATCGGGTCGGGAACCACGGTTTATGAATTAGCAAAATGCCTGTACCCGGCCAAATCGTTGACGGTGATCACTCCAGCCCTCAAGGTTGCCCTGGAGCTCTGTAACCGACCTAATGTCGAAGTATTGCAGCTCGGTGGGCTGATTCGCGCAAATTCCTCATCGGTAGCAGGAAACCATGCATTAAGGGTTTTGGAAGAGATATCCTGTGGCGTCCTATTTATAGGTGTGGATGGAATCGATGCCGATTTCGGATTATCCATTAGCAACTTATCCGAATCCACTTTGAATCAGAAAATGATCGAAACGGTTCAGAAAGTTGTCGTGCTGGCCGACAGCTCCAAGTTTGGCAAACGAGGATTGGGGAAAATATGTAATCTTGATCAGGTCACCTATATCATTACGGATCAGAAATTATCGGCAAGTTATATAAAAGCCATCGAAGAGCATGGCGTAAAGGTAATTATCGCAAAGTGACAGAAACTTCTACTTCTCCCCTACCTGGACTACTTTATTGACCAGATCTGCTCCTTGCCTGAATCGGACACTCCTAAGGAGGAAAGCTATCATTACGAAAAAAGCGGCCCCTATTAATTTAGAGGCCGCTTTTGGTATTGTAACTGATAAAATTATTATTCTAAGGATGGGTTAAAAGTCCCTCCCCAGTTGCTATTCTGCTCTAAGTTTGGATTCCGATCCAGTACATCCCTTTGGATAGGAAAAAAATAATAGGTTTCGGGCACAACATTGATCTGAACACCAGAACGGGGTACCTGCAGAATGCTGTATTTAAAATTATTTTCTGTCAAGGTATAGGCGTCTGCTTTGGAACGCGCTTCACTCATGGGCATCGCCTGTCCACCCGGCAAGGTAGCGATCGCCTCCAGACCGTGCTTGGTAGTTCCATCAAGCCGGTTCAACATTCTGAGCCGACGCAGATCCCAGAACCGATGCCCTTCAAAACAGAATTCGATATTACGTTCGGCCAAAATGGCCTCCCGCATGGCTTCCTTACTCCGGGCCGATATACCATACCGACCATCGCTGCCTGGCTCAATACCGGCACGAGCTCTAATCTGCTTCAAAATCATCAAGGCCTCGTCAATCTTACCCACTTCATTTGCTGTTTCCGCATAATTAAGCATTACTTCAGCAAACCGCATCAATACATAATCTACATCATACTGCTGCACCTCAGCCTGTGTAAGGTTCAACAGGCTGTTTTTAAGAATAAAAAAACCGGTATACCGATCAATATTTGTTGAATTCACCCCTGCATTAGGGTTAATTCCAAAATCGTCGAGCTCATGAGCAATGCCCAGGGCGGTATATTGTCGTTTATTCACCTTGCCTGATACTGGGTAATGTTTTCCGTTCCACACAATCGACTTATCAAAGCGTGGATCCCGGTTTAACCAATATCCCTGTAGAAATTCTTCTTCGGTCATATAATAGGATCCATCTGGATCATTATAGGGGCGACCGTCTTTCATGGGAAACTCTTTAACAAACTCCCAGGTAGGAACCGCATACGCGGGGCCCCGACTTTCTGATCCGGGACGTACGCCATTATCCCAGGAGGCCGTTTTGTTTGGATAGGAATTAATAACGGTAAAAATCGTTTCAGGCCCCTTCTCTGTCAGAGCGATCTGACTGTAGTCGTCTACCAAGCGATATCCCCGGGCTTTCAGGGTCTCGTAGGCAATTTTGTTGGCATCATAGGCCGCCGCCCAATAGGTATTATTCCAGGGATTACCCGGGTTAAACTGTGGCGAGGCCATATTTAGCATCACTTTAGCTTTGAAAGCCAAAGCAAAACTGGCATCGATTTTTCCATAATTTGCTGAACTGGCAAGAATACGCTCCGGGAGCAGTTTTATAGACTCGTCCAGGTCCTTTAAAATCAGGTCGAAACATTCTTTGGTCGTATTGCGTTTTACAAACAAATCGTCCTCATACCGATCCTGCGGAACGGTAATATAAGGCACGCCGCCATGGTATTGCACCATTTCGAAGTAGCTGTAAGCCCGCATAAACAAGGCCTGACCCGTAATTTCCTTTTTAGCAGACTCAGACAACCTGCCCTTTTCCACTTCTACTAGGGCCTGGTTGATCAGCCGAATGCGACTGTAATTCCAAGATTTAAACTCCGAGTTGGTAATGGTCACCCGGTCCGAATAAAATGGGATGCCGGCCAACTGTTGACTAAAGGCATCTGCTGCCGGCGACCAATTCCCAAACATGGGATACAAATTGGCCATATAGGCATTGGCCAGATTTTCATCGTTCCATACCAACTCGGGATTATAATTATTTATATCTTCTATCTCAAGGATGTCCTGACAGGAGAAAAAGCTCCCGCAAAACAGTGCCATTGTAAAAATAATTTTTTTCATTTTTGTCAGGATTAAAATTTAAAATCGACTCCAACGGTAAAGGTCTTCATGACCGGAAATGAGTCATAATTCTTTTGTTCGGGATCATGAAACTCCTTCATTGCTGAAATAGAAAACAGATTGGTACCATTTACATATAATTGAGCACTGGCCAATTTTAAGCCAGACAACCAGTCCTTCGGCAGATTGTAAGCGAGGTTCAGGTTCTTTAAGCGCATATAAGCCCCATTTCTGATCCAGAAAGAAGTTGCTCCCGTGCCGGATTCATACCAGTTTTGACCCACAGGTCTAGGATAGGCGGCATTAGGATTTTCGGGAGTCCATACATCATCGGCCCAAATGGGATAATATGGCCTCACTGCTCCTCCGTGCTGTCGCATTCCAGCGCCTTCCTGATTACTTATAATGCGATCATATGCGCCTACACCTTGAAAATGCGCCATGATTGATATTCCTTTATAAGCCACATTCAGGCCCATCCCATAATTAATGCGTGGCGCACCTTTCTTGGAGAGTACCTGTATATCGTTTCCATCTATCTTACCATCGGGCCCGGGAGAATACCCATCCCCTCTTACATCTTCAAAATACAGACCTCCCAAATACGGGGTACGACCATATTGTTTCAGTCCGCTTTCCAAGATGGCATCGAGCTGTTCCTGAGTACGAATCATTCCCAGGGCTTTCAAGCCAATAATACGGTCGGCAGGATTCCCGACAGCACTCTGAAAATGGCGGTTTCCACCTTCGGCAAAGGCAGGCCCCTCGTCTATGATATCCCAGCGGTCTACTGCATAACCCAGGTTAGCAGAAACCGAGTAGTTCACCTTATTGTCCAGGGCTTTATCTCGCCATTCCACGAAAAATTCGCCCCCTCTCCATGACCGAGCGGCATAGTTTTCGGGTGCAAGGCCCTGCCCATAATTATCTGGAAGGGTCACCAATCGGGAACCCAGAATATTCCTTTCCTTTTTCAAAAACATGTCCAAGGTTCCATACAGCCTGTTTTTGAGCAAACCAAAATCCAGACCAATATTATAAGATGTTGAGGTGGCCCAGGTAAGATTGCGGTTGGGCGTAGCTCCTGGAGCAATGCTCTGGTAAAGTCTATCACCAAACATATAGCTGCCGGAGTTACTATATACATCGTTATAAGCAAAAGACCTGATTTTCTCGTTATATACGTCCAGGTCATTTCCGGTGGTACCGTAGGAGGCTCTTAACTTAAGATCGTCAAAGAAAGAGGTAGCATTTTTGAGAAATGCCTCTTCCGAAATTCTCCAGGCTCCCGAAAACGAGGGGAAAAAGCCCCATCTCTTGTGCTGAGGAAATAGCGTGTTGCCATCATACCGAAAGGAGAATTCTGCAATGTAGCGGCTATCAAAATTATAGTTGAAGCGTCCAATCCACGACTGCCGGGCACCGATCTCCTGCCATAGCGATCCATTTCGTCTCTCCGTATCGTTCGAATAGACAAAGGACTGATCGTAAGAGGTTAAAGGCGCCTCCAATTTGGCATAGGTCCCATAGCCTCCATTTTCTGCCTGCTCGTATACCATCAGAGCCTCGACACCGTGCTTATTAAAGGTTCGTGAGTAGTTGGCGAACCAGTTGAATTGGTAACTCCAACTCGTACGAATGTCCTGGGAGAGGAAGGGCTGGTTATTACTAAAAGTAAATATATTAGTTTTATTTTCGTCGGGGGGAGCAGGTATGAATCGGTTGCCATTCGGATCAGCCTGGTTAAATACGTAGTTCTTTTGGAAGGTCAGGTATTTTTTGCGCATATAGTCCCCTGCCAAATAATTCCCTACAATTTTGGTAGAAAGTCCGGGTATCAGTTTATCCAATTTGATATCCACCGATAGAATGGAATTCATATTACGACGACGGGTTTTGATATAACGCTCACCCACCACCTGATCAATCACACTCCAGGCTTGCCAGCTACCCATCGGGGTTTGCACTGGAAATTCAGTTATATGATTTACCGGTGTCCCATCCGCTTCAGTATAAAATGGATATGTTTTTGGCCAGTTAAAAGTTACTCTATAAAGATCGGAAACGTCGAAGTCATCCTCTCCCGTAAAAGGCCAATAGAAACGGTCGTGGTTTTGCTGTGTAGCGGACACATTCAGATTTACTTTAATCGCGTCGGTAATTTCGGCCGTTACATTGGTACGCATATTAAACTTATTATGCTCCAAGCTTTTGTATGACCCTTCCTCGCCGCGATAGCTCAGAAGGGAATAATAGGTGAGTTTTTTATCTCCGCCCGACACACTGAGCGATTGCCGGTGACTGTAAGGGTTTTGCCATATAAAATCGTTTACATTGTATTTTTTATCTCTAAAATATTCAAACTCCTCCGGTCCGTTAGGAATGGTTGTCCCCTTAAATTCGGCTACTCTGTTCTGATACAGGAGCTCATCTTCCGCAGTAGTAAGGTCCGATAGTAGGGTCTGGGTAGGACGCCCAGTAGTGAAATTGGACTGGAAGTTAAAGGTTGGCTTTTGCTTTTGCCCCGATTTAGTTGTTACCATTACCACACCATTTCCGGCGCGGGAGCCATAAATGGAAGCAGTAGCGGCATCTTTTAAGAAACTTAGCTGATCTACCTCCGAAGCTTCCAACATATCAAAGGCCTCTTTATCCCTGACAATGCCATCAATTACAAATAATGGATCGCCAAAACTCCCACGCATCCGGATAGAGGAGGAAGCGCCAGCAAGCCCCGATGTATTGGTAACATTCACCCCCGGGGCCCTACCAGCTATCGTATTGGAAAGATTAGATGCAGATTGTGTATTGAGATCTGAACTATTTACCGTGGAAATGGCTCCCGTTAAATTCACTTTCTTCTGTGTTCCATAGCCTACTACCACTAGCTCTTCCAATCCTTTGACGTCGGCAGTCATTTGAATTTCCAAGGTAGTTCTGTTGCCTATAACCACCTCCTGGGAATTGAACCCGACGAAGCTAAACACCAGTACAGCCTCGCTATTAGGGACTTCTAACTGCCATTTACCTTCAACATCTGTTGAGGTCCCCTGGCTCGATCCTTTTAGCAGAACACTCACTCCGGGAAGTCCCACCCCAGAATCATCCACCACTCTACCACTTACCACCAATTTTTGTGCCTCAACAAGAATGGTTTCAGCTTTTTGCAAATTCATTTGTTTGGGCTTTGCAGTTGGACCATTTATCTTTCGAATGACAACGTTTTTGTCGACAATTTTGTAATGCAATGGCAATCCTTCAAAACTAGCCTTAAGCACCTCTTCCACCGAGGCATTGCTCAAACTGACACTGGCTTTAAAACCCCTCAGATCGTCGGGGCTATAGAAGAATACATATTGACTCTGACGCTCCACATGCTCCAGAATCTTTACTATGCTGGCATTATGTTCCTTTACAGTAATTTTCTGAGCAAAACCGGTAGCCTCAACCCTGACTAAAATGGCTGTCAGAAAAAAAGTGACTAATTTGAGTTGCATAAATATTCTCTTTTTGAGTGGAGCCGACGAGCCATATCCCATAAAAAAGGGGTATAACCAGGCTTTCAAAAGCCAGCTTCTGTGCTCCCTGGCTTTTCCGAGTAGATGAAAATTCATTATATTTACAGGGGTTAAGTTATAACTATTCGATACATCGTAGATGGTGTTGAACACCGGTAGCGGAAAGTGAAAGCAAAAATCTAGGCCGGAGCGGTGCTGAGAACACTACTTCGGCTGCCTTTTTCCCTACCCTTTCATTCAGGGAGGCCTAATCTCGGTTTTCATATGATACAATTAAGGGTTAGGAATAGTTAATACATTTTTTCTTTTATTGGGTTACGAGAATTTTCCCTTTTACTCCCTCCCTGTTAGAAGGCAGCATTTTAAAGTTCACTCCCGCAAATGTTATAATCTCTAGTATCTGCGAAGCGTTGACATTCCGATGTATCTTCCCTGAAAATGTTTTTTGAGGAATGTTACCAGCATATTCCACCTCCACATTATACCAGCGGGCAATTTGATTCATCACTACCTCGATACGATCGTTATGAAATTGAAATAACCCTTCTTTCCAGGCTGTAGTCTGTGATAGGTCGACTTTCCTTAACTCATAATGACCCTTTTCATTCAAGCTAGCCTGGTCTCCAGGCTTTAAGCTGACCTGGCTGGGCCTCCCCAGAGGCCCCAGCTGAATAGACCCTTCCACCAAGGTGGTCTGTATTTCCGAATCATCTAAATAGGCGCTGATATTGAAGGCAGTACCGGTCACGACTACTTCCTCCCGATCCTGTATATTCACGATAAAGGGCAAATCGGCATTCGTGGCAACATCGAAGAAGCACTCTCCTGTGACGCGGACCTTCCGAGAATTACCCGCAAAAAATGTGGGGAATTCGATAGAAGACTTAGCATTGAGCCAGACCTGCGTACCATCGGGAAGCACTATACGATACTGCCCGCCAGCAGGTGTACTTATAGTATTCAAAATAGGTTTCTGGCTGCCTTTCCCTGCCTGACCTTTCCTATCATATTCCAAAAGTCCATCTTCTCGTTTGAGAATGGCTACATCTCCTTGCTGGGCTATAGGTCCGTTGTGCTGCCCGTCCAGCTGCAGCTTACTACCATCCGACAAGGTTAGTGTTGCAACATTGGAGCCAGGCTCGAAGTCAGAAAGAATCGGGACCTGTGCAAGGGATGTTTTCTCCTTACTACTGCTCATCCAGTATAAACTTCCGACCAGAGTTAGAATGATGAGAATAGATGCAGCTGCACTAAACCAGGCCTTTTTCCATAATGGCAAAACCTTACTCTTGTCACTGATATTTTCTGAAATATGATCGGCCATAGCCCAGCCTAATGCATTTTGCTGTTCGGGGTGCAGGGAGTCAAGGATGTCGGGATGATCTTCAAAATAGGTATAATATCGGTCCACAAACTGCCGTTCAGCTTCTGTAGCTGTCCCTTCGACATAACGTCTGATTAATTCTTTTAAATGTTGCTTATTCTGAAGGTCCATTCTCAGGATACGGTCAAGAAAAATAATAGGACGCATCATTCCATAAAGAAAGGTCCTATCTAGTTGTACCGAGAATGTGTAAAACTCCCAAATAAATTTGAAAAAAATTTCACAAACATTAAAAGGATTAAGGAATCCTTCGGCAAATAGACCTATCTACTGAGACAATCACCCAGAAATGGAAGAAAAAGCAGAACTTTCCCCAACTGCCCTTTCAGGCTATGGGAGGCAGTTGTTAGCTGATTCTGGACGGTCTTTTGGGATATATCAAGCATGAGGGCTATATCAGAAGTATTATGCCCTTCCATATAATGCAGTAAAAAAATTTCACGTCGCTTTTCAGGTAAGGTTGCCACCCAGCACTCGAATAAAGCTCTGGCTTCTGCTTCTCTGATGGAGTCGTCGGCATAAGAGCTGCAGGCAAGGGAAACGGGTAGCTGATCGACAAAATAGGAACGTTCCTGACTTCTGCTGACCATTTTTATAACCTGAAAACGCACGGCGGTATGAAGATAGGCTTGAAGATTCTCAATTTCGAGGCTGCGTTTACGTTCCCACAAATCGGTAAAAATATTCTGAACAATATCCTGTGCCTGCTCTAGGTCCTGTAAGCGTTTAAACGCAGCATTTAAAAGGGCCTTCCAGTAGCGTTGGTAGATTTCGCTAAAGGCGCTCGCATCACCCTCTCTCAAGAGTAAAATTAGCTCCTTATCATGATGTATACCTTCATAGGACATAATAACAGGGATAAGTAGGAGACAAGAAACCTGAATAAGAATTACTATATGCGGCAACCCAAATTTTATAAAAAAATTTCAAAATGCCACATTCATTTTAAAATTAATATAGAATAGCCTTCATAAAATTTCCGAAGAATTTTGTAACCTTAGGGTAAGAAACTATCCAATCATCACTACTCAAGCCATATTTAAACTATGGTTCGTTTACCCGTCACAGAAGACCGGCCAAACTAGCTACTGCCGTTGCTGAAGCCCCTTGATCAGATACATAAGGTCATTAAGTCGAATGATATACATGGTTTGCAGCAGGTTCCCGAGTTTACCATCCGGAAAGCCCTTTCTTTCAAACCACTCCAGATAACTGACCGGTAAATCCATTATCAACCAGTCCTTATATTTGCCAAATGGCATTCGATAATGGAGTAATGCTCTTAAAATCTCGGGGTCGGGTAATGAAGGATCTGTCATATAGGTTTAGCGACCTGACCAGAAGGCTGGCCTCCTGCACGTGAAGCGAAAATGAGTTCGGTTTTGATGTCAAAAAGCCTCTTTTCCAGGCCCACAGGATAGGTATGCGGATTTACAAATCGCTTGATACCCTGGTGAAAATTCCTCAACTGATCCTGTACTCTCCTCTTACTATCTTCTATAGAAGGTTGATCATAAATCAGATTACCATTACTAAAAACGGGTTGTAGCAGGTCCTCGTATTCAAGTTCATTCTCAAAACTCCTGTTTTTGGTGAAGTCGTAGGGATCTACCATAAGGGCATTCCCGCCTTTATATTGATCTATATCGTAAATCATATCGGCCAAAAATCCCTTAGCATCTCTGTATCGACGAACCTGCTGGACTCCGGGGGTGGAAACTTTAATGGCTTGCTCCGAAAGTTTTATTTTATATTCCCACGGCCCACGAGGATCTCGTATGGCAGCTAACTTATATACACCACCCAAGGCGGGTTGATCGAAAGCCGTGACCAGCTTCGTACCAATCCCCCATACATCAATCTTGGCTCCCTGTATTTTCAGGCTGTCCATAATGTATTCGTCCAGATCGTTGCTGGCAACGATGGATGTAGACCCAAATCCTGCTTCGTCCAATAACTTGCGGGCTTCAATACTCAGGTAAGCAAGATCCCCGGAGTCCAAACGAATTCCCGCCAGGTCATACCCTCTTTCCTTTAGTTGCCTTCCTACCATAATGGCATTTTTCACACCTTGCAAGGTATCATAGGTATCAACGAGCAAGTTGGTATTATTGGGCAGATAACGGGCATAGGTTTCAAAGGCCTCCAATTCCGAATCGAAGGTCATGACCCAGCTATGGGCATGAGTACCTTTTACCGGAATACCATATAATTTTCCCGCCAATACATTGGAAGTGGCATCTACCCCACCGATATAAGCTGCCCGACTGGCAGTCATCCCTCCGTCGGGCCCCTGCGCCCGACGGAGGCCAAATTCCATCAGGGTATCCTTCTGGGCTACCAGCCGCATCCGCGCTGCTTTGGTGGCTATCAAGGTCTGGAAATTGATTAAATTCAACAAGGGTGTTTCCAGGAGCTGACATAACATGATAGGTCCCTGGATGCGTAGTAAAGGCTCATTGGGGAACACAACCGTACCTTCTGGTACGGCATCAATATGGCAGTCTAGCTTTAGCTCTCCAAGATATTTCAGAAATGCAGGCTCAAACAAGGCCTCACCATCGCTACCTGTAAGTGACCCCAAATATTCTAAGTCCGATTGATCGAAACCAAAGGCGGATATATACTCTATCACACTACCTAAGCCGCAGGCTATGGTGAATCCCCCCTGAAAAGGATGCTTTCTGAAATACAGGTTAAAGACGGCCTCTTTTCCCGCCATACCAGATTTCCAATAACCATAAGCCATTGTCAGCTGATATAGATCAGTGAGCAGGCCCAAAGAGGTGTCGTATAATTTATTAATCATCTTATCGTATTCATTGCAAACCAATTTATCCCCTATTTACTAAAATATTATCGCTATAGCCAGCGAAAGCTTATTTTACCTCCTGCTCAGACTCATTTTTCTCGCTTACCTCGGCCCTGAGGGTTAATATTTCGGAGTTTATATGCATTTCTGAACCAGTTATCGACCCAGAAATACCGCTTACACATCAAAAATTGATTTTTTTAACCCATCGTGCAACCTTTGTAACACAGCGGCCATCCTTACCCCGGAGTATATTTCACAACATCATAATGATTAACCATTCATCCAAAATCAGAACCATTTGTGTATTAAAAGGTTCTATGTTATACAAAGTACCTACTTTTACAATGTAAACAAAAAGAACGCCGGCCAGCGCAAAGTAAGAGGAAAGCAAAAACAAAGATATACCATCTATTAGCCATGAAAAATTATCCATTAATACTGATAGCCCTGCTATTCGGTACCCTAACTACTTTTGCCCAAACCTCCCAAGGGGAGATAACTGGCCAACTATTTGATGAGAAGGGAGCACCCTTCCCATTTGTCAACATGCTCCTGCTCCACGGCAGCGATTCCACACTTATAAAGGGGGTAATTACCGATGAGAAAGGTCAATACCGCTTTGAAAGCATTAAAAATGGAGAATACATTGCTCAGGCTTCTATGGTTGGTTACCAAAAAGAATTTACAAATAAATTCAAGGTCGAATCAGCCTCTGTTAAACTGCCCGACATTAATATGCATCCGGAGTCACAAGCCCTTGGAGAAGTTACGGTGGTGGCCAAAAAGCCATTTATTGAACAACAGATAGACCGGACCGTTCTCAACGTGGAGAATAGTATTGTATCGGCGGGAGCCACTGCTTTAGAGGTGCTCGAAAGGGCTCCTGGCGTAACGGTCGATCAACAAAACGAGCAACTTAAACTCCGTGGAAAGGGAGGTGTTATTGTACAGATCGATGGCAAACAGACATTTTTATCTCAACAGGAGCTAATTGCTTTACTTCGAAACACGCCGAGTGACAATATTGAAAAAATCGAACTTATTACCAATCCAAGTTCCAAATACGACGCTGCCGGCAATTCTGGCATCATCAATATTAAGATGAAAAGGAACAAAAATTTTGGTACCAATGGAAATATCAGTTTAGGGCTCACTCATTCCAGGTTTCCAAGAACGAATGTTACCGCGGCATTGAATCATCGGGTCGGCAAAATAAGCAGCTTTATAAGCCTGGGTACTTTCTACAATAAGGGATTTAATAATAACGACATTTACAGGAAAATCCCTTATGAAGACAAGGTTACCATTTTCGATCAGCGTACTGAGCGTGTAATGGAATCTAAATACCATAATATCAGGGCCGGTTTCGATTATTATGCTACAGAAAAAACTACCATTGGCGTGCTCGTCTCCGGGTTTCTTAACGACTGGGGAACGGTAAGCGGCCAAACGAACACGAAAATATTAAACCAGGATCTTCAACTGGACCGGACCTTTAACACGCAAATCGACAATGCAGGTAAGCTCAATAATGTAACGGCAAATCTCAATCTAAAGCATCAGTTCGACAGCAACGGTAAGGAACTTACAATGGATGCGGATTATGTAAAATACGGAGGTAAAAAGTATAGCAACCTTAACACCAGGTACTTTAGTGTGGGGGGCGAGCAAATCGGGGCATCCGAAGAGGTTAGAAACAACATGCCTTCAGACATACAGATTGGGACTTTTAAATTAGATTATACACAACCTCTGGGTAAAGGAAAATTTGAAACCGGCTTAAAAACCAGCTATGTTACTTCAGACAATGATATGATTTTTGAGATCAAGAATGACACATGGGAAATAGACCCATCCCGTTCCAATCAATTTATCTATACTGAAAATATTAACGCAGCCTATTTGAATTACAGCGGTTCCTTAACCAAACGGATAAAGTATCAACTGGGTCTGCGGGGAGAGCATACGCATTCCCTTGGAAATTCGGTGACCTTAAACAGTAAAACGGATCGGAACTACCTAAATATATTCCCGAGCGTGTTTATCTCGAACCAACTGGACACCAATAATGTAATAAATCTATCGTATAGTCGCCGCATCGACCGGCCAAACTATCAATCGCTTAACCCCTTTGAATTCTATTTGGACCCATATACTTTTTCTAAAGGAAACCCAAATCTTAGACCTCAGTATACCAATTCGTTTCAATTGATTCATGTATTCAAGAATGCCGTAAATACCACCCTGGCGTACAGCCGTATCAAGGATGTAATTTCAAATGAGCTTCCTCAGCAGATCGCCTCGGAGAATAAGACATTTGTAACTTCACAAAATCTGGATACACAGGACAATTTTAGCGTCACCGTTTCCATGCCCATACCGGTTAAAAAATGGTGGAACATACAAACGAATCTTACGGGTACATATGACCATTATGATTCTTATTATCTGCAGGAGAAGCTCGAAATCAAGCAATATTCCTGGAATATTTACGCCAATAATCAATTTACCTTACCCAACGACTGGTCCTTCGAGCTCTCGGGATGGTATAATAGTAAAAGTTTTTACGGGTTGTATAGAGCAATGCCCATGGGGATGATCAATGCGGGGGTACAGAAAAAAGTCTTCAATAAGAAAGGCAGTGTTCGGTTCAATGTCAATGATATTTTTTGGACGAACCAGTTTAGGGGACATGCACAATATAAAGACATAGACTTCACTGTAAAATCGCAATGGCCGAGTAGGCAATTTCGGGTAACATTTACCTATAATTTTGGAAATCAAAATGTAAAGGGTGCCCGGCAGCGTCAAACCGGCTCAGACGATATGCAAAAGCGTGCAGGAGGAGGTAATTAAGGTTTTGGAAGTAAAAATTAGTTAGGTTTGTTATGAAGTAAAGCCATCTCGCGGTGCGGGATGGCTTTCTCGTATTTCCAAAAAATCAGTTGCGATTACCCCCGTAATGCGGCCACACCAGGAAGCTCTTTTCCTTCCATATATTCAAGGAGAGCGCCTCCACCAGTAGATACATAGCTCACGCGATCACCGTAACCAGCATTATTGATTGCTGATGCGGAGTCCCCTCCACCGATAAGAGAAAAGGCATCATTCTCTTCGGTAGCTTTCACTACAGTCTCGGCAATAGCATTGGTACCTTCAGCAAAGCTAGGGAATTCAAAAACTCCCATAGGCCCATTCCACAAGACAGTCTTAGATTTGGCGATAATTTCTGAGAACAACTTAATCGTCTCAGGACCAATATCCAGGCCTTCCCAGCCATCAGGTATTTTGCCTACACCCACCACTTGTTTGTTGGCATCGTTGCTAAAATCATCGGCTACCAGATTGTCTACAGGAAGCACCAGGTTCACGCCTTTTTCAGCCGCCTTCTTAATCAATTCCAGCGTCAAATCCATCTTATCGGCTTCCAATAAGGAATTTCCGATATTGCCTCCCCGAGCCTTGGAAAAAGTATAAGACATTCCTCCTCCAATAATCAGGTTGTCAACTTTATCTAACAGGCGCTCGATAATCAATATTTTATCCGATATTTTTGCTCCGCCCATAATAGCGGTAAAGGGGCGCTCAGAGTGTTCGAGCAACCTTTCGGCATTGTCTAGCTCGGCCTGCATGACATAGCCGCATACTTTATCTGTGAAGAACTTACCAATAACCGCTGTTGAGGCATGAGCACGATGGGCAGTACCAAATGCATCCATTACCCATACATCTCCAAGTTTTGATAGCTTTTCAGCAAAAGATTCGTCTCCTTTTTCCTCTTCTTTATAGAACCTCAGGTTTTCCAAAAGCAAAACTTCTCCAGCGGCCAGATTAGCAGCTAGTTCAGAGGCTTGGTCACCTATGCAATCCTCAGCAAACTTAACAGTCTTACCCAAAATCAATGAAAGAGGGTTAACCAAATGCTTTAATGAAAATTTCTCAGTAGGCCCATCCTTCGGTCGCCCCAAATGGGACATGAGAATAACAGATCCACCGTCGTTTAATATTTTTGTGATAGTAGGGATAGTTGCCCGGATTCTGGTGTCGTCGGTGATCTCAAATTTGTCATTCAAGGGAACGTTGAAGTCTACCCGAACCAAAGCCTTTTTTCCGGAAAAATTGTAGGAATCTAATGTAATCATATGATTGTAAAGTTGTTTTCCATTCAAAACAAATGTAATTTAATTCTGAATAATATGCTACGTTATGTTGAAAAGGAGCCATCAAGACTTATAAAAATACAATTATTACAAAATATTATTCCAGAAACCTGCAGTTTTTACAAATTTTTAAGAAGTTTAGGCATCCCATAGCTGGCCTAGGATATGATAATTGAAGCCAGCCACCCCATTGACCTTTGGAGAAGCTCCCCGATGAATAGGACTTGCTAATGCTGGGAGCTTCCATTATTTTTATCTAAATTTATAAAGACAAATTAAGTGTTTCCGAGCCGTGCAGCAAGACGAATATCCCAAAGACCTCCCACCTAAATACTATCTCCACTACTTCAAGGAACTACTAAGTTTCGTAGAGAAGCATTATTCCTCGCTCTTAATTCAGGAAGAGGTTGACTTTCTTAACCGATTTGCAGCCCTGTCAGAAGATGCTCAGTGTTTATTCATTCGGTTTAGCAATCGAAGCAAATCCTGCTTCCGGGTGGGAAAACTTCAATATAGTGAGATTTCGGATCTTCCCGCTTGTTTGCAGGAACTATTGTCTGCCGGTCTTATTAAGGAGGTCGAGGAATGTACCCAGGATAATGTTTCCGAGGATAATGTTTCCGAAATCCTAGGCCTTTATACCAAAGACGAACTGCTGCATACCACCCGGGCCCTAGAACCGGAGGTTATGCCCTTGAAAAGTATTAAAAAACAGGATTTAGTACGATGGTTAAGACATGAATATGGTGATAAATCGCTGTACGAGGCATTATCGCAGACGGATCCTATCGTAGCGGTACAATACGAGATGGAAGTAATGATTATGAAATTCCTTTTTTTCGGAAATCGTTACTCCGGTATGACAGAATTCGTTATTCGGGACTTAGGGCATGTGAAATATCAACATTTCGAAGAAGAGCAGTTGTCGGTCCGTTTTGCAAATCGAAAAGAAATGGAGGACAGCCTGATGATAGCCCTTACCAAGGAAACCTTTTATGCTATTCAAAACCAGTTACCACCGGAAGAAATTTACGACTGGTTTATGAACTGGCAGACCGGTGTGCGTGAAAATATAAGTACGCCATCTATACCGGCCATGGATCAGCTGGTAGTAAAAATCGGAACCTGGCTTGAAAAAAAGAAGATGCCTCAACAAGCCTTAATAGTATTTCAGCTCACCGAAGCTGCCCCCTCCAGGGAGCGGAGGGTGAGGCTCCTTGCTAAAATGGAAGAGCACGAAGAGGCCCTGGCTCTTTGTGAAGAAATTGCTTTATCTCCGCAGAATGCTGACGAACGATTCTTTGCTGCAGATTTTACCGCTCGCATGATCAAGAAAAAGAAACGAATAGTCAAAAGCACTACCCAGGCCTTAAAAATGGCTGAACCCATCCTTTTACCCATTAGTAGGCGGTTTAGGGTAGAACAGGGGATAATGGACCATTACCAAGCCTGTGGATATGAAACTTTTTTTAGTGAAAATCAACCTTGGCGCAATCTGTTTGGGCTCCTGTTCTGGGACATCATCCACGATACCAACGTAAAGGCCATTCACAATCCGCTGCAACGTGTACCCTCTGATTTCTTTTTACCAGACTTTTACTTCAAACGTTCGGAAAACCTAAATAAAAGGAAGCAGCAGATGCAAGACAAATCGACTCTTTCCGCCTATTTGAAAGATCAATTCGAAGTATTATATGGCACGACCAATGTACTGGTATCGTGGTATCCGGAGGCACTTAACCGGGTCCTGAAAATTATTGAATTCCTTAATATTGACCAGATATTTGCTGTGCTGTTTGAGATGGCCATTAACTTGCGAGAAAATACACGGGGGTTCCCGGATTTATTTATCTGGAAAAATGATGAATGTGCATTTCTGGAAGTCAAATCCCCGACAGACCACCTGTCCGCTCAGCAATTGCACTGGCAACATTTTTTCGAAAAACAGGGTATCCCCTGCCGCATTATACGCATCAAATGGGAGCCCAGCGACGTATCCATTCAATCCTGAATTTTTTACACCATGCAATCTAAGGAAAAAACGGTAGAGGCTTATCTGGAAGCACTTCCTGAGGACAGGCAAGCAGTAATGCGAGCGATACGAAAGATTCTATTGGAAAATCTGCCAACAGGCTTCGTTGAAACGATGAGCTATGGGATGATAGGTTATGTAGTTCCGCATGAATTATACCCCACTGGCTACCATGTAGATCCTTCACTACCCCTTCCATTCATCAACTTGGCCTCGCAGAAAAACTATATAGCCCTCTACCACATGGGCCTATACGCAGACCCTGATATGCTGGAGTGGTTTAGGCAGGAATTCCCAAATCATACCAAACAGAAGCTAAACATGGGAAAAAGTTGTATCAGGCTAAAGCCAAACCAGCCAATTCCCTTAAAACTTATCGCCGAGCTAAGCCGGCAGATTTCTCCGGCAGAGTGGATACTACGATATGAATCGATCCAAAAGAAATTAACCTAATAAAAAAATCCCCTGGTTTTTCTGACCAGGGGATTTTTACGCTATTGCTTCGGCTTATTTCGCCTTAACAAATTTACCTACTTTACCATTCCGGATGGTAGCTTTATAATTGGTTTTGGTAATTCCTTGTTTACCATCACAATCCTCTCCCGCCACAATCGATTCTACCGATACATAGATCGTTCTTAACCATGATGGATGCTTAATACCATTATTAGGGTCTGAGAAAATGGCTTCAAGATCAAGATTGTCTACATCGCAATCCTTCTGAGTTATCTTGCCTAATGCATTGTATTCCGAATAAGTTTTTACACCGTCGACAGGACATAGACATCCCTCGCAGGTATCAGATGGTACATACTTCTTGCCGGTCTTCTTACGTAGTCGGTACCCATAGAACTGAAGATTGCACTCCTTGAAGCAAGCTTCTTTCTCAACAATTTTTTCTTGTGGAACCACAGAAGAGAAACCTGTTGTGCTTGCCTCGCTCACGCAGGAGGCACAGGAAGATATACGGCTGCTTTGTACGGTCGCATAATATTGACCCTCCAATGGCCGGCCAAATCGGTTCAGATATGCTTCAGGAAAAGTCAGTTCATTACCTTCCTGACAGATTATTTTTGCAATTACCTCATCGGATCCATTATTAATTCTATGAATTTTTGCGGTAAAAGTCTCTGTCACTGACGTATCGGCCGGGGACGAGCTGGTCCAGGTAAGCTTAATAGGTCCGGCCATCGTAGTGTCCAGTTGGGTGTTATACAACATACCCTTCATAGACTCTTCTCCCATATTCAGCTGAAGCTCGGGTGCGGAACAGATGAGTGCCGGGGTAGGATCTTTGGCAACCGGAACATCTCTGATAAACTTTCGGCGCATGGCCAGGCCTACCGAAAAACCGCCATGCTTACGTTCGAAAGGATAAATGGTTTCACCTGGAAAAACATAATTTACTTTGGTACGGAAGCCCATAGCCTCTACTCCCCAGGCCCAAAGACCATTTTTGCTGGGGTAAAAAGCACCTAGAGTCGCCAACAGTCCTGCATGATAACGCTTATCTGAAGCTGTTACCGAGTAAATATTCTGGCCAGTATTTTTTTCGAATACGAAAATCGCCGCTGGCGTTGTACGGAAAATCCCTCCCCGCACAGAAGCTTCCAGGAAGGGCGATCGTGGTTTCTTGGTAAAATTAAAATTCAGTACCGGGCCTACAGCAAGATAATGATCTTCAGAAGCGCCCTTTTGAATTTCTGCCTGGCTTACACCTGAGGCGGTAATAATCTGATCTAAGAAAGTATCCAAATCGCTACGCAGGAAGAACTGCTGAATTCCCGCCATGGCTCCCAGACCAAATTGCAGTCGACTTGTTGGATTTCTTTTGTTGGTAAAAAAATAGTCAGCATTCAAAGCTGCATTATATCCCGTTCCATTGAATAAGGATTTGTCACGGTATTTATCGGAGTTGAAGGTATTCTCCCAACTACCACAAAAGGCTACAGCCGGCCCGAGAAAACCACCCACTCGCCAAGGGCTGATTTTCTTTTCTACGGCAATAGTATCGCAGCCTCCATTAGGGGAAGAACAACCGGATGTTTCCTGGGCGAAAGACACAAAGGATAAACATCCAAACAACATCAGTAATACCAGTTTAGGTAGAGATCGATTTTTCATAAATCGGAAATTAATGTTTAGTGAATGGATAGTATTCTGCAATATTAATTTTTTATATGCAAACTCGGACGTTTTTAGACGATATAAGTAACATACTTTTCAAGAAAAAATCCAAAATACCCTAATTTCCGGGTTAATTCATATTAATTCTATATCCAACTACGTTTTCAAACCAGTACTACAGAGAGGTTACTACAAGTTACCTATCATTTCAAATAGAGTGAATACTGGCAAATGGTCGGATGCATATTGCTCATCAATAGTATAAGTTTCCAGAATATTAAAGGCATTTACGGGACTATGTAATATATAATCGATTTTGCGATTAGGCCTTTGCACAGGAATGGTAAAATCACAATTCTCCCGGCATGAAGGACTGAAAAATGGGTAAAGCATTTTCATCTCTTCACTGTCGGGTGTCGCATTAAAATCAGCAGCCAAAATCACTTCTTTATCGAAGGGTTTGAAATGGCTAAGAATGTTTTCTACCTGTAAACGACGATTAGCCGCTTTGAGACCAAGATGGGTGCTAGCGAAGATGACCTGTCGCCCAGGGGCCACCGAAACCGTTACCGCTGCCAGAGTACGCGTTTCCTCGGGCAGGTTGGCATGGATCGGAAGATCGAGCCGCATCGAATCTTGTATCGAATACCGGGAAAGTATGGCTACGCCATAATCTCCCCCTTCATAATCGATAGCCTTAGAAAAGTAATAATTCATTCCTGTTTTCTCGGCCAAAAGTCTGGCCTGATTATTCCCCTTTCCCGAGCGAATGGTATTGACATCGACCTCCTGTAAGGCCACTAGGTCGGCCCCACTTTTACGTATTACCTCCGCAATGGCTTCAATATCGATAAGAGCCCCCTTGGAGGGTGGGTTGCAATGATGAATGTTATAACTAAGCACTTTGAGTTGAATTCTTTCTGTGGACAAGGGCTGTCCCTTTACGGCAGTTACCAGACAGAGAAAGATTGGCAAGCATACGTACCAAAAGCGGATTTTTTTCATAAATTTAGGATTTAGGTGTTTATAGGAAATAAAGGTAATGCATTCATGCGGAAATATGGGCAGGCGGGCGTCTGTTGTCGCTCCGATATATGCTTTTGATGATGAATTGTCTTTTAACCGCTTACGATCGCTTTACCATAATCCGCTGAAACTGTAATTCCCCGCATATGAACCGAAAATCTCTCTACACAACCTTACTAGCCTGCCTGATTCCGCTAATATCCCTGTCTCAGTCAGGGCCAGCAGGAATTCATAGTTTTCATTTGGAAAATGGAATGCATTTTATAGTTCAGGAGGACCGGTCCATACCCAATGCTAATATGTACCTCTTTTGGAAGGTAGGTTCGCGCAACGAAGTACATGGAATTACCGGACTTTCTCATTTCTTTGAACATATGATGTTCAATGGTTCCAAAAATTACGGTCCAAAGCAATTTGACCGGGTGATGGAGGCCAACGGTGGGTCTAATAATGCTTATACCAGCGAGAACGTAACGGTATATACTGATTGGTTTCAGAAGGATGCCTTGGAGACAATTTTTAAATTAGAGTCCGATCGCATACAGTATTTAAGCATAGATTCCGCCATGGTAGAAAGCGAACGGGGAGTCGTTCTCTCGGAACGAAGCACCGGTTTAGAAAACAGCAATTACCGGACTTTGGGAGAACTTGTACAATCTGTGGCCTTTAAGGAGCACCCCTATATGTTTCCGGTTATAGGCTTTGAGTCAGACATTAAAAGCTGGACTCAGGCCGACCTAGAGCAGTATTTTAAAACCTATTATTCACCTAATAATGCTACGGTGGTCATTGTAGGCGACGTATCCATCGATCAGGTAAAGAAATTGGCTCAGCAGTATATGGCTCCCATTCCTAAGCGAGCCTTACCCCCGGTTATCCGTACTATTGAACCGGCGCAGAACGGGACCCGACGTGTCGAAACCTTCAAGGACATTGCCACAGCAAACGTACTAATGGCCTACCATGTACCGGCTTCTAATCACGAAGACTATTACGCTCTGGAACTGTTGAGCAGCATACTTACCTCTGGCAATTCATCACGGCTCATCAAAAATCTCGTGCTCGACACAACCCTTGCCTCTCAGGTGTATAGTTTCACAGAAAACAGCTTTGACCCCAGTCTCTTCAGTATTTATGCCATCGCTGGTAAATCTACTTCGGCTCCTGACCTAGAGAAAGCTATTGAAAAACAAATTGAGATGATCATTGAGAAGGTCAATGAAAACGAACTTCAAAAGGTTAAAAACCAAAAACTGATGGAGCTTTACAAGTCTCTGGAAACCATCAATGGAAAAGCCAATAGCCTGGGGACTTATGCTGTATTTTTCGGTGATTACAGGAAAATGTTTGAAGCCCCCGACCATTTTGAAAAGGTTACCACAGGAGATATTCAGCGTGTTGCTCGGCAATATCTGACCATTAGAAATAAAACCACCGGCTATTTACTACCTCATCAACCGTAGCCATTCTCTAACACCGAACTCCTAAGCGCTAACAATATGAAACATATATTCTTAAGTTTATTTACTCTTTTTAGCCTTGTGGCTCACGCCCAACATCATTTCAAACTTCCATCCTACGAAACGGTAGTACTCAAAAATGGTCTGACCATATTTCTAATGGAACAGCATGAAGTTCCTGTGATTCATGCAAGCTTTACCTTCGATGCCGGTAGCATGCACGATGGAAGTAATTCGGGGCTGGCTAATTTGACAGCGGATGCGTTGTTGCTGGGAACCAAGAAATTCAGTAAAACAGAATTAGATGATCAGGTGGATTACGTAGGCGCCACACTTCGAAGCACCGCAGGAAAAGAGAGTGCTGGAATTACGGCAACATTTGCAAAAAAAGATCAGGACCTCATGTTGGAGATTTTAAAAGAGGTTTCCATGTTTCCTACCTTCGACTCCATTGAGTTTAACAAAAACAAGGAACGTACCTTACTGAATCTTCAGCAGCTCAGAGAAAGTCCGCGATCGGTCATTGCTAACTATTATAACGCCTTACTCTTCCCTAACTTCCCATATGGAGCGCCTAGGGAGGGAACGCCATTATCGGTAGCACCGCTAAGCAGTGAGATGGCTCAAACCTTCTATAAGCAATTTTATACCACCGATCGGGCTGCCCTTGCATTGGTCGGAGATTTTGACAGTGCCCTGATGAAACGTAAGTTAACGGCGATATTTGGCGTATGGAAAACTAACGCTGCAGCATTAGTTAAACGAAAAGCTCCCGAGTTAGATTTTAAGGAGAGTCGGGTACTCCTGATCAATAAGGAAGATGCCAGAGAGACCACTTTCTTGATTGGAGGCAAGGGAATAGATTATAACTCCCCCGACTATGTGCCTGTTATGGTTATCAATACTATCCTGGGAGGCCGGTTCACGTCTTGGCTTAATGATGCCCTACGGGTAAATTCAGGACTCACCTATGGCGCTCGAAGTGGATTCAGTCGTTATAAATATGCAGGCACCTTCCAGATCAGCACCTTCACCAAAAATGAGACCACAGTCCCTGCCATCGATTTGGCACTCCAGGTGCTTGATAGTTTGCACCAGCACGGTATAACAACGGAAATTTTAGAATCGGCTAAAGCATATGTAAAAGGAGATTTTCCACCAAACTATGAATCGTCAGGGAGTTTGGCTCAGTTACTTACTGATATGTATCGTTATGGCTTTGATGAAAATTACATCAACACATTCCAGCAAAAGGTAGAAAATATCGATCTGAAACAGGCCAAGGAAATTATAGCCAGATACTTCCCTAAAGATAATCTCCAATTTGTTTTGATTGGAAAGGCTGATGAAATAAGAGAGCAGGTCAAAAAATATGGAAACCTCTTAGAGAAAGAGATAAAAGACGATCATTATTAATGAATTTTCATTCAAGTTTATGACATATATACACAAATTGAGCAGTCTGCTTACGGCCATCCTGTTAACACTTATATCCTATGTTCATTGCTGGTCCCAGAATGAAGCAGTGTATAACAAACCTTTGGGTGTACAAGCATATACTTTCAGAGCAAGCTGGCCCAAAGGAATACAGGCTACTCTAGATACTATTCAACAACTAGGGATAACGGAAATGGAAGGGGGGCCAATCAAGGGAATAAGCACCACAGCACTCCGGGCCGAATTGGATAAACGGGGAATCGCCATGCCTTCTATTGGAACAGGCTATGTCGAACTTATGAAAGACCCTGAGAATACTATTCGCAACGCCAAAATACTGGGCGCAAAATATGTAATGGTGGCCTGGATCCCGCATCCAGAAACGGGGTTTGATCTGTCTACAGCTCAAAAGGCGGTTGAAGACTTCAACCGGATAGGTAAAATATTATATGATAACGGACTCACTTTTTGTTATCATAATCATGGCTATGAATTCGTTCCCCATGAAAATGGAACGTTATTCGATTATATTGTAGATAAAACGGACCCAAAATATGTATCGTTTGAAATGGACCTTTTATGGACCAAGTTTCCAGGTCAAGACCCGGCAGCGCTCTTACTTAAATATGGAAGTCGCTGGAAATTAATGCACCTAAAAGATCTGAAAAAAGGGGTGAAGGGAGACCTATCCGGTGGCACACCCACGACCAACGATGTAGCCTTGGGAACTGGCCAGATCGATATTAAGGCAGCCCTGATAGCCGCTAAAAAAATTGGAATAGAACATTATTTTATTGAGGACGAAAGCCCATATTATATAAAACAAATCCCGGTGACAATAGATTATATTCGATCACTTCAGCATTAAAATTTTCTGAAAAAAAACCAAGGACCTCTCAAAACAGGTCCTTTTCTTTTGTTCCCCTTAAAATCATTCGCAGTAACCTGACACTGCAACCTCCCCTCCCAACTTTATATGGCTGATTATCAGCTCACTTATCAAATATCGAAGTTTTTTATAGAAAAATTTTCAACTAATATGTGACTTCAGCGGCGCTATGGGGTCTTAATAGCACATTAGGACACACTATCATAATACATTTCATCAATAAAAAAGTAAGTTACATTTCATCAACTAAATACATTTCATCAACAATTAAAAGCCTTACTTCATCAACAACTAAAATTTTTAAGCTACACACACACTTCATTGACAAACGAAACAGTAGAGCAAAGAGTACCATCTTAAAATCTATTGCAGAGTTGCACACTATACACCCCCGCCAGACGAAAGTTTGGCGGTTTTTTTTCGTTATTCTACCAAAAAAAACACCAGCCCTGATGGATCCAAGGCTGGTGTTTTACAGAAGAATACTAAATGTTTAAATAACTACATTCACGATTCTCTTTGGAACGACGATTATCTTTTTGGCAGGCTTACCCTCCATCCATTTCTGTACAGTCTCATTGGCCAGAACCTCACTTTGTATGTCAGCAACTGATGTTTCAAGGGCGAAAGGCATGGTAATCCGAACTTTCCCGTTGATTTGAACAGGATATTCAAAAACAGCGTCTACTACATATTTCTGCTCCCATACGGGGAATTGCGCCTGAGAAACGCTACCCGGCTCATGCCCTAATATTACCCATAACTCCTCAGCAATATGAGGTGCATAAGAAGAAATTAGTATCACGAGTTGCTCCAGCAAATCCTTGTTATGACATTTCAGACTCCCTAGCTCATTCACACACATCATAAAGGCACTTACAGCCGTATTGAAGGAGAAATTTTCAATATCCGTTTCTACCTTTTTAATGGTCTTATGAAGTACTTTTAGCGCAGCTTCCGAAGCTGGCTCGTCCACTACAAGATATTTACCATGTTCACTATAAAATAGTCTCCATAACTTCTTAATAAATCGGTAGGTCCCGTCTATGCCATTGGTGTTCCAAGGTTTGGCTTGCTCTAAAGGGCCAAGAAACATTTCATATAAACGCAGCGTATCCGCGCCATAGCGGGTAACGATATCGTCCGGATTTACTACGTTAAACTTGGACTTGGACATCTTCTCTACCTCCACTCCACAAATATATTTACCCTCTTCGAGTATAAAGTCTGCGTTATCGGCAAAAAGGTCGCGACGTGAAGCTTTAAAGCGCTCTAAGTCCAGGATTTCATTTTCAACAATGTTGACATCGACATGAAGGGCAGTTACCTCATACTGATCTTTTAATCCTGCACTTACAAATACCGGCTTGGTTTGATCAGCATTTTTAATACGATATACAAAATTGCTTCGTCCCTGGATCATCCCTTGGTTGATCAACTTTTTGAAGGGCTCTTCCTCAAGTACATAGCCACGGTCTTTCAGAAATTTGTTCCAAAAACGGCTATATAGCAAATGTCCTGTAGCATGTTCTGTACCACCTATATACAAATCTACCGCTTTCCAATAGCCTATGGCCTCTTTGGAAGCAAAGGCATCCTCATTTTTAGGATCCATATACCTATACCAGTACCAGCTACTGCCAGCCCATCCAGGCATGGTGCTCAACTCGTAAGGGCTACCAGATTCGTGTGCCCAATCCTGAGCGCGACCTAATGGAGGCTCTCCCGACTCTGTAGGCAGATATTTGTCAACAGAAGGCAGGTTAAGTGGCAGACTATCTTCGTCAATAAGATATGGTAAGGCTTGGCCCTGACTATCGTTTTTGTAATATACAGGAACTGGCTCCCCCCAATAGCGTTGGCGGCCAAATACAGCGTCCCGGATGCGATAGTTAATTTTGCCTTTACCCATATTATTTTCTTCCAGGTAGGCGATCAGCTTTTCATTAGCTTCCGCAAAGGTTAGTCCATCAATCATTCCCGAATTGATATACCTCCCTTCCTTGGTATTATCTGCTTCTTTCTCGATATTTTTCTGGGCATCCAGAATGGGTATAATCGGAAGGTCAAAATGTTTGGCAAAATTCCAATCCCGCTGATCCCCCGACGGTACGGCCATAACGGCCCCTGTTCCATAACCTGCAAGAACATAATCCGCAATATAGACCGGAATCTGTGTTCCATTGAATGGATTGATAACATATGCACCCGTAAAGGCCCCAGATACGGTTTTGACATCCGACATGCGATCTCGTTCCGACCGTTTTTTGGTCATTTCGATATAGGCCGATATTTCAGCTTGCTGCTCAGAAGTCGTAATCTTACTCACCAATTCGTGTTCGGGAGCGATTACCATAAAAGAAACTCCATAGATGGTATCGACACGGGTAGTAAAGACCTCTATTTTTTCTTCATGTCCTTCCAGCTGAAACTTTACCAGAGCACCCACCGAACGACCAATCCAGTTGCGTTGCTGCTCTTTCAATGATTCAGACCAGTCGACGGTATCCAAGCCGTCCAGAAGGCGCTGGGCATAAGAAGATATTCGCATCATCCACTGGCGCATTTGCTTCTGCTCCACCGGGAACCCTCCCCTTTCCGAAAGTCCATCCTTTACCTCGTCGTTAGACAGTACCGAGCCTAATCCAGCGCACCAGTTAACTGTCGCATCCGCTACATAGGTTAGACGATATTTGAGTGTGATGCGGTATTTGGTTTCCTCATCCCACCCGCTCCAAGTAGCCGCATCGAAGGAAGGGGTATCCTCATCACACACGGCCTGCACAGTAAGATTACCATTTTTTTCGAAAGCCGAAATCAGGGAAGTAATCTCTTCCGCTCTATCTTCAGCCAGGTTGTACCAGCTATTAAATAGCTCCATAAAGATCCACTGAGTCCAGCGGTAATAAGAGGGTTCAGAAGTACGAACCTCTCTGCTCCAGTCATAGCTGAAGCCCAGATTCTTCAGCTGTTCTATATAGCGAGCAATATTGTCGCGAGTCGTAACGGCCGGGTGCTGCCCTGTTTGAATAGCATATTGCTCTGCTGGCAAACCAAAACTGTCAAATCCCATAGGATGCAACACGTTAAACCCTTTTTGGCGCTTGTAGCGTGCATATATATCCGAAGCGATGTAGCCCAGAGGATGCCCTACATGTAGGCCGGCACCCGATGGATAGGGAAACATATCCAGAACGTAGTATTTGGGCCGGTCGGAGTCATTATTGACTCTAAATACTTGATTTTGGTCCCAGTACTGCTGCCATTTTTTCTCTATCTCCTTATGACTATACTCACTCATATTGCTGATTTTTCTTTATTTATTTGGTTATAATCCTCGCTTATGAAAACCCTTATCATGACATTTGGCCTGGCCATCAATGGACAGGCTAGCAAAATTTCCCGCAAAAATAAGGTTTTTTAATTGCAGTTCGTAACCTCGCCGCCGATTCTGAGCGAATATACCCTTTAGGGCTACAGAAAAAGGAAAAATAAAACATCCGGGCAATACGGGCACAGTTTTTGTGTTATTAAACTTAAAGAATTCGAGAATACCCCAAACAAACATTTATTAGTCATGAAAAAATTATTGCTCGCAGTTTTTGCCATAACCCTTAGCCTTAGTGCCTCGGCACAATACGACCCCGGATTCCGATTCGGTGTAAAAGCAGGGGCAAACTTATCCAATATCAATGGCAGCAACGACCTTTCCCTCAATGGTAACGGGAGTGCTTTCGATTTTAAAGATAATGAAAACCGTTCCTTAGGATTTGTAGGGGGTGTCTTCTTTCGTTTTGGAAAGCAATTTTATGTACAACCCGAGCTTTTGCTGTCTCAAAAAGGTGGTGAATTCAATGTATACCGAGATGGCCTTACCAATTCAGAAGGAAAAGTAGATGTAGGATTCACCAATCTGGATGTGCCAGTATTACTCGGTGTTAAAATTGGAAAAATATTCCGGGTAAATGTGGGCCCTATGGCCTCTCTAAGACTATCCTCCAATGGTAAGTTAGGCGATTCATTTGATGATTTTACCGGAGACAATAGTGACGCGCAATTCAAAGACAAACTGGCTTATGGATATCAGGCCGGTGTGGGAGTCGACTTTGGAAGGGTAAGTATTGATGTTCGCTATGAAGGAAACTTCACTGAGGTGGCCAAAGTGAACTTTAATAACAGCAATACCGAAGCAAAATTTGGAAGAAAAAGTAATCTATTCCAAGCGACTTTAGGATATGCTATTTTCTAATAACCCCATTTAATTTTCGCAAAGGAGCTATCGTATCGGTAGCTCCTTTTTTCTTTTACCCCATTATTATAATCTGTATTGCCTACTTTTGTAGACTTAATCAGAGGAAAATTTCCGTTAAACCCCTGAGTCAATTCCCTAACATAACTATAGCATTTACCTACCGTGGCATTAAATACAGACCATATCAAACTCGTTTTCGGACTGAAATTGAAACAATTACGGCTAGACCGTGGCCTTTCTTTAAACGAGCTGTCCCAGAAGTCTGGATTGTCACTATCCTATATTAATGAAATAGAAAAGGGGAAAAAGTACCCAAAATCTGATAAAATTATTGCCCTTGCTAAGGCCATGGACGTGGAATATGATAGCCTCGTTTCCATGAAGCTCAATAAAAGACTGGAACCCATTTCAGAGTTGCTGGACTCTAATGTTCTTACTGAATTACCCCTGGAGCTATTTGGTATCGATCCTGCCAGTTTGCTACATATTCTGTCGGATGCCCCAACGAAGATTAGCGCATTTGTTGGCACCCTGATAGAAATTGCTAGAAATTACAATATGTCCATCGAAAAGTTTCACTTTTCCGCTCTTCGAACCTACCAGGAGATGCATGACAATTACTTCGAGGATATTGAAGAAGCGGCTGAACTCTTTTTAGACCAACAGCAAATCCCTTCTTCCGAACAGGTAGATGAGCAACTCCTCTCATCAATTCTGAAAGAACAGTATCAGTATGAAATGGAACATATTAACGAGCGAACGAATCCAGAATTCTCCAGTGTTCGGTCTCTTACTATTCCCTGTATCAAATCGGCTCGTTTACTCATCAATGACCAGCTATCTGACATTCAGCGCACCTTTATTCTGGCAAGAGAAATAGGATATCTTCATCTTAATCTGAAGAATAGGCTCTACACCACTGCGTTGGTGGAAGATGAAACATTCGAACAGCTTCTAAATAATTTTAGAGCCTCCTATTTTGCTAGCGCCATCATTATTCAGCGGAAACTACTGGTCCCTCGGCTGGCCACCTTATTTGAATCGGCCCGGTGGCAACCGGAGATGCTGCTGGCGATGATTCAGGACTTCCACACTACTCCGGAGTCCTTCTGTTACCGACTGAGTAATGTACTCCCCAAATATTTTGGACTGAAGGAAATATTTTTCGCCAGGTTTAACAATTTCACTGGTCATAATCAGTTTGACATGACCAAAGAGCTCCATATTTCGAAAAAGCACTATCCCCATACCGTAAGAGACGAGCACTATTGCCGTCGTTGGATCGCATTGAATATTCTGAATGAACTGGCAGAGAATAACAATCCATCGGGTACTACCCTCTGCAAGGCCCAGCGCTCTACCTATCTCGACACCAAGGACGAATACCTGGTAATTAGTCTGGCTCAAAAATCGGCCACCAATCCAAACCTCAATGTCAGTGTTTCGATGGGAATCTATCTGGACGATCACGCCCAGAAATCTTTGACCTTCTTAACAGATGCAAACCTCCCGCATCGAGTTGTCAATCAAACCTGTGAACGTTGTGCAATGTTCGATTGTAAAGAACGAATTGCAGCTCCTATTATCCTCCAGAAGCGTCATAAAAATGAAGAGCTTCGAAAAGCATTAAGTAAGGTTCTCAAATAATTCGCTATTCACTGAAAAGCAGGTATACCCGTAATTTCTGCTCCGAGTATCAATAAATGAATATCATGGGTACCTTCATAGGTGATCACAGACTCTAAGTTCATCATATGTCGCATAATCGGATATGATCCTGAGATACCCATAGCGCCTAGAATCTGACGGGCCTCTCTGGCTACCCTCAATGCCATGGCAACATTATTTCGTTTGGCCATTGATATCTGAGCAGTACTGGCCTTCTCTTCGTTCATGAGTACTCCTAGTCGCCAAGCCAGCAATTGGGCCTGGGTAATCTCGGTCAGCATTTCTGCTAATTTTTTCTGCGTGAGTTGAAATCCGGCCAGTGGTTTCCCAAACTGGATTCGTTCCTGTGCATAACTTAGGGCCACCTCATAACAGTCGGTAGCGGCTCCCACTGCACCCCAAGAAATTCCATATCGCGCCTTGTCCAGACACTTCAATGCTGCTTGTAAACCCACCGCCGCAGGCAGCACATGCGTGTCGGGAATAAAGACATCGTCGAATACCAGCTCACCAGTAATACTGGTACGCAGTGACCATTTATGGTGAATTTCTGGAGCCGTGAAACCGGCCATTCCTTTCTCTACGAGTACGCCCTGGACCCTCCCCTCATCGGTACGCGCCCATACTACTGCAACCTGGGCCAATGGAGCATTGGATATCCATAATTTACTTCCAGTGAGCCGATAGCCTCCATCAACTCGTACCAGCCGGGACTGCATCCCCCCAGGATTAGAGCCATGATCGGGCTCTGTCAGTCCAAAACACCCCAGCCATTCGCCGGATGCCAGAGGAGGAAGGTATTTTCTTTTTTGTGCCTCCGTCCCGTAGGCGAAGATAGGCCACATCACCAGAGAGCTCTGAACGGAAATGGTGGACCTCATTCCAGAATCACCTTTTTCAACTTCATAACACATGAGTCCATAGCTGATATAGTCCAGCCCTCCGCCACCATATTGCTGTGGGATAGTAGTCCCGAAAAGACCCAGTTCTCCAAACTTTGCCAATAAATGTTCGGGAAAAATTGCATTCTGGGCACTTTCTTCCATAATTGGTTTGATCTCTTTTTCCGTAAAACTTCGAACAGAATCGGCTACCAATAACTGGTCTGGAGTAAGTAAATCTCTGATTTGAAAAAAATCGGTAGGAGTCATAAGTAAATGATATTTTGGTCTTTGCCCTGTTGATAAGGAAAAGATAATCAATTAGGATCATAATTGCCTAGAAGACACAGGAACTTCTGGGTAAATTTCTGTTTAGTTGTATTATAATCTGCCGCTGAAATATATAGATCAGCTAGAGAAGATTACTTAACTTTGCAGCCTTTGAAGGATAACTCCCTTTCTACAACTCATGATCAAGAACCTACAACTTTCCCTTCCTCCGGAGGTGGCATTGAATGAGCCCGCGCTTCAGGCTTATGTTTTCCGTAAGCTTCATATCGACAGCAATGCCGAAGTAATATTGAGAAAAGCAAAGCAGTCTATTGATGCCCGCAGCAAGCGCATCAAGGTAAATTTGCAGGTTACGGTCTATGTTAACGAACCGGCCCCGGCTCTGCTACAGATTGACAGCTCCTATCCCGATGTTAGCAAAAGCCCTCAAGCCCTGGTGATAGGCTGTGGGCCTGCAGGCATGTTTGCCGCCTTACGGCTCATAGAATTAGGGCTCAAACCCATAATTTTTGAGAGAGGTAATGATGTCCGGGCAAGACGTAGAGATCTGGCTGACATTAACAAAAAACATTTGGTAAACCCAGAATCTAACTATTGCTTTGGTGAGGGGGGAGCGGGCACTTATTCTGATGGCAAGCTATATACCCGTTCCAATAAAAGAGGCGATATCCGTCGGGTACTCGAAATTTTTGTGAGTCATGGTGCCAGCGAACAGATATTGGTGGACAGCCATCCACATATAGGCACCAACAAATTACCTCAGGTGGTTTCCAATATGCGTGAGAGCATTCTTAAAGCAGGAGGTGAAATTCACTTTAACACAAAGGTGGTAGACCTGATTATCGATAAATCGAGGATCAATGGCCTCCGTACCGAGTCCGGACAGGAATACCTTGGTGAAGGTGTGATCCTAGCCACTGGTCACTCCGCTAGGGACATCTATGAGTTGCTAGACAAGAAAAATATTCTGTTAGAAGATAAATCCTTTGCAATGGGGGTTCGTATCGAACATCCGCAACCTATTATAGATCAGATTCAATACCATTGTGAGGCGGATAGAGGTCCGTATTTACCCGCAGCCTCTTATAGTCTCGTAACACAGACCTATTTCGGAGGAGTGCAACGAGGCGTATTTTCATTTTGTATGTGTCCGGGAGGCTTCATCGTCCCAGCGGCTACCGCACCCGGAGAGGTAGTAGTCAACGGAATGTCGCCCTCACGCCGCGACTCCCCCTATGCGAATTCAGGACTGGTGGTGGCCATTACAAAGGAAGATCTGGCTCCATACTCCCAGCATGGCGCCTTGGCTGGCCTCGCATTCCAGAAAGAACTAGAAGCATTGTCATGGGAATTAGGAGGGCGGACTCAAACGGCTCCAGCCCAAAGAGTCTCCGATTTCATACAAAATAGAACCAGCCCTGCTCTGAACCCTACCTCCTACCAGCCTGGACTGAATGCAGTTAACTTGCTTCAAGCCCTTCCTCAAAATATTGCAAATCCGCTGCGGGAGGGACTTCTGCAATTTGGAAAAAAGATGAAGGGTTATGTATCCAATGAGGCCCAGCTAGTAGGTGTAGAGAGCCGTACCTCTTCGCCGGTGCGCATTCCAAGAGATCGTGAAACCTGTGAGCACCCTCAGATCCGTGGGCTTTATCCTTGCGGAGAAGGGGCTGGTTTCGCAGGAGGGATTATGTCAGCAGCCATGGATGGAGAGCGTTGTGCCGAACAGCTCCGGCGACATGTCATAGGCTAGTCGTATAATTTTCTTATTAATTCCGGAACCGATTATACCGAAAGAAATACAAGATCCCAGGTTCCAGGCACTGCCCCTAATAAATGACCGCATTTCGAATTTTTAAGGTCCGGAAAAGGTTATGATTATAGTTACGTTACAAGGGCCACCATTTTAAGGGTTCCTACTGCTTACTGGTAAATAGAACCTTGTGGATTTCAGTTGTAAATTGCTTCAGCCCGGCATATGATATCAACTGATTCCATTACACAGTAAGCCAAGGGTGATAACTTGTTTCCAAAGGAGCGTGAGGATTTGTTATCCATCCTTCATCATTTAAACAAGCTTTGACATTCTTTATGGCCAACAATTCTTTTGATATTTTTGTAAAACAATTTTCTGAAAAACTTAAATTACCACTTCCGGGTGAACTGTCGCATCAACGTATGCAGGCAAGCAGCCGGAACAAATTAAATTTTAAGCCCAATGAACGAACCAGAAGGAGTGCGATTCTGATACTATTCTATCCTTATCAGAATGATATATACTTTCCTGTGATACTCCGGCCGCCTTATGATGGTGTCCATTCCGGTCAGATAGCCTTTCCAGGTGGCCGACAAGAACCCACAGATCGCGACCTTGTACAAACGGCGCTTAGAGAGGCGCAGGAAGAGATTGGGCTAAGGCTCAATGAAGTTAAGGTTTTAGGTCAGCTTTCGCAATTGTTTATACCACCTAGTAACTTCAATGTGCTACCGGTAGTGGCATGTACCCCTTCCCGCCCTAGCTTCTACCCTGACCCTAGGGAGGTAGCCGATATTTATGAGATTCCATTTTCGGAGATCATCAAACAGGAAATCATAGGAAGTAGTCAGATTATTATTCGGGGGGAGCCTGTTACCGCCCCTTATTACAAGATTGACAATAAAGAAATCTGGGGAGCCACAGCTATGATGATCAGTGAACTCCTCGACGTATATCAGACCTTTCAAGCAGAAGAAGAATGAAGGAAATAATAGGTTTATTTGCTATCTTAGCGGGATTTATGTCCCGCCTAGGTTTACCTACCGATATGCCTCCATGGCCTAACCGGATATGTATTGCAAAGGCAGAGGCCTAATACCAGTATTGTTTAGTACCATACCTTTTAAATATAGTTTCCTCCGAAGTATATGGATGAAAACGAAGCGTTAAACCACTCAGAAGACAGCGAATTACACGACAAACTACCCATCTCGGGTTTATATGAAAGTTGGTTCCTTGATTATGCCTCCTATGTAATTCTAGAACGTGCCGTTCCGGCCATTGAAGACGGGTTGAAGCCTGTCCAAAGAAGGATTATGCACGCCCTCAATGAAATGGACGATGGGCGATTCAATAAGGTGGCCAATGTAGTTGGCTCTGCCATGCAGTATCATCCTCATGGAGATGCTTCTATCTACGATGCCATCGTAAATCTCGGGCAGAAAGAACTCCTTTTCGACATGCAGGGAAACTGGGGCGACATCCGAACTGGTGATGGAGCTGCAGCGGCTCGTTATATCGAAGTACGACTCTCCCGGTTTGCCAAGGAAATTGTCTTTAATAATGACACTACCGAGTGGCAGCTTTCCTATGATGGGCGTAAGAAAGAGCCAGTGACCCTACCGGTAAAGTTCCCCTTATTGCTCACCCAGGGCGTTGAGGGTATAGCCGTAGGCCTTTCTACGAAGATTATGCCCCATAATTTTTGTGAACTCGTAGAGGGATCAATTGCTATACTGCAAAATAAGCCCTTCACGCTTTACCCTGACTTTTTGACTGGGGGGCAAATCGATGTGTCTAATTATAATGACGGAATACGGGGAGGAAAAATTAGAGTCAGGGCCCGAATAGAAGAAGAGGACAAAAAAATGTTGACCATCCGAGACATCCCCTTTGGCACCACTACAAGCTCCCTGATAGACTCCATTGTAAAAGCTAACGATGCCGGTAAAATAAAAATTAAAAAGGTGGTAGATAATACCGCCGCAGAGGTAGAGGTTCAGGTTCATCTCGCTACCGGTGTTTCTCCCGATATCACCATGGACGCCTTGTATGCTTTCACAGAGTGCGAGGTCTCAATATCGCCTAACGCTTGTGTAATCATTGAAGACAAACCTCATTTTGTCGGAGTCAGTGAGATACTCAAATACAATACTCAGCAAACGGTAGACTTGCTACGGCAGGAGCTGGAACTAAAAAAGGCCGCTTTACTGGAAAAAATCCTCTATGGTTCTTTAGAGAAAATTTTTATCGAAAATCGCATCTACCGTGATATTGAAGAATGCGAAACTTTTGAGGCAGTAATAAGAACCATCGACAAAGGGCTTGAACCATTTAAAGCTGATTTTTACAGATCTATCACCGACGAGGATATTGTGCAGCTTACGGAAATTCGAATCAAGAGAATTTCTAAATACGATGGATTCAAAGCCGATGAGCTGATGCGGAAATGGTCGGAAGAGCTTGCCCAGACCGAAGACAACCTGGCTAATATTATCCGTTTCTCCATCGAGTATTATAAGGACTTACTAAAAAAATACGGTAAGGGTCGAGAGAGAAAAACGGAGATTAGTGCCTTTAACCAGATATCTGCGAATATTGTTGCTGCCAACAACCAGAAATTATATGTCAACCGGGCCGAAGGCTTTATTGGCTACGGACTTAAAAAGGATGAGTATGTCATGGACTGCTCAGACATCGACGATGTTATCGTTTTCAGGGCCGATGGAAAATGCCTGGTAACCAAAATACAGGATAAAGTATTTGTCGGAAAAAACATTATCCACTGCGCCGTATTCGTCAAAAATGATGAAAGGAAGGTATATAACCTGACCTACCTGGAAGGGAAGACGGGCATAAGCTATATCAAAAGATTCCAGGTGACGGCTGTCACCAGAGATAGGGAGTATGACCTGACGCAAGGGCACCCCAAATCTAAAATCACCTATTTCACGGCCAATGACAATGGAGAAGCGGAGATCATTAGCGTTAGTCTAACGGCTCAAAGCAAGGCTAAGGTCAAGCAGTTTGATTATAATTTCGCCGATTTATTAATAAAGAACCGCAGCGCCATGGGGAACATTCTTACCAAATATCCGGTACGTAAGATCACCTTAAAGCAAGCGGGCAGATCTACCCTTGGTGGGGTAGATATCTGGTATAATCCGACCCTAGGCCGACTCAATAGGGATGAAAGAGGCGATTACCTGGGAAATTTCGGCCCTTCCGATCATGTGATGGTAATTTATAAAGACGGTACTTATGAGCTTACCAGCTTCGACATTAGCAATCATTATGTTCCAGCTGATGTGATTTTACTCCGCAAATTCGATGCAAAAACACCCATCACAGCCATTTACTACGATGGGGGTAGTAAGCAGCATTTTATCAAACGTTTTAATATTGAAACTTCATCCATCGATAAGAAATTCCTTTTTATCAGTGATGCTAAAAACAGTAAACTGATATTGGCTAGCACCGATTTGCGTCCCCGCTTCGAAGTAGTTCCCGCAAAGGTTAACGAAAAAGGGCAGCAGACAGAATATATCGTCGAGGAACTCATCGATTTGAGAGGGTGGAGAGCCATAGGCAATAAGCTCCCCATCGATAAGTTTAAGGAACTCCATTGGATCGAACCACTGGCCCCTGAGCAAACCGAACAGGAAAACGAGCCTCCTCATCAGGAATCCTCAGAAGAAGCCGTCGATGTAGGCAGCCTGAATTCTTCAGAGGAAGAAGAACCGAAAGCATCAAAAGAAAGTCCTCAAACCCAGGGTGAGGATAAAGAGGCTTCGCTTGCTCCCAAGCAAAAGCCTGAACCTACCCCTGAAGAAGAGACGGACCTTGAAATTACCAATCCCGAAAAGTTAGCGAATGATGCCGACAAGGGTAAAAGAAAGAAAAAGGAGCCGAAGCCCAAAAAAGATGACGACTCCAAGTCGCAGTTAGGATTATTCGAATAATCATAACAGGAAATTTCCGTTTGTCCTGGCGCCTATTGTGCCAGGACAAATTCAAATCAGTACATGCAGGCAACAAAAAGGAAATGGGGTGCGTACAGTAAATCAGTGCTCCGGTTCCATATATGCAGCCAGCTTCTAATCAGGCTTATTTGTAGAGCGAAGTGAGAAAATTTTTCAGATTCACCAGTATACTATTATTTGCAAGTGTGGTTTTCATCCTGCTGTGTAACTTCTGGGTGGTATACAAGACACGGGATCTCAATTATTTTTCGATTGATGACTTGCCTTCTAATGATGTGGCCCTGGTACTGGGAACCAGTAAATATACTGAAGCGGGCAAACAAAACTTATTTTTTAAATTCCGCATGGAAGCTACAGCCCGTCTCTTTAACGAGGGTAAGATTAAGTACCTCATCCTAAGCGGAAACAACGATTCTGAATATTATAATGAACCCTTAGACATGAAGAGAGCATTACTGAATTTGGGGATCCCTGAAGATGTTATGACCTTAGACTATTCCGGCTATCGTACCTTCGATTCAGTGATGCGTTGCAGGGAGGTGTTCAATCAAGAAAACTTTACGATCATCTCGCAGAATTTCCATAACGCCAGGGCCCTTTATATCGCGCAACAAGAAGGCATGCATGCCATCGCCTTTGCAGCTCAGGATGTACCGGGAGGCTATTCCTGGCGCACCCTGCTGCGGGAATATTTTGCCCGCCCGAAGGCCGTTCTGGATGTACATATCCTCCGCCCCAGCCTGGACTTAACCACCAATATTGAGATAAAACGCAAATGAGGAACTAGGTTACTAAAAAAAACATTTTAACCACAATGCCATGAAATTTGAAGATGAAAAAAATATTATTATTCCTTTTTATTGCTGAAGTACTACTCTCAATAAATTTACACGCACAATCCACGCATACGATCAAAGGGCGTATTATCGATGCCACGACCGGCGATCCTGTGCCTTTCGCAAATCTGGGCATTAAGAATTCCTTAGCTGGAGCCATTACAGATTTCGACGGATTTTATACCATATCTTACTCTCCTCCCGCAGACTCTCTCACCGTGACATACGTGGGCTACACGACTAAAAGCAAGGCTATCGTCCCGGATGTTACCGAACAGGTAATTGATTTTCAGATAAGTCCGGGGGCACTGCAGCTTAGGGAAGTAAAAATATATGCGGGCGAGAATCCGGCATATGCCATCATGCGAAAAATCGTAAGCAATAAAATCCGAAATAATGTAGACAATATTGCTGCCTATGAATATAGCAGCTATAATAAAATTCAGATTGATATCGATAACCTTTCGGAGAAATTCAGAAACCGCAAGGCCGTAAAGAAAATGACTCATATTGTCGAACAATATGACGAAGTAAAGGGAGAAGACGGGGAAACGATCATTCCGATCTTTATTTCTGAATCGGTATCCAATGTTTTCAGTCAGAACAACCCTAAGAAGAAAAAGGAGATAATCCATAAAACCAAAGTTTCGGGTGTGGGACTTACCGATGGAAGCTTCGTTTCACAGGTAGTGGGCTCCTCCTTTCAGCAGTATAATTTTTATGGAAATTGGCTGAATATTCTCGAAAAGGACTTTGTCTCCCCCATTGCAGACAGCTGGAAATTATACTATGAATATTATCTGGCCGATAGTGTTAAAAATGGAAACTCGGCCGACTATCTAATAGAGTTTGAGCCCCGGCAAAAACAGGACTTAGCCTTTAGGGGGGCGTTTTGGGTAGACGGAACCAGCTTTGCCCTTACCCAAATGGATGCTACAGTAGGAAAGGATGCTAATTTGAACTTCATAGAGAAAATTAAAATTCAGCAATCCTACGAACAATTGGAGGAGAATGATGCCTGGGTACCCGCCAAAACGAGGGTATTGATAGATGTAGACGAACCTACTCGACAAACGGCGGGCATGTTGCTCAAATTCTATTCTTCCAATTCGGACTATATCGTTGGAAAACCCCGGCCTAGTAGCTTTTTTGACAGTGCGATAGAGCTCAAAGAAGACTATATGCAACACGATTCTGCCTATTGGCAACGAAGCAGGCCCGAGTCTCTCACCCTGCCCGAACAGCTGAGCTTCCAGCTGATTGATTCTCTAAAGGTATTGCCTGTAGTAAAGACCTATACTGAAATCCTGAATATCTTCGTAAACGGATATAAGAAAATAGACAAATGGAATATTGATGTTGGTCCATACTTATTCTTATATGCTAATAATAATATAGAAGGAAACCGATTTCGTCTCGGCTTTCGCACGGATCCGGGATTTAGCCGAAAATGGATACTCCACGGATATGGAGCTTACGGTACCCGAGACCAAAAGTTCAAATACGGGGCTGGCGTGGATTATATCTTTTCCCGGAAACCATGGACAATCGGAGGCTTCTCCTATTCTAAAGATCTGGAGCGACTGGGGCTTTCCAGTGAGACCATAGGATCCAACACCTTGTTTGGTGCCTTCTCCAGGTTCGGCACGCTACGCAGGGCTTATTGGCAAGAAGATTATTCCCTCTACATGAAGCGAGAACTCGTAAAGGGCATCAGTGGGAGCGTTCAATTCCGTCACCGCAATTTCAATCCCTTATTCCCCTTCGTTTTCCGCACTCAGCCAGAGCTTGGAGAAAGTTCTCCATTGCAAAGCCGCTATGACATCACAGAGCTAAATTTTGAAACCCGTATAGCAAGGAACGAAACCTTTCTACAAAACGATAATGAAAGAATCAGCATGGGCAATGGAAATAAGCCTGTGTTTACTCTTCGGTATACCTTGGGGCTTAATAACCTCCTAAATAGTGACTTTCGTTACCATAAATTCGCTTTCAATGCCAAACAAAGTTTTCGGGTAGGTGCATTAGGACGGACCGACTATAACCTGACTGTGGGTTATATCCCCTCTACTTTGCCCTATTTGCTGTTATATACACCTCTGGGAAATGAATCACTATTTTATGTAGAGAATGCCTTTAATCTCATGAACTATTTTGAGTTTATCTCAGACCGTTATGCGACTTTATCGGTGGAGCATAATTTCCAGGGTTTTATACTTAACAGAATCCCGGCCATTAGAAGGCTCAAGTGGAGAATGCTGGCCACCGGAAAGGTCTATTATGGGAGTGTGAGTCAGAATAATAAAGATATCATTCCGCCTACCGATAATCAGGGTAACGCTTTGCCAACTTTTAACTACCTGGGCAATACACCCTATATGGAGCTTGGCTATGGTATTGATAATATTTTCAAGGTAGGACGTGTAGATTTCGTACATAGATTAACCTATCTGAACAATCCTAACGTTACCCCTTTTGCAGTAAAAATTTCCTTCTGGTTTAATTTGTAAAGCCTATATATTTCTTATTTACTATCTCCTAGCTACGATCCGATTGAATTGAAGCGTTTGGGTTACGATTTTTTAGAGGTTTCCTATATTCAACTGGACACGGCTATCAAGTTATCTTCCGAGTAAGTAAGTGCTATATTCTGACCGGGATATAGGTCTGGGCTCGGATGATAAAAGGAAATAGCGCCCTGTTCATTCTGGCAGCGGATTAGCCAATGGGCGCCGAGGAAGCGCACAGAGGCTACCTGTCCCTTCCATAATTCCGGCTGTTGCTTAACCGCGATTCTTACCCACTCCGGCCTAATAAATATTCTCTGTTCTCCGTCTACTCTTATCCAGTTTACGGGCCCCGTCAGTTCTGCTACGTAGGCCGAAACAGGATTTTGATACACTTCTTGTGGAGTCCCCAGTTGTACAATCTCCCCTGCTTTGAGTACCGCAATCCGATCGGACCATGCCAATGCGTCCGTGGCCTCATGCGTCACAAAAACACAGCCCATTTCGGTAGAAACACGCATAGACTCTATAGCATTGGCCAGTATCCGTTTGTTGGGACTATCCAGATGGGCGAATGGTTCGTCAAGCAGTAGTATAGTAGGCTCTTCGGCCAAGGCTCGGGCTATGGCAGTACGTTGTTTTTCTCCTCCCGACAACCGTTTAGACTTCTTGTTCTGAACTTGCTGTAGCCCCGAAAGCTGGAGGAGTTCCTCCACCCTTTGCGCCCTATATTCAGGCTCATAAAAACGCAACGAATAACCTATATTCTCTGTCACAGTCTGATTCGGAAACAAGGCATACTCCTGATGAATGAGTTTGATGGCTGGATGACCCGGAATCAGTTCATTCTTAACCGGAGTAAGCACTTCTCCCTCAAATCGGACCTCACCTTGATCGGCATCTATAAGTCGGGCCATCAGGCGAAGGAGCGTACTCTTTCCCGAACCACTCTCCCCCAGTATCCCCAGCCATTCCCCTGTATTCAGGGTAAGCGACAGGTCAACCAAAACCGGGCGGTTATCTAAGGATAAGTGGATATTCTCCACTTGCATCAATGATTTATTCTCGGCCATTAGAGGATCCAGGTAACCTTATCATCAATAGAGGAACGACGAGCTTCGGTATGGCTCTGCTCGTGATAGCCCATATAAAATAAACCCAGGCATCTGTGATTCTCTGGCAGCTTAAGAAAACCGGCTATTTCATCTAAAAAGGCTGGAGAGCTCCAATAGGCGCCTATACCATAGGCATGAGCACTAAGCCACATATTTTGAACAGCACAAGCCACTGATGCAATCTCCTCCCATTCAGGCACCTGATCTGGATGAGGCTCCATATGGATGGCCACAACACAGTTTGACTGTAAAACTTTCTGGCCAGCTGCATCGTAACGAGCCTGGGAGAAGTTTTCTTCTGGTGTAACCCTTTTATATCGGTCGGAGAAGAATACGGCCAATTGCTTCAGGCCCTCTCCTTTCATAACCGTGAAACGCCAGGGTTCAGTACGGCGGTGCGTGGGGGCGCAATTGGCATTCTCTAGCAAATCCTTTATAATTTCGACTGGTATATCCTGACTCGTATAACTGGGTGGAAATATGCTTCTTCTGTTGCGAATTATGTCGTTTATATGATCGGCAGGCATCAATAATATATATTATATGTTTGAGGAATGCTCAAAGTTACTAAAGATATCCTCCCCCACCATCCGATCCTTTATGGGCGAAACATAAATTTATGTAAAATGCCAATGCGGTCTGGAATTATGGGAAACACGATTTTTTACCTTTGATGGCAGTTTCAGAACCACTTGCAAAATAATTACCCTTATATTTCACAAAATTAACCTACATTTCTACCCGAAAAAGTATTAATCAATTAAAATAAACATATGCTTGTAACGACTACTCATCATATTGAGGGAAAAGAAATCGTTCAATACATCGGCTTGGTAAACGGAGAAGCCATTATTGGAGCCAATTTTGTAAAAGACATATTTGCAGGCATCCGGGATGTGGTAGGCGGACGTTCAGGGGCCTATGAACAAAGTCTGCGGGAGGCCAAAAGTATTGCCATTCGAGAAATGATGGAACAGGCTCAGCGTTTAGGAGCCTCCGCAATTGTAGGCGTGGACCTGGACTTTCAGACAATAGGAAGCAACGGTTCCATGCTCATGGTAAGTGCGAATGGAACCGCTGTGGTGACCAAATAGAAAAAAGTATTAAAACATTGCTTTGGCTATCTGCGCTACGTTGTCGGACTTACCCATGGTATAAAAGTGTAAGACCGGCACGCCGTAGGCCATTAATTCCTTGCATTGCTGAATTCCCCACTCTACTCCGACCTGACGTACATCAATATCTGACTTAGCAGAAGTAACGGCCTTGGTGAGGTCTTCAGGCATTTCCAAATGGAAAATTTTTGGCAAAATCTCGAGCTGTCTTCGCGTCGACAAGGGTTTCAACCCTGGTATTATCGGTACGGTAATACCATGGGCGCGGCAGCGCTCAACAAATTGGAAATATTTTTGATTGTCGAAAAACATCTGTGTAACGATATAGTCAGCCCCCAGCTCGATTTTCTTTTTCAAATAATCAAAATCACTGTCGAAACTCACGGCATCCATATGCTTCTCAGGATAACCAGCTACCCCAATACAAAAATTCGTTGGATGACTGATCGTTTCCTGATTCAGTAAAGCTCCGGTGTTCATCTGAACCACCTGTTCAATTAGCTCCGATGCGTAGCTATGTCCTCCTGGTTTCGTTAAAAATACGCCTGCTGATTTCTCTGCATCACCTCTAAGAACCAAAACATTATCAATTCCTAAATAATACAAATCAATGAGTACGTCTTCGGTCTCCTCTTTGGTAAATCCTCCGCATATTACGTGCGGGACTGCGTCGACTTTGAAGCGCTCCATTAAACGTGCACAAATCCCTACAGTTCCAGGACGTTTGCGAATAGGCACCCGAACGATTTGACCATTAGGGCCAGTTCGATCGATAAGCTCCTCACGATGATACGTGACATCAACAAAAGGGGGCTTAAACTCCATCAATGGGGCAATAGAAGAGAACAGCTCGTCAATATTCTGTCCCTTTAGTGGCGGGATAATTTCAATGGAGAAAAGTGTGCGGCCAGCAGCCTGGCTGATATAATCGGTTACCTTTGTCATTTATGCGTAAAATCTGTTCTTTTAAACCGCACAAATCAACGGCTTTTATGCCTGCATTCCAATACCTATAACAAAAAAATGGCCTACCGCATTACAGTAGGCCATTCCACGTAAACCCTCCTCTATCAGTGTTCGTCAAAATTAAGGCTAAATAATGGCCTGAGCCAGAATCTAAACCTCAATCTGCTTGACTGAAAACTAATAACTAAAATTCTGTGCCAAAGTATATAAGAAGTTTTAAGAAAGCAAATAATCTGACAACTTTCGTTCTTATTTCACTAGTCACAACGTAATAGTACTTCTATAGATTGTAATAGGAATTCCTTTGAAAAAGCTATTTTCTACGGAATATAAAACGCTCAATTTCTAAAGAATTACTGTCTAAAAACCTACAATACGCTCGAATTCGGGCACTTTCTGTGCATTTTTATATGTACAATCCCATCTTCAAGATATGGTTCCCCAATCTGTTTAAAACCAAAAGACTCATAAAATATTTTCAGGTATAGCTGAGCCCCTATACTGATACCTTCCGGGTTGTAGCGTTTCTCTACAGTTTGTATAGATTTAAGGACTAATGCAACACCTAAGCCCTGCCCTCGTGCCGATCGAGCTACAGCGATCCGACCGATGGAAGGAAAGGAATAGGTAATACCCGCAGGAATTATGCGCGATACGGCCACCAATTTCCCTTTATCATAGGCCGTTAGGTGATGACATCTGAAATCTACGCTGTCCATATCTTGAAAGGCACATTGTTGTTCAACCACAAAAACCTCGGATCGCAGCTGCAATAAATGATAAAGATTGGTAGTACTCAGTTCTTCAAAGGACTGGAGCTTCCAGGTAAAATGGTCTAACATCGTTTGAAAGTGAATCTATTATTCTAAATATACTGCGGGATTTGAAGTGTGTTTTATAAATTTGCAACAAATTTAAACCTTAAAACCGGTTCCTTTCCTTTACTATAGGCACAAAAACAAGAGTTTGAGCCGGATAGAAAAGCAGGAATTCAACATATTTTAAAAAACGCATGGGAAGAGCATACGAATATAGGAAAGCGCGCATGTTTAAGCGCTGGGACAAGATGGCCAAAACATTTACACGTATTGGAAAGGATATCGTACTGGCCGTAAAGAACGGCACTGCCGACCCGGCTACCAATTCGCGGCTGCGGGCTCTGCTACAGAATGCCAAGGCGGTAAATATGCCAAAAGAAACCGTGGACAGAGCCATCAAAAGGGCTTCATCCAAGGATCAGGACGATTATAAAGAGATGGTATATGAAGGTTACGGACCTCACGGAATCGCCATCCTGGTAGAAAGCACCACAGACAACCCTACCCGTACTGTAGCCAACGTAAGGAGTTATTTCAATAAGTTGGGTGGAAGTTTAGGAACCACAGGAATGCTTGATTTCATTTTTGAAAGAAAATGCTTATTTAAAGTAGCCAATGATGGGAATCATGACGTAGAAGAATTAGAACTGGAATTAATTGATTACGGAGCAGACGAGGTGTTCTTAGATGAGGAGGCCAATCAAATCAATATTTACGGTGAGTTTACTTCTTTCGGCACCTTACAATCATATTTGGAAGATAATAATTTCGAAATTATTGAATCTGATTTTGAGCGTATCCCGAATGATACCAAAACTTTAAGTGAAGAAGAAGTCGCAGATATAGAAAAGCTTATCGAAAAGATAGAAGAAGACGACGATGTTCAGAGAGTATACCATAATATGGGATAATCTCTTTCGAAGGGGTGGGGCGACCTATCCACCCCTTCCCTCCCCTCCTTGATTCCCAACCTATCGACTCCGGAGGCTACCAAAGAACTTCAAGACTGCAGAAATTCTCAGCCCGGCGCAATGATGTCAACATAATACCAGTTTTTGCCAAGCTTGCCATTGATTTAGGGAGACCTTCTTACTTATTTTACGATTAAATAAAAGTACATCCAAGTATTTTAATATTTCTTGGTGCATGTATGATTATTTAAGTCATAATGATAATACAAAGTTAGTATTATTCATATTTGATTGAAGGAGTGCTAATAAGCAAGAAGTTTTAATCCAACTTCCTTAAACGATAACCAATACTTTGAAAACCATCATTTTAAATAAGCCGGGTGAGTTTGAGTTTCTCACTCAAAGTATGCCGTCTTCTCCAGGCCCGGATGAAGCCCTCATTCAGATCAAAAAAATTGGCATTTGCGGTACGGACTACCATGCCTTTAAAGGGAATCAACCCTTTTTCCAGTATCCTAGAGTATTGGGACATGAAATAGGCGCCCAAATTGTTGAAATCGGGCCGGAAAGTAATGTCTCACAACTAGAAGTAGGTGACCGGGTTTCATTAGAACCCTATGTAAATTGTCAACAATGCCAGGCGTGCCGTAGTGGATATATCAACTGCTGCGAAAATATTCAGGTACTAGGGGTACATGCCGACGGCGGAATGTCTGAATTCATGAAAGTTCCACTGAGAAAACTTCATAAATCCGATCATCTTTCCTTTGAGCAACTAGCCTTGGTAGAAACCTTAGCCATTGGACTTCATGCTGTTAACCGTGGCAACATCAAGGTTCAAGATCTTGTTCTGATAATTGGAGCCGGCCCCATTGGTCTGTCGGTAGCTCAGTTTGCCAAAGAATCCGGAGCCTTTGTGATAGTGGCCGATCAGTCTCAGAGTCGCCTGGATTTTATCGCTGAACATGGGCTTTCCGATAGTCAAATCCTGGTAGATGAACCGCTCACGGCCGAACGCCTGCGTGCCTCATTTTCGGGACACTTACCTGATATCGTTTTAGACGCTACGGGCAACAAAGCTTCTATGCTCAATTGTTTCAACCTTCCCGCTCACGGCGGTCGACTCGTTTTTGTAGGGTTGTTTCAAGGAGAAGTATTATTTAATGACCCCAATTTCCATAAGAGAGAACTTACCCTTATGGCTAGTAGAAATGCCCTTCCTTCAGATTTTAAGAAAATTATAAAGCTTATCGAAGAGGGCGTGGTGGACACCAATCCATGGATCTCTCACCGTACAGAATTCCAGGATCTTCCCACTATTTTCCCAACCCTTTTACAGCCTGGCCAGGCTGTCATCAAAGCAATTATTAATGTATAGTCCGATTCCGGACGAGGCCATTGAGCCTTATAACAGGCAACAGCAGGTCCAGTAAACCGACATACAGGGATAAATTGTTCTTAAACTGGTCATGATATGAGGCGAGACAAAGCCACCCGAGTTGGAACTATATTGGGTAAAATAAATTTATGATCCACAATAATTCTCTATATCCGGCATTCAAGTCCCCCGCCCCTCGGCGAACAGCAAAGCAATGGTCGGGGAGAATAAAATTTCAATTCAAATAAATTTAGAATAACCACAGAAAGCTCTATACTTAAAAAAAATAGGTTAGCGACATGCTGAATAAAGGTATTCAGCATGTCGCCAAGACTATAACTTTCCTTCTAATAACTTCTGAATGTCAGGCGCAATTTTGGCAGGTTTCGTGGTTGGAGCATAGCGCTTAAAAGGGATCCCATCGCGACCCACCAGGAATTTAGTAAAATTCCATTTAATACTATTTCCTAAGGTCCCTTTTAACTCGTCTTTTAAAAACTTAAAAACCGGGTGGGCTTCCGCACCATTCACGTCTACTTTACGGGTAAGCTGAAAAGTAACTCCATGATTGATTCGACAAACCTCTTCCAGTTTTGCATCGGATTCAGGCTCCTGATTCATAAACTGATTGGAAGGAAACCCTAGTACTACCAGCCCTTGAGGTGCAAACCGTTGATGTAATGCTTCCATCTCATCGAATTGGGGAGCCAATCCACATCTGGTAGCCGTGTTGACAACTAAAACAACCTTCCCCTGAAGATCCCGCATGGGAAGCATCGTTCCGTCGGGCTTAGTAGCCTGGAGATCATAAAATTTCATATTTGTAAAAGTTTAAGGAGGATTTCAACCTTCCTTTAGCGTGGTTACTGACGAAGAAAATCTAGCATGGCCGTATTTACTTCGTCCCGGTGGGTTATATTCAACCCATGCGACCCACCTTTAATCACGACATACCTATTATTTTTAATCCCGGTTGCTGCTTGGTCTCCACTGGTAGCAATAGGAACTATGGCATCGGCATCTCCATGAATAATCAAAGTGGGAACCGTAACATTCATAAGCTCAGATCGAAAATCGGTATGTGCCCATGCTTCGGCACATTGAATGGTAGCGATGGGAGAAGCGTGAGCAGCTATGGAGAAATTATAGTCTAGTAGCGCCTCCGGTACTGTACCTTTGTGGCTGTCATAGTTCAGGAATCCCTTCCCAAACTCCTTAAGAAATGGAATACGGTTATTTTTCAATGAGTCAATGATTCCTGCCAGATCTTCCTCTGCTACACCAGCAGGATTATCGGGTTTACGTTTGACCAATGGAATAATCGATCCCATCAGAATAACCTTATCAATTCGTTCTGCGCCGTAACGAGTAAGGTAGCGGACAACCTCTCCCCCTCCCATGGAAAAACCACAAAGAATAACATTTTTCAAATCGAGGGTGACCAATATCTGATGTAGATCTTCTGCGAGTAGCGTGTAGTCGTAACCTTCTTTAGGGGCTTCAGAGTCCCCAAAGCCACGGCGGTCATAGGCAATACTACGGAAACCATGGTCTGCAAAAAATTGAAGCTGAGGCTCCCACATTTTATGACTAAGGGGCCAGCCGTGTATAAATACGATAGGCTGTCCTACGCCTAGCTCCACATAATGAAGTTTTATCTTTCCTTGGTCGGTCTTGATTTTTATTTTCATCGTGCTTCTTTTTTAAAGTCAATATTTGTATCAGTTCAGCATAATTAAACTGCTAATCTTTCTTAAATAATCAGACCAGATCGAGTCTTCTAAAGCTACAAAATACGAACTCCTGAATGGTATTAAATGGAGTTCCGTGTTGAACCTCAAAGCATTTGATCTTCTCAAAATATTTTTTAAACCTTCTGGTCAGAGAAGATTGGGAATATTGTTTAATTTCAATCCCGCTGCATTTTCTGGGTCCATTCTCAGAAAAAGTCCCTACAATAAGGCTACCTGACGGCTTAATCCCATCCCTCATCACGCTGAGGTATTTCCGTATATCTGCTGTATCGGTAAAGAAATGGAACGCTGCGCGGTCATGCCACAAATCATATTGTCTTTCAGGCCTAAATGTACTGGCATCTGCTACAATCCATTGAACCAGCTTGGCCCTGGTACCCAGTCTTTCTTGAGCTTTCTGAAGTGACTTCTCCGATATATCCAGTACCGTAACATCCCTATAGCCTAAATCCAGCAAATGATCAACCAACAAACTATCTCCCCCGCCTATATCGATGATGCTGGACGCCAAGGAAACCCCTAACTGTCCGATAAGTTCTAACGAGGTGGTAGGCACTGGTTGGTACCAGCTAACGTCGGGTAATGATTTATTTTCGTAAATCGTTTGCCAATGTTCTGTCCGATCCATAATGCTTCAGATTTAAGTATGCTCAAAGTATAGATAATATTTGTTGCGATTTGCCCATAAACATAAAACTGTTGCCTACTTGCTTACCCAGAAGCAAACCTCCTATGGGAGAAACAGAAGAAACTACCAAAATCGTTTCCTTTTCAAATAAGGTTTTACCCAGACTTACCGATAGGAAAAACCAGCCTGAACTGGTATTCACCAAGGATCCTAGCGTTACCTGATGGTGTTTTTCATGAGGATTGATCCGATTTAAAATTTCACGTTCTTGCCTGGCCGACTCAAATTGCCGGGCAAACATATCCCGGTCCAGCTGCCCCATGGAACGAGCCGTCTCATACTTGTCTCCTACAGAGCTTTTTCCTTGCTCATTGGCCGACTCCTGAGCCGCATCCATGGCTAACTTAGCATGGTGCATCCGCTCGTCCAGTATTTGAGCCAACTGCCGTATCAATTCAACTTTATTCATTAGATCATTATGATATACGCTTATTCTGAATATTTCTCTATCACCTTTGGCAGGTAATCATTCCCTACTTCTATCTCAAAACTGCGAAGCTGAATATCTTTGGTCAGGGAGTTAAATTCTCCGATCTGATAGCGGCTCGGAAGTAGCTGATCCATATTCATCAGTCCAAAATAACCCTCTTTAAACCAATTACCTGTCAACAGAAGATCTTTTTTGGCATTGGGCCTGGAAGCCATCGGAAAAAGGTAGATTTTCTGAGGAGAAGCCAGAAATACAAATTGACCATGATCTACTCCCGCACTTGCAGCCTGCTCATTTCCTACCATGAGGCGCTTACCCGTTATTTCGTAGATTTTCAAACCAGATTGTACAGGAGCTGTGGCAATGGCCTCCATTGAAAGCGCCTGAAATGGACTTGGAATATGGTAGGGACTTTGAGGCTTGTCCATCAATTTAGAAAAATGTTCTGATGTTTTTTCATAGTATGCCGTTTCTCTGTATACCAGCCATTGCTTGCTGGCATGCCAGTTATAGGCTCCCGCCTCGAAAGTATCCCTCAATTCCTTAATTTTGTATGTATACTGATAATATGATACGATAAAGAAGACTCCACTCAAACCTATCGCCAACCAGGGAAAGACACGGGCCACAACCCAATCTTTATAATACAACATTGCGGTACTGTAAACTAAAACGGTAAGTATGGCAGGATATATTTTATAACGACTCGAAAATATATAGATCATCTCGGACTGCCCTCGTAATAGAGCCATACTGGCCGTACCTCCCATGATGATAAGTGCAAAACCTACAAGAGTCCAGTAGGCACTGGACTGTTTTTTTCTACCCTGCAAAATCCATATAAATCGGAGCAATAACAGCGTAGCCAGGCTAACAAACAAGAAAAATCCATAGGTGATAATATGCCGCACCTCTGAAGGCATGCGATTGGCTTCCGCAAAATCTATGGTCATCCCCATAAAGGCAAAGAAGTAATTGAATACGTAGCCCGGATTATTAAATAAACTTTCAAAAATAGGAGGTCTGCTGGATTCAGGATAAACGTAAAAGTACAAGAACACAAAAAGTATTACAGCAGACCAGACAGCCCATTTTAAAGCTTTTATATAATCGGTTTTCAATAAAAGCACCAAGAGAATAACGGGAATTACCATTATGCCCGCACCGAAAGTATACAGAGCCATGGTTCCGGCCAGCATGGCAAAATATAGATTATACCGGCCTTCTCTACAGGCTAGATAAACGGCTAAAAATGAATAAAAAATTACGGACATATAGGCAGCAGTAGCGGCAGGCCAGTACAATCCCTCAAAACTTTGAGGCTGAAAGAGGAGAAGGGCCACAGGAACTAGAAAAGTTACTGGGAATTTCATGCGTCGGAACAGCAGGGCAAACAGGCTGAAAATACCCAGTAAGCTGAGGTTGCCTGAAAAGATATAAGCCTTAAAATTAAGTTCCCCCAGAAGTGATTCATTTATTACTGCCAATAACTTCGTGTAAGCGATAGTATGTTCCAGCCAAGGAGTGATAACCAGTAATATTTTCTCTTTCAGGCTCTCCGTTGCGTTATACTGAATCAAAAAATCATAGATGCAATAAAAATCATCTCCATTTGGAATATTTAATGAAAATCTATATAAATAGGCGAAGTGCAGCCCGATAACCAAGATGATAATAAGCGTAGATAATAAGTAAAACAGTCTGCTTTTAAATTCCATATTCCCGGCTAATTGTAGAATGTCAGGTGATAAATTTCGGACAAAATTAAGACCTTTTGCCTAGTAAACTCTGAAAAGGCGGACGTAAACTTAAAAAACTGAGTTTTACCCAGAATTGGAATGATCGCACCATTCCATAACATTTCACGATATGCCCCCCTAAATTCAGCAGACTCTCCAATACGGTTCGGGAGTACCACCCTCTTAAAACAGGGAAAAGCCTGTTCATTTGTCAGAAAAAGCAAATTGTATTTTCCATATCTATCCTTCCTTCTTATCTTTGCCAAACTTTTTTAAGAATAAGCATAATGACAAAACTTTCTGTTCGGCACTTACTTGGAATAAAGAACCTAAACGAGAGCGACATCCATACGATTTTGGAAACAGCTACTCAATTCAAAGAAGTCATTAATCGGCCGATCAAGAAAGTTCCTTCGCTCCGTGACATTACTATTGCCAATGTTTTTTTCGAAAACTCTACACGTACCCGGTTGTCTTTCGAACTTGCCGAGAAGAGGCTATCAGCCGATGTAGTGAATTTCAGTTCCTCGGGAAGCTCTGTTAAAAAAGGTGAGACGCTTCTCGACACTGTCAACAACATTCTGGCAATGAAGGTAGACATGATTGTTATGCGCCATAGTAGCCCGGGAGCGCCACATTATTTAGCGAATCATATTTCAGCCAACGTTGTTAATGCCGGGGACGGCACCCATGAGCACCCTACCCAAGCTTTATTGGACGCTTTCTCCATGCAAGAGAAATTAGGAGACCTTGCCGGAAAAAAGATTGCTATAATAGGAGATATTACCCACTCCAGAGTGGCCCTATCTAATATATTTTGCCTTCAAAAACTGGGTGCGGAAGTGATGGTTTGCGGCCCCTCTACCCTTATTCCCAAACACTTGGGAGAATTAGGGGTTAAGATAAGCCACGATGTACGCGCGGCCCTGCAATGGTGCGATGTAGCCAATGTATTGCGGATCCAACTGGAACGTCAGCAAATAAAATATTTCCCGTCACTTCGTGAATACGCCCAATTTTACGGTATTAACAAGCAAATGTTGGACGAGGTAGACAAAGATATCGTTCTGATGCACCCCGGCCCAATCAATCGAGGGGTTGAATTATCCTCAGATGCTGCCGATTCACATCACTCCATTATTCTCAACCAGGTGGAAAATGGGGTTGCTATAAGAATGGCAGTATTGTACCTTCTGGCCCAACAACCCTAAATCTATTTATTCTGCACGAATAAAAAAACCAGAATTCTATTCAATAATACCTCAAAAACTTTATATTTACCCGATAGGTTGCCTGCTTCCTATCGAGCCTGTTCCAGTTTACCGTCCCGAGGGAATGCATGCAATATTATCTTAATAATTAGTCTACATTCTTCCGATAACACATGACACATACTCAGGGAATGCTCCGCGAAGGGAGTTTAAAAGATAAAACAATTATTGTAACAGGAGGCGGAACAGGACTCGGTAAATCTATGTCAAGGTATTTTCTGCAGCTGGGAGCTAATATCGTTATTTGTAGCAGAAGGTTAGAGGTTCTATCGGCAACTGCCGACGAACTGAAGGCAGAAACAGGAGGACGGGTACTTCCCCTGGCTTGTGACGTGCGGGATCCTGAACAAATTGAAAACGTAATCGCCGCTGCTGTGGTGGAATTTGGCCAGGTTGATGGACTAGTCAATAATTCGGCAGGCAACTTTATCAGTCCTACCGAGCAGTTGTCTTATAAAGCGGTAGATGTTGTGGTAGACATTGTGCTTCGCGGAAGCTATTATTTTACCCTTGCCATAGGTAAATATTGGATCGACAAAAAAATTAAAGGAACGGTGCTCAATATATCGACAACCTATGCCTGGACCGGATCTGGCTGGGTGGTTCCTTCGGCTATGGCCAAGGCGGGGGTTTTAGCCATGACAAAATCACTGGCTTTTGAATGGGGGAAATATGGAATCCGCCTCAATGCCATAGCTCCTGGTCCCTTTCCTACCAAAGGGGCTTGGGATCGCTTGTTCCCGGAAGAGCTCGCCAAAAAATTCTCTTTTGAAAATCGAATTCCATTGGAACGAACCGGCGACCACCAGGAATTGGCTAACCTGGCTGCCTATTTATTGTCCGATTACTCCGCTTATATGACGGGAGAGGTTGTCACTCTTGACGGTGGGGAAGTTCTGAATGGTGGGCAATTTAATTTCTTAAAGGAAGTCACCGATGAACAATGGATGGCCATTGGCCAACAAATAAAAAATGCAAGTCGCCCTGCGAAGAATGAAGGAGAATAATTTTTTACCGGTTTAATTGGGTATTTTTGTCCAATCCTTCGTTAATAAGAAAAATGAAGCGGATTAAGCATATGAAAAACAGTATAGGTATATTTTTATTCTCAGCAATGTTAATGGCCGGATGTTCTTCCTCGAATACTCCCTCCAAGCGCATTCCCGAAGCTCAGGTAAGATCCATGGGGCAGCAAGCAGCGGATGTCCCTGATGAAATGTCTGTTTTGGCCATCAAAAGCAAATATCTCCTGAAAGATAGTACTCAGACGAAGGTATTTCTATATGTAGATGCATATAAAGGTAAGAACCGAATGTCGGTAGAAACTTTTCTTGCCTCATATAACTTAAATTATGTGATCTATTCCGACTATGGTACACGCGATCGCCTGGGATATGGAAATGTGAAATTGTCGGCCGAGAATGTACAGTTAAAAGATGAGAAGATCGTGGTTACCTACGAATTTGACAGTCCGAAAAAGGATCAGGGCGTACTGTTAAGTGAATTGAGTCAGATTGGCACCTTAAAAAAGGTTCTGAATGACCTTACCATTCCCTTTGGTCAACAGCAAACCAATGATGTTTACGCAATTTTTGACCTTCAAAGTAATATACCTTTACAAAGGCATTACGTTCGGACCAGCGAAACGATATTGATTAATAGCCTACAGCAAAAAACTACGCCCCTGCAGGTATTCTACTATTCACATGATTTCGACCCTGCGGGATCACCCATGAATACTTCCGCAAAGTCGGGAGCCCCTACCCTAAATATTGATAGTAGCTTCACCATCCTTTCGGGCAAGGCTATCCGTTTCGAAAAAGAAGGTCTGTACAATATTTTTGCGGATACTACCCAGCAGGAAGGGATGGGGATTTTGGTGGTAAACGATCGATTTCCTAAAACAACGCAGCCAGAGCTTCTTTTGGAACCATTACTGTACATGAGTACCAACACCGAAATTAAGGAAATACAGACTTCAGAAAACTATAAAAAATCTTTAGATAAATATTGGCTAAGCCTGATGAATGGGAATGCACCCTTGGCCCAGCAGACCATTCAGAATTTCTATGCCCGAGTGGAAGATGCAAATAATCTTTTCACCACGTACAAAGAAGGCTGGAAGACAGACAAAGGAATGATATTTATTGTATTGGGCCCACCAGACAAGGTTCAACGCAGCAAGGACAAAGAAGTATGGACGTATACCCAACGAGGTAACGCTCAGAACGTAAATTTTACATTTAATCGCAGAAACAATCAATTTGTAGACGACCATTATGAACTGGTTCGGTATGCCGAATACCAGCCCATATGGTACCCCGCAGTAGAAGCATGGAGAAACGGAATTATTCGCTGAGACAGCCCGCCCCCCGACCCCCTCAAGCCGATATGGTTTTTGGAACACAGTCGGTATTAGAAACCCTTCGTTCGGGCAAGGAAATAGAACGCTTATTTATACAGCGAGAGTTAGGCCTCTCCGAGATTGAAAAGGCAGCTAAGGAGGCTGGCATCCCTTATCAGCGGGTGCCAGTAGAAAAACTTAACCGCCTCACAAGAAAAAATCATCAGGGTGTGGTTTGTTTCGTCTCCCCGATTCGATATGTCCCCCTACATAATGTGCTGACACAGGTATATGAAGAAGGGAAAACCCCGCTTTTTCTTTTACTGGATCGCATCACAGATGTCCGGAATTTTGGTGCCATAGCTCGTACTGCTGAATGTGCCGGAGTGAATGCCCTGATCGTTCCGCAAAAAGGTGGTGCCCAAGTGAACGGCGATGCCATGAAAACTTCTTCAGGTGCCCTTAACTTTCTACCGGTGTGCAGAGAGATTAGTCTGGTGGAAACCATTCGGTATTTGCGCGACAGTGGCCTACAGGTGGTAGCATGCTCTGAGAAAACCGAGCACTCCCCTTACGAGATAGATTTTAAAGTGCCCACACTTATTATCATGGGCTCGGAAGAAGACGGGATATCTAAAGAGTTACTCGATCTTGCTGACATGGGTTGTCGTATCCCATTATTGGGCAAGGTAGAATCCTTGAACGTAGGCGTTGCCAGCTCAATCGTGCTTTATGAAGCCGTAAGACAGAGAACCATCTAAGGTAAAAAGCAAAAAGAGCCCTGGCCAATAGAATTGACCAGGGCTCTTTTATGATCCCAAGTGATGGGTACATGCCTAAGATTGAAATTTAGATGGCCTTCATAATAGAACTGGAACAGGGCTCTTACGAATGTTCTTGTTTAAAGCTTTTCATAATCCATCCCCCTCCTACTACATCGTCACCTTCATAGAAAACCGCCGCTTGGCCGGGTGCAATCCCGTTGACGCCATCGTGAAAGCGTGCAATTATTTTATCTGATTCAACCTGCTCAATAACTGCTGGCGTACCTTCGTGCTTATACCGAACCTTAGTTATTGTTTCCATAGAACCTGGGATATGGTCATATTTTTGCAAGTTAAGCTTGGAAACATTCATCCCGTCCCTGAATAGATCGGGCAAATCACCCAGTACCACTTCGTTGCTATCTTTCCTTATTTCGGTTACAAAGACTGGGCGACCTAAAGCGATACCCAAACCCTTGCGCTGCCCCACCGTGTAGAATGGGTAACCCTCATGTTTCCCTACTACGGTACCATCGGCATAGACAAAATTACCACCCGCCACTTCGGCCTCCAGACCTGGGATCCTACGTTTTAGAAAGCCTCGGTAATCGTTATCGGGCACAAAGCATATTTCGTAACTCTCCGATTTGTTAACCAGGTCGATAAAACCGCGCTCTTTGGCCATTTCCCTAATCTCCGATTTGTGCAGATGCCCAAGTGGCAACTTGGTCCGTGCCAAACTCTCCTGCGACACCCCCCAAAGTACATAACTCTGATCCTTGGTCGTATCGATTCCTTTAGAAACATAGTGTCGCCCATTCTGAAACTGCATGTTCGCATAATGCCCCGTCGCAATAAACTCACAGTCGAGCCGGTCGGCGCGCTTCAGTAGAGCATCCCATTTGATATGTGTGTTGCATAGCACACAAGGATTGGGAGTCCGTCCTTCTAAATATTCACCCGTAAAATGATCGATGACGTAGTCACCAAACTCATTACGGATATCCAGAATGTAATGGGGGAAACCCAATTCTACAGATATATTCCTGGCATCATTTATGGAGTCTAAAGAGCAGCAACCTGTCTCCTTTTTGGTGCCGCCGCTACTGGCGTAATCCCAGGTTTTCATGGTCATACCAATGACCTCATATCCTTGTTCGTGTAATAAAACAGCTGCGAGGGAGCTGTCGATGCCACCACTCATGGCGACTAAGATTCTTCCGTGTCTACTCATTATACAATCAGCCGAAGGTTGAATGCCTTCCGATGTTAAGCTATAAAATAAAAAAATCGGCTCCATCCGAAACCGAAACACAAAGATACTCAATAAATCTGGTGGAAAACGATTGTAACTAGGATATTCTACCCTATGCACTACTTCCCACCCAGCCAATACTCCTTGGCAATAGTAAAGTATTGCAAATATCTCTCCTCTAAAATTTCCGTTCTCATGCCAATTTATACGTGGTCCTACAGATTTTGATTTACCAGGACTATTACGCTTGCAATAAATGAACTAAGAAATGGCATGCGTCCTACCTCAGCATACTGAGAGACAAGGCCAAATGCAGAACCCCTTGCCAAGCAATTATACCATTAAACCAATTCAGCTATCCCGGCAACAGGCCTCTTTTAGTTTAGGAGGGCCAATTCCCTGAATGATCCATAGCTTTTGCATGAAATAGCATTCTTCCCATACTGTAACAAGAGGGCTTAAGGCAAAAACAAAGCGCTATTTCTCTGGTTTGAAGAATTTGACAGACTACGGCTGCCTCCATTCACTGCTGGCAAACCCACTGGAAAGGATTATTTCAATATCATTTTGCAAGAAACCTAAGTAGCCAATTTTTATTGCCTATTATTTGACTTTTTTAGAATATTCATCTTGCACTTTTCAAGTTTGTCAGTATATTTGAACTGTCATTACACGAATGAACCAGCGATTTACAAGACCTCTATAGTTATGCCGCACCTATCTATGGAGGAAGATTTGCAGGAATGTTAAGGAGACTTACTCATACTATTTTATTTTACAAATAGTATTTCAGCCAAGTATCCTACCTGCCTCATATTATAATTTTACTTATAACCACCATAATGGTGGACAAACGTTCGGGACATCGGTACCAGCTTATTGTATTCGATGAATCAACCTAATTTTTGTCCTCTATTAAGAGGGTAATGCTTTCCGGAAAAGCTGTTTTGCAAGCTTATGGCCGTGGCGTTCTGTTCGTACACTCCTGTGTGCGGCGCATGAGTGACGATCAGCTCACGGCCATAACTTTTTTACTAATCCTAACTATCACCAACGGCACTTAATGGATTCAATATGCGAAACATTTTACTTATTCTATCCTGCGTTTGTTTAATTTCCTTTCATGGTTTTGCACAGGTTCGTGAAATCAAAGGAACCATAACAGCAGCAGATGACGGACTCGGCCTAGCAGGAGCATCCATAATACTTAAAGGAACTAATGTCGGTAGCAATGCTGATATGGATGGTAATTTTAAATTCACCATTCCTGGAGAAGGAATTCTCGTTGTATCCTATGTTGGATTTCTTATTGAAGAGATACCAGTAGGAAACAAGACAACTTTTGATATCAAACTCAAATCGGATACCCGGCAGCTTTCAGAGGTCGTCGTAACGGCTTTTGGGATCGAAAGAGAAAAGAAAGCCCTGGGATATACCGTACAGGAGGTAAAAGGCAGTAGCCTCACCGAATCGCGATCTACCAATGTGGCCAACGCGCTTTCGGGTAAGATTGCCGGAGTCCGGATCCAGTCGAATGGAGGGCCCGGAAGTGGTTCTACTATTCAGATACGTGGAGCCGGATCTATTTCAGGAAATAATCAACCCCTTATTGTGATTGATGGGGTGCCTATGCAACAAAGTGCCTCCTCTTCTACTGGAAATCAGTTTGGGGGAGGAATGTCTGAGGTAAACCCCGACAATATAAAAGAGGTTTCCGTACTTAAAGGGCCCAACGCGGCTGCCTTATATGGCTCCCGTGCGGCAAATGGCGTAATCCTTATTACCACCAAAACGGGCCAAGGCACCAAAGGAATTGGAGTAGAAGTCAATTCCAATATTACATTCGAACGGCCCTGGATCAAGCCCGATTTTCAGAATACATACGCCGGGGGAAATAGTTATAGGACCTGGTACAACGATGGCTGGAGCTCGGCATTTTCCGATCCCTTGCAGGTGGCACAATACCAGGCCGTTTACGGCACTTCGGCTCCTTTAACGGGAACTCAGGGAACGGATGAAAGCTGGGGATCTCCTATGGATGGACGATTAGTTCGTCAATGGTGGACAGGCGACGACGTGGCCCCACTTACTCCACAACCCAATAACTGGGATGAGTTCTGGGACACAGGCCGTACCATTACAAATAGTGTAGCACTGTCGGGAGGGAATGATCAAGGATACTTCCGTCTAGGGCTTGGACAAACCAATCAAAAAGGAATCGCTCATAATAACGATTTTCATCGATACAATTTCAAAATCAATTCGGGGTACAACCTAACCAAAAAGTTGAGTGTTGCCCTTTCGGCCGAATATATAAAATCTGGTGCTGACAATAGAGGATACACTTCAGGACAGGAATTCATCTGGGCCCACCGCCATGTATCCTGGGATCAGTTGAGAAATTATGAAGACTATGCTGGGGTTCACAACCAAAAAGCTGGTGATACTGATCCTGCCAACTGGCAACATACCTACTTTACTAATCCATTCTTTATACAGGATAAACTTCCCCTAGGGAACGAGAAAGATCGACTATTAGGCAATATTTCTCTTAACTATAAGATCTTACCCTCACTTAGTTTCATGTTGAGGTCGGGAACAGATGTATGGACGGATACACGAATTAATGTTTCCAACTTCGAAAGAGTCAGAAACGGCAATAAGACTCCGGGGCGATACAGTGAAGAAGTATTAAGAAATCAGGAAACCAACACGGACTTCATGCTGACCTTTAACAAGCAGCTTACCAATGATCTCTCATTCAATCTGCAAGCAGGAGGAATTCAACGAAGCAACTACTCTAAACGCAACTACCTTTATGTAGGCGAATTGGTAGTAGATGGGGTATATAATGCCGCTAACTCCGTAGCGAGTCTCAATAAAATAGAAAGTTCTATTATTAAGTCAGAGGTACAAAGTCTGTTCGGGGCGGCACAGTTTGGCTGGCAAAATATGCTATTCCTGGATCTGACTGCTCGCAATGACTGGTCGAGTACCCTTCCCTCAGCGGATCGATCCTATTTCTATCCTTCTGCCTCTTTAAGTGCCGTGATGACCGATGTGTTCAATGTACAGAGCGATGTGTTGAGTTTTGCCAAATTACGGGCCAGCATTGCTCAGGTCGGAAATGATGCCGATCCTTATGCACTTCAGCAAACCTTCGCCGCCAGCGGATCGTGGAATGGTAACTTAACAAAATTTGCGGAAGCCACGAAAATCGCCAATGCAGGCCTGAAACCTGAGATTACCACTGGCCTTGAATTTGGAGCAGACTTACGATTCTTTAAAGGAAAGCTGGGTCTAGACCTTACTTACTACAGTCAAAATACGAAGGACCAGATTCTGGCAGTAGAAATTTCTAAGGCTAGCGGTTACGATACCAGGGTGCTAAATGCCGGAGAGGTGACCAATAAGGGTATAGAGATAATGCTTACCGCTACTCCGCTGAAACTTCCCAATGGATTAACCTGGGATTTAGGAATTAACTTTGCCAAAAATAAGAACAAAGTAATAGCCTTAGCAGAAGGGCTAACAACCTATACCCTCACCACGCAACGCGGTATGACCTCAGAAGCGCGGGTAAATGAGGCCTATGGTACCTATTATGGCAAAGGATGGCAAAGAACTGAAGACGGGCAGGTTATCTACAAAGACGGACTCCCTCAGGTGGCCAACGGAACCATCAAACTCGGAAATATTCAGCCGGACTGGACGGGCGGAATTACCAATAGTTTTAAATACAAGGGATTTACCTTAAATGCCCTGGTAGACATCAGAATGGGTGGAGACTTATATGACGAAGGAACCGCCACAGCCCGCTGGACCGGCCAGTATGCAGAAACTGCGATTGGGCGCGAAGAAGGTGTAATTGGTCAAGGTGTCAAAATGGGACCCGATGGCAATTATATAGCTAATGACATTATTATTCCAGCCAAGGAGTTCTATGGGTATAACAACCCCAGAAACTACCATGAAGCGGCAATTTTCGATGCTAGCTATGTTAAACTCAGGGAACTCTCACTGGGCTACAGTATCCCTGCCAATTTACTAAAGAAGACCTTTTTACAAACAGCAAAACTCTCACTGGTGGGTCGTAATGTGTGGATGATTTTCAAAAACACCCCACATCTTGATCCAGAGTTCGATTCGAAAGGAGGCAATGCCCAGGGCTTCGGCTACGGACAGCTACCAAGCTCGAAGAGCATGGGCTTCAACCTTAGCTTTTCTTTCTAAGACAACCGCTTTCCTTACTTAAATCCGATTTAGAATGAAGAATTTCACCTATAAATCCATCATTTTGAGCGTTGCTACGGTATTACTCTCTAATGGTTGTACCAATGACTTCGATACTATCAATGCGAACCCCAACGACCCTACTCAGGTGAAGGCTCAATACCTTTTAACGACAGGGCTCGAATCCTCAATTGATCGTTACTGGGGACATCGCAATAGGTTTGAAAGGATTAATATTGACGCGGCAGAGTTGTATATGCAACATTTGACTCGTAATATCTATTCAAACGAAGGAGATGATTACACGGTATCCGTAGCGCTTACCAATAACAACTGGAAGGGCTTTTTTAACGACGCTCAGGTCAACTTTCAGCGTATTATTGCCATCTCATCCGAGGGCGGACTCACACCCAATAGTAATTATGCTGGAATAGCACTAACCATGCGTTCATGGGTATTCATGTTGCTCACCGACATGTATGGGCCTATCCCCTACTCGGAAGCCATAAAAGGCACCGCTAGTGAGCCCATTTATAGTCCAAAATATGATTCTATGGAATCAATTTACGCTGGCTTGTTGAATGATCTGAAGTTAGCCAACGAACAGCTAAGCCTAACGGGTCCTGCCGTAGCAGGAGATATTATGTACCAAGGGGATATACTGAAATGGAAAAAATTCACCAACTCCCTCCGGCTTCGTATTGCCAATAGACAGGCGGCCAAGAAACCGGCAGAGTCTAAAGCTATTTTCTCCGAAATTTTAGGAAACCCCACAGTCTATCCGATTTTCACGTCCAATGCTGACAATGCCCAACTGAACTGCACCACGGTTTTACCTAGTAATAATGAGTGGAACCAGGTCATGATACAAGACGGGCGTACCGATTGGAACATTAGCAAGACCTTGGCTGACAAAATGAATGCGCTGAGCGATGATAGAATCAAGGTATATGCCAATCCCAATAAGGATGGACTATATCAGGGGCACCCCAATGGATTGCCCGATAACGTGGCGACTACTTACCTGGCAACCAGCTCGACTATCGGAAGCTATTTTACGGATGCCTCTGCTCCAGAAGTAATTATGACTTTCGCAGAGCTCAATTTCATCCTGGCCGAAGCAGCCATAGATGGCGATATTGTCGGTGATGCGGATATGTATTTCCAAAAAGGTGTAAAAGCATCATTCGAGCAATATGGACTTACGCCCTCTGCCGAATTTACCAGCAAACTCGGATCGGTCTCCAAGGAAAAAATATTAGAGCAAAAATGGGTAGCACTTTTCGGACAAGGCATAGAGGCCTGGACAGAATGGCGTAGAACCGGCTTCCCTATTTTCCCTCCTGCCGACTCCCGAGCCGTACTCAATAATAATGGAATATTACCCACCCGCTTCACTTATTCTACCAACGAATATTCCTTGAACAAAGTGGGCATAGAAAGTGGAATCAAGCTACTTGGAGGTCAGGATGATATGAAGACAAAATTATGGTGGGCCGAGAAGTAATTCCTAAAAAATGATCTATAATCCAAATCATTGATCCTATGAAAATTTCTTATAAATACTTGTTTTTACTTGGGCTAACCCTATCCCTGCTATCATCTTGCAAAGAAGAAGACCCCTGGGTAGATGCGGCAGCGGCACCAGTCCTGGTGGATATAATAGGCGCTCCTTTTGGCTATCCCCAAGCTAAAGACCCAACCGTAGAATACCCCATTGCTACGGCCAAGTTATCCTTACAAGCCAGGTTATTGGAGCTTGACAAAACTAATATTCTTAATAAGGATATTGGAATCGATTCAATACCAGTAGCGGGTGTAAAAGTAATCGTAAGCCTGCGCGATGGGGCAACCCTTGCCGAGGCCACCTCAGGAGCCGATGGCCTGCTTAAAATAGAAAAATCCTGGACAGAACTTGGCGTCTCGGCCCCCAAGGCGAACCAATTGATCAAACTCAGCTGGACAGGATCATATAAAGGAGTAACATTTACCCGATTTTCCCAGATCAAAGCCTTGTAACCATAATCAAACTACCCAAAATTAAGCTAAAACAATTGTAGATATGAATCAGAAAATGGACCGTCGCAGTGTATTAAAATCGGGTTTATTAGCCATTGGAGGCATGTCCCTTGCCCCTCACCTGAGCATGGGAGCGTTCTCTAACAGCCCTTTATCCCTGGATCCTGAAAATCGCATTTACCGCAGCCCTCTGGTAAGGGAGCATTTTCTTCCTGATGATTTTAAGGCCCCTAAAATCATAGCCAAGCTGAATGCCAATGAGAACCCTTACGGCCCTCCAATGTCTGCCCAGAAGGCAGTGGCTGATTCTGTTAAAAATGGCAATAGGTATGCATGGAAAGAAATGTATGATCTGGTTGATAAGATTGCCAAAAAAGAAGGGGTTACACCAGACCATATAATGATGGGCCCTGGCTCCTCAGACCTCTTAGAGAAAGTTGCAATTGTACTTTTTATGGATGGGGGAAATGTCGTATCGGCAGACCCATGCTATATGTCCTTAATTAAGGTAGCAGAGTCGGTTGGAGCTACCTGGAAGGCGGTTCCCTGCACCTCCGATTGGTCACATGACCTAAAAGCAATGGAAGCGGCCATAGATAAGGACACCAAATTGGTTTACGTATGTAATCCCAACAACCCTACAGGGGCTATCACCTCGGGAAAAGATTTGCTGGACTTCTGCTCCAGAGTGTCCGAAAAAGTCCCTGTTTTCGTAGACGAAGCCTATATCGAACTTGCGGTAGGTGCCGATACAGAAAGTATGGTATCCCTTCTTGCTAAGAAAAAGAATGTTATCGTGGCCCGTACCTTCTCTAAAATTATGGGTATGGCCGGAATACGGGTGGGATATATGGCGGCCCTCCCTTCGTTTATTGAGCAAATCAGTAAGATTACACGGGGAGGAATGGGTATTTCTTACACGTCAATATTTGCAGCTTCTGCCAGCCTCGACGACAAGGACTTCCAAGGAAATACGCGCAAACTCAACCACGAGGCAAAGCAGTATCTCTATACAGAATTAAAAAATCGAGGATATGAATATATTCCCTCTTATACCAACTTTGTTCTGTTCCCTATAACCTTTCCAGGAAAGGAATTACTAACGAAAATGGCCTCTAAAGGCGTAGCCGTTCGCTCCTTCGATATTATGGATAAAACATGGTGTCGGGTAAGTATTGGCACCATGGACGAGATGAAGGCCTTCGTAGGTGCACTCAACCAATTTAGTTAAATAATAGTACGGGGACCCAGCCGGGCGGAGAATCCGCCCGGCTGGCTTAGCCCTATTAGCGTACCCACGAAAGCATTACCCTCTTCTCTATAAAAGACTCAGGACTCCTATCATCAAAAAGAAATTCACCATGAGCGATGCCCTACAAAAAACCATTACCCTTCTCCTCATTATCGTACTCGGCCTTTTATTAAAGAATAAGTTCACAAGCAAGGAACAGACCAATGGTCTTAAAGAAATCATATTGTCGGTAGCCCTTCCAGCCACAATTTTTATCTCACTGATGAAGATTGAAATCGACTCTACCATGATTGTTATCCCGGTTCTGATGCTGGTATTTAACATTATACTCTACTTACTCACGCCCCTGTCCTTTACGCTCTTTGGGATCGATAAAGATAGCCAGACAGGGCGGACGATGATGATGTTGATTCCCTCCCTGGCCCCTGGACTTTCCTGCTTCCCATTTATCGCCGAATTTCTTGGAGATAAAAGTCTGGCCATTGCGGCCTTAGCAGACGTGGGCAATAAAATATTTGTTCTCATTACCCTTTATATTGTGGCTTTGAACATGTATTTAAAAAATAATAATGACCAGGATACGAATACCAGGAGTAAAGTCACGAGTCTATTGTCCAGTATGTTCCGCGAACCCATCAATATACTAATGATAGCCGCCCTGATCATGTTAAGTATCGGGATCAATTATAGCACCTTACCGGCCGTTATCACCGACCTTTTTAACAAAACCAGTGCCATGATGACTCCTCTGGTTTTGCTATTTATAGGCTTAGCCGTTCAGCTTCGGGAAGGCAGAAAAAGAACTGTAGCAAGCATGTTATTTTTTCGGGCGGGTATTAGTCTTTTGATTAGTTCGGGAATGATATTTCTACTCAACATTAACGACACAAACACTATCTTGCTGGCCACCGTGCTTCCGCTTAGCGCCGTTAGCTTTTGGCCGTTAGCCCATATATCTGCCTTTACCGCCAAGGAAGATCAAAAAAATCTACCGAAGGAAAAGCGTACTTTCGACACCGAATTAGCCGTACTATTGCTCGCCTTTTCCCTTCCATTTTCGACCCTGCTCATACTCGGACTCCTTTCTTCAGGCACTTATTTTGCGAATCTCCATCACCTAATTATTTCAGGATTTGCACTGCTTGGTATGGGAGCGCTCCCCCAGATTATAAACAAGGTATATCTCAGTGTGTCTAAGGCCTAATGTCACTCCATTCCCCTATTATGAAAGCACTATCCCTTATATTCCTGATCATTCTAAGCGCAAATTGTTTTGCCAGAGAGCAAACTGATAAAAAAAAGAAGGTCACCAGTGAAAAAAATTCCGTTCAAATTGGTAAAGATAGTCGGCGCGTTTCCTTTCTGGGTCCTAAAGCCACCATCACCCTTGCTGATGGATTGAAGAAAAATCTGGAGAATATCGTTATTGGAGATCAGCTAACTACCTGCCAGCACGGACAGCCTGCTATCACTAAAGTTCTGCACATAACCGTATATAATAATCCTTCTCAGCCTCTTATGGCTGTATACCTTCGTCCGCACAGTTCCGAAGAAACAATGGTACCGGCCCTATTGCTTGAAGGGGCGGCACATCACAAAGTGCAAACGACAAATGGTAGAAAGAAGTTGAAAAATCTTAGTAAAAGGGATATACTCTATCATTTCGACTACGAAACCGGCTTGGTTACAAAATGGAGGGTGGGGGCTATTAAAAGAAATGCAAATAACATAAACAAGGCTTATCAACTCACCACGGAATCTGGCACATTCCTTGCCGACAACCTCCTAGTTACCAACCATTAGAAGATCATGTAAATCCGCACTGTAAGGTGGTGCAAACAGTAATGATACAACTTGGGGCAGTTGCTCCAAGTTGTTTTTATTTGGGATAAACTCATGGAAAAACACATATATCCAGTAGCTAGCCTACCTGTTGGCCTGGGTGGAGTATGGTTTTGGAACAGTGGTCACAAATTAAATATAATTTGTAACTTCGGGGCCTAATGCGCCTACCAATTTCCTTCTCAAGGAGGCATGGGCCAGAAAACGCACACACTCACATGAATTTCATTCCATATAAAATTTAAAAAAGTTGAAGTCTGTAAATTCCTTCATGTCCCGGATCATTAAAAGAAATCCGGGGGAGCCTGAGTTCCACCAAGCAGTTCAAGAAGTAGCAGAAAGTGTACTTCCATATATCGAAGATAAGCCAGTATATGTAAAAACCAAGATTCTCGAACGAATGACCGAACCCGAACGGGTTATCATTTTTCGGGTACCCTGGATGACTGATTCGGGGGAAGTGGAAGTAAACCGGGGTTTCAGGGTTCAAATGAGTAGTGCTATAGGGCCTTATAAGGGAGGACTGCGCTTCCATCCATCGGTCAATCTTAGCACCTTAAAGTTCCTGGCTTTTGAACAAACCTTTAAGAACAGCCTTACGCAACTGCCTCTAGGTGGCGGTAAAGGGGGGTCCGATTTCGACCCTAAGGGTAAGTCAGACCGGGAAATTATGAATTTCTGCCAAAGCTTCATGACTGAACTCTTCCGCCATATCCATTCCGACAATGATGTCCCTGCAGGGGATATTGGAGTAGGAGCCCGGGAAATTGGATTTATGTTTGGCCAATATAAAAGACTTAAAAACGAATTTACGGGTGTACTTACCGGCAAGGGACATAGCTACGGGGGAAGCCTGATACGCCCTGAAGCAACAGGATATGGACTGGTATATTTTGTGCTGCATATGCTCAAACTACATCAACGATCCATCGACGGAAAAATCGTTGCTATTTCAGGCTCAGGAAATGTAGCTCAATATGCATTGGAAAAATGCATAGAATTAGGGGCAAAGGTCGTAACATTATCCGACTCATCGGGATACATTTATGATCAAAATGGTATTGATGCGGATAAATTGGCCTATGTTATGCGCCTCAAAAACGAAGAAAGAGGGCGAATTAAAGCATATGCAGAACGATTTGGCTGTGCTTTTGTAGCGGGAAAAACGCCCTGGGAAGTAAATTGCGATATTGCCCTCCCCTGTGCGACACAGAATGAACTCCTGGAAGAGGATGCCAAAATGTTAATCAAAAATGGTTGCTTCTGCGTAGCAGAAGGAGCCAACATGCCCTGTACTCCCGAAGCCATCGAGATTTTCGAAAACAACGATATTCTTTACGCTCCCGGAAAGGCAACTAATGCGGGTGGAGTAGCCGTATCTGGCTTGGAAATGTCTCAGAATGCGCTGCGCCTGTCCTGGTCTCGTGCAGAAGTCGACCAGAAACTACAAGAAATTATGGAAAACATTCACCGAACCTGCATACAATACGGCTATCAACCGGATGGTCGATTGAGCTACGTTCAAGGTGCTAATATTGGGGGCTTTATTAGGGTTGCAGACGCAATGATCGCCCAAGGATTGGTTTAAGTTCATTCCTATTGAACGCCTTCCATAATTCATCATATAAAAATCCCGGAAAAATTCTGAATAGAACATTTCTGGGATTTTTATATTTCAACCTTATGTTTGATATCAGCAGTCGTGAAGCAGCTAACCTTAGTTTCCGGGAATATTATTATGGACGCTGTACCAACAGTTTATGTCTCGACTCCAGAATTCCATTCCTGAACAAGGAAATGGTATAAAACCCTTGAGCCAAATTCCGGCAATCCACTCCTTCTTCCGAAATTAAAGCCTGAGAATAAACAACTAATCCAGAGGCATTAATAATCTCAATACGATCGTATAAACTAGGTTGGCTCACCAATAACCGCTCACTTACAGGATTGGGATAAAGACTTACCCCCCCACCTACATGGATACTCCTTATACGGCTAAAACTAAAGGTTCCATCTTGATCTATCATTTTTAAACGAAAGTAATGCATTCCTACTGAAGCCCGGGCATACCAATAGGAATACCTCATCTCCGCCTGGCTTTCACCCTCTGCCCCCACTGCAGCTAGGGTTTCCCAATTTTTTCCGTCGAGGGTATGCTCTACTTCAAAATGACTACTGCCACGTTCCTCAATAGTACTCCATTCCAATTGTACATCAGTATTTTCCAGGTTCAATAAAAATTGCTTCAGTCGTACGGGCAAAGCGTTATCAAAATTGGCTGTCAAATTAAAATTATGAAATTCGAAACCCCCTATCTGTTCGACATTCCCACCTATGACGGCCTGTCCGTTTATGGAACCACCGCTACCCGATAAGCTAGCCTGTGGAGCCAGAACACTTCCTAACAAGCCAAAACGTGTTAAGGACAATTGGGTAGTATTGGGGAAATTAAATAATATCTTTTCACCAGCTCCATACAACGGGATCCCTTTCCCATTAATGGTCATATTTCCGTCTGAGATTACTACATCCGTATTGGTCACATTGATCAGGATGGAAGATCCTTCAGGTACCATCACGGAAATTCCTGTATTATGCCCGGCAGGAATGGTAAGTTCAAATACATTCAGCTCCGTATTGCTACCCGTTAGCGTAATGGGCTCCCAGGGGAACTCTTGAAGAGCAGTGCCAGTAGGAGCAAAATTTTGCAGTTTAATACTAAGGGCTTTGTATTCGTTCAGTAGATCACCTTCATTAAACTTGATATAGTTGGTTAAGCCCGTCTGCATCGTCCCCATGGTCGTGGGTGTGGTAGACCCTACACTTACCCTATTCAAGATAATATTGCCCTGGACCTGCCAGTTAGAGCCTAAATTGGTAAAATCTCCATTGACTATAAAATTATCTGTATTAACTGGAGCACTCGACGATCCCAGGGCTGGTCCGGCGATGCCCACACTATAACCAGCGTTGGGCGTGAGGAACGAAAAGTCTCCTCCTACAACTAAACGCCCCTCGGTGTCACCAGAGTTACTGGTTAGATTCCCGAAGATCAGTGCATTGAAATTCCCACTACCTGCAAACCCGGTAGTTTGGTATTTGGCAGGTATTGTCAAGATATTATTGACACCCTGCGCATGGCTTTCCGATGCATACAGTCCTACATAGCCAATGATCATTAATATTTTAAAAAAGGTAAGATTGCTCTCAAAACTTACAGTAAATTTTCTACTCATAAACACTAATAAATGATTGGTTATATTATTTATTTTTTTACTCACCTCCCACCTTGCGAATTCCCCTGTCATGAAAAGCAATTATTATTTTGTGAGCAATTGCATTATTCAGGAACAACCAATGATTAAGTTCAGCAAATAGAGTCAAATCTTTTCGATTTAATATTTACGATTATTCAAGGCAAACAAGCCCGCAAATATAAGGAGATCCTATGACCCAAACCTAGACAAAATAATATTTATCTACCTAACAATCAGCAGATTACAAAGAATAATAGTAGCGTTATTGATTTTTATTAATTATTGGATCCAAATATGGCATTCTACATTTATCAGATGTCTCAAATTTTAACTATAATCAATAAAAATAAATTTGAATAATTTTGGTAAAATAAAATCAGATAGGAATATAATTTCTATTGGTCTAAAAACGGATGATACCTAAGATCGAATAGCGGTAATATGGGTTTATATCCGTTAAGATTAAATTGATTTACGTCGGCCAAAAGTAGGAGCTCCTTCCCATTTTGTTTGATACAACAGCAAACTTTATCTGTTTTTCTCTAAACAAAACTCTAGAAACCTAGACATAATTTTTCAGAGAAAGGGAGATTTACCAAATCCTTTACGGTCAGGTAGTAAAGAGCAGGGACAATAAAAAATCGCCATCACTTACGGAGGTATAATAACCTTCTGATTCAATCAACTTTTCCTGGCATGTGTTTCCTCTCCCCCATCAGGAGCAACAAAGCTTCCGCTCCTTCTATTTTCTCTGCGACGAGTCTGAAAATAGCAGCAAAAGGAACAAAAAGGATCATTCCGGAAGCCCCCCAAATAATACCACCGGCCACTATTACTACCAGTGTCGCCAAGGTATTAAGATTAACCCTTTGGCCAACTGCCCACGGGAAAATCAGATTGGCTTCCAGATATTGAACAAAACTGTAAATACCTATCACTCCAAGGGGTGCCCAGATAGAATCGTATAAACTCCAGGAAATAGCAATGGGCAACAGGGAAGCGATCATAATCCCCACATATGGTATAAAAGTAAGGATTGAGGCAATTAAGCCGAAGAGTAAAGCCTGTGGAATTCCCAACGCAAGTAATCCAATGGTATTAAGGATGCCAACAATCAGATAGACCGTAAGCATTCCTTTAATAAACGATACGTAGGAGCCTACGGACTCATAAAGAATGGTTTGCATTTGCCCTTGAAGACGCTCCGGAGCTAGCAATGTTAGGGCACGGGTAAACTGTGTCCGGTAATAAAGAATTAAATATGCATAAATCGGAATCAGAAGGAGGTTAACTAAAGAAGTCACCGATTGTCCTAAAATGGCACCAATGACCGAGAACATAGAGCCCAATGATTTTTCCAACCCCTGGGCAATCCATTGTCGTCCCTGTTTTTCACTGATTTGAAATTCGACTTCCAGATAGGAAATAAAGTCCGAAAAGCTAGCCAGAAGCTTTATCTTCAGACCGGGCCACAGGCCTTGTAAGGCGACAATCTGTCTAAAGAGCAAGAACATAATCACCCCTATGCACAAAACCAATAAGGACATTGCCAGTAGAATAGCCAGAGCCCGGCCTAGCCGCCTGGCTTCCATCCACCGACATAGGGGATATAGAAGCAACGCTAAAAATAACCCATAACTAAGCGGTATAAACAAGGGACGACCGAAATAGAGCACTACGGTAGAAAATACCGTATAATACAGAACTTTGCCAACTGTATTCTGGACCATACCTTCCCTGGATTAATTGACCTGACGGCTATTATGACGGTAAAAAAGATGATCCTAAATATAACACATCTTCGGCAAAAGCCATACATAATCTCGGGAAGTTAGGGCGGGTACAAACCCTATAGCTCCTCTACCACCTCCTGAAGGTTGTTGCGCAGCAGAAGCCCGGAATAGACCGAAGCTAGCACCAATTTTATTTCTGGATGTATATTATCCCTGGTCCAAACCTTACCTGCATCAATAATTGATACGGCTCCAATTAGCTTCCCATCCATTCTAAACGCATATCCATAAACCTGAGAAGTGGGAAATTTAGCTGAGCGCCCTTCTAACTGTCTGATACCTTCTACTGAAATCTGCAAATGGTCTTCAGTACTGCGCAGATATCCAAGCGTTTTATTCCCCTCCCCCAATGCTGCACCATCTGCGGCCTCCAACCAAAATTCCCAATTCTCCTTGGTGTTACTTAACTCAATACCACCTGCGAAAATATTCCTGACCGGCCCTGAGATTGTAAAATACTCCCTAAACAGATCGACTTCTGTGGATCTTATCTTACTCACCATGGCCACTCGTGCAAATTGCTTGCCTGGCCCAAATTGTTGAAAGCTAAGCTTTTCTTTGGCGCCAGAAAAAGAAACTATAAATGGAATACGAAAGCTATTGGTCCAACCCCGCTCCACTTTACTGGTGCTATATTCACCGAAACGAAGAACCTGCCCAATCTGGAACCCCTGTCTTCCTTTAACTGTAAGCACTGTGGTTCCGGCTTTAAGATCCTCTCCTACATGTAATTCTGCCGTACGGCAGGCCGTCAAGCCTAGAACCATACATAATATTAGTTGCCTTAGTTTGATTTTCATATATTCAGATTATTTCGATTCAAATGCAAAGATTCAAATAATCCATCCAAGGTTGGAGAAGGGTTAAAACTAATGAGTATGTGGTCCTTTTTCGGTAATATCGTTCGTGACAGAGGGGGCTTCAGATACGGCCTGCGGGCTACCCTGGCCCTTAGATCGAAGCTGCTGAGTAGTGCTACGAGAGCCATCATGGGACCACCCAGGTGGACCAAAGAGATATCCGATTACAGATCGAAAATTATTGGCTGCTAACAAATCATGATATATTGCTTTCCATTCATGAAAAGCAATGTTGAAGGGGTAATAACTTTTTAAATTGTTGGTAAGCCCGTAAACCGGGCGTTCTTCCTCCTGCTGGAATGTACCAAAGATCCTATCCCAGATAATGAGGATACCTGCATGATTTTTGTCCAGATACTTAAGATCAGAGCCATGATGTACCCGATGATGAGCTGGGGTATTAAAAATATACTCGATCCAGGCTGGCAGCCGGTTTACAGATTCAGTATGAATAAAAAACTGATAAATAAGGCTCAGCGTCTGCATCAAGAGCACGTCAACAGGATGAAACCCGATGAGGGGCATCCATAAATAGAAAATAAAACTGCCAGATATTTGGCCGGTCCAGGTCTGACGCAACGCTGTGCCCAGATTATAAAACTGTGACGAATGGTGAACCACGTGAGAGGCCCAAAAGTAGCGTATCTGATGACTAGACCTGTGAAACCAATAATAACTAAAATCGTCCGCAAAAAATATCAGAATCCAATACCACCAAAGTGATCGGTCGAGCTCCCAAAATTGATACTGATAAACCAGGTATAAGGAGGCCAGCAATATACCCTTGGAAAATATACCTGTAATGACATTTCCAATGCCCATACTAAGACTAGCCACTGTGTCCCTCCATTTATAATGCGAAGCATCATGCTGTATATATTTAAAATACAGAACCTCCACCAGTAGAGCCAATACAAATACCGGAACAGCGTAATGAATAATTTCTAACATACAGCTACTTTTTAAACAAAAATAATATAATTTATAACCCTTCCCATATAAACTAGCTATTACTGTCTACCCTATATGAGAATCTATTTAGCTTTTACGTACTTTGCCTTTTATTGATATTGAAATACAAAACCATCGCCGTGTCTACACTTCAAAGCACCCTTACCCCCCAGCAACTGGGTTACACTTTCCCTCCGGAATGGTATCCACATCGGGCCACATGGCTCACCTTTCCGCATAATGATGCTTCCTGGCAGGGAGAAAGGTTATCCAAAATGCTTCCGCAATATCTGGCCTTTATCAAAGCAATCAGTCAAGGCGAACAAGTGGGCATCATAGCCAATGATTCTAACCTGAAAGCCTTCATAGAGCAACGACTAGAAGCGATTGGTGTGGATCTTTCCCGTATAGAATTTGTGATAAAACCCACCAATGACGCCTGGTGCCGGGACCATGGCCCTGCTTTCCTTATCAACGAAAAAATGGGAAAGAAAATGATCGTTGATTGGGGGCATAACGCATGGGGTGGCAAATATCCACCTTATGATGATGATAACCGCACCCCAGCCGCTATAGCGGCATATCTGGACCTGCCCATGGTCAGTCCGGGGATCATTATGGAAGGGGGCTCCGTAGAGTTTAACGGCGCCGGGAGTATTTTGACGAGTAAGTCCTGCCTGCTCAACAAAAATAGAAATCCTCACTTAAGCCAGGCAGCCATTGAGGAAAAGCTCTGCGCTTACTACGGTGTTGAGCAAATTCTATGGGTAGAAGACGGGATAGTAGGTGACGATACCGACGGGCATATAGATGACACCACCCGTTTCATCGCCGAAGACACCGTGGTTGCCTGCGTGGAAGAAGACAAATATGATGAAAATTATGCTGTTTTACAGTCTAATTTGAAGATGTTAAAACAGATGCGACTTTTAAATGGAAAGCAGTTAAATATCATTGAAATACCCATGCCTAAGGCCGTGGTCATCGATGAATTCAGGACGCCTGGTTCCTACGTTAATTTTCTGATGTGCAATGCCGGAGTAATTGTCCCTGTCTTCGATAATGCCCATGACGACCTTGCAATAGACCTCTTAGAAAGGGCCATGCCGCAGCGGAAAATCATACCACTTTCCGCTTCAGAAATTATTTGGGGGCAGGGTAGCTTCCATTGCCTAAGTCAGCAGGAGCCACAGCTATAATAAGGCAGCCGTATATAACAGACCTGTGCTGGGTAGCCCTATACCTATCCTTCACAGGTCTTCCCATTCCGAAATACTATGTAGGAATACATTATAATCCACAAATCCTCGGATCCCAGGAGCCCACCCTTTCTCACTGTGCTGCCAGAATAGGACATGTGCGTCACTGGCCAGATCCTCGACATGAGTTCGCGAATAACCCGCCAGCCAAAGGGGATAATCATCGAAGTTGCCGGCAATATATTTTTTATAAAAATGCACATTGACGTAAATAATCGGCCGTACCCCATAATGCTGTTCCACCCTTGTCAGCCAGTTACGGACACCTCTGATAATAATATCGTCGGGCTTTCCAGCACTCACCTCCAAATCGAGCACTGGCGGTAGATCTCCGGACTGCATCTGCACTTTTCTTCTAAAGTTTTCGAACTGCAAATCCGACAGTACCCTTGGGTTATAAAAATGATAAGCTCCTCGTTTAATTCCTACCCTGCGCGCCTCTTTCCAATTCCGCTCAAATTGCTTATCAATATGGGTGGCCCCTTCAGTAGCCTTAATATAGGCAAAATCAATTCCTACTTCCCCCGTCCGTCCATTTTTCAGTTTCACCCAGTCGATCCTTGCATTATGGTGGGAAACGTCGATGCCATGAATAGCATAACGTAATGGTAGCTTTATTCCGATCTGAGGAATAAAAACCCATCGATTGCCCGTTCGGGCATCAAGATACCAATATAAGCCGCCGATTATCAAACAGACGGCACCCAAGATTACCCATCCCTTTGCAGGCAAAGGTCTTAGATAGTCATTGCTATTTGAGTTGTTTTTATTACTTTTCTTTTTTGCCATAAGGCGGCAAAATTACAGAAACTGATGGATTACGAATAGATTAGTTGCATGAACAACGGAATGTTTTCACCTTTGAAAAAAAAAATATGAATATGGAACCTGCATTGCTTAACGAAGTACCCTCGCTGAATTTAGCAGACTTCACCTCCGGAAACACTAGTGAAAAGCGCCAGTTTGTTGCCGATCTGGGTGCGGCCTTCACAAACATCGGTTTTGTCGCCATCAAAAACCATGGACTTTCCGATACTTTACGTGAAAAATTATACGATGTCGTTCAGGCATTTTTCTCCCAACCAGAATCAGAAAAACAAAAGCTGGAATTTCCAGAGCTCTTTGGACAACGGGGCTATATAGGAAAGAGAAAAGAAACTGCCAAAGGATTTAAAGTCGCCGACCTAAAAGAATTTTACCATATAGGCCAGCCCGACCCTATTGGCTCCATGCCCCATAACGTATTCCCCGAAAACCTCCCCGAGTTTAAGTCCTTAACCTTGGAGGTCTACGGGATGTTCGAAAATACGGGAAGAACCCTTTTAAAAGCCATTGCGCTTTACCTGGAACTTCCGGAAGATTACTTTGAGGATAAGGTAAAAAATGGGGACAGCCTGCTGCGCGCTTTACATTACTTCCCGATAGAAAACCCCGATGCCCTGGAAGAAGGTGCCGTAAGGGCCGCTGCCCATGGAGACATCAATCTTATTACCCTTCTGATGGGTGCCAGTGCGGAAGGCCTGGAAGTCCTCCGCCGGGATGGGCAGTGGATCCCTATCACGGCCCTGCCCGATCAGATCGTGGTGAATGTGGGAGATATGTTGGATCGGCTTACCAATCATAAACTGAAGTCTACTATTCATCGTGTAGTCAATCCGCCCCGTGAAAAAATGGGCAGCTCCCGCTACTCCATCCCATTCTTTATGCATCCCCGTGCCGATATGGATCTTACTTCCCTGGAAAGTTGCATCGGACCTGAAAGTCCAAAGATTTATACTGATATGACTGCAGGAGCGTTTCTTGACGAACGACTTCGGGAATTAGGACTAAAAAAGTAACCAAACTAAAAATTGCAATTTGCTTTTTTGATCCAGATCATATTTCAACCTAAACAAATCAGTTACTTTCGTGGTTACAAATTAAATTGTCTGCTCTTGATGGGATTATGTCCCTTCCCTTCGGGGGCAGACAGTTCCCTAAATAATTAGATAGCCCTTTATTTATATTACATAAAAGTGCTAAATGGTTTTAAATTCCTAATTACCCGTTCACTAAATAGCCCATCACTTTGAGCCTGCCCGTTCGACGATTTCGGTATCTGATCTATTTAATGGATATACTTCTCCTGGCCTTTACGGCATTTGGAGGCCCACAGGTACATCTGATGATGATGATCGAGCGATTGGTCCACAAACGTGGCTACCTTAGCGAAGAGGAATTACTAGAATTACAAGCGCTGTGCCAAGTGTTGCCAGGACCTAGCTCTACGCAAACGGTTACTGCAATAGGGTTAAAAATCGGAGGTCAGCCACTAGCCTATCTAACCCTGATCATATGGTCATTACCTGCCATGATCCTTATGAGTATGGCCGGCATAGGTATTCACTATCTGGAGCAAAATGACATATCCCTATCCTTCACCCGTTTCGTTGGCCCTATGGCGGTGGGCTTCCTTATTTTCGGCGCATATAAAATTGCCAAAAAAGTAATTCACAATCAACAGGATTGGATTTTATTGGTGCTCTCCATCATACTTGCATACCTTTATCCATCCCCCTATATGACCCCAATTCTAATTGTTTCCGGAGGGGTCATTGCATCCATCAATTTCAGTAAGCTCGAAAAAATGGAAAAGGGACCTATTAAAATCTCCTGGCGCCCCCTGATTTTTTGGATTTCAGTCTTAATTACAGCAGCTATCATTGGTAATATCACCCGCTCATTGCCGGTCCGACTCTTCGAAAACTTTTATCGGAATGGGAGCCTAGTCTTTGGGGGCGGACAGGTACTCATCCCCATGCTTTTCAATGAATTTGTTGAATTTAAGCACTATCTTACCAATCAGGAATTTCTATCGGGCATGGCCCTCACGCAGGTAGTACCGGGACCCGTATTTTCAATTGCCACATTTGTGGGTAGTTTATCCATGAAAGGACAGGGCATGGCCGGGCAACTATTGGGAGGTCTTGTAGCAACAGCAGGAATCTTCTTGCCTGGGACTTTCTTTATTTTCTTCGCCTACCCATTCTGGGATCAGCTAAAAAAATACCGTGGAATCCGTGCCTCCCTTGCCGGAATTCACGCCACCAGTTGTGGGCTTACCCTGGCCGCAGCCATCACCTTATTTGAACCCATGTCCGATCAGACGCTGCCTTTAGCTACCGTGGTAGGAACCTTATTGATACTATATTTTACAAAAGTCCCCTCCTACCTGATCATCATTGGAGGTCTCATTTTAGGACTGATCTTTCATTAGTGTTGCTTAATCCTGCAATTCACCAGCCTTAATTGTAATTTTCAAATTGTTTTCCAAACTTTGGATCTTACTTTCTGACCCAGTCAACAAATGAATAAAACACTTCTTTTACTTATGATAGGCATAGGGGCTTTATTTTCCAGTGCCCAGGCACAAATGAGCACCCCGCCTCCTTTTTTGTATCAACATCAAGCATGGGTAGATTCCGTATTTGCTTCCCTGACTCCTGAAGAGCGCATCGCCCAACTTATTATGGTAGCGGCCGTTTCCGATACCAAGCGATCATCCATAGGAACCACCACCAGTAGCCCTGCATACGTAGAAAAACTAATCCGAGAAAACAAAGTAGGCGGTGTGGTATTCTTTCAGGGAGGACCTGTCCCTCAGGCCAGACTTACCAATCATTTTCAATCCATATCGAAAGTGCCGCTACTCATCGCAATGGACGCCGAATTTGGCCTGGCCATGCGCATCGACAGCACCGTACGGTATCCCTACCAGATGACCCTGGGGGCCATGCAGGGACATAACAATCTTATTTATGATATGGGGAGTCAGCTGGCCAAACAAGCCCTCCGCCTCGGAGTACATGTCAATTTTGCTCCCGTTGCCGATATCAATAACAACCCCAATAATCCGGTCATTAGTTTTCGTTCTTTCGGTGAAAACAAATATCGTGTCGCAGAAAAGGCCCTGGCCTATATGCAAGGAATGCAGGACCATGGACTGCTCACTAGTGCCAAGCACTTCCCTGGGCATGGAGATACGGGAGTTGATTCTCATTATGACTTACCTGTTATTAACCATAGCAAGGCACGCATCGATTCCCTTGAGCTCTTTCCATTTAAAGTATTGATCAATAATGGGCTAAGCGGTATGATGATCGCACACCTTGCAATCCCTGCACTGGAAAAGACTAATAACCTACCGTCGACGCTTTCCAAACCAATTGTTTCTGATCTACTGAGACACCAACTTGGATTTTCCGGGATGATTTACTCCGACGCGATGAATATGAAGGGGGTTACCAAATATTTTCCTAATGGCAAAGCCGATGCAATGGGGTTAGAAGCGGGAATGGACGTTCTTGAGTTCACTGAAGATGTAAACAAATCTATAGCCGAAATCAAAAAAAGTATAGCTGAGGGAAGAATTTCTCAGGCAGAAATCGACTATAAATGCCGAAAAGTACTCCAGGCCAAAGCGTGGGTTGGCCTTAATAAATTCAAGCCTATAGAGCTAAAAAATCTCTATGAGGACTTGAATCCTAAACAGGCAGAGCTTACAAATCGATTGATGACTGAAAAGTCTTTAACTGTTCTTCGCAATCAAGATGACCTGCTCCCCTTAAGGGAACTTGACACCTTAAAGATTGCCTCTATCTCCTTGGGCGTAGACAGCATTAGTACCTTTCAGACCACATTAAGTCTGTATACCAGCATGGATCATTTCACCTTGCCGGCTAATCCGTCCGAGGCTCAGATAAAGGCGATTCGAAAGCAGCTTTCGACATACAACTTATTGCTGGTAGGTCTGCATCTCCCGAGCATTTCTCCACGAAACACCTATGGGCTTACGGCATCTACCAATGGCTTTCTCGCTGAGTTAATCAGTACTAATAAGGCCGTAGTATCGATTTTCGGCAATCCCTATGCCTTGAATAATCTTAACAAAATTGAATCTGCCCGTTCCCTCATCATGGCCTACCAATGGACGAAGTATACGGAGGATTTGTCGGCTCAGCTGATTTTTGGCGCCATTCCGTCTGAGGGCCGTCTTCCCGTTACGGCCAATGCACAATTCCCTTATGGTGCAGGCGTGAGCACCCCTGCCTTGGGTCGACTCAAATATACTATTCCCGAAGAATTAGGCCTAAGTTCAGAGGTGATCACCTACAAAATCGACTCGGTCGCTAATCTTGCCTTAAGCCAGCAAGCAACCCCTGGTTGCGTAGTTCAGCTAGCGAAAGATGGGAAGGTTTTCTTTAGAAAGGCCTACGGGAAGCATACTTACGAAGGAAACACGCCTGTAAGAGTCACCGATATTTATGACCTCGCATCGGTAACTAAAATAACTGCGTCTACTCTGGCTTTGATGAGTCTATGGGACCAGAAGAAATTCGATCTTGACAAGCATATGAAAGACTATCTGCCCACCTTCAAAAACTCTAATAAGGCAGACCTGGTTTGGAGGAAAGTGTTAACACATAGTGCGGGGTTAAAATCCTATATCAAGTTCTGGAGCGAAGCGCAAAATCCAGATGGAAGTTGGAAACCCAATATTTTCAGCACCAAAAAGTCGGCCCAATATCCTACCTCGGTAGTTGGTGACAGTTTATATATACGGAAAAATTATACAGAAGTCCTGTACAAAGGCATTCGTGATTCCCCGCTGAACGCCAATCAGGATTATGTATACAGTGATCTTTCGTTCCTGCTTTATCCTAAACTGGTACAAAATCTAACTGGAGAGAATTTTGAAGACTATCTAAAAAAACATTTCTATCGTAAACTTGGTGCAAGCACTTTGACTTTTAACCCAACCCGCCAGTTCGGGCTATCGGAGATCGTGCCTACTGAAAAAGATACCTTCTTCCGAATGACCCAGATTCACGGCCAGGTGCACGATGAAGCTGCAGCGATGATGGGGGGCCTTAGTGGACATGCAGGTCTGTTCGGCTCGGCAAACGATGTAATGAAGGTATGGCAAATGTTTTTGCAAAAAGGGTATTATGGGGGACAGCAGTTATTAAGCTCCGAAGCACTAACTGAATTTACCCGTTACCAATATCCTGAAATTGGCAACAGAAGAGGAATTGGTTTCGATAAACCCAACTTTATATATACGGCCAATGCACCCAGATATGCCAGCCCGAGCAGTTACGGACATACGGGTTACACCGGCATTATGACCTGGGCGGACCCGGCATGGAATCTCAACTATGTATTCCTTTCCAATCGGGTATATCCTACAAGAGAGAATAACAAGATCTCTCAACTGAATATTCGAACAGGCATTATGGAGGTTATCTATAAAGAGCTCCTGAAAAAATAAATTTATCCAATACCCGTTCAGAAACTGAGCGGGTATTTTTTGATCTTATCCACACTCCTATAAGGTATATTTCAGAGAAAATGAAGGTGATCGTGAAAGTAAAATGAGTTAGGGAAATAAATTTTTATCTCTAGTAAATGATCGAAATCGCTGCCATAATTGTTAGCTAATAGACTGTATTCCAACACTTCAATTTGTCTTGCCTTCATAGTAATTTCTTTAGATCACTCCATATTCATCAAATTGCATTTGGGCGTGGGCTTTTGAGCCTTTATATTGCCTTTTTTAAGAATCTAATAAAGTAGCATGAGAATTACCCTTTTATTGGGATTGCTGACCATCTCCCTGATGAGCACAGCCCAGAGTATCCAGCCTTCCCCATCGGAACTCACAAAACACATTACCTATCTGGCTTCCGATGCCATGAAAGGACGGGGTACTGGTAGTAAACAAAATGACCAAGCGGCAAAGTATGTAGCCAAACAATTTAAAAAATATGGGTTAAAACCCATGGGTACCAAGGTCTATGAACAGGAATTTATTGCCAAAGTTAAGCGGGTAGTGGTGAAGGACAGTATTCGCCAGGCAAAAAACATAATTGGGTTTTTGGATAATGGTGCGGAGTATACCATTATCGTAGGTGCTCACTTCGATCATTTGGGAGAGGGGCGCCAAGGAGGATCCAAGGCCGAGAAACCCGAAGGAAAAATCCATAATGGCGCCGATGATAATGCTTCTGGCGTAGCAGGAATGTTGGAAATAGCCCGATATTTCTCTGGCAATAAGGTCAGAGAAGCATATAATTTTTTATTTATTGGCTTTGGTGCCGAAGAGCTGGGCTTATTAGGTTCCAAACATTTCGTCAATAATCCCACAATTCCGCTTGCTACCGTAAACTTTATGACCAATATGGATATGATAGGACGGTACAATCCGGATCGTGGCGTTGGAATAGGTGGGTATGGAACGAGCTCCCAATGGCCCCAGGTTTTTGATGGAATAAAAGGGACGGTACGGTTTTTTACCGACAAGGCGGGAAGTGGTGGTTCCGATCACGGCTCATTTTATGCTAAGTCCATACCTGTCCTGTTTTTTCATACAGGCGGCCACGACGACTACCATCAACCCACCGACGATATAGAAAAGGTAGATGTGGTATCGGAAGCGGAAATATTAAAGATTCATTTGCAATTGATTGAAAAAGCAATGTCTTTCCCGAAACTTGATTTTTCTGAGGTTGCATCCTAAAGCAGTCCTAAAACCTGATCGGTCAATCGTGTATAAATACAAGAAGTAACCCCGAAAAAGTCTATATGATACAAGGATATTCTCCAGCCCCACATACGTTTTTGCAGTCACATATCTCTCCGGAGGATCTGTACGGAGCCCTCTTTGATGATGTGCAACGGAGTCATATTTTTGCCGACTGCAAGACTTTTGTGGATTGCATACCACTTTCGGACCCGATGTTTATTATCGAGAAATATCATGTAGAAAAAGAAAAATCTGATTTCTGTTTAAAACAATTCGTCGCAGAAAATTTCCGTTTAGCCAAAGAGATTAAATGCGAATTTATTCCCGACAAAAATATTGATGTTAGCACACATATCAATCGACTGTGGCCAGTGCTGATCCGGCAACCGGAAGACCAGGAGCCGGGGGGCTCTCTGGTAGCCCTACCCTCTCCGTACGTAGTGCCCGGAGGTCGCTTCCGTGAAATATATTATTGGGACAGCTACTTTACGATGCTGGGTCTTCGGGAAAGTGGTCGGAATGAAATGGTAGGTGATATGGTCAATAATTTTGCCTTTCTTATCAATACCTTTGGATTCGTCCCAACCGCCAATCGCACTTACTATTTGAGTCGCTCCCAGCCTCCGTTTTTTTCGCTGATGGTAAATTTATACAGTGAGATGGAGGGCAAGAAAATCTTGATAAAGTATCTACCTCAGCTTCAAATGGAATATGACTACTGGATGGACTCAGGCCCTGATGATTTGTCCCCTGGAGAAGCCCATAGACGTGTAGTTTGCATGCCTAATGGAACCTTGCTCAACCGCTATTGGGACGACAAATGCAGTCCCCGACCAGAAGCTTATCGGGAAGATATAGAACTTGCAGAACAAGCTCATAAAGCTTATGGAACTCCACCCTCAGAGTTGTACAGGCATATTAGAGCCGCTGCCGAGTCGGGTTGGGATTTCAGTAGCCGCTGGTTCGGTAAGGAAAATGACTTTTGTAGTATAAACACCACAGATCTGGTCCCGGTCGACCTAAATTGCCTTATCTATATGTTAGAAATCACTCTGGCGGAAGCTTATAGATTAATTGACAAATTTTCTTTCCAGAAAAAATACGAAGAGCGGGCAAGAAAAAGGAAGAAGGCCATACGTAAGTTTTTGTGGAATGAAGAAAAAAAGTATTTCATGGACTTCGACTTCAAGCTCCAACGCACCACTGCTGCGGTCACCTTGGCTGGCACCTTTCCCCTGTTCTTTAAATTAGCCTCCAAAACTCAGTCGCATTATGTACGCTCTTATATTCGCCTCAATTTTCTGAAGTCTGGAGGCTTACTCACCACTACCTGTCGTTCCGGACAGCAGTGGGATGCGCCCAATGGCTGGGCCCCGCTGCATTGGATTGCCTATAAAGGATTAATCAATTATAATTTTCATAGAACCGCCAACGCCCTAAAGTCGGAATGGCTCGACCTGATCGAGAAGGAATTTAAACGGGGAGGTAAAATGCTCGAGAAATATAACGTGGCAGACACCAATATGGGCGCTACGGATGGAGAATACGAAATCCAGGAAGGGTTTGGCTGGACCAATGGCGTATACCTTCGTATGAAGAATAAGAAGAACTAGTACCCCGCATTCAATCTTTTTTCATTCATAATTTGTACAAAATAAATATTAAATAAAATTTTCCTACATTATTAAAGATGAATGGACATTTTTTTTAATACCTTGCCATTTGAATATCACCTAGCCAAAGTTCATGAAACTTCCCATATACCAAATTGATGCCTTCACCAACCAACGTTTTGGTGGCAACCCTGCCGCAATAGTGCCTTTGTCCGAGTGGTTATCTGAAGACATGATGTTGACAATAGCTGCAGAAAACAACCTGGCTGAAACGGCATTTATCGTGGCAACGGGTGAAAGCTATCATATCCGATGGTTCACACCTAAAGTTGAGGTGGACCTTTGTGGCCATGCCACCCTTGCCGCTGCTTATGTACTTTATAATTTTCTGAATTATGATCAGGAAAACATACGCTTTGAGTCAAAAAGCGGTGAATTAATGGTCACCAGACAAGATTCATGGTTGACTTTAAATTTTCCGGCCGACCAGTATCAAATAGCGGTTCCCCCTCCGGCATTAGTGGAGGCCTTAAAATACAATTCATTATTAGAAGTTTATAAGGGAAAGACCGACTATTTGGTCGTATTGGAAACTGAAGAGGAGATCCAAAATTTGGATCTGGATATCATTGTGCTATCCACCATTCCTACCCGGGGTGTGATCGTGACCGCACCAGGTGATGAAGTAGATTTTGTTTCTCGATTTTTTGCCCCACAGTCTGGTATCGATGAAGATCCAGTAACCGGCTCTGCCCATACTACATTGGTGCCTTATTGGGCAAGCCGCCTTGATAAAAGTTCTTTTACAGCCAAACAATTATCAAAACGCCAAGGTGACCTTCGATGTAGTATTCAGGACGATCGAGTACTCATCAGCGGGGAGGCAGTTCTCTATATGAAAGGAGAAATAGAAATATGAGTTCAGGGGCTGGCTAGAGAAATTTGGCTGGCCTTCTTTCATTTTCCGGGACTTGAATTTTAATTATTACGTGGATTGGCTCCTACTCCGTAAACCTAAGTATAAACCCGTAACAACTAAAGCTGTACCGACATAAGTATATACCGTGATGGGCTCATCCATCAGCCACCAAGCATATACAAATCCAAACAAAGGGCAAAGAAATAACCACATAGACGCTTTGATGGCGTCCTGACGCAAAAGGTAAAACCAACAAATTAACCCGAGGACGCTTACGCCTACACTTAGCCAAATGACCGACATCCAAAACTGGCTACTCCAGTGAATGGCATCGAAACCACCGACGAAAACGGTTAAGGGTGCCAAAAAAATTCCCCCAAGTAAAACTTGCCATCCATTGATGAGTATATTGGACATTTGCCAGTCGACCGTACTATAGTAAACACTGGCGCTGGAAACACACACCATGCTGGCCATAAGTATTAAAACTCCGAAAGGCTGGGTAATTCCCAAGGTTAATAAGGGTAAAGTTGCCACAAAAATCCCAAGCATGCCGAATATGATCGCCAGAATATCTCCTGATTTTATGGTCTTCTTCAGCCATAAGGCCGAAAGTAAAACCATAATTAGCGGATTTGTTGATACTGCTAAACTTCCAATTCCAGCTGCGGTATATTTCATGGCATACACATATAATCCCAAGTACAACGTTGTATTCAAAAAACCAAAGCAAGCCAGCCGATACCATTGTCGGGCCTTGGGCCAGCTAGCCTGAGCGTCGAATAAGTAGCCATAGGAAAGTAGTATGGCGCCCGCCAGAAAGAAGCGAAGATTGGCCAAGACCAGTGCTGGAGCCACGATTAGACCAAATTTTGTGGCAACTGAAGCGGAGGCCCATAATGCAGCAAAGAGCAGTCCAATGATGAAATTTTTCAAGAGTAGCAATATTTTTATTTTACAAAAATAGAAGAAGGGTTCCACTAGCCCATTCGTTTTTCATAATTTTGAGTCATGAATTACCAAGAACTGATAAGAATACTGCTCATCTGGACCATTGTCACCACTTGTATAGGCCCCTTAAAGGCACAGCAACAATGGACATATGACTTTAATAACGGATTATTGCCTATTGAAAGCGGGGGGCCAGCCCTTAAAGTTTTGGGAAATCCTGGTAAATTTGTAAAAGAAGATATTCCTGATACTGAATATTTGCAGCGGACCGTGTATCAGTTCGAAGAAAACAGTGGTTTGCAGTTTAATAATGCCCTTACCAAAGGCTTTCTTAGCAAATCCTTTACCGTGGAGCTATATTTCAAAATGAACAAGCTCGACAGCTGGAAAAGAATATTAGATTTCAAAAATCGTAAAAGTGATTATGGGAGCTATATCTACGATGGCAAACTTAACTTTTACGATTATGCTATTAGTGAAAAGGCCCCAGTTCGCGCCAACCAATATGTGCATTATGTATATTCCCGCGATTTTGAGACTAAAACCATCAAAATGTATATCAATGGGCAGTCCAAAGTTGAGTTTACCGATCCGGGTACTGAAGGAATCTTAGATGCCGATCAGGTATTAAATATTTTTCAGGATGATCTGATCGCAAACCATGAGGCCAGTGCCGGCTCCGTGGCTCTCATCCGCCTTTATGACCGGGTGATGACCCCTGTGTTTATTCGTAGAAGCTACCACAGCCTGCGGCGTCCACAGCAAAAAACCATGGCTGAAACCCCTCCCGAAACTGTTGAAGAAAAGCTACCCGAGATAAATATCAGTGCTCCGAAAATTTCGAATGTCACCGGAAAGGTCTATGACGGTAATAATTTACAGCCCGTTAATGATGCCGACATATTGGTAAGGAAGGCAGAAGATAACAGCTTGGTAGCCCAGGCGAAAACAGTTGACGGAAATTTTTCTTTCGATCTGCTACCCTTTCAAAACTACCAGATCACCGCTCAGGCAGAAGGCTTTTATCTTCGCAGCATTCCTATCAGAACCAAAAGCAGGAATGAAGAAATCAAGTCGTTAATCAGCCTGAGTCCCGATAAAAATACGACTCCGTTAGCGACCTTATTCTTCGATCAAAGCGAACAAACTTTAAGCACCGAAGCTACGGCTCAGCTCGATGCAATGGTCGCCTATTTTAAAGAACATCCAAAATTGAGGATTTTTATTAAGGGGCATACCGACAATCTGGGTGATTTCGCTCAGAACCTCGCCTTGTCTGAAGCTCGTGTAGACATGTGCAAACAATACCTGATTGACCGGGGAATAGAAGCTCATAGAATCAGCGGAAAAGGTTATGGCCCTGCCCAGCCCCTAAGAGCCAATAATACAGAATCGTTAAGAAAAATGAACCGTCGCGTGGAGATTTGGAAGTCCAGTGTCCTATAAAAGATAAAGCCACCTCAAATGAGATGGCTATATACTGACTATTCCTAAACCCTTAACCTTTTCTTATCTTTATCAGATAAATCCGGTTAGTTATTCTTCAAAGCGTCGTGGCAATGACATTTACCTAACCAATCTGACTATATTTTTATTTTTCTAATTTTTGTACCTTTAATTCTTACTTCAGTCACTTATATTAACATATACTGATGTAAAACAGTTGCAAGCTTTTTTATTTTTTCCTCCTTGAGGCCCTCATTTGGTCATAAAATCATACTTATGACGGTATTTCAGGGATAAGTAACAAAAATATTTCTATTTTTTTTCAATTTTATTTCGCCAGCTATACAATTTTTTATCTCTTCACTTCTGTCCTCTTTACTAATTGCAGGTTTACCTCTACTGCAATTTAAAGCTTTTATTACTACCAGGCGAAGGATCGTATTCTTACTGCTCCAATTCTCGGTTTAGTTCAATAAATCCCTCTCGAATTGACTATACAAATATCGCAATATATTTTGATAATAAAAATATCTAACATATCCATATCAACACCTCATTACCATATATAATTTCAAAAATCAGATAATCATAAAATATTATTTCGATTTACTATTTTAATCAGAATCTAATATTAATTACTTACCAAAACCAAGAATTTTGTAAATTCTTTGAAAAATCATATTTTCTTGAAATAGTTACATCATTGGTTATAATTATTCATTGTGCGCTGTATACCTAAAGTACAAAAGGAGGTCACCATTTCACCAGCTTTATCCAAATGAAGGGGCAAAGTGATAAACTCCTCATCTGTAAAGGGTTTGAGCACATAATCGACCTGACGGCCTCTGGAGAAATTATTATCGATGCCAAATCGGAGCCGGGCGTAGGACGAAGAAGCCAGCAGCTCTTCAATATTTCGAAGACCATTATGGCCTCCATGACTGCCCTTGGCCTTTAGGCGCAGGGTACCAAAAGGGAGCTGTAATTCATCTACGAGAACTAATAGATTTTCATGGGGAATTTTAAATTGGTCGAGGTAATAGCGAATGGCTTTACCACTCAAATTCATATAGGTGGTGGGCTTGATAAAGCAAATTTGCCTGCCTTTATATTTCCACTCGGCTACAAAGGCCAGCTTTTCGAAAGAAAATTTAAAATCGTGTTGAGCCGCTAAGCGGTCTAAAATCATAAAACCTATATTATGACGAGTAAAAGCATACTCCGGGCCAATGTTTCCCAACCCAGCAATAAGATATTTCATTTGCAATATTTAATTAATTAATACAGATTTGTAAGGAATCAATTACCAAAAATGATACCTTTAATCGGCAAGGTAAAGTATTAGAAAATTTTTGATTCTATTATCCTGTACTTAAATTTAGCCTAAAATTCAGGGAATTTACAGCATGACCCAAAAACGATTATTACTTAGCAGCCCCTTACTGGAAATAATGACGAGCCGGCTATGTCAGCAACTCATTGAGAATCATCAGAATTTTGATAATACGGTCGTAATGGGACTTCAACCCCGTGGCATTTATTTTGCAGATCGTATTGTCGCTGAACTTTCTCAACGCCTGGGGTACCCCGTACTAATTGGGCATTTAGATGCTACATTTTATCGTGACGATTTTCGCCGCCGTGACTCCCCTTTGGTGCCCAACAAAACGGATGTACCTTTCCTGATTGAAGGAAAACGTGTAATCCTGATCGATGATGTCCTTGCTAGTGGGCGCATGGTTCGTGCCGCATTGGACGCCATGACCGCCTTTGGCCGCCCTCAGGCAATCGAACTTCTCGTGCTCATCGACCGGCAGTATAACCGCGACCTTCCCATATCTCCCGATTATGTGGGCATGCAGGTAAATACTTTGGATAGTCAACGGGTTCAAGTAGAATGGAAGGAACAAGGTTTCGAGTCCGATCATATATGGATGGTCGATTAGTACCGGGCATATAATCTACTCCCTGACCACTGCGCCTGATTTAATCTTCCTGGATGACCGAATCTATTTCACTGGTATCGTAGGTAAACTTGTTGATAAAATAGACCTCTCTTCCGTTTACGGTCGATGAGCTTCCCACGCGCTGCGTTCCATAGGCTAGGAAATATTGTCCATACCAGGGAGACAAATAACTGTCGGCATCATTTAGCACCTTTTCACCCTCTGCCTTGGGTGTAATTTTAAACTTTTCACTGGTTGCAACGACTTCATTTCTGCGAATTACCTCGGTATGGATTTCGCCTTCCTGAGGATAGGCTAAAATAAAGTAATCCTTTACAGGCGTTACCTGAACCATTTCCTGAAGTTCATAGCTTTCCAGATCCTTGATAGCAATACAATTATCCCAAAGAAATTTACCTTCCCGATCGAAAGCGCATACGATCGCGTGCGTATACTTATACCCCTCTAGCGTACGTCCATAGTATTGTCTACTAAGTCCGCTGGACACAATTGGCGTCGCCGTACGTTGATTGGGATAATACACCTCCGCTACCAAAACTATTTCATTTTCTCTCTGAATAAGATCATGCACCAGCAAGCGATACCGAAATTTATTTTCCTTACCTAACTGTTCCCGCTTACCGATACGCTGCAAAACCTTGGCCTTTCGTTTTGGCTTCAGATAATTAAAAAAATTCTGCAACTGCGAAAAGGCAATAAATTCTGGTTTTCCGGGATCATTATCCTTTATATGAGTCACATACAATCCCTGGGAATATTCCGTACAACCTATTGAATAATTACCAATCAAATAAGAATCATCCTCATTTAAAGGTACGATCTGTCCAGATATAACACTATAACGTGGATCGCTTAAAGTGGTTTTTTTGAGTAACTTCCCTTCATAATTATAGGTTCTAATATCGAAAATGCAGTTTTTCCTTTTAAAGGCATAAGTAGTAACGTTGATATTGCCACTCACTTCATCCAGCTCTACATTATTGATTTCGGTATTTTTTTCAAAAAGCCCGGGTAATACCCGGGTGGTGCCGTCGAAAAAGGAGTGGACAATTACTACAGGGCGGGATCGGTAATATCCAGAAACCAAAGCCTTGCTCCCGATGACCTTAAACTGCTGAACCTGAATTCCAGACAAGAGATCTCCCTGAAAACCATCAAAAGCTCCGGTGCTATAATCCAACTGTAGAAAAAAGTAATGTTCCGTATCGGGTTGTGCAAAAAGCCAATAACCTTTCGTAGGTCCCTGAAAAGACATAATAGGCTTATACTTATTTTCTATTTTGTAATGACGCTTCCAAAGGGCTTGGAAAGCTGTATCGTATTTTACAAATTGCCATTCCTGATTCCTACTGGCATACCGCTCATTTCGTGTAAGGGTTAGTAACCCTTCTTCTCCCAGAGGGTATACTTCGAAAAACTCCGAATCATTGGATTTTGCCGGTATCTCTATTCGGTCAGCCTGCAGGAGTTGCCCATAACCTGGTGTATGAATAATATAAATTAAACCAGTAAAAACAAGAATCAAAAGACGATAAGCAAATATACATTTCATAAGTTTTATGGCGGGGTTGGATAATTAGCCTAATTTTGCACCAAAAAGCATAAGTTACTTCTTAATTTAGGAAATTAATTACACTATTTAAGGTTTAGAAAAGTAATTTTACTTTTTCCATACAAATAGAAAAATTCAGACCAACTGCATGACCACCGAATCGATAATTAAGGAGGATATTAAAAAAGCAATTCTAGCTCAATTTGAATTGAGCGTGGAGGATATTGTACTACAACCAACGAAAAAGGAATTCGAAGGTTTTTATACTTTTGTAAGTTTTGCACTAAGCAAGTCCATACGTAAAGCTCCTGCTGAGATTGGGCAATTAATAGGCGCCTATTTGTTAGAACACTCTACCATTGTTTCAGACTTTAATGTCGTTCAGGGCTTTCTGAACATCAGCCTGAAGGATACTGTATGGCTTCAGACCATAGATCAGATATCGAAAAATGCACATTTTGGCAGTAGCGAACCTAATGGAGCCTCGGTAATGGTGGAGTTTTCCTCACCTAATACAAATAAACCCTTGCACCTGGGACATTTAAGAAACAATTTCCTCGGCGACTCTCTGGCTAAAATACTGGAAACGAGTGGCTACCAGGTGGTAAAGACCTGCCTGGTCAACGATCGGGGCATTCATATCTGTAAATCCATGTTGGCGTATCAGTACCTGGGAAATGGAGAAACTCCTGAGACCGCTCAATTGAAAGGCGATCATCTCGCAGGCAAGTATTATGTTCTTTTTGATAAGGAATACAAGACCCAAATTAAGGACTTAATCGCACAAGGAAAAACCCCGGAAGAGGCCGCCAAACAGGCTCCCTGGATGCAGGAAGCTCAAAAATTGCTACGTCTCTGGGAACAAGGGGACAAGGAAACGGTAGACCTTTGGCATAAGATGAATGGCTGGGTCTATGCCGGCTTTAACGAAACCTATACTAAAATAGGAGTCGAATTCGATAAAACATATTATGAGTCCGATACCTATCTATTAGGAAAAGATATTATTGAAGAAGGACTAGAAAAAGGTGTATTCTTTAAAAAAGACGACCAGTCTGTTTGGGTGGACCTGACAGCGGAAGGCCTCGATGAGAAGCTTGTACTTCGTGGCGATGGCACTTCTGTATACATCACGCAAGACCTAGGCACGACTGAACTAAAATATAGCGAATATCATTCCAACAGATACTTATGGGTAGTAGGTAACGAGCAGGATTATCATTTCAAGGTACTCTTTGCGATACTAAAACGTTTGGGACGTACCTATGCACAAGAATGTCATCATATCAGCTATGGTATGGTAGACCTACCCACAGGTAAAATGAAAAGTCGGGAAGGGACGGTGGTAGATGCCGACGATCTGGTAGCTCAGATGATCCAAACTGCCGCAGATAGAACTCAGGAACTTGGAAAAATTGAGGACTTCCAAAGTGAGGAGGCCAAATTGCTCTATCACCAGCTGGCCTTGGGGGCATTGAAATATTTCTTGTTAAAGGTAGACCCAAAGAAAAGGATGTTATTCAACCCCGAAGAGTCTATTGATTTTCAAGGACACACAGGACCGTTTATTCAATATACCTATGCTCGTATCCGCTCCATTGGCAGAAAGGCCGTGGCTACATCTATCCAAGGTGCCATTCCAGCAGCGGGCTATAGCTTGCACCCGGCGGAGCGAGAGCTAATATTCTTCCTGTCTCAGTATCCTCAAAAAGTAAAGGCCGCTGCGGAAGAGTTTGCACCCTCCATCATTTCTTTATATGCCTTCGAATTAGCGAAAGTCTATAATCAGTTTTATGCGGAAGTGTCTATTTTTGCTGATCCCAATCCGGAATCTGTACAATTTAGAATTGCCCTATCTGCGGCTGTGGCTAAAACAATCCAACATGCCTTAGGACTCTTAGGCATAGACGCACCCGAAAGAATGTAAGCAATTGGTTTAGGCGGGCCTAGATAGTATATTTGAATCATTCGGGATCCGGATAAAGTGCTGTCGTGAACATATGTCTCGGAACTTAAATAAATAATTCTTGACGAACAATCGAAGGCAATTGCGTGTTAAAATATTAAGTACTGCTTAACCAACCAACTAAAACAATATATATGGCATTTCTCCAATCTATTTTCGTAACTATCGCCTCTCTTATCACCGGATTATTTGCCGACAAATCTGCGGCCATTCAAAGACCTGTGGAGGCACGTACCGTGCAACAGACGCTATACGATTTTAAGGTAAAATCGTTGGTAGGTGGTCAGGTAGTTGATCTCGGCAAATACAAAGGCAAAAAAGTAGTTATTTTGAATGTAGCCTCCAAATGTGGTTACACCAAACAGTATGCTGACTGGGAGGCATTTAACAAAAAATATGGCAACGACGTTATCGTTTTAGGATTCCCTTCTAATAACTTTGGAGGTCAGGAGCCAGGAAGCGCTGAAGAAATTGCCACTTTTTGTTCCAAAACCTATGGCGTAACTTTTCCTATGTTCGAAAAAGTAGAAGTGGTGGGTGAAAATCAAGCCCCGCTGTACAAATGGCTAAGTACCAAGTCGATGAATGGTTGGAATGACCAAACTCCATCATGGAATTTTTGCAAATATGTAATAAATGAACAAGGAGAACTCACCAACTTTTTTGCTTCGAAGGTATTACCTACGGACCCGGAATTTCTAAAATCCGTAAATCTTTAAAATAATAGTATGAAAGGGGTAGGTCTTCGATCTGCCTCTTTTTTAAACCAACTTTCCTCTTCTTTGATTATGCAGCCCTGGATTGAAGCGGCGCGTCCCCGAACTTTGCCGCTTGCCCTGTCATGTATTCTGATGGGATGCTTTCTGGCCTATACTACAGGACCATTTAGCTGGACCATAGCAGTACTAAGCGTCCTTACCACTACCTTACTTCAGATTTTATCTAATTTTGCTAACGATTACGGAGATGCCGTAAATGGAAAAGATACAGCCCTACGGCAGGGGCCCAAACGTGCCGTTCATGCAGGCGAAATTAAGGCTTCAAGCATGTTGAGAGCAATTATTGTATTCTCTGTATTATCCTTGATCTCCGGGCTTACCCTATTATCCATCGCCTTGCACGATGCCCCTGCCAATACATTTTGGGTTTTCCTGGGTATTGGCATAGCCTGCATTCTGGCGGCTATCACCTATACCGCCGGCAAACGTCCCTATGGGTATGCAGGTTTGGGCGACTTATCGGTCTTGATTTTTTTTGGATGGGTAGGCGTTATAGGAAGCAGCTACCTACATACCTTAGACTGGAATTGGGAACTTTTACTACCGGCAACTACCTGTGGCTTATTTGCCGTCGCTGTCTTAAATATAAACAATATCAGAGACATAGATTCGGATAGGGCTACCGGAAAAAATTCTATACCCGTTCGCATTGGCCGGGAGGCAGCAATAAAATATCATTGGATTCTTATTTTGACTGGGATGGGGACCACTCTTCTCTACACGGCTCATCATTATCAGGGATTCACCAGTTTGTTATATTTGCTCAGCTTCCCTCTGTTTTTAAAAAATGCCAGAGAAGTTTCCCGACTGACGGATCCGACTCTATTGGATCCCTATTTAAAACAGATGGCTTTATCCACCTTGCTATTCGTTATTCTTTTTGGTTTGGGCAACATACTATAATGTTATCCTCAAATCGATATTGGATTTCCCAAAAATTTGCTTGTAACCTTCCCTTATAATTACCAGCATGAATGCCAGGCGGTTATTTTTAACCTACTAGAATTTTTTCTATTATTTTGTACAATTAAATGTACAGTAATTATTGCACTTAATACATTTACTCCATTTATAATCAGCTGAAATATTTAAATCGCAGGTAGTTTTTAAATAAACTTCATCCAAAACTCATCTTAAAATAAGCCCGACTGAATTATTTAGTTCTTCAAAAAACTATTTATAATTTGCACAGCATTCCAGTGAAATCTCTGTTTTCGTTATTTTATATTATATAATCAAAAAATATTTATATTAAAATACTTGGTAAAGATCAACAAATACTTAACTTCGATCCAAGAAAAAATTATTTTGACATAAACCCCATGTATATTGACGAATAAATACCAATTATATAACTACTTGGCTACTTTTGAGATTCCGTATTCCTCTTTATGAAAATTCAGCCTTGACCCTCTGATGTCATTTATACCCTCACTTCCTTCTGCTCCTTCCAATACTATTTTTGGAATCTTCATACTTCTCGTATTGAATATTTCCACTGTTTACGGCCAAATAGGTACTGACAAACAGACAATAATTACTCGGGACTTAAGGGCTTTCGATTTTGACAACAAGGACACCACACTGAATGGGTCCTGGGATTTTTTTTGGTTGGAGTACAGAAAAGGAGGCATAAGTGATACGCGTGGAGAAGTGGTCCAATTTCCCAGTTTCTGGACCGACAAGAAATCATACAATAGGTCTCTACCTGCTGCAGGCTACGCCACCTATCGGGTTACCATCCTACTGCCCCCTCACACAAAACCATTAGCACTCCGACTTCCTGACATTAATTCTTCTTATCAAATTTACGAGGGAGACTCTCTTATATGTCAAGATGGGCGGCCTGGCACGACCCTGGAAACTACCCAGCCGCATTATAGCAATAAGATTCTTCCTATCTCGGGAGATACGCTCCGTCTGGCACTACAAATTGCCAATTTTCATCATAGCCGGGGGGGAGGTATGATAGACCCCATCCAGATAGGCAGTCTGGAACGCCTACAAAATGCGCATACCCTGAACAGTGCTATGGATTGGTTCTTAACGGGACTAATCTTTATCATGGGGTTGCTATTTTTAGGACTCTATATATTTAGCCATGGAGATAGACCTCTGTTGTTTTTTGGACTGTTCTGTATGCTCTATAGTTATCGGATTGTAGGGACATCTACCTACCCTCTGCACGATGTGTTGCCCAATATGGATTGGACCTGGTCTATTCACCTGGAATATCTGTCCTTATTTCTTTCGGTGTCGATGTTCATGCTTTACACCAAATCTCTGTTTCCTAAGGATGCCCCTCAAAAGCTGCTAACCGCCCTGGCTTCCATTAGCCTTATTTTCGCAGCCATCACCATCCTTAGCTCCCCTTTGTTTTTCAGTAAAATTATAGATATCTATCTGGCCATTTTGCTGGCCTCGATAAGTCTAGCATTTTATATCTATTGGAAGGCCACCTATAATAAACGAGTGGGAGCCACCATCGCACTGCTAAGTTCGATAAGTATCAGCATCCTTGGGGGCTTCCTCATACTGGAATATTATGGAATCGTAAACCTGTCTAAGCCCATAATCTTTTTTTCTTATCTGGGCTTTTTTTCCTGCCAGTCCCTCGTCCTACCTTTCCGCTTCGCCTATATCCTGAATAAGGCAAAGGAAAAAGCAGTTCTGGGCTTAAAAGCGAAGAACGAATTTCTTAGCACCATGAGCCATGAAATCAGGACTCCTCTGAATTCTGTTATAGGCATGGCCCATATCATGCAAGGTGAGAATCCGCGTGAAGATCAAAAGGCACATTTAGAAGTGCTACTCTTCGCGGCCAATAATTTGCTGGGTATCGTAAATAATATTCTGGAATTAAACCGAATGGAAGCCGGGCAACTCACCATTCATAATGAGCCGGTGAACTTACATAGTATTGCCAAAAAAGTAATGATCGGTATTAGAGCCGCTTCGAATAATCCAAATGTAGAATTCATACAAAATACAGATTCTGTGGCCAACCTTCTGGTTCTGACGGATGGTCAGAAATTTGCCCAAATCTTAGCTAACCTTTTGGGGAATGCTGCCAAATTCACCAAACAGGGACAGATTAAATGTACCATCGATATTTTGGAAATTACGGAGCAAAACATTCAATTACGCATCGGCATTTCGGATACCGGCATTGGCATTCCTCTGGAAAAACAGGCTATCATATTCGATCGTTTTACACAGGTCGATTCAACCTTCACCCGAAATTTTGAAGGGGCGGGACTCGGGCTATCTATTACCAAACAAATCCTCCAAATGCAGGGTGTCGATTTACAGCTTAACAGTGTTTTTGGACAGGGCTCAGAATTCTATTGGATACAAACCTTCGAGCTATCCACACCCTATATTAAAAATATAACAACATCAGTTGAGAATACGGCTCCCTTGTCAGATATGCATATTCTGATCGTCGAAGATATCAAGATGAATATCCTGGTATTACAAAAGTTTTTAACCAAATGGGGGGCCACCTTCGATATTTCTACCAATGGTAAGGAGGCAGTCACTCAATTCGATGAGTCTCGCCACCATCTGGTCCTGATGGATCTTCATATGCCTGTAATGGACGGTTACCAGGCTACAGAAATACTCCGTAAGCAAGGAGTAAAAACACCCATTATAGCCCTTACTGCCGATGTGGGATCGGCTAACGAAATAGCCAAAGCTGGAATGAACGATCTTGTTTTAAAACCATATAATCCTGAAAAACTTTTGGAAGTCATTCTGAATTACCTTCAACCGAAGTTTCAGGAAAGAAAAATTCAGGCATAACGGGTCCTCCTTAGAGCCCTTTTCTATAATTTATTCTTCTTGACTACCTGTTGCACGTATGTAAGTGGTAAATTTGTACCATGAGCAAACTGATTCATTATCTACTGGTCCTGTACACACTGGCCTTATCGGCAGTACCCTGCAATGACGCATGGGCCAGGGTCAGTGATACTGCTGTACTGGAGTCGGTGGTGAGTGATCTGCCTGGTAGTCACCAGGACAGGGCTGACCATTGTTCTGTATTCTGCTCATGCACTTGCTGTGCATCCATCACCTCGGGACAATATTCCTTAGCTATTCCTACTATAGCCGTAAAAGAATATTACTACAAAGCTCAATTCTGGGCCGCCGAAAATTTCTATGGTACCGACCGAGGTAAAATCTGGCAACCGCCTCAGATTTAATAGTATTTCCTTTTTATACTAGTCGCTTTTTCCCTTACACTCCGGGGAACAGGAAATCTATTACCTATTAAATACAAACCATATGTTAGACCGCATTATTTATTTTTCGGTTCATAATAAACTTATCATAGGGTTGATGACCCTGGCCTTAATGGCCTGGGGAGGCTACTCTCTGACCCAATTATCCATCGATGCTGTACCGGACATCACCAACAATCAGGTCCAGATCATCACTACAAGCCCCTCCCTGGCAGCTCAGGAGGTGGAAAGATTGGTGACCTTCCCTATAGAAATGGAGATGACAACCATTCCTGACACGGAAGAGATTCGTTCCATTTCCCGTTTTGGACTTTCGGTAATCACCATCGTTTTTAGAGATAACATTGATATATACTGGGCTCGACAACAGGTTGCAGAAAGACTTGGCCAGGCAAAAGAGCTGATCCCAGCGGGTAGCGGCCTGCCCACCCTTGCTCCGGTCACCACCGGTCTTGGAGAAATATATCAATATCTTCTATATGCAAAACCGGACTTTGCCAGTCAATACTCAGCAACAGAGTTGCGAAGCATTCAGGACTGGATCGTTCGCCGGCAACTCCTGGGAACAGAAGGAGTGGCTGACGTAAGTAGCTTTGGTGGCAACCTGAAACAATATGAAGTGGCCATAGATCCACAGAAACTTCGGAGCACAGGGGTGACCATCAGCGATATATTTACAGCATTAGAAAAAAACAATCAGAATACGGGAGGTGCCTATATTGACAAAAAGCCCAACGCATATTTTATCAGGACGGAGGGGCTCATAAAAAACGAGTCTGAAATTGGAAAAATAATGGTAAAGCGCACAGGCGAAGGATTACCAGTCCTTATCCGCGATGTAGCCAAGGTGCAAATTGGGAGCGCTGTCCGTTATGGGGCCATGACCAGAAACGGTGATGGTGAAGTGGTAGGGGGCTTAGTCCTGATGCTCAAAGACGGCAATGCCGCAAAGGTTATTAAGCATGTAAAGGACCGAATCGCCCAGATCCGTAAGACTTTGCCAGAGGGAGTAGAAATAGAACCTTTCCTGGATCGTACCAAGCTCGTTAACAAGGCCATCGGCACGGTCTCTACCAATTTGGTGGAAGGAGCCCTGATTGTCATTTTTGTCCTTATACTCATGCTAGGTAACCTACGTGCAGGACTTGTGGTAGCCTCCGTAATTCCCCTTTCTATGCTCTTCGCCGTAAGCATGATGAATATGATGGGTATTTCGGGAAACTTGATGAGCCTAGGGGCCATCGATTTTGGGTTAATCGTAGACGGGGCTGTCATTATTGTCGAGGCTACCTTACATCATATTGTAGGAAAAAACCATCAGCAACGCCTGACGCAGGGACAGATGGACCGGGAAGTGTACGAGTCAGCCTCCAACATTCGGAAGTCCGCCGCCTTTGGTGAAATCATAATTTTAATAGTCTATCTCCCCATATTAGCACTGGTAGGTATTGAAGGAAAGATGTTTAAGCCCATGGCACAGACGGTAAGTCTAGCCATTCTTGGGGCCTTTATCCTTTCGCTTACCTATGTCCCAATGGCATCAGCATTATTTTTGAGTAAAAACGGTAAACATAAACCCAATGTTTCAGATCGCCTTATGGCATTCTTTCAGGGATGTTATAGCCCGGCCTTACAGGCAGCATTACAATTAAAATACCTGGTGGTGTCGATAGCCTTGGTCCTTTTGGCTCTGAGTGTTTGGGCTTTCACCAAAATTGGAGGAGAATTTATCCCTCAACTCGACGAGGGTGATTTCGCTGTAGAAATGAGGGTGCTTACAGGAAGCTCTTTGTCTGAATCGATATCGGCCTCCAACAAGGCCGGAGAAACTCTGCTTAAATATTATCCCGACGAAGTGGTAGAAGTAGTGGGCAAGCTTGGAGCGTCGGAAATTCCAACAGACCCTATGCCCATAGAAGCCGGAGACCTCATGGTAATTTTAAAAGATCGGTCGGAATGGACCAAAGCCTCCAGTCGGGAAGAACTGGCCGAAAAAATGCAGGAAACGCTAACCACGGCCATTCCCGGAGTAAGCTTTGGATTTCAGCAACCCATCCAGATGCGTTTCAATGAACTTATGACGGGAATCAAACAGGACGTAGCCGTAAAAATTTATGGAGAAGATCTGGAAACGCTCGCCGAACAGGGCAGAAAAGTGGGCCAGCTCGTCAATAGTGTAGAAGGTGCCGTAGACCTTTATGTAGAAAGCGTTACTGGATTACCTCAAATCGTTGTAGATTTTGACAGGGATCGACTATCTCAGTTTGGGGTGAGTATAGAGGAAGCCAACCGCACCATTCAAGCGGCTTTTGCCGGGGGACAAGCTGGAATGATTTATGAGGGTGAGCGACGCTACAACCTGGTACTGCGCCTGGATAGCGAGAGCCGTCAGTCCATCGAAAATGTTAGTGAACTTTTCATTACTGCTCCAGGCGGTCAGCAGGTCCCTCTCAATCAGGTAGCCAATATATCCATGAAAACAGGAGTCAACCAGATCCAAAGAGAGGACGCCAAACGACGAATTACAGTGGCCTTCAATGTCAGAGGCAGGGATGTCGAAAGCATTGTCAAGGAATTGCAGGCCAAAATGGACCAGCAACTTCAACTTCCTACAGGCTATTATGCCACTTTCGGGGGACAGTTTCAGAACCTCCAGGAAGCCAATAAACGGCTGCAAATAGCCGTCCCCATGGCCCTTTTATTAATTTTTGGTTTGCTATATTTTAATTTTCATTCGTTGCGACATAGCCTTCTTATATTCACTGCCATACCCCTTTCGGCTATAGGAGGAATTGCAGCGCTTATCCTGCGAGGAATGCCCTTTAGTATTTCGGCCGGCATCGGTTTTATCGCCCTTTTTGGGGTTGCGGTTCTAAATGGTATTGTTTTGATTGCCGAATTTAATCGACTCCGGCAGCAGGGAATTGAGGATCTACACGAGGTCATAAAACTGGGCACAGCCACCAGGCTAAGACCTGTTTTAATGACCGCACTAGTCGCCTCATTAGGATTTCTACCTATGGCACTTTCTACCAATGCAGGTGCAGAAGTGCAGCGCCCATTGGCCACGGTAGTGATAGGAGGATTGGTAACGGCCACGGTGCTTACCTTACTGGTACTCCCTGCCCTTTATTTACTGGTGGAAGAGCGACTCATGGCCTTGGCCAAAAGTGCTAAAAGTGGCTTATTAGGAATCTTTCTACTGGTTGGATATGCTGCACAAGCGCAGGATGCTCCGCCTATAAGCCAACAAATAACTTTGGAAAAAGCAATTGCCAGGGGGCTGGAAAATAACCTCCAAATCGCTGCGGATCGATATCAGGTAAACCTTCGCCAAGCCTTGAAAGGAACGGCACTGGACCTGGGAAAAACCAATCTCAACTGGACGGGAGGACAATACAACAGCTTGCAATTTGACAATCAATTTAGTTTTTCTCAAACATTACCAACTCCCTGGGAAGTAAAAAAGCGCAGACAGAGCTTAAATGCGGAGGAAAAAGGTGCTAATGCAAAAATAGAGATCAGCAAAGCCAATTTAATTCGTAGTATTAAAGAAAATTATTTTCGGCAGATTCTTCTCAATCACCGATCCACACTCCTCCTTTTGCTCAGGGACAACACGGCCCGTTTTGCCTCTGCCGCTGATCTACGCCTTAGAACCGGTGAAGCTAATAAATTGGGACTTTCACTCGCTCAAAGTGAGCTGGGAAGTATTGAGGCCCTAATCCTGCAGAATGAGAACGAGCGTTTTAGTCTGCAACGGCAACTACAGACCCTCGTGAATGGCGAGCAGCCCTTAGCTGCAGAACCTGACACCCTTGTACGCATGCCTTCGATCCAGGCAGCTGTGGACAGCTCCCTGCTCAAGCAGCATCCCACCCTACTCTATTTACAACAATTGGAGAAAATTGAGCAGTCGAATACCCAGTTAGAGAAAGCCAACTTATTGCCAGACCTCGTTTTGGGCTATACCAATCAATCTTTGATTGGGAACCACCTAAAGAATAATATAGACATGTATTTCGGGGCTAATAAGCGTTTCCATTCCTTCCAGGTTGGACTCGCCATTCCATTATTTAATGGAGCTACCAAGGCAAGAGTACAAGCAGGAGTGATACAAGAGAAAATGGCTCAGAACCGCTCCAATCAGGAATGGATTAGCTTAAGTCAGCAACTGGATCAAGCCCTGTTTACCATGCAGACTGCCTCCAAAAAATTGGAACTGTACGAGACAAAAACTCTTGTTGCAGCTCAGGATTTATTCGACCAGGCAATGGTTACTTATGAAAAAGGAGAAGCGGGTTATTTAGAATATTCTCAAGCCATAAGGCAGTCTATTCAGATTCAGGCTTCTTATCTGGATGAGATTAACCGTTTTAATATGGCCGTGATAGAGCTGGAATATCTTCTAGATCAGAACTAAGTCAGGCAATTGATACCTATTTATTTATAGTATAAAATATCCATCCAATGAAAAATTTAATAATCATATTCCTATTGGTATCGGCAGGATTTTCCTGCTCGTCTCCACAAGAAGATAATAAGGAAAGCCAGGAAACGGACCAGCATGACGATCTGGAGAACAACCGCATCGAGGTTAGCGAGGCGGATCTTCTGACGGCAAAAATTGTCACAAGTAATTTACAACAAAAAAACCTTAGCAATGTCGTAAATGCCAATGGTGCCATTGACATACCTCCTCAAAATCGCGTCAGTATTAGCGCACCTATGGGCGGATTCATTCGAAAAACGGACCTATTGGAAGGCATGAAAGTACGAAAAGGCCAAGTGTTAGCCGTCATAGAGAATCCAGAATTCATCCCTATTCAGCAAGAATACCTGGAGGTCTCCAGCCAGTTGGAATATGCGCAAATGGATTTGGAAAGGCAAAAAGCACTTAGCGCCGAACAGGTGAATGCTTTAAAAACCTACCAGCAGGCGCAGACTACGGTAAAGACCCTGCTGGCCCGTAAGGCGGGATTAGCCGAACGGATCACCACTGCTGGTTTATCACTCAGTACTGTTCAGAAGGGAAGTATCGTGAACAACGCAGTCGTCAGGTCACCGATCAGCGGTACAGTCACTACGGTTAATGTAAATATAGGCATGTATGTAGCACCAACGGATGTAATTTTCGAGATCGTTGATACCGACCATCTTCATATTGAACTTTCTGTTTTTGAAAGGGATATCAATAAAATAAAACCAGGTCAGAAAGTCCGGTTTACTTTAAGCAATCAACCAGAAACAGAATACCTGGCCAAGGTCTATCTGATCAATCAAATGATTGATGAGGACCGTACCGTTAGGGTCCATTGTCATCTTGACACGGAGCTAAAAGGATTGCTGCCTCAAAACTTCGTAAAAGCGAGCATAGAATTAGAAGGACAAAAAAGTTGGGCGTTACCCGATCCTGCCATCGTCAACTTCGAAGGGAAGTTCTATATTTTTGCAGAGACCGACAGCTCAGCCAACACCCATGATGGTGTAAAAGAGTCTCACGGTACCTCCTTTGAAATGATAGAGGTACAAAAGGGTACATCTGCAGATGGATTTACGGCCATAGATCTTCCGGCCGATTCGAATGTAAGCACCAGAAAGGTCGTTACGACCGGGGCATACACCTTATTGTCGATGATGAAAAACACGGAATCAGGGCATCATCACTAAGCGACCATTTAAAGCTTATTTAATAGCCTAAGGCCTTCCCCTTTCCGGCGAAGGAAGGGGAAGGGCTTAGATAAATCTACACAAAATGACAACTATACATCAAAAAGATGAGGATACTCATCAACATAACGATGCCCACAACCACCAGGGCATTTTCGGCCCCTATACGGAACTGGTCTTCTCAGTTACCTGCGGAGCACTCTTGGCCTTAGGTTATTTGCTGAACTTCGTAGAAAACTTTCCAGCTTGGATAAATCTTAGTCTTTACCTGATGGCTTATTTTTTTGGAGGTTTTTTTACAACAAAAGAGGCCATCGAAACCATTAGCAAAGGACGATTTGAAATAGATTTCTTAATGTTGGTGGCTGCCGTGGGCGCAGGAATCTTAGGAGAATGGGCCGAAGGAGCACTTTTGCTTTTTTTGTTTAGTCTTGGCCATTCTCTGGAACATTATGCGATGGGTCGGGCCCGTAACTCCATCAGCAGCCTGGCCGACCTGGCCCCGCCAACGGCAGTGCTCCTAAAAAATCAAAAGCGGCAGGAGATTCCGGTTAACGAATTGGAAAAGGGAGATACTATTCTGATTAAACCCAACAGCAAAATACCAGCCGATGCCTTGGTAATAAAAGGCTCTGGTCCTGTAGACCAGTCACCCATCACAGGAGAAAGTATTCCTCTTGAGAAAGTGGCCTATCAAGCGAACGACGATTTCTTACAACAACCTGAAAAATACCTTTCTGAAAACCGGATTTTTGCCGGAAGCATCAACGGTCCCTCAGCCCTGGAGGCTAGGGTATTAAAGGTTGCTCAAGATTCGACCATTGCCCGGTTAATCAGAATTGTTAAAGAGGCCGAAAAGCAAAAATCCCCAACCCAGCGTTTTACTGATCGATTTGAAAAGTATTTTGTCCCTTCTATTTTGATTCTTGTAGTGGTACTTTGTTTTGCCTTTCTGGTAATCGATGAATCTTTTAGCTCCAGCTTCTACCGTGCCATGGCGGTTCTGGTCGCTGCAAGCCCCTGTGCCCTGGCAATTTCCACTCCCAGTGCGGTGTTAAGTGGTGTTGCGCGCGCAGCCCGAGGGGGAGTGCTCATCAAAGGTGGACGCCCACTGGAGGATCTGGGAAACATCGAGTCTATAGCCTTTGACAAAACCGGAACACTCACCGAAGGAAAACCTAAACTCACTCATTCCCTGCCTTTCGATGGTTTTACTGAAATACAGCTCCTCCAATATGCGGTTGCCGTAGAACAGGCCAGCGATCATCCCTTGGCCACAGCCATCGTAAAAGGGGCTACTCTTTTGCTCAAGGACAGCCCCGTTCCCCAGGCAGAGGGGCTGCAATCGATCACGGGAAAAGGAGTTTCCGCCCGTATCGATCAGGACCAGATACGAATTGGCAACCAAGCCCTTTTTGAGGGCAATATTCCTAAGGAAATACTCGCTCAAATGACAGAAATTGAAGGTACAGGGCATACAGCTATGCTCGTCCAAAAGGGCGACCATTGGGTAGGTCTCCTCGGACTGATGGACACACCAAGAGCGGAAGCGGCCGACGTGTTGAAACGGTTGAGATCTTTGGGAATTCGGAAAATGGTTATGCTTACCGGAGATAATCAAAGGGTGGCAGAAACGGTCGCTCGGACGATAGGGATCAGTGAGGTATGGGGTAATTTAATGCCCGAGGACAAGGTGGATGCCGTAGCGCGCCTCGATGCTCGGGAAAACAAAGTAGCCATGATTGGTGATGGAGTCAACGATGCTCCCGCGATGGCCAAAAGTACGGTGGGAATTGCCATGGGTGCTGCCGGCTCCGATGTAGCTTTGGAAACAGCTGATATAGCCTTAATGGGCGATCAGCTGAGCAGCCTTCCTTTCGCCATAGGCTTAAGCAGAGAAGCAAAACGGATTATAAAGCAAAATTTATGGATCAGCTTGGGAATGGTAGGTATCTTAATCCCACTAACCATACTGGGCATCGCTTCCATAGGTCCTGCAGTACTCGCTCATGAAGGATCTACCCTTATCGTAGTCTTCAATGCGCTTCGACTGCTCACTTACCAGGATAAGTCGGAAGAACTACCGACTTAAAAATCAGACTCAGGCTCATACTGTAAAGTACCGCATTTCGTTTTCTTAATCCATGACATCGGTGGGGTAAAAAATGATCCGACTTGGCAAGTGGAACAATCTTAAAAGTTGCTCCACTTGCCAGCACCGAAAGAATTATTCAACCTTGTGAAACGTAAACTTAGTATCATTATCGGAATTTCCGTCCTTTTATTTATAGTGCATTTCTTCTTCAACGACTTAGTCTCAGTACCTAACGTTGAAAAGTTATGGAGGGCCAGCCAGTCCGAAGGGCAGGCAAAGATGCCCGGAATTACTTCTGATGGTCCTTGTGAATTTGGGCCAAAAATCATGGAAATTCTAAATGTTTCTCCAACGGGGGCACATGTCACATTTCATGGCGTAAATGTTTTCGGCCTCAATTATAAGATATACGATCGGGCAGGCAAACTCAAAACTTCGGCAGACCTTCAGCCGAAATCCAGTATGATTGTCATTCAATACCCCATTTTAGAGGAGGGCACATATAAACTCATCTTAAGTGGGACCAGTTGCGATGGAAAATCCGAAAAGGAGTTTGTGGTTAATAAGGCTACTCCCTATAGCAATTTAAGAGTTCAGGCGGCCAATGGTCCCCGATGGATTACAACCGGAATGCCCGAGCATCTTGATCTGCGATTTAGTGGGGGACCTGGCAATTGGATGATTCATGACGTCTCTAGTCCTCCCCTGGACGAGGGCTATGAATGGCGTTATATCATCAATGGCGCTTTAATTAAGCAAGAAACTCCGCTTACCAGTTACCAATATCAGTCGAATGCCCCAATTCGTGTGTTAAAAATGAAAACCAAAAAGGGGCTGGAATCAGTAAATAGATGGTCAGACAAAGTCAAAAATTACTTTTTCTCCACCGACGCTGGTAAAACTTTTAGTAATAACGTAACCTCCGCTTTGTATACCGGAATCTTTCCAGGACAATATCCAGGTTTTGTCAACCCCATTCCGGAATCCTATAATCCAGATATAAAAAATACGCAGTGGGCTGATATCATGGCTCCTATCAAACTCCCCAAGGGTCATGTTTTTATTGTAAACCGAGGCGAAACTCCGGTATCCACGCTCTTATCGAAAGGTGTGACGCATATCTCTCATTTTCAATTGCCTTGGGAAAATATTAAAGAAGTCGAACGTCTCAAACATGCTGGTCTTACCTATTTTGATGTACAAAGACTTGAAAATTTCCTTCAGCTGAAGCCTACCAATGGCGCCGACGACTACAGCAATGGGTACAACAAAAGGTGGTGGCCCAATGGACCTTTTGACGAAGCTACCGCTACCAGCAAGGCAGATCTCGTTCAGCCGCTGGATGCGGTTTGGATAGGAGAAACACTGGAAAATGCTTCCTGGATTCAGCAGGATGTACCCATGTGGGGATGGTATTATAAAAGACTTCGCCAACGGTATGAGGCGGAATTTGGCAGCAGGAATATCCCCTATTACATCTGTCACAATTATTTCCAACTGGGTCGGGACCTGATTACCAAAGGTCGGCAGGCAGCTAAAGACATTATCCGTGAGCCCGCATCCCAGACTGGCTTACAGGTATATCTGAAGGGAGGATCCCTCACCAACACCAATCTGATCACCACAGCGGTATACCTGGGTGCCCCCGACGCTCAGTTGGCAAGCCTATACCAGGATGTTTATGACATGGTTCTGAATCGTCGAATGGGATATGAAGCCGGCATATTTTTGGCTGGTTTTCATGAATGGAAGCCAAATAATCTCTTCAGATATGAATACCCGGAGGGCACCTTTTATACATTTAATAAACTTCCTGTCGACCCCAATGTGATTCAAGCTTATGCTTTTCTGTCGCAGATATATGGAAAAGTATTTGTAGAATGGGGCGGAGCAGGAAAGCAAACACTGAGAAGATTCTCCTTCGAATGGGCTAAAGGACTCTGGTATCCACATGGGTCGAAGGAACCCCAGGAAGGATTCCCCTACTATAGTAACACTAACGACTATTACTCTGGTTATAATGCCAGCGTGGATTTTTCGGCCTTCGGTTTGAATTTATATGCCCAAACTTTTGCAAAAGTTGATGGAGGGAAAAGACAATATTTGAAATTCAGAATTGACAATGGCCCCTGGATTGATCCTGAACAGGACTATGCGGACGAAGTAGTAAATGCCTATTACGATCGAAGGGGGTTTGTATATTCTCAAAGTAAAGGCGGGCAAGTCGCCTGGTTTTACCTGAATAGTTTTGCCGATAATCGATCGCATCAGCTCGAAGTACAGCTACCCAACGGAAGCGTCCGTCGAAAAACCGTCTCTAGCTCAGGCGTGCATGCGGTACTGGAGTGATGATTTCCCAAGGTTGGTGTTTATATTTACCCGTTCATACAATCAATCCATTACTGTAAAACAAGTTTATATTCATTACAGCATAACATTATGGGTAAAATTATTCCGGAAATCACGCAGAATCTTCACCAATTTATCGAGGCGCAAAAGATTTTTTTTGTGGCTACTGCTTCGAACACGGGATCTGTCAATTTGTCCCCTAAGGGGATGGACACCTTTAGGATTATCTCACCAAGTCGGGTACTGTGGCTAAACCTAACGGGCAGCGGTAATGAAACTGCCGCACATTTGCTTGAAAACGACCGTATGACCATAATGTTCTGCGCCTTCGAAGGTAAACCACTGATATTAAGACTGTATGGCCGAGCCAAAACCTTTCATCCCAGAAACGAAGAATGGTCGAGGTACATAGGACTTTTCCCCGCCATCGCCGGCGCCCGACAGATATTCGACATGAAAATCGACACTGTTCAAACATCCTGTGGCATGGCCGTCCCCTTTATGGATTTCGTCTCTGAACGAAAAGAACTAGAAAACTGGGCCGATAAGCAAGGCCCGGAAGGGGTTCAGGAATACTGGTCAAGAAAAAATAGAAAGAGTCTGGATGGAAGAGATACGGGTATATTCGAATGATTTAGTTTCGGCTCCTTTTTCTATTATGGCTAACATCCACACTAGGTCTCGAATATTTTGCACTTGCAAGTAAGGAATCTGACTTTCATACCTTAAAAAGTTTCAGCTTTCTTAAACGCCTATTTCGTCTTCTCCCTTCTAAACCCGTATTTTACAATCCATATTTACTTAAACCCTATTCTTTGATGATTTCGTGGAAACGACCTATAATTCTACCGGTCTGGCTGACCTGTTCCGTGGCAATGGCTGCCTTTACACCTTTATGTGCCCAGGAAAGGGATACCCAAAATTCGACCGCAACCCCCAAGCCTATTCGTTTAACCCTGAATACCAATCAGAAATTTCAAACCATAGATAATTTCGGAGCTTCCGACGCCTGGTCAGGACAGTTTGTGGGCCAGTGGCCCGCAATTAAAAAGAACGCTATCGCCGATTTGTTATTTAGTCGCGATACGCTGCAAAATGGTCAACCCGCTGGCATAGGACTATCCTTATGGCGCTTTAATATCGGTGCAGGAACGGCCGAACAAGGCGAAAAGAGTGGTATCAAGGATGAATGGCGCCGGGCACAGAGTTTTCTGAATGCCGACGGTACCTACGATTGGGAAAAACAAAAAGGTCAGATTTGGTTTTTGAATGCTGCCAAGCAAAGAGGCGTTAGTCAATTCCTAGGATTTACCAACAGCCCCCCGGTTTTTATGACAAAAAACAAAAAGGGATATGCCGATGAGGATTCCTCCAAAATAGGAATCCCTAACCTTTCCTTCACTGCCATAGATCAGTTCACCCACTATCTTACAGAGGTAACCAAGGGCATCCACAACAAAACAGGAGTAATGCTGGATTATCTAAGTCCGGTTAACGAACCTCAATGGGACTGGTCTAATGGAAATCAGGAAGGCACGCCATTTTATAATGACCAAATAGCCGCTATTACCCGTTCGCTGAGTAAATCATTACAAAAGGAAGGTCTACCCACCAAAATAGATATTGCCGAAGCCGGGCAGATCGATTTTTTGTATGGGAATCACAACAAGCCTGCAGGTAGAGGCTATCAGGTAGCTGAATTTTTTCAGCAAAACAATCCCTACTATATTGGCGGACTGTCCAATGTTTCTCAGACTATATCGGGACATAGCTATTTCACCACTTCCCCTTCAGACCTAGCCAGGAACAAACGACAGCAGGTGGCAAAAGCCGTCCAAAGCATTCCAGGATTAAAATACTGGATGTCTGAATATTGCATTCTGGGTTCAAACTCAGGGGATATAAATGGTAACAAGCGGGACTTGGGCATCCAACCGGCCTTATATGTCGCTCAAGTTATTCATAACGACCTGGTATATGCTCAGGCCTCAGCCTGGCACTGGTGGTTAGCCATTTCGCCCTATAACTACAAGGACGGATTAATTTATATTGACAAAAATAAAAACGACGGCAATTTCGAAAGCTCCAAAATATTATGGGCTCTGGGTCAATATAGCCGCTTTATACTTCCTGGAGCTAAGCGTATTGAAGTAAAAATATCTGAACAAAACCCTGATCTACTCGTTTCAGCATATGAAAATCCCAATCAGGAAATCGTAACAGTCATGATAAACCCTACAGCGCTTCCCATAGCAGTTACAGTAGAGGTAGCTGGTAAAAAACTCAATAATCTACGTGGCTATCAGACTTCTTCCGAAGGGGATCTTCAACCAATTGAAGCATCTAATCAAATGACCATCTCCCCTCAAAGTATCATTACGTTAGTTGGACAATAAAGACATACCACCTGGTACTCGGTTCAACGAACCAGGGGAAGCCATACCGTCATATCGGTATGGCCCCGGTTACCCCAGGCATAATAAGGAATCAGCTTAACAGTAAGAGTTGGTTCCTTAGTATCCGACATAGGTCTATAAAGGGTTTGGTTCCAATCCTTGTCATTGATCAGGCTGACCTCTCCTTGTAAGGCGATCATTGGGCTATTTTCAATTTGGATCGGACGGACTTTCAGGTTATTATTGAGCTTTACACCAACATCAAAAATGGTTTTTCCCTTAGGCAAATCCAGCGATTCCAGACAATACACCACGGGTCCACGTTTCACGGCAACCTGGTTCCTGGTTTCCTCCACCAGGGGGTTGGACTCAATGAGTTCAACAGGCATTGGCAGCATCAGCTCCACAGTATCTCCTGACTTCCAACGACGAGTTATCTTCACGAAATCTCCCGAAATTATGGACTGTTCTATATGCTTTCCGTTTACCTTGAGCCGGGCATTCCGGCTCCAGCCGGGGATACGAAAATGCATACCAAAAGCTTCTTCCGGTGCTGCTTCCACTACCACCCGTATCAGCCCATCCCAGGGGTAATCCGTAATTTGAGAAAGTTGTAGCTTCTGCCCTTTCAAGGTAGTACTTAAATTATTACCACCATACATTACCAGATAAACCCCCTCTTCGGACAAACTGTAAGCATACTGGCTTACTTCTGCAATGGTCCGTACCGCATTGGGAGGACAACAGTTGGACTTTCCAATATAGGCTTGTCGATCTTTAGACCAGCGTTGCTCAAAGGGAAGAGCGTCTGAGTATGCCAGCGGATTCGTATATAAAAATTTATCACCCTGGATATTGATTCCTGACAGCACACTGTTATACAAGGCAAGCTCCATAATATCGGCATATTTGGCGGCACCGCTCACCTGTAACATACGCCAATTCCAGAGCACATTGCCGATGTTGGCACAGGTCTCGTTATGCGCCGTAAAGTTAGGAAGCTGAAAGTCTCTTCCGTAGGCTTGATGTATCTTCTGTACCTCATCGGGCTTATAGGACGTACCGTCGGGCGACACACCATCATACAATGCTCCACATCCACCAGTAACATACATTTTATGCATGGTGAGATCGTCCCACATCCTTTCTAGCTGTTCCCAAAGCGCCTTATCGCCCGTTTCAGCATATACATCTGCAACGCCTGCATACAGGTAATTGGCACGAACAGCATGGCCCATTACTTTAGTCTGCTGTAGAAAGGGTATACGATCCTGGTTGTCGTCCGTACCCTCTGACGCTCCCTTGATGGCGACGAGATGTTCAACGAGCTTCAGATATTTATCCTCTCCAGTGGTCCGATAAAGTTCCGACAAGCCCATGTAATGGGCCGGACAGATCGCGTTTCTGGATTGTTCCGGTGTAGCAGCATTATAAAAACCTATCAAAAAATCGGCAGCTTTGATCGCTATATTGAGCATGGTCCTTTTACCAGTCGCCCGATAATGAATGCAGGCGGCCGTCATCAGATGTCCGAAGTTATACGCTTCAAAGCTTAATCGGTTATCAAATAGTCTTGCTTCACCGGTCTGCTTTTGCAAGATAATTTCTTTGGTGTATAGATAACCATCGGCCCTTTGAGCCTTGGCCATAACGGCTATGGCCTGATCCATAAGCTTGTCCAATTTAGGATCTTTAGTAGCCGCATACATGCTAGCTACGGCTTCGAAGGTCTTGTAAAAATCCCCATCATGAAAGGAGGGGCCTTTGAATTTCCCTTCCTGAACACCCGCGGCAATCTCAAAGTTACGGTATGCATGGCTGATTTCGGGATTGGTATAAACTTCCCAGAGTGTAGGCATCATATTGTCCTTACAAATCTGAAACCGGTCGGCCCAGAAGCCCTGAGTCCATTGAACCGCCTGCAGGTCTACCCCATGTAGCTTAGCAAACTTACTCTGGGAGGTATTTACTAAGGCATTTTGCTGCGCGTGAAGGGATCGCCCAGACATCAAAGCCAATAAGACCAGGATCCGATACTTCCAATTATTTTTCATTCTTTGTCTTTACTTTCAATCTTAAAAACTAAATCATTTAATAAGTCCTGGTAATCAGGTAATCGATTCCAAAACCGGCTTCTCTGGATCGGCCCCCGGCATCAGGCAGGTCGTAGTCCTGATCTGTAGGCGTATCAGCATTAGGGAAACGCCTGGTCGGACCTGTTCTGAATACAACACGAGAAATCGAGGAAACCGGAGCAAAGAGAACGTGATTCCCAAGGTTTCTCCCATTGATCTCCAGACTGTAAATCCTGGTTTGTACATCCAGCTTTACTTTGATCTTATAGGATTGCTCAGCCTGGTACTCTGTTAATTCCTTCTGTCGATACCCCGCCTTAGTCTGCAATTTACCTGTAGAATCCAGCGTCAAACGCAGGGCTACAGTTCCAACGGCATCCAGGATTTCCATGTCCAGATGCCCAAATGTGGACTGAGCTGGAGTGACCGACCATTCGGCTTCCAGTTTTCGAGTAGGTGGGATAATTCTTTCGGCACGTGCGTAATCGAAGGGGTCTGAATCCAGTAGATTCAAAAAACTCACATTCCGCGGGTTGGTCCTTATCCCAACCGATGCCCATAAGGGGCTGTAGATATTCCATCGCGACAATAACGTTTCTCCATCTTCCCTGGTAAAAAAATCTTCTGCATGTTGTGAAGCATCTGCGGTAATCGGAACCGGTATGGACGACACCCAGATATCTTCCTTGTTCATGCTATAGGTGACCCAAAGCTTTCCATCGGGGGGAATCCCATTTCCTTCCACTATACCACGTACGTATTGAGGCCCGTAGGATTTATAATTTCCTCCATAGCGCATGCCAGAAATTTCACCGTTTACAAGCAACAAATTTTTATATTCCAACCCATTATCGCTCACAGATAATGCTAAGGGCCAGCGAAACTCGGAGGGATTATACACGGTAACATACCTTCCATCGGCCGTTTTCTGCCCCCATATCTTGGCATTGCTATTGACGAAACCGGGAGCACGGGTAGGGTTAAATTCCCAGGTGTTGCCGCCATCAGAACTCGTACTGGTTAAAGCACTCTTCCACAGCCCAACCATTCTACCATCGTTCAAATGGTAATAACTAAATGCCTTGTATTGCTTTTGTAGGGCAATCAGAGGATCGTCGCGATCCGCCTCCTCTACCCACTGCTGCACCATGGGACGGTTAGAGAGAAGTTCCTGACACGCCTTAATGAAGTCTTTATCCCCTGAATCGCTAAATAAAGGATATGTCAATGGGTATTTCCAGGATTTATTGGGACGGATAAAATAAATGGGCCCAAAACTGCCATCACGGTGTATCTCCCTGATCACCCGGCCCACCCCCTTTCCATCGTTAGGATCGTCGCGAGAATCCAGGACCATCCCATAATATCCCAGCGCCAGAAGTTTGCCATTTCCAGAAACAAAAAAAGCCATACGTTGATGCATCACAGCTGTCAAATCCCTTGCTACTCCGGGATGCCCTACTTTTCTGGCACCATCGGGTATTTTATAAGGTGGAAATACCACAACAGGTGATGACCACTGCTTACCATCGGTAGATGTTTGAAGCATGCTCTGCCCCGGCGGAATATGTTCTCCGATGGGGTTACTAAGATAATTTATATAGAATCGATGGTTCCAATACGCCATCATGGGTGCGTGGTTGTAGGTCCAGGTCAGCGTCGAATCCCGCCCCTGGTGTTCCCTGTTAGCCCTGAAGGTCTGAAAGGAGTGTACACCGACGGCCGGCCGTAAGCGCCCGTCATGATAATCTACATTGACCATTGTCGTTCCCTTATAACGAACAGTGTCCTGCCCATAGCCGCTGCTAAGGTTAAGGCAGGTCAGTAGTAAGCAATAAAATCCCAGAATAATTCTACTCTCCTTTAGCATATCTCTATAAAAAATAAGGGCATCCTTCTGATCAAAATAGAAGGATACTCCCTAATCTAATTTTAATTAGTATCCTTTATTTTGGGTAATCAAGGGGTTCTGATCCCTTACAATGCCGGGAATTGGCAGCATTAATTTTTCATTGGTGATGTCCTTCCCTTTTGGTTTTAACACAGAAATGGCCCTTCCTGTACGCTTAAGGTCAAACCAACGATGAAACTCGAAAGCCAACTCGACCCGTCTTTCGTGCTCGGTGGCCAATGCTACGGTTGAATACTGCGCCGGATACCCCTGATCGCCATAAAGGGGCAAGCCGGCTCGTTTACGAACCTGATTCAGATACTGTACGTCACCAGTAGCTTCGGTGAGCAGGAGCAATAAATCGGCATAGCGAAAAACCATGAAATTATTATTTGCTGCTGCACTCTGCCCAACGATGGGGGCTGTTTTATCAACCCATTTTTTAGGAAATTTAGCCGCAGTGAAGCTACCCTTGGCATCCACAAAACCCGTGTCAATAGAAGCTAGGCGGCGCATATCGCCAGCTTCATATTCCTTCCAAAGATCTTCGACCACCTGGTTCATTCCAGATCCATAGAAACCTAGGGCATTGGAATTGGGGAAGAATTCATTATAATATAGGCTAAATGGAGCCGTAGCAGAGCCTCCAAGACGTTGAATTTCAAATATAGACTCAGCGGTATTTTTAACTTTAGGATCCCATAAGGAAATATAATTGGGTAAAAGACTATATTTTTGACTATTATATACCTCTAGGAACTCCTTTGCCGCATTGGTCTTATCGTTTTGAACCAGATAAATTTTTCCTAACAGGGTCTGTGCCGCCCCTTTGGTCGCCCTGCCGACGATGCTGGCTGTAACTGGCAAAATGGTTTTGGCTTCAGCAACATCCCTGGTAATTTGGGTCAGTACGTCAGCTATTGAAGACCGTGGTACCTCCAAACTTTCACTGGCAGTCAAAGTTCGCGTTACCAAAGGGACTTCTCCCCATATCTGCACCATGTGGTAATAGTACAAACCTCGTAAGAATAGCATTTCTCCCCTCAATTTTGATTTAAAATCCGAATCCAGCTCCGCCTTTTCTAACTTCTCAATGACGATATTGACATTATAAATCGATCGATAGAAATCCTGCCAGAACTGGTACATCATGGTATTGGACGAGGCCAACTTATAGTCGCGAAACTGCCATTTGTCGGCTTGGTTGCCGGAGATATTATAGATGGTTACGTTATCGCTCATCAACTCGCCAATATAGGACACTGGGCCCTGTGGATTGTAAACGGTATAGAGCGTATTATAAGCTGCTGTTGCAGCAAGGTCAAAATCTGATTTAGTCTTGTAAAAATTCCCCGCATTTGGATTAGAAACTGGCGCCAAGTCCAGAAAAGAATCTTTACAACCCCCTATTAGAAATAGGGTTCCCAGGAAAATAATTTGAAGTAAGTGCTTTCTCATTGTATGTTCAGATTTTCATCGATAGTTGATACAGATTCGAACAGGATGTTCGATAACTACTCCATTAATTTCGGCTAAAAACTGGCCTTTATCCCAAATGTTATGACACGGGGAAGTGGATAAGACCCATAGTCTACCCCCTGGAAGGCACCTGGAACGGGGGCATTACCACTGGAGTAGTTTCCGGCCGTCTCCATGCTTGAACCATAGGAAGTAGTACCATAGGTAGTATTTTCTGGATCGGAACCTATGTACTTGCTGAACAGATGAACATTCTCAGCATTCATATATACCCTGACATCACCTATATTCAATTTGCTGATTATTGAGTGCGGGATACTATACGAGATCCTAATATTTTTCAAACGTACGAATGAGGCATCTTCAACCCAATACGACGAAAATTGCTTTTGCAACCCCAGATAGTTCACCGAAGGCTTAAAATGCTTGCCGTCTCCTGGCTGGCTTTCAGAACGCCAGTAGTCGTACATATCTGCAAAAAAGTTACGACCATTATCCCAGGTACCCAGGAAACGGATGTTGTTATTGGTAATTTCTCCACCAAATGAACCCTGGAATAAAAAGGAGAAATCGAACCCTTTATAACTGAAAGTATTGGTAATACCTGCAATAAAGTTGGGCTGATAATTACCCAATATGGTACGGTCTGCGTCCGTTATTTTTCCATCCCCGTTCACATCCCGAACCTTAGGATCACCCGGTGTCGTACTCACATGGTGCGGATAGGCATCAATCTCTGCCTGATTATTGAATACACCATCGAAAATATAGCCATAGAAGTTGGATACTGGCTGGCCAACTTCCGTTCGCACGGTAGTAACATTATCCACATATTGAATTGGGGCATTTCCCGGCCCTAACTGAAGCACTTTATTCTTGTTTTGAGAAATATTAAAATCGGTGGTCCAGGTGAACGCTTTATCAATATTTTTGGTAGAAATACTGAATTCAACTCCCCGGTTGCGCATTTTACCAATATTAGTCAGCTGGGTAGAAAAACCAGAGATATCGGGAATGGGTACGAAAAGGAGCATGTCACGGGTGAGGGAATTGTACCATTCCAATGACATGTTAATTCTGCTGCCGAGCAGGCCTACGTCCAGACCCAGGTTGAACTGATTCGTTTTTTCCCATTTCAAACCGGTATTGGGCAATCCACTCACCCGTAAACCATTGGCCAGGGAGCCCCCATTTACATATGGAGCGGATGTTAACAGACTTATAGATCCATAATTAGGAATCTGGTTGTTGCCGGTGACCCCATAGCTCGCACGGAGTTTTAAATTATTGATACTCTTCACCCCTTCCAGAAAGCTTTCATCCGAAATCAGCCAGCCAGCGGACACGGAAGGGAAGTATCCCCATTTGTTGTCATTGCCAAAGCGGGACATCCCGTCACGGCGCAGGGCCGCGGTAAGAAAGTACTTGTTATTATAATGATACTGGATACGAGCCAAATAAGACAACAGGGACCACTCACTGGCCGTAGTATTCCCTGCCGACACCGTACCTGCATTCAAAGTATGCACCAGATCGTTGGGGAAATTATTGGCAGCCACATACATGGTCTCATCCCTTTGCTTCTGGACGGTATAGCCCAGCAACCCATTCAAAATATGATTGCCGAACTCTTTACTATAATTCAAAGTATTCTCACTCAACCAATTGAGCATATAATTATTGCCAGCATTCCCCTGAGCGGCCAGCACGGCCGAATATCCATATTTCTGTTTGTCATTCCAGTAAAAGTTCGTGTGTGTATTATATAAATTACCGCTCAGACTACTCCTGAATTTCAGATCATCAAAAATTTGGTACTCCAGAAACCCGGTAGCAATGGTATTAAAGGACTTCCTTCCTTTATCTACCTCACGGGTGAGTGAATAAGGATGCCAGAGGTTCATGTCGGCATAAGAGGTAAACCGAAACCATGTAGAATTAGGATCCCGGAAGCCTAGGTTTCCATTTTCGTTATAAACCGGAAAGATAGGGCTGCTTTGGAGTCCCAGACTAATCACGTCACTTTTTCCACTCGTTCCCTCTGTACGGTCGAAGATGGAAGTAAGTCCCAGATTTAACCCTACGGTTACCGACTTATTAATGGCCGTCTTCAGATTCGATCGCAATGTCAGGCGTCTATAATAATTTTGATCCAATACGGCAGTTTGATCCAGATAAGCTCCCGAAAACATATATTGGGTCCTTTCCGTACCACCGGATATGCTCACCTGGGCATTATAAGACGGGGCTGTCCGGAACATCACATCCTGCCAGTCGGTACCCTTGCCGAACTGTCCGGGGTTAGTGGTAAAGTCTTCCGGTATCCGGAGTGTGGCAGGCCGCAACGCATTAGCATCGTCAGCTTTTCCACCTTGTGCCGTCCAGGCGTTATTCTTAGCATCGACATAGGTCTCAATAAACTGCTGGGCATCCATCATTTTCACCCTCCGTACCACTTTCTGACTCCCATACTCAATATTAGCACTCACATTCATCTTACCTGGAGAGCCTAATTTGGTAGTCACCAATACCACCCCACTCGATCCCCTGGATCCATAGATCGCCGCAGAGGCTGCATCCTTCAGTACCTCTATAGAGGCTATGTCCTGAGGATTAATCAGGTTTAAGTTAAAGTTTTCCAGTGGAACACCATCTACGACAATCAAGGGACTGGTTCCCGCTGTAATGGAGCTTACCCCGCGTATTTTGATGACAGGAGAGACACCGGGAGCGCCTTGCGACTGGGTGATATTAACTCCTGGCATGGTTCCGGCCAGGGATTGTGTAACGTTGCTAAACGACCGATCCTTAAACTTATCATAGTTCACCGAAATGACAGATCCCGTTACTGCTCGTTTGCTCTGAGTACCATATCCTACCACAACAACCTCTTCCAAGGCTTGGTTATCGACCGACAGCTGAACCGTCATGACCGACTGCCCTCCAACTTCCTGCTCTACAGTTTTGTAGCCTACAAAACTGAATACTAATACCGACTGTTCACTTGGGACTTCTAACTGAAACGACCCTTCCGCATTGGTACTGGTACCACGCTGCGTACCTTTCACAACGACGCTCACACCGGGCAGTCTACCTTCGCTTCCGGCTCCCTGTACGGTACCCTTGACAGTTATTGACTGGGCCATCGATACAGACCCTATTAGGAGCCCGAAAAACAGGATTAGTAAAATTGATTTCATGTAAGATCAGGGGTTAAATTTCAGAAAGAACTTTCCTTTATTTTCCTTTTTTTTCGAAAATTACAAACATTACGAACATAAACAAAAATATATAAAAATTTCCTACCAATAATGATATTTAACCCCTTGCATCAGTCAAAATTCGAAAAACTTAGTTAATCATTATGTCCTGATCGAAAATAATCATAAATTCAATTCGTTAATACGTCCTAAAACTGAGAGAATTCGCAGGATATAGATCGTTTGAAATATCCTTCAAATCCTTACTTGGCAAACCTGGTCAGCTCGGGTCCAAAACGATAACGTTTCCCCGGAAGAGTTTGTAACGTATAGCTATGATTTAGATAACGAAGGGTACAGACCCCTCCTTTTTTGGAAACCAGCTCGACCTCAACGAGCTTATTCTCTTTCCAGGACATACTTAGCTCGAAGGCACCACGTGTGACAAGTCCGGTTATTTCACCTTCCGACAAGGCATCAGGAAGGGCTGGCAATAAATGCAAATTCCCTTGGTGGCTCTGTACCAGCAGCTCAAGAATACCGGCAGCCCCGCCGAAATTACCATCAATTTGAAAAGGGGGGTGCGCATCAAAAAGATTGGGGTAAGTACCCCCTCCTCCTTTTTTTACGGAAGCATCCATAATAGGATTCAAAAGATTTTTTATAAGGCCGTAGGCATGATTGCCCTGGAGTAACCGAGCCTGAAAGTTTATTTTCCAGGCAAGACTCCACCCTGTCCCTCCGTCTCCTCTGTAAAACAGGGACTTACCAGCCGCTTTGGCGAGTTCAGGAGATGTATCAGGACTAATCTCAGACCCGGGATACAGCCCCCATAGATGCGAAATATGACGGTGCTGACTGGTAGTATCGTCTATATCGGTGAGCCATTCCTGCAGCTGGCCTGCCTGCCCTATCTGATTCGGAGCAATCTTACCCACCAGATCCATTAATTTGGTCCTAAAAACGGGATCCTCTCCGAGCAGACGTGAAGCCTCAATACATGCAAGGAACAGACTCCGGATGATCTGATGATCCATGGTAGGCCCCGCAACCAACCCCCCGTTTTCGGGAGAATTTGAAGGACTGCTAATCAACCAACCGCTATTTGGATCATACTGCAAAAAATCAACAAAAAACCGGGCCGCTTCACTCATAAGGGGATAGGCCGTTTCCTTCAAAAATAAAGAATCTTTGGTATATTGGTAATGCTCCCATAGATGATGGCATAGCCAAGCTCCGCCTGTAACCCATATCCCGTGGTTAGAAGCATTAATGGGTGCCGCACCTCGCCAAAGATCTGTATTGTGGTGAACTAGCCACCCTGAGGCATTATAATGCTCTTTGGCAACCTCCGATCCGGTTTCCGACAGGTCGCGGATCATATTGAATAAAGGCTCATGACATTCGCTCAGATTGGTCATCTCCACAGGCCAATAGTTCATCTCCGTATTAATATTCAAGGTGTATTTGCTATCCCAGGAAGGCTTGAGCTGATAATTCCATTTCCCCTGAAGGTTGGCGGGCTGGCTCCCGGGACGGCTGCTGGCGATCAACAGGTATCGGGCATACTGGACATATAAAGAAAGGAGCCCAGGGTCATCCGAATCCTCCTTAAACGCCAATAGACGCTGATCTGTCGGAAGAGCCTCTTTTCCCTTAGAAGGCAAAAAAAATGAAAACCTTCCAAACAGCTGCTGGTAATCCTTTATATGCCTTTTACGCGCATCTGCATACTCAGGAGCGAGATCTAAAACCTTCGTAACCTTGGAGCGGGCATCCGCTCCTATGGTTTTATAATCAATAAAATTGGTAGCAGCTGCCAATACCAGAGTAGCCTGAGTGGCCCCTTTAACGACTAGTCCGTCTTCTTGCCTCAGGACCTTTCCGTCCGTCAGAATTTTCATTTTAGCCATACCTTCGAGAACTCCCCCGTCTACTTTTACGTCTAACGTCAAAACCCTACCATCCTGACTAACCGTCTTGTTACCATGCAAGGCATCCAGGCGAATTTTAAAATTCATCTCTGCCTTACGATTGTTGGTAAGGTTCACGTAAATAGCCTGATCAGGATAACTGGCAATGATCTCTCTGGTATAGATTGTGCCTTCATGCAGATAAGAAACCCTGGCCAGGGCCGTACTCAGGTCCAGGCTTCTCTTGTACTGAGTATAATCATCATGACCCTCAAAATCAATATATATATCGCCAAAAGCCTGGTAAGCCATCTGCCTTAACGGTACCCCCATAAAGGAAGTCTCTGCCAGAGCTTCAGCCTCCTTTTGGCGACCTTGAGACAACAAATTTCTGATCTCCTGCAAATAAACAAATGCACCCTTTTTTGCATAGCTGCGGGGTTGGCCAGTCCACAGTGTCTCTTCATTAAACTGAATATGCTCCACTCCTACCGTTCCATACACCATGGCCGCCAAACGACCATTCCCCACAGGCAAAGCATCTTCCCACTGCTTGGAAGCTTGTGTGTACCATAGCCTGGGGTCGTCGGTTTCTGCGTATGAACTAAAACTTAATGCCCAAAAGGACATGAGAAGAATAGATGTAAGCCTATCGAATGTAATCATAAAAGGATGGAAAAGGGGCTGTGGCTCCATTAGAAAATGAATTAATACCTTCTATTTTTTTTGTCGTTCCTCCCACGCCTTTCTTTCGGCCTGAAGGTCATAACCTCTTGCTGAAAGATAGTTATTGATTCGGCCCTTGTATTTCCCAAAAACCTGATGCTTGGCATCCGAAGAGCTGGCATCCATGGCTATTTCCCTGGCTTCGGTTAACCAGTCCAGGATTTGCATTTTTTCTCCGGCCGACAGGGAAGGTATCATTTTCTGATAGGCATCATAGGTGACAGGAAGAACTCCATACGTCATTCCATTTTTAATACTAATAATTTCCTGCTCCGTCAACATTTGTCCCAGTTTATCCAGAAAACGTACATGGGCCTGACGTAACAGGCTGTCTGCCTTAGGAATTATGGGCAAATCACTAACTGCCAAGGGAGTATCTGCCTTCCGCTGCTTTAAACGATCCTGCTCTTCAAACCGTAGCCGTTGTAAATCGTTCAGAATTTGATATTGGTTCACCACCACCTTTCTAACGTGTAGATACTTTACCGAATCGGAGATCTGCATTGGAGCGAGAATCTTATCGACTCTTTTTAGTAGCGTCGCCTCTGGAATGACATCCCGGTCAGCGGGAATCTGAGCCGTGCTGGCAACTACGGCCCCCATTAAGATCATCAATATTTTCGCTATTTTATTCATCTTTATTTTAATTTTCGTAAAACAATATTGGTTAGTACGATTAAATCCTATTTTACTGGAAAATACTTTTCATATAAGCCACATTGGCACTGAAATTCCCTAATACATCTTTGGGCCTGCTGGCATCTCTGGATCGCTCCACCACCAACCATCCTTTCCAGCCCATTCGATCCAAGGTTCGTTTAACTTTGGTCATATCCAGTCTGCGATTATTTTCCAGCCAGACCCCATCCTTATCCGTGCAGTGAATTTGGCAAATCCGGTTTTTCCCCAGGATTCGTAATTCTTCACACAAATCGCGCCCCTCTTCCAATGGATTCGAAAAGTTGAAATAAATTTGAATGGCTTTAGAGCCCACCTCTTCCAATAGCTTCACTTCCGACCGGGCGTCCAGAGCAGTCTCTATTCCAATGACTACTCCGGCCTTTTCTGCCATAGGTGCTATTTGTCTGAGCCGTTCTACAATTAGCGGACGAAGCTCTGGATTCTTTACCAAATCACCTTGAACACCCAGAGGCAGAAAGGCCGTTTTAATATTCATGGCTTTCATCGTTAGGATGCAGTCGGCCACCATCTTTACCACTTCCTCTCTTTTGGCGAATGACTGGGCATAGAAGCCCGTCATCGCCAGGGAACAGAAACTAAGGTTCATTTCCCGGGCCTTGGCCAGATATTGATCCTGAATAATGGGATCCGACAATTTATTATCAAAAGTAGGCCGATCTCCTAAACCTCCCATGTCTATTTCCAGACCATCGGCGCCTATCTCCCGAGCCAGCGGTATAGCACTTATCTTCTGACGTTTCAAAATCATCAGATCGATCACCGCCACCTTATACCTCTCTTGTTTTAGCAGCTTCGCCGCTCCTGCAAAACTCTTGATACCTATAAATATCGAATAGGCCAATGACCCTAAAAACGCTCTACGTATCATTTCATGTCACTTTGTTCCAACAGCTGATTTCAAACATGGGCCTTTTACTGTGGCCATAAACCATGATTTATGCGACTGGTTTTTAGCTTTTCCGGATCGATCACCACATATTTAATCCGTTCTCGTCGCCAGGTATATACGATATGTACCTTTCCATCCTGTGCCTGGATGACAGAGGGATAGGAGTATTGGCTGATGGGGGAATCCTCCAGAATCAAGGCGGCATTCCATTGTCTCCCATCGTCCGAAACGGCTACATTTAACGGCGTCCTAGGACCCTTTGCTTCCTGGCCCGGAGGTTTTACATGATTATATACCAATATCTGTTTACCATTAAAAAGGGTTACCGCATCCGTACCAGAGTTGTTATTGGGCAGCCCGCTGGGAAGTAAGGGCGACCAGCTTTTCCCCCCGTCCTGCGACCATGAAGTCAATAAGGCCTGCGACCTGCTCCTGCACAAAATTTGCATATTACCATTGGGATGCAAAAGTATACTCGGCTGAATGGCAAACACTTCCTTACCGTCATTGATAGGCCCTACCTTACGCCAGGTTATTCCAAAATCAGAAGTCACTTCAAAGTGCACCCTCCAGCCATTATCCTCCGAACTCGACGGACACCACAGTTCACCGTTGTCGAGCAAGACGGGCTTATTTTTAACCGGCCCTAAGAATCCTTCGGGCAATGCCTTCGGAGCCGACCAGGTCATACCATGGTCTTTGGATCGAATCATAAATCCTTTCCAGGCAGATACCTTGGGACCCACCTTATAAAACAGTAATAAATCGCCCTTAGGGATCTGATACAGCACCGGATTCCAGCAGGCATAACGTAAAGTATCGTTTACGATGCCGTTGGCGACTTCATTAGGCGCACTCCATTTCCCCTCATTTAGTCGGCTCACCCATATACCGACATCGGGATTTCGTTCTTTGGTACCTCCAAACCAGGCCGCTACTATGCCGGCGGGAGTTTCAGCCAGCGTCGAGGCATGAGCCTCTGGAAAGGGTGCTTTTTCAAAAATAAATTCATCGACTAAAATTCCTTGCTTCCAGTTTTGTCCTTTAATGCCGCTTACGGAAATAAAAACCAGCAACAAGCAAGTTACATACCTCTTATTAATTTTCATGATCAAGTTATTATGGTGTAAAAATCAGGACTTCTCAATGGTTAAACGGCATTGGGGATTTCCATTTTTCCCAAAACAGGGCTAATAGCCACTGACCGACCATCTACAAACACCTGCAATCCTCTTCCTTTATTATAATGTGTCCCATCCTCATCCCAAAGGATGGTCAGAATCCTCCCCTTATATAAAATATTGTCGAGGCAAAACCATTTCCAGCGCCCCTGCGGCAACAGGGGATTAATTTCCAAGACCCCGTCCTGCCGGGGACGAAGCCCCACCAGACCGGTGATAATAAGATCGTTAAAAGTAGAATGATTATAGTAACGACTCCTTTCCTGGTCACCCTTCAACCAGTACCCCGTTGTTTCGTCCAGGTATTCGCCTATATAAGGCCTGCCCCTATAATATTGTGATTCTACGTATAATTCCAGATGGCGGAAATACAGGGAGTCGGAAAGCACCGACGATGGCGATCCATTCAACCGATTCGCCATTGCCGTAAGGGTCTGGGCGCTGGCAAAGGGCCAAATAGCACCATCCCATTCACATTTACAGCACCCACTCTTCCGAAATTCCGGATGCCGCCTCTCGGCGGTAGTGAGGCCGAAGGGAGCCAGAAACCCGTCTTCAACCTTTACCTGCTTCCAGGCGCTGTCCTGAGCAGACTCTGGAATATTAAAATACCAGGGAATATAACCTATGGCCTCTCTTACCTGTGCAAAATCACCATCTCCCCTCTTTTTTATGGTCTCAAAAAATGAGTGTTCAGGATTCCAAAGTTTCTGAAGAATTAAATCCTTAAGGGTATCGGCCTTGGACTTATACCAGGCAGAGGCCGGTGCATCGAGAGCCAGGCTGCTCATTTGGGAAAGTGCTAAGGCGTTTCCATACATATAGCTATTGATGGTTGGTCTGGCGTTTTGTTCTCTACGCCCCCCACTAATCGACTCTTCCATCCCATCTTTTACATCCGACTGCCAAAAAAGTCCTGACTTGGTTCGGCGTTCCCGTTCCCATAACTCGTACTCCGCCTGTAGGTCAGGAAGCATATCAAGAACAAAAGTTCGATCACCATTGACCTTGTAGCGGTTAAAAACCGCATCGGCCGTCCAACTGCTAAAGGTCATTAACTTTTTCATACGCCCTCCCTGATTTCCCCGAAACCATACCTTTATATAATCGTCCAGATATTGTTGATCGTGCAGCCACCTGCCTTCATAGATATGGTGCCCCAGAGCACAGCTGATCATGTTGTAGTCGTCGGCATAGCTTCGGTCTACGAGAAATTCCGTGAATATATAGCCCTTAGGAGTCTGATGAATATGCTTGCGTAAGCTCCACCAACGGTAATAATAAATCTCTTTAAAATTTTCCTGAGGACAGTCGAACAAAGGAATATTTTTTTGCATCCACCGATAAGATGCTTCATTGGGAATAGCATTTACCTTGTTTTCGTCTTCCATCGTATTGAAATAGTCGACATATGGCCTGAAATCCTTTGCATTTAAAATTACCGGGACTACACTTTTCCTGGTACAGGACATACCCATGGATACCCACAATCCTATCAAAATAAACCTTACTGCATTATTCATACTCTCATTTCTGTTTATATAACCACCATAAGCCAGTGTTTTTTACTGCCGAAGGAAATGGGATTTTCTGCCCTCCCTTTACCGGTGCTGGACCATCAACCATTCTTCCAGTGTTAAGATCTATACTTTGTAACATAAATTTTCCTTTCCATTCGGAAAGGTCCAGATAGGACGCTTTATCTGATGTTTGTCTGTATATTAATGCCTGGGTTCCCAACTCACTGAGAACATAGCCTTCCTCCATTAAATCGGACCCAGGGTCCGGTCGCATGGCAGAGATAGCCTTCAGTAAACCATTGGGGACACCCTTAGGCAATGCGGGAAGGGATCCACCGGCCATCAACACGGCCCAACCATATTGATCATACCCGGCACCATAGTAGCAAACGGGTTTATCAGGATAAGCAGCCCTATAAGCTCTCACCCCCTCGTATACCGATCGGAAGTCTACTTTACCCGGCTTTTCTAAACGGGCATGCTGACGTAGTGCCAGATGCTGTCCCCCTTTCGGGGCATAAAAGGATCCATCGACACGTTGATGCCAGTATCGGATATCGATTACATCTACGAGTTTACCAAGCAGCGGGTCGGTCAAAATAGCATCCTGAACGTCCTTTGTAACACTGAGAGCTACTAGTGCGTTTCTGCCTGTTTCCTGTTCCCAGGCTCCAATGGTCTCCAGCCAAAATTGCACGAAATGCAATGGCCCGGTATATTCCGAACTGATCAGATGCAGAACCGTGCCATGATTTTTGAAATTTTCCAGACACTTGCGGATATAGGCCCGGTGAAGGTCCAAACGCTTTTTGTTTCTTAGATCATAAAATTGTTCATCCAGAAAAATTCGCTTATCCCCGGCATATGGGGGCGGCTCCGGGAACCCAACTTCGTTTATATTATTGGCTGTTCGCCAAGGAAAATCGGCATAATGCGCCCCTGCTTCTAAAATATTATGTTGAAAATAATGCTGATGTAGCAGTACCAGTCCTTTTTCGTCAGCTAGGTCTGCAAAACTTGCCAGACGATTCCAATACCAGGTATTGTATTTGCTAAGGTCATACTGACTCAACTGATCCCAGGCTAGTCCTTTTCCACTTCTGGCAAAAGGTTGCTCATAGAAGGGAGGCCATACTTCGGCATCCATCCTCCGGATACGTTCATGGTCGTCGCGCCGGCGATCGTACCAGAGGCCGTAATGATGGTCCACTACACGTATATTTTGCTTTTTTAAGGTATCGGTCATATCTTTTAATTCATCGGTTAACCCGGCACCATATCGACCTGGCACGAAACGGGTGATATGCGGCTGCGCCTTATCAAGCTCATACGGCCGGATACCTCCTCGCCACCAGGGCACCTCCTGTACGTTTCCTGTAACTACTCCTTGATTCCAGAGAAGCCATCCCTGGACAGTATTCAGGGAAAGTGAACTATCCAAAGCCTTACTTACAGGCGCCGGCTCCACCCATCGGATCAAACCTTCCTGGGAAATGGCTATGGGATGACGCCCTGCCGCTCCATCGATCCATTCCGCCAGTTGCAAGGGAGGTATTGCTGCCGCAAGGGTTAGTTCTTCAGCCTGCTCTTGAGAAGGACTGCTGGTGGCACCGGCCTCAGTGGGCATCAGCTGGCCACTCGGATCAAAATCTCCTCCCAATCGCTGAGCTAGCTGGGCATAAAAAAGACTTCTGGGTTTGATATGCTCATTCATTTGCTCCCAATAGCCATTCCCATTAAACTGGGACCATATTCCAAAGGCATAATTACTGGCGGTGGGTGGGCTCTGATTTTCTACCCTGGCCGCTGAGCATTGCCATAACACGGAGTTTGCCGCCGCCCAGCCTGCCCCCTTACCGTCCTGGCCCCTATTGATTAGGCTTAAGGCTCCCCCATCGATATGCACATTATCGAACAGGGTTCCCGAAGCCCAACTGTCGATGGCCCCGCTAAAACTAAGGGGCAAATAGGAGGTGCATTGCACAAATGCGTTGGGGCCTGGAGACATGAAACCCACAGAAAAAGCGTGATAACCATATTCTGCGTAACAACTCAGGAAAAGTGTCTGCTCACCTTCCGTATAAAAGCTATATCTTCTTTGAGCGGCTTTTTCAGATACGGGTTCCAGGGATTTACAGTTTTCTACAGTAACCTTTCTGGAGCCTGACAATATGGCGACGGCAGAACCAGCCAAATGCTGAAAATTCACCTGACGTACCCAAGCGTCTTCTACATTTTCCATGGTAATACCCATCCAGCGATGTGCTTCATCGAGGGGATTTTCTGGGTCGTAAGTCGATCGTATGCTTAGATTTTCCACTGCAAGGTTATTCACCTGGTCTTTGCTGTCAATTTTATGGACCAGGGCTCCACCAAAGTTTTGCTCCAAGGCAGTGGTCAACCCTTGGTCCAGGGTGATCCTCCTTCCCTGAATGTCCTGTATAGTCCGAATCCATTGAACTATTCTTTGTCCTGGTTTCCAGCCTATCCAGTCGGTCTCTCCCCCAAAATTTTCCATTCCAAGGGCTGCGATCCATTCTCTGGTACAAGGGCGGGTTATCCTAATCCGGTCTCCTGCCTGCAATGATTTTGTCGTGTTCACCTCCAGTATCCTGGAACCAACCCCTACATAATCATCTGTGAGCTCATAAACGGTTTGCGACACATTGGGTGCGTTGCCCTTCATACGGATTACCGTTTCGCGTGTCTCTCCTTCGGCCAACAGCACCGTCCCAGCATTCCCAGAACCACTACCGCGTAGCACTACTCCCGAGGCTATCATCTTTAAGCCGGACGAAAGACGAAAAATGCCCGGTGCCAGCAACACGGCCCCACGGAACCCCTGACCGTCCAAGGGCAATGCAGCAACATGATCCAGGGCCGACTGTATCAGCGAAGTGGCGTCGCCCTGCACGGGATGAACGACCAGAACGGCAGGAACGAACGGAAGCCCACTATTGGAAGACCGATAACCGCAGTAAGAAAAATCCACGATCCTGTTCCCCATCGAGTCAGGGTGGTTTTGTAGCACCCCTTTTGAATCTATCGTAAGGGGTCGCCATGGCACGATGGCCTTTTGCGCCAGAACGGAAGAAGCCAAAAGTAAGACCAGGGGAAGGAGTCGAAGAAATTGAGCAGCCATAACAGACAATGTATCAATGAATAATCTAACAAATTTCGGTTTCTCCTGGGCTAGTTTTTCAGCAAGGCCGACGTCAAAGTCTCACGATTATTGGCTGGGTTGGTCCAGTCTACTTTTCGTGTAGGATCTATTCCATTAATGTATTTTTCAATATTGCTGTAACCATCTCCCGAGAGGTCAGTCCTGGCGTCTCCAGGATCCTGGGGATTAAGTCCATATTTTTTTTCCCAGGCATCGGGCATCCCGTCTTTGTCTTGGTCGGCATAGGGAGCTCCCTTGTACTCGGGATAGCCTCCCACCTGTGCTATATCCGTGATGATCCCCTTCTTATAGGAATCGATAGGCAACCTACGGTGTTTGAACTGGGTATCAGGAAGCTTTACATTTTTTAATGGATTTATCTCTCCAGTACGCACCTGCCGGGTCACCCGTAGATCTACCGGATCTCTTTTGGGCAAGGTGGCTCCGGCATTGGCAAGCACATAATCAAAAGACTCCTTAGCCGTTAAAATGGGAAAAACGGGCATGGGCAAGGGCTGATTCCATTTCATATAATCCTGGTGCTCACCCGTATTGGGTAGACTTTCGACCTGCACGCCACCATTCCAGTTATCCTTTGTAATGTGTTCATAACCCTCCATGACATTTCCATTTACATAGGCCCGGCCGTATACATGATGGTCCAATTTACTTCTCCCCGATTCAGGCTTTAAAATTCTGTGTCCCACTGCCGAATTGATAGGAGTCTGTGGTCCGGGTTTAAAATAATTGTTGATAATATTATACATCGCCCTATAGTCCCCTCCATCGATGGAGCGATGTACCCAATTGAATACTACATTATTAACAAAATTAAAGATCCCGTACCAACCTATAGAAGGATTTCTCCCGGCATTGTTAGCCCATAAATTGCGCATAAAGGTACAGTTCTCACCTCCCAAAGTACTTCCAAAGGAGTGATTATAGGTATCAAGGGTTTCCGAAAAAATTGAGTTCTGAATGGTAATATTCACGGTAGGAAGTTTCTGGTCGGCAATGCCTGTACTATCGTTATACATATGACGATACATGGACATGTTTTCATCCAATCCCCAGCTAGCCGACACATGGTCGATCATAATATTGCCAATAGGATTACCCCCAATGGCATCGTCCCGCCGTCCTACGAAGGTCTCCCCTCTTCGAAAACGCATATGGCGTATTACGACGTCATGGGTATCAATCCAGACCGTTTCACCGGCCACGCAGACCCCATCACCAGGGGCCGTCTGGCCGGCAATGGTAATATATGGGGCTCGAATAATGAGTGGGGTTTCTAGCCGAATAATACCTGCGACGTTGAATACAATGATGCGGGCTCCACCTTTTTCACATGCCTCACGTAGGGTACCAGGTCCATGGTCTTGCAGGCTGGTCACGACGTATACCTGTCCTCCCCGACCCCCAAAGCTATAAGCACCTCCACCTTCCGCACCTGGAAAAGCAGGAATTTTCGCCTGGGGTAGATCGACCGGGCGCGCCGCCCATGGAATATAGGGTTTTCCCTCCTTGGCTTCTTTCTGAATGGTGGGCCAGGCTTTGTTCCAGGCGATGTCTGACCGTCGGGTGGCTTCGTTCAGTAAGGAGTCACTTTTTCTTTGAACATCGGCGGGTATCTGAGGATACTGGGCCAGAGACCCGTTAGAAATGGCGAAAAAAGTAATGGTAAAAAAACTGATTAGGTACTTCATAAAGAATTCAATTGAGTAAAAAAAATGAATATCCCTCCAATGGAACCTCTCCAAGGGGGGACAGGAACTTATTATTTTAATGGATCAAACTGGCCCGCCGGCCATCCATTGGTTTGAAGTAGTTTACTATTATTGACCAAAGCAGCAGGAGGCAGAGCGAAAAAATAATATTCCGGCAACCAATTTATGGCATACTTGGTATCCAACACGCGGGGCGCTAGATCGAAATAGTTCAGGTAAGCCGAATCCAACGGTATGGATTCTCGGATAGCAGCAAAGGCACTGGCAGAAATCTTTCCGGTCTTCAGTTTTATATCCAACCCAGTTCTTCTTTTTCCATTCAACACCGTTTCAAACTTTTTCCAGCGGCGAAGATCCCAGAAGCGTTTTCCTTCGAATGCCAGCTCGACCTGTCTTTCCAGCATAATTGCTTCAAACATCTGCGATCGCGACATATTGGGCTCCAGCCCATAAAGATTGTCAGGCCCTGGGAGTATTCCCGCCCTTTTTCGAAGCGCTGTTAGCTGCAGGTAAGCTTCTTCAAGACGGTTAATTCCACAAGCAGCCTCGGCCAGATTCAGCATCACTTCGGCATAGCGCATCTCAATCCAGTCTCCCCCACTGTTGGTAACTGCACCTGTAGCCAATTGAGGGTCGATGGCCTTACGGCAGTAAAACCCTGTACTGGTCGCCTTCTGCTCCACGGTTTTATTATCCACCAAGTAGGTCCACAGCCGATAACTGGGATTGGCATTGATATGCCAGGTGGTGCCATTGAAAGCGATAGTCTGCTCGAATCGGGGATCCCGATTTTTAAAGAAAAGCTTTTCATCATATCCCGACCCCGGCGCTGAAATACTCTTTCCATTTTTCATTGGAAAAGCCTGAACAAGCTCCCAAGTTGGCTGATTGCTCCCTCCCCCGGTACCCAAATAGGATGGCCGGGTACTATTGTCCCATCCCTGATTCTTCTGAATCTGATCTCCTGTTTTATTATTATAACCCGTTACCCATACTGCTTCCGGATTATTGGTTTCCTGAAACCATAATGCAGAAAAACTATTGTTCAATTTAAATCCGTTGGCAGACAAGAGCTCCAACGCTTGCTTATTGGCCTCGTAGGCCGCCTGCCATTTACCCGTTTCATCTTCGGGGTTAAACTGGGGACTTGCCAAAGTCAGCAATATCCGACCCTTATATCCTGCAGCAGCACCACTGGTAATTCTTCCCCAATCGCTTGAATTTGTCCAGGAACCTGGAAGGTTAGCAATTCCAAAATCAAGGTCCTGAACGATTTGTCGGAATGTTTCGGTAGTAGTATTTCTTGGCAAAGCCGCTTCATCCTTGGCCAGATCTCCAATGCCATCCAAAGGCTCCAGCACCAAGGGAACACCCCCATATAGGCGTACCAACTCAAAATATCGGTGCGCCCTGAAAAATAAAGCCTGAGCAATCAGTTCCTTCTGATAGCGCTTACTCAAAGAACCAGTGGGTAGTTTAAGTACAAATTGGTTAATGGAGCGTATCTTACCATAATTATTATTAGGGGCTACAGCGGTTCCAAAATCCGTCACGGTATTGGTCTGCACGGTTCCTTCGAAAAAACGCGTTTCACCCATTATTTCATCGGTACATTTCAGGAAATCACCCGTTGGCCAGGTAGGCAGATTCTGGTCATACACATAATCGATATATGCCCTTGCGAGTAAACTATCATTGAATACCTGTTCTTCGTTGAAAGCGGTAAGGTCTGTTTTGTCCAGGACATTCTCACAGCCAGTGAGAACTAGCATAGACATGAATAAGGTAATATAGCAGGATCTCATGTAGCTCAGTGTTAAAGTGTAAGGTTCAAACCCAAAGAAATTGTCCGTAGCACCGGATAGGTATTATAACTTCCGGAGGCATCTTTATAATCATAAGGATTATAAAAATTAACTGGATTGATAGCGATCAGATTAATTTTAAGGGACGAAACTCCAATTTTCTGAGAGAAATTCTTCCCAAGAGAATAGGCGAGCTTAAAACTTCTCATCCTGTAGGAAAAAGCATTTCTAAACCAAAAGGAGGATACCACGGAGTAGGTATCTTCATAAAAGGGATCGGGATAACGGGCATTGGGATTTTCAAGAGTAAAATGATCGGCCCAAAATACGGGTTTGGACAATTGATTGGTGGCTTTCTTACGCGCATCACCTTCTATAACTGCCTGCCCTCCAAAGGACCCTCCGGTTACGATATCCATGCTAAAATTACGATACGAAAGCCCCAGGGAGAGTCCCATTCCATAATGGTTGCCCGCTTTTCGAGTCAGCCAGTCCTGATCATCTTCGGTTATTTTACCGTCAGGAGCAGCATAGCTGCCGTCTGGCTGCCGGGGTCCACGAATATCCTGATAATAGAGCATTCCAGGCTTGGGGGCCTGCCCAAACAGGGTATATCCAGGAACCTTTTCCAGATAACGCTCTACATCCTGCTCGGAACGGAACATTCCCAGATAGTGATAGCCCTGCACTCCCCGATCACTTGAATAGCCATTGGGATCTTTCCAGGAACCCCGATTAATATCCTCCACATCCACATAGATATTCTTATCGTCATTCCAGGAGAAAAACCCGCGAAGGGAGTACCCCAGGTTCTGGCCGATTTTATCCCTCCACCCCAATGCGAACTCGGTACCAAATGAATTAACGGTAGCATAGTTTTCTGCAGGCATGGCCGAACCTATAGTGAGGGGTACAGAAGCGGTGAGCGTTGTCAAAAGATTATAACCGTGATCATGAAATAAATCCAGGCTTGCCGATAACCGATTATTCATAAATTCGGCATCGATACCGACATTCTTTTTAGTCATATCGTCCCAGCGTCCGTGATAATTGGGAAGTTTTTCCAATTTAATTCCAACCGTACGGTCGCTATTGCCCCCAAAAACGGCTCCATTAGAAGCCTGAGGAGTATAACGCTGCAGCCATTGCCAGTTGGCAGTTCGGTCGCCTCCCAAAAACCCAATGGAAGCCCGTACCTTAAGAAAATCGATAAAGGACATTTTTTGCTTCATGAATTTCTCCTCCGACAAAACCCATCCTGCAGAAAAACTAGGAAAGGTCCCCCAACGATACTCCGGAGCGAATTTCGTGGAGGCATCTCTGCGAAAGGCAAATTCAAACAAATATTTATTAGCAAATGAGTAGTTCAGCCGGCCAACATAAGACAATACCCCGGCCTCATTGGCTGCATTGGGGCCGATATCTTTGTTTCCTAATGCAGACATAAGATAATCGTTCCCCCCTTCAAAGATCCCTTCTTTTGAGGTGGCAATACTTTCTGCATAAAGTTCCGAACGCTCCAGTACCGCCAGAGCGCTTATAGAATGGCGGCCAAAATCACGTGCATAATGTAAATTGACATTAAACTGATAGGAATCACTATAGCCGGGATTAAAACGTAGCATATCCGCATTTTTTAGCCGGGTAGCCGGATTTGGCGTGCCTCCATAGATATGCTTGTTTTCTCCCAACATGGAAAAGCCATATACCTTATAGTAGGTCCCAAACTGCTTCCCCCAGTCATTGCCCAGATTCCGATTATAGACCATTTTGGCCTTCAAACCTTTCACAAAAGGCACCTCATATTCCAGATAGGCATTAACGTTCATAACTACCCCTCGCGATTTGGTATAATTATCAAGGCGTTGCCCTTCAAAGAAATGAAAGCCTGTACTGCCAGATCCCCCGGGCAATAATACGGGAAGCCCATCAATATAGGGGGGTATAAATTGTGGCGTGTTCAGAAGGTTAGTAACATCCTTTTCAGGATTTTCTCCGCCTTGTTTCAGGTAAAATAATTTTTGGTCCGACAAGTTTCCACTAAGTCCTATTCCTGCCTTCAGGTGCCGGGCAAGCTTCAGGTCAGCGCTGGCCCTGAAATTCCACCTTCGGTTCGAAATCTTATCGACATTGCCATTTTGGTAAAAATAACTAGCACCTGCAAAGTATGTAGCTTTCTCTGTCCCTCCGCTGATGTTGACGGTATGGCGCATGGTTAATGAAGGTTTCCAGGCCATATCGAACCAATTGTAATTATTATTTTTAAAATGCTCCAACTCATCCTGAGTATAGAAACTGATATTGTTTGACGGTAAGCCCCGGGTCTTGTTATAGTCATTCAGATAGGTTGCCAATTGATAACCGTTCATCATTTTTGATTTGTAGACCGCATCGGCCGACCCCAAAGTTGCGCTATAGTTAATTTTGGTTTCTCCACTCTTCCCTCTTTTGGTGCGAACCACGATGACCCCAAGTCCCGCCCTTGCACCATAAACGGCCGCCGCCCCATCTTTCAATACCGAAAAACTCTCAATTTCCGATGCATCCAAAAGTTTAAAATCGTCCTCTGTTCTTACTACATCGTCTATTATGAATAAGGGAGAACTCGTTCCCCCATCCTTACTGGCCGAGGGAGGGTTACGGATGACAATAGACGCAGCACTTCCCGGCCGGGACGATCCCCCCGAAATCGACACTCCTGGCAGTTTGGCCGCAATAGCGGATAATATATCTCCAACTGGTAGCTCGTCCACTTCCTTCATATTCACCGTTGCAATGGCCCCAGTGAGATGTGATCGCTTCTGCTCTCCGTAACCCACTACGACCACATCCTCTAGTGCCTTAACATCGTCCTTAAGTTGTACGTCCAAGTACGTCTGATTTCTTATGCTGATGGTCTGCTTCTCAAAGCCAACATAGCTAAAGACCAATGCACTACCTTCCCTGGGGACCTGAATCTTAAACTTACCCTCCTCGTCCGTGAGAGTACCTATGGTTGTTCCCAGCAACATCACCGAAACCCCTGGTAGAAACTGTCCGGAAATACCATCTCTTACCGCACCTCTTAGTTCACTCGTTTGCGCTATCGCCTCAGCGAACGCAAACAAACAAATCATAACAAGTAGTATTTTTTTAGTCATTTGCGAATTTTTGGTTAAAGTATGACTATTCGAATAAAATGGCCAAAATAGATTGACATAATCCAATTAAAACCACTTTCAAGTCTATTTTCATTATATTTAATAAGCAAGTAAAAGAAAATATTTATTTCTGATAACGTTCCCGGGAACGTTATCAGAAGGCAATTGAAGATATTAAAAATAATTACAAAGTGTAATACTGACACAATATGAAATATACAAAGCTTAGCGAAAGCATTAGAAAACAAACAAAGACATTGGACTTTATCAAGAAGGGTCATTCTAACAAACCCTCAATGTCCTAAATCCCCTGATCCTTTGTCCATTACGCTATTCTCCGCTTAATAAAAGGCAAAATCTGGAAGAAGCAACCTGGACATAGTAGCGATGAATTAGAAACAGCAAAGTCAGGGGTATGCAAGCGTGTAGGTCCCCACAGGCAGCAATGAATACGCATCGCGCAACTAATATCCTGACACCGGCAGACTAAGGAGGCTACCAGACCATTCAAGGAGTCTGAATAGATAATCAGTTATTTGGTTAATGATCAACCGGAATCTTTATTTGGAAGCGATATTAAAAATGATTATCGTTGTATGTCAGTAGTTTACTGACACGAAAAACACTTTACCATACTATCTAAATCATTCACGATGAACTTACCCTACCTCCCATTCGACTCCTGGAAAGAAAGTAGGATCACCCTACACCTAATCTTACAAATCATTGGAAAGATTAGACTGCAGTCTACTCCCCGAAAAAACCATTGGTGGTTTGTTACGGAATATGTGACTAATAAGGGTTTCTCCACATACGACATTCCGATGAATGACGGCATCAACACCTTCGAAATAACTCTGAATATCCGAAAACGTTGCGTACAATTCGAAAACAGCAAAGGGGAAGAAAAAGAAATTCATTTAAAAGACGGATATTCCGTCGGGCAGTTTTACAAGGAAAGCTTAGCCATACTTTCCGAATGGAACATTCAGCCCAAGTTTGTCGACAAACCCCTGGATATGGGTATCGACAAGCCCTTTGATAAAATCACCGAGTACCACCATTACGACTGGGAGGCCATCACTACCTTCTGGCAAATGATGCTCTGGAATGACGGTGTACTTAAGGAATTCAGCGGCCGCTTTTATGGAAAAACCTGCCCGGTCCATATTTACTGGCACCATTTGGACCTTACCGTTACCAGGTTTTCAGGAAAAAAAATTCCGCAATCCAACCCCAATGCGAGCAAATTGGAAAAGGATGCTTATTCACATGAAGTGATCAGCTTTGGTTTCTGGGCCGGAGACGATAATATGCCCGAGCCAGCCTATTATTCGTACACCTTCCCAGCTCCAGACGGCCTGAAAGAAGAGCCTCTGCAGCCTGACTCGGCCTTCTGGGTAGAGGCCAATGGAAGCCCTATGGCCATGCTAAAGTATAAAGATGTTGTAGAAAGCGCAGAACCCACCCATACCCTGTTAAACTTCCTGGAAAGCGCTTACCTGGCCGGAGCAAAATTGGCTGAGTGGGATATAGAAAACTTAAAAGTACCTGCCCTGGAAGAATTATAAAATGCACAATTTCTCTTTCAAAATATTAAATAAATTTCTCTCTTATCCCCCGAGTCAATGGTCGGTTTATAGTAGCCCATCCTATCCATAATTGTCATCGCCGATAGTAGAGATGTAAGAACACCCAAACGGTCTGGCCGTTTGGGTGTTCTTATTTTTACCCCTTTATCACCAGGAGTTTATCATCTTCCAAAGAATTCAAAAATATGAACAGCCCATCCTCCCCACTGCCCAATACATAATTCTTTTCCCCCTATTCCGGGAACCAAAAATGCTGTATATAACTTTGTATATACTTAACATATAAGAATATTTCGAAACTGAAAATCGAGATCGTTTTATAATCGTGCTATATTTCTTTTGAGCCTTAGAAAGAGTTGGGCATAGTTTTATCAAACCGTTAGTTAAAAAAAGAAACAGCCTCAAATTTCGATAAATGATACCTTACTATATCACCAAAAGGGTTGCCCCTGCACTCTTAATTATTTTGATCGGGCTGTTTTACTCTTGCGAGGGACTTTTCCATTTCAGTCCTAATGAGATTACCTTAAAAGAAAGTGAGAAAAATCTGAATGCGAAGAACATAGCACGTATTCAAAGTCAAGTTCCAAACGACACCCTTCGTTTTATTTTCATGGGTGACACCCAACGGTGGTACGACGAATCCAGTGATTTTATAAAGAGTGCCAACGCACAACCCGGAATCTCATTTGTCGTGCATGCTGGCGATATCTCAGATTTTGGCTTGGCTACAGAATTTAAATGGATCAACGACATCATGAAAAATTTAAAGGTCCCATACGTCACAGTTGTCGGAAACCACGATCTGGTAGCCAATGGACCTCTTGTATATGAATCCATGTATGGTCCAATGGACTATTCATTCGAGTTTGGCGATAACAAATTCATTTTTGTTAATACGAATTCCCGGGAATATAAATTTAATGGTCGGGTACCAAATTTACCCTGGCTCCTCTCCGAGTTACGAGATAATCCTAAAAATAAGAATGCCATTATTATGGCTCATGCCCCACCATTCGATGCGGACTTTGATCCGAGCATGCAGGAGAACTTTTCTAAAATGCTTGCCAATGACCCGAATGTAAGATTCACCCTCTATGGGCATCAACATACTTTCAAAGACGGAGAGTATTATGGCGATGGCGTTCATTATTTCGTAACTACCAGCATGGGCGAAAGAGGTTACCTTTTGGTGAGTAGTTGGAAAGAGGGGTATAAGATCGAACGCGTGCTATTTTAACTATTATGAAAAAATCCATATTAATTTTTTGCCTATTCCTTTCTCACCTGGCATGGGCTCAACAGCCTGTGGATTCCCTAATTATCGATAAATGGTATATGCCCGATCATCTAAAGTTGCAATTTGCGGGCAATATTGGATTTCTATCGGGAGGGCCAGGCTATATTTCGCGTAACCATACCTTAGAAACCGATATTCTCCTGGGTTATGTACCCAAAATTGTAGGAGGTGACGCCCTGATTTCCTTAACTGCCAAAACAACCTATTCACCATGGCGGATCGATTTGAAAAATGCGCGGTATATAGTCCCATTTTCTATTGGAGCCTATTTGAATTACACTTTTGGCCCGCAATTCGATTCCAAGTGGCCAGATTATTATCCCAAAGGATATTACTGGTGGGCTACATCCATTAGACCTGGGGCTTATGCAGGAGGCAAAGTTGGCAGAAAAGTACAAAACAGAAACAAAATTAAGGGAGTGGAACTCTATTATGAAGTAGGGACTTACGACCTGTTATTGGTTAGCTACGTTTTAAACCCAAACTATCTCAAGCCACATGATATTTTAAGTCTATCCCTAGGCATGAAAATTGGGTTTTGAACCCTGGTATTTCCTATATTCAATTTTCCACTCCCCAGGTAACTTTTAGAATTGCTCCGACACCAGTTCGGCATTAACCATCGCCCCGGCCTTTACGCCCGAAGCAACCGCACCGGAAACGGAGCGCATACGCTCACTGTTGTCTCCACAAGCGAAAACCCCACCAATATTAGTTTTCTGCATAGCATCGACAACAATATAGCCTTGCTCGTTTATTCGACAGCCTAACAAGGCAGGGACATTTGAATGTTGCTCAAAAGGGAGAGCTGCGTATAGAGCATCAAAATCCTCAATTCGTCCATCCTCAAAAACCAAGCTTCTGATATAGCCTCCCTCATGATTAACCTTTACAATTCGTTGCCCTACTATCCTGATTTGATGCTTCTCTAGCGTTTGCAATTGATTTGTATCGAAAGCTTCTTTTTCCGACTTAATTAAGGTTATCTTATCAGAAAGATTCTGAACTAACCCTGCCAGGTGAAAGGCCCGCTCAGCATTGGCCATTATTCCTGTTTTCTTGTTGCGTAACTCATAGCCATGGCAATACGGACAATGAACTATGGATATTCCCCAGCAATCAGCAAATCCCTCTATCGGGGGCATGACATCGCTAATTCCGGTGGCAAAAATCAACTTCCTGGCAGCATACTCCTGTCCTAATTGCGTGCTGACAACGAATCCTGGCCCCATTTCCTTAGCAGCAATAACCTACAGTATCCTCCACGAATGATACTGTAGGTTATTGCAGTACCTCAGCTTTTGCTTTAGCAGATATCTCACCGGGCCTCAACCCGTCGTTCGTGATAAAATTATGCGAATATGGCGTCTGCCGATTGCAGGGTTTGCCACTGTCTACAATCAACACCGCACGCATGGAGCGCCCCAAGGCCATGGCGGCGGATAGACCAGCATAACTCCCTCCAATGACTATTATTTCATATTCTTTAAACTGACTCATATCTGTTATTGTTGTTATAGTGATTATTTGACTCGGGTGGCCTGCACCCATGCTGTAAATAATGAAGTCCCAGGTATACTAGCCCAATCAAACACATTATTTGCAACATTGTTGCAAATATAAATATATAAAGTCATTTTGAATGCAACTATGTTGCAAATCAAATAAAAATAATCACTCAGACGACGAAAGTGGGAGTCAATTGCAACGAATCATTTTCATACAATGTCAGTCGATGCCTAAGGGAGCATTTGTGCAAAGAACACTTAACCAAGGAGCTTACTATAGCCTAATAATACTGTAAAACTTCAAATCCAGCATTTAACTAACAAAACCTACGAAGATTGAAGATCTATATCAGTCCGGTACTAACCATATTATACCCGGAAGCCAAAAGACTCCTCGTTACCATTCTCTATACACGTCCGCTATTTCTGGACTTACTGCCTCATTTAGAAGTTCGACGAGGTGCTCGTCGGATAATGGACTGGAATGGGCTTTAAGCAGCTTCCACAGCTTAACAAATACAGATGCCCCACCCCCTTCATAAATATCCTTTCCCGCTACATGTAGCCGACACTGATACCATCCATAATTTTCTGGGTCCATGTTATCATAAAGCCTTTCGAAGTCTGCAAGAGATGTATATTCATAATCGGAAGTTCGTGAGGCCACTACCATATCAGGGAACACGGTTAAGGCCGGTAATTTTTCAGGTTCATTTTCGGCAATATAAATATGCAACATAATGTTACAGAATAACTCCTGCATCCATAGTCGCTGCATGGTCAATCCGCCTTGCTGGTGAAATCCATGGCCTAATTCATGAAGTGCCAACAGATCAAAGAATGCCATCGTACTTACACTACCATGGCCTGTGGTATAGGTGGACTTGATTTTTTCAGCCAGTTCTGATGGTATTTCATCCAAAGGTGGAATAAAGCTTCGCCAAAAGTCATTGTCCTCCGATGCGACCACCAACCTGTTGTCAGCGGTATAATGGGGCATTCCATAAAGGGGAAAGGTGGCATACTCCTTCCAATGCTCAGGACTGAGTACAAAAACACGAACCTCAGGCATAAAATAAACGAGACCTTGCACGTATTTTAGGGCTGATTCACATTGTCCGACGATCCTTCTGGCTCGATCCTCATTCCCTGGACTGTAATATGCTTTTATTGTAAATCCTGTAAGCTCATTCAGCTCCGGGGAAGTCTGAGCATGGACGCTCATCTTCATCGACAGGCTCCATACAAACAAAATTATGTACTTAAAATGGGCCAAAATATCAATCGTTTAGGTCAACTAAAGCATGATGGTATTATACTGAATTAGGTATTCAAGTATAAGTCTAAAATGGATCTTTTGCAAGGTTTTTGCACGCAGTTGATCTAACGGTATTAACTGTCATAGCTTCCGAAACTTTTGATTCTGTTGTATAAGTGTTCTTAACCCAAAGTTTCTAAGACTAGATGACATATTAGATCAGGCCCTTGCATTTAAGCTGAGTTTTTAGGCAGCGACAATTAAAGTATTCCCATAATGGGGAAATTGATAATCAAACTATTCCTAAACACCCAATTAAAATACTGGCATATTATTTGTAGAATTATTTTGAAATAATATACTACCCTAGTATTTTAAGCTCTCCTTTCACCATGGCCCCCTGCGCCAAAGGAACTTCCAAAAGGTCGAACTCAACCTTTTAATATTTTCAGCATTGTCCCATTACAAATTCCTTGCAAAACTGCCTTATCCTACCTTAAGGTTCGGAGGAAATCCATACCCAAACCACTGACAATTAGATCGTATTTCTCAATTCCACTCATTTATAAAATCAAAGATCATGACAAAAAACTTAACATTCACCTTTTTACTGGCTTTTGCCATGCCGTTGCTGACGGTCGGACAGACGATGCCCAACTTGGGCACTAGTGCATCTACTTTTATTCTTTACACCCCTTCAGGAGCTTTAGACAATGTTGGCAACTCTGTGGTAGTCGGTGATGTAGGAACCAATAATGTAGGGGGCTATTCGGGTTTTACACCTGGAACCGTATTAAAAGGGACGGCCCATATAAACGATCGAGTCTCCATCGATGCTGGCGTTGAGCTGCAGGCAGCATACAACAACTTCGCCACTAACACCATTTGCGGAACAACCCTTCCAATGCTTTTTGCAATACCTGTTACCTTGACACCGGATACCTATTGCACACTCGGAGCTACCGCTATTATGAGTGATATAACCCTTGACGGCGGAGGAGATCCCAATGCCGTTTTCCTATTTAAAATTGGGGGGGCTTTGAGTGTACTCGAAACAAGTCAAATTATACTAACTGGAGGAGCACAAATTTCCAATGTATACTTTCAGGTAGATGGTGCCGTAGACTTGGCCACTGGTTCAATATTCAGAGGCACTATCGTTGCAGATGGTGCCATTGAACTTCTTGGGGACGCTATGCTATACGGCAAAGCACTTTCCACTTCGGGGGCAATACACCTTCACAATAATAGGGTTGCAAGTTCTGAAGCCGCACTACCGGTCACCCTGGTTAGCTTCAACGTCATTAGAAATGACAATAATACCTGTACCATGAGCTGGGCCACTACAGAAGAAAGAAATAGTGATCGTTTTGAGATTGAAAGCAGTCAGAACGCAATTGATTGGCAAAGTAGCGGCTCGGTGCTCGCCATGGGAGAAAGTGTTCAGCGCAGAACTTACAGTATTTCTACAGAAATACCAGGCACAGGTATTACATACTTCCGATTGAAAATGATCGACAAAGATGAAACATTTAGCTATAGTCGTATCCGTCAAGTAGAATTTTCTTCGAATTCAAGAACAGCTCATTTCCCAAATCCGGTCAAAGATCAACTTACCTTGAATATTAGCGATATGAGCAAGGTAAAAAGAATTCAATTAAATGATCTTAATGGTAGGATAATCTATGACCAGAGCAAAGGCATGGGCAGGGAACTACCGGGTAGAGTAGATCTACAAAATACCCCATCTGGACTATATAACGTCCGTGTTTTCAATTCGGATGGTACGGTGATCAATATGAAAATAGTAAAACAATAGTCCTAATTTTGGTTTATCTTAGAATCAGGGCACCTTTTCGGTACCCTGATTCATCATGACCAATTCTTCTAAGTTTGTGTATTGATACTCTGGTACCTGGCTAAAAATCAGAAATCATTCCATTGGATTTCCCTGCCATTAGTAAAGAGCCTTCAAGAAGAGTCCTCTAATGAATTATAAATTCGCTGGAGGCCATCACGCTCCTATGATCTTTTATAGAAAAAAAGCCATATTTAAACCCGCCTTCTGGAGTAGGACATTGGAGCATTTTCTTTTCTTTGTCTTCAAAGGCCTTTACCGATTTCCACTCTCGTTTCTCATTGGATGAAAGTGTATCGTTGGTATAAAAAAATGCGCAGATACCAGGCTTACAGGAGAAGTGTAAGAGGCAGATAGCAGCCCATCTTTAATCTTCACCTGTTGTACCGTCGGAGCAGCAGCCAGACCAAAAGCAAAATGATCGAAAAAGGTGCGTATTTCCAAAGGCTCCCAGCCTGCCGGATGACTATCGGACATATCTGGCTTGATGCAAACCTGACGAGATTTCTCAGAAATCAAAGAATACGTTTTATGATATGGGATGACATTATAAAATCGATCCTTATTCCCATTGACAAAAAGAAATTCTGCCTCAGCCTTAAGCAGATATACGGATGGATCGAAGTATTTTAGCCATTTCACTCTATCGGCCTCAGTAAGCTTTTCAAGGTCCTTTTTAAATACATCGGACTCATCATAAAAACCACATCCGTAAACCGGAACGGCTGCTTTAAATCTATTATCCACCGAACCCACAATATTAGTCAGATACCCTCCCCGTCTTTACCCCCAAAGTCCATGTCTATGGCGGCATAACCCTGGGCGGCCCATTTTTCTACCCATTCCTGAAAGGCCTTGCCGCCGCCACCGTGTAAGAGCATAACTCCAGGATATTTCTTCGAAGATATCTTCCCTGTTAGCATATCAGGATTGGAACAATAGGCGAATACTTCAGTAGGCCTGCCCCGATAATCCACGCTTTGAAACAAAATTGACTCCACCCCTCGGTTAGAATTTATGATTTTGGAAGGAGGTGATTGATACAAGTTCTTCAATTCCCAAAAGTCCTGCGTAGTGAGATTGGCCAGATCCCTCTGTTCCGATCTGGACTGAGCCAAAGCTTGAAACGTCAAGAAGTTAAATATCAAAAGACATCGGATGCAATTTTTCATATCTCTGCGCAAACTATTTGGTCTCAACATATTTATTCAACTATCTGTAATTGCTTATAAATAATTTCAATAATCTGTTTTTGATTAATCTTTTGGATAGATCCTGGATCTGAAAGCCGTTGCAAGATTTGCCAAACTTTGAATTTAGTGTCATACACCTACTAACCCGCCCCCCAAAAAAAACTCCTACTGAAATAAGATTTAGGAATTATTCGACTTATAATACCATTTAGGAGCCTAACATCACCCAAAACTACTCGTTTTGTATAATTAACCGGTTTCGTGACCAATGCATCCCTTTCAATACATATTAAAACTGGAATAGCCCTTCATCAGAACTTCAGGCAGTGGATGACCTGAACATACTAGTTGAATCAGGATTTAAAATGCCAGTCAATCATTTATGACGCAATAAAGAACTGCCTCGCGATCTATTCAGTTGGTAAGTTGACTGAACCATCGTGAGGCAGCTTAGAAGACAGGGCTGGACTTGTAAATTGGTGGCGGATATGGATTTGGGAAAATCCATATCCGCTTAGATGAAATTAAATGACCACTGACATCATAACGAATTTAAACTCCAGAGATAGGGAGATGAAGATAAAAATCCACCGTCTAACCTCTAACAAATAGGACCTTACATTATCGGTTGACAATCACTTTATAAGTACTGACCGATCCATCTAAATCGGTGGTCGTCATCATATATAACCCTGCTGGAAGATGTCGGACCGATATGCCGTTTGTTGGCATAGAATCGTATTTTAGGAGCGTCTGGCCAGTATTATTTCTTATTACAATTTCCTTAATCTGCACGTCCTTATCAACATTCATAAATAGGGTTGAAGAGACAGGATTCGGAAAAATTTGTATGCTGGCCCCCTGATCGAAGTAAAGGCTACGAATTCTACTATAGGCAAAGGTCCCATCGAAATCGACCATTTTCAGACGATAAAGGTTTTCTCCAAAAGCAGGGGTCAAATGCTCATATTGATAGCTCTTGCTATTTGAACTTTCACCCAGGGCAGCGATCTCAGTTAGTTTGTTCCAGACTTTACCGTCCCTACTATGCTCTACTTCAAATTTTTCGCTATTGGTTTCAAAAGACGTGGTCCAATCTAGTCTGGCGGTATGGTCTTCAACCGTAGAAGCGTTAAATGAAGTCAATGTAACGGGAAGCGGATCGGCGGTAAAAGGAACCTGTATCGTTTTAGGATCAGAAGAAATACCAGCATTATCATCAACCGTATAGGTAAAAGTTACGGTGATGATATCTTGATTACTAGTACCTTGAGGGTCAACCGTCACAAGTTCTGGATCAAAATTTGCGATGGGTGCATCAGCTACGACAACTTTTACACCATTATAATAAACATCACCATTTGTTCCAGGCTCAAGGTTCACTATTCTACCACTAAGATTATTAGGATAAGAAACATCCTCTAAGTCAGTTCCTGTAAACAAACTGCCAGATACAGGACTGGTAGTAGTGCCTCCCGGATTAATTCGAGTGGTATCAGTACCATTGTTGACTACTGGTTTTTTATCAATGCCAAAGTTAGCATTCGTAATATTCGCATTCGTAAGACTGATACCAGAGACAATACCATTGACAGTACCATCCGTCCCACCCGCAACAGTTCCGACTTGTTCTCCAGTATATACCCATCCGGAAGGAAGTGGAGAATTTCCAGCTGTTGTTCCATTAGGATCTGTACTTAAAACGGTGGAATAGGAGTCAGGAGCCAGATCGTTAAATGTATAGGTACCAGTGGAGGTAACCGGAACGGTTGCTATAGCATCTCCATTACTGGTAACCAAAGTCACATACAAGGGTACCCCTAAATTGCTTTCACCGTTTAATGGATTATAGGCCCCAGCACCTGAAGTATTTACTAATGCTCCACCTACATCATTAAGTCCATTTCCATCATCAAATACATTGCCCGATAAGGAGTATAATACAGGCGCAACAGCCGACTTAGCGCAACGGGCACCATCGCCTCCTGAAAAACTTGCTCCGTTTCCATATATAGAACCAGCCACAGCATCATTTGCTACATTGGGAACTTTTACAATATCTGTATTATTGGCACGCTGAACGTATAAGGTACCTGCATTATCAAAATAAGCTACAACATAACCACTTCCTGTTGAAGGAATTCCCGTTACGGCACCCACGTTAGTTACTAGTCCCGAGGCAGGATTAATTCTAATCAAATTATTGTTCGCACTAATCGTATAAAGGAAACCATCTATAGGGTTAAATGCAAGGTCTTGTATACTGGACATTCCTGACGATGGGCTAAAAGGAGTCAGCACCACATCCGAAAGTTTAGTCAGATAGGTGGGCGATGATGGATTCAAATCCACTCTCACAAAGCGATCTCCCAATATACCATTCAGCAGATACATCACCCCATTGTCATCAATATCCCCTGAGAAAAAGAAGGTATTGTCTGTATTACCAGCACCGGGATAGTTGCAGTTATTAGAGATTCCTGGAATAGCGAAAAAATCCACCGTTCTGTCCTGACCGATCCGGACCAACTGATTTGTTCCTGTCCGGTATGCCCAGAGAAAATTATCAACCGGGTTATAACCTAGGTTATTAATAGAGCCCCTCAGTGTCCCAAAGGCTTGAATTAAGGGATTACTGGTATTAGTTACGGTCCCAGTCGCTAAAGAGTATTCCAATAGCTGTGATTGTGTAGTACCAACCTCATCGCAATTATTTACAGGTAAAACCCCAGATGTCGAAACAAATGCTTGATTGGGTGTACAACTAAAGGCAGGCTGGGTCGTTGCCAGCGAGGTTACACAACGTGCCCCATCAGTATTGGTGATAGCAGTTCCTAGATTTGGTGTTATCCTGGTTAAGCTATTCTCATTAGGAAAACTAGGCCCCGAGACTTCATAAACGCTGGAGGAACCATCTGAAATGATAAACAAATCCCCTGTAGAGTCCATAAAGGACGATGCTGATACAGCAGTAATTCCTACGTCCGTATTTGTCATAGGCCCCCCGTTTATTGGCCAAGAAACTAAATTACCATTCCCAGCAGAGATCCCATATATTCGGGTTCCGTCGGGACTAATAGAGATGTCCTGGGCATTGGCCCCAGCATTTAATATTATATTGGATACCGAAAGTGTAGCAAGATTAACCAGCTGCATGGTAGTAGAAGATGCTACATATAAGAATAGCGTTCCGTTCGGCGACACATCCCCAGATGTGTATGCCTGAGGAAGCAATCCAAATACATCAATTAACTCAACAACCCCGTCACTTCCAATTTTAACAATATCATCTGTACCAGAAACCGAGGCGTATAGGAAATTATCGTTTACGTTATAACCTAGGCCCGTTAAATTTCGATTCCCTAAAGTTGCGGCGCTATGAAGTAGTGTTTTAGCACCTGTTCTTAGATCAACAGTGTATAAGGCAGATGGATTACCTATTATCTGATAAGAAACTGCATCAGTACAAGTAAATGGTGTTTGAGCGTGCACTACCCTTCCAAAGAAAAGCAAGAGCATAACGGTTGAACATCGAATTAGATTTTTGTAACGATTCTTCATGTGTATATATGTTAACAAGTTAAATTGATAAAAACTTACCTTAAAACATTTAGACCTGCAGAATTCAGGACAAATTCGAACCTCAGATAACAAACTTTAATTTAGCTCCACCTCCGATCACCGATCTGAAATATCGAAGATCTTTTATTAAATAATTGGATCTAGATTGTATAGGATCATGGAACTGAACTATAAAAAAACGAACTGGCATCTATACCATGCCCCTCCCATTCTAATCCTAAATATACAGATTTATCTATAAAATCGAATTTATTTAGTATAAACTTATAAACTTATTTAGTGTTTTTTCTAAATAAAATCGGCCTTCAGGTACTCTAGAATGGGTTTACCAAAGATACCTCCCCATTCATGAATTACTGTATCAGCCTTAAAGACCTGAGAATGACGATTGTACTAACAACTAATTTACCCTGTTAGTTATCAACTAATTCACTATCCGCTAATAATTACTTGACATTCTAAATGGTTTTAATATGAAAATTTCTATTCTCATATAGTGATTCCTTCCTATGAGGTCTACCGGATAACTTAAATTTATATGACTATGGCAGAACAGGTGGGTAGACAGCCCAAAAATCACACGAAACACTAGGGCAAGTAAAAGGAGAAAACCTTTTGCCTTTCATTGAGTTTAATTCCTTAACACCCCAAAACAACTTGATATTCTATTATTTTTAATTGTTATTGGATCGGCCTAGTGCTAGACTTTAGAAAGGGATTAGTATTAATAATAGCAGTTGGCAGTCTATTATGAACGAAAAATTACTTGGAAATATCTCTAAATATATCAGCCTTTCCTTAGAAGAAATAAACCTGCTCGAGGCTTTCTGGTCCGAAAGGACATTAGACAAAGGAGATTATTTATTAAGAAACGGATCTATTTGCCGAACCGATAATTATATAGTCTCAGGAGCCTTGAAGGCATTTTATATTAATTCGGATAATGGAAAAGAAGAAATCCTCTATTTTTCTATAGACGATTGGTGGGCAACAGACCTTCATAGCTTTCAAAAGCAAACACCATCAATTTATAATATACAAGCACTGGAAGAGACCCACTTGTTGCAGATCAGTCGAAGCGATTTTGAAGTTATGTTGGCACAAATACCAAAGCTGGAAAGATATTTCAGATTAATCCTAGAAGGTTACCTAGGGACTTTGCAGCGCCGGATCATCCAGCATCAAGTCTTCAATGCAGAGCAAAGGTATTCAGATTTTATTGAGAAATATCCCGAAATATCAGACAAAGTACCTCAATATCTTATCGCATCCTATTTAGGTATTTCACCCGAATTTTTAAGTAGAATTCGTAAGAAACAAAAAAACCATTGAACCAGGTCAATTTTTATTAAAATACGATTTATGAGCTTTGCCCTATCAAAAAATTATTATGAATCATGAGCAAAGTACTGATCATTAATGCCAGCGTAAGAGGCGCTAAATCGCACAGTAGGAATCTAACGAATCTATTTAAAGAGACCTGGCAAAGTAACCATCCAGGAGACCTGTTTACCTTCAGGGAAGTCGGGCTCCATACTATCCCGCATATCAATGAAAGCTGGATTGCCAGTGCATTTATCAGACCGGCGGACAGAACCGAACACAATCAAAAAGCGCTCACCCTTAGTAACGAACTAGTCAGGGAGCTAAAAGAGCATGATATTTATGTAATTGGTACACCTATGTACAATTGGTCTATCCCCAGCGGACTAAAAGCCTATATAGACCAGGTAATGCGTATCAATGAAACCTGGAAATTCCGATCAGGAGAACCTGACGGAGATTATGTAGGCTTACTTAAAAATAAAAGACTATTTATTCTGTCCAGTCGGGGGGACACAGGGTATGGAGAAAATGAAAAAAATGGACATATGAATTTCCAAACGACCTATTTGAAATTCATGTTTGGAATGATGGGTGTTAGAGACACATTGATCATCACCTTGGATAATGAAGAATTTGGGGGTGACCTTTTCGAAAACTCCAAGCGGCTCGTCTATGAAAAGATAAACCGTATAGCCTAGACCTTTTTTAGGGGAATATTCATTTTGTATATTCTACCCCTAATAAAATGCTTGGACGTGCAGCAATGCAGGGCGATTCACGGTGGCTTATCATTTTATTATAAAATAGAGTCTGTTCTACCTATTGCATTTACAGCCGAAAAGGAACACATCGAACCAGGCATATTTAAATCGAAGCCATGTAAAATGAGTCAATAAATTAAAAAAGGGGGGGGGAACACCCCCCTTTCGCTTTCCATATCGTAAAACGTTACTAAAAAAGTAGCAAATAGGGTATCAATCATAAAAAAAGTGTCTATACAAGCCGTATAGACACTTAGCAGAGAGGAAGAGATTCGAACTCTCGATGCAGTTACCCACATACACACTTTCCAGGCGTGCTCCTTCAACCACTCGGACACCTCTCTAATTGTGATCAGGGTGCAAATATAGCTTAATAATACGATTTTACAAATCCCTGCCCTTGAAAATTATGTGGACATGCTCATCTCTCCTTCCATTTCCTGGGCTAACAGCTTGGATGAATCTACCTTACCCGACTTTCCAAATACGTACATCATTTTGGTAATAGCCGCTTCGGCGGTGATATCTTCCCCACTTATGACACCCATTTCCAGCATTTGACGGCTTGTCTGATATCGGCCCAGTGACACCCTTCCTCCATCACACTGCGAGACATTAAAAATCAATATCCCCCTGTTAATAGCCGCTTGCAGCTCATCCAGAAACCAGGGAGCTGTAGGGGCATTGCCAGCTCCAAAGGTTTCCAAAACGATCCCTCGCAATCCGGGAATATGGCATAACGACTTCACCACCGGTGGAGTAATTCCCGGAAATAGCTTCAGAAAGGCAACATTAGGATCTAGATGCTGCTGAACCGTAAGGGAGGTTCGTCCTTTAAAGGGTCTGATATATGGAAGATTATATTCTATACTAACACCAGCCTTTGCCAGATAAGGGTAATTTGCTGAATGGAAGGCGTCGAAATCTGAACTCTCCTGCTTTTTTGACCGGTTTCCACGCAACAGATACGAATTAAAATAGATGCATACTTCGGAAATCATAGGCTCCCCCCGCTCATTTCGGGCAGAAGCTAGCTCTAATGCGGTGAGCATATTTTCACGGGCATCGGAACGGGCCACTCCTATCGGAAGCTGGGCCCCGGTGAGAATAACAGGCTTACTTAGTCCCTCCAGTAAATAGCTGAGGGCCGAAGCGGTGTAGGCCATGGTGTCGGTCCCATGTAAAATGACAAAGCTATCGTAATGGAAATAATTTCTGGCAATGATATTAGCAAGCTCTATCCATACCTCAGGGGCTATGTTAGAGGAGTCGATGGGTTCTTTTAAAGATAAAAATGTAATGTCCTGATTCAACCTACAGATCTCAGGGACCTTGTCGATCAACTGCTCGAAATTAAAGGGCACCAATTGCCCCTTGCGGCTTTCGAAAACCATACCCAAGGTTCCTCCAGTGTAGATGACCAGTACCGATCCACCGGGTCCTCCATCGGTTTCGGCTTCAATTTTTATCGTTGCGTATTCCATTTTTCAGGTTGTATTTTAAAGAAAGCCTTTACCAATCATTCCCAGTGCCGTTCGAGTAGTCTGAGCGAGCACCCGATCGACAGACATATGCATTAGATCGGCAACCCTGGTTGCTACCAAACTCGTATAAGCCACTTCATTACGTTTGCCCCGATAGGGCACCGGAGCCAGATAGGGGCAGTCGGTTTCTAACACAATATGCTTGATATCTAGATGGGGAAGTACCTTGTCAAGGCCACCGTTTTTAAAAGTAGCAACCCCTCCTACCCCCAGTTTAAACCCTAACTCTATGGCTTTCTCGGCCTCTTCCAATGTTCCCGTAAAACAATGAAAAATGCCCGTAAGCTGGGGATCGGCAAACTTTTCAATAAGGGTCACGGTCTCCCAGAAGGCATTACGACTGTGAATATCGATCCATAAATTATGCTTTCGAGCCAATTCACATTGATACAAAAATGCCACCTCCTGTTGTTCTCGGAAGGTCTTGTCCCAATGAAGGTCCATTCCTATTTCTCCTATGGCTATAAATTCTTCTTTTTCTAACCAGTCAGATATAATTTTCAGTTCTTGCTCAAAATCCTCCTTTACATAACATGGATGAAGGCCAATCATCGGGAAACATTTGTCCGGATACTTCTTTGCCAGCTCCAGCATACCTGGAACAGTATGTTGGTCGCAGTTGGGCATCCATATCTGGGATATTCCTGCATCCCATGCCCTGTCGAGCATGGCCGTTCTATCTTCTGAAAAATCGTCACTATATATATGTGCGTGGGTATCTATCATTTAATTTATTTATGAGAATATCCAATAAAAAAACATTACTAACAGCTTCCGCTGTGATCCTTGTCTAAGGGTAAATGCGGCCCTTCCAGGCAATACTGCCTGAGCGGAAATAATAAAACAGCATCAGACTCATGCTGGCCATGGTAAGGGGCCAGAAAAACGGAACCACCCACCATAGGTCTTTTTGCCGTAAAATTAAGAGCGCCATAATAGCCAAAAGTGTAAAAGCACCGTAATGAATCCCTAATACCCCCGCCCATACTCCAGGATCTATCAGAGTTAATAATAGAAGTAAAGGAAAAAGTATTGCAGCCAATACAATGCCCATTTGAACTAAAAGATGGGAATCTTTGACTCCCCTGATCCAACGCCTTCGCTGCAACGTCCATTCCTTAAGGTCAGCTAAAGGAGCCGAAAAAGACAGTATACCACTCGAAAACAGCATCTTAAAAGAAAAGCCCTTTTGTACAATAGCCATAAAAAGGGCGTAATCTTCTACCACAGAAAACCCAATGGTTTCGTAGCCCCCTACCCCGTAGTAAGCCTTCCGACTCACAGCCATATTATTACCTAGGCCTGTAACGGGAAGACCCAGTGTTCCTGCCAGATGGATGACAAAGAGGGCTACCATCCATTCCAGGGAGAGGAAGTCTACCAGTATATTCCCTTTGAGCATTCGGGTGACTCCCACTACTACCCCTACCCCGGGCTGGAAGCCTTCGAGCATGTTTCGGCACCAACTGGGCTGTACGGTAATGTCAGCATCACAAAACAAAAAGTAATCCCCTTTTGCGCGCTGCATTAAATGTGCCAGTACATTGGCCTTTCCCCTTAGCCCAGTCAGGCGGTGATCGATAAAATGATATGTAAAATAAGGTTTATCGGCAATATATTCCTGTACCAGCTGAGCGGTCTGGTCGGTAGAACCATCGTCACCTATCCAGATTTCTATCTCTTCTTTAGGATAATCCAGTGCATCGAGTGCTTGCAAGCAATCCAGAATGTTACCTGCCTCATTGCGTGCGGCTAAGAGTATGCTGACTTTAACTTCACTCATTGGGACTGGGGGTCATGGGCAGGGCCTCGAAACGAAACCCCTTTCGAATAAAATAATCCAAATAAGCAGGAAGTGCCGCCTGCATATTGCGGGAAGCCTTGATACTATCATGAAACAGAACAATCGATCCGGCTTTCGTATAACGTATCGATTTTTCCAAGCATTGTTCAGGACTTACTTTTGGAGAGAAATCACCACTTAGCACGTCCCACATTACAATACGCTTGTGCGTAAGTTGTTTGGCCTGACTGCTTTTAATACGTCCATATGGAGGCCTAAACAAGTAGCTTTGCACCGTCAGCAGACGGTCACAGCGTGCTATATTATCCAGATAGGCATGGTCTTCATTTTTCCATCCATTCAGGTGATTAAAAGTATGGTTACCTACTGAATGCCCATCAAGGAGCAATTGATTGAAAATCTGGGGATGTTTGCGGACATTATCACCAATACAAAAAAAAGTAGCCTTGGCATCATAATCCTTTAGGGTCTTCAGCACATATTCGGTGATATCAGGAATGGGTCCATCGTCGAAGGTGAGATAGATAACCTTTTCAGAGGTAGGGATATGCCAGGTATATTTTCTGAAATATGCCTTGAGCCAGAAGGGTGCGTAATGTAAAAACATAATTGCGATAGCCGCAGTCTTTAGGGCGGAAAATTAATGCATAGGGATTTACGGGTCAAAGTTAGTAATTATCAGCAATAGACCGGCGGCCTTTGTAAGTTAATACCAGGAAGCCTTGTAAAAGCAATGGAGCTACCATTGCGGGTAGCTCCATTGACTATTATACTTTTATTTCGAAACTGGTATCTCAGGCATGAGCAAAGTCAGGATTAAGCATCGATACGGCCTTTGCTTCCAGGAACGACTCTCCCATCAGGTATTCATCCACGGCACGTGCAGCCTCACGACCTTCACTGATGGCCCAAACAACCAGCGATTGCCCCCTGCGGCAGTCACCGGCAGCAAATACCTTTTCGTTGGTAGTCGACTGATACAAATGTGTTTTTACATTTCCCCGATCGTCGTAGGCTAGGCCCAACTCATTGAGCAGCCCCTCCTGTTGTGGATGTAAAAATCCAGCTGCTAAGAAAGCCAGGTCACAGGGAATGGTGCGCTCGCTGCCCATTACCTCTTTCATCTGTAAACGACCCGACTCAGGATCCTTCTGCCAGTCCAGATCTACAATTTTAAGCGCTACAAGGTTACCCTCTTCGTCACCTATAAACTCTTTGGTATTAATAGACCAATGGCGATCAGCGCCTTCTTCGTGAGAAGTAGAGGTACGCAACATCATGGGCCAGTTAGGCCAAGGAGTACTTGCATCACGTTCTTTTGGGGGGATGGGCATCAATTCGATCTGGGTAACGGACTTAGCGCCATGGCGCCCGGAGGTACCTACGCAGTCGCTACCAGTATCACCGCCACCAATAACGACGACATGTTTATCTGTAGCCCGAATTTGACCATTAACATATTCGGAGCCACGATGGTCTACTACAGGGTCGATTCCGGCTACACGCTTGTTCTGCTGGCTTAAGAATTCCATGGCAAAGTGAACACCCTTCAGATTACGCCCCTCTATCTTCAGGTCGCGGGGAACGGTAGAACCCATGGTCAGCACCACGGCATCGAACTCGTTAAGTAGCTCGTCGGATTTTATATCGACACCTACATTTACATTCGTACGGAACTCAATTCCTTCTTCCTGCATCACCTTCAAACGGCGATCGATCACGCCCTTATTAAGCTTAAAATCGGGGATACCATATCGCAGCAATCCACCGATTTGATCGGCACGTTCCAACAGAACCACGCTATGTCCGGCCTGATTGAGCTGGCTAGAGGCAGCCAGTCCTGCCGGACCCGATCCTACTACGGCTACTTTTTTACCGGTGCGCTTCTTAGGAAGACGAGGCTTTACCAGATCCAATTCGAAAGCCTTTTCAATAATCGACTTCTCTATAAATTCGATGGCTACGGCCGGCTTATTGATTCCCAATACGCAAGAAGCCTCACAAGGAGCCGGACATATACGGCCCGTAAACTCAGGGAAATTATTCGTAGACGTTAGGATGTCATAGGCTAATGCCCAGTTTTCATCGTAAACGGCATCATTGAATTCGGGAATAATATTTCCTAGTGGGCAGCCATTATGACAAAAAGGAATTCCACAATCCATACAACGTGCTGCCTGTGTTTTGGCACCGGCATCGGTAGGAGCAGCCTCAATCTCCTGATAGTCTTTCAAACGTACTTCGACTGGGCGCTTCTTGGGTAACTCCCTTTCAAACTCTAAAAATCCGGTTGGTTTTCCCATTATATTTTTTTCTATTAAATCGTAATTAAAAATAAAAGTGAATTTCGCTCTTGCGATTACAAATGAGGTACATCAACGACGATGTCCTGATATACCACATTTTTATCGGCAATTTGCTGAGCCAGTGAGACGCCCCGACTATCCAAAGCCTTCTTAAAGTCTGTTGGCAATACCTTTACGAACTGCGTGGCGGACTCTTCCCAGTTTTGAATTAGTTGGAAGGCCACATTGCTGGTGGTATACTGGAAGTGTTTGTCCAGATACTCCCTTACAATTGCCTGGTCTTCTTCGTTTAGGGGACTTAATGTCACCATTTCACCATTCACTTTTTCTTCAAAATCACCGGCTTTGTTCAATACATAAGCCACACCTCCCGACATACCTGCCGCGAAGTTGCGACCCGTTTCCCCAAGGATAATAGCTAATCCACCGGTCATATATTCGCAGCCGTGATCACCCACTCCTTCTACCACCACTCGGGCACCTGAGTTACGCACACAGAAACGCTCACCGGCAGTACCTCTGATAAAGGCATCACCTGAGGTCGCACCATAGAATGCTACGTTTCCAACGATAATATTTTCTTCCGGGTTGAATTTAGAATCCCGATCCGGATAGACAACTAGCTCGGCCCCACACAAACCTTTTCCGAAATAATCGTTAGCATCTCCCTCCAGTTCCAATCGGATACCGGCGGTATTGAAGGCGCCAAAACTCTGCCCCGCCGTTCCACGGAATTTAAAATGTATGTTTCCAGCTGGTAATCCGGCTCCTCCATGCAACTTGGAAATTTCATTCGATAGCATGGTTCCAACCGAACGATTCAAGTTGTTAATAGGATATTCCTGATATACTTCTTCTTTGCGCTCCAGGGCAGGAGCAGCGGCTTTAATGAGCACACGATCGATAATGGCATCGATACCATGGTCTTGCTCTTCCTGCTTAAATTGAGCCACCGACAGATCGGTTGACTTGTACAGGATAGCATCAAAATTAAGATTCTTGTATTTCCAGTGCTTGATATCGTTGCGAAGCTCCAGATACTGCGCCTGGCCCACCATCTCATTAACCGTACGGAAGCCCAGTTGAGCCATAATTTCACGAAGCTCTTCGGCCATAAAGCGGAACATATTCACTACATGCTCTGGCTTACCCGAAAATAAGGCTCTAAGTTCTTTGCGCTGCGTGGCAACACCAACCGGACAGGTATTTAGGTGACATTTACGCATCATGATACATCCGGCTGCAACCAATGCTGCCGTGGCCACACCCCATTCCTCTGCTCCCAGCATAGCTGCTATGGCCAAATCGCGACCTGTGCGAAGCTGTCCATCGGCTTGCACGGTTACCCGGCCTCTCAATTTATTTCTCACCAAAGTTTGGTGCGTTTCAGCCAGTCCTAGCTCCCATGGCAATCCCGCATGGCGAATTGAGCTTAAAGGGGAGGCACCGGTACCACCATCATAACCTGAAATTAGGATATGATCGGCATGTGCTTTGGCTACTCCAGAGGCAATGGTTCCTACCCCAGCTTCGGAAACCAGCTTTACGCTAATCCGGGCCTGACGGTTGGCATTTTTAAGGTCAAAAATCAGCTGAGCCAAATCCTCGATGGAATAGATATCGTGATGAGGAGGCGGAGAAATAAGGCCTACCCCAGGGGTTGAATGACGCGTTCTTCCGATCCAATCATCCACTTTTGGCCCTGGAAGTTGCCCCCCCTCTCCAGGCTTAGCGCCTTGAGCAGTCTTTATTTGTAACTCATTGGCATTGCTCAGATAATGGCTGGTTACTCCGAAACGTCCAGAGGCAACCTGCTTGATCTGCGAGATCATATTATCTCCATTGGGCAAAGTCTTGTATCGTAGTTCGTCTTCTCCTCCTTCTCCAGAATTGGACTTACCGCCAATACGATTCATGGCGATGGCCAATGTGGTGTGCGCCTCCCAGGAAATCGATCCAAAGGACATGGCACCAGTGGCGAAACGTTTAAATATATTTTCTACAGGCTCTACTTCTGAAAGCGGAATAGAATTACCCTTCTTAAATCTTAATAACCCTCTTAACGTCAGAGCCTTTTGTGTCTGATCGTCGATTAGCCTTGAATATTTCTTAAACTGCTCATAATTATCCGTGCGAGTCGATTGCTGAAGTAAATGAACCGTCTGAGGATTGAAAATATGCGCTTCTCCACGCTGCTTCCATTGGTAAAAACCTCCAACTTCCAGTTTAGGATGATTTTCAGGCGTTTCATGATAAGCCACCTTATGGCGCACCAATATCTCACGTGCAATTTCGGACAAGCCCATTCCGCCAATTCGGGAAATAGTTCCTGTGAAATACCGATCTACCACATCCTTATTAAGACCCACACATTCGAAAATCTGAGCACCCTGATACGACTGCAAAGTGGAGATACCCATTTTAGAGAATATCTTAAGGAGCTCCTTGTTAACCGCTTTGATATAGTTGTAGTGCAGTTTTTCGTCGGCAAAATCCCCTTCGATCATGCCCTTCTTATTCATATAGCTGAGCGTCTCCAAGGCCATGTAGGGGCAAACTCCAGCAGCCCCATATCCAATCAGGGCGGCAAGATGATGGGTCTCCCAAACATCACCAGCTTCTACGAGTATGCCCACCTTGCCACGTAGCCCTTCACGGATCAGGTGGTGATGAATGGCGGCAGTGGCCAATAGCGATGGAATCGGCGCATGGTCAGAGTCGATTGAACGGTCGGAAAGGATTACAATTTCGAATCCATCTTCGATCGCATCCACTGCATAACGGCAGATGCGCTCCAGGGCGCGCTCTAAGGCTTTTCCACCCTGATCGGCTCTGAAATAGGTATTAATAGTTTTGGCCTGGAAACCCTCCTTATCTACAAAGCGCAATTTATCGAACTCATGCACGGTAAGTACCGGCTGAGGCAAAGAAATCTGACGACAATGCTGAGGGGTCTCCGTCAGAATATTTTCAGTAGCTCCAACAAAAGAAATCAGCGACATAATCGACCGTTCCCGGATAGAATCGATAGGGGGATTGGTAACCTGGGCGAATAATTGCTTGAAATAACTGGATAAGTGCTGACTTTGCTCTGAAAGCACCGCCAGAGGCACATCTGTCCCCATAGAGCCAATGGCTTCTACACCAGTTTGAGCCATTGGTGCCAGTATCATACGAAGGTCCTCGGAGGTATATCCGAATGCAACTTGACGCTTGATCAAGGCATTTTCTTCATATGGGCGGTAGGTACGGATGGGTGCATCCAACTCCGAAAGTTTCAATTTATGATCGTCGAGCCATTGCTGATAAGGTTGGGCGGCACATAAAGAGTCTTTGATCTCCTCATCGGGTATAATACGGCCTTGCTCCATATCTACGACAAACATACGACCCGGCTGCAAACGTCCTTTGGTCACAACCCGCGACTGATCAACTTCCAGAACCCCAGCTTCGGAGGCCATGATAATGGTGTCGTCGTCCAGCACCCAATAACGAGAAGGTCTTAGTCCATTTCTATCTAGGGTAGCGCCCACCATTTTTCCATCGGTGAAGGAGATAGAAGCGGGACCATCCCAAGGTTCCATTATTGCAGCATGGTATTCGTAAAAGGCTTTTCTTTCGGGACTCATCTGCTCATTACCATCCCAGGCTTCGGGTACCAGCATCATCATCACATGAGGCAGGGACCGACCCGAAAGATGCAATAGCTCGATGGCATTGTCTAAGTTTGCCGAGTCGGATTGATTGCGATTACAGATCGGCAAAAGCATATCCATTTCCTCCTTGGTAAAAAACTCAGAAGAAAATGATTTCTCACCGGCACGAATCCAGTTTACATTACCTTTCACAGTATTGATTTCGCCATTATGGGCGATATAACGGAAAGGCTGAGCCAGCTCCCAGGAGGGGAAAGTATTGGTAGAAAAACGAGAATGTACAACCGCTAGAGCAGAAACGACCGATTCGTTTTCTAGATCCGGGAAATAATATTTGAGTTGAGCCGTAGTTAGCTGTCCTTTATATGAAATAGTACGGCAGGACATCGAAGAATAGTAAAAACATCCTTTGGCACCTTTTACAGTCTCATATATGAGCCGGGCCGATACCTGTCTTAGTACGTATAATTTCCTTTCAAATAATAAATCGTCTTCAATCTCTTCTGGCTGTTTCAAAAATATCTGCTCCACGTAGGGCTCTACCGAAAGGGATCCTTCTCCCAAGGTTTCGTTAAGCGTCGGCACCTTACGGTAACCCAGCAGCTGAAGACCTAGTTTACGGAGTTTACGGTTTAAGATATCCCGGCATTCCTCACGGGTTTTTTCATCCTGAGGAAAGAAAATCATCCCCACACCATATTGCCCAGCCTGGGGCAGTTGAAATCCTAATTTCAGACATTCGTCCACGAAAAATTCGTGGGGTATTTGAATCAGGATCCCTGCTCCATCTCCTGTATTAGGATCAAAACCGGTAGCCCCTCTGTGTTCCATTCGCTCCAACATATGGATAGCATCAGCCACTATTTGGTGTGACTTACGTCCCTTTATGTTGGCGCGGAAACCTATCCCACACGCATCGTGCTCAAATTCAGGGCGATATAACCCTTGATTTTCTACCATTGGTTCAGACATTTGCGACATATATCGAAGATTGTAGAGTAATTATAAAATCCTTGTATGGAATTTTTATAAATAAGCCGTTGAAAAAATTGTTTTCCCCTTATCTATTTACATATAGGGTAAAGTCTCGCAATTTAATCATAAAAAATATTTGGTGGAATAGTCAAAAGACAAAATTTTATTCCAATCATAGAATTTGGTCAATATCTTACATATTTTCTGAAAATACTGATAATTCGGCAAGAAAAACACCGGGAGTATGAAAAATTCGTAAAATATAAATGGCAGACCGTTTTGTCCCTACTAGCCATTTTGAACTTGGGTACGACGTAGTAAGTTAGCAATTTTATCTTAAACAGGCAAATGTAACCTTGCAAGTAGTCCTATGATACTCAAGTCACTACCCTATCTTCCGGGATAAATTTACCGTTAATAAAAATCAGGTCACCCGATTACTAGATTGTCGATTCCCTTCTGCCATGCTCTCACTTTAAAACCAGGCGCTATACGTAACTAAAAAAAGGGTACTACCAGTAACGGACAGTACCCTTTTCCACAATTCAAATAATAAGCTAAACTATAAGCACCGAAGGTTTCACAAATCCATTCCTAAGATGCTGACTTGCCCAATGGAAACTTCCACCATATTGGATAGATATGTTTTCTCTGCATGGTCAATATTAAACGATGACATACCCGATACTAAGGCTCTGAAGATTCACTAACATTATTATAATCGTCATCATCATAATCGTCGTCCCCAGCACCGAATTCATTTTCCAGGCTATGCATAAATACGGCATCTATGGCCTCCTCTTTAGAAGGCAAAACGGTGAGTCCCGGAATTTTCAAATCTTCTAATTCATCCATAAAATCATCATCCCGGGTCACCAATACTAACAAACCCAGATCGTTACCGCACAACCAATTGATTTTTTTAAGCATGGCGATACCTCCCGCATCCAACTTCTTCGTCAGATTAACATTCACGATAAGATTATGCGTTCCTTCACGAAATAGCGAGCGGGCCGTCTTCTCGAATTCCGCTGGTATCTCTCCCGTAAAGGCTGGCTCCTGCATATCTATATAGGCGTACTGTTCCTTTCTTTCGATAGTATGAATCATTATATATATTTTTTGTTCACAAATGATGTTTATGTTTAATTAACGAACACTTGCCGCAATGGCCTGTTCTATACGCTCCAACGGATGATCTAAATTATTCTTCTGGAATTTGTTTCCTGTCACCTTCTCATAAAGTTCGATATAGCGTTCAGAAATTTCCATTACTTTTTCATCCGTCATTTCAGGCACTACCTGCCCATCTTTCCCTTGAAAACCATTTTGTATGAGCCATTCCCGAACAAACTCCTTGGACAATTGTTTCTGAGGTGCTCCATTACGCTGGTTCTCCTCATACCCTTCCAGGTAAAAATACCGGGAAGAATCTGGCGTATGAATTTCATCGATCAGATAGATCACCCCATCAAGCTTTCCAAATTCGTATTTCGTATCCACCAGAATTAACCCTTGATCGGCCGCCATCTCGGTACCCCGGGCATATAAAGCCAGGGTATATCTTTCCAGATGTTCGTAATCCTCCTGACTTACCAGACCTTTAGCGAGTATTTCTTCCCGCGAAATGTCTTCATCGTGCCCTTCATGCGCTTTGGTCGTGGGAGTGATAATAGGGTTTGGAAGACGATCGTTTTCTTTTAAGCCTTCGGGAAGGGGCACTCCACATAACATGCGCTTACCAGCAGCATATTCCCTCCAGGCATGACCTACCAAATAGCCCCTAACGACCATTTCCACTGGATAGGCTTCACAATTAATCCCAATACTCACATTGGCATCGGGCACCTCTTGGAGCCAGTTAGGCATAATGTCGCGCGTGGCATTTAAGAAATGCGCAGCAATTTGGTTGAGCACCTGTCCTTTATAAGGGATAGCCCTGGGAAGGATCACGTCAAAAGCAGAGATCCTATCGGTAGCTACCATTACCAATTTTGATCCAAAGGAATACACATCCCTTACTTTGCCTTTATAAAATCCGGTTTGACCGGGAAATGTAAAATTGGTTTCAGCTATACTTTTCATCTATATTCGTTAATTACCATTCTATTTTTTTCTTACCCTCTTTATCTGCTGCGTACTGTGCCCTTCGAAGCTGAAAGATATATTGAGATTCATTGGTTTTCATTGCATCTAAGATTGAACGAGCCTGATCTTCCGTCATATTTATCGATTTAAGGCTCTTCAATAATTGTTCCCGCTTGGTTTGAGCTGTCAATTGTTGCTGCTGAGCTGGAATACTATCGGGTGCCGCCTGCTGTTGTTTCAGCTTTTGAACGACTTTCCTTTGGATCGCCGACCGCTCCGAGGCATCTGGACTGCCGTGATAATGTCGTTTTAAAAATATGTAATTGGATTTGGCATTTTTATTGTCCACATGCAGTTCCAGGGCTTTCCGAAAGCTCATCAGAGCTGACGCCGAATCGGACCTCATCAACCGTATCACCCCAATCTGACCATTAGCTACAGATGCCAGGTGCCGATTTCGAATATTAACCAATAGTTTATATTGCTGCTCCGCAAGCTTATACTGACCATTTTTAAAATAAGCATGTGCCAAATTCATGCGGGCGGAAGGGCTTGAAAACATAGTCCCATAAGCTATCTGGTGGTAAATTTCCGCCGATTCCTTATACCTTTGGGCCATAAAAGCGTCCTCAGCCATTACCTTTAATTCATTCGTTTTGGAAACGGAATCAAAGGAGCGATTATCCCACAACCATAGCAAAACATACAGTATCAGCGTTGTCATTCCTGTTCCTTACACATGAGTCGCAAAAATACACATAGATATTTTATAACCGAAACGTTCCGATCGTAATTAGAACATCCATGAGTACCAACACAAGTGCTGCTCCTAAAAAGTAATAATACTTGTTGGTATCTATCATTAAAGTCCTGGTGTCTACGAAAGATCCGGTGGTATTATTTACCGCCTGAACCATGGCCTCCATTTCGTTGGTAATATTATTAAGGATAAAATAATTGCCTTTCACCTGGGAGACCAGGTTTTTAAGAAATTTTTCCTCCAGACGGGAGACGACCACATCCCCATCCTCATTGCGAAGCAGCTCCTTTCCGACTTTAATACTCGATCCGGTCAGGGTTCCTACCCCCACAGCTTCGACCGCAATGCCGTAACGTCGAATATTATTATATAATGCACCGCTACACTGAGCCGACTGCTCCCCATCAGTAAAAATAACCAGCATTTTAGAGCGCTCTTCAGGGCTGGCATCGCCCGTCATTTTATTAAACGCAAGCTGTAAAGCCGTACAAAGATCCGAACCATTTCCTGGAATTAAATCGGTTTGAAGGGATTGTACAAAAGCTTTGAGAGCGTCTTTATCGTATGTTAAGGGTACCTGAACATACGCATTATTGGAATATACGATGATACCAATGCGATTGGCTGCCTGACTTTCTACAAATCGATTCAATTCAAACTTCACTTTCTCCAGGCGGTTGGGCGTAACATCGGGGGCCTGCATGGACAAGGACAAATCTACTAATACATAAATATCCTTTCCGATACCCTTTACCTCTTTTTGCGCTTCCCCAAAGGAAGGCCCCAACAGACTTATGATTAATAAGGAAAAGGCTCCGCTGCGAAGCACAAGCTTCACTACCAGGGAACGCGCTGTAGTTCTGAGCTGATGAGCTACCCGTACCGTGCGAAAAATGTAAATTATATAAAGGGTAATGAATAAAAAAATAAAAAAATATTCGGTGACTCCTAGAAGGTAATTCCAGTTCATAATGAACGCTTTGTATCGTTTGAGAAGCCCAAAATTAGGGATTAAACGATTCTAACGAATATTTTTTTTTCAATTTGTTTGCATATTTAAAATCAAACCAGCTATATTTGCAACCCAGAACGGAAAGACGGAGGGATGGGTGAGTGGCTGAAACCAGTAGTTTGCTAAACTGCCGTACTCGCAAGGGTACCGCGGGTTCGAATCCCGCTTCCTCTACACGTTTTAAATACCGGGCCTAAATATCGATTTAGGTTTTATTCGGGGAGTGGCGCAGCCCGGTAGCGCATCTGGTTTGGGACCAGAGGGTCGCAGGTTCGAATCCTGTCTCCCCGACCATTACAATAGGCAGATAGCCGTATGCAGATTTTTCTGCAGTCTGCTGGCTGCCTATTTTTTTTAAGGTCCCGTAGCTCAGTTGGATAGAGCAACTGCCTTCTAAGCAGTAGGTCTTTGGTTCGAATCCAAACGGGATCACCACGAAAATTATTTAGGCCGTAGGTTGTAAGCAATAAGCTTAAGATCTACGGCTTATTGCATTTTAAGATCCAATTTCAAAATTTGTGATTCCCGAAATTTTCCTAGCTTTACTACCTATTCCCAGTTCCCGAACCACCTGATCCTTACTGCGGCCAACATGAGAGATACCGATCCAAGACTTCCAGCTGCTTATGATAAAATAGCCGAGGCTACCCTGGCAAATGGCTTCAACATGGCCTCCGACCGGACGACCTGCTCCCTGCTGCGAACCCTTGCCGCCACCAAACCTAATGGTGATTTTCTGGAACTGGGTACCGGAACAGGACTCTCTACGGCCTGTATCCTGGATGGAATGGATAGCCAGTCTACCCTGGTATCGATTGATTATGATGCCGAACTTCTGGCAATAGCAAGTGACTATTTAGGAAAAGATCCTCGTTTAAGCCTCATTCATTCCGACGGAGAAATATGGGTGAAGACGAACAGAGATAAAAAATACGACTATATTTTTGCAGATACCTGGCATGGAAAATACCTTCTGTTAGATGAGGTATTGTATATGCTTAATCCAGGTGGACTATATATTGTAGACGATATGCTACCTCAGCCCAACTGGCCCGAAGGTCATGAGCAGAAAGCCCACGACTTTACGCATTATTTAGAAGGTAGAAAAGATTTAATCATAACCAAATTGACCTGGGCAACAGGTATTATAATTGCTGTAAAGAGATAATCCCATATTACGAAGCAGTGTTTCCGCAATACGGGATTCAACAAGCTGCAAAAAGCCCTATTCCGACTTCAAGAGATGGGGATATGCAGTATTCCGATTTTGGAATTTAATGATGCTGGGTTTTACAATTTTCCCCTGATCGATATTAATGGCATTCCGAATGGTACTGCTCTTATCCCAATATTCACGTCCTGATACTACGGCAGGAATATGAACGATTAAAGCAGCAGAAATAGATCTGGAGGCGCTCTCCCAAAAATAACTGGGAGAATGATCCACTGCATAATAATCGATTTTATCAATATTAATCAGTGGATTTTGGAAGGTGGTTGGCTTTGCAAAATAGAAGCCCATGCCTTCGTCACAACTCACATCAATTATTAAAGTTCCTGGTTGTAAATATTCCTTCTCCTCCTCTTTAACGTAATCAATGGGATCGTCAATATCTTGATAAGTACCATTGATAATAATCTCGGATTCATGAATCAATTCCAGCAATGGGCGCTCCGAACCGTCATGCTCGACAACGATTAGCCGGGGTTCGCCCTCCACCCCTTTCCTGAGCCTTGCATAATGCACATCCAATACCTCTTCTCTTACCTCGTGATCTGGCCTTTGAATGCAGATGGTTATGTCTCGAAAACCATGGGCTTTAAGTGCATAGATAGCCCCTCGACTCACTGCACCGAAACTAAAAATGATTACTTTACGCTGGTTACCGTAATGACCATCGATTCCTTTCAATTGCAGGGCATGGATAACGGCACTATAGCCAGCCATTTCATTATTTTTATAAAATGTATGTCTTCCCATTTGCCCATTTGGGTACCAGACATACATGTCTTCGAATGCAATCAGGGTTAATCTTTTGTCAATAGCAATCTGGGTGATCGGCTCCTGTTGGGCACAGTGCGGATATCCCCAGATGGTCCCACCGTTTTTTAGATCTTCCAGATCGGACTGTACCGGTTTGGCAATAATAACAGAACCAATATGCGATAATATCTCACTCCTACTGGCCACGCCCCCGGTCAAATGCGCCAATTCCTTATCCTCAAGATTAAATCGCTCTCCATAACCCTTTTCAAAGATTAATTGACGGCGAATGGTCTCTGGAAGCCTTAATAAATGCTCCGGATGAATAGGAACCCGGCGCTCATCCTGTTTTTTGGAAGTGCCTATTACACCAAATTGCAATAATGTCATACTGTTTTGGGATGGAACGTATTGCAGTGTAATGAAGAGCGCAAAGCGTAGAATGGTCGTAAATTATATATCTTAGTACCCAGGCATTAAGTTGGCTACCAGCGTTATATATGTCAGCAGTAGATTTTATCGGAAAGTATCGATAGCCGGTCTATGAAGCCCGGGGGAAATTATGATAAGCAAATATATAACAAGCAGATGCTAAGGTACGAACTTAAAAAGCATTTAAAGAATCTAGCTTCTGCAACCCACCATAGAATTTCATCTATAATTTTGGCTTTCCAATTTATCTTATCAATTCAGTGGGAATCTGGCGGGGGCAGAATATCACCAATCAAAAAAATCTGCCATTAGCGCGATAAAACTACTATCAATAGACAATAGGGTGATAACCTGATGAACTTTAATAAAATCAGATTTTTAAGTTCGTCATAGCATTGGTGTTTTTTATATTTCTAAAATAGCATTACCGTCTGCAAAAGGAACATCTAGCTCCAGACGGCTTGATGAAGTTTAATTTAAAATTTCGGCAAAGCGATGGGCCTTAAGTCTATTTACCCAGTGGGCTATAACCTAGCCCATTCCGCAAAAAATGGCTTGATAATATAATTAACACTTAGCAATCTGACCACTTTTAACTTCAGGAGCCAGGAATAAGGGCTGGTGTAATAAGACTATCCCGAACAAAACATTTGGAGGAATAAGAAGTATAACAAAGGACCGTACAACCTTCTATCGTTTAGTAACTACTATTTTATAAATTCCAGAAATTTATATATAATTGTCATCGACATATCTCTAAATCAATTCAAGTACGCAACTAGGGGCATCCTGACATCCAACAGATGAAAGTGCCTTAAATTCATTGCAAACATGCTCCTCAGGCTTCCGGTTTCCATCCTCGTACCTGTCGTCTTGGTTTTCCTTGCCGCTGTCCATCCGTTAATGGGAAATATTAATGAGGGAGCAACGGATTCTGACTATATCATCACCAAAAGAGTGCTATCAATAGAAAGTGGTCTGGCTTCCCACGAAGTTTTTTGCGGTTTACAAGACTCTTTAGGTTTTTTGTGGTTAGGTACCCGCAACGGATTGAATCGTTATGATGGAGAAAACATGCTGCTGTTCACAAAGCAACGGAAGCAGCTACAGGATAATAAGATCGTACAGCTGGCCTATGATGGATCACGTCAATTGTTTATCGAATATGGCAATACGGGGTTTCAGCTCACTACCAATGGCAAAGTCGATGTCATGGATGTCATTACCCATAAGGTAAAAACACTTTCCCAGGCTTTCCCCAACCTACCCTTCCAGGAAAATGATGTCTATTGGATCGCGAATGACGGGACTGATGAAGTTTGCTTTATGACCAGCTCTCCATATCGGTTATGGAAATATTCAAACAAAAATGGCTTCCGACTCCATTTGGAAATGAAAGAATGGGATAAGATTAGATTAAATAGTGACTACCGGACGACTGGTTCCATGTGTACTTTCCAACAAGGAATGGCCATTATAAAGCTAAATAATCAGGAAAAACAATACTTTGTTTCTGGAAACGATGTCGTCAGCTACCGTCAAAATAATGTATTGCGCTCCTTACCTATTGCATTTCCAGATAAAAATAAGGCCTTTATTACCTACAATACCTTTATGAATCCAGATGCATTTGTGGTGGGTGAGGTAACAAAGAATGGCGAGGTGTCGACAGTCAGAAATCTGCAAAAATATCACCTCAGCGAAGTAATAGGAAGGTATTGGTTTCAGGCAGGGACAGCCACAGATGGTGCTGCATCCTTCTTCTATAATGCGAATGAAGCACTTTATATCTGGAACAAAAGGGCCTTTTTGAAGGTGTTGGACAAATCGGAATTAAAAGGATTCGAGAATTTAGCTGTTTACAAGCTTTTTCCCGACGGGTTAGGGAACCTGTGGCTGTGCACTTCCTTAGGTTTAATTCAGTTAACCCTTAAAAGAAACCGGTTCAAACATTATTTCACCACCAGACAGCAAACCCTACAAGCTAATAATCAGGTAAGGGGGATCTACGCAGAGCCTTCAGGTAAGATACTGGCGAATATCTGGACGGATACCTTTCAGCAAGACGGTTCATCCATCCAGATGGTCAGACACGATGCAATTAATTATGCATTGGTGAAGCACAATTCCAAATTATACTCGGGAGGAGTAAAGCTAACAATTTACGATGAGCAAAATCATCAGGTCCGGTTAACTCCTGCCAAGGCCGGTTCAGAAATTTGGTCCATGCTATCTCTAAACGATAGCCTTTTGCTATTGGGCAGAACCTATGGTTTCAGTTTGTATAATTCCCGTTCAAATCGCTTGGATTCACTCCCATTTGAAAAACATAACACGCCTGTTGCACAGTTTGTTTATCGGCTCTTCAGGGACAAAAAAAATAATATATGGGCCGTAGCGGAGAATGGATTATTCCAACTTCAATTTTCTCCCCTTCCCCAGCTTTCTACCTCTCTCGCTAGCCAATGGAAAGTTGAAAGCCTGCGGTCAGGTTTCCTCCAAAGCCTGATTTTAATGGATGCTTATCGGGAGGACAATGGGACTTTTTGGCTGGCTACCAACGGAGAAGGTCTTTATCGCTGGGATCCTTTAACAAATGCAATAAAGCAGTTCAATATTACTGCAGGATTTCCATCCGATGTCTTGTATAGAATTGAGTCGGATACTTTTGGCAACCTTTGGATTAGTTCAGACTATGGACTTATCCGCTTCAATTTGAATGATTTTTCTGTCAACACCTATACGACCATTGACGGTATTTCTCATAATGAGTTTAACCGTACTTCCTCATTTAGTTCCTCCGATGGAATGCTTTATTTTGGTGGGTTGAACGGGATAAATGCCTTCCACCCGGCCGACTTCCGCTCAGACAAACTGGCAATGGAAGTGCCATTTCAAATCATTTCGTTTAATCAGTTCGTAGGATCCCGCAATGAGTTGATCGATAGAACAACTGAATTACTGAATAGCCCATCCATTATTCTTGAACCTGCCGACAAATTCTTCACCCTCGACTTTCAACTACTGGATTTCACCAAGAATGAAGGTCATCGGTATGCCTATAAAATTGCAGGAGTTGACGAAAGCTGGAATTATATAAATGAGAACTCGGTTCGAATCAGCGGACTTCCTTATGGTAAATATACACTAAGAATAAAAGCCCAGAACCGGGAAGGAGTCTGGAACAAAATCGAGTTAAGCATTCCAATTACCGTTTTAAAACCCCTGTATCTTCATTGGGGCTTTATTTTGCCCGCTACCTTGGCATTTCTACTGGCCATATATGTTTCGATACAGTTAAGAATAAGAAAATTGGCTCGCGACAAAAAGAAATTGGAAGCAACGGTGGAGGAACGTACTACTCAATTGAAAAAATCTCTTAGCGAACAATCTGCTCTTCTATCCGAGAAAGATGTTCTCATGAAGGAAATTCATCATCGAGTTAAAAATAATTTACAGGTTATTTCCGGCCTTCTGGAACTACAAAGTAAAACCTTAGCCGACAGCTCTGCCAGAGAAGCATTGCGTGAGGGTCGCAATCGTGTTCGAAGTATTGCATTGATACATCAGAATTTGTATCAATTCGAAAATTTAAGCAGCATTGATTTAAAACGATTTGTCACCGACTTGTGCTGTCAGGTACAAAGCATCTATACCCCTACTAAGACCGTGGCCGTGGAAGTGCATATTACCGAATTGCACCTGGATATAGACTCAGGGGTACCCGTTGGATTAATTTTGACTGAACTCCTGTCCAACTCCTTTAAATATGCCTTCAATGAGGTAAGGGAAGGTAATATCATCATTAAAATTGAAACGATTGAAGAAGGAAGATTTTTATTAACCTATTCCGATAATGGACCAGGCTTACCCCCTGACGATGAGCTTGCCAAAACAAAAACGCTAGGCCTTCAGTTGATTAATGATTTAACCAGGCAAATTGGGGGCCATGTGCAATATGCTACGAAACAGGGGGCCTTCTTTTCTATTATCTTTACTAATCGCGATCTACGGAAGCTTGAAGACTGAACCCTCATGGCAGCTATAAAAATTGGAATAATAGAAGATGAACTCGTCATTGCACGAACCATCCTAAGCACGCTTGAAGAGCTGGGTTATACACCCTGTGGTCCGGCTATAAGTTATACAGAAGCTCTGGATATGTTTGAAAGTCAAAAGCCGGAACTTGTACTTCTTGATATTCAGCTGGCTGGACGGAAGGACGGCTTCGACGTAGCGGAAAAAATCAACGAGACGTATAGGATCCCTTTCATTTTTCTCACCGCAAATAGCGATTTTGATACCATCGACCGTGCCAAAAAATTGAAACCTCATGCCTTTATTGTGAAACCTTTCAACAAAGAAGAGTTGTATGCGGCAATAGAGATAGCCTTGACGACTTTCAATGGAGGTCCAGTCGGTTCAAGGTCCGAAAGTGAGGTAGCCTCCAGAGTCAGCCGCAACTTCATGTTTGTTAAAGATGGCTATGTTTTCCGGAAAATATTCTTTGACGAATTGATTTATCTGGAGAGCGAAGCCAACTATGTTCTCCTCCATTTGAAATCTCCAAAACGAGTAATGGTACGATCCACCATTAACGACTTTACCAACCAACTACCATCAGACCAATTTCTTAGAATCCACCGCCGTTTTTCTGTCAACCTCGACTATATTGAAGAAGTTTTCCCTAACGAATTATCCTTGCATGGCTCCCAGCTCCCCATTGGAAAATCTTATCGAGATGTACTTCTGAAGATACTGGGAATAAAGTGGAATCAAGGATGAAGCTTGAGGACAAAATCCGTTTATAACCCTATTTTCTGCAGACATAATTCCCAGCTCTTCCTGCCCTTTGGAGGAATTCACCGGTATCTTAGTAATTCCCTAAGTTGGCAAGTTTCATCCCTGCTCAGCTGCGTTCGTCACTTTTATTTCTCTGTTGTTTTGCTTTGATCCATTTTTGATGAGTCAAAAGATGATTCAATCAGAAAGATTATACACCTTAAGTATACCAATATAATAACCTTAAACCTATACTATTCATGAGTCTAAGATTAAACGACCTAGCTCCTGATTTCCATGCCGAAACCACCCAGGGGCCAATTGATTTTCACAACTGGATAGGAGATGCCTGGGCCATTCTTTTTTCTCACCCTAAGGATTTCACTCCCGTATGTACTACCGAGTTAGGGTATATGGCAAAATTAGCTTCTGAGTTTCAGCAAAGAAACTGCAAGGTTATCGGATTAAGCGTGGATCCGGTGGAGAGTCATTTGAAATGGGAGCAAGATATTGAAGAAACACAGGGCTATAAAGTTAATTATCCTATGATTGGCGATCCCGATCTGACCATTGCAAAACTTTACGACATGCTGCCAGCAGAGGAGCCTGGAACTTCAGAAGGGAGAACCGCTGCTACCAACCAAACGGTTCGGTCTGTTTTTATCATAGGGCCAGACAAGAAAATCAAGTTAAATCTTACCTATCCGATGACTACCGGACGTAACTTTTACGAAATACTCCGTGTTCTGGACTCCATGCAACTTACTGCGCAACACAAGGTAGCGACACCCGTCAACTGGAATCCTGGAGAGGATGTCATTATCGTTCCTGCTGTTTCAGATGTGGAGGCTCAGGAAAAATATCCGGAGGGCTGGACTACCCTCAAACCCTATCTACGTATAATTCCCCAAGCAGCCATTAAATAGTTTATCAAAAGGGGTTTACTCACTAAAATAAAACGAGGGCCAGATTCTATTAAACCCAGAAAAATCGGTAATCATACGGCAATTCGTATCTGATTTTCTAAAAAACAGTCTGACCATAACAATGCTAATGCAGATCTTCGGCTAGGCACCTCTACCATTTTTAAAACATATTCTAATATTAGTATGAGCGCAAAATTACGGGTACTGGTACTGGGTGCGGGTTTCGGAGGACTGGAACTCAGTACAATCCTTTCCGAAAAATTAGGAGACCAATTAGATCTGACACTTATTGACCAAAGCGACTCCTTTTTCTTCGGATTTTCAAAGTTCGATGTCATGTTCAATCGAAAGTCGTCTGAAGGCGTGCGTATTCATTACAAAAATATTAATAAGCCAGGAGTCAGATTCATATGTAAAACAATCTCCCGGATCGATCCCATACTAAGGCGGATCCACACCTCTGATGAGTCCATCTACGAGGCGGATATTTTGGTCGTAGCACTCGGAGCAGATTATGATATCGGTGCCACCCCCGGTCTTGCAACTGGTGGTAACGAATTTTATTCTTTCGAGGGAGCATTACGTCTGAGGGAAGCCCTCCCCCATTTCTCAAGCGGAAATGTAATTATCGGAGTTTGCTCAGCACCCTTCAAATGTCCCCCCGCCCCAAGTGAAGCGGCCCTGCTCATGCATGACTATCTGGTCCACCGGCGAATAAGACAGAGATGCACCATTAGCCTGGTCATGCCATTCGGATTGCCCATTCCACCCTCTCCCGACACATCACTTGCCTTAATAGATGAATTTTCCAGGTGTAATATCCGCTATATTCCCAAACACGTAGTAAAATCTATAGATCCGGAAAGCAGTACAGCTATTCTTGACGATGGTCAACAGTTACCATTCGATCTTTTTCTAGGCATCCCAAAACATTGCGCACCAAATGTGGTGTTAGAAAGTGGAATGACTGTCAACGGATGGATACCAGTGTCCAAAACTAATTTCATGACTCAATATCCGGGGGTATATGCCATTGGAGATGTCACTAGCGTAGGAACACCTAAAGCGGGAGTGTTTGCGGAAGGTGCGGCGAAAGTCGCTGCTGCATCCATCATTGCCGAGTTTGAACAGGGGCAGATGCCGGAACCTTATCAGGGAAACGGTATTTGCTATATCGAATTTGGAGAAGGGCGCGTCGGGAAGGTCAGTGTAAACTTTTTCTCAGGACCTAAACCTTCCGGAACGTATACGCCTGCATCTACTTCCATCGCCGCCGATAAGGACTATTTTGGATCCAGTCGTTTAAAGCGCTGGTTCGGAACATCTTCATGAGTAAATTACTATTAAACCGTCAACCTATAAATATCTAAATAATGCCTACCTACCTAGTTGAAATCCCTCATTCAGAGAAAGTCTCGGATTGTATGCATGTAATCAATGTTTTTTTGTCCTCAGGGTCTCATGTTATCTCCAAAGCACATTGGGGATGCAAGGACGGGGTCCATAAGTTATGGTTCATTTACGACTTTGATGATAAAGAGCAGGCCTTACGCTCTATTCCTGCCCTCATGCGCGCAGATGCAACCATTGTGGAGCTTAATCAGTTTCGCGTCGAGGACGTGAGGCAGTATGCCCAGGAATGATTAATAAGATAGTACTTAGATTCTCCTGACATTTGGACATGTAAAAGCACCTTGCTCAAAAATTGCATGTGTCCCATTATTTGCTACAGACCACTCACAATATATATATTTTATATCAGGACATCCATACCGCCTCTTCCTTCACTTGCGACTCTCTAAAATATAAAATACAACGTAATGAAGACCATTCACCCTACCACAATTCAAACGGCTTCAACTTACCTTAAGCAGCTATTATCTATTTTACTATTGCTCTTAAGTTTGGTTAATTCATCTGCGCAAACCACCTCATGGCACGGAAGCAGTGATAATGACTGGCATAACGGAGCCAACTGGACCGCAGGCGTTCCTAATGCAAACTTGAGCGCCGTCATCGGAAAAGGGGCAATTTCACCGGTGATTGTAGAAAATAGTATAGCTCAGGCTAAATCTGTGCTTGTAGAATCGAACGCTACCCTGAATATTCAGCCGGAAGCAAGTTTGATAATTCACAGCAATGCTCCTTATAGCTCCCCTTTCCCCCTCACGGCAGGACTTTATAACAGAGGTACTATTCTCCATAGCGGTAATATTTTCATAGGTTTAATTCCCAACACAGACAGAATATATGGTATCATTAATCAGGGCAGCCTAGTTATTGAACAAGCGGGCCATATGGCCATTGACCGGTACTCTGATACAGGTATTTATAATGTTTCCAGCGCGATATTTACTAACAAGGGCACGCTCAATATTGGAAGTACCAACGCAATGGGCGTTCATGGAATATTCAATGAATCGTCCTTTAGTAATAATGGAGGTATAATTAATATTAATAACACCTCAATTGCAGCCATTCGAAACGTTCTAGGTAGTTTTTCAAATTCTGGCAATATTACCCTTGGGGCAGTCGCCGGTGTAGGAACATTCGGTATACGCAACGATGCGACTTTCAACCATACAGCAGGAATCATCCAAATTGACCGAGCTACTGAGGCTTCTATCTACCATGTGGCAGGTATCTTTAACAATACTTCCAATATCACGATCGCAACATTGGAGGCGACTAATAATATTCATGGCATTCTGAGTCAAAGTAGCTTCAATAATAATGCAGGTCATATTTGGATCAACAGAGCTTCACACAATGCTATTAGCCATGTGAATGGTACATTCAACAATCAAGCCAGTTTAACCATAGGTGCATTAGGAGCCATTGGAATCTATGGAATAAAAAACAATGGTATATTCAATAATAATGAAGGGGGAAAAATAAAAATAGACGACTGTACCGAAACCGGAATTTACAATGCAACGGCAGGGATCCTGAATAATATGGACTTAATAACCATTGGATCGGACCGAAGGATGGGGGTATATGGGGTATTCAACGAGGCCCAGGCTTATAATAAGGCTGGATCAATACTGATTAACCATGCCCATTTAGGGGCTATCCATAACGCATCAACGGGAGAGTTCTCCAACCAGGCACTTATTAAAATAGGAGAAATTGAAACGGGTAAATTTGGAATCCGTAACGAGAAAACTTTTACTAACCTTGGTGGCGGTGAAATTTTTATTTACAAAGCGGATGATATCTCTATCTACAACATAGCTGGCGGGGATTTCTCCAACGAAGGAAATATAAGTATTGAAGGCGGAGGAAGCATTGATTGGCGTCTGGATGGTATTCGAAATGATGGAAATTTTAAAAATAAAGATAATGCACAGATTAAAATCGATAATGTACCTGAGACAGGAATATATATTAATGGAGAAAATGCGGTATTTAATAATGATGCCATGATTGCCATCGCCGGATTGGAAAACTCCCTGGAAATAAATACGGGTATCGATATACAGGAAGGAGAATTCCACAATAATGAAAGTGGCAGGATCCAAATAGATAATACCAAAAAGTTGGCTATAAGTCAGTCTGCCAATTCTGGGATCTTTTATAACTCAGGTGAGATAATTATCGGAGGATCGAAAAAAATCGGGGATGCAGGTATACGATCCCAAACCGAATTTCATAATGATGTGAAAGGAACGATCAAGATTAATCGTACCCAAGAAGAAGGTATACGTCACTATAAAGGTCACTTTAAGAACTCTGGCACCTTAATTATTGGTGAATCTGTAGATGCAAATAAGTATGGAATCATAGCTTATTCTGGTCTGTTTTTGAATGAGTCGGGTGGGATGATAACCATCAACAATATCGGAAAGGGCGGGGTATATTTATTTGACAAATTTGAAAACTCCGGAACTTTACTCCTAGGTTCAGCATCCAATATTAACTATCCTCTCATCGGAAATTCTACAGGAATATTTACAAATAATTCAGGCGGAACTGTAAGGGGAACCGGGACCATTCAGGCATCCACTTCCCGGTTTGTTCATAACGGTGGTCATATATCACCTGGTTACTCCCCAGGCATAATGAGTTTCAACGGCAGTACAAACTTTAACAATAGCATCCTGAATATTGAAGTGAATGGTACAGATACAGAGGGTATTGATTTTGACCAAATTGTTGTTTCTGAAACCGCAACCTTGGGTGGTCATTTGAATGTATCTGTAGGTTATGCTCCTACAGACGGCGACGCTATTATCGTCTTAAGGGCGGCTTCAATTTCAGGTACGTTCGAGACGGTTGAATTGCCATCCGGCAACTGGTCAGTGGATTACACCTCCACCGAGGTTAAACTGATCTATACCGATGCCCTGCCGGTGACTTTAGTCTCCTTCTCCACGCACAAAGAAGGGGCAAGTCTAAGACTGGAATGGCGCACAATTTCGGAAATGCATAATCAAGGATTTAGCATTGAACACAGTGCAGATGGGGTTCATTGGTACGAAATCGGATTTGTACCCGGGAAAGGTTCCGGTGCGCAGGTGGTAGACTATACCTTCGTAGATGAAAAACCCAGGAGTGGAAATAACTATTACCGCCTGAAGCAAATGGATGTCGATGGTAAAACACAGTACTCCCGGGTGAGACATATACATTATGAAAGCTCCGATTCAGATATAATAGTCTGGGTTGATGCCAGCCGCCATGTACATATTCTAACCAGAGATCTCTTCGAAAGGGTAACTGTTTCCAACCTTTACGGCCAGGTTTTGGCAAATTCGGAAGTAAACACTGTAGATTTGTCTCATGCCCCTGCCGGAATGTTACTTGCAAGGGTGCAAACAGTCCGAGGAATGCAAACCAAGAAATTTGTTCTAAGATAAGACCGCTTTCTTCCCCACAAAAAAGGGGAAGGCCTTAGCCTTCTCCTTTCCTTCAGTTTACCATCCTTATTTAAAAGTCCCTTCATTAATTTGTTTTACGCACTCCTTCACCTTGTGGGAACGCAGTAGAGAAAGGGATCTCAGAAATGCCTGAACAAAAGCCTCGTTATTTACCAGATCGCCAAATATCGATTTTATTTCCAGAAAACGGATCGGTAGCTGATGAGAGAGCGCAGCGGCACGAATCAGTTCATTGCTCATTGCATCTTCGATCGGATAAGTGTTTCCATTTTCGTCTATCCCATCATTATACTTACACCAGGCAGCGACTATAAAAGCCGCCCGGCTGATATTCCCTTCTTGTTTTAGCTGAGATTTGACTGTAGGCAGGAGGAAAATAGGTATTTTGGCCGAACTCTCCAGGCATATGCGTGCGATCATATCTTTAATATGAACGTTTTGAAAGCGAGCCACTAAGCTTTTCTTATAGTCATCCAGATTAATTCCACCAAGATCTCCTAAAGTAGGGCTTACTTCCTTATCCATAAAGTCTTTCAGAAAATTCGAAAAATCGGGATCACTAGCTGCTTCGTCAATGGTCTTATAGCCATGTAACGCCCCCAGCATTCCCAGAACGGAATGCCCAGCATTCAAAAGCCGAAGTTTCATATTTTCGTAGGGGAGCACATCGTTCACAAACTGAACACCGACCTTCTCCCATGCCGGCCGGCCTGCTGCGAAATCGTCCTCGATTACCCACTGAATAAAGGGCTCACAAACTACAGGCCATTGGTCTTCGACCAGGAACTCCTGTTGCAGGTTTTCAATATCATCGGTTAAGGTCACAGGTGTAATACGATCAACCATGGCATTGGGGAAAGAGACATTTTCTTCTATCCAAGCCTCCAGAGCGGGTTCTGCATGCCGTACATAGTTGATCAAGGCCTTTTTGGCCACATGACCATTTCCCTGAATATTGTCGCAAGACTGAATGGTACAACCTCCCACTCCCCTATTCATGCGTAGCTTCAACGCCTGAGCCAGGTAACCAAATACAGTCTTCGGAGACAGTGGATTTTTCATATCCTGTATGATTACCGGATTGCTAAAATCAAATTCTCCTGTGGCTTCATTGAGGTTATAGCCGCCTTCCGTAATAGTTAAGGATATAATTTTGATATCCGGGCTGGCCATTTTTTCTATTACTGCTATAGGATTTTCAGGGGCAAACATAAACTCAACAATAGAGCCAATCACCCTGGCCGACTTGGATCCGTCGAGTTCTTTGACCACTAAGGTATACAAGCCATCCTGATCCTTCAGGATATTATAAATGCGACGATCGTAATCCAGTAGTCCTACTCCACATATACCGCAGTCTAAGATTCCATGGCGCTCCATCAATTCATTGGTATAAAAGGCTTCGTGGGAGCGATGAAAATTACCTACGCCAATGTGTACAATACTCGTTTTAACTTCATCCCGATTGTAGGAAGGAACTTTTACCCGAGCTGGAAGTTTACCCAGGTTATCTTGGTTTAATGCGATTGAAAGTTTCATATTTTGGTGTATTATTTGTCGTTATTTTATCAGGGCCTTTTCTCTGCGAAGTTTCCAATAGGCAAAAACAAAGTAACCTATTGTACACAAAAAGGCGATATGGTGGAATTGTTCCTTATTACGTTGATATACTTCCATATTAGGGCTGGCAAACATGGTATTCATGGCCAAAATGGCTATAACCAATAAGCAGGCTATGGATAGTGCGCCCAGGAGCTTAGAAAGGATGGAGTCGTCGACATACTGTACCTTTTCTTCTCTGGATTTCTGAACTTGAAAAACACGAATCTCTTCCTGCAACTGTTTCTCCTGGGCGATTTCCGAGGTATAATTCTGATCGGCCCCACTTCGTTTGGCCAGCCAGGTGTAGACCACCAAGGTAAAAAACCATGTAGGAATAAATAAATAATAGAAAGACATAAAATTTACGGCATTCAGGCCAAATCCCAGAAATAGTCCCATCCCCCATGCGATAAGGGCAGGTTTGCTGGTGACCAGTTGCTGATATTGTGCCCAATAACGGGTTAATCCTATTTTGGGGAACAGAAAATGCTCCGCAAATACAATAGCCCCTACCGGCACTACGATCAGCCCAGCATACGTAAGCAAAGGCAACATTTTGGAAAATACAAATGGAAAACAAGCAATAATGACGGTAAATATTCCGACAACCATGGTATTTCTCCTTCGGGAATGATTCGTAAATATCGCCTGTGCAGCCAGGCCGGCACGGTACAAATTCGCATTGGCGGTGGTCAGGCCTGCAATGATGATAATGACGAACCCTGAAGCCCCTAAGGCATAATAGGCCACATCGCCAGGGTCCAATGAGGAAACGGGTTGCCTTAGTAAAACAGCCGCTCCTGCACCCATAATCCCTGCCGCTATCCAAGCGATATAATGCCCAAAGAGCATCCCAAAACTCGAATAGAGTCCATAACTAGCTTTTTTAGCATAGCGCAGTAAGGCCATATCAATCAGACCAACATGGGTAATCGTATTTGCGGCCCAAGCAAAACCAATCACTTCCATTAACCCTATTCCAGGTTCGCCGGTGTCGGTCACACCCTTCCATATCGACTGATCACCAATCAATACGAATTGGTTAAAGTTTGTTATAGCAGTTACCCCTATTACTTCATGTGCCAGGGCGGGCAACAAGGCCAGGGCCCCAGCAATAAATAACGTAAATAGCCAGGGGGCACAGATACTCGAAAAATCTGCAACCGTATTAAAACCATATGTCGCGATAAGTACGACTATACTACCCACCAGCACAACAATCAATAGGAAACCAGGATGGGTAGAATACCAATTCAGTTGAGCAGGAATATCGAAGATAAATCGTATAGCAGAAGCAGAAACCGTTATCATGGCCGCCGAAATCACGGTGAAAATAATGGCGTTAGCCCAGTTATAGACCAATGTCATGGTATCTCCCGCTATTTTATTCAGATAGGTATACAGACTCAGTCTGGTCTGAACCGCAATGGGTGCGGTAAGAAAAGTCCAGCTCAACACGGCAAGAACATTTCCAATAAGCAAGCCGAGGAGGATATCCCTGGTAGCCGCCCCTAATGCGACAAAGGTGGCCCCTATTACAAATTCCGTTGCGGCGACATGCTCTCCGGCATAAAGCCCAGCGAAATGCTTACCTCCATGTAGCTTATTAGAAGCTACAGGCAACTGCTCCTCATCCCATTGAGCGAAATCTGGTTGTCTATTTTTCTGCATGGTCATCATAAATCTAAAATCAGCTATGGTCACTCCCGGGTTTATCTGTTTCCCAAAAAACCTATTTAACGTATTTTTTACGTTTCTTCTCCAAATATAAAACCTAAAGCTTGATTAAAACAAATAATTATTAAAAAAAGTACAAACGAATCCAAGTACCGGGATTTTATAAAAGGTAATAATGCCATAAAAACGGGACTACGACAGAGATATCCCCGGTTCGGAATAAGGGTACCCCAACCACTATCCTATTAAACGTACCTTTTACGTTATAAAATGGAATGTGAGTTTTAAAATATATTCGGAAAAAAGTCATGGTCAGTCTATCTTTGGTCGCTCAATCAAGTACGACTAGCAAGTTATCCTTATATGGACTTTAGAAAATTCCCCAATATTTCGGTGGACTGTGTAGTGATGGGGCTGGACCATACAGGACTACAGCTTCTGCTCTCCAAACGGACGCTACATATGTATGACGATCAATATCCCGTAGTTGACGACTGGGTATTAACAGGAGATCATGTATTTAAAAGCGAGAAACTGGATGAAGCGGCTAACCGCATCTTTAAGCTTTTAACGGGCCTGAATACTTCATACTATAGACAATTCAGAGCCTTTGGAAACCCTGAGCGCATTAAGAATGATCGGGATCTGCTTTGGGTAAAGAGTTTGGGAGTTGATACCCGGACCATTTCAGTAGCTTATTATTTCGCATTGCCTGTCGAACAAGTGAAGACACTAGCTCCACATTCGGCCTGGTATCCTATACAGGACCTCCCCGAGTTAGGATTCGATCATCGTGAAATTATTCAAAGTGCTCTGCTTGACATCCAGGAGAAAGTGATGAATGATCCCATTATTTTTGAGTTTCTACCAGACAAATTCACATTGAATGAGCTTCAACACGCCTATGAGTCCATACTAGGTGTAGAAATTGACAACCGAAATTTCAGGAAGAAAATAATAGCCAAGCCTTATATTGTTTCGATTAATGAAAAAAGAATCGGAACGGCCAAAAAGCCCGCAAATCTGTATATGTTTAGCAAAGATATTTTTATAAAAACCAGTGATAAACATCAAATAATAAATATATAAAATTGGGCTGGCAACTTCTTCTTACAACCCTTGAACAATATTAGAGCAGGCTGGAAGGGGAAGAGCTTCCAATGTAAAAAAAACAGACGGAGTTTTGCTAAGATTAAGCTGTAGTAATTGACTTCTCCAATAAAATTCCTGCCTTAAACATTCCTTTAAGGAAAGGGTGTATTTCCCTCCCCAAAGGTGTAAGACTATATTCTACCCGTGGAGGCACCTCTGCATAGATCGTACGATGGATAAGCCCATCCTTTTCCAGCTCCCTCAATTGTTTGGTCAACATTCTCTCGCTGATATCTGGCAATAATTTGGACAAGGCACCATATCGCTTATCTCCTTGAAAAAGATGGAGTATGATCGTCCCCTTACGTTTTCCTTTGACCACGTTTATAAACGTGTCTATAGGGCAATAACTTTTATTCATTTTTTTCCTTCTAACGCATTGAAATTCTGCAAATCGGAACAAAAAGTTCGTTTGAATACCTTTTGTAAGATATTGATATTTAAGCAATATATATGGAAATTAGCCAATGTTAAACCATAATTTAAGCCAATAAAGATGTCTGAAATAAAAAAAACCTTTCGTGCTTTCCGAATTGAAGAAACCGAAGATTCCTTCCGGAGTACGATTATGCAGGTTCCATTCGATAAACTTAGGGATGAAGAATTACTAGTAAGAGTCCAATATAGTGCGCTGAATTATAAAGATGCTCTTTCAGCAACAGGCAATCGGGGGGTGACCAAACAATACCCGCATACCCCGGGTATTGATGCTGTCGGAACAGTGGTACAATCGAATTGCGAGACCTATGAGGTGGGCGATGTAGTTATTGTAACAAGCTTCGATTTGGGGATGAATACCGACGGTGGCTTTGCTGATTACATACGTGTACCCGCTCAATGGGCCATAAAATTGCCGGCAGGCCTGAGCATGAAGGAATCGATGATATATGGCACTGCCGGATTAACTGCCGCCATGTCTGTAAAGAAGATTACGGAATCTATTGCCATTTCGGCCGGAAAAATAGCGGTGTCGGGAGCTACCGGAGGGGTGGGAGCACTCTCTGTTGCCCTGCTTCATAAACTGGGCTATGAGGTCGTGGCCATATCGGGAAAGAAATCAGAAACGGACTACCTCCAATACCTGGGCGCCTCACAAGTTCTCGATCGCCACGAGATAGAGGCTTTCGACAAAAAACCGCTATTAAAGCCGATTTTTGCCGGGGCGGTTGACACGGTCGGGGGAGTCATACTGGAAAATATCATCAAAGCCACCAAACCCTTGGGTGTGGTTACCTGCTGTGGCAATGTCGCCTCCCCAAAGCTAGACCTAACCGTATTCCCCTTTATCCTAAGAGGGATTTCTTTAATAGGAATCGACTCTCAAAATTATCCCGTAGAACCCAGGGCTGGGTTATGGCAACTTCTCGCCAGCTCCTGGAAGCCTGATACTTTGGCCCAGTTGCATCAGGAAATAAGGCTCACAGAGCTTCAGGATAAAATCACGAATATGCTTCAGGGCCAGCTAAAAGGGAGAATCGTCATTAATCTATCGGCATAGCGATACGGAGGCCGCTCATTTTCGGGCAAATCGCATAAAAAGCTCGGGAAGAGCATCCGGCTGGCCCTGAGGAAGGGCAAAATAAAAATAGCGCTCTATGGTCAAGCCCGTCACATCGACGATGGTACATTCTTTATTTTCTAATTCTTTGATGACCGCATGCACCGACAAAAAAGCCATGCTATCTGAATGCAGCATATATAGCTTCATGCTTTCGCTACTTCCTAGTTGCATATCCTGTTGCAAGTCGGACAGTTTTAAACCTACCGATTTCAAGCCATGGGCAATTACCTCCAGTGTTCCCGACCCCGGCTCCCGAAGCAACAGAGGAATATGCTTTAATTGTTGAGGAACAATCTCACCACTTCTGGCAAGCGGATTGTTAACTCTTGAAACGAGAACAATTTCATCCTTCAGAAATTCGGTATACCGAATGGAATTATTCCTGGAATAGCCTTCAATCAAAGCGATATCCACTTCTTTGTTCTGAAGGGCATGCTCTATTTCTTCGGTATTGCGGATCGTCAGGGTCAGCTCAATCTCTGGATATTGTCTCCGAAAAGCCGCCAATATAGGGGGCAGAATGTATTGTGCAACAGTAGTGCTCGCTCCAAGCCGGAGCTTACCATTTCTACGCTCACTTAATCCATTAATTTCAAATTCAAGATTACGGTATAGCTCAAAAATATGATCCGAATAACGCAATAGAACTTCCCCTGCTGCAGTCAAGGAGAGATGAGGCCCACTCCTGTCGAATAATTTGGTCTTTAGCTGTGCTTCGAGCTCATGCACATGGCGGGTTACAGCAGGCTGAGAGATGAATAGCTCTTCGGCTGTGCGGGTAAAATTAAGTCTGCGTGCTGCGGTATGGAAGACCTGCAATCGAAAATCAAATATCATACGGATGGTAATACCTCAAAAAATTAATCTGGGAGCAAACTGAACAGCCGCCCTGCTTGAAAGGAAAAAGCAAGGCGGCTATTATTTCTAATCATGAGCAGATCACCCCCTTTTCAAAATGGGCAGATATATTTCAAAGGTGGCTCCTTGTCCCAGGGCACTTTTCGCTAGTATAAAACCATCGTGATTATCGACGATTTTTTTTACAATGGCCAGCCCAATCCCCGTACCCATATAACGGCTCGTTGGGTGCAGCCGTTGGAATACTTCGAAAATACGCTGAGCATACTCTGGCTCAAAACCTATACCATTGTCCTGGATAGAAAGGTAAACATATCTCAGATTTCGGTCTAATTGAGCTGGAAGCAGTTCCTCTGCGGTAGTTTGCCTCAACTGGATGCTGATATCGGGAGCCTGCTCTTCCCTACTGAATTTTAAGGCATTGCTAATAAGATTATGAATGAGCTGTTTGAATTGGAAGACTATTACCGGAAACACCTCATGACCACTAACTCGAATTGTTGCCGCTTTTAACTGTATTTCTTCTTTTAACTCTTCCTGCACCTCCTCAATCAATGCAGTCAAAGAGATGTCCTTAAAGTTTCTTTCTTCACTGTTAGTTCGGGAGTAAGTTAGAAGGTCCTGAATAAGTGCCTGCATACGGTGGGCAGCATTTTCGATTCTAAAAAACGCATTCCTCCCTGCAGGTGTCAGTAAATCCAGCTCCCTCTCTCTTAATTGTGAAGTAAAGGCCTGAATTTTACGGAGAGGTTCCTGCAAATCATGACTTGAAATATAAGCAAAGGACTGCAACTCTACATTTTTGCTCTCTAATTCCCTATTTTTTTGCTCTAGCTCCCGGGTCCTATCCGCTACCTGCTTCTCCAACTCTGAAGAAAAGGCTTTTTGTTCCTGAATATTCATACAGGCTCCTATATAACCCTGAAAGCCACCATCTACCGTGAATCGGGGTACACCATTATCTGAAATCCAATGATATTGCCCATCATAACGCAATAAGCGATATTCCATATAGAATGGCTCTCTATTTTCAAAGGCTTGGGTATAGGTCTGCAGACAGATTACTCTATCATCCGGATGTACACTACTCAGCCAGCCTTTTCCAATTTCCTCTTCTAAAGTTCTTCCTGTAAAATTGAGCCATGCCGTATTAAAAAAGGTGCTTAAGGCATTAACGTCCGTCATCCAGATCAGGGCGGGGGCGCTATCGGCTACATGCCGGAATCGTTGTTCGCTCTCCTCAATCCTTTTCCTGGCTTCTACCCGCTCCGTTACATCATTAACTGTAATCATAATCCCCGAAATTTTTCCATTTGCCGTTTTCAAGGGAAGATATTCGTAGTCGAGATAAAACTTTTTCATTCCGTCACTCCCAGCAACATAGGCCAGAGACTCTATCTCCCGATGTCCAGTTCCTGACTGATAAACGGTCTCTAGGATTTCGGGATACTTCTGTTCATGGAGCTCGGGAAACACCTCCAAGAGATTCTTTCCAAGCACCTCAGCTTCAGACAACCTCCATATTTTTTCGAACATAGCTCTATTGGCTATTTCAATTCGAAACTCTTCACCTCGGACAATTGTCATGGGAATGGGCGAATCCATTACCAGTTCTCTGAACTTTTTTTCGCTCTCGGCAATAAACTGTTTGGTTTTTACCGACTCCGTCACCTCACTGGCCGTTGCAATAATTCCACTTATCTGGCCATCCTCATCGAGTAAAGGGTGATACAAAAAGTTAAAGTAACCCATCAATGGCTTGCCTTTTCTATTTAAGGGTATGGGGAACTCACTTGCAGCATAGGGCTTACCAGTTCTGTATACCTGAGAGAGTAAAGACTCGACCGTATCTCTTACTTCGGGCAAAGAATCGAAGATGGGCCGACCTACAAAACTACACTCCTTATGATCTATTATTTGAAGGTAGGCATCGTTAGCCATTTCCACTACAAAGTCTTCACCTCTCAAAATAGTGATCCCTATCGGGGCTTGCTTTACCGTTGACCTAAATTTTCGCTCACTCTCTTTCAACAAATCTTCTGCTATCTTCCTACCCGTGATATCCCGGGCTACGGCAAACATATAGGGCTCACCTTCCAGAACCAAGCCGCCCATTTTTATTTCTACCGGATACACCGTACCATCCTTTTTTCGGTGCAAAGTCTCAAAAAGCGGTAATTCTTGCTTTTGTGCCAGAGCAAATGCCTCCTCAAACTTATGTATGTTATAAATGGGATCGACCATGGGGACTTTTAAGCTCGCCACTTCCTGTTCGCTATAGCCCCATTTTTCCATGGCTATTTTATTCAGATAGGCAAAGCTACCATCCTTACGCATCAAGATGAAAGGGTCACTTGCCTGGTCTGCAATAAATTTGAATTTATAAAGTTCTCGATCTTGATCAGGACTGGAAAGACTATTCCAGACAAGAAGAACACCTGACACCTCCCCTTGATCTCCATATAGAGGACCCATGGAAGGCTGAAGATTTATTGCGCTCTCCCCATTTTCAAACAGCAGCGCAGGCGTAGCCATCCTTGGCTTATCATCCATAACTGCATTAATCGCACCCTCGAGTCGCGACCATAATAAAGTATCCTCAATGGGCAAGCCGAGGGAATAGCTGGCATGACCATAGGCCAGACAGGCATCATTATAGATATATGATTTGGCATCTCCCCATACAATAGACATGGGTAGAGGATTACTGAGAATTAACTGGACTGAATATCGAAGGGAATCGGGCCAGGACTCAGGAGAGCCTAATGGGCTGGAATTCCAATTTGTTTCGCGTAAAAGTTTCCCCACTTCCCCACCGCGATGTAAGAATGAAAGGTTGTTAAATGGTAATGTCATTAAAGAGCGCATTATAGTTAATTACCTCAAAGTAACGCTCTGCCTCTTTGCAAGGGCCTGAGGCTCATCTACTCTAATGAATGAGTATACCATTATGGCAAGCGTTAAGTATTTCAACGGCTTACAGGAATCTGTAAATCTGTAATGGATAGTAACTATTTCTATGCCAACCAAAAAGGATGGGTCTCTTCCAGACGGAAAAGACCCAGCAATGATAGATACAATTCAAAGGGCTATAATGGTTTGGCATTGGGGTTTTTACTCGGATAACGCGCCTGGGTTTCCTTCCGCCAATTGTCCAAAAGGATCTGGAGCTCCCGAACCTTTTCCGGGTTGGCCTGTGCCAGGTTATTATTTTCACCCAAATCCTCTTTTAAATTATAAAGCTCTATACCTCGTCCTTCTTCAAACCATTGTATCAACTTCCAGTCACCCAGCCGAACAGAAGATCCGGGTGAACCCCCTTGATTACCATAATGCGGATAATGCCAGAAAACAGCACCTCTATCTAGTTTTTTACCTTTCAGCAGCGGCACCATACTTTTGCCATCTTGATGCTGCTCCGGTTTAAGGGGCAGACCCGCCATTTCTAGCAAGGTGGGATAGAAGTCGGTGCTAACAACATACTGATCGGTCACTGAGCCGGGTTTGGTTACGCCAGGCCAATAGATAAGCATAGGTTCCCTTACCCCGCCTTCATAGAGCCAACCTTTGCCCGCCTTTAGGGGCAAATTGGAAGTAGGATGCCCTTCCGAAGTGGAAAGCCCCCCGTTGTCAGACATAAAAACAATGACCGTGTTTTGATCTAAATTCTTTTCCTTCAAGGCATTCATCACCTTCCCTACCGCCATATCCATAGACTCTACCATGGCACCATATACGGGTAGACTCTGACTCAGCCTTACTTTATTATCTCCCTGCGTACCCCAACGATCCTCTAAGCCCAGCCGAGCTTTTTTCTGAGTATATTTATCTATCAGATTCTGCGGTGCGCCTAAGGGGGTATGAACGGAATAGAAAGAGAGATAAGCTAAAAATGGCTTATCCTTATTACCTTCTATGAAGGCAATAGTTTCATCAGCCAAGCGGTTGGTTAGGTTCTCGTTGGCCGGACCGTCAGGTAGTTTGGGGTTGGCATAAGGAGCAAAATAGTGATTGCCTCTTGGTGATCCAGACCAATACCCTCCCTTATTAATTTCAAATCCCTGATCTTCCGGATAAAAGCCTTCATGTCCCAGATGCCACTTGCCAGCAAAAAAGGTTCGGTAGCCCCCGGCTTTGAATGCCTCTGCTAAAGTCTCCTCTTCCAGGGCCATCTGCTCATTATAGGAGGCAGGAAGCAGAGGTTTATCCCGGGTCCAATGTTTCTGTACCGTCTCTGGCTGGGGAGCGCCAAACCAATCGGTAGTACTCGTTCTGGCTGGATACTTGCCTGTGAGAATACTCGCACGTGTTGGGGAGCACACCGGACAGGCGGCATAGGCACTGGTAAACTTCATACCTTTCCCTGCCAATGCATCAATATTGGGCGTTTCATAAAAGCTACTTCCGTAAGCGCCAATATCCGCCCAACCAAGGTCGTCTACCAAAATAAAGAGAATATTAGGCTTCTGGGATACGGCATTCTTTTTGGCACTACTACATGCGGCCAGGAGAATCCCCAGAGATAAGGCGGTCCATTTTAAACAAATCTTCATAAAAGCTGGAATCTTATTTTTAGTTACAGTTGAATGTCTTGCTATTTTTGTCAGGCTGCAAAAGCAGCATTCCAGGTAAAACTACCGACTTAGTAACCCTCATTTTGAATTAGATTAGGATTTGCATCTATTTCCGACTGGGGCAAGGGGTATAGTACATGATATGGCTTAGCATTTTTTCCCCTAGCAATGGCATTTGAAATAAATTTACCCATTCGGATGAGATCTTCCCGACGCTTCCCTTCTGTGAAAAATTCCCAACCCCGCTCTTGAAGCAAATGATTGCGTAATGCTTCTTGGCTCGCTACTTCCGCTAAAGTAATGGCCGGTACGCCAGCTCTACCTCGCACCTGGTTGATCAAGTCCACACTTTCCTGAGTTGGCCCATCAATTTCATTCAGAGCTTCCGCCAGCATTAATAAAATATCAGCATACCTGATAACGGGAATATCATTGCCGTTGCTAACCGAAATAGCGTTCGGGTCGGGACGATATTTGAAACTTCTGGCCTGGTCTAAAGGCTTCCCATCGGCGTCTTCAAGTAACTTTTGGAGCTTCCCATTGGTGTCTGTATATTCCGTCACAAACATTTTCAACCGGCGATCGGAGGGGTGAAAAGACTTAATAAAGGCCGTATAGGTTCGAAATTGTGCACCATAATTAATCCAGTTACTTTGAATTGGATAGTTGGGAGGAAAGGCATGCGCCATGTAATTATTTCCAGGACCTTGTGCCAGACAGGGGTATACATAAATATATTCTTTATTTATTTCGTTTTCTACTGCAAACAGATCCTCAATAGAAGGAAATAATTCGTACTGATTCAAAGCAATCAGCTGTTTCGATGCAGAAGCACTCTTTTCCCATTGCTTAGTATTCAAACAAAATTTGGCCAAAACAGCGAGGCCCGTCCCTCTTGTAGCCTTGCCATACAAATCCTGCTTAAGGGGGAGCCCCTGGGCAGCATCGCTGAGCTCTTGAGTTATAAAGGTCACGAAGGCAGCATCGGTGGGTCGACTGGGCTGAAGATCGTCCGTTTTGGTACTGAGAACCAAGGGTACAGCTCCAAAATACCGGTATAAATGTGCATACGCCTCGGCTCTAATAAATGTCCCCTCAGCTTTATACTGTGCCAGACGATCGGCGGGTATGGAGCTTATGTTATCGATATTCTCCAGCAAAACGTTGGCATTCCGAATGGCGGTGTACATACTCGCCCAGATGCTCCTCAAAAATCCAGAAGAAGCATCCCACTGAAAATTGATATAAGGCAAGGCATCCTTTTCGAATTGTCCCCCACTCTCCAGGGTTATATCCGTCGGAAACTCTGAAAGAGTAAACTGGTCTTCTCTCATATTACCGTTCACCTGCAGCTGGCTATATGCCCCCACCAGCACCTTTTTTATTCCTTCCTCAGTTTTCAAAAAGGTCTCCGGATCATACTGTGTATACACTTCTTCTTTCAAAAATTCGGTGCATCCTGTAGGCAGCAAACATGCTGAAGCCATAAGGATGATCAAGGAAATACTACGTATATTTTTCATATTGCTATTTTTCTTACAAAAATTAAAAACCTAAATTAAATCCTACGCGAATGGTTCGGTTCAGGGGGTAGCTATTATAGCTCGCCCTCTCCACTCCGGTTCCGGAGGCGTTGGCGTCTGGATCATACCCCAGGAAACTGGTGAGTGTAAGCAAATTGTCGGCAGCCAGGTATACAGAAGCCGACCTGAAAACCGATTTTGTCTTAAAACCAAAATCATAACCGAGGGTAACGGTCTTCAGGCGTACAAAAGAGGCATCCGATACGGTAAGTGAGTTTACCGCCAAAGCTCCACCATAGGTACTGGGATTTACCCCGGAAGGGTACTTGGCACCAGGATTCTGTGGAGTCCAGCGATCCAGGTAATGCTCCGCAATACGGTTTCGCTCAAAGTTGATGGGGTATAACGATTCCACAATATTATTGTCCAGAGCACTGATGCCATCCACAGCTGTGATTAAAATGTTTAAGTTAAGACCCTTATAGGAAAAATTATTATTAAGACTATACATGTATTTGGGGAATGGGCTGCCTAGTATAACCCGGTCGTTGGGGTCTATTTTTCCATCTGCATTAGCATCTACGAAGCGGGGGTGCCCCGGAAGGGCATTGGGCTGTGCCGAATTGGCAATATCGTCCGATTCCTGAAAGAGTCCATCGACCTGATATCCAAAGAATGCCCGCATCGGCGCCCCTTCTTTGACAATAGCATACTGGCCCGTGTACCCTACCCCGCCCGTCAGGACCTGAGAGATAAAGTCCGGCAATTGTCTGACATTATTTTTTAAAACCGAAAATGTTGCTGTAGTGCTCCATTTCAGATCATTGACCAGGTTGCGTGATTCCAGCATCAGGTCCAGGCCTTGGTTCCTGACTTCACCGAAATTAACACGGATACTTGAAAATCCAGAAGTAGTAGGCAGTGGCTTATTAAAAAGCTGGTCGCTGGTGGTTTTGATAAAATACTCCGCCGAACCATTTAATCTCCCCTTCAGGATGCTGAAATCAATGCCTAGGTCCAATTCTTCGGTAGACTCCCAGCGTAAGTTGGAATTCGCAATACGTGCAGGCTCTACTCCTTGCACCAGGCCACCACCTAAAACGGCCCTGCCTCCGGCAATAAAAGTCTGTAGGGTTTCAAAATTACGTATCGCCTGGTTACCACTTTTTCCGTAGCTTAGTCTTAATTTCAGTTCGTTGAACAGACCAGATTCTTTGATAAAACTTTCTTCCGAAAGCCTCCACCCCAGGGCAAACGAAGGGAAGAATGCATATTTGTTCTGGTCAGAAAACCGCGAAGTACCATCAGCTCTGAGAGAGGCTGTTAGCAGATAGCGATCCAGAAGCGTATAATTGACCCGCCCTAGGTAAGAGTTCAGCTGATTGGTAGACCGGCTACTACGAACCTGGTCGCCCCGATCTCCATCTCCACTCTCCAATAAATTGGTTCCCGTTACATCCGATAAGAAACCCAGTGATGAAGCTCCGACCATTCTGTAGTCGTATTTCTCCAGAGTTGCTCCAGCCACCACGGAAAGCTGGTGTACATTCTTAAAGCTATGATTGTAGGTAGTAAAAAATTCTGAAATCCAATGTAGGTTTTCAGACGACTGGATGCCACCCGAACCACCGGAGGCCAATCCTCGTTGGGTAAGTGTGCTAATATAATTATCGTCCCGATCGTTAGCAATGTCGGCACCGAGTCGCAAGGTGGCTGTCCACCCTTTCAAGATGGTGTAGTCGGTACTCAGTGTTCCGAAGCTTCTGTTGGATAACTGACTCTGGTCGACACCGTGGATCAATGCCAGCGGATTTTCTAAAGAAATCAAAGGATTGAATGGATATCGACCGCCTGCGTCAAGCCCTACGGCTATGGTAGGATCAAACTGCAGGGCGGCATTAATTGGTCCTGCATTTTCGTTTCCTGAATTGGTAGTTAGAATCCTTGTTGTATTACTTCGATTGGTATTCAAACTAAGATTTACTTTCAATTTCTCAAAGGGATTCACATCGTAATTCAATCTTACATTATATTTTTTGAGACCCGAACCTTTAACTACCCCATCTTGATTCAAATAATTTATTCCCAAATAGAAATTTGATTTCTCCGCCCCTCCAGATATCGACAGCTGATGATTTTGCGCCAGTGCACTGCGAAAAATTTGATCCTGCCAGTTAGTACCTGTTCCTATGGAGGCGATCTGCTCAGTGGTAAATTTGGGCTGTCTGCCCATATCAGCCGACAGTTCGTTCAATACTTGCATATATTCTGGCGCCGAAAGCATATCGATGTTTTTCACGACCTTCTGAACCCCCAGATAAGCACTGTAGTTGACCTGCGTTGCCCCTTTCTTTCCTTTTTTTGTGGTGATCAATACGACTCCATTGGCGGCCCTCGATCCGTAAATGGCAGCTGCTGAGGCGTCCTTTAATATTTGTATAGACTCAATATCTTCCGGGCTGATGGCCGACGCCGAAGCACCGGGCATTCCATCTACCACGATCAATGCCCCATTATCACTGTTAATAGAGCCAGCTCCCCTGATCCTGATGGCGATATCTCCTCCAGGAGCCGAGCTTGACTGGCTGATTTGCACCCCTGAGGCCTTCCCATTGAGGAGCTGAAGTGCCGAATTATTCACCCCTTGGGTAAAATCCTTTTCGCCAACCGACACCACCGAACCCGTCAGATCCGACTTCTTCTGAGTCCCATATCCTACTACGACTAGCTCTTCCAGTGATTTGGTATCGCCCAGCAAGGTGACATTCATCAGCGATTTATTGTCTAAGGGCAGCTCCTGTGATAGATATCCCACATAAGAAAAAATAAGGAATTGCGTTGATCCATTTTCTGATTCTTCGGGAACAGCAATACTATAAGACCCATCGATATTACTTACCGTTCCCCGCTGCGTACCCTTTACTATGATGCTAACGCCCGGAAGAGGCTCACCTTTATCATCCTTAACCACCCCTTTTAGGATTCTGTCAACAAGGGTACCGGGCGCTTCCAGAGGGCCCGGAAGTATTGCACCTGAATCGTCCTTACGATTTGGACTAATCACCACTTGACTTCCTACTACTCTGTAGCTCAAATCAAGAGGACTAAGCAATGCTTCCAAAACAGCAGACAAAGGAAGATCCTTTACCTTAACCGTAGCCAGCCTTTCTGCCTGAGCAGCTTTGGGGCTATACACAAAATGAACAGGCAATTCCGTTTCCAGCTTGGACAATATTAATCTTAACGGCTTGGATTCCATCCTGATAGAGAGTCGTCTATCGAGTAGCTCCTGGCCCGACACCATGGTAGCATTGGCTACCCCGACCCATATAAAGGCGAGCATACATTGCACAAGGGAAATTCTCATAATTCTGATCCAAAGACCTTGCGGTATTAAAGGTTTTTCCATAGATTTGATACACTGCTTCAGCAGCTTGTTTTTGTTAAACAATTGACTAAAATTGGACAAAAGCATTTCCCGTAAATCATGATGGATTGTCCGAAACGGGTTCATGGGCCGATGATGTTCGCGGCATCATCGGCTTTTTCTTGACTCATAATCATGATTCAATCACAGTGGCCTGCATTGATTACAATTTGCCCATCTACCACCTGGTAGTCGGCATGAATCGTTTCGCAGATCAAAGCCAGTTTATCATACAGTGGCTCAGTAGAAAGTGTAGCGGTTAAATTGCATTTCTTCAACAGTTGTTCGTCATACAGCATCGTGACACCATAAACACGCTCCAGATCCTTTAGTACGACATGCATTGGCGTTTCACGATATATAAAGGATTCCACAGCATGTTGATCAATCGGAATAGGCGTTTCGACGAGTGTTTTTACTATTTTATGCTCCGCTCGCAAGAAAATTGCTTGCTGATTTGGGGTTAAAATAAGCTCCTCTGAAAGCTTTGTAACGGGGGTTAGCTCATCTTTATACACCGTAACTTTACCACTGCTTACCGAAACCGAAATACTTTGATCGTCTGTCTCCGTATTGATCCGAAATTTCGTCCCTAGAACCTTGGTCACCAGGCCTCCGGTATAAACCAAAAAAGGAGAATTGACATTGCGTTGAACGCTGAATTCCGCCTCACCTTCCAGATAAACTTCCCGATATTCAAATCCGAATTCCTTGTCGATTCTCAGGGTACTATTGGGTTCCAGACTCACCTCACTTCCATCCCCAAGTGTTATGAGCTGTGGGGTAACATGGTAATTGGTAAAGACCTCTTTAAAACTTGCTTTCTCTACAGGATGAGCCAACTGGGTAGATACAGGAATTTTCTGATACAACCACCAGCCTAGCGCCATCAATAGCAAGGTACTGGCAGCTACCTGCCATACCCCCCTTTTCCACCAGGATCCGGTTGATGTTTCCTGAATTTGTTGCATAATCTGTTCTATGGCTTGCCGGTCGGCCTCAGGCTCACTGTAACCTAGGTCACACTGAAAGGCTTTAATCATTTCTGTGGCTTGTTGGACAAGTGGCTTTTTATCGGGATATTCTTTCAGCCAGAGCTCCCAGAAACGATCATCGGACTGAGAATCTCCTAGCACCCATTTTCGAAAATGCTTATTTTGCACCAAATCGTCGACTTGATAATCCTTATATGATTTCATGATCAGATTTTCTTGAATAAATAATTAGCTCCCGCACAGGCATCAGACGTTCCAGACAGCCCTAGCTCACAAGAATTGGCATGATCAGCAACCAGGATAGAAACCAATTTTTGCGCATAAGCTTCAATGCTTCGTAAATAAGGTTGACTGCTGAATGGCGGTTGATGTCCATAATATTGGAGATCTCTTCATATTCTAACTCCTGGTAAAAACGCAGATAAATCACTTCCCTCTGTCTTTTGGTAAGTTTATTTAAATTCATCTTTAGTCGAATCAGTGATTCGTGTTTTATCTCGTTATTGATAAGGTAGTTTTCTATCGAAAATTGTACATCAAAATGATCGTCCTCCTGTATTTCTCTCGCCTCCCTGAACCAGCGTAATCGGCGCGATTCTCGAATGACACGTCTCCGTAATGAAGCCAGCAGATAGGGTTTAAGATTGTTTACCGTTTCCAGTTGTTGACGCCTGTTCCATATTTCTACAAAGAGATCCTGCAAACAATCTTTTACAAATTCTGGATCGTCTTTAATGCGGACCCCATAATTCATCAGCAGAGGATAATAGCGCTCCAGCAATTTGGAAAAGGCGATCTGATCTCCATTTTGAACTAATAGCCACAAACGATGCTCCTCCACATTGGAAGCATTTCTGGAAAACTTCTCTTGAAGACTTAATTGATTACTGGAAGGCGCCATTCAGAATAATTAATAACCATCGGTGATAAAACATCATTTTACCTGCTTACTTGTTAGGAGACTAGATATAGAAGAATATCCTGATTATTTTTTGTTTTTTTTGCTAGCCAGTAAAATTTAAGTTCATAAAATTTGGCAGTGCAGAGCATAAGCAACAGCCCAAATGAGTAATTTGGAGGTTTAATTTTTACGATCAGTAAGATGAGCTCTTGTTGATCGGTATAGAATTTAATAGTTGGCAAATCCTGCTTCTTCCCTACTTCGGATACTACCAGATTACAAAGAAGAGGGGCTAGCTTTTTTATCGGCAGAATTAGCTAGATGAAAACAGGCAATAGATTTCTCCACTGACAAGAAAGTCAGCCCAGAATCCGGGTATTAGAATAGATGACTTTAATCTGGCAATTAGATCAAAAAAAATGCCTCACCCTGCGATGGGGAGGCATACTTTATACAGGAAAGTAACCGTTGCTATTTATTGGTACTCAATACAACGAAATTACTTGGATATTTCACATCTTCGCTACTCTCAGCAGTAATAAATATTTTATTGGGCTCTTGAGGAGAAACGGTAGAGAGGTCGCCCTTTAGCCCCTTGGAAGAAATTTTAATCATACCCAGTTTTTCGGCATCAACCTTCTTATTGTCCATCCATACGACATAATGCGAACGACTGGGTGTCAGCTGTTCGGGCTGTGCCAGGTTACGCACTTGTACGGAAATGGCATAGTTGTCATTTTTATCCTTTTTGACCTTCGCGGAGCCCGACGCCGCAGGCACAACTGAGGAATTGACAAACTGCATCTGGTTAGAACAGGCGCTCATCACAAGGCCAAGAAAAAGGATGCCTGCTAATTTGTTGATAGTCTTCATATTGAAATTTTGCTTAAAGTTAAATATATAGCCTTCCTATCTGCAAGTGATAAATTCAAACTTCTTCATTACTTTCCACTACACAAAACCTATCAGAGAAAGGTCGATCGTGGGAAAGGAGGCTACTATTAGAATGCCCTTAAATTACGAAATAATTCAATGGAGGAAGAATCTATCTCCAATTCTTTTTAGATTACTCCGTCATCTTGCCAGACTTCTTTAAATAACGTACCAGGAGATACAAAAACGCCAAAATTACGATAGAGGTAAGAAAGAAATTTTTATTGGCCGTTGTGGTAGCAAATAGCTGTGGATAATTAATACTGATGATCGCCACAATCCCTGCCAGCCAGATAAAGAGGGTATTATATTCTTTGAGTACCCAACGTTTGTAGTTAAAACGCATTGCGCTCATTGACTTTCCTATGCCACGGGGGTCAATTAACCAACGGTTCACGCGTTGGGTATATCGCTCGAAGTCGGAGCCAAATTTATTTCGGAGAAAATTTTCCTCTGCCAACACAATGGCCTGATAAATAAAAAGAAAGAGTGGAATGACCACAATCACATAAATCAAGGAATTAGAAAGTATCCCCACCCCTGCAAGCATAAGAATATTACCTACATATAGCGGATTACGACCATGGTTGAAGATTCCTTCCGTCACCAGCTTTTCTGCATAAACTTTCTTGTCTTTACCACCACGAATGATATAAGCCAGTCCAATGGTAATGCCACGGGTAAGCTCCCCTAGAATGGTGATGAGCAAACCAGCAATAAGGGGGATAAAATAATACTCCGGTCCAAATATTTCTGCTGTAAACAGCTCGGGAGATGGAGCGAAAAGTAAGAGATATAAAAAAATAAAAAGAATGTTTCTATACTTAAAAAAGAAGTTTCCTATTGCGATCATTTCTTAAAAGCGATTAGTCCTGAAAAATTATACCATTTGAAAAACATTTCACAACCGTCAAAACCGGCATCATGCAGCATTTGCGTGTTTTCGGCAACGGTATATGGTATCAGTACATTTTCCAATGCTTCCCGCTTTTGTGAAATCTCCATTTCACTATAGCCATTTCTTCTTTTATAGTTATAATAGTATTTTATAAAATCTCTGTTAAATAAGCTGTGATCGGTAAGTACCTTTTCAATTAAGATAAAACACCCCCCTGGATTCAATCCCTTGAATATCTGTTCAACAATCTTGCTGCGATGGGTCGGTCTTACAAATTGGAGCGTAAGAGACATAATGACTACGGAAGCATTTTCAATTTTAGAGTCATTATTTATATCTCCTACTACTAATTCATGGGGCCTAGTTATACCTGCCTGGTCAAATTTGAGCTCGGAACGTTGGATCATCTCGGCCGAATCATCAATACCAACAAATTCAACAGTAGGGTCTACAAGTGGATCTAAGGCGATCAACGAGGTACCCGTACTACAGCCCAGATCGTAAACTCTTGAATTGGGCCTGGCATGGCTCGCCGCCAGCTCTGTAATCATACGCTGAATCTCATCGTAAAAAGGCACGGACCTATTGACCATGTCGTCAAAAACATTTACTACCTTACTCTCAAACTTAAAATCAGATACCTGTTGAATCTCCGAATCAAAAACCTTATCTATATTCCTCTGCTCCATGTATTATTAAATTTTTAATATAAAAAACGAGTTTCAATTTACTAAAAGTAATTCGAAATAAAAATAGGCATAGTCCTATGAACAACAATTGAACATGTGGCTAATGACATTTTTAACCATCAACTTCGATGGCAAAAGTATAAAGTATCGAAATTACCACAGAATATTAGACAGGGCCTGAGGTATAAAAGCCGAGACTTTTGCTATCTTTCCAATGCCATATTTTAAATCTTCCTGATTATATTCCTGAAGTATTAACCCATTCAGAAAAAGGTGGGGGCTTTTAAAATAATATTATTATATTCCTAAAATATTAACCCCAACTGCCTTTACTTACCAATGCCAATCTCAAAAGCCAAGATTTTAATTATCGACAATGATATAGAGGTATTAACTGCTGCCAAACTGCTTATCAAAAGGCATGCCGCTACAGTGGATATAGAAAAAAATCCCGAGAATATTCCATTTTTGGTAACCAATGGTAATTACGATATCATCTTACTGGATATGAATTACACCGGAAATCTTCATAGTGAAAAAGAAGGTCTTCACTGGCTCGACAAAATTCTGGATATTCAACCCCTTGCCAAAGTTATCATGATCACCTCCAATAGTGATATAGAGCTGGCGGTTCAGACGATTAAGGCGGGAGCAGCAGATTTTATTATGAAGCCCTGGGATAACGAAAAGCTTCTTAACACGCTGGAAAAGGCCCTCGAGGCCCCTTATATGACCTCTTTAGAGGACCCCCATTCGATTTCGAAAAACGAGAGGTCTTCAGAGGCCAAAGCAGGCCATCTCCCTACCTTTGTTGCGAATAGTGCGGCTATGCGCGAACTGATGCAAGCGGTTGATCGTGTAGCAGACACGGATACCAGAATCCTTATCTTAGGCGAAAATGGAACCGGGAAAACTCAGCTGGCACAGCAGATACATTATAGATCTAGGCGCTCGGATAGACCCTTTATAGCGGTTGACCTAGGCTCAGTAAATGAAGAATTGTTCGAGAGTGAATTGTTTGGCCATTCTCAAGAAGCAGTCACCGATGCCCTGTCAGACCAGTCGGGCCGGCTCGAAGCAGCGACGGGTGGAACTTTATTTCTAGATGAAATTGGAAGTTTGAGTCCAACGTTGCAGGCCAAGCTCATCACGGTGCTTCAAGAGCAAAAAGTGACGAGGGTGGGGAGTGATAAACTGATTGAGCTAGATTTTCGCTTGATATGTGCAACGAATATGCCCTTGGAAGAAATGGAAGCTAACCAATCATTTCGTCAGAATCTATATTACGGGATGAATACTATCGTCCTTTCCATTCCTCCATTACGCGAGCGACCCGAAGACATTAAAAGTCTGGCAGACTTCTATCTGAACACCTTTGCCAGAAAGTATAACCGACCGGTAACCCATATGGACAAAGATTTGATAAAGGACATGATGCATTACCATTGGCCAGGAAATATTCGTGAACTCCAGCATGCCATGGAAAGAGCCGTGATTCTGTCCTCTGGCCAATGCCTGGATGCGGATACCATGCAGCTTAAAAATGCGGAATTTCCTGAGGAGTCCAATCCGGGATTAGACCTGGAAGAAATGGAGAGGTCTATGATCAAAAAAACTTTGAAAAAACATGCGGGAAATATCCCAGCAACAGCTCGGGAATTAGAGTTAAGCCGAGCGGCTTTGTATCGTCGAATTGAGAAATACAGAATATAAATTTAATTGGCTATACTCTTTTTTAATTTCTCCATGTCCTTTAATTCACCTTCAATGATGAGGTTCATGGGGCTATTAGAAAACACTTCATTTTCTGAAGTTAGGGTACTTTTTATATGTAGGGTAAAAGGGAGATCCTTGCCCTGGCCAATTAGTTGCCCTACTGCCTTAAGCAATTTGCCCATTTCTATTTTAAAAGGCAGTTCGTAAGTTGCTTTACTTTTTGCCGGGATCACCGTTGTCCCAGGCTTATGCCCCTCTCCCAAGTTGGCTTGGGAGCCCAGGTCGATCATAAAATAGGGATCTTTAAACTCTATTGGAAATACATTTTGGTTATCAATTTGGATTTTAAGAACAATTTCTGATTCGCTTAGCCGAAATTTTTCCATATCATATCCGGAAACCTTAATCTGCAGCACGCGGTACAAGGGAAGACGTGCGTTTCGGACGACACGAATCATATCCTTTCCCAATACAGGTTTTGCAAGAAGCAACTTAGCTTCAAAATGGTAATCCGCACTGTCTACTCCTTTGTTGGCCTCGGCAACACTCTCTTTGGAAAGATCGCCAAGATTGAACTTTGCGGGAATTTCTACCTTGCTACTATCCCTGGATTCTATCTTGAATGGCTGTTGATACCGATCCTCAATCACTACAATGTCATTCATTTTAATCAGATAATCGAAACCCTTCAAATCCAACCCTACTGGGAGCGGATTATGGACCAATAAATTTAAGGTAAGGTCTACAGACTTTTCAGTAATATTGTCAATCTTCCCTACCCCTACTTCTACCCGGGGCTTTAAGCCTGATACCGGATTGGCATATCGCTTTTTGTAGAAAAAATAGCCTAGTACCAGTAATACTAGGACGGCCAGAAGGCTAAGAATGACTGTAGATTTTTTCATACCGAGGGATTAGAATGCTAACCCCGGCCGAGCGTACAGCCGGGGTGATTGCTTTGTCGTTTCCTGAAGAAGGAGATTAATGTATCTGTATGGTTCCGTGTTCTCCGGAAACTCCATTCTTATCAGCGTCGCCCGTCAGGATAGATTTAATCAGGGAAAGGAAGACCACCATTTTCGAAGAAGTACTATCCCAGTAAGAGGCCTCGGTTGAGCGAAAGCGAATCATTACCAGATCCGGATCATTCTTTCCTTCGGGGAACCACGCCTTGGAGACAGGGCTCCATAAAGCTTCTTTTTTGGCCTCATCTACTACGTGCTCCCAGGTTCCTTTTACACTCATGTAACTATTATGACCTGGATGAGCATAGATCAGGCTCGCCTCTTGTACCTGACCAGTGCTACCTAGGTCAGTGTCCCTGCTAGTAAAAAACCATATACATCCCTCGCTATCCACATCCAGAGTGGTCATAGGCCTGGAGACGATCTCCCCATCTTCCAGCGTGGTAAACATGCATATGTTAATTTCCTCAGCTAATTCTTTAAGTTTATCGATTCCCTTTTGGTCAATTAAGTTGGTTTCCATATGTTCTATCTTTAATTTAGAAAACCTCCTTAAAAAACCATTCCTCCTGCCCTTCTTCCCGAACCTCAGGCAGGGCAAGGTGCTGAGGATGCTAGCATCCAACCTGCCTGGCAGCTATCAACATTCAAAAGGGAAGTTATCCTTGTTATTGGCTCTCAAGACCTCATACGGGCCATTTTTCCATTTTATAAGCACTGTCCCAGAACATATATTCTAATTGACAAGCCCGGGTGAAGGCCACTTGCATTTCTTTCCTTTCTTCCGGAGATGCTTGCTGGCCAAGGTTCTCGCAAAGCCCGAGCATTCTGGTTACAGCCTGGGCAAATTCTTCTCCAGAATAGGTATCAATCCAGCTTTGATAAGGATTGTTTCCTGCCGACTCCCCTACAATATAGTTTCCGACACGTTGATATATCCAGAAACAGGGTAATAGGGCCGCCACCGATATTGCGTACGAACTATAGTTTGCAGTGGCCAATAAATATTGGGTATACGAAAAAGCTGTAGGCGACATACCATCCGTACGATTGATAGCATATTCTTTAAAATAGGTATCATGCAAGGCTCTTTCGACGAGAATTGCATTTTGTGCAAAACCTAAGAAAGCCAGCAAGCTGTCCGCCTCCTGGGTCTTTGTTCCCGTTACGGCAAGGGCCTTTGAGAACTGATGCAAGTATAGCGAATCTTGATAGATATAGAAGGTAAATTGATCGGTCTTTAAGCTCCCATCCTTTAACTCCTGGATAAATGGATGGGCTATAATTTTATCAAAAATGGGGGTATTTTCCTCCCATAAGGAATCTGTAAATTTCATTACTTTAAATACATTTTCTGTGGTGAGTAGGTATGATTTAAGGGCCCAGATCCATGTCCAGTGACTACGTCCTTACCCGCCTCAATAGCATCGGCAATATAGTTTTTGGCCATCAATACCGACTCCATTAATGACAGATCCAAGGCGGAGTAGGTGGCTATTGCGGAAGAGAGTGTGCACCCCGTTCCATGCAAATTCTTACTATGAATATATGGCGTTTCCAGGAGCAGTGGATCACATTTGTCCTCCGCAAACACATCATATAGTTTATCTGCCACTAAATGGCCTCCTTTAAGCAAAACCGCCTGGCATCCTTTTTCCACCATTTCGGCAGCCGCAGCCTGCATTTCCTTTTCCGATCGTATAGGGCGCCCTACTAGTATTTCCGCTTCATCCAGATTGGGGGTTATCAGGTGGACTCTTGGAAAGAGCAGTTCCCATAATGCGGCAATGGTTTTTTCCTCTATAAGTTTAGAACCACTCGTAGAGACCATAACCGGATCGAATACTATGAAGCGGGGAGCATATTTTTCGAGTGCCTCTGCGATTACCTGAGCAGCCTCGATCGTATTGACCATACCGATCTTCACTGCATCAATAATAAAATCATCGAATACAGCTTCCAGTTGACTTTTCAAAAAGGATCCGGGTACCCGATGAATGGCGGTAACGCCTAAGGTATTCTGGGCCGTCAGAGCTGTAATAGCTGACATGCCATAGCCCCCTAGTGCGGCAATAGTCTTCAAGTCGGCCTGTATGCCTGCCCCTCCACCACTATCGGATCCGGCAATGGTTAATACGGTTGGATATCTTTTCATATTGTTGAGAATCATTATCGACATATCAATAAATTCAGAGTGAGTCATTGGTGCTTATTGCCTGGCTCAGACTTTCAGCTTCCCGAGCGGGCATTGGGGCACTACAAATGGCCGATATTACGGCAATACCAGCCGCGCCACGCCTAATGGCTTCAGGAGCATTTTCCGCATTTACCCCTCCTATTACCAGGAGCCTGTGCCTACTATTCCGGCGTATCCAGCTAAGCCCCTCCATTCCCCATGCCTTCTTGGTATCGGTTTTAGAAGGAGTGGCAAATAACGGACTCACAGCCAAATAGCTTAAATCGAAATTTTCTGCTTCAAGAACATCTTCCTGCGTTTCGGCGGACAGTCCAATAATCTTACCTTCCGGAAGAAGGCGCCTTAGGTAGGAAATCGGCATATCACTTTGCCCGACATGAACACCGTCGGCATCTACTGCCAAGGCAACGTCTACCCGATCGTTAATGATTAATGGAATTTGATACGGTATAAGAATCGCTTGGAGCCGCTGTGCCTGCTCTATAAATGCTCGTGTGTCAGCATTCTTTTCTCTTAACTGGACCATGTTTACCCCTCCCTGGATGGCCTCCTGAACCACCCATTCCAACGACCGCCCTAAGCAGGCATTCTGGTCTGTTACCAGGCATAGTGTCAGGGGAGAACCTGCCTGGCTATACATATTCAAACTCGACAGAGGCCCTTTCTTCAAGTTCATGAGGCTGCAATGAAGCTAACTGATCCAGAAAACTCATTTGGAAACTTCCGGGGTGCTGGGCTAATTCATAGGCCCGGTCGCCGGCTACACCCATCATCGCCGCAGCACTTATCGCCGCTAAAAAAGGGTCATTCTGAACAGCTGAAAAAGCCCCCGCTAAGGCTGAAGATGCGCAACCCATTCCTGTAACCCGAGTCATAATCTCATTCCCATTTCGTAAATAGGCAATTTTCCCCTCGCCTACTATCACATCGGTGGCCCCACTAACGGACACCACACAGGCGTATTTCTTGGCCAGGCTCTGAGCCGCTGTCAGGGCATCGGTAGAAAATCCAGTGCTATCCACTCCTTTGGATTGAACCTGCTGACCTGCCAGGGACATAATCTCTGAAGCATTACCCCGAATAATGGTTGGCGAAGCTACGGAGAGCAATCTTTGCAAGGATTCATTACGAAAGCTGGTAGCACCAGCCCCTACCGGGTCCAATATGATCGGGATATGAAGCGCATCCGCACGGGCCATGGCAATTTCCATACCCTCAATCCATTTCCCCGAGAGGGTTCCAATATTTATAACCAGAGCACCGGCATGACTCACCATTTCGGCCACTTCTTCTACAGCGTGCGCCATTACGGGTGAGGCTCCTACAGATAACAAAGCATTAGCCGTGAAATTCATCACCACAAAATTGGTTATATTATGAACCAAGGGTGCTTGATTCCGCAAATTGATAAGATCGTTTCCTAAATTAACTTCCATAGTGAAAGATATAGCTTTATATGAAAAATATGGATGATTAGTCCTGAGGGCCATCCCTGTCCAGACTCTTTTAAGAAATATAGCAGTTTTAGTAGGAAGGGCTATGCTCTTTGGGTTCTATAAATGCCTTTGAGCTATTTTACTATTTATCTCTGCCATTCCTATCCGCTAAAGTAGTAGATTTGAAAAGATAAAAAAATCTAGCCGGCGGATAATCCGTAATCAACATCTCTGCTCAAGAAGATATTTGCCCTGAGCAAACTGGATATGGCCTCCGGCGACTCATCTCTAGTATTAAATTCAGTATTTTTAATTCCTTCATTCATGATAAAAGCTGCAATATTTGATATGGATGGACTGTTGATCGACTCCGAACCAATATGGGTAGAAGCTGCTAAACTGACCATGCAGAAAATAAATTTTGATCTAACCCAAGAAGTTCAACGCCAGACGACAGGATTGGCCTGCAAGTTATTTCTTGAGTATTGCCACAAAATACAACCCTGGAATACGCCTACTTTTGAGGAAATGGAAAAGGAAATCCTGAACTACGCGCACCATCATATTCTAGAAAAAGCTCTGCCTATGCCCGGGGCCTTAGAGCTTCTTAAAAAATTACATCAGAAAGGTATAAAGCTAGCCGTAGCTTCTGCTTCACATATGGAACTCATAGAAGGAGTTCTGGATCGTCTGAATATCAGAGACTATTTTCAGGTATGGCACTCGGGCACCTTAGAGGCTTTCACCAAGCCGCATCCGGCCGTGTACTTGACTACTGCTCAAAAACTCGGCTTACCACCTGCCCAATGTTTGGCTTTTGAAGATTCTTTCGCTGGACTGCAATCGGCACATTCCGCGGGGATGATCACTATTTCAGTACCAGCCCAGGAGGCTTACCATGACAAAAAATTTGATCTTGCTCATTACAAACTGCAATCCCTGGAGCAGTTTTCTCTTCAGGATATTCAGCAGGAATTATACAAGGTATCATAAAGAAAGATGATTGCCCTGCAGGAGGAAACTGTCTCGTAAAATTTGTCAGGTATACTCAGACATGAGATGATGAATCCGCTCACCCCAATTTACTACAGCGGGTCGGAAATCGGAATAAGTCTGTCCGCCAAATTATCAAGTAATTTGGCGGACAGATTAAAGTTCGTTCACAGAGAAGTACAAGCACTACTTTATTAATCGAATTGTAATTTATCACTGAAAATTTACAACCTATACAAGATTTTTAGTGTCACTTGGGTCTAAGCCGGAGAACATATGACAGTAAAACTCAAAAAGGCCCTAGTGCTTCTCAACTTAACGATAGTAGCATGCACGGGTCCATCTATAGATAAGCATACTGATGATTGGTTACATTACCGGGAAAGCAGAATTATCAATGACATTCCTTTAGCCAGGGTAAGGTTCTCGAGCCTTACCGACAGTCGCTGTCCAGACGGGGTTAATTGCTTTTGGGCAGGGAATGCTACGGTTGGGCTGGAGCTCACCGGAGCCAGCACAGAAGGAATCATCCGCAAACAAATAGAACTCTGTATAGGCCCATGCGATATGTCGGGAACTTCAGACTATCGATTTTCAGATACCCTCACCACTTCATTTGGAGACCAAAACTACCAGTTCATTTTACTGGGAGTAGTTCCTCCGCCAAAAACTGACAGCTTTGTCCCGGCCAAAGAATATGCCATTAAACTGAAAGTCGTACCGATATAGTGAAGTGTTGACTTATTGAGCCAGTTTACTTTTCCTATATCCGTAGGCAAAATAAATTATCAAACCAATAAGCAACCATATCAAAAAGATAAACCAGTTGGAAGATCCCAGTTCAGTCATCAGATAGAGGTTAGTTAAAATACCGGCCACAGGGAGTAAAGAAAAACGGAATTTGAAACTGAGAACTGATAATACGATCCAGGTAATCCAGAAAACTATCGTTAATAATTTATGCTCAATGACATCCATGATGGTGAGTTCACTCCATTCTTTTAGTGTGTCCTGACCATAGAAGAATAAGGCCATTACCGCCGCCACCAACAAAATACCTACCAAATATTTCCCATTGATATAAGGAACCCTAAACTTCGATTTTGCAGATAGTCCGGTGTGGTCTAAATAGAGAACCCCTCCACAAACCAGGATAAAGGCAAAGAATGTCCCCACACTAGTTAAGTCTACAAAAAAGTCCATTTTGAAGAAGAGAGCTGGAATGGCCACTACGAATCCGGTAACAATGGTAGCAAAGGACGGAGTATGGTACTTAGGATGAATTTTAGAAAACTTTTTCCATAGCAAGCCGTCGCGACTCATGGTCATCCATATTCTAGGCTGGCCAAGCTGATATACCAGTAGCGCACTCGTAATAGCGATCACCGAGCTTACTGAGATCAAACCAGCCATAAAATCTAACCCGACATATTCAAATACGAAAGCCAGAGGATCGTTAACGTTCAGTTCTTTATAATTGACCATTCCCGTTAAGACCAGGGTTATGAGTACGTATAATACGGTACAAATGATCAGACAGTATATCATGGCTTTGGGCATATCGCGCTGAGGATCCTTACATTCTTCCGCTGTAGTAGAAATAGAATCGAAGCCTATAAAGGCGAAGAAAACTGCGGCCACCCCACTAAGCACCCCTTTTACACCATTGGGAGCAAAAGGAGACCAGTTCTCAGGTTTCACGTAGAATGCACCTGCACAAATTACCAGAAGTACCACGCCAATCTTTAAGACGACCATAAAGTTAGAGGCCGTCCGAGACTCCTTGATTCCCAGATAAACCAGCCAGGTAACCAGGCCTGTGATAATGCCGGCCGGTAGATCTAAAATAATGGGCATGCCACCAAGCCTTGGAGCCTCTTGATAAGCCAATGCGGCATATTGCTCACTACTGGATAGTGCTTGCATACCCAGCTCCTGCATTTTGGAAAAGGCTTCTGAAGCGGAGCCTGGATCCATGGTCAGATAGCCCGGTATATGAATCCCAAAACCTGAGAGCATACTTACGAAGTACTCCGACCAGGAAATGGCTACGACCATATTAGAAACGGCATACTCCAGGATAAGAGCCCAACCGATGATCCAGGCAAAAAACTCCCCAAAGGCTACATATGCATAGGTATAGGCGCTTCCCGAAACCGGTACGGTACTGGCAAATTGTGCATAAGACAAGGCCGTAAATACGCAAGCGATTGCCGTAAAAACGAAAAGTAAGGATACCGCAGGACCACCGTTAAAACTGGCTAGCCCAATCGTGCTGAAAATTCCTGCACCAACAATGGCGGCGATACCCAGAGACACCAAATCGCGAACTCCTAAAACCTTCTCCAACCCTCCCTCCGAATTATGGGCATCCTTAAGGATCTGATCAACTGACTTTTTGCGAAATAAGGAGGTATTTGGTTTCATCTATATGTGATTTCTTGATGCTAAAAAAGTTAAGCGATAAGGGCCTAAATGTAAGTAAATTATTGAACCAGTCTTGCTTTAAAAAGCAAAAATGCTGAATTTAACTAATATACGTCAACAACTAACCCATAGAATATTCTGCTGAGCAACAAAAAAATTGAAATTATTCTAAAATATTGGGGAGCACGAAGACCAATCTACTTTCCATGGATTTCCATAATTCCAAAATACTGTTAACTTTACCATCTACAATCACACCAGAAAGATGCGCTTTTATTCCGTTACGCTTGGTTTGTTATGTTTTCCCCTATTACTACTGGGGAGTGTCACCGCTCAGAGCATCCAGTCATATACTCCTCTGCAAGCTCATTCACATAACGACTACCTCCGGGCCGAACCTTTCTGGGAAGCCTACCGTCAAGGTTTCGGTTCAATCGAAATCGACCTAGTGCTGCATAACGGCCAATTATATGTTGCTCACGACAGCTCCCAGATCGATGACGACAAGCGACTCGACAACCTCTATCTGAAGCCATTGAGCAAATTAATAAAGGGTGATCAATGGATAAAGGACGGACGAACCTCCCTACAGTTAATGATCGATTTGAAATCGGAGACTAAGGCTAGTATGGAAGCACTTAAGGAAGCATTGGGCCCCATGGAGAAATATTTGGCTCCTCATGGCCCCCTGAGGGTTGTCATCACGGGAAATATTCCCCACCCGGCTAGCTTTAAGGAATATCCGCTATATTTTTATTTTGATGGAAGGCCCGATATGTCTTACACGAAGTATCAATTAATGAGACTTGCATTAATCAGTCAAAATTTCAAAAACTACTCGCACTGGAATGGGGAAGGTGATATGACCCGGAAAGACCGACGTAGGATTGCCAGAACCGTGGAACAGGTGCACCTCAAAGGGAAGCCCATACGCTTCTGGGCTGCCCCAGATAATATTAACACTTGGAGAAAGCTCATGGAATTGCAAGTCGATTATCTGAATACCGACCGTGTCATCGAACTGGGTGACTATTTACGCACCGCGCCTAAAGATTAATAATTATTTCTTTAACCCTAACTGTTAGTCCTACATGTCCCAAGAAACTAATTCGTCATTAAAAAAAGTTTTAAAACCTATTCACCTTTGGGCCATTGCAGTTGGACTCGTTATTTCTGGAGAATATTTTGGATGGAATTACGGTTGGGGCGTTTCAGGAACAGTAGGTTTCCTGATTGCCACTCTGATCGTTACCGTTCTCTATATTACCTTTATCTATAGTTTTACGGAGCTTACCACCTCCATACCACAGGCGGGCGGCCCCTTTGCCTATGCCCATAGAGCCTTTGGCTGGTGGGGAGGACTCATAGCCGGCTACGCAACCTTGGTCGAATTTTTGATTGCTCCTCCAGCCATCGCCTTCGCTCTGGGAAGTTACACCCACTTCCTGTACCCTTCCTTGAGTGTTTTACATGTGGCCTTAAGCTGTTATGTGATCTTTATAGGAATAAATTTACTGGGAATCAAAGAGTCGGCAACCTTTTCACTGCTCATCACAATACTGGCTGTAATCGAATTGCTTGTATATATTGGTATCGTGGCTCCTCATTTTTCATACGAAACTTTTGTGACAGATCCCATGCCTTTTGGATGGCCTGGTGTATTTGCTGCCTTGCCCTTTGCCATTTGGTTCTACCTGGCTATAGAGGGTGTGGCTATGGTAGCAGAAGAGGTAGAAGACCCAAGAAGAACCATATCTCTAGGATATATTTATGGCATTCTGACCTTAGTATTTCTGGCCCTGGGGGTGATGATTGTTACAGGAGGAATTACACATTGGAGCACCCTTAGTCAGATCGACTATCCCCTTCCTGCAGCCTTGGCCATTGTCTTAGGAAGCGATAATAGCTGGACTCACCTATTTGCCAGCCTAGGTTTATTTGGTTTGGTAGCTTCTTTTCATGGAACCATAATTGGATACTCCCGACAAATCTATGCATTGGCCAGGGCGGGTTATCTCCCACGTTTCCTCGGAATCGTTAATAAACGATACCAAACCCCACACTGGGCCCTACTAGCAGGGGGGGCTGTAGGCTGTGCTGCCTTAATACTTGGGCAAACGGACCAGGTTATCGTAGTTGCCGCTCTTGGAGCTATTGTTATGTATATGATCAGTATGGTAGCATTATTTGTACTCCGTCTGAAAGAACCAAATATGGATCGGCCCTTTATTGCTCCTTTCTACCCCTATTTCCCGGCTATCGCCCTTATCCTGTCGGCCTTATGTCTGATTGCTATTGTCTATTACAACCCATTTCTTAGCCTATATTTTTTTATTGGTCTTTTGATTGTCAGTGGCATTTTTACAATAAACAAAAGGTTTTTTACTCGATCTTAGATATTTATCGACTATATTTGGGCCTTATACCTCGTTTAATTCGGATTGATACCGCAAAACCCTCTACAAATAATTATTTAATTTATTACTGGCGTTTTATTGATAATATTCGCAAGTATTCCCGTAGATAAGGGCGTATTCGCATCTTTGAGTGAACGTTTTTTGGTAAAAATAAAGAATAGGTTACCGACTAAGATGAATATATTAATCGTTGAAGACGAAGCTGTCATTGCCAAGCATCTGCAGTATACATTAAGAGGATTTGGCTATGAGAGTATTTTCCTGGCTGGGGATTATGTTCAGGCAATCGACATATTAAAAGATCAAATAGTGCACCTCGCATTGCTCGATATTAGTTTGGGAGGCTACCGTACAGGTATCGACGTTGCAGAATATATTCGACAGAACTTCAATTTTCCTTTTATCTTTCTTACGAGCCACGAGGAACTTCCTATCGTAAATGCCGCACTCAATACCTCCCCGAATGCCTTCTTGAACAAACCATTTAAGAATATTTCAGTCTATACGGCAGTGAGTCTGGCACTTAAGAATTATAAAGACAATATAGCCGGGAAGAATGAGTCGGAAGAACGAAACGAAGAGTCGATTGTAATTCAGGACGCACTGTTCATCAAGGAGAAAAATGTGTTTACCAAAATTTTTCTCAATGAGATTTTATACATTCGTAGCGACGACAATTACCTGGAATTGCACACCCCCGATAAGAAATACACCATTCGTGAAACCTTGAAAAATATGATTCAACAATTGCCAGACAATCAATTTTTCAGGACTCACAAGTCGTTTATTGTCAATCTGAACGCTATAACGGCTATCAACTATATTCATTTGATGATAGGTGAGATAGAGATCCCTATCACCGCAGATAATCGTTCGGAACTGTTGGGTAAGCTCAACACTTTTTCTTAGTGCAGTAGTCGGCATGAACAGTTATGGACCAGGAATAAATGGGCCAATCACATACTTTTTAAGCCCTACTTACCTTTGGAATATCTAAAACATGTTTTTTTATAAAAATTTATTCGCTGTTTCAATCTATACGTCTAATTCTGTCGTATGTTCTATCGAACACACCCCGTTTAGTTATATATACGCAGATTATACACTAAGCTACCCCGTAAAAAAGGGCTAGATGATACTTCGGACTTTTCGCTTATCGACGCATTGATAGGTCAAAGCATAATATCGTTGAGTAATTCCTTACATCCTCGGAGTAATTTCACTGAGGATGTTTTATTTGTAGGCTGCCTATATAACATATTCCTGGATCGCTGCTCCTTTTATCCTTGTCAGGCGGGTAAAACCCAGAAGCAGAGGCGAAAATTTCTCCTTTTCCGACCTAGTATGGCTGGAAGCTTACTTTACCAGTCACATAAAAAAAGTCTGGCTATACTAACCCGAATTACGATTAGTATGGCCAGACCCCATTATTTGCCTTTCATTTAGCATTAAAATATTATGGATAGAGCAGGTATTTTTTCCTTAGGGCTTTGTACTGACTTAATCCTGGCTCCCAACTTTGACGTATTTCAGCTTCCGACAGGCCTGCTATAACTTGCTTTCTCAAGTTTTCTGTTCCTGCCAGCTTATCAAAATCGCCCATCTGCCGACTTTGACTCTTATCGAAAAACTTATCTTTTACAGGGTAGTTGCGATACATTTCCATCAGCCATCCTAAATGTATTTTACCACTTTTACGGATTTCTGTCATATCAAAATTCCTTAGGTCCAGTCCGTAACAGAGCTCATTCATATGCAGAGGGCTTTCGCTCATACCCTTTATACTGACTGGCGTGAAAGCAAAATCATACTTTCCCTTAAGCAAAGGGGCTCCCAGAATGGTAAAGGGCATATAGGTGCCCCTTCCCTGGCTAATAATTGTACCTTCGAACCAGCAAATATGCGGATATAGCATAACCGATTGCTGGGTATTAAGATTAGGAGAAGGAAGTATTGGAAGTTCGTAGGCACTTTCGTGCGTATAATTCTCAACCTTGATAATTTTCAGCTTGCATTGAAGTCTATTAGGCAACCAACCTTCGCCGTTAATCATCTGAGCTAGCTCGCCCATGGTGAGGCCATGACTAATAGGAATTTTGTACATACCAATGCCTGAATGAAGATGATCTTCCAGTATGGGGCCATCCACTAAGAATCCGTTAGGATTGGGGCGGTCGAAAATCAATAATTCTTTCTGGTTTTCCGCGCAGGCTTCCATAACATGACCGAGCGTGTTGATATAGGTATAAAACCTTGCACCTACATCTTGAATATCAAAGATCATCAAATCTATTGAGGCCATCTGCTCTTTGGTAGGTTTTTTCAGTTTACCATATAGAGATATTGCCGGAATTCCGGTCTTGGGATCGACGCTGTCGCTCACCTTATCCCCATTGCTGGCTGTGCCCCGAAAGCCGTGTTCCGGACCGAAAATATACTTAATATTGACACCCAGGGCCACCAGTCTGTCAACAAGTGCCGTGGCCCCAATAATAGATGTCTGGTTGACTACCACCCCGACTCTTTTACCTTTGAGATACGACAGATAAGCCTGGGTCTGATCGGCACCCGTCTTCAATTCTTTGGCAACGTTATCTGATTGATCGGGGGATTCATTTTGCTGGCGCGACGCACCTACGCATTGAACCTGCAAAAGGAGCAATAAACCCAGCCCTAGATTGATAGTAAGTTTATTAAGCATGCTATTAGGAATAGTAGGTTGTTTATACTTGGACTAATGGCTGATGCGACCAAGCGTTCGCAACAACCATTAGTATCGATTTAAAAATTCCCTCGTTAAGAAAACTGGAGCAACTTTATTTAATATACCGAAAGTCTTCATTTCCTTTAAGACTCAGCAGTACATCATACATTAACTGTATAACGCCTTGTACATCATCTTTATGTACCATTTCTACCGTGGTATGCATGTACTTAAGAGGAAGAGATATCAACGCCGAAGCCACACCTTCCGAAGAATAAGCAAACGAGTCCGTATCTGTACCAGTTGAACGGCTTACTGCCTGACGTTGAAAGGGAATAGATTTTTGCTCGGCCACTTCAATTAACAGGTCACGAAGGTTATTCTGAACCGCTGGACCGTAGCATATTACGGGCCCTCCCCCACTTTTAAGATCACCTTGCTCTTTTTTATTGTACATGGGCGACTGAGTGTCATGGGTAACATCGGTACAGATAGCGATATCTGGCTTCAGTCTTCTGGAGATCATCTCTGCGCCTTTAAGCCCTATTTCTTCCTGTACGGCATTTACCACGTACAGGGTAAAAGGGAGTTTAACATTATTTTCATGCAGCATCCGGGCAACCTCTGCTATCATAAAACCACCCATACGATTATCAAGGGCCCGGCCTACATAGAATTTCTCGTTGAGCTCGTCCAGACCATCGGCAAATGTTACTACGGTACCTACATGTATGCCCATTCCAAGGACTTCATCCTTATTTGCCGCTCCCACGTCTATAAATAACTCATGAACTTTGGGTGTTTGGTCTTTTGAGGTATCCCGAACATGGATAGCCGGCCACCCAAAAACACCCTTTACTACCCCTTTGGCGGTGTGAAGGTTAACCCGCATGGAAGGGGCGATGGAGGCATCGGAACCTCCGTTACGACGCACTGAAATATAACCCTCATCGGAAATATAATTCACAAACCAGGCTATCTCGTCAGAATGTGCCTCAATGACCACTTTATAGTCCTGCCCCGGACCAATTACACCTACAGCAGTTCCATAAACATCTACGATTTGTTCTTCAATATATGGTTTTATATAATCCAACCATATCTGCTGCCCCGTAGATTCGAAACCGGTGGGTGATGCATTATTTAAATACTTATAAAGAAACTCTTTGCTCTTGTCCGACATATACTCGTATTGTTATTTATTTGAATGCTAATTATAAATCATAATGACATGATATTATCCTCTAGTGCCTCCTATTGAAGTTTATCCTTTCATAAAGCGAAGAAAACTCCAGTGCCTACGCTCATTGAGGTATTCAAAATTCTTTTCATTCAAAAAAGCCTCCCGCTCAAACGAAATAGCCCGATAGGCTTGGTAGTGGCTCTTTAACTTTATAATGCCAATCAGATATTCAATCAGGTACCAAAGATAAAACAATAAAATACCCATCTCAATCTGTTGTCTTAAATGAATCCTTTCATGATTTAGCAGAACCGGATCAGGATCAGTACTGCGGCTAAGAACAAAAGGATAAAGGGCCATACCCTCCACCCACAGAAACGAAATTTTCACCAAAATACCAGAGATGCGCATCTTGACATGTCTAAAAGTAAAACAGTCCACAATATACAGTATTAACTGACGATTGTGAACCGTTAAGCCTAAGGAAACAAAAACCAGTTTACAACCGGCTAATATCCAATACTTCAAATTCCATAATTCCGGCAGGAACTTTAATCTCGGTTGTTTCACCAACTTTTTTACCGAGTAGCCCTTTTCCTATGGGTGAACCAACGGAAATCTTTCCCGCTTTTAGGTCCGCTTCTTCTTCAGACACTAAGATATAGGTCATTTCCATGCCTGTCTTGCGATTCTTAATCTTCACTTTGGAGAGGACCGCTACCTGGGAAGTATCAATGGAGGATTCATCTATAACCCGGGCTGTAGAAAGTATCTCCTCCAATTTGGCAATCTTCATTTCGTGCATACCTTGTGCATCTTTGGCCGCATCATACTCTGCATTTTCGCTCAAATCACCTTTATCCCTGGCTTCGGCTATCTGCTTGGCGATTTCGGTACGGCCCTTGGTTTTCATATCATTCAACTCTGCCTTGAGTTTATTTAAACCTTCTTCTGTATAGTATGAAAATTTAGCCATGGTTAATTAAATGGTTTATATAGTCTTAAAAAATTACAATTGGGTATAAAAAAAAAGAACGGCTCCAAGACCGTCCACATGTGTTCGATTAAACGCATCGCAGAAGGCTAGAAAACCTTATCATTTCGGCACATATGTTCTGTATTCTTTCTCATAATTCTAAACATGAACAACAAAAATAGCAATATTTGTAAATGCTAACAAACCATACGCTCAAAAGGATTCATATAATATGTCAAATTCACTAAGAATAGTTTTTATGGGTACACCAGAGTTTGCGGTGGCTAGTCTGAAAAGCCTGGTCGAGTCAAAATCTAATGTAGTAGCTGTCGTTACAGCTCCCGATAGACCCGCCGGGCGTGGCCAAAAACTCCTGGCTTCCCCCGTTAAAACCTATGCTTTACAGGCAGGACTTACCGTGCTACAGCCTGAAAAACTCAAAGCTCCAGATTTCCTGGAAACTTTGCGCTCCCTGCAGGCAGACCTTCAGATTGTGGTAGCTTTCAGGATGTTACCAGAGGTCGTCTGGAATATGCCACCCCTAGGGACCTTCAACTTACATGGCTCCCTACTACCCCAGTACCGGGGGGCTGCTCCTATCAACTGGGCCATTATACAAGGTGAAACTGTAACAGGTGTAACGACTTTCTTCATAGAAAAAGATATAGATACCGGGAAAATTATTTTTCAGGACAGAGAAAATATCATGCCTGACGATGATGCCGGCACCCTGTACGAACGTCTGATGCATAAGGGAGCAGCATTGGTCGTGCGAACTGTAGAAGCCATTGAAACAGGACACTATCCTCAAGTAGAACAGAACGAAACTTCCTCACTGCAACCTGCACCAAAAATATTTAGAGAGACTTGTGAGCTAGATTGGACCCACACTTCTCAAACCTTACACAACAAAATACGGGGTCTGTCACCCTATCCCGCTGCCTGGTGTAATCTGAGTGACCTTACTTGTAAGATTTTCAAAACAAAAATCCTTGAAGAAAACGGTGATGCACAACCCGGGGTTTTCCGTACGGATAACAAAACTTACCTTCATTTTAAGACCGGTGATGGTTGGCTGTCTATATTAAATCTACAGCTTCAAGGTAAAAAGCGCATGGACATAGACGATTTTTTAAGAGGCAACAGGCTTAATCCCACAGATTGGAGCCGACCCAATGTAAAAGAGGACCAGTAAATACCCGATTGACTCAACAATGGTTCGTTCCGATTCGGGAATAAAAGTGCATAACGGATTAACCTGCAAACATTAAATTAAATATGAAATTATCCATCATTGTTGCCGTAGCAGAAAATGGCGTAATAGGGCGAGAAAACAGCTTGATCTGGCGGTTGTCGGCCGACCTGAAAAGATTTAAACAACTTACCATGGGTCACCCCATGATCATGGGACGCAAAACCTTCGAGTCTATTGGCAAACCCCTGCCGGGTCGTACCTCTATAGTAATCACCCGACAAAAAGATTTCCACCCTGAAGGAGTGGTTGTGGCCTACTCCCTGCAGGAAGCCATAGCCTGTGCAAAGTCTCTGGACGCCGAAAGCGCCTTTGTAATAGGCGGAGGAGAAATATACCGGCAGGCCCTGCCCTATTGCAACCAACTTTTTATTACCCGGGTAATGACTGATGTAGAGGGTGATACCTATTTTCATTTGCCCGACCTGGATCTTTGGAATGAAACCTTCTCCGCTGAATATCCGGCAGATGATAAAAATGAATTTTCTTACAAATTCCTCGATTTAGAAAAAAAATGAAGATAAAAATGGTATATTGGACTCTATTTTTTAAAAAGTAAGTAAGTAAAATGAGCCCATCAACCCTAACAGAAACTTTAGTTTTTGAGTTAATAACCCCCGCTACAGACCGAAGACCAGTATATATTTCCGGACCATTTTGTAAATGGTTGCCCGATGTAGAAGCCTATAAGATGACCGAAACCTCTCCTGGTCATTATATTTTGCACTTTCCCGAAACGGCCGAACTCATGTTCCCTTTCGAATACAAATATACCCGTGGAGGATGGGACCAGGTCGAGCTGGATCGATATGGCCAGCCTCAACAAAATCGCATGGTGTGGCAACACACCGAGCATGTAGAAGACCGGATCACACGCTGGCAAAGGAATGCCAGTATCAAACACGATCATTCGCCTATTATTGAAGTTTTATCGGAAGAGTTTTACATTCCTCAGCTCGATAAAAGTCGTAAAATTCACGTGCTCCTTCCCCATCATTATTATGAGCAACCCGACAGGCACTTCCCTGTTCTTTATATGACCGACGCTCAAAATCTGTTTGGAGAAGGCTCCCCTTATGGCAACTGGCAAATAGACCAGGAGCTTACCAAACTGGCCGAACAAGATCGCGCCAACGTGATCATTGTCGCTGTTGACCATGCCGATGAAGCCGACGACTACGACCGGATTCAGGAAATATCGCCCTATGATGCGCCTAAAATAGGCAAAGGTCAGGGTGACCTATTTCTGCGGTTTGTGGCTGAAACCTTGAAACCGCAAATAGACAAGCAGTACCGCACCTTGCCAGATCGACTGAATACCGGGATGGGCGGAAGCAGTGTAGGCGGACTCCTCAGTATCTATGCAGCTCTCATGTATCCCCATGTCTTCGGACGTCTCATGATATTTTCACCTACCTTATGGATATCAAGCCGTATCTATTTTGATGCCATACATTTCTTCGAACCTTTTGAAACGAAAATCTATTTATACGGAGGGGGGAAAGAAGAGCCGAAGACAAAGACAGACAATATGCTTGCAAATATTGAAAAACTAAATCAAACCTTAGTTAACCAAGGTTTTGGATATTCCAGGGTTGAGATCAAAACTGAAATAGACCCAGAAGGCATACATAGTGAAGAGCGCTGGGGGAAAGAATTTCCAAAAGCCCTGGACTGGCTATTTAATTGCTAAGCAAAAAAGGGCCTGCCCCACTAAATGGAGACAGGCCCTTTCTTTTAATTGTCGGCACCACTATAGTATATATTGACTTAAATCCCTGTTCTTAACCAGATGAGATAGTTTCTCTTTTACCATTTCCGCTGTAATTACAATCTGAGAATCGGACCCAATTACGTCGGGGACATCAAACATGAAATCGTTGAGAAGATGACTCATCACGGTTTGCAGTCGACGAGCACCAATATTTTCTACTTCGCTATTTACCTCAAAGGCAATCCGCGCTATTTCCCGTATCGCATTTTCTTCAAAAACAAGTTCCACTCCTTCCGATTCCAGCATGGATTCGTACTGTTTGGTCAATGCATTCTTAGGCGCTTGCAGAATCTGATAGAAATCATTCTCGGTCAGACTATTAAGCTCAACACGAATCGGGAATCGCCCTTGTAATTCCGGAATCAAATCTGAAGGTTTGGCAACATGAAAGGCACCAGCCGCAATGAAAAGGATATGATCGGTATGGATTACACCATGTTTAGTATTCACCGCACTCCCTTCAACAATGGGAAGTAAGTCACGTTGCACGCCTTCTCTACTTACATCGGGACCGCTTCCCCCTGAGGCTCGGCTAGACGCCACTTTATCGATCTCATCAATAAAAATTATTCCTAGGTTTTCTGCCCTCTGAATGGCTTCGGACTTCACCTCGTCCATATCAATAAGCTTAGATGCTTCTTCATCGAGAAGGAGTTTTTTGGCTTCCGAAACGGTAACTTTGCGTTTTTTACCGCGGCGAGGGACCATACTACCAATCATTTCCTGGATGTTCATCATCGAAACATCGTCTATGGCTCCCCCTATCATACCTACATTCGGTGCATTATTTTGTTGAACCTCTATATCGATTTTACGCTCATCTAGGTCGCCATTTCGAATTTTCTCACGGAAGCGCTCACGGGTTCGCTGATTTAGCTCGGCATCGTCCTCAGGCATGCGCTGATCGTTACCATCTGTATGGCTACGGTTGGCCACCTGTGGTGAGGACCCGTGCACAGGAGGAATCAATGCATCTAAAATGATATCTTCAACGGCTTGTTCCGCCTTAATTTTAACTTCTTCTTTTTTTTCGGACTTCACCATGCCGACAGCCTGCTCCACCAAATCGCGAACCATGCTTTCCACATCTCTTCCTACATAACCTACTTCTGTAAATTTAGAGGCCTCAACTTTTACAAATGGTGCATTGGCTACCTTGGCCAGTCGACGGGCAATTTCCGTTTTACCTACCCCGGTAGCCCCGATCATCAAAATATTATTGGGAATGATTTCATTCTGTATTTCCAAGGGGCTGTTCATGCGCCGCCAGCGGTTACGTAGGGCTATGGCCACATTTCTTTTGGCGTCATTTTGTCCGATAATATATTGATCTAGTTCAAAAACTATCTGACGGGGAGTCAGTCGGTTCAAATGTTCATTCATGATCTATGATTTCAAAGCTAAAAAAGGTTAATAACGATAGTCGTATACAAAATTGCCTGCAACTACTGCTATTATTAAAGATATATGCTTCTCCTACCAAAATAACCATGCCTTGACAATTTGGCAGTCTCTCCTCGCATTTATAAATAATAAACCTTGAAATCCGCCAGAAACCTTTAAATTTGCCATTATTTGCTAAACCGATTTTCCTTGCTATGAACAAAGTTCTTTTAGTACTTTTCTATGTATTAACCCTGGGCATTTTACAGGCCCAATCGCCCTTTACCAATGCCGACCCGGTAGACCTGGTTAATCCTTTAATGGGTACCCAATCGAAATATAACCTATCGGCTGGAAACACCTACCCTGCCATTGCCCGACCCTGGGGTATGAATTTCTGGATGCCTCAGACAGGTAAAATGGGGAATGGATGGAGTTATATGTATGATGCCGAAAAAATAAGAGGCTTCAAACAAACGCACCAGCCTAGTCCCTGGATCAACGATTATGGCCAATTTTCCATATTGCCCATGACGGGCAAACTGCGAATCGACGAAGAAGAAAGGGCCAGCTGGTTCTCCCATAAAGCGGAAAAGGCTCAACCCCATTACTATAAAGTATACCTGGCTGACTATGATGTAACTACCGAGATAACACCAACTGACCGAGCAGCGCAGTTCAGAATCACCTTCCCCAAGACCGATAGCGCATTTATTCTCGTAGATGCTTTTGATAAGGGCTCTTATGTGAAGATTATTCCCTCTGAAAAAAAGATAATTGGCTATACCACCAAAAACAGCGGTGGAGTACCGGCCAATTTTAAAAACTATTTTGTCGTTCAATTCGACAAGGAATTCCAGTTCATGTCCGCATTCCATGGAAAAACCCTGGCCAAAGATACCCTCGAAATACAAACCGGTCATGCTGGAGCGGTAGTAGGTTTTAAAACCAAAACGGGTGAAAAAATAGGTCTCAAGGTAGCCTCATCATTTATTAGCTATGAACAAGCCCAACTGAACCTCGATCGGGAGATAGGTAATGATAGCTTCGACCAGACCCAAGCCAAGGGTAGAGCAATCTGGAATGAAGAATTGTCACGCATCAAAGTGGAAGGTGATAATATTGACCATATCCGTACCTTCTATTCCAGTCTTTACCGTGTAATGCTTTTTCCAAGGAAATTTTACGAATTAGATGCTCAAAACAATATAATGCATTATAGCCCTTATAATGGAGAAGTTCTACCAGGCTATATGTTTACCGACAACGGCTTCTGGGATACCTTTAGGGCAGTGTTTCCTTTCTTTACTCTGATGTACCCTACACTAAACGGACAAATAATGGCAGGTCTTGCAAACGCTTACGATGAAAGTGGCTACCTCCCTGAGTGGGCCAGCCCCGGTCACCGTGATTGTATGATAGGCTCCAACTCTGCATCCCTGATAGCTGATTCCTATATTAAGGGCATCAGAGGTTACGATATCGAAAAACTTTATGAAGCCGTACTCAAAAATACGGAAAATGCAGGTCCCGTAAGTTCAGTAGGCCGATTTGGTCATGAATACTATAATGAGCTGGGTTATGTACCTTACGATGTTAAGATAAATGAAAATGCTGCCCGCACCCTGGAATATGCCTATGCCGACTTTTGTATTGCTCAGCTCGGAAAAGCGCTGAATAAACCTCAGTCGGAAACGGAACTATACCTTAAACGGAGTATGAATTATAAAAACCTATTCGACCCGGAGACCAAATGGATGCGTGGAAAAAATAAGGATGGAAAATTTCAAAAACCTTTTAATCCCTACAAATGGGGAGACGCATTTACCGAGGGAAATAGCCTGCATTATACCTGGTCGGTATTCCAGGACGTTAATGGCCTAATGAAGCTTATGGGTGGCAAAGAGGCCTTCGTTCAAAAGCTAGATACCGTTTTCAGCACCCCTCCTATTTTCGACGATAGCTATTATGGCTTCCCTATTCATGAAATAAGAGAAATGCAGATTATGAATATGGGGCAATATGCCCATGGTAACCAGCCCATTCAGCATATGATCTATCTGTACAATTATGCCGGTGCACCCCATAAGGCTCAGTATTGGTTACGAGAAGTAATGAACCGGATGTATCAGCCTACACCTGATGGGTATTGCGGAGACGAAGATAATGGACAGACCTCTGCCTGGTATGTATTCTCGTCCCTGGGTTTCTACCCGGTGACGCCAGGCACGACTCAGTATGTAATAGGCACCCCCTTATTCAAAAAAGCTACCTTAACGATGGAAGATGGTAAAAAATTCGTGATCGAAGCACCAAAAAATAATGCCGAAAATTTATATATTGGCGGAGCCAGCCTAAATGGTAAAGCACACCCAAAGACTTACCTGGAACATGCTGACATTCAGAAAGGCGGACGTTTTCAAGTGGAAATGCAATCCAATCCTTCTAAAACCTGGGGAACCAAGCAAGAGCATGCACCGTTCTCTATGAGCAAATAATCCAAAATCCTTGGCGCAGGCTTGCGTCAAGGATTCACCTGATTCTTGCTGGAATCGCTTTTTAATGCTACATCTAAACAAATTTATGAACGCATCATCTACATTTTTCAAGGCAGCCGTTGGGCTTGGCCTTGGATGCCTCACCCTGACATCGGCCTTGTCTCTAAGCGGATTTCGTTCCGTTGACGAGCCAGCTATTTCAAAATCCAACTTGGAAGCCAATTACAAAGTGGACACAGTGGCTACTGGTCTGGAAATGCCCTGGGCATCCGCATTGCTTCCTGACGGAAGTCTTTTGGTAACCGAACGAGTAGGAAAGCTAAGGTTGGTAAAAAACGGAGTGCTAGATCCTCAGGAAATCACGGGACTTCCTGAAATCCTGTATAAAGGACAGGGAGGGCTATTAGACATTAATTTGCACCCAGATTTTAACAAAAACGGATGGATATACATCAGCTATTCCTCCCCTAAGAAAGATGGTGAGGCGGGTGATGAAGGCGGGGCCAACACTGCCCTGCTTCGTGCAAAGCTTAAAGGCCATGAGTTGGTTGAAATTCAGCACTTATACAAGGCATTTCCCAACGTTAAGGCCAATGTCCACTTCGGAGGTAGAATCGTTTTTGACAAAAAGGGTTACGTTTTCCTATCCTTAGGCGAGCGAGGACAGAAAGAAAAGGCCCAAAGTCTCGATGCAGACCAAGGTAAAATCATTCGTATACATGAAGATGGAAAGGTGCCTACCGACAATCCTTTCGTAAAAACCAAAGGTGCCGATCCTGCTATATGGACTTATGGACATAGAAACCCTCAAGGCTTATTTTTCAATCAGAAATCGGGAGTTCTATGGGAGCATGAGCACGGCCCACAGGGAGGAGACGAATTGAACATCATCGAAAAAGGGAAAAATTACGGTTGGCCAGTTATCACTTACGGAATCGATTATGATAACAGCATTATTTCTGAGGATTCGGTAAAGGCCGGAATGGAGCAGCCCATCATATTCTGGAAGCCTTCTATCGCCCCCTGTGGCATGACCTTGGTAGACAACCCGAAGTTTAAAGATTGGAATGGAAATATACTCGTGGGCTCCCTGAAATTTATGTACCTCCAGCACCTGACCTTAAAAGGAAATAAGGTCGTAAAACGTGAAATTATTTTCGATAAAATTGGGAGGGTACGTGATGTACGCCAGGGCCATGATGGTAATATTTATGTAGTGCTTGAAAACTCCGGAAAAATCGTAAGAATCAGCCCTAAATCTTAAATACCAATGATCAAATTGATTGCTACTCTAGGTATTTCGGCCATTATAGCGATGGAAACAGGACAGGTTCAGAATGATGACCTGGCTAAAAGCATAGAAAGAGGGAAGATGGTATATTCCGAAAACTGCATTTCCTGCCATATGGGGACGGGAGAAGGCGTCATAGGCACCTTTCCGCCACTAGCCAAAGCCGATTATCTGACCAAAAACCATGAAAACGCAATTCGGGCCATCAAGTTTGGTCTAATGGGAAAGGTTACCGTCAACGGGGTGGAATATGACAATATGATGCCCAATCCAGGACTCGACGATGAAGAAATTGCCGATGTCATGAACTATATTTTGAATACCTGGGAAAATAAATCAGAAAAACCAATGATTACTCCTAAGCAGGTATCATTGATTAAACAGGAAAAGGGTTAAACAGGTAAAATATAGTAAAAGGGCGGATTCATTCCGCCCTTTTACTATGAAAAAGAGTCAAAAGCCACATATTCCCTGTCATAACGTATGGCCGCCTTTCGGTATACTGCATGCACCTCCAGGTTGGTTTCGAACATGACACTAACGGGTGTAAAAAGTTTCATTTCAGAATAATGATGCACCAATCCTAAGGATTTCATAGCCATCATGACCGCGCCCACTGTTCCAGTTTCTACAGTGTCATTTAAGGAAACGGGTAAGCCAAATACATCTGCCAGCATTTGCACCCATAGGTTACTATGCGCAAACCCCCCATTGGCATAGATCTTCTGGACTTCATTCTTTCGAATCAATACTTCAGCTACATTATAGAGGTTTAACAGTACGCCTTCCATAACGGCTCTAACGAAATGACCTTTTTTGTGTTGAATATCTAATCCCGTAAAGCCCCCTCGTACGCTAGAACTCCACAGTGGGGCTCGCTCCCCCAATAGATACGGATAAAACATTAAACCATCTGCTCCGGCCGGAGTTTGTATCGCCTGGTCAAATACCGTTTCATAGCTACTACCCTCAAAAAAGGTATCTTTTAACCAGTCGAATATTACGGCACCATTATTGGAGGCACCCCCTACTATATAGGTTTCCTCATCTAAAATATAGCAAAATGTCCTCATTTTTGGATCCAGATAGGGTTTCGATGCACTCACGCGAGTAGCAGCACTGGTACCAATGGTCACGGTCATGGAATCGGAGGCATAGGACCCGCTACCCAAATTGGCTAAGCATCCGTCACTAGCACCCATAATGAGAGGAACTCCCGCACTAACGCCCAACTCATTGCCTTCTTCCAATGGTTGCTGGAAATAGGGCGAAACAGCTGTAGAAAGCTTCTCTATGGGCAGTCCTATCTCGCCCAAGGTCCATATATCCCATTTTTTTTCGTGTATATTGAAAAGTCCTGTGGCGGAGGCAATCGAATAGTCTACCAAAAATTTACCCGTTAGCCGATATATCACATATTCCTTGATAGCGACAAACTTATGGGCTCTTGCGAATAGTTCGGGCATCTCCTGCCTTAACCAGATAAGCTTACATACCGGAGCCATAGCATGAATTGGAGTGCCATTTCTCTGGTAAATTTCACGTCCTGTGTCAGAATTGCGAAGCCTGTCTGCTATAGCCGCACTTCGATTGTCCGCCCAAATTATCAGTTGAGTGAGGGCCTTTCCATTCCTGTCCAATGCCAGCACCCCATGCATGGCGGAGCTAAAGGATATACCCAATAGCGCTCCATGCCTGGCATCTTGCTGACAAACCTGTCTGATACAGGTTAATAATGCCTGATAGATAGCCTCGGGATCCTGTTCGCTCCAACCCGCCTGAGGATGGCTCATCTCGTAACCATGACTCCTGGTGCCCAATATGGCTCCTGTTTCAGCATCAAAAGCAGTTGTTTTCACATTGGTGGTCCCAATGTCACATCCTATCAGGTAGGGCATCTCTAATTTATTTATATTTTATAAAATTCTTTCTTCCTTACGAACCAATAATTTTGTTTATTTCCATAATAAAAATCCACAACATGGAATTGGCCTTTCTGGGCACAACTTAATAATTAATAGGCCGTAATGCCAGTAACGAACCTTAACTTTACCTTTCCTTTGAGTATTATTGCATTTCCGTTCGTTGAAAGCAGTACCAGCAGGTTGAATCCTGGCGGGAAGCTAATTAAATTTTGGTCTCAGTAAATAGAAAAAAATAACAAGCATGCCATGTCCAACCGATAGGGCCGAATAGAAGAACAAGAATATTTATAGTCAATTGTGTACTGAATAGCACCCCCAACCTTGAACATACAAATATATCATCGCTGGCTGATACTACTTGGCCTATGGATACCATATCAAGCTCAGGCCCAGCACCTTCCCGGCACCTCTCTGGACAATTATGCTGGCACCCATTCGCTTTACCATAACCCTGCATTTGTTTCTGATACCCGTTTTTCTGTATATGCTAACCTAATTGGAACCCAGTTTTATACAGCCAATAATCATGTGAAATATGCAGCTCCTTATTCCTTTTTGAATTTGTTAACCGGCACGGTTCCCGACGAATATCGAAATCCTAATGGGGCGATAAAATTCCCTAGAACTTACCTGGAAGAAAAGCTGAATGGAAACAAAAAATACTTGAATGCCGGTGGGGACTTTCGACTCCCGTCTATCATGTTTGGTCTGTATAAGGGCAAGGTGGGAGTCGGAATCACTTCAAGAGTACGCTACCTGCTTAACACTTCCGGGGTTACCGAACCCATGGCCAGATTGATCAGTCAAACGACAAAATTTGAAGAAAGTCAGGGCAATATATATAGAAATCAATCAGGGCAGCTACATATGAATGGCTTTGGGGAAGTGGCCCTAACCGTAGGTGGGGTCCTATACGATGGCGATACCGATTTCCTTAAGGTAGGTGTAACCGTCAAACGACTGGTGGGCTTATATAATGCCCATGCCCAAATCGAAAACTCTGCGTATTCCGTCCTTCCCGACCCCGCCTGGAATGGTCTTCGCGAGCTCATTGGTGTTAATGAGCTTCATGTGAAATACGCCATGACCAAGGACGAAGGAATTACTAATTTCAAAGCCAGCCCCAGCTGGCTATTAGGTAACGCTTCCCCTGGAGGAGGCTGGGGATTCGATATCGGAGCGGTGTATGAGTTCCGGCCCGATATCAATAAATACAGCTATACCGAAAGAGGAGAAAGGAAAAGAGACGCTTCCAAAAACAAATATCTCTACCGGATTTCGGCTTCCTTAACCGATATTGGCAAGATACATTTCAAAAACCCATATTATCTGCTCCAACAGGAAACCCATACTTTCAACACCCAGTTTTTATATTCCGACTTCCAAAAGTTAGGGGGCTCCGAGGGGATCTTTAATGCCATCAATAACTCCTTAAATGGTGGAGCCACAGTGGCCCCTAATTTCAAATCTATACTCCCAATGGCCTTTCAGGGAAGTGTTGACTATCAACTAAAGCCTAATATTTATATCAACGGTCTCTGGGTTCAGAATTTAATTCGTTCCAATGCTTTCGGAATGAAGGCCGAGTCGGTTGTGGCCATCACGCCTCGTTATGAGCATAAATGGTTTCAGCTCTCCGTTCCACTTACCCTGATGAACCGGTACCGGTCCCCTACCATCGGGCTGGCTGGAAGGGCTGGGCCTGTTTGGTTTGGCACCGACCATCTTACAGGTCTGGTTAATATCGGTGACCCTAGGGCCTTTAACATTTATTTTGGCATTTCAGCAGGGCTTTTCCGGAAGCCGCCCGAAGCGCAAAACCAATGCTGGCCACCTCAGGAGCGATTTTTTAAGAGAATTTTTCAAGGAAGATAGCTCGGATCTCCTGACCTTTCCGTTAATATCACCAGGGACTACATCGAAATTATCCTCCTTTTCTTATCTTTGATCCTGTTTAGATTCTTAACGTTGAATGAAAGTTATCAGGTCCTTTTTTATAGATATTGCCGCATTTTTTGGAAGGCTATTGCGTCGGCTAAAGAGCACAATAAACCTTTTGATATACAAGGTTCTATCTCTGTTTGTGGGCAAACAACGCGCATCCAGCTGGGTACAGCATTATCGACTTAAGCGCACACAACTCTCCAGCTGGTGGGAAAACAGTATCGATAGAAATTCTTCCTACTATCGACCTATACTAATACTATGGAAAATCTTTGCCTTCGGTTTTCTTGGTTTTTGTTTTTATATATTTAGTATTGAGACCAACTTCCTCTGGTTGATGGGTAGCATGCCCAGTGTGGAAGACCTGCAGAACCCCAAGGTGGCGCAATCCTCGGAGATTTATACCGCCGACAGTGTCATGATAGGAAAATTTTACACAGAAAACCGGACCCCGGTAACTGCCGATAAAATCTCACCTAACCTGGTCAAAGCACTAATCGCCACCGAAGATGTTCGCTTCTATGCGCACTCAGGCATAGACTATAAAGCAATGGCCAGTGTAGCCATAGGCATTGCCACGGGCGCCACAGATCGGGGCGGAGGCAGTACCATCACGCAGCAGCTGGCCAAAAAACTCTTTAAAACCCGAAGAAGCGGTGCAAAGGGTTTATTGGGTTATGTACCAGGTCTCAGTATCCTGATTTACAAAACTAAAGAATGGCTAACCGCTATCAAATTAGAGCGCAATTTCACCAAGGAAGAAATTCTGACCATGTATTTCAATACCGTAGATTATGGTAATAATACTTATGGTATCAATACCGCTGCTCAATCCTATTTCAGCAAATCACCTGACAGTCTTAATATACAGGAAGCTGCCGTTTTGGTAGGTCTTCAGAAGGCTACTACCACTTATAACCCTATTCGCAACCCTAAACGATCATTGGAGCGAAGAAATGTCGTTATCAATCAGCTCCTAAAGTATGGTCATCTCACGCAGCATCAGGCCGACTCTATCAGCGCACTTCCTATAGAATTGAGAACTAAGTTTGAAACACCTTACGATGGAAATGCCAACTATTTTAAGAATGCTGTAGTCGACTTCGTAAAAAAGTGGGGAGAAGAAAATGGTTATGACCTGTATACCGATGGGTTAAAAATTTATACTACCGTCGATTCTCGCATGCAGGCAAGTGCGGAGGCCGCCATGGACGAGAAAATGCGACAGTTACAGCGTGTTTTCGAAGACCACTGGAATAATTCTAATCCCTGGATCGATGAAAATGGAAAGGAGATACCCAATTTTCTAGAAACAGTCATCAAAAGAACTAAGCGTTACAAAACCCTGGCGGCCAAGTTTGAGAACAATCCGGATAGCATTGCTTTTTATCTTAATAAAAAAGATAGTATGCAGGTCTACGACTGGAAGACCAACGGGGTAATCGAAAAATATTGGAGTTCTATGGACTCACTCAACTATTATAAACGTATCCTTAGGGCGGGAATGATGGCGATGAATCCCCATAACGGTCAAATTAAAGCCTGGGTGGGTGGACTGGATTATAACTTCTTCAAATACGATGCCGTTCGCCAAGGGAAACGTCAACCTGGGTCAACCTTCAAGCCATTTGTCTATACTGCGGCCATAGATGATAGTACTTTTAATATGTCACCCTGCGATCAGGTGGTAGACAAGCCTTTTGTGAAAAAATTTATGGAAAATGGGGAAGAAAAGGAATGGAAACCCAGAAATGCCACTGGTTACTGGACCTATTCCAACATGACCCTACGCCGGGCTCTGGCCCAGTCCGTCAATTCTGTTACGGCCGAACTCACGGACCGGGTAGGGCCTGAGAATGTGGTTCGCTATGCCAAAAAACTGGGTATTACCACTCCTCTCAAAGCACTTCCCTCCATAGGACTAGGGCCTTTCGATGTTTCCTTATATGACATGGTGGCTGCATATTCCGTATTCGTGAATGATGGGAACTATACCAGCCCTATGCTGGTAACCAAGATTGAAGATCGGAATGGAAATACTATTGAGGAATTTGAGACCGAGACCCGACGGGCCATAAGCCGGGAATCTGCCTTCCTAATGATTCATATGCTAAAAGGAGGCGTGGAAGAGCCAGGGGGGACTTCTGGCAGCATCCGCTGGCGATTCAATGTTACCATGAACAATAATGAGATAGGTGGCAAGACAGGTACCACATCCAATAACTCCGATGGGTGGTTTATGTGCATTACACGCGACCTGGTCGTGGGTGCCTGGGTAGGTGGTGACGATCGAAGCATTCACTTTCGTAGTACGAATCTTGGCGAGGGTGCCAAAACGGCCCTCCCCATTGTAGGCAGCTTCTTGGAAAAGATTTACAAGGATAAGTCATTGGGAATCATTCCGGGGCCCTTTCCAAAGCCTACTTTTACGGTAAACAAAACTTATTTGTGTCCTTCCTACTATCAACCGGAATCAGAGGAGGGTGAGGATGATTATGATAGTCTGCCTCCTAAAACTTCCGTAGACGATGAGTTGCTCATCGGGCCCTTGCCCTCCCCATTGGATACGGCTCGAAAGAAATAAATAAAGCTCCTGCGGTCAAGATTTCTGCAGGAGCTTTATTTATTGTGAAGTATACCTTGAAAGAGAGGCAGGCATCGGACTGGGCAGGCTGGGCCTGCGGGAGGCTAGCCAATTTTCAATACCTCTTTATACTGCATCTGATAAAGATTGGCATAAAAGCCCTGTTTTTCCAAAAGTTGTTCATGATTTCCCTCTTCCATTATTCTTCCTTTGTCAAGTACAATGATTTTGTCCGCCTCCTGAATGGTCGATAAACGGTGGGCAATAACGATTGCCGTACGACCTACCATTAGCTTTTCAATCGCTCGCTGAATCAATTCCTCAGTTTCGGTATCTACGCTGGAGGTAGCCTCATCCAGAACAATTATTTTGGGCTCATGAACCATAGCCCTTACAAAAGAAATCAGCTGTCGCTGGCCTACCGAAAGGGTAGCACCGCGCTCCATCACATTATAGGTATATCCCCCGGGAAGCCGTTCTATAAATTCATGTACTCCTACCAGTTTCGCTGCTTCCACTATTTTCTCATGGGTAATGCTGGGATCTCCTAAACGAATATTATTTTCGATGGTGTCCGAAAACAAGAATACATCTTGCAGTACCACACCAATATTCTTTCGCAGTGCGGTAAGCTCATAATCCTGAACAGGCACCCCGTCTACCAGAATCGTACCCTTATTGATATCATATAGCCGGCTCAGTAGATTAATTATGGACGATTTTCCGGCACCAGTAGCACCTACAAATGCGATGGTCTGCCCCTCAGCCACCTCAAAATTTATGTCTTTTAACACCCATTCCTCATCGATATATGCAAACCACACCTGCTTGAATGACACCTCACCTTTTAAAGTCTGGGGAGCATGTGTTCCTTCGTTACTCGTGTAATCGTTACTATCCAAGAGTTTCAAAATCCGATCGGTACTTACAATACCCATTTGTAAGGTGTTGATGCGATCGGCTAATTGCCGTATAGGCCTAAAAAATAAGTTGATAAACATCACAAACGCGGTGACGGTACCAAAAGATACGTCGGCACTTAAAATCTGCCGGGATCCATACCAGACTACCAAACCGGTACCAGCAGCGGATATTACATCTGCTACGGGAAAATAAATTGAATAATAAAGTATAGAACGAATGTTGGCATTTCGATGAACCTTGTTGATCTCTTTGAACTTCTTAAATTCATTATCTTCACTACTAAATATTTGAACGATGCTCATCCCCGTAATGTGCTCCTGAACAAAGGAGTTGAGATTAGCTACGGCTGCCCTTACTTCGTTAAAAGAGTCTTTTATTTTTTCTTTAAAAATATAAGTGGCAAATAGCATTAGCGGAATCATGGAAAGGCTGATCAGGGATAAACGCCAGTCAGTATAAAACATTACAGCGATGATTAGTACCAGCTGCAAAATATCGCCGGCTATTGCGGCCATCCCGTCACTAAAAACATTGGAAAGGGTCTCTACGTCTGATATGGTTCGGGTAACCAGTCGCCCAATAGGCGTATTATCAAAAAACTTCAACCTCAGACCTATGATTTTTTCGTACAATTGTACCCTAATATCCCTAATGATGTACTGGCCTAGCCATCCTGACATATATGTATTATAGAACTGGGCGGCGCCCTGAAGAACGATCACGCCTACCATAACGGCAAGCATGACCGACAGTTGCCCATAATTTCCTTGGGCAATGGGGGTATCAATGGTATATTTTATTAACAAAGGCATCATGGGAGCCAGAAGGGCATTGAGTAAGATGATGCCTATCAGCAGATAAAATTGCTTTTGATAGGGTTTGACAAACGCATAAAGTCGCTTCAGCGTAATGACATCGAATATCTGCCCGCTCTTAGTTTCCTGATTCACAGTACTGTGTTCTTTTATATTTCAACAAATGTATAAATTCCCGGTTCGAAGAACGGATAAAATTACGATATTGAATTGGTTTACAACTCACCGACCAACAACTTCCTTGGTCTAACGTTATAAAAGTAAAAATGATCGCAAAAAGTTTTGAATCGTATTAAAACTTATGTCTTTCTGGTTCTAACTCCCTTTCTGCTTTTGATATTGAATTTTTATGGAGCTATTACTGAGTATATGTCTGGGCCTAGGCTTAAGCGCCAGCAGTGGTTTTAGGGTTTTTATCCCGATGCTGCTGGCCAACATAGCCGCAATGAATGGATGGATTCAACCTGGGGAACAATTTTCCTGGCTAGCAACTTGGCCAGCATTCTATACTTTACTTTCTGCCTCCCTTCTGGAAGTGGCCGCTTATTATGTTCCCTTTGTCGACAATCTGCTAGATTTGGTGGCTACGCCTGCAGCGGTAATCTCGGGCACTCTGCTTTCGGTCAGCTTTATTGAGATCCAAGACCCCATATTACTATGGAGCATGGGCTTAATTGTGGGGGGTGGCACTGCTGGTATCGTACAAGCAGGTACAGGTATACTTCGGCTATTGTCGTCAAAGACCACAGGGGGGATAGGCAACTCGTTGGTATCTACCACAGAAAATTTAGCGTCGGCTGGGCTTTCTGTTATGGCTATCTTCCTGCCAATTGCAGCGATGGTACTGGTTATTTTTTTGGTTTACCTGCTGATAAAAAGGCTTGTCCGCCGCTAACAACTTTCAATCAAAATTTAAGATGATTCAGACCATACCGGTACATAGCCTCCCCAAGTCACCCGACACGGTTCCGGCACTTAGTATCTACCGATTTAAGAATAACCAGGGAGTGCACAAAGAATCGCCGGTGGCCTTGCCTACTACGCCCCTGCCAACAGATACTCCTCATCGGCATACCTATTACGAAATGCTATTCATTGAGGAAGGACAAGGGTTTCACGAAATCGACTTCCACTCTTACGCCATCCAAGGAGCCGGACTGCACTTTTTGACCCCTGGACAGGTACATATGCTCAGTGCCAGCCAACCTTGCAGAGGTTATATCCTGGCTTTTCCAGAAGAGTTCTATAATTTTTATAATCCTGGTAGTCCCCCTATTAATCAACTCCCCTTTTTTCAACCCGCTGCCCGTCAGCCCCTGATACATCTACAAGAAAAGGAAAGGGTATATTTTCATAATCTAATGGAAAATATGGTTGCTGAGCATCTGGCTCCCGCTGCCGATTGTGGAATTATAGGAAAATATTTGGGTCTTATCCTTCAGAAAAGCGCCAGTATTATTTCCAACCGCCCCTCGACAACTCAAATAAGCTCCGGACTTATGCCTGATTTGGTCGGCAAATTCCAGGAGCTGGTAGAGAAAAACTTTCTTCAATGGCACGAAGTCCAGCGCTATGCTTCTGAGCTGGCCGTTACTCCCGACTATCTCAGCAAGCTGGTGAAACGTTACCTAGGAATGACAGCACAGGAATATATATTAGACAAATTACTCCTGGAGGCCAAGCGTCTATTGGTTTTCACCCGTTTGAGCAGTAAAGAAATTGCTTATCATATCCAGATGGACGACCCTTCTTACTTCAGTCGCATCTTTAAGAAAAAATCGGGACTTACCCCTAATGAGTATAGAGAACTAGTTCGGAAAAGTACCATTTAATACCCCAAATGTACCTTGTCGCTAGGTAATCCCCCGCATATCTTTGTATTGTACAAAATTTAAAGGACTTATTAATACCATCTTTTCAAAATCTAGGACCCTTCCAGGTCCGGTCTTGAGAGAAAATAGCTCCTTTTCATCATTAACAGATACCGACAAAGATTATGAAAATCCGTACCGAGCTCACTGCGGCATCCCTTCAACCTAAACTTGACCGACTGTGGGAACTGTCAGCGCAAAAAATCAATCTGATCAATAAGGAGTATGATGCCTCTAAAGGCACTCCCGTATTTACCGTAGAAGGGAAATATACTTTAAGAGGCTGGACGGAATGGACCCAGGGATTCCAGTATGGAGCAGAAGTTATACAATATGATGTTTCCAACGATGAATCGTTTCTGAAGAGCGCCCGCAAACATACCGTACAAAATATGGCTTCGCACTTAAGCCATTTCGGAGTTCACGATCATGGCTTTAATAATGTAAGTACTTATGGTAACTTATTGCGCTTAATGAACGAAGGACGCATCCCAGAAAACGAATGGGAACGCAATTTTTACGAGGTTTCTCTAAAAGTTTCCGGTTCTGTGCAGGCAGAACGCTGGACACCAATAAAAGATGGTAAGGGATTTATTCATTCCTTTAACGGACCTCACTCCCTCTTCGTCGACACCATCCGTTCGGTGCGAGCCTTGATGGTCTCACATCTGCTAGGCCATAGCCATATGGGGGAGAATGATCTTAAAACGAGCCTTCTAGAGCGTGGCACGCAACATGCCTTAGCTACAGCGGCTTATTCTGTTTATTACGGCGAGGGTAGAGATAGCTACGATGTATGGGGCCGTACGGCACACGAAAGTGTATTTAATACCAATGATGGCAATTTCCGGTGCCCCAATTCACAACAGGGCTTCTCAGGATTTACCACCTGGACCCGAGGTTTGGCCTGGGCCATGTTAGGCTTTGCCGAACAGCTGGAAAGCCTACCATCATTTACGGATGAAGAACTTGCTCCTATGGGCGGACGGGCTCAGCTGACAGAGGTTTACGAGAAAGCTGCTCGGGCTACCTGCGATTTTTATATTGCCAACACCGCATCGGATGGTATACCATACTGGGATACTGGCGCACCAGAGCTTTATCGATTAGGAGATTATACCAATCGCCCTTCCGATCCTTACAACGATTTTGAACCTGTAGACAGTTCTGCAACCGCTATCGGAGCACAAGGTTTGCTGCGACTGGGTAAATATTTACAAGAAAAAAACCAGTCAGAAGAGGGAGACCGCTATTGGCAGGCCGGACTAACGGCGGTGGATTCACTATTCTCGGATCCCTACCTCTCCACAGATCCTTCACACCAAGGACTGATATTACACTCTATATATCACCGACCAAATGGCTGGGATCATACGCCTAAAGGTCAGAAGGTTCCCTGCGGAGAATCCAGCATGTGGGGTGATTACCATGCGCGTGAACTGGCTTTATATCTGCACAGGATTAATCATTCGGCACCGTATTACACTTATTTAGGGGCCGTTAAATAGACTAAATCATCCTCAAAACATTGGTCTGTGAAGAGCCACTTCACAGACTACCATTTGGCTTAAAATGAACAATATTTCTTTAGATCGCTGCTGCATACATACCATTACCACTAAGTCGTGGTCGTTTCCTCAGGCTGTGGAGCAATATGCTGCCGCCGGAGTAGCTGGGATAAGTGTCTGGCAAAATGCCATTGAGGGAATCGGCCCTCACCAAGCGGGTGAGCTTATCCGTAAGGCTGGGCTAGACATTGTCTCCTACGTGCGTGGTGGGTTTTTCCCCCACCCTACCAGTTCTGGGAGAGCTAAGGCCATCGATCATAACAAAAAATTACTGGAAGAAGCTGCCGCTCTTGGAGCCCCAATGATCGTTCTCGTTTGCGGAGCCTCACCCGACCAGTCCCTGGCTACCTCTCGCCAACAAATTAAAGAAGGAATCGAAGCCATACTCCCTTTGGCAGAAAAATTAAATGTTAAGCTTGCAATCGAGCCCCTGCACCCTATGTATGCCGCCGATCGATCGGCGATAAATACCATGGGGCAGGCCAACGATATGGCAGAAATATTCCAGTCCGATTATGTGGGTGTAGCCGTCGATGTTTACCATTTGTGGTGGGATCCCGACCTGGAAAAAGAAATTGCCCGCTGTGGTGCACATAACAATTTGTTAGCCTATCATGTCTGTGACTGGAAGGTCAACACCCTGGATTTACTGAACGACCGCGGATTGATGGGAGAAGGTTGTATCGACCTAAAAAAAATAAGAGGATGGGTGGAAGCTACGGGTTTCGATGGATACTGTGAGGTAGAAATATTCTCCGATATCCACTGGGCCAAGGATCAAAAAGTCTTCTTAAATGAAATCACAAATTCCTTTGTATTAAAGGTATAGACCAAACTGACCATTTTTTAATCTTACATAAAATGAAAGTACATCACGTAGGAATCATTATGAACGGCGTTACAGGCCGTATGGGTACCAATCAACATCTATTACGTTCCATCAATGCCATAATGGAGCAGGGAGGCGTTAAAATTTCTTCTGACGAGGTCATCATGCCCGATCCTATCCTGGTGGGAAGAAATACGGCGAAATTAGAAGCCCTGTGCAAAAAGACACTGGTCACCAAATATACTACTGACCTGGACAGCGTGTTGGCCGATCCGGCATATCAGGTTTACTTCGACGCCCAGGTGACGGGTCGTCGTGCTCCAGCCATCAAAAAGGCGATATTGGCGGGCAAACATATTTACTGTGAAAAACCGACAGGAACCACCACCGAAGAGGCCATGGAACTGTATGAGTTGGCTACAAAGGCTGGACTAAAAAATGGCGTAGTTCAAGATAAATTATGGCTTCCGGGAATGATGAAACTCAAACGCTTAATGGAAAGTGGGTTCTTCGGTAAAATTCTTTCCGTTCGTGGTGAGTTTGGGTATTGGGTGTTCGAAGGACATAGCATTCCAGCACAACGACCATCTTGGAACTACCGTAAGGAGGATGATGGTGGAATCATTGTCGATATGCTTTGTCACTGGCGCTATGTACTGGACAATCTATTCGGTAACGTTAAAGCCGTCTCTTGCCTCGGTGCCACCCACATTCCCGAAAGAATTGATGAGAATGGCAAACCATATAAATGTACGGCCGACGATGCCTGTTATGCTACTTTTGAGCTGGAAGACGACGTCATCGCTCAGTTTAATTCCTCCTGGACCGTACGGGTTCGGCGCGACGACCTGCTAACCCTGCAAGTGGATGGCACCAATGGATCGGCAGTTGCCGGACTCCGTGACTGCTATATTCAGCATTATGGCAATACACCTAAGCCGGTATGGAACCCCGACATCCCCCAACCGATCCCCTTCCTTGAAGGATGGTCCAAAGTGCCCGAACAGGAAGATCACGATAATGCATTTAAGGCGCAGTGGGAGCTATTCCTGAAACATATTGTAAAAGACGAACCCTTCCCATGGGATCTAAAAGCTGGAGCCCGAGGCGTTCAACTAGCCGAAAAAGGTATAGAAAGCTGGGAGAAACGCCAGTGGGTTAATATAGAAGAACTGTAGAAATTCTCTAGCCGGGCCTTTTGGGGCCTGGCTTTCTAACTGAACGTAATACAATTGAAATGAAAAAAACGGCGCTAATTACAGGTGGAACCCGTGGAATAGGCTTCGGCATTGCACAGGCATTAGCCAAAGAAGGCTACGACCTCGCCATCAATGGGGTACGTCCCGAAGAAGGAGCTATGGAAGCATTAGACACCCTAAGAGCTATGGGTGCCCGGGTCATTTACTGCCAGGGTAGTATTGCCTCAGCCGATGATAGGGCCAATATTATTGAAAAAGCATACCAGGAACTGGGGGCATTAAATGTACTGGTCAATAATGCGGGAATCGCACCCCGACAACGCCTGGACCTGCTGGATACTACGCCTGAAAATTACCAGGAGGTAGTCACCACCAACCTGGAGGGTCCCTTTTTCCTTACTCAGGCAATAGCCAAAAGAATGGCTCATCAAAAAGAAAATAACCATGCTTTCCAGGCGACTATAATTTTCGTCACTTCCGTGTCGGCAACAGTTACCTCAGTTAACCGGGGCGAATACTGCGTTTCCAAAGCGGGCCTGGCAATGACCAGCCAGCTCTTCGCAGTACGTATGGCCGAGTATGGCATACCCGTTTTTGAGATAAGACCGGGGGTAATCACCACAGACATGACTGCAAAAGTACAAGAAAAGTACGATGGACTTTTTGCCAATGGTATGGCTCTTCAGCCTCGCTGGGGAACTACGGAGGATGTTGGAAAGGCTGTTGCATCTCTTACCCGGGGCGACTTCCCTTACTCAACCGGCCAGGTCATCAATGTTGACGGTGGCATGCTCATCGACCGTCTCTAAGACTGGCTTGTTTCTGACAGTTGGATATCCATCAAAATTGATTACATAAACCCGCCGACAGCTTCAATAGCTGTTTGTATAAAGCCAAAACCCGATTATGTCTCAAACTCCCGAAATACGCAAACCCTTACTACCCCAGCTACTGCAAGTCCCTGTTATCGTGGCCGCTCTAGGCTACCTGGTGGATATGTACGATTTATTCCTGTTTAGTGTAGTACGCATTCCCAGCCTCCGGGATATAGGGGTAGCCGAAGAAGACCTGCTGACCGATGGTATCACGCTATTAAACAGCCAAATGGCTGGTATGTTAATTGGAGGAGTATTATGGGGAATTATCGCCGATAAAAAGGGGAGACTGTCGGTGCTTTTTGGCTCCATTATTATGTACTCCCTAGCCAATATTGGCAATGGCTTCGTGACCACTATGGATCAGTACGCCGTCCTTCGTTTTATTGCCGGGATCGGCTTGGCCGGTGAGCTTGGAGCTGGAATTACCTTGGTGACCGAAGTGCTTCCCAAAGAAATCAGGGGCTATGGCACTACCCTTGTAGCCACCCTGGGTGTTTTAGGAGCTATTCTGGCCTATTTTGTTGCCGATATGTTCGCCTGGAGAATATCGTATTTCGTAGGCGGAGGCATGGGTCTGTTGCTACTTGTACTCCGTTTCAATGTATTCGAATCAGGTATGTTCCAACATGTTAAGTCTCATAGTGTCGACAGGGGGAATATCATGATGATCTTGACCAACGCCCGTCGCATGACCAAATATCTGATGGCCATTCTGATTGGTTTGCCCATCTGGTTTGTGGTCGGAATATTGATCACTTTCTCACCCGAAATCGGTGCTGCCAAGGGGCTAATCGGCATTGATGCCGGAAAGGCTGTTATGCTCGCCTTTACGGGGCAGGTATTTGGCGATATCTCCAGTGGACTGATTAGTCAATGGATGAAAAGTCGAAAAAAGGCCATCATCCTTTTCATTGGACTGTCCCTTCTGATGATGATTGGCTACCTTACTATCCCCATGGATACCGCCTACGTATTCTATGTGTTCTGTGCCCTCCTAGGTTTCTGTAATGGCTACTGGACATTGTTCATTACCATCGCAGCGGAACTATTCGGTACTAATCTCCGTGCAACGGTAGCGACCACCGTGCCCAACTTCGTTCGGGGAGCTACCATCCCCCTGGCAGCGCTGTTCGTATATTTTAAGCCTAGCCTGGGTGTGATACAAGGGGCCTTGGTAGTGGGACTGGCTACCAGTGTGGTGGCCGTTATTGCCCTCTACTTCCTGGAAGAAACCTTTACCAAAGATATGGACTATATCGAAAAGGATTAATCAAGAATTCGCATGCATAATTAACCTATAAAACAGGGGGCCATCTTTTTGGGATAGGCCCCCTCTTTGTTTTTACGGATTCCCTGAAAATTTCTCTCCCGTCTTAAATAACATTTTTTTTCAGTCATATGCAACGTATGTCACCATACCTGCATCATTAAGCAAATGTAAAAAATTCCCTTCCAGAGCTCAGAAAGGGGATTTAAAGTGTGCAAATACCAGATTTTTACGGATCATACCATTCATACTGATAATTAAACCATTCATGTACTTTGTAATGCATAGTACCTGCCATAACACATACATTTGTATCGTTCTCATTAAAACAATCACCATTACAAAAACAAATAGCCATGAAAACTTCGATTAAAACCACCATCCTAGCTTTTGCCCTTCTGGCAGCAGGAACAGTAACGAGCTTCGCTTCAGACAAAGAAACCAAGAAGGTTGCTTCTTTTGGAACGGGGATCTATAAGACCGTTGACGGAAATATAAATGTACTCGTAGACAAAAAGGATGTAGCCTCGTCTACGACCATCCTGATTCGTAATGAACGATATGAAGTAATTTATCGGGAAACTCTCCCCAAGTCTAAAATGAAGTTTGGCCGGTCACTCAATGTTAGCGAGCTAAATCCAGGTAGCTATCAGATTGAAATCACCAGCAACGGTGAGCGTAAGATTCAGAAATTTGAAGTCGATCAGAAAGTTAGTAAGCAGTTAGTAACCCTGGAATCGGAGCAATAACTTTTGACCAGTTACTAATTACAGCTACCGTACAGGTAGTTTATATTGTGACAGTCAAGCAATTAAGATACTTTTAATCCAATCAATTAGCCAATAAATATAAAATTATTTAGCCATGAAAAAATCAATCACATCCATCGCATTCATTTTCGCACTTTGCCTATCCTTCGCAGTCTCAGCAGAAGACTCTGACAAAGGCAACAAAAAAGCAGCCAGTTTTGGGGCCGGCATCTACACGACTCAAGAAGGTAAGATTAACGTTCTGATCGATAAATTTCATTCGGAATCCCCCACACAATTACTGGTTAAAAACCACATTGGAGATATTGTTTACAGGGAAACGATTTCCAAAAAAAGTACTAAGTTTGGAAGAACGCTGAATATTAATAATTTAGAGGCTGGCGCCTATAGCATCGAAGTCATCAGCAATGGTGAACGTCAAATTCGGAAATTCGAAATAGGCCAGACGATTTCCCAGAGGGAGGTGTCTCTCGAATTATAAAAATTCTCATTAGGAAATGAAAAGGGGACTATCAATCAGAGATGGCCCCCTTTTATTATTTACTTTTTTAAAATTGAATTGATATAGTCAATTTCATTATCGTGGATATTATGCCCAAAGTCTGGATACAGTTGTACTGTCACCTTTGCACCCAACCTTTGTAATATCGCGCCGGATTCCTCTACCCGTTGTCTAGGAATATGAAAATCCACGTCGCTACAACCCAGGAGTACAGGAGTATCGGCCAAACTTCCTAAATAGTCCCGTTTGGTTTCATCGGGGCCGATCAACCCTCCGCTTAAGCCAAAAATTCCCGCATATTCCCGGGCATGCCGAGCCACGTACTCCAGTGACAAACAAGCTCCCTGGGAAAAGCCTAGCAGGTAAATATCCCGGGGCAGCAGTCCATAAATATCCTCTAACCCTACCATCAGCTCATCAATTGTAGCCAATCCTCGGCTAATCCCTGGCTCATTGTCCTGCAAGGGAGCCATAAAACTCTTTGGATACCAGCTTCCTCCTTCTGCCTGAGGGGCAAGATAAGCTATATGTGGATAATCGAAATATTGATAAAGATCCAGAATCCCCTGTGCGGTTGCTCCCCTTCCATGAATCATAATCATAGCTTTCTCAGCATGTTCTAATGGAGCTCCACGCTTCATTGCACGGTCTAATGCATTCATGTTTATTTTATTTGAAAATATAAAACTCTTTTCAGAGTATTCTAAACTCCGATCTTACCGGTCAGTTTGCTAATTTATTTAGCTTCTGCAACAATTGGAGGAAGGGCGGTTTCAATAGCCGATCTCTTAGGCTCATACCATTCGGGTAGTTTCAGACTGGACCCTAATTCCACAAGAGACTCATCCACAGCAAATCCTGGAGGATTAGTGGCAATTTCAAAAAGAATTCCTCCTGGCTCTCTATAGTAAATGCTATGGAAGTAATTGCGGTCGAGTACTTCTGTTGGCGAATACCCCGCCACCAAAAGCTTTTCCCGGATTTCCAACTGACTCGTATCCGACTCTGTAGCAAAAGCTATATGATGCACGGAACCAGCTCCTTGCAGTGCACGAACATCCTTAGGGGATTTTTTAACGTCTACATAATTCCCTGGCCCACCCAGCATCGCTTCGAAACGCCAGATATCCTCTTCTTCCGCAACCAATTTATGCTGCATCACCTCCGTTAATAAAGCAACAGTTTTATCGATGCTGAACTCATTTAAGGTAGCAGTAAAGAATCCTTTGATGCTGTACTCTATCGGAATCTTACCATTGTCCCAACCCGGACGCTGGTCTACATCGTTGGCGACCAGTTCGACACCCATCCCATCATAGTCCTCAAATCGGAGGTAGGATTCATTAAAGCGACGATAAGGACCAGAATATGGAATACCAAAACCAGTCAAACGATCCATCCAGTAAGACAATGAAGTCGTAGGAATGGAGAATGCCGTATAAGTTAACTGACCGCCCCCTTTACGTCCTCTCTGTAATCCTGCATAAGGGAAAAAGGTCAGAATGGATCCTGGCGAACCCGTCTCATCTCCATAATACAGATGGTACACGTCGGGAGCATCGAAATTGATGGTCTTTTTCACCATTCGCTGTCCTAATACACCAACATAAAAGTCGACATTCCGTTGCGCATCACTTGCCAATGCAGTGATATGATGTAAACCATTAATGAGCGTTTTCATTGCCGTTTAATTTATATGTTAAAACATTTAATGTATATACATTTAATGTTTTACATAAAGTTCCTGATATGGGCTGATTTTGATTGTTAACATTCTAAGAAGGTGAAAGAACGATGTAAATTGGTATTTTTAAAAGCATAAAAATAGTGGCGTTAAAGAGTGGGAATGAATATAGTGGTAAGGAGAAATTCTTTTAAGTTTACTTTTATGGAGTAATGTATACACTCAAAAATTTCTATATATGAATGCAAGGCGTGATTTTTTACAGAAACTTACCTTAGGCTTAGGCCTAACGGCGATGTCTGACTATAGCTTTGGCAGTGTGGCCAACATGCAGGAGCCAACCGCCGAACGCCCACTTCGTGTGGCACTTATGGGTCTGGGAGGTTATGCTAATATTGTGGCCAAGGGTATGCAGGAATGCAAAATGGCTGTAATTACTGGTCTTATTTCCGGTACACCATCGAAGTTAAAAAGTTGGCAGGAGAAATATAATGTTCCCGAACAGAACACATATAGCTATGAAACAATGCATCGGATAAAAGACAATCCAGATATAGATCTTGTATATGTGATCACGCCCAACTCCCTACATCATAAGCATGTGCTACAGGTTGCTGCCACTGGCAAACATGTGCTTTGCGAAAAACCACTGGCCGACAATGCTCAGCAGGCTCGGGAGATGATAAGTGCTTGCGAAAAGGCAGGTGTTAAATTGTATGTGGGCTATCGTCTTCACTTCGAACCTCATACCCGGGAAGTGATCCGAATGCGGGAAGAGGGAGCATTTGGAAAAATTATGCATGTAAACAATTATATGGGCTTCACCATCGGAGATCCTACCCAGTGGCGATTGAAAAAGGCACTGGCCGGAGGTGGAGCACTCATGGATGTGGGGGTATATTCCCTGAATGCAGCTCGATATTGTACAGGGGAAGAACCTATATGGGTAACAGCACAAGAGAGCAAAACTGATCCGGTAAAATTCCGAGAAGTCGACGAAACCATCACCTTTCAATTGGGATTTCCCAGTGGTATCATAGCCAACTGTGGGTGCACTTATAACTTTGGACATTCAGAAAGACTACATCTTATGGGGACGAAGGGATGGGCCGAGATGGTGCCGGCGTTTGGTTACGGCCCCATTAAGGGTAATACACATTTGGGTCCTATAGATCAACCAAAGGTAAACCATCAAACCTATCAGATGGACGGAATCGCCGCCTGTATCCTCAATAATGAGCCTGATCCTAACGTGACGGGCCAGGAGGGATTGAAGGACATGATCGTGATAGATGCTATATATGAATCTATTAAAAAAGGTGGTCAAAAAATTGTAATAAATGCTTAACACAAGGCCCATTAAATACGGAACAGTACCCATGAGAGCGATACAGAAGCAGATGAGGACGATTGTGGCTATAGCCTGCCTATATGCACCCCTGACATCAGAAGCCCAGATAGAAGACAGAAAGCAAATAGTAGCCAAGGGAGCGGAGGTAGAAGAGCTGGGAACAGGATTCTCCTTCACCGAAGGCCCTGTAGCCGACAAAAAAGGCCATGTCTTTTTTACAGACCAACCAAATAACAAGATTTTGCGCTGGGATGCCAAGGCCCAAACGATTTCCACATTTTCCGATCATTCGGGACGAGCTAATGGAATGTATTTTGACCGCTCAGGTCAGCTGATTGCCTGCGCAGATGAAGAAAATCAGATCTGGTCTTTCGATAAGAATGGAAAAAAAACGGTAATTCTTAAAGACTATCAGGGTAAGCTTTTCAACGGTCCTAACGATTTGTGGATAGACAGTAAAGGAGGAATTTATTTCACAGACCCTCTGTATGCGCGCCCCTACTGGAAACGGGATCCATCGATGCAACAGGAAGGCATGTACGTTTACTATCTTAGCCCCGACAGACAAAATGTATCGGTAGTAGCAAAAACCCTGACTAAACCCAATGGAATAGTAGGTACTGCCGATGGTAAGAAATTATATGTAGCAGACATTGGTGCGAGCAAAACCTATGTTTTTGATATTGTAAATCCTGGAGAATTAAACAACCAGCAACTATTTGCCGAAATGGGGTCTGATGGTATGACCATTGACAACAAAGGGAATGTATATCTTACAGGCAAAGGGGTAACCGTCTTCGATAACTCTGGAGCACGCATAGCTCATATTTCTGTCCCACAAAGCTGGACTGCGAATGTCTGTTTTGGGGGGAAAAAGAAAAACTTACTTTTCATGACCGCTGGAAAGGGCGTCTATGGCCTTAAAATGAACGTCAAAGGCATTTGATTCCTGACATGCCGCCATGAGCAGCTACTCATGGCGGCATAAGCTTATCCTAAGCGCAACCTGGTTTTTTTAGATCGTTTCCCCATGCGGAGGCCTTTTATTTCTTTCCAAAGGTCCCGATCAGGATCGCCAACTTTCAGGGTATACCTACCTTCTTTAAAAACAGCAGGTTTGAATTTATGCCCAGTAATACGGCGCGTATAAATCACCTCCCCAGTCGGTTCATAAATAACCTGGACTACGGGCTCCTCCATACCGGTCACCACCAATTCTGAGAGGTAACCTATAACTTTTCGCCCATCGTTATCGGACTGGTTGATGGTAATAGGCCAGCCTGTGTATTGGCCATTTTCTGAGTCTATTACCGGATTTGCACTGCGTTTCCAGCACTCCATGGTAATGTCCCTTGCCTTAGCATCAATAATCACCATGCCGTATCCAGTAGCCCGATCATGAATAATAGCTGGTTTTAATCCACTCTGTTGGGGATTGGCCACGGCATGGAGGGTAATTTTGTTTTTAAATCCGTCCTCAAAACGTCCGGTATTGCGGGCACCACCGCTTACTGGTTCATGATTCGCTGGCAGTTGGGGCCACCACCGTCTCGGCCATATATTATTCAGAGCGGGCCCGGCAAATGCGAACCCGGCATCATCATGGCTATCTACGCCATAGCGCACAACCGAGGCCAGATGCTGATCTCCAGCCAAATGCATCACTGATCCACGGCGCAGTATGTCCACAGCCCTGTTGCGCTTGCTGTGTGGCCAGCCATTGGAGTCCATATCGCGGGTCATATCATCGCCTTGAATGTATATTCCGGGCCTGGGTATTTCCAAGTTAGGTACCATGGCATCTCCCACAGAACCTTTCGGCAAGGTACCTATGGTACAGAAATTCGTTTGCGAAAGCAGAATTTTCATTCTCGCTCCCTTACTCCAATCCCGAGTCCATTCTTCTAAAAAAGCTTCCTGTCGACTTCCCAATAATTCCGCCTGGGGTGCATCCAGATAGGATTCATCCTTAAAATCTGGGTTGGTAATAAAACCATTCTGAATCTTCGCCTCTTCTGGGAAGATCCGTTTAGGGGCCGATTTGAACTTTCGGTCTTCGATAATAGCAAAACTTAAGGGCCCCCAGTTCCAGTGGGTGAAGTAAACTGGAATATTATTTTCCACCGGTGTAGGATCATAAGGATCCGGCAGATGACTCGATTGTGTTTTCTGTACCATGGCCACCCATTCTGGATGCATTTTATATCCCCCGCTATCCTGGCGCAGATAGGCCGCCCCCTCTTTTAAGGCAGCCTTTCCCCCTTCACCCCATACATTACCATGATACACATCGTGATCGTCGGGAATAGAAATGCAAGGCACATGCCGGAAGACGTCCCGGTATGACCATCCAAACTGATACCATTTACGCAGATAATCGAGGACAGACCGCTCCAAATTGGTCTCCTCAACACCAAAACCTCCAGAAGCTTCATAAAATTGATCTCCCAGAAATAGCGCAGCATCCATCTTATGAGCCAGAATATTTTCTCTGAGATCCGTATCAGGAAAGCCGTAGTCGCAATTACAACTAAACAGACCCAATTTGACGGGCTTGTCCATAGTAGGAGCCGGAGAAAAACTACCTTCATAAAAATAGGAAGTTGTTTTGCCTGCTTTGTCCGATATCGGGAGAAGCAAGCGATAAGGCACCATCTCTTTTGCTTTCCAGGAGGGTATAGAAAATGCCGCTACTCGGCTAACAGGGTCGATAGGGCTCTTTCCTATAGTGACCCATTGGTCATTTTCCTTAATTTGCAGCTCGAGATCGGCGAGAGCCGTAACCACGGGAGCGAGCTGTGCAGAAAGCTTTATGCGCTCGTAATGTAAGGTGTATTGCGCGAAAAATATTGGTCCGAAAGTTCGGCTCAGATCACCCACCAGCTTTCTTCCTTTCATTTCCAAATTGCTGAAACGAACTCCAGGCTGAAGTACTTGCTGGGCCGGGGTATCTGCATCATGCAGGAGGGCTACTCCACCGATTAATTCCAGATTCCCCACAATAAACCCCTTTATTTCGGACAGTACCTTTCTCCCTTTCTGAACGCTTAGGTGAAGCGTATATAAATCGTGGTGTATTGGCTTGCCAGTTAAAATAAGAAGTAAGCTGCCATCTAATTCATGCCTTTCTACCTTCGTCTCCGATTTTTTCTGACCCAATACGAGTTGCCCATCAGCTTGTACGCCAATCCGCATTCCCTTGCCATAAATGGCTGTTGAGCGATAGTCCGGATTGGGCCCTGAAGCGGCCAGCCTCCAGCCGGCAAGATCCAGTGGAGAAGTTTCTCCAATAAACTGTAGTTCCATTCGAACTTCAAATGCTTCCTTGGCGGGTCCTAACTCGTGGGTAAGTAAGGCAAGTGACCGATTTTTTCCCCTGATCACGGTTTCTACTGCTCCATTAATAAGACGCCAGTCCTGAAGTCGATTAGGCCAGTAGGCCTCTCCTACCCACGTTCGATCCGTCTGTCGATTCCAGTCGCTAACAAAATCGGGCACTGGCAACAATCTAGGCCTGGCAACCAACCCCTTTGAAGCGAAAGTAAGGCCTGCGGAAGCCATGAGGGTGTTTTCAATAAATTTTCTTCTTTTCATTTACATTATTTTGTTTAGGAAATAGTCGGATCAATTTAACGAACCTTATGGATAGAACCTGCAAATAAACCATAACTATACCGAAAAAGAAATCTACTTTTCAATCCCTTTCAATGGGACCAGGTTCTTTTAATTATTCCTAAATAATATTTCGGATATCCCATTCTTTATTATACAATATAGACAATTGTATCCCTATATTTAACTGTTCAATCATTACGCAACTACCTAGACATGCACATACGTTACTTACTCATCATCTTGAGCTTACTTTTTAGCACAGGATCCAGTTATGCACAGAAACAAATCACGATTAGTGGCTACGTTCGTGAACAGGGAAGTCGGGAATTGCTGCCTGGAGTAAATATTTTCATAGAGAATAGCTCATTTGGTACCGTTTCTAACGCCTATGGTTTTTATTCTTTGACCATTCCAGCTTCCGCGTCCGGCCCTCTCATTTTTTCATTTGTAGGCTACGAAAGGCAGTCTAAGGAAATAAATTTTCGGACCGACCAGCAGCTAGATATATTACTCCCTGCCGTAAGGGCACTGGAGGAAGTAACCATTTCGGCAAAGAAGCAGGACGACAAGGTAAGTGAGTCGGCACAAATGAGTAAAATTGAGCTACCTATTTCTCAGGTAAAAAAAATACCTGCTTTTTTGGGTGAAAAAGATGTTATCAAGGTGCTTCAGCTGATGCCAGGCGTACAGAAAGGTTCGGAGGGGCAGACCGGACTTTACGTACGAGGAGGAGGCCCCGACCAAAATCTAATCATTCTCGACGATGCCGTAGTCTATAATGCGAATCATTTGTTTGGCTTTTTTTCAATATTTAATAGTGATGCAATCAAGAGTGTAGAACTGACCAAGGGAGGGTTTCCGGCACGTTATGGAGGACGACTTTCCTCAGTAGTGGACATGCAGATGAAGGATGGCAGTAAAGAAAAGTTTCATGGAGAAGGTGGTATTGGCTTGGTTTCCTCTCGCCTAACCTTAGAAGGGCCACTTGCCAACAAAAAGGCCTCTTTCCTGGTTTCAGCGCGCCGAACTTATATCGATTTTCTGGCTCGCCCCTTCTTTGCCAAATCCCTTAGGGATGGGGACAGTCGAATCAGGCCCGGTTATTATTTTTATGATCTAAACGCTAAGATGAATTATGATTTTGGATCCAAGAACAAGCTCTTCCTGAGCGGTTATTTTGGTCAGGATAAGTTTAGCGTTAAGGAGGAGGGGTCAGGTAGCTCGCTTCGGTCCAAACTCGATTGGGGCAACGCGACGGCTACCCTGAGGTGGAACCATCTCATTAATCAGAAACTTTTTGTCAATACTTCCCTGATTTTCAGCAATTTTAATTTTGGCATATCGGCTTCTGAAAAAGACTTCCAGACAAGTGGTCCGGCCGACGAATTTAGCCTGAGCTATTCAAGTAAGATCCGCGACTGGAGCATCAAGTCAGATCTGGATTATTATCCTAATTCACGTCATAGTCTAAAATTTGGAATGATGGCGACGGCGCATCGTTTTGTCCCCTCGGCCTTGGCCATAAGGGGATCTTTTACAGATTTAGACTTTAAAGTGGAAGCCAAACCCATTAACACATTGGAAGCGGGTATTTATATTGAGGATACCTGGCAACCTACCGATGCCTTGAAAATGAATGCTGGATTCCGTCTGTCTACCTTCCAAACGGAATCCAAATATTATATCCGTCCCGAGCCCAGATTTACGGCCGCACTAAAAATCTCAAATGACCTTTCCCTTAAAAGTTCGTATGCCCTGATGAATCAGTATGTGCATTTACTTTCAAATACCGGCCTTGGCCTACCTACCGATCTCTGGGTACCTACCACCGACCGGGTCGCTCCCCAACAGTCGAGCCAGGTGGCCTTGGGCCTGGCAAAAGACCTGGACCGCTCCGGCCTCGCCATTACACTGGAGGGATATTATAAGGCCATGAACAATATAATAAGCTATAAAGAGGGTTCCTCATTTCTTAGTATTGAGGGTCAGAATGCGAATGAAATTAATTGGGAAGACAATCTTACCACCGGGAAGGGTTGGTCTTATGGTACAGAATTACTCGTTCAAAGGAAAGTAGGAAGGATATCTGGCTGGGTGGGGTATACTTTATCCTGGACTCAATGGAAATTTCCGGAGCTTAACTTTGGAAAAACCTATTTCCCACGCTACGACCGCAGGCACGACATCTCGATCGTCGGTATATACGAACTTAATAAGCGCATAACCCTTTCGGCAACATGGGTTTATGGTACTGGCAATGCACTTACCATTCCTGTGGCAAACTATTATACGTATCGTGACCGTTTCGATATTCATGAAAATGGTTATAATAACCCAATCCAAACTACAGAATACGGAAGCAAAAATGCATTTAGAGCGGAGCCCTATCACCGCCTGGATCTGGCCATACAATTTCACAAGAAGAAGAAAAGGCATGAGAGAACTTGGGAATTTGGTGTATATAATGCCTATAATCGAAAGAATCCCTTTTTTTATGATATTAGAAAACGGGACAGACCGGATCAGTCAGGGCAAATCAATGTTCTGACCCGTTATTCCTTATTTCCGATCATTCCCTCTTTCAGTTATAATTTCAAATTTTAGAAACTATCATTCAGCACTATTTATATGTTGTCAAAAAAAATATCCCGCTTGATTATAGGTTTACTAATGGCCTGTTCCCATTGGAGCTGCGAGTCATTGGTCACAGATCTTGATCCTAACAGCATTCCCGGAACTAGGCCCAAACTGGTGGTGGAGAGTTACATATCTCCGCAGCTTCCAGCGGTTCAGGTATCGGTTTCAGAATCTAAGACCATCTATGGCCCCGTCGACAACAATTTCATCAGTATTAAAAACGCCAAAGTTGTGCTATCCGATGGCAGTAGGGAAATAGTATTACCCTACCATACCGATCTGGACCGGTACCAGGTGGACAGCGCCACTTTCAGGATTGTACCCGGGAAAACGTACCTGCTGACCGTTTCGGCAAATAATAAATTGGTGCGGGCGAGCACCGTAATTCCCCCAGCCCATGTCAAGTTAAACCGATATCTGATCGATACTTTATTAAATCGTAATTTCAGGGGCGATTCCACCCTCCGCATTCGTGGCTTTTTTAACGATCCCGCCGGACAGACTAATTTCTTTAGCCACCGCGCCTATATAGAATATGAAGTGACAGAAATGGTTTATGACCCCGTAACTGGGAGTTACCACCAAAAAAGGGTTCGTAGACGAAGGATCATGGACTCCGACGATAACTTTGGTCCTTCCCAACTGCAAAATGACATTAATCTTGATGGCAAAGAACTTAAAGCGCCAACCTGGTATTTTACCTTCCCCTGGCAAACACTAGAAAACATCAATGCCCCTTCTATTCCTGATAGGGAATATTCACCCAATCCGGTAATTGTAAAAATACATATGGAAACCTTAAACGTAGATGAGGCTTACTACCGCTTCCACCGCAGTTGGTTAGAAGGAAGCGGCAACAATCCTTTCTCGGAACCGACCGTGATTTTCAGCAATATTCAGGATGGGCTCGGCTGTTTCGGTTCGTATCAAAATGGGGTGACAATTATTAGATTCTGAGATTCATTATCCCCACTCGTATACAAAGAAGAAGCGGCATGATTTTTTAAACTACCTGGTTATACCTCTAGGTAGTAAAATATTTTTACTAAAAAATCATACACCGGACATGGAAACTTCAGATAAAACACCCAATAACACAAGCAGTCAGAACCCCGAATTCCAAAATACTAATGAGCCCGACACGCTTATAGAGAAATTGGAATGGGCTAAGGGGGAAGGTTATACTTATGATTTCAATTTAACGGCTCATGCTTTAGAACTGCACAAAGAAGATGGTGTGAAGCTTAGCCTTTCACCCGACGACTTTGAAATTGTAGACTTTTATCGATTTGAAGGAATGACAAATCCTTCCGATATGTCGATTCTGTACCTTATAGAGTCTACTGATGGAATAAAAGGAACCTTAGTAAGCGCCTATGGGCCCTCGGCCGACAGCATGTCATCAGAGATGATTCAAAAATTGGATACCCGAAGTAAGTATGTGGTAACACCAGGAGATGAAGCCGAATCCGCAGAATAATAGAAAACATACTGGACCTCCAGTTTGAGTGGGGGGCTACAAATTTTTTAATCTTAAATTGGCATGTCTGTATCTCAATGCAGGCATGCCAACGCTTATTTATATGGTAGTAGAAAACAGCTTTTAATTCTAGCCCGGCTTCTTAAGTAAAAGCAGGAAGGCGGAATAATAATTATATTTTAATAATTTTATCGACCTGTCAACTGCAGGGTTATCACCAGATCAGCTACTTAAAATGGAATTTATAGAACTATCCAATTCCCTCATCGAAAGTTTAGAGGCCAAGTCCCAGGGCCTGCCATTCTCCGAACGCATAGCCCACTACAAAAGGGCTTATATAGATAATTACATCGTCAGGGTGGGATCGGGTGATACGACTTACACCTCCAAAAATGGCGATAAGCTAATCGTACCCGGAGAAACAGAACCCTTCGAAGCCCATGAAACTTTTCAACTCGAATCAGTACGCGAGGCTATTCAACGCTACCGGAATGGCAATACAGATTATAACGTATTTCTAAAGGAGTTAGGTGAGGCCGGCATCCACACTTTTGTGGTCGATTTACGAAGCATGAAAGTCATATATCAAGGACCAAATTCCGAATACGAGTACGAAGAAATGATAACTGAAGCATAAAAATTACTATTTTTAGGTTCCGTTTAATCAACAGAACCGCATATGAAACGTATCCACTTTTCAGGCTTTCTTTTATTAGGCAGCTTGTTCATAGCAGCATGCTCAGAAAAAAAAGAAGAGAAAGGCCCCGATTTTGAAGTACTGGCTGAGTCGTTTGCCGACTTACAAGTTCTGCGTTATCAAGTCCCTGGCTTTGATGAACTATCCCTACAGCAAAAAACCTTAGCATATTATTTGTATGAAGCTGCTCTAGAAGGCAGAGACATCATTTATGACCAAAGAGGTAAGCACAATCTTACCATTCGCAAAACGGTGGAGACCATTTACGATACATTTAAAGGTTCTAAAACCGATGCCGATTGGAAACATTTTGAAACCTATGCAGGTCGGATGTGGTTTAGTGATGGTATTTTCCACCACTACTCCAATGACAAGTTCGTTCCGGAATGTAGCTTCCACTATTTTTCGGAGCTGGTAAAGAATTCAGACCATAATCGCTTACCCTTATTAGAAGGTGAGCATATCGACGACTTTCTGCTACGAATCAAACCGTTGATATACGACCTGGGTTATCAGTCGAAAATGGTTGATTTAGTAGCGGGCAAAGATAATATTGCCCGCTCGGCTAATAATTTCTACGAAGGAGTAACTCAAAAGGAAGTTGAAGCCTTCTACGACCAATTCCCCTCCACAGGTAATCAGCCTGAGTGGGGATTGAATAGTAAGCTTCTGAAAGAGAATGGCAAGCTTGTAGAGAAAGTCTGGAAATCGGGGGGCATGTATGGTAAAGCAATAGATAAAATGATTTATTGGCTTGAGAAAGCCGTCTCCGTAGCTGAAAATGCCCAGCAACAGAAAGCCCTGAGTTTACTCATTGAATATTATAAAACGGGCGATTTAAAAACCTGGGATGCTTATAATATTGCATGGGTGGCAGATACGGCCAGTCGAATCGATGTTGTAAACGGATTCGTAGAAGTATATAATGACGCACTGGGGATTAAGGGTAGTTATGAGAGCGTAGTGTCACTAAAAGATCTGGAAGCGACCAAACGAATCAAGGCTATCGCCGACCAAGCCCAATGGTTCGAAGACAATTCCCCACTTTCCCCAGAGCATAAGAAAAAAGAGGTAAAGGGCATTAGTGCCAAGGCAATAACCGTAATCGTAGAGGGAGGCGATGCAGCACCCAATACTCCTATAGGCATTAATTTACCTAATTCTGATTGGGTTCGTAAAACACATGGCTCAAAGTCCGTTTCGCTAAGTAATATCATCCATGCCTATAATGAATCATCGAAAGGCAGTGGATTCCTCGATGAATTTGCAGTAGACAAAACAACCTTGGATCGAATCAGCAAATATGGCAACCTGTCCAGTGACTTACATACGGATATGCATGAATGTATAGGCCACGCCTCTGGGCAAATCAACCCCGGTATTGGTACACCCGATAAGACCCTTAAAAGTTATGCTTCCTGCCTGGAAGAGGCTCGTGCCGACTTGGTGGCACTTTATTATATTATGGACCAGAAACTTGTTCAGATTGGTGTTATGCCTAATCTGGAAGTAGGTAAAGCAGAATATGATAGTTATATGATGGGCGGGTTAATGACGCAGCTGACAAGACTCAAGCTGGGCGATGATATTGAAGAAGCGCATATGCGAAACCGAGCCTTAAATGCCTACTGGGTTTATGAAAAAGGAAAAGCCGAAAAGGTAGTAGAATTCGTAAAAAAAGAAGGAAAAACCTATGTTAAGGTAAATGATTATGAGAAGCTTCGAAGTCTATTTGGGGAGCTGCTCAGAGAGATTCAAAGAATTAAGTCAGAAGGCGACTTTCAGGCCGGCAAAAACCTGGTGGAGACTTATGGTGTAAAAGTTAACCAATCACTTCACCAGGAGGTACTTGACCGCTATGCTCAGTTGAATATCAAACCCTACAAAGGGTTCATTCAGCCTCGATTGGTTCCCGTAATGGATGGTGAGAACATCATAGACGTAAAATTAGAATATCCTCATTCCTTCTTTAAGCAAATGCTGGATTATGGAAGAAAGTATAGTAATCTTCCCACCTATAATTAGTTAAGAAGGGGCGGCAGCTAGGCCGCCCTTTCTTATGGAGACTCCTTCCTATCTAAAGCTTCTGAGCAAGCAGGTCCAGGTGGTTGTCGGTAAAGTCTAGATGCGTAACGAAGCGTACCAGATTTTCACCAAATGCCACTGCCAATATTCCTTTGCGGGCCAGTTGTCTGACATAGGTTTTCTCATCTATATGTGGTTGAAGCCGGATAATGACAATATTGGTATCCACCGGAAATATTTCCCTCACCTCTGGCTGTACCCGGAAAAGCCCGGCAATTTCCTGAGCACGGCGGTGATCATCTTTCAAACGATCAATATGATGATCCAGAGCATAAATACCGGCGGCAGCAAGGTAACCTGCCTGCCTCCACCCTCCGCCCATCACCTTGCGAAAACGCCGAGCCTTGGCGATGGTATGCTGTGTGCCTAGCAGCAACGAGCCTATAGGGCATCCCAGCCCTTTCGAAAGGCATATACTAATGCTATCGAATACTTGGCCGTACTGCAAGGGACTTTCCCCAGTTTCCACCAGTGCATTGAACAAACGTGCCCCATCGAGATGAAGAGGAATTCCCTTTTGAGCACAGATATCCTTAATTTTTTGGATTTCTTGGAAGTCATAATAGCTTCCTCCACCCTTATTCATTGTATTTTCAAGAGACACCATACGGGTGAAGGTAGTATGAATATCATCTTCTTCAGTAATTGCCTTCTCAATCTCGGAAGCCTTTAATCGTCCCCTGTCTCCATTCAGCAATCTTACCGATGCCAAGGCGTTAAGCATGATACCTCCTCCTTCGTAAAGGTAGATATGGGAATCTTTATGACAGACGACATCACTCCCAGGAACGGTGTGAACCCTGATCGCTAACTGATTGGTCATGGTGCCCGAGGCACAGAATAGGGCCTTTTCCATGCCGAACATTCGGGCAGCTTTCTCCTCCAAGGCCTTCACGGAAGGGTCGTCTCCGAATACGTCGTCACCTACAGGCGCAGCCCACATTGCCTCCTGCATTTGAAGTGTCGGCTTCGTTACCGTATCGCTCCTTAAATCGATCATCATAAAACTAGATGGTTATATTCCTTTTACAAAAGCGCCTCAATCCGAAATCCAGATTGAGGCGCTTAACCTAATGCTAATAAGCCTTTATTTAGCCTTCTTAAGATGTTCGGCCACCTTATCCCAGTTGATTACATCCCAAAATGCCTTTACGTAGTCGGCTCTCTTATTCTGGTAGTGCAGATAATAGGCATGCTCCCATACATCGATACCCAGGATAGGCGTCCCTTGAACCTCAGCAATATCCATTAATGGATTGTCCTGATTGGGAGTAGAAGTTACCGAAAGCTTCCCTTTATTGGCTACCAACCATGCCCAACCAGAACCAAAGCGGGTACCGGCTGCTTTGTTAAATTCTTCCTGAAGTTTATCCAATGAGCCAAACTGAGCATTAATGGCGTCAGCCACAGCGCCTTTGGGAGCACCTCCTTTTCCAGGAGCCATAATCTCCCAAAAGAAGGAGTGGTTCCAATGCCCGCCTCCATTATTGCGAATGGCGGCAGGAGCCTTACTTACTTGATTCAAAATCTCTTCCAGCGTTTTTTTCTCGAGGGCCGTGCCTTCTACCGCAGCATTCAAGTTTTTGACATAACCCGCATGGTGTTTGCCATAATGAATTTCCATGGTCATTTTATCGATGCTAGGCTCAAGAGCTGAGAAATCGTAAGGAAGAGGAGCCTGTTTAAAAGGGGCCTTTTCGAGTAATATCCCTGCGCTTTGCTGGTAAGCAAATACCTGATCTGTCAAAACGGTTGCGCCTACAGCACCGACGGCCATGGAGCGCAAAAATTCCTTTCTATTCATCATTGCAATTCTATAGGTTAAAATTTAAGTATTCAGTCGTAGGCCACCCGGCTTACGATACTCCTACCGAGGGTTATTTCGTCGGCATATTCTAGATCCCCACCCATAGGGACTCCCCGAGCGATGGTGCTTACTTTAATACCATTTGCTCGTATTTTTTTTTGTAAATAAAACGCCGTAGTATCACCCTCCATAGTAGGGCTAAGCGCCAAGATGACTTCAGTAACGGGCTCCTGAGCCCCATGCGGCGGCAGACGTTGCATCAGCGATTCGATATTCAAATCGGCCGGCCCTATGCCTTCCATTGGAGAGATTATTCCTCCCAATACATGGTATAGCCCCCTGAACTGGCTGGTTGCTTCAATGGCTAAGACATCACGGGTATCTACCACCACGCAAATTAAGTTCTTTTCCCGATGCGGATTGCTACATATATTGCAGAGGGTTGAATCGGCAATATTATGGCAATTCTGGCAATAGGTCGTCTGCGTTCGCATTTTGGTCAACGCTTCCGACAGACTCTGAGTCTGGGCCTGATCTCGCTTTAGCAGATGCAGGGCCAGGCGCAGAGCGGTTTTCTTACCTATCCCAGGAAGACGAGAAATTTCATTGACAGCTTCCTCAATAAGACGTGAGGGGTAATTCATGTAGGAGAATTAAAAAATTATCTGGAATATCAGTGGATTTCGGCCGAAATTCCACGTTCGCAAATTTGGTTACGCATGGGCAATAATTCCCCAAACTCCCCCTCTTTCACGCTACACTTACCCTTATAATGAATGATAATGGTGCACTGCTCAGCCTGTTCACTGGTATGGCCACATACCTCCATTAAGGTATCGATTACCCAATCGAAAGTATTGACATCATCGTTGAATATGATCAACTTCTGAATACCAACTTCAACGGTTTCTTCCAGAATTTGTTCGTCTGTCTCTATATCTACTTGCATAACAACTAAATTTCTGTTTGATTAGCAAAATTAATGAAAAACCCAGACTAACCGAAGCTCTTCGGTGATCTTTTAATTTATCCATCAAACTAAATAATTAACCCACAATCAATGAATCCGCTTATAGCATTACTTATTCTCGTCGTATATTTTGGCATGTTGATAGCCATTTCAATATACACCTCCAAAGGAGCGGACACCAACACATTTTTCACTGCCAATCGCCAATCCCCCTGGTATTTGGTCGCCTTCGGCATGATCGGCACTTCCCTGTCAGGTGTTACCTTTATTTCCGTGCCAGGATCGGTAGCCAACATTCAATTTTCCTATTTTCAGGTCGTATTAGGTTATATAATCGGTTACTTGGTTATCGGTACCATCCTGCTGCCCCTGTATTACCGGCTCAATCTGATTTCTATCTATTCCTATTTAGATCAACGATTCGGGTTCTGGTCCTACAAAACAGGCTCAGCCTTTTTCCTGCTTTCCCGGACTCTGGGGTCGGCTGTGAGACTCTATGTTGCAGCACAGGTGCTTCAGCTGGCACTTTTTCAACCTTTAGGAGTCCCTTTTGAAATTTCCGTAGCGATCACGATTTTCCTGATTTGGGTATATACATTTAAGGGCGGGGTTAAAACCATTATTATTACAGATACCCTGCAAACCTTCTTTCTGATTACTGCCGTAATATTAACAATCGTCCTGGTTTCACGGGAATTGAATCTGGAAGGGCCCGTAGCCATATGGGAGACAGTCCAGAACAGCAATTATTCGAAGATATTTTACTGGGATATAAATGACCCCAAGAATTTTTTCAAACAATTTCTAGCCGGTATGTTTATCGCCATTGTGATGACCGGGCTTGATCAGGATTTAATGCAAAAGAACCTTACCTGTAAAAACATAGGTGAGGCTCAGAAGAATATGTTCTGGTTTACAGCTGTACTCGTGGTTGTAAATTTCCTTTTTCTTTCTTTAGGGGCCCTATTATATGTGTATGCAGAAGCTAAAGGTATAGCGCTCACAGCGAAGACAGACGATTTCTACCCTATGTTGGCCCTCAATCATTTGGGACTGCTGGTAGGTGTAACCTTCTTGTTAGGAATTACAGCCGCCACATATGCCAGCTCCGATTCGGCTCTCACAGCCCTTACCACGGCCTTTTGTGTGGATTTCATGAATATCGAGAAGAAGGCTGAGGCTGAAAGGTCTAAAACAAAATTCTGGGTTCATATTGGCTTCTCAGCACTTTTCTACCTGGTTATTTTGGTATTTAACAAGATGAATAATAAGGAGGTGATCACAGCCATTTTTGACTTGGCTGGCTATACCTATGGGCCTCTTCTGGGACTTTTTGCCTTTGGAGCATTCCTGAAACGGCCTGTAATCGATAAGTGGGTGCCGATCGTATGTATCATTGCGCCCATCATGACCTATCTGCTCAATATTTATTCTGCGGAACTTTTTAACGGCTATAAGATCGGTTTTGAGCGGCTTATTCTAAATGGCGTCATCACTTTTATAGGGCTTTACCTTCTAAAGGGAAAGCAGCAACAATCTGGCTTGCGGATTTAGAATCGGACCCATTCATTCTATATCGTAATTGCGAAGATGGAAAAGCGGAGAAGGTAACCTCATCAGGGGTTTACCTCTCCGCTTTTATGCTTCAAATGAAAAACGATACTGCGGAGTGCGTATGGATCAGTAAAATTCTAGTATTCATGAGTAACTTAAAAAAAACTAATTACTACTTGATTTAATTCAAATTTTTACTAACTTACTAATCCATTCCCATAGGTAGTGCAAAATGGGATTATCATGCAACAGAAGTATTGTTTTGAATATTTTCTTCACAAACTAAATCTGCAAAATCATGAAATCACTCTCAATATTCTTCGTATCAATTCTACTTTTACTGGCTTGCGGCCCGAAAGATCCCAATAAGAATGAGGAAGTCATGGAACAAGAAAAACAGGCCATTCGGGAAGTAATTGCCAATGAAACTGCTGCCTTTTTCGCCAGGGATTACGATGCCTGGAAGTCCAATTTTGCCCAAACAGAATATGCTTTTCAAGCCTGGAGTAATGACGACGGCACTTTTGACTCCAATGTAGGATGGGAGGACATCAACAAACATATCGGAAAGTACATTGAGGAGAACCCCGAACCCGTCTCTAGCCACCCTATCGTTGAGAGGAAAAACATGATTTTCAAATTCTTCGGTAAAGATGTGGCCTATCTTACTTGGGACCAATTCAATAGTGATCAGGCAGAGAAGAACTTCCATCATAGCAAAGAAGTAAGGCTAATGGAAAAGATTGATGGAAGGTGGAAAATTGTATGTGTTTCGGCCTTTTGGGATTATAAAAATGAAATCCCTGCGGAAAAATTACCTATGATTCAAAAAATTGATAATGAAAGTCGGGGGACTAAAAAGATTTAGACACTATACATACATTAGTTTTCGATTAGCAGTTTGGGGTAAAATCAATCATAGCCCCTTACAACAAAGCGCCCCCTCAGTCGATAGGCTGAGGGGGCGCTTTTGGGGTTAGCCAGAGATGCTGCATTCTGTTTCAGATCAGCTGTTCTGCAGGGTCCCAAAATAAATCGTCCCAATTTTTTATGCGATCCGATTCTACGATCAATCCCTCGGCCTCCAGTCGTTCCTGCATGAGTGTAGGGGTAGCAAACTGTAAACGTCCCGTTAATCTTCCCTCCCGGTTCAGTACTCTATGAGCCGGAATATCAACCACTCCATGGCTATGCCCCAGGGCCCACCCTACCATTCGGGCGCCCTGCTTGGCACCTAGATAGTTGGCAATTGCCCCATAAGAGGTCACCCGACCTTTAGGGATCAACTTTACCACTTCATATACATCCTGAAAGTAATCCTTACGAGTTATTTTTGGCTGCATTCCTTTCGTCAATTTCCTGGGTTAATTGCTGGTACCATTCGGGACCATAGGCTCGGGTCAAAGGCTCCTTTAAGAACTTATAAACGGGCACGCCCAGGTGAGAACCTAGTTCGCAAGCCGGACTACAGATACTCCAGCGATCGTAATTTAAGGCATGGTACTGTTCATATTTAGTAATACGAATGGGATAAAGATGGCAGGAAATAGGTTTTTTGTAAGCAATTTTTCCGTCATTATAGGCCTGCTCTATACCACATTTCAGTATTCCCCTCTCGTCATAGAGGGCATAAGCGCATTCTTTCCCATCGATTACCGGTGTAACAAAGTCTCCTTCCCAATCTTTGGTATAGGTACCTTCCTGGGCAATTACCGCCTTTCCTGCCTCGGTAAGATAGGGAGCGACTTGCGGATAGATCTCATCCAAAATCGCACACTCCTCCTCGTCCAAAGGAGCCCCAGAGTCGCCCTCAACACAGCACGCACCTTTACACTTTTCCAGATCACATACAAAAAGTTGATCTTCTATATCATCACTAATACAGGTATTCTCTATTAATATCATTGCTTTAGCGTTGGGGTATTTTAAGCTTCTGGCCGACCATCACCGTATTACTAGTCATATTATTTAATTGTTTTATTTCGGCTACTGTGCAGTTATAACGCTGAGAAATAGCAAATAATGTCTCTCCCGCACGTACCTGGTGCACCGCAGTGCTTACAGAAGGTTTAGTGGATTCTGTGGGTGATGCAACTCCTTTACGAATCATCAACTTCTGGCCTACTGCAAGTGCATCACTGGTTGAAAGTCCATTAAGTGCCAATAGCTCGTTTACTGACATATCGTGCATTCTGGAAATACTATAGTAAGTCTGGCCCGACATTACTGTATGATAGGTTGCCGAAGATGCCCCCTTGAGAATCTTTTCCTCTACCTTTGCTTTCTCGGGTGCTTTCTCGGGCACTATAGGAGCCTTGGCTACTGTAGCGGTGGTAACTGGCGCAGGACGCTCCGGAGTCCCCCCCGTCGTGTTATCAATGTTGAGTTCCTCGCCCGTTTGTAAGCCCTGGTCAATACTTCTGCTGTTGAGCGCGAGCAGTTGTCTTACAGAAAGATCATATTTGCGGGCAATGCTAAAATATGTTTCCCCACTGGTTACTATATGTGTCTTCTTAACCGCAGCGTTTGACGGACGGGAGGTTTTGGGGCTACCAGATTCAGACTCAAATACATTCACTCTGATGGTTTCATTAGGTGTTTCTTTCACATCATTTGTGGGCACCTCCCCCTCCGAAGACTTTTCTCCAACTTGCGAAATGATGATAACCCGATCGTTAGGCTGGGAAGTTGTTGTGGCACTGGAAGGAGCCTTGGGAGATGGAGCAGCTGTTACAGCGACTTCAGGCTTGGCGGGCTCGGGCTTCGTTTCTACCAATACCGGAGTATATTTCTTCCTTCCTGAAGCATTAGCAGGAATGTCGTTGGTCACAGCTACTTCTACTTCCTCCTTTGCGGTGGTCGACTGAGCGACAGCAGGAACGGTCGAGGGCACAGAAGGCTGACTACGGGGTATGGCCGGGGCGGGTACGATTTCAATCGGTTGTCTACGGGGACGCTTTTTGGTAAGCCATAATTTCTGACCCGTTTGCAGGGGCGAATTACGGCTAATGGTTCTGTTGTACTTCAAAAGGTTCACTAAGCGTATGCCATACTGTTGCGAAACACTTTGCCAGGTATCGCCAGGCTGTGCGGTATGAAAGGGTGTTGCGGCCTGTTTTCTTTTCTTGGAAAGATAATAAATATTACCTGGTATCAGGGGCATATTTTGTACTAGGTCGTTATTCTTCATAAAGCGGGAAATACTTAGCTTTCCTGCCTTGGCCATGCTTTTAGGAGTATCACCCGCCTTGGCAGCTATTCCGGCCAGGCCGTTAATTTCGTAGAACTCATGAGGATCTTTCCCCTTGGACTGAACGTCAGACTTCTTAATTACAGGATAACCAGAATCCTCATAGACAGCACTCACAACTGCGGAGGCGGAGGAGGGAGCGGGGGCCAACGAAAGTTTTTCCCTTACGCTGGCTACCTGATTAAGACTTACCGGTATCAAAATTAGATATTCACGATCTGAGGGTACACGATCCCCCGAAAACCAACGGTTATAATCCTGAAGATCTTGTTTGCTGACGCCCAGATTTCTGGATATTTCAGAAAATGTAAGTCCCTTGCCATATTCACTTTCCAGTAATACTAACTTATTTTGGGAGCGGTATTTTTCTATTCCCGCTTCCAAAGCTATTTTATGAGCAAAAAAGCGAAGAACATAGCGGTCCGTCTTCGCGGTAAGGGACACTTCACGGGCATAAGCCCAGTTGGCAGGAACAATTTTCTTCACAGCTCCAGCACCCAAATAATAGGAATAGAGTGTGGAAACCCAGTTATTAAACAGTTGATTATTCTTTTTCAGATACCAGGCTGCACCATGGGTCGAGGAAGTAATGTTCTTTCTTTCATCCACATCGTCGTCCACTCTAAGATTCAGCTCGAGGGCAGTTTCGGCTTTGAACTGCCAATAACCTACGGCCTTGGAACTAGAGACCACATCGGGCCGAAATGAACTCTCCTGCACGGCCAGATATTTAAAATCAATGGGTACCTCTTCATCCATCAGGATACCTTCGACAATTGGAAAGTATAGGATCGCCCGGTCCATTTTTTCTTGCCAGAATTGCTGATTGCTCATTAGGCTGCGGATATCTTCATCGATTACCTTTTGAGCACCTTTATCGAATTTGACATTAATACCACCAAAACTTAACTGGTCGGGAACCGTGGGTGTTTGTTGTGCCTTAAGTTGGAATATGGCAAAAAGCACTAGTGCCAGGGCCATGCCAATAGCCCGAGAATAACTGGTCGATTTATGAGTCATATGGGTAGTTTCGAACGGTTTGTGTTACTAAAGTTTTTGTATCATCATCAGCCCGTCGCGCACAGGCAACAGCAGATTCGATACACGCTTGTCTTGCGTAACAAATTGATTAAAGTCTAACAACGCTTGGGTGTCCTTATCTATTTTATCTTTTTTCTCAATTACCTTTCCGCTCCATAGCACATTATCGGCGATAATATAGCCACCCTTTCGTACCATAGGTAGGCAGAGATCGTAATAAGATTGATAGTTGATTTTATCGGCATCAATAAAAACAAGGTCGAAGGTATTCTTTAAAGTGGGGAGGATTTCCAGGGCATTGGCAATACGATAGTCTATCTGACTGGCATAGGCTGACATTTCGACAAAACGGCGTGTCCTGCTTTCCAGTTCTTCATTGATATCGATAGTAATCAATTTTCCGTCAGGACTAAGCCCTTCGGCCATACAAAGGGCTGAATAGCCCGTATAAGTTCCAATTTCTAAGATATTATCAGGACGGATCATCCTGGATATTAGGGATAGCAATCTACCTTGTAGGGGCCCTGAAAGCATCCTCGGGTTCAGTACATGGGCATGAGTATCCCGGTTTAACTGACTTAACAGTTCGCTTTCAGAGTCCGAATGCAACTCACAGTAAGATTCTATTTCATTTAAAATAAACTTCATACAGAAAATTACTATTTAAAACATGAACAAGATTTTAGGAACGAGGCAGAATACTCTCCAAATATGTTCCATAGCCACTTTTCAGAAGCGGTTTTGCAATTTCAATTAGTTGTTCTTCATTGATAAAACCCATTCTATAGGCGATTTCTTCAATGCATCCTACCTTAAGTCCCTGCCGTTCTTCGATTACCTGAACAAACTGACCGGCCTGCATTAAGGATTGGAAGGTTCCCGTATCCAGCCATGCTGTACCACGGTCCAGCACACCTACCTTGAGTTTACCTCTTTCCAGATACACCCGGTTAACATCGGTAATTTCCAATTCGCCACGAGGAGATGGCGGAATAGTCTTGGCGATTTCTACGACATCATTGTCGTAGAAATATAGCCCGGGAACGGCATAATTAGATTTTGGTTTTAAAGGTTTCTCTTCTATTGAAAGCACTTTATTGTCCTGGTCGAAATCCACTACTCCATAACGTTCCGGATCGTGTACCTGATAGGCGAAGATAACACCCCCGTCAGGATTACTATTGGATTGCAATAATTTCGAAAGCCCGGAGCCATAGAATATATTATCGCCCAGAATCAAAGCCACCTTATCATCGCCAATAAACTCCTCACCAATAATAAACGCCTGAGCCAGGCCATCAGGACTTGGCTGAACGGCGTACTCAAAAGTACATCCTAATCTACTACCATCTCCTAATAATTTCTCGAAGTGTGGCAGGTCATGCGGTGTAGAGATGATTAATATTTCTTTGATTCCCGCCAACATGAGAATGGACAAGGGATAATATATCATCGGCTTGTCGTAAACCGGCATAAGTTGCTTACTTACTGCCAGGGTAAGGGGGTGAAGTCTGGTTCCAGATCCACCAGCCAGAATAATTCCTTTCATGATTAACGGTTATCGTACATAGAATCGTAATACTTCTTATAATCACCTGAAGTAACATTGCTAAGCCACTCCTGGTTGTTCAGATACCAGTCCACGGTTCGTTCCAGACCTTCTTCAAACTGCAGAGAAGGTTTCCAGCCTAATTCTTCTGAAAGCTTGGTAGCGTCAATAGCATAACGCAAATCATGACCCGCGCGGTCCGTAACAAAGGTGATGAGTTTTTCGGAATGCCCTTCTGGTCGACCTAGCTTCTGGTCCATTACGCTGCATAACAGTCGTACCAGGTCGATATTGGTCCATTCATTATGGCCACCAATATTATACGTATCTCCATTTTTACCTTCATGGAAAATAACGTCAATGGCAATAGCATGATCTACCACAAACAACCAATCCCTCACATTCTCGCCTTTTCCATACACAGGAAGGGGCTTATTGTTCAGGATATTATGAATGCTCAATGGAATCAACTTTTCGGGAAAGTGATTTGGGCCATAATTATTAGAACAATTAGAAATTACAACGGGCAATTTATAGGTATTATGATAGGCCCGAACAAAATGATCAGAAGATGCCTTCGAAGCTGAATAAGGGGAACGAGGATCATAACTCGTTGTTTCTAAGAAAAATGTGCCAGGGTCATGTAGCTCTCCATACACTTCATCGGTAGATACATGATAGAATCTTCGGCCAGAGAAGTCGCTTCCCCAGGTCTTCCTGGCTGCATTCAGAAGATTGACAGTTCCCACGACATTGGTCATTACGAATGACATAGGGTCGGAAATGGAACGATCCACATGACTCTCTGCTGCCAGGTGCACCACGCCCTGAAAGTCATGTTCAGCAAATAAGTTATCTATAAAAGAAGCGTCTACGATATCTCCCTTCACGAAGGTATAGTTTTCGGCGTCCTCGACATCCCGTAAATTTTCTAAATTACCTGCATAGGTAAGAGCATCCAGGTTATAAATATGGTACTCAGGGTGGTTGGTAACAAAGCGCCGCACCACGTGGGAGCCTATAAAGCCTGCCCCACCTGTAATCAGTATTTTTTTCATTTAGTCTGTGTAATTTTTAATTGCCAATTCCATGCGTCCCGCAACGATTCTGCTAAAGTCTTTTCAGCTTTCCAGTTCATAATCGTATTGACCTTATCCGCCTGAGCATAAATTTTTTCTACATCTCCAGCCCTACGTGGGCCTATATTATAATTCAGTTTGAGATTATTTACAGTCTCAAATGTATTGATCAGGTTCAATACGGTATATCCCTCGCCAGTACCTACATTAAACACATCGTAGTAATTGGAAGCTTCCGTCTGCTCAAGAAGCGACAAAGCCTTTACATGCGCTTTGGCAAGGTCTACCACATGGATAAAGTCGCGAACGCAAGTACCATCGGCCGTATCGTAATCGTCTCCGAATACAGTTAAAGAATCACGAAGGCCAGCGGCTGTCTGGGTGATATAGGGCACCAAATTGCTGGGTACTCCATTGGGGAGCTCACCAATTAACCCGGATTCATGCGCTCCGATGGGATTAAAATAACGAAGTGCAATGGCTTTCACGGAAGGCGCAGCATGGACATGATCCCGGATAATGTCTTCTGCAATCGCTTTGGTATTTCCATATGGAGAGGTTGCCGGGAGCCTTGGCGTGTCTTCAGTCACCGGTAAGCTTTCGGGTTGACCATATACGGTACAAGAAGAAGAAAATACAAAATTTGGCACCTTGTATTCTTGCATCACATTTAGTAAATTGAGCAGAGATACCAGATTATTTTCATAATAAGCAAGTGGTTTCTGCACAGATTCACCAACGGCCTTATAAGCTGCAAAATGAATTACCCCATCGAATTGCTCCTTATCGAACAATTCCCTTAGTTTTTCCAGGTCATTGCAATCATATTCGTAGAAAGGGAAGTCGACTCCTGTAATTTGTTTAATACCGTTGAGTACCGATCGATTTGAATTATAAAGGTTGTCTAGTATGACCGGCTGAAAGCCCGCCTGGTGAAGCTCAACCACGGTATGAGAACCAATAAAGCCGGCCCCTCCTGTCACTAATATTTTCATGTGTAGTGTACTAATTATTTTTTGATTACAAATAAGGAAATAACCATTAAAAACTCAAAAAACAAGGATTTTAACGGGTTCAAAATGGCGACTACACTAGAAAATAAACCCGTTTAAAATTATTTTTTCCGGGCAAAAGTAGAAAATTTGGCGTCGTTAAAAAAATAATGTTTTTATTTATCCGATTGTTAGAAAACGAAGATTTGTGGGAATATGAACAAGAACGAAATAAAAGCACTGATATCACTACTCGATGACGAAGACCTGGAGGTAAGTGAGCATGTAGAAGGAACTATTCTTTCGTTAGGAGGTAATATTATACCCTTACTGGAATCGGAATGGGAAAGAAGCTTTAACCCCACCGTTCAACATCGTATCGAGGAGCTGATACATGAGCTTCAACTGGCGACATTGATGGACCGTCTACAAACCTGGAAAAATGGTGGAGGGGTAGACCTGCTCGAAGGAATGTGGATCATATCTACCTACCTATACCCCGATCAGAGTTTAGAGGAACTATCTGCCTCGGTTGACCAATTATATTATGATATCTGGACTCAGTTTCAGGACCAAATGAATCCTTCGGACCAGATCAAGCGAATCAATAGCATTTTTTTTGGCCCCATGGGTTTCTCGGCAAACACCAAGAACTTTCATTCTCCATCCAATTCTATGGTGAATGTCGTCCTGGAAAACAGGAAGGGTAACCCTATTACCCTCTGCGTGATCTATCTGCTTATTGCCAGAAAATTAAATCTGCCTCTTTACGGTGTGAACTTACCCAATCTGTTTGTACTCACCTACAAAAACGATCAGGTCCAGTTTTACATCAATGTATTCAGCAGAGGAATTGTATTTTCTAAAACCGATATAGATCATTACATCGCCCAGCTCAACATCAAACCCAAGGATATATTCTATCAGCCTTGCAGCAATCTCGAAATAATTCAGCGGGTATTGCGAAATCTATTGATGTCCTATGAAAAAACAGGAGAAAGAGAGAAAATGACGGAGCTAGAAAATATTCTTCGCTCCACCATGGACGACCCGCTTTCCTAAATTAATAAGCGATAGCCATGCAATAATCCTCTATCCACCGCAACTGAATCTGTGCCCGTAGCAAATGATCTTCATCTCGAAGCTCCCCGGTAATGATCTCCGCCTCGATATCGAAGGGAGGTATGTAAATGTTATCCTTAAAACTAATTTTCTTCTTGCCATACAGTTTAAACATCGCCTCCTTGGAGCACCAATAGGCAGCTAGTGCCCGTAAATCCTCATCGGCATGCTCATATTCGTTCCAAGTGAGATACTTTGGTGCTGTCCTGCTGAGTTTGGGATCTAAACGTTCCATATCCACTCCCACCATCTCTTCTCGACCCATGACGACTGCGACATAGTCTTTGGTGTGCGTTAAGGAAATAGGCCGGTCCAGCTCGGTGAGATAAGCCTTGCCGTGCTCATCCTTGTAGGTACCTTTGTAGGGAAGGCCTGTCTGCTCAGCCAGGTGCTGAAGAAGTAATCGACTTGCCAACCACTCCCGTTTTTTTTGAGGATGACTTATCGCCTCCAAATCCTCCATATTATATTTGTTGCGAAGCATACCGCGGAGCTCCATTTCTTCCTCGGTGAGTTTCCAGAGGTAGAGAGTCGTTTGGGAATTGATTTGTTCGGAATGAACGAGGGCCATAGCAATACTGTTTTAAAAAAAACTCCTGTGAAAATACTGAATTATGAATATCCGCAAAATTGATACTTTTTCTGGTCATCGCGATAGTATCTACACCATTATTCCAAAACATAACCCTAGTGAGTTCTACTCGGCCGGTGGAGATGGATTTGTAATCCTCTGGGATTTAGAAAAACCCGATATGGGTAAACTCGTAGCCAAAGCAGGCGTTTCCATCTATGCCCTGGCCCACGATCCCAGCCGTTCCCAACTTTGGATTGGACAGAATTATGAAGGCATACAATTATTGGATACCCAAGAAAATCTAATCATTAAGTCAATCAAAATCACCAACTCCCCAATTTTTGACATCCAACTTACCGAGCAGAAGGCAATCGTTGCATTAGGAGACGGAATCATTGCCGTGATGGATATTGAAAGCTTTTCGGTCCAGAAACATATTAAGGTGAGCAACAAGAGTATCCGGACCATCAGCCTGCGACCCGACCAAAGTGAATTTGCGGCAGGTGACAGCGAAAATAAAATCCATATTTTTGACCTGGATTCCTTTAAACTGAAATATACACTAGCTGCCCATGAAAATTCTGTATTTACCCTGCGCTATAGTCCAGACAATAAATACCTGATTTCCAGTGGACGCGACGCACATATCAAGGTCTGGGATGCCCATCAAAATTATGCTCTGCTCCATGATATTCCTGCACATATGTATGCCGTTAACCATATCACGTACAGCCCTGACCACACCCTCCTTGCTACCGCAAGCATGGATAAGTCCATTAAAATATGGGATGCTCAGTCCTTTAAACTAAAAAAGGTAATAGACAGGGGAAGACATGCGGGCCACGGCACTTCGGTTAATAAATTATTATGGTCTGACTTTGAAAATCAGCTGCTTTCCTGCAGTGACGATCGTAGTATTTCGGTCTGGGAACTACAGCCTTAATATACTTTTCAAAAGGTAATATCAGTTATTACTTTGAAATATGTGATAGTTATCTTTAACTTACACAGCGATTGAATATCCATTATAACGCCGACTTTTTGCCATGAAAATATCAGCTATAGACATACGCAAGCATACTTTTGAAAAAATCTTCAGAGGTTATGATCCCGATGCGGTGGACGCTTTCTTAAATTCTCTTTCACAGGAATGGGAGCGCTACACCAGCGAGAACCGTCAATTAAAAACACAGCTTGAACAAACCGAAAAGGAATTGGCTAAGCTTAAGGACATAGAATCCTCCCTTTTCCGTACCTTAAAAACGGCAGAAGAGACCGGACGGCAAATAGAACGGGAGGCCCTGGAAGAGGCCAATCAAAAAATAGAAATATCCAAGGCCCAGGCCGACGATATGGTTCAGGAGGCCGAGCAGCGCACCCAGCAGATCGTAAAAGATACGGAAATGCGCCTTCAGCAGTTGAAGGAAGATTTTTTACTAGAAATAAAAAATCAGGAAAGAGATTTTAGGGCTATTGAAAATTACCGGGACAATCTGATCGTCCAACTGTCATCATTGGCCAATAATACTATGGAAACGGTTGAACGTTTCGAACAGAAATATGATAAAGAGTCGGTAATATCGAAGCTGGAGGATATAAAGAAGCATGTCGCTACCGTGGTTATCCCCTCTAAAGAGGAGTTGCCAGTAGCAGAGGGGGAAGGCTTGCCTGAACCTTTGCCAGTCTCCGACCTTGATCCGCCTTTGTTGGCACTTACGGAGGAAGGTCAAAAAGAGGCTTTTTCAAATGGAACCGAGGCAGATGATCATAAAGCCCAGGATATTGTAGAAGCAGTGGCCGCGCAGCCTGTTCCTCCTTCTGAACCAGATTCGGCTGAGATGGAAAATAAGTCCGACTCTCAGTCAGTAATCCCTGAGGAGGACCGGCAGGGTCAGAACAAATTCAGGAATCCAGAACCCATCCCCCCGAAGGAACAAAGCGGAGGCTCCTTCTTTGACCAAATTTAATTAAGCTAACACCATAGGCACTGCTTTATGAGCAGGGCCACAAAACAGATCACTTGGGAACGATTACCTTAGAAGGACTGGAGTTTTTTGCCTACCATGGCTACTACCCTGAAGAACAAAGAATTGGCAATAAATATGCCCTCGACATTAGTATAGAAACTGACCTAATGCTCGCCGCCGAGCAGGATAAGCTCAGCGAAACAGTCAATTATGAAACGCTGTACAGCATCGCTGTCACTGTAATGAAAGAACCTGCTCATCTCTTGGAACATATTGCCCACAAGGTAATTATAAGTATAAGGGAGAAATATCCTGACGTAAAAAAAGTAATCGTAAAGGTCTCCAAGTTCAATCCTCCTGTGGGAGGAGTATGCACCAGAGCTGCGATTACAATGGAGGGATAATGCCATCCATAATTTTGCTTCCGATAGTGTGTATGTAAACCTATCGGAAGCAAAATTATTTAATCTTCTAACTCTTCCATCTCCCGATAGGCAAGTATTCCTCCTAATACGTTACGTACATTGGAAAACCCCTGACTTCTCAAGTAAGCTGCGGCCTTTCCACTCCTTGCTCCTGAGCGGCAATGAATGATGATTTCCTCATCTTTTATCGCCGATAACTCGGGCACATGATCCGGTATCTCGCCCAAGGGTATCAACTCTGCCCCCAGATTATCTTCTTCATATTCATGCTCTTCACGAACATCATAAAAATGCAGTTTTTCACCCTTGTCCAGGCGCTCCTTTAATTCCTCTACCGTAATATCCATGGTCGATTATTTTTTTGTTCTAAAATATATTATTGCTTCAATATTTTCTGCACGTAAATTCCTTTGGCATGGTAACATTTAAAGTAATACATGCCGGCCGATAGTTCCTTAAAGTCTAAAAAATCTCCGGTTCTCATTGCTCCATTACCCCCTACCCTTCTTCCTGTGCTATCATATATTTCGATCGCATCGAGGGAATCACCCTTCCATTGCAACAAACCAGGTGCAGGATTGGGATAAAAGTAACCTACCGACTCAGTAGCTTTTACCCCCGTTATTAGCTCTGCTCCGGACCTTGCCAGAAAGGGGCGGAGCATAATACTTCCTCTTAAATTATCAGCCGCAACCCAACTGTTTCCCAAATTGTACAAGACTTGTTTGGCACCATAAACCGAGTTCAGATCATAACCCACGGTTAATGGTTGTTCGCTCACCTGTAACCAGCCCACATAAAAAGTATCCGTTACTGCAATTGCTTTTGAAAAAGCATATTCTTTTAACGCCTGTTCATTTCCGGAGTAGCTGGCCGGAAATGCCTGCTGCGCGAGTAGTACATCAGGTCGCCCTCCTTTATTGCTCCATAGCTGTAGGGTAAAACTGAGTCCTGCTACATTTTTGTTAAATGGCAAAATAGACATACGCACCCCACCTATAGTGTCTGGATGCGCCAAAACATAACGTACGGCTACACGACCCAATTTTTGGTTTACCTGTATTCCGTATTCCGCCGACCCATCGTCATAGGCAAAGAAATCACTCAACTCCGCCGTGGCACTTAATGTATCATTTCGCGTCAGATCTATACTAGGGATGCTGGGGTTTTGATTGTCACTGGTCTCCAACTTAAAACTATATTTTATTCGAAGAGCCGTATCGCTTAACATAGGCTCAACAGGCCTTAATTTCGCTCTTTTGTTTAAGGTTTGAAGGGGGCCAATATAGGATGATCCCTCCTGGTCCCCAGCAAACTGTTTCCCCGAAAGTTCATCTCGAACCTGCAAAGTCCAGGCCGTACGGTTTTCGTTATTATATAAATTTCGAATTTCAGCGCTGATCTCTTTCTCGGTAAAACGGGAAGGATCGACCCGATAATGAGAAAGAGGCATAGCCCTATAATTTTTTAAAAATGCGCTTAATGGATGAGTAAGAGCCAAGTCTCGAATATAAATATCCTTTAGGGACCTTTTGCTATTGAGATACAAGTAATCGATATGCCACATATCATAGGCTCCTGAACTTCTGCCAAAGGTCCTAAACCGAAATCTAAAATTGGCATGCATCCACCGATCTTCTTTAATAGCTATGAATTGATGATGGAATACATGATCAGTTTGGTAGCCCGACTGTTTCCATACGATATGCCATTGTAAATCTTTGTCCAGAAATTCTAGCTGGATATAATCACTGGAATCGGGTTTTTCAATCAGTTCACCACTTTGCCAATAATAACTGAGATAAATTGAATCGGACGCATGTTTTGCACTCAGATTGATGGGCAGACAGCTAAGCGTATCGGTGAAACCTTGAACGAGTGGGTTCGTAAAATTATAGGGAGCTCCGTTGGCATTTAATCCGTCAAAAGTAGCCACGTTGATAGAAGGCTGCCCTGTGGTCAGGGTATTATTGATCCTCACGCCACTTCCAGATTGCCATAGTTGGGAATGGGGACGGCCATCTACAGCCATAGAGAAGTCATCAAAAAAAGGCAAATCAATTCCTTGCTGACGCTGGGCCCCGGGAGTGTCTGCTAGGGGAATCTCCACCGACTGGGAGGTAGGAAAGCCGATGGGTACCAACTTTATCTGTGCAAACACAGAAGGTAAATTGGTACCCATGATTAGGAAGAGGAATACAATAACGATTGCATTCTTAAAATTGCAGGCCTTGAGGTTCTTCATTCGATTCGGTTTCAGGGGCGGAAGGAGTCACCCATAGGTCTATCACATCTCCGATTCTCACTTTGGTATCACCATCCGGATTTTGTTTTACCACCACTCCAGCTGCCTGCCCTTCTTCCGCTTGCACCTGCATAAGCTGCCCTACCTTTAAGCCAGCGCCAACGATCACAATCTTTGCTTCGTCCAAAGGCATATCCAATACGGATGGAGCGTTAAATTGAGCGGTACCTAATCCTTCACCAAGAACCAGGTCAATTCTGGATCCTTTGGCTACCGGTTGCCCCGGAAGAATCTCTTTTCCATTATATAATTGTTTTAATACGGCATTCTGAGCCATATCTGGCTCATATGTAATAGTGCCTTCCACCAGTCCTACGCTTTTCAGGTACATTTGCGCACTTTGATGTGTCATGTCCGTAAGCTTTGGCATTTTAATTAAAGGGGCCGTGTTCGACACCACGGTCACATATATCTTACGACCTTCTTTTACCTTGGAGCCAGGGGCTGGGTACTGCGACAATATGGTAAGGGCGGGCACATTGGCCACAAAAGTACAATCGCTGACCTCATAGCGCAGGTCTCGACTGTCCAGGAAAGCATCCAGCTCTACCACCTTCTTATTCTTAAGGTCCGGAACGGTAATAGATTCCCCATGGTTGGTAGTAAAAGGGAGATATAAGAAGAAAAAGCCCAGAAAAAATACAAGAACCAGTGCAATAATTATGCCTATATGGATCAATAAATCTGAACGTGATTGGGTGCTAATTTTTGTCATGTACGGTTGATACAATATCGTTTATAAGTTGGTAAAAATAAACGGAATATTTCAGGATGCCAATAGACTAGGGCTGATAACCCGTTAGAATTCGTTTAATATATTTGCCTAGAACGTCGAATTCCAAATTTACCTGGTCGCCTACCTCCACAGTTGAAAAGTTGGTAAAGTCGTAAGTATAAGGAATAATGGTGACTCTAAATGAGTCAGGGGCTGAATTAAAAACGGTAAGACTTACACCATTAATACTAATAGATCCTTTTTCCACGGTCACGTTTCCAAACGTAGGGTCGTAACTAAAATCGAACAACCAGCTTCCGTCCCGTTCTTCCTTATAGATACAAGTGCCGATTTGGTCTACATGTCCCTGAACAATATGGCCATCAAAACGGCCATTGGCCGGCATACATCTCTCAAGATTGATGATATCCCCAATCTTCCACTCATTCAAATTCGTTTTCCTCAGCGTTTCCTCCACTGCCGTTACCGTGTAGTGGTCGGGCTGACATGCTACTACAGTCAGACAGACGCCATTATGGCTTACACTCTGATCGATCTTAAGCTCCGATGCCAGGTCTGCCTGAATGGTGAAACTAGTGTTGCTGCCTTCTAGCTGGCAGTGCACTACCCTGCCGGTTGCCTCTATTATTCCTGTAAACATAGGACTATCTTGTTTTAAAAAAAGCGATTATGTTAAGCTAACTGGGTTTTGATAAATCAAATTCCATTCAAAAAAGTAAATAAAGGCCGAAAAGACTTTCCAATCCGGCATAGTTTACGAAATTTGAGCAAAATTAGGGAATGCAATTGTCTTGACTCAATAAAATTTCAATATTACTACCAAATGAAGAAGGTGTTGTTTATAGATCGTGATGGTACTATCATTGTAGAGCCACCGATCGACTTTCAGGTCGACTCTCTTGAAAAGTTGGCCTTTTTACCCGGAGCCATTTCGAATCTGAGGAAAATTGCGGAAGAAACCGACTACGAACTCGTGATGGTTACCAACCAAGATGGTCTGGGAACCGACTCCTTTCCGGAAGACACTTTCTGGCCTGCCCAAAATAAAATGCTGGCCATCCTAGAAGGTGAGGGTATTCAGTTCACCAAGATTCATGTAGACCGAAGCTTTCCAGAACAAAACCTCCCTTCCCGAAAACCAGGGACGGCCATGCTCACTGAATATTTCAGCGACGAATATGACCTGGCCAATAGCTACGTGATTGGGGACCGTCTGACCGATGTGCAGTTGGCGGTAAACCTAGGCTCCAAAGCTATCTACTTAGCCTCCGACGAACAAGCCCGACAGTGCGACCCTGAACTGACCCCACACCTTAGCTTTGTATCCACTGACTGGAATGCTATCTATGAACATTTAAAGCTACCCTCCCGCATCGCCGTGGTACAGCGCGAAACAAAAGAGACAGAAATTAGTATCGAACTCAATTTGGATGGAAGCGGGCTGTCGGACATACATACCGGCCTAGGATTCTTCGATCATATGCTGGACCAACTCGCTCGACACTCCGGAGCAGACTTAAAAATCAGGGTAAAAGGAGATCTACATATTGATGAGCACCATACCATCGAAGATACTGCACTGGCGCTTGGCGAAGCATACAAAAAGGCTTTAGGTGATAAGCGCGGCATTAGTCGCTACGGCTATCTATTACCAATGGACGAGGCTCTGGCACAGGTGGCCATAGATTTTTCAGGTCGACCATGGATGGTGTGGGATGCAGAGTTTAAAAGAGAGCGTATTGGAGAGATGCCTACCGAAATGTTTCATCACTTCTTTAAGTCCTTCTCGGATACTTCGCTTTCAAACTTAAATATTAAGGTGGAAGGTGATAATGAACATCATAAAATCGAAGCCATCTTTAAAGCCTTTGCAAAAGCGATTAAAATGGCCGTGAAACGGGATTTGAAGGCCCTTGACGTCTTACCCTCTACAAAAGGTGTTTTGTAAGATTTTTTTTATCAATGTGAACTCCCATTTCACGTTTTTTACCTAAATTTGCCCTTATTGAATACGAAAACCGGATAGTTTATGTATATGACCATTATCATGATCGCCTTTTATGTAGTGTTATTGACCTCTGCTTTTCTTGTAGGGCGATGGCTGGAAAACCACGAAAAAGGGTGGAAAGCATAATATTTTATTAAAGGTTGTATACTTACAACCTTTTTTTTGTGGGTCATTTATAATGATTCGTTAATTAAAACTTATAAGTCTAAAGCGCAATAATATTTGCATTTGGAACGTTTTGTTGCTATTTTGAGTTGAAAAATAGTAAAAGACAGAATTCTATACCCTTGAAAAATATACTCATCATATTCATAACCTTGACTTTTCTATGCTCCTATACGGGCATTAGTCAACAATTGCTTTCTATGAGCAAGGTGAGTATGCTTTGTGAGTCTGATAATTGTGAGAGCGAGACCATTGAAAATCAGCAACTCATGGAGGACGATCATATTATTGGTTTCTCCATTGATTTTTTCAACTACCTCTCTGCTCCTGTCAACAATTTTTTACCCTTTCATTATCGAGTGAGCTTCAATAAGGAAGTTCATCGCGTGATGCATTATCCCCCGCCGGAGCTGGGCTAAATATTTTTATTAAAATTACTCTTCGACAGTGAACCGCCGTACCAACAGGGTTAGGACGGAAATAATGCCACTATGTCAAGATTTTGTTAAATTATTTAGTCAATGAAAATTCGTTTTTCCTATGGATCGCTCCTATAATAAGCTTTTTGAAAATAATGTTAAATGGGTGGCAGAAACTACTGCTGCTAATAAGGACTTCTTTACCGACCTGGCAAACGGTCAAAAACCTGAGTTCCTCTGGATAGGCTGTTCCGATAGTCGGGTTCCCGCCAACCAGATTACCGGCACCAACCCGGGAGAGATATTTGTTCACCGTAATATTGCCAATATGGTCGTGCATACGGATATGAACCTCCTGAGTGTAATTGATTATTCGGTAAACGTACTGGGAGTTAAACATATAATGGTTGTTGGCCATTATGGCTGTGGTGGTGTTAAAGCCGCTATGGGAAATGCTCAGGTAGGGCTTATCGACAACTGGTTACGCCATATCAAAGATGTGTACCGACTTCATGAGAAAGAGCTCGACTCAATCATTGATGAGGATCTTCGCGCCGACCGATTGGTAGAACTCAACGTGATCGAGCAGGTATATAATTTGGGTAAAACATCCATTGTTCAAAATGCCTGGTCAAATAATAAACCCTTGCAGCTTCATGGTATTGTTTATGATATCAAAAATGGCCTTATGAAAGATTTGAAAGTATCGGCAGACGATAACTCTCATATCCGTTCAGTATATCGTCTAAACCCAACATCCCGGAACGCCTCTTAATCAAGCCTCATCAGTTAGGAAATCAAAGAATACAATCGTTTTATGTCAAAATCTCATAATAATATATTTGCCAATTTAAAATACGATCTTCCAGCGGGTCTGGTCGTATACCTGGTCGCATTACCCCTATGTTTAGGTGTAGCCTTAGCTTCCACAGGTCGTTCCGACCTGCTTTTCTCCGGTATTATTGCCGGGTTTGTAGGCGGTATCGTGGTAGGATCATTAAGCGGGTCTTCCCTTGGTGTATCTGGGCCCGCGGCAGGTCTGGTGGTAATTGTACTGGGCGCCTTAGAAACCTTGGGCAGCTTTGAGGCTTTCCTGCTCGCCGTCGTCTTTGCCGGCGTCATACAGGTAGTTGCAGGCCTTCTGAAAGCGGGTATAGTAGGTTACTATTTTCCCTCATCCGTTATTAAGGGGATGCTCGCCGCCATTGGTATAACCCTAATTTTGAAGGAAATTCCACATGCCTTTGGATATGATGTGGATTATATGGGCGACCAGACTTTCGAACAGAGTGATGGCCAGAATACTTTTACCGAGCTAATTGCCGCCATGGATCATATTAGTATAGGAGCCATTATTATTTCAGTGGTCTCACTTGGGCTATTGATCCTTTTTGATAGACCCTTCATGAAGCGCATTCAGCTCTTCCGCTTCCTGCCAGGTGCGTTATTTGTAGTCCTTACGGGCGTATTACTAAATTTCCTTTTTGGAATGTTCGCACCAGAACTTGTTTTAGCTGGCGACCATCTGGTTCAACTCCCCGTAGCAGGAAATATTAACGAATTCTTTAGCTTCTTTAAAACACCTGATTTCTCGGCATTCAACAATCCCCAGGTATATACCGTGGCTATTACTCTTGCTATTGTAGCCAGTCTGGAAACCTTGCTTTCTGTGGAGGCGACCGATAAACTTGATCCTTATAAAAGAAGTACGCCTACTAACCGGGAGCTAATAGCCCAGGGAATAGGGAACATGACGTCCGGACTCATTGGAGGGTTGCCTATTACACAGGTGATCGTACGTAGTTCGGCAAATGTTGATTCGGGCGGACGTTCTAAAATGTCTACTATCTTCCATGGTAGTATCCTGCTACTTTCAGCCCTGCTAATTCCTGTATTGCTCAACTATATTCCTTTGGCGTCTCTGGCGGCTATCCTTTTGATAGTTGGATACAAACTTTCGAAAATTGCCCTTTATAAATCTATGTTCAAACTGGGTAAAGAACAGTTTATACCATTCATTGTAACAGTTATCGCTATTCTTCTAACGGACTTGCTCAAAGGGATTGGTATTGGTATGGTTGTAGCCATTTATTTCATCCTGCGCAAAAACTTTCAGCATTCGTATCATTACGAGAAACAGGCGCATCAGGAAGGAGAAGTCATTAAACTCACTCTATCCGAAGAAGTCACCTTCCTCAATAAAGGAAGCATCAACGATACGCTGACCAATTTACCCGCTGGCTCTACCGTGATGATCGATGGCAGTAAGTCGGTAAATATTGATTATGACGTCTTGGAGATTATTCAAAATTTCCGGAACCATACTGCACCTTTGAAAAATATCACCGTGCTCACGCAAGGCATAGACGAGGTAGCCAGTACAGGCGGTCATTAATCCTCGGACGATAGATAGTAAATAGGGGTTGTCTTTTAGGACAGCCCCTATTTTTTTGTCCTATAAAAATATAAATGCACAAAAAAACCCGATACCAGATTGGCGTCGGGTCTTTTATATTACCGGTTCGACTTAGTTGTTTGGTTTATTTTCTCTGTTATGTTTGAGCCGCTGAATCAGCATTTCATTAAATGTCCGTTCCGCTTTATAGAGTTCAGCTACCTGGCTGGCAGATATTACCTTCAAAAAGTTCTGCTGATATTCTTTTTCAAGATCTAATTCCCGCTGTTTTAACTCCTGAACCTCCTTTAGATTATTCAAGGCTTCCCGGTCGTCTAGCCCTTCGGCTCTTTTTTCACCGAAAATCTTTCGCTGCTCCCGGTGAATCTGACGCTTCTTCTGAGAATATTCATTATAAACAGGCCAGAAGGCTGCCGATTGTTCAGCAGTAAGATTGAGACGATTGGTAATAATTGCCACTTTCGCATCCTGTATGCGTTTCATATCATCGTTCGAATGACGCTGCGCATAGGCCGTGGCCGACAACAACAAAACGAAAAATAAGCAACCAATACGTACCATATTTATTTTATTTAATAGCAATTCCATTTTCTATTTTGTTAGGTCAAATCGTTTCTAAATCTATGGATGAAGACTCCTGTAATTGCTGCATAATCATATTCTCATCCATACCATCAAGATAAAACATGATTGTAGAGTCTGCATCAAAAGCATTTTGTATTACTTGTTGCTCGCTCAGATCGTAATAGCTCAGGTTTTGCTCTTCCAGATATTCAATTATAGTACCATCACTAATACCACTAAGTGGCTCATTACCCAAGGCTCCCTGTTGTTCTGGAAAAGTCACCCAAATCAGTGATGCAATCAGCAGCATAGCCGCTGCCGAACTTAATCCCCATTGCCAGTTTTTAAGCACCGATCCTTTAGGTACTACCCCTGGTTGAGAAGGTATTCTAGCCATAATCTCCTGAGGTAGCTCATCGAAATACCGTTCCGGTGCCCTGAAGGGAGGCTTTTTTTCGATATCTTCTAACCGTAAACGTTTCTTATCCATGTTTTCCAATCTTTTCACTAAGCATTCGGGAGTTGGACTCCATTTGAAAGCCAAGGTTTAATCACTCGTATTTAAATAGTCTTCAATTTTTTTGGTGGCCCAATGATAGGAGGCTTTCAAAGCGCCCACCGAAGTGCCGGTAATCTCCGAAATTTCTTCATAAGGGAGCTCCTCATAATATTTGAGATTGAACACGAGTCTTTGTTTCTCAGGAAGTTTTAATAGCGCTTTTTGTAACTTCAGCTGAATGGCATCCCCGCTGAGCTCTGGATCCGATTCGAGTTTTTGAGATAGTTCGTTTTCTACGTCGTGTAAGGGGACAAAAAACCGGCGTTTCTTTTTATTTAAAAAATTAATGGCCTCGTTGCTCGCCACCCGATAGAGCCAGGTGTATATTTTTGAATCACCCCGAAACTTTTCTAAAGCATTCCACGCCTTAATAAAAACATCCTGAGTTATATCATTGGCATCATCATGATCTACCACCATTTTACGTACTAACCAATAAACTTTCTGCTGATACTTACGCACCAGCTGGTTGAAAGCGTTACGACGCGTTTCAGGATCTTCAAATAGGGCTAGTAACTCTTCGTCTGACATTCAATACAATTTGACAACCTATAACTATGTTGCGGAGCGATCTGACACGCCAGTAAGCAGCACAGCCACCAATATTAATCGATTTTAACGATTTGGGCAAATAAAATTAGAGTCTTGCGATAAGTCACCAGAATAGACTTAACACAAGACTCTAAAGCCTGGATCTAAAGTTAGATCTTATTTTCTTGACATCACTTTTTTAGCGGCCTCCACGATATTGACTGCCGAAAGGCCATATTTCTCCATCAGCTGAGCGGGCGTACCACTTTCGCCGAAGCTATCGTCAACAGCAATATATTCTTGAGGAACGAGGTCGTGTTTTACAATAAGCTGGGCCACGCTGTCTCCCAATCCACCAATCCGGTTATGCTCTTCGGCCGTTACCACGCAACGGGTTTTAGCAATAGATTTCAAAATTGCTTCATCGTCCAGAGGCTTGATGGTATGGATATTAATGATTTCTGCATTAATTCCTTCAGCAGCCAGGGTTTCCCCTGCCTGAATGGCCTCCCATACCATATGGCCTGTAGCGATGATGGTTACATCTGTACCTTCATTAACCATCCAGGCCTTTCCAATCTCAAATTTCTGATCGGCATCAGTAAATACGGGAATCACTGGACGGCCAAAGCGCAGGTATACCGGTCCTTCGTAATCGGCTATGGCAATGGTGGCTGCCTTGGTCTGGTTATAGTCACATGGGTTGATCACGGTCATTCCCGGAAGCATCTTCATCATGCCTATATCCTCCAGAATTTGGTGGGTGGCTCCATCTTCACCTAAAGTTAAGCCTGCGTGAGAAGCGCAAATCTTAACGTTCTTTCCGGAATAAGCAACGCTCTGACGGATCTGGTCGTAAACCCGACCGGTAGCAAAATTGGCAAAAGTAGTTGCAAAAGGTATTTTTCCTCCAATGGTCAAACCGGCAGATACGCCGATCATATTCGCTTCCGAGATTCCGCATTGAATAAAGCGGTCTGGATTTTCTTTAATAAAAGGATCCAACTTCAGAGAGCCTACCAAGTCAGCACAAAGGGCTACAACATTTGGGTTGGACTTGCCAAGCTCATGCATCCCGGCCCCAAAGCCTGAGCGGGTATCTTTTTTTTCTGTGAACGTGTATTTTTTCATTATATATCTTAAAAAATCTTGGTCTTGAATAAATATCACTGCAAGGCAGTATTATGGATCTCGTCTATGACTTAATAGTCCCCCATGGTTTCCTCCAGTTGACCCAAGGCCGCAGCCAGTTGGTCGTCGTTCGGAGCAGTTCCATGCCATTTATGCGTCCCCATCATAAAGTCCACGCCAAAGCCCATGCCCGTATGAACCATTACCATAATGGGTCGCCCATGCCCTAAGCGAGACTTGGCTTCATAAAGTCCTTTCAACAGGGCTGCCATATCGTTGCCCTCCTCGATGGTCAATACCTCCCAGCCAAACGCTTCGTATTTTTTCACCAAATCCAGGTTATTCATTACTTCTACAGTAGGCCCATCAATCTGCTGACCATTCAAGTCAATAAAGGCGATGAGATTATCAACCTTATGGTGGGGTGCAAACATAGCAGCTTCCCATACCTGTCCTTCCTGTTGCTCTCCATCGCCCATCAGTACATAAACGGTACTCGGATCGTTATTCAGTTTTTTGGCCTTGGCAGCTCCCAGAGCTACCGACATTCCCTGGCCCAATGACCCTGAAGCAATGCGAATTCCTTCCAAATGTTCGTGGGTAGTAGGATGTCCCTGCAGCCTTGTGTTCAGTTTACGGAAGGTAGCCATTTCTGGTACGGGGAAATACCCTTTACGGGCCAATACGCTATACCATACCGGAGAGATATGTCCATTGGAAAGAAAAAACATATCTTCATTCTTGCCATCCATATCGAAGACAGGCTTACCATCTTCTTCCTTAAGCTTCATTTGCTTAAAATAGAGGGCTACCAACAAATCGGCACATCCTAACGATCCACCTGGATGCCCCGACTGGCAACCATGAACCATGCGTACGATATCCCTACGCACCTGTGAGGCAACTTTTTCTAATTGTTCAATTTCCATTTTTGTCATTATTGATTAAAATATGGCCGTTATAAAGCAATTTATAAAGCCTGGGGAATTTGTAAAATTCGTAATTTGGGAAAGAATAATAAGACTCTATTTTGGCCTTAGGCCCCTACAATTTGATCGGTATGATTTTTGGTGTCGACCTTTTTAATAATCTCGGAGATTTTTCCTTCTTCATCGATTATAAAAGTCGTACGGGCGATCCCCATATAGGTTTTGCCATACATATTTTTCTCCACCCAAACCCCATAAGCCTCTACGATCTGATGATCCGTATCTGCCAATAAGGGAAAGGGTAATTCAAACTTCTCTATAAATTTGGTATGAGATTTTTCATCGTCAGCGCTTACGCCCAATACAACATATCCTTGAGAAAGCAGGCGCTCATAGTTGTCGCGCAGATTGCAGGCTTGCGCCGTACAACCCGGTGTATTGTCCTTAGGATAAAAATACAATATCACCTTTTTACCCCTAAAAGAGGAGAGCGACAAGGCATTTCCGTTTTGATCTTTTCCGGTAAATTCCGGAGCCTTAGTTCCAATTTCTAATGCCATAGCTGTTTATTTTCGTTTTTTGGCAGAATTTGTTTTCTCTTTTATTTCGGTTTGCAAGATAGTACTATTTCCCGCTCTATCGGTAACCTCAATGATAAGCTCACCTTCAAAGTCTTCATTTTCATCTAACTTGTCCGACCAAACCATTCCCGTTTTATAGTCATACAGTAGCAGGACCCAAGCTCCGTTCACCTCAGCATTAAAATGCTTAATTCCGGAATCATTATCTTGAATATAGGCCGCTATTCTGCTTTTACTTTGTTCGATTACCCTAAGTTTTGGAGGAATACTATCCGTCTTAATGACGAAGCTTCCCAATTCCCGGGTTCGGAAGGATATGCCATCCGAAGACCATTCCCCTCCTATAAAGCTATAATTACCATCCTTATACCGATAAATATGGCTTTTATCTTTATTGGCCGGCACAAAATCAGGCTTGAAGCCTAGCTGAATATAATGGCGCAGGGCTACTCCCGGATCATTGACTGTGAGCATCTGCCCTTTGCGGTGTGTCCTGACATATAAGGTATCGAAAAGGCTGCTGCTATCGGTGACCATGTACCAATCTTCTTTCTGAAACCGCTGAGGAATTCCCGGAAGAAAAACCGTTTGAAAATCTGTACGCAGGAGATGTTTGCCAATGCGCACAGAATCGGGTAGAACCCGTCGTAAATCCAGTAAAAAAGTGGCCCCCGCACCAGTGTGGGCAGAAGCAGTGAATGACTTCTGAAGACCGTCACGATAAACCAACATCTCGGGATTCTGATTTTGATATCCCGGCGCCTCAATCTTATATACATTTTCTTCAATAGAAGCTGTCAGACCCGAAGCTTCGTTTGAGGTTTCGGAGGGCATAGGGGGGGCTACCGCCTCTCCTTTTATCCGAAAAACAAGTTCACTGGCATTTTGATATGAATCGGAGATGGTTACCTGCACAGTATGGGTTAGCGAATCTGTAATCATTAGCCGACCTTTATGCTCATCGGTTTTGTAAAGATTAAACTGGTTGCCATCAGGCACATAGCATCTCAAATATCGCTCACCACGCTCCTGCTGAGTCGAATAGTCGATCAAATTATTATAATCTCTGGTAGCGGCATTGGGAAATATTTCCATATTATAAGAAAATATTTCCTTCCCGTCCACTTTCACTTCAATGCATTGGAGGCCATAACGGAAGCCTGTTCCGGTCATCTGGTCGAAGGCTTGAAGATCAATACCTATGGCCCCAGTACCAGTAATCGTTCCTGGTAATTGGTAACTTCCATCCTTTTGTCGGATAGGTGTGAACTCTTTTCGATCGAACCGCCCATTGATCCTACTATCTATGGACAGAGGTCTCAAGGCCAGTTTCACAAATTTGGGAGGGGCATTATCTATTATTTCTTTAAAATCGAAAAAGAGTGGATTGATATAATTGTCTTTCGAATCCCTTATTTCAAAATGCAAATGCGGACCTGCAGAACCTCCAGTGTTACCGGACAAGGCAATTACTTCCCCTTTTTTAAAAACAATCGAGTCGGTAGGAGGGTATAAATCAATTTCAAAAGTGCGCTTTGCATATTGATTACGGCGTACGTAGTCGGCAATCTTTGATCCGAATACCTTCAAATGACCATATACAGTGGTTTGTCCATTAGGATGCCTCAGGTAAATGACGTTTCCATAACCTCCCCTTTGTACACCTATCTTGTAAACATATCCCTGCGCCGCTGCGTGCACGGGCAAACCCTCGCGCTGCTGGGTACGAATATCGGTACCCGCATGAAAGTGATTGGTACGAAGGTCTCCCAACCCACCAGAAAGGGAATTACTCAGACCGGGGCGGATAGGGAATTGATAATATCCTTTCGGATAGGTCAGACGTTGGCTCTGGGCAGTATTTCCCATTAATAGAATCAACAACCCTATAAAAATTGACGACAACAGAGTGCCAGTATGACGCAACATGCACATATATTATTTGTAATGAATAGTGTTCCTGATTCAGAACACATTATTTCACGGAAAGCTTCATCATTTCCTTACCTTCGAGATAGGTAGTTAAGGTATCTCCAATCTGTACTGCTCCCACTCCTTTAGGCGTTCCGGTAAAAATCAAATCACCTTTTTTAATCATAAAAAATTTGGAAATAAAAGAGATCAGATGATTTACACGGTAGAGCATCATCGAGGAATTTCCCTCCTGTTTCATCTCCCCATTGAGTGCCAGGCCAAAATTCAGGTTTTGTATGTCTCCTAGCTCCGATAAGCTGACAAATTCGGAAACTGGGGCGGAGCCATTAAAGGCTTTGGCCAGTTCCCAAGGCAGGCCTTTGGCCTTGAGCTCCGACTGCAAATCCCGAGCTGTGAAGTCAATACCTACTGCTACTTCACTGTAATATTTGTGAGCAAACCGCTCTTCTATGTTCTTGCCTACCCGGTTGATCTTGACAACCAACTCCACTTCATAATGGATATCTTTAGAGAATTCAGGATAAAAAAATGGCTCCCCAGCTCTGATCTGAGCAGTTTCAGGTTTTAAAAATATAACGGGAGCATCTGGGCGCTCATTATTCAATTCGGCAATATGTTCCGTATAATTCCGGCCAACACATATAATCTTCATAGACTGTAGAAATATAAATCACTTAAACCATTATACAAAACTACTTACATTGCGTTCAGTCCAATACTATTTACCTTAAATTTTAGCTAGAGTGAAGTTTTTCAACAATATTTCCTGTTTTTTAAAACCTAATACTAGAAAATTGAAAATTTATTTACCTTTTTGCCTCCACTCAACGTTAGGAATTAAATAGTTGCTGGCGTCGACGCCAATATGAACATTACTTTTTGACTAATTGATTACACATCCTTACATGCATACTTTCAACATCCCTAACCTATTCAGCATATTATTCATCAGTATAACCCTAATGGCCTGCGACACTCTTAGAAAAGGGCCATCCAATGCCTCGGCGGCCCGGCCCTATAGCCGCCCCAGCCATGCTTCCAAATCTGCTCCGACCCGCAACACGGGGAGCCTTTACAAAAAGCCAGTCAAAGCACCGGCAAAACCCTCTCGTACTTATCCTCCATCCACTCCGCCTTCCTCTAAAGAAATAGCCAGTGTTATAGAAGCGGCCAGGGCCTATACGGGCACCCCCTACCGATCGGGCGGAAATGATGCATCGGGAATTGATTGCTCTGGACTAATTTGTACTGTATATTCTGAAGTGGGAATAAAGGTGCCAAGAATTTCCTGGCAACAGTCTGAGTATGGTCGAGAAGTGAGCAGCATTTCAGAGATACGTCCGGGCGATTGGTTATTCTTTGTCCCTGAAGCAGGCAAAGAAGGCTATGTCTCTCATGCTGGAATCGTTACTGATGTGCGTGGTCAACAGGAAATTATCTTCATCCACGCATCCTCTTCCCGGGGTGTTCGTGAAGACAACCTATTCTCTACTTATTTTAAGGGCAGATTTGTGAAAGCCATGAGGCCATTATAAACCACTATATCTGTAGCAAGTCCTGAAAACTTAAATGAACATAATCGGCAATGTACAAATCGCAAGGAGGTAATTCATCCTTATCATGTGAACTCAAAACCCCTACGACACGCATACCCGCATTTTTGGCCGCGGTGATACCAGAAAATGAGTCTTCAAAAACCAGGCAGTCTTCTGGTTCCACACCAAGATTATGAGCACTCTTCAGGTATACTTCCGGATGAGGTTTATGTTTATTAACATCCTCGCTGGCTAATAAGGAACCAAAATGGGGACCCAGCCCAATCTCTCCCAGTATCATTTCCAAATTTGCCCGAGGCGCTGAAGTAGCTACCCCCAACCCTATGGACTGCGATACCAATTCCTCAAAAAAAGTTTTGAAACCTGCAATGGGGTCGACATAGGGCTTATAAAGCGTTCGGAATAGCCCCTCTTTCTCTTCTTCCATTTCCAAAAGCTCTGACCCCTCTATCGGCCTTCCCAGGAAATGAGAAAGAATATAGCTATTACTTTTGCCATACATGTGCTCCTTAAAAGCCTCTTCTGTAGGTTTTAGCTCTCGTTTCTCAAAAAAAGTTTTAAATGCAACGGAATGATATGGATTGGTATGGCAGATCACTCCATCCATATCGAAAATTACAGCGCTCAATTTTTTCATTCTGCAAAGCTAAAAAAAACTAATATCAACTTTACACTTCCTGCTTAGGATATGCTTGATTTTAAGGCGGGGTCCACAGCTATACGCAGTTAATTTCATTATAATTTGTAAGTTTTTTCTATCAAAATAATCGAAAATACTCTAATGTATTTGAAATTATATATATCTTTACTATCCTTTGAACTTGATAATCTTCATAAAATTACCTGAATGCTCCCAAAACGACCGAGGTTATGACCGATTTGAAAAAGCCCTCCATGACGGAAACTGAACTGAACAGAAATAAGCCCATAACCCCTGCAGAGGCATATGATCGCTATGGAGCAATGGCCTATGGGATCATACTTCAGATAGTGCCTCAAACTCATTTGGCTCAGGAAATTTTGGTAGAGGTCTTCGCCTCGCCCTTGTTAAAAGCCTGTAACAGTTATCCATTTTCATATGCTGTTTGCATCATTAAGCTAGCCAGAAGCAAGGCCATAGAGGCAAGGCGTAAAGTCGGGTCCTATATTTCAGATCCCTTGACTGAACCAGAGTTACTTACCGAACGCGTTTTTGAACTTACCTTCCGTCAGGGTCTAACTCCTGAAGAAGTAGCCGAGCGCCTGCAGATTACTAAATCAGAGGTCTTAAAATCATTCCATGCTTTTTTTGTCACTAGTAATAACATCTAATTTTATTAAAAATTGAAATTACAGGACCTAATTAGCAGTGGTTTGTTAGAAGCCTATCTCCTAGGCATGGTAGATGCCCAGGAGCGGCAATCGGTAAATGAAATTATTGACAATAATCCAGAGGCAATGGAATATCTTATTGCTCTGGAGAATAGAATGCAGAATTACTTTCTCCAAGGATCTGTGTCCCCTCCCGAAGCTACCCGTGAGATACTCACTTTGAGGTTGCAACAAGCTCGTTTCGAAAGGACTCCCAAGGGAGGAACTTCCCATGACAAAAAAGCTTCAGCTTCACCGGAATACCTGGACATAGAAGTTGAAGACACTCAGATGAAAGTACATAAATTCTGGCGCCCGGCATTTATTGCAGTTTTTATTCTTTCTAAAATATTCCTGATACTTGGCCTATACTTTTACTTTAAAACCGCAAGCCTGGAAAAGGAACTCGATGCCATGCGAAAGCAGGTAAAACCTACACCTACGGTTAATCTCTAACCAAGTTCCCACCATTCGGAATTGGGCCACGGTTTCCCGAGTATAATCTGTTCTCCAATCATTGGCGTGGCCAGGGGCATATTCAGCTCATGGGCCTTGTGGGCGATACGTCGGGCGGGCTCATTCCAATCGTGCATGGCCAGAGCATACTTTCCCCAGTGAACTGGCCATAATGCCTTAGCACCTAAATCAAAACTAGCTTGCACTGTTTGCTCGGGCATCATATGTATATAGGGCCACCAGCGATTGTATTGTCCGCATTCCAAAATCGCCAAATCGAAAGGACCAAATTTTCTACCTATTTCTTTGAAATGCTGCTCATAGCCAGAATCTCCACCTAAAAAGAGTGTCTCAGAAGCCGTTTTAAATACATAGGAAACCCAGAGGGTCTGTCCTCTTTTTAAACTCCTTCCAGAAAAATGCCTGGCAGGAGTAGCTGTAAGATTCACGTCCGGAATAATGGAAGTGGTCTCCCACCAGTCTAGCTCCGTAATTCTCTCTGCAGCAATGCCCCAGTATTCAAGGTGTGCCCCTACTCCCAGAGGAACAACGAATCTGGTGGGTGAGTCTATCATTGCTTTTATGGTATGATGATCCATATGATCATAATGGTCATGTGTCAGTACTACGAAATCAATGGACGGCAAATCTTCTAACCCATATGCAAGTGATCCCTTAAATCCCTTTGTACCTATAAACGAAACCGGCGAGATACGTTTACTAAAAACAGGATCGACTAAAATATTGATTCCATTTCGCTGAATCATATAAGAGCTATGACCGAAATAAGTGATGGTAGGATTGGGTGATGGAGCTATCAAAAAAGCGGTCCGAACAACAGGAACATCAGCTTTTGGCGAAACATTAGGATTGGGGTTGATCAGCATTTTATGAAGCATTTTGATCAGGCTTGCATCCTCCGATTGCACGGGGGTCGGCGTAAGGTTCTGGAAGCTTCCATCTTTATAATGCGGTGATTGCTTAATCCGGAGTAACCGATCCCCCTTGGGCGCCTTGCCCAGTGATTCCATCCGCAAACTAAAAAAGACGGTTCCGCCTAGTATGGCTAGAAAAATAGTAAAAGTGATCATGATAATCTTTTGAGATAAAAAACACAGACTGGAGGTCAGAAAAGCAAATGGAACGGATAAGAACCTAACTTACAACGGACTATTCCTTTTCATATATTTATATTCATATGGACAATTAAGGATTTCATTCCCTTTTTATGTCATACCCATTTCAATACAACGTACGAATAAATTAGGTTCCTCATAGCATTATAGGGCTTACGTGGAGGACTATACCGATAGCTTCTCACTTGCAATTACCAACTATTTTATAGATTCTTGCAAAAACATAAACCTCATTCATGTTTCCATTTCGTATAGGACAGGGCTACGACGTCCACCAGTTAGAAGAAGGCCGGCCCTTTTGGCTCGGCGGCATCCAGATTCCACATTCACACGGAGCCAAGGGACATTCAGATGCCGACGTGGTCTGTCATGTACTTTGTGATGCCCTCTTGGGAGCGGCAAATTTGCGCAATATAGGTTATCATTTTTCCGACAAAGATCCTCAATGGAAAGGTGTGGATAGCAAACTCTTGCTAGCAAAAGTCCTTGAGATGATCAGGGAAAAAGGCTATGAGGTTGGCAATGTAGATGTTACCATCGTATTGCAGCAACCCAAACTGAATCCCCATATCCCAGCTATGAAAGTCTGCCTGGCCCAGGTCATGCAGCTGGATGAAGAGGCAATTTCCATCAAGGCTACCACCTCCGAAATGCTAGGTTTTGTAGGCCGGGAGGAAGGAATAGCGGCACATTGTGTGGCCTTGATTCACCGTCCGGAATAACTTAATATTGATTACTTATTGAATTCTAACAGCTAAACAGCCCAGAATATATGTTGATCAAAAAAATGCTTTTCGCGGGAGTACTGGCGGTGGCTGGCCTCGGTAGTTTATGTGCACAACAGAGCCGACTTAAGGAAGAACCGCTGGGATTCGAAGAATACGACCCCGTGTCTACACTGATCGTGGAGGAGAATCCCGTTACTAAAGCGAAATATCCGTTTATCGATGTGCACAACCACCAATATCGGATGCCGACGCAGGATTTGGGCCAGTTAAAGCTGCAAATGGACAGTCTGAATATGGGCATCATGGTGAACCTCAGCGGCCGGGGCTGGTTTCAGGAGTGGGCCGAAGGCACCCAACATTTGAAAGGAGCCCTTGAAAATGTAAGTAAAAATGGCGGCAAAAGAATTGCCATCTTCACCAATTTGCAGTTTAAAGATTTTGGCGAGGAAGACTGGAGCAAAAGAGCCGTAGCCCAGCTTGAAGAAGATGTTAAAATGGGTGCGAAGGGGCTAAAGATCTATAAGAGCTTAGGCTTTAGCGGTATCCGCGACGAGAAGGGTAAGCGGGTAGCCGTGTCCGATCCCCGCCTCCAACCCGTATGGCAAAAATGTGGCGATCTGGGCATTCCTGTACTGATTCATACGGCCGACGTTCCTTCGTTCTGGGATCCGATGGATCGGTATAACGAGAGATGGCTGGAGCTTAAAACGCACCCAAATCGCCGCCGAGGTGATGTAGACCCTATACCCTTCGACTCCCTGATTGCGGAACAACATGCCATCTTCCGCAACAATCCCAAGACCACCTTCATCAACGCCCATATGGGCTGGTATGCCAATAACCTCAGGAAGCTCGATAGTCTCATGACTGTTTTTCCGAATACCTATGTGGAAATTGGGGCCGTGATAGCCGAGCTGGGACGGCAACCACGGACAGCCAAAAAGTTTTTTGACAAACACCAGGATCGGGTACTATTTGGAAAAGATAGCTGGGTACCTTCCGAATATTCGACCTATTTCCGGGTGCTGGAAACGGAAGATGAATATTTCCCTTATCACAAAAAATACCATGCCTTCTGGCGCATGTACGGTTTGGGACTCTCCGATGAAGTATTGAAAAAGCTTTATTATAAAAATGCTTTGAAGATTATCCCGGGCTTGGATAAAACGGCATTCCCCGACTGATGCCGTATATACTCAAGCAAGCAAAAAGCGATACAGCACCTTCCTTAGTTTAGGAAAGACTGTATCGCTTTTGTTTTAAGCATGCCTTAGCAGCAACCCGAGCCCGGAGCGCAGACCCCTGCCTCCAAGGGCTTTTGAGCAAAAACGGTAACACTCACAATACGTGCATCGCCATTTCTGTAAGTCTCAATTTCCTCGGCGGACAAATAATTGTTCAGAATATCATCGGGAATTTCAATAGGCTTTTGCTTCTGCACGGTTAATGCTGCAAAGCCATTATTGACGATTAAGTCCAGATATTCCGAACGTTGAATGGCCCCCGACACACAGCCGGCATACATTTCGGCAGCCTGCTGTATGGGCTCAGGAAGGTTGCCCTCCAGCACAATATCGGAAATACTAAAATGCCCTCCCGGTTTTAATACCCTATAAATCTCCTTAAAAACCGCATCCTTATTGGGTACCAGATTCAACACACAATTACTTACGATCACGTCGGCGACATTTGCCGTTACAGGCATGTGCTCTATGTCCCCCTGCCGAAATTCCACATTATTAAATCCCCTCTTTTCGGCGTTCTCTCGGGCTTTATTAATCATAGCCGGGGTAAAATCGATGCCGATGACCTTTCCCGACACTCCTGCCTCCTGACGTGCGACAAAGCAATCGTTTCCAGCCCCACTACCGAGATCGATTACCGTATCACCTTCCTTGATCAGGGCGAATTGAGTGGGTAATCCACAGCCGAGGCCCAAATCGGCCTCAGGTTGATAGCCTTCCAGATGCTGATAATCTTCACTCATAATATTATATACCTCGGTAGAGCAGCCCCCTGCCCCGCAACAAGAGGCCATATTGTCGGCCTTATCTTGTAGGGCTATTTCTCCATATTTTTGTTTTACCAGCTCTTTGAGTTCCTGTTCTTTTTCCAAACTATTCATTGCGATATTACGATTAAATGTTTATATTAATATACTACACTGACCACGACGGGGTTAGTTACAACAAGAGGTATTCAGATCGGCAGCAAACAGTCCACCAAACATCTGGCGGGCCTCCTCCCACACTACCTCGTTGATACAGTAGCAGACCCGAGGAGGATCAATCTCCCCTTTGATTAATCCAATCCCCTTCAGTTCTTTTAAATGTTGTGATACGGTGGCCTGTGCCAAAGGAAGCACATTGACCAGATCGCCACAGACACACGATTTCTCCTTTAACAAATGTTGCAAAATGGCTATTCTGGCAGGATGTGCTAAACCTTTCGCTAAATCGGCCATCCTATTCTGTTGCTCCGTAAAGCCTCCTGTTTTTGTTACTCCCATGCTGTAAAGGTAAGAATATTTTCATTAATCGCAATATTGCGATTAGTTATTATTGTCAAGGTCTAAGTAATCTGCTATATTCTTTACCCACTAAATCATATCCTTCGGTATTCGGGTGGAGCCCATCACTAAACCAGCGCTCTTCAATCTGTCCATTCTTCAGAAACACCTTTCCGGGATCAATAAACCTGACCCCTTTCTCAGAAGCCAAGCGTTTCATTGATTCATTAATAATCCGGATACGTTCCTCATCGTTGCGCCGGGGGTATATTCCCACCATATAGAGCTGAGATGCTGGTTGTCTGTGACGAATAGCTTCCAGGAGCATATCCCAGCCGGCTACCATCTCCTCATCGCTGGTGAGATGTAAATTATTGGTCCCGATCTGCAACAGGATTCTCTTGGGTTTCATTCCGTCCAGCTCTCCATGGTATACCCTCCAGAGCACATTTTCGATACGATCCCAGCCAAAGCCCATATTAAGGGTTCTGCTATAGCCAAATGTACTGTTCCATGAAGCCTTCCCCCTGGCCGTATGTCCTTCGGGCTGTCCGCCCCAGAAATGCGTAATAGAATTACCAATCACGACGGTTTCGATATTATTCTGAGTCGCGACTTGCAGCACTTCCTGATGTCTTTTCTCCCAGTCGTAACGCATCAACTCCCTAAGCTGGGTTACTGGAATGGTGGTACTTACCTTTCCTACAGGCATCGCCAAAATGGTCCTGATATGTCTTTCATACCCTTCTGCATAGCGCATCATCCCCAGATCGTTGGGGTGGGTACCATCCACCATGGTGTCGATGTCCTGCCCAAAATCGCCGATGGGTATGAGGTACAAATCCTTAATCCCCTCTTGCTGAAGCTGGGCGAAGGCTTCCCGAATCACCTTGTTTACCTCCTCGTAATACCCTTTACTCGTTGGATTGATGGCGGCATCGGTATAGCCCGCATGTTCCGACAGTATGATGGGACTGCCTGGCCGGCGTTGCCGGAGGGATCGTACGCTCTGCAAAATACGCTGACGCACATATTCTATCGTATAGGTTACGGTGGGCCGCACCGTCAGATTGGGCAGACAGTCCAGCACATACATGCGGGCGTCCTGTTCTCCAATCAGATCGATCAGCTCGGGCTCCAGACGTCCATTACCCGAAAAGGCCACGTTCAGCACGGGAACATCCAGTTTCCGACTCAGGATATTGGTCCAGGCCATTCCCGGGCGGGAGGTGCAGGCCCCCTGGGCGATGGAAGTACCATAAATAACGATGGGCTTTTCGGGCCTGGCCTGCAAGGGGGTAAAATCCGAACTATCCGCAACACCAATCTCCAACCATTTCACCCCGTTATAAAGTGGTAAATAAAGGCGATATTCTCTTCCGAGATCGTGTTGGGGATCATGAGCATTCAGGTTTGCAAACTGAAAGGAGACCGTATCCTTAAACGCATATTTCCCAGCACACCAAAGTTGTTCTCCATCGTTGGAAACGGCATACAAATCCACTCCACTAACCCCCGTAGCAGGCATATGGGGCAGTTCCATTTTTCCAGTTACCTGGTAGCGTATCCTTATTTCGGAAGCATTGCTACGAAAACGAATCATCATCCCAGCCGTTTGCCGGGACAGGTTCCAGACCGCCTCACGCACCACGCCATGGGCTTTAGCCGGCAGGCGGTCGTAAGGATTTTCGAGGCCGGTACGCCAGCCTTGCCCTTCCAGCACCGAATCCACTGAAGCAACGGGGTTGTACCAGGTAATGGGTGAATCCTGTGCGTAACCTTTCCAGGCGCAAATTTGAAGAATAAACAGGAATAAGAAACGGGTAATTTTCATCATTATTAGAAATGGTTTAGGGAGGGATAGTAAAGGTCAGGAATGAGCTATTTCACAATGAGGCCATTGGCTACGAAGGTAAGTTCCTCCGAGGGCTCTGTAATGGCATCGATCTCTGCCTGACTTTTGCCAGCATCCTTGGCATAATGCTGTAGGTGGTCGACAGAGACTATTTTCTTAAGCGCCTCCCCTTCCATAACTACTGTTTTACCGGCTATATCTTTGGGAACGAAAAAAGCATACTCCTTAAACATCACTCTCATGGTATGTCCATCATTTAAATTAACCTTCATCCAGCAGCCCTTCATCTGGCAGACCGACTCAACAGTACCCGTCACTTTGGCTTTCAAGGCCGGCTTGTCTCCCATTTTACTGGGCAAGTCTGTGGCTGCCATGGCCCTGTTTTCGTTTATTTTCTTACCAAAATATTCCCTATTCTGGGCCCAAGCAGCCTGACCCCAGGTAGACAGTGCCACCAGCATTATAAGTATCGCTTTCATCAATCCGTGTTGGTTGGTTCTAAAAGGCCCTAATTTAATTAAGTTTTGGCTATACTCTGAGTTTGTAGGTAAAAAGTGAGGTCCTGGGGGTGTAATGGCTAATGGACAGACGATATATAGAGCCCAGAGGATCAGGTAAAGCTTTAATCTCAAATTATTTCCTAGAAAATCCTATCAAGATACTTCAATAAAGGATATTTCTATATAAGTATTCTTACAAAGAATTAAATTTATTTTTGATATAAAACCATAATACATTATACTTACCCGTTGTGCGGTTTAAACGAACAAGACAGTTTTTAACAGCTTAATGGGCCTATTATTTTGTAAATTCAGGAACTGAAGTACTGCTACAGCAATCACTTTGGCAACCACTCTTGGCAAAAGACCATCTAAAGATTTAGAATAATTTCATTTAAACATCACCTGATCACAAAGTTGGGAGAATATAGTTTCGATTCTTTTTCGAATATATCTATGGGAGCTATTACATTCTATCCCACTCCCTAACATAAAGATTTCAAGTTTACGACTTTAGAAATTAAAATTGCAAATGATAGTGGTTCATTATACTGATATTTCAAGAATATATGTGGAACAAAAAAGCCCCGAAGGGCTTTAACTTTTTCATGATTCTGCAGATTTTGGTTCTTTGACAAAAGAATAAAATACTATTGTTGTAGGGATTTTATAGATCCATATTAACCTCTACTCCTACATAATGGAATATGGTCATATTGTACGTGCTGTTGTGATAAATAGTCCCAACATAATAGTCACCTGATTCCCATTCTTTAAGTCCAGAAATAGTGGCAGGGATTGGGGAATTATTATCTTTTTCGGCTCCAATTTTCAACCTTGAAATAATTGGAAATCCCTCTCTCTCAAAATTTATATGACTCCACCTTTCCGTCTGTTCCAAATTCTTATGTTCAAAAACATCTACTACCATAGCTTTAGTAAAATCAATTGCATCAATAGATTCAGGACGATGATTATGCTTTTTGTTGATAAGTAAAACATAGAGCTTCCCCTCCCCTTTTATGCCTCCAACTGTCGCAGCAGCATCAAGAACTTCGCCTTTATCTATACCCACTTGAAAATTACCATATTCTAAAGAAATTGGATCACGGTATCCACCCTTAGATAAAATATACAAGACTTTGAAACTTTCGCCTCGGGCAGAAACGGTAAACTCTGTAAGCTTCGGATCAACAGGCAGGTTTTCTGGAGCATATATGTTAATGGCTCTTTTTTCTTCTAAAGTGGTTCCGTTTTCATCCTGTATTACAATAATAAAATCATACCTCCCTTCTACCGCATCTTCGGGAATGGTGAAATGCTTATGCAAATTCGTATTCTTCGCCCCCTTGTATTGCTCCCAAGTCAGTTCAAATTTCCAAGGACTTGTGTAGTTTTCACCCTCAATAGGCAGCATTTTCACTTTGACTAAGTCAATCTTGTCCCCTGCAATTATATCTGCATTCACATGGAAGTCTCGTCCAATTATTCCAATCTCATTATTATTTAGACCTACCTCAACATTTTCAAGAGTGGGCATAGGCAATATTGGTTCTTGATCATTTTCACAGGAACTCATTAAGATGGATGACAGAACCATTAAAAGCAGTGCGTAGATTTTGTTTTTCATTCTAATTCAATAAAAGTTAAAATTGACGGTTTAGGGAAAGTCCATTAATCCTTTCTATCTCTGATAACTTGATCCATCTGTAGAATACTTTATCTGGTATATGTTATTATATAGATTCTTTACCTGGGCACCTACATGGATCTTTTTGTGGATAAATAGAAATAAATAAGAAATCCTAACCTAAAGTTGCTTTACTATGATGCACTTCATCTAAAAATTTTCCTACCAAAGAATTAACTTCAGCGGCTTGGTTAAAACAAGCTAAAAAGAAGCATATTAAAGTAGATTATTAAATAACAAATGCAACAATGTTGCAAATATAAAGATGCTGTTTGTGTTTTACCAGAATTCATAGTTTTTTTTTAATTTTAAATTATTGTTGCCAAAAAAACGGATGTGTGAAAATTATCCTCGTTTGTGTTGTGAGAAAGGTTGTTTTAGTCGGATTTTCAAAACTAAGCCTCTGTCATTTCAGGGAAAATAGGATTAAGAATTTTCATTTTTTGTTTATTGATAATAATCATCCTACTCTTCTCTTGATTTTACAGAAATGCGTACAACATGGAATAGTGCATTGGCTGCCCTCTGATGATGAACACCATGTTTGAAAAGACCCAATTCCTTTTTAGTGTGCTTCTTACGAGTGTAATTAACAAGTTGGCAAGCATCGTTATACACATTTGCCTTTCAATCGCATTTTCATTGTCCCCAAGAAAGTACTTGAGTGGAAAATTCTGCTTCTATTGCTTGAAAAGCAGTTCCATTTACCTTCTTTTTTTATTAATAAGCGCGATTCTTCCGGCTGACAACTCAAAATTATTACTCAGAAATATAAGTAAGCGCTCATTTTGAGTATTCCACTATGCTATTCGCCGGCAACGATGCTCTTTGTCCTTTCTATTGCCATATTTAAGCACACTTTGTTCATCCTTTAAGATGCCCGAATTCGTGCCCTCTGCAAGATCAAATTCCTTTTGAGCAAGGTAATTCGTATTATCTTTTTGGCGGTCACTTACCACATAGATTCATCTATAACGGTCAGATTACGAGCATAAACTAGACACCCTTTATCAAAGGTAATAATGGAGCCTGGAGCCAAACTCTGGACTTCATCTAAGAATAAATTGTCGTGGCTTGCGACTGCGCTGAAACGAGCCAAATAGGATAAGCCCAGATGTGAAAACTAATGGGCATTGGCCAATAGGCCAAAAATAGCTTATTGAATGAAGTAATACCCTTCAAAGGCAACGAAAAGCATCACAACTAGGTAGTTATCTACTTTTTTCGCAGTCGAACGATGGTAAAAACAGTATCCCATACCATTCCCTAGCCCTAATCGTGGGAATAATAGCTAAATCTGCGTTTTAATCGGCTGTAAGCATTTTCAAGCTTACTGTCCACCATAGAGGCAGCCATGTTCCATGCAAATAAGGACCAATGGCTGGCCGATTTTAAATTCACGGATAACCATAACCATCTGGATACCTATTCCACAGGAATGAAAAAGATTGTTGGTTTCCTCTCTGCTTTTGTAAACGATCCCGCTTACGTTATTTTGAACGAACCCTTTGAAGGGGTAGATGAGGACAATACTGGCCTGATGCTTCAAATTATCAGGAGCTACCATGCTACCGGAACCACATTTTTAATTTCTACACATCGACCTGATTTGCTTCAGTCCGTGACCAGTGAGCGGATTGTTTTGGGGTAAAAATCGTTGCAAAGAAAGGGTTCTTAATAATAGATTCAGTTTTAGATAACCAAGAAATCACTGAACCTTACTTTACAACCATCTAGAATCAAAAAAAACTAGGTACGCTTTTTATTAGGGAGTCGATCGGCGCAGACAAGAAAAACATCACTACAAAGTCTCAAATCGGCTTCTCCTACTTAAACTCCCCCACAGAAATGATATTCTTGCAGAATTCGTATTCCTGGAGGACGTTAGAACCTAAAATCAGGATCTGATGAGCGGAAAGCCCTTGGACATGGCGAAGATACCAGTCGATACCCTGCACGTCGAGGTTACTTGTTGGCTCGTCGAGGAAAACCACGGGAACATCCGACATAAAGGCCAGACCCAGCTTCACCCGCTGCTTCATGCCCGAAGAAAAATATCGGATGGTTTTATTACGGGCATGGGAAAGTTCTATAAAGTCTTCAAAGCCCGCAGCGGACAAATTATCCTTCATGGGTTTGAAATTGACATGAAACTCAAAAAGCTCCCGGAGCGTAAATTCTTCTATCAGCTCCAGATAAGGAGCGGCCATCACCAGTTGTTTATACCATTTGTCGATATGTATGCTGCGGTTGGCCTTATCGAAATACTGGATGGCCCCTTCGGAAACGGGAACCATGCCGGTCAAAAGTTGTATTAGTGTAGACTTACCACTGCCATTGGGCCCCACCAGGGTATAGGATTGCCCAGCCAATAGCTCAAAGCTGGCTTTACGGATGATCCATTCCCGAACAAATTTCTTCCCAATATTTTCGACGCTGATTCGCAAGACTTCTTATTCGTAAAATTCAAAAACTATTTTAATTGGCTATACTGGTCCCATACCGCCTTAGAAATTCGGGCGATTAGCCTTTCTCTTGCTGAGTCGCTGGCCTTGGAGTTGGACACAAAAATGACAAGGCCAACCGCCTTCCCATTCGGCAGTAATAGCACGCCAGCATCGTTGGTTGCCGCCGTAATGCCCTTCGCATTGGTGGCAGATCTACCCGTCTTATGCGCCACCTGGGCACCTTTGGGAAGTAACCCTTTCATACAAGCCTCGCAGGTATTTGTTTCAAACAGCACCTTTTTTAGATACTCTGTGCTGGCTGGGGATAGGATACGTCCGGCCCAGAACTTCTGAAAAAGATCCATCATGGCAACTGGTGTACTATAATTGCCAAATTGTACATCCCAACCCTTGGCCATACCAGCCTCATCAGCGACGATGGCAATTCCTTTGGACGTCATTTGAGCAACTGCTTTATTGACTTCTATGGGACCGTCCAGCAATCTAAAAAGAATATCGCAGCCATTATTATCACTTTGGGCAACCGTATACCGAATGATCTCTGCAAGGGTGAGGGTAATATTTCCATTGGGGTACCGCTCTCTAATAGGGCTCCAGGTATTTGGCAGTAGGTCAGCAGGAGTAACTTCTATGGGCATATCTAGTGACCATTCCCCTGCATCTACCCGCTGCAATACGGCCAAAGCCAAAGGAAACTTAAACACGCTTTGCATAGGGAAACGCTCCTGAGCATTGAAATATATGGATTCATTCGTTTCAAAATCCACAACCCCTACCCCTACCAAACCGTCTGATTCGTCAAGGATGGCCTTTATTTCCGTCCTTAATTGCTGCCCGCTAGCCGGAAGGTACATCCATAAGAGAGCAAAATAGATTAGAAACTTACTAAAGAAATTGTTCATAGGGAGAAATCCAGTTAAATAAGCATACATCAAGAGCCTGCCTGACCTACTGAAATTTTAATAAGTTCGATACGGGTATCCTGCATGGACACCACCTGGAAAAGATGGGGCTTTAATTCCAGCACATCGTTCACCTCCGGTAAGTCACCATAATGATCAATAAACATACCTGCCAAGGTATCATAATCTCCTTCGGGTAGTTCCCAGCCATATTTATCGTTAAGGTAATCTATTTCGTGTCTGGCACTGAAAATATAGGTATCTTCATCTACTTTTCTTTCAGTCCAGTCTTCGGTGGAGTCGTACTCATCCTGAATTTCTCCAAAAATCTGCTCTACCACGTCCTCTACACTCACCAGGCCAGAAGTACCTCCAAATTCGTCGACTACCAGGGCGATGCTTCTTCGTTCTTCCAGAAACTTTAACATCAGGTCGCGTACTGGCATAGCTTCAGGTACGATCAAAATGGGTGTAATAATACTGGCAATTTCCTTGGGTTTCTTAAAAAGTGCCAAGGCATGGCAATAACCCAAAATATTATCCACCGAATCGCGGTAGATAATTATTTTTGAGTGGCCGCTAGACAAGAAAGCCTTTCGCAAGTCCTCTATGGAGGCTGTCACGTTCAAAGCTGAGATTTCTGTTCTTGGGATCATACAGTCCCGAATCCGCAGATCCTTGAAATCCAGGGCATTGATAAACATACGCTCCTCAATGCTGTGGTCTTCAAAATCGGGATCATCTGCCGACGCGGCATCGTCGCGATAAGAGGTAGAAAGTATATTGTCCTTAACAAAGGGCTCTACCAGCCAGTAAATAGGGGTAATAAACCATTCGGCAAAGCGCACTGGAAAATTTGTAAGGGCGATCATCCCTGGAAAGATCCGGGCCAGTTTGACCCATAACGTATAACCAAACAACCAGCAAACAGCCATGACCACGAAAAGAATTAACACATTGATCCAGAGGGCCAGGTGCCAATATTGATCGATCAGCGGCGACAAGCAAGCCACAGTAAAGAATACCCCCAGGGCCACCACCATCAAGCGGGCCATTCGAAGAATACGACGCCAGTAAAGGGCCTTTACCAACTCTTCCGTTTTGTCGTAGCGCATCATATAACGATCCAGAGAAAGCTCTGAAAGTATAGAACGCACAGCGCCATAGTAACCGGCAAGCAAGAAGAATCCAAAGGTAATGATTAATATAAAGGCATTCATGGGAGGTTATTTTTTCGAGGTGGAGTTTTGCCGGATTTGGTATTGGTTTCGGATTTCTGCTCTCCACTATGCTTCAGGCGGTTGTACTGAAAGCTGAGAAAAGCCACGATACTTAGTAATAGCAGCCAATAACTGGCAAACATGCCAGCTCGGCGATATTCCATAATCCAAAGTATAAAAAAACCGATACCTGCAGCCAGAAGGATGGTGCGAATTAATTTCTGTGACATGAACTGAACTTCCTATGTTGAAACCAAGGCATTTGCTGTTTATTAAGGCCAGGCTTGTGATTATAAAAACAAGATGCCAAATATACACATTACAAATTAGGGGATTATAATTATTGCTGAGCTAGTTTTGATACGATAATAAAGCCCGCCAAGCCTTCACCTTTTCCTTAAAATAACTAACTTGCAAGCATTGTCATTATTCCAGCCCTTTAGATGTGAATTATGCAATTATTTCCTGAAATTTACAATATTTTACTATGAGCGAAACAACAAAACGCTTTGCACCAGGTGTAGTTACCGGTGACGGAGTTAGCGAAATTTTCCGCCATGCCAACGTTAATAACTACGCGCTTCCAGCCGTAAACGTGGTAGGTACCAATTCTGTAAATGCCGTTCTTGAAACAGCAAAAGCGGTAAACAGCCCAGTGATCATTCAATTCTCCAATGGAGGAGCAATATTTTTTGCTGGCAAGAGCCTGTCCAACGCCGATCAGAAAGCCGCTATCGCCGGAGGTATCTCGGGAGCTCAGCACGTTCATCAGATGGCAGCCTTATATGGTGTTCCTGTGATCTTGCATACAGACCATTGTGCCAAGAAATTACTTCCCTGGATCGATGGTCTTCTGGATGCCGGTGAAAAGCACTTTGATCAGTTTGGCGTTCCGCTTTATAGCTCTCATATGCTAGACCTTTCCGAGGAGCCTATTGAAGAGAACATCGAAATCTGTAGCAAATACTTCGAGCGTATGGCCAAAATGGGCATGACTATAGAAATCGAATTAGGTGTAACTGGTGGAGAAGAAGATGGTGTGGACAACACAGGCATCGACAGCTCTAAAATGTATACACAACCTGAAGAGGTAGCTTACGCTTACGAAGAACTAAGCAAAATATCACCTAATTTTACCATTGCAGCTGCATTTGGTAATGTTCACGGTGTATACAAGCCTGGTAACGTAAAGCTTGAGCCGAAAATTCTTTTGAACTCACAAGCTCATATTAAGGAGAAATTTGGCACTGGCGAACTTCCTGTAAACTTCGTATTTCACGGTGGATCAGGCTCTTCACGTGAAGAAATCCGCGAGGCTATCCAGTACGGTGCCATCAAAATGAATATCGATACCGATATGCAATGGTCTACATGGGAAGGCATTCTTAAATATTACAAGGAAAAAGAAGGATATCTTCAGACTCAATTGGGTAACCCTGATGGAGCCGATGTACCCAATAAAAAATTCTATGACCCTCGGGTTTGGCTAAGAAAGGGCGAAGAGAGCATGGCTGAACGACTTAAGTTGGCTTTCGAAGATTTGAACTGCATCAACCAATTGGGTTAAAATGCGTCAGGAGGCAAAATCAGCCCCCTAATAGTCATATTGATTATATCCCAGCAATCTTCATTGCTGGGATATTTTCTTTACTGAGCGAATCCCTTGCCCATAGAACGCTCTGCCTGATATGTTCACCAGAAATGAAAGGATTCTGACCTAATTAATACACTTATATCATTGACCAAATTAATGAAACAAACGTTTTTACTTTGCCTGATGGCCCTAGTTGCGGCTTCAAGCATGGCTCAGAGTGATCGCTGGCAGCAGCGTGCCAAGTACGAAATGAAGGTAGACTTCGACGCTGCCAAACATCAGTATAAGGGGACCCAAAAACTGACCTACACCAATAATTCACCCGATACGCTTACGAAAGTATTCTATCATCTTTATTTAAACGCCTTTCAGCCTGGTAGCCTGATGGACGTTCGCTCACGCACTATTGCAGACCCGGATCCCAGGGTAAAAGATCGCATTTCTAAGCTCTCTCCCCAGGAGATTGGCTATGAACGCATAGGTTCTTTAAAGCAAAACGGCAAACCCCTAAAGTATCATGTTCAGGGTACTATTCTGGAAGTGACCCTCAATGAGCCGATTCTCCCGAAGACTAAACATGTTTTTGACATGGAGTTTGAGGCACAGGTACCCGTACAAATTCGACGTACTGGACGTGATAACAAAGAAGGCATTGAATATTCTATGGCTCAATGGTATCCTAAAATGTCAGAATATGACTACGAAGGATGGCATGCAAATCCATATATAGGCCGCGAATTCCATGGGATATGGGGAGATTTTGATGTGAAAATAAATATTGATGCTGCCTATGTTCTTGCCGGAACAGGATACTTACAAAATCCTGATCAGATAGGTCACGGGTATTCCAAAAAAGCGGTAAAGCATAAGGTGGGTGATCGCCTCACCTGGCACTTCGTAGCTCCTGACGTTCATGATTTCGTGTGGGCGGCCCACAAAAACTATAAACATGACATCATGAAGGTTGATGATAACTTAGACCTCCATTTCTTCTATCAGTCGGATAGCTTGGCGGCTGTCTGGAAACAAATGGAGCCTCTTGCTGTTAAAGCCTTCAAAATTATGAACGAAACATTCGGTCGCTACCCCTATAAGCAGTATTCCATCATTCAGGGTGGCGACGGAGGAATGGAGTATCCAATGGCCACGCTCATCACAGGTCGTCAGACTCTTCCGGGACTGATAAGTGTCACCGTTCATGAGTTAATTCACAGTTGGTTCCAGGGTCTCTTGGGCACCAATGAATCTAAATATTCCTGGATGGACGAGGGCTTTACTTCATTCGCACAAAATATTGTAATGTCCGAATTATTTCCGTCTAAAAATGATCCTCAGGGCCGTAGTACCCAAGGTTATATCAATCTGGTGAAATCTGGTGATGAAGAACCTCTCACCACTCATGCCGACCATTATCATACCAATCGGGCCTATAGCGTGGCTAGCTATTCCAAGGGAGCCGTATTCTTAAATCAGCTAAGCTATATTATGGGTGAGGCCGACTTTATGAAGGGTATGAAGCGATATTTCAATGAATGGGCTTTCAAGCATCCTAATCCAACAGATCTTAAACGGATTATGGAGAAGGTTTCAGGGCTTGAGCTGGACTGGTATTGGGAAGATTTTGTTGGTACCACCCGTTTCATTGACTATGGTATCAAAGAGGTTGTTTCGGAGGGAAATAATACGCAGGTAGTACTCGAACGTATTGGCCTAATGCCTATGCCTCTGGATGTTGTGGTTAACTATAAGGATGGAAGCCAGGAGTGCTTCTACATACCTTTGGAAACCATGCGTGGTGAGAAGAAGGAGAATCGCTATACCAAAACCAGTCAGCTCAGCGACTGGGGATGGACCTATCCGGAATATGGCTTTGCCATATCGAAACCCTTCGATCAAATTATCCGGATCGAAATCGATCCCAGCAAACGGATGGCCGATATCAATCCAGAAAATAATGTGTATCCATCATTGCCCAAATCTACTCCGCGATTACAGGGCGATTTGGTAAAATAAGTTATATTAATAAAAAAATGACAGCTAGGATGAATTTCCAGGCTGTCATTTTTTTTATTATTTCATCTACTATCGCCGCCCCTTCCCTACCTGTATGGAAGTACCCACTCTGAAGCCCAGGCCTTGGAAACGCGCGCCATGGAATTGCCCAATCACCTCAATACGGGCGATCCTCAATACCTCATCGAGTCCATAACCCAGTTCCAGATAATTACCCATTGACGGCACCTTAAGAGCATGTAGCTGCAACGTTTCTTTCACACCCGTAAGCCTTACAGCCTCTAAGCGAGTCAGCATAAACCGCTGAAAGGTCCAGTACGCATGCGCCTGCGCAAACCATGAATTGGTACTATATCGATAATATGGTAGCATTCGAAAATTATTTAAGGGATCGCCAATTTGAAGAAAGAATTCATTCCCCATGAAATGCTTATAATCTGGAAAATACAAGGTTGATTTTCTTGTGAAGCCCCCTCCAGATACAGCATATTTCAGATTACTGCGAGGGCCTAACCTTGCGCTGTGCGTAACACCCGCTTCTAAAAAAGTATAGGACACATCTCCTAAACCACTAAAGGCTTGCTTATATTGCGCATTGAATACAGGACCCCTATTGGGCAAATAACGTTTCTGCCCATTACGGACAATATATTTTGCCCATGGCTTCAGAGTAGCCCTCAGAGATAACATAACTGCCCGATGCTCAGGAAAAGCTGTAGAGGAAATTTCATCATTGAGTGGTCGGTTGGGGGTATAACCATACCGATCCCATCTTATCCAAGATGCGGCACTTTCCAGATTATATAGCTCTTTTCTTGATTGCAATTCTAAGGAGCCGTACAGATCAAGGATGTCGCCCATATTGCGAAGAAAAAAATCGGTTTTAACAAATTGATTCTGGTATAACTTCACTAAATTTCTGTCAAAAAATCTGGATGCAACACTATTGGGAAAGGGCTCCACTGGATTCTCCTCATTGAGCTGTGATGCGAGTTCTCCACCCACCAGACTAAAATCCCAATTCCTATTGCCAGTTCTTAGTAGCAAAGTTCCGTAGAGTCGCTTGCGACCGATTGAATAGCGTAGATATGGGCTGGCTAGCAGATATCTGGATATGCCCCACTCCTTACGCCATTCAGTAAGAAAATTCAGAGCCGCTCCTTCCACTGAATTATAGTTCAGACTTACCACCGGACTTTCCAAGTAATTTCTGTTCCCCAAAGCATATGAATTGCCCAGTATGAGGTGTTGGAGTTTGAAATGTGTGGAATCAGGCTTTTTTACCTCATTTCTTACCTCCTTTACTAATTTGATACTATCCTGAATGGCATAGCTCTTTACTTCCAAAGGAGTCAATGGTACCGGCCTAAGCTCGGCCCAATAGGTCGTATCACGCTTATTGGCCATCGAGTCTATGGCAATCGAATCGCTTCGCACCATCCGCTTGCTCAGGCCGGGATTTTCCTTTATTTTCTCTTTGGCATATTCCTTACTAAGTTTGCGGAATGCTTTGGATGAAAATTGTTTTTGTTGTTTAATAAGATCTTCTAAATTTTTCTTTCCCGATAATTTGGGTTGTACAACCCTATCATTAATAATTACCTCTTCCTGCAGATTGGGATCCACGTCTAACTGGCTATAATTGACAGATACCAGATATTTAAACTGACCAGAGAATCCCAGATAGCCGCCCTGTAATTTAAATTGCTGATTAACAGGGAGCCAGACCCGTTTTACAGGACTAAAGATCTGCTTTGCTGCAATATCTAATCCACTCGTCGTCGTTTGTAGATCATAGCTATGAATAGCCCATAAGCCCTCAATGATATAGATGCTACCTTTGAAAACACCCTCTCCATACGCCTTCGGAATTACCTTGATTTTATTAATAATATGACCTTGGTCTTCGAAATAACCTTCATAGGAAAATCGATAATAGCTGAATGCTTGAGGGGAAAGTGGGGTGATTGCCCCTGCAACGCGCGGACTATATATGCTGGCCATAATGAACTCGTTTGGCGAAGGAAAGCTATTGTCCAGACTATTACGTGTAGACACTATCTTCTGCTTATAAGAATTAGGTCTTCTATACTTGACCTCCGCTACGCTTTCATTTAAAAATGCCTTTCCTTCTTCTATGCCCTCTTTTTTCAATCGTTTCTGTAAAAGAGTAGGTATCCCGGTTGCGACTGCGGAGGCTCGGGAGTATACCTTGGCAGTATAGCTCCGCACCTGGAGCTGATGGAATTTGGCCTTAGCAATCGTTTTGCGCATAATAGTAGTAGCCGGATCCTCTTTAAGATCACCAATCACTGCCTCCGAAAGATTAAGAGCCTGTACTTCCATGCTCACATTCTGCTCCTGAAAGTCGCCATCTACGATTACAGCCAACTCTTTAGTTTTAAAACCTAAATATTGGAAAACGAGTACATAATTTCCCGGCGCTAGCGCAAAAGCATACACACCTTCCTCGTTGGCCATGGTACCTTGCGATGTCCCTTTTACCGTAATTCCGGCGTAGGGCAAACTTTCCCCTTCCATAGTAGCCACTCGTCCCTTCACCCCTCCGGCGTAGGTAAGCATGGAAAAACATGTAAATAGGAGGAAAAGCAGATAACGAACCATACACAGGAATCAAATAAATACGAGAATTCACAAAACTAAGGTTAAAACTAGCAAACTAACATAGCTTTTGAATAGTCTTAAACATAAATAAAGCCATGCCGACAATTTTAATAGTCAGCATGGCCATAACTTTTCCCGCCGATCAGGCGTTTGGTATTCAGAATCATTGTCCTTTAATCACATACCCCGTCTGGCGAACAGCCAGGGCCATCGGCTAAGGAAGTGATTTTGACTCGATTATTTTCTGCCCACTGTCCGAAGGCCTGATGCAGAGCCCCTACAAATGTTTCGGGTTGTTGTGCTCCAGAAACCGCAAACTTACGATCTAGCACAAAAAAAGGGACCCCCCTGGCACCTACCTGATGCGCTTCGTAAGCATCCATTCGTACGGCCTCAGCAAAGTCATCGCTCTCCAGAACTGCCCTAACGGCCTCAGACTCCAGGCCGACATTCGCCCCGAGAGACACCAGGGTTTCAAGATCTCCTGTATTTTTTCCGTCTGTAAAATAGGCTTTAAAAAGCTGCTCTTCGGCTTCGTCACCCTTTCCCATTGTTTTTGCATATTGAACGAATCGATGAGCGTCAAAAGAGCTGGCCACAACAGCCTTATCCATATGGTATTCTAGCCCCACTTCAGCTGCAATTCCGGTAACATGATCACTGACCTCAGCAGCGTATTCGGGGGACCAGCCTTTCACTTCTGCCAGATAATCATTGATGCTGCGTCCAGGCTCCGTTTTCATAGCTGGATTTAGCTGGAAACTTTTCCACTCAATTTCAACCAGGTCCTTATGCTCAAAGTCCTTTAATGCCTTTTCAAATTTTCTTTTGCCTATATAACAAAAGGGACACATTACGTCACTCCATATTTCTACTTTCATTTTTTCCATAACCAATTCTATTTTGACAGACCCTATCTTTCTATAAATAAACAGTGTTTTTAACTTCTAGGATATCGCAACCCAATTCTTGACAGGTCCGCAGTAGGAATAGCGGGTCGTCTTGCAATTACAGATCGAGAACATCAAATGATTGACTTTTTTCGCGGAGTTGGTGCACCAAACGTAGGTAATAGTATAAGAAGGGTCTCTCCAATTAACCCTCCTGGTATAATATATCATAATTCATTTAACACTTATTTTGGTAACATAGCCTCTTATACAGTTTTTAAAAATAAAAGATATGAAAAGGATACCTACTTCTACAATTAGGAATAAATATTACAGTCTTATTGTCTTAATTTTTTCGTGCCAAACTTTACTGGCTCAAATAGTTTTCACTCATGCTGATGCTGGAAATCGCATTTAAAGAAAACAAAATGCCCCACTTCCCATAACTCTGATCAGCCTCACCGCTACCAAAGTATCCGGAGAAGCTGAAGGATCCATTGCGTTATTAAACTGTCAAAGGTCATCCGAAACCAACTCAACTCGGACGGTTTCGTCATCGAGCGTAGCCAAGATGGAAATAAATGAATCAATATCGGGAATGTAACAGCTAACGAGGATAAGAAATTCAACTCTTCCTACTCATTCCCAGATAAAAGCCCGATGGATGGAGATAACCTGTACCGGCTAAAAATGATCGACCGAGATGGCTCATTCTCATTCAGTCGGATACAAAGCGTGTAATTTGATGCTCAGATCACCTTTTATCCTGACCCGGTTAAAGACATGCTAAAAATAAAGGGCGCTACCGCCGGAAAGGTTCAGTTAATCAATAATGCAGGCAAAGTGGTATACAGTTCTGACAATAAACCAAGCGAAGGGTTTGAATGGGCAATCTATCCGCTGCTATTTACCCGATAAGAGTTACACATAAAGATGGCTGGTATACGATCGGGAAGGCCGTAAAACAGTAAGGCGGATATTTTTTACAAACTTATTGTAGACATCAGCGACAACATCACTGCGGAGATCGAAGTCAACGAGCATGTATACTTTATCATCAAATGCTCTAATTTCAGGAAGGAAGAACAATTAGAACACTTGCATATATTCGAAATCCAAGACGAGTAAGCCATCAGGGTCATCACTGAAATCATTTAGGGTACGATACATACCTGGTTAGATAGAAACGTTAACGTATTTTCTATAACGCGCTCCCGTAACTGTAGGGTTCTCACCCGAGGGATTTCACCCGAGGGTCTTCACCCGAGGGTCATCCTTTTCAGGAAATGGCGATATCGGTTTTACATAACCATTTCTTTCATAAACCTTCTCTAATGATTAGCAGCAGAAAAATTACTATATCTTTGTAAGTACTATACCATTGGATAGTATTAGTTTAAAAGAAAGTAGCATAATTATGAAAACAGAAGAAAGGAATTTCAGCACCTGCTCCAAGCATATGTTCCCAGTACACGACGCATTGGCGGTACTCAACGGAAAGTGGAAGCTTCCCATAATCATTTCTTTAATGTTTGGCAACAAGCGGTTTTCGCAGATTGGGCGGGAAATACCTAAAATAACAGACAAGATGCTATCTAAGGAATTGAGAGACCTGGAAATGAACGAGTTAGTTAAGCGAACGGTATACGACTCTATTCCTGTAGTTGTGGAATATACCCTCACCGATTATGGTCATACCCTGGAACCAGTTATAGAAGTGTTGCGAAAATGGGGCGAAAAACATAGAGAAAGAATTATGAAGGAAGAATCTACAGAATAAGGTCTTTCGATCAGAAATGCAAAAACAGACCCTTACCGGAACAATATATAAAACACTGTTTATCAGCGCTTAAACAAAAAGAATAAAGTATACCCATCATTCAACTCTTCATAAAAAAAATGGTCATTACAAGTAATTCTTTTACAGAATACTCTGCTTGTGGCACAACTTTGGTATCTGTTATAGCCAAACTCTATGTTAAACTTTAACCTTTGTCAATTATGTTAAAATGGACCATCACTTTTTTAGTAGTAGCGATTATAGCTGGTATATTAGGTTTCGGAGGAATAGCAGCAGGAGCGGCTGGTATAGCCAAAATTTTATTCTTTGTATTTATAGTACTTTTTGTACTAAGTCTGATCAGCAAAGGCTTCGGAAGGTCTTAGAAAGAGACCGGGAATTATACACAGCACTATATAGGAAAAGGCGGGATATACCCGCCTTTTCCTATATTATTGCCTTAATTTTATTCTTTAAATCAGAATCAATTATTATTCCCATTCAATGGTAGCAGGTGGTTTCGAGGAGATATCATATACCACCCGGTTTACGCCCTTTACCTTATTAATAATATCATTAGAGACTTCAGCTAGAAAGTCGTAGGGTAGATGCGCCCAGTCAGCTGTCATTCCATCTACAGACGTAACGGCTCTTAGAGCCACTACATTTTCGTAGGTTCGCTCATCACCCATTACACCAACGCTCTGAACCGGTAATAACATGACTCCTGCCTGCCAAACTTCCTTATACAAATCCCATTTACGAAGACCGCCAATAAAAATGGCATCCACCTGCTGCAAGATATGTACCTTCTCGGCGGTAACATCACCCAATATCCTGATGGCCAAGCCAGGGCCAGGGAATGGATGACGACCTAAAATATTTTCGGAGATACCTAAAGTGCGTCCAACTGCTCTCACCTCATCTTTGAATAATGTTTTAAGCGGCTCCACTACTTTCAATTTCATAAAGTCGGGTAGGCCTCCCACATTATGGTGAGATTTGATCGTGGCAGAAGGACCTTTTACGGATACGGACTCGATCACATCGGGGTAAATTGTCCCCTGACCCAGCCACTTTACATCTTCTATTAAATGTGCTTCTTGGTCGAAAATATCTATAAATGCCTTTCCAATTGCCTTTCTCTTGGCTTCCGGGTCCGATAAGCCTGCTAGTTCCTTATAAAATAGATCTTTGGCGTCTACTCCTTTAATATTGAGCCCCATATTCTCGTAAGAATGTAGAACCTGCTCATATTCATCCTTGCGTAGTAATCCATTATCCACGAAAATACAGAATAGGTTCTTGCCTATAGCCTGATGTACGAGTACGGCAGCTACAGAGGAATCGACACCTCCAGAAAGTGCCATCACCACCCGGTCATTACCCAGCTCCATTTTAAGCTCGGCTATGGTCTGCTCGGCAAAAGACTCAGAAGTCCAGTCCTGTGCACATCCACAAATTCCTACCACGAAGTTATGCATCAACTGCTTCCCTTCGGAAGAATGAGTCACTTCCGGATGAAATTGAATACCATAGGTAAGCTCATCCTCAATTTTATAGGCGGCTACACGCACAGACTCTGTAGAAGCAATCACATGAAAATTATTAGGTGCCTGCACAATGGTATCGCCGTGAGACATCCATACATGCGAAGACGAGGACAGGCCTACTAATAATGACGAGTCATGATCGGCAATATCCAACTTAGCGCGGCCATATTCCCGGTGCTCTGAGGCCTTCACCTGTCCACCACTCATATCGGCCATCATCTGGGCTCCATAGCAGATTCCCAGCACAGGTACCTGTCCGCGGATTCCGGTCAGATCGACCCGGGGAGAATCCTGATCACGTACCGAACAGGGACTTCCGGAAAGTATTACGCCCTTGATATTTGGAGTAAGTTCAGGAAAATTATTGTAGGGGTGAATTTCACAATATACATTAAGCTCACGGACACGGCGGGCAATCAACTGGGTATACTGCGATCCGAAATCAAGTATTAATATCTGTTCTGTCATGAAAATGCTGTCTAAAACGCAAAGGTAGCTACATTTGACCGAAACCAAAAGCGTGAACGCTGCGGATAGCCAACATTATTTGAACAGTATAAACCGTTATAAAAATAATGCTTAGCGGAAAATTGAAAATTATTTGTAGTTAATTACAAATATGAGTACATTTGTTCAAATTTATAATTTAATTGATAATATGAATCAAGGAACAGTAAAATTCTTCAATGACTCTAAAGGATACGGGTTCATTAAAGACACAGAATCAGGTCAGGATTATTTTGTACACATCTCAGGACTGGTTGACGAAGTTCGCGAAAACGACGAGGTTACTTTTGACCTTCAGGAAGGCCGTAAAGGCATGAACGCCGTTAATGTTAAGCTTGCATAATCGTAACTTAATATAAATGTAATACATAAAAGGCCTCACTTCGGTGAGGCCTTTTATTTTGGCTGAATTTATCTTTTCCCTCTTAAATTCCTAAGTATTATTCCGTTTCATACTCGAGTCTTACTGTAATATTCGCAGTCTTTCGCTTGGAGGAAGTATTGAAAGACCCGCCCCAGGAAAACTCTTCTGAAGAGTTTTGAGCTACGATTTGGAATACACCCATATCCGCCTTTTTAAGGTCGCCTACCTCACTATCTGAGTTTTGAGCAATTTTTTTGGCACGCATATTGGCGTCCTTAGTGGCCTCAGCTATCATCTCAATCTTCAATTCCTTAAGTTTAGTATAGTAATATTCGGGACTGTTGGAATAGAATTCTACGCCACTGTTGATAAGCTCACTCACTTGCCGAGAAATACTCTCTACCTTATCCACTTCATGCGATTCAATTTGTACATTCTGGCTTAAGTGATACCCCGTGAATGTGGATCGTATTTTCACCCCGTTATCTCCATATACCTCATCAAACTCTTTGGCTATCTGAACGGCAGAGAATATGATCTGATCATTTTGAATCCCTTTCGAAATTAGGTACTTCCGGATATGCTCACGATCCTGATCTACCATCGCATAGGCACTTTTCAGATCCACGCTTTTTTTACTAAACGAGCCGCTCCAGACAATCAGATCTGAAACAAAATCCTTGGTACCTAGCCCTGTTACATTAATGGTATTACCTGATTTATTCCGATTCTTAAAGGCATTTGATAGAATAAGGGCGGTAACTATGATGGACAGCCCGAGGATTAGGGCGTTCAGAGGTGATTTATTCATGCTTTGTGCGGATTAAGTTTTATTAGCAACGCTTGAATCCTATGTATATTTTCTGAGAACATTAGGAATATTTCTGCAAATGAACATCCTATGTAAGATAGCCCCGGATAAGAAAAACAGCCTCTTTTGTCATGGCAAAAGAGGCTGCTCCTGGTTCCTTTTCCTTGATCAAATCACCTCCAGAATGCGCTCCATAGCTACCTCATGGCCTATTTTGGTTTTAAGGTCAGAAATAGCGATTCGCTCCTGCTCCATACTGTCACGATGGCGAATGGTGACAGTATTATCTTCCATCGTTTGGTAATCAATCACAATACAGTAAGGTGTTCCAATCAAATCCTGACGGGTATAGCGCTTGCCAATTGCGGCACCATCGTCATATGTCGTCCTGAAAGATGACTTCAAGGAAGCAGCAACCTCCTGAGCCTTTTCGGCCAATCCATCCTTTTTCACCAATGGAAGCACAGCCGCTTTAAAAGGTGCCAAGGCTGGATGAAGCTTTAAATAGGTGCGCTGCTTAGCTTGATCACCTTCACCTACCTTCTCTACCGTATAGGCATTGCAAAAAGTTGCTAAGAATAAGCGGTCAGCCCCCACAGAAGTTTCTACTACATAAGGAATATAATTTCCATACGGCTTTCCATTCTCATCTAACTCGGCATCAAAATATTGTTGCTTTTTACGACTTAACTCCTGGTGATTGCGTAGATCGAAGTCGGTCCGGGAATGTATCCCTTCCATTTCACGAAAGCCGAAGGGGAATTTATATTCTATATCCACTGCAGCATTGGCATAATGCGCCAATTTATCGTGGTCATGAAATTTCAAACTTTCGGCCGGAAGGCCCAGAGCTATATGAAATTTCATCCGAGCCTCTTTCCAGGCATTATACCAGGTCATTTCGGTACCAGGGCGTACGAAAAATTGCATTTCCATTTGCTCAAACTCGCGCATACGGAAGGTAAACTGCCGGGCTACTATTTCATTCCTGAAGGCCTTGCCAATCTGAGCAATCCCAAATGGGACCTTCATTCTACCACTTTTTTGAACATTTAAAAAGTTTACAAATATCCCCTGTGCCGTTTCGGGGCGGAGATAAATGGTTGATGAATCTTCGGCAACTGATCCTACCTGGGTGCTAAACATCAGGTTGAATTGGCGAACTTCTGTCCAGTTTAGCGTCCCCGACACCGCACACTTGATATCCTGAGATATAATAAGCTCGCGAACCCCAGCAAGATCCTCTGCACTTAGCAACCGTCCCATTTCGGTCAGGAGTGACTGAGCCTTCTCTTCTTCTCCTGCTGCGGCAAGTTCTTCTGCTTTAGCTTCCAGAAGCTGATCGGCGCGATATCGCTTTTTGGAATCCTTATTGTCAATCATAGGGTCGCTGAAGCCATCGACATGGCCCGAAGCCTTCCAGGTAAGGGGATGCATAAAGATGGCCGCATCGATCCCAACGATGTTATCATGTAATTGGGTCATCGCCTTCCACCAGGCAGCCTTCAGGTTATTTTTCAGCTCTACGCCATTCTGGCCATAATCGTATACTGCCTGAAGGCCGTCGTAGATTTCCGAAGAAGGAAACACAAAACCATATTCTTTAGCATGCCCCACAATATCTTGTAGGGAAGTAGCAGGTGCCTGATCCATTATATTCGTTTATATCTATTAAAAAATTACTTCGCAATTTGATCCCCTCGCTGGGGAACGGGCAAAATTAGGAAATTTGATGGCAAAGGTGGAAGATGTACTGTTTTTTTGTAAATTAATGTTGCTGTAGTCGTCAAGTAGCGTGCCTGTCCCTCCCCGACCGCTGAATTTTATTCCGTTTTATTTAAATATCAGGCCATGTTCAGAGGGATCATCAACGAGCTAAAGGATTTTTTTGGCCTCACTCCTAAACAGGCCAGGGCCACGGTTTATACGATTTTTGTGATGATTCTCCTGGCAATTACCCCGATACTGTTCAACCGTTTTCTACTACCCCTGTTACCCATTGATGATCCGACTCTGGAGCCGGAAAGACTGGATAGCCTGGCCTCAAGAATTGAAGACGAACTAAACAAAGCCGATAAAGCTGATCAGAAGGTTGACGGGACCTTCCCCCAATCGCCCCATCGCCGTCCCATTCGACGTTTCACTTTCAATCCTAATTTGGCGTCCATAACGGATTTTGAAGACCTGGGCATTCCTGGTTTCCTTGCGAAGCGGATTGATAACTACAGACAAAAAGGTGGGAAATTCAGACGCAAAACAGACTTATTACAAATTTACGACTTCCCTTCAGCTTTATTCGAGGAGTTAGAACCCTATATTATACTCACTCCAGAAGTCAAAAATGAGCGAGCTGATAATAATAAAGAAAAAAGCTCAAATGCAGACCCACCCAAGAGCAGCATCAATAGCTTCAGCAGTAGCAAATCGATAGGGCATTTCGACATAAATTCTGCAGACAGTAGTCAATTGCTACCGCTCAAGGGCATAGGAAACAAGCTTGCCCAGCGAATCCTCAAATTCAGAGACGCTCTCGGTGGGTTTTATAGTAAGAAGCAGTACTCCGAAATCTATGGACTGGATTCGCTTACCTTACAAGAGTTGAGCCGCCATACAGATATTACATCACCCACCCAGAAAATCTCCATCAACACGGCGACAGTCGAACGCCTCACGTCCCATCCTTATTTAAGGAATAAGAAACTTGCCTCTGTAATCGTAAATTACCGCAATCAACATGGTCCCTACCACTCGGCAGAAGACCTTATGAAAATAAAAGTGCTGGATACTACCAGCCTGGAGAAAATCCTACCTTATATCTCATTTGAATAAACGAGTCAGGCTTGGGAGTTAAGCAATTTCTTCGCTTCGTCAAGCTGAATTTTAGTTCCCATTACAATCATACTTTCGCCCGAAGCAGTACAGTATTCCGGACCGGGATTTCGCAAATAGCTGCCTTCCTTCTGTTTGATTCCCAAAATGGTGCAACCCGTTGCCTGCCATAAATTCAGTTCCTTGAGCTGGGTGGACAAAGCTATTGGAATTTCGGTAATCTGAAAATTCTCGTTATGCTGCGTACTCATCAAGGTAATGAATTCCTGAACATCGGGAATAAGTACCAGGGTAGCCATATGAGCACCGCTGATCTTATCGGGCATAATGACATTATTTGCACCCGCAATTTTCAGCTTACTAACACTTTGATCATAGGATGCCCTGCTGATAATCAGTAACTCTGGGTTTAGCTGCCGGGCCGTGAGCACAACAAATAAGTTAGCGGAATCTTCTGGAAGTGATACTATTAAGGCTTTGGCTTTCAGGATGCCCGCTTCCAGCAGCACCTCATCACGAGTAGCATCCCCATGGATCATAATATCGCCCGGGAAAGGAGCAATACCGGGTACTTTTTCAATCACCACAAATGGTATGTCACTGTTCCTTAACACGGCACTGGATTCCCGGCCATTCCGGCCAAAACCACATACAACTACATGATCTTCCATTCTCATCAGACTTTTAAACTGTTTATATCGTCTATACTCTTTGGTCCACTCCCCATCGGCAATGAGTCGGGTTACGAAAGTAAGGTAGTAAGCTACTAATCCAATGCTGGTAATGATGAGCACGATAGTAAACAGTCGCCCCGCCGGACTCAGCTCCTGAACCTCTCCATAACCAACGGTGCTAACCGTAATTACAGTCATAAATAAGGAATCGATCCAGCTATAGCCATCGATCAAAACATATCCGATGGTCCCCAACAAGGTAAGTACCGCCAGGTATAGCAGTGGGAAAAGAAATTTACGAATGAGTACCCATCTATTCATAGGTTAATAAGGAGATAGGCCATTGTTTTCTGGAGTCGCCAAACATAAAAAGCTTTCATTTTGCAGACTTTCTTTGTTATAAAGAAAGGACCGACCATCAGGGCGAGTCAGACTGCCACCGCTATAATTAATTATGGCATGACCTGCGGCGGTATCCCACTCCATGGTGGGTCCCTGCCGATAATATATCTGAGCCTTTCCCTCAGCAATGAGGCCAAATTTTACCGCACTTCCTACTGTTTTCCGATCAACAACCGGATACCCTCTCAAAAAAACCTCCTCTTCGGGCAGTGCATGAGATCGGCTGCACAGGGCCGTCCAACCCGTGGGCAAAGACCTTACCTGAAGTTTTTGGGGGACTTCCCCTTCCAACCATTTCCAAGCCCCATATTCGGCGCTTGCCAGATAAGTTGTTTGAGTAACGGGCACATGAATCACCCCCAACTGAGGATAACCATCCTCTATAAGGGCTACGTTGACGGTGAACTCACCATTTCTATTAACGAACTCCCTGGTTCCGTCGAGCGGGTCCACGCACCAATAACGCTGCCAACCCTTTCTTTCTGAAAAGGGAATATCCCTCCCCTCTTCCGATAGAACGGGAATATGTGGATGTAATTTCAAGAGCCCTTCCGTCAGTACTCCATGGGCGACCCTATCGGCCAGAGTAAGGGGTGAAGCGTCGGCCTTCCAGGCAACTTGGTTAGCCAGCGCTTTATCATCATAAATTTCCATGATCCGCCGGCCTGCCAGGGCTGTCAAGTGAGCAATTTCAACAATATTCATGTACAAAGTTGAGGAAGATGGTCAGGTTAAACTTCAGGTCACATTCGAATCATGTGTTAAAAATTGGGTTTTAAAAGATATTTCGAATAAAAATCATCGATAACCTTCACCACTTCGTCGGGGGTATCAACCAGGTTTATGAGCTTCATATCCTCCGGACTGATATTCTTTTCTACAAGCATTACCTGTTTAATCCAGTCCAACAATCCCGACCAGTAGCTAGTCCCTACCAGAACGATAGGAAAACGGCCAATTTTCTTGGTTTGAATCAGAGTCATCGCCTCAAAAAGCTCATCGAGCGTGCCAAACCCTCCCGGCATGACGATAAACCCCTGGGAATATTTCACAAACATCACCTTTCTTACAAAGAAAAAATCGAAATTGATATTCTTATCTACATCAATATAGATATTACTTTGCTGCTCAAATGGTAATTTAATGTTTAAACCCACTGACTTTCCACCCTGTTCGAAGGCTCCTTTGTTTCCAGCCTCCATAATTCCTGGTCCACCACCTGTAATGACTCCATACCCATGACGAACCAATTTGGCGGCAATTTCTTCGGCCATTTTATAATGGGGATTGTCTGGCAGGGTTCGTGCAGACCCAAAGATGGACACGCAAGGGCCTATTTTGGCTAAACGATCGAAGCCTGCAACAAATTCTGACATCACCTTGAAAATTACCCATGAATCTGCGCTTTTGATTTCACTCCAATTTCGATCTGCAAATGCCTCCTTTATGCGTATTTCATCTTCTTTGACGGCCGGATTCATCAAAGACAAATCCGTGGCGTCTTCTTCATTAGTATGATTTAATTCTTCATTCATAATTTTATGTTTTTCAGTTTGTTTCCGAATTGATATTACCTTTGTATTTGAATAATTGGGCCTAATATCCAAGGATATTATCCAATATACAAAAACGGTAAGACAGCTACAATTAACAAAAAAGAAATGAGAAAAATTGCAATTGGGTCCGACCATGCCGGATTTCCATATAAGGAACCTATCATAAACTGGCTTACGTCCAAGGGTTATCAGGTGAATGATTATGGGACTTACAGTGCCGATTCGGCCGACTACGCAGATTTCGCCCACCCTGTGGCCGCTGCAGTGGAAACGGGCGAATATGAAAAGGGCATATTACTCTGTGGAAGCGGCCAGGGTGTATGTATTACTGCCAACAAACACCAAGGCATCCGGGCTTCCCTGGTATGGGACCCTGAAATTGCTGCCCTTTCACGCCAGCATAATGACGCCAATGTGATCTGTTTCCCTGTTCGGTTTATTGGACTGGAAACGGCACTGGAGAGTCTTGGTCTGTTTTTGGAGACTTCATTCGAAGGAGGAAGACATCAAAAGCGGGTAGAGAAAATTTCTTGCTAAAGGGCTACTGAGCGGTAGAGTCTTTCTTATAGATTCCCTTCCAGGCACTCAATTGAAACTGTTCTTTGAGTGCCGGAACACGCTCCAGCAGCTTCGGCATAATTCCTGATTTGTCAATAACATAATCGGGAGGATCCTTTTGAAAGTGATCATAAACCTGAATGACGTTTTCGAAATCGTCCAGGTTACTTAAGTATGGGCTGGCTAAATCCCAATTTAAATAAGGGGTGGCCGAATAATTTTTGAGGTACTCCCCTTCATGAGGGCCTAGTACCAGGATCTTCTGTCGTTGAATTTCGGCTGGCAATATAGCCTCTTTAGTCTGTAGATTCTCGAGGCGCCCCAGGGATAAGCCCGGTATCACTCCTAGCATTCCTTGCAGCTGAATGAGCACGATGACTGCTCCCATGGACATAAACAGTAGTTCATCAACATAATTTCTCTTCTTAAAGCTTTGGAAATAATAGCTGGCAAAAAATGCCAGAGGTGGTATAAAAATCACAAACTGCATGGGTGCCAGATACTGCATGAGAGGGACAGTAGCCAGGGCAGTTAAAAACCATAAGGCGAAGGACTGTTGTACGCGGGTTTGAAAATTGACAAAACGCATGGAAGTAGAAATCCTCAAAAAACCGAGAATCCCAAATAGAAAGGGTAAAAATATAGAAGCGAAGAGGGTAAAGAAATCATTTAGATTATATTGTTTTACCTGAAAGACGGAGGTTAGCAAATTTCGATTCAAAGCTTCCAGACTATCGGTCATATAAAAATAGAGGACTACCATAAGTAAGGGGAAAGCTCCGCCGAAGAAACCTAATAAATGATGACGAAAGTTAGCGCCCGTATAAAAAAGGAAGACTAAAAAACCCCAGATCATAAATACACAAGCAGGCAGGTAAAATAAGGTAGCGATGCCGATATATAGTCCCACTTCGAAAACCTGGACATTTACTTCCCGTCGTAATAATATCTGCACCAGCGTTCCAAAGGCAAATAAGAGAAACGTATTGGCCATGAGCATGGGAGAGAGAGTGCCCAGATCGAAAGATATATTCAGAAATATGGCATACACAGCCCCAGGAATAAAGGACCTGACCGTCAGTATATCCTTGGAACGAATCAGGTAATTAAAATATAAGAGTTGGATAATCGAGATCAGCAAGGCGGCAAGCTGATAAGCCCACTGCCCCCTTCCGAATAGGGTATCGATGAGCCAGTAGACCATGCCCGAAAGCGGACTGATATTATCCCACACGTCCCGGTAAAGCATAAAACCATGCCCCATCTGCTCTCCTACCAACATCCAACTCAGTTCGGGAACCAGCAAAGGAGCGTCACCGAGTAATAAAGGAAGTCGCAAAAGCAGGAAAAATACAACCAGACTGACAGATTGATAGCGGGCGTTAACTCTAAAAAAACTAAGCAAAAGACGCGGGCGTTATGAGTCCGAAATGAATAACTTTCACGAAATTACGATTTCAAGCCCCACAAAAACAAAATAAGTATGGATATTTGCAGTTATTTTAAATATAACCCCATTTGAGCTACCGCTCTGGAAAAGTTATAAAATTGAAACGCATCAGATGGAATCGAAAAGACAACAAAAGGTAGGAAGACAGATACAAAAAGACTTAGGTGAGATTTTTCAGAAAGATGCTCCACACCTTTCTTCTGGCTCATTTATTACCATTACGGCAGTGCGGGTGACACCCGACTTGGGAATTGCACGTGCCTATTTGAGCTTTCTTCCCGACAAGAATAAAGCAGAAATTCTAAAAAATATTCAGCAGAACACGAAATTTCTGAGACAGAAATTAGGCGATCGGGTTCGCCATCAACTACGGATTGTCCCCCATTTACAGTTTTATCTGGACGATACGGCAGAATATGCCTCGAAAATGGATCAGCTATTTTCCGATCTGGTGATCCCACCTGCTCCCCCTGAAGAAGACGAAGATCAGGATTCTACCCAGTCATAAAAGGCATATTCCCCGATGAACCTTCCATTCCGCATTGCATATCGGTACTTCATATCCCGACATAAACGGAGCTTTATTAGTTTAATTGCGCGGATTGCCATGGTTGGCGTGGCCGTGGGTACTATGGCCTTGGTGGTGGTACTCTCGGTGTTTAACGGTATGGAGGAACTGAATCGTAGTATTTTTAAAACCTTCGACGCAGATATCACCGTTACGCCGCAGAAAGGGAAAAGATTTACCATTAGCGATTCCCTGATGACTAAGGTTAAGTCTGTGCAAGGGGTGCACCTAGTGACTCAGGTAATTCAAGATAATGCTCTGGCACGTTATGGCGACCAACAAAGCATCGTCCGTCTTAAAGGAGTAGATAGTAGTTATATTCAGCGGAACCAACTCGACAGCGCACTGATTGAGGGCAAGCTCCGTCTTTATGGTAATCAGGGAACCCCTTTTGCCATTATATCTGAGGGGGTTCGTAGTGCGCTTTCTATATCACTGCAGGATATCATCATCCCATTGGAACTTTGGTACCCAAAAACGGGCGGAAGTACCATCAACCCCACCGCAACGGATGCCTTTAGGGAGATTCACGTTCGGCCCGGAGCCGTATTTTTTATAGAAACACGTTATGACGACTATGTAATTGTCCCTCTGGAAATTGCGGAGAATCTGCTCCAGTACCAGCAGGAGCGTACCGCCCTGGAGATACAACTTGTGCCGGGATCAGATGCAGAAGCGGTGAGCCGGGCATTGAGTAAGCAACTGGGAGAAACCTTCCTGGTGCGGGATAGAGACGCAATGAATGCCGATCTGCTACGCGCTATTGGGATCGAAAAGCTTTTTGTTACCATTACCCTCTCTTTTATTATTCTGGTTGCTGGCATCAATATTTTCTTTTCTCTGAGCATGTTGGCTATTGAGAAGAAAAAGGATATCGCCATGCTCTATGCCTTAGGGGCTACACAGCGTATGGTCAGAAGGATATTCCTTTTTGAAGGAGCCATTGTCGCTTTTAGCGGTGCGACGGTAGGCATTATCGCTGGAGTGGCGCTTTGCCTTGCTCAACAGCGCTTCGGCTTGGTTTCTATGGGAATGGTTTCCTCGCTGGTCGACGCTTATCCAGTTAAATTAATTGCCAAGGATATATTGGTATCGGCTAGCATCATCGTTCTGATCACACTGTTGGTCTCATATATACCGGCAAAAAGAGCATCACTGTCCACGGAAATATCGCGACAGGCATAAATTCAAATTTGTATAGCATTGAATAATTTTATCCAAATACCCAATCGAGTGGCGAACATGACCCTGAACATTTTTAAATTCGACAATCGTTTAGCACTATTCTTTAATTTCATATGGCTGGCAGTAGCCCCCCTGATGGGTTCTGCCTCAGCTATACCCGACAGCACTTTTAGGAAAGTCGCGGGCATGGTCAGCCCTGCCGGACCCTATCGGCCTGAGCGTCCTATGCCGCACCAACTTATTTATACCCGGCTCGACTTACAGCTTGATTGGCAACGGCAGCGGGTTCCAGGATCGGCCGTACTGGCATTTCGACCTCATTTCTACCCACAAAATATTCTGGAACTGGATGCAAAAGGATTTGATATTAAGTCTGTAGTCCTACTAGAAGACCGCAGCAATCTGGGTGATTTAAGTAAAAAGGAACTGGACAAGAGAAAGACAAAAAAGTTAAGCTACCAATACGACAACAGAAAGCTTACCATTCAGTTAGGCGCCAGTTATACGCGCAAAGACACCCTGGCTATCAGGATAGACTATGTGGCTAAGCCCAATGAACTTTCTAGGGACCAACCGGGAGATCACCCCACCGACAAAGGACTTTACTTCATCAATGCAGATGGTATGGACGAAGGAAAACCCCGGCAAGTATGGACCCAGGGGGAAACAGAGGCCAATTCGTGCTGGTTTCCAACCATAGACGCTCCTAACCAGAAATTCACCCACGACATACTGCTCACCGTGGAGGATAATTTCAAAACTCTCTCCAATGGGTTACTCATTCACTCTGAGCAGGAAAAAGAGGGTATGCGCACTGACCATTGGCGACAATCGATACCACATGCTCCTTACCTGGCGATGATTGCCGTGGGCGATTTCGCAGTGGCGAAAGATTATATGCCGAATGGCATGGAGCTGAGCTATTATGTGGAGCCAAAATATGCCGATGATGCTCACGCCATATTCGGTAGAACTCCAGCCATGATCGCCTTCTTCTCTAATATATTTGGCGTGGCCTTTCCCTGGGAAAAATATGCGCAAATTGCCGTCCGGGATTTTGTAGCCGGTGCGATGGAAAATACCACCGCCACTGTTCATGAAGAAAGCGTACAAAACGATACCCGGTCACTTGTAGATGGAAACTCCGACGCTGTAATAGCTCATGAGCTTGCCCACCACTGGTTTGGCGACTATGTTACGGCTGAAGAATGGGGACAACTCCCACTTAACGAGGCATTTGCTAACTATGCTGAATATCTCTGGGCGGAGTATAAAGACGGACTGGACGAAGCCGACTGGGTGAATCTACAAGAAACCAAACAATACCTGGCTGAGTCGGAGACTAAAAAGGTACCTTTGATTCGGTACTTCTACAAGAATAACGATGACATGTTTGATAGTCATTCCTATGCCAAGGGAGGAAGAATCTTGCATATGCTAAGACGCCAGGTAGGTGACGACGCCTTTTTTGCTTCTCTAAGAGATTATCTGAAAAATAATGCCCTTGGTAAGGCTGAGATTGCTCAATTAAGAATTTCATTTGAAAAAATTACGGGTCAGGATCTAAACTGGTTTTTCGACCAATGGTTCTTTAGACCAGGCCACCCGATTTTGGATATTAAACAAGAGTATTCACTTGCCGACAAGCAACTCAAACTAACCATCCAACAACAGCAAGACACTTTGGCTTCCACGGTATACCGTCTGCCCGTGCCCGTAGATATATGGGTGGGAGGAAAAAAAACACGCCACCAGATTGTAATCGACCAAGCCAAACAAACCTTTACTTTTCCCGCTACGGAAAAACCTAACCTCGTCCTTTTCGATCCCGAATCCAGCCTGCTCGCATCCATAGAACACGGCAAGGATCGACAGGAAATGAAATTTCAATATAATAATGCTGAACGTTTTTTGCCAAAGTATCTGGCCATAGCACAATTGGAAGGCCAACTTGCCGATAGTACGGTACGAAACGTGCTCATTAAGGCGATGAATGACCCATTCTGGAAAATAAGACAGATGGCTATTGCCAATTTTGCGGAATATGCGGGAGAAAATTTCGCAGCCATAGAAAAAACGATTCAAATGCGGGCTCGGGAAGACGCCCATCCACAGGTGCGTGCGGAAGCAATAATCACCTTAGCTACCTACGGCGACAATAATAGTGATAAGATTTTCAAGGAAGCCTTGGCCGATACTTCTTATCAGGTAGTATCAATAGCTTTAGATAAATATTTACTAAACCGTCCGGATGATGCTGAGCAAATTGCCCTGCAGTTTGAAAGCTCTCCCAATGACGCTGTCGTTACCTCGGTCGGGAATTACTATGCTGGACAAGCTCAACCGGAGCGCTACGAATGGTTTTTAGAAAAAATGAAAAGAATGAAACCTACGGAGAAATATAATTTTCTACAGGTTTTTGGAAAATATCTTATCAAATCTAAGGCCGACGTGCAGCGTCGTAGCATTCCCGTCTTGGAGAGTCTGGCAAGAAATAATCCAGCCTACTTCGTCCGGTTTGGTGCTTACCAGGCCCTGGGTCTACTGACCGACATTTCGGGTGTCACGGCCTTAAGGAAAGATATACGCGCCAAAGAAACGGAGCCCAAACTTAAGGAAATGTATGATCAGTTTAGTTCATTTTAAAAGAGGAGCCCTGGGGCTCCTCTTTTTGTCTACAAAATATTCTCTCCTCCAAGGCCTATACTTTGCTACATAGGATCCAAATAATAATCCAGATTTTCCTTGGTGATAATATCCAGTGGTAAAAATCGGATCGGTTGAATTTTCTTTTTGAAAATAAGATGGTTAGATAACTGCTGAATCCCCCAATAGCCCTGTCCGTGGGGGTTCTGGTTAATAAGAAACTGGATTACATCCATTTTCATATGACGGATGTTTTTCTCCAAAAGATCGTAACCGATCAGCTTAATGCTGGTCCTCTTCCGCTCTACCAGATAGTCCGCTAGCTCATAAGCCTTTGAATTAGTGACATATATTGCACCGATGTCAGGATTTTGCTCCAGAAGCCGATCCATATGTGCATACAGCTCTGTAGAGCCCGAAGCATTTATTTCTGTGCGAATAACCTGATGTGGAGCCCCTAAGTGATCTTCCTTAAAGAAAGTGGTAAATCCCAGCTCCTTATCCTGGAGGTGCACGGAATTGGGGATATCCTCATTGATATGCGCTAATAAAACCGATCGACTATTTTCCGACAACCCATAGCTAACCAACTTCCCAGCCAAATAACCGCTTCGGTATGAATCCTGACCTATATAGCTTAAAGGGCTTACATCTTCGATTTGGGTATTGATCAAAACAAAGGGAATGCCTTCTGCTTTCCACTTTTCAAAAAATGGTAAACCTTCCTTGTGAAAAACGGGTGCTATTAGAATCCCCTCGGGTTGATCTTTGGTCACCTCCTTGGCTCTTTGTATAAAGGAGTTGACATCGTGAGGATTGAATTTGTAAAAATTTATTTGCACACCATAAGGTCGAAGCTCCTTTCCCGCTTTACTTACCCCATCTTTGGGAGAAGACCAATAGGGGTCGTAGGAATCTGCCGGGATCAAGGCGGCAAAGTTGTATGTTTTCTGAGACTTTAGTGTTCGGGCCACTAAATTGGGTTCGTATTCGAGTTCCTTAATTATTTTCAGTACTCTCTCTTTCACTTCCTCGGCCACTCGCCCCCGGTTGTGAAGCACCCTGTCAACTGTTCCTTTTGAGGTTCCGGCTTTCTCGGCTATATCTTTAATTCTGGTAATCTTACGGTGACTCATCCTTTTTATATTAACTGCTCCCTCTCCTATTGACAAGGAATATGCATAGTGATTTGGTCGCTTAATACCCATAAACGTCCCACAGTATCTACTAAAAATAAAGAGTCAAGTGGGCTTATCTACTGATAAAACTCAACAAACCTACGCCAAACTCTTACCCTGGGTGTATCCACGGCGCCGCAATTTAACAAATCATGCAATGATGTTCTGTACCGCTTACTGAATATCTACACTTTTTATTGAGTTTTTAATTTATCTTAAAAACTAATTTGGCAAAGTGGCCTAATCAGGATACTAAAATATAGCAAGGAAGTGGTCTAGCGATATCTTCTACGCCAGAATTTATACCAATATTTATTGGCGGGATATTGACGGTGAGCCGCCCTGTTATTCACCAGAATAGCGACAATTAGCAAGATGAGCACCCCGGTAAGTACCGGACTTAGGACATACCAATAACCCATGGCCATAATTTTTTCTGACCCTATATTGGCTATCAATGCCGTAGCCCCTCCGGGCGGATGCATCGTTTTGGTAATCTGCATCACGACGATCGAACAAGAAACGGCCAAGGCGCTGGCCACCCATAGTTGCCCCGGAAACAAATAGTGAATCGTGACCCCCACTATAGCACTAAGTACATGCCCTCCTATGAGATTGCGAGGCTGAGCCAAAGGACTATTCACCAGGCCATATAATAATACAGCAGTGGCCCCAAACGAACCGATCAGGAAGACATTATCAACTTCTGACAAATAATCGGCATGAAAGAAGCCTATGAGTGCAATCCCTGTAAATGAGCCAAAAAAAGTCCAAAAATGATCTTTAAAATCTATTAATGTCTCTTTGTAAAATATATAACGAGCCGTTCGTACGTGTTTTTGAATGCGCTTCTTCAAAATATGGGCAATAATGATCTAACAATTTTTAGGAACGTGATTCAAGCTTCCTGAGTTCGCCATATGAACGATTATTATTCAAGAAATTTTGGTGTTTACCCCCTATCTTACCCCTGATGTGCTTACACGATTTTCAGGGAGAATACAGTATTGATCCATGTTGCCGTACTCCGTGGAAATAATCGGATAGCAAGGCTGGCGAGAAGGCAGCCGTGTACAGATAAATAAAGTTTGAACATGCTACCATTAACCTCCATGCGCCTATGCTCTCCAACTAATAAAAGTAGTAGGCATTTCCTCAGGTTCTAAGACCATAGGCGGATTCCGAATTTCACTGAATATCTTTGATTGATTGAAGAAATAGGACTACCACATGTCACTGTTCCGTTTTGACTCCATAGAGATTCTCCAAAGTTTGCAGATTATAATGCCGTTTATTTATCAATAATCAAGGGAAGTTTGTCTTCCAGCTTATGATTCGGGTTAATGCTATTAACCATTCCGAACACGATGGAAAGTAAAAGATTCATTAAAAAAGTATAATGGCAATATATAGCTATTCGGAAATGAATAATCTAGGTTTCTATTCCAAGTCAATGATCCTTCACAAAAATCGTAATTTTCATCAGTAATTCCGATATTCATTCTGTATTCGATAGTGATGGCGCATTGGCTTTTCAATATAAAATCCCTGGGCGTAAAAAACGCCGTTCGACGGGTCGGATTCTTCTAACATACAAAATTTATCATTAAAAAAACCGACAGCAAAAGCTGTCGGCATCACTTCTAGACTCAGTAAAGAGAAATTGGGATAGGCACTGTAGTCGAACTAATGTCCAGCATCCGTTTCTCCACCAAGGAGCGCCAACCGATAAGGAGTAGCGGTAACTTTATGTTTTTTCACGACCTTCAAGTCTTTGCGATCGACCTGCCATAACTCCCCCGATTGAGGTTGAGTTATATAAATATAACGAGCCGTGGCTTCCAGCTGGGGTTTTTGAGTCTGCTCTTTATCAATAGTCGTAAGAGGGCTTCCGCTCATTGCCACGGTATTTGTGTTTAAATCTATAACTTTTATTGAACCATCATATTGGAGCACAACCAAACTCGATCCTGAATAATCGACCTTTGCCTGCACGATCTCCTTCGACTCTAAGATTGTGTTAATTTTATTGCTTTCTATATCAATGTCAAATAAGCCTAACGCCGCGCTGTACCCTAGAAAGCGTTTTACTTTTTTAGCATACATGATCGTTCCCAACCATTGTGTACCAAATTGCTGCGGATAGGCAATTAGTTTTTGCTCCCCTTGCTGGTGCACCACCAGAATGCCACTACTCGAACCAAACACTGCATACTCGCCATTACCGGCATTCCCGTGAATCCCACCGGTAGCCAAGGTGGAGCTATAACGGACAGATCCATTCTTATCAATAATTTTAACCCGCTCTGGAAGAGTCCCCGTAACGCTGCCATCCTTTTCTGTAACGGCATAAGTCCCGTTGTCAAAAGGTGCCATAGCTCCATGATGTGCAGAATTTCCTGTTTCTAACTTACTCATTTTGGCCCCTACCACATGAAAATCGGCCTCATCGGCCACACTCATACTCCCGTCTCCGTCATTGAAGGTAATAACTTCGTTACCCTTGCTTTTAAAATGCGTTGGCTTGGCCGACTCTCCGGTTAATGCTGCAAACTTGGCTGTACCTTTGGTATCCATATGGTCTCCGTGATTCTCGAGCCCCGAATCAAAAAACTCAACATAATTATTCTGGGTATGTACCAAAGCGGCATATCGTCCAGCATCGGTTCCATACATTGCAGCCTTGGGGAATTTAGAAGTAAAAATGGCCGTCTCACCATTCGAGGGGTTAATTAAGGTAAGATCATTACTCACTTCATCGCTAATCAATACACGTACATACTGATACTCTGCCGAAGGGATCTCGGGATCTACTTTGTCTTCGTTCTGACAAGCTCCAAGTCCAAGTCCTAGTGCAGCGGTGTAGACTAAAGACCATTTCGAAAAATTCATTTTCATAAAATAATAGTTAAATGCAACAATGATGCAAATATAATGTTTAAAACTTAAACAATGCAACATTGTTGCAACCCAAAAAATTAGCGAGCATTATCAGGTGCTACAGGAATCTTTAGATAGGGGGCTCGATGCCGAACGTTAGCTGCTCGAAATGAACAATCAAACCCAATCCACATCAGTACTCCATTTTCGAAGACTTAACTCTTATTAGGTAAAATGGAATAGACCATTATACAATTTCACTGTTCAATATTTTTCAGCTATCCCAGAGGTCGTCATCAACTCACGGCCATCTCAAGAGCTTTGGTGGTCAGACGGAGCAACTTCGTATAAAATATTATTCAGTTCCGGTCATTATCAGGGCTAGAAACATAAAAAAAGTACAGAGCCCTATGTACGGGTCTGTACTTTTAAAAGGTTTGCAAATGTAGACTGACGAAATTCTGAATTGACTTTACTTTTTAAGAATTGCTAGAAGCACATTTATAATTCACACTTCAAAATCTCCCAGGGCATAGGCGAAAAAAAATTACTAATCCCCTGGTAAGCCCCTGGGCACAAATCATGGGCTAGAGCCTAACTCGACCCAGAATAGTCCAATTCGTTATATTATTAAAATTTTTCAAAAAAATTCAGTGGTGTTTTGTCAACTGAAATTATTCAATTTAAAACTATTATAAATTAGCAGTTACCTAGATAGAACAATTGCTTATATTCTAATTAGTTCATTCAATTACGTTTAGCCTACAATGCTACGAATAAGTTAACAAATCCTTCATTTATTTACAATATAGTTAAATTCTCCAAGTGGAATTATGAATTTCGTAAAAGCTGGATTTTTTCGAAAATCACAAAAAATGGGCAAAATCTGATAGAATATTTTCCAATCTAAGCACTAAAACCGTAGTTTATTTCGAAATTTTTCAAAGAACAAATTGTAATGGTCAAAACAATAATTAATTTTGCAATATTATGTTATCATAACAAACCTAACATTTTAATTTACGTATGAGGAAGACTCTATTAACATTACTGGGGGTCCTGTTGCTCTTTTCAGCGCAGGTATTTGCCCAGGAACGTGCAGTAACCGGAAAGGTTACGGCCACAGATGGCTCCATTCTACCAGGAGTGAACATTTCTTTGAAAGGTACTACTCGAGGTACCACCACCAATGCACAAGGAGAATACGCAATTACTGCAAATCAGGGATCTGCACTTATTTTCAGTTTTATCGGATTCGAAAGCAAAGAAGTTATTGTAGGATCACAATCAATTATCAATATTGAACTTAAAAGTGATGTCAGTCAGCTTCAGGAAGTTGTAGTAACCGCCCTAGGGCAAGAGCGTAAGCGAAATGAGCTCGTTTATGCAGCCCAGCAAGTTACCGCTGAGCAAATGACACAGGCGCGCGGAGGCAATGTCATGAATGCCCTTTCCGGAAAAGTAGCCGGTCTGGACATCAAAACTGCCAATACAATGGGAGGCTCTACAAGCACTATTATCCGGGGATACAAATCCATCACTGGTAATAATCAGGCCTTGTATGTGATCGATGGTGTACCCGTTTCCAATGCCAACACAAACACAACAGATCAGCAAAGAGGACGTGCAGGAACGGATTATGGAAATGCGGCGTCGGATATTAACCCCGACAACATCGCCTCCGTTAACGTTCTGAAAGGAGCTGCGGCAACGGCCCTTTATGGTTCAAGAGCTGCCAATGGTGTCATTATGATCACTACCAAGCAAGGCAGAAAGAACAGTCTGGACGTAACCGTAAATACGGGTGTTACCTGGGGTACCATCAACAAAAACACCTTCGTTAAGTATCAGGACCAGTATGGAGCCGGCTACGATGGTGCCATTACCCCAACTGGAGCGCCTCAACCAAGCAGATTTTATACAGGCGACCTAGGTTCAGGAACGGGTAATATCGCATTATTCGATGCGGATGCATCCTTCGGAGCTAAATTTGACCCCAGTGTAATGGTGTATCAATGGGATGCTATCGACCCATTCTCCCCTAACTTCGGTAAGATGACTCCTTGGGTAGCGGCAAAAAATGGCCCTGCTAGTTTCTATGAAACAGGAATTAACTCTAATCAGAGCATCAGCATCACCGGCGGTGGAGAAAACTCAACTTTCAAACTGGGTTACACCAGAAACGATGAGAAAGGTGTTCTTCCCAACAGTAAGCTAGGTAAGAACCTATTAAACTTCTCAGCATCTTACGATTTGACTCAGAAATTGAAAGTGTCGGCTAGCGCCAACTACTCTCAGGTGAAGGGTCTAGGTCGTTATGGTACAGGTTATCAGGGGAAAAATCCGAACCAACAATTCAGACAATGGTTCCAGACTAATGTTGATATCCTTGAACAAAAGGAGGCCTATTTCCGTAACGAGCAGAATGTTACCTGGAACTGGGGTAGCCCTACCAAGCCTTTTGCTGAAAATGGTCCAATCTATTCGGAAAACCCTTATTACTCACGGTATAAGAACTACTCCAACGACTCACGGGATAACTTCTTTGGTTATACTCAGTTGAACTATAAAATCGCCTCCTGGGTAGATTTCACCGGTCGTTTCGCCTATAATGGTACCAACGATATGCAGGAAGAGAGAATCGCCTCTAGCTCTGCTGATCCCATGGAATATTCTCGCTTCAACCGTTCGTTCAACGAAACTAACTTAGACCTTTATTTTAACTTCCGTAAGAGTTTCGCCAACGACTTTAACTTTAATGGTCTTTTAGGAAGCAGCATGCGTCGCTCAAAAGAGACCTCGATTCGTGCGGCCACCAACCAAGGTTTGGTAGTTCCTGATCTTTTCTCTCTTTCAAACTCTTTGAATCCAGTAGAGCCTCCAACAGAGATCTACCGCCGTATTGGAGTTGACGGTGTTTATGCCCAGGCATCTTTCGGATACAAGAGTCTTGCTAACTTAGAACTTACAGCCCGTCAGGACAAGTCTACAACGCTACCTACGTCCAATAATACTTACTTCTACCCATCTGTTGGTGCCAACTTTGTATTCTCAGAATTGAGTGGATTACAAAACAATTGGTTGACACTTGGGAAGTTTAGCGTAAACTATGCTGAGGTAGGTAATGATGCTCCCTGGGGAAGTGTTTATGACGTATATGATAAGCCAACTGCAATTGGCTCTATTCCATATTTCTCATTGCCCAACACCAAAAATAATAGCAACTTAAAGTCGGAGCGTACTAAAAACCTGGAATTTAGTCTGGAGACAGCCTATTTGAACGATCGTCTTGGTTTAAACCTGACGTACTACAAATCAAGCACTTTGGATCAAATCTTGCCGGTATCGATTTCCACAGCAACTGGTTACGCCTTCCGTTATGTAAATTCAGGAGAAGTTGAAAATAAGGGTGTAGAAATCTCCGCTTATGTTACTCCTGTGAAAACAGAAGACTTCTCATGGACCATGAACGTGAATTTCTCGCGCAACCGCAACAAGGTAATCAGCCTTTATGGTACGGGTGAAAATCGTGTTAAGAATGTCGTTATTGCATCTCTTCAGGCAAGTGTTAGCCTCAATGCAGCCGAAGGCGAGCCCTTTGGTGTACTTAGAGGAACTAATTTCGTGTACCATGAAGGAACCGGCGAAAAAATCGTAAAGGCTAATGGTATCTATCAGGCTTCTGCTACTGCTAACGAAATCATCGGAAATCCAAATCCAGATTGGATAGGTGGTGTTTCTAATAATTTTAGATACAAGAATGTGGCTCTAAGCTTCCTGTTAGACATCCGTAAGGGTGGAGATCTATTCTCTCTTGACCAGTGGTATGGAGAAGGAACCGGTATGTACCCTGAAACTGCAGGCTTGAACGAACTTGGAAATGACAAGCGTGATCTAGTAGCTAATGGTGGTGGTGTGCTATGGCCAGGGGTTCAGGCCGATGGTACAGTCAATACCGTAAGAGCTGAAAACTACGATGGAAATACCCATTCGGCTTTCGGTTATTCGTCCAATGCGCCAAGAGCCATGTATGTATACGATGGTAGTTACGTAAAACTTAGAGAGCTGGCCCTGTCTTACACCCTGCCTCAGGCATTGGTAAACAGACTTCAGGCTTTCAAATCTATCGATGTTTCGTTAATTGGTCGTAACCTGCTCATCCTACATAAGAACATGAAGTACTCCGATCCTGAAGATGGACTTGGTTCAGGGCTTTCCAACGGTGCTGGTGGCTACCAAAGTGGTGCTTACCCTGCTGTTAGAAACTATGGTTTCAATGTTAAATTCCGTTTCTAGAAAATATTATGAAAAAAATACTCATACTTTTATTCCCCGTCATGCTGCTAACGGCATGCGTGGATAGTTTGGACGACTATAATGTGGATGAAAAGAAGGCGAGCACTGTACCAGCAGTTACCCTTTTCTCCAATGCACTTAAGAATTACACGGATGCATTAACCACGCCCAACGTTAATAATAATAACTTCAGGCTTTACATGCAGCAGTGGACCACCACGACTTATCTGGACGAGCCTCGTTATAATATGACGGCCAGAACGATACCTTTGAATATTTGGTCGAGCCTATACAAGGATGTGCTTTCAGATCTGAATGCATCCAAAACGATTATTAATGCCAATGTTATCCTGACACCTAAGGTGAAAGCCAACCAATTGGCTCAGGTGGAAATCATGGAAGTGATGGCTTGGTCGGTACTTGTGAATACCTTTGGAAACGTTCCTTATTCGGAAGCTTTAAATCCTGAGAATTCACTACCCAAGTACGATGATGCCAAAACGATCTATGACGACCTACTGAATCGATTAGCTGCTGCAATAGGCAAAATTGATACCTCAGCAGGAGGATTCGGAGAAGGTGACTTGTTCTATGGTGGCAACATGACCAAATGGTCCATGTTCGGAAACTCGCTTATGTTGAAGATGGCTATGGTCATCGCCGATAGCGATGCAGCCAAAGCTAAATCTTTGATCGCCGCTGCTGCTCCAAAGGCTTTTACTTCTAACAGTGACAATGCCGCTTTCCCTTACATAGCTAGTCCTCCAAACAACAATCCTGTTTCGACGAACCTGAATAAATTGTTCACATCTCGTCAGGATTTCATACCTACTTCGGTGATCATCGATAATATGAATTCACTGAACGACCCTAGAAGATCAGCGTTTTTCACGATGATCAATGGAGAATACAAAGGAGGTAATTATGGTTTTACTAATACCTACTCTGCTTTCTCTCATATCAGCGACAATATCATCGATCCTACTCAGGAAGGACTGGTATTAGACTATTCGGAAGTTTCTTTCCTACGCGCTGAGGCCATCGAAAGAGGTTTTATCACGGGTGATGCAGCAGCTGAATACGCCAAAGGTGTTACGGCTTCCATCAACTATTGGGGAAAAAGTGACGAAATGGCTGCTAGCTATCTAGCTCAGCCGGGTGTAGCATATGCCACTGCCGGTACGAACTACAAAGAAAAGATCGGCAAGCAATTATGGCTGGCTCTTTACAATCGTGGCTGGGACTCCTGGTTAAACTGGAGAAGACTGGATTATCCGCAGATTAAAGCACCAGTTGTTACCGGCTTAGATCTTAAGTTACCCGTTCGTATGATCTATCCTCATACCGAACCTTCTCTAAATGGTGATAACTTTACTGACGCTGCCACTGCCATTGGTGGAGACTTGGCTACTACCAAATTATGGTGGGACAAGCAGTAAGTAATTAAAATTTTTTATGAAAGGGTGTCCATTCCGGGCACCCTTTTTTTGTAAACAAGCATTTCCAATTCCTTGCGAAAATTCAAATTATATCTTAACTTATGACGACAAATCACCAAACGAATACTACATATGAGGAAGACTCTATTTTTGATGGCAGCCTGCATATTGCTGATTGCCAGCCTAGGATTCGGTCAGAACCGAACCATTACAGGAAAAGTCACGGATTCGGACGGATCCATTTTACCCGGAGTGAGTATTTCTATTAAAAATACAACACGGGGTACGCTTACTGAGGCCAACGGAACCTACTCTTTGGAGGCCGATCCCAACGCTACCTTGGTATTCAGTTTCATCGGTTTCTTGAACCAAGAGGTTCAGGTAGCAAATCGTTCTGTTATCAATGTCTCATTAGAAACAGACGTTAATCAACTTCAAGAGGTAGTTGTTACCGCATTGGGAATAAAAAGAGATGCGCGGGCAGTGGGATATTCTGTTGCGCAGGTCGATGGCTCAGAACTCGTTCGCAAAAGCGAGGTCGACCCACTAAAATCCCTGCAGGGTAAAGTAGCAGGTGTAGATATCCGAACATCGCAGGGAACACCTGGAGCTGCGACTAAAATAAGCATTCGGGGAAATACCTCTTTCTTCGGATCCAATGAGCCCTTAATCATTGTAGATGGTATTCCCTATAACAACCGACAGGTAACGACTTCCAGTCAGACTTCCGGTGGAGGAGCCTACTCCAATGGACTATCCAGTCTGGATCCTAACGATATAGCCTCGATGAACATCCTCAAGGGAGCTGCGGCTGCGGCCCTGTATGGCTCTCGGGCATCTAATGGGGCCATTATTATCACCACCAAGTCGGGAAGTTCTTCGCCCGGGCGAAAAGGAATGGAAGTTACCTATTCGGGTTCTTTTGCCGTAGAAAACATTGCTAACCTCCCGGATTATCAAAATACTTATGGCCCAGGATCCACCTTCAATTATGCCAATGCCAATGGCTCCTGGGGCCCGAGATTTTCATCTCTGGATAGCATACCCGTTTGGGGTAATTATTTATCTGCTTTCCCTGGATTATTTCCTGCAAGTGGAAAAATCGCCTATGAGGCCATACCCAATAATGTGAAGGACCTTTTCAGAACAGGAAAAGTCTGGGATAATTCTGTGACTGTAAGCGGCGGGAACGAAAAATCCTCTGTCAGCGCCACCATGTCGTTTTTAAAACATAGTGGATATGTACCAAATTCAAACTTCGATAGAGGAAGCATAGGGCTCGGGGGGAACACCAAGCTCGATAATGGCCTTACCGTAGGAGGAAATTTCAGTTATTCCCACACCAATCAAAAGGGAAGTACATTTGGAGAAAATCAAGTTGAAGGCGCTTCATCTTCCTTCGCCAGAACCTTGTTCTTGGGAAGGAACTGGAATATAGCCGGATTACCGTTCGAAGATGCCAATGGGTTTCCCGTGTCTACAAGCAATGCCCAGTACGACAACCCTTTATGGGCCTGGAAACATAACGTAGTAGATACTAAAAATGACCGTGCAACAGGAAATATTAATTTATCCTACGATATCACAAGCTGGTTGAACACCAGTTATAGAATTGGAGTCAATACCTATAGCATGTTCCGCCGGGAAGTTGTTGACCTCGGATCCAGAGGAGCGGGCGGTCTTGGCGTGGTAAAAGAGCAAAATTTCAATAACAAGGAAATAGAGTCTATTTTCTTGCTAAATTTCAATCCTGCCCCTATTGGCAAATTTGACCTGAAAGGTTTCTTAGGGCATAATGTTAACAGTCGTGACTGGAGGGATCAACTAACGACTGGAAATCAGATTGTGGCTCCAGGAATCTATACGCTTACCAACACCAAAACACAGGTAGCAGAAGCATCTAGTTTTTACCAGAGAAGACTTTGGGGAATATTCGGAGAAGTGAGTCTGGGTTATGATGACATCGCCTATCTAACATTGACAGGGAGAAATGATTGGTCGTCGACCCTGCCTCGAAACAATAGAAGCTACTTCTACCCAAGTGCCTCCTTGGCAGTAAATGTTACCAAAGCCTTTAATATTCCCGAACAAACATTTTATGGGAAACTAAAAGCCAGTTGGTCGAAGGTTGGACGTGATGCCGATCCCTATTATCTTCAAAATACATATGCCATTAATACACCCTTCACCGGGACCAGCAGTGCCTCTATCTTCCCCACAGCGGCGAATCCAAACCTGAAGCCGGAATTTACAACTGACCAGGAAGTAGGCGCGGAAATGTGGATATTGAAACGAAGAATTGGAATCGATCTAGCTTTATACAAGCGTATTTCCAAGAATCAAATCGCCCCAATTACCCTGCCTCGGTCCACAGGATTCGACGAAACGTATGAAAATTTTGGAGAAATTTCCAATAAGGGTATAGAGGTAGACCTTAAGTTGATTCCCATTCAAAGTAATGATTTTGAGTGGAATCTACATTTGATCTATACCAAAAACAAAAGTATAGTAGAAAAGCTGCAAGATGGTGTTGAGCAAATCCAACTGGCTGGTGTGCTAACCGACATCAGACCCGTTGCCATCGAAGGGGAACCATATGGAGCTTTATATGGAACAAAAAGTGCTAGAGATGAAGATGGAAATCTCCTGATTAATCCTACAACCGGCGAACTTATCCCGGCCTTGGAACCAGGCATCGTAGGCAATCCTAATCCGGATTATAAAATGGGATTTGCGACCGGGGTCAGCTATAAAGGTTTTTCTTTGAATGCGTTATTAGACTATACCAAAGGCGGAGACATGTACTCGGTGACCGTAACATCAATGATGGGAAGAGGGGTTACCAAAGACACCGAAGATCGTGAGACCAGCTGGATAATTCCTGGTTATTATGGCGATGCCAACACGGGTTTACCGATTTTGGTCGACGGCCAAAAGGTGGCCAATACCACTGCGGTCAGCACTAATAACCTCTATTTTGGGGAAACTTTCGCCATTAATTCCGCCACCGAATGGAATATCTACGATGCTACCGTATGGACGCTGCGGGAGATAGCGCTGGGATACGAAATACCTAAAAAATTCCTGACCAAATTACCCTTTGGCAGTGCCAATATATCGGTGAGCGGGCGTAATTTATGGTACCTGGCACCTAACATGCCCAAGCATACCAACTTCAATCCTGAGTCGGCGAGTTTCGGATCTACCAACATTTCTGGAATAGAATTGTCGGCTGCACCAACGACCAGACGATTTGGTGTCAACTTGCGTGTTTCATTCTAATTTACCATCTAAGCTTGAACAAAACATGAAAAATTCAATCATATACCTTATGGCTGTGTTGTTTGTTTTGTCGGGATGTACCGAAAATTTTCTCGACATCAATACCGACCCGAACAGCCCTACCGATATATCAGTTAGTCAATTACTGCCTAGTGCCGAACGGGGCCTTGCCGCTGTCATAGGCCATACCAACGACGCCAGGGGTGCCCGGGGCATCACGACTGTTTTGTCAGTATATATGCACCAAACGGTGGTACGGGAAACACCTGATCAATATGGTGCAACAGGATCCGAATTTAATATTAACGGATCCTGGAGGGGAATGTATAGCCCCCAGTCTTCCCAATCCTCCCCGGATTATGTGGGCTGTCTGCAAAACGCAGAAATCCTGATAGCAAAAGCGGAAGAAGCAGGAAACCTACGTTATGCCGGAATTGGCAAAATCATAAAAGCTTATGCCTTTAGCTTGCTGGTAGATCTCTACGGAAATGTGCCTTACTCAGAAGCTAATAAGTTTGCCACAGAAGGAATAAAATATCCCAAATTCGATAATGGTGAAGATATTTATCCTTCTTTGATCGCCTTGTTGGATGCAGGAATTGCTGATATTACCAATACCTCAGCCGCTAATGTTCTCGTACCAAGCACCAACGACTTATTTTATGCGGGTAGTATGGCCAAATGGGAAAAGGCCGCCAATACTATCAAATTAAAGCTATATAATCAGATACGACTCACAAGAGATGTTTCTACAGAAGTAAAAGCCTTGCTGGCTTCGGGTAAATTGATTGCCTCCACAGCCGATGGACTCATGTTTAATTATGGAACCAGTCTGTCTCCCGAAGACAGAAATCCAGCCTATTCTGATTATCCGGCTGGTCAAAAGGGCAATTATATTAGTCCCTGGTTCTATGGAGCTATGAAAGGATATAATAACACCGTATTTACCGGAATAGAGGATCCTCGCATCCCCTATTATTTTTATAAACAATTGAAGCCCACTGAAAAATCTCAAAATACGGCTGAGTATCGTGACGGTGGATTCCTATCCATCTATTTTGGATCGGTAGGTCGTAACCGCGACTGGTCACAGGATGCCAGTATGACTCTTATGGGCGTATACCCGGCCGGAGGAAAATACGACGATGGGGGAGCGGCGAAAATCGGTGCAACTTCCGGAACAGGGGCAGCCCCCCTTCGCCTGTTAACTTATGCAGATCGCCTTTTTATCGAGGCCGAACTCATTAATGTTGGTCTGGCTACTGGGGACGAGGCGGCAGTATTCAATAAGGCTGTTCTGGAGTCCATTAAGCTTGTGGATTATGTGTCGGGCAAGGCAGCGCCAACCGCTCCTAAACTCGAGGGAACGGAAGCCTCTACCACTTTCCTTGCTAAAATTGCAGCAGCTTTCGAAGCCGCTACTAAAGCAAAACGTCTGGAGATGATTATGACCCAAAAGTGGATATCAAGCTTTGGATTCAGCGTGGATCAATATACCGATTACCGCCGAACAGGATACCCGGTGCTGTTCAATCCGAATAATCCCGACATGGCTCCGAATGGCTTCGTTCAACCTCCCATTAACGGTAATTTTGAAACACCAGGAGCCCAGCCGCCCGTACCCGTACAACTGTCACGAGACTATCCACGCTCTTTACCCTGGCCTAACGATGAGCTCAGGGTAAATCCTTCAGCGCCAGCTCAAAAGGCTCCTTCTACTTATAAAGTATTTTGGGATAAGTAATCACCACTCATTTGAATTTAGACATATGAAAAAGATATTAATATATTTTCCAATATTAGCAATTCTGGCTATAGGCATCAGTTCTTGTAACGATGACGGAAAAGGCAATATACCCGACCTCGCCAGAGTGCCTATACCTTTGCTTACTCAGGCAGATAATTCCGATGTCCTTATTCAGGAACCTGCAGAGTTTAAGGGGAAGTTCTCAGTCGACCTATTATTCCCCGATGACACCCCACCCAAATCTATTGATGTGGTGATAACCAAAAACGGGGATTATAAAAATATCAAGGTTCTACAGGCCGATGTTACTTCGCTGCCTATTTCCATTGACCTTGATGCAGCAAAGATTGCCACAGCCTTTGGAATAAACGTTGCCGATATTGTGCCTGGCGACTATTTTGAAGTGGGAGCAACCATCTATACCCAGGAGGGTGCGGTGGTTCCTGCTTTTTCAGAATTAGGGAATCAGTTTTCAGCAGATATTTCAAATTTCCCGGGATCAAACCTGAAGTTAAAATATCCGGTTGTATGCCCCTTGGATTTAGACAATTTTGTCGGTGAATTCACCATCGACGATCCCAACTTCTGGGAAGCCTCTTATCCCGTAACCGTCACCAGGGAAGGTGATAACGTACTGGTGATCAAAGGTTTTGTAGAAGACCCAGATGCGGTAATAAAGATCACAATTGACCCCAAAACCACCAAGGTCGCCGTAGCTAAGCAGGTATTTGCCGCTTCATTTGTAGGATATACTAACGGGGCAGTTCAAGGAACGGGTGAGATTAATGCCTGTAACAACAGCATTTCGCTAAATTTGACCTATACAGTAGACCAGGGGAGCTTTGGAACCTATGGCCTTACCATTGTAAAGTAAAGTAGTCAGGATTCTTTAAAAGGCCTCCCACCCCTATGGGAGGCCTTTTTCCGTCCTTCTTAGAAGGAAATCTAAGTTTTTTTGATCATATTGTCCTTTTAAACAAAAGAGCCATTACCAAATGGAGCCTTTTGTCCTTAAATTTGTACTAGGATTAGCGCAGTAATATATGAACTTCCAGAAAAGCAACCGGCTGAATAACCTTCGATATGAAATTAGAGGGGCTACTTATGAAAAAGCCCTGGAACTTGAGAGCCAAGGCTACAAGATCCATAACTTAAATATTGGAAATCCCGCCCCTTTCGGCTTCGACTCACCCGACGAGATCGTTCATGACATCATCATGAACCTTCGGAATGCCCAGGGATACTCCGATTCCCGCGGACTTTTTGCGGCAAGGAAAGCCATTATGCATTACACGCAGACCATTGGCATTCCTGACGTAGAAATTGGTGATATATTTGTAGGGAACGGGGTAAGTGAACTAATCCTACTTTCCATGCAGGCATTGCTCAATCCGGGCGATGAAATATTGGTCCCCTCCCCTGACTATCCCCTTTGGACTGCGAGCATTGCCCTTAGTGGAGGCACCCCCGTTCATTACGTTTGTGATGAAGCCGCCGAATGGAATCCCGATCTGGCAGATATGGAACGGAAGATCACGCCTAAAACAAAAGGAATTGTATTGATCAACCCCAATAACCCTACGGGAGCCGTTTATAATAAGGATATTTTACAGGGCATTGCACGACTGGCAGAAGAGCATGGCCTCATCATATTTTCGGATGAAATCTATGATAAAATTCTTTTTGATGATGCCGTCCACTACCCCATGGGTACCCTGGTTCATGATACGCTTTGCGTAACTTATGGAGGTCTTAGTAAAAATTATCGTTCAGCTGGCTTTAGAGGAGGCTGGATGATTATGAGCGGAGCCAAGCAAAAGGCAAAATCGTATATGGAGGGAATTTTATTGCTGGCGAGCATGAGGCTCTGTGCGAATGTACCCACCCAGTATGCCATTCAGACTGCATTAGGTGGTTATCAAAGTATTAACGAATTGGTGGCACCTGGCGGTAGGATATATAAACAGATGAATCTGATTTACGATCGTTTGACCGCAATTCCCGGTATCAGTTGCGTTAAGCCTAAAGGCTCTCTTTATGTATTTCCTAAAATTGATTTGAAAAAATTTGGGTTGGAAAACGATGAAAAATTCGTTTATGACCTGCTTAGCGAGCAAAAGGTACTGGTTGTTGCGGGTACCGGCTTTAATTATATTTCTAACGACCATTTCCGTATTGTCACGCTTCCTACTATTGACGAATTAAATCAGGCAATGGATAAGCTCCAGTATTTCCTGGAAAATCGGAGGGTACTTTCCAGTAAAACTATTGAGGAAATTCTAGCCTAATCTTGCACACGTGATCAGTAATTCTCCCTCCAAAGTATTGGTATTACCTGCAACGGAACGAAAAAGACAAAGACTCTTTCTGGTTCTCTGTGGGGTATTTCTTACCAATGCTCTAATTGCCGAAATTGTAGGAGGAAAAATTTTTTCCGTCGAAGCATTACTCGGACTAGCCCCATTGCAGATACCAATTGCAGGTCAGAAGATGGACTTCAATATGACCGCAGGTGTGGTAAACTGGCCCATTGTTTTTATTACTTCGGATATTATTAATGAGTATTTTGGTAAGAAGGGGGTGAAGCGAATTTCCTATCTTACGGCCGTATTCATCGTATATACTTTTATTACGATATATATAGCCACTACCCTTCCCCCAGCCCAGTTCTGGCTTGATCTTAATGGAACGGATAGCCAGGGAAATTTTTTTAACATAAACGATGCATTTGCGAAGATTTTCAATCAAGGATTAGGTATTATGGCTGGCTCTATTATCGCATTCCTATTGGGGCAGCTCTTAGATGTTTATGTATTTTCGTGGCTGAGAAAAAAGACAGGAGGTCGTTTCATATGGTTAAGGGCAACAGGTTCTACGCTTTTCTCTCAACTTTTCGACAGCTTCGTAGTCATCGGAATTGCCTTTTATGTCTTCGGTAATTGGGATCTGAAGCTTGTCTTTTCTGTCGGGAGTATTAATTATCTTTACAAGGGAATCATTGCCATATTAATGACCCCTCTACTATATATCGCACATCATTATATTGATCGGTACCTGGGAAAAGAATATGCCGAAGAACTCATGGAGGATGCTGTAAGATCCGACGAAGCCTCTTATTGAATTACAGAGCCATTGATCGACTAATAAAAATTTCAACGGGAGGACAGCATCGAAATATCCTGCCCCCCCGTCGTTTCATTCTTCCTCGTAGTAATGATAGGATAGACCTTCCCTAGCCAATACTAATTTAACAAAATGCTATTTGCCTAAGCCTCTTCGGAGATTATCTATGATGACTGCCGTTGCCATGCCTACATTCAATGACTCCGCTTCTCCAAAACGAGGTATTGTGATGCGATGACTAATGAAGCGGCTAACCCCTTCGCCAATACCATTCGATTCATTTCCCATAACAATAAATCCTCCCTCACCGGGAAAGTCGAATCGATGCAAGGAATCTCCACCTAGAAATGCTCCGGCTATGAAAGTTGATTCAGGTTGTTGCATAAAATACTCCTCCAGATTGGTATAATAAGGCTGCACACGGGTAAATGATCCTTTGCTGGCAGCTATTACCTTAGGATTGTACCAGTCGGTAGTATCCTTTGAACAAATGATCTTGCTGATACCATACCAATCGGCAATACGGATGATAGCACCTAGGTTGCCAGGATCACGAATATCATCCAAGGCCAACAAATATTCACCGGATTCTCGCTCTAATGGCATGTTATTTTTCAACTTTGCCACAGCAAGGCAAGAGTCATTGGTTTGAAAAGTACCCACCCCTTCCAGATCCTTCTGACTCACGCTTTCGAGAGGAGCAGTATGTCCTGATAAAATTGTTGCGTATTTTTGTCGGAATTCATCAGTCACCAGCACGAATTCTATTTCGTAATCTGACTGAATCAGCTCTATCACGCTTTTTGCTCCTTCCACGGTAAAAGCGGAATAGGCCTGTCTGAACTTCTTATTTTTCAGGGCGTTGATATATTTAATACGATTTTTAGACAGCATTGAACACAAATAGGTTATTTTTTAATACGTTAATTTTCTTGCTTATTCTGGCAGGATTAAGTTCCTGCGCCCCTAAGTCAATTCCGGGACAAGAATCCTATTTCTTGGGAAATACTGTTTTCGAAGGAAATCAAGCCATCAAAAAATCGGAATTAGATGCACTTATTCCACAAAAGCCCAACAGACGATTTTTAGGACTTCCCTTTTTCCCCTACGTGGGTTTATATCGCTTCGGGGCGTTATTCTACAGCAAGGACGACCGTCAGCGTCAACTTTTGGAAATAACCCAAAATTACCAAAACGAAATCCGAAATCACGAACATGATGCACGCAAAACCGAAAAAATAGAGCGTAAATATGAAAAGAAAATAGCCAAAGCAAGAGTCAAAATTGAAGAAGGCAATTTTTGGATGCGTGTAGTAGGCGAGAAACCAGTTTATTTTAACTCGGAAGAGGCAAGTAATAACGTATCCAAAATAAAAAGATACCTGTACAATAATGGCTTTTTCCAGTCAAAGGTGGTCTTTATTCCAGACTCCTTGCGAAACCGCATTAGGCCAATCTACCGGATTGAGGAAGGTCGTCCAACCCTATTGAACGACATTTCTTACCGAATCAATAACAATCGAATCGATAGCTTGATCAATCAGTCTAAGCCACTTTCCATATTGGCGAAGGGAAAGCGATATGATGGAGAAAGCTTTGAACAGGAAAGGGTTCGCCTGGAGTCACTTTTGAAAAATAGTGGCTACTTCGATTTCTCACGCCAGTATATTAATTTCTTAATTAATGATACCCTTACCAATCCACTGACCGACAGTCTTTATCAGCTGGTAGATGTTCAGGTCCGGGTAGATCTGCCTGCCAAGTCTGCAAACATGCAACCCTACACCATTCGTTCGGTTCATTTTGAAGTCCTCCCTCCATCGGGAGTACCGGATTCTCTTTTTAAAAAAGATACCATCTTATATAATGGCGTTGAATATATATTTACAGACAAATATTTTTCTCCAAAAATCCTATCTAATAAAATTTTAGTAAGGCCAAACGAACCTTACAGCCAGTATAAAGAACGGGTATCGCAGCAACAGCTGTCGCTCACCGATCAGTTTCGCTTCGTTAATTACAGTTATCAATTCGATTCTACCGCTCACGGACTACATAGTTACTTCAAAGCTATTCCGCTTGAAAAATATCAGATTTCTACCGATGTCGGTCTCAATGTAATTCAGCTCCAGGGGGCACCGGGCCCCTTTGCCAACCTATCCTATAAAATCAGAAATGTATTTAACGGACTCGAAAATTTCGAATCCAATATTCGAGGAGGTATCGAACTCGTACCGGGCTTTCTGGGTAATAAACAAATCTATCGCAGTGAAGAAATTGGTGTGAACGCTGCCCTAAATTTCCCTCGAATATTATTTCCCATCTCCAAAATTCAAAAAAAACTAAGCCTATATAACCCCCGAACACAGGTAGGTATAGGGTTCAATTATGTTAATCGGCCGGAATATACCCGCTCCATTGTCAAATCGTCTATGACCTACTCTTGGCAACCCTCCCCCACCACTCTTTTCAATGTGACATTGCTGGACCTGAATATCTTAAACACCCAAAGATTACGCCCCGATTTCAAGAATTTGCTCCTGGAGTTACAAAATGAAGGGAACAACTTGGTCAACAGTTTTCAAAAATCCTTCGTCTCTGATCTGAGTTTTAACTTTGTTTATAATACTAACCCGTTCAATGGCCCTCCCAAAAATGCCCGTTATTTACGTCTAGCCCTCGAGTCGGGTGGCACATCGCTTAATATTTTCCCAAAACAAAAAGATTTGATTCAAAATGTTTTTGGGGAGTTACAATTTTATAAGTATCTGCGGGGAATTGTTGATTATAGGCGATATTGGCCTACAGGGAAAAAATCAGTTTTAGTAGCCAGGATTAATACCGGCGGAATATGGAGCTATGGTAGTGGCCAGGTGCCTCCCTATGAAAAGTACTTTTTCGCGGGCGGTTCCAACAGTGTACGAGCATGGCTTCCCCGTCGATTAGGGCCGGGTTCGGCTACCCCTAGGCTAACGGCCGATAACTTAACGATTGAGGCGCCAGGAGAGTTTTTATTGGAAGGAAACCTGGAATACAGGGGTTTTCTCACCAATTTTTTTGGGGATATCAATTACGCCCTGTTTCTGGATGCCGGGAATGTGTGGAATCTTAACCAAAACGCAGAAGCAGAACAGAAATTGGATTTCAAAAATTTCACCAGACAAATTGCCCTCGGAACCGGATTTGGTATTCGCTACGACCTGTCCTACTTTGTTTTACGCTTCGATTTTGGAATTAAAGTCTATGATCCGTCAGTTCAGCGTTTTGTGCTCGACGAGCTGGATATGGCCCGCCTCTTTAAACGAACCCAAAATAATTTTCTAAATATTAATCTTGGAGTAGGCTATCCATTCTAAGCCCTCATCCTTCTGCACAGCCTAACGAGGCAATAGAATTCCGTAACTTAAAAAACCTGCCAGATTGTCAGTTCTTAGCTTTTCTTTGTACTTTTGTAAATCTGCCAGAACCCCTGCGGGAGTTTAGCGCCTATACTGGAATACCATTCAAGACAACAAACGAAAATGACGCATATAATCACGGATACCCTAAAAATATTACAAGAAGCTGACAAGGAAGCCTGTGAAACTTCCCGGGTAAGTGAAAACGAACCCATTTCTTCTAAGAAGCGCCTTTTTATAGAAAGTTACGGTTGTCAGATGAATTTTTCGGATAGTGAAATTGTAGCCTCTGTTATGCGTGATGCCGGGTTTGCTACTACCTCAGATGCCAATGACGCCGATTTAATATTTTTGAATACCTGCGCCATCCGCGACAATGCAGAGCAAAAGGTGCGAATCCGTCTCCAACATTTAAATGCCATCAAACGTCGTAAACCTGGCCTGCTGATTGGCGTATTAGGCTGCATGGCCGAACGCCTCAAAACCAAGCTCCTGGAAGAAGAAAAAATGGTAGATATCGTTACGGGCCCGGATGCTTATCGCGATCTGCCCCGGCTCGTGGAAGAAGCTGAGACTGGCCAAAAGGCCGTTAATGTCTTTCTTTCCCGTGAAGAAACCTATGCCGACATCGCTCCTGTGAGACTCAACTCTAACGGAATCACTGCCATGATTTCCATTATGCGAGGCTGTGATAATATGTGCAGCTTCTGCGTAGTACCTTATACCCGGGGTAGGGAAAGAAGTCGAGATCCGAAAAGCATTCTTGCTGAGGCTCAGGATCTTTTTGAGAAAGGCTATAAAGAGGTCACCTTGTTAGGTCAAAACGTAGACAGTTATAAATGGAGCATCAACCAGGAAAATGGGGAAGGTAGTCAGGTAAATTTTGCTCAACTACTGGAAATGGTCGCATCGATTCATCCTGACCTGAGGGTTCGTTTTAGTACTTCCCATCCCAAAGATATTACGGACGAGGTGCTTTACACGATAAAAAAATACGAGAATATCTGTAATTATATTCACCTTCCTGCTCAAAGCGGTAACAGCCGGGTGCTGGAAATCATGAACAGAACCTACACCAGGGAGTGGTATATGAATCGAATCGATAGGATCAGAGATATTTTAGGAGAGGACTGTGGAATATCCAGTGACATGATAGCAGGATTTTGTTCCGAAACCGAGGAAGAACATAGAGACTCCCTAAGTCTTATGGAATATGCTCAGTTTGATTTTGGATATATGTTCATTTACTCTGAAAGGCCTGGGACTCCCGCAGCTAAAAAATATGCAGATGACATCAGCCCCGAAGTAAAGCAACGTCGTCTTACTGAAATAATAGCCGTTCAGAGACGTTTGTCTCTCGAAAGGAATCAGCGGGCAATTGGTAAGGTTCATAAAGTATTAATAGAAGGAACGTCCAAGAAGTCTGCGGAACACCTTTCAGGCCGCAATGACCAAAACAAGGTCATAGTCTTCCCTAGGGAACACTATAAACCTGGGACCTATGTTGATGTTCTAGTGACAGAATGCACCTCAGCTACTTTAAAAGGGCATGCTGTGTCTACGGTCACTGTTTAATCAGCAGGCAATTTATCATTATTCTCAAAAAGGACTGAGCTCCTCTGGAACTCAGTCTTAATAAATATAAATGTATCAGTCCATATGAACCCTTCGGAAATACAAGCTATAAAAAACCGGTTTGGGATTATCGGAGGATCACCAGTTCTCAACCATGCCATTCATGTTGCCGTTCAGGTAGCTGCTACCGATCTCACCGTACTTATTACCGGAGAGTCTGGAAGTGGTAAGGAGTCTTTTTCCAAAATCATTCATAACCTGAGTGCCCGTAAACATGGCGCCTTTATAGCAATCAACTGCGGAGCCATTCCGGAAGGGACGATAGACTCCGAATTGTTTGGTCATGAAAAAGGCGCCTTTACCGGTGCCCAGGACTCCCGAAAAGGCTATTTTGAAACTACCAATGGTGGAACCATTTTTTTAGATGAAGTAGGAGAAATGCCCCTTGGAACCCAAGCGAGGCTGCTACGGGTTCTCGAAAATGGTGAATATATTAAAGTTGGTTCTTCGAAGGTTTTAAAAACCAATGTTCGGGTTGTGGCAGCTACTAATGTCAATCTGCTAGATGCTGTTAATAAAGGTAAATTCAGAGAAGATCTGTATTACCGACTGAATACCGTACCGATCTATGTGCCAGCCCTCCGCGACCGGGGTGAAGATGTCCTTTTATTATTTCGTAAGTTTACCAACGATTTCTCAGAAAGATACCGTAGTAAACCGGTACGCTTGAGTCCAGATGCAGCTGATTTACTCCTGGAGTATCCCTTTCCCGGCAATATCAGGCAACTGAAAAACATAGCAGAGCAGATCACTATTCTGGAAACAGACAAGGAACACCCCATATCAGGGTCTACGCTGAATGGATACCTTAACCCGGTGCAACCTGCCGGACGCAGAGCACTGGTTCCTGTAAAGTCTGACGATGACGCAGGCACCTCATTTTCTGAGCGGGAGCTCCTCTACAAAGTTCTTTTTGATATGCGAAAAGATGTAACAGAGCTAAAAAAACTGGTAAGAGGTGTCCTGGAAAATGAAAAATACGGTAGAGAAATATTAGACGATCACGAAGAGCTGTTTCAATCGATTAATAATATGGAAGGGGCGGCTACTACAGAGCCAACCCGGCTGCTCACTCCGCCTGCACCTTCGCATCAGGTGGCGTTTGACCGTTACGATCGCTACAGCAATGAGGACGAAGACATCGAGGATGTCGTTCATGTCTCTGCCGAAGAGGAATCGCTTTCCTTAGAAGACAAGGAAAAGGAAATGATTATCAAGGCGCTTCGAAAAAATAATAATAAACGAAAATATGCCGCTCAGGCATTGGGAATATCGGAACGAACCTTATACAGAAAAATTAAACAATATGATATTGAAGAATAAGATATGAATCAGAAACAAAGGAAAAGTCTGCTCCCTTCCTTGAGAATTATTGGTTTGCTAATTTTGGCCTGGCTCCCCCTGTCCTGCGGAGTCTATTCCTTTACAGGCACTAGTCTTTCTCCAGATATCAAAACTTTTACGATCATTAATTTCACCATGGGTACGGCCGGAGGACCGGCCGATCTGCCTCTGCGTCTCACAGAACAGCTCAAAGAATATTACCAGAAAAATACAAGTCTTACTCAGCTCCCTACAGGTGGGGACTTGATTATAGAAGGTAGCATAATCAGCTACGACGTGGTGCCTGCCGCGCCTACGGCTAACGACCAGGCAGGATTGAACCGACTAAATGTAACCGCACAGGTTCGATTCACAAATGCTTTGGATGAAACAAAAAATTTCGACCAGTCATTTACCTATTATGCAGATTTCCCTCAGGATCAGACCCTTAACCAAAACGAAGCGAGGCTTCTACCAACTATTCTGGAAAACTTGGTTCAACAAATCTTCAATAAATCGGCAGCTGATTGGTAAGTAGAATATCGTAAAGTCAAACTTAGTATACATTCATCACCAAATGATAGATAGGCATATGTCCATCCTAGATAAAGAACTTTTTAGCGAACTGGTACGGGATCCTTCCAAACTTAACCCTGAAATAATACCACAATTGGAGGGAACCATCAGCAAATTTCCGTTCTGCCAGATTAGTTATGCCCTATTGGCTAAGGCATCTGCATTGCAAGGCCCCGAAGTCTTGGATATTTATCGCCCCAAAGCAGCAGCGTATGCCCTGAGCAGGACGGCTCTTCAACGATTCGTAGAAAGTCCGACCGAACGCCTACCCGAACCACCAGCACAACAGGCACTAGCTTTCGAGAAGACACCGACAGATTCCGCTTCTTTCTCAACTGACTATCCGCTTACCGAGACACTGGTGGAGGAAGAAAGCCCAGAATGGCAAAAATCGGAGGAGCAAAAAAAGCAGAAGTTAATAATAGAAGGGTTTATGAAAAAAAATCCTCGCATGCCCCGGCAGGAAAACGACGTAAAACCCCTCTCGATAGACCTTAAAGGACGATTGGCCACCTCGGGAGCTGGCGGGATTGACACTGAGGCCTATGCACAAATCCTGACCCGGCAGGGCAAAATAGACAAGGCAAAGGACGTTTATCAAAAATTGATCTTGAAAAATCCGGAAAAAAGAAATTACTTTGCGAAAAAATTAGGTGAATTAAATCGTCTGACTTAATGCGAATTCACTCATTCTATCATATATAATTCTTAACACATGTATTTGGGTCTGATTATTCTAGTTGCAATTATTGCAGTTCTACTGATTCTGGTAGTTTTGGTACAAAATTCTAAAGGAGGAGGGCTATCCAGTGAATTCAGTGGTTCGGGATCTGCTCAAATGTTTGGTGTGAAAAAGACCACCGATCTTCTGGAACAAATTACCTGGGGATTGGCTGGAGCCATTATCGTCATTTCATTGGTATCTTATATCATGGTTGGTAATAGCACCGATGGCGGAACTATTAATAGTGTCAACATTGAAAAAGCACAAAAAACGGCCGTGCCAGCGGGTCCGGTAGCACCGGCAGTAGCCCCTACTGAAGCACTTCCGGCCGCTGGAGATAGCGCTCAGTAATTTAAAAGAAATCAGAAAAAAGCCTGTTCCTCAATGGAACAGGCTTTTTTCATATCAGGACACGCTCAAATGACGAAGTAGCAAACGCTGCGCTACCGGCAAAAGCGTCTCTGCAATAGGGTAATCTACTGGTGACTCGATAATATAGGTAGCAGGATTCGGTAGGTGACTAAATCTTCGGGTCAGGGACACCTTAAGCTGATTTACCGTCTTGCCGATACTGACATTAGCCTGGTCCACATAATTCAATTTAACATAGCGTTCCTGCTCGGTATTAAATAAGGCCAGCTGGTACTGATATACATAAATAGACCTATTACGATTCCGTTGAAGGAAAAGATATCCTTCTTCGGTTCGCATGGGCTCTATCCCCACTGGAGAAAGCTTCATTCTTACTCCTACCTCCTCCAGTACAGCATTCCCTCTATGCAGCGAACCACTTAGCTGAGGAATGGCATAATCCAGCAATTCGGTGATGTCGACAATATCGGCGTGTTCTGCAACCAGATCTTCATACACAATTTCAACATTCCTCAAATCCAGCTTCTTAACTCGTTTCGGGAAATGCGACCGGATAGCCTCCTTATTTCCTTTTACGAGCTGGCAGGTTGCCAGGTGCGTCCGAAGATCGTGGAGATAAGGAAATAGGCGAACTTGCTGAAACTGTTGCTCAACGCCCTGTAGATAGGCTAGAAGCTTGTATTTTTTATACTCAAAGTCGATAAGGTCATCTGTCAACCAATTCTCATGTAATTTTTTCATAAGCAATATCAGGCTTGATCTCATTAAAATTTACACATTCCATCTTACAAATGCAATTTTGGCAAAGCGCTGTCAGTGTATACATCTGTAAATTGCAAGACATTCCCGACAGGATACCATTGTGTCAGAGTGCCTGTGAAAAAATGTCAGAGTCATCAGGCTGGCACGAATTGTTTATGGGAGGAAGCAGTCATCTTTAATAACTGACAAATCAAAATATAAACGTTAAATATCTTATGTCAACTTTAGCAGAAATACAAGTGAGCGTACAACCTCTGGCTGACCGTGTTCTTGTAGAACCAGCCCAAGCAGAAGAAAAAACAGCATTTGGTATCATAATTCCTGATACTGCAAAGGAGAAACCACAACGCGGTACCGTATTGGCAGTTGGTCCTGGCAAAAAAGATGAGCCCCTAACTGTAAAAGTAGGCGATACCGTATTGTACGGTAAGTACTCTGGAACTGAACTCTCGCACGATGGCAAAGATGTATTGATCATGCGTGAATCAGATATCTATGCAATCCTAGGATAATATCCATTGGAAACCCCTTACATTTTTTCTATTAAAGTCTAAATTAATTTAAATTCATATGTCTAAGAAAATATTTTTTGACACAGATGCACGCGACAGAATTAAGCGTGGAGTAGATATCCTTGCTGACGCCGTAAAGGTAACCTTAGGACCTCGTGGCCGTAACGTGGTAATCGACAAAAAGTTTGGTTCTCCAAGCATCACCAAAGATGGTGTAACTGTTGCCAAAGAAATTGATCTTAAAGATCCCATCGAAAACATGGGTGCTCAATTGGTAAAAGAAGTGGCTTCCAAAACGGCTGATTCAGCTGGAGATGGAACAACGACTGCTACCGTATTGGCACAGGCTATCTATTCGATCGGTGTAAAAAACGTAGCTGCTGGAGCTAACCCTATGGATTTGAAGCGTGGTATCGACAAGGCCGTTCAAGCCATCGTTGCCAATCTAGAGACCCAGAAAAAAGTAATCTCTACTTCTAAGGAAATAGCTCAGGTAGCGACCATCTCTGCCAACCATGATGAGGAAATCGGTAATATGATTGCTCAAGCGATGGAAAAAGTTGGTAAAGAAGGTGTTATCACCGTTGAAGAAGCCCGTGGTACTGAGACCGAAGTAAAAACGGTTGAAGGTATGCAGTTCGATCGCGGATACCTATCTCCATACTTTGTAACGAATACAGAGAAAATGGAAGTAGAAATGGAACGTCCTTATATTTTGATTTCTGAGAAGAAAGTTTCTTCTATGAAAGAACTTCTTCCAGTTTTGGAAGCAGTAGCTCAGACTGGACGTCCTTTGTTGATCCTAGCTGAAGATGTTGATGGAGAAGCGTTAGCGACCTTGGTAGTTAACAAGATTCGTGGCGCCTTGAAAGTAGCGGCAGTAAAAGCTCCTGGATTTGGTGATCGTCGTAAGGCCATGCTAGAAGACATCGCTATCATCACTGGAGGTACTGTTATCAGTGAAGAGCGTGGCTTCAAGTTGGAAAATGCCACTTTGGACTACCTTGGATCTTGCGAAAAAGCAATTATCGACAAAGACAACACTACCTTAGTTAACGGAGACGGTAAGTCTGAAGATATTCAGGGCCGCGTTAACCAGATTAAGGCTCAGATCGAGAACACAACTTCTGACTACGATCGTGAGAAACTACAAGAGCGTCTTGCGAAACTTTCAGGTGGCGTAGCGATCCTATATATCGGAGCAGCTACAGAGGTTGAAATGAAAGAGAAGAAAGACCGTGTTGATGATGCCCTTCACGCTACCCGTGCTGCCGTTGAAGAAGGCATTGTATCAGGTGGAGGTGTAGCCTTCATCCGTGCATCTTCGGTTCTGAACGACCTTAAAGGAAGCAACGAAGACGAAACAACGGGTATTAACATCATCCGTGTGGCTCTTGAAGCACCTCTTAGAACGATTGTATCTAACTCCGGACAAGAGCCTTCAGTGGTAATTCAGAAAGTGAAAGAAGGAGTTGGTTCTTACGGTTATAACGCCAAGGACAATATCTATACTGATCTTCTTGAGGCCGGTATTATCGATCCTAAGAAAGTATCTCGTTTGGCCCTTGAAAACGCCGCATCAATCGCTGGTCTACTATTGACTACCGAATGTGTGATCGCTGATGAGCCAGAAGAAAATGCAGCACCAGCAGGTGGCCATGGCCACCCAGGTGGAATGGGTGGAATGATGTAATATCCTCCCGCTTATAAATTACTAAGAAAGGCCCCCGCAGTTTCGCACTGCGGGGGCCTTTCTGCGCTAGCATCCAGCCCATTACAGGAGACCAATATAAATCTCCTGTAACAATTCATTATCATAGTAATACCTGCATGATGATAGCCCCTACTCTTACGGGAATCCACGCATTTCAGCAGAAAGACTGTATTTCCTACTAAAATAAGTCCACAAAAATAGCCGTCCGAAAAACTTCAGACGGCTATTCACTTTACTCAACGTTATGAAAAACTTCCCCCTTGATACGTAGATCAATGAGGTAAGTCACATCAAGCTAAAAAAAAATGTAAAAAAAATTATCTGGATCGCTTCAGCTTCTTTCGGATCAACTCATTCGTCCATCCTGCATCTCCAGACGCCTATCAGCCATTGTGGCAAGCTCTTCATTATGAGTAACTATAATAAAACTATGTCCAAATTCGTCGCGAAGTCGAAAGAACAACTTATGAAGTTCCAGAGCATTATGAGTGTCGAGATTACCACTCGGCTCATCGGCAAAAATGATGGCTGGCTTATTTAATAAGGCACGGGCGACGGCCACCCGCTGCTGTTCACCACCCGACAACTGAGATGGGAGATTGCCCATGCGCTGGGACAATCCTAATAAGGAGAGCAGCTCCTGGCCTCTTTCCCTAATTTCGGCTTCCGTTTTTTTCCCCTGAATAAATCCAGGCATACACACATTTTCCAGCGCAGTAAATTCCGCCATCAAATTGTGAAACTGGAAGATAAATCCTATCTGCTCATTACGAAAACGGGCCAAATCGTGGTCTTTCAGATCAAAGACAGAGGTTTCCTGTATTCTGACCAGTCCGTCATCGGGTCGATCCAATGTGCCCAATATCTGCAGAAGCGTACTTTTGCCAGCTCCCGACGGCCCTACGATTGCAACCACCTCAGCCATACCCACTTCCAGATCTATCCCCTTCAAAACCTCCAAGGTTCCATAGTTCCTTTTAATACCCCTTGCCTGTAGTAATTTCATAAATCGAAAAGATAATTGGGCTAAAACCTACCCCCGTTTTGATTAATTCCTTAATTTGCCGTGAAAATACCAATTTACTTTTATACTCATGAATATTCACGAATATCAAGGCAAAAGCGTTCTTAAGAAATATGGTGTACGGATACAGGAAGGGATGGTAGCCGATACCCCCGATAAAGCTGTAGAAGTAGCACGTGAACTAAGCCAACAAACTGGTACCAAATGGTATGTAGTTAAATCCCAGATTCACGCCGGTGGCCGTGGAAAGGGAAAAATTGTAGGCACAGAACAACGTGGCGTAGCCCTAGCCAAATCCGTTGAGGATGTACGCAGCATTTCTAAAAACATACTTGGCAAAGTGCTCGTTACCCATCAGACTGGAGATGCCGGAAAACGTGTCAACAAGGTGCTCATCGCTGAAGATGTATACTATCCCGGCCCCACCGAACCAAAAGAATATTATATCTCCATCCTTTTGGACCGTGCCATGAACCAAAACGTGATCATGGCCAGTACTGAAGGTGGTATGGATATAGAAGAAGTGGCCGAGCATACGCCGGAGAAAATCATGAAAGAGTGGATCGACAATCGTGTTGGTTTGCAACCTTTCCAGGCGCGTAAGATAGCTTTTGCCCTAGGACTTGAAGGCGATGCTTTCAAAGAAATGGTGAAATTCATCGGCTCTCTTTACAAAGCCTATATAGAGTCCGACTCGTCTATGTTCGAGATTAATCCCGTACTCAAGACATCTGATAATAAAATTCTAGCTGTTGATGCTAAAGTCGACCTAGACGACAACGCCCTTTATCGCCATCCTGAATTGGCTGATATGCGCGATACCAATGAGGAAGACCCTCTTGAGGTAGAAGCAGGAGCTAATAATCTGAACTATGTAAAACTGGACGGAAACGTTGGCTGTATGGTTAATGGGGCTGGACTAGCTATGGCTACGATGGACCTTATCAAACTTTCAGGGGGAGATCCTGCCAACTTCCTTGATGTTGGGGGTGGTGCTAACGCTCGTACTGTTGAAGCTGGGTTCCGTATTATATTAAAAGACCCGAACGTAAAGGCAATCTTGATTAATATATTTGGTGGAATCGTTCGCTGCGACCGTGTTGCTGCCGGTGTAGTGGAAGCCTATAAAGCTATCGGAGAAATCCCGGTGCCCATCATCGTACGTCTTCAAGGAACCAACGCAGAAGAAGGGGCTCGCATTATCAATGAATCTGGCCTGAAAGTGTCATCAGCCATCGAATTTAAAGAAGCGGCTGCCAAAGTATCTGAAGTGCTTGCTGAGCTAGGCGTATAAAGATCGTATTTTTTTGAAGAATGGAGTGATGGTCTTAATGGATTATCACTCCATTTTTTTTAGACCAAAATCAGATAAAGCAGGAAAGTAAAAAATAAGCTGACCAATCCCTGTATGCCGGTTAGTAAGGTATGTGTTCGGTAAGTGGAGTTAGGTGTAATTCCAGTAAATTGCGAAAATACCCAAAACCAAGCATCATTGCTGTGCGAAACCGTCATGGCTCCGCTCCCTACAGCCATTACCAGCAGGGCGATCTGTATTGGGGAAACAAAACCCATAGAAATTAATAAAGGGGCAAGAATACTAGTGGTCAGAACCATGGAGGTTGTCGTAGATCCTTGTGCAGTTTTGAAGAAAGCAGCTATCAAAAAAGCAATGAGTAACATCGCTACCCCAGACATTTCATTGAGGGCCAACCAGTTGCTAACCAAATCTTTTAGTTCGGTTTCTTTAAGTACAGCCCCAAACGATCCGCCTGCCCCCACCAGTACTAATGTGGTACCACAATGACTAATTCCCTCTTTGAAGCACAAGATCATTCGTTGGGCTGCGTCCAAGGGAAATAAGCTATAGCTAAAGAATATGGCTATTAAAAAAGATACCAAAGGACTCCCAAAAAAATTTAGCCATTTCGTCGTCTCTAAAGGCAGTTCCATAAGGTTTCCAATAGAAGCCAAGGTGATGAGTATAATGGGCAATAGAATAGGCATAAAGGCTTTCCATGCAGGTAACAGGTTCGTTTGCTTCGGCTCTTCGGCCTGTAGTTCTCCTTCTTCCTGAATCTCTACCACCCGTCCACCAAATTTTTCGGCAAACCAGGCAGAAACAAATAAATTTGGAATTGAAATAATGAGTCCGAGTAAGATAACCATGCCTATGGAGTGAGGTATACCCAAATTCCCGGCTGCAGAAATAGGTCCTGGGGTGGGCGGCACCAGCGTATGCGTGGCAAATAACCCACCTGACAAAGCAAGTGCAACGGTTCCTAAGGACTTGCCTGTACGGAGTGCTACAATTCGATTGAGCTTATGTAATATAATGAACCCTGAGTCACAGAATACTGGAATACCTACGAATGCGCCTATTATGGCCATGGCTAAAGTAGGACTTCGTTTGCCAAAACGTTGTAAAATCACATCCGCTACCTTGACGGCTGCTCCCGACCTATCGAGAATAGCCCCTATTACGCAACCTAATATGACCATCATCCCTATCTTGGACATTAGGTCACCAAAACCTTTCCCTATGGTTTCGGCAATTTTGTCCACTGGCAAACCTGCTGCTATCCCCACCCCTAATGCAGCCAGTAATAACCCTGCCAAGGGATGAAGCTTGAGAACTGTGGAGCTCAAAACAATAAACAGGATGGCCGCAAATACAATGAGTATGATCATAGCAAGCTGATATTCAAATCACTTATAAAACCTCTAGCACGGCATCGTCTCCTTGTCGCGCGTTCCCGGGTTGAGGAAATTGGTCGTTATAGACACTTAATTCTTTGGGAGATAAAACAGGGATATTGCTTTCATCTATTTTTCCTTTACTATTCAGTATAGCTTTCAGATCTAGGCGCAATTCTTTAGCCATAAAGCGGTACATGGCCTCCCGCTTATTGGGGCCATAGTCATGCTTCTCGTCAGGTAAATGCACGTTACTTACCTGCCCTGGCTGGTTATAGAGAGAATAGATTTGTCGGATATAAGGATACTCTAAACGAGCTGTATGCCTGGTCCAATCGCCTCCATCGGATATTAGTAACATTGGCCTGGGAGCCGCCAGGGCGGCTATCTGTACATTATTGGTTTGATATTCCCCTTTTTTATGAATAGGCATACCACTTTCACAAGCACATCCTCCAAAAAAATAGGAAGAAACCATCACACAGGGAACCGAAACCCTAATACGTGGATCGATGGCGGTCAATATAAATGTTTGGGTGCCACCACCCGACTCTCCGGTAATAGCTAACCGGGTGCGATCTACATATGGTAATGAGGACAAAAAGTCCAAGGCTCTGATACTGTTAATGGTTTGCAGTTTGGCCACTTTAGCTATTTTGTGGTCACATTGCTGAGAATCCCCATGGCCAACCATATCCCAAGCAAATACGATAGCACCCATCCGAGCTAAGGCAGCACAGCGTTTTTGAGTCTGCTCCATAAATCGGCCCGTAGGATTTTGCCCGTGTCCATGTGGAGCCAATACAGCTGCATAGCTCTTACTCTGTTTTAATGGCCTATACAAATTCCCCGTCATATAAATGCCCGGAAGGGTTTGAATAAAAACCTTTTCTATAGAATAACCCTCCATGACACGTTTGCCATGAATAACAGGAGGAGAAAGAGGAGCCGGAGGTAAATCCTTCAACTCCAGACCCTCTAATATTCTTTCTTTAATAAGTGACGCTCGCATTTCCCATTCACCTCGTGTGGAATAGCTATAAGATTTTAGAAAGTCTTCTCCTTCCTGTTCGGTAAAGTAAGCCCCTTGGCATAACTCGTTAACCTGAGCTAAAGAAGGTAAAGGCAGTATACAAATCGTACAAAAAACTAAAGTCAGAATTGTTCTCATCAGTCAGTTTGGGTAAGGGTAGTTAGATAATAGAAATAAAAGCGTAGATTACCTTACTCCTTACTGATGCTATCCGGATTATTTAAAATCTCAAGAAACAGAGGCTGGAACTGCCATTTTCACAAACTTCTCCAGTATTTCTACTCTTACCTGGTTAATTTTACCCTTATACTCCCCATCAATCTGAAAATGTGCACCGTCCGAAGGGCATTCTATCAGGGCAGTTTTGGTAGAAATAATTTGCAAAATATCGGGATTATAATCCGTGTTCCCCGTCAAAATTTTTGCTGACTCAATAAAATCTAATTTTCTGGCAATGATCAATTCGAAATAACCATCTGAAATACTTCCCTTGGGATTAATATTGACCCCTGTACCATACTTGGCCCCGTTCGCAATGATTACAATTAGTGCCTCAGTGGTGATTTCGCCCTCTGGATAGGATATTTTCACTTCAAAATTATTATGTTCACTCAGGGTTTTGATCATTTCCCTTGCATAGCCAATCTTCCCCCTGCTATCATTTAATTCATAATTTTTAATCAAAAGCGCATTCAGTCCTACATCACTGAGGTGTAGACATATTTCATCATTTATGGAAATAGCATCCATCCGCACGAAATGATTCCCCAGGGCTACGTCAAAGGCTTCTTCCAGGGATGAAGATAGTCCAAAATCGACCGATAGACCATTGGCCGATCCGGCGGGAATGATGCCCAATAACACATCTACCTGCTGTACAGCCCTGGCAACCAACCCTATAGTCCCATCTCCACCCGCTACCAGTATACGCTCCGGTTTAATCTCCTTTACCATCGCTTCGATCTGCCCCAAATCGTCTTTTCCCGTTGTTTGATAGATCCTTAGGTCAAATGGCTCGATTTTAGACCGCTGTATAGCAATATCAAATATTTCATCCTTGGCTCTTCCCCCAGATACCGGGTTGACAACCAATAAAACCTTTCGTTCCGTGCGCATATTTTATAAATTGAAACAATTCGTGTACTTTTTAGATTATAATCAATAAAATGGATATAAAATTATACCGGGGCTATGGCAATAATGCAGATTTGGTGGTATTCGGACATGTAGTCAATAAATATCCTCATGGAGATAATCAATATACGAATAAAGGTTTCAGATATGCCCGAACAATATTAAAACTTTTTTCAATAAAAACGATTCCATTCGTTACCGTCTGTCTGAAGGTAGAAAATCAAGAATATACAACCCAGACGCAAGCCGATGGATACTTCAGATTCCATGTAAAGTTGCCTAAGCCCCTACCCCATGGATGGAATCGATATGAAATTTTATTAAAAGATCCTGCTCAGCCCGAACTGCCTCCTGTTCGTCGACAGGAAGAATTCTTTATACCTTACCCCAGCTCCTATGGAATTATTTCGGACATTGACGATACTTTCCTGATTTCCCATAGCAGAAAGTCTTTTAAAAAACTATTTCTACTCCTTTCCAAAAACGTGCAAGCCCGGAAGCCATTTAAGGATGTTGTGCAACACTATCAGTTGCTTTCTTTCGCTAGTAGGCAGCATCCTCATCTGGATAATAACATTTTCTTCTATGTCTCTAGTAGTGAATGGAATCTATACGATATGATCGTGCGCTTTGCAGATTTAAATGGACTCCCAAAAGCCGTTTTAAAACTAAAACAAATTAAGACAGGCATCGATGATTTCATTAATACTGGGGGGGGGAACCATAGTCATAAAACAGAAAAAATTTATAATATCATTCAATTCTACCCTGATTTACAATTTATTCTCCTAGGCGACGACTCTCAAAAAGATCCGGAAATTTATGAGGAAATATGTTTGAAATTCCCAAAAAATATCAAGGTGATATACATCCGGCAAACCAGAAGATACCGTAAAAAAATTGTCATAGACCGCCTGAAGAAAATTCAGTCTATGGGTATTCAGACTTGTTATTTTGACCAAAGTAGTAAGGCAATTATTCATTCGTTGGAAGAGGGATTGGTTTTCCGCTCTCCTGCGGATACAACTTAACTATTCCAAATTATCAACCTCCTTCTCGATTAGATTCCAAATAAGATAGAACTAGTCACAAGACCAGCTTGATAACAGAAATTATAACTAGTGACATATAACAGAAACGTATACAGCAATTAGTTCGTATTGAAGATACTAGAAAGTTAATTTAATGGGATTGAATATTGAATTATCAGTCTGTTCAATAAAATGCAAATCTTTATTCTCGCGCTGTCTCTCAAATGAAATTTGATATAGAACTAAATAAATTTCGATTTATAAATGGCATTTATTAGAATATAAATAAAGTTATTAAGCATATATTTTTAAAGAGAAAATTTGATGATACTACGCCTACATCTACAAAAATAGAAGTCCAATTTAACCCACACACACAATAAGTTTGAAGAGAGGCTATATTTTTTGACAAATTTTTGTAAGTTTGAATATTTTGAAGGTGCCGCAAACCTATTCTCGTAGTATTATTTGAGCAACTAATAGTATTAATTGACCGTCTATTCGGCCAGCTAACACTTTAATGGTCTCATATAAAGGAAGTTTTTAGTTATTTATTATAAGTAAGGTGTGATACACCAAAATCGGAGAGTCATTACGATTTAAGCATGAAAACCGAAAGCAAACCCTTTACCGATGGACATCAGCGGCTATTTCATATAGTAGGTGCGGTGCTGGCTATATCTGGCTTTTTTATCCTTTTGTCAATATTAGCGGCTTTTTTTACGGATTCTTCAATCCCCGTTATCCAGATGATCTGCCAGCCCTCCCATGCGGTCAGCCTTGTTCTACTTGGAATGACCCTTTATCCGGGTATTTTAGGACCATTGGCAAGTAAATTACAAACCAGGCAGATTCCCCTCATTTTTGTCGGTGTAGCCACTTTAAACTTAGGACTGGACCTATGGACGGATCACCAGGGGACTGTGACCTTAGCGGCCTCCCATGATCATTTCCCCCTGCGAGCGGGAGATATGGAGAATATTAATTTCTTGCTGATCGCTCTGGCCCTTCATACCATACTATTCCGTCCGAAAGGTCTGGGCATACGCCTATTATATGTGGTAACCTTATTTAGTTTTACAATGACCATCAACTACATCTATAAGGTACCCTATTTCTATCTTGCCCCCTTCTTGCACACCGATTATCCGCTAATTACCTTTGTTCAATTAACCGTTTCCATCATTGCTTCCTTATATCACCCTAATGTTGGCCTGGCTGGGCTGTTTACAGGGGATAAGATTGGCAATATCATGCTACGGAGAATCTTCCCTTGGACAATACTTATAATTTGTATTCAAGGAGCCGTACGGATATTTTTTTTCAAGAGAGGGACTTTTACGTTTGAATTTGGGGTAGCCCTAGCCGCCATTACATTTTTAACTGTAGCCCTGATAATACTCACCAATACTGCCAAATATCTTAATCAATTAAATTACAGGAGAGAATCCGCAGAAAGCGCGCTTCGTAATCTTAATAAATCTCTGGAGGCTAAGGTCAAGCAAAGAACTCTGGCATTAAAGCTTAGTGAAGAAAAATTTCATAAGGTTTTTAAAATGAGCCCAGTGGGAATGGCGATATCTGAAGTCCCATCAGGGAAACTCCTGGAAATCAACGACCGGTTTATACAGCAAACCGGATATACCCGGTCTCAGGTGATAGGGAAATCTTCTAGCGAAATAGGCTTATTATCGGCCAAGGATGTAGAAAAAGCGAGGACCGTACTAAGGCATCAGGGGAGCATATCCAATTATGAAACACCCTATTATACGCAAAATGGAGAAACCAAAATGGGACTCTTGTCAACTGAAATCATCATTATTGAAGATATTAAATATGCCATTACTACCGTATTCGACGTAACTGAAAGAATCGCTTTTGAAAAGAAAATTCAAGAGGTTTCCCGTGCGAAAGAGCAATTTCTCGCTAATATGAGCCACGAAATTCGTACGCCGATGAATGCGATTATTGGCTTCACCAATTTAATGGACCATATCAATATGGATGAGGAAGGCCGTCGCTACTTGTCCTATATCAAATCCAGTGGGGAAAATCTGCTGGTTCTGATCAATGATATCCTGGATTTTTCTAAAATTGAAGCGGGCATGATGGTACTGGAAAAAATCCCTTTTAATATGAGCGATTTGATCCAATCTCTCCATATGATGTTTGCTGCTAAAGCTCAGGGGAAAGGATTAACATTGAAAATGGAGGTTGACCCCGACATTCCTGAAGTCTTATTAGGAGATCCAACTCGTCTCACCCAGATTCTAACAAACCTAATCAGCAATGCCATCAAGTTTACTGAGGCAGGTATGGTCATGGTTAGCTTAAAATGTATAAAAGAAAATTCCGATAAGACCCATATACAATTCCAGGTGCAGGACACGGGTATAGGAATTGCTCCAGAAAAGCAAAACGAAATTTATGATCGATTTGTACAAGCCAGCGCAGAAACAACCCGCGATTTTGGGGGCTCTGGCTTAGGACTTACCATAGTAAAACGCTTGGTGGAGCTACAGAATGGATCCCTGAAACTTGAAAGTGCCTTGGGGCAAGGGTCCACTTTCAGCATAATGATTCCATACCAGATAGGTCAAGATATTAACGCCGCACAGGCAGCGAAGGATAGTGCTAAAAACCTGCTTCCTCCTTTTCAAGACGGAGCTAAAGTTTTACTGGTAGAAGATCATAAAATAAATCAGATTCTGGCTGAAGATGTATTGAAAAAGTTCGGCTGCGAGGTTACCATTGCCATACACGGAGCAGAGAGTCTGGAGTTTTTACAAGAAAACAGCTATGATATTGTATTAATGGATATTCAAATGCCGATTATGGATGGATATACTGCAGCCAGACTCATACGAAATAAGCTTAATCTAGACGTTCCAATCGTTGCCATGACTGCACATGTCATGGCAGGGGAAAAGGAAAAGTGTATTAGTTTTGGCATGAACGATTACCTATCCAAGCCTTTCAAAAATGAGGATCTATATGCAGTCCTCCAAAAGTATATCGCCCAGGACAGGCCTTACATTCGCGATATTACCTGATTATGACTTGGGGAAATGTCATATAGTCAAAGTAAATGCATTATTTTGTATTATGAAACATGGCAAACATCTGGAAAAAACGAAAACGCTGGTCCCTATCAAAGATAAGCTTCACCCTAGAAGTCTGCATAGGGGGCGCTATGATTTCAAGCAACTTACCCAACATTCCGTAGAGCTTGCCCCCTTTGTCCGACCAAATCCCTATGGAGAATTGGGGATTGATTTTGCTGACCCAGTAGCCGTTAGGATATTTAACAAGGCCCTGCTTTCCTTTTATTACCAAATTAAGGACTGGGATATACCCGCACCTTTCCTAGTACCTCCTGTGCCGGGGAGAACCGATTATATACATTATATAGCCGATCTATTAGCAGAGAATCATCAGGGAGCGATCCCTTCTGGTCCGCAGATAAAAGGATTAGATATTGGTGTGGGAGCCAATGGCATCTATCCCCTGGTAGGGCATCGACTTTATGGCTGGTCCTTTATCGGTAGTGATATTAGTGACAAGGCATTGCTGCATTTGCAAAAGATTATTCAAGCGAATGACCTGCAACAAGCAATTGTGCTCCGAAAACAGTTTTCAACTCAGCAGATATTTAATGGCGTTTATCAGTCGCCAGAGCGTTTTCATTTCACCATGTGCAACCCCCCTTTTCATAGCTCGCCCGAAGCGGCTCAAGCTGGAAGTCTAAGAAAAGTCCGCAATCTTAATAAAAATAAGACGGAAAAAGTTATCCTGAACTTTGGAGGAGAAAATCAGGAACTCTGGTGCCCCGGAGGCGAAAGGCACTTTATAACGCAAATGATCAAGGAAAGTTCGGCTATGCCATTCTCCTGCCTATGGTACACAACTCTGGTAAGTAAAAAAGAGAATGTCGGACCGCTTCAACAGGAGTTAAGGAAGATGGAAGTACAGGTAACAAAGGTTATCTCCATGGGACAAGGGCAGAAAAACAGCAGAATATTGGCTTGGAGCTTTATGAATGATAAACAAAGGCAAGACTTTATGCAGAACGAAGGATAAAATATTTATTCCTTTTATTAAACTGAGGTTTTGGCAGAAATTTGTCTGATAATACCATCCAGCTCCTGGGCACTTTCTAAAAGATAATCCATTAGTTCATCATTCTCTGTCTGCGAATTCTGATAATTCTTCATTAGATCGACTATACCCATTAAACGAGCCAAAGGAGCTCTGATCACATGAGACTGAAGGTAGGCGATGCTACGTAGGGAATCTTCAGCTATTTTTCGTTCTGTGATATCAACCCCAATGCATTGGACTTCCTCTGGCATTCCTTCATCGCTTAAAATCGCTTTGAATTGCCAATATGTCGAGTGTTCACGCCCGTTATTAGACCGGGCTTCGAATTCTGCCGAAACGACCGAATAAGGGGTTTTCATACATTGGTTAACCGATTCCTTTATGATTTGCAGATATCCCGGCTGAACAATCTCCAGAGGATTCTGGCCAATTATTTCAGAACCGTCAAAAACCCATCCATAGTCTTCAAAATATTTATTATTATAATAGGTACAGCATCCATTCAGGTCCATGCGGATTACATAATTGGTTTGTGAATCGACCAAATTCCTAAGACGTGCTTCACTAGCCTGCAATTGCTTTTGAGTTAGTTTATTATCCGTTATATCCAAACAAGCACCAAATAAACCAATTGCCTGTCCATATGTATTAAGCCGGACTCTACACCAGGACTTCAGGAAGCGGACTTCTCCATCAGGTCTGACAATTCGTTCCTCAAAAATACCATCGCGCTTCCAATGAAGCACATATTGAATATGTTCCATGACCCTGTCGCGGTCCTCGGGATGTAGCAATGCCTGATAGCCCTCAAAGGTGGATTTAAATTCCCCTTTACTCAGTCCATAGATCCGATAAAGCTCATCAGACCAATTCACCACATTATTAACCATATCCCATTGCCAATTCCCAAACTGAGCCATTTCCTGAACCTGGCGCATCAGAGAATCAGAATCTTGAAGAAGCTTGGTTTTATTCTGATTCTCGAGTATAATACGGAATAATTCCGTACAACGATCTATTACCATTAACTCCTCCTCCGATGGAAGTTTCACTTCTTTGTAGTAAATACCAAAGACAGCAATAACGTCTCCCTGATTGTTCAGTACCGGATTAGACCAACAGGCCCGCAAATTATATTTTAATGCCAAATCTTTAAATTGCTCCCATCGCGGATCGCTGGCAATATCTTTAACTATGATCCGTCTTTTCTCATACACAGCAGTGCCGCAGGAGCCCATTAATGGACCTGTCGTGAGTCCATTTATAGCATGCATATACTCCTTAGAGAGAGAGGGTGCTGATCCATTAGAAAGCCTATTGTCAGTTACATAATGCAAGGAGCAGTGCATATTCGCATAGATATGCTCTACACCAAGCATATAATTATTGATAAGCTCCCATATTTGATCTCCGCCTTTGGAATTAACTCCCAGAATCTTTCTTTCCAGACGATTCAATTCTTCAAGGCGCTTGGAACTGCTTATATCAATCATTACTCCTTGAATACGGGAGGGCATCCCGGGTTTTCTGATAACCGTTACTACGTCACGTATCCATACCAACCGACCATCCGCCGCACGAATTCTGTAATTTATCGAGAAATTTTGATCCCCTTCTAATGCCTTAATCACCGTGTCGACTACCAGAGGGCGATCAGCGGGATATAAGTGTTGAATCCAGAAATCAGATTCAGAGGTCCAGTCATCCTGGGTATAACCCAAAATATCATATACATGCTCACTTATGTAGTAGGTTTTAAAGCTAACCGGGTCCGCCTCCCAGACGATACCTTTCACAGAGGCTAACAGGGACTCCAGGATATACTGAGGGTTGTCAAAGATATGACTCTCGGTATTGGCATTGGCACGCAGATCGTATGAACCACCATCCTCGCTCGATTCACCTCCCTGGCGATATGGCTGAAAACTACAAATGTAATATTTCCCGATATCTGAAGAATCTAGAATACTGTTTACCTGGGCAACAAATGGAAATTTGTTAAAATCCTTATCCTCCAGATAAATGATCTTTTGAACCCCTTCATTAAAATCTACATCAGAGACTAATATCGACTCCCAGTCCCGGAGTGTTCCCATCCAAATATCATGATAAGGCTTCCCAATAACCGACTGTGCGGAATAGCGGCAAAAAGGAAGGAAAGCATTGCTGCAAGCCAGGATTTCCATCTTCGAAGAGGCCGAGAATACCAATATCGGAATGGGTAGAACCTCTATGGCACCGAAATGCGCGTTAGAATCCTTCATTTTACTTAGCTGATTAAATTTCTCCACATACACAATCACGGTTTCAAAACCAGAACTAGCCTCTATATTAAAGTAATATTATAACAAAATTATAAATAGCAACTAAAAAATATATCACTGCAAGGTACCCTGCATCCTAAAGGGGAGTAATTTAAAAATAAAATATAATTAAAATTCAGGACCTTAGAAGAATATTGACCAAAGAATCAAAATAAATCTAGTACATATCATTTTCCTTTCGGTTCTGGGCAAGAACGATTCTGTAAAAACGATTCAGTAGAAAAATCCGGTAGCGGCTCTGAGACTTTTACATCTTTATAAGTTCGGGAATGTACAGGATCATTTGGAATAATAGCGCAAAAAGTATATGTTCGCATATGGACAGGCACAATCGATCATCGGTACCCACTTTCACTGGAAACATCCAGCCGGAACTACTGTGCCCTAAGCCCACAACCAAGTCTACCATATCCTGTTTCCATAAGAAGTCATATTATATTTCCAATTTCAAGGACTTCAATATCTACACCCCGGAGCATCTTATCAGATAGAACCTCGGGGGATATCCGGTCTTCACCGGAAAGCATGCTAATCTAAATAATATCTTTTCACAGTCCAGCTAAGGCAAAGTCAGACCCACCCAAAGTTAATTTCACTTAGCAAGGGCTCAGTCAGAAACTTTTCAATTTAAACTTTTATTAGAATGAATAATGACCTAAACAAGGTCATCCTCAGCGAGGATGATTACCGCCAATTAAAGCAGTTCGCAACAAAAGGATCTGCGAACAATGAGATGTCCCTAGCCCATGAGATTTCTCGGGCTAAAATAGTCAAACGCGAAGAACTCCCAGCTGACGTAATCAGCTTAAACTCCCTTGTTCGAATAAAGGAACTGACCACGAATCGTGAAATGGAATTCACAATCGTCATGCCCGCTCAGGCCGATATCAAAACCCAAAAGATATCTGTGCTTACTCCCATGGGATCGGCCCTTATCGGACTTCAAAAAGGAGTTCAGGTAGACTGGAAGATGCCCGCAGGTATGCGTCGTCTTGAGATACTTGATGTCCAACATTCAGCCTAACCACAAAAAAACAGCTTCCCGGGAGCTGTTTTTTTGTGGGTTTATTAAAAAAGTCTGGCCTGCTTCGTATTACTTCCCCAACTGCGCGAGTCTGTAACTAAAGATATTGTCTTCCCCGCTCTTCCACTGATTATTTCGCATTATTACCAGACATAAAAAAAGCTACCAGAATGTCTGATAGCTTTTAGTCATATTAATTTTTCCTTATTCTCCTCCGAACATATTAAAAGCCGTGAGGTGTTTCTGGAATATGGCTTCATATTTTTTAGTCTCCGCATCCTGCTTATACTTGCGATTTTCGTCGACTACAATTTTCAGCATATATAGAGACACATTGGTATTTCTGCTGATATCTCCATCGTGCTCACGGGCCCAGGTTAGCATTTCATCGGCTCGTGTCGCTATTACTTCTGAAATCTCCTTGGCCTTGGCAGTACTACCGACTTCATAAAGCGGCCCAATAAAGCTAGCCGAAATCTGATCGTAAGGAATACTCTTATCAGGCATAACTGCTAAGCCTTTTTCCAAGACTTTTTGGGCCTCGCTTTTCTTCCCTTCTGAGAGTAATTCTCCAGCCAGGCGCAAGAATGCAATCCGCGCTGTAAACACGGGAGAGCCTAAAAAGGTATTATCATAATATACATTCTCGTTATCGAGCCCCCTCCAAAACATCTTGTTCATCATATTGCTATACATCACCTTCGAATTGACATAGCCTTCTGTCGCACCCGGAACTTTCACAGGAAGCAGACGATAGGCATACCCTTCTAGTTGCATATTCTCCTTTAGATTGAGATAAGAAGAACCACCTAATGTTGAAGAGAAGTAGATCGGCCGTTTCCAGTCATTGGTGGCGATAATATCCAACATGATAAGGTCTGACTTATACAGATCGCCCTTACCAATGGTCCAGCTCAGACTATCTGAAAGATAAGGCAACAACTCCGGCTGAATTATATTCATCTGTTTAACTGCCTCTACATCTACGGGTAAGAAAAGTACAGAAGAAGGCAGGATAGAAGCCATATCCCCTGAGGTAAGAGGAACCTGAATCGCTTTATTTTCCTGCTTAACCAGTCCTAGATACTCCTTCAAATCAATACCATCCTTTACACTGGGAATTTCGTAAAACGGCACGATATCATTTTTCCCAAAAGCATAATTTTCCTTTTCTAAAGAAATGGGTAATGCTTCCGACTCATAAGTTCTTCGTTTCATCTGATCGATATACCAGTCGGTTCCTAGGAGGCTCAGGTTACACACCCTTACATCGGTACGGAAGCCCTCAACTTCCTGCACATACCACAGTGGGAACGTATCGTTATCTCCTCCGGTGAACAAGATAGCGTTGGGTGCACAAGAATTGAGCAAGTTCTTAGCAAAATCGACAGAATGGTAGCGATTATCGCGGTCATGATTATCCCAGCCTTTTACCCCCATCATGACAGGCACGACCAAACCAAGCGCGGAAGCGGTAATCACCCGGGTAGTTCCTGTTTTCATCAGACCTTTCAGGGCATCGGCAATGGCGACTACTCCCATACCAATCCAGATACAGAATATGTAGAAAGAGCCCACATAAATATAATCCCTTTCCCGAGGCTCTGTGGGAGGTGAATTCAGGTAAATCACCAGGGCTACACCAGTCAATATAAATAGTAACCCCAGTACAATAAGATCCTTTTTATTTTTATAAAAAAGCACTACCAGTCCAAGTAATCCCAGGATAAAGGGCAGCATAAAGAAGTTGTCATGCGCTTTATTATCCGCTATGGCCGACGGATATTTTTCGAAGGCGTCCCAAGGCAACAAGTTGCCAGCACCTTCTTCGTTGCTTTCCCTACCAACAAAATTCCATAAGAAATACCGCCAGTACATATGCCCGATCTGATACGAAAACATATAGGACAAATTGTGGCCCATGGTTGGTTTCTGACCTTCCACCAATCCGGTCATTTGGCGGTAAAGTTGCGGGTGTCCCCCTTGGGTGCTATACATACGAGGCAGAAGCATGCTACTTCCCGGTTCGTATTCGTATTCTGGACGGTAGTCGTATATTACATATTTGCCGTTCTGCTTACGATACATTGGGGCCCCTCTTTTTTGAGCGACCGGACGGGAGATAAAAGTCGGACCATATAATAGGGGGCGGCTTCCATATTGTTCCCGCTTCAGATAGGAAACGAAGCTAAGTACGTCGTCAGGATTATTTTCGTTGATGGGTGGGTTATATTCTGCACGAACCAGTACCAAAAGATAACTCGCATAGCCTACCAAAATAAATGCCAGTGATAAAAGGGCCGTATTAAGCAGCACCTTTTGTTTTTTCTGGGCATATCGAATACCCCATACCAGTGCCCCTATAAAAAGAACGATGAATACGATTACACCAGACTTGTAGGGCATTCCCAGAGTATTCACAAAGAATATTTCGAATTTACCGGCCATTGTCGGCAAACCAGGTATGATACCCGAATTGATAATGCCCAGGATTACCAAACCGCTACCAAAAGCTGCCAAGCCACCCCATACATTATGATTCTTATATCGTTTGAAGTAATAAATCAGTGCCAATGCGGGAATGGTTACCAGATTGAGCAGATGGACACCTATAGAAAGACCTACCAAATAGGCGATAAATATCAACCAGCGGTTTGCTGCTGCTTCATCTTTGATGTTCTCCCATTTAAAAACAGCCCAAATTACGATCGCAGTAAAAAATGAGGACATTCCGTATACCTCTGCCTCTACCGCAGAAAACCAAAAGGAGTCGGACCAGGTATAAGCCAAGGAACCTACTACCCCTGAACCGATTAGTAACAATATATCGCTTGTAGACAACTCTTCCTCAGACTTCCCTATAAACTTACGAACCAGAAGGGTGATAGTCCAGAAGAGAAAAAGAATGGTAAAAGCGCTACTAAGCACCGACACCATGTTAATCCAATAGGCCACATTGGTCAGATCGCCAAAGGCGAATAATGAAAAAAGTCGGCCTATCAACAGGAAGAATGGGGCCCCGGGAGGGTGCGGAACCTGTAGCTTAAAAGCACAGGCGATAAACTCACCACAATCCCAAAAGCTGGCGGTACGCTCTACGGTTAGGGCGTAGGTTACAAATGAAATTGCGAAGACTATCCAACCCGCAAGGTTGTTGGTGCGGTTAAAACGGGTCATTTTCAGTGGTATAAGTTGTAAATTTGATTGCAAACATATTACAGAAAAGGTTCGGACTGGGAAGCCTATATTCTGGAACGCCTCAAAATTAGCAAAATAAGAGTAACACCACGGTTATTCCGCTCTTAAAAAGTGTTAATCACTGAAGGTATCTTCATTTTGTCAGCAAGCCGCCCTCACTTAAATATTAAAAATCCGGAAAGTGCCCCACCAGTTTATTTATAAAATATCCACTTTGCTAACTCTTTGTAGGATACTTTTTTTCCATACATCAGTATACCTACCCTATAGATGCGGGAAGCGACCCATATGGTTCCGGCGAAGCCAATTATGAGCAGCCCCATGGAAAGCAATAGCTCCCAAACTGGTACCCCAAACGGAATCCGAACCATCATGATGATGGGAGAGGTGAACGGAATCATAGAAGTCCAAAATGCCAGCGGTCCATCTGGATCCCGAATGACGAACTGGGCAAATACGAATGAAAAGATAATGGGCATGGTAATGGGAACCATAAACTGTTGTGTGTCCGCGTCGTTGTCCACCGCAGCACCCACCGCGCCAAACAATGCACTATATAATAAATATCCGCCGATAAAAAAGAAAAGAAAACAGCCCACAATAAGTGGCAGATTGAGGCTATTAAATGCCCCTAACATATCCGTGACAGCATTGGCCTGAGTAGCTTGTACGGCCTCTTCCTCGGATATTCCAGCTACCTTGCTGATTCCTGCAATTCTGCTTGTCATGATTCCAGAAGCCAGATTGGTAATTATGGTTGACAAAATGATCCATAAAGAAAACTGGGTCAATCCGACCAAGGCTACCCCTATAATCTTTCCCATCATCAGTTGGTAGGGCCTTACCGATGAAATGATAACTTCTACAATGCGACTGGTCTTTTCTTCGGTAATTCCACGCATTACCTGCGTACCATAAATCAGTACGGAAAGATAAATCAGGAATCCACAAAACATACCTATGGCCGTAGCAGCCGTGGAACTACTTGTTTTTTCACCCTCTTCACTCAGGCTTATGGTTTCGGAGTTAACATTGACCCGGGAGTCTTCCAAAACCTTATGGGTAATACCTGCCTGCTCCAGCTTAATATTTTCAATCTGTTTCTCAATCGTCTTCTCTATCCCCGACTTTAGATCCATACTTACATTCTTAGCTGCATAAATGCGTACCCCTTTCGGTTGCTTAATTACATCTTTAGGTATATAGACCAGCGCATTGGCCTTACTCTGAGGAAATAAAATCTTTGCCGAATCGATTCCGATGGGCAAATGCTCAAATTCAAGACTTTCGGTATTTTTAAACTCGTTACTGAATAGGTTACTTTCATCTACTACCTGTACGGTTTTGGAATCTACCGACCCCACAGCAATCCATATCACGGCCGCATAAAAACCTGCAAAAAGCAAGGGAGCCAATAGGGTCATAACCAAGAAAGATTTCTTTTTTACGCGTACTAGGTATTCTCTTCTCAGAACTAGAAATATATTTCGCATAGTATTGTTAATGGTAATGTTGTATTCAGCCATCAGCCGTAACTAGGCTTCCGGAACTTCGTTAACAGCCCGCATGAAGATCTCACTCATGGTAGGAATATTCTCACCAAACGAGCGAATTTCTACTTGTGTAATTAATTCGCGGATCAGATCATTGGATGTCTGGCCCGTTTTTAAATGGATGTCTGTACGCCAGAACCCATCGGCTAAGGCTGTCTCTTTTTTAACCTCAATGCTGGGTACTATTTCACCCAAGCGTTCACGGTGTTCAACATAATAGGTGTTGGTTTTAAACTGTTCCTTAATCAAGGCTTGGGGGCCATCCAATACTTTTCTAGATTTATGGATCAGAGCAATATTGTCACAAAGCTCTTCTACGGTTTCCATACGGTGCGTAGAAAAAATGATGGTACTCCCTTTCTGACGCAACTCCAGAATTTCATCGCGGATCAGATTGGCATTAATGGGGTCAAAACCCGAAAAAGGTTCATCCAATATAATCAGGTCGGGCTCATGAAGCACAGTCGAAACAAACTGTACTTTCTGTTGCATTCCTTTGGACAGGTCAGAGACGGCCTTGTCCCACCAGTTCTTGATGTCAAACTTTTCAAACCATATTTTCAGTTTTTCCATAGCCTGGCGCTGAGACAAGCCCTTTAGCTGTGCCAGATAAAGCAATTGCTCCCCTACCTTCATCTTGCGATATAGGCCCCGCTCTTCTGGCAGGTATCCTATACGAGCAATATGACTATTGTTCAGGAGGGCTCCATCGAAACGTATCTGTCCAGAATCCGGACCGGTGATCTGATTAACAATTCGAATTAATGAGGTCTTTCCTGCCCCATTGGGCCCTAAAAGGCCGAAAATACATCCTTTTGGAATGGCTATACTCACATCGTCCAACGCACGGTGCTGTGCGTACTCCTTACTGACGTTCTCTATATCGACAATATTCATATTATATTTTCATTTCACGCTTAAGTCCTGCAGGAATCACACTATGGTTCTTGCAGGATTCAAAATTGCAAACAATCGCCACTATTCCAAATTAATCTGTGGATGATAGGTATAATCCGGGACTTCAACGGTAAAGCACAAAAAAAGGGTGACAGTCTTTAATGCCACCCTTCTGCTGCTTTCTAAATGCTTAAACGCCTAAGCATATTTTTCCCGAATTTGAAATAACACCCAGAATCCGATTAAGCCCCCGACGATAAAGCCAAAGACATTAAACTGCAGTAAGCTGGCAACCAAACCTATCAGCAGTGCATAGTAGAGTAGATTCCACCCAGCACGCTTTCGTGCTTTCAAGGGACTAAACGCCATAAGGTACATCACAGAGGTTATTATTCCACTGATAATAGCTACATAGAATATAAAACCTGTTCCATAAGGCGTGCCAACCATTCCTAGAGCCATACCTCCTATTCCAAAGGCTGTAAGTAGCCCCAAAAGGCCTAAAATGGCAAAGAATAACATCACATAAGGACCGTATTTGACGAGTCCTTCCTTTACATTATCGGGGAAGGCCGGAAACTTCTGCAAAAAAATATCCTGTAATTCTTTTTCAAATGGCAATTTGGATTCCATAATCTGAAGGGGCTAAGGTTATAAACTGGCTAAATGTACCGAATAACCTGATCATTTTCAACAGATAATGAGCCAATTGACATTTTACCCGATTCAGTAGCATCTGAGCGTCACAGACTGCTTATGTATACTCAATCCTCCGGATAGGGCACATAGACAAACCCTGAAAACTCCCCAATCATGGCAAAGAGGCAACAATACTCATCGGCATCCTTATAATTTTCCTTAAACAACAGAATTGACTCTTCTCCAATCAATTTACGATCTACAAATTCCTGCATCATAGACGCCTTATAGGTATAACGGTTAGCCATTTCTCCACTACCGATCAGGAGGGCGCCTAGCTCAACCTCTTGCATAGAAACAACAAAGACGGGGTTATCTGAGAAACCTCTTTTACGGATTTGATATGAAGCCTCCTTCAGGGTGTCTGAAACTTTCACAAAATCTTCAGATATCAGCCCCATGATTTTTATATTCAACTCAGGAGAGTTGGCATCATCCATGAGGGCATTTTCGTTGCTATTATTGATCATAGTATTTTTTCAAATGGTCAAGACCATTTCTTAAATATTAAAAAAAGGAAACATTAGACTACATACGTGCAGCCATCAACAGGGTAAGATCCTTATATCGCATGTTAAAACCACGGGCAATATTAGAATTGGTAAGTGTACCCTTATGGGCATAAACACCTTTCATAAACCAACGGTTCGCATATATCATTTCTTCTATCCCACCTATGGTACCAGTTCGTAGCAAGAACGGCAGGAAAACGTTACTAAGCGCCGTACTTGCCGTGTAAGCTACCCGGGACGGAATATTTGGTACACAGTAATGAATCACCTCGTTATATTTGAAAATCGGCTTATCATGCGTGGTCATACGTGAAGTTTCGAAGGACCCTCCCTGATCGATACTCACGTCGATCACTACCGATCCCGGACGCATTTTATCAATCATTTCCCGACTCACAACCATGGGACTAAAGGAATTTTCGGCTTTCATGGTTCCAATGAGAACATCCGCTTTGCTGATGGCCTCCGAAAGTGTATCGGTATCTATAATGGATGTATAAAGATTCTGGCCTACTGCATACTTTAATCTTTGTAACCGATAAATATGCTTATCAAAGACCTTGACATCGGCCCCTACCCCAAGTGCTGCCCGGGTAGCAAATTCGGCCACCGTACCTGCACCCAGGATAACAATACTCGTAGGAGGGACACCGGTGATACCTCCTAATATCACCCCTCGGCCTCCGTTAGAATTCGAAAGATATTCCGCAGCTATCAACAAAACGGCACTTCCCGCTATTTCTCCCATGGCCCGAATGATCGGCTTTCCACCTACCTTATCTTCTATCATCTCGTAGCCAATCCCGGTAATCTTCGCCTGGTTAAGTTTTTCGAAATAAGATTTACTCAGGGAAGGTAGATTCAAGGCTGATATTAGGGTTGAACCTGGCTTGATATATTCAAATTCCTTATCCAGAAGCGGTTCGACCTTCAATATCACATTCGCCTGATATACTTCTTTTGGACTATGAACAATCTGCGCTCCTGCCTCACTATATTCATGATCGGACAAATTCGCACCCTTCCCAGCCCCACTTTCGACCCAGACCTCATGCCCTGCTCTCACTAGCAAGCCTACGGCATCTGGTGTGAGCGCAATCCGGTTTTCCTGCAAAGAAACCTCACAAGGCAGTCCGATATGTAGGGAATGATGTTGTTTCTTTACTTCCAAAAGCGACTCCTTTGGGTATAATGCAGACTGTTTAGCCAATTGTTCGAAGCCGGTTATTTGTGGTTGTGCCATGTAGTTGGTTGAAAAATTAATTTGAATAGTGTTGAATCCTTAATCAGATTCAGGCATTCATCTCCCGGATAGTCAGAATTCGTTCCTGTTCAAGGGTTAAGTCCAAACTTAACAAAAGGTATGTTTGCGGCCATAAGGACTCAATTTTGCCAGGCCATTCTACGAAACAATAATTACCAGAGTCGAAATACTCTTCCACACCCATATCCAGGGCCTCGGTTTCATGATTTATTCTATAGAAATCAAAGTGATAGACCAGCTTCCGATCCGCAGTTTCATATTCGTTTACCAGAGCAAAGGTAGGGCTCGTCACTTTCTCTTGAACCCCTAGCTTCTCGCATAATGCCTTAATTAAGGTTGTTTTACCTACGCCCATAGGCCCATCAAACAACCATACGGGCACATTCCTACCCAATTCTAGCAAGGCTGATGACAATTCTTCCAACTGTCCTAACCCCCGGATACGCAAAACTGTTACATCTTCACTCATGACACAAAAATACCATATTTTGAATAGACTAGGTATTTTTTATCGCCATGTTTTCAATTCGCCAATCTTTAGGAGGAATGGGTTGAAAGCCCAAGTTGAAAGGTCTTGCCTCGAAATATCTTTTTGTCTTTCGGTCATAGCTCAAATCATGATGTACTAAAACAGAGCTGAGTTGTATAATGACAGAAAAGTTAGCTTTCCTAATGAAATGGAATATCCATTATCAATACTCCAATAGAATTAACAAATTTCGTGAATAGGCTACCCGGAAACCTTGATTTACATACTCAGATTAAGTCTATGTTAAAAATTGCAGCTATTTTTAACACATTTACGTAGCCTTCCAATTTAAACATGATACCAAGACTCCTTATTGCCTTAATTGGCTTATCCAGTCTATCTATTTTTTCAATAAATTCGGATCCTTTATTTTTTCATCACCTATTAGGTCGATGTTCAGGAAATAACTCTTACTGTTCGGCATGCAGTAACTGTTCCGCCTGCAAAAATTGCTTTCAGAATGGAGGCAGTTGTGCAGTCTGCTATATTCCTCGCAAACGCTCAGCTATTTCTGCTCCAACAGATTTGGGAAATCATCCATATAAGAGTAGCTCTTACAAGACAAAGAGCAAGGCTAATAACACCCCAAGGGCCGTTGCCAAACCCAAGTCCATGCCGAACGGTATCGTCCCCATAGGTACAGTCGCTGGCAATAGCTACAAAATGCAAGGCAGATCGAACAGTAACGAGATGAGCACTATAGATTCAAATGCTGAAAACGCATTGCCAGCGCTCGTAGAAAACCCTGAACCTTACACGATCGAAATACCTGAAAACGCCACGTTTCTCCGTGTAAATGTCTCTGCTGCCAATTTAAGGCAGGGAATTGGAACGAATACCAGTATTTTACAAAGGCTGAATTATGGAGAACTGCTTATCTTACTCGATAGCTTCCCTGACTGGGTATTGGTTCAAACCCTGGATTCGGGCATAAAAGGTTACGTTGCCAAACGACTCTTGCACTAATTCACCTAATCTTTTCCTTTTTGCTTTCTTTTCTACCCTCCGATGATTTTCCGGTTACCTTCTTAACAATTTAAACGAAAATTCCATTAAATGTCGTTCTAGGTAAATAGTTCTGGCTAGAATAAATGATACATTTAATAACGGAAATATATATATTGTTCGCCAGTTAAGACCCTAATACTAAATAAATTCATGAAGCGATATTTCTATTTTTCCTTAATACTGCTTACAGCCTGTTTGGGAAAGAAAACAGCTGTAAACGAAGTCACCGAGCCCACTAAACCTTCGGAAGAGATTAGTAAGCAAGAGCCACCAGCCACTAACAGACTTGGCAAGATCAACTTCTTCCTGGAAACATCGGCCAGTATGGCAGGATATTTTAAGGGATCGAGCGATTTCGTAAGGACAATCCCAAATGTATTGGTAGATATAGAAGGCAAGATTTTAAATGATGGACAACCATTGCAAATAAACTTTATCGCCGATAGCATTGTCCCGTTCAGGGGCAACACCCAGAGTTTTATTCGTGCTATTTCAACGACGAAGGTAGCCAGTAGTAAAAGTTCGGAAATGCACAGAATTTTCGAAATGGTCGCCAATTCCACCAAATCAAACGAAATATCCTTGCTTGTTTCAGACTGCATCCTTTCCTACCCTGATGAAGATATCAAGAGAAACTCCCAAATCAATAGGGAAAAGGCAGCTGGAGGCTTAAAGGCCGATATTAAAGCTACATTTAATAAACTTAAAAAGAGGAATATTGGCGCGAGCATGTTTGCCTTTAACTCGAGTTTTACCGGTACTTATTATACCTATGAAAACAATAAACTCATTCTAAAAGATGAGACGAGACCCTATTATTTATGGGTTATTGGCGATAAAGACCTGGTTGCCAATTTTAAATCCCGATTAGTTCGCCTTCCGAGCCTGTCCTATTTCCAGACGATTGACTTCGGCCTTCACAAGCCTACAATTGCGGAAAATGCTCATGAAATCTTTTTCTCTTACCAACGTATTGGAAACTGGAGAGTAAATGGGAAAGGGGTGGCCATGGAGGGCGAAACAAAACCGGCAACGATAGCCGTAGGACTTAACCTTCGAGGACTTCCCGATTACGTTCAAAAGGTAGAGTATCTAAACAAAAATTTAAAAGGATTGTCCAGCAATGGGAAATTTAAAATTAAATCTGTTCGATCTGCCAAGGACATTGATAAAAGTAAACTAAAGCCCAATGAAATGAAGGTGGCCCTTAATAGCACGCATGTGGTGGTCGTAGAGGCAATCAGTGTATATAGCGACAACGCCTTCCTTAAACTTTATCTTCCAGCAGAGGTTGCCGAAGATTACCGGAGTCTCTCCATCATGGACGATCGATCTCCGGAGTTGCTTAATGGCAAGACATTTGCCTTGGAGCACTTGATTGATGGAGTCAGAGAGGCCTATAACGACCCCAATACCAGTTACATAAATATCACCATACCCTTTAAAAAATAAATTCATGTTCACATTTCTTTATGAAACACTGATTGGCCCTAATAACAACCCCGAATACAGAGATGTAATTTTCCCTTTTGTGGGCCTGTTTACGCTGTTATTTGCAATCGCCACAGCCCTTGTTTTCTATATAATTTTGGGCAGAAAATGGCTGATTTGGTACACTACCACCCATTGGACCATTACCCTTATTGGACTTTTAATTCTTGGCTTCTCTTTTGCCCTGACCAATGCGGAGAATGCAATTGGAATGTCGGATAGCTATAATACACGGCTAGGACTGGCCAATATGCTCTATATCTTTATTTACTTCATTCTATTTTCTTTCATATTTAAGCGTTTCTCCATTTTCGCCAAACGCACTCCATTTTAATCCTTTGACATTATACTATGCCGACAAGAAATACATTTGTTTTCGGAATTGGGGGTACAGGCGCCAGAGTCATCCGGTCGCTAACAATGCTGTTGGCTGCTGGTACTAGGCTTACTGATACCAATAAGATTATTCCCATTATCATAGATGTAGATGCCGACAATGCTGATACCAGCAGAGCATTGAAATCCTTACAAGCCTATAAGTTTATCAGGGATCGCGCCTACAGTGACTCCTCAAGTCACGGTGCGGGATTTTTCAATAGCAACCTTAATACGCTTAGTTCTATTGCTCCCGAAACGGATAATATAGAAGGAATAGAAGATTCTTTTCAGCTTCAATTCGAAAATCTGGAAAAACCTTTTCTTGAGTATCTGGACCCCAACCAAGAATTAGTCCATGACATCAATATGGATCTTCTTGAGGCATTATACGACAACTCTCCCCATAACGATCCTAATACAGAGCTTAACCTCAGGCTCAATCAAGGGTTTAAGGGTAATCCTAATATTGGCTCAGTAGTTTTTAATAATCTGGCCAATACCAAAGAGTTTAGGTTTGTCCTTAGAAGTATCGGAGAAGGTGACCGCATATTTATTGTCAGTTCTATTTTTGGCGGAACCGGTTCTTCGGGATTCCCTCAGCTAATCAAGCTATTACAGCAGGAAGACAGGCTTAAGGATACCAAATTTGGAGCATTGACAGTTATGCCCTATTTCAATGTTACAGATGACCAAAACAGTGCGATTAATTCCGACTTGTTTAACTCGAAAACGGAAGCTGCCCTAACCTATTATAGACAATATCTAAAGGGAAGGGTCCAATCATTTTACCAGTTATGGGACCGACCCCTCAAACAATATGAAAATAAACAAGGGGGCGTAGAGCAAAAGAATAGTGCGCATTTAATAGAAATGATTGGCGCCTCAGCCATTATTGATTTTGTTAATAAGGCTGACGGCAGTTTTCCCAGATTTGGAGATACGCATTACTATGATTTTGGCATAAAAAAGGAAGATCAGGTGATCGACATACGGCATTTTTTCCCTGCCACAGCCAAAACAATTATGGAGCCTCTAACGCTATTCACCTATGCCATGAAGATCTATCTGGAAACGATTCCAGAGTTGAAGAACGAGGCCTTTTTCAAGGAATTGAACTTGAGTGATCGGTATATAAATAGTGCCTTCTACCAAAATTTAACCTCATTCTTTTCTACTCATTATAAAAATTGGTTGCTGGAAATGGCCGATAACGAGAGGAAGTTCCAGCCCTTCAATGTGAATGACCCCGATCTTAACAGCTTGGTCCGAGGCAAACCTATCGAGGTGAAAAAATTTATTGGGATGGTATTGAACGGTGGCATTTCCGAAACTTTTCTCAAAACCGAGTTGGGGAAAATTGAAGATGAGCTAAAGAAAAGTATTCAAGATAATGATAAGCGATTTCTGGAGCTCCTTAATCGTATTTCTTTAGAATGTTTTAAGAAATTGGAAGCACTTCCATCCATGAGCTAATTGTATAACCTATGTCTTCATACATTTTTAGAAAATATCCGGGGTACAACCCCAACCAAATAGAAGGATGGACCGAGAGTACGGGGATCGATCCTACCAACTTTAATCCTGAAAACATCGCCTTTGGCAGGGGCTCTTCAAAGGCGGGAACCTCCATACCCTCCCCCCTCGCCCGTTTAGAACTGTTTGATACCGCTTTCCAGATTCTGGGATCGGATCGAGGTAACCTTGATGGAAATACCATTTACCACCAATTGGTTTCAGACAGTTTAGATGTATTTCAGCTGTTATTTAATTCCAAACAGGCCGACATTGGCTCCCAAAGCAAGATCTGGTTTAAAGAATGGCGCGCCCAGGAAAATATCGAACGGCTCAATCAAAAAGGACGCAATCACCCACATAATTTGCTGGCTCGCTCTCTGGAACAAGTATTTCAGGAGCCAGGTGGAGGCCGGTTCACGGATACGGATAGCCTGTTCCTTATTTTCTATGAAAACAGATTACTTGGCGGCACCTCGCCTCTGACCTTCTTTTTCACCACACCCAACTGGTCGCGTCATATCAAAAATAATGAGATCAGGAATATTCCTCAAAGTACCGACGGACGCTTATTCTTTAGCCAAGAGTATCGGCCCCTTCACCAAAGAGATACTGAGTTTGTTGCGTATCTATATAAATTATCCCTGCATTTTAAAGACGCATTTTCGAAAGCAGAAGGCTTTAGAAAATACCTGCACAAAACGGTAGCACAGCATTTTCCAGACTTTAAACATCAATTTGCCAAATACCATGCCGGAGAACACTCCATTGATGATGACTACACTAAGCTGATTACCAATGTAGAAAGGAAATTACTGACCGTCAACGGCCTGTTTTTTTACCAACAAAAAGAAGAAAAAGAAAAGGAAAAGATCCGCTCAGTGAGCGATTTTATAATCCGCGCTACCCAGACAAAATACCAGACCCAGTATAACCAGCAAAGGGAACCTCAGGAGGTAGAAGCTCCCTTGGTACTGGTTGAGGGAATGAACATACCAGGTGATTATATGGAAAAAAATATTGCCTGGAATTCTTCTACTAAAATTAAGAATTTCTTTTACCAAGGAATTCCACTGTTCGAAAGAAAGCTCCCCATAGGCAATTCCTTAACGACCGTCACTTATCCCTTTATAACCACTTCTGACTTCCTCGAAGATAATCTGGCCGAAATGCCCTTTTATCTGAATAAGGCCAAGTTTTTCACCGGATTCAAAGGCGACTTCAAATATCTTTTGCCCATAAAAAAGGAGTATTTCAATTTCTTTAGCCTTTCCGATCTGAAGAGAAATCTGGAGATAGAATTGCAGGATGGGCAGGTAACGGTAAGGCTCAAAGTTCCCATTATTAATAAAAAGGGAGTATCTGAAATTGTTTTTACTAAAAAGTATGAAAAGGGAAAATCCATAGTAGAGTACCGCACCGGACTCGGCATTTTCCCCTTCTACCAGATCAACGATAGTCAATCAGATTTAAGCGAACTGAATGATTACACCATTCTTTTAGCAGAACGGAATGATATGATGAAGTTTAAATCATTAGATTTCTATTCTTTCAAAAAACCAACAGCACTCCCTTCCAGCTTCGAAGTGCGGACCAAAGCGGGAAGTACAGATACGATTAACCTAAATGTCACCTCGCGATTTTTCAAGGTTGAAGAAGCCTTCGACTTTATGGAGCTATCCTATAAGGATCCTGCGGAGCTAGATACCTCCGGATTAATCATTCCGAATTTCGAAACGCTGTCTTTCAATAAGGATAATCTCTCTAAAGCCTTCACGTTCGCATTGGATTTTGGCACTTCCAATACACATATTGCATGGATGCAGAATAATGAGGCCGTGCCAAAACCTTTCAGTATCGATGAGGCAGACCAGCAAATGGTACTACTCAATGCACCGGTTCAAACAGAAAATGGTAGAAATCAATATGACAGCTATGGAGCCGCTGCATGGATGGATATTATTTTGCGAAGGGAATTTGTACCCGCAATGATCGGCCCAGGGCAACCGATAAGTTTTCCCTTCAAAACCGCGACCTGTGAGACAATTGCCTTTAACACGCCGAAAGAAAAACAATTGTTCAACCAAATCAACATAGGCTATTATATAGACCAGGAAGAGAACCAGGCCCATACTATAAAATATACGACCAATCTTAAGTGGTTACTAGAAAATAGTAATGACCATGCAAATATGTCTCGGGTTCAGCTTTTCCTTACCCAGCTTATGCATCAGATTAAGACTAAAACAATTCTTAATTATGGCAACCCCGATGAGCTGACCATAGTCTGGTCTATTCCTCTCAGCATGTCCCGAGGCATGAAAACGCAACTAAAAGGGATTTTAGGAAAAGCATTTGCCTCCGTTTTCAAAAATACAAAAGCGAAGCTTTCTGATCCTATCCCAGAGTCGGTAGCCCCTTATTTCTCTCTTACAAAGTCAGATACTGACATTCAGAATACCGCCAATGTCATCAACGTCGATATAGGAGGGGGTACCACCGATATCATGATGTTTATGGAATCTACCGGAAGCAGGGAGGATAAGTACCTCACTACCTCTTTCCGATTCGCAGGCACCGACCTTTGGGGGAATGGTCATGAAAACAGAATGAAGGATAATGGTTTTATACTCAACTACCAGCAGTATAAAAAGGCCAATAACCTTGACCCCATAGAGACCAGATATTACAATAAGGTAAAGGAAGATTCTAATCTGAGTGCGGACGATTTGATTAGTTTATTATTCCGTTATGAAGGCTTCAAGTTTCAGGACTCCATTACTGTAGGAAATCCGGAATTGTTGATCCTGCCCTACCTTCACTATAGTGCTATTATTTACCATCTGGTGCAATTAATAGAAATTAAAGATTACCCCCTTCCCCGATACCTTTCCTTTACAGGCAAGGGAAGCCAATATATTAAATTGTTGGGGGGCGGCGACGAGCAAGAGGTTCAAGATTTCACGAAGCTACTTATTAAAGCCTATACCAAAAAGTCTTTACTTCCAGGCTTTAAAATTCACCTGGATGAAAATCCTAAGGAAATCACTGCCAATGGCTCCATCCTTTATGCCAAGGCCAGAGATGATGAAAAGGCAAGATATAGTGGCCAAATGGCCTTTATTCACCCGGGGTTTGACCCAGAAAAGTATCCTGAACTTAAGAGCCAGTTATTGGATGATTCACATCAGTTTCATATCTCCGAAACCAAGCAGATAGACAGTCCACTTAATATTGCGGTGCTGGAGAATCTAAACGATTTTTTAGATAAAACCTTAGGTAACAAAGAAATCACGAAGTACCTCCAGGAGTTTAAGATCAATGGATCGAAGCAGGCATTGGATCTAATGAAATGGCAGCTCAACATTCATGAAGATGAAGGATTTATTTATGATAGTTACAAAAAGGTATTGGAAGACTTACACAGACAGGACGAAGAAAATGAAATCCCGGAGTCCTTATTCTTTTTCGCCCTGAAAGATGCCCTGTATCGGCTTTCCAAGCATATCGTCCTATCCAAATCATTTCAATAATATGAAAAAAATATTTTTTGTATCCTTACTGTTTTTGTCAAAGGTATCTACAATGGCCCAGACAGCGGGGGAAGAGCGTATCAAAAAAATCCGCTTTGAAATGGTGAAATCCAGCGTTGAATTCTTAGCCACCGATCGGACCACTTTTAAGGAAGTGAAAAAAGAAAAATGCTTAAACTGTACCAATAACACGCAGTTGGAAGCATTTATCGATGAAAATAAAATCATTGGTGCAAAGGAAAAGCTGGATGAATGGGAAGCATTATTACCAATTACTTCTAAAGATTCTTTGATGGAGTCCTCTTTGAAAGAGTTCAAAAAGAGGATTTTAGCATCGATCACCGGAGGGGCTCGCAGCTATCGGACCAAAGGAGAAGCCTATGAAACCTATACGGAGACCTTGGATTCCTTAATAGCCAGCCATCGAGGAGAGGAAGCTTCTATTGTGCCCGTGACGGGTTCTGCACAGGAAACGGCTACTGCACAAACCGAGCAGGCATACACCTCTGGGGTAACATCTAACACCTTGTCGAATCAAATGAATGCATCCTCAATATTTGCCTTCTTACCCGATATCACGACGGATACCGCCTATATTTTAATGTTCATATTACTCCTGGGCATTCTATTCTTATGGTGGCGGCTCCTCGTTAAAAGTAAGGAGCTAAAGCACTTGCACGATGAGCAGAACAGATTGCAGGTTAAAGAGCAGAAAGAAAGGTTTAATGTCGAAAAAAGCCAGAAAGATCTTCAGCAGGCTAATGAAAAACTCGCTGTTTCAGAAAAAGAAAGGGCTATACTCGAGGAAGACCTGAGAGCAGAAAGAGACCGAAACAGAAGGCTGGAGGAGCAGTCTTTGCCCATGGCAACAGCGGCAACCCCTCCTATCCCGAAGGCAATTAACACCGTCAGATATGCCCGCTATGCCGATTTGGGTGATGGCTTTTCAGCTCAGGAGCTTCTGGAAAAGGAAGATAGCGAAACAATATTTGTGCTAAACCTGATTGACGAAACGACTGCTATATTTAAGATATCTGAAAATGCTGAGGCGCAACAATATGCCCTTACCAACACTTCATATTTCCTGGGCAAAACGAGCCACTACGATCATTTCCCCTCGGGCCATAGTTCCATCCATACTGTGGAACCTGGAGAGTTAAAATTAAAGGATTCCAAATGGTTAATTATAAAGCCCGTCAAAATTAGCTTTAGTTAACTTTTGGAACTAATAGTAATATGAACGAAATGGACAGACTGAAGGCCAAATTGGCGGATTTAATGGTTATGAATCATGGCGACATCAATGTCATGGAACATCCTCAAATATTGGCTACTGCCCAAGATTTAGGGCTGGATCTGGGTAGGCTTAATCAGCTTATCCAGCAAATTTATGCCCAAATCGACTGGAAACCCTATCAGATAATCGATACTAAACTGGCTCTCATACTAAGGAAAGGAATCATTACGGAAGAACAGCTTAATGACATAATTGTAGCCGTGGATGGTCAGCTATCGCCCCGGGTTACGGAAGACTATGTTCTTTCAGAAATACAAAAAAACGGTTTTACACCCAGAGAAATTAACGATCCAAATCCACTGTCCATAAAAAACATGTGGATGACCGACGCAGTATGGCCCCGCTATCAGGAGAGTTTGGTGGAAGTAGAATGGTTAGGAGAAAAAGCGAGTAACCTGGGTCAGTTAGGAGCCATTTCATACCGAAAAAAAGAAGATGCCAAGTATTTTTTACGGAATGGCAACTATCTGCCAAGCCTGATCACCGCCTTGACCAAAAGTGCCTCCCAGGCCGATGCATATGCCCGAATCATAGAAGAAGAATTAGATTCGGAAAAAAGATATCTTCGAATCGTATATAAGCTCAATCCTGACCTACCCTTTCTATTTCAGGATAATGAATATCATGATGTGGGCCATCTTTTTGTTGCGGCCTCCAGTACGCCCTCTGGCTTTTATGCACTATGGGAGAGCTATAAGGAAGGGATGCTGCAGGTCTGGATTGAAGAAACCGATTCAGAAGTGGCGAAGCGGATTACGGAGCAAAGAAATTTAAACAGTTTCCTCCGACTCTTATATCAGACCGATCCGAATTTACCCTTTAGCCTGGGAGGCATATGCTTTTCTTCTCCCGCTGCGCTTTGTCAATATGCGAAGGAGAATTTTAACATTTGGCCCACTATAGCAGGAGCCATTCGAAAGAAAAATATTCAGGAGTGGTTTGAGGCATTAGGAAAGCAGGAATGGAACAATCATCTGGAATATAGTGAACAATTTATAACTGAATCGGGCTATTATTCTGAACAGCAAATCCCGCTGGGCCTGGTTCAAGCCTTATTCTACATAATTGACCCACAGTCAGAAAGACCAAAACTCACTGCCGAACCTGAAAAAGTAGCGCTTCATTCCATTAAAGGAGGGGTCTCCGTAGAGCAGACGATTCAGCTAAAACTACTGGACTCTGGATATATTCAGGCAAAAGCGATGTTACGACAAGCACCTGCCGGAATTCAGATTAGCCCGAGTAATCTGGAATTCAATAGTCTGGAAGATAAAACTCAGGAGTCGATTTCATTGGTAATTGACAGCACAGTTTTGCAAAAGGAACAGCTATACTCCATGGAAATCGTCGTCTCGACGGTCTATCAAGACCTTCTAATTCCTGTCGAAGTAAAGGTCGTATTTCCCAAAGAGGCTTACATTCAAAAGCTCGCTCTATATAGCATCTTAACAGCTGGCTATTTCGGGATATTTCGCTTCCTGTTGAGTGTGATTACAGGTACAAAGGACTGGTTGATTACGGGCCGTCCTTCAGGTATGGCCATCAGCGAGTCTCCACTTCTGTCCTTTTTTTTAATGGCTCTCTTTTTATTTGGGGGAATAATAGCCTATCAGCTTATCAAAAAATTTGAGAAAATTTGAATATGAAAGATGCAAAGTCTATATCGATACTTCTAGGTCTATTTGTGTTTATCGCATTTGTATTGAGCAACCTAGTTGGACGTGTAAGTGCCTACTTTTTTACCTCTATCGATTCATTTTTACTGATCTCAAACAGTATTCCTCCCATTATTATGTGGATGGTATTAGGGTTGTTACTGGGGCTGATCTTCGGCTCATTAGTGGCGATAAAAAAGTACAGGCTAGACTACAAATTACTGATATACCCTATAGCGGTCGTACTATTGCTGTTGGCCGTTATTTATGGCCTGTCCCGATTTACGAAAAAGCGAGGGGATAACTCAGACCTAAGTTCTAACTCGGCGAAAGCTGCTTCTTCGAAGAGAAAAAGTAAAATTAAAGGATTCGATGAAAACTTAACAAAAGGGATTGAAGCCGTAGAAAAGGAGGAATATAAGGATGCTGAGGACTTTTTCAAGCTGGCCAATGCCCTCGATTCAAAGGATAGTCGTTTGGATAGCCTGGCCAAGGTATACTTGCAGATTGGAGAGGAAAAATGCAAGCTTTACCGACACAGAAAAAACCTGAGGTATTTACCAGATTATTACTTCCGTTACGCTGCAGCCCTTCAAAACACCTCCCCTAAAATATGCAAATAAAATTATACCTCCTCCTTTTTATTTCTCTATCTACCGCCCAGGTCTGGGCTCAAGAAATGTTTCCAAAAAAGGAACTGTACCATGTATGGATTCTGGCAGGCGAAGACTTGGACAAGGGAAATTTTGATGAAGCCGCCATGCTGTATAGCACCCATTCAGAAATTCCCAGTTTTAAAATCAAATTACAACAGATAGCCTACCTAAAGAAGCTCCGGTCGGAAGCAGAAAGGTTACAGAAAAAAGGAAATTATGCCGAGGCTGTCGATAAGTACAAGGAATATCGGAAGCTCAAAGACATAGGTTCTATTGGAATTTTTGAAAAAAAGATTTCTGATTGCCTTACCCTAATCAACCAAAGAAAGCTTGGTGAACTTACGAGCCAACAACGTGTCATCACCGGCTTTGAATGGGCCCATCGCGGGCGTCAGAAGTTGAGCCAGATGGATACCATAGCCGCCAGAAAAGATTTTAATAATGCCCGTATACTTGGTGGTAGTAGAAATAACATCCTAAAAGAGCAATATCAGGAAGGCCTTAGGCAAGTAGAAGCCCTCACAAAATGGGGGAAGCTGAAAGCCGTCAGCGATATAGCCTCTGCGCCTTTAGAGGAGCAGCTGTCATTTTTGAGATCTTATCGCGAAATCCGGAATATTGATCTACCGTCGGTAGAATTAAAAATTAAGCAGTTGGAAGCCGAGTTAGAGGGAAATAATTCAATCAAAAAAATTGCTAAGCTATGCGACACCGATCTACTTTTGACTCATGTGCAAAATCATGCGGGAAGAATAGAAAATGCTCAAGAGCTAAGCAAAAAACTACAGCAATATAAAAGTACGGTTCAGAAAATAAATCAGTTGAAACTAAACACGGTTCATGCAGCTACCGTCGAAAGTGCCTATAGTAGTCTGTTAACCTGGATCGCAGATTTCCCTGAAGATATCCGTGATGATCTTACGGCCTGTATCTTGAAGGATCGGTTTCAAACCTTTGAAAACTATTCAGAGATGGCCCAGATCAATTCGGACAAGAAATCGGCTGAGAAATTTAAAAAATTAGCGCAACAATCAATTCCGAGCAATAGATTGGGCGAATCGGAGCGAGTTTGTGAGGGCCTGGCCGATTTCCATGCGGCCCTGCTGCTCATCAGAAGGGATTTACAGGATTGTCAGGCGGCCAACGCCCTATTAAAATGGTCTAAGGGAGAAGAATACCTGGAAAATTGTCCTCAAAAAGACGAAATCCTAGAAAAAAATAGAAGTTTAAAGGATTCGATTGATAGCCGGGTCGCAGATGAAAAGTTAATCAATGAATATTTTCAGGAAGCTTCCACCTTAATCGCCAGAGGAGCCTGTGCGAGTGCCATTGACATCTATATTAAAATGAAAGGCCTTCAGGCATGTAATCAGGATAAGATAGACGAAAAAATTACACAGGGCATGTTACAAGCCAATGGATGTAAGAAAAACGCATGGTGGAAAATAGAAATTACGGGCGGATTAGCTGGCAGCATGCCGAAATACAAATTAGACGGAAAAACGTTACAAATGGGAAATGGCCAAGAAACTAGCTTTGGTGCCCAAGTATCCTACATCGACCATCAAAACCCCGTGGACTTTACTCTGGGCTTAGCCTATTTTCACTGCCAATATTATGCTATGGGCAGTTTGGGGTCTGTTCTCGAAGATTATAGACTAAGCGGCCTAAACACAATTTTTGCTATTAAATTACACCTCCCAAATACCAACCCGAACAAGCTGCGCCCCTATGTTAAGTTGGGTACCGAGTTTATTATACCCACTGACTATGGATACGAGAGCTTTTCGACTTTCAAGAAAGTAGAGGGAACCAGTCAGATACAAAAAACAATATTATCTGTTACCGGAGCAGTGGGTATAGAAATCCAGAAAAAGAACTTCGGAGCATCCCTGGAAGGGTTCACGAATTTTATGATGGCCAATAGCATTTATAATTCGTCGATCGACCACATCATTACCGCTCCTCATCAGCCACTTGAAGCCACTGTGACCAAGCTGGGTGTTAGAGCGAGCCTAAGATTCTGGTAGGTAGAATGTAAGGCAGAAGTCCCTTCTCGAAAATCATTACGGAAGCGGACTTCTGACTATCCTTACTTTATACCTTCCACTCTTTCTTCATTTTACGTCCGAGAAGCTGGCTGGCTTCTTTGTCGTTGGCTATGGTCTCTTTAGAAGGATCCCATTTTAGCGAGCGTTGTAATTTGTATGCGATATTTCCTAAGTTACAGATACTGGCGGTTCGGTGGCCAGTTTCTACATCGCAAATAGGTGGCTTACGACTCTCCATAGCACTTAGGAAGTCCAGATAATGATTGGTACTTTCATAAACGCCGAAGGCACCAGATTCAATTACCTTGTCCTGCATGGTTTCGGGGGTAACTTTTAGTTTTCCCCGAGATACCCATACCGTACCATCTGAGCCAATAAATTGGCAGAAATTACCTCCTGCAGCAGGTTGGTGCACCATTTCGATTCCATTGGCATACTTATAAACTAAACCTTGCCCAGGCTGGCTATAAACGAGCTCTATAGGGCCACTGTTATCCATATCTAGTCCCCACTGGGCGATATCAAACATATGTGCGCCCCAATCGGTCATTCCTCCCCCACCAAATTCTTCATAATCCCTCCATTTGGGCCAGAATGCGGCATCCATAGGAGGTGCAACCTGGTGATTAAATGGTCTGTTCTCTATATTTGGCCCCATCCACAAATCCCAGTTTAGCGATTCGGGCTTAGACTCCGCAGCAAGATCCCATACTTTCGGAGGGCCACCCACGCTGACAACCACCTTCTGAACTTTTCCGATAACACCGCTACGAACCAGCTGGACTGCTTGGCGAAACTCCTTCGCTGATCGCTGCATGCTACCAGTCTGGAACACTCGCTTATATTTCCTGGTGGCATCTACCATCGCCCGCCCTTCGGCAACAGTAAGAGACAAGGGCTTTTCGCAATAGATATCTTTCCCTGCCTTAGCGGCCATAACCGCCATTGAGGCATGCCAATGATCGGGAGAGGCAATAACTACGGCATCAATATCCTTGCGGGCTAAAAGGTCTCTGAAATCATTATGACCGGTAGCAGTCTTATAATCACTTTTCTTGCCTTTTTGCTGATACCATTCGTGGGTAGCATCCAGAAAATGTTTCTGTTTTACACCATAAGGATCGGAGGCACCGACAATCTGGACTTTGCCAGTATCGAGAAACCGGGTTCTAAGCCCATTGCTCTGGCGACCACAGCCTATAAATCCTAAGGTATGCATATCGCTCGGAGCAGTAAAGCCCTTTCCTCCCAAGACATGTCGAGGTACAATACTAATGGCCGCTAAGGCAGCCCCATATTTAAGAAAATCTCTTCGCTTAAGGGTATCTTGTTCTTTCATAAGTCAATTAGATGGATATTCTGTATAAAAAAGCTGGAAGTATAATTTTCTACTGGTAGCATTTTATCAATAACCAGCATTATTCTAACCAGTATTTTCCGCAGACGGATACCTTATTGTGATTTACAACCGCCTTAAATTTTGTAAATGAGAATCCCGTTTGATTTAAAATTAAACCAGCATATATGAACTCAAAAACGAGCAGAAGGACCTTTGTTAAAAATATGGCCCTTACCGGAAGTATGCTTCCTTTCCTTTCAAAAGACCTTATGGCCCAGAACGGTCCGACGCTGGCCCCTATGCCGAGGATCAATATCTTTTCGAAACATCTTCAGTTTCTCAACTATCAGGATATGGCCCAGGTGGCCCGAGAGCTGGGCTTCGATGGGGTGGATCTGACCATTCGGCCTAAGGGCCATGTGGAGCCGGAACGTGTAGAAGATGACCTCCCTAAAGCAGTAGAAGCTATGAAAATGGCCGGAATGAAGCCGTCTATGTTCTGTACTGCGGTCGAAGATGCACGTAATCCGGTTGACAAAAAGCTATTAGAGACTGCGGCCAAATTAGGTTTTGAGTACTATAGAATGAATTGGTACCGGTACCAAGGTGAAAACAAGTCCATTCCACAATTCTTGGACGAATACCGGGATAAAATAGCCGGTTTAAGTCAACTGAATAAAAAACATAATCTCGTGGGCTGCTATCAGAATCATGCCGGACGCTGGTGTGGTGCAACCATGTTTGAGATTTGGGAGGTTCTTAAAAAAGCTGATCCCAAACATATGGGTGTGCAGTATGATCTGCGGCACGCTACGGTAGAAGGCGGCCTTTCATGGCAAACCGGGTTGGAGTTGATTAAGCCCCAGATCAAAACCATCGTGGTAAAAGATACCATCTGGGAAAAGAAAAATGGCAAAATGGTAGCTAATAACGTACCTCTGGGACAAGGTATGGCAGATTTTGACACTTATTTTAAAATCCTTAAAAAGGCCAACATTCAGGTGCCCATTAGCCTTCACCTGGAATATGACCTAGGCGGGGCCAACCACGGAGCCACTACCCTGAGTGTTGATAAACAGATTGTCTATGACGCGATGAAACGAGACCTTCTTAAAACGAAGGAACTTTGGGAGCGAGCCTAATGCTTGACAAAAGCATCTCTGATTGCCCAGAAAACATCGTCACGAAAGATCATATCGAAACAGAATCTGCAGGATTTTCCTCATAAGTCCCTTCCAGAGGAAAGTCCTGCAATGGTTTCCGAGGCATGCAGTCAAAATGACTTAGCCCGAGAAAAAACGTAATCATTTATAATACAATTGCCCCCTGCCCTTTCCGTCAGGATAGCGAGAATCTCATTGCAAGCCGTAGTTTCAGCCACCGCTCCTTATTCGAAGGGCTTAAAAAAAACGATGACCTCAGAATTTAATATTTAACTCGTATCCTTTGCATACTCAACTCCATCCCTCCCAATTCTGAAAAATTGGCGGGCCCGGGATAGGGGCATCTCAAAAAAATCTCCATATCTTTTAGAATGTAATGGTCCTACCTCATCATTTATCAGGATGAATATTTTGGTGCGACTATTTTTAGATACTGTTCACTAGCCTCCTTATGATGATTCTGATCGCTTTATTTATGAAGCTTGGTGCTGGCATAGGTCTTTTCCTGTTCGCCATGTACCTGCTGGAAGAATCCCTGACAAACTTATCAGGCCGTAAGTTCAAACTGTTCATTCAACGGACCACCAATAACAGATTGGCAGCGGTAGGTGCTGGAGCATTGGTAACAGCTATTCTACAAAGCAGTTCTATGGTGTCGCTGATCGTGTTAGCACTAGTGGGAGCAGGTGTATTTAGCATGCGAAATGCTTTGGCCATCATCCTGGGAGCCAATTTAGGTACAACGGTGAGCAGTTGGCTGGTAGCCACCTTAGGCTTTAAGGTCGATATTGAGGTCGCCTCCTACCCTATGGTATTTCTGGGGGGACTGCTATTGATAGTCTTTAAAAGTCGGGAAAATGTCAAAAACTTTGCCCTTTTTCTTCTCGGCTTCGGCCTGCTATTTATCGGACTATCGTTGATGAAGACTGCGATCGAAGACCAGGTAAACAATTTTGATTTCAATCAATATGCATCCATGTCTTCGGGCCTTTTTCTACTTATTGGTTTTGTCATTACGTCTTTGGTTCAATCCAGTTCGGTGACCATGGCACTCACCCTCAGTGCCCTTTATGCAGGCGCAATTCCTTTTCCTGCTGCGGCAGCATTGGTATTAGGCTCAGAAACGGGAACTACCATCAAAATTATTGCAGGGGCACTCGGAGGGAGTGCGTCAAAGAAACGAGTGGCGGTAGGTAATTTTCTTTTTAATGTAATCATTACCCTTTTGGCCTTTCTGTTTTTGCAACCTATTGTTACTCTTATTACCGAGATATTGAAAATTGAAGATCCGCTGATCGGGCTGGTCATCTTTTCTACGCTCCTTAATCTTGCCGGCATCATACTTTTTCTCCCATTTCTGGATCCCTATGCCAAATTTCTCGAACGCCTTTTCAAAAACTCCAACGGCGCCATTACAGCCTTTATAGGCAATGCAAATTTGAATGAACCAGAAACGGCACTATATCTACTTAAAAAAGATACGGCCTATTTCATTCATAATGCCATGCTTTTCAACCTCGAACTCTTTGATATCGACACCAAAAAACTTCAGCGTCAAGAGGAGTATTTCTCCCTCAATCAAAAGCGTAAATTTCTTTCTATGCCCCCAAAAGAAAAGTACATTTTCCTTAAGCAATTCCAGGGCGAGTTACAAACATTTTTCATTGCCTTACGATCCAAGGTAAATTCGGAACAAAACGCACAACTCACACAGGTAATCTCCTCCCTGAGAAGTAGCATGCACTCCATAAAAAGCATGAAAGATGTTTCCGATAATATTATTAATTTAAGTCAGTCTTCCAATAGCATTAAGTATAACTTTTTCAGCCATCATCAATCAGAAACCGTTGATTTGTATCGTAAGTTATCCGAAGTCATTACGGAAGCCCAGCCCGACGCACTGGCCATTCAAGGAATTTTGGCACAGATACAGGAAAATTATAGTCAGGCACTGAATAATTTTTACCAAGAAGCCCAAAATATTAAAATTGATGAACTCGACATTACCAGTGCCCTCAATTTTAACAGGGAACTATTTACCTCTAATAAGGCCATGCTGATGGCCGTTAAAGATTTTGTCTTGAGCGAACAGGAAGCTAGTGGACTCAATGAAATTATTTACAAAACCTAAGCACAATAACTAGAAAGGGCTAGATATTCCTCAGCGGCTTCTGTCCTAATCTACATGTTTAGAATTGATGAAACCCTTGGGATACGAATTCCAAGACTGTTGGCAACGCCGAACGCCAGTAGGTCCAGGTATGGCCTCCATCTCTTATCCGAAACTCATGAGGTATACCCTTCTTGCGCATGGCTATATGAACCAGGCTATTTCCTTCATATAAGAAATCATCGTCTCCGCAATCGATATACCAACGAACGGCCTTCTTCTGCTCTTCGGGTAGTGCTTCTATGAGCGGAAGTGCACTGTGGGTTCTGTAGTATTCGGCCACCTGCTCATCCGAAATAGTGGTATTTGGCCCCTGGAGTCTCTTCTTGGCATCTTCAACCGTAATAGGCCCTATGTAAGCACTTAAGGGACAGGCCGATGAAAACAAATCGGGGCGGTGAAGTGCATACATAAAGCTTCCTCCTCCACCCATGGATAGACCGGCAACCGCCCGAAATCTCTTTTCGGATTTTATTCTATATTTTTTCTCTACATGCGGCATCAACTCATTGAAGAAAAAGTCTTCGTAAGGAAAATCACCTTTCACATCGTTAAAATAGCCCCGTCTGCCGGTATCAGCATCGGGCATCACAATAATCATAGGCGTGGCCATACCTTCAGCAATGGCCTTATCGGTAATATGCAGTACCTCCCCAAACTGCACCCACCCCGTCTGGTCGTCTCCTGAGCCATGTAGTAGGTAAAGTACGGGGTAGTACCGTTCCGAGGTCTCATAGCCTGGTGGCAAATAAACAGCATATTTCCGATCGCCTTTTAATAGTTTACTGGGAAGCGATAGGTTATCGTATACCTTGCCATATTGCGCCATCGCAGGCATGCTTAGCAAAAACACCATCAGTACAAAAGGCATATTTCTCATAAAATTTTTTTAATTAATAAAATAAAGGACAACCGCGGCCTACTTGGCACCGACGCGTTTTAATGATAAGAATGACCTGATTAGAATATACCCTATTGCCATGCTCTTGTCTCAAAAAAAGTCAGCCGCTAGAAAATTTCCCACCGGCTGACCCTAGCACTTCTCTGTTATTTTATTGAAATGCTATCATTCCAGAACAGATTTACCTAGGTCCAAAAGCTCCCCGGAATTAAGATATCCGGTAGATTTTTTAATCAAATTCCCCTCACCGTCAATGAATAATAGCGTTGGATATGCATTGATCTGATAAAAATCGGATACTACAGCCCCTTCGTTCACTTCGGCATCTAGGGAAACATTTATAAAATTCTTATTAAAATAAGCACCCGTTTCGGCATCCGCAAATGTATACTTCTTAAGCTTTTTGCAGGGACCACACCAAGTAGCATACACATCCAGAAAGATTAATTTCTTTTCTTGCTTGGCAGTCTGCAAGGCAGTTACCCATTTATCCTTGCGAAACTGGATGCCATGTTCGGAGTTGGCACTAAAATCTACCTTTGGATTGTTATAATAGTACACTGCCAGCAATAGTGCACCAGCACCTAGATAAGACAAGATATTCTTCATTATTTTTTCCTATTAAGCTCCATATTAATATCTATCGTAACCTCGTCGCCCACCACAGCCGTAGCAGCCCAGCTTCCTACGCCAACACCATAATCAGTTCTATTGATCTTAGTATCCAGGGAAATACCCATTAACATGGTATTTTTCATCATCGGATGTTCCATCTGCCCTAATACCTTAAACGGCAGAGCCACATTTTTGGTAACATCACGTATGGTAAGTTGACCATGAACAATATAATCATTCCCCGACTTCTTTTCGAACTTGGATGACTTGAAAGTTATGATGGGGAATTTTTTGACATTAAAAAAATCGTCAGACTGCAAATGCTTATCCCGCTTGGCATCACTGGTATTAATGCTGGATACCGGTATCGTAAAGCTTACACTGCTAATACCCAAATTCTCCGGATCGAAGCTTATTTGCCCTTCAAAATTATCGAACTTACCCGTTACGGCAGAAAAGAAGTGGTTTACCGAGAAATTAACAGAGGTATGTGCCTTGTCGACGTTCCATGTCGTAGCCGACTGTGCCTGTAGCATAGGTGCTGAACCGACTACTGCCAATACCATTATGAGTTTTTTGAATGTTCTGATCATGATCATTTTGTTTGGTTTTAAATTCGATTTATACTTAATACCATAACCAAGGCTTTTATCACCCAAGGCAAGAAAATAATTATTTTTTTTCTGCCTCTTCCTTTATGCGTTTAATTTGATTCATGCATTTATACTTCTGATTTTGAGCAGTATGCTTGGTAGAGTAACCATAGTCCACCTGGATTTGTTCAATGGATTTGCTTTTGAAAAACATATCGTGCATCAATTTATTGCAATGGTCGGTGATCTTGGTCATGTAAAACTGAAGCCGATCCATATAGGTCTTTTCGTTTTCTATAGAACGATCCAGGTCGTCGCTTAAGACTTGGGTCATTCGATCTTCCAAAGGGACCATATGGCCGGCCGTTCTCAGCCGTTTTAGCCATAGGTGTTTTGCAATGGCCATTACATACGTCTTTAAAGAGGCTGTTAATTCAAACTGGTCGTTTCTTAGTTTTTCTACCAATACCAGCATAGTATCCTGAAAAAGGTCTTCAGCATCCGACCTATCACCATTGTTATTACTGACAAAATGGTACACCATCCCGAAATAATCCCGGTACATATCTCCGAAAGCATGGTTGAGATTGCCACTCAAATCGTCTAAAAGCTTCTGATTGGCCATCGTAAGGGATTGTTTTAAGATCGTTAAAGTAGCGCGTTCCCTTAATAAACCCTCGCTTTGCTAGGCTAAGTTCATTAGCCCTAAAAGAAATAAAATTATTTAGACAGTACATTGTCATGGCAAAGACCATAAACATCAGTCAATTCTAGTAGAGGCATGAATATGTCAAAACGAATTTAATATCCTAAAACAGGATTCCAGTGTCACCTTTCGAGGTTATGCTTTACTTTTGTTAAAATATTTCTTAAACCAAAACTGATACTCCTAATTAATGATGGCAGATAAAGTAATCAATGTAGGCCTTGTTGCCTTTGGGCTTTCTGGGCGTTATTTTCATGCGCCTTTTCTGAGCACCAACCCTTGTTTTAAATTAAAAACGGTGGTGGAAAGATCCAGAAACGAAGCCCAGGAATTCGATGAGACCATCGAGAATGCGCGCTCCCTAGAGGAGCTATTAGCGGACGACAGCATCGACTTAGTGTTCATCTGCACGCCCAATGACACCCATTTTCAGTATGCGATGGACTGCCTTGAAAATGGCAAGCATGTAGTAATTGAGAAGCCATTTGCGGCGACAGAAGCTGAAGCCAGACAACTGATAGCACTGGCAGAGGAAAAGGGGCTTGTGCTTACAGCATATCAAAATCGTCGATGGGACTCGGATTTCCTGACGATTCAAAAATTGATTCAGGAAGACAAGCTGGGAGACATCATCGAGTTTGAATGCCGTTATGACCGCTATAGAACCGTGGTACCGACCGAATCGTGGAAAGAGAAAAAAGTGCCCGTAGGAGGAAATCTTTATAATCTGGGGCCACACCTGCTAGATCAGGCACTGGTACTCTTTGGTGAACCAGAGACTGTTTCCGCAGAAATACGGGAAGTTAGGCCCAATAGCGAGATCGACGATTATTTCGACATTCGCCTGGGCTATAGTGACAAGGTAGTTATCATCAAATCGAGTCTGATGGTTTATGACAACTTCTTGAGATATAGCATTCACGGCACCAAAGGCTCCTTCATTAAGGGAGGACTAGACCCGCAGGAGGAGACACTCAGAAAAAATATCCTACCTACTGAAACGCCATGGGGGGTAGAACCCGAAGATCGCTGGGGCAAACTTTCCAGTGATGAGTATACTGGTACCATAGAAAGTGAAGCCGGAAATTACGCCCTCTTTTACCAAAATGTATATGACGCCATCGTACATGGTACCGAACTGGCAGTTAAGCCTTCGGAGATACTGCGTACAACGCGGATAATAGACTTGGCTATCAAAAGCAGTGAAACTAAACAAACCTTGCCCTATTCATCGAAATAAACTTAGGTAAGATTCCCAAACGGCCAATTCAATTGTTTTGAGTTGGCCGTTTTTATATGCTTCCTAATCTGGTCGCTGGTACCAATTTTAATAACTTTTGGCATGCATAGGGTCGTCAACTTGGGATGATATACTGCTGTTGCCATTCCAGAGGCCAACTTCAAAGACCAAATGATACCAATAAAGGGTCACTGAAGTAGAGCTTTTAGGTTCCCTCCTACTTCCAAACTGATCAAGGTCATATATCCAGGCCTTTTAAGTCATCATTTAGCCTCCCATATAGCTGCAACTTTGTAGGGAAAGATAGGCAATATGGTTGTGCTGCGGCCTCTCATGCCTTGCAATTACCCCTGGAAATATGGAAATAGAAACCCCGATTGACCACCCTAAAGAGTCGGCTACGAGCACTTGTTATCACTGTGGAGAACCGATCACCAACGAGCTAATCACTTTCGATACGCATTCATTCTGCTGCCAGGGCTGTTCCATGGTTTACGAGATACTTCAGGAAAATGACCTTTGCCGCTACTATAGCATCGAGGGTGCCCAGGGCGTGTCTCCTGACGCCAATTTTTACAAGGAAAAATTCGACTACCTGGACTTACCGGAAGTTTCAACCAAAGTATTGGAATTTACCGATGGTCAGCAAGGAATTGTAAATTGGTATATTCCAAAAATGCATTGCAGCTCATGTATATGGCTACTGGAACAATTGCACAGACTCAATCCGGCAGTACGTAACTCGGTAGTTAACTTCCCTGAGAAAAAAGCACGTATTACATTTGATCTTGACAAAATCACGCTCAGTGAACTGGCCAGGCTATTGACCAGCATAGGATATGAGCCCTATCTGAGCCTGGACGATCTGAACGGAACCAAACCCTCACGTTGGAACCGCAGTAGGCTATACAAGATAGGCATTTCGGGTTTCGCCTTTGGGAACATCATGATGATGAGCTTTCCGGAATATTTTCATCTGGGTAGCGATGGGGGCGATCAGGATCTAAAGTTTATGTTTAATATCATCAATGTGATCCTGAGCATACCTGTTTTCTTTTATTGTGCTTCCGATTTTTTCGTCTCAGCATATGGTGCACTTAAAGCCCGATACTTAAATATAGACGCACCCATCGCCCTGGCTTTAATCAGTGTATATGCCAACAGTCTTTATCAGGTAGGAACAGCAACCGGCCCTGGCTATTTCGACTCTTTGGCAGGAGCAATCTTCTTTATGCTCCTGGGTCGACATTTTCAGGATAAAACATATGCTGGTATATCTTTTGACAGAGATTTCAAATCCTATTTCCCAATCGCCATTACCCTCATACGAGATGGACAGGAAGTTAAAGTCCCCATCGCCACTCTGAAGGAGGGCGACGTAATGCGCATCCGCAACGAAGAACTTATACCCGCTGACGCCATACTTGTAAGTGCTTCTGCCCGCATCAACTATAGCTTTGTATCGGGAGAGGCCAAACCCGTCAGCCGTCGAAAGGGCGAAACCATTTATGCCGGTGGAAAACAAATGGGCACCGCTATTGAACTTGAAGTATTGCGCCCCGTTTCACAAGGTTACCTGACTCAATTATGGAATAACGATAGCTTCAGTCGAACCAAAGAAGATCAACAGCAAACCCTGTCGGCAAGAATTAATAAATATTTCTCAACCATTGTTCTTGCACTAGCAGCAGTGACATTCCTGATATGGTTTTTCATAGGCAAAGACTCTGTTACGGCATTCAATGCATTCACGACCCTCCTTTTAGTTGCCTGTCCCTGCGCTCTGTTATTATCATCCACATTTACAAACGGAAACTTATTAGCCCTCTTTGGGAAGCATAAGTTTTACCCAAAAAATGCACACGCCCTGGAGAGGCTGGCCAGTATCGATAGTATCGTATTTGACAAAACCGGAACCATCACTTTACCTAATGAGACTGATGTTGCATATGAGGGAATACCTTTAAAGGCCGGGGAATTGATCGCCATCAAGTCGGTTGCTATGCAATCGGCTCATCCTTTAAGTAGAATCCTGGTCAAACACCTTAGTAGCACTCCTGCCAGCAAAAGGGAACTTAAGGACTTTGAGGAATTGAGCGGAGCTGGTATTCGTGCACATTTCGGCAATGATCAGGTTAAAATAGGTTCGGCCCATTGGCTAAACCTACCCTCGGAGCCAAACGTACACAATCGATCGGTGGTCTATATTGGGATAAAAGGAGCCTTATTGGGTCGCTTTATTTTCCGAAGCAAATACAGGCCTGAACTGGCTGCTACCCTAAGCAAATTAAAAAATAAGGGATTCGAAACCTTCCTGGTTTCGGGAGACAAGTCCAGCGACAAAGAATTTCTGACGAATATTTTCGGACAGGAAAAACATCTGGCATTTGAGCAAAAGCCAGACGACAAATTGCGATATATTGCCAATCTGCAAGCCCGCAACAAGAAGGTCATGATGATCGGTGACGGACTCAACGACGCCGGTGCACTAAGTCAGAGTGATGTGGGTTTGGCGGTCTCCGACGACATCAATAATTTCTCACCTTCCTGTGATGCCATTATCGAAGGCTCCATGCTGGAGCAGCTTCCAGGGTTTATAGGCTTGGCTCAATCGGGTCAGAAAATTATCAAGATCAGTTTCGCCATTTCGCTCATCTACAATGCCATAGGTATATCATTCGCCATTACCGGACAGCTCACTCCCGTATTGGCCGCCATCTTAATGCCTATTAGCTCTATCACTGTGGTAACATTTACCACAATCGCCACCAGCTATGCCGCCAGGCGCTGGATAAATACTGACAAGCGTCAGTTTTTATCCAGCGAGGGGTCATACTAACCCTACTCTCCCAGCAGTAATTTTGATGCATTGAACAATCAACCTCCTGTCAGTCATGAGTGCTTTATATTTTCTCATTTTGGTAAGTTTAATGGTCGCCCTCGCATTTTTAGGAGCCTTCATCTGGTCGGTAAAAAAGGGGCATTACGACGATGACTATACCCCAGCTGTGCGCATATTACTCGACGAAGATGACTCAAAATAAACACTTCATCAACATTCCATAACTGTAATATAATCCCTATCAGTATTCTTCAACCAAGGGGGCTAGGTTATGCCCGGCCCCTCCTTGTAAACCAATTCGATTATTCACCTTCTATACCATTTCTTTTATGTCTAACGTCCCTAATCCCAGTCTGGCGTCGCTAGAGTTGGACGAGTTTCAATACGACAACCGGCTCGTAAGAGACTTTGCCATAGCCACGATATTATTTGGACTCATCGGCATGCTTGTCGGACTACTTGCGGCCTTTCAGCTCGTATTCCCCAATCTAAATCTAGACTTGCCCTATACCACTTTTGGAAGAATACGCCCCCTACATACGAATGCTGTTATCTTTGCATTTGTCGGAAATGGTTTTTTCACCGGCTTATACTATTCCGTCCCTCGAGTACTTCGTACGCCATTATGGAGTCCCCTACTTGGCAAATTCCATTTCTGGGGCTGGCAGCTAATTATATTAGGAGCAGCCATATCCCTTCCTCTGGGTTTCACCTCATCAAAGGAATATGCAGAATTAGAATGGCCTTTCGATATCGCTATAGCGGTGGTATGGGTAGCGGCGTTAATAAATATTATTATGACTACTCTGAACCGTAGAGTAGAGCATATCTATGCGGCCGTGTGGTTTTACATTGCCTCCTTTGTCACCGTAGCCATGTTACATGTGGTCAATAATATAGAAATCCCCGTAACATTCCTTAAAAGCTACCCGGTTTATGCGGGCGTGCAGGATGCTTTGGTACAATGGTGGTATGGCCATAATGCCGTAGCCTTCTTCCTTACGACCCCTTATTTAGGGTTGATGTACTACTTTCTTCCAAAGGCGGCCAACCGCCCCATCTATTCGTATCGATTGTCTATTGTTCACTTCTGGGCATTAATTTTTCTTTATATCTGGGCCGGACCTCACCATTTACTTTACACTGCGCTTCCTGAATGGGCCCAAACACTGGGAACGGTATTCTCCATTATGCTACTTGCACCCTCATGGGGCGGTATGATGAATGGACTCATGACCCTACGAGGAGCCTGGGACAAAGTACGGGAAGATGTAGTACTTAAATTTATGGTGGTAGCCATCACGGCATACGGCATGGCCACTTTCGAGGGCCCCATGCTTTCCCTTAAAAATGTGAACGCTATAGCGCATTATACCGACTGGATTGTTGCCCACGTACACGTCGGCGCTCTTGGATGGAACGGATTTTTAACCTTTGGTATACTTTATTGGCTTTTCCCTAGACTATATGCTCGCCCTTTATACTCAGCTAAGGCTGCAAACTTCCACTTTTGGATCGGTACCCTTGGAATATTATTCTATACCATCCCCATGTACTGGGCAGGATGGGTACAGAGCAGTATGTGGCAGGAATTTACGCAAGAAGGGCTTTTGAAATACCCAAATTTCCTTGAAACAGTTACTCAATTGGCTCCTTTGTATTTCATGCGTAGCCTAGGGGGTACCCTTTATCTGGTGGGTTTTGTTGTCATGATTTACAACTTGTGGATGACCGCTGCCAAAGGAACCTTTGTCCCTACAGAAAACGCTAAAGCAATGCCGCTGAAAGCAATATGGCATGCAGAGAAGAGCGAATACTGGCACCGTCGCCTTTTGGAACGCAAGCCATTGGCCCTTACAATATTCTCACTGATTGCAGTCGCTATAGGCGGTATGATCGAGATGATCCCAACCTTCCTGGTAGAGTCCAATATCCCTACCATTGCGAGTGTGAAACCATATACCCCCCTAGAGCTTCAGGGTCGTGACATCTACGTAAGAGAGGGCTGCTACGTTTGTCATACCCAGATGATTCGCCCCTTCCGTGCGGAAATTGAACGATATGGAGAGTACTCAAAGTCCGGTGAATTTGTATATGACTTCCCGCATCAATGGGGCTCCAAGCGCACCGGCCCTGACATTCAACGTGTAGGTGGCAAATATTCTGATGCCTGGCATTACAACCACATGGAAGACCCCACAAGCATGTCGCCTGGCTCAATCATGCCACGGTATGGCTGGTTGCTGGAAGATGACCTGGATACGACCACTACAGCCAAAAAGATCAGAGTGATGCAGCAGCTGGGGGTGCCTTATGAAGAAGGTTACGACCTTACTGCCAACCAAGATCTGCATCAGCAAGCGCTTGGCATCCAGTCAAGTTTGAAGCAGAATGGCATTATAACCAGTGAAAACAAAGAAATAATCGCCCTTATCGCCTATCTGCAAAGGCTTGGAACGGATATCAAGACGAACAAGAAGTAATTACGATACCCCGCTACTGCTCCATTTCAGCAGTAGCGGGTGGCCGACGGCGTCTCGCTAACTAAATCATATTAATACTGCGCATTATGAAATTCCGAAATTATCTCGAAACTATTGTAGGAGTAGAAGTATATCCTCTCATCTCTCTTATGATTTTCTTTGTCTTCTTTGTGGCTTTGGTCATTTATGTATTCCGAATAGACAAGTCGAGTCTGGACAAAATGAAAAACATACCTTTTTCAGACTCTTCCACAGCGAAATCATTGTTAGCATTCCTGACATTATTCTGCACGGGCACTGTTGCCAAGGCCCAAGAAGTTGAAAATGTTAAAAGAGCGATGAGCGGATCCGACTTTACCCTTTTCATAACCCTGAGCATTCTGTTGATCATCTTCATCCTGGTTATGATTGTCCTTGTAAACGCCTTGACAGTGCTACGGCAACTCAACCAAAAATATCATCCAGAGACCGCATCAAAAGCCCTTTTCACAACCAATTGGTGGAATAATTTCAAAGGCATTGGAGTAGCCTTGACTGAGGAAGAAAGGATTCTTATCAAAGGTCACGACTACGATGGCATACATGAGCTAGACAACCGGATGCCCCCTTGGTTACAGTCGATTTTTGTGATGACCATAATTTTTGCTCTTTTCTATTCAGCATACTATTTCGGAGGCTTTGGCGATTCTCAGCTTGTCGAGCTGGAAAAGGAAATTGCCCAGGCTAAAATTCAACAGGAGCAATATATAGCCAAGGTTGGTGCTAGTATGGATGAAAATACGGTTACCATGCTGGCCAGTGAGAGCCCCGGAGTAGAAGCCGGAAAGTTAATTTTCACTGAAAAATGTTCCGCTTGTCACGGAGTAGACGGCGGAGGAGGCGTGGGACCCAATCTTACAGACCCTTACTGGCTACATGGTGGTGGAATTAAGAATATTTTTAAGGTCATCAAATATGGAGTGCCTGAAAAGGGTATGATATCCTGGGAGAAGCAGTTAAGCCCTGCCGACATCCAGAAGGTAGCCAGCTACATCGTAACCATAGCCGGGACAAGCCCTGCCAGCCCCAAAGAACCACAGGGTGAAATATATAATAATGAAATGACTGCTGCACCCGATAGTATTATTGCATTCAAATAGCGTGAAACATGAAGGAGAAGCAATTACCAAACAGTTCCGACTCATTTCGAGACCAGTTTAACGCAGTTTCGGAGGACGGAAAAAGAAATTGGTTTTACCCACAACAACCCCAAGGCAAATGGCATGACCGTCGCGTTTGGTTTACTGTGGGTATCCTTCTCATACTTTTTGTGCTTCCTTTTCTGAAGCTTAATGGCCAGCCCCTGATTCTGCTAAATGTTGTAGAGCGGAAATTTATCATCTTTGGTGTGTTCATAGGTCCCCAGGACTACTGGCTTTTTGGGCTTAGTATGCTGTCTTTCATGCTCTTTATAGTGTTATTTACCAGCATATTCGGGAGGCTATGGTGTGGGTGGGCCTGCCCGCAAACCGTATTTATGGAAATGATCTTTCGTAAAATCGAATATGCCATTGAAGGAGATTCGGGGAAACAAAAATTATTGAATAAGGCACCCTGGAACAGTCAGAAAATAGTAAAAAAAGGGTCTAAATATCTGATCTTTTTAGCTGTTTCCTTTTTGATAGCCAATCTGCTCCTGTCCTATGTTCTGGGAGTCGATGAACTTTCCCGAATTATCCACGAACCTATAGAAGACCATCTGTCACTTTTTGGAGGGATTGTGATCTTTACGCTTGTATTTTATTTCAATTTTGCCTGGTTGCGCGATCAGGCCTGTACAGTAGTTTGCCCGTATGGGCGCTTACAAGGAGTGTTAATGGATCGTAACTCCATCGTGGTTGCCTATGACTACGAGCGTGGCGAGCCACGGGAAAAACTCAGAAGGGGGCAGGACCGTTCCGCCGGAGACTGCATCTCTTGTTATCAATGTGTAAGCGTTTGCCCCACGGGGATCGACATTCGTAATGGAACCCAAATGGAATGTATCAACTGTACCGCCTGCATAGATGCCTGTGACCATATTATGGACAAGGTAGGACTGAAACCTGGATTGATCCGGTACACTTCCGAAAATGCCATTATACAAAAATCCAAGAGGCTAATTACACCCCGGGTAATCGGATATATGGTAATTTTGGCGCTTGTTTGGAGTGTACTGGGCTATACACTCGTCACGAGATCCGCTACCCAAACGACCCTTTTCAGAGCTCCCGGAAGCCAATACATCGACAATGCCAATGGTACAATCAGCAATCTGTATACCTACAAAATATTCAATAAAACGAACCATGGTATCCGGCCCGAAATTAAGTTGGATATGCCGGAGGCTAGGCTACAATTTGTAGGACAACCCGACTGGACCTTGCCTGCTACGGGCATGTTGGAAGGAACCGTATTCATTAATATTCCAAAAACATCACTCAATAAGAGAAAGACGAAAATACGCCTTTACGTGTATGATGGACAGGAAAAATTAGAAACCCTTGAGACGACCTTTATGGCTCCAGCCAGGTAGTTTCATTTAAATCATAAAACCATGAGAACGTTCAAAATTAACTGGGGTGCTGGTATCGCAGGTTTGTATCTGAGTTTTGTAGCGATGATTATCCTTTTGGTGATAATGAGTAGTCAACAAAAAATTGATTTGGTCACCACGAATTATTATAAAGAAGAGCTGAATTTCCAGTCTAAAATAGACAAAAAAAATGCTTCTCAAACCTTAGACACTCCGCTTAGCTGGGCGGTGGGCACACATGATCTCACCATGAGTTATCCTACAATATTCGCCGACAGATTATTAACTGGAACCATTCATTTTTACTGTCCTTCTGATGATACAAAAGATCGTAAGATGCCCTTAAAATCCAGTGATCATAAACAGATAATCGCCTTATCTGAGTTGGCAGCCGGTAGGTATAAAATTGAAATAGACTGGCAGGCCGGTTCCCAGTCCTTTTGGGACGAGGGAGTAATTGTAATCGACAGAAATACCAAATTGAAAAATTTTTGATTCCAATCAGCAATATGACTTCCTCCCTACCCTTTCTGGCTCTCAGTATGGGGCTGTTAAGCAGCTTCCATTGTCTGGGTATGTGTGGACCTATAGCGCTGGCCTTGCCGGTTTATGGAGGCAGTAGCCTGAGGCAGATAGTGGGGATCCTGACCTATAATTCGGGCAGAGCCCTCACCTACGCGCTGCTGGGAATGTTGATGGGGAGTTTAGCCGCTACAATAACCTGGATAGGATATTTCCGATATCTCTCCATTGGAGCAGGCATATTGATATTGCTTAATGTAATCTATTTCTCCAAAATGGAGCGCCTGACCATGACACCTGTCATGGCACAGCGCCTAGTTTCCTGTATTAAAATATCCATGGGGAACATGCTTCGGAAAAAGAATCCTATTGGCTGGTTTTTACTAGGCTCCCTTAACGGACTATTGCCCTGTGGTATGGTGTATCTGGCTTTGGTCAGTTCCGTAGCAACGGGAGGTTCCTTTGCTGGGAGCCTGTTCATGTTCTGGTTTGGCGTGGGCACCATGCCCATGATGATCGGAATTGGATTTTTCAAACAGTATATCACCCCCTTAGTACGTGCCAGAGTAAAGCGTTTAATACCGGCTATGCTTGCCATTGCCGGCCTTTGGCTCATCATACGGGGCATCACCATCGAGTACCCAAAAAGTCAAGATGGTAATTTGCCAGTTTGCCATTCCCCTTCCGATTCTATCGGGGAAAAATAAGGATAAAATATGAGTTAGATCATGTTTTATCCTTGTCACCCTGTCTAGATTTGGGCTTACGTTCAAATACCAAATCTTAACATTATGGATAAGGATCTGCTTTTTAAATATAATGTACCAGGACCTCGATATACCAGCTACCCTACAGTCCCTTACTGGCAACAGAGCCCCCCAACCCAAACCGAGTGGAATAACCTTATCAAAGAAGCTTTCTCGTTTTCGAATCGCAATGAAGGTGTCAGCCTTTATATACATCTCCCCTATTGCGAAAGCCTGTGCACCTATTGTGGATGTAACACCCGAATTACAATAAACCACGCTGTGGAAAAGACATATATAGAATCCTTACTTCATGAGTGGAGCATTTATAAGCGTTTGTTCGAGGGACAGGAGCCTGTTATTAAAGAAATCCATCTGGGAGGTGGAACACCCACATTCTTTAGCCCCGAGAACCTTACCTGGCTTATCAAAACGGCCATGGAAGGATGTAGGATCCATCCCGAGGCTCAATTCAGTTTTGAAGCGCATCCTGGCAATACCACCGACTCCCACTTGGAGGCTCTTTACCGGGTGGGTTTCAGAAGAATCAGTATAGGGGTGCAAGATTTCAGCCCGATCGTGTTAGCGGCAATTAACCGTCATCAAACTTTCGAACAAATTAGACATCTGACTCAAAAATCCAGAGAAATGGGCTATACATCCATCAATTATGATATGATCTATGGCTTGCCCTTTCAAAAAAGCTGCAGCATGATGGAGACCATGATCAAAGTGGTACAATTAAAACCTGATCGAATTGCTTTTTACAGTTATGCGCACATTCCCTGGATTAAACCCAGTCAACGAAGTTATTCAGAGAATGATCTCCCCGATGCAGATAAAAAATTGGCATTATACCAAACCGGCAAAAACGTTTTGGAACTTGCCGGTTACCAAGACATAGGAATGGATCATTTTGCCCTCAAAAGCGACGCTCTGTTCAAAGCCAGCCAGGAAGGAAAACTCCACCGTAACTTCATGGGCTATACTGAAGCGAATACCCGAATGCTCATAGGCCTGGGAACTTCTGCGATTAGTGACACATGGTTTGGTTTTGCCCAAAATGAAAAGAATATTGACACCTATACCAAAAGGCTTCAGAAGGGGGAACTACCAATATATAAGGGACATGAACTCACTAAAGAGGACCTGATCATTAGAAAACATATTTTAAACCTGATGACCCGTTATGAAACGCACTGGCCTCAGCCCAACCAGATTTGTGAAGCCTTTAATGAAGGGTTGCAACGTATGGATGAGATGGTGAAAGACGAGCTCGTAATTTTGGAACCCTACAGACTGCGCATTACCGATAAAGGACGTGCATTTATCCGCAATATCTGTATGGCCCTGGATGCCCGCTTATGGGCCGACAAACCCATAAATCAAATCTTCAGTAAGACCGTCTGAATAAATTCCTTACGCTACTGCGTTTGTCAGGAGATAAAAGAATCTTACTCACCTGAACGATCCTAGTCCCAGCCATATGAAGATAATATTTGCTCCCTTCAACAATGTCGACTAATTTGGTATGTTAGAATTAATTTCATTAAAACATGCAAAAGTAATGACTCGGCATATCGAAATGCTGGATGCGCTATTCAAATACGCAACGGAAGGGATTGTGGTGGTCAATAAAGAAGGCGTAATTGTTAAGCTTAACCCAAAAGCCATGCAATTATTTGGCTATACAGAGGCCGAACTCACAGGCAAAAAGATAGAAGTTCTTATTCCGCATCGCCATGCACATCGGCATCAGCACCATCGCGACACCTATTTTGAGGCGCCACGAGCCAGAGGAATGGGGGGAATGCTCGACCTATTCGCACGTCGTAAAGACAATAGTGAATTTCCTGTTGAAGTGAGCCTTAGCCCCTTCAAAACAAGTGAGGGAGAGTTTGTAGTGAGTTTTGTGATCGATATTACAGATCGTAAGAATCAAGAATTACTAATTGCCGAGGCCAATCGTGAAATTACTAAGCTAAATGCCGAACTGGAAGAAAGAGTGGAGCAACGAACCCAGCAACTAGCACGTGCGATCAGGAAAGTGGAACAGTCTCAGGAAGAGGTAATGAGGGCTTTAAAAAAGGAACGGGAGCTTAATAATATGAAGAGCCAGTTTGTAACCATTGCTTCTCACGAATTCAGAACCCCACTGGCAACTATCCTTTCTTCCGCCTCGCTTATTGGCCGCTACCAAACCAGTGAGGAGGAGGAAAAGCGGCAAAAACATGTATTGAGGATTAAATCTGCGGTCACCAATCTAACAGAAATATTGAATGATTTTCTCTCTTTAGGAAAACTGGAAGAGGGTCAGGTCAAGGTTGCATCTGTAGAAACCAATCTATCCGAATTTTGTGGCGGACTTATAGAAGAGATAAGAGGTCTCTGCAAAGAAAAGCAGAACTTAAATTTTCTTCATTCCGGCATTAATTTGGTATGGCTGGATAAGCAGCTATTAAGAAATATTCTGTTCAATCTACTTTCGAATTCCATTAAATACTCAGAGCCATACCGAACCATCAATTTAATGGTGCAGGGAACCGCCGATCAGGTGCGTATTACGATCCAAGACGAAGGTATAGGAATACCGGAGGGAGATAAAGATCATATTTTCGACCGGTTCTATAGGGCCAAAAATGCAGGCACTGCGCAAGGCACTGGTTTAGGCCTCAATATTGTCCAACATTATGTTGAGCTTATGGGAGGATCCATTGACTTTCAGAGCGAAGTGGGAGTAGGTACTACTTTCGAGGTAGTCCTGCCCAATCATCATCATTTTGATGAATGATAATTAAGGAAGTGAAGCAACTTATTTTGTACCGAAGAACCCCAAAAAGTGGAAACTAAAAAAATATTACTGATAGAAGATAATCCTGAGATGCGGGAAAACACGGCCGAAATCCTTGAACTGGCCAATTACCAGGTCATTACGGCTACCAATGGAAAGGAAGGGGTTCAAATGGCACAGGAGACCGCTCCAGACTTGATAATCTGTGACATTATGATGCCCGAACTGGATGGTTATGGCGTGCTTCATATGCTGAGCAAAGACGATAATTCCAGTAGCATTCCTTTCGTCTTTCTTACTGCTAAGGTCGAAAAGGACGACTATCGCAAAGGAATGACCATGGGAGCCGATGATTATCTAACCAAGCCCTACGATGACGTCGAACTTTTAAATGCCGTTGAAATGCGGCTCAAAAAGAGCGAACGACTTAAAAAGAAATTCGAACGTACTGCCGACGGTTTGGATGAATTTATCAAAGAAGCAAAATCTTTTGACCTTATCATGAAGTTGGCGGAAGATAAAAAGGTTAAGACCTTAAAGAAAAAGGAAACCGTATATACAGAAGGCAGCTACCCGTCTCATGTTTATTTCCTACAAAAGGGTAAAATAAAAGCTTATAAATCCAACGATTACGGAAAAGAGTTTATCACTGATCTTTATAAAGAAGGAGATTTCTTCGGGTATCTTGATCTTCTTCAGGGAGAGCCCTATCAGGATACAACCATCACCTTGGAGGCCGCTGAAGTAGCCATAATCCCTAAGGAGGATTTTTTCAATTTGTTACAAGGCAGTAGGGAAGTCGCTACCAAATTCATCAAAATGCTTTCTAATGAGATCAAAGACAGGGAAGAGCGCTTGCTTCAGCTTGCTTACAACTCTGTCCGCAAGCGAGTAGCTCAAGCATTGGTGGTACTTGTGCAACGATACCAAGAAGATAAAAATAAGCTTTTTTCCATTGCCATAACCCGGGAAGATATTGCATCTATGGCGGGTACGGCCACTGAAACGGTCATCAGAACCCTTTCGGACTTCAGAGAAGAAAAACTGGTAGACATGAAAGGAAGCCTTATTACCGTATTAGAGTACGACAAACTAGCTAGGATGCGCAATTAGGCTCGGCGAAAGGTGACTGGCTCGGCTACCTTGGTGATTCGTCAAGGTAGTCGACCATAAGTTGGCCCGCACGCTGAGAGGCACCAGCTCTGCCCACCAACTCCTGCAGCTTTTTGTAATGCTCAAGTTGCTGGGTTCGTTTGGCTCCGCCTATCAGGATCGCCCGGAGCTCCGTTATTATATTTTGCTCATTCAATTCGTCCTGTATCAATTCCCGAACCACTTCTTGATCCATAATTAGATTGACCAAGGAAATGAATCGTACTTTAATAACTCTTTTGGCAATGGCATAGGAAAGTCCACTTGTCTTATAACATACCACTTCGGGAACCTGAAGCAGGGCGGTTTCTAGCGTAGCCGTTCCCGAAGTTACCAGAGCCGCCTCGGCAATATGAAGTAGGTCATAGGTAGACTCGTAAACTAGGCCACAATCTACCTGAGAAACGTATTGCTGATATAAATCCTGTGGTAGATTCTTCACTCCAGCCACAACGAACTGGTAATCCGGAAAGGCTGAACGCACCTTCAACATTTGTTCCAGCATAGCCTTCACTTCCTGCTTCCGGCTTCCTGGCAGAAGGGCTATCACAGGTCGGGGATCTGGAAGGAATCTGGAACGGAAACAGGGATCGGGTTGAAAATCCTCAATGGCATCCATTAAGGGATTTCCGACATAATCTACCTGATAATCATATTGTTTGTAAAAATCAATCTCAAAAGGGAAAATAACGAACATCTTATCGACGTTCTTCTTGATATTCAAGGCACGCTTCTGGTTCCAGGCCCACACCTTAGGGGAGATATAGTAGAAAGTCCGTATACCCTTTTTCCTGGCAAAAGCCGCCATCCGTAGGTTAAACCCTGGGTAATCTATCAGGATCAGGACATCGGGTCGATAGCTGAGGATATCCCTTTTGCATTGTTTCAGGAAGCCCGCAATTTTATGTAGATTGGCAACCACCTCGGCAAAACCCATAAAAGACGTATCGCGATAATGCATCACCAGATCGAAGCCTTCCTGGGCCATGGAATCGCCTCCCCATCCTCGGAATTGAGCCTGGGGATCTTTTGCTTTGATTCCTTTGATTAAATTCGCCCCATGTAAATCGCCAGACCTTTCGCCAGCTATGATATAATATTTCATTTGCTTCCGATGATTTCAAGGGTAGTACTCCGGGCCTTTATTATTCGCCGTAGTACTCTACGTAATTCTTCGGTGTTTCCACCAATTTGATATAATGCAGCTGGGCATTGGGTGCCACCGCATGGATTGCCGGTGCCAGAATGTTCCATATTTCCATAACAAATATCTCACAAGAGGCCATCTTCCCTTGCATAAAATCGACGTCAAGATTAAGATTCTTATGATCGACTTTATCGATTATATGTTCCTTAATAATGTCGCCTAACACTTTCAGGTCAATAACAAAACCTGTCTCTGGGTCGGGTCGACCTTTTACAGTCACGAACAGGTCGAAATTATGACCATGCCAGTTGTTATTAGCGCAGGGTCCAAATACTTCCTGATTTTTTTCTTCCGACCAATTGGGGTTAAAAAGTCGGTGAGCCGCATTAAAGTGCTCTTTTCTTGTTATGTAAACCATAATTTTGCCTTCCTTCTTGAAAATTGAGTACAAAATTACAGCTTGTATTGGTAGTTTTACGTTTCTTAATCGTAATAAGTGCATTAAAACTTTTCAGGACCGGTGCAAAACCCTGCTAACCCAAAAAGGAAAGCAAACACAAACATCTGATTATCTGTATTTTACAGGAAATTTTTAATTAGCTCGGTTGGGATTTAAATAATATATAAAGAAAACCAGAATACTATGATTATTGTAACAGGTGCCGCCGGATTTATCGGCAGCGGACTCATAGGAACCCTTAACCAACAGGGCTTCAAAAGCATTATTGCCGTCGATGATTTTTCTCAGATACAAAAGGCTGAAAACCTCGAAGGCAAAACCATTCAGGAGCGGGTTGAACGGGAAATATTTTTCGAATGGCTAGACAAGAACTACCGGGATGTCGAATTTATCTTTCATATTGGAGCTCGCACCGATACTACTGAATTTGACAAAAGCATTTTTGATAAGTTAAATGTCAATTTTTCCAAAGACATCTGGAAAGGTTGTGTAAAGTACCAGCTCCCTCTGGTTTACGCCTCATCGGCGGCAACCTATGGGTTAGGAGAACTTGGCTATGACGATAATGAAGCCGTTATCTCACAACTTAAGCCGTTAAACCCCTATGGTGATTCCAAAAACGACTTCGACATTTGGGCCCTTCAACAGGAAGAAAAACCCTTCTTCTGGGCAGGACTTAAATTCTTTAATGTTTATGGGCCCAACGAATACCATAAAGCCCGCATGGCGTCCGTAATTTTTCACGCCTTTAACCAGATTAAGGCTACAGAAAAAATGAAGCTCTTCCGCTCACATCATCCCGACTTCAAAGATGGAGAGCAGATGCGCGATTTTATTTATGTCAAGGATCTGATCGATGTGTGCTTGTTTTTTATGCGCCATCGCAAGGACTCAGGCATCTACAACCTGGGGAGTGGGCAAGCGCGCACCTTCAAAGATCTGGTACTGAACACCTTTAACGCAATGGATAAAGAACCTGTAATTGAGTTTATAGATACCCCAGCCGATATCCGGGATAAATACCAGTATTTTACAGAAGCCAATATGGCCAAGCTTCGTTCCATAGGTTACGATAAAGCCTTCCATACTTTGGAAGAAGGTGTTGAAGATTATGTAAAGAATTACCTGATGGGCCACAAATATTTATAAGGCATTTTTTAGTAACTACCAGGAGCGTTGTCGTTTTAGCTTCAGAATGACTTTAGGAACGGACAGGAATATCTAAATAGAGCTAAATTTACTATTTTTTGTCTGCCCTCAAATTCAGGCCTATTTACCTGAAAAGGCGTAATGCTGACATAAGTTATGATCTTGGTCATAACTTTGTCAGCATTTTTGCATATTTTTGGGCTTTTTAATAAACTCATCATCGCTACTCTGTGTTACTCTTTGGAAAGACATGTGCGATAATCATTAGACTATGAGCAAAGAAGAAGAATTGTTGGAAGAAATCACCAGTTCGGAATATAAATATGGGTTTGTCACCAATATCGAAGCTGACGAAGCCCCTCCCGGACTGAATGATGATATTGTCCGTTTTATCTCAGCAAAGAAAAACGAACCGGAATGGATGCTTGAATGGAGACTGAAAGCCTACCATATGTGGTTGAACATGACCGAACCAAAGTGGCCCAATGTCCATTATCCTGAAATTAATTTTAATGCGATCAAATACTACTCGGCACCTAAGAAAAAGAAGCCGGTAGAAAGTCTGGATGATATAGATCCAGAATTGAGAGATACATTTGAGCGCCTGGGAATATCCTTAAATGAGCAAAAACGAATTTCGGGAATTGCTGTAGATGCGGTAATGGACTCTGAGTCGGTATTTACCACCTTCAAAGAGTCTCTCAAGGAGAAAGGAATTATATTTTGCGCAATCAGTGAAGCCATCAGGGAGTACCCCGATTTGGTAAAAAAATATTTAGGATCGGTTGTACCGCCAAAGGACAACTACTATGCAGCCCTTAACTCAGCTGTATTTTCTGATGGATCCTTTGTGTATATACCCAAAGGTGTACGCTGCCCTATGGAGTTATCGACCTACTTCCGGATAAATGCTTCGGGCACCGGGCAGTTCGAACGTACGCTGATAATCGGGGATGCTGACAGTCATGTTAGCTACCTGGAAGGATGTACGGCCCCTATGCGCGATGAAAATCAATTGCATGCAGCCGTAGTAGAAATATTTGCTCACGAAGGAGCCAACGTTAAATACTCTACTGTACAAAACTGGTATCCCGGTGACAAGGATGGTAAAGGTGGTATTTACAACTTCGTTACCAAGCGTGGAATCTGTGATGGCGATAATTCCAAAATCTCTTGGACACAGGTAGAAACGGGGTCAGCCATCACCTGGAAGTACCCATCGGTAATTCTGAAAGGTGACAACTCCATTGGAGAATTCTACTCAGTAGCTGTTACCAATAATATGCAGCAAGCCGATACAGGGACTAAAATGATCCATATCGGAAAAAACACCAAAAGTAGAATCGTTTCCAAAGGAATTTCTGCTGGTAAAAGCCAAAATTCTTACCGGGGATTGGTAGAGGTATTTAAGCGTGCCGACAAGGCTCGAAACTTCTCTCAGTGCGACTCATTGCTCTTAGGAGACAAATGTGGAGCCCATACCTTCCCTTATATAGAGGTTAGTAATCCTTCCGCTACCGTGGAACACGAAGCTACCACCTCGAAGATCGGCGAAGATATTCTGTTCTATTGTAACCAGAGGGGTATCCCAACCGAACAAGCTGTGGCTCTAATTGTGAACGGGTATGCCAAGGAGGTACTCAACCAACTTCCTATGGAGTTTGCAGTAGAAGCTCAGAAGCTTCTGGAGATCAGTTTGGAGGGTAGTGTTGGATAAGCCCTACATTTTTTAGTAAAGATATAAACAAGAGCCTTTGATTCGTCAGAGGCTTTTTGTATTTTATTGCTTCGGTCTTTTTTGCTAACATAAAATATAGATGGCGCACGTTCCACAACTCATCGTTGATCTCTCCCTTATCCTTACGATAGCGGGTATTATTACTCTTATTTTCAAGAAGTTAAAGCAACCCGTCGTACTGGGATATATCCTGGCAGGCTTATTGGTAGGGCCTAATATATCTTTGTTTCCAACTATTTCCGACATTAAGACCATAGAGATATGGGCCGAAATTGGTGTAATTTTCCTTCTATTTAATTTAGGTCTGGAATTTAGTTTTAAGAAGCTGGTTAAAGTGGGAAGCACGGCGGCCATTACGGGCCTCTTCGAAGTGACGATGATGCTGGTGGTAGGTTTTACAACAGGCCAACTCCTAGGCTGGACCAAAATTGACAGTTTGTTTTTAGGAGGTATCATTGCCATTTCCTCGACAACCATTATTTTCAGAGCCTTCGATGAGCTAGGGCTTAAAACGCAGCAATTCACCCGTATGGTTTTCGGCGTTCTTATTATAGAAGACCTGACGGCCGTATTATTGATGGTCTTGCTATCCACCCTGTCCATCAGCCAACAGTTTGCAGGAATGGAGCTGATACAGTCCATCTTGAAGTTATTTTTCTTCCTTACTTTCTGGTTCTTGGGGGGAATATTTATCTTCCCAACCTTGCTAAGGCGGTACCGCAATCTGATGAATGATGAAAGTGTCCTGATAACCTCTATCGCCTTATGCTTTGGAATGGTACTGCTGGTAACTCAGGCAGGGTTTTCAGCGGCATTAGGAGCCTTTATTATGGGCTCTATCCTGGCAGAAACCACGCATGCCGAAAAAATCGAGCATTTACTCAAGTCGGTAAAAGACTTGTTCGGGGCAATATTTTTCATCTCGGTTGGGATGCTGATTAACCCCAATTTACTTATGGAGTACGCCTTACCCACGGCGATCCTGGTATTCGTGGTTATCTTTGGCAAAATACTCTTTGTTACCATAGGAGCCATGATATCGGGCCAGCCTCTGAAAACTTCTATGCAAGCGGGAATGAGCTTATCACAAATAGGTGAATTTTCCTTTATCATTGCCACTCTGGGTCTCTCCCTAAACGTAACCAGTGATTTCCTGTACCCTATAGCGGTAGGCGTTTCGGTAATCACGACCTTCACCACCCCTTACCTCATGCGAGCCGCTGAGCCCTGTTATGAATGGCTCAATGTAAATATGCCGGATCGCTGGAAGGCCTACCTTAACCGCTACAGCAGCGGCACCGAAAAAATAATACAATCGACCCATTGGAACCTGGTTATGCGTTCCTATGCACAAAATGTAGTCATTAATACGGTGGTAGTGATTGGTATCACTTTGATTTGCTCCAGACAGCTAGCCCCTCAGATTTACAAACGCATTTTGCCAACCAACATGACCGATGCTGCCTTGGCCGCAATCACCTTTATGCTTACGGCACCCTTTCTATGGGCATTGGTCTTTAAGAGAAACAATCGCAAGGCATATTCTGCTCTTTGGCTTAACCGTCGTTTCAGCCGCGGACCGCTAATACTATTAGAATTATCGAGGGTGTTTATCGCCATCATATTAATGGGTTTTTTGTTGAGCTCTTTCTTTGCTACTCCAACGGCCCTGCTGGTCGCCGGAGTAGTGATGACCTTAGCCATTATCATTTTCTATAAACGCCTTCAAAACTTTTATGTTAAAATAGAGGAGCGTTTTATGCAAAATTTAAACGCCCGAGAACTGGAAGGAAGCGGAAAGTCCAAAAGGCTACTCCTGCCCTGGGATGCACATTTTGCTTTTCTAGAGGTAAGCGCCGATTCACATTTTATTGGAAAATCCCTCCAGGAATTAAAGATTCGAGAAAAGTTTGGGATTAATGTCGTGCTGATAGAACGTGGAAGTAAAACCATCAGGCTACCCAAGCCTACCGAAGTTCTGTACCCTTGCGACCGGATTGAGGTTATTGGCACTGATGCCCAACTGGAAGAATTTAAAGGGCATATTGAAATCAACACCATTGACCATATGTTTCTTAATACGGATGATCTGATTGTATTGGAAAAAATTGAAATTCTGGCCGATTCTCCCTTAAAGGGTAAAAGCATACGGAACAGTAAGATTCGAGAGATGATTCATTGCATGATTGTCGGCCTGGAAAGAAATGGTGAACGAATCCTAAACCCTGACTCGAATATGATCATCGAACAGCAGGATCTTTTGTGGATAGCGGGTGATAAAAATTTGATCCGTGCGTTTTTTAATCCTAAGCCAAAGGCTGCCCATCACCCCGATATAGAAGAGACGAGCAGTAGCGCCCTCTAGGTTAGCGAAGGGCGACATCCAGGCCTTGCAGACCACCGGTATGCAGGGCCACTACGGTGGTTCCTGGTCGAAAAAACCCTTTACTCATCAGATCATAGAGTCCATACATCATTTTACCAGTATAAATTTGCTCCAAAGGAATCTGAAACCGATCTCGAAAATCTAAAATAAAACGAACCAATTCGGGATTCCACTTGCCATATCCTCCGAAATGATAGTCAGTAAATAGGGATAAGGCCAAATGAGCAGAATGATCTGAAGCAAGGTCTAAAATAACCTCCTTCAAAAACCCGCCATTTTTAAGTACAGGAAAAGCCAGTACTTGTTGCCCTGCCGACAGAAGACCGGCCGTAGTACCCCCGGAACCCACAGGAACGGTATAATAGTCAGGATGCCTACCCAACTGATCATACACCTCCTGCGCCAGCTCTCCTACCCCTTCCAGGGCCATTGTGCTGGTGCCGCCTTCCGGAATGATGTAAGGCTTACCGAACTGTCGGGAAAGTGACTCTAAATAATCTCTATTGTAGCGCAGACGATAACTCTCCCGGGATACGAAATGAAGTTTCATGCCCTGAGCTTCGCAAAAAGCCAGGGTATCCGAACGCTTCTTACCTGCCAACTCCTCCCCTCTGACTATACCAATCGTAGATATCCCCGTTAACCTGCCGGCTGCAGCCAGGGCATATAAATGATTAGAATAGGCTCCCCCAAAAGATAGAATTGTAGCGTTGCCGGAACGATGCACATCCGCTAAAGCATATTTCAATTTACGCCATTTATTGCCCGATACCAGGGGATGAATGAGGTCGTCCCTTTTCATGTACAAAGATATTCCAGCGTCCTGAGTCCATGAATCCTTTAGGGGAACCAGAGGGCTAGGAAGCGCGCCTGATAATAAGTCCACTATTTTTTAATATTTTTGTCTATAAACAGGCTTCCGCAGTTCAGTGGAAGGCCTCTAATTAATATACTGCCGAATGTCTAATGAATTACCAGAAATACCAACCGAAGAAGATGATCTGTTTGAGCACTACCGAATTGTAGTGGACAAGGGGCAGACACCAGTTCGCCTCGATAAATTCTTAAATCAGCATGTAGCGAATGCTTCCCGGACAAAAATACAAAATGGAATCGAAGCGGAAGCAGTAAAAGTAAATGACCTCGCCAGTAAAGCCAGCTATAAGGTAAAGCCTTATGACGTCATTACCCTTTCTCTGCCAGAACCTCCTCGGGAAACGGATATAATACCTGAAAATATACCCTTAGATATCATTTATGAAGATGATGTTCTCCTGATCGTCAACAAACCTACGGGTATGGTGGTCCACCCAGCACATGGAAACTGGGAAGGAACCTTAATTAACGGTCTGGTTTACCATTTTAATAACCTTCCTACGGGCCGAAATGGGGAGGGGCGTCCAGGCTTAGTACATCGCATCGATAAGGATACCTCCGGGCTATTGGTAATTGCTAAAACCGAGTTCGCCATGAGTTTTCTTGCTAAGCAGTTTTTCGATCATACCATTGAACGTACCTATCAGGCCATTGTTTGGGGTGAGCTCTCAGAAGCGTCTGGTACCATCACCGGGCATATTGGCCGTAGCGCTAAAGATCGTAGAGTCATGTCGGTATATGCAGATGGTAGTGAGGGCAAACATGCTGTGACACATTATGAAGTGCTTAAGCCTCTTCGATATGTTTCTCTAATTAAATGCAACTTAGAAACGGGACGTACTCACCAGATTCGTGCTCATATGCAATCTATAGGCCATCCGATTTTCAACGATACTGCTTATGGCGGCGACCGGATACTCCGGGGAATTTCTAATGGTACCTATAAAGCAATGGTGCGGAATTGTTTCGACGAACTCCCAGGGCAGGCCTTACATGCCAAATCTCTGGGCTTTATACATCCTACCAGTAAAGAATGGGTACAGTTCGACACCGATCTCCCAAAAAATTTCCAGAACATACTCGATAAATGGGAAAGCTATGTTCAGTATCAGTAAAATATACTAATTTAGCTATATTCCTTTTTTTAAATTTTGAATCTTAAGCAAATGAATATTACGACCCGACAAGGTACTCTAGAAGATATCCCCGCCGTTTTTGAACTCGTAAAAGAATTGGCCTTGTATGAAAAAGCACTGGATCAAGTGATCAATACTGAGGACAAAATGAGAAAAGACTTCCAGGAAAAACTCTATGAATTCTTTCTGGCTGAAGTCGATGGGAAGGTAATCGGACTCTCGTTGTATTACTACCGCTATTCTACCTGGAAAGGGAAGCGCCTATATCTAGAAGATATTATTGTAACGGAGTCTATGCGTGGAAATGGTATTGGTAAAGTGTTATTTGATGCGACTGTGGAAGCAGCCAAAGCATCGGCATGCTCGGGCATGATGTGGCAGGTTCTTGACTGGAATACCTCGGCGGTAGGATTTTATAGAAAGTACGGAACCAGCTTCGATAATGAATGGATCAACTGTAACCTAGACTTTTAGAATCATCCCCACCTAATCGAGCAGATCCGGGCGCCTTTCACGTGTCCGGATCAAAGCCTGCTCATAGCGCCAGTTTTCTATTTTCGCTTCATGTCCCGATAACAAAATCTCTGGTACTACATGGCCTTCAAATTCAGCCGGTCTACTAAATACGGGAGGAGCCAATAAATTATCCTGAAAAGAATCGGTAAGCGCGGAAGTTTCGTCGTTAAGCACCCCGGGAATTAGCCTGACGATAGAATCAACCAAAACGGCAGCACCTAGCTCGCCCCCCGACAGTACATAATCCCCAATACTGATTTCACGAGTAATAAACAGGTCGCGTACGCGTTGATCCACTCCTTTATAATGCCCACACAGCATGATAAGGTCACCTTTTAATGAAAGCTGGTTGACTATTTTCTGGTTGAGTCGTTCCCCATCGGGGGTAAGGTAAATTATTTCATCGTAATCTCTTTGTGACTGCAATGCTCTGATACAGCGGGCAATAGGCTCGATCTGCATCACCATGCCGGCTCCACCGCCGAAGGCATAGTCATCGATAGTCCTATGCTTATTGGTCGAATAATCACGCAAGTCGTGAACAACGATTTCGGCATGGCCGGCCTGTTGGGCACGCTTCATAATGGAATGAGAGAAAAAGCTGTGCAGCAAGTCGGGCACGCAAGAGATAATATCAATCCGCATCGTCAGCTATATTTTCAGACTCGTCGTTCAAATAAACATCCAACAATCCTTCAGGTAGATTGACGAATAAGGTATTTTGCTCTTTATCGGCCTTCAGAACAATGTCATGAGCCGTTGGAATGAGCACTTCTGCTCCTTTATAATCCATGCTGATCAAGTCCTGACCATTCAAAGAATAAACCTCCCTAACAATACCGAGCATTCCTAGCTCTTTGTCCAGGACTTGATAGCCCTTTATTTCGTGATAATAAAACTTACCCTCTTCTAATTCTTCGAGCTCATCTAAAGGCAGATATAGAGAAGCACCGACCAAAGCCTGGGCCTTTTCTATGGTGTCTACTTCTTCTAAGCTGACAATGGCATTATTTTGCTTCTGGATATTTAGGTCATCGATAAAATAAGGAACTAACTCCCCTTTTAACTCAACGAATACTGTTTCCAGATCATCGTAATCGTAGGCGTCGTCTACATCCATAAAAAACACTACGTTGCCCGACATCCCGTGGGTACGAACAATATAGCCTAGCAAAAAACAATTATCCTGAGTCACAGTTATATCTATTTGAGGTAATTACAATAATTTCATCGAGAAATGAAGGAACCCAGCTCCTTCCACTTTCTATTCCTCCCGCTTCCTATATAAACAAAGATGAGTCTGACGGAACACCGCAGACTCATCCTTACAGATTACTATCTATTGACTACTCCGCTGCAGGGGTTTCAGTAGATTCGTCAGCCGCCGGAGCTTCTGCCTGATCTACAGTTTCCTCAGATTCGGCAGCTACCTCAGCAACTTCCTCTTCTACAACTACAGGAGCATTTTTCTTGGCGATGGCTTCCGCACGGTTTTGACTCACCTTACGTTCCGCATCGATTTTAGCATCTTTATCGGCCTTCAATTTCTGAGCCAGGCTACCAGCTGCAGTTTCTTTACGACCGGTTTTAGAAGTAGACCACTCTTCAAAGCGAGCGTCGGCTACTTCCTGAGTGATAGCACCTTTAAGTACACCGATTTGTAAATGCTTACGTAGCATCACACCTTCATGCTGAAGGATAGAACGGGTAGTATCTGTAGGTTGCGCACCTTTTAACAACCAATCTACAGCCTTAGCCGATTCCAAAACGATGGTCGAAGGGTTGGTTCCTGGGTTATAACTTCCCAATTTTTCAATAAAGCGACCATCACGTGGTGCTCTGGCATCAGCGACTACGATATCATAAATCGCCTTCTTCTTGCGTCCGCGACGCGCTAATCTAATTTTAACTGCCATTTTCTGAAATGTTATGTCGGGATCTCGTCCCTGGTTCTAAATAGGGTGCAAATATACAAAATATTTACTTATCTATTTAATTCATTTCCAAAAGAATGTTTTTCTGCTACAGTATTTTCTACAGCAGCGGGAACAGAAGCCTCTGGCAGATAATTATCCGATGCCAAGCGACTCGTGGGTTTCTCTTCAGTGGCCTGCTTCACCCACTTTAATGCCTTGATTAGGACATCACGCCCATAAGGCACCCCATGCTTCATTATAATTTTCTCCGTTACAAGGGGAACGGCAAAATTTAAAGGTACTGGGAGACGGCGAAGTAGTGTTTTCCCCAAAATGGTGCTAACACTAAGTTCAAGACCCTGAGCAACCGGATTCTTAGGACCAGCCGTCATTAGACCCTTAGCATAACCTGTAATAGATGATTTCGATTTATTATTCATAATTCATGGCTAATTGAATAGTAGGATAACAGATAATTTTGGCATGGCTAATAGCTTCTTCAGGCGATTTCTTCATCCCCATAGCCGAAGAAAAATAGCCCCGTCATACGCATCGCAACCAGACTTATCAAATCTTACTGTATGCGGAAACGTTAGACGGAGCCATAAATTAAGTGGGTGTGTGGTTATAGGGCTCCTACGTCGCTTTTAGCCGCTTTAAGGTCTTCTACCACTTTTTCTGAGCGGTGCGCATAAGACTCTCCTTTGGACTTCAGTGCATCCACTTGGTCCATTGCTTTGGCCTTGCTTTTTTCTAATGCATCTAATAGTTCTGATGCTAAATCATTAGTCTTCTTCTTTAGCTTTTTACGGGTGTTGTCTCCATCTTCGGGAGCAACCAACATTCCGATAACTGCTCCTACTACTGCTGCCGATATAATTCCGATGAATGCTTTGCTACTTTTCATAATCTAATTTTATTTAAATGATTACTGGTTTGGAATGCTACATCAAAAAAAATATTCCAACCACTACAAAAACCTTTTCAACCTATTAATCAACCAGTTAATATGAAACAAATCCCCCACCCCTACTCCCATATTGCTGCAAAAATGGGATATCTTTCCCCAAAAGCCTTTCCCATTTACACCCCTTACCCTACCAAAACCGTCCCATATGAGAGTAACCGGTCTATTTCTGGCAAGATTCTTGTTGCTAAACATAGAAGCGATTTTGTTTATTACGGAATACTTGGCAGTTAATATAGATATTAAAGTAGAATGGTTCACCTAACCCTCTCTCTTAAAACTTATGAAACGATAAAATAGTAGTATGAAAATTGTAATTATAGAAGATGAGGAAGATTTGGGTGTTTTGATGCGAAATTTTCTCATGAATCAATTCAAATCGATATCCCCAAATACTGAGGTAAAAATAGCACATACTTTATCAGAAGGGAAGGATTGCATTGATTCACTTAAACCAGACTGGGTGTTTCTGGACAATAATCTTCCTGATGGGAAGGGTATTAATGAAATTGTATGCATTCGCTCCACATCCGTTTCAGAGAAAGTAACCATTGTAATGATGAGTGCTATGACGAACTTGAAAGAAGAAGCTTTAAGTAAGGGGGCTGATTATTTTTTGGACAAACCTATAAGCTTTGCTGCCGTTTCTCAGATCATATCCAGACAAAATCCTATTGATTTTTGAGTAAAATAAGGGTCAAAAACCTTATCAGCTTTCCCAAATCGTAGAATATTTTACGCAACCCGTGTTTCCGGCTTTTTAGCGCCACAACAGCGGACACTGAGTACCCGATTTACTCTTTCTCCCGGGCATTTTAATCTTCTGACTCCTATACTTTACTTTTCGCTTCGCTTCTACTAATGCTGGCTTACTGTCATAAGCGAGCAAGTTAAAATCTAACTCGGGTATAAAGTAATCTTCCTTGTACTTTGACACAGGTAAGGGCATAAAATGCCGTCCTGGAAAAGTAAGGGTATCGTAAACATAATCGTAAAGATAGATCGTTACAAAGCCGTCTCTGCTGTATTTAATTCCAATGTCCGAATAAGGACCATCATCACCTGTCGAAGCCACTAACCGCATCATCTCCTTTTGTTTACCTTTTGCCAGAATATCCATATTATACTGGAATACCCGGTGTAAAGAATCAATCTGCAAAGCCACACCTAAATAATACTTTGCATCTTTGAGCATCTCCCTTCCTGCAAACATCACTGCAGTATTATTGAGGGCACTTTTATCCTGATAGTTTTGGTAGCTGAGCTGAGCCTGATCATATTTTTCCCAATACCGGTAGACATTCCCTTGATTTACATTATAAAACTTCCTTGTCGGTGCCACTTCCATGGCTTTTTTGAAATCTTTAAAGGCACCTTCATACCTTTCGTTGGCCTCTTCCAATTGCCTTCTCTGTTCGTGTCTATTACCCAGGTAAGACTGAACAATACCATGATTATTATGCAAAAAAGATTTATCAGGATGCTCTGTAATCAGACTATCAAAGAGAGCCATTGCCCGATCGAGACGGTCATTCTCCAGCATTACTACCCCCCAACCGTTTTGAGCATTCAGGTTGTCGGTCTTCAAAGAGATTGCTGTTTTAAATACTGGATAAGCTTTATTAAACATATCAAAGTGAAGTAATAAATTACCATAATTACTCCACATTTCACTATATCCCTTCTCTAAATTAAGGGCCTTAGCCAGAAAGGTGCCAGCACCGCTGTATTGTTTTCTAGAGATTAAGATATTACTTAACCCACCCATAGCCTCATAACGTTTAGGATCTAGGGTAAGTGCAGTCTGAAAGGCTTTTTCCGCTACTTCTGTAAGCCCGAGGTGATAAGCAGAAAAACCTTTAGTGACAAAAAGGTCTGCATGGTAGGGATTCTGTTCACTCAGGGCCAGCGCACCAGATTCGAAATCAGAAAGTGCCTGACTGAAATGCTGCATTCCGTAATGAGCCACCGCCCTTCCAAGAAAGGCATTAGCGAAGCTGCTGTCAATTTTCACCGCTCTATCGAATAAATTGAAGGCAAACTCATATTCCCTTTTGGACAGATGAACATTTCCGATTCCGCAAAGAAGTGCAGGGGTTTCGCGCATGGTAGAGGCTGCCAGCCGGTAATATCGCATCGCTTCATCCAACTGCTGCAGACCGTAATAGGCATGACCTAATCCCAGATAAGCTTCATTTTTATATCGGGTTTCTTTCGTAGCCAGATAACGGTCAAACATTTCCCTGGCCTTACCATATTCATGAGTCGAAAGCAGGGCATTGGCATAGCGAATTTGAGCCTTAGGGTAGCGCCGAGAGACTTTCTCAAAATCCTTTACAGCCCTTTTGTCTTCCTGCTGGGACATATATAGGTCCCCCCGTAGTAGCCGATAGACCCCTAACTCATTTTTTTGTTTGATTGCAGTCGAAACTTCCTCGATTGCCTTCTCATATTGCTGGTTATGTTTATAAAAAAGCCCGCTATTATAATGCCATTTGCCCGGTTGACGACCCGCGTTCTGTCCTTCCAAATAGTTCATCCCCTCTTGGATGAGCCCTTTCTTTCCATATCCATAAAGGCTATTAATGAGCACACCGGCATTCGATTCCAGGCCTGCCCAGTCAGCCTGAGCCGATTCCAGCTTTCCCGCCATAATCGAGATTAGTCCACGATTGTATCGCATTTGATCGGGCTGCCCTGTAAAATCGGCATTACCAAATATTCTGTGGGCTTGGTGAAAGCTCCCACTAAGGGAGGCCAATACGGCTTCATTATTTTGTTTGAGCAGGGAATCGCCAACCTCGTACCGGGAGGCATGATAGCGGTCATATGCGATTTGTAATTGTCTGAGTTTTTTTTGGTATTCGGGCGCTTTCAGCAATGACATATTATGCTCTTCGAATGCCCGATTGTAATCAGGCAAAATAGCCATAAACTTTTGCTGGCAGTCGGCAAAGGTTTGTGCATATAGCCCAGCAATAGAGCCCAAATAAAGCGTCAATAGAATGATCCAACGAAGAAGACGGGTACCATGTCTTGTCATATGAATACAGGGCGGAAACGGGTTTCAGCCTTATTTAGAGGAAGGGTCAGAACAATGGCAGTAAAAATACCAATAATTTGTCTAAATCATTAACCGTTCGCTCAGAATATGCTTATTTATAACCAGTTGCTTTGAGTTTGATATTCCGAAACCATACGGAGCTCCCCCAATCTTGCAGGCCAATTCTACCGGAAAGATCATTCTGAGCAATCGGTGCAGTACTGATTTTACTATTTGCAATCTTTTGCTTCCAATCCGCACTTCCTACCTGATGCTCTTGTACAATAAATCCATTTTGTATTACTGTGAGTTTACCTTTCTTAAATATCACATGTACCGAATTCCATTCTCCAACGGGATTGATTTCCCTCAATCGGGCATTGGCAACCCCAAAAAAATCGCCAGCCCTGTGCGTATTCTCCTTGGCTCCTTCATAAATCTGATCATCCAGAACCTGAAGTTCAAGGCCTGTATTGTAGATATGGGGATATTTCTTCTCTTCTTTAACAAAAAAGAAAATTCCACTATTGGTATATTTTTCGACTTTCCAATCGGCTTTAAACTCAAAATCACCCTTAATCGAAAAATCAGTAACCAAATCACCCCCGTCCGGTGCCTTATTACCCGCCCGCTGTGGAACATGAAGCTTTAAGCTTCCCTGATCTACCAGCCAGCTTTTCCCGGGTAGCCCGGCACCGTAAACATGCCAGCCCTTTAGGTCTTTCCCGTTAAACAGCAGGGCCCATCCCTCTGTTTTTTCCTGAACCGACAAGCTGTTAATCGCTTGTGCCCAAGCAAACTTGCTACTTATGAGGCAGAGTAATCCTATTAATAAAATGCGCATGATTCGGAATGATTGGATCAATAAAAATTAAATATAAACACATCCTTCCAATTTTTCCTTATTAAATAAAGAAGGGGCAGGCCTACAATGCCCCATATTTATAAATAAAATATTGCGTCCAATTTGGGGAGAGGATTTTGATCAGGATCCTATTCTATTTAAATACATTCGATAGCCAGAACCCTGATCAAAATTACTGGCATGATTAATCTCTTAGTCATGCCAGTTATAAAAATTATAAGCTAACGGTTTCACTGGCTCCCCCCGCAACAAAGATGCGCTCGTCGCCCACCATAAGAGTGAGATCTTGCTGAGATATATTATGTACCTCCACTGTGTTTTGGGTTACCTCCACCGAGAGCAGACTGCCCCTGAAGCCAATACGAAAACTATATCGACTCCATTGCTCGGGAAGATAAGGCTTTAGCGACAAGAGTCCCTGACGCACCCGTTGGCCAGCAAATCCTTTGACTACACTCATCCAAGTACCCGCCATGGAAGTAATGTGTAATCCATCTTCGGTATCATTATTGTAGTCGTCCAAATCTAAGCGTGCCGTCCGCAGGTACATCTCGTAGGCTTTTTCTTTCAGCCCCAGCCCGGCGGCTAATATCGCATGAACGCAGGGAGATAATGAGGACTCATGTACGGTCATTGGCTCGTAAAAATCGAAGTTACGACGAATTTCATCTTGTTGGAAATCTTCTTCAAACAGATAGATTCCCTGCAAAACATCGGCTTGTTTAATAAAGCAAGAGCGGAGAATTCGATCCCAGGACCAATTCTGATTGATGGGTCGCTCGGGTGTGATATCCTCTACAGTCATCAAATGCTTGTCCAGGAACCCCTGCTGCTGTAAAAATACTCTTTTGGCATCATCATAGGGAAAATACATATGATCGATAATATGTCTCCAATCTCCCATTTCGCCATTTAGGTCAAAATTTGTTTTGAAGATCACATCATTAAGACGAGCCGAATCTTTCTCCCAAAGATTATTAATTACCTCCAGGGTATACTTCAGCGTCCAAACTGCTATGTAATTGGTATACCAGTTGTTATTGACATTATTTTCGTATTCGTTTGGCCCGGTAACACCTAACATTACGTATTTCCCCTTCTGGGTCGACCAATTTACCCGTTGCTTCCAGAAGCGGGAGATGGCAATCAGAACTTCGATACCGTATTGAGAGACATACGATTCATCGCCGGTATAGCGGGTATAATCGTAAATAGCAAAGGCGATTGCACCATTTCTGTGAATCTCTTCGAAGGTAATTTCCCATTCATTATGGCACTCCTCCCCATTCATTGTTACCATTGGATACAGAGCAGCTCCCCCTGTAAAACCTAACTTCTGAGCATTTTCTATCGCTTTCTGCAGATGTTTGTACCGATAGATCAACAGATTTCTAGCTACGCCCGACTCGGCAGTACTCAGATAAAATGGAATACAATAAGCCTCGGTATCCCAATAAGTACTACCTCCATATTTCTCACCCGTAAATCCTTTGGGACCAATATTGAGTGTTTCATCTTCTCCGGTATAGGTCTGTTGCAGATGAAAAATATTAAAACGAATTCCCTGTTGAGCCGCTTTATCCCCTTCTATGACGATGTCGTTAAATTCCCATTTTCTTGCCCAGGCAGCCTGATGTTCTGCCAACATTTGGGAAAACCCTTTCCCCGTTATTCGGTCCAGATAAGTTTTCGCTGATTCCAGGAGTTTATCCGTGTCTCCATCTGTAGCAGCCAGGTTGACGGCATATTTATACAGGGTCATTTCTTGACCAGCTCTCAGATCCAGAGTGACCGCCCCGCCTACGTATTTTTCGTTCCTAATAGGCAATGACTGGTAGTCTGTTGCCAGATCATTGATCCGAATATTGAAACGCATACCGGTAGCCACCTGAAACTGCTCTACTCCGTAAGGATTAGGTTTGGTTTCGAGAATCAAATGTCCTTCAGAAAAGCTAGTCTCTCTGTGTAACTCATTCCAGAAGGTTTCCTCATAATTGGAATCGCGGTTACGAATATTCCCGTCCAGATAAGGCGTAATGGTTACTATTTCATCGAAATCCAGTAAAGTGATGCTATACCTTATTGCAGCACCCCGATCGTCGGCCATACTACAGAAGCGGGTGGAATGAAGCTGTATCGCTCCTCCCCCAGGCAGCGTTAAGGTGACCTTGCGATCCAAGGTACCTTCTTTCATATTTAAGGTTCGGGTAAACTGCTGAATCAGACATTTATTCAAATCCAGGGTTTCCTCCCCAATTTTCACATCTATACCTACCCAGTTGCAGGCGTTGAGAACTTTAGCAAAATAGTTAGGATAGCCGTTTTTCCACCAGCCCACCCGGGTCTTATCGGGAAAGTATACCCCTGCGACGTAATTCCCCAACAGGGTTTTTCCCGAGTAGTGCTCCTCAAAATTCCCTCTTTGCCCCATACGGCCATTGCCCAAGCTCATTAAGCTTTCAGAAATCTCATTATTAGCTTCATGAAATCCTTCTTCTATGATACACCAATCGTCGTGTGTTATATAATTCTTCATACATTTCTTTTTTAAAAGTTCTTTTAACCCTTAATTACTGGTATCAAACCCCAATTGAGCTTTTAGATCATCCAGTGCCAAGCCATCAAAACCCGGTAGAACCAAATCTGCTTCTGTTAACACCGTTGTAGATCCAATACCAACCGTTTTCATCCCTGCTGCATTTCCCGCCTGAACCCCCGCCACTGCATCTTCAAAAACAATAGTTTCATAGGCTTCCACACCCAGATCCTGTGCGCCCAGCTGAAATACCTGCGGGTCGGGTTTGCCTCTGGTAACCCGATTACCATCAACAATCACTTCAAATGTTTGTAGCATTCCCAGTCTTTCCAAGATCATAGGCGCATTTTTGCTAGCAGATCCTAATCCAATTTTTATATTTCTCGCTTTCAGCTCATCTAAGAAGTTATGAATTCCCGGTAAGGCATCGCTTGGAACTATTTGTTGGCAGAGTTCCAGATAGCGCATATTTTTCTTGGCCGCACGCTCCAGCTTTTCCTTTTCTGGCAAGGATACAGACCCTAGGTCAAGAATAATCTCTAGGGATTCCATACGTCCCACACCCTTTAAAGCTTCATTTTGCTCTTCAGACAGATCAAAACCTAGCTCCTGGGCAAGTTCCCTCCAGGCAATATAATGGTACTTAGCTGTATCGACGATCACCCCGTCCAGGTCAAAAAGGCAAGCTTGTAGTGCAGGCATATCATTTCAAATTTAATATCTTGCAAAATAGTGAAAGAACAACGGAATTTTAAAAACAATCGATAATATCAATTTTGAATGGCTTGTCTAACCATATTCCTTTCAAAATGATCCTATTGAACAAGTTATCTATCAATGAATTTGAATAATCAACATAAGCTAGTCATTTATCAGATTTTTACACGGCTATTTTCCAATCAAAATATCACCAATAAGCCTTGGGGAAGTATTTCGGAAAATGGGACGGGCAAGTTTAACGACATAAATGACGCAGCTCTTACCTCCTTAAAAACCTTTGGCGTAACTCATCTATGGTATACAGGGGTTATCGCACATGCCAGCCTTACTGACTATTCCCAGTACGGAATTCGGCCATACCATCCTTTGATTGTCAAAGGAAAAGCTGGCTCCCCCTATGCCATCCGAGACTATTATGATGTAGACCCAGATTTGGCCGTAAATGTAGCACTTCGCATGCGGGAATTTGAAGAACTACTGGAACGTACTAAGAAAAACAACCTTAAAACCATCATCGATTTTGTTCCTAACCACGTGGCCAGATCCTATTGCTCCCAGGCTCGACCTGAGGGCGTAAGAGATTTCGGACAGGATGATGATCCTACCAAGGCCTTCGACCCTAAAAACAATTTTTATTATATCCCTTCTCAGGAATTTGTAGTTCCCGAGGGGCCTGCCCCTGCCATACCCATTACCGGCCCATATGTTGAGTCGCCAGCCAAAGCTACCGGCAACGACGTCTTTAATGCTCATCCCAGTGTGTACGATTGGTATGAAACGGTAAAATTAAATTACGGTGTTGATTACCTAAATCAGCAAAAAAAGCACTTTGATCCAATTCCCTCCACCTGGGATAAAATGTATGATATCCTCGCCTATTGGACGGACAAAGGAGTAGACGGATTTAGGTGTGACATGGCTGAAATGGTACCTGTGGAATTTTGGGGATGGGTAATTCCTAAAGTTAAAATGCTTAATCCGGAGATTATCTTTATCGCGGAAATTTATAATCCTGCCGCCTATCATACCTATATTTTCCAGGGACATTTCGATTATTTGTATGATAAAGTAGGCCTGTATAATACTTTGCGCCCCCTTATGGAAGGGCACGGAGATGCCAGGGAGATTACTCAGCTATGGCAAAATGAATCGGGAGATATAGCCCATCATATGTTACGATTCCTGGAGAATCATGATGAACAGCGCATTGCATCAGAGTTTTTTGCCGGAGACCCATGGGTAGCGGTTCCGGCCATAACGCTTAGCGCCACCCTACACACAGGCCCCTTTATGCTGTATGCAGGGCAGGAATTGGGTGTAAATCCCACCGAAAATGAAGGTTTTCAAGGAAAGGATGGGCGTAGTACGATCTTTGATTATTGGGGTATACCCGAAATGCAGGAATGGATCAATGGAGGAAAATATAATCTGGAAAAGCTAAATGCTCCCGTAAGGAAATTGCGCGATTTTTATGCTAACCTAAACCAGCTGATCCTCAACCATGAAGCCATTTATGCTGGGGAATTTTACGATCTACAATATGTAAACGGCTTTGGTCAGAGTCCTAATTATGACGAGCGAAAGTTATTTTCTTATTTGCGCTACACGCAAAACGAAAAATTATTATTCGTGATTAATTTTGACCGCGCTAAAACCTTTAACACCCTAGTAAAAATTCCCGATCATGCTTGGTTTGAAAACATGAAGCTGGAAAACCCGGAAAAATATCGTCTTAAATCGATTTTTCCCCTCGAAGCAATGCGCAGTGAAATTCCTGCCTCAGGGATTACGGTACAGGGACTTACCCTGACACTGAAACCCCTTGATGTCTGGGTACTCCGGATTGAAGACGTAAAGGCATAAAATTTGCCCTAAAAAAATCCAGTTAATATATAATTGAAAGAACTTGCCCATTGGCAACTATGAAAACGCAACAAAAAGGATATAGCATCGTAAGGTTTTTAAGCCTAATGAGTGGCTTATGGCTCTTATCGTTCATTTTGCTTCCGAATCTGGTTTTAGCACAATCCAGTATTCAGAAGTTATTTGACCAAAAAATGCAATTGCCCGAACATGGAGAACCAGGACTTGAAATGCTTCGTATGAGTGAGTCATTCCTGGGTACCCCCTATATTGCACATTCCTTGGAAATTAATGCCACAGAAAAACTGGTGTGTAAATTGGACGGACTGGACTGCACCACACTTGTAGAAAACGCGGTGGCTTTAATAGTGGCAAAGGAACAGGATCATAGTTACGATTCATATAGAAACGAACTAAAAAAGTTACGATACCGTAATGGAGTAATTGAAGGTTACCCCTCCCGCTTACACTATGTTTTAGACTGGATGTATGAGAATGAAAAACGGGGTCGTCTTCAGAATATTACAGCATCAATAGGCGGGATTCCTTTTGAAAAGGAAATAAATTTTATGAGTAATCATGCTGACTTATACCCGGCTTTAACACCTACTGAAGTTTGGAAAAAAATAAAAAAACAAGAAGAAATCATCAACAACAGAAAACATACTTATATCCCAAAGGCTGAAATTATGCGCGTGGAGGCCTTATTAAAAAACGGCGATATTGTAGCGTTTACTTCGACGGTGGAAGGATTGGACTGTAATCATATGGGAGTTATCAGTAAAATGGGATCCCGCGCCTATTTGATTCATGCTTCGTTGACGGATAAAAAGGTTATCCTGTCTAAAGTTCCCTTAGCAGAATATACCGCTTCTGTAGCCAAACATTCGGGAATTATTGTCGCTCGCCTTAATGCTATTACCAATAATGAATAAATTCCTAGAGATATTTGATTACGAAAAAAGTCCTTGGTTGGGCATATTGCTAAGTCTTATAGCAGGAATTATCCTGAGCTATAGCCTGATCATGGTCATAAAGGCAACAGCCCGGCGAAAGGACTGGCCCTGGGTTAGGGTAATTTACCAAAACCAGACCAATGTCCTATACTTCTTTATACCCCTTACCATTATAACGGCTGTAACCAAAGCGTATTCCGCCGTTGCACCGACCTATGGAGTCATGTACGCTATTAGTAAGGTGGCCCTTATTGCGGTAACCACCTGGCTGGCTGTCCGGATTGTTGTAATTATCGAAAAATACCTCCTAGAAAAGCTGGATTTTGCGAATGAAGATAATTTGCATGCGCGAAGACTTTTTACGAAGATCAAATTTATTAAACGCATTGTAGTCATTTTGATGCTCATTCTCGGCCTGTCAATTTTGCTGATGAGTTTTGAAAGTGTCCGTCAATACGGGGTAGGAATCCTTACCTCGGCGGGTATTTTCTCGGTGATAATCGGTTTTGCGGCTCAGAAATCACTGGCAAATCTTCTGGCTGGCATCCAGATTGCATTTACCCAACCCATTAAAATCGATGATGTTGTCATTGTTGAAGGAGAATGGGGGCGTATCGAAGAAATAAATCTAACCTATGTGGTGGTAAATATTTGGGATATGAGACGTCTCGTCCTACCTATTACTTACTTTGTCGACCGCCCCTTCCAGAACTGGACCCGAAACGATAGCGCCCTGATAGGCTCGGCATTCTTTAGGCTTCATCTCAGAGCCGATCTCCCTGTACTGCGCGAGGAACTTCATAAGATACTCCAGGAAACTCCCTTATGGGACGGTAAGGTATGGGCCTTGCAGGTAACCGACACGAAGGATCACCTGATGGAAGTCAGGGCTATCATGTCTGGCCGAAATTCCTCTATCACATTCGATTTAAGATGCCATGTTCGCGAAAAACTCATAGAATTCATGGTACAGCATATGCCAGAAGCACTTCCGAAATTTCATATTGAAGGCGTTTCACAGCCTGAGATACACACATAAAAAACTTGGTGTCCGGAATCCGGACACCAAGTTTTACTTACTACTCACCTAACTCAATCTAAATGGGAATAATCTATTTTTTCATTTCCAGAGATTGCACAGATTTCATGGCTTCTATATATCCTTACCGGCCTACTTACCCCATACCGTTTTATGATTCGAGATACCAGTAATTACCCGCACGATTGCGATAATATAGATTCGCAAGGCCCGTCAACAGAAGTCTAGCTTCTGGCTCCGCTCTTAAAAATAAGAGCCCTGGAGGCTGCTGTTGTAAAGTACTCGCCCACGCGTTAAACCACCATTAAGCTAGAATTAAAAACACATTAAAATGAAGGAAAATGGAGGATGAAAGTGGTTCCCAATCCCACCTTGGACTCTACATCTATGCTTGCACCCTGCATCATCAAAATGCGTTTGGTAAGAGCAAGTCCTATCCCAAACCCGGAACGGTCCAGGGTAGAGGCACTTCGATAAAAGGTATCAAAAATATAGGGCAGTTCTTCCGGAGCCATTCCGGCACCACGATCCTTGAAGCGAATGGTAATACCTTCATCGGTAATATCTAAAAATACCTGCACCGTCTTATTTTCACTGTATTTACAGGCATTATCCATCAAATTCACGAAGGCAGTCCTTAAAAGACTTTCATCTCCGTAACGTTTTAGCAAATCTTCGTTATCGGGAATCCCCTCAAAGACAATATCTACATGATAATCGGGATGCTTCTGTTGAACAAACTCCATGGCCTGCCAAAGCACTTCGTCGACACGAATTCTTAAAAAGGTAACTTTAAACGCTTCTTCTTCTGTTCGAGCTAATTCCAAGAGGCGATTCACCAGTTCGTTCATACTCTTAACCTCCCCCAAAATACCTTGTAATGCCTCCTGATATGTTTGGGTGTCCCTACTCTTCATGAGCGTAACTTCTACTTCCGACATAATAAGGGCGAGAGGTGTACGCAGTTCATGAGAAGCATGCGAGACGAAGTTCTTTTGCGCTACAAAAGCGATTTGCAGCCGGTTAAGCATGGAATTAAAAGTTTCTGCCAACAAGGCAAGCTCATCCCGCTCCCTGCCTACAGAAACCTTTTGGTGGAGGTTGCCCGCCGAAATCCGGTTGACCTGTTCAATAATGTCTGAAACTGGCCTGATGGCGTCTTTGGCAAACTGCCATCCAGCCACGGCCACGAGCACCAGGCAAAGTAGCCAGCCAATAAGTAAGATTTCCCGCAGACGTTGTAACTGGTCGATACCTAACAAATCCTGAGCTGCCGCTACTACCACCCAGGGTTTCGAATTATCTTTCAGGTTATGACGAATGACAATCACATCCTTATTACCCATTTTGGTTTTGATCTCCTGACCATTCCGCACCTCCTCTAATGTTGCACTGGGAAACATAAAGGCGGATTGACCATTTTTAAAGATTACTGAATCCTGATCGTCAAAAAGAGTGATTTCTTCTTCCAGTAATAAGGTGTTATTAGCCCTTTCAATTTTAACTATATCTTCCGTCGTCATTGCACCCCCACCTTCTACCAGCTGCGCTATAGTCTGTCCCCTTTCATTAAGAAAGGAGTAAAACTGCTTTTCCCTATACTGGTCGTAAAAAAAGTATATGGAAAGACAAAAGAGGGCCATTATCGACCCCACCAATAAGGTAAATAAGAGGGTTAGTCTAGACTTGATATTCATTCTTCTTTAAAAATATAACCCATACCAACTACCGTATGTATCAATTTGTTGGGGTAATCCTTATCAACTTTTTTTCTGAGAAAATTGATATAAACATCGATCACATTGGTTCCTGTGTCGAAGCGGATATCCCAGACTTGTTCGGCTATATCCACTCTGGATACAACACGACCTTTGTTGCGCATCAGATATTCTAATAGGGCAAATTCTTTGGCGGTAAGATCGATGCGGTTCCCTCCTCTCCGGGCTACTTTCTCGTCCAGATTAAGCTCCAAGTCAGCCAATGACAAAATAGATGCTCCCTGCTCCCTTCCCCCAGCACGCTGAACCAAAGCCTTGATGCGAGCGATGAGCTCTCTGAACTCAAAAGGTTTTACAAGATAGTCATCGCCTCCCGCATCAAAACCATCCAGTTTGTCATCGATCGTCCCCAGGGCCGTCAGAAATAATATAGGGGTAGTTAGTCCATCCTTACGGAGCTGCTTGGCAAGATCGTATCCATTCAATATAGGAAGGTTGACATCGAGTACGATCAAATCGAACTTATAACTGGAAGCTATTTTTTTTCCTAACTGCCCATCATAGGCGACCTCCACTTCCCATGACTGTTCTTCCAGACCTCTTTTAAGAAAACCCGCCAGCTTAGGCTCATCCTCAACAACTAATAATTTCATAATTCTATATTTCACGACAACCCCCATAAAAGGCCATCGAAGATTAATACAAGACGCATTTTATCCAATGGCACTTACTGTACGGATTCGTTCCGAAACATCAGTTGCACTTGGAGGGTTAAATATAGTAGATTCAAAAAAAGCCATTCCCTCCGGAATGGCTCCTTTAATTACATTTTAATATCAATAGTAGTCCGAATCACTTCCATAATGGTCATCCGAACCTAGGCTTCCCATTTCATCTTCTTCGGCGGGCAAACTCTTGAGCACCTTTTTGATCAGGCCTATTTGGCCAACATGATAGATATCGTGGTGCATAACACCGTGCACCAGGGTATAATAGGAGTATTCTCTGCCGGGAACATAGGTTTCCAGAAATGCATCAGAAGTTAGTTTCTGAAGTTCGGTAATCAATTCTTCCTGGGAAAGGCTAAGCTCCATCTGGAGAGCTTCCCATTCAAATTCATCCACAATAGGAAATTTCTTCCAGTCTTTATCTTTAGTGGTAATATCGAACTCCACATCTCCTTGCAGTTTGCGTACGGCAAAGATGCGCCAGGTAGTAAGGTGATAGACAATTTCCGCAATTGAATGCGAATTAGAGCTAACTCTTTTCTCCGCCATTTTGGGCGTAACGTCCCTTAGCGCTTCTACAAGGGAATTGCCAAACCACACCTCTTCACTTTCGTAGGTGTCGTTAAGCATATCGATGATTCTTAAAATTTCTTCCTTTGTTTCCATATAGTAATTCTAATACAAGCTGTCAATTTAACATTTTTTGTTTTAAAGAACCGAACCAAGGGCATCTCCTTATAGGTAATTTGGTTTCTACTCATAGTAAGTTAAGCGCCTTGCAACCATTTGAAGCCTTCGCTTGTCTCTTAAAATAAGCCTCCATAATCTGCGAAGGCATTATTTTTGGGTAAAATAAAATCTCGGAAATTAAATTTCGTTGTGTATAAAAATATTCAAACCATGAAAAACAAATTAATTAAAATTCCACTTTTCATTGCCGCTTGTGTCTTCTTTATTTCTGCCTGCAGCAAGGATCCTATTTCCGACCTATCTACTGAAGAGTCCCTGGTATATTATACGAATCGAGATAAGGCTGCTAATTTTCAACAATACAAAACCTTTAGCGTATCGGATTCCATCCTGGTGGTTCAAAATAACCGGAGCGGTTATGCACTCACCAACTTCGACAGGGATTTACTCTCTGGTCTGATTGACAATATGAAGGAACTCGGCTATACCTATGTAGGGCCCAACGACAAACCGGATATAGGATTGACCGCTTCTTATATTTCCAATACATACCTGAATGTGGCAAGCATTCCCATTTCTTCTTATTGGGGTGGATATCCCGGATATGGCGGTTATGGCTATGGATATCCCAGCTACTATCAATATTATCAGACCCAGGAGAGTTACTGGTTGGTATCGATGTTGGATTTTAAGAATGCCGATACGACCAATAAGAAATTCCCCGTGGTATGGAATGCACAAATCAAAGGCAGAGACATTGAAAATCCACAATTGGTCGACACGATGGTCAATTCATTATTCACTCAGTCGCCTTATTTGAAATTACAATAAACGCATCGCGCTAAAGCAACCCTATCAATATGAAAAATATAAAATTGAAGATATGGCTTCTGGCCATGGTACTGTTTGCAGGCTTCAGCAAGCATGCATGGGCACAACAGCAACCCAAATTATATACCCTGCCCTCTCCTTATGAGCGTTATACCTATTATTTGGCAACGGCCCGATTTGGTGGATCCATGCCGCTGGGGAAATTTTCGGAGCAATACATCGATAAATCATCGTTTCGGGATATTTCTGTTTCTCTAGAATGGGTACTCCCCAACCGTTTTTCTATAGGTGGGGAAATAGGTTCTAATTATTATGAGAAGAGACTGCCACGAGCACTATATGAATTTGGAGATCAGACCGTGTCGGCGATCCAAACCCGTACTCTGTCGCAGGTACCGATACAGGTATTTGCCAATTATCATCTGGCCCCTAAAAATGCCCGAATTCAACCTTATTTTCAGGTAAGCGGAGGCATCAGCCTGGTAGACTATAGCTTATATTATGGCAGCCTGGTCGATCAGTATCAAAAGATTAAGCCTACCTATGGAGTGGGCGTGGGCTCCAAGTTCCTGTTTAAGCCTGATGGGGCATTAGGAGCTGATATACGAATAAAGTATTCTGGTACGTCCATCAAGTATGATTATTTAGATGGAAATACCGCCACTATAGGTGCTTCTGTAGGCTTATTTTATCGTTGGTGGTAGTGCCGCCATTCTAAAGATTCCGTATGATAAGGTCCCGTGTTTCAAGTTGCACGGGACCTTTATTGTATTCCCCAATTCTAGGAAACACGCACATAGCTTCCTAACCATTTCAGATGGGTACCATATTTGTGCATGATTTCCTGAACGCTAGGATCTTCGATATGGCCCAAAAATTCCACCAAAAACCAGGCTCTGAAATTAGCTTCTCCCCGTACCGGACGACTTTCAATTTTGGTCAGGTTGATACCTTTATCATTGAAGTCTTTCAGGAAATCATAAAGTATTCCCGGGCGGTTTGTATTGGGCAGATTGGCAATAATGGTGGTTTTGTCCTCCTCACTTTTAGCATTTACTATATCTTTAGCTAAAATAAGAAAGCGGGTCTTATTCTGATCGCTATCCTCAATGTTTTCGTAGAGCATGGGAACCCCAAATATTCGAGCCGATATGGAGGAGCAGATAGCGGCAGCATCGGGTTCTTTTGCCGCCAGTTTAGCGGCACGGGAAGTAGAGTCTACCGGTATAATTTCTACCTGCTCTTCATCAAGATATTCCTTAATGAATTTACCACACTGTCTGAAAGCGATATCTTTGGAATATATTCTTTTAATATCTTTAAGGGAATCCGACTGTGAAACAAACGAAAAATTGATAGGCAACAATACTTCGGCTACAATGGTTAAATTCTTCTCCCGAAGATAATCTACGGTTTCAACCACAATACCCTCTTGATTATTTTCTATGGGCACTACGCCAAATTTAGCCCGGCCAGTTTCTACACTCTCGAAAACCGAATGGATGGTAGGAAGCACCAAATACTCACTCATAGCTCCAAAACGGCCCTCGGCAGCCTGATGGGTAAAACTACCTTCGGGACCCAGATAAGCTACGCGCTCAGGAAGCTCCAAATTTCGGGAGACGGCAAATATTTCAAAGAAAATGGCATCGATCGCTGCCCGGCTCAATAGTCCGGAATTATTCTTCTCCAATCGATCCAATATCTGTTTCTCACGCTCCGGGCGGTAAATAATGGCATTTGAGGAGCGCTTTAGCTCACCAACCTGCCTTACCACTTCCATTCGCTCATTGAGAAGTTGGAGCAACTGGTTGTCCAGGTCATCAATCTTATTCCTTAATGCTAGTAAATCCACTGTTGATTCTTTGTTATTTATAATTAATAGACCTTACGCGTATAAAAGGTCTTCTGCTTTCTATCGTTACATGGCCAGCGCCAGTTCTTCTACGGTCTTTTCAGTTTTTAGATTCTCAATAATAAATTTCTGACGGTCTGGAGTATTTTTACCCATAAAATAGGCTAATAGCTTTTGGATAGAAGTGTCCTTTTGCAAAATGATTGGCTCGAGGTGCATATCTTCCCCAATAAATTGTCCAAATTCACTCGGAGAAATCTCTCCTAATCCTTTGAATCGGGTAATTTCAGGCTTATTTCCCAACTTATTAATGGCTGCCTGCTTCTCTTCTTCCGTGTAACAATAGATGGTTTCCTTTTTATTTCTCACCCGAAACAACGGCGTCTCCAGTACATATAGATGCCCATTGCGAACAATATCAGGGAAGAATTGAAGAAAAAAGGTCATTAGCAAAAGCCTGATATGCATACCGTCCACATCGGCATCCGTGGCTATCACAATGCGGTTGAACCTAAGGTTTTCCACCCCATTCTCTATATCCAGAGCATGCTGCAACAGATTGAACTCCTCATTTTCGTACACAATCTTCTTGGTTAGTCCGAAGCAGTTCAATGGTTTTCCCCTGAGACTAAATACGGCCTGGGTTTGAATATTCCTAGATTTGGTAATGGATCCACTGGCCGAATCTCCTTCCGTTACGAATAGGGTAGATTCATAGCGTAGTTCATTTTTAATATCGGTCAGATGCAGCCGGCAGTCTCTAAGTTTTTTATTGTGTAGATTCGCTTTTTTTGCCCGATCATTGGCTAACTTTTTAATCCCGGCAAGCTCTTTTCGCTCCCGCTCCGACTGTTCGATGCGCTTCTTCATGGCATCTCTGGTCTCGGGGTGTTTATGAAGATAATTATCCAGCTGTTCCTTTACAAAATCATTCACAAAGGTACGCACAGTCGTACTGTTCGGGTCGGGAGTGATTGTATTGGACCCTAGTTTCGTTTTAGTCTGAGACTCAAACACGGGCTCCTGAACCCGTATCGCCACGGCAGCAATAATCGACGAACGTACATCTTCGGGGGCATAATCCTTTCCAAAATGCTCCCGGACCGCCCGAACGACGGATTCGCGAAAAGCACTCAAATGCGTCCCGCCTTGCGTGGTATATTGTCCATTCACGAAAGAATAATACTCCTCTCCATATTGATTTCCATGCGTCATGGCAAATTCTATGTCCTCCCCTTTAAGATGGATGATTGGGTAGCGGATAGCTTCAGGATCTGACTTACTTTGAAGTAAGTCTAAAAGTCCATTTTGAGAGATATATTTTTGCCCATTGAAAGTTATCGTTAGGCCTGCATTGAGGTAGCAGTAATTCCAGATCATATTATTCAGAAACTGAGGGATATACCTGAAGTTTTTGAATATTAAACCATCGGGCTCAAAAACCGTATGGGTTCCATTGCGCTGATTTGAAGGCTCTTCTCCAGACTCCTTTACCAGCTCACCCTGGTGAAATTCTGCCACCTTAGATTTACCGTCTCTGAATGAACTCACCTTAAAATAATTAGAAAGGGCATTGACGGCCTTGGTACCCACACCATTTAGTCCTACTGATTTTTGAAAGGCCCCAGAGTCGTACTTACCCCCCGTATTGATTTTAGAGACGCAGTCTACCACCTTTCCCAGTGGAATGCCTCGTCCATAGTCTCGTACTTCGACCCGGTGCTCGGAAATTTTTATATCGATGGTCTTCCCATTCCCCATCATATGCTCATCGATGGAATTATCTACAATCTCTTTTACCAGTACATAAATACCGTCATCAGTCGAGGAGCCATCCCCAAGCTTACCGATATACATCCCCGGACGTAATCGGATGTGCTCTTTCCAGTCCAGTGACTTAATACTGTCCTCGTCGTATTGAACGTTAGTCGAATTCTCCATATTAATATTCATTATTATCAATGCTACAGGTCGATAGAAAGTAAAATTTGTCGGGAGTCTTTATTATTTAAACTAGAATCGTAGCTTTGTATCACAAAGTACTTTTTTAACCGACTAATAGAAATTCTTTAAAAATAGGAAAAATCTAATTTACTTTGTCGAAAATATGAAAACCCAATACACACAAATGCGCCCATTGGACTGCAAAAGTAATAAGACCAATGATGGTTTAAATAAATTCAAGGGAAAACCTGGTACAATAACTCATTTTATGAACCGACTCAAGCTAATTTCCATCAGCAAGTACGCGCTTACCTATTTACTATTTTTCCTTCTTACCATTCCGGTTTTCTCTCAAGTAGTTGCTCCTTTGCCCACACAGGGGCCTACCTCCACTGGCGGACAGACTCAAGGCACGGGACAAACCGGAGCACCCCGGGGGAGTATTCCGGGCAGCAACCAACAAGGCCCCCAAGGACAACAGAATCAACCCGGACAGCAAGGCCAGCAGGGTAACCAAAGCAACCAGCAAGGTAACCAGCAAAACAACCAACAGGGCAATAACGAGGGTCAGAACCAAGCTGACGGAGATGGCGATGCCCAAAATAACGACGATCAGGGCAAGGTTAACAAAGGAACCACCAACGCCCTGTCGGCTGAAGAGCAAGCTAAGATGCTGATTCGGAATAAGATTTATGGATATTCAATTTTCGCTAATAAGAATTTCAATCCTATTCCCGACTTTCAGATAACCACTCCTACCAACTATATCGTAGGTCCTGGCGATCAGCTGAATGTTTATATATATAATTATGCAGAGGCCACTTTTGAGCTGACAGTCAATAGAGACGGTTTTGTAACTATCCCAAGGGTAGGTAATGTTTACGTCGCAGGAAGGTCGATTGAAGAGGTTCGTAAGATTATGATCGACAAGTTTGCCCGTTTCACTCCAGGGCTTATTGGCAGCGGGGGTCAAACGGCGCAAACCAAATTAATGGTCACCTTAGGGGACATTCGCAGCATTCAGGTCTATGTCTCAGGAGAAGTAATTAACCCTGGAGCCTACCAGATGACTTCCCTATCTTCGGCTTTCAATGCGCTTTATCAAGCGGGAGGTCCTAATGAAATTGGTTCATTCCGAGACGTTCGCGTGGTACGAGCTGGAAAGGTAATTACACATCTGGACATTTACGACTTCCTATCCAACGGGAAAATTGATGGAGACATTCGTCTACAGGAAAACGATAATGTCGTAGTAGGGTACTATCTGAAGCGGGTGGAAGTAGATGGACTAGTAAAACGACCAGGGTTGTTCGAATTGAAGCCCGGAGAAAAACTGCTCGACGCCATTAATTATGCGGGTGGATTTGCGGATAAGGCATATCGGGGTAGAATTAAAATTGAGAGAGTTACCACAACCGAGCGCCGTATGGTGGATGTTCCTGAATCTGAATTTGCAAATTTCGAATTGCAGACAGGCGATTTAATTAATGTAGAAACCATTCTGGATCGATTTGATAATATTGTCAGCATCGATGGGGCAGTTATGCGGCCGGGCAATTATGCCTTGGAAAATAGCGGATCCTTGAAAAAGCTGGTGGAAAATGCCCAGGGCCTTCGTGAAGATGCCTTCGTGGGCCGTATCAATGTTTTGAGAACCCGTACGGATCTGACAATTGAAAATATCTCTTTAAACTTTGCAGACATTCTTAATAATTCCGTTCCCGATTTGATATTGAACCGTCTGGATCAAGTAATTATTCCTTCTAAGTTTGAAATGGCCCAGTCGGCAAGTATATCCGTAGAGGGAGAAGTGAATAACCCTAAATTCTCTGAAAACGAAGGAAAATTCGCTTACACGTCCAATATGACACTGGAAGACGCTCTGCTGTTGGCTGGAGGGCTAAAGGAATCGGCATATGCTTCGGAAGTAGAGGTAGTGCGTAGGAAAAGAAACAGTCCGGCAGGAGCTGCGAATGCTCAGATTGCAGAGGTGTTCAAGTTTAATGTGGACCGGGATTTATCCATGAATAGTAATGAGAGTCACTTCGTACTCTACCCCTTCGACCAGATTATTGTACGTAAGTCACCCAATTATGTAGAACAGCAATCCGTATTTGTGGAAGGAGAAGTGTTAGTAAATGGCCCATTCAGTATTGTCAATAAAAACGATAAGATCAGTGATATTATCAATAGAGCGGGTGGACTTACCGAGCTTGCCTATCCAGAGGGTGCTACTTTGCTGCGTCGTACGGTTGTAACAAGCCTTCAGGACGCTACCGATTTTTTGGCCGAAGAAGCTAGTACCAAAAGTATCAAAGAAGGCAAAATAATTGGCGATCAACCCAATGTAAAAGAAGAGTCGATTGGTATCAAACTAAAGAATATCTTGAAAAACCCAGGCTCCTTTGAGGATCTTGTCGTGCAGGAAGGAGATATCATTCGTGTACCTAAGCGACTAGAAACGGTGCAGGTAAATGGGGCCGTTCTTTATCCGACAACGGTTAAATACGGTAAGGGACTTAATTTCACAGACTACATTTCGCAATCTGGAGGGTTTACGGTGTCCTCTCTTCGAAAAAGCTCTTATATCAAATACCCTAATGGAAATATTGATCGGACCAGGCGTTTCCTTGTCTTCAATGTTTATCCTCGTGTAGAACCCGGATCTGAGATATTTGTACCTCTTAGGGCTGCACCTACCCTAACCCCGCAACAAGCAATTTCGTCGACTACAGGTATATTATCGTCGATCATGACCCTAGTAGTAACAATTCTCGCTTTCCGCACGATTAACTAATTACCATGGCACAAAGCACACAGACCGTACCAGACGACCAACTTACACCCAAAGACGTGGTGGAGAAACTGATTCTAATCAAAGACTCCATTCTGAAGAACTGGAAATATATCCTCATATTCCCTTTAATTGGCTTAGGCATAGGATATGCCCTCGATCAGATACTAAAAAACCCCACCAAATATGAGGCGGTGGTCGTTTTTAACCTGGGAACCGGAGGACAGAACAGTGGCATCGGGGATGTTGCTGGCCTGCTTGGGCTAGGGTCGGCACCTGACGCCAATATATTTACTGGTGAAAACTTCTTCTATTTTGTTAAGTCCCGTCCCGTTTTGGAACGAAACTTAATGAAAGAAGTGGAGGTGGAAGGCAAAAAAATGATTTTGGCCAATTATTACATCCAGACCAGTGGAATTAAGCACGATGAATGGGAAGATCGTCCCGACATGCATAACTTTCAGTTCAAAGAAAGAGACCCTTCTAAACTAGAACTTAAGGATCGTGTGGTACTCAACGAGCTGGTGACGAAGGCTGCCGGGGATACCGAGATTGGAACCCTGGACCGAAAATCATCCTTTATTGCCCTGGCAACCAGCATGGAAAACGAGCTTTTGGCTGGTCTTTGGGTGACTAATCTGCTGGATACCGTTGAAGAAATGTATACGGAAAATCAAACCCAGAAAACTAGAAAAACCAGGGACCTACTTCGTCGGAGAGCCGACTCTCTGGCCACTGTGCTAGGCATAACTGAAAACAAACTTGCCAGGCAGATGGACAGTAATCAGCAACTGATATTTGCTGCCCCAAAATTACAAACCAGTAGTACGGAGCGTAAATCTACATTTATTCAGCAGCTATATTACGAAGCCTTAGGCAGTGTTGAAAAAATGAATGTTTCACTGGTTCGTGAATCACCACTATTCACTAAAATTGAAGACATTAAAGTGCCGCTCGACATGAAGTACGAAGAGGCTAAGCGAGCTAAAATTGGCGCATTGGCTGGATTGCTCATTGCTTTCGTTTTCATCTATTTCAGAACTGTGTTCACCTCAGTACCCAAACAAGAGCAACTATAAATCACTATCATGCAGCATAATATAACCATAAAGGCCGGTGGTTCGGAAAAAGATTACTGGAAGGATTTATGGCTCAACCGCCAGTTATTATTGATTTTATCTAAAAGAGATATTTCTGTTCGGTATAAACAAACACTTTTGGGAGTAGCCTGGAGCGTATTACGCCCTCTGATGACCATGACGGTCATGGTGTTTGTATTTAGTTACCTGGCCAAGATTAAGAGCGATCCGGGTATCCCCTATCCGCTTATGGTGCTGAGCGGCTTGACCATCTGGACATTTTTTGCGAATACCTTTACCCAGATCAGCAATAGTATACTAATCAATTCCAATCTGGTTTCCAAGGTCTACTTTCCCAGACTACTGATGCCCCTCAGCTCGATTGCTGTCGGATTGGTAGACTTTCTGATCACCTTCGGGATATTTTTACTACTCACGGCTTTCTTTCAGCATCCACTGAGTGTAAACCTGATTTACTTACCTTTTTTCGTACTCCTTACTTTCGTTACAGCACTGGGATTCGGTTTGTTTTTTGCCGTCCTGAATGTTCGTTTCCGTGACATAGGTCAACTGATCCCATTTATGGTGCAAGTGGGTATGTACGCTTGCCCTGTTGCCTATAGCAGTACACTTGCGCAAGGGACATGGTTCGAAAAATACTATAATCTTAATCCCTTGGTAGGGATTATTGATGGCTTTCGGTGGTGCCTTCTTGGCGATAAGGCTTATTTCAATCCCGATAGCCTTTATTCTACCGCTATTATCTCAACTACCGTATTGATACTTTCACTGATTTATTTCCGTAAAAAGGAAAATAGTTTCGTTGATCATATCTAATTAGCTATTTTTGTTTATGTCTGTAATTGTAGCTGAAAATATCAGTAAGAAATATATCATTGATCATCAAAAAAAGAGTGGGTCTTCCAGTCTTAAGGATATCGTATCCGAAAAATTTGATGGCATGTTCAAGTCAAAAGATGGATCCAACTCGACTAAAGAAGAGTTTTGGGCCTTAAAAGACGTGAACTTCAGTATCGAACAGGGCGACCGTATTGGTATTGTAGGTCATAATGGCGCGGGAAAGTCAACGCTTTTAAAGATTTTAAGCCGCATCACTGAACCCAGCACCGGAGAAATACGCATACAGGGGCGCATTGCCAGCCTCCTGGAAGTCGGTACTGGTTTCCATCCAGAGCTTACGGGCAGGGAGAATATCTTTTTGAACGGGGCCATATTGGGTATGGCTAAAAGAGAAATCAAGCAGTCATTCGATGCCATCGTTGATTTTGCAGGCGTAGAAAAATTTCTGGACACCCCTGTGAAACGCTATTCATCTGGTATGTATGTCCGTTTGGGTTTTGCTATAGCCGCCCACCTCAATCCAGAAATCCTTATTGTAGATGAAGTACTGGCGGTTGGAGATACGGAGTTCCAGAAGAAATGTCTGGGAAAGATGCGGGATGTCTCCGAAAGTGGCCGTACGCTTTTGTTTGTAAGCCATAACCTAACAGCAATTCAAGCCCTTTGTAACCGTGCCTTTTATTTTGAAAAAGGACGACTTATTGATCAGGGCGATACGACTCATATCGTCACCAATTATCTTAGTAAGGTATCGCATAAAACTCTGGAGAAACACTGGGATCATATCCATGATGCTCCGGGGAACGATGAGGTTCGTATCAAAAGCTTTAAGGTGACCCCGGAATATCAGGATAACCTTTCGCATATCGATGTTAGAACGCCCGTCGACTTCGAGTTTGAGTTCTGGAATATGGTGGAAGGAGCCAACTTGAATTTAAGTATGCATGTCTATACCTTCACAGGAGAATGTATTTTCAATGTAGGCACTACCTCTCAGCCATTTGGACAGGGTATAGTAAAAGGAGTATGCCGGCTTCCGGGAAACTTCCTCAACGATGGCTCTTATGTGGTATCCATGATGATCGTAAAAGACACCAGTACCGTATTGTATAATATGGAGGAGGCCCTCGTTTTCGACATTGAAGATTACCGGGAAAATGTTACTTGGTATGGCAAATGGCCAGGATATATTCGTCCTCAACTTGATTTTTCCATTCAACAATCTGAACATATAGTGAATGATTAACGTCACTAAAACCTTCTTACCCGACCAGGAGCAATATCTTAAATATGTGCAGGGGATTTGGGAGCGGGGTTACCTTACCAATAACGGGCCTTTGCTGCAGGAGTTGGAACAACAGCTCAAAGATTATCTAGGAGTAAACCAGCTCTACTTTTGTACGAATGGAACCATCGTTTTGCAGATTGCTATTAAGGCATTGGAACTAGGAGGTGAAATTATCACCACTCCCTTTTCTTATTGTGCCACCTCGAATGCCATTCTGTGGGAGAACTGTCAACCTGTTTTCGTCGACATAGATCCGAAGTCATTCAATATTAATCCCGAACTCATAGAAGCTAGTATTACGCCTAAGACAAGCGCCATATTAGCCACTCACGTATATGGAAATCCCTGTGATGTAGAGGCCATTGAAAGTATTGCTACTAAACACGGCCTACGCGTTATTTACGATGCTGCTCATGCCTTTGGGGTGATCTACAAAAACAAATCGCTACTCTCTTATGGGGACATCAGCACCTGTAGCTTTCATGCGACCAAGGTGTTTCATACGATCGAAGGAGGCGCCCTTATCTCCAACTTGCCTGAACTGGATGGGAAACTGCATCTGCTCAGGGCATTTGGCCACCAGGGTGATGAAGTATACTTATATGCTGGTATCAACGGAAAGAACTCCGAATTCCATGCAGCCATGGGCTTGTGCAACTTGCCACATGTAAAAGACATAATTAAAGCCAGGTCCGAAATTTTTGACTGGTACGACCAAGGACTTAATTGGGACTTTATTTCCCGACCTACCCTTGCGGAAGGTGTGGAATATAACTATGCCTATTACCCGGTAGTATTTGAGTCTGAGACAATACTAAAAGGGGTACTGGAAGCTCTTAAAGTAGAAGATATTATTCCACGGCGCTATTTTTATCCGTCGTTGAACACCTTGGAATTTATGCCCGATGCCGCTAGCTGCCCGGTGTCCGAAGATATTTCGCTTCGGGTGATATGCCTGCCGCTTTATGTAGGATTGCCCCAGGCCGATGTAATAAGAATCTGTAATATTATTAACGATTATCTGTCGCCATAATCTTATGGTTATTTTATACTGGATTACCTTTATTGCTTTTATTTTTGGAATTGGATGGGTGGCTTCTAGGATCGCTCAATCTTCCTTGTCCGAATGGATAATCACAGGCTTTGTCCTTTTCACGGGCACAGTCGTCCCCTCGGGCTTCCTGCTCTCAGCCTTAGACCTTACTGCCAGCACCCCTGCTTGGATACTGTGCAATTATTTAATTTTAAGTCTTCATTATTTTCTGTGGAAACGGCTGTTAAGCAACGCTAAACCGTTTGAAATAGGTGCCCTGCTAAAAGACCGTGCACGTACCTTTAAGATTTGGTTTTCAGAGCTGTCAGCTTATCTGAAATTCCTTTTCCTTCTCCTATTTGCGACTTTTGCTCTGGTTGCAATTACCAATCTTATATTGGTAATATTTACTGTCCCCAACGAATGGGACAGCATGACAGGCCACCTCAACAGGGCTGTTCGTTATATACAGCGTGGCACCATGGCTCACTTCGGAGGAACCAATTGGAATATGGATACCTACCCGAAGAGCGTCACTGCTATTCAGATCTATACCTATCTGATTAGTGGAAAAATCGAAAATGCCTTTAAATTTATTCACCATCTCTCCTATTATGTCACCCTGGTATCCGTCTTTGGTATCGCCCAGCGAATAGGGAGAAATTTGTCGGCCAGTATTTTTTGTGCCTTAGCTTATGGCTTTTTCCTGGATTTTTTAATGCAGGCCGTTACCACCGAAACAGACAGTGTGCTCACAGCCTATCTTAGCTGTTTATTATACTTTTTATTTACATATTATGCCACCCGGAATAACAAATATCTGTATCTGTCCGGCATGGTTTTCGGCTTGGTTCTTGGCCATAAGGTTACCTTTGTTCTGTTAATGCCTTCTGTTTTCGTCATTATGTTGTATACGGTGTTTCTGGCACCAAACTTCTCCGTTTTCTTTCAGAGGTTTTATAGACTGGCCCTAGCCATCGTACTGGCTGTTATGGTATATACCTTACCCACAGGATATATTAAAAACATTCAAACTTTTGGTCATCCCATTGGCCCTCCCACTGCGCTGAAACATCAGTCCGTAGAGCGTGCTGGTACCATTCAGAATCTATTGAAACAAGGTAGTCGTAATGTCGTGCGCTATGGCTACGACTTCTTTAATCTGGATGGCATAAGAAATGCGCAATGGGGCTACGATCTGAATACCACCATCCGGAAGCCGATCGTATGGCTGGAAGACCGACTGAATTTACGCCTAGATGAGGAGACGTCATATTCCATAGTACCCTTTTCCTTTCAACGTAGATTCGACTTTTATAATGCCAACCCTTATTGGGGTGTTTTCGGCTTTGCCCTTATACTCCCGCTCATTTTATTAGTCCTACTACGGGTCCTATCATCGAGGGTGCACTGGTTTCTTGCTCTGGCGTTTGTACTGCATTATATGGCCATATCTTATTCAGCCGCCTACGATCCGTTTAAAGGCAGGTATTTTATTGAAACAGGGTTGTTTGGGGTCCTCTTCCTGCTCTTACTGTTTAGCAATCACCGACTTTCAATCTTAAAGCCGCGCAGGAAAATTTGGAAAGGATATATCGCCTTGGTGGTAATTTTAGGCTGTATTTCTGCAGTCATGTCTGTTTATCTGAACGTTCGCTGCCTACCCATCTCAGCATACGGTCACCAATCTGCACTCACCATGGACCGCATTGAATTTCAGACCTTTGCCCGTCCTGACATTACCCAAGCTTATAAAAACTTCGACTCCATTGTTCCTCAGGATGCTGTGGTAGCATTAGCCACCATTAACGATGATTTTGAATATCCACTGTATGGGAAGAAACTGACACGAAAGTTAATAACAATCAATCCCTTCGAACAAGGATTGCAGCCCATACCAGAAGAAGCGGAATATTTATTTTATGATCGCAGCGTGGTAAACGATACCAGTCGGATTAAAGCATTACCTACTGATATACGCCTGGGCTCCGACACGACCATGGTCAATCTTATTGTAAAAGGCGAAGATCATTATCTTCGTAAATTAAAATAAGCCCATTTGTAACAGCTTCAGGCTGTTACCCTAAGCTTAAAACCACACGCCCTATGACTTTAGGAATTATGCAGCCCTATATATTCCCTTATATAGGATATTTTCAACTGATCAGAGCCGTAGACAAGTTTGTCGTTTACGACGATGTGAACTTTATCAACAAAGGCTGGATCAACCGCAACCGGATATTGGTAGGGGGACAAGCGCATCAGTTTACGATTCCACTTAAGGAAGCGAGTCAAAATAAGTTGATCCTTGAAATTGAAATATCCAAAGATCAGTCCTGGAAGAAGAAGTTACTGAAGACTTTGCAACAATCATATCAGAAAGCTCCTTATTTCGACTCCGTTTATCCGGTAATCGAAGAAATAATCCAGGCTCCACATACCACTATAGCCCAATTGACCGTTTCTGCTCTGGAGCGGCTTTGTAAGTTAATGCAAATTGATACTGAGATCGTCCCTACCTCTACCCTATTTAATAATACTCACCTTAAAGGCCCGGATCGAATTTTGGATATCTGCAAACAGGTTGAAGCAGATCGTTATATCAATGCCATAGGTGGAATGGAACTTTATGATAAAAAACGTTTTCAAGAGGAGGGTATAGGCCTGGCATTTATTAAAAGTAAGCCCATTTCTTACCAACAACTAAAAAATGAACACATTCCTTGGCTTTCAATCATAGATATCCTTATGTTTAATGAACAGAAAGAATTGAATGGGTTTTTAGATCATTACGAATTAGTTTAATATATGTCCAAAGTAATCATTTTCGGAGTACTAGATACGGCCGAGCTCGCACACTACTACCTTCAAAACGACTCTGAGCACGAGGTGGTTGCCTTTACGATTAACAAGGAATACATCGAATCTACGGAGTTCAAAGGATTGCCGGTGGTGCCATTTGAAGATATTGAAAAAACATACGATCCTGCCGAATATAAATTTTTTGCGCCCATGACCGGGCGAAATATGAACCGGAATCGAGAAAATATCTATCAGCAGGGTCTGGATAAAGGATATGACTTCATTTCTTATATTAGCTCTAAAGCGACCATATTTGACAGGAGTCTCATAGGCAAAAATTGCTTTATATTAGAAGACAATACCATCCAACCATTTACCACCGTAGGCAATAATGTGGTGATGTGGAGTGGGAATCATATAGGTCATCATGGTAGAATTCAGGACCATGTTTTCTTCACCTCTCATGTGGTACTCTCAGGTCACTGCGTAGTAGAATCTTACAGCTTTTTTGGTGTCAATAGTACGATTCGTGATTATACTAAAATCAGTCAGGGGACGCTTGTTGGGATGGCATCTGCCATCACCAAGGAAACGGAGGAATGGGGAATATACATAGGCAATCCCGCTAAAAAGGTTCCTGGAAAAAAGAGTTATGAGGCATATTAAGCATGTGTATTTTTCAGTTGCACCAACAGAAAATATTGATCAGGAAGATTCTTAAAGCGGTAGGTTCATGACGCAGAAAAAAATATTATTTGTTTGCCACGATGCCAACAGGGCAGGGAGTCAATTATTACTCCTCCAACTGATCAGGCTGTTAAAGGAACGTAATGTACCTATGCACCTTCTCCTATGTGATGGGGGGGAGCTGGAAAAGGAATTTGAACAGGTCATCAGCATCACACGTCATTACCACCAGAACCCCGATGGAACTACCCAACCCATTACCGATAAATTCTTAAAAAAGGTTAGTCTTTACAAACTCTACGAGGAATATAATATTCAGAAAGCTAACGACCGTACCATTGCGGAGCTAAAAAGCCAGAACATTGGGGTGCTTTTTATCAATTCGGTGGCCAATGCTACGGTCTATCATGATTTCCTTAGGTTTTTCCATGATCTCCCGGTAGTCCTTTTCGTCCATGAACTGGCCATGTCAGTCAAGATTTACTCGGACGAAAAGCACCTAGGCTTCCTCCTCCGAAAAACGGATCACCTCATTGCTGTAGCCCAAACCGTAGCCAACTTTTATGTTAAGAAGTATGATTTCCCGATACGGAATGTCAGTACTTTTACCCTGATCGATCACGAACTGATTGATCAAAAGACGGCACATATTCAACATGGTGTTTTAGAAACTAATTATAAAATACCCCAGGAGGCCATCATAATTGGGGGCTGTGGGAATGCCGAATGGAGGAAAGGGAACGATATATTCAACTGGATAGCACGTAAAGTGATCCAAACTACCAGCCCATTACCCGTCTATTTTGTATGGGTAGGAGCGGGTCCGCAACATGAGATCTATGAGCTTATCGAAAGTGATATTCGCCTTATGGGACTTTCTGATAAGATTATATTGATTCCACCGACCCCCCATGTACTGGACTACCTGAACCGCTTTGATGTATTGCTACTTAGCTCCAGGGAAGACCCCTATCCTCTGGTAGTACTGGAAGCGGCCCTGCAAGAGATTCCGGTGATCTGCTTTAAGGACGCAGGAGGAGCTCCTGAACTTATCGAAAAAGATGCAGGTTTTGTAGTCCCATTCCTAGATATCGATGCCGCTGCTGAAGCGGCAATTAAATTGGTCCTAGACCCTGCCCTTCGCGACAGCATGGGCCAAAGAGCCCGCCAAAAAGTACTGGAACGACATAATACCGTCAAAAGCATCGGTAATATAGAAGCCATCATTCAAAAGTTTATACCTTTGCAGGTTTCGGAAAAGCAGAATCAATGACCATTGCCTTTACTATTTGTTCGATCAATTACCTGGCTCAAGCCCGTACGCTGGGAGACTCCCTTAAAAGGACGAATCCAGATGTTCAGTTCTTCATAGGACTGGTCGACAAACTGGAAGGAGTAGCCTTCGAAGAAGCCTACCTTCCGGAATATCCGATGATTGAGATCGATAAAATCGAGATTGAAGCGTTTCAGGAAATGGCCGATCGGTATAATATCACGGAGTTGAATACCGCTGTAAAGCCATTTTATTTCACCTATTTCTTCAGGAATTATTCCGACGCAACAAGGGTTATTTATTTTGATCCTGATATAATTATCTACCAACCTCTTACGGAACTATTGAATCGGATCGACCAGTTTGGTGCCGTACTCACCCCTCATATCCATAGTCCTATAGAGGATCGGCTCACACCCAACGAGCTTCATCACCTCAACACGGGAATTTACAATCTGGGTTTTGTTGCTTTTGGACGAAACCAGGCCAACATCGATTATCTGAAATGGTGGGAGGAAAAGCTCCGCTATGAATGCTATATAGATTTATGCAATGGGTTATTCACTGACCAGCACTGGATGGACTTTCTGCCTATTTTCGTTGACGGGGTTCATATAGAAAGGAGTCCCGGATATAATGCCGCCTATTGGAATTTGCACGAACGTACTTTCTCGAAGACAGAGAAGGGATTTATGGTTAACGAAGAATATCCTTTAATTTTCTTCCATTATAGTGGTTACGATCCGGCAAAACCTGATATTCTCTCCAAATATCAGGATCGCTTTGAACTGGCACAACGGCCCGACCTTACGGAGCTTTTTTCTATCTATCGGAATCAATTGGTTGACTTGGGTAATGCCTATTATCGCAACTTTCCCTGCTGGTATATAAAGCCTGTGACAGTAAAACGTTATGTAAGGGTACGGAAATGGATGAAAAAACCATTCGAATACGTAATTAATCAGTTACAAACTACTTAATGAGAGAACTGGTTACCGTTGCCATTCCCCTTCTGAACGCAACACTATCACCCACAGAAGAGGACATTCTCGCTAATAGCATGTCTATGTTGAGACAATATCCCATCATATGGCTCTGTGCCGAAGGAACTACCCCTCCTGCACCTGACTGTATGCAAAATACAACTACGTCGGTATTTCACTTTCCAGTAAAATATTTCGAATCGAAAGCTGCATTTTCTAAGCTGCTACTCATGCCCGATTTTTATGAGCGATTCAGCTGGGCGGAGAATATGCTCCTACATCCACTTGATACTTGGATGATAAAAAATGAACTACATTACTGGTGTAAGCAAGGATACGACCTGTTGATGACCGCTCCCAACTGGAACCAGAGCACGATAAAGGATAATCTTGCCGGACAGTTTGCCAGATTTACGGGTCCCAGCCTCAGCCAGAAACAAGCCTTAGGCAATGCTTTTAACGACTCGGGCTTTTTTCTTTGCCATATCGAGAAAATCTCGGCAGCCATTCAGGCCACCAAAAAGGAGGCCTATGCCTACCGCCATGACAACAGCATCGCCAATGCCGACCTGGTATTCTTCGAACTGGTACCTAATCGTATTCTACCACGTTTGAGAAAACCCACGCGTATAGTACAAAAGTTCTTTGCCCAGCAGCTGACCGTTGCCGAAATGCTGATTAGTGGCAAGTCTAAAAATATTCCCTTCGTAATCACCGGCGTCAAGCAACCCTCTGACATCGAAAGGGTCAAACAAATTACATCCATCAGCCTCTAATAGAGTCGACGAACATGAATATATTTTATACTGTTTGCAATCGTAACTCACTCTGTCATGCCTTAGCCCTTGCTGAGTCGGTTAACCGCCACCATCCCAACGACAAATTTGTTTTGGGCTGGGTGGATGACGTAATCCCGCCCCAGTTGCCTGAAGGAGTAGAATTAATGGAGGCCAATAAACTGGAAATACCACAGTGGGAGTCTATGAAGACACATTATTATACGTACGAATTGCTCCCAGCCACTCGCCCATGGTTTGCCAGTAAGCTTATAAATCAAGTGAGTACCAACGATCGTCTAATATTTTTGGCTCCTACCATGTTACTTTGGATGGACGGTAACAATCTCCTAAACCGATCTGAAGATGCCTTATTTACCCCTCAGATTACTAGACCACTGGCCAGCAGCGAAGCCCTAAAAGATCACCAAATATTAAATACGGGGATGTTTCATGCGGGTTCCTGGATGCTTAGGGACACTACCCAAACCAGGACCTTCCTGCAGTGGTGGGCCGACCGGACACAGGATAGGGCCTTCTTCGATCTTTGTAATGGAATGTGTATGGATCAATTATGGCTTAATTTCGCCCCAATTCACATACATAGCTGGGGTAAAATGGATGAGGATAGCTGGCATTATGGTCTCAATAAAATTCCCTTACGTGATTTATCCCTACAAGGCCAACAGCCCTATGTCGGAAGGACGGCGGTGGTTGCTACAGATTTTGCTGGCCTGACCTTTTACGATCCTATCTGGTCGGATTATAATGGCACCATTAGGGGTAAAAATGGGTTCAGTACCCTGTTCAATGCTTACCAATTGCAGCTCGACGGCCTCAAAACAGTATATGGCCTGGGCGGCAACCCTGGTTATGGAAAGATAGCACAAATCAGTGCCAACCGGAATCTGCGCAACCATATGGCAAAGAAAATAAAATCGATCACCACTTTTATTGACAATTACTAGCTCATTTTTCGTTAGCTATAGGAATATATGACCTTTTTAAAAACACATACACAAGGATTAAGGGACTTACTAAGCTCGAAACCTGCCCAGTCGCCCCCCATCAATAAGGAAGAATTTCCTAAACTGACGATCATCACGCCCTCATACAATCAGGCTGATTTTCTGGAACGTACTATTTTAAGTATATTAAACCAAGGGTATCCCAACCTGGAATATATGATAATCGATGGAGGGTCCACCGATCATAGTGTAGAGGTGATTCGTAAATACGAAAAATACCTGGCCTACTGGGTTTCCGAGAAGGATAAGGGCCAGGTAGATGCGATTAACAAAGGGCTGGCTCGAGCCACTGGAGATTACATAGCGTTTCAAAACTCAGACGATGTGTACTTTCCCGGAACCTTGATACGGTTTGGAAAGGCAGCAATCCAAAAAGCCGATGACATCCTTTTTGGAGACTTATTTATGATCGACACAGATGATGAAGTAATTGAACTCCTTAAAACGACCTCCTACAGTCTGAGGTGTCAACTTTTAGAAGGTATGCAAATCCACAATCAATCTCTGTTTTTTAAAAAGAAGTTGGTAGATCTATACGGCCCATTCGACCCTAAATATCGTTTCGCATTCGACTATGAATTTATCCTACGGTATACCATCCATGAACAGGCCAGTGTCCGAAAGGTGGATGGACTGGCTGGAGCATTGCGCATCCATGCAGATGCTAAGTCGTCTACCATAGCCACAGTGGGAGTCAGTGAACATGAGCAGATCAAAAAAACATATCTTGACATGAGTTCTGTAGCACCCAGCAAATTAAACTACCTTTGGTGCAGAATTCGCAAGATCTTGTATTTTGCAGGCAGCTTCGATTTTAAATACATACTATATAGGACCAGCAAATGAACTGGAGTTTATTAAACGTTTTGCAAAATTTTACATACCTGCGGTATTCCCTGGGTATTATGATGATGTTCAATGGTTTTCCTCTGATTTTTTTTATTCGGGACACCTTGAAAATCGGGCCGGCCAGCAGTGTATTCACCGCTGCATTTATGATACTGGCTCTTTTGCTAATGACTCCTACCCATCTTTTCAAAAGGTTATATAAACCCAATCCTATACTATTCAATCTGGGGGTAGGTTTCCTCTTTATTGCTTTTTACTATTTCTGGTTTATCAATGCCTCAGGCAAGCCTGTGGCCGATATAGGTAACTTTGTTTTTACGGGCGCCTTTATCGTGTTATTATTGCATATGCCCAATGACATAAGGGACACCTTATTGATCATGATTTTCCTGGTCTCACTTTTTGCTAATCTCACCTTAGTATATTCACTTCTGACCGATCCTAACTGGACTCCGGGGATGCGGGCTGCCGTCAATTTCTCTAATGAGGAAGCACAACCGGGAGGCAATCCACATATCACCGCCAGGAATGGAGTGATATGTTTAGTATCGGCCATGGTCCTGCTCAGTCAGACGAAGGGTGTTCTGACCAAAATATTTCTTTTCTTTTGTGCCTTATTTAGTATAGGGGTGGTTATACTTTCCTTGGCCAAATCAAGCTACCTGGGTATAGGCCTTATGATTGGCGCCTATCTGATTTTCAAATTCAAATCTAGGAATATACTCACCGCTATTGGAGGACTTTTCAAATTCAGCAACCTGTTGATATTAGTAGCAATATTGATCGGAATAAATTATTTTCTGAGCCGATATGGAGATATTTATTATCTGGTCATGGGCTATTGGGACGTTTTTGAAAATCGAATCATGGACGTTATCTTCACCTCTACCGGATTACGACTCACCGAAACCGCCGATGTTGACCATTCGGCCATGGGCCGGGTGAGTGGCTTTGGAACCTTCGTAGAAACCTTCTATTCTTGGCATGCTTTTCTAGGTCGGGGATATAAATATGAGTACCTCGATGTACCCATCCTGGAGTCATTTGTAAATCATGGCATCATTGGCTTTATATTCTTTGCGGCCTTCAATATATTTCTTTTTATATTCGCAATCAGAGAAGTAAAGCGTAGTACCAATACACTTAGCACATTTCTTGCCTATTTTTTTATTTCCATGTCCATCCTTCTGGCCACAGGAGGCCGCCCCTATGACGTTACCTTTTGGTTTCCATACGCGGTCATGATTCGTTTTCTAGGAATCAATTATTCTAGTGAGCCCCATCCAGCACCTGAGGAAAAACAGTTGTCCCCAGCTATTTAGGTCATTTTTTAGTATAAACCCATACATCCCAGGATATTTTTTGATGAAAGGAAGAGTAGAACAATTGGATGGTCTTAGAGGTATATTTTCTGTTCTGGTGGTGGCACACCATCATAATGCTGTTAAAGATTCCATTTTCTACAACAACTTCTTTGTGATCAATTCAGATTTGTTTGTTGATTTCTTCTTCGTTCTGAGCGGTTTTGTGATCGCCATGAATTATAATACCAGAATAAATAGTGCTCCTGATTTTTTCGATTTTTTAAAGAAAAGAATTATCAGGCTGTACCCCCTGTTGGTCTTTACCGAGCTCGTATTCCTTATTTTCAATGTGATCGGTGACCACAGTTCACTGAAAAACTTCAGTATGGACAGCATGTATTATTTTCGGACTGTAACCGACACCCTAACTTTTATGGGCTCCACCCCCATATTTGGTGACTGGATTGGACTGAATTATCCATCCTGGTCTATTTCTGCGGAAATGATTGCATACATTGTTTATGGCCTTGTAATCGTACTGATGCTGCGATATCGATACCTTGCCTTCACAATAATTACCATCATCTGCATAGGGTTTATGATCTGGAAGGGGCAATATATTCTGGCTTATGATTATGGTTTTGTCCGCGGAATCCTGTGCTTTGGGATAGGCGTTTTCACGCACGCCTTATGCAGCAGAATGAACCTCAATCTCAGCTTTGCCGAATTTCCCTATTTGGCTTTGCTCGTCGGAGCGATGTATTATACACATCATTGGCAGCTCAACTTGGGTAAGCTCATGTTTCCCTTTTTATTTTCGTTGGGAATCATAGTATATGCCAATTCTACCGGAATCATTACCCGGTTGCTCAGCAGCAGGCCCATGCAATACCTTGGAAAAATATCTTATTCTATTTACCTGAACCACGCCATTGTACTCATTCTTATGAATGTGGTTCTATTCCGTTTTTTCAAACTCCCCACTTCGGAACCCATGGTACTGCTATCCTTAATCGCCTCTATCGTATTCACGGTCATTTACTCGCATTTTACTTACCATTTTATCGAACTGAAAGTCGGCAACTTCTTCAGAAAAAATCGTACAATTGTCCAGTGATCAGGATTCGGCAAACCTTTTTAGGTACTTAAAGGTTATATTGTCTTTAGTTTAACACTCGAACATTATGGCAACTTTCAAAGAACTCATCAATAGTAATAAGCCAGTTGTGGTTGATTTTTTCGCAGAATGGTGTGGTCCATGTAAAACAATGAAACCCATTTTGGAAAATGTAAAATCCGACCTGGGTGATTCAGCATCCATTATCAAAATAGATGTGGATAAAAACCCTTCTGCAGCCCAGGCATATAAAATACAGGGTGTACCTACCATCATTATTTTCAAACATGGCAAACCCGTATGGCGGCAATCGGGCGTGGTACAAGCGGATCAGTTGAAATCTGTGATTAAAAAATATCTCTAATTTCGTCCTACTAGAATGTCAGTAACCAGACAAATATTCGCAGAAAATGTTTATACCGGAACTGGACATCTGACCAATCAGGTAGTCACAATACAAGATCATAAAATCTCCGCTTTGGCCCCGGCTGAGTATACCGGCGACTTACCATTTTATAGTCATCTCGCTCCTGGTCTCTTTGATATTCATATCAACGGCGGGGAGCGATTCCATTTTACCCAGAAACCAGACGAAGAAACGCTTGCCGACATTGCCTTGGCCAGTGAATCAACAGGTACGGCTTGCACCCTACCTACCCTCATTACCTCTGGAACTGATAATATCCTCAAAGGGCTCGAGGCGGTCAGGAGTTATCAGCAAAAAAAACCTTTTTCAGGCATCATCGGCATGCATTTGGAGGGTCCTTTTATCAATATAAAAAAGAGAGGAGCCCACTTGCCTCAATATATTCGTAGACCCGAAGATACCGAACTAAAGGAAATCATTGCGGCAGGAAAAGGGGTCTTAAAGTTGATTACCGTAGCACCGGAACAGTTATCCGGCGCTCAGATTGCGCTTTTGCAGGAAGCTGGCATTATCGTCTCCGCCGGCCATTCCGATGCGTCATACCAGCAGGCCGCCAAGGCTTTTGGGCAAGGCATTGGAATAGTAACGCATTTGTATAATGCCATGTCCTCTTTCCAGCATCGTGCTCCCGGGCTGGTAGGAGCCACATTTGACCATCCGGAGATTTATGCCCCTATCATACTCGATGGCGTACATTGCGATTATGCCGCCGCGCGAGTGGCTTACCAGCTTAAAAAAGATAGGATGATTCTGATTTCTGATGCCCTATTTCTCAACCAAAAAGTAAAATCGTTCCAATGGGGGGAGTTTGACGCACAACTGATTGAGGGGCAATATAGGAATAAGGAAGGAAATTTAGCTGGAGGAGCCATCTCCCTGGGCCAGGCAGTGCATAACGCGGTATATGAGGTGGGGATACCCCTGCGAGAGGCTGTGGAAATGGCCAGCACCCGCCCTGCCAAGGCTTTGGGAATGGATCATGAAATGGGTAAGATCGCAACTGGATATCCCAGTATATTCACTTCTTTCAATGATTCCCTAACCCAGTTTGAAGTATTAAGATTATAATTAAATAAGCCTTTGGCATATTTCCGCCAGGGGTAGAATGGTAAAACCAGTTCCTTTATAGAAACAAATAGTACACCTGGTCTATCTGAAACCCTACCCTGAAATATTATGTCGGCCAAAAACAGAAGATACTTCCTAAAAACTGCCGCATCGGCTACGGGAGCCGCCTTTGCATGGACACACCTGTCGCCCTTATATGCTTCTGCCGATTCCCCCGAAGTAGAAGGTCAGGATGTATTTTTCACCAATGGAATGAAAATCGCAGAGGTAAGTAACACTGCTGTAATAATATGGACCCGACTCTGTGCACAGGCTAGACCTCAGCCCATCGTGCATCAGCGTAGAGAAGAAGTTTTTAGGCATCCACTAGCATTTGATGAATCGGGATCGGTAAGCCAGATGGATGGTGCCGTAGCAGGCCAAAACGGAATGGCCAGGGTAAGCCTGAAAAGTCCGGGATTTGCCTATCAATCTGACTGGCAAACGTGCACCCTAGAGAATGATCATACTACCCAAATTGAAATAAATAACCTAGTGCCTAACCAGGAATATGAGGTACGGTGGGAGGCTAAAACACAGGAGAACGCCCCTGTTTATAGCATGACGGGCAATTTTCGTACCCCTCCAGAGCATAATATGCCAGCCGATATCAGCTTGGTAACCTCTACCTGTCAGTATTTTTGGTCCTTCGACGATCCTCATCGAGGCTTCCAATCCTATGACGCCATGCGTAAATTACAGCCCGACTTCTTCATTCATACGGGAGATTACATCTATTATGACAAGCCCGGGCCCATGGCTACCGATATCGAAAAAGCACGACATAAATGGCATGCAATGAATGGTTGGCCAGCCCTTCGTGACTTTTTTGCCCGTACACCTATTTATATGCTTAAGGATGACCACGATCTGCTTCGCGATGATGTGGATCCCTCCCGCCCCCTTTTTGGTAAGCTAAGCTATGCCGATGGGCTAAAGATATGGCGAGAAAATGCTCCCTTGCACGACAAGCCCTACAGAACTATCCGCTGGGGGCAGCACCTGCAAATATGGCTTCTGGAAGGGCGAGAATATCGTAGCAAGAACCAAGACCTGGATGGCCCCGAGAAAACCATATTAGGAAAAGTACAAAAGCAATGGCTTGCTGAAACCGTGTCGACCTCCGATGCCACCTTCAAACTCCTGTTCTCCCCCACCCCCGTGGTAGGCCCTGATAGACCTAAAAAAATTGACAACCATGCCAATGAGTCCTATAAAACAGAAGGAAGCTGGTTGAGGAAATTAATCGCTCAACAAGGAAACATGTACGTCGTTAATGGGGATCGGCATTGGCAATATGTTTCAGAGGATCCCGAAACTAAGATCATGGAATTTGGCTCAGGCCCCGTCAGCGACTATCATGCCCAGGGCTGGGCCCCTGATGATCGCCATCCGGAACATCGGTTCTTGAGGGTAAAAGGGGGCTTTTTAGGCATAGCTGTCAAGACCCTTCCCAAAATAGGACCTCAGATTATCTTTTCCCATTACGATATAAAAGGACAACTGGTACATCAGGAGAAATTTGTATCGAAACAGGTAAATAAAGATGAATAATTATATCACCTTATGTCTGTCTGCCTTTCATTTCCTGGCGAATAAGGAAAGCTTGTGGAATGGCAGCCTGGTATGGCATTAAGCTGCCAGATGATAGGCCCACAGGGAAACATTTCTCCAGATTCTACTGTCGAATGCAAGAACTTCAAAGGTTTGTTCGCAGATAATTAATAAGCCAAAATACTTTAGAACCGGGTGGACATAACCGTTTCTTAGATAATCCCAGATCCAGGCCATTATAATAAGACTATCGGCAAGCACCAGTGCAAACCAAACTTCAGGATGAGGGACGGACGGAAAGAAATGCCTGAACCGAAACCAGGCCGGCCATAAGACAATAATGGTAGCCAATAACATAAGTCGCTTATGAATATGGGGCTTCTTCCTGAAATAGAAGCCTGCCAACACAAATACCAGGTACATTAACCCCGATATAATTACTCCCAGAAAGCCTGAATAAGCAGTCATTCCCAGACCTTGGGCGAGTTCCTTGTGGACGGCAAAAAGTCCTACGGGCACCATGGTTATGCCTACTCCAAAAGCTATTAGTAAAGATATAATGCCCAGAGCACGGTGCATTTTAATATTTCTGTAATGGATAAGTTGAGACTGTATAGCAAACAAAAAGATCCAGGAAAAAGCGAATAGTCCATGAATATGTACTTCCATGGGTGCCGAGAAAGTCCTCTTTCCCATCGGTATCAGATAGGTAGTGGAGAATCCTATAATCGCAGCTAAAACACCCATCCAGGCCATAATTAAAAAGAACGAAAGTTCCTTTTTTCTCCTGCCTCGCATTTCTGGGTGCTTTTTCATCGGAGGTGATCAATTACAGACCTGAACTTATAGGATATATAGGGCCTCAGCCTTCTCTACCGGTTTAAATATAAATAAATATAAACTTAATTAAAAGTTATATCATCCAGATTATTTTCCCATAAGTCCTTGATTGAATGTAATATGAGCGCCCCTTTACAAATTGCTTACACGATGATTCCAAGACCATAATGGTACGGATAATTGTAGGCCTTTTTACCCGTGGCTTGAGCAATATCATGCACTGCTTTTTTGACCTCAGGGAAACTTTCTGTATCATGGAAGATACAACATGTACTATGTTTTACTGCCCAAAGACCACATTCATAGGTTTCTTTATAATTATGGACAATATCCACATGTGCAAAATCGTACTGCCCCTGGTCTTGTTTAATCCAATCTCTGTAGTCAGACTTAAATAGGGTTATATTTTCAAATTCACTTAAAGACTCTTTCGTCATTTCATAATGGTCTCCCTTGTGAACCGTGTGTTCATCTCCAACAAATATATCCACGCCCTTCACTGACTTGAAATAATTTGAAAAAACGACGGCAGAATAGCCAAACTCAACTCCAAATTCTATACAGGAATTACGTTCTACATTGAAGTGGATCAATATATCTTCTATGATTGACTCTAAACCAACCCAGGCCGATATAACATGAATCATTTTATCGGGTGTACTTTTATTGGCAGGTTGATAGGGAATGAGAGGATATCTTTTATTTAGAAAATATTTTTTTATACCCAACATATTGATTAATCGTTAATGTAAAGTCAATAAAGAAATTATGTCTCCCCTATAACTACGAAGAAATATTAAAGTTTATTACGGTCGACCGTCACTTCATAAACGCCCCCTTTATCCAAAGCCAGAAATATGCGCTCGTTAAGTTCCGAACTACGTATTTTGAGATCAAAAACACCCCCTTCCGATTCTCCTGCATGGGTATTTTCCTTCCAGTTCTGGCCCCCGTCCTTGGAATAATAAAGCGTGAGTGGCTGGCGATCCACACCTTTTTCCCACTTGCCAGCCAATATCATATTGGGATCAAGTTCACTTATTCCAATTCCAAAGAAAAAGTGAGACTCCTCGTGACGTTCTATCAGGGTTTTCCATGTATTGCCTGAATCGGAAGTTTTCTTCAGCTCTCCCTCCCAGCCTGTATAGATATTCTGAGGAACCTGTTTGTCGAAAACAATCTTTTTGGGAACTGTCGGATTGGGCACTAAATCGCTCCATTCCTTGCTCAACTTTCCCTCGTTAAATTGAACCAGGTATCCGTTCTCAATAGCGCCCTGCCCTCCAAACCATAGTTCATCAGTTTTTTCAGGATTCATCTCGACTATCATACCGGTTCCTAGATTGCCCCAAGCGCCCCACAGCGTCCTCCAGGTAGTACCTCGATCGGTAGACTGAGCCATGACACCTAACCCCGTAGCGTAGAGTATGTCCTTAGATTTATCCCAGAAAAAGTCAGTAACGGGCTCTGTAGATTGAAGACCAAAATCATGCACTTTTACGACCCAGGTAGCTCCACGGTCTTTGGTCTCATAAATTTCGGTTTCTTGCCAATCTGAACTATTACGGTAGGAAGCCAGCATATGATTTGCATCAAAAACTACTATATCCAACAGGTTCTTCCCCCTCAAGCCCAGGCTCTCAAATTCACCCTCCGATCCGATGTTTTTTACATAAAGTCCATCATTGGTAATGGCATAAAGCATATTGCCAGCCAACTCAAGTCTGTTCACCTTGAGACCTGATAAGCCGATTTGTTTCCATACAAATGCGGGCTGCGGATCCTGCTCTTCATTTTTTTGACAAGCAAGAAAAAGACTTACAACTAGCATCAATGCTAATGTGGTTATAAAAAGACGTTTCTTCTTCATGGCGTTTTCTTTGGTCTATTGGTTGGATGCAGAAAACGTTTGATTGGTTGTAATGGGAGTCAGGGCCCACGGGGTTTTTAGAGGTATATATAATAGTACCAGGAAAATCTAAATTTTCGGATCATCTAAAAAACAAAGAGTAAGGAGAAAGGCGTTTCTGTCTAAAATTAGATTCGAATGTTCGAATTAACCAGTTTTAGGTGAGAAGACAGAATAATAGAACTAAGATCAGAAATCTTTCTTATCACTTAGGGCAGTGCTGGATTTTTGATCCTGCATACGCTAAATCATTCCTCCCTTAAAAGCCCTCTTTACCAATACCCTGACTACCAAACGATGAAATGGTTTTATTAAGCTCATATAAACTTTACCTATGGCGTTATTATACTGGACTAGCGTAATCAGTTTGATATTATGGAGGGCATCACTTTTATGGGCGATAATGGCTCTAAAGTTCAAATGTGAATCATCTGCACCCAGCACTATTTCTGCTTTGGAGAGGGCATATATTTTAAAAATTCCTACATAGCCCCCCACGATGAACGTATTACGGTAGTCCGATGGAACGGACACCTCCAACCCTATCAAAGCGGCCAATTTGTTTCTTATGCTAAATAAAAATTTTATCCAACGGGGAGGATTATTAAAAATGAGATTCGCAATTTCCGCTAAATCATTAGTCCTGTTGATAGTGGAAAAAGTGTCTGCAAAATCTATTTTATGCAACCATCCACATTCTAGATACTGCGATGGAGTGGGCTCCTCTATTACTTTATTCATTTGAAAGCTTCTCTGAACGTTTACATAAATCAGGCTTCATCATAAATATAGGTTAAACCATCTACAGCACCAACAATCCGTTGCTCTGCAATATTTTCCAGGTTTTCGACTCCATTAAAACGTCGAAATTGCCGATATTTTGTCTTTCGAAATCCTGTCTGAAATTCTCCCAGAAAATTGGCGCTTGGGAGCCGATCTGAAGTCTTGGCAACCAGGTTTCCAGCCACTCGGCTAATGGCTGCCGCACTTCAATAGCCCATTCCTTGCGTTTGTCATAAAACACCATTTCTGCCCGATCATCCTGCTCAAACAAATTCACCTCGGGCAAGCTCCCCATCCATATCAGGAGTGCGTTAGGCCGGGTACTCAATTCACTTGTATCGGCAATGGCTTTCTCAATAAAGCGCCCCGGAATACTGGTTTTGGGCACCTTAAAATTAAACCATTCAGATAAAGGAAAATCCAAACAGATACCATGCATATAGTTGAATAGCGATTTACGAAGACCTTCTCCGTACAAATCATGATTAGCCCCTTTGGGGTCGGTATGTTCCAAATCATTATTTGCGAAATCACCTGGTCCAGGCCCTAGTTTTTGAACGTCGAAGGCCTCTGGGGCTAGTCCTACAGGGCTATGGGCCGTCATGGCGAAGCGATGCCAGAATCCGGATTGCACCACGCCCTGGTCGAATAGCTGTCGTACCATTTCCAGGGAGTCAATAGTTTCCTGAGCCGTTTGAGTAGGGAAACCGTACATCAAATAAGCATGCACCATAATACCAGCTTTGGTAAATGCATGAGCTACCCGGGCCACCTGGGCAACGGTAACACCTTTTTTCATACGTTCCAATAGGCGGTCGGAGGCTACTTCGAGTCCTCCCGATATGGCAATACAGCCCGATGCTTTAAGGAGTCGACACAAGTCTGGAGTAAAATTTCGTTCAAAGCGGATATTCGTCCACCATACCACAGTAATTTTACGGCGGATTATTTCAATGGCCAGGTCTCGAAGTAAAGCAGGCGGAGCGGCCTCGTCTACAAAATGAAAGCCATTTTGCTGAGTTTGTGCAATAATCTCTTCGATACGGTCGCAGAGTAAAGCAGCCGTCATAGGCTCATAGCGCCTGATATAGTCTAAAGAAATATCGCAGAACGAGCATTTACCCCAATAACAGCCATGAGCCAGGGTCAGTTTGTTCCAGCGCCCATCACTCCAGAGCCGGTGCATGGGATTTACCACTTCGATGACCGAAAGATAGTCCAAAAGCTTCAAGTCACTATAATCGGGTGTGCCTGTGTCCCGTTGGGCTACATCTTTTTCCTTTGCCCCATTCCAATAAAGAACTTTACCCTCTTCCAGGGCAAAAACACGTTTCAAATGCTCTTTATCCCGGTTCCCATCCAGATGTTCCAGTAAGATCTGCAAAGGAGCTTCTCCATCGTCCAAACAAACATAATCCACATATTTAAAGAGGCGGGGTTCTTTCAATGACCTTAATTCGGTGTTGGCAAATCCACCGCCGAATAGCACCTTAATATGGGGATAAAGCCTTTTGATATACTGTCCACATTTCAAACCCCCATACAAATTGCCAGGAAAAGGGGCAGATATTACGACTTCGGAAGGCTGATGCCGCTCCAGATGTGCTTCCAGACATTCCACCAGAATCTTGGTCAGGAGTGTATCCGGCGCATTCAGTGCTTGCTCCATTTCATCGAAATGTGTAGCAGACCGTCCGAGTCTTTCGGCGTAACGGCTAAAACCAAAATAAGGATCAATGGCCTCCTGAATAAGATCGCCCAGATCTTCTAAATAGAGAGTAGCCAGGTGGCGCGCCTTGTCATGAATCCCCATCGTTCCGAACGCCCAGTCCAGATCTTCGAGCTGTAGAAAACGAGCCGCTTCGGGAAGATAGCTCCGGTCACAGATACTATGGGCCAAGGTGGGATTCTGGTTCTTTAAGAAACGGATAACCGGGTCGATGCTAGCAATATAATCATTCTTTAAAGCATATATTCTATAGGACTCCTCGGAGAGGGCTATATCAGAATCGTCCAGAATTTGGAACATCCTTTTCAATCCCTTTGAAGAAAATAGGGATAAAATCACCTCAATTCCCAGGTCGGCCTGGAATGACATACGACCAAGTGTATTGAGAAACCCCTTCAGATAGGCCGTAGCCGGATAGGGAGTATTCAGCTGGGTAAAAGGGGGCGTAATAAGTAAAGTAGACCGATTCAAGATTATTCAATTAATGACATTACAAAGTTAATTCATTTGGATAGGAAATAAGCATCTATATCCATCTTGGACTCCCCACCACCACTGGTGTAGGAAATAGAAATTAGTTAACCTAAGTGTTCTGCTAGCTCTTTACAGGTGTCCCAAAAAACGGTTCAGATGCTAAAAAGCATCGAATTCATAAATACTTAACATCTGGTCTTGGTCCTATTTCGATTTTTGAGGGTAATATTACCGGTTGATTCCGACATGACAAACCTAAGTTTTAATACCTATGAAATATCCCTTACTTCTCACATGCCTGGTGGTCTCTTCCCTTCAGGTGTTGGCCCAGGAAAGTAAAACATACCCTGCCAGTCCCTTCCCCGATCGGGTAATACTGGGATGGAAAGGCGATGCAGCGCATAGCCAGGCCGTGAACTGGCGCACAGACTCTACCATTACGGAGGGAATGGCGGCCATTCACGAGGCCGACGCCTCCCCCGATTTCCAACCCAATGCGCGCCTGATCAAAGCCAAAAACCTGCCCACCACCATTGAAGGACGCACGGTGATCAATCATGAAGTAAATTTCACCAACCTAAAACCCTCTACCCAATATGTATATCGGGTGGGTGATGGCAAGTACTGGAGCGAATGGTTTCATTTTAAAACCGCTTCCGACAAAACCGAACCCGTGTCCTTTATTTACTTCGGTGATGCTCAGAATGATCTGCGTAGCATGTGGTCACGCACAATCCGAGGAGCATTTTCCAATGTTCCCAAAGCCAACTTTATTATCCATGCAGGTGATCTGATCAATAGAGCCAATGCTGATAATGAATGGGGTGAATGGTTTGAAGCGGGTGGATGGATTAACGGGATGATTCCCAGCCTCTCCACTCCGGGAAATCATGAGTATTATCGCGACCAGGAAAAGAACTATCAGGTATCTCAGCAATGGAGACCACAGTTTGCTCTCCCCGAAAATGGTCCCGAAGGCTTGTCAGAAACGGCTTACCATATCGATTATCAGGGTATCAAACTTATTTCCATAGATTCGCAAGGAGCTATGCTAGACAGTGCAATGATGATCAAACAAGCGGCATGGCTAGAAACGGTACTCCAGGCCAATACCAATAAATGGACAGTAGTCTTCCATCACCATCCCATTTACTCCACCAAAAACGGACGGGATAATGATGACTGGAGATTAATTATGGAGCCCTTATATAAGAAGTATGGAGTGGATCTGGTGCTTCAGGGACATGATCATACCTATGGTCGAGGAATCAATATGCCGGAAGGACAAAGTCGGAAAAAACCTGACGGACCCATTTACGTAGTTTCAGTAAGTGGACCAAAAATGTATGATATAGGGCTACAAAACTGGATGGATCGTGCCGCGTCTAATACCCAACTTTATCAGATTATAACGGTAGACAATGACGCCCTTAGCTATAAGGCTTTTACGGTGACCGACGATTTGTACGATCATTTCGAATTAAAAAAGGACAAAAAGGGAGTCAACACACTGGTAGAAATGGAACATACTTTGCAGATGAAGGAGCGTCTGGAACTCCCTGCCAAGCTTCAGGAGCGTTTCAAAGACGAAGAGCTCAAGGAATATAATGAGCGATTTAAAGCCTATAAGAAACGCAAAGGCCTGAAATAATCTTATCAAAATCAGAGGTAAAACACCTGCAATTACCATCTTAAATAGATGGTGCTGCAGGTGTTTTTTCAATTAAAAGTATCGTGAATCGCACCTAATAAATATCCTTTTGGATCTGAATCATATTCCCAGAACATAACCCCCGCCATTTTATTTTTCAAAACATAATTACATTTTTCTTCAACAGACTGCTCATCGTCATAACTAATCATCTGCCCGGTTTCCGCATTATAAATATAAGGCACCCGAGCCCTATCGTCCCGAAAAGCCTGAAACCCCCTTTGATTGACCAGACTATCCTTGATATACCCGTAGCCGTCGATATAGCTTTTAGCACTGTAAGGCTGCCCTACCACCTGAGTGGCATGAGACTCCACGGTAAAGGAGCGGCCATAAAAAGGCAGTCCCATCACCAACTTCTCCACCGGTACTCCGGCTGCAATAAAAGCTTTGACGCAATGATCGGCATTCTTGTTGGAATCATAACCATCACTAGCATACAAACCGGCATGATGTACTGAGATGTCGGGCACAAATAAGTCATAAGTCATCAAGTTTACATAGTCTAAATAACTCGCCGCCATTTTCATATCGGTATGTTGTAAGTATTCCCCAAAACCTGCCACAGCCGTTGTTAGCAATTTAGGACTACCCGTCTCCTTCTCCATCTGATCTAGCTCCTCCCTTAGTGCAGCGAACATCAGCGTATAATTCTCCTTGTCCTCGGGTCGGAATACATTTCCTTCTTCCCCTTCCATACCCGGGTATTCCCAGTCAATATCTACACCATCAAGGTCGTATTTCCGAATAATATCCACGGAGGTTTTGGCAAAAACTTTCCTGGAGGAGTCTGTTAACACTGCATCAGAAAAATTTTCACTCCAGGCCCATCCACCAATTGAGATCAGTATCTTCAATTCCCGGTTTTTAAGCTTCAACTCATTTAGTTTACGAAAATTAATTGAGTCAGTCTTTTCATTGGTCAGAAATGCTTTGCCATCCACAATATTTACAAAGGCATAATTGATATGGGTCAATTTCTCCACTTGGATCCTTTCGGTATCCAGCAAGCCATGAAAGCCACCAACATAACCAATTACTACGGGTCGATTGATCTTCTCATCCTCCTTCTGGTTGTAACAGGAGGCAACTATCAGAAAACTAAGTAATAACAGAACGGGGGAATGCGCCCGCTTTAAAAGATTATTCATAGAGGTTTTGGTTTAGAATTAGCCACTTTTCGGGCAACTGAGAAGCAAGTTATTAATTTTTTTTAAAAACCCCTTCAAGTCTATGGATGGAAACCCCCTAATAAGCAGAAGGTAGTAAGTTTTAAAATATTTCTCCCATGTCCGATTCGCGTCCTGTATAAAAGATTCCACTATATAATAATTTCAAGTCATGTATCAATTAGCAATTTGTAAGTCAGGTATCATGACTTGTCAACTCGTTAGAGACCACTGAATTATTTTGTCAAACGGAGGACTATACTTTTAAAATAGTCTTATTTATTAATAAAAATACTTCTATGAAAGGATCTGATCTTCAGAATGTGCCTCTAATATAACCTACAATTACTGGGGGCCTTTCTTCAAACACATTCTATTCCATCATATATACGTAAATTATCTAGACTGTTTTGATGGATTTAATAGTGATTTTTCTATAACCATACTGGACAATTATCTATATTATAATAGTATAATCTTCCTCTAAATAATAGAAATCATGAAAACTAATTATTTCTACACCTTGATTTTATCACTACTTTTTAGTTCTTTTATCACTATTCAGAGATCTAAAGCCCAATGTAACATCAGCCAGCCAGGAGTTGTACTTCGCTCAACTGTTCCACAGTCCGGCTACATTACCATGATCTTCGATTTGAGTTTCACTATAGAAAGAAATAATGGTAACAAGTTCGCCTATTTTCATTTATGGACCTCGGATAATTACCCTGATCTGGACTATGGACACAGGCCCAGCTCTCCAGAAGCAGCTGACTTAGTCAACAGCTTGGCTACAATTGTGATCAATACCGACGACAGTCCAGCAAGCCTAGTCGATACCTATTTACCGGACGACCTAGTAATACCACTTACTGGAATGAGTATTCATGAATCTGAAATAGATGGTCGATTTTCCAAAATAACGATTAAGGGTATTACTATAAGTGCTCCTGCCGCCAATGGTTTGATGCCCGCTCTCAAGGGAGATACTTGGGCATCTCAGGCAGCTAATGGAAAAATTATCCACTGCTACCAGAAGGGTCTAGGATTTATGGTCACTGACCCGATGGTTACTGGTAGGCTCAATTGCCAGCCGGCGGGTGTTCTACAGAGGAGTTTCAATCTTAGTATTACCACATTAGATCCTGAAGAAAAGGAACTGATTTATAAGGTATATGTTGATAATGGTAGTTCTCCGGGAATTTTAGATCCGGGAGATGAGCTTGTCAGCACAAGCAACCCATTCAGCATTAAGGCCGGCAGTCCACTTTCCCTTCTCAACCAACCATTTAACCAAATCGGGAAAGATGATAAGGGCTTATGGATAGAAGTAGATGGAGTCGATCTTCCCAACGCTATGCTTGCCGAATTCCCGTATGATTGTCAGGCCCTACCTGTCAATATTTCTTCCTTTAAGGGAGAATTATGGGATAATAGAATCACTCTGTATTGGCAAACGACTCAGGAATATAACAGCAAGTATTTCAACATTCAACGAAGCAGAGATGCGTCAGAATTTATTTCCATCGGCAGTATTGATGCACAGGGGGATAGTCGCGTAGGTAAGTCCTACCAGTTCGCCGATAGCCAGCCCGTAGTTGGGCATAATTATTATCGCCTGCAAATCGTCGACAGGGATGGAAGTATAGAATACTCTAGAATATTATCAATAGACAATGCTGCCGACGCTACTGCTTTCCAATTATTAGGCAATCCCGTACAGCAGGAGATTCGCTTTCTATTAAAAAATGCGAACAGCCAGGGATTGCGACTTACCGATCTCTCCGGGCGCCAGCTTACATTCGAGCTTCAGCGATCAGGGACACAATATACCTTGTCACCTGACCTTACCTTAATACCCGGAATCTACCTGCTGTCATTACCCGTCGCGAAACGAAAGCTTACAAAAAAGATTGTCGTAGGTGCAACCGCTCTTTAAAAGTCCTTGCCTGATCAATAAAAGTGCTGGTGAATAAAATAGCAATAATATAGCAATAATATAGCTATCATAATAATCGCAGCGAGTGGTCTTAACGACGACTCCTTGCGATTATTTTTTTTGATAAACTCTCACATAATCGATGAGCATGGTAAGTGGAAATATCGTATCATCTATCCCTTTTAAGCCTCCCCAATTCCCACCGACCGCCACATTGAGCAGCAAAAATTCTGGAGAGTCAAAGGGCCACTCGGCAGTGGTGAGACGATCATTTTGAAAGGTATGATACACCTTATTGTCAAGAAGAAAATCGATTTTTTCCTCAGTCCAGTCAATGGAATATATATGAAATTCAGAAAAGGGATTGGGTATCAGGGTGGTCTTCCCTATCTGTGTACCCAAGACATGATTGTAGGCCTTGGTGTGCACCGTCCCATGTAATACACCTGGGTCATAACCAACATGTTCCATGATATCAATTTCTCCACAATCAGGCCATTTGCTCGCCTGTATATTCTGCCCCAACATCCAAATGGCAGGCCAGCTGCCGCGTCCGGAGGGAAGCTTGGCTCTTACATCCACGCGGCCATAGGTAAAGGAAAATTTATGGGAAGTCGAAAGGCGTGCAGATGTATATTTGCGTCCTAGCCAATCCTGCTTTCGGGCGGTTATGTGAAGCATTCCATCTTTTACGGTAGCGTTGCCTCCAGTTTCATTGGTATAATACTGAGCTTCATTATTCCCCCATCCATAGGCATTTCCTTTCGTTTCGAAAGACCATTTGGTGGAATCGGGTAGTCCTTCCCCATCAAATTCATCGGACCATATCAAATTTTCCCCACTATATTCAGACTGGCCCCAGGTACATATTGAGAGAATTAAAAGGTAGGATAAAAGAATGGTCCGATACATATCAGAACTGTTCAAATATGAAAAAATTTATTTAAAACTGGTCATCAAATAGTTCGGCAGTCGATCATAACACTTTCATTATCTGCCTTTACAACCACTATTTTTCGACGAATATACCAAAACAATTGGCCAACTTAAACCTGCAAATCTTATTATGTTTTTATTTTTTCTGATAATTGCCATTTTTCCGGCAAAAGCACTATCAATTTTCATACTTTTGCAGCGGATTTCCCGATTAAGCTGAACTTGCGGTTAGAAAGCAGAGTGCAAACCTTAGGACTGTATAGTCTATAGATTATAGTAAATTGCTCTGAAATTTGAATTGCAGAATTATTTTTCAATATTTGTAAAAAACATTCTGCAAAAAAACCATCGAATTTTCGATGGTTGACCATTCGAACTGGCAAGGTATTTTAATTCATATGCATTTTTACTCAACGTTAATAGATTTCTAAAGTCCGTCCCATGCAGGTGACGGACTTTTTTTTGAATATCTTTGTCCAGCTTGGAGTATTGTATATCCGAATTATTCAAAATTTTACCATATCACTATAAATCTATGAAAAGTCTTGTTCTGGGCGCATCGGGGCAACTCGGAAGTTGCTTAAAAAAAGTAGCATCGGAAAGAAGTATCGATTCTATGCTTTTCCCCACCGAGGAAGAAGGAAATATTCTTGACCCCGCCTTACTGGATCTTCTACTAGAAAGGGAGAAGCCTAATTTTGTTATCAACTGTGCGGCCTATACCGCCGTAGATAAAGCTGAAGACGAACAAGATATATGTAGAAAAATAAACAAAGACGGTGCAGCTAATATCGCTCATGCGTGTAAAAAACATGGTGCGGCCATGATTCAAATCTCTACCGATTTCGTTTTCAAAGGGGATGTACAGCATGCGCTCACTGAAACAGATATTGCGGCTCCCGAGAATATTTATGGCCTTACCAAACTGGAAGGGGAACAAGCAATCGTAGGAATTTTGGACGAGCATTATATTCTCCGTACGAGTTGGCTATATTCAGAATACGGTAATAATTTTGTTAAGACAATGATTCGACTTAGCCGGGATCATAAGGATGTAAATGTAATCATTGATCAAATAGGCTCCCCTACTTACGCCATCGACTTGGCAGATACCATTGTGGATATTATGGAGTCCCCTACGCCCCATTACGGACTATATCACTATAGCAATGAAGGAGCGGTAAGCTGGTTCGATTTCGCCCGGGCCATATTTGATCTTGACTTTTCTGAATCAAAGGTAAGTCCTATCCGATCCAGCGAATACAAAACCAAAGCCACGCGACCGGCTTTCTCTGTCATGGATAAAAGCAAAATTAAGCAAACCTTCAATCTCGAAATTCCTTATTGGCGAGACAGTTTGGTGGTGTGTGTGGGCCGTCTTTAATACGCTTGCGGTGGTATTTTTTCGAATAAATACCGCCGCAAGCTTTTCCAGTTTATACTATTTCATTCCGAAATGGAGCTGCGGTCTGTGCCCCTAGCCGGGTAACCGCAATGGCGGCCGCTTTCACGGCAAACTGGCAGGCTGCTGGCAACGAACACCCTTCTACGACAGCCTGTGCCAAGGCCCCGTTGAACACATCCCCTGCCCCTGTCGTATCTACGGCTTGTACCTGCACGGCGGGAACCATCCCTTTTTGAGTTTTATTCTGCCAATAGACCCCTTGCTTGCCTAGTGTAATTAACACGTTTTGAACCCCCTGATTCAGAAACCAATGGGCCGCACGCTCCATGTCTTTCGGATTGCCTGGATAAATCCCTGTCATCACCTCTGTTTCTGTTTCATTGGGAGTGATCATAAATAATCTACTTAACAGTGACTCGGGAAGGCTGGTGGCTGGAGCAGGATTGAGCAAGACAGGAATACCCTTACGACTACAAATATCGGCCACATAAGAAATGGTCTCCAAAGGAATTTCACACTGCATCATCACCAAACCCACCTCTTCAAAGGCTTCGTTCGAAATATCTGCTGGTTTCAGATCCATATTGGCACCAGAAGCAACCACAATTTCGTTTTCTCCATTTTCAGCAACGGTAATCAGGGCCACTCCCGAGGCATATTCGAACGTCTGCCGCAGGTAGGTAATATCTATCCCTTCCTTCCGAAAACCCGAGAGGGCCTCCGTGGCGAATATATCCTGTCCTAATTTGGCTATCAGCCGTACAAGTCCATCCAGACGCGCTGCTGCCACAGCCTGATTGGCTCCCTTGCCGCCAGCATTCATCATAAATTTTCCTCCTAATACAGTTTGTCCAGGCTTAGGAAAATGACTGGTCTGCACTACCATATCCGTGTTCGAACTCCCTATCACTAAAATTTTCTTCCTGTTTTCCATTTCTGCTCTTAGATATATGTGACCCGCTTTGTAAGGATGATTAATTAAAATTAGCTTCTGCAAGGTCATAATATAATCATAAAATCCCCTCAAGTCGAGAAGCATTTCTCTAACAGAAGGGACTTATCTTGTTAAGGGGATCCGGTATCAAATAGATGAACCGTGCTGTACGAAGGTCTATTTTCGTTTGTAATGAAGTTGTACCAAACCCGTCTCAAACGATTTTGAGGAGATAAATTCAAGATTCTGCTCTGGACGGCCATCTTTAAATAGGCTTACTCCTTCCCCTAATAGTATGGGAATTACAGAGATAATAAATTCGTCGATCAGATTATGTTTCAATAACTCGGTTATTATCTCGGCGCCTCCGTCACAGTAGATGTCTTTTCCAGGCTCAGCTTTCAGGCGACTAACCAATTCAGGCAAAGATCCCGAATAGAACTGGACGCGTCCTGTACTCGGCCGAGCTGTGCTAGTCCAGACATATACATCTCTTTCTCCATTATCATAATGCGAAGCCCCAATTTCCCGAACCACATAATCATAGGTTCGCTTTCCTATCAAGATAGTATCTACCCTATCGGTAAATTGAGCATAACCATAGTCCTCATTTTCTTTTTCAACTTGTTTCAGAAAACTAAGATCATCATTCGGTTTTGCAATATAACCATCCAGGCTCATTGCAATAAAAATAGCTACTTTTCTCATATTTATATTTTATTGTTTTCACAAAACTAGTTCCCCTGATTTTCTTTCACTTTGTAAAAAAACGACAAATTAATGTTTTGGGAAGACTAACCCTTTATATCTTCTTATTTCCATAAATCTGGGTGATGTCTTTGTTGTGGAGCCTTATTCGGCAAGGTAATTCTCTGTTCAAATTCATCAGCATTCCGCAGCATCGATCTGGAAATACCACTTGAGGCGCATCATGGAACTCTCCCTTTCAACGCTCCAATTGAGTTTTTAAAAGATTGACGGTTTCATTAAGGCAGAGGTTGTAAATACTTCCTAGCCAATAGAGCAAGGCTGGTGCATGGCTTTCAAGCACCAAATTAATGCATTGCCCTATATTATGGTGGATCCAATTCGTAAAAGGTAGGTCATTTACATTTTACCTGCATAGATATATGAACCTACCCTTGCCGGGATCAAAACGACAGTCTGAAATCAAATCCGAATTGAATAATAAGAATTAAATGAATACCAGAGCCAAAGCTAACGCTTACGGTCCGTAGAAGGGACCTCAGCAAGAATCATTTATAAATGATTAATAGACAGGACAATAAAAAAAACTTGCAAAAAACTATGGATAAAAGCTTTTTTATTAAATTTGTGTTATTACTTTTGCAGCACGAATTACTGTTCTGGCAACGGGAAAGTAAAACGGTTTGGTAGTTCAGTTGGTTAGAATACATGCCTGTCACGCATGGGGTCGCGGGTTCGAGTCCCGTCCAGACCGCAAAAAGCTCAGAGAAATCTGGGCTTTTTTTGGTATTAGGGGTATGGGATTTAGGCTTTAGGGCATAAGGTTTAGAGGATCAAGCCAAATTCTTGGGGGGAAGAGTTAGGGATTCATGCATAGAGTTTAGATAGTCTGAAAAGGAAGAATGAAATGTCCCTTACGCCTCGGGATGTGGATCTGAATGCTTTGATTTTAGCATTGAAGGACTCAGACGAAGCGTTGGTACTTCTGTTGTTAAAGAAATTCAGTATTTCGATGTAGTGCGCTTGGATGGATTTAGCAACAGTCCTAAACGACTCTAAACCACATCTTTCCACATTATCATACCAGAAGGCCAGGGGCTTGTATGCCAGCTCTTTACTGGTATAATTTCGGAAGATCGTTCCAAGTTTTAGCGATAGATTGTATGCTTGGTTTATCACCGGATATCTTTCAAACA
>NZ_AZQN01000005.1 GCF_000566685.1 Dyadobacter tibetensis Y620-1
TACCGCCTACCGCCTACCGCCTACCGCCTACAGCCTATTGCCTATAGCCTACCGCCTAATGCCTACAGCCTAAATCGTCATCCTTTCATTATTTCCGCCCCGTTAGGGGTGGTATCTTAGTAGCAAAAAAAATGACCGGTCGACATTAGAGCCCCATCGGGGTGACATCTTAGTTATCATAAACGGCTTAGGTTATCGTCGGTCGGCCCTGGTCGGTAGGCTTCGAGATGCTGCCATTATTGCCGATTATGGGAATTGGCTAATGCGTTAAAAGTTGAGCGTTAAAGGTTAAAGCCGGTCCGCCGGGCGGTTAAAATCGCTGTGCTTAAAGCCTAACGCCTACCGCCTAAAGCCTATTGCCTAACGCCTAAATCGTCATCCTTTCATTATTTCCGCCCCGTTAGGGGTGGTATCTAGGTTATCGTCGGTCGGCCCTGGCTTCGAGATGCTGTCATTATTGCCGATTATGGGAATTAGAGAAAGCGTTAGAATTTAAAGGTTAAAACGTTAAAGTTTAAAAGTTAAAAGTTAAAGTCGGTTCGCGGGGCGGTTAAAGGCGCTGGGCCTAATGCCTACAGCCTATTGCCTAACGCCTACATCCTAAGGCCTACAACCTACAGCCTAAATCGCCATCCTTTCATTATTTCCGCCCCGTTAGGGGTGGTATCTTAGTAGCAAAAAAATGACCGGTTGACATTAGAGCCCCATCGGGGTGACATCTTAGTTATCATAAACGGCTTGGGTTATCGTCGGTCGGCCCTGGGCAGTAGGCTTCGAGATGCTGTCATTAATACCGATTATAGAAATTAGCTAAAGCGTTAAAAGTTGAGAGTTAAAGGTTAAAAAGCTAACGCGTTAAAGGTTAAAGCCGGTTCGCCGGGCGGTTAAATGGGCTGGGTCTAACGCCTAACGCCTACAACCTAACGCCTATAACCTAAAGGTTAAAGGTTAAAGGTTAAAGCCGGTTCGCCAGGCGGTTAAAAGCGCTGTGCTTAAAGCCTAACGCCTACAACCTAACGCCTACAACCTAACGCCTACAACCTAACGCCTACAGCGCTGTGCTTAAAGCCTAACGCCTACAACCTAACGCCTACAACCTAACGCCTAAATCGCCATCCTTTCATTATTTCCGCCCCGTTAGGGGTGGTATATTACCATGCAAAGCATTGTTTAGGCGTAATACAGTAATCCATTCTTATATCAAATTCGTTTCGGTCCTCAATCTTCTTTACGGGTCCGAATAGGGATATGCCTATTTTTTTTGTTTCAGGATTGCAGGTTGCCAAAAAGCGATCGTAATATCCTCCTCCATAGCCAACTCTATAGCCCTGTTCATCGAACGCCAGGAGGGGGAGCAGAACAAAATTTATGTCATGTACGCTTACCGATTCGGAATGGGCCGGATCTGGCTCTAGAATACCCCATTTATTGGCTATTAAGGCGCTGTCTGCTTCAAGGAAATAATGTTCTAGTCGTTTGGTGCCCGGTATCATATAGGGGGCTGCTATGCGGGTATTTGGCGCGAACCTTCTAACTTCTCGTATAATAGCGGTGGTATCCGGCTCTTTTGAACGGGGCAATGAAATAAAGGTATGGATAATTTTCGGGGTATATTTCTCCAAAAGTCCTATTACATGGTCGCCAATTGCCTTATTAAGAACCTCAAATTCCTTATGCGATAAGGCATCTCTTCTCTTTTGAAAAACTGTCCTTAAAACCGCTTTATTCATGGTAATATTGCTATCCATTTCTATTATTTATTGACAAATTGAAAAATTTATTCCGATAAATGTGGTATACATGCTCTAATTTTTCGCCATTTTAATCTAATGTTTGTACTTTCACGATCTGATTGTAAAATCTTTAACTATAGTATCGAAACAAACATGAGCAAGATTAAAGTTGCGAACCCGGTTGTAGAACTTGACGGGGATGAGATGACACGAATCATCTGGAAGTTTATTAAGGAAAAGCTAATTTTACCTTACCTGGATGTAGATATTAAGTATTATGACCTAGGTGTAGAATACCGTGATCAAACCGACGATCAGGTAACCGTTGATGCCGCTAATGCCATAAAAAAATATGGAGTTGGTATCAAATGTGCTACCATTACTCCTGACGAAGATCGTGTAGAAGAGTTTGGTCTGAAGCAAATGTGGCGTTCACCCAACGGAACTATCCGTAATATTTTGGATGGTACAGTTTTCCGTGAGCCTATCGTAATGCAAAACGTTCCCCGCCTGGTTACCAACTGGACGGCACCAATCATTGTAGGTCGTCATGCATTTGGAGACCAATACCGCGCAACTGACTTTGTCGTTCCTGGAAAAGGAAAGTTGACTGTCAAGTTTGAAGGGGAAGATGGAGAAGTAATCGAGCGTGAAGTTTACCAGTTCCAAGGTCCCGGTGTAGCCATGGCTATGTATAACGTGGATGAGTCTATTCGTGGATTTGCACGGGCATGTTTTAACGTGGCTATGGGGAAAGGCTGGCCTTTATATTTGTCGACCAAAAATACAATTCTTAAGAAATACGACGGTCGTTTCAAGGATATTTTCCAAGAAGTTTACGAGCAAGAGTTTTCGGGGAAGGTGCATTATGAGCACCGCTTAATTGATGACATGGTAGCTTCTGCTTTGAAATGGGAAGGTAACTTCGTTTGGGCATGTAAGAACTATGACGGAGATGTTCAGTCTGATACCGTAGCGCAAGGCTTTGGATCCCTTGGCTTGATGACCTCTGTTTTGCTTACTCCCGATGGAAATACCCTTGAGGCAGAAGCAGCGCACGGAACGGTTACTCGTCATTATCGCGAGCATCAAAAAGGAAACCCAACTTCTACCAATCCAATAGCATCTATCTTTGCTTGGACTCGTGGGCTGGAATTCCGTGGTAAATTAGACGGTAACCAAGCACTTATTGATTTCTGCCAGACTTTGGAAAGAGTTTGTATTGAAACAGTTGAAAGTGGACATATGACTAAGGATTTGGCTGTATGTATCCATGGAAATAAGGTGAAACATGGAGAGCACTATCTGTATACAGAAGAGTTCTTGGAAGCTATCGATAATAATCTTCAGGCAGCCCTTGCATAAGGGTGCTTTAGGAACTTAATGGAGGAGGCTGTCTCAAAAGGGCAGCCTCTTTTGCATTTTATACCAGAACTAGAAATGTGAATTTGGGATTAATATTAGTCTGTTTTTTTGTTTTGAGCCGTCAAGCCATGAAATAATTTGGGATCAAAACGCCCTTCTTTTAAACTTATTATCTGGACCAAATCATTTATTTGCTCCAAGTATGTTAGGCCTCGTTCCCAGGGGTCATCCCATTCGTGTGGGTAATGATGTAATGGATAGGATCAGGCAATCGTTTAATTAAATGTTTCCTTCTCGACTTTTTTCCAGCAGACACAGTAGATAACAGAAAGCCGCCTATCGCGAACAATGTGGATAAATAATAGTGGGTTATGTACCAAACAAAGCTTCTACCATTTACTTATCTTTCTTGGTCTTTAAACGAACAATAAGGACATAAAATTCACTATTGCTCCTACATCTAACCGTTGAGCCAATAGCCGGAGACATTATACCAAATTGAAGTTTTAATAAATGGAGACCGACCATTTTTATTATAAGACCGATTTTTTTTCGCTTCAAATGCTTCGTAAATGGCTCCCTTCTATTCTTTGATAACAGTCGAAGCAAGGGAGAAAGCAGCATAAGGCAAAATAATCTTAAAATCCTGTCATTTATACTCCAAACAAGTTTAAAAACCCGTACCTTTGCCGGCAATTTGTTGAAACAGATTGAAATAACTTTCATTAAACCAAAATTTTTGCAATGTCCGCAGTAACAGAGCAAGCCCGGTTGGCCGACCGCATCATAGCACTCGAAGAATCTTCGACGTTAGCCATGACAAAAATGGCCCGCGAATTAGCGGCCCAAGGCCATAAAGTGATTAGTTTGAGCGTAGGGGAGCCTGATTTCAAGACACCCGCTCACATTTGTGAAGCAGCCAAGAAGGCGATTGACGATGGTTTCCATGGATACTCCCCGGTTGCCGGATATCCTGACCTTCGAAAGGCCATTGCAGATAAATTGAAACGAGATAATAACCTCGAATGGAAGCCTGAGAACATTGTGGTATCTACGGGTGCCAAACATTCACTGGCCAATGCCATTCAAGTCTTGGTGAATCCGGGTGACGAAGTACTTATTTTTGCTCCTTATTGGGTAAGCTACTCTGAAATGGTTAAGCTAGCCGAAGGTAAGTCGGTGATCGTTGATGGGGCCTTTGAAAACGATTTTAAGGTATCAGCGGCACAGCTGGAAGCGGCTATCACACCTCGTACTCGCATCGTGATGTTCGCTTCTCCTAACAATCCAACTGGGTCAGTATATTCGGAAAAGGAATTACGAGAAATAGCAGCAGTCATAGAAAGACACGAAGGAGTATACGTACTTGCAGATGAAATCTATGAGTATATCAATTTTACTCCAGAGGGCCATTTTAGCATCGGATCGATCCCGGCTATTAAAGATCGGGTGATCACCGTTAATGGAGTCGCTAAGGGGTTTGCAATGACAGGCTGGAGAATTGGCTTTATAGCGGCTGCCAAATGGATCGCAGATGGCGTCGAAAAGCTTCAGGGGCAGGTAACATCTGGAACCAATTCTATTGCTCAGAAGGCGGCAACAGCCGCATTTACGGGACCCTTGGATGCTTCCAAAGAAATGGCCGAGGCTTATCAGCGACGTCGTGATTTGGTGGTAGGTCTGTTGAGAGAAATTCCGGGTTTTAAAGTTAATATGCCCGATGGAGCTTTCTATGCATTTCCTGATGTGAGCTATTATTTTGGCAAAACGGACGGGGTGACGGTAATTAAAGACTCCGACGATTTCTCAAACTGGATTCTCAATAATTCCTACGTTTCAACTGTAGCTGGTTCGGGATTTGGAGCACCCAACTGCATTCGCATCTCAACAGCTGCTGCCGACGAGGCACTGGTAGAAGCCGTAGAGCGTATCAAAACCGCTGTAGCTACCCTTAAGTAAGCAAGGTAGCTGGGATTAGGCCTGGCTTAATTAGCTGTTGCCCTATATTTTTTCAAAACAAAAGCTCCTTGGTTGAATTAATCCATGGAGCTTTTGTTTTTCTGGTAATTCAAGCGATTATCGAAATAACAGATACTGATAAGGGTGACCCAGGGCATCCAATTCTATAAGATACCTATGAGCAAATATTATTTTTTGAAAGTAAAGGAAATAGAGCGGGAAACTGATGAGGCGTCTACCATTCATTTTTGGCACCCTCTTAATGAGGTGTTAAGCTATCGGCCCGGACAGTTTTTGACGGTTTTGTTAGAACAGGACGGACATAAAATCCGCCGTTCCTACTCACTTTCAAGTTCTCCATATACCGATGTGTCTCCAGCGATTACCATCAAGCGGCTGCCTGGTGGGTTTGCTAGCAATGTTTTACTGGACAGTCTGAAAGAGGGAGATGTAGTAGAGGTAATGGAGCCTGCTGGTAATTTTCTTCCTAAACAGGGCGACGATCAAACCAGGCAGGTCGTATTTATAGGTGCTGGCAGCGGCATCACTCCTTTATTTTCTATTCTAAAATCGGTCCTAATGGTAGAGCCAGAAAGTACCGTGTTGTTAATTTATGGAAGCCGGAATGAAGAAAGTATTATTTTTGATAGAAAGTTGCAGGCTCTTCAGAGTAAATATGGTTCTCGCCTGAAGATTATTCACAGCCTGAGTCAGCCTTCAGCGGGTTGGACGGGGGAGCGAGGGCGCCTGAACAAATCACATATTCTCAAAATGCTGGAGAAGCATCCTGAATTTGACAGCAAGCAGGCCGAATATTTTCTCTGCGGACCCGAGGACATGATGGCGGAGGCTGACAGGGCCCTGGCCATAATTGGTGTTCCTACTTCACAAGTTCGGAAGGAAAGTTTCCTTACTGCTGGTCCTTCTACAGGCATAGTGCTGGAAGAATCTGACGATGAACTGCAGACGCGTAATATCACCTTATTTTATGAGGGTACGGAGTACCAGCTCGAAGTAAAACCCCATGAGACAATATTGGAGGCTGCACTAAATCTCGATATTGATTTGCCTTATTCTTGCCAGGCGGGAATGTGTACCGCTTGTATGGGTAAATGTGTATCAGGAACAATTCATATGGATGAGGAAGATGCCCTTTCGGAAGCGGAGCTTAAAGAGGGATTTATACTTACCTGTGTGAGTCATCCGATGAGCGATGGTGTAGTGATAGAGGTGGAATAAGGCAGCGATCTGGGTGCCATAGTTCTTAGTTTACGCTTCCCTTCAGGCTGGCCTCCACTTGAGACTGTAATTGTTTTAACTCAGAAATAGAGAATCGGTTGGTTTTAAGTATAACCTCAATGGCAGAGGCTGCCGATCCTTGAAAGGCTGTTTGAAGGAGGCGGGAAACCAGATGTTCCTGAGTTTCCTGTTGACCTAAAAGGGCGACATAAATATGGGAGCGGCCTTTTTCTGTTCTGTAAAGTAAGCCTTTGTCATGCATGATCTGCATCAGTTTTAAGGTAGTCGTATAGCCTACCTCTTTGGTGGCGGCCAGTAAGGTATGTACCTGTCTGACTGTTAGGGGACCCTGCGACCACAGGCAATTCAAAATTTCTAGTTCGGCATCAGTGGGTCTGATATACATATTTTATGATGGCTATGAAGATATTATTCCCTACTTAAACGGAAGGTCTAAGCGAATATTAAAATAGTTAAAAAAGGCTGCCTCATAACAAATGAAGCAGCCTTTTATATTATTTATTGATACAGGCACTTAGCTCGCATAAGAGTTTAACATAACTGGCATTACCAACATGAGAATATCCTCATTATCTTCTTGGTCTGCTGGGATAATAAGGCCCGCCCTATTGGGTGCTGAGAGCTCGAAGGTTAGAACTTTGCTGGTAAGGTTGCCCAATACCTCTACCAGAAACTTGGCATTAAAGCCAATTTCCATATCATCGCCATTATATTCGCACATCAAAGTTTCGCTGGCCTCATTGGCATAGTCCAAGTCTTCTGCCGAAACGACTAAGTCGTTCAGCGTCATTTTTAACCGCACCTGATGGGTGGTCCTATTAGAATAAATCGAGATCCTTCTTAAGGAGTTCAGGATATCCATACGATTTATAGTCAGGGTATTGGGGTTATGCGAAGGAATTGCGTTTTCGTAATCAGGGAAGCGCTCATCTATCAGGCGACAGATCATCCGTATATTTCCAAAGCTAAAGAATGCATTAGATGTGGTAAACTCTGCTCGGACGGGTACCTCATCGGCAGGCAAGCAGGATTTGAGTAAGTTAAGTGCTTTTCTCTGGATGATCATGGACGTATCGATGTCCGACTTAATATCAGTACGGCGATATCTTACCAGCCGGTGGCCATCAGTAGCAACAAAGGTAGCACTCTCGGCTCCCAGTTGCACGAACACCCCTGTCATTGCCGGACGAAGATCGTCGGTACTGGTGGCAAATAATGTGTTGGCTATGGCAGCAGATATTGCCGTTGAAGATAGTTCCACGGCCTGCCCGCGATTGACGATAGGTGTTTTAGGGAAATCTATCGGGTTTTCGCCTGAAAGCTTGTAACGCCCATTGTCGGTTATAATCTCAATGCCAAAAGTTTCATTATTCACTTGTATCGTTATAGGCTGCTCCGGAAGGCCTCGTAGGGTATCCATAAGCAATTTGGCCGGTATAGCAATAGACCCCTTTTCCTGGGACTCAACTTCAATATCGGTGACGATAATGGTCTGTAAGTCAGAGGCAGTCACGCTGAGGTGGTTTCCTTCTAAGCTTAGTAGAAAATTCTCTAATATGGGTACAATAGGGTTCGTAGAAACGACACCATTTATAGCTGATAGCTGTTTCAGAAGTACTGATGACGAAACGACAAACTTCATAATTCGTGACGTAAGTATTTAAAATTAAATTGATTAAAGCAAGGACAGATTTTTGTATTATCCGTTTTGTAGGGAACAAAAGTAACAAAAATATGGGACAAGCCGAGATTTTAAGTAAATTTTCGAATACGAAAGTAGTGGCGGATTGCACCGAAAATGGCTAAAAGTAGCAATGGAACTGCGATATTGAGGGCTTGCCAGCTCCGTCGCGACTCTTGAATTTTTATCCGGTCCAGGGGGCGTATGGCAACATCCTTATTTCGCGCCGAAATGAGGCCGTTTGCATCTGTAAGATAGTCTAAAGCTAGCATTACGAAGTCTTTATTGCCGTAGGTATTGCCTGATAAACGGTCGTAACCCAGGGGTAAGGGTGCGTTGCGTTTGTAGTCGATGTCGTTGACCACGATATCTCCATCCGAGCAGACGATGACTTTTCCGGGTTCCCCCTTAGATTTGAAAGTCGCCGAACGGGGATCTTGGGGGAGGATTCTGTTTTCAAATATAGAAGAAAAGGAGCCTTCTAGGAGTAGTCCGGCAAGTTTGCTACCTCCCCGATATTCGGAAGGGTCTGGTTGTTTTCTGGCTTCATTATACCCCACCAAGGCCGGGGTATTAACGGTTTGGGTATACTCTGAAGTCATAAGCAAGGGTGTTTTTAGGATACCATCCGCCCCGCCAACGGTGTCTATAGAGCTAAGGAAGCGGGTAGATACCGCATTGATATTACTGCTGATAACATGATCGCCAAAGTGATTGAGCAGGGGGTAGAATCGCCATGGTAGCGGTTCCAGCTGAGGCTTGTCACCCATATTTCCTGTGTTTAACAATATCTGTGACGCATTCAAGTCTTTTACTAGGTCATAGTTAACCCTGAGGCCCCACTTAAAAAATAAAGCTTCCAGATTGAGCTGGAGGGGTTGGGCGTAGGTGCCTTCCAGGCTTACGCTGTCAACCCGCGCTCCGTCGGTAAAGAATATTGCTTTACCACCGTTCACAATATATTGATCTAATTTATAAAGGTCAGACTCTGAAAAAGCACTGTCGGGCTTCAGTACCAGAATGGCATCCAGGCCATCGTAAGACTCCGGGTTGTTCATATCCATAAATACATCAAACTGCTGCTGAATGGAAGCAATCAGGTCACTGAGTCGTGCGGGGGAGATGAGGGTGTGGCTGACAATAAGCCCTACTTTTTTTCTTTCGGGATTCATTAGAACTCGTATGGCTGAGGCTAGCTCAAATTCTACTCCCTCATAGGATTGATTGAGTTGCTCCTCTGCACTAGCCGATTTATTGCCCTTCAAAAGCTGCACTGCTACAGACAGAGTATCCATCTTCAGAATGGCTCCGGGAAAAATGGTTTTTTCTGTCCGTTTTCCTTCTTCGTTAGCGAATAAATTGGTGGGCATAAGGCCCTGTTCAATCAGACTTTTGTATTGTTCCTGACGTTGTGTCTCGCTACTCGCATCCGATGGGTCGGTAAATTGAAAATGAACCCTCCCATTAGAATATTTCTTGAAAGCTTCTAGGGTGTTGGCTGTGGCACGCTCCAGCCGTTCAAATCCCGGGGGGAAGGAACCTGCAAGAAACACGTTAACCTGAATGTCCTGGTCTAAGGATTCCAACATGGAAATGGTGGCATCTGAAATAGAATAGCGCCTGTCTTCAGTAAGGTCCCATTGTAAATGGCTATTGGATGCCCACCAATTGATGCCCGCTAAAACGCAGATCAGGATTAAAAGTGGAAAAAGTGCTTTCTTCATTAGTTCATTCGATGGGTATTATCTGCAATATTATAAAAAAAAAGGGAGGTATAGAGCTCAAAAGTAATTCCTTCGACGACGCTAATCCTTTTGCCAGACGTTCATTTGCATGAGTGAGCTTAATAATACAAAACCCCGAGTTGCCCCGGGGTTATTCTACTGACTGAAAGGAGGATTAATAAATGCTGATACAACTATTTTTTTATGACCATTTTCGCCTTAGAGGTCTCACCTGCTGTAATGGAAAGTTAATATTACAAGATTCTTAGTTTTGTATTATACCGGTCTTATGGTCTGTATATTTATGATTCAAAACTAGGGCTCATTCCTAGGATTTTCAATTGATTTGGGGTGAAATGCTCTTTTTCTGATGTCAGCTATTCTAATATTTTGTTTTGCAATATGTTGATAGTTAGGGGTATGTGGATTATTATACTCTTGATCTATAAAATTTGTAATGTGGTGAAGTATTTTTTATGAAAATCGATTCTATGAATCGGCTGGTCAAATTTTTATAGGATATTTCAAACTTGTAGTATTGGGTGGGCAAAGAAAGTAGAAGGAATATGGTCACAGACCTGAAGTGATTGGAAGTTCTGATTCGCTAAAACTCAGTCCGGGTGTCCAGCGGGTAGACTTAATTGCTTTCCGATAACCTTATGATGATTCAGTAAGCGCATTGGCTTTTTAAAAGGAGCGAAACGGAGTCCCGCCAGGAAGTGGGGACATAGATATCAGACTTTGTCGTACTTTTTTTGCAAAATTGTTGATTAGAATCGGGTAACAAGCCTATCCCTAGCCCCAGCAAAGAGGACCGCCGGGGGCTGAAGGATAATGAAATTGCTGTTTGATATAGCTGAGCAAATAATAAATCCCAGCCGATCTAATGCTATTAGCAGGCTGGGATTTGTTTTTTTTGTGGGTATGCGTGTTATTCCATTTGGCAGCTTTCAGGATCGGACACTACATAATAAGATTTATAGTTTTTAGCCTTAGGGTTCATACAGCCTTTCAACTCCAACAATTCTATATTTTTAAAATCTATGGGGTGGCTTTCCGCTTGTAAAGCGATATATCCTGTGCCTAATAGGGAATTGTTTTTTTTCAGCCACTCCGCTTCTCCGGCTACTTTTCCTTCCTTAAAGCTCCGGCTTTTGCCTATGTATCCTCCTCCAATTTTAGGATTGGTAAAAGTTAGTACGGTATCTCCTTCTATAAGAAAATGTGCTATAGAGTCGCCTAGCATAATGGCCTCTGCAGTTACCCATTGATCACCATGGTAGGTTTTTGAGCTAGAGCTGATGCAGTGCGCTTCAGTCAATACACCATTGATATCGACAATGGTGCCGGGGGTGCAGAGGTTTCCTGTAGAGCGGTCGCCAGAGCCTAACCCGCCCAGAAACTGCATCTCCAGGGATATAGGGAAGTCTTGTTCGAGCCCTAGACTTTGCGCGGACTGAGAATGCATCATGACCCCTGAGTTGCGAACATTCCAGGAGGCACCGCCAGGAACTTGCTCTCCGGTAAATCGATATTGCATCCGTAACTTGTAATGGGAATATGGTTTCTGATAATACATATGCCCATACTGAGTGGTAAAGGTATCATATTCCATATAATTTACCCGGATCATGCTGTCCTGGACGATAAAGGTGTTTTTATAGTTTTCATTTAAGGGATAGCCCGCTATTTTAATATCCCAACCTTCGAGGTCTTTGCCATTGAACAGGGCTTTCCATTCCTCTTTGTTTTGATTGGTGGTTTTCGAGCAGGAGGCAAAGCCTAAAAGCATCAATAGAAGATAGGCGAATAAGGTAAATTTGATCATCTTTTGTAGGGCTGGTTGTTACATACTAAGTAATAAGTATGTTTAAGGTCTGATCTAATGATTTGCTCCTTTTTAATCTGGACCAGGATATAGTTTTTGTATACACTGACTTACTTAGTCAAGGTTAAGGAGCGGGATTGTAAAACCGAAAAGCACCTTTTCCGCTAGCGAAAAGGTGCTTTTCAGTCTAAGACATATTTTATTTACGTTTGCTCCGTGCCCTTCCTTTTCGTGAAGAGGCTCCGGACCGGGATCTGCTGTGGCTCGGATTGCTGGACTGTTTACCTGGATTCTGATCGGGGCGAGGCCGGGAGCGTGATTTGGAAGGGGTGGTTCCCGCTAAGTAAAGATCCATGCTCCGTCGAGCCAGATTAGTTTCTTTAACCTTGACCATTACTTTATCTCCAAATGCATATATTTTCTTCGTGCGTTGACCTACCACCCGGTAATTCTCCTTGTCGAGTTCGTAGAAATCGTCCCCGAGGTCGGTCATACGAATTAAGCCTTCGGAGGCGGTGCTGGTTATCTCTACGAATATTCCGAATTCGGTAACTCCGGAGATAATGCCTTCATACTCCTGATCATGGTCCATGAGGCCCATATATTCGACTTGCTTGTATTTGATAGAGGCCCTTTCGGCTTCGGAAGCCAGTCGCTCCCGATCGGAGGAATGTCTACAGGCATCTTCGTATAGCTCTTTATCTACCGACTTGCCACCATCTAGGTAATGCTGGAGCAGGCGATGTGCGATAACATCCGGATATCTTCGGATGGGAGATGTAAAATGTGAGTAACGCTTAAATGCCAAACCAAAATGACCTAGGTCGTCCACGCTATAGCGTGCTTTGGCCATGGTTCGTACCGCCAGTTGCTCTATTAAATTCTGCTCCGGGGTTCCCTCGACCTCTTTAAGCATGCCATTCATCGACTTCGCTATCTGGTCCTCATCCTCTACATTGAGTTTATGGCCCAGTTTCGCCACGAAATTAGCAAAAGTCTTAAGCCTATCAGGATCTGGAGCCTCATGGACCCGGTAGATCATCGTGTTTTTGTTAGCCCCTTTAGAGAGTCCATAAACATATTCGGCCACTCGTTTGTTGGCCAGCAGCATAAACTCTTCAATAAGCTTGTGAGCGTCGAATCGCACTTTTTGATATATGCCTAAGGGTTTACCACTTTCGTCTAGCTTAAAGCGCACTTCTGGCGTTTCAAAATTAATGGCCCCTTTTCGGAATCTTTCTTTTCTGAATACCTTGGCAAGCTTGTTCAGGTCGGCCAGCTCCTGAGCATATTCCCCTTGACCCGACTCCAAAACTTCCTGGGCATCTTCATAGGCATAGCGCCTGTCGGAATGAATAACGGTCCGTCCAAACCATTCATTTGCAATGCGGCCTCTTGCGGTGATCTCAAATATTGCTGAAAAGGCCAGCCGGTCCTCATTAGGGCGTAGTGAACATAGGTTGTTGGAGAGCTTTTCAGGAAGCATGGGTACGGTACGGTCCACCAGATACACCGAAGTAGCCCGGCGGTAAGCTTCTTTTTCTAGCTCGGTATTAGGTTTTACATAATGCGATACGTCGGCAATATGTACGCCCACCTCCATATTTCCGCTTTCCAGATATTGAAGGGATAAAGCATCGTCAAAATCCTTGGCATCGGCAGGGTCGATGGTAAATGTCAAAACCTTGCGGAGGTCCTTGCGGTTGGCGATTTCTTTTTTGGAGATGGTGACGGGAATTTTGTCCGCTTCCGCTTCTACTTCTTCAGGAAATTGGTAAGGGAGCCCAAATTCAGCCAAAATAGCGTGCATCTCAACGTCGTTAGTTCCCGCTTTGCCCAGCACCTGCACAATTTTCCCTGTGGCTTGGCTACGGCGAGTAGGCCATTCCACTACTTCTACAATTACCTTGTCTCCATCTTCCGCATCTAACAACTCATCGGTTTCTAGATAGATGGGGTCAAACAATTTTTTGTTATCCGGTTGCACAATTGCGTACCGAGCCGTTATCTCCAGAATCCCGACTATACCGTCGTTTTTCCGGGTAATTATTTGAGTAACTCTACCTTCTATGCGTTTAGATCCCGTATCTCCCTTCACCTTTCTTCGGCCCAGTTGCTTGCTGAGAGGCTGTATCTCCACAATATCTCCGTCCCAAGCATTGGCCAGCAGCTCGCTTTCTACATAAATATCATCGTCCCGGCCCTCTACCACCACAAAGGCAAAGGATTTATTCACCCGATCCACTCGACCTGTCAGCGTATTTTCATGAGGCTTTTCCATATTGGCCCGATAGGATCCATCCGGTAATACCTGTATCCGCTTCTCTTCTTCCAGCTCATGCAGGATTTCATTAAACAGCTGTCTTACCTTACGGTCCGAAACGCCAAAATGGTCATGTACGTCGTAGGGTCTAAAGGTGTGGTCGGCGTTGAGGTCGAAAAAAGCGGCAATATCCGCTTTTAGTTCGTCGACCGTAGAGAGGATATGATGGGGCTGATGAGCCACGCTGGTACTTCTATTTTCTTTATTAATTTTCTTCTTTTTCATGTATTCATTATTAGGGAATGCGTATAGCTAATCAGCTAAATATCGCATATTAATTGGGTTTATCCCAATTTTTTGCCTCTTGGGCTTATGATTTGCAGATGGTTAATCGTGGCGAGAAATATTACTGGGCAATACCAAAGGCATGTTATGCAGTCTGAGGTAGATTTGGCCTAGCACAACCACATCTTCGCGGCAGTATCTGCTGATCTTTTCTAGGCCCTTTTCTTGGTAATAAACGTTACTTACCTGGTCCCCGCTCATTTCGACTTTGCTTCCTGGAATATCAAAAACGGCGGCAAGCAAATCCAGGGAGGTATAACTTTTATAATCTCCAAATTTCCAAAGCTCCATGGTATCCTGGTGGTGGACTTCCCAGGGTTTTTTTCCAGCTATTTGTAAAGCCTTCGGAATGCTAATATCGTTGATGAGCATGCGCCTACAGAGATAGGGGAAGTCAAATTCCTTGCCATTATGCGCACAGAGAATCAGTTCTTCGGGCGCATATTTTTCAATTAGGGCTTTAAATTCTTGAAGAAGAACGGCTTCATCATGACCTTGAAAGGAGCGCACTTTATAGCTGATTTCCTCCTTTTCGTTCCAAAAGAAAGCGCCAAAGGCGATGCATACAACTTTGCCAAACTCTGCGTAGATGGCACCTTTCTCATAAAACAGGTCGGCCGGACTAGCTCCCTGGTCCTCTTTCCGGATCAGACTTGCGGCCTTTTTGTCCCAAAGTGATTGTAGGCGCTCAGGAAGTTCATGGTATGTACCAGGAGAGCATACCGTTTCTATATCGAGCAGCAGAAGGCTGCGGGCTTTCTTACGGAATTCTGCAGTCATATACTGAACTTATAAACGGTGGTAGTGGATTTTGCGTTCCCTATTTACCTGTTAGTCCATACAGTCATCCAGAATTACAGACTAGCCTGCAGGGTGGGCTGCATCATGGACAGGGTAGCCGTTACAATGCCTTCAGCATCCAAGCCACACTCTCTGTAAAGTTCCGAGGGTTCCCCATGTTCCACGATCATGTCGGTCACACCCAGTCGCTTGATCTGGTTAGTATAGCCGTTTTCTAACATGTATTCCATTACAGCACTGCCAAACCCTCCAGGCAGGCAGCCATCTTCCAAAGTAATTATTTTGTCATAATTTTTCAGAGCATGAGCCAACAACATTTCGTCAAGTGGTTTCACAAAGCGCATATCGTAATGTGCCAGAGAGATGCCTTCTTTCTCGAGGATAGTATTCGCTTCAGCAACGAAATTGCCCAAAGGGCCAATGGTAAGAATTGCCGCCGATTCTCCCGGTTGCACCAGCCTTCCCGTACCAATTTTTATTTCTTCCAGAGGTGTTTTCCACTCAGGCATTACACCGTTTCCTCTTGGATAGCGAATGGTGAAGGCATTCTTGCCTTTCTGAAAATCTTCTAATTGAGCCGTAAACATGAGGTTGCGAAGCTCTTGTTCGTTCATAGGAGATGCGATGACCATATTGGGGATGCAGCGCATGTAAGCGAGGTCGTATAGACCATGATGGGTAGGCCCGTCGGCGCCTACCAAACCTGCTCGGTCCAAACAAAATATCACGGGCAATTCCTGTATGCAAACATCATGGATTACTTGATCGTAGGCCCTTTGCATAAACGTAGAGTAGATATTGCAAAAAACAATATTGCCTCTGGTGGCCATGCCAGCGGAAAAGGTCACGGCATGCTGTTCGGCAATGCCCACATCGAAAGCACGTTCCGGAATAGCCTTCATCATAATATTAAGTGAAGATCCTGAAGGCATTGCGGGGGTAACCCCTACAATTTTTTCATTTTTTTCGGCAAGCTCTACTAAGGTATGCCCAAAAACGTCCTGATATTTGGGCGGCTGGGGACCGTCGTAAACTTTTTTCTTGATTTCTCCAGTGATCTTATCAAAAACTCCAGGTGCATGCCATTTGGTTTGGTCTTTCTCTGCAGGTCCATAACCTTTGCCTTTTACGGTAAGACAGTGGAGCAGTTTGGGCCCCGGTATGTCTTTAAGGTCTTTAAGAACCTCTGTTAGATGGCTAATGTCGTTTCCATCGATTGGGCCGAAATAACGAAGGCCTAGCGATTCGAACATATTGCTTTGTCTCAGTATGGCCGTCTTCATGACAGCTTCTACTTTCGAAACAACTTCCTGGGCACTTTTTCCAAAGGTGCTCATCTTGCCCAACAAGTTCCATACTTCATCTCTGAACTTATTATAAGTATGGCTAGTGGTTATGTCTGTTAAATACTCCTTAAGTGCCCCAACATTTGGATCGATGGCCATGCAGTTATCATTTAAGATAATTAGCATATTGGAGTCGGTGGTACCGGCATGGTTCATGCCTTCAAAGGCTAAGCCGGCAGTCATGGCCCCGTCACCAATAATCGCGATATGTTGTCTTTGGAAATTTTTTTCTATAGCCGAGGCAACAGCCATTCCTAATGCTGCTGAAATGGAGGTCGAGGAATGGCCCACGCCGAAGGCATCGTAAATGCTTTCTTTCCGCTTAGGGAACCCTGAGAGTCCTCCATGGACGCGGTTACTGTGGAAGTTATCCCTTCGTCCAGATAATATTTTGTGGCCATAGGCCTGGTGGCCTACATCCCATACCAACTGGTCGTCGGGTGTATTAAAAACGTAATGAAGGGCCACACTCAGCTCTACCACCCCTAAACTAGCCCCGAAATGCCCCCCGTAAACGGACACATTATCGATAATATATTGTCTTAGCTCGTTGCAGACTTGCGGCAACTGCGATTGGTCCAGTTTCCTGAGATCGGCGGGAGAATCTATTTGGGCCAGTAATTTTCCTGGGGTTATGAGCATAATGTGCTTTCTATTCAAATGAATATTTTATCCTATACTTTTTTTAAACCTCTCCTCACAAAAGTAAGGAATTCGGTAATTTGTTCGGGTATTATTTTTGTTGACTAGCCTTAAAGAGTTTTTGCTTCTCTTCTTTAGTAAGACTTTCATAACCTGACTTCGAAATTTTATCCAAAATATGATCGATCTCGCCTTGATTGGGCATCTCAACACTGGCCGAGCTAGTAGTCTCTGCATATACATTCGTCGCTCTATGGACTTCTTTTTGCCTGTAAGTAACGCGCATGGTGGGTTTCTTTCGAAATAAATTACTCCAAAAATTCATTAAGGAGTAGATGGGTGTTCCCAAATCTGTTCCATTTTGTAGCATTTTCACGAATATAAAACCTACTAAAGCACCACCTAAATGGGCCAAGTTCCCTCCTGCATTGGGGCCAATCGTTTGTGCCAACGAAAGTATGATATAAAAAAGGGCGATAAATTTGATCCTTATAGGGCCCAGGAAAATGAGGTTGAAAGTATAATTGGGCAGCAGGGTGGCTGCGCCAACAGCAACTGAAAATGCGGCTGCAGAAGCCCCCAACATGCCAGATCCTTGAATGCTATTTTGAAAAAAGGGTAGTAAATTGTAGATAACGATATAGACCAGGCCGCCGGCAATACCCCCTAACAGGTAGAGTGCCACTACTCGCTTGGCTCCCAGATACTCATCAATCAGCCTGCCAAACCAATAGAGAAAAAGCATATTAAAAAGGATATGAAAAATATCCTCATGGGCAAAAAAGTAGGTGATTATCGTCCAGGGCTTAAAAGCTAGTACGGACAAGTCAGCCGGTAGCTGTACTTGTTGCAATATCCAGGCATATATGCCTGAGGCCTGCGAAAGGGTCAATATAATTTTGGCCAACAACAGCACGAGGAATACGGCCGTATTGGTGAGGATAATCTTAACCAACGCATTTTCCGATTTGGAAAACTCCCTTTTTATATCATTAACAAAGTGGCTCATTATTTAGTAAAAATTGGTTCTTTGCGTGTTCCAGTAGCGTAATAGTATATAGGCAAAAAGCATTCCTCCAATATGAGCAAAGTGGGCCACGTTGTCTGACTGAACGTTTTGTATGCCGGCATATAATTCATAAAGTCCGTAAAAAGTAACAAAATATTTAGCCTTGATTGGGAACGGAAAGAAAAGTAAAAAAAGTTCAGTATTAGGAAATAACAGACCAAAAGCCATTAAAATACCGAATATAGCCCCCGAAGCACCCACCATTGGCGTGTTTATCAGACGATTGTAGTAACTCTGCACAAAATCAATACTGTACTGAATATAAGAAGAATCATTTGGATTCTCTTCAAATTTATTTAAAAATTCTAAACTGGATTGGTATAAGCCCTTTGCGTGCTGGCTCATAAAGTCTACCATACCATCGGGGGTGGGGTACTGCGTATATAGGGCTGCAGCCTCTCTTATCTGACTGTTTTCAAAATAATCGATACCCGAGAATAATAGACCCGCTCCAATGCCTGTAAACATATAAAATATCAGAAATTTCTTAGGCCCCCACATGCGCTCTAGCATGGGGCCAAACATAAACAGACCGAACATATTCCCAAACAAGTGCGAAAAACCACCGTGTAAGAACATATAAGTTACAAATTGGTAAGGAGCAAAGTCGGGAGATAACAGTGACCTTAATGCGAAGGCATTGGTTAGGTTAATAATATAGGCATTGATAATAAATACAACGATATTGATTATTAGCAGGTTCTTGACCGTTGGTGTAAGGCTAAGCATAGTTGAATTCTGAGTCAATAAAATTTAAATTATAACCTCCGTTCCTCCATTTTTGTTTCAAATGGAGCCTACTAAAGTGCGAAGAAGAACGGAATTCTATTTTCCTAAACACTATTTAAAGATGGTGGCTAGCTTATCCATAGTCAATAATACGATGATGGCTTCTCCTCCCGGTGTCCGGTTGGGGTCAGTAGATGCGAAAAGCTGATTGATCAGGGTGTGGATCTCTAATGTAGACAGTTTTACGGCATAGCGAACGGCAAAGCGCCTAGCTAAGGAGCGCGATAAGCTTTCCAGCTTCTTTAGTTTTAAGTCGGAATAGCTTTGTTTGAGCTGTTCCAGCAACTCTTCAAAAAGATCCTGTTCGCTCTCTTCGGGAAGATCGGCTGGAATTCCCCGAATGATCAGCTGATTCGTTCCAAATTCGTCAAATTCAAATCCTAAACTCCGGATTTGTTCTCGGGTTTCCTGAACCAGTTGCATATCAGATGGAGATACCCGGATCGTTTTTGGAAATAGCAGTTGCTGGCAGGCCCCATTTCTATTGCTGAGCATTCTTCGGTAGCGTTCAAAAAGTATTCGCTCGTAGGCGGCCTTTTGGTCGATCAGCATAATGCCATCTTTTACCTGGGAAAGGATGTAGCGGTTGTGCAGCTGAAAGGTGATGGCATCGCTTTCGGGGGCTGCAATGACTTCAGAAGCCATGCGATTGACCTTACTCGCTACAGTCCTGGATTGTTCCAGGTAGGCTGACGGGCGAGAGCCACCCGAGCTACTGGTCTCAAAGGAACTAATATCCCCGGCACTACCATCGGTACTCTGCAATCCCTCGAATAATTTATTCCAGTTGGTAAGGTTGCTTTTAGAATGACTATCACCTGGTTTATGCGACTGCGCGGCCCAGTCTGGCGTCACCGCCCTAGGAGCTGAGCCTTGCGATGGCTCGGTACTGCCTGGATTTAAGAAGTTAATATTATCGTCGAAGTCTATAGATTGAGAAAGGTTGTAAACCCCTACTGCCTTTTTTACAGCAGCCATCAGGATTGCATAGACGGATTTCTCATCGTCGAACTTTATTTCTGTTTTTGTTGGGTGTATATTAATATCAATATGTGCGGGATCAATTTCAATGAATAGCACATAAAATGGATGACTTCCATCGGGGATGGTCCCATCGAAAGCATTGAGCACCGCATGGTGCATATAGCTATGCTTGATAAATCGATCGTTGACGAAGAAATATTGTTCCCCCCGTGTTTTACGGGCATATTCGGGCTTCCCTATAAAGCCTCGTACATTAATATAGGAGGTCTCTTCCTGGCAAAAGGCCAGTTGTTCCCTATAGCTTTTGCCAAATATATCTATAATCCTACGGACCAGCTTTCCTGCCTGAAGGTTAAAAATTTCGGTATCGTTATGAAATAAGGTGAGGCTCACATCGGGATGGGCCAGTGCAATCCGCTGAAACTCGTCCAGCACATGACGCATTTCTACAGAGTTAGACTTCAAAAAGTTGCGGCGGGCAGGAACGTTAAAAAATAAATTTTTCACCGAAAAACTCGTCCCAGTCTCACAGGCGATGGCTTCCTGAGCCTTTATTTCCGAAGCTTCTATGCGGATTAAGGTTCCCAATTCATCCTCTTCCGTTTTGGTTTTGAGCTCCACCTGAGCTACTGCAGCAATGGAAGCGAGGGCTTCTCCTCGGAAACCCATGGTCCGGATCTTAAACAGATCGTCGGATTGACGTATTTTGGAAGTGGCATGACGTTCGAAGGACATGCGTGCATCCGTCTGTGTCATACCTGCCCCATTATCAATGATCTGTATTAGTGTGCGGCCTGCTTCTTTTAGGATCACTTGAATGCTAGTGGCTTGGGCATCGATGGCGTTCTCAAGCAATTCTTTCACCACCGATGCGGGGCGTTGCACCACTTCACCGGCCGCTATTTGGTTGGCGATTGAATCAGGTAATAACTGTATGATATCCGACGATGGCATGATGAAAGAGTAGAATTGGTATGCTGTAACAAATTAACAAATTTTTTTCAAGAGCTTCAGTACATGTAAAGGTACTGCTCTCACGATAGAAAACCCGATTCTGTCCATCTGAGCTGAATAATGATATTTTTTATTGAAATTTTTACTAAAATTCCTTTTTATTCATTAATATTGAAGATTATAACCAAACCAATTTTTTGTTTTCCTCCTCCCTTTAGCCTTTAGTTAAATTTATGAAAGCACCCTTAGTAAAAAAAATTAATCTTACAATGGCCCTTCAGTGGTTCATTTTCCTTCCTATCATTTTCCCGTTATGCATTGTTTTCGGGGCAATTGAGGGGGTGGGGCGTATGATAGAAAAAATGGCTCTCCGTATGAGAGAAGATATAGAAGTCTGATATATACAGCCAACGCCGTCTGGAGCAGGTTAAACCTTTATTAAATTTTTTCAAAGATGTATTATATTATTAAACGACAAAAGGCTGCCATAAGCAGCCTTTTGTCGTTATCTATGATTTATAATTTCCATCTTACGAAGGCTTCCATGGCCTCATACTCGGCCAGGCCAAGATCGTCGTAAAGTTGTGCGGTACCGCGGTTCCTCTCTTCAGCGCGTTGCCAGAATTCTCTGGAATCCTCACCCTGGAATACCACCCCATCTTTTTGCGATTGATGTTTGAAAATTCCTTGCCGCTTTTTAAGCACCTGGTCGGGGCTCATAGGAACAGCCATTTCGATTTCGTAGATGTCCCACTCTGCCCAGGCACCACGGTATAGCCATACCCAGCAGTCTTTCATAAATGTCTTGTGCTTCGACCGCTCCAGGGCCGCCTCGATGGCGTCCCAGCATACCTTATGGGTGCCATGCGGATCGGCGAAATCACCTGCAGCATAGATTTGGTGGGGTTTGATCTCTTCGATGATGTCCTCGATAATTTTAATATCGGCATCGGAAATAGGGTTTTTCTGTACGGTGCCTGTTTCGTAGAACGGCATGTTCAAGAAATGAGCATTCTCAGTAGGAATGCCCACGAACCGACAAGTAGCCTTAGCCTCACCCCTCCGGATGATTCCCTTTACCTGACGGATTTCAGGTGTATCGATTTCGCTGTCCTTAGTATGGCGGAGGAAGTTTTTAGCTTCTCCGAATAAGTCTTTTGATTTGGCACTTTTGACTTCAAAGTTTTGGTCGAAGTCTACAACGAACTCCATAAAGCGCAGCGCTTCATCGTCGGCTACAGCGATATTTCCAGAGGTCTGATAGGCTACATGTACTTCATGACCCTGGTCTACCAGGCGCTGGAAGGTACCACCCATAGAAATAATATCGTCGTCGGGATGGGGGCTGAAAATAAGCACACGCTTTTTCGCCGGCTCGGCTCGCTCCGGACGATTGGTGTCGTCGGCGTTAGGCTTGCCACCTGGCCATCCAGTAATGGTATGCTGCAACTGGTTAAAAACATCTATGTTAATTTCGTAACTAGAACCATGTTGTGCTAATAAATCGCTCATACCATGGTCGTTATAGTCTTTGTCGGTCAGTTTCAGAATGGGTTTGCGAAGGGTTGCAGAAAGATAGGTTACCGCTTTCTTGATCATCTTGTTGTCCCATACCACGGTGTCAACGGCCCAAGGCGTTTTTACGCGGGTAAGTTCGGAAGCTGCACTCTCGTCTACAACGAAGGAAACGTTAGGGTGAGCCTGTAGATAAGATGCCGGTACATGCTCTGTTACGGGCCCTTCCACCGACTGGCGTATTACCGTAGCTTTGCGTTCACCCCAGGCTAGTAACACAATGCGGCGAGCATTCAGAATAGGCGTGATACCCATGGTAATGGCCTTACGAGGAACTTTATGAAGGCCTCCAAATTCCATTGAGGCGGCTGACCTTGTGGAATGGTCCAAAGTGATCAGACGAGTCCGGGAGTTGATTAAGGCTCCTGGCTCATTAAAGCCCACATGGCCGTTGCCCCCTATTCCAAGCAGCTGGAAGTCCAGACCTCCTACCGCATTGATCTTGTTTTCATATGAGGTGCAAAAATCGGCGATGGACTCTCCTGGAACGGTGCCAGAAGGGAGGTAATAGTTTTCCTTCGGAATATCCACATGGTCAAACAACTGCTCCTTCATAAAGCGGTGGTAGCTGTGGATGGAGTCAGGCTCCATAGGATAGTATTCGTCCAGATTAAAAGTGATTACGTTTTTGAAACTTAATCCCTCTTCCTGGTGCATTTTGACCAAAAGGGCATATACCGTTTTGGGGGATGAGCCGGTGGCCAATCCTAGGACGCAAGGCTTGCCTTCCTTTTGTTTCTTGCGAATCAAATCGGCAATCTCCTTGGCTACAGCCGCAGAGGCCTCTTTGGAATTGGCGAAGATTCGGGTTGCAATTTTTTCATAAGTGATGGGTTGCCCGATGGTGCCACTAGTAGGATTGTCGACGTTGCTTGCCGTTTGCATCAGAATAGTTTGCGGGTTGAGCGCTTGTTGGTCCATAGTTTTTTGAAATGAAAATATGTTTCAGAGTTTAAGAATAGTTTTTCCCTACGACAAAATCCCCTTTCCAATGGGTCTCCAGGGCTTATTTTGAAGATATGCTCTTCGTTAACAGCACAAAAATACGATTCAATTCGAATATTATTAAAAAAATTTAAAAATAACCAAATTTGAGCTTTTTTTATTTAGCGCATTCCAGGTAAATATATGAAAGGCGGGCCTTGATTACAATACGGCTCCTTGGCAATAATTATAAGAAGGGAATTTTCATTACCGAAGAAATGCACGTATTTTTGCACTTTAAAGTAGAAAACAATTTTTAACATCCCGTCAATCCCATGTCTACACTCATAAGCGTTGAACGTGACACAACTATTTTTGATCTAATTAATAGAGAGAAGCACAGGCAAGAGTCTGGTATCGAGCTGATTGCTTCTGAGAACTTCACGTCGCCTCAGGTTATGGAAGCTGCAGGAAGCGTTCTTACCAATAAATATGCCGAAGGACTACCAGGCAAGCGCTATTATGGTGGCTGTGAAGTAGTAGACGAAATAGAGCAGATCGCTATAGATCGCTTGAAGACCTTATTTGGCGCCACTTGGGCTAACGTTCAGCCCCATTCAGGAGCTCAGGCTAATACGGCGGTTTTTCTTGCCTGTCTGAATCCTGGTGATAAAATTATGGGATTCAATCTGGCACATGGAGGCCACTTGTCACATGGTTCGCCGGTGAATATTTCAGGAAAATATTTCCAGCCCGTATTTTATGGGGTAGAGGCAGAAACAGGTTTGATAGACTGGGACAAGGTAGAGCAGCAGGCCATACAGGAAAAACCTAAGTTGCTGATCTGTGGGGCTTCTGCATATAGCCGTGACTGGGACTATGCCCGTCTGCGGAGCATAGCCGATCAAGTTGGAGCCTTACTTTTAGCCGATATTTCTCACCCCGCAGGACTTATAGCGAAAGGCCTTCTTAACGACCCCTTCGATCATTGTCATATAGTTACCACCACTACACATAAAACCCTGAGAGGGCCTCGTGGTGGAGTAATTATGATGCGTAATGACTTCGAAAATCCATTTGGTATTACCACAGCCAAAGGTCAGATCCGTATGATGTCGTCGCTTTTGGATTCTGGGGTTTTTCCAGGTACTCAAGGAGGGCCATTAGAGCATATCATTGCGGCGAAGGCCATCGCTTTCGGAGAGGCGCTTTCCGACGGATATTCTAATTATGCTCATCAGGTAGCCAAAAATGCGCAGGCTATGGCCTCTGCATTCGTTGACAAAGGGTATAAGATTATTTCTGGCGGTACCGACAACCATTTGATGCTGATCGATCTTCGTACCAAAAACGGTTTGGACTCCGGTCTGACTGGCCGCTTGGCTGAGAATACTTTGATTAAAGCCGATATCACCATTAATAAGAATATGGTTCCTTTCGACGATAAATCACCCATGGTAACCTCTGGTATTCGCGTAGGTACTGCCGCTGTAACGACCCGGGGAATGGTAGAAAGCGATATGGGACGCATCGTAGAGATGATCGACACTGTATTGATGAACCATGATCAGGATAACAAAATTGCTGCAGTTAAGCTGGAAATAAACAGTTGGATGAAGCAATTTCCCTTATACGTTTAATCGGAAATAGGTTTTAAATAGCTGATAGACTGCGTTTTCAATATGCTATTGAGTCGCAGTCTATCCGTTTTATGTGGGAATATAATCAGGGAAAGCTAGCCTATTATGGTGAGGATATTCCTTAGCAATTTTGGCTGAGGCCAATTTCGTATCATATTTGCCCTAAAGAATTGTGCGCTAACTTGTTTTGACTTAATAAAGTTTTCATAACTTTGCACTCCAAAATTGAATTAATTGATATGAGCAAGAAAAATACGGATACTTCCGGGCTTGAAATAATAGAAACTCCTGAAGCACTAGCAGGCCAGATAAATAAGGCCGAGGACTTTTTTGTGAAGAACCGCAAAGTGCTAATGGGCGTAGGCGGTGCCATTTTGTTAGCTATCGTGGCTTTTGGTGCCTACCGGTTTTATATTGACAGCCAGGAAGATACTGCACAGGCTGCTCTTTCTAATGTAGTTTACGATTTTGAGGCTGATTCTTTACAAGCGGCTTTGAACGGAAGTGGAGGAAACGAAGGTTTGCTCTCGATTGCCGATAGCTATAAGGGGACAGATGCTAGTAATCTGGCAAATTTTTATGCCGGTGTAGCCCTTCTTAAGCAAGGGAAATATGATGAAGCTATTAGCCATTTAGAGGCTTTCGGTTCATCCGACCTATTGGTAGAGGCACGTGCCAAGGCCTTGATTGGTGATGCCTATATGGAAAAAAATCAATTTGCCGAAGCAGTGTCTGCCTATAAGAAGGCTGTAGATAGCAAATCGAATCAATATTTTACTCCCGTTTATTTGATGAAGCTCGCTTTGGCTCAGGAAAAAGCGAATCAGCTGGCCGACGCCGCCTCCAGTTATAAACGGATTGTAGACGAATTCCCTCTTTCCTCGGAAGTGGTGAACGCGAAGAAATATATGGGATTAATTGAGGGACAGGTCGGCAAATAATGAGTGATCATTGCTGTCTCTAGTTAAAAAGGATAAGGCCGACCGAGGTCTTATCCTTTTTTTGTTTTTTGTATAAGCTATTTATTTAAAAATCGATATGTCAACTGCCGATAAAAATTTAAGTGTGTTTTCTACTGCAGCGCTTCCCAACATCAGTTCCCGCAAATTTGCCCTCGTGGTGGCCGAATGGAATGAGGAGGTCACCGAGAAACTTTTTGAAGGGGCCTATAACACCCTGATACAATACGGTGCGCTGCCCGAAAACATTGTCAGAGGTAATGTCCCAGGGAGCTTCGAGCTATCCCTGGCTGCTCATTGGTATGCCCAACGCCCCGAGATAGATGCCGTCATCGCATTAGGGGTAGTAATACAAGGAGAAACCAAGCATAATGATTATATCAATCATGCCGTGGCTCAGGGGATAACCAACGCTAGTATCGCCAATAATAAGCCCATCATTTTCGGCGTGCTCACCCCCAATACCATGGAGCAGGCCCTGGACAGAGCAGGCGGGGTTCATGGCAATAAAGGCGATGAAGCGGCCATAACGGCCATCAAGATGGTAGGACTCAAAGAGCAAGTTCTATCCTAAAGCAAGCTTTTCATGTATAGTCATTCACATTTATATATTTAATATTCCCTTATGCAAGTCTGGAAATTTGGTGGGACTTCGGTAGGTAAGCCGGAGCGCATGCATTCAATTCGTCAACTATTGACCGACGATTCCAATCGTAAAATTGTCGTTTTATCGGCCCTGTCGGGAAGTACCAATGCGCTGATTGCCATAGGTGAGGCGGCCAAGGCGAATGATACGAACCTTTCAATGCAATTGCTGGCCGATTTACGGGCGCATTACGATGCATTTATACAGGAACTTTATTCTACCGATGCCGGACTAGAGAAGGGAAAAAAAATCGTAGAAAGTGAATTTGGTTATATCACCTCGCTAATCGGCATACGTCCTTTTGCACCGAAGCATGAGAAGGAGCTCGTAGCCGAAGGAGAACTATTAAGTACCAAAATGTTTCAGGCTTATCTGGCTGAGCAGGGCGATAGTTCCGTTTTGTTCCCAGCTTTGGAGTTTATGCGGATCGATGCGGATGGTGAACCCGAAATGGCTCAGATCGAGACACGTTTGACGGCCATGCTGGAGCAGCATACCGATAAGAAGATCATCGTAACCCAGGGCTTTATTTGCCGCAACCCCCGCGAGGAGGTCGACAACCTGAAAAGAGGAGGGTCGGACTATACCGCCTCGCTGATTGGAGGCGCCATTCGTGCCGAAGAAATCCAGATCTGGACCGACATAGATGGAATGCATAATAACGATCCGCGTATTGTGAAGCGTACTTTCCCTATTCGGGAGCTTACCTTCGAAGAGGCGGCTGAGCTAGCTTATTTCGGAGCTAAAATCCTACATCCCAGCACCATCACGCCAGCCAAACTGAGGCATGTGCCCGTGCGTCTGAAAAACACCATGCAGCCAGAAGCGCCCGGCACGCTTATTGCCAATCAGTCCAGCGACCGGGAGATCAAAGCTATAGCCGCTAAGGACAATATCACGGCCATATATATTCATTCGACCCGTATGCTAAATGCGTATGGATTCCTGCGCCGTGTCTTCGAAATTTTCGAAAAATACAAGACTCCAGTCGATATGATTACGACCTCCGAAGTGTCGGTGTCGGTAACGATCGACAACGATACCAATCTGGAGGCCATTACGGCAGAATTGCGCGAGTTTGCCGATCTGGAGGAACACGACCGCGACCAGAATATTATCTGTGTAGTCGGTAACTTCAGTGCGGATAAGGAAGGCATTGCTCTGAAGGTGCTGGAGGCCATGAAGCATATCCCCATCCGAATGATTTCCTATGGTGCTTCGGAACATAACCTTTCGATCCTTATTCACTCGAAGTACAAGGCCGAAGCTTTGAATGTGCTTAACGAGCGATTGTTCTTTTATGAGGATACCATGAAGGACATCTTTACGGCTCCCTGAGTCGGAGGGAATAAGACTTAAAATTTGAATCACACTTAATATTTCGGGCTGCGAATGCCTGAAAATAATTAATATGTTACAAACAGCATTTATACGCGACAATAGGGATCTTACCATTGCCGGTTTACAGAAAAGAGGCTTCCCCGAGGCAGCACAAGCTGTAGATCGGGTATTGGCTCTGGACAAAAAGAGAAGAGAGCTGCAACAGGAGCTCGACGATGTATTGGCCGCTTCCAATGCGAAGGCCAAGGAGATCGGTGGACTCATGAAAGCGGGCAAAAAAGCCGAAGCCGAGGCTGCCAAAGCTGAAACCGCCGAGTTGAAAGAAAAATCCAAATCATTGGATGAGCAGCATAAGGTGGTGGAGCAGGAGTTGCACGAAGAGATGGTGAAACTTCCCAATCTGCCCCATGAGAGCGTGCCTGAAGGCCGCAATGCCGATGATAATATCACTATTCTGGAAGTGGGCGCCAAGCCGGTGCTACCTGAAGGTGCCCTGCCGCACTGGGAGCTTATCAAAAAGCTTGGCCAGGCTCAGGCGCCGATGATCGATTTTGAGCTGGGTAATAAAATTACCGGCGCAGGTTTTCCGGTTTATAAAGGGAAAGCGGCTCGTTTGCAACGAGCCATGATCGCCTTCTTTCTGGACGAGGCCGCTAAGGCGGGTTATACTGAGGTGCAGCCTCCCATTCTGGTTAACGAGGACTCTGGCTTTGGTACCGGGCAATTGCCCGACAAGGAAGGGCAGATGTACCACGCCACAGCCGACGACCTGTATCTGGTCCCTACTGCTGAGGTACCGCTTACTAACCTCTTTCGCGACGTGTTACTGACAGAGGCCGAGCTGCCCATTAAGATGACCGCCCACACGCCCTGTTTTCGTAGAGAAGCCGGTAGCTGGGGTGCCCATGTGCGCGGGCTGAACCGTCTGCACCAATTCGACAAGGTGGAGATCGTGCAAATCTCCAAACCTGAGGATTCCTATGCGGCTCTGGATGGTATGGTAACGCATGTACAAAGCCTGCTCGAGAAACTGGAGCTTCCCTACCGGATCCTTCGCCTTTGCGCTGGGGATATGGGTTTCACCTCGGCCATTACGCTCGACTTTGAGGTATGGTCTGCGGGGCAGGAGCGCTGGCTGGAGTGTAGCTCCGTGTCTAACTTCGAAACTTATCAGGCTGCACGCCTTAAGTTGCGCTACAAAAACGCCGATAAGAAAACGCATCCTCTGCATACCCTGAACGGGTCGGCATTGGCCCTTCCCCGTATCCTTGCTGCCATGTTGGAAAACAACCAGCAAGCCGACGGAACTGTAAAGATCCCGGCCGTTTTGGTGCCCTATTGCGGGTTTGATGTGATAGCGTAGACTATTGATCTTCCAAAAATGAACAAAAAGAGCTCTGAAGTAATTCAGGGCTCTTTGTATATATTCTAGTGTCATTCTTGGATATTACGTAAATATTAGACTTTATCACGACTTGTTTAGTATTGCAATCGGCAGTCGGCTTTCGGCCGTCAAATTCTTCCCGAAATTATTTTCGAGCTGATTGTTACTGAGTATTGGTTAGCATATTCATCATACAATATCGGTCGTGATAAAGTCAATCATAATATAAAAATGTATTTATTTTTATAGAGTTGTGATATAAATTTTATTGATTTTTGTATTAGGTTTGTTGAATATCAACTACTAACAAAAAACAATTTTTCTGAACAAAAGAAAAGTTATTGCTAAAGATCTGATTAAGTACATCACTATTTGTTGGTTTGCCTTTGGATATTTCTGCTGCATACCAGGGGAGTCCCCCATTTCTGTTAAGTCTCAGGAGGTGATTTGAACGCATGTACCTTATGAAAGATAAGGATTATGCCAAATGGGAAATTTTAGAAAACCGGAGGTTTCTTCCCGACAGTACCTTGGGTGGAGGGGGGGGACATTAAAGACCAGGATCGAATCAATCAAAATGCTATAAGTGATGGAAATGGAAGAAGGTTCAGAGTAAATAATACTTCAGATTCGAAGCTATCTCCAACCACCAAAGACGATTTAGACCATGACTAAACACCTGAGCATATTTTTAGCCCTTCAATGATCTCCTATGGAAACGGAAGGCTCTCTTCTAAAGGCGAGGTTTACAAAATAGATCGTAAGCACGATAATCCCGACTTGAAGGGCATAGTCCAGAATGGCGGCGTTATTGACCAGTATGTCGGCGGTCGATAGGTATTTGGGCATTCCCAACCTCCACCAGACGGAAGGGTGAACCACGCAGAGTATATTATAGAGCAGTAGTATCCCTACTTGTTTTTTGCTGGTCCAGTCGACCACCCCAAACATAAGCGGAATCAAAAACAGGAAAATGTAATTGCTATAGGCGCTCTGTTGAACGATCATCATGGTGGCAAAGAGTACCACCCAGGTGCGGGAGAGCATAAATTGCACACTGCTATGCTGGAAGCGAAAGGCCGCTACGGTTCCAAGGCCTAGGGAAATGACCAAGCCTATCCAGTTCCAGAATTTTTCACCCACCCCAATCTGGTCGTTAAACCAGGGATTGATGATGGAAGGGATATTGGGGGCACGAAGGGTCTTGGCCTCGTCCAGGGGTTGCATAAACTCCCAGCCTACCAAGGGATATAGAATAGCTAGGGAAGCAACACCCACTGCGATCATTGGAATCATAAACCTGACCTTATCTTTTTCCAGTAAAAAGAGCGGGAACAGGATCAACACGAAAATGGCCTTGGTGAAGAGCAGGCCCAGGGCCAGTACAAGGGAATACCAATATACGTTTCGGGTTTTTTCGCGCACAAGATAAGCCAGCAGTACAAAGAGCCACATCCAGACATCTTCCTGTGCACCTATGACGCATAGCACCAGAGAGCCCGGTAGAATAAGGTAGAGCAGGGCGGTGAATAGGAATCGGCCATTGGAGAAAAACTGCTTGTAAAAGGCAGCCGATAGGAGCAAGGCCAGCCCATCCATCACCGTCATGGTAAGTACAATCATTTTCGGGTCGTACCAGAGTTCGAGCCAGATGCCCAGGAAATAGGCATAGAGTGGGGAGTAGGGCGACCAAAAGTCACGGTATACCACCTGTCCCATAGAGGCCTTGCTGCCTTCGTCCCAAAAGCCATTGACGTCGGAGGTAGGGGCCATGTCGGCCAACAGATATACCGCAGCAAATGGCAGAAGACGAAAAAGGATCCAGCCAACGGACATGGTTCCTACAGCTGAGCGTCCCTCCAGCAAGGCCGTAAACGACTGGCGACGGACCAGCATAAATAGTGCCAAAAGGGTACAGGCCATACTAATGGCCAACTTTCCATAAACGATGCTCATGCTACCACGGGTTTAGTAGGGGAATCGATATGTTGATAGGTCTTGATCAGGATCCATACGAAACAACCCAGGTTAAGGATTTGTAAGATATATTCGAATAGGAATGCAAGGTTACTAAACATGCCAAAAGAGGTATAGGCGGGCTGCCCTTGCGTCACCCATACGAAGGGTTGCACCACAGTTAGCCAGTTGAGCAGAATAAGGATCACCAAGTGTCGCGTTTGGCGAATATCAATGATTTCAAAAACCACAGCCATCAGGTAGGCAATCAGGTAAGCGCCCATAGCACTGGCCTGGAAGATCATCATACAGGCAAAGCTGGAAATGAACACGGCGGGCAGTATTTCGCTAATCCCTCTTTTTCTGCCTTTCATGGCAAAGTATACCGGTACAAATACCGTAAATAGAAGTCCAACCCAGTTGATCAGGGTAGATTTCTTTTCGTTTACATGCACAAAGAGCTCGACAAACGGGCGGCTCACAGAGAACAGATTGGGAGTCATCAGCTGCTCAGTATGCTGGATAGGCATTAGGAACAAATCTCCAATTTGCCAATACAAAAAGCCAACGGCAGGAAGTCCGATAGCAGCCATCACCAGCAACATCTTTACCGGGCGCTTCACCATGACCAGTACGGCGGGCAATAGAAAAATGAACGTTACCTTAATAGTGAGTAAGGCCAGGGCATAGAGTAGCCCTAGACCTATCTCATGGTTTTCTTTGTGTTTGAGAGTATAGCGCCAAAGGAGGAGTCCTGCGCCCCAAAACCATACCTCTTCCTGCCCGTCGACCAGGATATACATAAATGCAGCAGGCAGCAAGAGATAGAGGATGGCGTATTGCAAAGCATATTCCGACCGCTGCTTGTAGGTTTGGTAGGTAAGCCACAGAATGGCACTTTCCATCAGTACCATAAACAGCACGATGGCCCGGGCATTATGCCAGATCCAGACGGGAATACTGATGATATATGCAAATAAGGGGGCATGGTAGGACCAGAAATCCCGATAAACGAATCCGCCTGCCTTGGCGGCTTCGGCTTTATAAAAGAAAAAAGGAATGTCGCCCCGAGGATCCTGGTTGAGCACCAGAAAAATAGCTACCCAGGGAAGGAGGCGAAGCAGTACAAAGCCAAGTCCGAAGACTAGCTTTTCCCGTGTTTGTTGCCAGGTTTTAAAGTGTGTGGACTGGCTGACTGTCCATAGAATCCCCAGGGTTAGGGCCGTGTTGATAATCAGCTTGATGTAAAATATAGTATTGATGGACATTATATTGGCGTACTGGCTAATCGTGTGCTAAGCGCTATGGTCGAATTTAAGACGCAAACTTAATCAAGTTTTTCCAGATTGGGTCATTCGTTGCCTGTTTTGCAAGTACTCTCGTTGTTATGCTTGCATACTTTCTATTAATATTTTAATTTGTGACTGTAATTAACAGGTTTCACACGAATCGACTGTACACATGAATTTTGAATTAACAGAAGAGCATAAGGCAATCCAGCAAGCTACAAGAGATTTTGCTCGAACGACATTACTCCCTGGTATTATAGAACGGGATAATGCCCAGAAATTCGACCCTTCTCTAGTCCGGCAAATGGGCGAGATGGGACTAATGGGCATGATGGTGGAGGAGCAGTATGGTGGTGGAGGGCTGGATACGCTGTCTTATGTACTAGCCATGGAGGAGATCTGTAAAATCGATGCTTCTGCAGGTGTCATTATGTCGGTCAATAATTCATTGGTTTGCTGGGGTATTCAGCAGTATGGTTCGGAAGAACAAAAACAAAAATATCTTCCTGATTTGGCTTCGGCCCAAAAAATTGGGGCATTTTGTTTGTCAGAACCAGAAGCGGGATCTGATGCTACTTCTCAGCATACTACGGCTGTTGATCAGGGAGATTACTATATACTCAACGGTACCAAAAATTGGATTACCAATGGAAATCTTTCGGAGATATGTCTGGTTATGGCGCAGACCCATCCTGAAAAGCGTCATAAGGGGATCAATGTTTTTTTGGTGGAAAAGGGAATAGCCGGCTTCACGGTGGGCCGGAAAGAGGATAAAATGGGCATCCGAGCATCGGACACGCATTCGCTTATGTTCGCCGACGTCATGGTCCCTAAAGGAAACAGAATTGGCCCGGATGGGTTCGGCTTTAAATTTGCAATGGATACCCTAAACGGGGGCCGTATAGGGATTGCAGCACAGGCCTTGGGAATAGCGGCCGGGGCCTATGAGCTTTCGCTGGCCTACGCCAAGCAGCGCCGCACCTTTGGTAAGCCCATCAGCGAGCATCAGGCCATACAGTTTAAGCTCGCCGAAATGGCCACACGTATTGAAGCTGCACGACTATTGGTATACAAAGCAGCTTATACCAAGGATGTAGGAAAAGACTATATTGGCGAGGCTGCCATGGCGAAATTATATGCCTCCGATGTGGCTATGTGGGTGACCACTGAAGCAGTACAAATTCATGGAGGCTATGGCTATGTGAAGGAGTATCATGTTGAGCGACATATGCGCGACGCCAAAATAACACAGATATACGAAGGTACTTCAGAAATCCAAAAGTTAGTGATCGCTCGGGAGATCCTTAAATAATGCCTTTTCGGGCCAATCTTCCAATATTTTTTAAAACTTGGATTAAAATCAGACTGAAATATCATTTTTTTTTAAAAAATTGTCTTCCAGTACTTGTATTAGTTTTGTACAATTTATTAGATTTGTACAAAAATAGACAAAACAGGCATTTTCGCTATAAAATATATTTAAGCTATGGAAGACTATAATAAGATCATTGAGTCCCTGGGAGTGAAATTCGTCAAAGCACGGCATATCAGGATTTTACAGCCCATTACCATCAAAAACTTTTACGATGTTCAGAATTCATTAACTATTCTGTATGACGGAGAAGTATCTTTTGGCGGTGAAGAACCTCAGAAAGTTGAAGAGGGAGATATGCTTTTTATCCCAGGTGGTAAGCATGCTACCGTTACGTATGGCAGCAGTCAGGCGGCGAAAGTAGTTTCCAATGAGGACTTCATGACCAATCGGGACAATTATATCGAAGCCGGACACGATCCAGCGTTGATTGGTAAGTTGCCGAATTCCTTTGGTTTGATTTCTTTCGAAGCCAAGGTTTTTGATACTGTAAACTTCTTTACCTCTTTAGATGTACCTCCATTTTTGATCAAACGTGACGATCAAATTGCCACCACCATCAACCAGATTTTGGCTGAGGATATGCTGGATACTCCTGGTAAAGGACGTATAATCAAAATTAAAACGGAAGAGGTAGTTATCGAAATAATACGGTACATCCTTAAGAACAAGCTATTTGTAGAGCAACTAGTTACCAATAGCACTTATTTCAAGGATCCTCGTTTGATCGATATATTTGCTTATATCAAAGATAATTTGGGTGGAGACCTATCCAATAAAGTTTTGGCCAATGTCGCCAATGTCTCTGAGGACTATGTAGGTCAGTATTTTAAGATGCTGACAGGAATTAATCCTCAGGATTATATAGAATATCAGCGGATGGAGAAGGCGGTAGATCTTTTACGGACTTCTAAGAAAAGTATACGCGCCATCGGCTCCGATGTAGGGTACAAGGATACGGCGTATTTCTGTCGCCGATTCAAGATGATGTTCGGTATTCCAGCTGGGAAAATGCGTCGTCGCGAGTCTTTGATGAATGTTTAGGAAAGTTTCGGGAATATCATAATTAAGAAAGGCTGGCAAATTATGTTTGTCAGCCTTTCTTAACATGGACGATGCCGGGTGATCAGCGACTAGGGGTTAGCTGCACAGCCGACAGCCGCCAGGTTCCCCCTTGGCGAACACAGACGGTCATGAAGGTGACCGTTTCAGAAAAGGTGTTGTTCTCGAGTGAGCCCTTAACTCTCCAACTTCCATGCACCACGCCCACCTCCTGATAGTCCTTGGTCTGCAGGCCTGACACTTGGCCGGAGTCAATGACTACATAGCCCTGAGCGATTGCCTGTATAAACGTTTCTCGGTCCACTACCTGACCATTCATGGAGATGATACTGAAGTCGGGAGCGAGAAGGTTGTTGAGCTGGTCGGTATTTTCATCAAGCATGGCCTGAAAAAAACCTTCAGTGCAATTGGTAGCATCACTAGTCCTGAATGGTGCCTGAGCTACGGCATTGATTCCGATCAATAGGCAAAAAATGAATAATGATTTCATAGTTTTGAAATGGTAGAGTGTTATGTTGTTCCTAATCAAAGCTAAGATATAATTTTTAAAGGAGCTATGGGTTGGCGGGTTTTCCTAAAAGTATTTACCTGATTTACTATCATAGGACAAATTTCTGCCTTTTTATCAGGGTTTAAAATCGTTGAAATGAAAATATTAACTGGAATAAATAATTTGGCACTGAGCCTTGCCTTAATCGGGGCGATGGCCTGCTCTTCGGCACCAGATAATTTGGGTAGCTTAGATCTGAAAGCCTGGCGCTCCGATCGTGGAGGGTGTGAAAATAAACGAAGTTTATTGGTAGAGTCCTTTAAGGAGGAGGAATCTCAATTATTAGGTAAGTTTATTGACGATATCGGAACCCTGTTGGGTCGTCCCGATATTCATCAACTTGGGGAGCGAAACATCAAACTGTATGTGTACTTTCTGGAGGAAGGTCCCCACTGTGACGATATCAAAGTGAAATCAGACGCAAAAAAGGCCATCCTGAAATTTAATGCAGTTGGCCTCCTTACCGAAATTACTTTTCAGAACCGACCCTTGGAGTAAGTCAGTAAATCCAGTTTTATAAATGCAAATTGCGGTATGGAGTGAAGAGAATTAGCTTCTTTTTGCCTGAAATTTATTAATTAATTGTGACCTCAGTATATTCTTTGAATCTAAAGAAAGTAGCGGAGACAAAATTTAGCAAATAGGATTTTTTGATAGTTCAATAATAAGCTTCTGTTGTAAAATTAGTGCAAGTTTTACTTAAAAAGATAACAATTGCTTGAACTGGGCTATTTACTTTTATTTTACTTATATAAATTTTAGTCCGGTTCGGATAGTATTTTTTTTATTTGGCTCAAAAGGGAGCCATTGGCACAAAATTTTTAGAGGAAGGTCTAACCGTTAAATAACTTTTTAAACATTTTAAGATTTCTTATTCCAACCAAGTAGTCTTTTTTTAACTCTAAGTTTTAGCTTTGCCAAGCTTTACACACGAAACAAAATATTAGCGATGAAACCAATATATACTTTAATAGTTGCCCTTTTACTTTTTGGTCTCTGCGTTCTCGAGAAAAGAGCCATGGAAAAAGATACAGTTGGCGATACCCTAGATCCTGCTTTGTCATTGGCAGATACTACAGTGGAGCCTCAGCAACCAGATTCTACCTCGTGGTTAAGAATTCCAGTTCTTGCCAATTTGTTTTAATGTAATTCAAAGCATTTTATTATTGCCTTACCTATACACACACAAGAAAAAAGCGTGCAGCGAGGAAAATTTCCAAGCTACACGCTTTTTTTACGTTCAGTACATATCAATTGAAGAGCGACATGATATCGTCCTGAGTTAACTTCTTAATAAAGCCTGATTCTCCTCCTACTAAGTCTTCTGCAAGATCTTGTTTTCTCTGCTGAAGCAGCAAAATTTTCTCCTCAATCGTGTCTTTACAGATCATTTTATAGGCAAAAACTTTCTTTTGCTGACCTATACGGTGGGTTCTATCAATGGCTTGGCGTTCTACAGCGGGGTTCCACCAAGGATCTACCAGGTACACGTAATCGGCCTCAGTAAGGTTCAGGCCTACGCCACCTGCTTTCAAGCTCATAAGAAACACGCGGCAGGACTGGTCACTCTGGAAACGGTTTACCCGGCTAGCGCGATCGGCTGTCTGGCCATCCAGATACTCATATGGAATACGGACTTTTTCTAAATGCGTTTTGATGAGATCGAGCATACCTAGGAATTGGCTAAAAATAAGAATCTTATGATTCGACGCATTTTCTTCAATCTCCCGTATAATCTCTTCTAACTTCGCCGATTCGCTGCCATGATCTTCATCTCCGGACAAAATGGCCGGAGAGTCACAAATTTGTCGCAGCTTCAAGAGGGCCTCTAATATCAGGAAGCTACTCTTATTGAGACCTTCGGTTGCTAATTTTTCCGCAATTTCTGCCCTATATTTTTCCCGGAACTGGTCATACACTTTCCGCTGTTTCTTGCCCATTTCACAGAAAAGGATCGTTTCCGTTTTATCGGGTAGGTCCGTAGCCACTTCTTCTTTGGTGCGTTTGAGCATAAACGGATATACGAGTCTTCTGAGCTCGTCGGACTTCTCCCGGTCCTGATACTTATCGATAGGGGTTGCGTATTCCGACCTGAAGAAGTCGGCGCTGCCCAGCATACCTGGATTGAGAAATTCGAATTGGGCGTAAAGATCGAAGGTGTTATTCTCTACCGGCGTTCCGGTCATGGTTAGGCGGTTGCCTGCCAACAAGAGCCTGGAGGCCTTGGACGTCAGGGAGTCAGGATTTTTAATAGCCTGTGCCTCGTCAAGAATGATGTAGTGAAATTCGATATTTCGTAGCAACTGTACATCGCTACGCATGGTTCCATAGGTGGTAAGGATGATATCGTATTCGGTAAAAAAATCAATATCCTTACGACGCGTCATACCCCGATGAACGTATAATTTCAGGTCAGGAGTGAATTTTTCAGCCTCCGCCTGCCAGTTAAAAATCAAGGTAGTGGGTACTACCACCAGATTGGTCGCTGTGGGGTGGAGATTCTTCTGCTGCTGCACGAAGGTAAGAATCTGAAGGGTTTTTCCCAGACCCATATCATCGGCTAGACAGCCTCCCCACCGAAACTCATCGAGAAAATTCATCCATTTATAACCTTCTTCCTGATAATGACGCAGGGTAGCGTTAATATTTGCCGGAAGGGCTACGTTAGGAATTTCTTTGAAATTCAGAAGCTTTTGCTTCTTTTCCTGCAATTCTTTCGCAATTTCTTCATCGTCAATTTCAGCAATAAGTGCCTCAATAAGCGAGAAGTGAATTTTTGAAAGATGAATGCCATTCCCATTGACCCGGCCAAACTTGAGAATTGGCTCCAGCTTTTTGATCCATTCTTCGGGTATAACCCCTAAGGTGCCATCCTTTAGCTGAACGAAATTCTGTTTTTTAAGTAGCGCTTTTTTTGCATCACCCATGGATACAGTTTGGTCACCAAAAGTGATCAGTACCTGCATGTCAAACCAGTCGATACCCGAGGTCGCCGTTACCTGCACCTTTCCCCTGTTAGGATTGAAGCGCATTTTCTTAAGCTCCTTAAAGCCCAAAAGGTCGTATTGCTTTTCCTGGACGGCTTCTACGAATTTGTATAGCCAGCCATCTTTCATCACCTGGTCGAAGGGAACGTAGAAAAACGATCCTTCATCTTGAATACCGAAATCTGGATTTAAGGTTTTAATCCAACTCCAGATTTCATTTTCCTGTTTATGGTCACGTTCTAAAACGGTAATTTTTCCATCTTCAAAACCTGTTTGCGTGCGCCTACCATTATAATGAAACTCTAAGTCCTGTTCTTCGTCGTTAGGGTCGTTTTTGTAAACGAAAGCCGGAACTATTAAAAGATTGGCTTCATCTTCTTTTAGGTAAATCTTAGGCTTTTTGAGCTCCAGGGGTTTGCTAAGAATCTCATGCCGCGTCTGGAACATCACATCGAACTGCTGCGCCACCGGGATCACCCATTCGCTCAGGAAGTCTTCTGCATGCTGCTTGCGCACCCTGATTTTATAGCCGTTGGTACGCAGGTAGTGAACCATTTCTGCATCACCAAGACTAGCCCAGCGAAATAATAATTTATTGCGGTAAACGCCTAACCAGAAACTGTCAAAATTGGTTACTTCCTCCAGGTTTTGTGGGGATCCAGGAACGATCTCTACATATGGCTTTAGGGTAACAAATTCGCTGTCTTCTGTTAGGGCGAAGAATAATTTGATAGGCGTACGGTGAAGCGTAATAGCCTCTAACTGATTATTATTGGTAACGTTGTCGTTGTCGGTAATGTATATTTTCTGATCGCCCAGATCATGAAATATTTTCTGAACCTGTTTCCCTGTATAGCTCCGTGCATCAGTCTTTTGCAGGGGGGTAACGTCATTATAGTTTAAAAAGGCATTATAGGTCCAGCCCTTTTTACGAGTAAACTTTTGCAAACCATCTTCAAGCGTCCGGGCAATACGTACCAACCTAGCCTCTCCTTCAGAAAGAACCGGTACCTCGTCGGCGGCGTAATACTGGCTATTCCCACCCGCAATGGTGCGAATGGTCGTCACTTTTTCGTTTTTATCATTGAACTTACCGGAGAATACTCCGAAACCAAAGTCCATCAATTTGTCTATGCCCTTTGGCCAGAAAGAGAAAAAGGTGATTCTATCGTCTTCATCAGAATGATTGTCAGAGCCGGTTACGCTAAACTCTTCCGCTTGGTAGGGGAGTATCTGGTAGCGGAGCTCTGCCCAATCCTGGTATTTTCCGACCTTTTGAATAGAAGGATCAAGGCTGATCAGAACCAAGTCTCCATTATCGTCTATCTTAAAATCGAATTTGTCCTTGATATCATCTTCAAGGTCATAGCCATATTCCTCCAAAAGTTTCGCTTTGTCGGTCGAAAAGTCGCGCATCACTTCGAATGCTCTGTCTCCGAGCTCTTCTCTGATTTTGAGTAGAGCGGCCAATTTGTGCTCACAAAGCGGCACCCAGAGTTCTTGGCCGCAGTTACATGAAGTCTTTAGAATTTTGGTGCCTTTTGGGCGTATCAGACTTACCTGGTAAGGCTTTTCTTCGACTGTCACCTGGCATTCTGCATGCCCTTCGCTGGCAATGGTCACCTCTACATTACCAATTTGATCCCGGCTTTTCCAAGTTTCATCCAAGACCAGATTACGCAGTACATAGTCGCGCAGGTCCGCCATTTCTACCTCAGTATCCTGCATTTCATATACGATTTGCTTGATAATGGGCATCTTATCGAGAATATACAGAATACTGGCGACGCGGTGCTTACATAGCCCCTGACTATTGTCATTACAGGTACATTCTGCAATAATTTGAGGGGTTAAAAAATCCTTTATCTGGATTATAAAGTAGTGAATTGAGTAGTCACTTTTAATCTTAAACTCCGCTGAACCCGATCCAAGGTATTCCAGCTTTGATACTTTAAGTGCCCCACTACTGTAAATCGATCGACCTCTTGAAAGCCGATCCTTATCCGCCCGCCGTATAAGGAAGTCCGACAGCTTTTCCTTCTTTTCGTTTTCCATTTACACAGTTGCCTTTAAAAAATGCAAAAGTACGGCTTGTTTCTGTTTTTTAGAAATGGAAGGGGCATTTATCCATGAAAAAAGTCAGAAACGCCGGGTAATGGCGTTTCTGAAGGAAGAAAGTTAAAATCTTAACCGTTACCCTATTATAATTCCCTAAATAAGTACAATTTCGAAAATTATATTTCTATCCTGCCAAATAGGGTTGGTTGGCCGGTCCTACATACCCTGCTCCTTTTCCACTGTTATAGCAGGCCAGTAGTTCATGCCCAAAATTGGGATAGCAGAGATGGTCGGGTAGGGAGGAGACAGGAATCCATTCAATTGCTAAAGCTGTGGTATGCTCCGGATTTAATTTGGGCACTCCTCCCACAATTTCAACTGAGAACACCATATGCAAGGTCTCCCGGCTGACCTCCGGCCAGATAACTTCCCCGGCGACGAGCAGGTTTTTGACCAGGACCGATACACCCAGTTCCTCTTCCAACTCCCTGATCAGGGCTTTTTCCAATGTCTCGCCTGGATCTGGATTACCCCCTGGCAAGCCAAAAACATCCACGCCCTGGTATTGATAATGCATGGTCAAGACCCTATTGCTTTCTATTATTAATGCCGACGGTCTTACTTTCATAGTGCTGTACGAAATGAATGATATGTTTGCTCTGCTCCTGTGATCAAACAGGTTCTTCTATGACCATTTTTTCTATGAGTAACATAAAAATATGGATTACTTTAATGTGGATCTCCTGAATCCGATCGGCATAGCCGAAATGAGGTACTCTAATTTCGATATCTGCCATACCTGCCAGTTTACCCCCATCCTTGCCACTCAGGATGACGGTTTTCATGCCTTTTCTCTTAGCAGTTTCCACCGCTCTGATGATGTTCGCAGAGTTGCCACTGGTGCTTAGTCCTAGGAAGACGTCTCCAGGGCGACCCAGCCCTTCCAGATATCGGGAAAATATGTATTCGTAGCCGAAATCATTACTTACGCAGCTAATATGACTTACATCTGAGATGGCCATGGCAGGCAGAGCCCTGCGGTTGTCACGGTATCGGCCGGTTAACTCTTCAGCAAAATGCATGGCATCACAGTGAGAGCCCCCGTTACCCGCCGAAATAATTTTCCCTTCTCCCTGAATTGCCTGAGCCATGAGTCGGGCCGCAGCCTCGATCTTCTGGATTTGGACAGGGTCGTTCAAAAACTCGTTTAATACATTTTGAGCCTCTTGTAACTCATGGCCAATGATTTCTTTCAATGACATAACAATCTGTGTTTAGTTCTTTAATGCTTTCAAAACATGAAATTTCTTGCCCGGTCCCCGTTGTTTGGTGACAGTAAATCCCACTTCGCGAAGGGCTCTCTTAACAATTCCTTTGGATGAGTAGGTTACAAGTACGCCACCTTGGCGGGTTTGGGCTGCAATTTTAGAAAAAATTTCTGCCGTCCAAAGCTCAGGTTGAGCCCGGGGGTCGAATGCATCGAAGAATACGACATCATATATGCGCTGATGCTGGTATTCCTGCAAGGTGCTCTTTTCTTTTCGAAATGTAAAATAAGGTGAAATTTCAATGGATTCTCCCCAGCTGCATCGGTGGAGTTCCAGGAAGTCAGGGTGCCCTATGCGTTCTTGATAATTTAAACTAGCGGCTTCTTCTAAAGAGATGGGGAAGGCTTCCACGCTGGTATAATGTACGGGCACCTGGGTTTGCTCTGCACGTTGCCAGGCCAAAAAGGCATTAAGGCCTGTTCCGAAACCCATTTCGAATACCGAGACAGGCAGACCCAGCTCGAGTAGGGGGTTAAGACCGAGATTAAGGTAAATATGCACCGATTCGGTAATGGCTCCCTGTAAGGAGTGATATTGTTGGTGAAATAATGGGCTCATCAGGGAGTGAGAACCATCTTCAGTGATAATCAGGCGTTCCAAGAGTTCAAAAAGTGATTTGCCTAAAAGTAGTTAAATCATTCTTTTTAGCGTCATTCTGGTAAAGAAAATATCACCGTTCCGTTTTACAAGCAGGTCTATACTACGTCCATCGCCCCTCTGCATAAGTTTGTAAATTTCACTTATGTTAATGTCCGAGGCCGAGTGGTCATCAAAGAACAGGATCTGGTCACCAGGTTGTAGGCCTGCTGAAGAAGCGGGAGAGTTTTTGGCTACATGATGTACATAATAGTTGCGAAGTTTGCTGCCTTCCGCGACGATTTCCATTCCACTCATATCGTGTTCAAACTTTTCTTTCATTTTACTCCGGATGGGCTTTAGTACCATATAGCCCTCCTTGTAGTTCATGGTAATTTTGAACCTACGAAGCAGCTCACAGCCAATATTGCCCTGACGATCGGCGCTGTTATGAAGTTTGGAGGCGAATGCCACACTATCCGGAAAGGAAGCCACAATATTATCGATCTCGTATTTTCCAAGACGAATTCGCTCAACCCGGCCCAGATTTCCATTAATTACCCCATTAAGTCCACGGCCAAGCTGGGCTCGAATGACTTTGTCGGGCAAGCGTAAGGTTTCGTTGGGGCTGTTGTTGACCAGTAGAGCATGGCCTGCGCCCGTGTCGATCAGGACCCTGATGGGACGCTCTCTGCCATCGGCAAAGAGGGTGACAGCATCGGTAAAGGGCTTGGTATTTTCTACTATCAAAGGATACTTCTCGCCTTTGGAGCGCTTGTATTTGTAATGGCCATGTTGGGTAAGTAGCAGTTCTCTTTTGGCAAAGTCGATGGTAACCACGAAGTTATTGAATATATCATACCCAAAGATGCCATGGATCGGAACTCCTACATACTCGGATAGACGTAGGAAATCTTGTTCGAGGACGACAATATTCTGGTGATTTCCCCGGAGTTTGCCCATTACAATATTATTATCAATGGCCACATGCGCCGAAATTCTTTCACCTTCTCCTGCGCCCGCCAAGCTGACCGTCCGGGTAAGTTGAAGCCTGTCGGGTTTCAGTATTTCAGGATCTGTCACGATAATGGAGCTTACACCAGTATCCAAGATGAAACGTAAGGAGTCAGTATTATTGATTTTGAGATAGAGTAATATCAAATTGGAGTGCAGCTCAAAAGGAATGCGCACCTGTTTTCTATCCTTTTCCAAAAAGTAACCATATTTCTCTTCCGAAACCTTTGGGCTCGTTTCCGAAGCGAGAGCCCTAAAGCTCAAAGTGCCCAATAAAATGGCCAGCCAGAATCGTAAATAAGTTCTCATTGCGTTCTGCTTTCGAAGATATTTATCATGAGGTGGCTTTTCGACAAATCCCCACATGGTCGAAAGCCTTCTAAGACCATGGGTTTCCAGAGTAATTGCTGATCAATTTGTTATCAAGGTAAATTTAACCCTTTCCTTCTATTTTAAACACAAAAATTTCTTTAAAAGTGCAAGTTTTTTTAGGAAATTCTCTAATGGAAAATTTAAATAAGGTATCTCATGAAATTATGATAATTTTGTTGTGTCAAATGAGATTTTACTACAATAAAATTAAAATATGCGAAATAAGATAGTTGCCGGAAACTGGAAGATGAATAAGACGATGGATGAGGCTGTGGCCTTAACATCGGAAATTGTTAATATGGCTAAAGATGAAGTGAGCAACGATGCCAAGGTAATTCTTTGTCCCCCTGCCTTATATCTGACCACCATTCAGAAGTACATAGCAGATGCTCCCAATTTTGCAGTAGCTGCGCAGAATCTTTCTGACAAGCTGTCGGGAGCCTTTACAGGCGAAATTTCGGCCCCCATGCTACAATCCATAGGGGTTAAGTATGTCTTGATCGGGCATAGTGAACGCCGCCAGTATTTTAATGAAACCAATGCGATGTTAGCCGAGAAGGTAAATGTGGCCCTAGCACATGATATTGCTCCCATTTTTTGCTGTGGAGAATCCCTGGAACAACGCCAGAATGAAGATTATATTGGTTTTGTAAAAAACCAGATAACGGAAAGCCTTTTTCATTTATCGGCTGAGCAAATGCGGTCGGTAGTGATTGCTTATGAGCCAATCTGGGCCATTGGTACCGGACTTACCGCTTCAGCTGAGCAGGCTCAGGAGATGCATGCCGCCTTACGGGCACATCTTGCCGACAAATATGGAGCAGAAGTGGCCGAGCAAACTTCTATTCTTTATGGAGGTAGTGTGTCGGCAGCAAGTGCTCCCGAACTTTTTGCTTCGGCCGATATCGATGGTGGTCTGGTAGGTGGAGCCTCTTTGAAATCCCGGGAATTTACGGAAATTATTAAGGCTAGATAGGTTCTCTTCGATAACTTGATATCAAAAACGCCGGAAGGGGCTCGAACAGAGCCTTCCGGCGTTTTTGATTATTTAAAATGGCCTTATCGTATCCAGTTTTGGAAATAGGTCATCTTATGGGCTAAAAAGGAAATTCCAAACCCCCAGATAATGGCGCTAATGGCCATCCAAATGAAAATGGAGTTTCTGGGTACTTTAAAACCTACGGCCAAAAGGGGCCCAAAAATCGGGGTGAACAGAGGAGGCGTTAAAAATGCGATTCCAATGATCCCAAATTTTTTCCAGATGCGTACCGCCATCCGGTTCGACTTGGTAAAGCGTTTGCTTGGAGTTTTGCGGTAAGCGTTTATTTTCTTTTGCACCCACTTCCCAACATAAGTCAGGAAAAACACCATGGCCATCATGCCGGTGGCCGAGGCTAGGGCCGTTTCAATCCAATTGAGCTCCAAGACCACGCCGGTAATGGGGCCGCCAAAAAATTTGAGTGCACTAGCGAAAGCTACAGACAGATACTTGACAATTTCACTTTTCATGACTCTAATTTAGCTAGAAATGCCCGACAAGGTCAATCGCCTTGTGGCTGCATCAGTCTCTATATAATCTTCCAGAGCCGGGTTTTTGATAAAGGGTACCTTAGCAATTGCCTCAATGATAAGATCGGAAATTTCCAGGAATCCGACTCTGTCTTTTAAGAACGCATCCACAGCAATTTCGTTCGCGGCATTGACTATACATGCTAAATTTCCTCCTTTTCGCAAGGCTTCATAAGCCAGCCCCAGGTTGCGGAAGGTGTTTAGGTCAGGTTGCTCAAAGGTAAGTTCGGGATACTCCATAAAATTGAATCTGGGGAAATCGGACTTGATACGTCTGGGGTACCCTAGAGCATACTGAATTGGTAGCTTCATATCGGGTAATCCCATCTGCGCTTTGATGCTCCCATCTTCGAACTGAACCATGGAATGAATAATACTCTGCGGGTGAACCACCACGTCGATTTGGTCCGCTTGAAGGTCAAAAAGCCATTTGGCTTCAATTACTTCCAATCCTTTGTTCATGAGCGTGGCCGAGTCAATCGTAATTTTAGCACCCATTGTCCAATTAGGATGTTTCAGTGCTTGCTCTTTAGTTACCTTCGATAAAAAATCCTTATCCTTCCCTCTGAACGGTCCGCCCGAAGCGGTAAGTATAATTTTTTCAATTGAATTTTCAGTTTCACCTACCAAGCATTGAAAAATGGCCGAGTGCTCCGAGTCCACGGGCAATATGATCACCTTTTTCTTCCGGGCTAACGAGGTTATTAATTCTCCGGCCACCACCAATGTTTCCTTATTGGCCAAGGCGATGGATTTTCCCGCTTCTATGGCCTTGATGGTTGGCAGCAAACCTGCATAGCCTACCATAGCTGTGAGCACTATATCTACTTCAGGATATTCCACCACTTCTGTGAGTGCCTCAGTTCCACATAGCACTTTAACAGGCAGTCCAGACAAGCCCTTTAGAACAGTTTGATAAGCTTCTTCCTTTCCGATCACCACTGTATTGGGCATAAATGCCCTTGCCTGGGCAATAAGCAATGGGGCATTGGCCTGAGCCGTTAGTACTTCCACCCGGAAGAGACCGGGGTTGGCAGCGATAACTTCCAGTGCTTGAGTGCCAATGGAGCCGGTAGATCCCAAAATGGCGATTCCTTTTTTATTCATGTCTTTCCTGGGCTGTAGAGCCGGATTAAAGGCGCTGTAAACTTGTTTGCGCGGTAAAAGAAGATGATGTTGTTTTATTGAATGCTGCCTATGCGTGACAGTTCGTCGGCAATGATGCGGTCGTTGGCTAGGCGTGGGACCTTGTTTTGGCCACCCAGCTTACCCTTAGAGCGCATATAATCAATAAAGCTATGGGGCCGTAATGGTCGTAAAACCAATGGTCTTAATATATTGCCCGTAATCAGGTCTTGGTAATAAACATTTAACTCTGTTAGACGGCGGTCGAGATCGGCTGAAAATTGGTCCATATTAATTGGAGCTTGTGCGAATTCTATAAGCCACTCGTGATAGGGCAATCCTCCTTGCTTAGGGCTAACCATGGGGGCTACGGTAAATTCGGTAACCTCTACTTCAGGATGTCTTTCCATCGCATAAAGAAGTGCTTTTTCAATTTCTTCGCCGATTACGTGTTCTCCAAAGGCCGAAATGAAATGCTTGATGCGTCCCGTTACGATAATGCGGTATGGGTCGGTAGAAACGAATTTGACGGTGTCTCCAATAGAATACCCCCATAAGCCTGCATTGCTGTTGATGACTAAGGCGTAATTCTTTCCCGTTTCCACCTCTCCAATGGAGAGACGTTTGGGTTTTTCGTCGAAATAGGATTCCACAGGAATAAACTCATAGAAAATACCCGTGTTCAGCAACAGAAGCATCCCTTGCTCATTTTGAGCGTCTTGATAGGCAATAAAGCCCTCAGAAGCGGGGTAAAGTTCTATGGAATCAATAGGCCGCCCAATGGACTCTGTCAATTTGGCCCGATAGGGTTCAAAGTTGACACCCCCATAAATAAATAAGGAAAAATCGGGAAATACATCTTTGATAGGGCGGCCGGTTCGGGCAATAATCCGATCGAAATACATCTGCACCCAGGGTGGGATTCCCGATATCAGAGACAGGGGCTGTCCTAGTGTTTCATCAATAATTTTTTCTAATTTGGTTTCCCAGTCTTCAATACAATTGGTGTCGTAGCTGGGCAGTTGGTTCGATTTCAGGTAGGCAGGGACATGATGGTTCGAAATGCCCGACAGGCGTCCCGTAAGCACGCCTCCTGTGTCTGTCAGCACAGGGCTTCCAGAAAGGAATATCAGTTTTTTGTCTAGAAAAGCCGATTTTTTCGTTTCATGCACATAGTTAAGAATCGCATTTCGCGCCGAGTCGATATGGTTAGAAATGGAGTCATGAGTGATAGGGATGTATTTGGTTCCGGAAGTGGTACCTGAGGTTTTGGCAAAATACAAGGGTTTGCCTGGCCAGAGGATGTCAGAAGCGCCGTCTTTGATCAGCGCTATATAGTCTTTTAGGTCTTCATAGTCGTGGATGGGGACGGCCTCCTTAAAGTCCTCATAGTTTTTTACATCTCGAAGGAAATGATCTTGGCCAAACTTCGTTTTAATACTGGTTTGCACCAGTTTCTGCATCCAGTCGTGCTGAACTTGAATGCTGTTAGCGATCCATTTACGCTGTTGATTTACGATATATTGAGCCAGTGGCTGGCTTAAAAGTGCTCTGATTCCCATAGTACAAACAAAGGTACGCAGGTTTTACAAATTCTAAGAAATGCAGGGGTGAAGGAACGTCAGAAATTGTGATTCAAACCTGTGATGCTAAATTTTTTAAATGCCTTTGTTTGTGGGTAATAATCTGTAATTTTGCGTACTTTTTAATCTTGACTAGTTAAAATATTTACTATATATATGGGATTGTTTGATTTTTTGACGAGTGATATAGCAATAGACCTTGGAACGGCTAATACACTTATCATTTATAAAGATACGGTTGTGGTGGATGAGCCATCGATCATTGCCATGGATAAAACCACAGGCAAAGTATTGGCAATAGGCCACACCGCCATGCAGATGCATGAGAAGACCAATGAGAATATAAAAACAATCCGCCCCCTTAAAGATGGGGTTATCGCCGATTTTACCGCTGCAGAAATGATGATCCGAGGATTGATCAAGATGATCGATACCGGAAGCAGGTTTTTTACCCCGTCACATCGTATGGTTGTCTGTATTCCATCAGGAATTACTGAGGTTGAAAAACGTGCGGTGAAGGATTCTTGTGAACATGCTGGTGCCAAGGAAGTGTATATGGTTCATGAGCCTATAGCTGCTGCGATCGGTATTGGCATAGACATTACACAGCCCAACGGTGTCATGATCGTTGATATCGGGGGGGGAACGACAGAGATTGCCGTGATAGCCCTGTCTGGAATCGTTTGTGAGCAGTCGGTTCGGATAGCCGGTGATGTTTTCACCCGAGATATCGTAGATTATATGCGTCGGGAGCACAACCTGTTGATTGGTGAGCGATCGGCAGAATTAATTAAAATGGCCATAGGTTCGGCTTCCCCAGAGCTGGAAGTCCCATTGGAAGATTATCTGATCAGAGGGCGGGATTTGATGACTGGAATTCCCAAGGAAATCCGGGTTACCTATAGCGAAATTGCCTATTCTCTAGATAAATCAATTTCCAAAATTGAAGAAGGCGTGATGAAAGCATTGGAAATAGCCCCTCCTGAGCTTTCTGCAGATATTTTTAAAAATGGTATCTACCTGACTGGTGGAGGAGCCCTTATCCACGGCTTGGACCGTCGTATCGCCCAAAAAACCAAACTTCCGGTACATATTGCCGAAGACCCATTAAAGGCGGTTGTGCGTGGTACTGGAGAGGTTCTGAAAAATCTTGAATTGTACAAACCTGTTTTAATATCGTAATACTGGATTGTTCAGGGGAATACAGAAGGTAAATCGCCTTCTGTGTTCCTGCATGGATCTGATTAGCACATGCTCCAACTCGTTGATTTCGTTGTTAGGAATCGGTTTTTCTTGGTATTCGTATTGCTAGAAATTCTTAGCATGTGGCTGGTTGTGCGCAGTAATAATTATTGGGGAGCTACCTACTTCAATACAGCCAACTATTATGTTGCCAAGGCCCTGACCATCTCTAACGATGCCCGGGAATATACCCGTCTGGGAGATATTAATAGTAACCTCGCTCACGAAAATGCCCAGCTAAGGGCCATGCTCACCGACTTGCAACAACAGAGTCCTCCTAACGCCCCTGCGGGTTACCTGCCCGACTCTGGTTTTGCCGAGCGGTTTACATACAGCGTAGCCAAGGTGGTAGATAATGAAACACATTATCAGAACAACTTCATTACTATAGATAAGGGTACTAAGGACGGTATTGCTCCGGGAATGGGGGTGATATCGGCCACGGGGGTAGTGGGAAAGGTAAGGGTATGTTCAGAGAACTATTCTATTGTCACTTCCATTCTGCACTCCCAGTTTATGGTTTCCACCAAGCTGCTGCGAAGCAACGAGATAGGCTATGCTAAATGGCCAGGCAAAAATCCAAATGAGATAGATTTGGTGGACGTTTCTAAATACACCAAAATCATAAAAGGTGATTCTGCTGTGACTTCCGACCAAAATGCTGTATTCCCACCAGGAATTATGGTAGGTCGGGTAAAGTCCTTAGAAGTCAATCAGAACCAGACATTTTACAATATTGTCCTCGATCTGGCAACGGACTTCCCCAATTTGTCATATGTGTATGTGGTAAAAAATAATCAACTTGAGGAACAACAGGGACTTAGAAACAGTATCGAACAAGCCAAATGAATTTACGCCAAACCATACAAGCCATTCAACTGGTAGTGATCTATCTGGTGCTGCAAATATTTTTTATGCGCAATCTGGTTCTGTTCAATTATGCCTTTAGTTTTATTTATATTGGGATCATTCTGTTACTCCCAGTAGAAACGGATCGCCTGTATGTATTACTAATCGGATTTTTGGTGGGTATAACCGTCGATATATTTTCCAATACCCTTGGTATGCATGCGGCAGCTACAGTGCTGGTGGCCTATATACGTCCCTTTTTACTGCACTATCAGATGGAAGCTAAAGGGGTAGATCGGCTCGAAATTGGGATTCGTGCCCAAGGATTCATGTCCTTCCTTGCATATTTATTTCCTTTAATCCTGATCCATAGCAGCGTCCTTTTCCTGCTGGAAATGAACAACATCAATATGATCCTTTATTCTTTAATGCGAATAGGGGCGACTTCCTTACTTACAATCGTATTTATATTAATACTGGAACTATTTTCTAAACGTTAATATGACATTATGGCGGTGCCTGTAAGCTATGGCTCGATGTTTGATGTATATACACGTAATTGTTGCTGAAGTGGGTGTATCTTACTCATCATCAAATTCCGACGGACAAACCGCCAGGCGAACCATTTATCAATTTTAAGATTGTATGGTTTGGAGCTGTTATTAATCTTTGTAAATTCAGCATTTCTATGATCGTTGCCATGTCAGAAACACTCGCGAAAAATGAAAATACGGATGATCTACGTTACGATATCTTCAACCGTGAATTCATGCCTCATATTGACTCCATGTATAACTTCGCCTTTCGTCTTACCATGGACGAAGACGACGCTAACGACTTGGTGCAAGACACTTATCTGAAAGCATTTCGTTTTATAAAGTCTTTTGAACAGGGTACCAACGCCAAAGCTTGGTTGTTCCGTATTCTTAAAAATAGCTTTATTAACGATTACCGGAAGAAAAGTAAGGAGCCTTCTAAAGTAGATTACCAGGAGGTGGAGACTACCTACAACTCAGAAGAGGCCTCGGACACCACCTACACGGTAGATTTGCGTGCCGATGCCGTGCAGGAACTCATAGGAGATGAGGTGGCGAATGCTTTAAATGCCCTGCCAGTAGATTTCCGGACCGTTATCATCCTTTGTGACATTGAGGGCTTTACCTACGAGGAGATGGCTAAAATTCTCGACATCCCCATAGGAACCGTGCGCTCCAGACTACACCGAGCGCGTAACTTGCTGAAAGAAAAACTGAGAAGCTATGCCAATACCATGGGATATGATTCATAAGTTTTGAAACTTTTTGTGTAAGCAATTCGGTTATAGGGTACAAGCGTGCATATATACCATTATTTTTATCCTATTGTGATGAACGAGTCAATCAAAACGCCTTCGGTGACAGACGAAGCGCATACCCCCCAGATGAAGACCAAATGTGAGCATCATGCCGAGTGCATGAAAGTCATACAGGCTATTTTGGACGATCAGGCCACAGAGGCGGAAAAGGATCATTTCAGGGAAAATATCGATAAATGCATTCCCTGTATTGAGTCTTACAACCTGGAAAAATGTATCAAGGCTTCCTTGGTAGAAAAGGTTCAAAAGAAACCTTGTCCGAAAAATATATTAAATACAATTATTTCTAAAATAAACAGCTAAGACTGTTCGCGTGAAAGGTAAGCTCATCATTTTTTCTGCCCCTTCCGGTTCCGGAAAGACGACGGTAGTCCGTCATTTATTAAACAAGTTTCCTGACTTATTAGCCTTTTCAGTTTCGGCGGCCACACGCCCGAAACGCGATCATGAAATTGATGGAAAAGACTATTATTTCATTCAAAAACACGATTTCAGAGCCAAGATAGGCCAGAATGAATTTGCCGAGTGGGAGGAAGTATATGCCGGGAATTATTATGGTACTTACAAAGCTGAGATAGAGCGAATCTGGGCCGAAGGAAAACATGTTCTTTTCGATGTAGACGTAAAAGGAGGCCTGAAAATAAAAGAAACGTATCGGGACAATGCCCTGGCAATTTTCGTGAAAGTATCCTCCGAAGAAGAGATTATTAGGAGACTCAGTGGCAGAGGTACCGAAGATGAAAAATCTCTGGAAACCCGACTGGGAAAGGTTCGTTATGAATTAAGCTTCGAAGACAAATTTGATGTCGTGCTGATGAACGACGACTTAGAGAAGGCCTTGCAGGAGGCAGAATCGCTCGTTCTGGACTTCGTCGGAGCTTCAGCAGAACAATAATCTCTTTTAAGCATGAAAATTGGGCTTTTCTTCGGATCCTTTAACCCCATTCATATGGGGCATTTGATTATCGCCAATACTATGGCCACTTCCACTGACCTGGAGCAGGTATGGTTTGTAGTGAGTCCTCAGAATCCTTTCAAAAAAAGCAATACACTCCTTCATGAATTCGATCGGTTCGATCTGGTATCCAGGGCTATAGATGACAACCCCATTCTGAAAGCCTCCGATGTAGAGTTTCGGATGCCTAAACCCAGCTTTACGATCGATACCCTGGTACGCATCCAGGAAAAGTATCCCCAGCATGAGTTCCGGCTTATTATGGGTGAAGACAATCTTGCCCAACTTCCTAAATGGAAGAACTATGAAAAAATTCTGGAGTATGTAGGCATCTACGTTTACCCGCGGCCCAATTCCCGCCCGCATGAATTTAAGAATCATCCGGCCATACAATTTGTCGAGGCCCCATTACTCGATATTTCCGCAACATATATCAGGCAACAGGTCCAGGCAGGGAAATCCATAAGATATGTAGTTCCGGAGGCCGTTGAACAATTGATTCGGTTAAAGAAATTTTATCTATAGTCTTTTAGTCCGGAGAAATCCGCAACTACCGCCTTTTTAACGAGGATTTTCGCCCCTCCTATTTTTTTATAAGTGCAAAATTCCTTCTTTTCCCAGAGCTGGAATCGAAATGATATGCTCCTCGATAATGCTGTCAGGAACAAATATAAACTTCTTGTCGAAAATTTGTGAGTCTATAAAAAAGCTGACCCAGTACTGATTGTACATATGAAAAACTTCTTCCATAATCGGCTCGATCAGCACATGCTGCCCGGGTAGTATCTCTGGAAAGTAGTGCCGTAAAGTCGAAGTTTTTTGCTGTTCATGATCGCCCGATTCGCTGCTGTTGTATCCTTGTGAGGTAATGAAAACATTGCTGATGGGAATATCTTTTTGGTTGATAAGCAGCACATCCCAGTTAGCCTGGTTTTCTTCATTGAAGCTTCGTACGATAGCTACTTGTATTCCCTCGACAGGATGGAAAGGTATGTCTTTTTTCATGATACGTTGGTGTCGGAATTATCCCATTCCATTTCGAAAAGTAGAGCTAGTTTTGTTTTAAGTATTTCTGCAATTTCAGCCATAGGAACCTCTCGATTCAATTCCTGGCGAACGGAGGTAACTGCCTTGTCGGCGATTCCGCAGGGTACAATATTGCCAAAATAAGATAGGTCCGTATTAACGTTAAGTGCTAAACCGTGCATGGTTACCCATCTGCTGGACTTTACCCCCAGTGCACAGATCTTACGGGGATTTCGTTGCGCAACGGCATCTATCCATACACCAGTAAGTCCTGGAATACGGCCAGCTTCTAGTCCATATTCCGCCAGAGTCTGAATGACCGCCTCCTCCAGGAAGCGCATGTAGCGATGAATATCGGTAAAGAAATTATCCAAATCCAGTATGGGGTAGGCAATCAACTGGCCAGGGCCGTGATAGGTAATGTCGCCTCCTCGGTTTATTTTGTAAAAAACAGCATCTTTCTCGGCCAGGCGCAAAGGGTCCAATAGAAGATGGTCCGGTTTACCACTCTTTCCCAACGTGTAAACATGTGGGTGCTGACAAAATAGCAGATGATTGGGTGTCGGTACCTGCTCGTTGGACTCACGACTCCTATTTTGGGTCTTTATGGCAATGGTTTGGGCAAATAAAGCTTCCTGATAATCCCATGCCTGTTGATAGTCCATCAGGCCCAAATCATCAAATGTTACTTTTTTATTGATCACCGTATTCATTTATAGACAACTGGCGGTATTCGCTCTTCTGAGTTGGATATTAAAGTATAAAAATTTTTCAAAGTTAACAGGCAGGGGCATTAATATCTAATTTTAATTCCTTCTTATGGCAACACATAACGACACGGGGCATTGGGGAGAGGACCGCGCCGCGGAATATCTGATAGAGCGGGGCTATCAAATATTAGAGAAAAACTTTAAGGATCAGCATCGGGAGATTGACCTGATTGTCACAAAAGATAAAATGCTGGTTTTTGTTGAAGTCAAAACCCGTAGCGGAACGGGATTTGGCCTTCCCGAAGAGTTTGTTAACTATACTAAGGCTCAGCTGATTAAAAAAGCGGCAGAAAATTACATCTATCAGGTCGATTGGCAGCATGACATCCGCTTTGATATCATTGCCATCCTGATACTTCCCAATGGCCATATGGACATCCGCCATGTAGAGGACGCGTTTTATTAGGGGTAGTTCTCATAAGCCGGAAACCTAAAGTTGGTAGAATTTTCCAAAAATACCTTTTACAATAAAGATATTCCAAAAAATTTTACAGCCATATGCGTTTCTATAAATACCTGATCGTATTTGTTCTTGTTTATCATGAGGCCCTTTACGCTCAGCCCCAAACCCAGCACAACTTACAATTTGACAGGCTTTCTACAGTATGGGACGAAGCCATTCCATTGGGAAATGGCATGGTCGGAGCCTTGGTATGGCAAAAAGAAGGTAGGTTGCGATTCTCATTAGACCGTGCCGATATATGGGATCAACGACCAATGAAGGGGCTGCATCGGGAAGAGTTTAATTTTAAATGGGTTCAGGAGCAGGTAGCCAAAAAAGATTACAAGCCCGTGCAGGATTACTTAGATGCTCCCTATGACCGGGAACCGGCACCATCCAAAATTCCGGCAGGAGCAATCGAATTCTCGATCCCAGAGGCCGGCGAGGTAGAATCCGTAAACCTCCATCTAGCTACGGCACTGAGTACAGTTAAATGGAAGGGAGGACTTATTTTGCAGACCTTTGTCCATGCCACCGAGCCGGTTGGATGGTTTAAGTTTCAAAATTTGAAGGGTGAATTTACGCCTGAACTGATAGCGCCTCGCTATCAGGGGGACGTCGATACTTCGGGTACTATCAACTCCTTGGTAGGGAACGACCTTCGTCGCCTGGGCTATAAACAGGGAGTGATTAAAAAAATCCCTGGAAGTATCACCTATACCCAGGAAGGCTATGGGGGGTTCCGTTACGACATCACGGTATCCTGGAAATCCTTGGGGAAAGGGCAGGTAGAAGGGCTATGGAGTGTCTCGTCTCATTTCCCCGATCGGCCTGCTACGGCTACCTCCAATCAATGGTCGGATAAAGCACTGGCCAGAGGCTATCTTCAAGACTGGAACAGCCACCAGGCCTGGTGGAAGGACTTCTGGGCTCAATCCGCCATTCAGGTTCCTGACCCCTTGCTAGAAAAGCAATGGTATTTAGAACAATATAAATTTGGTTCTGCGGCAAGGGCGGGGGCACCGCCTATTTCGCTTCAGGCCGTCTGGACGGCAGACAACGGACGAATCCCACCTTGGAAAGGGGATTTTCATCATGATTTAAATACACAGCTTAGTTACTGGCCCGCCTATAGTGGTAATCACCTTAAAGAGGCTATGGGTTATCTGGACCATCTCGATCAAAATTCGGAGAACTATAAGCGTTATACCCAGCGCTATTTCGGGGTGGAAGGTCTGGCGGTGCCGGGGGTTACTACCCTGGACGGCACCGAAATGGGGGGATGGATTCAGTATGCCCTTTCGCCTACAGTATCGTCCTGGCTGTCCCAGCATTATTACCTGCAATGGCGCTATAGCATGGATGCCGGCTTCCTCAAAAAGCGTGCTTATCCCTGGGTACGTCAGGTTTGTACTTTTATTGAAAATATTACAAGTCTGGACGAAGATGGACTGCGACAACTGCCCATAAGTTCAAGTCCCGAAATCAACGACAACAAACTGGAAGCCTGGTTTCCTAAGAATACCAATTATGATTTGGCACTAATGAAGGCCGCCTTGGGATATGGGCATCTGATGGCCCTGGAGTTGGGAATGGCCCAGGAGGCGGCACATTGGAAAGACCTTCAAAATGAGTTTGGAGACTATTCCCTTACGGAGAAGAAGGAGCTTAAATTCGCGCAGGATCTCGATTATAACGTTTCTCACAGGCACTTTTCGCACCTGATGGCCTTCCATCCTCTGGGACTCATCAACTGGGAGGATGGTCCCGAGTCCCAGAAAATTATTACCAATACCTTGGCGAAGCTCGATGCGGTAGGACCCGATTATTGGACAGGCTATTCGTATGCGTGGCTGGGGAATCTGAAAGCCCGGGCCAAGGATGGGGCTGGGGCTGCCAAGGCCCTTCGAACCTTCGCTGAGGCATTTTGCTTGCCAAACAGTTTTCATGCCAACGGAGATCAATCTAAATCAGGCCTATCCAAAATGACCTATCGTCCCTTCACCCTGGAGGGTAACTTCGCCTTTGCGGCGGGTATTCAGGAGATGCTTCTACAGAGCTATGCCGGCTATATCCATATTCTGCCAGCAATACCAGAAACTTGGGGCACCGTATCATTTCAGAATCTACGGGCAGAAGGGGCTTTTCTGGTGGATGCGAAGATGGAGGGTGGAGTACTTAGCGAGGTCGGGGTCAGAGCAGAAAAGGCCGGGGTAGCTATGCTGAAGTTAAATCCCGAGGAATGGAAACTGCACGCAGCCCAAGGGGTCAGGCAGCAGTCCACTGAAGAAGGATTTTTGGAGCTGAATTTTAAGGCAGGAGGAAGTGCGCAGCTGGTACGGAAATGATTTTGATAAGCTGCTGTAATTAAGAAATTTAGTTGTTCATAAGGAAAAGCGTGAGCTGGAAAGCTTTTGGGTTAAAGTACAAGAATTTGCCTTTAAACTCTTAATTGGTGATTAAGCTTTAGGTATCATAACTTATGAAAAAACAAATAGTAATTGGCATAGGACTCATAATCTTAGCCATTTCTGCCTGGACCTGGCGAGGTGGCTTCAATGATCCTATCGATTATAATGCCGATGTGAAACCCATCATTAACAAGCATTGTATTGGTTGCCATGGCGGTGTCAAAAAGGCTGGGGAAGTTAGCTTTTTGTTCGAGCAGGAAATGCTTCAGCCCGGCAAATCGGGGAAGCCAGCGGTAGTAAGAGGAGACGCCCATGCCAGCGAGATGATTCGCCGAATAGAAACCCATGACCCCGACGAGCGCATGCCCAAAAATGCGCCTCCCTTAAATCAGGATGAGGTGGCTACCTTGAAACAGTGGATCAATGAAGGGGCTGAATGGGAGACTCACTGGGCAGATAAATGGGTGGAACGGCCAGAAGTGCCTGGGCTTCGTTACTGGGGCAATTTGGTCGGACTATTGAACCGGGGTGAGACGACATGGCCCAATAATTCGATTGATAATTTTATCCTCAAAAAACTAAAGGAGGAGGGTTTGAGGCCGTCTGAGCGTGCCGAAAAGGCCACCTTAATCCGGCGCGTCAGCCTGGACCTGACGGGCTTACCCCCAAGCCCTGCAGAGGTGGAGGCTTTTGTCGCCGACGAATCGGAAATGGCTTATGAAAAGCTTGTGGACCGTATGCTGTCTTCTCCCAGCTATGGCGAGCGCTGGACTTCTATGTGGATGGATTTGGCCCGCTATGCCGATACCAAGGGATATGAAAAGGATGGCCCGCGCAATATCTGGCGATTTCGTGATTATGTGGTTCGTTCCTTCAATGCCGATAAGCCTTTTGATGCCTTCACGATTGAGCAGTTGGCCGGTGACCTGCTACCTCCCGATTCCTCCGGCCTACCGAAACGGGATCATATGATCGCTACAGGTTTTCATCGAAACACGATGAATAATGATGAAGGGGGCACTTCCGATGAAGAGTTCCGGGTTGCCGCTCAAATGGACCGGGTCAATACAACCTGGGAGGTTTGGGGAGGCACCACCTTTGCATGTGTGCAATGCCACAGCCACCCCTACGATCCTATCTCCCATGATGAGTATTATAAGTATATGGCATTTTTCAATAATACTCGAGATGAGGATGTACCCACGGAGTCCCCGGCACTCCGACTCTATAAGGGCGACGACTCTACCAAGGTTCAGCGGGTACTATCCTGGATAGGTCAACATGATGCCAGCTCCAAAAAGGACTTTACTGAATTTATTCATGTGATGGAACCTAAGGTAAACTCCCACGATTTTGACGAATTGGTCAATGCTACTATGCTCGATGGGAAGTATCTAGGCCTAAAGCATACCAGTTCCGCTAGGCTGGCCGATATCACCCTTACCGGACGCTCGAAAATCCTGCTTTCTATGAGTACGGGCGCTGAGAAGCCATTGCTTCAGGTGCATAAAGGTGGGCTGCTGGGGCCTGTAATCGCTCATGTTGCCATTACATCCCCAGTAAGGGACACCGTGCTGATTTTGGACGTTGCGCCTCAGTCGGGGCGACATAATCTGTATTTTACACTTTCAAGTCCTAAGACACCTGACAAATGGGTGCAGATAAAATGGGTGGCCTTCCAGGAGGCACTGCCTGGAGCAGATGCGCCGGGTTATCAAGAAATGCTGAAGCAATATAGCAGCCTACTAACCAAGCGGGTAGAAGAAATGCCCATTCTTTGGGAAGGAACAGGAGACTTGGCCCGCCAAACCCATGTATTTGTAAGGGGAAATTGGCTCGTAAATGGTCCTGAGGTAGAGCCTGGGGTGCCCGGGCTATTCCCTTCTTTAAAAGCCGAAGACCCGAAGAACCGTTTGGGGATGGCGCAATGGTTAGTAAGCCGCGACCATCCCCTTACTGCCCGGGTAATCGTCAATCGATTCTGGGAACAGCTTTTTGGCTATGGTCTGGTTGAAACTGTAGAGGACTTTGGTTCCCAGGGAAGCCCTCCAACTCATCAGGCCTTATTAGATTGGCTGGCAGTAAGCTTTATGGAGGATGATCAATGGCGTGTAAAAGCATTATTAAAGAGAATTGTGATGTCGGCCACATACCAACAAAGTTCTAAAACTTCTCAGGAGCAGCTGGAAAAGGACCCCTATAACTATTGGCTCTCGCGTGGGCCCAGGGTGCGGCTCAGTGCGGAACAAGTGCGCGATCAGGCCCTGGCGGTGAGTGGATTGCTATCCTCAAAAATGTATGGGCCTAGTGTGATGCCTCCTCAGCCCGAAGGTATCTGGCAGTCGCCCTATAGTGGCGAGCGTTGGGTGCTTAGCGAAGGGGAAGATCGGTACCGGAGGGCCGTCTATACCTATTGGAAGCGAACTTCTCCATATCCCTCCATGACCACTTTTGACGCTCCTAGTCGAGAGTTCTGCCAATCTCGGAGAATTCGCACCAATACACCTTTGCAAGCCCTGGTCACCCTGAACGATCCCGTTTATATGGAGGCAGCAGAACGTCTGGCTATCATGATGAAGAAAAAAGGTGCCACGCCCAGAGACCAGCTCCGCGAAGGTTACCGATTATTGACCTTTCAGACAATAGAAGAACCGAGTTTGGACGTACTGGAAAGGATTTATAAACAATCGCTTAAGGCCTATCAAAGCAGGCCAAGTGAAATTGATAGCGTGCTGGTGTATGGGAAAGAACGGAGTGTGGAGCTTGCTGCCCTTTCTGTATCGGCCAATGTGATGTTGAATCTGGATAATGTGGTAACCAAAGAGTAGACCTGTCGTCTGCCCTTACTGAATGACAAATGCTCATGGAAAAATTACTCAGGGAATTGGAATACAGGCGTGTTGAAGAACAGACGCGGCGTCATTTCTTAAAAAATATGGGTTTTGGCTTGGGGGCCCTAGGCCTGGGCTCACTATTAGGTGGCTGCAATGAACCTAACGCCACGAACCACTCAGCACAGGAAGGAGCCCAGAAGGTGCCCCATTTTAGGCCTACAGCCAAGCGTGTCATCTATATTCATATGGCTGGTGCTCCTTCGCAACTGGAACTTTTCGACTATAAGCCTGAGCTGGTTAAGTACGACGGTGTGGACTGTCCGGCAGAGTTTTTAGAAGGAAAGAAATTTGCCTTTATTCAGGGAGTTCCCAAGATGCTAGGCCCTCAGGGCAGATTCCAGCAATATGGACAGTCCGGAGCATGGATGTCGGACTATGTGCCCTACCTTCAGGAAGTTGCCGATGAGCTCTGTTTTATTAAGTCCATGCATACAGACCAGTTTAACCATGCCCCGGCTCAGCTGTTGATGCATACAGGAGGTGCCAGGCTGGGTCGTCCAAGCTTAGGTTCGTGGGCAGCCTATGGCCTGGGTTCGGAAAATAATAATTTACCCGGATTTATAGTGCTGACTTCCGGGGGTAAACAGCCCGATGCAGGAAAGAGTATCTGGGGTAGTGGTTTTCTTCCTTCGGTGTACCAGGGGGTACAGTGCAGAACGGGTGGCGATCCGGTTCTGTATGTCTCCGATCCCAACGGAATCAGCAGAGATTTACGGAAAAATACCATCGAAGCCATTAATGATATCAACCGCCAGACCTATGAGCAGGTGCAGGACCCGGAAATTCTGACACGTATCAGTCAGTACGAGATGGCTTTTCGCATGCAAATGTCCGTACCGGAGGTGATGGATGTTTCTAAAGAGCCTCAATACATCCGTGACATGTACGGAGTAAAAGCAGGAGAAGGTTCCTTTGCTATGAACTGCTTGCTGGCCAGGAAGCTCATTGAAAATGATGTCCGTTTCGTGCAGCTATTCGACTGGGGCTGGGACGGGCATGGAACGAGTGCGGCCGATAATGTAGGAGGGGGACTCCATGAGAAATGTAGGCAAACGGATCAGCCGGTAGCTGCCCTGCTTCAGGATTTGAAAATGAGAGGCTTGCTGGAGGATACCCTCGTGGTATGGGGTGGTGAGTTTGGCCGAACCCCTATGCAAGAAAATCGCAATGGACTCGTGATGCCTTATATGGGTAGAGATCACCATCTTGATGCCTTTACCGTGTGGATGGCAGGGGGAGGAGTAAAGCCTGGATATAGTCATGGAGAGACCGATGAGCTGGGATATTATGGGGTAAAAGATCGGGTACACGTTCATGATCTGCAAGCGACCATATTGCACCTGATGGGTTTCGATCACGAAAAATTTACCTACCCCTTCCAGGGCCGCAATTTCAGACTTACAGATACCGAGGGAAAAGTTATCAAGCCGGTAATCGCCTGACCTCTTTTTTATTTTAAAAATTTGACCATGGATTTTTCTTTTTTTGTGGATTCTGGCTGGGCCACTTTCCTTGGACGGTTTCATCCCATATTGGTGCATTTACCTATAGGTTTTCTGATGATAGCAGCCTTATTGGAAATTAGCCGCCGACTAGGACGCATCGAAGTAAGTGAAGCAACTATTTCATTTGTTCTATTTTGGGGCGCCGTTGGCGCTACTTTGTCCTGTATGGCCGGCTTCTTGTTGTCATTAAGTGGGGGCTATGATGCTGATCTGTTGTCCGATCATCAATGGCAGGGAATAGGTGTAGCCGCTTTTGCATGGATCGCATGGCTGGTAAAGTCCGACTGGATAGGGGAAAAAATACCCTTTGGGCCACTATTTTATCTTCCGGCATTTGGCCTGGCTACCCTACTGACCCTCACAGCCGGGCATCATGGAGGCTCTCTTACACATGGGGGCGACTATCTCACGCAGTATACTCCGGAGCCCTTCAGGGCACTTGCTGGCATGCCTCCCCTGCAGCAAAAAACCGGAGTAGCCAAGCCTATTGCCAATGTTCAACAAGCAGTGGTATATGCAGACATCGTGCAGCCCATACTCGAAGCACGCTGTACCCAATGCCATAATTCATCGAAACAGAAAGGGGATCTGCGCATGGACGAATATGCTTTGCTGATGAAAGGGGGTGAAAATGGACAAATCATGGTCGTCGGAAAAAGTGCCGAGAGCGATATGATTAAACGCTGTCTACTGCCCGAAAATGACGACAACCATATGCCTCCCAAAGGGAAACCACAGTTGACGCCCGATCAGATTACATTACTCTCCTGGTGGATTGATCAAGGCGCCCCTGCAGATAAAAAAGTAGCGGAGCTGACGGTATCGGAACCCGTAAAGCCCCTTCTGGCTGCCCTCCAGGATGGGAGCGCCAGCCTTAAGGAAGCGGAATCAAGCCTTTCGGCAATAGATGGTTTGGAGGTAAAGGCTGGAAATGAAGAAGCGATTCGGAAGCTTACCGAGGCGGGGCTAATTGTAAGAAGCCTTTCTGCCAATAATCATTTACTGGAGGTGAGTGCAGTGAATGCCTCAGGCTTTGATGACAAGCAAATGGCCCTTCTGCTGCCTCTGTCCGAGCAGATTACCTGGTTGAAGCTAGGCCGTACGGCTCTAACGGATGCGGGACTGCAGCAGCTTTCAAAATTTAAAAATTTAAACAAATTGCATTTGGAATACACTGCAATTACAGATGCAGGCTTGTCGGGATTAAAAGGACTCCCAAGGTTGGAATATATGAATTTGGTAGGGACCAATATTACGGACGAAGGTCTTAAAGTTGCCCTGACGGTCAAGAATCTCAGATCCGTATATGTATGGCAAACCAAGGTAAGCGAGGAAGGGGTGAAGGCGCAGCGCAAAGCCTTTCCCAAAATTAATATCAATAATGGTATGACCGAGGCATCCATTGCCGCCTTTGCCAAAGCCGGGGACTCTTTATATTCTGAGCTTTCTACGAAGACTAACTAGCCAAGGATCCTCTTAAATAGTAGTGCCTTATTTTATAATCTTAATCAGATAAAATGGATCGTCGAAAATTCTTGAGTTCTGCTATGGCAGGAGGCGGTGTGCTCACCACCATGCAGGCCCTTAGTGCAGAAAATCCATTCATCCCGAAAGTAAAAGACAAGGGTAGCCTAAAGATTATGGGGACCAATTGGGGTTACAAAGGATCGGTAGATGCATTTTGTGCGGCGGCTAAGCAGGAAGGATACGATGGTATAGAGATGTGGTGGCAGTCGGGTGTTGAGAGAAAGAGGGAGCTATTTAATGCTATCAAAAAGTATGACTTAGAGATCGGCTACCTCTGTGGAAGCCATGAGTCTGACTTTGAAAAGCACCTGGCAGGGTTTATAAAGGGTGTGGATGAGGCCAGTAGCCAATCCGAGCGAAGACCCTTGTATATCAATTGCCATAGTGGAAGAGATTACTTTACCTTCGAACAAAATCAGGCAGTGATTGATCACACCCTGGAGGTAGCTGCCAAAACGGGCATACCTATCGCCCACGAAACACATCGTAGCCGCATGCTATTTGCCGCACATATCGCTCGCCAGTTTCTGGAGAAAAACCCGCAGATGAAAATTACTTTGGATATCTCTCATTGGTGTAATGTTCATGAAAGCCTGCTCGCCGATCAGCCGGAGGCCGTAAAGCTGGCCCTGGAACGTACTGTGCATATACATGCAAGGGTAGGGCATCAGGAAGGGCCTCAGGTAAGCGATCCCCGGGCCCCCGAGTGGGCTACGGCTCTAAAGGCGCATCTTGACTGGTGGGATGCCGTGGCCGCCCATAGAATAGAGAAGGGGCTACCCCTTACCATACTAACTGAGTTTGGTCCACCGACCTATCTGCCCACTATGCCCTATACCAATCTACCTGTCGCCGATCAGTGGGGTATCAATCTGCATATGATGCATTTGCTAAGGCGGCGTTATAGCTAGAGTTAAGCCGGCTCTGGCAATAAGTAGGGCGTACTCAGAGTTTTTTCTCCAGAACTGCCAAAATCTTTTGAAGCCCTAAAGCATCTTCCTGGGTAAAATCGGAGAGTTTATCGCTGTCAACATCCAGGATCATGGCTACTTCTCCTTTTGCATTGAAAACAGGGATTACAATTTCGGATTTGGAGTCAGAGCTACAGGCAATATGGCCGGGGAACTGATCTACATCTGGAACGATGATTGTCTGTTTTTGGCTATAAGCCGTACCACATACCCCTTTGCCGGGCTTGATGCGGGTGCAGGCGATGGGTCCTTGAAATGGCCCCAGTACCAGTTCGCCTTCTTTGGCAATATAAAAACCAACCCAAAAAAACTGAAAGGCCTCTTTGAGAACAGCAGTAATATTGGCCAGGTTAGCGATCAGGTCGCTTTCATCGGAAATAAGCGCCTCTATCTGCGGGGTGATGGCCTCATATACATATTTGCGTGCTTCCCCTTTAGGGATGATCAAGACTTCTGCCATTCTATTTGGTTCGTTGGTTAATGGATGAAATGCCAACAAGTATTCTAATGAAAAAGTTACATAATTTCCATTCTGTTCCATAGGGGGCTGGGCCCTCCAGAAAATAATCGTTCGGTGCCAGGTAAGGAATATTTTTTTTTGTTGTTCACTTTGCCCAAGAAAAGCCGTTAATTCGTAGGTATAACCCGTTTACTATCAATTTTGAAATGGCAGAGCAGCATATATTACTCATGGATGGCCCCGATCATAAGGGTCTGATCTACCAGGTTACCCGCATCCTTTTCGAGCATAATCAGAATATCCTTCGCAACGATGAATACGTAAGTCCTTCCGGTTATTTCTTTATGCGTACCGCTTTTAGCGGTGAGATAAATCCGCAGCTACTCCTGCAGGAACTGCAACGGCAACTGCCTGAAGGCCTCAACCTGCGCATTAATCCCCGCAAGAAGAAAGATATTGTCTTGTTGGTCACAAAGGAGCACCATTGTTTAGGGGATCTGCTCCTGCGTTACGCTTTTGATGAGCTGGATGCCAATATATTGGCCGTGGTGAGTAATTATAATATCCTGCAACCACTGGTGAGCAAATTCGGTATTCCCTTCCATTTTGTATCTCATGAGAATCGGAGCAGAGAAGAACATGAAGAGGCGATCTTAAGGACAATGGATGTCTATCGCCCCGAATTTCTCGTATTAGCGAAATATATGCGAATTATTACTCCTTCTTTTGTAGCGAAGTACCCCAATAGAATCATCAATATACACCATTCCTTTCTTCCTGCTTTTATTGGTGCCAATCCTTATCGCCAGGCATACGAGCGGGGGGTCAAAATTATTGGAGCCACAGCACATTTCGTAAATAATGATCTTGACGAAGGACCAATTATTGCGCAGGATGTGAAAGCAGTGGACCATAGGCAAACGGCCTCCGATATGGCTACACTTGGCAAGGAAACTGAGAAAAGTGTGCTTTCTAAGGCGTTGAAGCTTGTTTTTAACGACCGGGTTTTCATCCACCAAAACCGAACCATAATTCTATAGGCACAAAAAAAAGCCCTTAGTCAGAATCACCGAGGGCTTTTTGTAATCTGATGGATGTTATTGAATACGTAATGTTACAAAAATATATTCAAAACATCAAATTCATTTTCAGGAGGTTAACGCACCCGTTCTAAACGGAAGCGAAGGCTTTGCTCAGCGCTACCAAGTCGGCGTCGTTGACTTCCTTCTTGATATCTGCTACTTCAAGGAATCGCGAATATAGTTCATCTACGGCCGCCTTTTCATAGGAGAAGCCCAATAGTTCGAGGCGGTGCTTCAGGGCGTGTCGTCCGCTCCGGGCCGTAAGTACTATGTCCGACTTATCAACACCAACATCCTGAGGGTTCATAATCTCGTAATTCAGGTTGTGCTTCAAGAATCCATCCTGGTGTATTCCTGATGAATGCGCAAAGGCGTTCCGCCCCACAATGGCCTTATTAGCCTGGATAGGCATACGCATCATTTTGGAGACCAGCTGGCTAGTGGGATATATTTCTTTGGTATTGATAGCCGTTTCCAGGCCCATTTCGGGGTGCACCTTCAATGCCATCACCACTTCTTCTAAAGAAGTATTTCCTGCCCGCTCTCCAATCCCATTCAAAGTCACCTCTACCTGTCGTGCACCCTGGCTAATCCCCGCTAAAGAGTTGGCTGTAGCCAGTCCAAGGTCGTTATGGCAATGTATGGATATAATGGCCTTGTGAATATTGCTTACATTTTCGAAGATATACTTGATTTTTCCACCGTATTCCTCTGGAAGACAATAGCCTGTAGTGTCCGGGATGTTCACCACAGTCGCACCGGCTCCAATGACAGCCTCCACCAGCTGGGCAAGGAATGCAAGGTCGGCACGGCCCGCATCTTCACAGTAAAACTCTACATCTTCAACCTTGCTTTTTGCATACTTGGTTGCGGCAATAGCCCGTTCGATTATCTTTTCACGGGTGGTGTTGAATTTGTGCTGTATATGAATGTCGGAAGAACCAATTCCGGTATGGATACGGCCTCTTTTTGCATATTGTAGGGCATCGGCTGCAGCGTCGATATCCCCAGTAACGGCCCTGGACAGTGCGCATATTATAGGTTCTCTTACCGCTTTGGAAATTTCTACCACTGAACGAAAATCACCAGGGCTTGAAACCGGAAAGCCGGCTTCGATCACGTCAACACCCAGCTTTTCGAGTTGCCTGGCTACAATGACTTTTTCATCGGTGGTTAACTGGCTGCCGGGCACCTGCTCGCCATCTCTTAAGGTGGTATCGAAGATTTGAACTCTCTGACTCATTGCTGGGTATGGTGAATATGTAATGGTATAACTAATTTACTAAATTTCTAGGGCAATATAAAACCCTTTCTGTAATAAGAGAAAGGGTTTTAGGACGAATCATAACGGCACCTTCCTCTGGATTAACCCAGATTGAGCAGAAGGTAATATGGTTGTGAATCGGCGTATTTCATTACTAAAGTCGTTTGCGAAATTTCGCTGTATGCGATTTTCTTCTGCAAAGAAAGCATAAGTTTTATTTCAAACAAATATTCTTTGGCAAAACTTCGATAAATTTACAGTCGTTTTAACAATTCTTCTCCAGCAGCTTGGGTGTTTAGTATTTTTTCCTCAGCTGTAGTAGCATCTGCGATGTCGCGAGTTCTGTAACCATCTTTAAGCAAACGATCTACCGCATCAATAATGGCGTTGGATTCTTCTTTCAGGCCGAAGGATATATCCAGCAACAGAGCTGCTGAAAGCACAGAGGCTAGCGGGTTGGCCACCCCTTTACCCGTAATATCGTGGGCCGATCCGTGGATAGGTTCGTATACGCCAGTCCCATCGCCGATTGAGGCCGATGCCAGCATGCCCATTGACCCGGCGATCTGGCTGGCTTCGTCTGTGAGAATATCGCCAAAAAGGTTGGCTGTTACCACAACGTCAAAACGTTTTGGATCCTTGATCAACATCATGGCCGCAGCGTCTACAAACATATGTTCTACCGTAACATCTGGGTATTCTGTTGCAACTGCCTGGACTACTTCTCTCCAAAGGCGGCTCGTTTCTAGAACGTTGGCTTTGTCGACCGAGCAGAGCTTCTTGCCGCGAGTCTGTGCGGCTTCAAATGCCTTGCGTGCAATGCGCTCCACCTCAAATTTGCTGTATTCGGCCAGGTCGTAGGCCGTATCCCCATCATTTTTGCGCCCTTTTTCTCCAAAATAGATATCTCCGGTTAGCTCGCGGAAGAATAAAATATCCGAACCTCTTAAGATTTCGGGCTTGATAGAAGAGGCTGCCAAAAGCTCATCAAAAAGTTTGATAGGACGAAGATTAGCATAAAGGCCCAGCTCCTTACGCATTTTCAGAAGTCCCTGCTCAGGACGAACCTTAGCAGAGGGGTCGTTATCGTACTTAGGATGTCCCACTGCGCCAAACAGGACGGCGTCAGAAGCACGCATTTTTTCAAGTGTTTCGTCTGGTAGCGGGTTCCCCGTTGCTTCTATGGCTACATGGCCGATAAGCGCTTCGTCATAGGTGAATTCGTGACCGAATTTTTCGGCGATACGCTCTAATACAAGCTTTCCTACTTCTGTTACTTCTTGTCCAATCCCGTCGCCAGGTACGATTAATATGTGCTTTTTCATTGGTTTGATTAAAAATGAATGTCGCTCAGGGAGCGATTGCTGTTATGAATTAAATGATATTTAACATTTTCTGAGTGGCCTTAATGGCCGATACGGTCTGATCTGAATCCAGTCCGCGGGTTTTGGTCTCTTTGCCTTTGATGCTCCAAGTAATAATAGTTTCGCAGAGGGCATCAGTCTTTCCTCCTGGTGGGATGCGTACGGCATAGTCCACGAGCATGGGTAGTTCAATTCCTTTCTTACAATAAACCTTTTTAAGGGCATTCATAAAGGCATCATACTGTCCGTCGCCCTGAGCGATCTCCTGAAAGAGTTCATCTCCAAAGCTGATTTGTACCGTAGCCGAGGGTTTTAGGTTTTTAGAGTGGGTGAGCACATAATTCTGAACCACCACTTTTTCTTCTATGGCACTGCTGTCCAGGACATCGGAAATGATATAGGGTAGGTCTTCTGGAGTCACCACCTCTTTCTTGTCTCCGAGCTCGATGATGCGCTGGGTGACTTTCTTTAGGTCGCTGTCGGTGAGTGTGATACCCAGGTCTTTCAGGTTGTTTTCGATATTGGCCTTTCCAGAAGTTTTCCCTAGGGCATATAAGCGCGTACGTCCAAAGCGCTCGGGCATAAGCTTGCTGAAATAGAGATTGTTTTTCTTATCTCCATCGGCATGTATGCCCGCTGTCTGAGTAAATACACTCTCGCCTGTAATGGGCTTGTTAGAAGGTATACGAATCCCCGAAAAGTTCTCGATCAGCTTGCTGATGGAATACAGGGATTTTTCTACTACCGAGGTTTCTATTTCGGGCATAAAGTCCTTGATCACAGCAATCGCACTCGCTAGGGGGGCGTTGCCCGCTCTTTCGCCCATGCCGTTCACCGTGAGGTGCAGGCCTTGCACCCCTGCTCTGATGGCCTCCATAGTATTGGCCGTGCCCAGATCGTAATCGTTATGCGCATGAAACTCAAAATGAGTACCTGGATAACGATCGACGACGGCTTTCGTATATTCGTAAGCCTCTTTTGGGGTGAGTATTCCCAGGGTGTCCGGAAGCAATATCCGCTTTACCGGCTGGGTGGTCAGGAAGTCCAAAGCGGCGAATACATACTCAGGGGAGCTGCGCATGCCGTTGCTCCAGTCTTCCAGATACACGTTGCAGGTGATATCGTTGGACTGTGCCAAGGCGATCACGCCTGTGATATCGGCGAAATGCTCCTCAGGAGACTTTTTGAGTTGATACTTCAGGTGATTTAGCGAGCCTTTGGTCAACAGGTTCATTACCTTGGCGCCAGTGCCCAGCATCCACTCGATAGACTGCCGGCCATCTACAAAGGTAAGCACTTCTATTTTGTCCAGGAAACCGTGGTCCTTGGCCCAGTCTGTGATTTTTTTTACCGCCTGAAACTCTCCTTCAGAAACCCGGGCCGAAGCCACTTCTATGCGATCGACTTTCACTTCCTGTAGTAGAAGCTGGGCGATCGTCAGTTTTTCGGATGCGGAAAACGATACTGCGCTGGTTTGTTCCCCATCGCGCAGGGTCGTATCCATAATTTCTATATAGCGTCTATTCATGAGGATGCCGGCCATCGGCCGAAGGCTATCGGCCAGCGGTAAGGTACCGACAGCCGACAGCCGAATGCCGATAGCCTTTTAGTATATTCTTTGGGTTTCGAACTGTTGGATATCTTCCTTCATCGCCTGTAGGTAGTCGATGTCGTCGAAGCCATTCATCATATTGTGCTTCTTATATCCATTGATATCGAAGGATTCCGACTCGCCGGTAGCCACAATGCTGATGGTTTGCTGCTCCAGATTTACCTCCAGCTCCGCTTTAGGATCGGCTTCGATGGCAAGGAAAATTTTGTTCAAAAATTCTGGGCTCACCTGTACCGGAAGAATACCGATGTTCAGGGAGTTTCCTTTGAAGATATCGGCAAAGAAGCTCGATACCACACAACGGAAGCCATAGTCATAGATGGCCCATGCGGCATGCTCACGACTCGACCCGCTGCCGAAGTTATGACCCCCTACAAGAATTTTCCCCGAATAAATCGGGTTATTGAGCACGAAGTCCGCCTTGGGCGTATCGTCGCCATTATAGCGCCAGTCTCTAAACAGATTGTCGCCAAAGCCTTCCCGGGTGGTAGCTTTCAGGAATCGAGCCGGGATAATCTGGTCGGTGTCTACGTTCTCTATAGGAAGCGGCACCGCCGTACTTTTAAGTGTTGTGAATTTATCGTAAGCCATATATGTGGGCTTTCGGCTAACGGCTTTCGGCATTCAACGGCCTGGCTGTTAGTCTACAGCGTTTAATTTTTTAATTAATTGATATAACTGTTTTTTAATGGATACAATTTCTGCTTGAATGCTGTCGTAAATTTCTGTTGACATGTAACCCAAGTCTTTCGCTAGATACGTGAGATATTCTACCTCCTGGCATGACCCGTAAGATATTCCTAAATATCGAGCAAAATCCTTTTCGCTTATTTTTGCGCAGCCTTCGCTAATGTTAGTCGGAATCGAAATAACAGCTCTTCTTAATTGAGATATTAATCCAAATCTTTCCTCACTAGGAAACTCTTTAGTGATGTTATAGAGACTCAGAACGAGCTGATGACTCTGTTCCCATACATGATAGTTCCTAAAATTTCTCATCGGAGAGGGGGTTAAAAGATTGCTGCTCCCAGATTACTAATCAACCTGCCGATCTGACTATTGACTACCAAAAGTTGACGGCCGATAGCCTTTAGCCGACGGCCGCTACATCAACTCCCTAGGATCCGTCACTACGCCGGTTACGGCTGCTGCGGCGGCTACTAGGGGGCTGGCCAAAAGGGTGCGTGCTCCCGGACCTTGGCGGCCTTCGAAGTTACGGTTAGAGGTACTTACCGCATATTTTCCAGCCGGAATCTTGTCGTCGTTCATGGCTAAACATGCCGAACAACCTGGCTGACGTAGGGAGAACCCTGCCTCGGTAAGGATGTCTAAAATTCCTTCTTCTTTGATCTGCGCCTCTACCACATGCGAGCCAGGTACGATCCAGGCCGTTACATGCTCGGCTTTTTTGCGACCTTTCACAATGGAAGCGAAGGCACGGAAATCTTCGATACGACCATTGGTGCAGCTACCAATGAATACATAATCGATTCTCTTGCCCAACATCGATTCGTTCTCATGGAAGCCCATGTAATTCAGCGATTTTTCATAGGTAGCTTTTCCACTTCCCAAGTTTTCTCCTGAAGGAATCTGATTGGTGATGCCCTGACCCATACCCGGATTTGTTCCGAAGGTAATCATCGGCTCTATGTCAGCTGCGTTAAAAGTGTATTCCTTGTCGAAGGTGGCGTCAGCATCGGTTTTCAATGTTTTCCAGTAAGCAAGGGCTTCATCCCATTTCTCACCTTTAGGAGCATATTCACGCCCTTCTATATAGTCAAAAGTGGTTTGGTCGGGGGCGATCATACCACCCCGTGCACCCATTTCGATGCTCATGTTACAAACCGTCATACGCCCTTCCATGCTCATGTTCTCAAACACATCGCCAGCATATTCCACAAAATAACCCGTAGCTCCCGCCGTGGTCAATTGGGAAATAATATACAGGGTAACATCTTTGGCGGTAACGCCTTTTCCTAGAATACCATTTACATTCACCCGCATCTTTTTGGGCTTGGGCTGCATGATACACTGAGATGAAAGCACCATCTCTACTTCGGAAGTACCAATACCAAAGGCAATTGCGCCGAAAGCTCCGTGGGTAGAAGTATGGGAGTCTCCACAAACGATGGTCATACCGGGGAGGGTGATGCCGTTTTCAGGCCCTACCACGTGAACGATACCATTCTGTGCATGGCCCAGTCCCCAGTGAGAAATACCATGCTTGGCAGAGTTCTCTTCCAAAGCCTTCAGCTGATTGGCCGAAAGAGGATCCTGAACAGGAAGGTGTTGGTTGATGGTGGGGGTATTATGATCGGCCGTTGCGAAGGTGCGCTCTGGATACATCACGCCGACATTTCTATTTTTTAGGCCAAGAAATGCTACCGGACTCGTTACTTCATGGATAAAGTGACGGTCGATGAAAAATACATCGGGACCATCCTGGATCTGACGAACCACGTGGGCATCCCACACTTTGTCGAACAGGGTACTTGCTTGCTTACTCATATTTTTTATAGATAAATTTTTCGCCATTAATAGCTCCCAGACCATGCCCATTCCCCCCGAGGGAGGAATCTGTTCATAGAAAAGGAATTAACACTACAAAGTAATGGATATTCCCTGGTTTTAGGATAACGTTAAAAGTTCAAAAAATAGCGATTTTGGTTTTTTTATGGGGACTGGGCGGGGATTGGTATTTTCAGGATGGAGACAGCGTCGAACCCCTCCCGAATAAAAGACTGAAAAGCAAGCAGCAGTGAAGCAGCCCCAGCAGTATATATGCCGTTGGTGGAGAGTTACTTGGAGGTTTAAACTATTGGTAACTTAGAGCATCGGTCTCAAACTATATATTCAATCCTAGTCTTTACAAGCGATAGAAATCAAACTACCACTAGACACCGTTTTTATGTTCATCACGAGAGGGTTCAAGAATTTTTATAAACTCACCAACAACTCTCATTTCGGCACCATTTTCTTCATTAATAATAATGTCTTTATATGAGTTATCATATGAATTGGGTCGTAATATAACAGACGTGTGTTCCCAGCTGTCTTCTAAAATTACTTTCTCACTTGAATAAGTTTTGATAGTAAATGCAGAGTTAAAATCTTGGTCACGAAAATCTATATTTTCGACTAAAACAATTTTTCCATTTCTACTTCCTCCCCTGTAAGGTTTAAATAAGCAAATTGAATTATTGGGGATTACACGGTTCATGGACTCTCCGACTATTTTGCACGCGAAATAGTCATTATCATGACGAATGCTTTCTGGACCTTCAATGAATGTAAACTCTTTTGCCGATTGCATTTCGCTGAATGACCCAGCAGCTGCATAAAAGTCATATAGGGGAACGGGATTGTTTAATTTATGTTCTAAATTCTGAGCAATATTCCGCTGTGTATTATTAACTCGAATATTTTGTGAAGAATATGATGCATCTCCTTTCTGCTCCAAATAGTTGAACATATTAATGGCAACTGGATTGGCCAAATTGAATCGAATTTTTACAACAGGAATTTGTTTACCGTTATTATCTTTCATTGAGGTTTGTTCGACCTGATCTAATGCTGGACTTACCTCACCCATATAATAAAAGTCGACACCTTCATCATTATTTTTCTTGATGAATAGAGGCAGTCTAATTGGTCCATTATGACCCAATATAGATTGAACGTCTTTGCTTTCAATTTTTCGATTAGATTTTGACATCCAATCGAACTCACGGTTGTTTACAAATTTATCCTCATATTTTGTTGACTCAGAAATATGCTCTTCCTTATGATAATTTACGAAAATTGGACAATGTGAGTTGTCTTGACTAACTAAGTAACCTCCAACGTTTTGCGCTATAGGATTTTCGCGTGCATTCAATATTCTAAACACATCTTTACGAGAGTACTTCCTATAAAGTACAAATCCATTCTGCCAACTCTCGAGTACAAAAGATTTATCGAATTGATGTATGGAGTATTTGGTGGAGTCTAGAAGGAAATTTTTAAAAGTGTCCTCCCCTAAGTGTGATAAAAACTGACTAGACAATATAAACTTGCCGTCTTCAACCTTCAAAATATCTAAATCATAAACATCTTTTATAGAAAGCATTTTACCTCCTTTCTTCTCCCTAGTAAACTCAAAATTCAAATTAAGAACGCATGAGTTGATGGTTTCTTCAGATGTGTAGTACTTATACTTTGTAAAAACTTCTTCTTGTAATTCTTTTACAGATAGACTGTGTGATTCTATTAATAATTTGATGATCAAGCTTTCCTCAACTCTTTTAGAATTATTGATTTCTTTAGAGAATAACGATAACAATTTAACCTGCTGCTGAGATAAATTGGAGATGAGATCGCTCTCCACTTTGATAACAAACTGGTAATACGAACCGGAATAATTAACGTAGAGATAAGGGTCTCGTGAACCGTGCTCTATAAAGTCCATCATCATTGGAATCCTGCCTAACTTAAATTTCAAAAGCTGATAATCCTTTCTCAAATCAGACCACAGCTGCATGTTAGCAGTATCAATGGATTGAAAGATTTTTTCTTTCGTAATCTTATCAAAATTAATGGTAGATGCTCCAGGAAGCATCCTACTACCTTCAGTAATTAATTTCCTGAGAGTATCTTTGTTATAGGAGGTGTCACCATACAGTGCAATTGGTATTAGGTAATTCGTATCATAATTTCCGATGAAATCAATGACCGTTAAATACCCTTTTCCCTCAGTTTTTCTTAATCCTCTGCCTAGTTGTTGGATAAAAACGATTGCAGATGCTGTAGGTCGAAGCATGATAATCTGGTTGATTTTAGGAATATCAATTCCTTCATTGAAAATATCGACCGTAAAAATATAATCTAGCTTTTCTCTTAAATCCTCCGATTCTAATTTTTCAATAGCGATAGCTCTTTCTTCGGCAGAGCTATCGCCTGTCAAAGCAACAGTTTTATAGCCTTTTAAGTTGAACAAAGCGGATAGTGCTATGGCTTCCTGTTTTCTTGAGCAAAAAACCAGTCCTCTGGTAATACCATTGTCACTTCCATAGAACTTCGCCTGCTCAATGATTCTGTCAACTCTTTCAGTTGAAACTAATAGATTAAAGTCTGAAAAATTTTCAATCACCTTGTTGTTAACAACCAAGTCGGTGACTCCATAATAGTGAAAGGAACTCAACATGTCCTCTTCCATTGCTCTATTTAGCCTGATTTCGTAAGCAATAGTATGGTCAAATAAATGGAATATGTCATTTCCATCCGTCCGCTCAGGCGTGGCTGTCATCCCCAGAAGAAACTTTGGTTCAAAGTGTTTTATCAATCGTATGTAAGAATCAGCACCGGACCGATGGGTTTCATCAATGATGAGGTAATCAAAATGCGTTTTTGAGAAGTATTGGAGGTTGGAAGGCTTTGAAATAGTTTGGATGGTTGTAAATATAAAATCAGACTCTAAATCCCTTTTATCGCCAGAAAACAAACCCATCGTTTTATTTTCCCCAAAAACATTTCGGAATGTTTTTAATGAATCTTGAGCAATTGTTAATCTATGAACTACAAACAAAAGTCTTTTCGGATTTAAGGCCTTGGCATCGAATGCTGATAAATAGGTTTTGCCTGTTCCTGTTGCAGAAATTATTAACGCTTTATTCTTTTTCTTCGCACGCAGATTTAGAAGATTTTTTAATGCTTCCGACTGCATTGAGTTTGGTATTATTAAAGTTGAAGGATCAACCAATCTCTCCTGCTCAGGGCGATTATTTAAAATCGATTGCTTTTGGAATATGTCTTCATATGACGCTATAAACTCGGAATTTACCGGAATACCATTTTCGAAATCTAACTGAAACTCGTGAAGAACCTTTTCAACAAGTCCACTTTCATCTAATGCAGAAACTTTAATATTCCATTCTTTATTAGTTGATAATGCCTGGGCTGTTAAATTGCTACTCCCAACGATTAGATTATAATACTCTTCGCTCCGGAAGATGTATCCTTTTGCATGAACATTCCCAGATGTTGCAATTCTTAAATCTATATTTTTGAATTGAATTAACCTTTTTAAGGCTTCAGGCTGAGTGAAATTTAAATATTGAGAAACTAAAATTTTACCACTTATACCTCGATCTTCGAGCTGCTTCAGCTGGTTAATTATGGTGGCAATGCCACTTGTAGTTACAAAGGCTACAGATATTAAAAACTGATTACAGTTTTCTAGTTCGTGAATTATGGTTGAAAGAACTTTTTTTGGGGGATTCTTCTGGTTTACAAGAAGCTCCGGTTGGTAATCATAATTAGATAAAATGGATTTATCCACGAAACCCGTATGTAGGCTATTCGTGAATATTTGTGTTAACTTATCCATTTATTACCAACTTATTCACTATCGGTAGGTCCGCAGCTGCCCAATCCAACTTTTTGAGATCAGAGATACCTAGCCATTTGCAATCTATATGCTCTATAAGTGTGAGTTCCCGTGTTTCAGCTTCACAAATAAAACCGTGCATTGTCAGTTCGAAATCTGGGTATTCATGTTCCACCGTAAGGAATAGGGACTTAATATTTATTGAGATGTTCAACTCTTCTGACAACTCTCGATGTAAAGCTGCCTCTTTTGATTCTCCATCTTCAATTTTCCCTCCGGGAAATTCAAACTTCTCAGAAATATAAAGAAATTTGTTTTTCGGCCTTTGAACACATAGAATCAGATCTTTATAGTATACTATTCCTGCAACAACTTCAATTTTCTTCATTATTTCTATTTAATCCGGTATCTGGTAACTACTTTATTTCTCGAGTCTCTAGGTGTCTAGGTACCCCCACTTTATTTGGTAACGAACTATGCTTCGCATGTTTTGAGCACTTTAAACTCGTAGAAATTGGTCATTTCAACTCCCACGATCGCTACTTTTAGAATCCTTTTCTAAAAGTTTCCATTTCCTTTATTCTAACCGAATTCCCAACAAATATACACTTGGATTTTTATTTTGATATATATTGATTAGCCTTAGTCACTGGTTATTATCTAATATGGCTCCGTCCAGAGCTAAAATGGAAATTTCATAGCATGGGTCTTCCTTTAGATTTTAAATAGATAAAACTCTTATATTAATGCCCTGTATTTTCAATTAATTAAAGCCTTCCCATTTCTATCACGGTTATTCCTATCAACTAAAAAATGAAAAGTTGAGACGTAAAGGAGATAAGAGGGAATGTTCTCAGACTTATTAGATCTGAAAGAAGCTAATCAATTATATATTGAATATCTATTCTTGTTTGCACATACATGTTTTACCATGGTAGTAATATGTACAAGGTAGTTTTGCGACTTCTTAGCCTGATAATAAACTGTTGAAAGATCATCTGGAAATATATATATTGAGATTGTTTTTACTGTATCTTCACCTCCTCTTCGGCGTTCTGCCAAATTTTTCTTTATAGGTCTTTATAAAATGGGAGACGCTTTCGTAGCCTATTTCGGCTCCTATTTCCGATACATTTTTTGGGCTGTTACGGAGCAGGAAATCGGCGTAGTCGAGGCGTTTGTTTTTGAGCCATAGGGCCGGGGAGGTGCTGAACTCTTCCTGAAAGTCGCGCTTGAATACCGACAGGCTACGGCCCGAAAGCTTGGCGAGCTCCGCCAGGGTAAGGGGCTTGAGGTAATAGCTGTTCATCAGAAACGACAAGTCTACCTTTTCCCCCTTATGTAGTCCGTATAGGATGGAGCGCAACTGTCGGGAGGGCTCCAGCTCCAGCAGGTGCAGGAGTAGTTCCTGAAATTTGAGCCTCAAAAAATGATTCTTAAGCTCCTCTCTGGAGTGGAAGTAGGGGAAGATAGACTGGATGAATTTCTCAAAATTGTCGTCCGACTGCAGTAGCAGAATAGGATACTGACTGTGTGCCTGTTCGTTTTCGGCGCTGAAGAGCTCGGGATGCAGGCTGACAAACTCTTTCAATAATTTTTCGTCAAAAAAAAATACTAGACTTTTATAGGCCTCGTTGATCGACTCCGACATGAGGTAGAAGCCCCGCTGGACGAAGAGGATATCCCCCTTTTGTACATGTACTTCCTGGGTTGGGCTGGTAAATTTTTTCTCCCCTTCCAACACCACTATAACCGCATGTTCCTCGAAAAACACATCGTATTTGGAGGGGTAAATTTCGTTGCGATAGGCCACAAAGGTCATGTCCTGAATCTTGAGAGATTCAAATTCCTGGGCGCTGATATCGGAGGGGACGCGGAGCATGCAGGCAATTTACACTAAAAACTGAAACAAATCGGGTTGGTCATTTAGGTATTCATATACGATTTTGGCTTCGTCCATACGTGCGAGCAGGGGTTGGAAATCTTCCCGGTTTTTTAGTTCTATTCCTACCAGGGCGGGGCCTTGTTCTCTGCTGGTTTTCTTGACATATTCGAAGCGGGCCACGTCGTCGTTGGGACCCAGCACGTTGAGAAATTCCCGGAAGGCGCCAGAGCGCTGGGGGAACCGGATGATGAAATAGTGCTTCAGTCCCTCGAAAAGCATGGAGCGCTCTTTGATCTCCTCGGTACGGGTGATGTCGTTATTCCCTCCGCTGATGAGCAATACCACATTCTTGCCTTTTATTTCTTCTCTGATCTGGTCCAGGGCCGCCACGGTGAGGGCTCCTGCTGGTTCGGCCACAATGGCCTCTTCGTTATAGAGCTGCAGGATCGAAGAGCATACCCGGCCTTCAGGAATCAGTATGATCTTTTCAAGGCTTTTGCTGCATACCTGGAAAGTGATGTCGCCAGCACGGCGCACGGCGGCTCCGTCTACAAACTTATCGATATGCTCCAGGGTTACCACTTGTCCGGCGGCTAGGGAGTCGTGCATGGTGGGGGAGCCTAGTGGTTCCACGCCTATGAGTTTGGTCTGAGGGGAGAGCTGCTTAAATACAGTAGAAATGCCTGAGGCCAGCCCGCCACCGCCTATGGCCATCAGCAGATAGTCGATGTTAAAATCGGCATCTTTAAAAATTTCCAGTCCGACGGTCCCCTGGCCCTCTATGACCTGCAGGTCGTCGAAGGGGTGAACGAAGACGGCGTTCGTGGCTTCGCGGTAGTCCATTGAGGCATGGTAAGCATCGTCGTAGGTATCACCCACCAGGTGGATTTCTATCCATTCTTTTCCAAACAAGCGTACCTGTTTCACCTTTTGGGCCGGGGTGGTGGTAGGCATGAAAATGGCTCCTTTTACCTGCATTTTCTGGCAGGCATAGGCGACGCCCTGGGCGTGGTTGCCGGCGCTGGCGCATACCACTCCTTCTGCCAGCTGCTGCATGCTCAAACTAGCCATTTTGTTATAGGCTCCGCGTATTTTGTAGGAGCGAACGGTTTGCAAATCCTCCCTTTTCAGGTAGACATTGGCTTGATATTGCTCGGAAAGATGCTGGTTGTGCAGCAGTGGGGTATGGTTGATCACTCCCCGAAGTCGCTCGGCGGCCTTAAAGATATGGTCCAGGGATGGGCTGTTATTGGTTTTCATGGTATGAAGCAAAAAGGCCTTACGGGAAACCGTAAAGCCAATTTATTTAAATAATCCTGCAGCAGATTGAGCTGCTACAGGAACGATGATATGCTTAGTTATTCTCAGGACGTAGGCTACGTACTGTTTTACCAGCTCTCCACATTTCAGACTCGCGAAGTTCGGCCAGCTCCTCTTCCAGCTTCACTCGGTAGTCAGGCTGAGAGTTGCGGGTAATCGAAATTTTGGCTTCGTTACCAGTCTTCACAGAATTGTAAAGTTGTTCGAAAACAGGCTTGGTAGCGTCACGGAAAGGCTTCCACCAGTCCAGGGCACCACGCTGAGCGGTAGTAGAACAGTTGGCATACATCCAGTCCATTCCGTTTTCGGCTACTAGAGGCATCAACGATTGAGTCAATTCTTCAACTGTCTCGTTAAATGCTTCCGATGGCGAGTGACCATTCGTGCGCAATACTTCATATTGAGCTGCGAAGATTCCCTGGATGGCACCCATCAAAGTACCACGCTCACCTGTAAGGTCAGAAGTTACTTCGCGGTAGAAATCGGTTTCGAAAAGGTAACCAGAACCTACGCCGATACCCATGGCGATACATTTTTCGCGGGCTTTGCCAGTAGCATCCTGGAAGATAGCGAAAGAAGAGTTCAATCCTTTGCCCTCTACGAACAGACGACGAAGAGATGTTCCTGATCCTTTGGGAGCTACCAAGAATACATCTACGTCTGCTGGAGGAACGATACCTGTTTGATCTTTGTAGGTAGCGCCGAATCCATGCGAGAAGTAAAGGGCTTTTCCTGGAGTAAGGTGTTTCTTAACGGTAGGCCACAATTCAATTTGTGCTGCGTCAGAAAGAAGGTAGCAAATGATGCTTCCTTTAGAAAGAGCTTCTTCGATTTCGAAAAGAGTTTCACCAGGAACGAAACCGTCTGCTACTGCTTTGTCCCATGACTTACCGCCTTTACGCTGGCCAACAATTACGTTAAAACCGTTATCACGCATGTTTAGGCTTTGGCCTGGGCCCTGTACACCATATCCGATTACGGCGATGGTTTCAGTAGAAAGAATTTCACGCGCTTTCTCTAATGGGAACTCTTCACGGGTTACTACTTCTTCTTCGACCCCGCCGAAATTTAATTTTGCCATTGGTTATTGATTGAATTATTGATTACTAATGAATTAAAAAACAATACTACTAAAAAATGCTTACTACTGAATATATTCCCAGTTGGCCTCTGGCAGGTAGTCTACCAGTGTTTGGGGCGATTTGCTGACTGCCACCCTTCCCGAGCGTACAAACTCCAGGATGCCATGGGGCTTGATATAATCGAAAAATTCGAAAATTTCCTCTTCGGAGCCTGTTTTTTGAATAATGACATAGTTCAAATGCCAGTATACCACCCACGCTTTATGGACTTTGTTGATGGTTTCGATATCGATGGGTTTGGCATCGATAGGGGTTGGGATTTTAAACAGGGCAATTTCATTGAAAGCGATGTCCTCGTTCAGGTACCCAAACACGGCCAGAACCTCGATGACTTTGCGTATCTGGCGAACCAGCTTCTCCACCGCTTCCCGGGAATCGTGGTGAATCACTATGGTAAAACGTGATATTCCTTTACGCTCGGTTTCCGATACGGTTAGGCTTTCTATATTGATGCGTCTACGGGTGAGAATGGTGGTGATTTTATTCAAAATCCCAAAGGTATTCTCAGTAAATACACATATGGTGTAGGTAGTCATGTTGTTCTTGAATAATTATTGAAAATACTGAAGAGTAAGCCGTTATGGCATTCACTTCTGTCTATTCCAGTCTGATTTCCGAAACGCTGGCACCGGTAGGCACCATAGGAAATACATTTTCTTCTTTTTCCACCAATACTTCCAGCAGATAAGGCTTATCTGACGCAATCATGGTATCGATTGAGGCCTGCAGGTCTTCGCGGTTTGCACAAGTATGTCCGTCGATACCAAAACCTTTAGCGATGGTGATAAAATCGGGGTTCTGCAGCTCTACAAAGGAATAACGCTTTTCAAAGAACAGCTGCTGCCACTGCCTTACCATCCCCAGATAATTGTTGTTGAGGATAATAATTTTCACCGGAAGCCCACTTTGCGCAATGGTGCCAAGCTCTTGGAGCGTCATCTGAAAACATCCGTCGCCAATAATGGCCACAACCTCACGGTCGGGCGCACCCACTTTAGCGCCAAAGGCGGCTGGAAGTGCGTAGCCCATGGTGCCTAGCCCTCCGGAAGTAATAAATGAGTTGGCTTTTTTGAATTGGTAGTACCTGGCCGTCATCATCTGGTGCTGGCCTACATCGGCCACCATAATCGCCTCGCCATTGGTTTTATCGGAGAGTTTGCGAATTACCTCAGCCATTTTTATTTTTTCAGTGTCACCCGAAAGTTCTGGCGTGGTAATCTTCTCAAACTCCTCTTGTTCATATTTCTTAAACTCCGAGCGCCATTCCGAATGATCATTTTTATTCACCAAGGGAAGGAGCTGTTGCAAAACAATTTTTGCATCCCCAACTACTGGTGCCTCCGTCTTCATGATTTTGTTGATTTCGGCGGGATCAATCTCAATATGGACCACTTTAGCCTGTCGGGCATACCGGCTCAGGTCGCCGGTTACCCGGTCGTCGAAACGCATGCCTACGGCAATGATGACGTCACACTGATTGGTAAGCACATTGGTGCCATAGTTGCCATGCATTCCTAGCCAGCCTACATAATTAGGATGATCTACTGATACCGAAGACAAACCTAATAGGGTCGATGCCGCTGGTACATCTGTTTTCTCGATAAATTGCAGTAACTCTTCTTCTGCTTTGGCGATATTCACACCGTGACCAAAGAATAGGAATGGCTTTTTGGCCTCGTTAATGAGCTTTGCCGCGACCTGAATCTGATCCGCTTTTGGGGCTAGCCGAGGGTGGTAGCTCAACAGTTTTTCACATTTCTTATAATTGAATGGCTTGCTCAGGAGCTCGTTCTGTGCATTTTTGGTAATGTCGATCAACACAGGTCCTGGACGTCCGGACTTGGCAATATAAAATGCCTTGGCCATGATTTCAGGTATCTCGTCGGCGCGGGTTATCTGGTAGTTCCATTTGGTGATCGGGATAGTGATACCAATGATATCGGTTTCCTGAAAAGCATCGGTACCCAGCAAGCTGGCGGCTACCTGACCTACAATACAAACCATAGGCGTGGAATCGATGATGGCATCGGCAATTCCAGTTACTAAGTTGGTCGCGCCTGGACCCGATGTTGCCAAACAAACCCCAACTTTTCCGGTAGTTCGGGCGAAGCCTTCAGCCGCATGGGAAGCGCCCTGTTCGTGGCGTACCAATATATGGTTCACTCGGTCTTGGTAGTCATATATGGCGTCATAGACGGGCATAATGGCACCACCAGGATATCCAAATATGGTTTCTACTCCCTCGTGAATCAGCGCCTGGATCACGGCATGTGAGCCATTGATTAATTCGGGGGTGGTGGACGCTACGGCTTGTGGGTCCATTTCGGCTACGGCTGTTTGTTTTTCATTAAATTCCATGACTCGTATATTGATTAGTCTGATGAATTTTCAAGATATTATATCAAAGGGGCTATGCCTCGTCAGTTACACAGCCTTCGCTGGCCGACTTGACGGTGCGTATATAACGCCCTAGCATCCCTTTGGTGAATTTGGGCTCGGGCTGAACCCAAGCGGCCTTTCTTTGGGCTAATTCTTCGTCGGACACATGGAGCTTTAATTCCCGGGTGTCTGCGTCGATGGTGATAAGGTCTCCGTCTTTTACCAGGGCAATGGGGCCACCATCGAATGCTTCGGGGCAGATATGTCCTACCACAAAGCCATGGGTACCTCCCGAGAATCGGCCGTCGGTAATTAAAGCGATCTTATCGCCCAGGCCTGCGCCCATAACGGCGGAAGTAGGCTTAAGCATTTCCGACATGCCTGGGCCCCCTTTTGGCCCGGCATTCCGAATTACGACTACCTGCCCTTCTTTAATCTCTCCTTTGGCCAGGGCGTCGATAATCTCCGATTCGTGCTCGCAAATCTTCGCTATTCCTTCGAAGCGCATGCCCTCTTTACCAGTGATTTTGGCCACCGAGCCTTCTGGAGCCAGATTGCCGTAAAGGACCTGAATATGTCCCGAAGGCTTGATCGCCTTCTCTATAGGGAATACAATTTTTTGAGCTTCGAAATCCAGGGAAGGAACATCAGCCAGGTTTTCTGCCACAGTCTTTCCTGTTACGGTAATACAGTCGCCATGAATTAACCCCTTTCCGAATAGATACTTCATCACGGCTGGTACGCCTCCTATTTCCAGCATATCTTCCATGTAATATTTGCCGCTAGGTTTCAAGTCGGCAATAAATGGGACGCGATCTGAAATGGTCTGGATGTCGTCTAAGGTAAGCGGAATTCCCGCAGCACGGGCGATAGCCAGGTAGTGCAGGGTAGCGTTTGTAGAGCCGCCCAGGGCCATGACCACTGTCAAGGCATTTTCTAAGGATTTACGGGTAATGATCTCCTTAGGGGTAATATTAAGTTCCAGAAGTTTTTTCATGGCATGGCCAATCTTGCGGCACTCCTCTTTCTTGCCCTCGTGGGTGGCAGGGTAGCTGCTTCCAAAAGGAAGGCTTAGGCCCATGGCTTCAATAGAAGAGGCCATGGTGTTGGCAGTATACATCCCGCCGCAGGCCCCCTGCCCGGGGATAGAGTTCTGAATTACTCCTTTAAAGTCTTCGTCGGAGATATTATTGGCAAATTTTTGGCCTAAAGCTTCAAATGCCGATACGATATCTAGTTTTTTCCCTTTATAATGTCCGGAACGAATGGTTCCACCATATACCATAATGGCGGGACGGCCGATACGCGCCATGGCCATAATGGCGCCAGGCATGTTTTTGTCGCAGCCTACCACGGCGATTACGCCATCGTACCACTGAGCAGAAACTACGGTTTCGATCGAGTCGGCAATGATGTCGCGGCTGGGTAGGGAGAAACGCATCCCATCGTTACCATTGGTCATCCCATCGGATACGCCTATGGTGTTAAATATTAGCCCTATCATATCATTATCGGCCTGAACCCCCTGCTTGACATACACGGAAAGTCCATTTAGATGCATGTTACAGGGGTTGCCCTCATAGCCTGTGCTGGCGATGCCGATCTGGGGCTTGGCAAAATCTTCTTCCTTTAGACCAATGCCGTATAGCATGGCCTGTGCTGCTGGATTGGTGACTTCCTGTGTAAGGGTCTTTGAAAACTTATTTAATTCGTTCGCCATGGTTTATGAATAGGATAAAAATAAAAACACCTCAGTCGCCGTGGTGAGTGAGGTGCAGGTATATGATATAAGCCTTCCCACTCACGCTTGTGGCGTGACTACGAGTAGTAGGTGTGGGATAATGATCTGCATTTCTAAGCGTAATTTTAATTGGTAGCGAAATTTCGCTATTCTGTGTTTGCTGTTACAAAGTAGGGAGGTAACTTTTTATTTTCCAAATAATAAAGGAATTTTTTGATTGAAAACTTCGATAAATACCAAATGATTATGAATAGGAGGATGGTTTAAGGAAAAGAATTAATTTTGTTTTCTTAAATCATCAGAGACTATGCTAACAACAGAATCGAGCTCAAAATATAATGATCTTGAGAAAATGTCGGTCAGCGACATTATACATTCCATCAACCAGGAAGATGAAACCGTTCCCGGGGCGGTGCGCAGGGCCTTGCCGCAGATCGAGGCACTAATTAGCCAGATAGAGCCCCGGATGAAAGCCGGGGGCCGGATATTCTATATAGGGGCCGGCACCAGTGGCCGGCTGGGAATATTGGATGCATCCGAGTGTCCTCCCACATTCGGGGTGTCACCAGGCCTGGTTGTAGGCCTTATCGCCGGGGGCGACCATGCCATCCGCAACGCAGTAGAAAATGCAGAGGACGATTGGAACCAAGCCTGGATCGATCTTCAGGCCTATAAGCCTACTGCTCAAGATACCCTTATAGGTATTGCAGCTTCGGGGCGTACTCCTTATGTGATCGGGGGGCTCAATGAGGCTCAGAAGGCAGGTATGCTTACCGGCTGTGTAGTCTGTAATCAGGGCTCGGCTGTGGCCATGGCGGCCCAATATCCCGTTGAAGTGGTGGTAGGTCCAGAGTTTTTAACGGGAAGTACCCGTATGAAATCGGGAACGGCACAGAAACTGGTCCTTAATATGATTACTACAGCGGCCATGATTCGCCTGGGGAAGGTGAAAGGAAATAAGATGGTGGACATGCAGCTGACCAATGAAAAGTTGGTAGGAAGGGCTATCGGGATGATTATTGACGAGCTCGATGTCTCTCCCGACGAGGCGGCGTCACTCTTAGATGAGCATGGGAGTGTCAGAGCCGCTATAGAGGCCGTCCGCAAATAAAGATGCATTTCTGAATAAAGCCAGAAGGCCGCTACCTGAAATAGGTGTCGGCCTTCTGTATTATATGGTTAGTACGATTTTGCCGAATTGTTGACCCGACTGCATATATTGAAGTGCAGCTTCAGCCTCTTCCAAAGGAAACATCCGGTCGATGATGGGCGTGATACGATGCTGAGTAATTAAGGCAATCATATCGGCAAATTCTGCTTCGGTGCCCATGGTCGTGCCTAAAATATTAAGTTGTTTAAAGAATACCTTGGCGGGGACAATATTGGTAATATTTCCACTGCCTCCCCCATAAAAGCAGATCCGTCCTCCAGGAGCGGCTAGCCCTATCAGGTGTGCAAATCCCGCACCACCGGCGCTATCGATGATCACATTAAAATACCCGGTCTTGGGTCCTTTCGTTTTTACAAGAAGGTCTCGGTACCAGGTTGGATTTTTGTAATTGATGCCTCCTTTGGCACCCATTTCCATAACCCTGGCTATTTTTTCCTCCGAGCCGGAGGTTACCCATACCTCCGCACCCGAAGCGATAGCCATCTGTACGACCAAAAGGGCCACCCCACCCCCTGCACCAGTTACCAAAACCTTATCCGCAGGTGAGAAACCGGCCCGGGAGAAAAGTGCCCGGTATCCAGTAAGGCCTGCCAAAGGCAGGGCCGCGGCTTGCTCAAAGCTAAGATGAACCGGTTTCCTGACCAGATAGCGTGCCTCTACCTTCAGATATTCGGCAAAAGTCCCGGCGTCGGGCATACCCAGAATCTTATGGTTTGCCGAATAATAGGCCGGGTTATCTCCCCATTGGTGTGAGGGGTTGATCATTACTTCTTGATTTAGCCAGCTGTTAGCCACACCTTTGCCTAGCTCACAGACCACCCCAGCCCCATCGGAGCCCATTACCAAAGGGGTGGTAATCCGGGGGTATAAACCCTTCTGAATCCATAGGTCCCGGTGATTAAGGGCGGCGGCATTGAGACGGATAAGTACTTCCCCTGGCAAAGGTTCTGGCCTGCCTATCGTTTGTAGCTGCAGAGGCTCTCCTACCTTATCAAGTACTGCGGCTTTCATAGCTAGTTTATTTTAAGGTCCTGATTAAAGATACAAATTAAACTTTATACTAGGGCGAAGTCCATAAAATTCGTGATGCTTATTGTCACCAATTAATTAAGAATTGGTATATTAGGGGTAATCAGTGTATTTAACACCTCTATGACTTCTAATAATAATTCTATTGCTGTAATCTTTGATGATCATCAAATGTTTGCGGAGACTTTATCGGCATTATTGGAGCGTTTGGGAATTTTTTCGATCTGTAAATATTTTACTGAAGAAAAAGCTCTGCTTAGCTTCTTTCTTAAGGAAGGAGAAACACATCAACTATTTTTTTTCGTTGACTATTATTTGCAGGATAAGCATACCCTTCCGATAATCAACGATGCGCGTAGATTGAATAAGAATATTTTTATTATCGTGGTCAGCAGTGTCACGGATCCTTTGTCAATACAAAATATACTTTCTCTTAAGCCCGATGGTTTTCTCAGTAAAAGCAGTGGGGTGAGTGAAATTTTAGAATGTATCAGGATATTAGAGGGGAAGGAGCAGTATATCAGCCCCCTTATTAAGGAGTATATTCAGGACACGGATGCGCAGGTATCTTCCACCTTTACCGTCCGGGAGATCGAAATGTTAATTTATTTTAATCAAGGTTATTCAATCGCCGAAACTGCCGAGAAGGCCCATCTTAGCAAGCATACCATTGTGGCGCATCGCAGACGTATGATGGAAAAATCGGGATGTAAGTCCATAGGAGAATTATTAGCTTATGCTCGAAAGCGAGCCATTATATAGTATTTGAATCTGCAGAACCCGGTACTGGGGTTATGGGGAATGAGCAAATAATGCTAGTTCCTTTCCTTTTGTTGCCTGTCAGTTGAAATTGCCCCCCTAGGGAGTGCATACGGTCCTGAATGGAGTGAAGTCCCAAGGATTTCGGATTGTTTTTTTGTTTGAAACCTTTACCATTATCACTGACTTCAAGGATAAGCTGATCGAACTCATCGTATAAGAGAATTTCAACTTCTGTTGCAGCCGCATGTTTAATAATATTGGTAATGGATTCTTTCAAAATCAACAGTATAGTCTTTCGTACTTCGGCTGTTAGCCGAATTCCCACAATCGAGCTATCGGTATTTAATTTGATTCGAGTTCCGGAGAATAAAATATGGGCTTGATCAACAATTTTTTTCCAAAAGTCATCACTGTTTTCTTCCCAATACAGATTCTGTGATTTTTCTCTGACACGGTTGTAGCTTTCTTTCAGCATATCGAGCACCTTCAGGGTTTGTTGGCGGCTATCGGCCATGCCGGGTTGAAAGGCCAGCATTTGGAGATAATTCAAACTTGCCGCAATAGAAGCTGAAAAATCGTCGTGCAGGTCTTTTGCTATCATCTTCCTTTCCTGAGCCCGGGCATCGCTGACTTCGGTGAGCTTTAGTGCCATCATGGTATCGAACTGTTTTACTATTTTCTCGGTGTTTTTTCGAGAGTTTCTATAGCGAAAAAGTAGAACTGAGATGATAATCGTCACTAGTATCAACACCAATAAAGAAATCATGGTTATTCTACGCTGACGGGTTTCCAGATCCATGATCTGCTTTTTCCGCTGATTTATCTGGTAGATTCTGTCTATCTCCAGGCCCCTTCCTTGCAAGTCCAGCAAGGCTCGTTGCCTGACATGATCCAGTAGTTGTTGTTGATATTCTATCGCTTTGTCCAGGTTATTGTTTTGACGTTCCTCCATAATCAACTCCTCTAACACCTGTACGAGGACGTCGTCTGTAAGTTTTGAAAAGTCTAAATTTTCCAAGACGATGTCTGCTAATTTTTCTTCCCCTAGTTGTTTAAGACTTAATATTTTATAAGCCATAGCGTCTCCATAGTTATCGCGTGTATTCAACAGTGGGAATAAATGCTGAGCCGAGTCGATACAGGCTATGACCCGGCTCCACTGACCCTGGGCGAAATATAGTCCTGCCAAGGTGATATAGGAATCTACATTCTGAGGAAGGTTTGAATTGGCATTTTCAGCTTTAATATTAGCATGCATGGAAAGAATACTGTCTGACCAAGCCTTTTGAGCCGTGTCTCTATATTTGTCCAGGTAAGATAACTGCCGGCATTGTAAGATATAGGCCCGCTGTCGTGAGGTCCAGGCATCATAAGGTTCATTTTTTATGGCCGTCCAAGCGCTATCGTAATGCGCCAAAGCCAGATCGGAAAGCCTCAGGTTTCCTGCCAATCCCGCCAATGATGTATGAATAGAAGACTTATTTTTAGGTAAATTTCTGGTTTTGGCAATTTCCATTGATTGTTCCAAGGTATGATAGGCATCAATATGTTTATCCAGGGTCTTAAAAAAATGAGCCTTATAGAGGTATACATTAGGAAGATAGAATATGGGTTGGTACGAACTATTCGAGAATCTCGAGATAAACAAATCAACATATTGAATTCCTAATCTTGATTGGAATTGCGAAACACTTTTAGAAGCAGCATCGCCTTCTACGGTATTTCGATTGTACTCCCTTGCGAAATATAAATATCTACAAATGGTATGAAGATATTTATATTGGCTGGAGGAGGGGAATGAGTCTAGTTTTTTTGCGAAGGAATAGCAAATCTCATCTGTAGTAGCGCGCATTTCCGGAGACCAGTCGTGGTAATCGAAAGCGTATCTCAATATCTTGTTCGTTTCTTCAGCACTCAGGTTCATTTTATCCTGAGGACGAAGGCTATCGGGCAGGGCTGAATAATAATCCTGTGGGATTTGAGCGATGCATAAGGCCTGTGCTACCAAAGCCATGATACTACTCAGGCATAGGCTGTACAGGGACTTCTTTATTTTTATTTGTGACTTGGCCTTGAACATAGAATTTCCTTCATGACAGGATTCAGTTTGGAATATTGAACAAAGGGATATGCAAATACGAAAATTATTAAATTCCTATCCGAATGTAATCGTTCCTGATTCCTTGAGCGTATAGCCTTAATATAAGTAGTATTTTTTAAAATACGAGTAAACAGAATTCTCTGGTGGAAGTCCTGGTAGGCTCTCCTCCGATGATATTTATTTAGATGTGGAAGGATGGAAAAGGTCTCCAAACTAAAATCCTAATAGTCAGATTTAATTTTAAGCAGTAAGTTGCTATTCTTTAAATATGGTTCATTGAAATATCTGTCAGGCTTATTGCTATGACCAACCACAAAAAACCCTTAGCAGTAACCGTTAAGTGTTTTGAGAAACGGGTGATGCTAAGGGCCAAAATAGAACTAAATCTGATTAGATGTCAGAGTATTCGGTGGGGTAAAGAAATTTTTGGATATTTTTTGAAACATTATTCTGGTACTGAGGCTGGACTTTAAGCTTCGACCATTCATCATCGGCGCTAAAAGATTTCCAATGCGCATCCCTTGAGGCCTTATCTTCAAAAGTGGTCATGTACATCAGGTTGGGCATGGTTTTACCGGCCACCACTTCCCCGTAGAACACCGCATTGAAACCCAGCCTATCGAAAATACCTACTTCGTTTCCATCATTAAACATCTGCACCTTATTACGGTGTATTTTTTCGGTCTGGCTTTCATAGCTGCGGAGCTCATAGATACGGTCGGCTTTAGCGCCTTTGAGGGCGGGTAGCCGCATCATAGGATGTTTTACAAAGGCCTTTAAAAGAGTCGTTTCAATGCGCTCGTAAGGTGGGTTGGTGTAGACGGCATCGATATAATCCTTGCCTGAGGAAAGATACATTTGATCTTTTTCCAGGCTTTGGTTCAAGTTAACTAGCTGATCCAGGGACTTAAAAGGAGTAAGCACATAGATCTGCTTATCTGACAGGGAATCGGCGGAAACAGGTTTGAAGACACCCACATTTTTAATTCCTGCACGGTGCATGGCTGGGATATAGGCATCTTTCAAATACTTTTCCACACGCTGGCCCTGCTCGCTGTTCTTGATCTGGTAAATTTTTATTTCGTAAAATTCTTTCTTCTGAGCATGCGCCCAGGATACAGTAACCGCTAGAAATAGGATGAGCGCCACAAACGGCTTGAAAATGGAAATAGACATATCAGATCGAAATAATTGTGATGAGTATTGATAACCTAGTTATAAGACCTGATAGGCCATGCTCTACCCTTATTGCGACACAAAGATTCTCATTAAATTCCTATTAAAATTTTGGGCAGGACAACTCACGTTTCCTGGCTTTGGAGCGTCGTTGTTTGGGAGAAAGGGGTTCGAATACGTAGGAAAGAGAGATTTCGTGCGCTCCTCCACTGCTGGCACCCAGCGACGATATGGTGAGGTCGTAGCTATATCCAATCGAAAACTTATCTTGCCTGAAGCCTGCTAGCAGAATTAAAGCCTCATGATTGTTGATGCCTGCCTCGTACTTTTTGAAGGGAAGCCCTCTGTACCAGGCGCCCAGAACCAAGGGTTCCAGAGTGACATACATCCCCAGATCTAGCTGATCGTATTTTCCCTGTTTTTTGTAAAGAATGGCGGGAGAGATGGTTTTTTCTTTGTCTATCTCATTCCCTAGGAAAGTGTACCCGGCAAAAGGTATGCGAAGACCAGCCTGCAAACTAGCCTTGACGGGTAGGCGGGCCTCCACATTGGAGAAGGCCTGATTGGGACGGTTGAGATGGTGAGCCGAGATACCCGCCCAGTACCAGTCCGAATAAATCATCATTCCCGCTGAAAAGTCGGCATAGATTACATTGGGGCCACCCTGGGCAAAGGGGTCGCCGGAGGGATTCCCCGTAAGGCCTCCATTGTCGAACTGATCGCCAAAGGTAAGTCCATAGTAGTCAAGGGTTCGGGAGGCAACGCCCCCCTGTACGCCCATCCGCAGGGAAGTGAATTCATCAATGCCTATCTGGTAGGAGTATTGCAATGCGGCTTCAGTAGACTTAAGATTACCAAGTCCCTGGCTGTCCATTGTTACCAATACACCCAGTCCACTGTTATAATTGGGTAAAAAAACATCTGCTCCAACAGTGGTTGTCACGAAGTTTGCCGAAAGAGAAGGCCATTGATTGCGATAATTAATGGTAGCGCGAGGTGCTAACGCCCCACCGGCTAAAGCGGGGTTAAGGTATAGGGGATTGGCATAAAACTGAGAAAATTGGGGGTCCTGGCTCCAACCTTTCACCGTGATAAGTGTCAATAAAATCAGTAAGAGTACTTTCTTGAACATAGGGTAACGTATTGCGAACTGTATAGTGAGGTATCTTTAGAAAGAACAAACTAAGACAATTTGAATATGAATATCACAAATTATCAGCAATTTGCGTACAATTAATTAAATATGACTTATTATTTACACTTACGAGCTGCAAAATTAAAACCTCTAAATTTCGTTAGAAGCTTAGAAAAAGGCTGCATAAGGGATTTGGTATATCAGGGGCGCTTGAAATAGTAACGAAACATGGGTGAAATTTATATCACATATCGACAAGATTTTTTCAAACTCCTCATTCTGATGATTTTGTCGATAGGTAGTGCTCAGGCTCAGTTTGTAATTAGTGAAACTTGTGTGCCTAGTCCATACTGTGCCGAAAATGGGACTGTGTTTAGTGATATGGCTGGAAGTACCGCTACTGGTTGGCTTTGGACATTTAGTAATGGACAAAGCGCAACTACTCGTAGTACCATTCAACCTTTTATAACTCCAGGGAAATATTCAGCGACTCTTACCAGAACATTCGCAGATGGCTCTTCGACCACAGAAACCCAAAGTTTTACAATTGGCACGCTTCCTCCCGATTTTACGAACTGGGAAATAGAGAAGACCATTTGCCCAGGAGAAATTCTTGAATTGGACCCATACAAGGGCTCTACACCTCCGCCGGGCGCCACTTATCTATGGGCCCCAAATGGAGAAACTACTCAAACTATACAAGTGGATAAGTCGGATTGCTACTCAGTTCAAGTTACAATATTGAATGATCCTAATGACCCGAATAGTGCATGTACATTGGAGAATTTAATCAATGTAAACGTTTGTCAAGAACCAGCTAATCAACAAGGTGCAAAATGGTTCTTTGGTGAAAATGCCGGTTTAGATTTCAGTAATTCCCCTCCAACTCCTATTACAGATGGGAAACTTAATACGCCAGAGGGCACCTCTTCTATTTCCAATACCAAAGGCGATTTAATGTTTTACTCTGACGGAATCAGTGTTTTCGACAAAGATGGTAATGTTATGCCTTGTAGTTCCGGCCCATGCCAGCCCTTGCCGGGAAGTCCCACTTCGACCCAGTCAGTTCTTATCGTACCTCAGCCAACGTGTAAAGGATGCGAATATTTGTACAATGTATTTACCACCTCAGAAATAAATGGCACTAAGTTGCTTACCGTTAGTACCGTTGATATGCGTCAAAACTCTGGCAATGGTGCAATTATCTCTCAAAATACGACATTGCAGCAGCCTACGACTGAGCGTTTGGCATCTGTAAGAAATGATGCTGATAGTAGTTATTGGATAATTTCTCATGATTCGGGTACCAATCTTTTTCGAATTTTTCATTCAACAACCGCAGGGTTGATTGAAACAGGAACTCAAGCTCTAGGTATGGCTCATGATACACCGGAAAAAGGGGAAGGTTATATGAAGTTTTCTAGCAGCCCAAATAGCAATGGCGAAAGGCTGTTAGCGATAGTTATTCCGGGCCCACCAAATAATTATGTAGAAATATTTACTTTTAATGATGAGACTGGGGTTTTGACTTTCAACAGGACGCTAGACTTAGGTCCTGCGCCACCAAAGGCATATGGCGTGGAATTTTCTCCGGATGGTGAGAAGCTCTTTGTTTCCTTTCAAGGAGATGGTACCGAGCCTTCTTCCTTACGACAATATGATATTACTATTGCGGATGACCAATCGGTTGTAGATTTAGCGGAGGTTCTGGATACTTCTCCTACGGAGAAATATGGAGCGCTACAATTGGCCGGTGATGGTAAAATATATATGGCCATAGAAGGTAGTACAAGTCTTGCTGTTATTGGTGATCCTAATGGGGGCCAAATAGCAGGGGTAGATTATGAAAGAGTTGGCGTGCAACTTGGAGGAAAAAAATCTCAACTAGGCCTGCCCAATATGGTTGCAAACTTCAGTCAACAAAGTTCGGGATCAGGTTTTCAGGCTGAGGGATTTTGTACAGGAGTCCCTACTTCCTTCGAAGCAGGTCCTATTTGCGACCCACTTGAGGATATATCCTATGTTTGGGATTTTGGTGATGGGACCGTTATGCCCAGTAAAGATGCCCAAATCGATCATACTTATACCGCTCCAGGAAATTATACCGTTACACTGACCCAAACAAATCAATGTACTGTGGTAACGACAAGTCAGGTCATTACTATTTATGAGACTCCGTTACCAATCTCCTTACCTGATATAATCGAAGTACTCTGCGATGATGAAACTTTATTAGATATGGGAGTAGTGGCAAATGGCTATGTCTGGATCTTTAACGGAAAAGTTGTTGGGAGAGGGAAAACGTTAAATGTTAAAAAAAATCAACAAGGGAAATATGTGGCTATTGCTTATAACGATCCTGATGCAAATTGCTATTCCGAAAAAGTAATTGACGTATTTTTTCGTACTGTTGCACCATTCGATCTGGGGCCTGACTTGGCAATCTGCCGGAATACAACTGAAACCATCTTAGCTCCAGGAAATTCATGGGCAAGCTATTTATGGAACACTGGAGCAACATCCTCCTCTATTATTGTTAGCCAAGCGGGTAATTACGAGGTTGAGGTTACAGATAGAAATGGTTGTAAGGCAAAAGACAATATTCTAGTAACGGAATTACCATTTCCTAAGACAAATTTGCTACCCCAATATTTTATTTGTTTTCCTGACAAGCAGACATTATCCTTAGATGCTACGGGTACTAATATTGTTGAATATAGTTGGACTCCAACTGGTTCTAAGTCTCCAATCATTACTGTGGATGAGGCAGGTATTTATGAAGTTACATTGAAAAATACATCTGGATGTTTGGCTACAGAGAAAATTGAGGCAGTAGAGCAGTGCGAGCCCCGATTCTTTATTCCTGATGCCTTTACTCCTGACGGGCAGGGGCAAAATGAAACGCTGGAGGTATTCGGGGCATACTTCAAAAATTTTACCATACGGATTTACAATCGCTGGGGAGAAGTAATCTTTGCTTCTGATGATTATGAGAACAAATGGGATGGCACTTATAAGGGGTTAATGGTGCAACCCGGGGCATATCCCTATGTGATTACCTATGAGGCCCTGTATTTCCCCGACAGAGCTCCGGTGGTGAAACGTGGGTCGGTGATGCTCATTCGCTAGAAGCTGGGTAATACCGGAAAATTAGGTTATTTTTGAGCCTTAAAGGGCACTGTTTGCCCTGCTATTAACAGTGAAGTGTATGCGCCAAGACTATCTGTCGGGAGATAAAGAAAATTTATCCAATACGGAGAAGGAAATAGAAAAGGCTTTACGGCCTCTGACCTTCGATGATTTTGCCGGACAGGATAAGATATTAGAGAACTTAAAGATATTCGTTCAGGCTGCCCGCCAAAGGGGCGATGCCCTGGATCACGTGTTGCTGCACGGCCCTCCCGGTCTGGGCAAAACAACCCTTTCCAATATTGTCGCCAACGAATTGGGGGCAGGTATCAAGATCACATCCGGGCCCGTCTTGGACAAGCCCAGTGATCTGGCAGGTTTGCTCACCAACCTTCAGGAACATGATGTACTGTTTATCGATGAGATCCACCGGCTCAATCCCATCGTTGAAGAATATCTGTATTCGGCTATGGAGGACTATAAGATCGATATCATGCTCGATAGTGGCCCCAATGCGCGGAGTATACAGATAGGCCTGAATCCGTTTACCCTGATAGGCGCCACCACCAGAGCCGGAATGCTTACCTCTCCCTTGAGAGCTCGTTTCGGTATCAATGCGCGGTTGGAATATTATGATGCCGTGTTGCTAGCGAAAATACTCAAGCGCTCGGCGGCTATTTTGGATACACCTATGAATGATGAAGCGGCCTATGAAATTGCCCGTAGGAGTAGGGGTACCCCCCGCATCGCCAATAACCTCTTGCGTAGAACCCGGGATTTTGCCCAGGTGAAAGGCGACGGAAGCATCACGGTAGAGATCGCTGAAATAGCCCTGAAGGCCCTGGATGTAGATCAGAATGGCCTGGATGAGATGGACAACAGGATACTAACGACCATCGTGGAGAAATTTAAGGGAGGGCCTGTTGGCCTTTCTACCATAGCTACCGCCTGTGGTGAAGAAGCAGAAACCATTGAAGAGGTCTACGAGCCTTTTCTGATTAAGGAGGGGTATATGAAGCGTACCTCCCGAGGCAGGGAGGTTACTGAAAAAGCTTTCCGTCACCTGGGTGTTTTGCCCCGACACAGGGCGGGAGAGTTGTTTTAGCAGGCTATCTGCCAGGAGGCTATGCCCCGTTAATAATTTTTTCTACCCCGGTTCTGTAATTCCTGTTAGCGGGTAATACAGGAACGTCTTACCTAACATCTACTTAACATTTTATTCAAATAGTTATCGTACTTTTGCGGAGAATTTTGCCTGAACGTCTCCACATGGATACAATTTGTCCTATAAAATTAGTTGTTAGAGTGCCCTGCGCCATTATTGAACACGATGGTCTGGTGCTGGCTGCTCAGCGTAGCGCCCATCTTTCTTTTCCCTTAAAATGGGAGTTTCCAGGTGGGAAGCAGGAGAAGTACGAAAACGACGAGCAGACACTGGATCGGGAAATACGGGAGGAATTGGATGTGGAAGTCTCCATCATCCACAAATTACCAGATACCGTGAAGGACCAGGGTTGGCGCGAGATCGTACTCGTTCCCTTTGTATGCCGGCTCAAAACCTTTGAAATGACACTTTCGGAGCACGAGAAAATTCTTTGGCTGCATCCCGACAACCTCGGCGAATTGGATTGGACCGAGGGCGACTGGGATATTATACAGAGTTACCGGGAATACTTATCGATTAAACAATAGTCTTTTGCCCTTCTGAGACATATCGAAGCGGCCATTTTCATAGGCGAGATGCCCCGACACAAAGGTATGGGTCACCGCAGCTTGAAAGGTGGTCTCCTCAAATGGCGACCAGCCACATTGGGCATGCAGGCTCTCTGCCGTAACGGTAGTTTGTGCCTGCAAGTCTACCAGTACCAAGTCAGCCCAGTAGCCTTCCCTGATATATCCTCTTTCGGCAATCTGAAAGCAATCGGCCACGGCATGTGTCATCTTCTCTACGGCCGTTTCTAAGGTTATTTTTCCCTGACGGCTCATTTCTAACATAACATTCAGAGAATGTTGTACCAAAGGAAGTCCTGCCGGTGCCTGCCAGTAAGACTGGTTTTTCTCTGTAGCGGTATGGGGGGCATGGTCGGTGGCAATCACATCGATACGGCCATCCAATAGCGCTTGTAAGATAAGGGCCTTGTGATGCGGAGCTTTAATGGCCGGGTTGCACTTAATTTTCGTTCCTAAGGTTTTATAGTCTTCCGAATCAAACCATAGATGGTGCACACATGCTTCAGAGGTAATGCGCTTTTCAGAACCATCGGCCCTAAGTATCTTACCGTCTTTCCGGGTCCCAATCTCGAATAGGGAAACTTCGTCGCCGGTGGAAATATGCAGGATATGAAGGCGGGTTCCATGCTTACGTGCCAAGTCGCTGGCAAAGCGTGACGAAGTGAGGCAGGCTTCTTCGTTGCGGATTAGCGCATGGATGTCATAGGGAACGTTATCCCCATACATTTCCTTGAAGTGCTCCATACGCTTGCGCACAGTAGGCTCGTCTTCGCAGTGGGTTGCAATCAGGGTGGGAGCGTTAGCAAAGAGTTTTTCCAACACTTCAGGGGCATCTACTAGCATATTGCCCGTAGAAGATCCCATGAACACCTTAATGCCACAAATTTTGGAAATATCCGTTTTCATGACCTGATCATAATTATCATTGGACGCCCCCATAAAGAAAGAGTAATTGGCTACCGAAGTTCTGGCAGCTATTTCATACTTATCTTCCAGCAGGCCTTGGGTAAGCGTGTTGGGTACGGTATTGGGCATTTCCATAAATGAAGTTACCCCCCCCGCTACAGCAGCCCTCGCTTCCGATTCTATGCAGGCTTTATGGGTGAGTCCAGGCTCGCGGAAATGTACCTGATCGTCGATTACGCCCGGTAGCAGATGTAAGCCTTTGGCGTCGATGATCCGGTCGGCCTCCATATGTTGCAAATCTTTTCCTATTCTGAGTATTCGTCCATCACTGATTAGTACGTCCGACTCTTTTGTTGTATTTTCATTAACGACTAAGGCGTTCAGAATAAGCGTTTTCATAGGGGCCAGTTGGTTTTTTACGGCTACAAAGGTATTCAGCGAAAATTTATAAGCACCAATATAAACCCTTAAATTATGAAATGGCAAGATATTTGGTCCGATTTTGTGGATTTGCTGTTTCCTCGCTGCTGTGAAGCTTGTGATATTCCTTTGGTAGGAAATGAAGCACTGATCTGTACCGCCTGCCGGATTAGTTTGCCTAGGGTAGGTCCTGGCAGTCTGTATGCCGAGCAAGCGAGCAACCGCTTTCTCCATATCCCGGAGGTGAAAAGTGCCGGTGCTTTTCTTCTATTCGCCAAACGAGGAAAGACGCAAAGATTGCTGCATGCGCTCAAATATCGTGGGGCTAAGGATTTGGGGATCGCCATTGGGCGAATGTTCGGGGAGGAGATGCTCCTGAATGGGGAGATGCCTCCCGTGACCCTTATCGTAAGCGTACCCTTGCATGCTCGAAAACGTAGACAAAGAGGATATAATCAGAGCGAATTGATTGCTGAAGGCATTTCCCAGGCCATAGGGGTTCCTTGGTCGGCAGAGCTGCTGGTACGCCGAAAATTTACGGAAACGCAGACGGGAAAAGACAGGCTGGAACGAAGAGAAAACGTAGAAGGGGTATTTGAAATAGGGAATTTTCAGGACTGTAAAGAGGTAATGCTCGTTGACGATGTGCTGACGACAGGAGCTACCCTAGAGGCCTGTGTACTCGTGCTTGTTGCAGCGGGGGTAAAAAAAGTCCATATTCGGACACTTGCTATGGCCCAGCATTAATAATGAAGGGTTGTTATAAAGAAAAAAGGCAATTACCTCAGGTAATCGCCTTTTTTCTTCGGTTTTTTAAACCATTATTTATGACTTCCTGTAGCGATCATGGCGCAGCGGAAACCTACCATGGCAGTAGAAGAATCCTGTGCCATATAACGGCGCGTACCAGGAGATAACCAGTAGGCCACGTCGGCCCATGATCCTCCTTTGTAAACGCGGAGTTCATCGTTTACCAGAGAGTTATTATTTTTTGTGTCGTAATTTTTAGCCTGATCCTGGTATCCATCTCTACGGAAAGAATTCAGATCATTTACGTCACTATTCGATAAGGGGCGGTAAACATCATATACCCACTCACTCACATTTCCTGCCATGTCATATAAACCAACGTCGTTGGGAGGATAGGAACGTATTTCCTGGGTGATGATTGCTCCGTCATTAGACTTCCCGGCAATACCGGCATAATCACCAGGCCCCCGCTTGAAGTTAGCAAGCATGGTTCCTTGCTTCCGGCCACGTGGCTGGCGCATGGTAGAGCCATCCCATGGGTAAATTCTTGAATTAGATTGATTTTCGTCTGAGTATTGGGTGCCAATCATAGCCATGGCTGCATATTCAAATTCCGCTTCAGTTGGAAGGCGGTAAGGAGGCATGACGTATCCACTCTCAATAGTTTGAGCTGGAGCCATTCCCGCACTGGCCACTTCGGCTTCAGCAGTAGCTTCCTTCTTTTTCTTGCCAAAGGAGATTCCCTTTTTGTTCCCTGCACTCTGTCCCTTAGAATTGTTGGCCATTTGTACTGCCTGAGTACGCCAGTTACAATAATCGTTGGCTTGTACCCACGATACCCCTACTACAGGATAGAGTCGGAAACCAGGATGACGCAAATACATAGTTACATAGGAATCGTTGAAAGAGAGCTCGTTGAACCAGACGGTGGTGTCGGGCAAAGCCTTACTATAAAACTCCTCTGAAGAGTCTCGCTGCACGGCGTTCAGATATTCCAAATAATGGACGTTGGCAACCTCAGTTTGATCCATATAAAAAGACTGAATACTTACCGTACGCTTGGGGTTGTCGCGACGCATCATCACTTCTTCCTCCAAGGACCCCATGGTAAAGCGCCCTCCTTCTATATATACCAAATCTGGACCAGCAGGCAGTGCTTTATATTGCTTAACCTGAAATCCATCTTTGCCGTTATATGCCAAACCCGTTTTGGAGCTCGTTTTACCTGGCTTCAAACTGGTTGGCTTCTTATTTTTACTACAGGAAGTAGCCGCTAATAAGACAATCAGAATCAGCGTGATTGACCGGATACCCATCTTATGCATGCAAATCATTGCTTTAAAGTGACTTAAGTGTTTCTTAATTATATAGTATGTCAAATGGCAAATGTATGAAATCAATCGCAATTAATTTCTTTTCAAAATTGATTAACTCGTCATTTCTATTAGAATTGTCCGCGCTTGTTCAATATTTTTTACGTTTTCACAGGTTAGTATCAGCTTGCCCTTTGAATCTTTCAGCGAACTCACCTTGGGGTAGGTCTTTATATAATCGATTACCTTACCAAACTTGGCCGACTGAAAAAATGCATCGTTCTGCGAAGTAACGAAGTATCCTTTTAAAGTATTGTTTTTCAGGGTTAGTTTTTCCATGTACAGGCTTTCGGCCTCCCAGCGCAGCCGCACCATTTTCAAAAGATCCTGAACCTCAAGGGGGATGGGGCCGAAACGATCGAGAATTTCTTCTTCAAATTTAGAGAGTTCGTCCTCGGTTTTAATGTTGTCCAGTCGTGTATACAACGAAAGTCTTTCCGAAATATTCTTTACGTAGCCATCTGGAATCAAAGTAGCGGCGTCCGTTTCAATCTGGCAGTCCGGGATTAACTTCTGGGGAAGGGCCATAGTAGAAGCGAACAAATCCTTGAATTCATTGTTTTTTAGCTCCTGAACGGCTTCATCTAGCATTTTATGGTAAAGTTCGTAGCCCAGATCATTCACAAATCCACTTTGCTCGGCACCCAATAAATTTCCTGCTCCCCGAATATCCAAGTCGCGCATAGCTACTTTAAATCCGTCGCCCAGGTCGGAGAATTCTTCCAGAGTCTGTAGCCTCTTGCGCGATTCGCTGGCCAGTGTCGACATGGATGGAGTCAGCAGATAGCAAAAGGCCTTGCGATTGGATCGGCCTACTCTACCGCGCATCTGGTGCAGGTCGGACATGCCAAACATATGAGCCGAATTGATAATGATGGTGTTGGCATTCGGAATATCGATGCCCGACTCAATGATATTGGTCGATACCAATATGTCATATTCCCCTTCAATGAAATTGACCATCACCTTTTCAAGTTTATCCCCATCCATCTGCCCATGAGCCACGCCAATGCGGACATCAGGGACCAGGCGCATGATAATGTTGGCAATAGACTCGATATCGCCCACCCGGTTGTGTACAAAAAATACCTGACCTCCCCGCTGAATCTCATAACTGATGGCATCGCGGATAAATTCTTCACTGAAGCTATGAACTTCTGTAGTGACCGGTTGGCGGTTGGGGGGAGGGGTGGCAATGACCGACAAGTCTCTAGCTCCCATCAATGAAAAATGTAGTGTTCGTGGGATCGGAGTGGCTGTCAGGGTGAGCACATCTACGTTTACACGCATTTCCTTTAACCTATCCTTCGCCTTTACCCCAAACTTTTGCTCCTCATCGACAATCAGCAGACCCAGATCTTTAAAATGAACATCCTTATTTAATATCCGGTGTGTCCCTATCAGAATGTCTATTTTCCCTTCGGCAGCCTCTTTCAAGGTCGCTTTGATCTCCTTAGTAGTCTTAAAACGGTTGATGTAACCAACGGTAGCGGGGAAGTCTGAAAGTCGTTCGCTGAAGGTTTTAAAATGCTGCATGGCCAAGATAGTAGTAGGTACCAGCACGGCCACTTGTTTACTGTCGCAAACGGCCTTAAAGGCAGCCCGGATGGCGATTTCAGTTTTACCAAAGCCCACATCGCCACATACCAGTCTATCCATCGGATGGGCCTTTTCCATATCCCCTTTTACATCTGCCGTTGCTGTAGCCTGATCCGGGGTATCCTCGTAGAGGAACGATGATTCCAGCTCCGCCTGAAGGTAATTGTCAAGAGAATATTGAAAGCCTGGGGCCTGTCTTCGCTTGGCATACAGAGAAATCAGCTCATGAGCAATGTCCTTTAACTGTTTTTTTACCCTGCTTTTTTTGGCTTCCCAGTCTCCAGAGCCTAACTTGCTCATAGCAGGGGGTGTGCCTTCCTTACCGGTATATTTTGCTATTTTGTGTAAGTTGTGAACACTCACATACAAAAGGTCATTATCGCGATATATGAGTCGAATGGCCTCCTGTTCCTTTCCATTAACATCTTTCCGCTCCAGACCAGCGAAGCGCCCTATACCATAGTCTACATGGGTGACAAAGTCTCCAGGTTGGAGGGTTTTGAGCTCCTTTAGGGTTATGGCCTTTGTTTTGCTAAACTTATCTTTTAGCTTGTATTTAAAAAAGCGTGCGAATATCTGATGGTCGGTATAACAGGCAATCTTAAGGTTTTCGTCTAAAAAGCCCTCCCGAAGAGAGACGTGCATGGGTCGGAACTTAACGAAGGGATCCAGATCTTCGAAAATCCGCTCCAGCCGATCGAGCTGTTTGGGTTGCTCGGAGGCTATAATACTAATATATCCTTTGGATTGGTTCTCGTTAAGGTCGTCCATCAGCCGCTTGAAATCCTTGTTGAAGGAGGGCTGGGGTTTGGTGCTATAAGGAAGTTTATATTCCGTTTTGAAATAAAAACGCTTCCCAAATTCGACCGTATTAAAGGTTTTTACCTGATTGAGAAATCCACGACGAGTTTCAAACAAATCCTGGGGGTCCGAAACAATTTGTACGCCTCCACCCGTAACCTCTAGCAGGGCTTTCTCTGCCTTTTCAAGATTACTTTCGATCACCTCAAGCGTCAGCTCCATGTCCTTGATCCACAGCGTAGCTTTGTTGCCTACAAAGTTCAAGAAAGATTCCCGAGTTTCATTGACCAGCTTTTGCTGAATATCCGGCACAATATTGACCAGGGGTACCGATTTACTGGAAAGCTGGGTGTCAGGGTCGAAGGGACGGATGCTCTCTACCTCATCTCCAAAGAGTTCGATGCGGAAAGGTTGCTCATTGGCATAGGAAAAAACATCGATGATTCCTCCACGGACTGAGAATTGGCCTGCTTCAAATACGAAGTCGGTGATTTCGAAGTCATAACTATTTAAGAATTCAGTAAGAAAACTAGGGTCCAGCCGCTCCCCAACTTTCACCTGAAAAGTATTCGCTAAGAGGCTTTTTTTATTGATTACTTTTTCAGAGAGCGCTTCTGGATAGGTGACGATCTGGAAGGCATCAGGCTTGGGTACATTGAGTTTATTGAGGATTTCTCCTCGCATCAGTACGTTAGCATTGTCTACCTCTTCATAATGATAGGGGCGCTTGTAGGAGGTGGGGTAAAATAATACCTCATTTTCCCCCATCAGGTTTTGCAGGTCGTTTTGGAAATAGGCAGCTTCCTCACGGTCGCTAAGAATATAAAGAGCTGGAGCGGGCTTCTTTTTTTGAATGGCTGCGCATATCACCGCATCCACACTGCCCACTAGTCCTTTAATCTGTAGGTGGGTCGCTTCGTCTTTTTTGATAGACATCTGGGATACCAAGCTATCCAGGTAGCTGTCGCCCGCATACAGTTTTAATAAGTCTTGAACTTCCAATGAAATAGTTATTTAGTCTGGGTAGCCCTTTTGGAAGGACTACTATTCGATGGCTTAATGAAATGGAATGGTAATTTTCTTGGGATAAGTTTGTTTCTATCCAAACAGAAAAAGCCGTATCTGGTTCGTTTCCAGACCGGCATTATTTGTAACAACGAAATCGCTTTCCTTGTTCCTCCGCAAAAATAGGGGTAAAAAAAATGCGTACAAAGCTTCGGCGCTGTCACTCAATTTTATTTTAACAGACTCACTACATCCTGGGGGAAAAGTTTATCGCTGAGCTCTTCGCAGCCGCCTTGAAGACCACTTTTGAAGGCCTCTGTCTTAGCATGGGGCTCTCCATGGACGCTTCCCTCCGCCTGAAATGAAACCTTTTGCAAAACCTGATCATTCAGTGCCAAGCTGGCTTGCATATGGAAAAGGGATTGAAAGGCTTGTGTTTTGGGCATTTGGGAGGTTGGCGTAGGACCCTCGACTGCCTTCCAGCGGGCTTCTACCTGGAGTACTTGCATAACCAGCCCCTGGGTAGGGGGCAAGTCTACAAAGTATATGGTTCGGAAGTTCTGGGAGAGGGTTGCTGAAAGGGCGTCTTGTAAGGTCATGCGAAATGAGCGAACTTTTAGCTTAGAGGGTCCGTCTGCTGCTATCCATAGCTCATCGCTGATTTCAGATCCTAAAACTACATAAATAGGACTTTCTTTTTTCGTAGGAAAAGGTTTGGCATTAGGGCTGATTACGAAATGGTCGAGTGGTCTACTGCTTCCACAGCCCATGGCGAGAGCCAGGGTTAGTACCATCATAATATGGGCGAAAAATATTTTCATGCCGAGGGGGATTTCCAATAAAGATGAAAAAAACTGTTGAAAAATGAAAGCATGGCTAATCACTCGGTAATGGTTATCTTAGCGCAGAAATGAATGAAGGCCCTTATTTAGAATGTACGGACTCGCAATTTTTGATTTTTTGATCGATTGGTTAAATCAATCGATTACTTTTCTACAGTTTACCACGAGTCCGCTCGAAATCCTTGGCTTTGTTACCGGGGCTATCTGTGTTTATCTGAATACGAGGCAGAATGTTCTGGGGTGGTTCTTTGGCATTGTTAATGCCCTGCTTTATGCTTTGGTATTTTGGCAAGTACAGCTTTACGCCGATATGGGGTTGCAGGGGTACTACTTTCTTACGAGTATCTATGGTTGGTATATGTGGACTTATGGAGGCAAAAGTCACGAAGGCGTCAGGGTCAGCAGGACTCCAATCCGGCTATATGGCCTTTTTGGTATGTTATTCCTGGCCTTTACCCTACTGTGGGGGTACCTGCTGGAGACCTTTACCGACGCCAGTCTGTCGTATGTCGACTCAGGACTGACCATATCCAGCCTGATTGCTCAATGGATGATGGCCCGTAAGTATTTGGAAAACTGGCTCCTTTGGATTGCGGCTGATGCCTGCTATATGGCGATGTACTGGTACAAAGGATTACAACTTACCGCATTGCTATATTTGGTATTCCTAGTCTTAGCAGTAATGGGATACCTGAACTGGAGAAAAGATCTGAGGTTACCATGACATTTAAAGATTAGTCTTTCGCAAGCTTATAACTCTCCAAAAGGAATTTCCTGCTCTTCCAAAAGTGTGCGTATTCTTGGTGTATCCTCCAGAATAATTTTGAGTTCTTTTTTTGCAACACCCTCTTCTTCGTCCATCCACTTCCAATCTTCGGCTGTGGCATCCATTATATCGATAATGGTGAGTACCTTATCTGTAGATTTTTCTTGGGAAAGCCAGTCGTTGGCATTCGAAATGACCAGGATCACTTGTTCCTGGTCTATCCAGTCCAAATCATTTAGCATCTCATCCAAGGCATCAAGGTTAGCTCCACTTTCTTCAGGAAATTGAAGTGCAACAGCGATTGTCTCGAAAAAAGCCTTGGAATGGGTTGCCTTCTTTCCATCCAGCCGGCCAATGAAAGCATTGGGGAAAAAGGTATTAGCTGTATCTGGATTTTTTGTCAATAAAAAATGGGTCTTTTTCATTCCCTAGAATGGTTGCTGGTTTTGAGTTGTATGCTGCGCAAATATAAAATGTTAATCAGAAAGTCGAAGGGATACAGTCAAAGAAATCGAGAATACTCTGCTTTCTAAGCTCCTGATCATGGAATTTCCACGAAAGTTTCATAATGGTCCTGGGTGTACCATGCCCGGAGATTCTTGCTCGTTACGAGGCGCTGGGCCCCTCGGTTTTTTCCAGGCACCTTGGGATTTACATCCCATTCTTTGTACTGCATGGGCCTACCCTGTTGATCCGTAAGTGGAAGGCGCTTTTCAAAATTTCCAAATCGCCGCCCACCTATATAGCCGTCCGGGGCCCGATCGTGGGTGCGTACATACGCCAGCACCTTAAGCACCTTGGAGGGGATGGCAGGGCTGCGCTTGTTGGCTACTATATCTTGTTGGGTTTTGGAAATGCCATTGATCTGTGTATGGTCTGCACTTTTGTCGGAGAAGCAGGCGGAGACCCCGAGTCCTAAAAATAACAGGAGCCAGAAAAAATTGGGAATCGCGATTCTTTTCTTTTTCATACTAGTCAAAATGAAGTTCAAAATTAAAAGGAGGCCATTCATCTCACGAATAAAAAGCAAAGATCATAATATATAAAAACCCCGAAACATATTCATAATACGCTCCGGGGTCTTCTAAAAATCACTTGAAAAATAGGGGTTAAATGAACCAGAGCACTTCGTCCCTAATTCAGAGAAAACATAGGAAGCCGCAGCGCCACCACGTTATTGAACATAAGTTTGCTGATTTTTGGGTCCATAAAGTCAATAAGTGGAAACTCCGAAATAACAGACATCACTTCAAATTCACTCTCCCCCCGAACCACACACCAGAGTTTGGAATAATCATCGGATAGGGCATAGGACATTAGTTGCCCCTGTTCCATCATCTCATTGATCTTCTTCTTCTGGGCTGGTATCTTTCCTGTAAATTCCTCCGACATCACGGCCGGAAGCATTATTTCAACCATGTATTGGCTCATGATACGATAGAGGTTAGGTGAAAAAAATATTACCCTGGCTTTATCTGCTCGCCTTCTAAGTAAAAGGATTCCGGCTTAATAATAGTTCCGAAGCCCTTCAAAGGTGTACATAGATACGAATAAGATTTTATTTTCAAACAATTCCAACTAATTTCTTGTTCGAATTGTCATGCTATAGTACGATAAGTAAAAGATATGTCGGAAGTAGCGTTGACAGAAATATCGGAAGCCATAGATGGTAACTTATTGATTAACCGAACGAAGCACCCCTTAATACTTCGGATGACCTTTGATGAAAAAGAATTGGTAAGAGGTTGTAAACAACGCGACCGACTGGCCCAAAAACAACTTTATGAGGTTTTTGGAGGGAAGTTGTTTGCCATCAGTTTACGATATACTAAAAATAGAACAGATGCTGAAGATGTATTACAAGAGGCTTTTATAAAAATATATGAACATATAGGATCATTCAGAAATGATGCACCCCTGGAATACTGGCTGCGGTCGGTATTGGTTAATACGGCTCTCAATCATCTGAGGAAGCAGAAACCTTGGAAGGAGTTTACAGATTTGGATGGGCATGAGAATGGATTGGCAGACGGAAATGTGACGCTGGGTAATTTTCAGCACGAGCAGCTGCTGGAGATGGTTAGAGAGTTGCCGACCGGTTGCCAGACAATCTTTAACCTCTATGCCATTGAAGGTTATCAACATAACGAGATCGCCGAAAAATTAGGAATATCGGAGGGTACCTCCAAGTCCCAGTATGCCAGGGCGAGAGGACTTCTTCAACAAAAATTAAATAAAGAAAATCGATTGGACAATGAAACCATCCGAAAAAAATAACTTTGAAGCGCAGTGGAAGCGTGCCCTCGAGGACGCTTCGGTACCGCCTCCAAAATCGGTTTGGGACGGTATAGAGACGAGGCTTGATGAGGAAGACCGAAAAATTATTCCTCTTGCTTGGTGGCAAACACCCCGACTCTTGCTAGTTGCTGCGTCTATAGCTGCCCTGCTGGTCGTGGGGGGCGGGGTATGGTACAACAGTCTGGAACCCGATGTGGTAGGTCATGACATAGCCTTGCAGAACAACGATGCCAAGAGAATTGAACAACCTTCAACGAGCATTTCGTCAGAGGCGGTTCCTCAGGCCCCTGCAGATCGGACGGATACCCAGGCGGAAACTTCAAATAAGGATTCCTTTCCAACCAGTGCTATAACCAATGTTCCCCAGCCAGAGCAAGCCTTAGCCCGGCACACACCTACTGCTGAGCAGGTTCCGCAAGCCTTATTAGATAAGAACCTCGCAGATCGTAGGCTCAATACTAAGAATCCAGGAAGGACGGTCCCGGACGACTTACAGGCTGGAAGGAGTTCACTGGCTTTGGGTGAGAAGGGTAGTTCGGGAAATGCGATGCAAAGGCTGGCTGGCGAATCGCCCATGGCAAACCAGCAGAGAGGGGATGCCCTGTTGGCACAGAACCAAAGAGTACTGGAGGCTAGCATGTTAGAAATTAGGCCTGCTAAGGAAGCCGAGGTGCTGATGCAGAAGCGTTATGTATTTTTTAAGCCCGATATGCCCGATGAACCCATACTTCTGGCGAGCTCTGGAAGGGAATATTATGCGGGTATCAGCTTTATGCCGGCTTCTTTCAATCCTAACCTTAAGGTAGTGTCGGCTCCAGAATCCTATAGAAGCATGTCCTATGCTAGTCAGAGTGCAGTGACGGGAGGTAGTAAGTCAGGGGCTTCCTACGCCTTTCAAACGCAAGGAGGGGTAAAGCTGTCCAAACACTGGTCCGTAGAAATGGGAATCAGCTACCTACAAGGCAATTCGGTATATGAAGGCGGCGGCTATCTGTTGAATGCAGCCTCTACCAATCTGTCGGCTAATGTAGTGGAGTCGGCCATTGCTGATGTGAGCAAGTCGTCGGGTGATAAAGTTTATAATTCGCCTAATCATACCTTGACCATGGAGAATACAAATAAAATGTATATCAACATCAGCAAGGATATATCCAATAATTACCGCTATATGCAGCTACCCTTGCAGGCGGGCTATACCCTTAATCCAGAAGGGAAATGGAACTATGCCATACTAGGTGGGGTAATGACGAACTTTTTCCTTAGCAATGAGCTCGAATCGTCAACGGGATCGGTTATCACGACCAAGGCAAGTGATCAGGTTTACCGCTCAGTTAACTTAGCGGCCACCACGGGGCTGCGAATACAATACCAGCTTTCGGAGAAATGGCGGGCTAATCTGACCGGTTCTTACCAGCAGAGCCTGACGCCTGGGTTGCATAGCCACGTAAGCCTGCAGTCGAAACCCAATTTGTATGGCATAGGCTGGGGCGTGCGATATAGTTTCTAAAATGAATTTAGTCTTTGGAGGATGCCTGGGAGAAGACTGCCCATGCCTAGCCATGATATTATTTCTTTTAACCATTTATTAGCCATGAAAACTGAAATCTTAAAACGTATCTCTATCCCTGTTCTAGCCATGGGACTTATGGTGAGTTGTATCAACGATGACCTGCCACCGGGCGGTGATGTAAAGCCGATTGTCATTCCCGAGAAAATTGCTAAAGGGAGCGGTGAGTTTGCCTTTGATTTTTTTAAAAATCTGCAAGCCTCCCAACCCGCTACGGACAATCTTTTTGTATCGCCCCTAAGCCTTCATATGGCGATGGGTATGTTGCTCAATGGTGCCGATGGTCAGACGGCTACAGAAATAAAGAACAGTCTGAAAATGGAGGAAGTAACCCTCAAAGACCTCAATCAGACCTATTATACCTTGTTGCGGGATCTACCTAATGCCGACGGAAGCGTTAAATTAGGACTAGCCAATTCGATGTGGCATAAGCAAGCATTTCAGGTCAAAGCAGATTATAGTAGCACACTAAAACAGGTATTTAAGGCCGATGTTACTGGCCTACCCTTTGATGCCACTGCGGTGGGTAAAATCAATCAATGGGCCTCTGACAAAACCAATAAAAAAATTGAAAAAGTCTTGGATACCATTGAGCCCGATCAGGTGATGTTCTTGCTTAATGCCCTTTATTTTAAGGGTAGCTGGCAAAGTAGATTTGAAACAAAAAATACGGCAGATACACCCTTCAATAAGGAAGATGGGACGAGCAGTCCGTTGAAAATGATGTTCCAGGAAGGAACGTATAAGGCTACATCGAACGATAGCTATAAGGCCCTTCAGCTACCCTATGGGAAGGGTCAGTTCAATATGACCATTATTCTGCCCAATGGGGGGCGTAAGATCGGTGAGGTGATGAATGAGATGACCTTTGCCAAGTGGGAAGCCCTTCAGAACAGTGGGCTAAAGGCCACCAAGGTCAAGGTGGGCCTGCCTAAGTTCACGCTGAAACGAAGTGTGAACCTTAATTCTACGCTCAAGCAAATGGGGATCCAAAAAGTGTTTCAGGAGCTAGCCGATCTCTCCAAAATTAACGATACAGATCCCCTTAAGGTAAGTTTTGTTAAGCAAGATGCCTACCTGGGTTTGGATGAAGAAGGAACGGAGGCCGCTGCCGTCACCACCATCGGGGTGGTTTTGACTAGCGTCGATCCAAATACGATGCAGTTTATCTGTAATCAACCCTTTGGCTTGGTGATTAGTGAAAAGACCTCCAATACCATTTTGTTTATGGGCCGGATCATGAATCCTGCTGCTACGCAATAAGTAGTTTATATGCAGGAAGTAAGAAATTAAAGATTAGAACGCCGGTTTCGGCTGGCGTTTGGGGTGCGTTATCGTTCGGAGGTTTTACTTCCGAACGATTTTGTTTTTAAGAGCCTGTTTCGCAATAAGCCGATAAAAGATTTATCCTAAGGGGGGCTGGAGCGGTGATCAATTTTTATGACGGGCTAGGCTATCCTGTGATGAACTACCCCTGAGCTATTTGCCCTGTATGGCTCAATAAAACCGACGACAAATGCCTTTCTGAATGATCGGCATAAGCTCCGATGTATTTTTTTGATGACATCAGCAGGAGGGGGCGGAACAGTAGGAGCTCTTTTTTAGGGGCTCTAGGCAGGAGAAAGCGTTCCGATGGCCTGTATGGTTTGAGAGGGCATTATTTTTGAAACGGTTCCGTTTCCGTAGGCCTCGATGGCATTGATAAAAATATTATCACCCTTCATATACCAGTTCCTAAATTGAGCGGATTGATCCTTATGTTTCGGTAAATACGCCATGAATAGGGATAAGTCAAAGGTAGTGGCTGCCACACCAGCTCCAGAATTTACACCATCGAGCGCATTACATTCTTGTTCAAAATGCTGTGGTACGGGAACCATCATAACAGGTTTACCCAAATACATGGCTTCACATACTGACTCAAAACCAGCTGTAGTCACCAGTCCTTTGCAGGTTGCCAGAAGCTGCAGGTATTTGGTCGCATCGATTTGGCGAAAAATAAGGTTAGGGTTATGCTGCACGAGTTCTGGAGCCGCGGCATTATCCCAGAAGCACTGAAGTTTTACTTCAGTATGCCGGGCATGCCAGCTGATGATCTGTTTGCTAAGACTATGATGGGTCATATATACCAGAAAAAAGTCCTCGTCTTTGGGTTTTAGTTCTCGTACAGCCTTACGAAGTAGAGGGGGCACCACCATATTCTTTCCGACATTAGCTTGGGGAAAGGATCGGAAAGAGAGTGAAAGTTTCTTTTTACAGAGCCATGATGTCGCTTCCGTATTGAAATTGATTAGCCATCTGTCCACTTTGCTGTTTGGTGGGAAGGTAAAAAGCGGATGCTGTAATAAATATTGATGGGCAATGCAGACCATGGGGATCTTGGTACCGTAACGTAGGTTATACAAGCCCCCATATATTTCATAGAAGTTGATCAGCAGATCAGGTTCCAGGGACTGGATGGTCTGATGTATTTTTCTGAGGCTGCTGAGGTAGCGAGGTAAGGCCGCTAGGTGTGTGCGTAGTGTCCTGGAGAGATTTAGCCCGCCCCCGTCACTATTATAGATAATATTTGGGGCATCATGTAAAAAAACTGGTGCGCCTATTTCTTTTTTGAAAAAGGCAGGCACTGTCCGACCTTCCGACTGCCCAACCAGGGCACCTACCACCTCATGTCCCGCTTCTGTTAAGATTTGTCCCAGTGAAATGGCTTGGGTCAGATGTCCTTTTCCTTCTCCCTGTACTAAAAAAACGATGCGCATTTTCTATCCTAGTCGTTTATTTTGTTTAGGCATTAAACCTGTGAAGGCTACCTGCTTGTCTACTACCCGGAAACCCGTTTCTCTAAATGGGGCATCTACTTCACTCTTGCGCTCATCTTCCAGCACTTCGTTATAATAAAGCAGATTCCAGTTTCCATCATGGTCCTCTACCAAAGCACTAAGGGTCTCTACCCAGTCGCCCGAGTTCATATACATAATCCCATCTATCTCACGAATGGCTGGCTGGTGAATATGCCCGCAGATTATGCCATCGCAACCCCTAGAGCGAGCTAGTTCGGTGAGTTTTTCTTCAAAATCCGACATATAGTTTACAGCAAACTTGACCGATGACTTTATCTTTTGTGATAGTGAGAAATAAGGTAAGCCCCTCCACGATCGGTATTTATTATATTGCTTGTTTACCCATAATAGGAAGGTATAACCTATGTCGCCAAGGTATGCCAGCCATTTTAGGTGTGTGGTGATGGAGTCGAAAACATCTCCATGGGTTACATAGAACCGTTGATCACCTGAGTTAAGAATATAGTCTTTGCGTATCTGAAATAGTTTTCCCAATCGTAAAGGGAGTATCTGGTCAAGAAAATCGTCATGGTTGCCTCGAAGGTATATTACCTTGGTATTGTTCTGTTCAATCATCCGCAGCACCCTTTTGAAAAATAAGGTGTGCTTGCGCTTCCAAACGCCATATTTCTTTAGCTGCCAGGCATCAATAATGTCGCCATTCAGTATGAGTTTTTTACAGCTGTACCTTTTAAGAAAAGCGGTGACCTCTTCGGCCTTCGACCCACTCGTTCCCAGGTGGATATCTGAAATAATGATTGTCCTAAAGTCTGTTTTCTCTGCCATGATACAAATGTTCACTTTTTATATTACCTAGGTGTTACTGGCAGATTATCAGATGGTTAATAAATTGTAGAAAACATTTTAAATCAACTCTGACTTTTATTAATTTGTCATACAAATAGCTCCCTGATATCTTGATTATTTTTATATATTTGAAGCACACATGAGTATACTACCTATGAAGTATTTTTGGACATTTCTAGTTTTAATTTTCGGTCATCAGAGTTTTGGGCAGCAGGTTTATAACCTTCATGAGGTAGAACAGCAGGCAGCTCCCCCAGCAGGTATGGGGCAACTTGAGGAATACCTTCAGGCCAATCTCCAGTTACCAATAGCCTTAGCGGCGAAGGGACTAAATGGTAGGGTATTTGTTCAAGGTATTATTGAGCCCGACGGGAGCATGTCTGATCTTCAGGTGCTGCGGTCTATTGCCCCTGAGGTGGATAAGGAGGTTATGCGAATCCTAAGCTTGTTCAGGGCCTGGAAACCCGCTATGAAAGGAGGAAGTCCTGTCCGGCAGAAACTCGTTTATCCCGCTCAGATACGTACCGAAGCGAACCCGGGATATGATGCCCAAGAAGAAGTGCTGCTGGAATATTTTAATAAAAAACAGGTAGCGACCCAAATAGCATCGGAGATAGAATATCGCAATTATATCCCGGTAGATGCGCTAGGTCATGCAAGAGGGGAGTTGCTTTTCCAAAAAAAGAAAGGCGACCAATGGAAAACTATAGTAACGGTACCTTTTTCTGGTACTGAGACATGGATAAAGTTGGCGGGACCTAAAGGTGCCGACTCGTTGCAGGCTATCGTTACGAGTACTAAAGGAAGCAACGCCAACTCAGTTTATGAAAAAGTCATCCGTACGCCGGAGGGACGAATTATAGCATTTGAGCTATATGAGGGGAATAAATCGATACCTCAAGTAGCACGGTATTATTATGCTCATGGGGGTATCAGGCAGTCATTGCAGCTTGGGGAGTCCATAGGGCAAAAAACTGATTGGTATCCGAACGGACAAATTCGTAGTATTATTCAGTTCGAGCCCGAGAGTGGTAAGGGTCCTACCATCCTTTCAAACTGGGCAGAGGACGGTCGACCCTTGGTTGTCAATGGGGAAGGTTCGGCTATCTTGGCTGGCCTCCCTCGTGAGGGGGCCTGGGTATTCGACTCAGGAATGGTAAAGGATGGAAAGCAGGAAGGGCTCTGGTCGGGGCGTTTGGCTGATAGTACTACGATATATGAGGAAGAATATATTGCAGGGAGTCTGCAAAGTGGAACAGACCATCTTCAGAATTATACCACCTACCTCCAGACGGAAGGTAGCCGCCCACCACAATTTAAAGGTGGTCTGATGGCTATGTATCAATTTATGGCGAATAGTTTTTACTTTCCTGGTACTCGTCCCAAAGGCAGAGTGGTTACTTCTTTTATAGTCCAGCCGGATGGATCTATCAAAGATTTGAAGGTGTTGAAAGGTATTGGCACCGAGGCCGACAAAGAGGCCTTACGTGTCATAGGTCTCATGGATGGGAAGTGGGACCCTGCTCTATATAAGGGACGTTCCATCGCCTCTCCTATGTCTATTCCTGTTAATTTTCAAGCAGAGTAACGAAAGGTCTCAATGAGTAAGTCGGATCATGGAGGCCTATCAGGTCCGTAATCGTCCGACCATAGAGGCTTTGATAGCGGATGAGCCTATTTATTCCTTTACTAGTTTCAGGCTTTTCTCGTAGTTTTCTGCTGATAAGCGGTATAGAAAAATTCCGGCTGGAAGGCTCGTAGCTTCCAGAGGGAAGTTGTGCCATCCTTTTTCAATATGCCCCGCTATGAAGGTATGTATCACCATTCCTTGCCTATTCATCAGTTCTAGTCTGATATTTTGCGGAGATGGAATATATAATCCGATTTTTGTTGAGGTCTGTACCGGGTTAGGGAAGTTTTGCAGGAGCGTAATTTCTTCCGGAAATTCTATAGAAATAGCCTGCGGCTCGGATACACCCGTACACCCAGCCGAATTGGTGCTTCGCAATGTATAATTGCCATCCTGAAAAGCGGTAAGCTTCGTATGCGTTTCTCCTGCTAATTCCTGGCCATCCCGCATCCACTGATAGGCATTCCCATAGCTTGCTGGTGAGGCGAATAGCTGTATAGAATGTTGGTTACGCTGCCCCAGGGCCACTACTGGCTTTTCTTCCTTAGATATTGTAAAAGAAGTACTTTTAGGACTCCAGATTTCTGGATGCTCCAGCACGGTTCTGATGCGGTATGACCCGGTTGCGACGTCTTTAGGGAGAAGGAAAGTATTCTGCCCTGCTTTGGTCCTGACGGGAGGGAGTGTGATAGCGCCTGTTTCAAGACCTGCAAAAGTAGTAGGAATATTTTCTGGCTCTCTGATAAGCTCTAAATGCAGGTTTGCATTCTTGGGCAATGTAGAGTTACTGGTGTGTTCAATTAATACTTGTTCCCCTCCACAATAGCTGGATGGTGGGCTATATCGCTGAATATTATCTTCTTCAAACTGGTGTATGTCCCCACCCGCTGTGAGGATAAGTAGCTTATTTTGAAAGAAAGTAAGATCGAAAGGTTCCCTGAAAAAGGCTAGGCCATCCCGATAGGCAATAATCTGGTTAGGGCTGGCTTTCAGCAGCGCATACTCTACAACCTTACTACCTTCGAAGCGATAACTGGCCATCCATATATTTCCCAAACTATCCAATATGAGCTTTTGGATGGGATAGGAGGATAGTCCGGGTACCTCCTCCCATGCTGCACCTCCACTTCTCAACTTACTAACACCCCAGTCTCCATAGGCGTAGGCATGGCCTGAAAGATCTATTGTCAGTCCTTTCAGACCACGCCATTGATTTAATATTGGTTTTTGATGCCATTTTCCCTGATCATATTGCCATACTCCTCCTTCTTCCATAACGACCCAAATGGTATTGCCTCCTTGGGCAAGCACCAACACCTGGTCGGATTTCAGAATATGCTTTCCATAGAATTGCCATACCCCATTCTGAAAATGAGCCACCCCTCGGGTAGACGTGCCGAAAAACAGATGCTCATTTTCTATAACTACGGCTGAGGAAAGACCGTGGCTGTATAGGTCCTTTGGAGGAGGGTAAGTTTTAAAATGATCACCATTTTTCCAGGTAACCGTATAGTTATGGTCGATGGTATAAGTTTCTCCTTTATTCGTTGCAACGAATCGACGAAGATAGTCTGGAGACTTCCCTTTGGTACTCCTGACTGTAGTAGGTTTCCAGTTCAAGGCATCTGTACTGGAGTAATATCCCCGATTATTGGTAAAGACGTAAAGCTGGTCTTGGGTTTTGAAAAAATAGCAGGGAGAAAAATCGGGCCCATAGGAGCTTGTGGGTAGCGGGCTGGAAGCAACCGAACCAAGATATTGAAATCGTTGATCTTTCCAGCCCGTAAGGAAGCTTGTACTGTCCCACCCGGTGTAGGTTCCAGCTGCATAGCGCATCCTGGTTCTGGCATAATAACGGGTATGCTCCGAAAGAATAGGTTTAAACAATACTTTATTGGTATGATAGTCATGCACTTTATTAATGTCTATGGAATCGGAAAACACGATATTTTTGAAGCTATTATCCGTTGCAATTTCCATGCTCTGTTGGTGGCCTCTCTGGAGTGCTGGTTGGAACAAAGTGGTAGCAATAAGGGGAGTGCTGGTATTTTCTGAGAGCATGTTGCCCTCCCAGAAGCTCCCATTCCATGGATTATTTAGCGTAGTACCCTCGCTCCATTGACTCCAATTAGCATCATTTCCAAGCCGTATCTTAATGGAATACCAGCCGTAGAGTGGCATACTTAGTGGCAGAATAAAAGTTTGCTTCCCATCCCCCTCTATCTGACGGTCATATGTAAAATATTGTTTAGGGTTGTTAAGGTTGAGAATCATTAGCTGGTAACGATCAGCTTCTATATAGGGAGCAAACCACCCCGTAACAAGGCCTTTATTAGTCAGATTTATATTGTTCAGCACTGGCGGCACCGTGTTCGGCGAGAATGGTAGGACAGAGAAGCTGAAGTTTTTTGACCAGAGACTTGTACCACTTACATTAATAATACGATACCGGGCATAATAAGTGCCTGATCCCAGCCCTGTAGACTGATATATGGACTGACCCAGGAGGGTGTCGGTGGCTAACGAGGTAAATTCAGAATTGCGAGCAATCTGTAATTGATATTCCCGGGCTCCATCCGCTGGCTTCCAATGCATAATGGGTCGGTTAGAACTTTTTTCCTGATTGTTTATAATGGTTAGGTCACCTGTCTGAAGTATTCCAATAAGCGGTTTAAGCTTAAAATCAGGATAAATCTTACCCTCAGCTTGGGCGCGCATAATATTTTGGCATAAGGGATGAAACTGCATGATAGAACGGCAATACGACATGATGGTTCCATTGGTATATTCTTTGAAATTGCTCTGGCAGGCATTATCGTCCCCTTCCACGAGTTCGCAATAGTCGATAGGGCCTCCTGGCCAGCTGCAACTATGTGTATGGGGAGAACCTAGGGTATGGCCTAGCTCATGAGCCAGAATATCCACTGACAAGTCTGGGCTACCGGGGCCTGGAAAATTGGAAGTTGCCATTCGGGTTCCTCCATAAAACCATCCACTCCGTACTGATAGACTTATTACAGCATCTCGTACCTCTTTTCTGTTCATGTTCCAGTAAGTAAGCACGTTGGTATAAAAATCCATGTCCGAAGCCAGCATGTAAGGCTCCGGTTTCTTCCAAATTAGAATGGAACTTACCGTTAATTTAATGCGTACATCTCTCTGGAATATCTGGGAAGCCTTCTCTATGAATTCGTTAGCTACAAGTTTGATCTTCGTGGTATCTCCACTATATAATAGATAGGTCTGATAATTGATATCGAGTGCCAGGCGATATTCAAGAAGTTCCTGACTGGCCACCCGAGCCGAGCTTAAGTCGTTCTTGACGGTATAAGTTCTTAAGGTTGCTGCAGTTAAAGCGTCGTCGGTTCCACAGTGGGGAAGAGGAAGTTGGGCGCATGCCCATTCAGATCCCACAATAAGGAATAGGATTAAGCTGACGCATACCCGGATGGTGTTAGCAGCATTCATTTTAAAGGGTCGTTGAGGTAGGATTTACATTTCAGATATAAGTTACGAAATTAGTTAATTAAAATTGAGAGAATTGAGCTATCGGTCAAGTTAATATGATATTTACAGGTAATCATCTAGATGGTTACGTATAAACGTATATTTTAAGTACAAATTATTTGTAGAACAGAGGGCAGTGCTTTCTGCTTTACCTGCCTAATATAGATCCGTAAGGCTAGGTAAGGAGCTGTAGCTCACATTGTATAGGAGTACTAATGGAAAGGAGAGCTGTGCTGCCCTTATCCGGCTCTGTTCACACTGTAAGAAATTCTATAATGTAAAATTTGTTGAGAATTAAGGGAGGCAGAAGGATTCACCTGAACAGATAAATGCCCCCGGGGAGGCATGTGTGAGCAGGCCTCTCCGGGGGCAGATTTACTATTATATTCCAGATTTACTAATTTACTTTTAGGACCTTGAAGTTGCTGTAAGTACCATTGGCATATATGGTTTTTATGATATAGGTTCCTGTAGGAAATGCCCTTACGTCAATTCCGTTTTCAAGGATTTCCTGGCTTTTAGAGGATTGAAAAACGACGGTTCCTTTAACATTATAGATCATTATTCCCTTAAGCTGAGCGGGATCAATAGGTTCTGCCTTAGAATCCATAATTGATAGACGGTCGCTGGTCGGATTGGGGAAAAAGGCCAGTTGAAGGCTATTTTCGCTTAAGCCTACATAAGCAAGCCGACTATAGGTGTAAGTAAAGTCCCTATCAATCATTTTAAGCCGGTAATATTGCTTCCCTGCCCCTGGTTTTGTATCAGTATAGGTGTAGCTTGTAGACACATTTGTAGTGCCTGTGGCCGCAACCGTGGCGATAGGAGACCAATCTTTGGCGTTGGGGCTCCTCTGAATTTCAAAACGATCGGCATTAATTTCCTCAGAGGTTGTCCAGGATAGCTGTACCACATTTTGACTTTCAAGGGCAGCAGTAAATCTTACCAGGGTTACTGGCAAGGCGGTGCTAACATTGGCCTTGGTAAGGTAAGAAGCGGGGCTGTTAGCCGAAGCGGGAATGCTGACCGCCGCAAGATCCTGAAGTGATGAGCCCGGCACTGGAGTTACGCCGGTTGTAAGTGTAGCTGGCAGTGCGCTTTCTTCAGTGGTGGTAGACCAGGCTGAGCCGTCATACTGTGTGACAAAATGGGGATCTGCCGAATCGAAGGGTGGGGTATCATTGGCCACCAAGTGCTGCAAAGCCACGGTAGTGCTGGCTGGGGCGTCAGCATAGACATGCCAGGTGCGTTGTGGGCCTCCAGCCAGTAATGCCTCGTTGGAAGTGCTAGCAGTATAATCCTGAACACTGACATGATAGTTGCCGCTGCCCGTCAGCTGAGCCGGGGTATAGTTCCCATCGGAAATTCCTATGGGGAAGACAAACCCTGCAGATGCGTCCATTTTTACCATATGGCTCTGTATACTATTGTTGGTAATCACCATTCTGTTGGGACGGTAATTGCTGATAGAGGCATTTTCATCGAAGACAAAATCTCCGGTTACGCCCGAAGTCGAGTCCAGCCATACATCTGCTCCGTCGGTATTAAGATTAAAGTCCTTTCCGATTTTAAGGGTACTAGCGGTCAGATCATTGCTCCAGCCAGCTGCGGCCAGGCTTGGATCTAGAGCGACATTTTTAATTTCCATCCCTTGATTATTATCATGAACGATGTTCACATCGATAAAAATATTATTGTTTCCATCGATATTAGTCGCCCCTGCGCTTCCTCCTACGTCAGTGGGGTTATGGAAGACAATGTTTCCCGTTCCGTTGATAATCGCCTGTGGACTGATCCAAACGTATTTACTATATACATTCCAGACACCATCTACGGTAATATTGGCATCGGGGCCTATATAGAGAGTTTCGGCCAAAGATGTTCGGGTGCCTCCTATGTATCGCGATGAGTTTTCGGTGTTACTACTTCCGGGCATTTGGGCAAAAGCCGATGATCCTGCTAGCAAGGCAATACAGGAAAGGAGTATGTGTAATTTCCTTTGCTTCATGATGATGAATAGATTTTGACATGCTGAATAGACATTATTTTTTCTCAAGGAGCTTTTCCAATCTTTCGATTCTAGCTTTTAGTTCCTGATTTTCCTTTACCAATGCCTGAATGGCAATCATGTTTATTCCGTCGAAATCTGCTTGGTTAATGCTGTCGTCGACACCGATATTACCGATATCATCCTTGCCAAATGCGGCATAGAAGTCTTCGGCCATAGGGCCATAATGGCGGAGTTTGGTTTTGTCCTGGCCCTTATAATTCCAAGTGGTCAGTTCCAGGTCCGAAATTTTAGCAAGGACAGCTTTACCATCAACCGGTAGGAAATTTTCTTTTAGGCTTTTGCTTGACATCACGGACCAAGCGTTAGCCCCGGCATCGAGCTTTGCACCGATATTGCTGACGCTTTGAGCCTGGGTCATAAAGCGGAAGCCTCCTTGAAACCGGGCTGTCAACTGATAATCGGCATTGCTGGATACATTATTCCCTAACACCAATGAGTTAGCATGGGTCACGCTGGTAGAATTCCCTATAGAAATGGCATCATTGGCGTCTACTCCGGTACTGGCACCGTTGCCTATTGCCACCGATCTGATTCCAGCGGCTACAGATCCACTTCCAAATGCTGTGGAAGTGATCCCGTTGGCCCGGGTTTGATAGCCAAACGCGGTAGAGAAAAGTCCATTAGCAATTGTTTCTGATCCGAAAGCTGTCGCGGTTTGCCCATTGGCTATTGTTTCAGCCCCAAATGCTGTTGAAGAAACGCCATTGGCACGGGTATCATACCCAAAGGCTGTGCTTCTCATTTCGGTGGCCCGAGATAGATAACCAAAAGCGAATGAAGATTCTCCACTAGCTACTGTTTCATTGCCCATAGCGGTAGCCCTTATGCCGGAGGCCAGAGAATTAAGTCCTAGAGCGGTGGAATTGGCATTAGTCGCTCTACTGTTAAAGCCGAGTGCCGTGGATCTGTCACCTGAGGCTACTGTGCTATAACCCATCGCTATACTGTTGTTTCCGCTAGCTATATTTTCAAAACCACTGGAAATAGAATTAGACCCTGACGATATATTGGAAGTTCCAAATGATGCAGAGTTATCACCTACGACGCCTAGAGGGTTATTTCCTCCCCGTATAGCGCCTTGTACGTGCAAAGTCGCTGCACCGTAAACATTATTGCGGCCTATTGCCACTGTGCCCATTTGGTAAATATTCTGGTTGTTCAGCGTTGCCGAGGCAGTTCCGCCTTGTACATTCCAAGGCTCTACGTAGCTCGAAGAGGACTTGGTGGCTACCCAGCCCGTTCCATCCCAATAATATAGTCCAATACCGCCTGGGATAATAGGATAGTTCGTGGTTCCGGTAATGGAGGGGTTGATGTTATAAACTGTATATCCTCCGCTAGTAGGAGCGGCTCCATTGAGCCCCCAGGTCGTGGTAGCTGCTAGCGAAATGCGTGTGAGGAGTAATGCCCGATTATTGCTCTCTAGGTCTAGTAGAGCACCACTTTTAGGTACACTGGACGTTCCGGTTACAGTTCCGTCTTTAATCTTGTCCTGTGCTAATGCTAAAGGGCCAAATAGTGCCGCTCCAATAAATAAGGGAATAAATTTTTTCATTTTAAATTGATTTAGTGTGGCCTTGTTTAAGTTTAATGATGTGACATACAGTAATGATAGTGCTTCCCTAGCTCCGATTTTTTCGATGTTTATTAATTCGTGTCCTATGGTATCATTTATTAGGCCTTCTTTAAAGTATACCTATACGACTAGGGTACTGACGTAGACTTTGTTTGAAAGTATCGAATTTTTATCCCAAAAAACTTGAATTTATTTGCTAGATCAATAAACTATATTTTGTAGTAGAATAACCTTTTATTTGATTACTATAGTTTATATTTTTTTAGATCAATCATAGTACTGTAAAAATTCTACTAAATACTTTAGGGTTGAATATAAAATTTACTGACAATGAATTTACTGTGATGTCGTCTGATTTTATTCTACTATTACTTGAATTGGTTTGTATATCAGTTGAAATTATTAGCTTTAAGATTTCTGTGAGAACTACTTATATGTAAATAGATGATAATCAAAGTTTTATAAGGGAGATAGGGCATCACATAATGGATTGATTAAGTTTGTATGATGCTGGATGAAAAGCATATTTTAAAATGCACATTTATTTTTTTGAATTTAGACCAACTATAGAAAAATTACTATGAAAGTGATATTTACGTTCTATGGCTGCTATTGTTTAAAATATTTATGGCCAATTACTGCTATAGCAAATGCATAAGGAACATTTTTAATCAGAATAAAGCGGACAGAATCCGTTAAAGGGCCATTTTATTAGCACTGAATTTTTCCTGCGAAATGCTGAGTGGTCTCATATATAAATGTGCTTTAGGTGCTCATCAGGTGTGTACTGTGAAGTTTCATCCACTGTGCTGGAAGTAGTGTATGGAGGCCGTCTATACTATTTCTGTTCCGGCCCCAGCTGTCAATCCGATAGATTCTACTCCCGAATTAGACGGTTAAATATAATTTTAACGAATGGCAAAAAACCGACATCTGACCTATGGGTCCGGAATGGTTAGATTGGCGGATTTAAGATCTTTGTGGTCGGCCTTCAAAATCGCGGTAATGTCTTTAATATGAAATTACTGTCCACCTGGTGAAACATGAGATAGGGAGTGATGACCACCCTTTGAAAGAAGATGGTTAAAAGTCAAACAGTGAATTTCTATCGCAAATTAAAATAGGACATTTAAAGGTAGCAGGGGGAAAGGTTACCTTAATTTTAGTTTACTTTTAATTATCCATTTAACCTATATTTTGCTTTGAGTGAGCAACTTTATGCTCGGGAAAGAAGGGAAAATAATGGACGTATAGTGTAATTCATTTAATACCTTTCATTGTCAATCGATTTCGGAAATTGACGACCAATGTATTAACATTGTACTTTAATATGTGGTCCAACTATTCACTAAGCTTTTATTTATGAAAATAGTACCTAAACTCATTCTTTTACTCTTTTTCTCCTGCCAGGTTCTGGCCCAGGTTCCTGCCAACTTTCAATGGCTTCCAGATGGCTCGGGATACAGAGATGTTCAGGATGGAGAAATTGTTCAGGTAAGCATGCCTTCTGGAGAGCAGAAGATTCTGGTCGGTAAATTGTTACTTACCCCTGGTGTCACCGGAGCGTCGCTCCCTATCCGGAGTTATACCATGACAGCCTCTGGCGACAAGGCGCTGATTTATACCAACACTCGGCGGGTATGGCGCTACGACACCCGGGGCGATTACTGGGTGGCCGATTTGCAGGGCAAAACGCTAAAGCAACTGGGCAAAGGGCTACCTGAGTCCTCGCTTATGTTTGCCAAATTCTCGCCTGATGGTAAAAAGGTTGCCTATGTAAGCAAGCATAATGTCTATGCGGAAGACCTCGCTACGGGCAAGATTACACAACTTACCAAGGATGGTACCGATCGGATTATCAATGGTACTTTCGATTGGGTATATGAAGAGGAGTTTGACTGTCGCGATGGTTTCCGATGGAGCGACGACAGCAAAGAGATCGCCTATTGGCAACTCGATGCACGGAAAATTCGTAATTTTCTGATGATCAATAATACGGATTCGATCTATTCATTTAACATTCCGGTGGAATACCCGAAGGTAGGAGAGACCCCATCACCTTACCGCATCGGAGTCGTCTCTGCAGAGGGAGGCAATACTAGTTGGATGGACATTCCGGGAGATCCCCAAAATACTTATTTGCCTCGAATGGAATGGTCGGGGAAGCCTGACGAACTGGTGGTTCAACAGCTAAACAGAAAACAGAATCGAAGCGATCTGATGTATGTAAATACGAAAACCGGGAAGGCCAAAACTTTTTATAGTGAAACAGATGAAGCCTGGATCGATATTAAAAGTCGCTGGGACAACGATCCGGTAGGTTGGGATTGGATCGCCGGTGGCAAGGAATTTCTGTGGGTAAGCGAAAAAGACGGCTGGAGGCATACCTATAGGGTGAGTCGTGATGGTAAAAAGGAGACCCTTATCACCAAAGGTAATTTCGATATGATTGAGCCTGTTCGCATCGACGAAAAAAATAATATTTATTATTTTATGGCATCTCCCGAAAATGCAACTCAGAGTTATTTATATAAGACCTCTCTGGACGGAAAGGGCCAGCCAGTGCGTGTCACTCCGGCCGAGTTGAGTGGAACCCATCGCTATGATATCTCCCCGGCAGGGAAGTATGCTATTCATCACTTTTCTAACGCAAAAACGTTGCCGATGATGGAGTGGATTTCATTGCCTAACCATAAGGCAGTGGATGCAAACAGCTCTATTGCCAGCAATATGGATAAGGTAAATGCCGCAAAGACCAATATTGAGTTTTTTAGGGTGACTACCGCCGAAGGAGTAGAGGTAGATGCCTGGATGGTTAAACCCAGTAATTTCGATCCCAACAAGAAATATCCCATCGTATATATGGTATATGGCGAACCCGCCAGTAGTACTGTAAAAGATACGTATGGAACGGGGCGAAATCGCCTTTATGAGGGAAGCATGGCCGACGATGGCTATATCTATGCTTCCATGGACAATCGCGGAACCCCCTCTCCTAAAGGAAGGGCATGGAGGAAGGCTATTTACCGTAACATAGGGCGAATCAATATTCGTGATATGGCTGGAACTGCTACGGCCATGTTTGAAAAGTTTCCTTTTATCGATAGCAGCCGTGTAGCCGTTCATGGATGGAGCGGAGGTGGATCTTCGACACTTAACTTACTTTTCCAATATCCTAAAATATTTAAGACGGGTATTTCGGTGGCAGCTGTTGGGAATCAGCTTACTTATGATAACATCTATCAGGAACGTTATATGGGGATACCCCAGGAAAACAGGGAGGACTTTGTAAAGGGTTCTCCAGTGACCCACGCCAGTAATCTGGTAGGTAATTTGCTATATATTCATGGTACGGGCGATGATAACGTACATTATCAAAATGCCGAAATGTTGCTTAATGAGCTCATTAAACATGATAAAGTTTTTCAATTTATGGCTTACCCCAATCGCTCTCACAGCATTTCGGAAGGGGCGGGTACCAGCAAGCATTTGCGTACCCTCTGTACGGAATATCTCAAAAGAAATTGCCCTCCTGGAGGCCGTTAAATGGTGTGGCCAAACTGTAGTGAATATAAAAAAGAACCCTCTGGCTACTGAATGCCAGGGGGTTCTTTCGGTTATTCTCCAGTCCTTTCGTTCGGAAAGATTTCAGGATTTTGCTGAGCATAATGTCATAGCGTTAGCCAGGGTTGCCCATTAGAAAAGCTATCTCTACTTCAAAACATTTTTATCGGTGATACGCTACTCTGCTGTTACGTTGATTTCTTTCAAACGCCTGTAATCGATCATATTGTTTCGGACTCAATACGGCGATCATTTCCTTTTGTTTTTGATTTTCTAATCTTTCAAACTTACCGCCGACATTACGGCCTTTACTTTGAAGGTTATCATATTTTTTTTCAATACTCCGTATCTGTATTTCCTGCTTACGGCTTAGATTGACGATTCGGTCCAGGCGTTCGGCACTGTATAGGTCAGGGTAATGTACAGCTGGTTGAGCGACTTGGATGGTATGTTTCTGGATTACTACCTTGGAGGTGCGCTGAGCAAAACTGGTTCCTACACTTAAGAAGGTCATAGCGGCGATGGCGAAAATGGTCTTTTTCATGGCTCAAAAAATTTAAATGATTGGTTCGTCTATGTTGATTAGAACTCATAAACGGATCCAAGTTTAAACCGAACGATTTCTAATCTATCACTTAGCCAGTTCTCTCGACCAATTGTCCTTTAGAATCGACATATAGTTTTTAGGAGGCAAGGTTTTGTTGCTTTGCCGATGACCGAGGTGTCCAGTACAGCTACGGCATTTCGACACGCGCTCTCGGGCCCTGCATGCTCGGTAATAGCTGGGTTAATGGTTTTTTCAAAAAAGACTTCGATCCGTGCTTAACCTTAAGGCTTGCTGTAAAGCGCTTGGGCGGCTTTTTCATATTTATCACCTTTAGTCCAGGAAGGGGCTACCTCCCGATCGGCGACTAACCTGGCGGCGAGAGAGAATGCCTGCGAAAAGCGGTGTAGATAATCGAAATTAATACTTTCGGGGTTATCAATGGCCTGGTGGTAATACTTCATTATGTCGCCACTAAAAGAAGTGAATCCTGGAGAAAATGTCGGTGCCGGAATCCCCTTCCTGGCAAAAGACACATTATCTGAACGGTCGAATAGCCCTTGTTCTGGTGAAGGGTCGGCAAAAACGCCCAGTCCAAAAGTTTTGGCGGCCTTCATGATTTCATTTTTGGCTCCTGTCCGATCCAATCCCATAACGGCAACAATGGTCGTATCGCTATAGCCGGCGCCGTCTGAATTTAAATTGAAAATGCATTTATCCAGGGGGAGAAGGGGGTTTTCTACATAATATTGACTGCCTAAAAGTCCAATTTCCTCACCCGTAAGCGCCACCAGTAACACCGATCGTTTTGGGGGCTGTTCGGCTAAGGCCCGGGCTGCTGTCAGCAGGGCAACCGAACCAAAGGCATTGTCCCGTGCCCCATTGAATATACTATCTTGCGCACTATAGGCCTGGCCTCCCTGCTTACCCACCCCCACATGGTCATAATGTGCAGATAGTAGTACGTATTGATCCTTTAGTGCCGGATCAGCACCCGGTATATATCCGACCACATTCGGGCTGTTTACGATTTGCCTTTGTCTCCCACTGGTTTTAAAATTTACTCGTTCAACACCCCTGAGCGTACGTACGATATTTGCCTCCTTTCCATTAATCCATGCATGAGGTATCGCTTTTTGATCCGTTTGGTTCGACGATGCCAGTCCAATTTTCTCTCCGCTAAAATAATTGAGAACAATATTCCATGGCATGGGGGCATCGAAGAGTTCTATTAGGCCCAAGGCCCCTTTTTCCATGGCCAGCTGACGTTTTGTGGTCGAGGTTGCAATGATCTCAGAGGGGGTCTGAACATCTGGAGTACCGCTTTGGACGAGCACTATTTTTCCTTTTACGTCCAATCCTTTGTAGTCGTCCCAGTTTTTTTCCGGATTCAGCAGTCCAAAACCGGCATAAACCAGTTCCGCTTCCAAGTCAGCGGCTTCACCGCTCATCAGTATCCAATCTTTACCGCTTATGAAGCGGTCGGCTTGTGCGGTAATTTCGCCGCTTCCATTACGTCCTAACTTCTCGAAAGACACCTGCTGAAAATAGGCATCGGTAGAAGTAGGATCCGCTGTAGGTACTGGGGAAATGCCTAATCGCCGATACTGCTCTGCAATATAGCGCGCGGCCACTTTATTGCCCATATCACCGGTCCGGCGTCCTTGTAGTTCGTCGGCGGCCAAGAAGCGCATATGGGAGGCAGTTTCTAAGGCAGATATTGATTTTTCAGCAAGTTCTGTTTTTTTTCGTTTTTGGGTAAAACCAGGTTGGGCTATGAGCAGGGCCGACATGGCCGTCATCAGGAGAGGGTATATTTTCATAAATTCCAGTGTCAATCAAAGTAATTAAAAGGGGGGGCATTTTCGCTTCAGGATCGCTCGTACATACCGTGTTACCTGCATGAATTATCCCCAGTTGCCAAGATTATCAAACCATTTAAAGGGTAATGAGATTACCAGGGTTATTTCTCATTCAAAATCTTTGCCGCGTCTTTGGCAAAATAGGTAAGGATACATTTTGCTCCAGCTCTCCGGATACTCATTAAAACTTCCATCATGGTGCGATCCCGGTCGAGCCAGCCATTTTGAGCGGCAGCCATGACCATAGCATATTCGCCGGAAACGTTATAGGCAGCGATAGGGATATTGAAATTCTGGTCGAGCAGTTTGATAATATCCAGATATGCCAAGGCAGGTTTTACCATCAGCATGTCGGCTCCTTCTTCGAAATCGAGCTGAGCCTCCAAAAGTGCCTCTTGAATATTGGCAGGATTCATTTGGTAGGTCTTTTTATCCCCAAACTTCGGCGCCGATTCCAGGGCGTCCCGGAAAGGGCCATAAAATGCGCTAGCATATTTCGCAGAATAGGACATGATGCTCACATCGGTCTGGCCAGCTTCATCGAGTAAGTCTCTTATATATCCTACCCGTCCATCCATCATGTCACTAGGCCCTAGTATGTCAGCTCCTGCTTTAGCCTGAGCCAAGGCCATTTTTCCCAATATTTCCAGGGTGGCGTCATTCAGGATTACTCCATTTTCTACCAAACCGTCATGGCCATCGGAACTATAGGGGTCCATAGCAATATCAGTCATAATGGTAAGGTCCGGAAACTGCTCTTTGATGGCTGTGATGGCCTTCAGGTAGAAGGTATCCTCCTTGTAACTCTCCGAAGCATGCCGATCTTTCTTGCTTTCGGGATAATTAGGAAAAAGATCAATGGCGCGGATTCCTAGATCGGTTACCTCTTTTAATTCTTCCAGCAGGGTATCCAAAGAAAAGCGGTATATGCCTGGCATTGATTTTACCTCCACCCTTTGCTGGCTTCCTTCTTGAACAAACATGGGAAAAATGAAATCAGAAACCTGAAGGTTGGTTTCCTGTACCAAGTCGCGTATAGCACCTGACTTTCTGTTTCGGCGGGGACGACGCCGGTTCAAATCGCTCATTTTATATAGGCTAAAGCTGAGGCTGAAATTGTGCCTGAGCTGTTTAATAATATTTTTTTAACAACAAATGGCAAGGTATTCAAGTTCTATGAATTTACCTGCTTTTACCTTAGTTTGCCCCTGCAAATTTTATCCTACCATCAATTTAAAACCTTCCCCATGTAAATTCATAATCTGAATAGAGGGGTCTTCGCGGAGATATTTTCGAAGTTTGGTGATGTAAACATCCATGCTACGAGCGTTGAAGTAGGAGTCGTCGCCCCAGATTGTTTTGAGAGTAAAGCTTCTGCTGATTGGCTGGTTTATATTCTGACAAAAAAGCAGCAGAAGTTCTGATTCTTTGGATGTCAGTTTGGTTGTTTTTTCGGGGCTTTTTAATTGCTGGTGAGCGTAGTCGAAACTGAGGGATCCGATCGGATATATTTGTGTCTCCGGCAAGGGAGAACTCTCCTTCTTATAACGCCGGAGTATGGCCTCTATCCTCAGCAGGAGTTCTTGACGGTCAAATGGTTTGGTGATATAATCATCGGCTCCTACCCTGAAGCCCTGCAAGGTATCTTCTTTCATGGCGCGGGCCGTAAGGAAAATTATGGGCGTATCCCTTCCGCTCATACGCACCTCTTTGGCCAGGGAGAAGCCATCTTTTTTAGGCATCATTACATCGAAAATACAGAGGTCATATTCCTGATCCACAAAGGCTTGCCATCCTTCATTGCCATCGGTGGCCAGGTGGGTGGGGTAACCCTTATCAGTCAGGTATTCCTGAAGTAATATTCCCAAGTTTGCGTCGTCTTCCACGAGTAAGATTTGCGCCATAGTATTTTTGAAAGATGTAAATTGCGGATATTATCAAAAAAGGATTCCCAAGATAAGCCTTTCTTTTTTTGTTAAAACGATAAATAGATTGGATTTTTAGCCAGGAAACGCTTAAAACTAGCGAACTTTAATAGTATAGAAACCTTTTACACGCTTAAAATATGTTAAAATTTATTTTGTGGGTCCTGGGTCTGCTGGCCCTGATGGTGTTGGTATATTTTGCAGGTCCCAGGCCAACGACTCCAGAAATATCTATGGCCTTGCCCTCGGTAACCAGTGAGCCGGAGCAGTTAGAAGCAGATATCGCGCAGTCTGAGGCTAAAATTGAAGGGTTGAAGCCCGACAACGAGGCCAGGATTATCTGGGCCGATTCCAGCAAAAAAGTAAAGACTGCCTATAGTGTGGTGTATATCCATGGCTTTGGGGCGAGTTGGGCCGAAGGAGAGCCGGTACATCGAAACCTGGCCGCTCGTTACGGTGCCAATCTCTATCTGGCTCGCCTGCACGATGCCGGCATAGCCGATAGCAATGCTTTCGATGACCTTACCCCTGGCAATTTCGTAGCAGGGGCTAACAGAGCCTTGGCTATCGGTAAACAATTGGGGGATAGTGTAATTGTGATCGGGACTTCGGCAGGAGGATTATTGACCGTTTTGCTAGCCTCGGAGCACCCCGAACTAAAAGGGGTCGTGCTCTACTCCCCCTGTATGGCAGTAGCTAATCCGGCCCTTCAGCTGACCACCGGCCCCTGGGGCAAGCAGATTCTCCAGGGCATCATAGGGGAGCGTACCCCAGGAAGTGATACCGATCCGTTAAGAGCTCAATACTGGCTACAGGGCTATCATACCAATGGGCTCCTGGCCTTGCAGCAAACCATTGACCTGGTGGCACGGCCAGAAGTATATAAAAGAATCCAGGTACCCGTTTTCTTAGGGTATTACTATAAAAATGAAAAAGAGCAGGATCCGGTCGTTTCTGTTGCCGCAATGCAAGAGATGTTTCCACTACTGGGAACGCCACAGGCGAAAAAGCGAGAGGTTGCCTTCCCCAACAGTGCCGACCACGTAATAGCCTCTTATATCCGTTCTAAGGATGTAAAGGGTGTTTTTGAGGAGACAGACCGCTTTTTCCAAGAAATATTGGGCCTTAAACCAGTAGAAAAACCAACTGCTCAGCCTTGAAAAAATAGCTGGTCCGGTACACGCAAATTTTTTTATATAGATTAAGCTCTTAAAATTGTGTTACTTTGCCGGCTGAAAAAAGACAGAACTTTTAATTTATAATATACAAGAACCATGGCTTACGGTTTACTTAAAGGAAAAAGAGGAATCATATCGGGTGCTTTGGACGAGAATTCCATTGCATGGCAAGTGGCCCTGAAGGCGAAGGAAGAGGGAGCCATTTTTACACTTACTAACGCTCCAATTGCCATGCGCATGGGTGCAATCAATAATCTCGCTGAGCAATGCGATGCACAAATCATTCCTGCCGATGCTACTTCTGTAGAAGATATAGAAAACCTGTTCTCGAAATCAACTGAAATTCTAGGTGGTAAAATAGATTTTGTTTTGCACTCTATTGGCATGTCATTAAATGTTCGTAAGAGTAAGGAATATGGAGACTTGAATTATGAATGGATGCAGAAAGGGCTGGACATCTCGGCTATTTCCCTGCACAAATTTCTACAAGTAGCCGAAAAGCAGGACGCACTCAGCGAATGGGCTTCTGTGGTGGCACTTTCTTATATCGCCGCACAGCGTACCTACTCATTCTATGGCGATATGGCAGAAGCCAAAGCCATGCTGGAAAGTATAGCGCGTAGCTATGGCTATAGATATGGAAAAGCGAAAAATGTACGTGTAAACACCATTTCTCAGTCACCGACCGTTACCAAAGCTGGCTCAGGAATAGAAGGATTCGACGCTTTCTATGAATTTGCTGACAAAATGAGCCCATTGGGCAATGCTACGGCTAAAGATTGTGCCAACTACGCTATCTCGATGTTCTCGGATCTAACACGTTTCGTTACCATGCAGAACCTATACCACGATGGAGGGTACTCGGCAACTGGTATTTCTGAAGAGCTTGTTCAAATGATCCAACAGCAGAACCAATAGTTTCTCAAGAGACATTCACGTCCCCTGGATCTTCGGATTTAGGGGATTTTTTATGTGTAGCAAAAATATTCGCCATGCTTCCACGTTCCACCTGCGAAAACAATGGCTTATATCCATTATTTTAAGTTATCTCTTTTCCCAAAGACGACCTTTCTATTAACCCTACTTTTTCGTTTTGACTATGAATCGGTTTTTAAATATTCCCCTCCTGTTACTATGTGTTTTCTGGGCTTCGGGCTGTGGTAGTGAAAAGAATGGCAACCCAACAGAGACGGAGTTGCCTCGATACACCCTTGTATTTCTGGATAAAACGCAGAGTGTTAATGTCAATAAGGAATATGTTGCTAATAAGTACAGACTTGCGCTTACAGAACTTTTAGAACAGAATATGAGGAAAAGGGGGGACCGGCTCGAGGTATATTTTATTCATGAAAATACGGCCAAAGCCAAGGCGTTGTCCCTGGAAGTCCGTAGCGAAAAAGAGGATACAGAAGGCGTAAGTCCCACCGATCGGGAAGCCATAGAAACGAGCTTTCAACTCGCACTTCAGAAGGAAAAAGGTCTTTATTTGCGCCAATTGCTACTAAAGCTTAACCAGGAGAATTCGGGAGCATCCAATCAGTCGACTGACATCCTTGCCACTGTCCCATTGATAGCCAAGGCCAACGAAGTAGGTGCAGAGATGAAGGTGTATTTCTTTAGTGATATGATTGAAAGTGTACAAGCAGCGGGGCGACGCGATTTTCACAAGACTCCACCGACCTCCGACCAAGAGGCAGAAGCCTGGGCGAAAACCGATGCCAAAACCTGGCAGAAGTTTATGATCGGATCTCCGGAGATTACCATCATTTCGCCTTTTGAGCCTACCGCCTCCTCACGTGAACATAATCCGCAGGTAGCATTATACTGGCAAAATCTGTTTCAAGAACTAGGAGCGTCACAGGTAGAGGAGCTGTAGAAATCAATAAGCCCCATCTCAAACCTTCTGGAATAGATGGGGCCTATACATTTCGGAACACTAGCCTTTCGCTTCGTATTATTTCAATTGCACTTCAGAAGTTCCGAAATTGTAGGCATCTCCTACGATGGACTTCATACCTGCCTTTAATTCCTCTGTCTTTTCCTTCATTTCTCCCGCCAGATTTTTGCGTTGACCAGGGTCTTTAGATAGGTCATACAACTGATAAGCAGGATCGACACCGATTTCTATATTTACTGATTTCAGTAATGGAGCACCCTTGTAAGGTGGAATTAGGGCAAAATTACCTTTTCTATAGGCGAGTCTACCAGTAGCCTCCAGTACCAGTTCGTCCCGGCCCTTTTTAGATTTTCCTAAGAGTACATCCAAGAAGTCTTCGGAATCGCGTGATGGATTTTCCTGGCCCACCATTTTGGCCAATGACGCCATTATGTCTATCTGACTTATGAGCGCATCGGAAACCTGAGGCTTTATTTTACCTTTCCAATAGGTGATAAAGGGAACTTTGGTACCCGCCTCGAACAGGCTGTATTTTCCGCCCCTGAGCGCTCCGGCAGGTTTGTGAGACCCAAGTTTTTCAACGGCATCGTCGTAGTAGCCATCGTTGAGCACCGGACCGTTGTCGCTTGAGAAAATAATTAAGGTATTTTCGTCCAGACCCTCTGCCTTCAACTGTTTCATGATCTCGCCAACGCACCAGTCCGCTTCAATAATAGCGTCTCCACGGGGACCCATACCCGACTTTCCTACAAAACGCTCATGCGGCACGCGGGGTACATGCGGTTGTTGCAGGGCATAGTACATAAAAAACGGCTTGCCTGTTTTAGTGGGGTTATTTTCACTAATATATGCCTTGGCTTTCTCCAGGAATAGGTCGGCCATGTCTTCGTCGTGCCATAAGGCAGATTTGCCGCCCTTTTGAAACCCTATGCGGGGAATTCCATTATGAACGGAGTTATTATGTCCGTGGTGCCACTTTTGCTTGGTCATCAGTTCAGGATTGCTGATAGCAGTAGGCTCACCTTCAAAATTCTCTTTGTAATTCACATAAATCGGGTCGTCGGCACTCAGGCCTACTACTTTGCGATTTTCGATATATACAGTAGGTACCCGGTCAGTAGTAGCCGCCATGATATAGGAATAGTCGAAGCCTACATCATTAGGGTTTTTGTGTAACTCTTGGTTCCAGTCGACTTGCCCGTCCCCAATACCAAGGTGCCACTTGCCTACTACGGCCGTAGCATAGCCAGCCTTCCGCAGCATTTTGGGCAAGGTTACCAAACTGGTGTCTATAAGCAAGGGGGCATCGCCAGGGAGGATCCTCGCATTTTCATTTCTCCAGGGATAAATACCCGTTAGGAAGGCATAACGACTAGGAGTGCAGGTTGCTGAGGATGCATAGCCATTGGTAAACCTTACTCCTCCATCGGCAAGCATATCAATGTTGGGGGTAGGAAGGGTCTTTTGACCATAAGCACTTACATCACCATAACCTAGGTCGTCCAAATAAATGACCACGACATTTGGTTTTTTTCCCTCTTCTGTTGTCGAGGACTTGCTTTGATTGCAGCCCAGCAGTCCTAGCACTGCCAGACAAAAACAACTCACTAATTTTTTCATGCACGCATTTTTTTGTTAAGAAATAGCCAGAAGGCATTTGCAACTATAATTTACCGTCCTGATCGATAAATTATTATCAGCAACTTTGCTGGGACCAAGGGCCTGGCCGGTAGGGATGGATGTTACCATAACCCGCTCGAGGTCTGACCGGAAAATGTCGCATAATTATTTCCCTTTTTGAGAAGTAAGAATAACAAAATCATGTAAGTGATTGCAGTAATTATATAGTAGAAAGGGACGAGATAAGCCGATCTTTGTAGGGTTGTCTTTCACTGAATCAATGATAAAGCCGCCATCCTGATGATATTTCATGGATTCGTATTCGCTCAGCCGGAGTTCCAAAACTGATATAAGTTGAGGTGCGACATAATTGAAAGTCAGGGGGGCATGGTGTTTTAAGGGTTTTTGTTATTGATATTCCTGACAACTCTAAAAGTGTTTTACCTTTAGGTTAAGGTACTCTTTTAGGCGTTATTTTTTTATTAACTAGATAATAATCAACCATTTAAATTAACAAAATGATGAATATTCAAAGAATATGGATGGTATGGCTATTGTTGCTATTATCTCCTGCGCTATATGCCGAGATAAAAAATGTATCAGAGGGTAAGGCAAAGATTTTAGGTGATTGCGCCCTCTGTCAGCAGGGAATTGAGAAAGCTGGATATGAAAAAAACATATCCCGGGTTAGTTGGGACAAGGACTCGAAAATAGCCCTAATTACTTACGATAATAAGCAGACTAACCTAGATGCGATCCTGAAGAAGATTGCTCTGGCAGGGTATGATAATGAGCGCTTTCTTGCGCCCGATCAGGCTTATGCTCAGCTTGCCGATTGCTGCCAGTACGAGCGTATGGTGAAGACAAAGGTTAATAGTAGTGCCGGGGCCGATCACCATCATCTTACTATGGATAATGAACCGAGTATGGCGGGGTCTCAAGAAGAGCCATTGAAAGACCTGCTCATGGCCTATTATGCAGTGAAGGATGCTCTCGTTGAAACGGATGGACAGACCGCTGCCGAACAAGCTAAAAACCTTTTAGGTGAAATTAAAGCTGTGAAAATGGGACAGCTACCCCATGAGCAGCATATGATTTGGATGGAAGTAATGAATGATATTAATATGGAGGCGCTACGTATTTCTGAAACGAAGGATATCGAAAAACAGCGTAACTATTTTTCTGCATTGTCAGAGAATATGTACAAGGTTCTAAAAGTGGGCAAACCTAAGGAGGCAATTTATTACCAGCATTGCCCCATGGCCAAAGGAGGCAAGGGTGCCAACTGGCTCAGCCCATTCGCTACGATTAAAAATCCCTACTACGGGGCTCAAATGCTAAGCTGTGGTAAGACCACCGAAACTATTCAATAGCAGGGCTTATGTAAGTCGGAGATGTTCCAGTTTTGAAATAAGGAACAGCATATTTATCCTAATATTTTAATGCCATGATTCTATGAGATTTGGATATACCCGTTTCACCGTCACTGTTTATAGTGTCTTTATAATGTTTTTTGTTTCTATAACAGGCTACGCCCAAAAAGTCGTTCGCTACGATCTGTATGTGAAAGACACAACGGTCAATTTTACTGGAAAGCCTAAACGGGCTATTGCGGTAAATGGCCAAATTCCCATGCCCACACTTACTTTTACCGAGGGTGATACGGCAGAGATCTACGTGCATAATGAGCTTAATGAAGAAACCGCCCTGCATTGGCATGGATTGTTTTTGCCTAACCAATATGACGGGGTGCCCTATCTTACTCAGATGCCTATCAAACCCCATACAACCCATTTGTATCGATTTGCAATCGTTCAGAATGGCACTCATTGGTATCATAGTCATAGCGGTTTACAAGAGCAAATAGGGATGTATGGATCTATGATTTTGAATAAAAAGCAAGAGCCTGATATTCCCACTGTACCGGTTATCTTGAGTGAGTGGACGGATATGAACCCTAAGAATGTGCATCGGATGCTGCATAATGCCAGCGACTGGTTCGCCATTGAAAAAGGAAGCACGCAAAGCTATTCAGAAGCGATTAAGCAAGGCTATTTTAAGACGAAAGTAGCTAATGAGTTTAAACGAATGACAGCGATGGATGTAAGTGATGTCTATTACGACCAATTTCTGATCAATGGAAAAAACGAGAGCCAACTGGCGCAGTTTAAGCCTGGAGACAAGGTTCGCTTAAGGATATCGAATGGAGGGGCTTCTACCTACTTTTGGCTCAAATATGCTGGGGGGAAAATGACCGTGACAGCCAGCGATGGCAACGAGGTGGCCCCCGTTGAAGTAGATAGGCTTTTGATAGCAGTCTCGGAAACTTACGATGTTGTGCTGAGCATACCCGAGGTCGAGCCAGGAGCTCCTTCGGTCGCTTACGAGTTTCTTGTAACCTCTGAGGATCGAACTAAATCTGCCTCCTTATATCTCGGAGAAGGTATACGACAGTTGGCTTCACCCATGCCGAGACTAAAGTATTTCGAGGGGATGAAAATGATGAATGGTATGATGAAATTGAACGGGAATCTAGATGACATGGGCATGAATATGAGCCTGAATCAGATGGATATGAATGTAGTGATGTATCCAGAGATCACCGGTACTGCAAAAGAAAAAGGAGGCAAAGCCAGGACGGGAATAAAAAAGGAAGATGAGGACTCTATGAAAATGGATCATTCCAGTCATAATCGGTACAATAGCAATGCCATGTCTTCGATTACAACGCTGAACTATGCTATGCTAAAATCGACGGTGGAAACGTCGCTACCGGCAGACCTCCCAGTTAAAGAGCTTCGGTTCGTACTAACGGGTAATATGAACCGATATGTATGGAGCATGGACAATAAAGTGATTTCAGAAACAGATAAAATTCTTATAAAAAAGGGAGAGAAGGTGAGGATGATCCTATATAATAATTCTATGATGCGTCACCCCATGCACCTCCATGGTCATGACTTCCGGGTGATAAATGGCCAAGGGAAATATTCCCCTCTTAAAAATGTTGTAGATATCATGCCAATGGAAACCGACACATTAGAGTTCGCAGCTACCGAGAGTGGGGACTGGTTTTTTCATTGCCATATTCTTTATCATATGATGAGCGGGATGGGAAGAATATTTTCCTACGAAAATTCGCCTCCCAATCCAGAGATATCTAACCCAAAGCTGGCTCAGCGACGGTTATTCGCTGACGACCGGGCATTCCATTTCATGGCCGAAAATGATTTTGCCACCAATGGGAATGATGGAGAGGCCATGATTCAGAATACCCGATGGAGCCTGGGAACGGAATGGAGGCTGGGTTATCACGACCATCATGGTTACGAGGTAGAAACTCATATCGGGCGCTATATAGGTAAGATGCAGTGGTTAATGCCCTTTATTGGCTTCGACTGGCGCTATCGAAAAATAAATCCGGATGTTCAAGAGACGAATATGTTTGGCCAGAGGAGCACCAAGGACAAACGATCTGTTTTGAGCGTAGGGGTAAACTATATGTTGCCCATGCTGGTACAGGCCCAGGCGGAAGTATTTACCGATGGTATTTTCCGTTTTCAACTGGAAAGAATGGATATTCCGGTGTCTCCTCGCCTGCGAATGAACCTAATGGTGAATACCGATAAGGAATATATGGCGGCACTTAAATATATTTTTACTAAAAATGCCGGCGTGACTGCTCATTATGACAGCGATATGGGGTTTGGTATGGGATTAACGCTTAATTATTAACATAGAAGAACCTATTTTCCTGTCAGCGGCAAAAGGCTGTGGATTGGGCAGAGTCTTCTAGTTCGCTACTAGCCAGCCCAGTTTTCCCGGTCCAGACTCCGGTACTGTATAGCTTCCGAAAGGTGTTCTACTTTGATGTCTTCGCTTTCGGCCAAGTCGGCAATAGTCCGAGAAACCTTCAAGATGCGGTCGTATGCTCTGGCCGAGAGCCCCAGTCTTTCCATAGCAATCCGAAGTAGGGCCATTCCTTCCTCACTGATCTGACAAATTTCTTTTACCAGTTCGGGGGGCATCATGGCATTGGAATAAATGTCGCTATGTTCTTTGAAGCGCTCGGTCTGACGCTCCCTGGCTTTGATAACCCTTTCCCTGATCTCGGAGCTACTTTCTGATTTACGTGTCGAGGCGATCTGGTCAAAGGAAACCGGGGTTACTTCTACATGCAAGTCTATCCGATCCAGCAGAGGCCCGCTGATTCGATTCAAATATTTCTGGACTACACCTGGCCCACAAACACATTCTTTTTCAGGATGGTTGTAATAGCCGCAGGGGCAGGGATTCATGCTGGCAATCAGCATGAAATTAGACGGAAATTCTACGGCCATTTTAGCCCTGGAGATACTGACACGGCGCTCCTCCAGGGGTTGGCGCATCACTTCCAGTACGGTTCGCTTAAACTCTGGGAGTTCATCCAAAAAAAGTACCCCATTATGAGCCAGGGAAATTTCTCCAGGTTGGGGGTAACTTCCTCCGCCTACCAGAGCAGCATCGCTGATAGAATGATGGGGAGAGCGAAATGGGCGGCGCGATACCAGGGTAGCCCGGCTTCCCAGCTTTCCTGCAACAGAATGTATTTTTGTGGTCTCGAGGGCTTCCGGCAGGCTAAGGGGTGGCAGGATGCCAGGTATCCGCTTGGCGAGCATCGTTTTCCCCGACCCCGGCGGACCAATCATAATGACATTATGCCCTCCGGCAGCGGCGATTTCCAAGGCCCGCTTGATGTTTTCCTGGCCTTGTACATGTGAAAAATCGGAAGGGTAGTCGTTCTGAGTGGTAAAAAATAAGTCGCGGGTGTCTACCGTTAGCGGCATAATGCTGCTGGTTCCTTTCATAAAGGATATGGCTTCCTGGAGCGTTTCGACCGGTATGACATCGATATTATTGACAATAGCGGCTTCATGGGCGTTCTCGGCCGGGAGAATAAAGCCTTTAAAACCCTGCTTTCTAACCTCTATGGCAATGGGTAATACTCCTTTAATAGGTCGTAATATTCCATCCAGAGAGAGCTCTCCCATAATCACATAGTCTTCTAACTTATTGACAGCCTGTAACTGTTCTGAGGATTCCAGAATACAAAGCGCTATAGGAAGGTCGTAGGCCGATCCTTCTTTACGGATATCGGCCGGGGCCAGGTTTACTACTACCTTTTGTCGAGGCATTTTATAGCCGAAATACTTCAGAGAGGCCTCTACACGCTGCTGGCTCTCTTTAACGGCACTATCGGCCAGGCCCACCATAAAGAAACCCAGGCCCTGGCCTACCGTTACCTCTATCGTGATCATAGTTGCATCTACCCCATAAACGGCACTGCCAAAGGTTTTTGCGAGCATGTTGATGAACCCTAGGGCGTTTTACCTGTTTCTTTATTCTAATCTATTAAAAAAATAAGACATATGGTATTTTTGCCTGAAATACTATGGTAATTAATGATTGCTATAAGTCCCGAATTTTCCTGGTTGCTCAGCTATCAGTGAAAAGAAGGATTGTGAAAAACCTGTCTAAAAAATATAGCAGAGGCTCAGGCCAAAACATAATGAAGCGCACTATGGCCGGAATTTCCCGACCATAGTGCACTTCATTACCAGAAGGGATTCTGGACCAGATTGGGGTTTTTATCAATCTCCCGTTGGGGAACCGGAAACCAATAGTTTTTCTTAGAAAAAAGGCGTTTTTGGTATACCGATCTTTTAAAGTACGCTTTGGGGTTGCTCAGTTGGTCATCCTTCTCTGTACCAGAAAAATTCATTCCCCAGAAGTCTCCATCCAACACCTGCTCACCTATCTTCCAACGGCGGATATCGGTATATCGGATCCCTTCACAGTTCAACTCTACACGTCGTTCACGACGGATCGCTTTGCGCATTTCCTCCTGTGCCATGCCCGCTTTCAAGTCGGGTATTCCTGCTCGTTTTCTGATGAGGTTGATGTATTTTAATATATCTGGGTGGCCGGGGTCTACCTCATTAAGCGCTTCTGCATAATTAAGATATGCTTCCCCTAACCGGTAGAGTATGCCAGGACGGTATGGGTTGATACCATTTCTCGGATCATGATCGGGATGTACTTTTTTGCGTACCAGGTAGCCATTCTGTGGTGCGTCATGGGTGGGTCCCCCATCAATCTCACCGAAATAGAATTTCGTTAAGCGGCTTTCCCTTCTGATCCAGGAACCGTTATAAAGCACTGATATGTAAAACCTTGGTTCGCGGTTCACATACATATTATAGGTCCCGGGCAGGGCTACTTGCCCATTGCCTTGCACCTCTCCCCACTGAGTATTTCGAATATCAGCTTTTTCGGAAAACCCTTTTTCACTGTAGCCTGAATTTGGGTCATCGATGGGGAGTCCATTTTTCATAAAAAATGCGTCGACCAGCGATTGTGTAACCCCTAATCCACCATTGCCAGCAGCTCCCCTGGGGTTGGCATGGCGGTCGTAACTCGTAAAATCGCTTCCTGGACGCGCAAAAAGAATTTCCGTATTCCCATCGGTAACGCGTTTAAAGAGCATATTCTGATAAGATAGAAAAGGGTCTATGGTTCCATCTGGATTATATTCCTGATAGAGCTTATGTCCATTGCTCTCTGCTTTTTGCACCAGTTCTCTGCAGGCCTCCATGGCACGAGTCCATTTGCTGGCGTCGTAGGTCGTACTGAACAGGTTTTGGCCTTTATTATTGACAAAGCCTGCATAGTCGGGATTCCCATTGGTCAGTGGACTCGCCGCAAAGAGCAAGAGGCGGGCTCTTACAGCCAAACACATGATAGAGGTGGCCCGGCCAAATTTTCTGGAGTCGGTATACGCGGCTGGCAGGACTTCTGATAAGGTCTTTAATTCCTGATCGGCCCAGGCCACGACTTCGTCGAAGGGAGTTTGACCAATCATCAATTCTTCTTCACTCGCTCCTGGCTCCAGAATTTTTTGTTGAAAAGGAATGGCACCATAAGCTTCCATGAGCAGGATATTATAATAGGCTATTAAAAAACGGGCTTCATATTTCATGAGCTGAACTTCTTCTTCGCTGACGAGCTGCGCCTGGTTGGGCTTTACGTTCTCAATAAAAATATAGGCCGACCGAATCCGTCGGGGAAGCTCTTCCCAATAATTGGCATCCCAGCTGCTGGAAGGGCTCCAGTTTCCCGTTTGGCGGGCCACAATATTCCATCCAAATTGCTCCCAGCCTGTGGAGGGAGCCATATCATCCGACAGGGCGTCATAGCCTATAGAGCGCAGGTGGCCCCAGTAGGGGTCGGGGATATTGGTATATATCCCCGCCAGCCAGTCTTCGGTACGTGTTTTGTCCCGAAATATCATTTCCAGGGTGAGCTGGTCTTCTGGCATCTTGTCCAGAAAACTGGAGCAGGCACTCATAGCGAAAATAAGGATGCCGGCAAGGCAGGTTTTATAGTTGAAATTCTGCATGGTTTTCAAGGTGTTAGGATGTTACAAATTGATCTCAAGTCCGACTGAAAAAGACTTCATTATAGGATACCGAAGTCCGTTGATAGCATCTACCTCTGGATCCCATAACTTAAATGGGGAGGCAGTAAGCAAGTTATTAGCCCTAACAAATGCTCTTATCCCCTCAATTTTGATGGCTGTCAGCCAGTTTTTACCGACATGATAGCCCAGCTCAATATTTTTTAACCGGAGCATCCGCATGTCCCGAAGCCACCAAGTGGAGGTCTGATTATTATTGGCACTCTGATAATCAGATAAGCGAGGGTAAAATACATCTTGTCTGGGGTTGGCCACGGTCCAACGGTCGTCCACATTGGTAAGCATATTGCCCATGGATCCGTTGGCACTTCCTGGAATGAAATTGGAGCCTCCAATCGTGCGGTAGGTGAGGGCGTTACCCTGGGCGAAGAATCCAAAGTCAAAGGCCTTATATCGTGCATTGAATCCGAAGCCATACACCATCTGTGGGTCGTAGGTCCCGCCTATGGCTGTATTGTCCAGCGCATCGATCCGTCCATCTTCGTTAAGGTCACGGTACTTAATATCTCCCGGCCTTACCGTGCCAAAGGTATGTATGGGCAGCCCATCAACCAGCGTACCCTTTTCCACATCTATAAAGTCGGAATTGGTAAATAACCCTTCGGCCTGGAGTCCAAAAATCTGGCCTATGGGTTTGCCAGTGCTGGAGCGGTTCGTTCCTTTGATCGCATTGGCTTCATCCTGCTCGATAATTTTATTGACCGCATAGGTAAATGTTCCTCTAAGGGCGATCATCAGATCGGGGTTAAAGCGTTTTCTATAATCCACCGAAAGGTCCACACCCTGGTTCTGGACTTTGCCAAAATTTGCCCAGGGCTGATTAATAAAGCCGCTAGATCCGGGTATGCTTTTTCGCTGCATAAATATATTGCTTCGGTTTTCCTTGAACAGGTCTACCTGCAAGTCCAGGGCTCCGCTGATTCCGAGCTCGAAGCCCAAATTGGTTTTCCGCACCGTTTCCCAGGTCAGGTCTGGATTGCCCTGATCGCCTTCCCGGCGGCCCGCACGGTAGTAATCGTTATTGACGCCCCAGCTATAGCCACCGGTGTTTCCAATGGTAGTGATATAGGCAAAGCGTCGACCGTCCAGCTGGTCGTTCCCCACCAGCCCGTAGGAAGCTCTTATTTTTAGTTTGGTGAAAATATGGGAGTAGGGTTTCATAAAAGGTTCTTCGGAAATGAGCCAACCTAAAGCTACAGAAGGAAAAAAACCATATCTTTTTCCCTTGGCGAAGTTTTCAGAACCATTATATCCAAAATTAAATTCGGCTACATAACGCTGGTCATAGGAATAGGAAAACCTTCCTGCCGACCCTTGGTTTCTAAAGGGAAGGGAGGAGCCATCATCATAATGGCGTAGGTTGTAAAGCAGCATGGATTCTACTGTACTTTTACCAAAATCCCTGGTATAGAAGATATTCCCCTCAGCATAAATACTCTTATTGCCCCAGTCGGAACCCGTGGAATAGCCAAGGAATTCCTGGCCATACGATTCGATTGACAGGATAAGATTGCCCTCTTCATCTCGCCCGATGGCTGGATTGTAATAGTCAGGGCTTTTACTTCGCGTGACAGAGGTATTTGAAAAGCGGTCGAAAGAAAATGTTCCTCTCGCTTTCAGGCCGGGAGTAATAAATGCGAGGTCCTGCTCGAGGGACAATAGTGATTCGATTTTACTTTCACTATGCCTTTCATAACCCGTTTGTGTGGCCAGGGCCCAAGGGTTTTGTCGCTGCGGAGTTCTGGGGATTTCTCCAGAGGCATAGCGCATTGGATGCACATAGGGCGGGGTGATAAAGGCTTGTTGAAAAAGGTAGTCAATAGAAACAGGGGGGCGGTTACGGTCTTGTAAATAACCGCCAATATTAAAGCGCATCAGCGTGGTAGGCGACAGGTCGATGTCCACATTGGAGCGAATATTATATCGCTTCAGGCTCATAGAAGAATTCCAGCTTTGGGAGTCGTCACGTTCTATAATCCCTTTTTCGCCATAATAGCTGGCTACAAAGGCATAACGAAGGATATTGGATCCTCCGCTTACGGTAAGGTTGGTACGCATATTACTAGCCTGATCCTTGGAAATCGCATCCAGCCAGTTGACGTCGGGGTAGAGGTCGGGATCGCTTTGACTGCGTATGTGGTCGATTCGCTCCTGACTAAACAGGCCTGCTTCGCCGCGCTCCTCCCTTATGCTATTCATCACCTCCAGATACTTGGCAGCCCCTACGAAGGAAGGAAGTTTTACTGGTTTGGTTATGGCTTGTTCGTGTCGTAGGGAAACTTTTGGTTTGCCTATTTTCCCCCTCTTCGTATTAACCAATATCACACCATTGGCTCCCCGTACTCCATAAACAGCACTGGCTGCGGCGTCTTTAAGAATAGAAAAGGACTCGATTTCTTCGGGGTCTATGTTATTTAAAGATCGTTCTATTCCATCTACCAATACCAGTGGATTACGATTGCCACCAAAAGTGCTTATACCCCTGATCCAGAAATTAGCATTATCGTAGCCGGGCTCTCCCGAGCGCTGTACCCCAATGACCCCGGCCAGTTGCCCGGCTAGATTATTGCTGACCGATCGGGAAGTGCCTAACTGAAGCTTTTCAGGCTCTATGGTGGTAATGGCCCCTACCACACTCGCACGGCGCTGGGTTCCGAAGCCAACTACCACCACTTCCTTCAGGTCGTCGACCCGGTCTTTCATCACTATATTGTACTGACTGGTTTTCCCAACTTCTATCTCCTGCTCCACAAATCCTACCATAGAGAAGGTTAATATAGAAATATCATTGGGCAGAATAATACGATAGTACCCTTCGGTATTGGAAGCGGTAGCTATGGGGGTTCCCCGTACACTTACCGTAACTCCCGGCAGACCTTCTCCAGCCTCGCTGGTAATCCGTCCACTTATGATTTTGTCGAATGCAGGCGCTGCTCCAGGTTGTTCGCTAAGCTCATCTGTCGGCAGGCTTGATTGTGGCTCAGAAGCACCTTTGATAGCCTTTTCTGTCCTCAGAACAATAAAGTCTCCCGCAACTGTGTAGCTTATACGTGTGCCCGACAATATCTGGTTAAGTATGCTTTCTACCGACTCATTTTTGGCTTTAATGGAAATTTTCTGGTCGGGCAGGAGAGAGGAGACATAAGAAAAGCGCACGCTGGCTTTTTGAGAGAGTTGACTTAAAACGGTTTTTAATTCAGCATTTTTTAGCTCGATAGTGATTTTACGCTGGAGCATTTCTTGACTATACCCTGTCTCTGCGAACGCAAGCTGGCAGACGAGAAAGACCATGATCAGCGAAACGTTAATTTTCATAATTAGTTGGATCCAATAGTTCCAGGGAAGTGTTTTTTTCATAAATTTACTAAGGTTTTAAGATTCAAAAGAGTAAAGCCTTCCCTGTCCTTATGAAAATAAGGAAAAAATCCGCCAAGATTCAGGGAGAAAAATAAGGATCGGTGATGCTCGAACATCGCCGATTTTTTTGTGTATCAATCTAGGTCATAAGGATAGGTTTTGGTTATCAATAGGATTACAGCCTTTACCGGAAATACTTACTCCGTTGCCATCTACGGTATAAGTGGCCTTGATGGTCGCGCAGATCACGTCTAGTTTGCTATAAAATGATTGTCCATTCAGAGGGACCGTTAGAAAACAATTTCTAAATACCTCGGTAGGATAGTCTATACGGATGCCATAGGCTTTCTCCATCCTGGCCAGCACTTCGGATAAGGGGGTATTTTCAAAATTAAAATTAGGATGCTTTTGAAGGTCCGTCAGTATGCCTGGATCGTCGGATAAGGACCGGCTCAATTCATTTTTCTTGGGAGAAAAGCTCACCTTTTGATTAGGAAGCAGGATTTCCCCATCGTTTTCTGTAGCCGCATCCGCTCTGAACACCTTTACTTTCCCCGAGCTCACCACTACTGATATTTCTTCTGAGGCCGAGTTGATACGGAAACTTGTACCGAGCACCCGGGTGACGATCGCTCCGGTAAATACCGTGAATGGGTGTGCGCTGTCATGTGTCACATCGAAGATCGCTTCGCCTTTAAGCTCTAAATCTCTCCGGGTTCCGTTTTCAAAGTCACGGTGATAGGAAAGTTGCGCCCCTGGCATCAATTCTACCCGACTGCTATCTGGCAATATCACTTTTTGATTATTCTTGCTTTGATTTACCATTTTTTGAACTTGGGGATCCCTATTTATTCGTGCGATTGCCGCAGAAGCGGGCTCCAGCTTTGGTCGCTGATGCCACCAATAACCAAGACTTATCATGATAATGATGGAGGCTGCGGCAGTCCATTTTCCTAGATGCATCCATGATCGTTGCCGGCCGCCAAGGCGGGTAGCATCAAGTATTTCCTGGATTTTTTGGTTTTTTGTCTCTTCAGAAAGTGTAGAAGGGGTGTGCCTCCAGGCTAAAATCAGTCTTTGAGCCTCAGACATAACAGGCTCTTGCCATGGTGCTTGTTGGCATATATCATTCCAAAGATTGGACCGCTGCGAACCCGTGGCGAGTACCCACTCTTGAAATTCCAAGTCGCTTAGGAAGTCCTCTAGCGTATAATTTTTATATTCCTTCATAGATATGCCCAATTTCATGCTTCTTCTTAATTATAGTAGAAAAAGGGCCTTGGAATAATCGAAAAAATGATAATATTTTTGAAAAAAGATTTAAGTGCTGGATTATCAGATGGTTATATGGAGAAATAAATTGACAAAAAGATAAAAATATCGGCTTGCCAATTTTGCCGAAAGATTTTTAAGGCATTGTATAGTAGATTGGCGACGGCCGGTCGGCTGATGCCCAGTAGGGCTGAGATTTCTTCATTGGATAGACCTTCATAAAATTTCAGGTGAAGTATTTCCTGTTGCCGGTTGCTGAGATGCACCAAGGTGGACTTTATTTTGCTACTCAGCTCCTGGTCATATTCATTTCTGATAATTTGCTTTTCTATGTTTTCCGTCTCTTCCGGGGCCGTGATTGGGTGTTCCTGGTCTTCGCTATCGGCGCTCACCCATATTGAGGCAGCATGTTTTTCGCGAAAAATTTGGTGACGCAGCGATTTGAATAGGTAAAGTTTCAGATTGGATGTGGCATTCAAATGCATACGTCTTTCCCAGAGGTTAACCATCAGGTTGTGTAAAGCATCCTGCAGTTGCTCGGGGTCAGGCTGGAAGTGACAGCCATATTCATAAAGCGGACCATAGAAAATTTGAAGTAGACGTTCGAATGCTTGTCGATCGCCTTCTCGAAAATTTTTCCATAATGTAGTCAAATCATCTCCCATCATTATCGATCCTTTCACTATCACTTTTTTAACTCAGGTAAAGCTAGTATAACTGTTCAGAATTACAAAGTTATCCCTTCTATGTTCGGAGATTAGAATATTTACTTTTTTCTATTAAATCCTTATAATATCGATCTCAACGGCACTAATATCAAACGTATATTTATAGGTGTTGATCCGAATATTCATAGTAATTTTGAGTAGAGTTTCTTTTCCTTCCCTACCGAAAATACCCGCTTTGGAGGGAATTGATATGAATAACCAAATCAATAATATTAAATACATATGCCCCTATACCTTCACAGACGTTCCTTATATTTTATAATTGCCCTGGTGATAGGATATACCACTTGCAGTGCACAGCCCATTTTCAGGATTTGGGAGAAGCCCATTCGATTCGATGCAGAGCGGAAGCAGCTCTCCTTGGACTATATGCGCGACCGGCATTCCATCATTCAGGACTCAGCTTATATCAAGCCCCGGATGATTGTGCTTCATTGGACGGCCATTCCTACCCTAGAGCAGTCCTTCGATGCTTTCAATCCGGTACATCTGCCTGGGGCCAGGGCTAGTATCTCCTCCGCCAGTACCCTCAATGTTTCTTCGCAATTCCTGATCGATCGGGATGGTACCATTTTTCGACAGATGCCCGATACGGCCTTCGCCCGACATGTGATCGGCCTGAATTACTGTGCCATAGGGGTGGAAAATATTGGTTCTGGAAAGAATCCGCTAACCAGTAAGCAGCTCAAGGCAAACATAGCCCTGGTGCGCTACCTGAAACAGAAATATCCGGAAATTGACTATGTGATTGGGCATTATGAATATACTTCTTTCGTAGGAACGGAGCTTTGGCGGGAAGTGGACGATAACTACCGAACGATAAAAACCGACCCGGGAGTCGGTTTTATGAAACGTTTCAGGAAAAAGACCAAAGATCTGGGGCTAAAAAAAATCCCTGGCGCCTAGTCGCCGTCAATGGCGGCTGAGGTACAAATATACGTGGGGATGATTCCCGTACTTCGGATGCGCACCTCTGCATCCTGGCCCTGGGTATTGCCAGAGAGTACCAGTGCGGTATCCAAGCCAAACTTATTGCCTCCTAATATGTCGGTGTGAAGCGTGTCGCCCACCATCAGGATGTTGCGCTTGTCGACATTAGGATAATCCTTGATATGCTGAAAAGCAAAGATAAACATCTGCGGATCGGGCTTGCCAAAACGGATGAACTGACGGCCTATGGTATCCTCTATCATCTTGGCCAGGGCCCCAACAGCAATGGAAAGCCGGTTTTGAGAAGCCGGATAAGTTTTGTCGGTATTGGCGACAATTACCGGAATATTTCTTTTTCGGAGCAGGTTTAATGTCTTGGTCAGATCCGTGTTCCAGTCGAACCCTTCATCGTCCAGAAATACCAGGGCATTTACGTGGTTGACGTCGTCCAGATCTACATCGCTGATGGACATGGTATGCAGATCGGCCGTTTCTACATATTTTGCCGAGGCTTCGGTGCCCACATAGGCCACCGTGCCCTTTCGCACTTTATTTTCAAGAAAATCACGCGCCAGCATCCCCGAAGAGATAATTTTATCCGGCGTAATAATGTCGACCCCTAGGCGGTAATAGGATTCGGCCAGCTGCTCGGGTCCCCGGGAGGCGTCGTTGGTTACTACATAAAAATCTTTGCCGGTTTCACTCAGATAATCCAGTGTAGCTTCAATGCCGGGAATGAGCCCGTTATAGTTCTTTAATACACCAAATGCATCGAAAAAAATAACTTCATATTTATCTAATACGGATTTAAAATTGTCTATTTGCATAAGCGGCGTTAAGGAGTGTTATTGGTGTTTGAATTATAAATTTAAGGCTTTTAAAATCTTGTCAGCGTCGAAACCATCTATAGCTGGGAAGTACAGCTCATAGGCTTCTTTCTGCAACTTGGTACAATAAGCCCGGTGGAAAAAATATTTTCCGTATTTGATAACATAGTTTAATATAAAGAATCGATACGCTTCCTTCATAAAGAGTACCTCGTTGACTGTCAGGGGATATATTTTATGGTACTCCTGAAGGAAAATGATAAACCGATCTTCGGTAAGCGGCCCCATGAGGTAGCTAAACACCGTCCGGTCACCGACATTGGACACCACCCTACTGAAAAAGTAGAAGTCCATTACCCTCGAAGATACTCGGAACCAGTCGTAATCCCAACGAGAAAACAGTTTTTGATCGTCGGTAACGGAAAAATTACCAATATTCCAGTCCACAAAAACAGGCATAAGATCAAAGGAAGTTACCTGCAACCTTTGAATGTTTTTCAAGAACATTTCACACTGCCGCTTCAGGATGTGAATATTACCCCGGTGCTCATATTGGCCGGTATCCGTCTCTAGAATATCCAGTAAATGGTTGATGTCGGTACGTAAATTTTTCGAGGATTTGGGTAGGGATTTGCTAACCCGAAAGCAGGCTTTATGGAACCTGGCCATTTCCTGACCCAAACTCCTAATCTGGCTCTCATTAAGGCGTTTTGGAAGGCGGTTCATGGCCCTAATCGGATTGTAAAACACTACCCAGGTGTCAATAAAATCCTCCTGGTAACGGTAGGTATACACCTGATTGTTTTTCACCAAAGATTTGGCCATGACATTCTCGAAGGGGTACAGCAGGTTGCTGGACATGGCATGAATAATCCGGTGGTCTTCTTTGAAATGTTCGTACTTACCGAAATAGGATAGTTTCGCTACCACCTGATCGTCATTTTCTAGGGTGACCCGAAATACATGATTGGTAGATACCTTGGCACTGATATCCTCAACAAGTTTGACATCAATGGAGGAGTCGAAACCGGCCCAGGCTTTACGGATAATTTCTGGATAATCTTTTAGACGCATTATAAAATCAACATTACTGGTACGAATCGTATTTGGAGGACCTGTGCGGCTCTAGAGGGTCCCTCACAAAGGTAAGGCTTTGTAGGTCTACAAAAAGTTTAGAGCAGTATTTGCTCTACCAAGTTCGCTGACAAGTCCTTAATATTAATTCTAAAAAAAATTAGGCCTGATCCTCTGCCAACCAGATGGAGACAGCAAGATTTATCACTTTTCGAAAGATTTAAATTATTTTTGTTCCAAAATTTAACGATTTCGTTTTGGTATATTATATTTCCCGTTTCCTGATTCGTCTGGCTCTGCCCATATTTTTAAAGAAATTAACCGTCAACGGTCACAAAAAACTAGATGCCCGAAAGCCTTATCTGCTCGCTTCTAACCACCCCGACTCTTTTTACGACGCCCTGGTGATTGGGGCCGTCATGCAGCAGCCCATTCATACCCTCGCCAGAGGCGATGTTTTCCGGAAGCCGTCTGTAGCATTTTGGTTGCGACAAATCAATTTGATTCCCGTTTTCCGCGGATCGGAAGGACGGGAATATGTAAAAAAACATGACGTTACTACCCAGGAGAGTATCGAAGGCCTCAAGCAGGGAGGAGCTGTGGTCGTGTTCTCCGAAGGGATTTGTAAGAACGAGTGGAACTTACGCCCCCTAGGCAAGGGGACGGCCCGTATGGCTTATGAGGTTTGGTATGGTACCGATACAATTCCCGATATGAAAGTGGTGCCTACGGGGCTCAATTATGAGCATTTCAGGGGGCCTGGCAAAAGGGTAGAGCTGAATTTTGGATCAGAGATCGCTCCCTCCGATATCAAAACCAGTCCAGAAGAATATGAAAAATGGCTTCGTGAGTTTAATGAAATCCTTACCGAGCGTATGAATGAAGGGATATTCTCCGTTCCGAATGTCCTACCCATAGCCGATCAGAAGGCGGCTGTACGCCAGTATTTAGATAAAGTATGCCCGGCTCCTGCTCGTAATAATGGTTTTCTAAAGGCTTTGGGGGGCCTGGGCAGGGCCATACATGCACCTCTTTACAGGGTCTTTAAGGCAAAAGCGGCCAAGCTTACCGCCCGTTCGGTCTTTTACGATTCGGTACTCTTTGGCTTCCTCGTCTATTTATACCCCTTGCTGGTGGTGGTACTATCCATCCTGATTGGAGCCCTAGCCGGATGGCCCGCAGCCCTAGCCACCTTTATAGCCCTGCCGACTTTGGCTTGGCTGGGGGCACAGTACCGGTAGATAAACATTCTTGCTCAGAATCTGAAGAACAATTTCTAATTCTTTAACTATTAACTCTCTAATATTTCAATCCATCTAATCTGGAAATTGGTATTCGAAGTAGATAGACTTATTTTTTTTAATGTATTTTTTTACGGTTTCAATCCATCTAATCTGGAAATTGGTATTCGAAGAATACGGGTTTCCGGGCTTAATTACGCCCCATTCCCCGTTTCAATCCATCTAATCTGGAAATTGGTATTCGAAGAATACGGGTTTCCGGGCTTAATTACGCCCCATTCCCCGTTTCAATCCATCTAATCTGGAAATTGGTATTCGAAGAATACGGGTTTCCGGGCTTAATTACGCCCCATTCCCCGTTTCAATCCATCTAATCTGGAAATTGGTATTCGAAGAATACGATTAATCATCAGGTGAGAATCCGGTACCAGGGTTTCAATCCATCTAATCTGGAAATTGGTATTCGAAGGTGTTACGCTCCTCCTAACCTTATTTTCTAGAATGGGTTTCAATCCATCTAATCTGGAAATTGGTATTCGAAGGTGTTACGCTCCTCCTAACCTTATTTTCTAGAATGGGTTTCAATCCATCTAATCTGGAAATTGGTATTTGAAGTCTAGTGCTATTGCTTGATGAAAAGAATGAAAGGAATGTTTCAATCCATCTAATCTGGAAATTGGTATTCGAAGTTCTAACCAATGTCGACCAGATTTATCTTTTCGACTCGTTTCAATCCAACTAATCTGGAAATTGGTATTCGAAGTAGATAGACTTATTTTTTTTAATGTATTTTTTTACGGTTTCAATCCATCTAATCTGGAAATTGGTATTCGAAGAATACGGGTTTCCGGGCTTAATTACGCCCCATTCCCCGTTTCAATCCATCTAATCTGGAAATTGGTATTCGAAGGAGACGATTGCCTGTATATGCTGGAATTCGCATATAAGTTTCAATCCATCTAATCTGGAAATTGGTATTCGAAGACCATCTTCTTGCCTGGCCATACTCGAAATAGTAGTGTTTCAATCCATCTAATCTGGAAATTGGTATTCGAAGTGTGAATGTCGCTTTCATGATCGTGAATTTTTAATGGTTTCAATCCATCTAATCTGGAAATTGGTATTCGAAGGAGACGATTGCCTGTATATGCTGGAATTCGCATATAAGTTTCAATCCATCTATCCATTCCGCAAAATTACGGAAAAACCGATTTGGTTTCAATCCATCTAATCTGGAAATTGGTATTCGAAGATCATAGCTAGACCTTCCGAAAAACGCCAGATTGCTGGTTTCAATCCATCTAATCTGGAAATTGGTATTCGAAGAAGGCACAGGATTACTTGGCCTTCGAAATAGAGGACTTGTTTCAATCCATCTAATCTGGAAATTGGTATTCGAAGAAGGCACAGGATTACTTGGCCTTCGAAATAGAGGACTTGTTTCAATCCATCTAATCTGGAAATTGGTATTCGAAGATCATAGCTAGACCTTCCGAAAAACGCCAGATTGCTGGTTTCAATCCATCTAATCTGGAAATTGGTATTCGAAGATCATAGCTAGACCTTCCGAAAAACGCCAGATTGCTGGTTTCAATCCATCTAATCTGGAAATTGGTATTCGAAGCTGGCCGCACAGTCAATAAATCGGTAACAATACTAAGTTTCAATCCATCTAATCTGGAAGTTGGTATTCGAAGTATACCTCAGCGACGACAACTTAAAGGCCTGTAATCGTTTCAATCCATCTAATCTGGAAATTGGTATTCGAAGAGTTGAGTCTGCAGGAGAAGCGTGGAGCGCTAGTGAAGTTTCAATCCATCTAATCTGGAAATTGGTATTCGAAGATCTCGGCATATAAATAAAAGGGTAGTACAGGTAGGGTTTCAATCCATCTAATCTGGAAATTGGTATTCGAAGAAATTCAATGTGAATTAATCCAGTTAGCTAGGGAAGTTTCAATCCATCTAATCTGGAAATTGGTATTCGAAGCCCATAGCTAGACCTTCCGAAAAACGCCAGATTGCTGGTTTCAATCCATCTAATCTGGAAATTGGTATTCGAAGTGCCCGAATGTGCGGGCACTATTTTGTATTTTTCCAGTTTCAATCCATCTAATCTGGAAATTGGTATTCGAAGAAGGCACAGGATTACTTGGCCTTCGAAATAGAGGACTTGTTTCAATCCATCTAATCTGGAAATTGGTATTCGAAGTCATCTTCTCCATCATGCTCATCCATAGAAGCGTCAAGTTTCAATCCATCTAATCTGGAAATTGGTATTCGAAGATTGTGACTATCAGCGTCGCTATCTCCATCAATCCGTTTCAATCCATCTAATCTGGAAATTGGTATTCGAAGAAGGCACAGGATTACTTGGCCTTCGAAATAGAGGACTTGTTTCAATCCATCTAATCTGGAAATTGGTATTCGAAGCCCTTACTTTCGGTTCTGCTCATTATTCCTGGTTGGTGTTTCAATCCATCTAATCTGGAAATTGGTATTCGAAGCCCTTACTTTCGGTTCTGCTCATTATTCCTGGTTGGTGTTTCAATCCATCTAATCTGGAAATTGGTATTCGAAGCCCTTACTTTCGGTTCTGCTCATTATTCCTGGTTGGTGTTTCAATCCATCTAATCTGGAAATTGGTATTCGAAGCCCTTCACGTTATGCGGACAATGGCGTGAAAGGTCAGTTTCAATCCATCTAATCTGGAAATTGGTATTCGAAGGGCTAAACTGTACCTGGCCAGCACACCCACGGTAGAGTTTCAATCCATCTAATCTGGAAATTGGTATTCGAAGTTCGCTATAGTCGTTGGGGAGAATTGGGATATAGCGGGTTTCAATCCATCTAATCTGGAAATTGGTATTCGAAGTTCGCTATAGTCGTTGGGGAGAATTGGGATATAGCGGGTTTCAATCCATCTAATCTGGAAATTGGTATTCGAAGTTCGCTATAGTCGTTGGGGAGAATTGGGATATAGCGGGTTTCAATCCATCTAATCTGGAAATTGGTATTCGAAGTTCGCTATAGTCGTTGGGGAGAATTGGGATATAGCGGGTTTCAATCCATCTAATCTGGAAATTGGTATTCGAAGTTCGCTATAGTCGTTGGGGAGAATTGGGATATAGCGGGTTTCAATCCATCTAATCTGGAAATTGGTATTCGAAGTTCGCTATAGTCGTTGGGGAGAATTGGGATATAGCGGGTTTCAATCCATCTAATCTGGAAATTGGTATTCGAAGTTCGCTATAGTCGTTGGGGAGAATTGGGATATAGCGGGTTTCAATCCATCTAATCTGGAAATTGGTATTCGAAGTTCGCTATAGTCGTTGGGGAGAATTGGGATATAGCGGGTTTCAATCCATCTAATCTGGAAATTGGTATTCGAAGTTATTGCACGCTAATAACAACAATTCACAGAACGCCAGTTTCAATCCATCTAATCTGGAAATTGGTATTCGAAGTATTACGGAGGCCGATCTTACAGGGGCCGATCTTACGTTTCAATCCATCTAATCTGGAAATTGGTATTCGAAGTTCATCAAACGGAGCTACTAACGAGCGTTCATAACCAGTTTCAATCCATCTAATCTGGAAATTGGTATTCGAAGTCCTACTTCTACTTGAAATAGATTCCAATATGTATTAGTTTCAATCCATCTAATCTGGAAATTGGTATTCGAAGACTCGGAAAAGAGGATGAACGCCACCTCTGGCCCTTCATGCTGTTTCAATCCATCTAATCTGGAAATTGGTATTCGAAGCCTAATAGGTCTACTATCTGACCAATAGACTCCTCCTGTTTCAATCCATCTAATCTGGAAATTGGTATTCGAAGAATTCTATTGAGATATTTCACAATGTAAATCAAATTGTTTCAATCCATCTAATCTGGAAATTGGTATTCGAAGCTACCCACGTTATGCGGACAATGGCGTGAAAGGTCAGTTTCAATCCATCTAATCTGGAAATTGGTATTCGAAGTCCTATCCCAATCCCATAAGGTGGATCAACGATAGCGTTTCAATCCATCTAATCTGGAAATTGGTATTCGAAGTCCTATCCCAATCCCATAAGGTGGATCAACGATAGCGTTTCAATCCATCTAATCTGGAAATTGGTATTCGAAGTGGAACTACTCGAAAAATATGGAATCAAAGCGTATTTGTTTCAATCCATCTAATCTGGAAATTGGTATTCGAAGTGGAACTACTCGAAAAATATGGAATCAAAGCGTATTTGTTTCAATCCATCTAATCTGGAAATTGGTATTCGAAGTGGAACTACTCGAAAAATATGGAATCAAAGCGTATTTGTTTCAATCCATCTAATCTGGAAATTGGTATTCGAAGGCTAATTTCCAAGTCTATCCGAACGATAGAAAACCAAGGTTTCAATCTATCTAATCTGGAAATTGGTATTCGAAGGCTAATTTCCAAGTCTATCCGAACGATAGAAAACCAAGGTTTCAATCTATCTAATCTGGAAATTGGTATTCGAAGTGGAACTACTCGAAAAATATGGAATCAAAGCGTATTTGTTTCAATCCATCTAATCTGGAAATTGGTATTCGAAGCTCTTTGGATGTGGAGTTCATTACTTTTCTGGTTTCGTTTCAATCCATCTAATCTGGAAATTGGTATTCGAAGAAATTCAATGTGAATTAATCCAGTTAGCTAGGGAAGTTTCAATCCATCTAATCTGGAAATTGGTATTCGAAGTCGTATTTTCATGTATCTTTCTGAATACCAATAGGTAAGGGTAGTTTTTCTGTTCCGCTTTTTTAAATTTACAATAGGTCAATGAACGGTTTTTTGTATCTAAAATGCTCGTATTCCGTAAGCTTAAAGCTTTGTTAGTCAGGTTTTTATGTTCCTTTTTTGCCTGTTCTAAAATAAATTGGTGGCCGGAAAACGTCATTTGATGCATATATTTTTGTAGGTGCAAGATAAACATCTCGCCTTATATTTGGTAGCACGTGGATAATGATTTTGTTCTATAATGGCAAAAATGTCCGCTGCCGCCTTTTTTACCCCATCCTTATCCGCTTCAGTGATGGGTACCTCTATTACTTTATGCCTACTCCTAGTATATACCAAAAATCCTTTGTGCACCGGTTTTCCAAAATTTTGCTCAATTAACCAAGCATAACAGTATAGCTGAGTCTTATAGGTGTCGTAGACCTTATTTTTGTATTCAGCGAATTTGTAATCCAGTGGGGCCATATTTCCATCTTTCAGAACCAATACCTCATCTACACGACCTCGGATAAGATCGTTTGTCAGATACTGATCCAGTTTCTTGTCTACTACCCCCAATCGCTTACGCAAATAATCTTTGTTCTTCTCTAGCTTTTCGTCATGTATATTCCGGCCACGCTGTACCATATAGTTTGCCTCTTCGTGTTGGGGGATGTTTAATACATACTCGAAATAGGTAAACCGTGGACAATAGAGGAATTCAATAATATGAGAAGGAGTAAGACTGGGCATATTTATAGAAATAAGGCGGTGACTTCATCTTTGACGAGTTTCCTATCGAAAGCTTGGCCCAAAAGTACCGTGTTGCGTAGTTCATCTTGGCTCATCGGAAATATATAAACCTTATCTTTATCCGTATCAATGAGCTCTTCGATCTGTAGGGACAAAGATGATTTACTGGCCGGAGTCAGTGTGCCTAGAAAGCAGGAATACTGCACTCTGTACAATCCCGCTTGCAGGCAAGCCTTGGCCGTCTTGGATCTGCTTCTGTCATTTTCTATATCATATAAAACCCAAACCAACATAGTATTGAAAGTTTAAAGTGTAAAGCGCTAATTTTTTATTTTTTTGCCAATTAGTTTATTTCCAAAACTGTGGGCATCGTATTGAATGATGGTACTTCTGGACATATTCCTTCCCCCGTGCCGAATGGGCTGATTGTCCAGAAATTCATTAAATGCCATGATGAGCAATGCCTTCCCTTCCTTATTCAGGCTCACCCCGGCGGCGAGCTCGTCAATATGCGACTTATTGACTTTTTTGCCGGAAAATAGTCGAAATACCACCTCGTCGGCATAGATGCGATAGGGTTCAATAAAATCGAATACCATGCTCAGTTGGTTGTAATCGTCACGATGCATAAATCCCACATATGGATCGATCCCAGCGATGATCAATGCCTTCTCTATTTTGCTATACAATACGCCATAGGCATAATTGAGGAAGGCATTGAAAGGATCTTGGGCGGGCCGGGCACTGCGTCCCGAAAATTTGTAGCCCTCGGGTAATACATAGTTGATGGTTTCAAAATATAGCCTCCCTGCGGTTCCTTCCAAGCCTCGGAGGGTATCGGCAACAAGACTTACCGTTGCTGCTTCCTGAGAGAGAATCGAGATGTTCAATGCTTCTAAACGTGCAGTTTTATCGGTTAGGTATTCTCCATGCTGGGGCCGGTGTTTTTTGAGGTCTTTTACAAAGTTGATCTGGTTGTCTACCTTATGACTGAGCCAGTTTTTTATCCACTGCAAGCCAGTGGCATTAAGGCTCGCCTCCAACTGTGCTTTACGTATTTTGGTGGTGCTACCCAGTTTGCTATGCCATACCCGGCCAAATGGATCCCCATTTTGTTCGAGGAATACGATGTCGACGTTATGGGTCATGGCAAGCTTAATGGCATCGGTACTGAGCGCTGTGCCGGTACATAGCCAAAGGGCAGTAACTTTTTGAGCCGAAAAATGTTTCTTTTGAACCTCTTTGTTTTTGTCCCTATTGCGTATTTCAAACATATCGTCTTTAACATGCACGTAGGTACCATAGGTGTTGATGTGTAGTTGCATAAATAAGGGGCTTAATCCATAAGGCTAATCGTGCCAAATCCTCGTGCCGCTTGTTTGCCCAGCCCTATGTCATTGGGCAAGCGTACATTGGTCGTAAATTGACCACCAAAACCCATGAATTCAACATTTTTGAATTTGGTAATAGCGGGAACCGTAGTGCGTAGCTTAAGCATAATCCTGTGCTCTGGAATCGCTTTGTCAAATTTCAGACCAAAAGCTTCCACAAAAGTAAGAATATTGGCCACAGCCGTGTTTTTAAGGATGGTAGCCTGTTCCAATTCGTTGGCCTGCTGGTAGGCCCGGTGGTTTTTTTGGTTAAGCCCTAACCACAGGGTGTCATATCGATAGGTGTTCAGGTCGTCGGATAGGCCTATCGATACTTGTTCATGTCTGATATGTTTGCTCTGTACTGGGTATAAGATACCATCCAGCTTTATTTCTTTGATTCGCAAAAACAACTGAACCAACAGTTCTGCTCCTTCTCCCAAACCCACCAACGTAGGCGTCTTTTTCAATACCTTATATTGCACCAGCGGATAGGCATATCGATACCGCTGACCGTCGGTGGCAGTGTCGTCGAAATGATTGTGCAATAATGGTGAGTGCTCTTGGAACAAACGTCCAAAATAACCCCGCAACTTATGGGCATCTCGCACCCGTAAGGCGATCTCCGGAAAGGTGATGGTCGTAATTGGGATTTTGGTGGTGGTCATAGTATGATGGTTTGGTCTTCTATTAATTTGAAACCAGTTTCTAAACTGTAGTATTCCTCCCAGTTTTCAATTATCATTATAGATTTATCCTTTTGGTTAGTAGGAGGGACAAATTTATCCTTAGGGAATCGTGTAACATATTGTAAAAGTGCGGGCCTAATCTTTTTTATTTTATGTTTAAGCTCAAACGACTCAACTGTTGTTCTTATAATTTCTTGATATTGAGCCCAAATATGCCGGGCAGTATCATCAATGGGAATAAATACATTGTAATTCCTGTAATCTTGTTCAATTAGTTTGAATTTGGCTGAAATATCTTCAGTTCTTAACTCTTGCAAGGCTTTTTTTAAATAATCCGAGTGATCATTGGCAGTGGCTTTTACCCTTCTAATGGATTGGGCATATTCCACATTCAAATTAAACAATTCGGATTCTTGAATTAAGTTTGGATATGGCTCTAAAGTATCAAATGTTGTTGACAGCAGAATTTGGTCATAGATGTACTTTCCTTTATCTAAATTAAATAATTTAACCAATCCATTGCCTTTCAAACCATTTCGGTTACATCTCCCAGCAGATTGATTAATACTATCCAAGGGAGCAAAATCTCGATAAACGATATCCAAATCTATGTCTACGCCGGCTTCAACAACCTGTGTTGAAATGACAATTTGTCTTGCCAGAGCTTGCTTTATCTTATTAATAACTTCTAATCTTTTAGAGGGCAGTATGGAACTCGATAGATATAACACATTGTCGAATGAACGAGCTAGTACTTCATGGATTTCTTGAGAGGATTTGATTGTGTTGCAGATAATTAGGAAAGATTTGTCTGGATGTTCAGTTATATCTTCTAATAAAATTTGGATAAATTCAGTCACTTCCAATTTATCATGACTTCTAAGTAGGGAAAGGTCTAGGGTGATTCGATTTAGACTCTGAAAAAATTGATGGGGATTACCCAGTTCTTGGATACTGGTTTTATTTTCAAAAAGATATGGTTGAGTTGCAGTGACAAAAACAAATTTGGTGCCAAAATATTCATTCATTTTCGTGAATACCAGTTCTATGATTTCAAAGTATTCAGGAGGAATGCTTTGAACCTCGTCTAGGACGAAAATGGCATTCGTCATATTATGGAATTTTCTCAGCAGTCTGTTTTTATCCGTAAAAATACTTTCTAAGAATTGTACAAATGTAGTGACGATAAAATCATGCTCCCAGCCATCTGTTAAGTATTCTGGCTCATCTTTATTAAGTTCTTGGCTATCAAACCGGTCGTTAGCATTAGATAAATAATGGTTTTTGGAGAGTCGAGTAGCTAGATTAGGGATTTGACTGTTCTTAAGAATCTCCTTAAATATATTCTCATTCTGATCGATAATAGAGGTGAATGGGAGTACATAGATGATGCGAGGTTTTACAGCAAATTGATCGTAATACCTGTTTTGTAATATTACAGCAGTATTGAAGGCCGCATAGGTTTTACCCAAACCAGTGGGTAATGTTATGGAAAAGAAACCTTGGTCTGAAAAGGAAATTGCGTTTGCTTCAACAGTTCGATAAGCTTCTTCTCGAATATGATCTATATCCTTGGGTGTGTCTCCCTTATGTCGCCATGTTTTGTAGTTGTTAATTAAATCAATTGGCAATAAGGTGTTCTCTAAAATGATTTTAGATTGGTGACCATCTGCTATCATCATATCGCCTTTATCTGCTGCAAGCAATAGTGAAAACAAAAAGTGTTGCAAGAAGAAATATTTAACGTCTTCTTGGTTTTCAAACGTGGCCTGAAGTCGACTGAGCTTTCTACTATTCGATAGTTTTTCTCGAATGATCGGCCAGGCTTGTTTCTCTATAGAAAGTCCTTGGGGTATTATTATTTTTTGATACGACTCCAAATCATGATATTCTAACTGCTTTTCAAGGAAAGTAATATCCGATTCTTGGAGTAGAATTTGTGGATTATTATTTACGTCTTTGAAAAAATTTGTAAGATTTCCGTGATGCCTCCGTATTATTTTCAATAAAATAAGTTCCAGAATCGGGTCCTGATATTCGAAATTTGACAATACTAAATACGCACCTAATTTGGCATGGTTTCCTAGTCGATCGTTTTCATCCAATAGCTTTTCATAATTGGCACTTTTATTTGCATTGAAATGCTGAATGTAGGACTGAATATGTGGTAGAGATTTAAAATCAGTGTTGTTCTTGGCAGACAGTGTCGCTTGAATTATTTTATATTGAAAAAAGCTAGCTTTACCGAAGTCATGGTAATAGACTAGTAAGTGTCTCATACGCTCAATGAGATCCCGAGGGAAGAATGCATTGGCATTAATGTACTTTAATGCCAATGCATTCTTCGATAGATTATTACAGCTATCTAGGTGCGTTTTAAGAGTTCGGTCTGGATGTGAAATTAATTCAAAAGAGGCAGATATTTCGTCCATCGATGGTGTAAAATTTGTTGACTTTTGCTGAAATGGGGCTTCCTTTTCGTTCTAAAATAATATCATCCCGATCCGTAACATTACGTGCCAGATCCATTTCTAATGAATACAAGCTTTGCTCCATTATAAAACAACCCTCATGTTTAAAGGAATTCGTGTCAAGTGCTATTAAGTCCCTTCGTGGAATTACTGATTCAATAGGCACAAAATCAGATATTTGTCTTATGTCAGTTTCATACTCACCAATAAAAGCAAAATTGGATATTAAGCTTGCCAATCCAAGAGTCGGTGTGTACACTGTTTTGTGTTGTTGAAGTGAGTTCTTGAGTCTCGAGTATAATTCTAGATCCGTATGACTGACATATATCCGATAATGTGGCTGATGAATAAACTCTGTTAACGTTGGTTTGGGAGGGGACCCCTCTTTTTTACGGCCCAACTCTGCTTTCAAATTGATTCCCAATCGTTGAAAGATTAATGGTCTATTCAAACTGATTCCCACCAAACAAGATTTATTTGCAAACGCCTCTAGATATTTGTTATCTTGTTTTTCTAAACCCAAAATAGCTCCAAGAAATCCATAGAGACTGGTTTTAGGAGGAATTGCATAAGTTAAAGCCGAGGTAGTGGCATAAATCTTCTTGAAATGAGCATATTCTCCCCAAATGTCGAAAGCTAAAATTTTCATAACTTTAGTTTTTATTTTGAGCGAATTGGGCTACTTAAAATGATACGATCGTCGATTATGGTCGTGATTTTGATGATTTTGTCGTTATATTTTTCTAGGGCTGCATTAAGCTCTGAAGTGTCAAGAATATAATCGGCCACATCTTCGAGGCCTTCCATTGTCTTATCCTCATTGAGAATAATATGCAGTCGTTGACAAAGGTCCCCAATGAAAAAGCCATCCCGGTAATCCACTTTAACTAGTAATCTAGGCATATGCCCTTTCTTCGAACGTGTTAGTAGATTCTTCGTGCCGTTCCACATTGCCTCAGTTAACTCCTCAATATCTTCATCAGAAGTGCCTAATCGTTTGGCTGCATTTTCATTTATTACGCCATGAAAGGCAACAAGTCCGTAAGTGATGTTATATTCTTCTCTGAATGTCTTTTGCTCGGCTCCTTCTTTTGTAGCGAATGCTCCAGTCCCTTTGATGAAATTATCTTTAGTTATATGATTAATAGTATATCCCATAGAGAATTGCACTGGGCCAGTAAATTGGTAATTTTTGCCCTTTACAGCTGAAACACCACCAAACAAACGAACATCAATGAATTTTTTCTTGAATTCCTCTTCGTTGGCATATGCCCCAGATCGTTGCTCGCCAGTGACTGCTTCGGTCCGAATAAAAATATCACCTCTTCCTGCATCTTGTCCATCAAACCCCTTGTCGAATAAATAGTCCCTTATAGTTCGTTTTAGTCGCACATCGGTTACCAAGCAACGATTGGTTTCTTCATCTAACCGAGGTCGATTAGAGTCTAGCGGATCACCGTTTGGGTTACAGCGTTTTACGTCATATAAAAAGAGAAGTTCGCTACGATTTTGAATAGTACTCATGTCTTTTGTGTTTTATTATTTGAAATTGGATTTATTGATTGGATTCTCTTAGTTTTTTTAGTGCGCTGCGCTCCTTTTTTCTCTCTAAAAAAAACTCTCGTTGGATGATAAGTCCTAAGGAGAAAGCATAAGAGGTTTCTACCTTATTACAGGACTTTTCTGATCCTTTTGCAAAAGCCTTGTCAAATTTCGCTGCTAGCTGGATGAAACGTTCATATTCGCCGTAGAGTTTATCAGCCTTATGATACTCATCTGTCTTGGCCAATAGTTTTGGCATAATTTCCATCATTTCTCGATACCCTATACTCAAGTTGTTCAGCTTATGTGTGAACGGTCTACTTTTTAAATGTCCCTCTTGGGCATTTAAAAGGATTTCAGTTGCACTGCCTAAAAAGAAAGCTGCTTCACTTAAAGGTTTGTTTTGAAAGAAATTTGAGTGTTGCTCCACAAAGTCCTCAGCAACGAGATTTAAAGGTTTTTTTTCTGTTTCATCCATTTTTCCGAATAGTTCAAGAGATTGAAAATATTGATATATAGCAAATGTCCTTTTAACGGTTTGGGGGAATTTGTTAGCTTCTTCTTGCTGATTCTTAAAAGCGCTAACTATTATCTGCATAAACGCGGATAAAACTTGGTTTGCTTTTACTGGATTTTTGTAAAAAATGGCCTCCATTATTTGGAAGAAGAATGTCTCTGGCAGAAATTTTTTTATTTCATATAGGGTAAGGCTAAATTGATAAACTTCCCCTTTTTTAGTTGTTACCTTAGTAATAGGCTCATAATAGGTTTCGATGATTTTTTTCTGATTGAGGATTAGATTAAACCTAGAAGGCAATACATCGGATATATGAATTTTTATAGAAAATTGTGCTTGCTTCTGTTCATAGAAAAATATGTCATAATAAATACTATTTTGACTTAATTTTTCTTCCTCAATTATTCTGTTAAAAATACCTTCCGAGTAGAATATTGAATTAATTTGTCCTGTGGTCCCAATTCGGTTATTCTTCTTGTTTTGGACAAATACTTCTACTATCTCCTCTCTTAAATGCAGATCCTCTACCGCAATAAACCTGGGTAATACGAAAAACTTCAAGTTTTGAAATCCAAATGAGAGCCCATCTTCAAGTGCTCTTTGTGTGCCTTCCAGAATCTTTACAGCCTCTGGTGAAACGGGGAACATTTTATAGGAATTTTTAGGCTCAAATCCATTTCGAGAAAAAGGAAGATCGTTTACAGTAAAGCCAAGCGTATCGACACGCCCCCATACCTCAGATACAGGCTTATAGGTAACAGCACATATCTTATTAGCTGCTTTATAATCTTGACCTTTGCTCCTGAAGTATTTGTCGTAGGCCGCAACATCAAGAATCCTTCTCATCTCCTCTATCTCGCCAAGCCAACAGTCGTCAATTTTTAGGGTGAATAAGTAATTCTTCTTTTCACTACATTTTTCAATTACAAAGTCTTCAAATCTTGGACGTAGTTGTTCAATAAGTAGTGAAGTGTTGAAGAAAGTATTGTAGACTTTTGGATCTGATTGTAGGCATCTATTTAATTTATCAAGAAATTTATCAATACTGTTGTCTAAATCCTTTCTATTCTTGGCAGATGTTTTAGGATTATTGCCGATGGGTAGGTTGTAGAAATGAAGGGTGGGTAATATACTCGTGGAACGGGCTGAAGCTAGTTCTCTAAAAAGATATTTATCATTCCATGTTTTACGATATGTTTGTAAGGAAATGTTTTCTAACTCTCCTTTTTTGATATCCACTACAATTACCTGTTCATTTTCAGACCGATCTGAATATGCAGAACCATAAGCTTGAAAGTATCGCTTCATGGGTCCTATCTTTTGAAGTTGTTCTCCGAATTGATAAATTGTTTTGATCATAGCATATCTCTTTTTAAACATCGGCAATCTCGCCATCCTTTTTGACAGGGGCTGTCAATGAGATAAGGATTTAGTTAATAATTCCGTTTTTTTTTAAGAAACTGTTTAAGCTCCTCGGGTTGATGGATCTGTACCTCGCCGGGTAGGCCTAAAAGGAACCTTCCAATGCCGCGAAAGTCGCGCACTTCGTAGCGGAAGGTATAGGGGAAGCGCAAGGGGATGTCCTGGTCGTTAGCTACCGTCTTGCTGATAAAGCCCCTAGCTCCTGGAAACTCTTCGTAGAGTAGGTTATGAGCCAAAAAGGACAGTCTGATTTGCACTAGGATGGGCTCGGGACCCGTAAATCCGAAAAGATCGAGCTCTGGGGGCTCTTCCTGGTGGGCGATGGGGGCGGCGCTTATTTCTACGTCCTCCATGCGGTGCACCTTAAAAGTTTTTTGAATGCCAGAACATACTTCGTAGGCATTGAGGGTTCCAAAGTCGTCGGTAAGTCCTAGGGGTTCTACCAGCCTATCGGTCACGGTGGCCGAATGATTGGAATGATAGCGCAGCAGCGTCACCCTTCGACGGGCCTGAATAGCCTCTTCCAGCTTACTGATTAGCCCAGCCCGCTGTTTGTCTGCTAGGTCATCGGCTAGTGGAATAAGCTCGCTGGAAAGATAGAGCTTGCGTTCGATGCTTGCCTTCAAGGGATGGTTGGCTGGAAAACCGGACAGGTGCATACGTACCAGGCGGGTCTCTTCTAAGGTGAACATTCCGCTCTTTTGTTGGAGCTGTTCCCCTAGATAGTAACGGTTTTGCTCGTCTTTTTCTAGGACATAGCCCACATTTTGTAATACCAAAATATCCCTGTAGATGGTTCGTGGCGTGGTCGACAGGAGTAATGCCAGGTGTTCTATGGTTCGTTTGTTTTGATGCAGTATCCGGATCAGTCTTAGGATCCTTTCGGTCTTGGGTATGTCACTCATAAGTTTACTTTTATCAGCGGGATTCGAATTCTAAAGGGGTTTCGTGTGGTTACAAAATGCATTATATGAATTTTATTTGTATTATGTTGATCAAAATTATTATTCTTATTATACGGCAGTAGGGTACGAGGGCAATTCTATTTTTTCTGTGATGCTCTTTTGGAGAATTAAATTAAGGATAGTGGGCAGTTGATCCGACCTATGGGGCAGCCTCTGGCGCGGTCATTGGAGGGGGCGGTGCAGCATTAAATGGGGCAAATATCTGGAAAGGCGTCGCCTGGGGCGCAGCATTGGGAGGAGTTGCTGGTGGGGTAACGGGTGGAATTGAAGCCAATAAGCTTGGTGCCAATGTATGGACGGGGGCGATCCATTTTTTTTAATCCGAAGAATCAAACTACCATGAAAGCTTTTATATTTATTATTGGCATGGGATGCCTTTGTTTGTGCTGCAGAAGCAAAGAGAAACTCAAAGATGTGTTAATTAGCCCATCCGTTTATACCATTGAAGATACATTATTCTTATGAAGATACATTATTCTTAAAATGGAATTTCAGAAACGCTACGGATAGCAACTTCGTTATACCGACACTTTTTACATTTCGGCGGTTGGATGGTGAGGATCGCAACACCTATAGTAATAAGGAAAATGGTCTTATAGAAATTGGGAAAATGCTAATAGTACCATATAAGTATATAAAGCAAGTCCCTGATTTTACCCATGATTCTTTGTTACATATTCAAATCAGAAATGTTGATTCTAAACATTATTTAGGAAACCCACCACTTACTCTTTATGATTACATTTATAATAGTGATGATTGCCCTATGTTTATTTTTTTAAAAGCACATGCGGAGAAACAGTTGCTTTTTATGTTCAAACCAGAAGTAAAGGGCCGGTATATGATAGGGTTTGAAACAAAGAAATCAATTGACCGTACTTCTTTACGTGTAAGGGGTGATTCAATAGTAAAAAGGGGCGTTCCTTTATTGCAGGAGATCATAGGAAACCGTGTAGAGGGTTATAGTTTTGACTATGGTGAATTTAAAATCGATTCCCTAGAAGTGGATCTTTAATCAGAACTGTAGACAACATGCTGTTTTCAAGCGTTTCCTAATCCGAGCACAAAATAATTATATTTTAAAATGACCCGCTGGATGGTACTTCCTCTGGTTTATGATTGGTTCATCCATTTAAATAAGCTAAAAGTAAAAATTCTTTGATTTATTGAAAAGGTCATGGTAACTGATAGCATGGGAGCCCAGCAACCGTTTGTCTCTTGGAGGAGATGGAGGGCCTATGATTCTTGGGTTCTACTGGCACCAACGGAAAGCTTAAAAGGAACTATTCCCGACTGGCCTGGGCGGCCCCGGTTGATTAACAAGAACGCAACGCGGTTGGCGGAAGGCTTTATGACCCTGTTTTGGGGTGGATGCTGAGTCCTGAGAACTATGTGGGCGATGGAGGATATAGCCATGATTATAATAGGGCCGCATAGGCAGGTATACCTATGCGAAGAATAATCCACTCAACCGTGGTCTGTGTCTTCACAGACCCATTGGCAATGAATTGAATTCCGGTTAGATTTTAAGAAGAAAGACGTTCTTTGATTTATTGAGATGATACTTATATACCGGATTTATCTATTTGGTTATATATATTGCATCGCCTCAACTGTGAGCTGTTGTCATTGAGGGAATACCACAACAGTACATTAATTCTTGTCCGTGTTTACAGACCGGATACGAAAAAGTTCGTTGATATAGGACTAGACAAATGTCGCAGAAGAAGGTCTGTGGAGAGACAAACCACGGAATTGAAAAGTGTACCCTACGTCTTTGTTAAGATAGATGATCTACAAAAGACGCCTCGGGCCGGAAGGATGGATTTAAGAGTCGTTTTTATGGGGTAAGACTAAAATGTGATGAAAGGGGCTCTGCCGGCATCATTGCTATTTCCGGCCGTAATCTGTAAAATAGAAGGAAAACTTCCTGTATCGGCTAGGGTACTGATGGGGCCAAGGGTCAAATTAGCAAAATAAATGTTGGGGAGGCACTAATGAAGATTTCAAAAGATCAGGTTGTGGCTGTCGGAAATAAACCTTTAGATTCGAATACATGGATTTATGCACAACCTAAGAAAAATATATTTTCTAAAAACAATGTTTATTTATTGATATTCAATAATTATTTATTGTACTTTCGTAGGTAAATAAATCCGTGCATTCTCTATGAAAAAAGTTTCAATCGTATTTCTTCAAGCAGTGATCGTGCTTTTAGGCATGGTAATCCTTGCCATTTTGATTCGGGTTCCCTTAACGGAGGGAAGAGCTACAAACTTAGACTTGTTGAGTATTTATACGGACCCGTTAATTTTGTATGGATACGCAACATCCATTGCTTTCTTTGTTGCCTTGTACAAGGCGTTCAGATTACTTGGCTATATTGGCCAAAATAAAGTATTCTCATCCAAATCTGTTAGGACTTTAAGGAGTATAAAGTATTGTGCGATCGTATTTAGTATTTTAATCGTGGCCGCTGGGCTGTACATAAGAATATTTTTTGATAAGGATGACGACCCGGCGGGTTTTCTTGCCCTTTGCCTTGTAACGATTCTTGCTTCTGTAGTAGTTGCTACTTCTGCCGCAATCTTTGAAAAATTATTACAGAATGCCGTTGATATGAAATCCGAAAATGATTTAACAGTTTAAGCTATGCCAATTATAGTAAACTTGGACGTGATGATGGCCAAGCGAAAAATTTCCCTGAATGAACTTTCTGAAAGAGTTGATTTGACATTATCAAACCTGTCTATCTTAAAGACAGGTAAGGCGAAAGCAATACGTTTTAGCACATTGGAGGCCATTTGTAAGGCATTAGACTGCCAACCGGCAGACCTTTTGGAATATCGATATGACGAAAATCATCCCTAGACCAATAGCCGTTTAAAAAAAAAAAAGAGAAGTACTAATCCGCTGAAAATTTCAAAATAGATCCAAATGACATAGATATGAGAATGGTGATATTTTTTATTCGGAATATACTACTATTGATGTTTATGTTATTTGTAGAATCAGGTTTTGCGAAAAATCGGATGACTGAAATTACTTTAACAGGCAGCACACCAGGAGACAAATCGATCAGGAAAATGTTTTCCATTCCAACGGAAGTCAAGGTGGATTTTATTCGATGGAATTTAAGATTGTACGATAAAAGTGCTTTCGAATTGGAAATAGCCTATGGGGAATCGAAACCGAATACCTTGGATTTTAAAAGGGAGGATAAACAAAGCATAAAAGGAACCTATTTGATTGCAAAAAATCAGGGGGAAAATCAATTTAAAGAGATTTATCAGTTAAAAAGCGATGATTTAGCTGAAATAATTTCTATTGTCAAAATAAATGAAAGGCTCTTTCATATTCTGACCGGCCAAAGTAACCTGATGATTGGGAACGGAGGTTGGAGCTATACGCTAAATAGAAAGGCTCCAATAGAACCCGGTGAAATCTTAATTTCTTCAAAAGAGCCTGACGGCAGATCCTTACAACTTGTATATGCGGGGAGAACACCCTGCCAAGAATTCGCTAGGGAGCATCCTGCCATGAAGGTGGGTCCCACTTGTTTTAAACTGAAATGGAAGCTCGTTCTTAACAGAGATCCTGCAACTTATCTTCCAACAACATGTACCCTTCGTACTATTGTGAATAATGGCCTTCGAGAGATTAAAGGAAGTTGGACCATTGATAAAGGGACCCATCCGGAAGCAATAATTATTAAAATCCAAACAGAAAATTTATCTGAACCAATTTTGCTATTAATGGGTGACGAGAATGTACTGTTTTTTCTTGACCGGAATTACAATCTGTTAATAGGGAATGAAGATTTTAGTTTTGTAGTGAACAAAGTTGTTCCCTAAGTAAACGAAAGGCCGGGGAAGGGAAATTTAGGAGCCGTTACCGGACTGCGAATAAAAATCCAGAGAAAAAGTCCCTCGGATCTTATACGGCCCCAATCGGCGTCGCATCGGTATGCAACGAAATAAAATATCTATAAACATATAATCCCTATAGGATTCTATATGCATCAACGAGGATGAAATAATGATATCCCGGCCCATTATACCTCATCCACCTTGCTCCTCGACCAGTAGACCTGAATCTACATAAAACGATTGATTTACAAACTTGCTTAGGAATAGGTTGGATTAGGATTTGGCTGTAGGCCTAGTCTTAGCCCCATTAACCGGTAGCCAGGAACTTATGAGGCTATTGGAATTGATCGACGAAAAAACAATGCCAATTGAAGAGATTCTTGAGGTGTACCGTGGAAAACACTGTCAAACATTATGAACCACCATATTTTCTTATGTTGCTAGCCGGCATAAGGTTCTGTCACGATCATGAGCTAGGACATATTGTACAAGGTATTTCCATATTAACGCAGCACAACCATCTTTTTTATTTCGAACCCATTGCTATGGCTAAGGACCACTAAAAAACTCCCAGTCAAGTGCTCGGGTAGGCTCAGTAGCTCCCTGTGCATGCCCTGGCCTTGAATCGGTTTTTGTATCAGTTCTTTTCCTTGAACATCGTAGACCATCAAATCGGCCGATTGGCCGAGGCTCAGATAAAACATCACCTGAAACACCCCCTCATTGGGATTCGGGACGATGCTAATGCTTCGGTCTTCTTCTTTGTCCTCCTCTGCTACGTCGCCCGTTGTGCCCATACGAGCACCACAACTAATGGCGTCGGTAGACCATATTAGGCAACTTCTCAAGATATTATCGGGAATGGTTTTACCATTGAGCCCCCCGATCCAATCAGGATGCACCCGGCCGCTGCCTCCGTTTCCTTCCCAATAGACGACCGGACAATTCCCAGAGAACCTTATGACTGCACTGGAGTTGGTGGTGCCTACTATTTGCCCTTCGGTAAATGTATAGCCTGAACAAGTACTATTATTTTGGCCACACCCATTGGTTTGCACCAATATCAGGCCCGCAGAAGCTGCGCTAAGACAGCCATTGATTGTACATTTAGCCGTATATGTCCCGGGGCTACTGCTAACATAGCTGCTACCATTTCCTACCTGAGCCCCATCCTTAAACCAGGTGATATTCCCACCACAATTGGAGGCGGTCAATGTAGCCGTCTGACTAGTAGCCGCACATACGGTGGTGCCCGACACCTTGGCGATTGTCGGAGCCGTCGGAGCACTACAGGGCTGATCGCAGTCTAATGCATCAGTCGACCATTTCAGGCAACTTCTTAAGATATTATCGGGAATGGTTTTACCATTGAGGCCCCCGAGCCAGTCGGGATGTACCCTGCCACTACCTCCATTGCCTTCCCAATACAAAACCGGACAATTGCCCGAGAATCGTACCACTGCATTGGAGTTGCTATAGCCGATGATCTGTCCTTCCGTGAAGGTATATCCAGAACAAGAGCTATTGTTTTGCCCGCAGCCGGGTGTTGGGGCCAATGCTATTCCAGCTGATACCGTACTTACACAACCACCGACAGCGCAAGTCGCGGTATAGTTACCTGGGCTATTAGCTACAAAAGTACCCCCACTACCCACCTGCACCCCATCTTTATACCATAGGGTGCTCCCACTACAATTTGAAGCCGTCAAGGTAGCGTTCTGGTTAGCGGACGCACAAACCGTAGTCCCGGCGGACTTGACGATTAGCGGCGCCTCTGGAGGCGTACAGCCCGAGGCAGGGAAAAGCCATTGTTGTGGAATGACCTGTTGGCCTTGACCGGGGTACGTCCACAATAGCTGGGCCTGTGCCCCACCCCATCCCTGATAATACTCCATGGTCAGGTCGTATTTCTGCCCGGCAGCAAGGCTGATGCTTCCACTCCGCAATTCGGGAGCATGGCCTGTCCAATCATTTATTAAAGACTGTCCGTTGATCCATAGCCTAGTGCCATCGTCATTATTGCTCAAAAAGGTAAAGAAACCAGAGACTGGAGCCAGCACCTTTCCCGTCCAACGCACCGAAAAATACTCGCCTCCAAGGCCAGCGCCGGGACTGGCTCCATTCCAGCTGAAATTAACCGCTTGATCCACCCTGCTAAATGTTGGGCTTCCCGACAAGGATGTATTATTAAAATACTGGGCCGTGAGTCCAGTGCCATTTCCTGGAACAGTTCGACCTTCATTAAATAGCTTTTGGTCGGGTATCAACTGTTTGCCTAGCCCTGGACCTTCATACCGAAGTTCTAGTCCATAACCGCCCCCAGCCTGAAGCAAAAGAGCTCGTATGGCATGCTTGCCCGACTTCAGACATATCTTTCCACTTTGTTCTGGATCCATACCGTGTAGTCCTTCAAAGCTAACGACCAGTTGGTTTCCGATATAGAAGGCCCCAGCATCGTCAGATCGCAGGAAAAAGCGGTACTCCCCCTCGGTAACTATGTCGATATACCCATTGAATTCAAAGCCAAAATTTTCATTACGGTTGCGCTCATTAAGATTAAAATTGGTAGTAATTCCCGATTTGACCACTGCTTGTCCGGACAAGGAACTCGTAGCTCCCCAGTTATTATGGGCCGCCGTTTCGAAATATTGGTACGACAATCCCGGACTTAACCCAGAGGGATTGTCGGCCGTGCGTGGTAGACAGCCATCCCCTTGTCGCTGAATGCGATTGCCTGCGGCATCGTAGGTAAAATAAACCTGTGCAAAAGCGCACTGGTGGCCAATAGCAATAAGAATCAAAATAATGGCCGTTTTCATAAGAGCTGGATTTAACAAATGCCCCTAACTACATCAAAACGAATATATTTCATAACTATGCTTACGGATAGACGACTTTTAAAAAATCACTCCAGCAGCCTTTTATGAAGATAAAAATACACAAAAAATTATTAATATTCTAAATAAATGACTAATTGAACAACAAATATTTGCATTGTATATATTATTCAAATAATTACAGACAATCAAACAAATACTATAATATTTACAAATAATACCACAAAATCTAGTAGATTTTTAATCAGCCCACCGAAATGGATGATCGCTTCAATATCGAGTGCAGCAGGAAAGGGAGTGTCCATTTTGAAGTACAATTGGCATGGAATGGGGTGATAGGGCTTTCGATTCGGTGCTTTAGGATGATGATATCGTAACTGAAAGCAAAGAAAGACCTTTGACTACAAATAGAGCAAACTTTATTCATATAGGAAAATTCTAAAGTGCCAATAGTTGGTAGTTTGCCAACTATTGGCTACTTTTATTGTACACTTATACGAGTGAACAATAGGAACAACATTTGAAACACGACAGACATGGCAGGAAGCCCGGAACAATCAAACCGCAATCATTTCCGAAATGATCATCATCCAAGTACGCAAGCTGGATCTTTTTGCAAAGAAGCATTCAGACGCTGGTAAAAGTTTACAGACCTGGAAAACGGTTGTCAATAAAGCAAACTGGAGAAAATCAATGGATGTTTTGGAAGACTTTCCCAAAGCATCCATCATCCCCGGCAGTCGGGCCAGATTCAAGATCGTTGGCAATAAGTACCGTCTGATTGTAGAGATAGGCTACCAGGACAGTATTGTAGAAATAAGATTTATAGGAACACATAGTGAGTACGATATGGTTGATGCTTCGACTATATGAGCACTTTTCTATTCATTTAAACTTGTATGAAAAAAATAAAATCGGACTGGTTTCTAATTGGCAGCGAGCAGGAATATGAAAATGCACTTGCCCGCTATCAACAGGTCAAGTACGCCCTACCAAACACAAACGAGCACAGAGAAAAGCTTTTACTGGCCCTTCTGATTGCTGAATACGAAGAAAAAACGAGCGATCTGCCCCAAGTGGATCCGATAGAGCTGATCAAAATCAGAATGGAAGATTTTGGTTACAAATCCGTTGACCTTTCCAACGAATACGGAGATAAGGGTACCATAAGTAAAGTATTGAACTACAAGCAGGCTCTTTCGCTAACAATGGTTCGCAAATTCAGTAAGTTGCTCCATATACCGGCAGACGCACTGATTGCAGAATATGAATTGAGGTAAAGACCGGAGGAAACACTATAAAATGTCTGATGCTTATGAAAAGACACAGCAACATCAATGTACATCCGGGAAGCATCTTGAAACAAGATATTCTATCTCCTGCAAACCTGAGTATCGGGGAGGCTGCTGATTTGTTACAAGTTTCCGGATTGACCCTATCTAAAATTGTTAATGAAAGAGGTGCTATTACTCCTAATATAGCCAAAAGAATATCAAAAGCCTTCGGTGGAAAAGCTGATTTTGGCTAAGAATGCAACGTGGATAGGACCTTCGTAAAGCAGAACAGTGAGCGTGCAGATCGACCATCAATATTTCTTCTTATAGAGCCCTCACTGGTAAGTCTCCATTTCCTACTGCTAGAATTGCCTCCCCCCCTCAAGAATAAATAATGATCATGCTGGATTATCCTTTTTCAAGACCTCTAACCAACCTTAGGCCTGCACCAACTTTGAGCGAAAAATTCGGAAGGTAAAGGGGTCAAGTCAAAAAATGTTGTGGAGAGCATGAGATTTTTATAAGATTGTATTTTTAACCCATAATCCCTTCGCCGAATGCCGACAGCCTATCAAAACCAGGAACCCTACGGTATTAAAAATGCAACATCTAGGATGAAATAATGATATCCTGGCCCATTGAACCTTATCCACCTTGCTCCTCGACCAATAGGCCTGAATCTACATAAAAAGAGTGATTTACAAACTTGCTTAGGATTAGGATTGATTAGGATTTGGTTGTAGGAGTGGCTTTTCCAATGAGCTCTATATGATTTATCTAAGTGGCATCACAGCAATTTGCCTTGATGCAGGTAAAGAAAACTAACTTACCTTTTTTCTCAGATATTCATTTTCTCTTTGGAGTACTTCGATGATCAGATCTTTGGATTTTAATAGTTGCTCATAGAGCCGTAGTACATCCATGATGGCAATGGTATGCTCCCCATCGTGAATGCTTACGGGGGGTGGGGGGGCGAGCGTAATTCCTGTCTCAAAAAGTTCGCCAATACCTACTTCAAGGTATTTGCTTATTTTAACCTAAAGTTGCGGTTTAATGGTCTTGATTTTGTCATTCTCAATTCTGTTCAAAGTGGCCAGATCGATATCCAAATGATCGGACATTGCTTTGGAATTGATTCTCCTATCTTCCCTTATAAGGCGTATTTTATTCCCAAAACTCATCCTGTGTTATAGCTAAGTTAACCAATGTTACTTTTGCACAAAGTATTGCATAATTTTAGTATTTTTATGCAATCTATAAAATAAAGTGATAGCATTAAAGAAGTAATATTGTAGGTATCCTGAAATTTATAGGGAGCTATTTGCTAATGTTTCGTTTATTTAATAGCATATACTTTTAAAAAGTTACTAGTTTTATCCATGATGCTGTTTGCTTTTTCTATTGCTCACGCGGAGGAAGTGAAAGAAGAAAAAGTTGTTATTAAAGAGGTTGCTACACCGGTGCTGGCGGTTTCGCCTAGCGTGGCGGTGTTCATGCCGGAGTGCTACGCTTTAACTTGTCAAACCTATTGTCAAGAAGGCCCAGTTACAACCGAATCAGAATGCGATATCGAATGTGTCTTTGTAGAGCTAGAGGAAAAATACTGTAATTAAACATTAAATGAGCTGGTCTATCATTATATAGACCAGCTCATTTGAGAAGACTTCCAAAAGTATGAATTTATACCTTATATTTATTCTAGGATTAGGCTTTAGCACGCCTAATTTCCAAGCCCGTTATAGGCTAGTTTATCAGCCCGATTCTACTAACCTCAACAATATCAAAGAGGAAGCTTTCCTTCTTACGATTAAGGAAAACAAACAGTCTTATTTTTGTTCGGAAGGGTTTTGGAAGGCCGATTCCATACAGGGATTGAGACGAACGGGACTTTTGTCGGCTGCTGAATTTATGGGAGACCCCAAATATAGATTCCGAACGGCTTTTAGAAAGTTTATTACGAAGTCGCTTGAAACGAAGGAAAGTCGAATTTTTGAAAAAATATCCTTCGATCAATTCGAATTTTCAGTACCTAACCATTTGAAATGGGAAATGGGCATGGAGGAGGATACCATTGTCGGGTATGCTTGTGTGAAGGCTACCACCTCCTTTGCCGGCCGGGATTATGTCGCTTGGTTTGCCCCTGAACTTCCAATTCCGGATGGACCCTATCTGTTTTGGGGCTTGCCGGGGTTGATTGTCAAGATCGGAGATACCCGAAACCAGTATGTATTTACCCTAGAACAATTTGGCGCCTACACGGGAGTCGTCAAAGAGTGGCCCGAGTATGCGAGTCGCCGTAAGGTTATGGTGGCCAGTGCCTATAAAGTTTTTGACTATCGGGAAAAGGATAGAAAGGATCCTTTTGGAGAAATAGAACGCCGTCTTGGTCCAGGGACCCTTGATGGAGTGCCTACATCGGACCCGTCGATAAGGAATTCTAGAGCCTGGGATAATAATCCGTTGGAATTGAAGGTAATAGGGGAATAGGGTCTTTATTTTTGAATTTAAGCGTGCAATTGATAGAAAGACTAAGCTAACCATAGGGGTATTATGAAAAAATATAATTTTAGTTGTGATTAGTTTATGAACCTATTACTAGCCGTAATCCTATGCTTCTTAATCCCCGAAACCCCCAATTTCAGGGTGCAATACCATCTTGTATTTAGTCCTGACTCCACCAATATCAATCGAAAAATGGAGGAAAATTTCTATTTGGATATCAAAGAAATGAAGGAATCCTATTTCTATTCTGAGAATTTTGGAAAGTCAGACTCCATCAAAGCACTCCTTAATTCTGCTCTGCTATCGCCTCAAGAATATATGGCGGATCCTAAATATCGTTACAAAACGATGTTTGATCTGTTTACCACCAAAAAATATGATGATCGTTCCATCCAGGTATACGAAAAGCTGGTGCTGCATCAATATGTATATCCCTTAGAAAATACACTGAAATGGACCATTGGAGGGGAGCAGGATATCATAGCGGGTTTTAATTGTACTAGAGCTACTACGCAATATGCGGGCCGAAATTATATCGCCTGGTTTACCGAGGAAATTCCCATTCCGGACGGCCCTTATGTCTTTTGGGGTTTGCCGGGGCTGGTCGTAAAAGTGAGCGACACCAAGGAAAATTATGTATTTACACTTACAGGCTTCTCAAAAAATGTGTCTCAAATAAAGGACGCATGGGTGCCTAGTCGTAAAGGGGCCGTCATCCCGACGCATAGAGATAAGGTATTTAGCATTCGCGAGGCGAACAGAAGGGATCCATTGGAAGCCCTTACCAGGGCAACAGGCCGGTCTATGGAGCATATGACTTTCAATGGAGAAAAGACCGATAAGGAGACTATGCGGCGTAAAAAAGCCTGGGATAATAATCCACTGGAACTGGAATGATTTGCCATTATTTTTCAGAAAAATCAGGAAAAAAAGTACCGCAGTTTAATAACATGATCTGAGCTATACCATGCACCTTCTCTTTGCTATATTCCTATTCTTTGCCTTCAACAGCACGCACAATTTCCAGGCCCGTTATAGGCTAGTTTATCAGCCCGATTCTACTAACCTCAACAATATCAAAGAGGAAGCTTTCCTTCTTACGATTAAGGAAAACAAACAGTCTTATTTTTGTTCGGAAGGGTTTTGGAAGGCCGATTCCATACAGGGATTGAGACGAACGGGACTTTTGTCGGCTGCTGAATTTATGGGAGACCCCAAATATAGATTCCGAACGGATTTTGATAAGTTTATTGCTAAGTCGCTTGAAACGAAGGAAAGTCGAATCTTTGAAAAAATATCCTTCGATCAATTCGAATTTTCAGTACCTAACCATTTGAAATGGGAAATGGGCATGGAGGAGGATACCATTGTCGGGTATGCTTGTGTGAAGGCTACCACCTCCTTTGCCGGCCGGGATTATGTCGCTTGGTTTGCCCCTGAACTTCCAATTCCGGATGGACCCTATCTGTTTTGGGGCTTGCCGGGGTTGATTGTCAAGATCGGAGATACCCGAAACCAGTATGTATTTACCCTAGAACAATTTGGCGCCTACACGGGAGTCGTCAAAGAGTGGCCCGAGTATGCGAGTCGCCGTAAGGTAAAGGAGGCTAGTGCCCAAAAAATTTATGAATATCGGGAAGAGGTAAGAAAAGATCCTTTTGGAGTCATTGAACGCCGTCTTGGCCCAAGCACTTTTAATGGAGTCCCTACATCGGATCCATCCATCAAGAATTCTAAGGCTTGGAATAATAATCCGTTGGAATTGAAGCTTATAGAGTAGGCAGATGGCAGCGTTAGGATGCGGCATGCTTCTTCCAACTCGACACAGTCTTATCATCCAAAATATAGTAGCATGATGCGTTTCGTAACTTTTAATGAGGCAAGCCTGTGCGATTAGGTCTATTATTTATTTTTCTTGTTTGGGCTCCAGCACCATCATGGGCCCAAGTAATTTTTAGTGGGCAGGTGCAGCAAGTGGACGGAGAAGCCATTCCCGGCGCGAGTATTACCATTCATGACTTGCAGAGCTCAAAAATTGTTGCTTTTGGGATTTCCGAAAAATCGGGCGCCTATAGCATTCCCTGCAACGAGCGGGTAGACTCCGTTTTGATTAGGGTGCGCACCCTGGGCTATACCCTTCAGGAAAAAAGGGTAGCAAATATTTCTCAGGTTACTATTTTTCGGCTGTCGGAGGAGAGTATAGCGTTGAGAGAGGTAGCCGTGCGGCCCGACCCCATCACACGCCATGGCGACACCCTCTCCTACTCCGTGGATGCTTTCAAAAGCAAAGGGGACCGGGTGATTAGTGACATCGTGGGGAAGCTCCCGGGCGTGGAGGTACGTGGAGACGGACAAATCCTATACCAAGGGAACCCCATTAATAAATATTATATTGACGGGCTGGATCTGCTAGGGGGGAAATATAAATTGGCCAACGACAATCTGGCCGTAGATGCCGTTACATCGGTAGAAGTACTGGAAAACCACCAGCCCATCCAGATGTTGGATAGCCTGGTGTTTTCGGATAAGGCGGCCATCAACATCCGGCTCAAAAGAAAAGTGACCACAAGCGGCTCCGCTCAAGTGGGAGCAGGGGTGGCCCCCATGCTATGGAACGCCAACGTGACGCCCATGCTTTTCACCAAGGACAACCAGTTTATAGGGTCCTATCAGTCCAATAATATAGGAGCAGACGTGGCTGGCCAAATAAAAATGCTGTCGTCCATGAGCACGATGGGCCGGGAAAACGACGATAGTAAAACCGACCGCGTGCAGCTGGTTCCCATCGCTACCCCCTCCTTTTCCAATACGCGCTGGCTCAACAATCATGCCCATTTGGGGAGCCTCAATTACCTTAAAAAGATGGGTCGCGATTATCAGATCAGAATCAACAGCTCATATCTGAACGATGTTCAAAAACAACGGGGTAATACGGAGACGGTCTATTATACCGGAGCGGACACGGTGGCTTTGTTCGAAGAGAAGTACAATCGGCTTTATAACGAATCTCTGGAGGTGACCGTAAACCTGGAAAGGAATACCAAAAATAAATATTTGAAAAATGTGCTGGCCGGAAAGGGGTATTGGGACAAACAAACCGGCATGCTGAGCCGGAACCAGGTGCCCTTAGAACAAATGCTCCGCAATCCATATTTTACGATTTCCAATACCCTCAGCAATATATTTAAGGTCGGAAAACAGCTGTTGACTTTCGAAAGTTACACCTCCTTGAATAGACTTCCCCAGTCGCTGGCGGTGACGCCAGGCCCCTTTTCCAATTTGATCGCCCATACCGAAAGCCTGGAGTCTATCAAACAGCATGTCAATCAGCGTGCATTTTATACCAATAATGCCCTAAGTTTTACCAGAGGGGTTGGCTTTTTTACCTTTATACCCAAAATAGGGTTGCAGATGGAGCATCAGAAAATGAATTCAAATTTTGAATTACCCCATGGCGAGGAGGAGGTGGTGCTCGGGCAAAAATTGGAAAACGATTTGAATTGGTTGAAAATGAAGCCCTATGGAGAGTTGAAAATACAATGGAAAAAAGAGAGCTGGCGCCTGGCATTGGACAGCCCAATCAGTTATAATATTTTTAAAATAGAGGATAAAGCGCTTGGAAGAAATGAAAACCTGAACAAGCTGGTCTTCGAACCACGTTTTACCCTACGCTATGAACTGAATTCGTTTTTGGCCGTGCATGCCGCCATGGGTTTTAAGAATCAGTTCGGAGAAATGGAAGACATTCATTATGGATATCTCCTGAAAAATTACCGAAACATACAGCTTAGAGACGTACCCCTTCAGCAAAGTAGAGTATGGAGTGGCTCGACCGGAGTACAGTACAGAAATCCCCTGAGCGCCATTTTTGGCAACGTGTCGGTATTGGGTAACTATGGAAGCCGCAATTTGATGTACGGCAGCACCGTGTCCGACGAAGGTTCGATAGCATATACGGCACAGGCCCTAGAGAATACGACCTATGGAGGACTGCTCACTTCTAATTTGGGCAAGTACTTCGCCGACATCAAGACCAATATCGCTGCTGGCGCGAGTCTGAACTGGAATACCAGCCAACAACTAATCAATGGAGCGCTGACCCAAGTGGTGAACAGGAGCACCAGTCCATTTGTCCGCATCAATACCAATTTCAACAAGCTGATAGATTTTGACTATTCCTATAAGCTGAACGCCTTTGGCAACAGCGTAGCCGGCAACAAATATAAGGCGACCGTACAACAGATAGATAATCTGAAAATTTCCATATACCCTTTTACTGGAGCCTATATCATCATCCAGAACGATTATTACAGAAATAACTTTGGCGGTTCCACCCAACGGAATCAAATATTTACGGATGTAGCTCTGCGGTATAAAATCGCCAATTCACGCCTTGAACTGCAGTTGAACTGGAATAATGTCTGGAATACGACTTTGCTGTCCACCATGTCGACCAATTCGTTCTCTTATCTCCGGTCCGAATACTTTTTACGGCCCACCCAGGTGCTGGCGAGTGTTAAGTTTGGGTGGTAGAGACGGATTAGGGGGGGAGCATGTGCCAGAATAGGGAGGAAGGGACAATGAAAACCAAGAGGCCCAACCTTCCTAAGGGAGATAGGGCCTCTTGATATTTGGATAGAATGGTCAGTCTTTTACACGGCTAAAGCCCATGGTTTTGATCATCCAGTCGGGAAGGGGTTTTTGGTGCTTTCTTTTTTGAATATCCATAAACCAACCCACTTTTTTCAGGATTGGTACTTTATGCGTTTCTACGAGTTCGATAAGCGTACCATCCGGATCTTCCAGATAGGCAAAGCGCCCCGCAGCTGCCTCCATGCCGAACGAAGATTCACTATCCACCGTGAAGGGGAAACCTTTTCCTTGCATTTGGATTTTCAAGCTATCCATATCTAGGGCGTCGAAGCAGAGATGGATATAACCACAGTCGCCCCAGAATCGGTTTTCGAAGAGTTTTTTCGGGCTTCGATCCAGCGCCTGCAAGAGCTCGATATGTGTGTGTCCCAGCAGACGGGAGAAGGCTCCATAGGGAGTATGTTTCTTTCTGAGCAAAACCCGACGGTACCTTTGCCCTGCAATGGTGGTGGGGAGGTCGTCGAAAACACCGGTATGATCATAAACTGTTTCCAGTGAGCCTAGCAAGTCTTCATAAAATGCGATGGATTTGTCCATATCCGAGACTCCCACAACGGCCCCTGCCACCCCTCCAATGGCTTTGCCTTTGGGCTGGAACCAGGAGTCATCCTGTGTAATCTGATAAATATTGCCATAAGGATCGTGTCCCCAAAATCCTTCCCCTTCCGGAAGTTTTTGTAGTGGGCCCACTGGTTCTTTGGAAGTTGATTTTATATGTGCATAAGCTTTTTGGATATCGGGAGCCTTAAAGCGAATGGCATTGATTCCCAGGTCACCCAGTTCCATTTTGAAAGATGCAGGCTGAGAGACCCTGCTAGTAAATGACCAGATTTCCAAGCCGCCGCCGCCGGCCATATTAAGGACCAAGGCAGCTTGTCTGCTTTGGACCACGCCTCCGGTATAGGGAGTCATTAAAGGAGCATTTGCTTTTTCGTCGAATACGGGTACATCAAAGCCCAGTACTTTGCGGTACCAGGACCAAGCTTCCGGCACATTTTGAACGCCGATTCCAATTTGCTGGATACCAGCGATTAAGGGATTATTATTCATAAAAAAGTGTATATTACAAATTGTATTCGAATAGGGCAGGGTTCGTGTAGGCCCGTTTACGAAATTAAGGAAGAAAATGTGAATCAGCTAGGAGAATTCTATGTTTTACAATTGGATTGAATTTTTTCTAAAATAGGAAATGGGCATTTATAAATAAGAAACATAATTATTCGTATCTTTAAGGTTGAATTTCCAAATATTATTTTATTTTATGCCTGCGCATCCATATTGCGCTTTGTACCGTATATCATTGGAGCCCGTCTCCTTTTTTAAATAATTAATGAATCAGTCAGTAGTCATAGCGCCGATAGGCGAGAGCTTAAAGGAATTTTTACAAGAAACAGCATATTCTAAGGTATTGGTAATTGCTGATCAACATACTAAAAAACATTGTTATCCTATGGTAAAACCTGCCTTACCCAAGCATCAGCTGGTGGTAGTAGTGGCAGGAGAAGAAAATAAAAATTTATCGTCCTGCGAGAAGATTTGGGAGGCGATGACCGAGTCGGAACTCGACCGGCATGCATTGGTAATCAATCTTGGAGGTGGGGTGATAGGAGATATGGGTGGGTTTTGTGCTGCGGTATACAAGCGGGGCATCGATTTTATCCAGGTTCCAACCACACTGCTCTCCCAGGTAGATGCCAGTGTAGGTGGGAAGTTAGGGATTGATTTTCAGGGGTTTAAAAATCATATAGGTGTTTTTAATATACCTAATCGGGTTTTGATTGATCCGGTTTTTTTGAAAACATTGCCTGAAAGAGAACTTCGTTCAGGCTTTGCTGAGGTGGTGAAACACTGTCTTATCGCTGATGCAGTTAAGTGGTCCCAGATCAGAACGGTGGATTTCGAAAGGCAAAAATGGCCCGATCTGATTGCTCACTCAGTAGGAATAAAAAAGAAGGTGGTGGAGCAGGATCCTACTGAGAAGGGACTGAGGAAAATATTGAACTTCGGGCATACTTTAGGGCATGCGGTGGAGACACATTTTCTGGGCAAATCGCCTACAGAAAAACTTTTTCATGGAGAGGCCATCGCTGTGGGGATGATCATGGAGAGTTATTTAGCTTTTAGCCTGAAGATGATCGATCAGGCCCTGTTGACACAGGTGGAAGAATTTATATTTTCCACTTATGGCAAGGTAGATATCCGCTCAGAAGATGTGGAGCCTATTTTGGCTCTTACCAGACAGGATAAGAAAAATAAAGGAAAGGAAATCCGGTTCTCCTTATTAAATGGAGCCGGAAGTTGCGCCTATGACGTAGTGATCAGTACCAGTCAAATGCGCAAAGCGATAGATTATTATATGGCATAATAGAGGTCATGAGGTAATACTATTGCGCGTTTAGAAGAGAAACAACCATTTTATTCACCTCATAATCTAGTTTATTATGCATAAAGTCGTTTTACCTTTTGCCGTGCTGCTAGGTGTTTTAATTGTAGCAGGATGTTCCAGCGGTCGGAAAGTGTTCGTAGAGCACGATTACAGTTACGAAACCAACTTTAAAGATTATTCTTCTTACACCTTTCTGGAATGCGAGCGGGACACGAATAATCTTTGTACTGAAATTTATGAAGCTATCCGCCGGCAGATGCAGGTGCGGGGTTATAAGCTTACCGCCGAAAAACCTACATTACTGGTCAATTATGGTATCTTTTACGATAATTTAAGATATCAGGGATATATGCAACCCGTAATTCGTAATTGGGTTGACACAGAGAATGACGGATTTCGCTATGAGCCTATTAAATATGCTTTAGAAAAAGGTACATTAATCGTTTCTCTTATCGATGCCAAGAGTGATCAGGTGGTCTGGAGAGGGTATGCTTCAGGCATATTCAAAGGAGAAGAAAGCAATAATCACTATCGGAGTGTCGTGCGTAAGATTTTCGATCAATACCCACTCTTCGCTAAAGGTTATGATCCTCGCCGGTATACCGAACAGGTAGGTCGATAAAGATGCATATAAACAAAGAGCGCAGTCCAGCACCTTGTTCAGGCTGAGGCATGCGCTCTTTTTGTATGAAACGAGTGTTCCTTGATTATCTTAATTTCAAGGTTACGAGGGTAATGATGGCCAGAATGATGCCAACGATCCAGAAACGGGTTACAATTTTAGATTCGTGAATGCCCTTCTTTTGATAATGATGGTGTAGGGGCGACATCAGGAAAATACGCCTGCCTTCGCCATACCGTTTTCGGGTGTATTTAAAATAGCTGACCTGGAGGATTACTGAGAGGTTTTCGGCAAGGAAAATCCCACACATCACGGGTATTAGCCATTCCTTTCTGATGGCCAAAGCGATGACGGCTATTACACCCCCTAGCATTAAGCTTCCTGTATCACCCATAAATACCTGTGCCGGGTAGGCATTATACCAGAGAAACCCGATACAGGCTCCCAGGAAGGCAGCGCAAAAGATTACCAGCTCCCCCGAATTAGGAATATACATGATATTCAGGTATTGCGAAAATTTTGTGTTTCCCGACAGATAGGCCAGTATTCCCAGGGTGAGGGCGATGATCCCAGATACCCCGGCTGCCAGTCCATCGATTCCATCGGTAATGTTGGCCCCATTGCTAACAGCCGTGATAATGATGATAGCCACAATGGTATAGATCACCCAGGTATACTCCTCGGGTAACCAGCCGAAGAGCAGTGTGCGGTAGTCAAATTCATTATTTTTAAAGAAGGGAATGGTCGTAACAGTAGGGTGGGCATAGTCAGTATATTTCTGAACCTCACCAAGGTTGGAGTCGATCACAGGTTTTTCGTAGACCCTAATTCTGACATGATCATTGAAGGAGAGTGTCAGGCCCACGATAAGTCCTAGGCCTACTTGGCCCACGATTTTAAATCTACCTTGTAGGCCTTCTTTATTATTCTTAAACTTCTTCAGATAGTCGTCCACAAATCCGATCATGCCCGTCCACAGTGCGGTGATAATGAGCAGGACTATATAAACATTGGTAAGCTTGGCGAAAAGAAATACGGGAATGAGCAAGGAGGCCAAAATAATAAAGCCCCCCATAGTGGGCGTTCCAGCCTTTTCCAGTTGTCCGGTAAGGCCAAGATCGCGGATGGTTTCCCCCATTTGTTTTTTTCTCAGGAAGTTTATTATGGTTTTTCCATAAGTCGCTGCTATAAAAAGGGATAGCACAGTGGCACCCAGAGCTCTAAATGAGATATATTGGAACACGCCTGTTCCAGGGATGTTAAAATGTTTGTCGAGATAATCAAATAAATAGTAGAGCATGAAGTATGGAATTGGGGTAACAGATGCAAAGTTGCCTTTTTTTAAAGACAGTACAAATGTCTTCTATTTATTTTGCTGAGCCTGGGGCGGAAACGTCATTACTCTGCCTGAGAGGTAAAGGCCTCCAGCAGCACTTCTTTATCGTCGAAATGGTGCTTTACCCCCTCTATTTCCTGGTAGTTTTCGTGGCCTTTACCTGCTATCAGAATAATATCTTCGGGAGAGGCCTCTTTCCAGGCACGTAGTATGGCCTCGCGACGATCGGCGATTACCAGCGTTTTTTTATAGTCTAAAGGGGGGACACCTTTTTGCATTTGAGCCAGAATTTCCAAGGGGTCCTCGTTGCGGGGGTTGTCGGAAGTAAGGATGACCCGGTTGCTGTATCGACAAGCGATGGCAGCCATTTTTGGGCGCTTTTCGTGATCCCGGTTTCCGCCACAGCCGACTACGGTAATCACCTTTTCATTGCCATGCCTTAGGTGGGTAATGGTCTCCAGCACATTTTCCAAGGCGTCGGGTGTATGAGCATAGTCGACAATGCCAACTATATTATTAGCAGATATATGCTGTTCGAAGCGGCCGGGAGGACTTTTCAGATTCGATAATTCGGTAAGTACGATGTCGGGTTTTTCGCCTAATAGAACGGCGGCCCCATAGACAGATAGTAGATTATACGCGTTAAATCGCCCAATTACCCGAAACCATACCTCCTGATCGTTGATCTCCATCTGCATACCGGTAAGGGTATCGGAAATTATCTTTCCTTTATAATCGGCCAGAGTCTGAAGAGAGTAGGTAGCCTTTCGGGCTCTGGTATTTTGTACCATTACAGCACCCCGACGGTCGTCTATATTGACTAAGGCAAAGGCAGTTTTTGGCAGGGCATCGAAAAACCCCTTTTTCGCTTTGATATAATTATCGAAAGTCTTGTGGAAATCTAGATGGTCGTGTGTGATATTGGTAAATAAGCCTCCGGCAAAATGAAGGCCGGTAATCCGGTGCTGGGCTACGGCATGGGAGCTTACCTCCATAAACACATGGCTACAACCTTGCTGCTGCATCTGTGCCAACAGGGCATTTAAAGCCACGGCATCGGGGGTGGTGTGGGTAGCGGGTATCACCTGATCCTCTATCTGGTTTTGTACTGTCGAGATCAATCCGCAGCGATATCCCAAGGCCCTGAAAAGCTGAAAAAGAAAGGTAGCTACTGAGGTCTTGCCATTGGTACCCGTTACTCCTACCAATTTAAATTTTTTAGACGGATGTCCATAAAATTCTGCAGCCAAATAGCCCATATACTCGGCCGAATCCTTCACGAGTAGGTAGCTGACATTCGGATTTATAATTTCTGGAAGGGTTTCGCAAAGGATCCCGGCCGCTCCAAGTTGTGTAGCCTTGTCGATAAACTGATGGCCGTCGGTTTGCGTACCGCGTAAAGCCACGAATAAGCTGCCCTTGACCACTTTTCTGGAGTCGAGCTGTATGGAGTCGATGATGACCTCTTCGGACCCGATGATGTCGATCCCTTTAAGGGCATGAATCAATGTTTTAATCGATTTTCCTTGGGTGTTTTCCATAAAGGAATATTACTGTAAGGTTAGAAAGATGGTTTTGGCTCCCGATTTATTGGGTCCTGGGGGTATAGACTGTTCGATGACTTTGCCTGAGCCCTTAAAATTGACATGATAACCCCTGTTCTCCATTAACGCCAGAGCATCTCGCATGCTAAGACCTTCCAGATTGGGAATTTCTTTGGCATCAATATTACGTCCCTTCCAGCTGGCCATATTTTTTTTCTGGATGGTACCACTCAGATAGTCATTTTCTGAAGGAACAGGTGAAATTTTTAATTTATCCGTAATAATCTTCAGATCGCTCGTGCGCCCTGCTAGCTGTACTTTGCGCGTTTGGGCCGGGATACTGTCTTTCACTGGTTTTTGAATACTTACGTCATAAGCGTAAATACGATCGGCGACTTCCTTAAATACGGGAGCCGCTACTGTGCCTGCAAAAAGCTGATACTCGGCTACTTTCCCCCGTGGGGTATCAATAATTACGATGGCACTGTATTTGGGCTTGTCGGCGGGGAAATACCCTGCAAAGGAGGTGTAATACTTCCCCCGGGTATATGCTCCATTAAGGAGCTTCTGAGCCGTTCCGGTTTTGCCAGCAATTTTGTATAAATCCGATTTGATATTGGTTGCCGTACCATGATCTACCACCCCCTGAAGCATGGCTTTCAGTTTTTGTATGGTTTCGGGAGAGCAAAGCGGTTTATCTTCTACGTAAGGTTCCACCTTATCTTCCAATGTCTCCGCACTTCGAATCTCCCGTACCAGCATAGGCCGGACCCAGTACCCATCGTTAGCCACAGCATTATAAAATGCCAGGGTCTGAAGGGGAGTCATACCCATTTCATAACCATGAGACATCCAGAATAGGGAATATCCACTCCATTGCTTATGACTTCGATCTTTAATAAAAGGAGGTTTTTCACCCTTCATATGTATGCCTGTAGGCTGGGTCAGGTGAAATTGTTTGAGATATTGCAGGTACTTATCGGGTTTGGAGAAAAAATACCGCTGCATGAGTAAAAGAATGCCAATATTAGAAGACTTTTCGAATACTTCTGTGGCTGAAATATTTCCATATCCACCTCTTTTAGAGTCGCTTACGGTGGTTCCTCGGTAACGATAGCTCCCTGTGCCGGTATTGACAAAAACCTGATCGGGGTTCATTTTTGTTTCTTCTAATATTGCCATCATCGTAGGGAGTTTAAAGGTAGAGCCGGGGTCGTTGCTACCTGCCAGTGCATAATTGAACACTTCTTCGTAATTACCTACTCCGCGGCGTGTGAGATTGGTCATCGCCTTAATGGCTCCCGTGGCCACCTCCATCACGATAACGCATCCATAATTAGCATCGGTTGCCTCTAATTGCTTGCGTAGGGCATGCTCGGCCATGTCCTGATAGTTCATGTCCAGGGTTGTATACACATCCTTACCCGCCGAAGGCTGCACATTCAGGGCATCACCCACCGGGATTTTAAGGCCTCCTTCCACCCTTTCCACCCAGCCTATTCCGGGTTTTCCCTCAAGCTTCTGATCGAAACTTGCTTCAATGCCAATATAGCCGCGACCCGACTTGGGATCTATCCCGCCAATGGTGCGGTCGGCCATAGGGCTAAAGGGTTTGTAGCGTTTGTAAATGGTTTCAAATTTGCCTCCTCCGCCCTTTTTATCCCGTTTAAAAAAGGGCCAATCCATAATCTTCTCACGTTCCAAATGGCTGATCTCTCTGGCTTTCAACCTGAGATAGCGCTTGGTCTTGCTTTCCCGATATCGGATAATCTTATTTTTGTAACCCTCTACAGAATTCTCTCCATAATTTTTTGCCAGAAAATTGGCAAGTACTTCCACATTGTCATAGAAATAACTAGAGTCCGCAACTTTGGTGTCCAGGCCTACATAATAGAATGGAAGCGACGTGGCTAGCAAACTATTGTCGCTGGAATAAATATTCCCCCGCATAGCGGGGATAGTATCTAGTTTCAGGTCGTTTTTAACGGAATATTCTACCCAGGTTTTTCCCTTGAAGGTATCGTAATATTGTACCCTGATCAATTTTACAAAAACTGCAATCGCAAACAGGAACAGGAGCAAACCTACGAGCCTGGCCCTAAAAATCAGGGCCTTTTTATTGTTTTGTCCACTTTCCATTTTTCTTGATAAAGCCATACGGTAGCAGTCTCGGCGATAAAAAAATGCCTAAGACTTAATAATGCTTAAAAGTTAATCGTCTGTCTTAATAATGATTTTCTTGGGTGGAGTAAGATTTTCCTCGAGTCCGATATCCTTTACTTTCTCTATCACCACCGACTGCTTTCCACTTTTCATATAGTCGGCATGGATAGAGGTGTACTCCGCCCTGAGATTATCTACCTCTTTTTGTAGCTTAATGCTGTTGCGTACATACTGTTCTGATTTGTATCCCAGCCATTCATATGAAACTAGCAAAGCAACCACCCAGGCTACATAGTAAAAGTACTTCACCGGCACCCGCTCCTCCTGGCCAGGCACCTTTTCTCCAAATATTTTATCTAGTGGTAAAAACTTGTTTAGCCAGTTAAAAACGTCGTATTGACGTTTTTTCTTGGGTGGCTTCGGCGCTTTTACTTCTACTTTTGGTCTTCTCCTATTCAATGACATAGCTCGTTCCAATTCTGTTGACGCCCGATCTGTAATATAGCTGTTTATTAAAACACAAAATAATAAAGATCTTTACTCAGTTTAACGAAACCTTGTCGATTAACCTGTCCTTAACCCTGTTTTTTTTCGGCAATACGCAATTTGGCACTCCGGGCCCGGGGATTTCTTTTTACCTCTTCTTCGGTCGCTTCCACGGGTTTGCGGGTAATGGAAATTAAAGGTTTAATTTCATTTCCATAGAAATCCTTTTCGACTTCTCCACTGAATTTTCCTTTTTGGATGAAGTTTTTCACGAGACGGTCCTCTAGAGAATGGTAAGACATCACCACCAGTTTGCCTTGTGGGGCAAGCACCTCAGGGACTTGGGTAAGGAATTCTTCTAATACGCTAAGTTCATCATTGACTTCGATGCGCAAGGCCTGGAAAACTTGAGCATAATACTTGTTCTCCCGGTGCCGGGGAGCATACTTTTGAAGTATTTGCTTCAGGTCGTTAATGGTCTCAATAGGCGCGTTATGCCGGGACGAAAATAAGGCTTCTGCTAAGGTACGGGCATTCTTTACCTCTCCGTATAGCCCCAATATCTTCTGTAATTTGGCAGCGGAATAAGTGTTTAGAATTTCTGCAGCGGTTTTTTCGATATTTGGGTTCATACGCATGTCCAAATCGGCATCGAAACGCGTAGAAAAACCACGTTCAGGCGTATTGATCTGGTGTGAAGAAACACCTAAATCGGCAAGAATTCCGTCCACCTGCTCAAATTTATGCAGTTTTAGATACCTCTTTAAATGTCGGAAATTAGCTGCGACAAACACCAACTTGCCATCGGCGTTGAGCGCTTCGGCATTCTTGGCTGCATCGGGGTCCTGATCAAAGGCTATTAATTTCCCCGTTGTTAACTTCTCCAGGATAGCTCGGGAATGTCCACCGCCACCAAAGGTGACATCAACATAAATTCCATCTGGACGTATATTTAGGCCTTCCAGACACTCTGAAAGCATAACCGGTTCGTGATAACTATATTGTAAATCCATTCAGTATTCGCAGCATTATAGGAACTATTATCCGCCTTATGGCAGTTACAAACTTAGCAATTTTCAATGGTAGGATTTGGCTATCGGAGCCGATTTAATTTTTTCCTATTTGTATCATTTAGTCATTAAAATATTGTTTATGAGATTTTTAAGTTTTGCTTCGTTGCTGATTTTCATGGCATTTATATCTTGCTCTCAAGATAAGCCTAAGGAGGAGCTCCAGGAAGGGGTATGGAGAGCGGCTCTGATGCGTGATGGACAGGAGTTACCTTTTCTTTTCGAAGTAAAACCTCATACCGATGGCTCTACCTATGCCGTGGAAGTGATTAATGGGGAAGAGCGCCTGGCGCTCGACACTGCCTACTATGCCAACGATTCCATCCATATACCCATGCGGCTATTCGATTCAGAAATTGTGGCTAGCCTTGAGAATGGCGAGCTGAAAGGGCGTTACAACCGCCTTGAAAATGGTGAAATTATCGCATACTTACCTTTTTCTGCTCAACATGGTCTGGACTATAAATTTTTCGAAAAAAATACGGCAAATACGAGTAAATCGGTGCAAGGAAAGTGGGCTACCACCATCCGATATCCTGACTCGGATAAGGAAATCGCGGCGGTGGGCAATTTTACTCAGTCCGGAACTGAAGTGCGGGGGTCGTTTCTGACCCCCTCGGGGGATTACCGCTTTCTCACTGGCTCCCTGCATGGGGATAGTTTATTTCTATCCAACTTCGATGGATCCAATGCTATGCTCTTCAAAGCGGCCCTTCAGGCCGATGGAAGGCTAGTCGGAGCGTTATGGACGGGCGTTAAGGGGTACAGAACTTGGGAAGCTCATCGCGATGAGCAGGCCAAACTCGCCGACGATTCTAAAATTACCTATCTTAAACCGGGCTACGATCGGGTGGATTTTTCATTTCCCGATGCCAATGGCAATACGATTTCCTTAAAAGATGAACGCTTTAAAGGTAAGATGGTTATCCTTCAGATTATGGGGAGCTGGTGTCCTACCTGCATGGACGAAACTAACTTCTTAGTGCCCTGGTATAATAAGAATAAGGGTCGGGGTGTGGAAATTATTGGTTTGTCCTTTGAAACTTCATCAAAGCCCGAACAGGCTTTCGCAAAGATTACCCGGATGAAAAACAGATTGAACATCGACTATCCCGTTCTGTTGGCCGGAACCACCTCCGATAAGGATAAAGAGTCGGCACTTCCCATGCTTAATAAAGTTCTTTATTTTCCTACGACCATCTTTATTGATCGGCAAGGAAAGGTAAGGGAAATACACTCAGGCTTCTCTGGCCCCGGAACAGGGCAGTTTTACGAAGAGTTTAAAAAGGAATTTACCGATTTGACAGAAAAGCTGATCGAGGAAAAATAGAAAAAAGCGCAGGAGGCCTTCTCTTCTGCGCTTTTTTTATGAACTAAAATTGGTATGCTTGCATAATATTCTTTTGATTTGTTACATTTGTAAAAGGGCAGTGGGACTGTTACTCCATAAAAAGATGTAAGATGCGAAAGGAAAAAACAGTTGATTTTCAGATAAAATGGGCATGGCATTCCATTTCCAGGATGTATAACACCTATGCTTCGCGCTTCGACATTACGATGGCAGTAGGCTATGTGTTGCTCAATATTGACGTGGAGCACGGTACCCCCGCCACCAAGATTGCGCCCATGCTGGGCATGGAGCCCCGCAGCCTGGTACGGATGCTCCGAAATCTTGAGGAGAAAGGACTTATTACCCGAGAAATAGATGAGTCGGATCGTCGTTTTGTCCGAATTGTGCTTACCGAACAGGGTCGGGCCAAGCGGGAGCTTTCAAAACAGGGAGTCATCGATTTTAATAATATGATCAGGGAACAAATTCCCTTGGAAAAGTTAGCCACATTTTTTGAAGTCATCAACGATATTAACCGTATCGTAGATGAGGAAAATGGCCGTATCAAGGCTGGTGATCAGGCAGATGACTTAAATGACGTTTAGCTGATCAGGCTTATGGCCTTCAGAAAATTTTAAATAATAGTTCCTATAACCAAAATCTTGTAAAATGAATCGTTCCATTCGTAAAGTAGCCGTACTTGGGTCAGGGATCATGGGCTCGCGCATTGCTTGCCATTTTGCCAATATAGGGGTAGAGGTGTTGCTCCTGGACATGGTGCCTCGTGAATTGACAGAGGTCGAAAAAGCTAAGGGGCTTACCCTAGAGCATCCGGCTGTGCGCAATCGTCTGGTCAATCAGTCTTTTCAACAGACTTTGAAAGCAAACCCGGCGGCGCTGTATAGTCCTGCCTTTGCTAGCCGTATCAAGCTAGGTAATTTCGATGATAACCTGACCGATATCAAGCATTACGACTGGATTGTCGAAGTGATTGTAGAGCGACTCGACATCAAGAAGGGGCTTTACGAAAAAGTTGACAACCTCCGAAAGCCTGGTACTCTGGTGACTTCTAACACCTCCGGGATACCCATTCACCTGATGGCCGAAGGCCGAAGCGAGGATTTTCGCAAGCATTTTTGTGGAACACACTTTTTTAATCCCCCCCGATACCTAAGGTTACTGGAAATAATTCCTACGGCAGATACCGATCCGGCAGTATTGGATTTTCTAATGCATTATGGAGACTTGTTCTTAGGGAAAACTTCAGTGCTTTGTAAAGATACTCCCGGCTTCATTGCCAATAGATTAGGGATTTATGCGCTTATTCAAACCATACGTGTAGCGGCCGAAATGGGCCTTTCGGTAGAAGAGGTAGATAAGCTTACAGGCCCGGTGGTGGGGCGGCCTAAGTCGGGAACATTTCGACTGTCAGATGTTGTGGGGCTGGACACTACGGTGCACGTAGCCAATAATTTGTATGCTTCAGGAGAAGGAAAAGACGAATCCAGGGAAGGATTTGTACTTCCTGAGGTAATGCAGCAGCTCTACGATAATAAATGGTTAGGCGATAAGTCGGGTCAAGGTTTTTACAAAAAGATAAAAGATGAGAAGGGGAAGTCTGTAATACTCGCTTTAGACTTTGCCAGCATGGAATACAAACCTTCTGAGAAGGCGAAATTTGCCACATTGGAGGGTACGAAGTCGATTTCTGAAGTGTCTAAACGCTTTGCCGTGCTTTTGGCCGGGAAAGATAAGGCGGGAGGCTTCTATCGCAGGACTTTTTCTGATATCCTGCGCTACGCCAGCTTTCGGATTCCTGAGATCTCAGACGAAACCTATCGGATCGATCAGGCTATTACTGCTGGCTTTGGCTGGCAATTGGGTCCCTTTGAAACCTGGGACGCCATAGGTGTTAAAACCATGATGGGAATCATGGAAGCTGAGGGGATGAAGCCCGCTACCTGGGTGTATGACATGCTGGAGGCGGGTCATAACTCCTTTTACAAAATAGAAAATGGAAAGAAAATGTATTACGACCTGGCTTCCAAGTCGTATTTGAAAATCCCGGGGCAGGATAGCTTTATTATTCTGAGCAATCTGACCGAAAAAATAGTCTGGAAGAATGCCGGGGCTAATGTCTACGACCTGGGCGATGGAATTTTGAACCTGGAGTTCAAGTCCAAGATGAATACCATGGGGTCGGAGGTGATCGAAGGCATCCAGAAGTCTATTAGTATGGCCGAAAAAGATTTTCGTGGCTTGGTAATAGGGAATGAATCGGCAGAAGCCTTTTCGGCCGGGGCCAACCTGGCTATGTTGTTTATGTTTGCCATCGAGCAGGAATTTGACGAGATTAACATGGTCATTGCTCAGTTTCAACAAACGATGATGCGGGCGCGATATTCCTCCATTCCCGTGGTGACAGCCCCTCATACTTTAGCTTTGGGTGGGGGTTGCGAGCTAAATCTGCACGCCGACAAAGTAGTGGCACATGCCGAAACTTATATGGGGCTTGTAGAGTTTGGGGTAGGTATCATTCCCGCCGGGGGAGGAACCAAGGAAATGGCTCTGAGATGTTCGGATCTGTACCAACCAGGTGACACGGAGTTGAATATTCTTCAGACTGCTTTTATGAATATCGCTCAGGCCAAGGTTTCTACTTCGGCCCAGGAAGCTCGGGAAATGAATTATCTGCAGGAAAAGGATCAGATCGTGCTTAATAGGAGCAGGCTCATTGCTGAAGCCAAACAGGCGGCTATGGACCTGGCCGATAATGGCTATACCCAGCCCAAACAACGCACCGACATCAAGGTGCAAGGCAGAGCAGGAATGGCCTTGTTTATGGCAGGGATCGCACAAATGCGCCTGGCCAATTACATTAGCGATCACGATGCCAAAATCGCCAATAAGCTGGCTTATGTAATCAACGGAGGCGACCTGAGCTATGCGCAACCGGTGTCGGAACAGTATCTTCTGGACCTGGAACGTGAAGCATTTTTGTCCCTATGTGGCGAAAAGAAGACCTTGGAGCGTATGCAAGGCCTGCTTAATGGAGGCAAACCCCCACGTAACTAACCTAAAAAAATGATAGAGAGCCTGGTCGCCTTGTAAAGTGATCAGGCTCTTTACTGCTTTAGGTCAGTTCTAGTACCCTTCCCAATCGGTCGAATATTTTGTTGGAAATGTAGCCAATAAGATAGGTGTCCGTATCCTCAAAGGTCAATCCTTCTAATATTTGAATTATTTCTTGCCGCTGTAGCCGTCGATAATGAGGCTTCATGGTGCCCCCATAAGCTCCCGCCGCAGCGGATGGATCCCATTGGTATTGGCTGTCTACCAGGCTCCCTCTGGCAGCCATCAGGGGAGGCGGCCCTCCGCTACCCCGGAAATCGGGATGCTGGGGATGGTCAAGTCCTAGACCGTGACCAAACTCATGCGCCGCCGTGGTGGAGATTCCTAGCTGGTCGGAAGTGATCCAATGGCCGGAATTATCGCCGAGACCGAAACCCATAAATGAACGGGTGAGGAAATTTTCGGCTTCTATGCGGATAAAGTTATATTGGAAATCGGTATTATATCGGGCCATAAGTTGGGCTTGAGCCAGAGACACCAGTTCCACACCTACCCGGAAGCGTACGCTCGTTGGTTGGTTCCTGAGCATCAATTGAACATGAGGTTCGTTGTAAATATGATTAATTTCGGATTCAATCGCTCCAGCCAACTCAGGTGTAGCTTCATGGCCATAGAGAACCAGATGAGCCCGGATTTCTATCAGGCTTTTATGTTCTTCATAATGTATACTTGCTGCCATAGCTGCTGATAGGTTTGGTTTACATCATAATTTATAGAATAAAAATGGTTAGGTGAGGTTTTGGTCGAATTTTAGTAATTATAAATTACCTGTGGGGAAGCTAACAGGGCTAGGTGTTGGAAAGACGGACAATACCAGAGCTGCTATAGGCTAGTAGCTAGCTCATATAAACGAAGTAAAGCATTCTCTGTTTTAAAACAATTCCTTTTAAATTGTATCTTTATTATGGGATTGGATAGGAAATTATATATATTCCTTTCCTTTGTAACCAAGTTCATTATAGAAGTAACTGAGGGGTGGATAATTAACATTTCATCGACATGAATACCAAGCCTAATGATTTCTAAAAAAGCCAAATACGCCTTGAAAGCACTGAAAGTCCTTGCCGAACAATATGGCCAGGGTCCTGTTTTGATTTCATATATCGCAGAGAGAGAACGCATTCCCAAGAAGTTTCTGGAGGCCATTTTACTGGATCTGCGCAATAACGGGGTTCTGCAGAGTCAGAAAGGGAAAGGAGGGGGTTATTTGTTACGAATACCACCCGAAGAAGTAAGTTTTTCCAAGGTGCTGCGCATCATCGATGGCCCCATTGCCCCAGCGCTCTGTGTGTCCTTATTATTTTATGGGAAATGCGACGATTGCAAAGATGAAGAGACCTGCAGCCTAAGGGTGGTACTGGAAAAATGGCGGGATGCCAATCTGGCTGTCTTAGACAAAACAAACTTGAGTGATTTATTGAAAGTGGACGCAGAAAGTAAGGGGAAGAATGCCGGAGATCCCCTTTCCTTACTTTAACCGGTCGTTGCGTACATAGAGTCTTGTGCCATCGAAGAGCCCTAGATCGGTATAATGGGCATTCACATACTCACCCAGTTGCCGAAAGCTATGAATCCCCTGAGTGTCAACATCCTGTACCCAGGCGCTGTTTTTGCCTACAGCATCTAAGATAATTGCTGGCTGGGTGCGGGCAAGATCCTTCATATAGCGGGCTCTATAAGCATCCCGCATATCGTGCAGGAAGATGGAGCGTTCGCTATGGTTTTCTGCTGTGCCCTGGGCCAATTGGGCCTCTACATAGTAAAGACACTGCCAACCCCAAACGGCCATATAGTCGTCTTTCTTCGTATATTTCTTAAGGGCTTGCACCACAGGGCTCTGACCTAGAGTCCTGCGACCGACGGAATCATAATGGTTGAGGCGATGCATACTTCTGTAGTCCTGAGCATCCATCAATAGAAACCATGCCAATAGTCCCAGAGGGAATATGTATGCATATTTTTCGAAAGGGGATAGTCCCCAGGCTGCCAGCAGCAAAAGAGGAAAAAGTAGGAAATTAAGGTAATGCACAAAGTCGTTACCCGACTTGGTGATCGCATAAATACTCACCAGAAGTAAAAGGATCAATGTGATGAGTAAAGTACTGTCTCGCACAGCAGTATGGGCATTGCGGCGATAGCTATTTGGTCGTGTAACACCGAAAAAAAATAGCGCTACAGGAATGGCTAATAATAGCAGATAGGCTTGGAAATCAGGACTTAGACTTACTATATTGGTGATCTGAGCGAATATATTGCGCTCGTTCCCTCCGGCATAAATTACGTTTCCCAAAAGGTAAAAGTCAATCAGGTCGGGCATGACCTGGAAATGAAAGGCCCATGCTGCTACCATTATTGGGAAGGTAAGGGCGCCCCCTATGAGTGCAATGAGTGGCTTAAGGTTGTGTTGATGTCGGAAGATTCCTACACAGAGCCATATGGCACCAGCGCCTAAAACCAGCGCTGGCGGTACGGCTTGTAACTTGGCAAAGGGAATCATTCCTGCTACGAAACCAAGCGCATAAAAGCTGGCACTGCCTGACTTCTGTTGGGTATGTTGTTTGGCGAAAAGCCAAAGGCATACGGACAGCAGCATGACAGGAACCTGCTCACTGGAATAATGTACCCAGTCGAGCTCTTGGGTGAATGCCAGAAAGAACAGGGGCAAGGTCCATACAATTTTAGCAAGCCTGATAGAAAACCATTTTTTGAGTGCCAAAAATAAGAAGAACAAGCTAAAAATATTGGCCAGCATGCCCATAAGACGGGCGGCAGTAAAGTCTATAGAAAACCCCAACAGTCCGGGTAACGTGAGGAAATAATTATCTAAAGGCCCTATTGTGGTTCCATCTACCGAGCGCCAGTATACTGGGTCCTGTAATAAGGTGATGGCATGACTAATCATCTGGCTTTCATCCGGATTGAGTTCCCTATTAAAAACCACTACGGGCAAGCGCATGGCTACAAATAAGGTCAGACCTAAGAGGATAAAAAGACTAGTGGGAATCTTTTTGGTATAAGCAGACATAACGACCATCCCCGCCAGGATATAGCCAAGCAGCCAGTATATGGTAGGAGCGGAGTCGAAGGTGATCATGGCTTAATGTATGGTATCAACCGTGTCAACAAAGTCGCGGTAGTGGATAGCGGGGATAAAATGCTGCTGGGAACGGTACTGTAACACCATAAATACCAGAAACAAAGAGATCATAAATGACTGTAGCATCAATATTACCAGGGTACTGCCTAGAGTAGAGGCCCAGCCTGGGGTAGCATTGCCGATTACTTTCAGGAACAGAATAATAAAAATGAAAGCTACGGCCAAGCCTGACATCATAATCGAAAAAATCAAGATGCGAACCGCAGTGGTGTCTACCATGACCGATATGGCACTCAGGCCATGAAGAATTAACGAGACGAAATTCATCTGGCTATTACCGGCCAGTCTCTTAGCCCTATCAGTCGGGACGGAGTCGTAGGGAATTCGGGAGCGAATAATACCACCTGGGTAGTTATTCCATATCTCAGATACGCGGACCAGATTTTTTAATCTGCGTTGCGGAACCAAGCTGAAATTTCCAAAAGTAATGGCCTTACCGGTCAGTAATTTAAAGGCATATTTATAAATGATATAAAAGAACCTGAATACGAAATTTTCGTTCCGCTTTTTTCTTTCGGCAAAAATTATTTTCCCGGGCTCTTCCATCGATTTGGCCGCAAGCAGATTGATGTCGGCGGGGTTGTCTTCTCCATCGGCATCCATTACTACAACTTTGTCGCAAGGAATATTTTCTGCTACATAGGAAAGTCCTATTGCAATAGATTTTTGATGTCCCAGATTACGAAATAAACGTAGAAGTTTAATTTCTTTTCCCTGAAATTTTGGAAAAGGGCTCTGCTGATCCTTAGAAGAACAATCGTCTACGATTAGCAAAGTGGTATTGCTCAGGATCGGTGGAGCCAGATCTTGATTGATCTTTTGGATCAACAGATTCAGCGCCTCCCAGTCGTTGAATTGGGGAATAACAATTACGAAATTTTCGGACATAGGGGAGGTAAAGGAGGCCATTCCGCCCAGCGGAATGGCCATGAGTGTGTTTTAACTATTTTGAAGACGCAGGCGGGAAGTAATTCCGTCATGGATCTGGGACAGGGTCTCGGTAAGACCGTATTCCCAGTTCCAGCCTGGGTAATGTTCCTTAAACTTAGATAAGTCGCTTACATACCAGATATGATCGCCTATTCGGTTAGTCTCTGAATAGGAGTAAGAAAGCTTGTTTCCGGTAATCTCTTCACAAAGAGCAATAGCCTCCAACATGGAGCAGTTTGCAAAGCGTCCGCCGCCGGCATTATATACTTCTCCTGCACGTGGGTTTTGATAAAAATGCCAGAACATATTTACCAAGTCATGGCTATGTATATTGTCGCGAACCTGCTTCCCTTTGTAACCGAAAATGGTGTAATGATTTCCTGTAATGGCACATTTCATCAGGTAGGCCAGGAAGCCATGTAGCTGGGCTCCGGAGTGGTTGGGGCCAGTAAGGCATCCCCCACGGAATACCCCGGTTTTCATACCGAAATATTTTCCATACTCCTGGACCATGATATCGGCAGCTACTTTGGAAGCGCCGAAGACAGAATGTTTAGTATGGTCGATGCTATGCTGTTCGTCGATCCCGTTTTTGAAATAAGCATGGTTCTCGTCGATCTCCCAGCGTGTCTCAAGCTCTACAAGAGGTAAGTAGTTGGGATTGTCGCCATATACCTTGTTCGTCGAAGTAAAGATAAATACAGCCTCCGGAGCATTTAGTCGAGTCATTTCCAGCATATTAAGCGTCCCAACTGCGTTCACGCCAAAATCGGTGAAAGGTTCCTTTGCGGCCCAGTCATGGCTGGGTTGAGCTGCTGCGTGGATGATAAGCTTAATGTCGGTGCCATACTCTTTAAAGATAGGCTCCAGCTGGCTTACCTCGCGGATGTCAGCGGCATAATGCTTGTAGTTGGAATAGGCGTCCTGGATACGGCTTTTGTTCCAGTCGGTATTGCCGTCGGCACCAAAAAAGTATTCTCTTAGATTATTGTCAATTCCGACTACGAGGTCGAATTTTTCAGATAGAAATGCAACAGATTCACTTCCGATCAGTCCGGCCGAGCCAGTAACTATGGCGATGTTCATATAGTGTAATTTGTGTTGGTCAATAACATTGGTCGCATAACGAATACTACAATGCCGTAAAGTAACTTAAAAATGACGAGTTTCACCATTTCATCTTCGTGAATGGACCTGAAAATCCTGGTAAAGTTATGAAATATTAAGAGAATTCTTAAAAGTGGGGGGTTAAGACGTATTTGATAATGACAAGTTGATTGATATGACCTTATTTCTATGCAATTATGGCTTCTAAAAACCTGATTTTTTTAATTCTGTAAGGATTATAGTAATATGTCTATGGTTTTGATTATATATTTGTAAAAAAAATATGCTAATATAGTACAAATGCTTTCCATTATTTAGGGGTGCACGGCAAAGATAGTTATGAATTTTAGTGTTTCCCTTACGAAGAGATCTAATCATTGCCTGGTTTTAGTGCTGGTATTTATCTTCGTTGCCCTATCAACTTACCCCAAATACCTGGAGATTTTGTTAGATCCGCATCCGGACATTACCCATAAGTATTTTTTCGATAAAATTAATACCCCACTAGAACCTACAGTGGCAGTTGGTAAAGAAACGCATGGTTCCAAAATTACTTTCAGAATGTTGGTGCCTTTGCTTGCCAAGGTAACTGGGGTCGTTTCTATGAATCAGGGCAGAGGAATTGTCTTGCTTTATATCTTTCAATCTCTGCTGTTATTGCCCTTTATCTGGGCGCTTTGGTCCATTGCCAAAAGACATTCGAATGCCCTGTTGGCTAGTATCTTTACATTTGCCTGTGCTGGAGTATATTTTGTCAAAGCCTTCTTCTGGGATTATGATTTTTGGTTCGATGGCTATGCTTTTTTCTTTATGATAATGGGGTTATGGACCCGCTCTAGGATGGGAGTTGGTATTTTTCTAAGTCTAGCTTGCTGGACCGACGAGCGAGCAGTAATCGCTCTTCCAGGAATATTTCTGTTTCATTTGCTGCAGGAGCATGATTTCGATCTGGGGAAAGTATCTTGGGGGATAAACTCAAAACAATGGCAAGCTGGCTCCTCAGGAGTGCTGCTGGCAGGTGGGGGCTATGCTCTTGTCCGTTTGGCTATAGGCGCCTATTTCAATTTGTCGACTCCCACCGGGCCCGAGGCGGGTGTCGACTGGGGCATGATTCCATATCAACTTCAACATAGGTCTGTCGGTATTCTGCTGGCTTTCGAAGGCCTGTGGCTGCTCTGGCCCCTGACGTTTTATTATGCGAAACGGATAGCACTGGAAAAAGCGAGCATGCTAATCTTGGTCTCTATCATATCAACTTTGATATTGCAAATCCTGGTCAGTTATAGCGTTTACGACATCACCCGAAGTCTGAGCTATGCCTTTCCGCTTTTTATAATCATGTATGCATTAGTCGTACGATATGGGGGGAAAGAGGTAAAGATAGCCCTGTGGATAATGGCTGCATGTACCCTTTTTGTTCCCACCAAATTTTTGATATTTTTCGTCAGGGATATTCCCCTGACCATACAATCTATTCCTGAGTTGAAACAGATTGCAAAGGTTATCCTTTTATCTGTAAATGGTTATTAATAATGCCATATCTTAGGGCATGCTTTCTGTCATTGATGTATAATCCTGCTCATTCTTCACCCCCCACTCGGTTTGGTTTGCCTAGCTGAAATTTGTTTTATCAACAGATAACCCCTTAAGGATTTTGCGGCTTAAGTCATTGGTGTGGTTTTCTATTCTTCTTTAAGGGTTTGGAACTCCTAAGAGAGTCTGGAAGAAAAGGACTTTTTGCCAATAGACTATTCCTTTTCAAAATAACTTCGTTAAGTTTTTAAACATATTGAATAGAAAATTCGATTTATGCATATTCTTGCCAAAAATAATTACAGGGCCTTGTCAATCTTGATCTGTGCTTCACTCCTCCTATCAGGATGTTTTAAAACCCAAACGAAGCGGATTACAATATATCCCATCCGGCCTAAAGCCGAGCTAAAATTGGAAGAAGACCAGCTATACTGGGACTTGGTAAATGGGAAAAATAATGCAGACTGGAGGCGGTTAAATGGTACACTGGAATATATTAAAATGGAATATGATTGCTCTGATTTCAGAATGGTCAATCTCATTAGAATTCTTTATGAATTCGAAGATAAAATTCCGATGGAATATCAAGGAAATATTAAAGAGGTACTCTTTAATTTTCGATATTGGTTAGATCAGCCTGGAGAAAATTCGATGTGCTATTGGAGCGAAAATCACCAGATACTGTTTGCTTCGGCGGAGTATCTAATAGGTCAGAAATATCCCACCAGCCTTTTCCCTAATAGTGGGTTAGCGGGGCGCGATCATATGCTGATGGCCAAAGAGCGCATTTTGAACTGGTTGTCGCTGCGCTGGAATTATGGGTTTACAGAATTCTATTCGAATGTCTATTACAAGGAAGATATAGGAGCGTTGATCAATTTGATAGACTATGCAGAAGATGAGGAGATCGTAAAGAAAAGTCAGATCATATTAGATCTTCTCTTCTATGATATTGCAGCACAAAGTCAGAAAACAATGTTTATCTCTGCAAGTGGACGAGCCTATGAAAGAAATAGAAAGGGAGGTAAAGATGCTAATTTGAGTAATGTTACTCAGTATTTCTGGGGAGATGGCAGAAAACTTGACGCGGGAATGATGTATGGATTGATGGTTTCGAAAAAATATGAATTACCTCCCTTATTTAAAGAAATCGCCAGAGACAGTTCCAATCAGGTCATAAAACAAAGTAATGGACTGAATATTTCTGAGTTAAAATCGGAAGGTTTCGGTGGTAGGGATACCCGAAGTCTCATGATGCAGTGGGGAATGGAAGCCTTCGTGAATCCGAAAGTAGTACGGAATTCATTGGCTTATATACGTTCGTATAGGATGTTCTCTAATGCCTTTACTTCAGATTTTGCCAAGTTAGATCACCCTCTCTTACGCCTCATGCGCCTCGAGCCCTTAGCGGTGAAGTTGCTTAAGCCCCAACAAATAGGCACCGCAATCCAAAGAGGTGATACCTATACGTATAGGACGAACGACTATTCCTTATATACGGTACAGAATTATGATATCGGCAGTTATGCCGATCAACACCATATTTTTGGTATGAATATTAAGGATGAGTTTGCCGTTTTTCATTGCCACCCTTATTTAGAAAAGGATATAAAATTCCAATCCCCTAATTATTGGGTGGGGTATGGGCATTTCCCTCATTCGGTACAATATAAGAACGTTAACCTATCCATCTACAGGATTCCATCGAAAAAGGGAAAGCTTGAAAAAGATCTTTTAAATTATACGCATGCCTATTTTCCAAAAGAAAAATTTGATACGACGATTGTGGTTGAACGTTATGCTTTCGGGAAGAAGGGAGATACATATTGCGCCATGATCGGCGCCAACGAATTTAAATTCAGAGCCGATAGCTTTGAGGATATGATCCAGCCTGGCAAAAAAGTCTTCTGGATAACGGAGGCAGGTTCAAAGTTGGAGGATGGTTCGTTTGAAGAATTTGTCAATCGTATTCGAAAGAATAAAATTGAATACAACGAGCGGGCACTCCGTTTAGCTTATTATAGCAACGGACATTTGTATGATCTGGAATACAATGGCCACTTTAAGGTTGAAGGAGAGCAGATGAACACCCATTATAAGAGATTTGACTCACCCTATATTAAGGCGGAAAGGAAAGCAAAAACGTTCAGTTTCAGGTTCAATGGAGAGACCCTCTTTCATGATTTTGAAAACAGCATTAGAACTTATTAGTAATGTCGTTCAAGAAAGGTTAACTATAATAAATATTTTTGTTGGCTTATTTTAACCATTAGTCGTTGTGTTTTATGCTTTGGAGGATAATAGCTTACGCATAATTCCTGCCCAACTGAGATCAGACTATCCCATTTTTGCCCAGATAGGCCGCTGCTTTGTCGACTACGGTGGTATGTCCGCCTGAAACTATAATGAATTGATCTGGGGGGAGGAGATTGGCTAAAGTTTTGACAGCAGAAGGTTTAAGCAATTTATCATATTCTCCTACGATCAGGTATACCTTGGTAGCATGTTGGGCAACTTGCTCATACCATTTGGGGATATTAAAACGCATATGCCGAAACCCCACCCACGCATTATAAAGCGTCAGGCGTTTTTGGCGGGTATTCATGATTTGCTCAGCAAAGCGTACAAGGCTCTTGTTAACGATTCCTATCTTTTGTAGACCCTTGACAGTAGCAAAAAATAAGCGGGGTCTTTCCATTTGCCTTCTAAGTATGTACCGTCCACCTGCATTGCGGGTGGCCAGGTGATATACCGGGTGCTCCGAAATACCATCAGGGGCAATTAGAAATGCCTTGTCGATGCGGTAGGCAAAGGCTTCCAGGATAGCCATGGCGAAGCGGCCACCCATACTGAAGCCGATGACGTCGAATCGTTCAATGCCCTGCTGTTGGAGTACCTGTTCGATCTGAAAAATCAACTCCGTTTTACGGATGAAATTGACGGCTTCTATGGGTAGGTCAGAAGACTGCTCTCCATGGAAATACAAATCGAAAGCGTAGACCGTATAGCGGTCTTTCCATTTTTGTGCCAGCGCTGAATAGCATTCAGGGCCTGTCTGACCGATGCCATGAAAGGCCAATAGGACTCTGGTGCCCGGTTGAGGCTGGGCAGGTAAGACCGTCAGGTGAAGTTGTGGCTGTGGCATGGTCTGTTGATGAGGATATACCCTCCGGCAAAGTTAGCCGGAGGGTACGTGATTTTGTCTCCGCAAATCTTAGGACTCCATGAGGTAGGCCTTAATGAAATCGTTGATCTCTCCGTTTAGAACGGCATCTGTATTAGAGGTCTGGTGGTCGGTACGGTGGTCTTTTACCCTACGGTCGTCCAGGACATAACTTCTGATCTGGGATCCCCATTCGATCTTACGCTTGGAGGCCTCGACTTCGGCGCGAGCAGCATTCCGCTTTTCGAGTTCAATCTGATATAAACGCGATTTTAATAGGCGAATAGCGACCTCTTTGTTCATCAACTGAGAACGTTCCTGCTGACAGGCGATAATAATTCCCGAGGGTTTGTGATGCAAACGAACAGCCGTCTCTACTTTATTGACGTTCTGCCCACCGGCTCCACCCGATCGATAAGTATCCCAGGTAATATCGGCCGGGTTGACGTCGATTTCGATGTCGTCGTTGGCCAAAGGATACACATATACCGAGGTGAAAGAGGTATGTCGTCGTGCATTGGAGTCGAAAGGGGAGATGCGCACCAAACGGTGTACCCCATTTTCGGATTTCAGATTCCCGTAGGCATATTCTCCATCGATTTCCAAGGTCACCGATTTAATACCGGCCACATCGCCATCCTGAATATCCACCTCACGCACTTTATAGCCATTTTTCTCTGCCCACATAATGTACATCCGCATGAGCATTGAGGCCCAGTCCTGGGACTCAGTACCTCCAGCTCCTGAGTTGATCTCGATAACGGCGGGTAGGTCGTCGCCTTCTTCCCCCATCATCTTGCGGAACTCGACTTCATCGAGCTTGTCCGAAAGTTTTTTCCCTTCTTCGTCCACTTCTTCTTCGGTGGCCTCATCGGCTTCGTAGAACTCCCAGATGGTGTCCAGGTCGTCGCGTAGGCTGGACAGTTCTTCGTAGCCATTGGTCCAGAATTTGAGTCCACGGATTTCCCGCATCGTCTTTTCTGCCCGGGTGGAGTCGTTCCAAAATTCGGGTTGAACAGTCTGTTGTTCTAAATCTTCTAGTTGTCTTTTTCGGTTATCGTAGTCAAAGATACCTCCCCAAAGCCTCTACACGGGCTTTCAAGTCTTTCAATTGCTCTAAGGTCATTTGAAGTTTGAATTTTAGTGAAAAAATCGTTTTAAGTGGCTCGGCAGTTTATTACTTGCCTGGCCTGAACCCCAGGCCCGCGACAAAAGCTGATGGCCTTAAGTACCATGGATTGCATTATTCTATTAGGGTGAATGTTTCAATCCATTGAATGGCAAAGCTACAACTTTTCCGAATAAGGTAGGAACCTAATAAATAGGGGGCTTTGTCGGTGCGGGGATTCTCGTAAATCGTCTTACATTTGTAACAAATTTATGACAACCCATTTCTTTACCATAAAAACAATAGAAAATGGCTCAAACTTATGACGTGATCGTAATTGGAAGCGGTCCTGGTGGGTATCCCGCTGCAATACGCGCCTCCCAATTGGGATTGAAAGTAGCAATTATTGAAAAGGAAAGCTTAGGTGGTATCTGCCTGAACTGGGGATGTATCCCTACTAAAGCCCTTCTGAAAAGTGCTCAGGTTTTCGAATATATCAAGCATGCCAAAGATTACGGTATCAATGTTAGCGATCCTTCTGCAGATTTTGGTGCAGTTATCAAAAGAAGCCGCGGGGTAGCTGATGGTATGAGTAAAGGAGTTTCCTTCTTGATGAAAAAGAATAAGATCGATGTCATCATGGGTGCCGGTAAGGTAAAAGGAAACAAAACCGTTGAGGTGACCGACAAAGATGGCAAAAAGACGGACTATACGGCCAACAAAGGGGTGATTATCGCCACTGGAGCTCGCGCCCGTGAGTTGCCAAATATCAAAATTGATGGTCAGAAAGTAATCGAATACCGGAAGGCGATGAGCTTGGAAAAGCAGCCTAAGTCACTACTAGTAGTAGGTTCGGGTGCTATCGGTATGGAGTTTGCCTACGTATATGCAGCCATGGGTACTAAGGTGACCGTGGTAGAATTTCTTCCTAATCTGGTACCAGTTGAGGACGAAGATATCTCTAAGGAGATTGCCAAGCAATACAAGAAATTGGGTGTCGATACCTACGTAAATTCTTCTGTTGAGAAAGTTGACACCAGCGGAGCAGGATGTGTAGTAACGGTAAAAACTCCGAAAGGGGAACAAACTTTCGAAGTGGACGTTGTACTTTCTGCGGCTGGAATCGTTTCTAATATCGAGAACATCGGTCTGGAAGAAACGGGTATCAAAACAGATAAAGGTAAGATTTCTGTTAACGAATGGTACGAAACCAGCGTTCCTGGATTCTATGCCATTGGAGACTGTACCCCTGGGCCTGCTCTGGCACACGTGGCTACTGCCGAAGGAATTATCTGTGCCGAGAAACTGGCTGGTCATAAGACGGAGGCTTTAGACTATGGCAACATCCCCGGATGTACCTATTGCCAGCCCGAGATCGCTTCTGTCGGCCTTACCGAGAAAAAGGCACGGGAGGCTGGATACGATATCAAAGTGGGAAAATTCCCCTTCATGGCTTCTGGAAAGGCATCAGCCGCCGGAGCGAAGGAAGGTTTCGTAAAGGTTATTTTTGATGCCAAATATGGTGAGTTCCTAGGAGCACACATGATTGGTATGAACGTAACCGAAATGATTGCTGAGGTTGTTGTGGCCCGTAAGTTGGAGACCACCGCCCACGAAATCCTTCGTTCGGTACATCCTCACCCTACCATGTCGGAAGCGGTGAAAGGTGCTACAGAAGCAGCTTATGGCGAAGCCATCGACCTGTAATTAAGTTGTTATACGTTAAAGAGAGAGGGGCTGTTCGCAAGAATGGCCCCTCTCTCTTTTACTTTGCCTTTTTCCTTCTTTCCATGGCCTCACGCCAGGTGGTGAGGACAATACCTTCTTTTTCGATATAGGCCCGGAGTTTAGGGTCGATCATTGCCAGGAAGTCGCCCTGACGGGTAGGCCAGGAGTCGGAGATATGCGGAAAGATTTCCGAATGTGTGGTGCAGTGCATGATGACCATCGTAAGTCCCGGCTTAATGTTGTCAAGAGCCTTAATGTATCTTTCGGTTTTATAGGCCTGCAGGGCCTCGGGACTCTTGTCTCCCGATTCGGGGCCCTTCCATCCATAACTGCTGTTTTCCAGGTCGTCGAGCACGGGTAGTCCGGCCGCCCAGAGCTGCTGCCCTACCTTTCGGGTCATTTGGAGCTGATCGGCTACCAGTTTCTCCTGGGACTGAGCCACGGTATTATGTCCGCCGGGAAACATCACTGGAATTTTCTCCTCCATTCCTACCTTCAGATAGCGCTGCATAAATTCGGGGGTAGCGAAGAGCGTTCCCATATGTGAGTCCAGGTGAGTAGGCTCAAAGCCCATCTCCCGTGCCCTGGCCAGCTGAGCGCGTATCTCCATTTCTACTTCGTCGGGACTGGCATTTTTCACGACATCACCCACACCTTTCCACAGCGCACCTTCCGAGTCGACCAGGCCTTTTACGGCTGGTTTTCCTGCCAATGGTCCCCATCGATAATCCTTAAATTCTGAGGTCAGTGTAAGATGCAGTCCAGCGTCTACATTTGGATTTTCCTTCATATAATGAACAAATCCGGGTACCCAAGGACAGGGCATCATCACACTCAATGAGTTGGCTACTCCCTCTTCCATAGCCCTGATGGCACCCTGGTTGGACTCATAGGACATGCCTACATCGTCGATATGCATAATAATGATCTTTTTTCCTTTAGGATATCCTAATTTCTCGGCAAAGGTCTTATCGGTCGTTTGGGCCTGCGTTAGGCTGGTCATGCTCATTAGTAGGGCGGCTAGAGTAAAGCGTTTCATGAACTGAGGTGTTGATTGATACGAATTTATAAAGGTATATTATTATACGCTACTCCACGCCAATCGTACTATATTACTTATCCCTCCACACATGGGTTTTGAAATTATCTGCCCCTTGACGGGATACGGCCTGATTGTAAACTAAGGGCACTCAGTTAGAATAGTATAATGCGCATACTACCTCTGGTTTGAAATCCTTACAATGGGGAGCTACAGGCATGTCGTCCATATCGGCAAATTTTTATCCTGAAGTCCATAGCTGGTTATGCCGACATGCCAACGATCCTGCCAAGAAAGCCGATGGAATATGGCTCCAGTAAGAAATCGCTCAGATGGAACCGGTCATATCTCAAAAGTATCCAGTAAGTGTAAAATATTTTTTGAGCAGAAGTGGTCTTCCCTTAGAAATTAGTAGGGGTAAGTCGAAAGCGATATGGACAGCCGCGGAGCGGGCTAGCCTCGACCGTGTCCATACAACATTTTTAGGATGGTGCGATCGACTGGGATAAAGGCAGGTTAATGGAGAGTTAGGTGTAAATTTAATTGATGCGTATAGGGTTTTAAGGCAACCGAGCTTCGTTGACCTTTAATTATTCAAGGCATTAGGGTTTCATGTTTTATATTACTCCACCAACTAGGGCTATTTTTGCTGGATGAACAATAGTCCAGATATATTCTTCGTATTGCCAGCAATAAGCTTTAAATGAGGTAAAATATTGGAAGGATGCCTCCCAATGGTCATTTTGTCTATCAATAGATGCTATTTCAAAGATCTTTGGATTTACGGTAAGACCTGTTTTTATAGCCTTTGAAAGTGCTTCTTTAATGGTCCAAATAAGTGTATAGGGCTGTGGACTCGTTAATAGAGATCCGGATAGCAGATTGGCTCTCTCGGTTTCGGATAGGGGCACAAGTCGTGTCCAATCTTTGGTGAAATCAACTCGCTCAATGTCCAATCCTAAAGGAATGGCCTCGGGGAAAACAATACAAGTTGCCCATTCTCCGCTATGAGAGATGCTGATCTGGCTATGGTTGACATCAGGATGCTCAATAATTGGTTGATTGAAAATTCCTGAGGATATCTGGACTGCTGCTGGAATGGGAACTTTCAAATAAGTCTTTAAAGCTGTTTTGGCTACATATCGCCCATGAAGATAGCTATATTGGCGGTTTATTGATGGGATAGAATTATAATATTCTAATTCGTTTGTACCTAAAAACTCCTCCTTAACTAATTGTAATTCAGAAAAATGTGCCTTGCATGAAACCATGGTTGCATCTCTGGTGACATCTTTTCCTCTTAGCCCTAGTGGGTTTATAATGCAGTTCATCTGGATTCCTTGTTTTAAGTAATGTTCCTAAATATTTGTGGAGAGCAAAGGATAATGAAACCCTGAATATACGGAACTTCTAAAGGGTATAACCTTTAATAAATACGATTTTTTAGTCGAAATACTTTGATTTGCAAGACTAGAATGTTTTCGTAGTTTTGGATCGATCGATCATTTAGCACCGCAGAATTTACTGCGTTTCTCCCATTCTTTTTCAGGAAAAATAAATCTAAACATTTCAACGTATATGAAGATGCAAAGTACCGATTCAATCCAGGAGACCCTACTACGCCTAGCTACAGTTGAGACCAGGCCATTCTTAGAAGATACGCGAGCCGAGCGAGATCTAAAACAGCTGTGTCAATATGGTTTATTAAATGTCTTAGTCAAGATGGGCATAGAAAATAAGCCCTTAGAAGGAATAAGATCATCTTTAGGTATTGCTGAAAAACTGGATAGGTTTTGGGCGGAATTATTTTCGGAGCTGTTGGCAGATGGAATATTAGAGGTTAATGCTGACAGGTTGCACATACCTTTTCATGTTATGGAGTTACTTCGAAACTTCGATTTTGAAAGAGATAGTGAATTGTTGATTCGGTCCAATGCTAGCTACATACCATATGTGAAGCAGTTGAGATTATGCCTAAGTTGTTATGTTGATTTGTTAAAAGGTATAATTCCGGCCACGGACGTGATTTTTCCAAATGGAGACCTTGAAAATGTTAGCGGGATTTATAAAAATAATTATCGGGCAAATTATTTTAACGATATTCTCGGGGAACTAGTAGCTGGAAGTGTGGCCAATTCCGTAGGGTCGTTAAACCCTGGAGATAAAATACGCATATTGGAAATCGGTGGCGGCACTGGAGGTACAAGTGAAGGGCTTTTCAAAAGACTAGCTCCATTTAGTGCAAATCTGGAGTATACCTTCTCAGATGTTTCAAGGAGTTTTCTATTCTATGCGGATCGATATATGGAGGTAGCCCCCTACATTAAAACCGCATTATTCAATATTGAAGAACCGGCTTCCAACCAGAAAATACCTGCTGGTTTCTTTGACATTATAGTAGGGGCCAATGTGGTTCATGCGACGCGTAATATTAACAAAACGCTCCAGAATTTAAAGTCGGTAATGAAGAAGGGAGGTCTGATGATTTTAAATGAGATTGCTCAGACAGAATTTTTTTATACAGTTACCTTCGGTTTACTCGATGGCTGGTGGCTTTATGAGGACGAGCACCTTCGTCTCAAAGGCTGCCCTGGGTTGAGTAGTGAAAGCTGGAAGATTGTATTGGATCAAACAGGGTTTACTTCGGCAAGTTTTTACCCGAGGGGGCTTCAGTTACCACAACAGATAATTGCGGCTGTGAGTGATGGTAAAGGAGGCAAAGTTCAATTACCTCCCTCGATACTTCCGCACCTTGAGCATAGTTCGACTGAAGTCGATTTATCTATAAAAAGCATTGATTTGGATTGGTTAAAAGACAAACTATTAACTATCGCTGCGGAGACCATCAAACTTCCAAAAGAAGAATTCAACATAGACGAAAGATTCTCTGATTATGGTTTTGATTCTATTTTGGGCACAACTCTGATCAAAAATATGAATGATGATCTGGGAATCAATCTTAAAACCATCGATATTTTTAACTATCCTGATATTACCTCCATGGCGGAATATATCAAGGTTCAGTTTGCAGAAACTATACAAATTCCCGTTGCATCCCCAAAATCAGAGTCAAGAGGCTCAACCATCCTTACGGGTGAAGTAACCGAGAATCTAGGTGGAAATAGTAATAGAACAATCTCAAGTCCGGAAAATTCTAAAATTGAGCCAGCTAAAGTATTGGGAGAAAGTATTGACCATAGAGGTGAGCAAGTGGCGATTATTGGAATGAGTGGAAAATTTGGAGCTGCTGAAAGCCTTGAAGTTTTTTGGGAGACAATCAGAGAGGGAAGGAGCTTAATTGAGGAAGTACCGGCCAATCGTTGGGATAAGAACGTGCATTATAGTGCGAGTAAAAACGAACCTGGAAAAACGAATAGTAAGTGGGGTTCATTTTTAAGGGATACAGATAAATTTGATCCATTATTTTTCAAAATCTCAGGGAGGGAAGCCGAAGTAATGGATCCCCAGCAACGTTTATTTATGGAGGAGTGCTGGAAAGCCTTGGAAGATGCGGGGATAAATCCTCAAAAACTCAAATCAAGCAAGACTGGAGTGTTTGTTGGTGCCGGACCTAGCGACTATCTTGATGGGGAAGATAGCAAGGAGGCGGCTTCTTTTTGGGGGAACGCTAGTTCTATCCTTGCTTCACGGATATCATATTTCTTAGACCTTAAAGGTCCTGCTGTTTCCTTAGATACTGCTTGTTCCAGTTCGTTAGTTGCCCTAGATTTAGGGTGCAAGAGTCTTCTTACCAATGAGACTGATCTAATTCTTACCGGAGGGGTATGGTTAGCCACTCGTCCTGATTTTTACAAGCAAACAAGTAAAGCTGGGATGCTCTCTCCTGATGGGCAATGTTATACATTCGATAGTCGTGCCAATGGATTTGTACCTGGGGAAGGAGTAGGGGTGGTAATACTTAAGCGATTATCGGACGCTGAGCGCGACGGGGATCGTATTTATGGTATTATTAAGGGGAGCCTTACTAATCAAGATGGAGCCACAAACGGGATTACGGCACCAAGCTCGCTGGCTCAACAGGCATTAGAAACCGAAGTTTATACCAAATTTAATATCGACCCTCATACCATTGGTTGCGTAGAAGCGCATGGTACGGGTACAAGTCTTGGAGACCCCATCGAATTTGAAGCCCTTTCGGCTAGTTTTCAAAAGTTTACCGGTGATAAAGGTTTTTGTAGCCTAGGGAGTGTAAAAACAAATATTGGTCACACGGTGATGGCTTCTGGGGTAGCGGGAATTATCAAAGTTTTGCTTTGTTTCAAACACAGGTTACTGGTACCTAGTCTGAATTATGTGCAACAAAATCCATTGATCAGTGTTCCGGATAGTCCATTTAAGATTCAGCAAAAATCGGAAACCTGGCTCCCTTCTGGAAATTTCCCTCGACGTGCTACCGTGAGCAGTTTTGGGTTTAGCGGAACGAATGCCCATGTTGTTCTGGAAGAATATATTTCAAAAAATAGAGAGAAGTACACCAGTACGGAACCGGCAATTTTTGTATTGTCAGCCAGGGACAAGGATTGTCTTAAAACACAAGTTAAGAATCTACTTTTTTATACAAAACAGTATGAAGGAATAGATCTCTATGCAATGGCTTATACGCTGCAGGTAGGAAGGGAACCCATGGAACAACGCCTGTCCTTCACGGCTAAACATATGGTCGATTTGCAGGAGAATTTACAGGCGTATTGCAATGCAGAGTCCGGTCGGTATTATGAAGGTGATGGTTTAGTACAGAAAGAACAATTTTTTCTACAAGGAGCTCCAGGCACGTCAACTGTTGAGGCTGCTATTCAAGCCAAGGATTCCGAAACACTTGCTCAACTTTGGGCAAAGGGTATGACCATAGATTGGGTAGACTTGTATTCTGAGAAAAGACCGGAGAAGATTAGTCTGCCCACTTACCCTTTTTTGCGAGACAGGTACTGGATTGCCCAAGATAATCAGATGGGAAGATCAGAACAGAAGATGTTGCACCCCTTGGTACAAGAGAATATCTCCACATTCGCAAAACAAAGCTATAGGACAGTCCTTACTGGCGAGGAAGTTTTCGTAAAAGATCATAAGTTATTTGGTCAGACTGTTTTTCCTGGCGTAGCTTATTTAGAAATGGCACGGCATGCGACCAGTATATCTTCAGGACAGGAGATAAAACAGCTCCGAAACGTTAGTTGGGTTAATCCTCTCCATTTCGATCAAGGCATAAAAGAACTGGCAATCAAGACGGAGTTGGGTAGAAAGGGTATCATTTTTGAGGTAACAAACTGGAATGGAGACTCAAATTTGTACTGTAGGGGAGAGGCAAATTATGAAACACTACCACAAATTGATTCTATCGATATCAATGCGCTTCAAAGGAGCTTTTCTTATGGCTCTAATCGACTGGAGAGTTATGAGCAATTTAAGGCGATGGGTCTTACCTATGGTCCTGGTTTTCAAGGGATACATACGCTATATAATGGGTTGAATGTAGCATTGGCTTCAATTGAGCTGGTTCCAAATCCGGGCTTTATGCTTGATCCTTCAATCATGGATAGTGCTGTCCAAACGTGCTTATCAGTGATGCTCCGTGAAGATAAAAATCGTACGGTGGTTCCCTTCCGGGTCAAAGAGGTTAATATTTATGCTGATTTGCCAAATCGTATATGGAGTTATGCCCGAAAATCCGGAACTAATATGGATGGAGTCAAAAATAGCCTGCTGACTTATGATATCGATCTGTTCGATATGCAGGGGAGGGTATTGGTTCAATTAAAAGCTTTCTCTTTCTCTCCAATGAATCCGGAAGCCAAACGTCCAGAAGCCATCGAATTCTCACATCCTGCTTTGCATTTGTTTGGTAACCATTGGAATGAAAGGGAACCGGGGAGAGGGATTGTAAATAGCGACTTAACAACTCCTACAATTTTACTAGCTGGCGGCTCAGCTCGGTTGGCTGATGCACTTAGCCAAGAAACGAAGATGCCCGTAGAATCAATTTCATGCCAGACCGCCGAGGATTTATTTTTTACGGTACTGCAAAAAATAAAATCTGGAATGGAACAAAGGGTTCCACTTCATTTTATAGTATTGGTCCAAAATCATGAATTTGCTGAATATGGATATATCACTGGGTTGTTAAAAACGGCTAATCAAGAAAACGCCTCAATTAGTGGGAGAGTAGTAGGGGTCGAAAGACTCATTTCGAACGAGCAAAAATGGTTGGCGTCAATACTAACTTTTGAAAAGGATAAGATAGAATCAGAGGTAAGGTACATTAATGGGAAGAGGCAGGTAAAATCACTCGACCCGATGATTAGCATTTCATCAGTCCCGCTTTCGGTTGCGATTAAGGAAGGAGGGGTTTATTTGATTGCCGGAGGTATGGGAGGACTGGGACAAATTTTTGAAAGACACATTCATAAGGTGACCGGAACCCGTGTCATTCTTACTGGGCGACGGGACGGGGCTGTACTACCATTGAATTTGATGAATAATGGATCGGAAAGGGAATATAGATCCTGTGATTTATCGTCTAGAGCTGATGTAGATCGACTTTTAAACGAAATTATTGCTAAGTATGGCCGCATAGATGGAATTATTCACAGTGCTGGAGTACTTCGGGATAATTTATTGCATAAGGACACTCCCTGGTCAGATATTCAAGAAGTACTTGAACCAAAGATTCAAGGTGTGAAAAATCTTGATCTAGCGAGCCAGGAGTTTGATTTGGACTTCATGGTGTACTTCTCATCCGTAGCGGGAGTCATAGGGAACTCGGGCCAAGCAGCATATGCAGCTGCCAATGCTTACCTAGATCATTATGCTCAGTTCCGAAATGAGCTTGTAGAGGATGGCAGGAGAAAAGGTAAGACCCTGAGTATAAATTGGCCGTATTGGAAGGCCGGGGGGATGCAGATGGATCTGGAGCATCAGCGGTATTTAAAGAATGTTTTTGGGCTTAAGCCCATGTCCGAAGCGGTTGGCTTAGCTGCGTTTGAGCAGATTCTGCGATCCGCCAATGGTCAGGTGGTAGTTGGCTATGGAGAGGGTGATAAAATTTTTAAATCCTTTTCAGAAAGGCAAGTGATTATGCTTTTGGCCAAAACAAAAGTGAAGCAGGCCATACATAACGGAGGTGCATCTGAATCCGGGGCAGTAAATTCAGATCTAATACCAGAGCTTGTAAGAATACAAATTCAACAAATAGCATCGGAGATTTTAAAATTTGACCAGAAGACCATACGGGTTGACAAGGATCTTATGGGTTATGGATTCGACTCAAATATGTTGGCACGTTTTGCCAATGATCTTAACGATTATTATGGGATAGATTTGGCGCCTACGGCTTTTTATAATTATTCCACTATTAACGAACTGGTCAGTCATCTCACTGAGAACTATAGTCAAGAGTTGCATCAGAAATATCGGGAGGAATCCCAGCAAGAGGGGTTGACTTCAGTATCAGAATCCTCCGTTATTGGTAATAAGGGGGAGGAGCTGCCCAATTTTCCCTCGATGAAGTCTCATCATTCTTACGAAGATTTCACTCCTTACCAAGCTAGTAACGAACCTGTAGCGATAGTAGGTATTTCCGGCCGATTTCCAGGAAGTGAAGATTTAGCCACTTTTTGGGAGCAAATAAGAGATAAAAAGGATTTGGTTACGGAGATCCCTGAGGAACGCTGGGACTGGCGGGAGTATTATGGTGATCCTCGAAAAGACCTCTATAAGACCAAAGCCAAATGGGGAGGTTTTATATCAGATATGGATAAGTTTGATCCCTTGTTTTTCGAAATTTCGCCTGTCGAGGCCGAGCTCATGGATCCTCAGCAGCGCATTACCTTGGAGGCCGTTTACAGCGCCTTAGAGGATGCTTCCATTCCTGCAGCTAAGCTCAGAGGCTCTAATACAGGGGTTTTCATTGGCGTTCTCAATAATGATTACACCATGTTACTAGGCCAGCAAAAGGACCTGATCATTCAAGCCCAAATTTCTAGTGGTAATCTGCGAACCATCTTGGCGAACCGGGTTTCTTATCTATTGGACTTACATGGTCCTAGTGAACCGATTGATACTGCTTGCTCTAGTTCTTTAGTGGCTGTGCATCGAGCAGTGGAAAATATTCGCTCAGGGCGTTGTAAGGTAGCTATAGCAGGGGGGGTAAATGCTATACTCTCTCCAGAGACTACCATATCCATCAGTAACGCAGGGATGCTTAGCGAAGATGGTAGGTGTAAGACTTTCGACCAAAGTGCCAATGGATATGTCCGTGCCGAAGGAGTAGGCATTGTAATTCTGAAGTCTTTATCAGAGGCTGAACGCGATGGAGACCGGATTTATGGTATAATCAGAGGTACGGCAGAGAATCATGGGGGAAAGGCCAATACGCTTACCTCTCCTAATCCCCAGGCGCAAAAGGAGCTTCTCCTAAGCGCTTATCGCTCTGCCAATGTAGATCCCAGTAGAGTAAGCTATATAGAAGCTCATGGTACGGGAACCTCTATGGGTGACCCTATTGAAACTGAGGGTTTAAAGATGGCTTTCGCCACTCTATACAAAGAGAAGGGTTTGTCCATACCCTCAGAGCCTATTTGTGGGATAGGCAGTGTAAAAACAAATATCGGTCATTTGGAGTCTGCCGCCGGAATGGCAGGTATCATCAAGGTTTTATTATCTCTGAAGTATCAAATGATTCCCGGTAACCCGCAATTGAATACTCCAAATGAATTTTTGAGACTTTCAGGTAGTCCTTTCTATTTGCAGAAGGATACTACTCCATGGTTTAGTCCAATGGGTATGCCAAGAATTGCCGGGGTAAGTGGTTTCGGATTTGGCGGCGCTAATGCACACATTATTATCGAAGAGTACCTTGGGGGAAGTAAAAAACGATTTGAAAGTACTGAACCGTCGGTTCTTCTGTTATCAGCAAAAAATACGGAGAGATTAAAAGCTAAGGTAAAAGACTTATTGACCCATATTCAGGTAAACCCTTTGACCGATCTCAATGATATGGCCTATACCTTGCAGGTCGGTAGAGATCCGATGCGAGAACGACTGAGTATTATTGCCAAAAACATTCCCGAACTGCAGGGGTATCTAAGCGACTTCTTAGGGGGAAAATCAGATGGTATGTATCGAGGGAGTATAGTATCAAATGAGCTTCTTTCAGATCTGGAAGAGGAGCAGTTGAGATCACAGGCGCAAAAGGCCCTTTCTGGCAAGGACTACCATTCTTTGGCCTCATTATGGGTGAAAGGTGCCGATATAGCCTGGTCTAAGCTTTATGGTGATATAAAACCAGTAAAAATAGCTTTACCGACTTACCCTTTTGCAAGGAAAAGATATTGGATCCCGCAGTCCAAACAGGTTATAAATCCTTCTGGAAACCTGACCATACATCCGTTAGTACATCGAAATAGTTCAACTCTTAAATCACATAAATATTCCAGTTTATTTAGCGGAAAAGAATCCTTTATAAAGGATCATAAAGTGGGTGGAAAGTGCTTAATGCCTGGAGTAGCTTACATAGAGATGATCAGCCAAGCGGGATCCATGAGTACTCAGAAAAGGGTTACGCAGTTAAACAATGTAAGTTGGCATAATGCCTTTCATCTAACGGGAGATACCCAAGAAATAGAGATAAAAATAGAGCAATCGAGACAAGATTTTGGTTTTAATGTTTCGACTTTTGGTCAGGAATCGAACCTATCGTTATGTTCTGGATCATTCAGCACCTTTCCTCTTGTAGAAGTAGCAGCCATCGATTTGGAGGCCATAAAAAGTCGGTTGAGTGACGTGACAGCAGGGGATGATTGCTATACAATATTTCGGGAAGCTGGCCTTGAGTATGGAAGTAGCTTTCAAGGAATAAGCACGTTATTTATGGGGGACAGCGAATCTCTAGCCTTTATAGAATTGCCTGTCGACGCAAGATATTCACTAAATCCTGGACTTATAGATAGCGCTTTACAAACTTGTTTGGGAACAATAATGACGTCTACTGGTTTACCAAGCGCATTGGTTCCTTTTGCCGTGAGGCAAGTCAATTTATACCAGGCACCAACCGACAGGATATGGGCTTATGCTATCAAAAAATCCAAGGTGGTGGGACAAAATGAGATCATCAGTTTTGATATTGAGATCACAGATGATTCGGGCCAAGTGCATTTGCAATTTAAGGATTTATCGGTGCTAAGCCTGAGTGGAGAACCTGTTTTACAACCAAAAAAATCGGGTTTGGCCCATGCGGAAAGCTTGCATCTGTTTGATTATTCCTGGCAGGAGACCTTAGATGTAACTTTGGGATATCAATCAGGGTTGATACCTGCTCAGATTATTCTTCTGGAAGAGAAAAATTCTGAACTTGCATCAGCTTTAGGTGATATTCTGAATTTACCTGTAAAGAGCCTTTCTGATTCAGAAGTCGCAGACTTATTTAATGGATTGCTGGACATATTAAAGGAGAATATAACGAAGCAACGTTCTGGACCGATCTTACTATTCTATAATTCAGCCCAGGTACTTCGTTATGGTTTTTTGTCGGGACTTTTAAGAACTTTACAGCTTGAAAATGAACGTCTCACTCCTCGGATGATAGGCGTAGAAATGTTAAGAATGGAAAGTCCGCTCGCTATGGCGGCGCTGATTAAAAGCGAACTGGAAATTCCTTTTACTAAAACTGAAATGGAAATTCGGTATGTAGAGGGAAGAAGACAAAGCAAGAGACTACAAATTTTTTCGACTGAACAATCCTCGGTAGCTGCTATGGCTCAGGAACAGGGGGTTTATCTGATTACAGGAGGTGTGGGGGCGTTGGGATATTTGTTTGCACATTACTTGACTAAGACGAAGGACGTTCAGGTAGTTATAACTGGTAGAAGACCTGCCTCGGAGGTAAAGAACTTCGAAAATATTAATTATCTGCAATGTGACGTAAGTGATGCAGATGCGGTTAGGGCATTAATACAGGAAATAACCGTACGATTTGGGAAGCTCAATGGTATCCTGCATAGTGCTGGGGTAACGCGAGATAGTTTTATTATGAATAAAACCTCCAAAGAAGTTAGGGAAGTTTTCGCTCCAAAGGTAAAAGGGGTACAAAATCTGGATCAAGCAATAGGAGATACCCCTTTGGATTTCTTCATTTTATTCTCCTCTTTGGCAGCCGTCAAAGGCAATATTGGACAGGCTGACTATGCGGCGGCCAATGCTTATCTGGATCAATTTGCCCATGAGCGCAATAAGCGCGTAGCAAATGGAGTGAGCAAAGGTAGGACTTTAAGTATTAACTGGCCTCTATGGGCCGAAGGAGGAATGTCCGTCAATGAGGGCAGCGCACATTATCTGGAGAAGAAATGGGGGATGATGCCAATGCCAAGTCAAGAAGGAATAAAAGCCTTTGAAAAACTATTGGGTTCGTCTCTGAGTCAAGGAGTCGTCATGTATGGTCAAAAAGAAAAGTTAATTGATGAGCCTCTGAACAAAATTAATCGTGGATCCAAGATTCAGCTTCAAGCAGCTGACAGAACCTTGTTTCAGACGATTTTGGAAAAAGATATTTTAAAGCTCATCGCTCAGGTTCTAACTTATGATGTAGAGGATCTGATGCCTGATGTCGAACTAAGTAGTTATGGTTTCGATTCGATAATTTTAACCAAGTTTACCAATCAATTCAACGACTATTACGAGCTTGACTTGTCTCCAGCTGAATTTTTTACTTATTCAACTATACGGGAGCTGGCTGGTTTTATGATCGATCATTATCTAGACGAGATAGGACCTAAATATAGTCATCTGATTAGTAATCTCACTTCTGAAGTAGCGGAAGAGTCTAGAATTTTGCCAAACGGACCTACTGGGAGGTATCCTAATTCAAAATCTAATCCTTCAACAAAAGATGATGATGAAAAGGATCCGGTAGCCATTGTGGGGATGTCAGGTCGTTTTCCTGGGTCTGAAAATTTGGTGGAATTTTGGGAGCAGCTAACAGGTAACAAGGACCTTATCCGTGAAATTCCACCTGACCGATGGGACTGGAAATCATACTATGGAGATTCCCGTCGTGATGCGCTAAAAACGAAAGCAAAATGGGGAGGTTTTATTTCTGATATAGATAAATTTGACGCCTCTTTTTTTGAAATTTCAGCCCGAGAAGCGGAATTGATGGATCCCCAGCATAGGATAACCTTAGAGGCTGTGTTTTCTGCTTTAGAGGATGCGGGTATTCCAACCAGTAAGTTGAAGGGAACTAGTGTGAGTGTATTTATTGGAGTGCTAAATAACGACTATGCCGATTTGTTAAGCGAGCAGCGGGAGCTTCGTGTGCATGCTCATTATGCTACAGGTAATACCCATTCAATGCTGGCTAATCGTATCTCGTATCTATTGGATATTCATGGCCCGAGTGAACCAATCGATACGGCTTGCTCCAGTTCATTGATAGCCTTAAACCGTGCAGTGGATAGTATTCAGTCTGGCCGTTGCGCAATGGCTATTGCTGGAGGAGTGAACTCTTTGCTCTCTGTAGATACTACCTTGGCTGTAAGTAATGCTGGTATGCTGAGTGAAGATGGCAGATGCCGGACGTTCGATCAGCGTGCCAATGGATATGTTCGAGCGGAGGGTGTAGGAATATTGGTTTTAAAATCACTCAGCCAGGCCCAAAAAGATGGTGATCACATTTATGCCCTTATTCGGGGAACCGCCGAAAATCATGGTGGAAGAGCTAATACTCTAACTTCTCCCAACCCGATTGCCCAGAAGGAAGTAATATTGAATGCTTATCGTCGCGCGGGTGTAGATCCTCGTACGATAAGCTATATTGAGGCTCATGGCACCGGGACAGCTCTAGGAGATCCCATTGAGGCGGAAGGATTGAAAATGGCATTTGAAACCCTCTTTAATGAATGGGGGTTAAGTACTCCTTCTCATCCTGTATGCAGTATAGGGAGTGTCAAAACCAATATTGGTCACCTAGAGTCTGCGGCAGGGGTAGCGGGTGTAATTAAGGTGTTATTATCTATGAAACATCGCATCCTTCCGGGAAACCCTCAATTAGAAAATGCAAATGAGTTTCTTCGACTGAACGGAAGCTCCTTTACCCTTCAAAAGAAAACTACACCCTGGATTTCTCCTGAAAATACTCCTCGGAGGGCAGGGGTCAGTAGTTTCGGATTTGGGGGAACTAATGCGCATATCGTTTTGGAAGAATACATTCCATCCGTTCCAGCTGATTTATCTCAGCAAGAACAGGTAATAATTCTGCTTTCAGCCAAAAACAAAGATAGGCTAAGGAAACGTGTGGAAGATTTACATGCCTATTTAGTACTCAATCCAGAAGTTTCTATCCATCAGGTAGCCTATACGCTCCAAGTAGGTCGAGATCATTTATCACAGAGAATGGGCTTTGTAACCGTTTCTGTCATCGAATTACAGGAAAAACTGAAAAATTTTCTAAAGGATGATGCTGTTTTTTGTGAGGGCCATACAGATGAGGGAAATGGGCCGGTTAAATTATTAGATAGCGATAAAGGGAATCGACTTCTAGACCTGGGCCAGTACGAGCAGCTCTTAGAATTATGGTGTTTGGGGGGAGTAGTAGATTGGAAAAGACTATACCCCTTGGGCAGTCCGGGGAAAATAAGTCTACCCACCTATCCCTTTGCTCGGGAGCGCCATTGGATCCTCCCTTCTCCGGAGAAAAAAAGCCATAGCCAGATAGTCGCAATCCCGGTTGCAATTCGAGAAGAAAACTCTGAAACTTATGGAATGGGTCTACCCTTAAGTCGTATAGGTGAACCTGACTTCTTAGATCTGTTAAAAGATCGGTTGGCTATTATAGCGGCTGAGACTGTTAAAAAAATGAAAAGTGATATTGATATCGAGAAGGATTTTTTTGAAAATGGTTTCGATTCCTTGTCGGGTGTGGAGCTTATCCGCAATATAAATGCTGTACTTCCAATTACACTAGACTTTGCCGACCTATTTAGCAATCCAACTATTTCCACACTTTCGGACTATATATATGCCCAGCTATCGACAGGGATTTCTTATGGGCCCCAAGTCCTTACGAATTCCATTCATAAATAATGGCTATTAGCCATTGTCGAACTTTAAAAATATTGATATGAAAGCAGTTATGTTCCCCGGCCAGGGGTCACAATTTAAAGGAATGGGCAAGGACCTATTTAAGGGATACAAAACAGAAACTATTGGTGCTTCTGAACTACTAGGATATGATCTGGAAGAACTTTGTTTGCGGGATCCTCAGAAATTATTAAGTCAAACTCAGTATACCCAGCCGGCTATCTATACCGTCAATTCCTTCGCTTATTTCGACCGTCCTACCCAGGTGCCATCTTATTTGATAGGTCATAGTTTAGGGGAGTATAATGCCCTACTGGCGAGTGGTGTATTCGATTTTATGACGGGCTTAAAGTTGGTAAAAAAAAGAGGAGAACTTATGGCCGCCGCTTCTGGTGGAGGGATGGCGGCAGTTTTAGGAGTATCAAGGGAACATCTTATTCAACTGCTCGCGGCGGAGGGGTTTATGGATGTTGATATTGCTAATCTGAACACCCCCACACAGACTGTGTTGTCAGGGCCTAAAACGACGATGTCGCAAGTAATAAAACAGTTTCTTGAACGGAAAATAAATATTATTCCCTTAAATGTAAGTGCCCCTTTTCATTCTCGCTATATGAAAGCGGCAGCAGACGAGTTTAAAATATTTCTAAAGGGTATTATTTTCCATCCTCTGAAAATTCCGGTAATTGCCAACGTCATGGCTCTGCCATATAGTAATGAACAGATTGCATCGGTATTGAGTGCCCAAATCGCTGGCCCAGTGCAATGGGTTGATTCTATCCGCTTACTTGTGGGGTATGGAGTGGATACTTTCGATGAAGTTAATGGGACTTTACTGACTAAAATGACCAATGAGATACGTCGAGAATGTAGTCCGATCTTGGATGATAAAGTGGATGACAAAATAAATCATATCATTACTGCTTCCGGGAGGACTGGGAAAGATGTTGAAAACCAAGTAGATGCAACCAGCTTAGGTAGCAAGGATTTCAAAGCTTCCTATAGGGTGAAATATTCGTATGTTGTGGGATCTATGTACAGAGGCATTTCATCGGCGGAAATGGTCATTAAATTGGCTCGTTCCGGGATTCTTAGCTTCTTCGGAAGCAACGAATTACCCTTAGATGTGGTTCAGCAAAATGTCAATCAAATTCAGGAGGCATTGAAAGGAAAGCATCCATTTGGTGTCGCTGTAAGGTATAACCCTAATGATACAAATTATGATATGCAGTTAATAGACTTATGTCTTCAGCTGGGAGTCAAAAATATTGAAGTTTCAGCATACTTGCAGCTTACTCCAGCCCTCATTCGTTTTAAGGCAAAAGGTATGCGTCGAGATGTGAAAGGCAATCCTATGAATGAGCATCGCATAATGGCCAAGGTATCAAGGCCTGAAGTGGCCGAGACTTTTTTTCAGCCTCCTTCGCAAGGCGATTTAGTAAAACTTGTAGAACATGGATTAATTACTGACCAACAGGCACAGGATGTCTCTAAGGTTTCAATTGCCGATGATATCTGTGTAGAGTCCGAGACTGTTGGGGCGCTGGTGCTATTGCCAAGTATAATCTTATTACAGAAGCAGATTATAAAAAAATTTCCGGAGGCCATTAAGGTTCGGATCGGATTGTCGGGGGGAATTGGGACTCCCCAAGCGATAGCTTGTGCCTATGTTTTGGGTGCCGACTTCGTACTTACGGGCTCCATAAATCAATGTACTGTGGAAGCAGGAATTAATGCGATTAGTAAAGATCTTCTCCAAGAAATTGATATTCATGATACTATCCTTGCTCCCTCGAGCGATTTCTTTGAAATGGGAGTTCAAGAGCAAGTTGTGAAAAAAGGGACGCTCTTTCCTTTAAGGGCTAGAAAGCTTTACACCCTATATTGTCAGTATAATTCGTTGGAGGAAATTCCGGAGAAAATTAAGTTTCAACTAGAAAGAGATTTTTTCAAGGCACCCATAGCACAAATGCTTCAACATGTTCAAAACGAACTTCTTAAACAGAATAAATATGATGAACTAGATAGAGTTAAGCAACAGCCAAAGTTGATGCTGGGACAGCTTTTTCGATTATACTTGGAGCGGTCGCGTTTATTGCCCTTCCAAGAAGAGGACAGCAATAAAATGAATTTTCAATTAAGATCAAGCCCAGCATTGGGTGCTTTCAATCAATTCGTATGTAGTACCTCTTTAGAAAGTTGGCGCAATCGTTATGTGGATAAAATTGGCGTGATGCTCATGGAACATGCCGCGGACATCTTATCTAAAAAATGAGGCCTAAAAATAATATATCAAATGAGCAATTCAAAGAGAAAAATATTCTTGCTGCATTTTGCAGGTGGAAGTAGATATTCTTACCAATTCCTTAGTCCGTATTTAGAGACTTTTGATTTAAGACCTCTGGAACTCCCAGGTCGGGGAAAACGACATCAGGAAAAGTTATTGGAAAGGTTTACGGATGCACTTGACGACATAACAAGTCAGATAGAAAAGGAAATTGAGCCCGATGTAGATCTTATTTTTGGACATAGCCTAGGTGCAATATTAGGTTTCTGGGTTACAGAACGTTTGGAGAAAATCAATAAAAAGCCTGGGTGCCTAATTGTTAGTGGCAATGCCAGCCCAGCAGTGGGCAAGTCAGATTTTTTGCAATCCTTACATCAGCTCCCTGAGGCAGAGTTTGCCAGTGCCCTTAGGAAAATGGGTGGAATTCCGGAAGAGCTTTTCCAAAATAAAGACTTATACAAATTTTACGAACCTATATTACGAGCAGACTTAAAACTTGTAGATTCTGTAGGCGGTCTTATGCCTGGGCTGATCAGAACGTCTATATTTGCAATGATGGGACACCAGGAAAAAAGTGCACATCGAATTGAACAGTGGCAGAGCTTCACCATTGCTGATTTCGAATATAAATGCATGGAAGGGGGACATTTTTTTATTTATCAGCACCCCGAAAAAATCGCAAATATTATTCAAGATATAGATAGCTCGAAGAAACAAGTTGATCTTCTCGCCACATAGAGTTTCTATCTTTACTTGATATGGGAAATATTCTATTTAAATAATATAAAGCCAGTTTTCCGCTCCCTTAGGTATTAGATGTGGAAAACTGGTTTTGTACTAATCTAATGGACTATTATTTGAAGCCCCCTGTAATCTTTAATTCATAATGACATTGACTTTGTTCATTTAATATCAACAGTTGAATTCCGATTTTAGCATTTATTCCAAGCTCCTCATTAATTCCATGAAGGTAAGGGGAGATCACGGGCCAAGTTAAATGATCGACAATCCCAGTAGTAAAGGCAATTTTATGGTACCGGTCTACGCCTCTAATAGTCATTTTAAGTTCTTGCTCATCTAGTCGGTTAATCGTAAAACTATACTCGGGATTGGCGGTGAAAATGGTGATCAAAATAATCTTAAAAAATCCTTCTATATCCCTATTAATGCCTTCTTTATCTAAACTGCGAGCAGCATTAATTTTCCCTAAATTATACATTGTATCATTAGCAATGGGGTCGATATGTTCGAAACCACAGTATGCGCCGGCATGTTTTAGAACAACTCCAAACATAGCCGCTGATATATCAGAAAGGCGCTGTACCAATTCAGAAGCAGAGCTTGGGAAAAGTTCTGCAATGAGTTGATCCCGATCAATATCAGGTAGATATTGATCATGGGCTCTAAAGGCTGAAAGTTGTGAATATAATGAAGGTAGCGTGTCTACTATTAAGGTCATAATGAAGTATTTAAAAGTAAGTATTTATCCGGTAGTTTAAGGAGGTAAAACCACCTCTTCAAATGGCTAGTTAAAAGCTTGAGAGCCTCAATAAAATTAGGGTGTCCAACGGTTATAATTAGTATTATGTAACCATTCAGATAATCTAATAATATCCACTAATTTAAATCTAATATTTGATATGTATGTCTATGCATTGAGGAAAAATGCAAAGAAAGTTCTAGATATCAGATAGGCAAGAATCAGTAATTCATTTACGGAATTACTTTCCTTCAAATTACTTCGTTCCTATCTTAAAATCGCCGTCATTACTAGCCAGAAAAGCCTGTTTTTCGGAGGTAGAGGAGGGCCAGTCGACTTCATTTCCACGCATGGTGATTAGCAATTTATTGCTAATCATAGTTTGTTCTATAGCATGAAATAGTCAATAACCGGGAGATGGAGGTAAATAATAGGTCAAAAAAAATCATATTTGCATAAGTTTGGAATAGAAAAGTATGGTCAAATTTTATTGATTATTTGATCGGAATGAAATTATAATTTTTACTATGTTACACACACTCATCATCGAAAGTAGACCAGTCATTCGCGAAGGAATTAAATGTTTGTTAAATGAAAAATTTGATAATATCCGTTTAATTGAAGTTGACAACATTCAAAACATTAAAAACAAATCTCAAGGTTTCAGCCCGGAACTGGTCATTATGGCAATAGACCGGCAAGGAGGGAATCGAATAGCAGAAGTAAAGAGTCATTTTAGAGAGAGCAAAATCATTATTTTTGATCCAAGTGGCTCTTCCGAATCGGCCATTCAATATCTCAAGTTTGGAGCTCATGGATACCTCTCTCAGGAAAGCGATGCGTCCATGCTGGAGCGTTGCGTAGGTATGGTCCTTGAAGGGAAATATTATATAGACCCATCGGATTTTAACAGCATGCTTACGGAACTTATTGATCATGGTTCGGTATCTACGAAACCCAATTCGAGCATGAGGAAGCTGTCTTTGACCATGCGGCAGAGAGAAATTGCCTTTTTATTGGCACAGGGCATGGGAACCTCAAAGATTGCAGAAAGGTTGGGACTAAAAGCCTCAACCATCAGCACAGTGAAGTACACGATTTTTTCCAAATTGAATGTGCAGAGTATAATAGAACTGAATAGGGTCTTACAAGAAAAAAACCTATTGGAAACGAAGCGGGGCACATCATCTGTTTCCACCGTATCAGGGTTGTCATCAAAAGGATAGGATTTATATCTCCTTACCCCCTCCCATTTTTTTGTTTCCATAAAAGCAATGTTTCGTTGCTTTTCTTTTCTGCGGCTTGGTATCGTACTCCCATCTTTTATTTTACTGGCCATAATAGAAATTGTGAAATACCTCTTAGACTGCGAATTAGTAAGAGAGGCTATTACGCATAGAAACAATAACGAAGGGTCGATTGGAGAAGACTTCTTTTTTAGCTTCCTCTCAATTTTTTCGTTCCGATGCTCAAACTTCGCGGCGTTTGAAGTTTATGTGCTAATCTGCTCCCTTTTATTCGCGTTTAAATTAATGGAAGCTAACTTTTTCATGGCTCGATATAGGAGGGGCATTCTCCCTAGGAGGCACTCCTTTTATATGCAATGGAGAGAAGCTGAAACGGCAATATATAAAATGGCAAGCTTTCCATTGAGTAAATCGGTAAAACACGAATTATCCATAGAATATTCTAGAAAATTATATAGCATAAATTTGCTAATTTATAATTGAGACATAGCATAAATTTATGTATTTGATCCTCAAGGGATAAAGTTTTATCGAATTCTACTAATATTTGCAGGGTTTCTATTGATGTAGTCCCATATTAAACTGAAGTATATTTTAAGAGAATAATTGTACAGATTTACTCATTTAATAACGTTTTCGGTCCCCTCCTTTTCAATAAAAAACCTTTCAAAAGATTTTCAATAAGCATCAGATCAGAAATTAGACTAAGTTTTTCACAAGAAATTATTCGAGACAATATTTTCTAAAGCGATCTCATAATAGACGTAAGTACAAATAAAAGTTTAGTTAATGGTTTAGATAGAACTTTTATCCATAAAAATCGAAGTAGTCAAATAACTTTTCATTATGTGTGATATAACGTTGCCGAACCTTACAAGGCCTGATATATTCTGATGCCGGAATCAAATTTAAACAGGAGATTTAATAACCTGGTCATTGAAAAATAAATGAACAGGTGCCTAAAATTATAGGCCTTATTACTTATAAATATTTTGGAAAATTAAATTTAGCAGAAGTAACATGTAAAATAGAGCATAACACAGCACCTAATTCAACACACTCTTCAAATAAACTATACATACGACATGGACATTAACACTATACATACTAACATACTATTTTTACGAAAAAGGTTTCTATTCAATAAGTTTATACTCTTATTATTTATTTCATTTTATGCTGCAGATAGTAATGCGGCGAATGTTACCGTCACTCTTTGGGCAGATGGAGATGGAAACGCTAGAAAAGCGACCCAAGAAAATGTAATCGATGGGAGTACCACGACAGTGTGGGTAAATTTATTAGATTTTGCCACCAACCAGGTAATTTCTCAAAAGGCGGTTGGTAACACCGGAGTTGCTACAATCACTGGGGCTATTAATAATGCTGCATATAGGCTGGTTTTAACCAGCTCCCAACCTGCCCTGGGTGATGTATTATTAGAATCATCCCTTCCTACCAATTGGGTAAACACCGGGGTTAATCTTACAGCCAATGCAACAGGAACAGGAGATGCCAGCAATCGGTCGGGGAAATTAGATATTAATATGCCTGCCAGCGGTAATTTGTCAAACATTTTTTTTGGAATTGAACAACGGCCTACAGCCTTGTCTGTTACCGCCTCTGCCCAACAGAATCCTGGTGGTAATTATCAAATGGGAGTTGTTTCACCAAATGCGCTCGACGCTGAAGATGGCAATATATGGTCCACCGGAACAGGAACCGTAAAGATTGAAACGCTGCCTACCAATGGGGTGCTCTATTATAATGGAAGTTTGGTAACACTGGGGCAGGTAATTGGAAATTTTAATCAAAATCTATTAAAACTGGATCCGAATGATGGGGTTTCAAGTGTAGCGTTTAATTATTCCGTAATCGATAGGGCTGGCGCGTCTAGTTCTGATATCGGGACCATCACAATGCCCTTGACAGAGCCTATAGAATTTACCTGTGACTCTTATGTCTATCAGGTACTTGCTGCAACAGCGGCAAATAATAGTACACTATACCGTTATAATCCATTCTCGGGATCGAGAGTGGCAATTAAAACCCTGTCCTCCAGGTATAATGCCATTGGGTATAATGTTAAAGACAATTTAATATGGGGTACCGACGACCATCAAAACAGACTTGTTCGTATCGATGCCCAAGGAAATGAAACGTTTTATACTGTTCCAAATTTGCCTACTTCAACTTATAATAATGCGGATGTGACCACCGATGGATACTATTATATATTTCAGTCAAGTGAATCCAAATTTTATGTAATTGATTTAAATGAGACTAGTCCTAATTTTTTGAAGTTAGTAGATCCTACAATAGGCTATGCACTGGATACCAGTCCATATGGTACGACTTTTAATAACCATGGTAGTTCCGATATAGCCTATAATCCTACGGATAATTATTTTTATACGATCAGAACAGGTACAGGGACTAATCCTTATAAAATGATTAAATATAGCCCTGTTGATATGTCGTCCACGGTAGCTACGAATTCGGTGCGCGGAGGAGGTATTCAGGGTGAAGGCTGGGGAGCAGGTGCTACTTTTTTCGACAAGGATGGCAACTTCTTTATTTTTAACAACCAGCAAGGCAAATATTACAGGATCGACTTGGTTACCAATGAAGCAACATTACTTTCTACAGGTATTTCCAGCAGTTATAATGACGGAGCATCTTGCCCTACTGCGGAGTCATTTCGTATTGATTTAGGAGATGCCCCGGATACATATCAGACTTTATATAATAGTGGTGGACCCTCACACACCATAAATGCAAATCTCTTATTGGGACAGAATATTGATCCCGAGGACGAAGGAAAACCTTCAGTAGATGCAGATGGTGATGACAATACCGATGTGCCCGACGATGAAGACGGATTGCCAGTTATTCCCGCCTTGGGCACCGCTTATACCTCTTATAATCTTAAGGTGGATGTCACTAATAATACTGGTGCTGCGGCAACATTAAGTGGGTGGATAGATTTTAATAGAAATGGAGTCTTTAATAGCTCTGAAAGGGCTCAGGTTAACGTTCCTGCTGGAGCAACGTCCGTCACCTTAAATTGGACGGGTTTAAGTGGACTTAGTGCTGGTCAGAGTTATATCCGCTTGCGGCTGGCATCTATCGCTTCAGAAGTAGCTAATCCAGGTGGTGACAGTGGGTCGGCAAATAATGGGGAAGTAGAAGACTATCCTATCACTATCTATCAGACTCCACCGCCCACTGCGGTTCCTGATGAATTTTCAACATCATGTGAAATGGGCTCAGTAAATATACTGGAGAATGATATAGCGGGTGGTGCTCCCATTGTCCCTGCCCAAACCCGTCTCATTGATCCTGCTGACGGGAGCCGAGTTCTGACTGTAAGCATCGCCGGAGAAGGGGTGTATACGCTCGATCCAGGTACAGGTATCGTTCAATTTACGCCCGCGTCTAACTTTCAGGGAATTTCTACTGTGGACTACGTTATAGTCGATGAAAATGCATTGGAGTCTACCTCGACTATTTCTGTTAATGTGAACTGTCCTTTGCCAGTAACCCTGATATCGTTTTCGGCAACTACAGAATCCGAAACGACAATTCTCAGCTGGTCTACCGTGATGGAGTCGAATAGTTCACATTTCGTAATAGAACGCAGTAATGATGCCAAAACCTGGAATGCAATAGGTCAAGTAGAAACCCATGGAGAAAGTGAGCAACTACGTAAATATGATTTTATTGATCAGCATCCGTTGAAGGGTGAAAATCTTTATCGCCTAAAAATGGTAGACCTCGACCTTAGTTTTAGCTACAGTCGCCTGGTCAGTGTGAAATTTAAGCAAGTAGAATCGGGCCTTTCCGTTTACCCTAATCCAGCCACTGAGTACTTGATGGTTGATCAGTATCAAGAGGGAAGTTTATATCAACTTATAAGGCAGAATGGCGACCCGGTAAATGCTGGATGGTCGAAAATTGAAGCTACGGGTAAGATTCGGCTCGACGGCCTTACTTCAGGAATATACCTGCTCAATATAATGAATGTCGACGGGGCGCTGGAAAGTCATAAAGTCATCGTTATAAAATAATATAGGATACCCTGATAGGTCATTTGTGCCTACTCCAGGCCTGTCAGGGTAATCTTATGCATACCTACGGGAAGCCCGCCTCCTCCTAAAATACTACTGTGTGGTCGGGATCTGGTTCTATAAGCTTTCGAGCATCAGGGTAATAGTTCTCAAACCTGTCATAGATAGTTCCCGGCAAACAACGAGATTCCATAAGACTTGCGGGCCTGTAGAGTAATAGAAACTGCCAATTCAATAACCCTGATTGACTTTGTAACCTATGCTGTTGCACTTAGACAGCATGAGGTCCCGATTCTAAGGTTGTGTTTAGCCTAAGGAGCCCTTCGATTAGTTTCCTGCAAAGTCTAACAAAATGATACTTTCTAAAGCAGAGTGGATCATACATCTATTTGTGGCCAGCATTGGTTGGCCATATTCCCTAAAGTATACATTGGACTCATTTACCTGTAGGTAAGCACTTGCCGTAGAGTCCCCATCCACTACCTATTCCGAAAAATCTATGGGTGGATATACTATGTATGCATGCTCCCTTGATTATTCCTAAAATCTATGCTGGTTGCTGAATTGTGGTAACAAATTTTTGTTAAATAGCCCATTGAAGATAGCATCATTATGTTATACACTTTAGTATTTTTTTTGACTAGGTATATTGTTGTAATATTTGCACGTGAGAGATTAAAATATTATTCAGTTAAATACTTAGCCAAAACATACTAGGCCAAAGGAAAAATAATTTTTAAGCACTAATCCTTAGCATTCGATTGAATAGTGTGCTGATCTTAAAAAATTGAATTAAATTATAATTAAATATACACGCTTATGAAAAGTCTAATAACTACACTTATAAATTGTTTCATACTTCTGTTCGCTATCTGTTCGTCTGTTCTTGCCCAAACCACTTCCTATCGTACTATTAATTGGTCTACTCTCGGTGCTAATCCCTCAACTGTAGCTTCATCTTCTGGCCAAACTTTTCTAAATATTGGAGAAAAGCTGGGCATTCCACAATTGAATGGAGTAAGCCTGAATCTTAGGTATGTATATGATGGATCCCCTACCCCATGTTTAGGAGGGAGCCCCGGACAGCAACTATATATCAATGGAGCTGGAAATGTTAATAGCAAATCTGTCTGGACTAACAATGAGTTCAATATTTACGATGGGAGATTAACGGTTACCCTTAGTTCTCCTTTTCAGATGAGATGGAATAATATGGGTACGGGTTTTATCGGTGGAGAGTCACTTAGTTATGGTCCTACAGCGGTTGGGAGCATAACTTCAACTCATTCTGGATCTGGCATGATTCTAACCGATGATGCCATTTCTAATGGAAATGCCGTTAACTGTAGTTCTATAACTAACTATGGCTTTGGACAGTGGACTACCAGTTCTCCAGTTACGCAAATATATACTATTGCTAATGGGGGGCAAGGATCTGTTGGTTCCCTGCAAATAGGTGTGGTTAGCTACACTTTGTCAGGAAATATATACAATGACGGTAATGGATTAAATGATTCTGGCGGGGCCTTAGTTAATACTTCAGGTGTAGGCGCAATCGATCCCGTCGATGGAGCATTAAGTTTGGGCGAAGCACTTTATGTAACCTTGGTGGATAGTGCTGGTAATGGTCTGCAAACCATTCCTGTTTCTAATACTGGAACTTATACATTCTCTACAGTAAACCCTGGAACATATTCAGTGGTTTTAAGTACGAATGCAAGTGGAAATACGGTGGGAAATGCTCCACTTCCGACCGACTGGAATTTTACCGGGGAGCAATTAGGGGTCGTTCCGGGGACGTCAGATGGGACAGTAAACGGGCTTTTAACGGGAGTGGTTATTTCTACTGCTGACGTTACCAATGCCAATTTTGGTGTCAATAAAAAGCCCGAAGTAGCCGAAGGGGTGGATGACTCTAGAAAAAACCCAGGTTCAAATGTTCAAAGTCCAGTGAGCTCAGCGAGATTTTCCGGAACGGATCTTGAAGATGGAGCCTATGCAAACAACTTATCTGGAAGATCGGTAAGACTGGTGCCAGTAACTGGGGGTACGTTATATTATAATGGAGTCCTTGTTAACCCGGAAGGAGTACTAGTATCTAACTTTAATCCTTCTCTGGTGACTGTAGATCCTGATGGAGCTGATTCCTCTACCGAGATAGTCGTTGAGCTGGCTTATTCTGTTTTCGATGATGCTGGCATAGAGTCGGATCCGAAGGTTATTCAGGTTCCCTTTGATGCTGATGCCTTGCCCGTGAAACTTATAAGCTATGATGTTAGGAATGGGGGGGAGAATTCAGTCATTCTGAATTGGTCCACTGCTTTGGAAATTAATAGCGATAGGTTTGAGATTGAACGTAGTCATGACGCCAATCACTGGGAAAATATTGGAAAAATAGTTTCTGAAGGAGAAAGCAATAGACAAAGGGATTATCATTTTGTTGACGAAACTCCATTTACTGGTACAAATTATTATAGGCTGAAAATGATTGATAAAGACAACAGCTATCAGTACAGCCGTATTAGATCGATAAATTTGTCAGGTGAATCATTTCAGTTTAGTCTATACCCTAACCCAAGTGATCAGTTATTATTTATTAATGACGAGAAAGATAATTCTATTCCAATGGATAAGGTTAGGCAAATTGTGATATCTAATTTGAGTGGAGCGACTGTACTCTCCTTTCCCAAACCTCTCCCTGTTACATCAGAAGGAATCGATATAAGTGCACTTAACTCTGGTATTTATATTGTGAAATTATTCCTGATTGATGGCTCACTAAGCACACACAAGCTGGTCGTAAACAAATAATGAAGGTCTTCCTTCTCCAGATGTACTTATTCATTTAAGTAGGTCTGGAGAGGTCCTTCCAGACCAATCTTTCCCCATTCTAATACTCAACTGCAAACCTATTTTTGAAGGGTTATATTATTCGCCTCTTCTGTATATAACTTATATCTGGGTTTGGGGATAGATAAGCGTATTTCTGTTCCATTGAAGCTAGAATTGATAGTTAACTGACCGCATAACTTAGCCGCTCGGTCTTGAATAGATAAAATACCTACGGAACCTTTTTTTGCTACTTCTTGGATATCGAATCCTCTTCCATTATCTGACAAATTGAGATGGACTGTATTCAATTCTTCATAAATTAATAATGTAATAGAATTAGCTTTTCCGTGCTTAAGAATATTTGTCAGCGCTTCCTGAATTATTCTTAAGAGATGAATTTTTGCATTAAAGTCAAGATAGGATAAGGCGGCAGTGTCGATGTCGAGGTTTTTTTTGTAATGAGGGGCCGGAAATGCACCATTGACCAGGGATTCCATTCGAGAAGCAAAAACGGTATCGGTGAGATTGCTTGCGCTATCCTTAAACCATTTGTGACTTTTATCCCTTGATATTTGGTATATCTCATTTATTTGATTTTGAAGAAGTTTTAGCTTATCGCCCACTGGGTTTGTAGGGTGATCTAAAATCAATAATTCGATTTGGTGACTTACGGCCGCAATAGAAGACGTGAGATTATCGTGTAAATCCTGGCCTAGTATTTTTCGTTCTTCTTCTCGAGCAGCTTCGATTTCATATACTTGTAATTTGGTAGAATCTTCGATCTGGTGAACCAACTCCTCTGTTCTTTTTAAGGTTATTTGGTAGCGCCAGATCAAGCCAAGAATAATAAGAATGGATATGGTAAGGATAAACAAGAAAATGATTTTGCCATATTTTTGCCGCTCTGTAAGATAAAGAATATGTTGGTCTCGTTGGCCTAAATCGAATACTTGCTTCATCTCAAGAGCTTTTCCTTGCAGTTCTAAAAGGTGCTTACGCTCCTGAAACTGCATCATTTGTTCATGATATGCCAGTGCCTTGGTGGTATTCCCCTTTACTCGCTGTTCTTGGTATAGCTCCTGAAGCACCTTATAAATAACTGGTTTCCTATAATCAGTTAAGTTGAGCTTAGTGAAGACTTTCTCACTCTGGGAGGCTAATCCCATCCGTCGTAGACTTAATCCCTTATATACCATAGCACTTTCCCATCCATCAATAATTTCTAGATTTGGGAAAGTGTGATATGCAGAATCTATTCTTGCCAATACTTCTGGGTATTTACCCTCTTCGAAAGCTATACCTGCCGTTAAAACGTAAGAATAAGCCAATAGTCGCTTATACCATTTCTTCTTAGGTGTCAGTTTAGCTTCTTCATGCAATGAGAATATGCGTTGGGAATATTTTGCTTCTTTGGTGCTTTGGTATAGGGTAAAGTTCGCAACTTGCTTTAATCGAATAATGTATGCTGCCAAAGCTAGATTCTTGGGAGTTTGAGCCAGTCTAGCAATAAGTGTACCCGCACTATCTGCGTAAATTAAGGTTTGCAACGGAAGCTCCAATCGCTCGAATAATTGAGCAATGGTAGTATATTTTGGTAAAACAACATTAGAGTCTCTCGATTGTTTCGCCACCGCTATGGCTTTTTTTAAAGTAAAATATGCATTCTCAAAGTTATCTTCTTCTATCTGGAAGACCGCTTGAATGGCTAGTACTCTAGAGAACTGCCCTAAGTTGGGATTCTGTGATTTGGGAAATAGTTTTAAATATAAATTGCAATACTGCATCCCAATTTCTTGATAAGGGTAATTGTAATCATTTCCTCGACCCCTCAGACTCTTTTTATTTTTATGGTAATTCGTAGCTCGGAACAGATATTGGCAAATATCAAATAGAAAAGTTCTTTGCTCTTTTAGGGTAGTAATGTCTTTATATCGAGGGGCAAATAACAAACATAATGAATCGGTCTGCTCATATTCTTTTATGGTCCATTCTTCAATTTCATAGGTATGGGAAAGTATTTTTTGTGTTTCGGCGATCGTCAGATGCTGTGGGTCTTTAGGTTTTAGGGTGTCGGGTAGTGCTTGAAATAAATGGTTACTAATTTGTGCTTCGGAAAATTGTGGACTAATCAGACTGATCATTAGCGAGAAGACGAATATGCGTAAGACTAGGGGCATTTTGTAATTGAAAAAATATTCCTATTGAAAATGAATTTTACGACGAACTTCTGCTCCTACCTGAAAACTTGAGATCTTTCTCAGGAAGTAAGCTTCGAGAGTAACCATTTGAAGTCATATAAGGCCTCGCTTCCTAGAAAATGCTAAAAGCTCAACAATGGAAGAACATTTGGCTTTCTGCATCATGTGTCGACGGTGGGCTATGATGGTGTGCTTACTTAAAAATAATTTTTCCGCAGCCTCGATTATAGAAAGACCTTGTGCAAAAAGTTGCAAAATCTCTAGTTCTCTCGTAGTAAATGGGATCGGATCTGTCTCAGCGGTCTCAGTGATGATATTGGAAATAAATGGGCTCGTGAATATATGGCCCTGCTGTATATCTTTTATACACTCTACTACTTCTCCAAAGCCACTTGATTTGCTAATAAATCCCTCGGGTGAATAAAGAAATATATATTTGATCACATTGGGATCAATAACACTACTAACAATGATGACTTTGATTCTTTTATTTAACCTTCTCGCCTCGCTTATCAGGGGAATGGCATGTTTGTCTTTAATATAATAATCTATAAATAAAAAAATATTCTTCTTTGAAGAATTCTCTATAAAAAATCTTATTAAATCCTTTTCATCAATGAATATGTGAACAGATTCGAAAATATTCAAGCGTTCTAATACCAAAGAAAAGGAATCTGCAAACATCCTATGGTCCTCAAAAATGATAGCTACCGAATTCGGATTTTGTATCATTAGTGTGTTGTTTATTATTTTTATTGAATTTATTCTTTAAAATAATAAACATGTTTGAGACCACAAAAAAATTACTCAGTCGAACTGTCAAACATTAGTACTGATATATAGTAAATAATCTATAATTCCTCTGGATGTTTTGTAGAATTAATATTTAGAATGTGTCTCTGTAGTTCTTGTTAGGGTGTTTTTGAACCTAGCATACTTTTCAATACAATAGCACCCCATTGGTTATAAAATTTTTGTTCTGGTCCATCGTAATGGAGTAAAGAACTACTCTGAGTCTTTTTCCCTGGTGGTCACCTTCGAAGGTCATGGCTGCTTTAGGAATATTGTTTTGGATATATCCATATTTCTCTCCGATAGCTCTAACCCTATTTCTCAAATCGCATAGCATCACCGGGGTGCCGTGTTTAGAGATAATCAGCTCACTGCCGCGAATTACAAAGCTCCACTCTTCTTTCTCGGAGCTGTTTTTTTGAAAACTATCAAAGGACTTAAGATGTTCAAACCCCGCTACCTCCATCACTTCGTCGTAGTCGGTACCGAAACTGATGGACTCGTTCTTAGAACCCTTATTACTGATTAGTCTGGATAAGTAGGTGTATTGGTCATTGCCGGAGGAAGAGTTATCGGGTGTAGGTAAGGGGTTTGGAAAAAAGATGGCTAGTGCCGTAGAGTCTCTTTCCTTGAAATAATTGACTATGGAAAATAATTGTTCATACTCTTCAGCCGAAAGGGACGATTTGCTTACTATTTTCCCTTTATCGTTCAATAGATGACGGGATTGGGCAAGACTTCGGAAAGCGGCTAGCTGACTCTTCCGGGATACCTGAAATATATTCCAGGGCCCAAATACGAGGAAAAGGCAGAGAATAGAAAGGGAAATGGGAATCCAGATAATATCTTTTCTCTTGCTAAATAAAAAATAAAGGGTCTGCGCCCCTAACCAACATGCCATGGCTACTACGATATAGCGATTTTCGGTTATGCCATAGTCGTATATACGCCGGAGAATTCCAACAAATAATAAGATGAGTAAGGGTAGCAATGCCAGGTAAAACCTACGACTAAAGAGATGTACCCATTTCTCTTTGTGTTGATGACGCAGAGGGTACAGCAGCAAGAGGGCAAATATTCCGGCTACCGAGAATGCCAGAACGAGATAGGCTACCCCTCCTGAAGGTAAGCTCCAATTAATTAAAATTTTACCTGTGTACACGTATAAGATCAGCAAATACACGACTTCCAAGGGAAGTAATACATATTGGGTGAAAATTTTAAGTCCTGTAGGATAAGAGGTATCGTTCTGAAGGTGAGCGAGATGGGCAGGTACCTTACTTAGAAAAAATAAACTGTGAAAGAATGAGAAAATTAGTATGGCCAAATCTGCTTCTATTTCAAATAAGTATTTTATTTCAAATAAAAATTCTACTGTTTTCACAGCGATTAATAGGCCTATAAATAGGGTGACAGCGTAAAGTGTGGCATTCAAAAATTGCAAAAACAAAGCCTTGTTAAACTGCCAGAAGGCATTGGATTCATGGTGCTTCAGGAAGGGTGCATAGGCTACCCATAAATGGGCCCCTACGAAAAGTACGGCGAAACGATAGTAATCGGTAACCGTGGGTGAAGGGCTGATTCCAAACAGAAAATAAAGCACCATCAGGATCAAAAGCAGTCCAAATCCTATTAGTTTCCATCGGCGGGGATGAGATCTTCTCTCAGCAGCAAACGAAATGCCAATCATAAGCGGACAGGCTAGCAGCCCAATCAGGAGAAGTTTTGTCAGAAGTTCCTTGTAAAGTGGTGTGTTTTTGGTATCCTCAATAAGTGAAATATGGACAGCAGTTCGAAAAATAACCAGTATGAGAACCCAGATAAATCTTGAAAAGGTGCTAAAAATGCTAGCTAATGCTTCTTTTAGAGAAATGGATCGGAACATATAGATTGCCGGGCTAGGGAGAAGATGGTACAAATAAGGTCAATTTTTTGATCATTTTATAACTTAATTTGCAACACAATACCCCTTAACTTTGCACGTTTTAATCCCCTAGTTACCCAAACTGATTGTATGCGATTCGGAATCTCACTTATACCGGCACTTTTGATCCTGGCGGCCCTTCCCGTGGAGGCTCAGCACTTTTCCCTAAGCCGATTGTTTTACCCTAATGTTACTCTGAAGGCCGAACATGCAGTTCCTTCACCTATAGGCGACAATACGGAATATGGCCTCACAAAGACCGGGTTTATGGGGATTATCCCTATTCAGAGTGAGGTACAATTAGGCTTAAGTCTCAAGAAAAAGCTAGATCTGCGTGCAGTACATACGGTCATGCTGGCTCAATATAATCAACTTCAACCCACCATAGGGGGAATCGATAATCCTGAAAACGGGTACAAAACACTTTCAGTAGGGATACTACGTATGCAGGCGAGTATAAAAGACAAACTCTGGGTCTATGGGGGTGGTTTGGGTATCACTGAAACCAATGAAACGCTTTTTACGCCTCAACCCTTCCTTTGGGGAGGGGGGGCTCGCATGCATATCCTTGGTCTTAAAACCCAGATCATGTATGGATCCATTCTGGCCTATAATCAAAAAATAAAATTTGTACCCATTTTTGGTGTAAATAAAGGAATAGGCAAACACTGGAGAGTCTCTGCCTTATTGCCTTTTATGGTCAATGCCAATTATAAGGCTACCAAATGGTTTAACGTAGACATGCTGGCGGGGCTGAATGGTTACAGCGGTGGATTTCAGATTCAGACACCAGAAGAGAAACTTTTAAGGCGCGAAAATTATCGCCAGATCAAGCTGGGACTTTCGGCCAATGCCCACCTATTTTCAGTACTTAATGTGTCTGTAGAAGCCGGATTATCTACCTTCCGGCAAGTGCGTACTTTTAATAGTGCCCGGGAAAACTTATCATCATTTACGCCGCAGTCCACTCCCTACATCGGGGCCAGCGTGCGCTATATTACTCATCGATCTAAATTTTCTTCAAAGTTTATCCGGAAAATGGGTTTAGGCCAAACTGGTATTAATTGGTAAGTGTCCAGCCTGTCTCCGGATGAGTGCGGCACCTATTTAAAACATACCCCTGGTCTGTTTTTCACACTTCGACAAGCTCAGTGTGACACGCTCTGTCAGCCTGAGCCTGTCGAAGGCCCCCTGTCTGTTTCTTTAAACTTCGACAAGTTCCGTGTGACACGCTCTGTCAACCTGAGCCTGTCGAAGGCCCCTGGTCTGTTTCTTTACACTTCGACAAGTTCCGTGTGACACGCTCTGTCAGCCTGAGCCTGTCGAAGGCCCCGGAACTTATGTCGAAGACCTAGGAATTTTTGTTGAAGCGGGGACTATTGGCTGGCTGTTACAGCATCAAGTTGTAGCTTTTCTGCCTCCGCGCGCAGCAGGTTCTTGTCAATAGGTACGACGCCAATCATTTCGCAAACCAGTCCGCCCCCCAGATTAGAAATTGCTGCTATGGCTTTCGATGGTAAGCCTAGTGCAACACAACATGCGGCAATGCTAATGACCGTATCGCCAGCTCCCGATACGTCGGTGATCTGACGGAGGTGTGCAGGCAAATGGTGCTGCTCATCCTGGAAGTCAATATATACCCCTCTTTCCGAAAGGGTAATCAGAGCCCCCTCGGCATTTAAAGTTGATTTTAACCGTCGCACCGCCTCGGCGAGTTCAGTGGGATTGTCTACATTAAATTCGATTTTCAACCCTTCCCGCAATTCTTTCAGATTTGGTTTAAAAAGGGTGGTATGCTCATAGGAAAGGAAATTGCGCTTTTTCGGATCTACTACAGTGGGCACCCCATGTGCTCTGGCGAGTGACAGGATGCTGGAGATAGTATTGCTTGTCAATACCCCCTTGTCGTAATCTTCGAAAATAATAACCTGGCAAGAAGGAATCAATTCCGCAGCCTTATCAATGAGCCTTTGTTGCTCTTCTAGTGAAATATCTCTTTCTGTTTCTGTATCGATGCGAACAATTTGTTGGGATCCGGCAATAATTCTTTCCTTAATAGTGGTAATTCTATCCTGACTTCGGATGAGGCCTTCACAATTCAACCCTTTTTCTTTCAAGTTGTTTTCCAAAAGGTCGCCAGGACTGTCTGTGCCTATTACGGAACATACGATGGCTTCTGCTCCCAGGGCCTGTACGTTGAGGAGTACATTGCCTGCCCCGCCCAGGCGGTATTCTCTCCGAGTTACCTGTACTACGGGAACCGGTGCTTCCGGGGAAATGCGGTCGACTTTGCCCCATACATAAGAGTCGAGCATGACATCACCTATAACCAGTACTTTTAATTTGTCAAATGCTTTAAATACCTTTTCGATATCCATGAAAGTGCTTTTTATCGTAAACAGTGCGGTGGGTTCTTTTGATGATTCTACCGTCGGATTGTTATATTTTGTGTGTAAAATGTAGACTAGAAATCTGGAAGCGTTTGTTCAGATAGAGCCGGTGTGCATTGGCTCTTCCTGGATTAACACCTGAGTCCAGATGAACCTCTTTTATATTCTCTCTTCGTGCATAGTCCAGAATCCAGTCAATCAAGGCGCCAGCATGTCCCTTCCCCCTGGCTTCCGGGAGTGTGGTAAGGTCGTCGATATACAGATAGGGTCCTCTAAAAAGGTTGTAGCCCGTTTCGAAAACGGCAACGGAAACAGCTTCGCCATTTTCCTCGATGAAAATGATCTGCCGGCGATCGGCCAAAGTCTGGCGTACCGCATCCATATACATGTCATCTGAAAGCAACGGCCGCAGAGCCTGAATGGCTCTGCGGCATTTCAGGCTATCTGCATCCGTTTTAACTTGCTCAATATTTTTCATCCTTTCGTTGAGGGAAGGGTGAGGTTGGAAAGACTATGACCCAGTTTATCCCGTTTAGTCATCAGATAATTTTCATTATGAGGGTTCGAATCGATTTCAATGGCGACGGTATCAACGATTTCCAGGCCATATCCAATCAATCCGGCACGTTTTTTAGGATTGTTTGTGATAAGTTTTAGCTTGGAAACCTCAAGGTCCCGAAGGATCTGGGCGCCTACGCCATAGTCGCGCTCATCAACGGTAAAGCCCAGTTCCAGATTAGCTTCTACTGTATCACGTCCCATTTCCTGAAGCTTATATGCTTTCAGTTTATTGAGCAGACCGATTCCACGCCCTTCCTGATTCATATATACGATCACACCTTTTCCCGCCTTGTCGATCATATCCATGGCTGCGTGCAGCTGTGGACCGCAATCGCAGCGGCAGGAGCCAAAGATATCGCCTGTTACACATGAAGAATGGACCCGTACGAGCACTTCTTCATCTTTTTCCCATTGCCCCTTTACCAGGGCGAGGTGTAAGGCATTATTGTTAATCTGGCGATAGCAAATCAGCTCGAAATGCCCCCATTGAGTGGGCATGTCTACACCGATTTCCCTTTTTATGAGCGACTCTTTCTTGAGGCGATACTCAATCAGATCCTTAATAGAAACGAGCTTCAACTCTAATTTGTCTGCTATCTGGCGAAGCTGAGGAAGTCTGGCCATAGTGCCATCTTCGTTGAGAATCTCTACCAAAACGCCTGCTGGAGCCATTCCCGCTAATCGAGGGAAGTCTATAGCGGCCTCTGTGTGGCCCGTACGTCGCAGAACACCTCCTGACTTTGCTTTTAAAGGAAAAATATGGCCAGGGCGCCCCAGGTCTTCCGGCTTAGTCTCTGGGTTTACCAGAGCCTGGATGGTATTGGAACGGTCACTGGCAGAGATACCCGTGGTGCAGCCATGCCCCAACAAGTCTACGGAAACGGTGAAAGCCGTTTCGTGAAGGGCAGTATTATTGCCCACCATCATCTCAAGATTCAATTCTTTACAACGCTCTTCGGTAATGGGAACACAGATCAGCCCCCGTCCTTCACGCGCCATAAAATTAACAATCTCGGGAGTAACGGCCTCTGCGGCGCAAATAAAGTCGCCTTCGTTCTCCCGGTCTTCATCATCCACAACAATGATAACCTCGCCATTTTTAATGGCTGTGATGGCCTCTTCAATGCTGTCTAACTTTATCGAATTACTGCTATTATTATCCATTAGTTCGGTAGGTGAAAAATAGTTTCACTGAAACACTCGTTAAAGATGCAAAGTTAAAGCCTTAATATTGAAAAGTTTTAATTTTGACATGGTAATGAAGCAACAAAGCAAAAACCGCTTCGGTTTCAATACAATGGTGATAAAGAAGATGGATTTCAGTCTTGCTAAATGGTCAAGACGAGGATGAAGGTATCTGTTGTTATGGAAAATGAAGAATGAAAATAACCTTACAAATTAATTTAATAATAGGGCTGTTGCTGGGGATGCCAGCTATGGTATGGAGCCAATATTGCCAGCAGACAGGTGGGTTTAGTGTCAGCACCGAGCAGGGCTGCGCTCCCCTGCAGGTAAGGGTTCAGAACGAAGTCGCCGATGCAGTCCATATTAAGTATGCGTACAATTTTGATAACACGAGTGCGGTACCACCTGCAGATGCCACGCTTAGCATAGATGAGACCTATACTTACCAAAATGGTGGACAATACACGATCGTTCAGGTGGGGAGTGCCATGGGTACCGGCTTTAATTATTGTAAAGATATTACCGTACATGAAACGGCCCCTCCCGAAGTTGATTTGGTAACCTGTCCTGACGGACGTGCTCGTATTACTGTCATAAAAAGTGCCGTCACTATGGCCTATGACGGGTTGGAAATAGATTGGGGGGACGGTAGCCCCAAAACCCGGTGGACGGCAGGCAAAACTCCTATAATTGAGCATCGCTATCAAGTAGCTCTTCCCAGCATTACAGTCCGGGGCTGGTATGGAGATGGACGTTGCCAAGGGGCTATAAAGCCCTTGGTGTTCGATAAGAATAAGCCAGCGCCTTCTCTGGAATCCATACGCATACACGCCGTAACTATGGAAAATGATGGCACTGTAAAGCTAAGATTTATGGGTATGGACGGTATTGAAACCTCCGTATGGATGGATCAGGGAAATGGCCTTTTCGCAGATACAGGTATTAAAAAAAGCGGGGGAGGGATGCAGAGCATATCCATTCCGAACCTAGATCCCAGTCGGACATATCGCTTTCGCCTGGCTTCCAAAGATATTTGCCTTAATTTAATTCAAAGCGCTATTGTCAGTACTATGGTATTGAAGGAGGGGACGCTCCTGGTGGACGAAAGCATATCCTTGTTCTGGAATAGTCTGCCTCAGTCCCAGAGGGTGCTCCAATTTAAACTGATACGGGATGGAAAAGAGATCTTCGCCTCTGCCGATAAAACGTCGTATGTGGATAATACGGTCGTTTGTAAACAGGCATACCGTTATGAACTAGTTGCCGTTCTGCAAAATGGAGTCCAATCCAGCTTTCGCTATCTGGAAAGTGTGCCCACAGCTTCGGTTCCCGAAGAGATTGGCTCGGCTTTGGTGTCAGTTGCCAGTTCTGGAGAAGTCCATACCAGTGTGGCACTTTCAGGTGAGGGACTTACCCGTACTTACGATCTTCAAATAGAACGGGCTATAGCCGGAACCTCTAACTATACGCGAGTATCTCCAGATCCTAACCAGAATCTTTCCTATGTTGAAAAGGGTCTGGATACCGATAGCCAGCAATACTGTTATCGATTTATTTACAAAAATTCATGTAATTTATCCAGCCCTCCCAGCGCCCCTATATGCACGGTCTTATTGGGGTCAGAGACAGATGGACTGGTGTGGACGGACTGGCTTCCATTCTTGGAAAATCTAGAAGAATATCACCTGGAAATTATGGATGATTCCGGAAAATTACTTCAGACCATACCAATGGGTAGTTCAAATACCCACCCAATTTCTTTAAGTGACCCATCGGTTGTAGATAATTATTATCGTGTCCGCATCAATGGCTCAGGGAGTATCGGGGCAAGCTTCTCGAATGTGGTAAGGTTCCAGAAGGACCCTATCATACAGATTCCCGATGTTTTTACCCCAAATGGAGACGGTCTGAATGAATCTTTCCAGGTGAAGGTCTATTTTGCTAAAACTTATCAACTGTTTATTTATGATCGATGGGGCTCCTTAGTGCACCAGGGAGAAGGAGATTTGGCTAATTGGGACGGACGCAGCCAAGGGCAGTTACTCGATGAAGGATACTACAGTTATAAACTGGAAGTGCAACGGCACGATGGATCGGCATTTGTTAAAAAGGGCAGCATGCTACTACTAAGATAATACCGTGGTTTTGAAGCCGATTCAATCCCGTCCAAAATACTATGTTGTGGATAAGGAGAGGATTTGGGGAATGAATACCAATCTGATATTGTTAAAAGCATGCAAAGAGCTATTTTAGCACATTATACTGTGCTCTATGTTATCAATAAGTTGAAAAAAGTGGTACTTTTATGCTGCAATATTTTCTGAAAATGGGGTACCGCAAGAGCCTGAGACGCAAGAAAGGGAGGGGTAGGAAATGGGCTTGTTATAATCAATTATAAAACAAAAAAAACGAGAAGCGATGTTTGGAAACATGGGAGATATGATGGGCCTAATGGGCAAAATGAAAGATCTTCAGGAGAATATGAAGGTGGCACAGGAGCAGCTGACTGGCATTGTAGAGACCGCTGAGTCAGGAGGAGGCATGGTAAAAGCCACTGTAAATGGTCAAAAAACACTGGTTAGCCTGGAGATTGACCCAGAGCTGGTTAATCCTGATGACAAGGAAATGCTGCAAGATCTGGTCGTAGCCGCCGTTAACAAGGCACTGGAGAATATCGAACCCAAAATAAAAGATCATTTACAGAAGGCCACGGCCGGAGTGATGCCTAATATACCCGGTTTCGATTTGAGCAGTTTAATGAAATAATTGGTAGTTAATGAGCTCAGGCACCGCAGTAGTAATACTGAATTATAATGGCAGGCATTACCTGGAAAAGTTTCTTCCTACAATCGTAGCAAACTCTGTCGGTTATCCTATCTGGATAGCCGACAATGCGTCTACGGATGAGTCAATGATCTGGCTACAATCCCATTATCCAGAGATACACACGATACAGATTGCCAATAATCTTGGTTACGCGGGAGGCTACAATTATGCCTTGAGCCGAATAGAAGCTAAATATTTTGTCTTGCTCAATTCCGATATTGAGGTTACCGCCAACTGGATAGAGCCGGTGATCGAATTTATGGAATCTGATGAGCAGATTGCCGCATGTCAGCCCAAGATACGGGCTTATGACCTGCCTTCCCATTTCGAATATGCTGGAGCTGCTGGAGGGTATATGGACTATCTGGGCTATCCGTTTTGCCGGGGCAGAATTTTCGATACACGGGAAGAGGACCTGGGGCAATATGATGACGAAGTAGATGTGTTTTGGGCTACGGGTGCTTGTCTATTCCTGAGGGCCGAGGCTTTCCGGCAGGCCAGAGGCTTCGACGAGCGTTTTTTCGCTCATATGGAGGAAATAGACCTCTGTTGGCGACTCCTGAATGCAGGGTATAGGGTGACTTATTCGGGACGGTCTACCGTTTATCATGTAGGGGGCGGTACCCTCCATAAGTCCAACCCGAGGAAAACCTTCCTGAACTACCGCAACAATCTGATAATGCTTTTCAAGAATCTGCCCAAGGGACGGCGTTGGAAGACCATTCTTTATCGTTTGGTACTGGATGGAATTTCTAGTGTGCGGTTTATGGCCACCGGCGCCTGGCCCGATGTATTGGCCATCTTAAGGGCTCACTTCGCCTTTTACTCCATGGTTCCCGCGCTTATCAGAAATGAAAAGCGTACCCGATATAGGGCTCCACTCTATTATAAAAGCGTAGTATGGGAATATTTTATCAATAGCCATCACAAGTTTCCGGAGCTTCCCGGTATACATACGGCTAAAGTTCCCAAACCGTAGGGTTATGGTGACGCCGCCAGTGCTGACGCACCTGCATCCAAAAAGCGAGTATTAGATAGATAATAATAGGGGAGCCGAAGGTCATAAAGGTGGCGTAAATAAAGTACAACCGTATGCTGCTGGCCGGAATTTTGAGCATATCCCCCATATTAGCACAGACACCAAAGATCTGATCCTCTACGAAATACCGAAGCTTATTCATCATCCTTTGGCCATTGCTGACCTCTTTATTAATTGTCTTCATGATAATGTACAATTTATGAGATAAATTCCGTACAATTAAGCAAGAAAGGGCAAAATACCGTTTACTTATAAATATTCAAATTATTACCACAAATAAATTGTTTTCCCAACAATTTTTGTTTCTTTGTGATATAAGAATTTATAATTGCTTCATTACTTTCAAGATGTTCTGGTACAAAATTCCAAAATTTCTATTGTTCATTCCTTAACTTCCCCATCTTCCTTTGGGGATAAAAAGTAATGCCAAAGGATGAGTCAACTATAGATTCTTAGAATATATTCACCTTATTTCATTTTTTATTACACTATTATGCCAACAGGTACTGTAAAATTTTTCAATGAAGCCAAGGGATACGGCTTTATCGTTGAAGACGACACAAACAGGGACATTTTTGTTCACGTGACAGGATTGGGCGGACTCACTATCCGTGAAAATGATCATGTAGAATTTGAAGTGGTCGAAGGTAAGAAGGGCTTGAACGCCGTACAAATTAGAAAACTGTAATCTTTCTTTTGGTCAAATTGAAAACAAAACCGGAAGAGATTCCGGTTTTGTTGATTTAAAGGTATTCCTAGGCAGTGGTCCAATCTTTAACCATTTCTAAGCTAGGCATTTTTTCTTCTATCTTTAGTTTCTTTCGAATACCACCCAGATCGTTGAACACCTTATTAGGGTTCGCAGATTTCAGTTGTTCTATAGTATGAATGTTCAACTTCTGGAGGGCCGGAATCCATACGGCCGGTACACCGGCAGCCAGATAATCGGCGTCCTTAGCCAGCTCTACTTTCTTTTCTGGACGCATCTGGGGGAAAAATATTACTTCCTGTATGCTAGCATTATTGGTGAGCATCATCGTCAATCGGTCGATACCGATACCAATCCCTGATGCAGGGGGCATACCATATTCTAAAGAACGGATAAAGTCTTCGTCCATTTCCATGGCTTCGTCGTCTCCCCGCTCTTTGAGTTTTAGCTGATCTTCGAAACGGGCCTTTTGCTCGATAGGGTCATTCAACTCGGAGTATGCGTTGGCGATTTCCTTACCATTTACAAAAAGTTCGAAACGTTCTACCATTCCCGGTTTGGAGCGATGCTTTTTAGTAAGCGGTGACATCTCTACAGGATGGTCGATAATAAAGGTCGGCTGGATGATATTGGCCTCTACTTTCTCACCGAATATTTCGTCGATCAACTTGCCTTTCCCCATACTTTCGTCGACCTCCATGCCCCATTCGCGGCACTGGGCCCTGATGGCGGCCTCGTCAAGGGTGTCGACATTCAGGCCGGTATATTGAAGGATTGCATCGGTAATACTCAAGCGAGGATATGGGCCGGCGAAGTCGAGCTCTACCGCTCCGAAGTGAGCCTTGGTAGTTCCATTAACGGCCAAAGCAACTTTTTCCAATAACTGCTCGGTCATTTCCATCATCCACAAGTAATCCTGGTAGGCCACATATAATTCCACCGTGGTGAATTCAGGGTTATGGGTACGGTCCATACCTTCATTTCTGAAGAGTTTCCCAAATTCATAAACCCCCTCGAAGCCTCCTACGATGAGTCTCTTCAAATGGAGTTCGGTAGCAATGCGCAGATAAAGGCCCATATCCAGGGCATTATGGTGCGTGGTAAATGGCCGCGCCGCGGCTCCTCCATGGATCGATTGTAGGACAGGGGTTTCTACCTCCAGCCAGCCACGGGTATCAAAATAGGACCGCATGGTACTGATGATGCGAGCTCGTTTGACAAAAATGTCCCGTACCTCCGGATTAACGATCAGGTCGACATACCGCTGGCGATAACGAAGTTCGGGATCGGTAAAGCCATCATGGACTTTCCCATCCTCATCCCGCTTGACGATGGGTAGGGGGCGAAGGGCCTTGTTGAGCAAAGTGAATTCCTGCACATGAACCGAAATCTCACCGGTTTGAGTGGTGAATACAAAACCTTTTACCCCTATTATGTCTCCAATGTCCAGCAGCTTTTTAAAAACGGTATTGTATAAGGTTTTGTCTTCTCCTGGACACAAGTCGTCGCGGCGAAAATAAAGCTGTATACGCCCGGTGCTGTCCTGGAACTCTGCAAAGGCAGCACTGCCCATAATGCGGAATCCCATAAGCCTACCAGCCATACTTACACTCTTGTAATCAATTTTCCGATTTTCGTAGTTCTTACTGATGTCGTCGGCATAGGCGTTGACTGGATAAGCCTCCGCTGGATAGGGCTCTATGCCCATTTTTATCAGATCGTCCCGCTTTTGGCGGCGTAGTATTTCCTGTTCGCTCAGTAACATTTCTATGTATCGCTAGTTTTTTGGCTGTGATCGCTCCCTTATAGGCCTTTTATATATGGCCTGTTTATCAAAAAGAGTCCGCAAAAGTAACATTTTTTGCCTTTAATACCGCAATATCAGGATAGTAGGCCGAGGTGATACACATTTTTTTGGTTTCCAATAGTAGGGGACGTTATCACTGATCATCGGGAAAATCGGCTTTCTGAAAGGATCATCTTTTTGACCCTGGCGGTCTCTTTGCCGAATTCATACGCAAGGTATTCCTGGCTTTGGAATAGTTTTTGATGGAAGGGTTTATTTATTCGGGATATTGCCTTAAGTTTATTGTAATATCTTCTCTTCTATCAACCGCAACATGTTAGGCAGAATTTTAAAAGGCTTAGGGATTGCCTGTCTAGTGGTTATATTCCTGCTGGGAGCCATAGAAGTGTGGGTCCTTAAGAACAGGGAAAAAATATTTCGTGAAATTCAGAATCAGGTTACTCAAAGAATACACGGGGATTTGAAAATTGGAGATTTTAAATTCCGTCCTTTCAATGGGGGGCTAGGGTTGAATTTTACCTTATCGGATGTGCTCCTGACTGATACCCTCTATTTTGAGCATCAGACGCCTATGCTCAAGGCGGATCTAATCCATGTCGCATTGGATTTTAACAGCTTTTACAAGGGAGAAGTCAAAATTAACAACCTCGTTTTTCAGGATGGCGCTCTTCGGATTTTTGTCCGGAACGATGGCTACTCCAATGCCTCAATATTCAAGAAAAACGATGAAGTGGCCGATGGGGAGCAGGATGAGAAAGCCAATTTGCGAGAATTGATTGGGAAATTAAAACGTATACGGTTCCTAAATTTTAAGGCTCAGTTTGCCGATTCGCTCACCGGAAAGCAATATGGGGCCCTCTTTCAGGATGCGGCCAGTGGCCTGATTGCTTCCGACACGGCAGCAGTTGCCACCTTTACTGGTCGGGTACTTTTCGACGGACTGATATTCAAACCCGAGAAGGGAGGGTTCCTTATGAATCAACAAACCAATGTGGCTCTTACAGTCTCCTTTCAAAAGCGAAGTTTCATACTGCTCCCTTCTACGTTAATGACGGCCCATCATGACCGCATTGATATGAAAGGGGAATTCGACCTGAAAGATTCGGTCAAGAAATTTAACATGCATTTTGAGTCGAAGGGCATAGCCGTAGACAACGCCCTGCCCTTGCTGACGCGACGCATACACGATCAGATCGATTCTATCGGAATTAAAACCATGGTGGATACTCAAGTGGATATCGCCGGAAGCTTAGGACCGGAAAAGCCCAATGTAGTGGTGGCATTTCAGACTAAGGCTTTTGATTTTAGTATGCCTTTGGGCACCATCAGGAATGTAAGGGCGGCAGGAACCTTTACCAACCAGGCCGACAGTACTCAACTTCCCAGTGTGGAAAATAGTCGGCTAATATCCAAGGCAGTTAAGGGGCAGTTTAACTCATTGCCCTTCGATTTTAATTTGTCTGTAACAAATTTCAGGAATCCCTATGCCGTATTGGATGGCCACTTTAGGGCGGACTCTATCAATAATCTCGATCAGCTTTTGGATCCTAAGCGCTACCGCATAACCAAGGGAAAGGCCAATATAGAGTTTCATTTCGATGGATTGTTAAAAAAGTTTTTCGATACGGATAAGGAAAAATTTAACGGAAGTCTCTGGGGAACGGCTTCCTTAAAGGATATATCAGTAGACTATTTGCCTAGAGGCGTACACCTTACGAACCTCTCGGGCGATTTTGTATTTAATGAACTTGCTCTGGTATTTCAAAATCTCACTTTCAACGATGGTCAGAATGATTTATTCCTGAAGGGCAGGCTCATCGATTTATTGCCTTATCTTTTTGGCTCCAAGCGACCACTGCAGGCTGTGGTAGATATTGATATTCCGACATGGAAATTAACCTGGATTGAAGCCCTTCTAGCCTCCAATCGGCAGGCCAGGCCCGTACGACGGAAGAAGGTGAAACTCAGCGATGTTTTGGAAGACGTCATAGATAATATGACCATAGCAGCCCAACTCAATTCCAAAAGGATGACTTACAAGCGTTTTGAAGCTAGAAATGTAAAGGGAGACTTTATCGTAAAAGACAACAGTATCATCATCAAAAAATTTCAGATGAATGCCTTTGGGAAAGGGCGCTTCGAAATTTCTGGGGAGCTCGACAATAATAATCCTAAGACTTACCCTAGCATGAAAATGAAAGGGCATCTTTCAAATGCTAATATCAGTTCGGTATTTAGTTCATTTAATAATTTTGGGCAAAAAACAGTTACCAGCGAGAATATAAAGGGCCTGTTGAATGCCGATTTTCAATTTCAGTCTGGGTTGAATAATGAAGCCAGACTGGTGCCCAAATCCATGTATGGGGACATGAAGATCGATTTTCGACAGGGGCATCTTATCAACTTTGAACCCTTTCTCAAGATGAAGCGGTTAATTTTTAAGAGAAGAAATTTCGAAAACGTTCGTTTCGCTCCTCTTATAGGGGAATTTAAAGTCCGTGGAGAAGAAATAGAGGTTCAGCCTATGGAAGTAGAGTCCAACGTGATGACCCTGTTTGTGGATGGGGTTTATAGTTTTGGAAATAAAACCAATATCAACATACAAATACCACTCAGCAATCTCAAGCGTAGAGACTCTACCTATGTGCTCAATCCAAACGATCCAAGCCGCAAGGAAGGGACGAATGTATACCTGAGGGCGGAGGATGATGGGAGTGGAGAAGTAAATATTAAGCTTGCCTTTCGCAAAAAGAAAGACAAGCTTAAGGAGGAAAATTCCGAAAAATAATCAGGAGTTGGCATGTTGGGTGGCAAACATATAGCCCACACCCTTCAAAGTTTTGATATACGTTTCTCCCAGCTTTTCCCGTAACTTTCTGATATGAACATCCACGGTGCGCTCTAGTACGTAGATATCTGCCCCCCAGATTTTCTGCAACAACTCGTCGCGGCTAAAAACTTTATTGGGTGTTTGGGCCAGGAAGAAGAGTAGTTCGAATTCCTTTTTGGGGAGGACAATTGCCGTGGAGCTACCTTGCGTCACCGTATAATTTTTTCTATTGATCGACAGGTCTAATATCTCTATCTGATCACCGGATTCGGCTTTTTGTGCCTCTCTTCTAAACAAGGCATTAATTCGACTCATCAGCGCTCTTGGCTTAATAGGCTTGGTGATGTAGTCGTCGGCGCCTACCTCAAAGGCTGCCACTTCAGAATATTCTTCGGAACGTGCCGTCAGAAATAGAATATAGGTATTCTTTATTTCAGGATTTTGCCGTAAAAGGCGGCCTGTTTCGATGCCATCCATTTGCGGCATCATTATATCGAGTAAGATCAGATCTGGAATGAAGGTCTTCGTGGTCTCGATGGCCTGTTTTCCGTTAGATGCTGTTACGACCGTATAGCCTTCTTTTTCTAGATTGTATTCCAATAATTCAACTATGTCGGAATCGTCATCTACTACCAATACCTTGGGTGCCGAAGTGCTTGATTTTGCCGTGCTCATTTGTGTTTTGGTTTAAAACTGGCTCGAAATTAGTATTTGTGATGCTCACATTATATGGAAACATTCATTTTTAACAATAACATAATATTATCGTTGGAATATTTTAAAAATCTGCCCTTGTTCGTTGGTGACAAGAATATCACTGTTATTGACGAATGCCAGGGCTTCCGATTGTTTATGAAAAAACCTGAAACAGCCCTTTGGCTGAGCAAAATTGATGATTCCCTGGTCTATGGCAAAGAGTAAAATTTTTCCATAAGAAAGCAAGGCGAATGTCTTTCCGTCGGGGCTAATGTCAGCAGCAGTAATCTGCGTATTACTGGGTAGACTGTCTATCAGGTTGGCCTTATGAAGGCCAGGGGCGGCAGAAATACTATATAATTTTACAAAAAGTTTTGTTCTGCTTCTATTTTTAGTGAAAAAGTAGAGACTGTCATTGGCAAAGAAGAAGGCCTCACAGTCGAAATTCAGATCGTCTACTGCTGGTGGAAAGTCTTTTTGGTCGGGATAATAAAATTGAATTTTTTCTGTTTTCGGAGCCTTCGCAGCCTCTCTTGCAGGGCTGACCTTATAGATGGTAAGGTCGCGGCGGGCATTTCCATTATTTCCCATATCTCCTACAAATAGTACTCCCTTCGGCCCCCTGGCCAGGTCTTCCCAGTCCTGGTTGCTCGCCTCGGGTACTACCATCCGTTCTAAAAGCGCCCCTTTTTCATCAATCCGGAATAGGGTAGGTTCTCCGCCACTATCATTATGTGTCCAGAATGTAGTTCGGTCTTCATGAAGGGCCAGCCCAGAACTTTCGGGTACTGCTGTGGGGAGTCTGCCAATTTTCCTAATTTTGTACTGTGAGCCAACCTTTTCAGTATGATTGACCCTATGGTCAAATTGGCAAGAGCTAAATAGGGACTTCACAGCAATCCATATATATACTAACTTACTCATGAAACTAAATTTACGTTCGGATCAAAACAAAGATAAGCAAAGAGATCCCTATTACTATAAGCTCGCCAGCATCCTTGTGGCCTTAATTGCTGGAGTTTATATTCTGTCTACCTTACAGGAGACGATCATCCCCCTAGCATTTTCCGTTCTGCTGGCTATTTTACTGCATCCCTTATGCTCCTGGCTGGAGAGGCGTAAGATTCCTAGGATAGGGGCCATTCTACTTAGTATTTTCGGTTTGGTCGTCGTGCTGGCAGGTCTGGTAACCTTGGTCTCTATGCAGATTGGTGGCCTGGCCGAAGAGCTCCCTCGAATCTCTAAAAAGACAGATGCTTTCATTGACCAGGGACTTACCATGGGGGAGCAATATCTCAATATAAGCAGAAGTGAGCAGGTAAGCCAGGTGAAGAAATACCTGATTACAGCTTTGAGTGAAGGAAAGACCGTGATATTAAATACGCTACTCTCTACTACCGGCGCCATCTCAACTTTTATTCTGATCCCGCTTTATGTTTTCTTTTTTCTGCTTTATCGCGATTTTTTCCGTCGCTTCGTACATAAGGCTTTTCACCGAATAGAGAAGGTGAAGTTAGATGGCTTGCTAAAGAAAATTTACGAAGTCATACGCAGCTATTTGTCAGGGCTTTTTCTGGTCATCCTTATCGTGGGAGTGCTCAACAGCGTAGGCTTACTCATTTTAGGAATTCCCCATGCCATTTTCTTCGGATTCCTTGCTGGCTTCCTTATCCTGATACCCTACATAGGTATACTCATTGGATCGGTGTTGCCGGCATTATTAAGCCTAGTTACCATGGATTCACCCTGGTATGCAGTGGGGGTAATCGGAGTGATGAGTTTTGTGCAGTTTTTGGAGGGTAACTTTATTACTCCCAATATAGTGGGGTCTAAGGTGAGCGTGAATCCTCTTGCTGCCATTGTAGCACTATTCTTGGGGGGGCAACTTTGGGGGCTTTCAGGATTAATCCTTGCTCTGCCCATTACCGCAATATTGAAAGTTATTATGGATGCTATTCCAAGTATGGAGCCCTACGGTTTTTTACTGGGTGAGCCCGAACATGAAATTAAAGAAGAGATCGCTATTGAGAAAGAGCGAGAGGAACAGCGACCTCCACGCCGTAAACCACGGTACCGTAAACAGCGCAACCGTCCGGCCGAGGGTGAAGGCGGGATCCAAAAGGCACCTATTCCCGGGGCTGATTAAGGGGCATCAATAACTTTTTCTACACTGATGCCGACACTCAATATGAAGGGTAAAGGATTTTGGCGCATCGATTGCGTAAGGGTGAAGGTATATTCACCCTTACGATCGAAAGTGTAATTTTTCAAGACTGGGATTTTATGGTCAAAAAGATCTCCCAGTCCCTTTCCATAAGGCTTTCCGGTAACCTGATTGGAAATAAAGAGCTCATCGAGCATATTAGAAACGGGTTCGCCATCAGGACCCGTTATTTTTTTGGAAATGTATAGGTTGTAATACGGATATTGAAGAGAGTTTCTTATCAGGTAAAATACGTTATACTGCTGGGTAGTATCTTCTATGGTAACTTTAAACGTAGGTCGGTTATCCAGATACCACATCCCATCGGGAATGTCGTCATAGGCGCTGTAAACCACATTTTCATCACAAGATAGCAGTAGGCAGCTCATCAGAGCCAACATATATACCCGAATTCCTTTCATATTATATTCTACAATCAAATTATATTAGCAAATCTACCCCCCGCAGTACTCGTTTACAAGTTATACCGGTAATTGGCCTGAGAAATACCTTTTCAGCCAGGTTTGATGAGCTGGGACCTTCCATTTTGTCATCCACTGAGCTTTGGTCTGAACCTGATTATCGTATACCTTGGTATATCTGCCGATAATTTCATTTTCGATAGAAGATTTAATGGCAGGAACGGCAACAGATTGCAAATGCCCGGTGTCATCCAGGTAAACTAATGAGCGGTCGAAGAAGTCGATCTGCATTTGGTGCCCAATCTCTTGCATCCAGTGTGTAAGCTTATCAATGGAGCAACCGCTGGGCAATTCTTTGCGCTCGTCCACGGCCAACACGACAAAACGATGCTCAAATAACTTAACGGAGGCGGTCAAGGCCTGGCCGTGGGCCTCCCAGTTTTCTAAGGAAGACTTCAGTGTTTCATGGATGGTGTCTTGCTCGGTATCGGTTAAGCTGCGATTGGCCTGGAAAATCCATATTCTGGAATTAAGATCTATCTCGTCGAATGGTAGGTACATAAGTTATGATTAAATGATGCGTTGTTAAGTCTAGGCTGAGGGGGATTTCCCCTTATGGCAAACAATGACAGGATACGCAAAGTTCGTCTTTCCCTGGCCTGATTCCTCCCAACAACGCTTGCGGGGAGTTGGGTATTGTAAATCGTCTACGAATCTTGTTGCGCAATAAGCAGCTCAGCCAAATCATAGACCCGAATCTGGTCTTCTTTTTCTTTATTTTTCACTCCATCGCTCATCATAACCATGCAGAAGGGGCAGGCCACCGCGATGGTTGATGCTCCGGTTGCGATGGCTTCTTCCACCCTTTCAATATTGACATCCTTCCGGCCCGGTTCAGGCTCTTTAAACATTTGTCCCCCTCCTGCGCCACAGCAGAGTCCTTTAGTTTTGCAGCGTTTCATTTCTACCAGCTCCGCGTCCAGCGTCTCCAGCACCTGCCGAGGTGCTTCATAAATGTCGTTGGCCCGCCCCAAATAACAGGAATCGTGGAAAGTGATCTTTTTGCCCTTAAAAGCGCCTCCACCTTGCAGACCCAGTCTGCCTTCATTAATTAAACCTTGCAGAAAGGTAGAATGATGCACCACTTCGTAATGCCCCCCAAGAGCAGGATATTCATTTTTTAGCGTATTAAAGCAATGTGGACAGGCCGTGACAATCTTCTTGACACCATACATGTTGAGTACCTGAATATTTCCCAGTGCAAGCATTTGGAAAGTGAATTCGTTGCCGGCACGGCGTGCGGGGTCCCCCGTACAGCTTTCTTCGGTTCCTAGTACGGCGAATCGTATACCTACCTGGTCCAGTATTTTGGTGAAGGCCAGGGTTACTTTCTTATAACGGTCGTCGAAAGAGCCAGCACAACCTACCCAGAAGAGTACCTCCGGCATTTCGTTATTGGCGGCCATTTCGGCCATGGTGGGTATTTTTAGTGCGTTATCAGACATAATTTATTTCTTATGGTTGAGACAAGGGACGTTTTGGATGAAATCACTGTTGGCGATCGGCGGCCCAATTGAAGCGATCGGCAGGCGAAAACTTCCAGGGGGCCTGGTTGGTCTCTAAGTTCTGAAACATGGCATTCCAGGATGCCGGTGCCTGAGCTTCGTCCATCACCCGATATCGTCTTAATTGAAGAATGATATCCAGAGGATTGATGAGTATAGGGCATTCTTCCACGCAGGCATTGCACGAAGTGCAAGCTAACAGCTCCTCATCCAGGATGTAGTCGCCTAACAGGCTCTTTCCATCATCAACGAGTTGTCCGCCGTTTTGCTGCATATTACGGCCCACATCTTCCAGTCTATCCCGGGTGTCCATCATAATTTTCCGTGGAGAGAGCAATTTGCCTGTCAGATTGGCGGGGCAGGCGGAAGTGCAGCGCCCACATTCTGTACAGGAATAAGCATCCATAAGATTTTTCCAGCTCAGATCCTGCACGTCTTTGGCGCCGAAGCGTTCGGGGACGGGCAGGGGTTCGGTAGAGCCTTCTGTAGCGATACCCAGCATGGTTTGGACCTCTGAAGTTATTTCAGGCATGTTTTGCATGGTGCCGCGGGGTATGAGTCTGGCAAAATAAGTGTTGGGAAAGGCCAGGGCGATATGCAAATGCTTGGAATAGGTAACATATACGGCAAAGCCGAAGATTCCTAATATATGGAGCCACCAGGCTGTCCGTTCAAAAGCGATCAGACTTCCCTCGCTCCAGCCGGTAAATAATGGAATCAGAGCTTGACTGATCAGGAAATTTCCGGTTAAAGGATAATGTGCACTCCCCCGCATTTGAAGTGCACTATCGGCCGCATTCATGGTGAGAATGGCCATCATCAGCACAATTTCCAAAAGGAGAATAACCGAGGCGTCGAGCTCGGGCCAGCCCCGCATCTCCCGGTGACTAGCCGCTTGAAGGCGGTCTACCTTCATAATCCAGCGGCGCACCAGAAACAGAACACAGGCCAGCAGGACGCCCAGGGCCAATATTTCAAAAAAGCCGATCAGGACCAGGTAGAAGTCCCCCAGGACAGGGGCAAATATACGGTGCTGCCCAAGGATCCCGTCCAGCACGATTTCGAGGACTTCGATATTGATCAGTAGAAATCCAGCATATACCACAAAATGTAACAGCCCCACGACGGGTCGGTCAAACATTTTCTTTTGGCCAAAAGCTACACGAAGCATGGTAGACATTCTGCGAGCGGGCTGGTCGGTGCGGTCCTCAGCCCTGCCTAAACGAATGGTGCGGGCGATCAGTGAAGCCCTACGGTAGACCAACCAAGCGGTAACTCCCAGTACCAGCACGAAAAGAATTTGTTGTATCAGGATCATATGGGTTGATTAATTAAGATATGGAGTCGTTTTAGTATGCGTGCATAATATAAACAAATATGGTAAAAATGCAGGAAGGCACCGAATTTAGTCCCCGTAAATTTATTATTTTAGGGTAACTTAAAGATTGTCAAAGGGTTTGCTGGCTGGGGGGAGGGTGTTGAAAAAAAAATCAAATTTTTTTCCTGAAATAATTTGGAATAAAGGGCTATACATCTACCTTTGCAGTCCCGAAAGGAACCAATTGAGCCTGGTGATGTAGCTCAGTCGGTAGAGCAAAGGACTGAAAATCCTTGTGTCGGCGGTTCGATTCCGTCCATCACCACAGAGTCCCTTACTGCTAGTCAGTAAGGGATTTTTTGTTTCTGGGCGAAAAGGTGGGTCAGGTTCTGCCAATTCCGGTAATATAATAATATTGTTGGATTGTAATCCGGTATTATTATGTTAATTTGGAATTAAAATCTGACGAAATGATAACAAGGCTGCTAGAAGACAAGATCGAACAACGATTATTCAAGGGAAAAGCTATTTTGCTTTTCGGTCCTCGCCAATCTGGTAAATCGACTTTAGTCGAATCGGTATTGGCCGGAAAGGAGCATATGTACCTTAACGGCGACGATTCAGATGTTCGGGAAATCTTGACCAACACAACAGCAGCCAAGTTACGACTGGTAGTGGGCAGTAAAAAAATCCTGTTTATTGATGAAGCGCAGCGTGTACCGAATATTGGCCTGACACTTAAGTTGTTTACTGACCAGATAAAGGATGTGCAGGTGATTGCTACAGGCTCTTCCGCTTTTGAATTATCCAGTCAGGTGAATGAGCCACTTACAGGACGCAAATATGAATTTATGCTGTATCCACTAAGTTTCGCCGAAATGGTGAAACAGAATGGATTGATTCAGGAGAAGCGGTTACTGGATCATCGCCTGATTTACGGCTGCTATCCTGAAATTGTGACTAAGTCAGGTGAAGAAGAGGAATTGCTGAAACTTCTTACGGGAAGTTATTTGTACAAAGATTTGTTGATGCTGGAGCAGATCAAGAAACCCCTGCTTCTGGAAAAGCTGCTTAAAGCACTTGCTTTGCAGGTAGGAAGCGAAATCAGCTATCAGGAAATCGGCCAGACCGTTGGTAGTGATAGCAAAACGGTGGATAAATATATCGATCTACTGGAAAAGACCTATGTTGTGTTTCGCCTTCCGGCACTGAACAGGAATGTGCGCAATGAAATTAAGAAGGGCAAAAAGGTCTATTTCTATGATAATGGCATACGGAACGCCATTATTAATAATTTTAAGCCTGTACAGTCGAGAACGGATGTAGGCGCATTGTGGGAGAACTACATCATCTCTGAACGGATGAAATTTCTTCATTATAACGGAACGGACGTGAATTCTTATTTCTGGCGTACCACGCAGCAACAGGAAATCGACCTTATCGAGGAGCATGGTGAAGATCTGACTGCCTATGAGTTCAAGTGGAATAAAAAAGAGAAGGTGCGCTTTCCGCAGACCTTCACTGACAATTATATCAACGCTAAGACACTGGCAATTTCACCGGATAATATTGAGGAAATATTATGGTAGTGGAATAGCTACTATGGCGCTGGATAAAGCCAGAACGGTAAGGACATCAAAGCATTTGTTTTTACATAATGTTGTTTCATTAGATCCAAAGGGTATCGCATTGGAAATACAGCAAGAGGCAGCTGGTAGCAGATGTAAAAGGCCGGTTTGGCATTCATCACTCAGCTGGAAGCCAGAAGAAAATCCGACCCAACAGCAGATGATTGAATCCGCTAACCGATACTGTACCAAAATGGGTGCTGATCCAAAAGATCACCAAATTGCAGTCTATCAGCATCATGACAAACCTCACAAGAATATCCACATCTACATTAACCGAGTGCCAACAGATGGGAGTAAAGCATTGGAGACATCCCATAACTATGCCCGGAATGGAATTGCTACAATAAAGCGGACAAAAAGTTAATATGAACTGTCAAGTACTCCTTGACAGTTGTTGCTTTGACAAAAACTAAGACAACTCTAATACAAAGGCTATTTATTAATGAGCATATTGTTTAAATATAAACATTTGTTATTCAATTTATTAAGTCTATAGTCGACGTTAAAAATTGACGATTAGGAGTTATTGCTAAGAGTTTGCTGCGGTTTTGTCTAATAACAGTTGGCACTATGTCTGGTCAGACCGCAAAACTGAGACAGGTGCTCTCACACGTCAGTTATCACGAAATCTGTGACAACTAATTTTTTTTCCCTCTTGGAGCCAGTAAACCTACTTCAACTTAATTTTCTCGATTTGTTGGAGTGCATGGTTGAGAAGATGCAGTGAATGCAGCCTTTAATCACCGAATATGAGTCAGTTAGGTCGATGACACGCATCCACTCACTGACGGCTAAGCGTTACACTGAAATCGCCTTCTCCGGTAACACCTGTTTCTGTGTTTTCCCAACCCATTTTAAAGGAGATTACTAAGGCGGTAGAGGATACTTTTGCTTTGAATTCGTCCACAGGTGTTATGCCGGTAAGTTTTATACTTGCCTCATCCTGGGTTCCCGACACTTGCCAGGTTCCAGCTGACCCGCTAAAAATAATGGGACATTCCTGTCCTAAAAATTGGGCAGGCTTCCCGGAGCCATCAGTAGTAAATACCAGCCTCATTGAGCCAAATATCTCTGCTGGGACTCCGTCAGGTGTGACGATATTGGTAGGTTTTGCCCAGGTGCCGCCTAGTCTTCCTGATACGAGTTGCTCGGAATCCAATGGGGTTAACAGTACATCGTCTTTACATGCACTTAGTCCGAGTGTTACTAACACGAGAAGTGCTGCCAATAATCTGCTGTTACAATTCAGTCTTACTTGTATCATCGTATGGTTAATTAACTTTGAATAGTCGGAATGGTAAATTTGATTTTAAGGAGTTTCCTTCGAGGTGCCATGAGCCCTCTACCCGGATGCCCAGATGGCTTAAGATATTTACTGCAACATCGGTCATACCAATGGGATACATAGGGTGACGGGAAGAGGCAGGGCCTACCAGTTCTGCGTGGTTGTTTTTACCGCTCATATCTCGTACCATCGTACCTGAGACTTCATCGAATTTTAAATATAGATTCAGGGAGGACCGATAAGGATGATCGCTGTTTTCGATATTACGCAAGTGCATATGATCTTTGATTGTCTGTTGAGGAAGTACATCCGCCCAAATTCTAACCTCATTGAATGAGCCTGCCCAGTTGGGTGCTCCCCCTCCATAGTTCTGCGTGCCTTCTTGGGCCAGACAAATAAAGTTAAAAGGAGAACTCATGTTATCTTCTGCCTTATAGGTGAGTTTGGCTTCTCCAACTTTTTCTCCATCCTGGTAAATAATACATGCTTTGGTTTTGTCGAAAGTGACCCCGATATGGTGCCAGTTGCCATCTTCAAGGGTTTTGCTAGAGCCAATGTCGTAGCGCTCTCGTTTGGTATTAGCAAAATTGATCTTCCATGTGCTGCCGCTCCGGCAGATGGTAAAGCCAGGATTACCCCCTGAGCCCCAATCTTTATTTCCCATTATAGAGGGGTCACTGGAATTGGCTCCGGCTTTTACCCACATCTCAATGGTAAACTTGTCCATTCCGTTCAAGGCTGTATTATTCGTCGGAATCCTTACAAAGGTCTTCTCTCCGGTAGACGCTTTCGCGAGGGAAAGGATATTGTCGTTATTTAAACGGGCATCAATAGAGTTGACCATTAATTCTTTCTTATCTAGCTCGCCTCCCGATAAGATAATGGGGACATTAAATTCTTCACTTCTGTTATTGAAAGTGGCGCCGGATTCGGTACCTCCATGGGTGGATACCAGGAATATGGCCCAGTTTTCGCTGGCATAGGTACTTCGGGACTTAATGGTAGCTTGTAATTGCTGCAGGTAAGTATCGATTTGTTGTATGGCTTGTACATACCGCGCTTCACGCAACTGATATCCCACTGCCTGTCCGACTTCTGCAGGGCTGCTAAACTGAACAAACAGGGATCCTATATTGGATTGTTCCAGCATCTGTCTGGTCTGATCGAAGACACCTTGATCGGAATCAAAGTGAAATTTATAGTCTGCATATTGGTTCAGCTCTGAATTAATCTCTTCATTACGGACGATGGAAGCGATCTTTATTTCCGGGTTTGCCGATTTGATCCGATTTACTACGGAAGGGAAGGTGTTAAATTTATTTCCAACGAAGGTTTTGTTGGCCTCTGCCCCATGTTTTTGAGGCCCTACCCCAGTTAGGAGCGTGGCCCAGCCAGTGGTGGAGTAGGCCGGGACGGTACTATATCCGCTCATACTGTAGGAGGCGTCTTCCAGAAGCTGATCGACCCCGGGAGTGGAAGCATAACCAAAGGCGGTATTGATTATCCCATCCACACCAATAACCAATATTTTTTTTGTTTTATCCTGAGCCTTCACGTAGGTCCCTGCTGTAATAAGGCAGGTCAGGATTAATATAGAGTACTTTATAGAATTTTTCATCTGTTTTTACTTATAAAGTCGTATAACATAACTACCAGGAACTCCTAGAACGAAGTTGAAATTTTCACTTACATAGCTGATCTCTTCCTTACCATCTTCATCTTGGTCGGCAATGATCTTCCAGCTGCAGTAGGTATTCGCATTTTTAACGGGGAAACTTACATTCCAAAGTTCTCCCTGCTCGTTGTCGTCGACAAAGGTTCCTTTAAAGCCCAGACTTCGGTCTTTGGTAAAATCTATTCTATTTCCTGGGAGCTGTTTTCCGTCCAGATATCCTACAAATAAAATCTGATTTGGTGTGTCGGCCACGCGCTCGATTTGAGGAGGTGAAATCATGCCGGAGGACCAGGAAGTGACCTCAAATTCGACGAACTCAATTATAATGGCGTCCTTTATTATTCGGCTTCCCGAAGTGTTGCTCACCTGAACGTCGAAGCGATATTCACCGGCGGGGATTTTATTGCCTTCCAGGAGCTCAAGCGTTCCTGTATTGGGATTGATGGTAATAGCGGGTTGTCGTACGATTTCAGATTTTAGCTTTAACTCTTCGACGGATTCGTTTCCTACTAATGCTTCCTTATAACGGATCACCTCCAGTTCCTCATTTAAGGGAGAAATGTCCTGACCATTGGTTTCGGTGATATTGACAATCTCGAAATGCAAGGGAAGGGTGGAGCTGGAGGTCAGAAAGTCACCGACATTTTGTGTTAGTCCGGAGACCGCATATTGCTTTCTGTTTTTATAACCGATATCGGGTGCTAAGCTGCCTTCACCAGGTATCTCTTCACATCCCGAAAGACTCACTATAAATCCAACCAAAAAGAACAGCTTCCAATAATGTTTCAAGGTATTTTTAGGTTTCATCGTATTTATTAATTGAATCCGAATATGTGGGTGTTAGAATCTAAAATATGCAGCATGCCGTTGGTGGAGCGCAGTCCGGAGGTTACAACAGTTACTGATTGATATTGCTCCACAGGGCTGTCGGGGGCGCTAGTATTCAAAGCAAAGATGATGTAGGCTGCCCCCATATTTACATTTCCTAAATAGTCGTTTCGAATCAGATTGAAGCGTGCTTTTCTTCCCCCTTGAGTGGTAGCATAGCTATAGGCAGGAGAGAGGCTTCTACGATCTATTTCCTGGTCTGGAATGATGTAGTTCTTCAATATTTTGCTAATCATGTCTATCTCTTCACTTTTTAATTGAGATAGCTCTGGCCACTTGGATTCGTCAGGGTATAATAGTTTGAAGAAGTTGTGAATAGAATAGTCCTGAGGAGCCAAAAATGTATTGCCAGTTTTCGCTATTTCCGTTTCCAGCCCACAAAGCTGTATTAACCTGACCAGTGTGTCGAATTTTGCTGGTTCAGTTTTTAAGTAGTCCATGGTGGACATATTGATCGTTCCACTCAAATCGGTCTGAATGCCCCCGTCAGTAAAATATTCATCATTGCATCCAAATGCTAGAAAGATGGTTGCCACTAAAAGGGCGGTTAAGGATTTCTTCATTTTTGACTGCGGTTATTAGGGTTATTGATTGAATTGCCAATAATAGGTCTGATGCATATTGGGATTGTTTGCAAAGGCTTCATCGCTGACAGGAAAGAAACCAGCCCCATTTTTTTCAGCTTGCTCGGTAATAGATGGGTTAAATTCATGCAAACGTCCCAGACGAACGAGGTCATATACCCGCTGGAATTCTCCAATCAGTTCTCGGCGTCGCTCCTCCAAAATTTCTTCGATCAAAAGTGCCTGATCTGATTTTGTGAATGAGGGAATTCCTGCTCGAGACCTCACCATATTGAGCAGGGTCAAGGCTTCATTTACCTTCCCTAGCCTGGCATCTGCTTCGGCTTTAAGCAATACAATATCAGCATACCGGAATATGGGGACGGGGCCGTCCATCAGGTTGTAGGACCGGTCTTTGGCCTTTCGGAATTTGGCGAACATAATCAGCCGCTCCCCGTTGGCGAGGGGGTCTGCAAAAACAGGTCGAATCTCATTTTCTCCCACTGAGAAGTCTATACTTTGGAAGAACTCTGCTACCCGTCTATCAGACTGATTGGCGGCATAATCCGGGTAAATTTCTAGGATTTTAGATTTAGGAACAGCCAGGGAGAGGTTGCCCCGGGAGGTATAAGGGTTGGTAAGATAGTAGGTCATAATATGTCCGTAATAGTCCGAAAACTCACCTACCTTGGCATCATAAAACATTTGAAAAATAAGTTCATCCGATTCTCCTGTGTCGAACATTTCTCGAAATCCTTCTATCGGTACCAGTTTGTAAGTGCCTTCCTCTATGATCTGGTTTAGGGCCTCAGATGCTGCTTGATAGTCCTTAAGCCACATGAGGGCATGCGCTTTTAGTGCTAGAGCAGCCCCTCTGGTTCCTCTTGAAGTAGCTTTTTTTCGCGTTCCCGGATAAAGCCAGGGCAAACCGGCAATGGCTATATCTGCTTCGGAGACGACCATTTCCATTACTTTTTTGATCGGTTCTCTACCCAAGGGGGTCACATTTCTTGCACTTAGATTAATCGGAACATCGCCCCATATACGCGCGGCATAGAAGTGTGACATAGCCCGCATAAAATGGGCTTCCGCCAGTAGCTCTGCTTTCCTTTCGGCAGTTAGGCCTTCCGAAATAGTAGGTACGTTTTCTAATACCAGGTTACACTGCTCTATGGCCCGATAAAATAAGCGCCAATTGGTCATGGGTTCTAGCTGGGTACGGGCAATGAGGTTATTATTAAATCCTGCTTGCCAGTCGCCATCGTTATTTGGTGTAATCCAGTCTCCAGACCGGGCATCCCCCCAGAAGTAATAATCTCCCCAGGACCCATTTCTGGTGGTAGATGGGGTATCGGATTTGGTGAGGCCGGAAAGGGCCCGACGGAAAATTGAAAATGATTTAGCAACTGCCCCTTCTGCGTCACTACCGGTCACCCAGGCCTGATCTTCAGTGATGGTGTTGATAGGGAGTTGATTTAACCAGTCTTTGCAACCCTGTGAAATGAGCAATAACGTAGTCAAACAGGAGACAAAAATCTTGTTTCTCATAATTTCTAATCTTTAAAAAATGAATATTAGAGCCCCAGTGAAATTCCAAAAAGCATCATCCTGCGCATGGGATATCCCTTGGAGTCATCAAAGCCATCAATGGTAACCAGTTCGGCGTCGGGGCCACTATATTTTTGAAAAGTTATAATATTGTCGAAGGTGCAATAGATCCTGGCTCTTCCTATACCTAAACGGTCCAATATTGTATTGTTCAGGTTATACGACAGGGTGGCGGCTTTAACTTTGAAGTAAGATCCGTCTTCTACATATTCTGAATCGTATGAAACAATCTGTGATGCATCGTTCCAAGGGTTCAGGGAAGGATATTTAGCCTGGTCCCCACTTTTTTCCCATATTGAATAGTTGTCGAGATTGGGCATGGAACGGGCTCCGGCAAAGTCCTTTCCAAATTGTAGCCTTTCCAATAATGCGGTATTGACTATTTTCCTTCCAACCACGAAGGTAGATACGATGTTTAGCCCAAAATTCTTATATCTTAAATCATTTGTCCATCCGCCAGTCCATTTGGGGTTAGGGTCTCCGGCATAGATTCGGTCTTTCACGTCTATAATATAATCTCCGTTCTGATCCCTGAAATTCCGATCTCCTACTGCAAGTTTCTTATTCTGAAGTCCCAACAGACGTGCCCCTGTTTTGGGGTTAACCGGGATTTGACTTTCAGTTTGGTAGATTCCTTGCGACTGATAAAAAAAGAAACCATTCAGAGGAGTCCCTGTCCGAACGATAGATCCGAAGTCTTGGCCCGAGGTGCTGGTTTTAATGATATCTGCATTCCCGTCGGGTAGGGCGATTACCCGATTCCGGTTTAAGGCGAAGTTTAGCCCCGTGTTCCAATTAAATTCTCTTCCTGAGTTTATGTTGGTATTCACGGTAAATTCCAGTCCTCGGTTCAAAACATTTGCTGCATTTCGATAGACCTCATTATAGCCCGATGTGGTAGGAAGAGAGGTGGTGAGTAGTAGTCCTTTTGTAACCTTTTCGTATGCGTCGACTATGAATTCAAGTTTGTTTCCAAATAAGGATACATCCATACCTATATTGCTCATCTGGCTCTTTACCCAGGTGAGATTTTCATTTTTGAATCCATCGTACCACGAAGGCGAGTAACCGGATATACCCCCATAGGATATTTCCAGGAGCGAGTTATAGCTGTCAAGGGCACCTCCGTCCATAATTCCAAGCGCTAGGTAGTCGTTATTCCATGTAGTCCCTGAAATACCGTAGCTAGCACGTACTTTACCACTTTCAAACCAATCTAAGTTTTTAAAAAGACTTTCCTTCCCAAAGTTCCACCCGGCGGATATGGAAGGAAAAATTCCCCAGCGATTGGCTTGCCCAAATTTGGAGGATCCATCTGCCCGGAGCGAGCCCCCGATCATGTACTTTTGTTGAAAGGAATAATCTACCCGGCTAAAATAGGACAAAATTGAGCTGGCTGTATAGTTGCTGGAGCCAATGGCATTGCCACTGGGCCAGTTCACCGTTTCCGAGAGTGATGGGGAGGCGGCTACGCTATTTACCTGAGTGATTTTGGTCTCTATTTTCTCGGCACTCTGGCCAAGCAGGAAATTGAGACTATGCCCCTCACTAAATTTTGGGGCATAATTAAGTGTATTCTGGAATAACAGGTTTCGACTTTCACTGGCTCCGCTACTGTTATAGGCTCTTAGGGTACGTCGGGATGCACTATAGGTGTCTTTCATACTTCGGGTATATTCGAGACTAAGACTGGTCTTGTATGTGAGATTTTGGAAAAGATTTAAGGTGGCGTTAGAGCTGAATCGGATACGGTCATTGACATTGGAATTTTTACCTATACCATACACCTCAGATCCTTTTACGATATCATTATTGGGCAGGGGGAATAGCGTGGAGTAGTTTGCCGAAAGTCCATCCGGATTTCGGGTTTGATCGGTACGTGAAACCGCGAGGGTGTTATCGATTACCAGGCTGTTTTTCAGGGCATTGAAGCTGGTACTTGCCATCGTACTATAACGCTTAAAGCCTGTATTGAAAAGAATACCCTTGTTGTCCATATGCCCCATGCTAATGCTATACTGTCCAAAATCTCCCGCTCCGCGTATGGAGCCATTAAAATCCTGGGTTATTGAAGTATTGTACAGATATCCCTGCCAGTCTGAGGAGTTATTATAGAATGGATTGTTGATATCGGTATACATGGCGGGCATGGATACCCCATAGGGAGCATAGGAAGCATATAAGCGGGCTACCTGTTCCCGTTCTTTAGCACCTCCTGCTACATCCTGCAACTGAGGGACATAGTTAACTCCCAGCCGGGCATTGAAGCTAATTTGTGGCTTCCCGCGCCGACCTTTTTTAGTGGTAATCAGGATTACGCCATTGGCCGCCCTTGATCCGTAGATTGCCGCCGCTGAAGCGTCCTTTAATACCACCACATCTTCTATATCACTGGGATTGAGGTCGGCCAGGACATTGGTACTCGTAATGGAAAATTCGTCAGCCGTACGGGAGATGATCGGCACACCATCCACGACATATAAGGGTTCCGACACCGCGGAAGCATCCCCTCGGCTTACCGCGGCTAATCCACGAATGATGATGGTAGGCTTTGACCCAGGTTCCCCTGAATTTAACTGGATGTTCATCCCGGCTACTTTCCCTTGAAGCAGTGATTCAAAAGAATCGGAGACCTGAGCTTCCGTAATCTTGTCCATCTTAATTTCTGAAATAGATCCGGTTACCTCTTCACGAATCTGGGAACCATATCCAATTACGATAGCACTTTCAAGTTCCGCTACGCTGGACTCCAGTATTATATTCAGATTGGATGCCTGGCGAAACACGATCTCCCTGGTATGGTAACCAATGTAAGAGCATATGATGGTATCTCCTAAGGATAAATCCAGGGAGTAATTGCCTTTGATATCAGTTATGGTATAGCGGTCGGTTCCTTTCACACCTACCGTTGCCCCTATGAGTATTTCTTTATCCTGATCGGTCACCTTGCCGGTATGTGCTTTTTGAGCTACCACTACCTGCATGGAAAGCACTAGTAGGAAGAGTAGAAAGCAGGTTCTTTGTATCATTATTTCCATTGGGTAATTATTTTAAAATGATCACTGTGATTGCTGGTTGGACCAGTAACTGCTTTGAGTCAAAGCATTATCTCTGATGCTGCCTGCTGATAAGGGCCAATAGGTGGCTCCATTTTCTACCGCTGCTGGGCTAAGAGAGGGGACGAATTTGCTGATTTTTCCAAATCGAATCAGATCGAAAAAGCGTTGTCCGGTGCCAACCAAAATACGCTGACGCTCCAGGAGCAAGGCGTCGGCAAAGGCTTCATCGCTGAGGGTTGTATAATCTTCGGTGGATCCTTCCGTGGCGATTAACATGTATTCTATTGCCTTATCTACCTTACCTACTTTCCACGCTGCTTCCGACCGCAATAGGTTCAGTTCACTTAATTTCAGTATTTCTAATGTCGAAGCATCTTTTACGATCAAGGTGGCACCGCTCTGGCCATCGGAAATAGTAAAAAGGCTGGAGCGGCGTTGATCCCCCACCGGATAAATTTTGTTCAGCTTGTCCAGGGGCATGCTTACCATGGTGCGGCTCAACGGTGTTTGTGGGATATCCGTACGCCTGTCCACTCCCATCGATAGACCTAATCCTGAAAGCTTAGCCTCATCGGCCGAAAGCTCCTCTAATGCAGTCTCGGCTTCTTGATTTTTTCCGGCCCATAGGGCCTCTTGTGCGAACAGCATGGTTGCAGCTGATTTGTTGAATCTTACTGCAGTTAGTGCTGTGCTTTCAATACCATCGTCATTCAAAAGCATCCATGGCAATAGTTCTTTGGCCTTATCTGCGAAAGTCATGGCTCTATCAATAGCTTCAGCGGAGGTTAGTTTCTGACCCAGATCCGATGCTTCTCCCGAAGGGATGTCCCCCCAGATACGAGCCAGGTAGAAATAAGCCATTGATTTTAGTGCCAAAGCCTCTCCCAGATACAATTGATGTTGATATTCGGTGAGTAGGGTGGGGTCTGCACTGGAAACTATTTCCATTACATTGTTGGCGCTCGCAATTACATCGTAAAAGTATTCCCAGTCACTGATCTGGTTCAGATTATATTGATCGACGTTTAGTCGCTGAGATGCCACAAGAGCTTGGTAGCCGACCTCAACGGTTAAGTCTCCAGCTCTTGCCTCGCCATACATTAGCCAGGCATGGTTGGTAAGTAGAGCCCTTCTAAGGTCTACATACGTACCGATAACGGCTTGGTTTACTCTTTGAGCACTATTGTAGTATTCTGCAACCTCCGTCCTGTTGTCGGGTGTGATACTTAGATAGTCGGTACAAGAAGAAATAGAAAGTACTACCATGGGTATCAATTTCCATAGCTTATAATGAATCTTCATTTTCATGATGTTCAGTTTTAAAATACAATTTTAGAGCCTAGGGCAATGGTCATAGGAAGCGGAGTACCTGTGAAACCTAGGCTGGTGCTACGAATTCCCATTATGTTTTCTTCGGGATTAACTCCACTGTATCGGGCAAAAGTTGCCAGATTATCACCTCTGAAAAACAACTGAAAATCCTCTATCTTCTGCTGGTTTTTAAATAGCGAGGTTAGATGATAAATTACTTGTAGTTTATTGAGCCGGATATAACTCCCGGGCTCTATGGTCCTTATGCCTTGGTAGACAAGCGCTTTTTCATCGCCTTGAATAAAGTAAAAGGGCGTTTCCTGATTTTTTAATGGAAATTGACCGTCGATCGTCGTTGCGTCGTAGCGACTTTCGAAAGACTCTGCAATAATATCGGCTCCTGAAGCGAAGTTGAAAAGGAATTGGGCTGAGATATTTTTAAACCGTAGTGAATTACCTATTCCTCCAAAAATTTTAGACTCACTGTTTCCCACTATTTTCTGTTGCGTGCCCTCATAGGCAATCAATGAGGTGATAGCATCCCCTGATGACAAGGCTTTTAGATGAGCGATGCTCGTATTCTCAATGTCACTGGGAAGCTTATTCACTTGATTATTATACGCCGCCAGGTTTAAATTGCTTGTCCAGGTAAAGTGATTCTTTTGAATCCAAGACCCATTAAGAGTAACTTCAAACCCGGAGAGTCCAATGCTTCCACCGGTTTCATATTGAAAATCAACTCCCTGTATATTAGGTAAATAGCGTTGGTATATGAAGTGCTGGTAGGTTTTATTAAAATAGTTAATATCTAGAGAAATAGATGGGCTGAATTGGACGGAGAGGCCAGCATCAACTTCAAAAATATCGACACTTTTTGCATTTTTGAAAGCAGGATATAGTGTGCCTATTCCCAGATAATTATTATTATAGTAATCGCCCTTGGCTGTCAGTTCACCATTATAGGCTTGAGGACGGTTCAGCATTCCAATTCTTCCTATCGAAGCATTAAAAGAAAGGGGAAGTTTGACGGCGTTCGCTAGGCTATATACGAAGCCGATGGAAGGGTATAAACTCCATTTGTTTTCGTAGAGGGAGCTTCCGTCGGCTCTAAGCACAATATTCAATTTCAAATCATCCTTATACTTCCATTTTCCAATTCCATAAAAGCCGATTAGGTTCTCTTTAGCATGGTCGGACAATGCATCTGTTTGGTAGGCATTATAACCGGTGACCACTTTTACAAAATTTGAGCCCCCACTTTCCAAACTTCGGGAACCATCAACGGAAGTAAGTCTATTGTCAGTAGCGCGTATTTCATGACCGAGCTTTAAATTCATATCCCAGTCAGCAGAAAGAGGATGTTCGTAGTTTAAATACGAATTAATAGTAATAAGCTGCCGCTTATATGCCTCGCTTGAAGCAAAAATGCTGCCGGAAAGGATATTGGAAGGGATATAAAGGTCTCTGCTGGCCCCTTCATAGGATATACCTGCGGTAGACTGAACGCTGAATTTGGGGTTGAGTTGAAATGAAAGACCCAACGAAGACAAGAAGGCAACATTTCGCTTTTTATCCATAAAATAGCTTTCGTCTTCAACAGCAGGGACTTTGAATGTACGATCGTACTCTCCTGCGTAGCGTCCATTCCTATGGGTTAAAGCTAGGTTGTTGTAAAAGTGTGCACGTAATTTTGGAGTGATATTATATTTGGCATTCAGGAAGAGAGATTGTCTGTTAAATTTGGTGGACTTTAGTACTCCTTCGTCAGAATGATTATTCATCCCAAACAGGTAAGAACCATAGTCTCCTCCACCATCTACAAGTATACTCTGGTCATGTATTATAGATCCGCTTTTGAATACCTTCCGTCTTGCAGTTGAATTAAAATTGTAAAAAGCATCTTTACTAGAGTCAAAGTTGTTCAGAAGGTTAACTCCAACCGAAGCGGATCCTCTTAGGTGTAATGGGCCAACTTTACCACTCTTCATAATCAGGTTGATAGCCCCATTGGGCGCCTGAATACCGTAAGGAGCCAATTGATCTACGGTCTTCAATATTTCGATTCGTTCGACTTGATCCGGTGAATAATAGCTAAGGGGATTAATGCCGGTAATAGAAGAGGGGCTCGTAAGGATAGGAACTCCATTAATTAGAATCAAGGGAGCAGTAGATTCGTTAGTGGGATCCAAACTTAGCCCGCGGAGGGTCAGGGTTGACTGAACACCGGAGGTGCCGGTCCAGTTTTTAATTCTTAATCCAGCCACAGTCCCCTGTAAGCTGTTTTCAATTCCACTTCGATTCGATGTGGCCAGACTATCCATGTTTAATACCTCTTGGGCCTGGATAGAACCCAGCACAAATGACGAGACCAGTAATGCATGCACTAATTTGCGAATGCTTTTAGGCAATAGTTTTTGTGTTCTAGAATTCATTCAAATGGAGAGATTAAATGGGTTGCAATAGTTAACAAATATTACACATAATATGCTTCTTGGAAGAGTATTGGCTATTTGATGGTTATAAAATTAATAAATACTAATCATTGAGGCCTTTAGCATTTGATTAATTTATTGTTAAGCGAAAGGGCTGAGATTGGCGTTATATTTAAATGCTGAGGTTGCATTGGATAATGTGGCCCGGAAAAACCCTTCACGGGAGATGGGAGCTTAACAGAATGTTAATAAGCAGGTTTGCAAAACAGGGATAATTCCAACTTTTTTAAAGAAAGTATTTGACGCAATTTTACATCCTAACATTATTATAGGTCCAGAGTACCTCTCAAGCCGACAGGTATCTTTACAGGTGCTGATGCGAAGCGTCGGGACATATCGCATGGTGCAAAGGAGCTCGCCCAGGGACTGGAATCCAGGCTGGTCAAGATCCTGAATTACCAGGACGGGTTGCATTCCGAAGTGATAGAATATATAGAAGCTATAGAATATATATATGCTCTGATGGCTTTAGGCCTTCGGACATGGAAATGATGCGCCCTCTTAGACAGTCGGACACGGGATGATGATCCTATAGCTTTTCGTCTATAAGTTGAAGTGAAATATGGGAAAGGGTCAATTTTAGGGCAATCTCAGTAATAAAGAGTAATTAATCTCTTGGTGGAAACACGCCTGTTAAAGCGATAATAAAGTTTACAGTATTATAGGGTTGGCGGATGTCCACTGGCTGGGAGCTTCCGGTAGGGTTAATTGTAACGGAGGTTTTCCCCAAAGTCCCGGTAGAATCCTGATCGGTATATTCTTTGTCAAATGCGCCAGAATTGGCTAGTATGGCTCCTACAGGGTTAGAAGTATTTCCAGGCTGGTCGCTCACCCCAATTTTCAGCGTAGCCTCATGGGTGTGCGCAGGTAGATTATTGCTGGTTAAGGTTACCTGTTCCGCTCCCCCTTTCTGACCTAGTCGGTACTGAGACAATCCTGGTCCGTTCCCTGCATGAATGGGCACTCGTCCACGTAAATCAGGTAAGGCAAAGGTCTCTTCTCCATCCCCTCCATAATTTGTACCGAGAAGTGAAAAAAGCGCCGTATGCGAGCTAATAGCCAGTAGTTGGCCGTTGCAGAAAGCCCAGCCACTAGGGGGGTAGGAGCCGGCAAACATTTTAATTTCGCCCAAATAATTTTCCTGTGCTTGAGCAGTAGGAGCGCAAAGGAGAAGTGTACCAAGGAAGATAAGAGAAGTTATGTATAGCTTTTTCATAATGTATTGTATGGTTTAAAATTGACGCTTGAGCGGCTAGTTTCAGATAATTTTATATGGTCTATTTCGTAAAGCCATAGTTTTTATGTATCCCCCAGAATTATAATAGGACTACATGGTTATTGCTTGTTAAATCGCTTACTGATCGTTATTCCCGTTGAGGATTCAAGGGTTAATACGTAACCACCAGGGGTGAGTGAACGTATAGAAATGGGTTGTTCAAGGGAAGGGGTGAGGATGACCCTGCCAGTTTGGTCGATGATTTTGGCAGACTTCCAATTACTGCCTTCCGGCATTATTAAATCTAAAAAATCCTCTGAAGGGTTGGGGTACACCGTCAGGTTCCAATCCTGATTGCGTACCGATAAGATTCTGGAATACTCAAAGGAACCATCAAAATCCATTTGTTTTAACCTATAGTAATTAATTTGTGGGCCCGCTTGTGTGTCCAGAAATTTATAATTCTGTTGCGCAGAGGTGGTGCCCTTACCGTCTACAAATGCTACAGTAGCCCAATTATACAGATCCTTCGAACGAAGGACATAAAAACCAGCATTTTCTTGTTCATCGGTGGTGCTCCAATTTAAAAGTATATCGGTTCCACTGATTACAGCACTAAAGGAAATAAGCCTGACCGGAAGGGGATCGTTCTGAGTGCCAGTACCGTTGATAAGAAGTGGGGAGGTTTCCGGACAGGTAGAACTAGTTCCGGGTGCTGCCGCCCAGTTCTCCAGCAAATTATTCGGTGGATCTACGGTATTACCATCATAATAAAAATAGGGTTGACCGTCAAAGGCCAGAAACCATTTGCCCTCAGCATCGCTCCAGAAGATGGCCAGGTCGGTGCCGGAAACGCCTGCTACAGTACCCGTCGCCTCATAGGCTGGCTTACCGTCTATAGGGGAAGAAGGGCTGAGAGCGAGCGAAATCTCCGAGTCAATACAGGCTCCTGCTACCTCTATGGTTTCAGGCCCTTGTGCCAATAGTCTGAAAGGCGAGACTAGCAATATAACAATGCAAAAGAAGATGAAAGGGTATAGGTTTTTCATATTGAGTATTGGTGTGTAGTTAAGAGGATGGAAGTAAACCGGATGCCTGCCAGGCAAGACTGATCAGTTGGCAGAGGGGTATATGCCTATTAGAGCGATGATATAATTGACCTGATTATAAGGCTGGATTAAGTTTACTGGCACTGTGTTACCAGAAGGGCTGGGATGAGTAGGGCTGACCGTAACAGAGGTAGTCCCTAAAGTTCCGGTAGTGTCCTGATCGGTATATTCTTTGTCAAATGCGCCTGAATTGGCCAAAATGGATCCAATAGGATTAGAGGTATTTCCAGGCTGGTCGCTTACACCCATTTTTATGGTAGCCGTATGGCTGTGCGTCGGAAGATTATTATTGGTGAGTGTTACCTGTTCCGCTCCCCCTTTCTGACCTAGTCGGTACTGAGATAATCCTGGTCCGTTCCCTGCATGAATGGGCACTCTTCCACGGAAGTCAGGTAAGGCGAAAGTGGTTTCTCCATCTCCGCCATAAAAAGTTCCTATGAGGGAAAACAGAGCCTGGTTCGAAGATATTGAAAGAAGCTGCCCATTACATAGCTCCCAACCCGACGGAGCGAAGTCTCCGGCAAACATTCTAATTTCTCCAATAAACTGACTACTCTGAGCCTTCAAATGACCCATGTTAAGTAATAATGCCCCTAGGGAAAAGGCAAAAGTTATGAATGGCTTGGTCATCGTATATTGAGATTAGTGTAAAATTATAATTCATCGAGAATACAATTCAAAATCAATATACAATTAATTCACTTCAATGTACTATATATTCCTAAAATTAATTAGGCGTATATAGGTTGGTTAAAACCAACCTTATTCCTCTCCGTAAAAGGCCATTTTGATAAATCCTGTAAGAATGTAAGTGGTAGATGAAAAAATAGGAAGAGCATCCTCCATTTTTTAGGTTTTTTCAGACAGCGTTAGGCTTTTTAATTTAAATCGGTAGGCTCTTGTCTTGTTCAGCCTTTACTCAATAAATTCTATAACCGCCTGATTAAATTTGACTGTTTCGGTAATAAAAGGTTCATGCCAGGAAGAGTCGAAATAAACTTTACTGACCAAGGCCTGAGTCAGCAGCCGACTGGTGGCTTCCCCTACTTCGAGAGGTACTACCCCGTCTTTTACCCCCCAAAATAACCCGACAGGAATTTGAATTTTCTGGAGTAAAGCACCCTTTTCGAACTGCCTGCTTTCTATATTTCCGTAATAACCATATGCTTTTGCATGGGAAAACTGAGCCAGGGTAGTATTGGGAGAATTGAAGGCATAATTGATCAAATATTTATGGTCGTCATACACGGAAACGGGGTTTCCGCCAAGCTTATACATCCATCGATATATTTCTTCCCAGGATACAGTAGCAGCATTGGCTGCGGTAACAGGATGTGCCAACAGATAGGATTCGGCCTCGTAATTTCCCTGAATGCGCGCTTCATTCAAGGCCCATTCCCTCACGGAGGCCAACCAGTTGGAGAAGGAGTACATTCCATTTACTGCTATAAGGCCTTCTATGCCTAGCTGATGATCCCCCTCAGTTAGGTATTGCCAGGCTAATTCTACACCAAAGCTATGAGCCAGCAGGAAAATTTTTGAATCGGGATACTGCTTTTTTAATAGCTTCACGACATACCCCAAATCTTCGGCAAACTGAGCATATCGGAGGGTAGATTCCTGAACCTTTCCCATGGATGCTCCCGCTACTCGCTGGTCCCAATATGCCACCATCGACTGGTTTTCTAATCCTTTGAGGTAGTAGCGGTAGCACATTGCGCAGTCGCCAGGTCCACCGTGTATGAAAAGTATGATCTTTTTCGCTGAACGATTTCCTTTTACCCAGATGGGCATGTCCGCTCCTTTATTGCGAAGAAAATAAGTGCTGTCTTCGGTAGGCTTAGGGTCGCGATCTCCACAGGATAGAAAAAGGAAAAGAGCGATTATTGACAAGCAGATACGACTCGGTTTCATGGCTTCTTGAGGGGGGATACTATACCAGCTTCAAGACTAAAGCGCATCAGACCGCCGGTATTATATGGCCTTTGATGCATAAGGTTAATTCGGGTAAACAAGGTTAAGTTAACCTGTCGGCGGAGAGAGAGATCTTTCCCCGCCCCCATAAAGACGGAGGGCATAAAGGCGTTGCCACCGGCCAGGCGTACCCGATGTAGCACACCCCCATCGTCAGGCTGATAGGTAGTGCCGTCTAGGAAATAACGAAAAATGCCTGGTGAAAGTCCCGCTTCTATTATTCCACCACGCTGGTTCCTGCGGCGGTAAGTAAGTTCGGAAGAGAGTAATATCCCGATATGGTTATGAGGGTGCCGATAGCATGCCAAGGTAGGTGAGATTAGCCATCCCTTTTTCACTTTGCGACCGCTTTGGTAGTGACTTCCCATTTCCCATTCCACCCCTCCCTTCAAGCCATAATGGGTGATGCTTTCTCCAAAATATCCTAGGCGTATCGACTGTGCCCAGAGAGGAGGGGCCGAAAAAACTGCTAAGAGAAAAAATAAAAATCTATAGGACATCATGGCTGGTTTTGCTATTAAAGCTATTTATCATTTCCAACTTTTCTACTCGGGTCACCTAAGGAGTGAGGTGTTACAGGTGTAACTCCAGACTTGTGAGGATAAGGAGGAATGGTCGCTATGCTAAAGCAAACAAATATGGCCTATATGTTTAAATTTCAGATATATGATTTTTTAAGTTGTGTGTTTTTTTGTCTGAACCGCATGATTTTTAATATGAGTACAACAAGAACTCCCCTGAGGAAAATGGCTATTCAAAAAAGAATAGGCCAGCCCATTCCCTAAGGAAAAGGCTGGCCTATGATTTGATATTATGCTTCGTGATTTCTGCCTACGGCAGACAATGTCTATAATATTACTTTTTAACCACCTCTACATCTTTGAATATAAATTCATTGTCGCTGATTCTCAGTGGTTTGCCACTCGCGGTAGTGACGTTTCGAAGAACTACTTTTTTGGTGATGACATTAGGATATTCCTGCTGATAACTTTCGTCTTTCATTTGTGGATTGAAATTGGCAAAAATCGCCGGCCCTTGGTAATTTTCCGGATGCTGGTTATCTTCTATACGGAGGTTTTCGATGGTGATGCGTTCGGGCATATAACAGGTATATCCAAAATCGTGTTGTCCGGAATAAGAACCGCTGATCAGTGCGGCATTGCTGGGCCGGCCATTGGCTGGCACGAAAACACAATCCCGGATAATGACCTCCCCTTGCCAGGTACTACCATAATCGGAGCGAAGGTTTACGAAACTTCTCCCCCGGATGGTTGAATTTTCAATCAGTAATCGTCCACTTCCAATGGCATTGATGCCCATATGGCCCAGGGTGGAGTTGCGAATGGTGGCATTGGCAACGCCTTGGTGGGCATCGAAGCGGGAGAAGTTACATCCATCATATAGCAAATTTTTGCAGAAATTAGAGCCTAGGATACCCCAGTAGTTACCGTCATTAATGTCGTTGGTCTGGCGGCAATTGACGAAGGAGACATTTAGGGCGCGGTTTACAGAGAGGTCGTAAGTGCCCATGGAAACAGGTTTGCCTGCTGCCCCAATGGTCCGGTAGGTTTTATGGCCGGTTAAGACCGTATTCTTGACCATGATATATGAGCAGTCTCCTATATTGAGGAAACCGCCATAGGGAGCACCATGTTCCCCTTCGCCTTTGATATAGTGTTCCAGACCATCGACTATTACATTTGAGCGCCTGATGGCAATGTTCCGGCTATAATAAGTATATTTAGATTCGGCTTTATTGGCAATCGTCGTAAACTTTCCTCCCGTCACCCGGAGTGTTGACTCATCAATTGGTAAGGCCGTTAATTCGGTAATCCGATCGAAGTCCCAGATGATAGGGGCATCCATATCTACATTTCCGTTTTTATCTACGACAAAAATATCGGTTTGAGGAGAGCCATTATTCTGGTTGAGTCCATAGCGGATATATTGTTTCACATGAGCATTCGTAACCGTAACCAGGCAGGGTCCTGGTAAATCAGTATCAATCTTTTTTTGATCCCTCTTAAGCTGGGTTATGTTTGTCAGTTTGAAAGGCTTTAGGTCTGAACGTACTTCAAAAACGGAGGCATTACGATTTTCTACTTCGGTATCATCTATTATGAAGGATGCTTTGCCAAAATCGGTATCCGTTTTTATCACAGCAGTTTTGTTTTTACCTCCAATATAATAAGTGGCTTTATCGTCTGCTTTGACTTTTATATGATGGGCATTAGCAAATGCATGCGCCGCAGCAATGGCTTCTATGTCGTCGGATATACCGTCTCCCTTAGCGCCAAAGTCACTATACCGGACATACCCGCTGGCCCGTATTTTAGCGATAAATTCCGGTGTTACCTTTCTCAGAGATGGCGTATCCTGCCCTTGAGATAGGACTGTAGACATGCAGTAAAAGACAAAAATCAATAAATACTTCATAGGTGGGTTAGTTGGTTATCTTATGATTTCCCGATGTCTACCAGCAGTTCGGGTACCTTACCGTAGATAGAACTTTAGGAAGATTTATTTTGAATAATATGAATTTATAAAGGCTGCAGAATTATTAATATACTCACGGTCAGTACTCTGAATATGCGCCTTTTCCAACTTTTATAGTTTACCTCTGACCTGTATCAACCAGCCTACTCAGGACATGCAGACGACGATTATTTCTGATGCTGTACCCTAATACACGTTTCCTATTCGTTTCACTTTCATAAATTCCTTTAGATTTGTAGTCGGTCAAAATGCTTAATTGAGCTATAATTACTAAGCAATAGTAACTTCTCATAATGAACGAAAACGATATCAAGCGGCTCTCTCGGCTCACGGCTATATTGACTCAGCTTCAGACAAAGCGGTTATTAACGGCAACCTCCCTATCTAGGAAATTTGGCGTCAGCGTACGGACCATTTACCGCGATATAAGAGCTTTGGAAGCCGCAGGTGTTCCTGTTGTATCAGATGAAGGGAAGGGTTATTCCCTCTTGGAAGGTTATAAAATACCGCCTGTGATGTTTACAGAGAGTCAGGCCAATGCCCTAATTCTCGCCGAACAACTGGTGCTGAAAAATAAGGATGCTTCATTTATAAAAGATTATACGGAGGCTATTGATAAAATAAAGGCAGTGCTAAGGCCTTCAGAAAAGGACAAGGCTAATTTACTTGCTGAAAGAACCCGGTTCGAACAGAATTTGAATAGGGAGAGGAATAGTGATAACCTTTCTCAGTTTCAACATGCCATTACCAATTTCTATATTACCAATATAGCCTACACTAATGATGATGGTGTCGCTTCCACTAGGCTAATAGAGCCTTTTGCACTGATCAGTACTACCGAAAATTGGCTGCTGATTGCCTGGTGTCATTCACGAAAGGGATTCCGATATTTTCGGTTAGACCGGATACGCCAAATACAGATACTTTCCACACGATTTGCACCACATCGTATGACCTTGCAGGAATTTTTTGATAAATACCACTAGTTTCTCCCGGACCCCTGACATAAGGCTGTCAAAGCCCCCATTTAGTTTTGCATAATCAAATTTAAAAAAAACTAAATATGGAAAAGAGAACGATTGACCCATGGGCTTGGGGGGAAAGAACCAATTCTGCTCAGGCAGTGGAAGTGCGTAATGCAGAAGGTACGCTATATTGCTCTGGCCAGGTGGCCATCGATTCCTACGGAGTCCCTAGCGCTGCGGATATGCGCACTCAGCTGCAACAGACTATTAAAAATCTGGAACAGCTTGTAACCGAATCGGGCTATGAATGTAAAAATCTGGTGAGGTTGAACGTTTATACCACCTCTACGCAGGAGTTCTTTACCAACTGTATGGATATTTATGTACCCTTTCTTCAGAAATATGGGATTAAACAGGCTACCACTTTATTGGAGGTAAAAGGACTTTTTGCTACACTGACCATTGAGCTGGAAGCTACAGTAGTCCGATAAGAATGGAATGCAATAGAAAAGGGCTTCTGATTTTTGCGTATTTGCCGTACGCAAAAATCAGAGCCTTGCATCTGGAGATGATATGCTAATCCAGAAGGCATATATAAATAAAAGTATTTTACAATTAAATCGTTAAGCCAGACGCGCTGGGGCCATATCTGAATTATTTTCTTGTTAGATTAATCAATCTAAACTCCATTGCTTTTTCATGGGGTATATTCAGAGCCTTTAATAAAAGCTGGGTGCGGCCCTTAGCCAGGTGTATGGTTCCTGCATTCAGAGGTTTAAAATCCAGTTCATAAGATTCCTTACGTTCCACACGATCATAACGTTTATTGAGTATATCATTGTTGATGGGTAGCCCGTTTCTGGGGGCCTCCACTTCAAAGCTAAGGGTGCTTTGCCCCGCACTGAGTTCCATGGTAGCACCCAGATCCTGTGGTAGGCTCGAATAGTATACGGTCACTTCATAATCACCCGCGGATAGTACTTCTATGTCCCAGCTGATTGCATCATTAATATGGGTCCAGTTAGTGAAATAGGAACTATTAGGGTGCCTGCTGGATCGGATTATTCCACCCTGACTCTTTGCATCCCGTGCCGGAAGTTGGGTATATTTAAAATTAGGGTGGCCTACGGGAAAGGGACGAATGTCTTGAGGCATATCCTTCAAAAGCTCATTTTTCCATGCATACAACGTGTCTTTCAGTGCACGGGTTACGGCGGTATGGTTCGGTGTAAGGCTTCGGGTTTGTCCGGGATCGAGCAACAAATCATATAGTTGACCTTCATCATCCAGGAAATATTGCTGATTTCGAACCGCCACACGTCCGTTCCAGTGGGTGAACAGCAACCTGTCGGGCCATTTTATTGTTTCGGTCAGGAGCAGTGGTGCCAGGCTAAGCCCATCCAGAGGTTTAGGCGTATGAAGGTCTAGAGAAGCTAGTTCTGCCAAGGTAGGGAGCAAGTCAATAGCGGCAGCTCTTTGTAAGATTCTTTTGCCGGCATCAATCTTTCCTAGCCATTGAATGAGCATAGGAGACTTTACGCCACCCTCGTTTGTCGAGCCTTTAATGCCCTTCAAACCATTATTCCAGCGAACTGCATTTGGGCCATTATCACTGAGGTAAATGATAATCGTGTGCTCTCCTAAATTGAGTCGATCAACGGTTTGTTGAATACGACCAACATTTTTATCTATATTTTCACAAAGTGCCAGTGCCGCTCTTGTAAAGTTCAGATCCTCTTGGCCATTGCGTGATTCACCATGTAGGGTGAGTTCCTTTTCTTTAAATCGTCCCCACTCAGCGTCGGGAACTTGCATGGGAGAGTGGGGGGTATTATAGGGTAGGTAAACAAAAAAGGGTTCTGTGCTATTCTGCTCTATAAAATCTATGGCTTTATTGGTCAGGTCATCAATGATGAATCCTTCACCCTGAACGATTTTTCCATTATGTTCGAGTAGAGGACTGAAATAATTTCCCCAATGTCCAGAGCAAAAACCATAAAATTCTTGAAAACCCCGAGCATTCGGGTGATAGGGATATTGCATTCCATTATGCCATTTGCCGAATGCCGCGGTCTGATAGCCAGAGGCTCTGAATATTTCGGCCATAGTCGTTTCATCCAGATTTATTCTTTCTCCGCCCTCAGAGGTGCTGTAAACACCGGTGCGAGGGTGGTAGCGACCCGTGAGTAATTCGGCGCGGGTAGGGGAGCATACAGGACTTACGTAGAAATTGTCAAATCGGGCACCGTTGGCGGCTATCTGGTCGATATGAGGTGTTTGTACATCCGGATTTCCATTTATACTTAAATCTCCCCATCCCTGATCATCAGACATGATGAGGATGATATTAGGACGTTTTTTGTCAGCCTTTGCTCCTGAAACAGGGCATATTATCGCCAAGAAGAATAGAATGGCTACAAATTTTTTGGGGCGAAGGCAATAGGGAAAATGAAGATTAACCACCTGGCTCTAATTTTAGTTATAAATATATTTCCTTAATCTACGGCCATAAGGCATATCTATCTCGTTTTTACCATTAGCTTACCGTTATGTTCTGGTAAGAAATGCCCCATTGAAAAAGTTTTTATTATTGGTTTCCAGATAGAAATCAATTGCCTGCTTCTATTCCCAAAACCCGGAATGGGTGATATAAAGACCACCGGCTTAAGGATGAAATTACAATTTTATTAAACCGTCACGCTAACCGAAGGTATTGGGCTTGATCTAGTTTTGGAAGTTGTTAAAATGGCCTCTTTATATGGATACAAATTGGTACTATTTGGAGAATTGAGTCCGAATTGGTTAAGGATCAAGACCAAATGTTGTGGAGTAACTTG
>NZ_AZQN01000006.1 GCF_000566685.1 Dyadobacter tibetensis Y620-1
CGCGTCTTCAAATCCTGTCATCCCGACCAAATTGAAGAAAGGCTGTCTGCAAAGACGGTCTTTTTTTGTAAATTACTATATGAACTTCATAGTTTATATTTTGTATAGCCCTTCGTTGAGAAAATATTACGTAGGGCAAACGCAGGACTTGGCGGTTCGGCTCGAGCAACATAATGCTGGAAGAGGTAAATTTACTTCTTCTGGCTCTCCTTGGACCTTGGTACATCAACAGTCGTTTGAAAAGAGATCGGAGGCTGTTCGCTTGGAGACTGTTATTAAAAAGCGGGGTATTAGGCGTTATTTAGAGTCCATTTCACCATTTTGATGGAGTAATCTATCCATATGTTAACTATCCTATTTTCTTCCAACTTCATCCCAGAATTTTGGATTACCTAAATCGGTATGAACCGGGTGAATGCTTCATGGCGGTTCAATATTACGGGTTTGCAGGACCAGTCCTCGACCTACCTATATATGGGCGCTTCAGAAGAAACGATAGATCGGAAAAATTACTCCTTCGCCGTCTCTTGCGTAACCCTTTCCATAAAATGCCTCATTTTCTCAATAATAATCTCTCCATCTTCTTCCAAGACGAAATGGCCGGTGTCGAATAGGTTATAGTCGATCTGATTAACGTCTTTTTTATAGGCTGTGGCCCCGCTCTCTGGGAAGAATGCGTCGTTCTTGCCCCAAACAATTAATAGGGGTGGCTGATGGCTGCGTAGGTATTCCTGCCAGGCAGGATACAGTTTCAAATTATTTTGATAGTCGTAGAACAGGTCCATGCTGATCTTGTGGGCGTGAGGCTTCGACAGGTTCAGATAATCCAGATTCCAGGTGTCAGGATTAACATTTTCAGGATTGCGCGTGCCGTGGGTGTATTGCCATTCCAGTGCTGCCAATGTAAAGGTCGGTGCTAATGCTTTCTCCGTTTCCTCATTTCTGTTGGCCCATAGGGCTCTGATATCCTTCCAGGCTTCACCCAGCCCTTCTTCATAGGCATTGCCGTTCTGGTTGATGATAGCCGTAATCCTATCTGGATGCGCCGTTGCAATTCTAAATCCTACCGGAGAGCCGTAATCTTGTATCATTAGAGCATATGTCCTTAACTCTTTTTGTTCCAGAAATAAGTTTATCGTGTTGGCTATGTTGTCAAAGGTGTAATGGTATTCCGAGGGATCGGGATAGTCACTGTTTCCGAAACCAGGATAATCGGGCGCTATTAAATAATAGGCATCGGATAATTGTTCCAGCACTTTTCTGTATTGATGAGAGGAAGAAGGAAAACCGTGCAATAGAATAATAGTAGGATTCTGCGGATTTCCGGCCTCCCGGTAGGCGATTTTGACACCATTAACATCAGTTTTTTTGTATTTGGTTCGCATAATAAGATGGGTTTTGTTTTGAATTAATTGCTCCTTTTTGATCCTCAATGATCTATAGTAAATAATATACCGAACATTCGGTAAATTATTTATTTAAATTTTTTTAAGTCTTCAAATACCTTTTTTCAATATTGATCAAGGCTTTTTCAAAGATGCTGCTATCATCCAGGGCTTTCGTCAAAATTAGACTCCCTTGTATATCAATTAAGGATTGAACCGCCAACTCTCTGGCCTTTGCTGGTGAGAGGCTCAGATCCTTGCCCAGCTTGGTAAATGCTTCAATCCAATCATTAATGCCTTCCCTGATATTCTCCTGAAAAAGAGACAAACCTTGTTGCATGGAAAATGCTCTGAAAATGCAGGTTTCCTTTCCTCCGTCATACAAAGTTCGGATTTGAGCCAATGCGTCTGTGAGCCTTATACTGGGTTGGCGATCGTTTATGGTGAGGGCCCTGAACACATTATTTTGTACCCATAGATCCATGTGAGAAATTACAGCTTCGGCCATTTCCTGCTTTCCATTGGGGAATCTATGGTATAAACTAGCCTTTTTTAGTCCAGTCACTTCGGCTAACTCATTCAGACTTGCCCCCTCATACCCTTTGCTTCTGAACACGGTGGTAAGCGCCGTAATCAAATCTTGATCTAAAATTTTCTGTGGTCTCATACAACAAAGTTACAGTAAAATTGAAATATACCAAACGTTCGGTAATTATATCTTGGAAATTTAGGAATTGGAGAACATATTTGATATTGCGTCGCCAGTAGGTATCCTATCCTATATGAATATGGAGCGCTACCTAATATGGAATTATTTATGACCCTCCGGCACGGTGTCCAAGCCATGATAGGTTACGAAGGTTAAGAGACGAAGCATATACTGAAAGAGCCTGTTTTAATATACAGGAAGAGTAAGAAGAGTATTAAATTAGTAAATGACGGAAGAATGCTACTTTACCCAAGTAAGGGGAACACCTTCCTGCCTTATTCTAATATGAAGGAATGAGAAGGAAATCCTGAAATGTTTCAATCTTTAAGAAAGAAACGTCTTCAATAACTTAGTCGTTATCTTCTGACCGACGATATTATTCAAAAAAATCTTGAATAAATATTAGGGAAATGACCGCTCCATGGAACCTTAGCAAAAAGGATGAATTCATGCATGACTCCCATACTACAGATAGCGAACTTGTATCTTCTCTGAAAGGAGGGGATGAACACGCCTTTGAAATGATTTACCGAAGATACTGGAAGTTTCTTTATCGCTATGCCTTTCGTCAGTTGGGTGTGAGAGAGGAAGCGGAGGAGGTAATACATGACCTTATGACGTCTTTATGGCAGAATAGACAGCAAACCATAATTCAAAATCTGAAAATATATCTGTTTATTTCAGCGAGAAATTTGATAAATAAATCCATTAGGTCGCAGATTAATTTAAGAAGATTCAGGGAGCATCAGATGATCCAGGGCATAATCGATCATACAGACGATGATATAACCTGGAGTGATTCTGACTTACATACGGCAATCGAACAGGTATTGCAAAAACTGCCTACAAAAACAGCTCAAATCTTCCGAATGAGTAAACTGGAGCTGCTTCCTGTAAAAAAAATTGCCTCAAAAATGGAGCTTTCCGATAAGGCAGTTGAATATCATATTACCAAGTCTATTAAGATGCTTAGGCAGCATCTTTATCGGTTTCAATCCCATAATTAAGCAGTCATGACACAGCAAGAATTGGACCGGATCATACAGAAATATCAAAGGGGCTGCACTAGCCCCGAAGAAGATGACTTACTCGAGGAATGGGCGAATAGTCAACTCGAAGATGGAGAAGATATTGTATTAGCGGAGCGGAATCAAATGGAGGAGGGCTGGAGAAATATTTGCAGACAAACTGGGATGCAGAGGCCATGGCCCGGATGGAAGATGCTAGGTATATGGTCAGGATTAGCCGCTACTGTGGCTATTGGTATGCTCTGGATTATACAATCCGATTTTATTGGAAAAAAAGTGCATCATGGAATTGAATCTATCAATATGGCTGCAAGTCCTCAAAAAGTAATTTTACCAGATGGAAGTCTGGTTTTTCTGGAACAAGGAGCTAAGGTGGTAACTGATCAGAGTTATGGTGATTCTCTTCGAACGGTATATCTAACAGGGGAAGCCTTTTTCGATATAGTTTCTAACCCGAAACGCCCTTTCAGGGTTTATGTAGGGAATTTGGTTACAGAAGTATTAGGTACTAGTTTTCGCATCCGCCCACAGAAGGCTAATAGTACTGTTGAGGTTTCTGTTAGCACAGGGCGGGTTTCGGTTTATGATTGCGAGATAGATCAGCATTTCAAAAAAAATGGGGTGATTCTCACACCAAACCAAAAAGTAGTTTATGATACACAATATAAGACCTTAAGGTCGGACATTGTCGACGATCCTAAACCTGTGGTGCTTGATAGTCAGGATATTATTGCAGAGTACGATGAAGTATCCTTCAGTGATATTCTTAAACAAATGCAGCAGATTTATGGGGTCGAGATCGTCTTATCTAACCCCGCGTTGGGAAAATGTGCTTTTACAGGGAATTTGCGGGGGTTATCCATGTTTAAGCAACTCGACTTGATTTGTGGTGTAGTCAATGCCCATTATGAAGTAAGAGGTATTACCATATTTATTTCCGGAACAGGATGTCCATCGGAATAGAAAGAGTAAAACCGGCAATGCGTCAACATTACCGGTTTGTTATGTGCTCAATGCAAATGGCTGTTTGCATGCCCGTGGGCTTTAGAGCACACCCGTTTTAACGTCATGTCTAACCTAAAACTATGTGAATGTATGTACAATTCTTTACAGATTCCAATTTTTCTTTGGACCATTATGAAAATTTCTTTCCAACAGTTCGTCCTGCTGCTGCTCTTTTCGGGGCTTACATATGCACGAGATGCGCTAGGGCAGGAATTGTTAAAAACGAATATGACGATTATGGTGAAAGAAGTCCCCTTGAAGGCAGTATTGCACCGTATAGAGAAAAAGGCACCCCTGCATTTTGTTTATAGCTCCAGTTCAATAAACATTCATCAGAAGGTAAGTGTCAACGTAGAAGCCAGGCCATTAGATGAAATATTAGGAACGCTTTTGACGCCGCTTTCGATAGGCTATAGAATATCAGAAAATAGAATTATGCTTTATGAATCTCAGCAAAGAATAATTCCCCCCGCAATGGACAAACTTAAAAATTCTCCACCTCAATTATTAGACGTTAAAGGAGAGGTAATTGATGAAAAAGGAATGGGGTTGCCAGGGGTTAATATTCTGCTCAAGGGGACTTCAATAGGTACTACAACCGATGCTGAGGGAGCTTTCTTTATCTCTATACCCAGAAATATCTTAGAACCTACCCTTATGATATCGTTTATCGGTTATGAAAGCCAGATGATAGCCCTAGATAATAAGGACTTCGTATCTATTCAACTCCAACCAGATGTTCAGGCCCTGGGGGAAGTAGTGGTAGTGGGCTATGGTACACAAAAAAAGAGTGATCTGACTGGATCTGTTGCGCGGGCAAATATCGATGCCTTTCGGGAATCACCAAATGTCAATCTGGCCCAGTCCTTGCAAGGAACCGTACCAGGGCTGAATATTGGTCAGGTAACCAGTGCAGGGCAAAGTCCTGCCATATCTGTAAGGGGGAGGACAACTATTAACGGAAATCAGAATGTACTTTTGGTTGTCGATGGCATTATATTTTCGGGTAGTATGAGCGATCTTAACCCTGCAGATATAGAGTCTGTAGATGTGTTAAAAGATCCTAGTAGTATGGCCATTTATGGGGCCCAGGCAGCAAACGGAGTTATCCTGATTACTACTAAAAGTGGGGGTAAAGAAAGTAAACCTGTATTTAATTATTCTGGAAGTTATTCTACTCAAAATCCAAGTAATGCGCTCACGTTATTAGATAGAGAGGGGTTTTTAAAGAAGTCTGCCGATATCGATTGGAAAAAATCATTTTTGGCTCCTGATTATACTACGCCCAATCCGGATTACACCTACTTAGATGTTGTCAACGATCCTCCTCTCAGGGAGGGGTTTGAAAATGGGTCTAATTATAACTGGTGGGATAATACCACGGGGCCAGGTTTTATTATAAGCCACAATTTAAGTGTACGAGGTGCCGGAGAAAGGACATCCTACTTTCTTTCTGGAGGATACACCAAACAAAAGGGCTTTGTAATGAATGATAAATTTCAGCGCATTACAACCAGAATTAATATAGAAAATAAGGTCTTTGACTGGTTCAAAGTGGGGACTCAGACCTTCGCCTCCTTTTCCGATTTCTCCGGAGTGGCTCCAAACTTATATGGTATCACCATCATGTCTCCATTGGTTAAGCCTACCAACGAGGATGGCTCCTTTATCCTGAACCCGAATGGTACGAATAATGCTAACCCCTTCTTGGTAGCCCAAGCTGCTGATTATGATAAAAGAAATAGTTTGTTCGGGAATGTTTACGCTAACATAGATCTCCCATTTATACGCGGACTTTCTTATCGTTTAAATTATGGACATACCTTGGCATGGACCCGTCATTTTGGAAGTAATCCTTACTCGAATGGAGCAGCAGGTGAGGCATTTAAGATCAATAGCAATTCTTATGACTGGACATTGGATCATATTTTAAACTATAAAAAAAATATTGGTGAGAATCATAAGCTGGATTTAACAGTAGTTGCGGGCCGCAGAGAACGTAATTATGAAAATACGAATGCCACAGGATCAAACTTCACCAATTTGCGATTAAAATATCATGATTTGAGCTTAGGAGCTATTAAAAATATATCTTCTTCGGCCTGGGATGAAAGTTATATTTACCAGACGGGAAGGATCAATTATGAGTTTAAGTATAAGTATCTGCTTACTGCTACTTTAAGACGAGACGGTTTTTCGGGCTTTGCCGAAAATGCTAAAACGGCTCTTTTCCCTTCAGTGGGGTTAGGGTGGGTGCTCAGCGAAGAATCGTTTATGCGTTCACCTGCCATCAATCTCCTCAAATTAAGAAGTTCTTACGGCACCAATGGTAATTTAGTGAACCGATATGCATCTTTAGCCCGATTGAACATGTATCCCGCCTATGTATTTGGAGATGGTGGTGGAACCGAGTTTGGGCAAATGGTAACGACCTTGGCTAATCCCGACCTCTCCTGGGAAACCACCACAGGTTTCAACTTCGGTCTGGACTTTGCCATTTTGAAAAATCGAGTTTCAGGAAATCTGGATTTCTATTCTACTAAAACGAATGACCTGATCTTTGATGTCAATATCCCTGAGGTAACAGGTTTTAATAAAATAACCTCTAATGTAGGGAAAATAGCCAATCGAGGAGCGGAACTGGTTTTGAATGGTAAATTGATAAGCAAAAGGGAATTTAGTTGGGATATTAATTTCAATATCGCCTCTAACCAGAATAAAGTAGTTTCGCTATTAGGACAGGATAATGATGGGGATGGTAAAGAGGACGACTTGGTGGCAAGTGGATTGTTTATTGGTCAACCCTTGGGTGCTATTTATGATTATGAGTCGGAGGGGATCATTCAGCTAGGAGATAGCGCACCCTCTGGATTCTTTGTGGGTACGCATAAAATTATAGATCAAAATAACGATGGCTTTTATGATGCCAATGACCGGGTAATTCGAGGTAAGAAAGAAGCCGCTTATAATTTTGGTATCTTAAATGAATTGAAGTATCGGAATTTTAATTTTCGATTTTTCATAAATTCTATTCAAGGCGGTCGTCAGGGCTATTTGGGGTTAAATATGCCTACCAGTTTGGGCATAGGAGATAATATCAGACGGAATAATCTTTGGAAGGAATTCGATTACTGGACACCCTCCAATCCCAATGCGCGCTACAGAGGGCTAGACCAGGGGCCGGCTACGGAATATAATGTGTATGGCAATAGAAGTTTTGTACGACTTCAGGATATTACTCTATCCTATAACATAGACAAAGAAAAGTTAGAAGCGCTGCATATACAGGATATAAAATTGTTTGTGAGTGCAAAAAATTTAGCTACCTGGACTAATTGGGTCGGCTGGGATCCGGAAACCGGTAGCGGGCTGGATGCCAATGGACGACCTGTCATGCGTGCATGGACCTTGGGTATTAACCTCCGATTTTAAATTCCTAAACCCTTAGAATTATGAAAATTTCAAGCCTTATACGCATCCTGATTTTATTACCAGTATTCTGGATAAGTAGCTGTAATGAAGAAGCTATATTAAAGGAAATTCCACTGGATTTTGCAAGTCCTGAAAATGCGTTCGTTACTAAAGAAGACTTTGATTTGGCAGTGAATGCACTGTACGATCTGACCAGAGGGATCCTGTCGGATGGCGAGCACAGACCACTCGATTATATTTATGGGACAGATTTGGGGTATAATGCGGCACAACAACTCAACGAGCGATTCGGAAGTTATCCTGCGACGCTGACTCCCAACTCGGAGCAGGCACGTTTTCACTGGCAACAGTATTACAAAATTATTTCGAGTGCTAATATTATTCTGAACAGATTGGAAACTTCAAGTTTGGGTCAAGATCAGAAAGTATTGATACAAGGGAAATCCCGACTATTCCGAGGCCTTGCTTACCGAAACCTCACACATCTTTACGGTGGGGTACCCCTTGAACTGGAAGAGGTGACCACTGATAAAAAAAATTATGTGCGGGCTTCCAGGGAGGAAAGTTATCTGCAAGCCGTCGAAGATCTGGCCTTTGCAGCAGAAAATCTTCCTGAAATAGATAAGGTGAAAGATGGGGAAATAACCAATTTAGCAGCCTTACATTTATTGGCAGAAACGTACCTAGCGCTGCAACAATTTGATAAAGCGGTACAGGCCGCTAGTCTTGTAATTGACGATCCGAATACGGCATTAATGACTTCTCGGTTTGGATCCCGGAGTACTGAGCCGGGAGATGTCTACTGGGATTTGTTTCGACGTTCTAATCAGAACCGCAGCGCAGGAAATAAAGAAGGAATTTGGGTTTTTCAATATGAGGTAGATTTGCTGGGAGGTGTCATAAAATCGTCGGCTAAGGAAGGGCCTCAGCTGGAGCGGGATTGTGCGCCACGACCCTATAGTTTCCCTTATAAGGATCCAGCTGGTATTACTCCTTTTTTATCCTTGGGAGTATCCGACTACACAGGAGGCCGGGGCATTGGGCGATTCCGGGGGACAGACCATTTTGTCTATGGGATCTGGACGTTAGATTGGAAGGATATGCGAAATTCCGAATACAATTTCGTAAGAGATGTGAAGTTTAATAATCCAGCTTCGGAATGGTATGGGAGATGGATTTCCGAATTCGATATTTTTAAGCAGCGCACCGACGACACCATACGCAATTTTTATCCCTATCAGTCTAAAGTAACCACTCCGGGCAACCATCCCTTAGAGCTGTTTGTAGACCCGATATTAAAGACCTTAAATGCCTCTTCTGCCGGGACCACTTATACCGATCAATATTTTATTCGACTGGCGGAAACTTATTTAATCCGTGCAGAGGCCTATCTGGGAATGGGGAACACGAGCTTGGCAGCAGAGGATATAAACATTATTCGAAAAAGGGCCCAGGCTAAACTGGTAACGCCCGCACAGGTGTCGATCTCTTTTATTCTTGACGAAAGAATGCGGGAGCTAGGAGTAGAAGAAAAGCGAAGGTTGACTTTAAATAGACTGGGGTTGCTTTACGATCGAACGAGCAAATACTGTAACGGACATCCTACAGCAGCCAAATTCGGGGTTGATGTGGCTCCTTATCATAATGTTTTTCCAATACCCTATTCTGAAATAGAAAGAAATACAGGCGCTATCCTCGAACAGAATCCCGGTTATGCCAACTAATTCAAGTAATATGCATTTTATACTCCCCAAATTTATTCTATCGGCAGCGTTGTTGGTCGGTGCATTAGGCTTTGCTTTTGTGGGTTCCAACACCACTCATCAACCCGGTAAACGTCCGAATATTCTCTTCGTGATTTCTGATGACCAGTCATTCGCCCATGCCTCAGCCTATGGTTTTAAAGCAATCAGTACCCCTGCTTTCGACAGGGTGGCTCGGGAAGGAGTATTGTTTACCAATGCCTTTGTGGCTTCTCCTGGGTGTAGCCCCTCACGGGCAGCTATTTTGACTGGGAAAAATTGTTGGCAAGTTGGCCCCGCAGGTACGCATGCGAGCACCTTTCCTCGAGACCTTCAAATATTTACGGATGTACTGCAGGATGCGGGGTATTTTGTGGGGCTTACGGGCAAGGGATGGGGACCGGGAAAGGTTCTTGAGAGGGAGCACAATCCGGCTGGCAAACAATATGACCGCCATACCTTGACTGCCCCTAAAGGCATCAGTAATAATGACTATGCGGCGAATTTTCAGGACTTCTTCGAACAGAAATCTCCCAATCAACCTTTTTGTTTTTGGATGGGTGCCCAGGAGCCTCACCGTCGCTACCCCACTGGCATCGGTCAGCGTAGCGGAATGAAGCTTTCCGATGTTCAAGTCCCCAGCTTCTTGCCCGATCAGGATGAGGTAAAGTCCGATATGCTCGACTATCTATACGAAATTCAATGGTACGATAACCATTTGGGAAAAATACTTTCATGGCTGGAAAAACAGGGAGAGCTAGAAAATACCCTCGTGGTGGTTACCTCGGATAATGGTATGCCCTTTCCCAGGGCAAAAGCGAACTGTTACGAATATGGAGTTCATGTGCCCCTAGCCATTCGGTGGGGGGCAAAGGTAAAGGGGGGGAGGGTCGTCAACGATCTGGTGAGCAGCCTGGATTTTGCTCCCACTTTTTTGGATGCCGCTGGGATTAGCCAAAAGACCATGAAGCTTGAAGGTAGAAGTCTTATGAATATATTAAAAAGTAATCAGTCGGGGACTGTCGATAAAAAACGTACAGCCGTGTTTGCCTCACGTGAACGACATTCGTCCTCTCGATGGAATAATCATGGCTATCCTCAGCGTACCATCAGAAAGGCTCAGTTTCAGTACATCTGGAATGTGCATCCGGAACGTTGGCCTGCCGGGGCTCCCCAAAAATATGAAGAGGATGGTAGCCTCGGGCCCATGCATGGTGCTTATCACGATATTGATGATTTTGTGGAATCTCCTCTTAATATTTTAAGAGACCAGGCAGATATAGCCCCGTATTTTCATATGGCAGTAGACAAGCGCCCAGCTGAGGAGTTATATGACATTCAGAACGATCCCGGATGCTTAAAGAATTTGGCTCAGGATCCGACTTTTGAAGGGATTAGGCGACAAATGGCTAAAGAGTTACAGGAATACTTGGTGAAAACACAGGACCCACGTACCACCTCCAACGGCGAAATTTTTGAGTCTTACATTCGATATAGCCCCATTAGAAAGTTTCCAAAGCCAGAATAAAGCAAACGCTGATTTTTACTATGAACGGTAGTCTACCTGCCGTTCATTCCATTTCTTTAATGCCTCTGTCTATATTTCATAGGGGAGAGCCCATGAAGTTCACTGAACTTTTTATGGAAAAACGGTAAAGACTCGTAGCCGCAGGCAAAACCTATCTGCGATACAGAGGCATCACTGTCCAACAGCATGCGGGTGGCGATGTTGATGCGGTACTCGTTAAGAAAAGCAAAAAAGGGGCGGCCCATCATCTTAGTAAAAAATCGGGAAAAGGATTGTTCGGACATGCTGACTAAATCTGCCAGCTCATTCAGATAAATTTTCCGATGAAAATTTTGCTCTACAAATTCATGAATCTTTGCCATACGGTTGCCATATTCTGACGGTAAATCATTGATAAAGCTGGCTTCGGATAGCGTCTGATAGGGGCACTCTGTAAGGGTTATCAGTATTTTTAATAAAAACAGATAGCGGAAATGACCATCCAGCTCAGGTAGCCTTTTGACCATTTTGATAACGGGTTCTGTATGATTATGGTCAAATATAATCCCTTTCGCGGCCGCCTTAAGCAGGTCGTGAATAGGGGCAAGTTCAGGTACTTTCGGATAGGTAGCCAGGTCCCACTGCACTACAAACGACTGCGCATCATGCTTCTGATTGCTGCTATTTTTCCAACAATGGGGGAGGTTCGAGCGTAGTAGTACCAATTCTCCCGGACGATAGGGGCCCACATAGTCGCCAATAAATTTGGTGCCCAAGCTCTCCTCTATGTAGGTCAACTCGTGTTGAGGATGAAAATGCCAGGGTGTTTCAAAATTCCTTTTTTTATAATGAAAGCTTACAATGCTCCTCTGGTCGCCAACGTATATGGGTTCTAAAATTGGTTTCATATGGCTTGCTCCCCATTTATCCGGGTCCTGGATTCTATCTCTTGTCGAGGATTTATATTCTATTTTGTAGTAAAAGGTTAAAATTAAAGAAAAATTGAACAGAATTGTTTATAAAATGATCAAGTCTACATATGTATTGGGAATATTTAAGCTTCATCTTTGTATGGTGAAAATAAAATCATATACATACAAATTGGTACATTATGAAGAATAGCGTGCTTCCGGACCCTTTTGCTAGTGCAAGAGAAAAGAGGGGTTTAGGTGAAATGGTCGACCAGAACGATCCAGTGACGATGGTACTTCGGCATAAGGATGTGAGAAAATGTGCGCATCAATATAAGACCTTCAGTTCCGAAGATATACCGGGCAGGATTGTAGTTCCTTCGGAGGTAAATATCAGGGAAACGCGTCAGCTTCCCTTTGAACTGGATCCTCCCCGACATGGAACTTACCGGCAGCTACTCGAAGCATGGTTTAAGCGCCCTCTGCAAGCCGATTATCAGTCCATACTCAGGAAACAGATCGAGGAACTAATTGGTCAGGCTTTACTTCAGTCGCAGGTTGAAGTAGTGAGCGAGCTGGCTCTACCTATTCAGTCGCATGCCCTTACTTTGCTTCTCAATACCTCCCATGAAGAAGCACAGAAATGGATATCCTGGGGCACACATGTATTTCGTAGTGAAGGAGAGGCTTTGGACGGTGACAAGGCCATGGTTTTATATGATTATATAGATGAGCAGATCGAAAGGGCTGTTCTTCACCCAGGCCAGGATTTATATTCCGTACTTCTGGCATCTGAAATAGATGGTCGAAAAATGACTAAGGAAGAGGTCAAGGGAGTTCTCGTTCTGACCTTTGCTGGGGGCCGTGATACGGTAATCAATGCCGTTACCAATGCTATCGCTTATTTAGCCGACCATCCGGGCGCTTTAGAGCGCTTCCGCCAGGAACCTGAAATTATAGGTCGAGCGGTGGAAGAAATGATTCGTTATTTCTCCCCTTTGACTCATATGGGCCGGGTCGTGAAAGAGGATACGCAAGTATGCGAACATGCTATAAAGGCAGATAGCCGTATTTCCCTGTGCTGGGCCTCGGCCAACAGGGATCCTGCTGTATTCGAAAATCCCGACGAAATTGTTCTGGACCGGAAGATCAACCCCCATGTTGGTTTCGGATTTAGCCATCATAATTGTCTTGGAGCTACGCATGCCCGACAAATCATGAAAATTCTGCTTTCGACCTTGGCCGAGAAAGTGAGTACCATTCAAATACTGAAATGTAAAGAAAATATAGAGATGCTCAGCGACTTTCAAAGGAAGGTGGGTTACGATACTATTCAAGTGAAATTTAACGCAATAAAATAATTCTAGCACTATGGCTCAAATAACGTTTGTTACAAGCGACAACGATAGTATTACGCTTGAAGGTACCTCTGGATCGGTAATGTCCCTGGCGGTAGGCCATGGGGTAAAGGGAATAGATGGCGATTGTGGAGGAGTTTGTTCCTGCGCTACCTGCCATGTTTTCGTAGCTCCCGGCGATCTGGAAAAAACCGGTCCGGCCTCCGAAATAGAGACGGATATGTTGGAACTTGACGATAATGCTAACGAATTCAGTCGGCTTTGCTGCCAGATAGAAATAAGCGACGCAATAGATGGAATTGTATTAACGGTAGCCAAATAACATTTAAAAATGTCAGCAACAGAGTCAAATGGTGGTAGATGTGTGGTGATTGGGGCGAGCCATGCCGGGGTAAACTTCGCCTTTGCCCTCCGCAAGGAAGGTTGGGAAGGTGAAATTCAGCTCTTCGATGCCGATCCAATGCGCCCATACCACCGACCACCACTTTCTAAAGCCTATTTGGCTGGCACAGACAAAATCGAGAAGAACCTGTTAAAGGCTGAGGAAAGCTATGAAAGAGAGAAGATTGATCTGCATTTGGGCATCAAGGTAGCAGCTATTAAACCTGGAGAAAGGACTATTCAGCTCGACGACGGGCGTAGGGTCGCCTACGACAAACTGGTACTTGCTACTGGTGCTAGGCCGCTGCTGCCTCCTATTGTTGGCATCGAAGCATGTAGCCGTGTATCAGTGTTAAGAACGGCTAGTGATGTCGAACATATCCGGAATAAAGTTAAGGAGCAAGTTTCGAGCAGGGTGGTCATTATTGGTGGTGGTTATATTGGTTTAGAGACTGCTTCTTCTCTAAGTAAAATGGGGGCCTCGGTAGTTGTCTTGGAAAGAGAGGAACGGATCCTGGCGCGGGTTACTGCACCCTTTATGTCCGATTATTTTCAACGGCTTCATGCAGCGCATGGCGTTTCCGTTCTGACTTCTAAGAACGTGGTATCTATTGGCTCGAGTAGGGAATGCGGGATAGTAATCTGTGATGATGGGTCTCAGTACCCAGCCGAATTAGTGATAGTAGGAGTGGGCATCCAGGTTAATCAGGAGTTGGCAGAGCAGGCGGGCCTCATTGTAGAAAATGGAATTCGAGTCGATGGAAGGGCTCAGACAAGCGACCCGGCCATTTATGCTATTGGCGATTGTACCAATCATTTCAACCTGCATTATCAACGTTTTGTGCGGCTGGAGTCGGTTCAGAACGCTGTTGATCAGGCTAAAGTCGCCGCCGCAGCCATAGCAGGGAAGCAGCCAGTTTATGACGCCCTTCCTTGGTTTTGGTCCGATCAGTTCGACACGAAACTTCAGATCGCTGGTTTGTCGGCGGGATATAATAGGATCTTGACCAGGATAGAGCATGCGCATTGTTTCTCTGTCTGGTACTTTAAAGACGATACGCTGTTAGCAGTTGATGCGGTAAATCATGCGAAATCCTATGTGGTGGGAACTAAGTTGTTAAAGGATAAGCAGAAGGTAGATGTAGCCAGGTTAACCGATCGGAATATCGACCTTAAAGTGGCTAACCTCATTCTGGAATAGTGTAGAGCAATAATATTTTTAAAAAAGAGAATTTATGTCCATACGGTCAAGAAGTGCCGTTGCCACGGGAGCGGGTAATTTTGTAATTGAAGAAGTATTCCTGAGCGATCCCAGATCCGACGAGGTGATTGTGAAAATGAAGGCGGCGGGTCTTTGCCATACCGATTACGATTCCTTGTCCTGGGGAAAGCCTATAGTGATGGGCCATGAAGGGGCGGGGATAATCGAAAGGGTAGGATCAGCAGTAGTCAATCTCAAACCGGGCGACCAAGTAATTCTTAACTGGGCAACACCCTGTTTACAGTGTTTTCAGTGTCAGGAAGGCAATCAGCATATCTGTGAGCGCCACTCTCCTGTGGTGGCCGGTGGTAACGGGCATACCCCTGGCCATGCTCATCTAACGAGTACCCGATGGAATGGAAACCCAATAGAGCGTTCTTTTAACCTCGGGACTTTAAGTGAATATACCTTGGTAAAAGAATCGGCAGTGGTGAAAGTAAATGAGGAAAATCTGAATTTTTCTGCTGCAAGCATCATCAGCTGTGGAGTTATGACGGGTTTTGGGTCTGTAGTTAATGCCGCCAGACTGATAGCAGGAAGTTCGGCGGTGGTATTGGGCTGTGGTGGTGTAGGCCTTAGCGTTATCAATGCCTGCCAGTTAGCCGGGGCAGCCCGGATAGTAGCGGTAGATATCAATCCTAACAAATTGGAAATGGCAAAGCAATTCGGCGCTACCGAGAGCATTCTTGCTCATAAAAAAGACATCGGATTAAACCAGGTGGCGCTACAGATAAAGGAACGCTTCGGGGGAAGAGGGGCAGATTATGCCTTCGAATGCACTGCTATACCTGCTCTTGGGGCAGCTCCATTGGCCATGATTCGAAATGCTGGAACAGCCATTCAGGTAAGTGGCATAGAAGAGGAAATAACAATCGATATGCGCCTCTTCGAATGGGACAAGATCTATATGAATCCCCTCTACGGGAAATGCCGTCCCCAAATAGATTTTCCAAAAATAATGGCACTCTATAGGAAGGGTGATCTTAAACTGGATAAAATGATAACCCAACAATATACCCTCGACGACCTGCCGCAGGCCTTCGAGGATATGTTGTCAGGTAGAAATGCGAAGGGTGTAATCGTATTTGCCTAGTAATCTGCACTGGCTGCGGTTGGCGATCTACCGCTCCGGTGCGAAACGAAGGGCATTTACATCAAACTTTTCTTTCAGTATCCAGGCCTTACGCTCATATTCTTCAGGGTCCAGCCAGGAGTATTCCGGGTTAAGGATGGTATCGGGGACGTTAGGGCAGTGCTGGGGCACCATTACATCAAAGACGGGATGTTTGTCAAATTGGACATGTTCGAGACTATTATCTAACACTGCATGAAGTAGTGCCCGGGTGTAGGCCAGTGGAATACGGTTGCCTATGCCATAAGGCCCGCTTATCCAGCCAGTATTTAAAAGCCATACTTGAGCTCCGCTCTGTTCCAGTCTTTCACCTAGCATCTGGGTATAAGTCTTAGGGTGTAAGGGCAGGAACGCTTCTCCAAAGCAGGCAGAAAATGTTGCTACGGGTTGATTGATGCCCATTTCTGTGCCTGCAAGTTTGGCTGTATATCCGGTTTGGAAATAATACATGGCCTGTTCGGTGGTCAGTTTGGACAAAGGGGGCAGTACGCCGAAAGCATCGGCCGTTAAAAAGAATATATGATCCGGAACGGGTCCGACAGAAGGATGGCAGGCATTGGAGATAAAATGAATGGGATAAGCCGTCCTCGTATTTTCTGTGACGGAAATATTGCTAAAATCCACCTTATTGGTATCAGGGAAAAAGCGGGTGTTCTCCAGGATACTCTGCTCTCTGATTGCAGCAAATATTTCAGGCTCCTGCTCCATGGTCAGATTTACTACTTTGGCATAGCAACCTCCTTCAAAATTGAAGATGCCCTCCGCGGACCAGCCGTGCTCATCATCGCCTATCAGCTCTCGACTAGGGTCTGCAGACAGGGTGGTTTTCCCGGTTCCAGAAAGACCAAAAAATAAAGCCGTACTAGGTTGGCCATTCAACGAGTTGCCGATATTGGCCGAACAGTGCATTGGCAGTATCTGGTAGTCTACGGGGAGAATAAAGTTCATGACCGTGAATATGGCCTTCTTGATCTCTCCAGCATATCCAGAACCTCCTATTAGAATTTTTTTGTTAGAAAAATCAATGATCGTAAAATTGCCTTGACGTGTACCATCCGTTTTCGCTTCGGCCTGGAATTCAGGGATGCAAAGTATGGTCCATTGAGGAGAGAAGTCTGCCAGTTCATCCTCCTCAGTCCTAATAAACATGTGATGACAAAACAACCCCTGCCAAGCTTGGGTAGTGGTGGCCATTATAGGCTGCCTGAACTGCTCATCGGCACCTGCATAGGCATATCGGGTATAGACTGTCTTTCCGTTAAGATAGTCCTGCATTTTATGATAGATCTTGGCTACATTCGATGGGGTAATGGGATTGTTGATTTCACCCCAATGTACGAGATCCTCGGTGAGCTCGTCTCGTACTATAAACTTGTCTTTCGGAGAACGGCCTGTAAAGGTTCCGGTGTCACACATAAGCGCATGAGCGTCGGTAAGTACTCCTTCGCCTTCTTTTAAAGCCAGTTCTACAAGCTCTTCAGGAGTAGATTGCAGATAAATCGTTTTGCATGAGTTTAAGCCATTTTGCTCAAGGGGAGCATGGGCAATATTTTCGTGCGGTTTGATGATGGTAGGATGTTGCATGCGTATATATTTTAGCTTGTTGTACTTTCAGTAAAGTTGGAAGATATTTTTCGATAAAACAATACAAAATGTCCTTTGTAAAGTCCTAAATATCTTCGGATTCAACCTGCCGGTGTCATGCTCGATGATCATCAATATACGAAATGTTGAGGAAGGAAAATATTTTGTCAGGGTCAAAATCTATATCGACTTCATTTGCGTAGGTAGGTGGGGCCATAGGCGCCCTTCAATCATTCACCTTACTTAACTTCTATGAAATTTTTTAACACATTATTTCAACATGCTAATTTTCTAATCGTCTTGGGGATAGGTATGGCCCTAAGTTCATGCCAGGATCATCGCCTTGAGCCGGACGTTCAAACCCTTCCCGATCGTATCTTTTATGCCCTATCAGACGATAATAAATTGCATGAGATGAATATTAAGAATACTTCCATGCCTGAGAGGTCCTTTTTAGTATCCGGTCTTGAACCGGGAGATCAGTTGGCAGGTATTGACTTCCGGCCTGCAACGGGTCAGCTATATGCGATTAGCATGCAAGGTAATTTGTACCATATTAATGTTCGTATGGGCGATCAGCAAGGGAAGGCTACTCGGATAGGTACCGCTCCTATTGCCAGCAGTCTAAATGGAGCAGAGATAGGATTCGATTTCAATCCCACCGTGGACCGAATCAGGGTGGTAACCTCCTCCGGTCAGAATATGCGTCTACATCCCGAGACCGGCGCAATAGTTCCCGGAGACAACCCCTTGAATGGTCCGGTAAATCCTATGGTTGGAGCTGTAGCGTATACCAACAGTCGGGCTGGAGCCAGCACTACAGCTCTTTACGATATCGATGCTTCAACAGATATGTTATATATGCAAAATCCACCGAACCCTGGTGCGCTTATTTCCATTGGGATGCTTGGTTTGGACATTGAGGCTGTCGGAGGTTTTGATATTTCTCCCGACGAAGATCCTTCGGATATTTATCCCATAGTTTCTGTAAAGGTTGGGGGCCAATGGGAGTTGGATTTAGTAGATCTTGCTACGGGGCGCCTTCAAAAACTTGGTAATTTACCATCTGGGGTTAATGTTATTGGTCTCGCCATTCCGGCTTTACCGGTCGGTTATGCCCTGAACATGGCCAATGGGCTTACCATTTTCAATCCGATAACGGGGCAGGTATTTGCGAATAAGGTTGTCTCAGGACTACCCGCAGCCGTATTTCTGGAAGGGATAGATCTTCGCCCTGTAGATGGAAAACTTCATGCCTTGGGTAGTGATAGTAAAATATATGGAATCGATTTAGCCTCCGCTGCTGCAACGGTTATATCTAGCTTGCAACTTGCTGACGGAAGCCCCGTAATGATTATGGGTTCAAATTTTGGGGTTGATTTTAACCCGGTAGCAGACCGGCTACGGGTGGTAAGTAATACCGGACAGAATCTTAGAATCAACGTGCATACTGGAGTGACTATTCTGGATGGCGACCTTAAAATTGGGGTGGGCGGCGTAACTCCATTTGTTACAGCCTGTGCCTACACCAATAGCTATCCCGGTGTTTCTAGTACCATGCTCTATGATATCGATAGCAAAATGGATATGTTGTTCAAACAGAATCCACCCAATGACGGAATCCTTGTCGAAGGTAAGCCTTTGGGTATCGATGCAGTTAGCGAAATCGGTTTTGATATAGGAAATGGGGCGGGAGCAGCCTATGGAATTATTACGGCAGGGGGTAGCAGCCATATGTACCAATTAGACCTGTCCACGGGCACTGCAACGCCCAAGTATACTTTTGCTGCTCCAGCGAAGGGGCTTGCCTTAGGTTTTGGTTTATAAACCAGCATGGTTACGTAAGTGCTTCATGGGCATGCTGCATTCATTCTTTGCCGCATGCCCATTACTCATCCGTTGTCCGGTACTTATCTAAATCTCGTAGCTGGATTTATAAGTCCGAGGAGTCGTACCTGTATATTTTTTAAAGTTCCTATTAAAATTGGATAGGGAGTCAAACCCACTGTCATAAGCGATCTGTGAAATGTTTGTTTTCTGTTCCAATAGTAATTTACAAGCATGACCAATTCTGATTTCGTTTACGAAATCTACAAACGTTTTGTTCGACCGTGCCTTAAAATAGCGGCAAAATGCTGCTTCGGTCATTCCAGCCAGGGCAGCAACCTCTCCCAGACGAATGTCTTGCTGATAATGTTGAAGTACATGGTTGTGAACTTTTTGCATGCGTTCGGTTTCCGAAAGCTTAAATTGGTTGGTATAACCCAGACTGGCGATGGGCGTTCCTTCCTGTTCTATACTCATCATCTCCAAAAGAGACAATAATTTTAGTATACTCTTAAATCCGTCCATGTGCAGCATTTCCATCAGCGTTAGTCGAATGGTTTCCTGGAGGGGTCCTTTATAATGAATGCCGCGTTTGGACTCCAGAAATAATTGCTTAAGGGGTAACATTTCTTGTTTTTCGAGGAAATCTTTCCCCAAAAAATCTTCCTGGAAATACAGTACAATACCATGGGTCTGAAGGGATTCGTCCCCAGCATAATAAGAAGCATCGTTGCGCCATAAATGAGGGATGTCAGGACCCAGAAAAACAGTGTCTCCCGGTTCAAAAGTCTGAATAGAGTCGCCAATAAAACGTTTCCCAGTTCCTTTCAGGACTGTAAATAGCTGATAGTGAGGGTGGAAATGCCAGTTTGAATCAAAATGAGGCTCAATGAGCTCCTGAATAGTAATACTGCGTATCTGGCTTTCGATATTCTTATGAATAGGAGCTTTCATGAATGTGTCTCAATTTTGTCCATTTAAAAACTTTTTCCATCAAATTTAATCAAATTAAAGCCATTTATTTAGTATTCTACAAGGATTCTAGCTTAATTCTATTAAATTAGTAATAAATACCAGAGATCGACCGCGCTCAAGTTTGATTTTAAGACTATGAAAACTGTTTCTTTTTGGTAAAAAAAATAGTAGGAAGGGTAAATAAAGTACGAATGCTGGTTCCCCAACGTTTAGAAAAACGACCTGGCATGAATTTAATCTAATCTAATCCTCGGAACGAACTAGTTTATGGTAGGAGTTATTTCACAACGCTATACTCAAATGATATGAAAAATTTAAAAATGGAATGGGTATTGATCTTTTTTGTCCTGATGTGTTATTCATGTCGTCAGGAATCGGCGTTGCAGAAAACTCCAGAACTAACCGGTAGTTGGAAACTGGTATCGATTGTTGAGAGTGACAAGAATATTTCGGTAAAAAATTCTGAGAATCCTGAAAAGGTAGCTGGAATGATTTTTCGTGAGAAGGGGGAATTGGAAGCAATGACGCCGGCTAACTACATTACCGGATATTATGAAACAGGTCAGCAAAATACGATCCAGATAGCAGGAGGTGGCACTCAGCGTAGCGACACGCCTTGGGGCGAAGTATTTGTGAACGCTCTACCCGCTATCGACCATTATGAGCTTAAAGCCAATGAACTTACCTTATATTACCATAACAGCAATAAACTGGTATTTACCAGAGTGCTTAATCTGTAAGTAGGGCGACATTTCCTGAATGATTGGCCGAAAGCGGCCATCAAAATTAATCCAACATTTATCAAATCGGACTGCAATAAATTCCTTTCATCTATGTAGAATTGTATTTTGAAATATAAATACAGGATGAAATACAGTATGAATCTTCTCCTATGGGGGACAGAAATCGATGAAAGTATATTTCCCACACTGGAATTAATTAAGGATATTGGTTTTGATGGAGTGGAAGTACCTATCTTTAATAACAATCCCGAACATTGGTTTAAATTTCGCGAAAAACTTGATGCACTGGGCTTAGCTTGTGCTGCCGATACTTTTTGTGGAGCCCAGCATAATCTGATCAGCCCCGATGCAGGCATTAGGAAGTCCGGTCTGGAATTTTTAAAAAGTTGTATCGACTGTGCCCTGGTACTTGGAGCCTCAAGATTAATGGGGCCGTTTCATGCTGCTTTGGGAGTTTTTACGGGTAAGCCAGCCACTCAGGATGAGTGGGAAAGAGGTATAGACGGTATCCGAGAATTATCCGATTATGCCGAATCCCTGGATATTACTTTGGGTTTAGAATATCTGAACAGGTTTGAATTATATCTTACCTCCAGCGCCGAAGAGCTTCAGCGCTTCGTTAAAGAAGTAAATCACCCCAATTGCAAAATCATGTTTGATACATTCCACGCAAATATTGAGGAAAAGCGTGTAGGAGAAGCCTTTCATCTTCTGAAAGATCAACTTACCTATATACAGCTGTCTGAAAGCGACCGATCCACTCCAGGAAAAGGAAATGTCGACTGGGAAGGGGCCTTTCAGGCCATTAAAGAAATAGGATATGATGGATGGATAGGAATAGAGGCCTTTGGTACTAAACTGCCTGCTGCAAATATCTGGCGTAAAATGTATGAGTCGGAAGAAAAGCTTATGCGGGAAGGTCTTGCCTTTATTAAGGAAGGTTTACGGCGTTAATGAGGTTGATACCTAGATATTAAAAAAATGTGGAACGGCTCTGCCCCGGATCTTGTCCAGGCAGAGCCGATATTTCTAATAAATTTTTTGCAAAAGTGATGGCCTCTCTTCTTCTAATTTAAGCATCAATTCACCAAATAAGGTATTGACCCAGGCAAACCATTTTCTGGTAAAATTGGCAGGGTCATCCTTATCAAAGGATTCGTGCATGAATCCGGTGTTGTTATGGGTATTTTTTAGCAGTCTTATTTGTTCTATAATTTCCTTTTCATCTACAGAGGTAATTGCCCTGGCAATGATACCCATCGGCCATATCTGGTCTATCAGTGTATGTGGACTTCCGAGCCCTTCGGCTGCTTTCCCTTTGAAATAATAGGGGTTTGAATCGCTGAGGGCGAATTTCCTTGTATTTATATAGATAGGATCGTCAAGAGAAACCGAATCCAGATAAGGCATGCTGATCAGGCCAGGTATACCGGCGTCATCCATTAACAAGTAATTGCCAAATCCGTCTACCTCGAAGGCATAAATATCTCCAAATTCTGGATGTTTGTAGACACCATGTTCCTGGACTGCTTTCTCAACTTCGGATGCCAGAGCCAAGAGTTCGGTAGCTAGGGTTGAGTTCCGGCCCATTGCGGTTAACATTTCGGCCAGTTGACGGAAAGAGATGACGGCGAATAAATTGGAAGGTATTAGGAACGGATAAATAGTGGCATCGTCTGATGGTCGGAAAATGCTGGCTATAAGTCCATTTGGTTTGATGGGGTTGCCATATCCATTTCCGGGAACTGTATCCGTTGACCAGGCTGTTACTCGCCCAAATTTGTAGGGCCCACGGTCGTCTTTGCGTTGTTGCTCTTTGCAAGTTTTCAAAATCAGCCCAACCGCCTTTTCCCATTCTGCATCGAAGGGTGTCGTGTCTCCCGTAATCTTCCAGTAATGGTAAGCCAGGCGTACGGCATAAGCTAAGGAGTCGATTTCCCATTTGCGCTCATGCAGCATTGGTTGCATTTTGGTAACATCCTTAGACCATTCACTTTCTTTAGGCCTGTCATAAAATGCATTGGCATAAGGGTCTATATTGATGCACTTGGTTTGCCGATTGATAAGTCCGGCAACCATGCGCTTCAGTGGGGCATCCTGCTTGAGCAGGGGGAGATAGGGCCATACTTGTGCGGTACTATCACGGAGCCACATAGCATCTATATCTCCCGTTATCACAAAGGTATCTGGTTTACCGTTTTGCTCTGTATGCTGTACGGTTGTATCAATGGTATTCGGAAAGCAATTTTCAAACATCCAAGCCAGTTCCGGGTCTTTTATCTTCCCTTTCATTCGAAGTATTGTAGCTTCTACTGCTTTACTGTTGAAGTTCCTTTTAGCCAAAGGGGTTCTGACAACAGGAAATTTTGGACTGCCCATTGCGGCAAAGCTATTTCCTGTAGCCGCCAAACCCAGACCTGCCATGGCCCCGGCTTTGATGAATTCCCTCCTTTTGATCATGACAATTATTGTTTTTAAGATAATTTAAAAAGGCAAGTTAATCATTATTTACGCTCTTTTTTTGTTAAATTGAAATAGATTAACGGAAAAGGTCATGATAAAATCATCTTTTATAAAAGGCTTTTTTGCCATGTTACTGCTGTGTATGGCTTGTGCCGACGATTCCATTGAGAAGGTGACGCCGAAGCAGGAGTTATACTTTGAGGTGAACTATAGCAATAACGCTTGGGGGAATCAGTTTAAGGGATTTCTGATTAATAATAGAGGACAGGTATTGCAGTACGATCTTCCAGCACAGTGGAATAAAGCCAATGTAGGGGTAGGTCTAACGGCTGAGCAGGTGAAAGAAAATCTCGAAATTGCGACATTGGTAGATGAAAAAGTGGACTCTTCCTTATTCGAAAGACAGGTTCAGGCGATTGCTTTATTGGGAGCTCCCAGTTTCAGTAAGCGTGTTTCGGGAGGTGCCGATCGTGGAACCGTCCTATATTATGCGTATAAATTTGATACGGAAAAAGGGAATTATACACCTATTCTATTGGCCGAGGCAGGTGATTGGGAAAAACATCGATTAGACCCAGAGGCTCAAAATCTGCTTGTCTGGCTCCAGGAAATAGAGCAGAAGCTATATCAATAGTGATTCTGAATAAGGCAAGGAAGAGCGATTTACCGCAGGGGGCGTCGCTCTTCCTTATTTGTCAGATAATCTTATTCCTTGATAATTTTATAATAATACTTGCCAAACCCACCTTTCAGTATTAATTGATAGATGCCCGGGACGAGCTGTTCGACATCTACTTCAATCTTTCCTGACTCTGTCCATTTGGGTGTTTGATTCTGGACAAGCTGGCCTGCACTATTAACGATTTCTATGGTGGCTCCCGATATGTTCATCCCTTCGACCCCAATATACATACGACTGCTAGCCGGGTTGGGGTAAGCAATCGTGGTTAGTGCATCGGCATGCAGGACAACCATTTTGCTATAAGCAAAGCTACCATCTAAATCGACTTGTTTGAGTCGGTAATAATTAGTCCCATCCGCAGGATTTCTGTCCAGATATTGATACCTACCAAGCCCATCAGACGGAGCATATTGATTGATACGGCCGATCGCTTCGAACCGCCGGGCATCTGTTGATCGTTCTACGATGAAATGATCATGGTTAATTTCTTGAGCTGTCTCCCAGAGAAGCATATTTCCTTCTTTTGAGGACTCCCCTTCGAAGCGAACCAAGGTGACAGGTAGGGGGCCGACCGGAGGGGCTGTTGATAGCCCAAATCCAGAGAATCCAGAATCGAACACTGCCGTATATGCTAAGTCAGAGTCGAAAGCACCTTCTGTTTGAAGTTCGGCCCAGGAGCTGTTGGCAGAGTTGCCTGTAAGGATACTACCAGCGCTCTTGCCCATGGAGGTAATAGCGGATCCATTGAAATTAGGAAGTTCACTGGACTTATAATATAAAGTGATTTCATATTCTCCATCAGCTTTATTGTTGGTAGGGGTCACCTTAAAGGTTTTGTTGGTAATGGAATAGGAGTCAAACCAGTTGGTTTCGTCAATTCCCGAACGGTCAATCTCTACAGTTGTACAACCATAATCATGACTCGTCATGTTTTTAATTTTGGCCATAAGTTTGCCCGTGGCCGGATCATAGAATACGGCCGTTTCGTTAGGTCCAAGATATTGGTTATCCCCTTGATTTATATTGGTATTGGTTAAAATGCTGGAAGTATTACTGCTGGTAATCTTAACATTATCGATTGCCCACCATCTATGGTAGCCAGACTGATAACGGAAACGAATTTTCATATTCATATTCGCATAGCTATCGTGGATCGGGAGATTCTGGACGTTAGGCGTTTCATTTAAAATATTGCCCCGTCGACCGGTTGCCTGGTTCTGGGTTAACAGGATTTGCCAGGTATTACCATCCCAGATTTCCACCGTACCTTTTTCTATGGAACCGGCTCCCGAAGTAGGGTACCAATCTTGAGCAAAACTTAATACCATATTGGTTTTTCCCACTGTATTGATAGAAGGAGAAACTAGTTTTTCGTCCATCAGGACGGTGGTATTCTGAGTTCCACCACTATTGATAAAGAAAAATGGTCTGCCGGCAGGGTCCAGGGCGGCATTGCCGTACGCTACCCGCCCCCAGGTATCCAGGGTATTTCCTCCATTTTCTATTTCCCAATTGTCATTTCCTCTGTTCCAGTTGCTAGCGTATAGCGTTTGGGTATAAGTCCCGGGCGTAAGATCATCGTCGATGATGGTGATGATATGTTGCTGATTATAATCGGCCGCGTAGGCATCTCCGCCTTGGGCGTTGATGGTATAGCTAAGTTCAATCGTTTCATCTCCTTCTACATAGGAATCATTATAAATGCGTACCGTTATTTCTTTGGAGAGTTCGCCCGCTTGAAGTGTTACGCTGGGGGTGCTCAAGCTGTAGTCTTTTGTAGTGCCTGCAGAAGCCGTACCCAGCGGAGTATTCAAGGTGACGATTACAGGCTGAGTTGGGGCTTGATCGATTTGTATCAGTATGGTTTTATCCACATACTTCAAACAACCATCGGGCGTCTGTGCTTCTCCTTCACTAATCAGGGTCATATTAGTAGCAAAATGTACTGCTGGGGTAACGTTGCAGCTATAAACGCGCACATCGTCGATATACCAGCCATCTACACCATAGGTATAATCGGTGCCCATATCCCAGCGCAGTTGCAGCTGGTCGCCCGGGGTGAGGCCAATTGCGGAAAGATCTACCTGACTCTGTCCCCAGGAGCCTGTCACAGTTCCTGCGTCGGTTCCTGAGAAGGCTGGCTGACCTGCCAGAGGGTTGTTGTTCCCGGCACTGGTCCCAAGCAGGGAGAGATTGTAAGGGTTGGCTATAAAGGCCGTGGGTGGAAGCAGCGTCCAAAGGCCGCCATTGATGCGATACTTAATATTTCCTCCATCCCAGTCGCTTTCAGTCGCGATAAAGTGATCGAATACCAGGCTTAAATTGCCGGTAACGGTACTGGGTATATTGATTGCTGGGCTTGTCAGACTGATCACTCCTTGCTGATTGGAGGCTTCATAGGCTGTTCCTTGCTGATTGGGGCCGTAGGCCACCATTCCGGTCCTACCTCCTGGTGCACTTAGCTGAGACCAATTTCTAGGCATCCAGCCCGTTGAAGTGCTGAATGAAGATGTAGTAAATCCACCCAATCCGTTTTCGAAATTTTCGCTGAATAAAGCGAATTCAGGTTTGGATCCCTCGCATAAGGCTGCTACCGGCTTTAGAATAGGGTTAAATCCGCAACCCGCATCTGTACGCAATTCTACCGCCAAAACAACCTTCTGGAGTTGGAGAAAGTCTTCCTGAGCAAAGTTAAGGTCCTGGGGGCCATTGGGTGCGGTGGTGGTATTGAGGGCAGAAAAGGAACTTCCAATAAGATCCGAAGCTGCAGATTCTAGAATGTCCGCTAGGGCAGCGTAGTCGGTAGTTCTTGTCATATACACCGACTGCGCTCTCCAAAATATATGTGCGGCCTTTGTCAGACCAATGCCATTAATTGTTTGACCATTATAGACGCCTCCATCTACCAGAAGGGCATAGGCATGATTGAGTACCCCGGAGTTATAATGAACCCCTCCACCGTCACTTGTAAAGCAGTGATAGAAGGGGTCGGTCATTTTGCCTGGATGCCCCTTACAATTAGGATCCCACATGTCTCTGATGGCTCCTCCAAATGCAGAGGCTTTTTCGCCCATTTGCCAGCGAGCCGAACTCCCACAACCAGTTCGAAGGGCAGCGCTTTCACTGGTGTCGAAGTAGCCATTCAGCTGGTCCACTGTTTCTCCCCAAATGTCTGAGAATGCCTCATTAATGGCTCCCGCCTGCCAGGCATATATTAATCCGCTGGTATATTCGGTATAAGCATGCCCCCATTCATGAGCCACAACATCGTCGGCAGCGGTTTCATCGCAATAATTGGCTGTTACTCCGTTCCAGTTTGCATTGGGGCAATTGATGGAAGGATTGTTATGAATGGTGATCATAGTCGCATCAGCTCCGTCATATGAGGCATAGCCAAAGGCATTTTTGATCAGATTATACATATGTCCAGCAGCATCTACCTCCGACTTTTCCCAAATATTCAGGGCATTGTATTCTGGACTCGGAATTCCGTTAGCTTCCTGCCATCTGAGATTACCAGAATTTTGATTGGTAATATATAATTTTCGGTCGATAGAATGCATTCCGGTAAACTGCTCGACCAAGGTCTGGTCATGGGCATCAATATAAAGAAACTCTCGAACGTCGGCGTAATTGGTGACTTCCACTTCATAAACCAGGTGTTTGGTTCCATTATAGCCCTGGGCGAGACCTTTTTGAAATATTAATAAGGTCGATTTTTCGACCTTCAAATCCATGGAAAATAACCCTGCCTTTTGGCTGTTTACCAACCTTACGGCAATCTCTTCTGCAGTATTTTTGGGTATTGAAGGTACTACATTTAGCCTGTTTATCAAGATGTTGTTTCCATTAATAGCTCGTAGCCTGCTCCTATCATCATAATGGAAATGCAGCTTCCCGTCAAAGACAGGAACCCCTTTATAAGTTTGCTGGAGCGTTATATGTTCGCGTCCCAGATGGTCCTTTCTCGACTTATCAGCAATGTAGTTGCTCTGACCATCGCTAAGCCCCAGAAGGGCCTTGTTCTGTGCGACAAAGGCTAGGGCTGTGTTTTGTGGATTCTCCGTTTGGAATGTTAGGGTACTATTGTTGGAGAATTTAATAAAGCTTACTGAATTAGTCGCCTTATCAATGGTTACAGTGGCGCCTGTTTGGCCTGAAAAGGCTTTTACGGCATCGTTAATTCCCTTTTGGGCCCATATATTGGAGGCATAAAATAGAATTACAATCAGCGATAGTAGTGTTTTTTTCATTGTGTGTTAGTTAAATGGAGATGGGGTGCCCCTTTTTATTCTACACAAGATAATAAATGATTATAAGAAATGATAGATTTTGTCTCGATGTATACCGGTAGTATATTTAATTTATCTGATAGTTTTTCTTATGATAATTATAGAAATCCATCAGTTTTGCTTATACGCCAACTGGCCATAATGGGTCAACCTTAGTTGATTCATTATATAGGTTGTGCCTAATATTATAGCCTGTGCATAAACGAGATAAAAGTCGACTTCCAAGGAGAAGTGCTTCGGGCTCACTCACTGAAAACCCTTATTTTCATATGATCAAATTGAAGGCTATCGTATAGTACAAAGTCGAGCTATCCTCCAATAGTTATATATTGAAGAAATAGCCCGACTTCTAAATTACCCGTATAATTTAGTTTTTTATAAACTTAAAATTCTGAACGGAGTTACCGCTAGTAATCTGCAAAATGTGCAGTCCAGGCCGTAGTGTAGTAGATAAATCCCATGTCTGTTTCTGGCTGGAGGAGAGATTATTCTTTTCAAAAATACGCTGCCCCTGGCTATCAAATATTTCAAGCCTGGCGCCGTCCATTTGGTCTGGAAGCTCTACCGTGAGGTATTGTTGCAAAGGGTTGGGATAAAAAGTTGCGGAGAAATAGGATTTCGCTTCCACAGCCACGATGCGGCTGAAGGCATGGCTTCCGTCCTTATCAACCATTCTGAGTCGGTAATAGCTCTGGCCAGGCAAGGGTCTGGTGTCCCAATAGGCATACCTGCGGAGTTCATCAGGGCGGTCGGCTTGGGGGGCAATGATCGCTATGGATTTAAATTGCTGGCCATTATTTGATCTTTCGAGCTCGAAATAAGCATGATTTAGTTCTTCTGAGGTAGACCATTCTAGTAAATTCCCCTCTTCCCTATGCTGTCCTGCAAATTTGATTAGGGTGACGGGAAGAGGGCCACTTGGAGTGGCATTTGTGAGTCCAAAACCAGATAAGCCTGAATCGAAGATACTCGTATAAGCCCAGCCCCCATTCACCCCAGGATTAGCCTGGGTTTCTTTCCACAGACTATTGCCAGCATTCGCCTGGCTTATACCGCCTTCCGTTTTTCCCATGCCCGTAATCTGATTCCCATTGAAGGTTGAAAGTTCAGCCTGGGTATAATACAAGGTTATTTCGTAACGGCCATTTGGATTAGGGTTCGCAGGTATTACGTGAAGCGTTTTCTTGGTGATTTTGTTATGATCAAACCAACTCGTTTCATTGGCACCTGACCGATCCACTTCAACCGATGTACAGCCATAGTCGTGATCCGTAAGGTTTTGGATTTTTGCTAAAAGATTTCCCGTATTAGGATCATGGAAATAGACGGTTTTATTTGGCCCCAGGTATTGCTGGTCGGCCTGGAAGGATACTTCCTCCTGTATGGCAGGGAGATGATCACCCGTAATTTTTATATTGTCGATAGCCCACCAATAATCATAATTTCCATGGTATCTAAACCGAATTTTCATTTTGTCATGTGCCAGTTTGCTCGGAATCGGAATGTTGCGTTGGTAGGGTTGATCCCAAGATCCGGCATCACCCGTTTGTTCATTATGTGTTAACAGGATTTGCCAGTTTTGACCATCCCATAGTTCCACATAGGCCTGTTCATCGAAATCGCTAGCGCCCGAATAGCTTTTGAAATATTCCAGAAACGAGAGTTGTATATTGGTAAGTTTGTGTCCATTGAAGAGGCGGGACTCCACACTGCTATGGGTATCAGCGTTTCCAGTTTTATCACTAGAAATATACATAAATTTTTTCCCCTCATTGTCAAGCCATACTTCCGGGAAAGGAAGTACCCGCCATAAATTATCTTGATTATTATGGGTTGATATATTCCAGTCCGACAGATCCTCTCCTTCGAAATCGCTCTGGAGTAAGGTGACTTCCGTTTCACCGGGAGCCCGGTCGTCTTCCAGAATTGTGAGCAGGTATTTCTGATTGTTAGTAGCAGGTAGTGCATCTCCACCCGCCGTATTGGAAAGAACATAACTTAGCTCAAGCGTGCGATCGCCTTCGATATATGCATTATCATACACCCGTATAAAAACGTCTTGTACCAATCTCTCCGAAGAGAATTCAAATGTATTCGGGGTTATACTATAATCCTGCGCTTCTACCGTTTGTGTATTAATTATCAAGGGATTAAAGGTGACCGTGACAGGGCTGCTCGGCGCCTTGTTGATTCTTAAGGCGATCTTTCTATCTGTATACGGTAAGCAGTCATCTGCGCCCGAAATCCCTCCTATGGCTGGCTCCACGGCTTCATTGACAACGGATCGTTGCTCTATAAATTGTACCGTAGGCATAGCACAGGAATAGATGCTCACGTTATCAATATACCAACCATCATAACCATTGCAGCCGTCTGACCCCATCTCCCATCTTAACTGTACGGTAGCTCCTGCATTTATACCTAAGCGGGTGAGATTGACCCGGCTTTGTCCCCAGCTGCCAGAAAGGGTACCCTCATCGGTACCCGAAAAGGCTGCCTGACCTTGTTTGGGATTATTATTTCCATAAAGAGTAGATAATAGGGTACGATTATATGGATTATCCGTGAAAGCCGTATCGGGCACCATGATCCAGGGTCCCTGGTCTATTTTGTACATCAAATTACCGCCATCATAACCTGTCTCAATGGCCACATAATGATCGAAGGCCAGCATAAAGGGTCCGAAAGCATTGGAGGGAATGGTAATAGAAGGGCTGGTAAGTCGCATGACGCCGTTTTGCATCATACTGCTGCAATTTCCACCCAGCCTGTTGGTCCCGTACATGGTGGTTCCTGAATGCCTCCCGGGTGGATTGCTATTGAGTTGCCAATTGCTATTGCTCCAGGTACTACTGGTGCTTTCATTGCTGACTGTCCAGCCTCCCATTCCTGCCTCGAAAGACTCAAAAAAGAAGGCCTCTTCTGCCTGGGCTCCACTACAATCTTCAGTTACTGGTTTTAATAAGGCAGAAAAATTATTACAGTTTGTCGCCCTACGCAATTCCACTGCTTCTATTACCTTTTTTAATTCGTAGACATCCTCTTTACTGATTATTTCGTTGCTGGCACCGGCTGGTGTAGACCTGGTGGAAAGGCCTTCCAGATTCATGCCAATGAGGTCGGTCATAGCCGATTCCAGTATATCGGCAAGGGCTAAGAAGTCTGTAGTAGCCGTCATATATTCTGATTGAGCCCTCCAAAACACATGTGCAGCCTTGGTGAGACCTATGCCCCGTATAGTTTGGCCATTAAATGTACCACCATCTACCAATAGGGCATAGGCATGATTGGGCACCCCCGAATTGATATGTACTCCGCCGTTGTCGCCCGAACCACAATAGTATTGTGTATCCGAAACCTTTCCTGGCGCCGACTTACAGTTGGGGTTCCACATGTCTCTGATAGCTCCTCCTGATCCGAAGGCCGTCATTTGCTCTCCAATCATCCATTTGCTGGAACTTCCGCAGGCTGTCCTTGCAGCGTTGGATTCATTTTCGTCGAAATACCCGTTAATCTGGTCGATCGTTTCTCCCCATATATCCGAGAACGACTCATTAATAGCCCCAGACTGCCAAGAATAGATCAGTCCACTTGTATACTGGGTATAGGCGTGTCCCCATTCGTGCGCTACTGCGTCGTCGGCTGCAGTTCCCTCGCAAAAGTTGACATGACTCCCATTCCAAGTAGCGTTGGGACATTTGATACTGGAACTCTTATCCACTGATATCATTACAGTATTTCGGTTGTCAAAAGATTCAAAACCAAAGCTGTTTTTGAACAAATTAAAAACATGGCCAGCAGTCTCCACCTGAGACTGCTGCCATTTGCTAAGCGAGCCTGGAAATACGTTACCTTCACTGTATTTGAGGTTCCCACTGCTGGTGTTTCCCTCATACAGTTTACGTTCTATTCCATGCATTCCGCTAAATTGTTCTACTAATGAGCCCTCATGTGCATCAATGTACAGAAATTCGCGAACGTCCCAGTCATTGGCGAGCTCGATTTCGTATACCAGATGCTTGGGTCCGTTATAACCCTGAGCCAGCCCTTTTTGGAAAATATACAGTTTATTGCTTTTTACCTGAGTGGGATGATCGGGTGTTCGTAACTGACCGGTCAGCAGATGCCTCACCGCCAGGGCTGCCGCTTTCTCAGAAGATATGCTTGGTTTCGTTTTTACCTTGATATCTTTAATGAAATTCCCGTTAATAGCCACGAGTTTCCCTTGATCATTATAATGATACTTGAGTATCCCATCGTAGACCGGGACACTCTGATAGCTTTGTTGCAGGGTGAGGTGTGCCTGTCCGTGACTGTCTTTCACCTGACTGGTTACCGTAAATTCATCAACCAGTGGGCGAGCACCAAAAATCTGCCCATGCATAGACATGAAATCGCGGGCAATGGAACTGACCGTTGCTCCCTTGCCCCCTATGTCGTAAGCGTCCGCAAACCGGATAAAGCTTACGGAGTTTGTTGCTGGGTGTATGGTTGCACTCGCTCCATACTGTTTGCTGAATGCTGCGACGGAATGATCCACGGCATTCTGTGCCTCCACAGCATGGCTTATCAGAAATACAGTTATAAACGAAAGTAAAAGTCTGTTTGTCATAGTGTATGCAGTTACTTTTATATTAAATTAAGCCTTCATTAGCCGTATATGGCTAATGGAATATATGGAAAAATGTATTTTTACTAAAATGTTTGCATTAAAATATGTAAAATATTTTAAATTCCTATATAGAATATATTTTTTTGGATATAGAATTAATGCCGGTAAGTTGATTTATAGTCGTAGCGAAGTCAAATCATATCTTTTGTTATTGTATTTTGCCCATAAAATTGATCTGTTATACAATATGGATCAAAATATGATCAGAACTCATCAATACCAATTTTGGATATGGTATTTTTAGCTGTTAAAATTGTATCGTAAAATCAGGATTGTATTTCAGCGCTATGAAGCGTTGTAGAACTGATAAAGCCTTATTAATAAATTACAATTGCAGCTCTTTATGTCACAAAAGATTAATATTGCCCTGGTTGGACTTGGCTTCGGTGCCGAATTTATACCTATCTATCAGAAGCATCCACATGCTAACCTGTATGCCATTTGTCAGAGAACCCAATCGAAATTGGATGCTATAGGTGATCAGTATGGAATTGAGGTGCGTTATAATAATTATGATGAATTGCTACAAGACCCCAATGTGGATGCTGTACATATTAACTCTCCTATCCCGAATCATGCAGAGCAGACCTTGAAAGCCTTACGTGCTGGGAAGCATGTGGCCTGTACGGTTCCCATGGCCACATCAGTGGCAGACTGCCTGGAGATTGTAAAGGCAGTACGTGAAACCGGTAAACAATATATGATGATGGAGACTGTCGTGTATGCTCGGGAATTTTTGTTTGTAAAGGAATTATATGAAAAAGGAGAACTAGGTAAGATTCAATTTTTGAAAGCCAGTCATCAGCAGGATATGGAAGGATGGCCTGATTATTGGCCAGGACTTCCGCCAATGCATTATGCTACCCATTGCGTGGGCCCGGTGGCCGGGCTCCTAAAGTTGGAGGCTGAATATGTTTCTTGTTTTGGGTCGGGAAGTATCAGCGAAGAGTTGGCCAGTATACACCAATCTCCTTTTGCTGTTGAGTCGGCACATATCAAATTTAAGAATAGCGATTTGTCGGCAAATGTATACCGGTCCTTATTCGACACGGCCCGGCAGTATCGGGAGAGCTTTGAAGTTTATGGTAGTAAAAGATCTTTCGAATGGCCATTGATGGAAGGAGAGGATCCCGTCATTCACACGGCCAAAAAGCCTGAACAACAAATTCCGGAAAGAGTAAAGACACCCGATTATGCCCATTATTTGCCTGAGGAAATCCGGGAGTTTACCGGGAGAGGGGTTTACAATCTGGATGAGGAAAAGCATCTTTCCTATGAACAGGGTGGAGGTCATGGAGGCTCCCATCCTCATTTGGCTCATGAGTTTATTTCCGCTTTAATTCAAAATAGAGCCCCATTTCCCAATGCAGTACAGTCGGCCAACTGGACAAGTGTGGGCATTCTTGCGCATACCTCTGCCCTCAAAGGGGGGGCGATCGTACAGATTCCTGATTTTAATGCAGTGTGAAAATGAATTTAATGCCTTATGCAACCATTTAAACCAATATTCACTTTTTTCAGCCATAGGATGAAAAACACTTTAATTTATATTTTCCTGGGCTTCATTTTGTTGGGTTGTGCGCACCAATCGGGGCAGCAGTCACTTAACGCTACCAAAGGGAAGGCTCAGGCCAGGCGTCTGGAAATACTGTTTCTGGGTGATACGCTGCACCATCATAAACCTGCTGAGCGATTACCCCAACTAATGGCTGCCCTAGGCCCTAAAGGAATTAACTTTACTTATACCGAGCGTCTGGAAGACTTAAATTCCGAAACCTTGGAGAAGTACGACGCCCTTATGCTATATGCCAATTGGGACGAAATCGGTCAGAATCAGGCTGATGCCCTATTGAGTTTTGTAGCCAGTGGTAAGGGCTTTATTCCAGTCCATTGCGCATCCTATTGCTTCCGAAATAATGAGGCGATTGTTAAACTGATAGGCGGACAGTTCTGGAGGCATACCTGGGATACCATTCAGCCAGTTTGGAAGCAGAAAGAACACCAGGCTATTGCAGGTGTTCTCCCATTCAAAACGGTTGATGAAACCTATTTGCACACTAAACTTCAGCCTGATAATATTGTTTTGACGGAACGTATTGTGACTCAGGATCAAATAAAGGATAAGCCTGGCTTAGAAAATGAGCCTTATACCTGGGTACGTACGCATGGGAAGGGGCGTGTTTTTTATACGGCTTATGGCCATGATGAGCGTACCTGGTCGAATCCTGGGTTTCAGGCCTTACTGGAAAAGGGGATTTTATGGTCGGTCGGCGAGGAAGCAAGAAAGGCACATGAAAACCTGAATCTACAACCTTTTGCCTATCGCCCCGCCAATCTTCCTAATTATGAGCAACGTCCTGGCCCTCAGCTTCAGCAATTGCCTTTATCACCGGAGGAGTCTGTTAAACATATTCAGGTTCCTGTGGACTTCACCTTAGAGGTCTTTGCTCACGAGCCCGACGTCATGCACCCAATCGCCATGACCTGGGATGAAAAAGGAAGACTGTTTGTGCTTATTACCAAAGATTATCCCAACGAAAGAAAAGATACGGGAGGAAGCGATTATATCTTAATCTGTGAGGACACTGATAAAGATGGCAAGGCCGATAAGTTTACACGTTTTGCCGATGGATTAAGTGTTCCTACAGGCCTGGTATTTGCCAATGGAGGGCTTATCGTCTCCCAAGCCCCGCATATGCTTTTCTTACAGGATACCGATGGTGACGATAAAGCCGATGTTAAACGCATTCTGTTCTCCGGCTTTGGAACCAGAGATACACATGCTGGACCCTCTAACCTGCATTATGGATTTGATAACTGGGTATATGGCTCAGTAGGATATTCAGGTTTTAAAGGAAAGGTTGGAAAGAGCGATTCTCTGGATTTTGGACAAGCTCTGTTCCGTTTTAAGCCAGATGGTAGTGATATGGAAATTGTTGCCAAAACCTCAAACAACACCTGGGGCCTTGGTTTCAATGAGTCGGGAGACTTGTTTGGATCTACAGCTAATAATGCCCATGGCTGGTTCAGTGCCATACCGAATCGTTATTTCGGGAAAAGTACGGTGGACAACGGCAGTCGTAGTACCGATACCCATAAAGACATACAGCCAATTACCGAAAAGGTGCGTCAGGTAGATGTTTTCGGTGGATTTACAGCTGCAGCTGGGCATAATTTCTATACCGCCCGCGCCTATCCTAAAGAATATTGGAACCGGGTAGCTTTTGTATCTGAACCAACCGGGCATTTGCTTCACCGGAATATTATGGTAAAAAAGGGTACGGATTTTGAAGATAAACTAGGTTTTAATTTACTAGCGGGGGCAGATGAATGGGTGTCTCCCGTATTCGCCGAGGTAGGTCCCGATGGAGCCGTATGGGTCGCAGACTGGTATAGCTTTATTATCCAGCACAATCCTACTCCTCCGGGTATGGAGAATGGGGAGGGTAATGCGTATGAAACAGATTTGCGTGATTATACCCACGGACGTTTGTATAGAATAGCCTATAAAAATGCTCCTCCCTACGCGCCCTTATCCTTGAGTAAATCAAGACCTGCGGAGTTGGTGAAAACACTTGAAAATACCAATATGCTATGGAGACGTCATGCCCAGCGAATGCTGGTAGAGCGAGGTAATAGAGATGTCGTTCCCGCTCTCATTGCTCTGATCCAAAACAAAAAGGTAGATGAGCTCGGTTTAAATACGGCTGCCATTCATGCCTTATGGACTTTGGAAGGGCTTCAGGCCATCTCCGATCCTTCCGTTTTGTCTGTAGTAAAAGAAGCCTTGAGACATCCTAGTGCCGATGTGCGCAAAACAGCCCTCAAGGTGCTTCCTAAGACTCTCGATTCGGGGCGGACTCTGCTTGCGCTAAACATGTTGCAAGATCAATCACCTTCCGTGGTGTTAAATACCCTGTTGGCTTTTATAGATATCCCTCTTACAAATGAAATTGGGAAGGCTGTTTTGAAACTTATGGAAACCTATCCTGATGCTCAAGATCGGTGGATGCCCGATGCATTTGCTGCTATTTTGAATGCCCATGATGGTGCTTTAAGAGATCAGTACCTCTCTGAAAGGAAAGGGAAGCCAGGGTTAGCCATGTCACTGGCTAAAGAACTGAGCGTGGACCATAGTAAGATGAACCATGGCAAAGCTACAAACGAAGCAATTACGGCTCAAGGAACGGCCGAATTGGCTATTACCGATATCAGAATAGAACCTTCTGAACCTTTTATCAGAGAGTATGCGCGGGTAGTGGTTGAGATTGCTAACCAAGGCAGTGTAGCGGTTAAAAAAGGAGTTGTTCCGGTAGTGAATGTGAACGTAAGGAGTCGATCAATTAATACGAATTATATCAGTAAAAAATTAGATCAGGGATTGGCTCCGGGTGAAAAAATATTGTTAACAGAAGGAAATAACGGGCCCTGGAGAAGCACTTTTGGTTTTGCATCCGATGAGGCAGGGCCTATTACGGTCTCCGCCAATATCGATTTGGATAATGTCGTACCGGAAAAGGAAGACTTTAAAAACAATAGTCTAAGCAAGACCTTTGAGGTTAAAATGCTGGATCAGCTAGCAGACTTCGCATTGGAAAGGAGTTTGAGGGGGTATGCCTCTTATGCTACCGGAGCAGAAATTCTTGCCGTTCTGAAAAAAGCAGGAAACCTTGATCCCGCTGCAAGAAATGCCGTTTTAAGAGGAATCCTAAATAGCTGGAATCCAAAGCGTACCGAAAAGGTGAGTCGGGAAGATCAAAAATGGTTGTCCGAATCTAAAGACCTGGTTACGGCCGACCTTGCCGGCAAGTATACCACCTTCTTAGAATCTTTCGGTATCAAAGAAATGGCAGAGGAAGATCCTGATATCCAGATTGTGAAAATCAAAGCCATACGAGAGGAGATGAAATACGATGTAACAGACTTTAAGGCCGTAGCGGGTAAGACGGTCGAGATCGTCTTTGAAAACCCCGATGCCATGCAGCATAATATCGTTTTTGGTAAACCCAACACCATGGAGGTTATAGGCACCGCTGCAGATAAGATGATCACGGATGCCAAAGGTGCTGAGAAAAATTACGTTCCAAATATTCCTCAAATTATAGCAGCTTCTCCCTTGGTGAATCCGGGACAAACCTATCGCTTACGATTTGTTGTGCCAGACCAGCCCGGAGACTATCCGTTTGTATGCACATTTCCGGGGCATTGGCGCCTTATGACAGGTGTGATGCGTGTGGTGAAAGAGTAATAAACTGAAATGGCAATCTCGTTAAGAAACGATTACGTATAAAATATATCGTTGCTTATCTGCAAGCCTGAACTCCAGGTTTTCAGATAAGCAACAACCACCAGCATGCCAGGACTCAGGCCGATTATATGGTTTGATTATAGGGAGAATTATATGCTTTTTTTAATATAAATAAAGAAATAATAAATAGGATAGCGGTGCCTAAATAGCTCCAAATAATTTACTTCTCACCTAATTTTAAAAATAATGTTTCGTATACAACAAATTCCTAAATTGGGACTTGGCAAGTCCTCTTGTGCCCTGATTTTTCTGGGTTTGATGATGCCCATGGATGGACGGTCGGAGAAACGGCACAAAACATGGCCTATTGCGCAGGAAATCGAAAGCGTTGATAAAACGGTGTCGGGTCGCATTACTGATGAGCATAATTCCCCACTACCCGGGGTGAGTGTGGTGGTAAAAGGGACAAGTACTGGAACCAGTACCCAAGCGGATGGAAGGTTTTCCTTGCAGGTAGGGGACCAGGCTCAGACCCTTATTTTTTCCTTTATAGGTTATGCTTCACAGGAAGTCAGTATAGGAAACCGAACGAACTTTGAGATCTCCTTGAAGCCTTCTAGCGAAGATCTTTCGGAGGTTGTGGTGGTCGGTTACGGAACCCAGTCCACAGCGACCGTTACAGGCGCTGTTGGAAATGTTCAGGCCAAGGATCTGATAAGAACCCCTTCTATTGGTACTTCAGATGCACTAGTAGGAAGAATACAGGGAATTACGGCCAGGAAAGCCGATGCCCGTCCGGGGGCGGCTACCAGCATCCAGATTCGGAATTTGGGCACCCCGCTTTATGTGATCGATGGCGTACCTTCAGATGCAGCGAATTTTAATAATCTGGGCCAAAACGATATAGAAAGTGTTTCTATACTGAAAGATGCTTCCGCGGCTATCTACGGACTTCGGGCCGCCAACGGGGTGGTATTGGTTACTACCAAAAAAGGGAAAGCGGGTGATGGCCCGGCAAAAATCAATATTTCTGGCTATTACGGACTACAAAATTTTACCCGTTACCCTAAACCTGCCAATGCCTATCAACATATGAGGGGCCTTGTGGAGTCCGATGTGAATCAGGGGCGCACCCCGTCGATAACTCCCGAACAATTGGCTAAATGGAAGGAGGGTACCGATAAAGGCTACCAGAGTTTTGACTATTATAAAATGGTAATGAGGCCAAATGTGCCCCAATATAGCCTTAATGCAAATGTTTCTGGTGGTACAGAAAAAGTGAATTATTTTTTGTCGGTGGGCCACTTAAATCAGGATGCACTCATTCGCGATTATAACTTCAATCGTACCAATGTCCAGGCCAATATCGATGCCAATGTCACTAAGCGACTTCGGGTAGGAACCCAAATCAGCGCACGCATCGAGGACCGGTTTCAGGTAGGTGTTCCAGGGCTGGATGACTATTTTAACCCCTTCCTGAGTATTTTTACCATGTGGCCCACCGAAAGGCCCTATGCCAATGATAATCCGAAATATATTAATCAGACGCATAATGTAAATGTTAATCCTGCTACTTACAAGAAAGACATTACAGGTTATATCGACGAAATAAACCGGGTAGTAAAAGGGAATTTTTATGCCGAATATGCCTTTGATTTTGGGCTCAAAGCGAAAGGGACTTATTCTTATAGTTACAATAACTTTGATTTCGATGGGTTTGAATATACCTACGATGCCTACACCTACGATGAGGTTACCGACAGCTATTCGGTAGTGCCGGGAGGGGGTAATCAGAATCCCTGGAGAGAAAGAAGAAAACATAATACGGTTGATCGTTTTGCTCAGTTTCAGCTTAGCTATAACAAGCAGTTAGGGAATCACGAAATATCCGCTGTAGCCGCCTATGAGCAGTCAGATACTGAGTTCTCAAGGATGGTGGTGCATACCGTACCTCCCAACAACTATATTCCCTTAATGTCCTTTGCGAATCAAGATTTACTGATCGACGAATGGAGTACCGAAGCAAGAGCTGGATACATTGGTAGAATCAATTATAATTTCCAACAAAAATATTTGCTGGAGGTTGTAGGGCGATATGACGGCTCATTTTTGTATGCTCCTGGCAAGCGCTTTGGGTTCTTTCCTGGTGTCTCTGCCGGATGGAGGATTTCGGAAGAGGATTTCTTTAAGCAAAAACTGGGCAAGGTGCTAAGCAATCTGAAGCTCAGAGCCTCTTATGGGCGCACCGGCAGCGACAGGCTAGGGAATGACGCATTTCTGGTGAGTCCCTTTAGCTACCTAACGGGCTATAACTATCTTCAGGGAAGCGCCATATTTGACGGAGAGTATAATATTGGACTAAGGCCTCGGGGACTACCCATAACGAACCTTTCGTGGCTGACCAATATATCGAGTAATATTGGAGTCGATTTCGGTTTGCTGGAAGGCAAGCTAACAGGGCAATTCGATATTTTTGAAAGAAAAAGAGAGGGATTACCCGCCGCGCGGTATGACGTCCTCTTGCCCTCTGAAGTAGGATATTCTTTGCCTAATGAAAACTTAAACAGTGATACCCACCGAGGATTGGAAGGACTGATTACTTATAGGAGCTCGGTAGGGCAGGTCGACTACACCTTAAGTGCCAATGCTACCATGTCACGCCGTAAAGACCTGGATTTTTATAAACCCCGATTTGGAAATTCCTATCAGGAATACCGCGATTCTTATGTCGATCGGTGGGGAAATATTAATTGGGGATATCAGGTAGTAGGTCAATTCCAAAGCCAGGAAGAAATAGAAACTCACCCAATCAATAATGATGGCCAGGGTAACCGAACACAGCTGCCAGGAGACTTTATTTACAAGGATGTGAATGAAGATGGTATAATTAATAATCTAGATGAGCGCCCTATTGGTTTCGCTGAAGGAGCCAATCCTTATCTGAGCTTCGCCTTCAACAGTAGTTTTTCCTACAAAGGTTTTAGTCTGTTTATGGACTTTGCAGGTGCATCCCTTCAAACTTTTCAAAGAAATTGGGAATTGAAAATCCCTTATCAGAATAATGGTACTTCTCCAGGATATATGCTGGAGGATCGCTGGCATAGGGAAGATCCTTTCGATCCTGCCAGTAAGTGGATACCAGGTACTTACCCTGCCATTAGAAAAGATAATTCAAGTCATGTTAATTTCAGGAAAAGTGATTTCTGGATGACCAATGTACGCTATATACGTTTAAGGAATGTGGAACTGGGCTATAACTTCGATTCCGAAATGCTGAAGAAAATAGGCAGCGGTGGACTTCGAGTATATTTCAGCGCCAGCAATCTGTTTTCGATCGACAACGTAAAGAAATTTGGTATAGACCCCGAAATTTCTGCTGGTAATGGTCTGGTTTATCCCCAGCAACGCCTATTCAATCTAGGGTTCAATATTTCTTTCTAATTAAACTTTCACCATGCAAAAAATATCAAAATCACTATTTATGTTCTTAGTCATTTTCCTGATGTCAGGATGTGCTGAGGACTGGTTAGATAGAAAGCCACAGAATATTATTCTGGAAGAACAAGTTTGGAACGACCCCAAGCTGATCAAAGGGCTGCTGGCCAATTATTATGATCGCCTCCCGGCACATACCTCCCTAACGTCCGGGTGGGCGGAATTTGCTGCTTATGACGAGGCCATGTGGTCTAATAACGATGATGGTCGCAACAATATAGTGAGCTACCCCTTCAATCGCTGGAGCCTGTGGGAGTATGGGTTGATTCGGGATATCAACCTGGCAATAGAGAATATTGCAACCTTTGGTACGTCCCTTTCTGCTGTTCAGGTATCCCAATTTTCTTCGGAGCTAAGGTTTCTCAGGGCCTTCGTATATTTTGAAATGGTAAAAAGAATGGGGGGTGTTCCCTTGGTAACCAAACAGCTGATTTATGATTTTAAAGGTGACCCAACCAATCTCCAGCAGCCTCGCAACAGGGAGGAGGAAGTTTACGATTTTATTGCCTCTGAACTAGACGACATTCAGGATAAACTGGGGAATGAAGACAGTAACACCCGCGCCAATAAATATGTTGCCCTGGCCTTAAAAAGCAGAGCGATGTTGTATGCAGCTTCCATAGCGAAATACAATAATCTATTGGCCGAACCCATTATGACTCCAGGTAGGGAGGTGGGAATTCCAGCGGCTCGTGCTCAGGACTATTACGAGAAATCCCTGTTAGCTTCTCAACAACTTTTGAACAGTGGGAAGTATAGACTTTATAAAACCAATCCTAATCTGGGCGAAAACTTCTATGAAGCCATCACCAAGAAAACGGCAAACCCAGAGGTTATTTTGGCTCAGGATTTCCTGGTCAGCAAGGATAAAAGACATGGTTTTACCTATGACAATATCGCCCGAAACGTCCGGGAGGATAACCTCTCTTCTTCCTCAATAACCCCTTCCCTTAACCTCGTGGAAGATTACGAGTTCCTGGATGGCAGTCCCGGAATCTTAAAAACCCGAACGGCCGATAACTCGGACTATATTTATTATAGCAGTCTGTCCGGGCCCTTTGAGAATAAGGATGCCAGGCTCTACGGGACTGTTATTTATCCGGGCACCTCCTTCAGGGCTACTCCAGTGGAGATTCAGGCTGGGGTGAAAGTATGGGATGAAACCTCCAAAAGCTTCAAGAATGTGGAATCCAATGTGCTAGGCTCCACTTACGACGACGGTGGTTTGTTAACAGGGGCATCAGGGCCTCAGCGCTCCCAGACGGAGGTCACCAACTCGGGGTTCTATCTGCGCAAGTATGTGGATCAGACGGCCATGTCGAGTACCCGTGGGATACGCAGTGATATGTGGTGGGTGCGTTTCCGTTTGGGAGAAATATACCTGAATGCCAGTGAGGCGGCCTTGGAACTAGGCAAAACCTCTGAGGCTTTAGAGTATGTCAATGCCGTTCGGGAGCGTGCCGGCTTCGGAGCCAATAGCCTGAAGTCACTTACTCTGGGTCGCTTGCAGAATGAACGCCGGGTGGAACTGGCCTTTGAAGACCATAGGGTCTGGGATCTGATGCGTTGGAGAAAAGCTCATGAGATCTGGAATGGAGATGCGTCAAATCCAGATGCAGTCATCAATGCGCTTTATCCCTATCGTGTGGTTCGGCCAGGCCATCCTACCCATGGGAAATATGTCTTCGATAAACTCAGGGCTCCGCGTTTTAGGGCCCCGCGTTTCTTTCAGATGGGCAATTACTATTCTTCTATAGCGCAGAGTATCATCGATAACAATCCTAAGGTGGTCCGGAATCCCTATCATTAATTTAAAAAGACTATGAAAATGAACCAATTGCTTAGAAATTTATTCATCGCCCTAGCCCTGATCTTTGTTTTCGGGGCATGCGAGAAGGACAACAAACCTGCCCCCAGTGCAAAGCTCACCGGAAGGGTTGTCTATCAGGATCAGGCTATAGGACTACGCTCCAATGGTGTTCAGCTGGAGCTTTGGCAACATGGTTATCAGTTATTTACCAAAATCCCCATTTATGTGAACCAGGATGGCACCTTCTCCGCTAGCCTGTTCGATGGGGACTATCAGTTGGTAAGACTGAAAGGCAATGGCCCATGGGTGGATAATACCGATACGATCCATGTTGCTTTAAGGGGCCGACTGGAGCTAGAGGTCCCAGTGAAGCCTTATCACAGATTTGCAAATGTAAATTTCTCACAAGCGAATAAAAAGGTGTCTTCTAGTTTTACCGTGGAGAAGTTAGACAATTCTAAATCCTTAGAACGAATCAGCCTATATATAGGTACTACCGTGATCGTAGATCCTAATAATAATATTGCTGCGGCGTCTATTCCAGCCTCGGAGGTCGCCGATCTGACCAAGCCGCTTCAGCTGTCTGTCAATGTACCGACCAGTTTCCAAGGCCGCGATTATGTATTTGCCCGGCTGGCGGTCAAAACTTCCGGAGTAGCAGAAATGTTGTTTAGCGAGCCAATAAAGATCATGCTTAATTAATTTTGTATGGTTTCTGCCAGTCCTGTTCCCGGCTCATTCTGGGAACAGGACTAATTATGCGGAAAATAGATCTTTTATTCTCATTGAATTCATGCTGTCCTTAACTTTGGGGTTTCTAAGTAAATCTGGAGCCTATGAAAGTGATCCCCTTTACGATACCAGTCGTTCAGGACCAGTGTTTAGTGGTCCAGGAGAGAACATTGAATCATTACTACCCGCATTTGCATCGTCACCAGGAGGTTCAGCTGGAATATGTTGTGGAGGGCAGTGGTATTCTTATTGTAGGAAATTATATGCAGCGGTTTCAGTCGGGGGATATTTATTTAATTGGTGCCAATCAGGCCCATATTTTTAAGAGTGACCCCATTTATTTCGCACCCGAATCTGAGTTAAGAACTAAATCTGTCTCCATTTTCTTTAATTTGAAATATCTTCAGGAGTCCTTACTTCTGTTGCCTGAATTACAACACCTGGCCAGATTTATAGTGGCTCACCAGAATGGGTGTCAGGTGCCAGAGACTCATGCCAATCATATGAGCGGATTGGTTTTAACTCTGGCAAAAGCTAGAGGCAGTCTTCTGATCTCCTCCTTTATTGAGCTTTTACAGTCTTTTACCGAAATTCCCCATTTGAAACCCCTTTCTACCAATGTGGGAGAACAACTGCTTAGTGAAGTTGAAGGTAATAGAATGGATCGAATTTTTCAATATCTCGTGAGCCATCATCAAAAGCATATTTCTCTCGCAGAGATCGCCAATGAAGCCAATCTTTCACCGCAGGCCTTCTGTCGTTATTTTAAGAAACATACCGGTAAAACCTTTGTGGCATTTCTTAACGAAATCAGAGTTAATGAAGCTTGTAAACTTATTCTATCTGGAAAGCTTGAGACCCTGGCGGAAGTGGCTTTTGCTTCAGGCTTTGAGAATGTTACCAATTTTAATCGCGTGTTCCGAAAGGTTACGGGCAAGGCTCCCGGCACTTACCGAAGGTCATTTCGACACCTGGTAACATCAACACCAGACTAAGAGAGAAACGTAGAAGGTATATGGGCGGGGAGGGGGCCCTTACAATTCCGAACTGTCTGGGCGAAGCCACTACGGGTCCGTCTTGGAAGAAACGTCGATTTTGATTACTCTGCCTTGTTTTTGAGCCATGGAGTCCATGACTGCCCCAATAACCATTCCCGTGATCACGCCCCCGATCACCGCGTAAACGCCAAAGTGAAACTGAAATAAGGTGCCAGCAAAAAGCCCCCAAATCATTCCATAACCCATGAAATAACCTTCTGGTATCAAGGAATGTTCTATCCTCAAAAATTTTTCAAATTCGGCAAGCTCTTTTCTGAAGAATTTTTTTCGATCCCCGGTTTCAGTATAAAATGCCAATCCATTCAGTTTCTCTTCTATAGACTGAATTTGAGTAGTGGTCAAATTTCGATTTTCTAAGGCAGACAATAGCCCAATGAATTTATTATAGACTTTAAGCTCAGATTTCTCAGATGAAGCATTCTTTAGATTCAGGATCATATTTAATGACTCTTTAATATTCATGGGCTTCCCTTTAATTTATTGAGTGTCTATTCATAATTTTATGGTTTTTCTATTCCAGATACACGGATTCGTATACAATTAGGGCAATTTTTTTTATAAAACCTCTTGGCTCGTTTATGATGGGTCGTTGTATCTTATCATTGTCCATATTAAATGCTCTTCCTGAGCTACTTTTAGTAGACCTGTAAGGGTCAGCATGACAAAAGAGAGGCTATGCAAAAAAAAATGTCTTGGTCACCAAAAAGGACATGCGATTCAGCGGTGAGCAACAGAATTTCGTTTAACTTGGGGGCCTTTATTTGAACCTTACAAATGACTATCTAGCTATGTTTTCCAAACAAACCTATATACACAGACGCCAAACCCTTAAAGAGAAAATGGGGAACGGACTCTTGCTATTTCTAGGCAATGAGGATAGTGGTATGAATTACCGCGACAATATTTATCCCTTTCGTCAGGACAGTTCTTTCCTGTACTTTTTTGGCTTGGATGCCCCCAATCTCAATGCCATCGTGGATGTGGATAGCGACTTGACTATTATTTTTGGTGATGAGCTCACCCTCGACGATATCGTATGGACAGGCCCTAAAACCTCCTTGCAGGACCAGGCTGGGGAGGTGGGTATTTCTGAGGTTCGACCTGCCAGAGCCTTTTATAAGTATGTCGAAAAAGCCATTCATAGTGGGCAGACGATCCATTTTCTGCCTCCCTACCGGGCCGAACATACGCTGAGACTTCAGGCGTTACTGGGGATGGCAGTGCCTGAAATCCCTACCCGTGCTTCAGCCGATTTTATTCGTGCTATAGTCTCCATGCGAGCCTATAAGTCGGAGGAAGAGGTGGCTGAAATAGAAAAGGCTGTGAATACTTCCGTTGATATGCATCTGCATTTTATGCGGGAGCTACGTCCGGGAATGACTGAACTCACCATGGCCGGACAACTTCAAGCCCTAGCCATCGCAGGTGGGGGAAATGTCTCTTATCCCGTTATTCTGACCGTAAATGGGGAGATACTGCATACCCATGCCCGTGATTTGCCGGTTCAGGAGGGGCAACTGGCCCTCTGTGATGCCGGTGCCGAAACGGCCATGCGCTACTGTGGCGATCTCACCCGAACCATTCCGGTAGGAAAACAGTTTACCAGCATTCAAAAAGAAATGTATCAGATCGTTCTGGAGGCTCAAATGACCGCCATACAGGCCTGCAAACCTGGGGTTTTGTTTAAAGACATCCATGCTTTGGCCAGTTTGAAACTCTTGGAAGGCTTAAAAGGACAAGGGATTCTGAAAGGTGATATGCAGGAGGCCTTGGCTGCTGATGTGCATACCCTGTTTTTCCAATGTGGATTGGGCCATATGATGGGTATGGACGTGCATGACATGGAGAACCTTGGAGAGCAACTCGTAGGTTATGGCGATAACCTTCAAAAGGGTACCGCCTTTGGCTGGAAATCTCTCCGACTTGGTCGTGTTCTAGAGCCAGGTTTTGTGGTAACGGTAGAGCCAGGCCTCTATTTTATTCCTACCCAAATCGACCAGTGGAAGGCTGAAAACAAACTAGCGGCATTTGTAAATTATACAGAACTCGAAAAATATAGAGACTTTTCAGGAATAAGAATCGAAGATGATCTGCTGATCACGGAAACGGGAAATCGAGTACTTGGAAAGCCCTTACCCAAAACCATTTCAGAAATTGAAGCACTTAGATAAGTAATAGTTTTGTTAGCAAATTATGTTTTGTTTTTTATCATTTTATTTAGGTTGACTAAGAATTAATCGCATGTTAATTTGAATATTGCAAAATATAATTTTATTTAAAGTCTGTATTGATTAAATTTATCCTACTCACTCTAGAATATTTCCTGAGTGGGTAGGATATTTTTTATTAAACCATATAGAATTTATGAAGCAACCCTACAAGTACTTTCTCCTCCTGGCACTTATTTTGACATGTTCAACGAGTTACGCACAGGGCATTTATCTGCATATTAGAGATATTACAACAGGATCAGGGCTAACTGGGCCACATGCCGACGAAGTCAAACTAACTAGTGCCCAGATGGGTATGGAAAGGCAAATTGAATCAAGTGCTGGGGGGCCGAGAGAGGCTTCTAAACTAACCATTTCGGAATATAGCCTGACCAAGGATCTGGATATCAGTTCCACGAAGATCATGAACTCCTTAGCTTTGGGTATGATCATTCCCAGAGCATTTATCCGATATTATAATGGCGAAGATAGAAAGGTCTCGGAAGTTGAACTAGAGGATGTACTTATTGCTAGTTATTCAGCTAGCTCTGCTGAGTGTGGTGGAGGTTGTCCCATGATGTCTGAAAGCTTTTCGCTGAACTTTGCGAAAATCAAGACTACCCATAATATGGACAATAGAGTTGAACAGGTATTTACTTGGAATTTGGAAACTAATACACCTTGATAATCGTACCTATGAACTCAATTTCTTCAATCATTTTTTGTAGCCTGAGTTTTATTTGGTCTGAGACGAGTGGTCAGGTATTATCTTCTACAAATCAGAATATCCAACAGCCTTATAAGTCTGGGCATCAGCTACGGGCGGAGGAACTGGTACGACGAACGGACCCCGATTATTATAAAAAACAGTTGGCGTTAACCTATAGTCCACCACATTCTAACCTACGTACCCAAGCCGACTGTGGAAACGATTACCTTTGCAATAATGCCTTGCCGGTAACTCTGGTTCGGATTGAAGCCGAACGAAAAGAGGTAGATCAGGTGGAGGTGACCTGGGAAACGGCCAGCGAGACCAACAACCAAGGCTTCGAAGTGGAACGTTCTTTTACGGGAATTAACGATTTTGAAAAAGTAGGCTATATCGATGGTGCAGGGAATAGCTCAAGGTCAAAAGAGTATCGATTTTTAGATCACAACAGCCACGCCGGCTGGAGTTATTACCGTCTGAATCAGCTCGATTGGGATGGGACGCATGTCTATTCTCGTATCGTGGCTGTAAAGGGTTATGAGGTACCTTTTACAATCACGGTGTCGCCCAATCCCAGTACGCAGCAAAATATCGTTTTTGCCCTCGATGGTATTGGTGCCAATGGTAATAATGGTAATGTAGAACTTCATATTTATAATCAAGCTGGCCAAATACTTTTTCAGCAGTCAGATCCTGAACTGGATGCGCAGCAGCACATCGTTGGTAGTATGTTGCCACATTTGGAAATGGGTCGATATTATTTTAAAGTGCTCGCTGGATCACAGTCTGGTGTTGCGCCCTTTGTGATTGTACCATAGGCTTAACAGCTCCAAACCTGTATCCAACAAACTGGGCCCTTACAAATCGGTAAGTGCCCAGTTTATTATTTTAACGAGGCCTTTCCCAAAAAGCCGGAGGCTCTACTCCCAAGGCACGCAGGTATACATAAGCCTGCGCACGATGGTGTATTTCGTTATCTATAAAGTAAAGAAGACTACTATAAATGGGAGCCTCATACATCCCGAAGGCCGCTTCATGCTCCTGAAATCTCTCTAGTGTAATCAGGGGGAAGAATTTATTGATCTCTTCGGTGTCTGCATCCCACAGTGCCAGTAGTCCGGCCTTGGTGGCCGGAGGAGCCGGGTGCCCATTCATATCGGGCCCCGACCAGTCGCCGGTAGCCATTCCCCGAACCCCCGCTCCGGCAATGTCTATGAGCTCCATACAAAGCTGTGCAAAGGGACGCATGCCACCTATGCTGAATTCATAGAACTCTTTTTCTGGAAAGATTTCTATTGCCCGCCGTGTAAGGCTACGGTGGCCCTGCCAATGGGTCAGCATCTGTATAGGGCTTATTAAAACTGCTTCTTCGGTGGGGGCAGATTTCTGATTTGTTTCCATTTCTTTCTCTGGTTTAAGGTAAAGTAATTGATTCCTGATACAAAGAAAACGGTGGCCAGTGACAGCAGTATGTCAGTAGGTTTGCAACTCAAAATTTTTTAAGAATTCAATTAAACCAATTGCTTCCATTTGATTTGATAAAGGGAATCGGTCAGTGCCTGTGTATATGATAAATTTGTTTGTGGCTTTAATGTCCTCGCAGGCCCTAAGGAATCCAGCTGGAACCTTAGGTGCACTGGTTCTCTTAATTTCAATAGCATATCGGATCATGGAGCGTTCAAATATTAGATCAATTTCAGTTTGTTCTGCACTTCTATAATAACTCGCCGTCCATTGGTCCGATATATTGCTCAAAATACTTTCAATTACGAAGCCTTCCCAAGAAGCACCTATTACGGGATGGCCCAATAAATCTTCGAATTCCGGAATGGAAAGCAACCGATGCAACAGGCCCGTGTCTCGTATATATATCTTTGGGGATTTGATTAGTCGTTTCTTTGTATTACCAGACCAAGGCTGTACCTGACGAACCCTATACAGGTCTGTCAGGATATCTAGATAATGGCGTATGGTTGTATGTGATACTTCTAGGCTCTTAGCCAAGGACGACATATTGATTTGTTGTCCGTGATAGTGCGCTAACATGCTCCAAAACCTGCGCATCCGTAAGTTGGAAACGTTAATCCCAAGCTTAGGGATGTCTCTTTCCACATAGGTCGCGATAAAGTCTGAACGCCATTGCCAACTTTCTTGGTCATCATGTGCCAAATAACTATCAGGAAAGCCTCCTCTGAGCCATAACCGTTCTATTTTAAAATCAATTGGATTGTCCGTGTATACTTCGGAGGCTAGAAAGGGTGTTAATTCTAAATAACGAATTCGACCTGCCCATGTTTCTGAGCTTTGTTGTAATAAATCTCTAGAAGCAGACCCCAATAGTAAGAATTGGGCCGACTTTTCACCTGTCCTTTTTCGTTTGTCGATTATGCCTCGTAAAGTTTTAAATATTTCTGGCTTGAGCTGTACTTCACCAATGATGATTAGGTGGTTTCTACATTGCGCAAAGTATACCTCCGAATCGCTTAACTTCGCCAGGTCCGACTCCAGTTCTAGATCTATAAAAGGTTTGTCAATGTATTCTGAGGATAAAGTCAGTGCCAGAGTAGTTTTGCCTACCTGTCTAGGACCTAGTAAGCTACCGATGGCATGCTTTCCAGTGCTCTTACCAAGGGGATAATAATTATCTTTCGATCATTTTTTTATTCTACTATTGAATCCTAAAGTACAAATATCATTAAAAAATCTTGTAATTTGAAAGTGTAAGTTTCAAATTACAAGATTTCAGGGTTTTCCCTGTTCTGCAAATCCGTCGTTATAGGAGGAGTGGAGGGATCACTGGTAGGATTCTGTTAACATGGTGCCTGCCTTACGTTTTAGGACGGGATTTTCAGATCTACTAAAAGTGTGTATTTTTACTGATCCCAAATCTTTTATTTTCTTTGCATGAAATCTATTCCCTTTTTAAACTGGACCCTATTTCTAGGATTGACCCTCAATCTGGCTTGTAATTCCAAACAAAAGGCCGATCTGATCGTTCACCATGCCATGCTGTACACAGTAGATTCCGTTTTTACGACGGCAGAGGCCATGGCCATTCGGGATGGGAAAGTGATAGCCATCGGTAGTAACGATGAAATTCTAAAAAATTATGAGTCTCAAGAAACGGTAGATGCAGAGGGGAAGGCGATATTGCCAGGATTTATAGATGCACATTGCCATTTTACGGGCTATGCCACCGATATGTGGAAATGCGAGCTAACAGGCACTACGTCCTACGAAGAAGTATTGCAGAAAATGAAGGCTTATTCCCAGTCAGCGCCCATGGAATGGTTGTTCGGAAGAGGATGGGACCAGAACGACTGGGAAAACAAGTCTTTTCCTACTAAAAGAGAACTCGATGAAATGTTCCCCGACAGACCTGTTTTTCTAACCCGTATAGACGGACATGCCGCCCTGGCCAATCAGGTAGCCCTCGATCGGGCAGGAATAACGGCTGCCACCCAAATTGTAGGGGGGCGTATAGAATTGAAAAATGGAAAGCCTACCGGATTACTAATCGATAATGCCATGGGCTTGGTGGAGATCCATATTCCCCCATTATCCGACTCATTGACCACGGCCTACTACCTCAAGGCCCAGGAGTATTGTTTTCAACAAGGCCTTACAGGTGTGCACGATTGCGGGGTGAGTGAGCATACGGTTGAACTTGTTGATGCCAGCCAGAAAGCGGGAAAGCTAAAAATGAAAGTCTTCGCCTTACTGAACGATACGAAGGACTATTACGAGCGCTGGATTAAAAAAGGACCATATAAAACGGATCTTCTCCATGTAGGTGGGTTCAAAGTATATGCCGATGGAGCGCTGGGCAGCCGTGGCGCGAGCCTGCTGCATGATTATTCTGATAAATCGGGCTGGAAAGGATTTCTATTGAGCAATCCTGCACATTTCGACAGCCTCGCTCAAATGTTGGTAAAAAGTAATCTTCAGATGTGTACCCATGCCATAGGAGACAGTGGTAACAGGCAGATATTAAAGGCATATGCCAAGGTTTTAAAGCCTGGCAACGACCGTCGTTGGCGTATTGAACATGCTCAGGTGGTGAATGAAAACGATTTTCATTTTTTCAAAGACTATAACATTATTCCGTCCGTACAGCCAACCCATGCTACGAGTGATATGTATTGGGCTGAGGATAGATTGGGAACAGAGCGAGTGAAAGGGGCCTATGCCTTTAAGCGGCTGCTAGGTGCCAATGGTTGGATTCCACTTGGCACGGATTTTCCTGTAGAGTATATTTCTCCCTTCAAAACTTTCTATGCTGCCACCGCTCGTCAGGATGCTGCGGGTTTTCCGGCAGGAGGATTCCAGTACGACCAGGCCCTGAGCCGAGAGGAAACGCTGCGTGGCATGACCATATGGGCCGCCAAAGCGGCCTTTGAGGAGAAGGAAAAGGGTAGTCTGGAAGTAGGAAAATCGGCGGACTTTATATTGCTCGATACCAATCCTATGGAGGCCGAACTCAGACAGGTGTTGTCTACCAAAGTACTTGCCACCTATATCAACGGTGAAAAGGTGTTTGGACGGTAAGTGGGGGTGACTTTGTTTTTACCTCTTGCTAGATCAGGCCGAGAATAAGGGAGTACTAGCATTGTTGATATCAAGATAACCTATGATAGATATAAACTTTTTACAAAAGTCTATATCTATTTTCAGATAGATTAAAGCGTTTTTGGACTTATTCGTATTATATGATTATGGTACCTGAGAATATTCCTAAACACTTGATACATGAAAAAACAATGTCTTCTTTTTGCATTCCTTATCACCGGACTTGCCGCTCAGGCGCAGTCATTGCCAAAATCTCAATCAATTTTTAATGGGCGTGATCTCACCGGCTGGACTACGGTAAACCCTGCCAAGATGAGTGCGTGGTCTGTAGTCGATAGCACCATCCGAAGTGGTGATGGTACTTATAAGATTCCTGCCAATACCTACTTGTATACCACTAAAGAATATGCCGATTTTGAATTCAGCTGTTTATTTAAAATCTGGGGAGATGCCTCTACCGGACTAATCAATAGTGGTATTCAATACCGTTCTATTGTCAAAGATGGGAAAATGATCGGGTACCAAGCCGATATCGGCAAAGGCTACTGGGGCGATATCTACGACGAACACCGAAGAGGAAAGCTGGTTGGAGGGAAGCTATCAACCCTTCGGCATGTGCTGAATCCCGAGGGCTGGAATAGCTATACCATCCGCTGCAAAGGCTCGCTACATGAAATTTATATTAATGGCATAAAAACCGCTAGCTATGTCGAAAAGGACCCGTCGATCCCTCAGAAGGGAGTTATAGCCGTGCAGATTCACTCAGGGGGCAAGGCGCAGGTGGCCTTTCGGGATCTGACTATTACCGAGCTTTAAACTCCAACGTATTACACATTTCCTAGACCGAGACTTAATGAAAAAATATGCTATTATTCTGGCAGGCATTTATCTGCTGCTTGCCCCCATGGCCTATGGGCAAAAGAAAACACATTCAACACGGACCCGTATTTATTCTCCAGCCGAAGAGTTGGCGGGATTTAAAGTTCCTCCAGGCTTCGTGGTGGAGCTGGTTGCCAGCGAAAAAGATGGGATCATCAATCCCATTGATCTTACTTTCGACGACGCCGGAAGACTATGGACTCAAACGGCATCGATGTATCCCCTCGACCCTGTCACCAATATAAAATGGGATGAATTGCTTAAATTAATGAACGATCGGGAGGCTCAACAGAAGCACCCGGAATTCAAAAGAATACTGGATCTGTATGCGGGTAGGACTAAAGGGACGGATAAGATTTTGATTCTCTCCGGACTCTATGATTCAGCTAGGCCACAGGTGAAGACTTGGGCCGATGGGCTTACCATTCCCATGAGTATTTTGCCCTACAAAAATGGAGCATATGTGGCTCAAGGCTCAGAGTTGTTTTTTTTAGATGACCAGGATGCTGACGGCCAGGCTGAGCATCGTAAGCCTTTGCTGACTGGCTTTGGGATCACCGATACACATACCATGACCCATGTATTAACCCGGGCTCCGGGTAACTGGATACATTTTAGCCATGGTGCACTAAATAAAGGTGAGGTAACGTCGCTGATTAGTGATGACAAACTCGTAATTGATTATAGCAAAATTGGTCGCTTCTCTATGGATGGGCGAAATCTTGAACTGCTCAACGCCGGGCTGAATAATATCTGGGGCTATCAACTAAGGGGGAACGGCCAATGGTATGGCTGCGAAGCCAATGATCTGGGCTATTCCATAGCCCCAATGGAACCCGGTGCGGCCTTCCCGGGAATAGGTAATGATAGGCTCCGGACCTATCAGCCATTTATGCCTCAGCTGCATGGCTTTCGGGTAGGAGGTACGGGCATCTCGGGCCTGGCCTTTGCCGACGATGACTCCGGAAGTTTTCCTGCCGAATGGAAAGATGTGGCCCTGTTGGCCAATCCGATTACCAGCACCATTAATGCTGTGAAAATCATCAGACTGCCCAATGGCCAGGTGGAGGCTACCCATCAAGCCGATTTTCTGACCTCAGAAGACGACTGGTTTCGTCCCGTTAATATGGAATTTGGACCGGACGGCTGTTTGTATATTGCCGATTGGTACAACAAAATCGTTTCGCATAATGAACTGCCCACTACACATCCCGACCGGGACAAAGGACATGGACGCATATGGCGCATCAGACATGAAAGCCAAAAACCTCGTGCCGTCCCCAATCTGACAAAAATACCGACTGCCGACTTGGTAGATCATATAAAAGCGCCTTCAATTTGGCAAAAACGTGCTGCGTGGCATCAGATTGCTGATAGACCTCTAGAGGAAACCAAGGCGCTAATCCCCCTGCTTTCGAAGATAATTCTGGATTCGTCTCAAACTGAGTCTACACGCATCCATGCGTTGTGGGCTCTTGAAAGTCTGGAAGCGGATGACCTGGAGCTCCTCAATCAGCTTATGATAGGGCCTTATGACGACCTGCGTAGAGAAGCCATGAGGGCATTGGTAGGTTTTGCAGGGACTACCGAGCAGAAGTCGGAGCTTCTCATGACCTACTCCCAGGACTCTAATCCTATGATACGTTCTCAAATACTTCGCAGTGCGGCCGATCTGGATAAAGCCAGTCCTACATTAATAGCCATGTTGGTAGATGCATGTAAGCCCGAGCTGCCAGGGAATGAAATGGGAGGGAGCTATGAAAGAAAACTTGAGCGTTATCTGGCAAGAAAAGCACTGGAAAAATATAGCAGCGCTCTGAATATGTTTTTGAGTCAGGATTTACCAGCAGGCATTCCGATTGAGAACTTGCTATGGGCCATACAGGCCCTTCCACAGGAGGCAAGGGAAGTTGCATTTCAAAAGTTTTGGCCCTTGTCAAAACGTGGTTCTTTCGATGAGTCCACTTTTGTCGCTGTGGCGGGAATGTTGACCAACCCGAATATATACGGGATGGCCGAAAAGGTTCTCTATCAAGAAGAAAACCAGCCTCAATATTTAGAGTTTGCCGTTCGAAATCAGGCTCAGATACAAACTGAGCCATTGAAAAGAATATTGATGAAGCCAGTGCAGAATCTACTGAAAAGTACTTTAGAGTCGGAGCGGCAACTGGCATTAGAAACCATGGGGCGTTATCAGTTGCAATTACCCCTGACAAATATCGGAAGTATACTCTCTAAAGATGTTTCGGAAAAGACTTTGACTCTTGCATTGAAGGCCATGGAAGTAGACCCCGCCGGTAGCAGATCTATTTTGGTAGCGCTATTAAAAAATGAAAAAATAGGAGTGGACTTAAAAAGGCAGGTAATCGGTAACTTGCTAAAATCGGACGCGGCCGAAGCCCAGAGACTGGTGCTTTCCTGGCTTCCGGCTTTGTCTGAATCAGAGAAAAAAGAACTGGTGACAGACCTATCCCGTACGGTGGAAGGGGGTGCCCTGATGAAAGCACTGTATGGGAATAAGAAATTAAGCTCCAAGTCCTTCGACTTATCGGCTGCCGAACGGATTCTAGATGCCAAAAAATCGGATGTTCACGCCCAACAGCTATTGAAAGAAGTGAAAGCTGCCGAGGTAGCAAGTAAGCAGCAATTGCAAAAAAAATTAGACCATTATATGGCTCTGGCAGCCAAGAAGTCGGGCGCTCCTGAAAATGGTAAACTGCTCTTTCAAACCTGTCTCCTTTGTCATCAGGTAGGCAATGAGGGTCAAAAAATAGCCCCCGCTCTGGACGGTTCGGCCTCCCGGGAAACGGAAGCGCTCCTGACTGCCATCCTCGATCCCGATGCTGCCGTCGAGTCCAACTATGCAGTTTATCGCATTAGCAAAAAAGACGGAAGCACTGTAGAGGGCTATCTGGTCAATAAAGACGAGCGGGGAGCTACCATTGCTTTTATGGGCGGGACCACGGTGTTTGTTCCCGCATCCAGCATTGCCCGTCAGGGCTTTATGGGAGGTCGTTCCTTTATGGTCAAAGGGCTGATCGATCATTACAGCGATCAACAAGTCGCCGATTTGCTATCTTATATTAAGACCTTGAAATGATTTCTAAACCAATCGATTGACAGTATGATCCGACATTTTGGTGTTTTTCAATTTAAAAAAGAGGTAAGTGCCCTACAGATTGACGCGTGCTTTGAAGCCTTGAAAGGAATGGTAGGGCAGATAGAGGGTCTGATTTCCTGTGAGCACGGCCCATATAATGGCAATGAAGGGTTGAATGGGGAATTTACTCATGGCTTTTTAATGACCTTCGACAGCGCTGAAGCTCGGGATGCCTATTTGCCCCATCCCATTCATGAACGGGTGAAGGAACTGGTGGTGCCATGCCTGGAACAGTGCATCGTATTTGATATCGAAGTATAAGGGGCCCTTGTCTAGTGCCAATTGTACCATTTAAAATAGAATGTAAGGATGAACGATAAAAAAATATTGATTTTAGGATGCTTCGATACGAAAGCCGTTGTCTTTGAATATTTGTTAGAGCGGCTTCGGTCTTTAGGACAGGAGGTGCTTACCCTCAATACTGGCGTGATGGAGGGTACCTGCCATTTTCAGGTCGACTTTACCTCAGAAGCGGTGGCCTTGGCGGCGGATAATGATCTTGAAGGCTTGCGCAAGCTCGGTGACAGGGGAAAAGCTATTGAGGTCATGGGCAAAGGTGCTTCTAAATTAGTAGCCCAGCTGGTGGCTGAGAACCGGATCAAAGGAGCCATTGGCATGGGCGGGGGAGGAGGTACTTATATGGCCCTGGCAGCGATGCAAGGCATCCCTCTAGGCATTCCCAAGCTATGCCTTACAACTCTAGCGACCAAGGACCTATCCCGGCAGATTGGCGATAAGGATATTACCCTCATGCCCTCAGTAGTCGACATTGCAGGCCTCAACCCCATCATCAAAGCCTTCGTGGCACAAGCCGCCGCCGCCATTACCGGGATGTCTCAAGCGGCAGTATATCCCATTCCCATGCAGAAAAGTATCGCCATCAGCATGTTTGGCAACACCACAAAATGTGTGGACCGATGTACAGAATTGCTCAATGCGGCAGGCTATGAGGTGTATGCTTTTCATGCCACTGGAGTGGGGGGCAAGACCATGGAATTGCTGATTAGGGAGGGGTGTTTCGAGGCTGTACTGGACATAACTACTACCGAACTCGCCGATAATCTCAGTGGAGGAATATGTAGCGCAGGGCCCGATCGGCTGCTGGCAGCGGTGGAGATGGGGCTGCCGCAAGTAGTAGTCCCGGGTTGTCTGGACATGGTTAATTTTGGGCATCTGGACACGGTTCCCCAGCAATTTCGGCACCGACAATTATACAGCTGGGCACCAGATGTTACACTCATGCGTACCAATGAAGAGGAAAATCGGGTGCTGGGCAAGGAGATTGTTAGTAAATTGTCGCCCAATAGGGCTCCGACTCAGATTACCCTGCCCTTGCGAGGCGTATCGCAGATGGACGATGTGGATGGCCTTTTTCATAATCCTTCCGCAAACCAGTCACTTTTTGACAGTATCAGGGAAGGTGCGAACGAAAGGCTACAAGTGGTAGAGGTTGATGCGCATATTAACGACGCCAGTTTCGCCGAACATCTAGTGGGGCAACTGCTGGGGTTAATAGCGCTGAGCCGGAAAGGTCACGTTTGACCCTTATTAAATCGGGAAATCATTTGTTTTAGTTAAATATTAAATATTTATGCCAAATCCATGGACGGGTAAAGGGAATCCCTACACCCGGGAAGAAGTAAGAGAACGATTACGTGCCACGGTCAATCAGAAAAAGGCGATTATAGCTGCGGGCGCCGGCACGGGCATTAGTGCCAAATTCATTGAAAAAGGCGGAGCTGATCTGATTATTATATATAATTCCGGACGTTTCCGTATGTCGGGACATGGCTCTACGGCCGGTTTGATGGCCTACGGCGATGCCAATGCGGTGGCCATGGAAATCGGAGAATTTGAGGTACTCCCCGTGGTAGAGGAAGTACCCGTTATCTGTGGAGTTCACGGCTCCGACCCGCGTCGGCGCATGTGGCATCACCTTTTGAAAGTGAAAGAAATGGGTTTTTCTGGAATCAATAATTTCCCTACCCACTCCATCGTCGATGGTCATTTTAGAGCCGTACTGGAGGAAACGGGTATGGGTTTCCAGAAAGAAGTAGAGATGGTCGCTATCGCCAGTAAGATGGATCTGTTTTCTATCGTATATGTGGCTACGGCTGAGGAGGCCAGGCAAATGGCCGAGGCTGGCGCCGATGCCATTATTGCGCATGTGGGCACCACCGTTGGAGGGTCCATAGGGGTAGTGAATGCTTCCTGTACCATGGACGATGCCATCGCCCGAACCCAAGAGATTATGGACGCCGCACAGGGCGTTAATCCAGATATTTTCTTTTTGGCCCACGGAGGGCCGGTGAACACCCCGGAAGATGTAGCCGAAATCCTGTCCAAAACCAGTGTACACGGCTTTGTAGGTGCCTCTTCATTGGAGCGCATGGGCGTAGAGCAGTCTCTCACCGACCTCACCAAGCGCTTTAAGGAGCTGACCTTGAAATAGGGAGAAGATTTTAATGCAATAAAATTTCGGCCGGTCGGGTATATTCCTGACCGGCCGATTTCGTTTGTCGTAGATCACACTGACTCTTCTCTAGGTTTTAAATACAAAGCCCCTTTCGTGATTGATATCGTACCCTATATTTTTATAAGATAAACTGATATTTTGGACCATGTCATAGTTCCTGGCGATGATTTCAGAGCCACTTGTCGAGCCAATGCTTTTTGATGTTATATTCATAAAAAAAATTCAAATTACAATAATTCCTTTACCTATCAACAATTGTTACTATGATAAATAAAAGCAAAATTGAGGCACTCGACACCAGAAGAGACTGGCTGAAAAAATCATCTTTGATCGGATCGGCATTGCTTACTGGTTCCTTGGCTCATGCGGAAGAGCCTGTTGCAAAACCTACTAATATCAGGCGATTGCCCATCGCCGTTTCTACGTATTCGTACTGGCCCCTACAAGGTGCTAAATATCCCATCAAAAATGTCATAGAAGATGCGGCTCGATTGGGTTTTGACGGGGTAGAGATTCTACACCGCTCCATGGAAGAAGAAACGGTCTCCTACCAGAACAAACTGAAACGCTTGGCCTTCGACAATGGGATGGCGCTACCTCTGCTATCCATTCACCAGAACTTTCTACAACCCGATGTGGCCAAACGCAAAGCCGATATTGAACATACTTTTAAATGTATAAACATGGCAGTACAGATGGGTATTCCCTGTGTTCGTATGAATACAGGCTCCTGGGGGACTGTCAAAAACAAGCGCCAGGGTGACTATTACTCCCACGGAATTGAGCCGCCCATCGAAGGCTATTCAGACGAAGACGGAATCAAATGGACGATCGATGGAATGGGGGAGTGTCTTCAATATGCCGAAAAAGCTGGGGTGTTACTCGCCCTTGAGAATCATTGGGGGCTTTCTTCCAACATCGATTATCTGTTACGGATGTACAATGCCCTGAAAGGCTCTCCAGCTATGGGATTGAATGTAGATACGGGGAATTTTGTAGGAGAACCTTATGCCGGTCTGGAGAAACTGGCACCTTATGCCACCATTGTACAGGCAAAAACCTACTATGGCGGTGGCACTTTCTATGATAAAGAAATGGATTACGAACGGATTGGTAAGATCTTCCAAAAAGCAAATTACAAAGGCTATGTTTCCTTGGAAATGGAGGGCAAGGAAGATCCCAAAACGTCGGTACCCAAAAGTCTGGAATTGTTGAGAAAGGCCTTTACGTTTGTAGGCTAAAGAGATTTTGAGAGGAACTTTGATTGAGTGGAGGGTATTGGATATTCTCAGTCCATAACCCTCCTTTCTTTTGTAAAATGGCAATTGTCGTTTGGAGTGAGAGAACAAGTGGTTGAAATTTCGAATATTAGCTCACCCACTATGATCCATCTAGAGCCTTGATTCGGTTTAAGATTTATTTAATACTGGCTATTTTAACGTTCGCAGGTATGCCCTGAGGAAATCTTGCAAACATTCTTAGGTCCTCATAGGAGATATCTTTTTTTCGGTATTGATATGACCTAACGCCACCTGTCGTTACTATAATAGTCACGAGTAGGTTTAGGGGGGCAGTGCCCAGTAGAATTATACCATGGCTTAGGGTAGCCAGGGTATAAACCGGAATAGTCCATCCATGATGCGTTGGAGCTGCATACTGCAACTTAAAGCTTTCAATTTCTGTGATCGGGATGGTAATACATCGCTTACTGACCTCGGAGAGGACGACAATCTGGCTGCTATCGATAGCAATTAATTCTCCACGAATATCATCCGTAGTTTTACATTTGATTTTAGTATACGAGCCATTTTTATTAATGTCAATATCATCGGGGTGTGGTAGATATTTGGGTGCAGCACAGCTACAGATAATCATTGCTAGCAGCACTGCAATAGCAAGGTTAGTTTTCATGATATGAAAAGGTTTTTGTATCCAATTTTGAATTCCAAAATTCCTGCTCCATGGTAGATTCGTAGCGTTTATAGTTTTTAGCCTCTCCCTTAAGATATGCTTTTGGATGATCCACCATTTGTTTCAACTTTAATAAGTCCTTATCCTTTATCCAATTTTCACGCATCCATTCCAAATAGTATCCTTTTGAATACAGAAATAGCTCGTAATCTATATTGGGATCTGGAATTTTAAAGTTGAATTTGTATTCACTTCCAGGCATGGAAATCAGATGTTTATCGGCATGAATTATTTCATTAAGGGCTGTATTGTCAAGATTTCCTTTATTTAATATGCTGGAGGGTAAAACCTCAATTGGGCTCACTAGTTTTTTGATTGACGTTAATGCCGTATAATCCATGCGCCATAATCCTTTATTTAGCACTAATTTTAATTTCAATTTTGAGTGGGAAGAGGTATTTTTTAAGGGGATAAATTGCTTATTGATCGAAATAGGTCCGGTTTCATAAAACCGGTTCTGGAGTTCCCAGCTGTTATTTGGCTCATTCCACAAATAGACGTCTATATCTCCTAGCTCCTTTTTTATACCTCCTTTTAACTTCTCTTTTGTATCCGAACCCCTTTCTATTTTAGCAAAAATATCTCCAACCTCATCCCCCATATAGCCCATAGCGCTATATATAAAATAGGTGGTCATGAGGGTCTGCCGAAAGTTTAATATCAATCCCAAACTATCTTCGGTATCGACCTGATCGAAATCCAAATATATTTCTTCCTTACTAATGAGGTTATTCTCATCCGACATCGAAAAACGTTCATTTCTATCCTGCTTTTCAAGTAATGCTGTAATATCACCTTCGTTCGCCTTCCCTTGAGAAAGGGGATAAATATTTTGACAGAGATAGAAATCATTTGTCGGAGATTGATAGATGCGTTCCCCTTCTTGTCGGGGATAAGCCAGAAGCTTCACTTCCCTAACACAGTGTGTTTCTAATGCTTCATTTTTCATGGTAATAGAAAATGTCTCACCGAGCCGTTCCTTATTATCTAAGGCATCGATATCATAATACTCCATGGAAGGGGCTATTGCATTTGAGAAGCCTTCAGCATCTGCATCATGAAAATTGTCGTTTTCATTGATATAAAAGGTTGGGCAGGACCCAAAACATGCCTTTGGATTTATAAGGCAAAATATACCTATCGCGGCATCTACACCCGCCAAAATACTTAGGGCTTTAATCCTTTTAGATTCTGGATTTTTAATTTTCTGGTTCGTTTCAAAAATGGCTACATGGTCAATCGGAATTGAAATGCTTCCTTCTTGAAGTTTATAACGGTTAAAATTGTATCGTATCCCGTCTCCATTAACCATATTTAAAATGGTGTCTATTTGCCAACTGTCTTTTAATATGCATACATCACCATTTTTGAGATGCGCTTTTAAATAGGGTCTGGTCTGCAAATTCTTGGTTTCATGAAGTACCCGATTCGTTTCAGTATAGTTGGAACGAAAAAAGTGACGGGCACAAGATTGTATACCAATAATGACTAAAATCAGGGGCACCAGGTAATAGCTGTTTTTTTTGTCCATGATATGAGCTTTTATAGTGTGACATCACAGGTTACCAAAATTGGATCCAATCATACTTGCAGGATATACTTATAAACTATATTTGCCTGCCAGTAATTTGGGGTACGAGCATTATTTACCCATTATTTAAGGCTATAGCTTAAGTAAAGCTTATGAGTATTAGAAAATATTTGAAAAAATACTGTACTAAAATGACATTCTAGATTATATTAAATCGAGTATAAGAATGAAATCATATGCCATTATAATTATACATGAATATATATTTAGTAATATTGTTTAGTGTATTGTACTGTAGTAAATATAGTAATATTATTAAGCATAATAGAGATTTTATAAATTATTTTCAGTGATTAAGCAGGATTTGTGCGGTACCAGCTGCTGAAATTATTGCTTCAAGTATAAGAGGGGCGAACTATACTATTACCAATCTTCTGGGTTCATAGGCTTTGTATGTCGGGCCAAATTGTCATGTGTCAATTTTTAGGAAAGGATAGAAAAGCTTTATAAAGAAATACTTCCGCTCTCAAAACAATTGATTTTAAGGGTGCCTTTTTGGATGTCAATACAATAATCGGCCCCGTAGTCATGCAGCAGCAGCAGGTTATTATACACGGCAATACTCCTGTTTAAAGTGTTTTTGAGCATTTTACCAAACAAGTCGTCCCAAACCCAGATATTCTTTCCGGTCTCAAGGTCCTTGAGCATCAGGTACGACTCATGGTGGAGCTTTGGATTGGCATGTTTTCTAAGCCCCACACAGAGCAGGGACGGGCGGCGGGTTCCTTGGCCTCCGATCACATAACCATGAAATAACCCGCCTCCAAGCACCAGATCACTCAGGGCCGACTTCCACACAAAGGGCATGCGGGTGATGACGCCGTCGGGATCTTTGGCTATGGGTTCCTTCTGCGGGTTACAGGAAAGTAGTCCGCAGAAGACAACGAGGGTGATGAAAAGCGCTTTCATCGTTAATAGCTGATTCTGAAAGTATTGCGATCATTGCCTCCGATGCGGTTTCGAATATCGGAGGCCATAAAGGGGATTCCGTTTCCGGTCGGAAAAGAATACCGAGTAGGGTTGACGATCGGCCGCTGTGCCTGATAATAATTGGCTACCTCCGTCCAATCCATGAATCCAGTCCACCTCGGCCTGCCCAAGAATAAGGTATGTAGTGGTTTCATCTGAATGAACGTTTAAATTCATGAAGTGATTTTTTCTGTAAAACATCGCAAATTGTGCGTAATAGCTTTGAAAGCTAGGCTTTAATTTCCCTTCTAATGCTACATTTTTGCCAAACCCTCTGTATTTTACAGTCGATTATCTTATTTAATTGACCTAAATCCTAAAAAATGAAAGCAGTATTATTTTTATGTATGTCGCTTTGGGTAGGGCTGACAGGCGTTTGGGCCGGAACATCGGCAAATGGGCCGGCTAAGCAGCCCCGAATTGCCATAGCGGGCCTGGGCATCGAGTCGAGTACCTTTTCTCCTGCCCGGACGCTGGAGCCGGCCTTTCATGCCCGGACAGGCGATGAGGTGTATACACCTTACCCATTTTTTGAGAAAAATGCCCCCATACGCCGGCGCGCCCAGTGGTTTCCTGCATTGGTAGGAAAGTCCCTGCCGGGAGGAACAGTTACCCGTGAGGCCTATGAATCGCTAATGGCCCAGATGCTGGACTTGCTAAAAAAGAATTTGCCCTATGACGGACTATTTTTCGATATTCATGGTGCCATGAGTGTCGTGGACCTGGACGATCCAGAGGGGGATATGATTGCTCGTATACGTAAAGTGGTAGGTCCTAAAACCTTGATTTCAACCAGTATGGACTTGCATGGCAACGTGTCCTGGCGCCTGGCTCAGCAATCCGACCTGATTACCTGCTACAGAATGGCCCCTCATGAGGATGCACTGGAGAGTAAGGAAAGGGCTGTGGAAAATATGCTTATCCGATTGGAAAGTGGCCAAGGAAAGCCCGCCTACAAAGCCTATGTGCCCATTCCGGTGCTGCTACCTGGAGAGAAGACCAGTACGCGCATCGAACCAGGGAAATCCATCTATGCCGAGGTCGCCCCTGCTGCGGCTCGCAAGGGTGTGATCGACGCCGCCATTTGGGTGGGCTATGCTTGGGCCGACGAGCCCCGCAACCATGCGGTGGTGATGGTGACAGGCGATGATAAGAAAGTGGTGGCCGAAACTGCCGAACAACTAGCCACTAGTTTTTGGAAGGCCAGGAAAGACTTCGTTTTTGTGGCACCTACCGCTACCCTAGAAGAGAGTCTGGACAAGGCATTGGTGAGTAAAAAGAAGCCGTTTTTTATTAGTGATTCGGGTGATAATCCTACAGCCGGTGGGGCAGGGGACGTTACCTGGAGTTTGAAAGAGATATTGGCGCGGCCCGAATTGCAAACTCAGGATGGCCCGGAGCTGATTTATGCTTCTATACCAGGCCCTGAGCTGGTAGAGGCGGCACGTAAAGTGGGTGTAGGAGGAATGGTGGATGCCCTGGCAGGTGCGGCAGTAGACGCTCGTTTCGCTCCTCCATTACGCTTGCAGGGAAAGGTGTTGGCCATAGAAGATGGAGATCGCAACGCAGGCACCGAGGTGGTGGTTCAGGTAGGTAGTGTCAAGGTTATTGTCACTTCTCGCCGCAAGCCCTACCATAAAGAGGCCGACTTTACCCGACTGGGTCTGGCGCCACGGAAAGCGGATATTGTGGTAGTAAAAATTGGTTATCTGGAGCCTGAGCTTTACAATATGCGGGCCGACTGGCTGCTTGCACTTACGCCGGGAGGGGTAGACCAGGATCTGTTGCGGTTAGGCTACAAGCGCATTAAGCGCCCCATGTATCCCTTGGACCCCGATATGGCAGACCCAGATCTGAAGGCGCAGTTTGTGCCCGCTTCTGACCAGTAAAAGATGTAATCAACTAAAATAAAACCGGGAAGCAACCCCATGCTTCCCGGTTTTATTAGTGTGGTTTAGATCAACCCTTTACTTTTGAGGTGCCATAGATGCCACGCTGAGGTCGTGAGAGCATGGCATTCGCCTCTTTGTCTCCAATAAACTTCTCTTTTTTCGGATCCCATTTTAGCTTGCGGTTAAGCTTCATGGCTGCATGGGCGATGAGGCAGGCCGAGCAGGAACGTTGGGCGATTTCTGCATGGCTGATGGTTTGCTTGTCATTCAGGATACTTTCGATCCAGTTTTGGTGCTGCTCCGGACTCTCGTAAAGATGAATTTCATCGGGCCCTATTACGGAGCCGAGGATCTTCTTATCGCTAGCCTTGAAGGCTTCATTTTCCTTTCCCGATGCGGCAGCACCCGGATCGGAGGCTGTAACGCCAACGTTGCCCCGGGAGACGAAAATCCAGCCGTCGGTACCCTCAAATTTGACTCCGTTAGGATGATCCCCGCCGATCTCCATTTCTACTCCATTGGCATATTTCATATTGACCAAGAAGTCGCCATGCACGTTCCATAATCCCGAATCTGGGGCTGGGAACGTAGCTTTTCCGTAAGCTTCGATGGGGCCTGTGAGCTCCGTATCCATCCCCCAGTGGGCGATGTCAAGATGGTGAGACCCCCAACCCGTAATCATCCCGGCGCCAAATTGCTCGAGCCGGAGCCAGCCTGGGCGGTCATTTATATCCGTTTGTGAGTGTACCCGGTCAAGGGTATAGTAAACCTCGGGTGTAGATCCGAGCCACATGTCGTAATTGAGATTTGAAGGAACGGGCATCTTCGCTGTATTGCCACCGGCAGGGTCTCCTGGAAGACCTATATAAACCTTTTTAAGCTGCCCTATGCGGCCGTTGCGTACCAGCTCACAGGTACGCTTAAATTGAGGCCAGGGATTTACCGAACGTTGCTGACTCCCTAGCTGGAACTTTACTCCCTTTTTAATGATCATATCGGCCATCATTCGGCCTTCGCTGATGGTAAGGGAAGTGGGCTTTTGCATATATACATGTTTGCCAGCTGCGGCGGCCTCCATGGCAGGTTGTGCATGCCAATGGTCGGGTGTGCTAATGATGATGGCATCAATATCTTTCCGGGCGATCATCTCATGATAGTCGTCATAAGTTTTTACATCCAGATAATTATCCTTGCCTGTACGCTTAGCATATCTCGCCTCGATCCATTTTTTGCCCATAGCCAGGCGATTCGAGTCCAGATCTGCCACGGCAATGACATGAGCCGCTTCATTTTTAATCACCTCGGGCAGGTCGTGTCCACTGGCAATACGGCCGAAGCCTACCTGGCCAATGTTGATCTTATTGCTAGGGGCATTTTTCCCGAATACGGTACTGGGTACAATGGTAGGAAAAACGGATGCGGCAATAATGCCCGCCATTCCTGTCGCCGATTTCTTTAGGAAATCTCTTCTGTCGGCATGAAGGTCTTTGATGATTTTAGTCATAATAGAAAGGTATGAAGGTTTAAATCAAATTACTTTTTACGGACCTGGTCGTTTGGACTAGTAGCATAGGCCTTGCTATAATCCCGGGCCTTGGGCTTGCCGATGGTAAAAGCAATGGCACCGAGTATATGGTTTTGAAGGTCCTCTTTCAAATAGTCTTCCTTCTGATGGCCTAGAGAGGTATAAAAGGCACGGCCCCCGTCATATTCATGCCACCAGACACTAGGGAATACGGTACCAAAGGTATCCAGGGCCTTTCCTCCAAGCTTTTGGATGGTGGAATGATCATTCACTGCCAGCACATTCAGGTTAACAGCCATTTCTTTGATAAAATAGAATTCATCCTTCTCACGAACCCAAGTCTCGGGAAGGTGTGCAAGTGCGGGATTTTTGGGGTCAAGAATTTTGACGGAAAACTGCTGTCCCGGCTCATGCCAGAAAAAAGTTCCACCTAACATATCCTTAAACCAACGCCACTGGCGTTCGGTGCCGGATGCCGAATGCAGACCTATGAAATTACCACCTGCTTGAATGTAACGCATCAGTGCCACTTTTTGAGCATCCGTGTCGAAAACCTCATTATTGGTATTGGAGAATACGAGGGCGTCGTACTGTTTTAAATTTTCGTCAGAGAATTTGGAGGGATCGTCAGTCACATCCACTTTGAACCCATGTTTTTTGCTCAGGGTTTCTATAGCAATAATAGAGTTGGGAATGTTGTCATGTACAAATCCTTTTCCATTTTTGGTATAAAATAAGATTTTAACTTTATCCCATTTTATTTTTTGTGCCTCTGCCTTCCCTACGATCAGGCATAGGGCAATTAGGGAGCATAATAGTCTTGTAATTTTTTTCATTTATGAGGTATTAAAGGTTAGGAAAATGTTAAAATTAAAATCCGATGGAGTTGCCTCCATCTACAGGAAGGGTGACACCAGTGATAAATTGTGCAGCAGGAGAGGATAGGAATACGGAAGCCCAGCCTATGTCCTCAGGCTTTCCCCAGCGCTGCATAGGCGTGCGATCCATAGCTTTGTCTCTCCGGCTTATATCTCCGTTCATAGCCGTGAGCATCATAGGCGTTTCTATAAAGCCGGGAGCAATGGCATTGACCCGAACGTTATAAGGAGAGAATTCGGTAGTCAGAGCCTTTACCATCCCTCCAATGGCCGATTTGGAAGCGGTGTAGGCTACCACCCGGTCTATGCCATATAGGGCAGCCATGGAAGTGATCATCAGTATTGATCCCGACTTGCGAGCCACCATTTTTTTTCCACATTCCCGGGTTAGGGAAAATACGGCATGAAGATTCGTTTGTACAACCCGGTCAAAATCTTCGTCAGTGACTTCTAAAGCATACTTTTTCATGTTTATGCCCGCGTTATTGACCAGAATATCCACGGGACCGTGGGTAGATTCTATATGGTCGACCAAGTTAGGAATTCCTTGCAGGTCGGTGATGTCATTCTGCACATAAGCGGCCGCGGGGCCAAGTTTACTTACCGACTCTTGTAATACATCCTCCCGGCGCCCGGTGATGACCACCCGGGCACCAGAAGCGACCATGGCTTGGGCAATATAAAAGCCAATACCACTGCCTCCTCCAGTAATAAGTGCCAATTTTCCCTGCAAGGAAAAGGCAGGATTGGTAGTATTGTTTTCAACGTTTGATTCAGGTGACATATGTTTTTTAAGATTAGTAAAGAGAAGAGCCTCTTTGAATATTATTTTAATTGGTAAGTATTGGTAATTTGTTTTACATCTTCCAGAGTTCTTTCAGGTTTTACAAAGGGTATGGGAATGGGAAGCTTAGAAAATTCCTGGAAATACAGTACGCAGGCGTCTCTCCACCATAGAGCCTCCCTTTCTTGAGCCCGGAGTCGGCCTGCCACATCTTGGTGAAGGCTGGAGTTGACATGAGCAGCAACAGAGTGCCATTGTTGTTGCATTTGTTTTACCGATTGTGCCCCCAGATAATAGCGGGTGCAGAGCTCGTCCCAGAGCGTGCGTCCTGTAGATAGTTTTTTGTCCCAAGCAATGTGGTGAAACCACATCAAATAGGGCAAGGGACAGGTTTCAGGGTCACTCCATTTTTTCTGGACAGGCCTTGCATATTGTGCCAAGGCGTTGCTGCCCGATTTAGTACGGTCGAAACCCAATCCTTTTTGATCTGCCCGGTGGTAGTAGATGGCCGTCCAGTCGGGACGGGCACTAGTCGATAACCAGGGCTGAGGGCCATAATGCAGACCTTCACCCATCAGGTGATGCAGCCCTAGGGGTGTGGTGAAATTAACGTAGTTTTCTCGGGAATTCAGCATCAAGTCCTGAATAACATTTACCGCATCAGGATGTTGGGTGAGTGTCATATGAATCCACTCGTTGGCAATCGATTCGGAAGACAGGACGTGATCCCAGGCCAAACGGCCAAAAGCATACCAGTTGGCTTGCGATAGGGTATGACCTGTCCAATTACGGTCGGAGCCCGTGTTGGCGACTCCGGCCATGGCTGTGAGCTCATATCCGTGAAGACTTCCATCGACCACCCGGGCGACGATAGAGTGGGGGCCCTGGGCGAAGGTGTCGCTATCCAGGCATTCCTTGAATAAGGGGGCGAGATACACCAAATTAGTCGAGAAGCCCAGATACTCCTGGGTGAGCTGGAACTCCATGGCTAGGGGTGTTTTAGGCATGGAGCCAAATAATGGGCTGAATGGCTCTCTGGGCTGAAAATCAATAGGGCCATTTTTGACCTGCACCATGACATTATCGTTAAAACGACCATCAAGGGGCTTGAATTCTTCGTATGCCGCCTTGAAACGATCCCCTTGGGCATCTGCCTTGTACACGAAGGCCCTCCATATCACCGTCCCATGGAAGGGCTTCAGAGCGCTGGCAAGCATATTGGCGCCATCGGCATGGGTGCGCCCATAATCCTGTGGCCCAGGCTCACCTTCCGAATTAGCTTTAACCAGAAAGCCTCCAAAGTCGGGAATCGAGGCATATACTTCTTTTATTTTTTCCTTCCACCATTTCTGAACCTGAGGGTCCTGAGGATCAGAGGTTTTTAGCTCGCCCAAGATTTTGGGCGCAGCAAAATTGATGGACATGAATACCTGTATACCATAAGGGCGAAAGACCTCGGCAAGTTGTCGGACTTTGATGATATACTCCGGGGTTAAGAATCGTGCACTGGCATTGACGTTATTGACCACCACAGAGTTGATACCAATCGATGCATTGGCTCGGGCATAGTCTGTGTAGCGCGGATCTACCGTTTCAGGGAGTTCAAACCACTTCCAGAGTGATGCTCCGGCATAGCCTCTTTCTATGGTGCCATTGGGATTGTCCCAATGGTTGAGCATGCGAAGGCGTATTTTCGGACTGGAGGAAATGTCTATAAGGTCGATGCTATGGCCGGTCTGCAACTCACGTAACAGGGCAAAACTACCGTAGAGCAATCCTTTACCAGATTTGGACAAAATTGTAATTCCCTCTTTTGTTTTTCTGATAAGATAGCCCTCTTCGTTGGAGAGGTTGGCCTGAGAGTCAATTTTTAGAACTACTTGTCCTGCACCGGGCTGACTGGTTTGGTTAATGGGAATCTGTTTCCCTAATAATCCTTGCAGCCCCTGTTGTAATTCGAGAACGGCTGTATGAGCGATGGGGCCTTTCTCTTGCGTTTGGATACTCTGGATGAGGCTTTGGTAGGATTTTAGCTTTGATTTGTTTTCTATTTTATCAAATTTGAGCCAGAGCCGGTAACCGTCATCGGCCTGGAGGGTACAGGAAATGCAGGTCAAAAAAACGACCAATAACGATTTCATACTCCGTTTCAGAGAATATTCCAAGCCTCTCAGTTCGGCGAGTGCTTTCAGGCGCCCAATGGCAGAATAGCCTGGGTAAGTTTTTTTATGAAGGTCGTCCATCATCTGGAAACCATGGTCGGGGCGCATGGGGATTTCTGGAGCCTTGGCATCTGTGGCTCTTCGGCGGTTTTCTTCCTGCAATAGAGCCTCCACCACAGCATACATGTCAACGTCCCCTTCCAAATGGGGAGCCTCATGAAAATTTGCGGGATTTTCTTCGCGTTTGGTAGTACGCAGGTGGATAAAATGAATGCGATTGGCAAACTCACGTATCATGGCCGGAAGATCATTGTCGGACCGTACACCCAAAGAGCCAGTGCAGAAGGTGATACCATTGGCTGGTACATCGCAGGCTTTCATGAGTTCGGCCAGATCTTTTCGGGTTTTCACCACCCGGGGTAGGCCCAGTAAGGGTCGGGGCGGATCGTCGGGGTGTATGCAGAGCTTTATTCCCAGCTCCTGGGCCAGAGGGGCTACCGCACGAACGAAGTAGTGCAGGTTTGCCTGTAACTGTCGTTCGTCTATCTGTGCATACTGATCCAGAAGCCCCTGGAAAATGTCAAGTTCAAAGGTTTCGCCAGAGCCCGGTAAGCCTAGCAAGACGGTGTCTCTAAGGTTGGCCAGCTCCCCGGCACTCATTGCTTCGAACTTGTTCTTTGCTCTCTTTACCAGTTCGGGACTATAATCCTGCGCAGCTTTCGCCCTTTTCAGAATGAACAGGTCAAAAATGGCGAAATCTAATAATACGAAGCGTAGGGTGGTGGCTCCCGAGGGCAGGGTATGAAATAAGGAAGTGCGAGACCAATCCAGAACCGGCATAAAGTTATAGCATACTGTGTCAATGCCACAGGCGGCCAGATTCCGTAATGAGGCTTTGTATGTTTCTATATACTGGTCTCGATCGGGAAGTCCCTTCTTGATATGTTCATGCACGGGGAGGCTTTCTACCACCATCCAGTGAAGAGCTGTATATCGGTCGTTATCCCGTTCTATCGTCGCCTTCCGTTCCCGAATGTCGTCTACAGTCCACAGCGCTCCGACCGGAATTTGGTGCAGGGCACTCACAACTCCTGTACAGCCGGCCTGGCGAATATCCATAAGGGATACCGGATCCTGGGGCCCAAACCAACGCATGGTATGTATCATAATAATATAAATTGAAAAAATATTTTGTTTACACCTTTTAATGACGTGATTGTGTGGGATTTATCCCTACAAATCAGGGTTTTTAGAATGGCTGATTTTTTTATATCACTGATAATCAGTCTTCAATATCCGAAGAAATTTTCAAAATGCAACCGATTGCAAAGAGAAAATCATGCTGTTTCTACTAATTACTTATCATATTTACGGAATTATTTGGGCCGGATTTAGGCTGGTAGAATGTAATCGATTGTAATTATTTACAGAGCCAACCCTACTGGAGATGTATGAATATGGAAAAAGAGGTAACTATTTATGATATTGCAGAGCTTCTGCAGCTTTCGGCAGCAACCGTAAGCAGGGCATTAAACGACCATCCGGCCATCAACATTAAAACCCGGCAGAAAGTGAATGCCAAGGCTCTGGAATTGGGTTATAGGTCCAATACCTTTGCTAGTAATTTAAGAAAGAAAACGACTCAAACACTAGGCGTTATTGTTCCCCGACTCAACAGTCATTTTATGTCGTCGGTGTTGGCTGGGATGGAAGTAGTAGCCAACAAGGCAGGCTATCATATGCTAATAAGTCAATCTTTGGAGTCGTTTCAAAATGAGAAATCCAATGTGCGTACCATGTTTAATAATCGGGTGGACGGCTTACTGGTGTCTCTGGCTTATGACACGGAGACTTACGATCATTTTGCCGGTTTCGTTAAGAAAAAAGTCCCACTCCTTTTCTTCGACCGGGTAACAGATTATTTAGGATGCCCGGGAATCGTTATCGATAATATCAAAGCAGGGCAGGAGGCCACCGAACATTTGATTCAGCAGGGATGTGTTCGAATCCTTCATGTTACAGGAAATCTGCTCAGGAATGTATATGCCGACAGACTGGCGGGGTATCGACAGGCGCTTAGGAAAGCAGGAATAGAAGTCCGGGAGGAATTGGTGGTAGTCAATGATCTCAGTGCTGAAGCGGGGGTGGATTTGGCCCAGGCTATTATGCATATGGAGCATCGCCCGGACGGGGTTTTCGTTTCCAGTGATGTTTGTGCTGTCAATTGTATGAAGACCCTTCAGGGTGCGGGCTATCAGCTACCTGAGGATATTGCTTTTGTAGGATTTAATAATGATCATGTTTCAGAAATTATTGAGCCCAAGCTAACTACCATCGATTATCCCGGTAAACAGATGGGGGAACTGGCTGTAAGTACGATGATCAATCATCTGAAAGGAATTCAGGCCATTGATTCTACCTCCAGCATCACCATGCATACCCGGCTTATTGTACGAGCCTCTTCCCAGCGAGCGAAGTCTTAGGTTTCTAGGGGTCTGCTTTGACCCAGGTGTCAGGCTTGTGGTCGTATGCGGTAAAATTCTGGCTCGTCTTCTCCTTGAACGATGGGTGTATGACTGCTGCCCGGAAAAGGTTAATACAGCAAGCCTGCAGTTCCCTGCAGTGTAAATATGGTCTTAAAATATTTTGCCTTTAGCTCGATGAGTTTCTTCTGAACCTCTAAAGCCTTATTTTCCCGGCTGTTGATCATAAACAAGGAGCTTTCGCCGTTTTGGTATCGAATCTCTTCAGCTTCCACCAATTTTTGGCTGTTGACTAACTGCTGACTTTGGATTTCCATTTGCTTTTTAAGTATTGACAACTCGTTAAGGTAGGATTTGATTTTCACCTCTAGCTGCAGCTTTTTTTGGCTACGGGCTATCTCGGTCGCAGCAATTTTTATTTTGGCCTGGCGGTATGCCCCCCGCCCTTCTGAGAGACGAAGAGGGAGCTCGAACTTAAAACCATACTGATAGTTGTTATCGAAAAAGGCCCCAGGAGCTTCGGGAATTACCTGATAGCCTTTCCGTAAGAAATTATAATTAAAGTCCGCCTTAGGTAGCAGCTCCTGGAATTTAAGCCTGCGGTTTATATCCAATATATCAAGCTTGTAGTCATAGGTCTGTAGTTCGGGGTGGTTGCTAAGGGCCGTGCCTAAAAGCACATTTGCGTCGGGCTCATAGGCAAGTAGATCCGCCTGTTGGTCCCACGATTGGGGAGGGATAACCTCCGCTGGCAGCATATAGGGCTGTTCTTGTTCTGTCCAGAGATGAGCCGATAGATTTAAGGTAGCATTTTGGTATTCCAAAGCATATTGGGCAGCTAAATTCTGAAATTGCTGAAGTTGTCCGAGCGCTTCAACTGTGTCAATTGCAGGCCGCTCCCCAAAGTTATAAGCTTGTATCACCAGTTGCAGTCGTTTCTCGTTGACCTCTCGTGCGCTTTCCATGATCAAGTAACTTTGATAGGACTGTACCCACTCCCAATAGTCGGCCGTTACATCCATTAGAAGCTGATTGAGGGCCTGGCGCTGTTCGATTTCAGATAACTGCGTAAACAACCGGGCCTGTTTAAGGGCTGCCCGGCGCTTGTCCAGGAGCAGGTCTTTGGCAAGGGGGATACTGATCCCCACATAGCTGGACTTGCCCTTGGTTTGGCTGGGATTGAGTCGCTCCCCCTCCAGATTGTCTATACCGGCATAGAGCTCCACGCCAAACCAGGTGGGCAGCTGCAAAGTTGGGGAGAACTGGGTATAATAATGTGTCCCCCCAAAATTTTTCTGAGCAGCATATGCGCCCAAGAGGGGGTCAAAACCTCCGCGGGCTATGCGTAAGCCGGCCTGCGCATCCTGAATCTGGAGCCGAGCCTGGACAGCCAGAGGGTGATATTGGCTTACTATACTCAATACTTCTTCTACCTGAAGCGTGGGGGGCTGCGCCTGCGCGGAACCGGCCAGCCATAAGCAAATTATCGCAGCCAAACGACTATATTTTAGGATATTAAGCATCTTATTTTTCCGGGGTTTTGGAGGTATACCCTGCCGCTGAGCTGGCTTGCTGCTCACTATAGTAATCGGGAGGGAAACCATTGATATTGCGCCATAGTTCATACCAGATCGGTACATTTTTTAGTAAGGCGATTCCCTGAGCGCCGGTTCCCATTTTGAGTTGGCTGGGCCAGGGTTTGTCACTGGCATCTTCTGCGATCAGTACCCTAAAAAGGCCATTTTTACTAATTGTATTTTCAAAGGCTACTACCTTGCCACCAAAGGTTCCATAACTGCTTTCGGGCCACCCACTAAAAACGATAGCCGGAAATCCATCAAACATAAACCGAACTTTTTGACCTACCGAAATGAGGGGTAGATCCACCGGTCTTACATACATTTCGACCGCATAGTTAACCCGGGTCGGAACGATTGTAGCCAGACTTTCCGAGTCTTTTAAAATTTCCCCAATTCCAGCTTTATTGGCTTGTACGATCTGTCCGTCCTGTGGTGCTAGAATGATGTACATACCGTTACGAATGCGGTAATTACTAGCCATATTCTCAAGCTTGGCCTTTTCTCCTTGACCACTGACCATATTGCCCATACTGGACAAACGGTCGCCTTCTGCTTTGCTGATCTTCTCTAAATATTCCTGTTCTACAGCATTCTGTTCTATTTGGTTATTGAGGATTTCCTGCTGTGTCTGAGCAATTTTGTTTTGGGCCGATATGCGTTTGGCCAAAGCGTTCTGATAGCTGGCATTACGTTGCTGAAGCTGGGTTTGTGATACCAGGCCTTGCGCAAACATTTTCTCCTGACGCTCATACTGATCCTTCAGTAGTTTGAGTTCGTTTTCTACTGCTATGAGGTCCGCTCTTTCCGCATCCAGCTTGCTGTTAAGCTGATCCAATTTGTTGAGAAGCTGCTTAGATTTTAGTTCTTGGGCCTTTTTAAGTGCTTCGATCTGGACCAGGGAGGTGCGCGCTTTTTGCTGATAATACTGGATAGCTCCTTCCTTGGCAACGACCTGCTCTTGCGTCCGGCCCACCAGATCGGGATCCAGATAATCTTCCTTGATTTCTGACAGTTGAAGGATGGTGTCGCCCTTCTGAACGACATCGCCTTCCTTTACCCACCAGCGAACGATTTTTCCCGAAATGGGTGAGTTAATGTTCTGAGGACGCTGTTCCTGGTATAAGGACGTGATGTCGCCACGGGCCTTGATGTTCTGTGTCCAAGGCAAGAATAAGATGAGCGTTAGAAATAGGAAAATACCTACTGACCATTGCCTAACCTTGCTCTTTTTATGATACCGGTATATTTTTTCCTTGGCGGATAAGGGTAGGTTATATTGTTCCAGATCCATAGCTTAAATTGTTTTACCTGGGATGAGTCTCCCATTTTGTAATTCATAGTGATAGTCACTCAGCTCCTGAAGTGCTTCCTCGTCTGTCGCAATGACCAGGGTCGTCTGACCATGCAGGCTTCTTAGATAACTGAGCATGCTTTGCCGGCTCTTTTCCGGCAACCCATCCCAGGGAGTTTCCAGAAGAAGTAAAGCGGGTAATTTTATAAAGGCCCTGAGTAACAGGATGCATCGTATGGTCCTGCTATCTAGATTGCGGGCGTTAGGAGCTACCTCTGTGTTGAAAGCCTGAGGCAATGTCGAAATGATTTCATCTAGGCCCAGTTTCGTTGCCATATCCATGATTTGTTCAGGACTTATATATTCCCGACCCATCAGGATATTTTCACCAACGGTGCCAATAAATATGTCTTTCTGATTGAGATACATTCCTATATGACGTCGATAAGAGGCTAGGTCATAATTGCCCAGAGGAAGCCCATTGATGTGAAGGGTGCCTTCAAACTGTGTGTAGTAGCCTGCTAAAGCCTGCAGGAGTACAGATTTGCCTGCTTGACCTCCTGTGCCTATGGTCGTAAAGGAACCTTGAGGTAGATACAGATCCAAGCCCTGAAACATTTTTCGCGAATTGGAGAATAGAAAGGAGAAACCCTTCAGCTCCAATTGAATGCCCCTTCCCGGCGATTGTAATAAAAGTTTTCCTCCTGGCTCGGCTAAGGGCTCCGTCACTGAGGCCAGTTTTTCTAAGCCCGTGGCCACATCATATACGCTGTCCAAATTTATAATTAGTTTTTCTACGGCGTTTATCACCATGAGAATTACGATTTCAGCAGCAATAAATTCTCCAATATTTAATTGTTGATCCAGAAGAAGTACTGTACCTACTATCAGCATTGTAGCCGTAATGGCCACTTTTATGGCCACTAAAACCTGATATTGAACCAGGAGGATTTTAAAGTGCGAGGTTTTTGAGTCAAGGTATTCGCTGATGAAATGGTCGGTTTTCTTAAGGTTGATTTGCGTATGGTGGTTATTTTTAAAAGGATTGATGACCCTTGCCATCTCTTCCAGCCATGAAGCAACTTTATATTTGTCATCGCTTTCTTTCAAGCTGGTTTTTATACCCATCGATCCGGAGATATAGAATACCAACCATAAAATGAGCAGAAGCGCTACCCCGGCTATGATAAAGGTTGAGTCATATAATCCCAATAAAAGTAGCCCCAATATGATTTGAATACTGGCTACAGGAACGTCCAATAACAATTTTGATAGCCCTTTTTGCACATTTAACGTGTCAAAAAAGCGATTGATTTTTTCTGGTAAATAATAAGCGTCGGTCTTCAGACTATCGAATTGAGGAATGGTATGAGCAAATTCCAGGGCGTATCGGGTGAAAATTTTCTGTTTTATTTTTTCGATAATTTTCATCTGATTGATCTGCATGATCCCAACGGCTGCTACCCCGATCACAACCAGGAAGATCAGTACATAAATGGAAGTGACCATGGATGCTCCTAGTACAAATCCAATGATGGACTGTATGCCCAAGGGCAAGCTTAGTTGCACCAAACCGCTTAATATGGCGTAAAAATAGATTGCAATAATGTCAGATTTGTCGAGCAGAACGAGGTTCCACAGTCGCGTAAACGGTTTTTTGCTCATGCCTGAATAAATTGTTTGGACAAATATACAAATACTTTATTTTATGATAGTATTGCTATCGTAAATAAGAGTAAATATTTTTCATTTGATTAAATTACTTTTATTAATGATATTTTTGCTTACTTGCATTCAAAAGGAACAGGATATATGGATTTTCATTTAAATTTTCAGGTAAATCAGAAAGTTTATCTCCGCGATCCAGAGGGAAGCGAGATTGGGCGTAAAATAGTAAAAAGTGCCATTGATTTGATACATCAACTGGGATTTGAGCATTTTACCTTTAGAAAGTTAGCAGTAGAGATCAGTACTACGGAGGCAACTATTTACCGATATTTTGAAAATAAACATCGCCTTCTTCTTTATATCCTTAATTGGTACTGGAGTTATATGGAGTTTCTCGTGATGTATGGAATAGTAAATATTAAAGATTCCAGGGAGAAACTTGAGACGGTAGTCGAGTTGCTTACACATGAATTGCCTGAAAGCTCTGGGCAAATGGACTATAATAAGCGGTTTCTGAACCAGATCGTTATTTCTGAAAGTAGTAAAGTTTATCTGGTAAAAGAGGTTGAAGAGATCAATAAAGATGCCGTTTTTAAACCGTATAAAGATCTATGTACTCGTATTGCCGACATCATATCCGAACATAATCCGCAATATTTATATCCTCGCTCTCTGAGTACAACCCTGATAGAAACCTCACATCATCAGCAGTTTTTTAGCAGTCACTTGCCGAAGTTAACCGATGTAGGAGAACGGGGAGCTAAAGATTTCACGGGAAGTTTTCTAAAAAATTTACTCTTTAAAGCCATCGAGTAGTGCGGAAAGGATACTGGCTGTCCGATAATCATCGGGGTTTGAGTCTATATCATGGATTTTTTCTATTTTGTAAACCATTATTTTATACTGCCATGCCCCAATAGTTTACACTTTGTTGCTTCGGGTCATGCTATTTAAAGCGATTTCGATAAATGGCAGAAATGACCGCAACCGACCTCAGAGGGTTCGCCCTTGTCCTCAGGACGATCTAAGGCTGAGGCCCCTAAAATGGGTAACGGTCCACAAAAAAAGCCAGAATCACAGGGGCTCTGGCTTTTTTATAAACTGAAATTATCGCTGTTGAATAAAAATTTGTTGGGTCAGGGTGCCTTCCGGGGATTTTAGGAGTCGGTTATAGGCAATTTGTTTACCATCGGGTGACCAAACGGCATTGGAGGGAAGCGGGGTTCCCGGAAGGGTAAGTAGCTCATAGCGCTCCTCGAATTCTTGTTCTCCAAGAAGGCACACCACCAGGCAATCATTCCAGAAGTAACTAATTTCCTTGCCATTAGTATTCCAACGCAAATTTCCACTTACGTCGGAAGTATGGTAGGTAAGCTGTCTTGGTTTGCCTTCGAGCGGAGAAATTAAATATACTTGCATTATCCCTTTCTCGTCTTTGGCCAGATAACATAATGCCGACCCGTCGGGAGCTGATCGGACGATACCGCTACAGCCTGGTTGACTGGTTTCGGCCGTAAAGGTTAACCTGCGCTGTATTGCTCCTTTGGGAGGCATGGGAAAGTCGTCCAACGTGCCTTCCAGCGGGCCTAGTGAGCCGGGAACCGTGATGTCGTCAGGAATATCGACCACGAAAACTTCTGGAACATCTTCGCCCTTCAGATTACGGACCGTTCCTAAGAAGGCTCTAGCCATCTGCTTTCCACCATCATTACGCGTGTAGCCGTTAAATCCCACCCAGCTGTCGCCGGCGGCATGGCTGATCTCATCGCTCCCAGGAGTGGGCTCGGGAACCACCCGTACCACCAATGCGCTGAACCAGTTTCCAGAGATATTTCCCGGTGCCTGGTCCACCTCTACTGAAGCTAGGTTTTTGGAGACTCCTATCGTCCGAAGGTTTCTTTTTATTCCCGTTTTGGCTTCAATTTCCTGAAGAATTGCGTCATTATAAGTATAACCTATCCACTGTCCATCACCGCTCCATTCGTGGCGGTGAGTGCCTCCTCTCAAGGCTCCGGGGGTGAATGGATAGGTAACATCTCGTGCGTCCATCCATATGGGGCTGTCCGGATGATTGTCTTTAACAATCGCCCCGGTGCGCCTCCATTGCTGGTAAGGGTTTTCCTGGCTACAGTCGGAGAGCCCGTGGATGAATACCACGGCGTTCTCTTTGGGGCTGTAACTAACCGCCCCAACGCCAGGCCCCCATACTTTATTTTGCTCCAGTGCGTAGGTGATTTTGATTTCACCTGTTTCGGTATGGACCCTTTCTATACGCCCCGACTCAGCGATGCCGCCCGAGTCGGTACGGGTGTCGTAGGCCAACCAATGCCCGTCAGGTGAGAAGTTATCATTATTGTCCAGATCATGATGGTAACTCAGATCGTGGGTCAATTGTTTCTCAAGGCGATTTTCTGCTGACTGCTGGCATGCACTCATAAGGGCAAATACTGCTAAATAAACGAAAGGTATTACTATTTTTTCGGGCATAAATATCGGGAAAAAATTGGAATACGGCCCCTTACTCATTTTCCGATATGGGCGCACTGATTACACCCAGATAGCGCCCCATCCAGTAGGGCAGGAGCCAGATATCACCCGCACTGCTTTCATTATTTCCATTCGCACCTACCCGGTCCATGTCAAACATATTGGCATTATGCCGGCGCACGGGTCTTTCATCGGGAGGGAGTACTTCTTTGGTCGACTGCTTTCTGAAATTAGGCTCTAGAAGTTCTATGTCTTTTCTATGGCTATTTTTTACGTCCCAGCCAATGAGGTCCATCGGGTATTCTCGAAGATACCAAGCCGCTTCATCCAGATCGAACTCCTGGACTCCTGTCAGTGCTGTGAAAATATTCCAGGCACCTTCCTTTTCGGGGCGTTCTGCCTCCCAATGATCTAGTATTTGGGTTTTATAATGCGCCTTAAGACTGTCGTTAAATGCGTATCGGTACAGTCCCCAATAGCCTATGAAGTACATTTCATCGTCGGAGTGGTTCCAGCCGTCCGACATATTTTTGGCATGTTCGTCGGCATCATCCGGTGCTTTTCCAATTTCAGACATTGGACGCATCATATTTTCAAAGTAGCCATGTTGGTTCATTAGTTCGAAAGCTTTCTCCTTGTATTTTTCTTTTTTAGTGAAATGATAAGCCGTTTGAAGCATCGCCACAATATTAGAAGAGTTTAATTTGCGGTCCCCAACATTCGTAGGGAAGCTATTCACATAGGAAGGATTCCATTTTCCCCACATGGTAGGCTTTCCATCGAAGTCGATCAGGTACATATCATTGCTGATAATATGGGACATCAGGGTGTCGATCAGGGTGATGGCTCTGTTTTTTAGGTTTTCGTCATCCACTAGTTCTGCCATGGCTCCAAAGGCAAATACATGGCCGATCACCTCATCGCTGCTGGTAGTGGACTTCCAGTCCCATTCTTTATCAGTAGCATGCTGCCAGCGCTCAGGATCCGAAAGGCTTTCTATATGTCCACTTCTTTCGAAGGATCTGGAGGGGAAGCCTGCCACGGGGTTGATATCGTAGAGGCGCTCCATGGCCTCCATAGATTCTCTACAATTCTGTAAGGCTTCTGGATCCTTTGTTACAGCATATCGGAAAATCTCTCCTCCCAGATACATGGAGGTCCAAAGTCCGTCATTATCCGAATCGGAAAGGTAGCCTGTTGACAAATCACCTTTTGTCATTCTGCTCAGGCTGGAATTGAAGCCTACCCGAATGTGGCGAAGCCTTACCTGCTTATCGTAATATTCGGCCTTATCGGCAAGGGTCATCTCTTTAAACTGGATTTGACCTACTCCTCCTGTCGTAAGTATCAATACGGAGCGCTCCGGGCCGGACTCGATACTAATCACCTGGCTTCCAGGGAGCCAGCGTTCGCCATAATAATAATCGAACTTACCATCTTCGCGCAGGGCGTATGCCCCTTCCGAGCTCCCAAACCATAGTCTATCATTGATATTGGCCATGGTACTGATAGCTGGAACGGGCAAGTCAGATCTTTTATCTCCAACTGGTTTTTTTGAAGCTAAGTCGATTAACAAGTAACCATTTCCCGTTCCAATGGCCACCTGCTTCCTAGCTTTCCAGGGTGCCATGGCCCGAAGGTCCTTTCCCTGATAAATACTACTAAATGCCTTATCGGCACTCAGGGTGTAAAGTGTCTTGTCCGTTAACACTAGATAATGTTCAAGCTCAGGTTGGTAAATGATTTGCCGAACGGTTTCATCAGAAAGTGTTTGGTTCCATTGCGTTGCTGCCTTTGAAATGAGCTTAAGTTGCTGTCCGTCAGAAATTAGAAACTGGAAGTCCTTGCCTCCAGCCATTAAACGTGCCTCAGGCATGGCGTGTGGGCTGAAGAGACGACCCGCCCAGGCATTGCTGAAGACTACGGAGTCTGTAAGATAAACGATCTGATTCTGATACCTTCCAATAGCTTGAATCGTTTTATCGGAAAGGAATCGATAGCTATTATCGGTCTCAAGGGTACCGGGATAAAGGAATTGTCCGTCATGGGGATGGAGCACACCTTTTGAAGACAATACCTGAATTTTCCCGTTGCGATCGGCCGCTGCTCCCAACAGGCGCAGGTCGGTAGTATCTGCATAATATTTGATGCTGAGATCTTGGAGGAAGGGTTTGTCTTGATAAACAGGTTGTTTTACGCTGTTATTGCTGCAAGCCATAAATCCTACAGCAAGGCCTACGGTTAAAATGAATGAGAGGCAATTTTTTAACATAATTGGATTGGGTTTAAGGAAATTGGCATTAATTCGCCAAAGGGACTTTTTTGGGGTCTACAGTGACATATTTGATTGATTTTTGATCACTTTGTGGGTGATAAGAGTAGGTCATTCTTAAAAGCCCATCGGGGGTTTGAATCAGGGATGGATAAGAATAGCCTCCTTTGCCCTTCGGATGATCCTCTAATCTTATTTTTTTGGGCCAGGTCTTGCCCTCGTCGGACGACAAATACAGGCTCATCCGATTCCTTCCATCTACCAGATCGTTGCCCAGAAAGGCCCAGCTGCCGTCGGCAAGAGTCAGGAGTTCGACGCTTGCAGTATTGGGGATATTCAATTTGTGCGTGGCGGTCCAGGATTGCCCTTCATCCGCAGATTCGCTCATATGTACATGGGGAGGTGCATCGCCGCTATCGCGCATATAGGCTACCAGGTTACCATTCTTTCTTTTAGCAATTGCGGGCTGGATAGGTCCACGCCCCACTACAGGCAGACTGGGGAGCCAGCTTTCTCCCTGGTCGTCGGAAATAGCCATCAAAGATAGGTTGTAGCCATCGGAATATAAGGGCAGAATAATTCGTCCTGATGCTAGTTGGGTGGGCTTAATGCGGGTCATCCAGCCGATACTTCGTTTGACAGGATCCTTACCCGCCTCCACAATCATTTCATCATATTTGGGAGCATAACCCGCCCATCCGATCTGGTGATCGGGAAGATCCTTGAATTTTTTCTGCAATTCCACATAAAAGGAGTCGTCTGGTTTTAGCAGAATATTGTCTTGCCAGTCCCATTGTGGTGGGCCCTCTTGAGCATAATGGGTAGAAGTTCTTACGCGCAAGATCGATTGCTCCCACAGGTTGGCTTGAACGGCAATCCATACGAGAAAAAGCTTACCCGAGGCGTTCAGAAAAAGGACTGGGTTACAGTCGGGAATATGAGGGGTGTCGGCCATAAGAAAGGGCGTACTCCATTGTTTTGATCCTTTTTTAAGCCTTGCTCCCATAATGCGCACGTCGTCTGATTTGCGCTCTCCACTGCCCTGAAACCAGGTGGCCAGCATATCGCCATTGGGAAGTGCCACCAGGCTGCTCCCGTGAGCATGTTCGGGCTGTAAAGGAAAAATGATGGTTTCTTCCAAAATGGCTTGGCCATAGGAAGTGGAGCAAGTTAGCCAAAGGGCTAATATAAGGAGGGCTCCAAGGTTTTTTGTGATCATGGATTTATAGATTTATTTACTTTTTTTTCTTCTCTCCAGGAGTTCCCGCCAGGTGGTCAGAACAATATTATTCTTCTGAATATATGCTTTTAGTTCTGGGTCCAGCATCGATAGCAGGTCGGCATAACGAGAGCCCCCCGAGGCGCTGATATGTTGAAATACATCGGTAATATCACTGCTATGGACGATAAACATAGCCACACCAGGCTGCATTCTTTCCATCACCTTAATCCATTGTTGGGCCTTGTATTTACCCCAGGCCTCAGGAGTTGGATTAGGGCCTTCTGGCTTCCACTCTCCACTTTTTGTATGTAAGTCATCTAGGACAGGAAGTCCGGCATTCCATAGCATTTCGCCTACTGCTGGAGCCTTTTTTAGCACTTCGGGGGCTGGGAGTTTCATGCCCTCTTGGTAAAGTCCTTGAGCCTTGAGTTGTTCTATTTCGGGCATCAGTAAGCATTCCGTAATCAAGCGGTTATTGCCCCCTGGAAACATCACCGGGATCCCATATTCTATACCTACCTTCATATAACGCTCCAGAAAGGGGCCGTGGGCGAAGAGGGTTCCCATATGGGAGTCAAGATGTGTGGGGCTGATCCCCATTTTTAAGGCCCGTTCTATCTGTGCCCTGATTTCCGTTTCCACTATATCTGCACTGGCATGCCTTACCACCTCTGCCACCTCGTGCCACATACAGCCTTCATCGTCTACCAGGCCTGGTGAATGGCTAATACCATTTAAAGGTGGCCAACGATAGTCTTTCCACTCCGAGGTGAGGGTTAGGTGTAAGCCGGCATCAACAGAAGGATTCTTCTTGACATACTTTCCAAAACTTGCTGCCCAGGAGCAGGGCATCATAATACTGGCGGAAGTGGCAACACCCTCCTCTATTGAACGTATTGCTCCCATGTTAGAGCTGTAAGACATACCGGCATCGTCAACATGGAATATAACAGCCTTAGTGCCTTTCGGCCAACCGAGCTTTTCAGCATAAGTGGTCTGCGCATGCAGGGGCATGGCTACTGTTGCCAGAAGCACGCCTAGTGATGAGAAAATTGATTTAGTTTTTTTCATGCTCTTGTTGATATTGATGCTATCATTGCCTAACCATCATTTCGTAATGCCGGGAACTACCTTGGAGAATTTGCCCTCGAGAATGATGTTAATTTCCAGCCGTTGGTAAGCGTTATATCGAATTAATTATGCACAAAAGCTTACCCCAAAGGTTTATGCTTGAGCCAAATTTTGATTTTTCTGAAATAGTAAGGAGAGTAATTTCTGATGCTGGGAGAAGTCGGGAATAAGTATATGGGCCCCTGCCTGAACCAGCCTGGGTCGTTTAGCGGCATGATGTCCGAATCGCTGAACCTCATTGCTGGTGATGCCTACAGAGATGCCACCGGCCCGTCGCCCCTCGCGGACCTCGTCGGGACCATCTCCAAAGACGACGAGTTCGTGTCCCTGCAGGTTGTTCTCCCGGATAATTTTCTCAATAATCATTTTCTTGGAGAACCTGGTGTATTCTTTTAATGCCCCATGTATCCCTCCTTCAAACAGGTTGGCATAGCCTAGTGTCTCCGCTTCTGTTCGAACATCCTCAACATCGGTGCCACTGGCCAAATAGAGCTTTACTCCCCGTTGTTTAAGGGCCTGCAGGAATGTGACAGCACCTTTCATGGTATAATCCGACTGGTGCAACTCTCCGGCGATAAGCTTGGCCATACGTATATTTACCATTTCCATAAGACCATTATTATATAATTCCTTGTACTGGAATTTATCCAAAATTTCATCGGCAGGAACGAAACCGAAATCCCTTACCAAATCAACCAGTCCCTCCATTTGGTAGATAGTCTGTATGCCTGTGGTTTTTTGGATGAAATCCAGTGATACTTTTCTCACCTTATTATAGGTATTGTTATCCACACGGTCATACTCGGGTCCTAAAATGGAACGGATCATCACAGGTTCCATAATTTCTTCCCAGCCCTGTCGCAGGGTGGAAATAGTGCCATCATGATCGAAAACCGCATGCTTAATATGGCCTAATTTATGCAAGGCATCGGGCTCGCAAATTTCGAATTCGGTATGCGGAAGGTAATGGGCAAGTCGCTCGTTGATGGCAAGGTCCGGATTGTAAATATAATGGGGTTCGGCTCCGATATGCATAATCTCTTCAGCACTAGCCGTCCCTGTGGTATAGCATTTTTGAACGGTTACCCCAGCGGCAAAATTGGCCATTATTGCAGCATGTTTTGCCGGTACCCCAGCGGCTAAGCAGAGTGTAAGCGCACTTATGGTCGTGTCGCCAGCCCCTACCGTGTCAAGTTTGCCTTTTAACTGAAGTCCAGGAGTATAGTGCTGCCCTTCCTGATCGAAAGAAAGAATTCCTCTTTCTCCACAAGTAACAAAAATTGGTTTTTGAGTCTCTTGATATACTTGAATTCCTAAAGAATTTATATTTCGTAAGGGGATGGGCCCTTCCTCTGGGGCAGCCCATCCCCTTAGATTGGCTAATTCCCGGTCATTGAGTTTTCTATACGTAGGGCCGATTTTATCGTTAAAATGCCGGGAGTCCAACATTACGATCTTATCTGTATAGAGAGAAAAAAGCTTATTTACTCCCTCAATAAAACTATTATTGCTAATGCTTCCGGTAACCTGTTGATTAAATATCAGTGCCTCACATTCTTGTAATGCGTTTTCTATGGCTAGCAGTAAAGACTGGTCTGTTGCCTCGCTACGGTGGTTGTACGAGCCAAAATCAATACGAGGCTGTTCCTGCTCGTCAACATGTCTTTTTAGATAGGTGTAGGTATCAAACTGCTCTTTCTGAATGAATAAGTTGCTGGTGTCCGTCCCCAACGCCTGAAGCTGACTCGTTAATTCCCGTCCAAACAGATCGTCGCCAACGGTGCCAATGGCGCGGATAGAGGCAGGTCGTAAGGCAGCGAGATTGGCAACCACATTACCTGCCCCACCCGGACTGTAATAATGTCGTCCTACGGTCTTTGTGTAGAGGCCAGTCTCTATAGAAACCTCCGAAGCCCTATTGTCCATGATCCAATAGGCATCTAAGCAAAAATCTCCATATACGGCAATATTTACTTTTCTAATTTTTTCAAGGATGTCTTTAATTTCTGGTGTCTGCATTTCAGTGTAAGTTTTAGGAATCTTCTTTGTCAGGGCCGGGGTGTGATCGGGGTAGAGCTATATGCCTAATATACGCTACCTGTTCAAATGAAGGCTATCCGTCAGAAGTAAATTGATGAAGCATACCAGGCAATTTTCTTGGCTGACGCACCGAATCCTGGGAGAATTCTCCCGCCAATATTACCAAATAATGCCTTTAAGTTAACCTAAATGTTAATTCAGACCGTTTTGCGTGTTTTGAGGATAATTTTACGCATAATGCGATTTAGGGGGAGCGACAAGTCTCGTATATTTATCATCAGAAAATGAGCAGTCCAGCGCAAAATAATTTATTCTCTTGTGTTTAGTTCTTAGTGTTTTTAGTTGACAGGTTGATTTTAGATTGCTGTATTATTTGGTAAAATTGAGATTTTATAAAATATACATTAAGGATTAAAATGCCTGTCAGGTGATTATTGTATATAAAAATGCAAAGAATTAATAGAATCTATTGAGGTGATATACCTGAACAAAATTTTTCTAAAAAGAATCTTTTAAACCCTACTGCCGTGAACCATCCTGACGAAAATACCCTAAGAAATGTAACATTGGGAGACGAAGTAGCCTTCGCTCAGCTGTACAATTACTATAGGATACCTGCATTAAGGTTCTCCATATCTTTGTTAAAAGACGAGGAGGAAGCGGAGAATTTGACCCAGGAATTATTTTTAAAGTTATGGCTGCGTCGTACGCAGATCAAACCCGAGCAAAATTTCAACTCCTATTTGTTTACTTGCTTGCGGAACATGGCCTTCGATCATTTTAAAAAAATGGAGAAGAACCAGCAGATGAGGCTTAACTATCTGGACGCTATGGACGCTATGGTTGACGATGAGCTGGATGAAAAGGAACAAAGATTGGTAATGATACAGGAGGCCGTAGAAGAACTATCCACTAAACGTCGACAGATTCTAAAATTGAATTTAGAGGAAGGTAAATCCTACCAGGAGATCGCTGAGTTCTTACGGATATCTAAGAATACGGTTAAAAACCAATTGGTTAAGGCCAAACAACTACTGCGAGAACGCGTAGACTACGCCGTGAGCTGACAGCTCCTAAACCCCTATCTTAAAACTTTTTTATTTATTCTATTTTTTCGGATAGAAAGGGTGTTTTTTTGAAAACAATCTAGGAATATAAAGCTATAATAGAGTTCTTTGGCTACTCCTGCCAGATCTGGAGGCACCATAAGATTTTATGATTAGTGTACCAATTCCTTTTGATTATGAAAATTGTCCCTTATCTAATATTCATCCTTTTTTTTCTGAAGACGGACTTATGTTTCGCCCAAACCGAGAAGGAAGTCAGCAGGCTTGCAGCTACACAGTTCGAATTAGCTTATAACCGGGGAGATTTCGAGGCTATTTTTGAGAATTTTTCCCTTGAAATGCAACGTGCCTTACCCTGGACGGAGGCCCAAAAATTCCTTATTGGATTGAGATCCCAGTCGGGGAATATTCTTAAAAGGTCTTTTGTCGGTTATGAAAAATCTTACGCCTCCTATAAAACGCAATTTGAAAGGAATCTTTTAACCCTCAATATATTCAGCACGGAAGATGGCAAAATTGGAGGCTTACTCGTAAAGCCTTTTGAGCCGCTTGTTAATCCCCGCCTGGAACGGAATCTGAGTCCATTGATTCTGCCTTTTCGGGAGGAATGGCATGTGGTATGGGGAGGAGATACAAAAGAGCAGAATTACCATATAGAAAATCAGGCGCAAAAGCATGCCTTCGACATGGTGATGCGCGATCAACGAGGCCTGTCCTTTAAAACCAACGGCATCACCAATGAAGATTATTACGCCTTTGGAAGGGATATCATAGCACCTTGTGAAGGAGAAGTGGTATTGGTAGTAGATGGAATTAAAGACAATGAACCGGGCGTTCTAAATCCCACTTATGTACCGGGCAATACCGTGATTTTGCGTACCAGTAAGCAGGAATATATTGTACTTGCTCATTTCAAGCAGCATTCTATACTGGTAAAGCAGGGGCAGTCTGTCAGGCAGGGAGACCCGTTGGGGTTATGCGGAAATTCGGGTAATTCTTCCGAGCCTCATTTACATTTTCATATGCAAAATATAGAGGATATGAATCGAGCTACGGGAGTCAAAATCTTCTTTGAAAATGTAGGAGTTAATGAGACTCCAAGGCAGAACTATTCCCCGCTTCGGGGTGATAAGGTGAAAAATATAACGGTCCGGAAGCGCTGAACAGAGACTTAACAGGCAGGTGAGATATAAAAACCCCCTCTTCCGTTTGCATAAAGAGGGGGTTGGCTTTTATAACCGTTATTCCAGGCTTTCCAGTTTGCTCAAGTCCAGGTCTTCCAGGACATCGTGCATTTGATCAACACTCAGGTTTCGGGTGTTGATATTGACAATGAAGCGTTGGGACACCATCACATTTAGTTCTCCGCGCTGGCTTTTACTATTGTATTTTTCAAAAGCCTTATGGCCCATGATTTTAGTTGTCTTTTCGTAACCATCGTTGGTTTCTTTGTCAATATCGGCCATCGTCCAAGCGGCCAGAGCCATGGCTCCTATGCCAGCGATACCCCCCGTGTCCATTATTTCAACAGATATATGGCTATCTTCCCCTTCGTTTTGGTACACGCCCTTGGTTTTGGAAATAGTGAAACCCATGGCTCCCGATTTCTCTCCATCGGCTTCCTTGCGTTTGACGTTACCAATTTTTTCAGGAAGGAGGGCTTTTAATTCCCTGAAATCCACCGGGTCAACAGCTTCCTTTCCAGCATTTTCTTCTACCTGATCCGCCATCTGCTGGAAAGCTTCTAGGGCATTTTTGGGTTCTTCTCTCTCTTCTGGTTTGTCACTTCCACAGCCTGCAAGGGATAAGGTAAGGGCAAGGGTCATCGGTACTAAGTATTGCGTTTTCATCTGATTCAAGTTGATTAAGGATTTAAATTATCCCTAATTTACATGAAAATACTGGTGAATGCTTTACCGTTGAGTAACTCCCTTAGTTGGCTGATTAACCGACCTTTATCGCCTTTTTCCTCGATTGCATTACGAAGTAAATCCCTAGAACTACGGCGGGTATACTCAAAATCTGACCCATATTTAAGATATAATTCGCCTCAAATGCTTCTTGATTCTCTTTTAAGAACTCATAAAGAAAACGTAGGGTAAAAATCCAGATGAAGAATATTCCTACCAGCAATCCACGTGGTGTAGAGGCTTTGTATTTATTCCAGAGGCCTAAAAGGATCCAGAACAAAATGAAGCAGGTAATGGATTCATAAAGCTGAGCCGCATGACGTGGAATCTGTGCAAATTCCAGGTTTTGCATAAAAATAAATCCCCAGGGCAAATCGGTAGGGCGGCCTACAATTTCGGAATTCATCAGATTCCCAAATCGGATAAAGGCGCCTGCAAGGGCCACCACAATCACAATTCGGTCGGCCACCCAGAGAAAGGTTTGTCCTTTGTCTTTTCGAGAGCGGGAATACAGGTAAAGTCCGGTGATGATACCGATGATGGCTCCATGACTGGCCAGACCAGCGTAGGGAGGTAGAATCACTTCCAATGGATTTTTAAACAGAACTTCGGGCTGATAGAATAAATAATGACCAAAACGCGCTCCGAGAACCGTGGACAAAACCATATAAAGTGTCAGGGAATCAATATCATCTAATGCTTTGTTCTCTTTGCGGAATACATGAATCATGATTTGCTGGCCTATCAAAAATCCTGCTGCGAAAAGCAAACCGTACCAGCGGATGGGAAGGGGGCCAATTCCCATAAACTCGGGAATGGTAAAGATTTCAGGACTTACATCCCAAAGTATATAGGAAATCATGTTTTATTAATGTTTATTGTCAAACTCAAAGATACTATAATACCCAAGAAGCAAAATGAAATTTTTACTCATTTGGTTGGTCCGAATCTATCAGGGTGTATTATCTCCCTACTTGCCTGACTCGTGCCGATATACCCCCACCTGCTCCCAGTATATGATTGAAGCCGTGCAGAAGCACGGGTTTTTGAAGGGTGGATGGATGGGCTTACGTCGACTGGCAAGCTGTCACCCATGGGGTGGTCATGGGCACGATCCGGTACCTTAACTCCAGCAGAGATTATCCGATTGCCACCTTGCTAAGAATTGATTCGATAATCGAAATGGTCCGTACGCCATCGGCCTCTGCTTCATAATTAAGCAGAATCCGGTGATTCATGATATCTGGAGCCAACTCTTTTATGTCCTCGGGCAGTACATAATCCCGACCTTCCAGGAAAGCCAGGGCCTTGGCCGCCCGGTTAAGATATATGGTTGCCCGGGGGGAGACCCCAAATTGGATATAACGCGCCTCTTCCTTGAGGTTGTATTCCAATGGTTTCCTGGTGGCGAAGACCAGCTCAATTATATACCGTTCCAGGGTCTCCGAAATATTCACATTATTTACCTTTTCCCTTATCGCAAAAATATCTTCCTTGTTTAATATAGGCTGAATCTGATAAGAATAAGTAATGTCGGACATACGACGCATCACCTCCAATTCTTCCTGTTTATTGAGATAGTCTACATAAACCTTCATCATAAAACGGTCAATTTGCGCCTCCGGAAGAGGGTAGGTACCCTCTTGCTCCACTGGGTTTTGGGTAGCCAAAACGATAAATGGCCTATCTAGTTGGTAGGTTTCATCTCCGATAGTAACCTGTTTTTCCTGCATGGCTTCCAACAGGGCCGACTGCACTTTGGCCGGGGAACGGTTCACCTCATCGGCTAGGATGATATTCGAAAAGATGGGTCCTTTTTTAACTTCATAATCCCCGATTTTTGGCTTATAAATCATCGTTCCAATCAAATCGGCAGGAAGCAGGTCAGGGGTGAATTGTATACGACGGAAATCTAAATGAAGCACCCTTGCCAGGGAGTTGATGGTTAGGGTTTTGGCTAAGCCCGGTACTCCTTCCAGCAGCACATGCCCTCCTGTAAAAAGTCCGATAAGCAAACGGTTGAGGAGCTTGTCTTGCCCAACCACTACTTTGCCCATCTCGTCGAGTACATCTTTTATTTTTTCTAAATACATCTATATTTTTTTAAATAGATCGTTAAATCGAACCCTGTCTTCTCAATGGAATAGGTTTGTTGCGTGCCTGTTTTACTGTGGCAAACGACAGCGAATATAAAAAGGAGTGGTCGTCAATTGGTTTCTGACCAGCCACTCCTGCAATTGTTTAGGGTAAAAGATTCGGATTATTTAGTCCAAAATGCCCTCACAAATCTGTCTTTCCCATGTATATCCCTTAGGATTTCAACGTTTTGATATCCCCGTTCTTCAAAGACAGCCTTAGTTTCTGTTCCGAAATGCTCATTAATTTCTACATAACAACGGCCGTTGGGCTTAATATGATGGCGGCCAAAGTCGGCGATAGCCTTGTAAAAAAGTAAGGGGTCGCTGTCTTCTACGAAAAGAGCTTCATGAGGCTCGAACCGAAGGACATTGGGGCGCATATGCTCTTGTTCCGAATAGGTAACATACGGGGGGTTGCTAACCAGGCAGTCAAACTTCTGGGTATTTCCGGGTAAAGGAAAGCTAACGTTGAGCATATCTTGCTTGGCAAATTCCACATCGGCAATCAGTTGCCGAGCATTTTCCCGAGCCACTTCCAGGGCCTCATCAGATACATCCCAGGCATGAACCTTAACATGGGGTAGAAACCGGGCCAGAACAATGGCAATACATCCGCTACCGGTACCAATATCAAGGATTTCAATGTCTTGATCGGGCTCGGCATAGTCGCGGGTTACCATCCTTACGAGCTCCTCTGTTTCGGGACGGGGGATAAGCACCGAGGAAGAAACGCGAAACTCCAGACCACAAAATTCGGTGGAGCCAATGATATGCTGCACCGGCTCATTATCGTTGAGCCTACCGATTATATTATCCCAGTCGGGCTGAACAGTTCCTTCTGGAACGGGTCTGTCGACGAGGACATCGATATTACGAAGTCTTAAAAAATGCTCCAAAAGCATGAATGCGATGGCTTGAGACTCCTTTTCAGGATAAACCGTGATGCCTTTAAATATATGTTGATATAGCTGACGTGCCGAGGTCATTTTAAAGATGTTTTATTCTAATTGCGGAAAGTTAGCAAATTATAAGAACTCACGAAAGTTGAGTTTGAAAACTGGTTCTTATTTTTGTAGCATGTATACAGATAATCAATGGATGAAAAGGGCCTTGCAGCTGGCCCAATATGGTTTAGGTCGGGTGAGTCCCAACCCCATGGTGGGCTGTGTTTTGGTAGGTCAAGGCCGGGCGATAGGTGAGGGCTGGCACCGCCATTACGGGGAAGCTCATGCCGAGGTCAATGCCGTAGCGGATGCAATCAAAAGAGGTAATGAATCTCTTTTGGAAGGTGCTACAGCCTATGTTACCCTAGAGCCATGCTCCCATTTTGGAAAGACTCCCCCCTGTGCCGATTTGCTTATCCAACATAAAATAGCGCGAGTCGTAGTGGCCAACCCCGACCCTAACCCCTTGGTGGGCGGGAGGGGGATAGCCCGGTTACGTGCAGCGGGGATAGAGGTGTCCTGTGGTGTGGAAGCCGAAGCAGGAGCCTTACTGAATAAGAGATTTTTAGGAGCCATGCGACTTCATCGCCCCTATGTGATCTTGAAATGGGCCGAATCGGCCGATGGATACATTGGGGGAGCTCATGGCAACCCTGTTGCGATCAGTGGCCCCTCCTCAAATATGCTCGTGCATCAATGGAGAACCCAGGAAGATGCCATTTTGGTGGGGTACCGTACGGCAGTTTTGGACAATCCACGCCTAAATGCGCGGCATTGGCCTGGTCTCAACCCTGTCAGAATCTTTATCGATAGGAAATTGACCTTACCACCAGGATCCAATTTGCTGGACCGCAGCCAGCCCACCATAATCGTAAATACGGAGCTGGGCAGCCCAGTTCCTCTGGAGCCGGAACGTTACGGGAACTCAGAAACATTGGCTTACCTGCAATGTACGTCTCTACAGGACATTGCAGGTATGTTGGAGGGCCTCTATGCGCGAAAAATCTATTCCGTACTGGTAGAAGGGGGGACCGCTACCTTACAATCGTTTATGGAGGCCGGGTTATGGGACGAAATTAGAAGATGTCAGAGCCCACTCATGCTCAAGGAAGGGGTAGCAGCTCCCAAGCCCATAGGCCGCTTATTCCATTCGGAAAAGATGGATCAAGACCTTTGGACCTATTACTGCCCTTTAGACACTCCATAAAGAATCTTCGTGAACCCAGATATTCCACGATTTTTCTGCCTGCATTTCCAGCATTTTAAGTCCGTTAAGGCCCTGAGCTCCCATGGCCATCCCTTTCTTTAAAAATTGAGTCTCCGCTGGATTATATACAAGGTCATAGAGATAGTGGCCTGTAGTAATCCATTGATAAGGTAGGTCAGGGAAAGAGTCGGTATTCGGATAAGTGCCCAAGGGAGTGGTATTCACAATAAGTCTGTGGTTTTTTATGATCTCTTCTGTGAGCTCCTCATATTGAAGGGTATGCTCCGACTTACTTCGGGAGACTATATGAAAGGGGATATGTAGGTCTTCCAAGGCTACTTTTACCGCTTTTGCAGCCCCACCATCGCCCAGTACCAATGCCTTGATTCCTTCGCAGTCTTCTCCCCTTTTGTCAAACCACTCTTCGAGGGACTGCTTGAAGCCGTAATAGTCGGTGTTAAATCCCTTGGTAGAACCATCGGCATATATTTTAATGGTGTTGACCGCTCCGATTCTTTCAGCCGAGGCCTCGTCGAGGTCGTCCAAATATTGTACAACATTCTTTTTGTGTGGGATGGTAACATTCAGTCCCCGTAATTCAGGGGTGTTTTTGATGAAATCCAGAAGACCATCCAAGGTCTCCATTTCGTTCAGGTTATATATACTTTCTTTGATTCCTTCTCGCTCAAACTTATCTGTAAAATAACGTTTAGAAAAAGAATGCGTCAGAGGGAATCCGATAAGTCCGTAAATATTCATGATGTTTTTTGGATAATGCAAAGAAAATACTACCCTTTAGGGTTACTTGTATGTAGCCAAATGTAAGTGGACTTTGGACTAATTCCAATAGGTAGGATAGAAGTGGATTCAATTATTTTAAGGATCTTCTAAGAAAAAGGACGGCAGAGAGCCCCGAATGTCATAAGAAACCCAAATGAACAACTTCTATATTTCTTGGTCTTTCTCCAAAAAATGTTTTGGGTTGAAAAGCTCCCTCCAATCCGAAATTATCTAAGTTTGGGATTTTTCTTATAATAGTATCAAAGCTGTTTAAAATTTACTAAATTTTATCTTTATTATGTTATCCTTTCGCCAGGATTCCCTTCTGTTTTTTGGGCACATACACTATACAAAAACCTTATGAAAACAATTTACAGTATCCTCTTTTTTCTGATTGCCATAGGTGTGGTCCGGGCCCAGCAGGCTGAGGAATATAGCATACATTTTAAATCAGGCATAATAATACCATCGGCTAACGTTAGCGAGCAAGGCCTTAAGCGCATGCGGAATGGAATGACCTCGCCCTCATTGCCCGGACAGTTACTGGTTATTCAGTTCGAACAAATGCCCGACTCAGTGGTGCGAAATGCCATGCGAGCAGAAGGTGTGGAACTGCTGGATTATATTCCAAACCGAGCCTTTTCTGCCTACGTAAAAGGGGAATTATCGCTTTCCCTGTTGCAACGTCACAAGGTGCGGGCAGTTTTCCCCTTGGCAGCAGAGCAAAAGCTGGATCCAGACTTGCTTCTTAGCCTTACAGACCAGGATACAGCGATTGAGGTATGGGTAAGTCCGGTATCGGTCTTGTCCTTGGAAGAGTTTCGTGCCTCGCTGAAGAAGGAAGGCTTTTCCTTGTTGCCCGATCCAGTAGATCATGCTGCCATAGTATCCGTACGTCTGGTCCCTGATGAAATATTACGGTTGGCTGCCCTACCTCTGGTTCAGTTCATTCAGGCAGCACCCGGTCCCGACGAAGCCATTAACGATAAAAGTATTGCCAATAGCAGGGCGAACGTATTGCGTTCTGTCACTACCGGTGGTCGCAATCTTACAGGTGCTGGGGTAGTAGTAGGGGTAGGGGATGACTCCAATCCCTTCCAGCATGTCGACTTTACGGGTCGTATTATCAACCATGCCGGCGTGTCTGCCGGAAGGCATGGCGTCCATGTGATGGGGACGCTGGCAGGAGCTGGTTTGCAAAATGAACGCTATACCGGCTATGCCCCTAAAGCGACAATGGTAGTACAATATTTTGGTAAGATATTTTCTTATGCCCCCAGTTATGTAGCGGATTATGGGATGGTGCTCACCAATAACAGCTATGGAGCCGATGTGAATAATTGCGAGACCTTCGGTAAATATGATTTGTACTCTCAAATCCTGGATCAGCAGGCTTTCGACATGCCCCATTTACAGCATGTATTTGCTGCAGGCAATAGTGGGTCGATTACTTGCGCCCAGTATCCTTCTGGTTTTGGCAATGTGTTAGGGGGATATCAGGCCTCCAAAAATGTGTTAACCGTAGGGAATAGCACGAGTGCGGGAGTGGTAAACGGCATGTCTAGTCGCGGGCCAGTGCGGGACGGGCGTCTAAAACCGGAAATTATGGCCCAAGGAACGCTTGTAAGCTCCTCGGTTCCCACAGATACTTATGTCAGTTCGACCGGGACCAGCATGGCGTCTCCGGCTGTCTCGGGAGGGCTCACTTTGTTATATCAGCGATACAGGCAGTTGAATGGAGGTCAAAATCCAAAAAACGGTTTGATGAAAGCTCTGATCTGTAATGGAGCCACTGACCTGGGCAATGCCGGGCCCGATTATAAATATGGATTTGGCTGGATGAACCTGGTGCGTTCATTACAGATTTTAGAGTCGGCACAATTTAGAAATGACTCGGTATCGCATGGTCAGCAAAAATCTGTTTCCGTGAGTATACCAGCTAATACCGCTCAATTAAAGGTAATGTTATACTGGAACGACCCGGCAGCTTCCACGCTGTCGGCTCAGGCCTTAGTTAATAACCTGGATCTGACCGTGACTACTCCAGCGGGAGAAATTAAAAGACCTTTGGTATTGTCTTCAAATCCGGGGAACGTCAATGATCTGGCGACAGAAGGAGTCGACAATCTAAATAATATAGAACAGGTTGTCCTGAATCAACCCGCTCCCGGTAATTATACATTTACAATATCCGGAACGAGTATCGCACAAAATCCGAGGCAAGCCTACTTCTTGGTTTATGATGCCGTTCCCGTTTCTACCGTATTAACTTTTCCGATAGGCAAGGAAAAATTAGTGGGGAATGAGCCTGTTCAGATTGCCTGGGATGCTTTTGGAGATGCAGTGAGTACTTATCAGGTCCAGTATTCCACCAACCTTGGCACTTCCTGGACCACCATCGGAAGTGCTAACTTACCTGCTTCTACCCGCCAGTTAGAATGGACAGTTCCGAATATTGTTTCGGATCAGGTACAAGTCAGGGTAATTCAAAACGGCTCTGGTGTCAGCTCTACCAGCGAAACGTTTACTATTTTAGGGCAGCCCGTGATAAGCCTGGCGGCTGCGCAGTCGGAGGGATATATGGGCATTGAATGGACCAGCGTTACAGGCGCAACGGATTACGAAGTCATGTTGCTGGAAGGGGACGAGATGGTGTCGAAGGGGATTGTTTCAGGTAATAGTTATGTGTTTTCGGGATTGGCTTCCGATCGGACTTATTATGCGACCGTTCGGGCCCGACTGAATACTAATCCGGGACGACGTGGGCTTGCGGTACGTTATCAACCTGCCAGTGGTTCTGGGGTGGGGGCCGCTTCCGACCACGACCTGATGGTGGAACAGATCCTTCTGCCCAATGCTTCGGGGCGGAAGCTTACCTCGACGGCCCTCAGCGCAAACCAGCAGGTAATGGTTCGCATCAAAAATCTGGATGATGACCCCTCCAATCCTGTCTTCGTCATCAATTTCTCAGTCAATGATAATGTCATTTATTCTCAGAACGTAAATGCTTCTATTGCTGCAGGAGGGTTCTATGATCATACTTTTCCTGTAACCTTCGATTTTTCGGCTGTTGGGTCTTATAAAGTTTCCGTCATTATTAACCATAGCGGCGATCCGGTCACTAGCAATAATACCCTAACTGTTACCTATAAACAACTGGCCAACCCAGCCGTGACTTTACCCTATCAGGATACTTTTGAGTCCCTAAGTTCTCAAACTGCCACGGGTAATCAGATAGGTTTGGCGGGGGGCGATCGCTACGATTTAATGAGTACCCGGCCCGAAGGAAGAGTGCGTACCTATATGGGTCCGGGTATTGCTGCATCTGGTAGCCGGGCCATGACTTTAGATGCCGGAAAATATACGGCAGAAGGGGTTAGCAGCTTTTTAATAGGAACATATAACATGGCGGCGTATGATCTGAATGCCATCGATCTTCGTTTCGATTTCAAATACAAAAATCATGGTCAATCGGCTCATGCCAATAACAAGGTGTGGATACGTGGCAATGACTCTGCCGGCTGGATAGAGGCTTTCGATCTTTTTGCCAATCAAAACGGGAAGGAAGAAGGGTACCGTTCTGTATCGGGAATTGAAGTAAGTCGACTTTTACTAGAAAACAATCAGTCCCTAACGAGTAGTTTTCAAATTCGCTGGGGACAGTGGGGTACCAATATTGCGGCCGACTGGAACAGTGCCAATGGCTATACCATCGATGATCTGTTATTGTATACGGCAACTGACGACCTTCAGCTCTCCACCTTGAGTATGCCAGCCAAAGAATTGTGTAGCTATGGCGCATCCGAGCCAGTAAGGGTGCAGATACGCAACAGTGCATCTAGGTCACTAACGAATATACCCGTGACCTTTTGGGTGGACGGGGGCAGCCCCATTACCGAAAATATTCCAACAATTGCTGCCCGCAGCAATATGGATTATACCTTTGCCGCCACGGCAGATTTGTCCGTTCCCGGAGCGCATACGATTAAGGTGCGGGTCGATTATCCTACCGACAGTTATCCCTCCAATAACGAACAAATAATAACATACTTTCATGCACCTTTAATCAGTTCTTTCCCGTATTTACAGGACTTTGAGTCGAACGACGGTTATTTTTATTCGGAGGGACAACGAAGCTCCTGGGCCTATGGCAGCCCTTCTGCTAGTAAAATTAAGAATGCTGCCAGTGGCAGTAAGGCCTGGAAAACCAATCTGACGGGAGCGTATAATGATCATGAATACTCCTTTTTATACAGCCCCTGTTTTAGCATTGGAGGACTAACAGCCCCTACTTTAAGCTTTAGCATGGCGCTAGAGATGGAAGTCTGCGACCCGGAACCCTGCGATGTCGCCTACGTAGAATACTCGGGTGATGGAGGTGCCTGGACAAGGCTGGGAACCAATGGCCAAGGTACCAACTGGTACGATTTTGCCTTCGGTGGAAACCCTGCCTGGTCCGCAGACAGGGCTTATTGGCACGTGGCCACGCTCCCTTTGCCGACCGGATATTCTACGATTCGTCTGCGATTCGTAATACAGACCGATCCTTTCGTACAAAATGAGGGTGTCGCATTGGATGATATCCATGTTTATGATTTACAGGGGGGGATTTATGATGGTCCAAGCATGGCTGGGCCTGTCAGCCATACCCTGGCACCCTCGGGTGAATGGGTAGATTTTAAAGTAAATGGGAAAATGGTAGCCTCCATCAAATCGGGAAGCCAGCTCCTTGGGGCCACCCAGGTACAGGCTTATATTCATCCGGGAAGTGTTCGTCATGCCAATGATCAATATTATCTCAACCGTAATATTACTATTAAGCCTCAACTCAGCACACTGACGGATTCGGTAGAAATCCGATTGTACTTTCTAGAGTCGGAGGCGCAGCAATTGATACTGGCTACAGACTGCGCTTCATGTACCCCTGTACATTCGGCCTATGAGCTGGGGATATCTCAGTATTCGAGTTTAACTGGACTGATAGAAGACGGGGACCTAGGCAATAATGGCAGTGGAGGCTGGCAGTTTAAACGATCGGTGGCCAGGGTACCCTACGAAAAGGGATATTATACTCAGTTTAAGGTTCGGAATTTCTCTGAATTCTGGTTTAGTAAAGAAATTCTGGGGGACGAAAGTCCTTTACCTGTAAGGTTGGTGCAGTTTTTAGCAAAAAAGAATGAAGAGCAATCGGAGGTGCATCTCCTATGGACCACAGCGGAGGAAAGAGATTTTGATCATTTTGAAATTGAATTGGCCCATGGCGATGAAGAAATGGCAAGGAGCCATTTTGAAGTAGTAGGTCGTATAGAGGCTTCAGGAAGTCAGAGTGGGGGAAATTATACCTTCGATTATCCCGTATTCAGTCCAGCTCGCAATTTATACTTTCGCTTAAAAATGATAGATAAAGACGGGAGTTTCGCTTATTCCTCAATACGGATGGTGGCATTGACTTATGACCGTGAAGCAGTTGTTTTCCCAAATCCCGTTGCTGAACGGCTTACTTTTAAGTACCAGGCCGAGGCAGGTCAACAGCTAATGATCAGGCTCCTAGATCCCTCCGGTCGCGTTCTGGCTACCGAAGCGATTGCCTCTAAAGGTGGCAATCAGTATTGGCACTATAGCTTTCGCAAATCAGCATTTCAAGCGGGACTCTATTTGTTAGAGGTTTCTTATCAGGGTCACATGGAAGTTTATAAATTCATTAAAGATTAGCCATTGGAAAAAGGTGGCGTCCTAAGGGCGCTGAGGAGGGACTGACCATTCACTCATTACTCACCCTAAATAAAGCTTAGTATGCCTTTATATGATTAATTTTGAAGCAATTATCTCACTTTTAACTTGAAAAGATCATGAAAAGCAATATTACTAAATTCTGGACCCTTCTGGCATTGGTCGGGTTACTGGTAGGTTGTTCGCAGGACCATAATCCGCCAAAAGCATATGTGCAAATGGGACTGAAACTATCTGGCCATCAGGAGAACCCTGCGGTGGGCACTGCAGCCGTAGGAAGCGTGGATGTCTCCTATAACGAGATCACAAAAATACTTTCATATACCATTCGATGGGATGGGCTGACGGGAGCGCCTACCGGGGCCCATATCCATGGCCCAGCACTAAGAGGTAGTAATGCTTCGGTATTGCATAATTTTGGAGCCTCTTTGCCTGCCACTCCATCAGGAATCTATATGGGTCAAGTGACTATAGATGGGGCTACTCTCAAGGAAGATGATCTTTTGAATGGTCTGTATTACTTTAATATACATACGGCTACTCATCCAGGAGGAGAGATCCGGGGCCAAATTGAATTTTATGATCCGATGAAGCTGGTACAAAACAGAGACCTTCCTATTAGTCCTGCCCAAGAGGTGCCAGCTGTGAGTAGTTCCGCAGAGGGGATGATGGACGTAGTGTATAATAAAACGACCAAAAAGCTGAGCTTTACCCTCGCTTTTAGGGGGCTTTCGGGCAATCCAACGATGGCTCATATTCATGGACCAGCTGCAGCAGGCACCAATGGAGGAGTCAAAGTCGATCTCAGCTCCTTTCTTCCTAGTGCAGGTATGGGAGTCTTTTCTCATTCATTGGATGTAGATGGAACCACATTAAACGAAGCTGACTTGCTGGCTGGGAAGTACTATGTAAATATACATACAGCAGCCCATCCAAGTGGTGAGATTAGGGGTCAAATCGTTTTTTGAAAGGATATCCTGGCCACACTCGCCTTCCTATCCTTGTCTAATGACCATGCTTCGTCACGGGCCGATACCGGGTCGTGATGAAGCATGTGTTTCCTGATGTGTTAGAATATGTCGGGTAATTATTGTATGTTATTTTAGGTTTCTATAAGTTAGGGGATTATTCATTGGGTATTTTATCCATCGACCTCTTTTTCTCTCTGAAACTTGAAAGACCTATCAGACATAGCACTATTAAGCCTAGTGAAAGAGGACAATAACCAGTCCGCTTTCAACGAGCTGTATGGCCGTTACTGGAAGGTGATTTATCAGGTGGGGTTGAAGAACCTGGAAGATGAAGACCTAGCGGAAGATCTGGTCCACGATATATTTGTGGATCTATGGATTAGACGAGCTGATTTAGAGATTCATACCACTTTTGCGGGCTATATACATACCTGTCTGAAAAATCGCCTGGTCGACGAGTACCGGAAAGACAGCTACCGTCGTAAAGTACATGCTGAAATTCGCAGAAATTCATCTGATGGGAGTGATCAACTCTTCGAGGATTTTGCCTGCGCCGATCTCGAACAGAGATTAATGCTCGAGGTTGATCGTTTTCCTTCGGGCATGAGACAGATTTTTTTGCTTAGCCGCCAGGAACAGCTCAGCCCCAGCGAAATTGCCGAGAAACTCTCCCTCTCCGTACAAACTGTTAAAAATCAGATCGGTGGAGCAGTGAAACGCCTTCGGATGAAGGGGCTTCATAGCTAACTTTTCGTGCCGAATTATCTCCTTTTCATTCTACTTCGCTACTTATTAGGGATTTCCCGACTTGGCGTAACATAAATGCTGGGCATTTCAGTCGGGATGGTCGGGCTACATTAACTTCGCGTATGGCGCGCTGCCCCGTTCTATGGATTTTTAGATTCAAGGTCAAAAGTGATCCTCTGTATATAGAAATCAATCTAGTCCTGGGATTGGTCTCTGACTCTTCATTAGGAAATGTCTCGATTTTGAAACGGAATATTTTATACAAAAGGGTTAGGTGTGCTGTAGAAACATTTCTGTATTACTAAATTTAGAATTTAGCAATACTTCCTGATTTATCTAGATTAACTAACAGGATTTCTATATTTCACTTCAACGTATAGCCCAATTCCAATGTGGGCCTAGCATCAGGATCAATGACTCTCCGGCGCTAAGAGGCCAGCGGCAGAGTGTTAAGTGGCTTGCGAACTCCTCTACCTATTTTTGTCCTAAACTACTGAGTAATAGATGTCAATATTGTTCAGCATGCCGGTATGAGTCGTTGGCCAGGGGACTTTTTGCCAACCCTCTAGCCTTCGGGAATGCCAAGGCGCCCCTGAGGCTGCATCTGCCAGATCCGGCATATAGTCAGGATTGTCTAGAATTCCAAATTAGGTATTACATGACTTCTACGAGAAAGTATTTACTAGCATATAAGTAAATATTTTTTAGAATTTGCTATCCTAAATTCATTTAATTTGATCTAAGATTCCATTGATTTATGTTGCCTTTTTGTCTATTTATTTGTCAGATCTGATAGTATATATTTTTACATCTTTAAATAGATTTCATTACTCAGATGGATGTCAGTCTAATAAAAATTTTTCTCGCAAAAAAGGAAGTCGTAATGGAAAGAGACAGCGGGGCAGACCTTAAAAAATTGGTAGAATCTTTCTGAAGACAATATTGTAGGAAACACTTAAACGAACATCTATGAAAGCTAATTTATTTGCTAGAAGGTTTTTGATCACTGCCACATTTGTAGGCGCAACTTTTGTATCATTTGCACAGGTAAAAATCGGGTCGAACCCAACCGTTATTGGAACCAATACGAATCTAGAGGTTGAAGCCACCAATAGTAGTCCCTTTGTTGTTAAAAAGAGCAACGGCTACGTAGGGGTGAATACGATGACTCCCGCCAATTTGGTGCATGTTTCTGGTTTGGAAAATCAGGGGCTATTAATAGATGTGGCAGACGCTTCCTCCTCGATTTATGCTAGTGCCAATGGCGGCATCACCGTAAAGCGGGTAGGTGCTTCCAAGACCATAGCTCCGCATGTGGGTGGTTATTTGGATTTGATAGGGCTGGCAGAGAGTAATGGATGGCGCTTGAGTCAATATGGAAACTTTTTTGGCCTTTGCCCTCAAGGAAGTTCCGATATCAATGCCTTTCCATTTTATGTACATAACGGAGGGCGCATTAGCATGGGAACTGCGGGGCAGCTCGGGGTTGCTAAGCTGAGTGTTTACGGACAAATCGCTGGTTATGGTTACAGTACTCGTAATGGAACAAATGGTGCCAGTCAGAACAATTCCTTCAATGTTTCTTGGGATGGCTCCAATGCTCGCTTATGGATTGATGCCGTCAATCTAGGCGTACTCGAAACTACCAGTGACTATCGTTTGAAAAAAAATGTAGCAAACATGAGCAATTCAGCTACCACACGAGTGAACCAGCTAAGACCCGTATCTTTTGAGTACAAGGATGTAGAGGGTGATATTTTCAAGTCGGATCATAATGTTCATGAAGGTTTTATTGCCCACGAACTACAGGCAATTGTGCCCAGCGCCGTAAGTGGAGAAAAGGATGCATTGACAGCCGAAGGGAAAATTCAACCACAAACCCTTAAGGCGTTTCCAATAATCTCCTTATTAACCAAGGCAGTTCAGGAGCAGGATGATCGTATTGAAGCTTTGGAAGCCGAAAATGCATCATTAAAATCCCAATTGTCTAAAATGGAGGCCATTACTGCTCGTCTTACTGAGATAGAAGCAAAGTTGGCAGTTAGTGAAAATTCCGGTTCCATGCTAACAGCACAGAAGTAATAGGCGTGTAAATCACCGCATAAGATTGAAGTAAATGGTGGTAAGCCCTCCATAAATGAATCATGGCGGGCCTTTATATAAAAAATTAAGAGGACGGAATGGGTCCCTGCTATCTCGGCTTTTCGAAGATAGTAGGGGCCCATTTTTATTTTATTATTATCGTAATAACTACTTGTAAATCTGTTCGTTAATATTGTTTTTCTTGAAATTATAAATTTTTTATGCCCGACCTGTAGTACGACGGCTTGTCTCATCCGTCATGGAAATAAAGCCGGTTTTCTATAGTCATCTTGATCTACGGCAATTTATCTAGTCAGTAATTTATGAATATCGACGATCTATATAACAGTTTTGGGCTGGACCCATCGTCAGAAGATGGGGAGACAGAGAATTCTTTGTCACAAAAGAAGACAAAAATTAAAAATAGAGTAGACAGAACCCTGGGGTGGAGCGTCGAAAGTAAGGCAAGACCTCTTCGAAGGTACCTATTTACTGCTGCGGCTTCTATAGCGTTATTCAGTATTCTGGGTTTATATTGGTTCCTGAAAGGCCCGGTCGCTCATCATACCATGCTCACGGTGGTGGTGCCGCCAGGTACAACCCGTCAGGTGGAACTTCCAGACGGGTCTAGGGTATGGCTTAATGCTGCCAGTGTGTTAAAATATCCGGCTGAATTTGGAGAAAACCGGGAGGTGTACCTGGAAGAAGGTGAGGGATTTTTTCAGGTAAAACGTGATACAACATCCCCATTTACCGTGCGTAGCCAACATTTAAACACCAGAGTGCTGGGGACCTCCTTCCGGGTAAAGGCCTATCAAAAACTCTCACATGAAGTGGTGACGGTGGTCAGTGGGAAAGTCTCTGTGTCGGAGGGTAACAAACCCCTTGGCATTCTAGAAAAAGATCAGGAAATATCATTCTCTAAACACACACTTAAGGCATTGGAATCCAGGGTAAAAGCCGATGATATGGTGGAATGGACCTCAGGTCAGGTGACACTGAAATCGGTTCGGTTTGAGGATATCATTTTAGCTATTGAGAATGTCTATCAGGTAAATATCCATTTCGAACATCAAAAATTTGAGGGCTGTGAAAGCAGTATTCGTTTCGGTACCGACCAGCGCCTGGAAGACGTGCTCGACTTGGTTCGGGACATCCAGGGAATTACCTATAGTATATCCGGAAAGGAGGTGATAATATCCGGTAAAGGCTGTTTGTAAGTAAAAAGCCGGACCTGCGCCAACAGGTCCGACTCCAAGTTGAAGCAATATGGGGGACAAATTTTGACGGATAAGTACCCCTGTATTGCCCTGTTTAATTATGATTAATAAACGTACTAATGTATGAAAAGAAGAACTACTAAACTAATCAGAGTCATGAGGACCGGATTGATCGCGTTTGGGGTGTTATTGGCCACGGCAGGGATTCTGCTCGCCGAGCACGGTTATGGACAGCGGTTTACCCAGAAGAAAATGTCAGTACATCTGGGAGAGACCACCTTAGAGAAGGCTATTGAGAAAATCAGTAAGCTCAGTCAGGTAGATTTTACCTTTAATAATAAGGAACTGCGAAAGGTTAAGATTCAAGCAGGGAGTTTTAAGGAGGCTAGCCTAGGGCAGATTCTGGACCAAGTCCTGAATCAAACCGACTATACCTATAGGGAAGCAGACCAGAGTATTGTGGTATTTCAAAAAAAGGATAAGCCTCAAGCCATGCTTCCCATGGCCTTTAGAGAGCTGGCTACCGCCTCTACCGGAAATTTGCCAGGTATTCATATGGCTCAGAATATTCGAGGTAAAGTAACCGATAAAGATCAAAATCCATTGCCAGGGGTTAGCGTATTGCTAAAAGGTACTTCTTTGGGAACCTTGACAGATGCCCAGGGACAGTTTCAGTTATCCGTGGACGATGCTAATGGGATTTTAGTGTTTTCTTTTATCGGCTTTGTGACCCAGGAAATGCCGATTGGAAATCAAACCAATTTATCTATTTCGCTTAAAGAGGATACTAAAAGCCTAAATGAGGTAGTGGTGGTAGGATATGGTACGCAAAAGAAGGCCAATCTTACCGGTGCGGTCAGCACCGTAGACGTTGACAAGACCATGCAGTCGCGCCCGGTAACGGATGTAGGACGAGCATTGCAGGGAGCTGTCCCTGGGCTTACCATCACCACAACTACCGGAGATTTGGGGACTAGCCCCAAAATCAGGCTTCGTGGACTTGTAGGCTCGCTCAATGCAGGAAACGGGGCTCAACCCCTTATTTTGCTAGACAATGTTGAAATCCAAAGTTTGCTACTCGTAAACCCCGACGATATTGAGTCCATTTCTGTACTCAAAGATGCGGCTTCTACCTCTATTTATGGTAGTCGTGCAGCTTGGGGAGTCATCTTGATTACTTCTAAATCGGGAAAGAAAAATACCCCGAACCGGATAACCTATTCAGCTAATTTTTCTCAAAGTACCCCTACCAATATGCCTAAGCTAGCCCCTGCTGCAGAAGGTGCGGAATATGCCCTATCTGCTGCTAGGCGTATCAACCCTGCCTTGACCACTTTCGGGACGGTGGGAATGTATTTTACAGATGAAAGTATCCAGAAAATACGGGATTGGAACACTCAATACGGAGGTCAGGACCTAGGAAATGAAATGGTCTTGGGGAGAGACTTTGAAATTAAAGATGGTCGCCTTTACTTCTACCGTACCTGGGACGCTGGTAAAATGTATATGCGTAATTGGGCACCTCAGAATAACCATAACCTGGGTTTTAGTGGAGGAAATGACAAAACAAGCTATAACGTTAGTTTGGGCTATATGGGTCAGGAAGGGGTATTGAAAATGAAAACCGATGTCTTCAAAAGATACAGTGGTACCTTTACCATTAATTCTGACTTAAACAATTGGTTTACCCTTAACGCCAAGCTTTTACTTTCCAAAAATGTGGTGGAAGCTCCTTTCTCCTTTGGAGGAACTACCTACGATCCACTCTATTACCTTTACCGTTGGCATGCTGTATACCCCTATGGAACCTACGAAGGAAAGCCCTTTAGAAATGCGGTAACTGAAGTAGAGCAGGCCAATATGAATAATAATACCTCCAATTTTGTAAGGGCTACATTGGGTGGAACATTCAAACTAGGCAAAGACCTTACAATTAATACCAATTATACTTATTCCAATACCAACGACCACTTTCGGGAGGTTGGTGGAAGTGTAACGGCTTGGAATCAATGGAATGGGGTACCCCTGAAATACGAATCCTATACCAGTGCGACCTATGATCGGGTACGCTACAATTCGAGCTGGGACGAAATGCACACTTTCAAAGCGTTTGCTACTTATTATAAGGATATAAATAGACATTCGTTTAAAATTCTGGGCGGGATGGATGTTGACTTGTTTAAAAGCTGGAGTCAGTCATCGGAGCGCAGAGATCTGCTAGACATGAATCTGGGTGAGCTCTCCCTGGCCACTGGTGACCAGTATGCCGGCGGTAGCCGAGGCCATTGGGCTACTCAGGGATATTTCGCCAGGATTAATTACACCTTCGCTGATAAGCTTCTTCTGGAAGCAAACGGTCGGTATGACGGCTCATCCTTCTTCCCTTCAGGCAGTCAATGGGCTTTCTTCCCCTCGGTCTCGGCGGGATATATTCTGACAAAAGAATCGTTTATGGATTTCACCAAGCCAGTATTGGACAACCTGAAGATCCGTGCTTCGTGGGGGTCTTTAGGAAACACAGATGTGGGAAGCACCACTTTCAGGCCTACTATGGGGTCTTCTGGTTCCAATTGGTGGATAGGTTCAAGCAATATGTTGACGGTATCCACCCCGTCACTCGTGCCTCCTTCACTAACCTGGGAAAAAATAAGCACCCTGGACTTGGGTGTGGATGCTAGTTTTTTCAAAAATAGACTGAATGTAACCTACGACTGGTATCAACGGACCACAAGTAATATGATTACTGGTGGGATTGTTCTGCCTAGCAGTTTCGGTGCCAGTGCTCCCCGACGCAATTATGGTGAAATGCAAACGACAGGCTGGGAAGTGGCGGTAGATTATAAACACAGCCTGTCCAATGGTTTGAACTTTAGCCTGGGTCTATCTTTCTCGGACTTCCAGGAGAAAATTACAAAATTCGACGGCAACCTAGTGAATGGAAATTACAAGGGTAAGACCCTTGGCGAAATTTGGGGCTACCGAACAGACCGCTTTTTTACCAATGATGACTTTCAGCAAAATTCTGATGGGACATTGGTCAAAGATGCATCGGGACGTTATATCATGAAAGATGGCATTCCGACACAGACTAAGCATGAGTCAGGCACCTTCTTTTATGGCCCTGGAGATGTGAAATACAAGGATCTCAATGGAGATGGCACCATATTTACAGGTAGCAGTAGTTTGGACGACCATGGCGACCTAACGGTCATAGGTAATAGTACACCCCGTTACCAATATGGAATACGACTAGGTGCCGACTGGAAAGGGTTCGACCTTAACGCCTTTATTCAGGGAGTAGGGAAGCGGGACCTATGGGCAGCAGGCTCTATCTTTATTCCTGGGAATAATCCCAGCGATGCCATGTATGCCCACCAGATGGACTATTGGACGGAGGACAACCCCAACGCTTATTACCCAAGACCTACCAACACTGGACAATCCAATAATACCCAGAATTTCCGAATCCAAGACCGGTATATGCTCAATATGGCTTATATGAGAATGAAGAGCGTAAATTTTGGTTATCGACTACCTTCCCGTCTCCTGGAAAAAATTCGGGTGCAGAACTTAAGGGTTTATGTTAACGGAGAAAACCTTTTCGAATTTGATAAGGTAGGCATTCCTATCGATCCAGAAGTGGACTATCGTACCCCTTCCATCGCTTCGGCAACATTTGGACGGGTATATCCCTACCGTCGTACGGTCTCCCTAGGACTTCAGTTAACGCTCTAAAACAAGAAATATATAGAACTTATGAAAAAGTTATTTTTTATACTTTGCTTGTCGGTGCTCGCTACCACCGGTTGTAAAGAGGATTTTCTTACCCGTGATCCTCTGGATGCGCTAACCGACGATACGTATTGGACCAATGAAAAAAACGTTCGGACCTTTGCCTGGGCCTTTTATCCCGCCTATTTTTCTGGCTATGGATCGGGTTTCACCTGGGGGAAATATTTTTCCGGGCAGAACCTCAATGATGATTTTGCTCCATATAGTCCTGCTCAATTTACCAGAAATGTGCCTGCCAGTGCATCGGGAACTTCCTGGACTTTTGCATGGGTACGGAAAGCTAATCTCTTTTTAAATAGAATTCAGACCGTTCCTATGGATGATGCCGCCAAGGCGCATTGGAGTGGTGTGGCCAGGTTCTTCCGAGCCTTGGAATATCACGACCTGGTGAAGGACTTTGGCGATGTTCCCTGGTACGATCAGGTGCTGGAGGAAAGCGATCAGGCTAACCTATACAAGCCTCGCGACCCTCGAGGATTTGTAATGGATCAGGTGTTGGCCGATCTGAAATATGCCGCTGAAAATGTGCGGGTAGACGATGGAGAGAAAGGTCTTGTGGTAAACCGCTCCGTAGTTCAAGCCTTTATGTCGCGTATCATGCTTTATGAGGGAACCTATCAGAAGTATCATGGCCTGGATCAGGCAAGGTCTAAGACCTACCTTGAAGCCGCTCGCTGGGCAGCAGACCAGGTGATAGCCTCCGGGAGGTATAGCATTATGGATCCATACCGCTCTTTGTTCAATTCATTAAGCTTGGCAGGAGCGAAGGGAATAATCATGTATCGTAAATATGAAACGGGTCAGCTTACTCATAGTTTAAACAGCTATAATAACAAGGAGCCCCAGTCGGGTCCGTCCAAGGATGCTATAGAAAGCTATTTGTCTAAAGATGGCCGTCCCATTTCCGTTTCTCCGCTCTATGTCGGAGACAAGACTATCGCGCAGGTTATGACCGATCGGGACCCCCGATTGAAGTCTACATTCGTGGATGCACTGCGCATAAGTAAATATGCGCCTAATGCCTCCTCTAGCGGGTATGCTACCCATAAATTTTTGAACGAAGAGACTAAAGAATTACCCGAAGGCAGTGGGTCTTTGAACCAGACCGACGGGCCGGTAATACGCTATGGAGAAGTGTTATTGAATTATGCCGAAGCGGTAGCAGAACTGGGGCAAATCTCCCAAGCCGACCTGGATAAATCTATCAATAAACTTCGTTCGAGACCCGGGGTAGGTATGCCAGCATTAGAAATCCTGGGCGGTTCTCCCGCAGTAAATGGTGTCGCCTACGACGACCCGAACCGGGACCAGTCTGTTCCTCCCATGATTTGGGAAATACGCAGAGAAAGGCGGGTAGAGCTGATGATGGAAGGGTTCCGATTAAATGATTTGATTCGTTGGAAAAAGCTTGAATATTCGGATACCAAGGCTAATGCCGACATTAACCGGGGTGCCTGGATAAAAAAGGCTGACTATCCCAATACGGACGCTATTATTGAAGGTGGGGCAACGGAAGGATATATCATTCCGGCCTCTAAGCCTGAGTCTCAGCGACTGTTTACAGATCCGAAGGTATATCTTTCACCTTTGCCGCTAGATCAAATAAAGCTTTACCAGGAAGCAGGCGTTGAACTTAAACAGAATCCTGGTTGGGAATAGCCAAAATTCTATAGATATTCTTCCTGAGTTTACCTTAACCCCCGACTCCGTGCCTCTGGCGCCGGAGCCGGGGGTTATTTTGTAGGTGAGTAGGGGAAATTATTCTATTGGCTTTTTTTATATTTTTTTAAAATAAAATGCAATTGCTGTAAGTGATAAAAGTTGATTTAATGTCTTGTAGGTACATGCCAGATTGTACAGCATAAAACAGATGCCTAATATCACTCACAAGAATGAGCCAGACTCCAGAATTAAATCATGGCGATAGGTTAGCAGCGACGGGGACGCAGGTTATTAATTCCGAACCCTTCTGTTCTGCTTTCCCTCAAAACGATGAACTTTTTATACATCATGTTTTCGGTACTGATGCTCACAAAGGCGTGGAGCTGCTTTATAGAAGGTATTTTCAACCGTTATGCAGTCATGCTGTAAAATATGTGGGCTCAAAAGCTTTGGCCGAAGACCTCGTATCAGAAATATTTCTAGAGTTTTATAATGCTAAGATATTCCTCAAAATCAATAGTTCCTACCGCTTTTATCTATATCGTTCCGTAAGGAATAGATGCTATAATTATTTGAAATCAGATTTGAGAAGGACGGAATATCTGGAGGTCCAGGATGAGTGGGAAGGGCTGAATTCTGAAACTCCGGAAAGCATTAGTCAGTTTGAGGAGCTTTATCAGGACGTGCAGAATGCGGTGGGGGCCTTGCCCTTAGACCGTCGCCGTATCTACCTGATGAACCGCTTTGAAGGAAAACGCTATCAGGAAATAGCCAGCGAGTTGAATTTATCGGTCAAAACCGTAGAGGTTCAACTCTACAGAGCTAATAAATTTATTCGAACTCTTTTAAAGCAAAAATGGCTTCTGGTCGTCTATGGGACTTTAGTTAAGACCATTGAGTCTAGCCTGGTACTGACCTCCTTCACCATTTTTTACGCATAATAATATGAGATCCCATATCACTAAGGAGCTGCTTTTTAGTCATTTCTCTGGGAGGACTTCTCCTATTCAAAAAAAGATGATAGACGAGTGGGCCAGGGAAATTGCCAACGAAGAAACCTACTATCGGTGGCTAGATGAGTACGAGCAGTTGTACCCTGAATATCAGGTCAACCTGGATGGCGCCATCGACCGTTACCATCAGCATGCACGCCATCAGTTAGGTACCATGAATGAGGATAGTCCGACAGAAGGGCCTGGTAAAACTAAAGGAGTAAAAGGGCTATCTATCCACTGGGCCGTTGCTTCATCCGTTCTTTTGTTGGTAATGATGGGGAGTTACCTATTTCGCGATCGGCTTTTATACCAAGCTTATAGCACCCAAAATGGAGAAATCAAATCATTGATATTGAGCGATGGGAGTTCGGTAGTGTTAAATGCCAATTCGACACTAAAGGTGCCACGCTACTTCTTTGGTTCCGGAACCAGACATGTGGTTTTAATTGGTGAAGCCAATTTTAACGTGGTTCATACCTCTTCCCATCAAAGGTTCGTCGTGGAGACACCCAATAGATTGGATATTGAAGTACTCGGAACCGAGTTTACAGTTTATGCCAGGTCTAGAGGGTCGAAAGTAATGCTCAGGAGGGGCAAGGTTCGGCTCAATCTAGAGTCTGAGGAGTTCGAAAAATCTGTTTCCATGAAACCGGGCGATTTAATCGTATTGGATAAGAAAAACAAGGGAAAGTTAAGCCATTCTGCTAACCCGGACATCCATACCTTATGGGCCGATCATCGTTTTGTGTTTGAGAGAACCACCCTTTTAGAGTTAAGCCAGATTCTGGAAGATAATTATAGTATTCATACCACTGTTAATGATAAGGCGCTATTAAATCTGACGCTCTCAGGCACTTTTACCGCAAAAAGTGAAAATGAAATGTTGGATTTGATAAGTCAAGTGCTCGACCTTCAGATCATTAGGAAAAAGGACCACATATTTATTTCTAAACAAACCCCTTAACAATTTAAACAGATTGGCAATGAAAAAACCACTTCCTCCAAGTTGGCCTGCGATAGCCTTGTCCATGCTATTAACTCTGGCAGTGCCTTTTGGATTCACTCAGAGTACGGTAAGCCTGACCCACTATGGACAAAATCAAAAAGCGAGTCAGAGTCTCATCAGTTTACAGGATGCTCTGTTACGGCTGGGCCAGTATTACAAGCAGGATCTGCTTTTCGGAGATAAAAACATAGAGGATCGTCAAACGAAGGTTTCCCTAATCGATTTTGACCGTAGCTTCGAAGAGAATCTGGATGCTGTGTTATCAGGGACCGAGCTGACCTATAAGCTGTTGAAAAAGGATACCTATGCTATTATTAAAAAAGAAAAATCCAGCAGGCTGGGCAAATCATCGGCAGGGGTTAGCCCTGAGGCTATCCAGAAGGGAGCCGACAATGCCATCAAGTCAAACAAGCCGCTCACGATAAGAGTATCTGGTAAAGTAATGGACGAGAGGGGAGAAGGACTTCCTGGAGTAAATATTTTGATCCGTGGTACGAGTACGGGGGTAATATCGCAGACTGACGGGCAGTTTAGCCTGGAGGTTCCCGACACGACAGCGGTTCTCAAATTCTCTTATGTAGGTTACGTTTCTCAGGAAATAACGATTGGAAATCAAACCCGGCTGAATATTACCTTACTGGAAGATAAGCAGGCGTTGGAGGAGATAGTGGTAGTAGGGTATGGAACGCAAAAAAAGAGTGATTTGACGGGGGCGGTCTCATCAGTTTCGGAAGAAAAAATTCAGAGCAGACCTGTGGCTGGCTTTAACGATGCCCTGCAAGGACGATCTGGAGGGGTACAGGTTAGGCAGTCAGGAGGAGATTTGAGTGGTAATTTCTCTATTTCCATTCGAGGTACCGGATCGGTGACCGGAAATAATGATCCGCTCATCGTGGTAGATGGAGTCCCGCTTTTCAGTACCAATTTCTCGACTATTAATCCTCAGGACATAGCAAGTATAGACATATTAAAGGATGCCTCCGCTACGGCTATATATGGGGCCAGAGCAGCCAACGGTGTCGTGATAGTGACTACCAAACAAGGGAAATCAGGGAAAGTGCGCTTCAATTTTAATACAGACCTGGGATTTGAGAAAATATCCAAAAGCTATGACGTGATGACTACCGAGGAGCAACGTCTCTTATTTGTTGAGGGATTTAAAAATGCCAACAGGGATATATCTGTTTATAATGATCCCGAAAATCCTGCCTGGCAGGTCGATACCGATTGGCAGAAACTGGGCACCCGGGTAGGTTTTAGACAAAATTATAACCTGGGTTTTAGCGGGGGGACTGAGAAAACTATCTATTCTGGATCCGTGTCATACCTTAACCGGCAAGGGATATTGGCCAAAACCGACCTGCAGACGTATAGTCTTCGCCTGAATTTGCAATCGAAAATAAATGATTGGATTAAGATTACATCCAACCTTTCCGGTAGTTTTCAGTCGCAAAACTTCCAAAATAATGATAGCTGGGGGGCTAGCGGATATCGGGGATTGGCCTACCAACATTCTTTTACCAAGCCCTATGATGAGCAGGGGAACTTGTCGGCGATTTCCACTACGGCGGCCCCATATTTCGGAGCTAATGACAATCCGCTCATCGATTTGTTGCTCCCCGACCGCATAAATAGGGTTTCCCGACTACTGGGTAATATAAAATTTGATTTCCAGCTGGCACCGAATCTCCAGTTAACGGCCAATGCAGGAGCAGACATATTGAATGGTGGTGATTATATCTATTTACCCGTTTATCAGATTGGTCTGTTTAACCGACCCGAAGGAATTGTCACGGAAAATGCCAGTAACCAATATAATTGGGTTTCAGATGTATTTTTAACCTACCAGAAAGAGGTGAAAAATCATGCATTCACCCTGTTAGGCGGATTTTCAATGCAGCAGTTTTTTAACAAAGAAAATAGTGTCACGGGGCGTGGTACCCTGGATAATGCCCTGAATCAGCTATCGAATCAGACCAGTTTTAATGCCTCAGGATCTACGGTGGTGCCCGGGTTGGCCTCTGGTTTTTTGAGGTTAAACTATGCCTATCAAGGTAAGTATTTGATGACGGCCACAGTGCGTAGGGATGGCTCATCCCGTTTCGGCCCCGAGAATCGCTTTGGAACTTTCCCTTCGGCGTCGGTGGCCTGGCGTATTTCCGATGAGGAATTCATGAAAGGTTCCCGGGTAATCAACGATTTGAAACTTAGAGTTAGTTACGGTTTAACAGGGAATCAGAATATTGGCAACTTTGCCTTCATCACCAGAGCCACAGCGGCCTCGTATGTATATGGCAACACCGTAAATGTGGGAAATGCCCCTCAGAATATTGGCAATCCTAATTTACAGTGGGAAACTTCGAAACAGTTTGACATAGGAGCGGATATGTCCCTATATGGTGGAAGAGTACATGCTACCATCGATTTTTATGACAAACGCTCTCAGGACCTGCTGGTATCTACTCCGATACCCCTTACGGCAGGAGTGAGCGTCGATCCTATATTAAACATTGGCTCCCTAAAAAACACAGGCATCGAATTCGGCATTACTAGTAGAAATATCCGAAAGAAGAATTTTTCATGGACTACAGACTTTAATATAACCCATAATACCAACAGGGTACTCGATATCGGTGCCAATTCTATAGGCAATCCACTCGAAATTCCTGGTGAACTGATTCCCTTGTCCAACCTGCCGGCCAATATGACCAGGGCCGGTTATCCCGTAGGATCTTTTTACATGTATCAGTTCGATGGCATTTGGCAGTTAGGCGAAGAAGAGCAGGCTAAAAAATGGTCGGGAGCCGTCCCGGGAGACCCTCGCTATGCCGATCTTAATGGAAATGGTGTACTCGACGAAGGAGATAAATCCTTTGTTGGTAACCCTCATCCTAAATTGTTCGGAGGTATAGATAACACCTTGACACTTGGTGATTTCTCTCTATCCTTATTTTTTAATTTTTCGGCTGGAAACAAATTGTACAATACGGCCCGGAACCTTTTTTCAAGGAGTGTGCCCTTCGTACAGAACTTTGCTGAGGTCAACGACTTTTGGACCCCAGAGAATCCGAGCAATAAGGTGCCTCGTCCTTCTCAGGGAGGAAATACGACTACCCTGGCAACTATGGTATCAACCCGGTTTCTGGAATCTGCCGACTTCGTGAGGCTCAAAAATATAAGTTTATCCTATAAACTCCCTGCCCGAATATTTTCTGGGAGTATCCTACAGGGCGGGCAGTTAACTGTGTCGGGCACCAATCTGCTCACCTTTACCCAATATACCGGCCTGGATCCGGAGGCATCTAGCAGAGCTAGCCTGTTATCCTCTGGAATAGATTATACTCCTTATCCTCTTACCAAACTGTTTTCACTAAGCATCAAAGCAGATTTTTAATCTTACAAATATGAAAAGATGTATTTTAATTCTGATGATCTGTAGTTTAAGTCTGAGCTGCGATTCCTTATTATCGCCTACTCCACAGGGCCAAATTGCCCTGGATGATTTGCTATCGACCGAAAATGGTATAATCACTGCTGTAAACGGAGCCTATCAGCCCCTACAGAATATTTATAAGGGAAATATGTTTCCTATTCTGGAATTAGCCAGTGATGATGGCTGGATATGGAGGAAGGAAGTAGAGCCTGATATATTTATCATAGAGGAAACGCATGGGGGCGTACAGTCCATATGGTCCGAGCATTATGTAGGGATTACCAGGACCAATACGGTATTGGATAGGATTGGGAAAGTGGAGGGGTTTTCCAGTGAAGCACAAAAGAACAATCTAATAGGACAGGCCAAATTTCTGAGGGCTTTCTATTATTTTAATCTGGTACGTATTTTTGGTGGGGTGCCACTCATCTTACAGGAAATTGTAGTCCGGGAGGATTCTGAACGACCCAGGGCGTCAATCAAAGAGGTCTACGATCAGGTCAAACTGGATCTGACGGAGGCCATTAGTTTATTACCCATAAAACAAGGAGGGGGCAGGGGCAGCCAACCTGGAATGGCTACTAATCTATCGGCTCGAGCGCTTCTTACTTTGGTGAATTTAGAATTAGAGGAATGGGATCAAGTGGTAAGTAATTCCGCTTTATTATTAACCAACGGGAGCCTTTTAAATGCCTATGCCGACAATTTTAATGGTACTCAGGAGAATGGCCCACACGTTTTTTTTGAGGTGCAGTATGGTGGTGTGGCTGCTAATACGACTAGCGGCATCAGTAATACCTTAGCTCCACCCGACTTCGCCGGTACGGCGGTCATTATGCCTACCGACGAAAACTTACAGGGAAAAGGGGGAAGTCTTTCTTCTGGTAATGGTTTTATGCAGGCCCTGGAGCCCAATGATCAAAGGAAATCTACACTAGTCCAAAGTTATAACCTGCCTAATTTTATTGAGCCATCTAAGCCTAATGGAAGCTTGTTCTATGTCAATAAATACTATAATACCAAGGATTTGCGTGGACTGAGCACCTGGAACTTTCCCTTGATTCGCTATGCAGAAATTCTGTTGGCAAGGGCGGAAGCTCTTATAGAAATAAATGCCGGGCTTGGTGGAGAAGCTCTTGAGCTCCTTAATAAGACCCGGGTAAATGCGGGACTAGCCCCTTTAAGTTTAAATGATCTGCCCGATCAGACGAGTTTTCGCAATGCGTTACGGAAAGAGAGACGGGTGGAATTAGCATTCGAAATGAAACGCTATTTCGACCTGAACAGATGGGGGATTCTTGAGGAAGTAATCCAAAAACAAATGGATTTTCTAGGGTTAAACTTTCCGAATCAAAGAATAACCAATCATCCTATCACGGGAAAATCATATTTTCTTTATCCTATTCCTTCCATAGAGTTTGTAAATAATGCTAATTTAGGGGTTCAGAATGATGGTTACAATTAATAATATTGTTTTAAGATGATTAAATTATATTTATATGTATGCTGTTTTGTCCTATTTAGCTGGTCGGCATATGCACAATCCCCTGCCGTTTCGGAAAGGCCCAATATCATTATAATGATGGCCGATGACTTAGGGTATGGCGACCTGGCCTGCTATGGCAATGCCAATATCAAAACGCCAAACTTAGATATATTGGCTCAAAAGGGAATAAAATTCTTGGACTTTCATACCAATGGAGTGGTTTGTAGCCCTACCCGCGCCTCCTTGCTAACGGGTAAGTATCCTCAAAGTACGGGGGTGACCGGGGTTATTACGGCCAAAGACCACCGTGATGTGGGTCTGGGCAAAGAAGAAATTCTTATTTCTGAATTATTGAAAAAATATGATTACCGAACCGGTCTTGTCGGCAAGTGGCACTTAGGCTATGATACTACCTATTCTCCTGTCAATCAAGGTTTCGATGTCTTCAAAGGTTTTGTTAGTGGAAATGTCGACTATCATACCCATTATGATCAGGAAAATTATTTCGACTGGTGGCTAGGAAAAAAACCGGATCAGGAAAAGGGTTATACCACAGATCTGATCACCGAACATTCATTAGCATTTATAGAAAAGCATAAGAAGAACCCCTTCTTCCTGTATATTGCTCACGAAGCTCCCCATGCCCCCTATCAGAATCGTGAAAGTAAACCCACCCGCACGGGGGATAAAAGCTACCAGCCCCAACCATTAGAGGATAGTTTGAAAGTTTATCATCAAATGATTGAAATTATGGATGAAGGAGTAGGTAGGATTTTGCAGGCATTGGAAGATCATCAGATTGCAGAAAATACACTGGTTTTATTTCTTTCGGATAATGGTGCAAGTAAGATAGGATCCAATCTTCCTTATAGGGGTCAAAAGTCGCAGGTATACGAAGGGGGACACCGCGTTCCCGCAATGGCCTACTGGAAAGGGGTGACCAAGGCGAGTGAAAATAATGCACTACTGATGACGATGGATATTTATCCTACGATTTGCGATTTGATTGGAGAAAAATTAAGTCCATCAACCGACCTACCCGGCATTAGCTTTAAGGATATTTTGTATGGGAATACTGCGAAAGTTAAAGATCGGCCTGTTTATTGGAGTTTCGGCCGCCAGGCAGCCGTACGGGAAGGAAACTGGAAATTGGTAAAAATTGGTCAGAAGTACCAGCTCTATAACTTAAAAGAAGACATAAGTGAAAAAAATGATTTGATATTAAAGAACAATGAACGAGCCAATCACCTGAAGGCGACTTTAGAGGGTTGGTTAGCTCAGATGAAGACTATTCCTAAAAAATCCTAATTAATGTAATTTGTTTATGAAGTATGTACAGAATTGGGCGATTGCGGCCCTACTGATCCTAGGCAGTATGTCTGCGTACAGCCAGAAGGCGCAGGCCCCTAATATTATTTATATTCTAGCCGATGATTTAGGCTATGGAGATATTTCTAGCTTAAACCCACAGTCGAAGCTTAACACCAAGCATATCGACCAAATGGGTAAAACGGGTATGATCTATACCGATGCCCATACGAGTTCGTCTGTATGTACCCCTACCCGTTATGGAATTCTTACCGGCCGCTATAACTGGAGATCCAGACTCAAGAATGGTGTATTAAGCGGTTTTAGTAAATCTCTTATACAGCCTGAACGGGTGACTGTTGCCAAAATTCTTAAGGATAAAGGCTATAAGACTGGTTTTGTTGGGAAATGGCATCTGGGCTGGGACTGGGAGTTGCGTTCTGAAGAAAAAAACCTGGACAACCTCGGTGTGCACCCGGTGGTAGACTATTCAATGCCGATAAAATTTGGGCCCAAAAATCTCGGATTTGATTATTCTTATGGGATTTCCGGATCCCTGGATATGGCACCTTATGTGTATGTAGAAAATGGACGCTCGACTACCATTCCCACCGATACTACCATTAGTGTGGAGGATAAGGGTTTCTGGAGAAGGGGCCTTACGGGGGCAGATTTTCACCATACCGATGTGATGGATCATTTTCAAGAAAAAACCCTGGCCTTTATTGCAGAAAATGCCGGCAAAAAAGAACCATTTTTCCTCTATTATGCACTTGCAGCACCTCATACACCTATCCTGCCATCTTCTAAGTTCATGGGTACCAGCAACACCAACTTTTATGGTGATTTTGTCTTGCAGGTGGATGATCTGGTTGGTCAGATTGAAAAGTTGCTGAAGGAAAAGGGTATTAGTGAAAATACGATGATCATCTTTACCAGTGATAATGGCTGCTCACCTAAGGCCAATTTTAAAGAACTGGCTCAAGTAGGTCATGACCCTAGCTATATTTATCGGGGACATAAGGCCGATATATACGAAGGAGGGCACCGCGTTCCGTTTATTGTGAAGTGGCCTCAGGGAATTAAGCAGCCAGGGGTAAGCAATGAAATTATATGTACCACCGACTTCTTTGCCACAGCAGCCGAACTGGCTGGTCACCGCATGACTGACCAAGAGGGAGAAGACAGTTATAGTTTTGCTCCTACATTTATAAATCCTAATCCTGCTAAGCCAATTAGAGAGGCTACAGTACATCATTCCATCGATGGGCGTTTCGCTATCCGTCAGGGTCCCTGGAAGCTGATTGTATGGCCTGGATCAGGTGGCTGGAGCCTTCCCAAGTCCAAGACTGAGCTCCAGGGTTTGCCTACATATCAGCTTTTCGACCTGAGTAAGGATCCTGCTGAAGAAAATAACCTTTACAGTCAGAACCCGCAAAAGGCTGCCGATCTAAAGCGCCTCTTGACAAAATATGTCAAGGAGGGTAGAAGTACACCAGGTAAAATCCAGAAAAATGATCCTGTAGCCCAATGGGAGGGATTGGAGTGGATGGACTTATGAGCCGAGCTCAGGAAATCCTAGAATGAATTAATCTTTTCGTCTCCCGGCCTTAGCAGTCCTTTTATAACGCTAATGCCGGGAGACGATCTGCTTTGAATAGAAACGACTATTCCTGGCTAGCCCTCATCTAACCATAGCAAAGTATGGATAGGAATAAACTTATTTTTCGGTCTTTACTGATCATTTTTAGCTCAACGTTTGGACGAACAATACAAGGGTACCAGTACCTATGAGTACCACAGAAACCAATTCAGACTATATGCCGAAAATGATGCGGTGGAGCCCGAGATAAAGGAAGCGCTTGCCGAAATTCTTTATGCGGTATACCCACAAAACCAGCCCGTTAAGCATAGCTACCAGTTGAGCAGAAATTAATGGGTTACTTGGAATGAATATTATCATTACAGTTTAACGAAAATTTTCTTCTTATATAACAGATAGGCAGGGATATAGTTGATTATTACGAAGGCTAAGGCATAGCAGAAGCTGGCAAAAGGCGGGTCAAATCCTATAGTTATAGCCCAGTTTACAAAATGCATGTTCAGCGTTTTTCCTTCAATAGGTAGTAAATACAGTACCAGCGCCCAGATATCGGCCAATACATACACGGCTATGGCATTGGCGCCCATTATAACAGCTGGGCCAGTACCTTTTTGTCGTTTCAGAATATCGACTAAGAAATAAACGGCCCCCAGAAGTAAGGAGGCAAAGCCACTGGTGACCATTACGAAGGAGCTGGTCCAAAGATTTTCATTTACAGGAAAACCTAAGCCCCAGAAATATCCTGTTGCTAAGCCCACGAAGCCTAGGGACATCAACCAATTGGCTACACGATTCGGGCTGTTACTGGACAACAGCATTCGTCCTGCCAACATCCCGGTTATACAGGTAGCAATGGAAGGGAATGTACTCAAAATTCCTTCCGGGTCCCAATTTCCTTGCCACATGGTTCCTGGTAATAGCTGTTGGTCGACCCAGGCGGCCAAGTTAACTCCTGGGTCCAGCATCGCCCGGTTGTAGCCGGGAGTAGGAATCATATTCATAGCCATATGATAAGCGACTAGAATAAACAGGGCCAGGAAGGCCTGCTGCTTCCAGTGGCTATTCAAGAATAAGAAGGCACTGGCCAAAAATACGATAGCGATGCGATGTAATGTGCCTGTATACCTAAGTTCAGAAAAATCGAAATCCGGGAGTAGATTCAGAAACATGCCTACAGCGAATATTTTGACTGATCTGATAATAATTTTACGGTATAGAGGTCTCTTGGGTCCGTCTTTTTTCTTGCTATAGGCCAGGGCTATGGAGACGCCCACGATAAAAAGGAAAGTGGGGGCAATCAGATCGGTAAAGCTTAACCCATTCCATTGGCTATGTTGCAATGGTGCGTAGATATAAAGATCACTTCCCGGGAAATTTACCAGGATCATAGCGGCAATGGTATAGCCACGCATGGTGTCAAGCGAGATGAGCCTGGAGTCGGAGAGGGGCTGATTCATGGAGTTTAGTTTCCATTGATACCGTCAATCAGGGCGATCAGGCTATTCCCTGCTGTGCTTCCATGGTTCATGAAAGTAGTATTTTTCATGCGTTGATGCGGGTGAATCTTTATTCTCCACAATGGTATCATTTTCGCAAATGCTAGTACTATAGTAAAATGAACATATGGGGCAGTTACCCCCTATATTAACAGCACCAATTATAAGTTATGCAGATATTTAAGGGATGGATCATAGTATGCCTGGTATTATTGGCCAGTTGCACATCTCCGCAGAAGTGGTCTGGGGCCAGAGAAATAAGTGTTTCCTGGAAGCTGATCAGTAATTTCGTGGAGCCTGAGGGAAGCTTTCAGGCCCAGTTTACCTTGGCCAATCATGGTAAACTGTCATTGAACGATAAGAATTGGGCTTTATTCTTCAATATGTCTCCCCGGCCCATTCTTCCCAATAGCCACTCAGAACCAGGAAGCCTAGAACATATCAATGGTGATTGGTACAAGTTGGTGCCTAATACTGGCTTTACACTGACCTCTGGAGATTCCATCACTATAAAATACCATGGGACGGAGGGAGTGATTAAGGAAGGCGATGCCCCTGTCGGCCTCTATTTTGTATTTTACGATGAGCAAGGAAAGGAGCAAGAAATTGTTCAGGTTGATAAATTTACGATAGCCCCTTTCACCCAAAAGGAACAGATATTAAGAGGAGCAATGGATCTTATGAAGATTCCCTCCCCTGAAAATCGTTTTGCGGATAATGCCTTGCTGTCCGTGTTGGATAAGAATCAGTTACAAGAAATAATTCCTAAGCCAATACGAATGCGCAAGGGTTCGGGGAAATTTACTCTCGATGAGGAAACAAAAATATATTATCAGAAAGGTCTGCAGAATGAGGCTACAATTCTAAGTTCAAAACTACAGGAAGCTAGTGGTAATATTTATTCCACTCAGGAAGGTAGTGGTTCAGGAAAAGGCATTCGGTTGACTATGGAACCCTTGGCCGTGAATAAGGTAGACAAAGAAGCTTACCGATTACAAGTGAATGATACGGGTATAAAACTAGCCGGTAGCGATGCTGCTGGAGTGTTTTATGGCATACAGAGTCTACTGCAATTAATTCCTTTAGATATATTGACATCAAAAGGTAACCCGCTGTCTTTCCCGTATGTAGAAATTGAGGATGCTCCCCGTTTTTCATTTCGAAGTTTGCACCTAGACGTGGCGCGTAATTTCCAAACGAAAGCATCAGTCCTCAGGATTCTGGATTTACTGGCAACTTATAAGGTGAATCATATTCTGCTATATACCACTGAAGATGAGGGTTGGCGGGTTGAGATCGATGGCTTGCCCGAACTCACCGAAGTGGGTGGGCAGCGTCAGCATGTATCAGGAATGGATGCTCCCGCCTTACAGCCAGGCTATGGGTCGGGTCCGGTAGCGTATGAAAAAGGGAAACATGGGAGTGGATACTATACCAAAGCCGATTTTATAGAAATCTTAAAGTATGCTCATAAGCGTCATATCAAAGTGATCCCGGAGCTGAATTTTCCCGGCCATGCTCTGGCCGCTATTAAGGCCATGGAGGCGCGGTATGAGCGCCTCATGAGAGAAGGAAAGGAGAAAGAGGCCAATGAATACAGACTAATTGACCCTGAGGATAAATCTGAATATCTTTCTGCACAAGCCTATAAGAATAATGTAGTCAATATTGCAAGAGAGTCATCCTATCATTTCTTCGAAAAAGTTGTCGATGAAATGGCCAAGCTTTACCAGCAGGCAGGGCTTAAGATGGATACTTTCCACACAGGTGGAGACGAAGTGGCTCAGGGAGCCTGGAGTAAGTCGCCTATGGTAGCTCAGCTTTTGAAAGATCATCCAGAAATTGGCGGGGAAGAAAACTTGCAGGCCTATTTTTTCTCCCAACTACTACCCCGCCTGGAGAAACGAAATCTGAAGGTTCATGGCTGGGAAGAAGTGGCCCTAACCAAGACTTCCGACGGGACCTATAAGGTCAACCCGGCCTTCGTTGGCAGACCCGTAGTGCCTTATGTTTGGAATAATGTATACGATGTAGACCTGGGCAACCGCCTGGCCAATGCGGGCTACGAGGTGGTGCTTTGCAACGTAACAAATTTCTATTTCGATATGTCTTATGATAACGATCCGAAGGAGCCAGGCCTGTACTGGGCAGGATTTGTTAACACCAGAGACAACTGGTTATTCGCGCCCTACCATATGTTCCGTACTACCGAGGAAACGGCAATGGGCAAGCCCATGAAGGAAGAATTTAATGGAAAGGAGCTTTTGAAACCCGAAGCCCGTAAAAATATAATAGGGGTGGAGGCCCAGTTGTGGAGCGAAACGATTAAGGGTCGTGACATGATGGAGTATGCTATCCTTCCCAAACTACTGGGCTTTGCCGAAAGTGCTTGGGCGGCTGAACGCTCCTGGGAATCGGTAGCCGACCCGGAGCAGCGTAGCACCATGACCCAGCGCGGATGGAATGTTTTTGCCAACTCATTAGCCCAACAACATATTCCCCGACTTAGCTATCTGAATGGGGGCTACACCTACCGCCTTCCCATGCCTGGAGCGAAGGTAGAGTCAGGTCTTCTTTATGCCAATGTCGCCCTTCCTGGCCTGGAAATTAGGTATACCACCGATGGAACGGAGCCGACAAAAACCTCTGCCCTCTATCGCAAACCTGTGCCCGTTAGCGGAACAGTCCGATTAAGGGCTTTTGACAGCGCGGGGAAAGGTAGCCGGGATAGCAAGCTTTCTGTACACTGATCTTACTCGGCAATGGGTGTACTCGCGCCGTATTTACCTCCTCCCAGCTTGGGAATGCAGGGATAGTAGGGCTTTTTTAGATTGTAATTTAGTTGATTTTTTTTCATGAATATAGGTGTAGACATAGGGGGGACGAATATTCGTGCCGGCGTAGAAAAAGAGGGGGTGATAACCCAGCAGAATCATTTGTTGCTTCAGCAGAAAGATAATCTGGATGCGACTTTATCTCAGCTTACGGGCTTGCTCAGACCATTAATCCATCAGGAAGTAAGGGGTATCGGCATTGGGGTCCCTTCCGTAGTAGACACTTCCGCAGGAGTAGTCTATAATGTTATGAACATCCCTTCCTGGGAGGAAGTAGCCCTCCGCGATATCCTGCAAGATGAATTTCATATTCCAGTTGCGATTAATAACGATGTCAATTGTTTTACGCTAGGGGAGCATCGCTATGGACAGATGCAGCCATTTCAATCCATCATTGGACTGTCAATAGGGACAGGGATCGGATCAGGAATCATTACTAACAACCAACTGTATGTCGGACATAATTGTGGAGCGGGGGAAATTGGGATGTTGCCTTACCGCGATTCTATATTAGAAGATTATGCCAGCAACCGTTTTTTTGAACGGGAGCTGGGGATGGATGCTTTTCTTACTCATAACCTGGCCCTGAATGGTGAGCAACGTGCTATTGAAGCCTGGAGGGACTTTGGGTTACATCTGGCCGCAGCAATCAAGACTCTTTTATATACTTATGACCCGGAAGCTATCGTCATAGGAGGTTCATTGGCCAAGGCCAGCGATTTTTTCAGACCTGCAATGATGGAAGCAATGCAGGACTTTGCCTATCCTCAAACCATAAAGAGGCTTCATATACAAATGTCTCAGAACGAAAATATTGCCTTACTTGGAGCAGTCGCTTTGCTCGATGACCTGCCCAAAATATCTGTGGCCGATCATATCGTTTAATGTTCAAAGTTATTAAGCACGATAGGTAGAAAGACCTGTTGCTTGTTTTTTTGTGGAATAGTTAAGATCTGGATCGTTCAGATTCCCTTTTATTTATCGTACTTGTCTATGCATCGTAACGCTTTTATTGTAGGATTAATCCTGCTGATATTTTTTGTTATTTCTTTTTTGACGAATATCCTCGGACCTATAATCCCGGATATTGTACAGAGCTTCGATCTCAGTATTGGTTTGGCAGGCTTTCTCCCCTTCTCATTCTTTGTAGCTTATGGGGTCATGTCTATTCCCGCGGGCTTACTCGTAGAGCGCTATGGAGAGAAGGTCATGCTCTTATCAGCCTTTTTTCTGGCCTTTACCGGAGCCTTGTTATTTGCCATGATTCCAAGTTTTACCATAGCGCTTACCTCCCTATTTATCATCGGAATTGGGATGGCCATTCTACAGGTGGTAATCAATCCATTATTGCGGGTGGCTGGTGGCGAATCACGTTTTGCCTTCAACTCTGTATTAGGTCAACTCTTTTTTGGTGGGGCCTCGTTCTTGAGCCCTATGCTCTACAGCTATTTGGTGCTGAATGTTCACCAGGGCCGTTCTGACTTTCCTTTTAACTTACTTGATGGGCTCGTCCCGGCCGCACTGAAATGGGTATCCTTATACTGGGTATTTGCCATCATTGCCGCCTGTATGGTGCTGATTATAGTGCTGGTACGCTTTCCTAAAGTCGAGTTACACGACGACGAGCGAATCGATGTTGGCAAAGCCTTTAACGACCTTTCTACCAAGCGATCGGTATGGCTGTTTTTTCTGGGGATTTTTGCCTACGTGGGTACCGAGCAAGGAATTGCCAACTGGATCTCTCAATTTTTACAAATGTATCATGGCATCGATCCTGCCACCGAGGGTGCTTCGGTGATCTCCTTGTTCTGGGGTTTACTTACGGTGGGCTGCTTTCTGGGGCTGGTCCTGCTCCGGATCTTCGATAGCCGACAGGTACTGATCTTTTTTACCACGGGTGCGGTCATCGCTTTGCTAGTGGCTCTTTTTGGGACCATAGATATGGCATTGATTGCCTTCCCCCTGACCGGTTTTTTTGCTTCGGTGATGTATTCGATCATCTTTTCTTTAGCGCTTAACTCTGTGCCTCATCACCACGGTACCTTCTCCGGAATCTTATGTGCCGGCATAGCTGGCGGGGCGGTGGTACCCTTGATTATAGGTGGGTTGGCCGAAATCTTTGGCTTGCAGATGGCCATGTTGTTTTTACTAGTATCTCTAGGTTATATTTTCAGTATAGGTATATGGGCCAGACCACTGGTGAAAAATGAAACGGTGAAGCTGAAAGAAATTTTTAATTGAAAAAGGGTAAATGGAGGGTTTGAAAATATATATTTGTTTACCTGAAGGCATGTCTATTTTCTTTTCTTAACGGATCATTCCCTACCATGTACAAAATCATACTTCTCCTGGATTTCGCAGAGGCGTATAGCAAAAGCCTTATGAAGGGCATCAACACTTATTCAAAAGAACATGGTCCCTGGATTTTTTGCCGTATGCCCCTTTTTCATAGAGAAACAGTAGGAATGGACGGTATTCTAAAGTGGGCACTGGAATGGGGTGCCGATGGGATCATTGGCCAATTGTATAATGATCAGGATATACAGAAAATAGTAGATGCGGGAATTCCCGTAATCGCCCAAGATTTTAAGGAGCGCTTTACCGAAATACCGAATATCACAGGGGCCTATCGAAGTACCGGCGCACTTGGAGCGGAGTATTTTCTAAAGAAGGGTTTTACTAATTTTGCTTTCTACGGTTTCGGCGATATCGTCTGGTCTCGAGAAAGGGCGGAAGGATTTGAAGACCGCCTGGCCCAGTCAGGTCACGAAGTCCATTACTTCGAACATAAAAAGGCTCGTTCAACCGAATTGTGGTATTATAAACCTAGTTCCCTGAGTCGCTGGTTAAAATCCCTGCCAAAACCTATTGGATTGATGACCTGCGACGATAATCAGGGGCAACATATAACGGAGGCCTGTAGGCATGTGGGTATCCGCATTCCCGAAGAGGTGGCCGTGCTCGGTGTAGACAACGACGAGATGATCTGCGATCTATCAGATCCACCTTTGTCGAGTATAGCTCTGGATACTGAGCAGGGAGGGTATGAGGCCGGCCGCTTAATGGATCAGATGATTCAGCAAGGAACTCAGGCTTTCTATGATATTGTGGTGGCTCCATTGCAGGTTATAACCAGGCATTCAACGGACATTTACGCTACGCATGACCATCATATCGCTTCTAGTTTAAAATATATTCATCAAAATATTGAAAAAAATCTTCATGTAGACGAGGTCGTCAAACAGGTTCCTCTATCTCGTAGGGCCTTAGAAAAGCGATTCCTGGAAATTACCGGTTTCCCCATCTATAAGTATATTTTTAATCTGAGAATAGAGAAGTTTACACAAAAGTTGTTAGACACCGATATGTCTGTTTTTGAGATAGCGATGGATATGGGCCTCACCGATAGTAAGAACATCGCCCGACAGTTTCGCCAGGTTAAAGGGTGCAGCCCGAGTGAATTCCGAAGAAAATATATTCCAGCTAAAGGATAACCCAGGAGATTGCCCATACATGAAAGAGCCCACCTGGACTTCCAGGTGGGCTCTTTCATGGGAAATATGAGTGTTCTATTACCAGATCACGATTCGTTCGTTCTGGGGTAAGGTAAGTTTACTGCCTGGGGCACAATTCCAGGCAGCTTCAAATTCTTTTAGGTGGGGTAGGGGGGCATTTATCCTGGCTGTGGCCGGGGCATGTGGATCCGTCTGGATTTGATTGCGCAGGGCCGCTTCCGTACTATTCATATGCCATACCTGTGCCCAGCCCATAAAGAACCGTTGCTTCCAGTTGAATCCATCAATCAAGGCAGGTTCAGGTTTGTTCTTTAGCGACTTTTCCAAAGCATAGTAGGCCAGTGTAAGCCCACCCAGGTCGGCAACATTTTCACCTATGGTCAGGGCTCCATTGATCTTGAAGCCTGGAAGAGCCTCAATCCCATTGAAGTACTCTACATACTGTTTGGTAAGTTTGTCGAAATTTTCGCGGTCAGAGGCTGTCCACCAATTTTTTAAGTTTCCTTCGTCATCAAACTGAGATCCTTGATCGTCGAAGCCGTGGGTGAACTCATGACCGATAACGGCGATAATTCCTCCATAATTAATGGCATCGTCGGCGTTGCGATTGTAAAATGGAGGCTGAAGGATGCCAGCGGGGAACACAATTTCGTTATTCAATGGATTGTAATAGGCGTTTACCGTTTGTGGGGTCATATGCCACTCCGATTTATCTACTTCTTTGCCAATTTTTTCCACAGCCTCTTTATTGCCAAATAACCTGGCCGATATCACATTTTCGAACAGCTTATCAGCTTTCACATCTATGCTGGAATAGTCCTTCCATTTGTCCGGATAGCCAATTTTATAAGTAAATGCCTTTAGTTTTTTATGAGCCTTAGCCTTCGTAGAGTCACTCATCCAACTTAGCTTGTCGATCCGTTCTCCATATACGTCCCGAACATTTTCGATCATTTCTGATACTTTTTTCTTATCATCCTCCGGGAAGTATTTGGCGCTAAACAGCTTTCCTAAAGGCATGCCCAGCAAGCGGTCTGTGGAGCGGATCGCACGTTCGGTACGGCCTTTCTGCTCTTTAGTCCCTCTCATTACCGTACTGAAGAACCGAAAGTCTTCGTCATCGAACCTTTTAGGTAGATAGCCTGCAAAGGTCGATAACAGCTGCCATTTTGAGTAGGTTTTCAAGGTTTCAATCGGAGTTGATTTCAGCAACTTGTTGAGGTTTTGGAGATAGGCTTTATTTTGTATAATAACCGTGTCTGTCTGGATATCCTGCTGAGTAGCCAGGGTGACCAGATCGAAATCGGGCATTAGCTTATTAGCCTCAGCAAAGGACATTTTATTATAGGTCTTTACTGGGTCGCGTAGTTCAACATTGGTCAACTGTAATTTGGCTACTTTGGTCTCAAAGTCCAAAATAGTCTTACCAGGGTTCGACTCAGGGAATCCTGCCATTTGGAACATTTTGTCCACATGGCCTACGAATTCATTCCGCACTTTTACAGTGCTGGAGTCTTGACGGTCATAATAGCTCCTCTCTCCTAAACTAAGCCCGTCCTGTCCTTCGTAAAGCACATTAATCTTACTATTGCGCAGGTCACCTTCCACACCATAGCCTACGACGCTTGAAACTCCAATCTTCTGCAAACTTCCGGCAGTCTGGGCATAATCGGCCAGACTTTTCACGCTGCTTACCTGATCCAGATAGGGCTTTAAGGGGGTTAGCCCTCTTTTTTCGATGGTCGTCGTGTCAAGGAATGACTGGTAATAATCGGCTATCTGCTGTTCTTCAGAACCTTTTTTTCGATCTGTTTTTTTGGTTATTTCTTCAATAATACCTTTCAAGCGTACCTCTTTATTTTCTTTATCCAATATGCCGAAGGCTCCCCAACGGCTCTCAGTACCCGGAATAGGGTTATTCTTTTTCCAACCCCCATTCACAAATCCATCGAAGTCGTCGCAGACCTGATAGGAAGAATCAAGAGAAGAAATATCGAAACCAGGAACTGCATTGGCATCTGTTTGGTCTTTTTTGTCACCACAAGCCGAAAAAATCAGCGTTGTAGCAACGAGACCGTAGTGTAATTTTTTAAATTTCATTTGATCTTCATTTAGTGACGATAATAACAAATATAATTATTTCGTAACAAGATGCAGATGGCTCTCACATGTACAAGTGATGAGTGGATCAAATGAAGGATAAACTAAGGGCAGGGAAGAGGTTATTCCGTTAATTGTTAAATCCGGATTCCAACTCTTCGATCATCTCGTCGAGTTCCTGGCTGGTGGGTGGCTGATAAATACCTTTTTCCTGAGCCCATAGAAGGACATCCCCATAATGATCTGTGGGGATGTCAGGCATGAGATAAGGTATTTTTCCTTGCTGCCAATCTTTTACCTCCTTTAATTTAGCAATTTGAGCAGGTTTAATCTGTGGGAATAGGTTGAAAGTCGTAACTACCCAGAGGGTGATAACTCCTGTAGCAATCCAGCGGAAGACTCTTTGGGACCATTTAAAATGGTCGCCAGATGCCATTAATACCCAGATGAACAGACATTTGGCAAAAAAACTGTAGCGATTCGTTATGGCACCCGCAACTTTAAAACCCGAACGCGAGAAGGCCAGCATCAGTGCCGACACCATGCAGAAGCTGATAAGGCTGAAAATAAGCGGGTTTCGGCGACCATATCCGGTAAAGAAAAGGTATGTCCATATACCTAACATGACCAGGCCAATCAGAAGAGATAGTACGACGTTTACTTGCGCCAGCGGGAGAGATTGAGGATATACAAAGGAAAAGCTTCCTAGGTAAGTAAATAAAAATAGGATAAAAGAATATAAACTGAACTCACTGCCTTCTGGATGATCCAATTGGAGTTGATATATATATATAATTGCGAAGCCTATGGTGAGGAAAATCCATCCTATCAAAAGCCTTTTCTTATCGCGAAGCCATAACAGTAGAAAACCGGCTGGCATCACCAAAAGCCCATTACCAAAAGAGTAGGTGGCCAGAAAGGCAAATAGGATTGCCAGAAGAAATGGCAGAGAGCCATACGATGCTGTTTTGTTTAGAAAAAATAGACAAACGAAGGCGAAGAAGAAACTGGCATAATGCTGAATTCCGCTGGAGTAATAAAATGCCGTATGCCAGGAAGAAAAATTGAACAAGGAAAAGCTAATGATGACAATCATCCAAAGATTATTGGGAAGCGTGACTCGGGAGAGACGGGCCATAAACAGAAACAGCAAAAAGAGCAAAATGTTTTGGATGTATACCAAATGAGCAAAGTTGATCTCGTCTGTCAGGTTAAAGTAGGCTAGCGTAACCAGTCTGGAAAGGAGTATTCTATGTTCGTTATGCTGCTTGAGTAGTAAGGTTAGTGGGCTCCTATCATGTCCTAATCCTTCGTAATAATACTGTTTGAGATAGTATAATGTTGCGTCGTAATCATCGTAAATGGGGAGATTAATGACGGCATCTTTTAATACCCAAACAAACATAAAGATGGGAACCAAGACTAAAAGGTACTGCCCTACTGTGAGCGTAAGGTGGTATTTATGATAATATCGAGAGCCTTTATCCACGATTTACAGAGGGTAGAATGATTTTGACTCCTCGAACCTAGTAAATAAGTGGTTAATAAACTAAACAAATTGATTTAACGTAAAAAAGACTCCCCTGAAATGGAGAGTCTTTTTGCCTGCCTAAGAAAAGGCAATCCGGTTAAAATCGGGTCGGGTTATTGTATGCCTCCCATCCAACGCTTTACTGGCTTGTAAAATATTAAGAGTAGCAAACCAAATCCTACGGAGAAAAGTGCTACCTGGTTGAATAGGTCGGGCATCTGCTCTACATTATTTTCGTCGAAATTACCAGCAAACAAGCCAGCAATAAGGTTGCCCAGAGAAGCAGCTACAAACCATATCCCCATCAACTGACTTACATATCGTTTAGGGGCCAGTTTGGTATAAGTGCTTAAGCCTACAGGGCTCAAACAAAGCTCACCAATGGTATGGAATAAATAGGTGAATGTCAGAAACAGAGGAGAAACCAGATCGCCGGTAACCGCCTGGGAAGCGGCCATTTCCATAATAAAGAAACCACCCCCCAGTAGTAAAAGACCCAGGGCAAATTTGACAGGAGTGGATGGATTGAGGCCTCTCGCTGAAAGGAAAATCCACAAGCTGGCCATGACAGGAGCAAATAGTAAGATGAAGGTGCCATTGAAATTCTGGAACCAGCTAGAGGGCATTTCCCAAGTGCCGATGGTCCGTTGCGTATGTCTTTCTGCAAAGATTTGAAGAGAAGATCCCGCTTGCTCGAAGCCTGACCAAAACAGAGCGGCAGCCAGGAAGAAGACAATGAGCACCAGAACACGCTTCTTCTCGACGGCATTAAGTCCTCCGGCAAATAGTATAAACAAGAAGTAAAAGAGGGAAACAGTCACAATAATAACACCAGCGCCCTGGGCCAGGCCCTGAGCGGTGGTCATATCGATGCTTCCTGTCAGTTGTAATATTGTAAGGAATACGACCAATGCTGCGGCAAGCATATAGCCTTTTTTACGATCGGAGCCAGACTTGGCCAGGGATTCTGTGGTCTCCTCTTTTTTGGCGGGAACCTCTCCAAATCCGGCGAGATATTTTTTGCTGCCCAACTGAAAGACGATCAGTCCCAATAGCATTCCAACAGCTGCGGCACCGAAGCCTAGGTGCCAGTTAACTTTCTGACCTAGGTACCCGACAATGGTGATTCCTAATACCGAGCCAAGGTTGATACCCATGTAGAAAATAGAAAATGCAGCATCGCGCCGGGCTCCACCTTCGGGATAAAGCTCTCCCACAATAGAGCTAATATTGGGTTTTAGTAACCCTGTGCCTATAGCCACGGTGGCCAATCCCAAGAAAAATATCCCGGCACCGCCCGGTATGGCCAGGATAACATGTCCCAGCATAATAATGCTACCGCCGTACAGTATGGATTTTTTTTGCCCCAAAATATTATCGGCAATCCAGCCTCCAGGCAGGGTCAAAAGATATACTGAGGCCGTATATAATCCGTAGATGGCGGCTCCTTCTGCGGCGCTCATGGCCATGCCACCGCGCACATTATCGATTAAGAACAGGAGTAGGATGGCACGCATCCCATAATAACTGAAACGCTCCCACATTTCAGCAAAAAACAAGACGTAAAGACCTCTAGGGTGTTTCGTAGATACAGTAGCAGACATTAAAAATAAATAGGATTTAGTTAGGTAAAAGGCATCAGGGCAGGTGTTATCTTTTGCAAGATAGATATTATCACGCTATTTTTTCAAAATATCGTAAAAATCTACCCTGCTTGGGAGAAATATAGGATCTAAATACTGTCCTAGTTTTTCATTGAATCGTATGATATTCTATGTAAAAAAATATGCTGTCCCTCGAAGGAATGTTAATCCTCAAGGGACAGCAGGCAATAGGATCAGGACTTATTTTGCTGAAGGCTGCCTCGTCAATAGTCGCCACCGGCGCCTCCACCACCGAAGCTACCTCCACCAAATCCGCCGAAACCACCTCCGCCACCAAATCCACCGCTCCCCCAGTTTCCCGAAGAGCTTCCACGACTGGAGTGGGTCATATAAGGCCAGAATATAGGGCCACCGGTGCTCCTGTATCCGCCTCCACCTCCACCGTTATTACCCTTGTTTCGGGAAATAAAGAACATAATGATCAGTACGATAATGAACACAATCAGGATGGGGGAAAAGCCCTGGTCTTCGTTGGCAGCCTCTGGATCTGCCTTGTATTCTCCTGTTGCGTATTTAAAGATGGTGTCGACTCCCCGGTCTAAGCCGCGGTAAAACATACCGTTTTTGAACTCGGGGGTGATTACCTGTGTGATGATGCGCTTGGCAATGGCGTCAGGAATTACCCCTTCCATACCATAACCGGTACTGATATAGATTTTCCGATCGGTGGATGCCCAGAGCAACACAATACCGTTGTCCTTGTCTTTCTGGCCTACGCCCCACTCCCGACCTATTTTAAAGGCATAGTCGGCGATAGGATATTCGCCGGTAGTAGGCACTACTACGATTACAATCTGAGAAGAAGTTGAGTCATTATAAGCAACAAGTTTTTTCTCCAGTTCGGCCTCTTCCGTCGGATTTAGCTGGTTGGCAAAGTCATTGACCAGTCGCGGAGGATCCGGACGGGCGGGAATATCTTGTGCCGAGAGCCCGCCAATTAGGAATAAGAAATATAAGGTAATGCCAATAAATTTCTTCATAAGTGTTTTAGCCAAAGGAAATGTCGTCTGGCAGTTCATTGATGTCGTCCGATTGATACGGAAAATGTTTTTTGAGTTGCATACCCGCTTCTGCAATGCCTTCGCAGAGCCCGGTTACATAGTCGTTTTTTGCGAAGTGATGCCGAAGCCGATCTTTGGTGCTATTCCAGAAAGTGTCGGTAACTTTTTGGTGTATGCCTTCGTCTCCTAAAACGGCAAATTTACGGTCTCCATAAGCCAGGTAAAATAGGACGGCATTTCGTTGTTCAGTCTCGTGCAGGTTGAGCAGGCCAAATACTTCAATGGCCCGGTCCATAGCCTTTTCGCTGGAACAGCGCTCTTCGATATGTACTTTTATTTCTCCGGAGGTTAGCTGCTCAGCCTCTTGGATAGCCTTGATAATGGCTTGCTGATCTGCTTCCGAAAAAAATGGCATTTGATCGGTCATAGCAATGTCTGAGGAGATAAATGAATTGACCTACCCTATTTTTAGAGGGTAGGTCAAAAGTAAGTTGATTAAAACTGGACGGCTGGGGCGTTTTCAGAACCAGCTGTCGCCTGGAAATATCCTTTCTGATCGAAGCCGAACATGCCCGCAAACAAATTATTGGGGAAGGTCCGTACTTCTTGATTATATCCTTTTACAACCGTGTTGAAATCGTTACGCGCAACGGTAATCCGATTTTCTGTTCCTTCCAGCTGAGCTTGCAATTCCAGGAAATTTTGATTGGCTTTAAGATCCGGGTATTTTTCGACGGTTACCAACAGGCGGGATAGCGCTCCGCTGAGTTGATCCTGGGCTGCTTGGAACTTAGCTATATTTTCAGGCGTGAGGGCATCAGCCGAAATGGTTGTCTGGGTAGCTTTCGATCGCGCTTCTATCACACCGGTAAGCGTGCTTTTTTCAAAATCAGCGGCCCCTTTTACTGTGTTGACTAGGTTGGGGATCAGGTCAGCTCTACGTTGGTATTGGCTTTCTACTCTTGCCCACGACTCCTTAACGGCCTCGTCTTTGGCTACCATTCCATTATATTTTCCGCATCCTACAAAGCCCAGTATCAATACTACAGCGATGACAGCAATTAGACCTTTTGACATTTCTTATTTCGATTTAAAGTTAATGATATAGTTCAAATATGTTCAAAGCTAACGAATTATTAGGCAAAATATACATAATCGGTCGTTACACATGTATAATCGCCCTTTGAGAAGGATAGGAAACGCAGTCCTATACGTTGCCCTATATTCCTACCCGGGCCACGTTATTCCAGCGACCCCAGCTTACAGCCACATCATAGTCAATCAGGATACTCTCGAAGTAGGTAGCACCCCAGGTCCAGTTGATTTTCAACTCGTCTACCAGGTATTGCGCCGCCAGGTTCCGTTCTTCTCCACTAATATATCCTATAGACTTTAAGTCTTGCATTACTTTATTAACATCCTCCCTTTCCGTTTCGCCATTCATCCATTTTACAAAGTTATCCTGGTCATTTGCCCAAGTCTTTTCGAAATCGTGGCGGATCCCGGTAGGCTTAAAGAGCCGTGGGCCAAATTTTAGCAGGGTAAATTGTGCATAATCACGTTTATGAAGGCAACGAGTTACCAGTTCTTTGAATGGATGATTGTCGGGTAAGTGGTCGAAAGCATGGTAAATTTGGCGAGGAGAAAGGCAGCCCAGCGAGAGCCAAATAGACATCCCGGAGTCGGTAATAGGATCGGGGCTCGGTGCCCAATCCCCCTGGGTGACCTGCTCTACAAATTCTGTAAGTTTCTGATGGGCTAAGGCCTCTCCAAAGGCGGTATTTTCCTGAGGCAAATAAGCCTTGGAAGGTAGAGGGATGTCTACTCCAAGAGATAATAGGCTGGGTAAGGAGCCCGCTTCATAAGGCGTATCTGCCGATAACACCAGATTTTCTGGTACTGCGCAACCAGGGCCTATGCCAGGCAGAGTGGCGATTGCCTTTTGATAATCAGAAAAGCTGCCAGGCAACTTGGCAATATTGAACGGTAGCGCCATGGCAGGGGTAAGCGTGTCTATCCATGGAAGTTTAAAATCGGTATTGCTTTGTTTTAAGTTTTTACTTAACGAGGATTCGACTCTCGTTTCCTTGGGGCCTATCTTCTTGCTGGTATATACAAAAGAGGCTTGGTAATGTTCAGCTATTTCGGCGACTATAATTTCTGGTTCTCCTACCCGAATCAAGAGCTCCGACCCTCGGTTTCGCAATTCATTGCGAAGGGAGGCTACAGCTTGAATTATCTGCTGTCCTCTTAGCGAGCCGGTGCGCAGGAATCCTAAACGGGTGGGTTCGAAGAGTCTTTTGTCGAAAACATAAACGGGGATGATCTGTTGAGCTTGTTGGGCTGCCAAAAAGAAGGCTTCATTGTCTTGAAGGCGCAGGTCATTTCTAAACCAGTAGATCACGCGGTGGGTCATTGTAATACTTTGTTGAGAGAGAATTCAAAATAAAGCGCAAAGATAGAAAATAATACAGCGTCTTAACGCACAAAACCCGCCAACCGTGGAAGGTTAGCGGGTTCAGAAAAATTTTAAATGCTATCCTTTTAGTAGCTCAGAATGGTAAATTCCGTTCTTCTGTTCTTTTGATGTTCCTCTTCCGTTTTGGCATTCGGTATCAGTAGCTCCCGTTCTCCATAGCCCTGTGCTACCATTCGATCGGCGTCTATTCCCCTGGAAATAAGGTAGTTTACGGCCGACTCTGCCCGGTTTTGTGAAAGGGTCATATTATAAGAATCGGTAGCACGTGCATCGGTATGAGAGCTAAGCTCAATTTTCATCGTTGGGTTGTCTTTGAGTATCTGGACCAGCTTATCCAATTCCAATGCGGCATCGGGACGAATATTATACTTGTTAAGGTCATAATAGATATTGTCCAGAACGAAGGTCTTATTTAGCTCGAGTTTGTCCAGACGTACGGTCACCGTAAAGGTAGTGTCGGTAAGTTCCTTATTCAGAAAAATAGGGGGGATAGACCTTCCATCCATAGAGAAGGGCTCCCTTTTGCTGATATAACCTTTACGCGAAACCAGCAAAACATAATTCTGACCCTCTTCCACGGGTTGAGTACCAAATTTGCCATAAGCATCCGTAGGCAATTGGGCTATAGGCGTCTCAGAGGTGTCGGGTAAGATCTGGACCAGGGCCGAGTCCAAAGGGGTTGCTTCGGGGGTATTCAGTACCACATCTCCCGCCAGGAAATACCGAACTATCTTGGGCTTGCCATTAATAAAGTTTGGGTTTTTCGGACTCATTGGATCGTTCGGGTCGTCGACCTTGGCGATGCTGCTGTCGGGTGCCTGAGGTATGTAGAAGTAATACAGATCATCGTCTCCTTTCCCTCCATCCCGATTGGAAGAAAGGAAGCCCGAGTTCGAATCGGGATAAAAAGTCAGAGCAAAATCATCCTGTGGACTATTATACGGCAGTCCTAAATTTTGAACGGTAATAATGCCCTGGGAGCGGGTGGCGACGAACAGGTCCAGTTTCCCCAAACCTGGGTGCCCATCCGAGGCGAAATATAATTTACCATCTTCGGAGACATAGGGAAACATATCGTCTCCGGCGGTATTGATGTCCTTGCCCATATTAACCGGCTTACTAAATCGGCCAGAGGCATCCATATTGGTCCGATAAAGATCAATTCCTCCCGATCCTCCAGGTCGATTAGAAGCAAAGTATAAGGTTTTGCCATCACCCGAGAAAGCGGGAGAGCCATCCCAGGCCAGAGAGTCGTTGATGGGCAGGTAAATAGGCAAGGTCCACTCCCCATCCACATTTTTGCTCATGTACAGGTCGACGTCTGCGGTCCCTTTCTTTTTTCCCGTATTGCCTCGGGCAAATACCAGGGTCTTTCCGTCGGGAGAAAAGGCGGGAGACCCTTCGTTGGCTTCCGCCTCAAAGACATTTTTGCTGAAAAGAGTAGGGGGCCCCTGGATGCTTTCCGGGTCCTCAGGCAGTGCAACTTTATAAAGCCCCAACATAGCCTGACCATTATTTTTATAAATTTTTTCCTTTTTTGAAGAGGCATATACGAGGTGGTTGCCATTGACAAACGCCGAAAATTCTGCTCCAGCGGTATTGGTTGGAAGATTCGTGATCTCCACCTCTGGGGCCATTGTTTTCAGCCGGTCCACTATCTTAAGGATTTCTATCTCGCGGAGAGCCCTCTCCTGAAGGGCTTTCGGTGCATTCTGCATTCCGGCAAAGGCCTGGAACTCCTCCTGAGCCTGTTGGTAGGCGCCGGTAGTCTTCAGCGCATAAGCATAATGAAATCGTGCCTGAGGTTGATCGATACCTTCATCCAGGGCCTGTTTGTAGTAGGGGATCGCTTCCTGATATCGGTTGGAGAGCCGGTAACTTTCGGCAATCAGAAAATTGGATTGGGTGGGTTCGTAGCCAGCTGCAGCTACCTTCTGAAGGCCTTTTATGGCTAAGTCATATTCGCCATTGTCATACTTCTTCAAACTGTCTTTATAGACCTGCATGGTAGAATTACAGCCTATCAGCAGAGTGCCAAGCAGGAGCAGGCTTGAGAGTAGGTATAGAGAACTTCGCAATAATCTCATAGATAAAGTTAATAGTCTGGTGGTATTTTTGAGGGACGGCTCAGAGCCAAGCTGATTTTCTTTTATACAACAATACTAATAAACAACGACTGTAAATAAAATAATGGATATAGATTCCTTATATTTTTTGCACAAGCAGTTGATTTGATCTCGTGGGAGCGCTGCCTGGTATGCTGACAGGGGTGTGCATGAGTTATCCTGCTGAGTGTGAAAGTGCTGTCCGGAGCCAAAGTTTAGAGGAACTATGACAAAAAAAGGTGCCGAGCTTTGTAAATCATCGATAAAGTTATAATTTTGCAGTCCGATTTTTCGGAAAAAGTGTTTTTAAACAAACGACTGGGAAACTAACCAGATCAAAATCAATTTGTTAAATGCCAACTATTTCACAATTAGTACGTAAAGGTAGAGAGACCATTACTTGGAAATCAAAGTCACCGGCTTTGGATTCCTGCCCTCAGCGTAGGGGTGTGTGTACCCGTGTGTACACCACAACGCCAAAGAAACCTAACTCCGCACTTCGTAAAGTAGCGCGTGTACGCCTTTCCAACAACAAGGAGGTGAATGCCTACATTCCTGGTGAAGGACATAATCTTCAGGAGCACTCGATCGTATTGATTCGTGGTGGTCGTGTTAAGGATTTGCCTGGGGTTCGTTACCACATCATCCGTGGTGCCTTGGATACAGCCGGAGTAAATGGCCGTAAACAACGTCGTTCTAAGTATGGTGCGAAGCGTCCTAAGCCAGGACAAGCGGCTGCAGCTCCAGCAAAAGGTAAGAAAAAATAAAAAAAGTAACTCTCTCTGCTTTTATTAAGTAACCATATCTAAATAAAAGGGAAGTAATCCCGGAGCGATTCGGGGTGAATAAGTTGCAAAACGAAACCTCGTTAAACATTAAGTATCACAATGAGAAAGTCAAAACCAAAGAAAAGATATATTCTTCCTGATCCTAAGTTCAGGGATGTTCAGGTTACCAAATTCGTAAACAACCTGATGTTGGGTGGAAAGAAAAGTACTGCTTTCACCATTTTCTATGATGCATTGGAGTTGGTAGAGAAGAAAACCAGTGAAAATGGACTAGAAACATGGAAAAAAGCACTAACCAACGTAACTCCTGCTGTAGAGGTTAAGAGCCGTCGGGTAGGTGGAGCTACTTTCCAGGTTCCTACTGAAGTTCGTCCAGAGCGTAAGCAATCCTTGGGGATGAAATGGTTGATAAGCTACGCACGTAAGCGTGGTGAAAAAACCATGATGGATCGTTTGGCTGGCGAAATTATTGCCGCTGCCAAAGGGGAAGGTGCTGCTGTCAAGAAAAAGGATGATACGCACCGCATGGCCGATGCGAACAAGGCATTCTCACATTTCCGTTTCTAAGGAATTTGTATTGAGTAGATTAACAGTGGGAGGGCATTTATATGTCCTCCCACTGTTTTTTGGGGAAACCTCCAAAAAAAATGTTCCCATCATTGTTTTTATACTCAACAATTTATACTTTTGCGCTCTGATTTTTTTGATATGTGGTTTTTTGCGGCAAGATGAGAATCAGCTTTTTACAAATGCAAATTTTTGCAACTCGAAAATAATATAACACATCACCATTTATCATGGCACGTGATCTAAGATTAACAAGAAACATTGGTATTGCTGCGCACATCGATGCCGGTAAGACAACAACAACGGAGCGTATCCTTTACTACGCCGGGGTTAGCCACAAAATAGGAGAGGTACACGATGGTGCTGCTACTATGGACTGGATGGAGCAGGAGCAGGAGCGGGGTATTACTATTACTTCGGCTGCTACAACTGTAAACTGGATGTACCGCGATCAGAAATACCATATCAATATCATTGATACTCCAGGTCACGTGGATTTTACCGTAGAGGTAAACCGTTCGCTGCGGGTATTGGATGGTCTTGTTTTCCTTTTTTCTGCTGTAGATGGTGTTGAGCCTCAGTCGGAAACCAACTGGCGCCTTGCTGATAACTACAAAGTAGCCCGTATTGGTTTTGTGAATAAAATGGACCGTTCTGGCGCAGACTTTCTGAAAGTTTGTAATCAAGTGAAAGAGATGCTTGGTAGCTATGCCGTGCCTCTTCAATTGCCGATCGGCTCGGAAGATACATTCCGTGGCGTAGTTGATTTGATCAACTTCCGCGGTATCGAGTGGAATACAGAAGATAAGGGAATGACCTTTACTGAGGTGCCTATTCCTGATGATATGATCGAAGAAGCGAAGGAATGGCGTGAGAAATTGCTCGAAGCCGTTGCTGAATTCGACGATACTTTGATGGAAAAATACTTCGAAGATCCTATGTCGATCACCGAAGATGAGATCCTGGCCGCCTTGCGCGCAGCAACCATCAGCATGAAAATTGTACCGATGGTATGTGGTTCTTCCTTCAAAAACAAAGGAGTTCAAACGATGTTGGACTATGTGATGGCTATCTTGCCTTCTCCTATGGACCGCGAGAGCATTGTCGGAACTGATCCTCGTACAGGTGAGGAGACTTCACGTCTACCATCCGAAACGGATCCTTTTGCCGCATTGGCATTCAAAATTGCTACTGACCCTTACGTGGGTCGTCTGTGCTTTATCCGTTCATACTCAGGTATTTTGGATTCAGGATCGTATGTCCTTAACAACCGTTCAGGTAATAAGGAGCGTATCTCCCGTATCTTCCAGATGCATGCCAATAAGCAAAACCAAATTGACCGCCTTGAAGCGGGTGATATTGGAGCGGTAGTTGGTTTCAAGGATATCAAAACCGGAGATACACTTTCCGACGAAAAGAATCCAATTATATTGGAATCAATGGTATTCCCTGAGCCGGTAATTGGTTACGCAATTGAGCCTAAGAAGGCTGCTGACAGCGATAACTTCTCCAAAGCAATTACCAAACTGATTGAAGAAGATCCTACCCTTCAGGTAGAAAGTAATGAAGAAACCGGCCAGACCATTATTAAGGGTATGGGTGAGCTTCACCTTGATATTATTATCGACCGTATGCGTCGTGAATTTAAGGTAGAAGTTAATCAAGGTGCTCCACAGGTTGCTTATAAGGAAATCCTTACTAAGAGCTGTGAACACCGCGAGGTATATAAGAAGCAAACGGGTGGTCGTGGTAAATTTGCCGATATCGTATTCGAAATCGGACCACGCGACGACGCTGAAGAAGGCAAAGAGGTGACTCCGGGTCTTCAGTTTGTGAACGAAATCGTTGGGGGTGCTATTCCTCGTGAATTTATTGCACCCGTACAAAAGGGATTTGAAGCGGCCATGGCCAACGGTGCCCTTGCGGGTTATCCATTGGATTCTATGAAGGTGCGTCTATTCCACGGATCTTTCCACGATGTCGATTCAGATTCTCTATCTTTCGAACTAGCCGCTAAGATTGGTTTCAGAGAAGCGGCACGCAGTGCTGGTTCTAAGCTAATGGAGCCTATTATGGCAGTAGAGGTATTGACTCCAGACGAATATACCGGACCTATCACCGGTGACCTTAACCGTCGCCGTGGAATTATGAAAGGTATGGACTCTAGAAATGGAGCCCAGGTAATCAAAGCTGATGTTCCCTTGTCGGAGCTATTCGGTTATGTTACTGACCTTCGTACCATGTCTTCTGGACGTGCTACAGCGTCTCTAACCTTCTCTCATTACGAGATCGTTCCTAATAATATTGCAGAAGCAGTTATTGAAAAGACAAAAGGAGTTAAAGCATAAAAAATAAGAGGAGCAGCATCGGTGTAAACGGGCCGATGCTGCTATTTCTTTTAAAGATATACTGGCGAAGTAAATGGTTCTTTCGTCAGTGCAGCTCCGCAGTTTGCGGGGTTAGTATTCAGAACCGAAATAAAAAACAAGATGAATCAAAAAATTCGTATCAAACTTCGCTCTTTCGACCATAATTTGGTGGATAAGTCGGCGGAGAAGATTGTGAAGGCTGTAAAGGCCACTGGAGCGGTAGTAAGCGGGCCAATCCCCTTGCCAACCAAGAAAGAGAAGTTCACCGTGTTGCGTTCTCCCCACGTAAACAAAAAATCACGTGAGCAATTTCAGCTATGTACTTACAAGCGTTTAGTAGACATTTTCTCTACGAGTGCTAAGACAGTAGATGCGCTAATGAAACTGGAGCTACCAAGCGGGGTAGACGTAGAAATTAAGGTATAGTGAAGCCTGGTATTTCCTCATTTAATGAAGCGATACCTAGCTAAAAGACTGATTTAGGGGTTTTAAGCCTCAATTGAGAATCAGAAGACATAATTGGATGAAGGTCCGGAAATACGGAAACCACATCTGAGCTCAAGTCCGAAAAGGGCATTTTTTCCAAGAAAAGATAGTCTTTAGAACGATAAAAATCCGAGGTCAGATGTGCTAGTACATCTGACCTTTTTTGCTGATTATCAGTGAGAAATAATAAAAGGCTGCTTGGAAAATAAATTTGATTTTTCTACCTTTGCAGTCCGTTTTAAATGAACAAGGTTTATACCTGCTAAATTTTAATTTCACAACATGTCTGGTTTAATTGGTAAAAAAATCGGAATGACTAGTTTGTACAATGCTGACGGGCAGGCTCTGGCATGTACTGTAATCCAAACTGGTCCTTGTGTAGTAACACAAGTAAGGTCCGAAGAGAAGGATGGCTATAAGGCTATCCAATTAGGTTATGGCGAGAAAAAGGAGAAGAACTCCACTCAGCCATTAATAGGGCACTTCAAAAAAGCTGGCACGGCCCCTAAGCAAAAGGTGGTAGAGTTTAAGTATTTTGAAGTGGAGCATGAACTTGGAACTTCACTTTCTGTACAGGATGTATTTGAAGAAGGTGAATTCGTTGATGTGGTAGGATCTGCCAAAGGTCGCGGTTTTCAGGGTGTTGTAAAGCGCCACGGATTCGGCGGGGTAGGAGGCCAAACACACGGTCAGCATAACCGTGCACGTCACCCAGGTTCGATTGGTGCCTGTTCTTTCCCCTCACGTGTATTCAAAGGATTACGTATGGGTGGACGCATGGGAAACAATCGTGTAAAGATTCAAAATCTTCGGATTTTGAAAGTGATACCTGAGCAGAATTTACTGGTAGTAAGTGGCTCAGTACCGGGAGCAAAGAATTCATTTCTAATCATTGAGAAGTAAGACCAATGGAACTGTCCGTATTAAATATAAAAGGAGAAGATACCGGCAAGAAGGTGGTAATGCCAGAGAGTATTTTTGGTATAGAGCCTAACACGCATGCGATCTATCTCGATGTAAAATTGTACCTGGCCAATCAGCGCCAGGGCACGCACAAGTCTAAGGAGCGCGCAGAGATCAATCACTCTACTCGCAAAATCAAACGCCAAAAGGGAACTGGCGGGGCACGTGCAGGGAGCATTAAGTCTCCAGTGTTTGTAGGTGGAGGCCGTATTTTCGGACCAAGACCTCGTAACTATAGCTTCAAGATCAACAAGAAAGTGAAGTCACTAGCGCGTAATTCTGCTTTTGCAGTGAAGGCTAAGGCTGATGCGATCTCAGTTTTGGAAGCATTTAGTTTTGATTCGCCTAAAACCAAGGCATATATCAATGTGTTGAATGCATTGTCTTATGGAAACACAAAGACCTTGCTAATTCTTCCGGCTATCGACAGCAACATTATCCTGTCGAGCCGTAACGTACCAAAGGCCAAAGTAACTACTGTTGATTCAGTAAATACATATGACCTGATGAATGCAGACCGTCTTTTGATAAGTGAATCTGCGCTATCTATTTTGGAAACCCAAATGAACAAATAACATGAGTGTACTGAAACGTCCGATCATAACCGAAAAGGTAACGGCTCAGGGTGGTCAAGGAAAATATGCCTTCGAAGTTTCCCTTACATCTAATAAGGTAGAAATTAAGAAAGCTATTGAGAAGCTGTTCGGGGTGACTGTAGAAAGCGTTCACACGATGCGCAGCATCGGTAAAAGCAAATCCCGTACTTCGGGAGGTAAATTTGTAAGTGGCAAAACGTCAACTATCAAGAAGGCTATCGTAACGGTAGCAGAAGGCGAAATCATCGATATCTACGGTGAAGCATAAATAGTTGATTGATTCAAATCTTTGACGAGTTAATAGCAAATGGCAGTTAAAAAATTAAAACCGACAAGTGCTGGTCAGCGTTTCCGCTCGGCTCCTGCTTTTGAGGAGATCACAGCGGCGAAACCTGAGAAGAGTCTACTGGAAACCATCAAAAGAACCGGTGGTAGAAATAGCCAGGGACATCGTACCATGCGCCATATAGGAGGTGGGCACAAAAGAAGATATCGTGTGATCGATTTCAAAAGAAATCGCTTCGATGATCCCGCCACCGTACTAACGATAGAATACGATCCGAACCGTTCAGCACGTATTGCTTTGGTTCAGTATCAAGACGAAGAAAAGCGTTACATCATCGCTCCTAACGGACTTAAAGTTGGGCAAGTGATCGTGTCAGGTTCTTCGGTAGCCCCAGAGGTAGGCAATGCCTTGCCACTAGGATTTATGCCGATTGGTACCATTGTTCATAACGTGGAGCTTACCCCTGGAAAAGGTGGACAGTTTGCACGGAGTGCAGGAGCTTATGCTCAGTTGGTAGCACGTGAAGGCAAATATGCCGTATTGAAGATGCCATCTGGCGAAATGAGAATGATTCTTTCTACTTGTATTGCTACAGTAGGAACGGTATCAAACTCCAGCCATATGAATGTATCTCTAGGTAAAGCAGGTCGTAGACGCTGGTTGGGACGTCGTCCTCGCGTTCGTGGTGTAGCCATGAACCCAGTAGATCACCCAATGGGTGGTGGAGAAGGCCGCTCATCTGGAGGTCAGCCTCGCTCAAGAAACGGACAGTTTGCTAAGGGACTTAAGACCCGTAATCGCAACAAGCACTCCGAGAAATTGATTATAAGCCGTCGTAAAAAATAACATAGAAACATGGCACGCTCATTAAAAAAAGGACCATACATAGATTTTCGTCTGGAGAATAAAGTGGAGGCTATGAACAACGCGTCTCGTAAATCAGTTATCAAAACCTGGTCACGCCGTTCAATGATCTCTCCAGATTTCATCGGACATACGTTTGCGGTTCACAACGGGAATAAGTTTATCCCTGTATATGTAACGGAGAACATGGTAGGACACAAGCTGGGTGAATTTTCACCTACTCGTAACTTTCGTGGTCACACTGCAAAAAAAGATAAAGGTAGAAAATAAATAGTCGACGATAGCTGGTTTATCATCCTGGTAAACGAGCCTATATCTGAAAGAACATGGAAGCAAGAGCTATATTAAGAAATGTGCCTACTTCTCCTCGCAAGATGAGACTAGTAGCCGACATGATTCGCGGACAGAAGGTCAGCAAAGCGTTGGCGTTATTAAAATTTCAGCCAAGAGCTTCTTCACCTGTTTTGCACAAAGTTTTACTTTCAGCTGTTGCCAACTGGCAGCAAAAGAATGAAGACGCAAAGCTTGAAGATGCGGATCTAGTTGTTAAAACCGTATTTATTGACGGTGGACGTATGTTGAAGCGTTTGCGCCCTGCACCCCAGGGACGGGCTCACAGAATTCGTAAGCGGTCCAATCACATCACGATCGTGATCGATGATCAGGCAGCAGAAGCAGACGCAGTAAATACAGTAATCACCGAATCATAAGTAAACGATCTATTTCGAATGGGACAAAAGGTTAATCCTATAGGTCTGAGACTAGGAATTGTTAGAGGCTGGGATTCTAGCTGGTACGGAGGTAAAGACTTCTCTGACAAACTTGTTGAAGACGAAAAAATCCGTAACTACATCAAAGCGCGTATCCCAAAAGGATCGATTTCTAAAGTAGTTATTGAACGTACATTGAAGCGCATCACCCTTACGATCCACACGGCACGCCCGGGTATTGTAATCGGAAAAGGTGGTAGCGAAGTTGATAAAATCAAAGAAGAGCTAAAGAAGATTACAGGCAAAGATGTGCAGATTAACATCTACGAAATCAAACGTCCTGAAATCGATGCCAAATTGGTAGGTGAAGCGATTGCGCAGCAATTGCAGGCACGTATCTCTTACCGTCGTGCGATGAAGCAAGCGATTGCAGCAGCCATGCGGGTTGGAACACAAGGAATCAAGATCCGCCTGGGTGGTCGTTTGGGAGGTGCTGAAATGGCCCGTACCGAAGAATACAAAGAGGGTCGTATTCCTTTGCATACCCTGAGAGCCGATATCGACTATGCTATCTCAGAAGCCCAGACTATCTATGGAAAAATAGGTATCAAGGTTTGGATCTTCAAAGGAGAGCTTTACGGAAAGCGTGACCTTACGCCGAGCGCTGCTACTGCTGCTGCAGACAGAAGTGACCGTGCCGCTGGTGCTGACCGTGGTGGAAGAGGTGACCGTCGTGGTGGTCGTGGAAATGACCGTGGCGAAGGTGGTGGCGATGCAGACCGTCGCAAAAGAGCAAAAAATAAGAAGAAGTAATCAGACATTTCCCGGTTTTATAAATCGGTTCAAATAGATTAGAATCATGTTACAGCCGAAAAGAACAAAATTTCGCAAGCAACAAAAGGGGAAGGGTTCTCATAACGGTCTGGCAACTCGGGGACATCAGATAGCATTTGGTTCATTCGCCATCAAGTCCCTTGAGCCAGGATGGTTGACAGCCCGCCAGATTGAAGCCGCTCGTATCTCCGTAACACGTGCTATGAAGCGTGAAGGCCAGGTATGGATCAGAGTATTCCCTGATAAGCCTATTACCAAGAAGCCAGCCGAGGTACGTATGGGTAAGGGTAAGGGTGCACCTGAGTATTGGGTAGCTCCAGTGAAGCCCGGAACGATCATTTTCGAAGCCGGTGGCGTTGCCCTGGATACCGCTAATGAAGCATTGCGTTTGGCAGCTCAGAAATTGCCAGTAAAGACCAAGTTTGTGGTGCGTCGGGATTACCAAGAATAGACTAACTCCGAACGATTTTAAACCGCTAATTATTAACAGCAATGACTAGTAAAGAAATAAAAGAACTGTCACAGGATCAGCTTAAAGAGCAGATTGCACAGGAAAGAGAGCGCTTATTGCGATTGAAATTTGCTCATGCTATTTCTCCAATCGAGAACCCTATGCGTATTCGCGCCTCACGTAAGGAAATTGCAAAACTCTTAACCGAACTGTCGGCTAAAAGTATCCAACAGTAAATCAGTTTAGACATTATGGAGGCATCAGAAAGAAAATTACGTAAAGAGAGAGTTGGCAAAGTAGTGAGCAACAAGATGGATAAGTCCTGTGTGATCACTGTCGAGCGTCGCGTTAAGCATGCAAAATACGGTAAGTTTATGACCCGTACCACCAAGTTAATGGTGCATGACGAAACCAACCAAGTAGGAATCGGTGATACGATTTCAGTAATGGAAACACGTCCGCTTAGTAAGAACAAGCGTTGGAGATTAGTAGAAATCCTTGAAAGAGCTAAGTAATCATGGTACAGCAAGAATCAAGACTGTCGGTAGCAGATAACAGTGGAGCCAAAGAAGTACTCGTGATCCGGGTACTTGGCGGAACTGGCAAACGCTATGCTTCAGTAGGCGACAAAATTGTCGTTACAGTAAAATCGGCTCTGTCTTCGAGCAATATGAAAAAAGGAACGGTTTCTAAGGCCGTAGTGGTACGTACCAAGAAAGAAGTACGCCGCAAAGATGGAACCTACATTCGTTTTGAGGATAATGCTGCTGTTTTATTGAACAACAACGATGAGCCAAGAGGCTCTCGGATCTTCGGGCCGGTAGCCCGTGAATTGCGCGAAAAGCAATTTATGAAGATCGTGTCTCTGGCTCCAGAGGTGTTGTAAGAAATCAATAACTAAAGTGTTTCTTTAAACCGTTTTAAGAGAATATCTCAGATGGAAAGTAAAAATAAAAAAGCACCGGCAAAGCTTCATATCCGTAAAGGAGACACCGTTAAGGTGATTTCTGGAAACGCTAAAGGGGAAACCGGTGTAATCAAAAGGGTCTTGATTGACAAGTCTCGTGCTACCGTAGAAGGTGTGAATATGATCACCAAACACGTGAAGCCCAATGCACAAAATCCTCAGGGAAGCATTGAGAAAATCGAGGGTACTATTCATATCAGTAACCTTAAGGTCGTAGATCCTAAGACAGGTGAAGCCACCAGAACCGGACGTAAAGCTAACGATAAAGGGAAGCTTCAACGTTTTGCAAAGAAATCAGGGAATTTCATCTAATTCCCCCCGGTTTTATTATTAATCATTGTGGGTCGGTAATCTACAATCAACTATTACAGTAAAAATGGCAAAGCCAAGATTAAAAGAAAAGTACGAAGGCGAAATCGTAGGCCAACTGAAAGAGAAATTTCAGTTCAAGTCGATTATGCAGGTTCCTCGCCTTCAGAAGATCGTGATTAACAAGGGTATCGGAGCTGCCGTAGCAGACAAGAAGCTTGTCGATACAGGTGTAGAAGAATTAGGACTGATCACCGGTCAAAAAGCAATTGCTACGATCTCCAAGAAAGCGGTTTCTAACTTTAAGTTGAGAGAGAACATGCCTATCGGTGCGAAGGTTACCCTTCGTGGTGATAATATGTATGAATTTCTTGATCGTCTTACTGCGATTGCGATGCCTCGTGTACGTGACTTTAAAGGAATTAGCGACAAAGGATTTGATGGACGTGGAAACTATACATTTGGCGTAAAAGAGCAAATTATATTCCCTGAAATCAGTATTGAAAAGGTGAATAAAATCACGGGGATGGATATCACTTTCGTAACTTCAACCGATTCGGATGAAGAAGGTTACGAATTGTTGAAGGCCCTAGGGATGCCTTTCATTAATGCGAATAAACAAGGATAATTCTTAAGATATAAGATATATACCGAAATGGCAAAAGAATCAGTAAAAGCACGGGATAGAAAAAAACAAGCACTCGTTGCAAGGTATGCTGAAAAGCGTAAGCAATTGAAAGAAGCTGGTGACTGGGTAGGTTTGGATAAACTGCCCCGCAATTCTTCTCCCGTAAGACTGCACAACCGTTGTAAAATCACGGGTAGACCACGGGGATACATGAGAAAGTTCGGAATATCACGGGTTTTGTTTAGGGAAATGGCTTCTGATGGCAAGATCCCTGGTGTGACAAAATCTAGTTGGTAAGAATATTTTCAATTCTGATTTCAATTACTTAACTTTGCACTCCCTTTTCAGGGGGAGAGTTTAAACTAAGAATAAAGATGTTAACGGATCCCATAGCAGATTATCTAACCAGACTCAGAAACGCGATCAAAGCGAAGCATCGGGTTGTAGAGATACCTGCGTCCAACATAAAGAAAGAAATGACGAAGGTACTCTTCGATAAAGGGTACATTCAGAGTTATAAATTTGATGAAACCGGTCCTCAGGGTACAATTAAAATAGCCTTGAAGTATAATCCTGTTACCAAACAATCTGCCATTGTAAAATTGCAGCGCGTTAGTAAGCCAGGTCTTCGGAAGTATGCGGGTTCATCTACGCTCCCACGAGTATTGGGAGGCCTTGGTACGGCGATCATCTCCACTTCGAAAGGGGTGATGACCGACAAAGAAGCCAAGACCTTGAATGTAGGTGGTGAAGTGTTATGTTTCGTGTATTAATATTTTAAAGTATTCCAGGAAATGTCACGCATAGGAAATAAAGTAATAATTTTACCGGCTGGTGTATCTGCAAATGTTGCAGCTGACAATGTAGTATCGGTAAAAGGCCCTAAGGGCACGCTGACGCAGGCGGTGGACTCAGACATGATTGTGGAAGTAGAAGGCACTGAACTTACAGTGAAGCGCCCTACTGAGCAAAAGCGTCATAAAGCACTCCATGGCCTGTATCGTTCTCTAATCAACAATATGGTGATTGGAGTTGATCAGGGATATAAAAAGGAATTGGAGCTTGTAGGGGTAGGTTACAAAGCTACTTCAGCCAATAATGTGCTGGAGTTGCAGTTGGGTTACTCTCATAATATCTTCATGGCCATTCCAGTAGAAATCAAGGTTACTACAACAATGGATAAAGGTCAGAATCCTAAGGTTATTCTCGAAGGAATTGATAAAGAATTGATCGGTTCTGTAGCTGCTAAGATAAAGTCTCTGCGTAAGGTGGAACCCTACAAAGGAAAAGGTATTCGCTTTGTTGGTGAAGTGGTTCGTAGAAAAGCTGGTAAGTCAGCCGCTAAGAAATAGTGCGTAGCCACGGAATTTAGTTTAATAACAAAGATTAGAAAAAGTAAAAAATGGCTACGACAAAATTAGATAGAAGACAGCGCCTTAAACTTCACATTCGCAAGCGTGTGAAGGGAAGCGCGGAACGTCCCAGATTATCGGTGTTTCGTTCTAATACAGCAATCTATGCACAAGTAATTGACGATGTGAGAGGGGTAACCCTAGCGAGTGCATCTTCACACGACCTTGGAGAAAAGAGAACCAGCACCAACCTTGGTGTTGCTCTTGAGGTAGGTAAGAAGATTGCCCTTAAGGCTCAGGAAGCAGGTATCTCCGCGGTGGTTTTCGACCGTAACGGATATTTGTACCATGGTAAAGTAAAAGCATTGGCCGAAGGAGCTCGCGAGGGTGGCCTGAAATTCTAAGAATAACCAATTCTATGTCTACAAATACAAGACCTTCAAAGGTTAACGAATCAGATCTGAAAGAGCGCGTTGTAGCGATCAATCGGGTTGCAAAAGTGGTAAAAGGTGGTCGTCGTTTTAGCTTTTCTGCCATTGTGGTAGTGGGTGACGGCCAGGGTGTAGTAGGTTATGGCCTAGGAAAAGCCAATGAGGTTACTGACGCCATCGCCAAGGGTATCGACGACGCTAAGAAAAACCTGATCCAGATCCCTATGCTGAAGAACACTGTTCCTCATGCTATGGAAGGAAAATACAGTGGTGGATTTGTACTGATTAAGCCAGCTGCTCCTGGTACAGGTGTACTTGCCGGTGGCCCGATGAGAGCCGTTTTGGAAAGTGCGGGTATCAAAGATGTATTGGCTAAGTCGAAGGGTTCTTCGAACCCCCACAATGTAATAAAGGCTACCATTGATGCGCTTCTTAAAATGAGAGCTCCGCATCAAGTTGCTTTTCAGCGTGGTGTTAAACTGGATAAAGTGTTTAATGGTTAATCCGTCTCGGATAACCTATATCTGAAAGTAACTATGTCAAAAGTACGTATTACCCAAGTTAAAAGTGCGATCGATCGCCCAGAAAGACAAAAACTTACCATTAAGGCCCTTGGTCTTGGTAAACTGAACAGATCGGTTGAAAAAGAAAATAGCGACGCCATTGCGGGCATGATCCGTAAGGTTAGCCATTTGGTTAAAGTGGAAGCAATTTAATAGATACTAATAGTATGAATCTTAGTTCTTTAAAACCTGCTGCGGGATCTGTAAAAGTCGGAAAACGTGTAGGTCGTGGTCAGGGATCCGGAAAAGGAGGAACTGCTGCCCGCGGTCATAATGGAGCTCAGTCCCGCTCTGGTTATAGCCGTAAACTGGGCTTTGAAGGTGGCCAGATGCCCCTTCAGAGACGTTTGCCCAAGTTTGGTTTCAATAACATCAACCGGGTTGAGTATAAGGCTTTGAACCTGGATGCTATCCAGGCACTAGCCGACAAGGTAAATGCTAACGTCATTACCGTGGACATGATCCGCGAGAATGGATTGGCAGCCAAAAAAGACCTTGTCAAAATTCTTGGTCGTGGTGAAATATCCGCTTCTATCGAGGTTCAAGCGCATGGCTTTTCTGCTACTGCTATTGAAGCGATTGAAAAAGCAGGAGGTAAAGCGGTTAAACTATAACGAATTCGAACAGGCCAACTTCGGTTGGCTCTCGAAAGGCAAATGTAAGCCCAGAACATGAAAAGATTTTTTGAAACCATACAACATATATTTTCAATAGAGGAGTTGAGAACTCGTATTCTCAACACTCTGTTGTTTATAACAATCTTCAGATTAGGGTCTTATGTAGCGTTGCCTGGTGTTGAACCCGATCAATTAAACGTATCGACCCAAGGTTTACTGGGTTTGTTAGATACTTTTCTGGGTGGAGCCTTTAGCAAGGCCTCCATTTTTGCGTTGGGTATTATGCCCTATATCTCTGCTTCCATTGCCATTCAGCTGTTGACTATGGCCCTGCCATACTTCCAGAAAATGCAGAAGGAAGGGGAGTCGGGACGTAAAAAACTCAATCAGATTACCAGGGTATTGACCATCATCGTTACCCTGGTACAGGGAACAGCCTACCTGAATACTACCGTGCCCGACGAGGCCCTGTTAGTATCCAGAAGTTTGTTCTCGATTTCCTCGGTATTCATCCTGACAGCCGGTACCATGTTCTGCATGTGGCTTGGGGAGCGGATCACCGATAAAGGAATCGGAAATGGTATCTCGATGTTGATTATGATTGGAATCGTTTCACGTTTCCCCGGGGCGATTTACAAAGAAGTCGTTTCTAGAGGTAGTGGGCAAATCTTGCTGACAGTTCTGGAAATGGTAGCGCTGTATTTCGTGATTATGGGGGCGGTGATGCTTACGCAGGCAGTACGTCGGATTCCAATCCAGTATGCCAAACAAGTGGTAGGCAACCGGGTAATGGGTGGCCAACGCCAGTATCTGCCGCTTAAGCTGAATGCAGCGGGTGTTATGCCCATCATATTTGCACAGGCCTTGATGTTTATCCCTTCATTGGGAGCCTCGTACTTCGCCGATAAAAGCGATTTTGCGAGTAACGTTGCGACGATATTTGCCAACTATACCACCTGGCAATACAACTTGTTATTTGCGGTATTAATTATCGTATTTACATTTTTCTACACGGCCATTTCAGTCAATCCGCAACAGATCGCAGATGATATGAAACGTGGTGGTGGTTTTATACCCGGTATCAAACCTGGACAGCAGACCTCGGAATATATCAGCTCTATCTTAGATCGGATAACTTTCCCAGGCTCTATTATGCTGGCTTTGGTGGCCATCTTGCCGGCTTTTGCAAGTCTGTTGGGTGTGAACAGTGAGTTTGCACAATTCTTTGGAGGTACCTCTCTACTCATCATGGTAGGGGTGGTATTGGACACCTTACAGCAAATTGAAAGCTATCTGTTGATGCGCCGCTACGAAGGCCTGATGAAGTCAGGTCGGGTTACAGGGAGAGCCGAAAGTCTAGCAATTTAATAATGATATACCTCAAAACAGAAGAGGAGATTGACCTGATAAAGCTGAGTGCTCAGGTATTGGGAAAGGCACATGCCGAAGTAGCTAGCTGGGTTAAGCCAGGTGTTACAACCCAAAAACTGGATAGCATTGCCGAGTCGTTTATCCGGGATAATGGTGGAATACCTTCCTTTAAAGGTTTCAACGGTTTCCCAGCCTCACTTTGTATCTCCGCCAATGAGGTGGTAGTTCATGGGTTCCCCAGTAGCTATGAGTTAAGAGACGGAGATATATTGTCTGTAGATTGTGGCGTTAAACTGAATGGTTTTCATAGCGACAGTGCATATACCTACCCGGTAGGTGAAGTGAGCCAGGAAGTAAAAGATCTGTTGGTAGCTACTAAAATGTCCCTTTACAAGGGAATCGCAGAGGCTAGCGATGGAATGCGAATGGGTGATGTTGGTTTTGCTATTCAGAATTTCGTTGAACAAAGAGGTTATAGTGTGGTCAGGGAACTGGTAGGCCACGGAATAGGAAGAAGCTTACACGAAGCCCCTGAAGTGCCCAATTATGGGAAGCGGGGCAAGGGCATCAAACTCAAAGAAGGGATGGTACTGGCCATAGAGCCTATGATCAACCTGGGAACCAAAGGAGTGGTGCAGGAGCGGGACGGGTGGACTATTCGTACTGGCGATCGTAAACCTTCGGCTCATTTCGAACATACCGTGGTCGTGCGTAAAGGCAAGGCCGAGATCCTGACAACATTTGACTACATAGAACAAGTAACGGCCAATACCAGCCTAATGGTTGCAGTGGAGCAATAAATTTACGAATGGCAAAACAAGCATCAATCGAACAAGACGGAGTAATAATCGAAGCTCTGTCAAATGCAATGTTTCGTGTGGAATTAGAAAATAAGCACGAAGTAATCGCACACATATCAGGTAAAATGAGGATGCACTACATCAAAATCTTACCCGGTGACAGAGTAAAGTTGGAAATGTCGCCTTACGACTTATCGAAAGCAAGAATCGTTTATCGATATAAATAGGGCTTTAGTTTAGTGAACAACACATAAGGTCAATAAAGATGAAAGTTAAAGCATCAGTTAAAAAGCGCAGTGTAGACTGCAAGGTAATTCGCCGAAAGGGAAAGATTTATGTGATAAACAAAAAGAATCCTCGGTATAAACAAAGACAAGGTTAAAAATTATGGCACGTATTTCTGGAGTTGATATTCCCGACCGCAAAAGGGGTGAGATCTCGCTAACTTATATTTTTGGTATTGGCCGTAGTTCGGCCAAGAAAATCCTGGACAAAGCTGGCGTTGACGTTAATAAGAAAGTGATTGATTGGTCAGACGATGAGTCTGGTGCAGTTCGCTCGGTAATCGCAGGTGAATTTAAGGTAGAAGGTGCACTTAAGTCGGAGGTACAGCTTAGCATTAAGCGCCTGATGGACATTGCATGTTATCGTGGTCTTCGTCATCGTAAGGGATTGCCATTGCGTGGTCAGCGGACTAAGAACAACTCACGTACTCGTAAGGGTAAGCGCAAAACAATCGCGAACAAGAAAAAGGCTACTAAATAAACAATGAGCGGTGTCGTAATGGCACACCTTATTTTCAAAAGCAATGGCACAAAATAAAAGAAAAGACAAAGCTAAGAAAAGAGTTGTTGTAGTAGAGCCGGTGGGACAAGTTCACATCAGGGCTTCTTTTAACAACATCATCATTTCTATTACTAACTTGAACGGACAGGTAATTTCCTGGGGTTCTGCTGGTAAAATGGGTTTCCGCGGTTCTAAGAAGAACACCCCTTACGCAGCGCAAACTGCAGCCTCCAGCGCTGCACAGGTCGCTTTCGACCTTGGAATGCGTAAGGCTGAAGTGTTCGTAAAAGGACCAGGATCAGGACGTGAGTCTGCTATCCGTACCATTCAGAATTCCGGAATCGAAGTTACTGTGATTCGCGATATTACTCCACTTCCGCACAACGGATGTCGTCCTCCAAAACGTCGTAGAGTATAAGTACCCTATTGCCCTCGGGCAATACCCATTCGTAATTTGGACACTGGGGTTACAGAATGGTAAATTTTTTAAAATTAGTTAACAAAAGTTTTTAATGGCACGTTACACAGGTCCCAAAACCAAGATTGCAAGACGTTACGGAGAACCCATCATGGGTCCCAGCAAGGCGCTTGCAAAGAAGAATTATCCTCCCGGCGTTCACGGAAAAGGTCGCAGACCTAAGAAGTCGGAATATGCTTTACAGTTGATGGAAAAGCAAAAGGTTAAATTTATTTACGGTATTCTTGAAAGACAATTCCGTAATCTATTCGAAAAAGCTTCTGTAAAAGAGGGTATCACTGGTGAAAACCTACTCAGATATTGCGAAGCTCGTCTGGATAATACTGTTTACCGTTTGGGTATAGCGCCAACCCGTCGTGCTGCACGTCAGTTGGTATCGCATAAGCACATTTTGGTAGATGGAGAGATCGTTAATATCCCTTCTTACTCCCTACGTCCTGGTCAGGTAGTGACCGTTCGTGAGAAATCAAAGTCCTTGGAAGCCATTTCAGATAGCCTATCTGGACATAGCGCAAGAGGCTTCAACTGGTTGGAGTGGGATGGTTCGCAATTGAGTGGTAAGTTTGTAACGTTCCCAGAACGTGACCAAATACCGGAGAACATCAACGAACAATTGATCGTTGAATTGTACTCTAAATAACAATCTTCATTACATTAGCACGTTACTGTTCGGTAACGTGCTATTGGCCGGTAACGGTTATTTTGCGATCGCAAAGGTAACGGTAGCGTGATCAACTATCATTTACTACTATAAAAGGAGCAAAGACTATGTCAATATTAGCTTTCCAAATGCCTGATAAGGTCGTCATGGAAAAAGCAGACGACTTTCATGGGTTGTTTGAGTTTAAGCCTTTAGAGAAAGGATACGGCGTAACGATAGGAAATGCGTTGCGTAGAATACTACTTTCATCTTTAGAAGGCTATGCCATAACGAGTGTGAAGTTCCCTGGTGTGCTTCACGAGTTTTCTTCAATTGAAGGTATTGTAGAGGATGTTACGGAAATCATCCTGAACCTCAAGCAGGTTCGTTTTAAAAAAGTTTCAGATTTGAACGAAAGCCGTATCGTTGTTAACCTTAAAAATGTCTCTGTCATTACGGCTGGTGATATTGGTAAGTTTACCAACACTTACGAAGTGTTGAATCCTGATCTTGTAATTTGCCATATCGACGACAATAAGGAGTTCGAAATGGAACTGTTGTTGGACAAAGGTAGAGGCTATATTCCTGCGGATGAGCCTAGGGCGAATGAACTTCCCTTTGGTTATATTGCCGTAGATTCCATATATACTCCGATCAAAAATGTAAAATACAGTGTGGAAAACACACGTGTAGAACAGCGGACCGATTATGAGCGCCTATTGATCGATATCCAAACCGATGGTTCTATCCATCCCGAGGATGCCTTGAAGGGTGCCGCCAATATATTGATCCAACACTTTATGCTATTCTCAGATCAGACTATGACCTTTGAAAAGCAGAAAGCGGAAGAAGATAATCAAGTAGACGAAGAGATGTTGCGCATGCGGAAACTCCTTAAAACTTCCTTGTCGGAGTTGGATCTTTCTGTTCGTGCTTACAACTGTCTGAAATCTGCCGATGTTAAATCATTAGGAGATTTGGTACGACTTGAAATTTCGGACATGATGAAGTTCCGTAATTTTGGTAAAAAGTCGCTTACCGAGTTGGAGCAACTTGTTGCTGATAAACAACTCACATTTGGAATGGACGTCGCCAAATATCGGTTAGACGAAGAGTAAAATAGTAATTCCATAATCAGTATGTATTCTGAAGCGCGTAGGTACGCTGCTCGAAGCAACTAAACAATAAACAAAATGAGACACGGTAAGAAACATAATCACTTAGGAAGAACGGCATCTCACCGCAAGGCGATGTTATCAAACATGGCTTCTTCGCTGATTATCCACAAAAGAATTGAAACTACTTTGGCAAAAGCCAAAGAACTAAGAGGTTATGTAGAGCCTTTGCTTACAAAAGCCAAGGATGATACCACCCACAACAGAAGGGTTGTATTCTCTTACTTGAACGATAAAGAGTCGGTAAAAGAACTTTTTGGTAACGTTTCTGACAAAATCGCCAACCGTCCCGGTGGTTATACCCGCATCATTAAACTAGGCAACCGTCTGGGTGATGCTGCTGAAGTAGCCTTGATCGAATTGGTCGACTTCAACGATGCACTTCTTCTTGCGAACGCTGACAAACCTGCCAAAACACGTCGTAGCCGCCGTGGTGGTAAGAAGTCGGAAGATACTGCCGCTGCTGCTCCTGCTGCTAGCGAAGTAGTCGCCGAAGGTGATGACTTGAAGAAAATCGAAGGGGTTGGTCCAAAGATCGCCGATATTCTAGCGGAAGGTGGCATCGCTACTTACGCTCAGTTGGCAGCAGCCACTCCCGAAGCGATTCAGGAATTGCTTGAAAAAGCAGGTCCTCAGTTCAATACCCATAGTCCTGCTACCTGGCCTGCTCAGGCTCAGCTTGCGGCCGATGGTAAATGGGATGAGTTGAAAAAGTTGCAAGATGAACTTGATGGTGGACGTGAAACGGATGCTGCAAGTGAATAATATATATTGCAAAATGAAAATTTAGTAGTATTAAGGGGTTAGACGTTGTCGTTTAACCCCTTTTTATGGCTAATTTTTTAATTTTGCCACTGGAATTAAACCGAAATGGCCGAAGGATGGTTATGATATCGGCACAAATTAACCAATAGTATAAATATAGAATCAAATATGGGTCACAAGAAAGAGGCATTGCTTTTGTTGGAAGATGGAACGGCTTACAGAGGGTTAGCGCTGGGGATTGACGGCACCACCGGAGGTGAGCTTTGCTTCAATACCGGCATGACCGGCTACCAGGAGATCTATACCGATCCGTCGTACTACGGTCAGATTATCGTCAATACCAACTCTCATATCGGTAATTATGGGGTGCAGCTGGAAGACGAGGAAGAGTCGGGGTCGGTAAAAATCAAAGGGATGGTATGTAATACTTTCTCACAGGTTTACTCCCGTGATACGGCAGATTTTTCCCTTCAAGAGTATTTTGAAAGGGCTAAAATTGTAGGAATAAGCAATGTCGATACCCGGCATATTGTGCGTCATGTTCGTCAAAAAGGAGTGATGAATGCAATCATTTCCTCTGAAATTCTTGACGAGGCAGCCCTAATGGAAGAATTGAAAAAGGTCCCTTCCATGGAAGGATTAGAGCTATCCTCCGAAGTGACAACCTCTGAGCCTTATTTTATGGGCAATGAAGGTAACAGCCGCTATCGGATTGCTGTTATGGATTATGGGATAAAGAAAAGCATTTTAAGTAACCTTACCCAACGCGGGTGTTATTGTAAGGTCTTCCCGGCCCGAACCTCTTTTGAAGAGGTGATGCAGTGGAACCCTGACGGTTTCTTTATCTCTAACGGTCCTGGGGATCCTGCATCGATGGGTTATGCAGTAGAAAATGTGACGAAAATGGTGGCGACCAAAAAGCCTGTCTTTGGTATTTGTCTGGGACATCAGCTACTAGCCCTTTCCAGCGGTATCAGCACTTATAAGATGCATCATGGTCATAGGGGGCTTAACCACCCTGTAAAGAACCTACAAACGGGCCTATGCGAGATCACCAGTCAGAATCATGGTTTTGCCGTGAATCCAGAGGAGATCAGCAGTCATCCCAATGTGGAGATCACGCATGTTAACCTGAACGATAAAACAATAGAAGGTATTCGCAGAAAGGACTATCCAGCCTTTTCGGTGCAATACCACCCCGAGGCCTCGCCCGGGCCGCACGACTCGCGCTATCTGTTCGATCAGTTTACAGCGCTTCTCAACGCTTAATACGATCTCGTCCCTGCCGGTTCCGGCAGGGATTTTTTTTTGAATTCCCGAAGGATATTTTTAGTATGGGATATAGTGTCTGCAATAGTCTTGTTTATTATCAGCTTTATTAAGAGTGATTATCCTGCTTACAGGCATTGTTTCGAAGCCCTGTATTATTTTTTATTGACATTGCTGTTGATGAGAATTAGGCTGTTTAGAAAAACGAAGCTATCCATGCCAGATATTCTTTTGACCTACCTCGTTATCGTTGTTTTGATTGTATATGGCAATTATGAAACCCTATTCAACGATATAGAAAACTACAATTTCCTCCCTGCCCTTGCCTTCACCATTGGGCTAATATATACCTGCATATTAAAAAAATCGCATCGAAAAGTCCTACGAGATTCAGGGTTGAGTTCTGAGCTTGTGATTTTTTGATTTTGATAATCGGTTTTTGAAGCATGAGGTCATTAGTTCATGAGAAATGGACATTTTAATAAAATATGCAGTTAATTTAAGTAGCTTTACATTAACTATTGAGGTCGAATTTTTTTATATTGGTATACCCAAAGTCTTAATAATGGAAAAATTTATAAATGGGCTCGCGGAATTTGTAGGAATGGCTCCCGAGCATTTTGAAGCCGCTATCCCATTTTTCACGAAAGTGAGAGTTCCCGCAAAGAAATTGTTACTAACGGCGGGGGATGTCGCTAGTTGTCTATGGTTTGTTGAAACGGGTGTACTTCGAGCCTATTACTTAGAGCAGGATTTGACATTGATCAAGGCGTTAGATGGTAACGCCCAGCCTGTTGAAATTACCACCTGGATCGTCCCTGCTTTTGGATTTTTGACCGATATTAGTAGCTTTTTGTATCAGAAACCTGGGCATTACCATATCGAAACTTTGGAACCCTCTACGCTATACCAATTATCTTTCCAGAACTATAAAGAATTAGCCGCATTATATCCTGAAATGGGGCACCTGACCCATGAAAGGACTTTTGAACTAATGGATATGCGTGTAAGGATGTGCGGATTACGTTCGGCGGCCGATCGGCTGGCATTTTTTGAAAATCAGTATCCTGGAATTACCGGCAGAATTTCCGTAAATATTCAAGCCTCTTACCTCAATATTACCGCAAGCACCTTAAGCAGAATCCGCAATCAGCGAAAGTGATTTTCTGACTTTTGTGGATTCCCTTTCTGACATAGGTCAGAAAGGGATTTGTAAATATTATTTAGGTTTGTAAAACAAAACTCCTGTTGACCTTACTGCTGATATTGCCGGATGGAGCGTTGGTAAGTCGGAGGTACTTACTAGATCTATTGGAGCTAATATGCATAATTTTACATCACTAAGAATGCTTTCTCAAATTGGTCTAGTAAGTTCACGCATAGGACATGTTGGAGGGGTCATTGCTGGAGTTCAGCTATGGGTTGGCTTGGCCGATAATACTAATGGCTGGACAAGTGATGATTACAAGAATGCCATACAATTTGGATTAGGAATAGCTTCTATCTTTGTCGGTCCTTGGTGGGCATTGGGTATGGGGACTTGTTCTTTAATTATTGCAATCAAGACACGCGTATAATAAAACAATATGACGTATATGATCAATTTATTATTAGACTTGAGAGATTTTGCATACATTCATTATTCAAGTCGATATGGAAAAGTATCTGCAAAGCAGAAGACCGGATATCCTTTACTTTTTTCTTGTTTGTTCTTATCTTATTATATAATCATACTTACTTTAATAACAAAAGTGATACGGTTTGATGAATTATATTACACACTTAAATCCGGCAACCCCTTATTGTATTATCTTGTAATTTCTGCTGTGATTTTGGGTCCATTGATTAGTAGTTGCTTCTGGGTCTTAAATAAACTTGAAAAAATTCAACCTCTTTATTATAAGTCAGCTTCTTTGAATTATTCAAGAAAGCAATGGAGAGGATGGACCACCTTAGTACTCGGATGGATCATTTTTTTCTTATATTTTTGGACTATTAGTAATTTGGGTGGAATTGCCGATTCGGGCCAAAAGTAAAATATCAATCCCCTAGAACGAACGGTAATGAGGAAGGTTAATGGTTATTAATATGAATTGGGTTGGCAAAATGACATAGATTACCATTGTAATGATCTAGAATTGGAAATAACGAGTGAAATATGAGATTCCTTATATTGCTATTATGATACTCATTAAAGAGTTGATTTTGTTATATACCAATTTGATTTTATGCCTTCTTGTATCACCCCTATATTTCAGCCAAGCGGCTTGTTAAACTTGGAGTCATCGAAAGCAAAGATCTATGGAAGTCTTTTATCCCATTTTAGAATACGAAGTACTTCGATTTGCTCTATACTCGGAACTGAAAACCCGGAATGGGATGCATAATCCAATCTATGAAGTATTCCACAAAAAAAGCGTACGGCGAGGAACAACCTCGCTGTACGCTTTTTTTGATAGGAATTGCGTATTATAACTGGGCGTCGAGCCAAGTCCGGAATTCTTTTTCTTCGATCAGCCCATTTTTGCGTTCTACCAACTTCCCTTTTTTATACATCAAAAAGGCCGGGATTTCGTCTATGCCCAGCTCCTTGGCCAGGGCCTTGTTTTCGTCGTAATTGATGGCTACTACCTTCGCTTTGCCAGCATATTCTTTTTCTAACTGGTGGATGATGGGAAGCATTTTAACGCAGGGCGCACACCAGGGGGCGTTAAAGTCGATCATCACGACAGGCTCCGACGCTACCATCTTCTGGAAGTCCTCGGTAGACATCCCTTTTCTTTCTCCTGCATTGGCAGGCTCGTCTACAGGATAATTGGCGGCGGTCCATTTCAAATAGCCGCCATCCATGTCATATACATTCTTAAAGCCATTTTCTGCTAATACTTTCGCCGCTCCAGCGCTTCGTGAGCCGGCCAGGCAGTACACAAAAACAGGCTTATCTTTGTCCAATGCCTTGATGTGTTCTTCAAAGTCATCACTTTTAAAATCAATATTCATCGCCTGTTTTAGGTGACCGTCTTTAAATTCATCTGGCGTGCGTACGTCTACCAATTGTGCATCGGGGGTATTGGCTAGTTCTGTCTGAAATTTCTCTGCAGTAAGCTGGTTCTCCGACTTGTCCTGAGACTGACAAGAGAAGGCGGCTAGGGTAAATAAGGTAAAAACAATGCGTAAAGCTTTCATGACTATAGTTTAATTAGATTGTTTTGTAAATTTACGCTAAAATTACGCAAGCTGTAATCCTAACGATTTTTTTGCGTTATTTTGTATCAATATTTTATCCATTTATAATCAAAACCCAAGCTGCAAATGAGTACGATTCAGTCAGTACATGCAAGACAAATTCTTGATTCAAGAGGCAATCCAACAGTAGAAGTAGATATACGTACCGAAAATGGTTACTTAGGACGTGCTGCTGTTCCTTCAGGAGCATCTACCGGTAAGCACGAAGCGGTAGAATTACGCGACGAAGACAAGCAAGTATATGTTGGTAAGGGGGTTTTAAAAGCGGTAGAAAATGTAAATGAAATTATCTATCCTGAACTAATTGGTCATTCTGTGTTCGATCAAAATCTGATCGACAAGATCATGTTGGAATTGGATGGTACACCAAATAAAAGCAAACTAGGAGCTAACTCTATTCTTGGGGTTTCTTTGGCAGTAGCCAAGGCGGCAGCTCAGGAAGCGGGTCTTCCTTTGTACCGCTATATTGGAGGTACAAACGCCAATACCCTTCCCGTTCCGATGATGAACATCCTGAATGGTGGTAGCCATGCCGACAACTCCATCGATTTCCAGGAGTTTATGATTATGCCTGTGAAAGCCGATACGTTCTCACAGTCACTACGCATGGGTGTGGAAGTTTTCCATACTTTGAAAACTGTATTGAAAAGCAAAGGATACTCTACCAACGTAGGAGATGAAGGCGGATTTGCTCCCAACATCAAATCCAACGAAGAGGCCATCGAAGTGGTCTTGACGGCCATCGAGAAAGCGGGTTATAAGCCAGGTGAAGATATCTTCATTGCTATGGATGCAGCCGTTTCTGAATTCTATGAGGATGGTATGTATCATTTCAAAAAATCGGATGGCCGTAAACTAACTTCTGCCGAAATGTCGGACTATTGGGCTCAGTGGGTGGCGAAGTATCCTATCATGTCTATCGAAGATGGGATGGACGAAGACGATTGGGATGGATGGAAGGCACTTACCGATGCAGTGGGCAGCAAGTGCCAGTTGGTAGGTGATGACTTGTTCGTTACCAACGTTAACCGTCTGACGCAGGGTATCGATTCTAATATCGCCAATGCGATTTTGATTAAAGTAAACCAGATCGGTTCTCTGACAGAAACGTATGATGCGGTAAACCTTGCTACGCGCAACAAATACAAGAGCATCATGTCGCACCGTTCAGGTGAAACAGAAGATTCTACTATTGCTGACTTGGCAGTAGCCATGAATACGGGTCAAATTAAAACCGGTTCGGCTTCCCGTTCCGACCGTATGGCCAAGTACAACCAGCTATTGCGTATCGAAGAGGAGCTAGGCGAGAATGCTTACTTCCCTGGATTGAAGTTCTAACCGACTCAATATATTCAAAACCGGGGCCCAAAGCCCCGGTTTTTCTTCATTGCCTATGTCCGACACCAAATCCAAAAGCTTTCCCTGGCCACGTATTCTGAAGAGTTTCTACCCGGCTACTTTCGTATTCTGGCTGGTGTGGATCATTTTCCTGGATAATAACAATATTTCGGTAGTGCTTTCCAACAAAATGAAAATGATGGATTTGGAGAAGGAGCGTGCTATTTTACAGGAAAAAGTAAAACAGGTAAAGAAGGAGCGTAACGAGGTTTTCGGTAATCCGGAAATGCTTGAAAAGTGGGCCCGGGAGAAATTTATGATGCGCAAGCCCAACGAAGATGTCTACGTGATCGTAGATGAAAACAACCAGCCTTGGGAAAGCAGTCAGAAGGAGTAATGATTTATCTGTCGCCGGCAGTGCCTCGGTCACTCTAGTTGCTGCAAGGCCTCATCTTTTAAGATCAAAAGCCTTGATACGTATACTTTTCGTTTGTTTAGGAAATATCTGCCGCTCTCCCATCACCGAGGGCGTTTTTAATGCCTTGGTACAGGAGAAAGGGCTTAAGGGGCAGTTTCATTGCGACTCGGCCGGAACCGGGGCCTATCATATTGGTTGTCTGCCCGACAGCCGCATGCGTGCCGTGGCCAAACGGCATGGTCTAGCCCTGATACACCGTGCTAGGCAGCTTCAGCAGAGCGACTTCCAGGATTTCGATTATATCCTGGCCATGGACGAAGCCAACTACCGGCATATTGCCCGGCAATGTTTTCAGCAAACAGGATCTATTATCTCCGAAAACAAGTTATTTTTATATCGACAGTTTGATCCGCAACGCGGAGAGTCGCAAAATGTGCCAGATCCCTACTATGAGGATGACGACGCCTTCGAGGAAGTCTATCAGATTGCCTACCGCTGTGCCGGTGGGTTTATGGAGTTTCTAAAAGAGCGGCATTTCTGAGAAGGGCTATAGCCGGATCGGAACCATGATCACTGATTACTATTCATTTTAAAATATTCTTATTGTGAGCAAGAAAGTTATTCTAATCATTATGGACGGTTGGGGAATTGCCAAAGCTGGCGAAGAGAGCCGTTCGGCCGTTTTAGCGGCCAATACCCCATTTTACGATAGCATTTTACAAACCTACCCCCATAGCAAATTGGCGGCGAGCGGCTTAGCCGTGGGCCTCCCCGACGGGCAGATGGGTAACTCCGAAGTGGGGCATACCAATCTGGGGGCAGGTAGAGTTGTATACCAGGACCTTGTTAAAATTAACCTGGCGGTTTCGGAAGGGACCCTAGGGCAGGAGAAGGTTTTGAAAGACGCCTTCGCATATGCTAAACTCAACAAAAAGAAGGTTCACTTTATCGGGCTGGTTTCCGATGGTGGAGTACATTCCCATATCGACCACCTGAAAGGACTTTGTAAATTTGCCGCTGAGGCTCAGGTTCCCGATGTGTATGTGCATGCCTTTACCGATGGCCGCGACTGTGATCCTAAAAGCGGCCTAGGCTTCTTACAAGAATTGCAAGCGTCTATGGCGACCACTACTGGAAAAATCGCCAGCATAACGGGTCGGTACTATGCCATGGACCGAGACAAACGGTGGGAGCGTGTAAAGTTAGCCTACGATGCCATGGTTCATGGCGAAGGGGAACGCGTGCAGCAGGACGACGTATTGGCGGCTGTTGAGGCATCCTATGAGGCAGGCGTAACCGACGAATTTATTAAGCCTATTATTGCAACCAATCCTGATGGTTCGCCACTTGCCGTTATAGAGGAAGACGATGTGGTACTCTGCTTCAACTTCCGTACCGACCGTGGACGGGAGATTACAGAAGTCCTTACCCAGCAGGATTTTCATGAGCAGAATATGCACAAGCTTAAGTTACATTATATTACCCTTACCAATTATGATGATAGCTTCAAAGGGGTAGAGGTAATCTTCGATAAGGATAACCTTAATAACACCCTTGGAGAAGTACTGGAAGGTGCTGGCAAAAAGCAGATCAGGATTGCCGAAACTGAGAAATATCCACATGTTACTTTTTTCTTTTCTGGAGGCCGGGAGAAACCCTTTGAAGGAGAGAGCCGTTTGCTATGCCCTTCTCCCAAAGTAGCTACCTACGATTTGCAGCCCGAAATGTCGGCTTACGAAATCCGTGATGCCATTGTTCCTGAATTGGTAAAGGAGGAGGTAGACTTCGTTTGCCTTAACTTTGCTAATCCCGATATGGTAGGTCATACAGGTGTGTTTGAGGCGGCCATCAAAGCTTGTGAAACAGTTGATAAATGTGTACAAGATGTGGTGACAACTGGGTTAGAGCATGGTTATTCGTCCATTATCATCGCCGATCATGGCAATTCTGACTATATGGCCAACGATGATGGATCGCCCAATACGGCCCATTCGTTAAACTTAGTGCCTTGTATATTGGTGGACAAAGATTACCGTCAACCGATCAATGACGGGAAGCTAGCAGATGTGGCTCCTACCATTTTGGCACTCATGGGCATTGTAAAACCAGAGGAGATGACAGGTTCCAGCCTATTATAGTACATTGTTGAATAAATATTGAATAGAGCGGGAAGACCTTTCTTCCTGCTCTATTATTAATTTTAAGGTATATCTATAGCCATGAAGCTCCATTTCTCTTCTTTATTAAAGAATAAAGCAATTTATTTCCCTTTGATTCTTCTTTTATTCTTATGCTCGAGCTGTGAAGACAGGGAAGAGCTTGCTGGTAGTGAAAAATATTATTACGATCTGGCAGGATGGTTGCAGAGCGAGATGGGGCATTTGAGTGCAACGAAGCCCCTCGTTAAGAAAATTACCATGCTTGCGGGCGAGACAGAAAACCTGGAAACCAATTCGGTAGATTGGTCCAAAGAGTTGGCGCTATTTATGAAGGCCGACCTTAACAAGCCTGCTTATAAAAACAGTTACACCACGGATCGCCCTGACTCTACTACCGTGGTATATACCTTAAAACCTACCGAGAACTTGACCCTGCAACAACTCACAGTACACTACGACGATTTAGGCCAGCTGCCAGTTCAAATTGACGGCAGCTTTGAGTCGGTTAACAAACTGTATGAATCTAAGCGTTCTTTTCGGCTGAATATTGCTGAGGGACACTTAACAGCCTATCATGTGCATGGCTACCAGAAATTGGTAATGATGGACAAACGCCCCTTCGATATTCAGGTAAGCATAAAATAATGGTCATGGCGTGACCAAATAGAATAATGCCGTATTAAGAATGTGCTTACCTTGTTATTGTAAGGTATACACTGTAAATCCGCTTTCAAACTGCTTCAAAATACCATAAATTGGGTAATGATTACCCAATTTTATAATTGTATTATTTTTATATTTCCATAAAAATGATGCTTCCCTGCGTATAGTCCTTTCTGGAAAAATAACTGCTTCTATTAGACTTCTTTCCCAATTTTTAGGCCTTCTAGACAGGGTATACCGGTCCATTCTCCTGCGAAATACCTAACTCTTAATTAGACTTGGAACAGTATTATTAGAATAAATACCGGTATCGGCTTTAGAAGCCTTTTCTTAGATAGCTCATCCTTGGGCACCTATTAGAAGATACCACCTACTTGCTAAAACTAAATCAAAAAGGACAATTTAAAATTTTATCGAAATGCAGCAGGAACAAAAAAGTAAAAATTCGACCGCCTGGGCTCTGGTTGTAATTCTGGGAATTGCGACGGCCATGTTTGGGTATTTGTTTACTACTCAAAAAAGCGAGTTGAACCAGCAGGAATCCTTGGTAATGGAGAAAGCGCAGGAACTGGCCGCTACTCGTACCAAACTGGACTCTATCTCTACAGTATTGGATAGTAAAATTCTAGAAATCGAACGTTTGGGTGGTGACGTTGCAGAACTTACCAAAGTAAAAGAACAGCTCGAGGCCGACAAGAAAGCCTTTAGTCGTAGCAATCGCGCAGATACAGGAAAATATCTTGCTAAAATTAAGGAGTACGAGAAATTTTTGGTAGAGAAAGATGAGGTAATCGCACAACTTAAGCTTGAAAATGAGCATCTTATGGCTACCAACGATTCGCTAGGTACCCATGTAGTGAGTCTTTCATCGGAGCGTGAGCGATTGGTAAAGCGGCAGTCGGAGTTAACGGATTCCGTGATGACATTTACTGCGGAAAACCGAGTTTTATCCGAAAAAGTAAGTCTGGCGGCTGCTTTAAAGGCACAAAATATGAAAGTGCTTACTGTAAAGTCTAATGGACGTGTGAAAGATAAAGATGCCTATCGCGCAAACCAGGTAGATAAAATTAAACTGACCTTTACCTTACCTGAGAATCCACTTACTGCGGAGGAACCTAAGGATATTTTCCTGAGAGTTTTAGATCCTGATGGAGCCGTTATTGCTGACGAGGCCACCGGTTCTGGTGAGTTTGAAGTGAATGGTATGGCATCTAAGTTTACTGCTAGAGAATCTATCGCGTATCAAAATAATAATCAGAAAGTAGAAATGTTATACGATAACACGGGTAAGTTTCGTCCAGGTAAGTATAATGTAGAACTTTATAGCGAAGGATATAAAATTGGAGCTAGCAATTTCGTAATCAAATAAGCTAAGATTAAGAAGATATATAAAGAGAGCGTTGGAGCTGATCCGACGCTCTCTTTGTGTTTAGGCCTTATTCTGATCCTCTATCACTTTGATAAAGCGCTGCAGTTCTTCAGCTCTTTCCTTACTGACGGCAGGATACTGCATCTTGAGCTGATGAAGCTCCTCGCAGATAATTTTGGCAACAGTCAGACGCATATTTTTTTTGTCGTCCGCAGGCACTACATACCAGGGGGCTTTCTCCGTGGCTGTTTCGTTAATGCAGGTTTCATAGGCTTCCATATATTCGTCCCATCTATCGCGTACCTGAATGTCCTGTTCTTCGAATTTCCAGTTCTTGCTGGGATCTTTAATGCGTTCAATGAGTCGCTCCCCCTGTTCTTTTTTGGAGACGTTCAGGAAAAATTTGACCACCCTAAAGCCATTATGATGCAAGTATTTCTCCATATTCCTAATATCCTTATAGCGTCTTTTGAAGAGTTTTTCCCGGTCTTCTAGAAGCTCTGGGGGCAGACGCTGGACATTATCAAGAATACTTTTTTCAATCTTGACTACCAAGACCTCCTCGTAGTAGCTTCTATTAAAAATTCCTATCGTTCCTCTTTGGGGAAGCACCATATTGGATCTCCAGAGAAAATCATGTTCTAATTCATTTTCTGATGGGCGTTTAAAATTATGGATAGCTACACCAGCAGGGTTCACACCAGAGATTACGTGCTTGATGGTCCCGTCCTTACCAGCAGCATCCATAGCCTGAAATACAAGCAGCAGACCATACCGATTGTGTGCATACATCATCGACTGCAAGTCATCCAGTTCATGGGCTGCGGCAGCCTGCATGATCTCATACTCCTGATCATTGTCGTATATGTCTTTAAATCGTGTTTCTGCCTTTTTTATATTAAAGGTATTCTTTCCTTCGTACCGGTATTCTTCTATTTTGAAATTAGACATAGCAAACTATATTTTGGATGGTGGAGAAGTCTGTTGATGTGGAAACAAAAACTAATCAGGATTTTTTTTGCAAAAAATCAACCAGCTTAGCAAATGCCCGTGCTCGATGGCTCATGGTGTTTTTCTTGCTCAGTTCCATTTCAGCAAAGGTCAATGATTGCCCTTCAGGCATGAAAATTGGGTCGTATCCAAAACCTTGTCCACCGCGTTTTTCTTTCAAAATAGTACCGATAACTTCCCCTTCGAACTGGTGAAAGGTACCATTTATTACCAAGGTGATGACCGTTAAGAACCTGGCACTACGATCGGTATAAGGGGCAAGATTGGAAAGCAGTAGATTCATATTATCGTCGGCCAGTCGTTGTGGCCCGGCGTAACGTGCCGATAACACTCCGGGTGCATGGTCTAATGCGAATACTTCCAGACCGGTGTCATCGGCGAAGCAGTCCACTCCAAACTGCTCCCAGACATAGCGAGCCTTGCCCATAGAGTTTTTGGCTATTGTATCATAGGGTTCGGGTATTTCGGTATGGCACCCTATATCTTCCAGGGATCGGAGAGTAAAATCGGATCCTAACAAGGAAGCTATTTCCTTAATTTTATTCTGATTATTGGTAGCGAAACAAAGTTGATTCATGAATAGATATGGTGATTTGATGCGACTAAGGTGCAGTTTAATGAAAAATGGGCATACAAAAAAGCGGCTACCTCCCAGGGGAAGTAGCCGCGCTTTTGTAGCAGGTTGGCTCTGGATTATCTTGCAGGAGGTGTAGGAAGTTTTTCTCCCTTACTGAAATCTACCAATTCCAATTCGAACTGCAATACCGAGTTTCCTGGGATTGGACCGTAAGTTTCCGGACCATAGGCCAGTCCTGATGGAATGATAAGCAGGCCTTTTTCTCCTTTTTTCATGAGCATAATTCCTTCTTCCCATCCTGGGATAACCATGCCTGCTCCCACCTGAAGATCCAGGGGTGTGCCTTTTGAACTATCAAATTCCTTACCATCTAGGAACTTTCCAACATAGTTAACCTTCACTTTATCTCCGGCAGAGGGTGACTTTCCTGTACCAGGTTTTTCGACGATATATACCAAGCCAGACTCGGTTTTGGTGGCTTTTCCAGTCAGGTTATTTTTAGCCATAAAGTCAGAGATTACCTTGGCGTCTACTTCCTTCTGCTTGGCCGCGTCTTCTGACTGGCTTTTCTGGAACTCTTCAGAAGTCTGTACGCTCAATACCTTTACAGTAAAGCTTATTTCGCTTCCCTTGGCAATCATAGGAGGAAGAGGCTGCTGCATTTTGGCGAAAAGCGTATCTGCATTTACCATAAATTTAGCACTGTCTCCAGTAGCCAGAAGGGTAAGTCCTTCCTCGAAGCTACCTTTAAAAGGTGGCTCTTGAAGCACCATTTTCATAGGAGATCCTTCTTTGTAGGTGTCCCTAAGTACCGAATCAGCACCATTTTTAAGCACCAAATGGAAAGACATGATGTCTCCCAGTTTTGCCTGACGTGAATCGTCCTCGTGCTCAAAAATTTGATATTTAAGACCGCTATCGGTTACTTGCGTGCGGTAGTTGTTGCAAGCGGCAGCAAGAATAGTTATGCCCAATGCATAACCGACTGTTTTAAAATTCATCAGAATAGATTTAAAAAGGTATTGTTTATAATGTGAAATTGATTCGCTTTTATTCAACATCCAGCAATTGTTGCTGGTATTGGGGTAATATACTCAGGAATTTATCTACCGTCTGGGTTACCGGCGCATCAGATTTACCACCCGAAGCATTTTTGTGTCCGCCACCACTAAAGTAAGTACTGGCTACATCGCGGACCGAAAAGACGCCAACTGAGCGGAAAGAGATTTTGACCTCACCCTTGCGTTCTATAAAAAGGGCCGACATCACCACATTTTCTACCTGAAGTCCATAATTAACAATGCCTTCCGTTTCGCCCGTGCTGGAGTTGAACTTAATGAGTTCTTCCTCGGTAAGCACCATATATGCCGTACGGTATTCAGGTAAAACCACCAATTTTTGTGAAAGCACATACCCCAGAAACTGAAGTCTGGATAGGGGAGCACTGTCATAGATAAGGCGATGAACCCGGCTGGTATCGAGCCCGGTGCGCATCAGATCGGCTACGGCCAGGTGGACCGCTGGGGTCACATTGGAATGTCGGAATGATCCTGTATCGGTCATAATGCCGGCATATAGACAAGCTGCCATATCCATGTCGATCACCTCGGTAATATCTTTATCGGATTCAATGATTTTGATGGTCTCGTATACAAGCTGGGCGGTAGCGGCAGCTACGGTATCCCAGATCATCCACTTGGCAAAATCTTCGGGGCCCAGATGATGGTCTATAACCATCTTGATGGCTGTAGCCTGTTCGACTACTTTACCCAAATCTTTCAGTCTGGATAAAGCCGAAAAGTCTAGGCAGCAGATTAAAGATGCTTCCTTGATTTTCTTTTTGCTCAAGGCATGGTGCCCCGGCTTTTCATATACCAGCACCGACTCCATGCCAGGTAACCACTTCAGGTTGGCACTGTAGTCGGTGGGACTGATCACTGTTACATCGTGCCCTTTTCCTGAAAGGTAGCGTGCCCAGCCTAGAGACGATCCCAATGCGTCGGCATCGGGGTCCCTATGCATCGTGACGATGATCTTTTGGGGGGAAGTAAGAAAAGCTAAAAGCTCTTCAATGGTTTGATTCACAGTAGACTATTCAAATGAAAAATGCTTAAAAATAGGTTCAAGCGCACAAAATTACGAAAAGTGTTGAGAATAGTTTTAAAATGATAGAGAATCAGTGAGTTTGCTGACAAAGTTTTTAATTTAAACATGTTGGAAAAGGCTTCCAAACTTCCAAAATTGGTATAAAAGTGTACTTTTGTTCCAAATATAAATTCAACAAGTATGACTACCAATAGAACTTTTACCATGATTAAGCCGGATGCAGTGGCAGACGGTCATTCTGGTTCAATTATTAAAATGATTGAGGCGGCTGGATTTAAAATCATCGCCATGAAGAAAACTTTACTTACCGCTGAACGTGCAGGCCAGTTTTATCAGGTGCATGCCGAGCGTCCATTTTACGGCGATCTCTGTGGTTATATGTCCTCCGGGCCTATAATTCCTATGATCCTTGAAAAGGAAAATGCCGTAGCCGATTTTCGTACATTCATAGGCGCTACCAATCCAGAGCAGGCTGCCGAGGGGACAGTTCGGAAGTTATATGCCAAGTCTATCCAGGCCAATGCCATTCATGGGTCGGATTCCGACGAGAATGCGGCTATAGAAGGTAGCTTTTTCTTCTCAGAAACGGAGCGTTTCTAATACGATCAGGTAATACCTATAAAAACAAAAGCAGGGATGGTTCGCTCAATCCCTGCTTTTGTTTTTATGAAGTTAAGATCCTTTTATTGGTCTCACCTTTCTTTTATTTGTTCTCTTACTATTGAATAAAGCCCTTTCCGTATGCAACGGGCTAGCGATGCAGCGAGTTTAAGCTTAAACTATACCAAAGTTCTGTTTTAGGTCGGCGGAGATACAGACCTCAATTGAGACGATACTTAGGGCTGCCTAAAGGATTAGAAAGGGGGAAGTCGCAATTTCGATGCTCTAAATCTCCTAGTAAGCTCAGAATTTGAAACTATAAAATACTTGATTTCACTGCTAAACGCCCGTTTTGAATGGGCAGTAATTAGAACATTTTTATTCAGGTGTTAAATTATCCATTTTAATTGGAATACTCATTCCGTTATTTGTATGTTTGTAATCGGAATGATCGTTCCGTTATTATGTACAATTTAAAAAGAATAAGCAATGAGTAAATTAACTGGAAAAGTTGCCATCGTTACCGGTGGCAATAGCGGTATTGGATATGCAACAGCAAAAGAATTAAAAAATCAAGGTGCAACTGTTGTTATTACAGGAAGGGATTCGCTTAAAGTTGTAAAAGCTTCTCAAGAACTTGGCGTGAAAGGAATTGTGGCCGATGTTAAAAACCTATCGGCCATTGATAAATTGGTGGAAGAGGTGAAGAAAGCTTATGAGAAAATCGATATACTTTTCGTTAATGCGGGGATTTTTCAACCGGCAGCAGTAGGCCAGATAAGTGAGGAGATGTTTGACTACCAAATGGGTATAAATTTTAAAGGTGCATTATTTACAACCGAAAAATTTCTGCCAATTTTAAGTGATGGTGCATCCATAATCAATCTTTCATCTATAAATGCCTATACTGGAATGCCAAATACTGCGGTTTATGCGGCATCAAAAGCTGCGTTAAATGCATACACCCGGACTGCTGCGACTGAATTAGCACCCAGAAAAATCAGAGTAAATTCTGTTAATCCAGGCCCTGTATCCACTCCAATTTTTGGGAAAACTTTGATGAAAGAAGAGCAATTAAATGGATTTGCAGAAGCTATGCAAAATCGTATCCCTTTAAAACGTTTTGGACAACCTGAAGATATTGCCAAACTGGTCTGTTTTTTAGCTTCTGATGATGCTTCTTTCATTACTGGAAGTGAATACAATATTGACGGGGGGATAAATATCAATCCACTTTTAAACTGATTTTTTTTGATCTTTATTTGGAATGATAATTCCAGTATTTATATTTGTGGAAGTGTTTAAGGCTTCCACATTTTTGTCTATGCCAAGGGTTAAATTATTTGATGAAAACGAAGTTCTAACCAAAGCAATGAATTTGTTTTGGAAACAAGGCTATTCGGCTACTTCTGTTCAAGATTTAGTAACGCATCTAGGTATTAATCGAGCAAGTCTGTACGATACTTTTGGCGATAAAGAACAATTGTTTAAAAAGTCATTTGAACTTTACAGAAAGACAAATTTGGAGGGATTAATTCAGTTTTTTGATAGTCATCCGAATGTAGAAAAGGGATTTTCGGAGTTATTTGACATCGCAATTCATCAAGCAATACTTGATAAGGATTTAAAAGGGTGTTTTGTCGTAAATATGGCAACTGAACTTATTCCAAAGGATAAAAAATTACTAGAAGTAATTGAGAGTAACAAACGTGATTTTGAGAACCTTTTTTTTGAGTATTTGAAGAAAGGGAAAGATAATGGTCAATTAAAAACCCAGCAGGACCTCATGTCATTGGCATCGTTCCTTTTTCTGCTTTATAATGGATTAAAAGTTATTTCAAAGATTAATCCGAAGAAGGAAGAGTTGAAAAGATCTATAGATTTAGCCCTGACTTTGGTTTTTTGACCTTATGAGTGCTAACGTTGGTCAAATAGTTAGTTGCCAGCTTCGAAGCATTGTCCTTTGAATTTACGATATGCACTTACTTTTGAAAACCGCTTGAGTCTGTAATGTAACCCTTGTCTAATAGTGTTTTAACTATAAGTTAGCGTATAGCAATAACAGAATAGGGACGTATGCGTGACTGAGCGATGCAGGAGCAAAGAAGGAAGAATCTATGACCTGCCCAAAATGGATGGGGTCGCCCAGACCGGGTCGCCTAGACGGGGTCGCCTAGACCGGGTCTTTACAAAAATAAGGCTTATCCAGTCACTAATTGCACATTATGGTAGCCACTAGCTTTGAAGATGTTAGGTTTGATGAGCGTATTTTAAAACCTAGACAAATTGATGCCTCATAACGAATCAGGCTCCGATTCCTGATTTGTTATGAGGTAAATAGCCTTTGGGCAGTAAAAAGAGAGGTCGTTATTTATCGGTAAGCAGTCTGTCGATGACATGGACGATTCCGTTATCAGCGTTTACGTTTTTAAGCCGTACGTCTGCCTTGTTGAGGATGATAATGGTATCTTGCTTGGTAACCCGAATATCCATTCCATTCATAGCCTTCACAGATCCAGCGGGGATATCTTTGTACTCATATCTTTTGCCTAGTATATGGTAGTTGACAAAGGAAACCATAGAATCGGCTGGGAGTGAAGTAATAGCGCTTGCACTGCTGATTCCGGAGGCTCTGAAAGCCGCATCGTTAGGAGCCAGTAGGGTTAGGTTTTCCGTTCTAAGGGCATCACTCATTTTAGCAGTTCGAACAATTTCCTGAAAAAAAGTAAAATCGTTGCTCTGGCTGATAATTTCAGCAATTGTTTTTGGCTTTACCAGATCGGCGTCATCTTCCTGACAAGAGGCCAAACCAAAGATTGCTACGACAGATAGGAAATAAAATAGGATTGTAAAATGGTTTAAACGGCTTTTTTTCATAGCTTTCGAGTTGGTTAATCACTGCAAATCTAACGGAAAAATAGGTTTCAGATTTTCCGATTCTAATTATTTTTATCCTAAATCCTAAAAAGTATGTTAATGAAACAAAGGTATGCCATGCTTCTTGCCGCTGCAATGCTCTTCGTCGGTTCGGCATTTATGAGTGTTGATAGAGGGGCTGAAAAGGCCAAAAAGACCATCAAGCTCTTCAATGGCAAGAATTTGAATGGCTGGAAGATTCACGGGACAGAAAAATGGTACGTAGAAAACGGCCTTCTGGTTTGTGAAAGTGGCCCCGACAAGCAGTATGGATATTTGAAGACAGAAAAGACCTTTAAAGACTTCGACCTTTCTGTAGACTTCCTACAGGAAGCCAATGGGAACAGTGGGATATTCTTTCGCTCTTCCGTAGAGGGGACTAAGGTATCGGGCTGGCAGGTAGAAGTAGCGCCCCCAAACCACGATTCAGGTGGTGTGTACGAGTCCTATGGCCGCGGTTGGTTGGTGCAGATCGACGAGGCTGAAGAAGGTCATTTGAAAATGGGAGAATGGAATACCATGCGGATCAAAGTGGTAGGCGACCATGTTCAGACCTGGCTCAATGGCCACGCAATGGTGGATTTTCACGACGAAAAAATCGGCGCAGCCGATGGCTCCATAGCCTTACAAATTCACGACGGAGGAGGTATCCGTGTGAAATGGAAAAATATCCTGATCAAGCAATTATAATTTCACTGCTGATATACAAAAAAAGGAGCCATTAAGCTCCTTTTTTTGTATATGCTCGAAAGGCTTACGCCATTTCAACCTTATTGGCATTACGCTTGCGATCATTCTCTTCAAGATAGATCTTACGCATACGCATGCTGTTTGGCGTCACTTCTAGGTATTCATCCTTCTGGATGTATTCCATCGATTCTTCTAAAGAGAAGTTGATTTTCGGAACGATACGAAGGCCGTCATCAGAACCAGAAGCTCTCATGTTGGTCAATTTCTTCGCTTCCTGCAAGTTTACCACAATGTCGTTGGGGCGGTTGTGCTCTCCAATTACCTGACCACCGTAGATCTCGTCTCCAGGCTCTACAAAGAAACGCCCACGATCCTGTAGCTTGTCGATGGTATAACCCGTAGCCATACCCGTTCCTTTAGAAATAATCGATCCGTTTTGACGTCCTGGGATAGGACCACGGAAAGGTTCGAAAGATTTGAAACGGTGCGTCATAACGGCTTCACCCTGTGTTGCCGTCAATACATTAGAACGCAGACCGATCAATCCACGAGATGGTATAAGGAATTCCAAATGTTGAAGATCGCCTTTAGGTTCCATTACCAGTAGCTCACCTTTGCGCTGAGTAGCCAATTCGATCACCTTACCGGCGGTAGATTCAGGAACATCTACTACCAATGTTTCGATAGGCTCCAGGCGCTGACCATTTTCATCCTCTTTGAACAATACTTGAGGTTGTCCCAATTGCAGTTCGTATCCTTCACGACGCATCGTTTCAATAAGAACTGACAAGTGAAGAATACCCCGTCCAAATACTAAGAATTTGTCTTCGGTGTCGGTCGATTCTACCCGTAGGGCAAGATTTTTTTCTGTCTCTTTCATCAGACGATCCCGAAGGTGACGTGATGTTACGAACTTACCCTCTTTTCCGAAGAAAGGTGAGTTGTTGATCGTAAATAACATGTTCATTGTGGGCTCATCCACGGCAATACGAGGAAGTGCCTCAGGATTTTCGGCATCGGCAAGTGTATCACCAATTTCGAAATCTTCGATACCCGTAACGGCACAGATATCACCAGCGGCAACTTCTGAAACCTTCACACGACCCAAACCTTCAAAAATCTGAAGTTCTTTTATTTTTACTTTTTTGTTAACCCCATCTGCCTTACATAACATCATGGTAGCACCCTCTTTCAGGCCTCCACGCTTTACACGACCAATGGCGATACGGCCTACAAAAGCGTTATAATCCAAAGATGTAATCTGCATTTGAGTAGTACCTTCTTCGATTACGGGAGCAGGAATTTGCTCGATAATGGTATCCAAAAGGAAGGTAATGTCTGTGGTAGGAGTAGTGTAGTCAGGTCCCATCCAGCCCTGCTTAGAGGAACCGTAAACCGTAACAAAGTCTAGTTGATCTTCGGTAGCGCCCAGGTTGAACATCAGGTCAAATACATTTTCCTGAACTTCTTCGGGGCGACAGTTTTCCTTATCTACCTTGTTCACTACTACGATAGGTTTCAAACCGCGCTCAATAGCCTTTCCCAACACGAAGCGGGTCTGGGGCATTGGGCCTTCAAAAGCATCCACCAAAAGCAATACACCGTCGGCCAGCTTCAAAACGCGCTCTACTTCTCCACCAAAGTCGGCGTGACCAGGGGTATCAATTACGTTAATTTTAATGTCCTTATATCTAACCGATACGTTCTTGGATACAATGGTAATCCCACGTTCCCTCTCCAGGTCATTATTGTCGAGTATGAGGTCGTCAAATTCCTGGTTATCCCGGAATAACTTTGAAGCGTGGATAATTTTGTCAACCAATGTGGTTTTTCCGTGGTCAACGTGCGCAATAATTGCGATGTTACGAATGGCTTGCATTGTTTTATATATCAATTGTTTATGACCACAGAAAGGAAAGAGAGCCGTACTTAAAAATGTTTCAGACTGGCTATGCTTATTTTCTGTGCCAAATAGAGTGCAAATGTACGCACTTTTTCGCTGAATTAGAGTATTTTACAATTTTTTTTATCTAAAATAACAGAATCATAATCTGGAACACCGGGCCGGGATATTGCTGCTGACTGCTATAATACTGGCTAACAATAAGTAGGCCCCTTCCTGTCGGCCTATTCCGATTGGCAGTGAGTGGAATAGGACATTAATGTGAAATGCTAGTGCCAAGGTACTACCGGCCATCCTGCTTGGCCATGTGTTTTAGCTAGCATATTGAAGGATTTTCACCCAGCTGAAAGAGTATTTCTCGAGTGGTTCAGGATTTACCGGCTTGATGAAGGCGAAACGTACGAAAGAATCAAACAAGCCATGCAAGCCACCGAATCCCGAAAGGATGACATGATTGTAAAAATAAACAGCTCAGATGCCGTTAAATCCCGAAGGGATGACATGATTGTAAAAAAAAGCAGCTCAGATGCCATTAAATCCCAAGGGATGACATGATTGTAAAAATAAACAGCCCAGATGCCATTAAATCCCGAAGGGATGACATGATTGTAAAAAATAATTTCAGCCATTCTGGTTTGTGATCATTTCTATTCGATATTGTTAACATTTTTTGTAATCATTTATTTTTGCCAGATTGCATGCTCGTAAATGATTGATTTTCTATTTATTTAGTACATTATTCTGACGGAATAAATTTATGGCGAAGACTAAATATTTCGTATTTCTATTGCTAGCCCTCATTGCCTGTGAAAATCAAAGCGCTTCGGAGAAGAAGGCCAATGCTGATATTGAAAAACTCAATAAAACCTGGGTGGTTAATAGCCTGAGCTATGATGCTGGTATTCCAGACTCGGTAAGGTTGGAAGATACAGCCCTGGAGCTCTACTTCGGGACCTGTAATTATATGGATGACGCACCGTCATTATTATGTGCAGGTAGTTACACTTACGATGGTATTGCTTCTGAACTGAATTATCAGTATCTATTCGATTTGAGTCAATATAAATTAGCTTTCAGGCAGGAAGATGTACCGGGGGCGCCAGCACTTACGGAGGCCCAAAAAGTTAAACTTCAAAAGGTGGTGAATCTGATGAGTGGCAACTGGAAGTTGGTAGCAGATGGAGAAATGCTCAGTGGAGAAATGAAATCGAGTGTTATGGATCACGGAGGCCTGGTGAAGTTTACCGCCAAACGGAAATAGTTTACCGAAGGTTTGCAGCAATCAGGTGATTCGATTCTTGTCAATATACACTTTATGAAAATTCCCCAGCTTCGGCTAATGCTGTCGGGTATCTTGTTATTGCTTTGTGCCAATACGTGGGCGCAACGAAAGGTGATTGTAAGCGGCTACGTACAAGAGCAGCATAGCAAGGAGGCCATTGCCGGTGTTTCGGTAAGCGTAGCCAATAGTCCTGATGGTACCATCACGAATGCTTATGGCTTTTATTCTGTGGAGCTTCTGGCCCATACTAAAAGCACCCTACTTTTTTCGGCGCTGGGGTATAAAACCGCAGTCGAGAATATTCATACCAGTTCCGACCAAACAATCCACATCTTATTGACCCCAGAAGCCCGACAACTGGCGGAATTTACGGTGAAGACCAAGGCCGTTTCCGTGGCAAGCCCTATAGAAATACCCGTTGCCGTCATTAAAGATATCCCATCCCTGCTGGGAGAGCGGGATATTATAAAGACCCTGCAATTACTACCGGGGGTAAAAATGGGTACCGAAGGCTTTGCGACGTATTATGTCCGTGGGGGCGGGGCCGATCAAAACCTGATCCTATTGGATGAGGCTCCTGTGTACAATCCCAATCATGTTTTTGGGTTGTTCTCTGCCTTTAATGTGGATGCCATCAAATCGGTGACTTTCTACAAGGATCGTTTCCCGGCACGCTATGGAGGACGACTGTCCTCGGTTTTGGACCTACAAATGAAAGAGGGGGCCACCGATAAAATACATGTGGAAGGGGGGATCGGACTTACTTCTTCGCGCTTGTCGGTCAATGGGCCCATCGTGAAAGACAAGGCTTCGTTTATGGTCTCGGGTAGGAGGTCGTATCTGGACCTGGTGACCAAGCCGTTTGCGGAAGACAACTATAAGCCAGGATATTATTTTCAGGATTTGAATGCCAAGCTAAACTGGAAGCTCAATGACCGAAACAAACTTTATGCCAGTGCTTATTTTGGAAAGGATAATTTATCGCTGAAGGAAACCGTGAACCGTTCGGCTTCACAGCGTAAAATCGATCAAAATTTAGGATGGGGGAATTTTACGACTTCTTTACGTTGGAATCATCAATTCAGTCAAAAACTATTTGCCAACACCACCGCATATTATACACAATATCGGTTTTATACGAAGGAAAGTAATTACTATTTAAAGACGGACGATCTTATCCAGAACTTAGCCAGCTTCTCGTCCAGTTTGAACGATTATAGTGTTAAGGCTGACTTTGATTATTACCTATCCAATAAGCACCAGTTTCAGGCAGGAATTCAACTGACGCGGTATGCCTTCCGTCCAAGGGATTATGCCTACCGTGATGAGGTCACTGGCACGAGTTATGCTGCTACCGAATCGTATGTCAATCATGATGCCAGCCTTTATCTGGAAGATCAAATTCAATGGTCTGAAAAACTAAAAACCAATGTCGGCGTCCGCCTTGCCGGACTGGCCACGGCCCAAAAATCCTTTTTATTTGTCGAGCCACGGCTTTCTCTGCAATACCAGGGGCCGCAGCAGTGGTTTGCTACGCTTTCTTATAACCGCAACAACCAGTTTATTCATATGCTTTCCAATACCGGTTTGGGCTTGTCGACCGATTTGTATGTACCCGTAACGGACCAAAGCCCTGCGCAACAGTCGAATCAGATCTCTTTTGGAATTCAAAAACGATTTGAAGAATCGGGATTGTCATTAAAGGTAGACACGTATAGAAAGTGGATGCGCAATACTGTGGCCTATAAAGAAGGGGCTTCCTTTATCTCCTTCGACGACGGTCCTCAGGATTTGCCCTGGACGGATAACATCACCGTGGGCAAAGGATGGTCGTACGGTACCGAATTTTTATTAAAAAAGGAGCAAGGAAAGCTTACAGGCTGGGTGGGGTACACCCTTTCCTGGACCATTCATCAGTTTGAGGAGATCAATAGTGGAAAGCGCTTCTTTCCTACCTTCGACCGCCGGCATGACCTGAGTCTTGTATCTAGTTATGCCCTGTCCGAAAGGGTAAAACTATCGGCCAATTGGGTATTTCTGACGGGCAACCGGCTTACCGTTCCCCAGAGCTATTCCTATGGATACAACGGGCAACCCGATCGATTTCATTCGGGGCGCGACCTGCAGCTGACCGAGTATTTTGGTTCCCGCAACAGCTATCAAGCAGAAGCTTACCACCGGCTCGATTTGGGAATTCAGCTTCATAAAAAGAAAAAATGGGGAGAGCAGTACTGGGAGTTTGGCCTATATAACGCCTATTTTCGAAAGAATCCCACCTATTATTATTTGAAATACAGCACGGTCGGTATTAATGGGGAGTATGGCGAAGCGGGCAAGGTGACCAAGAAGTCGCTGTTCCCAGTAGTGCCGTCGGTGAGCTATAATTTTAAATTTTGAGTCTATGTGTCGTCTAGCATCTTTTTTATACCTGTTGATGATAGCCCTTGGATTGGCTTCTTGCGATCCTGGCGTTTCCATTGAAAATATTGATGCCGAAAATCTGCTCTGTGTCACAAGCTTTATTTCCCCTCAGGACTCGACCCTAACGGCCTATGTGTATCGTGCCCGGTCGAACGGGGATGTGGCTGGGCGGGTGTCGGTACTAGAAAAAAATGCTACGGTCGTTATTTCCGATGGTAAAAAGGAAGTATTCTTAGTCTTTGACCCCATTCTTCGAACCTATAATGCCATGAATCCTTTTGGGGCAGCCAAAGACGGTACGGTATTTCATCTTCGGGTATCGACGCCTGATGGGGTAGCTGTAAGCGCCCAATCGCTTTTACCTCCCAAGCCCCGAAAGCCAGAAATAACGGGGCAGGTCAAGGATCGCCTGTATGAATTTGAAATGCTGTGGCACAATGATATCAATTATCCTTATTACGATTTAGAAGGAAAGCTATCAAGCAATTTGGGAGACTCTTTGTACTATTTTATGGGAGGCGGTAGTCAGGTTAGTTTTGATCAGGATCTCTATGAAATTATGCCCTCGGACAAGCAGTTGAATGGAGTCAATAGAGTCAAGGGGTGGACGAGCTCTGGAGAAGGATTTCCTGGGTCGCTTAAGGCTTCACTGAGGGTGGTTCACGTTGAAGAGGCCAATTTTAAGTATTGGAAGACCTATAAGGAATACAGGAATTGGGGCTTCAATGTAGATGGCGGTATCATCCCTAATTTTAAAAGTCCGGTGCGCGTTTTTTCGAATATCGAAGGTGGTTTCGGGGTATTTGCTTCGCAAAATGCCAGTGAACCCTTTGAAATTGTATTAAAAGACTAGGAGGTTATCAGATGAAGGCATGCACCTTCTATTTTGCCAATCACTTTCCGTTTCGTTTCTTTGTACATCTATTAGTATCAACGAAACTTATAAAATGAACAAACACTTATTGGCGGGACTCCTGCTATCGGTTGGAACCATTGCTATGGCCCAGGACCATGCAGCCAAGTATGCCGAAACCATTACCCCTTCTGACCTTAAGAAGCATTTGACGATCATCGCCTCCGACAGTCTGGAAGGGCGCGATACGGGATCGCCGGGACAGAAAAAGGCGGTAGAGTATGTGGTGAAGTATTTCAAAGAATACGGCATGCAACCCATCGCAGTAGGCGCCGACGGACAGAAAACATTTTTACAGAAATACGAGCTTTACAAGCGTAGCTGGGGCGAAGTATACCTTGCTGCTCAGGGCAAACGCTACGAACTTGGTCAAGACTTTTTCGTGAATGGACTGATCAATGTCCCCGAGGAAATCACAGTACCCGTAGTCTTTGCCGGTTATGGCATCGCCGATGACCGTTATTCTGATTATGAATCATTGGATGTAAAAGGCAAAGCAGTTGTGGTATATGACGGAGAACCTCAGGATAAGCAGGGGAAATATATCCTTACGGGAACCACAGAGAAGAGCAAATGGGGAAGTAATATCGGTTGGCAGAATAAGGTGAAAATTGCCCGCTCCAACGGCGCTACCCAGGTGTTTATCGTAACCGAAAAAACGGGAGAGGATGCAGAAAAGGAGATTCGCCAACGTGCCGTGATGGCGCGCCGCTTTGGAGCACCCACGCTGAAACCTGTAGAAGAATCGGCAGATGCACTTTCGGCCTTCGTTATATCGGCCGACATCGCAGCCAACCTGCTGAATACCTCTACCAAGAAGCTGGCCTCCAGTAAGAAATCCATTACAAAGTCTGGAAAGTCAACGTTGCGAAGCCTGTCAGGCTCAGTATCCCTGAAGGCGGAGCGCTTAAGCGAAACCATCGACACCGAAAATGTCGCGGCTTTTCTGGAAGGTACCGATAAGAAAGAGGAGGTATTGGTGATCAGCGCCCATATCGACCATATTGGTATATCGCCCAACGGGGAAATTAATAATGGCGCCGACGATGATGGTTCAGGTACGGTTTCTCTTTTGGAACTGGCTCAAGCCTTTGGAAAAGCTAAGGCAGAAGGTAACGGACCTCGTAGGAGTATCTTGTTTCTGAATGTAACAGGTGAAGAGAAAGGACTTTTTGGGTCTGAATATTACTCCGAGAACCCTATCTTGCCTCTGAAGAATACCATCGCCAACTTGAATATCGATATGATTGGCCGGGTGGATGCAGCGCATGAAAATGACCCGAAATATGTGTATCTGATAGGTTCCGATAAGCTATCGTCTGAACTGCATGCGATCAGCGAAGAGGCGAATAAGAAGTATATTAACTACGATCTGGACTACACTTTCAATGATCCTAGCGACCCTAATCGTTTTTACTATCGTTCCGATCATTACAATTTTGCCAAGAATAATGTGCCGGTGATCTTTTACTTTACCGGCGTACATGAAGATTACCACCGCCCTGGCGACGATGTGGAGAAAATTATGTTCGATAAGCAGGCACCCATCGTGAAGTTGGTGTTTCACACGGCTTGGGAGCTGGTCAATCGGGAGAGCCGCATTGTGGTAGACAGCAATAAAAAGTAAGTCTGGCAGCCCATCAAAGAAAATCGAAGCCCTATGTCTCCGGCCTGTATCAGGAAGGTGTCATAGGGCTTTTTTAATCAAAGGACTGTTTTTTGTCTTTGCAATCCTCATTTCAGCGTTCTACTATTTTATCTTTAAAATATCATGAGAAAATTACTTTGCTGTTTTCTTTTATTATTCAGTCTGAGGGCTCAGGCTCAGGCTCCTGAGGACAAAAGTTTGCTATGGGCTATTTCCGGTAACAACCTGTCGCAGACCTCCTTTCTTTTTGGAACCATACATTTGGTTTGTCCGGACGACTTCGACCTAAATGCTTCTATTCAGGAAAAATTAAAACTAACGGAGCAACTGGTGCTGGAAGTAGACATGGACGATCCGGCTATGATGGCTACGATGATGCAAGCCGTTTTTATGAAGGATACCACATTGCAAACCCTGCTTCAGCCCCAGGATTATACGTTTCTTCAAAATTTCTTTAAGGATTCGGTAGGTTTGGATCTGGCGGTATTTGGCAATGCCAAGCCTATACTGCTTTTGGGGCCTATGCTTGGAGCCATCCTCTCTTGCGACCCCCTTTCTTATGAGCAGGAACTAATGAATCTGCTGGAAGATCAACACCAAGAAGTCGTCGGTCTTGAGACCGTTGAGGAACAGATGACGGCCTTGAATGCTATTTCTTATGCCGATCAGGCAGAGATGCTAATGCACTTGGTGCGCGACTTGCCCAAGGCACGGGAGGAGTTTGCGGCCATGGTATCACGTTATCGGGCGCAGGATATCAATGGATTGTTTCAGTTGACAGAGACCAGCGAATTCGAAGTGCAAAACTACGATAAGGCCCTGCTTGAAGACAGGAATCGAGCGTGGATCGGACGGATGGAAGTGCTCATGAAAGATAAACCCTCATTCTTTGCCGTTGGTGCGGCACATCTGGGTGGAGCCAAGGGAGTAATTACCCTTTTAAGAAATGCAGGCTATCAGGTCGAGCCGGTACAATAAAGATTTAATTTCTTAAAAAGCACTAATCCAGTTCATTAACCACTCGGGTCTGGCGAATAGTCCCAAGATGAGTAAAGTAAGCCCCAGAGCCATAGTTTTTCCAGAGAAAGTGTCCATAGCTGGAATAAGGGGAAGATCCTTTTCTTCCTTGAAAAATAATAGATAAGGAAGCCGGAGGTAATAGGCCAGTGCCACTGCAGCATTGAGGATGCCACCAATCAGAAGCCAGAGCATCCAGGTACTTTCCTGGTGCTGATAACCATCCCACAAGGCCGAAAATATCAATAATTTGGCCGTAAAGCCTACCGTAGGAGGAAGTCCCGCAAGGGCGATGAGGGCGACGGTGAGCGCAGCCGCTACCAATACATTGTTCCGGCCCAGTCCTTCGAAGTCGGCCAGGTTGGCACTGGAACGGGGCTGTAATAGGTCGATTAAAAAGAAGACGGCAAGGTTAACAATCAAATAGGCTGCGACATAAAACACTGCCGACTCGAAGCCAAGCTTGCTGGCTACGGTCACGCCAATAATGAGATATCCGGCCTGAGCGATGGAGCTATAGGCCATGAGTCTGCGGGCGTTGCGCTGCCACAGGGCGCCCACATTGCCCATGGTAATACTGATCAGGGCTATGCCCCCCAATACCGGGAAGTAGGGGTCGGGAAGGGCAGTGGTGAGCCGAATGACGACAAGCAGAACAGCCGCTTTAGGTGCCACCGATAAAAAAGAAACCAGAGGGGTAGGGGCAGCCTCGTATACATCGGGCGTCCACACATGAAAAGGTACCAAGGAAAGTTTGAAAAGAAGTCCTCCCAAAAGCATGACCATAGCAGTAACGCTCACGACCGGTTCGTTGGCCATAAGCCCCGAGTATAAGCCCGGGTCGGTGATGTTCATGGTAGCTGTAAGGCCATAGACCAGGGAAATCCCGTAGAGCATAACAGCCGAGCTGGTTGCGCCAAAAAGCAGGTATTTTATACCCCCTTCGGCGGCTTTACGGTTGGGCTGTAAGGCTACCAGCAGATAGGAGCATATCGATACCAATTCAATACATAGATAAATGGTAAGGAGATGTGTGGACATCACCAGCAGGTGTAGGCCAGCAACGGTGACGATGAGTATGGCGTTAAATTCGGGAGGGAAATCGTATTTTAGCAGCCGGACATGCATCAGTGTGAATAGCCATGCCGATAGGATAAGCAGTTTGAAAAAGATAGCCTGGTGATCCAAGAAAAGCAACGGATAAAAGCGGAAGGAAGCGCCACTATCCCATTGGCAACAAACCAATACAAAAGTGATTAAAGCGCCAGCCACACAGATCCCATGAAGTATATTGGCGACCTGCTTACGCTTAGGGCTTTTTATTAAAATTAACTCAGCCAGCAGAATAACACAGAAAAGTAGCATCAGGAAGATCTCAGGTAAGATTCCGGTTAGGCTTTGACGTATGTGCAGGAGTTGTTCGTTTAAATCCAATGGGGCAGGTACAATTTTTTTGGCAAAAGTACATAAAGATGGTAGGGAATCCATCCTAAGGACTAAACTAATTGATTTATGAAAACTTTCCGATATTTCTTTCTTACAATATTGATCGCTTCGGCCGGTCTGGCAAATGGTCAGGACTTAAGCTTGTTAGGGGCCATGCAGCTCGATTCCGCAGCTGCCAAAAAACCTTCGGCCTATTTGTTCGATGAGTATTACACAGGTTCTGTCACTGGGGAAGGGGGGCTTGTCGTCGACGGCGTCAACCTCCGATTCAATACGGCCAGCAATAGGCTTGAAATTAAGAAGGAAGACTCACTGTTCGTGACGGGCGCCGCCGTGACAGGTTTTACGCTTCCTACGGGCACGGCATTATATTATTTTCAAAGGGGCTTCCCGGCGGTAGACAACGGGTCGGCCGAAACTTTTTATCAAGTGCTATACGATGGCAATGTGAAGTTGCTGAAACGATACTCGCCCCAGAAAGCGGGGACGAATATCATTGACAACGGGAAATTGTATATTCTGAAGGCAGGGAAGATGAACCCAGTTAGCCTTAGCAATCGGGAGAGTTTTTTAAAGGTTCTATCCGATGAGCGTAACAAAATGAATTATATCATCAAAGAGTCTCAATTCGATTTTGCAGAGGCCGACGACCTGGTCATTCTTCTCCAGGAGTACGACGCTTATAAAGCGGGTCGCGGGGGGAATTAATCCTTGCTATCGACGATCCAGCGGTTAACGCAATTATCTGGCGCTTCTATTACCACTTTTAGGAATTTTGAGGGGTATTTAGAAGCGTCAATTTCTACTTTTTGCAAACCTGCTTCCACTTCAGCTACCAAGCGATAGTGATCGCGTCCACCCGTGTTGAAGTGGTTGGTAGTTGCCAACCAAATCTTCACCGGTGCTTTACCGTCAATTGCCTGCCAAGACACTTCAATTTTTCCATCTTTTTTGGTAGCACTGGGTTTAATTACAGATACAGGACCAGTCAACGGAACGCCATCGATTTCAAAGGCTTGTTCCTTCGGGAAGCGAACTTTTAAATGGCGGGCCAGAGTAGGCATGATATCTACAATGCCTGGATTTTTTTTGAAAGCGGGGTTGAGCAACTTGGAGTTGGTGACCATCCAGGTGTTACGCTCCCGGTCGGATTGCCCCCCATGGCCTCTACCCGTTTTCGGGTCCCGACCGTGATCGGTGGTGATAAAGATCATCCAATCTTCCTCATGATTTTTCTCCCGATCTTTTATAGCCTGCCAGAGTTTTCCCATCTGCTGATCCATGATCTGAATGGATTCATGAAACTGAGGGCTATCCCCATACCGATGGCCCATATCGTCGGTGTATTCCAGGTACACCCAGGAGAGGTCGGGAGCCTGAGTCCGAATATACTGCGCCGCTTCTGCCGTCACCTTTTCGTCGATGAGGTGAATATAACGTTTGTCTTTATCGTGGGGGAATTGAATGGTGTCTAGTTCGAATCCGTCGAAGGGATAGTCGATGCGCAGATAGTCTGTCTGGGGGAGTCCCTCGCCGATTAACTTGGTACGGTTGTCGAGCCAGGTAGAGAAAACGGCGGTCTGTTTGTCGGGGTATTGTTCTTTAAAGAACCGAAAGATCGACCAGTAGGCGTAATTCGGATCTTTGATACTGTTTCCCCAAACATTATGCTTGTTGACCCAGGTGCCAGTCAGCAAACTGTTATAGCCTACTGCCGAAATGGTGGGTGTTTGGGAATACCCATCCTTTTCACCTCCCACATAGGCACGGGTATAGCCTCCTGCGGCAGCAATGGAATCCAGGTAGGGAGTACTTATTTTTTCGATTACATCACTGGAAATTCCATCGACGATGACGAAGAGTGCTTTAGGCGTTTTTTGCGCCTGTACTTGGTTTAATCCCCATAATAGGGCCAAAAGGGTTAAAGAGTATTTTTTCATATTTGACTTAAGGTTGTATTTAGTACGTATGAGGGTGATAAGTATTGATAACTCTACCGTCTGCATAACATTCTAGGATACTATATCCCGGAGGTGTTTCCTGATAAAAATAAGGTCCGGCTGATTCTTTGTCGCCCTTACCCCACCAAAAACCGCTCATGGCTCCATTACAGCAATATTGTACCCCATTATAAACGGTATGGTCAAGAAGGTGTTGATGACCACTAAGACAGAGCTTTACTTTGTCCTGATGCCGGTAGAAGAGGTCTTTTAGGGCTTTAAAGTCGGAGTGGCCTCCCCCTACCAGAACCGGTGTGGTGCCCAAAATGGGGTAATGGGACATGAGAATTACTGGAGACCGATCCGGAAGGGCTTGCAATTCCGTCTCCAGCCAGGCAAATTGCTCTGGATCCAGCGTAATTTTGGGCTGGTTTCCATCCAGTATAAAGAAATGCCAGCCATTTTTCTGGAAGGAATAGTAGCGGTTTGGAATTTTTAAGCGCTGGACCACATAATCCTTCCCATACATGGGATCGTGCTTGGAGGGAGCAGCCCACCAAGGGTCATGATTGCCGATGCAGCTATATACTTCATAATCGGAAATGGTCTGCATACACTTGTCCCAAATGGTCCAATATTCCAGGGTTTTTTCTCTGGTGACATGGTCGTAATCGGCCGCCATAATGGAATCACCCCCATTGAGGAAGAAATCGACCTTATGTTTTTTGATCTCTTCCAGACAATTTATAAATCGTGAGGGAGCACCTTCTTCGGCACGGATGTGCACGTCCGTGATATGGGCGATGGTCAGGATGGGTGAGTCGGAATCTTCCGATAAAAGCATATTGGGGGAAGCAACCGCAGTTACTCCACCCAATATGCCGGCATTTTTTATCCAGTTACGTCTGTTCATAGGTCTATTAAACGGCTACCAGCCAAATACTTGTTTAAGATTGGGATTCAGTATAATCTGAGTTTGCGGGATAGGTCTATAGTAATATTTAGGTTCTTCAAACGTCCTTGACGTCGTTTCGGTCACCGTGCTTCCGCCCGAGCTTCCATTTTTCAAATATACAGTAACGTCCTCTCCAAAAGCCCCCGTTTTGTAATATATCAGCGCTTTCCCCAGACTGTTCTTCTCTTTATTTGCCTCTTCGGGGATGGTAGCATCCTTTCCGATCAGGATAATATCTTCAATTCCGTCGCCGGTTAGGTCGTATTTTCCCAGGCCGGAGAAGTACAGGCCTTCAGGAATATTGGTTAATAGCTTTCCAGCATTCCAACGCATCAGGTCATCGAAGCGGGTATTTTCAAAGGCAAACTCCACCCTTCTTTCCCTTCGGATTTCCAGGAGTACACCCAGGTTGCTGCCTGTAAGTGTAGGGTATTTTTTTGCCAAAATGGCATCTGGATTCGCATTGGCAATGGCCAGAGAAAGGTCTGGCATACCTACCCTTCGACGGAGCAAGTTAATACTCCCATCCAGATCTGACTGGGTAAGAGTATTTAGTTCTGCTTTAGCTTCAGCAAGAATGAGCAGTGCCTCGGCATAGCGATAAGCTGGAAAGTCGATGCCTTGGTTGAGGGTGGTGATGGTGGTGTTGGCGTAGCCCTTAAGCTGATGGTAACCGGTGAAATTTTTATTAAGGCGAAGGATATAAGCGGAAGTTTCTGGCTCCCTGATCCATCCAGGGTATACCAGGGTCTGGGAAAGCCGAGGATCTCGGTTTTTGAATTCTGTGACGAAATCAAATTGTGAATATCCGGGCTGATCCGTAAACCGGCTACCGTCTTTCATAAGGTAGGTCTGGACAAGATCCCTGGCTGGTGATTGCTCATATTCTCCAAAGACTACAGAATTGATATTCTGAGATCGGTTTTTTACTGGGTCGAATGCATTTACTAAAATGACCTCTTTATTGCTGGTGAGATCCTGAGCATTGAAAAGGCTGGCGTAGTCCTGCTCCGGTTTTCCAGTATTGTAAATTTGAAACTTCCCGGAAGCCTTAATTTCCATGGCCAAAGCAGCGGCCTTTTCCAGAAAAGCTTGGGCAGACCCCTGCAGGTTTAGCTCGCTATGATATTTACGGTAGCTACCTTCGTATAATGCTGTTCGTGCATAATATATTTTTACCGCCCACTTTCCCGGAGTTCCAGCATCGACGTTCTCCCTGACATGGTTATTGGCAAATTCCAGATCGGCCATGAGGCTGTCGACTACCATTGTACGTGGATCCTGGGTTTTATAAAGGGTTTCATCGTTAGCTCCGAGGGCGCTGCCATACCAAGGTACATCGGAGAAGCGTTTGACCTTTTCCATATAGAAAAGTGCCCGATAGTACCGGGCCAGGCCTGCGTAATGATTCTTCACTTCGGCAGACACCTCGGCCTTTTGGTAATTGTCAAGAAAATAGTTGATATCGCGAAGCCGGCTCCAGCTCCAACCACCGGTAATGTTTTCGGAAGTGGTCGAACCCGTCATAATGGTTTTCATTTCTACCGCTCCTGTGGTAGCCGCATTATCTGTATTCTGGTCGTTAAGATAAGAATACCGGTCGGGCATCGATAGCAGACCATTGATGTACAGGGCCAGATCCTCTTCGGTATTGAAGAATGCCTCAGGAGAAATAGAGGTCTGCGGATACCGGTTCAAAAAGTCTTCGTCGCAGGCTGTGAGGCCGGTAATTAGCACCAGCAGAGAAAAGAATATGTATTTTTTCATGTCGTAAGCAAATGAGGTTTAAAATTCGATGTTCAGGCCAAAAGCCAGTTTTCTTTGGAATGGATAGGCCCTGGCACTGGATCCCTGATTGATGGCTTCTGGATCCACGAATTTTTTGATTTTTGAGAATTCGAAGATGTTCTCTGCAGTAGCGAAGACCCTCAGACGCTCTAGGGCCAGGCGCTGAAGTACGTTACGGGGGAGTGAATAGCCCAAGGTGATATTCTTTATCCGTACATAAGCTCCACTGAGGAGGTATTTTGTTTGTGGGATATCGAGTCCACTACCATAATTATTGTCGGCTAGCCATGATTGCATTACAGGATAGTTGGGATTGGTATTAGCATCGGCTAAGCCTGCGGCGATATATGATGCCGAATGTTTGGCTCTTTGGGCATCGCTGTCGGCAGTCGCTCGATAATGGTCCAGGTGCCAGGGATATACATTGGCATAGGGCTGTTGGTAGGGACCCCAGAATAGATAATGGTGAGGGTAATAATCTCCTTTCAATACTCCCTGAAGGAAAACGGAAGCGTCGAAGCCATTCCAGTCGGTGGCAAGGTTGAGGCCTATGCGGTATCGCTGTGTGCTGTTGCCGATTACCTTCAGGTCCTTGGGGTCAGAGGCAGTAAGGCCCTTTTCAATCTTTCCATCCCCATTTAGATCCTTGTATTTGGGCCAGCCGGGTATGATGTCAAGGGCTCCCCAAGGAACGATGGCCGATTGGTCCAGATTCTTAATCTCTTCCTCATCTTTGAAAAATCCATCGCTTTCCAGTCCCCATATTTCTCCTAGTTTTTCTCCTACCCGATGTTTAACCAGTAACTGCTGGTCATTTTTAAATTTCGTGATTTCTGCCTGTGAGTCGGAAAGTACGAGCTTAGCTTGCCAAGAGAGGGGCTTGGCACCAAGGTCGGTATGATCCGAATAAGCCAGAGATAGTTCCCAACCATTGGTTCGCAAGTCAGCTGAATTCTGGCTTGGAGCCGAAGAGCCCAGCACGGCAGGAAGTTCTTCTCCTGCGGTAAGCATCCCGGTAGTATTGCGAATGTAGTAGTCGTAATTGAGGAGAATTTTATTCTTCCAGAGGCCAAGATCCATCCCGAAATTCTGGGTAGCAACCCGTTCCCAGGTATAGCGTGCGGGATCGATATACAGCGATGGAGCACCTGTGATGACCATTTTTTGGCTGCCCGCTATCAGGTAGCTGGAGAGGGCTGCCGGAAGTGTTTGTAAATAGTTGTAATAACCTACATTCTGATTCCCTAGCGTACCATAGGAGGTTCTGAATTTAAGAGTAGAAAGTGTAGGCTTTGCCCAACTCATAAAACCTTCTGAACTGGCTATCCAAGCCGCAGAAACGGAAGGGAACAGACCCCAACGTCTTTCGGATGGGAAACGTGAGGACCCATCCATACGTCCATTAATTTCTAGAATATACCGGTCTTGGAAGGTATAGTTTAAGCGGCTGAAATAACTCCGGGTGGCGTAGGCGTCATATCCGCTGAATATTTTAGCTTCGCCGGTAGTAAGTCCAATAAAGGGCAAGGAAGAAGATATTAACTGGTCTCTCTGAGCCATCACCGTTCCATAGATATAGCTTTCCTGGTTATAGCCTGCAAGAACACTTAGTCCATGTGTCCCGAAATCTTTACGATAATTAGCATATAGGTTAATAGCGTTGTTTTTCAAATCGCCGTTATTTTGCGATACATAGCCATTGCCACCTTCCTGACGGATGTCGTCGGGGCCATAGCCGATGCTATACTTCTGCTGATAATTATCGTATTGTCTCGATTCTTTTTTGAAGCTAAAATCGGCATTCACCTGTAGATCCCCCTTAAAAAAGGTCCCGGCAAGAGAGGTAATGTTTTGTAATCCAAATAAGTTTTCCTGGTTTTGCCCTCCATCCACGAGGGTAGCCGCCAGCCGTCCGGCCGATGTATTGGCCCAGGTTCCATCCGGGTTCTGTGCCACATCGATGGGTTGTAAGGTATATAGATTGGTGATATTCGCTAAGGGTTGTTCCCTTTTGGTCTGATAAATGGATAGGTTATTGTCGACTTTGAGCCATTTTACAGGAGAAAAGTTGGTGCGTGCCTTCAGACCATAGCGATCCCAATAGTCCGCTGCCAATTTGTTCAGGCCGTTTTCGCGGGTGTAGTCGGCCGATAAATAGTACCCAATAGGCATTTTGTTGACCTGAGCTCCTCCGCTGAAAGAAAGACTTTGTTTCTGTGAAAATGCGGAAGGATTAAAAAAGTAGGTATACCAATCAGTATCGCCCATATAGGCCCATTTGCTTGGATCCTGTGGGTTCAGACGGGTGTCGGGAAGGGAGGGGTCTTCCGATCGTTGCTTGGCCCAAGCATAATGCTCATCCGAAAAGTTCACATAATCCCAAGGTGTATTGTCAGTAGCGGTCTCCAGCACCCTTGAGAAAATATAAGGGTCGGTTACAGGCTTGGGAAGTACGCTGGGCTTGCCCCAGGAAAAATAGGTGTTGTAGCTAATAGACTGCCGGCCTTGTCCACCTTGTTTGGTTGTGATCAGAATGACCCCGAAGGCGGCTCTGGCTCCATAGATGGCGGCTGAGGCGGCGTCACGAAGTACGGTAAAGGATGCTATATCGGCGGGATTAAGTCGTAACATGTCGTTGCCATCCGAAGACGGGATTCCGTCGATAACGATCAGAGGACTGCCGCCATTAATGGAAGTGTATCCACGGATATTGATCTCCGGTACTGTTCCTGGTGCTCCACCCCCATAGGTAATGTTGAGTCCGGGGCTGATACCCTGCAAGCCTTGCATGACATTTGCAATAGGCCGATCTTCAAGTTGCTTGCCAGCAATCTGGTCTACGGCTCCGGCCAGATTGATCTTTTTTTGAGTGCCAAAGCCTACGACCACCGTTTCCTGCAGCGTATTCACGTCTTCCTGAAGCGAAACCGTAAGTGTGCCAGAACTGCTGATGGGAAGCTCTTGCATTATGAAACCGATATAAGAAAAGATGAGGACAGAGTTAGGAGGGATGTTTTTTAATGTAAAACCTCCCTGATCATCTGTGCTGGTTCCACGCGTAGTCCCTTTAATCAGTATGCTCACCCCCGGCAATGGCTCCGAAAGCTTAGCGTCTAGTACGGTTCCTTCAATGTCCAGGTCCTGGCTCTGGCCCGGTATCCCGATCATTAATGCCAACATCAGGCTAAGCCATTTCATGCTGGTTACTTGCAGGATAATTTGTAATTTTTTTCTCATAATAACGATGAATTTGGAATACAATATCAATACAGGCAATAAAGGTGTGGCTTTTTAAACTTCTGTAGGTTAAGCTATTGTTAATGAATTGTGAACATAAATTAATTGAACGTTCATTCAAAGTATTCATTAATTGAGGCGGTTTGTTTCCTGGGAAAATGTGGTATATTGCTGCCGGTTAAAACTGTAAAAAGAATCCAGATGGGGCGGAAAAGTCTGAAGGAAGATCGTCAGAAGGAGATCATTAAGGTGTTTTATAAGTTGGCAAAAAAGGAGGGGATCGAAAATACGTCGATCGCAAAAATTGCCAAGGAAATGGATATCAATCCGAGTCTGATTATTCATTATTTTCAAACCAGGGAGGATCTGACATATGGATTAATAGATTTTATTCTAGACAAATACCTTTTGATTTACAAGGTTACGTCCAAAAAAATGGAATCTCCTAGGGAGGTTCTCCTAGAGATGATCGATAATTTGTTTTCAAAAAAATGGAATACACTCTTCGATGATGGTCTGTTTTACAGCTGTTATTCGCTGACTTTCAGGAATAAAAGAGTTCGAAGCATGTATAAGTCCATGCTAGACCGGTTAAGAGAAGAGCTTTCTTTGCAGATAGGGATCTGCCAGAAAGCGGGGTTGCTGGAGTTTGATGATCCTGAAGTAGTGGCCGACCGCATGTTTGTACTTGTAGATGGGGCCTATTATTATTTGAGTCTTGTCGACAACAAGGAAGAGTATGAGCGAAAAGTGAAAGCTTATAAGCAACAGGCCTTATCCATGCTGAAATTTTGTTAATAGATGATGGGGGATTAAGCGGGAGTGTTTCGAATGCGTCGGAAAAGAAGGGTGCAAAATCCTATGGTAAGCCAGATGCTGTTAACTACCAAGTTAGGGAGGTCATTATGAGCCCACGCGTCGATGATGAGGCCGATGGCTCCGGCCATATTCAAAAGATGAAAGACAGGACTTGATGCCTTTAACAAACCGGTTGACAGCAAAAAGTAGGCGAGGACATAAAAGACAACGCCAGCCCAGCCCAGGATTTCAACTATAAGTGGTGGCATATTCCAAACTTATTCAGGGGGTTTGATTCTGTTCTCTATCCGTACCGGTATTCCCTGCTTTCAAGGTGCGTTATGAAGAAAAAACAACGTCCCGACTGGCGTGCAGACGGGACGTTGTTTTCTATTTATCTTTTCAGCGCCTTGCTGAGTTTACCAGCGGCTTGCATGGTGTTCATTTTCTTCATCATTTTCCGCATTTCATCAAATTGCTTGATCAGGTTATTTACCTGCAGAATGGTGGTGCCGCTACCATTGGCAATTCGTTTTTTGCGGCTTCCGTCGATGATGTCGGGGTTGGCTCTCTCCTTTTTTGTCATCGATTGGATGATGGCTTCAATAGGCTTAAAAGAATCGTTGTCTACGTCTACATCCTTCATGGCACTGCCCATTCCTGGAATCATGCCGATCAGGTCTTTCACGTTGCCCATCTTTTTGATTTGCTGAAGCTGTCCCAAAAAGTCGTCAAAGTCAAATTTGTTCTGACGCATTTTGGCGTTAATCCTCTTGGCTTCATCTTCGTCGAAGGCCTGCTGGGCTCTTTCTACCAGGGAGATCACGTCACCCATACCCAGGATACGGCTCGCCATACGGTCGGGATAGAAAGCGTCGAGGGCTTCCATCTTTTCACCAGTACTGATAAACTTAATAGGCTTGTCTACTACCTGACGGATAGATAGGGCCGCTCCACCTCGGGCATCCCCATCAAGCTTGGTAAGTACCACTCCGTCGAAGTTCAGGCGCTCGTTGAAGGTCTTGGCAGTATTTACCGCGTCCTGACCCGTCATAGAATCGACTACAAATAGGATTTCAGTAGGCTTTACGGTCGACTTGATGTCGGCCACCTCTTGCATCATCACCTCATCTACGGCCAAGCGACCCGCAGTATCGACAATCACAATTTTTTTTCCGGTCTTGCGGGCATGAGCCACCGCATTTTCGGCAATACTAACGGCATTTTTATTTTCTGGCTCAGAATAAACTTCCACACCAATCTGCTCGCCCAGAACCTTAAGCTGGTCGATTGCGGCCGGACGGTAAACATCACAAGCGGTAAGCAATACCTGGCGGCCCTGCTTTTTGAGGTGCTGCGCCAGCTTTCCCGAGAAGGTCGTCTTACCCGAACCCTGTAGACCGGCGATCAGGATTACAGCCGGGTCACCTTTGATATTGATTCCTTCAGCCTTGCCTCCCATCAGTTCGGTAAGCTCTTCCTGGACGATTTTAACAAACATTTGTCCAGGCTCTACCGAAATCAAAATCTTACGATCTAGAGCCGTTTCCTTGATACGGTCGGTGATTTCTTTGGCAATCTTGAAGTTAACATCGGCATCAACCAATGCTTTTCTTACCTCTTTGGTGGTTGCCGCAACATTTATATCCGAAATCCGGTCCTTCCCTTTTAGGGTTCTAAAGGCCGTATTTAGCTTATCTTGTAAGTTTTCAAACATGGAACGATATGAATGATTCTAATCCTGATTTAAAATAATCACAAATGTACAAATAAAAAAGGGAGTAGTAGAAAACTACCTAAGGCTCTGGGCTGATTATTTAACAGGTAACAAAAAAAGGCCCTACCAGAAGGTGTGGCCTTAGGATAAAATCCTGGTTTCCTATTGCCGGGAGGGTGGCTCCCGATAGCGGGCCAGGGCCCACTCCTGCGCACTTTAATTTATTTGAATTTGGCGGCAATCCACTGTAGCATCTTCTTTTCTTTTTCCCAGAAAAAAGAAAACTGCCCCAGCAAAAAACCATATATCAGTAATAAAGACTGATAAGTAGGGAAAATAAAGATGATATAAGTGATGGTTTTAAGCCAAAGAGGGGTGGCATCGTCGTAGCCCAATAAATGAAATAGCCCTTTACGTAACCATACCACCGAAGAGCCCGATAGGGTAAAGACGGCTAATACCAATAGCACCTGTCTTGTGGTTTCCAGCCCCCATTTCTCTTGCATCTTTCCCAACCATGGTTGTGCACTCTTTTCCATTTCCGCCATTTTTCCGTTTTTGGTTATCGTCTTAGCGTAGATTGATCTCGCTTCATATTCATTATTCTGGCAAATTTAAAGGAATTAATTACCTGTTCATAATGGTTTTTTCAAGATTACCCAATTTTAATTCCTTCTTAATTTGGAGAAAAACGATTTTGATTCTTTTCAAATTAAGAAGGAACTGAAGCTTACTTTTCTTTAAAATAGCTTTCCGCGCTGGCTATGGCTTGCTGCATGGCGGTTCTCACCGATTCGATTCGGGTTTTCTGTACCTGAAGGTAGGAGGCCGCTCCTTCGTCACTGAGGTCGGTAAGGGTATCGGGGCTATATTGCCGCATCCATCCCATCATATGCTGATCGGCTTGTTCCAGACGCTGCTCTAAGGCCTCCGCCTCTGCAATTCTTTTGGTGTTCGTGGTAGATTTTTCAAGTCCTTCCAACTCTTGAATCTCCTTACGTAGGTCTTTCTTAAGACGCATAATATCTTCCATACGAGGCATTATGCTATCGTGTATGGCCATAACTTCTGCCGCCCTGGGATCGCCTAAGACTTCGGGATGCTGGTGATGTACATCGGCCATGTCGTGGTTGCCTGTTTGTCCGGAAGGTTTAGAGTTACAGGCCCAGAGTCCTGTAGCTATTATTAGTGCGAAAAAGATACATTTCATGATTATGGTGATTATGATGATAACGAATATGATGCGTGAAGCTAAAACAAAAAACCAAGCTGGATCAGACCCCTAGGCTTAGCAAGGACATAGCCGTCGGAAAGATCCTGTGCCAAAGGTTTTTGAGCACTGACACCCAAGGTCCAACGTTCAGCAAATAGGGTAAGTCCCAAGGTTCCGTTAATTAGAGTCCCTCCAGTCTCACGGATTTCTACACCCGCTCTGCTTCCCAGTTGCGATTTTTCGCCATATACCCCTATGTGAGGCGTTACTGTCAGCTTCTTTATAAGAATCGAGCGATACAGGTCTATGGTTCCATATAGCTGATCGCCGAATTTGTAATCCTCCCTATTGGTAGTATTAAACTTCCTGGAAATATTGGTGGCAAGGCCCCATTGCTGGTAATTGAGGGTGTAAAATGCATTGATCATGAAGTCGGTGCTTCCTGTTCCCGACTGGAAATTGGGGTTGGCTACATCGGTAAGGTCGTCTTCATTATATTTAAATCGGCCAGTGGGCAGCTTAACGCCGCCCCCGACCAGAAGCGTGTGTGTAAACGCGGCATTCGATTCAGTATCCATAAACGTGTTGATGATGTTATAGTTGACCAGTATACTGGCATCTCCCAGACCATTTTGTTTCTTGGTTTCCGATGTTGTGGTTTGTTGGGATAAACGGTAAGGAAGAAAAGCCAGTACCTGTACCCGTTTTATAGGGAAAAAACGGGTATATAACTCGGCAACTTCAAAATTTTCCTTTGTTTGTAGTACCCTGCTTTCAGGATGGGCAGTAAACTGAATTTGTTGGTACCGTAGGCCTATAAGCGATTTGTTGGATTGGGGCATCAGCCCAAAGTACGATCCACTGTTGGCACAACCACAAGCGTCGCAGGCCTTGGATTCTGTAGCGGTCAGCAATAGCGCTAAGGCTAGCAATATTGTAAGTCTCATAATATTTTTGTTAAAATGCGTTTCCAACTCCTGGATCCGCGTGACGAGGGTCTTTGGTAAACTGCTCATCGTTTAAAGTTCGTAGAAAGGCAATGAGTGCTAATTTTTCTGCCGTACTGATTCTGATGCCCGGTCGGCTCGGGTCTTGCAATAGCAAGGGATCCAGAGTTGGCGATACCTCAATAACGGATAATTTGCTGGAGTTTTGATTGTTGGCGTAATGATCCAACACTTCCTCCAAGCTATAAAACCGACCATCATGCATATAGGGAGCAGTCAGTCCTACATTTCTTAGGCTGGGCACCTTAAACTTATAATCGTCAGTTACGTCCAAGGTAATGGCTGACCTTCCTTTGTCGTCTATTCGGTTGGGACTAAGCCCATTATTCCTGAAGCTATGGTCGGTAAACAAGGTGCCGGTATGGCATGAGGCGCATTTTTGTTGGAAAATGCTCAGCCCTTCCTTCTCCTGACTGTTCAACGCATTTTGGTCGCCCTGCACATAATAGTCGTACCGCGAGGTAGCTGATACCAGGGTCATCATAAACTGTGACATGGCTTTGAGCATACGTTCCGAATTGATCTCCTCAGTCCCATAGGCCTTTTGAAACAATTTGGGGTAATTGACCTTGCTGTTGCTGCCGGCCTTGCCCGTGTTCCTTAGTTTTTCAAGAATATTAGACAGAGTTTCGTCCATTTCCACGGGATTTTCTATAGGGGCAGGCGGGACCAAGTCCAAATGATGCACACCACCATCCCAAAAAAAGGAGGTGTTCCAGGCCAAATTTTGAACTGATGGGGAATTGCGTACACCTACCCGGTCGTCGACGCCATGACTAAGATCGTGGCCGTGGTGGGTAAAAGCAGCCGCTGGCTGGTGGCAGGTGCCGCAGCCAATATTTCCAGTCCGCGACAGAATGCCGTCGTAAAACAGGAATCTGCCTAGCTCGACCCCTTCTTCGGTCATGGTATTTTTGGAAAGATCGTAAACCGGATCCGGGAAATGACTGGGTTTGCTCCAGGTTAATGGGGTAGGACCTGTCGGCTCCGGTTCAGGAGAATCTCCCGTCCCGGATTTGCAGGATGCTACCACCAAAGCCAGAAGACCCCAGAATAGCATTTGTACCTTGAATTTCCTTTTCATCCGATTTACGATTTTAAAGGCGTTAATTGGCATGGATATGATCCAGACTGAACATATTGATATAATTGTCAGCAACATTTTTGCTATAGTCCGAGGCCATTACCACTGGAGTGGCGGCTACACTTACCACTGTGCTGCCATTCATTACTTTCATCGCATCGGCAAGCAGGTGAACCTGGGGGGCCATGGTACCGGTTACAGAGGCCTTCTTTCCGGCAAAATCGACCCTGACCGTCTTAATATTATTTAAGGTGGCCTTTTCCAACCCTCCAAAAAGGCCAATATGAAAATAATATTTTCCGTTTGCCGTGTTAATGGACTCCGAAGTGCCCTCCATTTTCATGAAAATATAACCTGAGTTCCAAGACCAATACATTACTTCGGAATAGCCGGGATCTAGTACGCCCTTTCTATTGCTGGCATCCGAAACACTCCGTAAGCTATCTACACCCACCATGAACTCTACGCCGGTGTATTCTCCTACAGGAATATTTTTCAGGTCCAGAACCTGAGAAGCAATATCATTTTCACGTACCAGAAAATAGCTGGAGTCTTGGGGTAGGGTGAAACTGCTTCCATCAGATTTTATAAGTTTGATATTGGAAATATAGTAATTAAAGGCGGTAATATTGAAGCGCTCGCCAGCAGCATTGGTATAAAAATCAGTATCCAGCTTTAGGTCACGGTCTCCTACGACATTATCGAATTCTAATTTTAGGCTACCCGTGCTGGCCTGAGGTTCCAGGGGAGCCATATTATTGTCACATGAAACGAGTACCATGGCAAATACTGCACAAATAGAAGCAAGGAATATACGGATCGAAAATTTCATGATTTTATTAAAATATAAGGTAGCGCCTCAGTTAGCAAACAACTGCTTTGCAGAGGGTAAAATAGGTTTATATATGAAACCCATCCTGAAAACGGTGGGAACATTGATTTTGTTTTGGAAAGGGACAATGGAAGCAGATCAAACGGCTTAATGGCATATCAATAGGAGGGATTATAAATGTAATCCGCTCATTTTTAAAGGCTAATAGCGTTAAAATCCTTGGTGCTTCCCGTTTAGGCTATAATGGGGGGATGGAATATGTCGGAGGCTACATCCCCGATAATGAATAGGGATGAATAAATGAAACCAGTTTTTATGATGGTTTTTATCCGATGGATAGGGGTAGACAGTTGGTAGAAAGCAAGCAGCTGAGCGGGCGCATCAATCAACTTGATGACATAGTTCTGTGCCGCCTCTTTTTCTTGCTGCTCTTGTACTGCTGCTAATTTCTTGGCCAGAAAACATTGTCCGTTACAATTAAGCTGGGGACGTGTTCTGTTTTCACATAGATTGGCGACAATATAATCGCGGCGGATTTCAAAGTCCAGATACAACAAAGGAATCACCCATACTTTTACAAGCATTAGGCTCAGCAGGCTGAGTGCGACGATTTGTTGAGATCTTGCTTTCACTATAGAGTAGACCGTTGGTGACCTAGAGGTCACATTTTAGGCAAATATAAGTAAGGATGCTTTAATATGCATGGAAAATTCATTTTTATCCATTTTTGACAGCTCGTCGAAAGAACCCGCCCATATAGCTGCCGACGAGGGGTAGGGTGCAACCCAGATAGACGGAAAAGGTTGCAATATCCTCTCTTTGGGCTACCATTAGCTCTGTATTACTGATAATAAAATAGCTGACGAGCGTGCTAGCGCCCATGGTCAAGGCTAATATCCAGCCTTTCCGGGGTTCGAGCCAGCCCGCCACAACACTCAAAAGGAGCATAATCATAAAGGGCAAATGAATGCCTTCACTGTAAAAGCTGATGACGGTGGAAAGCACACCGAAGATGATGGCTATAGGTATATGACGAATAAGGTGGGGGGCGTTGGTATCAGCCATGTAAAAGACAAGTTGATTTAAGGTTTGCAAAGTTACAAGCTAAATACCAAACTGACCGATATCAGCTGGGAAATTTGAAATAGCATCTGCCACGATCGTATCCTTAACTATGCTACAATCTGGGACAGTGCCACAAGCTGGTAAGCGTTTAATCAAGCTTATTGCTTCAATATAAAACCAATTCCTTGGATTCGTATTTTTTTATCGATCGTAATTTTCTGACATATGTCAGAAAGTATTGGAAGGGTTGTTTCTTACCTTTGCCAAACAACACCCCGCCAAGCTTTACTTGATCAAGGGCGAGGCGATTATTTGTTTAAATCATTATACCAATCACTGAAGCAGCATTGATAATCAGCACATCGGTTGGCCATTTTTATCGCGACACATAAAGAATGAAAGGGAGCATTTAACCTTTAAACCATGTAATATTGATGAGCGTCTCCAACGTTTTGCTGAATCATTTTTAATGTACATATGAGGTATTTATGTATTTTACTATTGCTAATGGTGTCGGGGTGCAAGGAGTCCAGCCTAGATCTGGATATTCCTTATGCAGGCGATAAGCTGGTTTTATGGGGGAAACTTAAAGCGGGAGCTCCCATAAGAATACAGGTTACCAGAACCTTCACTCCCGTTGGCTATATTCCGGAAGACGTTACCGTTTCAGATGCAAAGGTGAAAATAATACGGGATGGTAAAGAATCTATTGAATTAACTCCACATGCTAGTGAAAGGGGTGTTTACGTATCCGATCGCCAGATACAGACAGGGGCGACTTATATTGTAATAGCTTCTGCGCCCATGCTGCCTACTGCCGAATCGGAGCCGGTATTGGTGCCGTTGGAACTACCGGATGTAACCGTTGAAAGAGACCGAAATGTTCCTGGTGAAATCAACCATCAGACACCTCAGGACCTTGTAAGCCTAAACTTCCCAGAAAAGCTTTCGGAGGTCGAGAAATATTATACCCTCACATTTTTATCTTACTACAAGAAAGATACGGTTTCATCTGCTCCGTATGGTGCCACCGACAATATACCCGCCCAGGAAGAAGATTGTCATACCTGGGCAAAGGAAAAAATAGGGACCTATTTTAGTGAAACGGCAGGAATTACCTATGATCGGCTTGTTACCGTTTTTTTAATGAAGAGTAAGTGCCTACCAGATACACGAGACCCCATAAAATTTTATATCATAGCGGGTAATGATAGAGAGTCGGCATATAAGGTTATGCTGCGCATTGGGAGCGTAACAAAAGAGGCTTTTGAATATGCCAAAATTGAATATGACCAACCTGAGGGCGCTGACCTTCTGGTGCTTCCTCCGCAAAGAGCATTGACCAACATTAAGAATGGCTATGGGCTCATTTTTGCTTCCAATGAAAAAACGATAGAAATACCATGACAAAATATTTTTTAATGGCTTTTCTTTTCCTCGCTGGTATGGAGGCCACCTTTTCTCAGAAGTTGATCATAAGTGGAACGGTCCGTGATGAGGCCACCGGGGAACTTCTGGTAGGCGCCACCGTAAAAGATAGTCTGTCACAAACGGGCGTGCAGACCAACGCTTATGGCTTTTTTAGTCTGGAAATTCCTTCGGGTGACCACCCACTTACAGTGAGCTTTGTTGGCTATTCGCCCTGTTACATCGCAGATTTTACCTCACTCAAATATCCCTTAGAGGTCAGACTTAAACAAGATTATCTGCTACAGGAGGTTACGGTGAAGGAAGATAAGATGAAGACTATGCCCATTGGAGGGCTATCGATGTCGATGGATAAAATAAAATCAATGCCAGCGTTGTTGGGAGAAGTGGATGTGCTGAAGGCCTTAAGCTTTACACCAGGTGTTTCGACTGGTACGGAGGGCAGTGCTGGCTTGTATATCCGTGGAGGGACACCCGATCAAAATCTGATTTTACTGGACGAAGTCCCCGTTTATAATGTTACCCATCTGGGTGGATTCTTTTCGGTTTTCAATCCAAGTTCTTTAAAGTCGGTTGAATTATACAAAGGAGCGTTCCCTGCCCGCTATGGCGGCAGGCTGGCCTCGGTGATAGACCTCACCATGAAAGACGGGAACAATCAGAAATTCGGCGGAGAAGTGGGCATCGGCATCCTCAACCAAAATCTTACTTTGGAAGGGCCGATCATTGGTAACAAGGCTTCGTTTATTGTGTCGGGTCGGATCTCTACCTTAGGCCTATCTTCCTTGTTGCAGCCGAAGAAGTCGAGCGGATATGGTGAAACACGGGAGTATCGCTTCTACGATCTCAATGCAAAATTCAACTACCCGATCAATAAAACAGACCAGATCTACTTCAGTGTGTACAATGGTTTTGACCACTTTACCTACAGTGAATGGAGTGCTAACGGCGGGAGGGAAACGGAAGCGGCCCTAGGGAACAACTGGGGTAACACCACGGCAACGATCCGGTATAGTAAGGTTTTTTCTCAAAAACTCTTTGCCCGATTCGCTCTACTCTATTCGAAATATACCAGTGAGATGACCAATCGTTTTGACGATATAAAGTTGAATGTTGATCCCGTAAAATTGTTTCGAAACACAAATGCCGGCGTAGTGGACTTAGGCGGTAAGGCCCAGTTCGATTATTTCCTGAACAACCGTTCAACTCTGAAGTTTGGATTGGACGTCACCAGACACTCCTTTAGCCCATTTGTTACCGAAAGCAATTATAATGATGCACCCAACGATACAAAAAAAGACAAGCTTCCGGCAACGCAGCTAGACCTCTACATTGATGCTGCTATCGCCATCACGCCGACATTACGCTTTGATCCAGGTCTACGCTATAGTACCTATCAGGTTGAAGATCGTACGTTTTTGAATCCAGAGCCTCGCTTGGGGTTGAGCTGGGACCTTCCAGCCAACTGGACTCTCAAAGGTGGTTACACGATGATGAATCAATATGTTCATCTGCTCACCAATAATGGCTTTGGATTTGGCTATGATGCCTGGCTTCCGTCTACCGCCAAGGTTGTGCCATCCAGAAGCAATCAAATCTCAGTTGGAGTGTACAAAACTTTTCCTCGCCCTGGTCTGGATCTATCTGTTGAAGTTTATACAACGAAGATGAAAAATCTGATAGACTATCCGGATGGTACCAATTTTACCGGACTACTGGCTGAGTCCTGGGATGATATTGTTATAAAAAATGGAAAGGGGCGTGTAAAAGGAATTGAGTTTATGCTGAGTAAAAAGACGGGCAAATTCAATGGCTGGTTTTCCTATACCTTGTCAAAATCGGAAAGGAGATTTTCGGAAATCAACGACGCTGCCTGGTTCCCGATGAAATATGACCGACGCCATAATCTATCCATCACAGCAAGCTATGTCCTAGGTAAAAAATGGAAATTAAATACCAATTTTATTTATCAGACCGGACATGCCGTTACATTGCCCGAGAGTGCTTTCGTTACTGACGACAGTGGCGGTCCCCGATTTATATACGATAAAAGAAACAACGGAAGAATGCCTGCGTTTCACCGGCTAGACTTAGGTGCTAGCAAATCGTTGGTAACGCCTCACAAGCGAAAAGCTGAGTTGCGACTCGGCCTCTATAATGCTTATAATAGGAGCAATCCGCTATATCTGGATCTGAAGACAGAGCAAAACCTTAATTCCCCCACCCGGATTGTTATCAAGCAGGTTTCCTTCCTACCCATCTTGCCTTATATAGGCTATACATTGAAATTTTAAACAACAATATTAATATTCAAAATTGACCATGACAAAAGCATCCATTTTCTTTCTGGCCTGTCTCCTCATTGCGGGGTATTCATTTGCACAGCAGGGTGTTGATTCTAATCATGCGGATAGGTCAATAGAGCGTCCCACCTATCAGGACTTACAAAAAGGAGCCCTTACTTTTACATTGAATGGCTCAGCGAATAATAGTGAACAAAAGGCAGGTTGGTCATTGACGCCCCAGGCCGGTTATCTGGTGGCGGATCGATGGGTGGTTGGGGTTCAGTTGTCTATGGCAAACCGTTTTTCGAAGCGGGGAAACAGCTGGGCAAGTCTGAAGCGGGGTGGGCTAAAGGAATTTGCTTTTACACCCGAAGTATACACCCGTTATTATGTCCTACCCTTCCGGCTAACGCCCTTTGTACAGTTATCATCAGGTTATAACTTTGGGAAATTGACAGGAGCCTCGACGATTGCAGGAGAAGAAATCACGATGAATACCAATCATTACGTCATGTTTTGGGCCGTTGGCTTGAGTTTGCGGATCGGTAAGAATATGGGATTGCAGACTCAGTATAATTTGCCTTTAGTTGTAGACTCGAATACGAATGATATGATAAGAGGGAACCGTTTTCGGCTGGGGTTGTCATTTTATCTTAGATAATTCTTCTATCGTGAAGTCTTCTCTTTCAGGAGAGATGTGGGCAGAGTTTTGTAACTTTTTTGAATCAGCTATAATGTTCTGACCATACCGCCATTTGACAAGCAACTCAAGCGGCTGGCTAAAAAATACCTCTCGCTAAAAAATGAGTTTGCCGAACTCCTGGAATGTTTAGAGCAAGGAACCGGAGCAAGGCATTGGTCTTGGCAACAACTGCCATATAATACGCATTGCTGACCGTCGAAAGTTAGCGCTGTAGGTGCGGCATTGTGGTATGGTTTTCACAGACATTATAATCGTAATTGAGTTAAATATGCTTATTCTTACCTCCATTGAAACTTTCCGTCATTAGCAATTATGCGAATATTCTTGATCAATTCATCTGCCATCATTTTGTGCTTGTTTAAGCTACAAAATGGTTCAAGGATTCAGGCGGTTAGGAACCTTGTCAAAGAAATGGCACCTAAGATTTTTTATTTCTTTCAACACGATTTTTCTCTAACCAATAATACGTCAATGGAATAAAAGTCCATGAGATCAACACACCCAACAACATGCCTCCTATTACAGCCAATGCCAGAGGTTTTTGTAGCTCAGCACCCAATCCTGATGACCAAAGTATGGGTAGTAGGCCCAGTACGGTTGTCAATAAGGTCATTAATTGAGATTGCAGCCTTTTTTCTCCTCCTTTTCGGATCGTTTCCATTAGAGACAAGGTATCACGGGTACGGTTCATAGTATCTATTTTCAAAATTGAATCGTTATCCAGCAAGCCGATCAAGACGATCAACCCAATGGCCGACATGATGTTAAGGCCATTGCCTGCCAAATAAAGGGACACCAGTGCCCCTGTGGTGCCAAAAACGATCGTCAGTAACACGATGAAGGGTTGTTGCAACGATTCGAACTGCGCAGCAAGAATAAAGAACAGCATCCCGACGGCAATGAGGATAATGCCGGCCAAATCTTCAATATATGACAAATTACGATAGTAACTTCCTGTAAACTGTGAAGATAACATCTCTACGCTGGAGAGAAGATTTTCTACTTTTGTTCTGAGAGCAGGAACATTTTCATTTTTAACTTCCGGTTCTAAAGGCACATAAGATCCATCCTTTCCCATATACAACGCTGCAAAATCAACACTTTTGGTATAATTCAAGAATTCTTTCAGGGAAATATACTGACCGTCCCGATTGGTCACGAAACTTTTGTTAAGTAAATCCTGCAAACCCAAAGGAGATGTCTGATTACCTAAAAAAATGGGGATTTGTTGCTGGTCAGATCGTAGTATGCCAATGTTTTCATTATTTAGCTGCATTCGCAACACCTTTATTACCTGTTCTGCATCAACATTGTATAATAAAAGTTTGTCTGTTTGAACGTGTAATTGAATACGCTCTCTCCTAGGCGGTGCTTGAACAATAATTCCGTTTTTGGCCAGCAATTTATTGGTGGAATCAACCATAGCAAGTGTTGGAGATAACTGGCTGTGGCGTCCCGATAATAATATACGCAAAGGTGACTCTGCTGTTTGGAACAACTGTTCAAAAACGTTAAGGGCGGGTCTTGTTTCATATACTGCAGAGGGGTAATCCTGTTGAATGCTTTTGCTGATCGCCAAATCAAGGGAATCGAAGGCAGCGGGAGAATTCACCTTGGCAATAACCAATGCCTCAGTAGAAGATTGATGCAGACGGTTATTTAATAAAAATTGCTGCTGCCCTACAAACAAGCCTGTCTCCAAAGGCTTGACATCTAGCTTATTGATGATGCTGATCAAGCGTCGATCACTTTCCTGAGGACTTACGGGTTCGTTCCAGTTGACGTATGTTTCCAGCTCCGTACGGCTAATGGCGGGCATCCCTCTTTTATCAATATGTTTAACTACCCAAATGGAGCCCAATGTCAGCAAAACCCAAAAGGAGACCATTATTCCAGGGTGTTTCATGGCAAAGTAAAATACCCTGTTATACAGCTTTAAGGACATCCTTGATGCAGCGGTCGGTAGGCTTTTCGCAGGTTTGGTGTTTTTGAAAAATTGAAAATACATGACCGGAATAAAGGTGTAGGAAGTAAGTAATGAAATGCCCAGAGCCAGTGAAACAGCAATGGCTTGATCGAAAAACAGTGCTCCGGCTATCCCGCTTAAAAAGAGCAAGGGCAGAAATACTGCCGAGTTGGTTAAAACGGAAGTGAACAATGGTTTTATCACTTCCTCGGCTCCGTGTATACAAGCATCCGAAATGGAAACCGCACCGATTTCTTGCTGCCGTTCCAGATGCTGTTCAATGTTTTCAATGATGATGATTGCGCTATCAATAATCTCCCCGATACCCAGTACGAGCCCCGCCAGTGAAACGATGTTGATGGATATGCCAAACACAAAAAATCCCAAAAGGGTGATTGTTAAGGAAATGGGGATAACCAAGCCAATTAATAATAGTATTCTTTTATCCTTCATAAAGAAAAGGATCATTACAAAAGACAAAAGGGCACCTGTAATGAGACTGCTTATCAGGTTACTAATCGACAAGTCCAACAACTCTGTTTGGTCCTGACTTATTTTGAAATCTAATTGGGGGTAGTCCTTCTCGAAAGTTTTGACCAAACTGTTCATGGTTTCCCTCAACCGCAATAGCTGGGCTTCATTTTGTTTGATTACCGCCATACCAATCGCCCTTTTTCCATTGAAAGTATATAAGCCGGTAGGTTTCTGTTCTTGTATCGAAATCTTGGCAACATCCCCCAGTCTTATAAGCCGCGGATTTTCTTTCCCAATTTTAAAGTACAGATTTTCAATATCCCTGGTATTCCTCAAAGAAGCCTCAAAGCTAATGCTGTATTCATAGGGGCCATCCTTGATGATGACGTTTCCAAGCTCTCCAGACTGTTTTCTGATCAGTTCCGAAAGATCGTTTAGGGTAGCACCTGTCTGTTGCAAGGAGGATATATTGGGTTGCACAAGCACTACCGCCATGGCCAATCCGGTCATATCAACAAATGAGATTTCCTGCAATTGTTCCAGCCGCCGTTTCAGCACATTCTCACAAAAATTACTAAGTTCAAGAAAATCGCTGCTATCATCCTTGTATTGCACATTCAGTTGAAACACTGGAATGTCACCGGCTCCGGCTTTGATAACCCTCGGCCTTTGCATATCTCTAGGAAGACTTTCCATGAGTATGTCTATCTTCTCATTGGCTTCCAGATAGGCTAGACTGACATCCGTGTCGTAGTCGAATCGTAATTTTATGATTACCTGACCATCATTGGATATCGCTTCCAGATCGTCGAGATGGTTCAATTGAAGAAGCTGATTCCGCAATGGCTGAGCTATTATCTGCTGTATTTGTCGGGCATCGGCGTTTGGATAGCTTGCTTGTACAGTAATTTCAGGAACGGGAATATCGGGCAATAACGAAACGGGTAGCAATCTGGTAACAATAATGCCCAACACGACCAACGTGAGTGCCACTACGCAGGTACCAATGGGACGGTATATGAGGTAGCGTACCATTTACCAGCGGATAATAATTGCCGACTCCTTCTCTTTATTAGGGAGGGTGGGGCGGTTGACTTCCATCCTGAGGTTGAAGACGACATTCACCTTAAACTTTTCATTTGTAGCCAACCTCATTCCTTTTTATATTTAAGTGGTTCATTTTTTAGAAAATCATACAAAGTCAGCCGCCGGAGCGTGTAAAATAATAACCAGTAATCGCTTAAAGCCTGAATAAACCCCCTTTTTGCAGTAACGCTTTCTTGCAGCGCTAGATTTAAATCCGGTATTGTTAGCTTGCCCAACAGATATCGCTCCTTGGTAATTGCCAATCGTTGCTGGGCAACGGTATCTGCTTTACCTGCAATTTGTAATTGACTATACTTTTGGTTGAACCTGAGTACCTGCATGTATATTTCCTGTTCGAAAATCAGCTCTTCCTGTTGCATGTTTACTTCCACCAGCTCACGGTTGGCCTGCGCTAGCCGTATTTGGGATTTACGATAGCCCCAGTCCTGAATAGGAACGTCGAGCGTAACGCCAATATATTGCTGATTTTGCAGGCCACGGTACGAATCTCCGAGCCTGGCAGCAGTTTGCTGTGTGCCCAGGTTGGCTATCAGGCTTAGTTCCAGGCTGTTTTGTCCTTTTGCCCTAGCAACTTCTTGGTCGGCTTGTAGGCGTTCGCTACGAAATTTCAGTATGGCTGGCCGATTAAACTGCGCCTGTTCCAATGCCTTTTCATACGATATGCTTATTTCCTCCGGTATAGATGGAACCAACAAATGAAGACGATCTTCGTCACCTAACCCTAAAACCCTCTTGAGACTTCTTATCGCTTCTTCTCTAGCAATTCTATTGTCGTTCAGTTCACTTTTTGCTTTGAGCATATTCAATTCCAACTGTAACAAATCGGTACGGGGCACGGTGCCAATGGCAAATCTTTCCTGCGACAAGTTGTACAGCGTATCTGCCTGGGCCTGGTTGGCCTCAGTAATATCAATAGCGACCTGCGCTTCAAGGCCCTCAAGGAACAATTTGACCGCTTCAAGCGAGGTAAGTTCCATATCTTCGGCGTATCCTCGGCCTGCCGTTTCAAACAATACCGGTTCGAGTTTTCTCTTCCAATAAAAATCGTTATAAAGAAGGGAGTTTTGTGTGTACGATAGTTGTATCGGTGTGGATAGAAAATAGCTTGACTGATTTCCGGAAAAATTGTCGGTACGTTGAAGACTGGTACCCGCCTGCAAGGTTCCGCCCGTAAATCCTATGTTTTGTAATACACTTAGCCCTAAACTGTTGTTAGCCTGGGAAACACGCACAAACTGTATGGAGCCGTCCGGTTGTGTAATGGGGTTAATGGCCCGGTAAAAAGTAGGAACGGTTGCATTAAGCCTGATTTGAGGCTTAAAACCAGCCTTAAAATTACTAAACTGCCAATAGCTCCGCTCATACGTATTTTTGGCACGGTGATAAAATGGTGATTGGCTCTGCGCCAGGCTTATGGCTTCATGCAGGGACAGCGTTTTTTGTGAAAAACAAGAAAAAGAAATAAGGAGGAAAGGGAGAAGAGTGAAACGGGACATAGGAGCGAGGACAACCCAAGAAAGGTGCCTGGTGTGATCAACAATACATCTCAACCCATGCCAGACGATAAATGCTGGCTGGGCAATAAAACGCTCCTTAAAATGGCTTCCAGGTTTATAATTCCACGTCTCCATTTTTACTTTTTACTATGTTGCTGAGATTATTTCGAGATCGATTAATGTAACATGTTGATTATAAGGATCTTGCTAGTCTTTTCGCTTGTTTTACTCAAAAGGGTTGATTATTACATCAAAGGCTCGCTTACTCGTCCACTTTCTCTCTCTTAACTTCCGTTTTTTCCACTTTTGCATCGTGACCCAGGTTCAGATGTCCCGACAATATCACCTCTTCTCCCGCTTCTAATCCTTCTGTAATGGTAACGTTTCTGTCGTTCTCTCGTCCAGTAGTTACGTAATGCCATTTGGCCAGCCCGTCTTTATAAGTGAATATTACCTTGCGGCCACTCCGTTCTACTACTGCCTGCTTGGGTACTACGAGTTGCCCCGGAAACGATTTCTCTATCATTACCCTTACATTCATTCCGGAAAGCAGCATAGCATCCGGTTTCAGAACCTGAATGGTGACATCTACCAGTCCTTGCGAACTTACCACCGGGTTAATGTCCAGTACCTTGGCTTTGTATACCCGTCCTGGGCGACCTATGGGCTCTACTTGCCCCGATTGCCCTACAAGCACCGCAGCCAGTTCGGTTTCCAGAATGGGGCAACGGATGAGCATCTCCTTACGGTTGAGCAACGTACACAATGGCTTATCACTTGGCGAAGAACTGTAATTGGAGACCGTAAGATTGGCAACCGTACCTGCAACAGGGCAGTATAAAAAAGTTTTCGACAATTCTAGTTGTGCTTTTTGTACTGCAAGCAGGGCTCTGTTATAACCGCTGCGAAGCTTGATATACGCATACACCTCCTTGCTCACCGAAGCCGTGTCGCCACGTTTCCCCCCCTGGGTTATGAGCTGGTCGCTCACCTCGACCCGGCTTTCCTCCAGTTGTAGCTGGGCCTCCCGAAGCGCAAGTTTCTGCGCGTCGTTATGCATTGAAGCGATCAGCTGTCCTGCCTTCACCGAGACACCATTCTTTACGGCAATGTGTGTAATAATCCCCTGGCTTTGAAACGAAAGGGGGATTTCCTGAGCAGCAAGAACCTTTCCATTGCTGATTATCTGAGCAACAAAGGTTTTACTTTGAGCAGGAGCTGTTTGCACATGAGTGACTTCTCCAACAGTAGTGCTATCGGCACGTGCTAATAAATCTTTATCCTGCTTATCCGTAGTGCAGGAGAGAGATACCGTAAGTACTAATATTGTAGTAAATATTCGATTCAAAAGATTGGTTTACATAGGTTGTGGAAAACAGTATGGATTGGTATGGTGTAGATTATTTAAAAATCCAAGTCAAGCCGTATAGTATAATACGCTCCGAAGCAGCCAAATCCACCATTTATGTTGTGTTTGGCATTAACGGGCTGCGCAAATGGGTCGTCCTGATTGTTCGAGTTTAATTCAGTCGATTTCGAATAGGTATAGAAGTTCTCATCGGCCACATACAGAAAGACAATATTTCTGCGCTGGTTATTTATCAAATCGTTTGTAAAATAATTCGAGGTGATCTTGTCGCTTTCAATATCGGCACCGCTAAAAAATTGAATCGTATGAGAAGTAGGTAAATTTTTAGATCGGATACCTGAATAGTAAAAGTATGGCCTTAACACGTAAAAACTTGTCCTATTGCTCGGCCATTTCAAGCGTATGTCTACAAAATCACTTCCTCTGAATGATTTTTCTACTTCAATTTCCTCTTGTTTAATCGATTTTAAAGGAACTGTGCAGGAAGATGTCAACACCTTGCCATCCTTGGCAACGGCCTTTATCGAGTACGTTTTCCCTTTCTCAATTTTAAAGTCGTTTGAAACTTTAAATTCGTAAAAATTATTCTTTGGGTTTAGAACAAGCTGCTTTTCAAGATTTCCATCACTCATCGTGATGTGGGCATCTTTTACAAAAAGGTCATTAAACTTGATTTCGTTCATGGCAAAGGATGTCGCCCTTGACAAAACTGCACTAATCAACGTATCGGAAGGACTAATGTAACAATGCAGTACAAGTTCTTCTGGTGTGTTTGACAATCCATCTATTTCCTCAATACAGGAGTTAAATGAAAAAAGAAGAACGATGATACCAATATATTTTGTCATGGCTAAAATTTGAAACTGTATGAGATAGAGGGGATAAACAGCATCAGACTTGCTGCATTTATAGTTTTGGTCCTGATGTATTCTTTATTTTCATTGAATTTTCCATTAATATTTACCTCATAGCTGAATACGTTCTTACTTCCCATAATATTGTAAAAACCAAATTCCCATGTCCGTTGGCCTCGTTTTTTCTGTTTTATCAATTGCATGCTTAAATCGAGTCTATTGTAAATAGGCGTTCGGCTGTCATTTCTTTGATTTCCATAGTCAATGACAGCCAGGCTGGCTGTTGGCCTATTGGTAAAGGGGTCAATGTTAAACTTATCATAACTAAGTTTAGGTAGGGTGACCGGATTGCCAGTTTTTAAAACAAAGTTGGCAGAAAATTTCACCCGCTTGCTGTGCTGATATCCTCCAACCATTGAAAGCTGATGCCTACGATCCTGAATGGGAAAGAAGCGCTGTCCTGAATTCAATTCCTGAAACTGATATATGGTTTTACTTAGCGTATAGCTTGTCCAACCGGTCAATTTTCCTGTTTTTTTATGGATGAATAATTCTAAACCTCTGGAGTTTCCAACACCATATGTGCTGAGGTCTTCCCATAAGATTCGGGCTGAGGTAAAATCCCTGTCCCTGAACAAGCTTACCAATGACAGAATGCTTGCTCCGTCCCTAAATGAAAGAATGTTTTTCATCCTTTTGGAATAAACTTCCAGTTCTATGCTAAATTTCTTTTCTGTGAAATCGCGGGTGAGGCCAAAGGTGAACTGGCGGGAATTTTGTGGAGGTATTTTGGGTGTGGAGGGAACCCATACATCCACAGACAACCCCAAGCCATTGTTCGTCAGTAACTGAATAGGCTGGTTCATCACGGAATATGCGCCCTTTACCGACCAATTTTTGATAAAATTATAATTAATTGCCAATCTGGGTTCAACGAAGGTATAGGTCTTTTGTGATGGGGCAAACATGGCAAGCCTCAGTCCGTAATTAATAACTACCTTGCTCGTGGGCGTATAAATATCTTCGACATAAATGGCTCCGTCAAATGCATTTACCCGTTCTATTTCTTGTCTGTCCGGTACACCATCCTCCTTAAACGCAGCGCTGTTCGGTACAAAATTCAATCTGGAAAGATTGATTCCAAAACGAATATCATGTTTGGCATTTGGCAGGTAGTCAAAGTCATATTTTAAGCTGAGCTCATTCAGGCGGGACGAGTAGATTTGGCTGGACGAGCCAATTGTATTTTCCAATTCGTAATTGAAATTGCTGTATATCACACTCATATTAGAAAACACTTTGGGAGAAAACAAATGGTTCCATCGCAAGGTGCCTGTCTTATTTCCCCAGCTGAAACCCATGTTCCGGTACTCATCGCCCTTCTTATTTACGCGCTCGAACAAATTATCCTTTCCCAGATACGTGCTGAAAAATAACCGGTTGTTTTTATTCAATTCGAAATTAACCTTTGCATTAACATCATAGAAATTGGATTTCAGGGAGGCACCTGACGGAGTTTTAGCTAAAGATAACAACAGGTCGGGATAGGAGCGTCGAGCGGAAATAATGTATGAGGACTTGTCTTTCTTAAGTGGTCCCTCCAAGGTTATCCTGCTGCTAATCAGCCCCACTCCCACTTCTCCGTGGGTAGCACTTTTGTTTCCTTCCTTCATCTGAACGTCCAATACCGAAGATAGTCGCCCTCCATAGCGGGCAGGAAAACCACCTTTTATAAATTCTAAACATTTTAGGGCATCTCCGTTAAAAATAGAAAAGAACCCAAAGAGATGCGAGAAGTTGTAAACCTTTGCTTCGTCCATTAGAATCAGATTCTGATCCGATCCGCCGCCACGGACAAAGAGCCCATTACTTCCTTCGGTTCCACTCTGCACTCCGGGCAAAAGTTGTATGGCTTTCAGTATATCCTTTTCTCCTAACAAGGATGGGGAATCTTTCAAATGTTGAATGGGTACATTAATTGTGCTTATTTTAGGAGAAAGACTTTTTTTCTCCTGCTCACTGGACGTGATGGTAACGGTTTCCAATTCCAAACTTAATGGAGCCATCGAAACATCCATCTTATAGTCTTTCCTGGCGGCTACATTGATCAGCAGTGTCTGATAACCCATTAGCGATACCTGCAAATCGATAGTGTCTGCCCGGGAAACCGTTAGAGAATAAAAGCCATAAGCGTTGGTATGGGAAGCAATTTTTAGATCTGCATTGAAAATGATTGCTCCGGCAATACTTTCTCGGGAACCCTGTTCCCTGACAAAACCACTAATGGTTATGTTTTGCCCAAACAATGAATTAATGAAACTAAAAAAAACTACTGGTGCTACTACGATCCACTTCATTCGTACAAAATGTATTATATTGAGTTGATGTAAACTTCTGCTTCTGATATTTTAGGATCAATAACGTCTATTACGTTAACACAATGCCCCTTGTTAACATGGATGAGCAAAGGTTTAGCCAGATTTGTTTGATAACCGTATACCGCCATTTTTGTATCTGTTAAAAATTCAAATCTCTTTTTTAATACCGCCACCCGGTTTAAAAACTGCTTGTTGAAGGTTTCACCAACAAACACAATTGTTAATTTTTTGTTTGCCTTTACCCGCATAAGCATATTTGTATTCAGGTTAACACACTGTTCACAAGCCTGCAGATCGAGGACGTAAAAAATATGTTCGTCTTTGATATCATTCAATGAAATGTATAATTCGTCTTTAAAATATAGCGATATCCCTTCGAAATAGGGACAATCACTGGATGTGCCTTTGCAGCAGGCCATGAATACAATAAGTGATGCAAATGCCCAGTTTTTCATTTCTTTAAAAATTTGAATCTGATTGAATGCCTGAATTCAGATTCGGATGTCACAACCCTTTCCTTTAATGCTCCAATGAACCCGTTGGAGGTGGGATATGATACGAAAAGTGACTGAGGATCACCGAAACTGGACAGTTGGCTCTCCCTATCCAAAATAAACTCATCCAATTTTTCAAGCTTTTTATTAAACAAGATCACAGATACGGTCTTGTTCAGGTGACTGTTCAGCTTTCCGCTGGGTAATTTTTCAGGTTGCTCATGCAGGGCAATTCTCGAAAAAACACCTAGTTTATTATGATAATTTAACGATCCGTATAGGGAAGTAGAGACAAAGAAATTTCTCTCTGTCTGAGGATTTGTTTCGTAGTCAATTGGTGGAGGCAATTTTTCAATATACTTACTGGATACGCAATTTTCATTTAAGAGAAGACCTGTTTTGTTATTGTAAATCGAAACCTTATGACTCATGGGGTACGAAACAAAAGACGAATCACCTAGTACAACACAAAATGGATGAGACTGAAAAGGCAAATATTGTTTCTCGCGTTCTGAATCGCCAGAATAGGCTGCTTCTATTTTCCCAAATGGGATTCCCCACTTTTTTGTATGAATATTAAAGGTATTGTGTAATTTAAATTTTTCTCTGTCCGAGAAATAGTAAATATCAGTGTTGGTAAGAGTTAGATGAATATTGCCAGTTTTTGGGTCAAAAAAATTGATATTCTCACGATCTGTATCAAAATAATAAAGAGGGGTATTAATTATTTCATCTAATTTCCAGTTTATAGGAGCATTGTCCAAAACCCATTTATTAATTACGTTTCCACTGGAATTGACCAGTGAGATCGTATATGGATCCTGTGCTACGAATATACTGTCCATCGTATAAACATAAAATGATACCATATTTGGCACAAAATTCTTATCTATTATTATTGATTTAATAAATTTTCCAACTTCTAAATCATAAATGTCTAATCTATAATTTTTCTTTGACCTTCCAATCAGATATTTATCCTTTGCAATTTGAACTTTATCGTACACTGTTGGCATAGAATCATTTACTGATATACTGATCGTGTCAATAGCCATAGAATAGATAGCGTTTCTTCTTTGGTCCAAGCAGGGGTTATTGAGGTATTTCCTTTCTTTTTGGCACCCATGAAAAATTATAGAGATTAAAATTATGATCAGATTCGGAAGTATTGTTATGTACAATTTCATTCTAATATCCTTTAGAAAGTATTTTGCACGAACTAGTCGTTGTCGGCAAATTATCCATTATTATAACTACTTAATAGGTTTATGCAGTAAATGCCGGGAGAAGCGACCAGAAAAATATCTGTTGGTAAAGTGTGTAAAACGGAGATATTTAACGGTGTCTCCGTATTACACACTTTCCTAACAGCACAAATCATGATATACTTATACGTTTAATCGAGTATTAGATTTTGACTCTAATCGATCTCTTTGCATAGCAATAGAAAATTATTGATCAACAGCCATCCCATTTTTGACCATCTTTTTCGCAATTGTTTCTAAAAATGGCATATTTACAGCATAAAATACCATTATCATTGGTGTATAGCTTTCCTCTCTGGGCAAATATTCCCGCACTAACGTGCGTAGTTGTAGAAGTTGCCAAACTGGCAGACACAAATATGAGTAGTGTAATTAACTTTTTCATAAAAAAAATAGGTTTAAAAATACAACATTCTTAGTTTGGGTTTTAACAGTCATTAGTGCCGACTCGATAACACTTATTGATAAATAATGCGTAGGCGCAACAAGACGTACCATCCGATCTTACAAGCCATCTCCCTTTATTCCCCATAGGGCCTGCTTCGACTTTTTGATTCACAGAAGAGAATAATGCTCCTGCCAGAATCACTGCACATACTGCTTTTTTCATAATTATTTTTTTGAAATGAAACTGCCCCCAAGTGTTTCTTGGATTACCGTGTAAAAGTATATGTATAAATTATTGCAGGCATCGCCATTTCAAAATTAAAAATGGGGATTTTTACCCCCCCCCCGCAGCAATTAGTACCCAACGGGTATAAGGAATAAGGTGTTCAATAAGTGCATTTTTCCCTCCAGGCAGGGCGAGCTTATCTTTAATATGTTTTCGGTGGTTTTCGATGGTATGTTGGGACCGTAAAAGTAGATGGGCAATGCATTTGTTATTATATCCTTGTAGAAGTAGAGAGGCCACTTTTAGTTCGGAATGGGTAAGCTCGTAAAGCGCATTCCCTTTGGGTGGTACCAGCCCCACTACCTCCAGAATTTGAGGAGATAGAAATGGGTCGTATGTGAGCCCTACTGGTTGATGCTGGGTAGCATGCTGATGTAAAAGTGCCGAGGCCAAGCATTCTGTGGCATCCCTCACGTGCAAAATGGTTACTTGTCTGGCAATTAATCCCGCCAGTTCTGCAGGTAATAAGTCAGGCACAAGGGCTACAATGTGGGAGGCATGGGGTACTTTGTGTAAGTTATCTATCCAGAAAAGAAATCCCTCCTGTTTCATACTGTAGCACACAATCAAAACATCGGGCATTATATTTTCATTGATTTTCGTTGTTTCATCAATGCAGAAAGTAGTTTGTATTTGAGAGTATCCTGTAGTTGAAAGTAAGACAGTGATAGCTTCAGTATGCAAAGAATCACGACTAGCGATAAGTGCTTTCATTACAGTGATGATTTAATGAAGTATAGTATCTAATACAATAGAATAGCAAAATAGCTATTAATGGTTAATATATTCAATATTTAAAATTATGTGTTTTATTAATTTTTAGTAGTTCTTGACAATAAAAATTGCAAAATGTGCATCGATTATTGATCTTTATCCGGAAATAAAAAAGGAAATCGGCGATGAAAGGATCCTATTCGGTCATTTTGACATTTGTGGTGTTCAGCCTTCTGGGGTTGCTTGCTTTGCCAAAAATTCCTGTTCGCTTTAGCAAAAGCAGCTGGGAAAAGCGCATTGTTGTATCATATCATTGGCCTCATGCCGCACCACAGGCACTGGAGCGCCAGGTAACCGCCCCTTTGGAGGGGGTTATGGGTACGATACAGGGGGTAAAGGGTATCACGTCATCGTCGGACTACCAAGAGGGGATGATTGTATTGTCACTCGACGAAAAAGCGGATATTGATAAAATGCGTTTGGAGGCTGCATCATTGGTTCGGCAAGTGTATCGTAGTTTACCGCAAGGTGTGAGCTACCCGGCAATTTCACTCAATAGCCTCGCCGACGATGAACGTGCCAAGCCGCTTTTAAGCCTTCAACTCAATGGTAACGAAGCTCCCGGACAGCTTAGGAAGTACATTGAGGCATCATTGAAACCACAATTTGCCCGCCTAGAAGGTATCCGAGCGGTGGAAGTTCATGGAGGTGAGCCAGAAGAATGGTTGTTGGAATATCAGCCCGATGTCATTCTCAGTTTGGGAATCAAAGAAGAAGATATTCGTGCAGCCGTCGCAAAAAATGGGTTATTGAGTAGTCTGGGATGGATGAGCACTTCCGATGGATTAAAACAAAGTATTTCATTGGCTTCAGGGATTTTGGATTTTGGAAATATCCTAGTAGCCAAAAAAGGAGATCGGATAATTCGGCTTTCAGATATTGCCACAATTAGAAAGCAAGAAAAACGGGCAGAAGGCTATTTTAGGATTAATGGAAAAAGTGCAGTACAAATTGCTTTAATGCCTTTGGCCAATGTAAACCAGCTGCGGGTGGCCTCAGAAGTAAAGAAAACACTGAGGAAAATTGGATCCGAACTACCACCAGGCTACGGCATCCGGATCGACTACGACGCCACCGAATACATCTATGAAAGCCTGGACTTGCTGAGCAAACAGGTTATAATGGCCTTGGTCGCGATCATGGCAATGGTAGGGATTGTGTTTCGGAGTTTGAAGTTATCACTATTAGTTGTGGCAGGCCTGGTAACATGCATGTTGCTGGCGGCTCTTGCCCTTTATGTCCTGGGAATTGTTGTTTATGTGCCGTCGTTGGCAACCATTATCATTTCAATGGGCGTGGTTAGTGGTTGTATTTTGTTGACCTTCACTCATTTTCTTCAAAGGCGAAATAGGTTGATCATCATTTCAATTTTTGGAAGCACCCTGATCTTGGGCGTGGCCTTATCTGTAATATGGCTTCTGCCCGACGAAATAAGAGCTGACCTGACGGACTTTGTAGTGATATTGATGGTTGTACAATGTATGTCACTATCTGTTTGTCTTTGGTTAATTCCTGCGCTGCTACAGCAGTTGAACATACAGGATCAGAACAAGAAAATACTTCAGAAAGGATTATTGGTAATAGTTGGAAATTTGTATGGTGTAATACTTGCGTTTCTTTGTCGTTTCCGTCGTACCGCTATCATTTTTTGTATTCTACTTTTTGGCTTACCCCTATTTTTACTTCCGCAACGACTTGATGAAGAAAGTCGCTATTCAGCGATTTATAACGACACAATAGGGAATGATTGGTATGTTGAAAATGTCAGACCCTATCTCGACAAAGGGCTTGGCGGTTTTCTGCGGCTTTTTTCTAATTATGTTTATGACAAATCTTATTATGGATCGCGGGAACAAACAGCATTATACATTAATGCAGGCTTGCCCAACCACAGCACGATAGAACAAATGGATGCGGTGTTAAAACGAATGGAAGGTGAGTTGGGAAGGCATTCGGAAATCGATCGGTTCATTAGCAGGGTTTACAATGGCCAACAGGGAACCATCATTATCTATTTCAAGAAACAATATAATGATGGTTCCTTCCCTTATCAAATGAAAGGTAAGGCAATAGCGATGTCAACCGAGATGAGTGGGATAGATTGGGATATTTATGGTGTTGGACAGGGGTTTAATGTAAATGTAAATGAAAATGGTACACCTACCTTTAATGTGGCCCTTAAGGGTTATAACTACAAGGAACTTGAAGAGAAGGCAATTGTACTTCAAAAACGATTGCTGGCTCATCCCCGTATTCAGGAGGTAGACATTAACAAGGTACCCGGATTTTTCAGGCAAAAGGATTTGTACGCCTACAAAATTAATACGGATCCGGTATATTGGAGCCATTATGATGCTTCTATGCATTCTTTATATGGCGCAATTGAAAAATACAATGCCCGACCACAACCGGATCTTTACCAGCTTGTTGGAGATACCTATACAGGAATCAATATCGTACCTTTATCATTATCCAGATTTGATGTGACTGCGTTAAGGAATGAGCCATTAGCCGTTTCTGATCGTATTCGACTAAAAACCGGAGATCATGCAGACTTGGTGAAAGAAAAAATAATACCCAGCATCAGGAAGGAAGACCAACAATACCTTCGGCAGGTCAGCTTTGAATACATGGGTAGCGCAAACTTTGGCGGGAAATTTCTGGATAAAACTTTAAAAGTATTTCAGCAGGAACTTCCCATGGGATACACGGCTGAGCGAAAATTATTTGGTTGGTGGCAGCTGAACGGCCGTCGTCAGTATGAGTTAATTGGCTTATCCATGTTACTAATCTTTGTCATATCGGCCATCATGTTCGAATCGTTACGCCAGCCGTTTACTTTAATAGCCTCGGTAACACTCTCTTTCGTGGGTCTTTTTGCTGCCTTTTATACCCTGGATATTGGCTTTGACCAAGGGGGCTATGCATCATTTCTTTTGCTAATCGGGCTCACCTCTGTTCCCATTGTAATGGTGATGAACGAATATAACTCTTTGTTAAAAGCAGGTGCCTATTCGAATGTGGAGACGTATCAAAAGGCTATTATTGGCAAGTTTAAGCCCGTTTTGTATTTTATACTGAGTGTCTTGGTCAGCCTGACACCCTTTTTATGGTACAGCTCCGATATGGCTTTCTGGTATTCATTGGCCATAGGTACTTTTGGTGGAATAGCAGCCTCTTTGCTGGTTGTGCTTTTCTTTGTTCCCATGCTATTACTTTCCTAGGAAGCGGGCGACTTATGTATGCTGTCCTTCCTCTCTTCAAGTTGGTTCCTTCCACCGTGGACTCCTTCGAACTCTCTCCTTTTAACCAAGATAATTCCCAAGACGACATTAAATGCTTTGCAAGAGCACAAAGGGCAGTACCTTCCTAGAGTAATTTTTCTATATTTGCCCTTTAAACAATATGGAGCGTAATGCTCCGTTTATGTTCAAAGCCTGATTTGGGCCTATGGGCCTCAATTTTAACGCATAACCAATCATTTATCATTCCATATGATGCTGCTGCAAGCACTTTCTGACTCTACTTTGGCGGCCCCGATGGCCGATCAAGGACTTTCTATTTTCGACCTATTAGCAAAAGGAGGCTGGGTAATGCTCCCCTTGGGTATTCTCTTTTTGGTCACTCTATTTTTGATTTTCGAACGTTTTCTGGGTATTAAGGCCAATGCGGCCATTGAGCCTCAGTTTGTGGATAACGTAAAAGATTTCATACAGCAGGGTAATTTAAAGTCGGCCGAGTCGACCTGCCGTAACCAACGCAATGCTGCAGGACGTATTCTGGAGCGCGCCATAGGCCGAATCGGTTATCCGATAAAGGACATTGAAACCACCATCGAAAATGCCAGCCAAATCGAAATCCAACGTATGGAAGGCAACTTGCCCTACCTTGGGGTGATTGCCGGTATTGCGCCTATGCTTGGGTTTGTCGGTACCATATCGGGTATTATCCGTATTTTCTACGATATCTCTATCTCCAACGATTTTAATATTAGCACCATTGCAGGGGGTATGTACGAGAAGATGATCACCTCGGGAACGGGTTTGATCATCGGTCTTATCGCCTATGCAGGATACCATATTCTGAATATGAAGATCGACCGTTTCGCCCTACGCTTGCAAATGGCCGCATCCGATTTTCTGGATGTATTGCAGAAGCCAGTGGCTTCCAAGTAATTAAAATGGTGATTTTATAAATCAGATATCAGGTAGGGGCCTTTGCGACCCATACCCGTTTCAACCGCCCGCTGCACTGATGCGGTGGGCCTCAAGCTTATCAAGTAAATTATGAAAATACGTCGAAAGGCCAGGTTTGCACCGGAGGTGTTTACGCATTCGCTCAACGATATCATGTTCTTCCTGCTCTTGTTCTTTTTGATCATCTCTACGATGTCCAATCCGAACGTGATCAAGCTGATGCTTCCTAAGGCTTCGGCGAGTCAGCAGATGTACAAGAAGCAGATCACGTTGTCCATCGATGAAAACAAGGTATATTATATCGATAAAGAGCCCATACCCGGTGATATGCTGGAGGCTCGACTCATCGATATATTCGCTGGAATCGAGGAAAGGACCATTGTGCTGCGAGTAGATAAGAATCTGGCCGTGCAGGACCTGGTGGATGTTCTTGAGCTAGGTGCCAAGAACGATATCAAAATGGTGATGGCCACTGCCAAATAGGCCTTGAGTCCTATGCTAGCCATAAAAAATGACCCTGATGCAGTGCTTGTATCAGGGTCATTTTTTATGGATCCAGGCAATTTTTATGATTGGTTATTCATTCGTGCACTGGTGTAGATTTGCTCCACAATGCTCTGCAATATGGCCCCCTCACTGGCATTGCAGATGTTGGTGGGCAGGCCTTCGCACCCATCTAAAAATGCTTTGGTGTTCTCCAATTGAGTATCCGTTTCGGTAAGGAAGGGGAACTGTATATCGCTGATGGCTCCTGCCGACTCGGTGAAGATTTCCAGGGGATGCAGGGTGGCGCCAGCCTTGGTGCCGAAAATTTGCAGATTCACCGTTTCTGATTCCTTACGGTTGAGGGCAAAGCTGCTCGATAGCGTGATGCTACCGTTGCCCGGTAGGCTGATATGAGCAAAGCAAGCATCTTCCACCTCGAATTTCTCTGGGTCCCAAGACCCTTTAAGTCCTGTTCCCCCCTGTTTGCCAATATAGTCATAAGTGTTGCCCAAGACGCTCTTGGCGTTTGGGTAGTCCATTAGGCCCAGGGCCAGGTCGAGTACATGCACACCCAGATCGATGAGCGCTCCACCTCCCTGAATACTTTTATTAGTGAAATTGCCCCAGCCGGGTATGCCCCTGCGCCGTAGAAAGTCGGCCTTGATATGGTAGATATGTCCAAACTCACCCTTCGCCACTGCATTTTTTAAAAGCAGGTATCCAGCAGACTGTCTGCGTTGGAAGTTATACCCCAGAAATAGTCCCTTGGAGGTGGCGGTGTCGGCCATTTCTTGTGCTTCCTGTGCCTGCATGGCCGGGGGCTTTTCGCAGAAAACATGACAGCCATGCTCTAGGGCTAAGATGGTATATGGATGGTGCAAATTATTGGCCGTGCAATTAATAAGAATATCGGGCTTGGCCTCTTCAAGCATTTGCTCCAGGGAGGTAAAATGAGCAGGGATATGATGTAGGGTGGCAAAGGCGAAGGTGCGCTCGGGGTCGCGCCCGCAGACTGCAACAATTTCGGCCCTATCGGCACAGGCCCTCAGTGCCGGGAGATGATTTTGTGCCGCAATATGTCCTGTTCCGACTAGCGCTACACGGAATTTTTTGTTAAGGTTCAAGTTTATAAGGGTTTTGGGGTTGTATGTGGCCGAAAGTTCAGCCACATACAAATTTAGAAGATTTATTCTGGATCATCCTCCGGCGTGTAGCCCCACTTTGTTCCCTTCCGTATCGGCAAAGAAGGCCATAAAGCCTACATCTTCACTGATCTGTGTCTTGGGCATGAGAACTTTGCCTCCTGCTTTTTCGATTCTGTCGATGACTATTTGAATACTTGGATTGGCATTTAAGTAAATTATTGATCCGTCAGCACTTGGCATATGCATATCGCTTTTGACCAAAGCACCCGACACTTTGCCATTTTGCATGGACATGTCGGCAGGGAAAAAGGTCATTTCCATCCCCATCATATTATCTGTGCCCATTTGGATGTCGAATATAGCCTCGTAAAACAGCTTAGCCCGCTTTGTATTGTAAACAGGAATTTCGAACCAGTTTAGACTATTGGTATTGGGACTCATTTTTTCCATGGTATGAAGTTGTTAGTGGTGGATAGATACAGGAGGTACTACGATTTGTGCAGAGCCTCCTGTTAGTTTAATTTGTAATTCCTAATGTACAAATTTTGTCTAAAAAAATACTATTTTGATGTGATATATGTAGGGGCCTATTTGAACTTTTTTGCTCTGGCTACTTCTTTCTATAATCATGTCATCCCTTCGGGATTCGGTGGCTTGTGGTTCTGGTTTTTTCAATAATCATATCATCCCTTCGGGATTTGGCGGCTTGGGAGTGTTGGTTTCTTCTATAATCATATCATCCCTTCGGGATTTGGTTGTCGGTTTCTTCTATAATCATGTCATCCCTTCGGGATTCGGTGGCTTGTGGTTCTGGTTTTTTCAATAATCATCGGCTTGCGGTTTTGGTTTTGTTCGATATTCATATCATCCCTTCGGAATTTGGTTGCTTGGGTTGTTGGTTTGATTCTATAATCATGTCATCCCTTCGGGATTTGGCGGCTTGTGGTTCTGGTTTTTTCAATAATCATATCATCCCTTCGGGATTTGGCGGCTTGGGATGTTGGTTTGATTCTATAATCATATCATCCCTTCGGGATTAGGTGGCTTGGGTTGTTGGTTTGATTCTATAATCATGTCATCCCTTCGGGATTCCGTGGCTTGTGGTTCTGGTTTTTTCAATAATCATGTCATCTTGATACCTCACGGACCAATCTGATACGATTACTTTGTCAGTTTAGTCCGGGCCAATTAAACCACGAAGTGGTGTTATGATTATAGCGGTGTTATGCATTATAGAAATGTCCAATAGCAATGTTTAGATCCCAGAATGGGTGACATTATTGGCTTCTATTTTAAAAAATGGCATGCCGGCCCCATCAGTGGTTCGGCATGCCGTTAAGGCGTGCTAATCCCAAAAAGAATGATCAGCTTTTTTTTAGGGTGATTTCGATGACCCCTTCTGCACCTTCTTTTCCATAGGCCGCAGTGGCGGCTTCGCCTTTGAGGACATTGACTTTTTCGATGTCATTCGGGTCAATGGATTTAATAGCCTCGTTTCCTCTTGCCTTTTGCCTCTTACCATCAATCAGTACCAGAGGGGAACCGATATCGGAATCTTTCTTGGTAGTCTTACGAAGGGAGGTTTTTTTCGAGTCTTCTCCCAGTTGGAAATGGATAGGAAGGTTATATTTTACGTTGATGGCTTTTCCATCCTGATAGCCTGGCTTCCATTTTGGAAAGGATTTTAGCACGCGCACGGCCTCTTCATCACAGCCGTGGCCAAGGCCCTTCAGAATTGTAATCTGACCTATTTCTCCCGATTCTGTGACAACAAAGGACAGGAAAACTCTGCCTTCAATCTTCTCCTTCACTGCCTCTTCGGGATATTTCAGATGTGTGCCCAGAAATTCGTACATAGCCTCTACTCCGCCGACAAATTCAGGCTGTTGTTCCACAACAGTAAAGATTTTTTTGCCTTCTAGTTCCTTCTCAATTCGCTTTTGCGCAGATTCATAATCTTCGACCTGTAAGGCCGTCTCTGGCATTGTATCGCCTTGTTTGGTGCTGGACTCGCAGCCGGCTACGGTCAGTGCAAAGGTCCCTACGGCTACTATAGCTACCAAGTAGCTGCTCAGGACCCATTTTGAACTTCGTTTTTTGTAAAGCATAGTGATTCGTGTTTTGATTTGAGAAGATTGAAAGAAAGAATTGGTTAAAGCAGGTTGGGGCGTGCCAAGTGCATAGGCGACCAGAAAGTGCGCATAGGTTTGGCGGTTTTCTGCATCATGGTCGGCAAGATATTCGTGAACGTCCTGCAAATCACGCTTAAACAGACTTAGCACTGGATTGTACCAAAACAGGATCCGCATCAGTTCTACCATCAGAATATCCAGGCTATGACGCTGCTCAACATGCAGCATCTCATGACGAAGAATGGGCTCAAAATGATGGACATAGTCATTCTGGTTGATGACGATGGTTTTGAAAAATGAAAAAGATCCGACAGAAGAGTGGGGGAGTAGTACCAGGGTTCCCCCGTCGATTGAGAACTTTTCCCCAGTAGCAATCAGGGTCTTTATACTTCTAAATTGTCGCCCCAGTCTAATACTCGTAACCAAGATGCCCAACAGGTAGATCGTACCGAATGCCAGCTCCCAAGTGATGGCAGCGGATTTCTGCGTTTCCATCTCCCTTGTGAAAATAAATGTGGGGAGGCTAGTTGGCTCTATGAATGTCGGTGCCGGTGCCAGAGAAGGGTAGACTAGTAACGGGAGTAGCATACTCGCCAGTAGCGACCCCAGAAGGTAGCTTCGGTTTAGTTGGAAAAAGGTGTGGCGTCGAAGTGCCACATGATAAAGGCACCAAAGCAATATGCTGTAAAGCATGGCTTTGCCCAGATACAATAGAATTTCCATGGTCCAGTTGTTTAAGGGTTCGAATCCGGTTCGTCAATTATCTTGAGTAGGTCGTCTAGTTCTCCTTGTTTGAGCCCTTTTTCCTTGGCAAAATAGGATAGCAAATTGGGTAAAGAATTGTCAAAATAATTTTGCATCAGATTCTGTACCTCGAAGCGTTTGTAATCTTCCTCCCGGATAAGCGGGTAATATTCATGGGTCTTGCCATAGGCCTGATAGCCCACCACTTCTTTCTTTTCTAAAATTCGAATGATAGTGGAAACAGTATTATAGGCGGGCTTGGGATCGGGCATCTCGGCCAGTATGTCTTTGACAAATCCTTTCTCCAGCCTCCATAATATGCGCATCACATCTTCTTCAGCTCTTGTTAGCGTTTTTATGTCCATGGTATTTTATGTTTAATTTACATTACAAAAGAAGGATGGATCAAATGTATAACTATTATTTTAGTTCTACAACTATTTTTTTAGTTATATTTTATAAATAAAAAAAACGATGGAAAATCAGTTCCATCGTTTTTTTAAAAATTATAAAGCGAAATGCAATAACTTATTCCACCACGCTAATTTTAACCGTATTGGTTTTGCGTTTCTTGGAGATGGGCATACTTAGGCAGTTAATAAACACATCGCCTTTTTCCAACTCCTTTTTCTCGATCAGGAAGCTTTTGATATCTTCTACCAATTGGTCGGTAGACACATCCTGATCTTTGTCGTAGAAAAATACCTTGGTACCCCAGTATAAGGCCAGTTGATTCATCAACATCTTGTTGGATGTGAAAAGTAGCAATTTGGCCTTGGGACGGTGATGGGAAAGTCGGAAAGAAGTATATCCAGAACTTGTGATACCGATGATAGCCGCAGCCTGAGTATCCCGAGCAAGGCGACAGGCGCTCATTACGACGTTATCGTTCAATTTATTGACTCCCTCACTTTCATTGACATGCGCGTGATATTTGAAGTAAACCGCATTGGTGCTACTTTCAATGGTCTCGATGGTGCGGGTCATGCTTTCTACAGCCAATAGGGGGTATTTCCCAGAAGCGGTTTCGGCACTAAGCATCACGGCATCGGCTCCATCGAGTACGGAGTTGGCCACATCGTTTAGCTCTGCACGGGTGGCGCGAGGACTGTCGATCATGCTTTCCAGCATCTGCGTTGCCACGATCACAGGTTTACCTGCTTTGTTACATTTTTCAACGATCATTTTCTGGATCATTGGCACCTGCTCGGCAGGAAGCTCAACGCCCAAGTCACCACGGGCAACCATGATTGCATCCGTGGCTGCGATAATCTCGTCGATATTTTCAATGGCCTCAGGCTTTTCTATTTTCGCTACCACTTTCGATAACTTGCCTTTGCTCTTAATATAATCTTTAACCTTGGTGATTTCCGCTGCTGTTCTTACGAAAGAGAGGGCTATCCATTCAGCGTTATGTTCCAGACCAAATTCCAGGTCTTCATAATCTTTGGCAGTAACCGAAGGCATGGAAACTTTTGTATTAGGAAGGTTTACGCCTTTTTTAGACTTAAGCATTCCACCATATACAACCTGAGTCACCACATCGGAGCCTTCTAAGCCGGTAACGAGTACTTCTAGTTTTCCGTCGTCCATCAGGATACGGTCTCCTATTTTTACATCGTTGTACATTCCATCGTAAGGGGTGCTTACTTTTTGTGCATTACCTAGCACTTCAGTATTAGAAAGTATTAGTTTGTTACCAGCTTCAATGAGGACACCATCGCTGCTTTCTACCATTCCGATTCTAATTTTGGGACCTTGAAGGTCCTGAAGAATAGCAAGATTCATTCCATATTCTTCGTTGATTTCGCGAATGGTGGTAAGTCTTGCTAAGTGGTCGGCGTGAGAGCCGTGAGAAAAGTTCAGTCTGAAAACGTTGACACCAGCTTTCGCTAAAGATAATAGCATTTCCTTGGTTTCGGATGTGGGGCCGACGGTGGCTACAATTCTGGTTTTTTTGGATGACATAGGTTACTGTGCAGTAAATTATTGTTTTATATTGAATCCACATCGATAACGATATGAATGTTTTTGAGCGTCTTATCAGTTAAGACATCGAGTACTTTTTCTTGTATAAATGACTTTGCCGCCTTAAAATTAATCTTTTCTCTTTCAAGTTTTATGAGAATGTCAAACAAATACTGATTTCTTACCCGATCTACCAGGGGTGGCTCGGGACCCAGCACCCTGCTTTTACCCATCTGCGCAGTGAGTTTATCTGCCAGTATATGGGCTGCGCGCTTACTGGTTTCTATGTCTAAATGCTTGATAGTCAATTTGATGATTCGGGTAAAGGGAGGGTATTGGAACCTCTCTCTTTCGATAATTTCAGCATCATACATACCCTTATAATCGTGTGTGATGATTTTTTCAAGAAGGGGTTGTTTTGGATTGGCTGTTTGTATCAAAACGGTTCCTGGCTTATCGACACGCCGTCCTGCCCGTCCACTTACCTGGGTAATCATCTGGAAGGCTCTTTCCGATGCACGGAAGTCCGGGAAGTTAATCATGCGGTCTACATCGAAGACACCTACCATGCTCACGTTATCAAAGTCCAGACCCTTGCTGACCATCTGAGTGCCTACCAAAATATCAATATGGCCTAGTTCAAATTCCTGGATAATCTGTTGATAAGCATTTTTTGCCCGGGTGGTGTCAAGGTCCATTCGTTGAACTCTGGCTTGCGGGAAAAGTAGCAACAGTTCGTCCTCAATCTTTTCTGTTCCGTACCCCATGGTCCTTACCTTTGGAGACGAACACGCAGTGCATATTCTGGGGACATTCTCTTTGTAACCACAGTAATGGCAGCGGACTTCCCCCACCTTCATATGGTAGGTCAGGCTTACGTCGCAGTTATTGCATTCGACAATCCAGCCACATTCCTCGCATTGCAGATAGGGGGAGTAGCCCCTTCGGTTTTGGAAAAGGATGGTCTGTTCCTTATTTTGAAGGTTTTTTTGAATGCGCTCGAGCAAAACCGATGAAAATTCATTTTTCATCTTTTTTGAGCGTTTTTCTACCTTGGTATTGATGAGCTCAAATGCTGGGAGGGCGGCGTTGCCATAGCGACTCAATATCTCTACATGACCGTAACGCCCGCTTAAGGCATGTGAATAACTTTCTAAGGAGGGAGTAGCGGAACCTAGCAATGTTTTTCCCTTATGCATATAGGCCATCATCACTGCTACATCCCGGGCATGGTAGCGTGGAGCTGGATCATATTGTTTGTAAGAGGTTTCATGTTCTTCGTCAACGATAATAAGTCCCAGGTTATCGAAGGGCAGGAAGACTGCGGAGCGTACCCCCACCACAAACTGAAACTTCCCATCCAGAATGCCTTTCCAGACCTCTACTCTTTCGTTATCCGAAAATTTGGAGTGATAGATGCCCATCCTGTCGCCAAAAACCTTTCGCAGACGTACCACGATCTGAGTCGTCAGGGCTATCTCTGGTAGCAAGAAAAGCACTTGAGTTCCTCCCGAAAGGGCTTGCTTGATGAGTTCGATATACACTTCCGTCTTGCCACTGCCAGTGATACCATGGAGCAGCACCACTTCTTTTTGTTGAAATAGCTCCTGAATATCTTGGAAGGCTACCTGCTGTGCTTCGCTCAGGGAGATGGGCTGAGGATTTCCAACAGGAATGTCGTCGAAGCGGGAGATGAAGACTTCAAATGCCTCAAAAATGCCCTTCTTGATGAGTGTTGACAAGGCCGAGTCGGAAAGCGACTGATCTTGAGAAAACAACGCCTTATCCAGACCTTTCTGGTTGAGTTCTGGGTTGTTGTATACGGGGACATGACTTAAATAGCGGAGCAGTATCTCCTGTTGTTTGGCCGATTTTTCCAGCGAATTGGTAAGGGTTACCAGGGCATCGTTAGTAAGGTAGGCTGCTGTAAGGCGAACCTTACGAAGTACTTTGGGTTTATACTTTTCTTTTACTTCCTCAAAAAGGATGACTGCCCGTTTGCCAACCAGCGATTTAATGAGGCTGGTAATATTGGACTTTTGTACCATGCGTTCCACCTCATCGTAAGACAAAGAATCCTGTTTTTTGATGGCATCTACAATCAATCTTTCCATGTCAGAGAGCAGATGCTCGTCCTCAAACTCAGGATTAAACTGAATCTTACTCTGGCTGGTAATTTTGAGCCCCGCTGGAAGGGCTACATTGAGGACTTCTCCTATGGTACAAAGATAGTATTCGGATATCCATTGAAAGAGCTGGAGTTGTGGAAGTGTTACTATGGCTTGCTCGTCCAGCAGTTCCAGAATATACTTGGCCTGATATTGAACTGGGGGCTTGGTATGTAAATGACGGACTACACCCGTTATGACCCTTTTACTCCCGAATTGAACAATTACGCGGGCACCAACTTGAATGGTAGAGGCCATATCGCGAGGGACCCTATAGGTAAACAGGGAAGGTATAGGTACGGGCAGGATCAAATCGGCAAAGTAGGTCGTTTCGTCCTCAAAGAGTGAAGGAGTCGTTTGTGAGTGCAATTTTGTCTTTCGCTTTAATGGAGGTGCAATTTACTCAATGTTCTCTTTATATCTGATTTTGGCAGGAACTACCCTCTTCCTTCCGATATAGCGTAGCTGTGATTGAGTGGTTCCAGATAAATTATAATCCTCTGATCGCTTCAATGGGTAGGGTGGGGGCAATATTCCAGTCATGAAGGGCATTAATAATTTTGAAATGACTATAGCTACTCATCTGGTTTTCATGGATACGCTTTTCGGTGAGTACGCCAGTCTCCAGCAGAAAGGCACGCTGGGTGCCGGGAAGCAGGAAATCGCTGGGGGTGACCCAATGCACTCCATCATAAAAGGCTAGATTGCCATAAAACGTGTCGGTAATGAGTCCCTGTCTTACAATGATTATTTCGTCAGAACCATTTCTTTTTTCGAATAAAACCTGCAGATCCTGCCGGTTTTGATATTTATAGGGGTAGCTGATTGAGGGAGCGGATACCAGTTGTACGGTTTCAATGTTTCGGGGGGTATGCAGAGTCCATTGCACATCTCTTATTATTCGATCATAAACCAGGCGTAATTTGTATCGTCCTTGATGCATATGAGTGGGAATGGCTAGGTCGGACAGTGGGAGCGGGTCGGTATAGCCCCAAAGGTCCTTCCGGGTTCGGTCTAGTCTGAGCTGGTGATAGTCCATATTCTGTATTTGCCCGTGCTGCACACATATGGTCTCCAGGCAAGCGTCAGCTGGGATTTGATTCATGGTTTTGAAAGGGTAAATATACTTTATCAATAATTTCCTGATACTCGTTCTCTGCGGTGCTGCGGGCCGTGATACCTCCTCCACTCTTGAATATCATTCCCGAGTCTTGTTTCTCAATAAACCGGATCATTACCGCACTTTCCATACGCTGACCATCAAAATATCCCATTATCCCGGTATAGTAGCCTCTATCATACGCCTCAGCCTCTGCGATTATGTCTAGGGTACGGGGCTTCGGAGCCCCTGTAATGGAACCTGCCGGGAGTAACTCCCAGAGCAAATCACCTAATCGGTCTAGGTAAGACGCAGATAAGGTTCCCCTAATTTTTGAACTTACCTGGAGCAGTGTTTTCTGATGGGTATGAATGCGCTCCAGATAACGGTAACGCTCAACCCATACCTGCTCACAGACCATGCTAAGGTCATTCCGGATCAGATCTACAATAGTGGCATGCTCGGCAGCTTCTTTTGGGTCGTTCAGGATGGTTCGGGCGGCATCGGTCAGGGAGGCGTCAATGGTGCCTTTCATCGGAAAAGAGGCGATGTCCTTCCCGGATATGGTAATAAATATTTCAGGAGAAAAGCAGACCCATTCGTCCCTGAAACGTAGACGGTACGGGGCTGAAGCCCGCTGGAATATCTCATCCAAGCCTAAATTGGTATGGATGGGAGTTGGCACCGACAGGTTGACTAAGAATGAATTACCAGCCTTGAGATGGTTTAGTACAATCTGGAATCTCTTTCTATATTTTTCAAAGGAAATCGGCTCTTTTGTGAAACTAAAATCCCCTGATATATGTCTTTCTTTATTGGTTATTTGATTGGTGAATCCGTTAAAGTTATAGGCAATTTGCCCTGGATCAATATCGCTGATCTTCCAGGCCTGGGGTTTCGTCTTGGCATAATCGACTATGAAAATAAAGGGGATCCCTTGTCTGCCCCAGTCGTTCAGCTGATTCTTAAAATTAGTATCCGTATCCAATAAGGTAAATGGCATTTATATTATGGTTTCTTACACCATCCAACCTGGAAAGTAGGGGGTAAAGTTCATTAAAATCTTTTATTATACTACGCTAACCAGCAAGGAGTGCCCATTTTTCCTGTTCTGACAATTATAAAAAAGTTTTCATATCCGACCATATGGGGTCGAACAAATAGAGTAGAATGCATACATACGATTTAATTATAATAGGCGGAGGACCCACGGGGCTGGCCATGGCTATTGAGGCATCCAAAATAGGAATGGATTATTTGATTCTGGAAAAGGGAAATCTCACCGAGTCTATTCGCCGTTATCCAAGAAGAATGCGGTTTTTTTCAACTGCAGAAAATATAGAAATAGGGGGGCTGCCATTTTCCATCTCCGAAGTGAAAGCCAACAGGAATGAAGCTCTGCAATATTACCGCAAAGTAGCAGGATATTTTGATTTGAATTTTAAACTTTTTGTTACCGTTGACAAGGTGGAAAAGCAGGTGGATGACACCTTCGTTACTTTTGCTGAGAATGGGGATACCTATCATTCCAAAAAAGTGGTGCTGGCCACTGGTTATTTCGATGTACCGAGGAAGCTGAACGTTCCCGGTGAAAATCTGCCCAGAGTTTCCCATTACTACGACGAGCCTTTTCAATATTCGTTTAGTGATGTGGTCCTAGTTGGGGGGTCCAATTCGGCGGTGGAGGCGGCATTGGAGCTCTATCGTCACGATGCACGGGTAACGATCGTTCACAAGGGCGAGGACTTTCGTACGAAGGTAAAATATTGGCTGGTGCCCGATATTAAGAACAGGATCAAGGAAGGTAAAATTGCTACCCGTTTTAATAGCACTGTGCAGGCTATCGAAGAGGGTCGCCTCCAGATTGCCAATACGGTAACGGGAGAATCCGAATGGATTCCTGCCGATTTTGTGTTCCTGCTGGTAGGGTATCTGCCCGACGAACACCTGTTAGCGCGTTGTGGAGTATCCCTGGACCCTATCTCCAAGGTGCCTGCCTATGATCCTGAAACTTTTGAAACCAATGTGTCCGGGTTATATCTCTGCGGAACGGTATTGGCAGGCGTACATACCGAAAAAGTCTTTATTGAAAATGGACGGGATCATGCCATGGCGATTGCCGATCATTTGGCTGGTCGTAAGGTCCGGAAAGTGAAGGAATTATTGGACCGTATCTGATCGCATCTATACGGCCGTTAATTTCGTATATTGCCGGCACCTGAACAAATGAGAAAGCATTAATTTAAGGTTGACAAATTATATACCAACGACGAAGGGAATACCAGATGAAAATTATCAATAGAGAATTAACAGAGGCCGATTATGCCGACCTGAAGGCAGCCATGATTGAGGCCTATGAAGGTATTGGAGGAGAGTATTGGCGTAAGGAGAAAATTGATATCCTCCTAAAAAAATTCCCGGAGGGACAGTTATGTGTGGAGGTAGACGAGAAAGTGGTAGCTGTAGCCTTGTCGATCATTATCAAATATGATAAATATGGGGACGAGCATACTTATGCCGAAGTTACTGGTGACTATACCTTTAGCACCCACGATCCCAAAGGAGATGTGTTGTATGGTATAGAAGTGTTTGTAGACCCCGAGTACAGAAATCTTCGTTTAGGAAGGAGGCTTTATGATGCCCGCAAAGAATTGTGTGAACGCCTGAATCTTCGCAGTATTGTAGCCGGAGGGCGTATTCCTAATTATAATACCTATGCCAACGAATTCACTCCTAAAGAGTATATAGAAAAGGTAAAAAGTCGGGAGCTGTACGATCCTACGCTGACCTTTCAGTTGGCCAACGACTTTCACGTAAGAAAGGTACTTAACAGCTATCTTCCCGGTGATACGCAATCCAAAGAATATGCTACCCTTTTGGAATGGAATAATATCTATTTTCAGCCGGGCAAAAAGCGGACCAATCCTTCGGATTCTATTATACGTATTGGGGTAGTTCAATGGCAGATGCGTCTGTTTAAGGACGTAGAAGCCTTTTATGATCAGGTGGAGTTTTTTGTGGACACCGTTAGCTCGTATAAGTCAGATTTTATACTGTTCCCTGAATTCTTCAATATGCCTCTGCTGGCCCAGTTCAACGATATGCCTGAGCCTCAAGCGGTGCGGAAGCTGGCCGATTTTACTGAAGAGGTTCGCAAGAAGATGCAGGAGTTTGCCATTTCTTATAATGTAAACATTGTGGGAGGGAGCATGCCTTTAGTGGAAGATGAGCTGCTTTATAATGCTGCTTACCTGTACCGCCGCGATGGAACCAGTGAAGAGTATCGTAAAATTCATATTACACCCAATGAAGTGCGGCATTATGGCATGGTTGGGGGTAATGAGGTTGCCGTTTTTGATACCGACTGTGGAAGGATTGGAATTAATATCTGTTATGATGTAGAATTTCCAGAGCTAAGTCGTCTATTAGGCAATCAAGGGATGGACATACTGTTTGTTCCCTTCCTGACTGATACCCAAAACGCTTATATGCGGGTGAGGAACTGTGCCATGGCTAGAGCTATCGAAAATGAGTGCTATGTTGCCATTTCGGGCTGCGTTGGCAATTTGCCAGGGGTGGAAAATATGGATATTCACTATGCTCAATCGGCCGTATTTACCCCTTCGGATTTCCAGTTTCCTACCAACGGTATTAAGTCGGAAGCTACTCCTAATACAGAGATGATGCTGATTGTAGATGTAGACCTTCTGCAACTCAAAGAGCTTCACGAGCATGGCTCCGTTCAGGTTCTTAAGGACCGTCGCACTGATTTGTATGGGGTTACCCATAAGAAAAAAAACAGAGCGCAGGTAAAAACCCAGCTCATGTAGTATTAAGTTTTCAAAAAGAAACGGCCGGGAAATTTTCCCGGCCATTTCTTTTTGAAATTGTATAGGCTTATTGAGGGTTTTGAACCACAATACCTTGGGAGTTATTGATCTCGTCCTGGTGGATCAGGAACTGCCAGAGCTTATCTCCTGCCGGAACATCCAAAACGCCATTGGTAAATGTGGCGCTATGATTTCCACCATTCCGGTTCAATGGACTATTGGTACGCTTCAGATCATAGAAGCGGAACCCTTCACCCCATAATTCAACGCGGCGTTGGATCATGATTTCCTGGATTAGTGCCTCTCCGGTTTTGGTAGATTTCTCATACTTTGGATTGCGGTTGACGGCCAAAGGTAGCAGCGCTGTCGCAGCTTCAGCATCTTTACCCTGGCGGGCTAAGGCTTCCGCTTCGATCAGGTACATTTCAGCGGCCCGCATATAAGGCACATCCCCAATGCTTAGGGACTGATCGGCTACCCTGAACTTGCGTTGGTGATATTTGAATCGCTGAAAAGTGCTCGCCGGTAAGGGGAACTCGGCCACGTTGGTACCGGTAGGATCCCATAATTTTTTCCGGATATCATCGGCAGCGATCTGGTCGTAAAGAACGGAGAAAATTACTTTCGGAGTCGATCGAATTACTGACGCACTAAAGTTGTTGGACATGTAGGCGAAGAAGGAATAAAAGTAGTTTGTTTGGTCCGAAACGATCCTTGACCCCCACATCCATTCCTTATTGTCGAAATTATTAAAGCCTCCCAGATAGTCCTCGTTGCTCATCAAGGTAAAGCCAGCTCTCGCTTCAACGGCATATTTGGCAGCGGAAGCATAATCTTGCTGGGTAAGTGCTACACGGGCTTTTATACCCTTTGCAACTTTCAGGTCAAAATGAGATTTACTCAGACGGGTATACCCTTCAAATAATCCCATGGCGTTGTCCAGATCCTGATTGATCTGAGCATAAACCTCAGCAACGCTGTTTCGGGCACTAGGCTCTGTAGTGGGCGCTAACACAAGGGGAACGCCAAGTCCGGCATTAGGCTTTCCTGCTTCGTAGCGCTCTCCATATAACTGGATCATCTGGAAATAAGCCCAGGCTCTGTAAGTCAACGCCTCCGCCTTAATGGCATTTTTGTCGGTTTGTGGACCTTCCGATTGATCAATATTAGCAATGATCATATTGGCGTTGCCGATGATCATATAGTAAAAAGCATAATTATAGTACACGACACTACTGGAAGGACTACGGTGCGAAATCCATTGATACTCCGACCTCAGCCAGCTACTGGTGGTATTTGGGAAGACCAGATCTTCTCCCATAGCATCCATATAAAGCATGTTGCCAGATTGTCCACCTTGAGCCTGTACAGAATATATCTGCGAGAACATAATACGGTGAATACCATTCAAAGCGGCCCAGGCATTTTTGGTGGTTTTGAAGGCGTCCGCTGCCGATACCTGATCGGTAGGGGTAGTTTCCAGATACGGCTCTTCACAGCCTGTAAAACCGGCTAGCAAGGAGGTGGCGAATAGGGTTTTTATTAATAACTTTTTCATTATTTCTTACGAATGTCGGGTGAATTAAAATTTCAACTTAGCACCTACAGAGAGTATCTTATTGAAAGTATAGGAGTTTGATACCGTACCGTTGAACGATCCAGCGACGTCCATTCCTTTGCGAGCTGAGAATAATCCCAGGTTTTCGCCAGTAACGTAGATATTGGCCTCTTTCGCTCCAATCCGCGACAGAAGATCTGTTGGTACTCTGTAGTTCAGGCTGATGTTATTGAACTGTAGGTATGATGCATTGGTCAGGTAACGATCGCTGCCACCTGTTTGGTTGGTTACATTTCCTGCGTCAAAGCGGGGGACGTCGGTTATGTCACCAGGTTTTTGCCATCTGTTAAGTGCATCTACATGCATAGCTGAGCCATAGTTGCCTCCGTGCATAAGTCCGGCATAGCCGCTGTCATATACTTTACCTCCCATACGGTAGGTGAATAGGAACGATAAAGTAAAGTTGCCATAGTTGAGGTTATGGTTCATTGAGCCATATACTTTCGGCAGAGCAGAGTGTCCAGTGTAGCGATAGTTAGCTTCCGAGATTACGGTGGTCAACGTATCTGCTCCTATGATTCTAGTATTTCCGGTTTCAATATTGGTACGGTATAATGCGGTACCCGTTTCTGCGTCTACACCATAAAAATTGCGAAGGTAGAAATCATAAATGGAATGACCTTCGCTATAAGCCTTGGTGCCATCTACGATGAGCTGCTGCGTTGGAGGCATTTTGGTGATTCTATTCTTGATCGTAGTGGCGTTCAGCGTTGCGCTGTAAGTGAAGTTGCCAGAGCGAATGATATCCCCAGTTAATTGTAATTCGAAACCTTTGTTATAGAGGTTACCAATATTGGTGGCTACCTTAAATCCACCGCTGGTGGTGCCCCCATTATTAAGTGCCAAAGGAACACTGAAAATCAAGCCATCCGTCTTACGGTTGTAATATTCCAATGCACCGGAAATCCTACCTTGTAACAGGCTAAAGTCTAGACCCAGATCAAAGTTCTTGGCTGTTTCCCAGGTAAGCTCATTATTGGCAATGGAGAATTGCGTAAACCCAGGCTCAGCGTCGTTATTACGTCCCAAGGTATAGAGTGCCTGATAAGGATAATACAGGCTATAGCCATCAGAGTCTGTGAGTCCGTCGCTTCCTACTACACCATAAGATGTGCGGACTTTCAAAAGATCTACCCAGTTGACATTGAAGAACTTCTCTCTTTCAATATTATAGGCTCCACCTACCGACCAGAAGTTGGCCCAGCGAACGTCTTTGAAAAACCTAGAGTTTCCATCGCGTCTCAAAGATGCGCTGATGATGTATTTTTTATCGAAATCGTAGCTGGCGCGGGAGAAATAACTTTCGATGGTATGGTTATCCTCTACGGAACTTAGTGTCAAGACAGTGGCAAAGTTGGGGAGTTCGGTCACGCCATCAACAATTTGGCCTGAGCGACCACCCGCAAGTTCATTGTACTTATAGGCATAGTTTTCGTGTCCACCCAATACATTCAGATGGTGTTTTCCAAAGGATTTGTCAAACTCTAATAACTGGTTCCAGGTGTAGCTGGTGGTACGATACAGATAATGATATGCACGTCCGGCTGGCGATCCGTCACCGATGATCGGATTGTCGAAACGGCGTAGATTACGATCCTGGATATCGAAGCTCAAGTTGGTAGTGGCCTTTAATGAGGGCAGGATGTTCACCGTGGCGAATGTTCTGGCACCCAAACTGGTTTGGACGTTATAGCGTGAGCTAAGCTCATTCTCCATAATTGGGTGACGTGCAATGTTGTAGGGGCGTTTTTCGCCGATGTCATACTTTCTGTCACCATTTTCGTCCAGAATGTATGCGCCTGTAGTAGGGTCATGAGCATAGACCGGATAGATCGGGCCGATTCCGCGGGAAGTCAGGAATGGGTTTACAAATGAACTGCTTCCGCTGGTATTATCTTGGTTAGACAGACTATACACACCGCTTAGGTTCAGACCCGTTGAAAGCCATTTGGTAGCCTGGGTTTTTACATTTACCCGGCCCGTGAAGCGGCGAAAATCTGATTTTAGCAGATAACCCTGCTCGTTGGTATAGCCTAAGGATCCAAAGAAGGTAGTCTTTTCAGAACCACCATCGAAAGACATCAGGTAGTTTTGGCGGCTCTGCCCTCCTTTTTGAATAGCCTTGGCCCAGTCTAGGTCGTCGGGGTAAAGCAGTTGTGCGTTTGGATTCAGATTGCCATTTACATCTACGATCTGATTGTTGGGCACGTTAAACGGATTGTATACCAGAAGATCGGAGATTCCACTGTAGTTTTTACCGGCATAGGTCGAAGTAAGTCCTGAGGCAATGCTACTGGCTACGTCAAGAGGAATCTTGGCTGTTCCATAACTCAAGGTATTGCGATATGTTTCCCACATCAAAGGGTAGTATTGTTGGGCGTTTACACGCTCATATTCGGGTAGACCCCGGGAGATCACACCACCAGAAGCACTGATGCTAAAGCTTCCCTTTCCTGACTTGCCCCCCTTCGTGGTGATCATAATTACCCCATTGGCACCTCTGGAACCATAGATAGCCGTGGTTGCAGCATCCTTTAATACCGAAATCGACTCAATATCGTCTGGGTTGAGGTTAGAGATATTGCCACTGTAAGGAACACCATCCACTACATATAAAGCAGTATTGGAGTTGGAAATGGAACCGAATCCTCGGATTCGGATCGCAGGGGTTGAACCCGGAGCTCCGTTGGGCATGGTGGCCTGGATTCCTGGTGCGGCACCAATAAGGCTATTGATCGCGTTGGAATTGGGCCTTCTTTCAATGTCTAATGCGTTGATTTGTGATGAAGCACCTACATGGGTGGTCTTGTTTACTGAGCCGTATCCTACTACGAGGACTTCGTTCATCATCTTGATGTCCTGCTCGAGGGCAAAATTAATCTTACTGCGATTGCCAACTAATACTTCCTTGGTTAAAAAACCGATGAAGCTGGCTACCAGCGTAGCGTCCTTGTCGCCTACCTTTAGGATATACTTTCCGTTTAGGTCGGTGGTGGTACCGTTTCCAGTGCCTTTTTCCAGGATGCTAACCCCTGGTAATGGGCTGCCATCCTCACTAGAGGTGATGACACCTTCAACGTTCTTCTGAGCAAAGAGGTATCCTCCGCTCAAAAAAAGCGATAAAAAAATGAATAGAGTTTTCCGCATGTTTTCTAGGGTAAATATACAACACTTATTATGCTAACAGTTAGCACGCTAAAGGTATGGAGAATCATGCAATATTTAATTCAATTTCCAGGGAATTGGAAAAATTTTTTTATCGGAAACAAGTTTATTGCATTAATATAATGTTAAATTATTTCTTTTATCTAGAAGTATCTTCGGCAAACAGGGAGATTGGCCGATTTAATGACTGGTCTTACGTTTATAGGTGGTTACATTCTTGATTATACCTACACGCCCATTAGGACCTACGGCATAGCCCACCGATCCGGCAAAACTCGTGGCATGAAATGCATGATGGTCAATAGCCTTCCAGCTTTGTCCTCCGTTGACGGATAAACTGGTCCCCGAAGGCCCGACGGCTACCAGTGCACGTTGATTCTGGCGGATAGGCGTATGTCCATTCCACACCTTGGAAGTCAACCTGGATTGGTCCACACATTCCTTTAATCCCGCCGGGTCAGTTCCTTCTTGAAGGGTCCAGGTTTTGCCCCCATCGGCAGTAGTAAGAACATTAGGCTCATTGAGCTGGGTTTGCTTATAATCGCCACCGACGGCGATGCCATGTTTAGAATCAAGGAAACGTAATCCAAAGATGCCGCTGGTCGGGCCCGCAGGTAAGGGGGTGGTGCTGGCATCCCAGGTGGCGCCATAATCTGCTGAGTGAAGCACACGGGCCTGGCTGCTTCCCCCGGTGCCGATCCATACCGATCCATGGCCCTGTACCACCATGGAGGTGCCACTGGCCGCATAGCACGCCTCCTGAGGCAGGGCTACAGGCCTCTGCTCGATCGGGTTTTCCTGCCAGCTGCGCCCTCCGTCATGAGTCCGAAGTATGAAAAAGCGCCCATCGACGGGGTCGCCTTGACATATTCCGTCCTTTTTATTCCAAAAAGCGATCCCGTCCAGAAAAATTCCTGGTTGCCGGGTTTGGTAGACCATTTGCCAGGTGAGGCCCCCATCTTCAGTACGGTAGATCCTGGCTTTGCCCTCCTGGGATAGCCCCGCACTCATGGCTATAGCTTCCTTCTTATTGAAAGCGTGGATGTCTCTGAAATCCAGGGAGTCTGCCTGAGGTAACTGGTAAGTGGCCCAGGTTTTACCCCCGTCCGTGGTTTTCAAGATCTTGCCCTCTGCAGAGCCAATCCAGCATAGCGTCGGAGTTACGGTATGCACAGCCCGCATATGGGTACTGGTCCCAATATCCAGGATCTGCCATTGGCCCGACGCGGGGGAAACTGTACCCAAGGCTCCGAGGATGATTAAAACAAGCAACGGAAATTTATAATAAATTAGAAGGAGATTTAGTTGACTTGGCACGATATTTTGACTAATTTTAGGTATTACAAGTTAATCATCACACAAAATAAGAAATTCATATGAATAAGAACGAGAAATTTTTAATCGGAGCAGTCGGTGCATTATTGGCTGGAGTAGCTATTGGAATGTTACTAGCACCAAAGGACGGCAAACAAACTCGTAAGCTTATTAAGAATAAGGCCAATGACCTGGGAGAAAAGACAAAGGGCAAATTTGAAAAAAGCGTTGACGAACTGGCTCAGTTGTCAGAAAAACTGAAAGCCGGATTGGCCGATAAATATGAAAATGTGAAAACGAAGGCGACTCATGCTGCAGAGAATGTGTCGGAACGCGTGAAGGGTACTGTTAACAGCTAAGCCTTCCGTTATATACGGACTAACGTATCACCTGGAAGCGTGATCGTTTAATAATAACCGTTGGTTGATTCCTTTTGAGAATCAACCTTTTTTTATGGAATTACAGGAAGGAGGGGAAGGGAAGTGAGGTGTGTAAAGTAAGAAAGTTCAAGACAGCTGGGGATTGAGAATGAACTGCTACCCAACTACTTGAACTTTCTTTTTAGCGAACGATTTTAATACTTCTGCAGCGTATTATTTTTTCGAGCACTGGTCAATAATAGACTGATTATTAATCACATAGGCTTGATCTCCGGCTTCCTGAGCCATTTTAAGTCCGGCCTTGGCATATTTAATAGCCTCCTCGCATTTTCCATTCAAGGCAGCGGCTCTGGCGACGTAAAAGTTAGTCCAGAATTTAGAGTCAAGCTCTACTGCAGCTTTAGCCCATTTGTAGATATCCTCCTTATTTTCGTTATTATCGTAATAGTAATTAGAGGCCGTAAGATATGTGCCACTTTTAATATCCGTTTTGGCCATTTCCTGGGCGATCTGTGCCATAATCTGCTCTTTAGGGTCTTGGCTTATGGAAAACTGAGCGCCCGTATTTTCCCAGCTCAGACTTAGGGTAGCACTGGTGGGGGTGTAGTCAGCAAATTGAATGGTGAAGTGTTCTACCTTCGCCTTCTGCGGCTGAGCCTTTACCTTAAAACGAAGCACGTCGTCCTGCTCCTTATAAGTGTAAGCGCCCCATTGATCTGCCCCTTTATTTAGTATGATGGTCCATTCAGTTTTGTCTGGTATGGTAAAAAGTCCATACGTACCAGCAGGGACTTTGTTACCCTCTATCGTCATCTCAGTAGAAAGGGTAAGGTTGGTAATCTGATTGGCTCCTGTTCTCCAGATCTGTCCATAAGGGAGCTGGTGGCCAAACATTTTACGGCCTTTGAGTGAAGGTCGGGAATAGTTCACGGTAACGGTACCCAGACCAATGGCCTGAGATACGGTAGCGGCAGGGCTGCTTTGTGGAGTCTGTATTTGTGCTTGCGCACTGGTAAGGCCAATCGTTAGGGCCAGGAGGAATAAGGATAACTTTTTTTTCATGATCTATTATTTATAAATGGTAATGCTATTACTTTATGGAAGGTAAAAGGAGTTATCCCACTACCCGTCCTAATTCTTTGGCGGCAGCCATGCTAATGCCTTTATAAAAAATAAATTCTTTCATCAGGGCTATTTCATCGGCTTCGTAGGAGCCTTGCTTTAGCTGCTGCAGACAGATATTCATTTTGTTTTCAACAAAGGCCTTTTTTAATCTTAATATATTGATGAAAGCGGTCTTGTCTAAAACGTCTGTTTCAAATGGGACGAAAATTTCAAATTTGTCTTTCCATAAACTACTTAGTTCATATTTTTCTGTCACCCATTCAATGGCCAGATTACGGATATCTGCGTCCCGGTGATGAACAAAGTAATCCGTTTCCAGGACTATATTTCTGGAATGATTTTCGCGGAACAAGAGCAGGAGCTGAGCAAATATGGGTTCTTCAAACTCAATTCCGTCAATCTCTCCGAGCACATAACTGCAAACGGTGATGTCGGGTTCCAGTTCTCGGCAGCCATGTAGTACCAGCAAACGTATAAAAGCTTCTTCCTGGAAATATAAGGGTGATCGTGTCTGGCTTGCGGGAGCAGATTCTTCAAATCCTGGGTCGAAGAGATTGGGCGGAGGGCCATCTTCAAAAGGATGTGACGGACTGCCTACACCAGCATCCTGAAGGTCTTGCTGGAATCCCGGATTACGGCCCCGCTCGGCTGGTTTTTGTTTTTGCTGTTTACGAATATATTTATTGCCCTCCGAAATAAGCATCTGCTCGTCGACACCCATCATGTCGGCCGTGCGCTGAAAGAATACCTGGCGCTTTATGGCGTCGGGAATCTTAACGATGCTCTGCACCATTTCACTAATTACTTCCGCCCTTTTAAAGGGGTCGTTTCCGGCATCCTGTAACAGGGTTTTGGTTTTGAAGGCTATGAAATCCTGGGAGGCGCTGCGGATATACGTTTTAAAGGTCTCGGCTCCGACTTTACGTACATAACTGTCGGGGTCGTCTCCGTCCGGAAAGAGGACGACGTTTACGTTCAGCCCCTCTTCCAATACCAGGTCTAATCCGCGGAGTGCAGCTTTAACACCCGCAATATCTCCGTCGTAGAGGATAGTGATATTACTGGTGAAACGAGCAATAAGCTTTATCTGTTCTACCGTTAGCGCCGTTCCCGACGAGGCCACGACATTCTCTATTCCCGCCTGATGTAGAGAAAGTACGTCGGTGTAGCCTTCTACGAGGTAGCAGGACTCCTGCTGCCGTATGGCATTTTTGGCCTGGAATATCCCATACAGTACCTCCCCCTTATGGTAGACTTCGGTTTCCGGGGAATTAAGGTATTTGGGCTGAGACTTATCTGCCTTTAAGATACGCGCTCCGAAGGCAATAACCTTGCCCGCCACGGAATGTATAGGGAAAATAACCCGCCCCCGAAACCGGTCATAACCGCTGCTTCGGCTTCCTTCCTTATGAATGAGTAGCCCGGCTTTTTCTATAACCTCTGCCGAGTAACCCTTGGCTAAGGCCGATTTGGTGAGGCCGTCCCACTGTTCAAGGCTGTATCCTAATTCAAATTTATTGAGTATATCTTTGGTAAATCCCCGTTCCCGGAAATAGCTTAAACCTATGGCCTGGCCTTCTTCATTTTCCGTAAGCTGTTGCTGATAGTAATTTTTAGCATAATTCAAAATGATATACAGGCTGTCTCTTGCATTTTGACGGGCCGCCTCTTCATCTGTTACTTCCTCTTCTTCAATCTCTATCTGATATTTGTCAGCCAGATATCGCAGAGCCTCTCCATATCCAACTCCATCGATATCCATTATAAACTTTATGGAATCACCAGCGGCACCACACCCGAAGCATTTGTAGATCTGCCTTACAGGATTGACATTGAAGGATGGGGTTTTTTCATTATGAAAGGGGCAGCAGGCGGAATAATTTGCTCCCTTTTTTTTTAAGGAAACAAAATCGCCGACCACTTCCACGATATCCGCAGATTGCTTTATTCTATCGACCGTTTCCGGATTGATCCGCATAATTACTCGTTTCTACTTCTATGAATGTATTCTCTTGCTAAACTTAAACTTCCCTTTGCTATTCCCAGGCCTTTGTTCTTAATTGTTCATCAAGGAGCATAGGTTGCTTTCGGAAAGAACTTCTTAAATGACAAAATAACTGCGTGGAGGAGGAGTTTCATAGGGAACATACCCATCTCCCACAAAGTGCCTGCCAAAGTAAGAAAGTTTAAGGTTATAGACTGGTTTAAAAATTGCCAACTCCATTGTTACCGTTTTTTCGTTAGCAGTCGCTGTACCAAATTTAATGAGAACCAAACATCATCATGGTAGGCTGTACCTGGTTCCGCTCAAAAAGGTGAAATGGATTTATTCAATCCATAAGATAGAAACCGGATCTTAGATGTCCTTCTGTTTTTGGAAAAGTAGATCGGAGGCTAAGCAGGGTATTTTGTAGAAAATATAACAGTGCATGTCTATCAACCGTCAATTGTCCATTTTCTAACCAAGACCTATTCAAATGGGACTCACACTTAGTAAGCATATTAATCCAGTTATTATACCTCCGAGCTCGGGATATATAAATTTTTTTTCTGTAAAAATAAGGAATATTTTTTAGACTGACGTTTTATGGGACGAGGGGCAGATTGCAGAGGTAAGCACAGAAAAACGACTCCTACTAAGCGCCATATTTGAAAGTTTATCGAAAATTAACGCTAGATTTCTCCTTTTTACCCAAATTTTTTGTATGCGCTTGCAACTATTAGCCTCTACTTTACGTTATGTAAACCGAAGACTTTTAAAATAAGGCTGGACTACTGTAAATATTTTGATTGTAAATTGTGGTTGTAGAGCTGCATATTTAATTAAAGACTTTGATAAAAAAAATTAGTAAAATTTGATTTTTTAGAAAATATTTCTCTTTTTTGTAGTAGAACCTCTTTCAAGTAACCAAAACAAAATAAAATCATATTTATATTTTGGCGCTAAAAAGTTTTTTTTAAGGAGAGAATTCATTTATTTTGTGGAAGAAATATAGAAATTATCGAGAAGAGATAGATAGATATTAAAAATATAGTGTGTGTATAGTGTGAAACAGGGCATGGAAAATTTTCTATGCCTTCGTTTTTTTCTATACCTTACGAAATTTATCTAGTCTTAAGTTGTTGATTTTTAAGGAGTAATGAAAGGCGATATACGCTAAAGGAAAAGCCATAAACTGGCCAGGGCCCAGTTGCTGGTCGAACAAGGCTACGACAAATGGATGTAGAGGGAATATGAGGTACCTTACATCACTACGCAAGTAGTTGGTCGTAGGTACTACGAGAAAAAATGCTGCTATCCAGGCAAAACATAAAATTCCTCCATCCCAAAAGTAATTTAAATAAGTATTGTGTAGGTGCCCACTTGGAATCGTTGTCTCGTATTTCAATAGGTCTTTCTTGGAATTGTTTAATCCGACCCCAGTAATTATCGTTTTAGGGTACTTACGCATGGTATTATAGGCGTTTTTCCAAAGATGTAACCGAGATTCATTATTTATGTAGGAGCGCTCTAAAGGTAAACCCTTACGTTGAAGTGCAGGTGTTGCGTCAATGGATAACAGTTTATATAGGATCAGCCCGGAAGATAATACCAGCAATCCCATAATCAGATTACGTCTGGTAAATCGAATCATATGCAGGGTAAGGGCGAGAAGTATAGCGAGCAAAGCACTCCTGCTTCCACTTATGGTAACCAAATAGAGTGCCGGTATCAAGCTAGTTAGATCCAGATATCTGGAAAGAAGCGTTTGAGGGAAATTTCGGATTCGATCAATGGTCAATAGGAGATAAAATGAGGCTGCCCAGCCGAAATTATTGGACACCAGTCCTAATCCCGTATGTCCATAAATATTTGTTTCCAGTAGCGTGGGTCTTTGGACATAATAAAGAGCAATAGGAAGTGCATAGCATATTCTAAAGATGCTTATCACGATATATAGATTTTGCAGGGGGCTATGCCGCTGGGACATATGTCGCTGTAACAGCCAGACATAGTATAGGAAAATTGTAAGACTAAGAACATTCAGGCTCTTCTGAAACGGTTCCGGACCAAGTATTATGGAAGGAATGTGGAGAAGTGCCAAAACTCCAATGATGTAGCCATTTCTAAGGGGAAGGTGGCGCCTTTGAATCAATAAATAGAGTATCGATGCGCTAAGTAGGATGGCACGGAAATTTCGAATGCTGGTAAAATAGCTATCATTTATATTGGCAGCCCAATACCCTAATAGGACCAAGGTTATGTTCAGCAGGAACAGTAACCAGTTGGGATCATATTTTTTTAGAAAAATAAGAAAAGATATAGGGTTCGCGTGCATTGCTGGTTATACATGAAGATGAAAGGCATACGTTTCTAAAATTTCCTTCGCTACCTTACTCCAGTCATGCTCCATATTTATATGCAGCCGAGCCCGCTGCCCTATGGACATTCTGCTTTGGTGATCTTGCAGAAGGTGTACGATCTGATGACCCACTTCCAGGGGTTGGTCTACCGGACATTCGGCCAGGGCCTGGGCCTGGACAGCCGCCGACATATGGCAACCCTTACTTACCAGACAGGTAACGCCCAGACTCATGGCTTCGAGCACCGAAATGGACATTCCTTCGCTATACGAAAACTGGCAAAACAAGGTAGAAGCCGCCAGCTTCTGGTATTTATCGGCCTCGGACTGATGGCCCAGGAAGGTGACGTTTTTTTCCAGTTGATACTGGGAAATTGCCGCCTTTAGTTTTTTTGTATAATGGGGAAACTGGTTTTCGTCGCCAAGGATTTGCAGTTGGATGTCGGGAAAATGATCTACTACAAAGGGCATGGCTTCCAATAACAGATGAATTCTTTTTTTAGGATGAATGCGACTTAGGGTGGTGATAACATGGTTTTTCGGATGGGAGGAAGTTGGAGCCTTGGTTTTGATGTAGTTGATACCATTTGGGATTATTCGTAGAGGCAGGTCTGGCCCCCAGCGGTGCAGCTGATCGTATTCCTGCCGGGTATGGACCCATATCCCCTGCGACCGGGCCAGCCCGGGTAACTCGAAAAGATTCAAATAGAACCATTTTTTTAGGCTCTTCCAGTTTTTTCTACGCCATAGTGAAGGATCGAAGCATCCGTGTGTATGGTAAAACAAAGGAAGTTCATATTTATCGGCGGCCCTTCTCATATATTGGTTGAGAGGGTGAAAAATATTATGGGTATGGAGTATATCGAACTCAGCGGCATATAGCATAAGGGATTTCTGCATGGAAGGAGAGAAAAGCACATTTCGTCGGTAGCCCTTAAAATAATAAATCCTTACCAAACCAAAATCGACAACCTGAGGGTTCTCATAAAGCTTCCATGGATTGTTCCCATTATAATTGGTAGTGTAGATGGTAATGCGGTGACCCTGGGCTGCCTGAGCCTGAGCCAACTCAAAAACGATCTTGGGAATACCTCCCTTATAGTTCCCTGGAACAAGACCGTACACGCAGTGCAGAATTTTCATGGCTGGGCAAGTGTATGAGCAATAGCTCGGTGGAATCCATCAGTCATCGATTTAAGGGTACGGTGGGTCCAATAATAATGGAAGGCGGTGGCCGATAGTCGCCTTATTTCTGTAGGGTTGAGGATAAGTCTGCGCAGCACCTGACTCAGGTCGTTAAAATATAGAATACCATTATTTCCATTCGTTATATTGAAACGTTCGCCACCTGTGATTGCCGACGATCGGGTGATGAAAGGCACCCCAAACGAAAAACTCTTCAGAACGGAAAGTCCCGCCTGCCCAGGAGAGATGCAGGCTATAGAGGCGTGGAAGTGAGCAGCCAATTCTGAGTCTGAATGTATTGCTCCATGGAAGTAAATCCGTTGGGTGAAGCCCGATTGATTAGCCAAGCGCTGTAATGCTTCCAGTGCCGGACCTTCTCCAATGATATGTAGCTCTACCTGGTTAAACTGGTCGGCCAGTTCCTGGAAGCTATCGATAAGGGACTCAATTTGCTTTCTGAACTGAAGGCTGCCTATAAATAGCAGTTTATACCTTTCAGATTTCCGGTGGCTTTCCCAATAGGTTGCAGGGAGCCGTGTGGCTACGGTATTTGGAGCCACAAATAATTTCTGAGCTGGAAAGCCATGTGAGATATAATGCACTCTAGCTTGCTCAGAATACAATAATAACCCATCCACACGCGCTGCGATAAGTCGTCGGATCGGGTCAAAAAGATGTAGTTCATTGAAGCCATATTGGGAAGAGACGCCAATGCCCCAAAGTATCAACTTATATGGGCGCGGGCCAAATGCTAGGGCCATATAACCTATCCAGTGCAGATCGAACATGCTGATGACCACATGGAATTTTTTGCATAGCTGTGCTAAGTTTTTTTGCCATGCCACTCCTGACCACTGATAGGTAGGTAGGAGAAGTTGGCGGAAACTGACTTTCCCGGCCGGGCAGTCTCCTTTTACATATGCTACGGTAAGATCATACTGTTCTGCAAGCGCTTCATATAAAGGAATACGATAGGGCATCAGGCTATTTTGCAATATCAGCAAGCGGATGGGCGGCTTTTGTCTAACCATGGCTGAAAGTAGTTTTGGGCCAATAAAATTATTTAGCCTTTCCGGGAACTCTTTTTAGACGTATTAGACAAAAATGGTAACTGTAGGGTGGTTTCAAAAACAGAGAAACTTTCTGTACCAGGGAAGCTTGATCATTTCATCGACATATCCTTTCGTTCCGTATTTTTCCAAACCATATTGTGCCTTCATTTCTTTATGGCGGTGTTGCTCGTCGTAGGGCTCATAAAGCGGGTCGGAATAATAGGCGTTGAGGATAACCTTAAGATTCGCTGTAGGATACTGTCTGGAAATTTGCCGTGCGAAGGCTAGTACATGTCTGTGAGATCGGAGCCACCGCACCACAAATAAGGTGACATCGCTTGAGGTGACCAGTGGCAGCGTGTCGGCAACGAGGCCTAAAGGGGCCGAGTCGATCACGACGTACTGATATTGTTGCTTAAAGTATGTCAGGAGTGCCGGGAATGATGGGGATTGAAGCAACTCACCTGGCTGCTGGGGCGGTGAACCTGCATCGATATAATCGATTTGGGTAACAGGATCCCGATGGATAAGAGCTTGGTAATCCCGGCGGTCAGCCTGAAGAAACTCGCTCATCCCTAGGTCTGCTTCTGGGAAATAGTTGCCTAGCTGAGGCTTTCGCAAGTCGGCACCTATCAGCAGGACCGATTTGCCTAGCCGGACCAATGATAGAGCCAGATTAAGCGAGACGAAGGTCTTACCCTCTCCGGCCATCTGTGAGGTGACGAGTATCTGCAGCCCTACACTATTTTTTTGGGGAACGGGTATTTCTAAGGAGATACGACTCCTGAGCAGGTTAACGGCTTCAGTGAAAATACTACGATCCGAACCTAGACGGATGAGGTCGATCGGAGTCTGATTCAGCCGTCCCTTATATCGATGAAGCACGGCCCATAGGGGAATATCTTTATGATAATCGAAGTGATGGAGGCTTTCGAAGCTCAGCTGACGGCTACGTGCGAGCAGGAGCGCGCTTACTCCCAGGATAAGGCCTGTTAATAGACTTAGCCCCCCGATTTGCCAGGGTTGGGGCGCATCCTGCCGAAGATCGAGAGCGGTAATCAAAGCGAAGGTGGGTAATATCCCAGCTCTAATAATCGAGGATTCGATTTCTTTGTCCCTTAACAGGTTATAAATGCGTTGGTTGATATCAAAATTACTTTGTAAGTAAATTCTGTTTTTCTCCAGCTGGGGAAGCAGTACCAGCTGCTGGCGCACGGTTCCGATTTGTTGCTCTAACAGACGAGATGCTACCTGGTTTTTGTCCTGCTGGTAGAGAAGACTTTGGTGGATTTGCGTTTGCAAAGATGATAACTGCCCATCCAGCAGCAAAACCTGAGGTGCCTGGGAAGGATGGGTTAGTAAAAGTTCTTTTCTTCGGAAAAGTATTTGATTGTATTGATTGAGTTGAGCGGTGAAACTGGATTCTGTTGAGGCATCCAGGCCTAGGGAAAGGGCGGGAACGGGCTCATTTTTTCTGGAAATATTTTCTTTGATCATATCCAAAAACGAGCCTTGAAGCTGAAGTTTTTGCAATTGGTTGGTCAGCACCTCTTGCTGGCTGAGTAGTGATTGGCTGGCGTCAGAAAGGGTCAGCATGCCCTGAGACTCTTTAAAAGCCTCTAACTTTTGGGCTGCATGGCGCATAGAGTCGGCATAAATAGTGAGCTGCTGCCTTATGAAGGCCAGTGATATATCGTGGGAGTGCTGTTTTTTTAGAAGGTCGAAGTCCTGGTAAGAGCGGATAAGATGACGCAGGAAGTCTTGCGTGAATTCTGGATTGGTATGGGTGAAGGAAAGGTGCATTACCGGCATGGCTTCTTCTACCTCTGCCATTTTGATATCTTCAGAAAGTATTTTCGCCCAAAGGGAAGGATCGTTAAAGAGAAAGCGATATTGGTACCCCGGAGCAGTAAGAATACGGTCGATATGAAAGCTCAGACCGGGAACTCGTATGGTTTCGCCTCCTATGAGCTTCCAGCTCCGACTGAAAGTTTCAGAATGATAATGTAAGGTAAGATCGGGATCGAGTATAAAGGTTCCGTGGGTAAATGCCTTAGCCTGGTAATGTAGGATACTGGTTTTTAAGGCCTGAAAAGGATAAACATCTATCTTCCTGAAATCTTTTATCCTGTAAAAGGTGAAAGGATGGTTCAATTTTCCGACGGCATCTTCAACTACTGCTTGAGATTTTACATTAAACTTTTCGGTCAGGTAGTCGGCATGGTTGTTAGTGAAAAGATAGGCGGGTCGACTTTGGCCTAGTTCGTCTAGTTCTGAGTGCCGTTCCAGGTATTTGAGCGTAACTTGAGCAGTATAGCGAGAAGGGGCTAACCGAAAATATAGCCATCCCGTCATACATGCGACCAGCAAGGCTGCAAGCATCCAGTACCATCGACTTGCGCCCATTCGGAGCAGGGCTTTCAGGTCGACGGAATCGTGTTGGCCTTTCCTGCTTTCGAAGAAGGCCCGGTCACTTACCGTTCTGGTCATAATTTCTATCCAAGCTCGTTCCTATTCAACAGAGGTCGTTCAGATAGTTGAGTAAAGTAAGGACTTTCGGTAGCTTTTAACACGTCGGCATATTGACTACTGCGGTGCAGGTCGCTACCTACTGCACCTATTTTATCCTCCATAATCAGCCTTTCAGCAACTTCCTGCTGCTTGGGTCCATATTTGCCTGCCAGCGAAAGTAGGTTCACCTGAAAGATGGCACCCATTTCATAGATCTCGTCGTAAATTGTCCTGGTATTCCACCAAGGACGGTAGCGCTCTGGATGCGCCAATACGGGCTTCCAGCCCAGGTCAATCATTTTTCTTAATATTTGTTTAAAGAAGGGCTGTTCTAAACGCATGGAAGTCTCTACCAGTACCTTATTGTCAAAAAGTGGTAATATTTCTCTCCTTTCCAGCAACTCTACAAAATGGTCGTCGGCGAAATATTCTGCTGCAAAAGAAATCTCAAGGTCGGGCCAGTCCTTCGAAGCCGTTTCTACGACGGAATTAAAGGCCGCCAGTATACTTGCTTTGGTATTCAAAAAAAAGTCGGAGCGTATATGCGGGGTGGCAATAATCCTGCGTATGCCCGACTGGTAATGTTGTGTAATAATAGACTTGCTTTCTTCTATGCTTCGGGAGCCGTCGTCAATGCCTGGGAGCACATGAATATGTAAATCGGTTCCAATGGTATGCAACATAAATGGGTACTGTGATGAATAACTTTCGTTAATTTAACACATTTATCCTAAATATCGGTACGATTCTGAGCTGAAGATTGCTAAGAGGAGGCTGAGCAGAGGGGTAGCATGGAAAAACGGCACAGAACTCTGTTGCTCTGTGCCGTTTTATTCTATTTGTTAAATGGGTATTAATCCTGAAGTACCCCGTCGAAGTGGACCTTAACCTTCTTTAAAGCCGATCCTATTACCTGATGCATATCATAATAGCGGTATTCGGCTAGGCGTCCCCCAAAGATTACCTGTGTCTCCGAAGCTGCCAATGTTTTATATTTTTTGAATATCTCCGTATTCTTATCATTATTTACGGGATAATACGGCTCGGCCCCTTTTACCCATTCCTGTGGATATTCATGGGTAATAACTGTTTTGGGCTGGGTGCCAAATTCAAAATGTTTATGCTCTATGATTCGGGTATATTGAGTTTCAGAATCGGTATAATTGACCACGGCATTGCCTTGATAGTTTTCCTGATCCAGCACTTGATTGTCGAATCGCAGACTGCGGTATTCAAGCTGCCCATGCGCAAATCCGAAGTATTCGTCGATGGGACCTGTGTACACTACGGTGTCTGCTAAGGCGGTGAGGGCCTCTCTGTCCTTAAAAAAGTCCACGCCTAGACGTACTTCTACAGCTTCCAGAAGACCCTCTGTTAGCTTATTATAGCCTCCATTCGGTATACCTTGGTAGCGGTCATTGAAGTAATTATTATCGAATGTAAACCGCACAGGTAAGCGCTTGATAATAAAAGCAGGTAATTCGGTAGCGGGGCGTCCCCACTGCTTTTCGGTATAAGCCTTAATTAGTTTTTCGTAAATATCGGTACCTACCAACGAAATGGCCTGCTCTTCCAGATTTTGTGGATCGGTAATGCCTGCTTCCTGTACCTGTTGGGCAATTTTTGCCTGGGCTTCAGCTGGCGTTTTTACCTTCCAAAGCTGGTAAAAGGTGTTCATATTAAATGGTAAATTGTACAGCTCACCATTATAATTCGCTACGGGAGAATTGGTATATCGATTAAATTCCACGAAGGAATTCACATAGTCCCATATCTCTTTATCATTGGTATGAAAGATATGAGCCCCATATTTATGGACATTAATGCCCTCTACATTTTCGCAGTAGATATTACCGCCGGTGTGCGTTCTGCGATCGATTACAAGGCATTTTTTGCCTCTTTTTGTCGCTTCATGTGCGAAGACTGATCCCCAGAGTCCGGCGCCAACAATAAGATAATCGTAATTTTTCATGAAAATGGTTCTTGGTAAGAAGCTGCTTTAATAGCCTGTGTCATGCAAATTTAATGAATAGATATGAGAAAGGCTCCCATGGGGAGCCTTTCTCATATGATATGCTAACTGAAGGTTTCCGATTAAGGAAGAAGCTTCAATTCTACACGACGGTTTTTAACGAGTCCCTGGCGGGTAGAGCTGTCTGCTATAGGCTTGAATGAGCCGAAGTAGTCAACAATTACCTTGCTTGGGTCTTTCAGTCCACCTTCGTTGATCAAGAAGTTTTTAACAGCTTCTACACGACGGCGAGAAAGCGCCATATTGTAACGATCTGTCGCACGACGGTCGGCATGACCGGCCAATTGTAGACGACAACCATTTTTGTTCATCAATGCAGCAACGTTTTTCAACATCTCCTGGAATTCAGGTTGAATAACATTTTTATCTGTATCGAACTGTACGTTGGCGAAAATTTCGCTACATGCAGCGCCGGTTGCCAATGCATTTTTAACATAAGAGTCGAAGTCTAATACGCGACCAGCACCATCAACAATACTTCCTGCTGGAGAATTTGGCTCCTTGTCGAAGAAGTCAGAAACGCCATCACCATCGGTATCCAGTAACAAACGTGGGTCAATATCTTCTGGACGGTTAGCCTTAGCTACTGAGTCCATTTCTTCAAGCGTAAGAATCTTTGGTGGCTTCACCAATACGCGAGGATCGGTATAGCGTAGGTTGTAGTACCCGCCTTCTTCTGGCTTGTAATCCCACTTGCCATCGACCTTCTGTACTTTCAAAGGATTTTTTCCTAGTTTGAAAGTCAATTGAATCGCACCATATCCATAAGAGTCAAGCTCAGAGTTTCCTTTACGGGAAGTTTTCTGATCGGCAATTACAAAGCTGCCAGGAGTAAGATCGTAATCTCCACCATAAGTAGCATCCAGGTAATCTGAATTGGTATGAGTTAGGCGGAAGTCAAGACCAAGGTCCAGACGTTTCGTCAATTCGTAAGATACGTTCAATCCGGTTGGAACGGTCCAGTCATTTTTCTTACCAGTAGTACGAAGCTCTATTCCACCTGTTAAGCTATAGGCAGTAGCATCGTAGAAAACCTGGCCAATACCTGCATATGCATCTACTTTCCAACGTTTCATCTTGTTAGGGCCCATAAGAAGCCCCTTCAGGTTTACCGTACCGGAAAGGCTAACATCCCCATAATTTCCTTCGAAATAACGGTTGTAGTTACGACGCTTCATCCCGCGAAGATTACCAATAGAACCGTCTAAGCGAGCACCGAACAAATATGAAATTTGTTTATTGATACTAATTCCTCCTTGAATAGTACCAGATTCTTTATGGCTGTCCGAACTTGTCTTGGTAACTGGCCAGAAATCGTATTCCCGTAAATCTCCGAAAAACATAGAAGGTCCGAAGTGTGCGGAAATAGACCAAGTATTTAACTTGTATGGACCATCATAAGTTGCTTTTGGGTTGTAGTCTGGTGAATTGGGCTGCACAAGAGGCTGCGCGGCAGCAGGTAGCGCCATTAAGGTTCCCAAAGCGAGTGTACTAAATAACTGGGATACTTTTTTCATACTATTCAAGTTAGCGTTTTTTTAGATTAACCAGGTATCGATTGAAGTCAATCAGATTGATAAATAAACATTCATGGCTAGATGGGAATTTACCTTATTCCTAGTGGGCACAAAAATAGATTAACAATATCATTAAATCAACCACGATTTTAGAATTATCAATTTTTTTAAACGTTTTCCTTTTCGTCCACCAGAGATAACTTACCATTTTCACCAAATTATAAGCGTTGCATAAGCTTTATTACCATCTGCTCCTTCCAGGGAAGGAAGCTCCCATCCAAGATCTTTTCCCTGGCCGTGTTAACCAGCCACAGGTAAAAGGTCAGGTTTTGTACGCTGGCGATTTGCGCCCCCAGCATTTCACCTGACTTGATCAGATGGCGAAGGTAGGCTTTGCTATAGGTAGTACTCACATACCCGCCCAAATTAATATCCAGTTCCGATAAATCATCTTTCCATTTTTCGTTCTTGATATTAATAATTCCTTCCGTAGTAAAAATCATGCCATTCCTCGCATTCCGGGTAGGCATTACGCAGTCGAACATGTCTACACCTAGAGCTATACACTCCAAAATGTTGGCTGGGGTTCCTACGCCCATCAGATAGCGGGGCTTGTCCTGAGGCAAAATGTCACAGACAACCTCCGTTAATTCGTACATTATTTCGGCTGGCTCTCCTACCGACAGCCCACCAATGGCATTTCCTTCCCGTCCCTGATCGGCAATGAATTTTGCTGACTGCTCCCTAAGGTCTTTATATACACTGCCTTGCACAATAGGAAACAAGGTTTGCTGATAATCGTAGTGAGGTGCCGTGCTGTCGAAACGTTGGCAGCAACGCTGTAGCCAACGGTGCGTCATCTCCATTGACTTGCGAGCATAGCCATAGTCGCAAGGGTAGGGGGTACACTCGTCAAAGGCCATGATGATATCCGCGCCTATAGCGCGCTGTATATCCATAACCCCTTCGGGAGTAAAAGTGTGGATGCTGCCATCAATGTGGGATTTAAATACTACACCTTCCTCATTAATCTTGCGACCCGTACCGGCCAAAGAGTATACCTGATATCCACCGCTATCGGTCAATATTGGTTTGTCCCAGCCATTGAATTTATGGAGGCCTCCCGCTTTTTGGAGCACCGGCAGTTCGGGGCGAAGATAAAGATGGTATGTATTTCCCAGTATGATCTGAGCTTTGATATCTTCTTTCAATTCACGTTGATGGACGGCTTTTACCGTCCCTGCCGTCCCCACTGGCATAAAAATCGGGGTTTGAATGGTCCCATGATCGGTTTCCAGCAATCCAGCTCTGGCTTTGCTGGCTCCATCCTGGGCTTGTAAGCTAAACTTCATGTATGCTTGCTCTGTTTGTTTGTGCAAAAATAGGTACTCCCCAACGAACAATCTTGACAATGCCTGTATATTTGTACTTAAATAGTTAAATAATACAACACCCTTCTATAGTGACCGATCTTTTACTGTATATACTGATGGCTTTCGTGTCCATTCAGTTAATTTATTATATGCTTTTCTTTGCCAGGCTGGCTTTCTTTTCCCCGAAGCCTGCTGCAGCTCCGCAAGAAGGAGTTTCGGTTTTGGTATGCGCCTGGAACGAGCGAGAAAATCTTGAGGAATTACTGCCACTGCTGGATGACCAGGATTACCCTTTATTCGAGGTCATACTGCTCGACGATCGCTCTGATGACGGAAGTGAGGAATATATCAAAGCCCATATTAGCCAGTGGAAGCACGTTAAATATATCCGTATCAACGAGCGATTCGACCATATTACTCCTAAAAAATATGCCCTGACCGTAGGGATGAAGCAGGCTCGCTACCCTGTGGCGCTGATGACAGATGCTGACTGTCGTCCTCAGTCTGACCAATGGATTTCCGCAATGGTAGCTGCCATGGGCGCCGAGAAGGACATCGTCCTCGGTTTTTCTCCCTACTATCGGTTTCCGGGATTGCTCAATTGGTTTATACGGTGCGAAACTTTTTATACCGCCGTTCAGTACCTCTCGTTTTCACTTGCGGGATTTACCTATATGGGGGTGGGTCGGAATATAGGCTACCGTCGCGAGGTGTTTTTTGCCAATAAAGGCTTCTATCGACATAATAGAATTTACGGGGGCGACGACGATATCTTTATGAATGAAGTAGCCACAGCCCGTAATACATCTATATGTGTAGATGAGCGTGCTTTTGCTTATTCCTATCCCAAAACCAGTTGGCACGACTGGTACCGGCAGAAAACCCGGCATCTTTCTGTCAGTCAATTTTACCGTACCCGCAACAAGGTTTTACTGGCCCTTCTGTCGGGGGCTCATGTGATGATCTGGACCCTTGCCTTAGCTGTTTTAGGTTTAGGGATTTTGTTTCGCGACTGGCACATACTATCTATGTTGGGGGGGATATGGGGCGGACGCTGGCTTATTCAACTACTCTTGTTGGCCCGAATCAATAATAAGCTAGGCAGAACATTAGGCTGGTATAGCATCTTGCCTATGGACTTTGCATTATATTTGTATTATATCGTGTTTGGGTGGATCAACTTCACCAAACGAAAACCAAGAACGACATGGAATTAATATTGAAATATTTCCCCGATCTGACCGACCGACAGAAGGAGCAGTTTGCTCAGATGGGTGCGCTTTATACAGAATGGAATGCGAAGGTAAACGTGATTTCACGCCAGGATATCGAGACACTTTATGAGCGCCACGTGCTGCATTCTTTGGGAATATACAAGGTACAACCTTTCAAGGCAGGCACCAGTGTGCTGGATGTGGGTACAGGAGGTGGATTTCCGGGGATTCCCTTGGCTGTCATGAACCCCGACTCTCAGTTTCATTTGGTGGATAGCATCGGCAAGAAGATTAGGGTGGTGCAGACCATTGCTCAGGAGCTGGGCCTTGCCAACGTACAAGCTGAGCAGATACGAGCCGAAAAGCTGACCGACACCTATGAGTTTGTCGTGAGCAGGGCCGTTACCCGCTTGGGGCCATTTGTCGGATGGGTGCGCAATAAAATTAGTCGCAACTCCTTTCACGAGCTCAGGAACGGAATTTTATATCTCAAAGGAGGCGATCTAAAAGAAGAGATTGCGGAAGCGGGAGTAAAGACCAAGCTGTATGAGCTGCCCGACTATTTTGAAGAAGATTTTTTTGAAACAAAGAAGGTAGTATATGTACCTTTATAAAGAGTTTAACCAAGCCAGTATAACCTAAAATAAATATGAACGAGCGTTTCAGTGCCAGCGGATTGATGAATCCATTTTTTCCTGACGAAGTATCTTTTGGTGAAAAGGGAGTAACCTTTAAGGTGCGTAAACTATTTAAGAGCAACGATAATTTCGTTTTCTATGCCGATATTTCGGGTGTAGAGATTGAGAGTGGAATCTTTTTTTCAACCATACGGATCATCCCACGGATGCGTCCCGAAATAATTATTAATAATTTTTCGAAGGGTGATGCCAAGAAAGTCAAGCAGTTAATTCTAGACAAGGTGCAGGGGTAAATTTTTTTTTCATTAATCACTTGCGTCGTATTTAAGATTGGTATACATTTGCACCACAATTCAGATGAACGATCTGAAAATATGAATTCCCGAATAGCTCAGTCGGTTAGAGCATCTGACTGTTAATCAGAGGGTCGCTGGTTCGAGCCCAGCTTCGGGAGCCCTAATACTTAAGCACTTATCATTTATTTGGTAGGTGCTTTTTTTGTGGCTTGCATACAAATTGCATACATGGGATCAAGCGGAAAAGTTGGGGGGAAGGAAATGCATGAATTATGCAAAATTTAGATGACAAATGGTGCATAACCTACAGTCTAAACCGGATCAAGCGGAAAAGTTGGGGGGAAGGAAATAAATTATTTGTTTTGCAGCCAGAACCAATCCTGTTTACATTGAATAACTCCTACGAAGCTCTGGCCCGTGTTATATTGCCAGAAGGAATTCTTGAATATTTCGAATTAACCAACATTGTAGAGTCCATTCCTGGCTTGAACATTTACCTTGAGGAGAAAAATATTGCTCCCGTGGAGTTTAAAGACGAGAGGTTGGAGTCCAAAGGCTTTCTTCCGGAGATTTACATCCAGGACTTTCCTATTCGTAATCAGAAAGTTACGCTCTGTATTAAGCGTCGCCGCTGGGAGGTTAAAAATACGGGTGAGATTATAACCAGAGATTGGAAAGTGGTGCAACAGGGAACTCGAATGACAAAAGAGTTTGCTGATTTTTTAAAAGGAATGTATTGATAATAATCCAGTTAGCTGCTTTCAGCTAGGCAAATACTTCCACCTGGACGGAAAACAATTACAAGAGCAATACAAGCACCATATAAGCGACTACAAGGACTGGGATCAAAGAGAACATGCGGAAGACTGGATGCTATATTCTAATAATACAGGAGCTCATTTGAGTATCGATGAAACAGCTCTTTCCAACGGCGAACTCTACACCATCGTTACCAATAAATCTGCCAAAGGTAAGAAAGGTGCACTTGTCGCAATGGTTAAAGGCACTAAGGCAGAGGAAGTTATTGAAGTTTTGAGAAAAATTCCTAAACGAATTCGGGACACAGTGCGGGAAGTAACTTTGGACATGGCTGCTAATATGAACCGGATTGTGACTCGGTGTTTCGTTAAAGCTGACAAGGTTATTGATCGCTTCCATGTTCAGAAACTAGCCAATGACGCAGTACAGGAAATAAGGATCAAATATCGGTGGGAGGCGCTGGATCAGGAAAACGACGCTATTAAGACTGCAAAAGCTACTGGTAAGGCGTACGAACCAGAATTGCTGGAAAACGGCGATACTTTAAAACAATTGCTTGCCAGAAGCAGATATTTACTTTTTAAGCCCAGAGATAAGTGGACTGCTTCGCAGCTTACGAGAGCTAAACTGCTGTTTGAAAGATATCCGGTGATAAACCAAGC
>NZ_AZQN01000007.1 GCF_000566685.1 Dyadobacter tibetensis Y620-1
CATGGGTGCCCCCGGGAGCAATACTGACCGTACTTAGCGGACCTCCGTAAGTCGTCTCAGAGCCAGGTGCCTGCGCTTTGGCTTTTATACTCCCCAAGACAATCATCCATAATAGCAATTTTATAAAAGTATTCATGATAATTTCAGTTTAGATCTCAAAATCAATAGATAGTAACCATATTTTCACTTTGGAGGAGCTCCCTAGTAATGGCTTTTACGGGGTTAGCGTAACTCTATACTTCCCTTTCCTAATTATCTAACTTTGGACCTTCTCATTTTTATCACTTGCTTACTCTTCATGAATTCACATGAAAGGCTTATTGGCAAGCAACTAGCGAATTGCCTTATCAGAATAATTACTATAGTGTCGGGAATATATAAACCTTAGAAGTTTGGATCCGCAACAATGGTAACATGATCAAACTGACTACCGTTAAAAGTAAGCGTAGCAGGCCCACTCGGAGAGTAGAGTCCTCCTCTTAGCTCTACTGTATAATTTCCAGGCTCCAGTACCAAACGAGCAGAACCGTTATGAAAATAGAATCCGGGAGAGCCTTCGTTAGACGTAGAGGTCATAGGAGTTCTAATATTTGCGAATGGTGTACCCAGCAAAATAGTACTCGCGGGGGCCTTAGAGGTGAATTCGAAATATGTAGCAGCCATTCTTGGCTGACCATTACTTATAGCAGACAAACTTCCCCAGGAATAACTGACATCATAATCAAATGTTACCAAAGACTTTTGAGTAATAGTAAATGTAAAGGATTTTAAAAGCGAGGAGGTAAACGAATTGCCCCCTGCCGGTGCCGTAATTACTGTCGTGGATGTAAAAGGTTTGGACAAATCTCCCCCCACCAATAAAGCATTTTGCTTAGGCATCGTTTTAAGAACCCCGTTTGCATCGGCAACGACCATTTTATCGGTGGAAGCTCCCGCTAAAGTATTAATATCCCGAATCCTGACATTACCAGCCCCAATATCCAGTTTTTGAGTGGGCGTCCCGGTAGCAATTCCAAAATCACCCGCCGAAGTAAGCGTGGCATTCGTATTACCATTGGTAACGAATGATAAATTTTGAGCATTATTTGTACCAAGCACTAGGCCTGTGGAAGTGCCTGAAGTAATTAATTGTCCCTTATTGCCATTATCAACATACATATCCAATATAGACCCCCCGGCGGCTACTGACATGGTTCCCCTATTAATGCCCGTATTTAAGATCCGGGCTTCCCCAAAATTATGGGTAAATAGAGTACTAGTTCCGGCATTATTCATCCTTAGGGTATTGCCAGCCATGGTCATTGTTCTATTAGATGTCAAAGTACCATTATCCTTGTAGATATGGATATCAGACGCTGAAGCACCTGATACCCAGCGTGTACCATCATTATAATAATATCCAGGTGTTACATCTCCAGAAGTTGCCGTATTATACACGGCCATCCCAGCAACATGAGCACTTAATGGTGCTGCCACAGTCGTACTGCTCAGTGCTACTCTAGGGAGTAACAGTCCTTTATTAGCACTTTCCAAGTCTAATATAGCGTTCGCATTGGGTAAGGAAGATGTTCCTGTAACGGTACCATCTTTGATCTTTGTCTGCGCTAATAAACTCGTGGAAGCCATTAATGATAATCCGAATAATAGAAATTGCTTTTTCATGATAAATGATTTTGATGAAATGGAAATGATTGAAAATATTTTACTAGGTTAAGGTCACATATTTGGCCAATATGGCCTAGCTACTTACATTATATAACTAACAAATCCTGGGAAGGGAATTGTCTTTCTACTTTCCGGGACGAATAAGGAAGTTTTAACAATTTTTATTTTTGGACCTTATCTACCGTAGATTCAATCCTGGAATACTATTAATACAACACTATCAAAATAAAATATGCGAGAAATAAAAATTCATTTCAGCGTTTGGCTAGCCCCTGCTACTGACCATCCCCGAACTACCAAAAATGAAATGAACATTCTTGATAAACCCATCTCACTAAACGTCAATTTATAGGCAGCTCACTCCTCAACATTAACTATTAATAACTTCTGATAGAAAATTTTCTATCAATTGATAAGACATATTGAAAATGTCAAAAAATAGAAATCTGTCTAATATTCTATAAGACTATCATCGAATTAACAAGTAACAAGTTTTCTAAAGTTTTTTATATTATAGGATGCACGCTCCCCAGAAACATAAAAAAAAGGCTGTCCTATCCAGACAGCCCTATTAAATTATTTAGTCCCTACTCTATTTAAGCTTAAATACTTTAAGTCTTTCCTGATTACCAGCTACAACAAGGGCATTCCTAGAGGGGGAAGGTCCTAAACGTATCAGGCCCATACCCCGAATATCTCCGTTCAATAAAAGACCTGAGTGCTGAGCAGTGACATAATCAGCAATCCCTTCCGGACCTCCTAAGGCGATCAACCCTGTTCCTGCATCGTTACGAGGTGTTTCTACCTCCGACTGGTATTGATTTCCAGCCAGTATAAAGTCAGGGAAAGGATCACCATTATAATCTATAGCCACAATCTGATTGATTGAACTAATCTGCCCTACTCTAGCCATGGGATGAATAATAAATTGACCTTTCCCATCATTTTCCATCCAAACGCTAGTAAAGGTATATGCCTTCAGGTGCAGGGAGGCATCTAACATTTTTTTCCCATAAATATCCTCTAGTGAGGCATCTGCAAATGAGGCATAAGTTTCGAATCGCTTGCCAATGGCCGGCACCTGTTGGGTAGAACATTGCCGTCCACGTAAAGGCAATCGGCGCCCTTTCTTTTCATAACTTAAAACGATATCCTGCTTGCCATTCTCATCAAAGTCATTAGCATATATTTCGAAAGGAGATTCCTGACTCGCATGATATTTATAATTTAGTCCTAGATTCCCAGCAATTAAGTCCATATCACCGTCTTGGTCGATATCAGCCACCTTCAGGCTATACCACCATCCATGGGTATCCATTAGTCCATATGATTCTGTTACTTCGGAAAACTTCCCCTGACTATTCTTCCAGATTTGGATGGGTGACCATTCTCCAGCAGTTACCAGATCGAGCTGCCCATCCTGATCAATATCACACCATTCGGCAGCTGTGACCAAGCCTGCTTTACTCAATTCCGGAGGTATGGACTGATCTTTTGTAAATTGTACGGCCTGATTTTTCCCACCCATGTTTTTCAAAAGATAGCTCTCGGGACTTGAAGGGTAGTTCCCAGGTACAAGACGCCCGGCGACAAATAAATCGAGGCGGCCATCCCCATTATAATCCGCAGCCCGGACAATCTGTCCACTGCTAGGCATATTTGGCAATGGTACGGGAACAAATCCTTCGGCTGTCTGCACGAAGAGCCGGTCCTGATAGAAATCCTTGGGTTGAGAAGGGTCATTCCCCCCACGCACTACATACAAGTCCAGATCGTTATCACCATCGATATCCAGAAATAATGCGCCCGTATCTTCCAGATTTACATCGTCCTCCCATGGGCCTGTCATGACCTCAAATTTCCCATTAGGTTGTTGCAGATATAGCCTTGCTTTAAATCCACTTCCATTGCCTACAAATAAATCTTCAAGGCCATCCCCATTCACATCGCCCATGGCTAAGGCTGGTCCTAGCCGACTATTCCGATGAGGAAGAAGAGGTTCGTTTTCGAAATCGTCGAAGGAATCTTCCTGATGCAGGAAATTCAGGCCCAATGCCTCACTTATTTCATCAAAATGAGACTTTTTATGGTTAGCTATTTTCATAGTTTTCGCCTTATCGTAGGCAATTACCAGTATATCCTTCTCAGAAATGTCATTGGTAACTTCGGTTATTTTTCCGTCTGGCCAGGTAATCCTGACCGACTTTATAGAAGCAGAGGCTCCATAACCAATATTCATTAGCGGGGAAAGGCTCGACTGGAACCCTCTGCTTAAGGTTAGCTGCTCGGTAATAATACGCTCATCACTCAAAACGATTTGCACCTTGCTATCTATTCCCAGCGGGTTGTTCCTAGGCCCCTGAAGTCGCAGCCTTATACTCCTGTTGTCTCCCTTTTCTGCCGTATTCTCATAGATAGAAGCGAAATCGTCAATATTATTAATGACCATATCTAGGTCCCCATCCCCATCAAAATCGGCATACGCTATACCATTCGAAAAGCCCTTATATTCAAATCCCCATTCCTTTGTACGGTCACTAAACTGGAAATCGCCTTCATTTTTAAAGATAAAATTATCTAAAGGGGTGCTTGGTAAATCTTCGTAGTTATAGTCTTCATTCTTTTCAAAAAAGCTCCGAGATTGAAATTGCTCATTCATGTCATTATTATTGACATCGCGCTTCATCCCATTGGTAACGACAATGTCCTTATTTCCATCCATATCGAAGTCAGCAAATAATACCCCCCAGCTCCAATCGGTAGTGGCGACTCCGGCCAATCGAGCTACATTTCCAAAAACAGGATGACCATTCGTATCATTTCCCTGATTGAGTTGCAGGCTATTTTGCATGTACTGGTAATGGAATCCGAAATCAATACCCTGGTAAAATGTCTGCGGACTCATGCTGGCCATATTGGTTTTAGCCCTTTTATAGTCCATCGGTGTCATGTCAACCTGAACAAGATCCATCAGACCATCATTATTGAAGTCGCTTGCATCGACTCCCATCCCAAACTGAGAATTCTGTCGGAAAGAATGTTGCAGGACTTCTGAAAATGTACCGTCTCCTTGATTTAAATAGAAATAATCAGGGACGTTAAAGTCATTGGATAGATATAAATCGGTTAGTCCATCACCATTAAAATCCTGGGCTAATACTCCCAGAGTTAGCCCGAACCTTTGCAAACCAGCTTCGGTGGTAACATCTTCGAAGTGCCCATTGCCTTGATTGCGATACAAATGACCTGACTCTTCATAACGATTTTCCTTTATTTTATCACGATAATAAGTATTACCCATACTCACATTAATAATGGGATAATTTCCTACAAAAACGTCTAGCAGCCCATCCTGATCATAATCAAAAAAAGTAGCCTGAATAGAATGAGAGGCATCTGCTAAGCCATATTCGGCAGCCTTTTCGGAAAACGTATTATTTTGATTATTAACAAAGAGTTGATTTTCTGTCGATCCATATTTTCCTGACACAGAGAGATATAAATCCAACCAGCCATCGGCATTGATATCAACCACCGTTACTCCTGCATACCAGCGGTCATCCCCAGCCAAGCCTGCTTGATCGGTAATATCTTCGAAGGTAAAAGGCAGTCCATCGCGCGCCCCCCGGTTCAAATACAGTTTGTTAGGGGTCATATTTCCGGTAAAGAATACATCCTCCAGACCATCATTATTGAAATCTCCTACAGCGACACCTCCTCCCATATAGAGATAGGGAAAAGAATAATAATTTAATGTGTCGTTTTCCAGAATGTTATTCTTAAACGGTATTCCTAATTTACTGGCTTCATGTCGTTTCAACAAAGATTCCTGCTTCTGTTCACAGCCCATTATCAATATAATGGCAATAAAGAAAAATGAGGATCTAAACCAGATCCGGGCAGCTGTTAATGGAGTCGTCAAAGCTTTGGTACTTGTCATTACATTCCTGGCGATAAAATAAAAAGGGGATGGGCGATCCTATCACTCGATTGCCCATCCACCTATCTGATCATGAATCAATATCCTGGATTATGCTTAAAATTCGGATTTCCGTCTATTTCATTCTGGGGTATATCAACATATTCGCGGCCAGGTTTATAGGATTTGGTCCCCCCGCTTTCCGATTTAAATTCAGGATGGTCGGCAATTCGCGACTTCACCATTCCCCAACGAAGTAGATCAAAATAGCGTGTACGCTCCAGTGTCAACTCTTTGACCCGCTCATCTGCCAAGTCCTGCATGGTCATATTAAGATCAAAAGGTTTCATATTGACCCTTTTACGAACCAGATTTACTGCGTCCACAGCAGCTTGGGTAGCAACATTTCCAGCCCAGCTTCCCATTTCGGCTTCAGCATACATTAATAGCACATCGGCATACCGCATTAGCCTTAAATTGTTGCCAGACTGATGCCATCCATTGGTCTGAGACGCCTGATATCCCTTTCGAGTATCCAAATGCTTGCTGGCAAATATTCTACCTACATTCTTGTCACCATATGCCTCTTTAAAAGATTTGTTTAAATAGGTATGGGAAGTCAGTACGCGTCCTGCATGGGTTGTCTTTTGATCTGTATCCCAGAACAGGGTCTCAAATGCCCGGGGATCTACTTGATTGTCAATGGTCTTTTCGTCTAAGAATAAATCAAGCACCCAACTATTGATACGCATCCCATCCTGACCCGTAAATCCGGCAGGAGCCAGGTCGGGATGAAAGGCAGCACCTTTGCCCACACCAGCCGCATCGCCCCCCCAGCCCTGGTTGCCGTCTGCTTTAAGCTGAATCTCAAAAATAGATTCGCTGTTATTTTCTTTGTCTTCAGTAAAGTTATCCCCATAATCCTTAGTCAAGGAATACAATCCACTGTCCATTATTTTTTTAAACTCGGTTTTGGCACTGGCGAAATTTTTTCGATATAAATAAGTTTTACCTAAATAAGCCGTAGCCGCTCCCCAGGTAGCACGTCCAACATTGGCATTGTCCCAAGTTTTCGGAAGCAGTTTTTGTGCTTCCTGAAAGTCCAAAACGATTTGAGCCCACACTTGTTCAGGATCCGCCTGAGTAATGGCTTCTGGATCTTTTATTTCTCCTATTGGCAAGGTTATCAATGGGACATTAAGCCAATTATTTACCAGCTGAAAATAATTATAGGCCCTTAAGAATCGCGCTTCGCCGAGGATAGCATTTTTGGCAGCTTCCTCCATCTGGATATTCGGCACATTAAAGAGTATTTCGTTGGCTCTGGTGATCGCCTGATAATTAGTGCTCCACACCCAAAACGTACCATTAGTAATAGAAACCCCATTGAAATTCCCTATGGCCGTTCTTTCGGAAGTGGCAAACCCATTCACCACGTCATCTCGGTAATCGGAAAGGAAAATCTCAAAACGAGAATAATTCCAAATATGGGTAAACGGGCTATAGGCGCCCAAAATGGCCTTATTTGCATCATCCGCTGATCTCCAAAAGGTCGAAGGGGTGAGGGCATTTGGATTGCTTTGGTCCAGAATATCTTCATTACAACTGGCCATTACACCTACCACAAGCAGTATGGTAGGAGCCAGCACCTTTTTTAGATTATTAAATTTCATATACGTATTGTTTATGCCTAACGGCTATTCATTTTTCTTAAAATCCAACCTGAATTCCTATCTGGAAGTTACGGGCCGTAGGGTATGAACTTTCGTCTACTCCTGCACTAAATAGTCGGGTGGCCGAACGGGTATTGCGCCCCACCTCGGGATAATAACCTGTATAACCCGTGATTGTAAATAGGTTCTGGCTCGAGAGATATAGACGCAGACGATTCATACCCACTTTTTCTATTATATTTTTGGGAAATGTATAGCCTATCTGGGCATTTCTTAAACGGAAATAAGCTCCACTTTCCAGATAAAAATCGGAGAACCGGCGATTAAACCCTGGATCTGTCTGAGTATTTCTAGGGATGTTGGTATCAGTATTATCCGGCGTCCAGGCATTCAGTGCATCGGCCAGATAATTACCTTCCGTGTCAAAATATCCTCTGTACTTGTTGGCATTCAAGTTTTTATTTCCTGCTACACCATTAAAAAACAAGGTAAAGTCGAAACCTTTATATCCTGCATTAACATTGAGGCCATAAATAAAGTTGGGGGTAGGATTTCCGATATATGACTGATCGGCCACATCAATTTTACCATCCCCATTCATATCTTTAAATTTTAAGTCACCCGCCTTAGGTGAATTGGCATCATTGGCGGCTGTAGCCTCGTCGTTGGTTTGGTATATCCCATCGACGGTATATCCATAAAATGAGCCGATTGGCTGTCCTACATCAGTCTTGGTGGAATTTAAACCATTAGAGGTAAATGAGCCCCCAATGATAGGAGTGGCACGCCCTAAGGCCGTTACTTCGTTGGAGAGGATGCTGAAATTACCCGATATATCATATGTAAATCCGTTATTGGCGGAGCCATAGTAGGTTGTAAGGAATTCAAATCCTTTGTTTTTTATACTGGCCGAATTGAAAGGTACTGGATTTCCAAATCCGGTATAGAGCGGAAGATTCAAGGATACCAATACATCGTCTGAATTTTTTATGAAATAGTCCATGGTAAACTGCAGCTTATTGTTCAGCATATTAAACTCCAAACCTATATCGGTAGTCCGGGTAGTTTCCCATTTTATATTTGGATTCACTCCTTTAGTTATCGAGTAGCCCTGCAAACGAGTCTGATCGGTCCCAATTATATAGTCAGAGTTCAGATTCAACTCAGGATTAATGGCATAAGGCACTACGTTATTTGAGCCAATTTCACCATAACTGGCTCGCAGCTTCATATTGGAAAAGCCTTTAAAATCCCTCATAAATGGCTCGTTAGAAATATTCCAGCCTAGGGCAGCAGAAGGAAATACTCCCCAGCGAAGATCCTCCCTAAATAAAGAAGATCCATCCCTACGTAAGGTAGCCGTAACAAGGTACCGATCGTCATAGGTGTAATTAACCCTTCCAAAATAGGACAATAGGCCTGTTACAGATTCATTCGAGGGCATTTGAGATCTATCTGCTGCTGCAGATGCCACGCGGATTTCGTTGGAAGGAAAATTCCTGGCGATTACTCCTAGAGATCGGAACTGGGTAGTCTGCGACGATTGTCCCAAAAGTATATCTAAACTGTGGCGATCGAATTTGCGGTTATAGTTCAGTGTATTTTCAATAAGTTTAGATAACAGATTTGAATTGGTCTCAGCGAGTTCGGCATAAGGAGTATTCCCTACCTGTGATCCATTGTAAAAATATTTAGGTGTAAACCGGTAATTATTATCTGCGGAATATTCCGCTCCAAAATTTAACTTATATGTAAGTCCTTTTACGAGTTCATATGAAGCATCAATATTTCCAATCAGACCATTGCTGGTCACCGTCCGATCTTCTAAGGTTGCAAGCCCCAGTGAATTGCCAATATTACCTACGCCGTAGTACCCCGCCAGGCTATAGGATGATCCTGCAGGTATATTATTGGCCGTGAAATTGCCCGAGGCATCACGAATAGCAATCGTTGGAAGCAAATCCCTCTCTCGGTTAAAATAATTATTTGGGTTATTGACTGTACGTGTTAAACCCATTGTCTGCTGTAATTTAAATTTCCCCTTCGAAAAAGCTGAATTCACCCTTGCATTAATCCGTTTAAAGTCCGATTCCTTTACAATACCCTTTTGGTCCAGGTAATTTAGTGAAACACTGTAGGTACCATATTCGCTGCCCCCCGAAATCCGTAAACCTGCATTGCTCATAGGAGCATTTCTTAAACTTTCACGTTGTATATCGGAACTGATGGCAGGGTTAAACTCACTGTCATTGGCCGGAAACCTTGGATTGCCATCATTATCCCTCGCCCGATTGACAATGTCGGCATATTGCCGGGCATTGGCCCAGTCCAGATACTTCGTTGGCGACTGCATAGCTGTGGACAGGTCAACATCTATATTCAAATGTCCGCTTTTTCCTTTCTTAGTAGTAATAATTACCACTCCATTGGCTGCCCGTGAACCGTAAATGGCACTTGCGGAAGCGTCTTTCAACACACTAATCGATTCAATATCCTGGGGATTAAGCGACCCCATTCCTCCTGTTAGCATTCCGTCTATCACATATAATGGGCCTGAGTCGGACAAGGTACCCGTCCCTCGTATGGTCACGAGCTGCGCCGCACCAGGTCCGCCACCATTGGCTGTAACGTTCACACCAGCTACCCTTCCTTGAATGGCTGAAGCCGCATTGGAGGTAACAAATTTAGATAACTCTTCACTCCCGATCGAAGCAACAGCACCGGTCATGTCACTTTTTTTCTGACTACCATAACCGACCACAACTACCTCCTGGAGACTTTTCTGATCTTCCACCAGTTGTATATCTATATTACTTCTGTTGCCAACGGATATCTTTTGAGGGATAAAGCTAATATAGCTAATGACCAGCGTATCGTTGCTTCCCGACACCATGATACTGTAATTGCCATCCATGTCAGTCACCACTCCCGTGGTTGTGCCGGCTAAGGTCACGTTGGCACTCGGCAATGCGCCTGAGTCTGATGCGGATGTCACCCTGCCTGTTACCTTTCTTTGCTGAGCGTGCAGGTGCAGTGTAGTCATTAAAAATGCAAGAAGGAACATCCCTAGCTTGACACCTGATGAGCATAATTTAAATTGTCGAATTTTGTCCATTTAGATAAAAGGCTTGATGAGCGAGAACCTGGAAGCGTCCAGCACAAAGTAGGGATATACGCTTATTGAGGTAAACCCCATATTTGGCTAGCAGACACCATCCAAGCAGAATCTTGATTAAGACGCCTTTGCAAAATTCTATTAAATGGCCATATACTACTATGATTAGCTCAGCATTTGCCTATACTATATTGGCAGAAATTGCTTTTAGATCCGAATCTATCATTGCTTAGGCCTCCCATGCCGAAATTGCCCAATAGCTTCGCTGACTCGCTGCACAGGAAGCTTACATACCTTATCCTTGCAAACAAAGATCATATTTCGGCCCAAAATATTCTTATCTTTCAATAATGGAATGGTATCAGAATTTCCTCCAGCGACCACGATATTCGGCAGATAATGTCTCTGAAAGGCCTGTCCCAGGGCTGAGGATGCCCCACCTGTAATGGCTACCTCATAAAACCCATAGCCATCATATGCCGCCAATTGAGCCCACGAGCTGTAAAATACCGGTTCAGTAGAAATAGTATTTTTCATTTGGTTTAATAAATTCGTCGATTCCAATAATAATGCATCGTCATAAAATATTTTCCCAAGTCGAAACTTCAGCTGAGCCATAATCGCAATGGGTGAGGGTAAAATCTGGTCGCTTACCACATGACTGGGAACAAGGGGCTTTTTATGATCAGTAGGGTTAAAAACATAAAAGGGATTTCCATCTTCCAGAAAGCGACGGTCAATGGTCATAACCAGGCTTTTAGACATGTCCAGCCAGTGTGCATCAAAAGTAGCCTGGTATAGGGCTAGATAAGCGTCCGCCAGGTAGGCATAATCTTCTAAAAAAGCAGTTCCAGATACCTTACCTTGTCGAAAAGTTCGAAATAATTTCAAATCCGGGGTCAGCATTTTCTTTTCTATAAACCTTGCCGTTTTAAGTGCGGAATGTAAATATTTATCCTTTCCGGTAGCCTGATAGGCCTCCGTCAGCCCTTTTATCATAAGGGCATTCCAGGCGGTCAATATTTTGTCGTCTGTGGCCGGGCGCTCCCTTTTCGAACGTAGTTTGTATAATTTGGCCTTTACTTTGGAAATTTCGCTTTGGTCCATGAGCGGGACATCTTGTTTTTTAAATAAAATGTTGGTCGACTTTTCCCAATTCCCTTCTTGACTTATTTCAAATACCCGTGATAAAAGATCAAACTCTTCGACGGTTAGGGCATGCTTCAGCTCATCGTATTTCCAGACATAAAAAGCCCCCTCATCTCCCCCACTGTCGGCACTGATAGACGAAAAGTATCCTCCATCTTCCTGCTCCATTTCCCGGGATAGCCAATCGTACATTTCGGTTATCACTTGTTCATAGCGCTTATCTGAGGTATACTGGTAGGCATGAGCGTATAGTTTCAAGAGTAAGGCGTTGTCATAAAGCATTTTTTCAAAATGAGGAATCTCCCATTTCTCATCGGTAGTGTACCTGAAAAAGCCACCTCCCAGTGCATCATAAATTCCGCCATTCATCATAGATGCCAGGGTGTTCTCAACGGCTTGCCACAAAATTTTATCCTTTTTCAGACTCGACATCTGCATCAAAAATTCCCATTGCTGTGGCTCCGGAAATTTTGAGGATCCCTTTAGTCCTCCATATTGATGATCATATTGCGACAAGAGACTATCTTTCACCAGAATAGCCAAATTATAATTACTTATGGAAAAATCTGTAGACCTTCCTGATTCAGTTTGTATTTTAACAATTTCCGCCGTAAGGTTTTCCGATTGTCTCCTTACCTTTTCATAATCCTTGGTATAAGCCTCCTGAATATTTTGCAATAAACGTAACCATTGAGGTTGAGTAAAATAAGTCCCGGCATAAAATGGTTTGCCATTTGGCAGAGTGAAGGCATTTAAGGGCCACCCTCCCTCACCATGAATAAGCTGTGCTGCATTCAGATAGATATCGTCCAGATCGGGACGCTCTTCACGATCTACTTTTATGGATACAAAATGGCGATTCATATAATTGGCCACCGCGGTATCCATAAACGATTCACGTTCCATGACATGGCACCAATGGCAGGAAGCATAGCCAATACTGACTATAATGGGTTTGTTTTCCCTTTCAGCCTTTTCAAGTGCCTCCTCTCCCCATTCGTACCAATTAACTGGATTATCGGCATGCCCAAGCAAATAGGGGCTTGTGGCTCCTCTTAGGCGATTGCCCTCCCTACCTTGCTTTTCTGATTGACAACAAACGACAAAGCCCATCAGTATCAGAGAAAAAAGTTGCAATCGCATAAGTAGACGTGTTAAAAAAAAAGGAATCTAAAGTTTCGAAGTTTTTGCTACAAAAAAAAGAAACCATCGGGAAACCCGATGGGATGCTTTGCACTAACTAACCATTTCAAAAAAAATATTTTCATATCACAGCTACGACTTCATCAAACAAGGACTGGGACAAGACCCCTGCTTTCCAATCCTGGAGGGTAGATTCGATCTGGTCTATATTTCTGGCGCCCATCACCACCCGATTTGCCTGCCGGGTAGAAAACAAAAAACGCTGAGCCAGCGATGACAGTTTCATCCCCTCTCGATAGGCAATAGCCTTGATTAACTGGGCATTATGAATATCCTGAGCACTTATCCAACCATCGTTCGGCGGGCACTGAACAAACTGCTCATATCGGTTGCCTAATAAGGAAAAATGAAGGGCAGAAGCTGCATAGTAGGCTACCTGCTCTCGTTCTATATGAGGAATATCTCTATCAAAAGCGCTAAAATTACAAGCATCTAATTTCAAAAAACCAGACACGACCTGAAAATTCTCCTTGGTAATATAAGGCCTAAACTCATCGGTAGGATTCCCTCCTACCCCTAGCATGCGACAGTATCCAGAATCAACAAAACCATGAAGGGTTTCCAGTACTTCACGTATCCGATCTAGAGGCACTAAATAAGGTTCGTGTAAGAATAAAAGATCTACTTGATCAACGCCCAGTGTGTCCAGACTCTCTAAAACACTCCGTCTCATACGTTCCGGACTATAGTCCACGATCGTCTTATGTGCATCAGAACTCTTCAGACGACCTACTTTGGTACTGATAAAAGGACGGGGGCCTTTCCACTTCGCTAAAGCTTTGCCAACTACCTTTTCCGATTCATTATAAGAAGGAGAGGTATCCAAAGCGCTGATCCCATTCTCAAAAGCATAGAGAAGGCAGTCTACAGACTCTTCATAATTGGTCGTTCCCCAGACACCACCTAGGCCGGAACATCCGTATACCAGCCGGCTACCATGGCCAAAATCGTAATGAGAATCATGAATATCAGATATATATGTGGGCTTCATAGCATTGAAGAAGATTGATAAATCAGGCCCTGTGATGCGTAAACTGACAATGAAAGTCATGAATTTACGGCCGATGGACTAAACGATGCAAAACTATGGAGAGTCCTCAATCATTTCCATGTCTATGTTGGCATGCAGTAGTACTATTTTAGTATATATTTTCATTTCCGGCTGAGATATATTACCCAGGAGATTAGGCATAGTAGATAGCTAGCCCCATGGCTTAAATACTATAGCCAGATCAGCCATTATATCGAAAATGGAAAGCATAGAGGATTCAGAACGTTTCTCAGCCCTGGATATTACTTCTTTAATATGCCCCGTTCAACACTTTTATCAAGAAGTTCTTCTGCGTATTCCCATAAACTATTTGAGCCTTGCTCGATTACCTTTTTCTTATTGTAAACCGCTTGATACTTCACACCAAACTCCTTCCAGGTTCCCCCGTTATTTGAAACATTCTGCAGCAGCGGTTCCAGCCGATCCATGGACTTTGCAAATTTTGCCTCATTACTATGTCCAGCTTCAAATTCTTTCCAAAGCTCCATCATTTCCTTTGCCTGAGCCTCGGGTAGCAGCCCAAATATTCTTTCCGCACCTTTCATCTCTTCGTCTGTATTGTCATGGTTCTTATGTTGATCATAAATAAAGGTATCACCCGCATCTATTTCGACGATATCGTGTATAAGAACCATTTTAATAACCTTTAGAAGATCAACTGGATCATCCGAATGTTCATGGAGAACCATGGCCATCATGGCCAGATGCCAGCTATGCTCTGCATCGTTTTCTCTTCGATCGCTATTAAACAGCTTCGTTTTCCTTTGAATATATTTTATTTTGTCAATTTCCCTTATAAAATCAATCTGCTGGAGCAATTTCTCATTTTTCATATTACTTTTCTGATTAGGAGCGCATGGCTCTGACTTTTACCAACTGTTGGTCTTTCAAAAAATTCTCGTACGCTTCAGTTTCCATACCATAAATGGCCACCCTGCCCATATGATCAAAATGAACCCCAAAACCATAATTTTTTGTCAGTGGCGAGGCCCGGAGACAGGCTTGGCCTTTGGAGAAAAACAGGTCTCTGGCAGGTAAATATTCCGATTCTCCCAAATCATTTCTATCGGCATATATCTGAAATAATATTTCATCCGAAGTAAACTGATAGGGCTGAGCAGATATGAGGGAATACTGTCTTTCGGCAATTGTCCTGTTCTGTCTGACCGGGGGAGCCACCCCACAAACAGCTTTTGTATTGGCAGCAACCTCAATAAAGGTATTAAAATAATTGGTGCTATGCTGTTTCATAATCCTAAGGTTTCTATATAACAAATGGTTGAATACCTTTATCCGTTCAAAAGCTAATCGCTTTCTATCAGCAAGTATATGGAATTCCCTTTCAACTGAGAACTATTTTGCATCAGAGACATACTGAGAAGGTGTCTTTCCGGCAATTTTTTTAAAATACCTGTTAAAATTCGAAAGGTTATTAAATCCACTCTCAAAACATATTTGAGAAATACTCAGATCCGTTTCCAGAAGCAGCTTACAGGCATGGCCAATTCGGACCTCTAAAAGAAAATTAGAGAACGTTTTGTTGGTTTTGGTTTTGAAATATCGGCAAAAGGAATTGACACTCAGATTGGCCACATTAGATATTTCATCAAGGGTGATTTCCTTATCGAAATTCCCTAATACGAAATGATAGATATTATTGAGACGCTCACTGTCTACGGCGTCGTATCGGTACATATAGCCAAAAGAAGCTAGCTTCGTTTCGGATATAGCGGTACTTAGCTCAGCAAATATGGTTAGCAGATTGATAATTCTGTAAATTCCGGAAGAATCATGGAGATCAGCCATCCTAGTCCCAAACTGGTCGGTGGCATCTTTCTTAATATGTATACCCTGCTGCGACTTCGCTATAAATTCTCTTGCGGCCTTCATTTCCGGAACCCTAAAAAATTCTTCACTAAGAAAATTGGGAAGAAAATGAATCACATATGCATCCGAATATATCTCTTCCTGATCGTGATCGTAACGAAATAAATGGGGAAGATTAGGACCCAGGACAAAGATATCATTAGCCTCAAATGAGGATATGCTATCTCCAATAATATAGGTTCCTTTGCCCTTTCTGATATGTATTATTTCTATCTCCGGATGATAGTGCCATCGATTATGATAAACGGGCACAATATCGTGTCGTATGCTAAAGGATTGCTCTAACTTATTAGATATTTTCAGTAACTGGGCTTTCATATCTGGGAATAGAATTGTTAAATTATGGCAATATAATATTACATAATGCCAACGATGGGGCTGTACGCTCCATCTTAAGGGACTAAATTTGCCAATATTCTTGACATAGCACTAGAATAGATCAAATTATTTAAATAAAAAGCAAAAATACGACCTTTCAAACTTACAAACTTTAATACTATTTAAACAAGCAGACTCCAAAAAATCAGCAAAAAAAATGTAATAATATGTCGCATTTAAGGCAAAATAGTACAGGTTTTTAGCAAAAACATATTCTGATTACCAACTCAAAATCCATATCCCAATAATGAAAAAATTATTTCTTTCTCTCCTATTTCTTCTGTGCCTGGTTGATCAGGTCTCAGCACAACAAAAATTTCAGGAAAATTGGCAGTCTATCAAGGACAACTATCAATATCCTGAATGGTTTAGGGACGCCAAACTAGGTATTTTTATTCACTGGGGCGTATACGCGGTACCTGCTTATGGCTCCGAGTGGTACCCCCGCAATATGTACCAGGACTCCATTATCAGGGGTGGACATGGTGAAATATTAAAAAAGCAGGCTTCACCTATCTACCAGTATCATATAGAAAAATATGGTCCTTTAGACCAGTTTGGATATAAAGACTTCATACCCCAATTTAAAGCCGAGAAGTTCGATGCCGAAGAATGGATAAGCCTATTTAAAGAATCGGGGGCAAAATATATCATTCCTGTTGCTGAGCATCACGATGCCTTTGCCATGTACAATTCGTCCTATACCCCCTGGAATTCTGTCGATATGGGTCCAGGTCGTGACTTCTTGAAAGAGCTTCGGGAGGAGACCTTGAAGCAGGGAATGAAATTTGGCGCATCTTCCCATCTCGCTTTCAACTGGGATTACTTTAACAAAAAACCTTCTTTTAATAATACTGCCCCCAAATACGATTTGCTATATGGTCCCAATCATGAGCCCTATGCCCCAGCATCAGCGGATTTCCGTAGTTTATGGTGGAAGAGAACCAAAGAGATTATTGACAATTACCAGCCGGATGTATTATGGTTCGACTTCGGTTTTGACCGTCCGGAATATGCCCCTCAACATCTGACACTAGCAAGTTATTACTATAATAAGGCTAATGAGTGGAACAAGGAAGTAGTCCTTCAATCTAAGAATCTTAAACATGAGTCCTTCCCCGAAGGTACACATATGCTCGATATTGAGCGAAGCAAACTGGCCGACATTCGTAAATTACCTTGGCAAACCGATACCTCTGTAGGAGCGAATTCATGGGGCTATGTTACCAATTGGGTCTCAAAGAATCCTAACACCATCGTAGATGATCTTGTAGACATTGTCAGCAAAAATGGTTGCCTGCTCCTGAATGTTGGTCCTCGTGCCGACGGAACCATCCCCGACGACCAGAAAGAAGTCCTAATGGAACTAGGAAAATGGCTCAAAATTAATGGAGAGGCCATTTACGGGACTCGCCCATTTAGCATCTATGGAGAAGGACCAACCAAGATCGTGGAAGGGCATTTGTCCGAAGAAAAGAACAAAGACCTTGGCGCGAAAGATATTCGGTACACGGTGAAAGGCGACCAGCTATACGCTACCATGATGGCCTGGCCTACAGATGGAAAAGCCAATATCCGTACTCTAGCTAAAGGTAATAAGCTAATGGCCAAGAAAGTATCAAAAGTTACTTTGATCGGGAACGAAGGAAACTTAAAATTTAAGCAAACCAAAGACGGACTATCTATTGAGATGCCTGCAAAGGAAGTCGGAAAATATGCGTATGTTTTCAAAATAAATTAATTGAAATATACCTCTCCAAGTGCACCATCGATCTGAAATCGGTGGTGTATTTTTTAACATTAATATGATCGTTTATGATTGAAATAATGGCTTAAAAGGTGTCGTAATGGGCCTTCACATGGAAAGATTCAGCAGTCCTGGCATGTACCTTATAATTTTATCAAACGATCCGGATTTATTATCCCAACCCTTACTCTTATCCCTCATCCTAAATAAAATATTCCGTGAAACCCCTTCCACATCACCGCCAAGGGAAAATGATTGTCATATTCATAAACATGCCCCTTTATTCTAGGAAACGGCATCCCGATATCGGAAGTGACGATGATCATGGTATTGTCCAGCTCTCCTTTTTTCTCTAATATATCTAGAATTCTGTCCAGATTCTGATTGAAATATTCTTCTTCACAAGCATAATCTAACCTGTCATTTCATACAGGGTATTCCGGTCATTTTTATAGATTAATTAATATTTCAAGGCAGCATTCGGAGGTAAGGGCACGGCATTGCTTTGCCTCCAGTGGACCAGATCGGCCAATAACCGTTTGGTAAGCAATGGCTCTTTCGTCACCAAATTGTCCGATTCCAGAGGGTCCTGAGCCAAATCGTAGAGCTCCAGCTCCCCACTGGCCAAAAACTGAATAAGCTTATAGGGACCACTTCGTATTACCGAGCAGGTGCCATGCTTATATTGACTGGCCAAGTGCCAATAAATATTTCTTTTTTGTAGTTTACGATCATCCTTTTTAAACAAGGAGGTCAAGGAATGACCATCCAGCGGGCCTGTATAATTGTCAACACCGGCTAGTTCCAGGAATGTAGGGTAATAATCGAGCACTGTAATAGGCACCTGGCTCCTACGGGGCTCCACTTGGCCTGGCCAGTTGATCAGCGCCGGAACCCGAATGCCTCCTTCGTAGATATACCCCTTCGAGCCGCGCATCAAATCGTTGCTACTCTGACCACCGTTATAGCCATTATCGGAAGTGAGAATGATGACGCTATTCTGGCGGAGGCCTTCGGCGTCAAGAAAATCGAGGATCCGTTGTAAGTTTTGATCTACCGATTCGACCATCGTAGCGTAAGCGGCCATTTCCTTTCGCCGTGGGCCAAGTCCTTGTCCGGTCACCGCATCCCCCTCTTTTCCCATATACTTATCCATCAGCGTTTGGCTACGGCTGGTTACAGGTCTGTGAACGGCATAGTAATGCAGGTTGACGAAGAAGGAGGAATCTTTATGCTCTTCCATAAATTCCAAGGCTTCGTCAGTCAGCCGATCGGTTAGCCAGGAATCGGTGGGCTTAGGCTCGATAAATGGATTACTAAATGGGGCGTGGTAGCCCATGGTTTCACTCTTATATCCACCGGCTTCGAGGGCAGGATCACCCCGATAGGTTCCCCCTACGTTCTTCACAAATCCCCGACCTTCAGGATAATATTCCTGAATGGCCTTGGACTTATGGGCAGCTACCCAGCTAAAATCGCCAGGTTGAGGTTGTGTTAGCTTTTCCTTAAGGGGGAACTTCATGTGTAACTCATGAAGTGGGTCGGGGCCCACAATATGCCACTTGCCCAGATGAATGGCCTGGTAGCCAGCCTCGGCCAGGGGCACCGAAAAAAGAGTATGCTTCTTTTCGACCGTCCAGCGAGAAAAAATATTCTCTTGGTCGGTTCCTGTTTCTAAGACGGGGACGGTATACACACCGGTCCTAAAGGACTGCTTTCCGGTAAAGAAGGCCGTTCGAGAAGGAGAGCAGGTCGGATACATATAGGCATTTTCCAGCACTAGGCTTTGCTTGGCGAGGGCATCCATAGTTGGAGTTTCGAACCATTTGGAACCATTAAAACCCACGTCGGCATATCCCAGGTCATCGACTAGTATAAATATTATATTGGGCTTCTTGGGCCTTTTTTCCGCATGCAGCAGGGAAGGGCAGCTTACCATGAACAGCCCCACTAAAATGCTTTTAAGATGGATTGGTTTCATTCTCACTAAAAAATTCATTTCTAAAAAAGAACACGCACATTACTTTAGTTTAATATTATATTTCAATACTCCTATACTTCATATTTGGATAGCGACATTAAAGGTAGAGCCAAGGTCTCATTTATTTGTACCTCCACGTACTTCCTTTGTAGTCCCCAGTAAACAATCCTTTAAATGAGTTAATTCGAAATATCTACTCCCCTATTTCCTATCTGACTCTCATACCCGTCCTAACAGATCACCTATACTATTTGAGAAGATAAATACGTAAAACAACATCTTGAGGACAATGGAATACGCTGTGTGTTTATATTGTTTAGAGTTTTGTGGCCGTACCTATTCTTAAACCTATACTGTTGAAACGTATTTGCTTCGATAGTATTGGAATACACTTGTCCATCGTCTTCTGCCAGATAAGCCTTTAAATACAGTATTATATTGTCATCCTTAACACCTATGAACAAGCTCACCCTAATTTTTAAAGTCTTCGGTTTATTGATCTTTCTCATTTTAGCCGGCACCTCATCCCTGGCTCAGCCCAACAGAAAACCCAATATCATCTAAATATTAGCCGACGATCTCGGTTATGGTGATTTGAGCTGTTATGGACAACAAAAATTCAGCACCCCCAACATCGACAAGCTGGCGAAGCAAGGTATCCGATTTACCAAATACTATAGCGGGTCCTCGGTATGTGCCCCTTCCCGGTCATCTCTGATGACAGGCCAACATATCAATCCTGAAAATAGGATAACCAGATTTTCCTTGTAATTCTCAGTATGTCGTTATAATTTTACCGATAGTATTTCGAATCGTTTCAAACGATACCAACCGGGTGTAGGCACCACGGTGGTAAAATAATACGGGTTTCAACCAAAAAAAACGTATCATCATCGCTTTCGTATCGAAATACAAATTCATTTATCTCTAACCATTTAAATTGTATTTGTATGTCCTTTTCCGATCAAAATTCTTTGACCCGGTTCTTCTCATCCCGCTTTCGCAAGGCCAGTGACCTTGAACTGATAGCGGACTTAAATCAGGAAATTCAATTAAAATCAAGTACCAGAGCGCGGGCAACCTACCTTCAGGAATTACAAAGAGAAATAAAAAGAAGGGGATGGGACTATAATTCGCTGACTGAAGGAGCTCGCCCCTATGCTCCACATCGAAATCAAGGATAGACCTTCACTACAACCATTTCTTGTAAGACTCCCCGCAGTATTTCTAATAAGGAATGGGTAATATTATAATGGTGCAGGGTGTATCGGCAATGGTCCGATACACCCTTTCATTTTGCCATTGATCTATCATAACAAAATCTTTGACATCCTCTTATTTCTCCCAAAATGCAGCAGGTAATATACAAGGATACCAGAAGTAGGAAGCTTCTATAATGGTCATATTGCCAATACTTTTAGTCTATTATTAAAATTATTTTAATCTTTTTTTAGCCCGTAATAATTACATTTTACCATTTTACCTTGACCGAAGCATCAAAGGCCTTCTCAGACTCCAAAAATGCATTTGCAACCGGTTGAAAATTTTTCGCTTCATTTTGAGGTACGTACACATGCGTCCTTATCCTCTTCAACCAATTTCGGATAAAATCCTATTTTACTATCCACGGTATATAGAATTACTTAGCAATCCATTACTCCTCCATCATTAGAATAAAACCTGGCTCAACTTTATATTAATTATAATATTCAATGATTTCTTTATAACGTACTAATCCAGATGCCTATGATAAAATATTAAAGAGTCATAATTTTCAATAACTATTCCTAAAAAACAGACGTATGAACAAAAGACTTCTACCACACACCTCAACGGTGTTGTACAGTGGTACCAGTAAAGTACTACTCTTTTCATTCTATTTATTATTCGTTTTACTGACAAAAGATGCTAATTCTTCAGGTTCTTATGCCGATAAAACCATCAGCGGTCGTGTAACCGACCCCGGAGACGATTCCGGGATTCCGGGAGTAACGGTATTGGTAAAAGGAACTACTCTTGGTGTCAATACCGATGCAGAAGGAAAGTATAGAATCACAGTACCCTCCAATCGAGACACCCTAATATTTTCTGCTGTCGGATATATTACACAGGAAGTAGTAATGGGCAACAAATCGGTGATCGATATCCAGCTACAAACCGACGAGAAGGCTCTGGATGAGGTGGTCGTGGTAGGATTCGGAACTATCAAAAAAGATGCCGTGGTTGGCGCCATGACTTCTGTCAAGCCTGGGGATCTAAAGGTTCCTGCCAGCAATCTTACCACTGCCTTGGCGGGCCGGGTTTCAGGTTTGATTTCATATCAAACTTCAGGAGAACCCGGAGCAAATAATGCCCAATTTTTTGTCCGTGGTGTGGCTTCCTTTAATAATCAGAATGGCCCCTTAATCCTGATTGACAATGTAGAGCTTACCGTGGACGACCTGGCACGCCTTCAGCCTGACGATATAGAGAGCTTTTCCGTGTTGAAAGACCCCACGACTACGGCAATCTATGGTGCACGAGGTGCAAATGGTGTAATATTAGTGAGCACCAAGTCGGGCAATAATGGTCCGGCGGTGGTAAGTGTACGGGTTGAAAATTCGATCAGCTCACCAGTTTCCCTCATCAAGATGGCCGACCCTATTACCTATATGCGGCTTCAGAACGAGGCCGAGAGGACTCGAGGGCGATTTGCTACCTATACAGAGGAGAAAATCAAGGGCACGGAAAGGGAATTAAATCCTAATGCCTACCCAGCCGTCGACTGGTACAAACTGCTGTTTAGAGAAGCTACCACACAACAACGTTTCAATATGAACGTCAGAGGTGGAGGGGTGAAAGCGAGATATTATGTGGCTGGATCCTACACACATGATAATGGGCTCATCCGGTCGGACCCTAACAACCCATTTCAGAGCAATATCAACCTTGACCGGTTCCTTCTACGGGCCAATGTAAATATAGACCTAACCCCCAAGACGGAGATGATTGTTCGTCTTCATTCTACTCTGGACAACCTTAAAGGACCTCTGCAGGGGGGGAATGCCATGTATAATGCGGCGGTACGAACGAGTCCCGTTCGATTTGCCCCGGTTATTACTCCTACGAGTAATTTAATTGGGGTTCCCCATATTACTTTCGGGAATGATTATGGACCCAGAGGATCGACCACCTCGGCCAACGAAGCCGCCTGGTTTAATCCATATGCGGAGCTGCAAAGAGGGTATCGCGATACCAGAAGACAACTGTCCCTGGTGCAGCTTGAGCTCAACCAAAAACTGGATGACATTACCAAAGGTCTGAATCTACGCTTTCTGGGCAATGCCAATACAACCTCCTATTTTGAGAATCGACGCTCCTACATACCATATTTCTATCGGGTGCAAAACTACGACCAGCTAAACGACACTTATAGCATGGTCAGAACCAAAGCCGGTTTGGAGGCATTACAACTAGAGCCCGGATATCGCGAAAACTCTTCTGTATTCTATGCTCAAACGGCTATTGACTATGTCCGATCCTTCAATAAGCATAATACGCAAGGGTTAATTGTGGCCCTTGCACAAGAATTTTTGAATGCGAATGCAAGCACTGTGTCGGCCTCACTACCCAGTCGAAACCTGGGTATATCCGGTCGTTTCAATTATGACTATAACAATACCTACTTCGCTGAAGTCAATTTCGGTTATAATGGTTCGGAACGCTTTGCCAGGAACAACAGGTGGGGTTTTTTCCCATCCTTTGGTGTAGGATGGTTGGTATCGAACGAAAAATTCTTTACAGATCTGGGCACAAAAATCAGCCGACTGAAGTTTAGAACCTCCTTCGGCTGGGTTGGGAACGATAAAATAGGTAGTTCTGCAGCCAGCGACAGATTTTTTTATCTCTCTGAAGTAAATCTGGCATCCGGGCAGGCAGGATCTGTATTTGGAAAACGCTTTGAAAAAAACATCAATGGGGTTTCTATTTCGAGGTACGCCAATGCAAAAGTAACTTGGGAAAGAGCACGTAAAATGAACGTCGGTATGGACCTTAATCTGCTGGAGGATGCCATTCAGCTCAGGGTAGATTATTTCAATGAAACCAGATCGAGTATACTTCAAACACGATCCGACATACCTTCCACCCTTGGACTTCAGGCTCTCCTTAAAAGCAATGTAGGATCTGTAGAGGCTTGGGGGGTAGACGGCTCCCTGGACATCAACCATAGTTTTGCTAACCAACTCTGGTTAACGGCTAGGGGCACTTACACCTTTTCGGACAATCGATATAAAATATTTGAAGAGCCCAATTATGCGGCGATCGGTGCTCCATGGGTATCTAATATTGGTAATAATGTCAATGTTCAAAAAGGCTTTATTGCGGAACGGCTTTTTGTAGATGATGAAGAAGCGCGGAATTCTCCTCAGCAATTTGGAACCCCGGGGCTCGATTATGGAGGCGGAGATATCAAATATAAGGACTTAAATAAAGACGGAGCTATCACCTCCCTTGATCGGGTCCCGATTGGCAAACCTACGGTTCCCAAGGTCACTTATGGTTTCGGTGCGTCAATGGGGTATAAGAAAATAGATTTTAATGTCTTTTTTCAAGGCCTAGCGGAAACATCTTTTTCCATAGATCCTCATCGTACCGGCCCCTTTGTAAATAGTATTACGGGGAGTCTCTCCAATGATCCGCTTACCCTCTCATCTGCCAACGGATTGCTTTCGGAAAATGGCCTCATTCAAGCATATGCTGATGATCACTGGTCGGAAGAGAACCCGAATATCTATGCCCTCTGGCCCCGCCTCTCCACTACGGTGAATGTCAATAATAATCAGAATAGCACCTGGTGGATCCGTGACGGCTCGTTTATTCGTCTCAAGCAACTGGAGGTGGGTTATACAGCCATCAAAAACACCAGAAAATGGGGTATGTCCAATCTTCGTGTTTATCTCACGGGAACTAACCTCCTGACCTGGTCTACATTTAAAATGTGGGACCCGGAGCTGGGTGGAAATGGCTTCAATTACCCACTTCAAAAGGTGTTTAATTTAGGAATTCAAGTTGGATTTTAATCTCGATAATTATGTTTAACAGATATAAAACAGTATTTCTCGCCCTACTAATAAGTCTGACGGGCGGATCCTGCGGAAAATTCCTGGATGTAGTGCCCAGCAATATTGCCGTCATCGAAGAGGCCTTCGAAACCAGAGACAACGCTGAACGCTTTTTGGCGACACTATACAATTATTTACCCCCGTTCGTATCGGATTTGAACCCTGCATTTACAGCCAGTGACGAGATTGCTGTAAATGAAAATATCTCCAGAAACTGGGCAGGCCACATACTTTCACGAGGTGGCCAAAATAAGGTCGCCCCTTTATTAGGATACTGGGGTAACACAGGGAGTGTCAGTAATTTATTTATAGCGCTTCGGGATTGCAATATTTTCCTGGAAAATGTAGACAAGCCTTTTGACATATTGCCCAGCGAACAGGAACGATGGACGGCCGAAGCAAAAATATTAAAGGCCTATTTCCATTTCTATCTGATGCGTATGTATGGGCCAATACCCATCATTCGTCGAAATATTGAGGTAAGTGAAGGGCTGGAGGCAGTTCGGGTATCCAGAGACCCGGTAGATCAGGTTACAGACTATATCATTTCATTACTAGACGAGGCTATAGAAAACCCCGAACTACCCCTTACCATCACGGATGTCGGAGCCGAACTAGGCCGACTTACCAAGGTGGCAGCCTATGCTTTAAAAGCCAGAGTTCTCGTTACGGCCGCCAGTCCGATGTTTAATGGAAATACCGATTATGCGGCCTTCACCAATAAGGATGGGACTCAGCTGTTTTCAACTGCTTATGATGAATCCAAATGGACCAAGGCCGCTGAGGCCTGTAAGCAGGCTATCGAAATAGCAGAGGGTAATGGCCACCATCTTTTTCGGTTCGACAAAAATGAAATGCCGGGTTCTAGTGACTCTACCTATACCAAATTAACGGTGCGAGGGGCACTCACAGAGCCTTGGAATAACGAATTGCTCTGGGGAGGGTCTAACAGCACCTTCACTCCAGGATTTCAGGGGCGTGCCCAAGCAAAAATAAACCCTTTGCTGACGGCAGAAAGCCGTGAAAGTACCAGCTCTTACTGGTCGCCCCCCCTTCGCATTGCCGAAATGTTTTACTCCAGCCATGGGGTACCTATTTCGGAAGACAAAACCTACAATTATGCTAACCGGTATCAGACCAGTACAGCAAAGGAAGATCATAAACATTATATTAAAGAAGGGAAGATCACGGCCAATCTTAACTATAATCGGGAACCTCGTTTCTACGGTTTCTTAGGCTTTGATAACGGCATCTGGGAAGGTCATGGTCAAACAGAAAAAAATTCATTTTTCGTGGAAGCCAAAAAGGGTCAGAGAGCAGGTATACTAGATGCTACACGCTATTCTCTGTCAGGTTATTTTACAAAAAAACTGGTGCATTATGAGGCGGTACAAAGTGCTCCTAATAGCGGCTATTCCGCTGAGCGCTATCCCTTTCCTATTATCCGCCTTGCCGACCTGTATCTGCTCTATGCAGAATCGCTTAACGAAATTGGTCAGACGGCAGAGGCTCATGTATGGATTGATAAGATCAGGGAGCGGGCAGGCTTAAAAGGCGTTGTGGATTCATGGAGAGATTTTTCCATCTCCAGCGCAAAACCCTTAAATAAAGAGGGATTGCGCGAGATAATTCATCAGGAGCGCATGATAGAACTATGTTTTGAAGGTCAACGGTTTTGGGATTTGCGCAGATGGAAAAAGGCAGAGGCCCTGATGAACTCAACGATCAGGGGATGGAATATACAGGGTGAAGACACGGAAAGTTATTATAATATAATCGTGTCGGGCCGGTATCAATTTTCAAGCAGGGACTATCTCTGGCCATTGTCCGAATCGGATATCCTTGCCAACCCTAATCTGGTTCAAAATCCTGGCTGGTAAATCATTAAACGATCAAGCATTATGAAACTATATGAAAATCTTAAGCGAATTTCTACGCTTTTAATGGTCGCCATGCTGCTCGCCTGCGGCGAAGAAAACAGCAGAGGTCCAATAGAAAAAGACAATACTCCCCCAGCCCCGGTTTCGGAGGTTTTGGTAAAAAACACCCCGGGAGGGGCAGAACTGGTGTATGTACTGCCCTCAGATCCAGATCTTTTGCGTGTTGAAGCGAGCTTTGTACGTGGAGATATCAAGATCACCAAAACCTCCTCGGTCTATAAGAATATGATAAGTCTGGATGGTCTAAAATCGGGTCAGCAACTGGAGGTTACGCTTACTACAGTCGATCGAAGTAACAACCATTCACAACCCGTTGTGGTGACGGTGAGTCCTCTGAAAGCCCCCATTGATGAACTTTACGATAGTTTTACCTTAAAAGAGGATTTTGGTGGAGTGAGGCTATCCTACGACAATAAGAACCAGGTTCAAGTAGAGCTTCAGATCCTAAAGAAGAATGGGCAGTCAGGTTTGTATGAATACCAGTCTTCTGCCTTTATTTCTAATAATCAGCGCTCTGGCTACAGCTTCCGGGGTTTTGATCCCACGGAAGCAGAATTTGCAGCAGTGGCCATCGATCGATGGAATAATATTAGCGATACCATCTACGCCAAAGTTACGCCCATCAAGGAGCAACTGTTGGATATTCAAAAGTTCAAGAAAGTAGTTCCCGCTATTCCCAACGACTCTAAAGACGCCTTTGGATGGGTTATTGAGAACCTTTGGAATAATAATGTGAATGGCTCCGGCTTCCATACCAGCCAAACGGACGCCGGCGCATTGATAGTACCATATACCGAACCATATCCTGCTTTTTCCTTTGATCTGGGCGTTACGGCTAATATCAGTAGAATAAAATTCTGGCAAAGACAAGGTACCTGGATTTTTGCGCATGGGAATCCCCGCTATTTTGAAATTTGGGGTATCGATAAAATACCGGATAATTACGATGGAACCTCCATGATCGGATGGACCAAACTCGTCGAAGATGGCGAAGTACTAAAACCATCGGGAGCTCCTTTAGGACAAAATAGTGCCGATGACGTAGCTCAGGCTGCTGCAGGGGAGGAATTTGAAAGCATCGACCCTTCCAAACCTATCAGATACATTCGGGTCATCAATAAGAAAAATTGGTCGGGTGCCAAATTCCTTCATTTGATGGAAATTAATTTATGGGGTAAAGTCATTGAATAGACTTCTTCAGTCATATCTAAAATTTACAAACATGATCTATAAACTAATTTTAAAATTGACGGGATCTGCCGTGCTGCTGATATTTATGGCGGCATGTACCTCACTAGAAAATACTTTTAGTGAATTCAGCAAGGTTCCAGAAGCCACCTATGTAGGCACAGCCGATACCATTATTACCCAATCAGGCAAGGAAAAAGTTCGCTTTTCTATCGTCTACAACGCTGATCCTAAGATAGCTAAAGGTAGTCTCCGTATCCTAAATAACACCTTGTCTCATCAGTTTGTCATCAATAGGCAACATAGCGGTAAAGACACGGCACGAGTGGACTTGGATCTGCAGGAGGGCACCTATCGATTTATAGCTACCTTAATGGATAACCATGGCAATATGTCTCTGGAAAAATCACTCCTGGTAACCGTTTTAGGGGATAGTTATATCAAAACTTTATTATCCAGAGAGATCAGCTCCGTTCAATTTCAAAAATCAGGGGAGCCTGGGAAAAGTGGTGCTCTAGTAAATTTTGGAAAAAGCCATGATGGCTTACAGGACGTACGCATCAAGTACACGGATTCAAAAGGAAAGCCTAAGGAGGTGATGTTAGGAAAATTCAATTCCAGTATCTTGATTACAGATTTTGAAGTAGGTGGAAGGTTAGTAGCCGAAACTATTTATGCACCCATCAATCCCTTTTACGAGTTTAAGCCACTTATATCTTCGGAAGGAGTATTTCCGGTCTGCAGCCAACTGGCTGAGGTGACGTCTACAAGGCCTGTATTAGACTTTGGGGTTACCAGTAAAGTAATAAGTAAAATCAACACGGCTCAGATCACGTCGACCGACTGTGTAATTGACAAGGTAAGTCTGTCTACATCGGCTCCATTCGGTCTTAGCACGTCGGAAAAGGGACCTTTTACCACCAGTATAACCTTAGATACAAGCGTGGTTAATAAGCCAATCTATGTGTCTTTCGCTCCAGTATCGGGCTCGGCCAAAACGTATGAGGGGGCAGTAACGGTTAGTGCCAAAAATGTGATGGATGTAACACTAATTACCTTAAAAGGAGTGGAAGAATAAGCCAGACGTCCTGTTCACGCAGTAGTTGGTCAGATTTAAGTTAGAAGGCCTGCCACCCCCTAAGGGAATAAGGGCAGGCCTTTTCCTATTTACTAAACTCTTATACTAATACTAGTCATTGGTATCCTTGCTTATTTTTTCATCGGCCTCTGCTTGTTCTTCCGCATCTGCCTCAGGCTCTTCCTGCTCCAAATGCGCAGCGGGCTCGTATTGCAAGGTAATCACGATTGGAAAGTGGTCAGAATTAAAATTGATTCCCCTGATCAGTTTAATTAATTTAAAATCTGTAGAACAGAACACATGATCCAGAGGAAATCGCAGTAAGAACATTTTGGCATGAAAGGTATTGAAAAATCCCCTCCCTACCCTGGGGTCAAGAAGTCCACTGATTTTAGTGAATAAATGAGTGGTATGAGACCAGGCCACATCGTTCAGGTCACCGATAACAATAGTGGGTTCATCTGCCTCCTTAGCCTCCTTACCAATCAGTAACAACTCTTTATCCCGTTCCGTGGATCGGACATTTTCGCCTGGAACAGGTGGCGTTGGGTGTACGCAATAGAGCCGTATAGACTCTCCAGACGGAAGCTCTACCCAAGTTTTAATGGATGGTATATCTTTCTCTACTAAAAACCGCTTTTCAGTATCTCTCAGTTTATACCTTGAATAAAATAGCATACCGTATGTATTTTCCTGAGGAATCAGCATAGAGTAAGGGTATTTTTCCTTTAATACCTCCGTCCCTTGTTTCCAGAATTCATTGGTCTCTAATAAAAGGAGGATGTCGGGATCATATTTTTCTAACATGTGCAAACATCCTGCAACATCAGTATTATCCTGAAATACATTGGAAGATACGATCCGCACCTGGTTTTTAGGATCGGACCTCTCCGCTCTTTTTATAACCGTATTGGCAAATATGGTAAATGGGAAAATCTGATAGATCAGATAGCAGGCATTGAGTAATAAGGCTCCAAATAAAAGGTGATCAAAACTGGTCTCCAAAAAATAATAACCAAAAATACTCACCAAAATAACATTCAAAGTCAGCTTCTGAATCCGAGGGTATTCAAATACCCTGAAAGTCCAGTAATCACTTCTGATCATCGGCATCAAGGTGATCAGGAGCACCACTACGCCCAATGTTTCTAAACAAATTTTTAGTATATACATCCAATAGAATTCCTTACTTGTTCATATTTTTTATAGAATAACACTAAATATTTTACTAGCGCTAACTCAAACTCTTAAAAAGTTGTTCAAGGTAGCATATTTGGAGCACAGGTTGTCCAAGGTACCCCAAATTTAACTGGTGAAAAATGTCTTAGAATAGTGTGCCTAAACACTTAGGTGACCTTATACAACTTATGCAAGGGCATAAATGTATGCAACGAATACCTATCCGAGCTAAGAATATGCTTATATTGTGAAGTTAATCCTTTCCCCGTTCAGTCCATTTTTCTAATGTCAGAGATACACTATTTGAATAGAATATTTAGTCCGGAAGATTTTACTACTTCCGAATTGAAAACTATATTATCAAAGTTCACTAGTGTTCAGTTTACTAAAAATTCATATTTCCTCCAGGAGGGCATCATAGAAAACCATTATTGGTTTATAGAGAAAGGTTTTGCCCGAGCCTATGCTACCGATCCGGAAGGAAGAGATATCACCACTCATTTCTTTACCCCGGGAGACATCGTTATTGACTGGCCATCAATTTTCCTAAGAAGCCCTACCCGGGAAAATATACAGGCACTCACGGATTGCTATTGCTGGCAAATTGACTATGAATCATTCCAGGAACTTTTTCACAGCATAAGAAATTTTCGGGAGCACGGCAGAAGCATTTTGGTATCCAGTTATTTCAGTCTAAAAAAACAGCGTGTCTCTATGATTTCAGACCAAGCCAGGGAAAGATATTTAAATATGCTTCACGAAAAGCCTGAACTAATTCAAAACGTTTCTCTAAAATATATAGCTACCTATTTGGGGATTACCGATACCTCCTTAAGCCGAATAAGGAAGGAAATTTCCGAGTGAAATGATTTTCTTGTCATAGGACAATTTTTTTATACGTCGGGCCTTTTAGTTTTGTCATTCACTATAACTATCAGGTATGAAATCTATTTTTGATCCCGAAACCCGTAAGGCTATCCTCGCCAGAATAAGCAATATTAGTGAACATGATACGGCCCTCTGGGGGAAAATGACACCATATCAAATGGTCAGACATTGCTATCTGACGGATGAAATGACCCAGGGGCACAGACAATACAAGCGCCTTCTGATAGGAAGGCTGTTCGGATCCTTGGCCCTTAAACAGATTCTGAAAGATGATCGGCCTATTTCAAAAAATCAGCCTACGCATCCTCAAATGAAAATAACCGATATGGGCGATCTGGAAACTGAGCGAAACAAATGGCTTGCCCTTATTGAGGACTACGCTCATTTTGAAAGGACAGAAATGATACATCCTTTTTTTGGCAAATTAAACAAGGATCAAATCGGAAGATTAGTCTTTAAGCATACCGATCATCATTTACGTCAATTCGGCAAGTAATTATGGAACTTAAGACTCCGGTGCTTTTTCTCGCAATTAGCCTTCTTGCTATCGTTCTGTTCTACCTGGCTTCGGGTCGAAAAAGATGGGTGCTAACGGGTAGCTTCATCTGGCTAACCGTCATTGGTCTATTAGCCTATTTCAGGGTTTTTATAGATACCAGCATACCACCTAGGATACTAATAGTAATCCTGACAGCTTTTATATTAGGCATATTCACATATAGAAAACTGGAGCTAAGCACCATGAGCCTGCCCTTCCTTATGGCCATTCACGGGCTACGTTTGCCAGTAGAAATCGTGTTACTTCAACTATATCACCAAGGACTTGTCCCCGAGGTGATGACCTTTCAAGGATGGAATTTTGATATTTTCATAGGTATTACCGGTCTATTATGGCTCCTGTTCCATGGAAGAATCAACATTTTGAACCATCCCATGCTTCTGCTAATATGGAATGTTCTGGGTTTTTGCATGTTAACGATCATAGTTCTTCTGGCCATTCTCACTTCTCCTCTTCCTTTTCAGGTCCTGGCCTTCGATCAGCCCAACAGAGCCGTGCTACAATTTCCTTATACCTTTCTACCCGCTTTTATTGTCCCCCTTGTTTATCTTGCTCATATATTAGAGATAAATAGATTAACAAAATATTTCCTTGCAAACACGTTTCTAGAAAAAAAATCCCTTTTCGGGGGAGTCACTTCTTCTAAGCTCAACATTACTGATAATTCGTCATTTGAATAATTTAAAGATATTATCCAAGAAAATCAATAATTGATAGCACGATTTTAATAACTTTTAAAACTATTTGCGGCCTCCCCCCTCTTCAATTTACCTGTTAGTACGAGTAAGGTACTGATACGTAAATTAAGAATTGATGAAGCATCATAAAGGAACCGGCTTTTTAGCTCTATTGCAGCGCTATATTGGCAATTCTACTACTTCCCAGGAAAAAAAGGCAATGGATATATGGTACGATTCCCTGGGAGATCCGTCGGAAAATATGCCAACCTCTGAAGAAAAGTCTGTGATAGAGAAGCGGATATGGGGAAACGTAGAAAAGTTAACCACAGATCGTAACCCGCTGCCTGCAAGTCGTCCTGTGAGCTATTGGAATCATGGCATCTTCCGGATTGGATTAGCAGCTTCTGTAATTCTGACGCTAGGATTTATATATTTCTTTACCGAATTAGGTCGAACCAGCAGCTTCCCCGCTGAGGTTATTTCTAAAGAAGAGATAGAATCCCTGGAGAAAGTCATCAATGATGGTTCAGCGCCGAAGACAGTAAATTTAGCTGATGGAAGTAGCGTTGTCTTAGATGCGGATGCCACCTTATATTTCCCCAAGACATTCCACGAATCGCATCGGACCGTTTATCTGGATGGTGATGGATTTTTCGACATTGCCAAAGACCCACAGAAACCGTTTTTAGTATACAGTGGGGATATCGTAACAAAGGTCCTGGGCACCAGTTTTACTATTCACCGGGATAAGGAATCAGGCAAGATGGAGGTGGCCGTGATTACCGGAAAAGTTATTGTAGAAAAATCAAATAAGAGCAGTAAATACTTCGAATCTAAAGATGAGGGATTTACGCTACGACCTAACGAAAAAGTATCCTATCTCCCCGAAAAACAGGAATATGTTACCGGATTGGTAGACAAACCCGTGTTGATCGAAAAAAGTGAAGGTTTCATAGCGCCTAGTGCATTTATTTTTGACGATACGGCCCTATCAACGATTTTGGGTAAGCTGGAAAGGGCTTACGGAGTGGAGATTCAAGTACAGAATAAAGCGATCATGAACTGCACGGTTACAGCGGATTTAGGAACTGACGACCTGTTCTCCCAACTCGATATACTCAATGCACTTCTAAATGCAGAATCAACCGTAACCGGAAAAGTGATCGTCATACGTGGCGGAGAGTGTAAGCCTTTTATTAATAAGAACCGTATGCCTATGTAAATACAAATTTTGCTACCAAAAAAACCGAAGATGTTACAGCATCTCCGGTTCAAATCAGCCCAAAAACCAGTTATCAAAAGGGTCCTTCATCTCTCACAATGAAGCCGGGCTCCTATTGTTGAACCTTTCGAAATCCAACTAAGACAAAACAATGAAAAAACCTAGACAATTCATAGCACCACTTGGTACTATTATGAAACTTTCATTTATTCAATTGATGTTGGCAGCCATTGCCAGTACCTCCTCCTTCGGCTATGAGGTGCGTGCGCAGGAGCTTTTAAATCAAAAAGTTAATTTATCTGTCCAACAGAAAGATATTAAAACCGTACTGGGAATATTAGAGGCCAAATCGAACATTAAATTCGTATACAGCCCCAAGTCTCTCCCGGTAGAGCGTCTGGTTACCCTTTCGCTTCAGAATAAAACCGTGGCCGAAGCCTTGGAGGAGCTTTTTCAACCCGACCAAATTACGACCAAACTGGTAAAGGATCGGATTGTGCTAAAACTAGCTAATGATGCGGAAACCGGTATGACACATCAAGCTCCAGCGTCGTATCAGTGGACCATCACGGGCAAGGTTACAGACGAAAAACAAGAGGCCCTGCCCGGTGTTAATATAGCCATAAAAGGCACCAATAAAGGAACTTCCACAGGCACAGATGGTAGCTACTCCCTTCAGATTCCGGAAGAAACTTCTGTATTGGTATTTTCGTATGTTGGATTTCTACCTACGGAAATTACTGTAACCAAGTCTGGCACAATCGATGTTGCTCTAAAAGTAGACACCAAGTCGTTGGAAGAAGTGGTGGTGGTAGGCTATGGTACCCAGAAAAAATCGACCCTTTCGGGTGCTGTTTACCAAGTTAGCGGCGATGAAGCCCTGCAAGGACGCGCTACCACTAACGCAGCAGCAGCTCTGCAGGGACAAATTCCGGGTTTAACAATCACCCGTTCCTCTTCGCGACCAGGTAATGAAGGAACAAATATATCCTTAAGAGGCGGAATTTCGGTTAATGCGGTAAGTCCCATGATCGTTATTGACGGTATCGCCTCCTACCAGTGGGAACTGTCTCAGATCAACCCTAATGACATCGAAAGCATCTCAGTACTGAAGGATGCTGCCGCATCCATTTACGGAACCCGTGCCGCTGGCGGGGTGATATTGGTCACCACCAAAAGAGGAGAAACGGGCAAGGTACAGGTAAAGTATACAGGCAGTGCGCATTTGAACTACATCGGCAACCGATTCCCTGTGGCCTCCGGCCAGGAATGGGCATTAATGAATATCGAAGCGAATAAGAACGATGCCATAGCCTCTGGAAGCCAGAACAACTGGTGGCTTTTCACAGAGGAAGAATATAGACGTCTGGCCAATAATGAGGCATTTTGGAGAAATGATGGCAAACTACGGTTAGACCCAACCGCTAATCAGTTTGATGCCGTGTATGGCAACACCTGGGGCCAAAACCATAACCTAAGTTTCTCTGGAGGAACAGACAAAATCCGAACCTATACTTCCCTTGGTTTTGCTAATGACCGCTCCTTGATCGATGTGGTATATGATGGCACAAAGAAGTACAATTTTAGAACGAACCTGGATTATACAGTCAATAAATTCCTAAAAGCGGAGGCCAATCTTTCTTATGATAAGCGTAAGGTAAGCTCACCATTAAGGGGAGTAGGAGAAGGTATTCAGGATATGTTTATCTTCCCACTGTACAACCCCGCAGGTCAGTTTTATGATGCTTTCGGAACCAACAACATTCTAGCCCGCCTCATCGAGGGGGGAAGAGCCAATAATACCGAAGCGTTTTTCCGATTGGCGGGTAATGCCACTCTGGACATGGGATTTGTAAGACCGCTAAAGGGACTATCCTTCACCGCCAATGCAAATGTGAAAGAACGCAATGGTATCGATATCGATCGTAGCAATATGGTAACCATGTATGACTGGGCGGGAGAACTGGGTAAGCCAGATAATATTTTCTTTCAAACAAAACCTAATGATCAATGGGTAACCAATACGAGTAGAAGAAATCTTTATACCAGTTATGGTGCATTTGTTAACTATAACAAGTCCATTAGCCGTCACAACTTCTCATTCCTGGGAGGGGTAACCAGCGAGATCGAGCAAAGCGATGATCTCTATGCCCGCCGAGCCTATATGGCTTCCAACGATCTGGACGCTATTAATACCGGCGATGCTACCTACGATGACAACAGTGGAAACTCCAACGCCTGGGCTTTAGTCTCCTATCTCGGCCGACTCAATTACGACTTCAATGAGACCCTTTTGTTACAGGTACAGTATCGTCGTGATGGTTCTTCCAAGCTTGCCGTAGAGAATAGATGGGCCGATTTTGTGGGTGCTGAAGCTGGTTTGAGGTTAACTCAATTTAAATTCATGCAAAACCAACGGTTTATAGATAATCTTAAACTTAGAGCATCCTATGGTGAACTGGGTTCCCTATCCGGAATAGGCAATTATGATTATGTTTCGGCCATTGCCATGGGAACGACTGTATTTGGCACTACACCAAGCCAGACCCTTACGGCCAGGGTTAACGGACTTTCTTTTCGCGACAGATCCTGGGAGCGGGTAGCCTCTACCAACCTGGCAGTTGACTTCGCCCTGTTACAGAATCGCTTGAGCGGATCCTTCGATTATTTCGTACGTAAGAACAAGGGTATGCTGGTGAAATTGGTATATCCCTCCACATTAGGTACCGGTTCCCCATTTACCAATGATGGACATTTTGTAGCAAAAGGTTTCGAAGCTACCCTAAACTGGCAAGATAGAATAGGTAAAGAACTTAGGTATAATATAGGTGTAAACCTTTCCGATGCTCGTACCGAGGTAACCAAATTTAATGGTACAGTGGCTATCAATGCCGGGACCAACAGTGTGATAGAAGGGAAACCCCTCAATTCCATATATGTTTATAGAACCAACGGCTTTTTACAAAATGAAGAGGCCGTAGCTGAATACTATAAGGCAAACAGTGGCCCGGGTTCTTTTATTCCCTTGAATGGAACCACCAACCGATTAATTCCTGGTAGCGCAGCCAAAGTGGACTTGAATAATGATGGTGCCATTACTACAGACGATTTAGACTATTATGGCGACGCCAATCCCCATTATACTTTTGGGATTAATATGGGTCTGGCCTACAAAGGATTCGACTTTAATGCCTTTTTCCAAGGGGTCGGCCAACAGTACCTGGTAAGAACCGATAAGATGTCGGCTCCGTTCCGTTGGGCATGGACCAACCAAAACAGAATATATTTGGGCAACACCTGGACACCAGAACATCCGGATGCCGATTTTCCGGTTCTGACGCGCAATGGTGGACGTAACGATTGGAATTACTCTAAAGTTAACGACTATAACGTTCAGAACATATCTTACGTACGCTGCAAGTCCATGATTTTGGGCTATACCATCCCCAACCCTTTGGTGAAGAAAGTGGGTCTTGAGCGCTTAAGGTTATGGGTATCCGGTGATAATTTGTTTGAATTCCATAATGTAAAAGATGGATTCGATCCTGAGAGCCAGGCCGGATCCGGTCAAGGCAGCGTAGATGTTTACTCTCGTACTGTTTCGTTTGGGATTGATTTAGGATTTTAATTTTGTCGTAATCAAAATGATGATAAAAATGTCACATAAAAATATATTGGCGGCTCTTATCGTATTAGCTACCGCTAACGGCTGCACCGACATACTTGACCAGGCTCCTCAAGCCACGTTAACAGAAGCGGCATATTTCAAAAATGTCAACGAAATAAAGGCCGGTGCCGACTTTCTCCATACTACGGTATATGCCTGGGATGGCAATACCACCTATGCTATCAACTTCGATTTTGGCTCAGACATTAGTGCTACCGCCGGGGAAGAAGGTAGTGGGATCAATACGGCCAATACTACCGATGTATATTGGGATAAGGCCTATTCTTCTTTAAGGTTTGTCAATGTATTTCTTTCCAAAGCGGAAGACTACAAGAACAAAGATGAAATAGCTGGCTATACCGGACAGGCATATTTCTTCCGTGCATGGCATCATTTCTTCTTGCTAAAACGTTATGGTGGAGTCCCTATCGCCACAGAGGTTACCGATCCGAACTCTGAAATTATCAATGGTCCCAGGGCATCGCGTTATCAGGTAATGAATCAGATTATGGCCGACCTTGACGCGGCCATCCAACTCATGACCAAAGCTGGTGTTACAAAAGCCAGTACTGCCAACGACGGTCATGTTACTGTAGAAGCCGCCAAGGCGTTAAAGGCGCGAATAGCATTATATGAAGGCACCTGGGAGAAGTATGTTAAAACAAGTACCGATGGTGATGGGTCACAATCGGGAGCTGGATCGGCCGGATATGATGCGAATAAGTATACCGAATATCTTACCATGGCTAAATCCTTGTCTAAGGAAATCATAGATGGCAAGCAATTCTCTTTATGGAAAGGCATGGAAAAAGTAACAGCGGGGGGCGTGGCCAATGCGGATATGTACAAAAACACCAGCACCTATTATCTGTTTAACCTGGAAGATGCCGGATCCAATCCCAACGGTCTGACTAAGGTTTCTAATAACGAGGCTATTTACAGAAGTGTTTATGATTTCAATCTTCGAAGAGGAGGTGTAAATATCACCCATAGTAAACCAGCCAAGCCCACCCGTAAGCTTATGGATATGGCCTTATGTACAGATGGGCTTCCAGTGCAATACTCCCCCCTGTTTAAGGGATATGATAGCATGACCTCAGAATTTGAGAATAGGGACTATCGTATTACCGCCAATGTAATGGCTCCAACAAAATGGTATTGGGGATGGGGCTCAATTAATGCAGGAGCAATGTATAATACGGATATCACTACCCTAGCCTCTCCAACCTACCAGTACTTCCCTAACCTGAATGGAATTGGAGGATATCTAAGCAGGAAATTCTCTACAGAAAGCAATGACAGGGTGACCAATCAGGAGTCTGCTGACTATCTGCACATTCGCCTGGCAGAAATCTATTTGATTTATGCTGAGGCTACGGCGGAATTGGGCGGGGGAGAAATTTCGGATGCTGACCTGGATTACAGCATTAATGTGGTTAGAGAGCGGGCAGGAGTGGCTCCTCTTAGCCATGCCTTGATAGCGCCTTACCCTCAGCTTTCATTGCTTGGAGAAATACGCAGGGAAAGGGCCGTGGAATTTCTTGGTGAAGGACACCGTATTTCTGATCTCTGTCGCTGGGGCATCGCTCAAGAAGAAATGGCTGGCCAACCGGTCTGTGGAGTATACATTCAGTATGAAGGTGACGAAACTCAATATTCAACCGCACTCAATCCAAATACCGGCAAACCCATTTTGACTAAGGCCGCCTACGGAGCATCTAATGTTGTACAGAATACAGTAGACGTTTCCAAATATGAAGGAATTGTAGACACTAAGCCAGGAGCTGTGATAACAGAACTAGCGGCTAACCGTAGATTTTCTCTTAAAAACTACCTACAGCCCATATCTACGACTCAGATTAATCTCAATCCTAATCTAAAACAAAATCCAGGCTGGTAGGTTAAAGAAAAAACTTGCTGACCTAGAAAATAATCCCTGCAGTCAACCGGCTGTCAGGGATTATTTTTTTGGATATAACACTTCAGAAATAGCTCCAGCCCAGAAGCTCAGCCGCTACAGAATCTCCTTTTTTCTATAGGTGGATCCTAAAACTAGTTACCGATTTTAATATTGAGGCAGAAGCAGATGTAAACTCATAAAGATCAGAGAATGCCAGAGCAGTTCCATCCATCATTTTCATTTCACCGTATACCGCAGCCGATTTTCCATGGGTAATGATACTTGTGATCCGTAACTCCGCAACTTTCGACTTTGTCAATGCCTCCACCTCTTTCAGGAAATTAGTTTTGCCTTTACAATGAGTCTGACCGACATTATCCCATTCCAACTCATCTGCTAAGTATGCACCCATTTCAGGTACATTACCTGAGGCCCACAATATCGTGAGCTTTAGTACTAACTTTTTTTTAGGTGCATTTTCACAATGCTGAGCGATATGTACCTTCATAGTTAATATTTTAGATTATTATTAATACTCGGCCTTCACATCTATCCAATTTTTTTGCATCAAATAAATATAAAAAAAATCCTCCTAAACAATCTGATCAAATATGTTATGGACTTTAATTTGCGAGAAATTCTGGTGTTATTTCAAGTCTAACTTCACTAAATAGCTTAAAAGTCTATTTTTCCGTTTGTCGTCTGTGCATTTTCTGCTGGAAATAGACCTCAGGTTTGTGCCATACCCCCGTATCCTTCATACGTGGGTCGTCAAGATCCAGACTCAGATCACAATCAAACCGTGCCATAATAGAGTATCCTTTTCCAGGTGATCCAGCGTTAATAAAATGGCAAAGTCCCCAGGATATTCCCCTACCATATTTACTATCAGTGAACATATCAGGCGCATAAGGAGCAGCTGCGGTTGGCGTTAACGAAAGTGTTGAAGCCACGCTAAAATTAACTCCGTCCGGAGCATACTGCATCGTTTCTCTTTCATTACCGTCTTTAATGGCCAAGGCTGCCACACCTTCTTTAAAGGGAAAATAAGTGGTTTCATGGCCAGAATTCAAAACTGGATTAAGCGCATGTTTGACGAATGGCCCCAACGGATCGGTTGCCGTAGCCAACCCCTGCGCCACAGCATAATGTTTGCGATTTTCCGGCCATTTATTGTAGGCAGACTTGTAATACATATAGATCTGTCCTCGATAAACGATTGGGTAAGGATCATGCGTAGCGTCCTGATCCCATTCCCCTTTCTTTCCAAACGGAATTATCTGATCGCCGCCATGCGTCCAGGGGCCATCGGGCGAATTTGCATAAGACACCGACACCGGGCACCAGTCTCCCTTTAAACCGCTTGGTTCATCAAAGGCTTGATAATACAGATAATATTTCCCCTTCCAGACAAGGATATCGGGTGTGCATACAGAACGCCATCCCGGCTTGGGTTTGGCAGGCCGTTCCACAGCCAAGCCCTGTTCCGTCCATTCTATGCCGTCTATGCTTGTTGCATACCAAATCTCTGCCAGGTCCCAGTCCGTAGAGGGTATTTCGTCGGTGGCCTCGTTAGCTCTTTCAGAACCTATAGGAGGAACCTTCGTATCCCGCTTGGTATACCAAATATAGTACAAGCTATCTACCTTGATAGGCCGGGACGGGTCGCGACGAGAAACTGTTCCGTCCCCTTGTCTGTAATCAAATCCCCGGAGTGGTGTGTATTTGAATTGAGAGAAAAGTTCATTGTCTTGTGCCCTGGGAGCGGGGTAGTCAAACATACGCGCTGTAGCGATGCTCATTGGAAAATCGGGCTTTTTATCAGGCATTTTATGTGGAAAAACCTGAGCCGTTTGCACGCCATTACTATTAGCGGTGTTGACGGGCCTCGAACATGACAAGAATCCATATGCCAGCAGTAGCCCTAAGACCATTCCTAAAATAAAGTTAATCCTATCCAGTTTCATTTATTGTCGCGTTTCAGTTGGGAAGTATCATGGTGGTATCTCTTGCCTAATTTTTCTATCAACAAAAAGTTCTCTTCCGAAATAATTATTTCTAAGGAATTCAGATGGTTCACCAGCGTTGTAAAAGATTCGTTACCGATTCCTGACAAAACCAGTGATAATATTCTTTGGTTTTGAAAGCCATTATCTTCCTGAATCAGGAAAATAAAATATTTCCGGAGTGAATCACCCAAGTTCACCAGCTTAAGTTTTTTCAAGATGGCTAGCTGGGCATAATAATCCAGCGTGTTATAATGGGAAATAATAAAATTTTGCACTGACAGTGTTTCGAAAAGTAGTTCGGGTAATTGTTCAATCGCGTTTTTGCTAAAATACCCCTTCCCCTCGGAAATAAGCATAAGAAGATCATCAATATGCTCTTTCATCTGCTGGCTATCCAACCAGTTAATCAAATAATAATGCACGAACTGATTTTCATCACTGAGCATTTTTTTGATTAAATCCCTGTTCAGAGATTTGTGGGTATGCTGTCTGATCGCATCGACTACCTCTCCATTTGCGATATGCCAGAGCGTATAACAGGTGTATAATGCTCCTTCAATCACTTCTTTTTTAACTGTTGCCTTCGTAGCTCCAGTATATCCGTCAACTTCCGAAGAGTCCGATTCAGTAACTAATTCATTTTTTGGAATGTGTACAAAACTCAGATCTTGATTGGAAAGGATTTGCTGTAATTTTTTATAATCCTCCGGAGCAAAGGGCTCATGATCCATCTTCGTGAGCGGATCATGTGCTGCTATTACAAACTTTTCAAACTGCCCAATCAAGTTCCAGCGAAAGCGAATATTTACATCATAACAAACACGATCCTCACACACCGGCGCCTTAATGTTTGCTTCATAGCATTGAAGCTGTCCCAGACTATCTCGAATGGTCCTTACATCAAAAATACCCCCATCCTCAATTTTTATATAAAAAGCGACCTCTCCCTGCCCTGAAGCAGTTCCGATGAAACCCGTATATAAAAAACAAAGTAATAAGGCGATTCTCATTTCTTCTTCATTTCCATCAATGTCGCCCCATTATTATAGCCCTGCACGTAAGGCAGAGTCGGATCACCCACCCCTTTCATCATCAAGGCTTCCAGTTGGTCGAAATACTTTTGATAAAGGCCTCGGGGAGTTGTATTTTCTTTTTTAATAACCGAGGCAGCCATACCCAGCACTTCTCCCATCATCCCAGTTGTTCGCATCACCCGAACGGTGCCTAATGCCACATGGGAAACACTAATGTTTCTACCAGCCATCATCAAATTATCAACATTGTTTGAGTACAGGCATCTAAAAGGAATGGGATATGGATAAATTTTGATATGTTTGGCAATGGATTTGAAGGCTGCTCCAGGAAACAATTTCGAATTTTCAGGATCGGGATAGTGTAAGTCTATCGTCCATGATGTAGGAGCCGTTCCATCAGGATATATTTTGCGTTCAGTCATATCTTGTTCGATCAGAACATAATCACCTTTCAGCCTCACGGACTCTCTTTTTCCGGCGATATACGCGACCCACTTAAGACTTTCGTGAGCAAATTTCTCTTTATTTTTAGAATGATTTTTAAGGTAATTCCAGTTGGAGTAAACCGCCAACATTCCATAATCTCGAATCTGTTCAAAATCCAATTTCATGTCAAGACCCATGCCTGTTTCCCATTCCCAATCTCCTTTGGTAATTTCCTCAGACTTCTCCTCGTCCCAATCCAGCGCCCATTTTATATTAGGGAAACTCACAGGTTTGTCTTTTTTTTCAGAAAACCACTGAACAGATGCGCCCATTGTCAGATTATCTGCCACTTCCGGTGCAGTCGGTTCGTTATAAACGGCCCTACTTTCCCTGCCTGTCATATAATCGGCCCCGGCCAAAAGACCAATGGTGCCATCGCCAGTACAATCAGCAAACAGCGGTGCCTTGAAGAGAACCTTTTCTCCAGTTTCGATATTGGTAGCAGTAATACGCTCGATCTTACCATTTTTTGTCTGAACTTCATTTGCATGATGGTTTAGAAATAAGGAGATATTGGGTTCATTCAATACCGCCCTCAGCTTCTTGTCGTCTTCATAAAATTCCTTGGGTTGCGCATTGCCACCTTCCTCAGGACCAATTTCATTGACTAAGTTTCCCAGAGCTGGATAAGGTTCGAGATTAATTCTCCCGCCCAGATGTACTCTCACTTCCGAACTATTATTCCCCCCTAGCACCGGCCTGTTTTGCACCAGCGCTACCTTAACACCATTGCGCGCAGCAGAAATGGCAGCGCAGGTCCCAGCCATTCCCCCTCCAACCACAACAAAATCGAAGTTTCCAGCATCTTTCGGATTTCGATCAAAACCGAAATAATCGTTGCGAAAATCACTTAGTTCATCAAGATTTTCAATAGGTTGGTAATTAAGATCTTTGGTGAATAAAATAGCATCGCAGCGCCCATTAAATCCCGTCAGATCTTTCAGTCCGAGTTCAATTTCTCCTTTTTCAATCTTTATCGTTCCTCCGTCTGTCCATGCCCATGCTTGTTGATCCTTGCCAAAAGTCTTTGGCAGAGCTCGCCCTCCTACTAACAGCTGAAACTGCCCCGCAGCCTCTTTCGTAGACCATTGCGCAGACCAGTTACGAGTCCGTATAAATACCTTGTAAGTACCCGCTTCCGCAAATTTCACCTTAGTGCTGGCATTTTCAACCGGGCTGCCCATTCCATGTGCCATCAGAAACGAAGAGCCCATTACATCCATAAATTGTTGATCGACCACCCATCCTCCTTTATTTTGGAAACTTTCTGCTTCAACAAAGACCGTGGCAAGCTTTTGAGCGTGGACTCCGGTGGCCCAGAAGAGTAGTAAGTAAATGATACTATTAAATTTTAGATTCATCAGGCAATGATTAGGGTAAGGGACAAAAAAATGAAAGTCAAATATTTATCAAATACATTTTTGAAAAACCCTAAAGCAATGACTGTCTAGAATTTACTTGATGGTCAGAAAATAATATTTCTTAAAAAGATAGGTAAGCTCTTAAAATTGCATCTAGCCCGCCCCCTCCAATTTTCTTTGAGAAGGTAAAATCTACTTAAGGAACAAAAGGGTGATCCTAAAGGGTGATCCTACCGGGCATTCGCAAAAAGGCAACAAAAAAACCACCCTCCCGCTTCTGTGAATGGATGCGAAAGGATGGTTGGAATCAAACTGCTTCGAAAGGGTTTAATTAAAATCGTTCAATAGATCTTTCAGATCCATAACCGGCCTTGACTTACTGTTTGAGGATGAAAGAATTGTTTTTGCATCGGAGTTAGATCCGTAAAAGGCAGAGTTGGCATTTGCATCAACGGCTAGAGCCGCTCCATTAAGCGTGATGCCTGCAAATAATCCTTTACTTCGTGAATAGGAATACACTTCTGCTTCCAATTTATAATCGGTTTGCGCTGAAGAGCTTCGGCCTATAGGGCCAGCCGCTACCGAAAGATCACCTCCCAGGGTAAAACTTCCTGTACCAATTTCTTTCAAGGTTTTGCTATTTTTAAACACCAGAATGAGGTCAGTTGACTGAACACCAATCTGAGCACCTACACTCCCACCCGTAATAGTAACGAAAATGGGATCGCTCCATTCACCGTTTTCACCTTTTATCATTGCGATGCCTTTACCCCTTTTACCCCCAATCATCAGGCCCGCATTAATCATTTTCGGAACGATAATTATACCTTGGGATATAGCCAAAAGCTGTTCAGGAATATTTTCTTCCATTTCAGAAAAACCAGATAGAACGGCAATAGAAGCCTTGATTTTTTCATTTTCCTTCTCTTGTGCATAAAGCGGAGAAGCGAGTAGGCCAATGACCATCATGGCCATTATAAACGGTTTCAATATTAATTTACTAGATAACATAAGTGGTTTTTGTTGATGGTAAAACTTATTTAACAATTGTAGAGCATGCCCTTTTAGAAACAAAGTCCAATAATCATGCCAATGCTGAGGTTTGCCGCTCAGTAAACGACTGACCTTTAGCTTTATTGAAAACCCTGGCTTTCATTCATTTAAATATTATCCTAAGTCATTATCCCATAAATACTTATAGGACTAAATTATTTTCCGTTAAAGAGAGCCATCTAATAATTAATCCCGTTTGAAAAAGGAATTCCTTGCCAGGAATGTGCTTTCGACTGGTTTTAGTATTTTTAGCTTTTAAAACTTTAAGTAAACTATCAACTTGAAATATTTACAGCTCCTTGAAAGGTGGACGAGACAATCTATTCAAGATGCCAAACTGATGATTTTGCTTGGTTCATTAGCCGCTGGGGCCACCTTTATTTCCTGGGTTTGGCCTTCTGCTTTTAGTGACGGACTATCTCTGCCCTTAGGTCTATTAGCCCTATTTTTATTATTTTACGGAGGCTTTACACTTAAAAATCGCCCCAAGATTGGCGGAGCGCTTTCAAAGGCGTTTCATGAGTCCCCTAAAGCCGCACTGAATGCCGAAAAACGAAGAGTTCTTCAACATCGAAATAGCCAGTACAAAGTATTGGGTTCCTGGGGGCTTATTATAATTGCTGGCTTCACCGGCTATCTTTTGGCACTGTCAGAATACCTGCAGGGGCTTGCCGTAGGTTTTATAGTATTAGGAGCCATACTTCTAATGAGCGATTTATGGTCATTGAAGCGGTTAAAATCGTACGCGGAATCTTTAGAGTCCTTGCAATAGGAATATTAGCCAGAATTAGCGGAGCCCAAAGGATTCAAATAATTATTCAGTGGTATCAGATGCCATTTAGCTCCACTCATATCCCGGTTGAGAGCCAATAACCACGGGGACTAATGGAAAGTCCTTAACTTGTAAGCCTGATAGTTTACTTCTGACGCATGCTCAATTCAGTACCCGAAAACAATAACCGGCTATCCCTACGATTGAGACGCATGACGGTGATCCACATTTTCTTATGGATGCTGCATGGCGCCAATGGAATGGCGAACCCATTCCAAGGATTAATTTATGGCACCATTACCCTTACAAATGGAACCACCAAGGTCGGTATCATACAAGGAAAAAACCGACAATTATTCTGGGAAGATATATTTATGACCGTCCGTAAAGACAATCCTTCTCTGGAATTTTTAAAGAATAGCGAAATCAGGAATCTTAGTGATCAGGAAAAAAAAGAAAAAATCGAGTGGGGTTTTATGCAAATATGGGAAAACAAATATCCCTCACGTACCAACCGATACAGCTGCCGATTTGGAGATATTGCTTCGATTACCCCTACCAAAAATCTGGAAGCTATTTTAAAATTAAAAAATGGGAGTAGTCTTCGCATAGAAGGCAATGATAGGTATAAGGATATTGGCAAATATTTTTATATCTCCAATCCGGCTGGCAATTGGCACCGAATCGAATGGAAGAAAATTCGAAGAATTGACTTTAGTCCGACACCCAAAAGCGCTCTTAATACGGCTGTAAGACCCCTCTTTGGCACCGTAAAAACTAGATATGGACAGCTGACGGGCTATATAAAATGGGATCAGGATGAAGGCATGACTTCTTCCATTTTAGATGGGAAAACGGAAGACAGCCTAAAAAAAATTCCGTTCTGGCAAATAGCCATGATCCGTCGTATTCATGAAAACAGCTCTGAAGTACGCCTGAAAAATGGCTCCCGACTAACCCTTTCGGATACGGACGATGTAGGGAAATCTAACCATGGTATCACCATATTTCTCAAAGATGTCGGCAATATCATAATCAAATGGAAGGACTTCCAAGAAATTATTTTCAGTTCGAATCAAGGAGCTCCCGCCTTACCTGGTTATGAATCCTTTAGGCCTAAAGAGGCACTGAATGGATCCGTTATCAGCCTCCATTCTGAAAAAATTTCAGGTCGTATCGTATACGATCTGGACGAACAGTGGGGCAGTGATATATTAGAAGGATATAAAAATGGACTTTACTACCGTATACCCTTTAGCAACATCCGGAACGTGGAAAGAAAAAATGACCAGCATTCTTTAATAGTCCTGAAAAATGGGCGAAAACTTTTGTTAGGAGGACAGTCGGATGTCAACGATAAAAACTGGGGCCTTCTGGTATGGAGCGGTCAGGAAAAGCCAAAATATATTCCATGGAAACAGGTAAAGCTTTTGCAACTGAAATAAGCGCCTATTTGAATAGCCAGGACGATGAAAAACAGACCCTTAACACGATTTCGGTGAACAAAATTCGAATCCTATTACTGCTCATAATCTCCTTGATCATGGTCGCTCTGGCGTTTCTTACCATGGCCTCAACCCTCCCTAGCTCCTATCTGATCGCCTTATTCTGGATCATTGGCGTTATTGCCGCCTTATGGTTTGGAAATCGATATATATCGGTATGGCTCAATAAAAATTACCCTTGGAACGATTACGATTCAAGGCGATTTTATATCCAAATTTTCCTCAGCACCGTATACTCCCTATTTTGTATCAACCTTAGCTATTACCCTGTCAAAACGGAGTTAATGGGCTTTCCACCCGATCAGGAACAACTCCTACTCCTTAATATCTATGGGCTTATTCTCACCGTTCCGATCCTGTCCATTCAATTTGGCATCTACTTTATGATGCGCTGGAAAAAAAACTTTAGTTATTCCAAAGAGTTGGAAAGTCAAAATCTTAAGGCCGAATTTGATTCCCTGAAAAGCCATATTTCCCCGCATTTCCTTTTCAACAACTTAAACATCCTTTCTTCACTAATTGATAAAAATCCGGCCATGGCTCAACAATTCCTGGAAAATTTCTCGGATGTATATCGCTACGTACTGCGGATTAATAAGCAGGAATTGGTTACCGTAAAATCCGAATTAGAGTTTATTGATGCATATATATTTATGTTAAAAATACGATTTGTTGATCAGATGCAAATCAGTATTTCCGTGTCATCGGACTACCATTCCCACCTATTACCTCCCCTATCCTTACAGGCCTTAGTAGAAAATGCCATCAAACATAATAAAGCTTCCGACTCTCAGCCACTAGCTATAGAAATATTTACGAGCGAACCAGGGCAACTGACCGTTAGAAATAACTTACAGCCGAAGAAGAAGGAGCGATATAGCTCCGAATCAGGATTAAAAAACTTAACAAAAAGATATGAGTTCCTGGCCAGTTCACCCATAGTTGTACAAAAGACCGATGCACATTTCAGCGTAATCCTCCCCCTAATCAGACCTTGAACCAGATATGCAAATCATTATAATAGAAGACGAAAATCTTGCTGCGGACCGGCTATTAGGTCTTGTTCAACAATATGACCCTGCGATTCGGATACAAGCGATCCTTTCTTCGGTAGAAAAGGCTATATTATGGTTAAAACAAAATCCTATGCCCGACCTGGCTTTCATGGATATCCAGCTTTCTGACGGCCTGTGTTTTGAAATTTTTGAAACAGTATCCGTAACCTGCCCAATCATTTTTACGACTTCGTATGAGCAGTACGCCCTGGAGGCATTCGGGGTCACCAGCGTGGCTTACCTGCTTAAACCGGTTAAGTATGGACAGCTTGTAAATAGCTTTCAAAAACTCGAAATAATGAAGCAGACCTTTTCCAAAGGGTTGGCACCGGTGACTGAATCTGGCATACATTCCATAGAGGCTCATTTTAAATCCCGGTTTTTGGTAAAGAATGGACTACATATTCGTGCCATCAAATGCGAGGAGATAGCCTATTTTTATTCAGAAGATAAGGTCAGCTTTCTGGTGAGCTTTAATAAACAAAAATTCCCCGTTGATTATTCTCTTGAAGAAATAGAAACGACACTCAATCCAGATATATTTTTTAGAATCAGCCGAAAGTACATCGTTCATGTGGATGCCATTCAGGAGATAAGACCGTACTTCAAAGGTCGCCTCTCGGTGGCTGTATCCCCTGCCGGTGAGGAAGACATTATAGTTAGTGCCGACCGTACCCCTTCTTTCAAAGCCTGGCTGGATCGGTAATCCCAACAGATTGAGGGCGGGTATTTCTCATTATGGAGGCAGAATAGACCGGTTCGTCGGAATTGTCTGTACTATCCAATGGATACACCGTATTTTTATATTTATAAACGTACCACCCCCAACCAAAATCATCTGGAAGCAATCCTACCTTCCTTACATTTAATATGGCAAAAAAGTATATACCTTCCTTATTGCTGCTCTTCATTATCGCCATTACCAATGGACATGGTCAAGGAACGAATATCAAGGGAAATGTTCTAAGTAAAACTGACTCAACAGCCCTTCCTGGTGCAACTGTAACCATTCAAAAGGAAAACGGAAAAATTGAACAGGGTGTAATGGCTAACCAGGAGGGAGCATTTCAACTTATCAAAGTTCAGAGCGGCGCCTATATACTTAAGGTAAGCTATATGGGGTTCCAGACTTACACAAAGGACCTCTTGCTCGTAAGCGGGCAGCAGCAAACCTTGGAAGTACTCCTAGAAGAAGAAGCCAATACCCTAACAGAAGTAAAAATTGTTGGCCAATTATCTGCAGGAGAACAAATCGGGGACAGTACCCAGTACAATGCTGATGCTTTCAAGACTACCGCAGATGCTTCTGCCCAGGAATTGATTGAAAAGCTACCTGGCATTACTATTGAAAATGGAAAAGTACAAGCCCAGGGTGAGCCAATTCAGCAAATTTTGGTGGATGGCAAAATGTATTTTGGCTCGGATGTGGCCAAAGCCTTACAGAACTTACCTGCAGAAGTGATCCAAAGTATCCAATTATTTGATAAAAAAAGTGATAAGTCGGAGCTTAGTGGCTTTGATGATGGAAACCAGATTAAGACTATCAATATTGTTACCAAGCCCAATCGCCGAAATGGACAGTTTGGAAAAGCATCTGCTGGATTGGGCACAGACCATCGATATGCTGCTGGGGCGAGTGTCAATCATTTTAACGAAGATATGCGGCTTACCTTCACCGGTCTGACCAATAATGTCAATACTACAACCTACCAGACGGGTCAAGGGAGCCAGGACGAAGATAGGCCCAGCAATGGAGTCATTGTAACGAACTCATTGGGCGTGAACTATTCGGGGAACTGGTCACCAAAGTTAGAAGCCAGTGGAAGTTATTCCTATACCAATAGCCATAATACCTCCCTGCAAACTAAATTCCGAACTTATGCCAATCCTGCAGATTCAGGCAGAGCCTATACCGAGCAGAATACACGCATCGACGAAGACCGAATTCACAGAGCCGAAATGCGCATTGACTACAAGATTACCGACCGGGATAGGCTACTAATCCGTCCCAATTTTTCACTTGTCGAAAACGATGACTTCTCTCACTTTACAGGGCGAACAGTGAATGAAAGTGCAGCGCTAAACCAAACGGAAAATCAATCTAAAGGCAAAAGCCATAATCTTTCTTTCAGTAACTCAATGGTATATAGCCATCGCTTTGAAAAACCAGGCAGAAGCGTCTCTATAAAGCTTAATACTGCTTACCGAACCAATGATTTTGCAGGAACCCGTGTTTCTGAGAATGTATACTTTCGACAACCCGATAGAAATAAAATCTTGAATCAATATACCAGATTCGATAAATCAGGTTTTTCTTGGGAAGGCGAAGTCTCATATTCAGAACCATTAGGCAACCACGGTCGCATGCAGCTTGGCCACGAGAGAGGCAATCGCCGAGATGATTCTGACCGGCAACTTTTTGATTATCAAGATCTAGAGAATGCCTATGATTCACTCAATATAGGCCTAAGCAATACTTTTAAAAGTGATTATTTAACAGAGCAAACAGAACTAACCTATCAATATCGTAAGGAAAAGGTTCGACTTCAGATATCGGGCAAATATGAAGTAGCAAATCTGCAAAACGAGCAGAAATTTCCGACTGAGTATAGCATGCGCAGAACTTTTCGGAATACACTCCCTGCCGCTCGTTTGGAATACCGCTTTTCCAAAACCCAAAACTTGCAGTTGGACTTCAGGACAAGTACCGATGCTCCCTCCATAAACGAGTTACAACAGGTAGTCAATATCTCGAATCCGCTCTATGTACGAAGTGGAAACCCGAATCTGGTACAATCGGTCAGGAATAGGCTTCAGGCTAAATATAGAACCCAAAATAGTGAAAAAAGCCGCACCTTTTTTGCCATGTTGGAGACATCGGTCATCCCCAACTTTCAAACTAACAGCACCTTTACAGCTCGCCATCCCATAGCACTTACCGTAACTGACACGCTGCAGACCGGGTCTCAGATGACTATGCCCATTAATATGAGTGGATATTGGACCGTAAATTCTTATTTTAATTATGGTCAGCCTTTCAATTTTATTAAGTCCAAGGTCAGTTTTAATGGCCAGGTCAATCATACCCAATTACCCAGTATGATAGATTCACTGCGCAATATGACTTATACCACCAACTTTAGAGTTGGTACCACGATAAGCAGTAATGTCAGTGAGAACCTAGACTTTCAAGTTTCAAGCCGGTCGGGATATAATATGGTAAAAAGAACGCTTCGTGAAACCCAGAACAACTCATTCAGTCAGACGAGTCGAATCAGGCTAACCTGGATTATATGGAAGGGGCTGGTATATCGCTCCGATGTAATTCACCAACTAAATTCCGGACTTTCAGCCGGTTTTAATACCAATTATACGATATGGAACATGAGCATTGGAAAGAAAATCCTTCCCAATAATCGTGGAGAAATTAGTCTGAACGTGTTCGACCTCCTTAAGCAGAATGTCAGTGTCAAACGATATATCTCTGACAGTTTCGTTCAGGATACCCAGTCCAATGTTCTTCAACGATATTTTCTGCTAACTTTCACGTATAATATCAGGCGCTTTCCTGACGGGGCCGAAAAGGGGCAGCTTGGCAAAAAGCCGCAGCACTAAGACTGCGGCTTAAGGAAAATTACCAACCAGGATTCTGAATTAGCTTTGGATTTAGGGATAGTTCGTCTAGGGGTAATGGAAGAAAATAGTTTTTATTCTCATCGTAGGTGCGTCCGGAGGGTAAGGATTTTCCATAGGGTAAAATATAACCTTCAGCGTTGACGAAAATACTACTGCCAATAACGGCTTTAGGATAGACAGACTGGATAAATTTCATACCTAAAACCGGCTTATTCAACAAGGCACCAGCCTTCCATCTTAACAAATCGTCGTATCGTAGAGCCTCAATGGCCAGCTCCACCCTTCGCTCCCGGCGTATTTCGTCTATTAAAACATCCAGTTGCGGAAAGTCAGACTGGCTATCTTTTTTCAACTCAGCTATGACCATATTGGGCATTCCCGCACGTTTGCGTAACAGGTTAATCGTCTTGTCTATTACCGACTGATTTGCCTGACCCAGTTCAGCATTGGCTTCCGCATTGATCAGGAGTACTTCCCCATATCTAAATATGGGAGCATCCAATATCCCATTCTGTATACGGACATACTCTTGCTGGTCTTCCACCCAGTATTTTTGTATTTGATAACCTGTAGGCACGATTCCCACCCCACTGATACCGGAACCAGAGATAGCCGGAATCTTCGACGTCTGTTGAATCCCCGTCCCGGGAAAGGTAATGGTCTGCTTCAATCGAGGGTCCCTATTAGTCATCTCCTCTTGAATAGACTGATCGCCCCTGTATAAGGGACTTTGGGAAATTGGCTTTCCGTCGGCACAGAGGTACGATTCTACCAAGGACTTGGAAGCACTGGTATTAAAATTATTACTCTGTAAGTTCCAGGATGTAGCCGTCCCTAGGAGCCCGGTGGCGTAAATCTTATATAATATCATTTCCTTATTGGTCCCAAGATCCAGAGAGTTGAATAGGGATGCATAATCCGTAGCGGGGTTGCCAGTTTCATGTATTTGATAATGGCCTTCTGTAATGAGTCTTTGAGAGGCCTGTACAGCTTCTTTCAGGAATTTTTCCCCACCTTCTATTCCTCGGTATTTGCGAAAAGTACCTTCGAAAAGACACATTCGGGCCTTCAAAAATAAGGCTACGTCCTTGTTGATACGTCCGGCATCGGCTACATTTTTAGCAGGAAGGGTAGCAATAGCCAAATCTATATTGGCTAATAAAGAATCCATCACCAGCACACGGCTGTCACGGGGAGCATAGAGCTCAGGAGAAGTAAGCTCTAAATCCTTAGTCAACCAGGGGACATCACCAAAATCCCGCACCTTTTCAAAATAATCCAATACCTTAAAGAAACGTATTTCTCCCGCATATTTATCTTTTGTTTCCTTCGCTATGGGGGTTTGGTTGTAGCGTTGTAGGAAATAATTGCAAGATCTTATGACCGTCCAGTTCCATCCACCACCAGAAGTTGGAACAATATTTTTTCCTGCCGCCACGAGATTAAAGTCCAAGGGAACCATATTGTCACTTTGATTGTCCCCGGTAATCAGAGGACTATGGCCCGTACCTGTATTATGGCCAGAAAAAACACGATAGAAATCGTTGGCATATTGCTTCAATTCGTTCTCGTTATGCCAAAAGTTTTCCTCGTTAAGGGAATCCGTTGGATATCGATTTAAAAAATCGTCATTACAGGCCGCTGACAATATTCCAAGAAAGAGTAAGAAGGATTTTATTATATTTTTTTTCATCATGAGGATCGATTAAAATGTTACTTGTAGACCAAAAGAGACAACTCTTTGAAGTGGATAAAATATTCCCAAGCCGCCATTCCCAATAACCTCAGGATCGAAATTGCCTTTTAATTTTGTATGTTCCCAAAGATTTTGGCCCGAAAAATAAACCCTTGTTTTCGAGAAGCCGGCATGCTTAACGAGTGAAGCAGGCAAGGAATATCCCACGGCCAGGTTCTTAAGACGGATATAAGCTGAGTTCTGCATATACCTTGTCTGAGCTTGAATATTATAATTAGAACCCGATTTATAAATAGGGTAATATGCATCTGGACGTTCGGGAGTCCAGGCGTTACGATATACTTCTTTGGTCCCCACAGCTCCTCCGTTATTTATAGCTCCCCAAAAATAGTTTCCAGTAGGAATATAATCCCGTTTACCCACTCCCTGCATTAACACGGCCAGGTCAAATCCTTTCCATGACATATTTGCAGTGATCCCGAATTGATACTGCGGAGTTGCATTACCAATAATCTTCTGATCCCCGGGATCGTCGACCGTATTAGCTCCTCTGGTAATCAGATTATCACCATTTAGATCCTTGTACTGAATATCTCCTGCTCCCCACTTGCCTGAATTTCCGATTTGGTTCTGATCGGCAGCATTGGCTACATCGCCGGCCTGCTGAAAGATACCTACCGTTTCGAATCCCCAAATTTCGTTTACATCCCGGCCCACATAATTGTTGCTGATGATTTTGTTAGGATTATTATCGAACTTGCTGATTATCGCCTTGTAGTTGGACAGAACTATGCCTACATCATACTGCAATTGATTGGCTACCACGTCGGTCCATTTGGCGCTAAATTCAAACCCTGTCGTTTCCAATTCGGCCCCATTGCGCTGTGGTACGGCTGTACCTAAAACCGCAGGTAACTTATCTCCCGCAACCAGCATTCCTGAAGTAACACGCTTGTACCAGTCAAAACCTAGATTTAGCTTTCCAAACAGATTGGCATCGGCACCGAAATCCAGGGTGGAAACCTTTTCCCATGATAAGTCAGGGCTTACCAATCCAGGGGCTGAAATTCCTAGTGGCAAAGCATCTCCTATGATATAGGGCACCTGATTGTTAATTCCAAACAGGGAGATATACGGAAAATTACTGGCAACCAGCTGATTGCCGAGGCTACCATAAGATGCCCTTAGCTTTAATTCGGGTAGCACTTTACGGAAGGGTTCCATAAATTTCTCTTTCGTGAGCCTCCACCCTGCCGAGACCGAAGGGAAAAAGCCAAAACGACGGTTTTGCGGGAAACGGGATGTTCCATCATAGCGACTATTGAATTCCAATAGATATTTACCCATAAAATCGTAATTTACCCGGGCAAAGACGCCACGTATGGCCCAGGCCGTTTCACTATCGTCGGTCGTAAGCAACCCAGTAGCCAGATTCAATACTGGCACCTCGCTACTAATCAGATCCTGCTTTTTCACCATGGTGCCCAAGGCCTGATACCATTCCTGATTATATCCTACCAGTGCAGAAAAAGTATGCTTATTGTCGATTACACGGCCATAATCGGCATATATATTGCCCGCAAAATAATCGGAAGAGTTGAAGTTACGTTGAACAAATGAAGGTGAAGTTCCTGAGATCTGAGGAATCCATGTATCTCTGATATATGGAAAGGCAACCTGATTTTCTTTGATATTCTGCCGGCGTGAAGTATAAGCGAAATTTCCACTGATCTTTAGATCTTTGAAGGGATATATTTCTGCATCGACGCTATAAATGCCTGTGGTGGCATTATCGACTCGCCTCGAGCCGCTTTGCAAAAAGTTGGCAAAATTTTCGGTCGCAATACCAGCTCCTACGGGAGAGTCGGCAGGTGTAAACTGTGGAAACAAAACCTGAGGCTCCCCTCTAGTCATCTGCTCCCACCAATCCGAACCCTTATTGGGGTATTTGTGAGGCTCATCATAGCCGGTAGAGGCGAAATTCACTTTCCCTCCCAGCTTGAACCAGTCGGTGATTTGTGTAGAAATATTGGTTGTGAAATTATATCTTTTGAAAACATCGGTTGAGGTTTTGAACAATCCATTTTGTTTGAGTACCGCACCAGAGAAGTAATACGAAGTTTTGGCATTCCCTCCTGTAACATTCAGGGTATGATTTTGCCCTGGAGCCCAAGGTTGTACCATGTTCTTGATCACATCATTGGGATAATTCCAGAAAATTTTTCCATTAGGCAAAATGTGATAACTGGGATTATTAATCGGATCATCAATATAATCCTGAACCCACTTAATCTGTTCATCACTATATTTCTGCCCACCATTAACGTTGAATTGTGCTACATTCTGAGATTCCAGAAACTCAGTTGTACTCAGTAAATCGGGCAGATAGGTTGGCTTATTAAACTGCACACTACCTGAATAACTAATCTGTGCCTTTCTATTGGTCGAGCCCTTTTTGGTGGTAACCAATATCACCCCAAACGCTCCCCGGGCACCATAAATGGCTGCGGAAGCGGCATCTTTAAGCACAGTAATACTTTCTATATCAGAAGGATTCAATAAATTCATATCCATCTGAATCCCATCTACCAGTACAAGGGCACTTCCACCACTTAATGAGGTAGTACCCCGAATGTTAAAACTAGGGTTAGCATTGGGGTTGCCGTCTGGGTTGGTTACGTTCAAATTAGGTATTAGACCTTGTAAGGCCTGGCCCACTTTTGTAATGGGACGGCTGGTAATGGCATCACCACTGATTTGTGCAATTGCACCCGTTACATCTTCCCGTTTTTTGGTCCCGTAACCTACTACTATTACCTCGTTCAATACGCTTTGGCTCGTTTCCATCAATACTGAAATAGTAGTTCTAGTGCCTACCGTAATTTCCTGACTATTAAAACCGACAAAGGAAAATATCAAAACGTCCTCAGGGCTGTTAATGTTGAGGGTGAACTTGCCTTCGACATCTGTGGTGGTGCCCACCGACGTTCCTTTAAGCACCACACTTACCCCGGGCAAAGCCTCTCCAGATTGATCTGTAACAGTTCCAGAAAGTCTCTCAACAGTAGCTTTTTGAACCTCTACTTCTGGAACTTCGTTTTTAATTTTTGGCACCGTTTGCGCCTTGGGAGCTTTCAGAATAATATAAGACCGTTCATTAGCCTTTTTATATTTTAGCCCCAGAGGAGTTAACAACTTGTGGAGATGGTACTCAATGCCTCCTTTCTCTTTAAAATTACCAATAGTTGCTTCCAGCCCTTGAACGGTAGCAGGTTCGTACATCAGCTCTACCTTATAGTGTTCCTTGAGTTCATTGAGCACCCCAGACAGAGACTTGGTAGCAGCGGAAGATCTGTCTTGGTTTGCAGTCTGCGAAAAGGCCAATATCTGCCCATGAGCATTCCAGCCCCAGAGTGTTAGAACGATCACAAGCCTGAGTAAGCCAGTTACTGATAAACGTTTCTTCATGATGGATTAATTAATAGTGGAATAATTAGATATAATATTGTTTCCCGCTCATGTGACTGGACCTTTCATTAAATGGTCAGTTCACAGGAGAAATACCGCAAGGAACGATGGCTCTGCGATGATCAGAACAGGTGAATAGGCAGCGCTAACCTTTTCAACCTTCTCTAAACTAAACTGACAAGACTCAGGAGGTAGAAAAACCCCTGAGTCCAGTGTAAATATTTTTAAAAAAAGTAGAAAGTATCTAAGGGATATAAAAAGAAGATTGTTGGGTCTGATGCATAATAGATATAAAAATGCCCCTGACCGCCAAGGCGACCAGGGGCAGAAAAATAAAAAATCGAGGCCATCAACATCCGACAACCCCGATTCTAATTCTCTCCATTTAAAGCAAACTGATAGCTAGTTAAAGCAAACTGATAGCTAGTATTCTATTGATAACCTTCATTTTGGGAAAATTGGTCACGGTTGGTTACGGCATCCAGCTGGGTTCGGGGAATAGGACGATTGACATGAAATGGTTGTATGGCTTTGGCACTTGGATTATAGGCCTTTACTCGATCCAGGAGTTTTCCCGTTCTTTTCAGATCGAACCATCTCATCTGCTCTCCGGCGAATTCCCGAGCCCTTTCATCCAATATAAAGTCTAGGGTAACTTGTGAAGGAGTAATTTGCATTTCCGCTGCTCTTCCAGGTTTCGCGGCACGGGTGCGGACAATGTTAATGTTGATCGCTGCCGAATCGAGCTTTCCCAGCTTCATTTGAGCCTCTGCGGCAATAAGATAAAGCTCAGCCAGTCGGATCACATAGGCATCCCGGGCGCTTTGAGCTTCGTTGGCACTGGAGCGTGTAGGATCCATATGTTTGGTCAGGGTTGGATATACCAAATTGTTTTTCGTAGTTCCATCTTCGTTATATATCGCATTGCGGTCTACCAAAGTATATAAAGCACCCGATGGCTTTGTCATGGCTTTTCGGGTAGCAATTACGGCCGTATCGCCAAGCTTCATGCCCGCTGGCCTGGTACCCGAATTGGCAAGCCATACTTCCATAAATGAACCCTCATAACGGGAATCGGCATCAGCATATAAGTCCAGTAGGAAACGGGTAGGCATATATCGGTTGAAGGGTCGGCCATAGGTTATGTCCCGAAGCATTCCAGGAAGGTTATCATATTTCATAAGAAAATGTAAATGACCATTATTACTTCCTCTACCATGCCCAGTTACATTGGTGCCCGAATTATATAAATCATTTAAGGTAAGATTGGAGGCATAGTTGACGGCATACAAAATCTCTTTGTTCTGGTTATTACTCATTTTCCATAAATCAGCGTACTGAGGCTCCAGTTTATATCCGAATCCACCATTTATAACAGCACTTGCCATATTATTCGCCTCCGCAAACATCCCCCTGGTCAGATACATTCTTGCCAAAAAAGCCATGGCAGCTGGTTTGGTTACACGACCATAGTCAGAAGTTGAATTTGCCAAATTCTTAGTGGCAAACTGAAGATCTTCAAAAATCTGCTTGTAAAAGGTTTCAACGGGAGTTTTATTAGCCGTGGTGGCAATACCCTTGGTTTCTTCTAAGGTAAAATGCACTCCTCCCCAAGTCTCTACAATATGCCAATAATAGAATGCTCTTAAGAAACGAAGTTCAGCTTCTCTTTGGGCTTTGACAACTGGGGTAAAATTCACCTTTTCGATTCGGTTTATACCAGCATTGCAAAGGTTGACGCCGGCATAAAGTGCTGACCATTCTGCAGCCAGGGGCGAATTGGTACCTTGTAAATTAATATATTGGGACAAATCGGGAAAGACGTCACCCGCCGCACTGGTCCAAATGTCGGTTCCCATTTCAGATATATTATAGGCCTCTTCTTTCCCATACCACCAACGTTGATAGCCATATGCCGCATTAACGAGGGATTCAAAACCTTCGGGCGTTGAATATACGGCTTCGGCTGTCAAGCCGCTAGGATTATATTCCGTAATTAAATCCTCGCAAGAGACAAATAGTACTGCGAGCAAAACGATTATTATTGATGTTCTTTTCATTTCAAACAGCTTTATTCTTGTTAAAATCCAATGTTAAGTCCAATCATAACATTTTTAAGCATAGGGCTACTTTCTCCACCACCTCGTTCCGGATCGTATTCAGTTAATTTGGCGCTTTTGGTCCAGGTGAACAGATTAGAACCAGTCACATACAGACGGATATTATCAAAATAAGCGCTCTTAATGGTCGGGAAAGTATATCCCATCGATAGGTTTCTAACTCTTAAGTAAGAACCATCTACATATCCAATGGTGCTCCAGTACAGGGTGGAAGCACCCGAAATATTGGCATTAGGACGAGGATATTCATTGGTAGGATTTTCTGGAGTCCAGTAATCAATAGCCTTGGAGCTGTTGCTCAAATTGGATTGACGATCGTACCTACCTAAAAAGGAAGGGTTGATGGTTTGTCCCCACCGTGCAAAGAGATATACGCTCAGATCAAAACCTTTATAGCTCAGCTTATTGTTCAGACCACCGAACCAGTTCGGACGGTTTTCCCCTGCCAGTACCACCCTATCGTTAACGGCGTCAATTTTTCCATCCCCATTTTGATCTTTAACTTTGATATCTCCGGGTTTTTGTCCAAAAACTGCCGCTTCTCCTTCCTCTGCCGTTTGCCAAATTCCTAATTTTTCGTAGTCATAAAAAACGCTGATAGGTTTACCCACAAACCATCCGTTCCCAATATCATCTATGCCTTCTGTAACCAAGGAAACGATGCGTTCCCTGTTGTGAGTAAAGGTAAGGGTGGTATTCCAGCTAAAATCGTTTGTGCGCACATTAACGGAATTAATTCCAATTTCTATTCCGTTATTTCTGGTTTTTCCAATATTTTGGTAAACCGTCTTCACACCCGTTGTCGGCGGCAATCCACGAGGCAATAACAGGTCCGAGGTACGCGTATCATAAATATCTATATTGGCAGTAAGGCGGCTCTTAAAGAAGCCCATATCAATCCCAAGGTTTTTAGTCTTAGACAACTCCCAACCAGCCTCAGCATTTCCGAGTAGAGGAGAAAAAGTAAACCCCTGGAAACTTGTCTCTCCAAATGCCATGGGGACACGGGTCAGGGTGCTTTGGGTACCATAAGGAGAAATTCCGGAATTACCCGCTACACCATAACTCAATCTAATTTTCAGATCAGAAAATATATTTTGACCCTCCATGAAAGCCTCATCTCCTACTTGCCAGGCTACCGCTGCCGAAGGGAAAAATGCCCATTTATTTCCAGCGGAAAGTCTGGAGGCTCCATCGGCTCGGTTGGTCAATGTCAGGAGATACTTACTCTTATAATTATAATTTAAGCGCCCGGCAAATGAGAGCACATTCCACTTTTCGTATTCACTACTGATCATGATATTAGTAGGTGCATTTCCTAGCGCATAGTATAACTGAGCAGGGAGTAGCTGCGATTGTCCCTGCGCCGATACCCCTTCCGAAATGTTCTGAACATAGCTGCTTAGCGCAGTTATGGAGAAAGAGTGGGCATCAACTTCCTTATTAAAAGTCAAAATATTATCCCAGTTAATAAAACTTCCGTTGCTGGCCGTAATAGAAGATTGACTGTTGCCGCCATTACGGCTAATGGTATTGGAGGCTTCAAATAAGCCAACTCTAGATGATCCTAAGTTAGCACCGAAATTAGAGCGGAATGTCAAACCTTTAAGCGGTTTTAGTTCAAAATAAGCATTGGCAATAATATTGGTTTTCCTGCCCGTGTTGGAGAATACATCGGGTTGTTCATCGGCTAAAGGACTTATGGATGACCCACTCAACGGATAGGGAATAAAATTGCCATCCTTATCGTAAATAGTACCTAAGGGAATGATCTTATTAGCCATATTTAAAGGGTCCCTTCTGTAACTTTCATCACGAAGGGTCACCTGACTTTGCAGTCCTACCTTTACCAAACGATTAATGGTTTGATCGATATTGGCTCTGAAGGAATATCGTTTCGCCTGATCAAATTTCAGTATTCCCTTTTCATTAAAATAGTCCAAGGAAAAAAACACTTTGGTCTTCTCGCTTCCTGCATTCACCCCTACATTATAATTTTGCTGAGAGCCGTTATGTAGCAATTCTTTCCGGTAGTCAATCCATTCGTTATTCTTTATGGCATCAAGTTCCTGAGTATTAAATATGGCGGCATCGTCTGCAACTGAATTCCATCTTCCTGCGGCTCTGTTTGCCTCCCGCTTGATGGCCACATAACCAGGACCGTCCAAAACTGAAGGGTATCTCGACACCTTAGAGACGCCATAATAAGTATTAAAGGTTACTCTGGGTTTACCTGAAGCACCTTTCTTCGTGGTTACAATAACGATCCCATTGGCTCCCTGCCAGCCATAAATAGCCGTAGAAGAGGCATCCTTTAAAAACTCCATTGATTCAATGTCGTTAGGATTGATATTATTGATATTGCCAGTCTGAATACCATCTACGATAAATAAGGGTCCATTTCCGGCACCAATAGATCGGTTTCCTCGGATGGTAATATTGATGCCCGAAGAGGCCGACCCGTTGCTTCGGGTAATATCTACACCGGCCACCTTACCTTGTATGGATTCCAATGGGCTCTGCGCCGGCACCTGTTTAATGTCTTCGCTTTTGATAGAAGTTACTGCCCCGGTCAAATCGCGTTTTTTTACTGTCCCATAGCCGATTACCACTACATCAGCCAATTGAGCGGCATCTTCTTCTAAGCGAATGTTAATAACCGTTTTCGAGTTGACTTCAACCTTCTGGGTCAGATAGCCTACGAAACTAAAAACAAGCTTTGCCGATTTGTTGGGAACACTAATACTGTAGTTTCCTTCCCCATCTGTTGTGGTGCCGGTATTGGCACCTTCTACAATAACTGAAGCTCCCGGGAGCCCTTCTCCCCCTTCTATCGTAACCTTTCCGCTTATCTTATTCTGTGCCATGATACCCGTTACGGAGGTGAACACTATGGCCAGTATCCAGAACAGTTTCCAGGCATAGTACGCCCTTTTCTTTCCTTCCGAATAAAAATGTAAAACATCTAACATCATAAAAATATGTTTATAAAAGTGATGAAAACGTTATAATCCCCTTTCTTTCAAAAAATTTCAATACTATTTTTTGAAGGAAAAAAGTAAATAATCGGATAAAAGTAGGTTATAAAATGGACCATAACAATATATTTTTATTATTTTTTTCTTTTATTATTTGTTTTATTTGTCTTTTAAGAAACATACAATAGTATTAGATAGTTTTCACACCATTAAAACCCGGATTTTCTCCTCGTGTGTTCGAACCAAAACCTTAATAATTATAGAATATTGATACTGAATAAAATACATGTTTTTTAGAAAAAATAATTGGAGTTATGGTGCTCATATTTGCATAAAAAAAATGAGCCTATAATTACAAATTAGTAATATAGGCTCGGGTCTAACTCCTTAATAATAATCTTTACATTCTAAATTTTACCATTCTTAAGGATTTAAAAGCATCTAAATTCCTTGCCAACCCTTTCATTTTAATACTTTATGATAAATTATAGTTAGTTTTAGAAAATATTCGTTAATGTTATTCAATCGTAATTATCAGCCGTTGATATCTGGTAAGTGCTGGCTCTCCACCATCTTTGACTTCACATATGATATGTATTTTATGGCCAGCCTTCGCATTGGTCGGAACCACCAGCGTTGCTCTGGGATTATTCGAACCTTGAATAGATACTTGAGACGGATATGAACCTGCCTCCCGATAAGGCCACCATTTAAATTCTAGCGGGTGCCCATCAGGATCTGAAGAGCTTGTAGCATCGAATTGGAGGCGCTCACCTGGTTTGGCATTAATATCCAAAGCTGAGTTCAAGCGAACAATCGGGGGGTGATTGGCTTCTGCATATAATTTGACACACCAATCGGCACGGGCAGCAAAATCATTCTGTAATACATCAGACCATTGCCAGGTAGGTTTAAAATAGGCTTTATACGCTTCATTATTATCTACCGTGGCACCTTCTCGGGTGGCGTTACGTCCCCAACCTGAACTACCATACCATCGACCTTCAGGATATACATAGTCCTTTAGAGGCACCGGGTCAAGCCAGGTATTTTCCCGCACCTTGACATACCGGCCACCCCAACCTCCCCAGTCTGGAGACTCCATACTACGCAGCCCGGTAGGAATTGTATGAATAAATGCTGGAGAATCACCTTCCGACCTAAAATCACCCCGTTCAAAGCCCTTTTCTCCTTCAACATGCGCCTTATACAAGGAACATAGCGCCCCATGACCATGTAAAATGTTCTCTTTCATCCATGAGGCTCTGAAGTAAGGTAGCATCTCTTTGGGCTGGATGGTTTTCCATCTATATGCCAAAGCTTCAAATTGATCCGAAATTATGGTGAGAATATTATATTTTCCCCATTGAGGCCGTATATAAGTTTGAAAGGTATCGTCTTGTTCCCAGATCAAAAACAACCTCATTTTATTGGCTACATACGACATTTTCTCGGGATGTTGCTCTTCAATTGTTTTCAGTGCGCGGGCAATCGTATTGGTTCCACCCCAGGCCTGAATCCAAACAGGACGATTGTCTGTTTGGTCGAGTAAGACTTTGACAATATGTGCGGAACCTTCCGTAACTTTTTCCATCTCCCCCTCACTTTCTACATTACCCAGAAAGTTGACCGATTTTAGATGAGCAGGAGTCGGAAATCCCGGATCATGCTTAATAAGATTTGGATATACTTCGGAGTAAGCCTTTAGATACGGATCTAACCAGTCGTCTCCAGCCCAATTATGGCCCTGCCAATGGTATTGCGAGCTGGAGGTGATGATCCCTTCTATATCCCATTCGTTAGCGTAGAGTAAGAAACGGACCATAGAGCACTCATCATCAATTTCCCCATCCGAAGTCACTATAACCCGGGGTTTATGGGTTCTTTCGGGATAGACCATCTGTCCCTCACATATAGTTAAGCCTGCCCACAAGAAGACTAGGCTATAGGAGAGTAATTTGGCTGCAATTTTCTTTGTTCTCATATTCCAATTAATATATACCACACTTATAATTTGTTTAACCCAAGTACAGACAATTACCCTCAGTCGTCTTTATTTAAATACAGCTCCAGCATCGTATATCCGCTGCCGTCTATACGATTTCCGTCTTTTGGATCATGAGGATCCAGCTTATATTTAAGCTCCCAATCATCAGGCATACCGTCATGATCTGTATCTGAAGGTGCCGCTGTCGTTTTCAGCACGGGCCAGCCCCCTACATCCACCTGGGAATCTATTATTCCTGTTTTTTCATAAGGATCGCTCAATTTTTTTGTTAAGCGGTAAGAGCTCCCTTCATAGGTTGCCGTACCCTGACGAACTTCATTGATAATCCTTTGGTCAACCTTATCTCTACGGGGCAGACTCGCACCTGCTTTGGCTAACACCAGTTGGTATGCCTCTACAGCCGTATGCTGCCGTATGGGCATAGACGTCCAAGGTTCATCCAGTTTTACATATTTCAAATTGGCTTCGCCACCTGTAGGCTGCACCCCTCCCTTCCAGTTATCTAACGTTACAGCATCACTACCTTCCAAAACATTTTCTGCCACATACCATTTTCCAAAATCTGACACAACTTTGCGCATAGATGGCGCCACTAGCCGATGAGCGTTAGTTCCAGGCTCCGTTCCCGGACCCGGTTTATAGTAATTGCCTACCATATTGATTAAGGACTTATTGTACTTCTCGTTGCCTACTTGCTGATTTTCACCTCCGTAACAACTATTATATCCCCAGTTGTAGACCACATTATTACGATAATCGGTATGACCTGAACCCGAAGCCATGCGCGGATTACGGCTTCCATGATGAGCCAAAAGATTGTGATGGTAAGAACTATAATCCCCTCCCCATATACCACCAAAACCATGGGCGCCCTTTATATGATTGGAATTGAACATGCTTTCTGAAATAATACAATATTGCACAGTTATACTATCACAGTGATATACCGACATGGTTTCATCTACACTCCAACTCGCAGATATATGATCGAGGATAATATTTTTGGTGTAGCGACTAGATACTGCATCCAGATCTTCACCGGACTCATTGCCCAGGCGAACCCGGAGGTATCTCAGAATGACGTGGTCAGCTTCAATCACAACGGGGTATTTTTTTATACAAATCCCATCCCCAGGGGCAGTCTGTCCGGCAATGGTCAGATATGGATGTTTTATACGCAGTGGCTGTTCGAGTGTAATAGTTCCTGACGTTCTAAAGACAACAGTACGAGGCCCTTCCGCCTCAACTGCGGCCCGCAAACTGCCTTCGCCCCGATCGTTAAGATTAGTCACTTCATATACCGTACCTCCACGCCCTCCTTTGGCAAACTTCCCATAGCCTTCTGCTGAAGGAAAAGCCAATTGTTGTGCTTTTGCATGGACAGACGTAAGTGCCAACACGAGCATAAAAATATGTCTAATTTTTTTCATTTTTTTTCATGTTTTATTTGAAGACCACATTAATTTCCCCTACCGCTCCCGACTTTTATTTCAGGTTGATAACCACACGTTGATATCGGGTCAATGTAGGTAAACCACTGTCGCTTACCTCAAATATCATATGAATCGTATTACCTGCTTGAGCATCAATAGGAATAAGTAATTTTGTTTTGGACCTTATTTTATCAGGAACATCAATATTGCCCCTATAGCTGCCGGCTTCCCGATCATGATACCATTTAAATGATAACTCATCACCATCCGGATCGAAACTTTCTTGCCCGTCCAATACAAGCTTCTGACCGGCTGCGGCGGTAATATTGATGTCGCTTTTTAAACGAACAACAGGAGGATGATTGGCTTCTGAATATGGTTTTACACACCAGTCGGCTCTAGCGGCAAAATCGTTCTGAATGGGCGCTATCCATCGGTACATCGGCTCCATATATGTCTTTAATAAAGAATCATTCGGAATTTCCAACTTCATTCTGTTCCGCCCCCAGGCAGATTTCGTCCACCAACGCCCTTCGGGATAGTTATAATCCTGAACTGGAACCGGATCCATCCAAGTATTACTTCTGACCCTTACATACCGTCCTCCCCAGCCACCATAATCAGGAGATTCCAGACTGCGCAATCCAGTGGGGATGGTGTGAAAAAATGCAGGAGAATCTCCTTCGGAGCGGAAATCTCCATTTTCATGCGCCTTATATAGACTACATAAAGGGCCATGGTGGGTTAAAATATGTTCGTTCATCCAGGTTCCTACCAGGTATTCTTGTTGCTGACGAGGCAGAAATTGCTTCCAATTGTAGAAATATGCAATAAATTGATCTGAAATGATGGTCAATATTCCATATTTACCCCAGTGGGGCTTGATATAATTCTGATAGGTTTCATCTTGTTCCCATATCAGATACAACCTAATTTTGGAAGCCACCGAACTCATTCTTTCCGGATGCTTCTCTTCAATAGTCTTTAGCGCTCGTGCTATAGTGTTAGTCCCGCCCCAAGCCTGAAGCCAGATTGGCCGCATATCAGACTCGTCCAAAAGGACTTTAACGATAAGTTCTGAGCCCGGTGTGATCTGTTCCATTTCGCCCTCTGCAGCAACATTGCCCAGTAACGTTCTTGACTGCAAATAGTTTGGGGAAGGATATCTAGCGTCATGTTGAATCAGATTCGGATATACCTCTTTATAGGCGTCCAGGTAGGGCTGAGTCCAATTATCTCCAGCCCACTTATGCCCTTGCCAGTGATATTGCGAACTACTCGTAATGATACCTTCCACATCAAACTCATTGGTATATAGCAGAAAACGCACTAAAGAACATTCATCATCGATTTCCCCATCAGTGGTCACCAGTACTCTTACTCTCTCCGATGACCTGGACTGATCAACCTGGGCTAAACTGGGAGAAAAAGAGAGAAAAAATAAAAAAACAACGCCTACGAATATACCTGGATGTAAAACCAAAAACCGCAAATTTCCAATTTTATGACTAAGCTTTAATTTTCGGAATTTAAAAATTACTTCCATTTTTATTAAGTCAATTTCTGTAGGGTACACCATAGTTGATTCGTCATTTATAATGTTGGTGGATCTAGGAAAGTAGTCCTTCCCTTTTCATCACCCAAACATATTTATATCTTTTCAAGGCAAAGGTATATGGTTATTCTAAATAATACACAACTTTTGTTTCGTTTTTTTATTTTTAATTTCGTTTGTTTTTCTTTTTTGTTATATTCGCTCCTCTTTTAATAAAATAATGATAATAATTCACAGGGTTTAATTCAGCTTGTATAAATGGCCTTTTCCTTAACATTAAGACGACCGACAAAAACATTATTGATTGTATTCTCTCTGATATATGGGCCCATTCTATCCCTATTCACCCCCCTCAGTGCCCAAACCGTACCCAAAAAGCGGGTAATTGTAAGTACAGACATCGGGGGTACGGACCCCGATGATTTTCAATCGATGATCCATTTAATGATGTACTCGGATTTATTCGAGCTGGAAGGTCTTATTTCCTCTCCATTTGGCGAGGGGACGACTAAGGATATATTAAAAATGATTGACTTGTACGAGCAAGACAGGCCTCAGCTGGCCCGACATATCAAAGGACTGGCAGCACCAGAATATTTACGGAAAATCACGAAACAAGGGGCTAAAAAAGAGGCTCCATTTCAAGGCTACACCAAGGCTACTGAAGGATCGGAATGGATAATCAGCTGTGCCAGGAAAAAAACCGATCAACCCTTATGGGTCTTAGTCTGGGGGGGTATAGAAGATATCGCCCAAGCCCTACATGATGCACCTGAAATTGAAAAAAATATCAGAGTATACTGGATTGGTGGACCAAACAAGAAATGGAGTGTAAATGCATATGCTTATTTGGCTGAGCACCACCCTAATCTGTATATGATCGAGTCGAATGCCACCTACAGAGGGTGGTTTATGGAAGATGAAAATGCCCCTGAAAACATGAGTGGAGGAGCCTACTATTCTAATTTCATAAAAGGGCATGGAGCAATGGCCGACAATTTCGTGGACCATTATAAGGGCCATATTAAGATGGGAGACACCCCTTCGCTAGCCTATCTGATGCAGGGCAACTCAGACGATCCTACCAGCGAAAGCTGGGGAGGGCGCTACAACCCGATTAACAGAAGTTCCAGATATATTCTGAAAGGCAATTCTGCAAATAAAGATACCGTGTCAGCTTATGGGGTAATTGAATGGCATTTCAGCGGCCCTGTTATCAATATTCCACCCGATTCAATATGCTTTACCCTTATGGTCCAGAATCAGGAATGGCCTGGGTATTATCTTGGCAATGGTCAGTATTCTGTTCGTTACTCCTCCAAAAAACCTGAGACAGGCACCTATGTAACAAAGAGCTCAATCAACGCACTTAATGGCCTGAAAGGTAAGTATATCAGCACGGCACCGTGGCCTGGCAAACCAGCGCCCCACGATTATCTGCTAGGCCCTCATTGGTATAGCGATCTGCCGGATGCCGAATATTTTCTGGAGGGGCAGCAAGGGGCACGAACGATCTCCAAATATCGTAAGGAATTTCTTTCCGACTGGGCCAGGCGTTGGTCTTATATTAAAAATTAAGAACTTATCCCTTCAGTAGCTATCAGACTGATCCGGTGTTTCCATTTATCTTTCCAATAACCCGCCTAAACTATGAGACCGATAATAATCAGCTTACTGGCATGTATTTTATCCAACTACAGCGATCTATATGGTCAAATTACCGAAAAAAACTGGTCGGAAGTCGTCTATAAGATGCCCAAGTCGTGGTATGGATCCGAGGAGGCAATCCGAATTGCCGAGAACCTGCTCATTGCGCAGAAAAGCATTGGGGGTTGGGAGAAAAACAAGCCCTATCACAAGATGCTAAGTACTCAGGAAAAGATTCAATATCACGACTCTAAGAATAAGCTTGGCGCCACATTCGATAATGGAGCAACTACAAGCGAAATGCTTTTTTTGGCAAAGGTATATGGGCAGACTCGCAAAGAATCATTTAGAGTAGCATTTAACAAGGGTTTAGACTATATCTACCTTTCGCAATATAAAAATGGCGGCTGGCCGCAGTTTTTCCCGGTTCGAACGGGGAGTGTGCAGTACTCGGCGCATATTACTTATAATGACGACGCAATGGTAAACATCATGAAATTCCTAAAAAAGGTCTACACCAATGATTCGGACATCACTCCTTTAGAACTAAGTCAATTAGATAAAGAAAGAGCTTTAAAAGCCTATAGAAATGGTATCCGGTGCATCCTCGATACCCAGATCCTAGTCAATGGAAAACCTACGGTCTGGTGTGCCCAGCATGACGAAAAAACACTGCTTCCAGCTCAGGCCAGAAGCTACGAATTACCCTCTTTTAGCGGAAGTGAGTCTGTAGGGATTGTAAACCTTCTGTTACAAGAAGAATATCCCAGTCAGAGAATAAAAGAAGCTGTTCAGGGTGCAATGATCTGGTTTGAGTCGCATAAGATAGAAGGCATACGGATAGAGACTGAAACTACAGCCCAAAATACCAAAAATCGGGTTGTGGTAACGGATCCCGATGCCCCTGCCGTCTGGGCCCGGTTTTATGACCTGGAAACGGCTCAACCCTTCTTCTGTGATAGGGACGGCATAAAGAAAAAATCACTGGCAGAAATCGGCGACAACCGACGCAACGGTTATAGCTGGTATACTTCCAGACCTGCCAGCCTATATTCACAGTATGCGCTTTGGAAGGAGAAATTTAATTAACACATAATCGCAGACCGGCCTTGGCCAAAATCCCCTGACAATGAAAACCACTGTATTCCTTTTTGCATTTTATTTATCCTCACTTCTGATTGCATCGGCACAAAATTCTGAAAAGAATCGAGTCATCATCCTGACCGACATTGAAGCGGATGTCGACGATGCACAATCATTGGTACGCCTATTATTATATTCCAATCAAATAGATATCAAAGGAATTGTAGCAACGACTTCCTGTTGGCAGCAAAACCGAATAGAACCTGAATCCATTCGAAAAATCTTTAGGGCATACGGAAAAGTGCAACCAAATTTACTCAAGCATGAGCCCGGCTATCCTACTGCTCATGCCCTAGAACGCCTACTTAAGAATGGCCTTCCTGTATATGGCATGCAAGGAGTAGGCGATGGTAAGGACTCCGAGGGCTCAGAATTGATCATCAGCGAACTAGAAGTAAAAGACCCCCGGCCCTTATGGATCTCCGTATGGGGGGGGGCCAATACCCTAGCACAGGCGTTGTTCAAGATAAAAGCCACGAGAAATGCAGAGGAAGCCAGGAAGTTAATAGCTCAGCTACGGGTCTATACAATATCGGATCAGGACGACTCAGGTATCTGGATTCGTAACAATTTTCCCGAATTGTTCTATATAGTCAGTCCTGGAGACGATTACGGTGCCGCCACCTGGACGGGCATCAATACCTTCGTGAAGGGTATTGACAATAAAACCATAGGAAATAGCTGGCTAGCCGAGCATATACAACAGGACCATGGCCCCCTAGGATTGGAGTATCCCGATGTAGCTTGGGGCGTAGAAGGGGACACTCCTGCCTTTCTTTCCCTGATTCCTAATGGCCTTAACAGGGCCGAACATCCCGAATGGGGTGGATGGGGCGGTCGCTACGAGCTATATAAACCCGATTTCTCCAAAGTGAAGGAGGGCGGATCTATCGTCAGAATCGCTCCCGAAACCAGGGCGATCTGGACCAACGCCATAGACCGCTACACTCCATATATTCCTAGTGAATATGGAAGGGCCATAAAAAAAGATAGTATTACCTTCACCAACGACAAAGTGACCTTATGGAGATGGAGAGACGATTTTCAGAATGACTTTGCAGCGAGAATGGATTGGTGCACGCAATCTTACGAGGCTGCCAACCACGCCCCATTGATTGTGCTCAAACATCCGGAAATACTAACAGTAAAATCTGGGGAGAACATCAGTCTGGATGCCTACGACACCATTGATCCTGATGGAGATAGCTTTAGCTTTCTCTGGTTTCATTACCCCGAGGCAGGTACCTACAAAAAAGAAATACCGGTACAAGGGGCTGAAAATATCCATAATGTCAATTTTAAAGCACCACAGGTTGACCAACCGTCCACGGCCCATTTTATATTAAAAGTTACCGACAAAGGCAGTCCGAGGCTAAGTAGCTACAAGAGAATTATCGTCACCATTTTACCTTAAAACAATCACCAGTTAAAGTAATCCTGAAGTAGATTAAAATAAATATCCTATGAAAATAAAATTGATGGCATTGGCTTTAATAGCGCTAACCTACCTAAATGGGAGGAATAGTATGGCCCAAAAGAGTAGAACAAGAGCACTGTATTCAGGTATCGAGTTTTCCATGCCACAGGTACAGGAGCCCAGGATTCCGAATAACACGGTCAATATTAAGGATTTCGGAGCCATTAGCGGGGGCGACTTTCTGAATACCCAGGCTATAGCGGAAGCCATTGATGCCGTCAGCAAAAAGGGAGGCGGCAAGGTTATAATCCCTGCCGGCATCTGGCTGACCGGGCCTATCATTCTCAAAAGTAATATTGAGCTTCACGCTTCCTCGGGAGCACTCATCCGTTTTTCTACAGATAAGGATTTATACCCGCTTATCGAAACCAGTTTCGAAGGACTGGATACCTGGCGTTGCCTGTCCCCTATCTATGGTAAGAACATCGAGAATATTGCCTTCACAGGTTCAGGCATATGGGATGGCTCAGGAGAAGCATGGCGCATGGTGAAAAAGAGCAAACTCACTGAAAGCGAATGGAAAAAACTAGTCGCTTCCGGAGGGGTTGTAGACCAAAAAAATGGGTATTGGTATCCATCGGAACAATTTAAAGTAGGCGCCAATGGGGCCGACCAGAACGTTCGTTTTGACCTAACAACTAAAGAAGAATTCCAAGCGATCCGAGACTTTTTAAGACCAGTAATGGTAAGTATTCAAAATGCCAAAAGAGTAAAATTTGATGGTCCCGTTTTTCAGAATTCACCAGCGTGGTGTCTGCATCCATTTATGATAGAAGACCTGATTGTACGCAATATCACGGTAAGAAACCCTTGGTATTCTCAGAATGGGGATGGTCTAGACGTGGAATCTTGTAAAAATGTCATCATAGAAAATTCAAGCTTCGATGTAGGTGATGATGCCATTTGTATCAAATCAGGAAAAGACCAGGATGGCAGGGATCGTGGAGTTGCCTGTGAAAACCTGATCATAAAAAACAATGTAGTGTATCACGGTCATGGGGGTGTAACTGTAGGAAGCGAAATGTCTGGAGGGGTAAAGAACATGCACGTATCTCATAATACGTTTATAGGCACCGACGTAGGACTACGTTTCAAAAGCACCAGAGGTCGAGGTGGAGTAGTCGAAAATATATACATCTCAGACATTTACATGGTTAATATCCCTTCTCAGGCCATCTCATTTAATCTATACTATGGAGGAAAATCGGCAGCGGAAGTCATGGCAGAAGGCGGAGATAAGCAACGTTCTACACCTATGGCCGTCACAGAGGAAACCCCACAATTCAAAAATATAAGCATCAAAAACATTGAAATCAAAGGAGCCCACCAGGCTGTACTATTGCAGGGACTTCCAGAGATGAACCTTGAGAATATCGAACTTAGCAACCTTACTATCGATGCAGACCAAGGCCTGGACATCGTGGATGTAAGTGGCTTGACGATTAATAACATGTCTATCCGTACCAAATCGCCACAGGTGCTGGAAATTTATAATAGCAAGGAGATCAACATTAATAATTTAAAGCATTATTCAACAGCCAAAAACGCATTTACTATAGGCGGACCGGAATCGAAGAAAATCCTGATCAAAGGTACCTCTCAGGCTGGTCAACAAACATCATTTGCCGAGGATCTCCCAAAAGATTCCGTTCAGTTTCAATAAATAAACCCAATGCAATCTGACTGAAATGAAATATATACAACTTTGTACTGCATTCTTTTTTATCCTGACAACTATAAGTTCTAGGGCTCAGCATACCAATAGCAAGCCTAGAATAATCGTTTTAACAGATATTGAAAACGAACCCGATGATGCCATGTCTTTGGTGCGGTACCTTACTTATGCCAACCAATTTGACACCGAAGGGCTGATCGCTACCACTTCTATACATCAGAAAAACAAGCTAGCCACCTGGCGGATAAGAGAGATAGTGCAAGCGTACAAGAAGGTCTATTCCAACTTGATTCAGCATGAGGATGGATACCCAAAGGCCGAAGTCTTATTGGGACTCATCAAGGAGGGTAAAGCAGATTATGGAATGCAGGCAGTGGGCAAGGGTATGGACTCTGAAGGCTCACAGCTTATCATAGATGCCGTTGATAACGATGACCCCCGCCCTGTCTGGGTACTTGCCTGGGGTGGGCCCAACTGTCTGGCACAGGCCCTATGGAAGGTAAAAGAAACACGAAGCCAGGCCCAGCAGAAAAAGTTCATTGCGAAACTTAGAATCTATACCATCTCCGATCAGGATGATTCCGGACCTTGGATACGCAAAAATTTCAAAGATCTATTCTATATCGTCAGTCCAGGATTTCATTCTCTAGGTGGTTATCATCATGCCACATGGACGGGAATTAGCGGCGACAAATTCCATGGTCGCTTTCCTGGCGCTAACTTCCCGATCGTTGACAACCCTTGGCTCGATACCCATATCCGAAGCAAAGGAGAATTAGGAAAGCAATACCCTCATATGGAGTTTCTGATGGAAGGTGACTCCCCAAGTTTTATGTATCTGATAAATAATGGACTCGGCAACGCCGAACATCCAGACTGGGGGAGTTGGGGCGGAAGATATGAACGATATCAACCCAGAACTGAAAAATGGTTTTTGGAGCCCGAAACGAGGCCAATATGGACCAATGCCCAAGACGAAGTCTTAGGAAAGGATGGTAGCTGGCATACGGGAAATAAGGAAACCATATGGAGATGGCGTGAGGCTTATCAAAATGATTTTGTTGCCCGAATGGACTGGACTATCCTACCTTTTGAAAAAGCCAACCATCCGCCGGTGGTAAACCTAAAGTCCGCTGAACTTATCAAAGCAAAGATCGGCGATAAAATTGAACTAGACGCCAGTGATTCCACCGATCCAGATGGAGATGTTCTACATTATAATTGGTTTCACTATGGAGAACCAGGCGGCTATACCATCTCGTCGGGACGAACCGCTGAACCTGTAAAGATAACGGATGCTAACAGAGCCAAAGCATCGCTAACCATCCCAAAAGCAGGGCGACTGGGCATGATGCATTTAATTGTCGCTGTAACAGACTCGGGGCAACCGGCACTTACCCGATACAAACGCGTGGTGATAGACGTACAGCCATAAAGACCCATAAAATTATTTACAAGGTAGATAACGGTTTCTTTTTACAGGGATCGCTATTTACCTTTTTTAGAGGATAGCACTACTGACGAGTTAAAACGCTCCACTTAAATTCAAGCGATCCAGGCATATGCGTAGTATAAAATGCTGAGGAAACGGAAATACTCATTTTCTTATTTCTTTACGATGCGCCATCCCCCACTCCGCCAGATCGTTGATGAGAGGAATTAATTTTTTGCCATATTCCGTTAATTCATAATTTACTTTAAGCGGACGGGTCGCTTCAATCCTTCTGATAACCAACAAATTCGTCTCCATATCCTTTAGCTCCCTACTTAACATTTTACCGGAAATACCAGTAATGGCTGAAAGGAGATCGGAAAACCGCTTCTCACCAAAACATAATGCAGCAATAATATGTATTTTCCATTTTCCACCTAACACATACATGGCATCATCTATCGCCATGATCTTGTGTTTGCAGGAATTTATACTTTCATGTTCTTTTTCCATTCCATGTTACTTGGTTACCTGAATGACACTGTTACTTTTTGTCACTTACTAACAAAAGTATCTAATTCAGCTGTAAATTTGTTATCCAAAACAAAAAACAAATGATATGGACTTAATAACAGCACTCAATTGGCGATATGCCGTCAAGAAATATAAAGATGAAAAAGTAACTGACCAAAAGATTCAGAAGATTTTGGAAGCCATACGACTATCTGCCTCCTCCATTGGTTTGCAACCTTATCGCGTTTTCGTGATCAAAAATGAAGAAATCAGGAAGAATTTAGGCAGCGATTCCTTTAACTCCCAGATTGTGGACGCCTCGCATTTAATAGCTTTTGCGGCTTTCGATTCAATTACAAAAGAAAGAACCAGTAGTCTAATTGCCCTCATGGCTAAAGAAAGAGGGGTCCCGGTTTCTGATTTGGCAGACTATCAACAAGCCATGGAAGGATACCTCTTGCCTCGCTCCGATGAGGAAAACTTTGTCTGGGCCTCCAAACAAGCCTATATTGCCCTCGGCACCGCTCTTATAGCTGCCGCCGAACTTGAGGTGGATTCTACTCCTATGGAAGGTTTTAATACGGAAAAATTGGACCAGCTATTAAATTTGAAAGATAAGGGTTTAAAAAGTGTGTTCCTTCTAGGATTGGGTTACCGGGATCCGGGTTCCGACATTTTGGCCAAGCAGAAAAAGGTTCGAATACCCATTCATGAACTGGTTACAGAGATTTAAGCCTCGCCCTTTACTAATAGGCTTTTATTGGGAACAATTTAAATTGTTCCCAATAAAAGCCTAGCATCTGTCAGATAAATAATGGATAGATCCTCATATCTTCCCCCGGTCATCAGTGGGGTATATCCTATTGAAGTAATCAAACCTGGCGGATCATATATCCAAAGAATTATTAATAATTTCTATAAATACTTGCTTATATCTAACCGATTGTTTAGTTTTGCATCATAGACGAATTAAATATGCCTAGAAAAAAGGAATATACAGAAGAGGAAGTAATTGAAAAAGCCATGCGCCTGTTCTGGCGAAATGGTTTTGAGAGCACTTCCATGCAGATGCTCGAAAAGGAAATGGGCATCAACAAATTTTCTATCTATTCCAGTTTCGGAAACAAACAAGGTGTTTTTACTGCTAGTTTAAAATGCTATAAGGATAAATTAGATGGCATATTTAAGAAGTTTAGAGAATCGTCAAACGGAGTGGAAGACATCAAAACTTTTTTTTATGACTCCGTCGAGATTAGCAATCGACCGGGCAACGAAAAAGGCTGTTTGGTAACCAGTACATATAATGAGTCTCACCGTCTGGAAGATCAGACGATCAAAAAAGATATGCAGGCTTTTATGGAAATCCTTCGGAATCTTTTTATCCAGAAACTAAGTATGGACAAATCTAAAACGGAGGAAGAAGTCTTAAAGCAGGCCAACTTCTTGCTCTTGGCCAAGCATGGTTTAGCCGCTGCTTCCCGGGTCAATACTGCTCAGGAAATCGAGGACTATATTGAATTGACTTTCAGAAACATCTAAAATTATTTTTTTACCCAATATCTAAACGATCGTTTAGATTAATTACTTCAATTTAAAATTAATATTCATGACTGCATTAACCATTCATAATTTAGAAACCGCACCAGAAGGCAGCAAAGCCTTGTTAGAACAATCCCTTAAGACCAATGGAATGATACCGGGTTTGCACGGAGTATTGGCTGGTGCTCCCGGTTTATTAGAAGCCTATCAAACCCTGCACAAATTATTTACACAATCATCCTTTAATAAAGAAGAGCTGACCGTTGTATGGCAGACTATTAACGTTGCGCATGAATGCCATTATTGCGTACCAGCACATACCGGTATAGCCCATATGATGAAAGTAGATCCGGATCTTAGTGAGGCCTTAAGAAACCACACGGCTATGCCTACTGAAAGGCTACAAGCGCTCCATGAATTCACCTTGAAGATGGTGCATAGCAGAGGCCGTGTTGACCAAGACGATCTGGATGCCTTTTTTGCAGCGGGGTACGAAGAAAGGCACGTTCTAGAAGTTATTTTAGGCTTGTCACAGAAGGTAATTAGTAATTATACCAATCATATTGCCAATACGCCCGTAGATGCACCGTTTGAAAAATACCTATGGTCCAAGGACGCTGTAAATTCATAAAATAGTGTTGCCTTGCCACAATTGTCTGATCTTCCGATTTTACCCGGAAGATCAGACTTTTTTAAGTAATAAATAAAGGATTTGACCTGCATCTGGCATCCTTTGAGGGCAGCTATATTACTCCACAAATCTAAAGTCTAAGTCCAAATGAGCCATCTAGGATAAGAGGGTCAACGATTATGGATGAGGGTTCTGACCTTAGCGGGTGGCAAGGGCTTTCAGACCGGTTTTAAGCCCACAAATAAAGTGATCGAACCGGGTATCATATCAGATTTTTTCCAACCAGCCTTGATAACCCTTCACTACCATTTCATTTGACGAATTCGGAATAATTTGGCCGGAATTTCCTGCAACTAATTTCTGGATAGTGTTCAAGCTTGGGAAAATCCCACTCTCCAGCCCTGCCAGGTAAGCGGCTCCAAGTGCGGAGACATCAGGATTCTCTTGCTTATTCAGCGGTATGCCAAGTAAATCGACCAAAAATCTAATTACAAAGTCATTCTTAGTCAGCCCTCCATTCACCGAGATGCTATGCAGATCAGCCCCCATATCCTGCCGCATAGCGCCAATAACGTCCTTTATTTGATAAGGTATACTTTCTAAAGCCGCTCTGACAATATGGTTTTTGGTGGTGCCAAAGGTCATTCCTTCTAACGAAGCCCTCCGATCCATCTGCCAGTGCGGAGCCCCCAAACCACTAAAGGCCGGAATCAGGTAAACTCCGGCATTATCCGGTATTTCGCTAGCCATCCGACTCGTTTCACTTAAGTCATCGAATAGAGATAGCTCATTTCTCAACCATTCTATAGTGGACCCACAGGCTACAATTGCCCCTTCCAGGGCGTAGCTTACTCCATGAGCCGAACTAAAGCAGATGGTCGTCAACATGCCGTTACCTGAGAAAATGGGTTCACGACCCGTATTCATCATAATTGAGCTGCCTGTCCCCAGGGTCACCTTCGCTGTACCCTGCTCGAAACATCCCTCCCCAAAGCTAGCTGCATGTGAGTCCCCTATAAGTGCAGTTACAGGCAATGACAACAGTACAGATTGGGGGCCAATTCCTAAATCCAAGATCAAATCGAGCTGAAAATTCCCATAGGAGGCAGAAGAAGCGCACACCTCGGGTAAGTGCAGGTTTTCCAACCCCCATTCAGCCAGAATTTCCTTATCCCAGTCTAAAGTCTTGATATTAAAAAGCAGGGTACGATGAGCATTGGTATGATCCGTTTTGTAGACCTTTCCACCCGTCAATTTATAGAGCAACCAACAGTCTACAGTACCAAAATACACTTCTCCTCTCTGCACCTTTTTCTTGAGTTCCGGATCGTTATAAATCAGCCAAAGCAACTTAGTAGCTGAAAAATACGGATCGATCTTAAGGCCTGTTTTTTGACTTATCCACTCGTCCTGGCCCCTGTTCACAAGATCCTGACAAATAGAAACAGACCTTTTACAGGCCCATACTATGGCCGGGGAGAGTGCCAGCCCCGACTGATCCCATAGGAGAAACGTTTCCCTTTGATTGCTGATGCCACAGGACTTTATTTGAGAAAGCTCGAACCCATTTAAAATGTAAGTCTGTATACAGAAGGTTAAGGAATCCAATACGTTTTTGTAAATACCTTCCGGGTCCTGCTCTACAAAACCATTATCATAATAATTAGTTTGCAAATCCACATGACCTTTGGCCACGGCCTTTCCCTCCCGATCGAATACGAGGGTTTTGGTACTACTAGTCCCTTGGTCAATAGCTAAAATATACTCCACGGAAATAACTGTATTTATATTAAATAGTTGGACCTATCGTTTACTTCTTTTATCGATAATGACGGCCAGTAAAATCACCAGCCCTTTCACTACTTGCTGCCAGAATGGTGAAACATTTAACAGTACAAGACCGTTATTCAATACGCCTATTATCACTGCCCCAATCACTGTTCCAGACACAGTGCCTACCCCACCCGATAGAGAAGTACCGCCAATAACGACAGCGGCAATGGCATCGAGTTCGTAACTTAACCCGGCGTTGGGCTGGGCAGAATTAAGCCGGGAAGTAACGAGAATACCCGCAACAGCCGCCATCATACCGGCAATCCCGTATACCGCAATTTTGACCTTATGAATACTAATTCCTGAAAGGAAGGAGGCTTTTTCATTGCCTCCAATGGCGTAAATATAACGTCCAAACACTGTTTTCTTAGTTATAAAGACCATAGCCAGCACCATGATTACGGAAATCCAAACGGGAACAGGAATTCCTAATATCCAGCCCGAACCAATAAATTCAAACCCTGAACCCAGATTGGAGATAGGTATTCCCTGAGTATAGAGCATAACGCCTCCTCTTGCGATGGTGAGCATTGCCAGGGTGGCCACAAAGGGTGGCAGGTCAAACTTGGTAATGACCCATCCATTGAAAAGTCCAAGCCCCGTTCCTACGGTAATAGCGGCCATAATACCTCCCAGGACCGTAAAGCCTATATAGATATCGAAGGCCGGAATGGCGATGCCGTGGCTAATAAGGCCTGCACAGATTGCCGAAGAGAAAGCCAGTATGGAACCCACTGAAAGGTCGATGCCCGCCATAAGAACAACCAAGGTCATCCCCATGGATATGCATACATTAACGGATATTTGCCTCAATACATTCCAGAGATTATTAGTCGTTAAAAACTTGTCCGACAAGAGACTGATCATCAGACATAGGATGAGAAGGGCAATAAGGGACTGCGTTTTTTTAAGTATTTCCTTGTTCATATTCAAAAAAGTAGGTCGGGCGGTAAGGCTTAAATAGCATATTTTAATAAATCATCTTCACGGGCTTCCCCTGCCGAAAACTCAGCGGTAATACGCCCCTCGGCCATTACCAGAATCCGATCGGACAGCGCTAATATTTCTGGTATTTCTGAGGAAACTAGAATAATGCTTTTCCCCGAGTTAGCCAGCCGTTGTATTAATTCGTAAATCTCACTTTTTGCATTGATATCAATTCCTCTGGTAGGCTCATCAAGTATTAGTATCTGCGGTTTCGTGGCCAACCATTTGGCCAAAACAACCTTCTGCTGATTCCCACCGCTTAAGTTATTACAAAACTGATCTTCGGACGGCGTTTTTATAGCCAGCTGCCTGATATAATCCTGAGCAAATTGTCTCTCCTGATCAGTATTCAATAACTCAGTGACTTTAAGAGTAGTTAAACTGATATTTGAGCTAATATCCATACCCAGAACCAAACCCTCCATCTTACGATCTTCTGTGGCAAATGCTAGTCCCTGGCTGATGGCATCTTTTGGGGAGTTGAATTGGCATGGTTTACCGTCAATCGCGAGCATGCCCGACATCCGATCGGGAACCATTCCAAAAAGACATTCCATTAATTCCGTACGACCGGCGCCCATCAGGCCAAAAAAGCCTAGAATCTCCCCTCTTTTAAGTTCGAAGGATATGTCGTGAAGTACATTCTTAGCCTTTACCAGGGGGTGTTGCAAATGTAGGTTCGCAACTTTAAGGATCGTAGAACTTTCCTTACATTTCTGACCCTTAGGCCTGATTACCACTTCCCGTCCTACCATTTTACGGATTAGATGAGCCTCCGACACTGCCTTCATTTCTCCAGCCTCCACGGTGATTCCATCACGTAAGACCGTATAATAGTCGGCAATACGAAATAGCTCTTCCATTTTATGAGAAATATAAACAATAGTCTTGCCTTCGGTCTTCAACTCCTGAATGATACGGTGCAAATTGTCTATTTCCGAATCACTCAATGCCGAAGTAGGCTCGTCCATTAATATAACCCCCGCATTGGCCAGCAAAGCCTTGGCAATTTCGATAAGTTGCTGTTCACCGACCTTCAAATTTTTGACCAGGGTGGAGGGATCCTTCTCCAGTTGCACCCTCCGTAACAAAGATCGCGCTACCGATTCCATTTCTGAAGTTCTCAGCACTCCCAGTGAATGATGGAGCTCTCTTCCTAAAAATAAATTTTCCGTGATACTCAGAGAGGGAATGAGATTGAGCTCCTGATGAATGATAGCAATACCTGCATGTTGAGCATCCTTAATATGTTTGAATTGCATATTCTCCCCATGAAGTCTTATTTGACCTTCAAAATCGCAATATACCCCTGTAAGAACCTTTAAAAGTGTTGACTTACCCGCACCATTCTCCCCCAGAATAGCGTTTACCTTGCCGGGATAAAATAAAAAATTGACCTTGTCAAGAACCTTCACACCCGGAAATGATTTGGAAATATTGATGGCCTCAAGCATAAGTATGTCAATAATTTGTTGATAGATTATCTGGCACCTGCGGCCACTATTTCAATTGGATAAATGCTAAATTCGGGCTTGCTCCTTTTGCTCAATTTTATTGCCCCCTTGTAGGTAATGACATCTCCAACTTTCAAAGCTCCTAACTGAGCGGGAAGGATTTGTTCCCTGATCAAAGTATTTAGGGCTTCTGTGAGCTCATTAAATTCCTTATTATTTTTAAAATCAGATAAGGATACTTTTTTTGAAGCATCACGAATAGCGTTGCCAAATAAAAACTTGGTCTCTAACTGTACCATTTGGCCTTCTGTGGACAGGACCGTTAAGCCCTCATTATTTTTTTGAATCACTTTGCCTGAATCCTTGACCATAAAGTAGGCCGATTGGCCAATACCCAATCGGTTCCCATGCCGGGCGAAGGCAGAATCAACGTTTTGATCGTATTTATTTAGTAGTTGACCCAGGCCAATAATTGAATCTTCTGGCAATATACCTTTATGAAATAAGGAATCGGCATAGGCGGTGAAGTCAAACTGATGGGATTGCTGGCTATGCATTTCACTTAATTTTTGGATATAAATGGCATTATAAACCAAAATCATGATGACTACTACCCCAGCTAATTTGTAATATATTTTATTCATACTAATATTCTTTAGCGTTTGCTGCGGTGATAAGCTCCACTTCTACCGGCACCCGCTGTGGAAACTCGCGTCGCCCTCGTAAATAATCCGCAGCAAATTGAGCAGCGGTTTGTGCCATGACCTTAGGAAATTGCATTCCCGTGGCTACTATTTTGCCTTCCTTTATCTTGTCGACTACCTCATCGGCTCCGTCAAAACCAAAGACTTTTACCTTGTCTGCTTTTCCAACTCCCTGGAGCGCTTGGTATGCACCTAAGGCCATTGCATCGTTACCGCAGAATACTGCTGCAATATCGGGATGTGCCTGCAAAACGGTCTCTAGTACTTCCATGGCCTTATTGCGATCGAAATCACCACTTTGTTGTGATACCATTTGTAGGCCAGGAAATTTATCGACCACCGAATGAAAGCCCCCAGATCGCGCCCAAGTATTATTATCTCCTACCAAGCCTATAATCTCGGCATATTTCCCTTTTTCATTCAGGGCTTTTACAAATTCAACTCCTAACTCTACACAGCCCGAATAATTGTCAGATAAAATTTGACTCGTTGCGGCGTCATCCGAATTCACCTCCCGGTCCATACAGAAAACAGGAATCCCTGCTGATTTCGCCTTGAGGATATTGGAAATGGATCCATCGGCATCCGTAGGATTAAATAATATCACATCGTAGCCCGATGCAATCAGATTTTCAAAATTATCGGATTCCAGGGCAGAGTTATTTTGAGAGTCAAATATCTTGGCCTCGTAGCCCAGCTGTTCTACACTGGCTGCTGCGGATTCCGCCATCACAACGAACCAGGGATTATTAAGGGTAGAAATAACCACAGCCACTTTTTGCTTTTCACTCTTCGTACCGCAGGAAATCAGCAGACACAAGGCCAGGGCGGCACAGAGAACGACGCTATATTTTTTCATATTATTTAAGGATTTCCAAGACTTCATGGGTCAAACCCTCGGCTGAAAGGCCATAATGACTAAATATTTCGGCCTGAGAACCTGAGACGGTATGATCATCGGGCAAGCCCATGATTTTAAACTTATTGTGACATCCCGACTGTAGTAATACAGAAGCAACTGCCTCGCCTAAACCGCCATGAACAGAGTGCTCCTCGACAGTGATGATGGGTTGTCCGGAGGAAGCTGATTCTAAGATCAGTCTAGTATCCAAAGGCTTAATGGTATGAATACTAATCACTTTACAAGATATATGATGCCGATCCTGGAGTAATTCCGCTGCCTCCATACAGGGTAAAACCCCTTCTCCACTAGCCATAAAAGTTAACTGTGTTCCATGACGAAGTATACGGCCTTTCCCTAACTGAAAATCATCGGTTTGCTCGCCCATACCCTGGCTATCTTCACCTGCCCCCCCTTCTACCTGCGATGGACGCCTAAAAAGTGTTTCGGGCATGGCCTTCTTTCCAAATCTTATATAAATGGGAGTCGTCATTTCTGCAGCGAGCCGGATCGCATGAGCTGTTTCATAATGGTCGGCCGGGGCAACAATGGTAATATTGTGAATAGCTCGAAGCACTGCATAGTCATGAAGGGAATGATGCGTGGTTCCCAGGGCCCCGTAACTGACACCGGCAGATATTCCCACCAGCTTCACTGCATTATCAGAATAGCAGACATCATTTTTAATTTGTTCTAAGCTCCTTGCTGTAAGAAAGCAGGCTGGAGAAACCGCAAAGGTCTTCTTGCCCATGCTGGCCAGACCACTGGCCACTCCCACCAAATTTTGTTCTGCAATACCTATTTCCACGATCTGATCCGGAAATCTTTGACCAAATGGCACCAGTTTACCGGAACCTCTTGAATCACTGGTCACCACCGTAATCTGTCGATCGGTTTCCGCCAGGTTCTGCAACGTTTCTGAAAAAATTTCTAAATTAGACTTGCTCATAATGAGATATTTAAGCCTTAATGGCCTGCTTGCCCTGAAGCTTGGATTTATAAGTGAAATACGGTACGGAATTTAAGCCAACTCCGTCATGGCTAGTTCATACTGCTCTTCGGTTGGCACGCCATGGTGCCACTTCAATACGTTTTCCATATAACTTACCCCTTTCCCTTTAATGGTATGCGCTATCACAAACGAAGGTTTCCCCTCTTCAAATGGCATGGCTTTAAAAGTTGCGGAAAGCTCTTCCAGGTTATGTCCATCCACATGTCTTACGGCCCAACCAAAAGCTTCCAGTTTCTTATCAATAGGTTCCAGTCCCATCACCTCAGAATTGCTGCTGGTAATCTGTAATTTATTGTAATCCAGCACCGCACAAAGATTATCCAGATGGTAATGGGCAGCAAACATCAACGCCTCCCAATTGGACCCTTCGGCTAGCTCTCCATCGCCCAAGATCGTGTAAACCTTCACGTCGGAATGGTCTTTCTTGGCGGCTAGTGCCATTCCGGCACAAATTGATAAACCATGACCCAGCCCTCCCGTATTTTGTTCAATACCATTCACATATTTTGTCGGGTGACCAATATACGCAGATTCATATTGACAGAGCGTACGCAGATCTTCCTCGGGGAAAAAGCCTAAATCAGCTAATACAACATACAGGGCCTCTACACAATGTCCTTTGGATTGCACATATCGATCCCTTGTGGGCGAAGTGAAATTTTCGGGAGAAACCTGCATAATCTCATTGTAAAGCACATTCAATATGTCGACTATGGACAAACTTCCACCCGTATGACCCGCCTTGGCATGATAGATATACTTGATAATATTACGTCTGTACAGCAGCGACTTCTCCCTTAGAGAGGTCGCAATTAAAGTGTCTTCTTTCATTTTCGTTAGATATTAATGATGTGCATATACGTCCCAGCCCATATAGTTCTGAAGGGCCTCTTCCAGAATGGAGGCAGTTTTGGAGGCATTCATCACTACATGATGCTCGAAACCATTTTTACAAATATGTTTCATAAGTCCCTGCAGATCGTTAATCTGGGCGACGGCCCTATTACCAAAGGTACTTAATGGATCGTTGGTCAATTCGCCTTCTCCTATATAGGCCTTAATAATTCCTTTAGGATCATCGGTACTAATCCGGCCATAGGTAAGAGGCATAGCAGGGGTTCGACCGTCTAACGCTCCATAGGTATTTTCTATTCCTACGGTAGTACCTAGTATGGGGGCATTGCTTATTTCTGCATCGGGGATAAAGGATTTGGCCCAGTTCCCGCAATGAAATAGCACGCATTTTTCTGGGTCGTCGGCATAATTATTATTCCAGTCAACTAGCGCACTAGGCGAGCCCGAGGCCAACTGCATCGCATACATACTCAAGGTACCTGTTACGTCGACTTCACAGGCACTGGGCAGCATATTTTCCGACATTATACTCATGCTGGTACATACATTACAACCGTAATTTTGCTGTAAAGAGGTCCAGCACTGGATGGCGGTAGCATCCAAGGCATATTCTTCCATAACCTCCTTGAGTACCACATCTAGTTTTGCTATCTGAATCATTGCCTCATTGGGTGTCTTACCCTTAGGGACGTAGGCATTGATTGCCTGAAGATGTTGCTTTACCTTTTCATCGGCTCCGTGCATTTTATTGGCCCTACCCAATATCTCTGATAGGTCGAAGGTGGTGACGGTAATCCCATTTCTTTGTAAAATTTTCTCGGAATATCTTACCGTGTTAAAGGCTCCAGGACGGGCTCCTATGGCACCAATACGTACCGTGCGCATTCCCTTTACGACCCTGCAAACCGATACAAAGTCTAATAAGTCCTTTTGAAAACCAAGAGAGGAAGGTAAGCTCACATGCTGGCTCGTCAGAGAATACTTGATTCCATACTGGTAAAGATTATTGCATACCGATATCTTTCCACACCAGGAATCCCGGCGGTTCGCCACGTTTAATTTGCTTAAATCGTCAGGATAAGCCTGAATTAAAACAGGGACATTCAGCCCGGCTAGTTTTAACGTATCGGCCACCCCCTTTTCATCCCCAAAATTGGGCAATAGCACTAATACACCAGCGATATCCTCGCGGTGTTTCTTAAAGAGTTGGGCACATTTATGTGCTTCATGGTATGTCTCTACCCCACCCAGCTTCGTTTCGGTGTTCTCCAGTACGACGGGAGTCAGATTCAATTTCTGGAATACATCCAAAATTTCGGTCCGAGCCTTTTCTACCAAACTATCAGGGAAAAAATCTCTGTTGCCAATTATAATACCAAGCGTCATGTAAGGTCTTTTAATATTGAAAAATACTATTCATTTAAACGTATCCACCTCACGCCTCGAATAGTACTTTTCAATACAATTACTACTGAGACGCTAGGCTATAATTACTTCAATTTCATTCTGTCTGAAAACTTCTCTGTGTTTCTCATCTAATTCCGGGTCGGTAATAATATAATCTATTAGCCCTAGTGCCCCCAAGCTAGCCAGAGCACTTTTGCCCATTTTGGTACTGTCTGCTACCAGGTATACGACCTCTGCGGACGTGATCATAGCCTTTTTTACAACCAGATCGCTAATGCTAGGGTATGTCAGACCGGCCTTCAAAGAAATTCCTGCTGTGGCCAGGAATAATTTCTGAACATTCAGGCCACTAAAAAAGTCTGCTGCCTTCTGGCCGGTCAGAGATAAAGTCGGGGGCTTAAATTCACCACCCGTCATAATCACCTCGATTCCCGGCTCCGCACCCAGCATCATAGCAATATTCAAAGCATTGGTAATTATGGTTAAACTCTTGTAATCCGCCGTTTTGATCTTTTTAGCTATCTCTGTTGTGGTCGTGCCAGAATCCAGAATGATGGTGTCTCCATCTTCAATGTACTCCAGACATTTTTCCGCCACCTGGGCCTTTTTATCCATATTGTCCTGGTTGACCAAAGAAAAACTCTTTACCTGATCCTCCACATTTTTCAAATAGGCCCCACCATGCTCCTTCACAATCAAGTCTTCCGCCTCCAACTTTTCAAGATCCTGCCTGATGGTCACTTCTGTAACCTTAAACAATCGCGCGAGATCTCCCACTTTTGCCGATCCATCTTCTTTCAAAAGATCCAGGATCTTCTCCCGCCTTTGATTTGGTAGTAATGCCATAATTACAAAACAAAAATAATCGAAAATATAATAAAATAAAAGAAACTAAACGTAAATTTTTATCCTGCTGCCAAAATTCCTGATGCTTCAATTCTTCAGTAAGAAAACGCCTCAACGTGGAAGTTATATCTTTTTTATCAATTCTGTCCAGTATTAAGTTAAAATTGATGCTATAAACGAAGAAAATCTCCTTAAGAATCTTATAATTCGTATGACTCTAATTTTTCAACTAATAAGACAAAGAAAGATAATGCAAACAAGAAATAGGTTTATCAAGGACCGTACGTATTGGTTTTCTGCCCAATCTTTTTATTACCAGAACTTGACTATGATCTTTTTTCACGAAGCGTATAAGAGCGTAAGGGTCTGATAAATCTCATTAATAATTAGATTGGAGACTTTGATACGATTTCTATTTTTATCATTTATATTTCGAATTACAAAAGGGAAGTTTAAACTATTTCAAACGAGGAATAATTCAACTACATTTCTATTAAGGCTGAATAGGAAATAGGCCATTTCCTATAAAATTGTATGGATAATGAACCAAACCAACCCTAGAAGTGCTTGTATCAGTTAATAAAGTTACATCATAGAAGGCCCAGTCAGATTGGAAAATGAAAATACTATTAGTAGAAGATGAGCCCAATGTTATTTCAGTGATTCAACGTAGTCTTACCCTGGCAGGGCATGAGATCACCGTAGCTATGGACGGCAGGTCGGGACTAGAAATGTCTAATAATCATCGATTCGACTTGATAATATTAGATCTGATGCTTCCAGTTATCAACGGAATGGAAGTGTGCCGAACGATTCGGCAAAAACACAACCGTGTTCCTATAATCATGCTTACTGCCTTAGGAAGCACGGAAAACATAGTGTCCGGATTGGATGCTGGTGCCGATGATTACCTAACAAAGCCTTTTAAGCTAGCTGAGCTGGAAGCGCGGATTCGGACTCTGACCCGTAGGGGACAAGAGATGGAGCCTCAGCAAAAAAGTAACGATCTATTGACTATTGACGACCTCACCCTGGACCGAACGGCAAAATTGGTTCACCGCAACTTGAAGCCCATCGAACTCACTGCTACAGAATTCAGGTTATTGGAGTTTCTCCTGATGCATCAAAATAGAGTCCTCAATCGCGTGGAGATCTTAGAAAGTGTCTGGGATATAAACTTTAATCTTGGTACCAATGTAGTAGACGTCTACATTAATTATTTACGTAAAAAGATCGATAAGAATTATGGTAGAAGGCTCATTCATACGGTTTTTGGCATGGGGTATGTAATGCGATTTGACTATGAAAATTCAAAATAGAATTACGCTTATCTTTACGATCCTAACGGCAGGGATCATTATTTCTCTGAGTATTTTCATCTATATCTTCACCTACGAAAGCACTCTCAGTAGCTTCTTTCATCGACTGGAAGTACGGGCCGATATCGTGGGTCATGCGGGCCTGGATGAAAATAAATCGCAAACTTCTATCTATTACGATATCAAAGAAAGACACCTGGGGGATCTTCCTGAAGAAGCACACCGAATATTAAAGAATCAGGATGCGGCCAGCATAAAGCGTTTAAAAAACTCCCTGCCCATGCCTCCTACTTTTTATGATCAGATTATTAGAAAGGTACCCGCCCGGTATTTCAAAAATGACACTTCCTATGTTGGCTTAAATATCACAGGAACTGGTGAAAACATTATTATCATATCTTCGGCTGTGGATCATTATGGCCTCGAAGAACTGAAAAATCTTAAAAAACTGCTGTTGATAGGATTCTTCATTTCCTTGATATTCGTTTTTACAATTGGTAAAATATTTTCGAAACAAGTATTTCTCCCTATACGGCGGATCATTAATAATGTTCAGGGAATTAGTGCCTATAACCTGAATCAGCGCTTAACTCATGATCAGAATGGGGATGAAATTTCGGATCTATCACGCACCTTTAATGATATGCTGAACCGGCTCGAAATCACTTTTGACATCCAAAACAATTTTGTAAGTAATGCTTCACATGAATTTAAAACCCCGTTAACGGTAATCAGCGGCGAGGCACAATTGGCCCTTTCCAACCCCTCCATCCCCCTTTCCGTTCAGGATTCATTCAGAACCGTACTAAGAGAATCAGAAAAACTCGAACTGCTCACCAATAGTATGCTAAGCCTGGCGCAAACCGGCTTCGACGGCAAAAAGGATGAAAAAGGACCAGTAAGGATAGACGAACTGATACTGTTGGTAAAATCCACTGCCGATCAGATAATACCTGATAATCAAATTCATATTAATTTTGACCACCTACCCGAAGACGAAAGAAAGCTGATCCTCCTGGGCAACGAGACTCTTTTGAAGGCGGCACTCTCCAATATTGTACTTAATGGCTGTAAATACTCGGATAATAAACCCTTACAAATAAGCATTATCACCGACGAAGAAAATATCATCGTTACCATTATTGATCAGGGAATAGGAATACCTGACCTGGAATTAAAGCAAATTTTCATCCCTTTCTTTCGCGCCTCCAATACCCGGAAATACAAAGGATATGGCATCGGTTTGCCACTTTCTAATAATATTATTCGGATGCATCATGGTCGGATTGTGGTAAAAAGTACCGTAGGGGTGGGCACTGAATTTGCCATTCATCTCCCCTTTCTCAAATAGATTCTAATCTGATTTTAATATTCTTAAAATATTTTAATGGGTTGCACATCATATCTTAATTTGGCTCTTAAACGATCTTAATGTTCCAGGCCTAATATTGCATTATCAATTTATTTATTGGTAATCAATCATTTAACCGAACATAAAGATTATGAAAACGATCGTAATTCCCTGTGATTTTAGTCGCCATTCCGTTCAAATTGCCGAGACAGTTCTCAGAAATTCGGAAGAACCTATTAAAATAATTTTCACCCACCTGTTCCGATTCGAGCATGATACTCACGAATTGCTCTTTTCTAACTTCCGGAGTAAAGAATACGAATATGTTTCTGAACAGTTTAAGCGTGAATGTCAAATGCTTCAAGACTTGTTTGCCGAAAAATTCATCAGTTACAGGGTAGAATTTTTCTATGGCAATCGATTGGCTCCATTCAAAAACTTTTTAGATTACCTAGAAGCCGACCATATCGCCTATTCATCCAAATATGGTGTCCCTGCCATCAGCAAAAGTAGCTTAGAGGCAATCGCTATCATACAAAAAGCAGGTCTTCCGCTCATAGATGTGAGTGTTCACCGAAGCGCAGTTGCAAAGGTCAGCTGAGTAACTGACGCCCTTTTTTCACGCCTTTAAATACCATTAGTATGCTATTAAAGAAGAATATTCCAATTGCCTACGTATTTGGAAAAATCAAATACGAGATCACCTTTGTAGCTTTATACGGTCTACTGGTCGAGGTTCTTTATCAACATTATCATATTACCAGTATCACCATTCCTATAACGGTTACTACAGTGCTTGGAACCATAATTTCACTCTTATTGGCCTTTCGCTCCAATCAGGCCTATGACCGTTGGTGGGAGGCGCGTATCATATGGGGCGCCATCGTCAATGACTCCCGGACACTAGCCCGGCAGACCTTGACCCTGATGGAAAGCCCCTACGGACAGGCAGATATTCAACCCTTTAAGAATCGAATGATTAATCGACAAATCGCTTGGTGTTATGCGCTGGGAAAAGGTTTAAGAAATACGGACCCCTTGCCATTAATCCGCAAATTCGTAAATGAAGATGAATACGAATTTGTAAAGGATTTCGAGAATAGACATGTGGGTCTTATACAGCTTCATGCCCGAGACCTGAATAATGCTCTGAAACAGGGTTGGGTAAATCCCTATCAACAAATCGAACTGGATAAAACCTTAACCAGATTATGCGACTCGATGGGAAAATGTGAAAGGATTAAAAACACCGTTTTCCCTTCTACCTATAGCCTTTATATCCATTTGGCTTTGATGTTTTTTATATTACTACTGCCTTTTGGACTGCTGGATTTATTCGGTTTTTTAATGGTTCCTGTCTTGGTAGTACTCTCTGCCTGCTTTCTTTTGATTGAAAAAATGGCCATTCATTTGCAGGATCCATTCGAGAACAAACCCACGGATACGCCAGTATTGGCAATTACCCGAAATATTGAAAGAGACCTAAAGCAACTCATGAGCGAGACCTATGTGCCACAAGCCCATATCCCTGATAAGTTCTATATTCTTTAATGGCTATTGAGTTCTCCTCGCAAATAAGTATGTACTTATAATCTAAGCAAAGCGTACTCCTTAGGCCATTGACCCTATACTGGCCTAAAGAGTACGCTCAAACTTAACCATTATTTGACGGCCCTGCTTTCAACCATAATTTTATTTACACCAGGAAGAAGACGCACACTACTGAATTGAGGATTGACAAGTGCACCATTCAGGGTGATTTCCTTATTTGAAAAATGTTCCACATCGAATACGCCAACCATATTGGAGGGGATAGTAATTCTGTACTCATCATATTTCATTTTCCGATCATATTCGGCTATGATAGCTCCCCGAATGGTTGGAAACTTAAGGGCATTTTTGGAAAGGGTGCCCATCTGCGGTTTGATTTTTACAATTTCAAAACCCGGCTCTATGGGATTGATGCCCCACATGCCTCTAGCGATAATATTTCCGGGAGTGGCACCCCAGGCATGATTCCAGTCTGCATTTACTTTATACTTCATATCCCATGCCTCTAAGGTCATGGTAGAGCCTATCTTAATCATATTATACCAACTCCGATCGTGCGTAGCAGCCATCAGACTGAGTGCATAATCTCCTTCCCCTGCCTTATATAATGCCTCCATAAGATACTGTGAGGCATAAACACTACAGGCCATACCGCGGGATTTAACAAAGGCTACCACACTTGCCATTCTACTTTCTGGTACCACATCGAAAGCTAAAAGTATCATATTAGCATGAAGTGAGGCATGATCCGTCCCTACCCCATCGACATAGTAGCCCTTTTTCTGATCGTATAGTTGCTCATTTATGGATTTTTTGACCCTTGCTGCCCTTAAATCAAAATCTAAGGCTTCATCTGGCTTTTGAAGGATACGAGCAAACTTGGCCATAATGATCATATTATGATAGTAAAATCCATTTACCACGGTATTGATTCGCTTGAAAACATAGCCATCCTGCTCTCCTTGCTGTGGCTTGTTGAATCCTCCAAAATTTTTTGATGGAGGTGGCCAGTCTACAATGTCCTTTAACCGCTGAGTAGAATCACTGAACCCTAATTGCGACATGAGTTCATTATTATGATTTTCCGATTCGATACTGATGAAACCATCCTCCACCTCTAAAGCCATAAGGGTTTTAGATTTCAAACGTTCATAATACTTCTCAATGAGTTCAGTGTTTCCTGTATACATATAATCCTGATACATCATCATGGCCACATGTAACTGCCATTCAGTAGGCCAGGTGGGCTTGCTCACAAAAAAATATTCTATTGTTTTTCTGGCTATAGCATACTCATTATCTACTGCATAATGGCTCAACTGGTTCAGATACGAATCTGCTTCATATGGAATGCGTTCCCTATCTCCATCCACATAATAGCCGGCGAAAGTAGTCGCCTTCATACTATACTTACATAGATCCCAGACTCGATTTAAAACGGTATCAGAACTTGAAAAGGAACTGGTGTTTGAATCAAAATAATTAAAATATGCGACCTGTTCCTGTTTAGTCGGATCCAAATGGGAAGTCATCCCTTCCACTTCGGCATATCTGAAAGGCAGAATCACAGGAAAGCTGTCGGGCATGGCCAGGGCCAGATGATTGGTATTACGTTTGTCTGGGAGCAGACTGATTGGGTAATTTTCCCTTCCGGGACTCACCTCTACCTGAACCTCCTGATAACGAATGGTTCCGCCGGGTTGACGATCAATCTGAACACCATCTAATTTTTCCCCTACTCTGACCGTTAGTATTTCCTTCTGTTTGGGTTGATAATGAAGGTTAAAGGTTGCGAAGGCCGCCTTTCCAAAATCAAGAAAATAACTACCATCAGCATTTTTTCTATGCTCAACCGGTTTAATATGCTCGATTTGTGCAATATTGGAGGTCGTAATTTTGTCCGAGTATATCCCTGTTCTAAACATCTGTGGTTGCGACCAGGCCGATACCTTTCCCTGCTGTCCATAACATCTCACCTTCCAGAAAAAATGCCGTGCTTCCGGCAAAGGCTGCCCCTTTAAACTTACGTTGGTAGACTGAGAACTCCGCACCCATCCGCTATCCCAGATGTCTCCCTGATTGGCTTCCAAAGCTTCCTTACTGGTGGCTACCAATATCTGATAACCCACTTGAAAGGCCATTTTTTTGGGTAAAAGCCAGCTAAATTCGGGGCGACTATCCATTAAGGGTGTATTTTCAGGTTTTCGAATAAATTCGACCGAAAGCCCATGAGGGATCTCTTCCGAGGCCATATTTACGTCGCTGACCTTAACCATTGGTAGGTCTGGATCTCCTGAATACACCAGCTCACTGGACAGGCAAATTAACAAGGCCGTACCCAAGAAATTTAAATATTTATTTTTCATCATTTATATTGTTGCATTGGTAAAACCTGAACCTCTTGATGGGTAACTTCCACATACCTTTGGTCTTGGTTATATACTGCTCCGAAGAACTAACTAACTATTACACTTTTTCCATCCCCCTTTCAACCGATCTTTGTGATCTTCAAAATAAAACTGAAAGGCCTATAAGGGTTAAGATCACTTATGGCATTTGGCAGTCCTCATCGGCGAAAGCCCCCCCAATCCATTCTGGTTCGGCTATTTAATTTTACGGGACATCCCACAAGTAACGTTTTTCAGGTATCGGGCCAAAGTCAGGTGCCCTCACTCTGGACATATTCCTTAGGCCGGAAGGGGCAGAATTATGAAAAAGTTTCCCCACTCCCATCTGGTGATACCCAATATTCCTGAAATACTCAGGCATTAATATGATCCCTTTCGTAACAGGATTTTCTGATCAAATTTTTTCCAAAATCCTATCATATCAATATTACCTCTTGAGACCCGTCGAAGGCTAACCACCCTCATGGCTCTCACCACCTAATACCTTCAAGCTAATATCGACTGCAGGCCCCAGGCATAGAACCCATTTTTTTCGATAAGTAGACCTATTCGTCTCTCTTTTTAAAAAATGATTTCCTGGAAGACCTTCCGAGGATCCGGAACAAAGCTATTTCAGAGAATTTTACCTTCCATCCTGTGGTATACTGCTATTAACCTTAAGCATTTTACTGAATACGGACGGCATATTCAATAGATACAAGGGCTCTAAAACCCGCATATATCCACTGGAACACTTTTGTTACTTAAAGTCAGGCAACTAAGCGCCTATTAAATATAAAATATTCAAAAACATGGAATTAAATCCTGAAGTAATTATACATGCGGCACGACTAGGTGAAGTTGCCGTTTTAGAAGAAATCATCAACAAGGGGGGAGAAGTAAATGTGCAGGATGAGAAAGGGTATAGCCCTCTGATTATTGCCTGTTATAATAATCATCCGGAGGCTGCTGCCCTACTTTTGAATGCCGGAGCGGATATTAACGCTTCCGATTTTGGAGGCAATACCGCACTTATGGGAGCCTCATTTAAAGGATACCGCCCTATTGTGCAAATGCTCATTGATCGGGGGGCCGATCTTAACTTACAACACGGAAATGGTGGTACTGCTTTGATGTTCGCTGCTATGTTTGGTAGAAATGAAATTGTGGAACTTTTAGTCGAAAGTGGAGCAGACTATAGTTTAGTAGACTCGCGTGGTATGACTGCCAAAGATCTGGCCATTCAGCAGGGGAACGAATTTGCGGTCAAATATTTATCTGCTCTGGAATCTACATTTTGATCCTTAACAATCAGGCAAATTAAAAGGGGCCTTCTGATAAAGAAAGCCCCTTTTACTATTATGTTCTCACCAATATTTTAAGCTTTGGCAACGTCACGTAGGGTTCTGATCCGGTCGTGAGCCATGTTGATTTGCTGTGCTTGAGCCCTAACGGTCTCTACCGCCCGAATAGGCAGTACACCCTCAGCAAGTGCATCCTGATAGGCCTTTTTGATAGCATCTTCGCCCCGCTCGGCTTCAGCCAGAATACTGGCACGATCGCTACCTCCAAATAAAGACTTTACATCGATCCAGGCACGGTGCAAGGTTCCGCTGACACTGTTTCCTGTTTCTACTTCGTCTACTGAGCCTACTAAAGCGGCAAGTTCCTGGCTGTTTTTACGACTTTGCTCGGCATAGCCTTGAAACAGCTCTTTTAAATCAATATTTTCGTCATCAATATCTGAAATTGCTTTTTCAAAACCCGCAATACGATCATTGTTAATTTCGATCAAATCATTAATTACATTGTTTGAATTTTCTGTAGTTGCCATAATCAATTTTTTTTATGTGAATTTTCATACGCTAATGACCTAGACTTTAAAAATACTGTGCCACCTCCACACTTTTTGGTTTGGGGAAATTCCCCCATCCCGGCGATTATGTTTCTATCAGGTACAGTTTTTTCTGACGTTTATTCTAAAGCTTACAACTTATGAATGACGATATTTCCAAAATACTTAAATGGGTACTCTTATTAATTGCCCTTCCTGCCGGCCTATATTTGGGCAAGGCGTTCCTGGCACCTCTGGCCATCGGCATAGTTCTCTCCATGATGCTTATCCCCATTATGGACTGGCTCATCAGCAAAGGTTTTAGTAAAGGCTGGGCTGTATTTGGCAGTACGCTTTTATTGATTCTCTTTTTCGGCTTTCTGGGCGCTCTGGTTTCCATTCAGGTCCGTATTATTTCTAAAGACTGGCCGCAGATTGAAGAAAAATCTGCTTCTTTGTTGGAAGACACTCAGTCTTTTATACAGGACAAAACTGGGGTGGATCCCGACAAGCAGTTACAGCAGGCAAAGAGTATATTATCTAATCTGGGTCAAGGGGGACCTGCCGCCCTGGGTAGTATAGGTGGCGCATTGACCAGCCTGATACTGGTGATCGTATATGTGGTACTCTTACTTTCGCAACGAGACAGATTTAAAGAATTTATTCTGATGTGGGTACCCAAATCTCAACAGGAAGAAGGAAGGCGGGCACTCAAGGAAATAAGAAAAACATCAGGAGGTTACTTTTGGGGTATGTTTAAAGCCATGCTCATATTAGCTGTTTTATACGGAACTGGATTCTTGATCGGGGGGGTAAAGTATGCCCTGTTATTGGCACTTATTGCCGCCGTATTCTCATTCATCCCATATCTGGGAAATGTACTGGGAGGAGGCTTGGCGGCAATATTGGCTCTCGTATCCGGAGGATTCTCCAGTGTTCTGGTAGTTTTTGGAGTGATGTTTGCCGCCCAAATGATCGATAATTACATTACCCAACCCTATGTGGTAGGTAAAGAGGTAGAGCTTAATCCCTTTGTTACAATCACTTCCGTCATTGGATTTGGAGTATTATGGGGCGTACCTGGAGCAATAATTGCAATCCCTATGACTGGAATGATCAGAGTGGCCTTTCAACATATGCCAAAATACAGACCTTTCGCATTCTTACTCGGAAATCAAAAACCTAGCGAACCCTGTGCTTAGCCTGCCTGCTAGCCTGTCAGGAGTTCTATTTTCCCATATTTATGATTCATCCGGGCCAGACTAACAGCTTCTGCGATTCGCTTGATACGGAATTTGGAACATTTAGCGGGAACTCCCCAAGGATGAATAGCCCAAGGGGAGGGACATATCCTATTTTCCTTTTCTCCTACTATTCCAACCCCTTTTTATCCGGACTCCAGAAGGGCTTTGTCTTGATCTGCTTACTTTCCCAGTTTAATTCCTTTCTCAGATATTGTGTAACAGCAATACATAACCTACTGTCTCCGGCAATATAAATTATCGCTTTGCCGGGTAGACCAGTGACAATTTCTTTAAGTTTAGGAATAACGAGTTCCCTGGGATAGGGAGCCATTTCGTAAAAATCGAATGGTTTACTTCCATCAACATCAGTAAATAACTGCTCATATTGTTGACTGTAAATAATACTTTGTACTTGTTTTCCCAAACCTAAATGACGATTGATCATATATAAATGGGAGAGCGCAGAAAGATCGCCGAGCAATAAATAGCTATCTGCCGAATCATCGACTAAGAATTTCCCCTTTTTTAATTTATAATAAACATTATCCCCCACCTTACAGTGCTTTGCCCACTGGGACCCAACTCCCCCGCTCAGGGTGGCGATAGCTATATCAATGGTGCCATTTGTGGTGTCAATATCCCATATGCTGTAACTCCTAACCTTATCGTTTAATGGCAGTTGTTCATTTTCAATACCAATTCCCAGCCGCAAAAAGTAACCTGGCACGAATGCTATTTTTTTTATACTATCTCCTTGAATTCTAATTTTTACAGCTGAATCGGAAAGCGTATTTTTCTCTATGATTGTGGCCTGATCCAGGACTACAGACTTTAAAATATTCTCTATGAAACTCATTTTATTTTTTATAAGTATTATGATGATAATTTTCCATCATCTGTTTTGGAGAAAGGTGACACCGACCACTAGCCTTATGATAATCCGAGTAAATATCGTAGGCACCGCTCCTTATTCCTTCATAAATACCTGCAACTACTTCACCTAGAAAATCACCTAGCTCGGCCTTCCGGTCCTCCTGATAGGACTCTACAGACATTGTCTGGTAGGTAAGCTCTGTACCAAACACTTCGTTGATCAATCCCGCCAGCTCAAACTGGGAAATAGCCTCCCCTACCAGATTGTAAGTTTGCCCGTGATGCTCATCACGGAGTAACATCTGGGCATAGGCGAATCCTAATTCTGCTCTGCTGGTATAAGCACACTTCCCTTTTGCGGCAGAGTTCCGAATCACCCCTTCCTGAATATAATGATTCAAATAATCTAAATCGGGTTCTATGTAGATACCGTTCCTACCAATTGCCCATTCCAATCCAGAAGAGCGAATATCTTCCTCGGTTCGCCGATTGCTACGCACCACAGGACTGAATGCATTACCCTCTTCATCCCCGATTATACTGGTGTATACCAACTTGCTGACTCCATTACTACGAGCGGCTTCAATCACATTACGATGCTGCTGGATACGTTTTTCGGGCGCATCCATTCCAGACACAAGCAAAAGCTTATCCACATCCTTTAATGCATGTTCAAAATCGGCTGGATTATTATAATCCCCTTTCCTGACTTCTACCCCCAACCCCATTGCTTTTTCTGGAGTTCGCGCAATGGCAACAACATGCTCTGTACCTATTTCTTCTATCAACGCCTTGACAATGGCAGCACCTAAGTGCCCACTGGCAGATGTTACAGCTATCTTCATCATAACAATTTATATTTAGGTTAAAAGAAACGAAGTACATACGATATATACTGGATTCAGCGCGTGATAGGCTGACTTCAATCGTCTCATTTTCGTGATACAAATTTCATATGATCGCTTCGCATATAAAAGGTAGATACTTCCTTGCGAATGGTAAATATGAAACCAGAAGCTTACAACAACGTTTTGTATTCCTTAGGGGTAACACCCATATTTTTTTTAAAGAACTTGGTAAAATTCGTTACCTCGTCGAAGCCACATTTAAAAGCGATCTCCTTAAGACTGAGTGTACTGCACACGATGTATCGCTTTATTTCAAGAATAATATACTGATCAATAAAATACTTGGCGGTATTGAGTGTAATCTCCCGGATAATACTATTGAGATGTTTGGCGGATATATTGAGTCGATCAGCATAATCTTTTACATTCCGGGAATTCCTATCCTCGCTCTCCAGCATCTCTTTAAACGCAAAAAAGATAGATTGGTGTTTATGGTTAAACGAAACATCAGGAGCATGTTGTTGGTTAGACAATCGCTCCAGTCTTAACAGAAACAATTCCATCATTTTGGCAATTATCTCCTTTTGTGCATAAGAATTTTGGATTTCTAGCTCCGCCCTAATCTGAGGCAAAAAATCCCTGATATAGGATTCTGCATGTATAAGCGGGGCTGAAATATGATAGTTATAAAACCGCGAAACAAAATCGATAGATGAGCCGGAAAAATACTTCAGAATAAACTCCTCGGTAAACACTACCAGATATCCCTGGTAAAGGAAATCCTCCTGAAATGCATGCACTTGTCCTTTCGCTATTTTCAAAACGTCCCCACTCTTAATAGGATAGTTCTGAAGATCGACCTGATGTACACCAGCCCCATCTGTTACTATCAAAAGGGCAAAAAATGAGATTCTATGTGGTAGCCGGGGATTATGTGTCGGGCTTTTATCAATTCTTGCAAATAGTTCAGTGAGAGGGAGGAATTCAATATCCGTAGCGCCTGCAGTACTCTTGAAGAATATTTTTGGAATCTTTTTCAAATTACTGTTATAGGTTTACCAGACAGACATGTTCTCTTATATCATTGCATTCAGAGTTCGTAGTTCAGTATCAAACAGGTAAGACAGATAATAATCACTAGTTGAAATCATGCCAATCGGATATACTGTATCAGACTTGTTATTGATAATATGGATAACAGTTATTGTATTGTACTATGCTTTAGATTTAAAGATTTTTTTAAATATTCCGACCATTAATACACCAAAGAGACCCGCGAGTAAACCCATGGCAACCTCCTTGACGGTGGATGGAAGCTGGGGAAAAAGGTGATGCAAGTATTCTATATTATGAACAAAAATACCGCCAGAAACGAGTATTAAAGCGATGGTTCCCACAATGCCTAGAAACTTAATGATAACAGGTAGTGCTTTCACCAATAACTTTCCCAGAGCGGTCAAAAAGCCCTTATTTTCGGAATGCTTGATCAACTTATAACCAGCATCATCCATTCTGACAATCAGGGCTACAATTCCATAGACACCTATGGTAGCCAGGAGTGCAACTACAGCTACAGTAGCGACCTGTATCTGCAAAGGCTGTTCGAGAACTGTTCCCAATGCAATGATGACTATTTCAACAGAGAGGATAAAATCGGTAGTAATGGCAGATTTGACTTTGGCTTTTTCCATTTCACCACTATCCATTACAATCTCTTCGATAACCTCTTGACCTTTTTTGGAACGGTGGAACAGGAACTCAATAATTTTCTCTACCCCTTCATAGGCAAGGTAAAATCCCCCCAGGATGAGAATGAATTTTATGGCCACCGGAAAGAAGGCATTTAACGCCAGGGCCACCGGAACAATAATCAATTTATTGAGTAAAGATCCTTTAGTAATCGCCCATAGCACAGGCACCTCTCTGGAGGCCAAAAATCCTGTTGCTTTTTCCGCATTTACCGCTAAGTCGTCGCCAAGAATCCCGGCGGTCTTTTGCGTAGCAATCTTACTCGCTACAGCTACATCGTCCATAAGGGCGGCAATATCATCTAAAACTGCAAAAAAACCTGATGCCATAATTCTATTAAGTCGTACGGGCGTAAAAGTATGAAAAAGTGATTACTTAACTAATATCGGTCCATTTTTTCCTTAAAAGCTTCGAATAAAAAGCATCAGGACCCAATTCTATAGAAGATACTGCTAACCGCCATTTTAGAAATGATGGAAAACGATCCTTAGTTCTAATAACACTGCTCCTTCCATTCAAATATCATACCTACAGGGTTTTTGCGTTCATAGAGTAGTACAGGGGGATGATTTTTAAAAAAAGAATTGTCTCAATGACTGGATTGCAAACGAAGAACTTAAGAAATTGCTAAACTTATGTTTGTCAATAATGAATTCCCAAATGAATTGATTGAAGGCCCCCCTTCTAATAATTACACTCCTCAACCTGATAGCAAAGAAGTAGTTTTAAGTTCGTTGGCCAACATAAAAGAGAGAATTATAAATTCTGAAACGCAAATTTCAAACAGTCGGTATAACGGCAAAACAAAGCATCCAGGTCTAAATTATTTTAATGCATCTGAATGGTTACCATTTATAGATATGCATTTCCGTCATCATTTACGACAAAGGGATAGAATAAAGACCAGCATAAAACTAAGCTGAGATAAGTAAATTCTAGAACATGCCTATTTTTGAAACGAACTCAAATGAAGGAGCCAGTATGAGTTAAAAAATGTAACTCATACTGACTCCAATACAGATGATTATAATACGTTTTTAGTACATTTCAGGTGGAAATTTCCCCTGTCTTGGATGGTGAAATGGCAATCCCGGCTTGGCATCCCACCAAATTCGGCTCATATAAGTATCCCCTTTGGAAAGGGCGCTGGCGGCCTTTTTAATATTGCTTTCGTTTTTAGTATATTCATCCAAAGGATAGGTCAATCTACGCGGTATTTCACCGCCGGTACTTCCCTTATCGCTACCTGTCCAAATTTTAGGGTAGCCCGTTCGCCTAAACTCTGCATATCCTTCATAAATCTGATAATAATTGGCTAAAAACTTTTGAAGAATTATTTGCTCCAGTTTTTGCTCATCTGTCCCTGCCAATTTAGTTTGTTCGGAGCTTAAATAACTTTTTTTCTCAGCCTCATTTACTTGATACTGCAGCAGTGAACTCGCAATTCCATTGGTAAACATTGTCTGTGCATTTTCAGTAGAGAATTTAAATAATGCGGCCTCTGCCCTAAGTAAAAATACTTCTGCAGCATTCATGACCATGATAGGATAGACGGCCTCCCTAAAAAATTGCCCCTGGCTTGCACTATTTTCAGATCCATACCCTTTTTCATCGGGCAAAGCAGCGATCGGCCTACCACGATATCCTGATATTGAATCTGGAGCGGGCTGGATAAAAATTCTTATCCGAGGGTCTTTCAACATTTTGAGCGTTTCGGTGACCGTAAAAGAAACGGATTGTGGATAATTATTAATTGGGTCATTCCATTGCGGATTTCTGTTTCTGGTATCAGAGCCATTAAGGGTTTTAAGAAATACGTTGAATGAATTGTCATCGATTAACGGGGCATTGATTACTTCCTGAATATGTTGCTTAGCCAAATTTTCATCTGCATAGCGAATACGCATAGCTAACCTTAATCGCAAAGAATTTGCGAATCGTCTCCATTTCACTACATTTCCTTGCATAAGTATATCGGCAGCCCCAAAAGAAGGCAGCTGAGGATCTTCATTCAATGCAGCACTAGCCTCCTTCAGCTCCTTTAGCATATCCGTATATATAGCCTTTTGCGTGTCATATTTCGGCTGATTAATGACCTGGTCCACTTTTTGGGCTGCTTCAAAATAAGGAACGTCTCCATATAAATCCGTCAATTGCGAATAAAGCCAGACTTTAAGGATTCTTGCCATAGAAGTCTGGTTAATCAACCGGGGATCCTTGGCGGTAAGTCTAATTATTTCAGAGGTATTGATAATATAGTTGCGATAGAAGGCATTATAAGGATCATTCCAGTTGGCACTTTGAAATATTGATCCCGATGCGCCATTTGAATAATAACCCGAATATTCGGCTATAATGCTTAAATTATAGGTACTATACACCGAATATTTCAGAACAGAAGTTAACAGCATGGAAGGCTTTATAATATCTTCTGTAACTAAGGTTGGATCCGTATTGATTTCATCAAAATCAGATGTACACGATCCGATGCATACGGCCAGGAACGCAAACAGTTTTATACGTACTTTTCTTGAATATATTTTCATGATATGTATTTTTGAATTTTGATTTAAAAGGAAAGGGAAAGATTAAAGCCCAAACTTCTAGTCGTTGGCATCGAAACGGTTTCATATCCCTGAGCCGCCGTAGCCGTACTGAAGGCAGTTTCGGGACTTATGCCCATAAGTTTAAACTCTGGATCACGATAGAAATAGAATAAATTTCTACCCACCAGCGAAACCCTAACTGTCTTAAAAAACTTACTTTCTTTCAACAAAGATTTTAGATTATAACCGATCGTAAATTCTCTAAAGGCGATATAGTCGGCATCAATTACCTGTGTTTCTCCTATATTGCTCCATGGACCTGCTTCGGCATAATAACTTTCGGCCGGTATCACTATATCACTTTTAACGTACTCCCCATTACCCGTCTTAATTACCCCATCGGCAATTAAATTTTCCCTATTTTCCGTAAACTTCCCAGTTCCTTTGGCCATTTGGTTTAATTTGGAATAGGACAGGATTTGACCTCCCTTCCGAACATCTATCAAGGCACTTACAGAAATAGCCTTATAGGTTATTGTATTGGTAAGTCCGGCCAGGTAGTCGGGCTGAATACGTCCTAATACTTCCAGATCCACACCACGCTGCCACTTACCCTCTGCAGTGAGGAGTTTATCTCCATTTTCATTTCTCAAAAATTTATAACCTACTATATTTCCGAAGGCCTCTCCTGTACGAGCCTGAATACTTGCCCCATAGCCTGGATCCATTAATGTTAAGGTGGTAATATTCGGAGCCAGAGATACTACCTTCGACTTATTTTTCGAGAGATTTAGAGAAACACTCCAGTCCAGATTCTTGGTTTTGACTGGAATTGTATTGAATAGAAGCTCAAATCCGCTATTTCTGATTTCGCCAGCGTTGATTAACCGGGTATCATAGCCTGTAGCAGCGGATATTTGCAAGGGTAAAATTTGATTGATGGTTGAAGAATTATAATAGGTAAGATCGACGGCTACCCTATCGTTCAAAAACCTTAATTCTGCACCAAATTCATAGGAGCGTTTCAGCTCATTTTTCAAATCAGTAAGCGGTATATTGCTACGTATATTAGCAAAGGGCTGGCCATTAAAGGTAGTACTGCTAGTGACGGTATATCCGGCCTTGGTCTGATACGGACTGGCATCGTTACCGGCTTCTGCATAGGAAGCTCGTAATTTTCCATAGCTAAGCACACGCTTATCCCATTTGGCTATATCCGAAAAGACGAAGCTGGAGGCAACAGAAGGATAAAAGAAGGATTGATTTTGGTTTCCCAGCGTTGAAGACCAGTCATTTCTTCCGGTAACATCTAGGAAAAGAAAGTTCTCATAGGCAAGTTGGCCGGTGAAGTATACAGAATTCATGCGTTTACGTACTGTATACTCACGTGGGGTAACATTCTGTGTATTTCCTATATAGTATAGACCAGGCACATTCAAATTGGTTCCGACATTACCTACTACTCGCTGATCACGACTCAAATGATTGGCCCCCAATGAAATGGATCCACTTAGCTTCTTACTTAGTTTGCCAAAGGCATTAAGTAATAAATCGCTATTTCCCTCTTTTACTAGGAATTGATTGTTGGTTACCCTGCCATTTTCCCCCGTGGTATATTGATTAATTTGTTCGTAACGTATGTCTGTATAAAAGTCGGTACCTGTTCTGGCCTGTAATGAGAGCCAGTTAGTAAATTTATATTTGGCAGAAATAAATCCTATTACCCGATCTCTGGTGTCAAAACCAGTCAGTTCATTAACGGTCCAGTAGGGATTCAACGAACCATTGACACGGGTCATGGTACCATCCGCCTTCTTATGATCTTTTAAGGTATTCAGATCCATAAACCTTGGCAGCAAATTCAATGCTGTCATTGGGTTCTGGGAATAAGAGTTAATCTGCGGACGGTTGGTGGCCTTTTGTCTTACATAATTGATCTTACTATCGATGGACAGGCTAGGTGAAACATCCGCAGATAACCTTAGATTAACCGTTTGTCTTTCGAATTTTGTGTTTGGAATAATGCCTTTATTATGCAAATCGGACAAAGAAACCCTGTAGGTAACGGTCCCTGCGCCACCGGAAACGCCTATGGTATTGGTTTTTGTTACACCCGTCTGAAAAAAGCTTTTGATATTATCAGAAGCCTGTCCCGTATAGGGCACCGGGCCTAGTTCCAACCATCGATCTATAACGATGGGTCTGCCATCCATTTTTCCACCCCAGCTATCGCCTAACCAACTGGGCCAGCTCGAATATGCAACTCCGTCTATGGTTTTAGTGCCCAGGGAACCATGGGTGCCTCCGTATCCTCCTCCCCAAACATTCTGCTGCGTCGGAATGACATTGGGTTTTTCGATGGTAAGGTTTGAATTAATATCTACACCTATACCTCTGCCACGTGTTCCCTTCTTCGTCGTGATTAGTATAACGCCATTCGACCCTCTGGCTCCATAAATAGAAGCCGCAGCAGGACCCTTGAGTACGGTTACGTTTTCTATGTCATCGGGGTTAATATTATTTATTCCGTCTCCATAGTCTCGTCCACTGGCTACAGTGGCGGCATCCAACGTTTGATTATCAATCGGAACACCGTCGACCACGTACAAGGGCTGTCCATTACCTGCTAAGGAGCTATTTCCTCGGATCATAACATAACTAGATCCACCTACTCCCCCACTCGATGGATTCACGTGGAGACCTGCCACCTTTCCTTTCAGGGAATTCGCAACATTGGATTCTCTGGCTTCGGTAAGCTTAGCACCGTCAACTACTTGAACAGAATAACCCAGTGCTTTCTTCTGCCTCTCAACACCAAAGGCAGTGACAACCACTTCGGACAATTGGTTTTCGTCTGGAACCAGCTGTACATTAATCACTGATCTGTTGGCGATCGAAACTTCCTGAGCCGAAAATCCGGTAAATGAAAACACCAGTGTTCCTGAATTCGTAGGAGCATCGATGGAGTAATTACCTTTTGCATCCGAAATAACCCCGACAGTTCCTCCTTTAATCAATATAGTCGTTCCTGGTAGGGCCTGATTTTCAGAATCTGTAACGGTTCCAGTTATCGTTCGTTTTTGCGAAAATACATCACTAATGCAGAGTACAAATACAATACACATGATGAGTGATCTAGGGAGTAGATTGCTTCTTTTCATCGATTCAATTTTTAAAGGTATACGTTATGGATTAGAAAATAGTAGTAATATAAAAACAGACTAGCTTTAAATTGATTATCAGGAACTTACCACTAAAAAGACCAGATTTACATTTTCATGTTTATTGAATCCACCTTAGAAGCATATCCATTTGCCTCTGTCTGTTCTCATTTCATAAGTCACACAAATTACATAACTCTTTTGGGTATACGTTTTCCGTTACAGAACCATACGCACTCTTTGTCCTGTCTAAAAAAACGTTATTCAGGTCAACGAATGAATGATCGAGTACTAACATCCTGAGGAATGCATGATCTGCTCGCGTCTGTGATGTATATGTCAAATAGTTTTTCCAAATATAACAATAAGTTTTTATTTTCTTATTGTTACTCATATATTTATTTATATAACCTTATGAATATAACATTTTTTCTTTCGTATTCTTATTATCAAGGCAAAAAGAACCTTCAATTCTGCAGATTTCATCACTCAATTCCACTATTTTGAGCAATTACATCCAATCCGACCGGTGGAAATCACGATATTGTCCATATATCGCTCTTGGTCTTGTACTGATCCAGTATTCCAATAATTTTCAAAGAAAACCCCATTTATTTTCATATTTTCAGGATCCTTATTCCAATCACCATGCCAGTTCATACGACTGGTTCTTCCCTGTAATTGATCATCCACCCAAAATTCAAATACACCATCTTTCTCACCAGGGGTATTAAGCTTAATATGCCCCTCAATACAAAACCATTTCCCTGCAGTTTCATCACTGTATATATCGGTCACCCCCAGTTTCTTACCGAGATTCCATCTTAAATTGTCGAAATCATTATATTTAGTACTAACTAATTCCCCGTCTTCATTTATACCGCTAGCTGGATCCATAACCAAGTAATTCCCATGGGACCATAAGTGTGCCATAGCTCCCTGAGCCCAGTTGCTGTTAGCCATCACAGTAGCGCGACTCAATTTATCACCACCTCCTCCTTTCCATCCTACCTGCCTCTTCAAATCAACACGCCAGTATATTTCATCAAAGTCTTTCGTGGGTTCTGAAGAATTTTTACTGATATAATCACCCGGCGCTCTTCCGATTGACTTACGCAAGGCGCCCACATCCACGGCTCCCTTCTTAAACATAACTTTCATCCCTCTACTTCCACCACGCCCAACGTTGTCACTAAGCACAAACATACCCCCTGCATCATTATACTCAAAATACTTGTCTTTGAGCGGTATAGTATTTTCAAAATCATCGCAAAAGATGGTTCCTACCGGTGCCTCAGCACAAGTAAAGCAATTGTCCTGGGCTGATGTTCGATCCAAATCACTTGCTGACTTACAAGCGAGAAATAAACTCACGAGGCTTATAAATAATCGTAACATGATCAATATTTAAATTAAAGTTTAAGTATCAATTTTAGATAAGCAGCACCGGTAGTGCAGACCTTTTAGTTAAAGGGTACTCGAATCAAAGAAGTATATGCCCAGTTAAAATTGTCTCTACAACCCTTACTTTACACTGCTACAATAGACCTGACACAAAATACAGTCCCCGGCAATAATTAGCGAACAAATACAAAACCCATCCTTGAGTTCATATTCCTGGCTTCAGCTTTTAATTATTGCACTTAGCTGTTAGATTGGTATAATAAAGCCCTACCATTTTGTTCTGTTTTAATTGCATATTTAAAGCCAAGGAACATTCGAATCAAAGCAAGTCCGATTACCTGAAGTTAAGCTTCTCCCCACTCCCCGGCCGTACCAATTGTGATTAACAACCTACATTTCATTCTGCCAAGATATAAATTGCCATAATGGCCAGTATCATTCCAATCAGAACCATATAATGTGGAAACACGGCATACAATACAAGAGAGATAATAATGGTCAATACGGGTGCCAGGGAAGTGATTGGCACCACCACAATCGATTTTCCATATCGTAGGGCGTATACCAGGGAAAGTGCTCCTATGGCATTGAAAATTTGAATAATAGCTGCCAGATAAGGTCCTTTAAAACCCCAATGGATAACTTTGGTAGAATCGGTCATCCAGAAAGCGAGAGGCGTGAGAGTCAAAGCAGAAAGTGTCATATAAAGAAAAATACTTTCGGCGGACATAGACTCATTACCAAATTTCATAGCGAAGGCCTGTATCCCCCACATCAGAAAAACGGCAATAGCCAAAAATAACCAATCATAACCCAGATGCATATTATGATTGGGCGACTGATAAGAAAGGAAAGGTATGGCTATCAGGGCAACCCCTATTCCAACCCACTGTTTCCGACTGGTTTGCTCCCTTAATATGGTTGCAGAAAGCACTATAGTAATTACCGGGAAAAGGGATACGATCGGGAAAACCAGATACGCCGGCCCACTTTCAAGCGCCTTGAATAAAATCAACTGACCCAAAGCGCCTAACAGCCCTACGGAACAACCGATTAAAATAGATTTCCGATCAAAATTCAGTTTCCATCCTACCATTTTTAATGCTACTGCTGCACAAGGAATCATCGTTAGTGCCCATACACAATAGCCAAGAGTGGCCGGAAAACCTGCTTTTTCCGGAATTTCAATAAGGGCACCCCAAATACCCCAAAAGAATGTTGTAATAAATGTATAAAAAACCCAAGTTCTCTTTTTCATCAATGACAAGCCATGATTTCATCAAACCTCTTTGTAGATAAATTTTACGGACTATTATTACTTATAAATCGTCTTTATCTTATAAGCAGTAATTATTTTTATGGGTATAAGGAAATTTTCATTTCGGTTTTAAGCACCAATCAATTATTTACATTTCCTTTTGTTTGCTAAACTACAGTATTTTTTCGAAAGGATAAAACATATCATAACATTTTTATGAAATATTTTGAAAGATACTATTTTACGTTACCTTTGTTTTGCCAACCTAAACCATTTTTACAAAAATGAAATCAACCATTTTTAAATTTTTATTTATTCTATTTGCTGGCAATGGCGTACTTGGAGACTGGCTGGGGACTAGTATTGCATGGGCACAAATCCCCAATAATGTAGCAAAAAATAATAGTTCCCTTCTTCCCTATCCCAAGCAAATCAATTCTGTCGGGCTTCCTTTCGAATTGAATCCTTCGGTAACGATTAGCTTAGACAAGAATGCTTCTGACCAGGACAAGTTCGCAGCCAGTGAACTTCAGTCCAGGATTAAAGCACTAACCGGTCTTCAACTGAGAATAACCAGCTCCAGGTCCAAAAGATCCATTTCTTTCCAAAGGCAAAAAGACATGATTACAAAGGGTAGTGAAAGTTACCAACTAGCATCGAACCAAAATCGAATTACCATTAAGGCCTCAGAAGATGCCGGACTTTTTTATGGGACACAGACTCTGTTACAGTTAATACAAAAGGATGGACAACGGTATATCATCCCGGGTCTGGTGATTCATGACTGGCCCGACACGCCTGAAAGGGCAGTACATTATGACACCAAACACCATCAGGACAAACGCAGCTATGTTGAAAGCCTTATAAAAGAGCTAGCTTCCTATAAAATAAACATGCTGATATGGGAGTGGGAAGATAAATTTGAATACCCCAGTCATCCTGAAATTGGGGCGCCCGGGGCGTTCACTTTAAAGGAAATGCAGGAAATAACGAGATATGCCAAAAAGTACCATATACAAATCGTACCGCTTGTACAAGGATTAGGCCACGTGAGTTTTATACTTAAATGGCCACAGTTTGCTCATTTAAGAGAAATACCTGCTTCGAACTTCGAATTCTGTCCTTTAAAAAATGGCACCTACGATTTACTGGAGGATCTATGGAAGGATGCAATGGAGGCGACTCCCGGATCCGAGTTTATCCATATTGGCTCTGACGAAACCTATGAATTGGGGGCCTGTGCAGCCTGCAAAAAAAAGGAGGCAGAAATAGGAAAAAGTGGTTTGTACCATTATTTTATCGATAAATCGGCCCAGCGTATAGAAGGTTCGGGCCGTTCAGTCATGACCTGGGAAGCACCCATGGGCTGGGATAAGGGTCGCCTGGAAGTGTACCACACAGGTATGAAACAGGACAAACCCGTAAAGCCTCGTAAAGGAATTTTACTTACAGAATCCTATGACTATGAAACTTCTGACTTGAAATATGCCAAACAAGCCAAGTCTATGGGACATCCTGTATATGCCTATGACCCTAATCCTGGTATAGAACAGCTATTCCTTCCCTATTTTTTTACAAAAAATGGCAAAGGTGTAAAGAGCCAGGGTAGTCTTGAAAATTCTTATAATTTTTTAAAGAAAACCATGGGAAAGGATGTATTCGACGGGGTAGTCAGAACTTCCTGGGATGACTCCGGACTACCCATGCAGGCGTGGATGTTGAGCTTCGCTACCACTGCCACCTTTTCCTGGAACGCCAACAGTTATTCTCTCCCCGAATTTACGAATGCCTTTTTCAATAACCGTTACGGACAAGCCTCCCAGGAAATAGACTCGCTTTACTATTTATTAAATGAGGGGGCCTATTTCTATATGGAGAGTTTTGAAAGGAGAGTCTGGGCTTGGGGTGACATTGGGAAAACACATTTGCCCGACCTTCCTCGTGGTGACGCCATAGAGTACGATCCGTTTTGGAATAAAAGATACGCCGATCGGTTGGCCACAGCAGAAGAATTCGTAATAAAAATGAATAAAGCCATCCAAATAGGCACCAACAATTTAAAGAGGGATATTCAAAACAAACATGACATCGAGGTGTTTCTTACACTAGCTAAACTCATTCGGCATACTGCCTATACCTACCAAGACCTATCTAAGGTGGAGTTTGCGATAAAGGAGGCTCATCAAAATCGCTATTTGGATGTGAATGCCTCATTGGTCGCATTAAAAAAAGCAGAAACCATTATTGCCAATAGCCTTACCAGAAGAGAAACCGTCTATACTAACCTGCTGGATACATGGCAAACAACCATGTTACCTAAAGGTATGTCTACCCAGACCAAGCACTATTTCTTCGAACAGGACCGAACTCGGCATTTCGCCAACCGAACTTCCGATATGACCTATTTGATTTATGACGAACAGTTACTGAACATGGAAGGCTACCTAGAAGAATTGCGTGACTATATTCAATTTTTCCAGCAACGTTTTATAAAATAGTCGAAATAATACATCCAAAATCTTAGCCCTAAAAAACATGCCAATTACCCGGAGAAGATTCGTAAAAAGTATTTCCATAGGTGCAGCCAGTCTTAGTCTGGCCAAGCCCATACAACAATTTGCAGGCACAACTCAACCAAAAGTAAAAATCGCCGTTATAGGTACGGGACTAAGAGGACAAGCACATATAAGCACTTTACTCAAGAGAAATGACTGTGTCATCACTGCCATTTGTGACATTGATGAGGGCATGTTGCAATTGAGCAATAAACTATTTTCGGAAGCTGGAAAACCCCTGCCAAAAATATACAAAGGGAATCCTCATGCATATAAACGGTTAGTGGAATCAGAAAAATTAGATGGGATCATTATTGCTACACCTTGGGAATGGCATACTCCCATGATAATCGACTCGATAGGAGCAGGTGTCAAATACGTTGCAACGGAGGTAGTGCTTGGCATCACATTGGAAGACCATTGGCAAGTAGTACGATGCACCGAAAAACATAACGCACAGGTCATGATGCTAGAAAATGCCTGTTACAGAAGGGATACCTTAGCGGTCTTAAATATGGTTCGTAAGGGACTTTTTGGCGAAATGATTCATTTACAGGGGGGCTATCAACATGACTTAAGAGGTGTAAAATTCAATAATGGCATTACACCGTATAATAGTGGTGCTGAATTTGGAGAGAAAGGCTATTCTGAAGCAAAATGGCGAACCAGTCACTCTGTTAACCGTAACGGTGATCTGTATCCTACACATGGTGTAGGCCCACTCGCCGTTATTCTTGACATAAACAGAGGAAATCGATTTGAATCCCTTTGTTCCTTTTCATCCAAATCGAGGGGATTACAGGAGTACCTCGTCAAGAAAGGAGGGGAAAATCACCCCAATACCAAGGTTCGGTTCAAATTAGGTGATGTGGTTACTACCAATATAAAATGCAGCAATGGAGAAACCATTTTACTACAGCACGACACTAACTTGCCTCGACCATACTCTTTGGGTTTTCGAGTACAGGGCACCAAGGGTATTTGGATGAACCTCAATAATGGCATGTATATCGAAGGGCAGTCAAAATACGATCATGAACGCTGGGATGATGCACAGCTGTGGTTTGAGAAATACGATCATCCTCTCTGGAAAAAATGGAATAAGCAGGCCTTAGAAACCGGCCATGACGGCATTGACTTCTTTGTCATCCACGCATTTATTGAATCCATAAAAGGGAATGCCGAAACGCCCATGGATGTCTATGATGCAGCTTCCTGGAGTGCTATCACTCCATTGAGTGAAACATCCATTGAGTTGGGCAATGAAACCGTTCCCTTCCCAGACTTTACAGGTGGAAAATGGATGACTAGAAAAAACAATTTTGCAGTGAATGATGCCTATTAATTCGATTTAATGACGTTTCTTTAAGGACTAAAGAGGTGGGGAATTTAACTTCCCAACCTCTTTTCAATTCAGCAGTTCCTGATTTAGTTCCAAAAATCCTCGAACAAAATCATCGTCAATTAGGTCTGGATAAGTCCTTAAGACCCGATCTATTTCGGTCGACTGCCCTTCCGACAATTTTTCTTTCGGATTAAGACACCAGGTCCCTTTCATAATCCCCTGCCTCCTTAATACTTCATGGATACCGGCAATACAGCCAAGAAAGCCATTTTCAGCATCAAATAGCACGGCATTCATGTCCGTAATAGCAATGCCCTTCGCCAGTAAAGCACCAGCACCATCGTACTCTCTGGAAACGCATATTTTGGTCTCTTCCAAAAGCTTCACCGCCCGACCCGTCCATACCGCCCAATGTCCCAGTAAGCCACCAACAAATCGTTTTTCTATCATTTCACCGCCGACCATAAACCGGTAAGGTGTCAATAGATCGGCCACAATATTGTCATCATTACCGGTATATAAGGCAATATCATGACACCGATCCGACTCGCATAGACCACGTACAGCCTCTAAGGTCTGATAGCGATTGAATGCAGCAATTTTTACGCCAACCACATTGGGAATTTCGGCCATCTTCCGCCAAAACTTATAACTCAATAGTCTACCGCCAACCGCCGGTTGCAGATAAAATCCAAAAACAGGGATCACCTCCGCGACGGCATGGATATGCTCTATCAACGCTTCGTCGGAGAAGGAGTTTAATCCTCCAAGACTTAGCAAACCTATGTGGTAACCGTGAGAAACAGCCAACTCTGCTTCCTTAATAGCTTGGGCAGTGGGTCCACAAACACCGGCAATCTTTAAAAATGGTCTTGCCAACTTGGCAGCATCAATTTCTTCACCAGCAAGCTGCAATACCCTGTCAAGAAGATTTATTTCTGGTTTTCGGATCTCAAACTGAGTCGTATGCACTCCTACCGCCAAGCCACCTGCACCACTAGCCATATAATACCGCGTAAGTAGTCTTTGTCGCTTTTCATCTAAAATGAAATCTTCATTTAATGCCAAGGGGTGTGCCGGTATAACCGTCCCTTGGTGCAAGTGGGTCTTAAGTTCGGGTTTCAATATGTTTTCCATAACAATTCAGTATTTTCCTTCTCTTTCCTGAAAATGAGTTTTTTTGTTTATAGTAGCCCCACCTTCCATCAGCCATTGATAGATCAATCGCATCATAAGTTTCGGCCCTGTTGCAGGATAGCCAAATAAATCCACACATTCACTCGCATTACTCAGTAAGGCTGTGGGTTGTTCGTTATTGACAAATACCGGATCAATGCCCGACATCTTACCAAACTGTTCGGCTATCCATCGGACAGACAACAATTCGGGCCCTGTCACATTGAGAATTTTAACTGGAGAAGAACAATGCAGGAGCGATCTGAGAGCGATTTCGTTGGCATCACCCTGCCAGATTACATTTACATTTCCCATGCTCAGATCTATTGGCTGCTCAGCTATTACCGATTTTGCCAATTCTAATAATACCCCATAAGAAACATCATTGGCATAATTCAGGCGATAGATTAATGCAGGCGTCTTATAACGCTTACTGCTATATTCAAAGATGCGTTCCCTTCCTAAGCAAGACTGAGCATATTCTCCCAATGGTTGGGTCGGCGAATTTTCAGTGGCTCCTCCCTGAATAACCGGGGTGAGAGGGTAAACATTCCCTGTGGAAAAGACCACTATCCTGGAATTTCTGAATTTTTCGGCTACTCTACCAGGCAAATAACTGTTCATAGCCCAGGTAAAAGACTCATTGCCCTGCGTGCCAAACTTGGTTCCGGCCAGATACAATACATTAGGCGCTTCGGGTAACGCCTGTAAATCCGCTTCAACCAGAAGATCAGCACTTATAGTTTCAATACCTGCCCGTTGGAGATCTTGGATAACGTTGGCATCTGAGAAACGAGAAACAGCAATTATATTCTTACTTAATCCTGCCTCTTCAACGGCTGTTTTTGCCAACTTTGCCAATGAAGGTCCCATTTTACCCCCTGCTCCTAAAATGATAATATCCCCTTCGATTCTGGAAATATCGGCTATCAGTGCCCGGGAAGGTCGTAAGAGCAATTCGTATTGTTTCTGTAATGGATTCATCTTTAACATGGTGATTCGATCTAGTCCCTAAATGGATTGATTTTTAGAAAAGCTTATTATTCGAATGGTTAGAAAAATAACGTTATAGCATTTACTAGGGCGAGACCAATTATCAAGGCCAGACCTAATCCGGCTAGGATTTTGGCTCTCGTGGTATTTTTCAAATGCCCCATAAGTTTTGCATCATTCGCTATTAAATACATGCTTATTCCAATAACAGGAACGATAAATATGGTTATGCTTTGAGCAAAGACGATGAGTTGCAAGGGGAGAGCACCAAATATAATGGCGATAATGGCACCAAATACCATCACGATAGCAATAAAAATCTTAGTCGGTATAGCACTCAACTGACTCCCATATCCCAGTGCATCACCCAATAAGGTTCCCCCTACGGTAGCATTGCCAATTATGGAAGAGAAAGCCGCCCCAAACAGTCCTGTCAAAAACAATAATGAAGCGTAAGGGTCAAAAATGGGTTCGAGCACCTTAGACATATCGGTCGCACTGGTGAGTGTCAAGCCCTGAGGATGTAATATAGTAGCAGCTGAAATCAATAATATGCCACTCATGACACCCAGCAACACAATACCGGTTATACTATCATTACCATTTTTAAAGACTACCTGAGATACTTTTTTTCGTTCCTGAACCAGGTAAGACTGGTAAAAGGCGCCGACTATGGAGACACAGGAGGCCATAAATGCAATTACTAATCCTGCTGAACCCTGTGGCAAGGCAGGTCTCAACCCCCGTACAATAGACCCCCATGGAGGCTGAACTGCTATGAGTGTGGTTATAAAGCAAATTAACATCAGAAGGATAAGAAGGATCATAGCCCTTTCCAACACCTTGTAAAAGCTTCTAAAAAATAACAAGCTAATCCCACAGGCCGAAAATAGTAGAACCCAGGGAGTCGAGGAGGTAGAGGTCATTTCACCTATGGCAATCCCAACTCCTATGGCATTGCCAGCCTGAAAGGAAATACAAACCAAAAAAATGCCCACTCCAACGGTTCTGGAAACGAACACCCCAAATTTTTTTCGAATTGAGGTTAATAAGGAAACATCTGTGGCCAGGCCGATTCGTGCCGACATGGTCGTAAATACCACCATAAATAGGATAGCAACTGGGACTATCCATATTAATTCGAAACCATATTCCGCTCCAAGTTTTGAAGTAATAGTTAACTTGCTGGGGCCAAATACCAAGGCGGCGGTAATAAGTCCCGGCCCTATGGTTTGCATCCATTTGGTCAATGATCTTAAAATCATAAGCCCTAAAAAAGTAAGATTTGCTGACAGATAACTATGCTATCCAGTATGGTGGAACTTTCGGCAAAATCATAATTTTATGATTTTGAAGCGGCACCTATTAGAATTGAAAACAAATTAACAAAAAATAATTCAAATAATAACGTTTCGAAAAAAATAATAGTAAAATTCCGAAGGAAATAGATATTAAAAATATATTGATATAAATAATTTTTTAAACGATCATCACTTTCACTCCAGCACTTTCTAATTTTCTTTGTTCTTCGATGGGAATACCGTCATCGGTGATAAGAATATCAATTTCAGAGATAGCTGCCATATAAGCGAAACTTCTTTTAAGAAACTTGCTCGAATCGGCAACGACAATAACCTGTTTTGAAATCGACATCATAACCCGGTTAAGGTGAGCTTCTTCTACATTAGGGGTTGACATTCCATAAATTACACTGAGACCATCAACGGCAAGAAACAGTTTGTCACAAAAGTAATTTTTAAAACTCTCCTCGGCAGTAGACCCAATCAGTGAGAGTGAGTTCTTTCGAAGAAAGCCCCCCGGAACTATCACATTCACCTTTGGATGCTGCGCGAGTTGATCCGCAATATTTAAGGCGTTAGTAATCACTGTCAGTTCAGCCAAATCATTTAAATTTTTGGAGATTTCAAGTGTTGTAGTACCCGAGTCCAAAATAATGGTATCGCCCTCTTCAATAAGCTCAGCAGCAGCTTTTCCAATTCGCTTTTTCTGATCGTAGTTCTGTTTATGCTTATCGGAAATGGCAAAATCGGTACCCACCCGATCCACCTTCATGGCACCTCCTCTGGCACGTATTAGGGCATTCTTTTGTTCGAGCCTCTTCAGGTCATTTCTTACTGTAACTTCACTTACTCCCAAAACCTTACTCAGTGTAATAACATCAACCTGCCCCTTTTCTTCGAGCATTTCCAATATGATTACACGTCTTTGTACGGTTGATTTTTCTCCTGCCTTACGCATACTTTTTTTTCTATAAAGGTACCAAAATCTTTCAGCTCTACTTCAAAAGCTTAATCCTGCACAAAACTAAGCTTATTAACTATATTATTTTCGTTTCCGCTCTAGAAATACAAAATTCAGATGATAAAATTTAATTATAAAAATTATTTGCTAGTTACGAAAGGAAATGATTAATTTTGCCATGAGCAGGAAATGAAACGAAACATATTATGCATACAGAAAGTAAGATTTTAAAAGATCAACCCTATAGTCCCCAAGAGCTGCTGGGTTATACTTACTCGGAACTTCTGGGTATTGGAGGATTCTATACCGCCAAGGAAATTGATCAACAACCGCACCTATGGAAAAAAATATGGCAGCTTTTAGATGACAAACAAGAAGAACTTGCATCGTTTCTAAAAACAGCTTTCCAGGAAGATGGTATGAGTATCCTGCTGACAGGGGCTGGAACCTCCGCATTTATAGGAAATGTACTGCAGGGAATATTTCAAAAAAACACGGGTATATCCTCAGCCGCAATCCCCTCTACAGACTTAGTGCTGTATCCTGAACAGTATTTTAATAAAAGGGCAACACTATTGGTTTCCTTTGCCCGGTCAGGTGACAGTCCCGAAAGCTTGGCTGCGGTGAAAATAGCAAATGAAGTTTGTGACAAAGTTTACCATCTTATTATTACCTGTAATCCATTGGGGCAACTCCTGATTTCGTCAGAAATTGGCAATAAGAACACCTATGTAATCTTGCTTCCAAAAGAAGCTAATGACAAAGGGCTTGCCATGACAGGTAGCTTTACATCCATGCTCCTAACTGGTCTACTTATATCGAGAATCGATGAAATGAATGCGCTTAAATCTCAGGTAGACATACTTTCTCAAGCAGGGAGCCATATTCTGCACAACTACAGTCAATCGTTGCGGAAAGTAGCCAAACTCCATTTCCATCGGGCCATATTTCTCGGTTCCGGACCTTTACGATCCGTGGCACAGGAATCTGACCTGAAATTACAGGAACTTACCGATGGTCAGGTGATCTGTAAATCAGACTCCTTTCTTGGTTTTAGACATGGGCCAAAAGCTGTAATCAATCCTGCCACTTTGTTGGTATACCTGTTTTCAAACAACAGGCATGTACATCTTTATGAAAAGGATCTTACAAGGGACATTAGCAAGGGCGAGAAAGGAATCTTACGTATAGGCATAATAGAAAAGAACCTTGGTGAAAACTTGGACGTGGACTTGCTAATTGAAATGTCACCTCATGCAGAAGAGATACAAGAAGAGTTCTTGACGGTCCTCAGCGTAATACCTGCACAAATATTAGGTTTCTACAAATCCATAGACTTCGGGCTCGCTCCCGACATGCCTTCCCGACAGGAAACCATTACTAGGGTAGTTAGAGGCGTTACTATATATCCTTTTCCAAAATAGTGTATACTCACTTAGCCGTAGGACATAACCTGAACTCAACCCTATCAAATGAAAAAATTCGACGTTTCTGTTATTGGAGAGCTTAATGTAGATTTTATTTTTAATGATCTGAATTCTTTCCCGAGCATCGGTAAAGAAATTATTTCAGGACAGATGGATCTTACATTAGGCAGTTCTTCTGCGATCTTAGCAAGTAACTTGAGTAGCCTAGGAGGAAAGATAAGCTTCGTAGGCAAAATTGGTACCGACTACTTTGGAGAGTTCATTCTTCAGTCACTTCAACATAGCGGAGTTCATACCCAGGCCATAATACGAAAGAATGGCCTAAAAACGGGCGCCACAATAGCCCTGAACTATGGGGATGAGCGAGCTATGATTACACATACCGGAGCGATGGACCATCTCTTCCCGGAAGATATAGACTGGTATTCTATTTCTCAATCAAAACACTTACATATCTCCTCCTACTTCATACAAAAAGGATTACAGAAGGATATCGTTTCTATTTTCAGGCAAGCAAAAATGATGGGGCTTTCGACATCCTTTGATCCGCAATGGGATCCATCTGAAAACTGGGACTTGGATCTGTCCAAAATTCTTCCCTTTGTTGATATCTTTTTGCCGAATCGGATCGAACTCTTAAAGCTTACTGATACCCAAAGTATCGATGAGGCATTGAAATGTACTGACTCCTTTGCCAATACAATAGTCGTCAAACTTGGCAGGGAAGGCTCCATAATCCACGTAAATGGAAAGTCGAATCATTTGCCCGCATTTCTTAATCAACAGGTTGTAGACGCTATTGGAGCCGGTGACAGCTTCAATGCCGGATACATATATCGGTATCTTCAAGGTTCAAATCCTATGGAATGTCAGGAATTCGGGAATATTATTGGTGCAATTTCAACGACGGCCAAGGGAGGAACCGGCGCCTTCAGCAATAGAGAAAAAATTTTTCAATTCATTAAAGAGAAATATGGCTATGTCGAAAAACAATATGATCAGTAAACTGCGAGAAATGCAGGCAAACAATGCCTGTCTGCTTGCTACCAATTTTTATAATTACGAAACCCTTAGGGGAATACTGAGAGCCGCGTCCAATCTTAACACACCAGTGATACTCCAACTTACCAAAAGCTCCATCGACTATATGGGGCTTTCGGTAGCAGTTAACCTGGCCAAATCATCTCTTGAAGAGTATAATGTGGAGGGTTGGCTACACCTGGATCATTCCATTACCTTCGAACTGGTACAGGAATGTCTGGATATGGGTTTCGATTCGGTGATGATCGATGCCAGCGAAAAACCTTTGGAAGAGAATATAGAAATCACCCAAAAAGTGGTGGAACTCGCTAAACAATACGGAGCCAACGTAGAAGCCGAATTAGGATATATCGCCAAACTAGGTCAGTCCAAAGAAAAAACAGGCTTCACCGATCCCGAGCAGGCCCGCTATTTTGTTCAACAAACGGGTATCAACGCTTTGGCCATCGCCATAGGTTCTGCTCATGGTTTTTACGTAACAGAGCCAAAACTTGACCTTAATCTATTAGCAAAAATACGAACCTCAACCAACATTCCTTTGGTTCTGCACGGTGGTTCGGGCATACCAGGAAATAGCCTTAAAGAAGCCATTAACCTGGGAATCTGCAAGATAAACCTGGCTACTGAAATTAAGAATATTTTTATGCAGACCTTAAAGAGTAGCATGTCGCATAACGAAGATATTGACCTAAGAAATGTATTCCCCTCGGCTATTGAAGCAGTAACAGAGTTGGTATCCGAAAAACTACGAATTGTAAACACTTAGTTTTATGAGAAAATATCTTTATTTTGGAATATTACCTTTTCTTTTCGCCATGCAAAATTGCACCAATAACCCAAATACAGAGTATTACAGTATAGACGACTATGCCACAGTCGAAAAGTATGATTCCCATGTACATATAAACTCACTCAATCCAGCATTTATAGAATTTGCGAAGGCGAGTAAATTTAAGTTGCTAAGCTTAAATGTAGCAGCCCCTGAATATCGTCCTATTGAAGAACAACAGGACGTTACGGTAGCACAACGCAATTTACATGAGGGCTTGCTATCCTATGCCTCTAGTTTTCATATAGAAAACATAGACGATCCACTTTGGCAAAAAAACACCATAGAATATCTGAGACAATCCTTTAAAAAGGGGGCTACAGGGGTTAAAGTCTGGAAAAATATCGGCATGGAGTATAAGGATTCCGCCGGAGACTTTGTGATGATTGACGACCCAAGGCTCGACCCTATATGGGACTTTATTGAAGCCAATAACAAGACATTAGTCGGCCATCTGGGTGAGCCTAAAAACTGTTGGCTACCCCTTGACCAAATGACGGTTGCCAACGATAAAGAATACTTCGAATCCCATCCGGAATATCATATGTTTTTGCACCCTGAATTTCCTAGTTATCAGAATCAGATTGATGCCCGGGATAATATGCTCGCTAAACATCCTGGTTTACGATTTGTTGGTGCGCATTTAGGAAGTTTGGAATGGAGTCTTGACGAGCTTGCCAAAACCCTGGACAAATACCCTAATATGGCAGTGGATATGGCCGAACGCATATCACATATCCAGTACCAAACCATTCAAAATCATCAAAAGGTCCATGATTTTTTCCTAAAATACCAAGATCGAATCCTATATTCAACGGATATCGTTTTTGATGATAGTGCTCCCGCCGATTACCTAATAGAACAGGCCGGCGCGCTATGGAAACGACACTGGGCATTTTTCACTTCGGATCAGACCATGGAAGCACCCGAATTAAAAGAATCATTTCAATCCTTGCATTTACCCAAAGAGGTTATCGATAAACTGTATCATAGCAACGCAAAAAAATGGTTTCCAGCTGCTATAAATTGACCAAAGGATGACATTCTTCTTACAGCTAATATCCAACCTTATGGTCATGCTTTTTAGCACCGGGCCGGCAAATGTGGACGGCAATAAATCCAGATTGTTAATTCCCAGATCGGAGGATTTTACCGTTACAGGCGATGGAAAGAGTAGCCAATGGAACAAAACCATCTGGATAGAGGTGCCACTCCTTTTTGCAAAATCAAACAATTATCAAACCAAGGTCAAAATTCTTTATTCGAAACGTGGTCTATATTTTTTGTTTTATTGTGAAGATAAACGCATTACGGCAACGATGCAAGGCGATTTTTTAGATCTATGGAACGAAGACGTAATTGAGATTTTCCTGCAACCTAATCCCAGTGTTCCCGAATATTTCGAATACGAGCTTTCACCACTTAATTATGAACTACCCATTTGCATATACAATCAAAATGGTAGCCTTAATAGCTGGATACCCTTTCACTATGAAGGAAGTCGAAAAACGCAGCATGGGGTGTCGGTTCAAGGAGGAGAGCAAAAAAGCAACGCAGAAATCCACGGCTGGACATCTGAAATATTTATGCCATTTGATCTACTGAAACCCATTATGAATAGCCCACCCGTTTCTGGGACAATATGGAAAGGCAATTTGAATCGAATAGATTACGACAATGGCGAGACCCTATGGAGCTGGCAAAGCAATAGCGGCGACTTTCACGAATATGCAAAATTTGGAATTTTTGAATTTGAATAAAACACATTTCAATATGAAAGAAATGAAACGAGCAGGACTACAAATCGCAAGACGTGATTTTTTAAAAGAATCGGCCCTTTTGGTAGGCGGAACATTAATTGGGGCCTCGCTTCCCAGAAATGCCAACGCCTGGAAGCTCAGTACTGATCCAATAAAAATTGCACTTATTGGTTGTGGAAGCAGAGGGGCAGGCGCAGTTTTGAATGCTTTAAGTACGAGTTCCAACGTCGAACTAGTCGCCATGGCCGATGTTTTTAAGGACAAACTGGATACTACCTATTCCAATCTGTTAAAAGTCGGCCGAATAAAAAACAGGATCAAAGTTCCAGAAAATCAAAAGTTTATTGGTTTTGATGCCTATCATAAAGCAATCGCCTGTGCCGATGCCGTACTCTTGGTGACGCCATCCGCATTTCGGCCTTCTCATTTCGAAGCTGCTGTAAAAGCCGGGAAGCATGTATTTATGGAAAAGCCACTTGCTTCGGACGCACCGGGCATTCGACAAATACTGGAAACTGGAAAGGAGGCCACTCGGAAGAATTTGAAAGTGGTCGTGGGCCTTCAAAATCGTTATGATCCAGGCTATCAGGAAATGGTGAAGCAAATTAAAGAAGGTGCCATTGGCAAATTAATTTCCGCCAGCGATTATTACTTAATTGGACCTCTTACCAATATCCCCCGAGAACCCGGTCAGACCGAGATGGAATACCAAATGCGCAATTGGCGTTATTTCAACTGGCTATGGGCAGGGTCGCCAGCAGGGCTGCAAATTCATAATACCGATGTTGTTAACTGGGTTAAAGATTCCTTTCCTATCCGTGCCCAGGGGATGGGGGGCCGATCTTCCTTAAAAGGTCCAAACCATGGCGATATATTTGATCATTTTTTTATTGAGTACGAATATGCCGACGGAACAAAATTAAACAGCCAGATTCGGCATGTAGGTGGTACCTGGAACAAAGGAGGGGCTACCTTTCAAGGTAGTTCGGGTACGGCAAGCCTTCAGGCAGGAATCAAAAATACTACCGGTGAAACGATCTGGCGAAACAGCAACAAAGATTCAGAAAATGCCTATCAGATAGAACACGATGTGTTATTCAAGGCCATTAGGGACAATACCCCTATTAACGACACAGAATGGGCTGCCAATAGTACTTTGACAACCATCATGGGGCGAATGGCAGTACATTCAGGTAAAATGGTAGAATGGGAAGCCGCCTTAAACTCCGACCTAAGTCTGATGCCAGCTCAGTTCGCATGGGAGGCCGAACCGCCCATTAAACCCGACCAAAACGGAGAATACCCCTACCCTATTCCTGGACTATCGCCCGTTATATAAAAATGATGAAAGAGCTAACCCTATTTCTACCCTTAATTTTATTGGCCATGGGCTGCCAGCGTTTCAAGCCCACAAAACTTTCTCCGGAAGCTGGAACTGAAGGTCTCTTATATCGAAAAACACCTATACAGAACCATGGATTCAAATCCCTGTACAATGGCAAAGACTTAACGGGTTGGCAGGAATTGCCAGGTCATCAAGGCCATTGGGTGGCTTCGGGCCATCGCATCGATTATGATGGCAAAAGTGAAGAAAAAGACAAATCTATATGGAGTAAGGAGTCCTACTGTGATTTTATATTAATAGCTGATGTACGTCTCACACGAAAACCAGAATTGGCAAAAAGTCAGGTGATTCTTCCCAATGGAGAAAACGAAAAAAACGCAGATGGGACCAACAAGGAGGTGGAAATACCTTACGCCGGAGACACAGGAATCTATTTAAGAGGTGACTCCAAAAATCAGGTAAACATTGGTTATCGTTACATCGGATCGGGTGAAATATACGGATATAGAACCGATAGGTCCTTACCAGGCCCTATTAGAGCGGCGGTCACGCCAAAACTTAAAGCCGACAATCCACCAGGGGAGTGGAATCGATTGATCATCAAAATGCAGAAAGACCGTATTACCGTCAATCTAAACGGGAAAACAGTCATTAAAAATGCCCAGCTTCCAGGAATTGCAGCTTGCGGTAAAATTGCACTTCAAGATGATCATGCAACTAACAATACCTTTCAGTTTGCAAATATCTACCTCAAGGAGCTCAAATAAACGGTTATGAAAAAGCGAATAATCCGTCAGGGAAGCCTATTTATCTATCTAATTTTTATTTCTTTAAATACTACTGGCAAATTATTGGCCCAGGCAGATACGAAAAAGGCTATTACGACCATCATTGACCGGGAGTATAAACCACTGGAAAATCTATATAAATACCTTCACCAGCATCCTGAGTTATCACTAGAGGAAGAAGAAACATCGAAAATATTAGCGAGGGAATTGGAAGTGGTGGGCTGTAGCGTTACGACCGGTATTGGTGGGTACGGCGTTGTCGGTGTGATGAAAAATGGTCCTGGCCCGGTGATAATGATCCGCACGGATATGGATGCCCTACCTATGCGAGAGCATACAGGGGTGGAATTTGCCAGTAATAAAACCATAAAAAATAAAAATGGTGAAGACATATCATTAATGCATGCCTGTGGCCACGACTTACATATGTCCTCCTGGGTTGGAGTTTCAAAAGTACTCAATGAGTTGAGAAAAGAATGGAAAGGCACGGTGGTATTTGTGGGCCAGCCAGCCGAAGAGAACGGCCAAGGAGCACGATCCATGTTGTCCGCGGGCTTATTTACCAGGTTCCCAAAACCAGACTACGCCCTGGCAATACATGTAAACTCTGCGCTGGAGTCGGGCAAAGTGGGACTTTGCTTCGGCCATGCATTAGCAAATATAGATGTTATTGATATTACTGTTAAAGGCAAAGGTGGGCATGGAGCCGTGCCACAACTTACAATTGATCCTATCGTGCTCGCCTCTAAAATGATCCTTGGTTTCCAAACCATTATAAGCAGGGAAATATCACCGCAAAAATCAGCCCTTATTTCCGTTGGCTCCATACACGGAGGCACCAATGCCAATATCATTCCAGATAAGGTCACTTTAAAACTATCCGTACGCTCCTTTGATGACGAGGTTCAAAAATCACTCATTGAAAAAATCATGAGAACATGTGAAGGTATTGCCTTTACAGCTGGTCTTGAGCCGGAAGATTATCCAATCATCGAAATTCGAAATGAATATACTCCAGCCGTATATAATGAACCGGAACTTACAAGCAAAATTTCGAATCACTTTAAGCAAATTCTGGGTCCTGAAAATGTGCTGACCCTGACTCCAGAAATGTTTGGCGAAGATTTTGGGTGGTACCACCGGGAAAATCCCAGCATTCCTACCTTGATCTATTCCGTAGGCTCTGTTCATCCACAAAAGATGGCAGAAGCATTAAAAAGCAACAAAACTTTGCCATCGACGCACTCCTCCCTCTACCTGCCAGATTTGGAGCCGAGCCTAAAAATGGGCATCCTGAGTATGTCGGCGGCAGTACTCCATCTCTTACCAAATTAACCTTCAATAAGAATATTAACGGCCATGAAAACAAAAGTTGCAATTCTTTTTGGAGGTCCATCCGACGAACATGAGGTATCACTTCATTCGGCATCGAATATCTTAAGAGCATTAGATCGTCAGCAATTTGAGCCCGTATTATTGGCACTGGATCGGCAATGTAATTGGTGCTATGATGCTCATTATGAATTAGAGGATATCGATCTTGTTAAAAATAATTATTTCCAAAATGCCTCTTTCGTATATTTAAAAAAAGTTGCGGGTGGTGTACAACTCATTGAAATTCAAAATCATCTGATTTTGTCCGAATTTCAGGTGGCATTTCCGATCATACATGGGGAATTCGGGGAGGATGGCACCCTTCAAGGAATTTTAAATTCTCTTGAAATACCTTTTGTAGGTCCCAGTTTACTTGGTTCCGCTATAGCGATGGACAAGGACATTACCAAAAGACTGCTACGTGATGCCAATATCCCGATTGCAGACTATATTACGCTCTACAGACATGAAGAATTGGATTATTCTTTTGAAACCATATCGGTTAAACTAGGAGTGCCCCTATTCGTAAAACCGGCAAATGCCGGCTCTTCGATTGGGGTCAGTAAAATAACCAATGTGGTTGAATTTAAACAAGCAATAAAACTTGCCTTTGAAATTGATAGTAAAATTCTGATCGAAGAGGCTGTTTTCGGAAAGGAGATTGAATGTGCCGTCTTAGGCAATACCAATGTGCAGGCTTCCGTCCTGGGGGAAATTATAACGGACGCACAGTTCTATTCGTATGATGACAAATACAATTCTATAGAAAGAATACAGACCAAAATCCCCGCAGAAATTGAACTAAATATTTCCGAAAAAATAAGAGAAATAGCCCTAAAAGCATTTCAAATACTGTCATGCGAAGGAATGTCCAGAATCGATTTCTTTTTGAGAGAGGATCATACTTTTGTATTAAATGAAGTTAACACACTGCCGGGTTTTACCAAAACCAGTATGTATCCGCAGTTATGGGAAAAATCTGGTCTGCCATTGCCAACACTCCTAACGAGATTGATCAAGCTGGCCTTCGAAAGACATTCTAAGTGAATGGACAAATCGCACATGTTCTGATTATATTCCTAAATACAACGATGAAGCTTCATCTTTTGAAGCTTCATCTTTTTGGTATAAAATTGAATTGAAACCGTTAAATAACTTTTGGTATTGATTACAGGAGATATGGGGTTATCGCTGTAAGAGCAACTCCTCATTAAACATGAAGAAATCCTAAAAAACCCATTAAAACCCCACAGCCCTCATTTCTTTAAGGAATCCTCCTTCGGGAAAAACAAATTTACTGGAGCAGAAGTCCTGTTTCGCTTTAAACCGATATTAAATATTAGGGATTAAGAAATAAGTAGCTTCCCTAATTTTATGATAATCAGCTTAATAGAAAAGCGTATTTAGTAATTCAAAAGACAGACTTCAGTAGAGCAATACAGTCCAATTAAATTCAAAAGTCTCAGCGCAAATTCGTGCTGTGACTTTTTGAATTATGGACGATAGAACTCAGATGATGCCCCCTTCCCCAGCGGAAAGGGGTCAGTATAGTCCAGAATATGTACTCAGTATTCAAAATGGATACATAAATCAATATTTTGACTACAGCGGATGATTAAGATAGCCCGAAATTTGTATCTCAATAAAACATAAAATCATGATACAAATGAGTAAGATTGCACTAGTAACAGGCGGTAGTAGGGGGCTTGGTAGAGACATGGTCATTAATCTGGCCAAAAACGGAAATGACATTATTTTCACCTATCATACGAATAAGGTCGAGGCAGATAAATTGGTAAAAGAAGTAGAATCAAATGGTCATAATGCTGTTGCATTCCAACTAGACGTGAGCAACATAAAGACCTTTGACACATTTGTGCAAGGCATTAGCCAGCATTTGATGCAGGCACAAGGTACTGCCAACTTCGATTTCCTTATTAACAATGCCGGAACTGGTATATATGGCAGTGTGGACGAAACTACGGAAGAAGCATTTGATGAAATGATGAACATTCATTTTAAAGGGGTTTATTTCTTAACCCAAAAACTGCTTCCCCTACTAAAGAAGGGTGGTAGAATTATTAACATATCAACAGGATTAACCAGGGTTTCCTTTCCCAATGTCTCGGCGTATGCCAGCATGAAGGGAGCTATAGAGACGTATACACGTTGTTTAGCCAAAGAACTTGGCACCCGGCAAATTACCGCTAATTCAGTAGCTCCCGGTGCGATAGCCACTGATTTCGGAGGAGGTTCCAACAAGTCCGATGAGGATAAAAGAACTGCCATTTCTTCCATTACTGCGCTAGGCCGAGTGGGTTTACCTGAAGATATTGGTGGAGTGGTCGCATTTTTGTGTACTCCGGAAGCAAGATGGATCAATGGACAAAGAATAGAGCTCTCAGGAGGAATGATGGTCTAATAATTCGTAATTTTGAAAAATGAGTCAACAACAGGTACATAGGGTAGAATCTATCGCTGATTTTCATAGGATGAAGGGATTGCCTTCGCCCCAGCATCCTCTGATCAGCTTGTTTGATTATAGTACTTTCGACTGCTCGGTAGAAATCAATCACAAAAATTTCGTATTCGATTTCTACCATATTTCAATAAAACGCAGTCTGGGTACGAAATACAAGTATGGACAGAATCATTACGATTTCAAGGATGGGATTATGTTTTTTATCGCACCGAACCAGATCTTTGGAATTGAAACGATTGAAGAGATAGCAACATCCAAAAGTGGCTGGGTCTTGATGATTCATCCGGATTTCTTATGGGGTACCCCATTGGCAAAAAGTATTAGCCAATACGAATTCTTTGATTATGCAGTAAATGAAGCGTTATTTCTTTCGGAAATGGAAGAAACAACGCTTCAAGCAATCGTTAAAAATATAGAGCGTGAGTATACCGGAAACCTGGATAAATTCAGTCAGGGAATTATCATTTCCCAAATAGAGACCTTGCTTAATTACTCCGATCGCTTTTATCAAAGGCAGTTCATAACCCGTAAGGTCATCAATCGCAAGATCCTTGCGAAGGTAGAACAAGCCATTAATGCGTATTTCAATGATGAAAACACCACTGGATTGCCTACTGTTCTGCATATTGCGGAGTCCGTCCATGTATCCCCAATGTATTTAAGTAGTTTGCTAAAATCATTAACGGGCTTGACTACGCAACAACATATTCACGAGAAACTAATTGAAAAAGCAAAAGAAAAACTATCAACTACTGAGTTAACGGTTTCAGAAATTGCCTTTGAACTGGGTTTTGAACATAGTCAGAGCTTTTCCAAATTATTCAAAAACAAAACCAATCTATCGCCGTTGGAATTCAGAAGCGCATTTAATTAAGAACTTCTTGGTTATTTCGGAGGGACCATGCCACCGCCTGTTTGAATTTGATAATGCGGTTGCTGAAAGCATTTTTAAGACCTTAAAAGCAGAATGTGTTTACCAAAACACTTTTATTAATAAACAGCAGGCAGCAATAATTGTATTTGAATATATTAAAACCTGGTATAATAGAAAGAGGCTTCATTCTGCCCTTGGGTACATGTCACCAAAAGAATTTGAAGAACTTTTAAATATGCAGAAAATTGCGGCTTAACTTTTTGTCCGCTTTATTGTAGCAATTCCAGTTAACGGTTGGGGGAATTGCGGGTCAATTACCACTAGACTCCATTCCAAACAATAATCTTCAAATTGAATTTCGTTTTCGACTGTCTTTTCAAGCCATCCTGCTTGTTCCGCGTTGATGATTTTTTCGCCTGCTTTCACACTGCCTTTTAATTCATATACTAAGCCACTGTAGTGCGGTGGAATATCTGGTAAAACCTCCCGCTTTCCAATCTTTTTCATTGCCTTCCAAAACCAAGATTAAAGTTTCAAATCCTGCGTGTAGATGTGCACCATCTACGGGTTCTCCGCCCGGAAGATTCAGGCTGTCGTCCATAAACAAAATGTAAGGGTCGCTGTCTTTATAAGGTACACCGTCCAATGCTGCCATTGCACGATGTCCTGTACCCAGTAATCCATTATGCCAATGGTATTGGGTAATCTTTGAAATGTTTCCGCGGATTATTATTGTTGTATTATTTTAGTTGAGAAAAGTCTTTGTTTTAATTCCGGGAAACGAATAAATGCTGTAATCAAAAGTAGGATTTGAATAATAACCGCTACAGCAATTGACTGTTGATGTTGCAAATGCGTAACAATAGCTCCGCCCATATAAGCTACTAATAGCATGGTTCCCAAAATACCCGTTCTTGGAATCATGAAGAGTATCAGCGAGATGATTTCAATAATCCCAATGAACAGATAAGTGGTGGCATCAATTCCAAACGAAGAAGCTTGTGCCATAGCCGTTTCGTTTTGCGTAAGTTTCATAAAGGCACTCATAGTAAATAAAAGTCCTAAAATAATGGTCATCGCCCATCCTGTGATTCTGATTGCTTTTTTTGACATAAGGTTTTGATTTTAAATGATGATGCAAACTTCAGAATAATTACTATACCTTTGTTACCTGTTACAAAAAGGATAGTACTTACAAAAAGAATAGTATATGGCAAAACACACGGTTGAAAGTTGCTCGAAAGCCAGAATGGCTATCAGGGACACGTTGGATGTGGTAGGTGGAAAATGGAAACTGGTATTAGTTTCGGTTTTACGAAGTGGTAAAAAGGGGTTTAACGAGTTGTCGAGAGAAGCGATGATTTCTCCACGAATTTTATCCAAAGAATTGCAGGAATTGGAAATGAACGGATTGGTCAGCAGAAAAGTCTGTGATACTAAACCTGTTACGGTTCAGTATGAGTTGACTTCTTATAGTGAAACTTTAGGTGAAGTTTTAGTTGCAATGGAAAAATGGGGTTATCAGCACAGGAACAAAATTATTCATGGGATTGAATAAATGTCAAACTCGTTTATGGTTGTCTTTTTGAAGTGCTTATAGCATTGCAAATAACCGTTTCGTGTATGAAGCGTAAGGGATTGCGGGCTTCGTTCCTATCCGCCGACACAAATGCCGATACGGGGCAGAACGATTAATTTAACCACCTAATCCCCAGTGCTTTATACACGAGGCTAGCAACTGTTTATTTAATTCCTGTCAGTACTTTTTCTAATATCAAATTAAATTCAGTAGGTTTTTCTATCATTGGATAATGTCCGGTTGCTGAGATAGTTTCCACTTGAAAACTATTTTTACAATGGTTTTTCAGTCCAGTTTCGTTTGTTGGAAAACCATCACTGTTTATTAAGTATAACTTATAATCAAGCTGTTCTAATCTTTGTGCATCGGTAGAGGCATATTGCATTTGGGTCATAATAGTTTTATAACCAATAACAGAATCGCTATTTGCAAAATCAGTTTTCACTCTGTCTTTCACTTCTTTTGATGTTGTTGGGTGAAAAAGCATCATATCAGCATATAGAGGTGCTGAATTTTTAAAATCTTTTTCAAGCATTGGAAAAAAGTCGGTCATTTGTTTCATTTGTTCTGGCGTAAATACAACGTCAATAATTTTGAAATTGTCAACACCTACAATACCAACTATTTCTTGATTGTTGGTTAATGCTATTTGCAACAAAATTTCACCTGCCATAGAATGTCCAATGATTACAAGATTTTTAAGATTCATTGTATCAATAAATGCTATTACATCATTGGCATACTCTTCAATTGTCCAGTTGGTTCTTACTGCTTTGGATTTACCAAATCCCGGCAGGTCAATTGCGTAAACATCGTAATTTTTAGAAAAATATTCTAGTTGATTTTCCCAATAAGTTCCGTCAATACACCAACCGTGCAAAAAAAGTAGTGTTCTTTCGCCTTGTCCTTGTTGAAAATAATTTATTTCAACTTGTTTGTCTCTGATTGTGACTTGTTTTGCTGTCATACTTTTTTGTGTTTGTGCCTTGCTCTCATTCGATAAAAATGAAGCAATGACAATTAATAAAATTGCTTTATACTCATTTTTGTTTGAATTCGAAGCAAAGATAAAAGGCACCTATGACAGCCCTTTGTCAGGAGTTTAAAAATAATCTTATTGAACGTTCTTCCATATAATGTCCCATGCTAAAAGTCTTGTCGGAATTGAAATGAGTTTGTTGTAATTTGAGTTCTTTTATTCGATCAAGGCGAAACTCTCTTATTTCTTGTCGAATTTCACAAAAAGCAATAATTGACCAAATAGCTCCACTGAAATAAATTGCATAAATTTAGATTAGTCGCTCTTTTAATTGATCTTCTCCTCTTGCCTGATATGTTATTTCCAGTTTCTGGTTATCTGTAATTGAATGCTGGATTGTATCTATATAAAAACTTGTCGGGGCCCAGGGTTTTTGATATCCGATTCTAGAATTTAATAATTCCAATTTGTATTTGTCTGTGAGTGACAAAACAGCTCTTAGCTTAAATATACAGATTCCTAATTTCGTCTAAGTGAGTCTTTGGTATGGTAATTCAAAATTTTACTTGTTGTTACTAAAGCTCTTGCTACATCAATTGTGAACGTCACAGGTGGCAATCTATAACCTTCAACTAAAAAATATACTTTTCCTTCTTCTTCTCCAATTGGAACGCCTGCAAGTCTTAATATTTGAATATCTCTCTAAATTGTCCTAATACTAACTTCAAACCGTACAGCTATTTCACGAGCAGTAATCATTCGCTTAGATTGAAGTTAAATGAGTATGTTTGCTAGTCTTTCAAGTCTATTCCCTTACATTATTCCAATGAGCACCTTCCGGAACCTGAAAATGGTGGTGTTCGGCAAAGGCAGCATATTCCATATCGCCATCGCTTTCTTTCAATGCTTTTTCAAATTCTTCGTCATACACATCGCAGATGCGTTTGAAGAAGAGTAGTGGAAAGATGTACTGCTTGTAGTCGCCTGCATCGATGGTGCCGCGGAGTAAGGTGGCTGCACCCCAGAGGTATTTTTCGAGTTGTTATTGGGTCATGTTATTGGCTGTTGGCTTTTAGCTGTTAACTTTTTGCTGTTGGATTTTTCGCTAATTACACTATTTACTTGCTTTTGAAGGCAGTGCAAATCAGTAATTAAATTTTCCAAGTTTTCATTTTTTATATAACCGATTTCGTTACAAAGAATCAATTGAGTTTCCAATTCAAATGAAGACCCAACGGCCATCTCTAAAAAACGTTTGAATTCTGTATCACTATTTTGACTGCAACCTTCTGCAATAATGGATGGATTGAAACGGCACATCGTTGCATTTTACTGATTAATCCAAATTTTTCCGTACGCGGAAGGGTTTCGGTCAAAGTATAAATATCTTTCACTATCGATATCCCCTTTTTCCATATTTCTAGTTTTCTAAAGAATCGCATGGCTTGGCTTTTGGCGATTGGATTCTAGCAGCTAAATGCTAATGGCAAATAGCTTCGTACGTACTGTTATTAATTCTTTGTAGTTATTCTTGTAGTCTTCGGTTAAAAATGAACTGTCTATCAGTTTAATAGCTTCAGGTAGCCATTTTTGCGGCCTTTTATACACCGCTTTGATTTGTTTATCATTTAATTTGAATACTGCCCCCAAACGGTCGAAATACCCTTTGTTGAAGTTTTCCTTTTTACCACCCAGCATTAAGGCTGTATCCTCCTTGTCTTTTGGTAAGATTATTTTCACATTCAACAAGTCGTAGAAAGGCGAAAGCACCCAACCCATTTCCGATAAGAACATCGAATAGTTTTTTAGGTGCATATCGTTGTTCCCGATGATATAGTTGAATACGGTTGATTCAAAAAAACGCAGCTTGTCCAATAAGGTGTTGGATGATAAGTCGCCAATGGTTTTTCCCAGCGTTTCCATGGTGCCCTTGTACTTATCTGCCAGCTCCAAAATTTGCAGAAAATCAATCATGTGGTTTTTGGATCCATCTGAGTTACGATCAATGCGTTTGGTAATGAAACAAAGTTCTCCCGATTGCAAGCGAATCATATTTACGGGCACAATTTCTATTTTGAACAATTCGGCCAGTTTCATGGAGAGGTGCTCTTTTTCGGGCATCTGCGGATAATCAGCATTTTGTGATTTCAAGATATAGTTCCCTTCTAAAGCATCCATAATGGTCAATCGCCCCTGATGGCCATTTTCCAGTGCTGTTTTGATCCACCCTAAAGACAATTTTGGCTGAACACCCGGAACAGTAATGGATAGCTCTGCTGCCTCCTTCGCCAGTTTTTCCATCTCTGATAAACGGTAGGGTAAAATCGGAGCATGTTTTGTTCCATAGAATGCCATCGTACACTTCGGGTGGTAGTCCACCTGATTTTCATCCAACTCCTTATAACAGTTTAGGCATCTAGGCACCTGTTTCAGGATTTACTGGGTGAACACTTACGGCACCAATAGCATTTTGACAACAGGCAAGCAGAAGACCCATGCGGTCATTCTTGTTAATTTTCCAGCTTTCTGCAGCTATATTCAACAGCCAACCTTCAGGAATTAGTCCATCAAAAAACGGGAATAGTCTTTTACTTCTGTATGGTCTGGTTGATACCGGCATTTGAAAGGTGACGAATTGGTTTGGTTAGTTTTGTACATTTATTTCGTCATATACAAAGAGATATTCTCCATTATCCTCTTCAGTTAGAAGACCGGCCTGTATTTTGTTGTATTTAACTATTCCTTGTCGCATCGTTCTCATTTATTGGACCTAAAACATGGCCAAACATGTGTAGCACCTGATTCACCTTTGACATATTGAGGTTTTCTTTTCCTTGTTCGATCTTTCGAATAACCGTAAGTGCAACCCCGGCCTTCTCAGCAAATTCTTCCTGTGTTAGGTCTAGTTGCTTTCTTTTGGTTTTCACAAAGTATGATAATTCACTCATGTTATATGTATTTACATATAAAGGTAATTGATTTTATTTAATTATACGTGATTGCATATATAAAAGGTTGTTTGAGCACATCTATATGCAGTTAGATATAATTTTTCAAAATTAACTTGAACTTTCCTCCGCTTGAAGACTCTTGTCCCAGGCGGTTTTTAAATCTGCAAGGGCTTCTTCCACACTGGGCAAGTTGTCTTCTATAAGCTTCTCCACATACAGCGGAATGTTCAGGTTGAAGTCATTCTCTTTAAGATCATCAAGTGAAGCCACCTTCACATAATTCTCTACATTGGAAAAAGCCCTGTACCAGTCAAAAATCTGGTTGACATGTTCAGGCTCCAGGTAGTTTTGAGCTCTGCCCACCCGCACCTGATGGGATGCATCAATGAAAAGTGGATATTTCGGAGGGACCGGTTCTTCATCATATTTGGGGAAACATTAACCAGTTTGAGATAGTATCACCTTCTTACGCAATAGGTCAAAGCAAGCCCTGCCATACATTTGTCTTTTTAACCCGTTGTGCGGGTTAAAATTCTTCTGTCATTATAGCCATGTATTGTCGGGATTTTCATTGTCGTGTAGGTTTTTCTACCATTGACTACAACGGTTAGTATATGAAAAGTAGGCGATTTCGAAGCACCGACCTTTCGGTTAAGCACCAAATTTGATTCAAGCTAAAAGCCTCAAATTTAGTACTGTTTCGCCTATTTTTGTCAACATTGTTATGTGCTGGGTTTATTCCTTAATTCGCTTTGGGTTTATAATAAAGTAATATTGTTCCACTTTTAAAAACTTTGCTTTTTGTCAGTTCGAGGTTTATATTATTACTCAGATTGTCCAAAATCGGTTCGCCTTTTTCAATGAATATCGGGTCAATCATTATTTGATATTCATCCACTAAATTCGCATCTGAAAGTTGTTTTAAAATCGTTCCGCTTCCTAAAAGTGTAATGTTCTTTTTACTCGTTTTTTTTAATTCCGTTATTCGTTCTATGAGGTTTTCATTGATGATTTGAGTGTTTTTCCAATCAGTTGATTGTAAGGTTTTTGATACGACAATTTTTTCAGAATTATTCATTCCATCTGCAACTTCGGGGAAAGAGTCATAAGCCATTTGAGTTGGCCAAAACCTTTTCATCATTTCGTAGGTCACTCTGCCGAATAAAAGAGTGTTGTTCGATTTTAAGCTCTCAACGGAATATTCCGCCTCTTCTCCTCCGTGTTGGTGCCAATTTATATCATCGTTAATTCCTTTATAAAATCCATTTAATGAAATAAATGTGAATGATGTCAATTTTGCCATAATTTTATTCTATCGTTGTTTTTTTAGCTGGCACATAATCGGGTCACGCAAAGGGATTTCACCTTCAAGTTCCCACAGAACTGTTCGGGAGGATCTCCCTTCATATGGCCGCTTCGGCGGTCCGATCTTCATGTTAATAATCACTCAAGGATATTGTATCTCTAGGGATGCGCCAATAAAAAAATTCAAATAGTTGGGATGTTCCTTGTACTTGGTTTGCAGGTATTTTATCGTTGCTTTCTTGTTCAAGTCTTTCTCCCATTTTACCCATTTAAGCAATCTTGCATTGAGTTGCTTCCACACTAAACGCATATCATTTTACTGAAATTGGTGGTAGTAATGGATAATGCCTCGTGCAACAGGATTCACCGGTCTGGCTACCGCCTCAGTTGGTCTGCGCCTTTTGTGTATTGCCAACTTAACCCCGGATGTCATATACCCGGTCATCAGGTGTCCGGTACACGCTTATTGCAAGTACAAACGTAACTACCTGCTTTCGACATCGTTTTTGTCCTTACCAGGCTTCATCATTGGTTCACTTGCCTTCAACTCACATCAGCTCACCGACAGTAATCGTTGTTACCGTATTTTCCTTATCGCTCACCACAGGTCAATTTATCAAGCCTGCAGCATAAGGTGGTTTGGAAACTACTCCTGAAAGTCGTCGCCGAGAGGCCTGCTCCCATCTGTTATAAAGTACCAATATCTTACTGGATATTGTTCAAGTCACACACGGTTTCGGGCTTGGCGAAGGTGGGCAATTTATACCACAAATATTGATGCGGAGAACCAATTTTTGATTAACCACAAATGTGTCTGCGGAGCACGGGACCGCCACTTTTGCCAAACCGCTGTTATGCCTTCGTTGTTTTCCCTTCAAAATGTTTTGTTTCTCTTCTTTGCACATTGAATACTGTTCCTGCTGGGTCTTGTATCCAATGCATATTTTTTGGAAGTTCTTCAAGTTCGTCACACGTTTCTACTCCGTTTGATTGCAAATAGTTTGTCGCTTCCTCTACGCTTGGAACTGTAAGCTGCAACCAAGTTTCAGAGTGAGTGTAGTTGTCAACGCAGTCCAACCAAATTATATTATTACCGAACTTCACTTCGTGAGTTCTGGAAATTGTTGGATTAACAATGGGTTTTTCTTCGACTTCCAATTTTAAAATATCTTTATAAAAAGCAACGGTTTTGTCATACTTGCTTTTTGGAATTTTTATTGCAATATTAATTCCAGCTTCAAATTTTATGTCCATTTTCTTAATGATTTTTCTATGCTAATTTAAGGTTTTCTTAATATATTGGGTTCTACCGTTATTCTTTTTACACATTATTATCCAAAATATCAGTCGCTTTTTTAATGCCAAGTTGTTCGGCTAAACCAACGAATAGTCCTTCTGTCCCACGTATGTAACAGAGATTGTAAATGTTCTCATAGTTTACTACTTCTCCCACCATTTCAACACCTTGTTTTGTAAGTCAGTTAAGTAATTCGTCAAGGTTGTCCACCCTGAACATAACACGGAGATAACCAACCTGAAACCGAAACCAGACATTGCATATGCATTATGCTAGCGGTTCGTTGTTATGATTCACTCATTAAAGTTGCTAATAATTCATCCAATTTTTCAAGTGTCATTGTCATACCTTGCTCCATTCCCATTTGTATTACGGCTTCTAATTCACTTAGTGAATTATATTGAACAATTGTCTCAACAAGAGTATTTCCTGATTTGTCCGAGAATGAAACTCTCCATTTTGCTCTTGGTAAGTCTTTGTTTACTTCTCCTTGTTCGTTACTAAAAGCATCAAGAGAAGTATAAAAGTCAATCGGTTGGATTGTTAGATATTCGGTATAACCCCAATATTCTGTTCCGTTAGCATCAACCATTGCATAATGCCAATGACCACCTTCTCTAAAATCCATTGTCTTTGTTTTGGTTGTCATTGGTTTTGGTGCAAACCATTTGTCAAGCAATTCACTTTTTGTGTAACAGTCCCAAACTAATTGTCTGTCAGCCAAAAATTCTCGTCTTAGAGTAAGTTGATTACTTTCTTTATCAACTATAAAGTCAAACTGTAAGTTAGATTTCATTTTTTCTTCTTTCCATTTAAATCGGTTAAGAGATTGTCTAATTGATTAAATCTGGTTTCCCAAATTGCTCTAAATTGCTCTAACCATTTATCAATCTCTTTCATCTTTTCAATTTCAAGTTGGTAGTATATTTCTCGTCCTTTTTGCTCTTGCTTAATTAATTCACATTCTGTTAAAATGCGTAAGTGTTTTGAAACTGCTTGACGTGTTGTGTCAAAATGTTCGGCAATGGCATTTGGTGTCATTGCTTGTAAAGCAATCAGTGTAATAATTGCCCTTCTTGTCGGGTCGGCAATGGCTTGAAAAATGTCTCTACGCATTTTACAAAGGTTTATATACAAGCACTATAATACCACAGTCGAAGTGTTTAGAAGAAACCAAGTTTAATTTTTGAATTGCATCTACATCTTGAAAAATTGGCATTCCTTTACCAAGTATTGCTGGATTGATAAACAAGTGCAACTCGTCAATAAGTTTTTCTTTGATTAAGGAAGAAACAAATTGACCACCACCATAAACAATAAGGTCTTTACCTGATTGATTTTTCAATGCGTTGATTTTCTCTATAAAATCTCCGTTTTCAACTTCCGTATTCTCCCATTCTGATTTAGTCAAGGTTTTACTAAATACAATTTTTGGTGTTTGAGAGTAAATTACCCCTGCTTCTTGTTCTGGATTGGTCTTGTCGTTAGCAATTGCTGCCCAATGTGGAATAAAACCTATTGCTAAATTTTTACCGAGTAGGATAGTGTCAACGGGTTTAGTGAATTCGTCAACATACTTTTTAATGTCGTCTGACCAATTAAAAGTCATCCAATCCATCTCATTGTTCAACCCTGAAATAAATCCGTCAACCGACATTTGCACTTGTAATTTTAATTTTCTCATTCTCTCTTGCTTTAAATTGTGAAACTAATCGGTTGCAAATATACGCAACCTTTTGGTTTCTCAAAATATTTCTTGATTTTTTTGGTGTCGGGTTAAAATTCTCTGTCTTGGTAGGTCGTCTTTACAATGCCCACTAACGTTTATGTTTGCGGTAGTTTTTAATGCTGTAATCTCAAATAGATTATATGTAATTCTGCTCACTACATTCTTAACTCTCGGTACGCTGTCCACCTTCAAGCAGTCGTTTAATACTTTGGCCATTACTTCAGATTTGTCTGGGTCAACAAGTTTAGGCTGATGTTTTTGAAACCAGAAACTTTGATTTTATCGACTACCTGTCGTTGTGCAATACTTTAGTCCATCAAGTGCAATTAAACTTAATGATCGTTCTGCTTCAATCCATTTTTTAGTTCTTGTCCAACTTAACTTAGATGCTGCTGTCAGTATCCCCCAAAACTCTGAAACATTTGTTATTCTGTCTTTAATGGATTCTATGGATACTACGGTTCGATTTGTGCCACGTATTTCGGTCGGATGGGTTCTTCCTTATATTTGGGGAAACATTAACCATTTTTAGATAGTATCACCTTCTTACGCAAGAGGTCAAAGCAAGCCCTGCCATACATTTGTCTTTTTAACCCGTTGTGCGGGTTAAAATTCTTCTGTCGTTATATCCATGTATTGTCGGGATTTTCATTGTCGTGTAGGTTTTTCTACCATTGACTACAACGGTTAGTATATGAAAAGTAGGCGATTTCGAAGCACGAAACTTTCGGCAAAGTACAAAGTTTGATAAGAGCCTAAAGCCTTGATTTTAAAACTGATTCGCCTATTTTTTATATACATTGTTAGCGGTTCGTTGTTTTTCTGCTGCATCTCTCAATGGCTAATTAATTATTTCCCCATTGTTATTTTCCAATTTCTCACGAAATTTTTGAAGTTCTTCAGGTGTTTGTCTAACCCATTCTGTTACTTCTCCAACGATTTTCAGGGGGGCTTTGGAACGATATGAACGTGAGGGATTACCAGGAAACTTTTTGTCTGTTAGATTTGGGTCATTTTCATAACTTCCGGTTGGCTCAACAATATAAACTCTTTCGTTTCGATCTCCTTTTGCTAGTGCAGCAGCAAGTCCAGCACCATTCACCAAAGCCGTAAAATAAATATGGTTCATTTTTAGTTCTGCCTTGTAATTGGAACCTCCCCCAGCGGGCAGTAAATCGCCAATTTGTAAATTCGCTTTTGTGCCGTGATAAAAAGGGCCTTTATCTGAGGGCTTATATTTATACGAACTTGCTAAATCGAAATTTGCTTTTGCTTTGTCTGAGTAGCCCAAAACTTCGTGACATTTGCCAATGTTCAAATAAAGAGAAGGCAAAGCACTATTAACTGCATCATTGTTTACCTTTAAAGCAAAATGCAAACCGGTTTCAAGCCAGTTTAATTTGTCAGAAACATTTTTTTGATGTCGGACTACATAATTAGCTGCAAGAAATTTTTCAAAGTCATTTGTCGCTTCATCCCAACTTTGGATAAATAATTTGCTTGCTTCTTCTGGTTTGCCTTTTTCTTCCATCTCCATCCCTTGAAGACAGAGTTTAACAATATTATTGAAAGGTGAAAATTCCATTTGTGAATTATTTTGGATGTTTATATTTTCCATTCAATTATCAGTTGTTCTCCTACTGACAATTGTCTCCAATTCTCCATTATTGAATTGATTTCATCTAAACAAGAGTTTAAAATATTTTCTGTCATAATGAAATCAAGGTGTCTGATATATTCATCAAAATTTTGCTTGGGTATATGCCCCCAATACACAGATTGTACAGGTCCAACAATTTGTTCTATAAATCTTAGTTCATTCGTCTGTGGATTGTCTTTACCGAACAGTTCTTTGAAAGAGTGTCCTTGCGACAACATACCCCAAAAGCCCTTTGAATATTGTAAATTCTTTTCTACCACAAAATGACAAATATCGTGAAGAAAATACGTTTTTGTTTCAAGGTTAATGAGCTCAATAGATTTGTCCTTTCTTGTTATTGTGTATTCAGACTGAAATTGAGTCTTCTTCTTAATTTCAATTTTCATTTGTTATCTTCAAACCATTTTACAATTGCTGGCATATCTCTTTCAAATCCACCAGGAATAAAAAAGTTGAGCAAGCCTGATTTTTCATTTGTCCTATTAGCAAAGTCGTGGATTGTCTTTGCAGGTATTCCTAAAAATGTCCCTTTACCAACTTCAAACCATTTGTCGCCAACAAGTATTGATGTAGTTCCTTCTATGCCGTAAAATATTTCGTCATTGTCTTCGTGTTGATGAGCACCAGGTCCGTCAGAGTTAGGTTCAAGCCACCATTCAGAAATGCTGTATTTGTCTGCTGTCTCATTTTCGTCTGCTTTAAAACTGCTGTCATTGTGCCGCAGTTATAAATTCTCCCTTCTCCCGCTTTTAGAAGTAATTTGTCAGTTTCGTTTTGTTTATGTTTCATTTTCTGTTAGTCAATTGCTATTAGTCGCGTTGTCCTCCCTAATTCGTTCTATAATGACCGCTAACGGTTTGGGTATTGCCGAAGGCGGGGAATTTTAGCACTAATGTTCAATCGAAGAACAAAAGTTGAACCTTGCACAAATGTCCAATCGAATCCGTTCAGCCCAACTTTTGGCAATACCTTGTTATTGGCTGGCGTTTTTGTCAGGCGTTATGTCCATAGTTTTATTACTGCCAAAATACTCATTATTAAAATTAGTCCACCAATTACCCATACAGAAATCTTAATTGTCTTTTGGTTATCTGTAAGTAACTGTGTCTGCTTGTTGGTTTCAGCTTCTATAACTTGTCTTAATTCTTTTGTGTTTTTAGCAAACTCAATTTCAAAAATTTGTTTGATGTGGTTTCGCTCGTTTTCAATTAGCTTTTTTATTTCAGATTTATTGTCGTCAAGCCTTATTTTGATTGTGCTTTCAAGGTCTTTATAAAAGTCCTTGTTTTCTTTTCGGATTTGGTCGGTTTTTTCTTCTACAAGTTTAGCAAGCTCGGTTTTATTCTGCTTATTAGAATTTTCAAGTACGATTAAACTTTGAGCAACTTTTTCCTGCTGTGCTTTTTGAAGTTCATTTATTTTGTCAAGCGTTTTGCTATTTTCGTCAAATTGCTTACTGATTACGTTATATGTGTCAGTTAAATGCTGTAACTTTTTGTAAGCACCCGAAACCTCTTTAAGTTGTCCAACTTCTTGGTTGAACTCTTCAAGGGTTTCATTAAATTTCTGCAAGTTGCTCATATAATTTCTTATTAAGTTTTTTTAGTTCTTGTAATTTTTGAGAATAAACATCATTGAGTAAATATGCCAAATCGTAATATTCCGCAAGCTCTTCCAACATTTCAGGATAGTATTCTGAAATGGACTGGCTTAATTCCAATTTTTGTTCTTCGGTTAAATGCTTTCCTAATACTTTCAAGCGATATAAAAAGTCGCTTTGTTCGTCTTCCGTAAAGGTTTGTTTGATACTTGATAATGCACTTTCAAAGCGTTCTTTTCCGTCACTATCTTCATAGTTATTCAACGCTAAACGAACAAAACCACTTAAAAAATTTAGTCCAACGTTATTACGATAACTCTCTAAAAATCGACTAATGCTGTCTTTTAGTTTTTCAAATTCAACCTTGTTTGGGAATTGGTTGTTAGTCGTCAAGACTTCAAACCATTTTTCATATACTTTTTGGTTTTCTGCAATATGCTGAAGTACAAAAGTTGTTTCGGAAAAAATAAAATAGCTATCAATTCTTTGCTTGAAACTTTCGCTGTCTTCAAACACCGAACACCAATCTGAAAGTGTTTTTAAAGATTGTTTTCGGCCATATGCGATATTTTCAAAAGTCCAATTCAGCAAATACCAAACTGATTTTTCTAAAATTGAATTTTGAGGAATTTTCTCAATTTCGGTTTTTACATCTGTGTTTGGTTCATACTTGATGATGTAATCCGAAACACTTTTTATGATGTGATTTTCATCAAGAGTTTTGAATTGAACTTCAAAATGGTCAATGAAATTCGTTGTCCAATCGGAAACAATTCCTAAAAGACTTAAACGATAAATTGCTTTTTGTAAAGTGTCGCTATTGATTTTCAATTTTGAATAAGCGTCATTCCAAAATATCCGAAGTTTTGAGTTTCCTCGGAAATAGTTTGTGATTACACCCAAAATGATTTCAAAATCTTTTTCAATATCGTTTTGTCCTTGTGTGAAAAGAAAGACTTGTTTAAAAATATCTCTTCCGTTCCATCTTACTTCATCGCTAATTTCTTTCATTTCGGCAAAAGTTGTATCTTTATGAAACAACCTTTGCACTCGTTCTTCATCGTGAATTTCGGGTGAATAAAGCACAAAACATTTCCCTATTTTATTTTTGTTTTCCTTTTTTCGTTTGTCCCAGCGTCCAGCTCTTCCAGCTTCTTGATACAAAGCTTCAACCGAACTTGGCAAACCGTAATGGAAAGTATAATGAATGTTTTGTTTGTCAATACCCATTCCAAAAGCTTTGGTAGCCACTAAAAGCTGATATTTATTTTCTTTAAAATCCTTCTGAACTTTTTGTTTGTATTTATTGAACTCATCTCTTGCCATTACTGGCTCTGTTCCTATTTTTCTCCCCGTGTTTTCGTCTATAATATCACGTTTGGGAATGTCTCCAGAAAACCAACCTACTTTGTTTGTATAAAAAGTATTTAATGTGTTTGAAACTTGATAACAACCATAAGCACCGTTTACATTTGGCGTAAATATCAAACCTGCTTTATCTGTTGTTTCAATAAAGCTTTCCGTGTCTTTTAAATCTTCAAGAATTTCTCGGATTTTTTGGCTTTTATTTCCGTTGTCGTTGATAACATTAAATTGTAATTCCTTTCTGCTATAATCTAAAAGTGATTTGATGTTTTCATCTTCCAAACGTTGCTTTTGTCTTGAAAATTCAATTTTAATGTCTTTCAAGACATTTACGGAAGCGGTTGCAGTTAAACCAATAAATTTGATTTTACCTTCTCCATTTTCATCTTTCGGACTTAATTTATCAATGGTTTTAGCTAAATTCAAATACGAAGTTCTGAAATCGTGTCCCCATTCGGAAAGGCAATGAACTTCATCTACAACTGCGTAAGCTATTGAAAAATTAGCAACAATCGCACTTATCTTTTCTCTGAAACTTGGGATTTGAAATTTTTCAGGGGAAATCCAAACAAACAAATATCGTCCCTGCTCAAAATTTCTTTCAATATCTCGTCTTTCGTCTGCTTCTAAATCGCTGGTAATGAAATTTACATTGGTTACAAGAGTTTTTACCAAATTATCGTTTTGGTCGTACATCAAAGATTTGATAGGACAAACTACAAAGTTGATACTTGGTTGTAGCAAGCAAGGAAGTTGGTAACACAAAGATTTTCCTCCACCAGTTGGCAAAAGTCCAATTGTGTCTTTTCTATTCAATACATTTGAAACTATTGGAAATTGTCCTTCTCTAAAATTTGCTTTGTCAAAAATATTATCAAGGAAAAACTCTAAAGTTGTTTTGTCTTCGTCCGTAATGTGGTAATTAATTGGCTCGGTTGTGCTAACTCTGAAATAGTTTTTGTCTTTTACGATGTCAAAATAATCATTACGAAGGAAAATTACATCTTTGCTGATTTTATTTTCGTCAGTGTAACGTTTGAACAGCGAAAAGTCAATGTTTATAGCTTTTGTTGTTGGTTGAAATTTCGTTTTGTCATTCCTAATTATAATGTTGAAATTTGGCTTTTTGAGTTCTTGTTTGTTTTTAAGTTGCCAAAGTTTATCAATCCAAATAAGCAAATCGTTTATTGCCAATTCTGCAAAATCGGGTAAATCTTCGTGAGTTAAAATATTGAAATTCCAATCTTCATCCAATGTCAAATACTTGTGAGTAAGTAACTCAATGAGCAAAACTTGAAAACGGATTATTGCCGTAGGCAATAATTTCGTTTTGATTTCTTCTTTGCTCATTTGGTTTTCTTCTATTTTTTCACAAGCATTTTTGTAGTAGGATAGAAGTTTCTCAAATCTTTCAAGATGATTTAATATCGTTTCAACTTTTGATACATAAGAACCATTTTGTAATTCTTTTGTATCAATTCTTATGGTTTTAATGCCTTTGCTTGATAAAAAGTTATCTCTTGTACTATCAGAAACTCGGGTAACTTCATTAAGTTTGTGTTGTTGTCCGTCAATTTCAATTACAAGTTTGGCTTGTGGTAAATAGAAATCGACTTGTTGGTTGATGAAGTTTTTATCTTCTTCGCCAATAATTTCATTGATTTGAATTTCGGGAATGAGCAACGATTGAATAAAAGAATATTCTCCAAGTTCATTTGGAATAATTCTTTCAAAAAAGTATTTTGCTGGGTAATAGTTATTGTCTTTGTCGCCTTTTATTGTGTCGTTCCAAATTGGAGTTTGGTTTGTCGCAAACAAAAAACGTTCTACATAGTTGTCAAGTTTGTGAATTTCGCCTAATTCGGATTGTAGATATTTTGAAAGAGTTGTTGGAAAACCACGTTGCAAAATGTTTTTTACAACATACAAAACTGGCAACAAGTCAGTATTAGTCTGATTTGTTATGAGGTTCTGAATTACAAAATTCGGATTAGTATATGTGTAGTTTGCAGTGTATTTCTTCATTCAATATTTCTGTCACTTGGTTTTGTCGGTGCGGTCGGATACGCTTGCCGCTAACACTGTTATTTGCGGCACTAGTTGCGTCTATATCGTATTAGTCAGTAGGTTACTATAATTATATCGAAATTTTCAAGAAAATCGAGCGGGCTATTGGCCGTTTTATTATTATTGGCCATAACCTGGGTATAAATATCCGTGGCCATGCTATTGTAAGGCCCATATATACGCTGTAACACTCTTCAATACACCCTTATTAAAGAGTTACAAAGGGCCGGCACCATCGCGACATTTTATTTGTTTGAACACTGTTTCCCAGCCACTTATGCTGTAGTTCCCCACCGAAACATTCCATATATAGAATAGATTGGCACGCCTCCCTCTATGGTCCTTAGCTTTAATGATTTTGTTTAAAACAATGTTACGCACAGAATCTACCTGAATTAATATCAGAAAAAGTTGAATTAGTTTTCTATAGATATTAAATAGAGGACCTTAGCTTTTAAAAAATCCTCCACGCTGCTGGAAAAGGTATTTATAGTCCACTGCAATGGCATTTATCACCGTATTATGCTTACAATCAGACCTATTAGATTTTTTTAATTACCAAACATGGTTTTCAAGCTCAAATTCCTCAATGGACGCCTTATGCAATTGCTCTTTGACGATGGATGCCTCGTTACTTATTCTATATTCCACAATAAAATCTTCACAATACTATTACCAAACACGCTAAACCCTATACGTGTTTACCAGTACCTCCTGATATGCCCTCCAGCTTTCTGGCCCCACCCTATTCCCGCCCCCAAAAGCAGGGTACCTAATAATCGAAAGTCTACCTTATAGGCAGTCCCCCATTCAATTAGAAAATGCCAATAATATGGGCAAGAAAAGAAGGAATAATAGCAATGGAGATTTCCTTAATGAAATCTGAAGCGGGCTTCCTGATACAAAGTTTTGATGTTCTGTAAGCAACAATATAGATATACCCTGGTGCCAGTAAGATAAAGATGATGATGGAGGTAAAGGCAAAATTCATTTTACCCCAATTTTTTCATCTGGTATATCTTGTCTTTGATTCTAACTCTTACTGGTTCGACACCTTGATCGTGCCGCAGACTAAAATCCACTAACGCACGGCCGATGGTAGGGTCGGACATCAACTCTTCTCCTAGCATATTGGCTTTGGATTTACTATTACCGAAAAACTTACTAAGTCGCTTCAACATAACTCATGAGCTAAAGATTGACAAAAGTTACTCCTTCACCGGCATCAGAAAGGCGATGAATGAAGTATAAATATAAGATGTTCTTTGAAATTTCCCTATCAAAACAATCTTAGAGTAGAAGAATAAAATCAATTCCCTAACTTTTCAGAGGCCTACCCTAGACATCAAAAAATCCCTGATAAGAATATGTAGTTACAGGCTCACTCATACGCTTTTTGCGAATTGATTTTGACCCTTTTTTTGGCGCAATAGTTGGCGCAATGGTACCTAGAAAAATACAAAGTCCTGATAATGAGATCATTACCAGGACAGTGTGGAGACGGAGGGATTCGAACCCTCGTCCAGATCAGGGAAACCCTGCGCCTTCTACATGCTTAGCCTTCGATTAGATTTTCGAGCCAGACAAGGTTCAAGGCAAACCCGCATCGTGGCCTTAGATACTGGTGTCTCGTTGGGTTTCCGTATCACTATACCAACCAGCGCTGCGTTTCGACACCCCTTATTCCACCCGGCAGCACGTGAGGTGGAGAGATGATGGCATTTGGTTAATCCTCCGGATTAAGCAGCCATGGCGTAATTAGATTCGCCTTTTACTATATGAGAATATTATTTCCGGGAGGTACTCTCAACTCCCGACATGCTTACTCACAGAACCTCAGCCCGCTGTCAAAACCGGTCGCCCCCGATTCTTTTGCAACCTTAATAACCTACTAACTTCCGTTCTAATTACGGTAGTTGGGTAGAGTTGCTTCAATACTACATTATTTAAGCCCCGTTAGTTCCGTTTCGTTATTTATTTTTAACCTTTTTATACAACCGACTGACCTCCAACTTCATGGCAGAAAACTAAAATTGTACCCTGTAGCTAAAAACGGGAATGAGTCCGAGCTGATATTGGCTCACCACTCCCTTCTGATATTGATCAAAATAGCTGTATGCCTCATTCCTGGATGAAGTCACGTTCTGCAGATCCAGGGAAAAGGTGCTGCTATGGCTGGACTTATTCCGCTTATAATAGATCCGGAGATCGGGACGAAAATAGTCTTTCATCTTCAGACTGAATGCACGATCCTCCTGATATACCGTACTACCACTGGCTGCAGAGGCCTGGATGTCGATGGGGGTATCTCTGAATCCTCCTATCCATAATATCTTTGCATTAACACCCCACACACGCTCCTCAGTGGAGCCAAATTCCTTTCCACCGGTAAAACTAAAGGTATGCCGTCCGTCGTAACGCGTGCTTCTCTGGATTCCGTCACTGCCTTTATAGGTCGACTCATAAACCGATCCGGAAATTAGAAAGTAAAGATCGTCAGTAAGATATTTCTGCCAAGACGCCTCTACCCCGATATTCCTCCCTGTGCCACGATTGACCAAAGGATGATAAGGGACAGACTCCAAAGCATTGATTGCCGAAAAGGCGGTTGGAATACCATCCCGAATCGGAACGTCAAACAGATCTTGCCAGTAGGCCTCCAGGTTAAGACTGCTATTTTTAGGTAGTTGAATTTTATAACCCAATACCAACTGACTGGAGCGCGACACCCCTATCTTACCGCCATTCAAGCGGCCGGCCAGGTAGACCTGGGGCAAAGGAACCTGGCTCTGCATGCCATAGGACAGGCTTAACTGGCTCCCCGTCTTTAACTGATAGCGAAGCGCTGCTCGCGGCTCCAGCACTCCCTGGCTACTTTTGGAATAATAAAGATAATGAACTCCAACTTCAGAACTAAACTTGGGTGACCATTGCATACTGGCCAAAGCGAAAGGTTGAATGATCAGCCCTTTCAGCGAAAAATCGACCGGGGCCTCGGTGCTTACCCTACTGAAATAATCGAGTCGATCGCTCTGCACCGTAATGGTGCCCCCAGCTTGGAGTCTTAGCCTATCGGTAGGTCTTATATTGAGCGCACTATTTATCGAGACCCTTCCTTTAGCCAGCTCATCGGTATCGAGGGGCCTTATGGAAAAATCGAGCGCATAGACCTGACTTGCCTCTCTTGTGGTTGTCAGTCCGGAAGCCACCAATGCCGTTCTCAATGCCATTTGTTTATTTATGGGCCAGTCGTGAGTTACTCCAATAGCGCCCATCTTATTTTTAAATTTAATATTCTGACCATCTTTCTGGAATTCCCAGGTAGAAGTGTCTTTGTCAGCTTTGAAAGTATTGCTGCTTATCCCGCCCATTCCAAAGACCGTAAAGGTTCCTGCTTTATTGGTAGGAAAATTGAGGTGAAAAGACAAATCCTGAAACCGAATATCTTCCCCACCAAAACTTACACCCATAGCCCCGAGTAGGCCCGTAAACGAATATCGGTAGTTGACCAGATACGACCCTTTATGTTGCTTGGAAAGTGGCCCCTCGGCAGCAAGATCTATGCCGATTAATCCGGCCTGACCCGTAAATTCAGTCTGCTCATTATTACCATTGCGCAGACGCATATCCATCACTGCAGACTGGGCGTTGCCATAATTTGCGGGAAGGGCCCCGTTCAGGAAATAGGATGTTCCCAAGAGCTGAGTGCTCAATATATTCACACCTCCACCAGTAGTAGTAGCACGATCGCTGAAAGTCCCCGCATTGGAAAGATGATTGGGGTTTACGATTTCCACCCCTTCCAGACGCCATTGCATATTATTGGGCGAATTACCTCGAACCACCAGCCCATTGGCCTGATCATTTGCAGCGGCTACTCCTGCAAAAGACGTAGCTACCCGTGCCGGGTCCAAATAGGTAGCCGCATAGCGTAAGGTCTGCTCGGTGGTAATCTCCTGAACACTATTATAGGCAGGCGTCCTGGAGCCGGCCACCGTGGCCGCCGGAAGCTGCAGGGCATTGGTAGACAACTGAATATTCAGAACCTGCTCCTTCCCTGACACCAGCAGAATTTCGGGTATGGTCAGCGTTTCGTAACCAATGTACTTTACGATGAGGACATAACGACCTACGGGTAAATCGTCGAAACGAAACAGGCCATTTTCATTACTGACTGTCTGGATGGGCAGGCCCGAAAGCAAAATACTGGCGCCTGCTAGACGCTGTCCATTGTCCCTATCTGTCACCGTACCCCGCAGGGTAGAAGTTAAGGTCTGCCCCAAAGATATCTGTGCAAAAAGTAAGAATAGACTTAAAAAACGAATCATAAAATAAGAGAGGAATATACTATTGACTAACCGCAAAAATACAACGTTCTTGGCAAGGAATGCTCCGCCATTGAGCAATTATCGTAATTTTGTTCGCCATACCAATTCGAACACTTATGCATATTGACCATATCATTACATTTTTTAAATCCTTACAAGACGATATATGCCAAGCCCTGGAGACTGAAGATGGGCAGGCGAAGTTTCAAGAAGACCTATGGGAACATCATTCCGGTGGAGGTGGCCGAACACGACTGATTCAGGATGGGGCGGTGATTGAAAAGGGAGGAGTGAACTTCTCATGTGTAAAAGGTGAAGTCCATCCCCGGTTAAGGGCGCAAATGGACCTTGGGGAAGATGACGACTACCATTTCACGGCGACTGGCGTCTCTATTGTGATGCATCCTAAAAATCCCAATGTCCCCATTATTCATATGAACGTGCGCTATTTTGAACTTAGCAATGGCACTTGTTGGTTCGGCGGTGGAATAGACCTTACACCGCATTATGTGGTGAAAGAAGATGCACAGTGGTTTCACCAATATTTAAAGTCGGCCTGCGATCAACACCATTCGGACTTCTATCCTGAATTCAAAAATTGGGCGGACGATTATTTTTTCATCCCGCACCGTAATGAAACGAGGGGAGTCGGGGGAATCTTTTTTGATTATTTAAAGCCAGATCAGGAAGGCAAATCCCAGGGGCTTGCCAAAGACGCTCTCTTTGCCTTCGTTAAAGATATTGGAGTGAGCTTTGCACCCATTTACACCCAACTAATGGCCAAATACAAGCACTCGGCTTTTACGCCCGAACAAAAGGAATGGCAATACATCCGCCGGGGGCGCTATGTGGAGTTTAATCTCGTATGGGATCGGGGAACCAAATTTGGTTTGGAAACCAATGGCAGAACCGAGTCGATACTGATGAGCCTACCACCGCAGGCCAATTGGGCTTATAATCTGATACCGGAAGCAGGTACGGCAGAGGCCCAGACGCTAGCCTTCCTCAAAAAGAACATTAATTGGGTTTAAAACGACAGGTACCAAGGGCCGCTGTCAAATATTTTGCCGGCGGCCTTTAGGATTAATTTCTTTTTTTTCTAAAAAATAGCACCCCAGCTGGAATCAGGGTGGTTCCAGAGGTAACCATCTTTCACTAGAAGTGGTGAATCAATATTATTGGAATAAAGCTGCCCCGTGCCCAGGCCCTGAGGTAAAGGGTTATGGTATTGAGCCGTAAATTGTGCAATGGCGTTTAGCCCGATATTGGATTCTAAGGCTGATGTTACCCACCATCTTACTCCTAGCCTTCCGGCAATTTCGATCCATTCCGCTGTAGACTGTAATCCACCCAAAAGTCCCGGTTTCAGAATAATATATGGGGGATTAAGATTTTTTAACAAATCGAACTTTTTACGATAATCTACGATTCCAATAAGCTCTTCATCGAGGGCGATCGGAACTGGAGAATTAGCACAAAGGTCGTGCATAAGCTCTGCCTGACCCGGCATAATGGGCTGCTCAATAGAATGCAGGTCATAGGTAGCAAGGCGATCGAGGCGGTCTCTGACGTTACCTGCATGAAAGGCTCCATTTGCATCTACCCGAAGCTCGATCTGATCTTTTTTATACCGGTTTCTGATATGTTCCAGGACAGCGCACTCTTCATCAAAATCGATGGCCCCTACTTTCAATTTAATGGTGTTAAAACCCGCTTCCAATTTTGCCTCTACCTGAGCCACCATATCATCGAAAGTGCCCATCCATATCAATCCATTCATCAAAATGCCTTTTTCTGAACGTGAGAAGGCATTATCGTATAATTTACGTTTCCCTCCGTTCATTATATCCAGCAGAGCGGTTTCGATTCCAAATCGAATGGAGGGAAAGTTTTCTGGAACAATTTGATTGAGAATGATGGCTAAATTGAAGGGAAAAACTTCCAAATCATAAGCGTTAAATTGGCTGCAGATTTTTTCCAGTTCATGCTCAAAATCTGGCCGATCATCGACGCTCAAGCCCGGTAACGGACCACATTCCCCATAGCCAAACAGTCCAGGCAGTTCAGTGTCCCGGACCTGAACCAGATGTATTTTTTTCTGGTTCAGAACACCACGGGAAGTGCCTGCTTGTTTCTTGAAATTGAGAATATGAGGTTGGGTCGTAATTCTTAATGGCATGTTGAGATTGATGTCAGATCAGCAAAGGGCGTCAAAATTAGCCAAAATTTATGTAATTATGCGGATAAGATGGAACAACCTACCTGGATCAAATATATATTATTTCCTTTTTCGATGCTCTACGGAGTGATCATGAGGATCCGTAATGCAGCATTCGACAGGGGATACCTGCCGAGCATGGCCCCTCCACAGTGGACCATATCGGTGGGTAACCTCACGGTAGGCGGCACCGGAAAAACCCCGGTCACCGAATATCTGGCCAGGCTATTAAAAGACACCTTTCCCCTGGCCATTTTAAGCAGGGGCTATGGTCGGAACACACGAGGATTTATTCTTGCCGATGAAATGGCTAATGCAGGCAGGATCGGAGACGAGCCCTACCAGTATTACCAGAAATTTGGACCTGATATTGCTGTTGCCGTCTGCGAGAAACGCATCGAAGGAGCATTGAAACTTGCCGAACTATTCCCGGAAAAAAGAACACTGCTTCTTGACGACGCCTATCAGCACAGAGCCATAAAACGAAATGTTAACTTACTCCTTAACGACTATTCAAGACCCTTTTACGAAGATCTACCCTTCCCTGCCGGCCGGCTCCGTGAAGGGAGGTATGGTGCTCGCCGAGCAGACGCTGTTGTGGTAACCAAGTGCCCCGCTCAGCTCCAGGATCAGGAAAGAACCCGTATCCAATTGGCGCTGGCTCCTTATATAAAACGCAACACGCCCGTATTTTTTGCGGGTATAAAATATGCACCGGCACGGCTGCTCTCACTGCAGGAACATGAGATAGTGGACGTTATGGTGGTCGCAGGGATTGCCAACCCTGGCCCATTTTTAACGGAAATGAATCAAAAATTTAAGGTAGTAGGCCAGAAACTATATCCCGACCATCACAATTATACCGATGTCGACATAAAAGAACTTATTCAAAACTTAAAAAACGATACTTTTGTAGTGACAACGGAAAAAGACATTGTAAAGCTAAAACCTCTTGCTGTCGGAACGGCCTTGTATGAGCGGCTGGCTTATGTACCCATTGAGATAGATCTGGGGAAAGATCAGGAAAGTTTCGAAAGATGGATACTAGCAAAAGTAAATCAGGTCTAATGCATTGGACGTTGCAATTGAGCACCATATATGAGATTTAAGATAATATTCCTTATAGGCTTAAGCCTATTTTTTATTGATACCCATCGAAGCTACGGTCAGATAAAATTACCTGCGGGCCTGCCTACTCCTGGAGGAAACTCCGGAGGCAGCAGTGGAGGCGGTGGTGGTGGAGCCGCGATTTTGGACGATAGTACCAAAACAATTTACGGACCCAGAACCACGGTACATTTTTTCGAAAAGGATATCCTGAACAACCGCGATTCGGTGCGCTACAGGGTAGACACTTCTCTTACCAACCTTCACCGCTGGACGCCTATTGACAAATCCTGGGGCACATGGGTGGATTTAGGAAACGTAGCCACAGCTTCAAACCCTATCTTCTTTCAGACCCGGGACGACATTGGCAAACAGCTGGGCATGCGCGCCTACGACGCTTATGCTATCAAGCCGGAAGAGGTATATTATTATAATACCAAATCACAGCATACTGACATTACCTTCGTTTCCGGAGCTAAGAAGACCTCCATGGGACGGTTTGGGTATACCCAAAATTTTGGCCCTCGCTTTAACCTGGGTATCAAGGCGCAACGACTGACTTCTAATAAGCAATATGGAACCTTCAGCACGCTCAATTCTGAATCACTTCTGGCTCAGAACTGGACCTTTCTCGCACAAGGCAGCTACTTTTCTAAAAATAATAAATACCTGATACTGGCACATTATCGACATCTAAATCAGAAAGTGAGAGAACAGGGAGGGGTCATTCCTGACTCTACCATCAATGGAGATGGGATCTATTCTTACGATGGAGGGGCCCGTATCAGCGACGATGCTAACTCCTGGGAACGCAGGCATGGATTTCACCTCTACCATCAATACCGCCTTGTAAATGGCTTTCAGCTTTTCCAGCAGATGGACTATCAAAGTACCATTAACCGATATACAGATCTGGATATTTCTAAGGGAATTGCCAATGGTATTTATGAAAATATATACTCCGACTCCAGCAAAACCCGACAGGACCTGTATTACAAACTATTTGACAATAAATTTGGGATAAAAGGAGTATTTTCGGGTTTTAACTATCGGGCTTATATACGGCAAAGATTGTATGGATTAAGTGGACAAAGTCAACCTGCAAACAGCACGGGAGAACCTTATACCCGTTACCGTACAGGACTGAAATTCGAAAATATGCTAGGTCTATGGCTGGGTTATTATTTCAAAGACTCTACCCAGTACCTCAGTGCCGAAGGAGAACACCTGGTTGGAAAGGACTTAAAACTTAAAGGAGAAATTACCACCAAATGGGCCAAAGCTGGATATCAAACTATACTTTGGTCACCAGATCTTCTGATGGACTATTATCATGGGAATAATTTTATCTGGAAAAATGATTTTAAAATGGAATGGGTAAATACCATCTATGGATCCATCCCAATTAAAACTGAAAAAATAAACTTCACGCCTGAAATTCAGTACCATCTCATCAGACAGCATATGTATTATGATGCGCAGGCAACACCCCAGCAATATGGAGGTACTATCAACTTATTCCGCATAGGAGCCACCGCAGATATCCAGCTCAATAAATGGACCCTGGCGGCCCGGACATATTATACGCTTAACGATACCAAGAGCATTATCCGAAATCCGGACTTTTATGCCAGTGGACAGGTTAGTTTCGACTTTACCTATTATAATGCCTTGTATATACAGTTGGGATTGTCCGCAACTTACCGATCTGCCTATGAGGCCTATGCCTATATGCCCGTTACCCAGCAGTTCCATCTCCCAAATGGATTGTACGCCCAGCAACAAACCAGAGATTATTTCACCTCGGAGGCTTTTGCCAACGTTCGGATCAAAAGGGTTCGTTTGTTTTTTAAATACTCTTACCTGAATATGGACCTCTATGGCTTATTTCCGAAAGGAAATTATCAGAGTCCCGGTTACCTGGACATCCCCCGATCCTTCAGCTTTGGAATCGTCTGGCCTATGTTCGATTAAATATTTTCAAGACCCTAATCTTTATGAATATCACCACGCTTGGTTTAGAACTTCCTACAGACCCCCGTTGGGTCAATATTGCCGCCATGCAACTTGGGGATATCCTCATCGATCACGCCTATTGCGAGCAAAAGGCTGCTTCATCCTGTATTTCATTAATTGTTCACTATCCTGAGAAAACCCGGCTTGTGGAAGTTCTCACTCCCATTGTAGCAGAAGAATGGGGCCATTTCCAACGTGTCTTAAAGGAATTGCGCAGTAGAGGACTCAGCTTAGGAAGGCAACGCAAAGACGAATATGTAGGCCAGCTTATGAAGTTGGTTCGTAACAAAGGTGATTATGAGGAGGCTTTATTGGACAAATTACTCGTTTGTGCCCTTGTTGAGGCACGGAGTTGTGAGCGTTTCAAACTCTTATCTGAAAAACTGGAAGATGCTAAACTGGTTAAATTTTACCGAGAATTGATGATTTCTGAGGCAGGGCATTATCGTACCTTTCTCGAGCTTGCCGAAACCTACTGCCCTAAAGAATTAGTAAGACAACGCTGGAAGGAATTTCTTCAGGCAGAGGCAGAAATTATCCAAGGGCTAAAGCCCCGCTCCGATCGCATGCACTAATTCTTATGTGAGCGGCCTCACTCAACTTATCACAAGCATTCCCATGACCCAGACATTTCTCAATCAGGTAGCTACGCATATTTTTAACCGACATGGCAAAAATTTAGGCCAGGTTGCCGTGATCGTACCTACCCGGCGTTCCGCATTTTTCTTGCTAAAAGAACTTGCCGAAATCACTGACCAGGCCGTATTGAGCCCTGAGGTGCTGGCAATCGACGATTTCGTTGAAAATGCTACCAGTCTGCAAATTGAAGATCCAGTCCATCTCATGTTGGAGCTGTATGAATCCTTCAAAGAAATCGATCCTACATTGGCCTTTGAAAGATTTATGGGATGGTCGGCGGTTTTGATGAGCGACCTCGATAAGATAGACCAGTATTTAGTGGATACAAGGTTCCTTTTCGACTATCTTTCGGAAGCAAAGGCACTGGAAAGATGGCAGGAAGCCCTTCCTTCGGGAAAGACCCTGGAAACCAAAGGTGGTACCAAAACTTATTTTGAGCTATTTCAAAATCTTCAAAACCTTTACCTGCGATTCAGGAAACGTCTCACTGAGAAGGGTAAAGCTTATCGGGGAATGATTTACAGACAATTAGCAGAAGATCCGGATGTCGACTTTTTGTCCAATAAACAATATGAAAAAGTATTCTTTGTAGGCTTTAATGCATTTACGGAGGCCGAAAAAAGAATTGTTCAAAGATTGGTAAAAAAGGATTTGGGAGAGGTTCTCTGGGATACCGATACGTATTATATGCGCCTTAATCAAGGGATGGAAGCCGGAAAAATCCTGCGCGACTATGAGCGCTCAGGAAAATTCGGCCCCTGGAACTGGACTACTGACCATCTGACCACTGGAGCAAAGGACATCACCCTCTATGGCGTCCCCAACAACACCTTACAAACCAAGGTCGCCGGCCAACTTTACCTGGACATGCTGGCAGAAGATCATCCCGAAAAACCCGTACTGACGGCCATAGTTCTCGCCGATGAAAATCTGCTCGTCCCCATGCTACATTCATTGGATCCGAGCATCAAAGATGTGAATGTCACCATGGGCCTATCCATGCGCAATTCCTTGTTATACACCCTGATAGACAGTATATTCGAGCTTCAGGAAAATGCCGTAACTTTCAAAAATAAAACTGGCAGACAGGTTACTGTTCCCAAGTTTAGTCATCACAGCATTGACAAAATCTTAAACCATCCCTTCATAAGACATTATGAAAATATAGCTCTGGAGAAAGACCAGGAAGGATTGACCATTCTGCAAAAAACACAGCACTATATTGCCAATAACAACAGGGTCTATCTGAGTAGTGCAGAATTGCTGGAATTGGCCGGGAATGAACCCATATTTAAGGTTCTGTTTACCCATTGGAATAAAAATCAGCCAGGGCAGGTTATCTCTACTTTCTATGCCTTAATTGACCTGTTAAGAGGGGTTTATAAAGCCTATAGTAATGCATTAGAAACTGAATATTTATACTTGTTTTATACGCTTTTACAGCAGTTTGAGCAAACCATTGCGGAGCGCCCGGAAATCCTCTCATTCCGGACCTTACGTGGCTTCCTATACGAACTTATCAGGCAGACTTCTATTCCTTTCAGTGGAGAACCGGTTAGCAATCTTCAGATATTAGGAATGCTGGAAACACGGGCTTTGGACTTTGAAAGAATTATCATTTTATCGGCTAATGAGGGCGTGTTGCCCAAGGCAAAAAGGCAAAACTCCTTAATTCCCTATGAAGCCTCACAGGTCGTCGGACTACCTACCCAGCTACACCAGGAGGCCGTCATGTCCTACCATTTCTATAGACTCCTGCAAAGAGCCTCTGAAGTGCATCTGTTATATGTAAATACCACAACTGCCTCCGGAACAGGCGAAAAGAGTAGATTTATTCAACAGATAGAACATGAACTGACGGCCTATAACGAAAATATCAAGTTAAAACATAAGGTCGTACAATTCGAGCCCAAGGAGCCCGTGAGCATCAATGAAACGATCGCGAAAGATGCTCAGGTCATTGCAAGCATCAAGGACTATCTTGGAGGGAAGGGACTTTATCCAACCCACCTCAACGAGCTAATCCGGTGTTCTATGCAGTTTTATCTTAAACATGTTGTGGGTGTTAAAGAAAAGCGGGAAGTAGAGGAAGAACTGGGTATGGACAAAATCGGAACTTGGCTGCATGAATCCATGGAACAGCTGGATCAGGAATATTTTATTCCAGGAATAGATCCATCCGAAGAAGAGATAAAAGTTATCCTGCATCGTAGATTTCAAGCCTTATTTTTGGGTTATGTTATCGATCAAGGCCTCAATCATATCTATTATCAGGTGGGAGAGCAGCAGGTTATTAAGTTTGTCCAGCATCAAATGCAGCAACAGCCCAGAAGAAAGATACTCGCAACAGAGCAGACACTTCGCACCACCTTATCTTTAAAGCTTCGGGGCGAATTATTAAAGGTAAATATAGGAGGAAAAATAGACCGGATCGAGCTTGATAAAGGAAATAAGTTGCTGGTTATGGACTATAAAACCGGCAGTGTAGATGTCAATAAGGGAACAAGGTTAAACGATCCAGGGCTTCAGGATGATTTATTGAAAACCAATTCCGACTTAAAAATGGGTTATGTGCGTCAGCTATGGATGTACGAATTTTTAGTCTATAGAAAGATGCTGGAGGAAAGTGGATTAGAACTGGGCGATCAACGCTATGCGCTTGCGGCTTATTCCGTACAATCTGGGTTTTACTCCTTCCGTAAGCCACAGGAGATTTTTGCCAATCCGCTTCAGCTAACTGGGGCAGAGCAAAACCCCCAAGCCTATATGGAAAAAACCCAGGAATTGCTCACTGAAATATTGGATTCATTGCTGGATCCCTCCATCCCATTCAGCAAGACAGAAGATAAAAATATCTGTCTGTACTGTGACTATAAGGGCATCTGTGGTCGCTAAGCTTCAGGTTCTAGCGGATAACGTCGGCGGGTTTCGTTAATCAGGAATTTTTTCTGCGCTGTAAAGCTGTCGGGATGCATACTGACAAAAATATGCGCCCATTCCCCATAGCGATCCGGGTCACTCATGCGAAATGTGTGACTATTAATTTTCTTTTGTAACAGGTATGCGTCGAAATCCATAATAAGGGCCATACGAAAAAATGCTTGAAGGTGCCTCCAGGGTTCCTTCAAGCATTTTCAGGGTATACTGATTTATCTCTTCTTAAACTCTAAATAATCGGTAACTACAGGCGACTTGCCTGGGTCGGTCAGCGTTAGGGTGATACCAATTTTGGTACTTCCTGCAGCATCTCTGATTTTCACGCCATCCCCACTTACCCTACGGATCTTCTCAAAACCATTATCTGAATAAACCGCATCTTCATTAATTTTAAAGTTGAGTGCATCAATAACGACAACCTCGTCAAAGGTATATTTATCGGTAACCTTAATCTCCTTTCCCAGATCCTTGAACGTGTACTCAACGGTATATTCTATCCCCAGGAGGTTTTTGTCCAGGCGAGAAACTACCCAGGTCTGTGCCGTGGAGTTATTACCGTTTACGGTATTGGTCCAATATTCGCCCACAAATTCATTGCTGTGGTCAGGGGCCGGTTCCTCACCCTTGTTATTATCCTTACAGGCACCCATGAAAATAATCAGACAGCAAAAAAGTACTTTTTTCATAATGTTAAATTTTAATTGGATCATAGCTTAGGGGCAAAATAAACATTCATTGATTCCCTTTATGCAGAACATAACGAAAAGTCTGTGCCAGACATATATCAATGAATCTACAATTTCACAAATCTAGGTAAATACCCGCTAAAAAGGCAAGTTTCCTAGATCCACATTTCCTCCGCTGACGATTACCCCTACCCTTTTTCCCTCAAAAAGCTTCTTGTGGCGTATAATGGCGGCCAAGGTTACTGCTCCAGAAGGCTCCACCACCAGTTTCATTCGTTCCCAGATCAACCGCATTGCCTCAACAATCTCCTGATCGGAAACCAGGACTATTTCTGAAACGAATTTGTGTATAACCGGAAAGGTTTTATCCCCTAAATAGGTAAGTAGTCCGTCGGCTATGGTATCGACGTAAGGAGCCTTTTGTATACTGCCTGATTGGAGTGAAAGAACAGCATCCGCCGCTCCTTCTGGCTCCGCCCCTATGACCAGGGTATTTTTAGAAAAATAATGGGCACTTAAGGCGGTCCCACTCAACAATCCTCCTCCGCCAACAGGAGCCAGCAAGTAGTCAAATGGCTCCGTAGAGTCTTCGATCATTTCCTTAGCTACTGTCGCCTGCCCTTCCATCACGCCATAATGATTGAAGGGGTGGATAAAGGTAGCTCCAGTTTCGGCCACTATTCGTGCCACAACAGCTTCCCTGTCTTCCGGGGTATTTTCGCAAAAGGTAATGGATGCTCCGTACCCCCTCACCGCACTCACCTTTACCTTAGGAGCATTATGGGGCATAACAATATAGGCCTTGATGCCCCTTAGCGCAGCCGCACATGCGATTGCCTGGGCATGATTCCCTGAAGAATGCGTGGCAAGCCCGTTGGCCAAAACTGCACTATCGAGGCTTAGCATGGCATTTAATGCGCCCCGTATTTTAAAAGCACCAATTTTCTGAAGATTCTCTGGTTTAAAAAATAAATGTGCTCCTGTCAGTTCATTCAACATCTGAGAGGTCATCAGTGGGGTACGATGAATGAAAGGGGTGATACGCTGATGCGCTTCCCGCAAATCATTTTCGGAAGGATAAGAATTGGCAAAATTGACGGTTCCATTCATGCTTTACAATCATTTATATCGGATAGGCCTTGGCAATATAGAAAAAAGGGCACACATCTGGAGATGTGTGCCCTTTTAGTTATTTTTCTACTAACAATTACTTACCAGCGTTCGGTGTGTAAAGGTTGAAGAATTGATCCAGCTTAGGAGTAATGATGATCTCCGTACGACGGTTCAAGCTTCTGTTAGCAGCGCTGTTATTATCCACCTTAGGTAGATACTCACCGCGTCCACCAGCTATCATACGTACTGGCTCAACACCATATTTCTTCTGAAGAGTACGCGCTACAGAAGTCGCACGCAATACGCTAAGATCCCAGTTGTCAGCAACTTTTTCAGTTGAAATGGGTACATTATCCGTGTGTCCTTCAATCAGGATTTCGATGTCTTTATAATCGTTCAAGATTTTGGCCACCTTGCCCAATACCGACTCGGCTTGGGTGTTGATCACAGAGCTTCCAGAACGGAATAGCATTTTGTCAGACAAAGATACGTAAACCACACCTTTCTTCACTTCGATCTGAACGTCTTCGTCGCTCACATCCTGAAGTGACCGTTTTAGATTCAATACCAAAGCCATGTTCAAAGAGTCCTTACGTTGAATGCTCTGGTTCAGATCCCGGATCTGAGTTCCCTGTGCATCCATCATGGCCAAAGATTTCTTGATACTCTCCGATCCTTCCTTGGAAATCACAGATAGATCAGACATACGATCCAAAAGATTGTTATTATTTTTCTTAAGGAAATCAATTTGATCCTGCATTTCCTTAAGTTTGGCGTTCTTAGACGTTAGCTCATCATTTTTAAGCTTTAGGTCATTATTTAGGCCAGCGGTTCTGCTATCGCAATCGTTCAAGTCGGCACGAGCCTTGTCCAGTTGAAGTTGAATTTCATTGGCTTTGTTCTCTGCCGAAAGTAATTTTTTCTTACTTGCACACGATCCGAGTACAAACAGCATAGCAACAGCTACAAGCGTATTTCTCATAATTAATAAAGGGTTATTGGTAGACGGTTAACACTGGTTATTTAAAATAAAACAAAACTTAAATTCAAGGATTATTAAAATCGGGCCAGAAACGGCTACCCATAATTTTAAATTGCAAAGGTATAAAAAAAGTCAGACTACGATATATAATCTGACTTTTTTGTCACATTTATTACTGTCAGAATTACTCTTTTGCTAATATCGTATAAAATAATATGGATTCCTATGAGATTTAATACTGTTACTGACAAATTCTGCTATCATTTTGTCATATTTTTCCTGATCAATTTTTTTCCCTTTCAGTTTCTTGGGAAGTTGTAACTGCTCGTCAACTGGCTTTTTTTCCACTTTTACCGCTTTTATGATGACTTCTCCGTCATTCACGTCTACTTCCAGAATGATACCAGGCAGTCCAAAATATCGTTCAGGACCTGCACTGCCCGCCAGGTCATTGGCAAACCAGGCCGTTACCTTTTGTCCCTTCAGAGTGTCCTCTGTAGTAGCCATCATACACAGATAGCCATTTACTTCCTTTATCTTGTTGAGCACCTTCCATTTCGGTGCCTTAAGACTATCAGAAATGATATAAGTCTTCCCCGAGAACTCTTCAATTTCTATTTTTTTCTCATTTTCATGATCATACTGTAATACATACTGCGATTTGCGCCATTGGTACCCCCCGTCCGCTTCTTTTTCTATATCTTCGTAATGGCTCATCTTCCCATTGGTAGCTAGTAATCCCCTATTTTTATCGCCCTCGTCATTGCTCCCCCAGCTCGTTTGAGCCCTACTCCGCTCCTCTTCCGTTAAGTAAGTGAGCTTGTTAAGGATTTTGGCCCAGTACGAAGTTTTCTCATAGGTAACTTCACCTTCGAAAATCTGTCCCACTGCTCTCAGCTGTATACACAACAGGCAGCAGACACTTAAAATTTTGTATTTCATCATTCGTAAAATTAAGAGAACTCAAAAATTATTATTTCTTCTGACACTATGATTCATCCCCCTCATATTATAGGATAAACTCAGCATAAAATACCTCCCCAAGGTACGAACAGACTCATAACTAACAATATTGCTGTAGGCCCCCTGATTAATCCCACGATTCTGATTGAATACATCGTAAGCAGAAAGTCGGATCTCACCCTTTTTCGATTTGAGGAAAGGTCGGTAAACCGAACAGTTTAGAATAGAAATGGATTGATCGAAATCGAACCGATCGTTCACATAGCTATTTAATCTAAAACTAGAATTAAAATATACTTCCATTGGCAACTTGATATTCATTTCAGCACCATATCCACTGTTGGTATACTTCTGATCTTGGGTGCTGCTAATAGAATAGGACGTATTACGGATATTCCAGTTTGCATCCGTATAAACCGTAAATTTATCACTTGGGGTGTAATCCAGCCTTAGACCTAAGCCATACCCGTTAGAAAGCGTTTTATTTAATACCCCGTTAATATTAGTCAGGTTGTTATCACGAGAATAATTAAGGTTGATATTAAGGTTGCTCTTGGTTTTGACAATGGGAAAACCATATGTTCCGTAAACTCCTAAACTTTTCCCTCCGTCGATATTCATCGGGGTGGTGGTGGTCACCAAATTTTCATCCACCTGCTGATTATAAATCACCTGGTTCTGATAGTAATTAAAGTATCCGCTTATATACATACGCACGAAACTGCTTGGGTTAAAACTATTGTATCCCAAATTGGCCGAGTGCCGTTTTGTGGGAACCAGATTGGGATTACCTACTCTGATATAGAGCGGATTGCTATAATCAATAATAGGTTGCAGGGCAGTTATCGCCGGTTCGTCTATGTTAACGCTATAACCTCCATACAAGAAACGGTTACTCTTCAAATCATAATTGATTGAGAAGTTGGGCGTCCAGTTCGCAAATTTTCTATCGATAAAGAAAATATTGTCCTCTCCCTTTTCTACTGCAAATTTCCCGTTCATTTCAATTTGCTGCCAGGCCAACCCACCGGCCAGATTAAATCCATTATTAGAGTAACGTAAGGAAGTTCCGACCCGATTAAAGCCGGTTTTATTTATATAGTACCTACTTAGATTCCGGTTCAACTCCCGTCCATCTGTCACATCATACACCTGACGATTGACATCATCCTTTTTCTGACTAAAATTATAGAACGATTCCAGCACGAATCTTTTGGATAAGGGTTCAATATATAATAAGCTGGCCTTTACCTGACTACGGAGGCTCTTGGTCAAATTATCTTGGCTCACGTCTCTATTGGTTGTACCTCCATCCTCTCTGAAGAATTTATTGGTTGAACGGAGGATTTCTTTCCCATCCGAATTATTAATGTTATACCCAAGGCTTACGGCAACATTTCTTCCTTTTTTGGCAAACTTTCTTCTATAGATTCCCGTATTACCCATGGCAAAGGCATCGAATTCATTATAATTATTGGTCGTGCTTAAGGTGGATAGCATAGTCTCCGTATCTTCTCCCCTAAAGAGTCGCTGACTGCTTTTATAATCACTGCTCCCATCGCCAATTCTGGAGTTCGAGAGCAAGATCAGGATATTTAGGGAGTCAATATTTTTCTCAAAGCGAATACCAAACCGATGGTTGCGATTCATATTGTTCCGAGAGTTGGTATCCAATGTGGTGAATTCCGAAGTATCCAAAAATCTCGTTTGCTTTTGAGTGGCATCCAGATCCTGATGATTTTCATTAAAATAGTAGCTGGTATTGATTTTCGTCTCCTTGGTATCATAATTATAATTGGCGCCTCCCGCAAAATTCTTATTATACCCTCGGTTCTGTCCTCCTCTTCCGGCCTGTATGGTTAAGCTTTCGTCGTCGCCCCCGAAGCTGATATACCGTCCCCCGCCAAAACCAAAATCACCGTCATCGCCCCAATTGAAGGATTGACTACCTTTGAAATCCTGATAATCATCCCAGGACATGCCTCCGGAATTGGTGTTATTTCCAAGGCCTATTATGGCAAATTGATTTTTCTCGTTAAAACGATTATAATTGATCTTTCCTGCCAGTCGCTTATCGGTACCAGCGGCGGCCGTTACCTTACCAAACCCTCCTTTCTTATGGCTGTCTTTTAGTTGCAGGTTTAATGTTTTATCGTGCTTGCCGTCGTCAATTCCCGTGAGTCGCGATTGTTCGGATTTTTCGTTAAAGACCTGAACCTTTTCTATGGCCTCAGCCGGTAAGTTCTTTGTAGCCGCTTTGGTATCGTCTCCAAAGAAGCGCTTCCCATCTACAGTAACTCTTTTAACAGTCTCGCCCTGAGCAGTAATACTCCCATCTTGCTCTACTTCCATTCCCGGCAACCGTCTCAATAGGTCCTCGACCGTGGAGCCTGGAGGAACTTTAAAGGAGCGGGGATCATATTCGACCGTATCCCCCCGTATACTTAAAGGGGCCCTGGCCGTTTTGATAACCACCTCATACAGATCCTGGTTGAGTTCCGCCATCTTGTTACTTCCCAAGTCAACTGTAGATTCCCCTGTGGGCTTCACCAAATACTGAAAGGGTAAATAACCTACATAAGTTGCCTTAAGTAAATAATCCTGGCGCTTTACATTTTTGAATACAAAGCCTCCTTCCTTGTCGCTCCTTTCAAATGTTGCCAAAGAAGAATCGGCTGGGAGCAATAACATGACCGTCGCTTCGGGCAACCCCTTTCCACTACTGTCGGTAAGAAAACCGCTAATGGTAATACGACTAGACGATTGAGCGAACCCTGTCATGCTAAGCAGGACGAGTAGCTGCACGAGTAGTAACTTTTTCATAATTAAAAGCAATTGTTTTCATGGTGATAAATCGTGCCGACCCTGGCCCACTTCCCCCTCTGCCCTATTACGTCACTATTCTATGCAAAATTTTACTTCTGCTAAGATAACATACAAACTTAAGAAAATATTATGTATAGGTTACATTAATATTAAGCTTTTGTAAAAAAATTGTGAAGCAGTCCCGGACATAAATTACCTTTGTCAAAAAGCTAAGAAGATTCATATATGACACGAATAGGGCTCCTCTCCGACACACATGGCTATCTAGACCCGAGAATACTAGAACATTTCGCTCAATGCGACGAGGTGTGGCATGCAGGAGATATAGGAAGTCTGGAAATAATCGATCAATTGGAGGCTTTCAAACCTTGTCGAATCGTATATGGCAATATTGATCATAAAGAAATTATGATCAGAACTCAGGAGAATTTACGATTCGAAATAGAAGGCTTCAATGTATGGATTACACATATTGGAGGAGCACCTCCCCGATACAATCCTTCTGTATTGCCTTTTTTGAAGTCGGAACTTCCAGACTTGTTTGTCTGTGGCCATTCTCATATACTGCGGGTAATCAGAGATAAGAGTCTGGACGATATGCTCTATATCAATCCAGGCGCCGCGGGTAAAGAAGGATTTCATAAGATCCGTACCCTCTTACGCTTTAACCTACACGAGGGAGTGATTAGCAGTATGGAAGTAGTGGAATTAGGCAAAAGAGGATCCTTAGAATCGTAGCCCTTATAGCTGTTCTTTAATTTCCACTAAAAATTTCCGCACCCGTACTAATCTTTGTACCAGGAGCTCGGCCTCTTCTTTCCTTCGGAGCTGCTCTCTTGCTCCTTTAATCGTCCTGCCTTGCTTTTCTTTTTGGTGCATAATTTTCCTGATCACCTCTATATCCTGCTCGGTGTATCGTCTTCTATTCCGTGAATCCCTTTTGGGAGCCAATTGAGGGAATTTTTTTTCCCAAAAACGAAGTGCTGAAGCCTCGCAGCCTACTAGCTCAGCTACCTCGTTGGTATCGTAATATAATTTCTGATGCTTTTCCATAGTATATAAGGCAAAAATATAAAATGCCTGATTAAGACCCAATTGGAGGCGCAGATTCCCGCTGATTACCTAATAATACTGATCTAATAATTAAGACTTTTTTTGTTAAACTTCTGATTATTAGAGATATAACACTTTTAGTCTACATCCAGAACCCTCTTAAGTTATTCTGGCACGATAATTTTAAACATAAAAGTAGGATTAAATCAACAGCGTTATGGACATGATCATATTATTAAAAGCCTTAGGCAATTTATTTTTTGCAGGCATTTTACTTTTTGCTATTTGTTTCTGGGGTGTTTTCTGCGGGGTTATCTATACCTTAGGAATGTTTGTGAAGGAGCAGCTAAGCTCCAATATCTCTAAATCGAGGGGATTAAAACATAAAGCTACTCCTTCAAGTTGGAAGGCCCCCTGGAAGGCCGCATGGAAGGCTGAGTCTGCCGGACGCTCCCTGTAAGCCCTTAATTCTGTTTAGGGATTTTCTATCTCATTTCTACTGATGTTAAGAAATCAGTTTTTGGCGGAGTAAAAATTCTAACTGCTCATTGACCTCCGTCAGGGTATCTATCAATCCCCTGTTTTTTTCTCTTAAACTAAAGATTTCGTAAGCATTTTTAATTACGATCTTCATCTGATCCTCATCCCAGGGTTTGTTGATATAGTAATAGATATGTCCTTTGTTGACTGCGTCTATTACAGCATTGACATCCGTATAGCCTGTCAAAAGTATTCTAATAGGGTCGGAATACTTTTTAAGAACTTCAATTAGAAAATCTACACCCGTCATCTCAGGCATTCTTTGATCGGTGATGATGACGTGAACGGTTTCCTTTGCCAAAATTTCCAGGCCTTCCGCTCCAGAGGTAGCGATCATCACGTTAAATTCCCTCCGGAATGCGGCTTTGAACGAATTGAGGTTGTTAAGCTCATCATCTACATAAAGTACGTTTACCTTTTCTGAACTATCCATATATGATTTAAAGGAGAAGCAATGAATAAAAAAACAAATTAATGAAGTTTGTTTGAATAAAATTCTATTGTGACATAATTTTAAGGATTAAATGTTAATTTCGACGGTCATTCTAATTCCTAAGTTTGAGATCAACGAAGATGTATAATGGGAACTTTTGTCTGTGCACCTGAGTAGCCTGTATAATTGGTTGAAAATAATGAAGAATTTCTCAGACCCAACTTATCGGTCCATGAAAATTAGACCCTTATAATATGAAAAGCTATCAATATTAAGAACTTCGTGCAACCCTACAATGCAATTAAATAAAAATCCGGATTATCTTCCGCAACTATTTCCCCATCACCAGGGACGGGATAGTAAGGAATTCTGGTTACTCAACGACCAACAAGAGTTAAATTTTCTCGATCTATTCGAAAACCAGAAAAAGGAACTCTTCAAAATTAAGAATCCAAAACGTCGATTCACGGCTCAACAACTCGACGAGCTCTATATGGATTGGGCCAGCCGCTGCGATGTGAACAGGGAGGGTACCTGGGTATACTATCCCTGGTCTCGGCGCATGCTCAGGATATTGGACGAAGCCGAATTCATCCAGCTCAGAACGAGTCGTAACCAACATAAGATCACCGCCTCTGAACAATCTGTACTCAAGGAAAAAACCATCGGAATCATCGGCTTGTCGGTAGGAAATGCTGTAGCCATGACGCTGGCCATTGAGCGGATCGGAGGGCATTTAAAACTCGCAGATTTTGACGAACTCGAACTTAGCAATCTCAATCGAATCAGAACAGGATTGCATCACTTAGGTTTGAACAAGGCAATTGTTACCGCACGGGAAATCGCAGAAATAGACCCCTACCTGAAGGTAACCTGTTATACTGAAGGAATTACTGCCTCGAATATCGATACTTTCCTGGGAGGAGATGATCCTATTGATTTGCTGATTGACGAGTGCGACGATTTGCAAGTGAAAATTCTTGCCCGCCTGAAAGCCAAAGCATATAGGCTCCCGTTAGTTATGGAGACCAGTGATCGGGGCATGCTGGATATAGAACGATTCGACCTGGATCCTGCCCTGGCCATATTCCATGGTAAGTTAGCAGACCTTTCTGATTCTTTTTTAAGGGAAGTGCCTGCCGAACATAAGATGGCCTTGATCATGCGGATTATCGATGCTCCCAATACTTCTGCACGGGGACGTGCCTCATTAATCGAACTGGGACAAACCATTGGCACCTGGCCTCAACTGGCCAGCGCAGTAGCTATGGGAGGAGGGGTGGTAGCCGATATCAGCCGCAAAATACTTCTGAATCAACACAGTACTTCCGGTAGATTTTATGTCGATCTAGATGAAATTTTGCCTGATAAAGCAGCCCGTAGGAAAAAATCGAACCCTGAGGAAGATTTCCCTCAGCATTCCACCCAAGTCGTCCCTACAGGTCAGGACGGCGCAATTAACCTCGATAAAAGCATAGCACTGAGTGCTGAAGAGGTAGCAAATCTTACCACCGGCCTTATCGGCCTTCCCCAGCAGGTAACCGGCTTAAATTATCATTGGTATTGGGATGGGAAACACTTACACCTGATTATTGACCCAGGCCAAAACAATAATTTCGCCCATTTCCATAATCTACCGGGAAAAATTTTGCTGGGCATAACCATGCACTCCCTGCAGCAAAAGGCGCTACAAAGAGGTTTGATGCTTACCACCCTCGACAGTCATGAAGATAACAGAGGCTTAATACATCATACCGTAGGTTTTAGCCGGAGCTCGAATGAGTTGACTGTGGACATCGAAATAAATAGACGTCGGACTTATTTCTTAGATAGCCTTCCCGCTTTACTATCTGCCAATCCAGTTGTTCCTCTGGGCTCTTATGTACTACCGGGATCCCCAGCTCTTTCTATCACCTGGATTACCGATCCGCAGGCCAAAGCGGCCATGGATCGGGCCTTAGGCAGGATGCGGGCCTTAATGATTTTGAACCCTCATGGACATTCTGATTTTTTTGCGCGCGCAATCATCACAGAAAAAGAAGGATTACCTAAATTTCCTGGTTTTGAATTCGACGAAAAAGCGCTTACAGCCTTTTCTATGATAGCTGATTACAAATCGGCAGCGGTACTGAAGTCAATCAATGGTGGCGAACTCTTTACAGGGATATTCACACAAGCCTATCAGTGTAAACTAGCCTACTTGCAGGTCGACCTACCTGATGATCCAGGACGCCTGGGCAGCATGTTGGTTGATCTGTTCCATGCGGCTTCAGACCTGGGGCTAACCGTGGAGCCCTTATGCTTCCCTACTACCCTGTCTAACCGGTCGGGTACCATGCCCGAAGGTATGGACTCCTTAGAACAAGACCGATTGATACAAATTCACCTGGATTTCTGTAAAGAAGCTTCCATGGAATTATCATTTGACCAATCGCTGTTTATCCGTATTGCCTATAGCCATGAGGAAACCGGTGGTCAACGACAGCTTCAGAAGCTAAATTTCGTCATTGATACGACTAACCCAACACATGAATGAGAGCCAGAATTAGAGCATACAAAGCCCCCGACGATGTTGATACAAGCCTTCGCTACGTAGACGGACACCGTAAGGTGCTAGAGTCCTATGGGGTGAAGCAGGTCTCCTCTGCCAATATAGAATGGCTGCACGATCCCGAAACCTATGTGATCATAGTGGAGTCAGAAGAAGGAGATAAAATCTATGGAGGTGGGCGACTTCAACTTCGTAGCCCTGGAATGAAGTTGCCTATGGAACACGGTATTGCAAAGATCGACAATAGCATTTACGACTATGTAGATCGTTTTGGTGATTGCAGAATAGCGGAATTTTGCGGATTATTTAACTCAAAGGAGGTAGCAGGATATGGAATTGGAAGCATTATTTTAGGACGTATTGGCGTGGCCATTTCGACTCAGATAAATCTTAAATACCTACTTGCCCTTTGCTCTCCCCCCACACTCCGAAATTGTACCCGGATTGGATTCGAAATTATTCGTGAGCTCGGCAACAACGGCACATTCTATTATCCAAAAGAAGGATTGGTTGCCACGGCCATCATTGTAAAGGATGTAAATCAAATTCCCCTTGCCAAAGATGATGAGAAAGATCGGATATTTGATTTACGGCAGAATCCACAGCAACTTACCAGTGAGAAAGGCCCTAAAGGCGAGATGATTATACAATACGACACCCTTATTGAATAAGTGTATATGAAATTAATATTTACCTGGGCTTTTCTTATTATCGGCATAATCTGCCAGGCTGAGACTGAGCCTATTCGCTTTACAGGAGGATCCCAGATTATTGGTAAAAACTTAGAAATATTTGAGGATACATCTGGCAAATTAACGATCAAGGAGATTCGTGAGCAGAACAATTTCATTAAAAACAATGAAGATGCTGCCAATATGGGACAAAGTGAATCGGCTTACTGGATACGATTCACAATAGACAATCTTACCCCCAACTCCGATTTATTTCTGGAACTGGCCTATCCGCTCATTCATCGTTGTGAATTATATTATTTCGCTGGGAAAGCCGCAATAGCACATAAATATTCCGAATACGACACCTTTGACAGCCGGGATGTCAAGCATCAGAATCTAATATTTCATCTTACCGTTCAGCCTAATGCCCAGCGGGAATACTATCTAAAAATAACAGGGGAAAGCCAGGTGATTCTGCCTTTGATTATTCATGATCAAAAGCATTTGTTCGAGTCCTCCTTATTCGCAGAAACCATTAATGGAATTTATGCGGGAATCATTCTGGTGATGATCTTATATAATTTATTTATCTATTTCTCTACCCGCGAGAAAAGCTACCTGTATTATGTACTCTATATATTATTTATAGGCTTGGCGCAAACTACCCTTTCTGGCTATGCCTATAAATATTTATGGCCATCCTACCCTGGCTTTAATTCAAATGCAGTAATCTGGTTTTCAGTAATCTCTGGAGTTTTTGCAGTATTTTTCTTTAAAAACTTCTTACAGGTAAAAGAAAAACTTCCAATAGGCATTCTGCTGTTAAACATTATGCTGACTCTTTATGTATTAACTGGATTGCTCAATGTCTTTGGTTATAAAGCCCTGAGCTTTAGAGGCGTGGACATATCGGGGGGGTATGCCGCATTGGCAACGACCTTTGTAGCCATAAAAATTGCCATGCAGGATTACCGTCCGGCCAAGTTTTTCCTGGCGGCCTGGTCCATCTTCTTATTGGGTCTGATATTGCTGGTTCTACGTAACATCAATATTTTGCCCTATAATATGTTCACGACCTATACCATGCAAACGGGTACCATATTTGAAGTGATACTGCTTTCCTTTGCCCTTGCTGACAAAATTAACATTCTCAAAAAAGAACGGGAAGCTTCCCAGGAACGAGCACTATTGATCAGTAAGGAAAATGAAAGAATTATTAAAGAACAAAATATTTCTTTGGAAGGCAAAGTACTGCAACGAACCAAAGAATTAAGCAAGACCAATGAAGAATTACAAAACACACTCAATCAACTGAAAGACGCACAGAGCCAGATCATAGAATCCGAAAAAATGGCCTCTCTTGGTCAGCTTACTGCTGGAATAGCCCATGAAATCAATAACCCGATCAACTTTGTCAGCTCCAATGTCCGACCATTGCGTCGGGATATTGATGATATTTTAGAAATGCTGGATGCCTATGGTGGCCTCGAAGAGTTTGAGTCTCAGGATATATTCAATAATAAGGTCGCACAGATAAGACGGTTAAAAAAGGATCTAGATATAGATTATCTAAAATCGGAACTGGATATGCTGCTTACAGGCATGGAAGATGGAGCCAAGAGAACAGTCGAAATTGTTAAAGGTTTGAAGATATTCTCCAGGGTAGACGAATATGATCTGAACCTGGTAGATATCAATGAAGGGATGGAATCTACCTTGGTTATCTTGAACTATCAGATAGGAAGTGAAATCACCCTTGAGAAGGACTTAGGGGAGATTTCTAAGGTAGAATGTTATGGTGGAAAGATCAACCAGTGCTTTATGAATATTCTCAGCAACTCAATTTATGCACTAAAGAACGATCCCGACCCCGCTAAGAAGCCCCTCTTATCGGTAAAAACCTGGCAGGTAGATGAGGATCATGTGGCCATATCCCTTAAGGATAATGGAACGGGTATTCCGCCGGAGGTTAAAAGTAAAATATTTGATCCATTTTTTACCACCAAACAGATAGGTGAAGGTACCGGATTAGGTCTTTCTATTGTGTTTAAAATTATTGAGGTTCATAATGGAACCTTACAGGTAAATTCTGAAGTTGGGGAAGGAACAGAATTTTTAATTACATTACCGGTACTAAAGAAAAAAAATACCAATTTGCATAACAATGAATGACAGCAAGATAAGGTTACTGTATATCGACGACGAAGAACATAATCTGCATTCTTTCAAAGCCAGCTTTCGAAAGCAGTATGATATATTCACTACAGTTTCTGTGGCTGAGGCTCAGGAATTGCTGGAAAATCATGTCTTCCATGTCGTGCTGGCCGATCAGAGAATGCCTGTCATGACCGGGGTTCAGTTTTTCGAAAAAATCCGCGATAAACATCCGGAAGTCATTCGCATCTTAATTACAGGACATACCGATATTTCTGCCGCCATTGATGCTATTAATAAAGGGGAAGTTTTTCGTTTTATAGATAAACCCTGGGACTATAAATATGTGGAGAACGCTATAACCCATGCCTACGAAATTTATAAAACAAGAGAAGATCTTAAACAAAGAAATCTAGAACTGGAAAAAGCCAATGAAGAGCTCGACAAATTTGTTTACAGCGCCTCACATGATCTCAGGGCGCCGCTAATGTCTATACTAGGAATTGTAAACTTAGCGCTAATCGAAGAGGACCTAAGCTCCCAAAATGAATATTTAGAATTAATTCGTCAGTCTGTCAAAAAATTAGATACATTTGTTATCAATATTATTGATTATTATAAAAATGCTCGTGGGGTACCCATTATAGGAAAGATCAATTTTGATGAATTAGTAACGGATGTATTAGCCACGATACAATATTTACCTGAAAGAGAACGTGTAGAATTTATTACGAATATAGAGCAAGACGGGCCATTTTACTCAGACGCTATGAAGCTCCGGATCATCTTTAACAACCTGATCAACAATGCAATCAAATTCCAGGATCAGAAAAAGACGAACCAAACCGTTAAATTAGAAGTTAAATGTGAGGCGGATGGAGCCAGAATAAAGATTGAAGACAATGGTATTGGTATATCCGACGAGGATAGAGTCAATATTTTTAAAATGTTTTATAGAGCGGGCGCCATAAAGAGCGGTTCGGGTATTGGATTATACATCGTGCAAGAAGCAATCAATAAATTAGAGGGTCGGATTGAAACCAAGTCGACTGTAGGTGAGGGAAGTGTTTTTGAGGTATTCATTCCTTGTATAACCAATGCTAAGGACTAGTCCATGAGAATTTCTACAAATTTTATATTGATCGACGATAGCTCGTTTGACTTGTTCATTTATGAAAAGCTTCTAATTAAATGCGGAATTGCCAGTACAGTACGAAAGTATTTTTCTGCAAAAGATGCCCATAGATGGTTAAGAGAAAATGGACCGACTCTCCCGGAGACCGTGATTTTGCTGGACCTGCAAATGCCCGATATGAATGGTTTCGAATTCATTGAGGCCTATCATCTCCTGGACGACTCCATCAAAAGTAAGGTAGATATTTTTATGCTCTCATCTACCATCGATAGCAGAGATATTGAAAGGGTAAAATCGAATCCTTACATTCTCGATTTACTTTCAAAGCCATTGGATATAGAAATTCTTCACGACAAATTAGTCGCTTTGAAACTCAAAGATTAAATTCCGGAATCATTTCCCGTATCTTATAATTTTACGAACAATTAATCGTCTCCGAACATGTTTTTTGCCCTATTTAATTTAGTAAAAGGCCGTTTTTCTAAAACGGCGATAGAAGAAGCGAAATCCAGCAAAAAAAAGATTACCCGCCAGGAAGCCCTTCAGCAGATGCGCAACCTCGCCCGGAAGTCCACAAATGATTAAAAGCCTTCCCTAACAGCCCTGGCCGTAATAGGCATCTTTTCCATGTTTCCGAAAATAATGCTTATTGATCAGCGCTTGCTTGATGGTTGTACTTTCTGGATTGATTTGCAGAGTAAGAAACGCCATTTTTGCGATTTCCTCCAGAACAACGGCATTATAAATGGCCTTGGCCGGATCCTTTCCCCAGCTGAATGGCCCATGACAGGCTACCAAAATCATTTCAATCTCTTGGTAGCTAAGGCCTTCTTCTCCCATTTTATGAATAATCTGATACCCTGTTTCCAGCTCATAATCTCCTTGTATGGCTGCATCGGTCATCACTTCAGTAACAGGAATGGCCTGTACCAAATGATCGGCATGGGTAGTCCCCAAGTTAGGGATCGCCTTCTGCGCCTGAGCCCAGGCCACGGCATAGGTGGAATGGGTATGGCAGACGCCCCCGATTTCCGGAAAATGCTTATACAGTAATGTATGGGTCTTAGTGTCTGAAGAAGGCCTCATCCCCCCTTCCAACACCTGATTGTCCAAATCCACCAGTACTATATCGGCTACGGTCAATTGATGGTACGGAACTCCACTGGGCTTAATGGCCACAACACCAGCTTCACGGTCGATGCCGCTCACATTTCCGAAGGTAACCTTAGCCAGGCGCTCCCTGGCTATCTCCATATTAGCCTCGTAGACCGCTTCTCTTAGATATTTGAACCCTGACATATCTTATTTTATAAACTTTAAAGTATCTTGAATATTTATATAACCTTACTGGTCACATATACTTCCTCTACAAAGGTCCCGGCCTGTAAGTATTTACCATATAAATGCTGATAAATTCTGGACTCTTCAGGCCGAGGGATATACACAGCATCGAAACCCGTACCCATTGCCTGCTGGGCCTGAGCTAAGTCTGAATGGATGCCCCCTACCACCGAGGCGAACATAGCAGCGCCCAAAGCGCAGGCCTGATCTGCTTTGGCAACCTTAATGGGCACCTGCAAAACATCCGAAAGAATCTGCATAACAAATTCGGATTTCCGCGCCACTCCGCCGATAGCGATCACCTCTTTAATAGGTACCCCCTCACTTTCAAATCGCTTGACTATACTTTTTGATCCAAATGCAGTGCTTTCCACTAAGGCTTTAAATATCTTAATGCTGTTGATTCCAAGGTCTAAGCCCATCATGGAGCCTTTCAGGGTATGGTTGGCATCGGGACTGCGACGGCCGTTAAGCCAATCGACTGCTACCATATCATCTTTTGTTACGGGGAGTGCCTTGGCTTTATCGGCCAGATAGGGGATAATTTTATCGTGAATTTCCCCTGCCAGCTCCATTCCTAATAAATCGCGGACTGGATTCAGGATTAACTGGGCAAACCAGGCATAAATGTCACCGAAAGCAGACTGCCCTGCCTCCATTCCCAGCATTCCGGGAATTACAGATCCATCTACCTGGCCACAAATCCCCTTTATCAATAAATGCCCCACGGATTCATTAGGAGCTACCAGAATGTCACAGGTAGAGGTGCCAATCACCTTACATAGCGCATAGGGTTCTATCATGGCACCGACGGCTCCCATATGGGCATCAAATGCTCCCACACCGATCTTTACATCTTCTGGAAGGCCTAAGCGGCTGGCCCATTCTTTAGAAATAGTGCCCATAGCCATATCTGCCGTATATGTTTCGGTATAAAGCCGACTTCGAAGTCCGGACAATAAAGGATCTAAGGCCGTCAGAAACGCTTCGGAAGGTAGTCCATCGTAGGTCTGATGCCACATGGCCTTATGGCCCGCAGCACAGCGCGAACGCCTGATGGTTAATGGGTCCGTTTCTCCCGTAAGTAACGCTGATATCCAGTCGCAGTGCTCCACCCAGGAGTAGGCAGCCTCTCTTACCTGATAATCAACTCGTAATGTTCGCAAAATCTTAGCCCAAAACCACTCCGATGAATATATTCCTCCCACATACTGGGTGAAGTCGATCTTAAATTGCCTTGCAAGATGATTAATTTCTTCCGCTTCGGCATTGGCCGTATGATCCTTCCAGAGAATAAACATTGCGTTGGGATTTTCAGCAAATTCGGGGAGCATAGCCAAAGCCGTCCCCTCCCGATCCACGGCTACCGGGGTGCTACCGGTAGTATCAATGGAAATTGCCTTGATCCGAGCCGCTACTTCAGGCTCACAGGCGGCCAAGGCATCCCGAACCGCCATTTCCAGCGATTCGATATAATCCAGGGGATGTTGTCGGAACTGAGACTTTCCGGCATCACAGTAGCGCTGAGCCTTCCATCGCGGATACTCACAGAGTGCGGTGGCACATTCACGCCCATCCCCAGCATCGACGATAAGCACCCGAACGGAGTCCGACCCAAAATCGATACCAATTACGTATTGGTCGTCCATTATTTTTCCAAGGATTTAGATTAACTGTTGCTTTTCAGAGAACAAATATAATCAAATATAACAATAGTGTTTTTTTGACACATTTATTTTTTTGAAAATAATTGCTTAGGCTCGGTCAAAATAGTGCCAGAGTCTATATCAACACCTTAAAAGAAAGGGATCAGGACTTTGAGCTATCGGCCATAAAATTCCAGAAAGCATGAAACTTTTCATTATAACGTACCTTATCCAGTCTGTATAAAGTCGCTTTTTTGGTAGTCGAATGAATATTCTTCATCCCAGTATCAATCAGCAAAGAGGTAGAAAGGAGTTTACGGCTAAAATTACGCCGATCGATGGGTACGTCATAGATAGCCTCATAAAGTTTTTGAAGTTGCGGTATGGTGAAAGTTTCTGAAAGAAGTTCGAAGCCGATCGGATGCAGGGCCGCTTTGTAGCGCAGGTGATCGATGGCGTCAAGGACCATTTGGTTATGGTCAAAAATCAGATCGGGACGCCTTTCCAGAACAATCCATGAGGCATTATGACTGCGTACAAGTTCTTCGTCGGACTCCTCGATTTTAATAAGGGCAAAATAAACTACAGATACCGTTCGCGCTCCGGGGTCTCGATTTTTATCCCCTTTTACGGTCAGTTGCTCACAATAAATATTGGTTAACCCAGTAAGTTCCTTCACTATTCGGCCTGCTCCCTGATCCAAGTCCTCATCTGGATACAGAAAACCACCCATTAATGACCAGTTTCCCTTTTGAGGTTCCAGATTACGTTTTACCAGCAATAGCTTGAGATCCCTTCCATCGAATCCAAAAATTATACAGTCAATAGCCACAAAGACTTTAAGGGCGGCAGGATACTTCACCATCAGGTTTAATTATAAAAAAGCAATACAGACTAATTAAAAAAAGTAAAAGGTTACCTCTTGGTTGAATTTCTAAATAGAAAGACATCATGACTTAAGATATACCATTTTTCTGGCCAAGGATATACAAATGTAAGATTATCATCATTTACGACAATTAATATCTATTTATTCCTAAACAAATTTTGCAGAGGCTCAAACATGCTGATTAGCGGAGCTCATATGTCAAATTTAGAACAGCAATAAAAGCAGTATGGGGGCCTCCCAGATCCACATAGGAATGCAACATTAGAAATAGCCATTCTCCTACTTTCTTCTTATAATAGCGCATAATTTTTGAAAACTGGTTCTAGGAGCCGGTTTGAGAAATTCCATATTTGTAATTTTAAACAATTCCTTAATACGTAAAGTATCACCTATTTGAACAAGAATTTCCAACTTTGCAGATAATCAATTATTAGGAAATAATCCTTTTGCAAGAAATAGTCATGACTTTTGATAGCGAAGCCAGTTCTGAAGAAATGTTGCTAGTCCGTTTTTGTAAACATGACGATCGAAAAGCTTTTGAGGCCTTATACCGTATTTATTCCATTCAAGTTTTCAATTATATTCATGCCAAGCTTCAAGATCGGGAAGTAGCCCAGGATCTTACCCAGGATTTATTTGTCAACTTATGGCACCGGCGACACCAACTAGAGATTTCTAAACTGGGCGCTTATTTATTTGGTGCAGCCAAGCATCTGATTATTAGCTACTATCGAAAACAACTTTCCAGAGAGCGCCAGACAGATTATTTCGTAAAACAGCATCCGATTACTGAAGAAACCACCTACCAGGACACTCTGGTAATGGATCTGAGGGGCCGTTACCAGCAAGCTCTGGAACTTCTTCCTTTAAAATGCCGGCAAGTTTACCTCTTAAGCCGAAACGGGCATAGCAATCGGGAGGTAGCCACGGAACTGGGCATATCCGAAAAAACAGTAGAACAACATATTAGCAAGGCATTGCGAACCCTTCGAACGTACCTTCAGGATCACTTGGTTTACCTCCCTTTACTCATCCTCCTTTCCTGATTTCTTGGCATAAGTTCATCAGTTTCATTTCCTAACTCTCATTTTGGATTTCCTAGAAATAATATTTTAACAAAAATGCGGTACTGACTAAGGGTCAGCCGCGATCTGATACGACCTGAAGATATAACGATCAGGCCGAACTAATGAGTCCTTTAAAAATCACTTCTGTATTATTAGAGAAATACCTGCAGGACTTATGTTCTCCCGCAGAAAAAAAAGTTGTTGAAGACTGGTATGCCAACTTAGGGGAGGATATAGGTAGGCCTAGTAAACCACTAAGTCATGAGGATCATCGACTAATGGACGAAATGCTCTTTAAAATATCTGGCCGCATCGAGCAAGAGACAGAAATACTTTCGCAACCACAGCGAGTGAATTGGTCTAGAATAATCAGTATTGCGGCGAGTATCTGCCTTATTTCAGGACTTATTGGGTACTTTTTTCTTAAACAACAACCCAACCACACTTCCTTGGCCTATGACAAGACAAATGTAACCAAGGCTGCTTTGAAGAGTGAGTCGGTGCGGTTTAGCAACGATAAGACACGCATTATTGCGCACCAGCTCCCCGACGGCTCCACCGTGTGGCTCCGACCAGGAGCCACGATCCAATATCCCAAGATTTTCTCGGGCCATATTAGAGAGGTAAGTTTTGAGGGTGAGGGATTTTTCGATGTTAAGAAAGACCGGACCCATCCTTTTGTCATACGGAGCGGGGCAATGACCATTGATGTCCTCGGTACGAGTTTTAATGTCAAAGCACACGCCAACGAATCTATACACGAGGTAAGTGTGGTCACGGGACGTGTATCCGTTTCCAGTTTAGGCCCACAACAGCAGAAGCAGCAGGTGGTCTTAGAACCTAATGAGCAAGCCATTCTCCAGACTACAACCCAACAGCTGGTTTCACAGAAAAAAATGGAGCATGTAAAAAAGGAAATCTATCAGCCTACAACAATCCGCTTCGAGGAATGCCCTGTAAGTCAGGTAATCACTAGTCTCGAGACCCGCTTCCGGATACATATCAAATTGAGTCATCAATCTTTAGGAAATTGCAAATTAAGCGCCGATTTCGAAAATCAGCCATTCCCAGTGATTATTGATATGCTGTGCAAGTCCCTGGAAAGCAACTATACCCTTGTTGGTGAAACGGTCACCATTCATGGCACCCCCTGTTCCTGATTAATCACTAAACCCACAAAATATGTCCTAAAAAAAACCTTAACATCCTAATTTACAAATCGACCCGGAAATGTTCCACCATTCCCGGATCGAAAAAACTTACGCCACTTACCCGTTCCACCAGGTAAAGAGGCAATTACTAACAGCGTTCAACTATTAGACTATCAAAATTATGCAAAAATTGGTACCAAACAAGCCTGTAAACTGGCGACTTATTATGCGAATAGGTTTGTTGCAATGGATTATGGCTCTCACAATGGCCACAATAAGTTATGCAAATGAGAGCTCCGCTCAATCGGTTCTGACCCAGGATATATCAGTAGACTTTACCAATATGCCCATCAAGTCTGCCTTAGAAGTGATTCAAAAAGACACTAAAGTCAAATTTGTCTATAGTAGCAAGGTAAATCTATCCACCAAGGTCAGTGCTCACAAAAGAAATGTTAGTCTAGCCTCTGTTCTGGACCAGATACTAATCAAGAACGGAATCCGCTATGAACTGGTAAATGGCCAGGTCTTACTCACCAATAAGAAAAATGAGGTGACCAGTAGCTTCTTGCCGCAAATTCAGCAGAAACTTCAGGAGACCATTCTCCCCGTTGACAGGCTAATTTCTGGAACGGTAGTTGGTGCGGAAGATAAACTCCCCCTTCCCGGTGTAAGTGTAGTACTTAAGGGAGGTCAGTCAGGCACGTCAACCGATGTAGATGGTAAGTTTCAGATAAGTATTCCTGGGGTAGAGTCTGTGTTGATCTTTAGCTTTGTTGGCTATACTTCTCAGGAGATACTGGTAGGAAATAAACAGCAGCTTGAAGTTGTTCTTTCAGAAGACAATAAGAGTCTTCAGGAATTGGTGGTGGTAGGCTACGGAACTCAGAAAAAAGTCAATCTCACAGGTGCTGTCAGCCAGATTCAGGCCAAAGATCTGGAAGACAGGCCCTTGAATAACATGAGTCAGATATTGCAAGGTATGGTACCCAACCTGAATATCACCTTCGGCACGGGGCAGCCCGGTGCAGCCGGTTCCTTAAACGTACGTGGCGAAACTTCCATTAACGGTGGAGGACCTCTGGTACTGGTAGATGGGATCCCCGGTGATATCAACCGGCTCAACCCCAATGATGTGGAATCTGTATCGGTATTAAAAGATGCTGCGGCCTCCGCCATCTACGGAGCCCGGGGCGCATTTGGCGTCATCTTGGTTACGACCAAATCGGCAAAAAACGGAAAAACCACTATTGGATATAGCAACAATTTTGGTTGGGCTTCCCCTACCGTTAGTACCGATTTCCTTACGACCGGTTACGATCACGTAAGACTCAACGATGAAGCATTTCGCAGAGCTACCGGAAATACCTACACACGTTATTCAGAGGAAGACTATCAGGAACTTGAGGCCCGTCGCTTCGACAAAACCGAACATCCCGATCGCCCCTGGACTGTCATTAAAAATGTTAATGGGAAAGACATCTATAATTATTATGGAAATTATGACTGGTGGAATACCCTTTTCCAAAAGGTTCAGACCAGTCAGCAACATAACCTAAACTTATCTGGAGGGACCGATAAGATTAATTATTTCGCTTCGGGCTCGGTATATCAGAAGCAAGGAATAATGCGCATTAATACGGATAAGTTTACCTCGTATAATCTTAGAACGAAGATTAATGCCCAAGTTTTACCTTGGCTAAAATTCAGTAATAACACCCAATATTTCACCTCTGAATATAGCTATCCGGGTAGAGAAGGAGGAGCTAATGCCAACTTTACGGCAATTACCGTACATGCCATGCCTGCTTATGCCCCCCGTAATCCAGATGGCACTGCTACTTATAATACGCTGAAAAACAACTATTCCATTGGAGACGGACTTTTCGCCAATTTATTGAATGGGGATTCCAAAGGCGCGAAACGTAACCATGAACTTCGTACTATTAACGAGGTTACCATTGACCTGAATCCAAATTGGAAAGTAATCGCCAATCATGCTTATTCATTTTATATAGCCCAAGACTGGTATCGAGCCGCTGTAGCCCAATATTCTATTCAGCCTGGCGTTCTCGAGCCCGTTCCTAACTATAATGTGGATCAGTTAAAAAACACGTTTTGGTTTGACCCTACGAATGTGGTTAACCTTTATAGCAGTTATAACAAAAGTGTTGGTAAACATTATATAGGTTTGACGGCCGGTATGAATTCAGAAACAAAAAAGCACCAACGCCTTTTTGGGGCTCGTAAGAACCTACTTTCTACCAATCTGAATGACCTGAATTTAGGTACCGGTGAACAACTTGCCGATGGCGATTCTTATGAATATGCCCTTTTTGGTGCCTTTTTCCGGGCCGCTTATGATTACGAAGGGAAATATCTTTTAGAGGTCAACGGCCGATATGATGGAACCTCCCGGTTTGGAAGTGGTCGTAGATATGGCTTTTTCCCTTCCCTTTCTGCAGGATGGCGTATTAGCGAGGAGAAGTTCTTCGACCCGGCTCGCAGTATAGTGAATAATCTGAAAATCAGGGCTTCCTACGGAACGCTGGGCAATCAGCTACCTTCTAATAATAGCTCTTCAAGCTATTATCCCTATATCTCAATGATGCCAACCAGTCAATCCAGTTGGTTGAATGATGGTCAGAAACTACAATACCTCAGCAGCCCCTCGCCCATTACTCCTACTCTGACCTGGGAAAAAGCGATTACGACCAACTTCGGTATTGATGCAGACTTTTTTAAGAGTAGACTGAATATTTCTGCAGACGCCTATGTACGGAAAACCATTGATATGCTTATTCCTGGAAAGGTACTACCTGCCGTTTACGGTGCTGCCGTACCTACGGAGAATGCGGGGGATCTTAGAACTCAGGGATTTGAATTGTCTCTGGGCTGGAATGACCAAAAGAAACTTGCCGGAAAACCCTTTGGATATAAGGCATCTTTTATACTGTCCGACGCCAAATCAGAAATTACAAGATATGACAATCCCAACAAAATCCTTTCCAAATATTATGAAGGACAGAAAATAGGAGAAATCTGGGGCTATAGCGTAGCCGGACTCTTTCAGAGCGACGAAGAGGCTAAGTCTTACGGCGTCGATCAGTCTCAGGTAAACCAGCGTAGGCTTAGTGCTCCAGGCGACTGGTCAAAACTTCAGGCTGGAGATATCAAATTCATCGATCTTAATGGCGATGGGAAAATTTCTGAGGGGTCTAATACCCTTGAAGATCACGGAGACTTAAAGATTATTGGCAATACTACCCCACGTTTCCGTTATGGTTTCAACCTGGGAGCCAACTGGAATGGGTTTGATTTCTCAGCCCTGGCTCAGGGAATCCTTCGTCGGAACTGGTACCCAGGCAGCAATGCCGATAAATTCTGGGGTCCATATTCGCGGCCATACTACAGCTTCATTCCTTCCGATTTCGAATCGGATATCTGGACGCCTGAAAATAAAGATGCTTACTATCCGCTTTTGAGAGGCTATACAGCATTAAATGGGAACAGTAGCCTGAGTGTATCCAACGACAGATATCTTCAGAAAGTAGGTTATTTGAGACTTAAAAATGTTGTGGTAGGCTATACCTTCCCTGCAGACTGGTCTAAGAAACTTGGAATCAGTCGCGCACGTATTTATCTAAGTGGCGAAAACCTGCTCACATTCACTCCATTCAGAACCAAATATATTGACCCGGAACAATTGGATGGAGACTTTACTAATGGCCGTACCTATCCCCTGTCAAAGACATTATCTGCCGGCTTAAGTCTTAATTTTTGATTTTGAAAACTGAAAATAAAATGAAAAAATTACTGATATTTTTAATTACGATCGGACTCATATCCTGTGACCTGGATCGGCTGCCACTCGATGCCATTTCTCCTGAAACATTTTTCAACAGTGAGAATGACCTGTTACTTTATACCAATTCCTTTTACAACATGCTGCCGTCGGCAGAAGACGTCTATAACGAAGACGCCGACAACGTCATAAAAAGTAGCATGCGTGCCGAAATACAGGGCAGCAGAATAGTACCAACCTCTGGAGGAGGCTGGTCGTGGAGCGAGCTGCGCAACATCAATTATTTCCTGGCCAATTCGAACAAATGCCCCGACAAAGCAGCCGTGGCCCGTTATAATGGCTTGGCCAGATTCTTCAGAGCCTATTTCTATTATGAAAAAGTAAGGCGTTTCGGCGATGTCCCCTGGTACTCAACCGTGGTAGAGATTAATGACGAAACCATGCTTACTAAGGCCAGAGATCCACGGACAATGGTCATGGATTCCGTACTTGCTGACCTGGATTATGCCATTGCCAATCTAGGGGGTACCCGTCAAATTACCACTATTACCAAATGGACTGCCCTCGCTTTAAAATCCAGAATTGGGCTGTATGAAGGTACATTTCGGAAATACCATCCGGAATTCAACCTTCCCAATGCTGAAAAGTTTTTGGACGCTTCTATAGCTGCTTCCGATGAATTGATCAAAAATAGTGGGTACAATATTTATATGGCCACCCCTGAAACGGCCTATCAGAAGCTATTTTCTGCTGATAATGCCATAGAGGAAGAAGTGATATTGGCTCGGAAATTCAGTGATGAACTACAGGTCTACCACAATCTGAACTATTATACCATGACCGCCTCCTACGGGAAGCCCGGACTTTCCAAAGAACTGGTTAACAGTTATCTTATGGCCGACGGAACTCGCTTTACAGACAAGCCAGGTTATGAAAAAATGACCTATAGCCAAGAAGTTAAAGATCGCGACCCTCGCTTGAGCCAAACCATTCGAACCCCGGGCTACACCCGCACCGGCCAAACTCAGACCCTTGTTCCTGAATTCGGGGCCACCGTCACTGGCTACCAGCTTATCAAGTTCGTTTCGGAACCCAAATGGGATACTTATAATAAGGATATTACCGATATGCCAGTTTTCAGATATGCAGAAGTGCTTCTAAACGATGCCGAAGCTAGGGCTGAAAAAGGAACGCTCACCCAGGCCGATTTGGATAGGACCATTCTACCAATAAGACAGCGAGTAGGGATGCCAGCACTTGACCTTGTAGCGGCTAATAAAAACCCGGACCCCTTTTTAGATGAGCAATATACCCACGTCTCTGGAGAAAATTCAGGGGTAATTCTGGAAATCAGAAGAGAACGAAGAATAGAACTCGTAATGGAAAACTATCTCCGATGGGACGATCTGATACGCTGGAAAGAGGGTCAACTGCTCACTCGGACTTTCGAAGGTATGTACTTCCCGGGCACGGGATCCTTCGACTTAGATGAAGATGGCAAAATTGATTTGATCATCTACAAAGGAACCAAGCCCACCGATAAAGGCCCACAATTATTAAAGCTCGGAAGTGAAATAACCCTGGCCAATGGTGAACAGGGCGGAAATATACTGGTGAACTCTCATATCAACAAAAAATTTGATGAAAGCCGGGATTATCTATACCCCCTACCAAAACAAGAACTTCAATTGAACCCCAATCTTACCCAGAATCCTAACTGGTAACACCCTGGAGGCTTCTTTCATCTTTGTGTGAAAGAAGCCTTTTACAATACCTCCTTATTTTCCTATTCCTAAACCCCTTTATATGAAAACTTCAAGACGTGCTTTTCTAGACAAGATAGCAGGCATCGGCGTTATTTCTATGGTGCCCGCCCTAGCGCATAGCCAGGAAAATAATCCTACCGATACTCTTAAGATGCTTTCTCAACCTTATCTACAGAATTTGTCAAGCAATGGAGTTACAATTATGTGGACTACCAGCGCCAATTGTTTCAGCTGGGTAGAGTATGGAGCCGGCAATTATACCAGTAAAAGAGCCGTCGCCTATGAAAACGGCCTCATTCAGGCCAACAACAGGGTCAACAAGATAAGACTCCCAGATTTAACCCCAGGGAAAGCCCATAAATACCGAGTCTTTTCCATAGCAATAATTGGATACCAGGGTTCAAAGGTACTCTTTGGGGAAACGGTAAGCAGCAAAATGATGTCCTTTACCACCCCACCCCTTCAAGAAGATGAAATCGGGCTGGTGGTATTAAACGATGTACACGACCGTCCACAGACCATTCCGCAGCTGTTATATCGCCATGGATATACAGGCAGTAAGCCTGATTTTGACTTTGTCGTATTCAATGGAGATGTTTTCGACTGGGTTTCTAGTGAGCAGCAAATGATCGATCATCTGATAGAACCATGCACGGAGATATTTGCCTCTTCCATTCCCTTCTTGCTTACACAGGGCAATCATGAGTGTAGAGGAAGCTTTTCCAGGAATATTACGCAATACTATGACTACCCAGAAAATCGCTATTATTACGCTTTCGATAGGGGCCCTATACGATTTGTAGTACTCGATTCCGGAGAAGACAAGACCGATGATAGTGTGGAATACGGTGGTCTATCAGCCTTCGACCGGTATCGTGAAGAGCAAGCCAGATGGCTGGAAAAAGAAGTGGCCTCTACTGCCTTTCAACAGGCTCCCTTTCGGGTAGTGCTCATTCATATTTCGCCTTACCATTCGGGGGATTGGCACGGAACATTGCACTGCCGCAAAGTTTTTGGCCCTATATTAGCTAAGGCTAAAATTGACTTGCAACTTTCGGGTCACACGCATCGATATGCCGTTCATCAGGCCGATAAGGATCATCCCTACCCCATCATAATTGGGGGTGGGCCACTGGAGGGTCAGAGGACCCTGATCAAAATACAGGCTTCAAAAAAAACCATGGAAGTAAAAATGATCCGGGACGATGACGAAGTCGTAGGGCTGCTATCCATTTCCGCAAAGAAAGCTTAGATTTGTAATTCATTATTTTAAACTATTTGACCATGAGAAAACTGGGATTTATCCTATTACTAACCCTATTTACTACGGTGACGGCGTCGGCGCAAAAGTCCAGCCCACTTACAATTGCCAGCTATAATCTGCGCTATAATAATGCCGGGGATGGTGTTAACGCCTGGCCCAATCGCAAAGAGGAAGTAAAGGCTTTAATACGGTATCACGACTTCGATTTGATGGGAACGCAGGAAGCACTTCGCGGACAACTCGACGATGTAGCAGAACTTCCAGTATACGCCTACGTAGGAAAAGGGCGTGACGACGGCAAACAGGGGGGTGAACATTCTGCTATTTTCTACAAAAAAGATCGTTTTAAGCTAATTAAGAATGGCGATTTCTGGCTCAGCGAAACCCCCGACACACCGGGCAAGGGCTGGGATGCCACCTGTTGTAACCGGATTACCAGCTGGGCTCAGTTTAAGGATCTGATTACGGGAAAAACATTCTATTTCTTTAACACGCATTTCGATCACCAGGGCGTTACTGCGCGAAAGGAATCGGGCAAACTAATTGCGGAAAAGGTAAAAGAAATAGCGGGTAAAGATGCGGCAATACTAACGGGGGACTTCAACTCTACCCCCGAAACCGAACAGATCAAAACGATTGGCAGCCTACTTCAGGATGCCTATTCTGCTACCGAGCAAGCTCCCTATGGTCCGGTTGGAACATTCAATAGCTTTAAGTTCGAAGCAGCTATGGACAAGCGAATCGATTACATCTTTGTTAGTAAACAAGTAAGGGTTCTGAAATATGCCGTGCTGACCGACTCTAAGAATCAAAGATATCCATCAGATCATCAGCCTGTGGTGATTAAGGCCATCATAAAATAAAGGAGAATAATTAAGATAATAGGCGGGTTCTGCCTATAACGGGACTTATAACAACCGGCACTAGGGAATGGCTAATACATCCGTTAGTGCCGGTTGGCCTTTATTTCAATTCGGCAATATATTTTTGTCCACCCAGATACTTCATTTGCCTCATGATCTGATTCGTCCTTTTCTGAACATAGGCTGAAGGATTTTTGATCGAAAATTTAATCGGATTAGGGAGTACAGCGGCAATACGGGCCGCCTCATGTCGTGTAAGGTTTTTGGCTGATTTATTATAAAACCGTAAGGAGGCCGCTTCGGCTCCGAAGGTCAGTCTACCCATTTCCGCTACATTCAGATATACTTCCAGGATTCGTTCTTTCCCCCAGATCAATTCAATCAATACGGTAAAATACGCCTCCAACCCCTTCCGTATATAACTTCTTCCATGCCATAGAAAAACATTTTTGGCCACTTGTTGTGAAATGGTACTAGCACCACGTGCACGCTTACGATCTTCCGTCATGGCGTCGTATATTTCATCGAAATCAAAGCCCCAGTGCGTAGGAAAATTCTGGTCTTCGGAAGCTACTACTGCCAAAGCGAGCTCCTTGGAAATATTTTCGTAAGGTTCCCAGTCCTTATGTAATTCTGCACTACCTTCCTCTTTGCTGACTTCCAATTTGGTGGCAATCATATATGGAGTGAACCATACGGGAATATACTTGAGAGATACTACCCATACCAAAGAGATGATGAAGAAGTATACCATGAGCCTTAAGGCAATGAAAACAATCCGACTTAACATATATTTTATAAGAATTCTACAGGAAGAACAGGCGATCCCTTTGGGACACAAAGTACCGAAACAAATTAGCCATAGACAACGGTTTCGGCCAATAATATGGGTATATTTATATTAACTAAAGCCTGTTGCTATGAACGAAGACATCCTCAGCTTTATATGGCAGTTCCAATATTTTGACAATAAAGATCTGCTTACCGACGGGGGCCAGGCCATTCGGGTGCTTCAGACTGGCCACCGCAACGCTAGCTCCGGACCCGATTTCTCTGGGGCTCGCATTGACCTGGACCGACTAACCTGGGTAGGTGATGTTGAAATACACGTAAATGCATCTGACTGGCATCGGCACAATCATGATCCCGATCCAGCATACGAATCGGTAATACTGCATGTCGTGTGGACCAACGACCAACCCATTCGTAGAGCTGACGGCACGCTTATCCCTACCCTGACATTAGATGGAAAAGTCAGACAATCCGTACTGCAACGTTATTTTCGACTCGTTGATTCTCAAAATTCTATTCCATGTGCTGACCAGTTTGGCAATACTGCACTTATCGACAAATATGGCATGCTGGACCGGGTGCTTTTGGAGCGCCTCGCCCGAAAGGCCGATGACATATTAGCCCTATGGACCGAGAACCTCTCTGACTGGGAAGAAACCAGTTATCAGGTCCTCGGTCAGCATTTTGGTTTCAAACTTAACGATGCTCCTTTCTTCCAACTTTGTAAGGCTATTCCCTGGAGAGTCATGCGCATGCAAAATAACCAGGTTTTCCCTATTGAGGCCCTCCTATTTGGACAATCGGGATTGCTGCCCGCCCATCCTAAGGACGATTATGGAAAAGCCCTGAGATCCGAACACCGTTTTCTGGTTAAGAAATATCGCCTGGGCCCTGCAATGGAAGCTACCGAGTGGCGTTTTCTGGGTCTGCGTCCCGTCGGTTTCCCCACCATACGCATTGCACAATTTGCACAATTTCTGGCCTGCTCTCCCAATATTTTTGCAGGGATGATCCATGCAGCCCGTATACTAGATTTTCAAAGAATGTTCAAGCTCCGCCAGACCGAATACTGGACTCTACACCACCATTTCGAGAAGCCATCAGGTAAAAAAATAGCCTTCATGGGCAGAGATGCCTCCAACAATCTGATCATTAACGTTGCTGTACCCTTGTTGACGGCCTACTCCCGATCACGAAAACTCCCCGAGTACTTGGACCGTGCTTTGGCATTTTTAACGGACCTACCCCCAGAAAATAACCGGATCACCCGGCTCTGGGAATCTCTGGAGATGCGGGTCAGTTCTGCCTCGGACTCCCAGGGATTACTGGAGTGGTATGGTCAATATTGCAGTCAGAAACGCTGCCTAAGCTGCAATATTGGGGCAAAAATCATCCGTCAAATTTAGGATCTGCTGATGAGATTGACCCCTGTTACCAGGAAAACAGTTCCCAAAAGAAAAGGAACAACAGAATTCCATTTACTGACTGTCAGGCCAAGTACAGGCTTATCGGAAAGGTAGGCCACACAGGCAAATAGCAGGACCGAAATCCCTAAAATTGTCAATAATGCTCCAAAGAAGCGTTTAAAGCGGGTACTTTCCATTTGTTAGCAGATATAGTATCAAAAAAATCCTTCAAAATTATAACTTTTCGTCTGGCTTTTCAACAGGTTCCAACCCCATTTCCCGACCGATTTTCAACAGGTATTCGTAGGCAGGTGGCAATTCGTTGGGAATTGTACCCTCCAGAATGGCCTCACGGACAGCCTCTTTGAGTATTCCCACCTCCCGAGTCGGTTTCAGATCGAAGGCTGCCATAATCTGCTCCCCACTAATAACGGGCTGAAAGTTGCGCAGCTTATCGCGTTCCTCCAAGTCCTTTAGATTCTGCTCAACCAAGTCGAAATTCTGTATGTATTTCTTAACTTTTAAGGGATTTTTAGAAGTAATATCAGCCCTACAAAGTTTCATCAAATCTTCAATATCCTCCCCTGCTTCCACCAGCAAACGCCGCATTGCCGAGTCGGTTATATTCTCTTTGGTCAGTACAATAGGACGTAAATGAAGGCGCACCAGTTTTTTCACAAAGCGCATTTTCTCATTTAATGGAAGCTTCATTCTTCTGAAGATAGTAGGCACCATTCTAGCCCCTACCTCCTCATGATTATGGAAAGTCCATCCCGATTTTTTATCAAATTTTTTGGTAGCCGGCTTGGCGATATCATGCAAAATAGCCGCCCAACGCAGCCACAAATCATCGGACACTTCCGAAACATTGTCCAAGACCTGAAGGGTATGATAAAAATTGTCCTTATGCCCTTTTCCATCTATGTTCTCCACTCCTTGGAGGTCTATCATCTCCGGGAAAATAATACCTAGAATGCCGGAGTGATATAGGAGTTTAAACCCATAAGAAGGCGTTTTGGAAAGTATAATTTTATTTAGTTCATCAGAAACCCGCTCCATAGACACTATGGATATTCTATCTTTCATGGCAATAATTGCGTCGAAAGTATCGGGTTCGATATCAAAATTAAGCTGAGTAGCAAACCGGATAGCGCGCATCATCCGAAGCGGGTCGTCGGAAAATGTAATGCCAGGTTCAAGAGGCGTTCTGATTATTTTCTTACGCAAATCACGAACCCCTTCAAAAGGATCTACCAACTCTCCAAAATTAGATTTGTTAAGGCTAATCCCCATCGCATTGATGGTGAAGTCCCTTCTGTTCTGATCGTCCTGCAAGGTACCGTCTTCAACAGCAGGTTTACGCGATTCTGAATGATAGGATTCTCGTCTGGCTCCTACAAACTCCACCTCTAGATCCCCTTGTTTGATCTGGGCAGTTCCAAAATTCTTAAATATATGAACCTGTACCCCCGGGCCAAGAAGTTCCGCAACTTTCTCGGCCAGTACAATACCGCTCCCTACTGTGACAATATCAATATCCTTACTGGGACGCTTGAGTATCAAATCTCTAACAAAACCACCTATCAAATATACCTCTTCACCTATACCCTCCGACGCTTGTAAAACAGTGTGTAGGATAGGATACTGTGTTAATTCTTCTTTAAAATTCATGCTACAAAGGTAATGTATCCTTATAATGAATGTATATGCCTTTATTATATGCTATAAAAAAAAATTGGTATTACGCATTTCTCGTGCTTCGATAGGGGTACATGATTATGATTCCCGGTTTACCATAAAGAAGGCTGTTTTAGGAAATCTGGCAAATAATTCTTCTTTCAACTCCTCCGTTAGGGGTAAGGATTCTACCGCTTTAGCCATACATTCCAGCCAGGCTACAGCATCTTCCTCTGCAATGGGATGAGGCAGATGGCGTGCACGCATCATCGGGTGCCCATGCACATCCGAATATGCTTGAGGGCCACCTAGAAACTGCGTTAGAAATAGTCGCTGCTTATCCTTGATTGTTTCCTTGTCTGTTTTGAAAAGATGTGAAATCTGATCATGATTAAAGACCAGATCGTAGAATCGATCTGTCAATATCTGGAGGGTATCATTTCCTCCTATCCGTTCGTATAAACTTACATGCTCCATGGTCAAAAATGGTGATATTTCCGTAACCATGCAAGTGTATAGCACCAGGCCCCAAACGTTTTATTTAGGCCAGTCCACTGAATTGAGCGGAATCTACCGGTAACTTATTGTATTTGTTCCGATAGGCCATGGGAGTCAGGCCGGTCAGCTTCTTGAAAACCAAGCGAAAAGCCTTGCTATCGGTATAACCGACTTCATACATCACATCCAGGACATTTTTCCTGCTATTTTCATAACTACGCTTAGCCGTTTCAATTTTCACCCTCTGGATATACTCCAGAACCGTATTTTTGGTGGCTGCCTTAAATCTCCTTTCGAAGCTTCGTCTTCCCAAGGCAGTTAGCTCGGCCAATTCGTCAATGGTAATACGACTATCTATATTTTCTTCTATATAATGCTGAGCCAATAGAATTTGGTGATCTTGATGTCCTTTCTGCCCCCTAAACAGGGAATAGGCTGCCTGGCTGTTGCGGTCTATATCGATGGCGAAATACTTAGAAGCCATCACAGCCGTTTCGCGGTCTACATACTTTTCTACCAAATGTAAAAGCAGATTCCAATACGAATTAGCCCCACCACTGGAATACAACCTTCCCTCTTCCGTCAATATGCTACCATCTATTACTTCAACGTCGGGAAACATGGTTCTGAACTCATCTGCAAAACCCCAATGAGTGGAACATTTTTTACCATCTAATAGCCCAGTTGCGGCGAGTAAAAATGCTCCCAAGCAAAGGGAGGCAACTTCCGCCCCTTGTTGGTATTGCTGTTTAATCCAGGGTATTAAGGCGGCGTTTTGGGTGATCGCATCTGTCAAATCACCAAATAACGCGGGAATGATGACCAGATCCGCCCGATGTGGGTCGCCAATCTGAAAATCCGTTTGAACGGTAAAAGCTCCATCATTAAGTACCACCTGTCTTTCTATTCCGACCAAACTCACCTCAAACTTAGCCTCTTTTCCTTGGTTGATTACAAAGCGATTAACTGCTGCAAACAAATACTGAGGATCGGCTGTTGCTTGAAGCACCGAAGACTTCGGCACCAGAATACTTATTTTTGTTTTGTGTGTGCTCATTTCCAATTGTTTACTTGCTCTATCACGGGAAATATATTCTCAATTATTGCAAGATTTAGAATTATTAACAATAATCCAATACCCAGCCGGGCTATAAACGTCCGCGCATACTTTTTTTGCTAGATTTAAGTATGATTCTTACTCCCCCTCTAAATCGCTATTAAACCCAGAAATATTCCTTTTATTTAAATTAGAAATTAACCATGGATAGAACAGAACAAACCAATCTAAAACCGGAAACACCTTATCGTTGTATAATTCAGTTAACTTCCTCTGATCCTAAGGTATATAAAAGTATTTTACGCCAAATAGAAAATCTTCTATTGTATTTACCCCAGAAAATCACTGTAGAAATGGTCTGCCACGGAGCATCCTCCCTGTTCTGCCGAAAAGATAATAATCCTAATATTGATGAAATAATGGCATTAAAAAAACGAGGAGTAGAAATATTAGTCTGTGCTAAAATGATGGAAGGGGCCAAATTAACGGAACAGGACCTGATTCCCACCCTGACCATTATTCCTTCGGGTATAGGTCAGCTGGTGGTACGACAGCAAGAAGGCTGGAGTTATGTCAAAGCTGGTTTCTAATGCTGATTACCTGGCTGAAGTACAATGAAATATACAAACAGCTAACATACAGAAATGTCCTTTAAAATTAATATATTAGTGATCAGAAAATAGGAGACAAAAGTCTAAGGTACGGGAATCACATACACAACTAATGCCATGAAAGAAACAGCAAAGGAGTTCAGCAACAATAATAACACCGTAGCCTATTGTCATTTGAAACAGGTTCCTATCAATCCATTACCCCCCGAGGTAGTGGGTTTCCGGGCCAGTATGATTCTACTATCCCGAAACAAATGGGTCAATGGCACGGAGCTAAAATATTATTTTTTCAATTCTGCAGAAGATGGGAGCCCCAGTAGCTGGACAGGGAGCGAGCAACAGGAAGAAGTAGTGCGTCAAGCCTTTTCTACCTGGAAAAATGTGGGAATTGGACTGGAATTTACTGAGACCACAGACCGCAGGGAAGCGGAAATAAGAATTGGATTTAAGCAGGGTGACGGCTCCTGGTCGTATTTGGGCCGGGATATCATCGATTATGTGCCTTCTCCAGACGAACGTACTATGAACTTCGGTTGGGACATCAGTAATGAGCTGGATACGGCCATACATGAAATTGGTCATACCTTAGGAGCCCCTCACGAACATCAAAATCCTTTTGCCGGAATAGTCTGGGACGAAGAAGCCGTTTATGCTGCCCTTGCCGCACCCCCAAATAACTGGTCTCGACAGACAACCTATCATAATATTATCCGAAAGTTAAACCCGGATGAAGTGGAAGGTTCCACCCATGACCCCGACTCAGTTATGCATTATCCCTTTGGCCCTGGACTTATTCTGGAGCCTGCCGCTTTCCAATCGGGAATTAGGCCGGCTGGCGGTTTATCAGAGAAAGACAAGGAATTTGTTAGGAAGTTCTACCCCCCTATTCCAGCGTCCGATTATCTAAGCCTTCAGATAGGTAAGTCGCAGCTCGTAAACATAAAGGCGGGAGAGCAACAAAACTTTATCTTCAGACCAGATTATTCTAAAAAATTCAAAATAGAAACATTTGGCAACATGGATACGGTCATGGTATTGCTGGAAAGAACAAACGCTGGAGATATCTATCTCTCAGGAGATGATGACAGTGGAACGATGTTTAACTCCCGAATTAAATATCGTTTAATCAAAGGTCGCGAATATATAATTCGCCTGCGCTTATTCTATTCCGAAAACAGTGGTACGGGATCCATTATGATTTTCTGAAAACTATTATTCCCTATAAAAGATCCAACTCCCTCCTTTCTGTTACCGCAGCCCATATAGTTAAGCTCAAAAAACTATATTTTACCAGTTGTATTGACCTCTACTGGTTTATTTCTATTTTTGAAATCGAATTTTATCAAGGTAATCAGGTAGGGATTATCAAAATCTCTTAAATTGATGACTGACCATATCCACCATTCTGCAATTCTAGACTAATGAAAACATCTATATATTTATTGAGGGTAGCCCTTATATTTTTTGTTATTACACCTGCTTTTTGTCAAAATGTCGATGAGATCATTGAGAAGCATGTTCAGGCTATGGGGGGAAAAGAAAATTTAAACAAGGTTAAAACCCTGATCACCGAACGAAGCATGTCTGCTTCCGGAGTCGATGTAACGATTACAAGTTCCATGATTGTAGGGAAATCGATTCGGAATGACTCCGAAATGATGGGCCATACTATCACACAGGTTTATCATAATGGAGAAGGATGGGTAATCCAACCCGCTATTATGGGGGGAGATGGCACCGCTCAGGACATGACCAAGGAGCAGGTTAAACAGCAATTAAGTCAGCTAGATCCTTTTGGGGCACTCATCAATTATCAACAAAAAGGGCATAAAGTCAAACTGGTGGGTAAGGAAAAATTGGGTCAGACTGATCACTTTCATATAATTGTTTATACGGCAGATGGCTTAGAAATTGATGAATATCTGAATACGGAAACCTATATGGTCACCAAGGTCTCCGTGCCAGGGAATGAGGAATTGGCAGATATCCGTTTCGAAGGTTTCGATGAAATAGAGGGCATAAAATTCCCTAAGAATATGTTAGTCAAGAGTCAGATGGGTACAATCAATTTCACTACCCAGAAAGTTTTGGTAAATCCGGCGATCAGCGAAGAGATCTTTGTAAAACCCGGCAAATAGGGTATTCAATATAGGCAGGGGGTAAGGATAACTCATCCCCTGCTGTTTGAAGATTAAAAATACATGCTCCCCAAAAGTCCTATGAACCCTAAACTAACAAGTCTTTCTCTGATTTTATTGTTTTATGCTTGTACTACTCAAAACAGTCGACTAGACCAGGATGAGGCAAGAAATGAAGTCAATACGCCAGAACAGAAGGTTGTTCATTATTATAAGCATACTAAAAAAGGTCGTAAAATACATGTTAAGGAGCTTCAGATAGAAGGGATGCCTTTGGTTGAGATCCAGATAATCCCCTCCGGGTATCCTAATAATCACCCTGTAGAAATAGGAGCTGTAGATCCCATAGACCATATTGAGCTGGCCGACCTCGACCGAAACGGAGAAGACGAGCTTTATATTTTTACTAGAGAAACCGGAATAGAAAAAAAAGGCAATTTCTACGTGTTTGCCCCATTAAAGGGTGAAAAGTTTGTTCAAATTGAAATGGAATTCCTGGATCCTAAGGAATTTCTCAAGGGTGGTAAACTGGAAGGATATCTGGGACACGACCAATTTGTTCTAGAAAAAGACCGGGTAATCAGAACTTATCCCATCTTCGAGTTCAACGACACCATCGTAAAAGCTACCGATGCACATCGAAAAGTAATCTACAAAATTAAAAACCATCAGATAAAAATGATGGATTCATACCGTTAACTGAAAAGGTAACCGCAAGGCGGATATTTACAGAACCGCTACTACCGGCTTACAAATTATATTTTTAGAGAAATTATTAAATTTTTCTATCAAATTTCGAGTACGTTTCCAGCCATAATTGTGATTGTAATTCTGGAAAGTATGGGAATTTCTCCCTGTTTACCTTCTTATTCCGTAAAAAAAATGGTTAATTGCAAAGCTGCATTAATTGTTCTTACAAAAAAGTACTTTCCGGACAATTTTAGTTAAATTCCAAAGGACCCCTTTATTCATCTTCATCAGCAGCTGGGGTTCTGAACTTTTCCATTAAATTATGTTTAACAAAATTTTACGTAGTAAGCATCTGGTGGTTAATCCACCTGTATTTTTTACGACGATTCTTCTTATTGTCATCAGTTTAACACTTTGTCTGCTGTACATCGACCAGGTAGATGCTTGGTTTTCGGCAGCGCAACTAGCGGCCACCCAAAGCCTCGGCTGGTTTCTGATTTTGGCTGTAAACATCATCTTAATCTTCTGTATCTACCTGGCTTTTAGCAAGTTTGGAAAAATCAAGCTGGGTGGTGATCAGGCTGAGCCTGAGTTCACCAATTTGTCCTGGTTTGCCATGCTGTTTAGTGCCGGTATGGGCATTGGAATTATGTTTTATGGAGTAGCCGAGCCGGTTTCCCATTTTGCCTCTCCCCCCCGCCCCACAGCCAATGCATTCGAGACGGCCATACAGGCCATGAACTTCACTGGTTTGCATTGGGGCTTACATGCCTGGGCCATTTATGCCATAGTAGGGTTGTCTCTGGCGTTCTTCGCTTACAACCGGAATTTGCCAATGACCTTTCGCTCCTTGTTCTATCCTTTCTTGGGTGAAAAAATCCATGGTTGGATTGGTCATTCCATTGATATTTTATCGGCATTGGCTACGATTTTCGGCCTTTCTACTTCCCTAGGTTACGGGGTTTCCCAGATTAGTGCGGGCTTGAACTTCCTCTTCGGATGGGAAATAACACCTATTTTCCAATCAGTTATGATTCTTGTCGTCATTTCTTTAGCGACAATTTCAGTGGTTTCAGGCCTGGATAAGGGAGTAAAAATCCTGAGTAACCTAAATATGTTCTTGGCAATAGGTCTTATGTTGCTTGTCTTTATTTTGGGGCCCACCCTATTTATTCTTAAAAGCTATGTACAAAATACAGGATCCTATTTTGTGAGCCTGATCGAAATGAGTACATGGAATGATACCTTTCAAGAAAGTGGTTGGCAAAATGCCTGGACCATTTTTTACTGGGCCTGGTGGATTGCCTGGTCACCATTTGTGGGCAGCTTTATAGCGCGTATCTCTAAAGGCCGTACGGTTAAGGAATTTATCCTGGGCGTATTGATCGTCCCAGCCCTTATTACCCTGCTTTGGATGAACGTCTTTGGCGGTAGTGCCATACACGGTATCCTCGCTGGAAATAATGATGTGCTGGCAGCCGTTCAAAACGACATTTCTACAGCCCTGTTTATATTTCTACAAGGCTTTCCTATGACAGATCTGCTTTCTATACTTTCTGTACTGCTGGTATTCTCCTTTTTTATCACCTCGTCGGATTCAGGATCCCTGGTAATTGACAATATCACCTCGGGAAGTGCCCCCAATTCCCCAGTGTGGCAAAGAATATTTTGGTCCTATGGCCAAGGATTTATAGCCATTATCCTTCTCTGGGGCGGAGGACTCAAAGCCCTGCAAACGGCAGTAATCATTACCGGTATCCCCTTCGCAATATTACTGCTAGTCATGTGCTTTAACTTATATAAAGGACTCGAAGATGAGATTAAAAAACAGGAAAAACGGCTAAAGTCCAAGCAAGAAAAAAGCTATAAAGAGATTATCTCCGAGTTGATCGAGGAGCAACAATCATAATACCAGTGCCATCATGAACAACCAATCAAAAAATATAAATATAATAGTAGGTCTCGACCTGTCTGAAATGGATCCTTATCTCATCCAGTATGCTCGACTACTCAATGAAATTTTGGACACGAGTAGGACCGTGTTTGTACACAATCTTAAAATAGGCGAGTTACCAAAAGAGTTACTCCCAGCAGACAAACTTGCACCTATTTCTAAAAGGATTCAGGAAAAACTTACTCAACAAATAAGAAATACGAATCCTAATTATACCTTCGAAGTAGAGGTAAAAACAGAAGCATATTCCGAACTTGCCTTTATGAGTCTGGCGAAATCGGTAAAACCAGATCTGCTGGTCCTGGGGAATAAACAACACCTGGAAGGAAACGGAGGTCTCGGCCAGAAACTGGTTCGGGTTCTGCCTTGTTCTACCTTGCTCATCCCTGAAACCTTCCGGTCACCTATTCACAAAATAGTGGATGCCATTGACTTTTCCCGTTATACACAACCCGTCATGGAATGGGCTGAACTGTTTAAAAGAAATGCGAAGGGTAAAGTTGTTGACCATTCCGCTATTCATGTTTCCAAGTTTAATTGGGGCTTTTTCCCTACGATGAGTGAGCAGGATATTAAAAGGGCCACCCAACAGGACATGGAAAAAAGACAACAGGAATGGGCAAAAAAATATGCTAACTTCTCAGATATCGCCATCGTTGCCGCCGAAGGCAAAAGTATCGCTTCTACCCTACTTCAATATGCTCAGAAAAGCAAAGCTGAAATGATGATATTGGGGGTAAAAGGCTCTACTTCAATATCAGACTTATTTATGGGAAGTGTGGCTAATGATCTGATCCAAAGGCCTACTGACATCTGCCTACTTTTCGCAAAACCCAAAAAGGATATATAGGCAAATTCCGGTAAACAGAACAGTAAGAAGCATCTTTCACGACCTGTGAAAGATGCTTTTATTATGATTATCCCCCATCATTTTCTTCATATTTACCCACACTTACACATCAGTGAAACATCTTCACACCATTTCTCATTTAAATTGCATAGCTTAGTCACCGTTTAGGGTTTATATATGGAACGTTTATCTGGCTTACTGAGCGCTAAAGATTCCCATTTTTAAGAAAGCCTGGGCTCTAATATGACAAACCTACCCAGCAAAATTTATTTTGATTCGTTATAAAAAATTGGCGGTTAATGAGTCATGGTTAAATGTTAGCAGTCTCGAGGTAATCTCTTGTTTTTACCAGCATACATGATGGATTTTGATACCATACTACACAATATTCATAGACATATCGAACTCACTCAGGCCGAAAGCCATCAGTTTTGTAATCTACTTAATTACAAGAAGATAACACGTAAAACACTCATTCAGGAAGCAGGCTCTCCTTGTCGGATCCTTAACTTTGTCATCAGTGGAGGACTGAGATCTTATTGCCAGAATCCTAATGGCAAGGAAGCCACGATAATGTTCTGTTTCAAGGATTGGTGGGTTACAGATATGTATTGTTTTATAAATCGCCAAACCGCTATGATGGAAATAGAAGCTATGGAAGATAGTGAGATATTCCAGCTTAGCAGAGATAATTTTGATAGGCTGCTGGAAATGAACCCCAAGTTTGAACGCTTTTTTCGGATTCTTATGCAGAATGCTTACAGCAGAGAGCAATTACGGATCATAGAAAACCTCACACTTCCGGCGGAAGAGAGATATTTCAACTTTATAGAAAAATATCCCTTCATTGCTAATCAAGTTACTCAGAAACAAATCGCATCCTATTTGGGCATAACCCCAGAGTTTCTGAGTGTTATTCGAAAAAATAAAGGGCGGGGCATTTCTTAAGGTACATTAATCCTTATTACAGCACTATACTTTTACTTTGTATTAATATCAAAAAATACTAAAATGTTGATACTCATAGCAGGACCTTATCGCGGTGGTACCAATGATGACCCCGAGCTTATTAAAAAAAATATGGATCGTCTGGAGGCTGTTGCCCTACCCATATTCAGAAAGGGGCATGTACCTATTATTGGGGAATGGCTCGCTCTTCCGCTGATGCACCTCGCTGGGTCTTCCCAAATCGGGGATGCCGCATGGGAGGAAATCCAATACCCCGTGGCCCATCGTATATTGGAGCGCTGCGACGCAGTACTGAGGATTCCAGGCACTTCTGCAGGGGCTGATCAGGATGTGGCCCTGGCGCATAAATGGGGATTAAAAGTTTATTATCATCTGGACGAAATCCCCATGGCTAATGAATAAAGTAAAGAATATAGAAACGGAGATTTTATCGGATAATTGGTATACCCTAAAGAAAATCTCTTTCGACTATTGCAAGAAAGATGGCAGCTGGCAAAGGCAGCAACGTGAAGCCTATGATCGAGGGAATGGGGCGGTAATTCTCCTCTATAATCAGGAGCAGCATACGGTCATCCTGACCCGACAGTTTCGTATGCCTACCTACATCAACGGAAATGAAAGCGGTATGCTCATCGAAGCTTGCGCAGGACTGTTAGACGGCAATAATCCGGAAGACTGCATACGCAAAGAAACAGAAGAAGAGACTGGATTTGTAATTGGGGAAATTACAAAAGTATTCGAAGCCTATATGTCACCCGGCTCCGTAACAGAGATTCTATATTTTTTTATAGCCTCCTATACCCCAAATATGAGAGAAAATTCGGGGGGAGGCCTGGACCTTGAACAGGAGGAAATAGAGGTCTTAGAGGTTACTTTCGACCAGGCCCTTCATTGGATAGACACTGGTGTTATTAAAGATGGAAAAACCATTTTACTCTTACAGCATCTCAGACTAAAAAGCATATTATAATAATGGTAGGAAACATGAACAATGAACCGTTAACCTGGCAACAATTTGAACAGGTAGAAATGAGAGTGGGAACCATTCTTACCGCCCAAGATCTTAAAGGAGCTCGTAAACCAGCCTACGAGCTTACTATAGATTTTGGCACTTTCGGAATTCGTAAATCATCGGCGCAAATAACAAAGCGATATAATGCGGAGGCTTTAATTGGACAACAGATTATTGCAGTCCTCAATTTCCCCCCCAAACAGATCGCCACTATCATGAGTGAATGTCTGGTTTTAGGAGCTATTGAAGCCGACCAACTCGTTACGCTCCTCAAGCCGGGTATGCCTGTGGAAAATGGAACCCGAATAGGATAGAAATGAAAGGAATGGTTTAGCTTTGCGACCTAAACCAATTCCATATCTGACGCTCTAAAAGATTATACCCACTTGCCATATGTTCATCTTATTTCTTACACTCCACTCTTTCGTACGATGGATACTGCTCCTTTTCCTTATTTATACAACGATCAAAGCTTACGCAGGATGGAAATCCGGTAAAGAATTTTCAGAGGCTGATCGCTGGCTTGGACATTGGACCAATACCTTCGCACAAGTGCAGCTGACCCTGGGCATTCTGGTCTTTGTGAAAAGTGCCCTGGCCAAATATTTCTGGGCAAATCTGAACGAGGTGGCATTAGATTCTGAAGCGACATTCTTTGGTCTTTTTCATATGGTAGGAATGGCACTCGCCGTCACAGTCATTTCCATTGCTGTCGGAAGCTCTAAACGACAGAAAGAAGATCAGGCAAAATTCAAAAAACTCTTTCAATGGTTTCTTTTGGCCATCATAATCATTCTTATATTCATACCTTGGCCATTCTCCCCACTGGCTAGTCGGCCTTGGATTCGATTGTGACTTTTTCCAGGCTATTATCCTTTTCCTGTTTGATAATAGATTTAGCATCACTTCGGGAAATTACTTGAAGCGTCACTAGCCCTAAGGTATTATCGATAAGGCTATCTAAACCTAATCGAAACTACCGATAATATCCCACAAAATAACCTATTAGTTATAAACTCATTTGTTTTTTTAATTTGGAATTATTCTTAATAAAACAGACTTAGTAATTTCTATGCCTTTACCTACTTCATCGACTCATGGTTCTCCTTGGCCAATTTTAAATATATATTGAATAACTTATTGATAAATGTACGACGGACAACTAAATATATGCGGTTATCAAGTCATCTAATTATCACAAAAATGGATTAGCTATATACGTTTATAAGATTAACAAATTGCTGGACTCGTCATGGAAGGTAAATCACGAAGTAATTAGGCAGCCATTTTTTTTGCATTGAATGTCTGAAAATTCGGGTATAAATCATTCAATCAGTTTATAAAGGCTAAAGAAATTATCAAAATGTAACATTTAGTCGATTCAGCATTACGTATGCCCTCTACCGTAACATCTTTTTAGATTCGATTCTAGTATACGTCTACATTTCTTCAAATTGGGATAAATTACTTTTAAAATAACAAAAGAATTATTTCTGTATGTTGAGATTGTCCTTCTACATAATCAAATCTTACTGATCAGGAATAGCCTCTTAATTTTATTCTGTCGATCCATTTCTATCCAGATTTTATCCAATCAAAAAATTAAGGTAAAACTCCTAAGATTCCAATATTTTATGCTTTCCATTTCTTTAAAGCCAGAAACTATCTAAAGTATAGTCAATAGAAACCGATTATCAATCAACAGGATGTAATTGACGTATACCTGTTTATTTCTGGTTTTGCACCTCCAAATTCCCAGCCTATATTTGCATGCGATAAGCCCATCGAAGCTATGTGGATATACTAATATTCACATTTTTTTGAGATGTAAAAGAACCCTTCTAAGAAGAAAAGTCACAAATAAAACATCTAGAATGTCTTATCGAATTTTAACCTTTAGCAATAATATGTGCCTGTAGAAATTTATATCATTTTTATCGGGCCTTAATTATTCATAACCTTAAACCTGACTAAATGACTAAAACTATACCTTAAGCGGAAATACAATCCAGCACCTGCTTGCGATCATCGGTCCAAGCCACTCACGAACAGTATAGCGCCAAAATGAAAGGCTGAATATGCCTATGGAATTGCTATGTCCTTACAAATCAATATTACCCTTTAATAATAACTTCTATCCTCTAATCGGATCATCATGAAAAAACACAAGCTAACAATTTATCCAGGCGGCGGAAAGCTCCTTGGATGGGTACAAAAGCTCAGCTTAGGCCTTCTATTGGGTTTGATGAGCTTTCAGACAGCACTGGCTACCAATGAAACGTTTCCGGCGGGTGCATTCATTGTCAACATGGGTGTCATGCCACAGACAACGGGAAATGGACTTAAGCCTTACGGTATGGTTTATGACCTTTTGAAAAATTATAATGTTAATGTACGCTGGGTCCTGGATGAGGGGAAAGCCAAAGACGGAATCGACTTTACACATAATGGGGTAAGTTATAAGGGTAGTGCCTTTATAATCCCGGCCAACATGCGTACTCCGGCAGTCAATGCAGCCATTAGCAGCTGGCAAAGCAAGGGTGTGGTGGGAGTCACGACCACTAGCAGCCTTACCGTAGACGTAGATTACGTATTGCGGGTGGCTCCTCGCTGGGTGCTCGATCAAAAGAATGGTAAAATTGCAGCTGGATTCTTTGAAGAGGCCGGCATACCCGCTACAGCCCATGGAGGAAGTAGCGATAAATATTGGAAAGAACCTTCGGCATTAAATAGCTGTGACGATATATTTGTTATGCCTCATGCCGACCCTACCTGGGAAACCCATAGCAACCTTTATTATTGGAACAAAGATTATAAAGGAGCGATTTGGGCCGGTTGTCATGCTGTGAGTGTATTAGAAAATGTAAAAAACCCTGGCAACACCATCCAACTGAACTTCCTTACATCAGGTGTACCTAATGGTGCATCGACAGGCTTGATAGACTTTGGCGATCATGATGATCCAGAGACACCCTACACCCATCAACTTCCAGGCAATCCGGTAGCACAATACCTGGGCATTACCGATGAGGCACAAACCAATGGTTCTGAACAAGTATACTTGCCAAAGGCAGGCGGCGGCTGGTTACCCAGCACCAATATGATTACCTATGCGACAATCATAAAAAAGACAACAGTACCACCAGGAACTGCTGCCATTAATATTTATGGACGCGCCTTCGGTGATAATACCCGTGGGCAGGTAATGTATCAGGCGGGCCACGATATAGGTGGTGATAAACCAGAAAATATCGCCGCACAGCGCATATTCTTCAACTGGAGCTTCCTGGCTATTATCGACAAAGCGCCTAATCTAAGCCTTACATTACCTCCGGGCTCCAGCGAGTTTGTAGGCGCAGGCTCAGCCATTCAACTTGGAGCGGTAAGCACCACTCCTGGCATCACCTATAAATGGACCAGCAGCTGTGGAGGGACCTTTAATAACAGCACCATCGCCAATCCTATCTATACAGCACCCAGCACGACTTCTAATACACCTTGTTTGATTTCCGTTACGGTAACAGATGCTTGTGGAAGAGAAACCGTAGAAACGAAGTCAATCACTGTTGTTTCCCCTATTACGTTCACGGGTTCAGTATTTAATGATCTTAACGGACTGACTGACAATAATGTTAACGGGACTAAAATTGGTAATCTGGCCTCAGCGCCATCAAATATCCCTTTATATGTAAATATCAGCAATGCTTCAGGTATAGTAGTAGGATCGGTAGCAGTAGATGCTTCAACTGGTAACTATGCCTGGACAACTTCTTCTTATAATAATGAAGCCTATACCTTTAGTCTTAGTACTGCACAGGCCCCTCTTAACCAACCCCGTCCCGCTAACCCAACCCAATTGATTGGCCAAACCGGAGACACCTGGGCGAATACAGGGGAAAATATAGGAACTGGTGCAGGAAGTGATGCAACACCAAATGGAGAAGTCGTAGCGGTAATTGCGGGTGCGGGCATTTCTAATATTAATTTTGGTATTGTGTTAGCCCCAAAAGCCGGCCAAGGAGCCAATACAACGGTAAATAAGCCAGGAACACAGTTTGTTGATGTACCATTAAATACTTTCGTCAATACGACACCAAGTTCAGGTGCGGTAAGTAAGATCAGGATTACTGCTATACCTTCTACAGCGACCGCACTTAAAATCAATGGCGTTACTTACGACTCCAGCAATCCCATACCGGCTGCTGGGATCGTGATCACTACCGACGCCACCGGTCTCCCTGTTTCTGGTACGACCATATCTATAGATCCGATCGCAGAGGGTGCCACATCGGTGACAATCCCATTTAAGGCTATCAACACCGCAGGTATTGACTCACCAAATACGGGCCAGGCTGTTATGACATTAACAGCACCTTCTATTATCATTTCAGGTTCTGTTTTCAATGATGCCAATGGCTTGAACGATCAAAAAGTAAACGGACTTCCCATTGGTAACCTGGGTACATCTGGCGAACCCATACCATTATATGTTAATGTGAGCAATGCCTCAGGAACCATTTTGGCCTCCCTACCTGTAGATCCTGTTCAAGGCCAGTATGCTTGGACGAATGCACCGGATGAGGCGGCAACCTATACCTTGGCTTTAAGCATGGTTCCAGCAACAGTAGGGCAGCCCCGACCCGCCAATCCCACTCTTTTAGTAGGAAAATTGGGTGATAAATGGGTAAACACCGGTGAAAATATAGGTACAGGCAATGGCAACGACGGCAATCCGAATGGAGAGCTATCCGTAACGACCAGCGGTGCAGGGGGAATTTCCGATGCGAATTTCGGAATAGAACTAGCGCCAATTGCAGGCCACGGAACTGCCACTGCGAATAACGCTCCTGGAGACGGTCTGGTAGAGGTGCCTATGACTGCATTTACAAGCGTGAAAAACAGTACGGATGCAGCTCCTGGAAACGTTGCCAAAATTGTGATTACTAGCATGCCAACCAACGCCACTGCCATCAAAATTAATGGAGTAACTTATGATAGCGTAAATCCATTCCCACTTTCAGGAGTGGAACTCGCAACGGATAATAATGGTCTACCGATTGCTGGTATCAGTATTTCAGTCGATCCTACCGTTAGTGGCCCTACCACGGTGACCATTCCTTTCAAGGCCATTGACAATGCGAATATACCATCCGACAATAAAGGGTCGGAAGGCACGGCTGTGCTGACCTTACTAGCCACTCCGGTAACCATTACCGGTCTGGTATGGAACGACGAAAACAGCAATGGACTTAGAGACGGTGGAGAGTCGGGCTCCAATGCAGGTGGCCTTTTTGTTAATTTGGTAGACAATACTAACCATATAATCGGGAGTGCGTCGGTAGCCAGCAACGGCACCTACCTGCTTGCCGACGTCCCATCTAACAAACAGGGGTACAAATTGGTATTAGCAGCAACTAATAATTCAACCTCACCATCCCTACCCACTAAAGACTGGATGAATACCGCCAAACAAGCTGGTTCAGGGAATGGTGCCACCCAAAGTCCTAACCTCGGTTCAATTGATCTAATTACGCAATATGATAATATTGCCAACCAGAACTTCGGTATCCATTATTCAACACCACTCCCGGTAAAACTTATAAGCTTCACAGCCAAGGGCAACGAAGGTGCGGTAAATCTTTCATGGGAAACTGCAGAAGAGGAGAATTTCTCCCACTTCGAAATAGAACGTAGTGCCGATGGAAAGCAGTTTGAAACTATGAAAGAAGTGCGTTTCCATGGCGAACACCTATATAGTATCATGGATGGGAATCCCCTAACCGGCAACAATTATTATCGTCTTAAAATGGTGGATCTGGATGGAAGTTTCGCTTACTCCAGAACACAGGTGATAAAAGTTAATGGAAATATTTCCCTGAAAATTTTCCCCAACCCAGTCGCCGACCGACTGTCAGTCCAGGCAACTGATTCAATAATTGTTAAGTTAATCGTATTGGATAAGTCGGGGAAGGTAGTCGCAGCAAGCAACGAATCAGCCGGAATCAATGTATCACAACTACCATCTGGAATGTATATACTTCAAGCTACCATGGATAATAATTCCGTGCAGCATAAGAAGTTTATTGTAAACAGATAAGGAGCGATATATCTCCCCATAAATTGGAAAAGCGGGTCTTTCAGTGTGGCAACATTGGAAGATCCGCTTTTCCTATTTATCCACTGTCCCAAACGACAAACTCGTAAGGTGTGATTCTCGAAATGGCTTAAAATAATTGACAGCATTAGCAGTATGCTAACCGAAATATCCCCAAATTGTAGTCTTAATCTGTGAAGTTGGAAAAGGATGATCAAAAGCATAAGCATTGAAGAGTATTTAACATTAGACCTGCCTATTCCCTTGGCGGATGTCCGAACTCCTGCTGAGTATACCCAGGGTCATATACCTGGCACTTTCAATTTACCCATTTTTAGTAATGAAGAAAGAGTAAAGGTAGGTACCACTTATAAGCAGGTAGGCAGGGAAGAGGCCATCCTTCTGGGCTTCGACCTTACCGGACCTAAATGGTCGGGATTTATCAAAGAGGCATTAATGGAGGCGCCGCACAAAAAAATAGCCGTACACTGTTGGCGAGGGGGCATGCGTAGCGGTGCCATGGCCTGGGCCCTGGACCTATATGGCTTTGAAGTGTTGTTGATAGAAGGAGGCTACAAAAGCTATAGAAGATGGTGTCTAGCACAATTCGAGCGTCCCTACAAATTACGCATATTAGGTGGTATGACGGGATCCGGAAAAACCCGTATACTGCAAAAGATGGCCAAATTAGGAGATCAGGTCATCGATTTGGAGGATCTGGCACAGCATCAGGGCTCTTCATTTGGCAGTATGAACCGTATGGTGCAGCCTAGTCAGGAGCAATTTGAAAATGATTTGGCATATCAACTCAAGAAATTAAATTTCGTCCAGCCCATTTGGGTAGAAGATGAGAGTCTGAATATAGGAAAGCGAAATATTCCCAGAGTATTTTTCAACCAGATGCAGTCTGCCCCTCTTCTCGATTTAAGAATTCCCTTAGAGCAACGGATAAAATTTCTGGTAAATGAATACGGAAGTCTGGACAAAACATTCCTGGAAGAAGGAACGCTCCGAATTCACAAACGCCTGGGTCCCTTGCAGACCAAACAAGCTATAGAAGCCATTTGGGACAATAGAATGGAGGACTTCATCCGTCTGGTTCTTGTCTATTATGACAAAGCCTATCTGAAAGCACTAGCCAAACGAACGGAGGCTAACTTGTATACCTTAGAATATAATTCGAATAATATTGAAGAAATCATAGTATTGATACAGCAGCAATCTGAGGCCTTTCAAAATATATAAATAACAGATTCCCCCCTTATGGAACATAGCAATATTAAACTTACACAGTACTCGCATGGAGCGGGTTGTGGCTGCAAAATCAGTCCTTCTATTCTCGATAAAATATTACATAGTGCCCAACCCTTCCCCACTGATCCTCGCTTACTGGTCGGTAATGACAAACGTGACGACGCTGCCGTTTTAGACCTGGGCAATGGGACTGCCCTGATTAGCACCACCGATTTTTTCATGCCCATTGTCGACGATGCATACGACTTCGGACGCATTGCTTCTGCCAATGCCATCAGTGATGTATATGCCATGGGAGGCAAGCCTGTCCTTGCCATAGCCATTCTGGGCTGGCCAATAGATAAGTTGGCACCCGAAGTTGCAAGGGAGGTACTAGAAGGCGCGCGCGCCATCTGTGCTGAGGCAGGCATTACCCTTGCCGGCGGACATAGCATCGATTGCCCCGAACCAGTATTTGGTTTATCTGTTAACGGCATCGTCCCTATTTCTCACCTGAAACAAAATGCTACGGCTGCAGCGGGATGTAAATTATATTTAACCAAGCCCCTAGGGGTGGGAATCCTTTCTACGGCTCAGAAAAGAGGAATCTTAAAACCTGAAGACGCCGCCATTGCCCTTAAAAGCATGGTCACTTTAAACAAATTAGGAGAAGTTTTTGCTCAAATGCCTGCTGTAACAGCTATGACCGATGTGACGGGGTTTGGACTCTTAGGACACCTTTCCGAAATGTGCGAAGGTAGTGGTGTGTCAGCGGAAATAGATTTTGACCTGGTGCCCACCATTCCTTCCCTCCCATTTTATCTGGATCAAAAATGCTTTCCAGGGGGCACCCAGCGAAACTGGGCTAGCTATGGACATAAAATAGGATCGCTCACCGATAGACAAAAATATATTTTGGCTGACCCTCAGACGAGCGGGGGCCTACTGGTAGCGGTGAAAGAGGCAGAGGCCACCGCCTTTGAAAAAACCATGATTGAGCTGGGGCAGTCCCTTACTTCATTTGGTCGACTGCTACTTGGCGAAAGTAAGAAAACAATCACTCTCCGATAAAGCTTAACTCCTGGTATTCTCGAGCGTTGCCCTACCCTACTTCTCGGTAGTGCAACGCATTTTTATTTGTGCCCCCCCTCACCCTGGCTGTTCAACATGCCTTTACCAGTTGTCCCATTTTTCCTGCCCTGACGTCGATTTCACGATATATTGCAGCAATCATTTATAAAAAGCTGACTAATAATGGGAAAGATCCGGATCTCATATGTAGAATAAGGGTTCTTTTTCTACAGTATATCAATTTACTAAATTCGAAAGATTATCTTCTGAAGCAAATCAGGGAGTTTTTTTATAAAATGAAACCTTTTACGTATAGTCTGGCATGACTTTAGAAGGATAGTTGGGTAAGGGGTAATTCTTCCATATTCCAATCCCTGAAATTTTAAGTTCCAAGCCTCACTCAGACCGTAAGGAATATGATACGTCTGCGTAAAAAACATAATATTTACCACCCAGCATGGCAAAAGCTCCAATAGATCGCATTATTGTCCCGGTACATAAGTTCATTAGCCAAGAATTTACCAGTGGGATCATTCTTTTTATTCAGGTAATCATCGCCATTATTTGGGTTAATTCACCATGGTCAGCCTCCTATCACCATACCTGGGCCACGGAACTAGGGATAAGTTTAGGCGATTTCACTTTCAATCAGTCCCTACATATTTGGATCAATGATGGGCTCATGGCCTTGTTTTTCTTTGTGATTGGCCTGGAACTCAAACGAGAATTCACTTCTGGGGAACTATCATCCATACAGCAGGCATCCTTACCCATGATGGCCGCCCTGGGCGGGATGGTCGTCCCGGCGGCCATATATATTCTTATTAACTTAAATAGAGCCTCTATACATGGATGGGGAATCCCCATGGCAACGGATATTGCCTTCGCCCTGGCGATCGTTTCTCTAGCTGGGAAATCTATTCCGAGCTCCGTAAAAGTTTTTTTATCGGCTCTGGCGGTTGCCGATGACCTTGGTGCCGTACTGGTTATTGCCTTTTTCTATACCCCTACCATCACATTTTTACCACTTCTGGTCGCGGGTATCTTACTATTGGTGCTCATTGCCGGTAATCTTTTAGGCATAAGAGGAATGCTCTTCTATGCATTGATCGGCATCGCCATCTGGGCAGGCTTCTTATTCTCGGGCGTCCATGCCACGATTGCCGGGGTTTTGGTAGCATTCACCATTCCCGCCAGAACTAAAATTAACGAGGAAGAATATGTTAAAAATATACGCAAAAACACCATGGATTTTGAGAATGCCATTCCACAGAACGGTTCATTGACAACCCCAGAACAGCATCAAATTATCGAAAACATTAAGAAACTAAGTACCGATGCAGAAACACCACTACAAAAACTGGAAAACAACCTCCATCCATGGGTAGCCTTCGTCATTATGCCGCTTTTCGCGCTTTCCAATGCAGGGATTCTAATTGGAAAGGACTTCTTCTCCATTTTAGTTAATCCCATTAGTTTAGGCGTAGGTATGGGACTTTTGATAGGAAAATGCTTAGGCATACTCCTATTCACCTGGATAATGGTACGTCTGAAATTTTCGTCGCTGCCAGAAGGGTCAACTTGGCCTCATATTGTAGGGGTTTCAATCCTGGCCGGTGTGGGCTTCACCATGTCCCTTTTTATTGCCGAACTCGCCTTCACGAACGAACTCATGATTAGCGAAGCTAAATACGGTATTTTGCTTGCTTCTCTGGTGGCCGGTGGCCTGGGATATACCATACTCAAACGGATTCCCAGCCCAAAAAATTAATCTGGCTCTTCTCTTTTTTTAATCTTTCCAATTCTTTTTTGGAACTTTTCTTGTTCCTCGTTAAAGATATTTCTGAATGCGCTAAAATCGATTTAGCCTAGGATTTAAACCTATTCCAGCGAGATTTTGACCCAATTATTTGAATTATACAAATAATTTATGATCAAATAATATTGGTAGTTTTACAAGTGTCGGCTTGACATTAAATTTATTTTCTATAGCTTTGTTCTATTCTATGAAAAAATAGAATTTTTAGATTCAGCTGAAAATAGTATATGTCCTCGCCGTTGCGCAGCGGAAGGACTTATTTATGGAGTAGTCATACCCAATTCTTTCCATGTAAACGAACATTCACATGCAGGTAAAAGTACGTCAAATCGTTAAAGTGTCATTATTACAGTTAATTACACTTTCCGGAATGTCAACGCCCTTATGGGCGAGCCCTACAATGGTTGCCCTGAGCAATAGGGCTACGCAGATGCGTAGTGCTATGGTGGCAGAGCAACAAGTGAGCGGCATAGTAAAGGATGAGGCTGGAAATGCCTTACCTGGAGTCAATGTAAAACTAAAAGGCAGTTCCCGGGGAACATCGACCGACGTCGATGGTTCATTTACTTTAAACGTAGATGGGAGTTCATCGGTGTTGGTTTTCTCATTCGTGGGTTATCTGGCCAAAGAGGTCCAGGTGGGCAGTGCCACACATCTGGATGTACAGTTGGAACCAGATACTAAGGCATTGGCCGAGATAGTAGTAGTAGGTTATGGAACGCAAAAGAAAGCCACTGTAACCGGGTCCATTAGCTCAATTAAAGGGGATGCAATCGCTCAAGTGCCCTCTCCCAATATTTCACAATCCTTAGCGGGACGAGTAGCCGGTGTAAGCATGCGTCCTAATGGTGGCCAACCTGGCAAAGACGATCCAGATATCCACATTCGCGGAATTGTTACCACAGGTAATAACAAACCTTTGGTAGTAGTAGATGGGGTACGCAGGGATAATATCCGCCAGATTGATCCCGCTAGCATAGAAACGATTACTATCCTAAAAGACGCCGCCGCCGTAGCGCCTTATGGTATCGGAGGCGCCAATGGGGTAATTATGATCACAACCAAGAAAGGGAAATCCGGTAAGCCAACCGTCAGGGTAAGTAGCTCCTATGGATTTCAAAACCCTACCTACTTACCAAAGGTACTGAATGCCAAGGATTACATGACCTTGCAAAATGAAGCCTATCTTAACCAGACTCCCGGTGGAACGAGTCTTCCCAATGACCCAGAGCTGATCAGCAATTATAACCAGCTACATCAAGAAGATCCTTGGAAATATCCGAATGCCAACTTCTTGGATGTTTTCAATAAAAATGTTCCGGTTCAAAACCACAATCTGGAAATGAGTGGGGGTAGCGACAAAGTTACCTACCATGCAGGCATAGGCTATTTCGATCAAAAGGGCATTTTTGACCCGGTAAGCTACTCCCGCTACAACTACAACCTAAGTCTAGAGATGGCGCCTACCAAGTCGACTAAAGTTGGGATGACGCTTTTTGGCAGTATCGAAAATACCAAGGACATCGATGCGGATGAGTCCACCTCTGGCCACCTGTTTCGTAGTTTCTATAAATTTCTGCCCACCCAAAGCTTGATATATCCCGAAGGTGATAAATGGGGAGAATCCTCGGCCAACACCCCGGTCGGCGTATTGAAATCGAATGGTTATAAGCGTACTAACGGCAATACCCTTTTAGGAACCTTATTTATTGAGCAGCAGCTTGCCAAGGGCTTAAGTGTGAAAGGTGTATTCAGTTATGACCCGTCCCAGACTCATATAAAGTCGTGGCATGAGCCCTTTGTTTATCACAAAATAGATTTGTCTCAAAAGCCATATACCTACACTGAGGCCATATCCCTGCAAGAAGGAAATGGCAAGCCCTTCCGCTGGTTGGCACTGGAAAATATTCGCCGAACTAATTTCACCTACCAGGGCTATCTGAACTATAACCGAACCTTTGGCCACCACGCCATCACAGGTCTTGCAGTAATGGAAGTGCGCCAAACGAAAGGTGACAATTTGTTTACACGTCGCAACAATTTTGCTATCGGAATTGACGAACTAAGTTTTGGTAGCTCCGATAAATTGGATTACGACAACTCGGGAAGTTCCTATACGGGAACTGAGATGGGCTATGTCTACCGACTTGGCTATACCTATAAAGACAAATATATTCTTGAAGCGGCAGGACGTTATGACGGACATTATTATTTCGCACCGGGAAAACGCTGGGGATATTTCCCTGCCTTCTCTGCAGCCTGGCGCTTATCAGAAGAAGATTTCATGAAGAATATCCGGGCAGTCGACGAATTGAAGCTTCGTGGATCCTGGGGTAAAGCGGGTATGCTCGCCGGTGGACCATTTCAATACCAGTCGGGCTACGAGCTTCGTGGAGGAGCCTATGCCTTTGGAAATGGAACCTTGGTTCAGGGATCGCGGGTGCCTCGTGAGGCCAACTCAGCCATTACCTGGGAGATTTCTACCAAAACAGATATCGGCTTCGACTTGAGCATGTTAAACTCTTTATTGACAGCGGAGTTCGACTTCTTTTACGAGAATCGTACCGGGATGCTGCTTGCACCACAGGTAACCTTACCTGTTGAATATGGACTCGATTTGTCACAGGAAAACAAAGGACGCATGACCAACCGTGGTTTTGAACTAAACCTGGGCACCCGCAAGCGTCTCACAAACGACTTCGATTTCTCGGTAAATGCCAATGTAAGTTATGCCAAAAACCGTATGCTCGAAGTGTTCCAATCCGATGCTGAACGCAACAATCCTAATCGTACCAGACTGAACCGATCATTTGGAACACCCTATGGCTTCAAATCACTCGGCTTGTTTACCACAGCCGACGATGTAAATGGTGATGGAATTATCAACGCGACGGATGGCTATAATGTTACCCAGTTTGGTGTGCTGCACCCCGGTGATATCAAATACGCCGATTTAAGTGGTCCGGATGGCGTACCCGATGGTGTTATCAATAATGATGACCTCACCGTCATTGGTCATCCAGTATATCCAGCGCTTACTTATGGTCTTACTCCTTCGGTAAACTATAAAGGCATAGACCTAACTTTATTCTTCCAGGGTGCAGGAAAGTCTAGCATTAATGTTCGTCAGTTTCAAACAGTACCCTTCGAAAATAATGGCAGTAACACCGGTTATGAATATTATAACAACCGTTGGACCCCTGACAATCAGAATGCCAAATACCCTAGATCCACACCGGCCCCTTATGCAAACAATACGAAAGATGCAGATTTTTGGTGGGCAGATTCGGGATATTTGCGCTTGAAGACGCTTAGCGTAGGCTATACCCTTCCTAAGAGTGTCCTTCAGAAGCTGAAGATGAGTTCTGCAAGAATCTATATGGTCTCTCAGAATCTATTTACAATAAGCAAGTTAAAGCATGTTGACCCAGAAATGGGCTATACCGATCGTGAAACTGCCTATCCCGTAATGAAGGCCACTACTTTTGGAATTGATTTAACTTTTTAAAAAAACCGATAAATCCTACGAGCATGAAATTTTCAATTAAGCAATATACAGCCACCGGGCTGAGCCTGATGCTGCTCCTTTCCTCGGTATCCTGTAATACGGACGATTTTCTGGAAAATATTAATAAATCTAACCTAAACGACCAGACTCAGTGGGCTTCGGAGACCAATGCCGATGTCTTCCTGAATGACGTATACAGTGAGATTCCTAATAAGCTTACCCAAGCAGAAACGCTGGATTATTATACCGATGACTATAATATCAGTCATTATTATACGGCATCAAACTGGCGGCAAGGGGTAGCAATCGTACCAGGCTCCAGTAACGATTCGCCCTGGGGTGGGACACATGGCCCAACCTATGGATACACCTGGCAGAACTTTTTTGTAAAAATTCGCAAGTGCAACACCTTTATTCAAAAAATTCAGGAGAATAAGGCGAATTATTCTGAATCCTATTTCAATAAGCGAATGGATGAGGCACGTTTCCTGCGGGCGTTTTTTTACAGCGAGTTTTTCGTACATATCGGCGGGCTACCTATCATTACTGAGCCCCTCGACCGGAATACCATGTCGGAAGCCGAATTACAGAAGCCGAGAGCTACTTTCACTGAAACCTATAATTTTATTGTAAGTGAATTAGAGGCTGTGGTAAATAATGCTTCCTTAAAGGTAAAATACAACGCCTCAGACAAAGAAGCCGGCCGGGCCACATTAGGCGCTGCGCTAGCACTGAAGGGTTGGGTAGAACTTTTCGGAGCTAGCCCCTTGTTCAATACCGCCCAGCCTTACTTAGCCGACCCAGGTAAGTTTGTTCATCATGGAAACGCTGATGCTTCCAGGTGGGCTAAGGCTGCAGCGACTAATAAGAAGTTTATCGATATGTATGGCAATGGTCAGGCCTATAACCTCTTCGGCGACCTGCCCAATTTTTGGCGGGTAAGCAACGAATATAACTCGGAAGTAATATGGGATCGCCAAATTGTTGCCAATGTCGCAAATATGGGTTCGAACTATGAGCGCAGAGGTGGACCTACCTACGTACTTGGAGAATACCAAAGCTGGGGTAATTATAACCCTACCCAAGAGCTGGTCGACCAGTTTGCCATGGCTAACGGAAAACTTATTACTGATCCCACCTCTGGATATGACCCTCAGAAACCATATGTTAACCGGGAGAAAAGGTTTTATGATTTTATCGTCTACGACGGTGCACCCTATAAGTTAGACTGGATGCCTCGTGCCGATACGATCTATACCAGAATCGACCAGACCTACCCCAATCCAGACAGAACCAATCAAATTGATTTGGCGGGAAAGACAGACGTAGGTGATTCTGGATATTACCAAAAGAAACGTCTTAATCCGGATGCAGCTCCGGGCAACGATGCCAGTGGCCAGAACTATGTTTTTATTCGGTATGCAGAGGTATTGCTGAACTACGCAGAAGCACAAAATGAAGCGGCAGGGCCAGATGCCTCCGTTTACGATGCGGTGAATAAGGTGCGCACCCGTTCCAAGCTTCCTGCCTTAGAAGCTGGGCTGAGCAAGTCACAAATGCGCGATGCTATCCGAAGAGAAAGAAGAGTCGAGCTTTGCTTTGAAGACAAGCGCTATCTGGATAGCAAAAGGTGGGCAATCACTGCCGAAACTATGGGTAAGCCACGGCATAATATGGTCATCCGCAATACGGTGCCTGCCAATAATTCGGGCAAGTGGGTATATAGCATAGAGGAAGAAGTAAAGTATAAGGTGAAGTTTGAACCTAAACAGTATATGAGTCCTATTCCACAGAATGCCATAGACCAAAACCGCAATATTCCTCAAAATCCAGGATACTGATAATAAGATTGTCCTTTGCCTGATACACCCTGCCTATAATAGGCGGGGTGTGGCATAAATGACCCTACCGTTTACTCATTGAGGTGTAGGTTTTACAACCATATTATAGAATAATTGGTCTGTAAAAATAAACGCCAAGTCATGAAGTATGCAATATTTACAAGTTTAACTTTTCTCATTCTTACTGGCTTATGTGCCTGTGAGAAGATCGTCTGTCCATATGAGCCCGAGCCCCAACCCGATACTAACCGGGTGGTAATAGAGGGTCACGCCTATCCTTATATTCGTATTGGAAACCAATTATGGACTACAGTAAATTACCGGTCGTTGACCGGGCTTCCGCATCCCGACCCCAAAAAGGAAATTTATGGCCACTACTACACTTTCCAGGAGGCAAGCTCCATTCCCCTCCCTCAGGGCTGGCGAATACCAACTCAGGAAGAGTATAAAGTCCTAGCTCAACGCCAGGGGGTCATATTTACCCAGGATAGAGCTTCCAACGAACCTGCTCTAAAAAAATTGCTGTCGGTAGAAAACTGGCTTCATATTCCGGGCAGCAATGCCAGCGGATTCAATGCTTTCCCGGCCGGTTATATGTTTAAAAATGAACCTCCTATAGATGGAGATATCTGCGAATTCTGGACAGTCAGTGGCATTACCGTGAGTATACAGGAGGGAGCTAACAGACTTAACCATTCGATGTCATTCTACGATTCTGAAAAAAACCCAATATATCGCTTTAACATTAGATTTGTAAAAGATGTATAATGCCATACATATGGCTATCGCTAGATCATATATAAAAATATAATTGCAAGAATAGCAGGCAGTGCCTGTACAAAGAAAATCTTCCTGCTAGCCGTTAGGGCACCAAAAATACCCGCTACGACCACGCATCCCAGGAAAAACAGGGCTATATACCGGCTCCATGCCGGATCCTGTACCAGCAAGGACCAAATGAGACCGGCAGATAAAAAACCATTGTACAATCCCTGATTGGCAGCCATGGTTTTGGTGGGGCGGAACAGTTCATCCGGCAAGGCTCCTTTAAATGTCTTCTTTCCCAATGTTTCCCAGGCGAACATTTCCATATACAGGATGTAGATATGCTCCAGAGCGACCAGAGCCACGAGCAGTTTGGCGATTAGTATCATACGTTAGTATCCTTTGTGAATACCTAAAGATAAGGGCTACATGGTTAATTCAAATAGAACCTCTTTACAATTCTTCTAATTGGTATACGTTAATGGAATTTTAATCCGATTTAGCGAAGCCCTCCTCCATCCTTTCTAATACATTCAAATACTAACTAACAAGCAATTATACCTGCTGACTTCAACTTAAACTAAGTTACTCCTGGTACATTGCTCTGTGCTAACGGTAAGCAGGAAATGCGTTGCAGCATTTGCTAGGATAGTCTCATTAATTTTGTTAAAAATCCGTTGAATTTTCACAGACATGCAAATATCCAAAGTCGCAAGTCCTTTTAAGTACCTGGCAATCCTGTATTTGCTAGTAAGCATCGCCCTAAGACTGGTATTCCTATTTCACCCCATTACGACCTCCAACTTTACACCCTCCGAATGGCTAAATATATTCGCCCTGGGGCTAACTTCAGACCTACTGGTATTCATCCTGGCCAGCGTCATTCTTTGGCTCTACTTACTCTTACTCTCCGAGTCGAAATACCATTCCCCATGGGGATATGTGATGTGGGGAGGTTATATATTACTATTTCTCTATATTCTTTCGGGGCATTCGATCCTGACAGAATATGGTGGCCCCCTTGCCTATGATAGGGCTTCTATTTGTAGGCCTGAAAACCGCTCTGGTGGGCATTATGCTTACCAAAACAGAGAAAGCACATCCGACTGGGTTTGTATGGCCTTACTATTTTCATTTTCGTGATAATCATCATCCAGAATGCCGAAAGCGAGTATTTTTTCTGGAATGAGTTTGGCGTCCGTTTTAATTTTATAGCGGTCGGTTATCTGGTCTACACCAATACGGTCATTGGCAATATAATGGAGTCCTATCCAGTAGTCCCTTTATTTACCAGTTTAGGTATCGTTTCCCTGCTGATTACCTACTGGATCATCAGGAAATCCCGTGCCTATCTGGAAGCATTACCCAGTTTTTTGGATAAGCTAAAAATCACAGCATTTACTATGGTTTTGGTGGCCGGCTCCCTACTAGCCCTTCCAATCATGGAACGTTTTCAACATTCTGATAATGTATTTTCAAATGAACTTCAAGCCAACGGTAATTATAAGTTCAACCAGGCCTTCCTTACAGTGAGCTCGACTTTTATACCTATTATACATCGCTAAACGACACCGAAGCCTTTGCCATCTTGAGCAACGATTTGCCCGGCCATCAGTCAAAAAGCATATACCACCAAATACCTTTAAGGAGAAGACGCATTCTTTGACAATATGAGCGACTTCTTTACCGGCAACGGCTATGATATCATCGATAAGTCCAGCTTCACAAAGGCTGAGATTACTTTTGCCAATATCTGTAGAGTTTGCGATAAAGACATGGCCGTAAAACCATCAAGACCATGAATGAGGAAGCACGTCAGGGAAAGCCCATCTTCAATCATTGGAGGACGGTGAGCGATCATAGGCCTTTTACCTACCCTGATGGAAAAATAGACATCCCCAGCGATTCCAAGTCACGAGAAGGGGGCATCAAATACACGGACTATTCCCTGAAGCAGTTTTTCAAAATGTCCCAAAACGAATCCTGGTTTGCAAATACCGTCTTCGTAATTGTTGCCGACCATTGCGCCTCTAGTGCCGGCAAAACAGAACTTCCGATGGACAAGTACCATATTCCGGCCATGATCTATGCCCCGGGTTTGGTGGATGAAGGCAATGAGGATAAGCTTATGTCGCAGATAGACCTGATGCCAACCCTGATGGGGCTGATGCATTTCTAGTATCAGAGCAAATTCTTTGGCCGTAATATCTATCGGGCCGACTATCAGCCCAGGGCATTTATAGCAACCTACCAGGATCTGGGTTATATCAAAGACGATATCCTAACAATATTATCACCCGTTAAAAAGCAAAAACAGTTTGACCTAAGCTTATCATCTCAAAATAAAATGAAGGGAGGATATCCCATTTATTATAAAGAAAAGCTAAAGAAAACCATGAATACCGCCCTACTAAACGAGGCCACCGCAGCGTACCAAACGGCTGCCTATATATTGAAATATAAAGGGTATCAGGAGTGAAACCTAACAAATTTGCGAGCACTTGTCCAGCTTTTGAACGGAAGGGGAATTAATAGTTACAAAAGAAGGGTTTTAGGCCTTTAGTGATGAAGGGATGATGTCCAATCACCAATACGGCCGTCTTCGTTTATTAAAGTCGGCTTCTTTTAATTGCCGCTGAAATGGGCGTCTAGCTAAAGAGTCCAGGCTTGACCAGAAACAAGAGGGTCGTTTTTACAAATACTGGTAAACACGAATATGGTTTACAGTAAATCGTATTGTCAGTGCGAATATTTTCATAATAGTATATAGAACAAGTAAGGAGTGCAGCGGCTTTAAAGCAAATACAAAAAGGATCCGTCTATATATAGGAATCTGCACGATTCCTTATAACCAATACTTCATCATCCGGAAACGCCAGACCAAAGGCTTTTTGAAGGGCCGAATGGTGAAAAATAATATACCAGTAGCATTCAAAGTGTATTGAGAAGTGCGGTGGATAAAAGCGGAGCAAATCCACGGTATCAACGCTTGCACTACGGCACAGTTTCTCGACGGGTGCGACCATTCTGTGCCTTGTTTATGAAGCTGTAAATCTAGGATTTATACAGAGCAAGTCGGCTCATAGCAATAAAATCAACGATTTTTATACCCAGATACTGTCTGTAAATAATAAAGTTGTAAAGCGTCCGCCTGATTATTTAGATAATTTCAATATTTTAAAGAAAAAATAGGTATTCACAATAATGATCTATATGACCTAGAGTATATTTAGGGAGTTTATACTCATGTTAGCGGTCATGATACATGGCGACAAAACATTAATAAGAAAAATAACAGACCTTACATTAGCCTACAACAAACATATATTTGACTACAAACGTCTTTCTGTTTCTGCGGAATTTTGTTGAGCAATTTTGCAATGAATATAAAAACAGAAAAGATGAAAATTACAATTGCAGGCTCATTGGGTCATATAGGTAAACCGCTAACTCAAGAGTTGGTCCAAAAAGGACATTTAGTAACAGTTATTAGCAGTAATGCTGAAAGGCAAAAAGACATTGAAGGTATGGGAGCGACAGCAGCAATTGGCTCTTTAGAAGAAGTTGGTTTTATTACTTCAGCATTTACAGGTGCTGATGCTATATTTTGTATGGTGCCACCGGCAAACTATTTTGATCACGACCTTGATTTACTTGCCTATTATAAAGGCCTGGGGAATAAATACCAACAAGCCATAACACAAAGTGGAGTAAAAAAAGTCGTTAATCTAAGTAGCATCGGAGCTCATATGAAGGAAGGTAACGGCATACTTCAGGGCACTTTTTATGTTGAAAGTATACTCAATGCATTACCTTCGGACGTTGCTCTTACTCACATTCGGCCTACCGAATTTTATTATAATTTGCTTTCACAGGTTAATTCCGCGAAGACTGATGGGTTTATAGCGTCTAATATTGGGGGTGAAGTTGTAAATGTGTGGGTATCACCAACGGATATTGCTAACGTTATTGCCGAGGAGATTACTTCACCACTTGCTGGCCGAAAAGTACGGTATGTGGCAAGTGATCAACTTACCTACAATGAATTGGTAACTATCTTAAGTGAATCAATAGGAAATCCACACCTTAAATGGGTAACCTTAACGGATGAACAGATGAGAGAAGGTCTGGAAGCTGCGGGCATGCAACCAGCCATTGCGGAGGGTATGACGGAAATGTATGCAGCTATAAACAGTGGTTTATTGTATGATCATTACAATTTTCACAAACCTGCCACGCTGGGCAAAGTTAAAATAAAAGATTTTGCTCAAGACTTTGCTGAAGCTTATAATCAACTATAGCAATAGATTATGAAAAACCTACCGCCTCTTCATATCAAAACAATTAGTGAGTATCATCGATTCAGAGGCTTACCTAAACCAGAACACCCATTAATGAGTGTTATAAATTTAGATGAAATAAGGAAGCTTTCAGCTGATGAGCATACCAATTGGATGTTTGACTTTTACTCAATTGCATTAAAAAGAAATGTTGATTCCAGGATAAAATATAAATATGGACAGCAAACCTACGATTTTGATGAAGGGGTCATGTTTTTCATTGCTCCCAAACAGATTTTTTCAGTCGAAACCGAGGGAGATTATAAGCTTTCGGGGTGGATGCTGCTCATTCATCCCGATTTTTTTTGGCAAAGTTCATTAGCAAAATCCATAAATCAATACGGGTTCTTTAGTTATTCGGCAAATGAAGCCTTACATCTTTCAGATAAAGAAGAGACTACAATTATCAATATTTTTCAAAGTATAAAGCAGGAGTATGTTTCCAATATTGATAAGTTTAGCCAACCCCTCATTATTGCCCAAATAGAAGTGTTACTCAATTATTCAGACAGATTTTATCATCGTCAATTCATAACTAGAAAAATATCCAACCATAAAATATTAAATCGTCTGGAAGAAATTCTTACACAATATTTCAATCAGGATAGCTTAATAGATAGTGGATTACCTACTGTTCAAAATATTGCTAAAAAACTAAATGTATCACCTAACTATTTAAGTGGTTTGTTGAAAACTTTGACGGGGCAAAGCACACAACAACATATCCACGAAAAATTGATTGAGAAAGCAAAAGAGAAATTATCAAATACCAACTTGTCAGTAAGTGAAATTGCTTATGCATTAGGCTTTGAACATTCACAGTCGTTCAGTAAGCTTTTCAAAAGCAAGACAAACCAAACACCACGAAATTACAGACAGAGGTTTAACTAAGAAAACACTACGGCTAATCAAGTAGACGGCCGCAGACCATAAAGCCTACGGTGCGCCTCTGGTACGCCAGCCCGGTCACAGCACTGTACGTACGGGTCTCGTATACAGCGGACTATGCACCCCAGTTATGAAACATGGGACTTACCTTTTCACAATAATCATTCATTCTCTTATAACCTCGCTTACTTAGTCGTGCTAGGGCAATGGTAGTGCTAAGTATTGGGTTTTGGGCAACGTATGGGCATGCCTAGTGCAGCCGCCTTTCCTTGTTCTGCTAAATTGATAAGCTCTGCCATAGGCTATACCCAGACGTATCAGGTTCTTTCGTTTTAGACAGGCGGGTATTTCGGAGGTACCATGCCACTAAAATGAGAGACTGTCGAACGACTCCAAGTCTGGCCAGAGTCCAGAAGCGCTTTTTCCGTGTACTGGTAAACACGTATATGGTTTAGCGTAATCCGTATTTCCGATACGCATATTTTCGTAATAGTATTTCGAACCAGTAAGGATTGCAGCGGCTTTGAAAAGCAATCACATAAAGGATCTGTTTATATTTAGAAACCTGTCCTATTCCTAATAACCAGTACTTCATCACCCGGAAACGCCCGACCAAAGGCTCTTTGAAGGGCAGTACGGTGGAAAATATTATGCCAAAAGCATTTAAAACCTATTGAGAAGTGTGGCGGAGAAAATCGGCGTAAATCACTGATTTAAAGCGCATATACAACGGCACAGTTTCGCGACGGGCTCGACCATTCGGCATCTTCTACAAGCAGCTGTAACTCTTCGCATGATACAGCGTATGATGGGCCATAGCAGTAAAACTACCGAAGTTTACACCCAGAGACTGGCCCATTGATCACAAATCAGCCAAAAGCCCGCTTGATTATTTAGATAATTTCGATATTATTGTGGAGAATCCTACTGACTAATACGAAATAGACGCATCTGGTTCCGTAAATAACGGTGTTACCGCCAAGTGTAGGACGACAAAACTGGATATAAACATTATACCAATATCTCTAAAAAAATATGTAAATGAATATAGAGTGGAACACGTTACGACCTCTTAATGGTGATGTGAAAAATGGTTTTGAAGAACTTGTATGTCAATTGGCAAGAGTTGAACAAATTTCAAATAAATCCAAATTTATCAGAGTTGCAGCACCTGATGGTGGAGTTGAGGCGTATTGTGTTCTTTCTGACAATTCAGAATACGGTTGGCAAGCAAAGTTTTTTACTACAATGGGCGATTCTCAATGGACACAACTTGATGAATCGTTTAAAACAGCTTTTGCAAAACGTCCGAATTTAATAAAGTATTACATATGCATTCCATTAGATAGACCAGACCCAAGAATAACCATCACAAAAGGAAAGCGAAGAGGGCAACAAGTGAACCATTTTATGGATAAATGGAATGCAAAAGTAGCAGAATGGGAAGCATTTGCTAAGTCAAACAACAGAACGATTAAATTTGAGTTTTGGGGAAATTCAGAAATTTTTGAGCGTTTAAGCAAAAAAGAAAACGAAGGCAAACTTTACTATTGGTTTGGTAAGGAAGAATTTTTCGAGGATTGGTTTAAACAAAAACTTGATGAGAATATCAAAAATCTTGACAAGCGCTACACACCCGAACTGAATTTTGAATTGCCAATTGCAAAGATATTTGACGGAATTAGCAGAGATAAATATTTCAACGAACAATTCAACTCATATCTAGATGATTTACTTAAACATTATAGAAAAGCAGTTACTCATTTAAAAGAAGCAAAAGTTAAAGACCATATTGATAGAATTGTCTCAACAATCACAACATTCAGACAACAATGTGAGCAAATTGATTATATTGAAATAAGCACTATTAATAATGTTGGTTTAAGTTCGCTATTAGAAGATGTGAGAAAAATCATTGACGATTTAATCCATAAACTATATGAAATAGATTCTACACTCAAGAAAGAAAAAAAAGAAAAAAGTAAATACGAGAGTGATACAAATAAATTTGGTTGGGATATAGAGTATTTCAGAAAACTAAATAGTTCAATTTATGAATTCATTGAATTTCTGAATAGCACAACAGTTCTTCTTTCAAACAATCCTTTTCTGCTTTTAACAGGCGAAGCAGGAAAAGGGAAATCTCATTTACTTGCCGATGTGGCAGTGAAAAGAAGAGAACGAAATCAATTTTCAATTTTATTGCTTGGTCAACATTTCACAGAGGAAGAACCTTGGAGTCAAATCAAAAAACAACTTCAATTAAATTGCGATAGAGATACGTTTCTTGCCTCCTTAAATGCAAAATCAGAAACAACACAAAGCAGAATTTTAATTCTGATAGATGCTATAAATGAAGGGAAAGGAAAAGAATTGTGGAAAAATTACATTTCAGGCTTCATTTCCGCAGTAAAGAAATATCCGAACATAGGTGTAGTCTTTAGCCTTAGAACTTCTTATGAAAAACTATTAATTCCTGAATCACTAACCGAAAAAAAAGAAGTCATAAAAGTTATTCATCACGGTTTTTCACATCACGAATACGAAGCATCAAAACATTTTTTTGAGTACTACGGAATTAAACAACCAAGTATTCCTTTACTTCACCCTGAATTCTCAAATCCATTATTCCTGAAATTATTTTGCGAAGGATTAAGCAAGAAAGGATTACACGAAGTACCCGATGGTTATGAAGGTATTTCTACTATTCTTAATTTCTATCTTGAAGCTATTAATAGTAAGGTTTCGGAAAAACACAGGTTGCCTGAAAACTTAAATCTAACTCAAAAGGTTGTAAAGAAAATTGCAAGCCAAATTGCTGACACGGGAAATACCTACATAAATTTTGAGGATGCGTATGCTACCGTTACTCAAATTGCCAAAGACAACTCAATTACAGAACCCGCACAGTTATTTGAAGATTTAATACGGGAAGGACTTCTCACTCAAAACGTATATTGGGAAGGAGGTGGAAATTCTTTTGACGGTGTTTATATTTCCTATGAAAGATTTAGCGATCATTTGGTTTGTGCCTACTTGTTGGAAAATCATTTTGACAAGAAGAATCCGACTAATTCTTTTGCTGTAGGAAATAAACTACATACACTACTTGAAGACCAACATAAATCTTATTACAACAAAGGAATTATTGAAGCTCTTTCAATTCAATTACCTGAATTGGTAGGTATAGAATTATTTGAAGCCGCACCATACTCAAAAGAATTTGATGTAGTCGCACAGACATTTGTTGAAAGTATCGTTTGGAGAAAGAAAGAAACAAACAATGATAAACTAAAAGTTTACATAAATGAAGTTGTAATTCAAAAACACGACTTGCACTACTATTTCATTAGCACAATTCTTTTAATCACATCACAGCCGAAACACTATTTCAATAGTGATTTTCTGCACAATCATTTAATGAGAATTAGCATGGCTGACAGAGATTCGTGGTGGACACCATTTATTCATCATCAATACCCAAGTTATCCTGATGAAATCACTTCTATCCAACGAATGATTGATTGGGCGTGGACAGATGATAAACGAGAAAACATTTCAGATGAATCAATTCGTTTAATGTGCCAAACATTGTTTTGGTTTACAACAAGCACTAACAGAGCGTTAAGAGATTCTACAACAAAAGCAATTATTTGTCTTTTAGAAGAGCGAATAAACGTTTTGATGCAACTCATTGAAACATTTGAAAAAGTCAATGACCCTTATGTTTTACAGCGAGTATATGCCGTTGCGTTTGGTTGCGCTATAAGAACAAGCAAAATAGAATCATTAAAAGATTTAGGAGTTTTTATTTATGAATCTGTTTTCAATACAAAAAATGTAGTTCCTGATATTTTACTGAGAGATTACGCAAGAGGAATTATTGACTTCGCTGTTTTCAAAGGACACAAGTTTGATTTTGATTTAAACAAAACGAAGCCGCCTTTTAAAAGCGATTTACCAACTTCATTTCCAAGCAATGAAGAAATTGAAAAATACGAATACAACTATAAGGCAAAAGATTTCAAAGACTACCATTGGAGTTTGAATTCTATTATTAGTTCTATGAAAACAAATGTTGGGGGGCAGATGTATGGAGATTTTGGTAGATATACATTTGAAAGTGCTTTTGACAATTGGAGAGTGAATGCACAGTTACTAAGTAATTTGGCTGTTAAATGGATTATTGAAAAATATGGTTACGATGTAGAAAAGCACGGAAAGTTTGATAGAAACATTCGCTACGATGGAAGACATTCGCATAAAGTAGAAAGAATTGGAAAAAAATATCAATGGATTGCGTTCTATGAGCTACTTGCAAGAGTTTCGGACAATCTCCCCTTTTACGAAGACTCATATAGTAAAAGTGCAAAGCCAATTCCATATATGGGACCTTGGGAACCCTATGTTAGAGATATTGACCCGACAATTACAATAAAGGGAAATCCAGAAAACAAGAATGAAAAGTTTTGGTGGAATCCTTCTGATTACAATAATTGGAAACTTCCAAACAAAGAGTGGATTTTTAAAACCGATGACTTACCAAGTCCATTGGAAATGATAAGTGTGTTTGACAAAGACGGTGTTGAATGGTTGGTGCTTGAAATGCACAAATCTTGGACTGAACCCGCAGACATCGGTGAAGATAAATATGAAAATCCGCATAAAAGTTTGTGGTATCAAATCAGAAGTTATATCTCTAAGAAAAAAGACCACGTCAAAATTTTGAAATGGTCAAAAGATAAGAACTTTATGGGAAGATGGATGCCTGAATCAACGAACAGATTTCAAATGTTTAGTAGAGAATTCTATTGGTCAGCAGCAAATGAAACTTTTAGCGACCCGTATTATAGTGGCGAAAGTTGGTCAGAAGTTTACGACAACACAACTCATCAACTTGTCGGTAAAGTTGCAGTAACAGCAGTCGATTATTTATGGGAAGAAGAATATGACGCATCAAAAGAATCTACTATTAGTTTTTACAAACCGACAGAAATTCTTTTCAATCTTCTTGACTTGCAATATTCAAAAATTGAAGGACAACTTTTAAGCAAAGACGGACAAATGATTTGCTTTGACCCTTGCGCAACACAACCAACTCATTCTTGTCTTATCGTAAGAAAAAATGACTTAGTTCAAAAATTAGAAGAAAACAATTTGAATATATTTTGGACTGTTTTAGGAGAGAAATTAATTATTGGTGGCGACCATAGAAACCGAGACCAATGGTTAGGGCGATTAAACATTTCGGGAGTTGTTCATTACGACAAGGACAAACTAAAACACATTCCATAATTTGTTGAAGAAAAATAAAAAAGCATATGGAAGATACGAAAGAACACCAAGCGGTAACAGCGTGTATGTGTCAATAGCGGGTGAGGTAGTTAATCGAAGGTCTATGCATCTAAGAAACTTTATGCTAAGCGGACAGGTAAGGGCTTCTAATCCGCTACTGCACATACACGCAAAACGTTAGGAGACAACCGCAAAAAAAACCGACACAACGAAGAAATGACAAAACATACAGAAAATGAGAGCAGATGTATATTCAAAATATGGACCACCAGAAGTGGCTTTATTTATGGAAGTTCCTAAACCACTCCCCAATGACAACGAAATATTGGTTAAGGTTTATGCATCGACAGTAAACCGTACTGACTCAGGTTTCCGTAGTGCCGAATATTTTATTTCAAGATTTTGGACTGGACTATTCCGACCTAAATATCAAATACTGGGTTGTGAGTTTGCTGGAATAATTGAAGAGATTGGACGTGACGTAACAACGTTCAAGTGAGGTGATAAAGTTTTTGGATTTAATGATAAAACCTGCGGTGGACACGGAGCGTATCTGACAATTGCTGAAACTGATGCGGTTATAAATATGCCAGACAATTTAAGCTTTGAAGAAGCGGCAGCTCTTACGGAAGGAGCCCATTATGCCTTAGTGGACATAAGAGCAGCAAAAGTTGAACGTGGACAAAATGTTTTAGTTTACGGAGCAACTGGTGCTATTGGTTCTGCGGCGGTGCAATTATTAAAACATTTTGGAGCAACAGTAACAGCAGTGTGTAATACAAAAAACGTAGGTCTGGTGAAATCTCTCGGTGCAGACACGGTTATAGATTATCAGACACAGGATTTTACAAAGGCAGAAGACAGGTTTGACTTCATTTTTGATGCGGTTGGAAAAAGTTCGTTTGGACAATGCAAACCTTTATTAACTAAAAAGGGAATTTACATTTCTACCGAATTAGGAAGAAATGGAGAGAACCTATTTCTTGCAGTAACCACACCTATTGGGGGTGGAAAAAGACTTTTATTTCCAATTCCGTCCATATCTAAACAAGACGTAGTATTTTTGAAAGAACTTGTTGAAAAAGGAGAATACAAGCCTGTTATTGATAGACACTATCATTTAGACCAAATTGTAGAGGCATATAAGTATGTTGAAACTGGGCAAAAGACTGGAAATGTTGTAATAAAAATGGCAGAATGACAGGAACAGCAGCCATTAACAGCAGATTTGTAATAGGTGGTAGTCATGCACCATAGGACAGTTTTGTGGTTGATCCAACATTAGGTTTTCAAATCAAGTTTTGTGGTAAAAGTCCCGCCCTTCGGTTAGCTGCAAAACGATATATGCGATTTTAAGGACGACCCCGACAGACAAGAACGAATGACAAAGATTTTGCAGGAAATGTTTTGCTTGGAAGTAACATAAGCAGTAAGTTATTAAAAACACAAGGCTTTCGCGGGACAATTTGCAGTGTTCCAGAACAAAAATACGCACTTGCAAAAATCAAGTGCGAACAAATGAAAGAAGTTGTTGAAGTCGAACAAGCAATGTGTAATCTAAAATCAAAACTGACTTTTTTAATTCAAAATTTGCAATGGAAAGACTTTGAAACTTTGGTTGACTTGATTTTCAGACAGGCAGGTTGGCAAAGAGTTGGCGATACGGGAAAAACTCAAAAGACGTTAGACCTTGAACTTTTTGCACCCGTGACAGGAGAAAGAGCAATTGTTCAGATTAAAGCTCAATCTGACTTACTACAATTTTTAGGTTATCAAGAACAGTTTGCGACTATGAACGACTATGACAAATTCTTCTATGTTGTTCATTCAGCAAAAAACAACTTGACGACTTATGAAAACGATACAGAAACAAAACTTTATCTCGTTGACAAAGTTGCGGAACTGACAATATCGGCAGGACTTGTGGAATGGGTCATTAAGAAGACTTCATAATGACGAGTGAAAGGAAAACCGCACACAATCAAGTAGACGGCCGCAGCCCATAAAGCCTACGGTGCGCCTCTGGTACGCCAGCCCGGTCACACCACTGTAGGTACGGGACTAGGTATCCCCGTCTGTCCAAATACAGTATCTTAGGCGGTTTCTCGCCCAGTTATCTACGGCTTTGTGTTAACTGCCAATATTTCCTAGTCTGAAGTAATTGACCCAGACTCGTTGTAGTAGTTTTAGCTTGGCGATACGAACATTACCGCCGCCAAGCCTGGTTTTTATCGTTAATTAAAATAAATCCCGAAGGGATGGTATGATTATAGAACCTTCGTGGTTATATACAAACTACCGACGACTTTCAATCGGACGGGACGCCTATCAATCTGACCAAACCCATCTAAGATATAAACAGGATTCACAATGCTGCATTGACACCAGAGCCCGATCATCCTGTCTGGTTACCCCTTCGTTAAGATCTATATTATTATGTTACCATGATGGGTATAATTTTTATCTTTAACAGGATATGGAAAAATGGTTCAACAAGTCGGTAGAAGAAGCCCTAGAGGCCTTGCATAGTCAGGAAAACGGTTTAACATCCGAGGTAATTGCGGGCCTTCAGCAACAGTATGGGAAAAATGAGTTACAGGCGTCGAAGCAAAAATCTAAACTGGCGCTTTTCTTAGGACAGTTTAAGGATGTGATGATCATCATTCTGATCGGCGCCGCCATCATTTCTTTTGCCGTGGGCGAACATACCGATGCGTATGTGATTTTATTCATCATCTTTGGCAATGCTATTCTGGGTTTCGTCCAGGAAAACAAGGCTGAAGAGTCTATCCGGAAGCTACAGCAAATGGGTGCCCAACATGCTTTGGTACTTCGGGATGGCAAACCGCAGAAGATAGAGTCCCAAGAACTGGTACCCGGCGATGTCGTCCTGCTGGAAGCCGGAAACATGGTCCCTGCCGACGGGCGACTAATAGAGATCAGCGCACTGAAAACCGAAGAAGCGGTGTTGACCGGTGAAAGTCATTCCATAGAAAAGCAGACCTCCCCCCTCACAGAGCTGGATCTTCCTCTGGGAGATCAGACCAATATGGTGTTCAAAGGCACTGGCATCTCCAATGGTAGTGCAAAAATGCTCGTCACCAGCACAGGCATGCAAACAGAAATGGGGAACATCGCCAAAATGCTGGAAGGCGAATCTCAGAAGACACCCCTGCAAAAGAGGCTAGCAGTCTTCAGTAAGCAGTTGGTTGTGATTGTCTTGATCATTGGCGTTCTGGTGTTCCTCTATGGCTGGTGGCGGGGCGAACCTCTTCTCAACTTATTTCTGACTGCTCTGTCTCTGACGGTGGCGGCGCTGCCAGAAGCGCTCCCTGCCGTCATCACCATCTCCCTGGCCAACGGTGCGGCTCGGATGGTCCGACAGAATGCACTGGTTAGAAGGCTGCCAGCCGTCGAAACGCTAGGGTCTGTTTCCTATATATGCACCGACAAAACGGGAACATTAACCAAGAACAGCATGACGGTCGAAAAACGGTCTTGCGAGTCCGAACAGGACACGTTGATGCTCCAGGCTTTTATGCTCAACAACGAAGTAAGGGTCGACAAAGACCAATCGCTTCTGGGCGACTCTACCGAGGTGGCTCTGGTACGCTATGCGCTGGAACAGGGCCTAACACAGGAAAAGTCGGAGCAAGAACTTCCGCTGATAGACAAATTACCTTTCGATTCGGAGAGGATGAGAATGAGCACCTTGCATCAAAAAGGAGATCAGTATATATTATTAATCAAAGGAGCCCCGGCCAGGATCGCCGAGGTGCTGCGTACTAATTACCAGGAAAAGAAAGAAGTGTGGCTCGACGAAAACAGAGACTGGGCTGGGCAGGGGCTTAGAGTTTTGTTTCTGGCCTACAAGATCCTCGATGAAAAACCCGCGCAGATCACCGCTGAAATGGAAAAAGATCTGGATTTCCTAGGGATGGTTGGCATGATCGACCCGCCGCGGGAGGAGGTCCAGGAGGCCATTGCCGAATGTAACTCTGCCGGAATAAAAACGGTGATGATCACCGGGGACCAACCCCTTACGGCCTTTGCCATCGCCAAAAGACTGGGCATGTCCATAGAAGATCCTTCGGAGACCCTTACGGGCAAAGAGCTTGCCAAGCTCACCCAGGAAGAACTATCGGACAGGGTATTGCATACGACCGTTTACGCCAGGGTGTCTCCTGAGCAAAAGCTCAACATTGTCAAAACACTTCAAGAGCAAAACCAGGTGGTGTCGATGACGGGCGACGGAGTCAACGACGCCCCTTCGCTAAAGCAAGCTGATATAGGGGTCGCCATGGGCATAACGGGTTCAGACGTGGCCAAGGAATCGGCTGAGATGATCCTACAGGACGACAATTTCGCAACCATCGTCAAGGCCGTCAAAGAAGGGCGTAGGATCTACGATAATATTCGAAAATTCATTCTATACGTACTTTCCTGCAATTTAAGCGAAATCTTGATCATCTTTTTTGCCCCCATTATAGGACTGGCCATACCATTACTGCCTATCCATATCCTGTGGATCAACCTGGTCACAGACGGCCTGCCGGGTATCGCCCTTGCGAATGAACCAGCAGAAAAGAATATCATGAAAAAACCACCAAGGCCCGCCAAAGAGGGACTCTTTGCGGGGAATATGGTATTTAAAATTCTGAGCACCGGCATCATCATGACTGTAGGAGCCTTTATTTTACAGATTATCGCGGCACAGAGAGGGTATGATATGGACACCCAACACAGTATGGTTTTCAGCTATCTCTGTCTGGTGCAGCTAGGCAACGCCCTGTCAGTTCGCAGTGAGAGCGGGAGTATTTTGACTACAAACCCATTCCGTAATCCATTCTTACTCGTCACCATCCTGCTTACCGGAGGTTTGCAATTCCTTTTGATTTACTTTCCGCCCCTTCAGCCCATATTCAAGACCAGTGCCCTAGGACAAGAAGCACTGACCTTAACCCTTGCATTGACGCTGGGAAGTATCGTAGTTGTTGAAATCCTAAAAGGCATCATCAAAGCCGTCAAATCCTAACCAAAGCCCTTATCTGCTTTCGGCTAATATGATTGTCAAATCCGGTTATATAGAAAACAAGTTAACCATTTGTATTTAGTACAGCGGGAGAGGCTAAACGCCACCCCGTGCACGAATGGCCTGGGCCTTATACCAAGACCCATCATTCGCTTTGTAGGCCTAAAGAGCATAGTAGGCGGAGGATCAGTGTGACAAAATAATTAAATAGTATTGCTACAGTAATTCCAATAGTCCGGCTGCTTTTAGCGTGTAATCTTACCGGGCTCCTCGGATATGGAACGTGGGGCTCTTTGGCCATATTCTGATCACTGAGGCATAAATACTATTTTTAACATAAAAAGTCACCGAATAAAAAAATGCAAAATACAGAAAAAGTCCCTGTAGTGCCCAAGGCAGTAATCCTACCCTTTATCATCATCACTTCCTTATTTGCCCTTTGGGGATTTGCCAATGACATCACCAATCCGATGGTCGCAGCCTTTGGCACCGTTATGGAAATTTCAACTGCCAAGGCAGCATTGGTTCAACTGGCCTTCTATGGTGGATATGGAACCATGGCCATTCCTGCGGCCTTATTTATAAGAAAGTACAGCTATAAAAGTAGCATCATTCTAGGATTGACACTCTATGCTATTGGTGCATTATTATTCTATCCTGCTGCACAGTTTGAAGTGTTCGGGTTTTTCTTAGGCTCCCTATATATACTCACGTTTGGATTGGCTTTTTTAGAAACCACGGCCAATCCGTTTATTTTATCCATGGGCGATGAACGAACCGCTACACAACGCCTTAACCTTGCGCAGGCTTTTAATCCTATTGGTTCATTATTAGGCATGTTTGTGGCGTCCAAGTTCATCTTGATCAGCCTAGATTCCGATAAGCGAAATGAAGCAGGAGAATTGATTTTCACTTCTTTATCAGAAGCAGAAAAGGCCATTATCCGTACACATGATCTGGCAGTAATCAGGAATCCCTATGTGATACTTGGTTTTGTGGTCGTTGCAATGCTGGTCATAATTGCACTCGTAAAGATGCCGGAAAGGAAAGTAGACGAGAAGCAATCGAGTGTCCTCTCCTCATTTAGCAATTTGTGGAACAATGGCAAGTACAAAGAGGGAGTCATGGCCCAGCTATTCTATGTGGCAGCGCAAATTATGTGCTGGACCTTTATCATTCAGTACGCAGAAAACCTTGGCATTTCTAAGGCAGAGGCACAGAATTATAACATTATAGCCATGGCTATATTTCTGTCCAGTCGTTTCGTCAGTACCTTTATGATGCGTTATGTAAATGCGCGACAACTACTGATGTTCTTTGCACTGGGCGCCATGTGTACTACGGCCGGGGTCATACTTATTGACGGAATTCTAGGCTTATACATGCTGATTGCCACCTCTGCCTTTATGTCTCTGATGTTCCCGACGATTTATGGCATAGCCCTGCACGGCCTAGCCAGCGACGATACTGCCCTGGGTGCAGCTGGACTCGTAATGGCCATAGTTGGAGGGGCTCTTATGCCCATATTACAGGGACTTATCATCGATATGGAATCGGTAGGGCCATTTTCGGGGGTTAATTTCTCCTTTATTCTTCCATTCCTATGTTTTTGCTATATCGCCCTTTATGGATACAGAGCCTATAAGGTATACCGGTATTAGGGAAGGATAGGTTTTAAATAGTCTCAAGGATGGCTACTAAATATTAATTCCTGAAATATACATTATCCAAAATTCTATATGCAACTTCTGAAATTAGCGTCTGTAACCGCCATTACCCTATATTCGCTGTATGCTTATCCTTGTTTTGGACAAGTTTCAGGGCCCAGTCTTAAAACAGCATTTCAGCAAGACTTCCTAATCGGAACAGCGCTGAACGGAAGACAGATTTCGGAAAGAAACGAAAAAGAAACGCAGCTAATCATTAGGGAATACAATGCGATAACCCCGGAAAACGTAATGAAATCGGGTCCTATACATCCAGAGCCGAATCTGTTCAATTTCGAAGCCTCGGATCGGTACGTTGCTTTCGGGGTCAAGCATGGGATGTATATTGTAGGTCACACCCTGATCTGGCATTCTCAGTTACCTTCGTATGTTCAGCATATAAGAAATGCCGATTCCCTCTCTCATTTTATGAAGGGACATATAGAAACGGTGGCAGGACGATATGCTGGTAAAATTAAAAGCTGGGATGTACTCAACGAAGCGTTGGAAGAAGATGGTAGCCTTCGTAAATCTATCTTCCTCCAACTTTTAGGAGAAGACTATATAGCTAAAGCCTTTGAGTGGGCCGCCCAGGCCGACCCGGGGGCTGAACTATATTATAACGATTATGGAATTGAGCGACCTGAAAAAAGAAAGGGAGCCATTAAACTAATTAAGAGCTTACAAGCTAAGGGTCTGAGAATAGACGGAGTTGGGATTCAGGGACATTGGGGGCTTAATGGCAACAATCTATATGATATCGAAAATTCAATAATAGAATTTTCCAGACTAGGTATAAAAGTAGCTTTTACCGAATTAGATATATCGGTACTTCCCCACCCCAGTGGTGTAACGACCGCAGACATCAGTCAAAACTATGCCCAGGATCCTAAAATGAACCCATACCGGGAGGGACTCCCCCAAGCGATTCAAATGGCACAGGCCAAGCGTTATGAAGATATTTTCAAAATCTTCATAAAACATAAGGAAAAAATAAGCCGGGTTACCTTTTGGGGCGCACATGACGGACAATCCTGGTTAAATGGTTGGCCCATAAAAAACAGAACCAACTACCCCCTACTCCACGACAGAGATCTGATGCCTAAGCCCGCTTATACTAGCATTTTAAATCTCAAAACGAAATAAAACAGCGGGATTTCTTCACTCTAGCATTCATATCTCTCTCTGAAATGATCAGCGAACTTCTCTCCTACAGGAATTTCGGTTGATCCAACGAAGAGTTTTGATCTTAGAGAGGAGGTTATTTTATCCAGAGAAACGATAAAGGAATTATGGACTCTACAGAACCTGGAAGAGGATAATTCGGATTCCATTTTCTTTAAATTCATTCTTGTCAATATGGGCGACGATTGCCCCTTGACATAAATTTTGACGTAGTCCTTCATCCCTTCAATATATAATATCTGATCGTGAGCTATCCTCACCTTCTGATACTGGGTATTGACAGATAAGTAGGAAACGGGTCCGGTTTCTACCTGTAGTCTTTTCAAATTAAACAGGTTTCTTGCTCTTTCCGCCGCTTGCTTAAAACGAGAAAATGGGATAGGTTTGAGTAGATAATCTACCACATCCAGCTCAAAGCCATCCATGGCGTATTGTTCATAAGCGGTGGTGAGGATAATCATGGGATAGGTATCCAGCGATTTTAAAAATTGAATGCCCGTAACGGTGGGCATTTGTATGTCTAAGAAAATCAGGTCTACTTCCCCTTCTTGTATGCTTTCTCTGGCCCCGTCGGGATGGGGGTAGGCGCCGACAAAATCCAGAAAATCAATCCTCTGTATGTCCTCGCTGATCATTTCTAAAGCAAAGGGTTCGTCATCAATTGCAATACATTTAATTTTATCCACGGCGAAATTGAAGGCTTAGTTGTACACTATAAATCCCTTCGACATCTGTTATACGAAGGTCATGACTGCTAGGATAGTAAAGGTGAAGTCTTTTTCTGACATTGGCAATTCCCACACCCGATGCATCGCTATCCACCTTTCTGCTCTGGGCGAAAATATCATTTTCACAACGGAACATAAGCCCAGTATCTGAAACGATAATTTCGATCTGTATTAATGAGGGTTCATGCGCATGTACACCATATTTGAAAGCGTTTTCAACGAAAGGAATAAAGAGAAGGGGTTCAATATTTTGCGAATGATAATTGCCCGAATAACTAAACTGCACCGTGGTATGATTTTGCAGTCTCATCCTTTGCAAGTTGATATACCGTTGCAAATGCTCGATTTCTTTAAGCAACGGTACAAATTCATCGTTGACCTGGTAAATCATATAGCGAAGCAGCTGCGCTAGTTCAATGACGGCTTCTTCCGTTTTATCGGATTTCTTTCTGGCCAGGTACCTTATATTATTGAGCGTATTAAAGAGGAAATGGGGACTGATCTGCAGCTTCAGTACGGACAGTTCAGCTTTTACTTTCTCAAACTCGACTTGTTGTCTTATCTCTTTTTCCCGAAGTCGCTCTCTCAGCAATACCATCATCGAACTAGAGAGTATGGTAACCATAAAGGTAATCAGATTGCCCACGATTTGTGGAGCCCCTCCAAAACGGTCCGCTCCCGGCCGAGGCGGGGGGGGAGGGCCCGAAAAATCGGCAGGCCCCATACGAAAGCGTGGAGGAAGGGTGTTTTGGCCATAATGCATAATGCTCGAATCGAAAATCATAAAGCCTAGCAATAGTCCTGTAAGGATAAAAATAAACTCTCCCACCCTCTTTTGTTCTAACAAGCGCGGTGTCAGAACACGTAGATTAAAGTAAAAAATACCTGCAAGAAGTAAATTGACAGTAATTTTTGCCGCCACTAACTGTCGCTGCTGAGGATATTGAAGGGATTCGTAAATCGAAAAAGGAGACAATAGAAAAGGGGATAAAAGAAAAATCATCACCCCCAATAGCACCGCATAACGTTCCAAATACTTCATAGCTTAAGTTTGGTTTCAGGTCAAAAGTATTTCATTTTTAATGAATCATTGACATGTGTAGATACTCTTTAGGAATGTGTCGACGGATAAGAAATTCTGGTTTTTACCCAAAATTTATACACAAAAGCCATATTTAGCTATTCTTATACACAATGCACCTACCTGTCGACAACTACTCGGATTAGCCAATGATGTCCAATACCTTGGCAACATCATTTAATAACCGCCAACGAGTATGCTCACCAAAACAAATATATTATGTACCCTTTTGATATGCGGAATAGCAACACTGCTTTTTGCTCAATCTGGGTCCTCCACCATTCCCGAACCCAATTACCAACAAGTTTTTCCAAAAGGGGAAATTAATACAATCAAAGTTAAGATATCCCCTGAGGATTGGGAATCAATGCAGGAAGATATGGTTAGTCATTTCGGAGATTTTGGCTCTGGTAATAGGTTCGCCGGAGAGCGTTCAGACTCACCTTCTCAACCCAGAAGCCGCAACTTCCCTCCGCCTCCTCCAATGGGAATGCAGCCAGATTTAACCATCGGGAAACCAAGGGCATCAAAAGACTTTGACCCAGACTATATTGCAGTGGATATAGATTTCAATGGCAAGCTAATGGAAGAGGTAGGTTTTCGCCTCAAAGGGAACTCGAGCCTTTCCAACTCCTGGCTAGCTGGAACTTATAAGTTACCATTTCGACTAAACTTCAAAAAATACGAAAAGCAGTCATTATATGGTTTCCAGGAGCTCTCATTCTCACCAGCCTTCAAGGACCCTTCATTGATTAGAGAGAAAATAGCCTATGACCTTTTCAGGGAGGCTGGTGTGCCCTCGCCTCAGACATCGTTTTGTAAGGTATTTATCGATTTCGGAGAAGGATCGCAGTACTACGGACTATATACCCTAATAGAAGTAGTTGACGATACCATGATCAAATCTCAGTTCGGAACAGACCAAGGTAATATCTATAAACCTGAATCTACCTTCTCCGACTTTGCTCCCAAAGATTTTGAAAAGAAAAACAATAAACAGTCGGCAGACTGGAAGGACGTAGAAACAACGATAGACATACTGAATCATTCAATCAGAAAATCGGATCCTGCATTATGGCGAAAAAAATTGGAATCAGTCTTTAATATGGACGTATTCATGCGTTGGCTGGCGATGAATACCTTACTTTCCTCTTGGGACTCTTATGGGAACGTTCCGCATAATTATTACCTCTATCATGCTCCCGATCAAAAACTTACCTGGATTCCTTGGGATCAGAACGAGGTTATGAATATTAGTAATAAGGAACAGAAAGCAGAAAAAGCCTTATCAGAAGACAATCCAGACCACTCCGTGCGCCCTAACGGACCGCGAACCAGACCTATGCTCTCCCAGGAAGGGATAGACCTTACCCTGAAGACGGTTGGAAAACCGTGGTCGCTTATTACTGCAGTGGCCGAAGATCCAGTTTATTATGCCCTCTATATAAAATATGTCAAGCAATTTTCATCTACCTATTTTTCACCTGAACGAATGGACACCATTATAGATCAACGTTCACAGCTGATCGAGCAGGCTGTAGCCCAGGAACGGAGCCCATTTACCCAGCTAAGCAGCTATCAATCCTTCCTTCAAGAGATAGATGCCTTGAAACTTCATGTGAGGCAGCGGGTTCAGGCAACAGAAATTCTGACTTCCAGCTCGTCGCATTGATCATCCTGAATATATCCCCAAATGACAAATGGTCTACACATTCCGACTAAGTGTAGACACTTTGAATCAAAACGGATCAACTATCCGAATACCTATAAAACAACCATTTTTAACCATTAACGACACCAATCATATGTATAAAGACAACAGCTCAAAGTCACGAAGTCTATGGCTATTGTTTGTAGGGGCCCTATTTTTGAGTTCCTGCAAGGTTTCAGACCCTACCAATGTGGAGACGGACGATCCAATCGAATTAAATGCTGACTGGACCACCGAAAGCCATAGCAACGAGGTGGATCCCGATTACGATCTTATCTTTCCCCAGGAAAGGGTAAATACGCTCGAAATCAGTATGACGGCTGCCGATTGGGCTGCCATTCAGGCCGATATGGTGGCCAAGTCTTACGGCTCCTTTGGGGTTAGCGGCGGGGGTGTCGGTGGCCCGGGAGGGGGTGGTGGAGTCGACGATTTTGGTGACGATCCAGAATATATTGAGACAACTGTTAAGTATAATGGTAAAGCCTGGACGCATGTTGGCTTCCGACTCAAAGGAAATTCCAGTCTTTCCTCCATCTGGAAGGCAGGAATATATAAATTGCCATTCAGACTCCATTTCGATAAGTTCGAAGACGATTACCCCGCCCTGAAGAACCAGCGCATGTACGGTTTTAAAGAATTGTCTATGTCGCCCGGTTTTAGCGACAATTCCCTTTTGAGGGAAAAAGTTGTAGCCGACATTTTCAGATCTGCTGGAGTTCAGGCTGCACGCACGGCTTTTTACAAGGTATATATTGACTTTGGAACTGGCAGCAAGTATTGTGGCGTCTATACCATGGTAGAGGTGATCGACGATACGATGGTAGAGGATCAGTTTGGCGAAGATGATGGAAATATTTATAAACCCGAATCCTATCTAAAGACTTTTACCCAATTGGAATTCGATAAGAAAAACAATGAGGACGAAGCCGATTATAATGATGTAAAATCATTTATTACCGCTCTGAATAGCACGATCAGGACTACCGACGCTGCCCAGTGGAGAACCAATCTGGAAAGCACTTTTGACGTCGATCATTTCTTGAAATATCTGGCGGTAAATAATACCATATCTAGCTGGGATGTGTATGGTTCTAAAGCCCATAACTACTATCTCTACAATTCACCTACCGACCATCTCAAGTGGATACCCTGGGATCATAATATGGCTTTTACTCTTACTACCTCTTCCACAGTTACCGGTCCTGGTGGCAATGGTCCAGGAGGAAATGCTGGTGGTGGTGGAATGACCCCAGTCTCCCTAAGCATGTCAGAGGTTACCTCTACCTGGCCCCTACTACGTTATGTCGCAGATGATCCGATATACTATGCCAAATACAAGGAATATGTGAAAAGCTTCAAAGAAGAAATATTTATTCCTGGTCAGATTAATGCTACCCTGCAGAAATATCATGACCTTATTCAACCCTATGTTACAGGAAGTGAACCGGAACAGACCAAGTACTCTAACCTGACCAATGCAAGTTCTTTCGATACGGAACTTACCAATTTGAAGAATCATGTGATCAGCAGAAATGCGGCGGTAGAAACCTTTTTAAAATAATTGTCATGAAGAATCAGCAAACTTTTCTATCCATAGCCAATCAAATTGAAAGCTTTGATCCTATTTCGCTTGGTGAGATGGAGTCGGTAAAACTTATGAACAGGATGGAGGTTAAATTTACCCTACCGGTAGAGAAGCTTGCTGATATTCTGTATCAGGTTCAAGCCCACTACCGTATATTGGAAATGGGAGAAACACGGATTTTCGATTATGAAACGCTCTATTTCGATTCCGAGGCCATGGACCTGTACCATCAGCACCATGCCGGTCATCTGAATCGTTATAAGATCAGGTATCGGAACTATATTAATACGCAAAGCTCGTTTTTTGAAATAAAACAGAGCAATAACAAGGGCCGGACCCACAAAACCAGAATACCTGATCAATTAAACGATCAGGAAGATTTAGGATCAGCGAGCCGTCAATTCCTCCAAAAAAGTACAGACTATGATCCGAATCTGTTGAAACCTACCCTATGGGTCTATTATTCAAGACTTACCCTAGTCAGTATCCACGCGGTCGAAAGAATTACCATCGACCTTAACCTCCGGTTTCGTGCCGGTAATAGTCACCAGGATTATGGTCAGCTGATCGTCATAGAGGTGAAACAGGAAAAGCAGAACAGCGCTTCCCCTTTCCTTGACCTGATGCAAAAGATGAGATACAAATCGGGAGGCATGAGTAAATATTGCCTGGGTGTGGTCAGTCTTTATGAAAATGTAAAGCGCAACCGATTTAAAGCCAAAGTAAATTATCTAAACAAAATCAACCATTCTTATGTTATCAGTGCAGCTTCCCGAATTCCTCAGTTCATATGATTTTCTGGATAAAATATCCCTAAAATTCATCCTAAGAATGGCTATCAATTTCTTGTCGGTATTCATTCTCATTCGCTTTATATATTATAAAAACTATAAGCGAACCGACCTCTTCATCACCTTCTTTGTTTTTAATATGGTCATTTTCATGATCACTTATTTGCTCAACAAAGTAGAAATGTCCATGGGCGCAGCCTTTGGTCTGTTCGCGGTATTCTCCATGCTACGCTATCGTACCGAAGGCATATCAGCCAAGGACATGACCTATCTGTTTCTGGTAATCGCCATAGGGCTAATCTCTGCCATCAGCAAGGGGGGATGGGATGAATTAAGTTTCTTCTGCCTGATTATACTATTGGTAACCCATCTTCTGGAAGGTGACTGGCTCATGAAAAAGGAACGAGGCAAGAGTATCATATACGAAAACATTCACCTCATCAAGCCGGAGCACCGGCAGGAATTAATCGAAGATTTGCGCTACCGGACTGGCTTGGATGTCCATCGGGTGGAAATAGAAGACATCGACTTTTTGAAAGATGCCACGCGTATGACTATCTTTTTTTATCCCTCCGAACCAGTTGGTGCTCCTTCAACCCCAGATTACTTTCATCATAAAACTAAAATCCTATGAGACCCTATTTCATTTTAGCCATACTGGCATTACCCCTTTCCGCTCATGCCCAGGGGGTCGGTCTATGGACCGGCGCTTCAGTTGAAAAGAAATTGAATAAATCTTTTAGCCTCGACCTGAGTGGTCAGGCCCGCTTCAGCGAGAATGCTAACATCCTAAACGCCTATCTGGGGGAAGCAGGATTGGAGTACAAAATCAACAAATTTCTGGATGCAAGCATCTATTACCGGTATATTGGTAAGAGAAAACTTGATAAAACGGATGCCGATTACTTTTATCGATCTTACCATCGTTTTTACGGAAATGTAAAATTCGACCATGACCTTACCAACTGGTTAAAGTTTGATTATCGTTTCCGGTACCAGCATCAGTTCAAAGATGACGATGCAGGTCTGACGACGACCGGAAGCTATTTCAGGCACAAATTTGAATTTAGTTATCAAAACAAAAGCCGTTTTTCTCCCTATGTCTCTGCCGACGTTTTCTATCTGATCGGTAATGGTTTCGATCAGGTGCGCTATAAGACTGGTGTAGAAATAGACCTGGCAAAAAGAAACAGTCTGGATATTTCTGTATTTCAAGACCGGGCCTTTAAAGGTGGTAGTAGCGAACCAGTGGTAATTAACCTCGGGTATAAACTAAAACTAAAAGGGAATAAGTCAAAAAAATAATGCGTAATAAATAACCCTCTGAACCGTAGGCCGTACTCGTATGGCCTGCGGATATTTTGGTTAGTCTGCGTATAGGGATATAAATGTTACATTTTTCAGGCATGGAATACTTCTGAATTTGTCATTGATATTGGGAAACGACGTAGGTCATACCTTTTCCTTAGTGCTCTATCAGAATATTGCTCGAGGGAGAAATCCCTTCTACGATAACTTTACTAACGACATCGATTGGAAGAAGGACAAGCTCTCCTGCCAACATCCTCTTTTCTATCTCCTCAACGAAGCGATCGTAATGGCAGGAAAACTCCAAAACTTCTGTCATTTTGAGGTGGTCTAGAAAATCGGCACACTTTTTTGCATAAATTTCGCAAAATGGAGAGTCAAAACTAAAATAAGTCTTACCTACTTACTAGCCAAGCGTTTCCGGATCCGGCTCAGGGATGGCGCTTGGATGCCAAGGTAGGAGGCGAGATGGTAAATGGGCACTGCTTTTAAGATGTCCGGATGCTGATTCATCATATCCATATAACGCTGCTCTGCAGATTTAAACAAAAAGCCTTCCGTATTCGCCATAAGCTGATGAAATGCGGTTTCGGCAATATACCTGCCGAATCTTTCCCACTGATGCGATTCCTTATAGAGTAAATTCAAGGAATCGATGTGAATGTAAAGAATCAAGGACCTGCCTAAGGAAGCAGTAAAATAATTACAGGGTTTCTGGCTGAGAAAGCTCGTGTAAGAAGCAACAAACTGACGTTCAGAAAAGAACAGCATATTTTTTTCTTCGCTAGTTTCATCATCGGAACGGTAAATCCGAAAAACGCCATGGATAATGAAGCCAAGATGCTTGCAAACGTTATGGTACTCATTATAAAACTCTCCCTTTTTGTATTCCTTTAGTTTCCAGTAGGGAAGAGATAGATTAAAGGCCTCGGCATCCATGTTTACCGCCAAAGACATTGCGCTTCTTAACTGTTCTATTTCGACCATGTTACTGCAATTGATTTCCACAAATGTACAATAAAACCTGCCTTATCTACAGGCAGGTTTTATTTGGCATTATGATAATTGAATTAATGGACTTCACTGATTAATATCGCCGCAAGCTGATCAGGAATAGTGATAAATGGTGAATGGCTACTTTTCAGCGTATGAACGCTTTCTACATTCGTATTTTTCACCATCGCTTGTTGTGTGGCATAACCTATAGCATGATCATTTAGCGTATGGATGTAAACCTTTTTTATGGAACCAAAGTTCTTTTCTGAAAGTGTCACCGGAGAAGCAAATGGCACCAGCGGGTCGGGTTGTACACCACGGGCAAATCTGTCCTGAATAAGTTTAGGCGCATCAGCCACAAATATATCCACGGCACCCTCCTTTCCAATCCCTGCTGATGCAGCTGACTGATCTATCTCCAGGAATTGCCCTACATGACTAGTTGCATCTGTTTTGGCGATGTCCAGCAGGCTTTGACCGTTGGCAGGTAAATAGGCAGCAAGATATACCAATTTATGAATGCTGCTGGGCATTTCCTCTGCCACTTGACTAATCACGATTCCCGCCATACTGTGTCCAACAAGAATAACATTTTTTGTATCCCCTATTTGATTTTTAACGGCGTCGATATAGGATTGCAGGGTGATGGATGTAAAGGGTGTTGAGTCGTTTCCATGTCCGGGCAGGTTGACTGCCATTACCTTAATTCCCTTGGCTTTTATTAAAGGAATAACTGCATTCCACGCTGAAACGTCTGACCATGCACCATGCACCAAAACAACTGTTGGTTTATTGATGTTCTGAGCCGAAGAAGTAATGGCAAAAAGAGAGGCCGCCAAAGCAATAAATAAAGTTTTCATTCTTTTGTAGTTAATCGTCAATTCGTTTTGACAATACAAACCTACCAAGAGGAACAGCCGGAAATATTAACCTGGGTTACTATCGCATTTTATTTTGACAATACTTTTATACCTTAGACAAGAAGTGGCGCAGACCGGTCGCCGAAGATTTTTGTATCGTTTCCAGCAATTTGTGTCGAGTGAGAGCATCAGAGTACCGTGAAGCCAGTCTCGTACCGTCTTTCAAATCATGAAAGACCAGTCCATAATGCTGTGCTACATGATATCCAGGTCCCAGAACCTTGTCTTGCGGTATTGTGAAATTTTTTACAGGAACGCCAAGAAACTCAAATTGTTCTTGATTCTTCCTTAACCTATTATTGTCCATGGATAGAATACTACCTGTCCCCCATCTGCGGTAGTGTACATAGCTCCTTCAGTTCCAATTATTTTCCGTACCAATTAAGAACCAACGGACTTTCCAGCCCGATAATTGACCGACGCAATGGAACCTTGTTATGTTTTAGTAAAGCCTTTGATTCTTTGACCATTCGGGTTGAAAGAATCTCTAAAGTTTGCTTCACGGTCAGTTATTTCCGGAATGATTCAAATAATTGACATGGCTAGAAAGATCCCTAGCATAATCCTAAAGTGTTATTAGCAGCCGTGAATTTTCAAATGAATCAAGCGAAAACTGTCTTCCCTGCAGGTCCAAAAAGACTGAAACAATACGGGTAGTGGCAGATTTATGACAGTTATTCTTTCATGTGCATGGAGGAGCTGAAAGCCTTTCTGTATCAGCACTAGATCAGCAGTTGAAGGTTAGTAGCGAATGTATCGTATTAATGATGGTAAATTCAAGTTTACCACCATTCATTTAAAAAAGTAATAAAATGGCGGGCCAGCAACGATGTATTCTTTTAAGGGTTCATTATTTTACCATAGAGCAAATTTCCTTTAAAAATCATTCAGTACACGACATCCGTGCCTATGTCTGTCGGCTGATTATTCTATTACAAATCGCAGCAGGTAAACCTGCCCTTTTTGACCCGTCATGGCGATGCCCCAGCCGGGCGTCCTGGTGTTCGGATTTCCATCTTCCAAATCAGGCCTATATAAGCCCGGAGCCTTAGGTATGTCGGTCAAATCTTCACTTTGAACAGAAAAATGGATCCCATCTTGGGCATAATTTATGGTTTTGTTGATAGAGGCTAACGAAGCTACCCCTTCACCCTTTTTCCATATCAACACCTCATGGCTCTTTTTCAAAATTGAACCATCATGTTTCACGAAGGGACCTTCCGGCTTGTCTGCAATGGCAACGTTCATCTCCGTTAGGCCAGGCCCTCTTTCACCATGTACGATAGATCTTCCTTTATAGTACAGCCAAATTTTATTGTCTTTAACTAGTAGACTGGCATCGTCTATTCTATAACTGTCAAAATCTTCCGGCTTCTGACTGATGGACAAAATAGGATTATTCCCCACCCGTTTAAAGGGCCCTTCCGGGCGATCGGCAACGGCAAGGCCTATAGCAGTAATATCGGTGGTATGGTTACCTTCAAATTCACGGTTCGGATTTCCCGGAGTGGGCTTTACGCCCGTATAATACATATAATACTTTCCCTGAAAAGCCAGAATATTGGGGGTAAATACGGAATGGCTGTCAAAATTTCCCGGTTCTCCTACTCCAAGGGCCATGCCTTGCTCTGTCCAACTATGGCCTTCGTCGGTAGAGGTGGCATACCAGATGGTAGCCCAATACCCAGAAGTTACCGGACTATTCATTCTGGAATACCATATATAATAAGTGTCCCCAACTTTAATAATATCGCTGTTGTCACGCCTGTTAAATAAGGAGTCCTTTCCAATACCGGTGATATGGGAATAGGAAAATTTCACCCGGTCATCACTATCTTCCTTCTGCTCATTGCCAGCAAAGAGCCTGGTAGCTCCTGCGATAAAAATACCGCATAATAGCAAAATGCCTGTCATCGAGAAGTAGAGCCTGCTATTTCTTTTATTCATGATTTTACTTTCCATCTATCTCGTTCAATTTTTTATTTATGATTTTCGGGAATAAGCTTATTTGGTGTATGATAAGGCTCCGTTCCAAGTGGGCGGGCATTAACGCCCCGCTTCCCTCCATCACCTATATCTTTTGTAGCCCATTCCAGATCACGCATCAGGGCTTTCATTATTTCCGGATTCTGGACAGCCACGTCTGTGGTCTCCCCTACATCGTTTTCCACATTATACAGCACTGGCATGGTAAACACCACTCTATCCTCTGGCGCAATATGAATAGGCCACTTCGCAAAAGCGATGGACTTTGGATCTTGTCGATGTGGCAGATGCAACTTCCACTTCCCCCTACGCACCGACCTTAACTGATCGTGCTGATAGAAATAAAAGGGGCGGTTGAGCTCCGTTACCTTTCCAGTAAGAATGCCAGAAATATCCAGCCCATCAATTACTCTGTCTTTGGGTACCTCAGCGCCCGCTATTTTGGCCAAGGTTGGAAGCAGATCCATTGTCGTAATTACGAGGTCCGTTGTCCTTCCGGCAGGTACATGGCCCTTTGCCCTAATAATACAGGGTACCCTCGACCCTCCGTCCCATGCCGATGTTTTGGCCCCTCGCAATGGTCCGGAATGGCCCGCCTGGTCTCCCTTTACCCACCAAGGACCATTATCACTGGTAAATATTACATAGGTATTATCATCCAATCCAGATTCTTTTAGTTTAGCCAATATCCGTCCCACATGATAATCGATTTCTTCTAAGACATCCCCATAAAGGCCAGCGGCCGATCTGCCTTTGAATTCCTCTGAAACAGCCAATTTTACATGGGGCATGGAATGTGCCAGATAAAGAAAAAATGCGTGTTGTTTATTATTCTCAATAAAACCTATGGCCTCATCGGTATATCTTCTGGTGAGCGTGGACATGTCTGCATTTAGCTCAACCACTTCCTTATTCCTGAGTAAATTGACTTTTGAATCATTGCTGGTAGGTGTAAAAAATGAATAATCGAAACCTTGGTCAAAGGGTAATAAATCGGGATTAAAGTCGTCCTGACTATGTCCGGCGAGATCCCATTTGCCGATCATTCCGGTTTTATATCCTACCGACCTCAATACTTCTGCTAGGGTCACTTCACTCAAGGCCAGTTTGGGATGAGGCATCTCTCCTGTATCATTCCGGGCAAGGCGCAAGGGATAACAGCCAGTTAGCAGCGCTGCCCTGGATGGACCACAGACCGTTTGGGCATAAAAACTGGTGAATCGCATCCCCTCCGAAGCCATTTTATCTAAATTTGGCGTTTTAATGTCGGGCGATCCGTAACAACCAAGATCCTGATAACCCTGATCATCCGTTAAAATAATGATAAAATTTGGCTTCGGCCCGTCCGTAATGGGGCTGGATCGGGTGTACGAAGTCAACAAGAGAGAACAAATTAGAATAAAGTACCGCACGAGTTTAATCCTATTAAGTTTAGTAACCAGGCATAGGGTTATTCAGGACTTGTACAATATTCAGTAAGAAATAGCCCTTTATGGCAGAGGCAGTAGTATTGCACTCCCTCCTCCCTTTTCGGGAATTTCCTTTGAATTTCAAATTTGTCCTTTCCCATTTATGGAATTATTAGTTACCAATATTTCCCTTATTACTGGTAAGGACATTTGTAAAAGGATCTAATGGTGGGAGATCATAATTTAAAGCAATATTTATCCCAGCTCCGTAAAAATCGAATATAAAAACCGGTAAACCTGACCTTCTGGTCTTTTATTGCGATAAGGCTTATCGGTTCATATTACTTAACCAACTGCAGGTCAGCTATACTTTTTATACGGTTACGTTCCAGGAATGCATCGATGGTTTCAAAATGTTCGATGACACGTTTGTCTTTAAATTCGAAGACTTTTTGAGAAAGCCCTTGTAAAAAATCACGATCATGGGATACCAGCACCAAGGTCCCATCAAAGTTCCTTAGGGCCTCCTTCAATACATCCTTCGACTTTAAATCCAGGTGGTTGGTAGGTTCATCCAGAATCAATAAGTTAACAGGCTCCAGGAGCAACTTCACCATGGCCAGACGTGTTTTTTCTCCCCCTGACAATACACTTACTTTTTTGTCGATGTCTTCCCCCTGGAACATAAAAGCACCCAGGATATTTTTAATTTGGGTTCTAACATCTCCTTCCGCCACCTCGTCTACAGTCTGAAATATCGTCAGATTGGGATCCAATAAGGATGCCTGATTCTGGGCAAAATACCCGACTTTAATATTATGTCCCAGCTGACAGGTGCCCTCCACATCGATCTGGCCCATAATTGCCTTAATCATCGTTGACTTGCCTTCCCCGTTTCGGCCGACAAAAGACACCTTCTCCCCCCTTGATATGGACATGCTTGCATTCTTGAACACAACCTGATCTCCATAAGATTTGGATACATCTTTTACCGTCACCGGATAATCGCCAGAGCGCGGTGAAGGAGGAAAACGAAGTTTTAAGGCCGAATTATCAATTTCATCAATTTCTATAATTTCCAATTTCTCTAGCATGCGTTCCCGGGAAGAGACCTGATTGGTCTTGGAGTAGGTTCCCCGAAAGCGTTCAATGAATTGCATATTATCGGCAATCATCTTCTGTTGCTCCTGGTATGCCTTCACCTGATGTGCTCTTCGTTCCTCCCGCAATTGCAGGTAATGGGAATAATTGGCTTTATAATCATAAATCCTCCCCATGGTTACCTCGATGGTACGGTTGGTAATATTATCGATGAAGGCACGATCGTGAGAAATTACCATAACGGCATTAGCCTTGTTCACCAAAAAGTCTTCCAGCCATATCACCGATTCAATGTCGATGTGGTTGGTAGGCTCATCGAGCAGAATAAGGTCTGGCTTTTGCAATAATATTTTGGCAAGCTCAATCCGCATACGCCAGCCTCCACTGAACTCCTTGGTTTGTCTGTGAAAATCTTCCGGCCTGAATCCTAGTCCTTTCAGGGCTTTTTCTACTTCTGCATCGTAGTTGACCTCTTCCAGCTGATAATATTTTTCACCTATTTCCGTCACCTTTTCGATGATGGACATGTATTCATCGCTGTCGTAGTCGGTACGGGTTTCCAGGGCCAGATTGAGCTTTTCCATTTCGACCCGCATTTCAAAAACCTGTTTGAATGCTTTGGCCGCCTCCTCGAAAACGGTACAGTTGTCTTCGGTAAGCAGATGTTGCGGCAAATAGGCAATTACGGCATCTTTAGGTGCTCGTACATGCCCCCGATTGGCTTTTTGTTCGCCAGCAATAATTTTCATCATTGTAGACTTCCCCGCACCATTTTTACCCATCAGGGCAATTTTATCAGTAGGATTTATAACGAAGGAAACATCGCTAAAAAGGACAGAACCGCTAAACTCAACGGCTAAATTTTCAATTGTAATCATCTTCTCATTTTTTGAATCCCCAAATCTACGATTATAGGATTGAAGAAAACAAAAAATGAAAAATTTTGGCTTACAGCATGCAGAGAATAAGCAAGAACTAGCCCACTTATTATTTCTGCGGGCTAGTCCTCTCACTCAAATTATAAATTAGCAAGTCTTTAATCGTTTCGCCCTGAGATCTAACCATCTCCACAAAAAAGTGTTTAGTTATATTTAATATTGATGTGTCAGACAGTCCGGCAGAACATATAAAAATAGACGTTTTCAAAATTTCCTCGATACGAAATTAAGCAGGCCATCCTGCGGGACTCGAACTCGCGACCCCACGCCCTCGCCATGTCGTGGCAAGATGACAGACATGAATTATGTAAAATTTAAATGGCAAATGGTCCATAACCTAATTCCTAATTCCTATAGCCTAAACCCTAAACCCTAATCCCTATACCCTACCACCATAGCTAGCGCTCGACCAAATTAAGATGTCACCCCGATGGGGCTCTGGTTTCCTTGGTTTGTGTTTTTTCTATTAAGATACCACCCCTAATGGGGCGGGAATATGTGGAAGGTCAGAGTCGGAGGGCAATCGGCTGTTAGCGAGCGAACTTTATTTATGCAAACCCAGAATGGGTGGCATCGTTATAAATTTGATTTGCGCCAGTTTATTCCCAAAAACCCAGAATGGGCGATATTAAAACGACTGCTAATGGGCTAATAAATCAATACATTAAAAATCCCACCATCTCCAATAACCTCGGGCTTGATCCGCTTTTTTGCGGTCTGGCGTGGTAGGATGACAGACATGAATTATATAAAATTTAAATGGCAAATGGTGCATAACCTAATTCCTAATTCCTATAGCCTAAACCCTAATCCCTATACCCTACCACCATAGCTAGCGCTCGACCAAATTAAGATGTCACACCGATGGGGCTCTGGTTTCCTTGGTTTGTGTTTTTTCTATTAAGATACCACCCCTAATGGGGCGGGAATATGTGGAAGGTCAGAGTCGGAGGGCAATCGGCTGTTAGCGAGCGAACTTTATTTATGCAAACCCAGAATGGGTGGCATCGTTATAGATTTCATTTGTGCCAGTTTACCCCCCATAAACCCAGAATGGGTGATATAAAAACAACTGCTAATGGACTAATAAATCAATCCAATAAAAATCCCACCATCTCCAATAACCTCGGGCTTGATCCGCTTTTTTGCGGTCTGGCGTGGTAGGATGACAGACATGAATTATATAAAATTTAAATGGCAAATGGTGCATAACCTAATTCCTAACTCCTAACTCCTATAGCCTAAACCCTCGCTCCCTAATACCAAAAAAAGCCCAGATTTCTCTGAGCTTTTTGCGGTCTGGACGGGACTAAAATCGTAATACGTATCTACTTATACCTAAGATACTTACTGATAAGCCCTTACAAGAACTACACGATTGACGCTTTCTCAATAAAACTGGCACCTAATAAAGACTGTTAGTCTTTGATAATGCACCTGGGGAGGAAGACGGGTCTCGAACTATCAATATATTCAGTTCTCCATCATCTCAATACCTATTATGATTTTATTGAGCTACACGATCAACGTGCCTATATTTTCAAAGCTACCTGCTTTACAATTATCTTAGCGTTGCACTGGCAATTCTAAATCATACCAAAGATAAAAAAAAATACAGAATGATCAAGAGTCAGCTACAATGGGTTGAGAGGATTGAGCATTCGGAAATGATATTGCATTTTGATAACACCACTATTTCTAGTCATCAATTAAGGAAGACTTCCTTAATCGGTTAAAGCAGTGCCAGACTGGAATCTTCTTACCTATGCCCATGTTATACTCCTAGTAAATTATCAATGAATAAATCCATATAGATATTGGTGTTTGCTGGGATCATTGCTTGACCCCTAAAATTCATTAATAACATATAAGTACCTCGACTGGCTTTTCCTTATATAATTTTGAAAACTTAGTGGTTTTGTGTAATATTGATTCACTCTCAATAGCAGCATTAACAAAAGGTGTATATTAAAATCCATTCTTGAGAAATTTCTAGCATAATCTTAATTTTAGATTTTGTTAAGATTGAGATGACTATGTAACCTAATTTCTTGTGTAATTGTCAGATTTGAAAAAGCTTTTTTATTTGATTATTACCACGTAAAAATTGATAAACCTGAACATATAGCAATTAGATGCCACCTCCAATAACCAGTCGAGCAAAGCGCAGAAAATTAGAACGAGATTTAAAGAAAGAGTCAGGTCGTGGAATCAGGGAAGATTCAGTTGATATTATTAAGAAACTGAAATACACATTACCCACATCTCAGGCCAATGTAATTTTTAATAATTCTTTCGATAAGTTTAAATCAATACTTCCCCCAGATTTACCTAAATCTTACAGAGAAATTCGAAGTACATCTCCAATTTACCCCTTCAATGAAATAGAGAAAGAAATTACTTGGCAAATTAAATTTTTTATAATAAACTCTAAAGTTCTCAAAGAGTTTATAGTCTTGCAACGAAAGTTTGAAGAACTATTTGTAGTAGGACAATATGATCTCGCGAGAGGTGTCCTTCAAGAAATTAATTCAACCATTTGCTATTCTCATTGGAGCATCGAGAAAATGCTCCTTCTTGCCGAGTATGAAAGCGGGTTTAAGCAAAACAAAGAGGCTCTTACAGTCATTCTTGACAAGGAAAATAATATTTTCACTAATTTACTGGCTAAATATCACAGCATTAGGATTGAAAAAAATCTGTCATACTTTAAATACTCCGAGGTAATTAATAGTTATATCGATTTGTATAAGGACAGTGATGGTTTAAGAGAATATTTTAGATTCAAGTTGGACTATTTTTCTGCGGATTCATATGAACAACTTGGCTATTTACTCAATGTGGAATCTAGTGCATCAATTATTGACAGATATGTAACATTTGTTGATGCTATATCGCAGTTTGTATCACAAAAAGAAGCGAAAAAGTTTACTGATTCGGTTGAAGCGTTGCTGATAGAACTATATTTAGAAATTAGAGATCAAAGATTCATATCGGTACTCTTTTCTCTGAATAAGGATGTTTTATTTGATTTGGACGTTAGAAACAGGTCTTTCATTTCTATCTTAGAGGATTACACAAAGGGAAACTATCGTGAGGTTGTAGATCGATGTTCAAAATTTTTGCTTGCTAATCCACTATGTTTTGAGTTGTATGAGATTTATATCAAGTCATGTCATTACGTAGGTTCTGATAATTTGCAATTATTTGCTCCACAGAGTTTGGCGGCTCAATGCTTGGAAGACATGGGAAATATAATTTCGAAGAATAATGAAACCCAACACGCTCTCATAAATGCACATAAGACGTTTAATTCAATTGGACTAAATTCTTGGACTTATAATTATCATCTTTTTTTTAGTAAAGAACACTCTTGGGAAAGTGATAGAGTGAATTCCATGTTATTGGGATGTTTAAGATCCTATTATATCAATCCCATTTGCGCAACAAGCTTTAATGAAAGCACTGGAATTAAATTTCTAGATGAAATAGGAAGTCAAGTTCATGTGCCAGCGATAGTAAGCTTGATAAAATCTATTATACAAAAGTCGTTCAACGATTCAACGTCTGACTTAATCGATCCATTTAGAAAGGGTTTATATAAAACAAAACTTCTCTTAGATGGAAATCTTTATAAAGAAGCAATTAATGAATTACAATTAATCGAATCTCTTTTTCCTGAGCAAAATGATATTCAGCATTCTCAGGAGACTATATTATCTATTAAAATTCACTGCTATCTTTCGCTGGAAATGTGGGATGTGGCATTAGATTTAATCGTTAATAGTAATATAAGAAACCCAAATTTAATAAGTAAGCTAATGCATAGATCTTTCATTACTTACTTAACTACCACAACGGACAGAAATCTGCATGCAAATATTAATCTTCCTATATTATTTCACCAATATCAGCATGTTGTACCACCCAATGACCTGTGGATAGCGTATGACAATTTCCTCTTTCAGTATAATTTGGATTATCCAAAGGAAATATTTGGGATTAAAGATTCTTTCGAAAATGAGAAATTAATATATTTTTTGAAATATGTTTGCCGACAGGATATTTACGATTCATCATTTTTGTTTGAGAATCAAGATGAACTCGATAATGAGCGCATTGAGATTTGCTCAATCCTCACAAGCATTGACAAAGCAAATTATGAGGAATATATAAATGAGATAGCGGAAATAAGTCGTTTCCAGCTAGTAAGGAAAGGAATAAAGCAGATTGATGAGAGCAAAATTTACGTAGATGTAAAGGGAATAAGGAAGTCAACTGAAAATGATATTAAGGAAACCTTTGAGAGAAGTCTAAAGCTTGCTAACCTTTCCATTAACCAATTAGATTTATTAAATGAAAAAATTGAAAACGTAATTGTCCCGTTCTATGGAAAGTCGGCAGATACTAATAAGGTAGAAATTAAGGAAAAAAATATCAAAATTACAAGCTATTCGAGATTTATGCAATTTGTAGATATGTTCTACAAAATAAGAGATAGATTTATTGCGAGTAACGAGTTTGGTATAGATACCTATTTGAGTATGAGAATTCGCCACGGAACGCTACTGGGTGAGATCAGAAGTGTTTTTGAAAAGTATCATTTACTTACCAAAGTGGATGACTCCTCTGATAAATATAAGGATAATGAGTTTTGGGTTAACATGCTACAAATCAACCCAGATAGAGCTGTTGATTTTAATAGCTTAATGGCAAAATTTTCGTTTGACATTGATAATGTGTCGAAGAATTTAAAAAATATTAGTTTACAGATACGGACTGAAAGGAAGGGCTCTGAAGGCTTATTTGATTATTCATACAATGAGAACGATCTGCTTAACGTTTTTACGAATCGTTTAGGTGGAATAGAGGATTATGATGAGTTTTTCGACTCAATTATAGAGGAGTTGTGGGAAAAAACAGAATACAACCTCACTCGAATACGAGAAGTTATATCAACCGATGTTCGGGATACGATGAAACATCTCATAAGTAGCCTCCATCAAGACGTTGAGTTGGTTCTAAATCGACAAGATTTTCCAGAATTGATAGTTTTTCATAGAAATATTACTGAGTGCCAAACTGATATAACGAATGAACTTAACAAGATTTCTGAATGGTTTCGGAGAACTAATAGTAAATCGATTAACGACTTTACTATTGAGTTACCAATAGATACAACATTAAGGACTCTCAGAAGGCTTTTTAAAGATTTCGAGAATCTAAGTCCGACAATTTCAATTTCTTGCCCAGTCGTTTTTGAGGGGGAGTATTTTGCACATTTTACTTATTTGATTCAGAATCTGTTGCATAATGCTATCCAGCATTCAGATTTATCCGCTGATGAAATTAAGATTTTAATTTCTGTTGAGCTGGAATCAGATTTATTGAAGATTGTTGTTCAAAATAATTTTTCGAATGAAATTAATCTTGATAAATTAAATGCCACTATCGCCGAGAAGAGCTTGTTGTTATCTAATGCTAAGCATATAGACAGTGAAAGGACAAGAACAGAGGATGGAACTGGGTACCTCAAGATTGATAAAACTATAAGGACAGACTTGTTAAGGGACAGTTATATAATTGAAATAGATGAAGTGAATGAGGACAGAATTTTTAAAACTACAATAATGTTTGGTATAAATAATCTTCAAAAAACAATCAATGAAGCTACTATTAATTGAAGATGATCAGCATAAGTCGAAACAAATTCTTGATTTCATTTCATCAAATTTTCCTGCCATTTTTATTGATTTGAGAAGATCTTACCAGTCGGGGTTGAAAGAAATTATTCAAGGAGCTTATGATCTGATCCTGTTAGATATGCAACTGCCGAACTTTGATATAAAGTCTGGTGAAGATGGGTATAAGTTTCGAAAACTGGCAGGAATGGACATTCTAACTGAGTTGGTAAGAAAAAAGAAGAATTGTAAGGTGGTTGTGATAACTCAATTCGAAACATTTGGTGAGGGTGAAAATTATATAGACTTAAAGAGCTTAAAAATCATTTTAAAGAGGCAATTTTCGGATGTATATCTTGACACTATATACTATGGTGCAGATCAGTCGAACTGGCAGAAAGAGTTGAAAAATGTAGTAATTGGGAACTTAGTATAAAAATATTGGAAATGATTAATGTTTTGGTTGTTGATGATAATCAACACAAAATAAGAGCAGTTAGGCGATTGTTGGAAATAATACCGGAGGTGAAGATATTTGAGACCGCTACGAACGTAACCTCAGCGAAGCAATATCTTGTTAATAATCATTATGATCTTTTAATTCTCGACTTATCTCTGCCTACAAGAGATGGGGACGACCCATTTCCTCAAAACGGAGTAAATTTTTTAAACGAAATAAATCGGAATCCAAGATTTAAGAAGCCATTTCATATTATTGGCTTTTCTGAATTTGACGATTTCATAGAAACATTTAAGGGCGATTTTTCAGATGAGTTATGGGCTTTAGTTAAGTATGATCAAGAAAATACTAAATGGGAAAAGCAAATTCTTAATAGAATTAATTATCTTATAAACTCCAAGCGGGATTTGAAAGTGGCTGATATTACTTATAATTATGATCTTGCAATTTTAACTGCATTGCGTTCTCCGGAGCTAGATGCGGTTTTAAAGCTCGATGGTAATTGGGACTCATTTCGATTAAGTCACGACAGTACAGAGTATTTTAGAGGGATTTTTACTAAGGGAAATTTATCCATCTCAGTTATAGCAGCTTGTGCTCCGCAAATGGGTATGGTAGCGACATCAGTTTTGACAAATAAGGTAATTGAAAACTTCAGACCTAAGTATGTTGCAATGGTTGGAATAGCGGGAGGGATAAAAGGGGTTGGGAATTTAGGAGACGTATTGATTGCTGATCAATCTTTCGACAGTGGAAGCGGTAAAATCAAGACGACTGATACTGGTGAGCGCCTTTTCGAGCCAGACTTTAAGTCTATTGATCTCGATACAGATGTAAGAGAATTATTTCTTTCTTGCAAAGGATCTCGAGCTTATGTGGATCGCATCAAAAATGATTGGCCTGTAAAGGATATTCCCACTGAATTAAATATTCATATTGGGCCTTTTGCGTCTGGTGCAGGCGTAATTGCCAACAATCAGGTGATTGAGGAGATAAAAGGACATAGTAGGAAGCTTATAGGATTAGATATGGAAAGTTACGGACTATTTTACACTTCCAAACATTGCTCAAAACCGCGACCAATATCTGCATTTTCCATGAAATCAGTTTCCGACTTCGGCGATAAGAATAAGGATGATAGATTTCAGGCATATTGCTCGTTCACAAGCGCTAATTTCCTGTATCACTTTGTATTAAATCACCTATTTGTTATTGAGTGATATTGAAGGAAGACATCAATGCAAGATTTACGTGTAATAACCAACACTAGATCTGACAGTTGA
>NZ_AZQN01000008.1 GCF_000566685.1 Dyadobacter tibetensis Y620-1
AGGGACTGTGTCGTAAACATAACACCTAACGTTTCGGGGCTTTGCGATGGTGGGGCAATCGAAGCACAAATCTTCAACTTTGCAGTTTCGCCCCACTATTGCAAAACCCTTGTTAGCGGTTCGGTTTTATTTTTCTAATTCTTTTTGCTTTCATTTTTTAGGTCGTTTAGAATGGCAGGTCGTCCGATAATTCTTGAGCTTTTTCTTGTTCATTAACCTTATTCATTTGTGTTTCTATAAACTCAATAAATTTTATTGTACTTGATATGTTATTAAAGATTAAAACACTTTCGTGATAGTTAAGAACAGGATTGTCGTGGGCAAAACTTTTATTGTTTCGTATGTCGTTAAATGCTTCAATGATGTTGATTGAGTATTTTAAAATTTTTTCTGACATTGACGATTCAATATGTTTCTTGTCCACAATAAACTTTACATATTTTCCAAATACAGCGTTTAGTGAGTCAGCTTTATCATAAGAGATATTGTGTTTGTCACATAATTCTCTTAAATATTTGAACGTGAAAGTATGAAGTCTATCTAATGCAACCTCGGGTTCATTTCTTTCAATACTTTCTCTAATTGATTTTGCAAGTAGTTTAAAGTCACGGTCGTCAGCATTTGGTTTGATTGCATCAATATGTTCAACAATACTCTCTTGTTTTAATCTGTCAGCGATTTTTACGCACTCTTTATAGAGATTTTCGTCATGGTGGTAGTCGATTTCGCCTGTGTGAACTTTTGAAAGCCAATAATCACAGAATGCAGATAACAATTTGCCAAATGTATAATTTGATTCAACTTTAATAAATTGCCTAAGTCGGTTAGCTTTTGAATTTGAACTGTAATGATATTTAGGGTCGTTAATGTCTAAACCAACAGCTTCACCAACAAACTCTTGAAAAGTTCGGTCGGAAAAGTCCATAACATAGCCACTTTTCATTCCCAAAAAGTTCTCAATGTTCGCTTTTTCTATGTATGTCAAGTCTGCCATTTTCTTTCATTTTTTGGGTCGCTCTAAACTGACCGCTAACGGTTTTCGGCTTGGCGATGTGGCGGATATTTAGCACAAAAGTTCAATGGAATTACTGCTGTTGAACCTTGCACAAATGTTTTATAGAAGCACTTCAGCCGCCATATTGCCAAACCGATGTTACCAGCAGTTATTTTTCAATGTAATCTATCAAATTTTTTGTTTTAGATACTAATTTAACGTCTTGTTTGTCTGCCTTATCAAAGTCAGCTTCCTCTATCACTTTACAACACTTCTTAAAGGCTTTAATTGCTTTATCGTCATCATATAAAATATCTAATAAAACTTTACAATATTGTTCCATTTTTTTGCTATTTAATCTTGGCATATCTTCCTTTTCATTCAGCATTCTAAATAGCATAAGTAAGTGAAATTTTACTTTTCTGTAGCTTGAATCCACTAAACCACGTTTAAATAAAGTTTCTAATTTATAATAAGCATAAGCACTTGTATAATATGGAAAATAAGAATGGTTATTATCAAAAATTTGAATTTTACCATCATTTAACTTCCTGACAATTGAACCGAAGTAACTTGTTACATTATGTGGTTCATTTAAAAACATACCAGCAAACGACTTAATTTGATATGGTACTGTTATTACTCTTGACTTGATTACAGTTGTGTCAGAATTATACTGTTTTGAACGTCTTTCATAATAAAGCTTGTTATCATTTTCATAAGAGTTATAAAATTGTTCTAAACTTCTTTGAAATTGAGTTAAAGAAGCCAATTGTTCCTTTTTAATAGGAGTTTGATTGTTTGTCGCTAAAGTAATTCTTGTTTTTATTTCATCATCTTCGGTTGCTATTAATTTAATTGGTATAACAACGTTAGGTGTATTAGTACTGTTTCTATTGTTATATAAAACATTACTTGTCTGACATCCATTTACAATCTGATAATCAGTAATTGTAAATTGATTACCAGTTGGAGAAATTTTACTGGCAACTATTGTTATTCCATTGTTTAGAACACTAAATATTTCTGAACCTTCGTTTGTAATAGTGGAAGCAATGCCACTATTAACATCATTATTTTCTCCTTGAAAATCTCTTACATTATCCTCAAAAACATTTAAAAGATTTTGGTCTTCATTCGCAACAATTTTCAAAAATTCTGAATATGGAATTAAACCGATGTACGCCTCTGATATTCCAGAAATTTCTGGAATTGTCAACCTATTTGTAAAAGTTATAGTTGTACTTACGCTTTCTTTTGTTTTTCTGTAATAAGTAGCTAATTCTCTTGCACCAATCGGTATAATATCAATTGAATCAAATAAGTTTGTGCTTTCTAAATCCTCTTTGCCAGATTCAATTATTGCAATCAAATTTGTATCACCAACCCATTTTCCTGTTGTAACATAAAATAATTTACAAGTAGGATTGTTTTTCAATTTAGGTGCATTATTATAGATGTGATTTGCTAAATCTGCGAATTTTTGCAACGATTCATTTCTTCTAAATTTGGGAGAAATTGAAAAGAAATCTTTAACACCAAAAATAAAAGTATTTAATTCGGAAGTTGAAAAATTGGAAGATGTTTTTGACTGAATAAAGGTAAAATCTACTTCTATTGTTCCATTTTTTTCAATAAGGTCATCAATTTCTTCTGTATTTTCAACTAAAACTCCGTTCACAATAATTGATATTCCGTCGACACCTGTATCATCACCATCACCAATTGTCACAAAGTTTAAGTCAAAAGTTTTATTATATTCATTAGAAATTATTGAATAATTAGCTAGTTTTTCAAAATCTTTTGATTCTCCTTGTGAAGTTAATTCTTCGGTTTCTAAAAGTTCTTTGATAAAGCTTTGTGTAATTCTATCCATAGTGTTTTTTTATAATTGCTGGTAACGGTTTCGGGCTTGGCGAAGGTGGCGATTTTCACCACAAATGTTGATGCAGAGAACCAAACTTTGATTAACCACAAATGTGTCTGCGGAGCACTGAACCGCCACTTTTGCCAAACCCGTGTTAGCGGTAGTTACTTCTCATGATTTCTAATTACCTTATTCAATACTCTAAAAATGTCACTAGGCCGATTAATATTTAACTCTTCAAAAGTCACTAGTTCAGGGTAAAAATCTTCCTCCGAGAATGACTTTTTAATTTTCTTGACAATTGTCATAAATGCAGCATCTAAATTCAATTCTGTTTTAAATGTCATGGAAAATTCCACAAACAATAGTGCAGCATAAAACTTATTGAACTGTTCGTAATACTTATGGAAATTCGAAGAGGAAAAAACGGTCGGCCCCCATTTACCGTCTTTATCTGTATCATACCATCCCATTCGTAAAAGTATATTGGGACTAAAATGTACCATCCTTGATGTTGCGTGGTAAAAGAAGTCATATAGTTGTTTTAATTCTCCGTCAATGGCCATATGCTCTACACTCGGGAAAATTCGGTCTTTACTCAACCCATTTTTTTGCATTATTGCTTTTAATCGGTTTTCTAATGCTTCAATTTCTGGTCTAGTATCTTCCTGCTTTGGGGAAATTTGGTCTGGAACAACTCGATTAAAGTATGCTGTCTGAGCCTCAATTGAGGTTTTCAGAAGATATTGCATATATATTAACATTAATTCATCCCTATCAGATGTAAAGTACTTTCTAAGGTACTTCAGAACTATTAGGTCTTCGCAAATACCTCTTAAAAATGGTGTAAGAAAAAATGAGTTTTCAATGGAATTGTCACTTTGAATGAAGTGATTATACTCTATACATTTTGCAAAAGCAGCCTTAATAACACAAACAAAACTTTCATTAAGGTTTTCTGTTGGATGAGAATTGTAGTTCTTTAATTTCTCAAACAGTTCTATAAATTCATCCTTAAAGTTCATCTTTCCGTGTTGTTTAATTACCGCTAACACTGTTATTTACGGCACTAGTTGCGTCTATATCGTATTAGTCAGTAGGTTTCTCTACAATTATATCGAAATTTTCAAGAAAACAAGCCGTGCATTGGGCGGTTTTGTTATTGGCGAACAATATATATTAATATATTGAGGTATACAAGTGCCAGGTCCCAGCTTTTTTTAATAACTCGAAGTTCCACCCCTTCTTGTAGAATATTCCGGGAGGTGGGATCCGTCGCGAAAGGGTTCCTCAGGATATCCACTGTATACCAGACATTTAAGACGCTTTTCTCCACCGCAGTTCTCAATACATTTTAAATGCTTTTGGTATAATATCCCCCCTCCTCTTTAATGCGGCTTTAGTCTGGTAATTCCAGAGAATGAAGTACTAATGGACAGAAACCAGCCCGATGCCAAATCATCAGATCCTTTTTTGAAATTGCCTCTCAAAGCCGTTGTAATCCTTACTTATTCTATACACCATACTTAAAATATATATATGGGCAATACGAATTACGGTAAACCATATACGTGTTTACCAGTACTTGAAAAAATTCGCTTTATGTCTCTAGTCAAAGTAGGAGTCGTTGGGCTAGCTTCCCATTTCAGCGACAAGAAAAAAAAGCCGTCTCAGATAAACGAGACGGCCGTATGGGTGCTGGTCATCAACGCTTCATCGCTAAAAGCAGAAAACCCTTCCTTTGTGATGATTAAGATGGGGAAACCAAGAATTTATAGAAGGTCAAAAGAAAGCCCATTGGTTGGAATAGTAATTCCGACTGTAGAAGAGGTCGTGGAGGCAATTGCAAAAAGAGACAAAACAAGAACATTCCTAGTGGGAGCTATGCACTGAGAATGCCCTTGGATTAAGTACACAGCTTCCAATGAAAATTGTCCTTTTAACCGATGGATCACCACGCGAAATCCCATTGGATTGGCGGACCATTAATTTTAAAAAGGTCCCGCCTAAGCATCTTCTTGCAAAGGGGAAAGTTAGCAGGCTGGCCGTACAAGCCCTCAAGGAACTTGGCGCAAAGGTTGCTCCGTAAGGATTAATCCTTACGGATCTGCCGGTTGTTCGCCTTTAACGAAGAGTAAGGAGAACAAAGGTGAAATTGAAACACACCGTCCTGGCTACCTTGGCACCCAAGATATTCATTACGTGGGTTATCTTAAATGGGCCGGGAAGATTTATCCCGGCGGGGAACCGCAGCAAATATTCTTAGATTCAAATAGCCATGTAACTTTTGCAAAGATAAATGATCGCAAGTAACCTCCTTAACGATCTGCCGACAATTTCGTATCGTCCTCCTTTCCTGAATCCTCTTCAGGAGAGGTCTTTTTCGCATTCTCAGCCGGATCGTTAGGCAGTGAACCCGTTTCTTCTCTTCCTGCTTTTTCGTAGGTACCCTCCTGGATTTTTATATTTAGCTCGTCAGGATTCTTTAATTTCTTTCCTGGCTCTTCTTGATTTTGCATAACGTATATGTTTGGTTAATACGATATACTGACTATCAAAATCCGTGCCAAGGAAAGTGGTTCCGCGAAGGGAGGCGCCGCAGCAGGTCTACTCAATAGAATTATACTAACCAGTGAATTTATAGCTGATATGCCGTTACCTTCATTTCTGAATCGTCGTAACGGAGAATGCCTTTCTAGGTTCCTGAGAACGGATAACGCTGTCCCGTCATTTTGTTTTGTAGAACAGCACTGAAGGAACAGGTAATATTAATGGCTTGAATACCGTAAGTGACGACCAACCTGGATTTAGGAGGTACGTTGAAAGTGACGCCTTCAGTACTGCGAGAGACTAGATTATAAGGCTTATGATTCACTTGTTGGTTAAAAGGAAATTTTTCGGGAAACAAATTCACCATACCATCCGAATTCCAATTCTGGGGAACACTTACCAAAAAGTCGTCCAGATTTACATCTTTAGGTAAAGCGTCCAAATTGGTCAGTTGAAATTGGGATGTTTTTACAAGTTCATTTAAATTACCCGTAAAACTCTGAACATTTACAGTCTGGCCCGGATTGTAATAGGTAGTGTCCTTCAAGGCAACACGTGTACTATCCATCATATCGCTGCTATCCATATAATACTTAAATTCCTCAATAAAATATGCTGCTGTCGCCGATTCTTCTGGCTCAACCTTATCAGACTTGGAACAGGAAGAGATTAGAACTCCGCCCAATATTGTCATCATTAATAGCTTATAATAGATACGGCGCATATACGTATTTGATTGGGTTAATAGGATAGCTTATTTAGGTATACATTGGTTACATTCAAATATAGTTATATTATTCTGGTTTTTCAATTTCACATTTTATTCCTGCAGTGTTACATCGTAGCCCTTTTGTAAAAGCACCCGCATGATCTCCTCTCTACTAGTCGTCTCCTTATGGTAAGTAATCCAAATACGCTTATCTTTTATTGCGAGACTACTAGTCCGGATCCCGTTTATAAGTGCCAAATCCTTCTTTACATAATTAACTTCAAATGGCTCATTAATTTTAATTTGTATGCGGCGATGGGTCTTAAAGAACTGAAATTGCTGCTGGGCAATCTGTTGATTTTCATTGTGGAAAGGTTCAAAATAACCTATAGCCAAGGTAGATGCCGCTACCATCCAGCCGATGTAATAAATCATTCGATCGGCATTCGAATGAAAACGCCCTTTCCCAAAATGATGCCGGATTAGTTTTATACTCAGATAAATCAACATACAGCTTTGAAGAAATAAAATATAAGGACTGTATTCTACCCAGAAAGAAAATTGGGGTAGTGTGCCGCCGGCTATGGCTAAAATAGGAACGAGGCAACATCCGATATGGGCTAGAAACAGGAGAACTGCTGCGGATAACGAGGGAATAGATTTGAAAATCATATCAATCTAGGCTTATGGTTTCATACATTTTGACAATATTTGCAACATTGTTGCATTTACTAAAGTTCATACCTATGAAGAATTTCATTTTCCCACCCGTATTATTAGCTCTACTGACTTTTTCGGGTTGCGCTCCTAAAAAAGACGCGAATACCTTGATTCAGGCGCATAAGCTCCACCTTGAATCGATCGCCATAGCCCAGGAGCTAGAATCTACCTTCCAGACTCTTCAAAAAAGGAATCTACCTACAGCCCATCGCCAGAAAGTGGACAGCTTAAACCAGCTTCTTCATTTATGGGAAGCGTCCCTGATTGAAGTTTCTGGATTTGACCATGAGCATGAGGGAGCACACGAACATAAGCCAGCTCCGCAGATGACAGAAGAATCCATGCTCGAATATCAACTTCAGGCGAAACAGGCTATTCTGTTGATTCAAAAAGATCTGGAAGAATTTAGTCAACTTAAATAATAGTAAGCAAATGAAATCGCTGATAACAGCCTTCCTCATCGGTAATGCCTTTTATTGGCAGGGTCTCAGCCTCCCCATGCTTATAGACTGGGATCGGCTGAAAGACGTAAGATTCGTGCGGAAACTTAATAAAGACGTCAATATGCATTTCTTATATCCAACCTTCGGACCGAAGGTTAATGCCTTGTCAGGAAAGGAAGTGCAAATTGAGGGATATATGATCCCGGTTGATACAGAGTATAATTTATATGTACTCTCGGCCTACCCTATGGCCATGTGCTTTTTTTGTGGAGGATCGGGACCAGAAACTATTATCGAGCTACAATTTAAAGACAAAAGACGCCGCTTTAAAACAGATGAGATAAAAACAATCCGTGGTAAACTCATTCTGAATGCCAGCAATATCGAGCATCTGAATTACATTCTCAAAGATGCGGTGGTTGAAAAATGAAACCCATCCAATATCTCGATGGCCTCCATTTTGGAGAGGTTTCAATAACCTAAGCTATCACCAGTCTGAGAAGCAGGAGATCGCTCCCATTACTCAGGCTGGTGATATTCCAGCATTTCTTTAGTCAATATGTCCAGCAAACCGGTCACGAATTTTGTGCATCATTGTTGCAATCTATTTTAATAAATTCTTAAATTGCAACAATGTTGCACAATCATAAATGTATTGAAATATGTGCCTTGTATTTTTCCATCTTTAATGCCTATGAGCACTCATTCTACCTACCTTAAATTTCTTTCCTAAGATGAATACTAGATTAATTAAGATTATTGCCCGACAGGAATGGGCTGCCTTTTTCCGAGCCAGACTCCCCCTCGGCCTTTATGCAGTACTCTTATCTATGAGTATTTTAGCTATCTATATTGGATGGCAATATGTTAACAACTTCAACGAGCACCAGACCGAAGCCAAAGAAGAGGTCCACGATCATTGGATGAAACAGCCAGACCGACATCCACATCGAGTAGCACATTATGGATACCTGGTTTTCAGAGAGAAATCGCCATTAAGTTTTTTCGATTTCGGACTAGACAGTTATGTAGGAAATTCGGTTTTTCTGGAAGCACACCGGCAAAATACGATTAATATGAGTGAGGCAGGTTTCTCCAACGGAATGCTTCGTTTCGGAGAACTTAGCATGGCTGTGGTATTCCAACTGCTAGTACCTTTATTTATCATATTTATAGGCTTTCATACCATTGCTGGTTTAAAGGAGAACGGCCTACTCAAAATATTACTTTGTCAGAAAGCTACCTTTCGAGATGTTTTGTTAGGCAAAGCAGCGGGAATAACCTTACTAACCTGGTTTTTATTTTTGCCCTTACTCTTTTTGGGCTTATTGATAGGCACGGTGTCTCATTCTGCTGGGCTCTCTACGGATGAGCTAATACGTATGGGGTTGATCGTTCTATCATATGGAATTTATTTCCTGATTATATCCATGATTGTAGTAGCCGTTTCTGCTATTAGCACCAATGCCCGAAATGCATTAATGGCTTTGGTACTTATATGGATTCTGTTCTATGTTATGGTACCGAAAAGTGCACAAAACCTGGGAAATACTATTTTTGTTGCTCCAGATAAAATAACCTTCGAGCAAGGAATAGAAAGTGATATTGCAAAAGTTGGCGATAGTCATAATCCCAACGATCCGCACTTTTCTGAACTTAAAGAATCCACTCTGAAGAGATATGGTGTCGATTCCATCCAGGCATTGCCCATTAACTATGGAGCGCTGGTAATGCAGGAAGGAGAAAATATAAGCTCTGGGATCTTCGATAAACATTACAATCAACTCATTCAGATCTACAAATCGCAAAACTCAATAGCTTCCTTTCTCAGCTTTATCGACCCTTTCCTGGCTATTCGGAATATCTCCATGAATTTATCTGGTACCGATTTCGAAAGTTTTACAGAGTTCCAAAAACAAACTGAAAGGTACAGATTCGAAAAAACACAAGCCCTTAACAAAATCCACCTTAACCAAATCAAATTCAAGGACGACAGTAAACAAAGGGTAAATGCTCAGAGTTTCCAGCAACAACCGGAATTTAAATTTCAACCTGTCCCCATTAAAATGAGCCTCCGGCATGGTGCAATGGGCATTTCCGCACTGTTCTTCTGGGTACTTGCCAGTTTCACTCTATTAAGTTTTATTTCTAAAAAACGTCAGTTCCAGTTATGAAATCCCGTCAAAAAATACTGTTTTTGGAATGCAAAAATTTCCTCATAGGAAAAGCGGTTATTTTCAGTGCCATTTGTCTTCTATGCTTTGGAGTCTATGGGTTTTACCATGGAAAAACAATTATTGACCGACAACAAAAGACCATTCTGTCTATATCTGATATTCAAAAAAAACATCTCGACCAGATCGCTTCTCATGGACGTGGCAAACCTGTAGGCACCACAGCCTATTATCCTTTTTTTTATACGTTTAATCCCGCATCCCCTTGGGCTAAGTTCTCAATTGGCCAGAGAGATATTAATCCTTTTACACTGAAGGTTAAAATGCTGGCTATTGAAGGCCAACTTTACGATGCTGAACTGACTAACCCCTTAACACTTCTGGTGGGCAATCTTGATGCTTCTTTTGTTTTTATTTTCCTTTTCCCTCTCCTGATTATTGCCCTTACTTATAACATGATCTCAGGAGAGCAGGAAAATGGTGTATGGAAAATTTTAAGAACCTCAACTACGAATATAAAGGCAGCGATTTTCTATAAACTGCTGGTCCGGTTCGCCTTCGTTTTAACCATGACCTTGTTGCTGTTTTTTTCGGGAATTTTGATTCTAGACCTTCCTTTAACTCAGCCTACTTTTCAATTAGGCCTGGTCTTGATGGTATATGTCATTTTCTGGTTTAGCTTATCGATCGTCATCGTTTCTTTGGGCAAGAGCACCTCATTTAATGCCACAACGATGGTTTCCATTTGGATTTTTCTTTGCATTCTGTTCCCTGGCGTCGCTAATATCATTGTGAATAGGAACATACCCATACCAGAAGCAGCCGAAACGACAATTAAGCAACGAGAAGGATATCATGAAAAATGGGATTTACCTAAAAAACCTACGATGGAGAAGTTTTACGCTGTGTACCCCCAATATAGGAAATATCCCATTCCTGAGGACCAGTTTTCTCCTGGATGGTACTATGCCATGCAACTTGCAGGAGATTTAGAATCGGCAAACTCTTCAGAGGTATTATTTTCCAAACTCAATCAAAGGCAAGAATTTTCTGAACGGTTGGCTTATTTCAATCCGATACTGACTGCCCAGCAGCTGGTTAACAAAGTGGCTAACACCGACCTAAGCAACCATATTCGGTACTTAGAGTCGGTCAAATGGCACCATAAACAAATTAGAGAATATTTTTATCCATTCATCTTTGAAGTTACCCCCACTGAAGCGATGGATTGGTCTGGTTATCCCAAGTACCGACCGGTAACGTATTCGCAGGAGGTTTTATCCTCAGGTATCCTGGTTATTATAATCTGGATCGCCCTAGGCATGGCCCTCTCCATTATACTCTTTTATAAAAATTTCATTCAAATCAAAGACCCGCAAAATGCTTGAAGCTACAAATCTTACCAAAAGGTATGGCAACCATACCGCTCTGAATCAGCTGAATCTGACCGTTGAGCCAGGAGAGATATTTGCCTTACTAGGCCAGAATGGTGCCGGCAAAACGACTACCATTAATCTGTTTCTGGGCTTTATAGAGCCTAGCGAAGGTATGGCACAAATCAATGGTGTTTCAGTCTCTGAAAATCCCGAGGAAATCAAGCAGTACCTGGCCTATATTCCTGAAACGGTAATGTTATATTCTAACCTTACGGGTCTTGAAAACCTTGAATATTTCTCCTCTTTAGCAGGATTTGAATACTCCAAAACGGAGCTTGCAGAACTACTTTCCACAGCAGGTCTGCAGACTCAGGCCTTTGACCTAAGGCTTGGAGGATATTCCAAGGGCATGAGGCAAAAAGTGGGAATCGCCATCGCAATCGCAAAAAAAGCGAAGGTACTGTTACTGGACGAGCCCACAAGTGGCCTGGACCCTAAGGCATCTAACGAATTTTCAACTATCCTGAAAAGTCTTGCGGCTCGGGGCACGGCCATTCTCATGGCCACACACGACATCTTTAGGGCGAAAGAGGTAGCCACACGCATCGGCATCATGCGAGAAGGTTGTCTGCAATCCGTCGTCCGCGCTTCGGATATTTCTGCCAATGAGCTAGAAGAACTTTATTTAAGGACCGTTTAAAGTACATATTATACCCTTTCACTTCAATTCATGAAATTTATTTTTATATTTCTACTCTGCCTGCATGCCTTTCATTTACAGGCTCAAATAGTATCGGGCAGAGTATCAGATGCCCACACGGGAGCTAATATTCCCGGAGCAACCATAAGACTTTTAAACGATAATACAGGCCTGATCACCGATGAGGAAGGTAAGTTTTCTATCGAAGGGAATGGACCCCTGGAAGTTTCATTTTTAGGATATAAAAAATTACGGATTAATCAGACACAACCCAATATGGAAATCGCACTGATCTCCGAAACCAATCAGCTACAGACGGTAGAGGTTCTGGGGCGTGTAAATAGGGACTATAACAGCGATTACTCCTTTTCGGCCACCAGAATCTCGGCCCTCAATAAGGATATTCCACAGTCAATCTCGACGATCACCAAAGAGCTTATGGCGGACAGACAGGCCTTTCACCTTGGGGATGCGGTAAAGATTGCCAGCGGCGTAATCCCTTCCAGCTATTATAATCAATATACCATTCGCGGCATTAGTCAGAATGAAGAAGGACAGATAATTAACGGTATGCGTACCAGGCAATACTATTTTCTTCAACCCCTGACCTCAAATATAGAACGAGTAGAGGTAATCAAAGGTCCCGCCAGTGCTACTTTTTCCTCTGTGGATCCAGGAGGAAGTATTAATTTAGTTACCAAAAAACCCCTGGCCACCAACAGAAATGAAGTCACGCTGAGTGCAGGGAGCTTCAGTACCTTCCGTGCAGCCCTCGATATTACGGGACCGTTGAATGAATCTAAAACGCTCCTATATAGGCTCAACGCAGCATTCCAGGAAGGCCGCTCTTTCCGAGATCTCGTTCGTAATAAGTCACTTCTGATCTCCCCATCGATCAGCTACCTCCCAACAGACAAAACGGCCATTAATGCGGAGCTGATCTTTAGCAATGACAACGGAAATCTAGACCGTGGGCAACCTATTTTTGGGGCGGTAGCCGGCAAAACGGCATTAAACAGCACGCCAAAGGGCCTTAACCTTGGTGCGCCTAACGATTTTTTCAAATCCAAACAGCTGATCCTGATGAGCAATCTGACGCATAAATTTTCATCTCAGATTGGTTTCAATGCCTCGTATATGAAACAGTCGTGGACAGAAGATCTACAGGAACACCGGACTACGAACGGCTTTGCCCCTGATATCACTAACCAGCCGGTAAGAAGCCTTGCCGCCATGCAGTTCGTCCAACGGCAGCAATATTGGAATGTCGATAACCTGAATGCCTACTTCAATTTTAATTTCACTACCGGTTCGGTCGGCCATAAGGTGTTGGTTGGGTATGATTTGAGCTATTGGCATAAACATAAAGGCGGAGGACAAAATGCGGCCCGGGGATTTCTGCTAAAAGACGGCACTGTAGCGAGTTCATTCATTTTGGACAAGGCGGATAACTACCAAACCATAACCATTGGCAACCAAACACTTCCCCGACCTAATGTACACTATTTCGATTTGCAAAACCCGCAGTATACCCTTAGAAATGCCGAAGACTATATTCTGAATGTACGTACGGCTTTGCCTTCTGCGTTAACAACCACCCATGCGATCTACCTTCAGGAGCAGCTGCAATGGAAGAAATTCACTTTACTGCTTAGCCTTAGAAACGATTGGTTTAAAGACATTACCAATTACCAGGCACCGGGCACGCTAACCGTACACAAGACGGCTCTTTTACCACGGGTTGGCTTGACTTATGCTCTAAATAAAGCCATGAATATATACGGGACATATCTGGAAGGGTTTCAACCCCAGTCCAATACTGTTACACTGATGCCCCAAACGGGAGCACTACCATCGGGTAGCCAATTTGATCCCTTGACCAGCAGTCTTAAAGAAGTGGGAATGAAAGTCGAATTATTTCAAGGCCAGATCCATATGAATATGGCTATGTATGAAATCGATCAAAAAAATATTCTTATGAATGCCAACGATTCGACTAACCCTGACCTACTCGTAACGAGAGGGAGTGAGCGCAGCAGGGGCATTGAGTGGGATCTAGCTGGCTATATCACTCCCGACTGGCAAATTAATGCCTCGTATAGCTTCATCGACGCAGTCATCCTTAACGACGCCAATGAAGATCTGATCGGAGAAAGAAAACAAAATACGCCCAAGCACAGCGCAAATCTATGGACCCGCTATAATTTTGCTGCATCCTCGGCATTGAAAGATCTGGGCATCGGCATTGGTATACAGCATCAGGGCAACAAACTTCCCTGGTTTGACCGTAGCTTCACCATTCCGGCCTTTACCATCTTCGATGCGGCCCTGTATTATCATCCCGGTAAAAGCAACATTCAAATCGCAGTGAATGCCGGTAATCTATTCGACAAAAACTACTGGCTGGGGGCACAAAATTACCTGAGGCTGTTCCCGGGGGCGCCTAGAAACGGTAGACTTACCATCAGTTATATTTTCTAAATATTTACATTTTCATCAGCTTCTAGAAAACAAAACTTCCCCCTCGAAACCATAATAGTAAGAAGTGGGAAGTTTTGTTATTCCTTTCAACCCATGTAGAAGAGGTTAGGCCTGTTTACCTACTGATACTCTCTGCTTTGGAAGCCTGCTTGAACTGAACCGGTGAAAATGATTTCTTCCTACGTCGCCACCAGAGCATAAAGCCGGTAATCGACAAGAGACCAGGGGTAAGCCCTATGAATACATAAAGTATTTTAATAGGTAGTCCTCCGAAATTTCCAATATGCAAGGGAAGGAATGTCGACACCAATCGATCGGAAAATGGCTTTTCACTTAGACGGCTAATTTGAAATATCTCACCGTTCTGTTGATCCACCTTTACGGAACTGCCCGCTCCACATAATTTCCATTGCCCGATTTCATAGCCCCTTACTTCAAATTTACGACCAGGCTGGGTGGGCAGATATACATAAGAAGGCTCCAAATCGGGCATGGCCTGCAAAGCCTGGTGGTACATCCTGTCCGGTGAAATGGCCATTGGGGTATTAGGCTTTGTCGTTACCATTTCTTTTTCCCATGATTTACTGTCCAAGGCAAATAGGTTAAACCAAAAACCCGTAAAAAAAATCACCGCATTGAGTAGCAGGGTCCATACACCCACAATACGGTGTAGGTCGGAGGTAATGGTCCGCCAGTTTTTTCTATTCAGCCTCAGGCGAAAGCTCAAAACTTTCCAGATCATCTTCCGGTAGACTACCGCCCCCGTAATTAATGACAGGAGCATGGTCAGGCCAAAAATGGCAGTCAGTGCCGCTCCGGGTATGCCCAGCTGAAAACTAAAATGAAACTGGAACAGCCACTCAATAAAGCTAGGAGTAAACTGGCTTGAGGGACCTTCCCGCAGAATGACTCCCCTGTATGGGTCGAAGGATATTAAGGCTAGATCGTAGGTCATTAAACGGGCATCATTATAATAGATCCTAAAATTATAAGCCTCTTCGGGTCCTGCCTGGGGATTTACCCAGGCAATACCATCCAGATTGGGATAACGGCTGACGATAGTATCGTAGCATTTTTTCAAAGTCCCTTGCTCTCTCCCATTATCAAGAGGGGAAATCTTTAATAAATCATGATTAAAGAACTCATCCAGTTCGGTTTTGAATACCAGGACAGAACCACTCAATCCCAGCAAAAACAAAAAAATGCCCGTAAATAGACCTAGCCAGCTATGCCACTTAAATATTCGTCTGGTCATTGATGCACTTTTCATAAAGCGTTCAGATTTAAAAATAAATTAGGGATTACCATAGCTGATAGGTGACACCCACCCTCATATTGAATGGATCGCCCAAGCCTGCCAGGGTCATCCCAGAGCGGCTCCCTGTGAAATAATGTCGATTGGTCAGGTTATAGGCATTGGCTTGAATCAGAAAACGATTCTTCCGATAGGTAATGGCGGCATCCAGAACGGTATATGAAGGAAAAATAAAATTTTGATTGCTAAGCAAACCAACCTGGTCACTAACATATCGGATTCCGGCAGCCAGACTCAAACCTTTTAGTACGGTAGAGGGAAGATTGTACTTCCCCCAAAAATTAACTTGATGCTTGGGTGCATTAGCGAAGCGGTCTCCCTTATTTCCATAAGTACTATTGCTTATCAGGACATGCTCATTAAAGGCATACCCCGCTACTAGGCTAAGAGCATCCAGATTCCCCGTGATGGTGAACTCTCCCCCCCTACTCCTGGTCCCATCTATAGCCGCCTGGCGATGTGAATTCTCCTCAGTAGGAGCGGCAGTAAGGATATTGGCATAGTTTATCTGGTATATCGAAAGCGTTGCAGATAGGTGGTTGCTAAACAAGTCTGCCTTCGAGCCTAGCTCGTAAAGCGTTGATTTGCGGGTGGGAAAGGGACCTCCCGCACGGATATTATTGGATGTTTGCGGGTTAAAGGACTTCAGATAGGTACCATAAATGGATATATTCTTTACTGGCAAATAAACCAATCCGATGCGTGGGATCCAGCCAGAAGCTTGTAGCTCATCCCCTTGTTTTCCATCCCGGTCTGACAAGGGTGTCTCTACAGCATTATAGTTGTCGTAGCGCAGTGAAAGCAATAGTTTTAACTTGCTACCCATACCGATCTGATCTTGAATATATGCTCCAATCAAATTGGTTACCCGCTCATTATCATCCGACTCTAAGGCGGGAGCCGTAGCATCTGGGACACTACCTGAATGATCTGGATTAAAAATCGAAATTCGGGTAGATGATTTATATTGATAGTCATTCCGCGTCCAGCCATAACGGTTATAATCGACGCCTGCAATAATCTGATGGGCCAGTAGTCCCGTCGAAGCCTTGTATGTTGCAAAGGCAGTGGTCTGCAAACTAAACCGATCCGTCTCCCAGTCCTGGTACCCCCGGCTGATGGAGTCATTCCGAATCCTTCCCTGAGGCACATGGTCGGTAAAGTCCAATACATTTCGAACAGCGCGCTCCACAAAGGTCAGCTTCAGACGATCGTTAAACTGATGGTCGAAGGTCAGAGTAGCCGAACCATTATGTGTTTTACCATAATCCGTCGGGCTTTGTATGGTTAGATTATTGGGGTAGTAAGTAAAATCAAAACTACCATCGGGCCGGGTATAAATAAAACTTCCATTATCATATTGCTGAACTGCTTTCTGATAGGCATAATTAATTTCCAGGTTTATCGAGGTTCTGTCATTTAATAGATAGGTAAAGGAGGGAGCGAGAAAAAGATTTTGTTTCATCTGTTCATCCCTAAAGCTCTTTGACCGATCGTAGCCGGCTATTGCTCTATATAACCACTTTTTATTCGCAGAAATGGGGCCTGTAAAATCCAAGGCTACCCGACCGAATCCCCAACTCCCTCCGGAGGCCGCTACTGAGGCGCGCGATTGAGTTAAAGGTTTCTTGGTTATAAAATTAACCACCCCTCCAGGAGAACCCTCACTGAATAATGCCCCTGAAGGCCCTCTAAGTAACTCTACTGACTCTATATTATATAATAAGGGCTGTTGGCTCCATAGGAATAGATTTCCTCTTATGCCATTATATAGTAAGAAGCTGGCATCATTGGGTGAATAGGCGGTAAAGCCGCGTATCTGATAATTCCCATTACCATTATTAGCTTTCATTCCCGTAAAAGAACCTGCAATATCATTTAAAGTGAAAGCCTGGCGATCCTTAAGAACCTGCTCTGACATGATCTGTACCGACTGAGGGGTAGCAAGCAGAGGAGTGTTGGTACGTGTTGAACCGCTCGAACGCTCTACCTGATAGCCCCCTCTGGCAGTACGAACCAAAACCTCCTCCAGATCCTCCTTATTTTCTGTGAGATTCAGACTTAGATATGAATTATTGCCGCTGGTAATCTCAATTTTCTGAGTGTGACTCCTGTAACTCACGCTTGAAACTACAAGTTGATAGCTCCCTGGTTGTATACCCTCCAGATAGAACCGGCCATCCTGGTCTGATATGGTTCCTAGTGATGATGGTTGCAGTATGACAGAGGCGCCCTTTATAGGTTGTCGATCTACAGTTAGCACGCTTCCAGTCAGCGACCCCAAATTTGTTTGAGCCAGGGCGCTCCAGTTGATAAACAGGAAAAGTAATATATATATGCTTTTGATTTTCATTTGAATAGGATAGAAATATTCCTTCTCTTTCTTTTCAGAATGGAGGAGAAAGGGGAATAATGGACATAAGTTGAGTTTCTCCAGGGAAAAATCTATTTTCTGGAGTAAAGATTAGCTTGCAGGCTGACTGGGCTTAATTGCAGGGCGGAGGCACTAAGATGGAAAGGACCGCTTGATAGTAAGGCAATAAATATAAAAAAGTGGCTTTGTGATTGATTTTTAAACCAGTAGAAGAAAATTCAAAAGAGGATAAAGTCGAAGAAAAAAGTTGTAGGACAGGGATATTCTGAATCTGTTCACTTGTTTGCTGATCCTGTTTCTCCTTTTGCTCTTTAAGCTTTTTGGCCAGATAACATTTCCCGTTACACTGGAGCTGGGGCCTCTCCCTGTTCTCGCAAAGCACTTTGGTGATATAATCCTTATTGACTTGATAGTATGCAATGATGCCCCACTGACTAAAAGTCGGCAGTATACTAGTAATAAGCCATATGTAGACTAGAATCGTACGCATCAAATTGGCGGCAAATATAATAATTAAAGCCTTCGAAATATCCTGAAAACAAAATATTGTCACTATTTACCAACTAGGCATTATCCTATAGTTGAAAAACCTGAACTAGTAAGCTTATCTATCATCGTGCCCTGCGTATTACATTTCGAAATCAAAAAATTCAAAATAAGGCTTTCCATTCATTCAATATTTAAAGCCAATTCTACAATCGGGTAATTTCTGAAACCTCCCTTAAAGGCTATCGGTGCGTCATACTAATTTTCATTTGGTTATGTCCTAAAGGGTTGTCCTCAGGAGGCATTACTAACCGAAGGTCAATAAACTGATAATCATACAACGATGACGGCCATTTCAGTGGCTTACCTAGATAAGTAACCCTCATCAAGTCAGCGGTCGCTGCAGCCCATGCTTTCGACATGGTTACACTATAGCTACAGTTAAAATAAAACAGGAGGCTTACTGTCTGTAAGCCTCCTGTTAAGTTATCCAATTTCAATCAATCGGGGTTCCTTTTTCCTAGCCTCCTCTTTTTTAGGAATGGTAAGAAATAATAGCCCATTTTCGTATTTGGCCGATATCCCATCCTCATCGACAACATCCTTAGGTAGCAGCAGGCTCCTTTGGAATGATTGATAGCTAAATTCCCTTCTGCTATAATTTTCTTCATTTTGTTCGTCCGTATGCTCCTTAGATGAAGCTATGGTGAGGGTATTGCCCTCCAGACGAACCTGAAAATCTGATTTTTGCATACCCGGAGCCGCAAGCTCGACTTCGTAGCATTCGGCCTTTTCCCGGATATTTACTGAAGGTACCGTGGTACTGGTTGCCGAAAAGTTACTGTTCCCCCAGTTAAAAAGTTCGCGGCCAAAAAAATCATCAAATAAAGCTGGGATGCTCTCCCGATTTCTTTTGATAAGTGACATGATTAACCTCCTTTTTTAATTGTTAAACAATAATAAAAATAACAGAAACTATCTGATAACGTGACTACTATCAAAGTCTATACCAGGGAAATTATCCTAAGACAATTTTTCAGATTACTGCCAATTTTTCAGATTTTTCTTATGAAATGTCATCCAGCTAACTGGCAAAAAAGCCTTAGTCCTTCACTTACCATACTAGTGATTTTTTTTGGCTGGCACTTTTTTTTCTAGAGATACTAACTCAAGGTAAAACCAGGAAATTATGAAAACGAAACCATGGTCCAGAAAAAAGAAAATTACCGTAACATTAATCAGCCTAGTACTTTTCCTTGCTGCATTACGGATTGCACTCCCATATATTCTCTTACATTTCGCAAATAAGAGCCTTGCCGAAATGAAAGGTTACTCCGGCCATATTCAGGATATAGATCTGGCCCTGATCAGAGGTGCTTATCGCATCGATAGTATTTATCTTAATAAAACGGATTCGGTTTCAGGCACGCAGACTCCCTTTTTTTCTGCTTCCGTAATCGATTTATCTATCGAATGGAAGGCACTCTTAAAAGGGTCACTCGCCGGAGAGGTTCAATTAGAGAAACCTTATTTGGTTTTTACCAAAGATAAGGTCGAGCCTGCTGATGTCGCTGAAGATTCCGCCAGTTTTAAAAAAGTATTGGACGGATTTATGCCTCTCAATATTAACCGATTCGAAATCAATAATGGACGAATCCGCTATCGGGACCTTACCTCCTCTCCTCAGGTAGATATTCAGATGGACCAGATGCACCTTTTGGCACAGAATCTGCGGAATAGCTACGACTCCACTTCCCTTCTGCCGGCATCAGTGGATGCGTCTGCTCAAATCTACGAAGGCAAACTCACCTTAGACGCAAAACTAAACCCGCTTGCCGATGTACCCACTTTCGATATGAGTGCCGAACTGAATAATACTAATTTGGTTAAGCTTAATGATTTTTTTCAGGCTTATGCCAAAATAGATGTAAATAAGGGGTTATTCGGTCTATATACCGAGGTGGCAGCCAAAGACAATCATTTTGCAGGTTATGTCAAACCTATTCTTAAAGATTTGGACATCCTCGGAAAGGAAGATCGCAAGGATAATATTTTCCAAAAACTTTGGGAAGGAATTGCCGGAGGAGTGGGTCAGATATTGCGAAATCACCCTAAGGATCAAGTGGCTACCAAAATACCATTCAAAGGGGAATTAAAGGACCCTAAAACCAATGTCTGGTACGCTCTAGGGCAAATTCTCCAGAATGCGTTTATCCAAGCGCTTCAACCTTCCATCGATGGAGAAATATCAATGGATTCTGTTGAGAACGGAGAAGAAAACAAAAAGAATTTCTTTCAGAAAATATTCTCCAAAGACCAAAAAAATAAAAAGTAAGTCTTGGCCAATCCATTGCTATATAATCAATGCTGAATCATTGGGAAAGGGATAGGAGGCAACTCCCTGTCCCTTTCCCCTTTTAAGGAGGTTCTCCACCCTATCTGCGTGCTAAAGGCATATGTTAGTACTACAGCCTCACACAGGCAGGGAAGGAGAACGCTATCCTTAAATATAGATTATATTTATCATTATATAAAATCAATCAATTTTTATTATTAACTTCAATCTTTTAATTTTATTGCTCCAAAAAAAAATGCAAATTGTACATGCATATTGGTTGTTATCACAAAATCTAATCTAAAACATGGAGCACAACGAAAGCGACATCAGTAAATGCCCTTTTCATAACGGAAGTATGAAACAAAACGTAGGCGGTGGAGGCACAAAAAACCAGGACTGGTGGCCTAATCAACTTAAGGTAAACATCCTGCGACAACATTCTTCCTTATCCGATCCTATGGAAGCGGACTTCAATTATGCTGAAGCCTTCAAGAGTCTGGATCTGGAAGCAGTAAAGAAAGACCTTCACGCACTGATGACAGATTCTCAGGACTGGTGGCCAGCGGATTTCGGTCATTACGGACCTTTGTTTATACGTATGGCCTGGCATAGCGCTGGTACCTACCGGGTAGGCGACGGTCGCGGAGGATCAGGGTCTGGTCAGCAGCGTTTCGCCCCATTGAACAGCTGGCCCGATAATGTGAGCTTGGACAAGGCTCGCCGACTATTGTGGCCTATCAAGCAAAAATATGGTCGTAAAATATCCTGGGCCGATCTGCTTATACTGACTGGCAATGTGGCCCTTGAATCCATGGGCTTCAAAACTTTTGGTTTTGCTGGCGGTCGTGCCGATGTATGGGAGCCCGACCAAGATGTATATTGGGGCAATGAAACTACCTGGCTGGGAGGAGATCTCCGCTATGCCCATGGCTCCGAAGGGGCTCAAAAAGATCATGGTGTACTGGTATCGGACGATGATGCCGATGGGGATATACATACCCGTGATCTAGAAAAACCTTTGGCAGCGGTGCAAATGGGACTCATCTATGTCAATCCGGAAGGACCAGACGGAAACCCTGACCCTATAGCGTCTGCTAAAGACATCCGGGATACTTTTGGAAGGATGGCCATGAATGACGAAGAAACGGTAGCACTTATTGCCGGAGGTCATACCTTTGGTAAGACGCATGGAGCGGCTTCGGCCGATCATGTCGGAAAAGAGCCGGAAGCTGCCGATCTGGATGCTCAAGGCCTCGGCTGGAGCAATAGCTATGGTTCGGGAAAAGCTGCCGATACCATTACCAGTGGACTGGAAGTAATATGGACAACTACGCCCACCCAATGGAGCAATAACTTCTTCGAAAACCTATTTGCCTTTGAATGGGAACTTACCAAAAGTCCGGCTGGAGCACATCAATGGGTCGCAAAAAATGCAGGGGAAATTATACCAGATGCCTACGATCCCGGCAAAAAACATGCCCCAACCATGCTTACTACCGACTTAGCCCTGCGCATGGATCCCGCCTATGAAAAAATATCCCGGCGTTTTTTAGAAAACCCAGACCAGTTTGCAGATGCCTTCGCCAGAGCATGGTTCAAGCTTACTCATAGGGACATGGGTCCTCGCGCAAGATACCTGGGACCTGATGTTCCTGAGGAAATTTTGTTATGGCAGGATCCTATACCTGAGGTGGATCATGAATTGATAGAAGAGCATGACATTGCACTGCTCAAAGAAAAGATCCTGGCAACCGGACTTACTGTTTCTGAACTTGTTTCTACAGCCTGGGCATCTGCTAGTACCTTCCGAGGTTCCGATAAACGTGGTGGAGCCAATGGAGGCCGTCTGAGACTTGCTCCTCAGAAGGATTGGGAAGTAAACAACCCTGCTCAGCTGCAGAAAGTGCTGCAGACTCTAGAAGGCATTCAACAGGAATTTAATCAGGCCGGAGCCAAAAAAGTATCTATAGCCGACCTGATCGTTCTGGGAGGTGCCGCAGCCATAGAAAAGGCCGCCGACCATGCTGTAATTGTGCCATTTAAAGCAGGCAGAATGGATGCTTCTCAGGAGATGACGGATGTGGAGTCCATGAGTTTTCTGGAACCTCTTGCCGATGGATTCCGAAATTATAAAAAGTCCAACTATACGGTATCAACCGAAGCCATGCTGATAGACAAGGCGCAACTGCTTACCTTAACGGCACCTGAGCTCACCGTGCTGATCGGTGGAATGAGAGCCCTGGACACCAATTATGACGGTTCTAAAAATGGAGTCTTTACGCATCGACCAGGCAAGCTTTCCAACGATGTCTTTAAGAATCTACTGGATATGAATACAGCCTGGAAAGCGACCTCTCCAGATCGTGAAACCTATTTGGGTACCGACCGTAGTACCGGACAACCCAAATGGACCGCCAGCCGGGCGGACCTGGTATTTGGCTCAAACTCGGAGCTGAGGGCCATCGCAGAGGTGTATGCCAGTGCCGATGCAAACGACAAATTTCTTCACGATTTCATCGCAGCGTGGAATAAAGTAATGAATCTAGATCGTTTCGAGCTAAAATAAATGCTTCTTAAGCGCAATATTACCTGCGGCAGGGCTAACCCCCTGCCGCTTATTTGTTTGAAAGCAGATTTTCCCAATCAAGATCGCTGTTTACGTGTCCGAGGTTATTTGCGTGTTACTTACTGATGTCAATAGATTCTCTCTCGACATATTTTCTAAAATTATCCAGAATAGCTTGCCATCCAGCCCGCTGCATTTCTATGCTATTCTGACTTTCTGCATCGAATCTGATCGTAACAGTTGTAAAGCTTCCTGACCTGTCAAATTTTATAAAGGCTTGCCTCCCATCCGCCATAGTATAATTAATGGTTTCATAAGGCACCACTTCGTCATAAATTGCCTCAAAATCAAAACCTATGCTCCCATCGCGAGCTTCCATCCTGCTAAGATACTTACCTCCAACTCTCAAATCATTTTCAGCTTTAGGACAGTGCCAGTCATCACTGGCAAAGTTCCAGTGAGTAATATGTTCGGGATTGGACCAGCATTCCCAAACCCTGTCGATAGAACCGTTAATCTCCGAACTGATCTCTATTTTTTCCATATTAATTTTCCTTTAAAAAATGATCTGTGTACAAAACAATTTTTAATTAAACCTTGTATGCAAAAATAACTCACGAATAAAGATATTATTAAGGCGAAAAACGACAGATTTAAGGGGTAATTGCGCCTCCCATGTAAGCCATAGAGCCAGGTTTTCAGCCCTTCCTAAAAAGACTGCTTATCGTCCGGACTCATCTCCCGTTCAAGGCCAGCCATCCCTAAAATAAATAAAAATTCGTAAATTGCAGCTTCATCAAAACGTCGCTTCCATTACCTGTGCATGCATAAAGGACTTAATTTTACAGCCATTGATTTTGAAACGGCTACTTCGGCTCGGACCAGTGCTTGTTCTTTAGGACTGGCAGTAGTAGAAAACGGCCAACTAATAGAAACCAAGAGCTGGCTTATCAGACCGGAGCCTTTCGAAATGAATTTCTTTAATGAGCGGATTCATGGGATCAGCCTTGATATGCTAAAGGACCAGCCGACTTTTGGTGAACTCTGGCCAGAAATAGCGCCTTATGTTACCAATCAGATGCTGGTCGCTCATAATGCCTTATTTGATATTGATGTACTTCATAAAATTACTCAGCAGTTTGACATTCGTTTCAAGACCAAGGAGTATTTCTGTACCTATACCTCTTGCAGTTGGTGCTGGCCAGAATTAGAAAGGTTCAAACTCGACTATGTTGCACGCTTTTTGGGTATCCAATTAAAACACCATGACGCCCTGTCCGACGCTACCGCTTCGGCTCATATAGCCGTGGCTATGGCCAAAAAAACGAAGACCTATGACATCCGTAAGTTAAAAAAAACTTTTCCTTCTAAATTCCCTCGGGTAACGAATCGAGCGCCTGGTCAGAAAGCCGACCGTTCTAAAAGTGCCTTATGGCGTGGCTCCTCCATTCCTGCCGATCTTACGGAACTGCAATATGCCGGCAGTAATATGGAGCAGCTCCACTGGGCCGGTAAACGTTTTTGTGTCACCGGCACTTTTCAGCATTTCCCCGATAGAGAGCAACTCATAGAAACCCTCCGCAATAAAGGAGCTATTCAGCAAACCTATATCTCTCCAAAAACCGAAATTGTTTTACTCGGGGAGAACGCTGGACCGGCCAAAGTAAGAAAGATTGTTGAATATCAAAAAAGTGGTATTCCAATACTCGTATTTCCTGAATCTCACTTTCAAGACTTGTAAATCGGCAATAATATGGCAGGTTATACGGTTTTTCAGAGCTTCACCTGGACGAACACAATCCCTCCTAGGCATAACAGGTAATTAAATAATGCTGGAAGATCAAAAGGTTCTGTTTTAGGTCAAGCCAAAACTTCTATACAATTACCTAATTATCAATACGTTAACTATCAATCCGGAAGACTCTAATTATGTTTTCTTATTTATAATTAGTACAGATTAACGTAGTATCAATATTTTTTATTTATTTCGCATCGTCAAAGAGGCTCGTAGCCTTCGTTATTCGAAAGTCAAATAATTCCAGGTCGACATCTGACCTGGCGCTTAGAACAACGTTTTTAAACGGTTATATGACAGCCCTTTGATCGCGAATAAAGTCAACCAACAGATATCTGTTTATAATTAGTCCAATCAAATTGAAGATGAAAAAATCACTCCGCACGGTACGCAATTTAACCCTGGCACTATCGGCCATGGCATTTTATGCCTGCAAAGACGATAACAATTTTGACCCGATAGAAACAAACCTACGGGCAAAAATAGAATATAGCAGTCTGACACCTACTACCGACTATAAAACCACATTTGTAGACGGAAGTAATGCCAGTACTGTCGATTTCACGGAAGGTAATGCCCGCTTAAAAATGTTCCAGGCAATGGACAATTATATCAAGGGAGCTGTAAATAACAATGAAGAAATCAGTGCGACCGTCCTTAGCAATATGTTTGCTAATACAGGCAATGCCTTCCCGGATAGTGTAGGCGTAAATGCAAGTCCATTTAATATTAAGAGTGCAGTGGCGTTTTCTGCCGATGCAGCCACTAAGGCAGAAACGGCCTTATACTTCGATGCTTTATTCAGCCAGATTGCTGCAAACAGTAAGTTCATAAACCAGACCGGCGAAATGGGAAAACCTGGCAAAATTGGACGGTATTTGGTAGATGCTAAGGGTATTGAGCTTGCTCAGATCATTCAGAAAGCCCTGATTGGTGCCCTTCAGTACGATCAGATCGCTAATGTATTATTGGCGGAAGGTTTAGAGGCAGATAATAAAACTGAAATTTCTGGAAAGAACTATACCCAACTGGAATATAATTGGGACCAAGCTTATGGCTTGCTAACTTTTAATCCTATCTACCTTAAAGGAGCTACAGACTCCGACAAGGTTACGAGTGAATTTGGCCTTGGCTCCTATATCTGGGAATACAATAAGGCTGGTTATGCGAAGATCTACCCAGCATTCCTGAAAGGTCGTGCGGCCATTGTCAATAATGACATAACAGAGGTAAAAGCACAAGCCGATATAATCAAAAAGGAAATGGAAAAAGCTATTGCCTCTGCAGCAGTTGGATATTTGGCCAAATTCAATGCCGCAACCTCAGTGGGTGCAGGGGTACATCCCTTAGCTGAAGGACTAGGATTCATTTATTCGCTACGTTATGCTAAGGTAGCAGGTGGAGATGCTCCTTTCTCCGATGCCATTCTGGTATCGCTCATTGGCAACCCCAATGGCGTATGGGACCTGGCTCCAGCGACGGTAACGGCCCAGTCCGACAAAATAAAAACGAAGTTTGCACTATAGACACCATTGAAGTATTCACATCAAAAACAGGAATGGCAGGCTTTAGGCCCGTCATTCCTTCTTGTATTTTTAAACTAAAATGAAAAAAGTCAACTTCTGCCTACCCATACTTTTGATCGGACTCATCTTCATATTAGGAGCTTGCTCAGAAAAAGGGGGTGAATCTTCTGAACCAGATGTTTCAGCCAAAAACAGAACGGCTCTCATGATCAACCTCTCCGACCAAATTATCCTTCCATCATATGCCAGCTACAAAACCAAGCTGGAGGTAATGGTGGAAAAATCGGAGGCTTTTTCCGCTCAGCCTGATATAGCAAATCTTCAAGCCTTTCGGCTTGCCTGGGAGGAGGCTTATATTAGCTGGCAAAAGGTAGAGCTGTTTGATTTCGGCCCAGCCTCCAGACATGCCATTCGTAACTATCACAATATCTACCCAACTAATACAGCGGGCATAGAAGCCAATATACAGGATGCCAATGCCAACCTGGAGGCCCCCTATGCTTATGATAAGCAAGGTTACCCTGCACTAGACTATCTTCTTAATGGACTTGGCTCCACGGATGCTGCAATTGTTGCAGCTTATAAGGGTCAGGATGGTGCTAAAAGACTCGCTTATATCCGAAGGCTTACGGGCCGAATGCAGACGTTGCTATCTACCGTAGTCAGTGAGTGGAACGGAAGCTACCGTACCGAATTTGTCAGCAAAACCGGCTTGGATATCGGTTCTCCGTTAGGGGAATTAGTTAATGGCTATATTGCCCATTATGAGCGGTATATCCGATCTGGAAAAATAGGGATACCATCCGGCGCTTTGGTCAATGGGATTACCTCGGCCGACAAAGTGGAAGCTTATTATAAAAAAGATCTGAGCAAAAAGCTTGCTCAAAGCGCTCATGAAGCAGCCGTAAACTTTTTTAATGGGGTTTATGCAAATTCCAGTGAGGAAGGCCCATCACTTAAATCTTACCTGAATGCCCTGGGCACCAAAGACTTGAGTAGCGGGCTGTTGCTAAGCGAAGTAATCAACAGCCAATTTTCAAAGAGCAATGAGGCATTGAAAGGTTTAAATGACAATTTTTATCTGGAAGTCACCACTAACAACCAGGCCATGCTAACCGCCTATGCCGAATTACAGAAAGTCGTTCGATTGCTTAAGGTGGATATGACTTCGGCCATGAGTATTACCATCACTTATACCGACAACGACGGAGATTGATTTCACCGGATCCAGAACTGTGATGCAGCAAAACATCTACTGGCCCAGATTAGCCTACTTACAAAAATCCGCCTCGACCGCCCCATTGGCAGTCTTTAGGATCCTTTTTGGCTTATTGATCGGTGTCAGTATGATACGTTTTGCCCTTCATGGCTGGATAGATATGCTTTATATCCAGCCCCTGTTTCATTTCAGTTTTTACGGTTTCTCCTTCATCAAACCCCTGGGGCAAGCCACTTATCTGATTTTTGGGCTTTGCCTGTTATCGAGCCTTATGGTTACCTTGGGATGGTATTATCGCTGGGCCGCTCTAAGTCTGTTCCTTAGCTTTACCTATATAGAGCTTATGGATCAGGCCACTTATCTGAATCATTATTACTTCATCAGCCTCATGGCCCTGCTCATGACAGTGCTACCGGCCGGTCGTTACTTCTCGGTAGATGTCTTTCGCAAACCAGAGAAGGCCTGTTCAAGAATGCCAGCCTGGTGCCTTCACGCCCCACTGTTATTGGTGTTTATTCTTTATTTTTATGCCGGCCTGGCCAAGTTAAACAGTGACTGGCTGCTTCACGCTCTTCCTCTGAAGATCTGGCTCCCAGCACGCAACGATATGCCACTTATTGGGCAGGCTTTCAACCTCCCCTGGATTCCCTATTTGTTTAGCTGGTTCGGATGCTTTTATGATCTGACCATCGTATTTTTTCTGTTATACAAGAAAACCCGGGTTGGAGCATATCTTACTGTGGTAGTATTTCATGGATTAACTGCGATATTATTTCCAATAGGTATGTTTCCATATATTATGATGGTAACGGCCTTATTATTTTTTCCTGCCAGCTTCCACCACCAACTCCTTGACAAATTATCCAAGGCCCTATCCCTGTCTCCCGCCAGGTTGCATACTGACCACAGTTATCGATTCCCCCTTCATCATCAAAAATGGATCTTAACCTTAGTAGGGACTTTCTTTATCTTCCAACTCCTTTTCCCATTTCGGTACGGTCTATACCCCAACGAACTCTTTTGGTCAGAAGAGGGCTATCGATTTTCCTGGCGTGTCATGCTAATGGAAAAGGCGGGACAGGTACAATTTACCGTCCAGGACTCCCACCACGCCCCCGAAAGAGTAATAAATAGTGCGTTTTTGACACCCTTACAGGAAAAAATGATGGCTACACAGCCCGATCTGATCCTACAATTTGCGCATTATCTGCGTGATTTTTATACAAAAAAAGGATTTACAGCGCCAAAAGTATACGCGGACACCTATGTGTCACTCAACGGCCGGCTCGGACAAACGCTCATCGACCCGTCTACCGACCTAGCTAGGGAGACGGACTCCTTTCAACCAAAATCATGGATACTACCATTTAAAGATGAAATTAAAGGTCTATAATCTCATATTATTAATGTTGCTTGCCCTTCGGGTTTCCGCACAGTTTACTCTCTCCGGAGTCGTGCGGGCCAAGACAGATAGCAGCACCATAGATTCCTGCCGGATATATTTAAACGGGAAAATAAGTACCTATACCGATGCCAGAGGGCACTTCCAGTTCGACAACCTTCCCAGAGGAAGTTATAGCCTTCAAACTTCGGTTATGGGGTACCAGTCAGTCTCTGCCCGGTATCAGCTTTCGAGCGACCAGCAGATTGTTTTCCTGCTGCCCTCCCTAGACCAGCACCTGCAAGCGGTAACCGTAAAAGAAAAGCAGACGGGTTTCGGAATGTCCCGGCTACGGGGTGTGGAACATATGGCCATTTATGAGGGGAAAAAATCCGAGGTAATAGATCCAGACAAAATCACGGCCAACCTTTCAACGAATAATGCAAGGCAAATTTTTGCTAAAGTCGCCGGGCTGAATATATGGGAGAACGAGGGAGGGGGCCTTCAACTGAACATTGGTGGCCGTGGCCTTGACCCCAACCGTACCTCTAATTTCAACGTTCGGCAGAATGGATATGATATCAGTGCCGATGCCTTAGGCTATCCAGAAAGTTATTACACCCCTCCAATTGAAGCGGTGGGCAAAATTCAGATCGTGCGAGGAGCGGCATCTCTACAATATGGTACTCAGTTTGGAGGACTAATCAATTTTGTAATGCGGAAGCCTGTTGAAGACAAGAAACTGGAATTAACGGCGCGGCAAAGCATAGGTTCGTATGGCTTCTATAACGCATTTACGAGCGTTAGCGGTACGGTCGGAAAGTTAAGTTACTACTCCTTCTTTCAATATAAGAAAGCCGATGGCTGGAGAGATAACTCCCAGTTTAAGAACCACACTTTTTACGCCGACCTGGACTATCGACTCACAGAGAAGGCGACAATTGGCCTGGACATCACCCAAATGGGCTATCTCGCCAAACAGCCTGGAGGACTTTCCGATCAGATGTTTGCCAGCGATCCCCGCCAAACGAATCGTGAGCGCAACTGGTTTGATGTAAAATGGAATATGCTGGCCCTACATTACGATTATAAGTTCAACAGCATGGAGGAGTTTAACCTCCGATTATTCGGCCTGGATGCTCATCGCTACTCCGTAGGCTTCCGACCCAACAGGGTGGCTACCATTGATGATAACGGGGAGCGTGACCTTATTAAGGGAGCCTTTAAAAATTGGGGTGCTGAAGCGCGTTATCTGAAGCGCTATTATTTGGGGAAACAGCTCAATGTATTGCTGGCAGGTAGCCGATACTATCACGGATACAACCAAAGTCTGCAAGGGGTAGGCAGTAGCGGAAAGGATGCTGATTTCCGATTTATAGAGCCCGATAAGCTTAATACTTACGCCTATGAATTTCCGAATCGCAACGTTTCCATTTTTCTAGAAAATATCTTCTATCTGGGAGAGCAATGGTCAGTCACCCCCGGGTTGAGATACGAATTTATCAATACCCAGGCTGAAGGCTATTACGGAAATATCTCCAGAGACCTGGCCGGAAACATTATTACCATTACAAAAAATGACGAATACCGGCAGAATAAACGGCAGTTCTTATTAGCAGGATTGGGCATTAGCTTCAAACCTAGCGCAACCATGGAGCTTTATGCTAACCTCAGCCAAAATTACCGATCTATAACCTTCAGTGATATGCGGATTTCTAATCCCTCTTCGGTAATCGATCCTGAAATGCAAGATGAAAAGGGGTATTCGCTGGATTTAGGATTCCGTAGTCGTGGGACTAGCCTGTTGAGTTATGATGCCAGCTTATTTTTATTAAATTACGATAATCGCATTGGCGAAGTGCAGTTTTACGACGAGAATAACCGAGTCCTCCGCTTGCGTACTAACGTGGGGCAAGCCCTGATTGCAGGGCTGGAAACCTATGTAGAAGCCGATGTCTATCGACTATTTCGCCCAGAGAAAGAAAATCTAAGTGTAGCCTTATTTTCTAATTTAGCCCTCATCGGATCGAAATATGTGCGGAGCGAAATGCCGGGTATCGAAGGCAATGAAGTGGAGTTTGTCCCAAAGATTAATCTTAAAACGGGTATAAAGGTAGGCTATAAAAATTTTAAAGGTTCGATGCAGCTCACTCACCTTAGCGACCAGTATTCCGATGCAACCAATGCCGTGGATGGAGGTGTATCCTCAGTGGTCGGGTTGATCCCAGCCTATAAGATCGTCGATCTAAGCATTTCCTATGATTGGAATAAGTTAAGAATAGAGGGGTCGGTCAATAATTTAGCCAATGAAATGTATTATACCAGGAGAGCCACAGGTTATCCCGGGCCTGGCATTCTGCCCTCGGATGGAAGAGGCTTTTTCCTTACCTTACAGGTAAAGCTATAATAGTGAACAAATCGGCGTAAACTGGGGGGTACAGTTGCGATGTTTAGCCAAATTGCCTAGATTTCGTATTAAATATAATTAACCCATATGCGCTTCTATAACAAACCGTACATTTTAGCAGCGGTGTTGCTTCTGACATCTCTGTCCCTGGCAGCCCGTCCGCAGTCCGACTCAACGCAGATCAAACGACTGCAAATCATTTATGACGAGGTAAAAAAGGAATTTGCTCCAGATGGACGTACTGCCTGGTTTAAACTCGAGCATAACGACCGGAATGAATATGTGCTCGAGACCACAGAAAAACCAGCTGCCAAGTCATTTCAGGATAAATTAATAGCAGAAGGACTTGACCTGCCTCTGACCCTCTCACTTCTCCCCGACACCACCCTGGGGGAACAGCGGTATGGGTTAGTCAATTTATCGGTGGTGAACCTTCGTTCTACTCCTAGACATTCCGGCGAGTTGGCCACACAAGCCCTTTTGGGTACCCCATTAGACATTCTAAAGAAATCAGGAGGATATTACCTTGTCCGAACCCCGGATGCTTATCTGGCCTGGCTGGATCCTGCAGCTATTTCTCTGAAAACCTATAAAGAAATGGAGGAATGGAGGCAACAGGAGCGCCTGATTTTCACGGCAGATTATGGACATGGCTTTACAGCCGCAAACGACAAGTCGCAGCGGGTGTCTGATCTGGTAATGGGGAATATACTTGTTAAAACCGGAAAGTCGAAAGGGTACTACCAGGTATCCTATCCCGACGGGCGCAGAGCTTATATCAGCACCAGCCAAGTTACGGAATATGCTTCATGGCTAAAAAAAGCTCAACCACGACCCGAAAAAGTGATTGAAATTGCCAAAACCATGCTGGGTGTACCCTATTTATGGGGAGGCACTTCAATCAAAGGGGTTGATTGTAGCGGATTCACCAAGACTTCCTTTTTTATGAACGGTTTAATTATCCCCAGAGATGCTTCGCAGCAGGTTTTGGTAGGTGAGCCAATCGAAATTCTCAAGGATAATGAACTCGACATAGATTTAGCCCTCAAAAACCTCCAGCCTGGCGACCTGTTATTCTTTGCAGGAGGGAAAAATCAAGCCCCTAATGCCAGGGTTACCCATGTAGCCCTCTACCTGGGAGAAGGTTCATTTATACATTCTGCAGGAACGGTACGTATCAACAGTATCCGTAAAGAGGCGGCTAACTACGACGACTTTCAGTCCCGGACTATTGTGGCTGCCCGACGATATGCCGGACAGATAGGTCAAGCAGGTTTAACAGCGCTCAGCGCCAGCTCCGGGTACTAGATTTTTTTTAATAACAAACGCTTACTACCTCAACCAGCCTGGTAGTAAGCGTTTGTCCTTCCCGGTTAGCCAAGGGGATAAGTATAATTTATATATTAAAAGGAAAAAGTTCAGAAACGCTTGAAGCCATACCCCCTTCGAGACAGCTCCTCAATGAGCTCATCCAGTCGCAAATAGAACTTGTCTGTTCTCCGAGGGTCGATTCCCGGATGTATCAATATATGATAACCCGCTAAACCCGATTTCTCTTCCCGCTGTAAAATACTAGTCATGATCCAGTCGGATGACTTATAATTAGGCATTTCCGGAGTTGTATAATCGGCATTCGACCCCGTGCCGGGGGTGAAATTTACCGTTATTTGGCCTAATTCCTGGGCTAATAAAACTACCTTTTCATTATACCATTCATAAGGAGGCATAAAAAAATGGCTTTCGATTCCCAAAGTCTGAAGCTCAGCTAAATTATTTGCAATATCATTTTGGATATCATCGGGCTTTACAAGAAGTTTCCCCCGCTCCTGCCAGTCACAATAGAGCAGATGTCGATCGGAATGGGCACCCACATAATGACCTCGTTTGGCCATATTGACCACCAACTCCCGATGCCCCCTGACGAAGTCGCCGGTCAGAAAAAAGGAGGCGTGTATTTTTCTTTTCTCTAAAACATCCAGTACATAACCGAAGCCTTGATCCTGATCATGTCCCGTAAAGCATAGAAAAATTTGCTTTTCGGTACTATCGGAACGCAGAAGGGCCCCCATAGCATCTATCATACCTTGGGCATAAAGGAATTCAGAAGATAATATCAAAAAAATAAGAATGCCCAGTTTCTTCATCTACGTACCTTTTTCACATCGGCTTCGTTGCCATTCATTTCGTAAGGAAGTTCCCACACATTTCCCATCTTATCACCAAAGTACAAACGGGATTCGGTAAAGGAATCAGGGTTACCATCGGCCCAGAAATAATTAAAAGGCTCTTTACCATTCATTACTTTTCTGACATAATTATGATTATACCTACTGTTATGGGTAACGTTTTTGACGGCCTTCCAAGTCTTACCCTTATCAGTACTCTTCCACATGACAAGCTCTCCCCCTGCCCCCCAGCGCTGAGGGGTATCGGTAGTAGGCGCCACCACCGTCCATACCCCATCTTCGACTAAGAGGCTACCCATGTCATAGTTGTGGTCGGAAGTCGTGATCTGGTGTTCCCTCCAGTCTTTACCATTATAATGCATAACCATCCATTGACGCGGACCGTTATCGGGCCCGGGCCGATGCCCGACACCTATAACATATAAGGCGATAGGATTGCCCTCCTCGTCGAAGTCTACATCTTTAACATAAACATTTTTCTTTACTCCAAAATATTCTCGTAAAAGCGCCGGGGAATCGTAATCACTCAGCGGAACTTCCACCGGCCTACCGTCTACCGTAGTCCAGGTGCGCCCCATATCGGTCGATTGGAGATAGTATAAGTTGGTCCGTAGGTCTACATCTCCATCGGGATGCCAATTCATAAAAGTCACCACTTTACCCCCATACTGCCCTGTAACCTGATAATGGCCACTTTTTTTATCTTCCGCTCTTTTAATACCAGCCAATTTTTGATCTTCAGTCCAGGTTATTCCGTCTGCACTCGTTTCAAAGTATAATTCTCTAACACCCGAATATTTGGTAAAGAAATGAATAAAGCCCTTGCCCGGCACGTATTTTGGTTGCGGGTAGGTCATTTCTTCTTCACTAATTTTCTCGAACCCCTCGGTACTGTAGGGCTTCAGACTTCTATATTTCATACCGGGCCGAGTTTTGCCGCGGCCACTCACAAACACCCACAGAAATCCGTCCTGATCCAAGGCCAGACTAGGGTTATCGTGAGGGTCGTCTACACCATTCTTATCATATACAACCACTGGCTTAGATACCTTCTGACTGGCATGGTCGAAGCTCCCGATCATACAAAGCAGGTGACGCTCCTTAGCATTACGCGTACCTCCATAAACAAAAAAAGTTTTATTGACGGCGGGAGCATAAATAGCCAGTGGGTTATGCTTGGCGGTATAGGTTCCCAGCCCTCCTGAATACTTATCACCATATTCAGAAAACTGGCCAAGCGTGAACCATATTCCTTTATACCCTTCTACTGTTTTCAGAGGTTCCGAAGCTAAATTCTGTGCGATTAATCCATGGGACGCACTCGTGCAGACCAGGACTATCAGGTATAAAATAAATGGATGATTACCGGGCAATGGATATTGAAAGTATTTCATAAGATGGGTTTAAGGTGAATCTCCTGATTTATAGAAAGACCAGGCAGATTTTATCAATTCGTTTTCTTGATTTTAAACCAATCCAGGTGTAGCCTCTAGCACAGTCTGCAGGATCAGAAACAGTGCGGGATGTGGCTTGGCAGATTGGCTTAACAGATAGTAAAAGGACGGTTCGCCCATACTATACTGATTGCTGCGCTTGTAGCAAGATCCTATCCGATTAAGGGTAATGCGCCTTGGTTAATTTCTAATGAGCTCCCTGGCTCGCCCACTAGAATATAAGCCAAAGTCACCTGAGTGGCCTAAAGGGATATGGCCTTCGATCTGATACGCATCCAGTTGATGCCTATGAAAGCCCTTACCCCCAAGTTTTAGGATTGATGTTACGCACTCATTAACCCCAGAACTAGATATATTCCAGAATGCTTACGATAGAAACAGCAGGTAACCAGCTTTTGGTAAAAAGCGCAAATATTTTAACAATCAGAATAATTCATGAAAAGGCTAATGCTATTTCTATGGGTACTAACCGCAAGTGTTTACGCTCAACAGTATTTCAACTCCCCGACGGTTAAGCGACACACTACCGTATCCATACAAGGAGAGGATTTTTATATCAATGGCCAAATCTTATTGAAAGGCATTTCATACCAAGGCTTCCGCATGGAGGGGCTACTACCCAATTCCCGTATGGTACATGGTATATTCGACGTCCGCAATATCAATTGCCCATCACACCTCATACTTCAACCTGAAAATACCGATGGACTGATCGATTTGGCGAAACCGATAAAACGTAAAAACAAAAGGTTATTGGTTTCTACAAGTTTTTCTGGCAACTCCATTCCTGCAGCTCATGTGCTGACTGTTTCCGACTTCTTGCTCCTGCATGGCAACGGAGTCAGGCAACCCAAGCGAATAGCAGAAATGGTAGATATGCTACGGGAAAGTTTTGCATACAAAGGTCAGCCCATTATTTTCAATGAAGAGGACCATTTCGATTTCGACAAACCACATAACAACTTACTGACCACTACCAAAGTGCACGCGTAGTGGGGGTATTTGGACTATAGAATGAAAGATGAAAAATATATAGATAGTTTCCTGAGTGTCCCTGGAGAATGGACTATGTCCTGTGTAAGAAAAAAGAAGTTTTTTATTTACTTCAGAAATCACCTCAGGAGATTCCATATAGGCACCTCCTTTTTACTTGAATTTACCTCCATGCTCATATAATCTATGGCTGCTCCTATTGGATGAGCCTCACTAAACCCAAATTCGTTATGAGAAAAATCATCTCTTCCCTTGTCGTACTATTGATTTTAATCAATACTGCTTATGCCAAAGAAAAGCGTGACCTCTTACAAAAAGCCGCTAATCTAGCCACCTTAAAAGCCGCTCTAATTCCCGGACAAGAATGGGTACCTTACCCTGCCTACTCCGACAGGACTGGCTGGGAAAAGTTAGCAGGCTCCTACCGAGTCGAACAAATTGCCAAAGGAGCTCAATATTTGGATTTTGAATGGCGCTTAATAAAAGCCACCGACTATCTTGAATTTGAAAAAAGTGGCTCCCGAACCATCATGGAATCCCCTTATTCAGCCAACAGCTCTGCACTGAGCAGCTTGGTAATGGCTGAGCTCTGTGAGGGAAAGGGCCGGTTTATTAATCAGATCATTAATGGCGTATGGGTATTTTCCGAAATGACCTCTTGGGCTGCTTCAGCCCATCTAATTTCTGCTCAGCATAATAAGCGTGCCCTCCCCGACTTCCAGGAGCACGTCATCGATCTCGCTGCTGGGGATATGGGCTCACTCTTATCTTGGGTGCATTATTATTTCAAAGAAGAATTTGATAAAGTGGACCCAAGTATTGCTGCCAATCTTCGCCATAATATTGAAAAAAGAATCCTCCAACCCTATATGAACCGGGATGATTTCTGGTGGCAGGCTATCGATTTGAAGCCTGGCGGTAACGTTAACAATTGGAATCCCTGGTGTAATTTCAATGTCCTGACCACTTTCATGCTTATGGAGAATGACCCAGAAAAAAGAGCCCAAGGCATCCACCGTACCATGGTCTCAGTCGATCAGTTCATCAATCACAATCATGACGACGGAGCCTGCGAAGAAGGGCCGTCCTACTGGGGACATGCGGCCGGGAAAATGTATGATTATCTGCAGGCACTGAGCTATGCTACCAATGGAAAAGTATCCATATTCGACCAACCTCTGATCAAAAATCTGGGCGAATACATAGCCAATTCATATGTAGGCAATGGTTGGGTTGTAAATTTTGCCGATGCTTCGGCAAAAGGGGGTGGCGACGGCCATCTGATCTACCGATATGGAAAGGCAGTTAATAGCTTTAAAATGATGCAATTTGGTGCTTATATGGCCGAAAAGCAAAAAGACGCTCACCTTACAATTGGTCGCGATTTATTTAGGGCACTCGAAGAAATGAGATACAAAACAGACCTATCGGCTATCTCTGCCGCTCTGCCTGACTATGAGTCGATATGGTATCCTGAAACTGAATTTCTCTATATGAAAAATAAATCAGGGCTATTTTTTGCCAGTAAAGGAGGTTTTAATGCGGAGAGTCACAACCATAACGATATGGGTACCTTCTCTCTCTATTTAGACGAGACACCCGTATTTGTCGATGCCGGAGTAGGTACTTATACCCGGCAAACCTTTAGTGGTGAACGCTACACAATCTGGACCATGCAGAGCGACTACCATAATCTCCCACAGATTAATGGCGTTTCTCAAAAGGCAGGGGCACAGTACAGGTCTAAATCAGTTAGTTTTGATCCTAAAAAGAAGCAATTTAGCCTAGACCTTGCCGGCGCATATCCCGATGCTGCGGCGGTAAATACCTGGCAGCGAACCTATACCCTGGCTTCCAAAGGCGGACTAAAAATCTCGGAACGCTACGAACTGAAAGAAATAAAAACCCCGAATAAAATCAACTTCTTAGTATGGCAGAAGCCTGATCTCTCTCAAGAAGGCAAAATTCAGTTGTTTGTAGAGGGAAAAACGGTGATAATGAATTATGATTCCAAAATGTTTTTAAGTAGCCTTGAAACAGTATCTCTACCCGACCCCCGCTTATCTAGAGTCTGGGGTGAACAGCTCTACAGGATCAGCCTTACAGCAAAAAAGGTCTCTAAAAAAGGAAGTTACACTTATGATATTCAGATTGAAGAGTAAGGACATCAAATAATTCAGGCTATCTCGTCAATGAGATAGCCTGTAATTTTATGGTTTATAGACCCCGGGCTAGTTAAGTATCAGGGGCATGTTCGCTTTGCCTCCCATAATCACAATTTTGGCATTTGGAGACTTGGCCAGTTCCTTTTGCGCATTTATCATCTCATATTGCAGCTGTCTGTCTGTCAGACTTTGGGCAATAATTGTCTGATAATCGGCTATACCCTTCGCTTCTACCCGCATTCTTTCTGCCTCCTGCTTTTCTTTCTGGAGTACAAACTCCATTTTCTGGGCGTCCTGCTCGGCATTAATTTTAGATTCGATGCTCTTTTTTACTGACTCGGGCAGATTAATATTTCGAATGAGTAATTGCTCCAGTATAAGGCCGCGGTCTTTAAAATCCTTATCAATGGATTTGTAAATCCGATCCTGAAATTCATCACGTCGTTTAGAGTACAGCGACACCGCATCATAATAAACTGCATTGTCGCGAATACGAGTGCGGGTGACCGGGCGCACAATTTTGTCCTTATAATCCACCCCAATATCCTTGAAGATGGAAGGGGCGCTGGAAGGCAGTACCTTATAAAGGACGGTAAGATCGATGACCACTTCCAAGCCATCGGCAGATAGCACTCTGATAGCATCGTCACCTTTGAGCTCTCCCTCTGAAGCAACAGCGGCCATCGTGTAGTTTTGCGTCTTCGTATCGAAAATTGCTACGGTCACCAAGGGATTAACGAAGTTCAGACCATTCACTAAGACGTCGTCGCTGACCTTTCCAAACAGGGACTGAACTCCAATAGTACCGGAATCTATCTGCCGGATGCTGGCAGATAGCACACCGATTACTGCCAGAGCAACACCCAGGATTTTTGCATAACGGGTATATTGAGAAATATTACGATCGGAATTTTGCAGTACCAGACCGGTAATAAAGAGGAGAATTCCAATGGTTAGAAAAAACATAGGGAAGAATTGGATTTTAGTTGATTCCCTAATTTACATAATTATTAATGCAAATAGCGGTAAACTCCCCATTATCTTGAACTATAATTATATTATATGTAAAATTACACACGCCCCCCCCACCCCTTTGCAATTTTAAAATCATGGGCTTATAAGACCTGCGGCAGGCAACAGCCTAAGGTTATTCTAAATACTTAAAAGTGGATCTATCAAGTAAAAGAGGCAGAAGAATCCTTGTTCTCCTGCCCCCGTTTCCTTATTTTTTTTCGATCCCTGCCAGAATTCGGCCAATATCATTGGCCTTGGTCATATAGTCCAAGCTTATTTCCGTTTCCCCCTGATCTATGGCGGTTTTAAACTTTTTCAAAAGGGCTATATAGTCCCCTAATGCTTTAGAAACATTTTTTTGATTTTGAGCAAAAATGGGCGCCCACATCTGCGGGGAGCTTTTGGCGAGACGTACCGTGGAAGAAAATCCGGTACTGGCCATATCAAAGATCGCTTTTTCATCCCTTTCCTTGTCCAATACAGTAAGTCCAAGAGCAAAAGAACTGATATGGCTCAGATGAGAAACATAGGCCAGGTGCAGATCATGTTCCTTAGGGCTCATATAGTGGATTTTCATACCTACATCACGGAGGAATGTTTCCACGAGCATCAAACAATCCCGATCACATTTATTCCGGTCACATATGATCACATTTTTATTGGTTAACAACTCTGCAAAAGCAGCTCCCGGGCCCGAATTTTCCGTTCCAGCCATAGGATGCACTGCCACGAATTGTGATCTTTTAGGGTGCTGGTCTACCAGTTCGCACACCAGCTCTTTGGTAGAGCCCAGATCCATAATCGTACGGCCTTCGGGAAGTTGGTCCAGCATGGCTGGCAACAAATTCTTAATGGCATCGACTGGAGTAGCCAACACATTTAATTCTGAAATTTTTAAGGCCTCCTCAAGGCTGACCATTTCATCGACAATACCTTTGGCTAAGGCTATTTTCTGATTGACCACTGAAGTGTCTACGCCGACAAATTTCACCAGTGGGTATTTTTTTCGTAGGGATAGGGCAAATGATCCACCCAAAAGGCCTACACCTATTATACTTATAATCATAAGATTGAAAAATCATTGTAAAAAAATAAACAGCAGGGGCAGTAGGCCACCTAGCTATTAGCTCTGAAGCCGGGCTACAGCCTCCCAAATACGTTCTTTGGGCATGCAAAGCGATAGCCGTATATATCGCTGGCCCTTTGGACCAAAAATAAATCCGGGAGCGATAAAAACGTGCTTCTCTACCAAGAGTTCGTTGACCAGGGCCTCGGCCGAGGCAACCGTATCTGGCAGTTTTCCCCAGAGAAACATGCCTTCCTGGCTTTTGTCCCAGGTGCATCCCAGTGCGGACAAAAAAGCCTCGGCGGCATCTAACCTACCCTGGTATACTGCATTGCGACTATCGTGCCATTCCTGATCGTTACCTAAGGCTGCAATAGCCGCTTCCTGCAGAGCCCAGAACATTCCAGAATCTACATTACTCTTTATCTTAAGCACTGCATCTATATAACTCTTGTCTGCCGCCAACCAACCCATACGCCAGCCGGCCATATTATGCGACTTGCTCATAGAGTTAAGCTCAATAGCCACCTCTTTTGCGCCAGATATCGATAATAGGCTAATCGGTTCCTTTTTATTCAGTACCAAACTATAAGGATTATCATGGCATAGCAGAATTTTATGCTTTTGAGCGAAGGCAACAGCCTTTTTAAATAGACTTACTGTGGCTGGTGCACCTGTAGGCATATGTGGATAGTTCATCCACATAATCTTGGTTTTAGGCCCAATCATGGCTTCCATTTTCTCCCAATCAGGTTGCCATCCTTCATGTTCCAACAAGGGATATTCCTTAACAACTGCGCCCACCATCTGGCTTACTGCCCTGTACGCCGGGTAGCCCAGTTCGGGAACGAGCACCTCATCGCCTGGATCTAGGAATGTAAGTGATATATGCGTAATTCCTTCTTTTGAGCCTATCAAAGGAAGAATATCAGAGACCGGATTAAGGGTTACACCATAGGTACGATAATAATAAGATGCAATAGCCTCCCGATAAGAAGGGGTACCGATATACGATTGATAACCGTGCGCCTGAGGTTGTTGGGCTGCACTCGCCAAAGCCTGAACGGTCTGTCCAGATGGCATCATGTCGGGATTACCTATTCCTAGGTTAATCACATCGTTTCCTTTTGCAATCAAATTGCGTACCTCGGCCAGTTTTACCGAAAAATAATATTCGGATGTCTGCCGGGTCCGTAACGCAGTCTCAATGATCATTGAATGATATAATATTTAGTGGCCACAAGGGCCGTCAAAAATGAAGGGCAAATTTACGATATTTATAGGCAACCATGGGCATACCTTACATAATTGATTATCATTGCCCAGACATAATTTAATCGTTTATAAATTTGAGCAATTTAAAAACTACCGGGAAGACATTAATTTCAAATTCCAGTAACTTAGCAAAATGAATATTAAATGGATCGTACTAGGCCTGATGGGCCTTTTAATTGGATGCACCAAACCTAGCGAAGAACTGATGATCGCTACGGCAGCCAACGTACAGTTTGTAATGGAGGACATCAAAAAGGAATTTGAAAGACAAACTGGCCATAAAGTGCAAATCGTTGTGGGATCTTCCGGTAAGCTTACGGCTCAAATCAGAGAAGGAGCACCATTTGACGTCTTTGTTTCAGCCGACGAAAAATACCCGCTTGAGATATATAAACAAGGGGGATCGGACCGTGAGCCAAAGGTATATGCCCAAGGCAGACTGGTGATATGGAGCAAAAATCTAAATATGGAGCAGATGGACTGGGAAATATTAAAGGAAGACCGTATAAGAAAGATCGCTCTCCCCAATCCGCAAACTGCTCCCTATGGCAGAGCGACTGTGGATGTACTTAAGAAACTAGGACTCCATCAGGCTGTTGAAAGCAAATTGGTATATGGAGAAAGTATCGCCCAAACGGCACAATATATTAGTTCAGGATCGGTGGACCTGGGTTTTAATGCCTTATCCATCGTACTCTCTAATGAGCTGAAAGGCCAAGGAAGTTATATGGAGGTAGATAGCAGTTTATACGCTCCCATCCTACAGTCGGCCATTCTGCTACGTCACAGCGCCAATTCGCCCAAGAAGGCTGGTAGTGAAGCTTTTTATACATTTCTTTACTCTACTAAAGCAAAGGAAATATTCAAAAAATATGGGTATCGATAAGGTAAATTGCAGCAGAACTTCATTTTCAAACGAGTGCTTATGATGGACTGGGAACCACTCTGGCTTACCTTCAAGCTTGCTAGCATTACCTCAATTATTCTTTTTGTGCTGGCTCTGCCGATATCTTATTGGCTCGCCTTTGGCAGATTTAAAGCAAGAGGGATTGTAGAGGCCCTTATTGGTATGCCCCTAGTCCTACCTCCTTCCGTAATCGGTTTTTACCTACTACTCGCATTTAGCCCCTCCTATTGGTTCGGCCATTGGATGGACCAGGTATTGGGTTTGCGCCTCGTTTTTTCCTTTCCAGGCTTGGTAGTTGCTTCCCTGATCTACAGCCTGCCCTTCATGGTCTATCCCATTCGGGCCGGATTACAGGCTGTTCCGGCTTCTTTGGTGGATGCATCCTATACCTTAGGTAAAAATAAAATAGAGACCTTTTTCAAAATACTACTGCCCAATAGCAAGCCGGCATTGTTGACAGCTTTTATCCTCACCTTCGCCCATACAGTTGGTGAATTTGGTGTGGTACTGATGATCGGCGGAAATATTCCCGGTGTCACTAAAGTTGCCTCTGTTGCCATATATAACGAGGTAGAGGCCTTGAATTATCCTCTAGCCAACCAATACGCCATGGTTCTATTCGCAGTTACATTCGTTATACTATTATTGGTATATTCGGTAAACAATCGCCTGTTACGTGTCCGAAAAACAAATTGAAATCAGCTTGCACCATAGTCTTCAAACAGCATCAGGAAGGCTTCCCATGGATATATCCCTATATATTCCTATGGGTAGCCGACTGGCCATTACTGGCCCCTCAGGTGCGGGAAAAACTACTATTTTAAGGCAAATTGCTGGACTTTCCATTCCTCAGGCGGGTAAAATTACCGTAGGTGATAATTGCTGGCTGGATACACAAAATGGAATTTCCATTCCCCCACAAGGAAGAAATATAGGTTTCGTTTTTCAGGATTATGCCCTATTCCCTCATTTAACAGTATATGAAAACCTAAGTTACGGGCTCCGTAATGGTCAGGATACGAAAGTGGTTGACATGCTGCTTGAACGTATTGGTTTAATGGAGCTGGCCGGCCGCAAACCTGATCAACTTTCGGGAGGACAGCAACAACGGGTAGCACTGGCTAGAGCCCTGGTACGAAAGCCCGTTTTACTCCTATTAGATGAGGCACTTTCTGCCTTAGACTCGGCTATGCGGCTGAGTCTTCAAGGACTAATTCTTGAGCTTCAACGAGAGCAGGGCTTTACCTTGATCATGGTTACCCACCATTTAGGCGAGATTTTTAGAATGGCTGACCGGGTCGTTCAACTCGATCACGGACAAGTTGTGGGCCAAGGCTCTCCAGCAGTTTGTTTTACCTCACAATCCCTGCCCAGGGCTGCATTGGTACTCTATGGAGAAGTTATATCCTCCCAGGTATTTCCCGACCATATACTAGTGACAGCTCTGGTAGATGAGCAGCTGCGCGAGCTTGAGGTCCCCCTCGATCGGCAGGACGAACTAAGGGAAGGTCAGGCCTTTACACTCACCTATGAGCATAGTCAGGCTCTTATCCAGCGAATCAACTAAATGGTACACTCACCATTAGGAGCTACAGGAAAGCATACTGCACCCTACTTTTTGTCGGGCCCATTCTGGCCGTTTTACAAACCACTTCTCAGAGGCTGGCTGTTCTTCATATGGGTGCTGCAATAACTGATACAGTTCTTCCACGAGTGAATAATCCCCTTTATCGGCAGCATCAATGGCCAACTGCGCCATATAGTTTCTTAAAACATACTTTGGATTTACCGAATTCATGGATTCTTTCCTCATATCATCGGTTGCCTGCTCCCGGTTCAACCTCTGAATATACTGATTCATCCAAGTACGCCATTCCTGCAATATGGGGCCTACTAAATCTTGGGGAGCATAAAATGCTTCCCAGACGGGCTTTAAAAACTCCTTCCCTTCATCGATCCAGGTCAACCGATCAACTTTAGATAGATTTCTAAAGAAAAGTGTCATATCGGTTTCCGTACGTTGTAAAAGGGCTTCCAGCTGATCTATTAAATCTACGTCTTCGGGAAAGGTCAGGAACAGGCCTAGCTTTCCTTGCATCATTTCATGGTATGTTACAGCATAGTTCATTCGATAGTCCTCTAAGACCTTTTCGATGGGTGCGGCCTCTTCTATCAAAGGGTACAGCGCATTAGCCAATTGATAAAGATTCCAGAGGGCTATATCCGCCTGTTGCCCAAACCGGTAGCGTCGATGTTGACGATCGGTCGTATTTGGCGTCCAGTTAGGATCATATCCCTCTAACCATCCGTAGGGTCCATAGTCGATTGTCAGTCCTAAGATCGACATATTGTCGGTATTCATCACTCCATGAACGAATCCAACCCTTTCCCAGTGTACGATCATATCTAAGGTACGCTTGGCCACCAATTGAAAGAAAGCTACATAACTTTCTTTTCCGGCTAATTGGATTTCAGGATAAAAATGCTGAATCGTATAATCGGTGAGTCTGCGTAAGTTTACCAAATCTTTACGAGAGGCAAAAAGTTCGAAGTTACCAAATCGGATAAAGGAAGGCGCTACCCTACAGACAACCGCCCCTGGTTCATAAGCAGGATGTCCGTCATAGAGCATATCACGGAGTACCTGGTCACCGGTGAGTATCAGTGACAGTGAGCGGGTGGAAGGAACCCCTAAAGCGGCCATGGCCTCACTGCAAAGATGTTCCCGAACCGAAGATCGGAGCACGGCCAGGCCATCTGCCGAACGGGAATAGGGAGTAGCACCCGAACCCTTGAGCTGAACGGCCCACTGCTTCCCAGCGTGGTTTACCTCGAACAGATTAATCGCCCGACCATCGCCCAATTGGCCTGCCCAATTGCCAAACTGATGCCCAGCATAGGCCATGGCATAAGGGCTAGTACCAGTCAACAATTTAGCGCCAGAAAATATCCTTAGAAATTCTTCGGACAGAAGGTCTTCTGGGGTCATACCCAGCAAGTTCCCTACCGGGGCGGAAGTATGAACCAAAGCAGGATTTGTTGGGATTCGGGGCGTTACGTACGAAAATGCGGCCCCCTGTACTTGCCGTCTTGCATTGGCACGTTCAGGGTCTGCTGGTAATTCTTTATTGAATGTATCTTGAATATTCAGTTTCATCATTGAGCTGTCAATAAGGACAGGATTAAGGCGTTTTTACCGATCTATGCTGATTGTCCAACAGCGATCTGCTATGTCCATATAAAACCTATATGCCTTCGATAGTTCCCAAAGTGGCTACGGATGCTAAAGGCCAGATGGCAGTTGCCGACTTTCCGGCCGCATATGATTTAAATTTCCAAAACTTTCCTGGGGTAAGAAATTCTAATTGCTGTCTTTTAATCAAATAAACCTTATACCTTAATTTATGCGTAAAATGTACCGTTTTCTTCAGATTGCACTCATCGCCTTCCCATTCTTGGCCATGAAACAAGACAAGCCACTTCGGGTAATATTTTTTGGTGACTCCATTACTCAGGCAGGGGTGGGCCCTAACGGCTATATCACCAAGGCCGGTGAGCTGTTGAAAGCAGAGGGAAAGTCTTCTCAGTTTGAGCTTATGGGAGCCGGCATTGGGGGTAATAAAGTTTACGATTTATACCTACGAATGGAGGAAGATGTTCTGGCAAAGAAACCCGATGTCGTATTTATTTATGTAGGCATCAACGACGTATGGCACAAAGCTTCCTCCGGAACGGGTACTGACCCCGATAAATACGTGAAATTTTATGAGGCTATTATTAAAAAACTAAAAGCTCAGAATATTCGCACTATCTTATGTACCCCAACGGTTATTGGAGAGAAAACCGACAATTCTAACCAGCAGGATGGAGATTTAAATCAATATAGTAAACTTATTCGCGACATCGCTGCCCGCAACAATCTACAGCTATTAGATCTCCGTGTAGCATTTATGGACTACCTTAAAGCCAATAACCCGGACAATAAGGAGAAAGGGGTGTTAACCACAGACCGGGTGCACCTTACTGACGGAGGTAACGCTTTTCTGGCACAAAAGATGGTCGAAGCTCTGCTTACAAAATAGTGGTGCCTATACTGGCCAAAATAGAACAGGACCTGAAAAAATTATTTCAGGTCCTGCATTGATTATAGGGAAGTAGGCTACTATTAGGCCCAGAGATTACCCGGATACTTACCTTCTTCATGTAAGGCAGTAAGTGCAGCTTGTACCTTAGGTTTATCATCTGGATAGGTCACACCAAACCAGTCGGAAGTAGACCGAAAAACGCGGCAATTGCCCAGGTCGTTTTTAATAATATGAGACATCACTGTGGGGATGTAAAATTCTGCTTTGGGAGAATGAAGATTTTCTCTGGCATAAATGTCAAAAAGGTTCTTCGTAATGGGGAACATCGACGGCTTAAAGCCCCAAAAGTTCATTGAAACCGGTGTTTCTGGAGCCAACTCGGTGAGTACCTCCTCCTCTTCGTAATAAATTTTCCCGTCCTTCGGGAAGATTTTAGTACGCTCAGTTACCTCTTCCAGGTTGTGATCGTCGCGCTCAACACATACCCCACGGGATACGGTACCATTTTCGGACAGGGTTCGTTTTAGCTCATAGCCAATCATAGCATGCTGATTCTCATCACCATCTTCACTCAGGAACTTAGCCATGGTAGCGAAGGCATCATAGCCATAAAAATCGTCTGCATTAATTACAGCAAAGGGGGTGTGGGTCTGTTCCCAGGCACAAAGCGTAGCATGACCGGTTCCCCATGGTTTGGTACGTTCGATGGGTCCAAGATCCTCTGGAACATAGGACTGCACACCTTGAATGGCAAATTCATAATCTATTTTACCCTTTAGTTTAGGGGCAAACAAGGCTTCTGCCTGATCCTTAATCTCCTGACGAACAATGAATACGACTTTCCCAAATCCACTGCGAATAGCATCGTGTAAAGAATAATCGATAATAGTTTCCCCATTAGGTCCAAACTCGTCGAGTTGCTTGATACCACCGTAACGGCTTCCAATGCCTGCGGCCAGGATTAATAGTGTTGGTTTCATGAATTATAGTTGCTAAAATAATACCACCCCTATGGGCGTTCAAACTTGGTCAGAGAGACAGAAGGCCCCTACTTTCTACTCATTACTTTGGAGCAAATTAAAAACTTTCTGCCGGATAATAGAAACGCACCGCGGGTTCCACGGTGCGTTTCTATTAATTAAATAATTTTAATATAATTATACGGCAAAACTTTCACCACATCCACAAGTTCTCGTCGCGTTAGGATTCACGAATTGAAACCCTTTTCCGTTCAGCCCGTCGGAGAACTCCAGATTGGTACCTGCTAAATATAAAATACTTTTTTTATCGACAATAATCTTAATACCCTTGTCCTCAAATACCATATCGGTAGGTAAGGAATCAGAATTAAACTCAAGATTATATGTCAATCCGGAACAACCTCCACCCAATACGCCTACTCTGATCTGAAAATCATCAGCATGGCCATCGGCAGTACGTAATTCGATAATTTTATTTTTTGCTTCTTCGCTAACCGTAATCATGATCGTCTTTTTTTGTTTCCCTTCCTCCTAAACGTGCATTTTAATTAAGAAAGTTCATGGAGAAATGACTTTATGTGATAAGTGTCTGTTTCAATATTAATCAATAGATTTTTTATATTATTTTTTGGCTTCCTCTCGGTTCCATTTTTCGTGATCGGTTAAGCTCTCACGGGGCGAAAGCTCAGTTGTCCTTTGGTCATCCTTCGTTTTGAAAAAGGGTAGCAAACCATTCCATGCCAGCAATATAAAGGCAGCCAGCGCTTAAGCTTGATCCAGTATGGTTGCACCTTGCATATTGATACATGAGACATGCATGTGGCAGTCGATATTCACTTTGTTGAACTCATCTTTCATGGCTTGAGCCACAAGCATTGCTGTTTCCTGTCCACGACTTAATGCAAACATGGAAGGACCGGAACCGGAAATGCTACAACCGAGTGCTCCCGCATCTAAGGCCGCCTGCTTCACGAGTCCAAACTGCGGAATCAGGATAGAACGTACGGGCTCAATGATCACATCCACCATAGAACGTTTGATGCGTTCATAATCTGACTGCATCAGGCCACTCACCATCCCTGCCACATTACCCATCTGCGTAATGGTGTCTTTTAGGCTGACCTCATCCCTTAGAATGTATCGAGCATCTTTGGTATTAATCTCAATATCCGGATGAACCAATGTGCAATATAAATCAGTAGGACAAGGGATGGAAAATACATCGAGGGGATCATAACTACGAATCACAACGAAGCCGCCTAACAAAGCGGGCCCAACATTGTCGGCATGAGCCGAACCGGAAGCGGTTCGCTCTCCTTCCATAGCAAATCGGAGCAGCTCAGAACGGGTAAGCGGATTATCCAACAAGGCATTGAGTGCTATTACGCCGGCCACAGCACTGGCAGCACTCGACCCCATACCGCTTCCTAAGGGCATGTTTTTATGTAGGACGACTTCGGCACCGAAGTCGTCGATACCCAAGTGCTTCAGCATATGCAACATCACTACCGTTACCGCATTACGATCGGCTTCCCGAGGCAGTCTCCCCTCATCACCATGAATGTCGGCAATCACCAAGCCAGGCTCCTCACGCCGCCTGATCTCGACTACATCTCCCGGCTCTTCTATGGCGAAACCAAAAATATCGAAGCCACAGGCCACATTGGCAACCGTTGCCGGTGCATAAGCTTTTATATAATTCACTGAAATCGAAAAGTTTTATCAGATGGTTTCACCTTTAGGCCTGCAGGGCCTTGGATCCACCAGCATAAATCATAATTAGCCTAAATAACTACTAATGCTCATAATATCGGCAAAGACTCCCGAGGCGGTAACCTCCGCACCTGCCCCAGGGCCTTTAATTACCAGGGGACGATCCTTATAGCGTTCAGTAACGAAAGACACGATATTGTCGCTTCCCGACAGGTTATAAAATGGATGACTATCATCTACAGCTTTTAGCTCGACTGTGGCTTTACCATGATCGAGAGAGGCGATGTAACGAAGTTTTTTTCCTTCTGCCGCAGCATTCTCGGCCAACTCGGCGAAATAGGAATCGGAATTCTCCATCTCCTGGAAGAAATCGTCTACGGTGGCAGCTGCCAAGCAATTTTCAGGTAATATTTTGGCAATGCTAATATCCTCTGGCTCCAGGGGCACCCCTACTTCTCTGGCCAAAATTAATATTTTACGCGCTACGTCGGCACCACTCAAATCTTCCCGAGGGTCGGGTTCGGTAAAACCCATCGCTTTCGCTTCTCTTACCACGTCGGCAAACCGTACACCTTTTGTAAAGCTATTGAACAGGTAAGAAAGTGTACCCGAAAGTATGGCTTCTATCTTCAAAAATTTGTCCCCACTGGCCATTAATCCTTGCATGGTATTGATAATGGGCAGTCCAGCACCTACATTGGTTTCATACAAAAACTTGACACCACGCTTCAGAGCAGTACGCTGTAGCGACTGATATTCTGCGTACGACCCTGAATTGGCCACTTTATTGGGTGTTACCACCGAAATAGAGGCATCCAGCAGCATATGGTAATATTGAACAATATCTTTATCGGAGGTACAGTCTACAAAAACACTATTGGGTAGGTTAAGCTCGATCATACGCTGCACAAAAGCGGGAAGACTGGTCTTTACACCCTCCTCATCGATACGCTCTTTCCACTTACCCGGGTCGACACCATCGGCGTCTAAGAGCATTTTTTTTGTATTGGTCAGACCGGCAATGTTAAGGTTCAGTAATTTCTCTTCACGAAGATATTGAGTCTGATTTTTTATCTGGTTGAGCAGCGTCCCTCCGATTAGCCCAACTCCTACGATAAACAAATTCAGTGATCGGGTTTCCGATTGAAAGAATACACCATGAATTGCATTAAGCGCTTTTGATAAATCATTTCTTGCAATTACCACAGATATATTCAGCTCTGACGAACCCTGTGCAGTAGCAACAACGTTGATTCCATTTTTACCTAACACAGAAAACAGTTTCCCAGAGACTCCGGAACTCTGCTTCATACCTTCGCCTACGATTGCGATGATAGAAAGGTTTTTTTGTACCCCCACACTGTCGATATGTCCCAGCTCAATCTCTATAGCAAATTCCTTTTCCAGAATTTCAATGGCTTTATTTGAATTTTTGGGATCGATAGAAAAACATATGGAATGCTCCGAAGAGGCCTGAGAAATGAGTATTACACTAATATCATTCTTAGAAAGGGCGGTAAACACTCTTCCTGATATCCCTGCTACGCCTATCATACCACTCCCTTGAATATTCACCAGGGCGATCTCGTCTATAGATGAAATGCCAGTGATGGCATAGTCCTTTCCGTTGGCCGTTTTCTGAACATAGGTACCCTCAAAGTCTACATTGAAGGTATTCAATACTTTCAGGGTAATGTTTTTGGCAAAGGCAGGTTGTAGGCTTGGAGGATAGATGACCTTGGCGCCAAAATGCGATAGTTCCATTGCTTCGGCATAAGAGATAGAAGGAATGGTGAAAGCATTGGCTACTTTCCGGGGATCAGCAGTCATCATACCGTCTACATCAGTCCATATTTCAATACACTCTGCTTCCAATGCTGCGGCAATAATAGAAGCAGTATAATCCGATCCACCTCTCCCTAAGGTAGTCGTCACCCCATCGGCGGTAGAGGCAATAAAGCCTGTAATGCATTGTAAAGCCGTGGACTTAGCAAAATGCTCCAGAATAAGATGATCGGTAAGTTCAAAATCGACCTCAGCCATACCAAACTGATCGCTGGTATAGATAATCTGCCGGGCATCGCAGAATGCGGTATTGATGCCTTTGCTAACAAGAACTTCAGAAATGACCAAAGTCGACAAACGTTCACCAAAACTCATAATGAGATCCAGGGTCCGATCGGAGAGTTCTCTGATCCATGAGACCCCCTTTAGTATATCTCCCAGCTCATTAAAAAGCCCTCTAACAGCGGCAAAAGTACTACTTTGATGCTTGACCGGTATAAGGGCTCTGACCACGGCAAAATGACGCTCTTCAACGACCTTGAGGAAATCCACATACTCTTTATTTCCGGATGCCGCCATCCGACCGATTTCGATCAGCCGGTTGGTAACGCCACCCATGGCCGAAAAAACGACCGCGATTCGTTCATCTTTTGCAAGATTGTTTTCAATGATACCAATTACCGCTTTAATACTGTCGGCTGTGCCCACAGATGTGCCGCCAAATTTGAGAACCTTCATTAAAATATTGTATTCGAATTGCTGGTACAGAATAATAGAATACAAATATAGCAATTCAAAGACCGCTTACGCCATAATTTGACTAAAAGCATTAAATGGGTTTGGAGAATGGCGAATCCAGACAAATAGATCGGATCCTACCCCTAATCGATGCTCTTATCCAAGCGTTGCATTGCCCTTTAGCGGAATAAGCCTGTATCACCCTTTTCCCATTCCTGCATCAATTTCTTTACCATTTCGGGACGCTCCCCTGCTATATTCTTCTCTTCGTGGGGGTCAACTCGATGGTCGTAAAGTTCTATGACGGGGGTTTGCTCCCGGAAATAACGCGTAAACCGATATTGATCTGTGCGCAGGGAGATACCCTTATTAAAATAACTGTAGGCCACCCGGGCAGCCCCCCCCACGCCTGACTTCCCTAATAATCCCACAAAGCTTTGCCCATCGAGCTTGGCAACAGGATTAACCCCACAAAGCTCCATTAGGGTAGGATATATATCTATACTACTTACAATTTTATTTTGTACGAGTCCCTGAGATTTTCCTGGCACTTTCATGATGAGCGCACTCTTTAAAGATACATCGAAAAGGGTATGTTTGCCCCAAACCCTACCGTCACCCAAATGCCAGCCGTGATCGCCCCAAAGGACCACGATCGTTTCTTTCTCCAGATTTAAACGCTTCAGCTCGTCTAACACTTTGCCGATTTGCGCGTCGACATAACTCACAGCTGCATAATAGCCGTGTGTAACCTTGCGAGCATAGGCATCGGAAACAGGCTGATCCAGAGATGCCTTCTCTTCTCCTAACTGGTACTGATTAAATTCGCCGCTTCCATGCAGACTGGCTTCATGAATATGCTGAGGAATATTGGGCGCAGGAGTCAGGGGCAAGGAGTCACGCTGATAGAGATCCCAATATTTTTGAGGTGCATTAAAGGGTAAATGAGGTTTAAAAAAACCTACACCTAGCACAAAGGGCTGGTTTCTGACTGCCAATTGCTGCAATTTCTGTACAGCAAGATTAGCCGTTAGGCCATCGGGATACCCCTCATCATCCACGGGAGCCGATTCGTATGGCTTAACCTTTCCTTTTCTACTTTGCCTGTTACTACCATCGGCATAGGCAAAAAATGCATTCCAGCCGGTCTCCCATTTCCCCGGATCGAAAAGCATTTCGTCCCAACTGTGGGGTAATTCCAGCCGGTTGCTTTTAGGCTCTTCGTATCCATATACATATCCGTCAGCGGAATGGCTAATCTTGCCGATCCCTACCGTATAATACCCTTTTCTACGCAATTGGTCTATAAAGGTCTCTGGAATCTCCGACCTTTCCTTTCCTGCCAGTAATGCTTCCATTGCCGAGTTTTTAAGCTCTGCATTTTGACGGGGCAGTTTGCCCGTAAGCAAACTATAGCGGGATGCCCCACAAGTGGGCTGCGTTACAAAATGATTGGTAAATAGTATCCCTTGCTTTGCCAGCCGATCCATATTTGGCGTTTTTATTAGGGAATTACCATATGCTCCCGTCTCGGGCCGAAGATCATCTATGCAGATGAACAGGATATTAGGTCGGGATGATGGCGCCATGGCCGAGATAATAATGGAAAATAAGATTAAAAATCCTGCACTGAACCTCAACCATTCCGGTCCTGATACCCTAGGCTTCCAATTGTTCATAACTTGATATTTAAATAAAGTAGAATAACTTTTTTCAACTCTCCACTCCCACCAAATACTGCCTCCTGCCACTATCAGGAACAAAGAAGAATTTATAAAAAAACTACTATGCCCGACGCTGAGCTCCGCACTCTATTCACCTGAAGTTTATAATAGCTATCAGGAGCAGGACTAACGTAAAATATCCTATTGTAAAATATTTATAACACCTCAGAAAAAAAATATTAATTGTCATTTTATCAGTATAATATTTGTCCTATATTATATTTTACCTTCAAAAAATATAACCTTCTCGGACTTATTTGGAAATAATGAAAAATTCATTCTTACTTTACATTAAACAAACCAGATCAATATTTTACAATATGAATAAATACTAGAATTATATACTCCATATACATGAATTATCAAATCATTATATTGAATATTTAACATTTTTCAATTTAATAAAATTTTAATATAACACATAAATTAACCCATATAACAGTCATAATGAACTAAAAGAATAATTCAAATCCGCCATTTCACTCCTATCATTTATTCACATTAATTATTCGAAAATTTATAACCTATGAGAAAACCTTTTACATTGAGTTACATTGTAATAATCATGTTTCTCAGCCTGAGTTCCCTCGCTCAGGACATCATTATCAAGGGTAAGGTTAGCTCGGCTACCGACGGTTTACCTTTACCTGGCGCCAGCATCATTGTTCAGGGCACAAGTAAAGGAAGCACTACGGATACCGATGGAAACTTCAGCTTATCTGCACCTGCCAATGCCAAATTAATCGTATCATTCATCGGCTTTATGACTCAGGAGATCGTTCCGGGCAGTCAGTCCGTTTTCAACATTCAGCTTAAGGAAGATGCCACGCAGTTCAACGAAATCGTTGTGACAGCCCTGGGTATTGCCCGTGAGAAAAAAGCACTTGGATATTCCGTACAGGAGGTAAGTGGCAAAACCCTGACACAGGCACGGGAAACCAATCTGGTCAACTCCTTGTCGGGACGCATTGCTGGCGTGCAGGTAACCGGATCCAATGGTGCCCCTGGCGCTTCTTCCCGTATGGTGATCCGGGGGGCAAGCTCTATAGGCAGTAATAACCAACCCCTTTTTGTAGTGGACGGTGTGCCCATTGACAACAGCAACTTTGGTTCGGGCACCGGGGTGGACTATGGCAATGCTGCAGCCTCGGTGAACCCTGACGATATCGAGAGTGTGAACGTACTTAAGGGACCGAGTGCAGCCGCTTTATACGGCTCACGGGGTGCCAATGGGGTAGTACTAATCACTACAAAGACCGGGAAAGGATCGAAAGGAATCGGTGTTTCTGTGAATACCAACACGACCTTCGACTCGCCCTTTCGCCAACCCGAATGGCAAGACGAATACGGACAAGGGGCAAAGGGCCTTTTCTCCTTTAAAGACGGAACCGGCGGAGGAATCAATGATGGTGTGGACGAAAGCTGGGGGCCCAAACTGGATGGTCGTCTGCTTCCCCAATTCGATTCTCCTTTAGATGCTGATGGCAACCGCATTCCTACGCCCTGGGTTGCACATCCTGACAATGTCGATAAGTTTTACCAGACCGGAAAAACATATACCAATAATGTGTCTATCACCGGAGCCAATGACAAAGGAGACGTCAGACTTTCAGTAACCAATTTAAGCCAAACTGGCATCCTACCTAATACAGATTATAAAAGAAGAACGTTTTCGTTGAATGCGGGCTATAATCTGACCGATAAACTGAGTATTCGGGCAACGGCTAATTATGTGAACGATGGCAGTGACAACCGTTCTAACTGGGGTCTGTATTTCATCTGGTTTGGTCGTCAGGTCAATATGGATAATTTGTTACCCTATCAGGCTCCTGGAAGTATTTATCAAAACAATTGGAACAATAATTATTGGACCAACCCCTATTATGTACTCAACCTAAGCACCAAGGCTAACAACCGGGATCGACTTTACGGAAATCTCTCGGCTACCTATAAGTTTGCCGACTGGCTTTCACTTACTGCTCGCTCAGGGACAGACTTTTATACGGACAGAAGAAAAACCAAAACTGCTGCCCGTAAGGACAATTTAAATGGCAATAAGTTATATGACAGCTATAACGAAGAGCAAATATTTGTGAGAGAGTCCAATTCCGACTTTCTTCTAAACGCTACCAAAAAATTTGGCGAGTTTGATATAACGGCTAATATCGGAGGAAATCACCGCACCAATTATGCTCAGCGCAATTATATGGGTGCAACCGAATTGGCTATTCCAAGGGTATGGAACCTAGGAAATTCTCGCCAGCGCCCCGTAACAGAAAACTCTTATATAGAAAAAACGGTCAATAGCTTGTATGCCTCAGGAAACCTTGGTTTTAGAAACTATCTATTTTTGGATCTGACAGCCCGAAACGACTGGTCCAGTACCTTGCCATCCAATAACCGTTCCTACTTCTATCCTTCAGCGGCTCTAAGTGCCATCATAACGGACATATTCGACATCAACTCCAACGTGCTTTCTTTTGCCAAATTAAGAGGTGGAATTGCGCAGGTAGGTAATGATACCGATCCCTATATGCTATACAGTACCTACAAATATGAAAACCCCTGGGGTTCGACCCCTTCCCTATCAGAAAATAACGCCCTGTTGAATGCTGAGCTGAAACCGGAAATTACCTCGTCATATGAAATAGGCGCAGACGTAAGACTTTGGAACAATCGTGTGGGCTTAGATCTGACTTATTATTCCAAGGTATCTTCCAATCAGATTTTGGGGGTGAATATATCCAACACCACCGGCTATTCTTCCAAACTGCTGAATGCTGGAAAAATAGAGAACAAGGGCATTGAAATTCAGCTTACCGCCTCCCCTGTCAAAACCGATAATTTCACCTGGGATATCGGACTCAACTGGGCCAAAAACAAGAATAAGGTAGTAGAACTAGCGAATGGCCTTACTACCTATCAGTTAAACACGAGCTATAATGCCCTCACCCAAAACTATAGTACAAGCAGTTTCCGCGGCCTTTCTGTCGAAGCCAGGGTAGGCCAACCCTTTGGTACTTTCTTTGGCAGGGGATTCTTACGTGATCCCGAAGGAAACATTGTTTATGACGCACAGGGCTACCCAACAATCGACCCGGTAAGCCGCGTACTCGGGAGCTTCACTCCGAAGTGGATCGGCGGATTATCCAATTCTTTTAGCTATAAAAAAGTCACACTCAGCACCTTAATTGATGTGAAATACGGAGGTGATATTTTCTCTCAATCCGTTAATATTGGTCGGTATACCGGCGTCTTGAAAGAGACCCTCTTCGGACGTGAAGAAGGCGTAGTCGGCGAAGGTGTAGTAAATACCGGAACAGCAGAAAACCCCAATTATGTACCTAACGAAAAACGCATTACTTCGGAAGAGTATCACCACAAATATTATCTGCTGACCAATAATGAAAACACCATATTCGATGCCAGTTATGTTAAACTAAGAGAGGTTAAGCTCAGCTATGTACTGTCCGGAAAAGTTTTCACCAAATTACCTTTCCGAGATATAGCAGTTTCGATAGTAGGCCGCAACCTAGCCCTTCTGTATAGCAAGGTCCCCCATATCGATCCTGAGACAAGCTATTATAACGATGGCAATCTGCAGGGAATAGAAAATGGGCAAATTCCTACTACCCGCTCAGTAGGATTTAATATCAGCTTTAACCTCTAATACGATCTACCATGAATAAGATACGCCATTATTTTAGTACAAATGTGTTGGCAGCCGGTTTTCTCTGCTGCAGCCTGTCGTGTACCGACGATTTCGATCAACTGAATACAAATCCTAACAGCGCCTCCTCAGGCACTGCCGATCTATTCCTGCCCCACGGCATACAAAGCGCAGTAGATACCTATACGGGCGGAACCCTTGGGCAGGACATTGGCAGTTTGTTTTCCCAACATTGGGCCCGTATCCAGTACACCGATATTGACCAGTACACAGTATCGGCCGATACCTATAATGCTGCCTGGCAAACACTTTACATCGAATCGCTGGCAGATTATCAAAGGGTTTTAAAACTCAGTATGGAAAGTAAAAACCCCAACTATCAGGCAGTAGCTATGATTATGAAAGCATGGGTTTTCTCGGTGCTTACAGAAATCTATGGAGATATCCCCTATACAGAGGCACTTCAAGGGCTGGAAGGTACCCTTTTACCACAATATACCAGCCAAAAGGATGTCTATGCTGGCCTTATTACAGAATTAAAATCTGCTAATTCCCTGATCGCAGTGGGGACAAATCCTATTTCAGGAGATATTCTATTCAATGGAAATATGCTTAAATGGAAAAAATTCGCCAATTCCCTAAGCTTAAAAATCCTAAATAGAATGTTGTCTAAAAGTGATGCGGGCATAGACGTAAAGGGGGAGATCAACCGAATATTAGGAGACCCGACTCAGTTTCCTATTCTGGCCTCCAATGCAGATAATGTACAGCTCAACTATCTGGATGCTACGAATAATAATAATCCAATTAATCAGAATCGCAAAACCAGAGACGACCATCGGGTGAGCGCCACCCTGGTAGACCGGTTGCTAGCATTAAATGATAGCAGATTGGCCGTTTATGCTAACAGACCAGCCGAAGGAGGACAATACAAAGGGGTTCCCAATGGTTTGGCAGCATCGGATGCCAATGCATATGGACTATCCAAAACCTCCACGGTAGGCGACTATTTTGTGGCTGCTAAAGCACCTGGAGTCATTCTAAGCTATGCAGAATTATTATTCATTAAAGCAGAAATGGCCTATAAAGGCATCGCTACCGCTGGCGCTGTGTCCGCACAATATACAGCAGCCATATCGGCCTCACATGCCCAGTTTGGCCTTACCGTAAGTCCGGAATATCTTTCGGCAAACGGTTTAAAGACAGGTACCGATGCTTATTACCAGATTATGGAACAAAAGTGGATCGCTTTGTTTGGTCAAGGAGTAGAAGCCTGGACCGAATATCGTAGAACTGGCATTCCGAATTTGACCGTCCCGAGGTTAAATACCAATGGAAACATATTGCCTACTCGACTTTCATACCCCGGCTCCGAAGAGTCTCTTAATTACGAGAATTATTCTAACGCATTGAGCAATCAGGGAGGCCAAAACGACATGAAACTAAAATTATGGTTTGCTAAATAGCGAAGAACCCCTTCCCTAATATTTATCGTGCGTCCCGGCGGGACGCACGATTTTTCGCACTTCAGTTAAAATCTTTCAGCATTCGTACGAAGTTGTCTTCGTATTCTTTTAGTGCCAGAAGCAACTCCTGAAGTTCCAGATACTCCGGACTGCCTTTCTGCGCCTTATATATCTCGTCGGCCCTTTCCGAGGCCCGTTCATATTCTCCTTCTGTGTTTATCTTCATAGGAATCTCTCCATTTTTACATGTAAAATAAATAAAAAAAACCGGCCCAATGACCGGTTTCTTTATTTAAATCAATAATCCCATCAGTAACCAGTATTCTGCACTAAAGTGGGCTGCCCATCTTTTTGGCTATTCAAAATTTCATCTTGTGGCAAGGGGAAAACTGAATTTTTGGCGGTAAAAGTCTTTCCAGTCATATAGCTTCTCTTATTAAAGGTACGGCCAGAGGGCTCCTTTCCTGGTACGGCCTCTTCAGCTGCATATTTGTTCAGGACTTTTTCGGCGATACCCCAGCGAACTAAGTCAAAGAAACGATGACCCTCCATAGCAAATTCTAAACGCTGCTCCATACGTACCGCATTGATCGCATAGGCCGCGCCCTTGGAAGCAAAAGTACCCGCAGGATATGGTTCCACTTGATAGTTGACAGTCGGGTCCTGTACGGAGCCTGTTTTGGCACGAACCCTAATCATATTTACGTATTCTTCCGCTTTGGCAAGATTGCCCAATTCGGCTTCGCATTCGGCCAACCAGAGAATGACATGAGACAGCTTTAAAAGCCGGTAGTTATTATTGACGTTTCGCTTACTGGTAGAATGCGTACTGCTATTTTCCTCAGCCAGATAATACATCCATTTTTTTCCTGTAAACGGTCCTGCATATGCCTGATCACGTATCCACACGGCTCCAGGCATGGGCCCCCAGTCCAGGAAGTTCACACCCCGTCGTCCCACGGTCCAGTCAAGGCGCGGATCTACAGGAATAGATTTATCGAGGGCAAAGGTAGCTGAGGCAGCAATACCTTGGTCGTTGGGTAGGTCTACCTGATTATAAGTATCGGCACTACCGTCTGCAGCAGCCCCGATCATGGGCACACCATCCTTGGTTTTAAAGGCATTTACAAGGTTGTGAGAAGGCTGATAGAATCCACAGCAACCTCGCCCCGGAGCAGTCGCAGAATAGGGCCAGTTGAGGTTATCTCCCGCATTACCATTATTACCAGTAGTACCGTCGTTAACAGAAAACTGTACTTCGAAAATCGATTCAGCATTATTATTGCCAGCCGTGCGATAGTTATCATGGTAATTGGCAACCAGCCTTTTACCGGAATTCTGAATAACCTCTTCTAAAATCACCTTGGCTGGCGCCCATTTTTTCTGAAACACCATCGCTTTGGCCAGGTAGGACTTTGCGGCCCATTTAGTAGCCCGACCTTTTTGGGCTTGAGTAGCAGGCAAGTTTTCAGCAGCAAAGGCAAAATCCGCTTCAATTTTGCCCCAGATATCTTCTGTATTGGGCACTTTAGTAGAATTTGGATTTTCTCGGTCATAGATGGTCTCATCTATAAAAGGAACTTTCCCCCACATTTTTTTGGCCTCAAAATGGTAATGTCCCCTTAGAAAACGAGCCTCTGCTACCACCTGCTTTTTCTCCGCATCGGTCATATCCTTTACGTCAGGACTACTAACGATCTGGATAACTTCATTACAACGGGCCACACCATCGTAGGAGTGCCACCATTTTCCCAGGAAATAGGTATTATCTGCTAGCCAGTTATACTGCTCAATAAATGACTGTTCTGGCTGATCACCAGCATCGGTACCTTTAACGGCATCGTCACTGCTGATACCTCCAAAGACGTAATTTGAAATGGTGGATTGGCGTCCGGTATTTCCGGCTCCTACCCCATCTACTAGTGAATAGGCCCCAATTAATAGAGCATTTACACCATTTTTATTACTGAGCTGCTCTAAGGAAGCCTTTCCTTGTGGCTTAAGGTCGAAAAAATTATCGGAGCAGGAAAAGCTCAATCCGACCAAAATTAATAGTATCGAAATTCTTTTCATAATATAAATAATTAAGATCAAATGATTGAATTAAAACCCGAAACGAACACCTACCAGAAATGATTTGGCCACAGGGTAGGCCCCCTCATCGACGCCCATATGGGTATCCTGGTTATCGTTGCCTGACGCGCGCAGATTGATGTCCGGGTCGAGTCCAGTGTATTTGGTAAGCGTAAACAGGTTCTGACCTTGTATGTATACCTGAGCCGAAGCCATTTTTATTTTACTTAAAAAAGGTGTAGGAACAGTGTAGGTCAGCTGGATATTCTTCAATCGTAAATAGGATCCGTCTTCCAGGAAGTATGACGACACCTGCTGGCTCGTAGCATCACCGGAATTCAAACGAGGCAATTTCGCATCGTCACCAGGTTTTTTCCAGGAGTTATAGAGCATATCTTTCGAACGATTCCCTTGGAAAACGTTAAAATCGGTCCAGTACCGGGTATAGTTGAAAATTTCGTTACCATACACCCCTTGACCAAAGAGCGATAAATCGAAACGCTTATAAGCCAAATTGATATTGATACCATAATTAAAGTCAGGATGGGGATTTCCAATGATGGTTCGGTCGGCTGCAGTAATGATATTATCTCCGTTGATATCCCTGAATTTAAAGGTACCTTCTTTGGTATAAGAGCCAAATTTTGGAGCCGCATCTGCCTCTGCCTGGTCTTTTATTACTCCATCCACAAAATAGCCGTAATAACTAGCAATTGGAGAGCCAGCACGTGTGGCCGACATAGCTGGAAGCCGGGTAGTAAAGCCAAAGATAGTAGCCGAAGGATTGTCATTCAGCTTGACCACTTCGTTTTTATATTTCCCAAAATTCAATCCTACGCTAAAACTAAAGTCACCAAGTTTCTCTCTATAATTCAGCCCTATATCGAACCCCTTATTATTGATCTCCCCTATATTGGTATAGGGAACAGAGCCACTACCGGCAGTACGAGGTATTGCAATTTGCGTCAGCATGTCCGTGGTAGTACGATCGTAAAGATCCAAGACAAATTCAATACGGTTATTAAATAAGGATGCATCTAAACCTATATTGGTAGAAGTATTGGTTTCCCATTTCCCCAGGGAATTCCCAAACTGTACCAGGTCGAAGCCTCCCACAATGGAAGATCCTGTTCCGTTGATATCGTATCCGTTATTGGAAGGGTCCGCAGCGTAAAGGGTATATGAATTGTATACATTAGGAATCTGCTGATTCCCGGTTTTACCCCAGCCTCCCCGAATCTTAAGATCGTCTAAGAAGGTAGCTTTCTTTAGGAACTCCATCTCCGAAAGTCGAACTCCAACTGAGAAAGCAGGAAAAACACCATAGCGATTCGCCTCGGAGAAACGGGAAGACCCATCGCGGCGCAAGGTAAAATCGGCCAAAAGAAGATCCTTATAACCATAGTTAATTTTACCGAACTGCGAGAAGAGGGCACTTTCTACAGCCCCCGGACCCGAGTTGCTCAGCCCTGCTGCCGATCCGGCATCCAGATATCGGTAGTCTAAGTCGTCGAAAGCAAAGGAACTCCTACTCGCTCTAAAGCCTACCGCATACGTTTTCACTGACTCAGTTCCCAATAAAACATTCAAACTATGTATTCCAAATTTTTTGGAATAGTTCAGGGTATTAAACCAGGTGAGTGACCGATCTACATCGTTGATTACATTTAAACTGTTGGCATTTCTGGCCTCTGCCGCTTCAATGTCCCGGTGAAAATACTCTGACCGATTATACTGATTGTATTCCAGACCGAGACTGGTTTTGGCTGTTAGGCCCTCCAGTAGTTCAAAGCTGGTAAAAACATTTCCAAATATATGCGAGCCTTTGGTGATATTGTCCTTCTCACGGTACAGCCGTGCGAGTGGATTCGGAGCATTACCTAAGTTACTTCCCCTGCTTCCGGCAAAACCATTATAAGGGGAAGTATTCGTTCCTCCTAATGCTGCAGGTCCACCGGTAATGTCGAATACAGGAATTATAGGATGCACCCGTATGGCAAACATTATGGGGTTACTCTCATTATTATTGGTGATTCCCTGTCGTTCATCGTAAGAGAAGGTAAGGTTTTCGCCGATGGTAAACCGCCCTTTGGTAAATTCCGTGTTGGCACGAACCGAATAACGCTTATAATTGGTATAGCGAAGGATACCCCCCTGCTTAAAATAATTGGCAGAAATCGCATACTTGGCAGATTGGGATCCGCCTGAGGCACCAATTTGATAATTAGAAATAGAAGCTGGATCGAAAATTACGTCCTGCCAGTCGGTTCCTTCTTGATTAGCCTTAGTGATATTAAAAGCTGTTTTGCCTAAGTTAGGATCCGCTATATCGTTGGTATACGTAATGCCGGCAGGCAATTCTCCATATATGTTCGGATAGATATAATCTGCCATAGTCTGATTACCCTGCTGGTCAAATTTGTATTGTGCAGAGGGAGAAGTAACCCATGGGCTTTTGCCTGCACCTATGTCCGACTGAAATAGATAATCGCCCAATTCCCTGGCGTTAAGTAGATCTAGCATTTTCCCTGGACGCTGCGTTCCCGTATAAAAATCGAAGGTAATGCTGGGAGCGCCTGATTTACCCTTCTTGGTGGTGATGATCACGACGCCATTGGCTGCCCTAGCCCCGTATATAGAAGCCGCTGAGGCATCTTTAAGCACCTGCATCGACTCAATGTCATTGGGGTTGATTTGATTGAGTGTACCCTGAGTAGGAACCCCATCGATGACATATAAAGGACTGTTGTTATTAATAGATCCAAAGCCACGAATACGTACCATGGTGCCGCCTCCTGGGGAATTATCATTTCCCACTGTTACCCCCGAGGCTCTTCCCTGTAACATCTGTGTGACACTGGCGGAAGGTACTGCCGTCAGTTCCTTGGCATCTATCACCGCAACGGCGCCCGTAATATCGGCCTTTCGCTGTACGGTATAGCCAGTCACGACTACTTCTGTTAGACTTTTGATATCCTCGGATAAGGTCACATCAATCAACGCACGGTTACCTACTGTGATCTCCTGCTTTAAAAAGCCTATAGAGGAGAAAACAAGAATTGCATTATCCGATTTTACATCGAGGGAATACGCACCATCTGCATCGGTTACGCTACCTACATTGGTCCCTTTTACCTGAACATTCACGCCCGGAATTCCCGTCTTATCGGTATTGGAGGTTACCTTTCCACTCACTTTTCGGTCCTGAGCACGGCTATCCTTAGCCCCTAACCCAATACAAAGGAGCACTCCGATAAGAAATGTCATAGCTTGTAGCTGTTTTTTCATACGCTTCTAAATTTTCTTGGTAAATAAATGATTAGTTATGGGCATTATTAAATCAAAAGTACGCAAGAACCGACATTTTATAGGAAAATTCTAAAAATTATTTTAATTATTTATAGATATACAGCTGTTTACTTATCTTTTTGTTTCCCTTTAATCTACTCTGAGATCCTCTTACTTTATTGTTACCAGAAGGCACCTGCCATGCTTGACGATGATATTTTTAAACAAAAAAACCCGTTCGAACTAAATCGAACGGGTAATACCAATCTACACGTAACTTAATTATGGGGCCAAGGCTTTTTGAATGGTGGCCTTCAGCGCAGCATTATCCGGAAATTCCTGAGGAATCCATCGGTTTACAATTGATCCTGCAGCATCAGCAACCAGAAAAGGGTAACGGATGTCAATGGCGAGTTCCTTTTCCAGCTTCCGTATTGCCTCTGACGAAGCCGACAGATGCATGGCATTGTCCCGATCTTTTAAGTGCTTATTAAGTATATCTATTCCAACCCCCTGGATAACGGACACATAAGCAAACTGAACTTTATCCTGATATAAGGTTTCCATTTTGCTGAGACCGGGTTCATGTTGGCCTATACTATAGGCAAATACAAGAACCAAAGGCTTTCCCTTCCACTTATCTAAAGAAAAACTTTCCCCGTTAAGCTTCGAAAGAGTAACGGCCGGCAAGGAAGCTCCTGGTGTTAATTTTTCACGTACAGTCACCTGCTGGGTTAAATAAGGGAGATAGGGTGACTGCGGAAGTGTTGCCTGATAATCCTGAAGCAGACTCTTTCCTGGTTCCAAATCCGGAATGGCCGTATTGGCATAGTTCAACCAGTAAGTAAGCAGATAGGCCTGTTGTTTTGGATATGGAGCAAATTTGGCTTTGCTAAACTGATAGACCTGACGGAGAGCCTCAGGACTTAATTCATATCTGGAACTACTCTCAACAGGGTATTTTCGTAAGGTCGGTATCAATACCCACTTTCGCAGCTCATCCCGATAGGCCTCACTAAGCAGGGCATCGTCTGATTGAATCTCAAATTTTTCAAGGGTATAATTTTCTAACTCTTTACGCTGCTCGGGATCTAGCACCTTAACCCTGTTTCTACGCATCAAACGTTCCTGTATCAATCTGTATAATAAAATGGGCTCAGCCATAGTAACAGCCTTTACATAAGCTTCGAAGGCGGGGGCGGGATGCTCCGAAGCTTTAAATTCGTTCCACGCGTTTTTGCGCAGTTTCTGTAAGCTATCGCTCTGGGCTAATACGATTTGATTGTCTATCTGAGAAGGATTGTAACCAAAAACCGGCAGATATTGGTACTGGTTTTCAAGAAAATAAGTTTTAAGAAATTCCTGATATCCGGCATTCGTACCCGAAAATTGGGGATTTTGGCCTTTATCAAATAATACCTTCAGCTGATCACCAGGTTGAACAAACAATATCCAAGTCTTACTATATCCTTGCCCAGCTATTTGAAGCTTGAAAATTGTAGGTGCGCTTAGAGAAAGATCTGCCTTTTTGCTTTTATTCTTGTCAAGTTGCAAAGTGGATACCACTTCTTTCTTAGTATCGGCCAAGCCTACGCCCAGATTGGGGTGAAAAACTACATCTTCCTGCACTAAGGTAATCAGACCCGCACTTAGGCTATCCGTTGAAAGAGTAATGGACGTTGGGGTTTGAGCGAACACAGGCAAATAACATACGGACAGCAACGCGATCCATATCCCTTTGTAAAGGCTAATTTTCATATATTTTTAATATTCAAGATGAGATATATACGGATTATAATCAAATGATTATTCAATAAAAGCATGCCAGTTTCTATTCAAGAATCAAATATACGTATATAGTTTTGTCCAAATGATTAGCGATTACCCCATCCGCTACCCCATCTGACTATGTCGACCACAACTATAAAATATAGATGAGGAATCCAGACGAGGAAAATAAGTGTTCAGGATCATGCCGGTAAATGAAGTTCCTGCATGTGCCGGAAAGCTTCAGCAGGTTAGAGAATCAGACAAAATATAATGTATTGACCTTAGAATGGGCTTAAATACGGGATTAGCTCAAATTTAAAACAGTCTATTAAACCTTACCGTATTATCTTTGAGCCACCAACTGATGCTCATTATATTTAAAGGAGATAGTCCGACATGAACCGCTTAGACCTACTAGACTTTCACAATCTGGATAAGAAATTTGAAGGAGAATTATATTACGACGACTCTACACTTCACCAAGCGCAAATAGCGATATATGCAACCGACGCTTCCGTATATCAAGAGTTTCCCTTGGCGGTGGCCATACCCCGCCAGGTAGAGGATATAAAGCTATTGATCCGATTTGCCCGCCAACATAAAACCACCCTGATCCCCCGTGCCGCAGGCACCTCGCTGGCTGGGCAGGTAGTGGGGAAGGGTATCGTAGTAGATATCTCCAAGCATTTCTCAGGAATCTTGGAAATAAATGAAAAAGAAAAGTGGGTGCGTGTTCAACCCGGTGTAATCCGTGACGATTTGAACAAGTATTTGGCGCCTTATGGCCTTTTATTTGGTCCCGAAACTTCCACGGCAAGTCGCGCCATGGTTGGGGGGATGATCGGCAACAATTCCTGCGGACTCCACTCCATCACCTGGGGAGCCACACGCGACCATTTATTGGAAGTAAGTGTCTTACTTTCCGACGGTGAAGAAACTGTCTTTCAGAATCAGTACATCAGTGGTTTCCAGGAAAAACTCCTTCGCGATACCAGCCTCGGTCAACGTGAAAAGTCAATTTATGCCGGTATGTGGGGAATTCTCTCCAACCCTGTTGATCAAGAGTTAATCCGTAGTCAGTTTGCCAAGCCGGGAGTTACCCGTCGTAACTCAGGATATGCCCTCGATGCTCTGGTAGATCACCTAAGGTCCGACCAGATCAATCTCTGCCAGCTTATAGCAGGATCAGAAGGAACGCTCTGTATGGTTACCGAGGCGAAATTGTCATTGGTAGATCTGCCACCCGCCGCCGTTGGGGTCTTATGTATTCATACCTCTACCCTGGCTGAGGCACTCTTTGCCAACCGCATTGCTATGCGTCACCAACCCAAGGCTTCTGAGTTGGTAGACAAGTATATTATGGACTTCACTAAGGAGCATCATGTCTATTCTCATAATCGTTTTTTTATGGAAGGAGACCCTGAGGCCTTATTGATGGTAGAGCTGTGGGGCGAAACTGAATCGGAGGTAAGGCAACTTGTCGATTTATTGGAGGCAGAACTTCGACAGGAGAAGCTAGGCTATGCTTACCCCCTTTTGTTTGGGGAGGATGCCAATAAGGCCTGGGATATACGCAAAGCCGGCCTAGGGCTCATCCGCAATTTGCCTGGGGATACGCAACCCGTTAACCTTATTGAAGACTGTGCGGTAGCCGTTGAGGACCTACCTGAATACATTGCCGAGCTGGCGGAGCTCCTCCAGCGAAGGGGATTGCATGCCTCTTACTATGCTCATGCAGGCGCTGGGGAATTGCATGTAGAACCCATGATCAATCTGAAAACCAGTGCAGGAAAGCAACAATTTAGAGAAGTGCTGGCCGAGACTGCAACATTGGTAAAAAAATACCGCGGGGTACTTTCCGGGGAGCATGGAGATGGAAGACTTAGGGGAGAGTTTATTCCCTATATGATGGGTGAAGAAGTCTATGCCCTGTTTAGACAAGTGAAGAAAATCTGGGATCCTGACGGCATCTTCAATGCCAATAAAATCATTGACACCCCGCCAATGAACGAGTTCCTACGTTATGAACAGGACCAGGACTTAACCTTAATGCCTACCGTATTCGACTTTTCGGATCAGGAAAGCATGCTCCGCTTGGCAGAAAAATGCAGTGGATCCGGGGACTGTCGGAAAACGGAGTTAACGGGAGGAACGATGTGTCCTAGTTTTATGGCAACCCGAAAAGAACGAGATACCACTCGTGCTAGAGCCAATATACTCAGGCAGTACCTGACAGGAAAAGCTCAACCATCGCAAAAGAATATGAATGTTGATCAAGAGATGGTTAAAGAGGTATTAGATCTTTGCCTCTCCTGCAAAGGCTGTAAGTCTGAATGCCCCTCTAGCGTGGATGTGGGGAAGATGAAGGCCGAATTTACACAGCATTATTACGAAACACATGCGGTGCCTATTCGAACCAAACTTATTGCCGGATTTGCCAAACAAATGAAACTTGCTTCGATGGCTCCCTGGGCCTATAATATGGTTTTCGGAAATTCTGCTCTGAGAAAGCTGGCCAATAAAGCCGTGGGGTTCCATCCGGACCGTAGCATGCCGGAGCTCAATAAACAAACCGTTAAGACATGGTTTAAGCGTAGAAAGTCTAACCAAACGCAAACCGGGAATAAGGTGTACCTTTTCTGTGACGAATTTACTGACTATAATGATCTGTCGGTAGGTATCAAGGCAGTGGAGTTATTAGAAGCTTTGGGGTACGATGTCGTAATCCCTGAACACACTGAATCCGGGCGCTCCTACCTTTCTAAGGGATTGATAAAAGAAGCTCAAAAATTGGCAATTGACAATATAAATAAGCTTCAAGGTTTAATTTCCGACTCTACACCGCTTGTAGGAATCGAACCATCTGCCCTGCTTACTTTCCGTGATGAATATGTAGACCTGGTGCCTGAGCACATGAAGGATTCCGCCCGTAACATTGCCAGAAACAGTCTTCTCATTGAGGAGTTTTTAGCAAGGGAAATAGATGCCAGGCGTATTTCGTCTTCCCTGTTTACAACAGAATCCAAATTAATAAAACTTCATGGTCACTGTCATCAAAAGGCATTATCCACTCTGACCGCACCTAAAAAGGCACTATCCTTGCCACAAAATTATAAGGTACAGTTAATCCCATCGGGTTGCTGCGGAATGGCTGGCTCCTTTGGTTATGAGGAGGAGCATTACGAAGTATCGATGCAGGTAGGCGAATTAGTCCTTTTCCCCACCATCCGACAACAGCCCGAAAGCGTTCTCATAGCAGCAGCGGGGACCAGCTGCCGACACCAGATAAAAGACGGTACCGGCAGAAAGGCCCAGCATCCTGTGGAGATACTATGGGATGCACTTCTACGCTAGTCCAGAAGTCTATATTAGGGGCTTCCGAACCTTATTCGGTTCCCCTAATATTTTCCATGACCGTATCAGCATCCGTTCGTGTCTCCACTTCTCCATCATAAGCTGAGTCAGGAGCAATCCCCGTGCTATTTCCTTCCTGTTTAAAGTTTTGATCGTGGTTAAAAAAACCACCAAAAAAAGCAATAAGCATGAGTACGATTCCCACACCTAAGATATATTTCCACACATTTTTCGTATTTTTTGTGGCTCTGGCTTCTTTGTCTGTCTCTTTTCTGTCCATAACGTATTGTATATTTTGTTATACCCTCCTTCCTACCAAAGTCATACCAGCGCAACCCTGAGTCAAACGCAATTAATATTAGGGAATTTTGTTGAATATATTTCACTATCCCAACAGCGTGAACCAAAAGCCATACAAAATGCGTTAAATCGGCGGTTACCCAACACCCCATTGTCATCAAACTATAGCATACACAGATAAATTGCCATGAAAAAAATATCAATATCCACCTTCCTCATCGTTCTTTTGGCGCTCACAAGCCAGGCTCAAAACACACGAAGCTTTCTTTCTGTCAATGGTGGTTACAGCTTGCCGGTGGGTGAGTTGGCGAGAGAAAAACTAAATGATCCACTTTCGGGACTGGCAGGTTCGGGGTATTATGGGCAGGCAAACTACGATTTCCGAGTTTTTCGCTGGCTGGGCTTACGGGCCTCAGGTAGTAAGAATATTAACACTACCAATTCTGGCCCTATAATAGAAAAGGCTGACTCCTATGCTTCTGTATTGGGAGATAATTACAATTGGGATAGTCAAGTCTCCAAATGGAAACTTAATGCCTTATTGGTAGGGCCAGCCATCTATCTTAATTTCAACCGGGTACAGTTTGAGGCCCATTTGCAGGCAGGTAAAATCTGGGCCAATTCTCCCTCCGTCAATCTGGTAGGGCACAAAGCGGGAGGAGATGAGCCTGTATATGTTGATTTAAAGACCGCATCCACCTCTGCTTTAGGGTTAGGAGCCGGGGCGAGTCTTCGTTTTCCAATCATCAATAGCCTGTTCTTTCACTTTACGGCCGATGTTATTGGTTCGGAAGCAGAGCTAAAAGATGTTGCGATTACGGCCACTAAAGGGAGCTACCAATTGGTAGATAAATTTAGCGACAAACGATTTATTGGTGTAGTAAATGTAGGGGCCGGATTCGGAATCGCATTTTAAGCATTTATGATCAGTAGAACCATTTTCACTTCGTCTTTTCGAAACATGACTAATGGGACTTTACAGATCAATTACAAAGCCCGGATCGTAACAATCTGGGCTATTTCTTTACTTATCTTTCTGCTTTCGGCTATAGGCACTGCTGCATGGGCACAAAAATATACGCCCGGAGACTCTTTGCAGGTAGTGTATAAGCGCATAGACACTTTAGATCTTACATTAAGGGTCTACTACCCTCAACACTATAAAGCAGGCAAGCCATTGGCCACCATGATCTTTTTCTTTGGCGGAGGATGGAATGGAGGTAGCTATAAACAATTTGAAGGGCAAGCGAAATATTTCTCTCATAGAGGGCTAATTACCATCTTGGCAGACTACCGCGTTTTCAGTCGAAATAAGACCAGCCCATTTGAGGCCGTGGCGGATGCAAAATCGGCAATACGCTTTATCAGACAGCACCAGGAAATACTAGGTATCGATGGGGGTAAAATTATTGCAGCGGGAGGATCGGCAGGAGGGCACTTGGCCGCAGCAGCAGACTTAACTGCACTGGATGAGCCAACCGAGGACCTTTCAATAAGTTCCCGACCCAATGCTTTGGTGTTATTTAACCCAGTTTTCAATAATGGTCCAGGACAATATGGCTATGATCGGATAGGCGATCGCTATCCCGAAATTTCGCCTTTCCATAATATCCGATCTGGCGCGGCCCCTACCATCATATTTCTCGGCACGGCTGATAAATTAATCCCAGTTCAAACCGGGACAGAATACCGAGATAAATTGAAGGAGGTAGGCAGCAAAGCGGAGCTACACCTCTACGAGGGGCACGGTCATGGATTTTTTAATAAAGGTGAAGCTTATTTGTCCACCATCCGTCAGGCCGACCTGTTTCTAGGGTCCCTGGGTTATATAAAAGGTAAACCGAAAATTTAAACTCCATTCTCCGGCTCCTGTTCTATCGTAATACCTTGCACCTGTTCGCAGCGGGAAATAAATCGCTCGAGCAAGGTATTCCGTATTTCGAGAATCATTTCGCAATCCATCTCAAATTGCTGCGAAATAACAGGTAATTCCATTTCTTTAACAATCCGCATAGCATCGTTCATTTGGATGTAGGCAAATTTCATTTTATAATGTTGAACCATATGTCGAGTGACCAACTGAGCCTGATCCAGAGCCTCTTCAGTCACTGTTTTATAGGCATTGATTAAGCCGGGCACCCCTAAAAGGGTTCCCCCGAAATAGCGCACCACCACCACTAAAACATTGGTAAGTTCCCGGGAATACAGGGTGTTTAAGATGGGCCTGCCTGCGGTTCCCGAGGGCTCTCCATCGTCACTCATACGATAGCTCATTCGATCTAAACCCAGACGGTAGGCATAACAATGATGCACCGCTTTGGGGTGTAATTCCTTTAGGTTTAAGAGGTATTGTTTGGCTTCTTCTTCCTTGATAATTGGGTAAGCATAGGCCAGAAACTTACTTCCCTTGTCTTTATAGAAACCTTCGGAAGGCGTTTGTATGGTCTGAAAACTATCTTCGAATAACACGAGTTGCTAATTTTTTCTTATGGTAAATAATAGAAGTATAGATTAGTCCCAACAGGGCAAGTGCGGCCATAGCCATAAAAACCAAGGGGAAATTCTCTATTTTGTTGCTGAACAATTCAGCTGCTATGACGGCACCCAGACCGATACCCGCTTCCAGAGCAATATACATAGTGGCAATGGCACGCCCACGATTATGATCCCCACTCAGATCCACAGTCCAGGCTGAAAGTACGGGCGATAACACCCCCATCGATATGCCAAATAACGCAGCCCCAACAAAAAAGACTGGGATTGACTGGGCAAAACCAGTAAATAACATGGCAACAATCAGAAAGCAGCACCCCACTATAGCGACGGGTTCTCTTCCTCGGCGATCGGAGGTCTTCCCTGCCACTAGTCTCACCAGAAGGGAGAATAGGGTAAAAACCATAAAATACACGCCTCGATTATCCAGGCCCAGATGATCGCTAAAATCAGGCGTTACTGTAAGCACGGCCCCAAAACTAAAATAGACCAGCAAAATGATCAATGCCGGTTTGAATACATCGGGTTCAAAAATATCCCTGCGGCTCAGCCTAAAAGAATCAAAGGAAAGTTTCTGTCTCTCCCGCAAGGTCTCCTTCATATTGATCAGGATGATAATAGACAAAAAAGCCAGTAACGAAGATGTATAAAAGAGCATATTGAGTGAAAATCTGTTGCTAATAAGGCTCCCTATTGCTGGTCCAAAGGCAGATCCTATACCCATGCAAATTCCATGGATTCCCATAGCTTCTCCCCGGCGCGTCACTGGCACAATGTCGGCAACATAGGCCGATGTGCCCGTTGGCTTGAAGCCGGTAGAAAAACCATGAACCAGCCTTAACATTAAAAATGGTATGACAGTAGTGAAGATCGGATACAAGAACCCACATAAAACACAAACCAGGGAACCAAACACCATGACGGGTACCCTGCCCACCCGGTCTGTCAGCCGACCACTAAAGGGTCTGGAAAGACCCGCAGTCAAGGTAAATAGCCCAATGATAAATCCCTTATATTCTGCGCCACCCATAGCAGTCAGATACGCTGGCAACTCTGGGATAAGCATGTTAAAACTGGAAGAAAATAGAAAAGAACTTATTCCTAAAAGCCAAAATTGGGTGGTTAAAATACTAGGTACGGCATGCTGATTCATGCCCTAAAAGTACAAATAATAAACCCGATCGGCAATTCATATCATCCCTACTGTGTATCTGGTCACCATAATCCTCCAGTTTAAATGTAGCCCAAGGAATTAAACAGCGACCTCAAACCCAGAAAATAGATTAGGACACTTTATTCATATCCAGGAAGTTTGAGGCATTGAATAAAGAACTTGTCGCAGATATAGAGCAAATTTGTTTTAGGATTAATGACAAAACTATACAAACCAAAACCTGCCCTGCTGTCTAAACATTGATTGGGGGCCTTAGCCTTCCATTTAATCAAACCGGTGCGGCTATCAAGGCATTCGATCGTTCCTTTGCCACCGCTCGACATAATAAGATCCCCCTTATAAAGCTCTATCTGAGAGCTACCGGTTCCCACATTTCTGTTCTCCCAAATTATAGCACCCGTTTCCTTATCAAGTAGGGCGATTTCCTCGTGTTCGGACTTTGCTACTAAGCCATTTTTCAATAGCAACATACTCGCACGATTGAATCTATAATGCAGGTAGTCAAAAGCCTGCCTCCAAATCAGTTTGCCGGTAAAGGCATCAAGACAGTAAATATCAAAGGCTCCAGCATAATACAATTTATTATTTTCAAATAATATGGGGTTGGATGAGCTTTGAGCATACCTATCTATGCTATCTACCCTCCACAGAATTTCATTTTTACTTATATTCCAGGCTACCATATCGGCTCTATTTACCAAAGTTTTAATATTCCATTTCCTGCTTTGAAAGGTGGCAATCGTATCATTGTTATGGATGTAGAGTACTGGACATTCTAGATGACTCGTTAAATTGTTTTTCACAGGTTCAGTAAACAATAACTTTTCTTTACCTGTTTCGCTATCTATCTCAAATAAATAGCTTTCGTCAGTAATCTCCTTACCATCTGAAGGGAAATATACCTTATTCCCGTATAAACTAATAAAAGGCCCCCCATTTCCCTGTTCATTTTTACCCGAAAATTTGCTATTCTTCCATAACAGATCACCATTATCACTAAAACAAAAGAGTTCATGCCAAGAAGTATAAATTAGCTTTCCCTCATGAACCACCAACTTTCTACCACTGTCAAAGATTAGATTCTTGGAATCACTGCTACGATCTTTATATTTAGTCCATGATTCCATTATTTTATTACCGTCAAATTCGAAGTATCCCAATTTTGAATCGGTATTACTTTCTATATTCCCATGATCAGATCCAATCCAAAAAATATTTTTTCCATCTATTGAAAAGAATTGGGCTACTCCATAAGATGAGTCGGGAGCAATAATTTTCTGCCAAACCACCTTTAAAGTAGTATCACAAACAGGTTTTGGCCATTCATAAGACGGATAGAAGGGCAGGTCAAAATTATTTTTACAGCTAAAAAAAACGGTAGCCACAAAAATGATGATGGTGTTCATTTTTACAGAAAAAAACATGGCTATTGGGCGTCAAGTTTAAAAAAAACACCATGCAAGCCATCAAACAATTCTCGGGATCGATATTTCAACTCAGGCGAATTCCTCTCCTGCATATGTGAATTGTTGGGTAGTTCCACTTGATTAGCCGCACTCACCCCCGGGAATGCCTTTTGCGATTCTACAAGCACTACCCCGTCGGAGGGTTTTAAAGAATTGGTAGTGGTGGTAACTGTGTAAGATTGGGTTAAGGTATAACCCGCTATCTCGGGACAGGGTTGAGCAGAGGATATCTGTGGGTACCCATTCCCGTCAATTGGTGTATAGTAGCAGGTGTTGGTAGTAGTGTTGGTAATGCTAGCGGCTCCTATCACATCCAACCATTTACTATTGATGTTTTCAAGAAAATTGATCGCATCGCTCAGTGCCGAAATCCTATCTTTGTAAGGCCATGCACCGATACACCAAAAAAGGAGTGAATGGTTCGAGCAATGAACGAAAAGTGCGAATTCCTGACTTTGACGAGCGGCTTTATAATCCATCAATATTTTTTGTCCATCCACCACACCCTGATAGTCGTTGGTGGCTCCAAATGTAGGCTCCTCATTCGGATCATTCCTAAAATAATGCAAAACCCTCCAAAATACATCATTAGGATCCTTGTTGCCATAAAAAGCGACTTTTTGAATATTGGACGTATTGTTCTGATGAAATGTATTTAGGTCATTTAATTCTGAAGAACCTACCATGTAAGAATTGGCCACTGCAGAGGTGAAATGCCCTGCCACGATATCCACTACACTGAATCGATTAGCGTCATTAGGCACTACAAAATCACAAAGTGAATTCGAAAAATTTTCGCTAATTCTCTTTGCAACCGGCCAGAACAATCCTTTTAAAAGTGGAGCCTCTTGCAATGTGCTCTGAATTTCTACCTTTAAGAGCTTGTTACAGGCATTGTTAGCCAATGGAAAAAGTTTGGAGTCCCGATTATTGATAATTTGGGCTCCGCCATGGGGTGAGCCAATGGTCACTATTCCGCCAAAGGTTCGGGGGACACCGGAGTATTGAATCAGCTGATCTGCTTTTCTGGAAACTATCCCTCCCTGGCTATGCGCTATAATGAAGCTATTGGCTCCAAAGCTGGCAGCATTCGGTTTTGTGAAAATTTGCTCTTTCACTCGATCGGCACAAGCCTGCAAACCATATTGCTGTCCATCCGAATAGATGATATCGCTGAACACATTGGCTTTTCGTGATGGATAGTCCGGAGCACCATAACTAATAGCACCGGCAAAATCAGTAAATGAAAAACTATTCCCCCCTAATCCGTGTACGAAGTACAGATTTTTAGTATGCTGGGCATTAGCATTAGTCGAAGCTTCTATAATTGATAGAAACAAGACAAAACATAGTACATTTTTCATGAGCTTATTGTTTAACAAATTGTTGACGAATTACTCCAGTAGAATGCGTTAACTTAACGGTGTAGAGCCCTGGAGCTAACTTGCTCACATCCAGCTTAATGGCCCCTTTATCCTGATCTAAGATCACGGTTAAAACACTTAACCCATAGTTATTTTCGATCGTTATACCACTCGGAATCAAATCTTTAGAATATTTTGCGGTTATCTCAGTGGCAGTCGGATTTGGAAATAAGCGCAAGACCCTATCTGTCTGGCTATCCAAGTCGAAATCCTCTAACTCGCCAGATTTTTTGTCATCAAAAACTCTTTTGCCATCCAGTTCATAATGCTCGTAACGTACATAACTAGTTTTATAAATATTGGCATAACCTTGATGCTCTTCTTTATGTCGTTCGAATACTTTAAGAGCTTTTGATTCATTTTTGAATACTTTCTTAAAATAGATCTCTTCACTTTTTAGCTCATGATCTTTTGAGTCATTTGTTTTTCTATTAACAATATAATTTTTCGTATCAATTTCGGTTTCTTGGGTGGTACCGAAATCCAAATAAGTGCCGTCTACATTCGTTTTCAAAGCCCTTTTTAATAGTACATGTCCATTTGGCAATTCTTTAAATGATACATTTTGAGCCTTTGCTTCCAACTTAATTGTGTTAGCATCTGGAAACTCAAAAACATTCAGACGATTTCCTGTGCTCTTAATATCCTTATCAATTTGGCTTCTTAATTCTTCAGAATGTTCTCTTTCAAATATCAAATCGCCTTTCGAATTGTAAATTTTGGTACCAATATTATCCGTGACAATCTTTTTGGTGTCGGGGTACCAGGTTTCATTTTTGTTTGTCACGAGGTATTCTTTCGTTTCACTGAAGTAATCGCCATCTATTGCTTTAGTCATTTTGTATACCTCCCTTGTAGGTCTCATTTCAATAAGATCTTGAGAACTCACATTTTTTAGAAAGACTTTATTACTCACTTCGTAATGTGTGTCCTCAGTTACGGTGTACGAAATCGTATTTTGTGCTTTAACGGGCAGTGACAGCAGAATAAAGATAAAAACTACCCGGCCTAGAAGAACAGTTATTTTCGTGGAGAGACAAATAATTGTTTTCATAATATATGATTTACTTTATAGTGTAAATTCACTATTAAATTAGACATAAAATAATATAAAACAAAGTAAAAACTACACTATTCTTTCAAAAAAATAACTAAAATTAATAGCCATAGACTGTTAGATTATCAACAAAGCTGAGGCCGGCTTCTGAATACCGGAAAGGCAATCGGAAATGGGGCTAGATCACGACCAGCCTAAAAGATTTATAAACAATTAGTTTATATACAATCTTGTAATTATTGATTAAAAATAACATCGAACTCGATCCATCAATATCAGGATACCCTCGTTCTTCAGAGTCTTATGCCAATCGGTATAATATTTTCCCTTACTCCTTTTCCCAATGGTTCTTTTTCACCAACTTTAAAAAATGGTACGGATATTCTATAAAGATGGGCGCATGGTACGCAGGGAGGATGATCTTCGGGCTCTAGGTCAGGTAAAAAATCTGCTATGGGTCGATTTACAATCACCTACTATGGAAGAGGAAGAATGGGTGGAAAGTCAGTGTGAGATTAGCTTTCAAACGCCACAGGAAATCGTGGAGATTGAAAGTAGCTCCCGTTTTTTCGAACAAAATGATACCATCAATGCTAACTCCAATTTCTTACGAATTGACAAGGATGGCTATGAGACCTATCCCGTTTCATTCCTGTTACATAGGGGGGTACTTTTCACCTTTCGAAGAGGTGATTCTCAGACCTTCGCAGATACAGTAAAGAAAATGAAAGTCAGCCCGCATACTTTTCAGTCTGGAGTAGACTTTATGCTGATGTTACTCGAAACACGAATAGAGGCTGATGCCGATTCCTTGGAGGCCATCTCTAAGGATATAAGCACAATCAGTAAGTCCCTTACTCATGAGCAAAAAGCGCGACAAGAAGTACTCATACGTATCAGTGGTTTACAGGAAATTACGATGATGCTCCGCGAGACAAGTATAGATAAACAAAGGGTTCTGTCGGGAGTTCTCAGAAGCCTGAATTTTCCCGAAAATAGAAAGGAACATTTACGCATTATTTTGAAAGACATCAATTCTTTGCTGGAGTATACGACTTTTAACTTCGAACGTCTGGAGTACTTACAAAATACCTTTATGGGTTTAATCAACCTTGAGCAAAGCCAAGTGATAAAAATATTCACGGTGGTAACGATCATCTTTATGCCCCCCACCTTAATAGCGGGAATCTTTGGTATGAATTATCATAATCTGCCTACCAGTCAGTCTCCTTACGGCTTTGCAGCCTCATTACTTATGATGGTTGGTTCCTCGCTCACCGTCCTCTGGTACTTTAGAAGAAAACGCTGGATTTAAAGGCGGGTTTAGCGGACTACTGCCTATTTCAGCAGCCGGTAATTTCTAAATTCAAATAACCTCCTACCTGTTTTCTTTTCAAACCAGTATAATAGTGCGTTTTTTAGCTTAAATTTCTTTCGACTAATGTCCAGATCTACCTTCCAGTTCTGGGCTAGAATTCTATTTGTCATAACCGCTGGGTGGGTTCCTTCAAATTCTTTTAAAGAATCGAAAGCATTATAATCGAACACGTCATCGGATCGCAATTCTTTTTCCCAAGCCTCTCCCTCTTTCCAAAACCTGCTGACATTTTTAATTTTTGTTTTCATCTGTTTGGGGCTTTTAACCCATCCATAATGATAAATAGCTGCTCCACAATGCTTAACCATCAATTTCTCCTGCCCACGTCGAAACCCCTGGGCATCTCGATAGGCAGATATAGGCGTCTTGCTGGGATTATTTTCATTGCGGATGATACGAATCTCCCTTCGGTACCATTTTCGGCTATCACCATGATACCGATACGTGCCAAAGAAATGTAGGTAGTCAAAGAGTAAACCTTCCACCCGTTTATCGTCCACATATTGCTCACATGCCTGCCTGATCTGCTGATGGTATTGTTCATGAAGTACTTCGTCGGCCTGGATATAAAAAGCCCAGTCAGAATCGGCAGCTATCTGGGCCAGGGCTTTGTCTGTCTCTACTGCCAATACCTGCCCCCCTTTTCGCAGATTCATATCCCATTCGGTCTGCACGATCCGAATCTTATCCGAATCAATGGCCTGAATTAACTTCAGGGTATCATCATCGCTCTTCCCCACACTTACCAGCATTTCATCTACTACAGGTAAAATGGATTTAATGGCCTCGACGATCGGATAATCATTTAATATGGCGTTGCGAATGATAGTAAATCCCGAAATTTTCAAAACTAAGATAGGTTAATAAGTGAGACTGGCAAAGTTACTGTTTTTTACTATAATTAATAGGTCAGCTAGGCCAGAGCCATCAGGATCCTAGAATTGCCGAAATGTTTTTGACAATGCGGGCCAAAGAGCGTAGATTTGTCGCCCTCCTGAACGTATTGATTCATACGATTGCCTGATATAAAAAAGCATTCATCCAAAGAAATAATAGATAGCTATGACACAAGAAACCAATAAAAAGATGTTGCCCGAACCCTTGCTACAGGAAGACCCTATGCGATTTGTATTATTCCCTATCAAACATAATGACATATGGGAAATGTATAAAAGACATGAAGCTTCATTTTGGACTGCTGAAGAGATTGATTTATCACAAGATCAAAAAGACTGGGAAAACCTTAATGACGGAGAGCGCCATTTCATATCTCATGTACTGGCTTTCTTTGCGGCCTCCGACGGGATTGTTAACGAAAACCTGGCCGTAAACTTCCTTAGTGAAGTCCAGTATGCCGAAGCCAAATGCTTCTACGGATTCCAGATTGCCATGGAGAATATTCACTCGGAAACATATAGCCTTCTCATTGATACCTATATCAAAGATAACACCGAGAAGGATCGATTGCTACGCGCAATGGACACCATTCCTTGCGTTCAGAAAAAAGCGGAATGGGCACTTAAATGGATTAACAGCCCCGTTTTCGCAGAGCGCATTATCGCTTTTGCTGCCGTAGAAGGAATATTCTTTTCAGGCTCTTTCTGTTCCATTTATTGGCTCAAAAAGCGTGGTTTGATGCCTGGACTATCTTTCTCCAACGAGCTTATTTCTCGTGACGAAGGTCTTCATTGTGAGTTTGCCTGCTTACTATACACCCGCCATATCGTCAACCAACTCGACCCTGAGCGGGTAAAGGAAATTATGATCGACGCGGTGAAAATAGAGCAGGAATTTGTGACCGATGCACTTCCGGTATCTCTTATCGGCATGAATGCTACCTTGATGAACCAGTATATCGAATATATTGCCGATTTCTGGTTAGAGCGTTTAGGTTGCGAAAAGGTTTATGGATCTACCAACCCATTCGATTTCATGGAGCTCATTTCCCTTCCAGGGAAAACTAATTTCTTCGAGAAAAGAGTTGGTGAATATCAGAAAGCTGGGGTAATGAGTGGCGTAAAGGACAAGGAAAACGGAGGACATAAGATTTCTTTCGAGGAAGACTTCTGATCAGAATCAGAGGCTCTGAAATTACATTTCCGAGTTCAGAGCCTCTATTCAATAACCCTGTCGAGAACTTTCCACACCATTTCCGACTCATAACCCTTTCCAAGAGCAAATCGGAGTAGTTTTTGTTTCAGTTTAAACCGATCACGCTCCCTTGAAGCCAGCGTATGTTTCTTTTTCAGCAACATTTCCTCTAATTCTTGTTGATAGGATTCTTCTTCTATCTCAGCCATTCCCTGCCCGATATTATAGTCACTTAACCCACGACGCTGGAGCTCCTGCCGGATTTTTCGTCGCCCCCAGCCTTTTATTCTAAACTTACCTCCGGCATAACTTTTGGCAAAGCGTTCCTCATTAAGGTAGTTTTGCGAGATAAGCTCGGCAATAAGTTCCTCAGCCTCGTCTCCCCACACATTCCATTTCTTGAGCCTCTGGCGCACCTCTTCCTGAGTACGTTCCTGATAGGCACAATAAAGGGCTGCTTTCTGCAAAATAAGCCGATCCATACTTTTTAATTAATGGTTAAATATTACTAATTTAAACACAAGAATAAATATTTTTCTCTCAGAATGACCTATTTTTGACAGGAAAACCTTGCACCCTAACCCATCATTTTGCACGATCATGACTGTTAAAAGAAGATCTTTTTTGAAAACCATACCCGCTATCACAGGCCTCGGGCTGGTATCAGACCTTTATAGCGAAAATATCACTAACGCCCGAACTAAGCTCCGGGTCATCATTGCTTCAGATGGTCATTACGGCCAACCCAGTACCGATTTCGAACAGTTTCATACCGATCTTATTGGCTGGATAAACCGGGAAAAGTTACAAAAAGGCGTTGATTTCACCATATTCAATGGAGATTTGGTACACGATGACCCCACACTTTTCTACGATTTAAAAACTACCTTAAACAAGCTTCAGGTCCCATATTATGTAACCCGGGGAAATCATGACAGGGTTGCACGGGATGTATGGAAAAGCACCTGGGGCTACGACACCAACCATAGCTTTGTAAAAGGGCAATATGCCTTTATTCTGGGAGATACCTCCAATGAAAAAGGGGAATACCTCTGCGTAGACCCGGAATGGCTCAAAAGTGAAATTGCTAAGCACTCCGACAAAAAAGGAATATTTATCTTCCTGCATATTACCCCAATAAAATGGACTAATCATGGAATTGTCTGTCAGGAAATTACCGAATTATTTGAGAAAACCCCTAATGTTATGGCCATATTCCATGGACATGACCACGACCAGGATGGCACGAAGATGATGGGCAAAAAGCCCTACTTTTTCGATGGTCACTTTGGCGGCAGTTGGGGGACTTCCTATAAAGGCTATCGGGTATTGGAGATATTCGAAGATGACACCTGGACATCCTATCAATACAATCCTACTGCGGCTCCTATTCTAAACAGCTTTAGTGGTAAAAGCTGATTTTTTAAATCTTAACAGAAAAACGCCATGGCCTCTGGGGTTAAGCTTCTGCCAGAGCATGGCGTTTTTCTATTGCTGACGAATTGTTTAGTCGATGCGAATCAAGTGGTTTTTCTTTCCTTTAGAGACGAGTACAAACCGGCCCTGCAACAAGGATTCGTCCGTTACCGGCTGGTCGGCAGCCCCTACCTTTTCTTTATTGATACTTACTGCATTCTGTTGAATGGCCCGGCGGGCCTCTCCTTTCGAAGCGTAAATCTCATTATTAGTAGTTACCGATACCAAATCTAACACATTGCCACATGACTCCCAGTCGGCACGGCTAATGGCAGACTGGGGTACACCAGCGAAAATCGTTTCGAATTCGTCAAGGGCAATGCTCTGTAAGGTCTCTAGAGTAGCCTTACCAAATAGTACTTCAGAAGCTTTCAAAACGAGTTGATACGCTTTTGGGGAATGAATGCGTATGGTTAATTCTTCGGCCAGAGCTTTTTGCATGGCACGAAGGTGTGGAGCCTCAGCATGCTCTGCCTCTAAGGATTCTATGGTTTCCCGGTTTTTTAGGGAGAACACCCGTAAAAGGCGCGGACAGTCGGTATCGCTTTGTCCCAACCAAAACTGGTAGAATTCATACGGCGTTGTTTTAGAGGGGTCCAACCAGATATTCCCCCCTTCACTCTTCCCAAACTTGGTTCCATCGGCCTTGGTAATCAAAGGGGTGGTTAAGGCATAAGCCTTAAAATACCCCTCTTCGTCCCCTTCTTTGCGGCGAATTATTTCGGTTCCGGTGGTAATATTACCCCACTGATCCGATCCACCCATCTGAAGGCGCACGTTATGATGCTTATAAAGATGATAAAAATCATAGCCTTGAAGCAACTGGTAAGAAAATTCGGTGAAAGAAATCCCAGTTTCCAGTCTTTTTTTAACGGAATCCTTGGACATCATATAATTGACGCTTAGGTATTTACCGGCTTCACGCAAAAATTGCAAAAAACCCATTTCCTTAAACCAGTCATAATTATTGACCATCTGAGCCGCATTTTCACCGCAGTCAAAATCAAGAAATTGTTCGAGTTGCTTCTTGATACCAGCCTGATTTTTGCGAAGGGTATCCTCATCAAGAAAGGACCTCTCGGAAGCTTTGAAGGAAGGATCCCCAATCATTCCTGTCGCTCCACCCACCAGGGCTACGGGTTTATGGCCGGCCCTTTGTAGATGCACCAGCAACATTACCGTTGCCAGGTTTCCTATATGCAACGAATCGGCCGTAGGATCGAAGCCGATATAGCCCGTCGTCATTTCTTTTTGAAGTTGTTCATCGGTGCCAGGCATCATGTCTTGCAACATGCCTCTCCAGCGTAGTTCTTCTATAAAATTCGGCTTCATGCGTAACGAATGGTTGTAATTTCAAAATCGAAACGCAAAGGTAAGCCTTATTTAGAAAGAAAGGGTAAACGAATGGGGAAGAAGAATAAAGCAAACTGAAATTTCATCCATACTCTTCCCCTACTTATTATAGCTGAGAATTAGAGGTCAGAATTATACTTCCTGAGCCCATAACAAGGAAGAGTCTCCGTAGCTAAGGAAACGATAGTTGCCCTCCATCGCTTGGTCATATATACTTCTCCACGAGTCGCCAATGAGAGCTGCAATAAGCAATAATAAAGTGGAACCTGGTTGGTGAAAATTGGTTACCAAGCCCTTACATATCTGAAACTTATAGCCAGGGAAAATAAATATTTCCGTTTCGCCCACTATTTCTTCCATATTCCTCTCCTCCATAAATGCCAGAATGGCTCCCAGCGAGTCGGATAATTGAGGCGAACCTTGTTCTATTAAAGGATATGGATATAGCTTTTCAATAAAGAACTCCGTTGTCTCCTTTCTTAATAATTTCACACCATACCAGTATAGGCTTTCCAAAGAGCGCATGGAGGTAGTTCCCACCGGAACGATTTGACCGGCGTGAGCCTGAAGATCTTCAATCGTTTTCCTGGTAAAAACAATCTGCTCTGAGTGCATATGATGCTCGGTAACCGTGTCCACCTTAATAGGCTGAAAAGTTCCTGCTCCAACGTGAAGGGTAAGGTAGGTCCGGTCAATGGCTTTGTGCGCCAGCGCATCGAATACCCGATCGGTAAAGTGAAGACCTGCAGTAGGCGCTGCTACGGCTCCATCTTGCCTCGCATAAACGGTCTGGTAGGTCAGGGTATCTTCGGCCTGGGCATCCCGGTGTAGGTATGGAGGCAGCGGAATTTCCCCCAGGGCCTTCACAACCTCCAGAAAGTCATGGCCCGACTCCCAATCGAACCGAACCAAATTTTTTTCTACATCCTCATACCTGGCTGTAAGCGCGACCGATTGCCCATTCAAAACCAATTCTGTATGCAGGGTATCCTTAGCTTTCCAGCGTTTTTTATTCCCAATCATACACGCCCATACAGAGGATTTCTGAACTAACATGGCCTCATTAATGATCCGGGTCGGCCATTCGGGGTGAAGTAAGAGTAGCTCTATACTCGCACCGGTATCTTTGGTAAAATGTGCTCTAGCAGGGATCACCCGGGTGTCGTTAAATACCAGTAAAGTATGCTTGGGCAAGAATACGGGCAACTCATCGAATTGGTGGTGACTTATCTTCCCCTGCCGATAAACTAATAATTTAGACTGATCCCTGTGGGCAAGGGGATATTTTGCGACACGTTCGTCGGGCAAGTTATAAGTGTAATCCGACAACCGGATTCCTTCAGCTTTTTCGAGCCAGTTTTGCTTCATTACCTTCAAATCTTTTCTTCGGGTACAGGAGTTCCTATCAAACGAATGGGCAGTAAAAAGAGCACGGTGAAAAATCCTAAACCAAGATATAAAACCCAACTAAAATCGAATACACTTAAATTGTATTGTTCAGAATTAATGGTGGCCAGTGAAAGAAGGGATAAGCCAAGAATGGTATTGATACTTCCTACAAGCGCATTGAGCCAGTTGCTCACCAACTCATTGAGCAAAGGCCTATTTTGAGCCCATGCTAACCGATTCGGAATAGGCATATGTTTGGTTTCCATGCTCGGAACCAGTTTAATTAAACGGGCCATCAATACATTATTGATTAGAAACAAGCCCATGATCAAATAGAAAATATGCTCTTTACTTACATATAGCTCAGCAGCCCCTGTATTAGAGAAATCTACAGCCACCATTTCAGGAAAGACGGAATAGGTCCATAACAGGGATCCTACCAAGAAAAACATTGACATCCAACGCCAAACCCTAAAACCAAATGTTGATATTTTCATAATGACTTGCCTGCTCCGGCATTGATAATTCTCCTATCTAAATTTTGCGCAAAATTAGTCCTCAACGAGTCGAAAACCTAATGCTTTAGGTTTGTATTGTGAAATCAGTACTTTTCGTACCGCCTAACCTATTCGACTAAGCCTAAAAGCCTCCCAGGCCTACAAAGGGCCAGTAAACCTTCGTTGCAGGGGGATAATCCACAGCTTACCAGCCCTGCTTAACATCAAATTAGGTATATTTACTCAATATTGAATGGCCCTTTCACTCCTGGCTTAACAATTCTTAACATTTAAATTTTAGATCAAATATTAATTTTCTAATCCGGCGAAACATGAAAATATATACCAAAACAGGGGACAAAGGTACCACCTCCCTGATCGGGGGCACCCGACTTAGTAAAGCACATATCCGCATTGAATCATATGGCACGGTAGACGAACTTAATGCATATATTGGCCTTCTTCGTGACCAGCCTGTCAATGAAGGGCGGAAGGATCTGCTGAAAGAAATTCAGGATCGGCTATTCACCATTGGTTCACACCTTGCCTCCGAACCAGAACAGAATAAGCGAATATTACCCGATCTAACGGAAAGTGATATAGAACTACTGGAGTCTGAAATGGATGCTATCGATGCAGTGGTCCCCACATTACGAGCTTTTATACTTCCGGGAGGACATACGGCCGTATCATATGGTCATCTCGCACGCACGGTATGCCGACGTGCTGAGCGAGCGGTTATACACCTTAAGCAGCAGGAGGAAGTTGAAGACATCGTAATCCGCTATCTCAACCGGCTTTCGGACTTCCTCTTTATGCTTTGCCGGAGCATGTCCCAGGAGTTGGGCGTTCCAGAAGTAGAATGGAAGCCGCGGATTAATTCAAAAAAATAATTGTTATACTAAACATCTGCATTTTATCATTTTAATTTTTAACTTGCCAAACCATTCTTTTAGTTAGATTAAGGGCAAAAAACGGGCGACCAAGCCTGTTTAATGAGCGAAGATCTGATCAACCTATACCATTAAATTTCAGGCATTATGACAGCCGACACATTGCAAATCGAAATTCAGCAGACGACGACATCCCGTTTGCAACAGGTAGATTTTTCGAACCTGGTTTTTGGACGCGACATTTCCGACCATATGTACATTGCCGAATATCGGGATGGCCAGTGGCAAAACATGCGAATCGTCCCTTATGGAGATCTTTCGCTTAGCCCTGCAACGGCTGCCTTGCACTATGGCCAGGCAATTTTTGAGGGCATGAAAGCTTATAAAAATGAATCAGGAGAAGTACTTCTCTTCCGGGCTATAGACAACTGGAAACGGCTAAATAAATCGGCGGAAAGAATGTGCATGCCCACCATACCCGAAGACGTATTTATGACCGGTCTTACCGAGCTGATAAAGCTCGATTCGGGTTGGGTACCTAATACACCAGGTTGCTCGCTTTATATCCGTCCCTACATGTTTGCTACGGATCCTTATATTGGCGTTCGACCTTCCGAAAGTTATTATTTCATCATCTTTACAAGTCCGGTGGGCACCTATTATGCCAAGCCTCCTCGGGTAAAAATAGAAACCCGCTACATCCGGGCGGCCGAAGGTGGAGTAGGTGGTACCAAATGTGCCGGAAATTACGGAGGCTCCCTGTACCCCGCCAAGTTAGCTCAACAGGAAGGCTACGACCAGTTGATCTGGACCGACGCGCGGGAGCATGCATACATCGAAGAATCGGGTACAATGAATATAATGTTTGTTGTTAACGGCAAATTGGTTACTCCTGCCGTATCCGAAACCACACTCGATGGCATTACTCGCCGGAGCATCATTGCCATCGCCAAGCATATGGGCATGGAGGTTGAGGAGCGCCGGGTAACGGTAAAAGAAGTGGTTGAAGCCTTGCAAGATGGTAGTATGGAAGCGGCCTTTGGCGCTGGAACAGCCGTAGTGATTTCCCCCTTTGCCAGCATTGCCTACGAAGGCGTGGACTACTCCCTTCCAGAAATAACGGAAGAATCCTTTGTTTCAAAGGTTAAAAATGTGATTACAGATATCCGCGTCGGAAAATCTGAAGATATTTTTGGCTGGACCCTGAAAGTATAGTTTATCTCGAAAGAACAAAGCCCTTCCCAGTTGAAGGGCTTTGCGCTTTAATATCCCCGAAACTTAAAATAGGCAAAAGCTCCACCTATTATTCTCATCCTAAACGGAACCCAAAGCACAACTTTTCCGGAACGGAGTATTGACAGGCCTTTAAATGGATAGGAAATCAAGGACAACTTTTATTTCTAATGGCTGTTTAGCAGATTTTAGTTTGGGTCAATTTTTGCTTTTATCTTATTTTTGAGCATTCAAGTATATCAACTTAAACACATTCATGTCTATTACTTTTTCAAAAGATACCGCTAAAGAAACCGTTTTCGACGGGGTACAACAGTATATCGACCAACTGGGCTTTCAGGTAGTAGCCAAAGATCACTCCCGCCCTTGGGGTGGCTTTTTTGTTTTAGATGAATCACAGGCTCCCGAATTTATCAAAACGTTCTTCCCTCATCTATCGCTTGCCGATTTTGCCGGATATGAAAAACTGAGTCCTAAAATATTGGTGGTAGCTCCTAACAAACGTCTTTCATGGCAGTATCATCACCGTCGTGCTGAGATATGGAAAGTCATCGGCGGTAATGCCGGAATCGTCATCAGTGATACAGATGAGGAAACGCCTATGCGTCAACTTCCAATTGGTACTGTCATAGATCTTAAAAAAGGAGAAAGACACCGTCTGGTAGGTGTCGACGAATGGGGAATTGTAGCCGAAATCTGGCAACACACCGATCCAAATCAGCCTTCTGACGAGGATGATATCGTTCGTGTTCAAGACGATTTTGGAAGATAAATTTTTGAGCATTCTTTAAAAGGTCACCTACTCTTTATTGATCATTTCGGTGACCTTTTTCCTTTGTCTCAACCATTAAGCCACTTAGTTCCTGCATTTCATTTAGCCACTCCTCACGTGATCAGCCTACTTCGTACCGATAGCGAGAACCCTGCGTTTGCCTACCTCACAAACCTGCTTGACGAGGTCCTTTGTGACTTGTACAACACTCGCAAGGAGGATTACGAAGACTACAACCGCATTACCAATTTACAGACAGTACTCCTTGCCTATGCTGATGGAATACCAATTGGCTGTGGATGCTTTAAATTAGTTGATGACCAAACCGTGGAAATAAAGCGCATGTTTGTTCTGCCAACTTATCGAGGGCAGGGCCTGGCCAAACGTATGCTTTCTGAGTTGGAAAGCTGGGCCATTAGCCTGGGCTATTCCCGGTCTATTCTGGAAACGGGCAAGAGACAGAGTGAAGCTATCGCATTGTATCGCAAGATGAACTATGAACCCATAGAACGCTACACGGCGCCCGATAGCATTGGAATAAGTGTCTGCTTCGCCAAGACCCTTGGTAAGAATTAGGCATTTCACCGCAGTGAACCCATCCCTCCATCTACTGGTATGATCTGCCCTGTAATCCATCCTGATTCATCTCCGAGGAGAAACTGTGCCAGATGGGCAATATCCGAGGTAGTACCTATCCTTTTAAGAGGATGCCGCGCTGCATTAGCATTTCTCTTCTCCTCAGTGCTGAGTAATTGGCTCGCCAATGGGGTATCTGTGACAGACGGGGCGATACAGTTGACCCTGATTTGAGGCGCCAATTCCGCAGCCAAGGCCCGGGCAAGACCCTCAATGGCTCCTTTGGATGCCGAAACAATGCTATGATAGCCGAAACCCGTTTGTACTGCTACGGTAGAAAATAATATAATAGCGCCACTTTCCGCTTTTTTTAGCTTAGGTAATACTGCCTGAATACACTTAACCGCACCTGATACTTGTAAGGAATAATCGTTCAAAAACTCCTGGGGTTTAACCCTAGAAAAGGGCTTCAGGACTATTTTGCCCGGACAATATGCGACCCCATCCAATACGTCAGGCAAAAAACCAAAGTCCATTTCCTCTGATAAAACGTCTAAATAATGATATTGAATAGCAGTTTCATCTTTTGACAAGGGTTCGTTACTGAAATAGGTACCCCATACAGAATGTCCGGTCTCCGTGAGTTGGGTGGCAAGCTTTTTGCCTATTCCGGAGGAAGCTCCAATTATAAGATAGTTTTTCACGATATTGTTCTTTAAGAATTTCTCTTAGCCTCTATTATGTCATACTATAGAAGTACAGTATGATACGTAAAACAATTATACCTTGGGTTTTCACTTTTTGATTCACATTAGTATTTTACTTTAGTTACGCCCCCCTCCACAACCTATGAGCGAACATTACGCTAACGAACCTGAACGAAACACCCTAGGCGACAACCCCGTGGTGAGCATCTACCGCTCTTTGGTGATCCTAACAATAGTGGTGGCTGCCATTTCTTTTGGCCAAGATATTATTGTCCCCTTGGCCCTAGCCTTTTTATTAGCAGTTTTACTCAGACCAATAGAGGCATTTTTTATCCGTCTAGGTCTACCCAAAGCACTGGCGATAAGCCTAACGGTGCTATTGGCTGTACTACTATTGGCTGGCGTTATCTTACTTCTTTCGATACAGATTTCGGAATTCTCGGAGCAATGGCCCAAACTAAAGCGTAATATCAACGATGCATATCGTCAAGTTCGACGTTGGGTCAGAAGAGAATACAGTGTAAGTTTCTGGGAACAGGATCAATATATTAAAAAGGCTCAGACCAGAACGATAGAAAACCTCCAAAACTCGGAGGCAATCGGGAATATAACAGGTTCTCTTGGCACTTTGGTCCTCTTGCCGATCTATGTATTTCTGTTACTCTACTACCGTACCATGTTCATACATTTTTCAGTGGTTCTTTTTGCCGACAAGCACAAGGCCAAGGTTTTGGAGATTATGGGCCAAATCAAAACCATCATACAAAGTTATATGCTGGGGTTACTTTTAGAAACTGCCGCAGTTGCCACAATGAACGCCATAGGCCTCCTCATACTCAATGTTCAGTATGCGATATTACTGGCCGCTATGGCGGCTATCCTAAACCTTGTCCCCTATATAGGAGGCCTGGTAGCCACAGCCTTGGCCGTAGCCGTTACTTTTATGAATCACCCCGAAGGCTACACCGTGCTTGGGGTGGTATTGGTATTTATAGTAGTACAATTGATCGATAACAACCTGCTAGTCCCATTGATCGTAGGTTCTAAAGTACGCATTAATGCGCTGGTATCCATACTGGGTGTATTAGTCGGAGGAGCCATCGCCGGTTTATCAGGCATGTTTTTGTCTATACCGACCATAGCCATCATGAAAGCAATATTTGATCGGGTCGATCATCTTAAGGCATGGGGAATTCTACTGGGCGACGAAACGCCCGAGGAAGCCAGTACTCAATTCGAGAAAAGCATGAAAGAAAGTTCGGCCCCGCTTAAGAACAAAACCTAGAAGCACTCTACCGATGGGGAGCGATCCTGAGACCCTCCCCCATCGGCAATATAGCCCAATTAGGCCCCCTGTACCACTTCATTCTGGTTCGTGTAAACCTTGGCCTTCAGGTCGTGCAAAAGACTAAAGAGCCCAAAGAAGGTACGGTTGATATAGATAAAGTGCTTTGAACCCCGGTTCATATTCATTTTGCGCAGCTCACTATCGTGGGCATATTTCTCGCCAATTTCCGCAAGTTTAGCGAAAAATGCCTCGTCGGCGAAATCAAAAGAATCCTGTTGAAAAGGCTGGGTAAGCAAGGACAGAATCGTATGGAAAAGATTAGAAAAGTATGTCCTTTCTGCTGGGCTATCATTTTCCAAAAGAATCTCCAGATCTCTTAATTTTTCATGAAAGATAATAGGGTTATTGAGTTTCTGAGGATCGACCAATTCGAAGTATGGAAGATAAAAATCTTCGGGTATGCTCTTCATACAGCCAAAATCTATAGCGATTAAGTTGGCTTGCTGATCTACCAGAAAATTGCCTGGATGCGGGTCGGCATGTACTTTTCGGAGCACATGCACCTGGTGCATATAAAAATCCCATAGCGCCTGCCCAATCTTATTAGCGGTTTCCTGATCTGGTTTCAATTTACAGAATTCGGAGAGATGCTTGCCATTCATCCAATCCATGGTAATGACCCGCTCACAGGATAAATCGGGGTAGTACTGGGGAAAAACAAGATTTGGTATATGGGCACAGGCCTCGGCTACCTCGGCACTCTGCGCTATTTCCAGATAATAATCTGTTTCCTCTACTAGCTTGGATTCTACCTCAGAGAAATACTTTTCCGAATCCTTTGCCTGAATATTAAACATTTTCATGGCGATAGGCTTCACCAACGCTAGATCCGAACTAATGCTCTCTGCTACTCCCGGATACTGAATTTTAACTGCCAACTCTTTCCCATCTTTACGAGCTTTATGTACCTGACCAATGCTTGCAGCATTGACCGCATTAAAGTCAAAGTGGTCGAACAAATCCAGAGGAGATTTGCCAAAATACCTCCGAAAGGTTTTGGCAACCAGAGAAGCCGACAGAGGTGGAACCGAAAATTGGGATAATGAAAACTTTTCGACATAAGCCTGAGGCAAGAAATTCTTTTCCATGCTCAGCATCTGTGCCAATTTAAGGGCGCTCCCTTTCAGGTTTTTCAAACCATCATAAATATCATCTGCATTGGCATTATTCAAATTCTCCCGAGCTTCGAGCGGGTTGGTTAACTTTTCACCATAATATTTTAAGTAGTTCCCTCCAATTTTCATCCCCGTCGATAGGATTTTGCTCGCACGCTGGATTTTTGAAGTAGGAATTTTGTCTATGGTCTCCATGCTTAGCTTAATTTTTCTTTAAACAAAAATTTCCCAAAATCAATTACGCTTTCCAAAGGCGTTACATCGAACAGATCGAAAGTAGCCCGGATCGACTTCTCGATAAATAGATCGGTTTTTTCAAACCCAGCCGACTCGTCATCCATCCAGAATTTCAGAGTCACCATCAGTTGAACCCACGCCCCTTCATTCAATGCATCCTGCTGCACTTTCTTCACACGCTCACTCTTGGATTTTAAATATCCTTGGGAAATTCCTTCAATAAATTCCTTAAATTCCTTTCGAAAATCCCTCAATTTCATGAGGCCGTCTAGCCTATTCTGTTCGCCCTGGAGTGCATAAATCACATAACTGCGATTGGCCGTCAGTATTTCAAAAAGGGTGTAATAGTAAGTCAGAAGATTTTCGCGGAAACCAAGAGAATGCATATCCACACTCTGAGCCATTAGCCCCAGGGCCATCTGATGAAAACCTATAAAGACCTGCTTTTCGATTACCTCAAATGAGGCATAAAATTTATAAAACTCTTTTTCTGAGAACCCATTTTTTTTGCTAAAAATATAAACAGATTCGGGCTTCTTACCATTTTCCAGGCAATGAGCCATATACAAATTCATGATGTGCTCGGCGGTAAGTACGGGTGCCGTTTTCACTTCCTTAGTCCTTGTTGCCATGTTTTTTATTTGGTTAGTCCATAATGCCTGCCATGGATGTAGCAGGGCATAACTCTCTAACAACAATTACATCAAAATCATTGGCCTTGGCTCAAAAAATTCTGAGGGAAATAGGTATACTTTGAACTCCACGGCCGCCCCCTGCCTATACTTCCCGGGCCGATTTCTAAGGCATATTAATCCGAAGCTAAAGCCTCCAGCATAATATCCAAGGCCTGATTCATCTCGTTTTCGTTTAAATTTCCGAAACCTAGTCGTATGGCACTTAGATCTTCTGTTTGAAACAAGAGTGTTTGAGGAAGATGCAACCTTTTTTTCAGACAATTTCTACTGAGTTTCATCAGATTGATATCTTTGCGCCATTGCGTCCATACAGCCAGGCCTCCAGGGGGAATGTCAAAAGTCAAATAATTTGAAAAATCTTTTTCTAATCGATTACACAACACATCTCTGCGTTCCTGATATACTTTTTGTGCCTTTTTAAGATGACGTTGAAAGTCTCCTTCCTTAATCATTTCCGCTAAAGCCTGTTCCATGACCATATCACCCTGCCGATCTACAATACGCCTGAGTTTGGCAAGTTCGAGTATCAGATCGGCCGGGGCCACCACATATCCTGTTCGCAGGCCGGGAGCCAGGGCCTTACAAAATGATCCTATATAAACCACCATTCCAGAACGATCGGCACTTGCAAGCGGCAGAACCGGACTACTCTGGTAGTGATAATCATAGTCAAAATCATCTTCTAAAATAATGAAACCATATTCTCTGGATAGCTCCAGAAGCTGCATTCGGCGCTGAGCACTAAGCGTTACCGTAGTGGGATAATGGTGATGGGGCGTTATATATAGCATTCGGATACTCGTTTTTTTACAGAGATCCCGTACCGCCTCCAGTGATATCCCCTGTTCGTCCACCGGTACAGCGCTGATCTGAGCACCAGCCTGCTGGAATATCATATTAGCAACATAATAGCTCAGATGCCCTACGATCACCCGATCGCCCCGTTCCAGCAGTAACATGGAGGTAAGGTATAAACCCATTTGAATTCCTCTTGTAGTCAACACATTCTCGGTTGAAATATGGAGCCCACGAGTATCATTTAAATAGCCTGCCAGGTATTCGCGAAAGTAGGCATTACCTTCCACCTGGGCATAGCCCAGATGAACCCGGCTATTACCCCGGCGCATAATCCCTGCATAATTTTTGGATAGTCTTTCCATAGGCGCTAGCCGCACATCGGGAAGTCCATCGGTAAATTCAAGTTCAGTTTGGGTAAGGGCTACTGGTCTATCCAATAGCATACTTTTTTTGAAAAGAAACCCTGCTTGTACGGGGTAGACTGATAAATCGAAAGTATCAACCAGCTCTAAGGACTCTTGATGCAGCTTCTGCACGGAATGAACAAAGGTACCCCTATTGGGAAGGGTGGCCACCCACCCCTGCGCATCCAGCTCGGTAAGGGCCGCTAAGACCGTCTTACGATGCACCTTTAAGCCCTGTGCCAGCTGCCTGCTCCCTGGCAATCGTGCACCAGGACGGAGCACCCCCCTTTGGATCGCATTGATCATCTGCTTGGCGATTTGCAGGTACACGGGTATTGATAGGCCTCTATCAATATGAATCAATGTGCTGAGGGGAATTTCAACCGGACTACTCATAATATCAAAACTGGATCATTTACACGGACCGGCAAGATACTAATTTTGCCGTCAGGAAATAGAATTTAAGACCTGGCTAGCCGGTTATGTAGTCCTTTCCTTCCACCTTTTTAATAATAAAATGAAGACACAAATTCCTTACAAGATTTTACTTTTTTTTCTCTCCATTTCCTTCTGGTCTCAGGCTCAGGAAATATCCCTGGATCCTGTTACGATTACAGCAGGAATTGTCGAGCGCCGCGCCTCTGAGTCCGGACGAAATATCGCCGTGATTAAAGGTGAGTTTCTCAAGGATATGCCTGCCAATAGTATAGACGAACTATTGCGCTACATTCCTGCGGTAGAAATTCAGGCCAGGGGCCCCATGGGTTCACAAAGCGATATTGTGCTGCGTGGTGGTACTTTCCAGCAAGTTTTAGTCGTTCTGGATGGCATCAGGCTTAACGATCCGAATACGGGTCACTTTAACAGCTACATTCCCATAGCTTCTACGGAAATAGAGCGGATAGAAGTGCTGAAAGGGGCTGCTTCGGCATTATATGGCTCAGAGGCCGTTGGTGGCGTAATCCATATCATCACCAAGGCCTTTGCTGCCAAATTGGACCGGGATTCCGACCCAGAGCACCGCAACGATTATCAGGTACAAGGGCAGGTCGGCATAGGAGAGTACGGCCTGAAAAATGCACTTTTAGGCGGCTATCTCAATACCGGCCGATTGGCCTTGGCAGGGGGGCTTCAATCCAATAATGCCCGGGGAGTTCAACAGAGAGGGACCAGGGGCTTTTTTCATAATAATACCATCTCACTTTCGGCGCAGTATGCCCTGGCGCCCCACTGGAGTTTGTCGGTCCGTAGTTCCTATGATCATCGAGATTTCGGAGCCCAGAACTTTTATACCGTTTTCGCTTCAGACACGGCCAGCGAAAAGGTGCGTAGCAATTGGAATCATGCCAAACTGAAATACCAAAGTCATAAAAACACCATTACTCTGGACGGAGGCTATAAACGGGTCAAAGATCAGTATTTGTACAACCCCAGCTCCCTGGCCAACGAAAGTACTTCCGAATTATGGCAGGGCCTATTATTATGGCAGCACGATCTTAATGATAAAATTTCCATCGTTTCCGGGCTTAATTATCAAAATAAGCAAATTTCCTCCAATGACCGGGGAGAACATAGTTTGCACCAGCTCGCTCCCCTGTTTACCCTTACTGCCCGCATGGACGAATATTTAACCTTGAACCCTACCCTACGCCTGGATTGGCGGCAAAATCTGGGTACGGAACTCATCCCTCAGCTTAACGTATCTTATAAAAGAAATAACTGGCAATTTCGTGCGAGTGCCGGAAAGACCATCCGGGATGCCGATTTCACCGAGCGATATAATAATTACGGCAAAAAGCTGGTCACCGGTGGTAGTGTAGGCAATCCGGACCTGAAGGCAGAGCGATCCTTTAGTTATGAAGCGGGATTTGACTGGTTCGCTGGAATGCGGCTTAAATTATCGAGCACCTATTTCCAAAGAATTCAAACGGATCTGATCGATTACGTGACGACTCCCTACGCCAATATGCCCCGAAAAGACAACCTTTCTCCCTCTGGGATATTTGGCCTGACGACCAATATAGCTGAAGTAACGACCTCAGGTGTTGAAACTGATCTTCAATACAATCCTGATTTGGGAGAGAATCAACGCTTGTGGCTAACCTTAGGCCTTACCTGGCTCAATAGCAATAGCGATAGCCAGGAGCCCTCTTTTTACATCACTTCCCACGCTAAATTTCTAAGTAATTTTGCTGCCATTTACCAGATTGGTAACCTCTCCCTATCCATGACAGGTCTGTATAAAGTAAGAAATCCAAGACAGGCCAGCGCCATTGAGGCCAGTGTCTCCAGATCCTATTTTGTTCTTAATTCTAAAGCTGAATTTTCTTTTTTCGAGCAAAAGCTAAAAATCTTCGTACAAGCTGACAATATTTTGAATAAAAAATATAGCGATCTGTTGGGAGCTCAAATGCCCGGACTCTGGATGTCGACAGGAATTCGAGCCTACTTCAAACAGTAGTAATCTTTCTATAAAATATGTAGATAGCTCAACTTCACAAAATACAAATAACAACGTATATATATGTACGTTCATAACCTCCAAGACCACGTCTTGGAGGTTTTATTATATAGAAACTTCAAAAACCTTGTCTGGGATTAACTTGAACACTTTTCGAATTAATTCTTAATGCAAAACTTCCTTCCTCCTCAAACCTGCAACGCCCCAATTTGCTAAACAGACTTCGCATTTTGTAACCTTTTATTACATTTTAAGCATGATTCCTCTGAACAATTAGCTATCAATAGATTAATAGTACAATTTATATCCGGTCAACTCCAAAATGAACTCATAGTAAACCGTTAGGCTAAACAAAAGATTTTTGTAGTAGTTATTTCAACTGATGGAAACGACTAATTAAATTGACTTACATTTATAAATAGTTCACGATAAAATTTGATCTACAGAAAAATATATTTAGCAGCTTAGAGGTATTATATTCTATAAGTAGTGTAGTATATTTATTAAAACCCAATCACAATATTTTTTGTATATTGAGATCATATAGCCAAAACCTGCCGAAATAAATGGAATAATTCGTCAGAATCTAACACAAAAACAAATTGCCATGGAACAGCGTACAGGGTTTTCCAGGAATCCTTTGAATCAAAGATTAAGCATTTGCCTACCGCTCAGTAACACTACTTGAAAAATGAAATTAAAGATTTGAGTAATCACTAAATGAACAAAACACAACTATTTTTATGAACCATTCATCTACTAAAATCTTCAGCAAAATGCTGAAAAGGCCACGAACACTTGCCATGCTATTCATAGCATTTCTCTTTTTAGGAAATTTAAATCTGCAGGCACAAAGCAGTAATGCCCCTGCGAATACATTTTCACCACTGATAACGAATACCTATTCCAATCTGACCGTTACTTCTTCAACGGTACTCGGTTCAGACGAATTTTCTAATAAGAACCGCTTAATAGATGCGAATCTCGAAAACGCCTCGACTTGGGGATATGCCATAGCATCGAGTGCTTGGATTAGCGTTAAAGACAATAATGCAACGGGTTCCAATGTATATCCTGCAGGAAGCTATGCCGGATTTGTTTTAAGCAATGATGATATTGCCGTTTTTGGGAATAGTAGCATCAAAACATATTTAAATGGTACCTTGCAGGAGGATAAAGACGCTGCCTCTCTGATATCCCTTGGACTATTGGGGGGAGGTGCCGCAAAACTCGGCTTTTTTACCAGCAAACCCTTTAATGAAATAAGATATGATGCCTCGGCTGTTGGTATTGGTACAAAAACGGTTTATTATGCTGAAGTTAAAAGATTTGCTAAAGGACCGGGTTTAAATTGCAACGAACCTACAGCACTTACCAGCCCGGCTCATCCATTGAAAGTAGAAACTAGCCTTTCAACTACCTGTCTGGTATGTTCATTTACGAATACGAACGCGGTCATAGATAATGATGCTAATACTGCCGCAACCTTGTCGACGACCGCAGCAGTGGCCGGTTCAGCCTCCCTTACTGTAACCAATCCAATCGACAGTTTGCCCCTAAACACCTTTGCTGGCTTCGATATCGAATCGAATTCGCTGCTCTCTCTGGACGTCTTAAGCGGGATACAAATTACCTTACTTAATAATGGGGCTGTTGTGCAAACGAGCCCTGCCAATCTAGTATTAGCCGGAGTGAGCAGCCTTTTGGTAACAGACCCCTCCAGACAACGCATAGGTATCGTATCAAATACTACTTTTGATGCAGTAAAAATTACCTTCGACCTTCCTCTTAGCGTTAACCTGGGCTCGGTTAAAATTTACGGGTTAGTGGTAGAGAAACTTTGTGCTGCTACCTTGGCATGTAACAAAACTTATGACTGGGGACCATCCACCTTCCCAACCATTATTAACAGCCAGGCGACAGGTGTCACAGGATTAGCCTCGGTGGGAGGAACTGTGGCTAATCCTTGGAACGTAATCAATGGAGTAGATAGCGATTTCGCTACCCTGTCTACTACGGTAGGAGTAGGTGGTGCGGTGACGCTGGCCGTGCTGGATCCACTGAGCACCTATCCCATTGGTACTACCGCAGGTTTTGCCATCGATATCCCTTCCGGCATTCTAAAACTGAACCTTTTTAATAATCTTTCTTTAAAAACCTATTTGGATGGTGTGCTGCAAGAAACCATTCAAAATTCCCAGCTTCTCGAGCTCTCATTATTGGCCAACCTGACTGGAGGAAGTCCGAACGAACCTTATAATATTGGATTTGTAGCGCAAAAACCCTTCGACGAACTTCGTATCACGGTTAACTCCCTAGCATCTTTACTCAATTCCGTCAGGGTATATTCAGCCTTTATTGACACCCGCACCATTCTGGGAGCTGGCGGCCTTGTCTGCCTCAATACCTTACCCGATTTTAATGTTACTTACCCCGGAATTGCCACTACGGGCAGGGTAAACACCAATGATGTAATAACAGGCACAGTTACCTACGGAATCCCTATGCCCACCATTGGCAATCCGTCAGGAGCGAGTATTACTATGAATCCAGACGGCTCCTACACTTTTAATGGTACTGCACCCGGTGTCTATAAATATCAGGTTCCCGTTTGCCTTACCGGCCAAACGAGTGATTGCGCGACGGAATCACTTAGAATATCGGTTCTGGACAAAGACAATAATACCAACCTACCTGCTGCCAACCCTGATTACGCCTATGCCAAGGGAGCTCCCAGCAGTCCCTCGTCTATCATGGTTAAAATCGGGACAAACGACGGACCGGGAAATATTGGAGGAACCCTGGCCACCCCTACCATTTCGGTGCAGCCTGTCAACGGCACTGCTTCCATAGACGGTAGTGGCAATATGGTTTACACCCCCAATCCAGGATTTTATGGCACTGACATCATAACCTACCAGGTATGTGAAAGTCCATCCTTACTCTGTACAACTACAACGGTACAAGTGAGTGTATTAGCTCCCGGAGTCTCTGACATGGTAGCAGCCGCCGATGACTATGTCACCGTGGGCATGAACAAGACCCTTACCAGAACTGAGATCACAGGCGTATTAAGCAATGACAACGGCCCAACCGGTGAGACCTTAACAGTGGTTCCTCAAAATACAAACATTCCTGGAGTAGGCACGCTCAACCTATTGGCGAATGGCAGCTATACCTTTACGCCAGAGCCTGGTTATTTCGGTCCGGCGAACTTTACCTACCAGACCTGTGCGACTGGATCTGACTGTTCCAGTGCCACCTTATATATTTTGGTGCAGGCCCTGCCAGATCTGACTCCCGCTCAGTTATTTTCCGGATCTCAGCTCAAGATCAACAATTTGAACACGTTACAATATGTTGTAGCCATTAGCAATGTTGGAAATGCATCGACAGGATCGACCATTACCTTCACCGTCAGTAAGTTTCCGAGTGGATCCGGCATTACTCTGACCCCCGCTCTTCTTACAAGCTACACGATATACGGTACGTCCTATGCTTTAGATAACAGCGATTTTAATATAGTAGATATGGGTACAGAATATGTTATCACCTCCAAAACACCTACTGTGAAGATACCAGCTCAAGAGGTAAAATATGTAGGCTTCCTTATAGGCCGAATTGGTGGGACTGCAGAAACTTTGATGAATACTGTCAACATTCCCGATGGCTCAGGTGGTGAATCCTCCATTGTGAATAACGTGATAATCAATCCTGTCACCAAACTCTAATCTCAAAACCACGCATATCATGAAAAAAGCACTTATATTTTCCTTAATGCTGGCAGGTTTCACCCCCTGTCTGGCTCAGTCCGTAGATTTGGAACTTGCTTCCATCTCCACTACACCGACAAGCATCCCGGCTGGTAGCCAGGGTATCATCGATTTGAACTTCAAACAGAATGGACCTGACGCATTGCCCGCCAATGCAGCTAGAATATCCGTATCTATCAATACCAATGTTGTCCGATATACCAGCCCCCTTTCCATAACCGATAATTGCGGAAACTTATGGAGTATTACGAATGACACAGATTCGGCCTCAGGACAGATTCTGATCAGTAACAGTGCCCCTATTCCAAATGCCTCCAACTGCATCCTTACCATACCGGTAGAAGGGGTTGTAGAGGAGCAAGCTGTTGTCACCGTTGCTTCTACCATATTATCCCCAAGTGTCTCGGATAGGGATGGTACCAACCAAGGAACTTTTAAGAATTTCCAGGTAGGAACCCCCCTTCCGGTAAGGTTAGCATCCTTTGAGGTGCGAAGGGAAGGTAGTACAGCGCTATTGAATTGGGCCACCACAGAAGAGTCCAATAGTTCTTATTTTGAAGTTCAACATAGTGCAGATGCCAAAACCTGGAGCAAGCTGGGACAAGTAAACAGCAAAGGAGAAGGTGTTATGGCAAGAAATTACAGTTTCAACCATCCAAATACAGTAGACGGAGAAAACTTCTACAGGTTAAAAATGGTGGACCGTGATGCCACTTTCGCCTTCAGTCGTATACGCAATATTAAGTTCGAAAAAGATGCTACGCGTATTACACTCTCCCCAAATCCGGCATCTGAACTTCTGAAAGTAGACACCCCGGACTGGAGTCTGGTGAAGTCTCTGCAGATAGTGGATTTCAACGGCCGATCTATATACCGCACTAGCACCCCACCTAGTGAAAACCAGGTCTCCGTGAAAAATCTGTCTACGGGAATGTACCTGCTCCGGATTACCCATAACGATGGGCAAACTTCCGTCCATAAATTTATGGTCAATCGATAATACACTTCCATTTTTCAAAAAGGCTCTGAATCGTTGATTCAGAGCCTTTTTACTTTTTTCCTGATAACCAATTTTCAATCAGATTAATGGCTAAAGCCTGGAATTGTCAGTATTACCTTACCGATATGCTGACTTTCCTCTAGAATCTGATGGGCTTCTTGGGCTGCTGACAGGGGTAAATCCTGAAAAATGATAGGCTTAAACTTTCCCGAAATCAATAAAGGCCAGACGTTGGCAATTATTTCCTGGGTTAGCTGAGTTTTAAAGATATTGGAGCGGTTCCTTAAAGTACTTCCGCTGATATGTAGCCTTCTTCTCATAACAAGCCCAAAGTCGATCTCAGCCTTGCTACCCTGCATGGTATTAATAAAAATTAAACGGCCTTCTTCATTTAGCAGGGACAAATTTTTAGAAATATAGTCTCCTCCCACCATGTCTAGAATTACATCGATCTCCTCTTTACCAAGTTCGGATACAAAGTCTTGTTTCTTATAATCTAGACAGCGAATAGCACCTAAATCTTCGCAGGCAGCACATTTTACGGGATTTCCTGCTGTGGCGTACACTTTTGCACCGAGGGCAGTTGCGAGCTGAATGGCAGTTATCCCGATACCACTGCTCCCTCCATGAACCAACAGACCTTCTCCCGCCTTCAGTCTACCTCTCTGAAAGACATTATGCCAGACCGTAAAAACGGTCTCTGGCAAAGAGGCCGCTTCGATATAAGACCATCCCTGGGGTATCTCCAGACAATGGCCCGCCTCTGCCAGCACATGAGTAGCATAGCCTCCTCCAACAACAAGGGCACAAACCTTCTTATCTGAAAGTTGTGGATCCACATCTGCGCCTAGGGCTTCAATTATACCAGCGACTTCCAATCCGGGAATATCCTGAGGAGCCCAAGCCGGAGGGGGATAATTACCCTTACGCTGATAAATATCGGGACGATTTACACCTGCTGCCGCTACCCGAATTCTGACCTGCCCGGGGCCGGGTTCCGGAATTCCCCTGGTTTCTAATCTGAAGGACTTCCTACTGCCATCCCCTACTAGGGCCATTGCCTGCATACTCATTTCCGATGTTTATATTTGGTTTATGGAACATGATCAGTAAAACTCTTTGCCAAAAGGAGCAAAAGAAAGACGCATTAATTTAAAATGCTGCTGGGCGAAGGGCAGGCCGATAATGGTAATTGCCAAAAGAATACCGAAAAAAAGATGTGTGAGAGCGATCCAAAAGCCGGCGACCACGATCCAAATGATGTTGAAGACCAAAGAAAGGCAGCCACTCGCCTGAGGTGCCTCCCGGACTTGCTGGCCAAATGGAAGCAAGGTAAAAAGACCAATTTTAAAACATTGCAGCCCAAACGGAATGCCTACGATGGTAAGGCATAACAAAAGACCTCCGATCATATATTCCACAAAAACGGCGAATCCGCCGAAAATCAACCAAATGATATTGCCAATTAAATTCATATTGCTAAAAAATTAAGATTAAAATCCTTAAGACTATTTCAAAGTAATTTTTTCGTAAAAATGGAACACAAACACCCCTTCAGGATCCCCATTATGAGGGTAATTCCAGTTTAAGTTTGGTATAGAAATCTGCCTCAGTGAGTTCTGCCACCTCACCTGGCTTTAAGTTACCCAAGGTTAGATCCTCGATTGCCACTCTGATAAGTCTTCTGCAAGGATGCCCTGCTGCACGTACCATCTTTCGGATCTGTCTGAATTTCCCTTCTGCATTGGAAATCAGTAGCCAGGTATAAGGCCCATAGTGTTTTACCGGCTCAAACTGCGCATATAAACTTTCTGGATGCTCTACCCGGCTTACCTCGCAGGGAAGCGTTTTGTAATAGGTAGGGCCTTCTACCAGAATATCTATCCCCGTACTTAAGATGGCAATGGTCTGTTCAGTAACTTCACCTTTCACTTGCACCATATACTTTCTTTGGTGACTTACCGGTCCGTTAAATAGCAAACGGGTAATCCGCTGATCGGTAGTCAGGAGAAGTAATCCTTCAGAGTCGTTATCCAGGCGCCCTATGGCATGCGTTCCTTCTGGAAATTCAAAGGATAAGGTACCTAATAAATTTACCGTATCGTTGCTCTTAAATTGCGAGACCATATTTTGCGGTTTATTCAATACGAAATATCGAAATGGGCCTATATTCTTTTTTCTTTCTTCTGACATACGGAAATATAGTGCAAATAAACCAATCTCGGCGGGCTTTGGAAAATTTACTCTTTTATATGGTCCATCTTATAATGTTGTGACAAAAGGTCATCTCCAAAATCATTTTCCAAATCGCGGACCACGGTATGTATATGATTTGCATCGTTTTGGGTATTATCAAACTCAATCAAAAAACCCGGCCCGTGAATCCTATAATAATGCCCTTTATCACTACCCATCAGGGGTTGCTGGTCGCCCATCCAAGCAAAATAGATATTTGCCAAGCCCTGCGCTTCTAGCTTATTCCATTGCTGGTTGGCCAAGGTGATATGATAGCGATTGAGATATTCCTTGATCAGGGTAGTCAAAATTTTACGCTGTGCAGGGGCAAGCGCCTGATAGGAGACTCCTTCGAACCTAGCCAGAGAGGCTTTCCTACCATTGCCTGTTAGGATGTCGTAAGGCGATTTGACAGACAAAATCGCTTGTTTAAGTTGAGCGGGTTTGAGGCTATGAAGCAGTTCAAAAGCAAGAGATTGCTCATCGGCCAGTACTACCCTGTTTTTCTGTGGCATTTGCGCCAGCACTTTCCCCGGATTACTTCCCATAAAACCCGGCGTAAAGGCTATTTCCTGTCCTATAATGGTAAAATGTACAGACAGATGGTGTCCTTCGACTCTCCAGGCCCATGGGTTAGCTCCAGGCTCGCCAAATATCATAAAAGAATAATTTTCCGGATCCCGGCGAAGGTCATTCGGCGGGCGATTTTCGACAATCCGTAGTACATTTTCAAGATCTATAATTTCCTTTGTTTTCCTATATCCTTCTGAACTTAACAGGGATTGAACCATGGCCAATGCCTTTTCTCTTTGCACTCTGTTCATCTGTTTAAGCGCTAACCCCTTTCGCTCTCTGGGCACAAAGTGCCAGTCAAAACGCAAAGGGCTTTCAAAGTCGACTATAGCGATCTCACGTTGCTCAGAATTCAAGGTTTTGACAAAGGCATCCGCCGAAATGCGTAAGGAGGTAACCAGTGAAGATTGATGCTGACTTACCTGGCCAAATGCGGCTGAAACAGTACACATGAATCCGGCAGTGGAAACAAAAAGAGCCTTAAAGCAGAAAATCTTCATGATTTATTACTTCTATATATTTGACATTCAATATAAAAAGCATCCTGGAAAGATTCTTACCGCTATGGCACGCAATTTTATTTACTTCCGAGAACAGCTTGTGTTTACCATGGGGCAGACCCCGGGATCGTATAAGGTACCTTGAATGATCCTAAATAAGCATTTACAGATTACCGAAAGGATGTGATGACTATATTTGCAACTTAAATTTTAGATATGTCAAAAGTAAAATTAACCGTAAATAACAACGGATCGCTTAAAGTAGATGGCGATTTCGAGATAGTAGACCCAAAGGGCAATGCCTATAACCTTCAAGGTCGTACTGTAGTATCCATTTGTCGTTGTGGCCTCTCGGCTAACAAGCCATTTTGTGACGGCTCACACAAAGGTCATTTCGAACATGATGCAATCGCATTCGATTTACCTCCCAAAAAAGTATAATTAAATGGGTGATGAGGTCCGTATGCTCGCCAGGTTTTTATTGAGAAATAGCCTCACGAACATACGGACCAATGATCTGTAATGGCATCCTCGTCGTATGTAACACTTTGCGCCATCCACATATCTTCTTTTCTGTGAAATCTATTAATCCCTATTTACCAGTTCTAAAATCCTTTTCTCTTCTTTTTATTCTATTCGGTCTGTCCGCCTGTTCGCTTCTCACTACCAAGCGGTCCAGAAATATTCAGTATATGGAATCTCTGAGTCTGGACATTTACAAAAAACGATTTAATAAAAAATCAGAGCCGGTATGGTTGTTTATTCATGGCGGGAACTGGAATTCAGGAAATAAGAATCAGTACAACCTGATGGGGCGCAATATGGCAGCCAAAGGAATGGTAGCCGTTATCATCGACTATACCCTGAGCCCCGAGGCGAATTATAAGCAAATGGCCTTTGAGTCGGCGAAATCAGTGGCATGGGTGAAAAATAATATCAAGAAATATGGGGGAGACCCCGACAGAATATTTGTTTCCGGACACTCTGCTGGCGGCCATCTGGCCTCCTTGATTTCCACTGACAACGGCTACTTCGATTCGCTGGGTATGCCGAATCCCATCAAAGGAACGATCCTTATAGATGCAGCGGGACTGAATATGTATGGGTATCTCCAGAAAGAAAAGCCCGGTAAAGGGGATAGTTACGCCCACACATTTGGCCTGCAGGAAACCGTATGGAAGGATGCGTCTCCTCTGTTTCACTTAAATAGAAGCACCCCTCCGATGATGCTCCTTATAGGCGAAGAAACCTACCCTTCCATCGTTGCCAGTACCGAAGACTTTAAGGTTGGATTGAAAAAATTCGCTCCCGAGACGCCTATTATTGTTCAACGCAACAAGAAACACATTCCTATGGTTTTGCAGTTTTTCAATCCCTTCAACAAGCAAATTCGGAGAATTGGTAATTTTATTGATAATACAGAAGGCAGGTCAATATCCTCTTCATCCTCAACGATCGAAGCCAAATAGATGTGCACCCGCACTCTTTTTGGTTTTCAACAGATCCCTAATGATTTCGGCAGCCAGCACACTAAACAGGATCCCATTTCCACCAAATCCTAAGGCAAAAAAAGTATCGGGGTGCTCTGCTACTGAACCGATATAGGGAAGACCATCCTTTGTTTCAGCGAAAGTCCCACACCAGTTATAGTCGGTAACGAAGGGCAGCTCTGGAAACAACCCCTGGGCGTCGCTTTCAAGCTGGCGGGTTTTCTTCGCTAGGAGTTTATCGCGTTTTACGGCACTGCTAAACATTTCGTCCTTTCCCCCGATTAGCATCCGGTTATCACTTGTTGTGCGCATGTAAAGGTATGGACGGGCACTTTCCCAGAGAAGCGCATTTTCATACCATAATGGCTCATCAGAGGCAAAGGGCTTACTGATAATGGCATAGGAAGAATGCAACCGAACGATAGGTTTTGAAATATAATTTTGTGATTCATAGCCACTGGCCACCACCAATTTTTTCGCTTTTAGCTCCAGGCCATCTTCCATAATTAACTTGACCCCAGATTTCTGGTGAACAATTTCCTGAACCTTAACGGTATCGTATACCTGGGCGCCCTTTCCAATACAATACTGGAATATGGCATGGGCCAACTGGTACGCATCCACCTGGGCTCCGTCATGAGAAAGTATCGCTGCCGATTGCGGGAAGTGTGGAAAATGCTTTCCCAATTCCCCCTGATCCCACCAGTCTACATCAATACCAATCTTTTTTCTGGCTTCGTATTCCTTTTTCAAGTCTCCTACTTCCTTTTTATAAGTGGCGTAATAAAGACTTTTCTTCAGTTCAAATTCAATGTCGCCCCCCAACTTTTTCACAATTTGCTGAACTTTACCAATGGCCTCCACACAGAGCAGGTAACTCCTTTTAGCATTTTCGGCACCTACCATTTCGGTCAGATCCACGAGCATGGTATCTATTTCATACTGCAGTAGGGCTGTACTTCCTGAAGTACTACCCATGCCCACATGCCGTTTTTCGAGTACGGTAACCTGAAATCCTGCTTCGGTAAGATACCAGGTGAGCAGTGCTCCTGTAATCCCTCCTCCCATGATTACTATATCGTGAGAGCCGCCCTCTTTCAGGGCCGGATAGGCAAAAGAAAATCCATTTTTATAAAACCACCAGGGTTGACCGCTTAATAAATCCATAAGATTTGATTTGAGGAAAGTTGAAGACGCTGACAAATTCAAAAAGTCGTACCATTCATATTTTGGTTTTACTCATTGGATTAGGAACCTCTAGAATCATTTCATTGGCCAGCATAAAAATACGTCGATCTGGAAGCCAGCCGACCTTGTATCCACCTGTAAAAACTCCGAAACTAGGTAAGATGGCTTGAAAGGGGTCTATTACAAAACAGGGGGATCGAAAAGTCTGACGCCCCTTTCCTGCTAATACATAAACGGGATGAATATGCCCACAAAAGACATACTGCGTATTTTGTGCCTCATCTCTGGGATGATGGCAAAATAGAAAAGGCCCTTCCTGATATTCTTCCCTATAAACAATTAGCGCCGCGTCCTGGTAATGATGCTGGGCAAGGCTGTCATGATTGCCAAGCACAATCAGTATCGAAACCGAAGGGTAGCCTCGCCTCCAAGCCACAAATTCTTCCCATTCCCGATTATAGCGACTATGGAAAAGATCTCCTAGGAGAATGATGCGCCTGGCCTTTGTTTTCTGCATGAGCCTGTCGAGGACGATAAAATTTTCTGCCGCTGCCCCATTAGGGATAGCGATTCCTTCATTTCGAAAGTGTGTAACCTTTCCTAAATGTAAATCACCAATCAGAAGGGTCTGGGTATCTTCCCAGAATATGGCCCGGTCGGCCAGAAGTTGAAACGAATGATTCTTTAATTTAATCTGCATTACTGTATTGTGCGAGCATCTTTTGAATACGATCCTCTAATTTTTCTGATGTTAGTTGTTCTCTGAGCCGATCTACCATAATAGGGAAAGCAAATGGCGAAGGTTTGCTGGTTTTTATTATACGAATCTGTTGCTGTGATATTCTCCCTAGCGCTTCACGCATCCTTTCTTCTTCCAGCTGATAGGTAAAGACCTCCTGATAGGCTTGTTTTACCAAAAGATTATGATCTTCATATTTGGACATAACCGTAAATAGCAATGAAGCTGAGGCTTGCAGATGCTTGGCCTTCTGATGCTTACCAGGATAACCCTGAAACATCAAGCCTGCTATGGCGGCTATTTCCCTAAATTTTCTTTTAGCCATTTCCGTGGCGTTCACGCTATGGTATATATCATCGACAAGATTGTCTTCGGAAAACAGATCTATCTCCCCCAAAATTCCATCTAGGTCTACCGAGCGGTCGCTAAGCATTTCAAAACCATAGTCGTTCATAGCCACAGAAAAGCCAATGGGCATCAGGCGGCTAAGTCTATAGGCTAGCAAAATGGACATACCCTCATGAACCAGTCGCCCCTCGAAGGGAAACACGAAGATATGGTAGCCCTCTTTGGTCGCACATTGCTCGATCAGTAGCGTATCCATATTGGGAATAATCGAGCGTTGCGCCTGCAGTTGCAACAGCGGTTGAAGTCGATCCAGCTCTTTTTCTTGACCAGGGTTTTCCAATGCCTCTGCCAGCCTTTTTCTTATAAAAGTTGACAGCTGAGAGGACAAGGGCATGCGTCCTCCCGCCCAACGGACGAGCTGGCCTTTATTGCTCGAAGATTTCTTTACGGTGACGGTCATTTCGTGTAGGCGCACGAAGGCTACAGACATCCCACCAAAGAAAAATACATCTCCCGGTTTTAGCCGTGAAACAAACGACTCTTCAATGCTACCCAGATATTTCCCCTGCTGCATTTTGACCTTTAACGAAGTTTCCGAAACGATGGTCCCCATGCTAAGGCGATGCCGCATAGCCACTTTCCTGCTCAACACCTTGTATCGTCCCTCTATACGTTCCACTTTCTTAAATTCATCGTATACTTGTAAGGAGGGACTGCCCGTGCTAATATAGCCCAATAGCCACTCCCATTCGGCTCGTTCGAGATACTGGTATGCATAGGTTTTTTTTATCTCCTGAAAGAGTGCCTCCTCCTCAAATCCTTCTCCTACCGCCAGGGTCAGCAACCATTGGGCTAGCACGTCGTAGGCATGCATTACAGGAGGCCTGTCTTCCAAAATATTTTTATCGACTCCATCTCTCAGGGAAACCGCTTCGATTAGTTCCAAGGCGTTGGTAGGACAAAAGTAAATAACACTCTGTGCCCCGGGTTGGTGACCACTCCTACCCGCTCTCTGGATAAAACGAGCGATACTTTTAGGACTCCCTACCTGTATCACAGTCTCTACTGGCCTGAAGTCCACCCCTAAATCAAGGCTCGAAGTGCAAATCACCAATTTCAACCTTGCCTGATGTAAGGCATCTTCCACCCAATCTCGAATTTCTCTGTCTAATGAGCCGTGATGGAGTGCCATTATCCCGGCAAATTCAGGATACTTTTCTATGATGGTCCGGTACCAAACCTCGGTTTGAGACCTTGTATTTGTAAAAATCAGGGTAGTTTTACTCTTCCTAACAATGTCTATTACGCTATCGACAAGCCTGATGCCCATATAACCACTCCAGGGTAAATTTTCGATTTTGCTGGGAATAATACTCCTGACGGCCAGTTTTTTCTTGCTCTTAGCCTTTATCAGTTCTGCTTCCTCCAGTGGAGCTCCTACGCCTAGCAGCACCTGTCGGGCTTGGTCTAAGTTACCAATCGTGGCCGAAATTCCCCACGTTTGCAAATCCGGGTTAATGCTACGAAGCCGGGCTAAGGCCAGTTCGGTTTGGGTACCACGCTTGGTAGACATCAGCTCATGCCATTCGTCGATGACTACGGTATGTACATGGCGAAAAATCTGTTCAGAATTTTTTTGAGAAAAAAGGATATGCAGACTTTCCGGTGTGATAATCAATGCATCGGGCATCCGAGTCCGTTGTTGCTGCCGATCTTTATAGGTGGTATCGCCAGTGCGGATGCCCACGTCCCAAAGGAGATTCATCTCCAGGCATACCAGCTCCATATTTCGATGTAGATCACGCGATAGGGCCCGAAGAGGGGTAATCCACAACACCTGAAGCCCCTTCCCTGCCTTGGCTCCGGGATGCGCCACCGAGTCGATATGCCTGATGAGAATAGGTAGCCATAAGGCATAAGTCTTTCCACTACCGGTGGGAGCATTTACCATACCGCTCTTTCCCGCCAGATAGGCTTTAGCCGCCTTCTTTTGGAAGTCTGCCCATACCCAGTTTTTAGTTTTAAACCACTGTTTAATCAGTTCTTGCCCCTGCTGTTTTTTCAAAAGCGTAATTGTTATTATAAAACCAGTTCAATCGTATCGGTGTTTCCCTACCGTCCAACCCTTCACTGCCAAAAATGTCTGGCCAGATTCTATGGCTCCTTCTTCCATTTCCGTGCCCATGGAATCGTTCCATCGATTGAGAAAACCAAAGAGTGCTATTACTCCAAGCATTTCAACAATTTCTCCCTCATCCCAATAAGTACGTAAATTTTGTGCAATGGCATCGTCTACGGCGTTGGGTACTGATGCCGAGGCCACCGCAAAATCCAAGGCTGCTTTCTCAGCCTCTGAAAAGGCATCACTGGTCTGATATTCCCAAACTTGCTCCAGTTGGCTCTGCTCCGCTCCATAGCGTTCTGCAGCGCGGATCGTATGTGCCTGACAGTAGCGGCATCCCGTTACATGACTGGTAACGTAGCCGATCAGGCGCTTTAAAGCGCTGGTCACACGACCCTGATTCTCCATTACAGCCTTATTCATCTCGATAAAAGCATACGCAATTTTAGGGCGAATGTGCATAGTTTTTACACTGTTGGGACAGAAGCCCAGGGTCTCATCATAAAAAGCTATTAATTTTTGAAGATCCATATCGTCGGGATCCTCTTTGGGAGCTACCAGCGGTTGTTGCATGTCAATATGTTAAAATTCTTATGATATTAATCCTCAGCTTTTATTAACTCGGAGTCAAAAGCAACCTGATTCTCTAAGGTTTTGTGGACGGGGCATTTGGAGGCTATCTCTACGAGTCTCAATCGTTGGGATTCATCCAAATCACCTACAAATTTCAATTTCTTGGTGATATGATCCAAAAAACCAGCGGGTTCATTCCCCTCATTCAGATCATCTTTATGCTTTTTATCATGAGTAACATATACAAAAATCTCTTCCAAGGCCCATTTCTTTCGTTCGGCATATAGTTTTACCGTCATAGCTGTGCATGCTGCTAAACCAGCAACAACGAAATCGTAGGGTGAAGGCCCGAAATCGTCTCCGCCTACCGATGCGGGTTCATCGGCCAGCAGGGCGTGTGCAGCGGTTTGCATATTGGTGGTAAAATTATTTTCTTGTAAATTCAGGTGGGCAACCAGCTGTTCGCCTTCGGTGCTCAGCATCTGATTGGTCTGTTGAGGAATGTAACGGTTTACCCACATGCCAATCATGTCTCCCACATAGGTGCTATCTTCTTTCTTAGATAATAGATGGTCGGCACCATCCAGAGAAATATAGCTTTTAGGGTGATGCGCCAGCTCATAGATCTGCTGGGCATTTTCTATTCCTACCGTTTTATCGAAAGGGGCATGTAGGATTAATAATGGTTTCCGAAGCTTACCAATTACTTCCTCCATATTGGCTTCTTCTAATTCTTTTATAAATCGCCCATTAATATGAAAAGGCCGACCACCTATGGATACTGTAGCTTCCTCATCCTCGTCCAAATCCTGTAGCTGATCGGTAAAAAGATGTTTTACGTGATCGGCTCGAGCGGGAGCTCCAATAGTGGCAATGGCTTCAACTTCCTTCAGCTGACTAGCGGCCACTAATACGGCCGCCCCACCCAATGAATGCCCCACCAATAATTTGGGAGCCTGGTAATGGTCTTTCAGATACTGGTGCACATCCAACAAATCGCTTACATTAGCTGAAAAATGGCTTTCAGAAAAGGCTCCGCTACTCTTTCCTAATCCTGTAAAGTCGAAGCGGACAACACCAAACCCATGATTGGTAAGTGAGCGACTAATGTCTCTAACGGCATTAAAATTACTATTACAGGTAAAACAGTGGGCAAAAATTGCGATATGGTTGGGTTTCTGGTTGGCAGGCAATTCCAGATAGGCATTTAAAGAATGCCCTCTCCTATTCTTGATAACGATATTTTCGCTTTTCATTCTACTTTGGGTTAAGTTTTCAATCGATGGAATGTAACCAGGCTTGCAAACAATATGCCTTCCCTCTCCAATGTAAGTAATTTTGACAAAATTGACTGCGCCAACAGTAAATGTTCAGTCCCATAAACAACCAAGGACTGAATGAAGAAAGCGCTGTCCATCTAGGAGAAACAGCGCCGTAACCGAAATTCAAAGTCAAATTAAAATCTGTCGTGGGCATTTGGAAGCTCATCATGAGTCTGAATAGCCACGGCGGCAAAAAGGGCAATTACCACCAGAATAAATATCAGATTTATGGCCCACCGAGTCCAATTAAACCCCCTTGAACTAAAGTCCGGATAAAATCGGTCGATCAAAAAACCTATCACCATCATATTAAGGATATAGAGGTACTGTTCAATACGATAAACACTCAGGAAGGCACCGGTTATTAGTATGCTTAAGACGGTATAGACCCCCAGATTGCTGAAGAAGAATATCTTTAAATCTTCGTATTTCAAATGCAGATCAGTTTTATTTTTCTTTATAAGGAAATAATAAAACCAGTAGGCGGTGGAGCCTAGAATAAGAACGGCAGCCATCCACTGTATTTTCAGTGCCAAGGCCGATGCGTCGGTCAATGGCGACAGTTCAGTTACCATTTTAGAAAGTCGTTCGCTGCCAAAGGACTGTTCCCATATCAGGAAGGGAATAATTAATACGAGTATTGCCAGGGGAACAATCAATTTACTGCGATCTACCTTTGTGGTTATCTGGGGCCATGGCGTTGTAAAAGTACCATAAGCCATACCCAGTCCTCCAAAAAAGCCTATGGAATACTCCATCACGTTCCAGAAATTAAATTGAATTCCCGACTCTCTACTGATGACCTGAATGAAATTTCCAAAAGAAAATCCGAAGCCCGCACCCAGTCCCGCAAAAATAGCGACTCTTAAAGCCCCTTTGTGACCGTTTCGCAGCATATACCAAAATAAGGCTATAGCCATTCCCAGACAAGCAGCCCATGCTTCGGAGCGTGGTGGGGTCATTAGCCAGCCAAGTTGTTCAATCAAAAAATAATAAAATATAATAGCGCCTGTTGTCATTTCTACAATCACCTGAGACCAGGACACTCGATGTTCGGGATTATCGGAAAGCACCAGGCCGAACATCCCTCCTCCAATCAATCCGAAAAGAGCTCCTATGACGAACAGCATCCCTAAACCATAATAGGCATTTAGAAAAGAAGAGGAATGACCATAACCGACCACCATGCCATAACTAATGATGCCTCCCACGCCCCAACCTATGGCTGAGGCAAGAGACAGTTGAAGAGCTTTCGCATACCAGTCGGCCCTTTTGGCTAGGAGCACCACCGCCAGCCCCCCTATTCCCCCAGCCCAAGCCGCTCCCTGCTCATGACCAAACTGCCCCCTGATCGCCCAGGCTGTTGCCAAAGACATCCCTACTACTATCATTGCTAACCAGGATCGTTGATTCATCATTAATAAATATTAAAGTGATTAAAGAGGATTATAGACAGCGGACCAATGCCGGAGACTTTACTTTCAATACGTCTCCATTTCCTAAAAAGGCTATTGTACTACTATAGAGAGAGGTATGAACGGTGCATAATTAAATACCTGGTTATGAGAGGCAGAGCCCAATAGGGCAGGATCAATAGTCCTATCTTTCAAAAACACCGTAATATTTATTAGAACTTTCACCCTATTAACACCCATATGCTCAGCAACCTTGCCATAAACGGAGGTCCCAAAGAGGTCACTACACCATTTAGCTGGCCCATTTTCGACGCACAAGAAATAAAAGCCGTTGCCGAGGTGGTGGCCAGTGGCCAATGGGGCAATCCAGATTGCACCGGATTGGTAGCCAAATTTGAAGAAGAGTTTGCTGCCTATTGCGGAAGTAAATATGCCGTTTCCTGTGTCAATGGCTCCGTTTCGCTAAGGCTTGCCCTAATCGCCTGTGGGGTTAAGCCCGGTGATGAAGTCATTGTTCCTCCCTATACCTTCATTGCCACCGCATCGGTGGTGATAGAGTGCAACTGTGTCCCCATTTTCGTCGACATTGATCCAGAAACTTATAATCTGGACTACCGGTTGATTGAAGCAGCCATTACTCCTCGCACCAAGGCCATCATACCGGTACATTTCGGTGGACAAGCCTGCCAGATGGATGAAATCATGACCCTTGCCGGTAAATATAACCTCAAGGTGATCGAAGATGCGGCCCATGCACATGGAGCGTCCTATAAAGGAAGTAAACTTGGTTCTATAGGCCATGCGGGCAGCTTTAGCTTCCAGTCGTCCAAAAACCTCACCTCAGGTGAAGGTGGCATGGTGGTAACCAACGATGAAAACCTGTATGCCACCATACGCTCGCTGCGCAATGTGGGCCGTATCGATGGGGGCCAGTGGTATGAACATTATAATCCCGGCTGCAATTACCGCATTACTCCAATGCAAGCTACTTTGCTCTCCTTACAACTGCGAAGCTTAGAGGCACAGACATTGAAACGAAATGAAAACGGACTATTACTCAGTCAACTTCTCGCTGACGTGGACGGTATTTCGCCGCTGACCAGAGGACATGGAGAAAACCTGCACAGTTACCATATTTTTATTTTTAAATATGATCCTGAGTTTTTCGGAGGTACCCCAAAAAATCGTTTTGTAGAAATGTTGGGAGCAGAAGGGGTGCCTTGTTTCAAAGGTTACCCGGAGCCGCTTTATAAACAGCCCCTCTTTCAAAACAAGAATTTTATGTGTTACGCTATTCCAGAAACTGCGGACTACAGCCAGACCTATTGCCCAGAGGCTGAAAAGGCCTGCTATCAAGATGCAGTGTGGATATTACAACATGGTATGTTAGGAGAAGCAGAGGACATCGGGGCGTTCGCTAGGGCCATTGTCAAAATACAAAAGGCCCTGACTGCCTAGAGAGGCTGAACCTTGCCAAGGTACTATCCGTAAGTTTTTAGGGAGTACTCCGAATTATTCGTACCTTTTCCACTGTCAATCTTTTGGCTTTTGAGTTCCAGGAGGTTGCCATTGGAGCGGGATTTGTAGGAATAATTTTTCAAAACAAGGAGCCAGTCGAAACCATGAAAACAAAGATCAGATATTTTTTGGATGCCTTACAATCCAGCTTTTGGTTCCTACCCTTGGTAATCATATTTGCCGCTATGGGAATGGCCTTTCTCTTGTTATTTGTGGATGGCCAATGGTCCTATATGCCAACTTCCGGACTGATCTGGTTTATTCTTTCGGGCGGTGCAGAGTCGGCCCGAACCGTACTCTCAACCATTGCCAGTGCCATGCTCGGTATGGCAACCACCGTGTTTTCCATTACTCTGGTGGTCCTTACCCTGGCCTCTTCACAGTTTGGGCCTCGCCTTCTGCGCAACTTTATGTATGACCGGCTCAACCAGGTAGTCCTAGGCACCTTCATCGCTACCTTCGTATTCTGTCTGATAGTGCTGAAAGCCGTTCACTCGGAGAGCGATTATCTGTTTGTCCCCAATCTATCTATTCTATTTGCAGAACTTCTCACCATCGGCAATGTCATCCTGCTGATCATTTTTATACACCATACCTCAGTCAGCATTCAAGCCGACAAGGTAATATCGGATATCAGTCAGCAATTAGTTAAGGCCGTTCGCAAGGAGCTGCCCAACAACGATCAGAAGATGGTATTTAGCGAACAAAAAAATTTCGAACAAGCAAAAGAAACATACTTATACCGAAAAACAGTTCGTAACGAGAAAAACGGTTATCTACAGGCCATCGATTATGACTCCCTTGTTGATTTTGCAGAGGATCATGGTCTAATGCTGGAAATGCATTATCGTCCTGGAGATTTTTTAATTGCTGGAGTTACCTTGGCATTGATTAATGGACATAAACCGGTGACTGAAAATGAGTCCGATGCAGTAATCGATTCGCTTATTATAGGAAAAATAAGGAGTCCAGCCCAAGATGTTGAATTTGCCATCCATCAGCTGGTAGAGATAGCGGCACGGGCCCTTTCGCCGGGCGTCAACGATCCCTACACTGCCCTGACCTGTATCGATCAGCTGACGGTACCCCTTTCCTATATGGCCCAAATTCACTTCCCTCAAGGCTATCTGTATGATTCAAAAGAGGTGGTTCGAGTGAGTACCAAAAGATTATCCTTCGATGGAGCCATGGATGCGGCCTATAACCTCATCAGGCAATACGGCACGGGTAGCCCCACCATTCTGATTCGACTTATGGAGCGCTTCTACACCATGTACCTGCTAACCGAAGACAAAAGCCATAAACAAACCATCCTGCGCCACGCTAAAATGGTCCATCAAGCCGGCAAAGACTCCATCACCGAGGCCAATGACCTGCACGATTTGCAGGAACGGTTTGGAAGGTTCGAATAGGGGGGGGGAATAAAGCAAGGCACAGTTATTAGCGGTGTCTAATTTTGCTCGATAATGAAAGATTTCCGTTCTTGAGAAACGAACTTATATCTTGCTATGACCTATTTCGAAGACCTGGACTTTAACGACAAGAATTTCACGACTGAACCGCTTACGAAGGGGGAATATGAAACCTGCAGCTTTACCAACTGTGACTTCTCTGAATGCAACCTGTCGGGCTATACCTTTGCCGACTGTACTTTTGAAGGCTGCAACCTTACGATGGCCCATCTGGCCAAGACCTCTTTGAAATGGGTCCAATTCCGGGAGTGCAAGTTGCTAGGCCTGCATTTTGAAGTTTGCAACCCTTTTCTGCTGTCGCTTTCGTTTCAGGGCTGTATGCTGAACTTGTCGTCTTTTTATGGTTTAAACTTAAAAAAAACGGATTTCAATCTCTGTTCATTACAGGAAGCGGACTTTACAGGTGCCGATTTGACAGCCGCTAGCTTTACCGGCAGCGACCTTCGTAATGCTATTTTCGAACAAAGCATCCTGGAAAAATGCGATTTCCGTTCCGCTGAAAACTTTCAGATCAATCCAGACCGGAACCGTGTTAAAAAGGCCCGGTTCTCCCGCTCCAATTTAATAGGATTGCTGCAACACCACGATTTGAAAATTGATTAATGCTATCAATTATACCTGGCGTTAAATCCGCCCTGTAAACCCAATAATTTTAGACTTTACAGTCTGGGTAATTCCAATACTATTTTTTTTGGACCCTCTGGCAGCAAAGAAAAACTCTTTCTGCCAGAGGCCTGCTATTACCAATGCAGCTGCCTAGCCTTTAAGGCCTTCATCAATTTTTCAGGTTCATCGGTCTGGATAATATTTGCTCCGTTTTCGGTAAGCGTATCAATCACCTTATTTACGTCGCCCTTTCTAATCTCTTCGTCCAACTTACCTAAGGCATTGATCCAGATTCGGGCGTGATTGCCCTTTATCAGCTGACCCACCTGAGGACTGTCAAACTTACTGTCGATATGTACCACTTCGGGGCTAAAGAGTTGGATAGCGGAATCGGCCATGGCTTCGTTATAGGCTCGGGGCATTATCATAAACTGCTCGTCGGCTTCATCGATCATTTGAAGCACTTCATAATCACTGTCGAAAAAGAAAACGATATCTCGGGTGCCTGTCTTACGTATCACCGCTATCACCTCTTCCATCCGATCCGTTTTAAGGTCAAGGTCTACCAGGATATTCCCTTTGGCAGCCAGCAAAGCCTCCTCCAATGTAGGTATTTTCTCATTGGTGAGTTTGTCCTGTGCTTTCAGTCGCAACTTCCGTAGATCCTCAAAGTTTTGTTCTTCCAAATCTCCAGTACCATTGGTCGTTCGATCGATCGTTCCATCATGCATCAGCATGGGCACTCCGTCCTTGCTAACCTTCACGTCGATTTCAAGAATATCTATACCCAATCGAATACCTTCTAAAATAGCAGGAATAGAATTTTCGGGTGCCTCGTGATGCACAGCCCTATGGGAGGCTACCAATATCGAACTGGAGTTTGCATTTAGAAATTCCTCTCTGATTTTATCGACATTATTTTGAGCCTGAACAGGAAGGAAATACAGTCCCAACGATAGGGATAATAGAATTGATTTAAACATTTTAAGATGATTTTCAGAATATACTTTTTACTTTTTGATTACAAGCTGGTCCTTAACATTTCCATCTGGATCCATGGCACGGTAAGTCAGCGTATTTCCTTTGATTGCCATATGCTGATAAAGCGGCCCATCGGGGTAACGCACTACGGCATAGTCCTCATCGAGCCATTCATCCTGCTTACCTGGAATGCTGATCGACATCAAATAAATTGTTCCCTGAGAAGGGTTGGCCGCCACTTGGTTGTTAAACATGGGCTTGGTACGTAAATAGTAATGCATATGACCACTCATCACCATATCGACATGGTATTTATCGAATAAGCTGCACCATTTCTCACGAATTTCGTCATAAGGCTCTACGAAGTTATAAGGAGGAAAATGAAACATAGCGAACTTCCAGGTCGCTTTAGAGTTCTTAAGTTTTTCCTCAATCCAGGCCGTTTGCTCGTCTACGGGTTGTGTCCCGTCAATTTGTAAGTAGAGCGCATTTTGATATTCGAGCGCATAGGTCACCTCTTTGGGTACTCCAACTGGTCCATTTTCGGGAAGACTAAAAAGCTCCTCGTACATCCACGAACCCAGACCATCCTGACTATCATGGTTACCTGGCACGGGCATAAGGGGTTTGTACTGAAAAACATTCCCTGAATTTTTCCAGAATTCATCCCATTCGTTTCGGTGCAAACCTGTACTTACCAAGTCTCCTGCAATGGAGTAGAAAGCCACTTCAGGATGACGCTTATGCACTTTCTGGATCATATCGCCCCAGACGGGGGAATAGTGCGTGTCCCCGAACCAGACGTAAGAAAAACCGGCTTCAACATCGGGCTCGGTAGAAAACGTAGCCACTTCCGACCATTTCCCATTGACACTTCCAGCACGATAATGATAGGTTTTCCCTGGATGCAGATCTTTTAGTTTGGCAGTGAAACGATGAACATATCGATCATTTTGTAATAGCCGATCTTCCATTTTAAATAAACTCGCTTCCGTTTGCAAGGTATCCTGCTGCCCTTCGATCCAGTAGCGCAGCATTCCAGCCGGCACTTTGTCATTGGTTCTCCATTGAATATTCATAGTGGTAGTGGGATCGCCACTCCAGGTCTGCAAGAGCTGATCGGGCATCTCACTGGAAACGCTCACCGTATTCCGGAAAGCACCTACCAGGTGCGCTTCTCGTGCCCTCCCCCTTACGGTGGTAAAAAGCATTTGTCCTTCCAGAGAAGGGGGAACTTCTTCCAGGATTAGACTATCCCAGTCGTGATAGGTAAATGCTCCTTTCCGCATCACTTCTATACTATACTTTTCTGGCACTACCTGAGAAATCTCCAAACGCTCGGAGGGGTCCTTTGGTCCAATGCATATAAAATAAACGGGGCGGTGCTTATCGAAACCGTTGATTCCTAACCTGACAGGACCTTTGTCAAAATCTTTTTGCCAGACTTCGTAAGTGCTATGCTCATTGGTTACAACCATTTCGGTACGTTTGAAACCAGCACGCTCCAGCCAGAAAGGAACTACTTTCTGTTCCTTGTCCCGCATTAAAGATACAGTAACTGGGACATTTACTTCAAATGTTTGGTATCCGGTGGACAGTACCTCCCGGTCTTCCTGGCTAAGATATTCCACAATAAAATCTTGACCAATAGTATCCAGTTGGGCAGGAGTGAAATCATTATAAAATCTGGTCACCACTTCATCAATCACATTTTTTACCGATCTCGATGAGGAGTTCTGGGATGGCTTGCAGCTTGGTACTGCGAGTGATAATAAGGCCAGAACATAAAATAGTTTTGCTGGTTGTATCGTTTTCAATGGCTTTTGGAGCATTTCTTTAATTCAAATTAATGGGTTATTGTTTAATTGGTTTAGAGTAGCTGTTTTTCTTTGGCAAGAAATACTCTCGTACTTTCTGTATAGGTCTGCCCATTGACATCCCTATATTTCAGATCTACATAAAATGCCTTAAAACCAGAACTAGGAAAGGCTTCATGAACTATAACCTTCGATTTATTATTAATATCCAAGCTTTTGCTGGTCCAGGTATCATTGCGCATATCCTGGTCAGGCGAGGTCGCAGTCCATACAATCACATCTACGAGTTTGTCTGCCGTCGTGTTGATATTGAGCTGAACGCCTTTGCTGGTAACCGAATGCGTCCAGTCGCATTGATTATACGGGGTACTGGTGAGGGTAGCTCCAAAGAAAGAACCTAGAGCCTCTATGGCCTGTTTACCTCCATTGAGATCGTGTCCTGCATTCGGCACATAATGAAGCATATTCTGACCCGGTATATCCTTCAGGTAATTTTTAATATTGTCTACAACCCAATATTCGTCGTTGGTACCCATAAAAATCATTTTAGGCATCGTCAACTTTTTACGATACGAATAGGGGTCGATCATCGTCGTTAAGGCCTTGCCATCGGCACTTCCTGTCGACTGAGGTATGCCAAGTTTTACATAATCCTCGATCTGAATACTATAGTCTCCCCATGACTTCATCTGATAGTCTAAGCTAATGGGCATGTTCAACACATCGATTACCATGGGCGCTATAGCCACCACCCGCTTATCGCTGGCACCCGTTAGCCAGGTCGTCCAGCCACGTTTTGAGGCACCAGAAACTACAAATCGTTTTATGGAATGATTCAAATTTTGGCCTGCAAACTCCTGTAACGCATCCATCCCTCTCACCGCACTTTTGACCATGGGGAATAATAAAGGCCAGCTATAGTCTTTATCTTTCTTAAAGTTATGAAGGGTATACGATATCAAGGCATCTTCGGTCAGCCCATCAAAATTGGGCTGGTTGGGTGTCTGGCGAAGTTGGGCTACTATGGCTTTGTTCGTTTGAGCCACCTGAGCCAGACCATTAACCAATTTATCATTCCTAGGGTCGGACCAATCTGGCACACCATCCTTATTTTTCCCTCCGGTAATAAATAGAAGCGCACCATCATGTTGAATTTTATCTGGTACGATTACGGTCAATTGATGCGTCCAGGTAAACTCCCGCCACTTCTGAGAGGTCAAATGCAGATTGTAAATGGTAACATCTTTTAGTTTAAATGAATCTTTTAAGGTCCATTCAAATGATTGGTCCCCATTTTCCAAATAGCTTTCCAATGCTGTTTCGGGAGTAATGGTCTTTTGGGCAAAGCCCGTCACACACGAAGCCAGGAAAAAGCCTATGATAAAAAGCAAGTGGTTGGTTCTCGTATTTTTCATTTTTTAAAAAAGGTTTGGGTTTCTTGTTTATTTGGGCAATTGGTCCGGCATTGGTGCATCTGCAATCATCTTTAGCACTTCAGCCATATATATTTCAGCAGTATTCTCCCCCAGACTCGTTCGGCTGACATAGTCATAACGTTTAAAACTGTTAAAATCGACCTTGGTAAGCATATATCCAAAAGCATCGTTGGTGAGGCCCAGGAGGAAAGCATGTGGACTTTTCATTTTTCTCTTAAGGTAGAAACCAATGTTGGGCAGGGCCTCCCCGGGAATAGAGAGGATTTGTGCCGTGCCGATATTGAGCAGATTCACCTGGCTACTAATCATTCCAGGCTTTGGCAAATTGTATTTCAGTGGCGATTTGCTAAGAATATATTGCATCAAAGGGGAGTCGATGGGAAAGTCGACACGTCGCGCTCCGATGAATAATCCTGGATCGGATTGTAATGGTGCCTGATCTATGATGCGCAAGGCTTCATCGGCCAACAGATTTCCTATTCTGGTACACTCCAAATAGTCATTTTCTTCACCTCCACCATCTTTTCTATTATCGGCCGTAACCATGCCACCCTGAGCACCGTTCATAAAGACGGCTATGCCGCCTACCTTCTCTTCTATACGAGCATAAAGCGGGCCACATAAATCGGGGCTCAGGATTCCCCTTCCCGCTCCAATAACCTCTGGATGCACGGCATAATTGACCAAGGTGGCGATTACCTTTTGTTGATCCGCCCCTTGAAGGCCTATTGCCTGAATAACGCCACATCGGGGATCGTATAGTGCATCTGCGTAGTAGTTATAGGCGATTTTGCCCTTGGCCTCACCTACTGCAATGCGGAGGGCGGCTGGCTGGGCATTTTCTATGGCTTCATTTACCGCCTCTGCTATCTGTTTGACACAAAATTCTATATAGGATAAGTCGGCCGATACATTTCCTTTGTCATCGGGGAAACCATAGGCATCTGGCGCACTGTGTGTATGTGTGGCTCCTATCAGAATATTTTCTGGAAGAATTCTGGATATCAACTTTCGGGACCGGTCTCCCAATGCCGCTGGCCAGCCCAGGTTATCAATGCTAACGATGGCTATGGAGAGGCTACCTTTAATCAGAACCATAGCGCGAACGAAAAGGTCCCCTTTCTGCATAGTGGCCGGAGATGGGTTGCCTACTCCACCAGAAACGGGCAACAGTGGTTTCGGGGTAATGGTCCGAACGGAAGCGCCCACCTTGAGTTGCTGCCCTGCTGCCAGTTGTGCGGATATACCCAGCAAGACAAACATCCAAATCAATCGGATTTTATGCATCTGAAAATGGTATAATTTAAGTGATTCCTAAAACGACTGAGGCTGCTTCGGTTAAGAGCAGCCTCAGTCCAGCTTAGAGCAAATTATTAATTACCAGGGTATACTGGTCCCTTTGTTCAACCAGGTTTTAGACCAGGCGCTATTTTCTTTGTCGGCCTGAGAGAATGTAGTTATTTCCAGTTTGGAAACAGCTGCAGCAGCATTATCTGCATTGATATTTAACTCCTCACGCATATAATAAAAGCGAACAGGAAGTGCCTGTCTTTTGGCAGCAGGTCCAGCTTTTAAATTGGGGAAGCCAGTCCGACGGTAGTCAAACCAGGCCTCAGCAGCCGCAGTCCAGCTGGCGATCCATTTCTGTTCGATCACTTGTTTCACTGTATTGTCAAATGCCACACCAGGTTGTGCTATATAATTAGCATAAGCAGCACCTACCGTCCAGGTAGTCAAGGAAGCTTTCACACCGGCTTCATAATAGTTCTTAGCGGAACCTCCAACCGACCAACCCTTTAGTGCAGCCTCCGCAAGAATGAAATTCACCTCAGCGGCCGATATCAGTCGGGCCTTTAATAAGGTTCCCTTTGCAGCTTTATAGATATCGTTTAAGAAGGAAACATGGGGGTTGTAAGAAGTTTGACCGGGAGTTGGGTTAAGGTTATAAGCCGAAGGCAAAGAAGAGAAACTTGGGGGTAAGCCCACGTACTCAGGATCAGTATCGATCAGCGCAGTCCCCACCTTGTCCGGTGCCAAATAACGTTTGCCATTCTCTATTTTATCCGTTCCGGCGGGTAAGTTAGCGTCCACCACCAGTGGTATTTGCACCTTATTAGCCCAAATTCCTAAACGCGGATCTTTATAATCCTGTAATTTTTCTACCAGCGTCGCGCACATTTTAATTCTCCTGTAATTACTTCCGCTGGCATCAGTAACCGTATTGGCCGGCCAGGAATCTCCTTCATTATTTCCAGGGAAGGCCATGGTCGCATCATCGGCTACATCGGTGATGATCGGATATTGAGCCGCATTGGCCAGTATTTTCTCCACCCCTGCTTTGGATACCGCCGGAAGTTTCGTTGAAATACGCATGTAGTAACGAAGCAACAGGGAGTTCGCCATCTTACGCCATTTCACAGGATTTCCTCCATAATATACATCTACATTATCCACGATTCCCTGATATTCTGCCTTTGACTTGGAAAGCAAGGTATTGGCTTTTTCCAAATCGGCAATAATACCCGTGTAGATAGCTTCCTGATCGTCGAAGGCTGGCAAAATATCTTCTACCTTACCATCTTCTCCGTTCAAGGCCTTGCTATAGGGCGCATCACCCCATAAATCGGTAATCAATCCGAACATGAAGGACTTCATTACCAGGGCTACCCCTTGGTGAAACTCAAACTTATTTTCTACGGCACGAGTATACAACAGGTCATTATTGCGGAGAACGTCGTAATACCCATTCCAGCTCTGGCTACCGCCCCAGTCGTAGTCGTTATGTCCCCCGGCCCAGGCATCCTTCTGGGTGTGTTGTACCACCCCGGCGATGTCCTGATAGCCCAAGTTAAGATATAATTTACCTGCCTCTGTCAGCACCGTTGGCATGACCAGGTTCGGGTTTACCGTTTCCGGAGCCACCCCGTTGGGGTTTTCATTGATCTCTGATAAGTCCTTGCATGAAAAGGTGATCATGGCCAGGGCAAATATCGAGAGTATGGTTCGATTTATATTTTTCATAATGGTTTATATTATAAATAAACGGGAATGTTATTTCTTAGAACGTAAGTCCTAGTTTGAAACCTACTGGGATCACCCAGGGAGTGACGTTGTACCGCTCAATCCCTTGCTTGAATTGAGTACCAGCCTGGGGACTAGCTTCCTGCTGGAAGGCCATTTCAGGATCGATGCCAATCTTGGCTTTTGTCCAAAGAATGATATTACGACTGTAAACTCCTATGTTAGCACTCTGCATACCTAGCTTCTTTACTAAAGCCGATGGGATATCATATCCTATTGATACTTCTCTCAATTTAATAAAGGATGCATCGAAAGTTGCGGCACGCATAAAACTCCAAGGGTAGTTATCACCATAAGGAATGTACTTTGTTCCCGATCCTCCTAAATTCTCAGTATACCCAGAGATATTTCCTTCTGAATCATATTCAGCAAATACACCTGGATTAAATACGGCATAATTGTAGGTATTCCCTCCATATTCAAAAGGAAAGCCTCCATATTCGGCCGTAGGTCCACCGACAATATTGAACTTATTGCCTTTTACTATTACCATATCGTTATTAACCAAATGATTTCGAAGTTGATCTCCTGTTAACCCATTTGGATTAATCAAATTGTCAAGGAAACGTTGTGATTTCAAATCAGACTCTCCATAGCGATAGGTTTGAGATACGAAATCCCCACCATTCCTCCAGTCGAAAGTCATGTTTAGACTAAAACCCTTATAGGAAACAGAAGTTTGCATGCCCAACATAAAATCTGGATTGAAATTACCGATTTTATTTCTGGTGTTGCCAGAAGAGATTGATTGCCAGGAGCCTTCGTCATCCAAAATTGGATAGCCATAATAAGGTGAATTTTTATCGGTCACGGTAACCAACTCAGCATCGTACAAATCTCCTATAGTCTCACCAACATAAGTCCAGGCTCCACCTTTGGCATCGCCCCAAAGGGTATAGAAACTTAAACCATCGGAAAGCTCCTTAATTTTTGTACGGTTACGAGACCAGTTGGCTGTTACGTCCCATCTCCATCCGTTTTTGTCAATTGGAGTACCACCCAGCTGCAATTCAAGTCCCTTACTTACGAGCAAACCCGCGTTGATATTTTTGGAAGTAAAACCCGATGAACCTGGTAAAGCTGTGGGGATTATCTGGTTACGGTTTTCTACCATATAGTATGTCCCTGCGAAACGCAATTTGTTTCTGAATAGATTCACATCGATACCGGCCTCATAGGAAGTAGCGATTTCAGGCTTCAGGTCAGGAAGCAGAATTTGTCCAGATTTGGTCAGACGAGTTATGCCATTCCAAGCTCCAGCATTGCCTAAGGTTGCCAGAAGTGCATAGGGGTTGGTATCGTTACCCACCTGAGCTACACCACCACGAAGCTTCAACAGACTAACCTGATTAGACAAGGGTAGCATTTCGTTCAACAACACGCTCAAAGAGGCCGAAGGATAGAAATAAGATCTATTCTCCTTAGGAAGTGTACTCGACCAGTCGTTACGAGCCGTAACATCCAGGAAAATCATGTCCTTATAACCAAAATTGGCCAATCCATATGCACTGAATACCGCCTTTTCAGAAAGGTAACTACTGTAGTTCAGATCGGCAGGGGCAATATTAGACAGATTGAACAAGCCTGGAATAATCAGACCCGTTTTGTTTTTGGATGACGAGTTAATATCTCCATTTTTCTGATAGCGAGAATTACCTCCGGCAGAAACGGATAGACTAAAATCATTGAAATCGCGCTGATAAGTCGCCAAGAAGTCAGCATTACGTTCGTAACGATCCAAATTGATCACCCCATAGGCTCCACGGGGTTCGCCTGTATAGCTGTTTCCAATCCTTGTCTGCCGCTCTTCCCGATAGGTATCCAATGCAAAACGTCCCATTAAACTCAAATAAGGAGTAATCTGGTAGTCTAGTTTCATGTTTCCATACACACGGTCCCTGGTAAAACTATTATTTACTTCATAGGCTAAGAAATAAGGATTATTATAGTTACCTGGTCCTTGTGAAAGCTGGGTCAAGCCCTCCTGCCCATCTACCCAATAATTTCTTAGATCACGGATATCGATATGTGGAGATACTGCATATGCCCACTGTAAGGGGTTGGTACCCCGGTTGGAAGATGGGCGATTATTCGAATTATTACGGCTAAAATCAATATTTGAACTTAACGATAACTTTTTGGATAATTTTAGAGTAGTGTTTAAACTAATCGAATTACGGTAGAGGTCTGAATTAGGGATAATCCCGCGATTAGTCATATTGGAATAGGAAAGGCGGTAATTCATCAGATCAGTACTGTTCATCACCGACACCCCATTGGTAGTAGTAATTCCTGTTCTAACAAAATTTTTCACATTATCAGCATGCGAAACTAACTCTGTAGGTATTGGATTCCCATTAGCGTCCTTAGGACTATTCCACTGGATAGCCTTATATCCTTTGTCTAGCTCCGGACCAACTCCCCCCGCAGAGGCTTCATCAATTATTAAAGTACCACCGGGATAAGGGTTATTATCAGGTGTGAAAGGCAATATACCCGTTGCAAATTTTGTATGCATATCCAAATATTTGTAGGGCTTATCAAACACCGTGTTAGAGTTAACGGTTACCGTCATTTTCTTGGCGTTGCTACCACTTTTTGTCGTAATCAGTACGACTCCATTACCTGCACGTGAACCGTAAAGTGCCGCTGCACTAGGGCCTTTCAGGATAGACACACTTTCAATGTTATTGGGGTCAATACTGGAAATGGCATTACCATAATCCACCTTGTTGTCGTTACCAATCTGGCTCACGTTATTCAAGGTATTGGCAATGGGAACTCCATCTACTACGAATAAGGGTTGGTTATCGCTGCTTAGAGAAGTAGCTCCACGGATGACCATACTCACCGAAGAACCCGCTCCGCCCGTCTGACTGATGGATACCCCAGCCACTTTACCCGATAAGGAGTTCAGAACATTTTCCTGAGCTACCCGACTGATATCTGCTCCATCGACCTTGCCGACAGAGTACCCCAATGAACGCTCATCGCGCTTAATGCCTAAGGCAGTAACCACCACTTCGTTTAGCGTTTCATTACTTTCTTCCAGCTCCAAATCGATCACCGATTTGTTCCCTACCTCTATTTCTTTGCTCTTATGGCCAATAAAGGAGAAAACTAGAATAGGGTTTCCGGTTTCACTTACGGAGATACTGAATTTCCCTGAAGCATCCGTCGAGGTACCGATCTGGCTACCTTTCACAACAACATTTACGCCTGGAAGTGGGGTGCCATCGCGCTGGGAGACAATTTTTCCAGTGATGGTTTTATCAACCGTTTTAACGATTCCCAACCCAGGTGCGGCTAAGGAGGCTGATGCCGGTAAGCCTGCCATTAAGGACATGACCGCCCAACGCCTCAGCGTATTTTTAGAGATAAAACTTGTTTTCATATCGAATCAATTGAATTGGTAAGTAAAAATTGAAATAGCTTTTCAGTATTATTTAGTTTGAATTCTGTTAAGAGTAAGACATCGATTTAGGCGACGCTTGTGAAATGATAACCTTTTCAATCATATATTTTTGGTTTCACCCACAAGCCTGTTGGTACTAACTTAGTTTTCACTTCATTTCATAGGAGAGTTATGTTATCAAATCGTTAAATACTTATATATGGGTAGAGTTTTTTCGAAAAATTCTGTAAGAGCTAACCGCCTTATTTTCAGTCATTATTTACCAGTATACTCCCTATTTTAGAAAAGAGACTACTTTCAAAAACCAAATTTACAATCATGCAAGTCTCTTCTATTTTATAGGTACCAATAGTGACACCGAAGATGATTTTAAGAATATAGATTTCCGCATTTTCGTTAACCTAACTGAGGTTCACCTCATTTTCCTCACTAATAAACCCTTTAAATATTTCACCATATAGGCAAAATTAGACCTCCAGATCTAAATGACTTATTTTTTTATTATTTTATCCTGTTCCATTTGCTTTAATAGCCCATCAAAATATTTTTCCAATATTTCGGAATAAATCTGCTCCTGTTGTCCATTATCGAAGCCTTTCAAAAATTCCTCTAACTCACTTGCAGTTAGATTATTATTGAGCATTTTATTTATCAATATTTCGGCCCTTGTGCGTGACATCGTGTTGGTTGCTTTTTGTGCTTATGATACTCTTGCTTATTGATATTGGACTATTTCCCTTTAATTTTCGATAAAAATAGTTTCCACTATTCTTACTATTCTTAGCATTTACGGGTCTATTGAAAAAGTTGCTATACGTTTAGGCTTATGGCAATTAAGCCGTACTTTTGCATGACTTTACACCATCAATTGCAATAAATCCCTTGTTCTCCAAGCCCATATATTTTTATTATTTTTTTAAACTGCGACTCAGTTTAATAGGAGCCCTGACTTTCCTTGGAGCCTCTGGGATCTCACAATGCTACGGTCAGTCGGCCGATACGCTCCGAAAGGCAATTGAAATAGGAAATATTTACATTGAAGGAAATGAAAAAACACGATCATCCATAATCCGACGGGAGATGGCCATCGTTCCCGGTGACGAATTCGATAGCTTAGCTTTGGCCACAGCTTTGGAGATCGACCGTAGAAAAATTGTCAATACCAACCTATTTGTCACTGTCGACATGCAATTAGGCTTCAATAGCGACAGTTCCAAGACAGACATAACGGTAGTCGTCAAAGAGCGTTGGTATTTTATTTTTTTACCGGTTTTTCAGCTTGCCGACCGAAACTTTAACGAGTGGTGGTACGACCGTAAGAGGGACATTCGTCGAACTATCTATGGGGCTTATTTTAGCTATGGAAATCTGACTGGCAGAGCCGACAAACTTAAGGTATTAGCCGAGTTTGGTTTTGTACCAAAATTTGACATTGCCTACTCTCTTCCTTATATAGACAAAGCCCAAAAGACAGGGATTACCTTGGGTGCCTCCTACTCCATTAATAAAACGACTGCTTTCCGTACATGGAATGACAAACTGAGTTATTTTAACAGTGAGGATATTAATAAACGCAGGTTCTATACCTTCGTTAATCTGACCCGGCGGAACAAATTCTATAGTTACCATTCCTTGGACTTTCGCTGGAGCACCACCACCATATCCGACACGATCGCCGCCTTAAACCCCAACTACTTCAAACAGGAGGGCACCCGGCAGCAGTATTTTCAACTTACCTACAGTTATAGTTACGACAAGAGGGATAACGTCCAATACCCACTAAGAGGCCAAAGCGGGGGCCTTCAGATCTCCAAAATAGGACTTCTTCCCTCCGACGATGTCAATACTGCCTATTTGTATGGTGCTTATCGAAAGTATTTTGCGCTTTCTCCGCGATGGTATGCCAATACAGGGGTGAAAGCACGGCTTTCTTTTCCTAAGAAACAACCCTATTTGCAAACCTCCGGTTTGGGTTTCCGCAATGATCTCGTGCGGGGTTATGAGCTTTACGTAGTCGACGGACAAGATTATGCTCTCTGGAAAAGTGAAGCAAAATTCAAGTTATTCGCTCTGCAAAAAAAGTTCGACTGGATTCCTATTCGCCAGTTCAACACCATTCCTTTAGCGGTGTATATCAACACTTTCGCTGATGCAGGTTATATCAAAAATCATTATCCTGAGCTAAGTAATACCCAACTGGGCAATCGTTGGCTTACAGGGGCCGGTACAGGCCTGGACATTATTACCTTTTATAATATTGTAGCTAAGTTTACTTACAGTATGAACAGGGAAAAAGAAGGCCGGTTCTTCTTTAACCTTTCCCGTGATTTCTAAAATTTAATTGTCTTACTAATCAAAGCTTTGGTTAATTTTGCAGCAGAATCTATCCAGTGGAACTATTTTTTTAAGGATAATTTGAACAAACCATCAACTATATGCGCATATTCTACAATACTATGACTTCATTATCCATTCCATCTCTCCGGAGTCTGGCTATCCTGCTTTTATCGTCCCTTCTTTGGGGCTGCCAGTCCCAGACTCGTGAAGAAACAGAAATGACTGCCGACAGCATCGCTTTGACCGACCCAGTACAAAATGAACTCAATAGCGATCAGTCAGTGCTCCTGTCGGAGATTTTGTCGGATGAAGCAGAAGGGAAACTTCGTGGCATCTCCTTTGGCGACCCGGTAAGCAAGGTAAAGGCTACCGAAGCCTATGATATCTTTGAAGAACTACCCGATCACCTCGGTTATACCCATGAAACCGAGCAGCTCGAAACTATTGACGTTCAATATCATCTGACCAAAGAGGGGAAAGTTAATAAAATAGAAATTGATGTCTATTTAAATAGTCAACAAGCCGCCACCCAGTTGCTGGAATCAGGAAAAAAATACTTTACCGAGAAGGCCGGCCCTACCACCAGCACTGGGCCTGTATATAGCTGGAATGCCCCCGCTATGAAAATACAAATGGAGGATGTATCGAAAGGAAAAGACTTTGGTCTTAAATTCCTTTTTCATCCAAATGGGAAACAGGCTTTGGCAAGTAAGTAATTCTGGCCGGTTTTATCAACCAACTTAAAAAAATGCGACCTACAAAAATATTCATTCCCTGCCTCGTGTTACTAGTCCTTTCAGTAAACGGCTATGCACAGAAAAAATCAAGAAAAGACGAGTTAATCACTTTGGAAACCAGTCAGGGTACAATGCGTTTAATTCTCTTTGAAGAAACGCCCAAACACCGGGCTAATTTCCTTAAGCTAGTAGAGGATAAATTTTATGATGGCCTTTTATTTCATCGGGTTATCGACGACTTTATGATCCAAGGGGGTGACCCAGATTCCAGGGGAGCGGAAGCGGGCAAATTGCTCGGCCGTGGTGATAATGGATACAAAATTCCTGCTGAATTCTCGCCCAATCTATTTCACCAAAAAGGCGCCCTGGCAGCAGCAAGAGATAATAACCCAAAGAAAGAATCGAGTGGATGCCAATTCTACCTGGTACAAGGCCATAAATGGAGTGCAGGAGATCTGGATAAACAACAGGCTCGGGCCGCACGGAAATTTACCGACAATCAACGTAAAATATATCAGGAAATCGGGGGAACGCCCCATTTAGATGGATCTTACACCGTTTTTGGACAGGTGATAGACGGCCTTGCGGTTATAGATAAAATAAGTTCTCAAACCAGAGATTCTCGGGATAGGCCTGAAACAGATATCACCATGAAAATTTCTGCAAAGAAAATGAATAAGAAAAAAATTAGCCGGAAATATGGCTATAAATATGACGACTAATCGTTGCCGTTAGCTCCGTACCACTTTTATCAGCATACATTATTTACGATGTTTAGTGGCATTATGGTGAAAAAACCCCATAAATCCACACTTCTACATCGGAGGAAACCAGGTAGAATTATTTCTCCCTGGTTTTTTACATTTTTTACCCTCTTTTGATCCAGTTAAAAAAATTAGCTTATAATGAGCTAAATACCAATAATTTACAACAGTTCGGGACATAATCCAACGAACTTAACGGTATTAAAATATACGTCATAAGCGGATACTTACGTTTTATTACAAAAGAAAGCATGGGTTGGCAAGATTTTTTTAGCCTTGACTATAAAAATCTTTTTTTACACCTTGCTAAAAAGGCTAATCTGCCTCACGATTATCAACAAATATTAAAAATTACCACAATGAAAAAACAACTGGTATACACACTATTACTATCTACTGCAATTGGTGCAGGAGCGATAGCGCAATCGAATAAAGGCGAAACGAATTCAAAAAAAAATAAGGTCATTGAAAATACGGTAGTCATAGACACGGTTAAAAAGCAAGAGACCATACGCGACATAACGGAGCGAGTAGTGGAGACGACCTACAAGAACTACCCTCAGCAAGCAGGACAGCCCACCATAATCATCAATAATATTATTCTTCCACCCGACTATCAAAAGAATGGGAAGCAAGGTTCGCCACAGGTGGCCACTGAAATGCCGGTACAGGATCGCAATTCAGGCCTCAGCGCAGCTCAGGAAGATGAGGAATATCAGGCTTGGTTAAGAGAACGCAAGTACCGTCAACAGGATTTTATGATGGATAGTCGCATGCGTCAAGATATGCAGGCCCAAAATTTCTATTCGGATATAAATGGTAAAAACCCAAATGGAAAACGTACTCTTGAGGAAAGGCTGGGTGAAAGACCACCAAGAAATTCTGGAATGTGGATCATTCCGATGGTAGGTTTACACGTTCAAGATTTCGAAGATCCACTTAGTGACGAGGATGTTAATGGTCGTGCAGGATGGAATGCAGGTTTAGATTTCCGCATTAGAGCGAAGCGATTCTTTGTTCAGCCCGGCGTTCACTACTTCAATTCTGCGTTGGAAATCACCCAGCGCGATAGCTTGGAGCAGGAGTCTTTCATCGACGGCCCACGTATTCATACCTTAAAAGTACCCATGATGGTGGGGGTTTACCTTACCAAAGCCAATAGCGGATTCTTTAAGTTTAATGTTAAGGGGGGTATAGTAGGAAACTACCTGCTTTCAGTAGATAAAAGCAATAATACCAGCTTCGGGAAAGACGACCTAAACGAGTTCTTCTACGGTGCCAATGCGGGTATTGGTCTGGAATTTGGCTTTATTACTCTAGACGTTTCCCATGAATGGGGAATCAGCAGGTTTGTTAAAAATAGTGACAAAAATAGCAATGTCCTTCGTGCCACAATCGGATTCAAGATTTAATAATAATAAGGTTCAGAAAATCAGCCGTCCTCCAAAAGGGGGATGGCTTTTTTATTGATTCCCATTTTTTAACTATCTTTTGAGCATATCTGAAGCTTAAAATGAATTTTGATTTTGACTACCAATAAAAAGCGAATACTGATCACGGGGAGCAACGGCCTGTTGGGCCAAAAGTTAGTAGCTCTACTGCTTACCCGGCAGGAGGTAACGGTAATTGCGACTTCCTCCGGCCGCAACAGACTACCCTTTCAGGAAGGTTATATATACCACGAAATGGATGTCACTAATCCAGATAGTCTGGAAAAAGTAATTACCCTGACTAAGCCTCAGGTTATTATTCATACCGCGGCAATGACTAATGTAGATACCTGTGAGCTTGAAAAGGAGATGTGTTGGAAAATAAATGTAACGGCGGTGGAGTATCTGGTAGAAATTTGTTCGCGCCTGGATATCTTCCTACAGTACGTTTCTACGGACTTCGTATTTGACGGGAAGCAGGGCCCCTATACTGAACAAGACGAACCCAACCCCATTAGTTTTTATGGATGGAGTAAATACGCTGCAGAAAAATTAGTGAAGCATGCCTCCCTGAGATGGGCCATTACACGTACCGTGCTGGTTTATGGTATAGCACAGGATATGAGTAGGAGCAACATTATCCTCTGGGTAAAAAAATCTCTTGAAGAAGGGAAGAACATACAGGTCGTGACCGACCAATGGCGCACCCCCACCCTCGCAGAAGACCTGGCTATGGGGTGCTATCTGATAGCTCAGCAAGAGGCTCCGGGAATATTTCATATTTCTGGTGCCGAAATGCTTACTCCCTACGACATGGCTATTAGGACAGCCGAGTATTTCGACCTTAATAAACATCAGATCGCGGCAACCGATGCCTCTCAGTTTGTGCAACCTGCCCGCCGTCCACCTCGTACCGGATTTATACTCGATAAGGCCTGTCAGCAACTAGGCTACCAACCCCATACATTTCTGGAGGGAATAGCCATCATGGCATCACAAATGCCCATGAATGATTAATATAAACGTTGATAATATTCTGCTGCCATTCGGTCAGAGTCGAAGGCAGTGGCCACGTCATCCATACTCCGTAAGACCATCTTCATCCAAAGCTCCGGATGCTCGTAATAGGTCGGCAGTACCTGATGAAGCAAGCTGCGATACAGGTTGTCGGCATCTGTCTTATTAATATCCTCCGTAGTAGCGATAGGAAGGAGAAAAGAATTTACCTGATCTTGGGCAAATTCGCGCACCCATCCGTCGTTAGTCGATAGGTTGAGTGTAGCGTTCATAGCCGCTGTCATTCCACTCGTTCCAGAAGCTTCCCGGGTAACTACGGGAGTATTGAGCCAGATATCTGCCCCTTGTTTCAAGCTTTTGGACAAAGAAAGCTCATAACCCGTCAGAACGGCCATATTGGAAAAGTGATGGCTAAGGTAGAACAGATCGTTGAAAATCTTGATAGCCCCTTCATCTTGGGGATAAGGCTTGCCGGCCCAGATAACTTGTACAGGCCGTTCCTGGTCTTCCATCAATTTCCGAAATCTTTCAAGCTCCCAAATGAGCATATCGGGGCGTTTGTAGGTGGCAAATCTCCGTGCCCAAACGATGGTCAGCACGTCGGGGTCCAGAAGTTTCCCACACTGGTCGGCCACCATTTCAAACAAAGCTACTTTCAAGGCCCGCTTTCTCGCTCTTAAACCTTGTATATTTCTACTCACCCTTGCTAATTCTAGGGCCTCATCTACCCAGAACGATTTTTTTTGAGCATTTGTGATATGAATGATTTCACAGGAGCCTGGATGACCCTTCCACATTTCCCTCGCCACTTCTCCATGTAATTTCGACACGGCATTCGCTTTCCTGCTCAGATGGAGAGCGGCCAGTGTATGGTTGAAAAGCTCTCCCGAATTGCCACTTAAATTACGCACCTCCTCCAGAGGCAAACCGCTAAAAAAGCCCAGGTGATTCAGGAAGTTTATATCATGCTTTTCATTTCCAGCTTCTTCGGGAGTGTGGGTAGTAAATACTATCTGTTGCTTTAAAGCTGTAAAGGTGCTAGCCTGACCATACAGGTAGAAGGCAGCTGAAATAGCATGTGCTTCATTAAAATGATATACCTGCGGTTTCCATTTCAACTTTTCCAGAAGTATGGCCCCTCCTATACCCAATATCATACATTGCTCAACTTTCTTTTTTGTATCATAATCGTATAGCTGATAAGTTATAGCACGATCAGCCTCCTGATTCCCCTCTACATCAGTAGTTAGCAAAAATACTGGTGCGCTTCCAAAAACATCGGGGGCCAGATAATAGGCCTCTACCCATACCCCTCTATCCTCAATTGTTACCTGAAATCGGACGCCTGTCCGCTGCAGAAAATGGTAAATTTTCTCATGACGAATGGGTACCATGCTATTATCCTGGTTTCGCCCCTGGTCATAGTACCCATATTTCCATAACATGCCTATACCAACCAAATGTTGATTTAAAGACTTAGCACTGCGCATATGAGAGCCTGCCAAGAATCCAAGACCTCCCGAATAGATTTTCAGCGCTTGATCAATAGCAAATTCCATAGAGAAATATGCCACGGCCTTTTTATATTTTTTCTCAATATCCAAAGGAAAATGAAAAGGGAATTCAAATTGGGTTCGCATATTCATGAAAGTTTAATGTAAAAAGGAGGACAGGAAACCTGGCTCGTGAAGGGTGAAAGGCCCTGTCTGCAGAAGTAGAGCATCCAGTAACAGACCACAATCGGCTATCTATCTGAGCACAGAAACCAAATAGGCCTGCCATCGGTATATGACAGGCCTATTCGGGATTCATCATTAGGTTATTTCCCAAAAATCCTGGCCCAGAAACCTTTCGCTTTCGTTTTGGTCTCAGCCAAAACCTCAGCAACTTCTCCTTTCAGATCTTCGAGCTCCTCACCCGCCTTGGCCTGCAATTCTTGTGCCTTGGTCTTCGTTTCCGCTAATTTTTCTGAAGCCAGCTCCTTGGCCTGATCCAAAGCTTCAGAAGCATCCGACTTCAATTCCTCTAGTCTGGTAGCGGTATCATTTCTGATCTGATCTACTTCTTCCAAAAAATCGGAGGAAAACTCCTGCGCTTTTTCCTTGGCCGCTTCCAGCCTTTGAGCGGCTTCGGCCTTTATTTCTTCAGCTTTCTCGGACATCTCGCTGGCAATTTCTTCGGCCTTCACCTTACCCGAAGCAATATTTAGCTCTACCTCGTTCTGAAGAATAGCAGCCTTATCGGCCATACTTGATTTTATTTCATCGAACCGGCCAGCCATTTTATCGCTGGTCTCACTCAGCTTATCATGTACCCGCTGCTGGGTTTGAGAGATATCATCTGCAACAGTCTCCTTCAAATTAGCCCCCTGTTCAGCTTTCAGCTTTACCTTCTTTTCCAGGTCGGCGGCCGTTTCCTTCGCCTTCGAAGCCAGATTCTCTATTTCTGCCTCTGCCCTGGCCTCAATAGTTGCCTTAACATCCTGGGCCTTTTCAGCCATCTCACTAGCAGCCTTAGCAGCCACTTCGGTTACATCGGGTTTGGTGTCGGGTGACTCCACTTTGTCGTTAGAGTCAGGAGTAGGTTTCGTATCGGACATAGCAGCACTGGTTATGGTTTGTGATAGACGTATATCCCGAAATCTACAAAGGAGTTATGGCTTTGCCAAACAATGTTGCTACGAATTATTTCAGGCTAATCTTCTTATGATCAATTTTTTAACCAGCTCATAAAACTGTTCGGGCTGTAAGGTCCTCCAGGCGTCAAATTCAAGTGTACCCCCGAAGTTAATATAGTAGTCTAGCCGATATCTGCTCCACTCCTGACGAACATGATCCCGAAAGTTCATTCCTGTAATCCAACCATCTTCTACTTCCTCAAACCACTCCGCATAATAGTCGTCGGAATCATTATCGCCATGAAAATCCAGAACATTTTCGCCCAACAGGATAAACTGATTGATTCCCTCCGTCAATAACGGATCGATTACCTGCCGCTTAAAAAACATGATATCATTATGAATGCTGTCGTTCCATTCTCCAAACATTTCAATGATCGCAAAATGCTTATTATAATCTGCAAAAAGGATCTTTACATAAAGCGTCTCCGTACCTATATAGTCCCAGAGAGGGTGGACATAATAGCCGTAAATATCATTTTCATAATAGTTTAAATTGTATGTTCGCTTATAAAAAGGGGAGCGCTTATCACGACTCGCTACATAATGCTTTTCCCAGTTATAATAAGGTTCTATCTCTTGCATGCCAAAAAAGATCGTTAAGGCCAAATAATAAGGAGCGCTTCTATATTCATGCCAGCTTTGTCCGGCTCAGTCGGCCATTTTCCTGAATTTGATATACCAGTGCAACAAAAAAGCATGGCCAATCGATTCGATGGACCATGCTTTTTTACTTATTATTTCAAAAATCTATAACTCACGGATCCAGATATTGCGGAAACTTGTCGTGTTATTATGATCCTGAAGCTTGATAGGGCCGCGACCATGAGGGGTAATATTAGGCTGACCCACATAAGGAGTAGTACCCTGAATCATGGTATGATTCTGCACCAGAACGCCATTATGAATCACAGTAATATAAGGAGGTATGGTCATCATCCCATCCTTATTAAAATGCGGGGCCGTGTAAATTATATCGTAAGTCTGCCACTCGCCGGGTCCCTTGCTGGCATTCACCAATGGCATAGTTTGCTTGTAAATCGAACCAGCTTGTCCATTGGAATAGGTGCGGTTATTATAGCTATCCAATACCTGTAGCTCATAAATCCCTTGCATAAAAATACCACTGTTCCCTCGGCCTTGCCCATTACCATCCACCTTGGCGGGAGTCCGCCACTCGATATGCATCTGATAATCCCCAAAGAGTTCCTTGGTCTGAATATCTCCGGACTTAGGGACAACGGTCATAATCCCATCGCTATTGGTCCAGGGCGCTTTGGAGCTACCATCTTTGGCCGAGACCCATTGATCTAAATTACGCCCGTCAAAAAGCACAATGGCATCGGAGGGTGCCGTGAATCCCGATACCTGCGAGTCAGCCTTGCCGGCGGTTACCAGCCGGGGCTCAGGCGACCAGAGTTCGCTGGATTCAGGAGTCTGTTTGCCGGGTTGCAACTGTGCCTGCGCCGTAACGGCCGACAACAAACCCATCATTACTAAAGAAAAACATTTCATAAGGTACTTAACTAGTTTTTTTGTGAATAAAAAGTTGGAGCCAATCCTATTTTACTCTTTTCAGAATAGACCTGCCCGCTTGTATTCAGCGCCCTGGCGCTTAGGTCTGGCGGTGAAAATAAGACTATTCTCTTTTAAAATTGACTAGCAAAGTTAAAATAATTTAAAAAAGTTTTCAATGCTAAATCGTTTTATTGTTAATTTGTCCCAAAAAGTAATATAAAAATTCGAAACCGCGGTCGCACCACAGATATTTCACATGGATAGGTATGCGAAAATAGCACTAATTATCAAATAGTTATCAACATTCGGCGAATATTGTAAATCAGCTGAAAAACTGGTTAACCATAAAGAATCGGCATAAGAAGACCAGCAAATTAACGGACTTTAGGAAAGAAAATATGAAAAAACTTTCAATACGGGATATAGGAAAGGAGTTAGGGGTCTCCATTACTACTGTTTCTTTTATTCTGAATGGGAAAGCCAAGGAAAAGAGGATTAGTGAGGCATTGACCAAGCGGGTATTAGACTTCGTGGAGAAGGTAAATTATACCCCCAATGTAATGGCTCAAGCGCTTCGAACGGGCAAATCCAAGCTCATCTGCTTAATGGTAGAAGATATCTCAAATAATTTTTTCTTCTCTCAGGTGGCCCGTCAGATAGAAGAAAAAGCCCATATAAATGGTTACAGAGTTATTTTCTGTAGCACGGATAACGATAAGAACAAGACCCGAGAGCTAATTAAGTTATTTCGTGACCGCCTGATTGATGGCTACATCATTACCCCTCCGGAAGGTATAGAAAAACAAATAACCAATCTGTTAGACGATAATATTCCAGTCATATTAGCCGATAGAAATTTACCTGATATTCAATGTAGCTCAGTGATGGTAGATAATTATGAAAGCTCCTTTCATGCGACTCAACATTTGATAGATCAGGGGTTTGAACAGATCGCTTACCTGGCCATAGAGTCTACTCAAACACAAATGAGGGATAGACAGCGCGGTTATGAGGCGGCCATGAATCGGTCGGGGAAGCCCATACTGATTAAGAAACTAGATTATTATGCCCCCCAGTCCGAGAATGTTGCCCAGCTCAAATCCTTTATGCTCGCGCATCCGACCTTGGACGCTGCCTTCTTTGCAACCAACTACATTTGCAACTGGGGTCTTGAAGTAATCAGAAGTCTAAATCTACGGATTCCCCAGGATATAGGTGTGCTGTCCTACGATGACACCAGTCTTTTCAAACTCTATAATCCGTCCATTACGGCAGTAGCTCAACCTATACAGCAGATATCAGACAATATCCTAAAATTAATGTTAGATACACTCAACGGTAAATTCCGGGCACAGGATGTTCATCAGGTCGTTATCCCCGCCCAGCTCATCGTTCGAGAATCCTCCATTCGTAACACCCTGATACCTAAGGACAGTACCATTTTAACGCAATAATCATTACTTAACATCAAATAACCATTTCTTAACCAAAATATGTACAACTCAAAAAGAAAAACCCTTTATGCCGTTCTGATCGGTTTGGCTTCTTGTTTTCCAGGGCGTTTTGCCATGGCACAAGCAATTGAGCTCGACAATCTGAAGGCCTTCAAATCGCCTCCGTCCAACTGGAAAATTGTAGGCGATGCCTCTGCCGGTCTTGACAAAGACAATGCCATGACGACCAAACCCGGTACTGGAATATTAGTCAACCTTCATGAGCATGGAAAGTATGGCAGCCAATATGAACTGCTCACAAATTTCCAGCACGGAGATTTAGATTTAGAAATGGACTTTATGATGGCCAAGGGGTCCAACTCTGGCATATATCTCCAAGGCAATTATGAGGTACAATTGCTGGACAGCTGGGGAAAAAAATCTGTTAATTATGGAGATTTAGGTGGAATCTACCACCGATGGAATGATGCCAAGCCAGAGGGGGAAAAAGGCTACGAAGGTTATGGGCCTCGATTCAATGTTGCCAAGGCACCGGGCTTATGGCAAAATATAAAGATATCCTATCAGGCACCTCGTTTCGATGCTCAAGGGAAGAAAATAGCCAATGCAGTATTCCTGAAGGTAGAAGTTAATGGCGTATTGCTACATGAAAATGTGGAGGTAAGTGGTCCTACCCGGGGTGCTATGTCAGAAAAAGATGTAGCCATGGGTCCTTTACGTATACAAGGGGATCATGGATCTTTGGCCATCCGTAATATTGTCATCAAAAATTTTGACAAAAAAGCAGGTACCCTAAGTGATATTAAATATAAAACCTATTATGGATCCCTGTCTGATAAGGAAGACCTTAGCAAACTAAAACCCGCTGAGTCTGGAAGTAGCCCTGCTATTAGCTGGGAGGTTTTGAAAGAAAAAAATAATTATTCGCTCGTATACACCGGCCAGTTTGAAGCAGAAACTGCAGGGAAATATGACTTTCGTTTGCAAGCTGCTGGCAACTCATACTTGAAAATTGATGGTAAGGAAGTTCTTCCTACCCAATGGAAAAACAGCAATGAGTATCGTAACGCCACTGTAGATCTAACCGCCGGCAAACATAGTATCGAAATTCTGAATAATAAAAGAGATGGATGGTTACGTCCTACCTTAGGACTTTGGGTAGCCGGACCTGGCTTCCGTGAGGTAGGTTACAATACCAAGAGTTCCACATTAAGCAATCGGTCTACTGACCCGATTCTGATTCAGGCCCCTACACCTACGGTAACACGTAGCTTTATGGACTTCAAAATGTCTCCGAAAGAAAAAAATCACCGGGTTGTTCACGCCGTATCAGTTGGGACACCTTCCAATATTCATTATACCTACGACCTTGACAAAGGAGCCGTTTTTCAGGTATGGCGTGGAGACTTTTTAGATGCTACTCCCATGTGGCACGACCGTGGCGATGGATCGTCTCGCCCGCTGGGAAGTGTAACCCGTTTGGGAGACCATATGCTATTGGGCAAAATTGCTAAGGGCGCTGCTTGGACAAGTGATACCACGGGTAGTGGTTACCGCCCCAAAGGATATATACTGGACGAGCATGGAATGCCTGCTTTTCGCTACGAAGCGTTTGGGACCACGGTTACCGATAAGCTGAGTGCTGTGGATGGAAAATCTTTCGAAAGAACCATCTCTTTGGCCAGTGTTCCCTCCGACTTAATGGCGAGACTTGCACAAGCCAATAAAATAGAGCAGATCTCTGACAATCTTTATTCCGTAAATGACAAGCAATATTACATTCAGCTTGCCGATAAACGTCTTAAAGCCGAAATCAGAACGAGCAATGGAGGCCAAGAGCTCTTAATTCCTGTAAAAAATACAGAAACCAAATATGCCATCCTATTCTGATATAATTTCGAAAATAATAAATAAGATGAAAAAAATAACGCAAATAATACTCCTTATCATGGCAGTTATGCCCATGTTAAAGGCTCAGGAGTCACCAAAAGAAGAGGATTTCTACAAGATCGTCACACCGCCCATACCCGAAGGTATTATCTTGGAAGTAGGAGGCCTCATTACCCTACCCAATGGATCCTTAGCCATATCTACCCGCCGTGGCGAGGTATGGATCGTAGATAACCCGACCAGCAGTCGTCCGCATTTCAAAAAATTTGCCTCTGGCTTACACGAAGTATTAGGTCTGGCCTATAAAGAAGGTGCTTTATACTGTGCCCAACGTGGAGAGTTAACTAAATTGGTTGATAAAAATGGAGATGGTACAGCGGATGTGTATGAGACCGTATATGCATGGCCCCTATCTGGTCACTATCACGAGTATTCATTTGGCCCTAAACTGGCCGAAGACGGCAGTTTCTTTGTAAGCGGAAACGTAGCTTTTGGTGATGAAGAATGGTGGAGAGGTGAGAGCCGTGTACCAGGTCGTGGATGGATTTTTCATATTACCAACGATGGAAAATTCGAGCCTTGGGCTACCGGAGTTCGCTCTCCTGCTGGAATCAGTATGATTAATAATGAGCTTTGGTACACCGACAATCAGGGCGACTGGATGGGGACTGGTGGTATCTTCCGAGTAAAGAAAGGCGATTTTATGGGACACCCTGCAGGTTTACGTTGGGCTGAACTGCCTAACTCTCCGGTAAAGTTAACGGAAAAACAATTTTTTGCTGAAAGAGACAACCGTCAAAATAGAGACGCCAACAACCGGGCCATTAAACCGGAAAATATTATTGACGAAAAGCCTGAGTTTCTTTACCAATTAAAGGAAAAATATGATATGGTCCGTCTCCCTGCCGTTTGGCTTCCTTATGGGGTACATGGAGTTTCCACGGCAGAGTTAATATTGGATGATACGGAGGGTGCCTTTGGGCCGTTTGCCGGTCAAATTTTCGTAGGAGACCAAGGACAAAGTAATATTATGCGTGTCGTATTGGAAGAAGTTAAAGGAGAATATCAGGGTGCGTCAATTGGTTTCCGCAGTGGTTTCCAATCGGGAGTTCTCCGTATGGCATTCGACAAGGATGGTTCTATGTTCGTTGGAGAAACTAATCGTGGATGGGGCTCCGCCGGAGATGCCAATCAGGGATTACAACGACTGGTATGGAATGGCAAAATGCCTTTCGAAATGTATACAGTAAAGGCAAAACCTGATGGTTTTGAAATTACCTTTACCATGCCTGTAGATCGCAAATCAGCAGAAGATCTTAGTTCGTATGCGGTAAGCAGCTACCTTTACAAGCATTTCCCTGTGTATGGTAGCCCGATGGTAAACACGGAAGAGCTCAATATTAAAGGGGTGAAAGTTTCTGAGGACGGCAAGACCGTCCGGATTGTGGTGGACGGTATGCGTCAATATTACGTACATAAAATTTCTCTTGACGGAGTACGTGCAGCTAACAACTATTGGTCACTCGTGCATCCTGATGCCTATTACACCCTGAATAATTTTCCTGATGGAGAAAAATTGAAGGCCTCTGAAATGAAAACCACACGTTCGGCCACTACTAAATCGGCCCCTGCTACTCCTGCCAAAACGCATGTTTCGCCTGATGGCAAAGGAAAAGAAGGTTCTACCGCCGCAGCAGCAGCCCCTACCTGGGAAGATGTAAAGCCCCTTTTGCAGAAGAATACCTGTCTGGCATGTCATACTGTAGACAAAAAAGTGGTAGGTCCTTCCTATCAGGATATTGCTAAGCGCAAGTATACTAATCAACAAATCGTAGACCTGATCTACAGTCCAAAGCCAGAAAACTGGCCTGATTATGCCACCCCTATGGCGCCTATGCCTCATGTTCCAAAGGCGGAAGCAGCCAAAATAGCGGCTTGGATCAATACCCTCGCTAAATAATTTAATTAAGAATTGGTATTTTAAACCGGCTGTCACATGATAGCCGGTTTTTTTATGACCTAGCTGATTCATACCCAGCCCCCCCCCGCCGTCCAAAATTTTGTCATAATCCACCCCTATCCTGTCATAAAAGCCCTCCTGCTAAGCTGAAATCTTTAGCTATTTTTGGATAACCAATAGCAATTGAAAATGGTGCATTTTAAGCCAGAACAATATAACTCGCTATCCCCGTATCTGATTGTAGATGGGGCGGAAGCATTGGCAAACCTGCTCGTAAGCATTTTTGATGCAAAAATGCTGCGTCGCTACGACCACCCCAATGGAAAAATAGCCCATTTAGAAGTGATGATTGACGACTCAGTCGTCATGATGACCGATAGCAGTGAGCAATATGCCGCCCAGAAGTCCATGTTACATGTCTATGTACCCGATTCGGAAGCCTCCTATCGGCGTGCCATTGAACTCGGTTGTAAACCTTTCCAGTCACCGCAGTTGAAAGAGGGAGACCCTGATCGACGGGGCACCTTTTATGACCCCTGGGGTAACTTATGGTCGGTTAGTACACAGGTAATTTCCAATGAATAGCTAATGAAAATTTTCGTCCTTATTATTCGTATTTTACTCGGAACACTATTCGTCTTTAGTGCGATCGCCTATTTTTTTGAACTTATTCCTACCCCGGCTTTAGAAGGAGATTTAAAGACTTTTAATGAAGGGTTGGCGGCGGCAGGATATCTTTTACCCTTGGTGAAAGGTACGGAACTCTTATGCGGGCTTGCCCTTCTGGCAGGACGCTATGTCCCATTGGCACTGATCGTTCTGTTTCCTATAATTATCAATATTATGGGTGTTCACCTATCTTTAGCACCAGAAGGACTTCCGGTAGCCCTTTTCGCTCTGACGGCTTCTTTATTTTTAGCCTATATTCATAGGGAAAAATATTTACCACTCTTCCGCAAATAAAGTGATGGACTCACCTCCATCCTCAATATTTATTAACCCACCGTATCATTAAGTTATTTGCTATATTGGTAGCTTTAAAGGTTATCATCATTAGCGCTAATTACCCGATTTTAGAATCCCTATCCGAAATTTTCCTAAAGCTTTTACATCACGGAAGTGCCTGTTAAATCCCTATCCGTCAGAACCCTGAACATCCATCGCACAGTGGGTATATCTTAATACCATCGTTCTACAAGCTCTTCTATGACTGCTGGAGCTACTAGCCTTCATATACGAATGGTATAGGTGTTTTGCAACTTAACACTATCCCCAAGCTCTTAATTTTTATTTAATAAAATTATAGGGGTGCGATCGCTACCAATTCATAATAGATACGTTCCTGATATTCTATAGGGGTCAGCTTTTCATAGGAGCTTTGATATGTGTGCCCTTTAATATTATAAACCATAGTTTTCGAGTTGCGGAGTGCTGCTGCTTACCTGCCGAAGGTCTTAACAAGCCCTACCCTGCAACGAAACTACTTAATTTAACGTTTTTATGTAACTTGCTTTATGTCGCGCTAAAACTATATAAATCATATGTCTTCTATTCGGGACAAATCCATATTACGTTCAGTAAAGGGGAAGGTTATCTTAGGGTTTTTACTGGCTTCTTTGGCCCTTGGCGCCTCATGGGTGATCAGCAAAGTGGCCTTTGAAAATATGCTGGTGAAGCTAGAACAGCTTACCACTCCGAATGCTAAAATGCATCATATCAATCAGGTATTTAAGGAGATCGTTCTTCTGGAGCACCTACAAAATGCCCTTCCGGTAAATAACGGAGCAAGCCAAGCCGAATTCTTAGAACACTCTGCCAAGCTTTTGGCCCGGCTCGACACCTTGAGTGAACTTAATCTTGACGATCCCAAGCAAATTGTCAGGATCGATTCCATGAAAAAAATTCTCCTGGAACGAGAACAGATTTATCAGAATTATATGGCTGTCCGGAAACAATTGGTAAGTAATAAGGCCCTTACTAAGGAGGTAAGATCCATATCGGGCATGATCACCACCAACAAGGTTAAGAAAGACAGCACAGTGGTTAAAACTGAAAAGAAAGTCACTACTACCACCGTTTATACTCCAGATGAACCTGAGCAGACCGGTGAAGATGATAAAAGAGGATTCTTAACAAGATTGTTTCGCTCAAAGAAGCAGACAAAAAAAGAGCCTGAACCCGAAAAGGCCAAAACCGTTCGGAAACAAGAAGTCAATGTTACGGTAGACACCCTTAAAATTGCACAGCGCGATAATACCATCGATCAAGTAGGAAAAGCGGTTCATGCTATAGAAAAATCGCAGAAACGTCGTACCAACCAATTTGTGGACCGGGAACAGCAACTGGCCGCCACAGGCAATACTTTGGTCAGCCAGCTCCTCACCGTCATGCATAACATCGAGCAGGATGCGATACACCAGTCTATCTCCGATCACGATCAGGCCCAGAAACTGGTCACCGCCAGTATCAACCGGATTGAATGGGTGATGCTAGGCTTCTTCCTGCTAACCATACTACTGGCCTATTTCATTTTTACGGATATTACGCAAAGTAACGACTACCGACGTCAACTGGAGGAAGCCAAAGAAGAGGCCGAATATCACAGTATGGCTAAACAGCGCTTTTTATCGAATATGAGTCATGAAATTCGCACGCCATTACAGTCGATTATTGGCTATACAGAAGTGCTTAAAAATGCAGATAAACCTCAGAAGCAAGATCTGGACACCCTCCATGCCGCTTCTGAACATTTGCTTCACCTGGTGAATGATATCTTGGATTACAGCAGGATAATTTCCAATCAATTCAGTTTCGAAAAGCGAACATTTTCAATTCACCAGGTTCTCCAGGAAGTTACGCATATGCTTCGTCCTACCGCCGTGGCCAAGTCTCTGGATCTTCGTTTGGTCAATCAACTTCCCCCTGACTTATATCTTGAGAGTGACCCTTTTCGCCTACGACAGGTTCTGTACAACCTGCTCACCAATGCCATTAAGTTTACTGCTCAGGGTGAAGTAGTACTCAAGGTTTCTGGAGTAGATACCGGTAAGTCTTACAAGGTAAGTTTTGAAGTCAGTGACACGGGAATAGGACTTACAAAAGAACAGATACAGCGAGTTTTCAATCAGTTTGAACAGGCTGACGCCTCCATTTCCAGGCGATATGGTGGCACCGGTTTAGGTCTTAGTATTGTTAAATCCCTGGTAGAAGGCATGCAGGGCAAGATTGCCGTGCGCAGTCAACCAGAGAAGGGCACTGTTTTTGTAGTAACGATGCCAATGAAAAAAGGAAAACCTGTTATTGTAAATAAGGAAGATGCCACTGTGCAATATCAGGTAGCTGGCAAGGTTTGGCTTGTAGATGACGATGCATTTATTCTAAAATGGTGCTCTTCAGTTCTTGCACAATATGAGATCAGGCATGCTTGTTTTTCTTCAGCAGAAGAAGCTTTGAATCATCCGTGGGACGAACAGGTACGCTTCGTGCTTACCGATATGCGAATGAGTGGTATGAATGGTGCAGAATTATGCCAAAGCCTCCGTAAAAAGGCCGCTCCGGAAGTAAAGTTTTTTGTACTGACAGCACAAGCTTTACCCGAAGAGCAAGAAAAACTATTAAGACTAGGTTTCGACGGAATTCTGATGAAACCCTTTCATTCTAATGAACTAATGGCTCTGTTAGAAACCAATGCTGATTCAGATGATGCTCAATCAGAAATTATTAGTACTCAGGCATCAACGCTCGATTTGCAAAATCTTATGAGTATGGCATTCGGCGATGAAGCCTTATTAAAAGATATATTACAGCAGTTCGTCACCGACTCGGTTCGGGATCTGGAGTTGTTTAAGGACGCTTTCCGTCATAATCAATTTACGACCTTGATGGAACTTGCCCATCGCCTTGCGGGACGTACGGCTCAGTTAGGTGGAAATGAGCTTTCTGCAAATTTCAGGAAAATCGAAATTAATATCCGAGATCATGCTGTAAATCCCGAAGAAGCGCAAATCGAAAGCCTAACCAGGCAGTTGGAGGGAATGATAACCCTGGTAGAAGCCCATATAGCTCAAGAGGCCTGACAGGTTTCTACCAGTGGACTAGACTCATTCGATCTGATATTTTTCGATTTTGTAGTAAAGAGTTTTTCGGTCAATATTGAGTAATTTGGCTGCTTTACTTTTATTATAACGGACCTCCTGCAATACCCGCTCGATCATCTCCTTTTCATGGGATTCCTGTATAGCCTTCAGATTGGACCCTGTGGGTTTCTGAGGGGTTTCTTCTAAAGCGGTTATCATTTCAGAGGGCAGGGCCGCCAAGGAGGCCTCTTCATCTTTTGATAACAGGATCAGCCGTTTGATTACGTTATTCAATTCCCTTAAATTTCCTGGCCAGTCATACCGTTTAAATACATCCATGACTTCCTTGGAGAGTCTTTTTACATTTCTCTCCAATTCCACATTGGCCTTTTCGACAAAATGCTGAACGAATATCTCTAAATCCTCTCCCCTCTCACGTAGAGCTGGAACTTCAATTTTGAATTCATTTAATCGGTGATATAAATCGTCTCTGAACTCTCCTTTGGCGGCATTGGCCACCAAATCTTCATTGGTTGCAGCAATTAACCGAACATCTACTTTCACCTGCTGGGTGCTGCCTACCGGTACGATCACTCGCTCCTGGAGGGCTCTAAGTAATTTCACCTGAACGTCGTACCCAAGATTACCTATCTCATCCAGAAATAAGGTCCCCCCGTCAGCTGCCTCAAACTGGCCAATCTTGTCCTGCAGAGCTCCAGTAAACGCCCCCTTTTTATGTCCAAACAGTTCACTAGCGGCAAGATCCTTGGAAAGCGAGCCACAGTCTATCGCTACAAAGGGTCCTTTGCTGCGCTTACTAAGCTGGTGAATGGTTTTGGCAACATGTTCCTTCCCTGTTCCACTCTCTCCCTGAATAATTACCGACATATCGGTAGGAGCCACCAGGCGAACATATTCATATAGCTGGTGGGAAATGGCGCTTCGCCCCTCAATATTATCGGAAACGACCTTTTTACCCTTTGAAACGGGTGTCGAAGGCTTATCTACCTCGCTACTCGCTCCGCTCTTACTCAGCGCCTCACCCAATACCATCAATAATTCCTCAGGATTTACAGGCTTGGTTATATAATCAAGGGCTCCATTTTGCATGGCGTTGACTGCCGTGCGTACATCATGAAAACTAGTCATTATAAATGCTGGAATCCGGATCCCTTCACTTCTCAAACTCTTGAGAAAATCAACCGAATTCCCATCGGGTAAGCGGTAATCCAGCATCAACGCCTCATATGGAATTTCGGAAACATTAAATGAAAAAAGTGCCTCTCTAGCCTCCTGTATACTCGTGCAAACCTTCACCTGATGGCCGTGTTTGCCAAGAAATGAAAAAAGTAATTTGGAAAAAGTTGAGTCATCCTCAAGTAGCAACAGCTGTGCCATATATATTTCTAAGTAACTATGTATTAAGCAAACAGATAAAAGTAAGATAAAATTACAAAAGAAATGCCAAAAAGCCGGTACTCCCGGCCTTTTGGCATTAATGATTTACTTTATTATTACGCTTTCAACTTTACTCAATAACTTTTCCTTCGGCATCGAGATTAATAGTCGCCGTTTGGTCACCTTTCTTGACCATAATCTCATAATATTGAGATTTATCTTCCTGAGTTACCATATTGGCTCCGGTTACCTCCCAGCCGGCATATTCATCACTTCCCAAGGTTGTTTTGACTGCCTCAGGTAGATCCTCAGGTTTCACTGGCACCTTTTCTTGGGCCACAATTACTTTTTCAGTTGCTACCGGAGTTGCTTGGGTGGGCATTTGAAACATTCCTATCATTCCTAATGCCATCATTGAAATTGCTATCCTTTTCATAACTGTCGAATTTAAATTTAAAACTGTATGTGTAATTGACTTATGCCTGTTATGAAAAAACAACCTTACCCAAAAATAAATATTATTTTATATTGCTGATATTCAAGTGTTTATATTATTTAGTAACTCAAAAGCAACATACGTAATTGGACCGTTTACCCACAATTTGTCCCAAAAACTGGCCATTTGTAACCACTTCCACACTTAAAGGAGATATTTTTTCAAAAAAGTATGCTCGTATAGATCTCCTAAAAGTGGAATATTGACCCAGCAGATTTTAAATCACCTCCCTTCATGTTCAGGAATCGAGCATTAGAAATTTTTATTTCAATATCAACGTTGGACAGAAATTCTCATCATATCACTGATAATCAGCTAATTCTATAATTTTAAAGAGAAATAACTACAAAGAATACTGTAGGGCAAACATATTATTTAATGGAAGAATGATCTAAATAAAATTTATGGGCGTAGGTTTTTCACAGGATCACTTTCGATGGACGGAAGAAATCAGTAAAATTTTAGAGCTATGAACAAGATGACAGAGACACACGAAAAATCATTAAAAGACGAGCCTCAAATGTTGAGCGTTGTCAACAGAAGATTCTTCCTTCGCTCAGCGGGGGTGGCTACAGCAATGGGTGCATTTATTCTGGGAGCCTGTAAAGATGACGATCCAGTAATGGAAGGAGATATGACCGTCGACTTAGGATCGGGCGATGTAGGCGTATTAAATTATGCCTATGCTCTAGAGCAGTTGGAAGCAGCATTTTACACACAACTTATCGCTACGCCTTATTCTGGAATGAGCGATATGGAGAAAACCATACTTACTGACATTAGAGACCATGAGATCATTCACCGCGATTTTTTCAAAAAAGCTTTGGGTAATGGAGCTATTAAAGATTTGGAAGTCAATTTTTCATCCATCGATTTTAGTAAAAGGGATTCTGTCCTTGGAGCGGCCAAGCTCTTCGAAGACACCGGCGTTAAAGCCTATAATGGTGCGGGTAAATTAATCAAGAGTGCCGACTACCTATTGCTTGCCGGAAAAATTGTGTCGGTAGAGGCACGCCATGCGGCAGTAATAAGGGATCTGCTTAACCCCAAATCGGCCGATTTTGCCGGTGACGACATCGTAGACAATAACGGTTTCGATATGGCGGTTGCCCCCTCCGATATCTTAGCTGCGGTGAAAGGGTACGTAAAAACACCAATTAGCGGCAATAACGTAGGTAAATAATCTCAAAAAATTTAAAGAAGAACTCATGGATATTTTCAAATTAATAGATGACTTTCAAAAAGTAGACGGAGATGCAGCTGGGCGACTGGAATATGCCTCGCGCCGTCAATTTATGAGCCGACTAGGTAATAAAGTGGCTACAGTGGCCGCTCCTATGGCCTTTGCCAGCGTTGTTAATAAGGCTTTTGCCCAATCAGCAGGAGCGGTAGACGTTCTTAACTACGCACTTACACTAGAGTATCTCGAAGACGAATTTTACAAGGCCGGACTCGCAGCTTCTGGCTTAATTCCTGCTTCGGACCGGGCCCTATTTGCTCAAATTGGAAAACATGAGACGGCGCATGTCGCTTTCCTGAAATCTGCTTTGGGCTCCAAGGCCATAGCAAAACCCAATTTCGATTTTCAATACAAGGGCGCTTTCGCCGACGTATTTACCAATTATAAGACTTTCGCAACGGTTTCCAGTGCCCTTGAAGACACCGGAGTGCGAGCTTACAAGGGTCAGGCAGGTGCCCTGATTGCCGATCCCCAAATATTGGAATACGCCCTCCAAGTTCATTCGGTAGAAGCCCGTCACGCGGCAGTTGCTCGCCGCTTGGTTGCCTCACTTACTGGAAATGCAGCTATGAAAGGATGGATTACTAATAATGAAGGAGCAGTCCCTGCCGTTTATGCCGGAGAAGAAAATATGACTCAGGGAGGAGTAGATCTGAACGGATTAGCTGGCAAGTCTAAGGCAGCTATTACCGAAGCATTCGATGAGCCGCTTACCAAAGAGGCGGTACTGGCCATAGCTGGCCCCTTCCTCGCCTAATCTGCACCAACTACACAACTATATAAAAGAGGTGACTTACATCATGTAGGTCACCTTTCCGTTTTTAAACTAAAAATATTTAGCTCATTTATCGTTTTTTTTTAATTGTAATATATATATGTATATCGTAGTAACTTAAAAAGTACAATTAGGTGACATACAGTCTATAATTCCCCAGATGTCTCCGCGGAGTACAAATCCCCATCTCATTCCCGAATCGCCATCAGAGCAATCTAAAATTCGTATTTCGGACTATTATGCCGTTTGGGAGCCTTCTAGGCTATCTTCGCTTTTGTACGAACACACCCTTCAGAAATGTATAAAAATCCAGGCCTTTACTTGAAAATTTTTCATATAATAATTCTAATATCTGACCCGCCTATAAATTAATTTAGTTTAATAATTTCTAGATTAAATTATATAATATGTAATGGTTGACCTCTTTCCCGGACGTCTAATAAGATGGTCCTTGTTCTTCTTTTCGGTTTTTGTTGCTCATTTAGCAAATCCCTAAAAGTCGATAATCAAGGATTTTAATCACCATTTAAAGCTCATTACGTATGAAGGTAACATTACTCCAATCCAAGTGCAGATGGTTAAATCAAATACTGATTCCACTGCTTACATGTGCTCTACTCGTCGGTACACCAGAACTGACCTATTCGGCTCCCAGAGAAAACATCATTGCTAATCCAAAAAAAGCTGTCACGGGCACAGTTACTGATGCCAATGGAGAAGCTTTGCCCGGTGTTAGTGTAGTAATCAAAGGGACAACACAGGGTACGACAACTAACGCAAAAGGTATATTTAACCTGGAGGTACCCAATAATGAAACGGTCTTAATATTCAGCTTTGTTGGATATCAGTCCAAAGAAGTAGTAGTAGGGAATCAAAGCAATATAAAGATTGATCTCACGGTGGAAGACCAGGTTTTGAGTGAGGTGGTAGTGGTAGGTTATGGAACGCAACAGAAGGTTAACCTTACCGGAGCCGTTGGTGTAGCGGATGCCAAGCGACTCGAAAACCGTCCGATCGCTAATGCAGGAGAGGGTCTTCAGGGGGTTATTCCCAATTTGAACGTCGGGATTAGAAACGGAGATCCCGCCCAGGCAACGACCTTTAATATCAGAGGGTATGAATCTATTAACGGAGGTAGCCCTTTGATATTAGTAGATAATGTCCCGATGGACATTAATCGAATCAATCCTAACGACATAGAGAGCATCAGTGTCCTGAAAGATGCCTCAGCCGCAGCCGTTTATGGTGCAAGGGCCGCCTTTGGAGTGGTATTGGTAACGACTAAAAGTGGAAAATCTGGTAAAGTAAGGGTCAATTTCGGCACTCAGCTATCCTTAGCCAAACCCATATTCAACATGGACGTTGTAACTGATCCTTATGAATTCGTTCAGGCCTGGAATACCGCTAATGAACGCACATTCGGGAATCCGGCCTATGGTCCTGACTTCGTAGCAGCAACAAAGAAATACTCTGAAAACCCCATACCGGAAAATGAATGGGGCGTGGTAGACGGGGCCTTGCAGTATTATGGCTATAATAATTACCAAAATAGCATCATGACTGATTATGCACCTACCAATCAGCAAGACCTCTCTATTTCTGGTGGGGGTGAAAATTCAAAGTTTTTTTTCTCCCTGGGTCGCTATAGTAAGGATGGATATTTGAGACAAAATAATGAGAAGTTCAAGAGGTATAACGTCTTGATGAAAGCGGATTTCAAGGTAAATAAATGGCTTAGTTTCGATGAAAAGGTAATTTTCAATTCACAACACAGTGACAAGCCGCACTTTTATAATTGGGATGTCAATATTAACTCTTTGGCTCGGGTGAAACCAATTATGCCGGTTCAGTTTCCCGATCTGCCCTATTATAATGCGCCGGGTGACCGGGATCAATATGCTGAATACATCGGCAAATACTTTGGAGGCACCAATTTCTTCCCTTATCTGCTGAATGGAGGCAGGGAAACATTCACCCGGAACGACTTATGGCTTACTCAAGGAGTAACCCTTACCCCGATCGAAGGGTTAAAAATCACAGGAAACTTCTCCTATAATTTATTCAATAATATCTATCAGGATGTACAAAGTAAGGTGGAGATTGTAGACACCGACCTCAATGCGGCCAATCCAATCAGCAATGGTTTTAGTGGAGACGACTGGATCGAAAATAGGGACACCTACAATCAATATTATGTATTGAATGCATTTGCCGAGTATAGATTTCAGAATCTGGGCAAACATAATTTGACGGCCATGGTAGGGTTCAATCAAGAACGAGGCACCAACCGCAGCATCTACGCCCAGGCGCGTTCCCTGATTACACCACAGGTAACCGATTTGAATGCTACTACTGGCGTACAGCGTACGGATGGCAGCAAGTCGCATGTCGCTTTACGAGGAGCATTTTACAGAGTTACTTACAATTATAACGATCGCTATCTCCTGGAATTCAATGGGCGCTACGATGGAACCTCGAGGTTCCCCTCCGAGAGCCGCTTTGGTTTTTTTCCTTCCGTATCGGCTGGTTGGAGGCTTAGCAACGAGAAATTTATGTCGGGCACTAATCAATGGCTCGACAACTTAAAAATCAGGGCCTCTTATGGTACCCTGGGCAACCAGCTTCTAGGCAATAACTACTATCCCTATGTGGCTTCCATGGGTACCGGTCAGTCACCTTATATGTTTTCCAATTCCGTTATCCCTTACGTTTCCGCAGCGGGTTTAGTAAGCCCTACCCTAACCTGGGAGTCGGTGACTTCTCAGAACATCGGGTTGGACATTACCGTGTTGAAGAGTCGCCTGGATCTCTCTTTCGATCTATATGCCCGTGACACAAAAGACATGTTAATGAATGTAAACTTCCCGGACATTCTGGGAACGGATGCGCCAAAATCCAATGCTGCGGACCTGCGGACTAAAGGATGGGAATTGGCCCTAACCTGGCGTGACAAAATAAAGTCAGACTGGAATTATGATCTGACACTGGCTCTATCGGATGCCACGGCAGAGATAACCAAATTTGAAAATCCCTCTGGCGCCCTGCCTAACCCCAACCAGGGAATTTATTATGTAGGACAAAAACTAGGAGAAATCTGGGGTTATGAAACGGTAGGTATTTTTCAATCCCAGGATGAAGTTGACAATGCACCAGACCAAACCCGTCTGGGTAATAATTGGCGTGCAGGAGACATACAATATGCCGATTTGAATGGTGATGGAAAAATTAGCCCTGGCGACAATACGCTGCAAGATCCCGGCGACCGTAAGATAATCGGTAATAGTACCCCTCGCTACAGCTTCGGAATCAATGCAAGCATAGGCTACAAAAATTTTAGATTAACGGCATTTTTTCAAGGTATTGGCAAATCCGACTATGCCCATAGTAATGGTAATTGGAACTGGTTTTACCCCTTCAACGCCGGTCATGTAGAGAAATACTATATCCGAGATTCTTGGTCTGAAACCAACCGTGACGCCTATTTCCCGGCGCCTCATATTTCGACCAGCGACAAGAAAAATTTGCAAACTCAATCGCGCTTCCTCCAAAGTGCAAGCTATATAAGGGCTAAAAATATTACCCTGAATTACGACTTGCCCCAGAACCTTTTGAGTAGAATTGGCATGAGCAGAGCGCAGATCTTTGTGTCGGGTATGAACCTGTTTGAATTCTCGAAAATCCGCAAACCATTGGATCCGGAGAGCATACAGACACCAACGATTGAATACCCCATGCAGAGAATTGGGACCCTGGGGATTAATGTGTCTTTTTAGAATAACACTAAACTCCGACCCTTTAATTTTCCATCAGGGGCTTGGAATCCCTGCTCATCCTCGACAAGGAGACAAGGGTGAGGCTCCTTGATGAAGTTCTACCCATTTCAACATTAAATTCAAGGTAAAATGAAAAATATATTCACTAAGCTAATGACCGGCTGTATGTTACTGGCTACAGCCGGTGCTTGTAACGATGAATTTCTGGAGCGCTATCCGCTCGATCAGGTAACTAACGAAACCTTTTGGAATTCCGAAAATGATCTACGGGTTTATAATAACAGTCTTTATAACCTTGTCAGAAACGATGTGGACGTCCCTATCCTGATGGGACATCACGATGGATTTACAAGCCATTATGCGAGCATCTGGTTTCAGGACGAATTTGCCGATAACATGGCACCGCGTGCTCCCCGACATACTCGATTTCAACAAGTTCGGGCCGGCAAACATAATGTACCATCCAATCCGGAATGGTTCGGATACCGGGGATGGAACTTCGTAAGAGCCATTAACGTAGGACTTGACAATTACGATCGGGCGAGTATTAGCCAGGCTGTCAAAGATAAATACATTGCGGAGGCCAGACTTTTTAGAGGTTGGTTTTATGCTGAGAAAGTTTCCAAATTTGGCGATGTACCCTTCGTTGAGAGGGAACTCAACATCGATTCGGAAGAGTTGTTCGCCGCCCGCACGCCACGCAAGGAAGCCATGGCGAAGGTGTTGGCCGACCTGAATTTTGCCACGGAAAAGCTACCCGCCGACTGGGGAGATGGAAATGCTCCGGGAAGACTCAACCGCTGGGCAGCTCTGCTGGTAAAAGCAAGGGTATGTCTATTTGAAGGTACCTTTCAAAAATACCATGGGGGCTCCGATGCCAATATGTGGCTGGAAGAAGCTGCCAAAGCCAGTAAATCTCTAATTGATAATGGCCCCTACCGACTTTACAGCACAGGGGATCCCCAAAATGATTATAATGCATTTCACAGAGTACTGGATGTGACGGGCAATCCTGAAGTTATAGCATGGAGAAAATACAAACTAGGCGTGTTCACCAATCATGTTCAATCCTATTTCAGCTATTCTGGTGGAGCTTCCAAAAGTATGGTGGAAGATTACCTTTGCACCGACGGGCTACCCATTACCCTCTCCCCTCTTTATAAAGGCGATGATAAAATCGAAGATGTTTTTGTCAATAGAGACCCCCGTCTGCGTCAGACAGTGCTTCATCCAGACGATACCCAAAAATACAAATATGACCGTGCGGACGGACGGACCTATCCTAAACTAGAAGGTAATGAAGGCGGCGGAATGAAAACTACTACAGGCTATCATATCATCAAGCATTATAATGCTGACGATCTGATCGGGAAAGCCTATAATACAGCGGAATCGCCGGCTATTATCCTTCGTTTTGCCGAAGCTCTTCTGGTGTATGCTGAAGCCAAAGCTGAACTTGGAACCATTACGCAGTCAGACCTAGATTTATCCATAAACAAATTACGAGATCGCGTGGGTATGCCACATATGGAACTGGGAAAGATTGCTGTAGACCCCCGTTACACCTCCGATGGTGTCTCGCCTTTAATTGCAGAAATACGTAGGGAAAGAAGAGTCGAAATGTTTATGGAAGGACAACGGTATTCCGATCTGATGCGCTGGAAGCAAGGCAGGAAATTAGTTCAGCCTACCATGGGAATGCGGTGGAATGATGCCGCCAAAGCGAGATTTGGAACCACCACCATGGGCACCTCTGTCGATCCGGTCTCCGGAAAAACCTATATCGATGTCTACAAAGGTACTGACTGGGCTGTACCGGTTTTCGACGAGACTAAGCATTATTTATGGCCTATTCCCCTGAACACGCTGGCACAAAACCCAGCCATTAAGCAAAATCCGGGTTGGGAATAAATTTGTAATTGCCAGACTTACCTTACTGTAAAACCAAAGAAGATCGGTTGCCAAACATTTCAATGTAACCGATCTCTTTGGTTTTTGTATTATTCAGAATTGTTAACAAAAGAAATGACAGAAGTGGATACCAGTGCAAAGCAGAATATGTAAATTGGCCAAGAAAAATTGCAAAAACTATAATTCCTAAACTTAACCCATGACTGGACCCATCAACAGACGCGGATTTATTAAGAAATCGGGTTTAGCGGCACTTACTGCGGCTATCGGCACGAACATCGTTTATGCTAACCATTTACCCGAAGGTTTTCGACCGGTTATTTTCGACGAAAAGAACGCGCTGGCAGGCAAAAGCCCCGAACTGATAATTCGCGGAGAGCGCCCTTGGAATGTCGAATCGCTACCCCATCTTTTAGATGAGCGGGTGACCAGCGCAAAAAATATGTTTATCCGTAATAATGGTCTTAGTCCGGAGAAAATAGACTTACAGAACTGGAAACTCACTATTGACGGTGAATCTGTAAGAGCTACAAAATCCTATACCTTGGCAGACTTAAAAAAACGTTTTAAGCAATATACTTATCAACTCGTTTTAGAATGTGGTGGCAACGGACGCTCCGGCTACCAGCCCCAAACCTCCGGAAACCAATGGGATCAGGGAGCTGTTCACTGTGCAGAATGGACAGGCGTCCGCTTGAAGGATGTACTCAAAGACGTGGGTATTAAAGAAGATGCAGTCTATATCGGTTACCATAGTGCCGATGCTCACCTGAGTAAAGACCCGGCCAAGGAAGCTATTTCGCGAGGAGTTCCCATTGCCAAAGCATTGGAAGATGAAACCCTAATTGCATGGAAGCTCAATGGGGAAGACATTCCAGCCATTCATGGTTTTCCCTTAAGACTGGTGGTTGGGGGTTGGCCAGCTTCCACTTCGGGCAAGTGGCTCGAGCGTATCTCCATCCGGAATAAAGTCCACGATGGGGCAAAAATGACTGGGCATAGCTACCGGGTTCCACGCAATCCCGTAGTGCCAGGAGAGAGCATCCCAGAGACCGATGAATTTTATAAAATCATTGAATCGATGCCTGTAAAATCATTGATAACCTATCCTAAGACGGGAGCGATAGTAAAGCCTGAAACGAAAATTGACTTGCGGGGCCACGCTTGGGCGGGAGACCTTAAAGTGACTAAGATGGAAGTGTCCATTGATTTTGGAGCTACCTGGCAGGAATGTGAGCTAGAGGCCCCAGCCAATCGCCTAGCATGGCAGCACTGGAAAACGACCGTACAACTACCTCAAAAGGGATATTATGAAGTCTGGGCGCGGGCTACTGACGAAAAGAATGTGGCACAGCCCATGGTTATCCCTACATGGAACCCCGGTGGATATATCAATAACGCCTGCGAGCGCATTGCGATGAAGGCCGAATAAATTATGCAACAAATAAATTGATCCGTATGAAAATCCTCTCTGATCAATTTTGATAAAAAAACTTATTCCAATATGAAGACAATCCAGATTGCAATCGCAGTGGGGATATTCGCCGTATCCATCTGGAACACCAACGAGTTTACCTCCCCCAGCCGAGCTCAGTCAATGCTAAGCGACACCCTGAAGAAGGACGCCGAAAGTGGACTGTATGAAGATCCCAACCTATATATGGTGAAGGCTATGTGTAGCAACTGCCACGCCACGACCCTCATAGCACAACATCGCTTCACTCGCCAGGGTTGGATAGAGAAAATCAGATGGATGCAAACCAACCATAATCTTTGGGAGCTTGGGGAGGCTGAGCCTGTAATCTTAGATTATCTGGAAAAGTATTACGCACCGGCTACCATCATTTCACGAAGAGCTCCATTAACCGATATAAAATGGTATAAGCTGAAAGAGTAAAACTTTTTTTTCTGAAAGAAGTCTATGTGAAATTGTTCTATGAGTTTTATTCCAAAAGCTCGCTTTGGAAATATCAGGATTTAATTCACTAGTAATTTTTCCTGCCATAGAATAATATCTAATAAACCTACAGATACAAATTTTATAATAACCTGTTCGAAAATCAATTTGGAAAATATGGGCATCAATAAGTAAGTTAATTGCCATAGGTAGCCTTCCCTCGTATGACGATTTACTGCTTTCCAAATATCTTTATTGTTTATGAGTAATTCTTACTCTGGCAAATACCGTTAGAAAGGCCACTCAAGCCATATTCCTTCTGCAGGAATCTGGCTTGAGTGCTGAATCACATTTCCGGAAACTTTAAGTATCTGCAAATTACCTAAGGTAACTCCTTGTACTATTATCCAGTCTTTAACCAGATGGGGAAAGAACACGATTGGCGAGCCAAAAAATCCAGGCTTTGCATCCGAATGTATGCAAAAGTGTGATCCATGCGGCCACCGACCGATCGATCATTTGTAGGCGGAACAGATTTTCTCCGGGCCGCGTTCGGTCATCCATCGAAGATGCGTCTAAAAGTGCATAGCTGGAAGCTTTGTCTCCCATTGCCACAACACTTCCGAGAACCTTACACTATTAACCGTCCTGGATTCTCTCAACATCGAAGTGGTCGGAATTAATTTAGGAGGATATCTGCCAATCCAATAATGCTGTTGTTCCTACTTTGGTAGCGGTAAAGCTTATTAATATGACAAGGAGGGGAGCTGATGAATATAATCTTTTGAACCTATTTCCGGATGTATCCTGGGAATATGTTGTTTTTGCTTCTACTGAACGCAAGACAAATGTGAAACTTTTTTAAGTAGACTTTTTACATTTCATTATTGTTTTTTATAAATTATCAAGAGTATAATTAATAGACTAAATGGTCTTTACATCTTATATACCATGGTTAAACCGGCAGAAGTCGATCGGCCGTACAGATCAAATCGAATACCGTAGGGTGAATTCACCGGTGGAGCAGCATCAACAGTCGGATAAATAAATGATTGATGTTTAACGTAAACTGCTAATGACGTCTTCTGGTTTATATTATAATCAAACCCTAGGCCCGCATGTAACCCAACCATAAAACCATTTTTATCGGTTCCGAAAGTCCATTCGCCATAAGATTCTCGCCTTAGTGTCACATTATATAGCCTTACAGAACTAGATAATTTATTGCTTAAAACTGAAATAAAACTGGGGCCTGCAAATACGAAAGGATTAAATTTCCTCCTTGTTTTATAAAAGAAGGAATACTTTATAACACCATCAAAATTAATTTGCTTTGAAGAAAAACTCGTGAGTTTTGATGTTTGAATAACACCGTATTCTCCCGGCGGTTCGTGATGAATACTATCTTTTAAATGGTGATGAGTCATGGAATTGACATATACCTGTATTTCATAATCAAAGGCCTTCCTACCCTTATACCCTGCTATCAGTCCATAAGCCCCCTGTGGACTTCGGTAGTATCCGGATTTTATACCTGTTTCTGTTGGCTTAATAGCAATGCTGTTCGTACCAAAAGACAGGTATGGACCTATTATAAAACGACCCTTGATTCTGCTATGATTTTCTGGAGGGACAACCTGAACCAAACCTGATTTTTCATTACTGAACATTACCAGACTCTTAAAATAACCAATAGTATACGATGGTTCAGTCCGATACCTTAGTTTGAATTCCTCCATTAGGGAAGAGCCGAATATTACCGGCAGGGCCAGGGTAAGGTATTTTCGGTTAATTAATCTCAACGTATCATTTTGCTCAATGTAAAACATAAAACGATCTTCCTGGATCCATAAACTATTTTTTCCTCTTACGAGCTCCACCAGGAGGTCAGAATTTTGATTAATAAACTTTTTGGTAAAGGTTTTTTCTGATCCCAGTTTTATGGAATCTACCAGATCGATAGGGATCGCCTTTCTTATTTCTCCATCCGTTTGATACAATACCATTGCATGTTTATAGTCAATATAAATACTGACTGGTAATGGATTCTTCTGCCCATTCATAAAGAGCAAACCTTCATCGGTTTGTGCAATGGCCATTTGGCAAAGCAATAGTGATATAATTATTAAGAGTGCTTTCATCTACATGTGGATAGTAAAGGTCTTGGATTTGCTGTTTTTAAAAACGCTTATTATGAAAATTGTATCAGCACTTAGAATAGTGTGTCTCGCCAAGAATCTCAGTATTATCAATTTTAGTGCTATGCCATTGAGATAATCCTGTGTTAAGGTTATAAATCCAACGGTTTTTACAGTTTTACAAAGTTTATTGCCCAATCCGTCATAAAGAAGTTCGATGGTATTATAGGAGCCAAAATCAAACTTGCTGGGCAGGTTCAGATTTGTCCTACCCAAACGTTGATAATTTTTTGCGGGGCGACAGATACCAATCCTCCTTTTTTGGATCCTATATGTCGTTAACTAATTCAGTCACTAAAGTAATATACTGAAAATTATGATATTTGAATAAAAAGAGGAAGGTCATGCTTCGTAGTTTATACTCGTTCTTTCTCCCTGATAATAATAATACTAATAATCTTCTATTGGGTAAAAAAATACAAAAAGTAGTATTAAATCTCTTCTGAAATTCCAATGACGAGTTGACGAAAGAAGGAGAAGAAAATCTTAGAAAAATTCAATACGATTTGTTTGGTCAGTTCCATGGGGGTATTTTTGCAAATCCAGTAGCATACTAGCAATTTATTTGCTCCTGATAATTTCTCACTATAGGATCAATTACTTGTCCTATAGCGCTAAAATCACCAAATATGCCTATGATTACTAAAACTTTCGGAGGGCTCTGAGTTGAGTAGTTTAATTTTAACTACTATTATTGCAATTATTTTCCAGAATTGGAGCTCCACCGCCCCACAGTTCTTCCTGAACTACATTACAGTTTAATTCCGATATGTCCGCATCATACAATACCTCATATGTCCGATGTCTTTTCATCTTCTTGTCCTGCCTTATTTTTCGCATTACGGCTTCCGGACAGAATCAAGTAGACTTGACTCCCTTTATGGGAAAGAACAGCCTCTCAACTACCACCAATATCGACAGTACCATTCATTCCCTCACTATAGGCATTGCTAGTTCACTGAATGATAAGGATACCAGCAAAGCCATTTCTCAAATGGTTATACTTTCAGATATCTACGCCAATAATGCGCAATTTGGCAAGGCTTACGATGGGTACTGGGCAGCCTTACTCCTAGCAGACCGAAGTCAGGATACAGCCTCTAAAGCATTGATATACCACGGCCTCGGATGGCTTTACAGCCTATATCTACGTGAGAACCTAGCCATTGAGTACTTTAACCGATCCCTGCAAATCAACAAGGCTGCCGTTGCAGCCGGAAAGCTAGAGAAGGCACAACTCATCCGAGACTATTATTCCTTGCTTACACTACATCGTAAGCTGAACCATTTGAAGGTGGCCCGGCAATATCTAGACAGCTGTCGCTTACTTCGAAGAGAGGCACCTTCCGTACCAAATGCCTATCATGACGCCGAAGAGGGCTATATCCTCTTTATGGAAAGTAAACCTGAAGCAGCCTTGGCCATTCTCAATAAAAGCAAAACTACCTTCGAAAAAAAACAGGACTCGTACCTAGTGATACTATACAGCTTCTTAGGGGATATATATAAGTCATTGCACAACTATCCTTTGAGTAAGTCTAACTATCTCGCCGCCTTAAAAATGATAGATCGCTATCAGCGACATGTAGACTGGAAACCGGGCATTTACGAAAATCTTTCAGAAATATACCATCTGGAAGGGAATGAAGGGCAGGCTTATGAAATGCTAAAACAATCGAAATACTATACCGAGCAACAGTTTGGTAGCCGAAGTAGTAATAATCGAGAGTTACTGGAAATCAAAGATCAGTTTCGGATAGAAAAAGAAAAAAAACAAGGAATGCTGCAGCGCCAGGCCCTGGAAAAGCTGGAAGGAGAAAAACAGATTGAAAATCTCAAAGCCATCATTCTGTTTATAACACTTATATTTTTATTCCTAACCGGGCTACTTTTGTACCGCTATCTGCGTTCAAAACACCAGGCCGAAAAAAAGTGGTTAAAACAACAACAGGAATCAGAGCGAGTGAAAGCGAAGGAAATTCTGGAGATAAAAAACAAAGAACTTACAACCTCTACACTTCGAATTATCGAAAAAGAAGAAGTTTTGGCGGACCTTAAAGAGAGACTTCATCATCAGAAAGCACAACCTGATGTCCACGAAATCAACAAGCTTCTGAAGACCATTGACACGAGTACCTATAATAACTGGGAAGAGTTTGAGGCTCGGTTTGCGTCGGTAAATGAATCCTTTTACAAAAATCTTGCTGAGCAATTTCCCAATCTCAGCCACTCAGACCGTAAGATATGTGCCTTGATAAAACTTAACTTCTCCAGTAAGGACATGGCCAGGCTTTTGGGTATATCCACAGAAAGTGTACATACCACCAGATACAGGGTACGCAAAAAATTAAATCTGAGCCGTGATGTGAATCTATACGAATTCATTCAAAACATATAATGCGCCGTTTTCTGCACTTAACCAGCTATTTTATTCTGGCATAGGATATTAGTATTCCACCATGTCGCGAAGGTGAGAAACATTGGGATTAAATTGAACATGCATAAGGCGTTTGAGCGTATAAGTATATTTGATTTCACCAGGTTGATTTTCCTTGAAAATACTCACAAGCTGCATGCTAGTAGACGCCTTTGCCGCATTTACCTCCGCCAGAGTTTGATATACCACCATGGTACTTTTATCCAAATACGTCTTTTCGCCAATTGGTATAATTTCAAATCCCCCCACATCTACCGATCTAAAGATATATGTAGCCATTGTTTCGTCCCAATAATATTCAATATTGACGGGCCTGGCAATACGATAGATTAGTGAAAAGATTTTTGCTGGGGCCGGGTAGTCAGGAAGAGTTGACGGACCACCCGTATAAAATTGTGTTCGCCCGCTAGGCAGGAATTCGAAAAATACCTGATCCCTGGAGCGCTCATAGGCGGTATCTAGGGTTACCTGAGTTGTAACACCATTTTCCGTTTTTGTAATACCTGCTACATGCCAATAAGCTGATTGAACAGTCTGTTGGATTTGTTCCAGGCTGAGGGCTTCTTCTTGTGGCTCAGCATTCTGCTCCGTACAAGAGGCGGTCAGTAGAACGATGGCTATAGAGCATAAAAGATTAATCGTTTTCATGGTCGCATGTGTAAAGTATACCTAAATTTAAAAGCTTTCAGCTAAAATTTCTAACCGTATAATAATTTATATAAAAAACACAAAAAAACTCCCCCGCCCATCAGAAAGAATGGAGGAGGAGTCTGGATGTTTGGCTTGTGATATAGGTAGTTTACTTTTTAGGCTCCGCTTTTTTTACAGGCCATACATATTCGAAGCGACCATTAGAAGGTGCACCAAAGTAATTGACTTCCAATAGATCCAATCGTTTTTGATGTATAGCCCAGCGAGATTTAAAATCCTCAATATTTTTCTTTTCCTTTTGCGTCCAGGCCACCTCTGAAATAGCCGAAGCCCGGGGCCAGACCATGTATTCTACATAGGCGGGGGTTTTCATATATTCGGTCCAGACATTTCCTTGAACCCCAAGAATATGTTTGGCCTGATCGGCCGTAAGCACTGCCGGAGTGGGATCATAGGAATAAGTTTCGGCAAGGTCGGTAAAGCCCCCTATTGCTACGGGCTGAGTAGCGGCATCAGCCTGGTAATGATCCAGGTAAACATAATTGCCCGGGGTCATGATTACGTCATGGTTCTGTTGAGCCGCCGTGATGCCCCCTTCTTCCCCTCTCCAACTCATAACGGTAGCATTTGGCGAGAGCCCTCCTTCCAAAATCTCATCCCAGCCGATCATTCTACGACCTTTAGAGGTAATAAACTGATCGATGCGGGTGATCACGTAACTTTGTAGTCCATGCTCGTCTTTCAAGTTTTCTTTTTTGATAAGCTCTTGTGCGAAACGACTATGCATCCATTGATCCTTAGGGCATTCATCTCCGCCTATATGTATATATTTGCTCGGAAAAAGATTGATTACCTCAGTAAGTACATTTTCCCAAAAGGTAAAAGTCTCCTCACGGGGCATGAAAACTTCATCATATACCCCCCATCTGGTACCTACCTCATAAATCTGATCGGGATTATTGCCCAGATGCGGATAGGATGCCAGAGCGGCTAAAGCATGTCCTGGTAATTCTATTTCGGGAATAACATTGACAAATCGTTCGGCAGCATATTGAATAACTTCCTTAATCTCCTCCTGAGTGTAGTAACCTCCATAGGGTTTTCCATCATATTGCCCGTCGGTATAGTGCCCCTTCATTGTCTGCTTACGCTGCGACCCTACCTCTGTCAGCCGAGGATATTGCTTGATTTCAATACGCCAGCCCTGATCGTCCGTTAAATGCCAGTGGAACTGGTTTTGCTTATGAAGTGCTATTAGGTCAATGTATTTTTTAACAAAATCTATTGGCATAAAATGGCGACTAACATCTAGCATTAGTCCTCTGTAACTAAAGCGAGGCACGTCTTGAATGCTAACCAGTGGGATTTGCCATTTTACCCCACCCACTTTCTTGTCACTGAAAATCTCTACGGGAAGTAGTTGCAAAAGGCTCTGAACTCCATAAAAAGCCCCTTTTGCTGTGCGTGCCTGTATATTAACTCCTTTGGGCGTTACCAAAAGGCGGTACCCCTCTTCGCCTAGACCCGCATCTCCAGATAGGCTAAAAGCAATATCGCCTTTTCTGGAGACGGACTTCACCTCCAGTCCCGAGGCCTTTTTGAGCTGCCCGGATAGTAGCTCAGACACATGCTGCCAGGCCGAATCCTGAGGTGCGGAAATTTTCACCTGTGCCTTTAAATTATAATGACCTTTGGCAACGATCATCTGATTGGGTTGCGGTATGATACTCACCTGACTATAACCCGAAAGAGCCCAAAACACCCCTAACGTCAGCAATACTAAATATCTCATGACCTCCTGTTTATCAATTTTTAATTAAAATATTTTAATAATGTCGCAATTTATACCCTTAATTTTTCAAAAATCATATAATTCGGTTTTTTTTCGTTTTAGATGTAACATATTCTGTATTTACGCCGTTAAAATTTGTAAACGTGGGTTTGACAATTCTTTTTCAAATTCTGATCTTTGTTCCCACCACTACCTTCCAGACCTTCTGGCAATATTTGATTTCTATATAAAATTATAACCCCTTTATTGTGACTCGACATTTCCCTATCAGTGCTATTCTACTATGTTGTTTATCCATTGCCCAGACCCACGCAGGGAAGGCCAATATGCTCCGGAGTTCAGCAACTTCTATCGTCTTAGGGGTGGAAGGCAGCAAAATAATCGGCAAAGTAGTTGAGGCCGGCAACTCAAATGCGGTAAGTTTTGCTACCGTAGCCCTGATGGCAGCCAGAGATTCTTCGATAGCAGATGGTGCAGTAGCGGACGAAAATGGGGTTTTCTCCATTACTAATGTAAAGGCAGGCTCCTATTTGTTGAGAGTAACCAATATGGGCTATCAGACCTTGACGGTAGATAAGATTGCCGTTAACGCAGAAGCGAATGTTGTGGACGTAGGTACCTTAGTACTCACAAGTGAAGCTACTAAGCTCAACGAAGTGGTGGTAAGGGCGGAGAAGACTATGATCATCAATGATATAGACAAGAAAATCGTCAATATCGGGCAGGACATGCTCGCTACCAGTAATAATGTTAGCGACTTACTGGAAAAGGTACCTGCGGTATCCCTGGATGAAAATGGCAATCCACAGGTACGTGGAAAAGGCAATGTAGTCGTGCTAATAGATGGCAAACCTTCCAGCATGTATGGCAACGATCTACCGACCATCTTAAAATCATTTCCGGCCGATTTGATAGAGCGCATCGACGTAATGACGACTCCTTCGGCCAAATACGAAGGCGATGGAGCCTCGGGAGTCATTGATATTATCACCAAAAAAACGAAAATTCAAGGTGTTAATGGAGGTGGTAGGCTTACCTTAGGCAATAAGGATAATTATAATGGATCGGGGAATGTGAGCCTGAGAAGGGGTAAGCTAGGGGTAAATGCTTCGGCTAGTGCGGCCATCCGCAATCGCTATTGGAAGCGCACATTAGATCGTGTCAATCTGCTTAGCGAAGAAACTACCTACCTTTCACAAAATGGGACTGGCGGCAACTACGACGGAGATCTTTTTGGCCGGTTCGGAATCAATTATGATTTCACAGAGAAAACTACTCTTTCTGGAGGAATGAATTATTCCAGAAATTATTTTGTCAATACAACCGATTATCTGAACCTTACTACCAATGACGCATCAACTGTATTAGAAGAGTTCACCAGAACGTCAGACCAGGATGGTATAGGCGACAATATGAATATGTACGTCGATCTTCGGCAGAAATTCCGCGAAAAAGACCATCTCCTCAGTTTTACGGCGAGCTATTCTATTGGAGGTTCCGACAGTGATACAGACTTCGAACAAGTGGGCAACCTTGCCTCCCTCCTCCTCAGCCAGCAAAACAACAAAGTCAACGACCGGAAATCAATTTATCTGAATTCGGATTACACCTGGCCGGTAACACCAAAAGCGACCGTAGAAGTAGGTGTGCGTGCTCGCTTTAACACGGATGACAATACCAATAGCTTTTTTATATACAATCCTGAAAGTGAGGATTATCTCTTCGACCCAAACATTAGCAATATTTTTTCCTATTCAGATGCGCTTTATACAGGTTACTCCACCTTCTCACAAAAAACTGATTTATGGGGCCTGAGAGCTGGCTTAAGGGTTACTGACTACAATCAGACCATCAATCAGGTTAACATCAACCAATCCTTTGATGTTCATTTTCTAACATTGGTACCTTCTTTAGCCGTGACCAGGAAACTCTCTGACGCAGCACAACTTAAGCTAAATTATAGCCGCAGGGTGCAGAGACCCAACGCAGCCTGGCTGAATCCATTTACCGATGTATCGGATCCACGAAATCTGAACACAGGAAATCCGAACCTGAAACCTGAGTTTACCCATAAAGCAGAATTGGGTTATTCAAATTATGAAGAGAATACTGGCTTCGGTCCATCACTTTTCATGGATTATAGTAATAATGCAATCACCCGAATTAAGACCATCGACGAAGAAGGGATTTCCACTTCGCGATATGATAATGTAGGTCGGGAGCTCTCTTATGGGTTCGAGACTGACTTTTTTCAGCGCATCGGCGAAACAGTAAAAATAAATGCAAGCGGAAGACTCTTTCGCAGCGAAGTAGTGTCCGCTCTCGCGCAGATAGATAACAGAACCTGGAGTTATTCCGGAAACGTGAATGCCTTTATAAAACTCCCACTAGACTTTAGAGCATCTGCCTATATCAATTATGAAGGACCTAGAGCCGTGGCTCAAGGTAAACGCGAAGGTGTGATGGTAGCCAATATGGGTCTTCGCAAAAATTTTATGGAACGAAAGGCAACCCTTTCCTTAAGTGTCCAGGATATATTTCTCTCCAGGGCCTATAAAACGCAACTAGCCACCAGCACTTATTTACAGAATTCATTGTGGCAACAGACCAATCGTCAGATGAGCCTTACTTTTCAATATCGTTTTGGAAAAATTTCGGCTTCTAGTGATGACGCCTAAAGTTTAGCTTATCGTAAACAAAAAAATCCTCTGATATGGAGGATTTTTTTGTTTACGATATCATTCGTCTGGATTAACGAATACCCTTTCCTGTAGCAGCCCAATAGATACCTCCATAGAGGTGATCCAGGAACGACTGGTCTGAATATACGAGACCTATGTGCCCCAGGCCGGTATAAAATGCCCGCCCCCCGTCGAAGGCATGGTACCAGGCGATGGGATGGACATCGCCCATGCCCGTCCCTTTAGAAGTCTTGGGATTATAGGTTTTCTCGTCCAGTGTAATCAGGAATTTCAGATAATTTGACTTATAAGGCTTCTGATATTCATACCATTCGTCTGTCCAAAGCATCCGCTTAGGGAAGCGCTCTAACCCCGGAAAATTATTATCAACAACATCCAGATAAGCCGTCTGCTGAGCAGGGTGCGTGTTGAACATCATGCCCACCATACGGGTATACCAGTCCCAGTCATATTCTGTGTCAGCCGCCGCGTGCACACCTACCCAGCCTTTACCAGATTGAATAAACTTTTCAAAGGCCGTTTGCTGCTCTGCATTCAGAACATCCCCGGTGGTATTTAAAAAAATAACCACATCATAATTTTTCAATTGTTTCTCATTAAATACGCCGGGAGACTCCTGCCAGTCCACGGAAAAGTTATGACGCTGTGCCAACTGCCGGACACCTGCTACACCCTCATGAATCGATTGATGATGGAAGCCCGCAGTTCGAGTAAACAATAGGGCTTTAAATTGTTGGGCATGAGCACCAATAGCAGTACCCAACACCAGGAAGAGTAAAATAGTTTTTTTGAACATTATAAGGAGTATATTAATTTTATCTCCGAATTTCTATATTTTTTATTTGAATGCCTAACCGGGCCACAGATAAATATGACAATAAGGGGCAAACGTATAATTATGGGAGCGAATATTCCCAGGAAGGGGTGCTGACTAAGAGGGAAGGTATTATTTTTGTGATCTTTTACTGCAGCAGGTTTGGTATATCTCTGGAATATTGATTAATTTAAATTCTTAAACCTTCACTCAATTCCAGTGTCTAACCCCTATATTAGATAAAGTTTTAAGACAGTTGACTGTAAATCAATAAAATCATCAATATGAAAAAATTAATAAATGTACTGATACTTATACTTTTTGTGTCGGTCACCAGTTATGGCCAGAAAATACCGGTTGATACTATTTTTGCAAACTATTATCAGGCCACCGGTGGCAAAAAGTTATGGGATTCGATCAAGACGTATACCTTAAAGCAAAGCTTTTCCGCCCCTTCTGCTACGCCCTACACGGCCGATATATCGGTGTCGATTCCAGAAAATGCAATGTACAAGTCCAAAACCATAATGAGACGGAGCTTTGTTTATGGCGTGAAGGATAAGGAAGGATGGATTAAAGTACCGATTGGAAGTAAAATGGACGTTCGTGACCTTAGCCCTGCCGAGCAGACCAATATGCGCTACGAAATATATGATCAGCTCGTACCTTTTATGGACTATCAAAATCGGGGATTTGTTGCCACAACCGTTGGGCAAGAAACACTCAACAAGGTGTTGACCAACCAGGTGGAGTTACAAGGGAAGGAAATCAAATATAATTTGTGGTTCGATGCCAAGACGGGGCTGCTTGTCCGGAAGAAGGAAACTATGGCCGGAGTAGAGACTACTACCGACCTTTCTAATTATACTAAATCTGATTTTGGGATACTTTATCCTGCCAAAATGGTAGAGATTAACACTGTCGATAAAAAAGCGGTAACCATTGCTTCACAGTTGGAGATCAATAAATCTATACCTGAGGAAGTATTTATACGTTAGTATTCCGATATTACCGAAAACCTGGGTCCTTTTCTAGAAGATGGCCCAGGTTTTTATTATGACATACACTACAACCAAACATCAGCACAAAGGACCACGGGCCCATGAAGAAAGTACTTAAGGTATTAGCAATTATTATACTCACACTCCTCCTAATATTGGGTATCGTTATCTATGGTATTCAAACCCCTTTTGGCCAAAACCTGCTAACATCCCAAGTAAATACCTTCCTCCGAAAAAAGCTTCGAAGCAATGTAAATATCGAAAAAATACGATTTGATATTCCCGATTGGATCGTTTTAGAAGGCGTCTTCTTCGCAGATATGCAGGGGGACACTTTACTATCCGGCCGTAAAATCAGGATGGATTTGGACATGTATAACCTGATAAAGGGTGATGTCGGCATCAATTCGGTGGAGGTAGATGGCCTTACCGCCAATATTCACCGCTCTTTACCAGACACAGTATTTAATTTTCAGTTTATTGCTGATGCTTTTGCTTCGGCACCCGACCCCGCCGATACCCTCGCCAGTGAGCCTCTCAATATGCGTCTGGACAAAATAATCCTTAAAAACATACGTCTAACCTATAAAGATGCCGTTATCGGAACCGATGCCTCCACTCGTATAGATTCGGCTTATATAGCATTTAAGGCATTTAATCCAACCACGTCCACTTATCATCCGTCACAGGTTTTCCTGAAAAAAAGCGAAGCAGCCCTTCGTTTATACGAAGCGCTGCCCGTTAAAGCTGCACCCTCTCCCCCAGCAGATCCGAGCGACACCCTAAATATCAATGTGGGAGACATAGACATTCAGCAATTTAAATGGTCCTTTATAGACGAAACCAGTGGACTTACCAATGGCGTAGAGCTAGGCAGGCTCAAGGGACACGTAAATAAAGTCCATGTCGCCAGTCAGAATGTTGATATCCGGGATGTCCTAATCGACAACATGGATGCATTTGCAGCCTTTGAAAAAAAGAAGCAGTTAGTACCTGCTGCTACTTCAAAGGATGTGCCTCCGGCCGATATGTCCGCTTCGGCTGCGACTCCTGGATGGACCGCCCGGATTGGGACTCTGACCCTGATAGACAATGCACTTCGTTACGATGACCATAATTCTCCGGCGATAGCCAAGGGCATGGATTATGCCCATCTTGCTATCAGTAAACTTAATGTATCGCTCAAAGATTTTCTCTTTTCTGATGACAATATTGCTGGAAATTTGGCCGCTGCCAGTTTCAGGGAGAAGAGTGGATTTGGAATCAACAAGTTCACCACCAATTTTGCCTATGGAGCGAAGCAAACCTACCTCAAAGATTTATTGCTGACAACAAGCAACACCACGCTTCGCGACGAACTTATACTCAAATATAATAACCTAAATGAGCTTTCTAATGATCCTTCCAAAGTTCAGGTAACACTCAATTTGAAGGATAGTAAGGTCGGCTTCGCTGACATTCTACATCTCGTACCAGATTTGTCCCAAACACCTCCCTTTGAAAAAAATCCTAATGGAAATGTCTCTGGTTCGGCGCGTGTGAGCGGCACGGTGGACGACCTAAACATTGCAAATGCTCGATTTAAGATGATAGATGCCACCGTCTTAGATCTGTCGGGCAATATTAAAGGTCTGCCAGACCCGGATAAATTAGGCCTCAATATTACCCTAAAGGAACTGTCGACCACCAAGGCGAACTTAGTTAGTATGCTTCCTGACAGTACCCTCCCTGCTTCAATAGAATTACCCGACTCCATTCGTATCGTTGGTTCCGCGAAGGGGAATATGGCCAACATGGATCTTACGACTACTATCAATACCACCTTTGGCTCTGGCACTTTTTCAGGAAACCTTAAAAATATCACAGACAGCATAAGAGCTGAATACAACGGAGACTTAGCTTTCGAAAATTTTGATATGGGCCGATTGCTAAAACAGCCCCCAGAAGAATTGGGAAAGCTAACTTTGAACACCAACTTATCTGGAACTGGCTACGCTATGGGCACTATGCAAGCCAATATAACGGGAAATATCGCCAGTGCCTCGGTGAAGGGTTATACGTATAATAACCTAACCCTTGATGGGGGAATAGACCACGGCAAGGCCAATGTCAAAGCAAACATAGAAGACGGTAATATTAATTTACGTTTAAATGGACAGGCCGACATTAGCCAGGAGTTCCCCACTGCTTCGGGTACCATGGAAATCGATCAACTGGATCTGACAGCCCTTAACCTTTATGCCGATTCGCTGGCAGTGAAAGGGAAGGTGAAATTTGATTTTCCCTCTACCAATCCCGAAAATCCGATAGGAACAGTAGACATCGCAGACCTTATGCTCACCCACCACGGCCGCCCGATTGGTGTAGACAGTGTTCACATGGCTCTGAGCGATAGTGCCGGAACAAAAATGGCCGAAGTAGCGTCTCCCATGCTCAAGTTGAATATGAGCGGAAATTATAATTATAATATCCTTGCTGATGCCGTTTTGACAGAGGTAGGACAGCATCTGAAGTCTCCAGACTTGACCTATACCGAAGTGAGTGAACCCGTGAATATTTCCATTTCGGCGACCTTAAACAACCACCCGGCTATCGGAATTTTCGTTCCGCAGCTACAAGAAATGCGCGGCGTCCGTTTCGATGCCCGACTGGACAATCGGGCAGACTCCTCTTTAGTTGCTATGTTGCAGCTGCCTCTAATGAGTTACGACAGCATCCGAACGGAAGGAGTTAAGATCGACTTTTTCAACCATACTAGTCAAGCTGGCATGAATGCCACGCTGAACCAGCTGAGTACCGGAGGCTTCCGCATGCAGAATGCTTCCCTGCAAACAGATATCGCCGATAATAATATTCGCTACGATTTTATTGTACGCGATTCAGTTCAAACGGAACGTCATGCACTGAATGGCAATATTGCTGTAGATGGCTCCCATTACAGCTTAAGTTTTCGGGATGGCCTTCTTATCGATTACAACCCATGGCAAACTCCATCCGAAGGCTTTATAGAATATGCCCCCGACAGCGTCTGGGTTAATAATATCGCATTTCTTCGGGAAGGGCAATCCCTCAGAATCAATAGTAAGGATGAGGCAGCCAACAGTCCACTCGATATTACCATGCAAAATATTGATCTTGGACCACTCGTAGCCGCCTTTACTCAGGATACAACCCTGTTGAACGGAATTCTCAATGGAGACATGGAAGTACAAAATTTCATGACTACGCCCTCATTTACCGGCAGTTTCGACATCAGAGATCTTGCCTTAATGCAGATTCCTCTAGGAGAATTAAAGGTGGAGACCGACAATAAAAAGGAAAAAGACATTGCCATCGATTTATCACTTATCGGCCAAGGTAACGACGTAAAAATGACGGGTCATTACTTTCTCGAGAAGAAAGACAATATCGATTTCAATCTCGATTTGAAGTCTTTCAGTGGAAAAACGGTTGAAGCTTTTAGTTTTGGAGAGATTCAGAAAGCCACAGGCAATCTGTCGGGGAAGGCTGTTATTACCGGTAGCACCGATAGTCCCAAATTAAACGGAGCACTTCTATTCAATGATTTCGCATTTAATGTAACGCAGCTAGGTTCCCGCTACCGTTTAGATCAGCAAAAGATCGACCTGAAAGGTCAGCAGATCGTATTTAATAACTTCATACTAAAGGATTCCCTCGACCAAAGTCTAAGGGTGAATGGAAACGTAAACATTGCCAATCTGCCTGATGTAGCCTACGACTTAAAGATTGACACGAAGAACTTCGTGGCCCTTAATTCCACCCAAAAACAAAATGAGATGTTTTATGGTAAGGCCATGATTAATGCCGACTTAACTGTGAAAGGAAAGGGAGCCAACTCAATTGTCGATGGTAAGGTAAAAGTGAACCCCGGAAGCAATATCACTTTCGTGATGCTGGACGAAGTCAGTGAAGCAGGAGATGCCGCTCAGGGTGTTATACAATTTGTCGACATGAGCGATTCTACTCCAACAGCAGAGGTTCCGGAAATGGAGGCAAGTAAAAAAGTGACCAATGACTTTGTGACCCAAATAACGGTAGATCTTGATGTGGACGACAAATCGCAATTCACTGTCGTTCTCGACGAGCTCAACGGCGACAATATCAAGCTGAAAGGGAATGCTCAGATGACGGCAGGGGTAGCACCGAACGGAGAAATGTTTTTGCTGGGTGCCTACGATGTAACGCAAGGATCCTACGACATCACTTTAGAAATTTTAAAAAGAAAATTTGATATTCAAAAAGGAAGCAATTTGATATGGTCAGGAGATCCCATGAAGGCGGATCTGAATATCACTGCCAGTTATTCGGTAATGGTCGATCCGGGATCCATATCTACCAATTTGACAGGAGGACGAAAGGTACCCATCGATGTTCAGATCATTATTACCGGTAACCTGAGCAATCCTAACATAACATTCAATGTGACCCCCTCAAGCGACGTAAGTCAAGACCTTGCCAAGGAGATCCAGGGTCAACCGTTCTGGATTAACATGAATGATAATCCTTCCGAGGTAAACAAACAAGCGTTTGCATTGCTACTTACCAACCGGTTTATCACCGATCAGAGCAGCAAAGGTGTCGATATTAACTCCAGTGCTGAAGCAATAGCCCGTCAGAGTGTTAGCCAGCTTCTAAGCGACCAGCTTAATAATTTAGCAGGGGATTTGGTTAAAGGAGTGGATGTGGATCTGGATCTCAATTCGACTACTGATCAAACAGCAGGAGCCCGTACTGACCTGAACGTAGGAGTAAGCAAAGCTTTCCTTAACGATCGATTAAAAATATCGGTTGGGAAAAATTTCGAACTAGAAAATAGTGGGGGCGCCAATGGTTCCACAGAAGTTTTCGACAATATCGCCCTGGACTACTCCCTATCCCGCGATGGTCGATACCTTTTCCGTGCCTACCGTAAAAATCAATATCAATCTATTCTGGAAGGATTTATAATCGAAACAGGTGTAAGTTTTATCGTTACGGCTGATTACGATCTATTAAAAGAATTTTTCAAAAAGCAACAAGATGAGAATTAAGATAATAGCCTTTTTACTGGTCAGTATATGGATGAGTGCGTGCTCTATCAAAAGATTCGTTCCCGAAGGTCAGAACTTGTATGTAGGCAATTCAATTAAGGTTATCCCTGATTCCCTCACCAAGCCCAGTGTTTCGGGCCTAGAGTCGAGCCTATCGGAGATTACAAAGCCCACGCCTAATAAAACTATTTTCGGATTCCCCTGGAAAGTTTGGTGGTACTATTTTATAGGAGAACCAAAAGATGAGGGCGGACTCAGGAGCTGGTTCCGAGGCAAACTGGGGGAACCGCCCGTGATCGCGACCCAGCGAATTGCAGAAATTAACGCAGGGAACATTGAGGGCTTTCTCGACAATGAAGGCTACTACCGCTCTACTGCGACAGGAAAACTCAATCCCACCAAAAAGCGCACGGCTACTATAGATTATCAGGCCTATATAATGCCGCGTTATGTCATCAACCAGGTGCAATATGTCGTAGAAGATAGCAGTACGTTTAATAAAGACTTGGTGAAAAGTAAGAAGGAGACTTATCTGACCAAGGGCTCTCCCGTTCGTCTTGAGGTCATCAGTGCGGAAAGAAGCCGCATAGATAATGAGCTGAAAGGAAAAGGTTACTATTATTTCAACCCAGACTACCTTATCGTCAAAGTCGATTCGACCATTGGTCGGGCGGATTCTACTTTGGGACCACAACAAGTAAATCTCTATCTGGAGCTTAAAAAAGAGACTGTACAAACCGCTTTAAAACAGTATTATATTCAACACATCCATGTAAACACGGGTACCCGGGAAAATACCTTGGCCGACTCCCTACTATTGGAAGGAAAAACCAGAAGAGTAGGAATACGGATCCAGGATCCAGGTAAGAGATACAAGCGGAGAATTTTCTACGATGCCATTAGCTTCAGGCCAGGTAGTATGTATACCAATACGAAGCAAAACGTTTCCCTGACCCGGTTGGTAAACCTGCAGAATTTTAAGTTCGTAAAAAATCGCTTTGAACTCGTTCCTCGATCCGATTCCGCCCTACTGGATTTGCATTATGATTTGTCGCCAATGAAGAAGAAATCCCTGCAGACCATTCTTAGTGCCAGCACCAAATCGAATGGTTTAGGTGGTTCTCAATTGGATATTAACTGGAAAAACCGAAACCTGTTCAAAGGAGCTGAAATGCTCACCATCAATGGCTATTTTGGATTTGACGTGCAGCTAGGTGGCAACAAAATCGAAAATCCTAATCGCATAGGCAATGAATACTACCGCTATGGAGGAAAGGCTGATTTATCCTTCCCACGATTTGTAATACCTTTTTTCAAAATCCGACCTGAGCAGAATGAACTTCTGCCCAAGACCATCCTTTCATTAAATTATGAAAACCGGGTACAAAAAGGCTTCTTCACCACTACATCTATTCGTGGAGATTGGTCATACGTATGGAGCAAAAGTTCTCAGCTGGAACATACCCTTACCCCTATCTCCCTTAACTTTATTGAACCCCGAAATATTAATACCAACCGATTGGATGATATTATTTTCAACCCGAACACCAATCCCTTAGATGTCGACCGCTATTTGAAAATATTGGAGTCTAAGTATTTCATTGCTGGTTCGGCTTACAAAATCAGCTACAGGCCTACTCCTAAGCCATTTAGCAAAGACCAATTCATAATAAATGGCGCCCTGGAATACGGAGGCAATATCCTGAGTGCATTGGCACCAGCCAATAGCACAGAAGGAGATCCCAAGGAGTTTTTAGGGGTACCAATTTTTCAGTATGGGAAGGCGGAAGGGGAAGTACGGTACTACCGAACACTTTCTTCAAAGATCAAATGGGCCAACCGGCTGCTGGCCGGGGCCGTTCTTCCTTATGGAAACTCGAAGGACAGCTTCACCCCTCAGTTTTTACAATACTTTGCTGGGGGTAGCACAGGGCTAAGGGCTTTCCGTGCACGTTCCCTGGGCCCAGGTGCCTACCGTCCCGACTCCGTATCTATCGCCCAGCTGGGGTATCAGTCTCTGGGAGATATTCGTCTGGAATTCAACACCGAATTCAGAATTAAGCTGAGCAGCCTGTTTAATCTTGCCGTATTTGCCGATGCAGGAAATATCTGGTCCTTCCCCGATGCGGACCGGGCCGGTTACGGAGAGTCAGCCATTATCAGTAGTGACTTTCTAAATCAGGTGGCTGTGGGCGGAGGCTTGGGACTCAGGCTCGACTTCTCATTCCTTGTATTCCGCCTCGATTTGGCCACTCCATTTAGAAAGCCTTGGTATACGGCCGAACGAATTAACCTGGATGACCCCGAAGCACCTGCGGAATATAAAAACCCCTGGGTATTTAACGAGATAAGATTTGGAAGTAAGGATTGGAGAAAAGAAAACCTAGTTCTCAATATTGCCGTAGGGCTCCCCTTCTGATGACGGGGAACTCCGGCGCTCCTGGCAGATTTCGATCAGTACCCCCTGGCTATCCTTGGGGTGTACGAAACAAACCAACTTATTGTCTGCACCTTTTTTGGGCGAATCGCTTAGGAGCCGAAAACCCTCCTTTTTAAGTCTTGCCATTTCCGTTGTAATATCCTCTACTTCAAAAGCGATATGATGTATGCCTTGCCCTTTTTTTTCTATAAAACGAGCAATGGTCCCGTCAGCAGTAGTCGATTGAAGTAATTCTATTTTGGTAGCATTCACCTTAAAAAATGCCGTTGAAACCGATTCGGATTCCACTGTCTCGTGTTTATAGGCCGGGGTGTTGAGCAAACGGGTATATAGTTTTTCTGCTTCAGTGAGATCGGCCACTGCGATCCCAATATGTTCCACATTGATCATCTTCAAAATAAATTCGTTCCCTTATTTTCTATTATCCGATCCTCCCACCATGCTCAAATAGCTTTCGTAACGGGATAGGGCGATGCCTCCTTCCATTACTTGCTCCTTTACGGCGCAACCCGGTTCATTAATATGCCGACAATTATTGAATCTACATTCGTTAAGTAAAGCCCTCATTTCCGGAAATGAATGAGCTATTTCTTCGGGACTCATGTCCGCTAATCCCAATTCTTTGATCCCTGGAGAGTCGATGATAAAGGTCCCTTTATGCAGTTCGAACATCTCAGCGAAAGTTGTGGTATGCACCCCTTTATTGGCAAAGGTCGATACCTCCTGAGTTCTTAAATCCAAATCTGGCGCAATGGCATTCACCAAGGTTGATTTGCCCACCCCTGAGTGCCCCGAAAGCAGGGAAGTTTTTCCGGACAGAAGTTTTTCAAAGGCCTGAAGCCCCATAGATTCTGTCGCACTTGTAGCCAGACATTGATAGCCCAACCCTTCGTATAAGTCCATTAACTCCAATAATATGGGCTGAATATCTTCGGAGAGCAGATCCAATTTATTAAATATAATAATCCCTGGGATTCTAAAAGTCTCAATGGCAACCAAAAAGCGATCTATAAAACCTAAAGAAGTTTTTGGGAAAACCAGAGTAGCAATCAGTATCGCCTGATCTACATTGGCAGCAATTAGATGGCCATGGCCCGTTTTATGTACCGAACTCCGAATTACGTAATTATCGCGAGGTAGAATTTCTGATATAATACCAAAATTTTCGTGTTCGTCCTCGATTTCGAACTTGACATAATCTCCAACCGCTATCGGGTTGGTAACTTTGAGGCCTAATACTTTAAATTTCCCCTTTAAACGGCATTGCCATACATGCTCATCAGCGATATCTCTGACATCATACCATGAACCCGTGGACCGCGTAACCAAGCCTTTTCTTAACACAATATTGTAAAGTCTAATAAAATCAGTAAGAAACGAAGATAAGAGATTCTTTGGCCATTCGGCAATATTTTCTTGTATAACTCCTGATACTCCTGGAGAATACAATGCCCGGACCTCCAATTAATATACCCAAATTAATAAGTAAAAAAGTATAAAATAGTGCTCTAGTACTTTTGCTTTCAATTGCACAACCAAACATAAATTGGCTTTAATAATAAGAATTTTTAAAAAATCGCACTATCTTGTACTGCACTTACCAGCTAATGTCATTTTTTTATAAAAATATTACAAAAGTCGGGCAGTTAATTAAATACATCCTATACAATAATCATGGAACTAGAAGCAGAATCCAGCTCGGTAATAGATATTCGTAAGAACAAAATTAGAAGTAATCTTTTGTCTCATTTATATAAAAACGGAGATACTTCAATCAATAAAATGGCCCGTTTATTTCATGCCAGCATCCCCTCAGCGACGGGTATCGTCAATGAACTGATGCGGGAAGGATGGATAGTTGAAACCGGAACGGGACCGGCTCGCGCAGGCAGGCCTCCGGTATTATACGGATTAAACTCAAAAAAGTACCTCACCCTGATCATGGACATCAACCGCCATGGTACCCAATTTGTAATTTTCGACCTGTATAATCAGCTCATAATTAAGAAGAAAGTTGATATAAAACTAGAAGACACCCCAGATTTCCTAGAAAATTTATATGCAGAAACAGATTCTTTTCTGGCCACTCATAATATCTCAGTCTCTAAATTATGGGGAATAGGCGTATCGATGCCAGGATTGATCAATGCATCGCATGGTAGCAATCTCACTTATCAGAATCTTACCAAAGACAACCAACCCCTGGTGTCGGCTTTAAAAGCACATTTTGGAATTCCCGTATGCCTGTTCAACGACACCAAGGCTACTACTATAGGTGAGCACCGCTTTGGTTTCGCCGTTAACAAGTCGCAGGTTCTGACGGTGAATATCGATTGGGGAGTAGGACTTGGCGTGATTATCAATGGAGAATTATTCAACGGAGCTTCGGGATTTGCCGGCGAGCTTGGCCATATTCAGGTCAAACCCGATGGAGCCCTCTGTCACTGTGGAAAAATTGGTTGCCTGGATACCATAACATCGGCAGAGGCCCTTATTGAGCAGGCCAAAGAAGGAATTGCTCAGGGAAAAGCTACCACCTTAACTAAAATAGTAAATCATCGTATTGCAGAACTGGATACGGTACATATCATAGAAGCCGCACATGCCGGAGACGAATTCTCCATCGACCTTCTTAGCAACCTGGGTTTTGAACTAGGCAAAGGCCTAGCCACAGCCGTGCACCTATTCAATCCGGAGGTGGTAATCATTGGAGGTTTATTGGCTGAAGCCGGACCTTTCATTTCGAATCCCATCGCCCAAGCCATTAATAAATATTGTCTGTCCGATTTCAAAAACACTCTGGCTATACATATCTCCAAACTAGGGGCTAAGTCGCGACTCTTAGGAACCCAAGCCTATTTATTTGAACATCTGATCTCCAAGGAATTCTCTAATTAGGGCACTTCCCGATATGGCCCTTACTTTGGGCCATATCGGGATAACAAAAAGGAATCTACCCGATTCATAATGGTCTCAGTGGCTCCTAGATTATCAAGTATATACGCTGAATTCGTCCTACTCGCACCTTGCCTGGCCGCTTCATTGGCCAGCCAATTTTCAATCACCCCATCTAGCTCTTTGCTATTCGATACCGTTTGGGCTCCCCCTAAGCCAATCAGGTCTATAGCCTCCTTAAACCGGTGATAAGCCCTATTTCCAAAAACAAGCGGCAAACCAAAAGTGGCCGCCTCTAAGGTATTATGCAAACCAGCCCCAAATGAGCCCCCTATATAGGCCATCTGACCATATTGGTATAAGGAAGAAAGCATCCCGATATTGTCTATGAATAAAAAGTCCGATTGCGCAAGACTGCCTTCAGGCAATTGAGAATAGCGTATGGATTTACCATCCAATGCTTCGCACCATTTCTGAATCTGATCCGGTTTTATTTCATGCGGAGCAATGATGGCTTTCATCCTTCCTTTCTTTTGGTTAAGGACGGTAATCAACACTTCCATATCCTGGGACCATACTGAACCCGCTATCAGGATGGGCAGATCGGTAACGAAGGGTTCAATTGAAGCGATGGGTTGCGCCTGTAGGGCAATACTATATACCCTATCAAAACGTGTGTCTCCCGCGAGTCCATAACTTGGGTGCTCAATGGATGCCAAAAGGGACATAGACTCCTCGTTCTGTACAAAAATAAAATCAAATTTGTTCAGCATCTCCCTATAGAAGCTGGCATAGGATTTAAAAAATAATTGATGAGGGCGGAAAATAGTTGAAAATGAAAGGATAAGCGTTCCATTTTGCTCCAGATTCTGTAATATATTATACCAAAATTCGTATTTAATAAAGAAGGCGATTCTAGGCTTAAGAATCTCGACGAACCACCTACTGTTGGCAGGAGTATCCAGGGGAAGATAGCAGATAAAATCGGCACCAGAATAATTTTTTCGAATTTCGTAACCTGAGGGCGAAAAAAAGGTAAGAACAATACTGTATCCCGGATACTGCGCTTTAAATGCCTCTATCACCGGCCGACCCTGCTCGAACTCTCCCAGAGAGGCAGCGTGGAACAGGGCAATAGGTTTATGGGCGGGCAATCCATCTTTAAAATGCTGTAATCGTGCTTTAAGCCCTTTTCGACCTTCTACTCCCAGGCGTATTTTGGGACTAAAATAAGCGGCTACTGACATCAGCCAGGCCATTAATTGTATTCCAAGATTATAAATAAGGGTCACCAAATACTTTGAATTAGATAGTTGACTATTTTTGTTATATGAATAAGAAAATCCTAAGCCTCCAAAGCAAATGCTCAACAGCACCCAGGCAATGGATCCAGGATTAGTGCTGCCAGAATTCCGTCTATTAAATTTTAGTAGGCGAATCCGGTTACTTTATCCATCATTAAGAACATAAAAGTAGTAAAAACCGTTATGGAGTAGGGCAGTTCAGAAGGCAATATGCCAAATACTTCCTATATTGATATCAAATTTAGAGAAACTATAGACCATCCAGAAATTTGTTGAGTACCTATATGCGCTATATACCTACCATTTTCAGCACCTGTTTATTAGTGTTTCTTTCACTAAATCTGCAGGCCCAACGACGAAGCAAGATCACGGATAGTGAGGAGACCTACAAAACATTTACCTCTGTCGGTCTTACCACCAACACCAATTCGGGGATTCTGGGAGGGGCTGTCTTCCGGCAGTCATCCGCCCTGAACAGCAATTTCATGGGTAAGAACCAGTATCGTTATCTGGCCGTGGAACTGGTAAATGTGAAACATCCGAAGGAGCTTTCTGAGCAGGATTTCGTTACGGGCAAACGTCTGGTTTTTGGCAAGCAAAACTATTTATTCGTACTCCGTCCTGAATATGGAAGAGAGATTACCCTCTTCAACCGACACGAAGATGAAGGAATATCGATCAGTGCTATTTTGGCTGCAGGTCCTTCATTGGGAATAGAAAAGCCTTATATGATCCAGTATAAAGATACCGATGGCCGAATTATAACTGCAGCATTCGATCCGGTTAAACATACCAGTAGTTCTCAGTCGGCAGGTATTGTTGGAGCTGGGAGTTTTTTTCAAGGCTTTGGTCAGAGTAAAATCATACCAGGTCTTCATGTAAAGACTGCCTTAAGCTTTGAGTTAAGTGCTTTCCGAGAAAATGTTACTGGATTGGAAATCGGGTTTCTGGCAGAAGCCTTTACCCGTAAGGCGCAGATTATGGCCTGGGCTGACAACCGAAGTTTTTACACTTCAGGTTATATTACCCTGTACTTCGGAACCAAAAAACGGTAACTTTACATCCAAATCTCTTTGGTAAATGCCTGGGCTTTGTGCCTGAATGAACATAAAAATATGATTGAATTACCCGTAATACCATCTGAGCGCAAGAAACGTCCAGATTGGCTAAGAGTTAAATTACCCGCTGGCCCCGAATTTCGGAAAGTCAGGCAGCTCGTTGACAATTATAAACTTCATACCATTTGTGAGAGTGGAAGCTGTCCTAATATGGGAGAGTGCTGGGGTGCTGGTACGGCTACCTTTATGATTCTTGGAAATGTATGCACCCGAAGCTGTAGCTTTTGTGCGGTAGCTACCGGCCGTCCAAACGAATACGACGTAGATGAACCCCGCCGTGTGGCCGAAGCCATACAACTAATGCAGGTAAAGCATGCGGTGATCACATCGGTAAATAGGGATGAGCTAAAAGACAGAGGAGCCGAAATCTGGTACCAAACTGTCATACAAATTAAGGCCAACACGCCAGAGACTACCATTGAAACGCTGATCCCCGATGTTAAAAATAACTGGGATGCGCTTGCACGTATGTACGAAGGAGGCCAGGAGGTTGTTTCCCATAATATGGAGACGGTGGAAAGACTCTATCGAGCCGTCCGTCCTCAGGCTAAATATGCCCGCAGTTTGGAGCAAATCAGACGCACTAAAGAAGCTGGTCAACGCACAAAATCGGGTATTATGCTTGGTTTAGGCGAAACCGTTGAAGAGGTGTATAAAGCGATGGATGACTTGGCCGCTAACGGACTCGATATTCTAACGCTTGGCCAATACCTTCAGCCTACCAAAATGCACCATGAGGTCATTGAATGGATAACTCCCGAAATGTTTGAAAAATACAAAGAGGAAGGACTCAAAAGAGGACTTAAATACGTAGAATCTGGTCCCTTGGTGCGATCTAGCTACCATGCTGAACGACATGTAAATGTGCCGATATAAACTATTGGAAGCGGACTCCCCCCCGGTTATTTTCAGAACACAGCCCTCTATCCCTTTCCTAGGAAAAACAAGAGGGTTGTATACCCTAGAATTTATACCAGGAGAAACGAAAACTTTTCCCTAAGGATTCTTGGAAAAGATATTAAAAGAATTCAATTTTGCCATATTAACCGCCCTATCACACATTCATTCCGGCGGTGTTTCTCAATAAAAAATATTTTATGCCATATCTATTCACTTCGGAATCCGTCTCGGAAGGACATCCAGACAAAGTAGCAGACCAAATCTCAGACGCATTAATCGATAATTTCCTTGCCTGGGATACTAATAGTAAAGTAGCTTGCGAAACACTAGTAACAACCGGCCAGGTTGTATTGGCTGGTGAGGTAAAGACCAATACTTATTTGGACGTACAAAAAATTACTCGGGAAGTAATCCGTAAGATTGGATATACTAAGAGTGAATACATGTTTGAAGCAGAGTCTTGCGGAATACTATCGGCCATCCATGATCAGAGCGCCGATATCAACCAGGGAATAGACAGAGCTGCAGACACGGAGAACTTTGAAGACAAGGCCAACGCACAGGGTGCTGGCGACCAGGGAATGATGTTTGGCTATGCCACCCGGGAAACGGACAACTTCATGCCTCTAGGTCTGGACCTTGCCCATAAGATCCTGCAGGAAATGTCTAGCATCCGTAATAACGAAATAGACCTAATTCCTTACCTACGTCCCGATGTAAAGTCACAGGTTACTATCGAATATAGTGATGATAATGTACCCATGCGTATCGACAGCATCGTGGTATCGACCCAACATGACGACTTCGACGAAGAAGCGAAAATGTTGGCAAAAATCAAATCGGATATTATTGAAATTGTAATTCCTCGTGTGAAAGCCAAATTGGCCCCAGGCCTCCAGCACCTTTTCACGGACGATATTACTTACCATATTAACCCAACTGGTAAATTTGTTATCGGTGGACCTCATGGCGACACAGGGCTAACAGGTCGTAAGATTATTGTAGATACCTACGGTGGAAAAGGTGCTCATGGTGGTGGTGCATTTTCCGGAAAAGACCCGTCTAAAGTAGACCGCTCGGCAGCCTATGCCACTCGCCATATCGCTAAGAATATGGTGGCTGCAGGCCTTTGTGATGAGGTATTGGTGCAGGTATCCTACGCTATCGGGGTAGCGAAGCCCTGTGGCTTATATGTAAATACCTACGGAACTTCCAAGGTAGCCGATAATGACGGCGTGATTGCTGAAAAACTAGGCAAAATTTTTGATATGCGTCCATATGCTATTGAGCAACGCTTGAAATTGCGTAATCCAATGTACTCTGAGACTGCTGCTTACGGACACATGGGCCGTAAGAATGAAGTCGTTACCAAAACCTTTAAAGGGGCTAATGGTGAAGTTAAAGAAATGGAAGTAGAACTTTTCACCTGGGAGAAACTCGATTTCGTCGACCAGATTAAGGAAGCTTTTGCCCTTTGATAAACTTAGAAATTAGAGAAAAAGGGATGGCCTAGGCTATCCCTTTTTTTTGCGCCACACATTGATTTCGACTGCCCGCCATCCAAATATCATTTTGAAAACCTCCCCATGAAACATAGATATTTTCTATTTTCATCATATAGGCATAACAAATGGTGTGAAAATTACCCTTACCTTTAATATATTTCTATGGGTACTATTGTCGTTAAGATAATACAATCCCTCCATTCATCAACGGCTTATAACCCATGACCACTCATAAGATAAAATTCACCAACGCAGAAAAATCTGCCTTTTTCCCTGTTCTTCGACAGCGAGTGGACCAGTATTTTGCCAGCAATCAACTCAGTAAATCCGGGGGAAATACCATTCTTTATAAATCTGCTTTCATGCTGGCCCTGTATTTAATTCCTTATGGTTTTATCCTTTTTGGCAGCCTGAGCAACTGGGCCATGGCCGGGCTGGCCATTTTGATGGGTCTGGGAGTGGCAGGCGTTGGGATGTCGGTAATGCATGATGCCATACATGGCTCACTGGCACCTCAAAAATGGCTTAATAAGATTTTAGGTGCCAGCATCTATCTGCTGGGCGGGAACGCCTATAACTGGGAAGTACAACATAATCGGCTACATCATACCTATACCAATGTCCATGAAGTAGACGAAGATATTACAGGCAAGTTTTTACTAAGACTCTCCTTTCAGGAAAAACAAAAGTATATTCATCGTTTTCAACATATCTATGCTTTCTTCCTTTACAGCCTGATGACCATTTCATTTTTGTGGAAGGATTTTAAGGAAATATCTCTTTTCAATAAAATGTCGGAAAGCGGAATGACCAAGCCATTTCCTAAAAAAGAATTAGTGACATTGGTAATCAGTAAACTGGCCTATATCATTTTTATTCTGGGAATACCCTTACTCTTTACCTCTCTTACTTTCGGGCAGTGGGCTATAGGTTTTTTTATAATGCATGGTACGGCAGGAATGATACTAAGTACCGTATTTCAAATGGCTCATGTTGTGGAGGGCACCGACCAGCCTATCCCCGACCACCAGGGATGTATAGAAAATGCATGGGCCGTGCATCAGCTGCAAACTACCTCTAATTTCGCAGGCAAAAACAGAATTCTGTCCTGGTATATAGGGGGACTGGATTACCAGATTGAGCACCATTTATTCCCATCTATTTCTCACGTTCACTACCGGGCACTATCACCCATTGTAAAGCAGACTGCCCTGGAGTTTGGCTATTTGTATAACGCTAAGGGCGACTTCGTAAGTGCCCTTGGCTCACATGTACGCATGCTTAAAGAAATGGGAAAAACAAAGCTTTCTGCCTGATTATAATACGACATACACAGCCGGATGGAGTGCTTAGGATGCCCTCCATCCGGCTGTTTTACGAAATACCTTCCAGCTCACTCTCCCTGGCTATTCGTTCAATCATACGCATTTTATCGTAGTTCTTATTACGAGATAAATAGGTATACATTGCGGGAATTACATATAAGGTCAAAACCAACGAGAAGATCAAACCACCCATAATAACAATACCCATAGACATCCTACTTTTACCAGCCGAACCTAATGCCATGGCAATGGGCAAAGCCCCCAGCGTGGTAGCCAAACTGGTCATCAGGATAGGTCGGAAGCGCAAAGTAGCAGCCTCAGCCGCCGCTTCATGGACGTTCCTTCCCTGCTCACGGAGCTGATTGGCAAACTCGACAATCAATATCCCATTTTTGGTCACCAAGCCTATAAGCATGATCATTCCGATCTGGCTGAAGATATTCAGGGTTTGATTGAAATACCATAAGGAAAATACGGCCCCTCCAATTGCTAAGGGTACTGTAATCATAATAATGAAGGGATCTATAAAGCTTTCGAACTGTGCAGCCAGAATAAAATAGACCAGTATGAGTGCTAGAACGAACGAGAATAAGGTATTAGAAGCACTCTCCGCATAATCGCGAGAAGCCCCACTTAGTGCAGTTTGCACGGTCTCGTCATTCAGTTTATCCCGGATACGATCCATTGCTTCAATGCCATCGCCTATCGTCTTTCCCGGAGCGAGAGCCGCCTGAACTGTGGCACTCATATAGCGATTATAATGAAATAGCTGAGGAGGACTACTCTCTTCTTCTGTGCGTATGATGTTGTCAAGCTGAATCAACTGCCCTGATGACGATTTGACAAACATACTCTTTAAGTCCAGAGGTTCATCCCTATTCTCCCGATCGAACTGCCCAATCACCTGATACTGCCGCCCGTTCATGGTAAAATATCCAAAACGCTGGCCGGCAAATGCAAGTTGCATCGTCTGTGCTACATCTTGAACCGATACCCCCAGAGATTTGGCCTTCTCTCTGTCTATACTAATCTGAATTTCTGGCTTACTGAATTTTAAGTTGGCATCGGAAATCTCAAAAGTTGGATCCTTGGCCACCTCTTCCATAAATTTGGGAAGGTATGCCCTGAGTTTTTCAAAATCAGGAGTCTGAATTACATACTGGATCGGTAGTCCCCCTCGGGAATCGACTGCAATGGTTTGCTGCTGTACTACAAACGACTTGGCATCAGGCATACTCTTCAGTCTCTTATTGATATAGTCCGCAATTTCCTGTTGGCTTTCCTCGCGCTGTGACTTATCCACTAAAGCAATACGACCACTCCCTACGTTGGTAGCACCTAAGCCCGAGTTGCCCGGAGAAGTAATGAGCATAAGGCCCTTTCTTCCAGGCATAGAGTCCATCAGCATCTGGCTTACCCCTTGTACGTATGCATCGGTATACTCGAATGAAGATCCTTCAGGGGTAGTCATCGAAATTCTAAACCAATTCCGGTCGTCCAGCGGGGCTAATTCACTTTGCAGGTCCTTTCCAAAAAACCAGATCATTACCAGAGTAAGCCCAACCAGGGGCAATGATACCCAGCGCACTTTCAAAAATGACCTTAATGCAGCACCATAGTCCTGGGTCAGCTTCTCATAGAAGGGTTCCGTCTTTTCGTAGAACCAGCTTTTCTTCTGGTTTTTCCGAACCAGATAAGCATTGAGCATGGGGGTGAGCGTGAGCGATACAAAGGCGGAAATCAAAACGGCCGCGGATATAACTATACCAAACTCTCTGAAAAGCTTACCCACAAAGCCCTCCATAAAGATCACTGGTAAAAATACAGCTGCTAGGGTAATCGAAGTGGAGAGCACCGCAAAAAGTATCTCATTAGCCCCCTTGATGGCGGCTTCTATAGGACTCAAACCTTCCTCTATTTTTTTAAATATATTTTCCGTCACTACAATACCATCGTCCACGACTAGTCCTGTCGCCAAAACAATAGCCAACAGGGTTAATACATTAATGGAATACCCCATCATATACATGACAAAGAAGGTACCTATCAATGATACCGGAATATCGATGAGGGGTCTGAATGCGATGAGCCAATCTCTAAAAAACAAATAGATAATGAGAACGACCAAAATAATCGCAATTAATAAAGTCTCTCCTACCTCTTCAATAGAGTGCTTAACGAAAACCGTGTTATCGATCAGCGTTTCCAACTGATAGTCAGCCGGAAGTTCTTTTTTAATTTCCCCCATTCTTTCATTTACCTCATCGGCAATATCGATGAAGTTGGCTCCCGGCATAGGCGAAATGGCTAAGCCAATCATCGGAACATTATCGAGGCGAAGAACCGTTTCTTCGTTTTCGGGACCTAGCTGCGCCATTCCTATATCCGCCAGATGCACCACCTGGGTGGCCGTATTCTTCACTATTAACTGGTTAAAATCCTCTTCGGTCCTAAAGCGACCAATAGTCTTTACCGTAAGTTCGGTGTTATTACCGGTTAGCTTCCCACTCGGAAGTTCCACGTTCTCCTTGTCGAGTGCATTTTTGACATCCTGCGTGGTGATTCCCAATGCCGCCATTCGTACGGGGTCCATCCAAATACGCATGGCATATCGTTTTTGACCAAAGATGCGGATCTCACTTACCCCTTCAATCGTCTGTAGACGTTGAACGATATTATTCTCTGCATAATCGCTTACTTCTAAATGAGATCTGCTATTACTGGTAAAAGTTAATACTATAATAGGCTCTGAATTGGCATCGGCCTTGCTTACAATGGGAGGCCCGTCCAGGTCCTGGGGAAGGGATCGGGAGACCGACCCTACCTTGTCTCGAACATCATTGGCAGCTCGTTCCATGTCCACCCCCAGGTCAAACTCCACCGTTATCTGACTTGCTCCCTGGCTACTCGTCGAACTGATAGATTTTATTCCACCAATGCTGTTAAGCTGTTTTTCAATCGGTTCGGTAATCTGCGACTCTATGATGTCGGCATTCGCTCCGGTATAGCTTGTTCTAATAGACACTACAGGAGGATCAATAGAAGGAAACTCCCTCATTCCTAAATAGGTATACCCTAAAAAGCCAAATAAAATGATGAGTAAATTCATCACGATGGCCAGTACAGGACGTTTAATCGATAAGGTTGAAATACTCATGACTGAGATCGGTAGGAAATAATAAAATGAATATTGAAATCAGCGCACATCGATCAACGTACCCGAACAGGCATATTGGCTTTTAACGCTATAATTCCAGAGGTGATCAACGAATCTCCCTCGGCCAATCCTTCCAGAACCTCCACCTGAGAATCCGTCCGCAAGCCGGTTTTAACCAGCACCTCCTGGGCTTCCCCCGATTTTATGACATAGACTTTTTTACCCTTCAACACAGGTACAATTGCCTCCGTTGGAATCATTAAAGCATTGGAATTCGAGGCCAGGCCTGCCTGCACTTTTACAAACATACCCGGAACAATTCGTTCCCCTGGGTTTGGTGCCAGAGCTCTTACTTTCAAGGTCCTAAGTGACTCATCAATTTTAGGGTCTAATGCTATTATCCTCGCATTGACAGGAGCCCCCTCTCCTTCTAAACTTAACTTTACCATGCTTCCCACGGGGATGCTCCGGGCGTATTTTTCCGGAACGGAAAATTCCACCTTCACCGGATTACGTTGAACAATGGTCGCAATGGATGTTCCGGGTGCCAGATATGCTCCCTCACTAATGTTTTTCAATCCTATTCGACCCGAAAAGGGGGCCCGGATCTCTGTCTTTTCTAGCTGTGCCTCCAAAACCTCCTTTTCCGCTCCCAACACATTGATGTCGTTAACGGTCAGATCGTAGTCCTGTAAATTTATAGCTTCCAGTTTGAGTAACTTTTTCTGGCGCTCCTCATTTCTTCGTGCCAAATCTTGATTATAAGCTACTTTCTGCAGCTGGGCACGGATATCCCGATCATTTATTTTTGCAATTAGCTGCCCTTTTTTAACAATCGCTCCCTCATCAATCTTCAGCTGAACCAGTCGACCAGAAAGCTCCGACTTCAAATCAACCTCTTCGTTGGGAAGAACGGTCCCCGAAGCAAAAATCTCATTAGAAATGGTCTCCCTTTGCATCACCTTAACCTGCACCAGCATGGCAGAAGTAGCTGCCTCCGGCTTTCCCTTGTTAGAATCCTTTTTAGCAGGTTGAGCAAAGAAAAATAACTTCCCAAGCACAAGCAGTAGTACTACTCCCCCGATCACTACTATAGTACGCATAAATTAAAAAAATGAGTTTGTCTCAATTATTTGATTAAAAAATCATATTTTACTCTTTTGACTTAGAAAAGATACGATATATGGTTTAAAGTTCAATATGACAATTTATACCCCTATCATTTATTTAATCTCCAAATTTTCTTTTAACGTTAAAGTAATAGCTATAGGTTCTCCGCCGTCTGACAGTAAAATTAAGGGAGGATTATAGTTTTACCAGCCCTTACCCTTCAAATAAATAATAGGAAAGGAATCTTGAAGCTAAAATAAAGATCATAACACAGACAACCCTTTTTGTAGTTTATGAATCATTTATTTATATACTTCATCAAAATTTCGTATCAGTTCGTTACATTGACGAACACCTGAGCCACCACCCTATGAAAGTACACGCATTACGACTAATTGGCACACTGCTTTTTTTCATCTATACACCTTTCTCCATGACCTATGCCCAAAAACTGGATCCATATAACACGGAATGGCAGTTAGTACGAAAACATCTGGACGCTGGTCTGCCTCAATCCGCACTGGAGGTTGTCACTAAAATCTACACCAGAGCCAAAAAAGAAGGTCAAAAGGATCAGCAGATTAAAGCGCTGATATACCGGATAGACCTGCAAAATGAAAACACCGAAAATAACGACGCTAAGGCCTTCTTTGCTTTGGAAGCTGAGCTAAGTAACAGTCAACAGCCTGAACGATCGATATTGACCAGCTTGCTGGCAAAGAAATATTGGAATTATTATCAACAGATTCGCTGGCAGCTATACGACCGCTCAGAGACTATATCGTTTGACAAAAAGGATGTAGCTACCTGGTCAATAGATGACTTTCACAGGAAAATAGGAGGCCTATATCTGGAATCCATTGCCGATGATGATCTGTTAAAAGTAACATCTTTGAACGGTTACGAGGCTATTATTCAACGAGGCAATACCAGAACATTGCGGCCCACACTTTATGACCTTCTTACACATGAGGCCCTACAATATTTCAAGAGCGGGGAGCGGGACCTGCGCAAACCTGCCTATGCTTTCGAAATTAGCTCGGCCTCCGCAATGGATCCAGCAGCAGATTTTGCCTTCCGCAAATTTGAAACAAAAGATAGCAGCTCCCTTCAATTCTATGCTCTACAGCTATATCAGCGCCTAATAGCCTTTCACTTGACGGATAATCAGCCAGAAGCATTATTGGATGTAGACCTGGAAAGGCTTCAATTTGTACGTGAGCATTCCGTTCACCCTGACAAAGAGAATCAGTATTTTCTCGCTATAAACCATATTGCGCATCAATATTTGAGCACTCCTGCGGCAGCTCAGGCTTGGTACCTGCTAGCCGAATGGCACCTCCAACGTGGAAGTCAATATCGTGCCGGTAAGGACAGCACCTATCGTCTGGAGATAAATCGGGCAGAGAAAATTGCCATGCAAGTTGTTGAGGACAATCCTAAGACTGAAGGGGGGATCAACGCCTGGAACTTACTACAGAATATCCAAAAGAAAACATTTGGGTTTAGTACAGAGAATGTCAATGTCCCTTTACAGCCATTCCGGATGCTAGTAGAGTATAAAAATATATCGGAGCTACATCTTCGTATTTATACGCAAACTCCAGATTTCGACTTAGAAAACGCATATCGGGCCGACTCGGAATTCTGGAAACAGGTAAAAAAACAAAAACCACTTAAGTCCTGGAAACAGGCACTAACCGACACCAAAGACCATCAGCAACACCGGGTCGAGGTGAAAGTTGATGGGTTGCCCATTGGTGCATATATAATCGTCGCCAGCACAAATGCCGAGTTCGATGGCGCTCATTCGGCAATGGCAGCCCGAAAAACCCATATCTCCAATATCAGTTTCATCCAACAGAATAATGATCTCTTCGTGCTTCATCGGGAGAGCGGGCAACCGCTGACCCAGGCGAAAGTAAGGGTTTGGCAAATGGCTTATAACAACGGAACCGGCAAACCTTCTCCTAAGGAGGCTGCGATTTACTTCAGCGACTCTAACGGAAAGTTGACCATGCGGCCCCTGGAAGGTCGATTTCAGAATAATACCAGCATCGAAATCGGCCATCAGAAAGACCATCTTCACCTGGAGTCACCTATCAGAACATATATCCATCAAGACTCCGATCTGCATACTGCTCAAAGAACTACATGGCTCTTTATGGACCGGAGTCTCTACCGCCCAGGGCAGACGGTCTACTACAAAGGGATCGTGGCTCAGGGACAGCGTTTGTTCACAGACTCTGAGATGGAGTTGCCCCTAATAATGAAAGGGGCCAATGGCGAAGAGATTGAAAGACAGCAAGTTCGGGTCAATCAATATGGAAGTTTCTCGGGAAAACTTCAGCTCCCTATGGGATCCCTTAATGGTACTTTCAGTGTAGTGGTGGACGGAAACAGCTATTTCAGCATTGAAGTAGAAGAATACAAACGGCCAAAGTTTGAAGTGACTATAGATACCCTACAAGGAACCTATAAGGTCGACGAAACGGTGGTGGTAACAGGGAAAGCCTTGGCTTATGCCGGCCATCCGATCGACGCAGGAAAGGTCGTCTATAGGGTAGTACGGACTGAGCGATATCTTTATCCATGGATGCTCTCCCGGTGGTATCCTCAACAAGCACCCATGGAAATCAGCCATGGAGAAATCAGTACCGATCAGGAAGGTCGATTTAAAATTAATTTTGAGGCAATTCCCGATCGAAATCTCTCTATTAATTCGGATCCCATATTCAATTATACACTTTATGTAGATGTCACTGACGGCAGTGGAGAAACCCGCAGTGCAACACAACAGGTATCGATAGGTTATAAATCTTTACTGCTAGACGATGGATTAAAAAAAGAAATGGAGCTTGAGGCCCTCTCAAAGGTAAAGATAAGAACGGAGAATCTGAATGGAGCCTTCGTTCCGGCAACCGTTCAGGTTAAATTCAGTAAGTTAGTTCCAGAACCTCGATTGATACGACCTAGACTTTGGGAGGCCCCTGACCTCTTCGTCATGAGCAAGGAGGAATATGTAAAATTATTTCCTCATGATGAATACGATCAAGAATCGGACCCCGAAAACTGGAAAGTGGAGTCCCCCCTTTTCGAAAAACAATTGAATACGGCAGAAAATGAATTAAATGACTTAACCGATCCTAGTCTTAAGAGTGGGTATTATAAAGTGGAATTGCATGCTAGGGATGGTGCAAATCAGGAAACCAAAGTCATACGGTACATACATGTAACAGATAAAAGCCAACCTGACGTTACGCCTCAACAGTATTTGCTGGCCTCTGGTAGTGAGCCCATAGAACCGGGCGAGCGTACAGATATTAAAATTGCAACCGCGGCTGACCTTCTGTATGTAATCAGGCAACAAAACCAAGGGTTGGTCAAAGGCGCTAACTATGACTACCCTCGTTTCAAAAAAGGCCTAAATTTATTTGAATATACCGCTACGGAAGCCGATCGGGGAGGATATTCTGTATCTTTTTCCTTTGTAAAACACAACCGGCTGTTCCAGTTTTCTGAAACGATCAAAGTGCCATGGACCAATAAAGATCTGACAATTGAGTACCAGACATTCCGGGACAAAACCTTACCGGGCAGCACCGAGCAATGGAAATTAAAAATATCGGGTTATAAAAAAGAATTGGTTGCGGCAGAAATGCTTACCAGTATGTACGACGCTTCCCTGGATCAGTTTCACCCACATGCATGGGCCAAACCATCCATCTGGCCCAATGCCAGACCTTTCGCTGCCTGGGACAGTGGGGCCAATTTTGGTATGCAGCAAGCTGCAAAAAGTAATCCTAATCATTATCAATACAAGACCATTTCCAAGGCTTATGATGACCTGATCGATTTCCAGACAGAGCCAATACGACTCTACAGGGGAAGGATGCGTAAAAACATGTCGGTTGAGATGACATCAGGGTATGGCACGGTAGCCGAAATGTCCTTGGCGAATAGTCCCGAGGTGGACGCTAATGAAATGATGGTTCTGGACACCATCCCGGACAGCTCAGAGGGGCAACCTGCCCCACCTTCAAACCTAGTAAGGACCAACTTCAATGAAACCGCTTTCTTTCTTCCCGATTTGCATACCAATGAAAAAGGAGAAATCACTTTCTCCTTTACCTTACCCGATGCTTTAACCCGATGGAAATTTCAGGCATTGGCTCATTCCAAAGATTTGTCTTTGGGGTATAGCAGCAAGGAAATTGTAACACAGAAAGAGTTGATGGTTCAGCCTAATGCACCCAGGTTTGTTCGTCAGGGCGATCGGCTAGTATTTTCTACCAAGGTAGTCAATATGAGTAACCGAACTTTAGAAGGAACCGTACTCCTTTCTTTACGGCAGACGGATAATGAAGAAAAGCTAGATATGGCCTTTAAGAATAACCAGCCAAAACAGACTTTTTCTATTGAACAAGGGCAGAGTACTACCCTGTTTTTCCCTATTGAAATTCCTGCTCATTTTAGTGAACTGTTAACTTGGAATGTTACGGCTACTGCAGGCAATTACTCCGATGCGGAGGAGCAAACCCTGCCCGTATTATCCACTCGTATGCTGGTAACCGAAAGTATGCCCCTGAACATGACAGGCGCTGGCACCAAACAAATAAGGTTCGACAAACTTATCAATTCAGCAAGTTCCCGAACCCTTACCCATGAGGCCATAAGCGTAGAGTACACGAGTAACCCCGCATGGTATGCCATTCAAGCCCTTCCATATCTTATGGAAAACCGATACGATTGTTCCGAACAAACCTGGAATCGATATTACGCTAATACATTGGCAACATCTATTTTGCAGCGTTCACCCAGAATTATTGCAGTGTTTCAGAGTTGGCAGAAAGGCGATACAGCCACGTTGATGAGCAATTTGCTCAAAAACCAGGAATTAAAATCCATTATATTGGAAGAGACCCCCTGGTTAATGGAAGCTAAAACGGAGGCTCGCCAAAAGCAAAATCTGGCTTTATTATTCGACCTGGTAAAAATGCGCAATGAACTTAGCAATGCACTGGATAAGCTTCGGCAAAAGCAAAAAGAATCAGGTGGATTTTCCTGGTTTGAAGGAGGCATGGAAGATAGGTATATGACCCAGTATATTCTTACCGGAATAGGGCATTTGCAAAAAGCAAAAGCGGTACAGTCTAACCAATCAGAAGGATTAGATGCTATCGTTAGCAAGGCTCTTCCCTATCTGGATCGGCTTCTGCAAAGGGACTATGAAGCACTTATAAAGGATAAAATGGATTTAAGAAAATTGTCCCCTGGTGCGTCGATATTACATTATTTATACATGCGAAGCTTTTTCACTCATATACCCATCCCTCGGGAGACAGAAAAGGCCTATAACTTCTTCCTGGATAAAGCAAAATCTACCTGGGTCGATCAGTCTAAATATTTTCAAGGACTTACTGCCTTAGCCATGTACAGAAAAGGAGATAGTGCGACTGCAGAATCTATCCTGAAGTCGCTTCGTCAGACTGCTGTAAGGAACGAGGAGCTAGGTATGTACTGGAAAAACCAACAGCGAGGCTGGTGGTGGTACGAGGCCCCTATTGAACGTCAGTCTCTGCTGATCGAAGCATTTCAGGAAATCGAAGGTGACAGTAAAACGGTAAATGCCCTTAAGACCTGGTTGCTAAAAAACAAACAAACCAACCATTGGGAAAGCTCCAAGGCTACCGCCGAAGCCTGTTACGCGCTTCTTAGCCAGGGTAGCAGCTGGCTGGACTCCGATGCCAGCGTACAAATACGACTGGGGGATATTAAATTAGCACCCTCCTCCACCGAATCGGGTACAGGATACTTCAAAGAAAAAATTCAAGGATCTGCTGTAAAACCTGAAATGGGTCAGATAAACCTCCAGGTAAAACACGCTAACACTGAAGCCAGCGCGCCGAGTTGGGGGGCCGTGTACTGGCAATACTTTCAGGATATGGATCAGATCACCTTCGCGCATACCCCCCTTCAGCTCAGCAAACAAATGTTCATTGAGCGATATACGGATCGCGGTCCAGTTTTGACCCCGATAACAGAAAATCAGGAAATTAAGGTAGGGGATAAAATTAAGGTTCGTATTGTATTACAAGTCGATCGTGACATGGAATATGTTCATATGAAAGACCTTCGGGCTTCGGCTTTGGAGCCTATCAATGTTCTCAGCAGCTATAAGTATCAGGGCGGTTTGGGGTATTACGAGTCAACCAAGGATGCTAGTACGAACTTCTTCTTTTCAACCCTTCGAAAAGGGACCTATGTATTCGAATACCCCGTGCAGGTAACGCATTCCGGCGAATTCAACAATGGTATCACCAGTATTCAGTGTATGTATGCCCCGGAGTTTACCGCCCATAGCGAAGGAATCATGCTAAAGATAAAATAATTTTGGGCGACTATATCAAGCATCCCCATGGCCTGAATCCTTAAGCCATGGGGTTTGTTGTAGCCTGACACCTACTGACGGGCTTACACCTTTACGATCGACAGATATGTTCTTCTTGTCAGGGTGCAGAAAAACGGCATATTCATATAATTCTCATAATGCTATCCTACTGCAATTTCAGATTTATTCGTCCTGCCTTTTGGGACATAGTCTCCTTTTACCCAACGAACAAAATTGATAGATTGGGTCATATACATATTTGCTGATAAATGCCGAAGATCTGATGCTTCGATTACCTGAATGTAATCCGCCAATAAGCGCTCCAGCTCTTCGACGGTTTTTTGATTGGTCTTCATGCTACTTTCCATAAAATTAGATAGGTTATTGGTTGGCATTTTAGAGTTTAAGATTATCAATAGGTTATGCGCGCCTTCTTTTCATTTATTCACCCTCTTAGCATCCACCATCCCGCATACCTATTCTTTAGCTATGTTGGTGCGACCGGCCAGGTGCGGCCGGCTAGGTGCGGCCGGCCAGGTGCGGTCGGCCAGGTGTGGCCGGCTAGGTGCGGCCGGCTAGGTGTGTACTTTAAAGTAATATTGCCACCGATATATGCCCAACCGCAATGCCGAAGTGCAATCCAATTATTTTCGATTTAGTCACGTACTTATTCAAGGAAACCCCTAAATATCCTGTATGATTAAGCAAGTATAAATAGATATATTTAACGCTATAATTTAGTAGTATCTGTATAGGTAAGACCTGATTTTTTAGGAATGTCACAGGTCATCCATAAAAAAATCATAGGGATGCCTAAGATTTTCATTTACGGGTCAGCGATTCGGGCATGATACCGGAAAAGCGGAACGTCTTAAATCGGGCCGAACGGAGAGACCATGAGAAAAGAGCATACAAAAATACTTTACTTTTAAAATTGAACAATATCAATACACCCTATCACTATAAGCCACCCAAAGCACATCTCTCTGCATTTTAACCTGTTTTTAATTTTACTTTAATGAGATGCTAATGGTAAGAGGCGCTATTTGTATCCGTAGGGACGAGAATCGGCGAGCGACTCTATGAAATTCCTAAAGGAATTCTGCAATACAGATTTACAATTGCCTTTAGACTGATGTTTAGGTTCATGAGATTTATTCTATTCCTAGGGATAATATTCCTGATTGGGTGCATATATAAGGGAAGGGTTATTCAGCCTACCAGCAGACTGACCTACGAACTGCATAAGACCATTGCCACAGATCTACATCTAAAATCTAGTGCAAATGCGGGCTCAATAGAACCGGTGAAGCCACCTACCCTGAATATGGAGGAATGGCTTCTTGAAGAACTAGAAGAGAAGAAAGAGAGGTTAGCTATAAAACTTTCTTTATTAACAAATCGAATACATTTTAGAAATACTGCCCGATATTTTTGCAATTATCTCAAAGACCGAATACTTCAGTTTTCTCATTTTGAACAGATTATCAGGGGACAAAACCGATATCTGTTTCTAAAGGTATTCCGTATCTGAGCCTCTCCCATGCAAATCCGGATTAGAATTCTGGAATAATACCGCTACGCAGTCCAGTAAACGCAGAAAAAATATTGGACGCATACATAGAAACCTTAGAAGGTTCCTAAAGATCACTCAGCACTCAATTGTACTTAATTTTATAAACATTATGAAGCGAATACTCATGCTTATGAGTTTAGGGGCATTACTGTTCCAAACAAGCTGTGAAAAGCACGAAGAAGAGAAGGAAGAAGAGACTAAATTCCTGGTCACCAGCCCCATCCTTACCGATACCACCATTACCAAGGAATATGTGAGCCAGATTAGTGCTATAAGCCATATCGAGCTGAGAGCCTTGGAAAAGGGCTATTTACAAAAAATATTTGTCGATGAAGGGCAGCATATCAAGAAAGGTCAGGCGATGTTTCAGATTATGCCCATGCTCTATGAGGCAGACCTTCAGAAGGCAGAGGCAGAGGCCAATTTTGCAAAAATAGAGTACCAGAACACCAAATCGCTGGCCGACAGCAATATCGTATCGAAAAATGAGCTGGCTCTCGCTAAAGCCAAATGGGATAAAGCCAAAGCCGAGAAGACCCTGGCAGAAGTTCATCTCGGATTTACTACCATTAAAGCCCCTTTCGATGGCATTATGGATCATTTTCAAGTGAGACTGGGGAGCTTGGTATCTGAGGGGGATCTATTAACAACCCTTTCTGATAATAGTAAGATGTGGGTCTATTTCAATGTACCCGAAGCAGAGTATCTTGATTTTATGACCAATAATAAATCGGAGAACCAGATGCATGTTAGGCTCATGATGGCCAATAATCGGTTTTTCGATTATCCGGGACAGGTAAAGACTATAGAGGCCGATTTTAATAATGAAACGGGAAATATTGCTTTCCGAGCGACTTTCCCCAATCCCAAAGGCCTACTCCGACACGGAGAGACGGGTAATATCCACATGGAAGTACCTATGAATAATGTCCTGATCATCCCGCAGAAGGCCACCTTCGAAATCCTGGAAAAGAGATATGTTTTCGTAGTTGGAAAAGACAATGTGGTAAAGACTCGGGAAATCAATATAGCGGCGGAAATGCCTGACTTGTACATCATAAAAGAAGGGTTAACCAAGGACGATAAGATTATTTTGGAAGGCATTAGAAGGGTGAGTGAGAATGACAAAATCAGTTTCGACTATGTCGATCCCAAAGAGGTTTTGCCCAAGTTAAATGTATACGTGGAATAAGGTAAGTACCCATTAAATAAGCATAAGATGTTTAATAAATTCATAAAAAGGCCGGTTTTGGCGATCATCCTATCCCTAGTGATTATATTCATGGGGATTCTGGCGATCAAGACCTTGCCAACGTCACAATTTCCCTCCATTGCCCCTCCTATGGTTATGGTAAGTGCGTCCTACCCGGGAGCGAGTGCCAAATCGCTGACGGAGTCGGTAATTATTCCGTTGGAACAGGCTATCAACGGGGCATGGGGCATGAAATATATGACCTCCGATGCTACCAGTGCAGGAGAGGCCAATATACAGGTAGTATTCGAATTAGGAACCGACCCAAATCAGGCGCTGGTTCAGATCTCTAACCGGGTAGAACAGGTTAGGAACCGACTACCCGATCTGGTGCAACGGGAGGGGGTTATTATAACACCTATTATGCCCAGTATGTTGATGTACGTGAACCTTTTCAGTAAGGATCCCAAGGCCAACATGAAGTTTCTGTTTAATTATGCCGGAGTTAACATGGTCCCTGAGATTCAGCGGATCAATGGGATAGGGCAAGCTAAAATCCTGGGAAGTCGCCAATATGCGATGCGGGTATGGCTCAATCCCGACCGGATGCGTGCCTATAACATCTCCCCTGACGATGTGATGGAAGCGTTAAACGATCAGAGTATCATTGGAAAACCCGGGCGAATTGGTCGTGGGGATGGAAGTCGGGCCGAGGCTCTGGAATATGTCCTCGCCTACTCCGACCGGTTTAGCGATGCCAAGCAGTATGAAAATGTAATCATAAGAGCCAATCCTAATGGAGAAATGCTCCGTTTAAAAGATGTGGCCACAGTAGATCTGGGGAGTGAATATTATGATATTTACTCCAATCTGAATGGCCATCCATCGGCGGCGATCGTGCTTAAACAAACTTACGGTAGCAATGCAAGTGAGGTAATCGACGATGTAAAAACCAAGCTGAACGAGCTCAAAAAAACCTTCCCACCAGGAATGGACTACGAAATCAGCTACGATGTGTCCAATTTCTTGAACGCCTCTACTGAAAACGTGCTTCATACGCTTCGGGATGCATTTATCCTCGTAGCCTTGGTGGTATTTCTCTTCCTGGGCGACTGGCGATCTACCTTAATTCCAACTTTGGCCGTACCCGTTTCGCTGATTGGTGCTTTTATGTTTATGCAGTTGTTTGGCTTGACCATCAATATGATTACTCTATTCGCTCTGGTGCTTGCCATCGGGATCGTCGTCGACGATGCCATTGTCGTCGTCGAGGCCGTACATGCGAAAATGGAGGAAGAAAACCTCTCGCCGTATCATGCGGTTAGAAAGGTAATTGGAGAGATTAGCGGGGCCGTAATTGCCATCACACTTCTGATGACGGCCGTATTTGTACCTGTAGCCTTTATGACCGGACCAGTCGGAATTTTCTATCGACAGTTTGCTATCACCATGGCTACATCTATTGTTATTTCCGGATTTGTAGCCCTTACCCTTACGCCGGTACTCTGCGCCATGATCCTGAAGAACAATCATGGTAAACCTAAAAAGAAATCTCCGATCGACCGTTTCCTGGATGCCTTTAATCGTGGTTTCGAAAGGTTGACGGGACGCTATGTGAATCTGTTGAAGTATATTGTCAATAGAAAAGTGATCACCTTCGGTATTTTAATAGCCTTTGGTGTCGGGATTTTTGGAGTAAGCACGACCCTTCCTACCGGTTTTATTCCCAGCGAAGATCAGGGCATGATTTATGCAATCGTGCAAACCCCTCCCGGATCTACTTTAGAGCGCACCAATGATATATCCCGACAGCTACAGGAAATCGTCAGCAAGGTTGATGGTATACAATCTGTATCTTCTATTGCAGGTTATGAAGTACTAACCGAAGGTAGGGGTTCCAATGCCGGAACCTGTCTGATCAACTTAAAACCCTGGTCGGAGCGCCATCATACTGTGAACGAAATCATGTATGAACTGGAAGAAAAGGCCAAGGTAATACCCGGAGCAACCATCGAATTTTTCGATCCTCCCGCGGTGCCAGGCTATGGTGCTGCCGGTGGCTTTGCTTTGCAGCTCCTTGACAAAACAAATTCAGGGGATTATAACCAGTTAGAAAAGGTTAAAAATGACTTCATGAAAGAGCTCGAAAAAAGAAAAGAGCTTTCAGGTCTTTTTACCTTTTTCAGTGCCAATTACCCACAATACGAAATCGAAATTGACAATGAGCTAGCCATGCAAAAAGGTGTGTCGATAGGCAATGCGATGAACACCCTGTCGATCTTCGTGGGAAGCACCTATGAGCTGGGCTTCATTAAGTACCAGCGCTTCTTTAAGGTATTCGTACAGGCGGCTCCAGAATTCAGAAAGCTCCCCAAGGATATCATGAAGTTATATGTAAAAAATGACCGGGATGAAATGGTACCATTCTCTGCCTTCATGAAAATAGTCAAAAAGCAGGGAGCCAATGAAATCAACCATTATAATATGTATAATACGGCCGCCATCAGGGGAGCCCCTTCCAAGGGGTATAGTAGTGGAGAAGCCATTAAGGCGGTACAGGAAGTGGCTGCCAAAACCCTCCCTCACGGCTTCGATATAGATTGGGCTGCACTTTCCTATGATGAAGTGAGAAGAGGAAATGAGGCCATCTATATTTTCCTGGTCGTATTGGTATTCGTTTACTTCGTGTTGGCGGCACAGTACGAAAGCTTTATCATACCCTTGTCGGTAATATTCTCTTTACCTGCCGGGATATTCGGTTCCTTTATGATGCTTAAGATGATGGGATTGGCCAACGACATCTATGCGCAGGTCGGGCTGGTAATGCTGGTAGGTTTGCTAGGAAAGAATGCCGTGTTGATTGTGGAATTCGCCATGCAAAAACACAGGGAAGGTGCCACAGTTTTGGCTGCGGCTATCGAGGGAGCCCGGGTTCGGTTCCGACCAATTCTAATGACCTCCTTCGCTTTTATAGCAGGACTGATCCCTTTGATTATGGCACATGGAGCAGGAGCCATTGGAAACCGCACCATTGGGGCTTCAGCCCTGGGCGGAATGCTCTTTGGAACCATCTTTGGAGTCATAATCGTGCCTGGACTTTATTATATTTTCGGCAGCTTAGCAGAAGGACGGAGCCTGATAAGAAATGAAGATGACAGCTCTCTAACAGAAGATTTTGTCCATACCATAGACGATTTTCCAACAACAGATGACACGGACGACCATGCTTAAAAACAAATTGATAAACCAATGCTTCGGAGTGCTCTGCATCGGGATGGCCGTTACTGCCTGTAAGACCCCCACGTTGGTACAGAAGGATACGAAAACGATGGTCACTGCGAGCTATAATGGCTCGCAGGACTCAACCAATAGCGGCAAAATAAGCTGGAGAACCTATTTCAGTGACCCCTATCTGGTAGCCCTGATCGATACGGCTCTGAATAATAATCAGGAAATGAACATTACCCTTCAGGAAATAGAAATATCCCGGAATGAGATTCAGGCACGAAAAGGGGAATACCTCCCTTTCCTTGGTCTACGCGGAGGGGCCGGAGTAGAACGTACCGCCCGATATACCCAACGTGGCGCCAGTGAAGCTACTACCGAAATAAAGCCAGGGAAGGAGATGCCCGACCCCCTCGGCGATTTTCAGCTCCAAGCTTTTGCACATTGGGAAGTCGATATCTGGCATAAATTGCGTAATGCAAAAAAAGCCGCTGTCACCCGATACCTAGCCTCTGTAGCAGGGAGGAATTTTATGACCACTAACCTGATCTCGGAAATAGCTACGTCCTATTACGAATTACTCGCCCTGGACCGTCAGCTGGCCATCATTCAGCAGAATATCGAAATCCAAAGTAACGCGCTGCGTATTGTCAAAATGCAAAAAGAGGCTACTCGGGTTACTGAACTGGCTGTGCGTCGATTCGAGGCTCAGGTACTCAATACTCAAAGCCTGCAGTATGCTATCAAGCAGCGCATCACCGTCACAGAAAATAAAATCAATTTCCTCTTGGGACGAACCCCACAACCAGTGCTCCGAAGCACAGGTGATTTCGACAGCCTGACCCCCAGGGTTATTGCAGCCGGCCTCCCTACGCAGCTTCTGGAAAACCGCCCAGATGTAAAACAGGCTGAGCTCCAGTTAGAAGCCGCTAAAATTGATGTGGCCGTAGCGAAGGCAAATTTCTACCCATCTTTAGGATTGTCGGCCAGCTTCGGAATACAGGCTTTCAATCCCACCTATCTGGCCAAACTACCAGAGTCTTTACTGGCTTCTTTGGTTGGCGACATGGTGGGGCCACTAATCAATAAAAACGCCATAAGAGCCACTTATAAAAATGCGAATGCCAAACAGATCCAGGCAGTTTTTCAGTATGAAAAAACGCTTTTAAACGCTTTTATTGAAGTCTCGAATCAATTGTCTAATATTGACAATTTGGAACAAAGCTATAGCCTTAAAGAAAAAGAGGTACTGGCCTTAACGCAATCTATCACCATCTCTAACGGTCTGTTTCAATCAGCTCGTGCCGACTATATGGAGGTACTGATGACCCAAAGGGACGCTTTGGAATCAAGATTTGATTTGGTGGAAACAAAAATGCAACAACTCAATGCCACTGTTAATATCTACCGAGCTTTAGGTGGAGGATGGAATTAATATAAGAATCTAGATCGATTTTTTCATCCTGTTTTATTTGATTTCCCTCAAGTAAAACAGGATGAAATGTTTCAACCTTCTGTAATAAAACTTACAGTGTTTCTGCTTATACAAAAAGAAGGAAAATCCGGCCACAATAACCCTATTAAGATGTATAAAGAGGGGATGCAGGTATGATTGTTTTTAATTATATTTGAAGTACCTCTCTCGCGCCTTTCCGGCACTTGAGCAAGCAAATTAAACCAGAATCTTTTGACCCCACGTCCAATGGCTTTTATAGACTATTACCAAGTTTTAGGTATTAACAAAAACGCCACAGAGGCCGAGATAAAGAAGGCCTATCGGAAATTAGCCCGAAAATACCATCCAGACGTCAATCCCAACGATAAAATTGCAGAAGCAAAATTTAAGGAGGTTAATGAGGCCAATGAAGTACTAAGTAATTCGGAGAACCGCAAAAAATACGATACATACGGAAAGGATTGGAAGCATGCTGAGGAGTTTGAAAAGGCCAAACAGCAAAGACAACATTACCGAGGTAGCCAGCAGGCCAACTCGGGCGGGTTTTCTTCGGAGGGGTTTTCTGGGAGTGAATATTCCGATTTTTTTGAATCGATGTTTGGTGGAGGCTATAGTTCTCAACGGGGCAAAAGTCGCTTTAAGGGTCCGGATTATAACGCAGAACTCCATTTGAACCTGCGAGACGTCTATACCACCCAGGCTAGGGTACTTACCGTCAATGGTAAAAATATAAGGCTAACGATTCCTGCTGGCGTAAAAGATGGGCAAATTATTAAAATTAGTGGTCATGGAGGTGAAGGAGCCCAGGGAGGGCCTAAAGGTGATTTGTATTTGACCTTCTCCATCAAAAATGATACTGCCTTTAAGCTCGATCAGGATAATCTTTATACGACTGTTAATCTGGACCTCTACAAGGCTCTTTTGGGAGGTGAGCTACTGGTGGACACTTTCGATGGAAAGGTGAAGCTTCAGATCAAACCTCTTACCCAGAATGGAACGAAGGTTAAGCTTAAAGGAAAAGGCTTTCCCATTTATAAAAAGGAAGGCCAGTTCGGAGATTTGTATATTACCTTCCAAATTAAACTTCCGGAAACATTATCGAAAAAGGAAATTGAATTAATTGAGGAACTTAGCAAAATCAATCAGTCATGAATACCGAACCACTCATTTCACTAGACCAGCTATGTAGCCATTATCATATTGAAATGACCTTCGTCAGCGAACTTTCGGAGCTCGGATTACTGGAAATTGAGACCGTCCAACGCGCTGCCTACATTCATTCCGATCAGATTACTCATTTTGAACGGTTGATAAGGCTACATCGGGAGTTAGATTTAAATATTGAAGGAATAGACATTACCCTGCAACTCCTAAAACGTATTGAATTCCTTCAGAAGGAGCTTAGCGCAGTAAAAAACAGACTGAGTCTTTATGAGGATTTGGAAGGTTGATACGTTGATTTCTGGCCAATACCTATAGCCTTTGCGCCTTAGCAGTGGATATATCTTCAGCAGATCTGTGTCTATTTGTAGAGGGTAACATGACAATTTCTACAGAGCTAGCCCCAGAAATCACGAAAAAAATTACGGGGGTAACGACCAAAAGTTAGGTTCAAAATCAAATGGCAATTTTTTAACGGACTCTTAGCGAACAACTAACTTTTTCGTCCAGCTTTTATCAGCACGTCGAGCCTCAATAAGGTATATTCCCGTGGTAAGATTCTGAACTGAGATGCTCTTTTCTTGACCAGGCTGAAGCTTCCCACCTTCTACAACTGTAACCCCATTTAAATTCTTAATTTGCACTGTAGCTTCCTGTCCTAGCTTCACCCGAACCACCTGAGTAGCTGGATTAGGAAACACCTGTAAATCATCTTCTGGCCTTGGCTCAACTCCTGTTACCGTCAGAGGTAGAATATTTTCCAATAACACCAGCCCCCCAGCATTGGTACCCAGACATACATCAGGTTTGCCATCTCCATTATAGTCTCCTACGCTGGCGAATAAGCCTATACCAAAAACATGTGGCGCAGGCTGCCCTCCTATGTCAATGGTATTAGCAACTCTGGTGGACCAATCACCCCAATTTCCATCGTACAACACACTCAGCGTTCCCGATTGATCCGTAATCAACAAATCCGGACGACCATCTAAATCCATATCCTGAACGCTTACCTGTACATTTCTCCTTTCGAAATTGACCCCTAACCCAGCGAAAGATTCTGTTTCTAACTGGAACTGATAGGTATTCGCCCCACCCGTATTCTTGAAATAATGAACATTCCCTTGTGGTTTCCCAACAAGCAAATCCAAGTCCCCATCCCTGTCAGCATCGTAAAAATGTAGGGCATCGAGCAGTTGGGATCCAGGTGGGAGGGCGATACTTACGGCCTGAGCTGGATCCAATAAGGCCCCACCATTATTAGAGCGGTTAGGTATATAACGATATTCTATCTTCAGACTCTGACTGGAGATTCCTGAGAAGCCCAGGTCCATGATCCCATCCCCATTAAAATCTGCCCATTGAGGACGGATACGATACAGTCCAAACCTCCCTTTTAAATCCAAGTAATTCTCTGATTCAAGTTGGTATTCAGGATTCGTTTTGTTGCCCGTGTTCCGAAGCAGCCATAAACCACCCCGAAATCCAGTGCTCAATGCCTCCCCTCCAGTCCCCACCAGTAAATCCAGATCGCCATCTCCATCGATGTCTACCCATAATGGAGCGGCATACTCCCCCACGTCCAGCATCTGATCTTGCAGAAAATTGGTCTGAACTAATGTAAAATTTGGAACTTCGGCAGTCCCCTGATTGCGGTAAAACCAGTTCGATGCCTTCAAATCCATAAGGTTGTCCTGATTAGACTCAACATTAGGAGAAACCACCAAGTCTTTGATTCCATCGAAATCGAGGTCCTCAGAAAAGGCAGCCGGAAATACCTTTAATTTTATTGGTTCTTTCTCAGGAAATACCGTTGTATAACGATTGAAATTAGCAATCAAACCCGGCTCTGAATTGTATAATACCGAAATATAATCATTACTGACATGCCCTGTAAGAAGTTCCCTGGCCCCATCACCATTCAGATCGGTCAGCAAGATCGTATTACCCGCATGCTCTACCCGGGTTGGAGAGGGGCTTTCCACTACATTGCAATCCAGTCCAAACTCAAAACCTTCTATAGCCCCTTTAAAAAAATTCCCCCAGCAGTCCCCGTTTCTGACAAATACAGGAGCATCGGCTCTACCTAAACTATCGGTAACCCCATATTTTTCCATACTTAGATTTTGATGAAGTTCTATAAATGTGCCATCAAAATCATAGGTAAGAATATCCAGGTCTCCGTCGTTATCAATATCGACAATACCGGGAATATCCGTACCCGACACCTGTAAATTGAGTACACTGCGATAGCCTTGTGTATACAATAAGTCCCGCTCTTGCACGAAGTGCCAGGTCACCCCCACTCTTTGCTGCCTATATACGCTAATTCCCAAGGATGTACTCGTAAAAATATCCTTTAGGCCATCGCCATCATAATCGGCCAAAATCATCCAGTTACTCAGTTTAGGGAGTTTCGCTTCCCAAGAAGGAGCATATACATACTCCCTGCCTACGGTTGACCCCTGCTTCGACCTGGAAAGGAATGTCGAAGCCTTGCCGTTGGTTCTATCAAAAACTACCAGGTCGGGCTCGGCATCTCCATCCAAGTCCATCGTCCCGTATTGAAGAGCATTGAGCCCTCCTGCCCACGGGTTAAGCATACCCTGATTGCCTACCACTAGGGAGGTAGTGCTGTCCATTTTAAACCAGGCCTGCTGGGCTATTGTAAAATTGGTAGCAGATAGCTGCAGTATGAGAATTAGACTTAGGAAATATTTCATAGGTTAGGTTGAGGAATTATCCATTATTTTTGTACTCCAATCTGGACATGGCCTTCATTCGGCTGTAAACCTAACGAAAGAACTGCGGTTTGATTGAGCCGAATACTAATCTTTGTTAAACTAGAAAACACAATAAAGCATATATGTTCACCAGTACGGAATCGCTCTACGAAATTTTTAAAAAACACCCCCATGTTTTCACTGACACCCGCCAGCTTGTAAAGGATGGAATATTCTTCGCTTTAAATGGAGAAAATTTTAATGGAAACCTCTATGCTGCCGAAGCACTAAATTCTGGAGCAGCCTATGCCGTGGTCGACCAGGCCGACGTCGTAACGGATCAACGCTTTTTATTGGTTGAAAATGTACTGTCCACCCTGCAGGAGCTGGCTACACTTCATCGTAAAAGCTTTAACTTTCCGGTATTAGCACTGACCGGAAGTAACGGGAAAACGACCACCAAAGAACTCCTGTATAAGGTGTTGTCTATGCGCTATCATGTATATGCTACACAAGGAAATTTAAATAATCATATTGGCGTACCTCTTAGTTTGCTCCGTATACAACCCCAGCGCCACGAAATGGCCATTATAGAAATGGGAGCTAATCACCAAGGCGAAATAGCATTACTCAGTAACATAGCCAGACCTACCCATGGCCTCATCACTAATATAGGCAAAGCGCATCTGGAGGGTTTTGGGGGGATTCCTGGAATTATGAAAGGAAAGGGAGAGCTCTACGACTACTTGTCTAAGAAAAAAGGTACAATTTTTGTCAATACAAGCCATGAACTTATTATGGAAATGGTAAGTAAGAGACGTGCCTTTGGAGAAATCGTGTTTTATGGCTCCGAAAACAGCGCCTCAAAGCCCGTTTTATTAGAGACTCACCCCACTGTAACTTTCTTAGGCAATAATGGTAAAAAGATTAGCACTCATCTCCCTGGTGCATACAATTTTGATAATATCGCAGCGGCATTGGCAATAGGTAAGTACTTTGATGTGTCCGATGACGACGCCAATGAAGCAATAAGCCTGTACCAACCCGACAATAATCGCTCGCAAATTATAGTCAAAGGAAGCAATACCATACTGATGGACGCCTATAATGCCAATCCAACCTCCATGCTTGCGGCTCTGGAAGGGTTCGATAAATTGCCTGCCTCACATAAAATTGTCATATTGGGCGATATGTATGAGCTGGGGGAAGCTACCGAGGCTGAGCACCAAGCCCTGGGGGAGGCCATCGCCCGCCTTCATTTCGATCAGGTCATCCTCACAGGAAAACATATACAACATGCCTTGGCCGCACTTCCTAAAGCCTATTATTTTCCCGATAAATTTTCGCTCCATAATTGGATCATGGACAACCCACAACATCATACCCACTTCCTAATCAAAGGGTCGAGAGGAATGGCCTTGGAGTCTGTGCTCAACCTGCTTCCAGAAGGTAAATAATCTTTTCCCAATAACCATTTTATACAAATTGATACCGAGTAGATCCTATTGTGGTTATCAATAAGACTATAGACGGTATCAATAACTATTAATATTATATAAATAAAACTAAATTCGTTCTTTTAACACAACTCTTTCCAGCCTAAGTACCATGACAGATATTGCCTTCAAAGGTTGACCTTATTAACTTTGTAAAAATTAAAAAAGTACAAAACAAGAATTCTGAGCAATCATGGCTAATAGACTATTATCGGTAGGATCGACATTCCCCGAATTCAAGAAGACAGCAGTAGTTTCTCTGGAAAAAGGAAACGAGTTTTACGACATCACTTCTGAAGACCACAAAAACGCAGAGAAATGGATGGTTATGTTCTGGTGGCCAAAGGATTTCACTTTTGTATGTCCTACAGAAATCGCCGAATTTAATAAGCATGTTGAAGATTTTTCGGACCGCGACACCATCTTGATTGGCGCTTCAACAGACAGTGAGTTTGTACACCTTGCATGGCGTCAGAATCACGACGATTTACGTGGTCTCCAGTTCCCTATGTTGGCGGATACTTCAAAGTCACTGGCCGAAGAATTGGGTATTTTGGAAGCCAATGAGAAAATTGCTTACCGTGCTACATATATCGTAGATCCACAGGGAATCGTACGTTGGGTAAGCGTTAATGACCTTTCGGTTGGCCGTAATGTAAGCGAAGTAATCCGCGTTTTGGACGCTTTGCAGACCGACGAACTTTGTCCTTGCAACTGGCAAAAAGGAGAAGCCACTCTGGCATAATCTCCTGATAGCGCAAGAATTGACAGTTCACAACGAGTGCTTTGTTCCTCCAGCTCGTTGTGAACTGTTTTAGCATACTCCCATCACAATATCACATTCTTACAAAATAACAGTATCATGTATCCATTTGCTACTACAGGCAGCACCAAAGACTCCCTGTATAAAGAAATCAATATATCTCAGGATTTTGAAAGTGTGTTAATAGACAAGCTTGCAGCCTTAGATCACCGTTACCTTAAGGATCTTAAGATCAACCTTACAAATGTACTGAAGGCTCAAAACCTGAATAAAAAAGAAGCATTACTTCTGGGTCTTTCCGTCGCCATCAATGAGAAAAACACTACGCTTATTGCGGCACTAGAGGAGCTGGCTATCCAGGAAGGCGCTGAAGCCAAAGAAATTGCTGAAGTTGCGGCCTGCGTATCTTTGATGAACGCTAATAACGTGTTCTATCGTTTCCGCCATTTTATGGACAAAGAATATTATAATAATGCTCCAGCCGGAATAAAAATGAGCATTATGATGAATCCCGTGCTGGGTAAGGAGTTTTTCGAATTAATGAGCCTGGTCGTTTCTGCATTAAATGGTTGTGAAATGTGTGTTACCTCCCATGAACAATCTGTAATTAATCATGGAGGCACTCAAGCCCGTATCTTCGATGGGGTAAGAGTAGGAGCCATTTTTAAAAGCTTTAGTGTATTACTTTAAACAGTTGTTTCTTTCCTTTGAAGGGCTCCTAATCTGATATATGTATCTGATTAAGAGCCCCTTTTTTATTCATAACCATATTCGGTTTACTCCTTAATAAGACAAGTTGAGAGCCATCCATTATTTCTATACCCGACAATTTATCTATACTGACCTTCCTGAGTCGGTGGAATATCTAAGTTGATTGCCTCATCTGCCTCATTTTAGACAAATCATCTAAATGTGGATCAATTAAGTCAATTTATATCTACATTTCTTCCCATCCGTGGTTTTTCTTAGTAATTTTGGGGCATTCAATTTGAACATAATAAACGTAAATACATAATGGCAACTACCACTGAAAAGTATCTTCCTTATAAGGTAAAAGACATCACTTTGGCCGATTGGGGTCGGAAAGAGATTACCCTAGCAGAAGCAGAAATGCCAGGTCTTATGGCCATCCGCGAAGAATACGGTCCTTCTCAACCTTTGAAAGGTGCACGTATTGCTGGCTGTCTACACATGACCATCCAAACGGCTGTATTGATCGAAACCTTGACTGCTCTGGGTGCTCAGGTTACCTGGTCTTCATGTAATATATTCTCGACTCAGGATCATGCAGCAGCTGCAATAGCCGCTGCCGGGATTCCGGTTTACGCCTGGAAAGGAATGACTGAAGAGGAATTTAACTGGTGTATAGAACAAACACTTTTCTTCGGAGAAGAACGTACCCCTCTTAATTTGATTCTAGACGATGGTGGCGATCTTACCAATATGGTATTTGATGTTTATCCTGAGTTGATCGAAGGAATTAAAGGTCTTTCGGAAGAAACTACTACTGGTGTTCACCGTCTATACGACCGTTACAAAAACGGTACCCTTCATTTACCTGCTATCAACGTAAACGATTCGGTAACCAAGTCTAAGTTTGATAATAAATATGGCTGCCGCGAATCGCTTGTAGATGCGATCCGCCGTGCTACCGACCTTATGCTGGCCGGAAAGGTAGCCGTAGTAGCCGGATATGGCGACGTGGGTAAGGGCTCTGCCGAATCACTTCGTGGTGCTGGCTGCCGGGTATTGGTAACTGAAATCGATCCTATTTGTGCGCTACAAGCTGCAATGGACGGATTTGAAGTAGTAACCATGGATGAAGCAACTTCACGTGCCAACATTTTTGTTACCGCTACCGGTAACTACAAAATCATTACAGACCGTCACTTCCTGAACATGCGTGACAAAGCTATCGTTTGTAATATCGGGCACTTCGACAATGAAATCGATATGGCTTGGTTGAACAAAAACTATGGTTCTACAAAATCGCAGATCAAGCCACAGGTGGATATGTATACCATCGAAGGAAAGGATATTATCGTATTGGCTGAAGGCCGCTTGGTAAACCTTGGTTGTGCTATGGGCCACCCTTCTTTCGTAATGTCATGCTCGTTCTCTAACCAAACTTTGGCTCAAATCGAATTGTGGACCAATACAGCAGCATACGAAAAGCAAGTGTACGTTCTTCCTAAATTATTAGATGAGAAAGTCGCTGCATTCCACCTAGCACACGTAGGAGCTACGCTTGATGCTCTATCTGAAGAGCAAGCTGCCTACATTGGCGTATCTACGGAAGGTCCTTTCAAAGCAGAAACCTACCGCTACTAGTATCGATTCATATTCGATATGGTAACTAAAATAAAAACTGCCGGCAAGAGTAATCTTGCCGGCAGTTTTTATAGCATGATGCTGGGCTAAACTGGAGAATTCTTAACCAGATGTTTCAGACACCCTTATCTTCTTTTTTAGGGACATATTCAAGGGTACGTACGGGGAATGGAATGGTGATTCCTTCCTTCTCAAATGCTAATTTTAAGGCCTTGATTGCTATACTTTTAGCAGGCCCCGGCCCGGTCTTGGAGGGATCTATCCAGAACAGAAGCTGGAAGTCAATACTGCTGTCTCCAAATTGGGTAAACTGCAATTCCACAGGACGAAGAACACTTAGAAACTCCAAAGAATTGATGGTTTCAAGGGCAAGCCGCTCAACCCGTTCCAAATCAGAATCATAAGCCACTCCGCAAAGCAACTGAACCCGACGTTCTCCGGAATTGGAGTAATTCACTATGGGTTTCTGAAATATATCCTTGCTAGGTAGTTCAACGAACTGACCCGCAAAATTATCGAGTATTACCGAACGCAAGTTGATGGAAAGTACCTTCCCTGTAAAGCCATTGGTTTCAATAACATCACCCACCCTTATGGGCCGCTGAATAGCTATAAAAGCACCGGAAATAAAGTTGGCCGTCAGATCCTGAAAGGCGAAACCTATGGCCAGGGCTAAAACGCCAGCTCCAGCGACTAAGGAGGCCACCGTTTTTTCCAGCCCCATGACACCCAAAGCAAAAAATAACCCTACGGTAAACACAGCAATCTTAGCCAAGGCCGCTAGTAGACCAACCAGAGCTTCATTATTAGAGATCCGGTTGAGAATTCTTTTCAGAAACTTACTGCTGTATCCCGCCAAGTATCTAAATACGATGAGCAACAACACTGCCAGGATAAGATTAGGAATTAGCTTAGCTCCCTCTACTCCCCAACGATCCAGCTTTAGTTTGACAGGATCGATAACGTTTGAAAATTCAAATAATAACATACTCCCAATATTTACTTTTCCTGCACCGAATATAGACTTATACCAGCTATATAAGACTTTTAAACAATAATTTCATTAATTTAATTGTGCCAATCCACGGATTTTGATAAAATTAATCCAATCTCATAGGTCACAATCACCTTTACCATTATCTTTGTGGCTTCAAATCCTGCTAGGTCTGAAACCTACAGGTAATGCAATTTTTACACCATGTGCCCTTCTATAAAAGAATAGGCTAATATAAAACGAAATACAGATGAAATTTGGCGTAGTTGTTTTCCCGGGTTCAAACTGTGACGACGATACGGTTTATGCCCTACAGCATAACCTTGGTCAGGAAGTTGTAAAGCTTTGGCACAAAGATCACGACCTGCAGGGCTGTGATTTTATCATACTCCCCGGAGGATTTTCCTATGGAGACTACCTTCGCTCAGGAGCCATCGCCCGGTTTTCTCCCGTGATGAATGAAGTAATTGCTCACGCCAATCGAGGAGGCTATGTTATGGGTATATGCAACGGTTTCCAGGTGCTTTGTGAAGCGCAATTAACTCCTGGTGTGTTGCTTCCCAATATTAACCAGAAGTTTATTTGTAAAAATACCTATCTAAAGGCCGCTACGAATAATAGTTTGCTGACCTCTGGACTGGATATGGCTCGGCCTTATAAAATACCTGTGGCACATGCCGATGGGCGCTACTTTGCTGAAAAGAGTATACTTCAAGAAATTCAGGATAATGATCAGATTTTGTTTCAATACTGCGACGATAAAGGTCAGATAACTCCTGAATCCAATCTTAACGGAAGTCTGGAAAATATTGCAGGGATTTGCAATAAAAATAGAAATGTCTTTGGTATGATGCCCCATCCAGAAAGGGCAGCTGATCCGGCACTAGGCAATACTGATGGAAAAATAATATTAGAACAAGTATTGTCCGTTCTAGCGTAACGGGCATATAGATATAATCATTAAAGAGGAGGCAAATACAAGACTTGCCTCCTCTTTAATTTTATTCAGATTGCTTTACGAAAGAATCCTTTAAACTTTGCCCATCACATACATCTGATCCATGGTTGGGGTAGGACTGCCTCCCTCTCGTTCCAGTGTGATGGCAAAAGCTGCCGCTCCAGTTTTGGTAGGCTTCATTTTCAGAACCTTTCCATCAAAATGGCTATCTACCACACCTATATCTACCGGGACGCCATCTACAATGCTCCATAATTGGTATTGTTTACCCTCGGGAACAGCGGGAAGTCTTTGCACGTCCAGCATCACCTCATTAGTTTTAGGGTTCCAGAAAGCTGCAGCCGCACTTTCAGGAGAACGCTCCACACCCGAAAGTCGGATAACCTTGTAAGTCGGATCGCGGTAAAGCTGGGCCAGATTGCTGTTATAATCCAGATCAGCATCTATCTGATGCATACGCTCGGCCATATCCCCATTCGCTTCTTTGAGTTCGGCCAACTGATAGGCCATCCATCCCGTTAAAACCGCCAATATTAATGCGGCAGCAGTCATAAATTTGGGCCATACCGGAAGGGATTTCTTCCTTTTTACCTCTTCCTGCCCCGAGACATGTCCTTTGTCCAAGGGGATCACTTTGCCTTCCGAATCTTCTGTCGTTTTCTCATCAAATTCCATCTGTGCAAAGATAGCATCCTTTAGGGCCGGCGGAGGCGCCATCTGATACTTCATAGCATAGGCTTCCATGGCCTTCTCTACTCGAAGTAACTCCGTTTTTATTTCTGGATAGATATGCGACATGCATTCGACCTCCTGTTTTTCCTGAACAGAAACAGTGCCTAATACATATTCTTCTATAATACCAGATGCTATATAGGCTTCGATATTCATACTGTAAAATATTGTTTTAGCTCTTGCAGAGCCGTTCTAATTCTTGATTTGACCGTTCCAAGTGGTATATTAAGTCTTTCGGATATTTCTTCGTGCGTGTAGCCCTGGAAATATGCCATATCTACGAGCAATTTACGTTCTGGACGGAGCATATTGACAATCGCTCTGAGCTCCGCACTATCTGATTCGGGACTGTCGACAACATCCTTCTCATTATGCGCAACCCGATCGTCCACGTCGATCATGTCTGGTTTGCGATTTTCTACCCTAACTGCATCAATTGCACTATTTCGGGCTATATTCATGATCCAGGTAAAGAGTCGTCCCTTCTCGGGATTATAAGTAGCGATGCTTTTCCAAATTTTCAGAAAAGATTCCTGCAGCACATCCCCAGCTCTCTCTTCATCCCGCACGGTCTTGCAGATGATATTGAAAAGTGCTCCAGAATAATGATCATACAAGAATTCAAAGGCGGTCCGGTCATTGGCTTTAAGCCGAACTACCAGTTCTTCTTCCGTGTATTTTAACGTATTAGTCGCCAAAAGATGCTTAATATTTAATTGGTTGTATATTGAAGACAAGCTTTCAAAACCCCAGGTGTCACGAGGAGCACCTTTGATTTTGATAAATCTGCACAATTTCAACCCTCCGTTGAGTCGGGCAATACCCGCAGGCATTGTAAGACTCCATACATTTGCTCCAATCGTAGGTGTATGTCTTATATATCATATACGCCTATACAGTCGGAATGGATCGAAGGATCTATCAAAAATTATATAAGGGAGTGCATAAAACAATGGTGCCAGTTACATCAGTTGGCCATAGGGGAGGTAAGGCCATTATTTCTAAGGTCTAAGAAGCTTTTAAACGTGCGTATAATAATTCAGAATTTCCTTAGCTACGCAGGGTTTGCACTCTTTGAACCGTGCCCCATACAAATACCAAAATAAGGCTTATTTGGTAAACCACACTTCCGAGATCAATGAGACCTTTTCCTAAGGAAAGATATTGAGCATCGAGGGCGAGATAGTGGAAGAACTGTGCTCCCAGACCACTACCTAGAAGAATGGACAAGGATCCCCAGCCCACATACCATACAAATGCCAGCAGTGCAGCCAGAACGAACCCTACTATTTGATTATCATTGAGAGCGGAAGCGAAAATGCCCATTGCGGCCATACAGCCGCTTAACAAAAATAAACCCACATATGCACCTCCAACAGCAGCTAAGTCGAGATTACCAACGGGATTTCCCAGCTGCCAGATGCTATATACATAGATGGTGGTGGGCAATAATGTAATCAATACGAGAAACCAATTGGCCAAAAACTTCCCTACAACCAATTCCCAAACCGGGAGAGGCTTGGTCAATAACAGCTCCAAGGTGCCCGTTCTAATCTCTTCGGAGAAGGTGCGCATGGTGATGGCAGGGATCAGAAAAAGAAGCACATAGGGTGTCAGGTAGAAAAAAGAATCGAGATCGGCATATCCATAGTCAAGCAGATTTGAGTCTGGAAACACCCACACAATCAAACCTAATACGATTAAAAATACGGCCATGACCACATAGGCGATCAGGGAATTAAAGAAACTACTAATCTCTTTTTGAAATATAGGGAACACGGATGCCAAATTAAGCTTTACTCAAAAACCGGTTTTTCCTTTCGGATGACAAGGGAGACAATTAAGGAAATTATAAATCCAATAAGGATAAAACCTACTACGCTCATCAGGAACATGACTCCCGGCGACATGAACTTTTGCGAAAGCTCCACGGCCTGGTCGATCTGGGCGTCATCCATGCCTTTGGCCTCCATGTCTGCCCGTACCTTATCCATAGCCTGCGTCAGCATAGAATTGTCGATAAATTGCATATAAAACATATTAAACAATGAAGCCAGCAATCCACAAATTGCAGAGACCAAGGAACCCAGGCCCAGGCCCTGTCCAAAGCTCATAAAACCTCCATTTTGCTCTTTATAATTCTTCATAGCCATCACCAACCCTACCACTAATATCCCAAAGGAAATGGCACCTACCAGTTGATTGCCCGATAGGCCAGCAATATTGATAATAGTGCTGTATACCATTATCACTACAGCTGTAATGATACCATATTTTAATGCTACTCTAGCTGAGCTCACTTGATCCTCCATAGTTATAATATTTAGCGTAAAATTGTCATGGATAAAAATAAACAAAATTTTTATACTTAAAAATATTAAGTTCTATCTCTCAAAAATGCATGATCTTGTCTACGCAAAAGAAGAGAAATGATCAGGATAGGGATAATGGCCATTACGGTCTTTTTGCTAATTTCGTCCGTAATAATTTCTGATTTATCCATTTCTTGAATACTGGCATACATTTTGGCATATTCGGCCTCCCCTATATTCTTCACCAGTTCTACCTTTCCAGCCTCTAATAGGGTTGCCATCTCTGCCAGATAGCGGGTAAAAATCGTGGGGTCTACATAGGTAATAAATAGGTACATGAGCCAACCCGCAATGAATGAGGCTACAGTATTGACGATATAGCAAATGGTAAGTGCTTCCCATAAATGCAAAAAGCCTTTGCCTATTACTTTTCTATAGTACCAACAAGCACCAGCCATCATAATGACGTGAATTCCAAAATCAAGAATTTTATTATTCCCTAAAGGAACAATATTCATAAAATAAAGACCCAGGAAAAAGCCAAAAACCAATAGACCCGTTGCAAGACCAAACACCAGAGGCATTTTCAACATGGGCTTATTAAAATATTGTAAAATGGAGTTCATAGTAAAATTTACACAAATAGGAAGTGGCGAAAGCCCAACCCTGTAATGAAAAACGGAATTCTATTTTTCGAACCACTCTATCTGGCCACGATTGAGAACCCCTAACACGCGTCCCTGCAACTGCTTTCCGAGGAAGGGAGAGTTCTTAGATTTGGACAGGGTGCGGTCATAGATCCATGCACTCTGATCGTCGAAAAAGGTAAGGTTAGCTTCCATGCCCTCACCAATACCAGCAACAGGCATTCGTAGAATCTGACGGGGCCGACGGCTTAACTTGTCCACGAGATCCTCTAGGGCAAGCCCTCCATATTTTAATGCCGTGGAAAACGTGGTTTCCAGGCCTATCATCCCAAATTCTGCATGGTCAAACTCTAAGTTTTTACTTTCTTCATCCTGTGGGGAGTGGTCAGAAACAATCGCATCGATTGTACCGTCCAGTAATCCCTGCCGTAGCGCCTCCCTATCGCGGGAAGAACGGAAAGGAGGACTAACTTTCAGATTGGTGTCGAAACCTACCATATCCTCATCAAGAAAAGCTAATTGATGAGCGGCTATATCGCAGGAGACAGGAAGTCCCTTGCTTTTAGCATCCCGTATCAACTCAACACTCTCTGCTGTACTGATTAGCGAAAAGTGCAGGAGTGGTCCACTCGGGTGTTCATTGCGATTTTCTAATGCATAGGCCAGGAGCTTCAAATCCCTGATCACCATCATTTCCTCCGCCAAGGATGGAATGCCTTTCAGTCCGATAGAGGTACTGGTAATACCCTCATGCATCTGCCCATAGAGTGCTAAGGAGCCATCTTCAGGACGATTAATCAAAAGGGTATCTAAAGGCATTAAATAGAGTAATGTCTTCAGGAGTAAATCAGGATTCTGAATAGCCTGAACGCCGTCCGTAAAGGCAACTGCCCCTGCTTGGTGTAAATCCATCATTTCTGTAAAATCGATCCCCTCTGCCTTACGTGTCACTGCGCCTGCAACATGAAGCGCTACCACTCCCTGTTCCCCGGCCGATTTAAGATAGCGAATCGTATCCTTGCTATGCACCACAGGTTCTGAGTTAGGAAGCAACAACAGAGCCGTAAATCCTCCTCTAGCGGCAACGCGCTTCACCGATGGCAAGTCTTCTTTATGCTCGAAACCCGGATCTCGAGAAGCAACGCGAAGGTCGAACCATCCGGGGGATACATTCATCCCCTCATATTGGTATACGACGGCCTCATCGCAAGAGAGATGATCCCCTATTGCGGCAATAACCCCGTCTTTTACTAAAATATCCTTCGTCTGACCGTTATACTCGGATTCCCGATCATAAATTTTTGCCGCCCGAAATAATAATTGCATCGATATTTACTTTTTATACTTATTTTATAATAAGCGATACTGCTTCTTTAATTGAAACCATACTGCTCCATCGTAATATTTATGTTGACCTTTCCAAACTCAGATGCTTCTATCAAAAACTTCCGCTGGCCCGCCCCATTTCACTCCGGCTTACACAGGCTACGCACTTTGTCAACCGTTTATATATGCAGGGCAATGTTTCGGAAAAGGAGGCAAACCCCAGACCTTCTACCACTGTAACAGTTATAGCGCCCAAATTTATAATCAGATGAAAAGAAAATTTTAAAAAGATTACTAAAAAGGAGTGTTCAAAAAAAAAGCTCCCTTAGGAGCTTAATATTTCTGTTAGGCACCGACAAACTCTTTGTATTCATCAGCTGTGAGTAGACCTTCGGATAAATCTGCACCGTCAAGGCTAATTTTTATCATCCAACCTTCTACATAAGGATCAGAGTTAACCAGTTCTGGAGAACCGTCCAGGGCTTCATTCACCTCCAGTACTTTTCCTGCTACAGGAATAAATAAATCTGAGACCGTTTTAACGGCTTCCACCGATCCAAAAATCTCACCTTTTTCCAATTGATCACCGACCGTATTGATATCAACATAGACGATATCACCTAATTCCTTTTGAGCATGATCCGTGATGCCAATATAAGCATGGTCACCTTCTATGCGGATCCACTCGTGGTCTTCAGTGTATTTTAATTCTTCTGGAAAATTCATGATAGGTCTCGAATAAGGTTACTGTAATATTACCACCGCAATTTACAGGATGTGTGGGGTAATTTCCAAATACAAATACTATTCCGCCAAATTGAATTTCAATTGAATCCCCCCGGCAGTACTGGATCGATAAAACGAATTGGAAACAAGGGGATCGTTGAAAGTACGGTTGAAATACAAAGTAAAACTTAACCTGTTGTTAACCATATAGTTGATGGTAGGATTGAGCTGAAAATTGATATTTCCAGCAATAGGAATGTTTTCTCCATCAAATTTACGTTGGACATGACGACTATCTCGGAAAGTAAGCCCGACCTGCATCGTCAGATCGTTCTTTAAAGTCTTCTTAACTCCATTCACCTTAAAGGGTAAGGGAACATTATTTTTTGTAAAACCTACATTAACGGTGATATCCTGATTGAATAACTCCGCGACTTGAGAGTTCGACAAGTTTAAGGCAATGGTTCTATCCCGGTTATATTCCAAGCGAGCCGTTACCCGACTCTGCGTACGTACTTCCATGCCTATCAGAGGTTGAAACTTTTCGGAAAGTGTGATGGTGCTCATAGAAAAGACCGGTACAAACTGTCCTAACTCATTTAGCCTTGACGACAAAGGATACCCCATTACAGCCAGATTAACATATAAGGCCTCATAGTCCAGGGATGAAGTGAAATTCCCTACGCTATAGTTGGACATATATTTATGGCGCAGGACGAAGGAGCTAAAGAGTCTTTTGAAAATATCTAGTCTGGACAAACCACTATAATTAACATCCCAATTGGGCATTGGAAATTTCAAGAATGGATTGGTCCGTACTGTGAGGGGATCCTTTCCCCGGTAAGCTGCAAAAAAAGCGGCGATCAACACATCTTGTGAATTTTCATTATACTCACCGGCCGCCTCGTTTTCTGCATTAAGTCGATCCCGAAGAATCGCTCTGTAGGCTCTGAACTTATCAAAAACCTCTGACGTATTATCCCTATTGGCCTTCTCAAAAGCCGTACGGAAAGAAAGGAAAGACATGCTAAATTGTCCGTTCCGCAAGGCACTTTGCGAAACAAACTCCCCTCCTACTACCTCAGGGCGATAAAATTCCTGATAAGCATCCTGACGAGTCAGCTGAGCACTGATATTCATTTTAAAGTCGCGGAAAGGCTCCAGACTAGTATTGGCCGTAAACCGTTTGGCAATGGTCTGCTGAAAAGGCTGATTCTGTTCTGTACTGCGGGTGATCCAGCCATTTTCTGCGGCTCGTACCTGGAAGTCACGATACTGCTGACCCAGTACAAAGCCCAATCCAGGGGCATTGGCATTGTCGAGCCCAAAGTATTTAGGGTCGCGCAAATAACCTGGCAAGGCGGTAGTTTCCTGAATAGTATAGCTAAAATTGATCCCTCGAACCGTCATCAGTAGTCGGGTAAGACTCTTGGCTATATCGGTAGTACGCATATCTACGTCTTCCATATCCCCGGGGCTCCTAGCAAAGTTTTTCTGACCTGCCGAAGGAGTGTTGGCGAATTTTAAATATTTCAGTTTATTATAAAGTGCCACAAAATCTACCTTTCCGGTCACACCCCTTTCCCGATTGTTCCGAATGACATTTCCGAACAGATCGCCATTACTATCCCTAAGCCCATAGGCATTCGCCTGGAATTGGTAACCCAACGTATGCCGATAGTCGGCGCTCATCCAGTCAAATAACGGAATCTTGTCCAAGGGCAAACGGTAGGTAAGATCAATTTTTTGATCAAAATTCTTGATCCTTCCTAAATTTTTGAAATTAGTCCAGAGCGAATCCTTCTTCTGCTCCGTGTCGAGTTCGCCTTCTGGTTCATCAATAATGGCATTGGCAGAGGCCGAATAGGTAAGGGTCATATTCCTGGTCAAGTTCCAGCCTACATCATAATAGCGGTTGAACCAAAAATATTTTTCAAACATAGGTTGAATACCATCGATGGTTAAATCAGAATTCCTCAACTGTGTTTTCAGATATCTTCTGTCTACATCGGTCCTGATAGCCACCATATTGGGTAACAGGGTTATATTAAAATCTTTAATCCATGCTCCCCAGCGGTCCTGTGTTTCCCATTTTTTGAAGGGTTCGAAAGCTTTGGGCTGACTGCTGTACGTATAGCTTATTCCTCCCTTATACATTCGCTGGGTATATTCCTGTGTGAGGATATTTCGTCGCTTATCGTCGCTAAAAGCATAGGTAAAGGCAAAGTTCTCAAAATCATAAAAATGATTTTTGGCTCCAGGCTTGGTTTTCACCTTCCTCACATTAGAGAAGTTTATACCTCTTTTAACGGCATTTTCTTCGACCATGCGCCTGTAACCATCTCTTTGTTCCTGGGTAAACAGATTATCCAAAGAAGTACTCAAAGGGGTATCTGGATCTAAGGGGTCAAAATGAGGCCGGACATTTCTGCGATCATAGCTCACAAACATGGGAATGCTAAAGCCCCAAGTTTGAGGTAATAACTTGTCCAGAGCCACGTTTGACGAAACGCCAAACTCAGTGGTGAGGTTCCGGGAGCGCTCTCCTATACGTTGCTGGACGCTTCCAAAGCCTACCGTTTCTATTCGCCCTGATGCAGAAATGGTGGCAAAATCGGCCAGTTTGGCATTCAGCTGAGCAATAGCGGCTACGCCACCTTTATCGTCGAAACCCTCCACGTGCATTTCATTTACCCAAATACAGAAGGTCTTAGCAGCTTGATCTGAAGATTTTGGATTACGTACCCCAATCATCAACACCTTAACAGCACTCAAATCGGGATTCCCAACTACCGATACCTTATAGCGCCCATCTTCCGTGTCTATTGTAAAAGGCACACTCTGGTTGACATCCAGCTGCCGGTTTCGCAGGGATTTTACACGTATCAAATCGGCAAGGGCCAGGTTAATTTCGTTCCGCTCAGGCCAGATTTCCTCAGGAGAACTTGCGGAAGGTAAGGTAGCCTGCAAACTGGAAAGGTCCACTTCATAGTAATTCTGGCTAAGGTCGGTACCTATGCGCATAAAGGTACCTACCATATTACTTTCATCTCGGTCGTTCTGCATGTGTACATACATTCGCAGCCGCTTGCGGAAAAGTAAATCCAGATTTACATTTTTATAAACCGCTCTGGAGTCCCCATCCCTAAGATCGGTAACACAGAGGCTCATCGATTGCTCATTAAGCTGTAGGGGCGGTCTTTGGGTATTGTCCTGATCACGGATCCAGCCCGGAGGTAGGGTATATTGATATTTTCGATCCGAATTATTATTCGCCTGAGCATTCTCTTCTATGCTCACCGTTCCAATTGTCAGCTTTGCATCATAGGGCTCGGGCACCTCTCCCAAGCCGTTATCGTCCAGGCTAGACGTATATTTACGATACTGCTGTCCCACCATTTGCAATTGGGCAAAACGAAGCACAACGGGTTGTTCAAACTCCGATAGATACATACGCATAAATCGAATAGACTTAAAGCCATTCATGGATCCCACCTGTCCGGTAAATTCCTTAATAGGCACTCTGAACAAATACCAATTTTGTCCATCGGTTGTGGCTTTATCTACCACATAGCCACTTCCAACTTGTAGTCCGTCGGGTTTCAGAGGTATTTCGTACTCATAGTATGACTCGTTATCATTGATGGTATTGTCTACGTTCATATCCTCACCATCGGGCAAATTGGTAGCCGCAGGGGTAACTCCTGCCCCACCCGAGCTTTCGGGAGAATTGTTTTCCATACCGATATACTGCTTGTATCGCTGTAGAACTTTGGCATTGCTCTGATCCAGTTCGTCTCCCAGAAAGAATTGGAAATCATCACCCGAAGGGTCGGCAAGTATTTTTGCTTTGGCTTCCGCTGTGAGATTAGCGGGTAAACGGTCTATAAAGGATTTAAAAAAGAGTCGTTCTTCCTCATTATTTAGCCCGTCCAGACCAACGTCCTGCTTCTCCCGCGCACCAGGCTCATTGCTAAAAGCGCTAATCAGATATTGTGACTTGGTAACATATCCCCAGGCAGTAGAATCCACATTTACACCCACCACCTTTTCACCAAGGGGGAGGCCATTTTCAAAGTTATAACGTTCATCTGGTATAACATCTTCGGAGATATCTCCCAGATTGAATACCAGCTTCCCGCCTGTAGTATTGGGTTTATTTTCAAAACCGTCCCGCACAGCCCCTTTCACGTCATCTTTGATAAAGGGATCTAACATCCAGAATTCAATATTCTCGATATTGGCATTGTCAAAATCGTTATCCGATGTTATTGCACGGGTCAATGCTCCAAAATTTCGTTTGGGGTTTTTCAACCTACCGTCTGAAGTCAGATCGCTGTTATAATTGTACATGCCCCTCTCGCTAGGATAAAAGGCTATATCCAGAATATTCTGAGGATAGGTTACCAGCCCCGCAATAGAGCGATTAGGGAATATATCGGTGGGTAGATATAACCGTTCGTAAAAATTTTCCCGATCCGTAGCATTTATATTCTGAGGAGGGTTATAGCCCCCTCCAAGCCCCTGATCACCCGCAAATATATTGTCCACGGTATAGGCTGATATCTTCGCCCGATTATAAGCATATTCCAGCGTTTTTCCAGAACCAGCTCCAGCCCTAAATTTCTCAGGAACGGATCCTAACCTCCATTTCTGGGGCTGGCGAGCCAGATCATATACGGTTCTAGCCGACTCGAAATCGTCTATCAAAGAGCGGTTATTAACATCCTTAGTGACCCCCGGAAATAGCTTGGCTACTTCAGCTTTAAACTGAATAGAAGACATCTCCTTGGTTTGAATCAAGGGCAATTTGTCAAGCCAGCGCGTCAGGAAAGGGACATCCTTACGGAAATTCACATCGAAGCCAAGCATAGAATTATTTACAGGCTCGTTGCCAATTGAAACCCTGGTAAGGAAGCCAGCAGTACGCTCCTTATACTTCATGGCAGTCATACCGATGCTCAGATCCCGATTAACCACATAATCCAAACGAGTCCCCAATAGAGTTCTGATCTGGTTTTGAAACATATCAGGCCGTTCATATTCAATCACAATTTCCCTACCCGAATTGAGTACACTAGGATTTACGATCTTAACTTGCCCAATTTGCGCCTCCACAATATAATCACTGCCCGCAGAAAGTGGAACTCCACCCGAGGTAACAGTAACTGAAGATTCCAATACATTAAAAGGCAATTGCACCGTTGTCCCTGAACTTGACTGATAAGTACCTTTCAGGAAGTACTTATTTCGCTCGGTGACCTGCTGCGCATCGATCATAGTGCCATCATAGAGCTCATTGAACACATATTTGCTACGGAACTGATCTTCTCCGGCTCCAAACTTGCTAGCCAATGTACTTCCAAAGGGTTCCAATACCGGAAAAATAATACGCCCGGTGCGGGTGTCTACGGTGATCCCCTCTATGAAATCAAAATTCCCATCAGGCTGCGGATCATTTACCGGGTTCAGTCGATCCAATCCCATTAACCTGATTAAAGGTATATTCGCTATGCTACTTTCCTGAAGATTGGGGTTATCGATACCCGTGAGATCATCCTTGTAAATTACTCTCAGCTGAAACCCCTGCTTATCCATCTGGCTCGTTCCCAACGAGTAGATATTCTTCATCATCAGGTCCCAAAGTGGCAGATCGGTATGATTCCGGATGGTAGAAGATTTCAAAAGTTTAAGGGCAATTACTTCACTGTCCTGCCGGTTTTGATATTCTTCTGTCAGCTCACCAACCTTATAAGACCGTCCGTTAAGGGTATATTCATAGGCAACAGCCAAAATTTCATCGTTCCGAAGGGCAGTGGTAAGGGAGAGGTAGCCCAGCTGAGGGTGAAAGGTATAGTCCCGATCAGCTACCAGTTTTTTGGCACCTCTTAGCAATTCGTAATCCACGGTCTTTTCGAATCCCAACCCTGTTATGGCAGTATTGGTATTGTCCACCTGTCTAAAAGCATCGTTTTGCAATAGGGTGTTGTAGAGTCCATTGGTCTTATTGTCAACGGGCAAATTGGCCTGTATAGGTGCAAGATTTGGATTGCCCTTACGATAAGGATCGGGTTCTCCCAGGTCCGCAAAGGCAACAATATTTCGGAGCGACTCAGTGGTGGTGGTACGATTGGTCACATAGACTTCCATTCGGGTTATGGCCAGGCCGGAGGTAATATTGGGGGTGCTACGAAGGGACTTCTCATAATTATCCCGGAAATACTGAGATAAAAAGAAATTCCTATTTTCATCATAACTGTCGGCTTTTATTTCAAAATCGCGACTTTGAGCACCTCCCCGAAGCACCATTCTTTCTTTACTCGATCGTTGATTAGAGGCCACTACACTGGCACTCAATCGGCCAAATTGAAAGTCGGTGCGAAGACCAAATAGGTTTTGAACGCCAGGAATAAGCTGGCTGTTAATAGCCCAATTGATATTTCCGGCCTCTATCTTACGTATAAAACTCTCCTCTGGATTCTTATAATTCAGTCGGATAGCATTTTCAAAGTTAAAGTTAGCTTTGGTATCGAAATTGGTTTGGAATCCCAACTGATCACCCAGCTTGGCGTCAAAGTTGATATTGATTTGTTCGTTAAAAATAAATTGCGTGTTACGTCTTTGCCGGATAGGTATGGCAGGATTGTCCAGAAACTGGTGCATTACCCCCAGATCCAGAGAGACAAATCCGGTGGGTTTGAAATTGATAAAATCGTTACCCAATAATTTTGACAAGGCAGGCGGTACATCCAGCTTGGGCAGCAGCCCCCGATCACCCAGTGCGCTTTTCCCATCCTGCCGTGCAGCATAGTCCCGAAGCAGACTCTTAAAAGCTCTTTTTTCTTGTAAGGCATCGTAGCGCTCTAGATCCATCATAACAGGATTTCCATAATCCAACGCACCCGAAGGCGTGATTATCCGTTCGCTAATGCCTACTTTCCCTGCGCTATCCAGTAAAATAGAAGTAGATATATTGGCGGGATCTTTGAGATATAGGGAAGACTTAGGACGGGGTTGTACCATCTTATTGGCATAGTAGTCCTGCCAGCGTGTTACCATCTGAGTAGTGGTCCGGCTTAAGCCCCTTCCCGAACTATCAGGTATAGTATCCTCGACCATAATTAAATTATGGGCCGGTTCGGTTCCGGCATCATCAATTCCGGCGGCAGCCGATGCGAGGAGTACTGCACTAGCCGAAAAAGTAAGAACCTTAAAGAGTATAGAGTAAACTGTTGACGACAAAGCTAAATTTCGATTTTGGAAGGGAAATGCTAAAACAAAAACTCCTTAATTTTAAATATTTAATCTAGTAATTTAATTCTACAGTATTGTAAAAAATCCAAGATAAATACCTAACGCAGGGCCAGCTTAATCAGCTGTTCCACGGTAATAGCGCTGCCTTCCTTTTTTATGATTGAGTCAATACTCTTTTCTGCAGTCGCCTTGGGTATACCCAGGGTAACCAGAGCCGCCAAAGCCTCACCCCTAACGCTCATGCCTGGTCCCGAGCCCGGATCAGCAGTGGCCCCTACCAGTGTATCTTTTCGCATTTTATCCTTGAGTTCCAATATAACCCGCTGTGCAGTCTTTAAACCTATCCCTTTTATGGATTGGATCAACCTCAGATCTTCTTCCGCAATTCCCCGGGTAATTTCTTCATGGGATAATGAAGATAACATCACCAGCGCCGTGGCGGGACCAATCCCGGAAACCCCTACCAGGTCTAGGAATAGATATTTTTCCCGCTCAGCTGAAAAGCCAAAAAGCACATGAGCATCTTCCCGTATGTTCAAATAGGTCACTAGCTTACAGCGCCCGCCAATTTCCGGCAGCGCCGCATAGGTTTGTAATGAAATACGTAATTCGTAGCCAACACCATTGACATCAATTATGGCATAGGCAGGGTCTTTATAGGCTAATGTTCCGTTAACGTAAGCAATCATAAATATTCTTTAGCATGTGTAGTTTGTTGGTGCCCAAAGCTTAACCTGATATCACCAATTTCTGGCCAGGCTTAATAGAACTGCCCTGGATATTATTCGTTTTTTTCAAAATCTCTATCTGTAAGCCATAACGTTGTGAAATGGTCCATAGCGTATCTCCTCTCTGAACGGTATGATATTTCACATTGGACTTCCCAGCATGTTCTCTGGCAACAGATTCTGAACTCGGCTTAGCCAGCGCAACTTGCTCCATCACTTCCGTGTATATCACAAGTCGTTGTCCCTTTCTGATCAGGCTTTTATGCAGGTTATTCCATTTTTTAAGCTCGCTAAGACCAACGTTGTACTTTTCAGAAATAGCCCCCAGCGTCTCTCCACTGCGCACGATATGCGTTGACTGTTTGCGGACAAGCCGAGTAGTAGCTTCAGGGGTGGTCTCAGTGGCCTCTTCTTTATTGGAAACCAAAGCTATTTTAGCCTGGTTTTCTACTGATTCTTCCGTTTTCCCGGTCGAAGGTAGTTTTACTTTAACGACCTCCTTAACTTCCTTATGATATACCAGTCGCTGACCACGACGAATCACCGTTCCTCTTATTCCATTCCAGCGCTTCAGATCGGATATATCCACCCCATATTTACGGGATATAAGTGCCAAAGACTCTCCACTGCGAACCGTATGCGTAGCTCTTTGTGTTGACAATTTGGTTACGGCCTTAATGGTATTACCCTGTGCGTCGGTATATTGCCGGGTACTGAGTACCTGATCATCGTCAAGACTGGCCAGTAGCGTTTTGGCTGCGGCATATCGTCCGGTACAGGAGTCCATAATGGCCGCACGATTATTTTTCAGATAGGTAAAACGCATACTGGGTACGCGTAATACGAAATTGCGCGTATGCTCGGGCAACGAAGTTTTTACTATTTGTGGGTTCAACTTATTCAAAACTTCAAAGTCGATTCCACTTTGCTGGCAAAAAGCCATCAGATCCACATGGCCATTAATGTGTATGGTATCGCTAGGAACTACAAATTCCAGGTTCTCAGGAAATATTCCGTGATCATTCCCAAAATTCATCATGTAATTCATCGCAACATATTGAGGAACGTATGACCGTGTTTCCCGAGGTAAGGCATTATAAATAGTCCAGAAAGTAGTCCCTCCAGATCGGCGCATTGCACGCTTCACATTGCCTGGTCCGGTATTGTAGGAGGCTAATGCCATTTCCCAATCACCAAAAATTCGATACAATTGCTTCAAGTATTTACAGGCAGCTTCCGTAGACTTAATAGGATCGAATCGCTCATCTATATACCCATCTTGTATGAGCCCAAACTCCCTGCCGGTGGCTGGCATAAACTGCCACAAGCCTCCTGCACGGGCTCGGGACAATACCTGTGGATTCAGTCCAGACTCGATCATAGAAAGGTACTTCAGTTCCTGAGGTAGATTATGCTGCTGCAAGGCCTTCTCAAAAATCGGAAAATAAAGCGGCATCCGCTCCATCATAGTCTGAGTGAACCTGGCTTTCTTGTAAATAAAGTATTCTACAAATTCATGAGAAGATTCGTGATAGCGTAAAGGAATTGTTTTTTCCAGTTTCGAAAATCGCTCCTTTAACAATGCTGACGAGATGGAAGGGTGTTGCCCAATTTCTTCAATTTCCGGCATGGCATCCATAGCCATTTCATCGGCCGCTGCAGCTATTCCAAGGGTATCCTGATCTTCTATCCCTATTTGTTGAGGAATCTCAGCCACAATCGTTCCACACATACTTCCTGCAAATAGGGCAGTCAACCAAAATACTTTCTTCGAAATCTTCATGGGTATTAATCTTTTTGGAGGTTAAGCTTAGCGTAAGAACAATCAAATCCTTGTCCATCAATCTGATTATCAAACAGCTAACAACATCTATAAATTTAATTTTCCTGTTGAGTATTCTACTACTTGTTTCTCCTCTGTCCTGTTAGAATAGGTTTGGCACAGAGTTTTTATCATGATTGGCATACACATACTATCGCATACACACACTTAATTTTTTTTGCTTTTATTACTTTCAGTCTAGGCATTCATAAGCGCTTGCAACTCATCAGAGAATGCCAGTAGCTCAGCCTCTTTAAGATAGGGTGCCATCACTTGCACACCAATAGGCATACCTTGGGCGTCTGCACCTGCCGGTACTGAAATAGCCGGAAAGCCTACTACATTGGCATGAACCGTAAAAACATCGGCCAGATACATCTGCATCGGATCGTTCGTCTTTTCTCCCAACTTAAATGCCGTGGTGGGAGTTACGGGTGACAAAAAGAAATCATAGTCTTCAAAAAGAGCCTCTGTCTCTGTTCTCACCATCCTTCTAACGCTTTGTGCTTTGGTATAGTATGCATCATAATAATTTGCACTTAAAACGAAGGTGCCCAACAATATACGTCTACGAACCTCTTCTCCAAAACCCTCCGTTCTCGACTTCTTATATAAACTTTCCAGATCAGTAGCCAACTTGCTTCGATGCCCATAGCGTACCCCATCGAAACGTGCCAGATTGGAACTGGCTTCGGCAGTTGTCAAAATGTAGTAAGTAGGTAAAAGATGGCTTATACTCGGTAGTGTAACGGGCTCTACAATATGGCCCCGACCTTTCAACTGTTCGATGGCTGCCATGGTAGAGGCACGAATAGCGGGATCAAGAGCAGGATTATCAATCATCTCCTGTATATAACCAATTTTTTGATTTGGCTTAGGCTCCAAAAGCTGTGAATAACTAGGAACAGCTTCTGAAGAGGCGGTACTATCATATTCGTCGGCCCCCGCCATTACCTCCAGTATAACGGCTGCATCAGCAACGGATTTGGTAAGAGGGCCAATACAATCGAAGGAAGAGGCGTAAGCAATTAGTCCCCAGCGAGACACCCGGCCATAGGAAGGTTTTAGGCCTACCACTCCGCAAAAGGCAGCTGGTTGGCGCACCGAACCGCCGGTGTCCGTACCTAATGAAGCATGGCACATACCTGCCTGGACAGCAACAGCCGAGCCCCCAGACGAGCCTCCCGGTACCTTTTGCGTATCTTTCGCATTTAATACTGCTCCAAAGGATGAATTTTCATTAGAAGACCCCATGGCAAATTCATCACAATTTTGACGGCCAATTATTATGGCATCTTCATCGATCAGCCTCTGTACCGCAGTAGCCGTGAATGGAGCTATATAAGAATTTAATATCTGGCTCCCAGCCTGTACAGCATGATCTTTCCAGGATAAGACATCTTTTATCCCCAGTACTAACCCTGCGAGCTTTCCCGCGGTTCCGCTCCGAATTTTGGCATCGATACGTTCCGCACTGGCTTTAGCTTCCTGATCGTAGACTTCAACAAATGCATTGAGATGCTTTTGAGATTCTATTTGGTGGAGGTAATGACCAACTAATTCAACACACGAAATGACTCCTTCACTTAAATCCTCTTGAATTTCAGCTAGCCTCAGATACTCTTTCAACGTAAAATAAAATTGAGGGGTTACAAATAAAGAATCAGAGCCATTTAAATTGGGTTAAACGGCTCTGTTATATGGTTACTAAATCGGAATGAAGGATTATTTTGGATCCTCCATGCTTTTCTCGATATTCTCTTTGACGTCTTTGGTAGCATTTTTGAACTCGTTGATACCCTGACCCAAACCACGCATTAATTCTGGGATTTTTTTCGCTCCAAAAAATAAAAGAACAAAAAGGGCTACAAAGAATATTTCCTGACCTCCCAAACCCATAAATGCAAAAACGGTTGCTAATTCCATAACTGTATTTTAATTTTTATGTTTACAAATTTAATTATTCTTTTTCAACAATTTAAACGAATACCTGACTTTATCAGATTTTAATCGTTTTTTCATTTTTCTCCCATTCATTAAACTTCATCAATTCACCACTCATATTACGTACCAGCCAAAGCACCAGGGCAACATCATCGGTAAGGCCCAACACCGGCAGAAAGTCCGGGATGACATCGATGGGAGAAACGAAGTATATCAGAACAGCCACGATAGAGGCCATGCTGGTCCATGAGACCGCCCTATACTCTCCTTTTGCGTAGGCTTTTACCATTCTGGTCAGCAATTGCAGATGCACCATAACCTCTGAGAGATTGGTTCTTAGCCCACCCGAGCCAATCTTCCTGGCCACATTCGCAACTAACTCCAACAAGCGGGAAGAGTTTCCTGCATAGGACTTAGCCTTCCTTTCTGCACTCTTGAAAAATATTGATTTAAGGATTCTGCTTAGTAATGAATCGTTTGCCATTGAAAATTATAAAGTCTTAGTTATTGTCAATATAACTAATAAGGTACGCAAATAATTGCAATTTAGACGTCTGGCTTTCACTTTTTCCATAAAAAATTAGCTGCTATATGGTTTTAACAAATTATGTATTCTAAATTTAAGGCTAATTCTGAATTACAATATTCTAAATCATTTAAACCGTTATCATATGAAGATCACCGTTGTAGGTGCGGGTGCCGTAGGTGCCACCACCGCCGATAATATTATTCGTCGCGAACTAGCAGAAGAGGTTGTTTTATTAGATATCAAAGAGGGGGTTAGCGAAGGCAAATCTTTGGACATGTACCAGACCGCAGCCCTTCTGGGCTTTAATACCAAACCCATAGGCTCAACCAATGACTACGAAAAAACAAAGGGCTCGGATGTAGTGGTAATCACCTCAGGCTTGCCACGTAAACCAGGTATGACACGCGAAGAACTGATCGGCATCAATGCTGGGATCGTGAAGTCCGTTACGGAAAATTTACTTAAATACTCGCCTAAAGCGATCGTTATTGTCGTTTCCAACCCTATGGACACAATGACTTATCTCGCCTTAAAGGAATCAGGTATTCCTAAAAAACGATTAATTGGTATGGGGGGCGCTCTGGACAGTGCCCGCTTCAAAACGTATCTGGCCTTAGCCATGGATGTCTCTCCCTTGGATATCCATGGAATGGTAATTGGTGGCCATGGTGATACCACTATGATCCCGCTGACCCGGTTGGCAACCTATAACGGAATGCCGGTAAGTCGCTTTCTTTCCTCTGAAAAATTAGAAAAAGTTGCAGCCGACACCATGGTAGGAGGCGCCACTCTCACCAAGCTTATAGGTACCTCTGCCTGGTATGCCCCTGGGGCTGCCGTGATGATGCTGGTAGAGAGCATCGTCCGTAATCAGAAAAGAGTGGTTCCCTGCAGCGTATACCTGAACGGAGAGTATGGGCAAAAAGACATATGCATGGGTGTTCCGGTGGTTTTAGGTAAAAATGGCTGGGAAAAAATCATCAGCCTTAGACTTAGTGATGCAGAAAAAGCCGCATTCGAAAAATCTGCAGAGGCAGTACGATCTATGAACGCCGCGTTAAATCTCGGCTAATCCAGCTTTCTTACCCCTCACACTGAGCCAGCTTCCTTTGTCGGAAGCTGGCTTTATTTTTGTCCTCCCGGCCCAGAGTCCATTTTCTTAACAAGTCACCTCATTGATATTTAATACAATTTTTTCTAAGAATCATACATAATCTATTGATTTCTAGAAAATATTTGTGCAAATTACCAAAGGGACCAGTTAGTCAAACAACTGTTCCTTTCCTACATTTCCATCAAACTATAAACATCTTATTATGAAGAAATTATTAGCTCTTCTACTTGTCTCACTCATGGGCACAGCCATATGCGCGCAAGGGATCCGAGGCAAGGTTACGGACACTGCCGACGGGACCCCACTTCCAGGTGTTTCCGTTGTGGTCAACGGCTCCACCACGGGTACCATTACCGATGGTGAGGGCAATTACTCCTTGAATTTATCCTCCGGAAATTACCAGCTTACGATCAGCTTTGTAGGCTATGCCAATCAGACGGTCAATTTAAGGATCCCAGACCAGGAAGTTCTCAATATCAAACTCACCCAGAGCTCAGCGATTCTAGACGAAATTGTGGTAACAGGTTCAAGAGCCGGGGGCAGGGTGAAAACGGAAAGCCCAGTACCCGTCGATGTTATCGGGATCGGGCAAATGACAACTCAAGTTCCGCAGAATAATCTTAACCAGATCATGAATGTGGTAGCTCCATCATTTACCTCCAACACCTCCACTGTAGCCGATGGCACCGATCATATCGATCCAGCTCAACTTCGGGGGCTGGGACCCGACCAGGTACTGGTACTTCTCAATGGCAAAAGACGACATACCTCTTCACTGGTCAACGTAAATGGAACTCCAGGGCGTGGCTCGGTAGGAACAGATCTAAATGCCATACCAGCCTACGCCATTGACCGCATAGAAGTGTTACGCGATGGAGCCTCAGCACAATATGGCTCAGACGCCATAGCGGGTATCATCAATGTCAAAATGAAAGAATCTACAGGTAAACTTAACCTTTCTCTTTATGGAGGAGGCAATGCTTCTCAAGGATCTAACAACCACAGTGGTGGGATGGATGGAGAAAATTTCCAGATAGATGCCAATTATGGGGTTCGTGTAGGTAAAAAGGGTTTTATAAATTTCACGGGTACAGCCCTCACCAGAAAACCCACATACCGGGCCGATTTCGCTACAGGAAATATTTTCAATGCCTATAATGCTATAGAATATCGCACCCTGCAAACAGGAGGAGACGTGGGAGGCCTCGTCAATAATATAGCCGGAATCAAGGCCGGGGCACAACAAGTCTCTTATTTCGACCCTAGCCTTAAAGCGGCCATAGCCGCTGCCGGAAGTATTTCTGACTTGCAAAAAATCCTGGGAGCCGATGTTACCGACAACGAGTTAGCCTTCCGCGGACTCGAAAGGAAAGATTTTAATATGCGCATTGGACAGTCGGAATTAAAAAGCTTTCAGCTATTTGCCAATTCGGCCTTTCCTATCAATAATGACCATGAAATTTATGCTTTTGGGGGCTATGGACTACGAAAGGGAAATGCTGCGGGTTTCTATCGTCGACCTAATCAGTCCCGCACGTATACAGGAATTTTCATCAATGGATTCCTTCCTGAAATTCATTCCGATGTCATCGATGCTTCCTTAGCTGCCGGAATCCGTGGCCAGTGGGGGGAATTCAGTTATGATCTGAGCAATACATTTGGCTCCAATACCTTCAATTATGGTGTCGAAAATACCATTAATGCTACCCTACTACAAAACTCTCCTACTGTTTTTGATGCCGGTGGCCTGAATTTCAAGCAAAATACAATCAATTTAGATCTAAATCGAAAATTTGATTTTATGCATGGTTTCAACTTAGCCTTCGGTGCGGAAGGGCGCTTCGAAACGTATAAAATCAAGGCCGGGGACCTTAACTCTTATACGCGCTACGACATCAATGGGGTACCCATCGATGCCAATAATCAAGGCGGCACCGTCCCTACCGACTTCTTTGGCAATGCTCGTCCGGGCGGGGCCCAGGTATTTCCCGGCTTTAGTGTCAAAAACGAAACCGATACCAAAGATGCCAACCGTCAGAGTGTTGCGGGATACCTGGATACCGAACTGGATGTAACAGAAAAATGGCTTTTAGGTGTCGCTCTGCGCTTTGAAAATTATTCCGATTTTGGCAACACCACCAATTTTAAAGTCGCTACCCGTTATAAAGTGACTAGAAACCTGAATATTCGGGGGGCCATCTCAACTGGATTTAGAGCCCCCTCCTTGGCACAGAAGTATTTTAATTCGACCAGTACCCAATTTGTGGGTGGAGTACCCTTCGAAGTGGGCACCTTTACCAATGCTTCCAACGCGGCAAAACTATTGGGAATTCCTGAATTGAAACAGGAGGAGTCAACAAGCTTCAGTGCCGGATTCACTGCTAAGATTCCTAATTCCAATCTGACGATTACGGCGGATGGGTACTTTATAAAAATTAATGATCGGGTAGTCCTAACCGATCAGTTTTCACGCCCTTCGGGAACGGTAACCGGATCCGCCTTGCAATTACAACGACTATTTGATCAGGCCAATGCAACGGCAGCTACCTTCTTCTCCAATGCCATCGATACGGAATCGAAAGGAATTGATCTGGTAATTTCTCACCAAGCCAGTTTCGAAAATGGCGCTACCCTTAAAACGGATATCGCAGGTACTGTTAGCCAGACCAAACAGGTTGGCAATATTAAGGCCTCTGCAATTCTGGCGGAAAACAAACAAGTAAATCGCTATTACTCAGAAGCATCCCGGGTATATTTGCAGGAAGCAGTGCCCAGAGTGAAGTTTAACTGGAGCCATACCCTTACCGCCGACAAATTCGACATTTTCCTTCGAAATGCATATTTTGGTAAAGTAACCGATCCGAATACGGTCGATGTAAACGGAGATGGCATCATAGGTGCTATTATCGTAGATGGCCAAGCCGTAGAAAATGAACACCCCGTTTGGGGTGGAAGACTCATCACCGATATTTCGTTCGGTTATAAGGTCAATTCCATGCTCAAAGTGGTGGTAGGAGCTAATAATCTGTTCGACATTTATCCAGAACGCAATTACAATCCCATTTCCGCCAAGCGGCCTAGTGGTGTAGAAAATGGTAAAGTAGTCTATAATAACGCCGCTAGCACTGTGGATTTGTCCAATGCCAACCAATTTGTATACTCTCGCAATACTTCACAATTTGGAATGAATGGACGACTGCTATTTGCGCGATTAAATTTCACTTTTTAAAATCATTCATAAAAAACAAAAAGGAGGCTATGGCATTGTGGTCATGGCCTCCTTTTTACCATATCAGGATATATTGCTATTACCCAAGACTAAATTGAGATCTGGTATTGTAAGACAAAAGATCCCTTACGGCCTGTTTTAGAAAGAAAATTCGGGTCGCGGTCATTCACATAAACAGGACGGCTTTCATAATTGAGTGACAACTTACTACCATGCCCTTGTAGCAGCCAATTGACTCCTAAGTTTAATATATCCATACTCCCATTGATACGATCATAATCCGCGTGCTGTAAGGAGGCATAAGGCATGAGTGTGCCCTGTTCCCCGAGCAGATCGTCCCTGAATTTGTAGCCTGCCTGTGCATACAGAACACTGCCTGTTCCAAACATAGGAAAAGCATTTCCGTGACTTCCGCTCACTCCTCCTATGGCTGACTGCGTACCGCTCGCCGGATTCATGATGCCATTATAGCGCAGGTAGCCCTTTCCGTAGTCCGTGTTAAAATAACCCAGATAACCCGAAATTGAAGTCCCTTTTGATGCATTTAAAGGCAAATCAGCAAAAACAGATACCGACCAAAGATTCATATGATTGTATACCGTATCATTGTCCACGCTGCGCCATGTGGCATTCTTTTGGCTGATAAATCCAGCTTCGATATTAAGCACTTTCTTCTTGCCCAAATAAGTACCAGTCATATAGCCTGGGGTCACCAATGATTCAGTATCGAAAAAATTATATATAAAAAGTCCCTGGAATTGTTTTTTATGTTTCTTGAGGGCATAGGATGATTGAGACGTTATAGCAGCTGGGGACTTTCCGTTAGACTCTACGGGAAAAGGGTCAGACACTGCAATGCGATAGTTCAAAGGCCCTAATTGCCCCCGGCTATAAACACTAAGTTTGCGAGCAAACTGATCGGATTCCTCGACAGTAGCTTGGGCAAATACGGGAACATCCATGGTCATAATCGTGCCGATGCTGGGCTGGCTGAATCGGGATAAGCCATTTACAATGGTCAGACCTCCCCCAAAACGTATGAAACTATCTCCCTTCCGATGTACTTCATATTCAGCCAAAGCATCATGAAAAAATGGTTGTACCTTTCGGTTTCCATTAGGATAACCACTTATTTTGTTGAAATTGTTCATACCAAACTGGGTATAAAAAAATACCCGATCTGTCAATTGGCCAAATAATTGCAGTCGCGTACGACGCAGTCCAATGTCAAAGGTTTGGCTCTGGGGATCACCAAGCACCGTTGTCCCCGGATTATTTTCATTGAAGCGGAGCCAGGTCTGATTCAAGAAGGAAGCCTTTATATAATGAGACCCTGAGGTATTCAAATTATACTGTAAAGCATTTCGGGTATTATTATCCGTTTGAGGTGCCTGGCCAAAGGCTGCAGTGGCGGCAAGCAGAATTGTCAGAAGTATTTTTTTCATAAACGCAGAAAGATTCAGAGTCCCAAGCAGGTCGCTTCACTTGGGTTGAAATAGGGATTAAAGTGAATTAAATTGCAGTTAAAAGTAACAAACGCCAAAAGGAAACGACGTCTATTGAAAGACCCGAAATTAGATATGCCCAGCAATTTGACCAAAATAATAAAGCATCTTTTTCTTATTATATTGTCTATAAGCACAATACAAGCACAAGAAACGCCTCCGGTAACCAATTTTACTCCTCAAAGTTACAAGGCACATAACCAGAATTGGGCCTTAGGCCAGGCCGACGATCGTCAAATGTATACGGCCAACTCCGACGGTCTCTTACAATACGATGGCGCATTCTGGCGCACCCACCCCTTTCCAGATGGGCAAATTGTGCGTACCCTGTTATGCGAGTCTACGTCGTCCGTATACCAGAATCCCCTGCTAGCCCAAAGTATACCTGAAGCCAGAATATATGTAGGAGGATTTGGAGAATTTGGTTATTGGAAAAAACAAGATAATGGAAGACTACAATACCATTCTCTAAGCCGTAAGCTAGGACTGCCCAGCCTAAAAACTGAAGAAATCTGGCATATAGAACGAACACCCGACTTCATCTATTTTCAGTCTTTCTCCCGGATTTATCGTTACGATGGTGCAAATGTGAAAGAGATAAGGGCTGATGGGACCATAATGTATGCCCGGTATGTAAATGGAAAAATGGTGGTCCCTGGAATAGGTAAAGGACTGTTTGAATTAGTAGACTCCAGTTTCATACCCTTGGCAGGCACATCTGCCCTTTCCCATATGGGCGTATCAGCTATATTACCATTCGACGAACGCACCCTCCTGATCTGTACCAACAAAAACGGATTATTTCTATACCGGAACGGACAACTCAGTCCATGGAGTATTCCAGCCAACCCAACCTTCCAACAGGAGTTAATTAATAAAGCGTTGGTTTTGCCCCATGGGGAGGGGTTTGTTATCGGTACGATCCAGAAGGGAGTCTATATTCTGACCCCCAATGGAGAGGTTCGCTTTCATATCCATAAGGCCTTGGGGCTGCAGAATAACACTGTTTTGGCTATGACTCTGGATCGTAGCGGAGACCTCTGGCTCGGTTTAGATCAAGGTATTGACTTGGTACGGTTAAGCTCTCCACTGCTTACTTATGTGGCCAAAGGCAACCCTTTGGGAACGGCCTATACTGCGGCTCTATGGGAGGGTGACCTTTATGTAGGCACCAATAATGGCGTGTTTGCCAAGAAATGGCCCTCTAACGATTCCTTCCGCTCCGTGAAGGGCCTGGAAGGACAGACCTGGAAGCTGACAGTAGTAAATGGAGAACTGCTCTGTGGCCATAATGATGCTACCTACAAGATTAAAAAGAGTGGGATTATAAAGCTATCCAATGTAACCGGCGGATGGAATTTTCTTCCCATTCAAAACGGCGCCGAGTCCTTGCTGCTTCAAAGCTCTTACATTGGACTACACGTTTACCGATTTGACCCAAAAATGGGTTGGCAGTATGCCTTTCCTATCAAAGGAGTACCACCCATCCCTATTAAATATATGGCCAAAAACCAGCACGGCGGCTTATGGTTGAGTCATGCTTACAAGGGCTTATATTTTGCCGAACTCAACACAAGTATGGACTCTGCACAAACTTGGAAGGAAATTGTAAGTACCGACGGCCTGCATACTTTATTTAACTTAGACCTTCAACGTCTCCAGGATAGCATATATATTAAAGCGGGGAAACAATACTTCATGCCTACTCCAAATCAGAAGCTTGTTAATAGCCATCGGTTTACCCTAGGCGAAGAGCATTTCAAAATCAGAGCTGGTAGAGGAATGGATTGGTTTAAGGTATATCAAAATAGAGTATTGCTCTACCAGCCCAGCCAGCAGCCACTTTTATTCGACATATCATTGGTTCGGGATTATGAAACCATTATCCCCATTGAGGATGAGAAGTACCTTTTTTGCCTGAACGATGGTTTCGCCCTTTATGAGGAACAGAGAACGGGCACCTCGCCCCCAACGGCAAGTAAAACGCATATTACCCGGCTTACCGATCTGGAAAACCTAGACAAAGATTATCCTCTTCTTCCAGGTTATGAGCTGCCGAAAGCCATCCGCTCCCTGCGGGTAGTTTTCTCCCTGCCCGTGTATGGGCGTGACATTCAGTATCAGTACCGACTCAAGGGGCTTACTAACCGCTGGTCGGAATGGACCAGCCAGAATGCAGTGGATTACACCAATTTGTCGGCAGGAAAGTATAGTTTCGAGGTACGCGATAACGTTACTGAGCAAATCAGCCAATTGGATTTTGAGATCGCTGCTTTTTGGTATGAAACCTTCTTGGCAAAGACCCTTTTCGCCGGTTTGGGTGCTCTCTTTATTTTTGGATTACTGTTATTTCAGGAAAAAAGATTGGCCAGACATCGCCAGAAGTTACTCCGTAAACAACAGGAAGAACTCGAGCGTCAGCGCAAAGAAAATGAAAGAGAGATCATCGAATTAAAAAATGAAAACCTTCAAAAAGAGATAAAAAACAAAAGTCAGAAACTGAGTAATATTGCCATCAATGTAGTCCGTAAAAATGAAATCTTAGAAGAAATCAGGGATGAATTACAACAGGTGAAGAAGGAACTGGGTCAGCAACTCCCCACCCTGCACTACCAGAAGCTGCTTAACAGTATTGAACGAAATGTGGCAGGCAAAGAAGACTGGAATTTATTCGAAGAAAATTTCAATGAGGTACATGATGAATTCTTCCAACGTTTAAGGGCGCTATACCCAAGCATCTCTCCCTCCGAATTGCGGCTAGCCGCCTGTCTGCGCATGAATCTGTCCACCAAAGAGATGGCTCCTGCTCTTGGAATATCCATACGAGGCGTAGAGATTAAGCGCTACCGGCTCCGAAAAAAACTAAATCTAGACCCGGAAATCAATCTGGCTGAATATATGATGGACATTTAGTCCCCTACGACTAATCCAAGAATACATCATTATAAATGGCACATTTATTGTATTATTTATATTGATGTAGTGGTGATGTAGTGCCAAATTTGCCATTGGCTGATGCAAACCCCTACATTTGGTAACAATTTAATCTTAAAAAAATTCTATCATAAACTAATCATCCATGAGAACGATTATACGACTGCTGTTTTTGATGCTGCTGGTCTGCCAAGGAAGTATGACCTGGGCACAGGGCATCACCGTAACAGGAAAGGTGACCGCCTCCGACGGGGTAGGCCTACCAGGAGTAAGCATTTTGGTCAAGGGAACCTCCACAGGAGTACCTACTGATATTGATGGAAATTATAGCATCGAAGCCCCATCCAAGAATTCGGTATTGGTATTTTCTATGATCGGTATGACATCCCAAGAAATCACTGTGGGCAATCAAACGACGCTTAACGTGGTATTGAAAGATGACAGCCGGGCATTAAATGAAGTAGTCGTGATCGGCTACGGTACTGCCAGCAAGCGGGACCTGACAGGATCTATCGTTACGATCAAAGGATCGGAAATCGCCGATAAGCCTTCGGCCAACCCTATCAACTCCTTACAGGGAAAGGTTGCTGGTCTATCCGTAGTCAATTCAGGACGTGCGGGCTCCGAACCCGATATTCGTATCCGAGGCACTAACTCCATCAATGGTGTAAAGCCGGTCTATATCGTAGATGGTATTCTAAACGACAATATTAACTTTTTAAACCCGGCGGATATTGAGTCTATTGAAGTCTTAAAGGATCCATCTTCCCTGGCAATTTTCGGTGTTCGTGGCGCCAACGGAGCCATTGCCGTTACCACCAAAAAAGCAAAAGCAGGTCAACTGACTGTAAATTTCAATTCGACTGTCGGTATTAAGCAGGTTGCCGATCGTATCAGCATGACCAACGGGGATCAGTTCAGGGAATTATATAATGAGCAGCTTCAGAATCAAGGAAACGCTGCTTACGACTATAGCAACTGGCAGGCTAATACCGACTGGCAGGATCAGATCTTTCAAAATGCTGTCTTAAACTATAATAACATCAGTGTATCAGGTGCTACTGAAAAAAATCGCTTCTACATGGGTATTGGTACTGTTACGGAAGAAGGATTGATCAAGCATGAAAAATACAGCAAGCTCACACTGAACGTAAACAAGGAATTGCAGGTAACCAAAAAACTAAAATTTGGATTTACCTTCAATGGGTACCGTGCCGTACCACCTGTCAATAAAGGTGTAAGTGCCGCTATTCTGGCAGCGCCTATCGCCCCGGTGACAGACCCTACCACTGGACTGTACCACACGCTTCCCGATTTTCAGCGCGCTCAGGTGTACAATCCGCTTGTAGATGTTGACCTGCAGAAAGGAACCAGTATTGGAAGACAATACCGTGGAGTAGGTAGCATTTTTGGGGAATGGAATTTCCTGACCGACCTTACCTTTAAGGCTTCTCTATATGCCGATTATGGATTTAATACTTCTCGTTCCTATCAACCCCTGATTACGGTATACAACCCTGATATCGTTGGCACTGATAAAAGAGATCAACTCGTACGTCAGACCAGCGTTTCTCAAAGTCAGAATGTCTTTCCAAAACTGCAGCAGGATTACCTGCTGACTTATAAAAAGAAATTTGGCGATCATGACCTTACCGCTTTGGCAGGTATTACCACGTACTACCGGGGTTCGGAGTCTACGGGTGCAACCATTCGGCAGGGAAGCAGCTTCCCTATTCCCAATGATCCCCGTTTCTGGTATACCGACAACGTCGGTGACGCTTCCACCCGTACAGGAACAGGGTCTGCCTGGGAGTCGGCTACCTTTTCCTATTTAGGCCGGATTTTATATAATTTTAAAGGCAAATATCTGGTGAACGCTTCGTATCGTAAAGATGGTAGCTCAGCTTTCCTAGGTAGCGGTCGCTGGCAGGATTTCGGTGCTGTGGGTCTGGGATGGGTAGCTAGTGAAGAAGACTTCTTTAAGAATCAGTCTTTCTTCGACTACTTCAAAGTAAAAGGTTCATTTGGTTTGCTCGGAAATCAAAATATTGACGACCGTTACCGTTATCCAGCCTATCCGACCCTTACTGCTGCCAACTCGGGTGTCTTTGGTGAGAACATTGTTTCGGCCCTGCAACCTGAATATATTGCAGATCCGAATCTACACTGGGAAAAAGTACTGGCCTCCGAGGCAGGTATCGAATTCAACGCGTTCAAGAATCGCCTGACCGTTGATGCCAACTACTATAGCAAACTGACTAAGGATATCCTGGTAATTGTGCCGGGTATTGCTGGCACAATCCCTGGCCTAAGCAACCTGGGTGAGGTAAGCAACAAAGGTTTTGAATTGTCTGCAACCTGGAATGAAAGCATCGGCGAAGATTTCTCATACTCGATCAGTGGAAACTTAACAACCATCGACAACAAGGTAAAAAAACTTTCGAGCAAGGGTTACGACATAATTAACGGAGCTTCCCGAACCACAGAAGGCTATCCTATTGGCTACTTCTGGGGCTATGTTTCAGACGGTATTTACCAAAACGAAGTGGAATTCGTAAAATCGCCCTTGAGTACCATCGGAAATGTTTCTCCTGGTGATATCAAATACAAAGATGTAAACGGAGACGGCATCATTTCAGAGGCCGATCGGACGATGATAGGAAACCCTACCCCAGATCTTACTTACGGTGCCTCTTTTTCTGCTAAATATAAAGGGTTCGATGCCGGAGTTGACTTTGCGGGAGTCTACGGAAACGAAATTTTCCGTCAGTGGAACCGCAGCAGTTTTGCCCAATTCAATTACCAAACAGAGCGGCTCGATCGCTGGAATGGAGAAGGCACTTCTAACTGGGAACCGATTCTGAGCAGCGCACGCCCGAATAATTACCTTCCTTCCAATTATTGGATTGAAGATGGTAGTTTCTTCAGAATCCGAAATGTTCAATTGGGGTATAACTTCACCCCTGAACAACTTAAAGGCATCGGTTTAAAATCGTTACGGATGTATGTGAACGCTCAAAATTTGAAAACCTTTAGCAATAGCACGGGCTACACACCAGAGATTGGAGGTAGCGCTACAGCCTTCGGCGTAGACAACGGAACATATCCCGTTCCCCGTATTTTCACGTTTGGTTTGAATCTGAATTTCTAAAAAATATAATCTCTTTTTGATATGAAAAGTGTATTGATCAAAAAAACTATAAAAGTCAGCATGGCCGCAGCATTTTCTCTGCTGGTAATGGCCGGTTGCAGCGACTTTCTAGATCGCGAACCCTTGGGGCGCTATACGGAGCAGGATATTCCTGCCGGCTCATTCGATAGCCAGGTGTTTGGCGTTTATGCTAAAATGAGGGCCTTTGGCGTCGCTGCAATGCCCTACATAGCCATTCATAACTTTCGTTCCGACGATGCCGACAAAGGAAGCTCCACTACGGATGGAATTGGCCAGGAAAATTTTTACGATAACTTTCAGTATACCAAAGACGAATGGCTGTTAAATAGCTATTGGTCGGGGCACTATGCCTTAATCATCGCAGCCAATGCCGTAATAGCCGATATAGATTCAGTAGGTGCCACCGACGTAGCGACCCTGATCAACAAAGCTGAGGCCAAAACGATGCGGGCGCATGCCTATTTCAATCTGGCACGCACCTATGGAGATGTTCCAAAAATTGACTTCAAAGTGATAGAGTCGTCTCAGGCTAATATAGCGAAGTCGCCCGTTTCAGAAATTTTTGCCCTCATCGATGCCGACCTCACCGAGGCCGCAGCCATCCTTCCCGTTAGCTGGGAGTCTAATTATATCGGTCGGCTAACCAAAGGAGCCGCTCAGGCTTTGCATGCCAAGACCTATCTATGGCGTAAGAACTGGCCCGCTGCACTTGCCTCAGCGAAGCAGGTGATCAATTCGGGCACTTATAGATTGGCAACCGATTACGGGAGTACTTTCAGAGAATCTGGAGAGAATAACAGTGAATCTATCTTTGAAATACAGGCTTATTATACCGTTACTCAAACCAATCTCGGCGTGGAATATGCAATGCACCAGGGAGTAAGAGGTTCAGGAGCCTGGGATTTAGGATGGGGCTGGAACACGCCCACCCAATCGTTAGCCGATGCTTTCGAAGAGGGCGATCCCCGCAAAGATGCAACTTTGCTTTATGCTGGTAAAGTGAATACTCCCTATAACGAAATGGTGCCTGCACCTACTACAAGTATTCCTCGGGCTTATTGGAACAAAAAGGTATATACCAATCCTGCCTTAAGGGAATCGACCGGGAGCCGCTTCGGCCGATGGATGAATGTTCGTATAATACGCTATGCAGACGTATTGCTTATGGCTGCAGAAGCTGCCAATGAAATAGGAGGAGAGCAGAATACTGCCGATGCCCTTGCTTGGCTGGAACAGGTTCGGGGGCGTGCTCGTGGTAATAATATGGCTATATTGCCAAAAATAACAACTACCGATCAGGTCAAATTGAGAACGGCAATTCGCCAGGAGCGTCGTGTAGAACTCGGCATGGAAAACGAGCGTTTCTTCGACCTAGTACGCTGGGACATCGCCCAGGAAGTGTTGCACGCAGCTGGTAAAACCGGATATCAGAACAAGCACCGTTACCTACCTATTCCGCAGCCAGAAATTGACAAATCAGGGGGAAAGCTGGTGCAAAACCCAGAATATTAATCCGATTGGTTTTAACGCTTTTAAATGATATTGATAAATGAAAAAGTTATTTTCAACAGTAAGCCTCCTGGCCTTCGCAGCCTTGATATGGTCTTGCCAAAAATTTGATCGGCCCGAACTGATGTTGGTTTCTACTGACGACCCGGCTTTCAATGGTCCATTGCAACGGTATTGGGCGTTCGAAGGAGTCGCTACTGATAGTATATGGGGCAGCCGCGCCATATCCCAAGGGGTGTCCTTTGTGACCGGAATCCAGGGCAAGGCTTTGAAAGGATCTAAAACGGGTCAACTTGAATTTGCCTCCGCTGGAAAAATGGCAACCATGGAGAGTTTCACTTTCGCCTTCTGGATGAATACTGCCAAGCACGATGGTGGAGCACAGAGTGTGTTTATGCTTCCTAATACGGAAGATTTCTGGGGTAATGCCTTCATGCTTATCGAAGGAAACACTGCCAAACACGACTCAATGTTGGTAAAATTCAATTTTGCAGGCAACTGGGTAACCTTCGACGGAACCAATAATGCCAACGGACTCAATAAATGGCCGGACGCTTATGGCAAATGGAAACATGTTGCCTTTACCTATGATGCAGAAACATCTAAATTCGCCACCTATGTCGATGGTAAAAAGTTGAACCTGGCCGCTTCAGTGACCGATCGTACTAAAGACGGGAAGCCGCTGGGGGCCCTCAAATTCAGCAATGCATCTAAATTTGTCATCGGTGCATTCCAGCAACATATCAACATTAAGGCGCCTGCCGACAGTTGGATGCTGCACTACACGGGTATGCTCGATCAGTTCAGGGTATATACTTCGGCCCTGACCGATGCTCAGGTGAAAGAGCTTTTCGATAATAAAAAGTAATTATAATATCCATTTATATCGTGTTGGCGATGGCCAACACGATATAAATTACTTCGGAAGAAATCCGTCTGCCATTTCGAATCCTTTAGCCATGAAAATTTACCCCATTTTTATCCCCCTCCTTCTCCTTATTTTCGGTTGTGCCAAAAATGAAGTGAATCAGGAAGATAAACCAGGCCCCTTTACACTCAACCAAACCTTGGTGGATGGTAAAAATAGTGGGTTCGAATATTCCAACTTAGGAAAACGGCCGATCGTTACCCTTCGTTTCTCTACCAAGCTAGATCCGTCTGCCCTGGATGCCAGCGTTAGCTTGCTAGATGCTCGAGGGGTCAGCGTACCGGTAGCCAGCAGCTTGGCCGGAGGAGATAGTACCCTGCGCATTGAGCCTATTGCCCCCCTTCCTCAGCTGTCGGGATATACCCTCACCGTTGCCAATACACTCAAATCCAGAGCAGGTGGCACCTTGCAGATTCCGGTAAAGCTCACTCTAAAAACCGCTCTGGACCCTTCCGATAAGTTCCCCAGGATCTCCGACGATGCTTTGCTAGACCTAGTTCAACAGCAGACCTTCAAATATTTTTGGGACTTTGGTCATCCCGTAAGCGGGTTGACCCGAGAGCGCAATAGCTCCGGCGACTTAGTAACGTCTGGCGGAAGCGGCTTTGGCATCATGACGATCCCCGTGGCCGTTGAGCGTAAATTTATAAGTCGTCCCCAGGCACTGGAACGTATGCAACAAATCGTTACCTTCCTAGAGAAAGCCGAAACCTTCCATGGAGCTTTCCCGCATTGGCTCAATGGAAATACGGGTAAGGCCATCGCTTTTAGCACCAAAGACAATGGTGCCGACCTGGTAGAAACCTCATTCCTGATCCAAGGACTCCTCACTGCCCGCCAGTATTTTTCACAAAATACGCCAGCAGAAACCAAGCTTAGGGAGGACATTAATAAAATTTGGCATGCCGTAGAGTGGAATTGGTTTCAAAAAGGCGGAGAAAATGTGCTTTACTGGCACTGGAGCCCGCAATATAATTGGGATATGAACCATCCGATTACAGGCTGGAACGAAAGTCTGATCACCTACGTGCTAGCTGCATCCTCTCCTACCCATCCGATTACTGCAGAAGCATACCAGCAAGGATGGACAAGAAATGGCGCCATGGCCAACGGTAAGTATTTTTATGATATCAAATTACCACTGGGCGAAAATAATGGAGGACCACTTTTCTTCACCCATTATTCCTTTTTAGGCCTCAATCCCAGGGGTCTCAAAGACCGTTACGCCGACTATTTTGAGCAAAACAAGAGCCATTCCCTGATCAACAGAGCCTATTGCATCGCCAACCCCAAGGGGTATGGCGGCTATAGTGCCGACAGTTGGGGACTAACGGCCAGCGATATTCCCAATGGATATACGGCCAGCTCGCCGAGTAATGACCGTGGCGTAATAGCCCCTACTGCGGCACTTTCGTCTATGCCCTACACGCCAGAGGCCTCTATGCAGGCCCTGCGTCATTATTACTATCAACTTGGTGATAAGATCTGGGGCAATTATGGCTTCCACGATGCCTTCAGTATTCAGGACCTTTGGTTTGCTAATTCATATCTGGCCATAGATCAGGGACCGATCATCATTATGATCGAAAATCACCGGTCAGGCCTTCTTTGGAAGCTCTTTATGAGCAGTCCTGAGATTAAAACAGGACTAAAAAAGCTGGATTTCACCAGCCCCCAAATTTAAATAATTAACCTCGTTATAATACCTTATCCATTACGCTATGAAACGTCTGATATTTTTATTAATGTTAGCTCTTCTTGGGCCTCTGCCCAGCCATGCACAGAGAAAAAAGAGCAGCTCCCCTAAAGCTCAAACCTTCAACCCTACCGAAAGACCTAAAAATTTGTCCGACGATGAATTACTGGAATTGGTTCAAAAGCAAACCTTTCGTTATTTCTGGGACCTGGGGCATCCGGTAAGTGGACTCGCCCTCGAAAGAAGCAATGTAGCCTTTGACTATGGCGGAGAAGTTACCACCATAGGGGGCACCGGATTTGGCATTATGGCCATGGTGGTAGCCGCCGAGCGGCAGTGGCATCCTCGCGACAGTGTTGCCAACCGTCTCTTGAAAATGGTCCGGTTCCTTTCAAAAGCCGACCACTACCATGGCATTTTCCCCCACTGGCTCAACGGAGCTACGGGAAAAACAATAGCCTTTAGCCGTAAAGACGACGGTGGCGACTTGGTAGAATCGTCCTTCCTATTCCAAGGATTGTTGACCGCACAACAGTATTTTGATGGAAAAAACCCGGTGGAGTCTGAACTTAGAAACCGCATTTCTGGCCTGTGGAACGATGCTGAATGGGACTGGTATACCCAGGGCTCTAAAAACCAACTTTATTGGCATTGGAGTCCCAACCATGGCTGGGCTATGAACTTCGAACTCCGCGGCTATAACGAAGCCCTAATCACCCATGTACTGGCCGCCTCAGCCCCTCGCTATCCTGTTTCTGCCGAGGTATACCACAAATGCTGGGCGCAGAGCAACCATTTTAGCAATGGAAAGGAGTATTATGGAATAGAGCTACCCCTGGGCTACCCTGCTGGAGGTCCCTTGTTCTTTGCCCACTACTCCTATTTGGGTCTGGACCCACGTGGCCTCACCGACCGCTATGCAGACTATTGGAAGCAAAATGTAAACCATACCCGCATCAACCATGCCCATTGTGTCGCCAATCCGGGTAAGTTCAAGGGCTATGGGGAGAAGAGCTGGGGGCTTACCGCCAGCGATACCTATAATGGCTATAATGCCCACTCCCCAACCAATGACTTTGGCACCATCACCCCAACAGCGGCCCTGTCGTCATTCCCATATACACCCGTCGAATCCATGAAAGCCTTACGCTATTTCTATGAGGAAAAAGGAGATCAGCTCTGGAGCGAATATGGCTTCGTAGACGCCTTCAACGAAACCCAAAACTGGTATGCCAATTCACATCTGGCCATCGACCAAGGACCTATCATCGTCATGATCGAAAACCATAGAACAGGTTTGCTATGGGATCTTTTTATGAAAAACCCCGACGTACAGAAAGGACTCAAGAAACTAGGATTCGAAAGAAGTCCTAAAAAATAAACTTCACTTCAATTCAAACGACTGAGGCTGTCTCCTACGGAGGCAGTCTCTTTTTTTTGCAGTGATGAATAGGCCCTCTGCTGTTCTATACTACCGTTCAACTGGGATGTATCCCAACCAGTGCATCGCTGTGAATCTTATTATTTATCACGATGTAGAAACGCCTTTAATCACTATGAAAATTAACGATATTTTTTATAGGATTTTATAGTTATTATTTATAACTTTTGTATAATCATTACAAGATAAGTGTATAGCTAAATTTTTTGTACCATGAAAACACAAAAACTTGGGCGTTTCAGTTCTTATCGATTGTCGCTCGTGCATTTTCTATTCAGTTTGGCCTGGCTGATGCTTTTATCATCCTGCGAAAAAAACCTGGATAAGGTAGATATTACGGAGCAAGGCGGAAATTCTTCCGCTCGATTAAATAAGGAAGCATTAATCAGTATTTCATATGAAGTAGAATCATTTTCTGTTAATCAACCAACCTACGAAGCTAGAAACCTTAAAGAAAATGGCTTATCAGATTTTGAAAAAATAGGTGCTCAACCACATTTGGACAGATCATCCATTGAATTACAAATTTATAATGATGGTAGTTATCACATGACTACCATGCGGCTAGAACCAACGAGAAAGGACTTGTTGCCAGAATCACTCAACAAGAAATATGCCAGGTATCAGCCTGGCCCCTTCAAAACCGTTTCCACGAATGGGGCTCTTATATTTTACGATGAAGAAGGAAAGGAGATTGGACGACATCAGTTAAAGCCAAACCCGTTTCAGGACTTGGTTAAGCAGATAAAAGCAGCAAAACCAAAAGAAGTGAATAAAATCGCTGCGGGTGTAATGGGAAATCCTTTAATCAATGAGTCCGAAATCATGCAGTTAGCCATAGGAAAAGGAGCAAAGATCAAAAAGCAAGGAAATACCACTCATATTGAATTTGAGCAAAATGATGAAACCGACAAAAAGAAACCTAAGAAAATAATCACTCAATTATATGATTTCAAAGCAAATCGTCTCTTAGAAACAAAAATGTTTGCCCAAGATTCAAAAAGGTTAATGATGCGCTCAGTATTATTTTATGACGATGTGGATAAAGGGAATAGGATAAACCGCACTTTGAACGAAAGTTTCAACACTGACGTGACTTCTGGATTGGAAGTCAGGAATTATCGAGAAGATTTTTATTCCAATATGAAAGTAGTTGTAAATAGGTGATTAATGATCCTTTTCAAATACTAAATAAAATAAGACTATGAAAAATTTAAATAATATTTGGATATTATTCATGATTGTGAATACTTCCGTTTCACTAGCACAGCAACGTGGCGTAGATTGGGTACACGGAATGGGAGGCAATGCCACTTCTCTAGCAGATGTGGCGCACTACTACCAAAATGTACAAAATCGCCCAATACTATCTCCGACAAGAAATTCCTACGATACCAATAATGGTGTTATAGCGATGGCTAACGGTGTTCGAGGGATGACCGGTGGAGCTAATCGCTTGGCCATTAGCCATAGTATGGGTGGTGTAGCTGTAAGGCAGGTTGATATATGGAATCAAGGGCAATGGAGTGGAATCGTCACGATGGGTTCCCCGTTAAGAGGCGCTAGGATTGCTAATTCCGCCCAAAACGGAACATCAGCTAATTTCATAAATAACGCGATTCATCAAATGATGAGAGGGCCTAATTCCGGCACTTCATTAGCGCTCCTCGTACCAGGTGCTGGCATCCTTTTGGCTGAGGGCACAACACTGATTAATCAGATATTGTATTCGGTAAATGTGGGTCAGTTAGCGTCTCAAACCATAATGAATAGTGTTGGATTGGTCGGTCAAACCGCGACCGATTTAGCGCAAGGTTCTGGCTACCTGACCAGCATTTCCAATAATTATACCAATACGCCTAAAATTTTAATTTGGGGTAACGAAACCGATCCAATTTTTTGGCGCACCATGGGCAGTATGGCAGAGCATGATGATGAGTGGGGACGCGTTTTATCGAGAAAGATTTACGGAGTTTATAAATTCATTTCAGATGCAGAATATACCCATCAGATATTAAATCCGCTGTCTCTTTTACTACATGGTAATCGGGGAAATTCCTGGAAAGCAGGTTACCAATGGGTAGATACCGAAGCAAATGATGGATGGCGAAACGTAATAGGCGCTAAATATACCGAAACAGGTTCCTACATTAACAGGGTCATCACCTGTGACTCTTACGGATGGCAGCAGTGCTATGCCTCCAATCCCCCTCC
>NZ_AZQN01000009.1 GCF_000566685.1 Dyadobacter tibetensis Y620-1
AACCAGCTCCAGCACTGGCTGTGATGCTATAAGAAGTCCCACTTACTCCACCTGTTATTACTCCTGTATTAGAAATAGTCAATCCTGAGGGTGATGACGAGTAAGTGTAACTTGAATTATAATTGCTGATTGAGTGAGACGATGCAGAAGAACAGGAAGCCGCAGTAGTATTAATACTAGGAGTAGGAGGATTCTGCGCCGGAGTTTGAGTAAAGGAAGCACTAGAGGTACATCCCATACTTGAGGTAGCAGTGATAATATAATTGGTTCCATTTACAGCATTCTCAATCTCTCCTGTTGCCGAAAATATCAAGCCCGAAGGGACTGAAGAATAGGTATAATTAGGATTGTATACATTAAGAGTATGTTTCGAGTCTGACGTACAGGTGGCAGGGGCCGTCACTCGTGCCACCGGAGCCAAAGGAGTAGGATACGCATCTTGCTTCGTAAAAGTGGCAGAAGTTGCAGAACAACCAGCTCCAGCACTGGCTGTGATGCTATAGGTTGTTCCGCCTACACCTCCAGTGATAACCCCGGTACTAGAAATTGACAAACCTGAGGGTGATGAGGAGTAAGTGTAGCTTGAATTATAATTGCTGATTGAGTGAGATGATGCAGTAGAACAGGAAGCCGCAGTTGTGCTGATAGTGGGAACAGCAGGGGTGGTACAAGCCGGAGTAATGGATTCAGAGCAAATAACTAACAAACTATAGGGGCTACTCGGATTACGTGATCCAGAGACACTAGCTGTAATCCGAAGTTGCTTAAATGGAACTGAACTTGAAACCCTGATCCTTGCAGATGCTAAATTCGATCCTGTTAAGGTGGCTCCAGAAAGACTTGCACCTCCACATAACTGCGTGGCAGAATATACCAGAGGACGTCCCTCAGGTGAATTAAAGGTGATCGTCTCTGGACTTCCATCCCCAATTTTCCCTATATCTAGGGTAATACTGGTAATAGACTGTCCAAAAGTTAGGGTATAAGCGGTAGGTCGTACCTGGCCTTGTCCAAAACCTTCGCCTGTCATATTAAAACTTTCGCCTGAACTTACAGTTCCACAATAATTAGCACTGCGATGAACTTGTAGTACTCCTTCACCATTTACAGCGGTCACATTAACTCCAGTAGCGGAAGTTCCCGTAGTCATATGTGTACAGGTTTGGGCAAATGTCTCAGTAGTATTGCACAGTAATGTGGCCATTAACAGCAAAATAACCAGGAATTTGGTCTGATAAATTTTAAAGATAGTATTCATAAAATGTGTATTAGATGTGATATTAAAAATGTGTGGTTGTCTATTCTGAATCCTTAAGTTCTTTTACCTTCGTTTTTTTAGGTTTTCGATATCCAGGAAGTATTCAAAACGAAGATTAGCTCCGAATTTCAACAAACAGGCCAAGACATGCAGCCCAATTAAAATTAGATCAATGGTAAGAGTAGATATTATTAATACTCATTAAGAAAAGTGTTTTAGTGTTGAAAATTTTTGATAATTGTTTCATCCCAGCTCGAGATACTTCGACGACAAAGACAATAATGTTGGCTCGGAATCAGATACTTGAAATTTGGGATTATGCTCTTTTGTTTAGTTCATATAGTAGTGTAGTAATATATAGTGATTATTGATTTTAAATTAGGATTGCATGTGTTGTTGAGAAAAAGAGTGAATCTATATCTGCGATCTCTTCCATATCCCATTCATAATAGTCCTGTGGCCCTATTTTGCGGTTACCGATAGTTACTATCGCAGAGAATCCTATGAAAAGAGGAGCTTTTCTAGATGCGCTCTTAGGAAAAGTGATGGTTAATTATTAAAAGAATAGTCTCTCCCCAGGGCTGGAGAACCCGAGAAGATGGAATTTTTTTTGTGTGTGTATAATGAATCATATTAATCTTATTTTTTATGTACTTTATTAATATTTACTTATCACAGAAAAGTAGTTACCCTATCCCAGAATCCTAGTTCACCCTCGTATACGTACACAAATAATTCTTCAGAAATATCTGGTAACTAATATTTCAGAATGCTCCATTCTCATAAACTCATTCTATTGATTACATTATATGGACTATATTACATTCACCGTATATTACAAATACACCTCTGCTTATTGGCCTAACTATAGGCGGTCGCTAGGCGGTCGCTTCAACAAAATATTAGTATGATGTAGTCACTAAATCGAATAAATTTAATGATACAAATATAAAGCTATCACAAGTAGGCCATGAGGCACTAATTGATCTAAAAAGGGTGAGAAAATTGAGTAGACAGATGGCAAGGGTAAGAAAATAACATGAACTTCATAGGCATTTTCTAACTGATTTATATGGGACATATAGTTCTATTAAGTCTGATTATTCGTCAAATGAGAACGGTATCCCAAACTGTAAACCATGCGATGGGGAAGCATTTCAAGTTTCTAAATCGATAATTTGACGCTAAAATTGAGGATATTGAAGGTAGTCATCTGTCATTAAATGTTTAAAGCTTCCCATCTTACTAGAATTTATGTTAGTATTCTCATAGAAATTATATAAGTATCGACAGAAACCCAGTTTTTCATGAGATCGGCTAAAATATAACCCTCACCATTTAAAGGTTGACTGATACAGCCCCCCATTCATCTTTCGGATTCCAATAAGGAAGATTTAGTAACAGTTTTGAAAATGAATGAAAACACTCCATCGAGAGCTCAGTCCATCAAATGGAATTTGCATTCAATTAAATCCTTACACTATACAGCACTTCATGGAAAAATTATAATATTGAGATTCCAATTTACCGGTCAATATGGAATTGACCGGAATAGGTACAAAGTATTCGTACCGGAGAAGCAAAGAGACTATGACGCAAAATTCTAGCATAACACCTGGGTTCTGACATTCTTCCTCACTTAGGAAATCAATAGTACAGAAACAGGATTATAATTATGATCCATTCTTTTCACTTATAGTAACAGATGATTCGCTGTGCTTTGGTGGAGGGATGCGAGGTAGAGTAATACTATTGTAAGCTCCCCTGTTTTAATACCTGACAACTAAAGTTGAAAATTGTCTAATAATACTTCATATAGAAATAGCCAATTATCAATTTAGCGACCTTTTTAATTATGATATAACCATTAACTTGATCTAATTAATTGATATCATAAACACCCGCAAATAGTGAAGGAATAGATTACTATCGTAATAGATAGTATAGTAATTACTCCACCAAACGTCCTTCCCCATAATTTTAGAGAAAATCATCTAAATGTGATCGTTTTATGCCAATTTATAGCACACATTTCAATCCAACCCCCCTTTTTGAACGATCCAACCCCCTTATGTTAACCATGTAAATATCAAATTTGCAAAACAAAAATTGAAAAAATTGGATAGGTACTAGGAAACAAATCCTATTCAAAAGGTAACATAAAGTAAAATAGAAAACCATTACTCCCAAATTCCTTAAGTCAGGTCTGAAATAGTGGTTTAGGAAATTTGGAACTAAATAAATCAAAACACATTGTATCCCTATGTTCTTTCTGATGGATATCCTGCTATTTCTAACTGCAGAAAGTTCCGAATATCTTAAATATATGCTTAAACCCGGCACATCAACTTATAAACCCGGTGGAAGATCAATATTCAATCAAGTACGATACACCTATTTTTCAAAGTTGGAAAAATATTTGATTGTATATTTCAATGAATTAATTACACCTAAACCAGATGCGTTATACAATTTAGGGGTTGATATATATTTATCAAAAGAATCGAATATATTCGAGAAAGAAAATTCTGTTACTCAAATTCAAGTGCAATATTATACAGCATTAATGACTATATAAAAGCTTAACATGTCATTAAACTTTATAAATTCTTACAATATCACAATCTGAACTGGTAATAATCTCAAAACCAGAGGATTAGATTCTAGTTAAGTTCAGTAGAATTTACTCTCCAACTAAATACCATCTATAAAATGAGAGTGACTTTATAAAGATGAAAAGAAAGGCTGACCTTTTAAGAATAAAGTGAGAGTCAAGATTCAGTCCATATGTCAGGGCTCTAGTTTTGAAAAGCATTATTACACTTCACACCGATATTACATACTTTATTCATGACTAAAACCTCTATCCATAAAATAATATTTCAGGTTGTCTTTGTATGGGCTATTGGCTATGCCATTCCAGCAAATTCCCAAAAACCGACTCGTTTGGTGAAGACAAAGAACATACAGAGTGATAATGGCAAAATATTTGACACTGTGGTCTCAATAGCCAGCGACAGCCTAGGATTCCTTTGGTATGCCACGCCTTCTGGATTGTATAGGTACGACTCCCATCAATTTCGAAAATTCGATAAAAGTGATGGCCTGTATTCGAATTATGTTAAACGCCTATTCACCGACAGTAAAGGGGATTTATGGGTAGGTACCTATAATGGATTGAATCGCTTCGATACCAGTTTGTCAAAATTTGAAAAATATATCTATGATGACCATCTGAAAAATGGTTCAGCTCCAAATGATGTATTCAGTATCCATGAAGATAAGAGTGGAAAAATATGGGTCGGTACGGTAAGCGGTCTGTATAAATTAAATGATAGAAAAACTGGAACCTTTATAAAAAAGATGTCCAATCAAGCCGTTTTTAGTATTGCCTCTAATAGTAATGGTGAACTATGGGTAGCCTCGGAAAGAGGACTAGTAAATATGACTATCGATGGGATAACCTTGGCAACCTATCAAAATGAACCCCACAATCCTAAAAGTCTCAAAAGTAATATGGTAAAGGCGGTCTATGTTGATCCAAATAATACGCTTTGGGTAGGAACATATGACGGAACGGTCAGTAGATTCAACAGAAAAGAAAAAACCTTTAACCATATAATAATTCCTGATCCAAGTCATAATTTTCAGAGTTTCGAAGTTAATACTATCACGAGCGGAGCACAGGGATCTCTATGGGTTGGGACAAACAATGGAGCATATAACATTAATATATCGACTAATCATTATAATCATTATATCAAAAACCGAAGCGACTCAAAGGCTATTAGTGAAAACTATGTCTATTCGATCTTCGATAATGAACTTGGGCAAGTATGGGTGGGTACCTATAACTATGGAATAAATTTATTAGAAAGACCACATGTATTCAACTTTTTCCCTGAGGAAGCAGATAAAAAGGATTCAGATATAGGCGTAGTCAATTGTTTCACCAAGGATAAAACTGGAAACTGGTGGGTAGGCACAGAATCTGAGGGGATTAGTGTCATTGACGGCAATACAAAGCAAATCAGACCTATTCCAAAAATAAATCAGATACTGGGTTCCAATCGAGTTTTTACCATCTTTCCAGATAAAGATGGAAAAATGTGGATTGGCACTTATACCGGAGGCTTATCCCAGTTTGATCCAATAAATAAATCTTGGAGAACTTTTAGACATAATTCGGACTCGACATCCATATCATCTAACGACATACGTTCTATCCTTAGAGATAGTAAAAATCGACTTTGGATAGGAACTTCTTCGGGAATTGATCTATATAATGAAAAAAACCAAACCTTCCAGCATTATTTCCCAAGAAGTAAAAATCAGTACACTTTCACCATTTTTGAGGATTCTAATAAAAACATTTGGTTTTCTACTCAAAACGGAAGCTTCTATCTGGATCATAATGATAAAGTCCGGCCTGTAAGGATATTATCCCCAATAAGTAATGTACCCGATTCTCAGAACTATGCCCTTTGCTTCCAAGAGGATCTCTCTGGAAATATTTGGGCAGGCACCTTCAAGGAAGGACTGAAAAAATTCAACCCATTAAGAGGAGCATTCGAAAGCTACAAAGGTGTGAAAGAACTTACACAAGGGAGTTTAAGCGCTATACAAGTAGATAGGGCTGGGAATCTATGGTTGGCATATCTACACTCCTTGAAACAATTGAATATTAATAGCAACCGTGTGTTCACCTATTCCAGTTCAGATGGAGTATACAATAGTGCTTATAACTGGAATGCTAGCTGGAAGGACAATACATCTGGAAAACTATACTTTGGAACATCAAATGGCATTTTATATTTCAATCCGGCGGACGTTCAAATCAATCAAGTAAAACCAAAGGTTATTCTCACTGAACTGGAAATAGACGGACAAATAGTCCTTCCAATGGATAGTACCAACATCCTGGAAAAATCGATAGCATTCACAAGTAGGATTGATTTAGAGCATACCCAAAATTTTATAACCATAGACTTCGCTGTTCTTAATTACTTACGATCGGACAAAAATCAATTTTCATATAAACTTGAAGGGGCCGATTCTAAATGGCGACCGTTAAGCAAACCGTCAGTAACTTTCAATAATCTATTACCTGGTACTTATACCTTATTCATCAAGGGTGCCAATAATGACAATACATGGTCTATTCCCACTTCCTTAGAAATCGTCATTAAACAACCATTTTGGAAACGATGGTGGGCTATTGTCATTTATGCATTCCTTTTAATAGGTCTTATACTACTAATTGTGCGCTTTTTCTGGATACGAATGACTTTTCGCCAGGCAGCAATAGCCCATCAAGCCAAGCTGGATTTTTTCTCTAATATATCACATGAGATACGCACCCATTTAAGCCTGATATCAGGGCCGCTCGAAAAGATTCTTGAAATCAGAAAGGATGATTACAAAATTGCTCCCTTCCTTATTATCGCCAGAAATAATACTTCCCGGCTAACCTCCCTGGTAGGCGAACTACTTGATTTTACCCGCATAGATGATAAAAAGTTAAAATTAAAAGTAAGTGAATACGAGGTGGTCAGTTTTATGAAGAATGCTCTTTCCGTATTCGATCACCTCTGCCAGGAAAAAGGAATTACGATTACGCTTAAATCCAATATGGATTCCATCTATATATGGGCTGACCAGTTTCAGCTGGAAAAGGTGGTATATAATTTGCTTTCAAACGCTATAAAATATATAGATCGTGGAGATAATATAAAAATCCGAATAGAACAGTTGGAAAAAACTGTAAAAATTGATGTTATAGACAATGGACTCGGTATATCAGCCAAAAATCTTAAATACATATTTGAAAATTACTTTCAGGTGGCCGACGAATTGGGTAAAAATTCCGGCTATGGCTTGGGCTTAGCCCTTTCAAGAAAAATCATAGACCTTCATCATGGAAATTTAAAGGTGAAGAGTATACCAGCCACCCACGATTCCCTGGGGTATACATGTTTTTCCATCATTCTATTAAGAGGGAAAGAGCACTTCTCAGAAGCCGAGTTAGTCGAGAATCAATCAGTCAACCAAGTTAATGTTATAGCGGGGTCGCATAAATCATTATCCGAAATAGACGAAAACGATACAGACAATGACTGGATTAAAGAACAATCGATTCTTATTGTCGAGGACAATCCTCAATTACGCGATCTCCTCCGACTTAGTCTACACCAGACGTATAGAATTTATGAATGTGAAGATGGGGAAGAAGGTTTGCAGCGTGCATTAGAGATTTTGCCAAACATCATTATTAGCGATGTTATGATGCCGGGCATGAACGGTCTTGAGCTGTGCCATGCAATAAAAACCCATATCACTACCAGTCATATCCCCATCATTTTATTGACGGCAAAAGCTTCTAACGAAGATATTCAACAGGGCTATCATCACCTGGCAGACCACTATATCGTCAAGCCTTTCTCCATGATAGAATTAGAATTAAGAATCAGGAATATACTGAATCATAATAAAATACTGCATGAAAAGCTAAACCATCCATCCAATGGGTTGTATTATGAAAATGTGCGAATGAACAACATTGATCAAGACTTTCTTGCAAAAATGGCCTCGACTATTGAAGAAAATCTGACAGATCCGCAGTTCAATGTCATAACACTTTGTAAAAATATCGGGATAAGCAGGCCTGTACTTTACAGAAAAATCAAGGCACTTACAGGTATGTCTATCAATGAGTTCGCCAGAACCGTAAAATTAAAAAAAGCAGCTTGCCTCCTTCGCACAACTAATTATAATGTAAATGAAGTATCTGAATTGGTTGGATTCAGTGATAGAAAATATTTTAGTAAAGAGTTCAAAAAAATGTTTAAAATGAATCCATCGGAGTATATTAAAGTACCATAACGGCAAACAACCTTTAAGAACCAGATGGAGATTTATAATCTCCTCCGTTGCCGAAAATACTATCCGGTCTGTTTCTGGCGGGATTCGTGCACGTTGAACCCCTATTCTGGTGGTTCGAATATTCTTTCGCTGATTCACCGGATCGAATAAATAATTAAAAATTCATACATAGACTACATCCCTTACAACAAACTATAGAAATCATGCCCAATATATTAATTGCCGAAGATCATACGCTAATACGCATGGGTATCAAAATGCTTGTTAAAGAGGTATTAGGTCTCAGTTGGTTGGTTGATTTTGCTGCTGATGGAAGAGAAGTGAAGCAGAAGTTAAGTGAAAAATCATATGAAATGCTGATAACCGAGATTAATTTACCAAACACCAATGGCTTAGATTTGATTTCCTCCGTACTTTCAGCTTTACCCACATGTAAGATCCTTATCCTTAGTCTTAATAATGAAAGTGTTTTTGCTCACAGATTTTTAAAAATTGGAGCCTTAGGATATATTCAGAAATGCAATTCGGACGAGGAGCTAAAACGGGCCATATACCATATCAGCATGGGAAAAAGATACTTTACCGCCAACCAGGCCCAAGAGTTTTCTACTGCGTTTTTAAGTAATAATATTCTGAACCCATTTGAAAAACTTTCTGAACGAGAATTCGAAGTTGCCTTATTACTATTAAATGGCAAGAGTGTTTTAGAGATATCCAATAGCTTATCGATCTGCGTATCGACAGTAAGTACCTATAGAGGAAGAATTTTCGAAAAACTCAGGGTAAATAATCTAATTGATTTTTATAATCTGGCACTTAAAAATCAAGTTATCGTGAATCATTATAACTAATAACTATTTACGGAGAGAATATCATACCTTTCAAAACCTTAGCTATTAGCTAAAGGAACCAGATTACACTCCTTGGATTCCATTAAATGGGCTTAACCAACCACAGTATAAAAATTACTACCGTAAGGATTCCCTCTACGGTAGTAACCAACGAATCAACCTTGCTAACTTAACTTTTGACCTAAACTAATTATATTATCTACTTTCATTTTCTTGAAAATATTCATTTTGATAGTGCTAATGGTAGACACTTTTCTATTCAACATCTTAGCGATTTCAGTGGTTCGCTGTCCCTTAATCAAATAACCAGCTATCTCGCTTTCTCTTTTGGTTAAGCTATTCTCTGATTTTACATGATAAACCCTTTCCATTGCAGCTTCATTGCGCATCAACAGATAAAGCAAATCACAGCCAATATAGGGTTCGCCTTTTTTTAATTTTTCTATGCAGGACTCTAACTCCAATAGTTCATCTTGTTTGGAAAGATATCCCACAATACCGAGTTGAAAATATTTAGGTACCATTTCCGCTACAATCTGATCGTCATAGACAATTATTGAAGAATGAGGATAAAATCGCTTTATAAAACCAAGAATCTGTAGATTGGTTATTCCCTTTTGCTGACCTATAGAAACAATAATTAATTCGGGATTTTCATCTTTGAATTTTTCATAGAATGAAATCATACAACTGCCCTCCAAAGGGTTGGTAATTCCTGCCCTATTCTGTAGGACATTTTTAATCCCTGAACGTGTGATCGGATGTTTATCGATAATAGCAACTTTCATTTTAGTTATTATTTGGCGGACTATAAAACCATCTCCCAGATACATTTTGTCATGAGAGGATATTTTCTAAATTCCAGGTGAAAAAATAATGATTCTACATACGATAATTTTTTACAATGACCCTCACCTCAGAAGTAAATCATTACAGATTTGACCTTCTTTTTGGATTGTGGTCTGATTGTTAAATTATGATAGACAAACTTAGACTAAGTAGTCTCTGGATAAAATAGCTAAGCAATTACCCTGCTGTAGTTTTTGAGCTACAGGTCTCATCCTGACCAAATTGATTGGTATCACCGTACAATATTTGAATATACTTCCACCTATTAAAGCACATCGGGAATACATTGGGATTTAACCTCAATCCAAATAATTTTCTCCTATTTAAAACCAAAAAAGGTTAGAACCTCACCTCAGTTTCTAACCTTAACAATTCATTACGCTATCCTTAAATTTCGACCGGCTTTCAGATTCAGTGAATTCCAGATCATTGATAATGGCCATTCGTTTTTCTAACTAACAATTCTCGTCGAACTCTCAGTTTTCATTCCCATTGAAGCGAATCCATTGCCCCTTTAGCGTCCTGCCATTTATATTCAAAGCGCACCGCAAGTCTGATAGAGGTATAGACCCACTAATCTTAAAAATTCGACCTTGCACATGTGCACTTTCAAACAGAAAATATACCTGGCTGGCCTCATATTCCTCTATAAAGAATTGTCTGATAAATTGTCTTAAATCCTTTTTATGAACCTAAATTACCTTCAGGAGTTTTGTATTGCTGTATGATATTTCAGAAATGTGGTTTGGGAAAGTGCAACCATTCATAGCCCTTTTCGCTACGGCGAACCCACCCTATACCTGGAAACTTTAAATGCGCACCTGCCACCAGAACAGCTTTTTGAGCCATACGAGCATACATTTTTGTTCTCTGCATTTTACCCTTTTCCATGTCAATATCGTAGGTATCATCCAGTTCAGGCAAAACAAACTGTATTGCATCAATGTGAACCAGGTCTCCCCAGAAAATAATTTTCCGGCCTTTACTTTGGAGTTCAAAAGCGGAGTGGCCTGGTGTATGACCGGGTATTGAAATTGATCGGAACCCTGGGAGTAGCCGTGAAGAGCCCTTAAAGGTTTCTATCCTATTACCGTAAGCAGCAAGTATACTTTGTTCCTTTAAGAAAAATTCCTTTGCATCGCCTTCCATTCCCGACAAATAGGCACTGTTCATCCAATAGGCGTACTCTTTCTCATGTAAATGTAAGGTCGCATTGGGGTAAACGACTTGGCCATTCAGCGTTAATCCTCCGGAATGATCGGCATGCACATGCGTTAGATAAATATCAGTAATATCTTCTGGACGATATCCAGCTAATCTTAAACTTTGCGTTAGCTTCCCAGCTGAGGGTATATCCAGAAAATCACCAGCCCCCGTATCGATTAATAACCGTTTCTCCTCCCTCACAATCAGATAAGCGTTTACCGGTATATCCACCGGATTCCTTATACCAGATTTTTCTAAAAGGTGGACAATCTGACCAGGTTCTTCTTCTCTGAATAATTTTTGAGCATCGGTGGAAACAATACCATCAGAAAGTGCTATCACTCTAATGTCGCCCACATAAAAGGAATAAAAATTAGCCTGTTCCTGTGCATGGACATTGAACATGACAATCTGGATCATGAACACCAGTAAGATAGATGCTTTATTACTTTTCATTTTCATTAATATTTATTTGATTTTGCAAAAAAAATAAAACAAACCCGGCTCTAATAGGGCTAAAAGAAAGTCTAGTAACCTTTAAGTAACCAGAAAATGAATAGAGAGATTTTCATATGTAGTAATTGCCCGATGACCAGAACTATGGCCACGATCGGGACTAAATGGAAGCCCATTATTATATACGCCCTGGGAAATCGTACATTAAGATTTGGGGAACTTCATGTTCGAATCGATACCATTTCCCGCAAGGTACTTACCGACCAGCTTAGGGAATTAACAGAAGACGGTATCATTCAAAGAAGCCCCGCTCAAGACAGTTCCCGAAAAGTAGAATATCGCCTGACTGAAAAGGGACTGGCCCTGCTACCCATCATGAATATGCTTACGGAATGGAACCTTAGATATAATGAGTCCGAGATTTAGAATAATATTACATCTGGCAAACTTTTTATAGATATAAAATCAAACCATATCAGAGATTATCATGCCTTCAGAAATTGTTTTACGGTGCAGCGAGGCTTTAAAAAATAGGGAAATGTGCCTAGCCTTTGCAGAGAGTGCCACAGCGGGCCGGATGGCATTTGAGTTCTCGCTCTGCCCTCAATCTGGCAGCATACTCAAGGGGGGGCTTGTGTGTTATGATGCCAGCGTAAAAACGGACGTATTAGGCCTGGATCCGGAATTGATAGAAAAATTCACTCCCGAATCGGCTGAAGTAACGCAGGCCATGGCCCACCGGCTTCAGTATCTGATTCCCTCTGACATACAGGTGGCAGTTACGGGACTGACTACCCCGGGAGGGAGTGAAAATAAAGAAAAACCAGTGGGTACCATGTTTCTTCATATCATCCTCAAGCACCGATCCATTGCCCAAAAAGTCGCTTTCCATGGAAGTCCCGAGGAGATGGTGCTACAAACCATCGATCTTCTGGCGTATACTATTCTTCAGGCCCTGGAAACAAATGTGCCCCACTCCACTCTGGAATCCTGAAAGAGATAGGGTAGGCTAATGAAAACTCAAAATTCACGCTACCAAACCCGTATGGCAAAGTGCATTTGCTCATTCCCATTGTATAAATATCTTCATTAGGTCGTCCGATTTTCCGTCCGTTTTAGGAACTGCTTTAAACCCTAGATTCAAAATCAATGGTTGTTTATCCACCACACCAAATGCTAAAACCTTAAATTTAAAATTATTTCCACGTCGAAGTTCATATTGCTTACCAGTAAAATATCCACCATTCGAAACGAAACTTACAGCACTTGTTTTACTGTATTTAAGCTGGTCTTCGAACTGTCGAATAATTTCCTTTTCAATACCTTGCTCCACCATTTCCTTTGATAAGTAAAGCCATTGTGCAGAGAAAAAATCGCTTTCTATTGAATATTCGTCTTGGGCAGTATAATTTCCTGGGACTAGTATTTCAGTATTCACATATTGCACGCTTTTTATTTCAGCCTTTTGGCCAAAAATATTTGAAATGCTACAGATCAGAATAGCGCTTAACATCATTTTTTTTATCATTATCTTTTATTTATGGCAGCATATAAATGCCCCGGCTACCGCTCTGATTGATTAGTAGTATCAGACTTGAGTGTATTAATATCTTCGATCAGTTGTTCAATTTCCAATTGCAAAGTACCATTATAAATCCCCCTGATTCTTTTTGATTTGTCAACGAGCAAAATATGCTCTGTATGCAAAAAATCGGTGCTGTCTTTGGAAAAACCCAGGTCTTCTTCTGCAAAATACGATTGTCGGGCTAAGGTATATATTTCACTTTTGCTTCCCGTTAGCAAATGCCAATTATTGGCGGTAATTGCGTTTTCCTCTGCATACTGTTTTAGGCGAGATACGGTGTCCATCCATGGGGTCACACTAAAGGATAGCATCACCACTTCATTATTATTTTTAAACACCTCCTGCACCATTTTCATATGCTTTGTCATCACCGGACAGATGCTACCACAACGGGTAAAAATAAAATTGGCAATATGAATTTTACCCTCAATATCAGCATCTGTAATTTTATTCCCATGCTGGTCTGTCATCCCGAATGCAGCAATTTGATGAGTAATATTCTCAGTCGCATCCTTATCGGATGTATAGAACTGAGGAGTAAAATCCGGTGTATTATAATAGGGAAGCTTCATTTCACTATGCTCAGAAGAACAGGAAAACAAAGTTACACAAAGGATGGTCAAACTAATTTTTGAAAACGCTGTCCGGTACATTTATACAATTTTTTGTTCCTAATAATCCATAACGCCGACCATCTTTAATGATGTAATTGGCTTTTATTTTACCGTTGTCATACCACCACTGCTGGGCTCCTTCCTCGTGTCCAGCTTCATAGTTCATCTGTTTTGTCAACAAACCCTCTTCGTTCCATTCACGGCATGTTCCGGAATACTCGTCGGATTCAAAGAAGTAGTGTAATTTCTTATTTCCGTTTTCCCACCACCCGAGCAATTCACCCGTTTTCAAGCCATTGGCAAAATGTCTCTTTTCTTTTAGTATATTTTTGGGATAATACTTCCTCCATTCACCGTCTTCTCTGCCATTTCGGTAACTGGAAATTTCAGCAGTGTCACTGGTCTCCGGGTAGTATGTTAGCAGTATACCGCTAAATAGGCTGTCATTTTCATACAATTCTCCATTTCGCATGGTAATATGGGCCGAATCGGCGTTCACGATTTCCAGCGGAGTATTATTACTTCTTTCATTGGCACTACAGCGCAGCAATGAAAAAAGTAAAGTCAGGAGTAAAGCCTTAATTACTAACCGTTCCGGGCGTACCATAATATCCGCTTCCATTGATATAGGGGTCTGTATTCGTTATATGATAATGATAGATGCCATTTGGGTAATCTTCTGTGGCAGTGGTATGCCCATGATATGCATCCAAGCCTGTTACAGCAGCACCATTTTCTTCAGGCCCGTAGACAGGAAAACCGTCCAGCAAGAAACCCATTAAGGCAGACTTATTGGCTTTGACCGTCGTAAGGTATGTGGGCTCTACATGGTAGTGGTAGCGACTCCCTCCATCTGGATGTCCCCAATATCTATCAAAGCTTTGAATTTCATTAGTAAGGGGTTGTGCCGGTCCTGCATACTGATTATAAAAAGGAACTCCATTAATTGAAACCCCTATTGGCCCCAGGGGCGTAGCGGCATGGTTGTTGGCTTTTGTCGGATTCAATGGTATTTTGAATGTATAATTCTGAGAACCTATCGTATTTGGATTTTTTTTAAACGATACCCCGCCAAATGTAGTGCCGCTAAAAGCCTCATACATATTGCTGCTGGTGGAATAGTAAACACTTTTATAATCAGGCATTCCGTTTGTTTTGATGGTGATGTAGGTACCATCAGACGTTAGGCTGCTGGCCCCATATATTTTTTCATACACGGCAGGAACAGCATTTGTTGTTTCAGTAACTGGGGCATCATCATTCTTACAACTTCCATTAAGAAAAAGGGTAGCTATAAAAATAAAAGGTAGTAAGATCATTGATTTCATAAATTCATGGGTTTTGTCGACTGATTATAGACTTGACTTTATATTACTTAGCGCCTCCAGATTTTGTTGCGCCTCAGTGTCTAAAGGTTCAAGCATTAAGTTGATTGTTTCAAATGGATCCGTACTTAGCTTGTACAGGTATTCTGTTCCGTTTTGAAGTTTAATGTATTTATATTGGTTATTGCGCAAGGTATAGCCATCGTTTCTGGAAGGAGAATTCCCAAAAAATTCACTGTAATTATAGGTTCTCTTAGCAGCTGATGCGTTGGTAAATAGTGGTTTTACGCTTATTCCGTCAAAATAACTGGTATCGCCTATTCCTGCAATATCAGCAAAAGTTGAAAACATGTCCGGCGCTTGCACCAATGCGTTCTCTATTGCATTTTTTCTCGTTACATTTTTTCCGCAAACGATCAGTGGACAATTGATCCCTCCTTGATATAGCGTGCTCTTTGCCCTTCCAATATAGGGGGCTTGCGCCACCTGTGTTGGCGTACCATTATCGCCTATGATCATAAAAACCGTATTCTCTCTTTGAACTTCACTCATGGAAGCGATCATTCTGCCAATTTCTTTATCCATGGATTCAATGGACGCTAGGTAATACGGAAGTGGATTTGCATTCACATCGGACTGATTATTGGATAAAGACTGGTCCGTTATCAAATCCAGGGGAGGTCTGTGGAAGGGGGTATGGGGTGCATTAAAGGCAAGCCATAGGAAAAATGGTTTGGTTTGTTGCTCCATCCAGTTTATCGACTGATTTACAAAATGGGTGGTAGCATAGGTAGTAATATTTTGCTGAGCACCGTTGGTGGTTTGGGTCCAATTATAATAGTCGTTGACCATGCCGATCATGATACCGCTAAAATACTGAACACCAAGGCTTTCTGGTGCCGTAAGATTTACCCCTCCACTCACATGCCATTTTCCGATTACTGCATTGCTGTATTTATTGTCGGTCTTGTCGCTGATGTATTTTTGAATGATCATTTCATCTTCTGACAAAACTTGCCCTGCCGAGCCCACTCCTGTTCTGAAACCATACTTCCCCGTAAGCAATGACGCTCTCGTTGGAGAGCACTCTGGGCTAGTCCAAAAATTGGTAAATGTAATACCACTGCCGGCCATGGAGTCTAATACAGGCGTATTTGCCTTTACACTATTGATACCGGGCGCATTTCCAAATGCATCCCAACCCATATCGTCGGCGATAATAAAGACAATATTTGGCGAGTCATCCAAAACATCTCCTTCTTGGTCTATGGGCGTTTGTTTACAAGAGGCTGCTCCCAATACAAAAATTAGTAAAACTGAAAGTGGAATTATAAGTAGCTTCTGAGTCATCATCAAAAATATTTGTTCGATAGACCTTCTGAAGAGCTTAAGGTTTAAACTTGAGGGTATTTATTCTTGCCCAATGCTCAACTCGTCGACCTTAAGGTCGCTAGTGTGTCGGTTTTATTGAAAAAGTTTTTAGATTTATTCTATAATCATTTCATCCCTCCGGGATTCTACGCCTTTTGGTACTGGTTTGATTCTATAATCATATCATCCCTTCGGGATTTTACGCCTTATGGTACTGGTTTGATTCTATAATCATGTCATGCTTTCTGGATTCTACGGCTTTTGGTGCTGGGTTCATTCTATAATCATATCATCCCTTCGGGATTTTACGCCTTATGGTACTGGTTTGATTCTATAATCAATCATCCCTTCCTGGATTCTACGGCTTTTGGTGCTGGGTTCATTCTATAATCATATCATCCCTTCGGGATTTTACGCCTTATGGTACTGGTTTGATTCTATAATCATGTCATGCTTTCTGGATTCTACGGCTTTTGGTGCTGGGTTCATTCTATAATCATATCATCCCTTCGGGATTTTACGCCTTATGGTACTGGTTTGATTCTATAATCATGTCATGCTTTCTGGATTCTACGGCTTTTGGTGCTGGGTTCATTCTATAATCATATCATCCCTTCGGGATTTTACGCCTTATGGTACTGGTTTGATTCTATAATCATGTCTCATTTTAAAAGGTTACCAACCAAGCTGGAAGGTTGTTTTATCGGCGGGTTGTATTGAACCACGAAGTGGTGTAATGATTATAGCCATATCGAATGGCAATGTTTAGAACCCAGAATGGGTGACATTATTGGCCTATCCGTACATCTTTCGGGATTTTACGGCTTGCATTGCTGGTTTGATTCTATAATCAATCATCCCTTCGGGATTCTACGGAATGGATTTTAGTTTGGGTTTATTTTCCTGTCATTTTAAAAGGTTACCAACCAATCTGGAAGGTTGTTTTATCGGCGGGCCGTATTGAACCACGAAGTGGTGTAATGATTATAGCAATATCGAATAGAAATGATCATAACCCAGAATGGGTGACATTATTGGACCATCCGTACATCTTTCGGGATTTTACGGAATGGATTTTAGTTTGGGTTTATTTTCCTGTCATTTTAAAGGTTACCAACCGATCTGGGAGGTTGTTTTTTCGGCGGGATGTATTGTACCACGAAGTGGTGTAATGATTATACCAATGTCGAATGGCAATGTTTAGAACCCAGGATGGGTGACATTATTGGACCATCCGTACATCTTTCGGGATTCAGTGGCTTGCAATGCTGGTTTGATTCTATAATCATATCATCCCTTCGGGATTCTATGGAATGGATTTTAGTTTGGGTTTATTTTCCTGTCATTTTAAAAGGTTACCAACCAATCTGGAAGGTTGTTTTATCGGCGGGTTGTATTGAACCACGAAGTGGTGTAATGATTATACCAATGTCGAATGGCAATGTTTAGAACCCAGGATGGGTGACATTATTGGACCATCCGTACATCTTTCGGGATTCAGTGGCTTGCAATGCTGGTTTGATTCTATAATCATATCATCCCTTCGGGATTCTATGGAATGGATTCATCTTTCGGGATTCAGTGGTTGGGATTCCTGATTTGATTTGTCCTTAACTGCTTAATAATAAGGGAGCAGCCACATCACTTACGATGCCTTATCGAAGTGAGCGAAACTCCTTACAAAATCAGCATTAGGTCTTGCAAAGAGATGAGCAGCTCTCCTTCCACTGCCGCTACAGCTTCCCCAAACCCTTAACGATGTCTGAAAATCAAATAATCAGGAAGCATCATAGCCTCTTTATAGGTCAAGTTTATAGAGCCCATATCGTTTTCCTAGCCGCTGTTCAATTTCTCTTAAAATTTTAAACCCAAAACTTTCATAAAGATGTCGTGCTTTTTCCATAAACTCTGAGGTATGAAGAGCGATTGTCGTTTCCCCGCTTTCTTTCGCTTTATCAATACACATCGATATCAATGTTCTACCAATTCCCTGCCCTTCAAATGCGGGATCCACAGAAACGAAACGGATATAGCACCATTCCTTAAGATATAGGTCTGTTGGATTTCCATTCGGAACCAAAAAAGCCATTCCTACAATAGGGTCATTGTCGACAATTCCAAGAAAACAAGTTGATTGCTCCAATAGTCTTTCGAAAGTCGCATCGTTTGATACCGTTTCCTGTAATGATCTCCAATTAGAATCGGTCAATTGTGTTTGATAAGGTGACCAAGATTTAATCGCTAAGCCTTTCAAGCCTTGCAAATCTCCCATTGTCCCTTGTCTGTAAGTTATATTCATAATTGATCGTCCTAAGGCATAGTGTCGGTCCATAACTACCATCAAAATATTTTGGTTACGAAATTTGGAAATGAAATGATGCACTAGACTGTCAGTCTATAACCATATCCAACAATAGCGGGGTATTTGGCAATATCAGGCTAGTACCCTACCTAAAGCTGTGCCTTATTTCATATTCTGTCAAAAAACACATCGGTCTCAGAGGCTAGTACCTGTTATCAAAAAATGGTACCAAAGTTAACGCAACAGTAGTACATCATTAGTAAAATAGAAAACATTTGATCGTATAATAATTTACATTATGTTATGTTTATTAAAATCGCATTACAGGCTAATAGTTTAACTAAAGCATATCATTGAATACCATTATAAATCAATTTTTACTAAAAAAAACTTTTAATAAAGTAATATTAACAGCTTCTGAAAGTTTATGTTTGTGTCCAACTATCAACCTAAAAGTTTTTGGTTCTTAAATGAGAAGATTCTTTATCTCCTTTAAGAATCAAAGACTTAAAGTTCCATCTCTTAAAGTTTAAAGGAGCACTCGTCGGCCCCAAAGTGCTTGACTTAAAAAAATTTTAACTATTCAAACCGATTTAAGATTATGAAAAAAAAGATTTGTACCTGCGCTTATAATAAGTATTGCAATTATCTCTTGTGATTCACCAGGAACCTCATCTCTGAATGAAGTTCTATTAACTTCAACTCTCAATAAAATTGAAACTGCGTATTTAGAAGGAGCTCATAAAGATGAAGCTACCCCAAGCGATGGATTAATTACATTTGCATCTGAAAAGGAACAAGAGGCTGTTCAAAAAAGCATATCTGATTACTATAAAAATTTAGAAACTAGATATAGGATTGCATCAGACTTCGACGGCTATGCAGTAGGTGTTGTACCTGATACCGATTATTGTGGCTCGGAAGAAAGAATTAGATATTATATGGATAATGAAGATGGAGGGAATAGTCATCCAGAAGGTTCATGGCAAGGAGCATGGACCATTGATGGAAATGCTAACTCTTGGCATACAATATGTAAAGTAGATGGACGATTATTCAAATTTTTACATTTAACACCTAGTACAGCGAATGGCGGGCCTTATAATAGATCGACAAACTATGCACTAATTAGGTTAGGAAATTTACCACCAATACAAAGGTATTTTAATGATCCATTCATTTTATACCACGATAATGAAGATTCAAACAATAAGAACCTTAGTCAATCGGGTCAATCGGGCAGTAACAGCTATCTAAATAGAACTACCCAAGGAACTACTTTACAATTCTGGATTTCTTATGGTAATAACAATAGGTGGTCAGACGATCCAGCTTACATGCATGAATTTCCGAGTTTAGGTTTTGAATATGGTGTATTTGGTACGGAAATGGCAAGGCAATCTTCGGTTCTAGCAAATGGTGCACTATATATAGATGATGAAAATAGAAAGAATGCGAATTCATTTAAATATCTCAATATTGATCAGACACCTTTGCCAGGCCTTGGCGTAGACCGTACAACTATTGGCCCTTCAGATACTTATTATCGCTTTATGAAGGTGCGATAGTCAATGACATGTTTTTTTTAGGGCCTTAGAATTTTATTAAATCAATGAATAAAGGAGTTATTTTAACATTTTCAATTCTTTTGTGCTTTGGCTGTAGGCAGCAATCATCAGAGAGGATGGTTGCTGCTGAAGTAGATGGTAAAAAGATATACTTACATGAAATAGAATTGAAATTCAGAATACGTTGTATGAATTCTTATTTTCTATTTTTAAAGTAAGAACAATAGCTTTGGAAGATAGGATCGAAAATATACTTTTATCAAGGGAAGCGAAGGAGCTGAATATAACAACGGATAGCCTATTATCCTTTCGTATTTTACAAAGTAAAATTAGCTATTCATTAGAGCAGTTTATTGATAAAAATGGTCTAAAATCTGGAGTTGTCAGATCCGAACAGCCATTTAGGCTAATTCCATTGGATACTAAAGAAGGGCAGGATGTGCTAGCAGATACTTATAAAATGTATGTAAGGAATGAGTATCTCAAAGAATTGAAACAGAAATACCGGGTAAAGATTCATTTAAAACCGCCATTGACACCTACATTAGACATGTCTGGTCTTGTATCTAATTCACGTGGCAACACCAAGTCTGATAGATCTATTTGGATTATATCAGATTTCTCCTGTAGTGCTTGCCGTGAAAACCATAAAGGATTAGAACGGGTTTTTAATGAACTACAGGATGATTTTCATTTTAAATATGTAAGCTATTCAGCAGATATTAACCCAGAAATTAAATTCGTAGCATGTTCCGCCAAACAAGGTAAATTTGGCCAAGCATATAATCTATTATTTGAATCGGCTAGTAATGGCGAAATGAATTGGGATAAACTAGGTTCCCAAATCAAAATTGATACCGCTGCGTGCCAAGCTTGTATGAATACTTTTGATGAAAAACCATTTATAAACAATATTGCTCGGCTACAAGAGCTTAATATTGTAAGTACACCAACTGTTGTGATCGACGACAGGATCTATTACGGACAATTGACATTAACAGCCATTGAGAAGTATATTGAAGATACCAAAAAGTAAGAATACACCTTATCCATTATGTATGATGCGTTTCCACGTAAGGAATTATATGCTTTTCATTGGCTTGTTGACCTCACAATCGTGTATAAAGAATGTCGACTTAGATCTTAAACAAAGTCAGCAAGATGAAGTATTGGTAATTGATGGCCAGTTTAATAATTTGAATCTTGGTAATTACGTAAGGCTAACCCGTACCAGACCTACTAATAGTATCTCTGAAGTACAGCCTGTTGTCAATGCATTCATCACCGTCTCCTCTGCTTCGGGTGAAATTGATACGCTTATAAGCGAAAAGTTATTAAAAAAAGGAGAATATGACACCCTTTTTGAAGGATACTATTATTCCAAAAAGATCAAATACAAAGTGGGTGAAACTTATCACCTGGAAGTTTTAGTAGATAAAAAACGATATCAAGCAACATCTACCATGCCTGCTGTACCTGCTATCGACTCAGTAAATGTTTTTTATGATAAAAATGCCAATTCAGGTGAAGCGTTCAAATATCTGCCTTTATTAAGTTTTCACGATCCCAGGCCAGATAAAAACTATTATATGACTCAGGTTTGCTGGGTTGGTTACTCCTTTTGGCCAGATGACACCTATACGCTACCCGCTTCCCTTCCATGCAGTTTCAGAGGTAATCTTTGGAATGTTGCCATAATTGCAGACACTTATTTACCTGAATATGTCAAAGATTTAGATTTTTCTGTGGGCACTTCCCCAAACCCCAATCCTTTAAAATGGCTTGGACCCAATCAATACATGGCTTACCTCTTTTCCCTTACCCCTGAAGCCTACTCCCATTACGAAGCATTAATCAAAAGTATCACCAGTGATGGTGGTGTATTCTCGCCTACTCCTGCAAATGCCCCTACCAATATAGAAAGTGACTATCCAGTTGCTGGTTTTTTTAATACCTCTGGTGTTTCATCTAAATTTTTTAGAGTAAATCCAGTAACAAAATAATTATAACCCTATAATTAAGTAAAATGAGAGTAATTATTGCATTGCTGTGCATATTATCTGGATCATATGCGTTTGCACAAAATGTAAGAATGAGTGGTAAAGTGTATGATATAACATCAGGAGAAGTATTACCACAGGCAAACTTATATGTGATCGATAAAAATATATCGCATGTAACTAGTAACTACGGGTTTTATTCCATAGAACTTAATCCGGGAAAGTATTTGGTGAGTGTGTCTTATGTTGGATACTTAACGGATACTATAAACGCAGTACTCACAGCCAATAAAACAATAAACATGGGCCTAAAACCAGCTGATAACCAATTAAATGAGGTCATTATTGTGGCCAATAATAAAATAGTAAACACTGAAATTCCTGGCAAAAATAGTTTATCTGTCAGTCAGATTAAAAATATGCCAACCCTTGGAGGCGAGGCTGATATCTTACAATCCCTGCAATATTTTCCTGGCGTGCGCTCTGCCGTCGAAGGAACAACTGGCTTATCCGTTCGGGGAGGTTCATTTGATCAAACCTTAATAACGCTGGATGATGCTCCGGTTTATAATGTGAGCCACGCATTAGGATTTTATTCAACTTTCAATCCTGACGCTGTAAAGAATGTTGATATTTATAAGGGCTTAATACCTGCACAATTTGGGGGACGATTATCTTCAGTGGTCGATATTCGTATGCGTGAAGGTAATGACCAAAAATTCAAAGTTTCTGGTGGAATTGGTTTGATCGCAAGTCGACTCACGGTGGAAGGGCCAATTATCAAAAACAGATCCTCCTTAGTAATTTCCAGTCGATATAGCTATGCAGGATCTATTGTAAACATAGCCGAAAACCTCGCAAAATCACTAAATCTAGGTGGTTTCAAGTATTTTCAGGGAAATAATAAAATCAAATTCTTTGATTTAAATGCCAAGGTAAATTGGAAAAGTAAGAATGGTAAGGATCAGATTTATTTCTCTAATTACTCAGGTGGAGACTGGTTCCAATTTTATGTCTTAGTGCGAGGCACCTACACCAAATGGAATAACCAGACAGCAACACTCAGATGGAATCATATCTATAGCCCAAAGCTCATTTCCAATAGCACCATTTATGTAAGTCAATACCACTATGACTATAGCTTGGTGAACGACAGAAGAGATTTTGCCTGGAAGGCTGGATTAAATGAAATTGGTCTCAAACATCAATGGGATTATTTTGTCAAAGGCAATGCTACTTTAAAATTTGGCTTGGATATTAGTAGAACCAAGATTGACCCAGGCTCAATAACTCCAAATTCGGACTCCTCATTAACAAAACCCTTTTCATTGAACACCAAGCGGACGATTCAGTCGGGCCTACATATTGGTATCAATAAACCCATAACATCCAACTTGAACACCTATTTAGGTATAAGATACAGCATGTACGGCCAATTGGGTCCAGGCGTCAATTACCTATATTCCAGAGATTATATCCATGTTACTGATTCAGTGAATTTTGTTGCTGGTAAGATTCAAAATTTTCGTTCAGCAATTGAGCCACGTTTTTCCTTAGCATATTTACTTTCCGAAAGGGACAAGCTGGACTTGTCGTTCAGCAGATCGACACAGTATTTTCACTTATTGAGCAATTCTGCTGCTGGACTACCTACTGATGTTTGGTTTCCCTCAAACCAGAATATTGCCCCACAGAAGGCTAACCTTGTTTCGTTAGGTTATCACCATAAGGTAAATGCATATAATTTATCAGCCGAAATATATTTCAAAAAGATGAATGGTGTAATTGATTTTATTGATAATGCGGAAATGTTTTTAAGCCAACAGGTAGAAACGCAATTGAGAACAGGTTCTGGCCGTGCCTTTGGCCTGGAGACGTTTTTTGAAAAACAAGTGGGGAAATTAACAGGATGGATCACCTATACCATTTCAAAAACCGATAGAAATATAATCGGCATAAATCAAAATAAAACCTATCCTACCCGTTTTGATCGACGTCACAGTTTTTCTGTGGTTACGAATTACAAAATCAGCAGAACATTGAATTTTTCAATGGATTTTCAATACAACTCAGGTGCAGCCGTTTCATTGCCAATAGCCAATTATGCCTATCAAAATGCTACTTTTAACTATTATAATGGACGAAATGGCTTTCGGCTACCTGCATTTCATAGGTTAGATTTTCAGTTAAGTATCTTAAAACAAAAAAGGCATGGAGAAAGACGATGGGTAATCGGTGTTTATAACGCATATAACCGCAGAAATTTGTTCTCTGTTGAAGTGCAGCCTGCAGATTATCAATATTTTAAATATTCCAATATAACGGCCATTTCTCTTTATGGTATTGTTCCTTCGTTAGGATATAATTTCAAGTTTTAGTAAATCCGGTTAAGGAGTCTATAAGGATGTATAACAAGGATCAACTGTTTCACTTATAGCTTTATTCTATCGTCCTTGTTGCAACCCCAATAGAGTTTACCTTTTCTTTAGATTTTCCATAAATCGGAGATCCAGAAACAATAGGGAGTTGTGCAGATGCTGACAGGCGGCGATAATAAAGACAATATTTGGCGAGTCATCCAAAACATTGCCTTCCTGGTCTATGGGCGTTTGTTTACAAGAGGCAGATCCCAACACAAAAAATAGTAAAACTGAAAGTGGAATGATAAGTAGCTTCTGAGTCATCATCAAAAATATTTGTACGAGAAGAGCTGGAGGTTTAAACTTGAGGGTATTTATTTTTGCCCTATGCTCAACTCGTCCACTTTGAGGTCGCTAGTTTGTCTGTTCTATTGGAAAAGTTTTTAGGCTCGGGTTGCTGGTTTGATTCTATAATCATATCATCCCTTCTGGATTCTACGGAATGGATGTTAATTTGTCTTTATATTCCTGTCATTTTAAAAGGTTACCAACCAATCTGGAAGGTTGTTTTATCGGCGGGTTGTATTGAACCACGAAGTGGTGTAATGATTATAGCAATGTCGAATGGCAATGTTTAGAACCCAGAATGGGTGACATTATTGGCCTATCCGTACATCTTTCGGGATTCAGTGGCTGGGGTTGCTGGTTTGATTTGTTCTTAACTGCTTGAATCCTTGGATCAGATGGAGCCTAGGCCAGGAGAAAATCTCCTGTCCTTCGTGTCAATCTTTGTGGTACTAAGTAACCACAAAGGCTACGAAGAAGACACAAAGGACACGATGGATGAAAATGTAAGGAAGCAGCCATATCATTTACGGATCCTTACAGAAGTGAGCAATACTCTCTACAAAATCAGCACCAGTTCTTGCAAAGAGATAAGCCAATTTTTTATTTTTCTACTTAAATTGCAGTTCAATTCAAACACAGATCCCATGGCTTTTCAGTTCAAAATACAACTCAAAAATATATCCAAACCTACCGTATGGCGCAGGGTGGTGGTTCCTTCAGAATACACCTTCGAGCAGTTCCACGAGGTGATCCAGGTGGCTTTCGGCTGGGATATGTACCATCTGTTTCAATTTAATTCTCCTGGCGGCAGAAAAGATTCGGTGACGATCGGATTGGTGGACGAAGAGTTTGACGACTGGGACGAAGAAAAGCTCGACGCTTCGGAAACGGCACTTTCCGATATTTTTGAAGAAGAAGGCCAAAAATTTAGCTACGTATATGATTTGGGTGACGATTGGGACCACCAGATAACCCTTGAGGCTATCGTAGACGACACATCAGCAACCCCTACCCTGTTGGACGGCAAGGGCGCCTGTCCTCCCGAAGATTGTGGAGGAGCTCCCGGGTATACGCGTTTAAAATCTATCTTGGCCGATCCTAAGCACGAGGAATATGCCAGCATGAAAGAATGGTTGGGACTGCCTCTGGACATGCACTTCAACCCGAACGAGTTCGACTTGGAAGACCATCAGGTGATGGTCTCGGAGGTGGAATAATCCCCTAAGAGGACCCCACTAGCGGGTCCTCTCAAAAATATGTGTCCCCGATCCGATGCCATCGAGCATGAGATACTCCCCTTCCCAGACAGCCTCTTCAGTTTCTCCGTCTACTTTTAAGGTGGGATCCTTTCGGCCTAGCCCGGGCAAATATACCTTCGCTTTGATATTGACAGGAAGGTCTATCTTGAGGGTATATCGCCCATTTTCATACTGCCAATCCAGCTTGATATTCCCCTTATCGGTAGGATAGATCCCACCAGCCGTTTTGAGTTTATCTCCAAACCACAGGGGTTTGATCTGCACGAGATCGTGCTGAGCCTCTAGGGGCTTTATGCCCAGCATATACTGCTGCATTCCCAGCAGTCCCACCGCCCCCCACGGATGTGACATGCTTTCGTTCACCTCGTTGGCATTCCAAGATTCCCAGGTAACAGTCCCCCCGAGCTTGAGGGTACGGGCCCAGCCGTCCCAGTCGGAATTGGTGTACAGCTCCATCAGATGCTCCCCCTCTCCGGCTTCGCCAAGGGCTTCGGGGAGCCAGCGGAGGCAGATCATCCCCACTTGCATCTGTCGTTCTTTGATGGCGGCAATCACCCGTTGCCGATTGGCTTTAGGGACCATGTCCAGTGCCAATGGAATAATATTGGCATGCTGAGAGACATGCCCACTGGGCCGCCGATCTTGGTAAAGTCCATCGATATATACACCGTCTTCGTTGACTAACCTGGCATTCATGGCTTCTTTCATGGCACTGGCCTTCCCCTCATAAAGGCTTATATCCGAATCCATACCGGCTACAGCTGCTATTCTGGCCATCATCAGGAAGTCGGCATAGGCGTAGGCATTTATGACGGTGCGGGAGGTCGCATCCATATCATACCCGTACCGCATGTTGAGAGGCCAGTCGATAATTCCATTTTCATAAGGCCCCTTGCCTCCTGCCAGTTTGTAGATCAACCCAGTATCCTCATCCCGATGGGCGTCAACATAGCGGGCAATTTGTCTGAGCCGGTCGTAATTTTTCTTCAAAAATTCAGCATTCCCTGTCTGCATATAATAGTCCCAGGCCCATACCAGGTACGACTGGGTATATTCCGGAATGTCGCGGGCCCCATCCACATTAGGATATACGGCATTGAGTCGTCCATCGGGCCAATACTGCTCCTGAGAGTCCAGAAACTCATTAAGTATGCGTAAGTTCATAGTCCTGTCGCCCATCACGCTTAAGTTGGGAACACCCTGCGACCAGCTATCCCCCAGAAAACCACCCTTCTCCCGGGTCGGTGTATCCATAAATCCCTCCTGCGCCCCTACCACCAACGAATGGACCATCAGATCCCAAACTCGGTTGAGGGTGCTGTCGGATGAAGTGAAAGAGGATCGGGAAGGATCGAGTTCATAATGACGGGTAATGAAAGTTACATGATCTGCATCCAGCATATTGGGACTGTTTTCTACCTCCAGATACCGGAGACCAAGGTATACGTGAGGCTGAAAAACGGAGGACTCGCCATTGAGGATATAATGATATTCGAGATTGGTCTGTTGATCGAGATCGGTAGAAATGCTGCCATCCCCTTGGAGGACGAATCCCCCCTGTACCTTCACACTATCGCCGGATTTGCCCCCATGAAAGGCTATTTTAAAGCTACCGGCATAGATTTTCCCCAGATCGATCAGATATTTCCCTGTAGGCATTTTCTTGACCGAAACGGGTTTTATCTCCTTTTCAATAACCCTGGTCAGATCGGGCCGGAGGGTGCCCGTCCAGGGAGCCGCGGGATGGGCTCCGATTTCTATGGCCTGCTCCCAGACCGAATCGTCGAAACCGATCGCATTCCATCCTTTCACGGCCTTGCGACTGTCTATTTTTTCGATACGGCCTATGCCCTCCCCATTTCTCTGGGGCTGCCCTGTTACCCACTGCATTGCTTGGGCCTGCTTCCAGCTGCTGTCGCTACCCACAACGAGTAGATCTCCTTCGCCATAATCCACAAGAGCTTTCAGTAAGAGGCCCCGCTCTGCCTTGGCCCTTCCCTGCCCGCCCCCATACCAATGCGTAAGACAGGCAATTACATTCTTCTGACCGGGCTTCAGATAAGGGGCAATGTCCCAGGCCTGATAATAGGCATACTGTGGATAATGGTGGTTAAAGCCCTTGCCCACCCTTTGTCCATTGACATAAAGGTCGTAGCTATGGTGGGCAGCCAGGTATACTATTGCAGATTTGGGTTGTCGGCGCGGAAGTGCAAATGATTTCCGGTAATAGGTATAATCGTCTGGAGAATCACTTTTCCGACGTATCCAACTGGCCCCTGCCCAGTCGGCATGGCCCGTTAGCCCCGTTGTAAAAGTGGCGGGCTCAGCATATGGACTAATTAGGTCATCTTTGTCCCAGGTCCGCACCTTCCAGTAATAGGTATGAGAGGATTTCAATGGCTGTCCTAAGATATACACGTAATTCTGTTTGCGGGAGGGTATTTTGCCGCTGTCCCATATATCTCCCCGATCTGCGTTCAGCAGGACTGGTGTCGAAGCCACTAGAATCTGATAGGCCGATTGAACCTCGTTAATATCAGGGTCGCTGACATACCAGCCGAAATAGGGACGGTCTCCCGTGCCTATAGGGTTCGTCTTGTCGAAAACCCGCAGGTGATGTGGAGCCCGTGGAGCGGCTCCTTGGGCCAGGAGTGGCGCTGATTCAGTTAGAGTCAGACACAACAAAAAATTGAATACAAAAAAATATACGGTCCTGTTTATCATGATAAGGCGCTAGATCATGCGCCAACGATCCCATTAACTTGACTGCTGGACATTGTGACGCTATAGGGTAAGACGACAGGACGGCATCTTCCACCCTACAGCCAGATGGCTGCGGACTTGAGCTTCACTTCCATTTCCAAGGTTTCTTTTAACAAGAATGTTTATAAACTTACCTTCGTGCCTTGTTTTCGAGCAGGATTACTGAAGGACCGCTCTTCAGCCATTTCTCTCCCAGACCGGTGCTGTCGCCTTCGGCTTGGAAAGACACATAAGACCCCAGGGCCAGGTCAATGTCTCCATCCCCATCCAAGTCGCCGGCATCCATAACCATCCACCGTCCCTGGGTAGCCTGCGGAAAAGAATGCGGGGTAAAACGTAATTTCCCTTTGTTCTCCAGATACACGAAACTCTCCTGAGGCTGGTGGGCATAGTCGGGAAAGAAGGAGATAGCGGCCAGATCTAGGTCTCCGTCCAGATCATAGTCCCGGGCAAGGGCCTTATAGGCCCCATTGAGTGGGTAAAAATATGATTGCTTAAAATTCAGTTTACTATCGTTGAGGAAAATATAAAGGCCATGGTAGGCCTTTAGCAGGGGCGTCTTGTCGGCATTATCACCGCAGACATAGAGGATATCTTCATGCCCGTCCCCATTGAAGTCTGCCAGAGAAAAATGCTGGGAGCCATTGAGCGGCAGGAACTGCAGGAGGCGCTTTTCTTCAAATCTCCCCTCTCCCTGATTCAGATAAAGGAACATGCCTTCATCGCCCTGGGCCATCAGGGCCATGATGTCCGGCTTGCCATCCCCATTAAAATCCCGCACTTCGGCATGAATGGCCCCGGGCATATTGCGTAAAATATGAGGCTTTAAAGTACCATCAGCAAGGTGCTCGTACCAAGCGAGTCGACCGCTATAATTCCCATATTCGCAGGCCAGCAGGTCCAGCACTCCGTCCTGGTTTAAGTCGATTCTTTGTGTTTGCGCCGGTCTTTGCAGATCGTTGACCAATGCTCCTTCGGAGGAGGCAAGCCTGCCTTTATCATTCTTTCGCAGGAGCCAGACGGCCCCGTTGGCGGCATCGGTAGGAAATACGCCTCTGCCCATGCTGGTAAGATAGGCTCTGTCGGAATCTTCTTCAAAACCTACCACAGTTGCCTTCAGGGGCAGGCTATACTCCTCTTCAAGGGTATGGGAGAGAAACGATAAAATATGACTTTTGGCGTCGCTAAAAACCAAGCCTTTTCCGCTCTCACGGAAGTGTACCAAGGTGGTTAGTGCAGGCCGATGCGCTAAGGCAACTTCTCGGTAGGCAAATTGCTTCAGATCGGTTGGTATAGGCTCCTTCCTGCTTGGAGGAGCCAACGTTTCGGGGGCCAGGGTCAAGTAGTATTGAACGATTTTCTCCCAGTCCTCACCGGCGATAAGCGGCTGCTCGGGAAACACCCCTGACAGTCGTATCTGTTCGGCATCGGGGCCGGAACCGAAAAGACTATCGGGTCGCAGGCCACCGGCATAAATCCCCAGCCTGTGCCCCATGTCAGGAAGCACGTCATAGCGCCAGCTGTCCTTGGGTAGCAAATCGGGCGCTACAAAAGCATGACAGCGGCCGCAGTGCGTCTGGGCCAATATGTCGCCAGGCAATTCTGAAGGTGCCAAGGTAGCGGAATCCTTTCTTTGTTGTGAGGTACACGATTCCAGGAAGGCCATTAATAGGCAAACGGAAGCCATGATTTTTATATGCATCAGCTAACGATCACCCGGCGTTTAAAAATATGTCTCTCATTAAAAACGATTATAGACAGCAGTATAAGTGAATAACCTGTTAGTTGAAGAGCATTGATGGGTTCATGAAAATAGAATAGGGCAATTAGAAAGTTCATCAGCGGATTGACATACAACATGATCCCGATGGTAGAGGAATCGACCCCTTGTAGCGCATAAAGGTTGAGAAACAAAGGTATGATGGTAAACAGCACAGCAATCAGAATGATCATGCCATAGAAATAAGGCTCAACGGGAACCGCTCCTGAAAATGAGGAGAAGAAGGGTAGAAGTGTCAGGGCTGCAAAAACGATTTGTATGGTAAGAATAAGAAACTTATCAATGCCCACATTTTTACGCTGGCTTACCAGATACAAGGCATAAGACAGTGCCACAATCAGGCTATATGCAATGTCGGCCCAACTATTGAAGGAAAGAATCAGACAACTCACTATGCTAATCGCTACGGCTACCCACTGCCAGCGGGACAATCTCTCATTGAGCACAAAATAGGCAATTACCGTAGTCAGGATAGGACAGACCAGATAGGCGAATGAGGCAGCCTTCACACTGATATGGTTCATGACATAGATAAAAAAGAACCAGTTGGCCGTGAGTAATAATCCTCCTGACAGGGTAAGAAAAACGGTTCTTTTCTTTTCTCTGGATGACATTTCCTTATACAATCGAACGCTTTTACGCAGGACATCTCGGCGGATGACGACACTGATAAAAGTCATAATGATGGCGCAGAAAAATACCCGATAAAATAATATATCCAGCGATGCATACTGGTACAGGGGCTTGAGTGCCAGACTAAAAAATCCCCAGATCACAAAAGCTAGAAAAGCAGAGAGGTAATATTTAGAAAATGCCATACTAAAAATAGTTATGCATTACGAACAGCAAGAAGAGGGCACAGGTTCATCAACGAACCTAAATAATGACGGTAGGGTTTTATTTAAAAAAAAGGTTTTGTCGTACCTTGCGGCCCATTAATGAAAAGATTGAATATGAATCATAACGATATACGCCTGATTGCTACTGATATGGACGGGACCCTTTTGAACTCCCAGCATCAGGTCAGCGAATCATTTTATCCTGCTTTTGAGCGACTAAAAGAGCTGGGCATACATTTCGTAGCGGCAAGTGGCCGGCAATATTTCAATTTGGCAAAGACCCTGGCACCTATCAAGGATGATGTCATTTTTGTTTCTGAAAACGGTAGTTATGTGGTGTTCAGAGAAGAGGAAATTCACGTTCAGGCCCTACCACATAACGATGTATATGAACTAATTAGGATGGCCCGCGCCATAAAAGATAATTATATTGTAATCTGTGGGAAGAAAAAAGCCTATGTAGAAAGTGATGCGCCTGAATTTCTTGCGCACCTTACCCTTTACTTCGAGCGTTATGAGGTTGTGGAGAACCTCTTGGAGGTAACGGACGACGATTTTCTAAAATTCACCATATGTGACTTGAAAGGATCTGAGCAACATGTTTATCCGCATTTCAAGCATTTACACGACCAATATCAGGTAAAAGTATCAGGCCCCATCTGGCTGGACATTTCACATAGGCAAGCAAATAAAGGAGTAGCTATGGCTATGATTCAAGAACGACTGGGCGTGACGAAGGCACAAACAATGGTTTTCGGCGACTATTTCAACGATGTTGAGATGTTATTACAAGCCGACCATTCCTATGCCATGGAAAATGCTCATCCTGATGTAAAAAAAATAGCCCGGTATACTGCCGAGAGTAATGATAATAATGGGGTCGTAAAAATTTTGCAGCAGGTGTTGCTGGCACAGCAAGCGGTTTAATTAAAACCATTTATGATATTTCTAACTCACCAATTTATATGAAAAGAGTCGTTATTACTGGTATGGGGGCGATCACCCCTCTTGGAAATTCCGTAGAGGAATTTTGGGCCAACATACTGGCCGGGAAAAGTGGAGCCGGTCCTATCACCAAATTTGATGCAGAAAAATTTAAAACCCGCTTTGCTTGCGAGGTAAAAGGCTTCAATGGGGAAGATTTTATTGATAAAAAAGAATTAAAAAAATACGATGGGTTCACGCAATATGCCATTGTGGCCAGCGATCAGGCTATCGCCGATGCAAAGCTAGACTTTTCGCAAATGAGCGAGCAAGAGCGCTATCAGGTTGGTGTAATCTGGGGCAGTGGCAATGGAGGCATTATCACCTTCGAGCAACAACTGAAAGAGTTTCATGCTGGTGACGGTACACCACGCTTCAACCCCTATTTTATCCCAAAAATGATCGTGGATATCGCCGCAGGTGTGGTATCGATCCGTCATAAGCTACATGGCCCCAATTACTGCACAGTATCGGCATGTGCTTCGTCCAATACGGCCATCATCAGTGCCTTTGACACCATTCGGTTAGGGAGAGCCAATATTATGATTGCCGGTGGTTCAGAAGCCGCTATAACCGGTTCGGCAGTGGGAGGATTCAGTGCAGCGCAGGCTCTTTCCAAACAAAATGATGATCCGCAGGGAGCGTCCAAACCCTTCGATCGCGACCGCGATGGCTTTGTGATGGGTGAGGGTGCTGGTGCCCTGATTCTCGAAGAGCTAGATCATGCTCTCGCCCGTGGAGCATATATCTACGCAGAATTAAAAGGAGGAGGTATGGCTGCTGACGCGTATCATCTCACGGGAACCCCTCCCGACGGTTTGGGAGCTGCCTTGGGTATCAGCAATGCACTCGCTGACGGGGGCCTGCATCCCGACCAGGTGGATTACGTAAACGCCCATGCAACTTCGACGCCTCTAGGTGATATTGGCGAATTAGTAGGCATACAAAAAGTATTTGGAGAAAGAGCACTAACAGTAACGGCTACCAAATCCATGACAGGCCACCTATTGGGTGCTGCCGGGGCGGTGGAAAGTATTATCAGTATTTTGTCTATACGCGATAATGTGGTACCTCCTACCATCAATACTAAAAATCTGGATGAGCGCATTCCTGAAAGTATTGAAATTGTTTTAGGTACTCCGCTTAAGAAAAAAATTGATGTAGTAGTCAATAATACCTTCGGTTTTGGGGGGCATACGGCAACTTCTATATTCTCGCGTTACGAATAGCGGATGGATCGCAGTAGACCTGTGAAGCGTCAAAACGAATGGTAGAGAAGGCCACAGCGACTATTCTATGTCCAGTGGCCTTCTTTATTTATTTGAAGGTGACAGGTACGGCCACAACGGTATTTGCCCAGCCGATCATCAGGTCTGCAGCCTTGGTACCAGTAGAAAAAAACTGAATAGAGAAATTCTCTGCGTATTCATTCGAATCCGATTTAACAGGAACGGTTACGCGCAATACGTCCTCGCTTTCCCGATATTTATATGCTCCCCAAAAATCCAAGTCTTTGTTCAGAATAATGGTCCATTCCGTTTTGTCAGGAATGGTGTACAAGGAATAGGTTCCGGCCTTCACGGCCTTCCCACCTAACTTCGCATCCGTAAAAAAAGTAATTTCTGTAGCTTCATCAGCGCCGGCACGCGACACCTTGCCGAAGGGCACCAGTTCCCCAAATATTTCGCGGTCGTTGGCATACGGACGGCTGTAAGAAACCTTGGCTAAGGGCTTTTCCCCATCCTTGCGGTCGTGCGCAAAATTATCAGGAAAATAGGATATATCTCTAGGACTTTTATCGAGCCCTCGAAAGGTTTGGGCTTGTGCAGTGATTACCACCAAAAATAAAGCAATTGATAAAATAATGTTTTTGCTCATGATTTAATAATGTTTGTTTTTCTAAAAATAGCCTAAAATTGTTAGAAGGGCTTAATTATCAAACATCCTTTCTTAAAAAAACAAAGTTATAAGAATCTCCTTTGGGCTGTAGCCATTCCAGCAATACCCTTCTTCCAACAATTGGCCATGATAAAGTGTATCTTTGCACAAAAAATCACGAACACAAATATCCCTTTATGCCCTTTCAATCCCTCGGACTTTCGGAACCCTTGCTAAAAGCCATTGAGGCGCAACAATATACTAAGCCCTACCCTATTCAGGAACAGGCCATACCGGCAATCAGGGCGGGAAAAGACGTATTGGGCATAGCTAAAACAGGGTCGGGGAAAACGGCCAGTTTTGTTCTTCCTATTTTAGAATGGTTCCAAGATAAAGGTACACCTCAAAACAGATCGATTCGGGTATTAGTTTTGGCCCCTACCCGTGAGCTGGCGATTCAAATCGGGTCTGTTTTTCAGGCCTTCGGTGAGAAACTCCCCCGAAAAGTGAAAACCATGGCCGTTTACGGTGGTGTATCCATTAACCCGCAGATGATTGGCCTTCAGAATGTAGAGGTGCTTGTGGCTACGCCCGGCCGACTCCTGGATCTTCTCTCCCGCCGGGCACTGTCTATCTCTGAGACCGAGATACTGGTACTTGACGAAGCCGATAAGATGCTGAATATGGGTTTTGCCGACGAAATGAAGGATATTCTATTTTTACTCCCCAGGAAAAAACAAAGCATATTATTTTCTGCTACCCTAGGGGATGCGGTGGAATCTATTCACCAAAGTCTTCTTAACAATCCAGTAAAAATTTCCATAGAGGAACCCGAGCAAGATCTTGAACTTATCAAGCAATCGGCCTATAGGGTCAGTTCCGAAAGGAAAGGACCGTTGCTTCGCTATCTCATTAAAACGGAAGAGATGCAACAGGTACTCGTATTCGCATCCTCCAAACGTACGGCGGATAACCTAGTAGAAAAGCTTAAGAAAAATGGGATAGATGCTGCCGCGCTTCATAGCGAAAAAAGTCAGGGAGCAAGGACCGAAACACTCAACAAATTTAAAACGGGCCGATTGAGGGTACTGGTGGCTACCGACCTTGTATCCCGAGGTATAGATATACAATATCTTCCTTATGTGATCAATTTTGATCTACCCAGATCACCTCAGGACTATGTACATCGGATCGGTCGTACGGGTAGAGCCGGAGCTACCGGTGAGGCTATCTCCCTAATCTGCCCCGAAGATGAACACCATTTTAAGATCATCCAGAAGAAGATGAAAAAAAGAGTTGATATCCTCGAAAGTGACGATTTGGAATTGAAGGGGTATTGAAAAGGGATTTAGGGAATAGGGTTTAGGGATTAGGTGCTGTATGCTATAGGCTTACAGCTTATAGCCTATAGCATACAGTACCTAATCAAGGGTAAATTTTCATGTTTCGGCCCTTCTTCGGTTAAGAACATATACAACCCCTTGTGAACATTCTATGAAAACTATTGCTTTTAAAATGAAGCTACACCCTGGTCAGGTGGCTGAATACAAGAAACGACATAACAAAATTTGGCCTGAACTGGTGACGCTGATAAAAGAGTCGGGAATCTCTGAGTACTCTATATTTCTTGATGAAGAAACAAATATCCTATTTGCCATTCAAAACCAGTCGGGAGAAGGCTCCTCTCAGGATTTGGGGCAAACGGAAATTGTACAAAAATGGTGGAAATATATGGCCGATATTATGGAGACCAATCCGGATTATTCCCCGGTAAGCACTACCTTAGAACGCGTTTTCTATCTGGAATAAAAAAAATACGGGCAGGAAGCAATTAGTCTCCTGCCCGTTCCGAATATGAAGTTTATTATTCGGATAGCTTTTTAATATCTTCCTTGCTGCCCTTCCAAAAGGAAATTTTCTGGCGGTTCCAGGTATAACTCACTGCTACGGAATCTCCCCACGCAATTACTGCTGGGTAGCTAAATTCATCCTTTTTTTCTCCACTATCCAGATCGAAGCGATATGGCCAAGTTTTACCATTATCTTCTGACATAGTCAGGGAAAGTGGAGAGCGCGATCCCCAATCGCTATCATCGGGATTATATGCTAATACCAGACTGCCATCTGAAAGCCGATCGAGGTCGATACCGCTGTTAGGATTGGGTAAACCTGTGGCTATAATTTCAGACCAGGTCTTACCATTATCTTCCGAATCACTGCGTCCAATTTTACCTCCGGTAGTACGCACCAGCATATGTACCTTGCCAGGCTCAGACTCCCACAAGGTCGGTTGAATGGCACCTTTGCCTTTGATCGCAGTAGTATCCATTTTAAAAAATGGAGATCTATTCCAGGTTTTTCCTGCATCCTCACTTCGATCTACAAAAACCTTCCAGCCATCTTGCTCGTCCGAGGCACCTGCTAGCCAGGAGCCATCTTTTAATACAATCAGCTTATCTTTTACGGGGCCACGTCCTCCTTTGTCGCCAGGAACGAGTTCTGTAGCTGCAGACCAAGTTTCACCTCCATCTTCCGAAGTTTGCACCCAGGTCTCCCAGGTAGGAATAACTTTTCCAACTTTGAAATATAAAATGACTTTGCCTTGGTCGGTTACCTGAAGCACTGGGTTCCAGTGGGCATCTTCTCTTATTTTGGCAACTTCCACAGGAGCACTCCAGTTACCTGGTTGTCCTTTGGATAGCCAGATACCCACATCTGGGTCCTTTTCGGCCGTACCGCCAAACCATGCCACTAGGAAATTCCCATCATCCAAACGCACCAATGTAGAGGCGTGACATTGGGGAAAGGAGCGATCGTCACCAAAAACGAAGTCGGTCTCCACCTGAGCTAATTCATTTTCTTCTTCTTTAGGAGCCGTTTGACAGGCTGATAGCCATACAATACTACTCAATACCACCCCAAGGGTGAAGGAACGGTTAATACGGTTCATCATCATATATTTTCATTTTCAAAAGGGTACCAATCCAAGTACACCTTTCAGAGGCCAAAGGACTATTAGCCCAGATGTTTTTTCAACTCTTCTATTGCTGCAGCGGGTGGCTGCTGTCCGTACAGAATATCGTAAACTGCCTGAGTGATGGGCAAAAATACCTTTTGATTTTCATTTATAGCCATAATACTCTGAGTTGCATAATATCCTTCTGCAATCATTTTCATTTCGAGCTGAGCCGCTTTTACAGCATATCCCCTACCAATCATATTTCCAAAAAGCCTGTTCCTGCTAAATTGAGAATATGAGGTTACCAACAGATCGCCTAAATATGCTGGCGAAGCCAGTTCCCGCTCCCGAGGATCAATGGTACTTACGAACCTACCTATTTCTTGCATGGCATTGGACACTAAAACAGCCTGGAAATTATCTCCAAAACCAAGTCCATGAGTTATGCCACAGGCAATGGCGACTATATTTTTCATAACTGCTGCATATTCTACTCCATATAGGTCACCCAAGGCCTTAGCCTGAACATAGCGGCAGGTCATCAGTCTTGCAAAATCTTCTGCCGACTCCTGATTGGTGGAAGCAATGCTCAAAAAAGATTGTTTCTCTAAGGCTACCTCCTCGGCATGGCAGGGTCCTGCAATTACGCAAGTATGAGCCAGGTCCACTGCAAAAGCCTCTGTCATCCAATCCGTAACCAAGCTGTTCACCCCCGGAATCATTCCCTTTATAGCCGAAACAATTACCTTTCCTTCGAAATGCCGGGGCTGGAGACCTGCGAGTGATTCTTGAATAAAGGCGGCGGGAACGGCCAATATCACATAATGACTGCCTTTGAGGGCTTCCGAAACCTGTTCATAAACGCGAATTTTCTTAGGTGATAAATATACATCGCTCAAGTAACTTGGGTTATGATGAAAATTCCGAATGTGCTTGATATCCGTTTTGCTTCGCAGCCACCAACGTATCTGTACATGCGTTTGTTCGCTTAATATTTTTACCAAGGCCGTTGCCCAGCTTCCACCCCCTATTACCGTTATCTTCTTTAAACCCTGTGTTTCCATCGTATGCACCTCCCTGACCCAGGGGTCTATATTTGTGTTATTTGGTTAAATTCTGCATTCTAATGCCAAAATAGGAAATAAATCAACTTCCACATACACTCTCCGTAAATCGCTTGGATATTTACTGGATCGCAATGCTGTTTCCTTATTCCCGCAGCTATAAAACGAAATTTCCTAAAATAAACCAATTGGGCTATTAAATCTGGTGAAACGTTTTGATTTATTCAAAACTTACCATTAATTGTACCATTATACATTTTATACCTACCACTATAACAGACTAACCGATGAGTAAGCTAGATGATTTGATTTCGACCTACCAAGAAGAAGCTTCGAAAATTGGACTGAACCTAGACAACGACTTACTAATGAAAGTCACCAAAGGCCTTGGCCCCTCTATTTATAATGCGGATGCTGCCAAAGTTTCTTGCAGTGATCAGAGCGAATTAGATCGGGTAAAGACCAGCTACCTGGTTAACAAACTGGGCCTAACCGATGGACCTGAGCTCGATGCTGCCATCAAAGAAGTATGTGAAAAGTTCGGGAGTAGCAACAGAAATAAGCACCGGGCCCTTTTTTATTATATGTTGGCCAAGAAATTTGGCAAAGAAGGCATTTATCAATAAATATGTTCTAGCCCCAGAATAGACCATACATAAGACATAAAAAATCCTTGCAGCAAAGCCGCAAGGATTTTTTTTAACCTAAACTAAATCGAACTTATTACATAGTCATAACGCAACTATGGTTACTTTAATTGGATTAGGTTTACTCTTTTTTCTCATCTCCGACTTTCTTACTCACTAAATCTCCACTTTTCAAGTTTTTTGACACCATGATATATGGGCCGGAAATAATCTGGTCCCCTTTCTTAAGACCAGAAAGGATTTCTATATTATCAAAATCGCTGATACCCGTTTTCACTTCCACCATTTTAGCGACTCCAGCCGAATCCACAAAGACTACTTCCTTCAAATCGTCTTTCTTAGCCTTAGTTTTTGCTTCTGAATTTTCGGTAGATTCTTCTCCATCGTTAGGTTTGACATTCTCCGCACGGGTGGTTACGGCAGCAATAGGGACTGCTATGGCCTTATTCTTTCGCTCTGTAATGATATCTACCGATGCTGTCATCCCTGGCTTAAAGGGGTAGGATTTTTTAGATCTGTTTTGCATCAGATCTGAGAAGGATTCGTTCAGAATTTTCACCTTCACTTCGAATTCCGTTACAGCATCGGCTGATATTGTCGTCGTCGAAGATGCCAAACCGGCTGCCGTATTGGCAATCTCTTTTACCACTCCTTTAAATTTACGGCCACTACCACTGTATGCGTCTACATCAATCTCCGCAGTATCTCCTAAACTTACACGGACAATATCATTTTCATTTACGTTGACCCGGACTTCCATATTATTCAAGTTGGCTATACGCATCATTTCCGTTCCGGCCATCTGTGAAGTCCCTACAACTCTTTCTCCGGCCTCCACATTGAGCAATGAGATGATGCCGCTGACAGGGGCGAAGATGCTGGTCTTTCTGAGGTTTTCGGCTGCGTCTTTAAGGCTGGCTTCAGCACTACGAATATTGTATTTGGCGGCTAGAACATTGGCATTGGCAGATTCCAATTCCTGCAGGGCTACCCGATATGTAGATTCCGCTTGTTCATACTCCGAAGGAGAGATCACTTTATCGGCGTATAATTTTTTGTTACGCTCATAGCTGGCCTTGGCCTGTACCAGTCGGGCTTCCGACTGGGCAACTGCCGCCTTTGACTGTTCAAAGCTCGCCTTACTGGAGTTTACTGAGGCTTGGGCACGGGCCATTAATGACTCATAATTGTCCGGGCGAATTTTTAATAATAACTGCCCCTTCACCACAGAATCGCCTTCCGCAACGTTCAGACTAATTATTTCTCCTGAAACATCAGGGCTCAATTTTACTTCTACCTCTGGCTGAACCCGCCCCGAAGCACTTACCCGCTCAATAATATCTACTGCAGAGACTGTTGCATATTCTACTTCGGAAGTGGTAGGCTTCCCTATCAGTCCCGCTTGCTTGGCTCCAAAAAGCCCTCCAATCAGTAAGACAACCACTCCGGCTACAATCCACCAGGTTTTTTTTGAAGATTTACGGGCCATAATGTAATATTTATGCTTATGAAATTTTAAAAAGATTAGTTTGCCTTTTCCTCTGATCTAGAAGTCTGAAAGGGGACGATTCATATAAAAGTCTAAAATCTTAGTTCGGAAGACATAATCATATTTAGTCTGAACCAGATTAGATTTGGCTCGATCGAGGTTGGCTTTGGCAATATTATAGTCTAACGAATTGATGGCACCCACATCGAAGCGTACCTGCGACACCCGAAAGGCTTCTTCCAAGGCTTGTACCTGATTGGCCGTTGCCGAGTAACGCTTGGCTGCGTTGGTCATATCTATATAGGCCTGCTCTACGTTTTTCCGGATAGTCAGCATGGCCTGTTCACTTTGAGCCACCAAATTCTGCTTCTGAAGCTTCGCATTGGCTACATTGTATTTCACCTGAAAATTACTAAAAATAGGAATTCTTAAACTTAGATTTAATCCTGTGTTCCTGTTTCCATCCAGCTGATTAAAATATCCAAAGTTTTCATATCGCCCATTGGGAACGGTAACCTTATTAATCACCGGGACACTAACCCCCGCATAGGATACGTAGCTGGTCGTGGACGGTATATCCTGAATGGTGCTTCCGGTCCCATCTGCAACAAAACGCTCTTTGGGAGCAGCACTGGAATAGGCCGAACCTATTCCTCCGCTCAGAGATAAGCTAGGCATACCCGCACCTTTGGCGATTTCTATAGAACGATCCGCCGCTTCTATTCGTAATTGGGCCGCTTTCATCTGAGGCAGTCCACTGAGAGCTACCTCAAAAATTTCCTGGATACTCGCATCATAAGCCGCCAGAGTCGGGTCGGCCACATCTATTTTCACTACCTCAATAGGTTCGCTTCCCGGCATATTCATCAGCTGCTTCAGATTAAGCTTGGCCGTTTCCAAATTATTTTCAGCGTTCACCAGACTGAGCTCATCATTGGCGACTTGTGCCTTCAGATCTAGCAGATTACTCTCTGCTAATGTGCCGGCATCGACCAGTCGGGAGGTGCGATCCATCTGTAAACGGGAAGCCTCCACTTGGCTCTGGGCAACTGCTATAAGCTCCTCATTGGTTATTACCTGCAGATAAACCAAAGCTACATTTAGCATGATATCGTTTCGAGTCACTTCTAAATCAGCCTCACTTGCCTGCAGATTGGTGCTATTGCGTCTGACCGTATTTTGGAGTTGAAAACCGTTGAACAAAGTTACCGTTGAATTCAAATTGAAATTGCTAGAATTCACGTTACGCTGCACATATACGTTGGTATATGGGTCGATATTACGGCCTGCACTAAAGCCCTGGCCAGCACTGAAACCAAGGCTAGGCCAGCGCTGCCACTTCGACTGCTGCAGTATATTATCGTTATTACGTACCTGAAGCTGAGATATCCGGACTTGCGGATTTGTCTCCAGGGCAATGCGGATACAGTCTTCCAAAGAATAGGTATGCTCCGGCTGGTTTACATCGGTTTGAGCCTGTCCCCTACCAACACCCAGCGCAGATACCAAAACAGCCAGCAGAAATTTGTATTTCAGTAACGAATTAAACATAATTACATATTGGTTATAGTCCCAATATTAAGGCAAGTAAAATCAAACAACCATCCATTTTATACGGACGGTTGTAGGAGTAGGTAAAAGGGGAAATGAAAGACTTGGTTAAGAATGGAAGAACATATAGCCCAACCAAATACCGGCTAGTACTCCGATCATATCCGCTATTAATCCGGCTACTACGGCATAGCGTGTATTCTTAATACCAACTGATCCGAAGTACAATGCTACTATATAAAGAGTAGTATCGGCCGACCCCTGAAAAATACAGACCAGTCGCCCCACAAATGAGTCGGGACCAAACTCTTTCATGGCATCGATCATCAGGGCTCGGGCTCCGCTACCGCTCAAGGGCTTCATCAGGGCTACCGGAAGGGCGTCCGTAAAATCAGTATTCCATCCCGTGAAGGAGAACATCCATTTTAAAGCATCGATCATATAGTCCATGGCACCGCAATTACGAAATGCGCTAATAGCCACTAACAGACCTACCAGATAAGGAATAATGGTTACCGAAGTGGTAAAGCCCCCTTTTGCCCCTTCAATAAAAGCATCGAAGACATTCACTTTTTTATACATTCCAGCCATCAGAAAACCAGCAACCACCGATAAGAGGATGGAGTTCCCTGTAACAATTGATATAGTTTCGATCTGCTCCTTGGGTAAACCCGACAGATACCACAGTGCCAGTGCCATTACTCCGGTCACCGTTCCTAATCCTAAAACTACCGTGCGATTCCATAGGTTGATTCTTTGCCATAATGCTGTAATGATTAGGCTAACCACCGTAGTCACATAGGTACCTACCACACAGGGGATAAAAACATCGGATGGACTAGATGCTCCTAATATTGCTCGTTGCGCTATGATAGTTAGGGGGATAATTTGCAGGCCGGAAGTATGCAAAACCAAAAACATGATCTGGGCATTGGAAGCCGTATCTTTACTTGGATTTAATTCCTGCAAACTCTGCATGGCTTTGAGACCAAAAGGGGTCGCTGCATTATCCAACCCCAACATATTAGCCGAAAAGTTCATAATCATCTGCCCATTGGCGGGGTGATCGGCCGGAACTTCAGGGAATAATTTGTTAAAGAAAGGCCCAATAAACCGGGCAAGCCCGTTGATTACACCCGCCTTTTCTCCAACATTGAGCACACCCAAAAAGAAGGTCATTACACCCGTCAACGGCAGGGCAATGTCCATAACTGCCACTTTAGACATATCGAGCATTCCTTCCACAATCGCCTTGAAAGTCTGCACATCGCCTAAAAGCAAAAATTTGAGTGCCGCTATAGCTAATGCGATAACAAAAAAACCTACAAAAATATAATTTAACGCCATATAAAAATCTTCAGGATTGCGTGTAGGCGGCAAACCCGACTCCAGAGAATACAGGGTTGTACCGGACCAATCCAATTAAAACAGAACAGGAATGCCGTGATTAAAAACACAGACCTAAAAATAGAATAAAATGACGAGTTTAAAAGGATTTGTTACTTATCCCCTGATTTAGCTCTACTATAAAAGGTCAAATAAGCCTTTACTCCCCTGAAGACCTACTTACCGGCACGATACTAAGCTAGAGGCAATACTGCGTCTTAGAAATAGAATCTCAGATAATAAAGGATAGGAAAGGTCAAAAAAAAATAGGTATTTTTGGCTGGGTAACCACTGATATCTTTATAATATTGAACCGACCTTTACATGAAATACTTACCATTTTTCCTCCTGCTGTGGCTGGCAGCCTGCAATAATCAGCAAAAGGAGGAACAAAATACCCAGCTGCCAGAAATAGTCAACGACACCATTCCAGAAGTCAGAGAAAAGGTTAGCGAGAAGGCCGTAGCCACATTCGAAGAGAAAGTAAAGGATCCGGAAGGGCTTAATAACTGGAAATTTAAAGTGCAAGCTTTTGAAACGCCGGCAACCTTCACCTATCTGCTTAATATTCAATATATGGAGCTACGGGTCACCGATACACTGACCATTCCCAATTTTGGCATTCGCCCCAGCGTAGCGCTACACCCTGGCCCCTCCAAACTGTCCTGTATCGTAGGATTTCTAGACAAGGATTCTCTCTTCAAAGATTATAAACAAATAGAAATTGTAAAAGGCCAGCTAAAAATACGGCAACTTAAAGGCTACCGACGAGCCCTTTACAAGAAGTTGTAAACGCAAAAAAGTGGCGTCTGGTTTAACTCAGACGCCACTTTTATTTATAAATTTGGTATATTATGCTTTGAAAATATCATCCATTTTCTGGCTGATCGTCTGCAGACGCTTCCGATCTCCTCCAGAGACTTCGGCAGAGGCCCATCCCGAGTATCCGATTTTTTTCAGCGCTTTATTAACCACCGGCCAGTTGACATCACCGTCAAAGAACTCCACTTGAAAGCCCTTCCAAAGGCCTTCATCATTTTGTTTCTTGAAGCTAAACTCTTTCAAATCGAGCTTCAGAATGCGGTGGTCCAGCGCTTCTATCCAGGAGGCTGGCCAGCTATAACGTAGCACATTTCCAATATCGAAATACCACCCGACCATTTCACTATCGAATTCATCGACATATTTGGCCGCTTCCAAGGGACTTAACAAAAATTGATTCCATACATTCTCGAATGCAATCTTCACTCCGGTCTTTTCCGCTACGGGCAAAAGTTTCCGAATTTCTGCCTGTGAGCGTTCATAGGCTTGGGCATAAGACACCTCGGCATTAACTACACCTGGCACTACTAATACAGTAGTTCCACCGTAGGCCTTGGTGTCCCATAGCGCTTTTTCTATGGATTTCGTACAAAGTTCCCGTTTGGCCGGATCAGGGTCGGAAAGCGGATATTTCCAATGCATGGAATTGACTGTCCCAGGCAGTAATAAGCCTGTTTTGTCCCGGGCGGCCAACACTTCTTTCATATCCAGATTATCGGGAGAATCAAGTTCCACCCCATCAAAACCTAAATCTTTCAGCAGTTTGAATTTGTCCATTACAGATAAATCCTCTTTAACCATCCCCCATTTCAGGCTTTTCTTCACCATGGGTTGAGCGGCTGCTTTCGCTTCGCTGGCTATAGTCTGGCTACCGATTGCCGAAACAGCGGTAGCTGCCAGCGCACTTTTTATAAGAAAATCTCTTCTATCCATAGCCATTATGAAAACGCTGTTATTCCTGGCTTGGCCACTTCTATTGCCGGAGGTGCCATTTGGAAGCTATAGGTATCCGGCCCCAATACTTCTGTCGAGTTGAGTGCCTGATCCCAGCTGATGCGTTTTCCTGTATAGGCCGCCATACGTCCCATAATAGCCGTCAGCGTGCTATGTGCCATAAACTCTCCGTCATTGACATGATTGCCACTGCGGATAGCAGCAAACAGTTCATTATGTTCTGTTTGATACATATCGTTATTTGCTCCATCGTATTTCCATGGATTTTGACCATAGATCTCATGATGATTTTTGGCACAATTAACCATGGCGCGTCCCTTTGATCCAATGGTTTCTACCAGGTAGCTGTTTTCACAATTGGCTTGCTGACGAGAGTGGTGGAATCCTTTTACGCCGTTATCATAATCGTATACAATGGAGAAATGATCGAACACATTGCCAAAAAGTTCGTCAGTCCGTACCTGACGTCCCCCGGTTCCTACTGCGGATATAGGTAACTTACCACCCATAGCCCAGGCCATCATGTCGATGCTATGTACGGCTTGTTCTACGATATGATCCCCTGCAAGCCAGGTATAATATGTCCAGTTACGAAGTACATATTCGGCATCGGTCCATCCTGGTTGACGAGGGAAAGACCATAAGGTACCCGTATCATACGTGTTATAAACTGCAGAAATATCTCCTACCGCACCATCCAAAATACGATTGAAACTAGCGCGTTTAGGCTCATGATATCTCCAGCAAAACCCTGACATCAGGGAAAGATTCTTTTGTTTCGCCATTTTAGCGGCATCCAATACTTTCCGTACCCCAGCAGCATCCACAGCAACTGGTTTTTCACAGAAAACATGCTTACCGGCCTTTACTGCAGCAGTAAGGTGTTCTGGGCGAAAATGCGGAGGAGTCGCTAGAAGTACCACATCCACACCAGAATCTAAAACTTTCTGAAAGGCATCGAAACCAAGGAACTTACGATCTTCGTCAACCTTAACTTTCGCACCATGAATTTTACTCAAATTGGCATGAGAAGAGTCCATCTTATCTTTGAAGATGTCGCCCATGGCATGCAGAACAACATTTTTATCGGCTTTTAAAGCCTGATTTGCTGCGCCAGATCCACGACCTCCACAACCAATCAAACCAACTTTAAGAGTCTCACTGTTTACTCCTGCGTATACTTTGTTAGGATTCAGGATGGCCACGGTTGGTAAAGCACTGCCGGCGATTGCCATGCCTGCCATCTTTAATACGTCTCTACGAGATGCGTTCATGTTTAAAAAAAGGATTAAGGATTTAAGGAATTATATTGGTCAATTTCTACAAAAAGCCGAACCATCGTTTGGTTCTTAGACTATTAGAATTTAAAGTTAAATAATTTCGCTCAAATATTTAAACAAATGAAGCAAAAAAAATGCGAGTGTGCTCGAAACCGCAACCAGGCCAAGCCAAGAGCCACAGGGGAATATAGCCTTCAAAAAAACGACTTTATCAAGGGATTTAATCCCATTGTACCTCGATCACTTCTTCTTTCAGATCGATGGTGGTATACTTCTCCCGGCCAATACGCTTCAAAGATATTTTACCCTGCTGCACCTTCCCTACTTGTTGGGCAATAACATCTTTGGTATTCTTTTTACGGTAAAGGGCAACCAGCTGCTCGTTGCTTTTAACATCTATTGTTATGTTGCGACCCTTGGCCTTAACCATTCTGGAATTAGATGGCAAATAAGGAGCTTTGGCCAGAGCCAAGGCCCGGGAGGCCTGAGGAACACCATAACCCACATAGTTATTGCCATAAGGATATAAATGAGCCGACTTTTCAATCACCCCAATAAGCTCTTTATTGGTTAATTTCGGATTAGCTTGTAGCAAGCAGGCAGCAAATCCGGTGATTACAGGTGCGGAAAGGGAAGTTCCATATAGAGAGAAGCATGAAACATTGGGCTTTACATAAGGTAAAAATTCTGGCCCCATACTGCTGTACCCAATCCTATTCCATAATTTGCTATTGGTGGCCCCAATCGACAATACACCCCTAGCATCGGCTGGGGCCGAAACGATCTCCCAGCTTTTATCTTCACCCTCATTACCGGCAGATACGATGAGTAAGATTCCTTTTTTATCGGAGGCTATTTGAGCTGCCTTAGTGATGGCACTTGTTTTTCCATCCATTTGAGCGGGAGTATAATTTTCCTTTGGATCGGTGAAGCCTTTAGCATAGCCCAATGAAGTATTGATCAAGCGAACCCCCAGACTATCCATCCATTCCATAGCCGCAATCCAATTATCTTCTTCGCCCCGATACTCACGCATGGAATAGTCGGTACGGGCCAGATAGAATTTGGCATTGGTGGCAAGCCCATATTGGATCTGATCTTTGGCGTCAATGCCTGCAATAGAGGCTAACACCTCTGTCCCGTGCATATCTGAGAAGGATTCGGCAGTGCTAAACAGCAGCTCACCGGGCCGACCCGGTTTCACGAAATCCCTTATACCCAATATCCGTTTGTTTTGAAAAATCTGCTCCAAAGAATAAGATGAATCGGCTCCGTAGAAACCCGCATCGATTACACCTATTGTAATATTTTTGGCGGTAATATTCTGTTTCTGAAAAATTTCAGCTTGTACCTGAGACATTACCGGGGCCATTTGCGCCCGCTCCACAGGAGCGGTTGCAGCAATATAAAATCCAGGGTCTATGGGTTCAACAGACGCGACGAAATCTAAATTCTCCAGCTGGGCAACTTGCTCCCTGGTGAGCTTGGCAGATACCGCATTAAGCCATTTGGAGCGGTTAATGATCTGCACCTTCTGGCCTCTGATCAGCTCCTCATAATGCGTATTAATCGGCAAGTCATATCCATCAAACCGCTCCAAACCCAGCATCTGGCGATTTTCCATGGTTAAATGCGACACCGCAGGGGCCACACTCATATCCTTATTTTTTAAATAAATCCAATATTTTGGAGAGGCAAAAAGTAGACTCGGGAGAAAACAAAATAAGATAAGAATGTGCCTTTTCATGGGTATTACCGAACTGTTAGGTATTAATTTTACTGATTTTAAAGAGACCCGTGGCCTTTCTCAGCCTTAAGCCATCTATTTTTTGTACTTTCGATTTTGAGTTGTACCTCGAAATAGCGTATAAACTTGCATATAGGTTTAAAACAGAGCTATTTCTACTTGTATCGTTCGCAAATATCCAGACAATTATTCGATAAACGTAAATTTGTATAATTAATTACAGAAACAAACCTATTATTAAGATGCGCTATTCCCCTATCGATTCCCAACTTTTTATAGATAATCGCAAAAACCTCAAGGCCCACCTACCTGCAAAATCCATGGTGATTATGCAAGCCAATGATGTTTTGCCGACTAATGCCGATGGGACGATGGCCTTTAAACAGAATAGCGATTTCTTTTACCTGACAGGAGTCGATCAGGAGGAATCGACTTTACTCCTATTCCCCGATCACCCAGATAAAAATTACCGGGAAGTATTATTTCTTCGAGAAACGAACGAAACAATTGCAGTATGGGAAGGAGACAAACTTTCGAAGGTGCAGGGTACAAAAGTGAGTGGAATTGAGCGCATCCATTGGACTCATGAATTTGAAAGGGTATTCCGGGAAATGATCTACGAGGCAGATACGGTATATTTTAATAGTAATGAACATACGCGTAATGATAGCCTTACCCAAAGTAGGGACGCTAGATTTATAGAACGTTTCAGACAAGACTATCCTTTGCACAAACTGGCACGTATCGCCCCAATCATGCATCGGTTGCGGGAAGTAAAGCATGAGATCGAAATAGAGCTTATGCGGCAGGCTTGTGGCATCACTGCGCAGGGCTTCGCTCGGCTACTGAAATTCGTAAAGGCTGGTGTGTATGAATATGAAATCGAGGCCGAATTACTCCATGAATTTGTTAGGAGCCGATCAAGGGGATTTGCCTACCAGCCTATCATTGCTTCCGGGGCCAATGCTTGCGTACTACATTATATTCAGAATAACCAAGCTTGTCAGCCAGGTGATGTGCTTTTACTGGACGTGGCGGCAGAGTATGCCAATTACAATTCAGACCTCTCCCGGAGTATACCAGTCAGTGGGCGGTTTACACAACGTCAGCGCTCCGTATATGATGCCGTACTAAGGGTATTTTACGCCTCACGAGACATGTTGGTAAGCGGAAACACTTGGGATAGTTATCACCGGGAAGTAGGACGACTGATGGAAAGTGAACTAAAGGGCCTGGGATTGCTCTCCGATCATGACATTACCAACCAGAACCCCGAATTACCAGCTTATAAAAAGTACTTTCCTCACGGTACCTCTCATTTTCTAGGACTTGATGTTCATGATGTAGGAAGCAAATACCATCCCTTCGAACCGGGAATGGTGTTTACCTGTGAGCCCGGGATTTACATCCGGGAAGAGGGCTTGGGAATAAGATTGGAAAATAATATTTTGATTACCGCCGACGGCCCCGTGGATCTAATGGAGAATATACCTATCGAAGCCGATGAAATTGAGACCTTGATGAACGAGAGATGATCCCGGATCATCTCAGATAAGAAAATCTTTCAATATTAAACTTAGCAGAATAGAACTAAACGCACTCCGGAAGAATAAGGTAAGCAACTTGCTAAACGGTTTAAATTATTGTCAACTTGACAATAATCATTCCTTTATAAAACTTACTCTCTTAAATTATCGTTATAAATAAATCCGTTTTCCCTTTTAGTAAATACAAATAGAAAAACCCACTTGAATAACCCTATAATACTATGTCGATCCATGTGCAGAAGAAATTGTGGGCAGTAATATTATCCAATACGCTCTCCTCCGAATCGGAATGGTTGGAGCAACGCAGTCAGAGTACGGTAATGGAACTTATGACAGGATTTGTGGCCGCTCCGCGATTCTTAAGAAAAACGATTATTCAGACTAAAAAAAACGAATCTGCTGAGGAGTTTCCTTCCCCAGAGGAAATTTCGGTTACGGACTGGTCCCTGGTTCGGCTGTGCAGGGTCTGGCTCCTACTTAAGCTTGAAGAACTAGATCCCAAGCATTTCAAACAAAACATAGAAACGTTATTTGACACGGCTGAAATAAACGAGTTAGTGGCATTATATTCCGCCCTTCCGGTTCTATCGTCTCCAGAGCAATGGTTGTTTCGGGCAACTGATGCCGTACGTTCGAATATGGGTCTTGTTTTTGATGCTATAGCGCTCAGAAACCCATATCCTTCAAAGTATTTTAGCGATCAGGCCTGGAACCAGTTGGTGCTTAAAACCATTTTTAACGACAAGCCCATACACCTGATTATGGGTCTCGACCGGCGTAAAAATGAAGCCCTGGCTCATATCCTTTCCGATTTTGCTCACGAGCGCTGGGCCGCAGGGCGTGTAGTAGCCCCAGAAGTGTGGCGACTGACGGGACCTTATATGAATGAAAAACTCTTGCAGGATATGAAGGCCTTATTTGCCTCTTCGTCAGCCGACAACCACAGGGCAGCAGCGCTTGCCTGCGGGGAGTCCACTTTCCCTCCCGCTTTGGCCCTGTTGGAAGAACACCCCGAACTAGCCATTCAAATTAAGACTGGAACACTTAACTGGTCTGATATCGAATTTAAAGAACTTAATACCTATGTGCCTCAACCCTAACGAATCAACTCCTAATCCTTCGCATTTCGAGGATTCGGATCAACAAATAGCAAATCCGGCCCACCGCGAACTGGCATGGGAAGATTACCGGGAGCTGATTAAAGATATGAAGTTTTTCGACCCTCATATCCATATGGTCTCCCGCACCACCGACGACTATCAAGCTATGCGGCAGTCGGGCATTATAGCCCTAATAGAGCCTGCTTTTTGGCTGGGTCAACCGCGTACAGGTCTGTCGAGCTTTAAGGACTATTACAGCAGCTTAGTGGGTTGGGAACGCTTTCGATCTTCCCAGTTTGGAATCAAACATTACTGCACTATGGGGCTCAACTCCAGAGAAGCAAATAATGAGCCTTTGGCTGAGCAGGTGATGGAAATTTTGCCCCTCTATATTTATAAAGAAGGAGTGGTAGGGGTGGGAGAAATAGGCTTTGACGATCAGACGGCAGCAGAGGAAAAATACTTTCGTCTTCAACTGGAATTAGCCAAAAAAGCCAAACTCCCCGTACAAATTCATACTCCCCACCGAGATAAAAAGAACGGAACCGAGCGCAGTATGGCTATAGCCCTGGAACATGGACTGGATCCTTCCTGGGTAATAGTGGATCATAATAATGAAGAAACAGTTAAAAGTGTGCTCGACCAGGGTTTCTATGCTGCCTTTACCATTTATCCATTTACAAAAATGGGAAATGAAAGAATGGTAAAAGTCGTCGAACAATATGGACCTGAACGTATCATGGTCAATTCCGCTGCAGACTGGGGGATCTCCGATCCATTGGCTATTCCTAAAACAGCGGCCTTAATGAAAATGAGGGGCATCTCGGCGGAGACCATTCGCATGGTAACTTACCAAAACGCCATAGATGCCTTTGGTAAGAGCGGGCAGATCGACGTTTCAGATTTCGGCAGTGACCAGTCTGGTGAAGGTATAGATAAGTTTCATGGCAACTCTATCCTCCGCGGAGGGCAGCAGCTTAATCCTAGTAAAGAATCCCTTGTAATTCAATAAAGTGAGTAAACTAAAAGCATATTTGCAACTAACCCGTCCTGCCAATCTGGTCACGGCTCTGGCCGATATTTTTGCCGGATTGACCATTGCGGGTTTCACCTTTTCCGACAGCAGTCCACTACCACTTCTGGGTGCTACACTGGGTTTGTATGGAGGCGGCGTAGTAATGAACGACGTTTTCGATGCCCAATTGGACGCCATTGAGCGACCTGAACGTCCTATTCCGAGTGGACGAGTTTCCCGGTCCTCAGCAAGTATGTTAGGAATCACCCTGCTAAGCCTGGGCATTATTTTAGCCGCTTTGATCAGTTTCGAAAGTGGATTGATCGGGTTGTCCATTGCACTGTGCACCCTGATCTATAATCGCCTGGCCAAGCATCATGCCCTGATGGGCCCCGTAGTAATGGGTCTATGCCGCGGAGGTAACCTCATATTGGGTATGAGTTTGATTCCTGCCTCCTTGTCTCGCTGGGGCTGGATAGCCCTTGTCCCCATAATCTATATTGCAGCTATTACCATGATCAGCCAGGACGAAGTACATGGGGGCAAACGTCGGACATTATATTTTGCAGCGTTGCTATACCTTATGGTTCTGGTGACCCAGTTAACAGTTGGGTATTTACAAGGCAACCTGCTGCCTACACTTCCGTTTTTGCTCTTGCACACCTGGATGATAGGTCGTCCCTTATGGAATGCAGTTCAAAATCCCATCGGTCCCATGATAGGCAAAGCCGTTAAGGCTGGAGTAATTTCATTAATCGTGATGAATGCTACCTGGTGTATGGTATTCGGCCTATGGCCTGTTGCCTTGGCCGTACTCTGCCTACTACCCCTATCTCTCTGGCTCGCCCGTGCTTTTGCCGTCACCTAAAGGCTGAGGCCCTAACCTCAGCTACCTTGGACCCATAATGCGCTCCTGTTAGCTACATGAACCTGACGGATCGATAAATATGTAAAGTCATTGAACCAAAACCCGTTTTATACCCTTTGTACCAAGCGGACCAACCAAAATATAGCCTACTTTTTTGCCCACATAATAAGATGCAGTCCATACAACAAACCTTTCAGATCACTTATACCTACGGCGTATATTTCACCGAGCATCTGTTTGGGTTATCCAACCCAGAATTAAAAACATTTTTCAAAGCCATTCCTTCAGAAGGTTTTGAAAGAAAGGCCTTAGTGGTCATAGATCAGGGAGTGGCCAATTGCCACCCTAATCTCACGAATGAGATTCAGGCATATTTCCAGCAACAGGTTTCGGGGGTAACCCTTTCTGGTCCAGCATTAATGGTACCAGGAGGAGAGGCTTCCAAAAATAATCCAGCCCATTTTAACACGATTATCGAGGCTATAGACCAGCAGGGCATTGATCGGCATTCTTTTGTCATCGCCATAGGTGGAGGCGCCGTTTTAGATCTTGTTGGCTATGCTGCTGCAGTAGCACACCGAGGCATTAAACTCATCCGTATCCCTACCACCGTGTTGGCCCAGAATGACTCGGGGGTTGGGGTGAAAAACAGTATTAATTTCCAGGGTAAAAAGAATTTTTTAGGCACCTTTGCCCCTCCTATTGCCGTCTTTAATGATTATCATTTTCTGGGCACGCTGGAAGATAGAGATTGGAGAGGTGGGGTTGCGGAAGCTATTAAGGTGGCCTTGATCAAAGACTCAGTATTTTTTGAATGGATCGAGCAAAATGTGGCAAAATTAGTCGCCAGAGATCAGGAGACTATGTCATATTTAATATTTAGGTGTGCCCAAATGCATACTGACCATATTGCCGGCGGCGACCCCTTTGAATTTGGTTCTTCCCGTCCTTTAGACTTTGGTCACTGGGCCGCGCACAAACTCGAGTATCTCACCAATTTTGAGGTGCGCCATGGAGAAGCCGTGGCGATGGGTATAGCCCTCGACTGTGTATATGCCCATTTGGCCGGCATGCTTCCTGCAAATGACCTTAACAGGATTCTTCAGGTATTACAGGGTCTAGGATTCACTTTGTATCATGACAGGCTTTCAGAAAACAATAAAATAAACCTAAAAAATGGAATTCAGGAGTTTCGCGAACATCTTGGTGGCCGACTTACCATTATGCTTCTGGAAAAGATTGGACAGGGAGTAGAGGTACATCATCTGGATGAAGCATTGATCAGCCTCGCTGTAGACCATTTGGAAGGCTTACATTTAAAATCCCTTTCTTACCCTTAAGAAATCTATTTATGTCGGAATTCTAATCTTGGTATTCCATAAAACTAATCACATGAAAACGCCATACGGACACCTCACCTATTGCAGCAATATACATCCGGGAGAACGTTGGGAAGAGCATTTTGCCTCTTTGAAAGAGAGCCTACCCCTTATAAAAGAACAGCGATCTCCCACTCAATCTTTCGGCCTGGGTCTTCGCCTGGCCAACGAAGCCTCGCTTGCCCTGAGCGAGAGCAAGAATCTGGCCGAATTTAAGGCATGGCTGGAAGCCGAGGATATTTATGTATTTGTTATTAACGGCTTCCCATATGGTGGTTTTCACGATACCGTAGTAAAAGATCAGGTTCATACCCCTGACTGGACCACAGATGAGCGCCAGGCCTATACCTTTCGGTTGTTTCACATTCTGAGCCAGCTTCTTCCCGAAGGTATGGACGGCGGAGTGTCCACTCCTCCTTTATCTTATAGATTATGGTGGGAAAGTGACACCCAAAGGCTGTTTGCCACCGAAAAAGCCACGGCCCATATGCTCCAAGTGCTAGATGAGCTGATCGGAATAAAGGAAAAGACTGGCCGTAACCTGCACCTGGATATAGAGCCGGAGCCCGACGGAATCCTCGATAATATTGCCGACTTTATCGATTGGTATACTAAAAGTTTGCTTCCGACAGGTATATCCTATTTAAAGAAAAAATACAGCCTCGAGGAGGAACAAGCCAAGTCGATTATTCTCAACCATATTCGCCTTTGTTATGACATATGCCATGCTGCCGTCGCCTATGAACACCCTAAAGAGATTCTATCAGACCTCCAAAAATATGGAATTCAGGTTGGCCGCATTCAGATTAGTTCGGCTCTGAAAGTTGACTTTAGTGAAAATACAGAAGCCAAACTTCAAGCCATATCTACCTTTAACGAGCCCATTTACCTGCATCAGGTAGTAGCACGAACTGCCGCCGAAGAGTTGGAACATTATCCCGACCTTCCTCAGGCCCTGGCCGCCCACCACGATAATCAAAGAGAATGGCGAGTTCATTTCCATGTCCCTTTATTCATATCGAGTTATGGACTCTTAGAATCCACGCAACAGGAAATTATTGATACTTTGGCTCTGCATCAAAAACAGCCATTTACACAATTTTTAGAAGTAGAAACTTATACCTGGGGTGTGCTTCCAGCAGATTTACAGAAGCCTATAGCTGAATCCATCAGCCGGGAACTGGCCTGGGTAGAGACTACTCTTGCTTCGCTAAGCAACCCAAAGGAATGATAATTTCAACTATCTATTGAGCATACTCTCAAGCCTTCTCTCAAAAGAGCGGGCCCCTAAACCAAAATCATAAAAACATGAATAAAACCGTCGTGATCGATGTGGTAGGGCTAAGTGCCAACCTAATCGGAGAGCATACGCCATTTTTGACGGCATATTTAAAGAATCGGTATATGACCCCCATCAAACCCCTGCTCCCCGCGGTAACAACCAGTGTACAGAGTACTTATATAACCGGAAAATGGCCCTCAGAGCACGGCATCGTTGGTAATGGCTGGTATGATCATGATGACGCAGAAATTAAATTTTGGAAACAGTCTAACCATTTGGTTCAGGCTGACAAAATTTGGGATAAAGCGAAACAATTAGACCCCAGTTTTACCTGTTCAAAAATGTTTTGGTGGTATAATATGTACTCCACTGCCGACTATTCGGTTACGCCCCGCCCACAATATCATTCAGATGGAGTGAAAGCACCCGATTGTTACGCCTACCCTGCCAGCCTGCGGGATGAGCTGCAATCCACCTTCGGACAATTCCCGCTCTTTAGTTTCTGGGGACCGAATGCAAATATCGAATCGTCACAATGGATCGCTGACGCTTCTCTCTACGTGGACAAGAAACACGACCCTACCCTTACGCTGATTTACCTCCCGCATTTGGATTATTGCCTGCAGAAGTATGGACCTGACTTTTCAAAAATCCAGAAGGAGCTTACTGAAATTGACGGGTTGATCAAGCAATTGGTAACCCATTATGAACATCAGCAGGCGGAGATTATTCTGCTTTCAGAATATGGCATACAACCCGTTGACCGCCCCATTCATATCAACAGAATTTTACGGAATGAGGGTCAAATCGCCGTGCGACATGAACGCTGGTACGAGTTACTAGATGCGGGAGCCTCAAAGGCTTTTGCAGTCTCCGACCATCAGGTAGCCCATGTATATTTCAATGACCCCAGCGAACAAGACCGAATTGAGGAAATATTACAGCAGACACCCGGGGTCGCAATGGTCCTCGACAAAACAGAACAACAGGCACATCATATCGACCATACACGATCGGGAGACTTGGTAGTGGTGGCCAAGGCCAATAGCTGGTTTACTTATTATTACTGGCTAGATGACAAGCTCGCCCCTGATTATGCCCCCTTAGTCGACATCCATAGAAAACCAGGATACGATCCGGTAGAAATGTTTATGGATCCCAAAAACCCATTTATAAAACTTAGAGCAGGGTATAAATTGGCAAGAAAAAAATTGGGCTTCCGATATCTCATGGATTTAATCCCCCTTGACGCCAGCCTAATCAAGGGATCTCATGGATCCATTGATACACCTAAAGAGTACTATCCGGTATTGATTAGTAGCCAACCCAGCGACACCGCTGCTATCTGCCCAACCCAGGTGTACGATCTGATATGGAAAAGTCTGACCCGAGAATAATCTTAAGGATTCTAATCCTGGCCACTACAGCCCCCAGTCCCCTGTAGTGGTCAGAAATGTCCCCAAAGGCCAATGATAGCATAGACGATCATGGCCAGGCAAAGTAGAACCTGCACCAGCACCCCGGTAAGGAAACCGATGAGAGAACCTACTGCTGCTCGGGTGGCAGGCTTAAGAGGAAGCCCAGCTAACAGTTCTCCAGCCAGGGCACCTAAAAAGGTACCGACGACCAAACCTATTCCTGGCAGTACCACAATACCCAACAACATTCCTACGACAGCTCCTACAGCCCCGTACCGCGTACCTCCAAAACGTTGTGTCCCCCAGATAGGGAGGTAAAAATCCAGTACGGCCATACCAACCGACAAAATGCCGAAGGTCACTAGCCAAGTGGAAGTGAAATGCGTGTAGCTAGAAATATGCAGTAAAATAAGGCCGGCAAAGCTTAAACCGGGGCCAGGAACGGGCAAAATTGCGCCTGCCAACCCAACCACCAGGCAGAGGCCTCCAATCAATAATAAAAAAATATCCATATTACGTTTTGAGTATTTATCGATCAAATAACGAAAAAACAGTGGGTCGTCCTATCTTTGCACAATATTTGCAGGGACTTAGTCGAAAAGCATAATAGAAATTATAATTCAACAAAATAGATCAAAAGGATGTCGAAAGTACTCATCATTGGTGCCGGTGGCGTAGGTAGCGTGGTAGCCCATAAATGTGCGATGAATAGCCAGGTTTTTACCGAAATTATGCTGGCGAGCCGTACCCAATCAAAGTGTGATAAAATTGCCGCGGAAATCAAGGAGATGCATGGAATTAGCATCCAGACTGGGCAGGTAGATGCTGATATTGTTGCGGAGACGGTTCAGCTGATCGAGAAGTTTCGCCCGGCGTTGCTCATCAATGTAGCTCTTCCGTACCAAGATCTCACCCTCATGGAGGCCTGCCTGGCTACTGGCATTCACTACATGGATACCGCCAACTATGAACCCAAAGACGTAGCTAAATTTGAATATAGCTGGCAGTGGGCATACCAGCAGCGCTTTCAGGAAGCTGGACTGATGGCTCTTCTAGGTTGTGGCTTCGATCCGGGCGTTACTCAGGTCTTTACCGCCTATGCCAATAAACATCATTTTGATGAAATGCACTATCTGGATATCATTGATTGTAATGCTGGGGATCATGGAAAAGCTTTTGCTACCAATTTCAACCCCGAGATAAATATCCGAGAAATTACTCAGCCAGGCAGGTATTGGGAAAATGGAGAGTGGGTAGAAATTCCCGCTATGTCAATTCATAAACCCATTGATTATCCTAATATCGGACCCAAGGAAAGCTATGTTTTGTACCATGAAGAACTCGAGTCTCTGGTAAAACATTTCCCGACCTTAAAACGTGCTCGCTTTTGGATGACTTTTGGACAGCAGTACATCACCCACCTCAATGTTTTAGAAAATGTGGGAATGACTAGTATTAAGCCTATCAAATTCCAAGGGATGGACATCGTCCCCCTGGAGTTTCTTAAAGCCGTATTACCCGCTCCGGATAGCTTAGGTGAAAACTATTCCGGCCAGACTTCCATCGGTTGTCAGATTAAAGGCATAGCCAATTCTGAGGAAAAAACATATTATGTATGGAATAATTGCCACCATGCCGACTGCTACAAAGAGGTACGCGCTCAGGCAGTTAGCTATACTACAGGGGTACCGGCTATGATTGGTGCCATGTTGATGCTGACCAATTCCGAATGGATGAAACCCGGAGTTTGGAACTGCGAGCAACTTAATCCAGATCCATTTATGGAACAACTTAATGTTCAAGGACTGCCCTGGAACGAAGTTATAAATGGCACCCTGCCTCACGAATACTAGAATTTTTTTATTATAAAAAAAACCTTTCCATCAGCACGACGCAAGTCTGTATGGAAAGGTTTTTTTTGTTGAAGCCAAAGTCTACCTGTCTCTCCCATCAGTCATGGCCGACTCAACAAAAGATTGTATTCCTTTCCAGTCATCGGGGTTGAAAAAGGTGAATGCCCCCTGATGTCTAAACCAGGTAAGTTGGCGTTTGGCGTAACGACGACTATTTTGTTTGAGTAACCGCACCATTTCAGAATAATCGTAGGCACCATCCAAATACTCATATACCTCCTTATAGCCCACCGTTTGGAGGGCATGCTGCGAGCGGTAAGCTTCCAGTGCCTTGGCTTCATCGACTAAACCGTTTTGAAGCATAATATCCATTCTTTGATCAATGCGTTGATATAATTCTGCCCTGTCTCGATCCAACGCTAGACAAATGGGGATAAAAGGACGTTTTTTATTAATTTTCTGTTGAAAAAAAGAAATAGGCTGCCCCACGGTATGGTATACCTCCAATGCACGAATTACCCTCTGCGGGTTATGAAATTCCTTAGTAAGGGCAAAGACCGGATCTATACTGCTAATTTCTTTTTGTAGAACTTCAAGACCTTCATCTCGCAGTCGTAAAGTTAATGCTTCCCGCAGTCCTACTGCAGGAGAGGGAAGTTCGTCAAGGCCTTCCAAAATTGCTTTGATATAAAAGCCAGAGCCTCCTACCATTACCACCGAATCGTATACAGCGAAAAGTTGCTCAAGTTTCTCCAGAGCCCCCCGTTCAAAATCTCCGGCACTATATTGATCCCAAATATGATGAGAGTTAATAAAATGATGAGGTACCGCAGCTAATTCCCCGGCTTCCGGTTTGGCAGTACCTATTTCTAACTCTTTAAAGAATTGTCGGGAGTCTGCCGATATTATCTCCGTTTGCAGGTGTTGGGCTAGCTTTATGGCCAATGTCGTTTTCCCCACTGCCGTTGGGCCCGCAATGGTGATCAGGTATTTTCCTTTTCTATTTGGCATTTTGCACTTTTTATTTCAACTTTATTCAACACAAAAATAAATATCATGGATGCTAATTCATTATTTTTTTTCATTCTCGCACTATTTATCGGTGCGGGAGGGGGTATATTATTGTACAACCGGATATTCGGGGCTAATTCTACCAAAGAAGTCTCTACAACGGAGTCCACGGTTTTGCTAGAAAGTATAGAAAAGGTCTTTAAAGTGGTAATGGCAGAAGGCTATTTTACCGAAATCTATAATTACCAACACGACAAGAATATCTGGAATCTGATAAAGGACAAGAAAAAAGCGCTGATAATTGCCAAAGCTAAGGTTTTAGTGGGCTATGATTTCGCTAAAATGCGATTCCATTTTTCGGAGGAGGATCGTAAAATGATCATCGATTACTTTCCTGACCCAGAAATACTATCTATGGATACCGATTACAAATTTTACGATATAGAACAAGGTTGGCTCAACCGTTTTCAGTCCGACGACTACACGGCCATCCTAAATGAGGCAAAACAAACGATGAACGAAAAAGCACTGGAAAGTGACCTTCCCCGTATTGCAACCAACCAGGTTCATCTGATGATGTTTCAGCTGGCAGCCACTATGAACTGGAAAATAGACCTCGAACTTCCTGAGGGTAATGAATCGCGACTCGGTGAGATAGGGAAATACCATCCTACTGATGCACGCATCAATAATTTAAAAATAGAGGACAATACCTGATCTTTTTATCTATTTTTAGTATAAATTGTAAAGCAGTCAACCTTTTGCCAGCGATTGGCGTATAATAATTCGACGAGTACACCTTATCACCTTTTTAAACCTAAATCAAAAACAGCATGTTAAAAAAATTATCGTATTTTCTCGCACTAGCATTTTTAATCAGCTTTATGGCCTGCAAGGGTGACCAGGGAGACGTTGGACCTCAAGGTGAACAAGGAGTTGCAGGGCCCGCCGGCCCAGCAGGTCCAGCAGGCCCTGCTGGGGAGGACGGCAGTGGCTCTATTCCCTTACTCCTGTCTACCGGAGTCGATTCCACCTTCGAGGATGGAAATTATTATCTGGAATTACAGGATCTGAACGCCGAAGCCATTAGTGTGCTGGACAAATCCGCCGTATTGGTATACATTAAAAGCGGAGGGGCTTATTGGCCTCTACCTGGCATCGTTCAGTTTGGTCAAAGCCTTAGCGACTTCAAATTCGTTTATGGAATCCAGAATACTACCTTCTTCGTTGACTTGTACCAGTATGACTGGTCCGAGCAACAGGAAACGCCTCCATTCCGGAAATTTCAGGATGTCCGCGTTATCATCATGCCTACTCAGGAACTAGCACGCCAGAATTTGGAAATAGACTTTAAGAATTACGAAGAGGTAGTGGAAAAACTCGGTTTAAATACTACTAATATCGGACGGTTGACCCGGAAGGTTAAATAAATACTGCGTAATAGCACCATAAAAAAGCTGGTCGGAAGAAATATCTTCCGACCAGCTTTTTATATATAACAGATATACCTAAAAATCCCCTTTATACATTAAAACGGAAATGCATGATATCCCCATCGGCAACTACGTATTCCTTACCTTCTACCGACATTTTACCAGCTTCTTTTACGCCGGCTTCATTTTTATACTTCTCAAAGTCGGCCAGTTTAATTACTTCTGCCCTAATAAATCCTTTTTCAAAATCAGAGTGAATAACACCAGCCGCCTTAGGGGCTTTCCAGCCTTTTTCGATGGTCCAGGCGCGAACTTCCTTCACCCCTGCAGTGAAATAGGTGATTAGGTTCAGCAGGCTGTAAGACGCTCTGATGAGTTTGCTCAAGCCCGACTCTTTTAGCCCATATTCAGATAAAAACATTTCATGTTCCTCTTCGTCTTCAATCTCAGCGATTTGAGATTCGATTGCGGCACAAAGAACAATCACTTCGGCCCCCTCATGCTTCACGGCTTCGCGTAGCTTCTCCGAATATTCATTTCCAGTAAGCATTGCCGATTCATCTACATTCGCAACATAGAGTACGGGCTTGGCAGTAAGTAACTGAATATCACCTATAGCAGCCTCTTTAAGCTCTGCATCTACCTCGAGACTTCGTGCATTTTGTCCCGATTCTAATACAGCTTTATATTGTTTAAGGACTTCGAGCTCCGATTTGGACTTTGCATCTCCCGTACGGGCTGCTTTTTCCAGTTTTTGCATTTTTTTCTCTACCGATTCCAAGTCTTTCAATTGAAGTTCGGCGTCGATAATTTCTTTGTCAAAAACTGGGTCCACCCGCCCTTCTACATGGACAACATTCTCATCCTGAAAACAGCGTACTACATGAACGATGGCATCTACTTCTCGAATATTGGCAAGAAATTTATTTCCTAATCCCGCACCCTGACTAGCACCTTTAACCAATCCAGCGATATCTACGAATTCCATTATGGTTGGAATGACTTTCTGAGGCTTTACCAGGGTCGTCAAAATTTCTAAACGTTCATCCGGAACGGTTACCACCCCTACGTTAGGCTCGATGGTACAAAAAGGATAGTTAGCAGCTTCGGCTATACCCGTTGAAATCGCATTAAATAGTGTTGACTTACCTACATTGGGTAGTCCAACAATCCCACATTGAAGACTCATTTATTGAAGCAAAAGATATTACAATTTATTTTATTGGTATGAAATACCATACCGAAAGGCAAAATTAATCAAAGTCGGGCAGTAATCCCCAGAATAATAAAGCTAAATGCAGGGGCAAAACCAAAAGCCTTCGGAGACTCTTCCAAAGGCCAATATTAGTCCGTAATTAAGCTAAATGATTAGTCCCATTTAAGGTCGGACTCTCCAATTATATTATATTCTTCCGGCTTCGATTCGAACTGAGTAAAGTCTACTTCCGGCATGAGCTCAGTCTTAACATGATCTACAGCATCCTTTAAAGCCTCTGCAAACTTATCGAAGTCCTCTTTATACAAAAACATTTTATGCTTTTCGTAAGTGAAGCCGTCTCCCTGAGGATGGCGTCGACTTTCGGTTATCGTCAAATAGTAATCATTTGACCTTGTCGACCGAACGTCAAAGAAGTAGGTCCGTTTTCCTGCCCTTACTCTTTTGGAGTAGATTTGCTCTCTGTCTTCCACTATTCTGGTTTTTTAAATAGGTTTTCGAACGCTAAAATATAAAGTTTATTGCTTTGAACAAAAAAAGCCTTGGATATTAGGCATATAAATTACCGAATGGAGCCTAAAGATGATAAGCGGTTGAGCACCCATTAAAAAACTGGATTTCTATCTCCTAAGCTCCATCATGCATAGCGGAGGCAGGGCTACTGAGGTCGGACACACCAGGTATTTACATTAAAATAGTACCAAATCAAGAATTATATAATAAATTTGCAGGATAGCCAATAATTTAAAGTGTTTTAGAGTTATTCTGTTTCCATTATAGCAAGTACCTATTTGAGCCGTACCAATGTATAAGCTCAAAGCATTTTAAAGATGTTTCACATAAATAGAACGCTATGTTTAAATTTCGCTTGTTTCTCTGTGTAGGTATCCTTACGATCTGGTCGTTACAGGAATCATCGGCACAGGTAATGCTTGGAGCCATCCAGAAAGGCAGAGCCTCTTATTATGCTCCATCATTTCACGGCAAAAAAACCGCCTTTGGCGAAACCTTTAAAACAACGGAGCTTTCAGCAGCTCACCCCACCTATCCTCTCAATACCATGTTGGAAGTCACCAACTTGGACAATAATGAAAAAGTAGTCGTACGGGTTAATGATCGAGGTCCATTTGCTAAAAGCAGAATCATTGACTTAAGTAAAGAAGCCGCAAAGTTACTCGGTATCGTATCCAAAGGCGTGGCCAACGTGGCGGTTCGAGTAGTAGGTATGGAAGGCATGATTTTCTTAGGCATGCACGAAGATGCTGATGTAAAGACCGGCAAAATAATCTCCTTAGCTCCCTAAAATATATGAAGCAGTTTAAGATGGATCTTAGCCAGATCAGAGCCTTTGGCAATCTGGAATTTCTGGCCCGACAGCTTGTCGAAGGATTCATCACGGGGTTGCACAAATCCCCTTTTCATGGATTTTCTGTGGAGTTTGCTGAGCATAAGCTATATAATGCAGGAGAGTCGACAAGATACATCGATTGGAAGGTATTGGCCAAAACGGACCGCTTGTATGTGAAGCGATACGAAGAGGAAACCAACTTGCGCTGTAACATTCTACTCGATGTTTCTTCGTCCATGTATTACCCTTTGGCCACCCACGGAAAATTAACCTTCAGTGTGATGGCAGCAGCAAGTCTTACCTACTTGCTTCAACGACAAAAGGATGCCGTGGGACTATGTACCTTCGCCGAAGATATACGGCTTCAAACTCCGGTGAAGTCTACTCCCTCCCATGCGCATACCCTGATGATGACCCTTGAAGAGCTGCTTAAAAATGAACCTGAACAACAAAAGACCTCAGTTGCAGCGGTCCTGCATCAGATTGCAGCAAAAATACATAAACGCTCGCTGGTAGTGATATTCAGTGATATGTTCGCCGATCCCAGCCAACAGGATGAGCTCTTTCCTGCCCTTCAGCACCTGCGTCACAAGCTTCATGAAGTACTACTGTTTCATGTAACGGACCGACGGACGGAGCGGAGCTTTGACTTTGAAAACCGCCCCTATGAGTTTGTAGATCTAGAAACCGGTGAGAAACTCAAACTACAGCCTCAGCAGATTCGACAACAATATCAGGAAACGGCCGATCGTTTTTATAACAACCTAAAACTCCGCTGTGGCCAATTTAAAATTGATTTTATAGAGGCGGACATCGCCGACGGCTTCGAACCGATCTTATCGGCCTACTTGGCGAAGCATGCCAAAATGCGCTAGTTTCAGCGAAATATCTCCATAAACAGCTGATCCAGATGAGCCACAGGTACGATTTCAATCTTGGCTCTTTTCAGATCTATCCCCTTGCTGTTGTATTTTGAAATGTACATTTTTTCGAAGCCCAGCTTTTCCGCTTCCGATACCCTACTCTCAATACGACTTACGGCTCTCACCTCCCCCCCGAGCCCCACTTCAGCAGCAAAACATACCGATGATGGCAAAAAACGATCTTCGTAAGAAGACACCAGTGATGCCACCACGGCCAGATCAATCGCTGGATCCTCTACCTTTAGTCCTCCGGCCACATTTAAGAATACATCTTGCATTCCCAAACGGAATCCCCCGCGCTTCTCCAGGACTGCCAGCAGCATCTGAAGCCGTTTGGCATCGAAACCAGTGCTGCTCCGCTGCGGTGTTCCATAATTGGCTACTGAAACAAGGGACTGGATTTCGATAAGCAGGGGACGGTTACCTTCCATCATAGACCCGATGGTAATGCCACTGACAGGCTCATCGCGCTGAGAAATCAAGATTTCCGAAGGATTACTTACCTGCCGAAGCCCGTCGCTGTTCATCTCATAAATTCCCAGTTCTGAGGTGCTACCAAACCTATTTTTCATAGTTCGTAAAATCCGGTAGGTCGTATGCCTATCCCCTTCAAATTGCAATACTGTATCGACCATATGCTCCAGCACTTTGGGTCCGGCCAGGGAGCCCTCCTTGGTAATATGGCCAATCAGAAATACAGGAATCCCTGTCTCTTTGGCAAATTTCATGAATTCGGCGGTACATTCCCTCACCTGAGAGACCGATCCTGCTCCCGATTCAATATAGGCCGATTGCATAGTTTGAATAGAATCTACAACCAGTACATCGGGTTTGAATTCTTCTATCTGTTTAAAAATGGACGCAGTCTGAGTTTCTGTGAGTATATAACAGTGATCGCTCTTAGAGGTCATTCTTTCGGCCCGCATCTTAATCTGTTGTTCGGACTCCTCTCCGGAAACATACAAAACACGCTTTTGCCCCAGGGTAAGTGCGATCTGCAACATCAGGGTAGACTTCCCAATACCGGGCTCCCCGCCTATAAGCACCAAAGAACCTTGCACTATACCTCCGCCCAAAACCCTATTTAACTCCTGATCAACGGTGATAATTCTTGGCTCATTTTCATAAATAATCTCGGCAATAGCCTTAGGCCTCCCCCCAAAACTGATGGACTTCCATGATACAGAAGTCAACTTATCTTCCTTTTCAATAACCTCCTGGACGAAGGTATTCCATTCGCTGCAGGAAGGGCAACGCCCTATCCATTTGGGTGAGTTATAGCCACATTCTTGGCAAAAATAGGCAGTTTTGGCTTTAGCCATAAGGGGTATTTGGTTTTGAGTTGTCTGAATAAAAGCGTGGATATCAAAAAAATGTTCAAATATGGAAAGCTTTTCGACGTTAACTCAATAAATATAGCCTTTTGGAATAATTTTAGTAGGCTATCTATGCCAGCATATCACCATTATCTATTAGCCATGAAAAAAAAACGTATTAACTTAACTGCTCTCCTACTTTTTCTGGCCCTTGCCCCGATGGCACAGGCACAAATGAAAGGATTTGCCTTTGGGATTAAAGGCGGTGTCAATCTGTCGCGGCTTACCATGGGCGATGTATTTACCACCAGATACGACGACAACGGGAATCCTTATCTTGGCTTTGACGGAAAAGAAGTAAAAGATAATTTAAAACAAAGTTTCGATACCCGAACCGGAGGAGTAGGTGGAATTTACGTCCGTTTTGGTAAAACATTATTCGTTCAGCCGGAGCTTCTCGTTTCTACCAAAGGGGGAAGTTTCGATATTATTAGAAATGATAACGACAACCCTACCACACAAAAGGTAAATATTAAATACAGCAATATTGATGTCCCATTACTTATAGGACTTAAAGGAGGCCCCTTTCGGGTATTGGCTGGACCCGTTACTTCCTTTCGTATTGGCGATAACCAAAAACTCTCTGAGGCTCTTCGGGAGTACTCTTCCAATTTTAATGATGCCCTCGCAGAGGCCACCTTTGGCTATCAGGTTGGAGTTGGGCTGGATATAGGTAATTTTAGCCTCGACGTCCGTAACGAAGGGTCCTTTACCAACCTTGCTTCATTTCAGGTAAATGGCGCCCCGGTCAATGGAGGCACCACTGTTAGGCAGAAGATCAATTCATGGCAGGTCACCTTAGGCATCAAACTATTGTAAAATACCGGGTTAAAAACGAAACAAGCAGCCTTCGATCCAAGCGATGGCTGCTGTTTTAATTAAATAACCCACTAATTTAATTTCACCCAAAAAAAATTATGCACTAATCCGCCACACTTTCCGGTCGAGCCAAGATGCAATTTCCTTGACTTTCCGACGGGCGACAATTACCTCCTTCCCCTCCACCAGTTTTAAGATGCGGTCATCGTCGGTGCGGCCAGTGATAAAGTTAGCGTTGACCACATATGATTTATGTACTCTCAAAAAATTGATTGCTAAGTTCTCGGAAAGGGCTTTCAATGTTTTGGAAACCAGAAACCGTTTCCCTCCGGTAGTATAGATAAACGAATAATTACCTTCTCCCTGAATAAAAATTATTGCCTCAGGAGAAATATACTGTGTATGCCCCATGATTTGAACCGCAATCGGTAACGAAGACTTACGGGAAGCTCTTGGAGCGACACGTCTATAAGCAGAAGTAGTATAATTTTCCATAACGTAATAAGGTTTATATTAGGAAGTTCGACATGTCAAATTTAATCAGGTTTCTGCTCGAATAAAAGCTGCAGCAGAGACTACAAAAATCACAACTCCTTTACAATCAACATTTTAACGATTTATTGGGAAGCAAATGAGGTAAGCACACCCAGTAAATCACGTAATTTTACGTATATCTATTTTGGCTAATTCTCTACCTGATTTTCATATTTGGCCGGAGATACCACCAATATTTTCCTTGGCATCACTGAAGTTTATTTATCTTTGCCAGTAAAAATTACTCCTTATTTGCCCCTAACGGAAAGAACTATAGGGTCAACATTTCAAAGTCGCTAAAAGAAATTAAATATAATTACCATGATTGCCGATCGCGTAAGAGAATACATCGTCGAAATAGAAAAGAGTAGTGTAAGTAATAAGGAAGAGCTCGAAGCTTTCCGGATGCGATTTATAAGCAAGAAAGGGGTTTTAACTGAACTATTTGATGGACTGAAATCGGCTCCTGCTGAAGACCGCCGTGCCTTGGGGCAGGAATTAAATGCCCTGAAAAACTTAGCGCAGGATAGGTTTAAGGAATTCAATGAGACCATCGAAAATGGTTCGGAAAAAGAATTAAGTGCAACCGTCGATTTATCTCTGCCAGTTACACCCGGAGAACAGGGGGCCCTTCACCCGCTTTCGATTGTTAAACGACGGATCATCGAAATATTCGAGCGCATGGGCTTTAATGTCTCTTATGGGCCAGAAATTGAAAAGGATTGGTATAACTTCAGCGCATTGAATTTTGCCGACAACCACCCTGCCAGAGAAATGCAGGATACTTTTTTTATATCCAAAAGCGAGGTGGCTACCAGAGAGGACGTGCTCCTTCGAACACATACCTCTAACGTACAGGTCAGACTTATGGAAAGGCAGAAACCACCAATCCGCTCCATTATGCCAGGAAGAGTGTTTCGAAATGAAGCAATCTCGGCCCGGGCCCATTGCGTTTTTCACCAGGTGGAAGGCCTATATATCGATCGTTCCGTTTCTTTTAAGGACCTAAAGGACACCCTTTATCATTTTGCCAAGGAAATGTTTGGAAAGGATACAAAGATAAGGCTGCGCCCCTCCTATTTTCCCTTCACGGAGCCTAGTGCGGAAATAGACGTATCCTGTTTCATTTGCGGGGGTTCTGGCTGTAATATCTGTAAGCATAGCGGTTGGGTAGAAATTGGTGGCTCGGGAATGGTAGATCCTAATGTACTGGAAAATTGCGGCATAGACAGCAATGAATATACAGGCTTCGCCTTTGGAATGGGTGTAGAACGTATCACCATGCTACGCTATGGCATTAATGACCTAAGGCTATTCACGGAAAATGATATCCGATTTATAAGACAGTTTCAGGGAGCCTGATCTAAAAACAAAAAACGTTTCAGATAACCTGAAGCGTTTTTTGTTTTTTTAAAATCTGGTACTTAAATAATGGTTTAAGATTCTATGCCAAGCGCCCCATTCATGGGCAAAATCGGGACCCCAATCATCCATTTCATGTCCTACCATCTTACCATTTAATACCTCCGATAAGGCTCGGGTATACTCCGGATGCTCGTGAGCACCGGAGCCTGTTATCAGGTGAATATGTCGGCTACTGCGATATAAGTTAAGGTGCGATTCAACCTTCAAATTGGGTAGGTAATGTATGGGTGAATTGAAATAGACATTAGTGTCATAGTATCCGTTAGTATACAGACTTAGATCATAACAACCACTCATCCCAATCACTCCTCCAAAGATATCTGGATGTTTGAAATAGAGGTTAGCAGCATGTAAAGCTCCGAAGGCAGCGCCTCCCGTTACAATCAAATTCTGAGGACTGGTCGTGTTCCTAATAAATGGCACCACCTCCTGGTAAATATAATCGTTGAAGGCCTGATGCCTTACCCCTTGCTCCTCGCCACTCATGTATGGGTTAAGCCAGCTTTCGCCATTAATACTATTCACGCAATAAACCTTCACCTTTCCCTGGTCAATATGCTGGCTGATACTATTGATAAGCCCCATCTGCTCATATTCCAGAAAGTGTGACTGCGCCGTAGGAATCAGCAAAAGCGCAAAACCATAATGACCATAAGTGGCAACTTCCATGTCCTTGTTCAGCAAGGGGCTAAACCAACTCGTTACCGTTTTTTCCATACTGTGTGTATATTTTTACATATTATTTAGCTCTTAGTACAAGACCCACGTATCCTTTCCTCCCCCTCCTTGTGATGAGTTCACCACTAGCGAACCCTTGGTCAGGGCCACACGGGTAAGTCCCCCCGGGATTACACTAATATTATCGCCATACAAAATATATGGACGCAAATCCACATGTCTGCCCTCGGCATGCCCATCGATCATACAAGGCACCCTAGAAAGGGAAATGGTGGGTTGAGCAATGTAGTTTCTAGGATTATTTTTTATCTTTTCCCTAAACAGATTATGCTCCTCCGTTGACGCTTTCGGCCCGATTAACATGCCATAGCCTCCCGCTTCATTTGCTTCTTTTACCACCAGCTGGTCAATATTTTCAAGAACGTAGTTAAGATCATCCTGTTCTCCACAAATGAATGTTTCCACATTCGGAATAATTGCCTCTTCTCCAAGATAATACTTGATTATTCTGGGGACATAAGCGTACACCACCTTATCATCTGCAACTCCCGTGCCAGGCGCATTTGCCAAAGCCACTCTCCCCTTTTTATAAACTTCAAATATACCTGGGATACCGATTAAGGAGTCAGGATTGAAGGCATTTTTATCGAGAAAGGTATCGTCGATCCGTCGATATATTACATCCACAATCTGTAAGCCTTTCGTTGTTTTCATTTTTACATATCCGTCAGAAACGACCAGGTCCCGGGCATCAACGAGTTCTACACCCATTTGTTGGGCCAGATAAGAATGTTCGAAATAGGCCGAATTGTATATACCCGGAGTCAGTACTGCTATTGTGGGGTTTGGGCGATCGGCTAAACTTTGCAACATTTGCAAAAGCCGTGTCGCATAGTCAGATACGGGTCTGACCCCAGTACGCGCAAGTACATCAGGGAATATCTGCTTGGAAAGCTCTCTGTTTTCCAGCATATAAGAAACCCCCGATGGGCAGCGCAAATTATCTTCCAGTACCATAAAGGTGCCATCGTTACCCTTAATCAGATCGGTACCGGTAATGTGACACCAGATTCCTTTTGGGGGCTTCAGCCCGACACAGGGCTTGAGAAAACACTTACTGGACTCAATTAAATCGCGAGGTACTATCCCGTCGTTAAGAATATTTTGGTCATTATAAACGTCATGGATAAACATATTCAGCGCTTTAATTCGCTGTTTGAGTCCTTTCTCTAGCCACTGCCACTCTGCATTAGCCAAAATACGCGGGATGATATCGATGGGCATAATGCGTTCGGTTCCCTCCCCTTCCGAATATACATTGAAGGTAATGCCCATAGACAAGAGCGCACGCTCAGTAGCCAGATGGCGGTTCGACAAATCTTCATGAGAAAGACTTTCGAACTTTTGCTTCAGATGTTCATAGCCTGGCCGGATGGCACCAGTTTCTGAAAACATTTCATCGTAAAAGCTGTCGGTATTATAGTCGCTAAATGAAAAATTCATACTATACAAAATTATTTTAATTATTAAGCTTAAACCTACAGAACAATATATGGCCAAAGTTTCGGAATACAAAATAAATTTACAGAACCCTGTAAAGACATTATTAATCCTATATAATATATAACAAAATTTAGCAAATAAAAAGTAGCTAGAATATTTAACAGGATCTCATTCCTTACAAACATCCTGAATAGGGGGAATCGATAAAATTTCCGTTTATTACCATGCTAATTTTGAAGGTATTTGTTATTTTCGCAATTAAAATATAAAAGATAGCAATATCATCATCGATTTATTAACGACTTTTACAACAAGCCCCATGAAATTACCTAGTTTCGCATATATCTTAACTTTTCTAATTCTGTTCCTTGTCCTAGTCGTATTTGCAGATACTTTTCTGTTTGTCCTAGGCACAATAGGGTTAATTGTAACTTTCGCAGCTCATTACAGAGAGGATGCACATGCTGCAGGGCATCACTGATACTGTGTCCTATTAAGATATATTAATCGGCCAGACTGGATAGGGATTCAATAAATTCCCATTCGAGCTGGCCGTTTTGTGCATTCAACACCCATTGCTCTTTAGCTACTAACTTATCATCTAAGTCGATGTATTGGGCCTCAAGTTGAGAACCTTGCAGGTTCAATAATACAAAGCCATTATAGCCTAGTCGGTGGCGCTTCACTACCGTTCGCACCCGGGTATCGTAGAATTGTATTTTCTCCCTTTCCGCCTCTTTGCCAGGCCATTCGATCTCTACTGGCATACCTCCATGACCAATACAGCGTCCATAGACTTCCGGGCCATTTTCTTGCTGGGTCTTATTATAGATAACCAACCGATGATCGTGCCCCCAAAACCAAATCAGCGGCCGGGCAGCATCACCCATCAATTCCTTAATTTGTTGGGCCGGTACAGGGTAAGCCTCCCTGAATGCGCTAAAGTATGGATGGTGGCTCAAAAGGACAATTCCCCGCCGGTCGGAAGCATCTCCTATACGCACTACATCTCTCAACCAATCTATCTGTTCCTTTCGCAAGTGGCAGTCTGGAGGTCTGATGATCTCAACGAAGGGGCGCTCAACGGAGGTATAGCCCGTGTCCAGACCTATGATACGCCAATACTGGTTTTCCAGACAGAAAAACCCGGCTTTTTGCGTATGCTTTACTTTTCCATCAGAAGCATACATCGCAGGCAATAGATGGCGAAAATAGGCCTTGCCATTGGAATACATCTCGTGATTACCAGGCAAAGCTAAACTTCCCGAACCCCCATAATACCAGGATGCATAGGGCGCTGTAAAATTTTCATACACCTCCTTCTCCGTCCCCACAAAATACACATCACCCAGGTGAATAGAATAATCGGGGCGTCGTTGGGCAACCAATTCAGCCACCCTATCCGACTCAATTGTGTCACTGGCCCAATCAGAAAGAAGAGCCAAAGTTACCAGTTCCGTTTTTGGTAGGGCCGGCAAGAGTGGATAGCATCCATTATCATCTCCTTTTGGATAACAAAGATAGGGGTGCCTTTGCCCGAATCGGCTGCGTAAATAATGCCAGGCAAAGCCGATAACATTAGTCTTAAAAAATTCTGATAATTTTCGGGTTACCGTACTCTCTTCTGAGGTTTTGCGGTCATAAATTTTTTGCTGGGCCTTTGCATGGTTTTCTACCTGATTGTGCCCTAGATCCAAATATGTTTCAACCTTCTCCTTAGCGTTTTTTTTCATAAAAGTTTTTATAATAAACAGAATCTACGACAGGTATCTACTCTTGTGAGGAATATACAGCTTTGTCTTTAATTCAACCATAGAACCTATTTTTTGACCCAGTTTTTCTGTAAATTAGCCTACCACACTAAAATCAAACCATCATGAAAAGTATAACCCTTATTTTACTTGCTGTGCTTTGGACTGGAACAAATATGGCCCAAAGTACTAAAGAGGCCCAAATAGCGAATTGGGAAAGAGCCAAAGCCTATACCATGGAATACCTTCAAGCTATGCCGGAGGCGGGTTATGCGCTTAAACCGACTCCAGAAATAAGGTCTTTTGGGGAACAAATGGCGCATCTGGCCGACGCAAACTATGCCTTCGCTTCTGGCGCTTCAGGTATGCAAAACCCTTCAAAAACCTCTTTAGAGAAGCAGGGGGAACTCTCAAAGGCTGCCTTAACCCAAAGCGTAGCAGAAAGTTATGACTTTGTATTAAAGGCTATTGAAAGTATGAATGATGCCGATTTTGACAAAAGCATCAAGTTGTTCGGAATGGATATTAATGCTGGATCGGCACTGGATAAGGCCTTCGAGCATCAGTCTCATCACCGTGGACAGTGTACCGTATACTTACGCCTTAACGGCACAAAACCTCCGCAGGAGAAGTTATTTTAATATTTAATAAGTGTCACGGGGGGGCAAATGTAAGTTACGCCCCCTCTTGACACATTATTTGCTGGCCTTCTCTCGAAGTTGATATACTCCTATGGCCAAAAAGCTATAAAACTTCATTAAGAAAGGGGGTACGATATGATCTCTAATGATTTCCCGACGAACCTTGGAAGTAGGCTTTGCCAATTGAATATATTTGAGCGCATATTTAACCTTCGGCCAGTAGCGATCCTTATATTCTTTTGAAAAAAGCAATTTATAATAGTAAGTAGCAATATTTTTCTTCAAACGGTCATCAAAGCGGTAGTCCAATTCCTTATTAATATTGGAATACATCTGAATACGATTAAAAAGAAAGTCAGCACCATAATGATTATCGGCAAAGCTTGCCCCTCCTCTGTTCTTTCGGTAAACTGACATCACTTCGTCGATATAACCTATTGGCCCTCGCTTAGCGAACATAATATTTCTGGGAATATCTCCACTCGTGGATAAATTAGTCCATTCAGGATCTGGATGTTTAGCAAAATCCTCCCGTCTGAACATCACACTTGAAGTGGCTATAAAACACAGTTCATCTTCTCCAACCAGGTCATCTACATTAAACTCGGATTTTTGAATCCAGTTGACCAGATGATTCGGAGCCGAAAAGTCGTCATATATTACTTCCGCATTATGAAAACAGGCTGAATAATGCGGATGGGCATCGAGCAGCTCTACTTGCTTCTGTAATTTATGTGGGGAAGTGAGGTAGTCATCACCATCAAATTGGGCTATATATTCCCCTTTCGCAGCAGCAAAAGTGGCTAAGGCGTTAAATTTGCCATTGAGCCCTAAATTCCTGTCATGAAGCAGCAGTCTAATCTTATCAGGATGTCGCTGCTGATACGCTATCAAAACCTCTCTTGTATTATCCTGAGACAGATCGTCCCCTACAATAATTTCAAAATCAAATGTAGTCTCCTGCATCAGGATTGAATCCAGTGTTTTGGCAATAAATTTACCGTGGTTATAAGTAACTACACATACACTTACCTTTAACATATTTTATAATTCGATGGTATTTTTTTTATTAAAAAGTATCTCTTTTCAATAACCAGCATTAATTTTGAGGTTGCTAGAAAAGGGAATACAACTTTTCAATATTTCGTGCTGCAAAGATACCGTATTTTAATAATTTGGCAGCTCCATTCCAAAGATCAACTTCGCTTTTCTGATGCCTGAAGTCAAGGTCTGCGATTGGAATAAATAAAATATCCCATCAAAAATTCTGAAAATATCAAATGAGCCCACAGGAACGCCCCATGTACCGAATTCCTAAAATTTTTCAGAATCAACCTGGGCTCATTGCGGCGGAGAGCACGCGGCATGGAGGTGTTAGCACCACTCCCTATAAGAGTCTGAACCTGGGAGGGCAGGGCGCCGACACCACCGAAAATATAATTGAGAACAACCTTCGCTTTTTTGGGGCATTAGAAGTTCCATTCAAGCAGGTGGCCAAGACACACCAGGTACACGGAAATCTCGTACTTTCTGTTAATGAGCCAGGAAGATATGAAGGTTATGACGCTTTAATCACCAATTGTCCGGAGATTCAATTGGCAGTTACCATAGCCGATTGCACACCCATTCTCCTATACGATCCGGCAAGCCGGTCTGTAGCGGCCATTCATGCCGGATGGCGTGGCACAGTGGGCAATATAGCTCTTCATACTATTGAAAATATGAAACAGCTATTTGGAACCCAACCAGATACTTGTCTGGCTTATATTGGAACCTGTATAGACTTTGATTCTTTCGAAGTAGGCCCGGAAGTAGCGCAACATTTTGACTCTGCCTTCCAGAAACCTGCAGATATGGAGGGAAAGTTTCTTGTTGATTTGAAGGAAGCCAACCGGGCTCAATTGATGCAAGCCGGGCTTCATTCGTCCCATATTGAAATCTCCCCCTACTCCACAGCAAAGCATCTTTTCGACTATTTTAGCTATCGTTTCGAAAAGGGCCAAACGGGCAGGATGTTGGCCACGATTGGTATGCGGACTTTGTAATCTCTAACGCCCCAAGACGAGCTTGCATTTGAAAGTCTGCCGATAGCCCGAAGCATTCCATACCTCAGAGACAATAAAATAGTAGCCGCCCGCCACTAGGTTACCCTGTTGATCGGTACCGTCCCAAACTAGGGTATCCTGACCACCTACCGAAAGGTTACTCGCTAAAATCTTGATTAATCTACCGTTTTGATTAAAAATTGAGACGTTTGCAAAATGACCTGGTCTCGTAAAACTAAAGCGTACCAGAGCAATATCATCGATCCCATCGCCATTGGGGCTGAATCCCTCGGGTTCTACCACGACCAGGTCCAGGGCTTCGGCCAGATAACGCTGACTATTAGCGTAACCTGGCGTACCAAATCCACTAGCACCGGAAGCAGACTGCCAGTTCCCGGGGGCGTTCGATGGTTTTTGTAGGTTTACTCTTTCCAGGGATACTCCCTTTTGTTTTGCCAGCAATGGATCATGCATAGACTGGGAATACAAGAGCCGATCTACAACTTTTCCCTGATCATTGAATAACACCACTCCTCCCGTATCGAGGGCATATGCAGGCAGCTGCGAAACATTCACATATCGCCTTCCCCCGACAAGGGGTTTTTCATCATAAGGATACTGCCGAAAAACCTTCAATCCATCGATACTGACGACCAGATAACCATAGGGAGGTATCAATAATGGATGACTTGTAATTAGCTTTTCATTTTCATTCCTTCCATTTCTAACGTTCCCTAACTTCCATCCCGACAGATTAACAAAATTGTTGGAATGATTGACCAGCTCCACATAATCGACTCCTTCAGCCAGAGAATTGAATAAAACCTCACTGATCAAGACCGCTCCTGAATCAACGATGACCGGCAATCCCAGACGAATGCTGGTCTCTGGCATCAGGTTACCAGCACAATCGGAAACATTACGGATCCTGAATTCTTCACCGATGCCTATCTGCAATTCCTTTGGCAGGCTAGCCTGCACAACTGAAAATTCAGGTCTTTGCAGGAGTATCGACCGTGCTGGCGATCCATCCATAACAAAAGAGCCATCAAATGATAGCTTTAGACTATCCAGCCTTTCGCTAAATACCATACGAACCGACTGCTGGTTGTAAAGGCCATAATATGCGAGCTGAGGCGATTGCCTATCGGAAAGCGAAACGACAATACTATTGATTTTTGAAGGAGTACCACCCAAAGGATCTACTGATGCCTGCCAATTCTCCCGATCAGTACAGGGGGCATGAATATCCTTAATTTCTAATGCATATCCACCCTGCCTCTTAGAAGGCTCCCACCAAGACGAAGAGTAGCTCACGGCGTATACCAGCTGATTTGTAGAAGAATATAATGCCAAGGAAGCCCCATCATTGGGAAGAGTCAGAGAAGACAATCCGCAAAGACGACCATAAGGAGTAAATAGAGACAAATTGTTTTTATGGCATAGTAGTATATAAGAACCAGCCGGCAACAGTGTATCGGGGAGAAGGATTTGCGTCTGCCCTATGGTTAACTTCCAGTTTTTTAGAGAAAGATCCGTCGAGCCCGTATTCAGCAGTTCCAGGTATTCGGCATTAGGTAGTCCGACAGGAGGAGATGGATCGGACATTATCTCAGTGATAAGAATCTGCCCATAGTAGTTCTGAAAGGTCCGGCCTGGAACAGCCTGGAGAACTAGCCAATAAATTAGCAAAAGATGCGTCATACCCTATAAGCTTTACGCCTAGCATACGCAGAAGTCCGCTAATAGGTAACGAAAAACCAGATATAGTTTACTGAAAGAGCCAGTGAGCTATATCTGGTTGTATCATATTTATGCTTGTCCTTCCTGCGCCTGATCGACAGTGGGTTCAGCAGGTGCCTGAGTCTCGGTAGCAGGAGTTTCTACTGGCTTGCGCACCGTACGAGGACGACCCACCCGCTTTTTGGCTACGGTTGTAGAGGCAGAAGTCGATCTCGGAGCACGGGGCTTACGGGGAGCTCTAGGCTTGGGAGCTGCTGCTGGCTTATCAGCCGTAATGCCCGTTTCCTGAGTCTTGGTTTCAGGAGCGGTTTGGACAGCCGGCGCTTTGTCCTTTACTGGCTGTTTGTCAGCTTTTTTTGCCTTTTCCTTTTTGGCTTTTACCTTTGACTTTACCGGCTTTACTTTTTTTTTTGATTTGGATTCCTTCTTTTTAACCTCATCCTTCTCAAGCTTGGCCACCTTTTTAGCCAATTTTTCTGCGGCTTTTTCTACAGACTTTTTAATCTTTTTAGAAGAAGTAGTGGCAGCAGATATTTTTTCAGATATCGAAGAAGCAATTTCGCTGGATAGTTTTTTAATTTTGGATTTCATAGGATTTTTATTGGTGAACGTACACAAGATACACAACTAAAGCTTGCCGGAAAACTTGAGTCCTTAGTTTAACCCACAAATTCCCGTCATTATTTCCAATATACCAAATATCTTGTATTATATTTATGTTATATTTTTTGAAACAAAACTCCACAAGACTATTCCTGCGCTAACTGAAACATTCAGAGAATGTTTGGTTCCAAATTGAGGAATTTCGAGACAACCATCACAGAGATCCATGATCTCATCCCTAACTCCTTCGACTTCATTTCCAAAAATGAAGGCGTATCGGTCACCAGGCCTGGGGTCGAATTGCTCCAGGGACAGACTGCCTTCTGCTTGTTCAATAGCGAATACGCGATATCCGGCATCCTTCAATTCCAAAATATATGGGGTAATATCGTTAATTTTTTCCCAATTTACGGCGTTTTCGGCCCCCAAGGCACTCCGGGTAATCTCGCGGTGAGGCGGATGCGGCGTATACCCACCCAGGATCAACTTCTCAGTACGAAAAGCATCACCAGTTCTAAAGAATGACCCCACATTGTTGAAACTGCGGATATTGTCTAATATTATCTGAAAAGGAAATTTAGTAACATCCTTAAAGTCCTCGACCGTAAGTCGATTCATCTCCTCCACCATCAATTTCCGCATATTAATAATATTTAAGCTAGTACTGCGATCAAGTATTTCCTTCCATATCAAAATGAAACGAAAGTATATAAAGATACCTGGCATGCGAACATAGCAAGCCAGGTATAAACTAAGTACCGAAATGGTTTCGGTTATTTGATTTTCGTAATCAATTCTACAATATTCTTTACTCCTAATTTTTCGAAAATTCGAGCTTTATAAGTACTTACTGTTGACAATTGAAGATTCAGTTTTTCCGCAATTTTGGCAGTTCCCAATCCTTCTTTAAGAAGATTCATCACATCTGTTTCGCGAGGCGATAAGGATACCACGGGGTCGGGCTGAAACTCCTTCGGATTGATAAGCCGATTGATGTTGATCTGCTGCATCTCTTCGCTCATATATTTCCGATTGGCCAGAACGCTTAGAACAGCCGCCTTAAATTCTTCCTCCGGAGCATCTTTGGACAGATAACCATCTGCACCGGCCTGAAGATACAGTAAGCCATATAATTGCTCGTCATAACTAGAGAACATCAAGATTTTTGTCTCTGGAGATTTTTGGCGTATGACTTCTACCATCTTGGTATTATTTCCGCCAGGGATATTAATATCCAAAATTAATAGATCGTAGAATCGACCTTCCATTGCTTGAAGGATGCCATCAAAATCGTTTACTCCTGTAATTTCGGCGTCTGGTATAAGAGACTGTAATAAGTGTTTGGTGCCGATGCGAACAACCGCATGATCTTCGGCAATTATAATGTGTTTCATGAAGTACTATTTAGTCCAAAATTAGGGAATACGGCAAATATCAAGTCAGATTCTTATTCTTCAGTTTTAAGAGCTAATTTAAAATAGCCCTGTATTCAAATTTCATTTTATAAAATTTCTGCCATATAATAATATCTTTCCCGACATTATTATTTAATATTCGCAAATATAACGATCAAAGTATGAATTGTAATTAGTCTGAGCGAATAAGTTCTAACGTGATCAAGAAATATACAAAAAACTTTCTGACGAAAAAACTCGTACAAAATCCAGAAATACCATTTTTATCTACCTGGTACCATAGACGAAAAAAATCATACTAAAGTAACTAATTAGCTATTAAAACCATTAAAAAAAAACTATACAATCCTGAGAAATGGAAAATTCATTATAAAAATGAGTTGGAGAAAGAACGTTTGCCTGCAAGTTTTGAACCTATCTTCTATCAGGAGTCCTATAAAATCCCCCAACAATTTAAGCACAAATTGTTTACTATTTCTCTTTTGCACCGAATAACCAATCGTATCCATGCGCGTATAAAGATCCAGGAAATGGAAGATGGAATATGGATATCTTTACCCGGTTTACCGTTTGGGGGACTAGAGAGCCAGTCAGTAGTCCCTTCGGAGGCCTTAAATTTTCTTATGGTTTCAGTTGAAAAATGGATTAAAGGTCAAGGTGGAAAAGCCATCGTTATTCGAATGCCCTCAAAGATTTATCCTACGGCCCCTTCTTTGAGACGAGTTGACTGGCCCATACTGGGATATGAAGCATCAGCACGGCTGGTTAATATACACATTCCCTTATCCAATTTTCCTTTCGAAGCAAGACTACACAAATCCGAACGGAGGAGGTTGCGTAAATGTTTAGCCTCAGGCTTTACTGCAAATATTCTACAGGATGTAGACATTGAATCCTGGTACAATTGGCTGGCTAAGCAGTGGGAAATCAAAGGGTATGCTCCTTCTGTTTCCTGTCAAAAACTCTGTAGTATCCTTAGCGAAGACCCAGATCGTTATTATTTTCACGAGATTGTACATAATAAGCAGCGCATCGCAACCGGACTACTGGTAAAAGCGCATGCCCAGGTATTTTACACCTTTCTTATGGCCGATCGAGCCGACTACCGGTCCTATAGCCCAATGGTAATGTTGTATGCCAGTATGTTTGAAACGGCTCGATTAGCGGGTGCAGCTTTTCTGGATTTAGGAACGAGTCTCGATCAGACTGGCCAATTCAAGGAATCTCTAGGGCATTTCAAAATGAACCTTGGAGGCCAGGTAACCCATAAAATAGAATGGAGAAAAATGCTGCTATAAATCAGAAAGTAGGTCCATACTATTTTGGAGCAACTAAAATCAGCATCCTATTAGCGGCTTATCGGAACCGTTTCGCCCATTTGTCTTGCACCACACCGACCAGCCCATTGATCTCCTCAGAAACTTGTAAGAGAATAATCAGAGTTGCGAAAACCAAGAGTATGATTATCGATTTCAAAAAAAGCACCAGCATGGCTAATCCTATGCTTTTTTCATAACTAGGTATCAACTGAGTCAGCCCAAACAGTACCAGCAAAATAACCAGAACCTGCATGGTCTTCCATGAAAAGGGTAGCACCTGAAATTTAAACCATACAAAACTCATTCTGGACAGGGAGTAAATTAGTGTGGTAACAGCGGTGGCTATGGCGGCACCGGTAAATCCATGTAATGGTATCAACCACAGGTTCAGGCCAAACCCGATCAAAGCAGAAATCACGATAAATAGGGTGGCAAATTTGTAATGCTTAGAATACAGAATGATTTCCGTATTAAGCCCAGTAGCAATATCGAATACTTTTACCAATGCTATGAACAGCACCACAAACTTCCCCTCTCCATAGGTATCTCCTTTGGGTATCAGGTAGAATATTTCATCGATACTGCTCCAGATCAAAAGAAAAAACAGCCCTCCTGCTATGAGCTGGTTTAAAGCGGATTTCCTGTTCATAATCCGCACCTGACCATAATCCCCTTTGAGCAGGGCTGAGGACAATAAGGGTATAGAGATTTGAGCAATTGCCTTCCTAGGTATTTCTATTACCCCTGCCATATATGTTGCAATGATAAATATCCCGGTGCTTATTAATCCTCTTTCCCCTGCTAACATGGAGCGATCGATAAATAGCATTAGATTAACGCCTAGTCCCCCTAGCAGTGTAAAGCTGCCATATCCTAATATTTGCTTTATCAGGGTTGAATTAAGGATTTTTCTGTCGGGGAAACGCCAATACCATTTACCCAATTTTTTAATATAAATACAAAGGAACACCACCGCAGCCCCATAGGAGGCTACCATTAAGTACATGAGTATATCAAAACTTAACCATCCCAAGCCGAAAATAAGGATCAGTAGCATATTAGCCATACGTAGATATACCTCCCGAATAAAACCTGGAACGGCAATCCTGGCATTATTTCTGCAATATGCCTCAAGGACGGCAATGTAGATCCAGAAGAAAGTCAGTGGAATCACCAGGATATGATACTTCAAAATCATTGGAGAACGGGCGGCATAATATGCCTGTATGGCATCCGAACATGCCAGGTAAATCCCCGCAAACAGAAATGCACCCACAAAGGGCAGGAATAATAACAGCGGTAGTATCCCGTGATGCTCCTGCTCATCATCCCGGAACAGCCCAAAAAATTTATCTGCGATGAAGGGAGTTCCTAAATGGGCAAACGCGGAAAAGAGAAGACTATTTTCGAAAAGTAGTCTGGACAAGGCCAATTGCTCAACCGATAAATACTTAGTGGAAACATACATCTGATTGATGATGCCTATACCAACGCCAATATAGGAACCCAACCCTGCCTTTAAACTTTGACGTACAACTATACCCACTATCGAGAAAAACTTTAAAAAAATATTATCGAATTCAGAAGCCCAAGCCCCTCTTATACTTAATTAATTCAGCAAATGTAATCTACATTAGCGGCATTCCCCTAATCTTTGTGATAGTGTTCAACAAGAATAGCTGCAATACGACCCGCTGCCTTCCCATCCCATAGAGGTGGTATACCTCCCTGTTTCACTTTACCAGACAAAATTTCACCCAGCAAAAAATCTAATGAATGCGGATCTAAATCTTCTAACAAATGATTGGTTCCCAACAAAATGGTAGCTGGCCGTTCTGTGTTGGACCTAAAAGTAATGCATGGAATTTTCAGATAGGTGGTTTCCTCCTGGATTCCTCCTGAATCAGTAATCACTGCCGCAGCATGATACATCAAATTCAGGCATTGCAGGTAGCCCTGAGGCTCCAGTATAACAAGGTCGGGAAGCGACTCTAATACTTCTAACAACCCAAATCTATTCAGATTCCCCCTCGTTCGTGGATGAATGGAGAAGATCACTGGTCTATGGCGAAGGGCCGTCTTTATGACTTCGATCAGGAGCAATAAGCTTTTGTAAATATCAACGTTTCCTGGCCGATGCATGGTGCAAAAAATATAGCCTTTGCTTTTGAGATCATATTGATCTATTAAATTCAGTTTAAGCGCCTGCTCCTGATAATGCATTAAGGTATCAATCATTACATTACCTACAAAATGTATTTTGTCTTTAGATATGCCTTCTACAGTCAAATTCGCTATAGCAGAGGTTTCGGATACGAATAGATGCTCCGCTACTCGATCGGTAAGGATTCTATTGATCTCTTCAGGCATCTTCCGATCTCCACTTCGTAACCCGGCTTCCACATGCACCACTGCAATTTGCTCCTTGGCTGCTACCAGAGCGCATGCTAAGGTAGAATTCACATCCCCTACCACGACCACAACGTCTGGCTTTTCGGCAAGCAAAACGCCCTCAAAGGCTATCATGATATTGGCGGTTTGAACTGCGTGGGAAGGACCTGAGACACCTAAATAATGGTCGGGACTGGGTAGGTCGAGCTGGTCAAAAAACACCTCCGACATCTGAACATCACTATGTTGCCCGGTATGTACGATTCTTGACTCCACGTGCTTATTTTGCAGAAAGGCCTTATGCAAAGGCGCTACCTTCATAAAATTAGGACGTGCCCCTATTACGGTTAAAATTTTCAATGTCATAGACCTTAAACCCTCATGCGGCAGTTCACATTATCCCGTAAACCAAAGCAACAGGTATGGTTGAATATGAAATATAGATTAAATATAAGAAACTAAGGTCATAATGCTACACTCTTCTTGTGGTTGACCTCCCCAAAGATTTATGGAAATAGCTTCGGACAGAATGTCTAGGAATAATTTATTCCTGATTTTTCCAGAATTAAAACAAACAACTTAGTGATGACTGAACTACTTTTGTAGCGAGCACAAAAAGTTGGATCCTTCTTGGAAAGATAACTAAATCGTCACCTACGTTTAGGCCTATTTTTCCATACTTCCCTGAAGGAAACTTAAAACCTAACCTGCTTAAAGGTAGGCTTCGGTTTCCGGGTGCTGGTAATTATAATTAAACGATTAATACCAATGAAATTAAAGACGATCAAAACGATTCTGAGCCACCCCTTTAATAGGAATCGAAAAATCCATGCACTGTTTACCTTTTTTAAAAGAGGAGTAGCGATCCGTCTTCATCAGGATGCTATGGTGTATCCCTTTATTTCAGGAACCAGATTAGTCGTTGAAAAGGGTATGTCCAGTGCCGAACTACAAATATACACCGGTCTCTATGACCACGAAGAAATGCTTTTTCTTATGCATTTTTTAAGGCCTGAAGACACATTTGTCGATATAGGAGCCAATGTTGGGGTTTATTCCGTGCTCGCTGCTGGTGTCGCAGGAGCTCATGTCATCTCCTTCGAGCCTATTCCTTCTACTTTCGCAAACCTAAAACGGAATATAGTTTATAACCAATTGCAGGACCGCTCGCAGTTGTTTAATATGGGAGTAGGTGATAAACCAGAAACTTTGGTTTTTTCCAATGCCCTAGATGCCGTCAATCACGTGATCACCGACAGTAACTATTCAGGCCCTGTGTCCAGGATTCCTGTTGATTCCTTAGATAATATGATGGTTACAGAATCTCCCAACTTCCTTAAGATTGATGTAGAAGGTTTTGAGGCAAACGTGATAAATGGAGCCATTCAAACGCTTCAGCGTCCAGAATTGCGGGTGATAATTATGGAGACCAACGGGCTTTCTGACCAGTACGAATACGGCCAAAACTATATTCATAACAAATTATTATCCTATGGTTTCAGACCATTTAATTATAATCCGTCCACAAGGGATATTATTCCTATAGAAACCCCCAACCCGGCTAACACCATCTATATTAAAGATCTTGATTTTGCTAAAGAACGTATTAAAACGGCTGTAAAAATCCCTGTAATAGGTAAAATGTTTTAAATAAATGCAAGCCGTCAATCCGGCAATAAACTATCGGCAGCATATGCCTCCATTTCCTGAGGGTGCTGTTGGATATTTCTAAATTCTTATTCATGACTATAGCATCAGATCTTGCCCCCATCCTACTATTCTGCTATAACCGTCCGCTGCATCTGGAAAAGACTCTGGAATCCTTGCAACAGAACACACTCGCTACCGGCTCTGATCTTATCATTTATTCGGACGGGCCAAAGCATGAAAAGGATAAGCCTCTGGTTGAGCAGGTAAGGCAAATACTCAGGCAGATCTCAGGTTTTAAGACGGTCGTGATTCATGAATCACCCGGCAATAACGGATTAGCGAATTCTGTGGTTCAGGGTGTTAGTGACACCATCTATCGATACAAAAAAGTAATCGTACTTGAAGACGATCTGATACTTTCTTCTGATTTCTTAAGTTTCATGAATCAAGCACTAAAGATCTACCAAGGAAGAAATGACATCTTCTCCGTAACGGGGTACTGCCCGCCCCTATCGCTTCCTTCCAGGTATAGTGCCGACCTGTTTATGGCCCCCCGAGCCAGCTCCTGGGGATGGGGAACCTGGCTCAACAGATGGGAAAAAGCCGACTGGAAGATGTCTGACTTTTCAAATTTTAAAAAAGACAAAAAAGCCATTAACAGATTTATCCAAGGTGGCGATGACCTCTGGCCCATGCTGATTAAGCAACAGAGCGGAGTAATTGATTCCTGGGCTATCCGGTGGACCTATGCCCAGTTTAAAAATGAGGCCTATGGCCTTTACCCTGTAAAATCAAAATTAAAAAACATTGGGACGGACGGTAGCGGAACCAACTTTAGTTATAAAACGGACTATTATGACAGTGAAATTAATCCGGAGCCGATCGGAATAGACCCTTTCCTGCTACCTGATCCTAGCGTAATTAAGGCCTTTAAAAAATATTACCAAGTGCCACTTTTACTCAAAATAAAGAATTTTATAAAATACAGAATTCTCTAGCCAAAACTCATTTGGAATATATATAGGCAATTCTCAATTAATTTTAATACCTAGATACCCCTTACAGCCTTGAGTCTACCATTTCTTTTGGAAGAATCGATTTAAGGTCAAATATTACAGAATTCGGATTGGTAAAAAGGGGGATTTCTAACTCCTGAAAAGCCTGATGAGATACGGCAAGGACAACGGCTTCATATTTCCCTTCTGGTCTTTCAATAAGCGAAAACCCGTATTCCTTCTGAACCTGTTCGGTGGACGCCCACGGATCATAGACTACCGCCTTCATTCCAAAATCTGTAAGTTCCCTGTATACGTCAACCACCCGCGTATTCCGAATGTCCGGGCAATTTTCTTTAAAGGTTATTCCCAGAATCAACACCCTGCTGCCTTCAATTCTATGGCCCTTTTTAATGAGGAGCTTCACAAGTTTATTGGCAACAAATACACCCATCAGGTCATTCACTCTACGCCCCGAAAGTATTACCTGGGGCGAATAGCCTAAAGACTCGGCCTTATAGGCCAGATAGTAGGGATCCACCCCTATGCAATGCCCCCCCACAAGGCCCGGCTTATATTTAAGAAAGTTCCATTTGGTAGCGGCTGCTTCCAATACTTCTGTAGTATCGATACCCATTCTATCGAAAATGAGCGCTAGTTCATTCATAAATGATATATTGACATCGCGCTGGGCATTTTCAATGGCTTTTGAGGCTTCAGCAACTTTGATGCTGGAAGCTAAATGAGTACCAGCCGTAATAATACTACCATAGAGGGCATCGACAAACAGTGCAATTTCTGGAGTGGAACCGGAGGTGACTTTTTTAATTTTGGTAAGGGTGTTGATCTTATCACCCGGGTTGATCCGTTCCGGAGAATATCCACAATAAAAATCTACATTAAAGCGCAAGCCACTATGATTCTCTAAAACCGGCACACAGTCTTCTTCTGTGCAGCCTGGGTATACGGTAGATTCATAAATCACTACATCGCCCTTCTTTAATACCAGCCCAATGGTCTGGCTCGCCTTAAGCAAGGGACCCAAATCTGGCTTTTTGTAGTTATCAATTGGGGTAGGCACGGTAACTATATAGACGTTACAAGCCTGCAAATCCCGAAGTTGACAGGTAAAGTGGAGCCGCGAAGCCGCAAGGTCTTCGGAAAGCACCTCCTGGGTCCTATCGTAATGACCACGGAGTTCCTCAACTCGTTCCTTATTGATGTCGAACCCAATAACGGGATAATATTTACTAAAGGCTACGGCAAGGGGGAGCCCCACATAGCCTAGTCCGATAATGGCTATTTTGGCTGATTCGGTTTCCGGCATGAATTTATTTTTTTCGGGCCTTAAAGCTAGACATATTAATTAGCAAGACAAAAATGCGCGTGAGTGAAGACCCTAGCCCGGCAGTAACTAAACCCGGCAAATGTATTAAATGCCTCTATTATCCAATAATTATGTCACATAAGAATTACCTTTGACCTCGGAAATTTATCTTGATGTAAAAATAAATTATGTATTGGCTGCGCTATTTACTCAAAGAACCATTTTATACCCTACAATCCAAAACTCACAGGCAGTTTTTGAAGCTCTGTTGGGCCTATGGAGACAAACCACGGTTTGCCGAAACGGAAGTAAAATTCGGTAGCTACAGCCTAAAGGTACCAGATACCATGTCCTTTTTATGGCAGTATAAGGAGATATTTGCAGATGAAAGTTATCGTTTTGATTCTGGGAACAAGCATCCTGTAATAATTGACTGTGGTGCCAATATAGGCATGAGTCTGTTATACTACCAGCGTCAGTTTCCCGATGCGGTGGTTACGGCTTTCGAGGCTTCACCCGCCATAGCGCAGTTACTTCGGGGCAACCTGGAACGTAACGGCATAAAAAATGTAAACCTGATTGAAAAGGCGGTCTGGACCGACACCGATGGGATTTGGTTCGCGAATGAGGCGGCCGATTCATCTTCCATGTTTTTAGGTGGCAATAAAATCCTGGTTCCCTCTCTTCGTCTAGCGGATTTTCTGAGCAGCCAGGAAAGAGTGGATTTCCTTAAAATGGATATTGAAGGCGCTGAGACTGAGGTCCTGAAAGATTGCCGATTCCAGCTGGGAAAGGTGGAGAATATTTTCGTGGAATTTCATTCCTATATCGGACAGACACAGTCCTTATCTACCATATTACAAATATTAGAAGAAAACGGATTTCGTTACCATATCGATACTGAACAGCACCGTAAAAGCCCCTTCGTCAATCACCGATACCGTAATAACGAGGTTATGGACTTACAGCTGAATATCTTTGGTTACAAGCCTAAATCATCCAGAAAAAATTGATAAATGTAGTTCATATAAGTACATTCCACCGGGAAGGTGGGGCAGCCATTGCCGCCTTAAGACTTAACCATGCCTTGGCCAAATTGGGCGTTAAATCTGATATGCTCGTTCACCAGTCCGATAAGGAGGAAGAGGGAGTGACTCCTTTTGCCCAGACAAATTTGGAAAAAAAATGGCGCTGGCTGCACTTTGTAGGGGAGCGACTGGCATACTTGCCCCACGAAAAAGACAAGACTGTGCGCTTTGCTTTTTCCCCTGCCCTCATCGGCACCGATATTAGCCAGCATCCCCTCATCCAAACTGCCGACATCATCCATCTGCACTGGTTCAATTTTGGTTTTCTGAGCCTGAATGGCATGAAAAAATTATTTGAACTGAACAAGCCTATCGTCTGGACCTTGCATGATATGTGGGCATTTACCGGTGGCTGTCATTATAGCCGAGGCTGTGAGCGGTTTACAACACATTGCAGCGACTGCCCTTATCTGTCAGACCCCGGAAAATACGATCTATCTTTTAGTCAGTTCGAATTTAAGCGAAAGCTATATGGAACCACTCCATTGACTTTTATAACACCCAGTAAATGGCTGGGACAACTGGTTCAAACTTCCATGCTTAGCCAGTCAAAAAGATGTGAGGTGATACCCAATTGTATAGACACATCCCAATTTATACCCCTCGACAAACGTCAGGTTAGAATACAGCTAGGCCTGCCCGACACTCAAAAATACCTGCTATTTTCGGGTGCGAATACGGCGGATCCTCGTAAAGGCTTTCGCTTTCTTAAGGAGGCAATTCAGCAAATTAAAAGACGGGACTTATCTTTACTTATTTTTGGCAAGGGAAGTCAGGAAGACTTTCATGACCTGGACTTACCGGTTCATTTTTTAGGAAAAATCAGCTCGGTGGCCACCATGGTGCAAGCCTATAATGCTGCAGACCTTATTGTGGTGCCATCTCTGGAAGACAATTTGCCTAATACTATTATGGAAGGAATGTCCTGTGGCACTCCTACGGTAGGGTTTAACACAGGAGGCATTTCAGATATGATCGACCATTTGCAAAATGGATATCTTGCCACAAGCCGATCCGCAAAAGACCTGGCCCTTGGAATAGAGGCCGTTTTGGAAGGGAATGTTACCGGAATCATGGGTCAGAATGCCCGCAAGAAAGTAGTTGAGAATTATGCAGAAAACCAAATAGCCGGGCAACATCTGAACTTATACCAGACGCTGTTATGAAACAAACAGAAGCACCGCCCCGACCCATACTGACCATTATTACCATTACTTATCAGGCGGAAAGATTCCTGGAGCGTACCTTAAAAAGCATAGACGCATCCATGGAAATGGTACAGAATAAGGGGGCAATTGAATATTTAATTATAGACGGAGGCTCTACAGATGGCACCTTGTCCATCGCCCAGCGTTACAGTCATCTGATAACTACCCTATGTTCTGAACCCGACCGTGGACTATACGATGCAATGAATAAGGGCCAGGAAAGGGCCGTTGGGACCTACCTTTGGTTTATGAATGCTGGAGATGAGATTTTCGACAGCCATACGCTGGCACGTTTAATGACGACTCTGGAATCAGAAGCTGATGTATATTACAGCGACGCTATGTTTGTAAGAGAAAACGGAAGCGAGGTTGGTCTACGCAGTGAATGCACCCCCCATAAGCTGCCTACTGACCTTAACTGGCGGGACTTTACGCTGGGGATGAAGGTATGCCATCAGGCTTTTATCGCACGGAAGCGAGTCACCAGCACCTATCCTATTGATAATTTGAGCGCCGACATAGATTGGGAGATCAAATGTCTGAAAAGATCAAAAAAAACAGAATATATCCCTCAGCCTTTATGCCGTTATCTGATCGGGGGGCTGTCGGTACAGAATCACCGTCGCTCGCTGGTCGATCGCTTTTATGTGCTTACCCGACATTTCGGACTACTCCCTACCCTATGGAATCATGTGCGAATCCTGGTTCGGGGGATCATATTTTCCAATAAAAAAAGAAAGTATTGGTAACAAAAAGGGGTCAGGTTTTTTTCCCGACCCAATCCCAATATATTTTACATTTAGCGAACCCAACTGATCCATCCTTTGGCATCCTTGGCACTCACCATATCGTAACGATCAGCAGAGAGTTCGATCAGATAGAAACCACTGGTATCGTAAAGATAATTGCGCGAGTCCACAGCAGGTCCGTTCGTGGGATAGGTTCCGGCTACTCCCAGTCCGGAAAACACTACTCGACCGTCAGACGTAAATGTTGGCGTTTTTACTGCATCCAAATAGGCCAGTGAGAGGCCTGTTTCACCTGAGAATACGGGGGCAAACCCATCATAGTTTGATCCATATCCAGGCCAATACAAATAAAAGTAATAAGTAGCGGCACCACTTGTCAGACTTTTAACCTTCAGTGCATCGTCAACTCCATTTATATGAAACCCCTCCTCCGACACCCAATAGGTATCTTCACTCAAGGCAGTATTATACCAACGTTTGGCCGCATCAACATCTACCTTCAGTGGCTTGGTAGCATCACGAATCACCGTCTTAGAACCTCCAGCCGTGAGCCCCAAACTCAGGGTGGCCGGGTCCCAGGTAATTCCTGAAAATCCATCAATAGTTGTAGACCCCTGTACAAAGGCCGAAAGAAAAGAAACTCCTGTGGAGCTATAATAATACTCTGTCGTAAAGGATTTTACATTGGTTCCATCGAGCCAGCTTAAGGTTACCGTTCGCGCGGTCTGGTTTACTGCTATTTCGTATTCAATTCCACCAACCGTCATCCGTTTGAAATAGGTTAGGTATTTTCCAATATTGCTAAAAATAAAACTCTTAGCCAGTTCACCCTTCTCATAGGCCACCGCTTCTTCCTGGCTGGCTTTTACCAAAACTAATCGGGTTTTATTCTTTGTCCCGATCAACAACATCTGGTCAGGATTATCAGGATTGGGCTGAAACGAAAATTCGTAGTCAGAGATTAAACCTTCCCCATTATTGCCTCCATTGACACTCCCCGAGGGGTCGGCTAACAGATGCAGATAGGAATAAGTATCGAAGATCAGGGAGGGGCTTTGCATAGCCTTTAGACGAAAACTGCTCTCTTTCATTACTGAGGCAGTTTCCATGTTAAAATCGGAATACATCTGAACCCGATTTTGATCATTAAATTTAAAATAAAAACTATATACGCCTCCAGCTCCAGGATAAATAATTCCCTTCCACCCATTGGCAGCACCCGACAACTGCTTCTGATAATCGGCCAAGGCAGCATTCACTCTTTCGTCGGCTGTTTGTTCGAATACCGATTCCTCTTCAGCACAGGACCATAGCCCAAATGCCAGAAGAAAGATAAGATAATGGAGATAAGAAATTTTCATAAATAAATATTTTTAAACAGGTTGAGTTTACAAAAGAGGTTTCAATGCCGCCCTTGTTCTGACCTGCAAAGCGTAAAAATCGATTCCCCAAGCCGTTTTGAAATAACTTACCACCAGGGCTTCCTTCCGTCTGAGACTTGCCTGGGCTTGGGCCTTAGTGGTGCCATTTTCACTAGTCCCTTCCGGAATAGAATTAATGATATTTTCCCATCCGCTTTTGCCCTCTACCAACATAATAGAGACCGTTTCTACGAAATCCTCATCGAAGGCGGAGCTTGCATAGGAAGTGATAAAACCATCGCGTCTGGCGTCAGCATTGCTGACATTGATCCAGTTTTCTCCTTGATACAGGCCCTTGGTAACAGTTTTAAACTCTACAGGATATAAAATATTCTGATGGAAAATATGGGCAAATTCATGATGAAGGGTATGAACAAATTCCTTGACCACCACCGAATCCCGAGCGGGAATATAGGTAGGATCACCCTTTGTGCGGAAGTTATTCACATCGAATACAACAATCTTCCGCCCTCCTTCCGCCTGTCCGAGAACCACGGCGCCATTGGACAAATATTGTACACTACCCGACAGCACAAAAAGCTTTGGGGAATATTTATTGAAGAAAACTAGTCCCGCCTGGTCGATATAGGGCTTTATCCAAGCGCTCCTTATCACCTTCGACAGAGGTAGTATCTTAAGCTCATCGGGAGGAACCAATTTCTTGGATACATCATTAAATTCAAACTGATCCCATCTATATTTTACAGCAATATTATAAGGGACAGTCAGACTATCGAACAGCCAATTATCGATGGCAGTGGGCACCACCACATCGCCACCCAGTCCCGAGATCGCCTCTACATCGCCTAAGCTTTCTTCCTTGCAGGCATTTAAAGTGCCCAAGGAAACAGCCAATGTTAGTAGCATTAATACCTTGTTGATTCCTGGATTAAAGAACATATCTTTTATATTTGATTTCAGAAACATCTCCTACCGTTCATTTTGTTTAATACCCGACTGAACTACAGATTGTGGCAATTGTAACTGACGCCTTGGATCGTCTACGCCTACGGAAATCAGCTGCCCCTCAAAGGTGGCGTGTTCTACCGGAATACCGTAGCGTAACATATCGAACCAGCGCATGCCTTCCTGAACAAATTCCAGCCTACGCAAATCGACGATACTATAGAACAATCCGGCCAGGTTATTTTGAGTATTATTACTTAAACCATAATAGGCTCTCACCTTGGCAAGGGTAACCGCATGAGTGGTCGCATTATAATTACGAATACGTTTGCTGAGGTACAAATTGATGTCGGCAAGCGCGGCTGCGCTATTATTTTGGAAGAGATAGGCCTCTGCCCTGTTAAAAAGAACCTCTTCGGCCGTGAACAAAGGGACCATAACATATACATCTCCAATTTCAGCATTCACCGACTGCTTTACAAAATACTCGGACAACTTAGGGATTAGTAAATTGCCGTCACCTTGTGTATATAATGGAAATGCCCAGGCAGCGGAGGTCCCAGTTAGTCCGCTAACGGCCGATATTTCATTCCATTTCGCATTGGTAAGACCATAACGATAGCGTGCGACGAAACGTCCATAAATTGAATTCGTTTCGACGAGCAACAGATTGGCATTTTCAGATGCTTTGGCATAGCGCTTGTACAGAGCCTCTGGCGAAAGTGGTAAATACTCGGTGTTCCAAGGACGTAAGTTTGCCCCTATATCTCCGGAAGGAAAAACGGCGTTGGCATATTGTATTACCTTGGCATGGTCACCTTTTACCAAATAAAACCGACAGGCAAAAGCATTGGCTGCAGCTATATTGAAATGGTATTTAGGAACGGTATAGGCATAATCCCGAATTAAAGGGAGCCCTTCCAACAAATCTTTTTCGATCATCTCATATACATAGGCTACCGTTTTCCGGTCATATTGCTTATTTACCTCTTCCTCAGGCTCGGTAACATAGGGAATACCGATATCGGTACTGGCAGTTTGAGGATCGTAAAATTTAGAATAAAAACTTACCAGCATAAAATGAGCATAGGCACGAGCCAGCAGGGCTTCGCCTTTCTGAGTATTGAACTCCTCAGGATTCGGAGCCTCCCGGCAGATTTGAAGGGCCAGATTGGCCGCAGCAATCGCGCGGTACGCCTTAGACCAGTACATATCTGGAGAGTCTTCCTTATCAACTGAAGCGTTGACTACTTCGAACAAATACGACCCCCTATTCACACGATCATCCTCTCCTACCCCTTTGTCGGAAGCATTGTCGCTCATAGCCTCGCTAAAGGCTACATAGCTACCCTGAGGATAGGCCGTGGTGAGAAGCTGGGCTACCTGATCCGGAGTCTTCAGAGTCGCCCGGGTACTATCCGGTTCGGTGCCTAAGAAATCATTGCATCCACACAGAATCACTAGCGAAAGCAGGGGAAACAGTTTCTGAAAATATTTTTTCTTCTTCATTTGTAGTACTATCATCATCGATTACAGGGTAAACTTAATGGCTACAGTGAATTGTTTTTGTATAGGCTGTGCTACACCTCCGGTATTAAAAAACTCGGGATCCTGCCCCTTGAGTTTTTTATCGGAATAGATCAGCCACGGATTGATTGCCGAAATTTGTACAGAAGCAGCTTTCATCCCGAATCGCTGTACTGTAGCCAGAGGTATTTTATAAGCTAATGATACCGATTTCAGCCGAACAAAATCTCCCCGAGCCACGCGTTCTGTAGAGTAGTTATAAGTAGTATAGGGATAGGTACCGGCCAGGAATTGATTTTGCAAGATATCGGAGATGGCGGGAATATTAGTAAACTGCTCGTCTCCGGGAGTCTCCCACCGATCGTTAAATTCCCTTGGCATACCGTCCAAATCGCTATAGGCCGACCTGGAATTGCTACCTGGTTTATAGAGGTTATTCAACCGGATCTTATTGCCATATTGTCCCGTCAAAAAGACCGTTGCTGTAAAATCTCTAAAGGTCAAACTATTGCTCAAACCACCTGTCAACGGTGGGTCCACTGGGCCCTCATATTTTAGATAGGCTATGCTCTGATCCTGCAGATATACGTCAGTGCTTACTTCTCCATCTTCGTTCAGGAAGGCCGGAACTCCTGTTCTGGGATCTAAACCTTTAAACTGAACGGAATAGAGCCCACGAACTGGTCGGCCTTGGAGATTGGCCCCTTCAGCTTGCACTACTTCATAAATATTTGGCTCATTATCGACACGGGTGATGAGCGTGTGCGCATAACCCGCAGTAAGTCTCGATTTTAATGACCAGTCTCTAGTTTTAAAAAGTACCGCATCCAAACTCAGGTCGATTCCCTTAGACTCCATATCGGCATAATTGGCTACCTTAAATGTCTGACCGCCAATACCAGAAGTACGAATTTTATCAATCAGATCGAAGCTCTTACGTTGATACAAGTCCAGGCTCATATTGAAACGGTTGGCTAAGAAGCCTACATCTATTCCCAGATTGGCACTGTAAAGTTTTTCCCAGGTGAGCTCCAGATTGGCCAGGGACTCCAGGTCAATGGCCGACTCCTTTTCATCCAGGAAGGGTCGATTGGTGATCAAACTACGAAGAAGTACCGCTGAATTGGTCGCCGGTCCTGTGCTGGCGGTAAGTCCATAGCTACCTCTGATTTTGGCATAGCTGATCCAAGCCAAATCTTTAATAAATTCCTCCCGATCCAGATTCCATGATCCGGCCACGGTCCAGGTAGGTAGCCACCGGCCTATTGACGATTTCCCAAAACGGTTGGAGCCATCGTAACGGGTGTAGGCTGTAAAATTGTACTTGTCGTTATAAGTATAGCCCAAACTAGCATAGAAGGCGGCGAAGCGGTCATACTCCTGGGACATTCCATAATACTGAAAATTACTCTCTATAGTCTGTTTCAGAATTTGGTAGTCCACAAAGGGCACACCGCCCTGATCGTATTGATATCCATATCCCGTAAAATTGGAATTTTTCCGATCCGTAAATTTTATCTCCTGCCCTAACAATGCGTTTACAGCATGTTTTTCACCATATACGTTATTATAGCGCAAATTATTCCGGACATTATAAAAGGTCAACTCATCGTTTTTGGTATTATAAAATCCTCCCCTAGGCAATACCACCACCGGGTAGGCATCGGGATCATCTGGATCGCTGTATAAGAATTTATTCTTCAGCGCTATAGTGGAATTTCCTGCTGCACGGTAAGCGTTGGCCATATTAGAATTTTCGGTAATCTGATGCTCCTGCCCCGTCTTGATATAGCGTAATGCGCCAATAAAGTCATATTCAATATGAGGGGTAATTTTATAGTTCAGATCCCCTTGAAGTCGGATGTCCACCAGATTGATATCAATGGTATTGTTTCTCAGCTCATCAATGATATTAAATGGGGCATAATTCCTTCGGAAATATTCTAACTCTCCCTTATCGTCATAAGCCGTGAGCGTACGACTGGTATTGAGTGCGTAACTGAAGGGATTGATATCAAAATCTCTGCTCTGAGTACCCTCGACAGGGTTGCTCTGCCGGCTCAGTGAACCGGGGGCCTTTTGCTTCCGAACGGACGATAAGGTGGAAAAACCTACCGAAACCTTGTCCGATAACTTATAATTGTTCCTAAAATTGAGCGTATAACGACTTACCTTATCGGCAATGGTCCATCCATTATCATTCAGAAAACTCGTAGAAAAATATGATCGGGATCGATCGGAGCCAAAGGAAATGCTTAGAGAATGCTCCTGCAGGAAATTATTGCGAAATAGCAGATCATACCAATCGGTATTGGCATTGGCAAAGCGAAGCAGGTATTTGTTCTTGGCTTCTACGGTATTGGGGATTCCAAAACTACCATCGTCCGTACCATTTAGCAAGCTATAATATTTGCCATAGACCCCATAATCAGAGTTGTCAAGAATGTTGGAATTGAGGTACCCCTTCCGTTCCAGCTCTCCCAGCACGGACATTTGCTGGGCGGAATTCATAATATTAAAGTTTCGGTATGAAGGCTTTAGCTGGGTGCTGAAATTGCCCGAATAACTTATTTCTGGCTTTCCTGCCTTCCCTTGTTTTGTGGTAATGACGATTACTCCATTCATAGCCCTTGCTCCATACAAAGCCGCCGCTGCTGCATCTTTAAGGATGTCGAATGTTTCAATATCATTGGGATTAAGTCCCGCAACAGATGAGCCTAATAAGGTGGTTGGATCTCCACTCGAAAGTTGCTCATTAGATATGTTGACAATATCTTCCAAGACCACCCCATCCACTACCCATAATGGTTTGTTATCTCCGTTAAGGGAAGTGGCTCCCCGGATACGCACCTTAGGAGCAGCTCCGAATGTACCGGAGACATTCTGAACAGAGACGCCGGCAGCCCGCCCCTCTAACATACGACTAACGTCAGGCAGGCCTTCTATCTTTACATCTTCTGACTTCAGGGTAACGGCCGATCCTGTGAATTTGTCCTTATCGATTTGTTGAAAACCCGTAATGACCACATCCTGCAGGCCTACGGCATCTTCTTTTAACACGATTGTAATCGTATTGCTGGCCCTCACCTCCTGGGTAACAAAGCCTACCATGGATATTACCAGAGTCGATCCCGGATTTACATTTGGAAGTACGAACTCTCCATTTGGGTCTGTAACAGTACCGGTCTTAGTCCCTTTTACCTGGACCGTAGCCCCGATCAGCGCCTCTCCAGCGACTGTCTGTACTTTACCCCGAACCTCTACAATCCCTCCGACGCCCGCCACCTGGATGGAAAATAATAGAAAAATTAAAAATAAAGCAGGGAAAAGAGCCCTCAGCGTTGCAAACCAAGCGCGAACACGATAATAATCCTTCATAGGTTAGCGTAAATGTATGTCGTCAATGAAAAAAAGAATATGCAGTTCCTGAAAGCATCACTACACAATATCTAAATAAAATCGGAAAATACCATTCACTTGTTTCGGAATTGAACTATAAAGGCAAAGAAATTATTGGTTACTTGAAAAATTACACCAAGCCGATCCCAGGCGAGACTATAAAATGTGAAGATTTTAGCGGAACTAGGGTTTTTCTCGGAGTGCTAAAATTATTAACTCGGCAGTGTTCTTTACCTCCGCCTTTTTCATAATGCTAGCCCGTTGGTTGGCAACTGTATTGACACTGATGTCGAAGCGAGCAGCTATTTCCTTGCTGCTCAATCCCTCTACTAAACATTCCAGAATTTGTCGTTCCCGGGCAGTAATTATCCCCCAAACATTTCTATGGTCGGAAATCGGAGGTGAATCCAGAGCCGTACGATTAGAACTGGGCTGAACCAGGGTTTGAATGATAATGGAAGAGACATTAGGAGGGAAATATAATTCTCCAGCGGCTACCGATCGTACAGCCTTCAGTATTTCTGCACGGCTGGTATCTTTTTGCAGATATCCGGCAGCTCCATTATGGACGGCAGCCAAAATATAATCGGCCTGATTATGCATGCTGAAAATTAAAACTTTTACTTTTGGGTACCCAGGCATTATCTTTTGAAGCACATCTATTCCCGACATATGTGGCATGGTAAGATCCAGCAACATCACATCGGGTCGTAATTGCTGAAGGGCATCCTCTACCTCATCTCCATCGGCAGCCTCTCCTACGATCTCCAGATCGCTTTCATCTTCTAATAGGGTAATAATGCCCTGGCGCACCACAGCATGGTCATCTACTATTAATAAGCGTATCGCCATATGGATAGTCCATTGAAAAGTGTTATAAAACTCCTAAAGTAAAATATACATTGTATTTCCAAAGGCAATCCCTATAAATTTATATTAATCATTATTTTACTTCCAATGCCAAGAGATGATTCAATCTGAATGATCCCGTTTATCAAATGGCTCCTCGTCTGCATGTTCTCAAGGCCATTGCGTCCAAGTCCATAGGGCCTATCAGGCATTGGAGCCTCCGTATCGAACCCCTGCCCATTATCCTGAATGGTAAGAGAAACTTCTTTTCCTATCTTCTGGAGTCTGACTATGATCTCAGAAGCTCTGGCATGTTTTACAGCATTATTCAATGCCTCCTGTGCAATTCGATAGAGGGCAATTTCCGTGTTTGCCGGAAGTTCGATACGTCCTTCTTCGCCTTGATAATCAATGGGTACTCCTGCTGAGTCCATCGTTTGTTTGCAAAGCACTTTTATGGCCGACCCTATCCCGAAGTCACTCAATACGGAAGGCATTAAATTGAAGGATACCTGTCGAGTAGCCTGGATGGTTTCCTGGATGAGCTGTACAAGCTGCCCAAAGCGCTTTTGTTGTTTCTCATCATGAAATTGAAGTTCCTGCAAACGTTCTGAATGGAGCTTCAAGCCGGTCAGCATTTGCCCTATGCCGTCATGAAGTTCCAAAGCAAAACGCTTTCGCTCCTCTTCTTGTCCTTCGATTAGTGCTGCCGCCCGCACCCTTTCTTCATTCAGTTGCCACTGGTATTTTTCTTGCTCCACACGCGCCAGGTTCTCCTGCGCGCGTAAGAGCTCCAGATTAGTCGCCTTTAATTTTTGATTGGCAATATTTAAATTCTCCTCCGATTCGGTCAGCATTCTTATAACCCGGCGAGTAGTATTCACCACGGGTCTAAAAATCAATAAACCTTCCGCCAAAAGCACCAGAACGGTCATCAGATCCAAAATCCATTCGATCCGTTCCAAGTTATTAAGGCGGGCAAAACTTTCCTGGTCAAACTGATAAACAATCTCATTCATCTTTGCCAGATAGACCGTCTCATTCTTCAGTATAGCGTCCAGGCTAGTGCCCCTACTTCCAGGAGTACCTTCCTGAATCTGCACAAAATGATAATATAAAGAATCGAATGCCGGCTGTAGCTCCCGAAACATACGATCCAAAGGTTCGCTTTTCCAGGTTACCAGCATTCCATCCACTTCCAATCTCCTATTGGCCAATTGTTCGTGACTATCCTTCCAGAGCTTCAGGGATTTTTCAAAGGCCACAGAATCGGCAGTCGTCAGACCCTGATGCCTGGCTATGGTAAGCTTGGTAAGGCGTTGACTTAGCATCCGCTGCCTTCCCGCGACATTCACAATCCGCCCATCATGATTGAGACTACTAATGGTTTTCCTTATCAAAAAAAGCCCACTAATGGTGAGAAATGCAATGACAAAAAGGGCAACAATATAAAACCGGGTCAGACTTTCAGCTACCCGTTTGTCAAGTTTTTCCATATTCTAAAGATCCCAACGAGCCGCCTTACCGTGGAGCAACGGAATAGGGAAGCTCCTAATCCTGCATGCCTATAAATACCTTTCCCTCTTGTACCTGCACCGGAAAGGTAGCTATTTGAAGGGTCCCATCATTAATTCCCGCTCCGGTTCTTAAAGAAAAGGTTTTTTTATGAAAGGGACAAGCTACCTTAGGTTCATCGTTTTCACAACCGGTCATGCCCCTCGATAATGCCATTTGTTGTTTGTGAGGACACTGGTTGTCCGTAGCGTACCATTCGCCGCGGCGACTTAGATTGAAAATGGCGATCTGCTTACCGTTGATTAAGGCACAGGCTCCGCCTTCAGAGGGAACATCATCAATATGACAAGCATAGTGCCATATAATTCGTTCGGTTACGTGAGATACATTATTCATGATTCAAGGGAGTAAAGTAATTCAATATTTTTTTTACAATATGATATTTTCAGTTCACTGCCAATCCTTCACCTTTATCTGTCCACGCATTTCCTCGAAGGCTACGCTAGGATCCTTTTGATCGGCATTGACGAAATGCGTAAAACGTTTTCGAAGTTCTGGGGTTTCGACCACCTCTTTCCATTCACAGTGAAACCGATTCACCAATTCCTGCATCTCTCGCTCCCATTGCTCCCCCATTTCGAGCAAGTCATCGACAACGACGGCCCTGAGATAGTTAATACCGCCTTCCATCTTGTTAAGCCATGTAGCCGTACGTGTTAATGGATCGGCCGTCTGAATATAAAACATTAGAAATCGATCGATGAGTCTCAAGCAGGTTTCCTTATCTACATCGGTTGCCAGTAGCTGTGCATGCTGGGGTTTTGACCCGCCATTACCACATACATATAGATTCCAGCCCTTTTCAGTGGCTATAATTCCAAAATCCTTACTCTGTGCTTCTGCACATTCCCTTACGCAACCCGACACGGCCGATTTTAACTTATGAGGAGAGCGTAAGCCCTTATAGCGCTCTTCCACTTCGATAGCAAACGATACCGAGTCCTGAACGCCAAACCTGCACCAGGTAGAACCTACGCAACTTTTAACTGTCCGCAAGGATTTTCCATAAGCGTGCCCACTCTCGAAACCTGCGTCTATTAATATTTCCCATATCTGGGGCAAATCACTCACATGGGCTCCGAATAAGTCGATACGTTGCCCTCCGGTAATTTTGGTATACAGACCAAAACGTTGAGCAACCTGTCCGATTACGATAAGCTTTTCAGGAGTAATTTCTCCACCCGGAATTCGTGGCACTACGGAGTAAGTGCCTCCCTTTTGAATATTGGCAAGGAATCGGTCATTAGAATCCTGAATGGTAGCGCGATCACTATGGAGGATATTTTCGTTCCATAAACTCGCCAGAATAGAACCCACCAATGGTTTACAAACCTCACAACCATGCCCTTTGCCAAAGAGATCTATGGTGGCTCCAAAGGTTTTTACCTGATTAATTTTCATCAAATCCAGAAGCTCCTGGCGGGAATGACCAAAATGCTCACAAATGACCTTACGTAAATAAATACCTTGTTTCTTTAAGACGCCCTGAATCAAATCGTTGACCATAGGAACACAACCTCCACAACCCGTTCCTGCTTTACAACTTTTCTTGAGTGCGTCGATGGTCGTATTTCCATTTTCTACCTCACTACAAATCATTCCCTTGCTTACAGCTTCACAAGAGCAGATGAGTGCATCATCGGGAAAATTCATTACCCCAGCACCTGTTTCCTCCGAACCCCTGTTTCCTAATATCAGATCTTCAGGATCGGGAGGCAGAATGGTTTTGCTTTTGGTGGTCTGAAGGAGCATATTATACTGACTGGCGTCGCCTACCAAAATCCCACCAAGCAATTCCCTACCATCACTAGAAATATTAATTCGCTTGTATATACCCTTGGCTTTATTTTCAAAGCGAACGGTTCTGCAGTCTGGCTCCTTCACAAAGGGGTCTCCAAAACTGGCCACATCTGTCCCTATTAACTTTAGCTTAGTAGACATATCGAATGGCAGGAAGGCTTTTTCAGCACCTAATAGCTGGCTTACGACGACCTCCGCCATCTCATAGCCCGGCGCAATAAGTCCATAGATCATCTGATGCACCAAAGCACATTCACCGATGGCAAAAATAGCGGGATCCGCCGTCCGCAATCGATCATCTACCAGAATGCCACCTCGAGGGTGGGTTTCCAAGCCAGCAATTTTGGCCAGCTCGTCACGAGGCCTAATCCCAGCCGAGATTACCAGCATATCGATTGGTAACTGACTACCGTCTTTAAATATCAGCCCCTCGATACTCTCCTGACCTAGAATGCTATCGGTAGCCATAGAGAGGTGAATCTGCAATCCGAGCGACTCAAGCTGGGCCTGTAGCACCTCCGAGCCTGCTTCGTCTATTTGCCGCGGCATCAGTCGAGGGGCGAACTCTACCACATGGGCCTCTTCCATGCCAAGATCAAGCAGTGCCTTGGCAGCCTCTAAGCCCAATAGTCCTCCTCCCAACACCGCTGCTTTCCGAGCATGATGTGCGTGTTCACTTATCAATTCCAGATCTTCAATGGTCCGGTAGACGAAAACACCCTTTTTTTCTACCCCTGGGATAGGAGGGACAAAGGCCGCTGACCCTGTTGCAAATATCAAATAATCGTAGCCAACAACGATACCATGATGGGACCGTACCGTCTTCTGCACCCGATCTATATCTACTACAGGATCGGAAAGATAAAGGGTAATTCCTTGTTGGGCATACCATTCGACCGAAGCTAAAGAAAGATCGTCTGCCGATGCACCGTCAAAATAAGAACTCAGGTGTACCCGGTCATATGCCGGGCGGGGCTCCTCACCAAACACGGTTACCGTAAAATTCTGTTCCGTATGATTCTTGGAGAATAATTTTTCGCAGAATTTATAGCCAACCATCCCATTGCCTATAACTACGATTCTTGTATTTGCACGTGCTTCCATAGTTATTTGATACTATATGTTTTGTAAAACTAAAAGCAATATTATAACTTTTCTTATTTTATAGCCATTTAACACTACTAATCATCGAGCCAAAATTAAAACGTCTTTTTTGTAAAACCTAATTTATTATTTGTCTATTTCGTCATTTTAAAACATATTTTTCTGCAAAACCATTGTTTTAAAGAATTTTGCTATTAATTTTGACCACAGATAACAGATAGTTATAAATTACCATACATAGTACATTTCACAGATATCAACTATAACCTATAGTACCTATGAAACCAAGACTAACCCTGGTAGGAGCCGGTCCCGGCGATGCAACACTCATCACGCTTAAAGGTATTCAGGCCCTGGAGCAGGCTGATGTAGTACTCTATGATGAACTGGCCTCTAGCGAGCTGTTACAGTACGCTCCCAGGAACGCTTTTAAAATGTATGTCGGCAAAAAAATGGGCACAGAGGGATTCAGTCAGATAGAGATCAACCAACATATTGTACGTCTTGCAAAAAAACGTGGACATGTAGTACGGCTGAAAGGTGGAGATCCATTCGTATTTGGCAGGGGACACGAAGAGCTATCCTATGCCGAGCAGCATCAGATCCCTACAACGGTTGTTCCGGGTATTTCTAGTTGTATTTCAGTACCGGAAGCGGCAGGAATACCGGTTACCAGGAGGGGCTATAGCCGAAGTTTTTGGGTTATTACGGGCACAACCCAGGACGGAGAACTTTGCGATGATCTATATCTGGCCGCTCAATCGAAAGCCACCGTGGTGGTTCTGATGGGGCTTCATAAAATCAAGGAGATTTGTGCGATATACCAAAAATTCGGCAGAGGACATCTGCCGGTGGCTGTTATACAGAATGGCACCAAGGAAAGCCAGAAATTGGCCATTGGGCAAGTCTGGGAAATCAACCGATTGGTACAGGAAAAAGGAATTGGCGCACCCGCCGTCATGATATTTGGAGAAGTAGTAACCTTACAGCCTAGCTACATGATCGAATATTTAAACCAGCAATCACTGCTGGCTTAGTCCTATTCGTCATTAGCCAGAATGAGCAAGGATATACTATACATATGCTCTAATCACAAACAAGGGCCGCACCCCGGATTTTATTCTCACTCTAAAAAAGATGCCTTATGAAATCAACTCTCCTACTATTAATTAGCATGCTACTAATGGCTAAAGGCTATGCTCAACTAAGTATCGATGGGCAACTGCGAACCCGTTCCGAACTACTAAATGGCCAGTCGGCTCCCTTGCCGAAAGGTAGTAAACCGGCATTTTTTACCTCCCAACGCACACGCCTAAAAGTCGACTATATCAGTTCTCGTATACAATTCCGAGCAACACTTCAGGATGTGCGGGTATGGGGACAGGACGCCTCTACGAATAATAGAGTTTCCCCCAGCACCAGCAATGGACTTATGATGCATGAGGCCTGGGCCAGTGTGGGTTTCCTGGATACTACCCAAACGAAAAAAGGTCTCGATTTAAGACTAAAGATCGGACGTCAAGAGTTGATTTATGACGACAGCAGACTTTTGGGTAATCTGGACTGGTTGCAACAGGGGCGGCGCCATGATGCAGCAGTGCTACAATATACTCAACCGGGACTCCAGCTCCACTTAGGTGCTGCGTATAACCAAAACCGTGAGAATCGATCAGGAAGCTTATATGACGGAATTCCCGTAGGATACGCGGCAGGAACCAATGGAATCGGCACCATGTATAAGTCCATGCAATTTATATATGTCAATCGGAAACTTCCGAGAGGCTACCTTTCATTTCTGGCCCTGAAGGACGATTTTCAGAAATACGAATTGACCAGCACCACTGATAAAATTTGGAAAGAAGGAACTTGGAGTCGAATAACCTTTGGCCCATACCTCCAAACCCACCTCACTAACACCTGGCAACTAAATGCCAGTGCAAACCTGCAAACGGGAAGAGACAAGACGGGCAAAGAACTCCTGGCTTACTTCTATTCCTTGAAGGCTACCGCTGCCCTTTCCAAGTATTTTAATATAGGTCCCGGGTTTGACTACAGCTCAGGCAGCACAGCAGGCAATAGTCGCAATCATAGTTTCGACCCCCTATACGGGACACCACATAAATTCTGGGGGCATATGGACTACTTCTATACGGCTTCTTCCTTCGGCAACGGTGGGCTCTCGGACCTATACATTCATAGCAGTCTGAAAACTGGAAAAAAGTGGGGCTTAACCGCTGATATCCATCGTTTCAACAGTGCAGCTGTCGTGATGAATGAAACTGAACAGCGGCCCAGCCATTTGGGAACTGAACTGGATTTCACAGCGCAATTTGATCTGGCTAAAAACATAGGCATTCAGGCCGGCTATGCTACTTTTTTTTCCTCTTCCACATTAGCCGAACTGAAGGGTATTTCCAACCCTAAAAAACGATCAGATTGGGCCTATATCATGATCAACATTAACCCGAGTTTCCTTTAACAGCTTTCTATTTTACTTATTCTTATTCACTCTATAAACGAAAACACCATGAACAAGCCCCTTGAAAAATTAAACATCTTTAGTTTTAAAGGTGTTCAAATGCGCACCTTCCATCTTTCCTGGATGGCCTTTTTTCTATGCTTCTTTGGCTGGTTCGGTCTGGCTCCTCTCATGTCGGTAATTAAAGTCGACTTAGGTCTTACTAAAGACCAGATTGGCAATATTATTATTGCTTCCGTTGCGGCCACGGTAGTCGCCAGAGTTTTGATTGGGAAACTATGCGACACCTGGGGCCCTCGCAAAACGTATTCAGCCTTAATGGCCTTTAGTGCCATACCTGTACTTGGAGTCGGCTTGGTACATACATATGAGAGTTTCTTGCTATTCAGGCTGGCCATAGGAGTAATAGGCGCCTCATTTGTCGTCACCCAATACCATACTTCAGTAATGTTCAGTAAAAATATCGTTGGTACAGCTAATGCAGTGGCAGGGGGCTGGGGCAATCTGGGAGGCGGCGTAACCAATATGGTCATGCCTTTGGTATTCGCAGGCTTTGTCGGCCTGGGCTATCTGCCTACTCAGGCATGGCGATTAGCTATGATCATACCCGGCCTGATGCTCCTCGTATTTGCTGTACTCTACTTTTATTATACGAAAGATACTCCAGAGGGCAATTTTGACGATTTAGAAATAGATCCGAAAGCATCACCCAAAACCAAAGGCAGCTTACTCACCGCAGCCAAGGATATCAGAACATGGGCTTTATTCCTAGCTTATGCTGCATGTTTTGGCATAGAAATTACCTTTGACAATGTAGCAGCCCTATATTTCTTCGATCGATTCGATACCAGCCTGGCCATGGCGGGCATGTTAGCGGGAACATTCGGGCTAATGAACCTCTTTGCCAGAGCTTTAGGGGGTATTTTTGCCGATAAAATTGGCAGGAAATATGGTATGATTGGTAAGGGGCGATTGCTGGCGCTATTCCTTGCAATGGAAGGTATTGGCATCGCTATGTTCGCCCAGAGCAACAGTCTGGTAGGTGCAGTGCTCATGATGCTCGGCTTTGCCATGTTTCTAAAAATGGCGAATGGTGTCACCTATGCCATTGTTCCTTTTATCAATCAAAAAGCGATCGGGTCGGTCAGTGGTATTGTCGGTGCAGGGGGTAATGTCGGTGCAGTAATGGCCGGATTTCTGTTTAAGTCCAGCAGCATCAGTTATGCCCAAGCCTTTATGTATATAGGAGCCGCCATAGCCGTAGTAGCCGCATTGGTAGCACTCATCGATTTCAATAAGACACGCAGCGAAATAGCAGTGGGTAGTGGTGAACTGGAAACAGTAAAAGTACCCCGTTAGTACGCACCAACAAGCTTTTTCAACTAAACCGTAAATTTCCTATGAACTCAGCAAAACCTCAACCCTCGACCTGTTGCTATTGCGGCGTAGGCTGCGGAGTGCTCGTACAGCAAGAAGCTCAAGGTCAGCTATCCCTGAAGGGCGACGAAAGTCACCCTTCTAATAAGGGCATGCTTTGTTCAAAGGGAATGAATCTCCATTATACGGTAATGGATCAGTCGGACAGGATCTTATATCCCCGCATGCGCTACCACCGGAGCTTACCTATGCAAAGAGTCTCCTGGGAAGATGCGCTTTCACGGACTGCGGCCGTTTTCAAAACCCTGATCAAAAAGCATGGTCCCGACAGCGTAGCGTTTTACGTGTCGGGACAGTGCCTGACCGAAGAATACTATCTGGTCAATAAGCTGATAAAAGGCTTTATTGGTTCTAATAATATAGATACCAATTCCAGATTATGCATGAGTTCGGCCGTGGTGGGCTACAAACTGTCATTGGGAGAAGATTCCGTACCTGTCTGCTACGACGATTTGGAGTTGGCCGATGTACTGTTGGTAACAGGGGCAAATCCGGCATGGTGCCACCCCATATTATGGAGGCGTATTGAGGCCCACAAGGCCGCCAACCCTCATGTGAAAATAATTTGTGTAGATCCACGAACTACCGACACGGCACGCTCGGCAGACCTTCACCTTCCTATCAGGCCGGGTACTGACGTACTTTTCAACCATGCCATCGCCAAAATCTTAATAGACCAGGGCTATGCAGACATGTCGTTTATCGACCGGCATACAGATGGTTTTGAGGCACTTCAACAAATTCTGGCAGACCTATCTGTGGCCTCTGCGGCCGAGGCTTGCGGCGTTACGGAGGCAGATCTTCGACAGACTGCCGAGTGGATAGGGCAGTCCACGGGCTTTATTTCATTATGGACGATGGGGCTCAATCAGTCTGTGGTTGGAGTGAATAAAAATCTATCCCTGATCAACTTGCATCTGATTACCGGACGGATAGGCACAGCCGGCAACGGCCCCTTTTCACTTACCGGGCAGCCAAATGCGATGGGGGGAAGGGAAACGGGCGGGCTTGCCAATATCCTGCCGGCACATCGAGATGTAACCAACCCCAGCCATCGCAAGCAAATGGAAGATTTTTGGGAAAGCCCCGTAAAAATAAGTGATCGACCCGGGCTAACGGCCACCCAGATTATGGAAGCACTCCATGATGGTCGTTTGAAGGCCTTATGGGTAATCAATACCAATCCGCTGGTAAGCATGCCCGACATTGGTTTCGTAGAAAAAGCCATGAATCATTCCAGCTTCGTGGTCGTACAGGATATTTCGGAACGGTCGGACACAGTCGCTTACGCCGATGTGGTGCTTCCGGCAGCAGGGTGGCTGGAGAAAGAAGGCACTATGACCAACGCAGAAAGGAGAATAACCTACCTTCCCAAAATTTTAAAAGCCCCGGGAGAAGCCCTTCCAGACGTAGAAATCATCTGGCGTTTTGCTCAAAAAATGGGTTTTGAAAAGGCATTTAGATATGAAAAAGCAGAGGAAGTGTATCTGGAATATGCCCGTACTACAAAAGGTACCAGCATAGATATTACGGGCGTAAATTATCAACTATTAAAGGAAAGAAGAAGTATACAATGGCCATTTCCAGAAAGCGGTGCAAGCCTTCCCGTTCTGGGCACTGCCCGGCTATTTACTGACCATCAATTTTACACCGATAACAAAAGGGCCAAAATTCATGGCGTGCCGGTAGGGAATGCTTCAGAACCAACCGATGGCAATTTTCCTCTAGTATTAACGACCGGGCGTATCCGCGATCAGTGGCATACCATGACCAAAACGGGAAGGGTAGCCAGGCTTAACAGGCATATTTCGGAACCATTTTTACAGATTAACCCTATAGATGCAAAGCAACGTGGTATAGAAGAAGGTGCCCTGGTACTCATTACTGGTAGAAGGGGAAACGCACGAGTAAAGGCTCAGCTAACAGAGGACGTGCGTCCTGGACTTTGCTTTCTTCCCATGCATTGGGGTAAAATGGCAGGAGGTAATTTTAGCAGGGCTAACAACCTAACCAACAGCCTGACGGACCCCCGATCGGGAGAGCCTGATTTTAAGTACACGGCTGTTGAGGTGGAATTGTACCAAAAACCTGTTGAAAAAATTGTAATCATAGGGGCAGGCTCGGGTGGATTAGGCTTTATCAATCACTACCGCAGCCTGAACCGTACGGACGAAATCGTAGTGTTTTCTAAGGAAATATATCCTTTTTACAATCGAGTTATGCTCCCGGACTATCTAAGCGGAGAACAAAGCTGGGATCAGCTTGTGAAGCTTCGGGAAGATCAGTTCCAACTGTCAGGAATCACCGTTTATAAAGGCAGAGAAGTTCGGCATATCGACAGACAGCGCAAGCTCATCTATGACAGCGAAGGCATGGAACACAGCTATGATAAATTGATTCTAGCTACGGGGAGCAAGGCTTTTATACCTAAAGGAGTGCCCCGTATGCCCGGCATTTTTAATATGCGTTCGAGACTGGACGCCGACACTTTATTGCCCTTTCTAAAAACAGAAAATCCACATGCGGTAATCGTTGGAGGAGGCATTCTAGGCCTGGAACTGGCGGCTTCCTTGAGTAAAACCCACTGTGCTGTAACCGTCATTCAACGCAGTGGGCGATTGATGGAACGGCAGCTAGACCCGGTAGCCAGCGAACTCCTCTATCAGGAGCTTATTGAGAGAGGCATAGAAATATTTTTCAACGATGAAGTCGCCACTTTCCAGGGGACCAACAGACTGGAAGGATTACGTTTAAAATCGGGAAGAAAAATTTCCTGTCATGCGGCCATACTCGCTATTGGCACGGTGCCTGTTACCGATCTGGCCAGGCAAGCCGGTCTGGAAATCCAAAGAGGAGTCCTCGTCAACGATTATCTGCAGACTTCGGATCCCAGCATCTTTGCCGTTGGAGAAATTGCCGAATGGAAAGGACAGATGTGGGGCATCACCCTCGCCGCCGAACAACAGGCAGAGGCAGCGTCATATTTTATCGCCGGAAATATGGCAAAACCTTACCAGGGCAGTACCTCTATGAATATCCTAAAAATAGAAGGTCTACAAGTATGCAGTATAGGTATGGTAGAAGTACCTGCCAACGACCCCACTTACGAAGAAATTATATTCATCGATAAATCGAAACGCTATTATAAAAAATGTCTCGTTCATGCCGACAAGCTAGTAGGCGCAACCCTGATCGGCGATAAAAATGAATTTTTGACCTTTAAGGAACTCATCTCTGAGGGGATAGAACTCTCCGAAAAGCGACTGCAGCTTTTGCGATCTAGTCAGAACGCGGAGGCAGTATTGGGGAAAATAGTATGCTCCTGTAATAATGTAGGAATGGGCAATCTGGAGAAGGCTATTGCCAGTGGCTGTCTGGATTTTAAGACCTTATGCACCACAACGGGAGCTGGCACCGGCTGTGGTTCCTGCCGCCCGGAAGTCAAATCTATTCTGGATAATATGTCGGAAAAAGAAATGGCAGAAATCACCCTTTCCAACCCTTAATTCATTTGCATATGCGCGACTACTTTATTTTTAAGATCAATCTTCCAGGAGGAATCGTATCGCCCGGCACTTTGTACCATATACTTAAACAGGCTTACCAGCTAGGCGTTCGGTATGTACGGGTGGGGTCCAGGCAAGAGCTGTATCTCGAAATTCATAATGACGAGGTACGACTTTTAGAAAAAGAACTAAAAAAAATGGATTTGCATTATGAAATAAATACCAACCGCACTCCAAACATCATCAGTTCATATTGTGGGGAGGAAGTTTTTAGAACAGGCCAATGGTTGGGTCCGCAGGAATACCATACCATACTGGACAGTCTGGACTATAGCCCGACTATGAAGATCAATATTTCGGATAGCAACCAGAGTTTCACGCCCTTTTTCACTGGCAATCTCAATTTCATTTCCTCTCAAATTCCGCATTACTGGCATTTATATTTGCGAAAACGACAGCAAAATACCCTTCACAAATGGCCCGAACTGATTTATACCAATCATATTGGCCAGGTGGCGGCAGAGCTGGAAGAAATATTAAGTAAAAACCCTGACCTCACCCCAGAGAATTTACAGCCCCTGGTGCAGCAGAGCAAACCCTATATCGCCCTTCCCCCGGGGGTAGATTTGCAACTTCCTGCCTTCTCACTTCCCTATTATGAGGGTTTTAATCGCTACGAGTCCCGTACCTGGCTAGGGCTCTATCAGCGCGACGAGCAGTTTCCTATCGCCTTCCTGATGGACCTCTGCGACCTGTGTCTGCGTAGCCGTATTGGGGAAATTTGCACTACACCCTGGCGTTCCTTGATTATTAAAGGTATAGAAGATCAATATAGGACTCAATGGAGTACGATTCTGGCAAAACACCATATCAACATGAGGCATTCGGCCAGTGAGCTCGCCTGGCAGACAGAGGAATACGCACCCGAAGCTAATCTTCTCAAAAAACGGATTTTAAGATATATGGAACGGGAAGACACCCGTACTTTCGGCCTGTGTTTCGGTATACAGACCCGCCCAAAATCTGAAGTCTTCGGCTCCGTTTTAATACGCAAGCGAATGAAAGTACGGATTGGCCCCTGGGCTCTATTTCCCGTATATGATATTTTCCATACCGACCAGTTTAACCCGAACAATCGATCGTTGATCCCCTTTGAATTGGGGTTATGGAAGGCCCAGCTTCCCGGTCAAATCGAGAAACTCTGCCGCCGATTTAACAATCAACGTTCTTATGACGAACAGAATAGGATGGTTCAGCAGCCTGCCATGGAAGAAGTGCTTCCCATACATACGGTCTTCGAATGCCCTGAATGCCTCAGCCATTATGACCCTCTACATGGTGATCCTCTTCAAGGGATCGACCCCCATACTGCTTTTACAGATTTACCGGTAGAATATTCCTGTTTGCTTTGCGGCGGCTCGAAAGATGAAATGACCGTAAAGCAGATCGCAGCCAATAACTCTTACGGTTCTAATTAGTTGCTACTACAACCCACTTCCATATTCAACTCCCCAGACCATGCCCCAGCCTATTTACTTCGATTTTGAAACCGATTTTGTGAGTACCCTGCGCTGCATTCCTATGATTGTTCGGTACAAATTAGATCGATGTCTGATTAAACTTCAATTGTCTCATTGGGCAAAATTCAGCAGGGAAGACAAAGAACTGATGGCAGCCCTTCCTTGCGAATCAGCTATGGAGATCGGTCAGTATGCGGTTTTGGTTCAATCTCTTGTTACAAAAACGGGAGCACCCAAAGCCAATAGTCTAACGCATGTGGAGGCGAGCTGGGAAGACTTAAACCACATACCTACCAGCGTACGAAAAAAAGCAAAAGAATACAATAGCATCTGCCCTACCCTGGTTCAGTGGCAGAGCCTAACCGAATTAGAACGTTTCGCTTTAGTAAAATTAAGCCAATCGGGACATGAAGCTGCCAACTTCCCTAAGGCCCTTCAAGAGTTTGCTATCTATTGCAGGTAGAACAAATATCAGTCTAGAATTTTAGGAGGGAAGGATCTTCAGGCACAAATCAAAATATTTTCTACAAATATTTAGAACCAATACTTACTCAATAGCGAAGTATATTCCTTACACTTCAATAATAATTACATTCACCCCATTTCTGCCGCAGGACACCCCATAAGTTTTATGACAGAGATCATGCTATCTATATTTGTAATGTTCAACAGACAAATAATTTGTCATTCCTTTACACATTAACTAATTAAAAAATGAAGACCAGCGAAGATACGATTGAAGAACTAGAAAGATTACTAGCAGCATACATCGAGGAAATTGACCGGTCCAACCTGCAGTCTCTTTCCGCACAAATGTATACCACGCAATCTATTAATTTTGTAAGGTGGGTAAAAGGAGACTATGTGCCCAAAGGACGGGTAAGCAAAGCAATGGCATAATCCCCCCTCATTTCTCAACGAAAGATATACGCAATAAGCCCACCGGACAGAATCCAGTGGGCTTATTATTTTACCATTCTTTTCCCTTACAAGGATTTTTTCGAACGGAGGTCCTTTTTAGTGAAGCGGGCCATTACGGGCAGATGATCACTGATCAGCCTCATGGTATCGGCATCGAAGAACGTTACCACTTTGGCCCCCCCATCCAATATTTCCGCCTGCATATTTCTATTCACTAAAATATAATCCAGCCTTCTGCTAGGAGAGTTGGCCGGGTGCGAGAGAACTTCAGGGCTTATGGTATCGACAAAAATATTTTTCAAATCGGTTTTCGATGTCACCAAGCTTATTTCTTCGCTATCGGGAGTAGCATTCAAATCGCCTGCCAGCACCATATTCTTCTCAGGATCGAGCAGTAGGTGCTTATTAAAATTTTCTGTTAGCAAGGCCAGTTGTCCCTTTCGCATCGCAATATCGCGGGCAGACCGCCCAGCCTTCAGATGAACACCGGTAAGCAGGAAAGAATAATTGTCAGCCGGAAAGATATCGATTGACCACATGCGGGTATTGAGTTGATTCTGTGTTTCCGGCTTTCCTTCCTCATTCAAATATCCGGGAAGAGCGGTAGTAGCGGAGCCATAACCATTGATGATACCCATTGGAAATCGACTCATTACCACCACATTCATATACCAGTTAGGACTGGGAATATCGGCAAAGTACCGGTAGCCCATTTCCGACAAGGAGTCCTTTGCTAGTTTCTGCAGAAATTTGGCGCTCTCAAATTCCTGAAAAACCAGCACGTCGGCGTTAGCCTTTCGTAGCGACTGCATGAGCAAACCTACCCGTTCCGGCATATTCTGAGGGGGGTTATTCTCTCTTTCATTATCAATATAGGGGTCATCAAACCCATCTACAAAATGCTCCACATTCCACGAGAGTATTTTGAACGTAGAATCGCCAGGATAAGAATAATCCAAGGGTTTAATAATAGCGCTACCTGTCCCTATAGCCTGAGCCTGTTGCTTCGATGGGATTTGGATCGTTTTTTGGGCACATGAAGCCCCTATTAAGCATAAGCAAAATGCTTGTATTAAATTCTTCATAACTAAAAATTACTCATTAAATTGAGGAGACAGAAAATGGCTAAGGTCCGAGGGCGAACCTTAGCCTCGTTATTTATTTAAACCACCAGCTTCCAGAAAGTAATACGTCTCCCTGATCAAGATATACTTGAACGGCCTGCTTATAATTTACTGCGTTAATAGATTTTATGAGGGGCGGGTACACCATTCTTTTCATGATTTGATCGGTAGCCATAGCAGATCCTACATGAAAGACGGGGTATTTTACCCTTTTATAATTGATCCATCCATCGTAGCCTTGATAGTAGAAATTTATGAATTGCTCGCGTAATACTTGCTTCAAAGCCGCATCATAGTCTTTTGCCAGCTGTACGGAGGGCTTGGCCAGATGAGTCTTAACCCCTGCTTCGTCCACACCCCACCACAAACAACTCGACCGGATTCCTGCTTCATAATGGGCCTCGGCATCGCCATCTACATAGCCCCTGAGTATAGCCTCAGCAATGAAGAGCTCGACCTCTGCCCGAGACAGGAGCACCGAAGGAGCACGCACGCCCCTTAAACCGGTATAAGGGGCCGCCAGACCGCTGAATTCACGGATAATATCCGGGCTTTCTCCTGAAGGAACACCCATAAAGATGGGCTCTCCCTGAGCGTCTACATTAACGGGATTTCCATTTTTATCCTTTCCCAGTGCTGCCATAAATGGACGACGGGGATCCAGGGTATTATGTAGCTCCTGAGCAAATGTTTCGGCCAAGGCCACCGATTCTGCCGTACCGGTAGCTATGGTACTTTGCAAACCAAAACGACCGTCATAGATAATAGCACAAGTCTCATCATCTTTTAATATCAACTCCCCCTCTTGGATCAGAGTTGCTATCTTGCTCTTAACTGAAGGATCAACGGCCACCATCTTCATATACATACGTAACTTTAGGCTATTGGCTAATTTTCTCCACTTGCCCATATTGCCCATGTAAAAAGCATCTCCTCCCCGAACGAAATTCCCGGTAGGGCGCACCTGCATCAGGGATAAGGCCTGATCGAGTTTATCCAGATTGGTACGGTACACTGATTCCTGATCGTCAAATTTGGGAGTAAAATTAAGCTGATCACCTTGCATGGCATCGGTATATGGTATCGGCCCGAAAACATCCGTTAAATAAGTAGTAAGATAGGCTTCCAAGACCAGGCCAGCACCTAAATAGTCGTCAAGCTGTTCGTTTTGGGCCCTTAACTTTAGATCGTGCAAATCGTAGAGCGTCCCATAGATATTATCGTAAACCTCCTCCGAGTCTGACCCTTTAAAATCGTAACGGTGACGTTGATCGATCAAGGAAGTATTGGTCCAGTATTGGCCGATATAATTGCCGATATCACCAAAACCCCGAGAACGAGTACCCGCGTCGTATATGGCCTGGGTTAGCAGGGATGCTGCATTGATATTGGTCATACGGGTGGGGTCGGTATTGATTTCCTGGAAATCGTTGCACGCACCCAGGCTTAGAGCCAGGATACTGAGTAGTGTCCAAACACCTTTTTTTGTATGATTTTTCATTTTCTAGGTCTTAAAAATTTATATTCAAATCGATTCCTATCGTACGCATGGAAGGAGAGCCTACTGCTTCTAAGCCAGGTGTTAAAGCTCCGTTATTAACTACGGATAGTTCAGGGTCATAGGAAGGGAATTTGGTCCAGATAAACAGCTCATTACCATACACTCCCACCTGGGCACCTTTCATTCCCCAGAAAGATGGGATATTATAGGCAATTCTGAGATTCCTTAATTTCAAAGAAGTGGTCTTATGGATATTCCCTTCTATCTGATCTCGCTCATACATGGCATTATAATAATATGGAGCCGGCGCAGAGCTGCGATTGGGAACATACTGGCCCGATTCCTTATCCAACATGACCCCATCTCCTATGACACCGAAGCGGCCATCCTGATTCTGCACCCAACTACCAGAGGCCATATCATACTCTGCTCCGGATGGAAAGGGTGCTCCACTTTGGCGACCGTAAATCGTCTTCTCTGACTTACCCGTGTAATTCATCAGAAAATGGGTGATGGAATAGGCATTTCCTCCGTGGGTGTAGTCGAACTGAAACGAAAGACTAAGATTTTTATAGCGAAGGTTATTCACAAGACCTGCTCGCCAATCTGGAAATACATTTCCAAGATAATCCTCTTCATTGTCCCGCTGAGCTAAACCATCTTTAAAGATAATCTGCCCCTCATGCCGATCGTAACCTTTGCCATAGATGCGCCCTAGTTGCTCTCCTGGCTCGGCCTTTACCAATACCCGCGAACCTACATATGAACCAATGACATATACATCGATAACGCCTGGAACGAGTTCCTCTACCCGCCCTCGATTGGTAGACCAATTGGCGGTCACATCCCAATTAAATGATTTAGATTTTATTGCTTTGGCATTTAACTGTACTTCAAAGCCACGATTGGATACTGACCCTGCATTCATCAGTGCACTCTGGTACCCAGAAGCCGGATCTACAGGCAAAGAGAGTATCTGGTCCTTGGTAACGGCCTTATAATAGGTCATATCCAAATTTAACCGGTGATTGAAAAGATGCGTATTAATTCCGAATTCCATAGAATTGGTGCGCTCTGGGCGCAAATCGGGATTGGGCAGTGTAGAAGGATTGCTATACCCCCCGTTGATGGCCGAGGATGAAACATAGTAGCGATTGAGCCGATAAGGATCGGTGTCGGAACCTACCTGTGCATAAGATGCTCGAAGTTTCAGATAGGACAGTACGGAACTTTCAATCCCAGACAATTCGGTCACATCCACGGCCAGGGCAGTAGAGGGATAAAAATAGGAATTATTGCTCTTGGACAATGTTGAGGTCCAGTCATTCCGCCCCGTAATATCCAGGAAAACAATGTCCTTCCACGACATGTTGGCGACCCCATATGCAGAAACCAGTTCTTTTTGTCTCCGACTGTTGCTCACACGAGGTAGTTCTTCTGAATTTTGCAGATTAAAAGCCCCAGGAATTTTCAGGCTGGTAGCTTCTGCATACATGCCATTTCCATTGGTATAGCGATGGTTAAAACCTAAGGTTCCACTGAAGTTAAAATCACCTAATTTCCCGGTTTGTGTCAATATCACGTCGGTATTTAGGAGGATAGTTTTCAGAGCCGTTTCATTATAATTCCCATAGGCATCCCGAGGCTCCGACCAGGCACGTTCGCGAGTACGGAGTTCAGTATAAAAATCGAGACCGGTACGGGCGGTCAGTTGAAGCTGATCCGTAAAAGAATGGTCTAACTGAAGATTTCCAAATACCCGATCCTTATCCAGGGTATTGATCGAGTTATGTAATAACCAGTATGGATTGGCACTTAATGCCCCAATGGTATTCTGCTGTACATCCGTTTGTCCATCGAGCCAGTGTTTATCCTTATACCATTGCAATTGTTCGTTGGCACTTAGCCAGAATACCTGGTAATGCGCATTGGTCCGATCATAGCCTTCGGCAGGTAAGTTTGCCGACGACTGGCGCACATAGTTCACTTTGGTGGCGAATTGGGTCTTACCCGTCTTAATTCCCGAAGAAAGGGATAAGTTTAGCCGGTTATAGCCCGTATTCTCCATGATGTATTTATTACTCAGATGATTGACAGACCCACGGAAATATGCGATATTGTTCCCTGCAGAGACGGAGAGACCCGTCGAATGTGTATATCCGGTTTGGTAAAAATTCTGTTCTATCTCGTTTCCTATCCACGGCGTCTGCCCTCCTGGTTCAAACTCCCAAATCTCATCGCGCCGGGCGGCATCGTAAACAGCCGTATGAGGAGAGTCATATTGATAAAACTTTTGCCCCATAAATTTGGGACCCCAGGAATGTGAGTTCCGGTTCTGAACGCCATCGGGAGAATCCTTAAAGGCGTAATAATCGTTTTCTGAACGGTTTCCAGAGCCAAACATCGTCTGACGGGGGAGCCAACGATTTACCTGCTGAAGGGATGAGGACTGGTTCAGGCTAACTTTTAACCCCTGGTTATATTTCCCAGCTTTGGTGGTAATCATCAAAACTCCATTTACGGCTTGTGAACCGTAAAGAGCGGCGGCTGACGCTCCTCTAAGTACGGTTATATCTTCTATATCCTTGGGGTTTAAGGCAGACAATCCATCTCCATAATCTACTGCTGCACCCAGATACGACTCCTGACCATCGCCATTCTGATCGTTGGTAACAGGAACCCCGTCGATTACTAAAAGGGCTCTATTTTTTTGCATATCTAAGGAAGCTTCTCCCCGAAGTACAATGCGGGAAGAACCCATGGGGCCCGATGAACGGGTGAGCTGCATTCCCGGCACTTTTCCTGCAAGAGAAGTAGCTAAATCAGTATTACCGCCTACATTGATGGCATCGCTTTTCAAATTGGAAACGGCATAACCTAGCGCCTTCGTTTCCCGCTCTATACCAATGGCTGTCACCACTACTTCATTCAATCCGTTGGTGGCCATAACCAGTTGAACATTCAACTCTGAACGCCCTTTTATAGGGATTTCCAGGGTTTCGTAACCGATGAAAGAGAAAACTAATACGGCATTTTCATCCGGGACCGTGATTTGATAGCTGCCGCTTACATCAGAAACTGTACCGATGGTGGTAGACTTTAACAAGACGTTCACTCCTGGCAATGCTTCATTATTGGCCGCATCGGTAATGTTACCTTTAATTTTCAGGCTGGTTGTTTTCGATTCATTGGTGCGTGGAACGACCACGATATTCTCCCCAACTTGCTTATAGGACAGGGTAGTACCGGCCAATAATCCGTCGAGCACCAGGGCGATCTCCTGATTGCGAATACCTTGCTTTTGTACGGTAAAAGGCTTCAACTGTTCTGGATTGTAGACAAACTTTTGTCCGGAAAGCTTTTCTATACGTTTTAAGGCCTCTTCCAGTGAACAGTGATCCAGATTTAATGTGATTTTTTGCCCCTCTACCAGGGTAGGTTCTTTCCCATACGCCGATATCGATGGACTATATAATGCAAGAAATAGTAGCACACCCAATCCTAAGAGAAGGCGTTGCCCTGGCAGCCAGGACGGTTGACCGTGGAGAATATACCGGTTTAGATAATATTTTTTCATAAATTTGAATTGATTTAATAATTATTGCAAATTGTTTCATCTTCCCTTGCTATTGACCGTAGCAAAGGAGACGGGGGCCAGGTCGCTCAGGTGAACCTGGCTCTTAGTTTATCCATAGGCATATTATTGATTAGGTGAACGTATACATCCCTTACCGCTTATAAGCACTCTTTTCTCACTCTTGAATTCATGTTCAGACTCGGACACCAGACAGAGCATATATAAGATTTGCTCTAATGACTCTTGTCCATCAAACCGAGCCGTTACCGGACAACGCTTTATATCAATATTTTGAAAAGTAATTTCCACTTGAAACCGGCGTGCGAGTATTTGAGCTACATCCCCAAATGGCTCCGAATCAAAGATAAGCTGACCGTTTTTCCACTGCTGCATCTGTTGATTGGCTACTAACTGTCTGGTAGAGCGACCACTAGACTTTTGGTAGGCAATTTGTTGGTCCTTAATAAGCTCTCCTATCACCCCGGTCGAATCTGCCACCGACACCTTTCCACTGGCCACTGTAACCTCTATATCGGCCTGCTCAGGGTATGCCCTAATATTGAAAGAGGTTCCTAATACCCGGGTAGAAATGCCTTCAGTATGCACTATAAAAGGCCTCTCTTCATCACGCTGCACCTCAAAAAATGCCTCCCCTTCCAGATAAATTTCCCGTGTGTCACTCAGAAAGGTCTCGGGATATCTAATATTACTAGCGGCATTTAGCCACACCCTGCTACCATCTGGTAAGACGACTTCCCTAGGTGGGCCAATATTTTCAACGACCTTAGCCCTAACCATTTCTGCGTGTGTCCGCTCGTCTGATGCATACCAGTAAAAACCTATGGCGCATATGATTAAAGCTGCGGCTAGCTGTCCAAAATATTTAGCACGTATTTTCCATTTCGGATTATACCCGGCACTACCCTTCTCCCGTTTGTCATTAGCAATTTTTTCAAACACCCGATTTTTGCCCCTTATCAATAGCTCTGGACTTTCTTTTCTTTTTTTGTCAGACCAGTTTTGCTCGATTTCTTTGAACAATTGAAGATTATCCTTAGACTCCTGCATCCAGATCCTTAAGGCGCGCTCCTCTTCTTCCGTACTTTCGCCGGATAGGTATTTCGCTATATTTTCCCAGTTATATTCGTGCTTCATCCTATGCGTTTTCAACACAAGGATCCATTTTAGGGGAAATCTTCCCGTCGAAATGAGTTAACAAATTGTTAAGAGATAAATGCCCAGGACCAAATCGGTGAAGGGGCCAATGGAAACGGTCTTCAGGAGAACCGGTTCTGGAAAGAATTACTGTAGTTACGGAGATATTTTATTGCCAAGCTCATTTGGTTAAGAACAGTCTTCTCAGAAATCTGAAGTAGCTCGGATATCTCTTTGTAAGTAAAAGATTCAAAACGATTTAACTCGAAAATAACCCGCCGCTTTTCAGGAAGGGTATGTACCAGATCTATGATATCCTGGTTCAGTTCCTTCAATATTATTTGCTCCAAAGCATTTGGCATTTCATTTGACTGTTCTTCTGCTTCCTCCAGACATATATAGGGAAGGCTATCTGCTCTACGTTTACATTGAAGGGCTTTATTCTTTACAGATACATACAGGTAAGATTTTAAACTGGTATGGATTTCTAACTCTGCACGTTTGCACCATATGGTATAAAATAGGTCTGCTACCAGCTCTTCCGTAAGGGACATTTCTTGCAAATAAATATTGCCAAAGTTACAGAGAGCAACATAGTATCGATCCATCAGACCAGATAAGGCCTCCTCTTGATTGGCTCTTAATCCTGCGAGCAGTTGTTCATCCGTAACAGTTCGGCTATGCATTTTTTTGAGAATATATAAATTTCAATTCCACCCCTCTACCTTTCTTTACTTTCATAGATTACAAAGAAATAAATAGAGACGATATTCGCTTTACAAAGCAAATCTGTTGAGAGGCAGAATAAAAATTTGGAGGATTAAGCTTTTGTTGTCATTCGAGTCTTTACTGCCGATTTAGATGGCTTGATTTACTCAATCCAATAATTACGGAGATAGATAAATTATAGCAAAGTGAAAGTTTAATCGGATTCAAATTGGAGAAAAGTATATCCATCTTCATTAGCATATCAATTTGAAAACCACCTCATCCATCAGCCTTTCAAACTAATACTATACACTCATACTTTTTAAATAATCTATCCTATAATTTATAGTACTCAAATAGTTAATATATTTTACTATAACTACAATTAACTCATTGACAATACATATTAATTTTAATAGTCATTATACAGAATACTAAATAAAACATATACTTTTCAAATATACATGAACATTACTAGTACATAAAATTTTAGATATAATTTAAGTAAAAAATAGAAATATTAGTTGAATATATAAATAAAACTCTAAACGTTCTCCCCACTAAAGGCGATTTAAACCCCAGCAAAATAGATAATAGCCCCAAAATATCCTTTTTTGAATGAGTTAATCCTATATTTATTAAATCTCATATCAGGTATAGATCTTAACCTTGTTATCTATATTTTTCTATATATAGATTATTTTATTTTGATATTTTCTTACAACTTTATACAAAGTTTTATTTCATTTTTTCAAAATACCTATAATACTTATTAATCACTTAGTATACCAAGTAGTATATATTAATTTAGTGGTAGAATTACTTATTTATAACATAGAATGGTTTTTAATTTCACCATTATTATCCTTCAAGAAAAATCGAGTCAACCTAATCTATCAATTAATCAGTTTAAACACAGATGATCATGAAAAACCGTTTTACAAATTGCTTTTCAAACCTATATAAGTGGACAAATGGAATGTTACCTTGTTCATTATTAATTGCGCTACTTTCATTCACGTCCCTAGCTGCACGATCGCAAAATTGCCCTATTGGGGGTGTCCCCCTAGGTAACCTGACGGACTATTTATTTGTATTCACCGATGGTAACGACGATGCCAACTGGCAGGGAGCAACCAAAGGTTTTGCTGGTAAGGTGGCAGTCAACGGACTGATTGCTTCCGAAAGAACATCTGGCACGGTCCCTTTTAAGGGTGTTATATATACCAATGAATCAAGCTTGAACGCATGGCAGGACATCGTGGACGATAATTTGGGACAAGCCACCGTGGTGGCTAATCAAACTGCAAGGCTTACAAACCTTGATTCTACACTACAGGCAGCTTTCACTTATATCAATGCATTACCGGTAACCCCAGGTTATAATGGGATTAAACCAACTGACCTAGATGGTTTAAATACGACGGATGGCGTAGCACAAACAATTGTTATAAACGTCACGAGTGGTTTTTCAGTGTCGTCCAAAATCAATATCACAGGTGATGCATCAGACGTATTCATTTTACGTTGGGATCAGGATGCCGATTATAGAAATGGATATGATGGTCAGGTAAAGTTTCAAAGTGGAGGCGCCATCGTTCCCCTGGGAGGCCTAAATCCATCTAACTTTATTCATGTCGCTGGAGACCTCAACTCCAGTGGCGGAGGCAGCACCCCTAACAGTCCTTACCCCCAGGGACCCCGAGTAGACAATGGCTCTGGGGCTTTAATTTCTGGTGGGGATGATTTCAGTGGAGGAGGATTCTTTACGGGCTATTGGCTAACAACAGGAAGCCCTTCTGATGGAAAAAACTCCAGTTTGAGCAACGGCATATTTGTCGGAGGTTGGTATACTACTGCCACTAAATTTAGTATGACATCGGGAACAAGTGGTGTATATGTTTCGCCAAACCCATGCCCAGTATCCGTTAGCGGGAATGTTTTTAACGATCCTAATGCTGGCAATGTAAATAACAGCATCTTGCCCGTTGGCCCCAATATGATCACTGAGGGAATAAATGCTTATTTAGTAAAGAATGGCGTCATATTAGCTAAAACTACAGTAGGGGTAGATGGAATATTTAAATTCACCAATGTTCCTAGCGCTACTGGATACACCGTGATGATAAGTAGCACCCCTGCAAATATTGGAGAACCAACTCCAGCGACAACCCTACCCTATCCATGGGTTATCACAGGTGAATATATTGGAACACCCAATACTGGAAATAGTGGCAATGATGGAATAAGTGAAACTTTTAATGTTGCTAATACGGATATCACCCATGTCAATTTCGGAATAGAAAGGCCCTCCACTCCACTGGATGGATTATGTCCCTCTGTAACGAATCCAGGTGGGACGGTACAGTCGGCTGATGCTTCTGAAAAATTCACTGGGACCGATTTCGATGGCGGATTTGTTACACATATTATTATTACGGGATTCCCTGTGCGAGCTAAGAGTCTAGTTGTAAATGGGACATTTTACTTGGCCGATGATCCTATCTGGGCTACTACCGGAATTAAGGTACCTACTACTGAATCAGGAATACCTTTACAAGTAATTACGGTAGATCCTGCAGAGGAAGGTGGAACCACTGTCATCATTCCCTATATCAATGTTGATAATGCCGGGGTTAACTCACCTACATCTGCCACCGTCACTTTGCCGTTTGAAGTACCACTACCCGTTAAATTAATTTCTTTCGAAGCACTGAAAGCTGAAGCAGATATCCTGCTAAACTGGTCAACCGCTGAAGAAAGCAATAGTAATTTCTTCGTGATTGAACGTAGCACAGATGGCCACCAATGGGCAGATCTGGGAATAATCTGGTCCTCAAAGAATAGCAAGGCTGTACAGCGTTACCAGTTCAGAGACACTAATCCAGCATTTGGTAAAAATTTATACCGACTAAAAATGGTGGATCAGGATGAGAGTTTTGCTTACAGTAGAATGGTAGTAGTAGATTCTCCTTTGCAGGTTACCTCACTAAAAGCATATCCCAGCCCGGCCTCAAGGTATGTTCAATTTGAGATTGACGATTGGAGTTCCGTAAACCGGATTAGAGTATTCAATATGTTGGGACAGATTGTATTTACTTCTAAACCATCCACTACTCCCCAAATTAATATACAAACCTTGCCGGAAGGTCTTTATATGATAGAACTTACTAAACAAGATTTCAGCATTTCAGCTGTAAAAATCTTAGTTCGACGATAAGATTTTCAAACCGATTTACCACCATAAAAGTACAATTCCTAAAAGTTCTTTAAAGGGCACACTTTGAAGGAATTGTGCTTTTATGATTTGGTACGTTATATTGTTATCGGTCTTTTATAATTATATTATTACCATTCCAACCCCATTTATAATTTTTTCGATTAATTTAGATAGAAAAACTAATTCTCAAGTTCAGTTTATAAAATCTTTTAGAATAGAATTGAGAAACATAGGAATATGATAGCTAAATAACAAACTAGTTATGCAAAGTAGATTTTCCGCATTTATTGCTGCTGTAGCATGGTTTGCAGTAATTACCCAGTTTATCCTTATGCTTCAAAACCGAATAGCTCCTGTACTTGAAACGACGCTACGGTTCTTTAGTTTTTTTACCATTCTAACCAATACGCTGGTAGCCATTTATTTTACTTATCAATCTTTTAAGAAACCGCTTAGTCCCAACGCTGTCCTGAATAAACCTGGCACCCTAACTGCACTTACCGTCTATATTACGGTGGTAGGCATTGTTTATCAAATAGTGCTTAGGCAAGTTTGGGAACCTACCGGACTCCAGAAATGGGTGGACGAATTATTACATAGCATCATCCCAATTCTGGTAGTCTCTTACTGGTATCGTTACGAAAACATAGCCCAGGTATCTATGAAGCGAATTCCTTATTGGCTAGTCTTCCCTCTTGTCTACTTACTTTATATCTTATTGAGAGGGCATTTATCAGATTTCTACCCCTATCCATTCGTGAATATAGTAGAAATTGGACTCCCTCAGGTTTTGATTAATTCTGCGATCCTTTTTGTCGTTTTTGCCACCCTGTCGGCCGCTTTTATCGGGTTGGGCCGTTTTTTCCAGAAAAGGTCAAGCGAATAATTCCAATCCAACTTTTTGGCCTACCGTCTTAAGAAGAAAACTTTTCGTTTGAGAGTGAAATATCCCTTTCCTTTATTATTTTTTATCTACTAAAACTGAAGTAATTCGGTTCAGCTCTTCTACCTTATAAGCGAAATCCCCACGCAGCATATCACGAACTGCTTTTAGTTGTTCCATAGCTGTTTCTAAGTTATCGGGCAGGGCATCATTAAGCACCTCTTTCAGGCGTTTGGCCATAGTAGGAGACATTCCATTGGTTGAGATAGCCACCTTTAAATTGCCTTTTCGAACCACTGATGATAAATAAAAATCACATAATGCAGGGGTATCGGCCACATTACAAAGCAAATGTTTCTCAGCCGCCAGGGTCTTAATACGTCGATTTTCCTCCTTATCGTTTGTAGCCACCAGGATCAGATCCTTATGTTCAAAGTCCGAAGGGTCAAAACGTTTCGATATCAGCTCTACACCAGGGTTTGCCTCTGCCAGAGCCACGATCTCGTCTCTTATTTGGGGTGCTACCAAGGTGATACGAGCGGTGGGAGCATTATCTAATACGGCGGTAATCTTTTCAAGACCCACATAGCCCCCTCCCACGATTAGCGTATGCAGGTTCTCGAGCTTTAAAAATATAGGAAAAAGATGATTCATAATCAATTGCTAAAATGGTAAGGAGAGTCATCGCTGATACAGGGATCATATGTACTCCCGGTTAGAACCCATAATTTAAACAAAAAAGTGCCCATAAATAGCAATTTATCCGCATTTGGTCCTTAATTCATCAGATCCCCTGAATGGCTGATTTACTATTATAACTATTCCAACAAGCAGTCCTTCAAATTCTGATACATTCGGTGTACCTTTGTGGCATGATCGCGATTACGAACCTCAGTTATTTTCTCGGCGACCGAGCACTTTATGATAGTGCGTCGCTACATATTAAGCCCAAACAAAAAATAGGCCTGATTGGCCTGAATGGTACGGGCAAATCCACCCTTCTTCGGATGATCAACGGCGAGTTTCAGCCAGATGAAGGTAATATTTCTATGTCGGGAGACTGTACCATCGGTTTCCTTAACCAGGACTTATTGTCCTATCAGACAGATGATTCCATCTTATCGGTTGCCATGCAGGCCTTCGAGCGCCAGAATGAGCTACAAGCCCAGATAGACAACATCCTCCATGAAATGGAGGAAAACTATCGGGACGAACTGGTAGACCGGCTGGCACGTGTACAAGACGAATTCGATGCCTTAGATGGATATAGCGTTCAATCCAAGGCAGAAGCTATATTGGAAGGACTTGGATTTGCTACGGCAGATCTAGAGCGCCCCCTTCGCCTATTTTCCGGTGGTTGGAGAATGCGGGTGATGTTGGCAAAGCTGTTACTTCAGAAACCGTCTTTGCTGATGCTGGATGAGCCTACTAACCATTTGGATTTACCCTCGATTCAATGGGTCGAAAAATACGTTCAATCCTACGAAGGTGCTGTCATCGTTGTTTCACACGACAGACAATTCCTGGACAACACCATTGATACCACAGTGGAAGTTTCAGGGGGAAAACTGAATTTATATTCCGGTAATTACTCATATTATCTGGAAGAAAAGGCCCTGAGAAACGAAATCCAAAAGGGTGCTTTTGAAAACCAACAGGCAAAAATCCGTCAAACCGAACGATTTATAGAACGGTTTAAAGCCAAAGCTACTAAGTCCAGACAGGTACAAAGCAGGGTAAAAGCTCTGGACCGGATGGAGGTAATCGACCAGGTAGTCGACGAGGCGGCCAAGGTTCATTTTCGTTTTCAGTTTACTACCCAGCCAGGTCGTCATGTATTCCAGTTAGAAGACGCTTCCAAGGCTTATGGTGATAAGGTGATCCTAGACGCTACCAGTGTTACCATGGAACGGGGCGATAAGATTGCCTTGATAGGTGCCAACGGTCGTGGAAAATCTACCGTATTGCGCATCGTTTCAGGAAGTGAACCCATAGAGGGAAAGAGAAGGTTAGGACATAATGTTTCGTTTACATTCTACGCCCAGCATCAGCTCGAATCGCTGAATGTAAAGCACAATTTGCTGGAAGAGCTTAAATATGCCAATCCAGAAAAAACGGAAACAGAACTACGGACTGTTTTGGGCTGCTTTTTGTTTTCCAGCGACGATGTCTTCAAAAAAATCAAGGTACTATCAGGAGGTGAAAAATCCAGGATAGCTTTGGCGAAAGTCCTTCTTTCTCAAGCAAATTTCCTCCTACTCGATGAGCCTACCAACCACCTGGACATGCAGTCGGTGAATATACTTATCCAGGCCCTTCAACAGTACGAAGGAAGTTATATTGTGGTTTCCCACGATCGATATTTCGTGGAAAATATCGCCAACAAAATTTGGTATATCGAAGATCACCAGATAAAAGAATACCCTGGGACCTACGAAGAATATGAAATCTGGGTGGCAGAAAGAGGTTTGGAGTCGGCTGTAAGTGAAAACGCCACGGTCAGCAGTGCTCCTCCACAAAAACCCAAAAATACAACTGCAGCCCCGGTTGAGGCTCCTACGAAATCTATTTCCAATGAGGACGTTCAGAAGCGTAAAAAAGCGCAAAAATTAGTAGACGAATTGGAAAACAGCATTAATACGCTCGAACAGGAGAAGAAAGTTCTGGAAATCAAACTCGCCAGCCCTGAAATCTATCAGGATCAGGAGGCACTTAACAAAACCAATCAGGCCTACGCCTCGCTCAAGAAACGCCTTGACGATGCCACATCCCAATGGGAAGAAGCGATGATGACCGTCGAAGAATTTGCTAATTAATAATTTACGACCTGCAAAAGACCATTTCCCCGGAGATGGTCTTTTTGTATATACTCCCAGATCCGAAAATCGAATAAATGATTACTCCAGTACGTTACCTATTCGGGAACCGGACACTGATAGCATATCATCCAGTCCTAGCATTTAAACCGTACTCCCCTGAAGGGATTATCAGCTATAGATAACCAATCTTTTACGACGCATGCTGCAAACCAAGAAACTACCAACCCTACGATTAATCTTTGTAATGCTACTGGGTATTCCAGGGTTCTCAAACGGTCAGAGTGAAGAATTGCTTCTTAATGATGCAATTTTCAACTCCAAAATAGCCACTGTTCTTCTTTACCCTGATATTGGCGAACCCGAGAATCCAAAAAGGCTCCTGAGCCCTCCAGTTACATCCCTTCAAAATCCGAACAGTCTCATGTTGGAATTTGACGATTTATCGGGACAATATGATAGCTACCGGGCCAAAATTCTGCATTGTAACGCCGATTGGACCAAATCCAACCTGAATGAAATAGAATATACCTTCGAATATAATGACTATCCCATTCAAGACCAGCAGCAGTCGTTCAGCACGAAGATCCCCTATTTCCATTACAACTTCTCAATTCCGCGTTTAAAACTTTCGGGCAATTATGTGATTGTGGTATACGACCAAGACCGTAAACCAGTGCTGAGCAGGCGATTTATGCTGTATGACCTGAGACTGAATATCAGTGCAGAAGCCCGTTTTTCCCAAGGAATACAGCAACAGTTTACTGACCAACAAATTGACTTTAAAATAGACTATAAAGGTCTGAACCTTGCTGCTCCCCAGTCCGATTTAAAGGTGATTATGCGAAAGAATTTTCGCTGGGATCAGATCCGAACCGGTTTTAAGCCTTCCAACGTCCGTCCCTTTGACAAACTACTTGAATATACTTTTTTCGAGCTGGAAAACACATTTCCAGGAGGGAATGAATTCCGTTATTTCGATAGCCGTTCGCTCACCGGTAGGGGTTATGGAATTTATGAAATTAACAGGACGGTAGATCATACCCAGTTAGTTTTATTCCCTGACAAACCCAGAAACGATGATAGATATATCCAAACCGATGATTTTAATGGTCAATACGTGGTCGATCAAAGGGAAAGTGGTCGGGGAAGTACGGATGCCGATTATACTCCCGTCCTGTTCCGTCTAAAAATTTCGGAAGACCCTACCCGAGATTTCTATGTAAACGGAGCCTTTAATCTATGGAACCTCGACGACCGAAATAAAATGATCTACAACCCCCAGGCTGAAGAATATGAGGTAGAGATCTTAGTAAAGCAAGGGGTAATCAACTACAATTATGTAGCGGTTAATCCCAGCGATCACCATCGGGATGAGACATGGATAGAGGGCGATTATGTAGCGACTGAAAACGACTACGATATTCTCGTATACTACCGCCCCCTGGGAGGCCGATCCGACCTATTGGTAGGCTATAGGACAGTAGAATGGAATAGGAGGCGATGAAAGTCGGTTCTCCTCTTATGGAAATTAAAATAGATTGTAGTTAAACAGGGGGAATAATAACGTTCTAAACTATCCATTTCTCATTCGAATAAATGCAAGAGCAATGGGGACTCAGGAAGCATAATAATAAAGAACCATAACCTTATCACTAGCAAGATAGCCAAATATTGCTGAGCAGTACTGAAAGCCATTACCCATAAACTTGATAAAAAAAGGGGAGTAATCGATAGCGACTACTCCCCTTTTTTAACTAATAAGCAGGTATTAGTATTCCCAAAGTCCATGCTCCAGCTCCATCAATTCTTGCTCATAATTAAGCGATTTGATAAGGGCTTCCTTCTCTCCGCCATAGATGTCCAAGAAGGCCCGATCATTGGCGTTAGAGTACTTTATAATTCTTCCGTAAAACAATCTAAGGTCGAATGCATCCGCCAGATTTTTATTTTGAGCCGTGTTGTGGGTATTATACCAAATGTATTTTTTAGGGTCACTTCTAAATAAACGGTCTACATCCTTATAACGGAATGATGCCACGACCAATTCCAGACCTGTAGCCGTTTGGTCGGAAGGTAACATGATGGTAATGGTTTGGATATCGTTATACAGTCGTGAACGTTTTTTGTCAAAAACCCAGTCCTCTTTAATTTCCAGGAGGGATAGCTGCTGAGGGAAGTATTCTTCCTCAGTAACCATGTTATTTCCAAAGGAATTATCGAAGGATGCTTCTACGCTGGTAGAATCCACCTTAGCCGCTACCTCCGTTTTAGGATCGGCTTTCTTGGTGGTTTTCTTCTTTGGAGGCCCCCAGCCATCGTCTTCGATCGGTTCCTCCTTTTTTGCCGGTGCACCCCAGCCATCATCTGTTACTGCATTGGCCGATTTGGTAGGATCCGTTTTAGCATCACCCCAACCCGCATCTGCTCCTGCAGGAGCGCCAAATCCAGCGGCAAGCTCTTCTTCTGAAAGACCTGCGGCCTGGTTAGGAATGAGCAGGCGTTTATGAAGCTCCTCCTGAGTAAGCAAAGTCACACAGGAATCGGTCCGGTAAGCATCTATCAACCCTGCCTTGGCAGCATCTATCAAGTATCTTGTAATCTCATTATTGGCAGAAAACATGGAGATATTTTGCTTCTCGTTAAGGTCCACCCTTCTCCATAATGTGCGTTTCATCATGATGTCTTCATCACCAATGGGACGCGCCGAAAATTGATTCCCTGTCGTATCTGCACGTTCCTGGGCCGAAACGGCCCCGGCTCCTAGAGTCAGAGACAACATCGTCAATACGATCGATTTTCCATTCATTCTTCTCATATCATGCTTTTATTTTTTCTTTGTTTAAGCAACGTAGAAAAGTCTTGTTTAGTACAAATTGATTTGACGTACCTGGCTTCCCATTTCAACACTGCTCACGGCTCCTTTAAAATTCTGTCTTTCGACTTTCATGATCGTAACTACATAACGATCACCAGGCTGAGCTTGTTGTGCAAGAGATGAAATGGATCCGCCTCCGCTGTTCAAGGTTACCCCTGCAATACGGCGGTTACCCCTGGCAAGTGAAATTTCAACCTGAGAAACCCTGAATCGTGCATCTTCAGGCGAAAAGGTTTTAAAGCTCTCATCAGCAACTGCCAATACCTGTATGCTACGGGCTGCGCTGGCTGATACACCACGGCGCTCATCGAAGCCGGCACCATTGACACGAATTTCCAGTGAAGGCTTAGGCACTCTATTCACCCGGAAGGGTTCAGAACCCAATACATTTCCGCCATTGCTTACAGTAATGTTCAGCTGAGCTTTGCTCGGTACAATTGTAAATTTACCTTTAGCGCCGCTGGGGATGATCTCTCCACCATCGGTAGAAAAAGTAGGAGCCCATAAGGCACCCAATGCCGGGCTCTGAATACTTAGCTTGTTGGCACAACCCAAATATAAAGGAGGAAGTGTACCGGTTTCAATCTGGTAAGAAGGCTTCACCACGAAATATTCCTGCGTCATAGAATAGGTGGTATCACGCCCTGAAGGAGTCGGGATGGTAATGGTACCCTTCAACTCACGACGTGCGATACCCTCCGCATTATATCCACCGCCTTGAGCAGTAAATTCGATTAGCCCTACTCCGTTCTGAACTTTTACCGGCGCACCATTCAGGCTCATCCGGGGGGTCAATCCACTCGCTGAGGCAGCGATAAACATTTGCCCTTTAAATTTGGTACCAGCCACTACAGTTTTGGCATCAGCACTCACCATAGCCAACACTCTATCAAATTTGATATCTGCAGCACCGACCTTGCTCGCCAGGTAATTCAAAGCCTCTCCTTCCATACGGCGGACATCCGTCTGCTTCTGGCTAAGCACAGCCAAGGCTGCTGCTACAGGAGTCTGGGCAAAATTGAGCTCAGCAAAATCCTTGTTTTTTTGTTCTTTATTATCTCTGGTAATGGGGTCGTCTTTACCATCCAGAGCCAGAGGTTGAAATTTATTGGGAACCATGCTGTTCAACTCAGTCACATACTGGTTCAACGTCTGCTTCAGCTTATAGGCTTTACCATTTTTCTGGCCACCGATCATCATTTCGGCAACCTTACCTTCTTCCTGGGGATTTTTAATACTGCCCTCTTCATTAAGGCCACCACCAGCTGTTGTGATCAGCTCCTGCTTTAGGCTGTTGAGCTCATTGATCAGGGCTATGGATGTTTGACGCACCTCATCGGCTTGCTTCATCACCGCCACATCTGCCGCCCGGTTACCCGATTTTTCGACAGCGGCCTTGATTTTTAATACCGTTTCCTGGTTTAATTTATTGGCTGCTCCGGAAGACAGCTCCAGAGAATTGTTCAAGAGAATGAATTTTTCGATGATGGCTGAACTTACCTGCAATGCGAGCATTGCCATAAGTACCAGATACATCATTCCAATCATCTTTTGACGGGGAGTTTCTTTTCCACCTGCCATATTGTTCAGTAATCAGTTATCAGTGATTAATTAGTTTAGATAAACAAACATTTAAAAGGGATCTCAGCAGATATTACAAATGGTTGTTAGGGGTAAGTCCTTAGGCATTGCCGCGCATAGCCGTCAGCATATTACCATAAATACCGTTTAAGGACGATATATTGGTCGTAAGCTTGGACATTTCGTTTTTGAATACCTGCGACTCCTTGGTAGCATCAGCCATATTTTCCATTGCTGTGGTCAGATTACCATAGAAAGCATTCATGGCTTTAAGATGCTTGGTAGTATCTTGTAATTCCAGTTCGTATACCGCATTAAGGGCACCCATATTCTTGGTAATTTCCTGAAACTGTACCCGGTAACTCTGTGCATCTTTGGTAGCGTCAGCCATAGAAGACATAGCCGTAATGGCTACTCCATACGACTTATTCATTTCTCCTATTGAAGAAGATGCCGATTTTACGTTCTTGGCATATTCGTTTGTAGCAACAGTGGCATCGGTTAGATCAGAAATTTTACTTACCGTTTCCGACAGATTTCGGAATCCCTTACCCAGACTGTCAAACACTTCCGGGGAGAGCTTGGCATTATCAAGCATATTATCCAGCTTAGCCGTTACGCCACTGCTAGGTCCTGCACTACGAGAAAGAGGGGCACCGCTATAGTCATCGGCTAATTCAGGATAAACCTTGGTCCAATCGGGATCCTTATCAACGGGCTGAACAAAGGTCTGTAAAGCATATACTAAGAAGATTACTACTTCAGTTCCAAGACCTATGGTCAACATAGGACCACCACCGTCCCAGTGCTGGATTTTGAATAAAGCTCCTAAAATAACAACGGCAGCACCAGCGCTGTATATGGTTGGTACGAGTCTGTCCCAAAAGAAACTAGGTCCGCTTTTCTTAGCCATAAATAAATGTAATCAGTTACAGTGAATAATAAGGAAAAATAGATATATAAAAACATATATTAGCCAAGGCAGTACCTTGCCAATAATTAAGATTAGGCATGCAGATGATTAACGACGTCCCCGGGCACCACCTCTGTCATTGACATTATCCATTACACAACGGAAGCCAATAAAAGCACGGGTTTCTGTTTCGAATTCATAACTTCTGGTACCAGTCTGAAGATAATAAGCAATATCTTTCCATGACCCACCTTTGATTACCTTGCGAGGTTCATCAGGGTTGTCATATCTAGGGTTCATATCCCATACTATTGCTGTAGCGTTGTCCGTGTAAGCATCCAAAGTCCATTCAGCCACGTTTCCAGCCATATTATACAGGCCGAAGTCATTGGGATTGTAGGCATTGGCGGGGGCAGTATACGGATACCCATCGGCATCATAATTCCCTCTTTGAGGCTTGAAGTTAGCAAGGAAACAACCCTTAGCGTTCATGGTATATGGATTACCCCAAGGATATTTGGCAACAGCACGCCCTCCACGAGCCGCCCACTCCCACTCCGCCTCCGAAGGCAATCGGAAGCCTGTAGAGTTAAATTGCCCTTCCTGATTTTGAAAATCGTGTAGAAGATTGGTCCTCCATTTGCTGAAATACTGTGCTCCTAGCCAGCTTACCCCTACCACGGGATAGGTATCGAAACCAGGATGCTGATAATAATATTCCTGAAAAGGATCACCATTTGAATATGCGAAGTCCTTTTTCCATACCGTGGTATCCGGATAATACTTTGACATAATCTCTTCTTCACCTAATACAGAGATAGAATCTACCAGAAGGGCGTCTACAAACTGTCTGTATTCATTATTTGTAATTTCCGTATCATCCATAAAGAAGGAGCTGATGGTAACACGGCGATTCATATTGTTCATCGAAGAGGCAATGTCTTCATCAGCCTGTCCCATGATGAATGATCCCGAGGGGATTACCACCATACCAGCAGGTGTCGATTGCTTAAAACCTTTTCTTGCTGTAGCCGTAATTTCACCATTTGAGATACCGCTTTCCTCTTTCCCTCCCCCAAACTTGTTCTTTACAAAACTACAGCTCTGCATCAGCACAATTGCAGCCAGTAAAAACAAGCCTTTGATTCCATCCCGATAGAATACTTTCACATTCATAGTGGTTCTTATATTTGAGTATTAAATGTCAGCCTAAAAACGTCGGCTAGTGTTTATATAGTATACCTTAAAAAAAACAAAAGTAACATTCTGATTAAAAGGAACTACCATTTTATCTAAAATTAGGCTTTAAATCAGTTTTACCCCGTATTTAACAACCCTTTTGATATATGCCAAGGATAATTTTCCAAAAACAATATCGCAAATATAAATTAAAGTTTGCCAAACTATTGCCATTACCTCCAGTCGCTGAGCAGAATTTAATTTATCATCGTTACGCTATATTACTATTTGAATATAGAATAGTAATTTAATTTAATCATCGAATTTAAAACCGAAATCTCGGAGTACGGATAATTGTTTTTTTGCCTGCCTTGGGGGCTGCCAATGAATAGGTTAGTAATACTTCAAAAGACGAAGGAGCCTTGGATTTATTGCCCCCCATCACCAAATCATATGCTCCAGACAATCTCAGAGACTGATCGGGCAATAAATAAATCCCTCCCATCAAAATAATAAATGCGTCCTGCTGACGGTAAGTACCTCCTAACCAATAGCGATTGTTATAAGTTACCGTCGCACCACCTTCAACGGACACAGTAGAAATATCTGTTTTCGCCAATACAATCGGTTGGATGTCTAATAGATATCCCATATTGATATTTAAACCGGCGTTTAGATAAATGGTTTGAGGTAGCGGGTTAGTTCCTAATTCAGAGCCTAGTTTATATTTGGGTTGAAGTAAATGATTCAGCGATACTCCTACATAATAATCATCATGTTCGAATCGGGCGCCTACGGCGAAGTCTGGATTTATTTCAGAAATTACCCCGGTTTGAATCAAAGGATCATCAGGATCGCGAGCCCTGAGCTGCCCAAAATCCAGTGACTGGCGAAAAAGCCCGGCACTAGCCCCCAGCTGTAGCTTACCCCCAGCTACCGGGAAGTGGTAGGAAGCCGAGAGATTAAAGGCCTGATCGGTTCTTGGACCACTTTTGTCATTTAATGCATAAAATCCAAACCCAAAGTTTTTATAGGGAGTGCTGGCAGAGAACATTTGAGTCGATAGCGCACCACCCATATCATTGGGGTTGCTGGCCTGATATCCGGCGTATTGAGTCCTGTGGGTTAGTTGAAAGGTTGTAAGACCACCTGCCCCTGCCGCCGCAGGATTGAGATACAGTTGATTAAGTGAAAACAGACTAAATTGAGCATCCTTCTGGGCTAAAGCCTGAAAGGAAATCATCAAACAAAAGGCCGTCAGTCCTTTCCAAACTTTTTGTCTCAGGGTAAACGTAGGAATCATGTGGCTGAAATGGTTTACAAGAATGTTTTTGCCGCTGGTTAATCAATAACGCATATTGCCCAAAAAAATTGACATATAATAAAAAATGGCCCGGAATTTTTCCAGGCCATCTGCTTTATTTTCGTAAATCTAATTAAAGACTACAATGCATTTACCTTTTTTATATACAATTCCAAAGCCCCTGTCATAGACGGTGCATTGGGCAAGGGAGCCTGAATATCCAGAATCAGTCCGGCATCTTCTACAGCCTTAGCGGTAGTAGGCCCAAAAGCGGCAATTCGTGTAGAGTTTTGCTTAAAGTCGGGGAAATTATCAAATAAGGACTTGATACCAGAGGGACTAAAAAAGGCAATGATATCATAATATACATCTTCCAAATCGCTGAGGTTCGAAGATACGGTTTGATACATGGTAGCCTCTGTGAAGTGGAAATCTCCAGTATCCATAAACTCGGGTATGTCATTTTTCCGGACATCCGAACAGGGGTAAAGGAATTTCTCCTTTTTATGCTTTTTCATCAACTCCACAAGCTCTACAGCCGTCTTCGTCCCTGTAAAGATCTTCCGTTTTCTGATGACAATATATTTCTGAAGATAGTTAGCTGTCTGTTCAGAAATACAGAAGTACTTCATGGTAGCAGGCACTTCGATACGTGCTTCAGTGCAAATTCTAAAGAAATGATCAATCGCATTCCGGCTGGTAAATATTACCGCTGTATGATCGAGGATATTGACCTTTTGCTTGCGAAAGTCCTTGTAAGACACCCCGTCAATTTGGATAAAGGGGCGAAAATCTACTTTTACCGAGTACTTATTTGCTAGTTCAAAATACGGAGAATTTTCGTCTGCCGGCCTTGACTGGCTTACCAAAAGGCTGGTTACCTTTTTTAACCGATCCTGATCAATGTTGATATTCTCACTCATGTACAATTTTCAATTAGTTTTAAAGCTCCCACATTTTGCAACGATTAAAGAGCAAATTTAATGCCAATTATAAGGGGGATTACTTCCACGACGCAAAGGTAAGAAAATAAATATAGATTAATAAACTTGCCCGCAGGGTTTGCGATCAGATAGAGTGCGACAAATCGTACGAAATAGAAGGCTAGGAAAGGGATATGCATATATGGTTCCAGGTACTCTCCCCATCCTGGAAAGTGTAAACTTAGTACCCAGAAAATAAGAAAAAACAAGGAATGAAATAGAAAACTGGATTGTATTATTTTCAGAAACAGGGTATCGACTAATTTGTCCAGGTTAAGCATATTCCCCACCAGCACCATCAGAAAATACTTTAAGAAAAGTACTATAAAACAGGAGAAAGTCAGAAAGGCAAAGTCACCTATTAATTCCCCTAAAGTAGAGCCATCAGAAAGTAGCGACCCGAGCATAATCAATTGATGATGGCTGTTATTAAGCATAATAAAAACAAATGACATCACCATCGAAAGTACGAGCACATACAATATGGAGAAGGTATTATAAGGTTTATTAACCTTCGACAGCGGGTCCCGATCCGAATACGAGAAAAAATCGTATGGGTTGATCAATCTGGTAAAATACCCTTGATTCAAATTGAAGAGTATGCCACATATAAACGTAACCAGCAAAGCTACAATCACCAAAAAATTATGAATTGGGCTCGCAAAGATGGGTTTTATATTAATGATACTGCTGGCCCCGCCAGGCATTTGCAGTTCATATTCAGGGCGTTTTTTATTGCAAATAAGCAAGGTCTTACCCGCCACGCCAGTGCTTCCGTAAAGGGTAATCAGGAGTTCATCTTTTCTATACTTTTGATATAGACTATCTATGTTAAGCCTTAGCCATTCCTTAGGTAATAATTTTTTCTGAAGAGCCCCTTCAATAAATAAGTAATCTTGTTTTTCTGATTGAAGGAGCAAAAAATACTTTCTATTTTTTACTAAATCGACATAAACACTCACGGAGCGAATATCATTGTCCAGATCTTTAGAAAAAGGTACAAAATTCTCGTACTTCTCACTATATACCAGCCAGTCATGATTGAAATTATAAATGGGAAGGTAGTCCGAGGGGGGGGCTGCTTGCTCCATTCCACGACAATAGCCTGCCACTGCCCCGAAAATCAGTAGCAATGCCCAACATAATGCAAGGGAAACAAACCTCATAGCGAAAAAATAGGGCCGGGTTTCCCCAGCCCTATCTGAAAATTAGATATAAATAATCGGTAATTTTAGCGCTCTCCTAATGCAATCAGCATGGTTTCGCCAATCAGAGCCGGCGACTCAGCCACGTAGATGCCAGAATCCTGCATGATGCGGATTTTCGCCTCAGCAGTATCATCAGCACCACCGATGATCGCTCCAGCATGGCCCATTCTCCGTCCCTTAGGAGCCGTTTTTCCGGCAATAAATCCTACAACGGGTTTAAGGTTGCCAGTCGATTTAATATAATTGGCCGCATCAGCTTCCATGCTTCCACCGATTTCACCGATCATGACGATGGCTTCAGTTTCTGGATCATTCATCAATAATTCAACCGCTTCCTTAGTGGTAGTACCAATGATTGGGTCTCCACCGATTCCAATGGCTGTAGTCTGTCCTAGTCCAGCACGTGTAAGTTGGTCTACTGCTTCATAGGTTAGCGTCCCTGATTTGGAAACTATTCCTACTGTGCCTTTTTTGAAGATAAAGCCAGGCATAATCCCTACTTTACACTCTTCGGCAGTAATGATACCTGGACAGTTTGGTCCGATCAACCGTACATTCTTGCCCTTGATATACTCCTTAGCCATTAACATATCCTTAGTAGGGATACCTTCCGTAATGGCTACAATGACACGAATTCCAGCGTCGGCTGCCTCCATGATCGCATCGGCTGCAAAAGCTGGTGGTACAAATATGATGGACACGTCTGCACCCGTCGATCTCACGGCCTGGTCCACTGTGTTGAATACTGGTCGATCCAAATGCGAAAGCCCACCTTTGCCAGGAGTTACTCCTCCTACTACATTGGTGCCATATTCGATCATTTGCTGGGCATGAAAAGAACCCTCAGAACCGGTAAATCCTTGAACAATAACCTTAGAATTTTTATTTACTAAAACGCTCATGTTGGTAAATCAGTTTTTTTGGTAAAAGTAGGACGAAAAGCACGAAGTAGCAAAATGTAGGTATAATTTGTAAATTGCTTTTTTGAGAACCTGTCCAACTTTTATGAAGATTATAGCCAATCCGCATTTCTTTTCAAACCTTGTACTATGTTTTTTCTGTATTTTTATCCTGTGGAAAAGATCCAAAGATCAAAGGCTATATAATTTTTTACTGCTCGGCGTATTTATCCTTTGCATATTTCTCACCGCCCTGACCGATATGCTTGCCTTCCTGGGTCTAACGGCCTTGGCAAACAGTTATCGTTTCTTCAATGTAAGTGCCATGGTGCTGGGCCCTGTCTGTTTGGTTTCGGTTACCTGGTCTCTTATTCGTCATAAACCTGCGAGCGGCCTTCAATTCTGGACTTCCGTAAGTTTGGGCATCCTTTTGCTCACTTCCTTATACTGGTACCAGGTAAGCTACCTTGGAATTATTATTCAATCATTCTGTATTTTATTAGTCATGCTCATTTCCATTTTGGGCCTGGCCGCCAGACAAAAAAGCGCCCTCTACCTCATTATAGCGATGGTGCTATATGCCCTGATAGCTAAGGCAGGGAAGATCCCGCTCCCGATGGTCCCCAAAGATATGGAGCATTACCTGCTTACCTTAACCCTGGTCAGTATTGGAAAGGCTTTTAACACCGAATTCCGATATATCTTTTGAACATTGTTTTCAAACATTTGTTAACAGACTATATTATTTGTAGACCATATAGTATCTTGCAGGCATTAAATTAACATTTAACAAGTATATCAGAACATGAAAAAGTTGAAAACCGGGATGTTTTTGTTCGCTTCTGTTTTAGCTCTTACCAGTTTGAACACAAATGCATTCGCAGATAAGCCAGTAACTGAGATCGTTGATAGTAAGCAGGTTAAAACAATCGAGATCAAAGGGACAGATGCCATGCAGTTTGACCTTAAAGAAATCAAGGTAAAGGCTGGTCAAAAAGTTAAATTGAAGCTGACGCATGCTGGCAAGCTTGCTAAAGCCGCTATGGGGCATAACTGGGTTTTGCTTAAAGAAGGTGTGGATGTAGCCGCATTCGGCTCCAAAGCTGCCGCTGCTCGTGATAATGAGTATATTCCCAAATCGGAAGAAGCCAGCATCATTGCCCATACAAAGCTTTTAGGAGGTGGAGAAAGTGATACCATCGAATTTACTGCTCCTAAAAAAGGAAAATATACTTATATCTGTAGCTTCCCAGGGCATTATGCACTTATGAAAGGTACCTTTATAGTGGAATAACTTTTTAAATACAGATTAGTACAAAAGCTGCTCCTTATTTCCGGAGCAGCTTTTTTTTGTATTGATCAGTAAAATTTCGGAGTCGGAGGCACAGGCTCCCCATGCATTTACTAAATTTGCTCATTCAATAATTACGCGGCTGATGGATAAAATACTGCTCCTGGAAGATGATCCCATCCTTTCTAAAGAAATATGCGCCTTTTTAAACAGTAAGGGATTTCGATGCGAAGCGGTATATGATGGGGATTTGTTCTTCCGGGCGTTACATGCTAACACCTACTCCCTGTATCTGCTGGATATTAATGTTCCTAAAATAAATGGTCTGGAGGTCTGTAGTATGATCCGACAGAGCGACCAGGTGACCCCTATTTTAATGCTAACCGCCTATGGAGAAATTCAAGATAAACGCGACGCCTTTCAGAATGGTGCTGACGATTATCTTGTCAAGCCCTTTCATTTGGAGGAATTATATATACGTATCCTGGCACTGCTCCGCCGGAGTTCGCGTCCCCAGGAATCAGAAGAACTCCTGCGAATTGACGATTTGGAAATTAATCTTAGTCAAATGACCGTACGCAGGAACCACATGCCCATCGAACTTACCCCCAAGGAGTATCAACTCCTAGTATTTCTGGCCCAGGCCAAGGGCCGAACGCTTTCCAAACAAACTATTGCTGAAAGAATCTGGGATATACACTTCGATACTAATCTGAATACCATAGAGGTCTATATCAATTTTTTAAGAAAAAAGATTGACCGGGATCATACAAATAAACTAATCCACACCCGTCCCGGGTACGGCTATTATCTGAGCAATCATCATGACGCTTAAAAGACGTATCTCTATATATATCAGTTTGGCCTTTTCTATTCTTTTTGGAATAAGCATAACGGTTGTATATATCTTGTTTGCTTCCTTCCGCCAGACGGAGTTTGAACAAAGATTGCAGGAAAAGGCCTTGACAACGGTTAATCTGTTGCTAACGGTAAAGGAGATCGATAAAAAGCTATTGCAAGTAATAGATCAGAATAGCATTAATCAGCTATACAATGAAAAAACCTTGATCTTCGATGAGAACTACCAGTTGATATACAGTAGTATCGACGATGCAGCTATCCACTGGAACCGTCAAGATCTGATCGATTTAAAAAAAACCAAAACTTCTTTCCGGGTAGATCAGGAGCTGGATTTAATAGGGGTATATTTCGATTTTGAGAAAGCCGATTACTATGCATTGGTAGCGGCGGAAGATCTTTATGGAAATAGCAAACTGGAGTATCTTAAATATCTCCTACTCGTAACCTTCTTCGTGGGGAGCCTGTTGGTATCGGTAGCCACTTACTATATTGTTCGGCGCCTTACGCTTCCCTTGGACCTTTTTCAAAAGAAAATTGACCATATATCGGCCGCCGAATTAAATACAGAACTTCCCGTTGCTGTAAACGATAAAGACGAAATATCACAACTAACCAGAACTTTTAACCGCATGTTGGTAAGGATCGATCAATCCTTTTCTGCTCAGCGCGAATTTACAGCAAATGCCTCCCATGAGCTGAGAACGCCCATTAGCCGCATCATGCTTCAGGTCGAAAATTTACTTGAAAACGATCAGATTGATGGGGATACCAGAACCTATCTACAAAGTATTGGGGAAAATGTCAATCAATTATCGGCCCTGATCAATTCCTTACTGCTATTGGCTAAAAATAACCAAAAAGATGCCAAAGAGCGTTTCCGGCCCGAACGAATAGACGAGATTATTTTTGCTGCCTATGAGCAGGTACGCAGGACATATCCTGACTTCAAACTTCATTTTGAAATAGCAGATCAGGGTGATTTTCAGGGGGAGTTAGAAGTTAGAGCGGCACGCAGCGTACTGGAACTAGCCTTCGCCAACCTCTTCAGAAATGCCTATCAATACTCTTCTGATAGGTCAGCCACCGTATCGGTATCACAGCATACCAATGGACAAATGGTAATAGTCATTTCGAATGAAGGAGAAAGTTTAACTGTATCGGAACAGAACAAGATTTTCCAACCATTCACCAGAGGGTCCAATGCACGGCACAGCAATGGCTCCGGACTAGGCCTGGGCATGGTCAAGCGTATTCTTGACTACCATCATGCTACCATAGTTTATTCCACTCCTGGCCCCAATACCCATCAATTTGAACTTACTTTTATAGTTTAAGTTTTTTTTAAGGTTACTTAAAGGCTGTTTTAAGGCTGCTGATACACCTTTGCGAAACATCATTAAATTGTTTCATGAAATCGTATTGGTTATGCCTCTCCCTTCTAATATTAAAAGCCTACTCCCTAAGGGCGCAAACGACTATTTCGGAAGCGGAGGAACTCTTTAGAAAGAATAATATTCAACTGCTTGCAGCTCATTACGACATCGATGCCGCGGAGGCAGGGGTCATACAGGCAAAAATTTGGGAACTACCCTATCTTAGTGGTGAATTCAATGCAGTTAATCCTCAGGACAATCAACTATTTGACTTGGGAAGAGCTGGTCAAAAGGGTATTGCCGTTCAGCAATTAATCTACTTAGGTGGCAAGAAGAAAAGCGAGATAGCCCTGGCCAAATCCAATGTTGCGTTGGCCGAGCTTCAGTTCGAACAACTGCTTGTAACCTTACGCTATAGACTACGCCAACAGTTCTACGAATTGTATTTCAACCGACTAAAGATGGAGTCCGTTGAGAATCAGGCCAGACAGGTAGATACCCTCATTGCAGCCTATGCCCAACAAGTCGAGAAACGCAACCTACCACTTAAAGACTTGGTACGATTGCAATCTTTAGCTCTAAATCTTCGCCAGGAACTGGGTGCACTGAAGCAGGAGACTATCGCCCTAAGTAACGAATTAAGTCTTTTGACAGGCTCGAACCAGCCTATTATTCCTAGTGTGGAACTTAGCCAACTTCAAGATCGGTACGCTAAAAAAATAGATATAAAGCTGGATAACCTGCTACAACTGGCCCAACAAAATAGCCCTGAATATCGCAGCTATTTACAGTTAGCGGAAAATCAGACTTTAAATCTTAAATGGCAGGAAGCACTAAGTCGCCCCGATATAACAGCCGGTCTCGCCTATGACCAGAGCGGGGGAGCATTTAAAAATCAGATTAATATAACCTTCGGAATCCCGATACCCTTATGGAATAGGAACAAGGGGAATATCAAATTAGCTCAGGCTGAACTGACCCAATCTGGCCTTCAGAGGGAATATAAAGCCCAGGAACTTCGGAGTCAGCTGCAGAGCCGATTCCAAACTTGGACTTACTATCAGGAACAATATCTTCAGTTCGCCCAAAACTCTGAAAACATCGAACGGGTATACACGGCAGTGATGCAAAATTTCCAGAATCGAAATATTTCAATTTTAGAATTTACCGACTTCGTAGAAAGCTACCAGCAGAGCATGCTGCAAATTCAGGAAATGCGTAAACAGCTCATCCTATCTCAAGAAAACATCAACCAATTAGTGAACCGTACCATTTTTTAATCTTCCTATGAAGCAACTAATTATTCTCCTTGTGAGTGGCCTGTTCTTGGTCACGGCCTGCCAGCAGGAAAATGAGGCAGTCAAGACGGATCAGTCTTTTGTTCTCAGTGACAAAATGATGAGCACGACTACCTTTTCGGAAGTGACCGCTCAGCCCTTGAAAAATGAGCGTTCCTTTTATGGGAGCATATCTCCCGACCATAATAAAATGATTGAAGTCTACCCCGTGGTAGGTGGAAGTGTGACTAAGGTTTTTGTGGAGCTGGGCGATTATGTAAAAAAAGGACAACTGCTGGCCACCATCCGCAGCACGGAAGTAGCGGGTTTCGAGCAGGAACTCGACGATGCCAAAAATGATGTTATGGTGGCTAAAACCAATTTGCGGATTGCTCAAGAGCTGTATGAAGGAAAACTAAATGCAGAAAGAGACGTCCTGCAGGCCCAAAGCCAGCTAGATAAGGCTCAGGCCCAACTACAGCGAATTCAGGAGACCTTCAAAATATACAATATAAAAAAAGGAGCGATATATGAGGCCCGGTCGCCGATTAGTGGATTTGTAATTGAAAAGAATATCAACGAAAATATGCTGCTGCGGAGCGATAAAACGGATAATATTTTCGATATCGCCGAAATCGACAAGGTATGGGCCATGGCCAATATAAATGAAAGCGATATTAACCAGGTTAGGTTAGGGATGCAGGCGGAGGTTACTACACTAAGCTATCCAGATAAAGTATTTCGGGGAAAAGTGGATAAAATATTTAATTTAATAGATCCCGACACCAAAGCAATGAAAGTACGAATTGTACTTCCCAATGCTGAATACCTGTTAAAACCTGCCATGAGGGCTAATATTAAACTCTCTTATACGGAAGATCAACAGTTTCCAACCATTCCGTCATCCGCCATCATTTTCGACAAAAGCAAGAGCTTTGTCATGGTGTTTCACGATAAAAATAATATAGAGACCAGACCTGTTGAGGTTTATCGCCAGGTGGGCGACTTTGGCTATATAGCATCAGGACTGAAAACGGGAGAAAAAGTAATCACTCGTAACCAAATGCTCATTTACGACGCTTTAAACGACTAATTGGTTATGAACAGATTCATTAGAAATATAATAAGTTTCAGTCTAAAAAATAAAGGATTCACCTTCTTTTGGGTAGGTATTTTAGCCATAGCAGGAGTTATTGCCTTTCGGAACATGCCGATCGAAGCATTCCCTGATGTCACCAATACCCAGATTATTATTGTTAGCGAATGGAATGGTCGCAGTGCCGAAGAGATAGAGCGCTTTGTTACCACCCCGGTTGAAATCGCCATGAACTCCGTTCAAAAGAAAACGAGTGTTCGCAGCATTACCATGTTTGGACTTTCGGTCATCAAAATCATCTTTGAAGACGGGGTAGACGATTTTTTCGCTCGCCAGCAGGTAAACAATCTATTGCGCAATGTTTCTCTGCCCGACGAGGTAGAACCGGATGTCCAGCCACCCTATGGCCCTACCGGAGAAATTTTCCGCTATGTACTCCGCAGTGATACCCGAGATACTCGGGAGCTGCTTACCATACAAAACTGGACCATTGACCGGCAGTTAAGAGGTATCCCGGGAGTGGCTGACATTGTTGCTTTCGGAGGCCAGGAAAAGACCTATGAAGTCAGCGTGGACCCCAACCGTCTATCTAAATATGACATAACTCCATTGCAGGTTTTCGAGGCCGTCAATCAGAGTAATATTAATGTAGGGGGGGATATTATCGAAAAGAATGGTCAAGCATATGTCGTTCGCGGCGTTGGCCTGGTAAGTAGTATCGCCGACCTGGAGAATATCATCGTCGACGAGGCAGGAGGTAATCCTATTTTGGTAAGACATCTGGCCGACGTTCAGGAAAGTTCAATGCCCCGGGTCGGACAGGTTGGCCTCAACGACAACGACGATGTGGTAGAAGGAATTGTGGTCATGCGTAAGGGTGAAAATCCCAAAGAAGTTCTGGAACGTGTAAAAGCTAAAATTGCCGATCTAAATCAGAACACCTTGCCTTCCGATGTAAAAATGGAAACTTTTTATGATCGGGACAACCTAATGGACTTTACCACCCGTACCGTAATGCATAACGTAACGGAAGGTATCGTGTTGGTCACTGTTATAGTCTTTTTGTTTATGGCCGACTGGCGCACCACCCTCACGGTGTCCATTGTGATTCCCTTATCCCTACTTTTTGCCTTCCTTTGCCTCAAACTTATGGGAATGAGTGCCAACCTCTTGTCTTTGGGAGCGGTAGACTTTGGCATTATTATCGATGGGGCCGTGGTTATGGTAGAGGGTATTTTTGTTTCCCTGGACCACCTTGCCAGAAAAAGGGGCATGGAACGCTTTAATAAGCTGGCTCTGGGAAGTGTGATCAAAAAGACAGGAACCGAGCTGGGGAAAGCAATATTTTTCTCGAAATTGATTATAATCACTGCTCTCCTACCCATCTTCGCTTTTCAGAAAGTGGAAGGGAAAATGTTCAGCCCATTAGCCTATACGCTCGGCTTTGCCCTGCTAGGCGCTTTGCTCTTCACCCTTACCCTCGTACCCGTTCTCTGCCATATATTTCTAAATAAGAATGTTAAAGAAAAACATAACCCATTCGTAACCTTCTGGGATAAATGGGTAGGAAAGGGTTTCTCATGGACCTTCAATCATAAAAGAAAAACGATTACAGCCTCGCTGATCCTGATGGTAGGCACTTTTTACTCCGCCACCTTTTTAGGAACCGAATTCCTTCCTCAACTCAACGAAGGAGCCCTGTGGGTGGAGGCCAAAATGCCTATGAGCTACAGCCTCGATGAAACGGTAAAGATGACGGCTACACTCCGGGAGCAGCTAGGCAAGTTCCCAGAGGTCAATGCCGTGCTCAGCCAGGCGGGACGTAGTAATGATGGTACCGACCCCAGCGGTTTTTACTATGTCCAGATGCAGGTGAATCTCAAACCTAAGGCAGAATGGGACCGAAAACTTTCGATGGACGAGCTCGTGAAAGAAATGGACGACACTTTGCGACTTTATCAGGGAATAGGTTATAATTACTCCCAGCCTATTATTGATAATGTGGCCGAAAGTGTGGCAGGAATTAATGCTTCAAATGCCGTTAAAATTTATGGAGACGACTTGGACAAATTAGACCAATTGGCCAATGAGGTAATACCACAGATCGCAGATGTAGCCGGTATTAAAGATGTGGGCATCTTGCGGAATATAGGACAACCTGAAGTAAGCGTCTTACTCGATAGAGAAAAAATGGCAGCCTATGGCATTAAAGTCGCCGACGCCCAGGCAGTATTAGAAATGGCATTTGGTGGTAAGACTGCCACTCAAAAATATGAAGGCGAGAAAAAATTCGATGTTCGTGTTCGATATCAAAAAGAGTATAGAAAAAATGAAGAGGACATTGCCGCGCTGAAAGTGCCAACCATCGATGGAAATAAAATACCATTGAAAGCCATCGCCAGTATCCAGAGGGTCACAGGCCCAGCATTTATTTATAGAGACAATACCAAGCGTTTTATAGGGGTCAAATTTTCAGTACGCGACCGGGATCTCGGCAGCACCATTGCAGAAGCACAGAAAAACGTAGAGGAAAATATCAAACTGCCCCCTGGTTATAGCATTGGCTGGACAGGAGAATTCGAAAACCAGGTAAGAGCCAGTCAAAGACTAACCGAAATGGTCCCCCTCAGCCTGATCGGAATATTCGTAATTCTCTTCGTGATGTTCGGAAATATCAAAGATCCTATCATCGTTTTGGCTAATGTTCCATTTGCACTTATTGGAGGTATTCTGGCCTTACATTTAACAGGAATAAATTTCGGTATTTCGGCCGGCGTAGGTTTTATTGCCCTTTTGGGTATATGCATCCAAAACGGAGTCATTCTGATATCAGAGTTTCATAAAAACCTTCGAGGCCATATGCCCTTGGCTTTGGCAATTCAGGAAGGAATTAAAGCCAGAACCCGCCCTGTGGTCATGACCGCCCTAATGGCCTCGTTAGGACTACTTCCTGCGGCCATTTCTACAGGAATAGGATCCGAGTCACAAAAGCCTCTAGCCGTAATTATCATAGGAGGACTTATTACGGCTACCCTCCTAACTTTATTAGTGTTCCCTATTATTTTCTGGCTCTCCTACCGAACGCGGCCGGAAGCTGCCGTTACAACCCCCTAGCACCTCGCTACTCCTTAAAAAAGCCAGCAAAAATAATTTTTGCTGGCTTTTTATATGGTTAAATCCTAATCGAATTTATATTTCCGCAAGTTTCTGATCGATCAGCTGATGTACTTCTGGACGGTCCCATTGAGCAGCGCCCACCTCCTGAGCCAGTACCTGACCATTATGAATAATATATGTCCTCGGAATAGCGTTGCCATCCAGTGCCGCCGGATAAGGACCGACAAACTGATAAAAAGGCAACTCGTATCCCTTGCGGGCTATAAACGGATTGACGGTAGCAGCATCTTCGTCAGAGACGATATAAAACTCAACTTTCTCGTGGTCTTTATACTTATTATATAAGGCTTGAATTCCGGGCATCTCTATATTGCATGGGCCACACCAGGTCGCCCAGATATTCAGGAAAACAACTTTATCCTCCGCCATGGTTACAGGATTACCCTCCAGGTCGGTAAGCCCAGTCAAATAAGTGCCTGTTGGAGCATTCTGTTGGAGTACTGCCTGATCCTCTTCCGAACCTACCTGGTTATTATCACCCGTAAAGGCATAATATAGAGCTCCGGCCAAAACCAATATTAACAGGACCAGTGCTAGTTTCTTCATTCCCTGCATTTCGAATTTATTTTAGTGACTAATTATGTTTAAAAACAGCGTAAATTTAAATAAATTCCCATAAAACCATTTTGCCATAAAATTAGGCAATTCTGATTTGATGCCCATCTGGAAATTAAATACTTTTATAGCCCGTAACTATCCGCATCAGAATCGAAGAAAAGATTACCATTCATGAAATACTTCTTTTTAAGCCTTCTGGCTTCAATGACCCTCCTGACTATTACTCCTTCCAAGGCCCAACGATCGGCTGCCGATTTTTTTGAAGAAGGCAATACTAAAGCTAGAACCGGCAATTATGTAGGTGCCATTCAGGATTTCACCACCGTTCTCACCATGAGTCCCGATCATGCTCCGAGTCTTTTTAACCGTGGACTTTCCAAAGCCAGTCTAAAAGATTATCGAGGTGCCATCGTGGATTACGATCGAGCTATAGAAATCAACCCGAAAGAGTCTCTCTATTATGAGAGTCGGGGTGTATGTAAAAGCTTACAAGAAAATTATACCGAGGCGCTACAGGATTATAGCAAGGCGATAGAATTAGACCCTTCACAAGCCAAGGCATACTATAACCGAGGTGTGAGTCATGCCAAACTCAATCATTTACGTCAGGCCATACAGGACTTAGACAAGGCGTTATCCTTGGAGCCCGATGATGTGCCTGCTCTGTATGCCCGAGGCAATTGCCGGCAAGATATGCAGGAGTATGCGGGAAGTTTAGCCGATTTCACCCGGGTTATTGAACTAAGTCCTAAGAGAACCGGTGCCTATGGCAGCCGTGGGCTCGCCAAACTAGAACTAGGAGATTACCAGGGAGCCTCCAGCGATTTCACCAAAGCCCTGGAGCTCAGCCCCAACGAAGCCTGGTACCATACCAACCGAGGATTTTGCAAGAATAAGCTGGAAGATTTTCAGGGCGCGTTAATGGATTATGATAAAACAATTGAACTGGACCCTTCCAATTATGAAGCATTTTACGGTCGGGGTTTCGCCAAAAGCAAATTGGGCGATCAGCTAGGCGCCATCAAAGACCTGGATGAGGCCATAACCCTCAAAAATAAGTTTGCAGGAAGTCCACCGAAGAAATTTTATCAGTTTTGGATTAAAACAGAGCATCCTTCAGGTCCCTTGGATCAGTCGACACTAGACCAATTGCGCAAACAAGTTTTGGTTTCCACTGAAATTCAAGATTTGAGCAGTGACCGTGCCGAGGCATATTTTATAAGGGGCCTGAGCAAGACAAAATCGGGTAATACCAAGTCTGCCCTGGCCGATTATACAAAGGCAATAGAAATTACACCTACCTATACAGACGCATTTTACAGCAGGGCCCTAGCCTATTCTGAACAGGGTAACCAATATCAAGCCATCCATGATTTGACAAGCGCCCTTAAATTGAAGCCCAGCTTTACAGAAGCCTTTTATCTTCGGGGAGTTTTTAAGCTAAATCTGGGTGCTACCCAGGAAGGTTGCCTGGACTTAAGCACTGCCGGCTCCATGGGATATAAAGCCGCATATACGCTAATTGATACTTATTGCGATTAAATAATTTCGCCATGAGAAAGGATAACATAAACTTTTTCATGGCCCATTTTTATCCGTCTCCTCCCATTACAATATTTTTAAACTCGAATGGTTAAAAGTATGTTATGATTTAAGTGACCAAAGCTGCGAATCCAATTCCAAAGAGGAAACATTCCTAAAGCTTCCTATTTCGCAATAAATCATACTTACGTTTTATGATCCATAACAATACCTACTGGAAATGTAGGATAACTTTAAATGGTCTATCCAAAGTATTCTGGACCTTAATATTGTTATCAGCTGTGCTTCCCGTGCGGGGCCAGCAAAGCGCACAGGATTTTTTCCAGGAGGGCATCGTCAAGGTGCGAAGTGCTAATTACCTTGGGGCCATTCAAGACTTCAGTAAAGTACTGGCCTTAAGTCCGAGCCATGCCCCTAGCTATTTTAATCGGGGACTGGCAAAGGCCAGTCTAAAAGATTATTCAGGGGCAATAACCGATTATGACCAAGCCATAGAACTGGATCCAGGCGTGGCCCTTTATTACGACAGCCGTGGAGTGAGTAAGAGTCTTCGGTACGATTATAAAGGTGCAGTCCTGGATTATACCAAGGCTATTGAGCGGGATCCCGAGCAGGCTATTACCTTTTATAATCGAGCCGTAAGCTTGGTGAAACTTAATAATCTAAAGAAGGCTCTCCCCGATTTTAATACAAGTCTCGAACTTCAACCCGATTATGTCCCTGCTTTGTATGCCCGTGGTAATTGCTATCAAGATCTTGGCAATTATGCGGCCAGCTTGGCTGATTTTTCCAGAGTGATCACCCTCAGCCCCAAACGTACGGGAGCTTATGGAGGGAGAGGACTGGCAAAACTGGAATTAGGTGACTACCAGGGAGCTATAGATGACTTCACCAAAGCCTTAAGCCTGAACCCCAATGAAAGCTGGTATCATAACAACAGGGGTATGGCCCGCTTAAGATTAAAGGACTTCACTGCAGCTATAGCGGACTATAATAAGACCATCAGTCTAGATCCGGCTAATTATCATGCATTTTATGGTCGAGGTTATGCCAGAAGTCAGCTGAATGATCAGAGCGGGGCTATTAAAGATTATAATCGGGCCATAGAAATCAAAAATAAATTCCTTAAAACGTCCCAGAATAATCATCCAGGAAAGAGCAATAAAACGGAGAGTAAAATCGATCAGGACCGTTTGAATAGTCTAAGGGATTTGGTAAAGGTAGAATTTGAAATCAAAGAGCTAAGTAATGACAGAGCCGAGGCCTATTACATGCGTGGCATAAGCCAATATCGATTAGGCAAAGAAAAAACTGCAATGACCGACTTTACTCGTGCCATCGAGCTTGACCCCTACTTGGCACAAGCCTTCTATTATCGGGCCTTACTTCATTCCCGCAATAAAGATCAATATTCGGCCATTCATGACCTTACCAGCGCCTTAAAAATTACCCCCTATTTCGCTGAGGCGCTCTACCTTCGGGGAATTTTTCAGCTCTATCTGGGAATGGAGGCGGAAGGCTGTTACGACCTTAGCATCTCGGGCTCTATGAACTTTGCACCCGCCTATAAGATCATCGAATCGTATTGTGACAATTAGCACCTACAATTCAGTCTCATTTTTAGGCTGTAATTTCTACACTAATCTGCGCATTCCACAGTATTACCTAAAAATTACCCACTTCCGAACACAACATAAATCATTATATAACAATGATTTATAAATAATAATCGAAATTTCAATTCTAAAAACATTCATTTTTTCATCTGCTGGCACGCTAATTTATTAAATGGGATCAAACGTAATGAAAAAGACCATTTAAACTTCACAGTCATGATAGCATCTATTGGAAATAACGGAATTGAAAATATTAAAGCTGGTTCGGTGATCATGGTATCTGATGTGCAGAACGGAACGGAAGCTCAACAGGAAATCAATCGTTTTTTAGCAGAACAAAATAAAGAAGATCTAGGCTACTTTGCCATCTCGGATCAGTATTTCATATTATTTCATAAATCAGCAACAAGCACTGCAGCAGTAGCATAATGGACAAAAACAGTCAATACACCGCCCCCGAAAGTAAGGGAACCTTTAAACTCCTAGGCCAAAAACTAATTCGCATTATCATTCATCGCAAGGATGTTCTGAATATTTCCCCCATAAAAAAAGGGAAAGCATGTATCATTAGTTTGAAGAATAATGTCACTTACCCTGTGCATGCCTCTCAGGAAGAAGTATACCGAACCTTGCGGTGGGGACAGCCTCAAGAAGTAGAAGTTGCTTAAGCAGGGATTCGAAAACGAATCCCTGCACCGTAACTCGGGGCATTCGCCGGTAATTCGGAGCCTTAATAAATGGGCAGCCCCGCTTTATCGTTCTACAAATAACAGTAGAGAGTCATGGGCCATACGAACCTGAAGCCATTTCTTAATCTTAGGAAGTTCTTTCATGGTTTTTGCCGTCTTCCTAGATCCTAAAACGACCACTTCATAAGGCACCGCACTAGAGTCGGCGAAGATGGTCTGCCGTCGGGCAGAGAAATAATAGATTTCAGGAAAGAAGGTCTTCAATTCTTTATAAATGGCTGCAGATTGCATTTCCACCTTCATCACACTATCTTGGGCGGCAATATTACGAGTCAACGCGGCCTTTAACTGATTAATTTCAGCCTGGTATTTGTCATTAACACTAAGGTCCTGAATTACCTGGACCTCATCATTAATAGAAAATCCCTGTTGAATGATGATGGAGGCATCTTCTAATCCATAAATTGGGAGCCGTTTCTGCAATCGTTCCTTTTCATCTTCTCCTATCTTTCGTCCTCCATAAGTGAGCATTATCTCCCTCTTACTGTAACTGAGATCGGTTTTCAGTAGATAATCCCCCTCAATATAACTTTCATTGGTTACAAATCGATTGGCGTTTTGGGTAAACTGCTCCTGCTGAACCAGCAGATAGCCATAGTACAAACTGGGCACGGCAGTAAGTACCACTATAAATGACACCCATCTATTGGCTGCTTTCTTTTTATTCTCGTCAGTGTAAAATCGGATCGGAAAATTAAGAATACGAACCGTTAATAATGTAGCCGTTCCAATGAATACCGTATTGATCAAAAGGAGATATAATGCCCCGAGAAAAAAATTCCACTGCATGGTAGCTAAGCCGTATCCCGCTGTACAAAGCGGGGGCATCAGGGCTGTAGCAATGGCTACTCCGGGGATAACATTGCCACGGTTTCGACTCGATAAGGCGACCATTCCCGCTAAACCACCCAGCAAGGCGATCAGTACATCATAAATATTAGGCTGTGTGCGCGCCAGCAACTCCGAATGAGCCTGATAAATTGGGGTTACAAAAAAGTAGATTGCTGAAGTTGCCAGTCCTGCGAAAACTGCGAAAAGGTAATGAACTATTGCTTTCCGAAGCAGTGGAAAGTCATAGGTGGCTATGCTGTAACCAATTCCCAAGATAGGCCCCATGAGTGGCGATATTAACATAGCCCCTATAATGACGGCCGTACTATTAACGTTTAGGCCTATGGAGGCTATAAATATGGCGAAAATAAGAATCCAAAGGTTTGTCCCCTTAAATTCTATTCCCAACTCTACTGTATCATGAATTGTAGTATAATCTTCCCGCTCCGACGAAATATCGAATCGGGAAAGTATCTCTTTAAGGCCCATAAATCTCCCCTGATAAAATAAGGATGTTAAATTAGGTAACAGAGGTTAATAAATTGACGAATAGTCATTAAATTTTATGGACTTCGCCTATCTAAGGTCCGAGGTTTCAGCTTCCTGGCGGGCTCTTCTGACGACCGCCCGTTTTTCTAACATGGAAAGCCAGAGATAGCCCATTCCTCCCGAAATAATTGAGCCGAGCAGAATGGCGAATTTTGCCTCGGCCATAATCAATTCTTCGCCGGCAAAGGAAAGAATTGCAATAAATACGGACATGGTAAAACCGATTCCACCCAGCATACCCACTCCTATCACGTGTTTCCACCCTGCTCGATTGGGCAGATTAGAAAAGCCCAGCTTCACCGAAATCCAGGAGAATAGTGCAATCCCAATAGGCTTACCCAATACCAAGCCTGCAATAATTCCCAGCCCTAAGGGAGTAGTAAGACCATCTATCATTTCAGATTGAAAGCGAATATTCGTATTCGCCAAAGCGAAAAGGGGCATAATGATAAAGTTCACCGGATTCACCAAGATATGTTCCAACTTTTCTAGTGGTGATTCTTTAGCATCAGGGGTCGTCGGAATTGCGAAAGCTGTAAGTACCCCAGCGATCGTAGCGTGTATACCTGAATGATGAATGAAATACCAGATAAAGACGCCGGGAATCAAATAGGCCCATAGTTGTTTTACTCCTGCCTTGTTAAGGGCCAGAAGGAATAAGAATATGCCTGCGGCAAAGAATAAGTATTGAAAGTGAAGATCGGAAGAATAGAATATGGCGATAACCAAAATGGCCATCAGATCGTCTACAATAGCTAATGCAGCCAGGAAAATTTTCAGGGATGCGGGCACTTTATCGCCTAGCATATTGATAATAGCGATCGCAAATGCAATATCCGTGGCCATGGGGATTCCCCATCCACTGGCCGTATGGGTGCCCTGATTGATAAATATATAAATACTTGCGGGAAGTATTACCCCCCCTAAGGCGGCAAAAATTGGCAAGGCAGCCTTCTTTAACGAAGAAAGCTCCCCCTCAACCAGCTCCCGTTTTATTTCCAAACCGACCAATAAGAAGAAAATGGCCATTAATCCATCATTGATCCAGAGTAAAATGGGATATCGGAGATGTAAACTCTCAGTGTGAATCCCTAATTCTTTGCTCAAGAGAGCTTCGAATGCGGGACCCGCCTCAGTATTGGCGATGATCATTGATATGAAAACACAGCCAATCAAAATAAGTCCACCGATGGACCCTGATTGGAAAAATTCCTTGAAAGGTTTGAGATTTATAAGCTTTGCCATGGTAGCAAAAATAGCCAAAATTATCGGCTCCCCTTAATATTTCCTCGGCTTGTTCTCCAGCAAATTGATTAAATTAAATAAAATATTAATTACATCATATTTCACAAAATTATCCAAAAACCAACGAACTATTATATACTGAAGCAACAGACCAAATTTTTATTAATACTTTTCATAAATATCGAATTAAAACAGAAGTTTCTATTACTTTACAGCTTTAATGGCGCTTTAATGTTCCTTAAACTAAAATTACCTTTCTTTAGAAAATTTTAAATCAGAATCGTAGTACCCTTACAGTCTACTCAATATCATTTATGGAAGAAATCGTTGGAACGATCAATACAATTGTATGGAGCAATGCGCTCATTATTTTATGCTTAGGAGCGGGGATATATTTCTCGATTATAACAGGCTTTTTACAAGTTCGGTATTTAAAAGATATGATAGCCTTATTATTTGGAGGCAAATCTTCCCAACAAGGCGTGAGTTCATTTCAGGCTTTCACTATTGCTATTTCTGGACGAGTGGGTACGGGCAATATTGCTGGTGTGGCCACCGCCATTGCCATGGGAGGGCCTGGAGCAATTTTCTGGATGTGGGCCATTGCATTTCTTGGGTCTGCCTCTGCCTATATAGAAGCTACCTTAGGGCAGATTTATAAGCAAGTAAATAACGGTCAATATCGTGGGGGCCCTGCTTTTTATATCGAAAAGGGGCTCGGTATCAAATGGTATGCCATCCTTTTCGCTGTAGCCACTATTATTAGTACTGCATTATTTCTTCCGGGGGTACAAAGCAATAGCATTGCCTTAAGTGCCAATACCGCCTTTGGTATACCTGTGGAGTACACCGGAGCCTTTGTGACCGTTGCTTTGGCTATGATTATTTTTGGCGGAGTCAAGCGAATTGGTAAAGTAGCAGAATTTGTTGTGCCCTTTATGGCAGGCGCCTATATGCTGATGGCCATTGTCATCATTGCCATAAATATTAAAGAGGTACCCGCTATTTTTGGCTTAATATTCCGCTCAGCTTTCGATCTGGAGGCTACCTTCTCGGGTATTTTCGGCATGGCCGTAGCTTGGGGGGTCAAACGCGGCATCTATTCTAATGAAGCGGGACAAGGTACTGCCCCCCATGCCGCCGCAGCGGCAGAGGTCGATCATCCTGCAAAACAGGGTTTGGTCCAGGCTTTTTCAGTCTATGTCGACACCTTCTTCGTATGTACGGCCACCGCCCTGATGATCCTTTTCACTGGAAAATATAACGTAGTTAATCCAGAAGGGGGATTTATTGTAGAAAATGTCCCTAGTCTTGTCATAGGTTCCGATTATACCCAAGCCGCTATCAACACCCATTTGCCCACTGTAGGCAGCGGATTTGTTTCGGTAGCACTCCTATTTTTTGCCTTTACTACCATCATGGCCTATTATTATATAGCAGAGACCAATTTAAGCTATTTGCTTGGTCGCAAACAAGGCACGTTTTACATTTATGGGCTCCGACTACTGATTCTGATAGCCACTTTTTATGGCACCATCAAAACGGCAGAGCTCGCCTGGACCATAGGGGATATAGGGGTAGGTATAATGGCTTGGCTCAATGTGATTGCCATTCTGCTGCTTAGAAAACCTGCCCTAGCGGCTTTAAAAGACTACCGACAGCAAAAAGCCGAGGGAAAAGACCCAGTGTTCAGCGCAAAGAAGCTCAACATCAAAAATGCCGATTTATGGGACTGAAAGTCTGATTTACGAGTGGGCCAATCAGATCCACCCTTTCACAATTGAAGACAAAAAATAATCGTTAAGGGAATAAAAAAGGATGCTGCCAGAGCCCTCAGGAATGACAAGAACCGGTTACTAACCGAAAGTCTATGCCGGCTAATCAGTACGAAAATTATCGCAATAAGCTTGTATTTTTGTACTGATCTCAATGACCTGGGACATGCTCAAACCTGTGATAAACATACTGATAATGACCTGCCTAGCTCTGCAAGCGTTAGGACAGGACACGCTAGCCTGGTCAGAAGTAAAAAATTACGAATATCTATGGAAGCATGGCAATCTCTATCATAGTTCAGATTCGTCTCACCTGCCCGGTGAAGTGCCCAGCGCATCATGGAAACTGATAAAAGATAGTAGCTACAGCAGTTTAACTCAAACCAATTGGCTTAAAACTCTGGTTCATAATGACCAGAAGCATCCCATTTATTTCGATTTTGATATCTGGTACGCCGACAGTATTACCATATGGGCCATAGCCCCCGATACTATGTTCATGGCTCATGCGGGCCCTTACACCAGCATGGACACCTGGCCCTTCTACGATGACCCCAATATCGTCCCTATCCTCTGCGCACCTGGCCAAACCCTAACTCTTTATTTCCGCTTATGGAGCGACCGTGGCCGGATGCACTCTATTCAGGATGTTTATATTCAAACCCGGGAACAAAGCCTCCTGGAAACCCTGCAGAGCTACAGAAATTTCATAGGTCAAATCGAATTTAATGGATTCTTTTTAGGAGCCGTATGCTTTGCCATGGTCTTTTTTATCTTTATTTATATAAAAGTCAGGGAGACGCTATTTTTGCTCTATTCCCTTTATTTATGTGGTGCCGCACTTTATGCGCTGATCGTAAAATCACTGCCTTATTCCTTTATTGCACGACTGGCCTACCTGGATTATCCCCTCACATATAAATTAGGAGAACCTATTCAGTACCTTTTTTTCGCCGCTTATGTAGGCTTTGGTAAGTCACTTCTGGATATTGATGATAGATACCCCAGACTCAACAAAGCCTTACAATCCTTCATCCTTTTACTGGTTAGCGGGGGACTGACACTCCTAGCCTATAATCTCTATCAGCTGGATTTTGTCCTACAGAAAAAAGCATTTCAGATTTCAAGGCTAATCATCCTTCCCCTTTCCATTGGAGGGCTTATCTGGATAGGAATTAGTGTTAAAAATTCTTTGAAATGGTTCCTGATTACCGGGAGCTCATTTTTTGTACTGGGAGGCCTTGCAGCCATTATGGTTGATCCCAAAACAAGACATTTCTTTTTTGGAGATATTGGACTAAATCCAATTGTACTCTTTAAGTCAGGAATCCTACTGGAAAGCATCTGTTTTGCCCTCGCTTTAGGTTATAAAATTCGGCTAACTCAGGTTGCCAAGGAGCAGGCCTCCAAAGATTATATAGACCAACTGGTTCTGAACCGCCATATGGCTGCCACCGAAAACGAACGATTAGAGCGCATGGTAGCCGAAAGGACGGCAGAGGTAATTGACAAAACACGGCAGGTAGAAGTTCAGAAGCAGAAAAGGCTTCGTGCCGACTTTGAACGACGGCTTTCTGAAATGGAAATGAAGGCCCTGAGAAGCCAGATGAACCCCCATTTTATATTTAATAGTCTAAACTCAATTCGCTATCAAATTCTTTCTGAGAATTATGAGATGGCTTCCAATTACCTTACCCGGTTTGCAAAATTGCTACGATATATATTACAAAACTCCCGGGAACATATTATCAATCTGGACGAGGAAATTGAAATGAACCGGCTCTACCTGCAATTGGAGAGCCTACGTTTTAGCCAGGGTTTCGAATTTCATTTCAACATCCCTGAAGACATAGACCTTTCCGACATTATTGTCCCGCCTATGCTCCTTCAGCCTTATATAGAAAATGCCATCAAACATGGGCTCGGTCCTAGCCAACGTAATCCCAAACGGGTTGAAATTTCCGTAGCTCACTGGGAAAATGGATACCTTATTACCATTGAGGATAATGGAATAGGCAGAAAAATGGCCGCTAATCATAATCGCTTCCACGAGAAACAAAGTTTAGGAATGATTATCTCCGATGAGCGCATCGCCCTTTTTAACGATCATTTCCAAACCAATATTGAAGTGTCTGTCACCGACCTATATGAAGATACGGAAGCTTCTGGCACCCGCATCAGCTTCATATACAAACCCAATCCATAAAGATGTATACAACCATATTAGTAGACGACGAACTCCACTGTACCGAGAGCCTGGCATTTTTACTTACAAAAAGCCATCCGGAGCTTAAGATTCTGGCCAAGTTCAATGACGCCAGAATGGCCCTCGATTTTCTTAAAACCAATCAGGTCGATCTGGTTTTCCTGGACATTGAAATGCCTGGCATGAATGGCTTCGAACTACTAAGTAGCGTCGAAGATCTGAACTTTGATGTCGTCTTCGTAACGGCTTATGACCAATATGCTATTAAGGCCTTTACCTATAGCGCCATCAGCTACCTTCTCAAGCCCATTGACGATGAAGATCTTCACGACACCATTGCTCGCTGGAAGGAAAAGAAGAATAAAACGTTGGCCCTGAATCAGCTTCATATGATGCACGATCTGCTCACTAACGCCAACCGGCTGAAAACTAAGGTAGCTCTACCGACCTCTGACGGACTAGAGTTTATTGAAATCAAAACCATTATGCGCTGCGAAAGTGAGAGCAATTACACCAGGTTATACTGTATTGACAAAACTAAGCACCTGATTTGCCGGACTTTGAAAGAGGTAGAAAGAGTCCTCCAGGAAAGCGGCTTCGTTAGAGTCCACCACTCCCATCTTATTAATCCTCAGTATATCAGGAAGTTCGTCAGAAATGACGGAGGCTATATTATCATGGATGATGGGGAGCAAATCTCCGTTTCCAGAACGAAAAAGGATCGGCTCTTTGAATTATTCAATCATGTTGAAAGGTTATAATGCAATAAATGAATTAAATTTTAATTGCACTTTTTTAATCTTCAAAAATTCACGTAGCAATAGACCTTAATATTGAAATAGTACAATTTAAATTTAAAAAAGGCCGTTTTTAGCCATTTTTGAAGTTTTTAATATTTTTTCAAAATAATTTTCTTCAAATTGTTTTATAATTGTGAAACATTTTTCTGTACCTTTGTGTTGTAATAATAAAAGAATCAGACAACAACAGAAAAATAACATAACTATGAAATATACAATAAAAAACACCGCTATTCTCGCAGCATTTAGTCTTGCTCTAGTTTCTACAGTAGAAGCATCTAACAAAGATTTGGCAAGCCACCTACCTGCGAATATCCCCGTAATGGAAAGTCCCTCACCAGAGGCACGTAAGACCGTAGAAACGGAGAAACAATACACGCCTACTCAGAAAGCAAAAATTGTGGACCTCAAGTTGGATCACAACAAATAAAACCTTCTATCAGGGATATAAAAAAAGAGGCTGTCTCAATACGACAGCCTCTTTTTTTATGCCTGATTAAAAACCAACCTTTCCCGTTTTCGTCTTATTCTATGCCATTCTAAATAGGAATTGGCCAAAATTAACAACGCCAACCCGCCCCCAGCCTGTAGATAAGCGAATTGCGTAAGTACGGAAACCCAACTTAACTCCTGAAAATAAAATTCCTTAAATAAAAGCAATACCCCACTCCCCAGATAACCTAAACTTTCGCATAGATAAATGAAATATCCAGCATTAGCTTTAAGCCTAAACAAGGCGATAAAACGTTCGAACACGACGGTTTGAAGTGCGGTATAGGACAAAAAAGCCCCTACCCCTAGAAACAGCATCCAATAGAAGCCATTCATCCAACCGATTTCGAAGAGATAAGTAGAGAAGCCACAAAGCACCAGACCTACCAACACGATAAGATTACAAAGCCTAAAGCCCAGTAAATTGCTTTTTACAAACACCAAAAGCCCGATGATCACAAATACCACTAATCCACAAATCAACTCAGTTTGAGCCAATACTCCATTTTCCCAGGCTGCATCGATTTCATTCCAAATTTCCACTGTAAAGTTATCTCTGAAATCCCTAACAACTACAAGGCCGGAATAACAAAGCACCAAACACATAATTGGAAATCCAAACCGGGCTAATACTTCATATTTATCCCTTCTGGTCATGGGCACACGCAGAGTCCTCGATTTTATATCCGCTTCGGTAGGCCCCGGGATCATTCCTAGCATCCATACAAAAATTAAAAACATAGGAAGGAAGATAGAACCCATCAGAAAGGGCATCCAAAACTCTCCTACCTCCGGGAAATAATCGGACAAATTCAGATAAATTGTTTTTAAAATTCCCGAGGCTACTACCACACTTACGCTTAGCCCCATCGCCAGCAACTCGGTAAGCCGCCGACCTTCGACAAAACTAAATACAACGCCATAGACCATTCCCAGGGGCAGTCCGTTTACAAAAAGAAAGATGAAATTATAAGGGAAAGGATTGACTGCAAACAATAATAATGCGAGATGGGCCAGCAAAATTAATCCTATAATGAGCGCCAGACGATGTCCTTTTTTTAGTTCTGAAATGACTTTGATCCCAATAAACTTGGAAAGGGTATAACCGGCTAGCTGGGAAATAATTAAGATAGCCTTATATCCGACACCCCATAATGTCAATCCCTCATAAACTCCGGCACTAAAGGGCTTCCTGAACGAATACATACAAAAATAGACACCAAAAGAAGAAAATATCGTCCAGAGTATCAATAACCCCTTAGAATTTTCCAACCCAGATTTCAATTTACCAATCAATATTGTATACATAAGTCTACCGGAAAAGACTAAAAAAAGCGTAGTTAAACATATTTATCTTCCTCCTAAAAGCTCAATTGGCCCTGCTGCGACACCCCATTCATTTTGAGCTAGGACTGGTCGTCGCGCACACGACCAACCATCTCTAATGCCTCTTCCAAAATATTCAAGGCCCTTTGCAGTTCACTTCTGCTGATATTTAAAGGTGGGGCTAATTGAATGACGTTCCCTTGCGATATTTTAAAACTCAAACCATTTGCCAAGCAGCCGTACATAATTGCCTCGGCCTCCATAATTGCTTTCTCTTTAGTAGCCGCGTCCAAAACCAGTTCAACCCCCCAGAGCAGGCCTATTCCACGAATATCCCCAATAATCGGATATTTTTCCTTTAGGGCTAACAGAGCAGTTCGTACAAATTTCTCGTCTGCCTGCACTTTGACCAACAAATCTTCATGCTGCAAAACCTCCAGCATAGCCAAAGCCGCCACCGCACCCAATGGGCTCTTTTCATGAGTAAAATGTCCCAAAGAAACATTGGCAGCCACATTATACTGCTCTCTCGCTATGATACCCGCCATAGGCATGATGCCCGCACCCAGCCCCTTTCCCAAGCAAAGAATATCGGGCTCGATGTCAAAATGTTCAAAAGCAAACATTTTCCCCGTCCTTCCAAAGGCAATAGGAATTTCATCGAGTATTAACAAGACATCATGTTTGTCACAAATTTCCCGAATTCGTTTCCAATAGGCATTCGATGCGATCTGAACATCGGTATTCCGTATGGTCTCAATGAGAAATGCCCCAATATCTCCCTCTTTTTCAATTACATATTCCAGATAATCGGCATAAGGCAGATCCCCGTTTTCGGCAGATTGAAAGGGTCCTCGATAGGTAGTTGGAGGAGGTATGCGCTCTACCCCCGGCATCATCGGCCCCAGATTCTTTCTGAAGTCCAGTTCCCCACCTGCGGCTATAGCATCCATCGATGCACCATGAAAGGAGTCCCAAACTGATACCACTTTGTGCTTCCCCGTAACAACACGAGCCAACTTTAATGCCATACTGATAGCCGAAGTCCCGCCCGGAGCAAATAATACTCTATTAAGATCCCCCGGTGTTAGCTCCGATAGTTTTTTGGCAAGATTAATGGCAGGCTCATTGGTGTAGCGCCGTGGAGAAAATGGTAATACATCCATCTGCTGTTTTACTTTTTCCAACACATAAGGATGGCGATACCCTATCTGATGCACATTATTTCCATGGAAATCCATATAACGCCTACCTTGCATATCGGTGATATAGATTCCTTCACAGGACTGTAATACGTCTAGGCAAGGGGTCGATAATGACTGATGCAAGAAAGAAGCTGCATCTTCTTTGAGCAAAGACAGAGTCTGAGCGTCATCTATCACGGCATACCACTGCGTTCGAGCCGAGGAAATATTAACATCACCTTCTGTTCTATTCTGTTCTGACATATTATTATTGGATTAAACGCCCTTTTATCGACCTTCAAATACGCAAAACAACCTATCAATACCAAAATTCGGCACCTGGAATCAAATCCCCTACTGCCCCTAATGAGGTAAACCACTGCCATCACCCTCCTGCAGAGTAGCGGCCATAGCTATTGGCTAGTCTCCTATGGAAATATATTCTGGCTCAGGATGACCTTTAAATGCTGCCTTAACAGGGCGTCCGATCCAAGCATACGGCTGGGCAATACCCAGTACATAGGCGATGGTAGCCGCCAGGTCGTATGTATTGACCTGCTGCTTTATCTCATAGGCAGGTTTCACACCGGGCCCCGAGAATATCATGGCAATCTCGGCCTCTTCAGGCGTGGCACCACCATGTCCTTTACCCTTACCTCCATGATCTGCCGTGATAAGAACCAAGGTTTTATCCTGAAGACCAGCCTTTTGAATCCCTTGAAGCACCAAACCAATAAGTGAATCAGCCTTGGTAACGGATTCATAATAAGGCAAGGTACCATGCCCGTCGTGATGTCCCGCATGATCGACATGATCGAGGTGTAAAAAACCAAGCACTGGTTTTTTCTCCATAAAATATCTAACAAAATCTACTGCCGACGAATCTTCTGTAGAGAAATGTCGATCGTAATTCAGAGCATTTTTCTGAAACAGCCTCCCAAAACCTCTCCAATGATAAACTGTCCCAATTTCTGCATCTGGCCGAGCCCGGTGCAGCACACTGAATATAGTAGGAAAACGTCCGTCCTTTTCGGCTACCACCGGGGGCAAAGTATGCTTATCAATTTCCCAGTCGTTATTAATGATTCCATGCTGCTCCGGGCCTGCGCCCATAATCATCGAACCCCAGTTTTGACTACTTGCTGTGGTAAGTACCGTCCTCACCTGCCATTTCACACTGCCCTGATGCAATAGCGTATCCATAACTGGAGTATGCGCCTTCCGGATACCGTCGGGGCTCATCCCGTCCACCCCAATCACTACGACATGTTCTATTTGGTTAACTAACGTTTCCCTCTGGGCATTGGCAGCAGAACAAAAGACGGCCAATCCTGCTGATAATACGGATTTAAGAATAAGATCATTCATACTTATAAGGATTTAGGAATATATTGATTTTAGATAGCCTATACTGCTTTATGCAAATGCAAAAAACAGTGAAGAAAAATATCGGTATACTATATACGACCCTGAACATAATGGCCATTGACCACTTCTTCACAAAGTCCAAATGACAAAGTCATTCCAGCCCCTCCCAAACCATTGATGATTGTCACCCCTTGTACAGGGGACATAACGAGTTCGGTGGCGCCGTTCGTCATTTTAGGATATATCCCGTTCCAGGTCTGCGACACCCTCGTCGATTTAAAATGGGCAAAACTATTTAAATAGTCCAAAATAAGTCTATTTACAATTTCTCTATCGAAAGGGTCAAAAGTGAGTCCATATTCATGCGAATCTCCTATTGTAATTTCGCCTAATCCATTTTGCGAAGCCATCACATGGATTCCCCATTGGATATGTTCAGGATATTGAGCCGCATAACGTTCTTTTAATGCCACTAGGCTGGGTGCCACTTTAAAGCCTTCATAATGGGTTAGAGACAAGCCTCCACATAGAGAAGGACCAATTTTCCAGTCATTAGGCTGAGACTCGAAGCGTAGCATTTGTAGTTTACATTTCGTGAGAGGAGCCTCAGCAAACAGCGTCGGATAAAGGGTCTCAAAATCGGCTCCGCTGCAGATATATATTTCATCAGCCGACCAACGCTTTCCCCCAGCCACAACCGCCGGGTAGTCCACCTGCGTTGCGGCCAGATCCCAATGAAATGTCACCCCATATTTTTCCGCCAAAAACAATGGTATGGTAGCGATAGCTTCTCGGGGATCGACAATCATCTCATCTGAAGAATACAAGGCCCCTAGCAACCCTTCTGCACGTACCGCCTTAGACTTAGCCAGGGTTTGTTCTTTAGACAGAATGGAAAGAGATCGAGATTGGCTGCTCGCAGCAACGAATTCTTCCATAACCATCAACTCATCGGCCTGATACGCCATATGTAAACTACCAGCCTGATGGTGCCATATCCCGGCTTCAACCAAGAGTTCCTTCCAGATGGCCTGGGCCCTTATGGCTCTGCTATAGAGCACACCTTCAGGTTGCCCTATGGGCCATAACATACCAAAATTCCGAATGGAAGCCCCTACTGCCTTACCAGACCGCTCCAGGACCTGCACCTTATAGCCTCTCTTACATAGGGCATGGGTAGCGGCTAACCCTACAATGCCCGCACCTATTACTATGGCCGATTTTGTCATTGAGATAATTTTTCCACGTTAATTTCCAGAATATCTAATAAGGCAGCCATATTGTCAATAATATGCGTGGGTTGATAGGGCAGCAAGGCCTCCCTGGTAAAAGCCCCGGTAGTTATCCCAATGGCGTAGGCGCAACCCGCATTCTTGGCTTCGTTAATATCCACTTCCGTATCCCCCACTTTGGCCACAGCACCGGGAGAACTGATATGCAGACGATGCATTAGCTCGTTGATCATATCGGGATAAGGCCTTCCATGCGCAACTTCATCACTGGCTATCAGCATATCAATCTTAGATTCCCAGCCCAATCGATTTATTATCACCAGAGCAATATCCCTTGAAAATCCGGTATTTAAAGCAATTTTTATTCCTGCTCCTCTTAGCGCCGCAAAGGTTTGTTCTACCTCAGGCAATGCCTCTATTTCCTCCGACTCCTGGTAGAACTGAAGCATAGTCCTGACAAATTCCTCATGAATCTTGGATATAAGATCCTCACTAATCTCACTAACGCCTATCTTCTCCAAGATCATCTTGATGGCCAGAGGCTTCTCATAACCCATAATTGGATTAATTTCAGTAAGGGGCACATCATACCCCCTGCTCTTCATGGCTTGCTGAAATGCAAGCCCAACATAATTTTTGTCTTTGACGGTCGTCCCGGCCATATCAAATACCACAAGCTCTATTTCCATCTTTCAATTAGATAATTTTGGTTTTAAAAGACAGACGATCAAGTAAAATGTCCTCCAACTGGGGAATTATTTAATTTAACAAAATCGCCTTTGCTTACTCCAAGCAAAGGGTAAAGCTAATATCTGAAGATCAACTTAGCAATAGTTTTGTTCAGTAATACTTAATCATCCCCTCCCCTCAACGTTGATATCACAAATTAAAACATAAAAAATAGAACTCAAGTTAAGTGAATGTTAATTAATACTAAACATACAAACTAAACAGGAAAGCTATCTTCAGCAAATGGCACCCGAACGGATTTAAGTCATTTCATTGAAAAAATAGATTACTAACATCAACGCTTCTTCTCCATCAATGCATTCCGGATTATGCAGCTCGTTAGCATCGAAGAACATCGAGTCCCCTTCATAAAGAATATGTTTTTCCTTACCAATGGCATATTGGACAGTACCTTGCAGGACATATTTGAATTCGTAGGCATTGGTCCTGACCATGGGCCGTTTGGCCCCTTTTTCCAGACGAAGTAACACCACATCGATATGATTGTCTTTAAACTGCTTGCTAAATATTCTCTGGTAAAAGAATCCTTTTGCATTCTCCTTGGTAAAAGGCTGGTAGGCATCTTTCCTTTTGATGACCACACTTTCTTCAGCGGCATACGAAATAATATCCCGAAAAAATTCATTAAGATCGACATCCAGCGCTTTGATCAACCCCAACATCACAGGAAGGGACGGTATAGTCCTACTGTTTTCAATTTGAGAAACCAGGCTCTTGGTAACCCCAGCTTCAGTTGCAATTTTCTGCAAGGTTACCCCCTTGCCTTTTCTCATTTCCTTTAGCTTATTACTAATTTGAAATAGGATGTCGTCCTGCATATTAAAAGTTATAGGTGTAAAATCAATGACTCGAATAAAATGATTCTGCGGCGTATACTCCTAAAACCCTAGGATCCATCGAATCAAGTCAAGCTTACAAAAATAGAAAGTTATCGGTGGTTGTATGAATAAAGCTTAGGATATTTGCTTGATATATTCAATACCGAATCTTTCAATCACTCTATGGATCCTATTGAGCTTAAAAATATTTCTGTAAGAAAGCATGATACAATAATTTTAGAAGATATAAACTGGACACTTCTTCCCGGTGAACAATGGGCCATAACCGGCACTAATGGATCGGGCAAATCTACCTTACTGGAGTGCTTAGCGGGGAAACGGCCTGTATGGAAAGGTATTATTCTTATGGGTAGCAGCAAACCACAACCAGGAGAAATTGAGCTTTTGGCCAATGACTATTCCTTTAACCGAATCGTAAATGCCGGCGCAGAATATTACCAACAACGCTTCCATGCCTACGAAGCAGAAAGGGCTCCGACCGTACGGGCTATACTTACTGATCAGCTTAGACCTATTGGTACAATCGATGAAAAATCAGTCGATTTAGCCCCTACATTGATCAGCGATCAAACACTGGACGAGGTTAGCGAACTGCTTTCCATTTCTCATTTACTCGACCACCCGTTTGTAACGCTTTCTAATGGAGAAACCCGACGCATGCTCTTAGCTAAATCCCTGGTAAAAAAGCCCAAAGTACTCCTACTCGACAGCCCATTTGCCGGGCTGGATACCCACAGCAGATCGGTATTGCAGGGTGCATTGGAACAGCTCGCTCAAAAGGGCACCAGAATCGTACTGGTGACTACTCCCGGAGAAATTCCCGATAGCATGACCCATGTTTTAGAGTTGAATGAGGGTAAAATCAGTAATCATTCTTCTCTGACCCAATTCAAGGCCAGGCCCACTCAGCCCTCGTATTTACCACTCCCTACCGCCGAAAGTTTAGCCCAATTCGGGCTTCCTCAAGCCAACAATTTCGAAGTAGCAATAGATCTTCGGAATACTCGGGTACGATATGGTGACAGTCAGATTTTAAAAGGAATAAACTGGAAAGTAAAAAAAGGAGAAAAATGGGCACTCTCAGGACCCAATGGTTCTGGAAAATCGACCTTATTGAGCATCATTACAGCCGATAACCCCCAACGATTCGCCAACGACTTCGATCTTTTCGATCAGAAACGAGGAGGAGCAGGGGCCTCCATCTGGGATATTAAGCAGAAGATAGGGCATATCTCCCCGGAGCTTCATCTTTATTTCCCGCGCAATACACCAGTCCACAAAACCATAGCTTCAGGATTTTTCGATGCAACTGGTGTTTTTTTCAAAAAACTAAGCCCGGCTCAACTCGATAAGGTTCAGGAAGTTGCGGATCTGCTCCACGTAGATGATTTATTGGAAAGGGATTTCTCAGCTCTGTCTAAGGGCCAACAGAGACTTGTTTTACTAGCTCGGGCCTTGGTGAAGAATCCTCCATTACTCATATTAGATGAACCATGCCAGGGGTTGGACCAACAAGCTACAGAAAATTTCAAGGCCATTGTTGACGCTATTTGCAATAATCAGGAGCGCACCTTAATCTATGTTTCTCACTATCCCTCAGAGATACCTTCCTGCGTTTCGCATTTTATCAGATTAGACCAGGGAAGCATCCTATCTATGGAAAGTACCCAGCCCAATACCCAAGGATAATTCATCAGCCCTGATTGATTATGGAGACTTTTTTGGCAAACTTTTTGTTACCCTTAATATCTTGAAAGCAATTGCGGAATTAAACCCAAATTTAATATGCTCACGTGGAATGATATTATCCGCTTTACCAATAACGGAAACCCCGACCCAGACAGACGGGTTGACAAAACAGAGGAGGAGTGGAAGGAACTTTTAACTCCGGAACAATTTAGAATCGCCCGAAAAAAAGGTACAGAGCCGAGCTTTAGCGGCGCTCTTTGTAACAGCCACGACCCCGGGATCTACAGATGTATCTGCTGCAAGACACCCTTGTTCGATTCTACAATTAAATTTGAATCAGGCACGGGATGGCCCAGTTTCACCCAGCCCATAGAAGAAAACGCCATTAAATATACCAAAGATACCTCTTATGGGATGATTCGTGTAGAGGCGGAATGCAATGTCTGTGATGCGCATTTAGGCCATATTTTTCCTGACGGCCCCGCCCCTAGCGGGCTCCGTTATTGTATTAACTCTGAGTCAATAGAATTACAAAAACAATGATAAATAAAGAAATAGCAACTGTTGGTGGTGGATGCTTCTGGTGCGTAGAAGCGGTCGTTCAAAGACTGAAGGGAGTAGAAAAGGTAGTCTCTGGCTATGCTGGCGGCAGTAGCAAGAATCCCAGCTACAGGGAAGTTTGTACCGGAAATACCGGCCACGCCGAAGTGGTACAAATTACATTCGACCCAAGTCAAATCTCCTATAAAGATCTTTTAACGATTTTTATGACCACTCACGACCCTACTACCTTGAACCGACAAGGCGCCGATCGGGGTACCCAGTACCGCTCGGTCGTGTTTTACGCCAATGAAGAGCAAAAGTTGATCACCGAACAGGTAATAGCCGAACTGAAAGATACATTCGATGACCCGATTGTAACCCAGGTATTGCCACTACCTACCTTTTATGAGGCTGAGGCCGATCATCAAAATTATTACAACCTGCATCCAGAAGCTGGGTTCTGTAGCATGGTGATAAGCCCGAAGGTTCAGAAATTACGTAAGCTATATGCTGGACATTTAAAACCATCAGAGGCTTAACCCGTATTATTCCGGCACGAAAGCATAGAAAAGAGGCATTTTCTATGCTTTCGTGCGTTTATATACATGCTTATGCAAGATCTTCATGACCAAATTAAGGCCTGTACGGTCTGTACAGCCCATTTGCCCTTGGGACCTAATCCGGTAATTTCGGTAGGCAGTAAAAGTAAGATTCTCATTATCGGCCAGGCTCCAGGACGAATCGTACACCATACAGGACTCCCCTGGAACGATAAAAGTGGCGACAACCTGCGTCGGTGGATGGGTGTGGACCGGGAAACCTTCTATAATACCGAATATTTCTCATTGATGCCGATGGGATTTTGCTATCCGGGAACAGGCAAATCGGGAGACCTCCCTCCCCGCAAGGAGTGCGCCCCGCTTCACCATCAGATATTGCTGAACAGGATGGAACAGTTAGAGCTTGTTCTGTTGGTGGGCCAATACGCTCAGCGCTACTACTTACAAGATAAGGCCAAGAAGACCCTTACCCACACGGTTCAAAGTTTTGAACAGTATCTACCTCGTTATTTCCCACTTCCCCATCCTTCACCCCGTAATAATATATGGCAAGCCAAAAACCCTTGGTTCGCCGATCAGGTACTGCCTCAACTCTTTGCAAGGGTACAATCGATCCTCTCTCTGTCAGAATCCAGATAAAAATCATAATTAAACCAAAATGGTTTCTATATTTAGGAATCAATCAGGACAGTCAGGATTAATTCATGGAAACGAATAGCACGGGAAAGTCAAAAAAGCAAACCCTAGACCAAAAAAATAGCGAAGCCATGCTGGGTGGCGGCCAGAAACGCATAGAGGCGCAGCATAAAAAAGGCAAGCTTACAGCAAGAGAACGGATAGGCCTTTTAATGGATCCCGGTAGTTTCGAAGAAATCGGAAGGTTTGTCCTCCATCGAAGCAAGGACTTTGGTCTCGACAAAGAGCACTATTTAGGCGATGGCGTGGTGACGGGATATGGTAAAATCAATGGACGCCTCACCTATATTTTCGCCCAAGATTTCACCGTTTTTGGCGGTTCACTTTCGGAGACCCACGCTGAAAAAATCTGTAAAATCATGGATATGGCCATGAAAAATGGCGCCCCTATTGTAGGACTCAACGATTCGGGAGGGGCCCGGATACAGGAAGGCGTACTCTCCCTGGCCGGATACGCTGATATTTTTTATAAAAACACGCTGGCCTCTGGAGTGATCCCCCAGATTTCGGCCATTATGGGCCCTTGTGCCGGCGGGGCAGTATACTCACCGGCTATAACCGATTTTATACTGATGGTAGAAAATACCAGCTATATGTTCGTTACGGGGCCTAATGTGGTCAAAACAGTAACCCATGAAGAGATCAGTTCCGAAGAATTGGGGGGAGCCATGACCCATGCCAGCAAGTCTGGAGTCACCCATTTCGTTTCTGAAAATGAAATAGACTGCCTACTTTCAATAAAAAAGTTGTTGAGTTATATGCCTCAGAACTGTGAGGATGAGCCCTTTTCTCTACATTATCAGTCGGGAGATGAAACTAGGCCCGAGCTGGATAATCTAATTCCTGAGAACCCCAATCAACCCTACGATATACGTGAGGCCATCGACTTAATCGTTGATGAAGGGAGTTTTTATGAGGCACATAAATATTTTGCAGAAAATATTGTGGTAGGCTTCGCCCGTCTGGCGGGCAGAAGTATTGGAATAGTTGCCAACCAACCCGCAGTGCTCGCAGGGGTTCTGGATATTCATGCCAGCCAAAAAGCGGCCCGATTCGTCCGATTCTGCGATAGTTTCAATATCCCCCTTCTGGTATTAGAAGACGTCCCGGGATTCCTTCCCGGAAGCGATCAGGAATGGAACGCCATTATCACGAATGGAGCTAAATTATTATATGCGTTCTGCGAGGCAACTGTCCCTCGTATTACCGTTATTACCCGCAAAGCCTATGGGGGAGCCTACGATGTAATGAACTCTAAACACATAGGAGCGGACCTAAACTACGCCTGGCCATCGGCAGAAATTGCCGTGATGGGAGCCAGTGGGGCCGCTGAAATCATCTTTAAAAAAGAAATAGCCGAGGCTGAAAACCCTGGCGAAAAACTGGCAGAAAAAGTAGAAGAGTATACCCGCAAATTTGCTAACCCTTTCCGTGCCGCGCACCGTGGTTATATAGATGAGGTAATCTACCCCAATGAAACCCGTCATAAACTCATCCGGGCCTTTGAAATGCTGGAGAACAAGGTGGCTCAACTGCCGCGAAAAAAACATGGAAACATTCCACTCTAAAAAAAGTGCTTAAAAATATATTTATTGAAGATACTTATTCCGGAACTATATAAGTGATTTGTGCAAATAGTGAATATCTGATGACTTAAGCTCATCATTCTTTTCAGTTGTCTATTTTTTATCTAGTTACCAATTCAGGTTTTATACAAAATTTCCCCCAAATCGCAATAGTTAACTAAGCCCGACCTGACAAGTTTGGCCTAGTAGTATCTATCACTAAAGCGATTCAGAAATGTTTAAAGCACCTGTTCTTTTTTTCCTGGCGGCGGCCTATTTTTCCTGTAAAACCAACCCGGTTTCAACATCGTCAACGGATAACGAAATAGATTCAATACGATATGATTGGAGCGACATACCTGTGCCGGCACAGCCGGGCCCAGGCATGAAATGGGAACTTCAACACCCGTCTGACGATTTTAACTATCTGGCAGAAGCCTCTGATAAAGGAACCGAATTTTCTAAAAAATGGACCGATTTTTATCATAATAACTGGACTGGCCCGGGCCTCACCATCTGGGATAGAGCACATTCTTTGGTGGCCGACGGTCGTCTGCAGATTCCAGCAAGCCGTGTTCCGGGTACGAATAAGGTACACACCGGGTGCATCACCTCCAAGGAGCGCATTGTATATCCAGTATATGTTGAAGCTTATGCCAAAATCAGTAATTCTACTTTGGCTTCCGATGTCTGGCTATTGAGCCCCGACGATACTCAGGAGATTGACATCCTGGAAGCTTATGGCAGCAGCTATTCCGAAAATACTAAAAAAGACTTAAGCTGGTTTGCACAAAGAATTCACATTAGCCATCATGTATTTATACGCTCCCCTTTTCAGGACTACCAACCCACCGACCCTGGAAGTTGGTATTATGATGGTACCTTATGGAGAGAGCAATACCACCGGTTTGGCATGTACTGGAAAGATCCACTGCATTTGGAATACTATATCGACGGAAAATTAGTCCGAACCGTTTCTGGCCTGGATATCATCGATCCTAAAAATTATACCGGTGGGACAGGGCTCAACAAAGCCATGGATATTATCATCAATGTGGAAGACCAAACCTGGCGCTCCGACCAAGGTCTCACTCCCACAGATAATGAACTGGCGAATCGAGATGACCAAACCTTTAAAGTCGACTGGATCAGAGTTTATAAACCCGTCAAAAATCAATAAAGCAAGCAAAGAATAACTGCAAAGACAGGCATTCTTTAGATGGTGGAAAGGGGATTGGCAAGGTCCCCTTTCCACTTTTTTTTAGTCCATCCAATCAACTACCGGCCTTAGCTTTCAGACTGATTAAGAACTATAAAACATTGCAACTTTCTAAAATTTGTCATAATTTCAAGGTTATTTTTTAATAAAAATTACGATTATTCCAAACCCCTAGAAAATGAACGAAAAGTCTAATCATGCCGCTTCCAGAAGGAAGTTTATTAAAGGGTCCCTGGCTACATTAGCCACCTTTTCTATTGTGCCCAGGCACGTGTTGGGAAAGGGCTTTCTGGCACCCAGCGACACCCTGACCAAGGCCATCGTAGGCGTAGGAAGCATGGGAAGAGGCCATATCCCCTATGCAGGCACCAAAGTGGTAGCCCTTTGCGACGTGGATAAAAAACATTTGCAGCTCGCCATGGATATCGTGGGCGATAAAACTGTAAAAACTTTCTCTGACTACCGTGAGTTAATTCAGCTACCTGAAGTAGATATCGTGCATGTGGCCACCCCACCCCATTGGCATGGAATCATTGCGGCCGATGCTGCCCGGGCTGGCAAAGATGTATGGTGTGAAAAACCTATGACCCGCACGATTGGAGAGGGAAAGAGACTAATGGAAGCCGTTCAGCAACATGGACGTGTATTCCGTTTAAATACCTGGTTTCGCTTCGATTCCAATTTTTATGGCATGAATTCGACTGTAAAACCCATTAAAAAATTAGTACAAAGCGGGATGCTGGGCTGGCCTTTAAAGGTAACTGTCAGCAAGCATACAGGATTCGACTGGAAATTTTACTGGGTGGGCAAGACCGACAATAAGCCCGAGCAAGTTCCTACGGAACTGGATTATGACATGTGGCTAGGGCCAGCACCTTATAAACCTTATTCCGCACACCGGGTACATGGTACTTTTAGAGGCTATTGGGATTATGATGGCGGTGGACTCGGAGATATGGGTCAGCACTATATCGATCCTATACAGTATTTTCTAGGCAAAGACGACACCAGTCCGGTAAGCGTGGAAATAGATGCGCCCCAACAACATCCCGAAGCTGTGGGTACATGGAGACGCATCACTTACACCTATGCTGATGGCTGCCAGATCGTGTTGGATGGAGAAGGCAAAGATAAGGATGTGGCCTATATAGAAGGACCGAAGGGAAAGTTATACCCGAATTTCGAGTCGGACATACCAGATCTTAAAAAGAAATTAGCGGCTTTTCCAGATCCAGAACCTCAGGTTACCGATTTTGTAGATGCAGTAAAGAACAGGAGAAAATTTGCTTTAAATGAAGAAAATGGACATCGTTCCTGCACGATCGTTAATATGGGGTTGATCGCTTTGCGACTGGGGCGATCACTCAAATTTGACCCTGTACATCAGGTGTTCATTGATGATGAGGGAGCAAATCGGCTTATAGATCAGCCCATGCGCGGACCATGGACCATATAGGCAGAAATCACCTCTGAATCCCTTCTATAATTTTATCCTAAACGAATATTCCGTTCTGGTCAACCAGACATTCAATATTTATGAAAAAACAATATAACCTAATCGTTATCCTCTGTCTAATGGCTCTTCAGTCCTGGTCGCAAACCGATGCAGGCCGGACCCTCTCGACCAAGGTAGCGGATGTGCTGGCGCAGGTCCCTGCCGAGCACGCAGCCAAACTGCAAAAGAATAATGAAAATATTGCTTCCTTAGGAAAGGAAGGCTTAATGCAAATTGCGACGATGCTGGTCCCTGCCGAAAAGGGAGACAACAGTAAAGTTAAATATGCGCTGGCCGGTTTCAGCTTTGCCGCAACGAAAGCCGGCAACGAGGCATGGAGAAAAATGGCTGCTTTGGCATACCTGGAAGCCCTGCCTAAGGTTAATGACACTTATAATAAGGTCTTTTTGATTTATCAGCTACAACAAGTAGGCAAGGACGAATCGGTAGACCACCTAAGGACCTACCTGACCGACGAAGCATTGGCTGGCCCAGCAGCTAGAGCCCTTGCCAGAATCGGAACTGAGAAGGCAGGTTCAGCCCTATTATCGGCACTTCCCTCAGCTAAAGGATCGGCTTTGATTTCGATCACAGAGGCTCTCGGCGAAGCCCGATTCAAAGCGGCCCATGTTGCCATCGAGAAAAACGTGAATAGTAGCGATGCTGCGCTCCAGAAGGTGAGTCTGTATGCCCTTGCCGAAATGGCCACACCTAGCTCGCTAATGCTACTCCAAAATGCTGCCAAAGCATTGAATTATAGCTATGATGAGTCAGATGCCACCGCCGTTTATCTTAAATATCTGGCTAGATTATCCCAAACTGGCGATCAGGAAATAGCTGAGAACGCCGCCATAGCCATTATTAAGGGTCGCTCGGCAATCAATAGCGCTACACGATCGGCTGCGCTAAAAATATATACTGATAGCAAAAAGCGAGAAGCCGTGCCGGTTCTTGTGTCCGCTATGAAAAGCAAGGATGCCGCCTATCGGGCAGCAGCATTAAAATTGGGGCAGAAGTACACCATGGCAGATGGCAGTAAACCCTGGCTGAAGGCTTTAAAGAAGGCCAAACCGGAAGTACAGGCTGAAATTATTGGTATGCTGGGGCAAGCAGGCTCTCAAGATGCCCTTCCTCAAATACTTCAGCTGCTTAGTTCCAAAAGCCCGACTACTAAATTAGCAGCCATTTGGGCAGCGGGAAAAATTGGTGGCGAATCGGTAGTGGGTAAGTTAATCTCCTTGCTCAAGACCACTGATGAAGCCGAAGTTAAAGCTATCAAAAGTGCCTTACAGACTATCCCTGGAAACGGCATGGTGGATCAATTAGCCCTGGCCCTACCCCAGCTTCCTGCTACGGCCCAACCGGCGGCCATAGAAGTATTAGCGGGAAGAGGCGCTAGTGCCAGCCTTCCAGTTGTAAGCAAACTGCTAACCAGCAATTCTCCAGCGGTACGCACCTCCGCTTTCGCTTCCCTACCCGCTCTTGCCACTAAGTCTGACTTGCCACAACTCTATCTTCTGGCCAATTCAGAGAGCCAGCCGGAGGAACTAAAATACGTACAAGAAGCCATTGGCAGCACGATAAAAAGGGAAGGGAATGCCACCGAGCAGACAGCCAAAATCCTTCAGCAAATGGAGGCAGCTCCCAAAGGCGCTCAAAGCAACTATCTGGAGATTTTAGCAGCTATTGGTGGTAAAGAGGCTCTTCATTCGGTGGTTAAAGCTTATACAAACGGGGCCGCCTCTGACAAGAAAACCGCCATTCAGGCCTTAGCCAACTGGACCGATGGCAGTGCCGCTCCCGCACTATTTAATATTGGTAAAAATACCACAGACGCTCAGGAGCTTCAAGCGGCAATGGACGGATATCTGGCGGCCATCAAAAAATCTTCAGGAACTGCAGTCAATAAGGTGATTATGTTGCGTGAAGCGATGACCATTGCCAGGACTAAGCCCCAACAACTGATGATCCTGAAAGAACTAGCACGGCAGAAAACCTTCAATGCCATGCTCTTTGCCGGACAATTCCTGAACGATGAAGCCTTGCAACAAGCGGCTGCTCAGGTAGTTATCAGCGCAGCCTTAGCCAATCCGGAATTCTATGGGACAGAGATCAGGGCCTTACTCAGCCAATCGCTGGATTTACTGAAAGGCAATGAGAGTGAATACCAAAAAGCTCAGCTCCGTAAGCACCTTGCTGAAATGCCCAAAGAGGAAGGCTTCATTTCCCTTTTCAATGGGAAAGACCTTAGCGGTTGGAAAGGGCTTGTAGCTAATCCTATTAAACGCAAGCAGATGTCGGCGGACTCCCTGGCTTACAAGCAAAAAATTGCTGATTCCAAGGCGATAAAAGACTGGATAGCAAGAGATGGAGAGCTGGTATTTACCGGCCACGGGGACAATCTTTGTACGGTGCAACAATATGGTGATTTCGAAATGTTTGTGGATTGGAAAATTCAGAAAGAGGGCGACGCTGGAATCTATTTAAGAGGCACACCTCAGGTGCAAATCTGGGATACTTCGCGTGTATCGGTAGGGGCACAGGTAGGTTCGGGTGGACTTTATAATAATCAAAAGCACCCTAGCAAACCCTCACAAGTAGCCGATAATGCCATTGGGGAATGGAATACTTTTCACATCACGATGGTGGGTGACCGCGTTTCGGTAGACCTTAATGGAGTGAATGTAGTAAAGAACGTTACTTTGGAAAACTATTGGGATCGGAACCTACCCATTTTCGCCCGTGAACAAATCGAATTGCAGGCCCATGGTACGGAGGTAGCTTATCGCGATATCTATATCCGGGAAATCCACCGTCCGGAACCCTATCAGCTCACCACCCAGGAAAAGCAAGCGGGTTATAAAATCCTCTTTGACGGCACCAATATGCATGAGTGGATCGGTAATAAAACAGATTATTTCATTGAAAACGGAGAGTTGGTAATCGATCCTACCCGAGGTGGAAGTGGTAATTTGTATACCAAGGATGAGTACAGCGACTTTATTTACAGGTTTGAATTCCAACTCACTCCTGGAGCCAATAATGGTTTGGGAATCCGCGCTCCCCTTACCGGAGATGCTGCTTACGAGGGCACTGAGTTGCAGATTCTGGACAACGATGCCGATATTTACAAAAACCTGAAAGAGTACCAATACCATGGCTCTGCATACGGAATTATTCCCGCTAAAAGAGGCTTCCTAAAACCTGTCGGAGAATGGAACTATCAGGAGGTGGAAGTGGTGGGGTCAAAGGTAAAAGTCACCTTAAATGGCACCGTTATCCTGGATGGTGACCTGGCAGAAGCCAGCAAAAATGGCACTGCCGATCACCGGGAGCATCCCGGCCTGAAGCGTAGCAGTGGCCATATAGGCTATCTAGGTCACGGAAACCCACTACGTTTTAAAAACATCAGGATTCTGGATCTATCCAAAGTGCCGGCACCGGCAGAAAGTTCAAAAAAACCAAAAGTAGGAAAAGCCAAGAAGTAACAGATCAACATTCGTTATAGGTGCCCGAAGAACCTTCGCAACAGGAAGGGTATCTTCGGGCATTTTTCTGTTATCCTGACAAAACAGACCGCTCACTTACTAGATTTATTACTAAGCACAGACCTGAGTATTACTTCTACTTGATTATTTAAAAATTTTAAAATATAAACCTTCCAAAATTTGGCATTTATTTTAATTAAATTTGGGTATAAATCAGTTCGATAAACAACCATTTAGAGCAAAATCTCCAATGAAAAAACGATATTCCGGCCTAGCTGCCGCTGCCATACTCTTTTTAGGCACCCTAGCTCAGGCCCAACCCAACTTGACAAAAATATGGGAAACAAAGGCAGAGTTACCCGTACCCGAGTCTGTACTTTACAGTGCAAAAGACAAACTATTGTATGTATCCAATATTGACGGCCAGGCAGGAGAAAAGGATGGAAAAGGAAGTATCGCAAAGGTAGGCCTGGATGGGAAGATCATTGATAGCAACTGGGTCTCGGGGCTAAATGCTCCTAAAGGTATGGGTAAAATGGGCTATAGCCTATACGTAACCGATATCGATCACATCGTTGAGATCCACACCAAAACAGGAAAAATACTGAATAAATATCCAGTAGAAGGTGCCAAGTTCCTCAATGATCTAACCATCGACGCCAAGGGGAACATCTTTTTTACGGATATGCAAACTAAAAAAATCCATAAACTTTATAAGGGGCAAGTAAGTACTTATCATGAGAATCTGACAAGGCCTAATGGTATCCTTGCCTTGGGCACCGATTTGCTCATCGCCGACAATGGGGTACTCAAACGCCTGTCGGGCCCCGATAAGTTAACAGTGGTGGCCGAAGGTATGGACCCAAGCAGCGACGGAATAGAAGAAATTAGACCCGGAGAATATCTAGTTTCCTGCTGGGCAGGGCTTATTTATCTGGTAAAATCTGACGGTAGTGTAGAAAAGCTTCTGGACACAAGTGCCCAAAAGATCAATTCCGCCGATATTGGTTATGATAATAGAAAAAAAATAGTCTATGTACCCACATTTCTAAAAAACAGTGTGGTGGCTTACCAGCTTAAATAAATATCTTTGTAACTCAAATCAAAACAATCAAACTGGCGTTTAGTATGGACATTTTTGTAGGGAGTCTTTCTTTTAAACTGAAAGAAAGTGAGCTGCGGGAAGCTTTTGAAAAGTACGGAGAGGTAAACTCCGCAAAAATTATAATCGATAAGATTACCCGCCAAAGCAAAGGCTTTGGTTTCGTAGAAATGCCCGATGAGGAACAGGCACGCTTGGCCATTAGTCAACTTAATGGTGCTGAGATGCATGGACGTCCCTTGGTAGTAAACGAAGCTCAGAAAAAAGATGCAGGAGCCCCTCGTCCGGCACGTCCTGGATCTGGCAGGCCTGCCCCTACAGACCGATATATCCCTTCTAACACAGAAAGAAATACAGACTTTAGCCAAGGCTATTCTGCAGGTTCCGGTGAAGAGAAGCGCGGTGAGCGTGTCTTCCGGGATGCGGATAAACCCGCCGGAGGCAGCCGGTATAAGGACTATGGAAAAGGACGCGGAGACAATAAAAGGGGAGCCAGTTCCAAACGTGGTGACAGCCGCCGCGGAAGAGGGAATGACTACGGCGACGATTGGTAGGAGTGAACTTCAGTTCCCATAAAAAAACAGCCGATAAGGGATGCCTTATCGGCTGTTTTTTTATGGGAATCCTTTCATTTGATTTTATCGATCAAAAAGAATTTTATTTCCCACCACCCTACGTTTCTTCACCTTGTAGTCCTTCATAAGAAACGAAGCTGAAGGGTCGAATAGGGTCGATTCAAAACCGGATAACACCTGTATATCATGAAAGAAATTATCGGTCATAGCCGGAATACGGCCAGCCCGAACCAGCTGCCGGGCCAAAGTAGGCTGTCGGTCCATGTAACCAGGGGAAAGGTATACCAAAAAAGGGATGGTGGACATTCCTCTGCGATAATTTTCCTGGTTATGCTGATATTTCATGTCTTCTCCATGGTCTGATAAATAGCAGATCAAATCGAAACCTCGTTCCCTAGCCGTTTTAATTAATTGACTCACTACAAAGTCATTATAGGCTACCGTATTTAAATAGCTATTAAGATCGTTAACCTTATTAGACTTAAATGCTTCAAAATCCTTGGGGTACCGATCATTATAAAACCAATGAGAACCCATGAGATGCACAAAAAATACCTGCTTCTCCTGATCGGAACTATCCGTATAAGCTTTAAATATATCAATCAATTCATGGTCATAATAATTCCCGGAAGCCGACTCTGCATTCTTTAGACTATTGCGGGAGGCAGTGAAATAGCGATGGTCTGCCGTCGCCGATATCACGGCATTGGGGGTATCATATTTCCCCAGCGGAGCCTGATTAGATAGCCAGAAGGAAGTATATTCCCCCTTATTGAACAGGTCCAAAATGGTGACAGAATTCTGGAATGCTATATTGTTTTCATTATTTATATTGGTAAGGACTTTCTTGAGAGCGGGCACTGTATTTGCCTCGGGAGAAATCATATCCCATAACTTGAAAAGCCGACCCTGACTGGTATCTGCTTCCAAGGCCCGTAGATGCGGACTAGTCTCTCTAGGATATCCATAAATCCCCATATATTCCCGGTTGAGAGATTCCCCCAGAATGATCATAACCTTCCTGGCTGCCCCCTGGTGGTCCTGAATCTGAAAGGGATTCTGGCTTAAACCCTTGGTCCTGTCCTCTACCATCTTCTTTAAAGTTGCCTTGGACTTAAGATGTAGTAAATACTCGGTGGTGAGTGCACCCACAGGTCCAGAGAAGGTCGATAAAGCGAATCCTAATAACATTACCGGCAATACAAACTTATTGACCCCGGGCCCTCTGGTTACCCTGTTTTTAGGATTCAACAGGACATATATCCCCCCTACAAGTATCAGTACAACGAATAAGTGACCATATCCCAGCTTTCCACTGAGGTATTCTTTTGACTCATTATCATTGGTAATGAATAAGGTGTTGATAATTGCACGGGAAATTTTGGAGTGTTCTGCTATGAAATACAATAGAGAAACTATATTGATACTACTGAAAATCAGGAGGGGAACAAATAGCCAGCGCTGTATTTTATTATCGCTGTTATAAAGTACTAATCCAGCATACAGATAAGATAAGGTGGCAAATAGAAACACCCCAAATCTTAAAAAATGAGGAATGATATACCAGGAGAAGAAATAGGCCGCAATGATAATAGAGAGCATAATAGCCTGTGACCTGCCAATAGGTTGAAGATATATCCTGGACACGACAAACAGGATTCCCAGAAGACCACAAAATATCCAATAAACGAATTGATAAGCAGAATAATAATATTGGTCGATGCTGATATAAAGGCCAAAAATTATGCTGGCAATGAATATCAGAAGTAGACCGTACTTTTTAAAAAATTGCATTTATACTAACGTTGAGTTCCCTTGTTAACGACTGGGGAAACGCTTATCGGGAAATTTGGCGTTCCTAACTGCTAAGATAAAAACTAACTCTACAAAACATACGAAATCGGTCTAGATTCCCTACAAAAGTCCCTGGATATTGCATTTTCATTCAACATTTATACAAAAAGCCTGGAAGTACGGTGTACCTCCAGGCTTTTCACTTTAACTTTAACCTTCAATAGGAGCGGTTAATTGGCTGCCTTAATCTTATTGTCCTTAAAGAATAACACAAAAAGCACCAATACTACCGCCGTGATACCCGCCGGCACCATCCATATACTCGTCCAGTTCTTCACTCCGTCGATGGTATACATATCAGCAACTAGGCCAGCCATCCAGGAACCAATCCCCATCCCGATACCATATGTAGCGATCGAAATAAGTCCCTGAGCCGACGATCTATATTTTTCTCCCGCTTTGCTATCGGTATAAATCTGACCGGTAACAAAGAAGAAATCGTAACACACACCATGTAGGATAATGGCCAGATACAATAACCATTCGCTGTTAACGTCCCCATATCCAAAACCGATAAATCGAATGACCCAGGCGATCAGCCCAACAATTAACATCCATTTAACTCCCCACTTGCGGAAAGCTAAAGGAATAAGGAGCATAAAAACGACTTCGGAAGCCTGACCTAACGACATTTTATTCTCAACATTGGTCATGCCCGCGTCGGTAAGAGACGGGTTGGCCATAGCGTAATAGAAAGAGAGCGGAATACAAATCAGCAGGGAAGAGATAAAGAAAATCGTGAAAGACCGGTCTCTGAAAAGTGTGAAAGCATCCAACCCTAGGATATCAGAAAATGAGTTACCCCTGGCGCTGGGTTTGGGAGGCGTATTGGGTAAGAAGAAGGAATAGACCCCTAATAAAGCCGAAGTCACCATCGAAATTTTAAAGATCATAACATTATCCCCAAATCCGTAGAAGCCAATAATGTTAGAAACTACAATCCAGGCTACCGTGCCCATTACGCGTATGGCAGGAAAATCTTTTTCCGAATCTTGCACCTGCTGCATAGCAATGGAGGTAGTCAGAGCCATGGTTGGAGCGAAAGTGATGCAATATACGAGGATGCCCCAAAAGAAAATATTGGCATCGGTGACACTGGTAAGGTAAAATAGAACTGCAGACCCGGCCAGGCTTAGCACTCCGAGGACTTTCTGAGCGGCGAAATACCGATCGGCAATCATACCCACAAAAAAGGGTGCGATGATCATGGCTATCGAGAATGCGGCATAGGCATTTCCCACTTGCTGACCCGTAGCATCTAGCTGGGTAAACATGTATTTACTCATTTGGCCGTACCATGAGCCCCATACGAAATAGAGGAGAAACATCATGGCCATTAATTGAAATCTCGTCGAATTTTTCATTTACTGGATAAAAAAATATAGGTTAAGGAATTGTTTAGGAATTTACTTTTTCATTATCTTCTGAAGCTCATTAAGCTTCAAAAGGGCTTCTATGGGGGATAGGGTATTAACATCTATCTGGCCCAATTTTTCTTTGAGCTCCTCTATACGCGGGTCTGCTGGCTCAAAAATACTCAGTTGATAATTGTTCTTAGGTACCTCTTTAATTTTCTTTTTATGATGCTCAGCCTTATGATCCTTTTCAAGATGCTGCATAATCTCGCTAGCTCTCAGCACAATAGGCTGCGGCATGCCTGCAATCTGGGCTACGTGAATACCGAAACTATGGGCACTCCCGCCGGGTTTTAGCTTCCTAAGAAAAATTACTTTATTATCCACTTCCTTTACGGCCACATTGAAATTTTTGATGCGGGGAAAGTCCTCTGCGAGTTGGTTTAGCTCGTGGTAATGGGTGGCAAAAAGGGTTTTGGGCTTTATTTTTTTCTGGCTATGCAAATATTCTGTAATGGCCCAAGCGATAGACACGCCGTCATAAGTGCTGGTTCCACGACCAATTTCATCCATTAAGACCAGGCTTCTATCACTTAGATTATTAAGAATACTAGCCGTTTCGGTCATTTCCACCATGAAAGTACTCTCTCCACGGCTAAGGTTGTCACTGGCTCCAACCCGGGTAAAAATCTTGTCAACAATTCCCAGTGTAGCTGCATTGGCCGGAACAAAAGATCCCATTTGTGCCATCAGAACGATCAGCGCAGTTTGTCGTAGCAGCGCAGACTTCCCCGCCATATTGGGACCGGTAATGATAATAATCTGCTGGGTACTATCGTCCAGATACAGATCATTGGGAATATAGGACTCCCCTACTGGGAGCTGTTGCTCAATTACCGGATGTCGGCCGGCTTTGATATCGAGTTCTTTCCCATCGCTCATCATGGGTTTGGTATAATTATTCTTTCGCGCTACGCTAGCAAATGAGCTCAGAGCGTCCAGGGTAGATATCACCAGAGCATTTTGCTGGATAGTACCTACATATTCCATGGCCGTGAGCACCATTTCATTGAAAATGCGAAACTCTATAGCCCCAATACGGTCCTCTGCATTTAAGATTTTCTCTTCATATTCTTTTAACTCTGGAGTAATATACCGTTCCGCATTCACCAGAGTCTGTTTACGAATCCAGTCGGCAGGTACCTTGTCCTTATGCGAATGAGTCACCTCCAGATAGTAGCCAAATACCCGGTTATAGGCAATTTTTAGAGAGCCTATTCCGGTTCGTTCCATTTCTCTATTTTGTAGTTTTACCAGATAATCCTTTCCCTCATAGGAAATGGCATGTAGCTCGTCCAACTCTTCATCCACACCTGAACGGATCATTTTACCCTGATTAGCCAGAACCGGAGCATCTTCTCGAAGCTGAGTCTCTATACGTTCTACCAGGAAGCTGCAGGCATTAAGCTGGTCGATATACCTGTTTAATGTGGCCCGCACCGTACTTGATTTTTCGGTTTGATTGCTATCACGGAGCTTACCCAGTAACTCCTTAATGGGACCAATCTGCTTTAAGGATTTTTTAAGTTGCACCATTTCCCTGGGACTGATCCTGCGCACAGCTACCTTCGATATCAGGCGTTCCAAATCCCCGATCTGCTTCATAGCATGTATCAAATCCTCATGCAGGTCGGCATTGCCTAAGAAATAAGCGACCGTGTTGAGGCGTTCCTCTATGGGTGCGCGTTCTTTCAATGGAAGCACCATCCATTTGCGCATCATGCGAGCCCCCATGGGCGTTACCGTCTGATCCATGATCTGGATCAGTGCTACTCCTCCTTCCTGTTGCGGATAAACCAGTTCCAGGTTTCGAATAGTAAAGCGATCGAGCCATACATAACGCTCCTCTTCCAGCCTTGTTACGTTTCCGATATGGCTGACCTCACGATGCTCCGTTTCTTTCAGATAGTGAAGGATAACTCCAGCGGCCACAATCCCCAGTGGAAGGCTTTCAATTCCATACCCCTTGAGCGTGGTGGTCTGAAAATGGGTGGTAAGTTGCTCATAGGCATAGTCATAACCAAAACACCAGTCTTCCAGCATATAGGTATGAAACTTCCCTCCAAACAGCGTATTAAATTCACTTTTATGTTTTTTGCAATAAAGCACCTCCGAAGGTGAAAAGCCCTGAAGCATTTTATCGACATAAGCCGCGTTTCCCTGAGAAGTCATAAACTCTCCAGTGGATATATCCAGAAAAGCGACGCCGTAGAGATCCTCATTCGTAAGGTGTACCGCAGCTAAGTAGTTGTTTTTGCGTATATCCAGAACATTATCGTTCATGGACACACCGGGTGTTACCAGTTCAGTTACGCCTCGTTTGACTATCCCCTTCGCTGTAGAAGGGTCTTCTAATTGGTCACAGATAGCCACACGCTCCCCAGCCCGAACCAATTTGGGAAGATAGTTATCCAGTGAATGGTGTGGAAAACCTGCCAACTCCTCATGAGCTCCCCCATTATTCCGCTTCGTGAGTACAATACCTAGGATCTTAGAGGCCCTGATGGCATCCTCACCAAAGGTTTCGTAAAAGTCGCCTACCCTGAACAAAAGTAATGCTCCTGGATACTTGGCCTTTATCTGATTGTACTGCTTACTGAGTGGAGTCTCCTTCTTTGCCTTTGCCAATGAATCGATATTTATGAAAAATGTGTAACTACAAAATTAACGCTTCTATCTGGTTAGGCAAGGCATATTAAGTCGAAAACCTGTCAAATATCCAATTATCGATACAGTTTAGGAAGATCCTCTTTTGGAAGCTCCAGCACTTGACCTGGCAGGCTTATTCTATAGTCAGCCAGGTTGACCGAGCCTATAGCCTGCCTTACAAGCCGCAAGGTAGGAAGGCCCGCCGCCGCCGTCATTTTACGCACCTGCCTGTTCTTACCTTCATGAATGATCAGTTCCAGCCAGGAAGTAGGAACTGTTTTACGAAAGCGCACTGGCGGAGTCCTTTCCGGCAGTTGCGGCTCTTCAATAGCTCTGGCTCGTGCGGGTAAGGTTTTGTATTGTTTCCCATTGATAGAAATCATAACCCCCTTTCGAAGCTGGGCACAAGCCTCCGGGTCTACCATACCCTCGACCTGAGCGATATAGGTTTTGGAATGTTTATTTTTGGGATCCAAAAGCTTTGTCTTCAAAAAATTATCATTGGTCAGTAGTAACAGCCCTTCACTGTCGGCATCCAATCGTCCTACAGGATAAATATCTTTGTCAAAGGAATAATCCAAATCGGCCAACGTAGCATGCTCCCCTTCCCGGCTAAACTGCGACAACATGCCAAAAGGCTTATAGATAATATAATACTGGTACATTAAATTACAAATTTATAAATCATCATATTATGTCGGTGGCTTGCTCCCAACCTAGCCCCATATTCAAAAGACAGCCGACCTGAGTATATGCCAATCAGGTCTTATTCCCCATTCCTGAATTAGGAATTAAGCTGTAAATGTTCCATCATCTTCCCCATTAACGGCTTTTCTTTTTTTACCTCAAAACCCAAATTTAAATATAAACGCCTGGCTCTGGAGTTCTCCATATCTACTAACAGGCCGAGCGTCCCCTTTTGCCGGACTACATACCGGTCAATCAGCGTCTTCAACAAAGTGGATCCGAGTCCTTGGCCCTGATAATTAGGGTCAACGCCTAAGGTATCGATATACCATTCTCCCACCTCCGATTCGTCTTCAGGAGTGAATGGTAAATGTAGTTGCTGGTTAATATATTCAGCAATCGGACGGCGTAAGTGCGGCAGGTAAGCCCCGTTATATACATTGACCACTGCGATTACCCTACCCTTATGTTCCGCCACCAAACAATTTTCATAGGAATATTGATTGGCAGGCAATGCAGTAAAATAATTTAAGAACGCCAGAGCCTTAGCCTCATTTTGATCATGAATAAATGCGGATACAATTTCTCGCATAGCCAAAAGTAGGAGCCGGGCAATGGACCCTGCATCTGCTGCCTGGGCATCTCTTATGATAATATCTTTCATGGATCAGAAAAAAGGGCAGTCACCCATTCAGGTTACGTACTTTAAAGTACCTCTATATCGACCCATACCGGGCAGTGGTCGGAATGAACGGCATCGTTAAACTGACGGCTGCCTCGAATTCGGTCTTTAAGGGGTTCAGATACGGAGATATAATCGATACGCCAGCCTTTATTATTAGCCCGGGCCCCCGCCCGGTAAGTCCACCAACTATATTCGGTAAGGTCCGGATTAAGATAACGAAAAGAATCCAGCTGACCACTTTCAAACCACCGGGTCATCCAGGCTCTCTCTTCCGGCAAAAAGCCCGAGGACTTCTGATTTCCTTTCGGATTGTGGATATCCATTTCCGTATGGGCGATATTATAATCCCCACAAATAATCAGATTAGGTCTTTCTTTCTTAAGGGCTTCTACCCAGATAAAAAAGTCATCTAAAAATTGCATTTTCAAGGTTTGCCTCACATCCCCCGTTGTCCCGGATGGAAAGTAACAGTTCAAAACAGTGATGTCTCCGAAATCGGCTCGAAGAATGCGCCCCTCACTATCAAATACGGGAATCTGCATACCCATCGCAATAAAATCGGCAGGTATTTTTGAAAATATTGCTACCCCACTATAACCTTTTTTCTCGGCCGCATACCAGCCCACCAGCTGATATCCCAAGCCTTCGAATAGAGTTAAATCTACCTGGTCGGCTGTCGCTTTAACCTCTTGGAAACACAGCAGGTCAAAATTTTTGTCTCGAAGCCAATCGATCAGTCCATTTTTGATTGCAGCACGAATGCCGTTCACATTATAGGTTAGTATTTCCATGGTCTCTAATTTGTGGTGGGTGTTATTTAAGCTCTAATCGTTTGTTTGTATTCCAATAGGTCTGGGCACCATCATGCTCAGTAACCAGCCAAACCTGATAGCTCTGGCTACCTTTTGGTAGTTTGATTCGAAACAGGCCATAGCTATATGCTTCACTATAATAATTCTGACTGGACAACATGGTCACCCAATTATTTGGCACTGGAATTGCAGGTAACAGAAGCATCTGTTTCCCATTTTTCAATACAAAATACTGTAGTCGCTCCTTATTTAATGGTTGGGCCTCCAGGGTTAGATATAAGTCAGGCTGATTGTCCCAGCTCGTTCGCATGGTCGAGCGCACCTGAAACTGTCCAGGAAAAGGGCGGGTGGCGTTTTTGGTCTGGGCAAAACGAAGTAAAGCCTCTATTTCCTCAGGAACCTTCACCTTACTCACCCCATCCGCTTCAATAGCCGACATCAGCTCCTTCATCCGAGTAGGATGATTCCAGAAGGGTACATCACCATAATTATAGCCTTGTGTAAGGTATGTATGATGCTCTCGCCAGTAGTACCCGTCCAAGTCCAGTTCCGCATACTGTTTACGAACATCCACCAAGGTGCTATAGTAGCTATGAAAATGCAACAGCAACATACCTGCGCCAGTCAGAATTGAGGTCGCCATGAACCCTTTCCGCATGTTTTTCAACATAATTAGTACACAAAGGTACATGAGCGCCATGAGTACTACTCCAAAAATCATATAACGCCTAGAAAGTATGGCACCACCGTGCATAAAATATCCAGCTGAAGGCCTGCTAAGTACGAACATGGCTCCCGTTCCCATTATAAACATAATGGCGCCCAACAGAAAGTAATAGGACCAGTGGAGACGGGGGATAATCAGCAGGCGGAGAAGCCAGAACAATAAAATGATGGTAAAAATGAAGCCCAATATGGCACACCAGACCATGTCTGGGTGAAAATAGCTAACCAGGGGATGAGGCACATTCAGATACAATGCATTACCCCAAAAACCCCATAACAGCAGCAAATTATATATAGGGTGCTTCAACACACTTTCACTTTCTGACTGAATAATGGTATAATCATAAGTGAAGTAAAAGAAGACAATTGCGGTCGCTAACACCACCCACACCACCAGGCCCCTGTACGATTTCTGGTAAACCAAAAATAACACACCGATGACCCATACCAACAAGCCACTGCCACTTATAAAAGTCGTTACGATTGCGGAAATCAGGGCTAGGACATACCCACCCCGACTCATAAGGCTGAGACCATATACGGTAATAAAAGCCATCAGAATCAGGGGCGTGTTCTGAATGGCAGCGATCCCCCAGAACGCATTTTCACTGTAAACCAGATTAAACAGTATATAGGGGACGGGGATAAAAAAGTACCAATGAATTTTCTCGGAAAGTAAGGTTTTATAAAACAGGAACAGAATCCCTACCATTGCCAGATTACCAAGGATTATCAAGGTAGGTAAATGAACGGTTCCGGTAGAATAAAAAAGAATGAGCATCACGATTCTTTCAAAAGCAAAGCGATGTTGATTCACCTGTTCGAACAGAGCGCTGGTATATTCCTGCCAACCATCGGCCCTGTGTAATTTGGAAATGGTTTCAAACAGATTGTAGTCATCCGTAAAAGGAACTGTACTGGTATGGGTCCACAGCAACAGAAAGAAATAGAAGACAGGAACAACCATCAAAACCAGGGCTAATGGCGACCGCAAAGCATGTAAAGAGGAAATTCTATGGCTAAGTCCGAATAAGACAAAGAGCAAAATTACCAGCATTACATACTGGGGAAAAAGCGGATTCAATATAAATGTGCTACACAACATGGGGATGCATATTAGGCCTAAAATAAGGGACCTCCCACACCTCGAGGGTATAGAAGGTCCTTTGTCATTTACCGTGGCTGGTATAGTAATCTGGTATTAATTCCCATAGAAATACAGGAGACCTATCCAGTCAATTTTTATATGATCAGCGGGACACTCCTGTAAGCATCTCGGCGGTAATCTCTTTTTCAAATGTAATATATCCAGGATAGTTAAGCTTTTTACCTCCCAGATCCAAAGTCGGCTTCACCTTTACCACAAACTTGGTAGGATCCGCATCCTTTTTTCCTGACAGGGCCGAAATCATATTAATAAGCTCATCCCGGGTATCGTTATTGGAAACCAAATCATAAACATTGGCCTTCAGTTGAATGGGAACACGGGTACTACCAGTCCCCGGCATTACCTCAATCAGCCGACTTAAATAGCCATTAAATATTTCACTATCGGTCAACAGTACTTTGTATTCTATCTGATTGACGGCGGCACGACGGCGGGTAGGATTGGTAATATCTATATTGACACGAAGGTCTAAAGGAATATCCTTCCGCAATAACGCCAGCCCCAGTTTGGGATATTTAGCCATGTCAAAATCACTGATGCTTTTAATATTCTTGAACTCCCGGATATCGATCCCGGCAAGATATACGCTATCTACCGACGCTAAGTCGTATTTACATTCGCCAAAGGTTTTGGCTTCGGAGACCTGCTTGCTTACACCACAGGCACTCATAAAGTACACTGTAGCCAGCATGGCCACCATCCATAATTGTCGTTTCATGTTTGTTGTTAATTTTCTTGCAAGATATAAAGTCCCATTCATAACGCATAGCGTATGCAGAGATTATTCCACGGAGCCCATTAGTTTTGAACCTGACCTTATGGTGCTTCACCACGACCCTCAAAAAACGGTTTGCACGCCAAGGCCTAAGAATATACCTTTGTATTTTTCACACTTAAATTAATCGAAATAAAGCATGGCGAGCTGGTATTTAGGAAAAATTCGTTACCAAAAAGAAGATGAGGCAGGGAGTTTGAAGACCATCAACGAAGCCTACTTGGTAGATGCCGTGTCATATACTGAAGCAGAAGCGCGGTTGTATAGTCAAATTGTTACACATGCAAGTGACTTTACGGTCATGAGTATCTCTAAAATGCGACTCGCCGATCTTTTCACTTACGAAGCAGGAGATCAGTGGTTCAAGGTGAAGGTAATCTACTTCTCAGTAGACGAGCGAAGCGGGAAGGAAAAGAAGGTTGTCAATTATATGCTTATCAATGCAGATGGTATTCACCAGGGGCTTGAGCGAATGACCGATAGCTTGAAAACCATGTTGATCCCCTACGAGATCACCGATATTAACCTTACTCCTATCCTGGATGTATTCCCCTACTCTTCAGAAGAAGACAAGGAGGAAGAGATACCTGCAAATCTCAGACCTCTGTCAGAGGTAATGGCCGAGCAACAGGCAGCAGCAACTTCTGCCGAATAAGGAGTTAAACTATAAACAGCATCCTGAAACTGCGTTTCAGGATGCTGTTTTAATCCGCAATTATTATTTCCCGGTAGGGTGAAATATTCACCGTTACAGGGCTTGCTTCAATACGATTCAGCTGAATGTTCACCTCTTTGGATTCATAGGACATCAGGAGTTGATTCTTACCCAACAGATCTATAAAATCGAAAGATACAGGCAAACTCGCTGTCCCTTCCATCAATTCAAAGCCATACAAATGGGTGACGCTGAAAGGAGTTTGAAGCAACCACATCTTGTCGGAAGTTTCGGAACGCGGAAACGCACGAACATATTCCAATGCCGGCCATCCGTAAATCACCTTGTTGCTCCCTGTGGGTGTACAAAACTCCTGAAAGTCCGACACGCGTTGTTGCAGGGTTTCTGGATCGGACTTTACTTCCACCACCATCTGTTTTATCCTGAATTTCTTTCCCGCCTCGTCTAACCCACAGGAAATGAATTTGCCATCGGCAAAGCCTAAAATAAAATCGAAATCCGAAGCCGTTTGCCCAAATGACGTTTCCCTGAGAAAGCATAAGGTCCCTGTGGTAAGGTCCAGACCAATCTCCAGCGTCCCTTTGCGTCCCTCATTACGTTGGTCGTAATCATATATCAGTTTATGACCAAAATAGTATTGCCCCTTTTCTGGTTTCCACTGAAGAGCCCTCCGCTTGTCCGGTGTGAGTTTGTCGGCGGGCTGGGCAAATAAGGAGCCTAATGTGAACCAAAGAATTCCTAATAACGGTGTTATTTTTAACATGATGATGAACCGGAAAAATTGAACTACAAAGTTGACAATTTTCCTTGAATCCACTACAGCTTTATAAATTCAACCCTTCTATTATTCGCTTTGCCTTCAGCACTGGTATTGGGAGAAACAGGCTCCATCTCCCCTTTTCCATCCGCCTCTAACCTTTCTTTAGCTATTCCAAAGTCGGAGATCAATGCCTGCTTCACCGATTCAGCCCTTTTTTTGGAAAGGAGTAGATTACTGGAATCATCTCCGTCTGAGTCCGTATGACCGACAATATTTACTTTCACGCCTGCATTTTCTGAAAGGACACCAGCGATCTCCTTCAATACTCCAAAGGAGGCAGGCTTGATCGTTGCTGAATTCACATCGAAAAGAATTCCTGTGGTGGAAAACTTTCCTTCTGTAATCAGCTTTGAACGCGTGTCGGGAGCGCCCACCGCGAGGCGTAGATTGGATATAAAATACCGATCCGACTCAACGGAATATCCGCCATTAGAGAAGGCTATAAAATTATACTCTACCTCGGGCATAAAGGCCCTGGGCAGGTCCCATACCTTGTAATCATCAACATATAAGCGTAGTCGCGACTTTTGCCTCCACACCGATACTTTCACCAGATTATGCTCTGGAACATGAAATGCGGGGAAACTCTTATCATTTTTCATTACTTCCTGCCCCTGTTCTTTCCCAAAGACTGTAAAGGCAGTATTCCCCTGGCTTCCTCCAGCATCTTTGGGGTGGAGCCCTACCTCCAAGCCATTATTTTTATAGCCGTTATAACTGCCCCAATGGCCAAATTCTGCCTGGGGATTTTCTACTCTGGCAATAATAGTCCTCAATACGGCAGTATAAAAACTTAGCTCGGAGGTACAGGCGAGGTCAAACTCTAAAGTGAAATTTTCGGGTAAGCTCTTTATAAATTCCGGATGAAACACCCCCTCTGGACCAAGCATTAACCATTTCCCCTCCGTCCCCTCAATGGTGACAATTTCTCCGGAAGAATTGGTATTCCATTTGGCAGGAAAATCCCCAACGGCATCCTGAGAGAAATCTTCAAAGGCCACCACCTTTTCTCCCGGGATAAAATCAAATTTACTGTAGGACTTAAGATCCATCCGCCTAATGGCAGTACCAGCTTCGGTTTGACTTTCGGGGGTAGGTTCGCTCACTGTTCTGTCTTCGGAATCCTGATTTGTCGATTTCTCCTTCTTATCTTTTTTCTTAAATAAGCTACCAATACCCTCTTCAATTTTATCAAAACCTTTATCAACGGCCTGGTCTATCTTCCGATTTGCTCTGTTTTCGGCTTGCCGCTCGGCTACCTTTCCCGGATCATTGATCCTGATCTGGGCCTGCAGGTTAGGTAGGGTAACTAAAATTGTTCCTATTAGTAAAAGTGCGTTTTTCATGCTCAAGAATTCGTTATGAAATTCATTTCCAGTTCAAGTTGATGCAATGAATTTATGGAAACCCGATGAGGTATGCTACAGCTACTTAGTAAATGGTACGGATCAGGGGCAATATGTTCCTTTAGGCTGATTAACCAGAAGATCGTAACTTGCAGCCGTATCTATTTTCTTGTATGGAGTTCAATTTCGAAACAAAGACCATTGCCCTGACAGAAGGCAAGAAGTTGTATTTTTCTTCTGATTATCATTTAGGTGTTCCCACCCCAGCTGCCAGCAGAGACAGAGAACGCAAGATTGTTGCTTGGCTTGAAAGCATACGTTCCGATGCTCAGGTTATATTTCTGGTAGGTGACATTTTTGATTTCTGGTTTGAGTACCGGCATGCCGTTCCCAAAGGGTCCATACGATTATTAGGCAAACTAGCAGAACTTGCCGATCAGGGCATAGAAATGATCATCTTTACTGGAAATCACGATATGTGGATGTCGGGTTACCTTACGGACGAATTGGGAGCCACCATCTACCGAAACCCGGTTTCATTTACAATTACTCATTCGTCTGGTTCGGTGCGTAACTTACTGGTCGGACATGGGGATGGCCTCGGCCCCGGGGACCATACCTATAAATTCCTGAAAAAAATATTTGAAAATCGCTTTTTCCAAGGTCTGTTTCGATTTGTGCATCCTGACATCGGTATAGGCATAGCGAAAGCATGGTCCAGGAGGAGCAGACTCGCCAATGTAAATAAAGGTGAAGAGCGCTTTATGGGGGAAGATAAGGAATGGCTTCTTATATACTGTCAGAAGGTAGAACAGCGGCAGCACCACGATTATTATATATTCGGTCACCGCCACTTGGTTCTCGATCTGCCGGTAAATAACCACAGTCGCTACATCAACCTGGGTGAATGGGTGAGCCAACAACATTATGCTCAATTCGATGGAAAAGCAACACGAATATTGTCCTTCTAAAGTACAATAGCTTTCAAACTTTATTCCTTTTTATTCTTATAGATGCTCTCCTCATCATTGGGTGCCAGAAAATCCTGGCTAGTGATAGTTTCCCTGGGGGTATTTCCTAGATCTCTGCGGAAGTCCTTCTTTTTCAAATCTCCATTCTTAACAGACTTGATAAAATTAGACCAGGCAAAGGGATTTAGGAATGGAAAAGAGGTAGCAAAGTTCTTATTGGCGGCCGACTCCCTACCAAACATCTGCTGGTCCATGGTGTAGCGATAGTTTGTTTGGGCATTGTTTGGAACTTGCGAGGCCATGCGGTTAATATAATCGATGTCGGTACTCCGAGCCAAAGCGTCCCGGTCGGCCTGATCGGGAAGTTTCAAGGCTAGGAAAGCCTTTTTAAATTCTTCTTCTGTAGCATAAGGGTAAATTCGAACCTCCGAAAGCAATTGGACGTCTTCCTGCATCGCTACAATAGCCGAATAAGTGTTGGCGTTATAACCTCTGGGTATTTTATGATACTGTTTTTTATACCCTACGTAACTATAGACGATGCTATCACCTGGAAATACGGGAATGGTAAATGAGCCTCCAGCATCCGCCAGTGTTCCCTTCCCCGCCCTAGGAATGAAGATATAGGCACCAGGGAGCCGTTCACTAGATTTGCCTCCTACTACGATACCAGTAAAAATAATGGCTTTCTGCTCTCCCTGAGCACGTAATTCATGCTGCCCTAGGGCAAGAGCCAAAATTAAAAATATGATTACGATACTATGTCTCATTCTTCCAAAAAAATACTCAAACGTCTCATGCCGTCTGAAGGGTTATGAATATATGCTTACAACGTTTAAAACACCGTTGCTATGTCTTCTACTAGGGAAATATCTTTATAAAAGTAACGATAAAGGGAGCTGAAAGCAATAAGCCATCGAACCGATCAAGGAATCCCCCATGTCCGGGAATACTCGTCCCGGAGTCCTTGATGGCAATACTCCTTTTAAACAGAGACTCTACCAAGTCACCATAAGTACCCACCACTACAATAATCGCACCAATACAAAACCACTTCCAAGGTTCATAGGTGGTAAAGAAGAGTCCTAGCAAAAATGCTATCAGGGTGGCGAAAGCAGCGCTTCCCATGGCCCCTTCCCACGATTTTTTCGGAGAGATTCTTTCAAAAAGTTTGCGTTTCCCAAATTTGGTTCCTGCGAAATAACCGCCAATGTCAGAAGCCCAAAGTAGCAGGAGACTGCCTAAGACAATTTCATAATTATAGCTGCTACCTCCAAGTGCGAGAACAATGATCAAAGAAAAGGGCAGAGCCACGTAGATGATCCCTAAAAACGTAAAGCCAATATTCATAAATGGCTTAAGATCACGTTTTTTATATAGTTTGATAAAAAATATCATGGACAGTACGGGGCTGATCAGGAAGTAATTCTCAAAGGGAACAACCCCCTGTTCAATCAGGTACGTGAGAATCATCAAAACTGTGCCACAAAAGGTCCCATAATAAGTTAGCGGTTGATTTCCGTCTAAGCCCAAAAGTTTATAAAATTCCATTTGGGTAAGCCCACTAATGGTACAGAACAACAAAAAACAGGTCCAATCGCTATAAAGAATACAACCAATAATGATGAATACCCCAATCAGGCCTGTAATAGTCCGTTGCTGCAGGTTACTCAGATTGTTCAGTCGACTCTTCATTCTTTACAATAAGTTGGGCATTTACAAGATCGGAAGCACGAACCAGTACCTCAGCATTACCTAGGAAAGGATAGCTACTATCCTGTTTGTTGACGATGACTGCAGGTACACCTCCCTGCTCAAGTAGTTCCCGCATCACTTCTGCCCGCATCAATCGTTCACTCTTAAATACGGTTATCCAATTTTCTTCCATTCTCTACTAGTATTTACTAATTTTGTTTAATATCCCGAAGGCCTTTTCCTGCCCTGTTGATCCGGTATAAAACATATAGGGTACTCAATAACGACACAAAAACTGTCAATATCGGCATTGTTTTCGTTTCTTCAATATTTATTTCAAGGACTTTTACATTATAGAGGTAAACCATCAACAGTACAAAACCATTATTAACAAAGTGTGCCAGCACTGCTACCCAGATATTTCCCGACCAGTAATATAGATATCCAAACAAGGCTCCAAGGAGCATACGGGGTAGAAAACCATAAAATTGAAAATGGATGGCACTAAATATGGCTGCGGCGGTCCATATAGCTATATGGATATTCCATGTCTCGGCCAATTTTCGCTGTATAATACCTCTGAATATAAATTCCTCCCCCGCTGCAGGAAGCAAGACGACCACAACCATAGCGATGAGTAACTGTCCAAATTGGTCGTAGGTCGTAAGAAACTTGGTTAACACCTCCATTTGAGACTCTTTTTCCCGCATCCAGCGTTCAATTCCCGAGAAGGCATCGGGGAACTTCATGGCCTGATTCCATTCTATAAATTTCCCATTTAAGGGAATGAAAAGCAAAACCACCAATAATGCTAAAATAAGTATCTGAAGACTTAATTCTGGCTGGGTATTAATCTGTCGGATATTTCTCCTTTCGATCCAGTATATAAACAAGAGGGAAGGTAGAAGGTAAGAAAAGAAGTGTACCATGCCCTGAAAAAGCATCATCATATACCAACCATCAGGGACATTGGCCGGGGAATACATGAGCTGATTAATCAGATCAGCCGTTCCTTCGAGGTCGGTGCCCGACATAGCCGTAAGAAGCCATACTGCCAACAAATTGCCGACCGCCATGCCAATCAACACGAAGCCAACCAGAATCAATAAACTACTTCCCGTGCCCGAAACCCGGGATTCCATTAAATTTGGAGAATTTTTAAGCATAATTGGTGTAAATTTACAGCTAATTCTGTATTGTAAAAATAATGCTTAGGCCTGGAGGAAACTATTCTTTGGCCAAAGCCTTACAAAAACGGGTCCAAAACCCGGCTCTTTATTATCGACATGGTGAAAATTGGAAAAATAGAACTGGGCGATTTCCCACTCTTACTGGCTCCTATGGAAGACGTAAGCGATCCCCCTTTTCGTGCAGTGTGTAAGGAACATGGGGCCGACCTGATGTATACCGAGTTCGTTTCTTCGGAAGGACTCATACGTGACGCAGTAAAAAGTCGGAAGAAACTCGATATTTTCGAATACGAAAGACCTGTAGGCATACAACTCTTTGGCAGCGATATAGAAACAATGGGCTCCTGTGCGGACATAGCCACCCAGGTAAATCCTGATTTGATCGACATCAACTACGGTTGTCCGGTAAAAAACGTCGCCTGTAAGGGTGCTGGTGCCGCGCTGCTTCAGGACATCCCCAAAATGGTAAAAATGACCGAAGCTGTCGTCAAATCTACCCATTTGCCGGTTACTGTCAAGACACGTCTCGGATGGGATGAGTCTACTAAAAACATTACAGAAGTAGCGGAAAGACTTCAAGACATCGGCATACAAGCCTTGTCCATACATGGGCGTACCCGTGTACAAATGTACAAAGGTGAGGCCGACTGGTCGCTCATCGCCAGGGTAAAAGAAAATAGCCGTATTCAGATTCCAATTTTTGGTAATGGAGACATTGATTCACCGGAAAAAGCGGTGGAATATAAAAATCGGTACGGCGTGGATGGGGTAATGATTGGCAGGGCTTCTATTGGCAACCCCTGGATATTTGACGATATTAAATATTTTATAAAGACCGGCCAGAGACGCCCCAGCCCTGCAGTTGCCAATCGGGTAGCTACCTGCCAAAAGCACCTAGACTTTTCAATTAGATGGAAGGGACCGGTTCTGGGAATTTTAGAAATGAGGCGCCATTATACGAATTATTTCCGAGGTATGGATCATTTCAAACCCTTCCGCATGCGGTTGGTAGAATCCATGTCTTACGACGAAATATGTGAGATACTTCAAGAAGTCAGTCACCATTATTCAGAGATAGCATGCTAAAAGTGGAAGTCACAGGGTCCGGTGCAGGAGACAAGCGTATTTTTGAGTTGTCTCATGAAGAGGGTAAATTACTGATCAATGGGGAAATTTTCTCAGGAGACCTTATCAAGCTCTCCGACCGGCACTATCATCTACTATGGGAACACCGGTCCTATGATATCGACATTATTGATTATGACGGGGAGGGCAAAGTGGGCAAGATGCTGATTAATGGGGTAGAACTGCAAACCCGCTCCCAAACCAGTTTGGACCTGCTACTCGAATCTATGGGCATGCAAGCTGGGAAAAGCAAAAAGCTGAATGTCCTTCGAGCTCCCATGCCCGGCCTGATCCAGTCTTTGTCTATAAACGAAGGTGAAGAAGTGGCCCCAGGCGACAACCTTCTCGTTCTGGTAGCCATGAAAATGGAAAACGTGCTCAAAGCTACGGGCAGCGGAAAGGTAAAATCTATAAAAGTTCTTCCGGGCGAAATCGTTGAGAAAAACCAGGTATTGATGGAGTTTCATTAAATAACTTGGTTTTCTGACCTACCTACCCTTATTTTTACGCGAAATAAACAGCAAAAACGAAAAAAATGTCACAACTAAAGTATAAACGAATTCTGCTTAAGCTCAGCGGGGAGGCTCTTAATGGAGGTGATAAGGGTCAGGTAATTGACTTCAATATTCTGGATAGCTATGCTGTTGAAATTAAAAAAGTAGCTGATGCCGGCGTGCAGATTGCTGTAGTAATCGGAGGTGGAAATATCTTCAGGGGTGCATCGGTTGAAAACTCAGGAATTGATCGTGTCCAGGGAGATCATATGGGCATGTTGGCCACCGTCATTAATGGAATGGCCATTCAAAGCTCCCTGGAGAAGCATGGCCTGAAAACTCGCTTGATGTCGGCAATTAAAATGGAACAGGTCTGTGAGCCGTTAATCCGCCGAAGAGCCATTCGCCACTTAGAAAAGGGCCGTGTGGTAATTTTTGGTGCCGGAACCGGTAATCCTTACTTCACCACAGACACCACGGCAGGCCTAAGAGCCGTTGAATCAGAAGCAGAAGTTGTACTTAAAGGAACACGCGTTGACGGAGTCTACACGGCTGATCCGGAGAAAGATTCATCTGCAGTAAAGTATGATAACTTATCGTTTGACGAAGCGCTTTCAAAAAATCTGAAAATTATGGATTTGACTGCCTTTACGCTTTGCAAGGAAAATAATGTTCCCATTATAGTGTTTGACATGAACAAGCCTGGAAATCTCTACGATCTTGTAATGGGCCAGACCGTAGGAACGCTTATTTCGAACTAACGTAAAATAAAATATATAAGAATGGAAGAGATAGAATTATATCTGGAAGATGCCCAACAAACTATGGAAGGCGCCATAAAACATTTGCTGATCGAACTGGGTAAGATACGTGCCGGAAAGGCTACCCCCCAAATGCTCGAGGGCTTACAGATCGAATACTATGGCTCAATGACACCAATTCAGAATGTAGCGACCATAAATACCCCAGATGCACGGACCATCGCTATTCGGCCATTTGAAAAGAAAATTATTAACGACATCGAAAAGGCAATTCGTAATGGTAATCTGGGCTTCGCTCCCTCCAATGACGGGGAAATGATCCGCATCTCCGTTCCTCCTCTGAACGAAGAGCGCCGGCGGGAGCTGGTAAAGCGTGCCAAAGTAGAAATTGAAACGGCAAAAATCAACGTTCGAAATATCCGTCAGGACGCTAATAACTCGCTTCGTAAACTAACGAAAGAGGGGGTAGCCGAAGACATGGTAAAGATGGGCGAAGATCGGGTACAGAAGCTGACCGACACTTATGTTTCGAAAATAGAGCAGATTCTTTCTTTGAAGGAAAAAGAAATTATGGAGGTATAGTCTACCCTATTATAAATGTTAAAAAAGCCGGTTCGTAAACGAACCGGCTTTTTTAATGACTGCTTATTTTGTCTCGCTAAATGTTTCGAAGGCACGGTGATTAGACTCCTCGTATAACCTCTCCTTAGGCAGATTTCTGAAATAATCGTAAGTAAGCTTGAGTCCTTCCTCCCGCAATACCTTAGGTTCCCAACCCAGAATCTCGGTAGCCTTGCTGATATCGGGTTGCCGCTGCTTAGGATCGTCCTGTGGAAGGGGCTTGTAAATTACCTGCTGATCGGTACCGGTAAGTTTGATAATCTCTTCAGCAAATTCTTTAATGGTAATCTCAGCCGGATTTCCAATATTAACGGGCAGGGCATAATCGCTTAACAACAAACGATATATTCCTTCTACCAGATCGTCAACATAGCAGAATGACCGGGTTTGAGACCCATCCCCAAAGACCGTCAGATCTTCACCACGCAGTGCCTGCCCAATAAATGCTGGCAACACACGCCCATCATTGAGTCGCATACGAGGGCCATAGGTATTAAAGATCCTTACGATTCTCGTTTCCAGGCCGTGATAGCGATGGTATGCCATGGTAATGGCTTCCTGATAGCGCTTAGCCTCGTCGTAGCATCCGCGAGGGCCAATAGGGTTCACATGCCCCCAATACTCCTCAGTTTGAGGATGCACCAACGGATCGCCATACACTTCGGAAGTAGAGGCAATGATGAAACGTGCCTTTTTTACCCGGGCCAGCCCCAGCAAATTATGCGTTCCCATCGCTCCCACCTTCAAAGTCTGGATAGGGATTTTCAGATAGTCGATAGGGCTCGCTGGAGAGGCAAAATGCAAAATATAATCCAACTCACCTGGAACGTGCACATATTTCGTGACGTCGTGGTGGTAGAATTCAAAATTTGGATTGGGCATCAAATGTTCGATATTACGCATATCGCCAGTGATCAAATTGTCCATGCCAATCACATACATGCCTTCCTTCAAGAAGCGCTCACAAAGGTGAGAGCCTAAGAAGCCCGCTGCGCCTGTTATTAATACATGTTTCATTTAATGATTTTGCTTATTTATGTTTCAAATTCTAGTCAAAGACTAATATTAGGAAGATATTAGGGGATTATCCAGAAAATATTCCATTAATCACCTACTTATTATTGTTCACCTTCCCAAAATTAATCTTCCACTACCCCTTGGGAGGGCTACAGGACCTCTAGGCCTCTACCTGAACAACGCCTTCCCGACCTATACTGTAATAAGTGTAGCCCATTTCGCGCATCTGCTCAAGCTCGTACAAGTTACGACCATCAAAGATCACCTTATTTTTGAGCAATTTGCTCATCTTATCGAATTCAGGTGTACGGAACTGAGGCCATTCAGTAAAGATCATCAGTGCATCGGCATCGTCCAGGGCAGCATACGGAGTATGGCAATAGGTGATGCGGTCGCCTAGCACTCCTTTTACATTTTCCATTGCTTCCGGGTCGTATACGACAATATTGACACCAGCGTCTAGCAGGGCGTTTATATTTTCCAAGGCTGGAGCCTCGCGAATATCATCTGTATAGGGTTTAAAAGCGAGCCCCCAAATGGCCAGGGTCTTCCCTTTCAGGTCGTTTTGAAAATAATCCTGTACCATAGGAAGTAGCTTTTTCTTCTGATCCTCGTTGACCTCCATCACCGATTTTAAGATACGGAAATCGTAATCATAGTCGGCAGATGTTTTTGCCAAGGCTTGAACATCTTTGGGGAAGCAGCTGCCCCCATAACCGATTCCTGCGAAAAGAAACCTCTTGCCAATACGGCTGTCCGTACCAATTCCTCGCCGGATATCGTCCACATTGGCTCCTACCTTCTCGCAAAGATTAGCTATCTCATTCATAAAGGTAATCTTCATGGCTAGGAACGAGTTGGCCGCATATTTGGTCATTTCAGCTGAACGTTCATCCATAAAGATCACGGGATTGCCCTGCCGCACCAATGGTGCATAAAGCTTTTCCATGGTTTTTTTAGCTCTGTCGGAGGTGGTACCTACCACTACCCGATCTGGCTTCATAAAGTCTTCTACGGCAACTCCTTCCCGTAAGAATTCGGGGTTGGAAACCACATCAAAATCGACCTTCGCATTTTTAGCTATGGCGGCAGTCACCTTCTCCGCCGTGCCTACGGGAACTGTACTTTTGTCGATCACCACTGCGTAATGGTCCAACAGGTTACCCAAATCATCTGCCACCTTTAAAATGTATTTCAAGTCGGCAGAGCCATCTTCGCCAGGAGGCGTGGGCAGAGCCAGGAAAATTACTTCTGCTTCCTGAATCCCCTCAGCAAGGTTGGTTGTAAATTGTAAACGCCCTTCCGCCACATTGCGGTCAAATAATACATCCAGCCCAGGCTCATAAATGGGTATCTCCCCACTCTGAAGTTTTTTTATTTTTCTCTCATCAATATCGACACAAACCACCTGGTTTCCCGTTTCGGCGAAACAGGTTCCGGTCACTAACCCTACATATCCTGTTCCTACTACTGCAATTTTCATAAATTGTATATTGTTAAATCTGCAATGAAATGTTAAAACGGATAACAAAATTGTATTAAATTAAGTATCCACCCTTTGTATAGTGACGCAAAAGTAATTTTTTTAAATGAATCGGTATGGGTCAATTTTATTTTTGTTCGTAAATGGTACGGGAATTGCGTGGTTTTCTTTCTATAATTAGGAAAACAAATTAAAAATCAAACATCATGAGCAAGCTACAACACACTGAATCTGGCGAACATCGGGAGGAAAACTGTCGATTAATCCAAGAAACCGTTCGGGATTTCGCCCTAAAAAATATACAGCCCCATATCATGGAATGGGACGAATCCCAACATTTCCCAACCGAAGTATTTCATTCATTAGGGGAGCTAGGCCTGATGGGCATGCTCGTACCAGAGCAGTATGGAGGTGCAGGCTTGGGGTATCAGGAATATATCACGGCCATCATAGCACTTTCGAAGGTAGATCCTTCCATAGGCCTTTCTATGGCCGCTCATAACTCTTTATGTACCAACCATATTCTCATGTTTGGGAATGAGGATCAGAAAAACAAGTACCTCCCTAAGTTAGCCTCAGGCGAATGGATCGGAGCTTGGGGACTTACCGAGCCCAACACCGGATCGGACGCCGGGAATATGAAGACTACTGCCGTTCGGGATGGAGAGGACTGGATCTTAAATGGGGCTAAGAACTTTATTACCAATGGTCAAAGTGGCCGCGTTGCCGTGGTGATCACCCGTACCGGCGAACCAGGCGACAAGCATGGGGCTACCGCTTTTATCGTAGAGCATGGAACTCATGGGTTTACTTCAGGACGGAAAGAAAATAAGCTGGGTATGCGTGCTTCCGAAACCGTAGAGCTTCTTTTTGAAGACTGCAGAATTTCGGATTCCCAACGTCTGGGCCAGATTGGCGAAGGATTTATTCAGTCACTTAAAATACTCGACGGTGGCCGTATCTCCATTGCAGCACTGGGTGTAGGCACGGCCCTGGGCGCATATGAGGCCGCCTTAGCCTATTCCAAAGAGCGTCATCAGTTCGGAAAAGCCATTTCCTCTTTCCAAGGTATAGCCTTTAAGCTCGCAGATATGTATACTGATATACAGGCTTCCACGCTTTTAACTTTCCAGGCGGGGAAGGAAAAAGACCTAGGTCAGAAGGTGAGCTTATCTGGAGCAGTTGCCAAATATCACTCCTCCGAAACGGCGGTAAGGGTAGCCACCGAGGCCGTACAAATTTATGGGGGCTATGGTTTCACCAAAGATTATCCGGCCGAAAAGTTTTATAGGGACAGTAAATTATGTACCATCGGGGAAGGGACCAGCGAGATTCAAAAAATGGTAATATCCAAAGAAATACTTAAATAGATTATTGGGCTTACCGTCCATCCTTAGCTTTTACCGATAGCCCCCACGGCATCCACGTTCTTACCAGTTCTCTGGCATAAATGAGTTATCAGGCTTAATTTCACCTAAAAACAAACCATAACAGATATGCCAGCATTTGCTATTCTCCTCGTATTGGTGGTGCTCACGGTACTAATGACCGTTAAAGTAGTACCCCAACAAAAAGCCTATGTCCTCGAACGACTAGGAAAGTTCTATGCTGTTTTACAGCCTGGAATCAATTTTATCATTCCATTTTTTGACCGCGTAGCCTACAAATACAATCTGAAGGAAGCTGCGATAGATATACCGGAGCAGATTTGTATTACCCGCGATAATGTTCAGGTGCGAATGGACGGGGTAATATTCATCCAGGTCATCGATCCTAAGAAAGCAGCTTACGGAATTTCTGATTATACCTTCGCGGTTATTCAATTGGCACAAACGACCATGCGGAGTGAAATAGGCAAGCTGGATCTGGATAAGACTTTTGAAGAAAGGATGCTAATCAATAGGGCAGTGGTGGATAGCATCGATGAGGCCGCCATTGGCTGGGGAGTCAAGGTTCTGCGGTACGAGATCAAGAACATCACCCCTCCCCAGAGCGTGTTGATTGCGATGGAGAAACAAATGCAGGCTGAAAGAGAACGACGTTCTGTCATCCTCCAGTCGGACGGTGAAAAACAAGCTGCTATTAATGTTGCCGAAGGGCAGAAACAAAAAGTCGTCTTGGAATCAGAGGCACTAAGACTCCGTCAGATCAACGAAGCAGAAGGAGAAGCTGCGGCCATCAGGTCGGTTGCCGAAGCGACAGCGGAAAGCATACGTCTGGTTGCTGAGGCAATTCAACTCGATGGCGGAATTGAGGCCGTGCAACTTAAAGTGGCCGAAAACTATGTGGAACAGTTTGGCAAGTTAGCAAAAGAAGGTAATACACTAATTTTGCCCGCTAATTTGGCCGATGTAGGATCACTTATCGCCACAGCGCTTACTGTTGTTAAATCTGAACAAAAGAAATAATGGACTTATCGCTTCCACAAATTTGGCTTATCATTGGGCTGATTATGCTCGTTCTCGAACTGATCAGTGTCTTATTGGTATTCGTATTTTTCTCTGTAGGTGCCCTTGCAACGGCCCTATTGGCATGGGTGGGTCTACTACCCACGCTGGAATGGCAAATTTTAGCCTTCTCGGCAATTTCTATATTATCCATGCTACTCCTACGTAAACAAGCCCGAAATTTGCTAGAACGTAAAGGTAAACAATACGAATACAACGAATTTGTAGGAGAAACAGCGATGGTAATCAAGGATATTGAGTCGGATAAACAGGGAAAAATCTATTATCGGGGAGCCGAATGGAGAGCGATTGCCGAAGATAACAAACCCATCGCAGCCGGCAGCAAGGTGGAAATTGTCGAAACGAAAGGAATTACCCTGGTTGTAAAGGAATCTTAAAGGCAAATATTTTCCATAGATCAATAAAAAAGCGGGAAGTCGTCATGCTGACAGCCTCCCGCTTTTTATTGTTTTTTTTAAGGTATCATAATCCCTAAGGTTGACTGATTATTTCAAGGCTTCCATAACGGGTTCTCCCACGTTTCCACTCGGAGGCAAAATTTTCAGTAAAGCAGAGATGGTAGGGGCTATGTCGCAAACCGATGTTCTACGCAATGTTTCACCCTTTTTCACGCCCCATCCAAACATAACGAAGGGAACCTGCGTATCATAGTTGTAGGGAGTTCCGTGTGAAGTCCCTGTGGTATTTCCGAACAGATATCCAGGCTGAATAATTATTTGGATATCACCGCTACGCTTGGCATGAACATTATTCTTAAATAATTCGGCCTGATAGCCGTTCAGACTTCCATTATTCAGCTCATTCAGGTTGACAATGTCTGCTATACCATCCATGGGTAGTAAGGCTTGCTTAAGGGCATCCTTCACTTGATTAACGGTAAAGCCCTTTTCTGCTAGCAAATCGTGATTCAGATAAAGTTGGTGATTTTCGTCGGCAACGATATAATCCGCCTTTCCAAATTTAGTATCCAGAGTCTGCTGAATTACCTTTTTTACCTCAGATCCACTTACCAGCCCACCAGGGAGCTTGTTGGCCTTAGCGAAACCAGGCACATCAGCCACCCCGTGATCGGCAGAAAGAAACACGGTGTATTCTCCTTTTCCTACCCAAGAATCTAGAAAGTTGAATAAATCGGCAAATTCACGATCAAGCTTTAAGAAATCATCCTGTTGCTCTATGGAGTTAGGCCCTACCCTATGGCCAATTTTGTCAGGTGTCGAAAAGCTGACAGCAAGGAAATCAGTCTCTCCGTTTCTACCCATATTTTCTCCTTTGATAGCTTCAATAGCCATTTCTTTGGTAAGCGTATTACCCCATGGCGTGTTGGTAATCACCTCGAAGGCATTACCGGCTGTTCCTGCCAGTTCGTAAGGAAAGACCGGACGCTTGGCTCCGGAAAGAATGCCTTCCCAAGGCACATCGTCGGCGGTACTCTGGGTATATTCTTTGGCGGGTAATAGTAGCTGCCAACCCTTTCTGAGATATTCGGCAGGTTTCTTTTTGTTATTATAATCGGTCGCCCACTGAGGCAGCTCATCCATATAATAGGTACTGGTTACCCAGTTACCAGTTCTCGAATCGAACCAATAGGAGGCATTAGCGGCATGGCCCGCAGGCAGGATAGAACCTCTATCCTTAATGGACACTCCTACTACTTTGGAGCGAAAATTAGAGGCAATTCGAAGCTGATCCGTTACGGTACTACTATACAGGTTACGGGGCGACATCTTCCCTACCGATACATTATCACTACCTACAGTGCTCACCGTGCTATCATCCACACAATAAACGCCTTGGCCCGTTGCCCGGTCATACCACTCATTTCCTACGATTCCGTTGATGGCTGGAACAGATCCTGTATAAATGGAGGAATGTCCGGCTGCCGTTACGGTGATGGCATAGCTGTAATGATTGTTACGGCAATTAAAACCTTCGTTCATCATACGCTTAAATCCACCCTCCGTATACTGATCGTAATAGCGATACAAGTAGTCGAAACGCATTTGATCGACCACAATGCCGACTACCAGTTTAGGCCCGGAGGCTGGCTTACTCGCTTTTTTTTGGGGTGCCTGTGCCGCCGCTATTCCCAACTGAGCTGCACATACTACCAACAAGAACAATTTTTTCAAGACTTTAGGATTTGGAATGAATAAATGTTAAACTGTATAAGGTTATTAAACCGAAAGAAAAGGCGATACCTACGCCAACCCTTGTGACTCTTAAAAGCCAAAAGGCTACAAAACAAGTTATTGCCTAAGTTTCATGGCAAACTTACTATTTCCATTTCAAGTTACCATTTACATCTGACGATATTACCAGATAAAACCTTAAACAGGCCTCTTTCAAAGCCAAAATTTGAAATGCCCTCCAGGTATTGCCCTTGGAGAGAGTGGCCCCTAAGGTATTTGCTTGAATAGGGTATTTCATGTAGTTTTACTCAACAGATGGGCTCGGAAAAACCAGGAGTAAAGTGATACTACACTTACCTTTAACTTTTGCGGCCAAGCCAGGCATGCTAATGCCACAAAAGGGGATTTTTATCCGAAGTATTCATTAACAGACCTAATCATAAAATTCGTATTAATATCCATGCAAATTAAAACCAGTATTTACAGCAAATCGGCTATCTTCTTTCTGCTTGCTACCCTATTGAGCTGTGCCATTCCCATCGCCACAAACTCCAATAAATATCCCATTGATGTTTTTTATGAAAATCAGCCAGTTGACCGCCCTTACACGGAAGTTGGATTTCTGGAAATAGGGAGTGAGGACTCCCTGACCAAGCAACAGACAGGAGACAACCGCATGATTATGCGAGGCAATGACGCTCGTACCAAGGAACTACTGCTGGCTAAGTTGGTGTTAAAAGCCCAAAAAATCGGAGCGGATGCATTGATAGAGGTTAAATACAAGTACTACACCTCAGTGGATCAGGAAGGTTATATGCTCAGTGGATACGCCGTCCGTTACAGAGGTGAATAACAGGTACTTATACATTCCTATTACAAAGATTAAATATTATGCTTTTTAAAACTGATATTGCCAATATGCCTATAGAGGCAGAATCCAGAGTGATCGTCCGTTTTCAAGATTGTGATCCCCTGATGCATCTAAATAACTCCAAGTACTTCGATTATTTTTTCAATGCCCGGGAGGATCAGGTTTCGAAGCTGTATGGCTTCAGCTATGAGGCTATGTTTCGCGAACTAAAGACCAGCTGGGTGGTATATCAGCATCAGATAGCCTATGTGCGTCCGGCCATGATCAGCGAGTGGATCCGGATTACCTCCAGGGTTATCTATTTTAATGAGGATACCATGGTTACCGAATACTTTATAACCAACGACCGCAAAAACCAGCTTAAAACTGTATTATGGACTACCTCTAAACATATCAGTATTGAGAATGGAAAAAGGGTACCTCACCCTGAGGAAATCATGGATTATCTGAAAGCAACCTGTGTTAGAAATATCGATTTCCCTAATACCGATTTTAATGAAAGAATTCATACCATCAAGACCTCATTAGCAGTCTAACCATAAGTTTAAGACCAGATACTATCTCCCACCCTTGCTGATATTTAGCCGGTTTCCGGCTGTTGGCTCCGCAATGCTATCCGGAAAGGTCTTCTGAAGACTGTCCAATCCCGAAGGTTTTGGCAAGGGGATAAAGCGGTTAAAACTATGGCTAAACTGCATGCTTACCCCACCTGTTGTAAAGCTGTTTAAATAAAATGAATTCTGTATGTTCCGATTATAAGCTTTTACCCGGACCGACCCACTTCTGTTCAACCAATACTCTAAGGTCCACTCACCCAATAAGCTTGCAGCATCGTATTGGGTCACCCCGCCTACCGATCCATTGCTGATCCGCCCGTCCCGAGTGACCCGAAAGCGATCGTTCAGAAAACGATAAGAAAATCTGAGCTGAAGGTTATTTAAGGCATTTTGGTCCAGCGAGAGGCCGGTCACGCCCACCTCCAGATTTTCATTGATCTCCGAAGCCCACCGGCTTATTTGGTTAGAAACCAGCTCACTGATACTGTTGCCGAGAAAACCTTGTCCGGATGACTGTGCAGCCAGGCTAGTTTCGGGCTGTAGCTGGTTGAGGACCAGTAAGCTGGTCACCTGACGGCTCAATTCTTGCTCATTGGTTTTGAGCTTATTCTGAAATGCCTCCAGATATCCTTGATAATTATTGGAACTGAGGGTAGGATTGTCCAATATTTTAAGATCATACTTGATCTGAGGAGCCATCAACTTATCCGAAAGTCCTATGGTAACTTCTACAGGGTAGCGGCGGGAAAGTACATCGCTATTGGTATTAGAAGAGCCATTGGATGGTAATACGCCTATCAGTGAGACGGGCTGCACATATCCCGCTTTTACGTCCAGTTGCGCCCCGTAGGGGTCGCCCGACCAAATAATGCGACTCCCAGGCTTGATTATAAACTTTTTGTTAATAACATTTTGTAGGGTAAAATTATAACTCCCTTTTTCAATCTCATAGGTGCCGGCCATGGTAAAATCGCCCTGAGTATCAATGTTCATGTTAATACGACCACTTCCTACCCCGCTGATTACATCGCCGGTCTGGCGGTCAAAAATAATCTCACATAACGCATCGGGTGTGAGATTAAAATTAAAATCCATTTTAATTCCGCTCAAGGTTTTCTCCAACGCCGTATCTTTCTGCCCCACCGCACTATCTTCCGTGCTGGGAAGTTGGCTTATAAATTGAATGTAATCCTGGGTTGCGACCTCAGTAGCCCCATCCAGGGGGATATATATTTTAGTGCCCTTATTGCTGGTGGCATTCGCCTCTATATTGAGTTTATTAATGCTTCCATAGACACTTACCGGGCCAGTAACATAGGCGGTCCCATAATAGGTTTCACTATCTCTTGCCGTAGTATTCAAAATTTTAAAGCCTCTCAAATCCGCATTGAAGCCCAGTGAAAAGTACTTAAAACCGTCATGAAATACTCCTCCACGCACGACTGCCGTATTCCCCTCCGGATCGGTAAGCACCATATTATTGACCGAAATTTCGCCCTCACTAATGTTCACCTGATCGCTAAAAGTAAAAACTGATTGCAGGTAATCAAACTTCATTTTCCCCTTTTCAATGGCCAGAGAGCCTTCCAGAGCCGGGGCGGTCGGCCTACCTTTTATGCGTACATTCCCCTTTACAAGTCCAGACACATCGGACACTAAACCGCCGGCAAACGGTTCGATCGCTTTCAATTCAAAACGGTTAAAATTCGCATTGAGATCCAAAGGATTCTGATCCGAGAAGGGCCGATACACCCCCTTGATATTGAAAGCATCTTTGAGATTTTTACTGAGTTTTGCATCTACCAATAATTCAGCCAGCACAGGATCCCAGTCCCCAGCACCCACAAAATTTCCAAACTCATATTTACCGTAGCCGAGTCCTTCAATACTGGTCTGGGCTTCCAGGAGCATATTCTGGTAAACATTACGCATATTGGCTGTTGCATCCATGATGCCCGAAAGTCGGGTCTCAAATAAGGGGTTCAGAGCATTTAATCTAAAGTTCTTGATCTCAAGAGTCAATGTTTTAGAAGGGTTACGGGTAATGGTGCCATTCAAAGCCAACCTTTGTTTTCCGCTGACCAGTCCCAAATTTTTGAATACAATGTCACTCCCATCGAAGAGTAGTTGACTTCCTGAGGGAACTGCCCATACTTCTTCTAACAAATTAAGTTTCGAATCGTTAAAACCCACGGTAAGCCCATCAGATAAGAATCGAATCTCTCCTTTTAAATCGGCATTATTGGTACTCATAACCTGCTTAATCCCACCGTTAAAATCGATATGATCGACATCCCAAGCCCCTTCAAAGACCATTTTTTCGGTAGGCACCATAGCGCTAATCTGCTGATTTTCGGAAAGGACTAACATGGAAGCCAAAACCTCTGATCCATTGGTAAACTTTGAAGTAGTAAGATCTATTTCAGATTTAAAGAATTGGTTGTTTCCATAGCGAAGGGTATCGGCAAGGGCCGTCATAGTTAGGAAGGCTGTATTGTCCAGACGAAAGCTTCCGGCAACTGAAGCCCCTTTGGACAAGTATAAATCGGGCGTCAGAAAGGCGAAAAAGTTAGAAAGATCCTTAGTATTGACCCCATAGTCGATACGATACCGTTTGTTCTGAAGCAATTTGGGCCGTCTGGCATAATATTCCTTCCTACTGGCCTCCGTATCGAAAAAGTAAAGCTTGTATTCTTCTAATAAACGCCCCAGGTCAGCCCAGGCTTGGGTAGGCAGGAAATCTCCTTTTAGATAGGCCGTTAAAAATTCGCTATTTAAATTGATCTGGCGATCCTGATGGGTGATGGTAGAAGTCAGGGACAGTGAGTCGATCACCAGGTTACGCTTATTACCCGTGTGTACTAAAAATGTGTTATAGAAACGCGCATTGCCAGTCAAGGCATCAATATCGTTGCCTTTTAATTGTACATCTAGCCTGGTGCTAAGGGCAATACTATCCCTGGCATAGCCCAATTCTCGTAGATTAGCCCTGTCTACAGATCCTTTTACATCGAAGAAGTTCTGTTCTTTACTGAGGTCAAATTCCCCATTCAGGGCAAAGATAAAATTGGAATCCCTTGCACTTACTGCTCCCGAGAAATATTGGTTTTGAAGTTTCCCATTGAGTTTTATATTTTGATAATTATAATTTTGAAAACCAATACGGCTAATCTGACCTTCCATATGTGTAGCCACATAGGCCAAGGCCAGGCCCTTACCCTTCAGGTTCCCACTGAAATCTAGCTTCTGATAGTTCTTAGTATCGTCCAATAAGATTCCCAGGTCTAACCCTGCCGTTTTGAGCATCCCCTGATAGGTAGTTTCCCGATCATCTACGATATGAAACTGCAGATCACAAACAAACTTTCCTAGTAAGGACTGGACATCTGCTTTCACCGAAAAGTCTACCAGATCACCCAGATATCTACCCGTAATAGTTGAACCACCAAACTTGGCCAGTGTAGGATGTGCGGGAAGATCGGGGTAGTATTGGACGATGTCTTCGGGAATAAATATAGACTCCTGCAAATCCAGATCCATATGCACAGCATCCAAATCCGGGAGACCCTTAAACCCAAGGTCTCCCCGCAGGCGACTACCTTTTCCGAACTGAATATCAGCACGAGAGAAAACAAAGTCGTCCACTTTCCCATCAAATAACCCCGACACCATCCAATGCTCATGGAGGCCATCGACATAGGTAGAAAACAAGCCTAGATCCCTGGCACTAATCCGGCTATCGCGCAGCCTACCCTTTAGAAAAACCTTATGGTTAAAATCACCAAGTTCCCCGGATCGGTTATAATAGAAAACAATTTCATCGCGGATATGTGAATCGCCTATATAGGCGTTCAATTCCTTGAGCTCCATCTTTTTCTGACAAAACAGAAATTTGGTATCCAGTTTACGCATATCCAGACCGGTCTGTGCGTCGACAGACTTGAGGCCTTTAGCCCTAAACGAAATGGTATCACCTTGTACAAGAAAGTCACGCAAATCACCAGAAATCTGCTGAAGTTTGAAATGCGAATAATCGAAGGTACGGGAACCCATACGCCGTGGTTCCCTGGGGTCGTCATAGGATAGCTGCCCGTCGGTAACCAACGATTTTCCAATGGTGAAGGGGATATTGTTTTCCGGTGCATCCGGGGCTCTGGGCACTGCCGGTGCCGTCAGCTCCGCGATACGTTCTATAAAACCATCAATATTAAGCATGCCCGCTTCTGGCACCACCACGAGTTTTACCTTAGGCTGGTATACATTTACCTCATCTAAATGTATATCCCGATGCGAATTCTCAATGAGTTTAGACAGGTTCAGGTTTACATCTATACGCCCAACATCGATCATATCCAGCTGGCTGGTATCTTTAACCGTAACCTGCTCCAAAGAAACTACATCGAACCATTTGATATTCACCCTTCCTATCCCTACCGGATATCCCAACCGTTCAGAAATGGTATTGGTAGCATAACGTACCGCCCTGGTTTGAACTGAAGGAAACTGCAGGGCCATAGTACATATCCCCAGCGCCAAAAGGGCGAAGATAATGACTACAACGAGCCCGTTCAGAAATGCCTTCAGGAATGCTACCATAGACGATTTTTTTCGATACGAAAGTCAGGAATTACTTGTTTCCGGCCTGAGCTGACCATCAAAATATTAAAATGCTTACTTTTGTTCCTTATTATAAAATGATTTATGAATATTCTCGCTATTGAATCGTCCTGTGACGAAACATCGGCAGCCGTACTAGTTAACGGACAGATAGCCTCTAATGTTATAGCCACTCAGCTTATCCATGCCCAATACGGGGGCGTAGTACCTGAGCTAGCCTCTCGTGCCCATCAGCAGCATATACTACCAGTTGTCACGAAGGCTTTGGCCGATGCAAAAGTAACAAAAAATGACCTGGATGCGATAGCATTTACAAAAGGTCCGGGTTTATTAGGGGCATTGCTCGTAGGAACATCTTTTGCAAAATCCATGGCCCTGGGACTTGGACTACCTTTGATTGAGATTAATCATATGCAGGCACATGTGCTGGCACATTTTATAGAAGATCCTCGCCCCGCATTTCCCTTCCTTTGCCTGACGGTGAGCGGGGGTCATACCCAGATCGTTAGAGTCGATAGCCCACTGGAAATGGAAGTGATTGGTCAAACCCGTGACGACGCCGTGGGCGAGGCCTTTGATAAGTCGGCTAAGCTCCTGGGACTTCCATATCCTGGAGGACCCTTAGTCGACAAATATGCTCAGGAAGGAAATCCTCATGCATACCCCTTCCCACTATCCGAGATGCCAGGACTGGACTTTTCTTTTAGCGGCATCAAAACTTCTATTCTGTATTTTTTACAGAAACAAGTACAGAAAGACCCCCAATTCATACCGAACAACCTTGCCGATATCTGTGCAAGCATTCAGTATACTCTCATTGAGATCTTAGTCAACAAACTCAAAAGAGCTGCAAAGGAGACTGGAATCCGGCAAATTGCCATAGCGGGTGGGGTATCTGCCAATTCGGGTTTACGCCATCGACTGCAGGAAATGGCCTCCAAACAACGCTGGGAGGTCTTTATTCCCGGCTTTGAATACTGTACAGACAACGCTGCCATGATTGCTATGGCGGCTCATTATAAATTTATAGCAGGGGACTTCGCCGACCAAACGGCCTCTCCCATGCCTCGTATGCATCTATAATCTTTTGATAAACGCCCCTAGTGATGATCTTATCTGAAATCTGGATTTACCCTATAAAGTCGCTGGGTGGCATTCGGCTCACCGAAGCGCTGGCTTTGGAGCGAGGACTCCAGCACGATCGACGCTGGATGATTGTGGACATTCAAGGACGATTCCTAAGCCAGCGTCAACTGCCGCAAATGGCCTTATTGCATACCACATTAGAATCACATGGCATTGGCATCTCCAGGGCTCAGAAAGGAGCTATTCTTGTTCCCTTTATTCCCAGAACGACCCATGTCATTCCCGTGAGGGTTTGGGACGACGAGCTGGATGCGATTCAGGTTGACCCTGAAATAGACCAGTGGCTCAGTGAGCAGCTCGGACAGACCGTAAGACTTGTGATGATGCCCAACGATGCGGAACGTCGGGTCGATCCTGAATATGCATTTCGCCAGGAGAATGTAAGCTTCGCCGATGGCTTTCCCTATCTGCTCATCTCTCAGGAATCTCTGGACGATCTGAATCAAAAATTAGACAGCACCATAACCATGCGTCGTTTCCGGCCTAACTTGGTTGTAAAGGGTTTTACCCCTTTTATGGAAGATCATATCAATACGATACAAATAGGCTCTCTGTCATTCCAGATCGTAAAACCCTGTTCCCGCTGCAACATGACAACTCTCGACCCGTTTACGGCCATCAGGGGGGTAGAACCTCTGAAAACACTGGCCACCTACCGGAGGGTGAATAATAAAATATTATTTGGTCAAAATATGGTATGTCGAGGAGAAGGAACGATTCGGGAAGGAGACCACATCATGATTATTGCCTGAATATAACGCTTATATGTTACCTCGTCTAGTACACCTCATTACCAGTATCCGATTTTTAAAACCCGAGATTCCGGCAACTATCCTCTCTTTATACTGGCTGATCGCCGTATTGCCCGATGGCACATCCCATCCCGACTGGCGGATAAGTCTTTGGCTAGTATGGGTCACTTTCTCTGCATCTCTATTACATCGGTATCTGATTCCCTCACCCGACCATAAAGAGGGCTTAGCATTCCTGCAAAAGCATAAAATACTTTTAGTAAGAAGCATAACCATATGCCTCTGCCTGGCTTTAATTCTTACATTTTATATTCCAAAGCCTCTTCCTTTTATTGCCACAGGAATAGCGTTATCCATTTATTTTATACTGTGCACCCGCTTTTTTCGCCAGCAAAAGTATAGCCCATGGCGCCGGCTGGTTCTTATTTTCATATCAATCATACTGATCTGCTGGAGCAATTCTACACTAACTTCCCCCACTTTATTATTAATTGCCTCGATGACTCTGGGTATATTTCTGCAAAATATCCTGCTGATGCGAAGCATTTCTGATGCAAGAATACCTGTAAAAGCCGGTCAGGCACACGACTGGCAGACCCTGGGGATGAAGTTAGTCACCCCGTTGATTTTAATTATGGGCATTTGGTTGATGTATCATACACCTTTTCGGCTAACCCAGCGGACGGTACTATTTTTTATACTAATCAGTCTTATGCAAGCCTCTCTATTTTTCTTTGGCCTGTACCTTTTCTCTAAGCCCAGATTAGCGGTTATTCTGAATTGGATTTTACTCACCCCAGTTTTTATACTTTGAACTACGCACAAAAAAACAACCCACATAGGATGAAGGTTGTTCCGCTTTGTTTCAAAGGATATTATGGCATCAGGAATGGCCATCACCTTCAGGTGAGGAATGAGTTTGAAATGGACTACGCATAATCCCTCTTTCCGATGTCCTTACAAAATTGATAATATTATCCCGCTCATCAGAAGGTGGTAAGCCTAGCTCTATCTGGTGGAGAGCTTCAGCATTATTCAGACCCTTCATATAGATATAACGATATACATTTTGGATCTCTATAATTTTATCGTTGCTAAACCCACGACGGCGCAAACCTACAGAGTTGATACCTGCATAGGAAATAGGCTCACGGGCCGCTTTGGTATAGGGAGGAACATCTTTTCTGACGAGAGTAGCACCCGACACAAAGGCATGGGCGCCAATTTTTACAAACTGATGAACCGCGCTAAGCGCACTGATAATAGCCCAGTCACCTACATGTACGTGCCCAGCCATCTGAACATTATTTCCAATGATACAGCTATTACCCACCCTGCAATCATGTGCCACGTGCGCATACGCCATAATCATACAATCGGAACCTACCACGGTCTTCCAATGCTCCTCGGTACCCCGGCTGATCGTGGCATATTCCCGGACGGTGGTATTGTCGCCGATGATGGTAAAAGTATACTCGTTATTATATTTAAGATCCTGAGGGGTAGCAGAGATCACTGCTCCAGGAAATATACGACAGTTTTTACCAATACGAGACCCTGAGTTGATCACCGCATGCGAACCTATCCAAGAACCTTCACCGATTTCTACATCGTCATGGATCATGGCAAAAGGTTCTATTTCTACATTCTGGGCGATCTTAGCACCAGGATGAATATAGCTCAAAGATTGTGTCATTTTTTCTTTACTAGGCTAGCAATCATATCCGCTTCACAAACAAGTTGACCCGACACATAACCGCGCCCGCTCATTTTGACAATCCCACGTTTCATGGGGGAAGTGAATTCACATTTAAATATTACAGTGTCACCAGGGAATACGTTCCGGCGGAAGCGACAGGCATCTATACCGATCAGATAGGGCCAGTAGTTATCAGGATCTGGCACGCTAGAGAGCACCAGGATCCCCCCCGTTTGGGCCATTGCCTCCAGCTGCAACACGCCGGGCATCACGGGATTCCCCGGGAAATGGCCTATAAAGTATTGCTCGTTAATCGTTACGTTTTTGACTCCCACTACACTCTTTTCGTCCAGGGCAATGATCTTGTCGATCATCTGGAAAGGATAGCGATGTGCCAATAGCTGACCAATCTGATTAATATCGAAAACCGGAGCCTTGTTAGGATCGTATTGTGGGATATCATCCTTGGCCGATTTAATTAGTTTTTTAATCTTTTTGGCCAGGGCCACATTTGCCGCATGACCAGGTCGGGCGGCAAGTATTTGCGCCTTGATGGGTCGGCCAATCAGGGCTAAATCTCCGATAAGATCCAGAAGTTTATGGCGTGCCATTTCATTAGGGAAATGCAAATCCACATTATTCAGAATTCCATTGGACTCGTCTACACTAACCTTTGGTTTGTTGAGCAGCTGAGATAAATGATCCAGCTCTCCATCTTCCACATCACGATCTACAATCACAATAGCGTTCGTAAGATCTCCTCCTTTGATCAGGTTCTGCTTATAAAGCGCTTCCAGTTCATGCAAAAATACAAATGTTCTGCATTGTGCAATATCGTCCTTAAAAAGGGTAATATCGTTTAGGGAGGCATGCTGGCTACTGATTACCTTCGAATTATAGTCCACCATCACCGTAAGGCGATAGTCGGATAAGGGCAAGGCAACCATTTCGGTTTTATTATCCTTATTTTTATAATGGATAAATTCAGGGATTTCGAAGTAGTTCCGATAGGCATTCTGTTCTTCTATGCCCGCACCAGTCAAGGCATCTACAAACTTGATGGAGCTACCATCCATAATGGGTGGTTCGGGGCCATCCAACTGTATGAGAACATTATCGATCTGCAGGCCCACAAGAGCTGCCAGGGTATGTTCTACTGTGTTAATTCGTGCGCCATTTTGCTCAATAGTCGTTCCTCTGGAAAGGTCCACTACATTATCTACATCGGCATCCACTATTGGTTGCCCGGGGAGGTCGACACGCTGAAACTTATATCCATGATTTGCTGGTGCGGGTACAAAGGTCATTGTTGCCACCACACCCGTATGTAAACCTACTCCAGTAACGGATACTGACTTGGAAATGGTTTGTTGTTTTTCGTTCATTATTATCTACCAATTACGAATAGGGACTCATCGACAGAGTTCACTAGTTATTATAATTCGATTTAGAAAACTAACCTTTTACAAAGGTCTGGGAATTCTTTCTGTTATTTTCCAAATCTCTTAATCTTTTCTCCATCTCAGGAAGCCTTTTTACGGAAGCCATAGACCGAAGGTGCTCGGTTAGGTCACGAGAAGGGGAACCGGATAAGGAAACCCCTTCTTTCTTGATGGATTTACCCAAGCCACTTTGTGCACCAATTTTAGTATGATTGGCCACCGTCAAATGCCCGGCAATACCCACCTGGCCAGCGATAATACACTGTTCTCCAATTCGGGTGGAACCCGATACCCCAGACTGTGCAGCGATCACGGTGTTCTTTCCTATTTCAACATTATGGGCGATCTGAATCAGATTGTCCAGTTTTACCCCCTTGCGAATGATGGTAGAGCCCATCGTAGCGCAATCGATCGTAGTATTAGAACCAATGCTGACATGATCTTCAATGACTACATTACCCAGCTGAGGAATGGCCCGGTAAGAACCATCAGCTTGGGGGGCGAAACCGAATCCATCACCGCCGATTACCGCATTGGCAAAAATCGTACAGTTATTACCGATAATAGTATCGTCATAAAGCTTTACGCCAGGGTGAATGGTACAGTTGTTACCAATCTGCACATTATTACCTATATAGGCATTGGGGTAAATTTTTACGTTGTCGCCTATCTCACAATTGCGACCCACGTAAGAAAAAGCTCCCCTGTAAGCACCTGAGCCCATAGTGCTACCTTCCCCAAAAAAACTGGGCTGCTCTATTCCCATTTTGGCTCCAGAAATGCGCTTCTGATACTCTTCCAAAAGAATGGTAAAAGCAGAATAGGCATTATCTACATAAATTAATGTAGTACTAACCTCCGATTTGGGAGTAAAATCCTTGTTGACTATAACAGCAGAAGACTTCGTGCCGTATAAATGCGTTTCATACTTACTATTAGCCAGGAAAGAAATTGAACCAGGGTGGCCCTCCTCAATCTTTGCAGCTGAATTAATTGTAATTGTCTCATCGCCAACAACTTTTCCATCAAGCATTTTTGCAATTTCGCTGACAGTAAATTTCATATTTCTTAGGCTAAATTCAGATTACGTAATGATAAACGTATAAAGTAATTGGTAATATAGACCGTCAAGCCCCATTTTTCCGGAAGCCATACATTACGAACCTCGCAAAGATACAGGTTTAGTCCAACATACATAATACTTACGGACAATCTTCGTAAGCGCTTCAATGGTCGGAACGTCCGAAGCATCTGCTATATCGAGTAGCTCCCCAGTCTTCATTTTAACACGGATAGGATCCCTCCTATTTTCGTAAGCAGAATTTGTGGTCACGCCCGAAACCAGGAAATACTCCAGTAATTCCTTTTCTATCCCCTGTTCCAACAACTCCGTTTTAAGTACATTTAGTACGTCTTGGTTGGGCTCTGAGTCAAAAAAAGCAATTTTATACAAATTCCTATTAAGCAGATCTCTGGATAGTCTGGAAAGCACAGGATCGTCATATCCTACCCAAGCCTTTACAGAAGCCCATACGTCGTTATCATCCAAAGCGTTGAAGGCCTCCAGCAAATCAGTGTTTTCTTCAAAATCCTTAAGACTATATTCCTGGCTCAGGAATTTACTAAATGCCGGAGTGGCAAACAGCACGGCTCCTTCCATAGACAGCTTACGCGCACGACGCATCAGCTGGGTAAGCATGGCCTGGGCACATAACAGAGTCTTATGCAGGTATACCTGCCAATACATCAGGCGGCGAGCGTGCAGGAAGCTTTCAATACTCAATAGAGCCTTTTCTTCCACTACCAATTCGTCCTGGCTTAACTCAAACATTTTTATCAGCCTGTCGGCGCCTATGGAGCCTTCTACTACACCCGTATAGAAGCTATCCCGGTTCAAATAATCCATCCGGTCCATATCCAGCTGACTGGAAATCATCTGATGAAAAAAACGACGGCGATAAGTCCCTTCAAACATCTGGATTGCCATCGTAAGTCTGTGGTTCATCTGCCGATTAAGATGCTTCATAAGCACGAGGGTGATGGCTTCATGGGCAACGCCAGGCATAAGCACGCTTTCCAGGACATGTGAAAAGGGACCATGCCCCAAATCATGCAATAATATTGCCGCCTGGGCCGCTTCCTGTTCCTGATCCGAAATCTGATGTCCCTTATCTTTAAGGGTCTGCAAGGTGAGCGTCATCAGATGCATAGCACCTAGGGCATGGTGAAACCGAGTATGCAAAGCTCCCGGATAGACCAGATCGGCCAGTCCGAGTTGCTTAATGCGCCTTAATCTTTGAAAAAAAGGATGCTCCACCAAATCAAAAAGCAAATCCGATGTGATGGTAATAAAGCCGTATACGGGATCGTTGATGATCTTTCTCTTGTTCAAAATCGATTTTTTTTACAAAAATAATAAACCTATTCCTGATCAAATAACAATATCTTAGCAATATCGTTTGGAGAATTAAAGTCTTTGTTTAATTTTGCAGTCCGATAGCGCAGCTGACCCCGAGCCTTCCGCTCATCATCAGTTGGTAGTGCCGGGTCGCGTAGACCGGGTCGCGCAGACCGGGTCGCGTAGACCGCCGTCGCGCAGACCGTGTCGCGCAGACCGGGGTCGACTTCGATTCTAATAAGTATAAAAGGGCCTATAGCTCATTCGGTTAGAGCAACTGACTCATAATCAGTAGGTGCCTGGTTCGATTCCAGGTGGGCCCACTTGAAAATCAAGGACTTAGCTTTAAAAACTAAGAAAATCAAGGACTTAGCTAGGTGGGCCCACTTGAAAATCAAGGACTTAGCTTTAAAAACTAAGTCCTTTTTTATTTGACTCGCCTACAAACTCGCCTACAATTATCCGTTTAGTGTTCGCTAGGCACCCGTAAACCTACTTTTGGCGGTGATTGGGAAGTACTCTGACATTAATTATTAGGCGAAATCTTTTCTAAAGAATAAGCGGGCATTCTTTAGACCACCTTATGTAAAGGACAGAGCTCTCACCCCTCCATAAACTTACCTACAAACTCGCTTAGCTTAACGACCAGCCGCTCCCCTATCGAAATCCTTTTCCTAAAGGAAGGCTTTTTGTTTAGGGTATCTACCAATTCGTCTTTGGTCGGAAATCGTCCTGAGAACTCTATGGAGTCCATGGTCTTTTGAAGCAACTCAGGATTAATATCTTCCTCAGCCGTGAGTTTTTCGAAGGCTACCCGCCTTTCTACGCTGAGGAAATCTTCATATTCTCGCTCCAGCTCATCTTCCGATACTGTGGGTAAGTTTTCTAAGATAAACTTTTCTATTAGTTCTCGCTTGGTACTCAGGACAGGATCCGAAGACACCATGGTTAATATCTCCTGTTCCCGCTTCTTACGTGTGGACTCATCCCCTCCCCGATTTTGAGCCAACAAGCGCAAAATATACATGACGTTGATTTCATCTCGCCGAATCAATTCCAATTGGAAATCGACCTCGTTCAAGATGGATTCCTTTTTCTTTTCGGTACTGCTTTTCGTTGCATTGTACAAGTCCAGGTATTTGGATCCATAATCGGCGAAGGTCTGCGCATCCATCGACAAGCTATCAAAAGTAAAATCTACAAAGGTCTCCATTGCATTTTTGATCCGCATCAGGTTGCGGTAAGCCCTTATAAACCTCAATTGTTCATCTTCACCCAATAAATCGTCTACAGAACTCACCGTAGGAACAACGGATAATAACGTAGCCACGGCCTGATCAAATTTTTCTACATAGTCCTCGTAAGGCTCTATCAAGATCGTCTCTTTGGCGTCTAAGGTAGAGAACAGTTCTATAGAATCGTCGGTAGCCTGTTTCAAATTACGGAATACCACTATATTTCCATGTGATTTCTTTTCGCCGGTAACCCTATTGGTACGGGAATAGGCCTGAATCAGTCCGTGGTATTTTAGGTTCTTGTCTACATACAAGGTATTTAGCTTTTTACTGTCAAAGCCAGTTAAAAACATATTGACCACGAAAAGCAGATCGATTTCCTTATCGATTACACGTTTGGCCACGTTTTTATAGTAATCGTTAAAAGACTGGCTATCCTTGGTCGAAAAGGACGTCTTAAACTCTTGGTTATACTCCTCTATGTATTTGTCCAATACATCACGGGTATGTATATCGACTTTGCTATTGTTAAAATCCAGATCCTCCTCAGGTATTTCGCCTGTATCACTGTTTGGGGCTTCATTGGCTGTATAGCTAAATATCGTGGCTATCCTTAAATCATGCTTACCCTCTCTTTTTAGCTTTCTGAACAGGTCGTAATATTTGATAAGCGTCTTAACATTGCTGATACAAAACATACCCGTAAAGGCCCTATTATAGGTCTTCGAATCGTGAATACCAATGATGTAGTGGGCTATCTTACTGAGCCGTTCCTCACTTTCCAATAGCTCCGCCGTATCGATGGCCTCCACATCAATATCCAGATTCGACCGACTGTTGTCTTTGTACTCGTACCGACCTGTATACTCCACCGAAAAAGGCAGTACGTTCTGGTCTTTAATGGCATCGGTAATTACGTAGGTATGCAGCCTTTCCCCAAACAGCATGGCGGTAGTCACCTTGTGTCTTTTTATCGTAGCGGCATTTTTTGTAAAGATAGGCGTACCGGTAAAGCCAAACATTTGGTGGTTGTTAAAATACCGTACTATGTTTTTGTGGGTATCTCCAAACTGGCTTCGGTGGCATTCATCGAATATAAAGACGACCTTTTTATCTTTCAGTCCGTCCATGGTCTTCTGGTGCCGCTCCCGGGTAATGGCCGTGTTGAGTTTCTGAATGGTGGTCACGATAAGCCGCACACTAGGATCGGCAAACTGTTTTACCAGCTTTTTGGTATTGTCCGAACCATCGACCGAACCAGGACTAAAGGCATTAAACTCTAAGGTAGTCTTATAATCAAGATCTACCCGATCTACACAAAATACCACCTTGTCTACTTTGGGAATCCGGGAAAGGATCTGACTGGCCTTAAAGGAAGTCAGTGTTTTGCCCGATCCGGTGGTATGCCAGATATAGCCATTTTTGGAGGGCCCCACGGTTGGGGAGTTCTTCACCCGCTCCAGTATTTTTTCTACTGCGAAGTATTGGTAGGGCCTTAGGATCATCAAAGCCTTATCGCCTTCGTGTAGTACCGTATAACGGGTGATCATCTTGGACACATGGCATTTGTCCAGAAATACTTTTGTAAAGGACTCCAGGTCGGAAACACGGCGATTGTTTTCGTCTGTCCAGTAAAAGGTAAATTTAAAATCTGGTTTTTTGGTCAGGGCAAAATATTTGGTATTCACCCCATTGCTGATCACGAAGATCTGAATATATTGAAATAGCCCCATACCGATATGGTAGGAATGTTTTTTGTAGCGGTCTATCTGGTTAAAGGCCTCCCTAAGCTCCAGCCCTCGTTTCTTGAGTTCTATCTGTACGAGTGGAAGTCCATTGATGAGCAAAGTGACGTCGAAACGGGTCTGGTACTTACCATCAACTGTGATTTGCTTGGTTACCTGGTATTCATTTTTGCACCAATGTTCCATATTTAGGAAACGGACGTACACGGTTTCATTATCGGCATTTTTGAAAGAAAACTTATCCCTTAGAATTTTAGCCTTTTCAAAAACGTTGGTCGTTCTGGTAAGGTGGTTGAGGATCTGTTTAAACTCCTCATCGGTAAAAGTCCTTTCATTGAACTTCTCCAATTGGGTTTTGAGGTTGCTTAACAAATCCGTCTCATTCTTGATGAAGACGTTTTCATAACCATTCTCCACCAGCTGAGCGACAAGGCTCAGCTCCAGGGCTAATTCCGACTGTGTACTCATAACGATAGGGATAAGGCACTACACAAACATCTTTTGCAACAAGCCTTTTTTATATTTTTGGTTGAGGGTAATTTGTTGTTCTACTTTTTGAATTTGAGCATCGATAGATGAACTAAATTCTGCGATTTTCCTTTGTTCGGCAATACTTGGTAATCTAATAGGTATCAAAGAAAAAAGGTTATACCATAAATAAACTCTAACTCCTCCCTCACCATAATCCACAATGCTTTTTTTTGTAGACTCCAAATCTAAGAAAATTAGCAAAAATTTATCTAACAGTTTATCAGAGACATTGAAACACACATAGAGCGAACTAATCAAACCTATCTCATCCTCAAATTGAGCAATGGAACCAACATTAATTCTTGCAGGATTATAAGCAAAACTATTTTTTTCGACAATTTTATAATTACTTAAATCATTTCCTGCAATCTTTCTGTCTTCAAATTGTTCACTTTGCAAAACAAAGCCATTTGAATTAGTTACAGAATAGACTTCCGCCTTGATTAGTTTTTTATTCCTCTTAGAGAAATAATGGCATACCTCTCCCAACCTCCTCTCCTCCCACTCCGGTGGTTCGACAAGCTCACCATGACCATTATCGATTTTAAACCTTAATTCCTGATTAAAGATCTTTTGCATCACGCCTTTTTTATAAAGGGTGAGTTTCTCCTTTTTGGCAGTAAGAAGCTCTATACGCTTGTCTACGGCCGTTAGAAACTCGGCTATTTTGGTTTGTTCGGGGAGGGTGGGGAAAATAACGGGTATTGAATTACAATTGGTCTTGTTCATATATGGAACCGCCGTTTTTGTTGCGACTTTATCCATATAAGGTTTTTGAACAGTTAGTGCATAAAGTAAAAATCTATAATTCACCTCATGTTTTGGAATAAATGCGTGGAGCTGCTGATTTATAACCATCTCCGTTCCGGATATTGCGACCAGACCCAGTTCTCCTACACACGATATAATGACGGAGTCTTTAGGCACAACTTTAGAACCTACATCTTTCGCCTCATCTAGTGATATTGCCAAATTACTTTTCGAAAAATAAACTATAGAATTATGTTTAATATCTGGAGTTGTTATCCAGGGAATATTTCCATCGAACTTTGTGGGTTTATTTCTCCCGGGGACAATAAAGTTACATACGGACCCTACAGCCCTCTGTTCCCAATCCCCATTAAACTCAGGAAATCTTAATTCAGGTTGTAATTTTTCCATGGCTTAAAAAGGGGCTTTAATGTTGAGTTCTTTACAAAAAGCCAATATGCTCGCTTCAGTGGCGGCAAGTTCGGCATTAATCTGCACCAGCTCATCGGCCACGGCATCCAGGTCTATGCTTTCTTCTTCTTCAAAAGTATTGACGTAGCGGGGAATATTTAGGTTGTAGTTGTTTTCCCGCACCTCATCCAGGGTGGCCCTATAGGCATATTTGTCTACGCTGCTGCGATTTTGGAAAGTATCTACGATGGCATCAATATGCTCCGGCAGTAGGTAGTTCTGTGTCTTTTGCTTGTCGAATCCTTTGCTGGCATCTATAAATAGAATATGCTCGTTATCTTCCCGGCATTTTTTGAGCACCAATATACAAGTGGCAATGGAGGTACCGAAGAACAAATTGGCGGGCAAGCCGATTACGGCATCGATGGCATTGAGTTCTTCAATAAAATGTTTACGGATATGTTCCTCAGCGGCACCCCGGAAAAGTACCCCGTGAGGCAGTACAGTAGCCAGTACCCCATTATCGGCCAACTGGTAATACATATGCTGCACAAAGGCAAAATCGGCCGTTCCCTTGGGGGCTAGTTTACCAAACTGGCTATACCGGTCGTCATTCATCAATAAGGGGTTGGCACTCCATTTGGCGGAAAAAGGCGGGTTGGCCACGATGGCTTCGAAACGTTGACCCAAATGCTGCGGATGCTCCAGGGTATCTTCGTTTTTGATATCGAACTGCAAATAAGATACGTCATGGAGTATCATATTCATCCGGGCAAGGTTGTAGGTGGTACGGTTCATTTCCTGCCCGTAAAAATGCCCTACCTCATCCACTTGCTTCGCTACCCGTAACAATAGCGAACCCGATCCACAGGTAGGGTCATATACTGATTTTAGTTTTTTCTTCCCCGTGGTCACGATCCTGGCTAATACGGTAGAAACCTGCTGAGGCGTGTAAAATTCTCCTGCCTTTTGTCCGGCTCCCGCTGCAAACTGTCCGATCAGATACTCATAGGCATCGCCCAATACGTCGGAATCGGTACTACCCAGATCGAAATCAATAGTATTGAGAGCGGTCAGGATTTTTACAATTACCTTATTCCGGTCATCTACCGATTTCCCTATCTTGGTAGAATTAAGGTCTATATCATAAAATAGGTTGTCGAAGTCATCCTGTGAATCCGTCCCCAGGGTGCTGCGTTCAATATTCTTTAGAACCTTTTCTAGATCTTCTAGAATAAAGGTCTGCGCATACTCCTCGTCAGTATCCTCCGCTAAAATAGCGGCCGCATCGGTAAGGGGTTTCGTTTCATCTTCAGTAACGTTCCCACGCCGGGCCAACGTACCGAATAATTCGGAAGGTTTCAGAAAAAAGCCTAGTCTTTCAACCGTAATCTCTTTGAGATGTTCTAGGTCTTGCTTTCCTTCTTCGGTATTTTCATCGATATCGGCATAGGTGAGGCCATCGGGTTTTAGAAGCTCGTTTACTTCATTGACCAGCTTATCGGACAGGTATTTATAAAATATAAACCCTAGGATATAATCCTGAAACTGACTAGCATTCATTTTACCACGGAGGATATTAGCTATCCCCCACAGCTTACTTTCTAATTCTCTTTTTTGACTCTCAGACATATTACTAACTAAATGAAAGCCGTAATATATCAATATTTCAAATATGAATGTTCTATTTTTTAATAGAAAAAAGGAACCGATGAGGAAGATTTATGGGGGAGGACTACCGTCGTGGTCATTCCGTTTATTAATCCTTTGTAACCGAAGGGCAATGCTTAAACCTCCACTTCGCAATTAGAAAGACAACTGCCACGAATCAAAAATGGCTCCCCGACCTGGAATTATGACACGACGTACAGACGGGCGGGGGTGTGGTTGTCAGAATAATACCATAAAACCTTTACTATACCCCTCCCCCCTTACTAACATCCGCTAATGATTACGCCTTCTCTGTATCATATTTAGGGCTTAATCACTCACTTTCCTGTTGACAGTATAGTCCTGAGCCGTTCAAGCTGTCTTATAAATTGTATTTTATTGCCTGGTTCCCGATAATTGGTAAAGGCATCAATATGATTTAAACAACCATGAACAAAATCCGAAACATTGTAGACTGTCAAATCACCCTCTATATAAATAGGGCTCTCCGGTTTATTAATTGAGTCAAACCAAAGCCTGTATTCTTCAGTGTTGAACGCTTTGGATGTGGGTTGGGAGTGATCGAAAGTATCACTATTCAAGAAATCCAATGAGTCAAAGACACTTTCCACTTGTTGAGGCTGAGGATGAATAACCGTAGATTTGATTATCTCAATCTTTTGCTTAATCCTTATGTTATGAGGATCCTTATAAATTAACAGGTCACGCAAATCATATTTTTGATTTTGGAAAACCTCATATTCAATATCCAATATCTTCGCTTGCTCTTGGGCACTTTTTACAATTACATCTTTTACATGTACATTTAAACCAGCCATCTTTAAAGCTTCTGCCCTTGATACCCATTCATCATGCGCATCGATATCAGGCCACAAAGTCACCTTACGACCCATCAAAACTTTATACTGATCATATTCACCCCATTTACAGCCATTTTTACCACCTGTGGCAAGACATACACAGTTTGGATAAAAGACACTAGCATAGATGGCAGTCGCCTCAGATTCGAAGATATATACGTCTTTTTTGTTCCCCCTTAAAAGATGTTCACCAAAAAAGCAGGCTACAATATTAATTTGCTCAATACCTGATTTTTTAGCAAGTTCTTTACCTACCTGCATGATTCTTCCTGGCTCTTTTACCCTTTTGCCCGTATTGCGGCAATAGTCCATCAACTTAATTTGTCGAACGTTTTCGTTCAAGTCAATATATATAAAAGCAACTCCACCGTTGTATCGGTCGGTTCCTCTAATTCTATATCGCTTGACAATCGCCCGTACCTGCTCTATATTAAAAGGCACCTCCCCTTTACCCCGTCTTTTCTGATCTGACAGCCATTCCAGTAGCCTGACTCCTTGCGAACTAGTGACATTCTCCTTTACCAGCTCGTTTGGTATTATCGTTACCGGAAGTATGGTTTCCGGTTTCCGGTTTCCTGTAAGCTTAGGAATACAGGAAACGGAAACCTTGTTATTAATATTCTTATTTAAGTCAGAAGGGTAAAAAGTCCTATCGCAGCTATGACAATAACCATACTTATCTTGACCTTTAAAATTTGCAAACTTCAAGCTTTGATTACTCTCCCCGCAAGGGCATAGCTTTACCCGCCTCCGTTCCTCACATGAGGCGAAGATTTGTTTTTCAACCATTCGTTTTTGTATTTGATTTTGAAGCTATATGGTTTCCGTTTCCCTTATTTCCAATATTTCAGGAAACAGGAAACTAGGAAACGTAGGTTAATATACCGATGACCAGGGTCGATCATTCCTGCGTACTTGGCCAACCTTGAGCTTTACCTCTCTTCAGAAGTTTAGATACTCCGCCCTTATTAGCATAGCCTATAACCCGAGCAATCGAATCCTGACTTGCCCCCTCTGCCTCTAATCTAACAGCCTTCTGATATTTTTCAATGGAATCGTCTTCTTTGGGCCTTGGTCGTGAAACCACAAGATCGTCAAACGGTCTTCTTTCTCCTGTATTGGTAAATTGAAAAGTTTCAGGATCAAAATGTAGAACAAAGCTTTCGGTCTTGAACGACTGCGATAAGCCATTCGCTTTTACTATACAAAAATGTCGCAATGCATCATTTTCAGTATCTTTCCTTAACTCTATAAAACATCGCATTTTGGCCTCAAAGGACTGTGCACCTAAAGCATTATGCTTTGAAGGGGGTTTGTTATCCGTCGTTTTACCGGTATGATGAAGAAAGACCACTAAACATTTATATCGGTAAGCAAGTTGAGACCACGCTTTTAATACTCCTCTTACCTTTCCATTGTCACTTGGATCAATACCAGAAACATCTCCCCATGGATCTACTATAATCACATCAAATTGTTTTTGTAAAAGCTGTTCTTCCGCCTCCTTGACCCCGTCCTCGGGTGAAACGATAACCGTCAAATTATTTAGCTGATCTTCAGTGAGTCCAATAGCTTTCTTTTTAATACGAAAATTCAGGTCATATTCTGAATCTTCTGCACATAGCATCAAAACCGAGTGGTGTCGGGGTTTCAATGCAAAACCAATATGATTTTCTGAGCCCGACACAGTATCCAGGGCAAGCTGAAGCAAATACATACTTTTTCCAGTATCACTTCCACCGTATACAGAAACAAGTCCCACTCTCACAAAAATGGGCTCTACAAAGTTATCCGCATCCTGCACTTTCATATTCCAAAGTTCCGTACCTGTCCAAACCCTTTTTTCTTCCGGAATATATGGCTCAGGGGATGGCCTATCAGTACAGTCTTCAAACAAAGCATTTTCATCAATTGAATCCGCCAATTCCTTGGCTAGATCATTCAAAGGAATTTGGCTGTTACTTTCCATTTCTCACCCCCTTTCTGCTACCGTTAATCAAATAATCCTCCAGTTCAGATTTTAGGAATACCAGTTTACCGAATCTTTTACGACGTGGAAGTTTCTCGCCGAGTTGATAAATCGTTTGATCCGAAACGCCAAGGAATTTAGCTGCGGCCTTGCGGTCAAAAAACTCTTCTCCAGATTGTACCTGATTGGTGGCCTCTAGCAGTTGGCGCAACTTTTGTACTTCGCAGGTAAGCGAATAGACCGCTTCCGGGAGTTGATCGAATGTTAATACAGTACTTTTCATTCCGTTTTTTATCTAGTTATTGATAAGTGCAAAGGAATGAGGTGATTTATAGGTGGGGAAGTGGTGATGAAGTGGTTATTATGGTGATTTTCATAAAATCAATACTTTATACGCTCGCAGTCCTTATCGTAATCCGAGCCATACTCATTAAATTTCCTTGAAGTCGTATCTTCGGCGGTATTAGCGAACTGCTTGAAACGTAAATGAATAAAATTGATCCACAACCTTCGGCGATCAGCATTTCTACCTGGATATAGATTGGAATAGAGCAACTGAAAAGTTTTTCTAATGAATGTTACAGGGAACCGTAAGTCAATCATTTGTACCCTGTCCGTTGGAAGTTTTCCTTTTTCACACAAATAGACTAAATCCTCTACCAACTTTTCGAACTCATCAGTTTTAATTTTTGTATTTCCATTCCAAGAACCACTCAGAGGCCTTAATCCTTGGGTAACTGTTGCCAATAAAGGAACGTTGGAAGAAACTGAATCAACCAAGCTCCGATTATCATCAATTGAATTGAACAGCGTCTCATCGTAAGCCTTTAAAAACGCAATTCTATGAAGTAGGGATATTCTTTTAATTGTAGTCCTACAGAGACCAGTTAGATACTCACTATCCAAATGACAGAGTATTTCGGCCAAATTCAGGAACTCTACTTGGAACCTTTCAGGATCCTTTAAAACACTATCGATAATTAGATTATTATCTACGATAGAATTAAAATCTTTCGAGCTCTGCTGCATTTCTCTTTCTAAAATTTGAGCTTTTAAGCTAGGAAACGTAGATATCTCATCAATCAAACTATTCCTATACTTTTCATACTCATAATTCGAATGTTTTAACATCGAATCCGTAAGCTCTTCCAGTGTTTTGAATCTAGAGCTTGACTTAGGATTAAGTATGATTTTAGATAAAAATATCTCCAAATTAGAACGACTATCCTCAAAATAACGCTGCAACGAGGGATCAACCTCTAAGGAATTTTGTGTAATATCCATTTTCAAATATCGCTCTTTAAATTCGTTGTACCTTTCTTTATCAGCAGGAAAATATCGGATCATTAAAGTAAGCAATGATGACAATAACTCATCAAAAAGATATACCATATCCTTTGTTTTCGAATATGATGCATCATAGTCGTCAAAACCTTCATTCTGAAGTTTTAATAATTTGTGCCTTAATTTAGGATTGAGAAACCTTAACTGATCCAGTAGTTCTTCTATGTTTGAAATTAGATATACCCGTCCCGTCTCATGATTTTTTAAAATAGCCTGCTCAATTTCTTTTTGATAGTCGATTCCCATTTGCTGCAACGAGTTAAGCAGCGTATCGTTTATCTCATCAATTGAACGTTGTAACCGTCTAGCAGCAATTATAAAATCATGGTTCATTAAAGGAGCGCATTTAGATAATTCTTAGTCTTTTCGTCATCAAACGACCCCAAATATGCCTGAGTAGTACTTATATTCTGGTGACCTAAGGCCTGAGAAATAAAAGCAATAGGGGCTTCGCTTTGAAGTAGAATAGTAGCAAAAGAATGTCTTGCCGCATATGTACTCACATCTGTATCAATTTTTAATATTTTAGCAATGGCTCTCATATGCTGATTAGTCATCTTGACAATTTGCGCAATGGTGGCCTTTTTCTGCTCTTCTGTCATAGAAGCATTCAAAAAAGGAAATAGATAGGATTCTGGAACCTCATTATCACTATAACGATTAATAATATCCCAACTTTCCGGCCTCAATTTGACCCTAACCCGGGACTGATTCCCTTTTCTTGTCCTGGCAGTTTTCTGTCTGATAAAGGTTAAATTGTTTTCCTTCCGGTCAACATCCCTCCATTTGATATTACAAATATCGGTAATATTCATTCCATTGCTTAAATAGGAAAAAATCCATAAATCTTTACCTCTCTGCTGAAATGAATCTGGCTCACATTCAAAATTCAGGATTTTTAATATATCGGACTTTGTCAATGCCTTTTTGGTATTGGTTCCTGCTGGAACTGTAAAGCCTCGTTTACCGAAGGGATAACAATCCTGGCTAATTATATTATCACTTATAGCATCGTTGAACACAGAGCGTAATTGACGGCAATAAATACCTACTGTGGTCAAGGTAGCGGGCTTTGGCATAGGGGGTAGTTCTCCCTTCTTTAAATTCTTTTTCTTAGGGGATTTTCCAAAGTTTAACATCCACTGTTGGTATACCTCCAAAAATTTGGGAGTAATATTTTCAAACCTCAGAACGACATTCGGCTTTGTTTTATTCCTTTTGGTAGGGATAGGTATATTTAAAAATTCTTTACGATCCAGATCGTCAAACGAATCCACAAAGCGGGCAATAGAAACGGCGGTATCTTTATAGCTCGATGCAGAACCTAATCTATTACTGGCTTTCATGGCCTCAGATTTTTCATAAAGCTTATGTAATACGTTATTGGGGTCATCCTGCACAATAGCTTCCTCCATCATATAAAATGCTTCCCGGAATGCGTCAAAAGAAAATGGTTGTAGTGTTAACGTTAGACTTTCGGCCAAACTTATAAAAGGCTTGATATCATTATAGATTTGACGAATCTCCTCAGCTGTTCGTTCGCTTCCTTTTTCATGATATTTCAATAGTCGGTCAAAATCCTTTTCAGTGACAAGTACCCCACCTTTAACGGGGAAAGCGTATCGCCTTTGTTCTCTACGATAGGTAACACGGAGTTTAACCGATACCATTTCCGATTTTGTTCTCTCGAACGACAGTCTGACCGATGCTGATTTAATATCCATTTCTTTATTGTTAAATTAATGTAGGCTATTCGCCTCATGACTCGCCTACAAACTCGCCTACAATAGTAGTAAATAAACAATAAGAAACCAATAAACAAAAATAGAAGAACGTTTCAATATGCTTACAATCAGTGCATTTAATAAGATATAGAAAGACTACCAATAGGACAAAATTGTGTAAACCTTGTGACTCATAATCAGTAGGTGCCTGGTTCGATTCCAGGTGGGCCCACTTGAAAATCAAGGACTTAGCTAAACAGGCTAGGTCTTTTTTGTTTTTACCCACCTTATTCATAGAGGTTAGAGCAACTGACCGCGCGGCGTCCGCAGTGCCGCGTCGCGTAGACCGCCGTCGCGTAGACCGCCGTCGCGTAGACCGGGGTCGCGTACGACTTCGATTCCAGGCGGTCCCGCTTGAAAATCAAGGACTTAGAGAAATTCACTAAGTCCTTTTTCATTTATGTGCAATACAAATTTGTTGATTAGCATAGTAGCAATGAAGTCTAATGAAGCACTTTCATTTCATGAGTTTTTTTTATAGTTCTTGAATACAAGCCGTCCGGATGATTGATAGGTTCGATTATCCAGTCAACGCCTTATCAATCTCTTCCAATTATCTGTAGATATTTTTGTCTCAAGGATTCACTGAGCTATGGCATTAATCGATATTGAACTTTATTTTTAAATTTTAGATAAGTAAACTTTTAAATTCACTAATTGTTCATTATTTTTGACTGTTCACTGAACATGAACAAGTAAATAAAATGAACAAGTGATGTTTTCAGAAAATGAAATTGTCGAAAATGCGCTAAGAAACTTAGAAGCAAATACCGGTATAGCTGGTTATTGGTTGTCTCAGGATAATTCTTACGATGATGGGATTGATGGTAAGACAAAAATAACGATGGGAGAAACCACAGTTATTTTTAGCACCGAGGTAAAACGCGAGTTTCGTGAATACCATCTGGATAAATTACTTCGCCAGGCTGAATTAAACAAGCCGTTTATGCTTGTTGCCGATAAAATATATCCAGCGCAGAAGCAGCGTCTGCGCGAGAACGGAATTGCCTATCTAGATACTGCGGGAAATATCTATATCTCCAACGACAATCTACTACTTTGGCTGGATGGCCAAAAGCCGGTAAATCTTGACGTTGAAAAAAAAACGAACCGAGCCTTCACTAAGGCTGGTCTAAAAGTAGTTTATGCTTTCTTACAAAACCCTGAGGCCGTAAATTTTACATACCGGGAGATTGCTAGTTATGCAAAGGTGGCGCTGGGAACAATAAATGAAGCCATATTGGCTCTAAAGGAAACCGGGCATATTTTAGAAGTCAATAAAAACCGCATGATCCTAAGTAACAAGAAAGAACTACTTGAGAACTGGATCATAGGGTATAGAAATATTTTAAAACCTTCCCTGCTGTTAGGAACTTACCATTTCGGTGGAAGCAAACTGTGGGACCAGCTGGAATTACCTGCAACAGCTATTTGGGGCGGCGAGCCAGCAGGCGATCTTGAAACCGGCCATCTGAATCCTGAACAATGGACAATTTATACTGCACAAGAAAAAAATGAGCTGGTTAAAATTTTAAAGCTGGCTCCGCGGTCTGATGGAAACCTAAAAATTTATAACAAGTTTTGGATGGACACCACAATATACATGAACAATCGTGCTACTCCTGAATTGATCACTTACGCTGACCTGATGATTACAGGCGATGCAAGATGTATTGAGACTGCAAATATTATTTATGACAAAAAGCTAGCCCGGATATTCGATCAGCCATGAAGCATGCAGAATTAAAGAATGTCTTCGATGCGGTGGAGAAAACTTTTACTGAACTTTCCATTGACTACTACCTAATTGGTGCCTTAGCCAGGCAGATATGGTACGAAAAAGCTGAAATGAAATTCAGAACAACCAGAGACATAGATTACGCCATCCTGGTAGCTAGTCATCAGGAATACGAAGCTGTTAAGCAGTATCTTATCTAAAATGAAAACTATATACCTGTCAGGGAAAACGCATTTGTACTGATCTCGCCAGACGGACTTCAGATTGACCTACTTCCATTCGGAGAAATCGAATCTCAGGGCAGTGTAAAGATTGAAGGGACTGGTATGACCACAATTCAGATAAGCGGAATGAAAGAAGTTTACGAAAATGGCACAGAGGTTGTCAGCTTTGAAACGGGAAATTCCTTCAACGCAGCCACATTAATCGGAATCGTTCTTCTGAAACTTATAGCCTACGATGACAGACCTGAAAGAAGGCAGAAAGACGCCACGGATATTGGTAATATCCTTGTAAACTTTTTTCCTCTGCATCAAGAGTTAATATACTCCAATCATCTTGACATGTTTGGCGAACAAGAGCGTACACTTGAAAAAATATCAGCAATCGTGCTGGGCAGGGAAATCAAAAAGATTATCTCATCTAATGCAAACCTGATCGACCGATTGAACAGAATTTTGAATGATCATATAAATTCTGGTGAAAAAAGTATTTTCACTCAGTTGATTACCAAAGAAACCGGAGAAGAAATTGATTTGATAATCGAATACCTTCGAGATATTCTCTGGGGATTTGAAAATTCATCACAACCTGTTATTAGCATAATGGTAGCAGACAGTTCTCTTAGGGCAAGCCTAGATCAGGAAGCTATTGAAAATAATGTTTTCCAAATGAATATCTATGATCTGAACACCTTAGTGATGAAGTGGTATTTTATCTGCTACCATCCCTTCCAGGAACCTGATCCGTTAACTAAGTACACTATGTAGAGTACTTTTACTATTGGAAAAAGTTCCGGGTATCCATTCCTGTTATCAATAATATATATTGACTTGTGCTCGGTTTCCAATTCAATTTGGCCTGATCTTCATCCAGAGCAGAAGTATTACTGAATGGCCTTCCATCATCCACACCCATTTTAAATCCTGAGGAATTTAAAACACCTTTCACAAAACCCATCATCGAAGTATTTGACTGGCTAAAATACACTTCCTTTTTTACTCCCGAAGAGGGGGTTTCGTTATTTAAAGCTTTTCCTCTCGGTAGTCCTAGTACATATATGCGTATACCGGGAAGAGCAGAAATCTTTTCATTGAGCTTTCCTGGATCAAAATAATTTATTGCTGATATACCCTTAGCCAATTAATTTTTAACCCGTTGTGCGGTTTAAACCGCACAACGGGTTATATTACATTCAGGGAGTAACAACAAAAGAGCTTACTGCCTCCCGGTCATTGGTTTTGATTTTAATGGTATACTTCCCGGGTATAATACCCGAAATGGACGGCGTGATAACTTGATATTCTGTATTTAACTGAACTTTATTGTCTAAGTAAATAGCTACACCTCTTGAATCATAAATTGCGATTGAAGCTTGCATGGGAAGTTCTAGTCCCTGCACTTTGAACGCCAGACTATTCCCTTGCCCGGGATTTGGGAAAGCAATTACTGACAATGGAACAATGACTGGTTTTATGCTTACTATAGAGCTGTATGCGTAAGTCCCATCAAAGTCCACCTGTTTAAGTCTGTAATAGGTATATTCTTTGTACCAATTTAAATCGTTCATCCGGTATCTGTTTGTTGACGAAGCTGATCCCGAGCCCGCAAGTTTGCCTATCACCGTAAATCCTAAAGCTGGATTAACCGTTCTTTGGATTTCAAAATAATCGTTACTAGATTCCTGACTGGTTTCCCAAGATAACACAACACTGGCATCATCAACGCGCTTTCCTTCAAATTTCACTAGCGTAACCGGCAATATCGGAGGACTTTTAAGGTCAAGCCTTTCAGGATTGCCAATCATTCCCGTTCCACAACTATTGGAAACCCCCATCAACCAGTAAGTCTGATTTGGAGCGACGTTGTATAATTCAATTTCGTCGACAGGATTGGATGTCTGTCGTATTAAATTCTGCATGGATGTTCCGTAACGATAGGTCCAGGGCGCGCCACCTTCCAATAGAACCTTAACGCGTGGATTTGTTTTGCCATCAAAAATTACCGATTCCGTAGCAAATTTCACTCTAGCCATTTTACCTGCTGTAAGCGGATATTCGTAAGCTCCACTGGCAGTACCTTCATCTGTTGCCAGAATGCGCAAGTTGTATTGCTTGTCCGGAATCATATCAGAAGGAAGTATGGCTTTCAATGGGTTCCCAATGCCGATGGTAACAATGTTGCGCCAGTTGCGTCCGGTTGTATCTGAGATCTGAACCGTCAATTTGTTTTCAGCAGAGAATGTGCCGGTGGTATCATACCTAACGATGATTGTATCCTCGGTACAAAATCCGGAACTTGTAAGGGAAGACCATTGAGATACATTCACAGTTCGCGTTGAAGCGGGGTTCACTTCAACAACGGCCGAGCCGCTAGCTGGTCCTACTCCGCAGACATTTGTTACAGATGTAAGCGTGTAAGTGGTGGTCTGCTTCGGCGAGACTCGCACGTAAGTAAGCCGACCAATAGCACCAGCAGCATTACCACTCGTACCGTCCGACAGAACGTATCTAATACTTTCGTAATTTTGCCTGTTGGATTTCAATACTATCTGTGCGCTTTCACCACTGTTGATAGTTGTATTTCCACTGATTGTAAGATCGGGCTTAATAGACACAGTGACAGGTATTACCTCGAAAAGATCGAATTTTCTAGCGGTCACACGAAGCTGATAAAAGTTACCTGAAAGAACACTTGGTAATTGAAGATTAATTATCCCCTTAACTGTTTTAACAGAATCCAGCGTTTGAATTGCGCCGGTAGTTTGATTAACAAGTATAAATCGAATGTAATCCTCTAAGATATCTATATCGCCGAGTAATGCGTAGTTTAGCTTAAACTCACCTCCTTCGCACACGCTGCCAGAGGAGGAAGACACAACTAGTTTGGGTTTCACCGACACTACGACCGAGCCTGATGTGATGCCATATCCACACTCATTGCTTACCGAATTGATAGAGAACTCCTGACTTTTTGTGGGGAAAACATCAATTATTTGCAGCGTATCCGAGTAAAAGTGGCTAAACCTGCCATCATTCCAACTGCTTTCCCATGGCCCGGTGCCCGTCAGTGAAATTTCAAGACGAACGCGTTCGCCAGCATTTACCATTATGGGGCCATTTTCATATTGTGCACGAAGGATTGCTGTTGGTGGTGTGGAGATGGAAATCTTTAGCAAATCGGAAATGCTGCCATCCGAAGAAACAATTCTTAGATAATATTGCCCAGCCGGCGTTGATGCGGGGATGACAGCCTTCAAAATTCTGTCTTTCACGCCACTTATCAATGTTTGATACTCTGACGAACCTTCGCTTCCCATCTGTAATGCAAAACTAGCATCAGAGGCTGTGCCTTCTACGATGCCAAAAGGAATCTGTATAGGTGCGCCTGCACAGAATTTTAGCATACTGCTAAATATTGATATGGATATGCGGTAGGGCATTTTGGCCACATAAGCTTTCAGATTTACATCTGCTGTTCCACATACATTCGTTGCTGATTTGATCTCATAAGTTGTGAGCTGACCTAGCCTAGGGTAAATGGGCATGTATACGGCAGTCGGCGTTGGATCATCATTATTAAAAGTTTTCTCAACACCATTTTCAGTGTAGACCATACTGGAAAAAGATGGAGAAGTTGATGACAAAGTCAGGCTACTCGGATTGGCCGTTTCGGTGATCCTATACGGGTTCTCAGGGGTCGATGGCGGGTATATTGAAAAGTTGTCAGCCTTTTTCTGAATACTGAAAGAACGTACCTCGGTAAAAAGTACAGGGTTTGTAGAAGCAATTCGAATTCCAGCATTATTGTAGAAGAAGGCTTGTGCAGACATTTTTAACTTGAATTTCCCTGCCTGATCCACTGTAATAATGTCATTAAGTTCACAGCAATTGGTGTATCCCTGAACTATAAATTTATTGCCCGCATTAAATGTCCCAACAATTCCAAAATTAATTTCAAGACTGTCATTATTGCAAACAGCACTTTTAATAGGCTGCAGATAGATGCCCGGATTTTGTGACGGCGTTACTGTTAGGCGTACTGATCTGACATTCTCATTTTTGAAACAGGTATTGCTAATCGATTTGATTTTAAAGTCAGTGGTCTGTTGCAGATACATTTGCCGGGTTATAATATCACCATCGTAAGGATATTTCACAACCGAACCATCCATGTACTCAACAGAGTATGGTGCTCCGCCGGTCAGGATATAGCTGAGCCTTATGTCGGAGGGAATTTCATAATTGTATTTAAAATTATAACCCGAAAACAGAGCATTTGGAATGGTCTGAGTGCTAACGAATGAGGACAATGGAGATTCCAAAGCCGGATTGGTAGTGATCACTTGATAATTGTAACTTCTATAACCCTGCGGGTTTTCAGGAATCGTGACTTCTAAAAAATCACCGGAGCGGGATGCAGGTAACAGCGATGTCTCACCCGTGTATCCATCAGTAATCTTGATAGAAAATTGGGTTTCGTTTGTCAGTGCAGCATTTGATGAAAATTTGATCTTGCTTTTTATACCGGCGCATAAAATTTGCGGACTTTCACTCTCCTCAATCTTTATGCCTGGCCGAATTTTGATTTCCACCGACTGTGCGCCACTCATTTCTGTTATTCCGCAACCCGAAGACAAAGATTTCAAGCTGTATGTATCGTCATTGCTCGGAACTAAGTTAAATTGCAGGGAAGAATTGGGTGTACTCACCTTGGAGCCATTGCTCAATTCAGCAGTAAAAGGCGGCAGACCTTTGAGACGAACGTATAGCTGCGCCACATCACCATAATTGATCGTGTTGCTTTCGACGCTGATCTCAGCAGAAGGTGCCGCCCAGATGAAAAGTCTTTCACTGGAAGGCGGACTTAGCGTCGCTGGATTATCGGTAACAACCTGAATATAAACCTCACGAAGCGTTTCAGCTTTAAATTCAGATGGTACTTTCGCTGTGAGTACATTGTCGTGAAGGATTGCTTCTACTTCGGAGGTTTTTGGCTTGTCGTTATAAATCGCCTCCGTAAATCTTAAACGGTATTTTGTCTGCGTTGTTAAAGAATTTCCCGAAGTTGAAATTCTGACACTGACCTGACCATTTTCACAAACCGATTGCGGTGTAAATGAAATCGTCCTGACAGAAGTGCTGTTGATGGTTGCCCGGTAACTTCCACTCACCTTCATAGCACCACAAAGGTTTTCGGCGTGCGCAATTTTGTATGTTTCAGATTTGACAACTTGTAGTGTTTGGTTTGAAACAAAGTCTGGTGCTCCATTCGGATATATAGAAAAGCGGCTGCTATCATCCAGTGTCAGACTGATCGCGCTATAACTGTATCCGGAAAACTGTATGCGTGCCTGATCAAATTTATTCAAAGTATCAGAAATAAGGGAGTTATTAAGTGTAACGATGCCCTTACTATGAATTAAAACAGGGTAAGACCAGTTGCTTTCTACTTTGGGTGCTGACGAATTGACTTTTAGCTCCAGCGATGAATTTGCAGTAAGCACGGAATCTGAAAATACAAATTCCAGAAAGCCATCATTCAATTCAGCCGCTACTTCCATCACTATTGCCGTGGAAGAGGCTTTGCGAAGCTGAACTGAAAATTTATTTTCGACACTAAAAGACCCAGTAGTGGTGATAGGCAAACGGTAGGAAACTCCTAGGCAAGTAGACCTATTCAAATCGTTATTATTAATGAAAATAGTAGCGGATTGTGCCGAAATATTTGTGAAAGAAAATAAAATGAATATGCTAATAAGGGTATAGAGTCTCAACATATGAAAAGTTGGTTACAATTCTATATAAAAGTAATGTTTTAGAGGAATATTGTCTAACCAAATTTTGCATTACATTCACAAACATCAGATTGGATGCAACGGCAAGCCAAATTCCTACTCACAATAAATGATTAGGGTAAAGTGTTCGACTACTCCTCGCAAACCTGACTGAAATCTAAAAAAGATGTCGTTTACTTAAGAACTATAGTCTTTTATAACTCATATGGTACTTTCGCTTAGGTTTACGGTTTCTGGTTTTGAACCTGTCTGGCCTAATGAGTTCTCTGGTTTTGTAGACAATATCATCAAAGGCCACTATCGCCTTCTTGAATTTGTTTTTCAGAAAAATTGGTATCAGGATCTTATGAAGCATGTCCAGAGCGGAAGTCCGGTTAATTTTCTGATTGTGTTTTTTGTTTGAATCCTGAGTCTATTCAGACTGTACTTTTTCTTCAATGGGATGGGCGTAAATAGCCAAACCGCAGGATAGCCCCGATGTATAATCAGCAAGTCGCCCTTTTGCGTATTTTCCAAGTGTTCAACTAGCAGGTCTCTTACACTGGTTTTGTAAGAAGCTATTTGTCCGTCAAGGGGTACCAGGTTTATCGTATCATATAAAATCGCGCAGGTCGCCATGCTCTGGGGAACGTCCGCATAAGGACCAAATTCACGCTCCCCGAATTCCTGTATTACCGATTTATGCCGCGGTAGCAACAACCTGGAACCGTCCAGGGCCAATAGTCTATATCCGGCCTAATGATACACGGGTACTTGTTGATAAAACACCTTTGGCCCTGTTTTTGCCAGATGCTTAAAGGCGGCGGATTGAGTTTGACGCGCGCACGGGAAAAAGCCCCTTTCCTGACTGCACGCATGTTGAAGTCCTGATCCAATACCGACCAATAAAAACCGTCCAATTCTCTTTGTATCGTAGTTTTAAAGGTCATAATAATTATAACTAAATTCTTGATTGTGAGAATCCTTTTCCTAGATAATCCGTAAAGCTCTTCATCACGGAAGCGTCTTGTAAATCACTGACTTTCAAGCTCATGTCGGTCCGACGCGCGGTCGATATGTTTATGTGCAGTTTTCCGGTAATCTTTACTCTTAAATGACGGATTTGCTACCCCCTATACATTGGTACGGTATTTAGGCATTTTACACCTACATACCGTACCAAAGCTCTAATATTAGCTTAAGTAAACGACATTGCATTTTGATTGAACATTCATTCAATTTTATGTGCAATACAAATTTACGGATTGGACGATAAACAGACAACAATCAAAAATAAAAATATTTTATAAATAACTGCATATCAATATATTACATAACAGTAGACAAATATACAATAAGAAGAAAAACCATATTTTTACTGACTCATAATCAGTAGGTGCCTGGTTCGATTCCAGGTGGGCCCACTTGAAAATCAAGGACTTAGCTTAACAGGCTAGGTCTTTTTTGTTTTTACCCACCAGATTCATAGGGATAAATCAGCAAGTTTGGAGGGAATGTAATTTCTGAAAGTACTCCTTTTTAAAAATCAATTATATACCCCATGTTTAAAGAATTCATGGGATATGGTTAAGGATGCCGATTTCCAAATGAAGTGCCAAAGATTTTATTTAACTTTAACAATTCGGCAAATATCGCATTGGTTATAAAGGAAAAGTCAAAAGTAAATGAACGGATGGTGGCATCTACTGATCTCAATAGATACTGATCAGAGATCATACTTGACAGTTGGGCTTTGAAGGGCTCCTCGAAGGAAGCCTTGTGCCGGCAATTTATCATGAGGCTATTCATATGCATTTAGGAAATACCGTGAATATGGATTACACGGAAATGTCCCATTAAGTATATTAAGCCTTTTATGGCCGCCCTACAAACATGGTTTACTAATTTAGTAATGACCAAGCCGCTTCTCTAGCTTGGGTTGGACTTCAAGGCAACGCTGCTTGGGAGGATTTAAGTGCATTTAAACGAAGTACATATACTTATATGTGGCAGACGCTAATAAATATAGATCATTACCATTCAGCTCATAATTTACAATCAATGAAACATTTGGTAACTAAATTTTTGTTTGTTCTGGGAATTATATTTAGTTCTAGTTTTAGTAAAGCTCAGGAACTGATAAAATTTAATTCCCAATTAGATAAAAGCATTGAACGCCGTCTATCTTTGGAAGATTTCTTGTCAAGTAAGGTACCTTATGCAGAATCAGGAGATTGTAGCTCAACTTATGGTTTCTTTTATTTTAGAGTTAACTATCAAGGAGTTGTTGACAGTTTATATTTTGATGGAAATTTGAGACAGGAGGTTATCGATATGGTCATTCATAATATTCATGCCACCAAAAAATCATGGGAAATTTCATCTTCGTTTTCTACAAAACATAAAGAATGGTTTATTTTCCCTTTTTTTGATTTTGGTGGAACATATTATGAAACCTCTAATTGCTCGGAGTTAGAAAAGCAAACCCAAAAAGACTTGCTCCGATTATCAACTGAATTAGGAAGAATGCATCGATATATTCAAACTAAAAATAAAATACTTTTACGTCCTGCATTAAAAGGAGGACCATTTATTGACTTATAATTTTGGTAGATATTCATTTTGAAAGAGATGATATAAGCTGCGCCACATTCTAGAACAACATATCCAAATTTTAGGCTGCCTGTTTTTATCTATATTTTTCACCAGGCGCTTTATAATTTAGAGATTCGTGAAATCTCTCATCATTATAAAAATTGAAATATTTCTCCAATCATTTTCTCAGGCTTTTCCCGTCTTCATATTTTACAGATCTCTATAACCTTACCTCGAAAATATCGACTATGGCCCTCCCTTTGCTTATTTCCGGGGGACCATGCCAGTGATTTTGGTTAGACCGGGCCACTTTAAAGGATCATACCATAATATAAAGAAGTCGTTGTTGTTCTGGTTTCATAATTCCTTTTCTAAGCGACTCCCCTGTGCGGCGCCCTCTAAAATCGATTCTGTGGGATGCGTTGACGATCAAAACCCGGAACCCAAAGGATTACCAAATCGATAGAAAAACAGCAACAATGTCATTCGGCCCCTGTCGGGGTCGGGTCTTGTAGCATCATGCTATAAAAAGGAAATTCCCAGTTATATTTTTTAATATTTGTGATGTTCCTAAACCATAAAATTAAGATCGCCCTGAGGATTAAGGCTAAGCCTTCGAAAGTATCAAATTAGTAATACAAGCCACCGAATGCCGAACGATGAACGAATAGGCCAATAATGTCACCCATTCTGGGTTGTATTCATTTCTATTCAATATTGCTTTAATCAATACACCACTTCGTGGTTCAATACGGCCCGTCTAAACCGTAAAAGGTTTGCAATGGTGGAAGCGTTGTTACACCTGCGGTTTATAATGTTTTGGGCGTTAATCGTCTTCGATACAATGAGCTAATTGGGATGGCAGGGCGCCCCGTATATTTCTGAAAGCGAGGGCCGCGGCCGCGCGGGGCTAACTTTTGGCTTTCTGTACTTACAAATTTAAAAGCAAGAGGTGTTAGAGACATTTTAATTGCCTGTACGGATAACTTAACTGGGTCTTCCGACCTGAAGATGGTCTACCAAGCAGCGACCAAACATTAGCAGAAACAGAACTAGAAAACCTAGCCGGAAATTGTGTAAAAAATATCCTGTTGTACTCCGATCCTGGCAAACTAACTGGCACAAATTATCTACTTATTTTGCTTACGATGAACACATCAGGAGGCTTATTTACACACCCTTTCTGAAACATCTCATCGCTATTTTGATGAGATGTCAATTTGGTTCATTTCAATAAATGATATATCGAAATCCTTTAAACGATTGATAAGATCAGTTACCGTAACAATCGTTTCTGGAAGATATAGGCCTCCGGCTTCTGTTGCGTTCTTTCCGTTAAGACCCAATATCCTTTCTGTTATTAAATAGACACCCACCGCAGTCATTCGAGCGTTTCCTTTTTCCCCAGACACAATGGTTCGAAGATTTGTCTTTTCTCCACATAACAACACCCCTTCCATATCAATATACAAATCATGCGAAGCTACTAAACCTCTACTGCTTCCTATTGATACGCCGGTAGCAAAGTCAAACCGAATATTGGCAGCATTTGTAAATGCGGCAATACTTGGAACATCCAGTGTACTCAACGGATAACCTTTCGCCAATAACCGGTTGTATAAACAGATTTCTCTAGGGTTATCTTTTGCGGGCACTGATAGCCACGCTCCATCCTGCCGTATCATCGCCTGACCCATAAAACCGTTCACATCATTTGCTACCTCCGGTCCTACCGGATCCTTCTCGTCATATATTCCGGCCATTTCAATATGTGTGATATGATCAAATTTGGCGGCCATGTGTTTAACAGCAAGGGTCAATAAGCCTGCTTGCCAATGCCCGGCAAAGACGACCGGGGCAACAATCGGTTTTTGCAGGCTTAAGAATGCTGTTGGAGAAATTTGATCAGCTAATTCACTGACGGTTATACAGGCGATGCCGTTCGAAATGGCAATCTCCCGCGAAATATTGCGCCGGTCTTGCATCGCTGTGATGATAAGATCGATGTTACCGAGTTTGCTTAAATCAAGCCCTTCCTCCAAATTAACGTAAGCTGTTTCTGCGTTCTTTAATTCATCGGCCAGACATTGCCCTTTTTGAGGATTTCTTCCGGAAAGAACCAATTCTATGCTGGTATCTGCACGTCTGATCAACCGTGCTATATTACTGCCTACCATTCCGTAACCTCCTATGATCAGGATTCGTTTTCTTTTTAATTCCATCTTATATTATAAAAAAGAGTACCATTCAATTCTGTTAGTCTACAATAAAGAGCAGCATTATTAAAATCCTGCTAAAAATTGCATATAGGATCTTACGCCCCGTTCAATATGGCTGTCAGAGACATTAAATTCCAAACCATAAAAAGCGAATGCCGGTTGGTAGTCCGCTTTGACATATTCAAAACTTAGCTCGAATGGTCTGCAGAGTTCGTTGAGCGGATATTTGTATTTCCCGCCATTACTACTCAACTCCTCTTCTTCCACTCCTAACGATATGGCCAGTGCTATTTTTTTCCCTTCCATACGGTATCCACTTTTACTACCATAGGCCCAGCCGTGGGTCAGTACCTGGTCGAACCATTTTTTTAACAATGAGGGAATATTGAACCAGTAATAGGGAAATTGGAATATTATCTTATCGTATTGCTCGACCAGGCGCTGTTCAGCCTGGACATCTATCTTTTCGTCTGGATAAGCATCGTACAACGAATGAACCGTATACTTTTCAGGAAATCTAAGGAGCTCCTCCATCCACCTCTTATTCATGGTAGAACCGCTCATGGTAGGGTGCGTAATAATAATTAAAGTCTTCATCGTGATATCATTAATAAATCTTACACAAAGGTAACATGAAGCCCACAAATCCTTATATTGCCCACCAATTGTTAGGTACTATAAAAAATGTAAGTAATGAGTGAAATTAAACAAACATCGACCAATTTCTCCAACAGGAGTGCGCTAATTGACGAATGTCCAGAAGCTTACGCTTCAAGTATTATCGGCGGACAGTGGACATTAGTAATCTGCTCCTGGTTATTGACCGGTAAGCACCGGTTTGGGGAACTGAAAAAGAAATTACCAAACATTACCGAACGTATGTTGACCTTACAGCTCCGTAAGCTTGAAGAAAATATGATAATCACAAGAACAGTTTATGCAGAAGTTCCACCACGTGTGGAATATGAATTAACGCCAATAGGATACGCCTTAAAACCTGTCATCAAGGAGTTGGAAAATTGGGGGGATTGTCATAAACAGTTAGCGAGTAAATAGCTAAAATTTGGGGCTTAACTATTTTGAAGCATGACTGCTTACAGTCAGGCTCATAGGCGTACAGGTCCTTTTATCTGCCTAAAAAGTGGGTTCGTTAATTTGAGGTTTTCATTACAAATGGATCGAAAATAGCGTCGGATGTCGCAGGGTTCGGGATTATTTCCTTTTATCAGCCAGATAATTATACACGGTCCCATAAGCAACCCCGGACCGGATACTATCTGATTCATTGACCATCCTGTTTTTGAAGTTCCAGGATCTGGTGCAGTTAGGTAATGCGTAACCAGGGTCTGTATTGCATATTCTGGAGCATGCTGCCCCCCTGTACTCGGGGTCTTAATAAATGCTATAAGCATATTAATGGCTTGTTTTCAGTGACGTTCCGGCGTATATTGACCCCATTGGAATATTCCAGCTCCCGCATGTGTTGATCTTTGCTCATAATCCTTTTTTTATAAAGCTTTAAGCAATAACGGATCAATTAAATATGGTCTTTACTGATGGGATACAGAACAACAGCTTGTACATCGAGTCGCGTTCATACAGCAACATGTGAAAAAGGAATGCGGCAACGTTCTGATTTTTTAGCTAAAATTCAATAACTCCAAGGAAATTTGTTAGCTTACATTTTAAACTAACAGACACACAAACTTATGGTTTTTCCTTTACTAAAAATCAATCGGCTACTTTGCCTGATTTGCCTAATTGTTTTTTATACTTACGGTTATGCGCAGGTACGTTGCCCGGAAGACCAGAAAGTCTGTAACGGCACCCCTGCATTTGCACTTACCACTGCGGCTCCGACCGGAGGAATATATTCCGGTACAGGCGTGTCAAACGGCATGTTTGATGCAACAATCGCCGGCTCTGGAGTTCATGCCATTTTGTATACTTATGCCGGAACAGATGGCAACGAAACCTGCACATTTAACATTACAGTTACCCCGGCCATAGAAATTCCTTGCGCACTTGAACAGTTGAAATTTTGTATCGACACACCCCCTATGTCAATTACCGGATGTTCCCCACCGGCCAATACCACTGTTACTTACAGCGGTCCCGGAATTACAAATAATATACTGTATCCTGCCGTAGCGGGGGTCGGAACGCACCAGTACACATTAACCGTTACGGACAATAATAATTGCACTGTCCAAAAATCGCTACCTTTTGCTGTTGATAATACTCCGCCACCCACGGTTACTTGCCCAGGTAACAGCACTGTTCAAAATACATCCACCGCTCCTTTTTTACTTACAGGTGGTAGCAGTCCGGACGCTGTTGAAACGTACTACTCCGGTTTGGGCGTGACTACAAATGGTACAACCTTCAATCCATCCATTGCAGGTAACGGTTCTCATACAATCACCTACACTGCGGCTTCAAATAACACTTCCGAATACATCACCCAGTGTTACGGAACATGTACCTTCACAATCAGCGTAGGAGCTTTGCCGATAACCTTGAAGGACTTCCGCGCTACGGCTTCTGAAAACGATATTCATCTCGAATGGAAAACATCCTTTGAATCTCATTTCAACCATTTTGAAGTAGAGAAATCAACTGATCCGGTAAAAGGTTTTATTAAAATCCAGGAAGTCGCTGGCCACGATAGCGGCAGTTCGTATTCCTATCTGGACCAAAATACGGATCCGGGAACCCCAGCGTATTATCGCTTGAAAATGATTGACAATGACGGCAGTTACGCTTTCAGCAAAATAGTATGGGCATTGTCAGAAGGTTCTGAAAGTTTGTCTATTTATCCAAACCCGGCCTCAAAAGAGTTTACTATCAAGTCAAAAATTGAACTTTCGGGAATAAAACTGATTAATTCCTCGGGTGTCCTGATACATTCAGAAAGAATAAACGACTTGAAAACAAAAAAAATTCAACTCCCGGTTCTCCCTGCTGGCATCTATTTGCTTCAAACAGAGACCAAAAACAACACCATAGGTTTTTCCAAGCTCATCGTGAACTAATACTTACAATTGACAACCCCATACTTGCTATAATTACATTCCGCATATGTTGGATATCCTGGCGTATATTGACCCCATTGGGATATTCCAGCTCATAACCGGAACTAGAATGAACCATTGCAACTAAATTTTCGATGTTCTTTTTGTATTTCCCCCAGTCTGCCATTTGACTGCCTGTGCATTCGCTTTTCAAGTTTGCGTTGTTGCCATCAATTTTCACTTTAACTTCCTCACTCTAGGAACTCATTGAGAATTTTGTAAAAGCAATGAAACCAGTTTCACTTGTGTAGCCAACATTCCAATCAAGTTTTTTCGCTGCTTCAATTGCAAGCACCAGAAATTGTTCTGTCGTTAAATTGTCAAGAGATAAGTCCTCAATGTGTTTTAATGAAAGTCCGAATGCCATATTTATATGGTCTGTCTGTTAGTTGTTGGTCGTCCTAAAATTGGTGCCAACGTTTTGCAGCTACCCGAAGGGCGGGATCTTTACCACTAAACTTGATTTGAAAAACCAATGTTTGATTAACCACAAAACTGTCTTTGGAACCCGAAACCCCGCCTTTTGGGTAGGTGCTCTTATGCCTTCGTTATTCTTTTTTGTCGTTACTCTGTTGTCCTTTGTTTACTGTGTCTTGTTGCGTTAGCTTGGTAGCTCTTTTACATTTTTTAGTATTGGTTTGTGTTTCGGTAAAAAATGTAAATGTGCTGCCAAATGCGTTGGCTGTCCTGCGAAATCCTTCTTGTCCCAACAACTCGGCAAACGTTTTTTCTAGTTTTTCTTCCGTAAATTTCCTTCCTTGGGTTCAATTATTATTGTCCAAGAAATTGCTTTTAATCTTTCTTGAATCATTTTTAATGTTTCCAAAATCGCTTCTTCTTTGGGTAATTCTCCATACACCAAATTTTTAAAGTCACCGTTGTAAATCGTTTTCAACTCATTCCACACATTTTCCAAGTCTTTGAATATAAGTGCTTCATTAGGATGATAATTCAGCCATTTATTATTGTTTTTAAAACTCGCTACATCATCATTTGCAACTTTTAGCAACATATTATCAAAGTTTTTTGAATAGAAAAAACTTGCAAATTCTTCTTATTTTAGTAATTGATGTAAATCGTAGGTGTGTCGTATCTTTTTCCTTAAATCATCTATCGGATTTTCTCCATAAGAAAAGCGAACCAAACTCATTGTTTTTTCACAAATGGTTCTTATGGGTTCTAATGCCAATAGGTCAAAAGGAAGTAGCCCGTTTTCTTTAGCAATATCAGACTGCTTATTATCCAACATCATTTGATGGACAAATGAAACAATGCTTTTGGTAGTGTATGGTTCGTAGTATCCAAGCCAAGTTGATTCCAAAATTATCACATCTCTTACTTGTCCGTAATCACCTTTGAATTCTTTGTTGTAAGAGTGTGCCGTATTACGGTTCATTCCCATTTTATGCGTAATGCCTTCAATAGTTACTTCTGGCAATACGGTTTCTACAACTGTACTTATTGCTTTTAATTTTGATTTTAACTTGCTATCTGTTTCTCCTTCTCGCCTTAATACTACCAAGTCAATATCTTCTGAAAATCGTTCAATCATATTGTAACACTTGGATAGTGCTGTTCCGCCCTTAAACACGGTGTCTTTGCCAATATCATTATTGAAAATGGTAAACAAAGCATAGGTAACCCAATAGTCTTTTTCTACATAAATAGCAGGGATTTTCATTTGGTCAGCCGTAAACTGAACGGCTTGTCTGAATAAGGTTTTATTCTCGTGCAGATTCATACAATATTCCATTTTTCGGTGTTGGAAATTGCTTTCGCTGCACCTGTTAGTTTATACTTAGTAATTGGGTTCAATGATTTAAAAAGTGATTCAGCCGTTTTGCCCTGTTGTAATTGGTCTAACAACGCACCTAGTAAAGCCCTTGTAGCAGGTGGATATTTTAATGCTAAGCGTACCAAGGTATTTGTTTCTTTGTCTGTAAAGTTTTTTATTATGGCTAAGAACCGTTTGCAGGATGCTTCTATACTGGCATCAGGTATTTTTTTGATGTATCGGATGGCATCCAATAGCTGCAACAAAGGAATATTCTCTTTGGTGATGGTGTTTTTTTGCTTTACAAAAGCAATCGTATAGCGTTCTCTTTTAAAATTGGGGCGAATTTGATTTTTCCCGATTTGTATGGTATTGCTTACCTGTGTGGTTAAGCCCAACTGATTGTAAACACTATAACCTGTGAGATAGCCTGTTACTCTTCCGTTTTCTTCCAATAAGTCTTTTACTACTTGTGCCTGATTGGGTAGTAGGTTGCCAAAGGGCGTATTCTCAGGTTTGTAGTATTTGCCTTTTGATAGCTTGGCGATTTTACCCGAAGCCACCATACGGTTTAGGGCTTTTATTACCGCTTCTTTTTGGTTCACCTCTGTAATAAAGTCGGCATAGGTGAATACATAGCCCTTGGGCAGTCTATCTATAGTAAATGATATGTATTCAGCGGTTTTCATCTTTTTATTGTAGTGCAATGATAGTTAATTTGTCCAGTTTATTAGCAAAAAAACTGGACATTTTTAAATTTAATTAAGTATGGTTAACTTCGTAACTGCGTTGCGAAGTTAACCATACTATACCACTCTGCTTTTTTCCATAGTATCTATACCTCAACTTCTTCTGTAATTTCTTCGCCAATGCCCATCATCATATTGTAATGTCCAATATTTTCAGTGTAGCTAAATATGTTTTTAAAAACTTCTAAGTATTTCGTGATTGTTCCGTAAGCAGTCGGTCATCCCCACTATTGCATTATAATATTTTTATGCTTTGGTAGTTGCCCATCGGTGTGGCAGCAAGTCTGAGAACTTGCCTTTATAGCCATCATCATTCATTTTTCTGAGAACATCAGTCAGCCAGTCGTGAGGATTGATGTTGTGTTTCTTACAGGTTGCGAAAAGAGAATAGATCATCGCTGCGTTTTGTGCGGTATCATGTGTGCCTGCAAAAAGCCAGTTTTTGCGACCCAAAGCGACGGGCCTGATTGCATTTTCGATCAGGTTATTATCTATTTGAAGCCCCCCGTGCAAAGCATAATATTTCATGCGGTCCGCCGCTGCGGTTGTCCAAAAGGGGCAGCGCATAGGCCATGGCTTTGCCAATTGGACTAGACGGCAGTACTTTGGGATATTCTTTCAGCATCCATTCTTTGAGTTGACCAAGTATGTGCAAAGCTTCGGTCATCCGCTTTTCAACAATCTTGCTTTCGGCAAGAGCAGGCTCAGCTTCTCGAATTTCTCTTTCTATTTTGTACAAATTACCAATGGTGTCGACCGCCCACGCAGCCCTGTCTTTGTCATATTTTACCGCTTCATCAAATTTTCTGCGAATATGAGCCATGCAGAAGTAGTGATTTATATCTTTATTCTTCTCAAAAAGGCTTTGATAAACGTTATATCCATCTGTTTGCACGACCCCTGTGAAGTTTTTTAGTATCTTCTCAGGCCCAGCCTTACCTCTCCCTGTCTGATAATCGAAGAAAACCAGTCCGTCAACCGGCGCATGATATGTCCATAAGTAGCCCTTATGCGAGGCACCTTTCACACCATTGTTTTCTAGCACTTGCAACGTCGTCTCGTCAACTTGTAAATACAAGTTAGCGAGTGCCTCTCGTTTCAGGGCATTGTAAAGTGGTTCTAGTGCTTTGCAGGCTGCATTGGTATTATCGGTCAGCGTTGAAGGAGGTATCTTCATGCCTAGGCGCTCGAAGATCTGTTTTTGCCGGTACAGCGGTAAATGGTCTACAAACTTACTGGTTAGCAGGTGTGCCAGCACCGACTCGTCAAAAAGTCCCCTTTTAATGGTTCTGGAAGGTATCGGAGCAATCAGTACACCTTTATTATCTGACTTTGCTGGATTTTTAAGTGCCCATTTGCGGCGGATAATTCGTTTGACCCTAAACGAGGCAGGTATCATGACCAGCACTTCGGTAACTTCTTCGCCGATCACTTTATATTCGCTCAAATCACCTTCGGGATCCAATATAATTTCCTCTCTTTCCAGATTTTCAGGTAGCGCCATACGTACACGCGCCACTTTTCTTCTTTTTTCGGCTTGTTTATCCTGCTGTTGGCTAATATTTTGAGCTTCTGCTTTTGTAAAATTTTCCGAAGACTCAATATCTCCATCCGTAGCTCCCAAAGGAAATAAATCCAGCTGTCCTTCCGCCACTCTTTTTACCCGATTATCAGATTTAATTCCGAATAGTTTGCGACGGAGTTCATTGGCATCCAGAAGTGCCAACTGAAGTTCCTGCTGCGCTTCGAGCAACAATCGCTGTGTTTGTTCTAAGCTTTTTTGGCTCTCTTCGTAGAGAAGTTTATAGTCTGGCTCAGCTGTGATCATGTTTTAAAAATAAGCAAAAAAGGCATTTTTACTATATCTGATGCACTTTTTTTACTTATAATTTAACAGGAAACGACCCGTTTATAACGCTTACGGAGCCGAACAGAAGTGAGCCGAACACCTTGTAAAACCAGCATCAATTCTCTGGAAGAGATTAACAGTTTTTCGCCTTTGGGTCGTTCAAAAGTACCTGTTTCCAAACGTTTGGTATAAAGCGAGTATCCATCCCCATCCCATTGGAGTAGGCGTACCTGATTGGCTCGCTTCCCAATAAAAACAAATATATCGCCCGACAATGGATCCAGATGCAAACCATTCTGTACAAGGCCAGCCAACGAGTATATTCCACAACGCATATCCACCGGTTGTCCATATAGAAAATAACGTGCGGCTGATGAGAGGGATAACATTTTATAACAATAGCGACCTTAACCAGGCCGGATCAGGCAGCTCATAAAGCGATAATGTGGCTTGTGTGCCTAGGCTAAGAACAGCTATTGGGCCGGAACTCGTCATTATTGATGGTCTGCTTAGTTTTAGCTCCGTAAAACCAGGCACACCGTTATCGGATTGCTCGAATTTCTTTGCCCAATATCTGAATGTGGCATACTTGATGGACTCTTGCTGGCAAAATGTGCCTAACGTAAGACCGCTGCTCTGCCAACGCAGGTACAATTCGCGGTAATGTGCTTCTGTTTTATGTTCTTTTTCCATGCCCCAAAGTTCGAAAGCATAGTACTTATTTGGAAGATGGGGATGGACGGTTGCTTACATTTTTACAATGCAAAACTCGTCCTTCTTTAAAAAGTAAATGTTTCCAAATCAAGGTTGATTGTAACCGAATCGGGGTTGAAGTATGGGGTTATGTGTTTCGTTTCTTTTGGCTGGTGTCTGCCATTACCGCCAACGGGCAGGGCTTTGTGCAGATGTGGAATTAGCATTCCGTCTGCCCGGAACC
>NZ_AZQN01000010.1 GCF_000566685.1 Dyadobacter tibetensis Y620-1
CAAACCTAGAAAAATGCAACAGACTCCACAAGTTTTTGACTTGATCCTTGGTTAAGTGCTAACTGGCACGCAATTGGCACGGGGGCATTATTGGTCATGAAAAAAGCCCTGTAACTGTCTGAGTTACAGGGCTTTAGTTCTTGTGGGAGTTGAGGGATTCGAACCCCCGACCCTCTGCTTGTAAGGCAGATGCTCTGAACCAACTGAGCTAAACTCCCTTTTTTTTTGTTTCCCTTACTCGTCGTTTGGGAGTGCAAATATGGCGGGTATTTTTTTATGGTGCAAATCTTTTTTGAAAAAAAATTGAATTTATTTTTAATAAAAATATAAGTTGTTGATTATCAATATTGTCTGTTTAAAGGTGTTCAGTGGTATATTTGCCAGGGAAATCCCAGGGGTAGTATAATATCCTCTTATCCTCTTATTCGAAATTCAGATACAAGGTTACTGTGTGGGTAGTAAGCTTTTTGATACCCGAGGTATTGCTGTTTTGCGAAGGGTTTAATACGTTCCCCAGCCCATGGGAGAAACGAAGTTCTGGTGCAAACTTAAAAAATTCGAAAAAACGTTCATAACCTACCCCGTAATCGAAGGTAAAGTCGCTGGTGCGGGTATCGAGTACCCCGGAGTTGCCTCCTCTATTACGCTTTACATTGGTCTCCAATCCGAGCGAAAAGCCAGCGAGCATGTACATGCGAGAGTTGCCTCGTCGTTCCGATTTGTATTTGAGAAGCAAGGGAATCTCTATCCAGGTCGATTCTCGCTTACTGATCTGGGTGGATCCGGATGGATAGCTAAAGCGCATCTTCCTATCGTATAGCGAAACGGAAGGGGTAGATCGTATATCGAAGCGTTCGTTCAGATAGGCGTTTATGATAAAACCCATACGGAATGCCGCAGTTTTCGGAGACTCAATAAGGAAGCTTGAATCCTTATCCATAAATGTGGAATTATGAGAAAAGCGGTAGTCCGTAAATGGCACCGCAAACAGAATCCCATAATGAATAGGCTTGTCATCATAATATTCCAGATGCTTCCTGCGGACTTGCTGAGCCGATGCCGGTTGAACGCAGGGCCCCAGCAATAGCAATAAATAAAAGAGCCCTATTTGTGACCTACGTAAATGGAGCAAATTCCGAATGTTAATGGTATGCATTGGGTATTTTTGAATCCTGCTTTGTTATAAATTTCTAGAAAATCATTCCCATCTGGAAAGGCCTGAACCGATTCGGGTAAGTAGGAGTAAGCGGAACTATCCTTGGATACCGTTCTTCCTATCAGCGACAAAAGATACTTCGAGTAGAAATGGTATAGCTGCTTGATAGGAAATGCCTGTGGTTTTGAAAATTCTACTACAACACAAGTGCCTCCTGGCTTCATTACTCGGTTCATCTCCGTAAGCCCCGAGAGTAGGTTTTGGAAGTTTCTTACCCCAAACGAAACGATAACAGCATCGAAATAATTGTCTGAAAAAGCCAATCTTTCCGAATCTCCGGTCTGAAGCGTAATAATATCCTGCTTATTACGCTTCAGGATTTTCTTGCGTCCCACCTCGAGCATACCTTCCGAGATATCCACCCCAACGATTTTATCTGGGTTCAGACTCAACGCCTCCAGGGCAAAATCTCCTGTCCCTGTGGCTATATCCAGTATGATTTTAGGTTGCTGTTTTTTGAGGATTTTAATCGCTCTTTTTCTCCAGTAAATATCAATTCCCCCACTTAATACATGATTCAATAGATCATATTTCGGGGAAATATTATCGAACATCTCGGCTACTTGCTCGCTCTTGCTGGATTGTTTATCTTTATATGGTAATACACTCATTAGTGGTATATCAATAGTTTATAAGTACAAAGCTAATGGTATTTGCGGCCAGGAAGATGATATTCCTGGTAAATTCTCAAGGTTTAGCCCATTTATCCCGGCTTGGGGTGCAGGCGCCAGGAATTCCCTCCTAACACGATAATGACCTATATAGTGTCTACATGGTAAGCTGTTAACATTATTACAAGGCATTAAATTTCAGGAACTGTCGGATTAACCAGTATAACTTTAAATTGTGAAAGGGGTATGTGTAGGCGTTGGCTTCTCGTTATAATGGTTTTATTGATGCCATGTTCCATAACTGTGGGGCAGCAAAAAGTTGCCCATAGCCCGAAAGAAAACCGGCAAGGACATTGGCAGGTAAGCGCTCGAGCTGGGCTCACCCAGTTTTTCGGCGAGCTCAATAGCCAGGATATGCAAGCCAATGCAGGGATAGGCGTGGCCTATTGGTTTAACAGACGTATTGGATTGATTCTGGACTATGGAGTAGGTAAGATAGGTGGGGAGCGAATACCCTTTTTTAATTCCTATTTTACAACCTCGATGAACGAGATAGACCTGCTTGTTAGCTGGAATATTACCGAGCAGTTTAATCGAGCCAAAACGCCAGTACCTTTCAATATTAAGACTTATGCTGGTTTGGGAATAATTAATTTTAATGCCAAGGCTTATGATATAGGGACCAACGATCTGCTCCGGTTTTCTAATAGCCCCCTAAGCAAGCGCAATCAATTATTTCTCAAATGGGGTAATCCGCATGGCCCTAGTGGAATTAAAAATACCCGAGAGCGGGTTATTCCTATAGGAGTTGCACTCGACTTTAGAGTACTTCCACGATTAGCAGTTGGTTTGGACTACAGGTTTTGTTTTGTCAGAACGGATAAACTAGATGCTACCTCGGGGTATAGGCTTATAAATCCGGAAGAGCATACCACTTACAGTGATACCCCGAATGACCGATATAGTTTCCTTGCCTTTTCGTTAGTGCATCGTTTTGGCAAAAATGTGCAGCATTAGACTCTGTAATCTTATTCTACCAAACGATAAATTCAAATGTTCATGAATAATATAGAATATCGCTTTTATCCTTCCCTACTAAATACCTTTAGTCGGTATAATCGGGGATATCTCGAGCGGCAAGAGCTTCTTGACCGGATCAACAGGGTGCCTATCCCCACCACTCCGGCCCAGGGCAGGGGGATTCGGTTCGAGGATGCGGTGATAAAGGGCACAGATGAAGAGGCCTACGATCCTGATCTGATGAAGGAGGTCAGGGCCCTTCTTCCCAGGCCTATGGTAAAGGCGCAGGTATACTGCGAACACCAACTTGATAACGTGCTGATTTACGGATTTGTGGATGTTATTGGGAAGTCCTTAGCCGTAGACCTGAAGACCACCCGTCATTATGAGCCAGGAAGGTTTGCTCATGACCACCAAAATTTTTATCTGCCCGCACTCCGCTCCAAAGGAATTCGGACTTTACGTTATGTTATTACCGATTTTGTGGGCGTATATCAGGAAGAATATCGGGAGCCATTGGATCTTTCTTCACAGATTGAGCAGGTAAAGGCCTTTTGTGATTTTCTAGAAAGTAATCGGGAGCTGATTACGGATACCAAAATTATGTGCTTATAAAAAAAGCCGGACAAAAAGTCCGGCTCAACGATTAATTCAGTTTTTTAAATATAAACAAGTCATTAAAGACCCAGGAGCCATTTTCAGGTACACCTTTTTGAAAAACAAGTTGATTTTTCTTGCGAAGCTCGTATAAGATGCGGACTGAACCATCATTTTTTTCGAACAGAGCCGTATTTTTCTCTGCTTCAATAAACTTGTAAGTATCCGCAACTTCCATTTCCTCTATCGAAATCATGCCTGGTTTGAAATGTTTAACTCTGGCGACCGGACCATTCTCAGTCTGCTCAAAAGCAAAAATCTCATATAGAGTCGCCTTGCCCTCTTTCATCATACGCAGGTAACCAACGATATTGTCGCCCATTGGATTGGTCCAGCCTCCATCAATAGGCCCACCGTTAAATTCACCCCGCCACTGTCCCGTAAGGAAACTAAGGTCGTCAAGGGATCCTTTTTTACTACCCTGAGCTTGGGTGTTCATACTGCTTCCAATAGCAATAAAAGCCAGCATAATGGCAGCAATAAGGTTTTGTTTTTTTAAACGAATCATTTGTTCCGTAATTAAGGTTTTAGGTTTCTGAATCTTATTGAACCGGCAATTTAGCCAATAAAAGGTTTTTGAGGAGATAATAAACAAAAAAAGAGCCAGATCTGATGATAATCTGACTCCGTCCTCAGAGAGGATTTTTAGTTGCACCGGGAGCATCTCCCAGAGTGTATGAAGTTAAATCAGTAGGTGAAATCGTTTTTTGCAATGATATCATCAGCGATTCGTCGACGCGCATCTTTTAGATTCAATGGTTCGATTTTGGTAAATCGCTTCAATCCCATAAGCATAACCCTTAGCTCATCACCGCTGGCAAAACTGGTAATGGCCGAGCGGCCGGCCCGGTTAATTTTATCTGTTGCATGGTGTAAGTATACCAAGGCCAAATCGCGGTAGAGTGTATTGCCTTCCTCGCCGTTTAAAAGTATGCGTTTTTCTACCCTTAATAAGGTCGATTCGGCGATATAAGTCTCTATGATCATATCGGCCACATCCATGATGATTTCCTGCTCTTCGGAGAGTTTCATCATGAACTTCTGAACAGCGGCACCGGCTATCATAAGCACTGCTTTCTTAAGGTTGCTTATTACCCTCTTTTCCGCATCAAAAATTCCATCATCTTCAAAAGTCGAAAAGTCAGGAATGGACATGATCTCTTTGCCTACGGCAGTTGCGGGGCCCATAACGTCCAGGTGCCCTTTCATGGCACGCTTTAAGATCATGTCTACAATCAGCAATCGATTAATTTCGTTGGTGCCTTCGAATATCCGGTTGATACGACTATCCCGGTAAGCTCTGTCCATGGGTGCATCGGCGGAATAGCCCATACCTCCGTAAATCTGTACCCCTTCGTCTGTAACATAATCGAGAACCTCCGAGCCATGCACTTTCATAATTGCGCATTCTATAGCGAACTCTTCTAAGGCTTTTAGCTTGCTGTCGGCATCGGCCATGCCCTGCTCCTGAAACGCCAGGATCAGATCGTCGATATTTTGCCCTATACGATAGGCTGCCGATTCCGTGGCAAACATTCTTACCGCCATTTCGGCCAATTTGTGCTTGATGGCTCCAAAGGAAGAAATGCTGGTCCCGAACTGCTTGCGTTCGTTGGCGTAGTTTACCGCTTGTTGGGCCACTTTCTTAGAACCTCCCAAAGCGGCTGCGGCTAATTTGATCCTTCCGATATTGAGGATGTTTACCGCTATTTTGAAGCCATTTTCACGGGTAGAAATCATGTTTTCAACGGGAACCATACAGTCGTTGAAAAACAGTTGGCGGGTGTCCGATCCCTTAATTCCCATTTTATGTTCGGGCTCATTCATGGTAATGCCACCGAAGTCCTTTTCGATAATAAAGGCGGTCAGATTCTTATCGGTATTTCCATTTTCTTCGATTTTGGCAAAAACAATAAAGATATCAGCGAACCCACCATTGGTGATCCACATTTTCTGCCCATTCAAAATATAGTGTTTACCATCACCGCTTAAAACTGCTTTAGATTTGCCAGCATTGGCATCCGATCCGGAATCTGGTTCCGTAAGGCAGTAAGCTGCTTTCCACTCGCCCGAGGCAAGCTTGGGCAAATATTTGCTCTTTTGTGCATCGTTTCCATAATACAAAATGGGTAGGGTGCCTATGCCAGTATGTGCAGATAGGGCCACGGAAAACGAATTGCCCGGGCCTGTAGCTTCGGCCACTAACATGGAGGTGTTAAAGTTCATGCCGAATCCGCCGTATTCCTCTGGAACCACCGTGCCCAACAGACCCAGGGCACCTGCTTTGTCCATTAAGGAGGACATAAGCTCAGGTGATTTGGCCTGATCTATTTCGTCTAACCGAGGCCAAATTTCTGTCCGAAGGAAATCGTGGCAGGTTGCAGCAATCATCCGTTGCTCTTCTCCAAATTGCTCCGGAATGAAGATGTCCTTCGCTAGCGTCTCTTTGATCAGAAATTCTCCTCCCTTTAGGATTTGTGTGTTTTCAGCAGCAGGCATGACTATCAGTATTTTGTGGTTTTGGGAATATAAGTTATTGGTATGCACGCATACCAATAACTTTCACAAATATAAATATTTCATATTATTATGCAAGCATACTAATTGAAAAAGTCCTGAATTTGCGCCTATCTTCGAAAGATTCGGAATTGCTGTAGTAGCTCTCCTTCACTTTCTACCCGAATCAGGTAATTGCCTGAGGGTAAGTTCATTTTATAAAGGTCGATATTGCTCAAATTATCCGCGGTCGTAATGAATGCTGCGGGAATCGGTATGATTTGTCCAGCATTATTGACCAAAGAGTACTTCAAGAGAAGGTTATTTTTGTCGTTGGGTAAACGAATGTTAATGACGTCGGTAGTGGGGTTGGGATAGAAGACCCATGCAGGGATATCGCGAACGATGTCCAAGCTATCTCCGCGGCTGATGCTAAACTGGATAGAATTGGACACGACGGTACTATCGCGGTTGATGGCTTTTACCGTGAGCGTATATCGCCCTACCACCGGAGGGAAGCCACTCTCATTTTCATAGAGGGCATAAGGGAATTTTTTCGTACTTGATTTGCGGTGGAAGGGGCCTTTCAGATCGAATTCGACCCGGTCGTAATCGAAGTTTCCATAGGCGTAGATATTAAGTAATGGAGGGAGGCCTTCAGATGGTACCACGTTTTCTCCTTCCAGCTTGCGGATGATGGATTGATCTATCGCCCTGCCTCCTCGTACCAACTCAAAACGTAGCCGGGGAATTTCGACGATCAGAATCAGAGGGATTTCTACATAAGCTCCTCCATTATCATAGGCACGGACAATTAACCGATACTCCCCTTCCTGGGGCGGTGTACCCGAAAGTACATTCAGAGATAGATCGAGCCAGGAGGGGCGATTCTGAATCGTAATGGAAGATATATATCCGTCATTATCTCCGAATACATTGGGTAATACATATTCGAATGCATAATTTAAAGAGAGATATTTGACGGGTAGCGGACTGGAAGCATAGGGAGGCTGGTTGAGATTATGAGGCTCTACCACTCGTATGGTGAAATACGTTTCTACGAATGCGTTTAGATCGTCATAGGCTCGTAAAAAAATGCGGGTTTCTCCCAGGCTATTTGGGGTGCCAGATAAAATACCATTGTTAAAACTCAGCCAAGCGGGAAGCTCAAAAGCCTCAATCTTTGTTATTTTCCCGTCTGTATCGATGAATGCGTCCTCGGGGATACGCAGGCTATAGGCTTTATTTACGGCGATTGTCTGGTTAGAAAAATTACTGTTAACCGTAGGAGGTTTATTGGCATTTTCCCGGGTATCTACCCGAATGGTAAAAAAAGCTTCCGTCCGACCGCCTTCATCATCAATTCCTATTACTTTGATCCGGAAGTCGCCCAAGGTTGTAGGCAAACCCTTGAGTTGCTCGCCTTCAAAACGCAACCAAGCGGGTAGGTTACTGGCTTCTATTCTGATGATGGTACCATCTACGTCGGAGAAAGTGTCGGTGGGTAGTTTATAGGTAAAATCTTTGTTAACGGCTATAATCTGCATGGGTATAGGCCGTAGGATATAAGGAGGGTAGTTGGAGGCATCGTCCCAGTAGGAGGGGTCCAACAGGTCTTCATGAAGGGTCACCTTAACGGGTTTTGGGTTATTCGGATCGGCGTAGGCGCGCTGGGCCCAGGCCTGGTAAATTACATTTTGTGCGCCTTTTTTCTCCACTGCATCCGAAAGTCGGTACCCTACAGAGTCGCGGTAGACAATAGGCTGCATGGGACTGTTCAGCCATTTGCTAGCGGCCTGGCGAAGGTAAGGTTCGGAGCGCTGCATGGTTTTAGTGGTAGATATCAAAGCGGCTACCAGATTAGCCCCGTGCGCGAAATTCTCATCGATTTGTTTCTGATGCAGCGCATTGTCGAGGAATTCATCAACAAAAAGTTCGTTGGCAATAAAGAAATTGTCGGGACTGTCACTTTTAATAATGTCTACCGACCAGCGGTGGTCAAAGCTCGCCAGGTCATCATTGACCTTGATTCCATCTGTCTTTTCATTCAGGTCTTTATAGCCCAGGGTACCCCTACCAAGAGAGGCTCCATCGAAAACAGAGCCATAGTCGGAGATAAATTTGATCTTAGAATCTACTGATTTGATGGTTCCCACCATCTGTTCAACATATTTCTTGAAGACGATATGTCTGTAGATATACCAATCTTTCCCATAGCGCTGGCGGAAGGCCTGAGCCGGTTCCCAGGGGGTGGAAGGAGCCGGAGCCTCATCGAATGTTTTGTAATGAGTCCCCCAAAGAAAATTGAGCCTTTCAATTTTTTTGTAATGCACTTTCAGCCATTCCTGGAATCCTTTGCGCATGCTGGGGGAATAATCGTACACCGTACTCTGTTCCTTCCCATCGATCTGGATTCCGCCATAATACTCCCCTTCCTGGGTTGGCGTATTGGTTACGGAAATAAATATCAGCTTGTTTTCAGTTTGTAAATATTTGTAACGATTGGTAACTTCTTTGACAAAGGCCATGCCTTTTTCTACAATAGGCTGATTGTCGAACCCGAAGAAGGTGTCTTGATAGCCTCCTAACAGGGGTGCCCCCGTCTGGCTGATTTGACTATCGCTAGTATTCCAAAATCCATTAATGCGTGTACTATGCCGTCCTAAATGGATTCTAATCGCTATCTTCATTCCCAGGCTGGTTGCAAGCTGGATCTGCTCATCAAATTTTTCCCAGTTAGGGGTTTCATTTGGAGATACCCGGTAGACCTTGTCCCAGGGGATGGCTATATATAAGGCGTTGAGACCATAATTGCGGGCGGTACGTATCAGCTCTAGCTCCGGCCCTTTTTCAATGGGCAGGTTTAACAGGAGCAAGGCCAGGTAGCGCTGGTTGGTAGCATCCGAGGCCATGCTATTTTGTGCGGAGCATATGCCAGGTAGCATGCAGATTACCAGCAGCAAACCAGTAAGTTTTTTTGAAATTGAAGTATAGGTTCGTCGCATATTGATCTTTTAATGGTCCTACTCAAGTCTTAGCCGGATTATTTAAACAACAGCAGGTCTGGGCGGTTGGCTTGGGGAATAAAATTAACCAGATGTTCCCATCTAATACGCCGAAAAGAGGTATTTATTTTACCTTGAAATTACTAAAGTAAACCAAGCGCATTAGGAAGGTTTTTTTAAAATTTTTCCTGTTAGGAGGAAATTAGACTTGCTACACTATTTTTTTTGGTAGAAGTCTTCAATGATCCTACACCAGTTGGCCATGCCTTGCCGGGTGCCGAATGAGAGACAGTGGTTTTGTGCCGTCTTCGTGTCGAAATGCTCACTTTTCTTTCTCCATTCCAGCATGGCAGCGGAAAATTTTTTCAGATCGAAACAGGGAATTAGGGTTCCCATGCCTGGCTTAATAAATTCTTGAGGACCACCACTTTCGAAGGCTACAATAGGTTTTCCGAGCCAGGCGGCTTCTACCATTACCAGTCCAAAAGGTTCCTGGCGAGAGGTCATCATAAAACCATCGGCAGCTGCTAGGTAATCATAGTATGCTGCATTTTGTGCCCCTACAAAATGAATATGTACGTTTTTAATTCCCGCACAGCGCTGCTGAATCCAGGACGTAAGTCCATCGTCCAGAAGGCGTCCTACCCACATCAGGTGCAGGGTCCGATCCTGCGGGAGTTCCTTGGCAAGATCGGGCAGTAGATCGAAGCCCTTGCGCTCTGAAGTGGTACCCGACATGGCCCATATAAAATCGGAGGGGCCGGCTCCTAACTCATTTCTGATAGACTCCACCGATGATGCTGAAGTCTGGATCGATTCCAGGTCCACAAAAGAATACAGTCTTTTAACATTTTTCGCCCCTGAATCTGAAAGGATGTCACAAACAATTTGGGAGCAGCCGATCAGTAAGTTCGAATCTTCCATCAGTGTCCTGAAGTTTTGAACGCTGGTAGAAGCGAACATATGACCTAGCTCATGCACATGTGTTACAACAGGGATGTTTAGCCTCTTCGCCTGGTCTATTACAAAGGGAAGCATGATGGTGTTGATATACCATAAATCTGCTTTAAATGCTTTGGCCGCGGCCTTAATTCCTTCCTGGGTGGGGTTCCAGCCTAGGTGAAAGGCAAGCTTTTGAGTGATGGAGTAGGACTCAGGAATATGAAAATACTTTACATCGGCGGGGAGTTCCGACAGGAGTTCGCCCTGGCGAAAGCTAACCACGGCCATCTCGAATTTGCTGCGGTCGAAATGCTTGAAAATATACCATAGCATGACCTCAGAGCCGGTCCGGGATGCATAGGGGGTAAAAAACAAGATGCGTATTTTGTCTTTCATAAACGGCCTTGTAAATCGATGTTTTCCGAGGGCAATATCTTAAAAAGAAACTTCTTTCCAAGGACAGTCTTCCAGAAATAGCGCAACATGACCCCAATTTTCTGGGTATATAAATGTTGTGTGCGTAATTCACCAAAAGCTTTACCACTGTTTTTGATATTAAGCATAATTTTCCAAATGTAGATCACCGGTATCATGCTCGTATAATGTAAAATCATAAGCAGATAAGCGCCCAATCCATATTGTTTTCGAATCCAGAGCAGATTGGAGAGTTGCATCTGGGTGCCAAAACGATTGATCCAGGAAATGTTCGTTCGGCGGAAAGGATTCGTGTTTTCTAAGTGCAAGAATTGGCAGTCCTGAAAATAACAGAGCTTGCCATGCATGGAAAGGCGACTACACCATTCCACATCTTCGCCGTACATAAAAAAGTCTTCGTCGAACCCCTTCGTTTTTTCGTAGCCTTCTCGTCTCACAAATAAAAATGCACCTACGAGCCAATCGCACTGATCCGGGTCTGCATATTTTGGGTCGGGAAAGGCCCGGTCTATATATCTGGAAATGCCAGGAGGAACGATAAACAAGGTGCGGCGTATCGCATTGAAGCTGGAATAGTAAGGCATTGGGCTTCGGTCGGCATATAATTGTAGGGCGCCGGCAGCTACGATATCGGGCCGTTGCTCCATGCGGTCATAGCACCTTTGGATAACGGGATCAAACAGGAGGGTATCGGCGTTCAGCAGGAGCAGGTACTTGCCTTTCGCCTGGGCCATCCCCCTGTTATTTGCGATACCAAATCCTGAATTAAAATCCATATCGATCCAGTGCACAGAAGGGAATTCAGCTAATACCAAATGCTTGCCTCCTTGTATAGGATCGTTGTCAACGACAATTATTTCAATTTGGAGGCCATGCGTATATTTAAAAACAGACCTTAAGCAATCAATAATCAGTTGTGGTGTGCGATAGTTTACAATGATGATGGATACATCCATTTAAATTTTCCTTTTCGGTGGAACCGCAAAAGTATAAAAATCTCCGTGGAAGCATTAAAATACTTGCACGGAGATTCGTTTGCGGCACTAGGGATAGCCTCGATGCTTTAATTAAGACGCTCAAAGATTCCCGCTACACCTTGGCCACCTCCCACACAGGCCGTAACCATTCCATACTTCTGATTGCGCCGTCGCATTTCATTGAGGAGTTGTACGGTTAGCCTGGCTCCAGTCGATCCGAGGGCATGGCCCAGTGCGATAGCTCCCCCATTGGGATTAACCAAGTCAGGATTGATATCCAGCTCTTGAATTACCGCTAAGGCCTGTGCTGCAAAGGCCTCATTAAGTTCTATCTGTTCGATGTCGTTCAGCTGTAGTCCAGCTTGTTTCAGCGCTTTAGGGATGGCGGCTACCGGTCCAATTCCCATAATTCTAGGGTCTACACCGGCCGTGGCATATGCTAGCATTCGTGCCACAGGTTTTAGTCCTAACTCTTGTACGAGTGCTTCGGACATGACAGCCACAAAAGCGGCGCCGTCGGAAGTCTGGGAAGAATTTCCAGCAGTTACACTTCCCCCGGCTGCAAAAACGGGGCGTAAGCCCGATAAAGCCTCGAGCGTAGTGTCGGCACGAGGCCCTTCATCTTGGTCAATGACTGTAGTCTTTGTTTTTTTCTTTCCGCTCAGCTGGTCAAAATATGTTTCTTCTACGGAAATTGGGACAATACCATCCTTGAAATAGCCTACCTTCTGTGCGTTTAATGCCTTTTGGTGCGAGGCAAAGGAGAATTCATCCTGCCGTTGGCGATCGATTTTGAAGTCTTTAGCAACTTGTTCGGCAGTAAGGCCCATACTGAGATAGTAATCTGGGTTTGATTTGGCAATATCATAATTTAATGCAGTTTTCCAGCCCATAGTGGGAACCATTGACATGGATTCGGTACCCCCTGCTATGATGCAGTCGGCTAGCCCGGCATGTATCCGTGCCGCGGCCATGGCAATAGCTTCTACACCCGACCCGCAGTATCGGTTGATGGTAATGCCCGACACATGTTGAGGAAGGGAAAGAAGGGCCACATAGCGGCCCATTTGCATGCCTTGCTCTGCCTCGGGAACGGCGTTTCCAACAATTACATCGTCGATGCGGGCGGGATCCAGCTCGGGCAATTGTTCAAGTATATGCTTCACTACTCTGGCGCCCAGATCGTCGGGACGGGTGAATCTAAACCCCCCTTTATTTGCCTTGCCTACAGCCGTCCTGTAGCCCGAAACAATGTATGCATTCATAATGTTATTGGATTATGGTTCAAGAAAAGCCTATGTTTTACAATAGTATGCTAGCATACTATTGTAAAATTAGCGATTAACTTTAAAACAACAAACCGGCAGAAAACGTTTTCTGCCGGTTTGTTGTTTTGTATTTCCTTGGTAGGGATAGCGCTAAGGCCCGTTTGCCATCAGGCTATTCTGGGTTGTAGTGGCTCTGTGGCAATTCTTTCGGCTTTTTGGCAATATCAGGCATAATAATCCAGCAGATTATATACACGATGACGATAGAAAAAGGGATGGGGAAAAAAAATCCGAATACAAGCAGTACCCGTACCAGCACCACGTCAATGTCGAAGTAGTCGGCAAATCCGGAGGCTACTCCTCCAATCATTTTATTATTGGTGTTTCGATATAACTTATTGTTGTTCATGGCTAATAGATGTTTCGTTTTGATGAATCAAAGGTACTGTGTATTACATGGTAGTGGTTGGAAATTGTTATAAATGGTCGCGGGGCTGGAGAAAAGGCTGTGGAGCTGGAAGAGTCTGTTTATTTATTGAGGCCCAAGCTGAGGTTAGGGGTTGATATTGAATACCTAAGAGCGTAAAAGGGGCGTTATATATGGATATATTGCAGAAAAGTACAGATCTTTTGTTTCCTGGAATCCTATTTAGCGATGGGTACCACCAATATTTTGGTAAATTTGGAGCTGACTATTACATTTCCATTTATGGCAATTCAAAAATTTAATGACCGGGTTCGGGTACGAGTGAAGAACGATTCTGATGTATGGATAATTTTATCGCATGAAAAAATCCAGAAGGGTGCCACGATCAAGATAACCGGAAAGGTGAAATGTAGAAACGAGCAAACTGGGGAGGTCAAGTTCTTTAATGAGAAAAACTGCGAGTTGGCCTGATCAAAAAGGTCTTTAATGAAGGTTTAATCATATGGTCACCGATAAGATCAGGTAATGACTTACTTTTGTAAGCAATATAGAGCCTAAAATTGCTGACAATCTGGCATTTTTAGGATATCAGGCTTAATAATTTATCATATAAGAGGATATAAATTCAATATAGGAAGATCATGTTTAAAATATTTTCTAAGATTTTTGGAACAAAATCTGAACGCGACCTTAAGGATCTGACGCCCTATGTCGATAAGATCAATGCAGAATACGCTAAACTGGCTGCTTTGACACACGACGAATTAAGGGATAGCTCTGCTGCTTTGAAGGCGCATATTGCGGCTCAACTCAAGTCCATCGACGACCAGATAGACAGTTTAAAGCAACAAGCAGTGGTGGAGTCTAATGTCGATTCCAAGGAGGCTATATTCAAGCAGGTTGACGGCCTGGTCAAGGAGAGAGATAAGGAATTGGAGGTAGTGTTATTGGATATTCTTCCAAAGGCATTTGCAATTGTCAAAGAAACGGCAAGGCGTTTTAAGGAAAATGATAGCCTTACAGTGACTGCGACCTATTCAGATAGAGAAGTTGCGGCTCGGAAGTCGCATGTTCAAATTGCGGGCGATCAGGCAACATGGCAGACCACCTGGGATGTAATTGGCCAACCTATCCGTTGGAACATGCTGCATTATGACGTTCAGCTCATCGGTGGTCTGGTATTGCACCAAGGTAAAATATCGGAGATGGCTACGGGGGAAGGTAAGACCCTGGTAGCTACTCTTCCTGCTTTTTTGAATGCACTGGCCGGACAGGGAGTGCATATTGTAACAGTCAACGACTACCTTGCTAAGCGTGATGCAGAGTGGAACGCCCCTCTTTTTGAATTTCATGGCATGCGCGTGGATTGTATAGATCTCCATCAGCCTAATACGGAGGCGCGCAGGAATGCGTATCGGGCCGATCTGACCTATGGTACCAATAATGAGTTTGGTTTCGATTATCTGCGTGACAATATGTCACGCACACCAGAAGAGCTCGTGCAGCGTAAACATCATTTCGCTATGGTGGATGAGGTCGATTCTGTATTGATCGATGATGCACGTACCCCCTTGATTATCAGCGGGCCTGTTCCGCGCGGAGATGAGCAAGAATATATTTTACTGAAACCTCGGGTAGCCAAGATCGTAGAAGCACAGAAACGCTTGGCGATGGACTTGCTAAATGAAGCTAAGAAGAAAATTAATTCAGGAGACCGGAAGGAGGGATCTCTGGCTTTGTTCCGTGCGCATAGAGGGATGCCTAAATATAAACCCTTGATCAAGTATTTAAGTGAACCTGGTATCAAGGCATTGATGCAGGAATCGGAATCGATTTATTTGGCCGAAAATCAGAAATTGATGCCATTGGCCGATGAGCCCTTGTACTTTACGATTGACGAAAGGCATAATAGCATTGAACTTACAGAAAAGGGAATCGATTTCTTGACGGGTGAGTCCGAAGAAACGAATTTCTTTATCTTGCCCGATATTGCGGTAGACCTTGACGCTATTGAAAAAAACGCCAGTCTAACCGAACAGGAACGTATTATCGAGAAGGAGGCCCTTATACGGGACTACTCTGTGAAAACTGCTCGTATTCATACGGTCAATCAGCTCTTGAAAGCCTATACCTTGTTTGAGAAGGACGTGGAATATGTGATCATGGATAGCAAGGTTAAGATTGTAGATGAGCAGACCGGGCGGATTATGGACGGTCGTCGCTATTCTGATGGTCTACATCAGGCGATTGAGGCTAAAGAGAATGTTCGGGTAGAAGATGCTACCCAGACCTATGCCACTGTCACCTTGCAAAATTACTTCAGAATGTACCATAAGTTAGCTGGTATGACTGGAACGGCAGAAACCGAGGCGGGGGAATTCTGGGAAATCTATAAATTAGATGTAGTTTCTATTCCCACCAATGTACCGGTAGTCCGTAAAGATGAGGAAGATAAGGTATATCGTTCGGTAAGGGAGAAGTATAATGCAGTTACAGATGAAATAGTGGAGTTGGTACAGGAGGGACGACCCGTGTTGGTCGGTACTACCTCAGTAGAAAACTCTGAGATTATCAGCCGGATGTTGACCCTACGGAAGATACCTCACCAAGTGTTGAACGCCAAGCAGCACCAGCGCGAAGCTGAAGTGGTTGCCGAGGCGGGTAAGCCTGGAACGGTGACCATTGCCACCAACATGGCGGGTCGGGGAACGGATATTAAGCTTTTACCGGATGTTAAGGCTGCAGGTGGTCTGGCCATTATTGGTACTGAGCGGCACGAAAGTCGCCGGGTAGACCGCCAGCTGAGGGGCCGTGCCGGTCGTCAGGGGGATCCAGGATCGTCTCAGTTTTTTGTTTCTCTGGAAGATAACCTGATGCGTTTATTCGGTTCAGATCGTATGGCCAAGGTGATGGACCGCATGGGGCTGGAGGAAGGTGAGGTAATCCAAAGCAGTATGATTACCAAATCGATTGAACGGGCTCAGAAGAAAGTTGAAGAAAATAACTTTGGAATGCGTAAGCGTCTGTTGGAGTACGACGACGTGATGAACTATCAGCGGGAGGCGATTTATAGTCGCCGGAAAAACGCTCTGTTTGGCGATCGTTTGGCGGTAGATATCGCTAATACCCTGTTTGATGTATGTGAGGAGATTGTAAACGTAGCGGAAAACCATAGTAGTCTTGAGTTAGCGGCCATTACTACCCTGGGTATTGAGCTTCCCTACACAGAGTCGGCCTATGGAAGTATGAAACCCCAGGAGCGCTTGCAGCAACTCTATCAGGCAGCCGAGAAGCACTATCAGGATAAGAATCAGGCTATAGCAGATAAGGCACTGCCCATTCTAAACTCTATTTATGAGGAACGTGGTGCTACCATCACCGAAATTATGATACCATTCTCGGATGGAGTACGCCAGACAGGCGTAGTGGTGAAGCTCGAAAAGGCCATTGCAACGGGAGGCAAAGAGATTACCCGGGAAATGGAAAAGGCCATCGTACTATCTTTGATCGATCAGGAGTGGAAGGAGCACCTGCGTGAGATGGACGATTTGAAACAATCGGTACAAAATGCGGTATTTGAACAAAAGGATCCATTATTGATTTACAAGTTCGAATCGGTAGAGCTTTTCAAGCGTTTCTTGAGCAAGGTTAATTTTGACATGATCTCCTTCTTAATGCGGGCCGATATACCCCAGGAACAAGAGGCGCCCCCTACGGCAGTGCCTCAGCAGGTACGTCGCCCGGCGCCTACGCCCGAGTTGCATACCAACCGGGAAGAGGAGATAGAGGCCGAAACTGCGAATGGTCATGCTCCTCATATGGAGAATTCTACGAAAGCTCAACCGGTAAGAGTTGATAAAATTGCTGATCGCAATCAAAAAGTTTCGGTTCAATACCGCGATGGACGCATCCTGCGTGATGTAAAGTATAAGAAAGTAGAGCAGGAGGTCAAAAATGGCGAATGCGTTGTAATAGAATAAAATAAGGGCTGCTTAGCGTATCTCTATTCTGTCCAGAATTGGTCGGCGATAGAAGTAATCGGCTCCCCCTAAATGGATACCCTGCCCTTCGGTAACAGAAAGGCAGGGTTTTTCTTTCTGATACAATCAGGAAATATGCGATATTTGCACACTGTAATCGAATCGAATGTACTAACACCCCTGATATGAAATTGCATAGAGAAGGATATACGATCATGACGGTAACGGCCATCGTGTTGCTCCTTATTAATTTAGGCTTGAATTATTGGCTGCCTGACGGACACTGGGCTACCGGACTGGCCCTGGCGGCTAGTATCGTGATCTTTATACTGGTGGTACAGTTTTTCAGAGTTCCTAAGCGGTTGAGCTATAAGAGTGAAACCCAGGTTGTCGCTCCCTGCGACGGCAAAGTGGTGGTGATCGAAGAGGTGGTTGAGACGGAATATTTTAAAGGTCCACGACGCCAGATCAGTATTTTTATGTCTCCCCTGAATGTGCATATCAACTGGAACCCTATCTCGGGGGTGATCCAGTATTTTAAATATCATCCAGGACTTTACCTGGTAGCCTGGCATCCCAAATCGAGTACCGAAAATGAGAGAACTACGGTAGTTATCCGGAATCATGCGGGAGTAGACGTTTTGTTCCGTCAGATAGCCGGAGCCGCCGCCCGTCGTATTCGCTGGTATGTCAAAGAAGGAGATGAAGTGGAACAAAGTACCGAAATGGGCTTTATAAAGTTCGGCTCTAGGGTCGATATCTTCGTTCCACTGGACGCAGAAATTAAGGTGAATCTGCAGGACAAAACAGTAGGGAGTGTCACCGTCTTAGCCGAATTAAAATAAACGCCAGCTAAGAATCTGTTGAAAAAATTGAGGTACAGAGGGAGGGTAGACCACCGCCATGAATACCATTCCGAACAGGGCGCCGTATAAGTGGGCGCTATGATTGATATAGCCGCCCCCTTTACGATCGGAATAGTAGCTGTAACCCAGAAACAGAATTCCGAATATGAATGCCTTAAGCTGAATGAAGAAGTAGAGATATATGTCCATCAGAGGGGCATATAAGATGGCTGCGAACAATACAGCCGACACTCCTCCCGAAGCTCCGAGAGAGTTGTAATTGGAATTGGATTTATTCTTGAAGAAGGTGGGTACATCTGAAATCACGATACCGAGAATAAATAGCACCAGGAAGTAGAGCGTGCCACTGGCTCCAAAGAGCATAGCGAAAAGCCGCTCAATCCCTTCTCCAATAAACCATAAGCTAAGCATATTAAAAATTAGGTGGCCATAATCGGCATGAACGAAGCCGGAGGTGATAAAGCGATAATATTCATTTTTCTTCGTTACCCGATAAGGATTCATGATCATCTTTTCCATAAAGGAATAATTATTGAAGGCATAATAACTGATGCCGCAGATGATGATGATTAAAATGATGGTAATTGACATATAAGGGAAAGGATAAGTGAAGGCTGAAAGGGCAAAGGAGCCCCTCATACGATTAATTTTCGCGATTTACGAGATTATAAACAAATTCTAATAAAGGCTTTTTTCTGGATTCGTCTACGGGTAAAGCTTCCAGATGGGCAATTCCTGCTGAGAAGCATTCCGCAATTTTAGCCTCGGTGAGGGCCCTGATACCGAGTTGGTCATATATTTTTCTTACGGCCTCCACCTTTTCATCTTTTTCGAAATGAGAAGCTTCAATCCATCCATAAAGGGCCTTTTTTGTCTCACCGGTGGCTCTGGCCAGTGCTTCAATAAGCAGGAAGGTTTTTTTATTGGCCATGATGTCTCCTCCTACTTGTTTGCCAAACTTAGTGGGGTCTCCATATACATCTAAGAGATCATCTTTAAGCTGAAAACCAATACCCATGGTCTCTCCGGCCAAATACAAAGATTTTTTGCTACTAGCATCGGCTCCGCCAATGATGCCCCCCAGCTCCAGAGCCATTCCGAGTACAACAGAGGTCTTCAGTCGGATCATCTCCAGATATTCGGCCTCTGTTACATCCCAGCGGGTTTCAAAATTCATGTCCAGCTGTTGACCTTCGCATACCTCCGCAGCCGTTATATTGAAACGCTCGAGCACATTCCGAAGGCGATCATCCTGAACCTGTATCAATAATTCGTAGGCCTTAATCAGCATGACATCCCCAGAGAGAATTGCAGTGTTAGCATTCCACTTTTCATGTACCGTTTGCTCGCCCCTGCGTAGCGGAGCCTGGTCCATAATGTCGTCGTGCATCAATGTGAAATTATGAAAGACTTCCACGGCCATGGCCGGTTTAAGTGCCTTGTCCAGCTCGTCGGTATATAGGGAGGCCGATAATAAGGTCAGCAAGGGCCGAAATCGCTTGCCGCCCAATGACATAATGTATTGAATAGGATCGTAAAGCTCGGAAGGATGTGTTCCGTAACGATGTACTGCAAAAGCTTCGTGCAGATTTTTTAGAAGTGGATCAATCTGTATCATTCAACGGTTAATTCAAGTCAGGAGGAACATGGATATCCTGCATTTCGATTGTGTTCCCTAATCGTTAAGGGAAGCACGCAAAGTACCTAAATAGTAACGTAAATCTCAAAAGGTTCTGGGAATTGACTGCTATCTATGCCGAAAATGTTAATATATTTAGGCTATATGCGGCTTGGTTAGTATCCTGAGCGCTTTGGTTTATAGAAAAATGATATCGTATGGCTTTTTTTCAATATTTTAATGGGCAGGTCCTTCCATTGGATTCGTCCATCTTACAGTCCAATGATCTGGGGCTAATTCGGGGTTTTGCTATGTTCGATTTTTTTAGAACTTATAACGGTATCCCTTTCCGGTGGGAGGATTACTGGAAAAGATTTGAAAACTCGGCTCGTTTGCTGAAGTTACCCCTTCCACTGACCCAGAAACAGGCATATGATATATTGACTGAACTCTATACTCGATCAGGAGAGCCGGAAGTGGCATTTCGATTTATCCTGTCTGGAGGCCATTCTCCCGATGGAGTACAGGTCCAAAGTCCTAATTTCATTATTCGTACGGAACAGCTTCCAATGGACAGCCCAGAGGGACGAAGCAAGGGTATCAAAGTGCTTCCATATGAATACGTACGGGATTTGCCTACTGTCAAAACGACAAATTATGTTCATATGATATTGATGGCCGAGGAGATGAAAAGAAAGCAAGCCGCTGACTTGCTCTTCCATAAAGATGATGAGGTAAGCGAACTCACCCGGAGCAACGTTTTCTTTTTCAAAGGAGATCAGCTGATTACTACAGACCGTCATATTCTCCATGGCATTACCCGAAAGGTAGTTTTGGAGATTGCCCAGGATCATTTTGAGATCGTTATACGTCCCATATATCTTACCGAATTGCTGGAAGCAGAAGAGGTCTTTACTACCAGTTCTACCAAATGGGTTATGCCCATTCGTCAGATTGGCGACCAGGTGATTGGTCAGGGCTCAGCAGGTCCAAAGACGCGTATGCTTCAACAAATGTTTGAGGAGGTACTTATAAATTGGGGAAAATAGATTCATTATTTATTACCAGATACAGAGGCTCGACTTAGCCGATAATATCCTGAATCCAGAGTGCCTATTATAAAAAGTACAGTTGTCTCTCCCTATTCATGAGCTGCGCATGCTTGCCGTTCTTATATCAGAAATAGAGGCAGTATACTGTTCCAAAAAAAAGCACGATCCTTACTGATCGTGCCTAATATAAAACTTCCTTAAACTACTACTGCTGCCAGCCTTGTGCAGTAATAGGGATACGGTTATCACCATTAGTGTGCAATAATACCTCGTTGGCTACATCGGTAATATACCCTACAAAGCTAATTTTAGGGTTGTTTTTGATCAGGTCGTATGCCGATTGCGGAACGGTGAAGAGCAGTTCATAATCTTCGCCACCATTCAATGCTGCAGTGATAGGGCTAAGTTTCAGCTCAGTGGCTGCCAGAAAGCTCTGGTCATCTATGGGGAGCTTTTCCTCAAAGACCACCGCCCCAACTCCCGACTGGGCGCAAATATGCAGCAGGTCGGAGGCGAGCCCGTCCGACAGATCGATCATCGAGGTAGGAAGCACACCGGCCTCTGCGATCTCGTATATCACGTCCATGCGTGCTTCTGGCCTCAATTGTCGTTGGATCACGTAGTCCATTCCATCCAGCTCCGGTTGCATATTCGGATTGGCAAGGTAGACTTGTTTTTCACGTTCCAGAAGTTGGAGGCCCAGATAAGCTCCCCCCAGGTCTCCGGTTACACACAGGAGATCACCCGCTCTTGCCCCATGTCTATACGTAATCTTATCTTTTGCTACCCGGCCAAATATATTTACTGAGATGATAAGTCCGGAACGGGAAGAGGTGGTATCCCCTCCTACCAGATCTACATTAAAGTCTTTACAGGCGAGTTTTACCCCTTCATAGAACTCATCTACGGCTTCAACAGAGAACCTGTTGCTAAGGGCTATTCCAATGGTGACTTGGTGAGGCTTGCCATTCATGGCGGCTATGTCCGATACATTGACGGCAACGGACTTATATCCCAAATGTTTTAAAGGGAAAAAAGACAGGTCAAAATGGACGCCTTCTAATAGTAAATCGGTAGATAAAAGGCCAAATTCCTCTCCTAGATCGATCACTGCAGCATCGTCGCCTATGCCCGTAACCGTGTCGGGAAGGTTGGGTGTAATACCTTTGTTGATCCTTTGAATCAGTCCGAACTCACCTAGGCTGCTGATTTCCGTTCTTGTTTGTGACATATTAATTTAGGCTTTCAAATAAAGAAGCCACTTCAAAATCGAAATGGCTTGAACTATATCAATGAAATAAATGAATGCTGGGTTCCAAAATACCTGATTATCGGGTCAAGGTATAGGTATTCTTGGTGTCTCCTGTTTTCTTGCTGGTCGATATTCTGGTCAGTACGAGTTTGGTATCATCCAGTGAGGTAATCGTAAATTCGATGGTGCCCCCTGTTCCGGTAGGCTGGGGTTCCAATCCTTTAAGAATCAGTTTCGAATCTCCTTCCAATGCCCAGGTACCACTGAAGCTATTTTTATTAAACTCTACGTAAGTGACCCGATTTTCACCGTTTACAGTACTAAGGGTAAGCCGAAAGTCTGAATAACCCGGCCAGGTATTAGCCGTGCCTCCCTTCAGATATACGGTTACATTATCATGGTTAACGGTTTCTGCCAGCCATGCTTTGGCTATCCTCTCCGATACAGGGGCTACCTTTTTCTTGCAAGAGGCTGTCCAGCAGATGAGCCCTACGAGTATACACCATACAAAAGCGTATTCCTTTTTCATATTTCAGGTTTATGTTTGTGCAAAACAAAGTGCCAAGTTCTTACTTTTTTGGCTTAAAATCAAAATATTATCCTCAGATGCTTTTTATTTGCCTGATAATTCGGTAATTGAAATTTTAGAAAAACCAGACGATTAAATGAAGCAATATTCCCGGGCTCAGTTGGCCCTGCGAAATGGGCAGGATAGAGAGGAAATCTGGTGTGCTTACCAAGGTATTATTTATGATGTTACTACCTCGCGGTTATGGCGTAATGGGCATCATTACGAACACTGGGCAGGGCAGGACCTGACCAAAGAACTTGGAGATGCTCCTCACAGCGACCAGGTGTTTAATCGTTTTCGTGTAATTGGTAAGCTGGTAGGATAATTTTAGAATAGGCGTAGTATATAAGCAAAGTGCAATCAACAAATTTTCAGGAAAATGTCTAGTAAAACAACCAATATACTTATTGCCGATAGCGGCTCCACCAAAACTGACTGGGTTCGGGTGAGTGAAGCTTCCGTTAGGGAACAGTTTCAGTCGACGGGAATGAACCCTTTCTATCAGAATCAGGACGAAATTATAGAAATATTGAAGGCAGAGGTCCTTCCGAACTTACCGGAGCCAATTGATTCTGTATATTTCTACGGTGCCGGTTGTGCCGATGAGCTCTCGTCCAAGCCCATCTCTGAAAGCCTTAAGTCGGTATTCCCCGACCTTGGACATTTGCTGGTCGCTAGTGATATGCTAGGAGCTGCCCGAGGGCTATGTGGACATAAGCCTGGATTGGCCTGTATCTTGGGTACTGGAGCCAATAATGCCTTGTACGACGGGGCTCATATCACGCGTTCTATAGGCTCTCTAGGTTTTTGGCTTGGAGATGAAGGGAGTGGTTCTTACCTAGGAAAAACCTTACTGGTCGCTTATTTACAAGGAGAATTGCCTGAGGTAATTCAGGAAGATTTTAAAGCAAATTTTCCTGACATCAATCGGCTATCGGTACTGGATCGTGCGTACCGCCAGCCATTCCCCAATCGATATTTTGCTGGCTTTACCAAGTTTATCGCCAGGCATACACATCATCCTTTTATACAGGAGATGGTGGGTGAGGCCTTTGCCTCTTTCATAACCAAATATATCAGGAAACATCCCGAATCCGCGCATCTTCCAGTGAGTTTCACTGGTTCTATTGCCTATTATTTCAGAGATATTTTGGAGAAACAGGTCGACAGGCAAGGACTGAGAATAGGAGTAATAGCCAAAGCTCCCTTGCAAGGCTTGGTGGATTACCATCTGGTAGGATAGGAGAGCCCGGGCACGCAATAGCCCTGAAATTTGTTGTTAAACTGTATCACCGATTTAATTTACCAATTCAATGAAAGCTGCCGTGGTGCGATGATGCACCCGGTTTGAGAAATATGTCAAGGAAAACAATTCAATGGTTAACGGTATTTTCGGCGGCCCTCATTATGGGGGTAGTCATCACGCAGATATTCTGGGTAAAACAGGCATTGGAGCTTCGCCGTAGGGAATTTAATCAAAATGCCCATGTCGCATTGCAGGATGTAGCAGGCAGGCTTGCGATTGTAAGTGGAGTGATGCAAACCACTAACCCCGTAGAGCAGCTATCTCCAGGGTATTTCCTGGTGAATACCAATTCCACTACGCAGCCAGAGCTCCTGGAGCTCTATATGAAAGAAAGTTTTCAGAAGCATAAACTGATTACGGATTTTGAGGTGGGTATATATGATTGTACCACCAATCGCATCCGCTATGGCATGTCTTTGAGCACGAAGAATAATGAGAAGTCCCCAACACCCACCTCCAGCTGGATAAAAACTGATAAATACCCATATTATTTCGGGGTCCGGTTTCCCGAACAGGCTACTTTTTTTGCTGGGAGTATCAACAATGCTATTGGATCCTCGGCACTGGTCTTGGTGGCCGTATGTTTCTTCGCATATGCCCTTTTTATTATTCTGCGACAAAAACAACTTTCCGAGGTGCAGAAGGACTTTGTCAATAATATGACTCATGAGCTTCAAACGCCCATCTCTACCATACGCATAGCCGCCGATGTGCTTAATAGCGATAAAATAGCTACCCAGCCCGAGCGACATAAGCGTTATGTACAGATCGTTCAAGAAGAGATAAAACGCATGCAAGGACAGGTCGAAATGGTGCTTAGCATGGCCAAGGCGGAGCAAAATGCCCTGTCCTTAGCCATGGAAAGGATTAGTTTAATAACGGTAATCAATTCTGTCTTAGAGCCCTATGGAGATCAGGTGACTTTGGTTACAGAAGGCGTAGAGCAGGAAGTGGATGCCGATCCTTTCCATTTCAGATGTATGATCAATAACCTCGTAGATAATGCTCTAAAATATTCCACTGGTGAACCACATGTTGAAGTAAATGTTGTTTTTGAGAAAAAGCGATGTAGTGTCTCAGTGGCCGATAAAGGCATAGGTATCGCTCCAGAATACCAGAAGAAAATTTTTAATAAATTTTTCCGGATTACCTACGGGGATGTTCATAATGTTAAAGGCTTTGGGATTGGTCTGAGCTATGTAAAACAGATAGTACGGGCGCATAGATGGAAGCTTACCCTAGAGAGCGTTTTAGGGAAGGGGAGTACCTTCAGGATTGCTATCCCCTTATAGGATTAAATGAGATCTTTTACCAAAAAATACAGCGGAATTGAAAAAGAAAATATTATATGTAGAGGACGATCCCAATCTGGCATTTGCCACTGCCGATAGTCTGGAACAGTACGATTATGATATTGTGCATGCCCATGATGGGGTCGAAGGACTCAAAATATTTGAAAAAGAGCATTTTGACATATGTGTACTGGATATTATGCTTCCCAGAATGGATGGGTTTGAGTTGGCGCGTCAAATACGTCAGCAGGACGCGCAGGTTCCTATCTTGTTCCTGACGGCCCGTTCTTTGCAGGAAGATAAGATTAAAGGGCTTCAGCTCGGTGCGGACGATTATGTTACCAAACCCTTTAGCGTAGAAGAATTGCAGCTTCGGATTGAGGTGTTCCTCAGAAGAAGCAATGGTCCTGTTCAGGTGGTGGAGCAACCCGGGATTATGCAGGTGGGTTTGCATTCTTTCAATTTTGAAAAGCTTACTCTAACACTTCATGATCAGACTCAGACTCTAACGTTTAGGGAGGCCGAAGTGCTGAAATATCTGGTGGAAAGACCTGGAGAAATTATTAAAAGAGAGGATTTGCTGAAGGCTATATGGGGGGATGACGATTATTTTATGGGCCGGAGCCTGGACGTGTTTATCTCTCGCCTTAGAAAATACCTCTCCGGTGACCCTGCCTTTAAAATAGATAATATTCACGGGGTAGGCTTCAAGGTACGTTGGTAATTAATTGTAATTATCTTTGGCAGTTGCTTGCAAGGGAAAACTATAGTTCCTATATTTGCACCCTCATTTGGAAAAATCATAAGGATATGGCTAAGGTTTGTCAAATTACTGGAAAAAGAACACGCGTCGGAAATAATGTTTCTCACGCTAACAATAAAACAAAACGTAAATTCTTCCCGAATTTACAAAAGAAGCGTTTCTTCTTGCCTTCAACTGGTGAGTGGGTTACGCTAAGAGTAGCTGCGTCTACCCTTCGTACCATCAACAAGAATGGTGTAGAATCTACCATTCAGAAGGCGTACGAAAAAGGCACACTTACGTTCTAAGAAATTACGAATTTATTGGAAAGGGACTATCCGCTTTGGTTGGTCCCTTTTTTGGCATCTTTGCATTGGTATGCTATTCCGCTTTGCAGGTAGGATCGAATGCAATTTTACAGATTCCCGTAAGCTGTGGCTATGGAATGCACTTCCATTAATATCTTATATCTCCTGCTAGGATCTAACCTTGGCGATCGTCAGGCAGTCCTGTCCCAGGCGTCGGAAGAGATAGTACGTGCTGTCGGAACGATTCAAAAATCTTCGTCACTATATGAAACGGCACCCTGGGGTGTCACCAATCAACCTGCTTTCCTTAATCAGGTGCTGGAGGTACGTACGACCCTTTCCCCCGATGCCGTGCTTCATTCCGTCCTCGAAATAGAACAGGCTTTGGGGAGGGTACGTTTTGAGCGCTGGGGAGCCAGAGTGATCGATATTGATATCCTTTTTTTTAATGACTTGGTGTGTCATGAGGCGCGCCTTACCATACCTCATCCACGGCTGCATGAGCGTCGCTTCACCCTTGTGCCCTTAGCCGAAATTGCCCCTGTTCTGGTGCATCCCTTACTGGGTAAAACGATCCAAATATTGTTGGATGAAACTTCAGACATCACGGAGGTGACTTTATTTTCTTTAAATAGTACTATTTAGGTATTTGCCTCCAACCCGCTTTACAGCCCATTCAATAATATATTTTGATGCTTCATCATTATTTGTGAACGGAATCCCTATAGATTCTCTTTTTTTGTAAGGAAGACTTTTAATAAGTTTTTTAATACTTCTACATAGGGGATGGCCTTACTCGGTTGTCGTTCATATATACCACATGATCTAAAAATTTAAAAAGGTAATTTGTTACAGCATGAAAAATAAAATCTATCAGCTGAGCTTGCTTTTGCTCGGCGTCTTGTGGGGTCTGTCCGTGCAGGCCCAAAGTAAAACAACCATTAGCGGGTACGTGAAAGACCGATCCAATGGTGAGGGGTTAATTGGAGTATCGGTCTATGTGCGCGAAGCACAGACTGGTGTCACGACCAACACCTACGGATTTTACTCCATTACCCTTCCCGCAGCAAATTATACGCTTATTTATAGTTATATCGGCTATGAACGAATTGAAAAGTCCGTGGATCTAAACGCCGATCAAACGCTGAATATTGAGTTAGGGGCAGAGAGTGAACAACTTAAGGAGGTGACGGTATCCACTCGCCGTGACGATGAAAATGTTCAGAGTATAGAAATGTCGGTCAATAAAGTCGATATGAAAACGATCAAGAAAATGCCCGCTCTGCTGGGGGAGGTAGATCTGATTCGTAGCATTCAGTTGTTGCCAGGGGTAACAACAGTAGGAGAGGGAGCCTCCGGATTCAACGTGCGGGGAGGTGACGTGTCCCAGAACCTGGTACTATTGGACGAGGCACCAGTTTATAATTCTTCGCATTTATTTGGCTTTTTTTCCGTTTTTAATCCTGACGCGGTTAAGGATGTGAAACTGATAAAAGGAGGGATTCCTGCCCAATATGGAGGACGAATTTCTTCTATTCTTGACGTCCGAATGAAAGAAGGGAATTCTAAGCAGCGGGAAATAAATGGTGGGATCGGAACCATCTTCTCCCGTCTTACCTACGAACAACCTTTCGCCAAAGGGAAGGGCTCTTTTATTGTTGCCGGTAGAAGATCTTATATCGATGTTCTGGCTAAACCGTTCCTGAATAAAGACCTTAAGGACTCTAAATTTTATTTCTACGATTTAACGGCAAAGGTTAATTATAGGCTTGGTGATAAAGACACATTTTATGCATCCGGCTATTTTGGAAAGGATGTTTTTGGAGGAGGCGATTTCGGATTTGGTTGGGGAAATGCTACCGCAACGGTGAGATGGAATCATATTTTCTCTAATAAACTCTTTATGAATCTCACCAGCTATTATAGCAATTATGACTATAGCTTAGGCCAAAATACTAATGATCCCGATGCTAAAGATAAGTTTGACTGGAAGTCTAAAATTATCAGCAACAGCTTCAAGCCAGATTTTACTTATTATTTGACACCTAATAATCAGCTGACCTTTGGCGGACAATACATACGTTATGATTCTCGCCCGGGTTCTGCCACAGCTATTTCGGAAGGAGAGACTACGGATATTAGTCTTGAGCCTCGTTATGCAGATGAATGGGCCTTATATGCTGGTGACGAGTTGAAGATTGGCAGCAAAATTTCCCTGCAATATGGCCTGCGCTACAGCTTTTTTAGGAGTCTGGGGCCAGGTGTTGAATATGACTATCAAGAGGAGGTTAAGGGCCAGAGGAAAGAGCCCATATTTCCGGGAAAGGAATATGAGAAAGGAGATGTCATCAAAACCTATGGGAACTGGGAGCCTAGAATTTCTATTAACGTAGGGGTTACTCCTTCAGCATCTATAAAGGCCAGCTATAACCGTACCTCACAATACTTACATCTTTTGTCTAATACAGCGGCCAGTTCTCCCCTAGACGTATGGACCATGAGTTCGGCAGTTATTAAACCTGAACTTGCCGACCAGGTAGCTTTGGGCTGGTTTCAGAATTTTAATAATAACACCTACGAAGCATCTGTCGAGGTTTATTATAAAAAACTATATAATCAGATCGATTATGTTCCGGGTTCTGACCTGCTTTTAAATCAATTTGTTCCGGGTGATTTGCTTTTCGGAGAAGGGCGGGCCTATGGTGCAGAATTTTATTTGAAAAAGAACAAAGGCCGGTTAACCGGCTGGATGAGCTATACACTGTCGCGTACGGAGCGGTTGGTAGAAACCATTAATAATGATGACTGGTTTCCGGCACGTTTCGACAAGCCGCATAACTTTACCGCAGTAGCTATTTATGATCTGACACCCCGACTTTCCCTCTCTTCTAATTTTACATTTGCTTCGGGAACACCGGCCACTTTCCCTACCAACAGGCTTGAGGTGAATGGATGGGCGATAGGACATAATTTCGAGGGGAAAAGGAATAATAGCCGCATCCCTGCCTATCACCGACTGGACTTCGCAGCTACCCTTAAGTCCAAAAGAAAGTTATTTAGAAAGGGTGAAGGAGAGTGGGTATTCTCAGCATATAATGTCTATAACCGAAGAAATCCATTTTCAGTTTATACTCAGGGAGATGAAGATAATGCCCTCCGTACGCAGGCTATCAAGTACTCCGTTATTGGGAGTATTATCCCTTCCGTTACTTATAATTTTAAGTTTTAATAAAATATCGGATTCTACAATATTAATTAGTACTATGGAATATATTCAGAATACATGGAAATTATGGGGGATAATTCTGATACCCTTTCTCCTTTTAACGGGCTGTGAGGATGTCATCGACTTGGATAGTCAGGCTGGGCCCAGTCAACTGGTGGTTGACGGTTGGATAAATAATACCAAAGGCCCCCAAAGCATTCGGCTAACCTGGTCGGCTCCCTATTTTAGTAATGCGCCGGCAAAGCCTGTAGTTAATGCCACTGTAGTGGTAGAGGACAATTTGGGCACAAAATTTGAATTTATGGATCCCGATGGAGATGGGCGTTATGTTTGGGGCAACGATACGACTGTACTAGGAACAGTAGGCCGAACCTATACCCTTACCGTACGAGCTGAGTCGGAAACCTATCAGGCTGTGAGTGAATTGCGGCGCGTTCCGGCCGTAGATTCTATCGTTTATCAAAAAGAGACCCTTCCAATTAAGCCGGAGAAAGGGCCTAAGGAGGGATATGTGGCTCAATTTTATGCCCGTGATTTTCCTGGTGAAGGAGATACTTATTGGATCAAACCCCTTCTAAATGGGCAACCGAGGGTAGACAATCCCCGCAATATCTCTATTGCATACGATGCAGCCTTCAACGCCGGAGCCCCTTCGGATGGGCTTATATTTATTTTGCCACTTCGGCAGTCCATTACCGTGGACAGCCTCTATTCGGCTGGAAATATGGTAGGGGTAGAGCTACACAGCATCCCTCAGGAAACCTTCGAATTTCTCAAACAAGTGAGAGAGCAGGCGGCCAATGGAGGGTTATTTGCAACACCTATCGCCAACGTGGTGAGCAATATTACCAATACAAATTCTAAGGGTCCCAAAGCGTTGGGATTCTTCACTGCTTCAGCCGTGAGTAAGCTGTCGACGGTGATCGACCCGGAGAAGGCGCGGCCGGAAGAATAAGCCATAGTGTACCGACACAGAAAAAGGGCAGCCTCCATTGGGAAAGCTGCCCTTTTTCTGTGGCTCCATTTTAGGCCTGCTGAGAGACCTGATAGGACGCAAGACTAGCCTTAACGGCGTCGGCGAAGCCTGGGAGGACAGCCAGGTTGGCTCCCCATAGGTTTTCGTCGGACAAGACGGCCTGTGCCAGCGATTCGGGATGATCATGCTCCTTCCATTGACGATTAAAATAATCGGCAGCATCGCAGCGTATGGGGTAGAATTCGCCATTTCTGGTACCGAAATATTGGCCGTCTTCCTCCTTTACAGGTTTCATAAATTGCAGGAAGGCAGCAAAGCCGCTGGCGATTTTCATAGGCACAGCGTCTGTTTTACGATAATGATTCAGCAAGGTTGGGACATTGCGCATTTTCATTTTGGCGGTGCACTGCACCGTAATATCGATGAGCTTGTGCCTGATAAAAGGATTCCGGAAGCGGTCGAGCACTTGATGGCCAAACTCCTGAGCGGCCTTAGCATCTACTGGAAAGGGAATCGCAGGGGCGAGCTCTTCCAGCATCACTTCAGATATAAATTCGGCCGAATCTTTGGCATCCATACATTCACGAACCGTATTTTGTCCGTTCATAAAGCACCATACGGAGGCTAGGGTGTGGGTACCGTTCAGCAGTCTCAACTTTAGTTCCCGGAACAAATCTATATCGGGGGCGATTACCACACCCGTGTCTGTCTTTGCAAAGGATAGCACTTCTTTTACTACGGGATCATGCGCCTGAATGGCCCACAGACTGTAAACTTCAGAAACAATCAGCAGTTGGTCGTCATATCCGTTTTTTTCGGCCAGCTCACTTATTGTAGCCGCTTCGGGCTTGCCAGGAACAATGCGGTCGACTAGAGAGCTGCAGAAATGATTACACTCCTCTATCCAGCGAATAAAAGCCTTATCCAGCCCATGGCTAGCAGCTTGCTTCAAAACAATCTCCTTTAGTTTGTCGCCGTTGCCGATAATTAATTCGGTAGGAACGATGACCATTCCCGACTCTTCCGATCCTTCGAAAGCCTGGTAACGGGCGAAAAGAAAGGCGGTTAACTTGCCCGGGAAAGAGACGGGCGGACTGGCGGTAAGGTCGTCATCGCTAAATTGTATTCCCACTTCAGTGGTATTAGAAATTACGACCTGCATGTCAGGATTAGCCGCGCACTGCAAGATGGCCTCCCACTCCTGGTTGGCGTTGAGTGTACGGCTGATTGCCGCATTGATAAAGGTAGTATCTACCTGCTGACCCTGGTCAATCCCTCTGATAGTATGTGAGAACAATCCCGATTGATCGTTGAAAGCGTCTGTTCCGCCACCGCTGGTAGATTTTACTACGACGATACGTCCATTAAAGACTCCCTGCTGGTTGGCCTTGTGAACGAAATAGTCTGGAAGGCCTCGAAGCAATACGCCTGTTCCGAATTGTATGATCTTTTCGGGCAAGCTTAATAATTTAAGATGATCGGGCAGCAGTTCGGGCCGTTGATCGAGTAATGCAGGAGAAAGTATGGGTCGCGACATGAATGATAAAGTTTCTGTTACGTCTTTATGACGCTAGTAATGAACGCTAACCCTTAAAAAGAAAAAGAGACACGCGTAGGTGCCTCTTTTTCTCAATCTTTTTCTTCCAAACCCGAACCCAGGTCTAGACGGTCACCACTTTAAAGGTGCCATCTTCGTTGCTTTCCTTTTTTTCGGATGGGAATTCGAAGACCATAGCGTCTTTTACTTTCTGGGGGAGAAGGGCAATTTCCAGCACCTCATCTACCTGATCCACATAATGAAAGGTCAGATCCTTAATATAGGTCGCTGGTACTTCTTCTACATCCTTGCGATTTTTTACGCAGAGGATTATCTCTTTGACACCAGCTCTCCGTGCTGCCAGAATCTTTTCTTTTACTCCACCTACAGGCAAAACCTTCCCACGAAGGGTAATTTCGCCTGTCATGGCTATATAAGGTTTTACCTTACGCTGGGTAAAGATTGAAGCCATAGAAGTGGCCATAGTAACCCCGGCAGAAGGACCATCTTTGGGTACAGCACCCGCTGGCACGTGTACGTGGAGGTCGTAATGATTGAAGATGCGGTAATCGATACCTAAGCGATCGGCATTGGCCTTCAGATAGGAAAGGGCGGCGACCGCCGATTCTTTCATGACATCGCCTAACTGCCCCGAGAGGGTTAGGTTGCCTTTACCTTTGCTAAGGCTCGTTTCGATAAACAAAATTTCTCCTCCTACAGATGTCCAGGCCAGGCCTGTCACCACACCTGCGAAATCGTTGTCCTGATACAAATCCTTGTCGAAAACCTCCGCTCCCAGGAATTTTTCGACCTGATCCGCTTTGATGCTTTTTACGTAGGTTTCTTCCATGGCCACCGACTTGGCGATCTTCCGCACCACGGTACCGACCTTTTGCTCCAAATTCCGAACGCCCGATTCCCGGGTATAGCCTTCTATGATCTTCAGCAAGGCGGAGTCATCTATTTTAATATCCGTTCCTTTCAGACCATGGTCTTTGCGCTGCTTGGGTACGAGGTATTTCTTTGCAATCTGAAGTTTTTCCTCTATGGTATAGCCAGTCATTTCAATGATCTCCATACGGTCGCGCAGGGCGGGATGAATGGTATCCAGAGAATTGGCAGTCGCAATAAATAAAACCTGCGAAAGGTCGTATTCTACCTCCAGATAGTTGTCGGTAAATGAGGAGTTTTGCTCAGGATCCAATACTTCCAGAAGGGCGGAAGAAGGGTCGCCACGGTAATCGGAGCTCACCTTGTCAATCTCGTCGAGAATGAAAACCGGATTGGCCGTACCAGCCTTTTTGATATTTTGTATCACTTTGCCGGGCATGGCCCCTATATAGGTTTTACGGTGTCCCCGAATCTCGGCTTCATCGTGCACCCCCCCTAAGGCCATTCGGATGTATTGTCGGTTAAGTGCCTTGGCTACAGACTTCCCTAAAGAGGTTTTACCCACGCCAGGAGGGCCATACAGGCATAGAATAGGTGCCTTCAGGTTGCCCTTTAACTTCAATACCGCAAGATATTCTATGATTCTTTCTTTAACTTTTTCCAGGCCGAAATGGTCTGAATCGAGTATTTTCTGAGCGCGGGCCAAATCGAAATTGTCCTTGGTAAATTCACTCCAGGGAAGATCCACCATAGTCTCCAGATAATTCATGGTTACCGGATATTCCGGCGCCATAGGATTGATCCGTTGAAGCTTCGTCAACTCCTTCTCAAAATGGGCCTGAACACTAGGTTTCCACTGTTTCAAAGAGGCTTTCAGTCTGAGTTCGTCCAAGTCTCGCTCAGGGCTATCCATGCCCAGTTCATCATGAAGAACTTTAATCTGTTGGCGCAAGAAGTAGTCACGCTGTTGCTGGTCAATATCCGAGCTAGCTTTCGACTGAATCTCTCTTTTAAGTTCCAGCATCTCGATGTCGCGCATCATATACTGCAGGAGGAGATTGGCTTGCTTGTGGCCATTCCGTTCCTCCAATAATTTCTGCTTGTCGGCCACATCTACATTGATGTTCGACGACAAGAAATGAATCAGAAAGATAGGGCTCTCTATATTATCCAGTGCGATACGAGCCTCCTGAGGTATCTCAGGGTTGAGCTTCATTATCTTGTGGGCGCCATCGCGAAGAGACTGAAGCAAGGCCTTGGATTCCTTTTTGGAAGCGCTGCCAAAAACGTCTTCTATGGCCTGGACTGTAGCGGTGATATAGGGGTCTTCGCTGACAATAGATTTTATTTCGAAGCGCTGGCGGCCCTGAACGATAATGGTAACATTGCCATCGGGCAGGGTTATCATTTTCAGGATTTGCGCCACCGTTCCTACATTGAAAAGGTCGTCGGCCGCAGGGTCTTCCTTATTAGGTTTTGCCTGGGTCACAGCCCCTAGTATGCGCAGGTTAATATCAGAGTTACGGTAGATCTTTTTTACCAAACGAATGGCTTTCTGACGTACTACCGTCACGGGAATTACCATGCCAGGGAAAAGTACTGTTTGGCGAATTGGCAAAATGGCCAGTTCGGCAGGAAGTTCCAAGGGCTCGTCCGCTCCGTCTGGTCCTCCTAAAGGTACTATTTCAAGGCTATCCATATCATCTTCCGATGCGAGCAGTCGACTATATAAGTCAGAAGGTTCAAATTTCATAGGCGTTCTGTCATTGTGACAGATAATCATGTCCCAATATATAAATAAAGAATTTCAGAATAAAGGTTAATTAACCCAAAATAGCCATGCCACCCCCCACACTGGCAGGGATTGGAATGGATATTTTTAGAGGGTCAGCCGGGTCTGGCCTTTCTTGAAGAGAAACGTTTTCTTATTGTCCCCCCACTTCAGATTGGTCATATTGACCTGGTCATTGAATACGTCCAGCAAGGTGCTATTGGTGAGTATATGCCCCTGTAACTTACTGCTAAGGGGTATCTCCAAATAAATCCAGGTAGCATCTGCTTCGGCCTCTTTTCCTAGATAAGTAAGAGGCAATGTTTTTTCTTTTGCATCCGTCAGTACAAAATGCTGGCGGATATATTTTTCTATATAAACATTATTATGATCCTGATTGTTAATGACAAAACGGCGGTTAGCATGGGCCATAGATAATGCTGTTTCCAGGTCATCGGTAAATACCCGAAGGCTGATCTCCAATGATCTGGTGGTGCTATTATATTGCATTTGGGTGACACTCACGTGATACTCATGGACTAGAGGGGGCATAGCAGCCTCCACTGACCCCAGACTCCTCGCTAAACAATATACCAGGCTTAACCAAAAGGATAAATGGTTCATTTTGTAACGGGATTTCGGTTATCTTCCTTGCCACCCATGTTTAAAATACGGCCTTCCAGACGTCGTTAAAGATGGCAAAGGCCATCAGCCCCAGCAATAGGACCATTCCGACTTTCTGGGCATTTTCCAAGAATTTGTCCGAGGGTTTGCGTCCAGAAATGATTTCATACGATAGAATCACGGCGTGACCTCCGTCCAGTGCCGGAATAGGCAGGGCATTCATAAAGGCCAGTACCATAGAAAGAAGGCCCGTCAGGTACCAGAATCTACTCCAGTCCCAAACCCCACCAAACATGCGTGCAATGCCAATAGGTCCGCTTAGGGCCTTGGAGGCCGAGACTTCTCCTCTAAATATTTTACCAAAGCCCTTTATATTATTATAGACTACGGCAAAAGCATCCTGTGTACCCACCTGAACGGCTTCGACCAGAGTATAATCGACAACCGTAAAGTTGAGAAGACTGACCGGATAAAATCCGATGGTACCATCTTCGTTAACATCGACGACTAAATTCTTATTTTCACCCGCACGTTGAACGGTAAGGGCGGCTGATTTGCCGGGTAGGTTTTTCAATGCTTCCTGCATTTCATTGAAATAGGTAATCGATTGCCCATTAATGGCGATCACTTTGTCGTCCGATTTTAAGCCAGCCTTTTCAGCAGGAGAACCCGCAAGGACTTCACCGATCTTGAAGGGCTCCAGGGGACGAATGAAATTTCCTTTCTGCTCGGGATCTGAAAGCTTTTCGATGAGGTTGTTAGGTATATCGATTTCTACTTCCTGACCGGCTCTTTCGACCGTATAGGAGCTATTAGAACCCAAAAATACTTCAGACCCTAATAAATCGCTGAAGTTTTGATAGGGTTGACCATTTACGCGGACAATTTTATCCCCTGTTTTCAACCCGATTTCCTGAGCTAATTCGCCGGCAACAATGCCATGTTTATTAACTTCTTCTCCGGATAGGAATTTCTCCCCTTCATTATACGCAATAGCAATAAATATCAACACACCGACTACTATATTGACAATGATTCCCCCGAGCATTACCACCAGCCTCTGCCATGCCGGCTTGCTTCGAAACTCATAGGGTTGCGGCTCCCGGTTCATGGTATCGGTGTCCATCGACTCATCGATCATACCTGATATTTTCACAAATCCTCCCAAGGGAATGGCGCCTATGCCATATTCGGTCTCACCTTTTTGGAAACTAAAAATTTTGGGAGGGAACCCGATAAAATATTTTTCTACCCGCATTCCAAACATTTTGGCGGCTGCCATATGTCCCCATTCGTGCAATCCTACCAATATTGACAAGCCCAGTATGAGCTGTCCGGCCATTATTAATACTTCCATTTATTGTAATTTGTGAGCGTTTTCTAAATTAGTAATTAGTGGGTATTTTTTTGTCTGCATATCTCAATCGAAATTAAAAATGCATCCTGATATTGGGTATAACGTAAAATTAATCTGCAAAGTTACGCAAAAGCGGGGATAAGAATGTAACGCATCCGTTTTTGTGTGCTACTGGTCCTGATTTCTCTCGATTTTGATACCCATCATGCGCATCAACTCAGAGGCATTGAAACTTTGGCATATTCCTGGATGGAGCTTATAGTCGAAGTCGAGCCTGCCTTCGGCCACATCCGATCGGAAATGGTAGTTTTCTACGTAATCTTGTCCCGCTCCCCATTCGCCGAGTTCCAGATCGTGGGTAGAAACCAGTCCCGCCGAGTTCTTATGATGTAATTGTTTGATAAGCGCTTCAGCTCCTTTATGTCTGTCAGCAGAATTCGTTCCTTTTAAAATTTCATCTAAAAGGTAGAACACCGGAACTGTATCTGCCTGGTCGGCGAATTCAAGAAGAAGGCGCAGGCGTTTTAGTTCTGCATAAAAGCTAGAAGTGCTTTCTTCCAGTGAGTCCTGTGTTCGCATGCTCGTAAATACTCGGGTGGGTGTGCAGGTGAACTGGTCGGCACAAACTACGGAACCGGTTTGAGCCAATACCAGGTTCAGCCCTAAGGTACGTAGGAATGTGCTTTTTCCGGACATGTTAGATCCAGTGATCAGCATGGTCGTGCCAGTTCCTTCCATTTTGAAGTCATTGGTGACTTTGGAAGTAGGGGCGATAAGGGGATGACCAAGACTTTTGGCTTCTATCTGAAGGCTACCTCCCCAGGCAACTTGAGGAAAGCGGTAGGTTGGATTGGCAAAGGCAAATCCTGCCAGACTGTTGATTGCCTCAAGGTCGGCCAGAACCCCCAGCCACTGATTGAGGCCTGCATGTTGTTGGCTTTTCCACTTTTCAAGGCTTGCCAGGCAGTGAAGGTCCCACATGGTAGGAATGCCGATAAAAATGGAAAAGTAAGGATTGTTCCGAAAATCTAGTTTATCAAATACTGAGCCCACCTGACGTAAAAGACGGCTGGAATTATCAATTTTACGTTTTCTTTCCATCCACCACCTGGATGAATACGAACTTTTCTCGGCTATTTCTAATAGCTCTGCATAAGCGAGCATTGTTTTTCCTAGGTCAGTTGTTTGCGCGAGCAAATTGTTAAGATAGGGCTGGTATCTTTTCAAAATTACCATTTGCCAGGCCAGGCTTAGCAATAGGAGCCAAAGTGGAGCCCAGCCAGCTAGTAAGGCTATTGCGATGCCCATTGTCAGCAGAGGGAAGAATCTCCACTTCAATGCCGATTTTAAGTTAGGGTCCATAACTTCCTTCACCCAGGAGCGAAGGGCCCCAATCTGTTGTCCTGCATTTTGGTGAAGCATGGCAGTTGCTTCCCAGTTTTGACGCCATTCTGGTCTCTGTGAGAGTTCTGCAATAGCCTCCTGGCGCATCAGTATATCTTCCAATGCAGCGGGTTGTTTCAGCCAATCGCCCAGTCGCGAACCACCGGCTCTGGTATGGGTCCGATTAAGGAGACTATAAAGAGAATAAGCTCCGAAGATATCTAAATCTGCGGCGTAAGGATGGTCATTATTTTTAAATTCCTCCCCATTTTCCTGTCGGTTGAATTGAAATTGCTGCCTTCCCAATTCATCTAAGTTGATAAACTGTAAATTTCGCTGATAGTCACGTTTTCTTTTGGCTTCCTGCTGACGTCGCATCAGCATTAGAAATGCAATGAAAAGGATCAAACCTAACCCACCGTATAAGGAGTCGTCGGTTTTGTGCCAGGCCCAGCCACTCAAAACGGCACCTAAAAAGGCTGTCAGGCGTAGTGTAGCCAATAAATTAAACCTTTTTTGGGCAATTTTTTCTTCAGACAGCGCCTGATTAAGTCTTGTTTGAAAGAAGGAGGAAGGGTCGATTTCAGGTGTGTTTTGTGTCATTTTGAGTTTTCAGCGTCTTCAAATTGCATTTTAATCAGATTGGCATATAGGCCATTGGGAAGAGATAGTAGTTCCTGATGCGATCCGGCTTCGGCAATCTGCCCTTCACGAATCACATAAATGGCATCTACTTTTCGGATGGTGGCCAGGCGATGAGCAATAACAATGGTCGTACGATTTTGCATTAACTCGTCCAATGCGACTTGTACTAACTTTTCCGATTCGGCATCCAGCGAGCTGGTAGCCTCATCCAGGATTAAGATCTTCGGATCTTTTAATATGGCTCTTGCAATAGCGATACGCTGGCGTTGTCCTCCTGACAGCTTTATGCCCCGCTCTCCTACCAATGTATCGAGTTTTTCCGGAAAGGTTTCAATAAATTCTAGTGCATAGGCCTTGCGCGCAGCTTCGTAAACCTCTTGTCGGGTGGCATTGGGACGCCCGTACCTGATATTTTCATAAATACTACCACCAAATAACATGACCTCCTGAGGAACAATAGCGATATTATTACGAAGATCTGTGAGCCCGAAGTGGGAAATGGGCCGGTCGTCAATGCGAATTTGTCCTGAGCTTACATCGTAGAACCGCATGAGCAGCTGTATAATGGTCGACTTACCGGCCCCGCTATAGCCTACCAAAGCTATCTTTTCGCCAGCACGAATATGGAAGTCAATTCGTTTTAAAACGGCCAAATCGGCTCGGGAAGGATAGTTGAATTTGACTTGATCGTAAGTAATGTCACCCTGAATAGGGATAATGGTTTGCGGATTTTTATCCTGAATATCAATTTCTGCCGGTTCGGCCAATATTTCAAAAAGTCTTTCAGAGGCACCGACGGTTTTGTTGATTTGAGCATAAAGATCGCCCATCCCACTGATAGAGGCCCCTATGAAGGTGGTGTAAAGAATAAATGTAAAGAGGTCGGCGAGGCCAAACTCTCCGGATTGTACCAGGCCAGCTCCGAACCAGACGACTCCTACGATGCCTCCGAAAAGGGCAAAAATGATAAAGGAAACAAAGCCCCCTCGGAATCGTGCCGCATATAATGATAAATCTACTACCCGGTTCAGAATGGTTCTATAGCGCTCCGATTCTAACTTTTCGTTGGTAAAGGCTTTTACTACATTCACCGACTGAAGGGTCTCTTCAGCTACAACATTGGCTGCCGCTAGTTCGTCCTGAGCCTTTTTGCTTAGTCGTCGCATATGCCGCCCAAAAAAAACGGAGGCGATCACCAGTATGGGGAAGGTGGCCAACATGAATAAGGTGAGCTTCCATGAAGTGTAAAATAAGATGGCAATACCAACCACCAGGGTCGCTACCTGCCGAAATAGCTCAGCGATGGTAAAGGAAAGCAAGCCCTGGAGCTGGCCTACATCGGAGGTAATACGGCTGGTTAGCTCCCCAACTCTCCTTTGTTCGAGAAAACTAATGGGCAAGGTGATAATTTTGCTGAATACATCGCTCCGGATGTCGGTCATCGACCACTCACTCACTTGAGTAAAAAGATAAATCCTGAAAAAGGAGAATATTGCCTGAAAAATCAGAATTACGAATAGGAACAAGGTAATCTGATTGATGGAATAGGGCGACTTTCCCTCTATTACTTCAATAATACTTCCGATAAGCTTAGGGAATACTAAGGATGTTCCCGTAGATAGAGCCAGGAAGATAAGGCCCAGAATAAAGGTGCCTTTATAGGGCAATAGATATTTAAATAGTTTCAGGGTTATTTTAATCCCATCCTTACTTATTTTTTTTACGGTAAAAGGCGAAGCTGCCTCCTTTGGCTTTTCTGTTTCCGGCATAGGTAATATTTGAGGTTAAAACCCCTTCTGTCTATCTTTTGGGTCCGAAGCCAACCTTGCCCCCCTGCGGGAAGTATCGGCTTCCTGACAAAGGTAGTTAAACTAGAAAAAGGAATAACCCATCCCTTTATGAATTGTTTAACCCGTTCATCGTCTGCTGTGGTACTTACCCTTCAGCCATACAGAAAGAATAAAAATCTGACAGCTTATCCTATACCCGTTATGATGCACTATTGCTTAATCCATTTTTTGCTAAAGGAATGTGTCCCTTCCTGAATTTGTAATATATAAATGCCGCTTGTTAAATGATCAAAGCCTAAATACTGCTTAAATTGAATGTCGGTTTTGGGGTATTGGTATGTTTCCAGAAGTTGACCTCCGGAATCGAAAATCTTCATGGAGATGTAGCCCAAATAAGTGCTGGACCAGCTGATTAGCGCGGATTCTGTTACCGGATTAGGGGCCAGAATCATTTTTTTTGCCTCCGTTTTGGGCTCATTTCCTGTTACCACACTCACTTCCCAAGGTACAAGATTCGGCTGTGGACTTGGTAAAGCCACCGAGGTTAGGATATGGAACTGGCCGGGACTAAATGTTAACTTGTCAACATTAGGCAGGGTTTGGCCCGTGAAATAGTCGAACCAAGTCCCTGCCGGAAGGGTAAGGTCCGCTGGTTCCAGTCCTAAATTTGCCAGCACCCATAGTTCATAATCCTGGGTGGTAAGGTGAAGCTTTTTTTGGGGGTTTACGCCTGCGTCCAAATCAAATGCTAAAGGGGTACTACGATCTCGTAGTGCTATAAGCTGGGCTATTACCTGATACAGTTTTTGACGGTTTTCTTCCTTTTGGTACTCCCATTTAATGGGCTTGGCACCCGTACGACCGTTTTCATCAATGGAGATATCATAGCCGAGTTCACCAAATTGCCAGATCATTTTTGGGCCTGGAGTCAGCAAAAAGAGTGCCGAGGAGGCTTTTACCCGCTCTAAAGCACTGTTAAGGTTTCGTGCCGAGTACCCGTTGCCTATCCCCCCATTGGTTTGGGCATCAAACATCAATCTTTCTTCATCGTGACTTTCCATATAACCAATAGCGGCTGGACGGTCGAACCCTATATGATTTTTCCAGGACAGGCGGTTGAAGTTCCCCTTTCCATTTTTTATGGTCTCGCGAAATGCCCCATTCTGGTTGTCCCATACTAGCATCCCATGCTTTGTGAGCTCTGCTTCTTCCTGGTCGCTTCCAAAATGCTCTAGAATGACGTAGGCTGTGGAATCGACTGAGCGTATATGGTTGTAGATTTCTTTCCAAATGGCGATCCTGCTGGCATCATACTGCCCCCAAGCATTCACATTACCTTCCGAAAGCGTTTGGGTGAACCCCTTGGACAAGTCGAAGCGATATCCATCGAAATGGTACTCTTCCAGCCAAAACCGTGTGACGTCTCTGACCAGTTCTTTTGTGGCAGGGGCCTCATGATTGAAGTCGAAAAATACGCTAAAGGGGTGTGTAGCCTGCCTATTGAACATAGGACTGTCGCTAGCGGGCTGACTTCCATCCCAATACATCTTCACATATGGAAAATCGTAATCGGCCTGGTTGAGTACCATATCTAAAATTACGGCTATACCATTTTGGTGGCAGAGATCTATAAATCGCTTCAAATCTTGGGGACGCCCATAGGCTTTGTCGGGGGCCATGGGAAATATAGGGTTATAGCCCCAGGAGTCATTTCCTGCAAACTCCATGATCGGCATTAATTCGATGGCATTGATTCCAAGTCTCTTTAAATATGGTAGCGTGTCTGCCAGAGTTTGGTACCACTGGGTGGCCGCAAAGTCTCGAACCAACAATTCATAAATTACTAAATCCTCAGACTTGGGCCGTTCAAAGGCTTTATTTTGCCAGGAATAGGTGGGTTGGTTGGTTTGCAATACCGTTACAATATTGTCCTTGGCCCGATCGGGAAAGGGCAGCAGGTCTGGGTAATTTCTGTCCGGAATAAAATGGTCATTATTTCGATCGAGTATCTTCTCTGAATAGGGATCGGCCACTGCCGTTACACCATTCACCAGATATTGAAAGGGGTATTCTCGACCAGGTTCTAAATTTTTCAGTTCCAGCCAATAGGTTTTACCGTCGGGGGTACGGTTCATTAGATACTCGGACTGAGGCATCCATTCGTTAAAGTCCCCTAGGAGGTGAACGAAATTTTTGTCGGGAGCGAATAATACCAAAGTGGCCGAACGATCTGAGGTGTAGTTTATACCTTTTTTCAGGCCTTGGGGCAAAGATGCTATGCTTGGGCTGGGATTAACGGTAAAGGTAAAGCTATCGTGTTTTTCTTCTCCGTTGGCTTTCGCCGTTACCAGTACTAGGTGTGAGCGATTGTCGGCCCTGCCGGTAGGTATTTTCGCTCCGATAATACTATCGGTGAGTGAGGTCAGCGGGATATTGTCTACGGAGATACTCAGATCACAGACCTTAGAGGCCTTGGCCAGAATATCGATGGTCGTATTAGCTTCTACGAAAAAATGTTCCTCCTGTGGCTGGGTGAAGGCTACCTGTAGCGCACCTGAAAGATATAGATCGAATGTGAAATCTTCTGTCTGTGCCGAGCCATCTGCATTTTTCACTAAAACACCCATCCAAACCAGCTTTTTACCAGTTGGAACTGATAGATACTGATCTGGAATAAAGGTGATACTCCATTTATCATTTCCTAAGGCGGTCAGTTTCCCCGGGGCAAAGGGTTTGTCGAAACTAGTTTGTCCTTCGGGACCATATTCGGACTGATTATTGGCTTCGGAGCCTCCCCACGCCCAAATATACAGATCTGCAGATGGGTTTAGCAATCCCTCTTTTCGGCTATCCTTAGCCAATTTCAGATCGAAAGTGAGGGTGACTTTACCGTTGGAAATAGGGAATGCCGGGCTGACTTGCAGGGCCTGTCCCAGGCACAAGGAGGAAATCCAGCAAAGGAAAATAGTAATGATATAATTTTTCATTTTCTGCATGGTTTTAGGGCGTCAGCATTGCTCCGATGTATGAAAGAAAATTTGCCGCTAGAATTCCAATATCATTGCTTTACCGGCTTGAAGCATTACGGATTTTTTGACATGAATGGTAGTGTCTTCCAGGATATTACGGGCTGTAAACTGGTTTGGAATTATTTCTTTGAAACGTTGCAGGTCTAGCTGATACGGCTCTTTATTTTTATTGAGTATGACCATTATTTTTTGCTGGGCGTTGTATCGGACCTGAACATACACGCCATTTTCTGGTGCAAAATGCATCAGTTTACCCTGATGTACTGCCGAAGCCGATTTTCGCCAATTGAGCAGTTTCCTTGTGAAATGGAGCAGGTCTGCCTGAGCATCTGTAAGGCCGGTTTGGTTGAATACGCTAATACTGTCTCCTTGCCAACCTCCAGGCATATCACCCCTGATTTCCCCATGCTCCTCACTGTTTGGGTTTGACATCAGGATTTCTGTGCCATAATATAGCTGAGGGATTCCCCGGGTAGTCATCAAAAACACCAGGGCCTGTTTTAAATGGTCTGAATTCTCTTTCAATTGAGTGAAAATCCTACTCATGTCATGGTTATCTGTGAAGGTTACCAAGTCGTTGGGCTGTGCATAGACGTAGTCGTTGGCCAATGTTTGATATAACCTGATAAGGCCTTCGCCCCATGATTCTTCTTCGTTAAATGCTTTAATCAGAGCTTCATTCAGAGGGAAGTCCATTAGGCTTTTGAGATTGGAGCGATATCCATCCTTATTTTTCACCCCCCTTTGCCAGTTCGCCACAAGGCTGGGGTTGTATGACCACTCTTCTCCTACTATGTTGAAATCAGGATATTCAGCCATGATACGCTGGCTCCACTCCGCCATGAATTCCTTGTCTGGATAGGGGTAAGTGTCCATTCTGATGCCTCCCAGGTCGGCGTATTCTACCCACCATATGGCATTTTGAATGAGGTATTGCGCCAGATATGGATTCCGCTGGTTCAAATCGGGCATAGTGGGCACAAACCAGCCATCGCTTTGAAGTTTGATGTCGGAAGCGGAGGCATAGGCATCATGTAGTGCTTCACGTCGGTGATTTGTGATGGTCACAGGTTGATTTTGATAATTTACCCAGTTGCTATCGGGCAAATCTTTCATCCACCAATGTTCCAAACCGCAGTGGTTTGCCACCATGTCGGCAATAAGTTTAATGTTCCTTTCTTTTGCCAACAATGACAGTCGCTTATAATCTTCATTGGTTCCAAATCGGGGATCCGTTTTGCTGAAATCGGTAATCGCATAGCCATGATAGGAATAGGTGGGCATGTTGTTTTCCAGCAGAGGGTTGATCCATAGGGCCGTTACTCCTAATTTTTCTATATAATCCAGATGGTCGATAATTCCTGCGATATCCCCGCCATGACGCGCATACATGGCCGTTCGGTCTAGGGTATCGGAAAGCCCGGAAATCTGATCATTTTGTTGATTACCATTAGCAAAACGATCGGGCGTGATCAGGTAGATGACGTCCTTGGCAGAGAAGCCCTCTCGTTGCGCCGAATGAGGGGTTCGTTCAAGAAGAGAGTAAGATTGGTGAATAGGCTTTCTTCCACTCTGTTCAAAAAGAATATCCATCTCACCCGCCTGTGTATTGGGGCTGATATGTAAATCTATAAATAGATAATTGGGGTTATTGGTGCGATGCACTTTTTTAATGGTTACCCCCTTATGATTAATTTTGGGCTGGTAAGAAGAGATACCTGTCTCATGAACCATAAGCTGAAGTAGTGGACTTTTCATACCCACCCACCAGTTCAGGGGTTCTATATGCTGGATTGGCCCTTGGGCATTAGCGCCTAAAGCTATTAACAGCAGGCATAAATATTGGAGATTTCTGAACATAACAGGAAAGAATTTTAGCGATCATAAAAAATTTAAAGGGCACCATGGCCCATTGACCAGGTGCCCTTTCGGTTTTTATTTGATGGTGCTGATGTATGTTTATTTGCTTTTGGTGGCTGTATAACTCGCGTTATTTGGGTCTTTCAGGTCTAGGACAAAGCTCCATGTCCCTGCCGTCACGCTAAAGTTTTTGCCACCACTTTTCAATGGCCCGCTTGCGGCAATGGGGTCGGGCTCGGTTTCGGCAGTCGATCCCATATTAATACCCCAATCGTCATTTTGGCGAAACTTTATCGCTCCTGCTTTTAGCACCACATTATTGAGATACCAGGTTTCGGTACTCAAATCGTATTTGAATTTCTGGTCGGGCTTATCACCCCAACCGGTAGCGGTAGCATCGCCGACGATGCCCCAGGGCGCGTAGGTGGAAAGGGTATATTTAAGATTTTTGAAATCGGCAGTCACCAGATAGGTGCCTTTTTTAACGATGATATTATCTCCATTATCCACCAAAACACCATTAGCCCCCCCGTAATTGATGCCCCAATCGTTATTTAATCTGAATTTCATTTCCCCATCGATCAAATTCACTACGGCAGTCCAGAGGTCTACTGAGGGGTCATACGTCAAGGCCAGATCGGGCGTTTTTCCCCAGTCGTTGGCGGCACTGCCCACCAGTCCCCAGCTGTATTTTTCAATTTTGTAAGTAAGGGCCACAGCGTTGAAGCTTACCTTGTAAGTACCTGCCTTTACAGTAATATTGTCACCGCCATCAGAGAGTTTTCCATCTTTCCCGCCCAGATTAACGGCCCAGTCATTATTTTGACGGAATTTTATCTCCCCATCGATAAAGGTAACATAGGCTACCAGCTCATTTGCTACATCGGTTTTGTAGAGGGGAGCGTCGGGAGTTTTTCCCCAATCGTTAATCGCGCTGCCCACAATTCCCCAGGGAGAACTAAGGTCTAGCTTTACGGAATAGGGGGTAACCTTTATGGTCATCACCTCGGAGGTGAGCAGGGTGGCTGCACCCAGCTTGGACTGGACGCGGATATCTACCTCGGAAGCTTCACCGGGAGCCAGGCCAAGTCCTATTAGTAAACTGTTGAGCTCAGCGGTTTTAAATTTTTTCTCCTGAGCCGATCCAGTTGTAACGGAGGCAGCTTTGGAAAAATCTCCCCCTTTTTTGTCAAGGAGAATCGTATTGGCTGCAGCGGCATTGAAGCCATAATCTGTTTGCCAGCTTATAGAAAGCGCTTCTGTTTGACTGGCCTCTTTGTCGAGCACTAAGTCCTGAGAAGATAGGCTGACGTTAGGGATAGCCCCTGTGTTCAGGATGGCCATATCCTGCTCCTTCATACAGCTCCAGGCAAGGAGTGCAGTAAATGTTAGTAGCAATAATTGATTGAAAAGTTTCATCATCTTCTGATTTTAAGTCGGTGTAGACAATCTAAAGGGGGGCTGGGACCTCCAGATTTGGGACCATCCCAGCCCGGTATAATTGGTGAGCTGGATTTAGTAACCCTTATTTTGTACCAATGAAGGGTTGGCTACCAGGTCAGTACCGGCAATAGGGTAAAGAGTTCTAAAGTCCTCCACATCTTTCCCTGATTTTTCTCCACCTTTCCATGCCCAGTTATAGCCAGATGTGAACTTGCCAAAGCGAATCAGGTCTGTGCGGCGATGTGCTTCCCAGAAGAGCTCCCTGCCGCGTTCGTTCAGAAGGTTGTCCAAGGTTAGGACGGTCAGTTTATTGGCTTCCGCACGGGTCCTTAACCTGTTTACCAGTTCCAGGGCGAGGGAAGTATCTCCATTACCACCTCTTAGTACTGCCTCTGCATACATCAAATAAGCGTCAGCGAGGCGGTAGACGGCAAAGTCAGTATCAGTATGGGTAAGGTTCTTGCCCGGAGTGCCATCCTTTTTAATATTTTTCCACTTGGTTACGGCATAGCCCTCTGTAAACGTGGTAATATTGTCGATTTCAAGGGTCTGCCCGGTACTGTAAAACATGGCCCTGGTATCCTTCTTATCATCAAATAGACCAACCAACTCCTTGGTGGTTCGGAAACCCGCCCAGCCTCCATCCACACCGAAATCGGTAGGGTTCATGCTTCCGCCTACGGCTGCGTGAATAAGGGTAGTAGTGCCTCCCCAGGTTTGTGTTTCATTCCCATCGAAATTGATGGTAAAAATGGTTTCTGGAGAGCTGTCATTGTCAGCCAAAAAGTTATGAGCGTATTTCGGCGCGAGCGTATAACCTGCGTCTACGACTTTTTTGGCATATTCTGCGGCCTCAGTATACTTTTTCTGTCCTACATAAACTTCGGCGTTCAGATATAATTTAGCGAGGGTCATCCATGCGGCTGCTTGGTCGGCCCGGCCATATTCATTGGTTTTTGGAGCAGGAAGTTCCGCTTCCAGAGCCTTTAACTCTCCTTCCAGATAGGTGAATAATTCCTGACGGGTCGCTTGTTTGGGTAGGGCGGATCCTACCTGATCTTTTTCGGTTACCAAGGGTATGTTCCCAAATAAATCGATGCCATGGTAGTAAACCAATGCCCGAATAAAACGTGCCTCTGCCCTGTAATTTTTGATGTCCTGGCTATTGGCAATTCCCCGTGAGCTAAGTTTTTCATCTGTTGTTTCCCGCAAGAATTCATTGGCTACCGCAGCCTGAAACAGGATACGAGAGTAGAATGCAGAAGACCATTGATTGGAAGCTGTCCAACTCATTTTATGAAGGTCGGGAAGGCCCGGGTCTCCCCAGCCCGTAACAGCCTCGTCGGTAGGGAACTCCTGAAGGTACCAGTAGACCCGCATATAGCCCTGAGATCCTCCATCGTAATTTTTTAAATCTACGTCGTCGTCCTTTGGTTTGATTCCTGATACGGCTAAGCCGGCGTAAAGTTTGGCCAGTATAAGCTTATAATTATTAACATCCTGATAAACCAGCTCCGAAACCTCGCCTACGTAGGGCTTCGTGTCTAAATCTTTACAAGCGCCAAGCCCCAGGAGCATCAGCGTGGCGCAAAGGGTAGTCTTAAATATATTTTTCATATCCAATATAATTAGAAGTTAAGGTTGAGGCCTACGGAAATGGTACGTGGACGGGGATAGACCTGCTTATCGAGGCCATCTGCAATTTCCGGATCAAGGCCTTTGTATTTGGTAATCACAAATACATTCTGAGCTACCAATGACAATTGAGCCCGTATTTTCCCACTTTTGAACAAATGATCGAGATTATATCCGAAGTTTATATTGTCCATCCGAAGGAAGGATGCATTCTGAACATAATAATCAGAAAGTATTGACTGATCTGTTCTACTAGCAAATCCTGTTTCCAGGACGTTAGAGGAAAGGTTACTCAAAAAGTTGCCTGCCCCGGTGATGGCTTGATAGGTACCTCTGTTGGCATACACATTATTGAAATTGTAGTTGCCCACATTGGCCCGCATCACGAATCCGAGGCTAGCCTTTTTATACATAAATTGTGAACTAAGACCCAAGAATAGGTCGGGAGCCGCTGCTTGGTAGCGGTAACGATCTAGTTCGCTGATAATACCATCTTCATTGCGGTCTACGAATACGCCTTCTATGGGTGCTCCTGATTCATCATAAACCTGCTGATACATAAAGAAGGCATTTGGTGCATATCCTGTAGAATGAACCTGGGCATAATTGCCCGTTCCTCCATCTATACCTCCCACGAGTACCCCCACATAGCTTGGGTTATCTACCTTGGTCAGGGCAGTAATCTTTCTTTTGTTATAGGTAAGGTTTCCGCTGATGTCCCAGGTGAAATTCTCGGTCATAACGGGACTGTAGTTAAGGACAATTTCTACTCCTGTATTCTCAAGACTACCTACATTAGTGGTTACCTTATTGCTGAAATTGGATCCGGCTGGAACATCAATTTCGTTGATCAGATCGGTTGTTTTTTTCTGATAAACGTCAATGCTTCCGGAAATTCTCTGCTTGCTTAATCCGAAGTCTAAGCCAATATTGGTGGATTGTGTTTGCTCCCATTTGATATTAGGATCGTAGGCATTTGGTCTTAGGACATTTACGAAAGTATTGCCGAGCTGGTAACGCAGTCCTTGTCCGGGGGTATAAGCGTTGAGATAGGGGTAATCGCCCGAAGACAGGTCCTGCTGGCCGGTGATACCCCAGCCAAGGCGGAGTTTAAGATCCGAGAATATATCGTCCCGGGCGAACTCCTTGTTGATTTTCCAGGCTAAGGCTACTGACGGGAATGTGCCCCAGCGATTTTCTTTGGCGAAACGGGACGAGCCGTCTCGGCGCACGGTGACCGTAGCGAGGTAGCGGTCGTTGAGGGCATAATTTAGCCTTCCAAAATAGGATAGCAAAGCATAGTCGGTCTTAAAATAGGAGCGAATACCCACTACGTCAGGATTTCCATAGGTAGTTCCATTCTCATTTTCGCGGACGAAACCTTGATTTTCGGCCCCCGCCATGATATTGAAATTCTGCTTGCCGACTTGTTTTACATAATTCAAATAGAACTGGTTGGTGAAATTATGACGCTTTTGAGTATAATATCCCGTGGAGCCGTTATTGGTGAATGACCCTGCCGAAACAAGGTTAGAAGAATATTCCTCTCCATTGGTTTTGGATCGGTCGAGTCCAATATTCCAATTGGCACGAAGGTCGGGAAGGAAGTGAAACTTGTAGTCGAATTGAACGTTGGCGATCACCCGGTCCAGGGTACCTTCATTGCTTTTTAATTTTAGTAATGATAAAGGATTAGAAGCCGCCAGGGCTTCTATGTTCCCTTGAGGATTAAGCCATTGAAAATAACCTCCAAATTTTTCGTTATCTACATAAACCGGCTGAGTAGGATCGAAGCCGATGGCACTGCCAATGGCCCCCTCATCGGGGAAGTCACTCTTGGTGGTGGATGCTTTTAGGTTGATATCGACTTTCAGATGATCTTTCAGAAACATTGGGCTAAGGCCTAAAGATGCTGAGGTACGATTCATGGCCGAAGTTTTCAGAATACCGTTCTGTGCATTATAACCAACCGAAACTCGATATGGGATGCTTTTGACGGCACCTGTTACACTTAGATTATTATCACTGCTGATAGCCGTTCGGTAGATCTGGTCCTGCCAGTCGGTATTGTCGGAGCCCAGTAACAGCTTTTGACTCTCGGTTCCTTGAGCATTTACTACTTCGCGAAACTGGTTGGCATCAAGCACATCCATTTTCTTAGCAATGCGACTTGCCGATAGTAAAGTGCTGAAGGTTATTTTTGTTTTATCCCGGGTATTCCCTTTTTTGGTCGTGATGATAATAACTCCATTGGCGGCCCGAGAGCCGTAAATAGCCGCTGCAGAGGCATCCTTCAGTACGTTAAACGATTCAATATCGTTGGGGTTGATGAAACTTAAGGGATTGGCAGCTCCCTTGATATCGCTATTATCCAGGGGGATTCCGTCCACTACAATAAGCGGATCGTTGCTGGCGCTTAGTGAGGATCCTCCACGGATGCGGATTTTACTCCCTGAACCAGGGGCCCCTCCGTTCGAGGTGATTTGAACGCCCGCTAATTTACCAGCGATTAATTGTTCAGGAGTGTTGACATTTCCTTTTACAAAATCTGCAGAGCTAATGGCTGTTATTGAGCCTGTCAAGTCCGATTTCTTTTGAGTTCCATACCCCACAACCACTACTTCCTGTAATAGCCGGGAGTCGGACTGCAGTTGTGCATCGACGATTGAGCGGTTGCCTACCGCTATGTCCTGGCTGAGCATTCCCACGAAACTAAAGGACAGCACCGCATCTGCTGGAATTCCTGAGAGTTCATACGTTCCATCCAGATTAGTTTGGGTACCTACGGTTCCTCCCTTAAGCAGGACCGTAGCTCCCGGAATGGGCGATCCATCGGCTTTGTCGGTCACTGTACCTTTCACCGTAAGCTGAGCATAAACACTCTGCCCTATGATAAGTAAAAATAGCAGAAGGAAAAGGAGTCTGCTTGGTACGGTACTGGACGCATTTCCCCATTCCCGTTTTGACGTATAAATTTCTGTCATCACCTTTTTATTTAATAGTTAGATTTGCTATGAACCTTGACAGGTCACTCAATTATCAAAATTGATCTTGCAAAAATACTATAGGGAGCTACCTGCAGTCGTTCCACTTTGAGGGTGATGCCGGAAAAGGTACCAATTGAATTATAGTCAGTAAATATTTGAATATTAGAGGTATAGAGGCGATCAGAAAGACCCACTTTATAATGTGGTACATCTTTTTTTATGAATAATCGCATAAAATACTGGTTTAGTCCTCCACGCGAGAGTCATAAAAGTATTCACGAGGCGTGCTACCTGTCATTTTCTTAAATGCCCTGTTAAAGGCGGTTTTCGAATTGAAGCCTACTTCGAATGCAATGGCCAGCATGGTAAAATGTTTATTCTTTGGGTCCTCATACTGCATTTTAAAATCCTCGATCCGGTAGGTGTTGATAAAGTCGAAAAAGTTTTTGTGATAACCCTCATTAATGATTCGGGAAAGCTGGTGTGGGGGCATCTTGAGCTTTCCGGCCAGCTCGCCCAGAGTGAGGCCTGGATTGTGGTGGGGCTTTTCCTGAGTCATATAAAGTTCTATTTTGGGTTGCCATTCCAGCCATATCTGCTCAAATTCCTTTTCCTTGGACTCGTCCTGAACTGTTTGCTGGCTTATCGTTTCTGCTGTATGCTCCTTATCGGTCTTAAAGAGGCTTAAATCTTCCTTATTAGGAATCTTAAAAATTTCTGGCTGGTGAATAGCGAAGTAGCCTAAGAAATAAGGTATCAATGAGAAAGCCAGCCAGATCGTATCCACACTAGTCTCATAGGTAGCGTAGGTGTTCGAGATTTCCAGATGGTTGAAGAGCATCAGAGCCCCGGAGAATAGCCAAATGAGCAGGCAAATCGCCTGAATAATCAGTACGGTTTGAAGGTACTGGATATTTTGCTCATGAGAGGCCAGCGTGGTATATTCTCGATGATAGGTACGCATGGTGCGTCTACATAAAAACCAATAATAGGTATTGCTAACCAGTCCAATAAATCCTAATGAAATAAACATCAGATACATTGTCGAATCCTTATTGACAATTAATATCTGCAGCTCTTTATGTTCCATGAGGAAATAGGGCATGTACAAGAATACCTGAATAGAGGGCAGGATAAAGTGCCACCACCATTGACGGGGAAGTATAGGGGTTTTGAAGAGGAGGTTCCGCAGGTAAAAGTAAAATAAAGGAGCATATAAAAACATGGCAAAATCAGGAACCAGCAGTAGCTTGGTATTAGATTGGGCCACGCCGCGATAATTGGCAATGACATGGATGAAAATCATGACGGCTATAAAGGCGATTGAGATTACCAACCAATAGTTGGCCCGGCGGTTATAATCCTGCATACTAGGAATGGCAATCATCAACAGGACACACTGAAACGCTGAGAATAGCAACAAGAGATCATATATAGAAAAAAAATTGAAGGTGCCACTGAAGTCCTCCCAGGTCAGAATTTCGATATTGACATCCTTCTGTTCTCCGGCTTGGGCTCTTTCCAGCACTCTATTGGGCAAGGCACGCCCTGTCTGCTTTCCTTCTACACTATTCCAGTCTCCCCGGGTAAATTTGTATTCCAGACGGCTCAATTCCGAAACCACCGAAATTCGGTAGGTGTTATCCATTTGTTTCCGAAGTCGATAAACCTCCATACCAGGATCCCAATTATTAAAATTGCCCGTGATGTAGATTTGCGCATCCTTAGGAGTGTTTTCAGGGATTCGGGTTACGACGAATCGGTAAGTAGGCTTGCTTTCCCATCCTTCAATGCTTATGCGGATGGTATCCGAAGTATTTGCTGACCTGATAAAACGTCTGTTTCCTATTTTTTCTCCTTTTTTGGTCCCCTCGGCTAAGGCCCAGCTTCCCTGAGTGATTTTGTATTCAAACTGATTAAGTGTGTCGGGAAGATTGATTGTATAGGTATCATTTTCTTGTTTTTTTAGTTCATATCTTAAATCGCCCGGATCCCATTCATTGAAACTTGCGGCCAAAAACAGCCTTTCATTATTGGTTAGAAATGCGGGCGTAGATTCCACAATCAGTCGAGTTTGGGCCGACGTACTGGTGGCAATGATATACAATAGGAGTGCAAAAAGTCCCGTTAGTTTCATGATATTTGAGAATTCATCTGGGACAAGATTAAACATTTTGATTCAAATAGAACAATGCTACTGGAATATAGTTTTAAAATTTAATAAATTTAATAGAACCCTATGAAATCATTCGCACTGTTAGCACTCACTTTGCTGCCAACGCTGATTTTTGCCCAACAAAGAGCACGGGAATCGGGAATTGTCATCGGAGTATTGCCCACCGGCAATCTCAACGCCATTACCGACGTGGTAGGCCTGAAGGTGGGGCAGATCACCATTCATGAAGGTCGTGATATTCATACAGGCGTTACAGCCATTCTCCCCCATGAGGGTAATGTATTTCAACATAAGGTACCAGCTGCTGTGTATGTAGGGAATGGTTTTGGGAAACTGGTGGGCTCCACCCAGATCGAAGAACTTGGTAATCTGGAAACTCCTATTATCCTTACCAACACTTTGAATGTTCCTACCGCTTCAGAAGCGCTTATCGACTGGACTCTGGGGCAAAAAGGGAATGAGACTGTCCGATCGGTGAATCCCGTTGTGGGAGAGACCAACGATGGGTATCTTAATAATATAAGGGGTCGACATGTTTCCAAACAGCAGATTCTAAATGCTTTGGCCCAGGCAGAGGGAGGAAAGGTGGACGAAGGTAATGTTGGGGCTGGATCGGGAACGGTTAGTTTTGGGTATAAAGGAGGCATTGGTACCTCATCAAGGGTCTTGCCAGGCAATCTGGGTGGATATACGATTGGCGTTCTCGTGCAAACCAATTTTGGCGGTGTGCTCCAGATTGATGGGGTGCCTATAGGGCAGGAACTCGGTAATTATGCTTTTAAAAGTGTTTTGGACAAATCAAAAGATGGGTCCTGTATGATCGTTGTGGCAACCGATGCCCCTTTGGATGCACGGAATTTAAAGCGCCTGGCCAAAAGAGCTATGTTAGGACTTGCCAAGACAGGAGGGATAGCTTCTAATGGAAGCGGTGATTATGTGATAGCTTTCTCTACGGTCAACCGGGTGCTCCACGAGAGCCCCCAGTCAACTGCACCAGCCACTTTCCTTCATAATGATTTTGTATCACCTCTATTTATGGCCGTGATAGAAGCCACCGAAGAGGCGATAATCAATTCCCTATTTATGGCTAAAACCCTGGAAGGTGCCGATGGACACGTGGTGGAAGCCTTGCCCAGGGAAAAAGTACTGTCGCTGATGAAAAAGTATGGGCGGTTGAAAAAGTAAGAAGAATAGGGCCAATTGTTTAGCTATAGTTTAAAAAGGTTACACAAACTCGTCCATTAGACTCTGAATTATAGCTGTATATTTGTGAAAACAAAATATAGTAGGACAAGAATGATGCAAGGAAGAAACACGACAAAAAAAACGGGAAAGTCTATTCCAAGGGCTGCAGCACAGGAAGGTGCCGGTCTGGATGGTTCTTCTGAGGAAGATCCTATGCTGGTCCTGGACAGGGAGCTGGAAAGGCTAGACAAACAGAGCAAGCTCGGGAAATGGACTGTAAAGACCTTAATCCTCATTCGTGAGAACCCTCATCTGAAATCCGCTGATCTGGCCGTGAAGGCCAAAAAAGAACAAGAATGGCTCAAATTAAGTATTCGAAAGCTTAAGTCGCTGGGACTCACACTTAGCCATGAACCGGGATACTCTCTTTCTCCATTAGGGGAACAGTACCTGGCACATTTAAAGCTATAAGATTGGGTGACTTTTTATGCACGAGTCGTCTTAATGGAAATATATGGATAGACTGTCGATTTATTTCTAGAAATTTTGGAAAAATGCTTTAGAGTATCGCTATGGAAGTCTTAAAAATATTCATATATTTAGTTCAACTGAGCCTCAGCATATAGCACCTGGGGCTTAAGTTGAGGCCCTTTCTTTATTTGAGTGTTTTTTAGTAATTATGTCGGTGGATATATTTCAGAATTGTTTTGAGGCATGTAAATATGTTCTAGTCATTGTTGCGTGCAGTATATTCATGGGATGTACCCCCGATGATACACCTAGCGGAGCCGATAATCCGGAATTGATGAGGCAAATTCGGGAGCATGCCACTGCTATGCTTGATAAGGGGGAAATGGAAGGAGCCAGGGCCTACTATGACTCGGCTTTTGCAAGTATAGACTCTCCAGGCGTAGGCGACTATTTGGCCCGGTTCAGCTTTATAGGCGGGGAATATTATGGCAGGATAAACGAACCCCTGGAGTCGATAGAATATCTAGACAGTCTTCTTGCCTTATTACCAACTCCCGCTATCCAGGGGCAATACTTTAGCGTTTATACGGGTGCCTTATTTTTAAAGGGAGACCGTCTTTTCGACCTAGGGAAGTATAATCTGGCTTACGAAAGTTACTTTAAAGGAAAACTGGCAGCAGAAAAAAAGGGAGATCCTTGCGCACTCAGTGAGTGCATCTACCGGCTCGGAATGGTTAATTATAAGCAAGAACGATATTTTGATGCCGCCGATCGTTTTAAAGAGAGTCTGAAAGTAATAGAGTCTTGCCCGGCCAGTTTTGATGTCTTCGCCAGAACACAAGAATTACTAAATAATACCAGTATCAGTTTAGGTAAGCTCAATCAGATAGACTCGGCACTTGCCTATAGCCACAGAGCGCTTGAATATATTAACCGGGAAAGTCCTAAATATCCATCGAGAAGTGGGTATGCACAAGTAGCCAAGGCCGTAATTTATGGTAATCAATCCAATTTTTATCTCAATAAGGGGAAATACGGTCTAGCTGAGGCATTACTCCTCAAGAGTATAGCCATTAACACACAAAAAGGCTACGACAATTTTGACGCTCAGACCTCTATGATCAAATTGGGTGAGCTTTATTATGCCACCAATCAATCTCAAAAAATTGTGGCTGTACTGACTAAATTAAAGGCCTCCCTTGATTCTTTGTACGACCCCTATGTAGAGCAGCGCTATGTAAAACTTAAGTCGGATTATTATCTTAAAAATAATCAACAGGATTCGGCCTACGTATATCTGAAGAAATATCAGCGATTACAATCCAGCTCCGATTCTGTTCAACATCAGCTATATATGGCCGATCTGGATAAGGAATTCCAGCATTTGCGCCAGAAAAGTGATAACCAGGAGCTACAACAGGCCAACGAACTCAAGAAGGTATGGCTTTATTTGGCGCTATCCTTACTGGCTATGGCCTTGTTGATCTTATTTTTGATTTGGAGAAACTGGAGGCTTTCACGTCAGAACTTGTCCAAACTTGAAAATCTGAACGTGCAGATCAGTATACAGAATACCAAATACGAACAGACTTTGAAGGAGCTGAAGCGGAGTAGTGAGGAAAAGGATAGAATATTGAAGGTAGTGGCTCATGACTTAAGGAGTCCTATTGGGGCCATAGCCAGTATTTCCAGCATTCTTCTGGATGAGGCTCAGTTTGATGAAGAGCAATTGCGTATGGCCACTATGATTAAGGATTTAAGTTGGCAATCCATGGACATGATTCGCGATGTGCTTTCCAATAGTATAGGCCCCAACACCTCCGAACTAAGGATAGAACGGGTCGATATGGTTGAGTTGGCTCAGGCATGTGTAGATCAGATACGATTTAAAGCGGAAGAGAAGAAACAAAATATTTATTTAGAGGTTTTAGAGTCTGTCAGTATTGAGGGGGACAGAGAAAAACTGACCCGGGTGTTGGTAAACCTTCTTGTCAACGCAATTAAATTCAGCCCAAGCCATTCGGCGATAACGGTTATTTTAGGTCATGCTGACGGGAAAATGAGGCTGGAGGTGGCCGATAAGGGAATTGGTATTCCCGATGAAATATCCTCTCAGTTATTCGATACAAATGCTGGGGCCCAACGAAGTGGCACCCAAGGTGAAAAGTCTTATGGGATTGGCCTTCCATTTTCAAAGGAAGTGGTAACAGCGCATCAGGGGAATATATGGTTTGAAAGCCATGAAGGAGTTGGATCACAATTTTTTATAGAAATTCCCTTCCGGCAAAATATGGACGTAGAAAATAAATCATAATCCTCCATTCTCCCTATAATCGGAGGGCCTGGGGCCCGTTTGAAGCACATTTGGTAAGATTATCTAAATTGTATTTGTGATTTTGCCGATTTACTTTATAATTTGCGCCTTAATTGAACGCGTTAATCCCTTGTGAAAACAAAAAAGCTTATTAATCAGGCCATTACTATACTGATGTCTGCCATGGTTCTCATGGTAGCTGCAGGTAGATCATGGCCTGTGACAGAGCCTGGAATTGTTTCTGGAAGTTATACATCCAGCCTGGTAGCGCATACGGATAAGGCGTCTTCTGAAGATGCCTTGCCTTCTGGTACCGACGTTGTGGTACGCGCCTTGTCTTTGAATGCGGTGATAACCCCATCGCTCTCCTTTGACTTTTTACAATATTTACACCTGCTTCCCACACAATTATGGCAGATGTTGGGAAGTATTGCCTATCTCCTGGCCCCGGAACAGGGAGCCGATCCAATCCGCAATACCTTTTGTCGAATCTTTGGGGTCAGTATTGTTACCAATGCCCCTTAGCCTCTCTGAGAATCCTTTTATGATATAGTCCAGAGGTATTCTATGGACTCCTCCATTCATTGTATTGCATTTAATAAAAAGTAAAAGAAAAGATGACGAATAAAAAAGGAATAATAGGCCTGAGCATAGTCCTGGCCATTATCAGCATTTATTATCTCTCGTTCACATTTGTGTCCAGAAATATTAAAAGCAAAGCGCAAGCCTATGCAACGGCAGCAGATGGCACGGTAGACATTACCAAAAAACAACAGTATATAGACTCGCTTTGGCGCCAGGAGGTATATCTGGGGCAGACTTTGCAAGAAGTAATGGAACGCGAGCTTACCCTAGGTCTCGACCTTCAGGGTGGGATGCATGTAGTGCTTGAAGTATCACCGGTAGATATTCTAAAAGGACTTGCAGGAGGAAATGCTCGCTCAGCGGCTTTCCAGAAGGCCTTAAGCGATGCCAGCCAAGCTCAGAAAACAAGCACTAGTTCATTTGTTGATCTCTTTGTTAAAGCTTATAAGTCGGCTTCACCTAATACCAGCCTTGCCTCAGTATTTGCTACTAGTGCTAACCGGGAGAAAATAAATAGCAGTTCTTCGGAGTCAGAAGTAGTTAAAATGCTGAATGTGGAAGTCGATGGGGCTATTGACCGAGCCTTCCAGATTACCCAAGCCCGTATCGATAAATTTGGAGTTACTAACCCCAATATTCAGCGTTTGCCTAATACCAACCGCATTTTGGTAGAACTTCCTGGAGTAGAGAATCCGGAGCGTGTACGTCGTTTGCTTTCCGGGGCTGCTAAATTAGAATTTTGTGAAGTTTATCTCACCAACGAAATTATGCCGGCCTTAGAAGGCTTAGGTGCCTACCTGGAGCGTGAAGAAGCGAAAGAGAAATCTACAGCTCCTCAAACCAGCAGCCAAGCCGACACCAGCAAAAAATCTGATGCTACGGGTCTGGCAGCTCAGTTGGCTCAGAAAGCCGACTCTACACAGTCGGACAGCGCCCAAGCCGCTGCTCAAAGCAGTGCATTGACTAGCTTATTCGTACCCATGCCTCAAGGGTTGGGCGTATATCTGAAGGATACTGCCCGGGCCAACCGAATCTTAAAAAGTCCGGAAGTACGTTCCCTTTTCCCTGCTGACCTGGTATTTATGTGGGACAGAAAGGGTATGGACGCCAATGATGGTCAATTGATATTGCCCTTATATTTTATTAAAAAACAAGGTGGCCAACCAGCAATGGAAGGTGATGTGATTGTGGATGCCACTCATGATTACGATGATCGTGGACGTCCTGAGGTGACAATGCGAATGAATGGCGAAGGCGCTCGTAAGTGGAAGTCGCTGACAGGCCGCAGTGTAGGCCGTCCGGTGGCGATTATTATCGATGATCTGGTGTATACGGCTCCTACCGTTCAAGGGGAAATTCCAAATGGTAATTCAAGCATTACCGGGAACTTCACCATAGAAGAGACCAAGGATATGTCCAATGTCCTGAAGGCTGGTAAGCTTCCCGCTCCTACTAATATTGTGGAAGAAGCAGTAGTAGGTTCTACACTGGGGGCAGAGGCTATTCGCGATGGTGTAATTTCTTCACTGGTAGGTCTGGTGATTGTATTGGTGTTCATGTTTGCCTACTACTCTCGTGCAGGCTGGATCGCTGATATGGCACTTCTGATCAACTTATTCTTCTTATTAGGAGTAATGGCTTCTCTGGGAGCTGTACTAACCCTATCGGGTATTGCTGGTATTGTACTGACCATCGGTATGGCTGTCGATGCCAACGTACTGATTTATGAAGGTATTAAGGCCGAATTACAGGAAGGCAAACCCTTTAAGCAGGCGGTGAACGATGGTTTTAAGAATTCTATGTCGGCTATTCTTGACTCCAATGTTACGACTTTGCTGACTGGTATCATTCTTTATACCTTCGGTACGGGACTTGTCCTGGGTTTTGCAACTACCCTGGTAATTGGTCTGGTAACCTCTCTATTCACCGCAATTTTTATTACCAGACTTTTCCTGGAAGCTCAGATAGAAAAGGGAAAAACCTTCTCTTTCTATTCCGGACTTACTAAAAACTGGTTTAAGGATAATCATTTCGATTTTATCTCCCAACGCCGTCGCTTCTATATGATATCTTCGATTATCATCGCTATCGGGATTGGGTCGTTTATCTTCAAAGGTTTTGGTCTAGGCATCGATTTCAAAGGCGGACGCTCTTATGTGGTTCGATTCGAAAAATCTGTAGAGACGGACAAGCTTCGTGAGGCACTTAGTGAGAGCCTGGAGGGTACCCCGGAGGTAAAAACCTTTGGAGGTAATGATCAGGTTAAAATCACAACTGCTTATTTGATCGACGACGTGTCGCCTGATGCCGATCAGAAAGCCGAAGCCAAAGTGATGGAAGGAGCTTCGAAAATGACTGGTAATAAGGCTGAAATCGTAAGTTATAACAAGGTTGGACCTACCATGGCCTACGATACCATGATTTCGGCCATTTATGCGATTCTACTGGCACTAGCTGCCAACTTTGCCTATATCTTTATTCGATTCAAAAGACTGGCCTTTAGTTATGGTGCGCTGCTATCTCTTTTCCATGATGTGATTATTATTCTGGCTATTTATTCATTATTCAATGGAATACTTCCTTTCTCATTAGACATTGACCAAGCGTTTATCGGGGCAATCCTGACGATGATCGGTTATTCTATGAATGATACGGTCGTGATTTATGACCGCATCAGGGACTATATGAGCCATGATCGTGCCAAAAGTGAAAGCTTGCCTACCGTTATTAACAATGCCTTGAACAGTACCCTGAGCCGGACCGCTGTGACGGGTATTTCGGTAATTCTGGTACTTCTGGTGTTGATTATATTCGGAGGAGAAGTCATTCGTGGATTTACTTTCTGTATGTTGCTAGGAGTTGTAGTGGGTACTTATTCTTCACTTTTCGTGGCCGCACCAGTAGTAGTTGATTTACTTCAGCGTGAGAGAAACAAGGAGTTGACTCCAGCTACAGTTGAGGCTAGCGCCAAAAACGCAAAGGTCTAGTTTATTATTTATCAAGAGAGGGAAGGCGTTTACGCTTTCCCTTTTTTTGATTCTTACTGAAAATCAGTAGCTAATCGAAAATTATACTTTATTCAATATAGAAACAGACTATAACTAAACGAGAAAATATGGCAAGTCAACTCTGGTTTAAAAAACCCATTGAAAAATTATTACAAGAGTCCACAGGGGAGGAGAACCAACTCAAACGTTCTCTTTCATCCCTGAGCCTGGTAGCACTGGGTATTGGTGCCATCATCGGGGCGGGTCTTTTTTCCCTTACTGGTATTGCCGCTGCCGAGCACTCCGGGCCAGCGGTAACGATCTCCTTTATTGTGGCGGCCGTAGGCTGTGGTTTTGCCGGACTTTGTTATGCTGAATTCGCTTCTATGATTCCTATTGCTGGAAGTGCCTATACCTATTCTTATGCGACAATGGGAGAATTTGTAGCCTGGATTATAGGTTGGGATTTGGTATTGGAATACGCACTGGGCGCTGCAACCGTCTCCGTTAGCTGGTCACGGTACTTATTGGAATTTTTAAGTAAGTTTGATATTCATCTTCCCACTCAGCTGGTTTCATCACCCTTTGAGGTGTTAACCCTCAGTGATGGAACTATTATCGACAATGGTATTATTAACCTGCCTGCTATCCTTATTGTATGGATGCTTTCATTACTGTTGATTCGTGGTACCGAGGGGTCTGCTTATCTGAACAACTTTCTGGTAATATTGAAAGTGGCGGTTGTGCTGATATTTATTGGCCTGGGCTGGAGTCATATCAATCCTGAAAACTATGTGCCTTATATTCCTGAGAATACTGGGAATTACGAAAATTTCGGCTGGAGTGGTATTGCTACTGGTGCTGCCGTAGTATTCTTTGCCTTTATAGGCTTTGACGCGGTTTCTACCGCTGCCCAAGAGGCTAAAAACCCTCAAAAGGGCATGCCTATTGGTATATTAGGTTCGTTAATCGTTTGCACCATCTTGTATGTTCTTTTTGCCCATGTAATGACGGGGTTGGTTAACTACAAGGAATTTGCCAACGATGCCAAACCTGCTGCCACCGCATTTGCTGCTACAGGATATGATAGCCTGCAAACAGGGCTGATTGTCGCAATTTTAGCCGGTTATACCTCCGTGATGCTGGTGATGCTTCTTGGACAAAGTAGAGTGTTTTACTCGATGTCTAAGGATGGCTTGCTTCCGAAATTCTTTAGTGAAATACATCCTAAGTTCAGCACTCCCTGGAAAACCAATATCTTCTTTATGCTGTTTGTAAGCATCTTCGCTGGTTTTGTTCCTGTGAGTGACCTGGGGCATATGGTGAGCATAGGAACTCTGTTTGCTTTTAGCCTAGTCTGCGTAGGGGTATGGATGCTTCGGGTGAAACGCCCTGATCTGCCCAGGTCTTTCCGCACACCCTTGGTTCCTTTTGTTCCGCTAATGGGCATTATTGTCTGTGTCTATCTCATGTATTCCCTTCCCATTGAAAGCTGGTACCGTCTGGCAATCTGGTTGGCTCTGGGCTTAGCCATCTATTTCTTTTATGGTAAAAAGAATAGTAAGTTAGGCAAAGAGCAATAGAAGATAATTATAATATTACAATGAAAATGGCCTCCCTACACCAGGGAGGCCATTTTCATTGTAAATCCTTCAGAAATGTGATGGATAAACTACTACCCTCATAGGGTAGAAAGTACTTTCTGGATTTGTGCTAGAGTCTTCGGAGTACGTGCTCGGAGACTGTCTGACCTATGGAAAGCGAAGAGGTAGCGGCCGGAGAAGGGGCATTGCAGACATTGATAGAGCCCTTATTTTCCAAAATGGAAAAATCGTCAAGCAAGCCACCATCGTAGTCACAGGCCTGTGCACGTACTCCCGCGCCTCCCGGAATCAGATCATCCTGCTCTATAGAAGGGATCAGGGCCTGAAGGGCTTTGGTAAAGGCGGCTTTGGAAAAAGAGCGGTAATACTCACCCATGCCCGTGCGCCAATATTTCAGGGCTACCTTCCGAAAGCCAGGCCAGGCTAAGGATTCCATAAGTTCGCCTACATTGATATCGGTACGGGTATATCCTTCCCGCTTAAATGCAAAGACGGCGTTAGGGCCTGCTTCTATACCTCCTTCTATCATTCGGGTGAAGTGAACGCCTAAAAAGGGGAAGTTAGGATCGGGAACCGGGTAAATTAAGTTTTTGACCAGATAATGTTTTTCCGGTTTAATCTTATAGTATTCTCCACGGAAAGGAATGATTCTGACCTTAACTTGCTCAGGTTGGGTAAGCTGTGCGACTTTGTCCGAATAAAGCCCGGCGCAATTGACGATCAGTTTAGTCTGGATTACTTCAGCTCCCGATATAATTACCTCTGAGCTGCGGCCCTGACTTTTGATGTCTACAACCTTTTGGTTAAAGCGAATCTCTCCGCCAATGTTTTGAAAGCAAAGGGCATATTTTTCTGCTACCGTTTTATAGTCTATAATCCCGGTATAGGGTACCCAGATTCCTTCCAAACCATTCACATAGGGCTCTCTTTCTTTAATTTCTGAGGCGCCTATCATACGGTTTTCGGTAAGCCCATTTTCCAGTCCCCTTTCGAAAAGATTTTTAAGAAGTGGGATTTCTTCAGGACGAGTAGCCACCACAATCTTACCGCAGAGGTCATAAGGGATTTCCTCTTTATTACAAAAGTCTAAGAGCATTTTGTATCCCCTGATGCAGTTGCTGGCCTTGAGGCTTCCTGGTTTATAGTAGAGACCCGAGTGAATCACCCCGCTGTTATGGCCTGTCTGATGCCGGGCTACGCCCCCTTCCTTTTCCAGAAGGAGTATTTTTAAGGCTGGTTTTTGCTCTTTAAGTCGAAGTGCAGTAGCGAGTCCTACTATTCCGCCGCCAATAATGGTGATGTCGTACATATGCTTTTTTATGCAGTTGAGGGATCGATCCCTCGGCTAATGATTTGGGTTATATACTTGAGATCAGGCAGGAAATGATATTTTCCCCATGGTGACCCGGGGGACACCTTCTCTGAATCCAAAATGTTCTCCGTCTCCAGCCACCGCTTCGTTGGCCAGAACAGCGAATAATGCCGCTTCTTTGGCATCTCCGGTAACGCCTAGTACTTCCAGATTGAGCACGGGGTAGTTGGGCAGCTGTGCTTGTATAGCTGCCATAAGTACTGGATTATGAACGCCGCCTCCACTTCCATAGATGGTATAGGGTTGGGTTGGGTCGATGGCCTTTTTTATGGCATCTACAATCGTATCAGCACTGAACTGGGTAAGGGTAGCGATTATATCATTTCGGGACAGGGTAGTAAGCCTGGCCTGCTGGATAGCTGATTCTACAAAATCAAAATTAAAAACCTCAGGCCCGGTTGTTTTTGGAAAGGGTTTATCAAAAAAGGGTGCCTTCTTTATAATGTTCAATAGAGTCGCATTAATGACTCCCTTTGAGGCGGCGGCACCATTGTCATCGTAAGGTAGTCGGAATAGTCGACGCATATAAGCATCTATCAGGGTGTTGCCCGGTCCGGTGTCGGTCGTAAATATCCCTTCTGCTTCCAGGCTGCCGGGAAGTACGGTAAAGTTTGCGATCCCCCCCATATTCAGAAGAATCCTGTTATGACCCTTTTCTGCAAATAAATAATAATCTCCATAAACGGCCAATGGTGCTCCCTCGCCCCCCACAGCGATATGCTTTTGCCTAAAGTCGCTAAGGGTAATGATCCCTGTGGTCACTGCCAAATGATCCCCATCGCCAATCTGTAAGGTTGCATTGGCATAGCCTTCAATTTGATGTTGCTTTTTAGGTGCGTGGTAAACGGTTTGACCATGGCTGGCTATCAGGTCGATTTGATGAGGTTGTAGTCCCCATTCCGACAGGCATTGGTTGATCATCTGACCATGTAACACACCAATATAGGGATGTAGTAGACAGAGTTCCTGTTGGTCAATTTGTCTTTTGGCAAAAATCTTCCGGATCGAATCCTTAATGATATCGTCATAAGGAACCGTATGGAAATGGGTGACTTTCAAAGTGGTTTGAGCACCGCTACCACTCACCTGGCAGCATACCACATCGAGCCCATCCAGAGAGGTCCCAGACATGAGTCCAATGATGGTACGTTCCGCCTTATTGGCGATTTGGTATAGTTTTTCTATCTGATTTTTCACTGGATAGTAGGATAGGATGTCAAAAACGGCCCACAAATATGAGATCTGTGAGCCGCTGAATTAACTTTTCTTGGACTGAGTGGCAGCAGGGGTATTAGGTTGCTGCCTGTTTCCATTTCTTTGCCGGTTCGACCTGCTTTTTCTTCTTTTCTTCTTTTTTTGTTCGTCGCTGTATTTCTTATCGAGATTTTCCAAGTCACTATTAAGTTTCAATCCCCCTTTCTCTTGTATGCGGGTGACTTCCGGGGTTAAAATTTCCAGTGACTCCGGGATAATATTCTTTTTGTTAAGCTCAATAATCTCCAGAACCTTCTCTATGGCCACCGGATACCAGTTGGTCTCCTTGTCGAACCCGAACCACATTATTTTTTTGAAGATATCCGTTTTTTGTAGTGTTGCTACACCCTTTTTGGTTTTCAAGGGAGCGTCAATACTAGGAATGTCCTTCAGAGCATCGATATAGGTCTCCAGCTCGTAGTTTAAGCAACACTTAAGTCTGCCACATTGCCCCGACAATTTAGCGGGATTTAGAGATAGATTTTGATAGCGGGCCGCAGCCGTAGAGATATTCTTGAAGTCGGTAAGCCAGGTGGAGCAGCATAGCTCCCTTCCACAGGAACCTAGCCCACCCAAGCGAGAGGCCTCCTGTCTTAAGCTAATCTGTCGCATCTCGATACGCACCTTAAACTCAGAAGCCAGGAGCTTAATCAGTTCACGGAAATCTACCCGTTCTTCCGAAGAGTAATAAAAGGTGGTTTTGGAATTATCAGACTGGAACTCCACGTCTGATAATTTCATATTTAACTTCAGCTCCCGGATTATCTCTCTGGTGCGGTACAGGGTAGGCATCTCCCGGGCCATGGCCTGGGTATGTTTGTCCAAATCTTTTTCTGTTGCCAACCGGTATATGACATGTAAATCGTCATTGATGGCGACATTCTTACGTTTCATTTGTAACCGTACCAGCTCTCCCTGCAGAGAAACAGTGCCCACATGCTGGCCTGAGGCCATTTCGCAGACTACATAATCACCCGTTATAAACGTTAGCTGATTTATATTTCTGAAATATTCCTTTCGACCTCCTTTAAATTTTACCTCTACTACATCAAAACGCTGACTGGCTGGGATGTCCATATGGCTCAACCAGTCGTAAACATTCATTTTATTACATCCACCTGTTCCACAGGTTCCATTACTTCCACATCCGGAAACGGCGCCACCATTGGTCCCGCAGCCTCCAGATGAACATGATCCACATCCCATATCTTGTTCCTCTTCATCAATCGTTATAACGAATTAAATCCATTCCGATGTCGCGACGAAAATATTTGCCTTCAAATTGCACCGTCTGAGCGGCATGTTGCGATTTACGAACGGCATTTTCCAGGGAGTTGGCAACGCCCGTTAAGGCCATGACACGCCCCCCATTGGTCACGACTTCAGTATTGGCATTAAAGGTGGTACCAGCATGATACAGATACACATCTTCTATTTTCTGGCTACCAGTTATTACCTTTCCTTTTTCGTAGTCGCCGGGGTAGCCGCCTGCCACTACAACTGTTGTCACAGCCACTTGCGGAGAGATCACTAATTCGTATTCATTCAGGATTCCCTTGGCCGTAGCTGCCATCAACATCGCGAAGTCCGACTGAATCCGGGGTAAAACCACCTCCGTTTCCGGGTCGCCCATTCGCACGTTATATTCTATAACGAAAGGTTCGCCTTTTACATTCATCAGCCCTATAAAAATAAAGCCTACGTATTTTATTCCATCGGCCTTCAGTCCCGATAAGGTGGGCTTAACAACCTTTTCTTCTACTTTTTTTAAGAAGTTGGCATCAGCAAACAGTACTGGAGAAACTGCTCCCATACCCCCCGTATTGAGGCCGGTATCGTTTTCTCCAATGCGCTTATAGTCCTTGGCTTCTGGTAATATTTTATAGTTTTCACCATCGGTCAGTACAAAAACGGATAATTCTATGCCTTTGAGAAACTGCTCGATCACCACTTTATTTCCCGCTCCACCAAACTTGCCGTCCAGGAGCATTTCTTTTAAAGCCTGGTTGGCATCTTCCTGCTTCTCGGCTATAATTACCCCTTTTCCGGCGGCAAGGCCGTCCGCCTTCAGTACTACGGGTAAGCTGTGCTGCGCAATATATGCCAGGCCTTCCTCATATTGGTCGGCAGTGAAAGTCCGCGAAGCTGCGGTAGGAATTCCATGTTTTTCCATGAAATTTTTAGAAAAATCCTTACTTCCTTCCAGCTGTGCTCCTGCCTGGTTAGGGCCAATCAATTTGATATGCTGCAATTCTGAATCCGCTTCAAAAAAATCGACAACACCATTGACCAGAGGTTCCTCAGGGCCTACGATCACCAGTTCGACCTTATGTTCCAGCACGGCATTGCGCAAGGAGGCAAAATCGTTATAAGAAAAGGGTAGGTTGGTAGCCACGGCAGCAGTACCTGCATTGCCGGGAGCTACAAATAACTGGTCGCATAATGGACTCTGACTAATTTTCCAGGCAAATGCGTGTTCCCTTCCTCCCGATCCTAATATAAGTATATTCATTGTTTGTAATCAGCTTGGATAGCTTGTCTTCTGTTTTAAAAATTCTAATGATTAATTGCCCAATTCGGACAAGAATTTAATACGCATGAGTCTTAATTCTTCTTCACTCACCTCTTCGTCAGAAAATTCATCAGCTGCCGCAGCAATATTGTCTGACTCGGCGGTCATGAAATAGTCGAAAATGTCGTGTTGGCGGTCCTTATCTATAACTTGATTGATATAGTAATCCAGATTTAATTTTGTTCCGGAATAGCAAATATGCTCAATTTCCTCGATTACATCGGCAAGAGCAAGGTCTTTTGCGTCCGCTATTTCGTCTAGACTTACTTTACGGTCGACCTGCTGGATAATGTATATTTTGATCTTCGACTTATTGACCGTGGATTTAATGACCACGTCTTGTGCCGTCTCTATTTCATTTTCCTCAACATAATTTTTGATCAGCTCGATAAACTGCTTTCCAAATTTTTGGACTTTACCCATTCCTACCCCGTTGATCTGGGCCATCTCCTGCTGGGTAGTGGGATAGGTCGTAGCCATTTCTTCCATGGAAGGGTCCTGGAAGATGACAAAGGGAGGTAGATTTTTCTCCTTAGCTACTTTCTTTCTTAATGCCTTTAAAAGGCCTAATAAGGCCTCGTCATAAGCATGAGCGCTTCCATTGGCCCCTTCTTTTTCTTCTTCGTCGGTTTTGATTTCCTCGTGTTCGAAGTCGTGATCCTTTTGAATGGTAATGGGGTAGGGGTCGCTAAGGTATTTCTTCCCTTTGTCGCTTAGTCGAATTACTCCATAATTTTCAATATCTTTTTCCAGATAATTAAAAATAACGAGTTGGCGGATGGCCGATACCCAAAACTCTCTGGAGTCCTGAAGCTCTGACCCTTTGCCAAATACATCCAGTTTGTCATGTTCGTAACTCCTGATATACTGATTCTCCTTCCCAGTTAGTAAGTCGGCCAAATGTTCTCCATCAAAGCGTTGCTCGGTCTTTTCTACGGCCTTCAGCACGAGCATGGCTTCTTGTTGGATTTTTGTTTTTTCTGTCGATTTCAGACAGTTGTCACAAAAACCACAATCGTTCTCGAAATACTCGCCGAAATAGCTTAGCAACTGACGACGTCGACAAACACCCAGTGTAGAGTAGGCCACCATCTCGTTCAATAGATGGCGGGCATTGTCCCGCTCCGTTACCGTTTTATCTTTATTGAATTTTTCCAGCTTTAATATATCATCATAGCTATAGAACATCAGGCAATTTCCTTCTAGACCGTCGCGACCAGCCCTTCCGGTTTCCTGGTAATAACCTTCAAGCGACTTGGGGACATCGTAATGGATTACAAAACGCACGTCGGGCTTATCGATACCCATACCGAAAGCAATGGTAGCGACAATTACCTCACAGTCTTCATTGAGGAAGGCGTCCTGGTTAGCCATCCGGGTATTGCTGTCTAGGCCTGCATGGTAGGGCCGGGCACGCACATCGTTCACCTTTAGCAGCTCGGCGACCTCTTCTACCGTTTTACGGCTCAAGCAATAGATTATACCAGATTTGCCTTTGTTATTACGTACATACCGAATCAATTGTTTCTTTACATCCTTCTTAGGTCTGATCTCGTAGTAGAGATTTTTGCGGTTAAAAGATGATTTGAAAGTCTCCGCTTCTTCCATCTGCAGATTCTTGCGGATGTCCTGTTGCACCTTGGGTGTTGCAGTGGCTGTGAGGGCGATAATGGGAAGCTTACCTATATTTTCGATAATCCCATATATACGTCGATATTCGGGACGGAAATCGTGGCCCCACTCCGAAATACAGTGTGCCTCATCTATGGCCACAAAAGAAATCTTGGTTTTTTTGAGAAAGTCAAGGTTGTCTTCTTTTGTCAGCGACTCGGGGGCGATATAAAGTAATTTTAAGCTTCCGTTCAGGGCATCAGTTTTCACCCGATTCATCTCCGATTTCGAAAGTGTCGAGTTCAGAAACTGGGCGTTGATTCCAAAGGCCGTGAGCTGATCTACCTGATTTTTCATCAGGGCTATAAGTGGGGAAATAACGATGGCCATTCCATCACTTACGAGGGCTGGTAACTGATAACACAAGGACTTGCCGGCTCCAGTGGGCATAATCACAAAGGTATTTTTTCCGAGCAGGATATTCTGGATGATCACCTCCTGGTCCCCTCGGAATTGGCTGTACCCGAATATTTCTTTCAGCCGCTCCTTCAATGTGTCTAAAACGATTTTATCAACCTTATTTACCATACTACGTTAACGAAAGGGTTATCCCAAAGTTCTTTATCTTTGTGTTTAAATTAAATACTAAAAACCAAATCTCTACCAAACGCTATTCCAAAATTGAAATTAATAAAAAATATTCAGTCGATAGCAAAAGAAGTGATAGTACAAGAGGCACAAGCCCTACAAAATTTGGCTACTCTGATTGATAACGAATTCGAAAACTGCGTACAAACTATCCTGGATGCGGGAGGAAGAGTTGTCGTTTCAGGGATTGGGAAAAGCGCCATAGTAGGGCAGAAGATAGTTGCTACCCTTAATTCAACCGGTACTCCCGCCTTATTTATGCACGCGGCCGACGCTATTCATGGCGACCTGGGCATGATTCAGGCCAACGATGTCGTCATTGTCATTTCTAAAAGTGGGAATACTCCGGAAATAAAAGTTTTGATCCCACTTTTGAAACGTACTGCTGTCAAGATCATCGCGATGGTCAGCAATAAGGACTCCTATTTGGGGCAGCATGCCCATGCCATTTTGCATGCCCATGCTCCTCTGGAGGCCGATCCATTAAACCTCGCTCCAACGACTAGTACTACGGTTACCATGGCCTTAGGCGATGCCTTAGCCATTTGCCTGCTGCAGGCCAGGGGGTTTACTCACGACGATTTTGCGAAATTTCATCCGGGAGGATCTTTGGGGAAACGTCTTTATCTGAAAGTGAGCGATATCTGTGCGCATAATCTTATTCCCACGGTAGGCGAAACGGCCAGTTTAGAAGCGGTCATTCTCGAGATCACTTCCAAAAGATTAGGCGCCACCGCTGTGGTCTGTGCTGAAGGGAAGTTGGTCGGAATTATAACTGATGGTGATTTGAGGCGGATGCTCCGGCAGCATGGTATTAGCAATTTGTTGTCGCTGACTGCATCCGACATTATGACCCGGAATCCTATATCAGCACTCCCCGACGACTATGCCGTGGATGTACTGGAACGGATGCAAGCCAAGAGTATTACCCAGGTGGTGGTAGCTCAGCAGGGTGAAATTATAGGCTTTGTCCATCTGCACGACCTTCTGAAAGAGGGTTTAATCTAATGCCCAGGAGAGGTACATAAAAAAGGAGCAGGACCACTTGAATGATCCTGCTCCTTTTTATGAGTTGGCCCGTAGTAGGTCTATCGCAGACGGCTAGATTGTTGTACGATCTTCTCGTCGCGACGAATAAATCGATTGGCGAATACGTTAGAGAGCATTGAAGCCACCAAGCCGTAGAAGCCCATGTCGTACTGACCCGGAAGTGTTTCGTCAAATAATTTGGCAGTGGAATAATAAGTGAAGTAAATAACCAATCCGATAATGATGGTCATCAAAATTGAGTTTACCGCACATAATGCCGATTGCAAAACCCTGTTTTTATACTGAAAAATGGCATATCCTGCCACGGCGGCCACCAATATAGCCAGAATTAGCAAATAGTATACAGGTTGAATGTTGGTGCGTACGGCGTCCATCTGATGGGTAAGCTTCATAGCCGTAAGAGTGGCTTGTTGTTCTCCATCTGTTGAGACCTTAAACCAAATCGGGAAAGACAGAAAAACACCCATGCCAATCATAACAAGGGCAAGGAAGATGGTCTGGATTCGCTGTAACATAGTTTTATTAAATTGGATGTTAATATAGAAAACTGTTTTTTACTGAATAGTTGATACCAGATCGCCGTAAAGATCAAATTCTTCAGCAGAAGTAATTTTTACCTGAGCATAATCTCCTAAGCGCACGTACTGACTGGCCGGGATAAGCACTTCATTGTCTACTTCGGGAGAGTCAAACTCTGTACGACCAATAAAATGAGCTCCTTCCTTACGATCGAAGAGTACTTTGAGGGTTTGTCCCACTTTTTGTTGGTTAAGTTCCCAGGAAATGCCTTGTTGGAGTTCCATAATGGCATCGGCACGTTCCTGTTTTACCTCTGCTTCAATATCGTCCGCAAGGGAATAAGAATGGGTCTGGTCTTCGTGTGAGTACTGAAATGCACCCAGTCTGTCGAAACGCATTTTTTCTACGAACTCATAGGTTTCGTCGAATGCCGCCTCGGTCTCTCCTGGGTGACCTACAATTAAAGTGGTTCTCAGGGCAATACCCGGAACCTTGTCCCGAATACTGTGGATAAGGTCCTCTGTCTTTTCCCGTGTAATACCGCGTCGCATGGTTTTCAATATCTCCGTGGAGCCTGATTGCAAGGGCATGTCCAGATATTTACAAATATTGCTGCGCTCGTTCATCACATCCAGGATATCCATAGGGAAACCTGCGGGGTAGGCATATTGCAGCCTGATCCATTCAATTCCTTCTACGTCGGACAGCCTGGCCATTAGTTCCGAGAGATTACGTTTCTTGTATATATCTAGGCCATAATAGGTCAGATCCTGAGCTATTAGGATCAGTTCCTTCGTGCCCCGACGGGCCAGGGATTGGGTTTCTTTTACCAGGTCATCTATAGAGCGTGACACATGACCACCTCTCATAATGGGAATTGCACAGAAGCTACAGGGACGGTCACAGCCTTCGGCGATCTTCAGATAGGCATAATGCGCTGGAGTGGTTAAAAGGCGCTCTCCCACCAATTCATGCTTATAATCTGCCTTTAGGGTTTTGAGTAAGCGAGGAAGTTCGTTGGTTCCAAACCAAGCGTCTACGGTAGGTATCTCCAGGGCTAATTCATCCTTATAACGATGCGAAAGGCAGCCTGTTACATATACTTTATCGACCATGCCTGCTGCCTTGGCATCGGCATAGCGTAATATCGTATTAACAGATTCTTCTTTGGCGTTATCGATAAAACCACAGGTGTTGATCACCACGATCTGAGCGTCGTCCTTCTTGGACTCATGGTCAACGTTAAATCCATTGCCCTTAAGCTGAGTGAATAAGACTTCGGAATCCACCAGATTTTTAGAGCAACCCAGGGTTACTATATTGACCTTATTCTTTACTATTCCTTTTGTTTTCATGGTAGGTTAGCCCTTAGCAAGTCGCTATTAGCTAGTTAAATATGATTTTCTAATCATAGGGACATGCATGCAAGTCCACGTTTTGAAATGGGGTGCAAAGATCGGGAAAAATTGATTAACAAAGGCTATAATCTTTCGTGAAATCGGCTTTCCGGTAGGGATTCTAGCAGCACTTACAGGCATATGTTGGTATCCTGTCCAATAAATGCAGGGTTCTTCTACGAAAATGGATCTCCTAAGGATGGTCTGAACTGAAATATATCTGTTTTAATGGCTATTGCCCCAGGCAGGCCTAAGTAGGCGCTCGCCGGCCTTATCCCAAGTGAAATAAAGGGGAGCAGCATGCGATTAGACGAGGGTGGAGCCAAAAGCTTTGGATATCCTCAGTAAATCTAAGGATGAGGTCATCAGTAAGATGTTTACCATATCCAGGTCTGACTAATTAACTACTTAAATGGGTCTCTGGGGGGAATTAGTAGTGAAGCGATTAGGAAACCACGGAAAACACTGGATGCGGGCTCCCGGAGCATAAAACAAAGTAAGCTCAGGCATTCCATGGGCTTACTTGCTTTTGATTGTCGAGGATTTCAGACCTTTAGGTAATTTCTTAGCCAATTTTTTTGAAAAGAGAATCGACAAACTCAGCTCTGTCGAACACCTGAAGATCGTCCATCTTTTCACCTACTCCTATGTATTTGACAGGTATTTTAAATTCGTCAGATATGCCAATTACTACGCCCCCTTTGGCGGTGCCGTCCAGCTTGGTAACGGCCAGGGCCGTAATCTCGGTTACCTTTGTGAATTCTCGTGCCTGGATAACGGCATTTTGGCCGGTAGAGCCATCGAGAACTAAAAGCACTTCGTGGGGAGCGTCTGGGATAATTTTCTGCATGACCCGTTTAATCTTAGAAAGTTCATTCATCAGATTAACCTTGGTGTGCAGTCTCCCGGCTGTGTCGATGATTACCACATCCGCACCCGTTTCCTTGCCTTTTTTAAGGGCATCATAGGCCACTGCCGACGGGTCAGTATTCATGCCATGATCGATCACCGGTACATTTACACGGGTGCCCCAGAGTTTAAGCTGGTCCACAGCTGCTGCTCTGAATGTATCAGCTGCCCCGAGAACCACCTTATGTCCCCGTTGGTGAAACTGATGGGCAAGCTTACCGATGGTGGTAGTTTTCCCTACTCCATTTACACCCACCACCATGATAATATAAGGTTTGGGTAGGTGCTCGGTTTCAAAACTGTCGACAAGATCCACCGACTTATTTTCGGTCAGTAGCTCTGCTATTTCTTCACGAAGTATCCGGTCCAACTCTGCCGTAGTGGCATATTTGTCTTTGGCTACCCTTTCCTCAATACGCTTTATAATTTTGAGCGTTGTTTCAACACCAACGTCCGAACTTACCAGAATGTCTTCCAGCTCATCCAGTACCGCTTCGTCAATGGTTGTTTTTCCGACAATGGCCTTAGATAGCTTACCAAAAAAACTATCTTTGGTTTTCTCTAAGCCCTTGTCTAATGTTTCTTTTTTTTCTTTTGAAAAAAAACCGAATATGCTCATAATCAAGTAAAATAATGGTAATGGGAAAGGTGTCAGGACATCGTTGGGCCAAAAGCCCAATTGGACTTCACCTTATGCTTGCCAAAATTATAACAAAAAAAGTCCCAATAAGGGACTTTTTCAAAATCAAAAGCAAAAACTTTTAAAATAAGGTTGGCTAAAACCCTAGTTTTTTAAAGCTCCTTGTACGCCTTCCAGGGGTACGATCTCTTCTTTGAAGGTATAAGCTCCAGTTTTTGGAGATTTAACGGCCTTAATCACTTTGGCAAATGATTTACCGCCTTCTTTTTTCAGGGTAGCAACTACTTTCTTTGCCATAACTGTATATTTTTAATATGTTTAGTTAATTCGATTATCCGTTATTTTTCCGTGCTCTACACCGTTGGGATAGAAACATCTTAACGGCTAACACTTCTAACGTATTATTTAATCTCTTTGTGTAAGGTGTATTTTCTCAGGAATGAGTTGAATTTCTTCAATTCCATTCTTCCTGGAGTGTTCTTACGATTCTTAGTCGTGATGTAACGAGACATTCCTGGTACACCCGTTTCTTTTTGTTCAGTACATTCTAATATAACTTGAACTCTGTTACCTTTCTTAGCCATTGCTTTTCTTCGTTTTTACAAATAGGACTGCAAAGGTAATAACTTTCGGATTATAAGCAAATTATGGATTTAAATATTATGGGAAAATTTGTCAGAAAATTATAAATGAATAAAATTTATTGGTTTCGTATCGTCGAAATATTAATATAACTGCTTGTATATAAAAGGTTTGTGAGAGTAGGGCTCCGATATCTGCTGCTTAAAATTTGCCTTGAGGCAAGGAAATGTAAGACAAACTTGCTTTCTTCGTACATTGAATCACGACTATTGAGCATAGCTGGCGAAAATCTTTAAATTTTTATTTCTAATGACATTCAAAAAAAGTACCTCTTTGGCTATTATCGCCTTGTTAGCCTCGGTGTGGATCGGTTGTTCTTCAAAAGAAGACCGCGAAAAGTATGACGCTTATTATGGTAAAGGGAAGCAGGCCCGTGAAGAGGCAGCCCTGGTAGCCATAAAAAATCAGGAAAAAATAGCGGTTCCCGCAGCCGCACCGGTGTCTACGGCACCCGCTGCTGATACTACTGCAGCGGCAGCAGATAGCGAGGAGTCTGCAACAACTACAAATCCTGCTGCAGCCACTGAAGTAGGAGCCGCATCGACAGCAGAAGCAGCTCCAAAGAAGAAAGCGGTGCCCGCAGAGGTTTCGGCCTTGCTTAGCAAACATGCCTGCCTTGCCTGCCACCAGCCTTACGAGAAGGTTATTGGTCCGGCCTATGCTGATGTTGCAAAAAAGAAATACTCGGCTGAGAAGATTGTGGAACTTGTTCATAGTCCTAAGCCTGAAAACTGGCCTGGATACCCTCCCATGGCGCCTATGGCCCATGTACCGAAGGGGGATATTGTCATTATTGCCAATTGGATTAACTCACTGTAATCCCCCGATTAGAGTGAAAGAAATACGGGTCGTCCATCCAATGGTCGACCCGTATTTGTATCTTTGTGTTTGTATTTGTGAAGATTATGATAGAAAAAGCACCCCAACCCATCGAACTTACTGACGATATTATTCAATCATACGAAGCGGTTATAGGCCTTGAAGTACACTGCCAGCTGCAGACTAACTCCAAGTTATTTACCCAGGACCTGAACCAGTTTGGTACGGACCCGAATACCAATGTAGGGCCCATAACCATCGCATTGCCAGGTACACTACCCAAGGTGAATAAAACGGCTGTAGAATACGCCATACGCTTAGGTCTGGCTTGCGGTAGCTCTATTAATCAATATTCAATTTTTGACCGTAAGAATTATTTTTATCCCGACCTGCCAAAAGGATACCAGATTTCTCAGGACAAACATCCCATATGCCTGCAAGGAGGAGTGGCCATTACTGCCAAAGGAGCCGATGGTAAGGTTGCTGATCGCTTTATTCGCTTTCACCATATTCATTTGGAAGAGGACGCCGGTAAGTCGGTACATGAAGGTAGTGATGAAAATACCTTTCTAGATTACAATCGTGCGGGTACTCCACTGGTAGAAATGGTATCGGAGCCAGATTTGCGTTCAGCGGAGGAAACCGGGGCGTTCGTAACTGAAATCAGGAGGATAGTCCGATATTTGGGGATTAGCGACGGAAATATGGAGGAGGGATCCCTACGGGCCGATGTGAATGTGTCAGTGCGTAAGAAGGGGGAACAGGCCCTAGGGACGAAGGTCGAGATCAAAAATATGAACTCGATTCGCAATATGATGAAGGCGATTCATTTTGAAACGCAAAGGCAGATAGAGGCCCTGGAATCGGGCCAGGCTCTTATTCAGGAGACCCGAATGTTTAATGTCGAAACGGGCGAGACTTATGGTATGAGGGTTAAGGAGACTATGAACGATTACCGTTACTTCCCTGATCCTGATCTTACGCCATTGGTGGTCTCAGACGCTTGGTTGGCAGAAATAAAACAAGCTATGCCGGCCCTCCCTCATGAACTTAGGGAAAAGTTTGTAACTCAATACGGTATACCCGCTTACGATGCAGCGGTCCTTACCGATAGCAAGGAGCTGGCCGCCTATTTTGAGGAAGTCTGCACACAAACAACCGCCTATAAAACAGTGTCCAATTGGCTGATGGGGCCTGTCAAGTCATTCTTGAATGAACATGAAGGGGATATCGCTCAGTTTCCCTTGTCTGCAACTAAATTAGCCGAATTGATTGCCCTCAGTGAGGCCGATTTGGTTAGTCACTCTACCGCTGCTCAAAAAATTTACCCTTTACTTCTTGATGACCCTACCTTGGATCCCAAAGAAATTGCACAGTCCAATAACTGGCTGCAGAATAGCAATACGGGAGAGCTGGAAACGTTGATTAAAGAAGTAATGGAAGCCATGCCTGACAAGGTAAGTGCCTACCGCAAGGGGAAAAAGGGACTTATGGGGCTATTTGTAGGGGAAGTAATGAAGAAATCTAAAGGGTCGGCTGATCCTAAAAAGGTGAATCAATTGCTATCTGAAATGCTTTAGGTCGATTGTGGCTGTAATCTGAAAAATTAAAATTAGATGAAGAGAATTAAATTATTACTTGTAATAACCCAGCTGCTAGCGTTTGGGTTAATTCACGCCCAGGAAACGATAAAGCCCAAGCCCTTTACTGTATCTGGAAATGTGGCGGGGGGCGCCGCAGGAGATAAGGTAATATTAGGCCAATCGCTCGCAACAGGGGGTATGGCTAAAATTGATTCAACTGTTCTGAATGCCCAGGGGCAGTTTAATCTTACGGCTCAGGAATCTGATGGTGGTAGTTTTTATACGCTGGGCTTTGCCAACGGACAAAAGGCTGTATTATTAGTTGAAGGGGGAGAGGAGTTCAAAGTTGAGGTAACGGAGGCTGGCGCTAACGTTACTGGTTCTCAGAATATGGCTTATTATGCTAAAATAGATTCACTTATGCAGGGATTTTCGGCTAAAGTCGCCCAATGGAATGAAGCATATGCGAAGGCCGAGGAAAAGAAGGATACTAAGAAAATTGCGGAAATTCAGAAGGCCTATACTCAGGCCGATGCCGAGCGTATTGCTGTCATTCGTAAACTGGTACCAGAAATGGGTACTTCATTAGTAGCGTTATTTGCAGCAAACAATTTCCTAAATCCTGATACCGATTTGGAAATACTCAGTAAACTAGCCAATGACTACGAACAGATAAAACCAACACCCACATTGGCTCAGGGGTTTATTGGTCAAATTAAGCGGATGAAAGGGCTTTCTATTGGAGAAGTTGCCCCGGATTTCACGCTGGCCAGCCCGGACGGGGAGGAAGTTGCTCTTTCATCACTGAGAGGACAATATGTGCTAATTGATTTTTGGGCCTCCTGGTGTGGCCCCTGTCGTCAGGAAAATCCGAATGTGGTGAGAATGTATAAAAAGTTCAAACCCAAAGGCTTCGATATTTATGGGGTCTCTCTCGATAAAGAAGCTTCGGCATGGAAAAAGGCTATCGAGAAGGATAATCTGACCTGGGTACATGGTTCCGACCTCAAGTTCTGGAACTCGACTGTGGCGCAGACCTATGGGGTAAGTGCGATCCCGGCCACATTTTTGCTGGATAAAGAAGGTAAAATAATTGCCAAAAATCTAAGGGGGGCTGCTCTGGAAGCAAAACTTACTGAACTTATGGGCAACTAAGCTAGTAGTTGATATTGGCAGAAAAAAGCCTGGATTCTACACAAGGATCCAGGCTTTTTTAGTTGACTTAGTATGAATTTTATTGCTCAATAACGCTTGTCGAATCCAATGGAGACTCCTTAGGCCCCTTGTCCTTCTTGCCAAAGATAGACAGGTGGACATAACGTTTGGGTTCTTCCCGGAGGTTAGTCATTAATTTATTAAGGCTCACTATAGTCAAGTTCAGGTTGTTATAAAGGGTCTCATCGGTGATCAACTTTCCGGCGGTTCCCTTTCCTGCTTGGACACCCCCTAAGATTTTCTGTAAGTTGGCAATACTTTGGTTCGCCGAATTAAGGGTTTCTCCAATGCGTAATGCATTTAGCGAGTCGGCAAGGGTATTTGTTTTAGTCAGTAATGGTTTCAGTTGCTTTTCTGTTTCTATCAGAGAGTTCGATAGCTGGTTCAGGTTATGGAGCGTGCCAGCCAGGGCCTGACGATTGTCGCCCAGTAAGCCGTTGAGATTGGCTGCGGTCTGGTCATAATTTTTTAAGACTTGGTTGAGTATTTGCCCAGTTTCTTTGAAGCCGGTCACAACAATATTTAGATTGCGAACCAGGGAATCCGCATGGGTTACTACGGGGAGAGCCTTTTCCTGAAGCAGGGAAGATATACCTGCTTCAGTGCTTCCAATAAGGGTATCTTTGTCGGTTAGCACGTTAGGTAAATTGCCCATGGATAGACGAATAACCTTACCTCCCAGCAGCCCTCCGTCGGCCAAAAGAGCTGCACTGCCATCTTTTAAGGCTATTCCTTTGCGGATATCCAGGGTGACCAGTAAGTGGTTATTTCGTTCGGGAAGTAACCTGATGGCCTGAACACGGCCAACGTTGAGGCCATTCAGCAGCACAGGATTAGACACTGTTAGCCCATCAATATTGTCATAGATAACATAATATTTATGAGTCTTGGAAAATATGTCCGACCCTTTGAGAAGATGAAAACCGAAATATAACATTCCGATTGCCACCAGGCCCATTATTCCTACTTTGGTTTCTTTACTGATTTTCATGGACTATGTTGACAGCGCCTTATGAGTCGAGCAACGATTATGATTAACAATGAATGTATGGGACCTTAACGGTCCATTTCTTTTTTGTAATTCTTGAATGCCTGGAAAATCACTTCTGCCACCTCGTTCTGGCCATCTCTGGATCTCAGATACTGCTCTTCTTTCGAGGAAGATAAAAACCCCGTCTCGATTAATACGCTTGGCATAGACGCACGCCATAATACTAGAAACCCTGCTTGTTTTACACCTCTGCTGTCTCGGTCGGCTAAGGTTTTAAAATTACGTTCTACATGATCTGCAAAGCGTACACTGCTGGAAATGAATGCACTCTGATAATTGGCAAGCATAATATGGGCTAAGGGCGAATTAGGATCGAAGCCTTTATATTTTTCCTTGTAATTGGTTTCCTTCAAAATTACAGAATTTTCTCGTTTTGCAACTTCCAAGTTACCTTCAGTTTTATGAAGTCCCATTACATAGGTCTCAGTTCCCTGTACCGAGCTCGCTCTTGGCGTGGCATTACAATGCACGGATATGAATAGGTCGGCTCGATTTCTGTTCGCAAAGGCTGAGCGTTCGGTTAGCTCCACGAAGACATCTGTAGAGCGGGTATAGAGTACCTTTACGTCGGGAAATTCTTTTTTAATACGTTTGCCCAGGTCTAAGACCACATTAAGGGCTACATCTTTTTCCTGTGTTGTACGGCCACGGGTACCAGGATCTTTTCCTCCATGGCCCGCATCAAGAACTACCGTTTTTACTTTGGTTACTGCAGCCGATGACTTCAGGCTGTCGGTTTCTGGCTTGTCCTGGATACTAAAGGCAAGGCTGGCAACCAGAAAACATGAAGCAATGATGAATTTAAGAACTTTTAACATTATTTTTCAGTTACGGCGTTATTTGTCTGGGGAATCTCTGTTAATTTTGAGACTACATTGCAAAAATACGTTATTTGTTAGAACTGAAAAAAAAGGCGATTATTATATCGCTTACACTGGTGTCCTTTCTTTTTTTTGGCATAGTAGGATGTGCCAGAAAGAATACCCCTGAGCGTGGGAATGTCAAGGCTTCCTCAGGTTTGCCTGTCGATAGCCTGTCTATGGCTGTGGACAGCGCCGCTATGCCCAAAATGCTTTCCGATTCTATCCTGCTTGCTTCTGACTCATTAGCTATCGATAGTGTGCTGGTCAATGGTAAGATGGTGGCACGCTCCGATTCTGCCTCCGCCGATTCCCTAAGTAATCCTGATGATTTACAATATGTAGTTAAGTATACAGCCCGGGACTCTACTATCATGGAGGTGGACAAAAAGGAGGTCCATATGTACGGAGAAGCTGAAGTCACTTATGGAACCATTAATCTAAAAGCGGATTATATTCGGCTCAATTGGATTACCAACGAAGTGTATGCGATTGGTAGCGAGGATACTACTACTACAAAAATGATTGGGGAACCCATTTTTCAGGATGGTGCTACAACCTATAATACCAAGGAGATTCGGTATAATTTCAAATCTAAGAAGGCTATTATCAAAGGAATTGTCACACAGGAAGGAGATGGTAATATCCGGGGAGAACGCGTCAAGAAGGATGAGGAAGGTAATTTCTATATCCATAAGGCCATGTATACCACCTGTAATCTGACGCATCCTCACTTTTATATCAATGCGCCTAAGATCAAGCTCGTTCACCAGAAACAAGTGATTTCTGGGCCATTTAATATGGTAATCAGCGATGTACCCCTTCCAATTGCTCTCCCCTTTGGATTTTTTCCTTTTCCTAAGAAAAAAGAAATTGGTACATCGGGCATCATCTTTCCAACTTATGGTGAAGAGCCTAATGGACGAGGGTTTTATTTGCGGAATGGAGGGTACTATTTTGCGATTAATGAATATGTAAACGCTCAAGTAACCGGACAAATATATTCCACAGGAAGCTGGGGTGTGGGCTTGGCATCCACCTATTCCAAACGTTACCGATACAATGGAAGCTTCTCTTTTAACTTTAATAAGAACCGTTCGGGAGATGAGGTTGATCAGATTTTGAATAAGAGTGTTTCAAATGATTTCAGCATCCTTTGGTCCCATACCCCTAAGCCAAGGGGGAATTCTACCTTCTCAGCCAATGTGAACGTGAGTAGCAATCGCTATAACCAGTTTCAGGAATATAATGTAGAGAAGTATACGTCCAATGTTGCCAGTTCTTCGGTTCAGTATAATCGGACATTTGGGCAGTATATGCGGGCGGCAGCTAGTTTGCGGGTAAATCAGAACTTTGGTCAAGTGAATCCTACCACGCAGATCAAAGAAAATGGCAAGACCAATATCAATAGTAGCTTTAGTTTTGGGGTCAATCAGATCGCCCCATTTGCCTTGAAAAACGCCCGCGGACGTTGGTTCGAATCATTCCGCTTAGGTATGGACTTTAGTGGCGACTATGCCGTTAGCAATGTTTTGAGTGCCATTGATACGACCTATACTAGCCTTGGATTCAGACTGACCGAGGCGATAGACACGGCAAGGATAGGAAAGCAGGAAATATTGGACTTTACGGTGGGCAATCTGCCAGATATGCTCCAAGATGCTCAGTTTACCGGGCGTTATAGTCTACCCATCTCCTTACCCAATTTTAAGGTACTCCGTTTTATCAACCTGACCCCGTCTATGTCCTTAAATGGGGAGGTGTTTACCAAGCAATATCGTTATACCGAGGTAGAGCCAGGCCTGATCAGGATGGATACCCTAAACAAGGCAGGGACTCAGTATTCATATAACTTCGGGGCTGGAATCAATACCCGGTTCTATGGTACCTTTTTTGTTAAAGGCAAACGGTTAGAGGCCATCAGACATACCGTAATACCTTCCTTATCTTTTACCTATACTCCCGACTTTACAGGAGAAGCCTTTGGTTTTTACCAACGGATTGACGTTGTAGACTCAGAGGGGGTGTTAAGAAAATTATCTCTATCTAAATTTAATGGTATAGGGTCGGGCGTAAGTAATGGACGAGCCTCCAGTGTAGTCTCTTTTAGCCTGAACAACTCCTTCGAAATGAAGCTCAGGTCTAAAAGCGACACAGCAGCCACTCAATTTGAAAAGGTTTCCTTACTGGATAACCTCAGTTTGGGCGGTAATTATAACCTGCTGGCCGATTCTTTGAACCTGTCCAATATTACCCTTAATGCCAATGCCAGGATAGGAAAGAACTTGAATCTGAATTTCAACATGAACTTGGATCCTTATACCTATGTGGCCGACAGTTATTATACTCAGGGGAGGAAGATTAATAAGTTTGCTATCACCCAGGGCGACGGTTTGGCCAATCTCCAGAATCTGGCATTTACACTTGGGACCAATTTTTCACCCAAACAGTCGCAATCGTCCAAACCCAAACCGGGAGAGAACAGCACTGCAACAGCGGAGCAACGGGAATTTATTCAGCAAAATCCAGACATCTATGTAGATTATACCATTCCCTGGAACATCAGTCTGAATTATAACTTTAACTTGTCCAAGCCGGGTTTAGCGGCTACTACCATCGTACAAGCGGTGAATGTGACCGGCGATTTGAGCCTTACCAAGAATTTCAAGATTAGCGGAAGCACGGGTTTCGACTTCGTTGCTTTTAAACCGACCATAACCCAGCTTACCCTCTATCGCGATCTTCATTGCTGGGACATGAGTTTTAGTTGGACGCCTTTCGCCGGAAGTCGGACACGGATGAGTAATTATAGCTTTACATTAAAGGTCAAGTCTAGTATCTTGCAGGATCTTAAGGTTTCCCGACGTCGTTCTTTCTACGATCAGGCCGCGTACTAATAGGGATGGCCCGCCCAAGCAGGTTGCCTATTGAGAGGGGAAACTGGATAGACTCCGCCGCTAGGAATAGGGTGACAAATGTACCGGGATTGGCAATTTATGGCATGAGGGTACCAGGCAAGTGGAGGATTAAGATCGGTAACCAACTAAAAAAAGCCCGACAGTTTGCCGGGCTTTTTACTGAAATGAGGGCTTCCTTATTTCTTGGGAACTACTTCACCATTGAGCATAAGGCTAATGGAACCACCTTCTGTATTACTATATACCGTCACAGGCTTATTGAATGGGCCTGCTGCAGCGGCATTATAGGTGGCCTTAACACTTCCAGTTTTTCCAGGAAGTACGGGCTCTTTAGACCAAACAGGTGTTGTACAACCACAGGATACAGTAACATTAGAGATGACAACTGGATCGGAACCCGTGTTGGTGAACGTGAATTCGTGTGTAACGGGTGTGCCTTGAGGGACTTTCCCGAATTTGTGTGTTTCTTCTTTAAATTTTAAAACGCCTTTCTGAGCAAAACTTACGGTCGAAAGACCTATCAGTAAAACGAATGCTGAAAAAAATAATTTCATGATTGCAGTATTACATTTAAATGGTTGACATGATTTCCTAGGACAAGGATAATATTAATTAAGGGAAACTAATAAATATTAACCAATATTAACACAAGTGCGGAAAGATATTGCCAAGATAGTAAAGATTATTATTTTCCTCCATAATTTTGGCTCTAACGCAAAAAAATGTAATTTAACTACATAAAAACCCTGTATCGCTTGCTTATGCTTTTAAATGACCAATTGACCGGCACCATTGATTTAAAGAAGGAAACCATCCTGAAGGATTATCGCCTTGCCTGCGAGAGCCGTCAGGTGAGTTTGTTGGGGAGGAAGGATACCATGGGAGGTCGCTCAAAATTTGGGATTTTTGGAGATGGTAAAGAACTGGCGCAGTTGGCATTGGCTCATGTGTATCAGATGGGCGACTTTAGGTCGGGCTACTATCGCGATCAGACTATTGAAGCGGCAGTGGGGAATCTCACATGGAGATCTTTTTTCGCTCAAATGTATGCTCATGCCGATTTGGAACATGAGCCGAGTACGGCTGGACGCTCCATGAACGGGCATTTTTCTACCCGCTGGCTGGACGAACAGGGAGACTGGTTAAATCAGACAGAACTTTATAATTCAGTTTGTGATATTTCTTCTACGGCAGGGCAGATGCCTAGAGCAGTAGGCTTAGCTTATACTTCTAAGCTGTATCGTAAAATGCCTTCCTTACAGGATTTGGAAAAATTTTCTAGGAAGGGTAATGAAATCGTATTTGCCACAATAGGGGATGCATCCACCTCTCAGGGAATGTTTTGGGAGACCTTGAATGCGGCCGGTGTGTTGCAAGTACCTTTGTTAACTTCAGTATGGGACGATGGTTATGGTATTTCGGTGCCCGTAGCCTATCAGACTACCAAGGGTAGCATATCGAAGGCCATGGCCGGCATGCAGCAGACCGAGGAAGAGCTAGGTGTACATATCCTTACCGTCCGAGGCTGGGATTATGTAGCCCTTCTGGAAACCTACCAGACAGCGGCAAATATTTGTCGTAATCAGCATATACCGGTATTGGTACATGTTACGGAGCTCACCCAGCCGCAAGGGCATTCAACATCCGGATCTCATGAGCGATATAAGTCAAAGTCAAGACTGAAATGGGAGCGGGAGCACGATTGTAATATCCACTTCCGTAACTGGATTATTGAAAATGGCTATGGGGATGAGGAGGAATTAGTTGAAATTGAGATCGAATCTAAAGAAAAGGCCCTGCAGGAGCGAAATTTAGCCTGGCAATCCTATCGCCAAGAGCAGGATGCGCTCTACCTTTCCTCTGTTCAAGCGATGCAGGAATATATGAAGGCTAGTCCCAATGCCGAGGAGGTCAGCAATGTTATTCATGATTTATCGAAAACTTATTTGCCCACCCGTAAGGATGTGGCGGGAAGTCTCCGTAAAGTATTAAGGATCGATCGTGCCGAAAAAAGCCTGGCGAAAAGCCAGCTCCTGGAACGACTCCGGACGTTGCTGGATTTGGGTGCAGACAAATACAATACCCATCTCTATAGCCAGACGGAGTTCAGCCCTATGCAAGTGGTTGTGGAAGCTGCTCGCTATGATGATGATGCCCGTATGGTAGATGGACGAGAGGTGATTCGCGCCTATTTTGATGGCTTGTTCCAAAGAGATCAAAGAGTTTTTGCCCTCGGTGAAGATGTAGGTCAAATCGGGGATGTGAATCAGGGCTTTGCTGGGCTACAAGAAAAATATGGTGAAGATAGAATCACCGATACCGGTATCCGCGAGACCACTATTGTGGGCCAGGGAATAGGAATGGCAATGCGGGGGCTTCGGCCGATTGTGGAGATACAATATTTTGATTATATTTATTATGCCTTACCGACCTTGACTGACGATTTGGCAAGTTTGCGTTATCGTACGGCAGGAGGGCAAAAAGCACCGCTTATCGTGCGGACCAGAGGTCACCGTTTAGAAGGTATCTGGCACTCGGGGTCGCCAATGGGCACCATGATCAGCAGCCTGCGGGGTATGCATGTACTGGTTCCCAGAAACTTTACCCAGGCGGCAGGTTTTTATAATACTTTGATGAAAGGAGATGACCCTGCTCTGGTAATTGAACCTTTAAACTCTTATCGTCAGAAGGAAAAGTTGCCCTCTAATCTGGATACTATTTGCTTGCCTCTGGGGGTGCCAGAGATACTAAAAGAAGGGAATGATCTGACTATTGTTACCTATGGCTCCATGTGCCGGATTGTGATGGAAGCGGCTACTCAACTCAGTCATATGGGTATTGAAGTGGAGGTGCTGGATGTTCAAACTCTTTTGCCTTTTGATATCAATGGGCTGATCGTTACATCCATCAAAAAGACCAATCGGGTGATATTTGCCGACGAAGATATGCCGGGAAGTGCATCGGCATATATGATGCAGCAGGTACTGGAAAAACAAAATGCATACAGGTGGTTGGATTCTGCTCCTCAGACTATATCGGCTAAGGATCATCGTCCGCCTTATGGATCTGACGGAGATTATTTTACCAAACCAAATATGGACGATGTGATTGAAAAGGCCTATGCCTTGATGCACGAAGCCCGACCAGCTGATTACCCATCGATGTTCGAGTAAGTCCTTTTAACCTATTATCATGTACCGCAGGTACGGAAAACGAGCAATGGACCTCTGCCTTTCCTTATTGGCAATGGTTTTGCTTTGGCCCTTAGCCTGTTGTCTGGGACTATTGGTATTCTTATACTTTCGGGAAAATCCAATCTTCCGGCAGAGAAGACCGGGTAAAGATGGAATCCTTTTTACTATTTATAAGTTTCGCTCAATGCCTTCTCTGCGAGACTCCGGCGGTAAGCTATTTCCTGACAGCCAACGCATTACTCCATTCGGAAACTGGTTACGGGCAAGTTCCCTGGATGAGATGCCACAGGTATGGAATGTATTCACAGGAAATATGAGTTTGGTGGGGCCGAGGCCTCTTTTACCCGAATACCTTCCTTTATATAATATTAGCCAAGGGCAACGACATCGGGTCCGGCCCGGCATCACTGGTTGGGCTCAGGTCAATGGCCGAAACGCCATCTCCTGGAAGTCAAAATTGAACTTCGATACGGAGTATGTAGTGCTTTATTCCTTCCCGTTCGATTGTAAAATATTAGCAATTACACTTCGGCAAATGATTGGGAAGAGGCAGGTGGAGTATTCGATTGTTGAAAAGTTTAACGGTAATTAATCGAACCTAACGATGCTGATCTATGGAAGTGGAGGACATGCCAAGGTATTGATTAGTAGTTTGCAGGCTCTGAATATGAATGTTTCAGGAGTCTTCGACGACGACCCTCATGTTGTGCCCCAGCAGAATATTCCATTTCTTGGCTCATATCATCCAGGTATCTTTCCCACAAGGCTGGTGATTTTGGGTATGGGGGATATTGGCACACGCCTTCGGTTGGCAGCGGGTATAAGGCATGCCTATGGCCAAATCGTCCATCCCTCTGCCTTGGTAGATGTCAGCGTGCCTTTGGGGCTTGGTAGCGTAATATTACAGGGGGCGATCGTTCAGGTAGGAAGTATAATTGGGCCTCAGGTTATAATTAACACCCGGGCCTCAGTGGACCACGATTGTCGTATTGGCGCTTTCGTTCATATAGCTCCGGGTGCTATAATTTGCGGCGGGGTTTCGGTAGGGGCCAATACCCTGGTTGGTGCCGGGTCCATTCTGGTGCCTGGAATCAGGATTGGGGAGAATTGCTTCATCGCTGCAGGCTCGGTCATTACTCAGGATTTTCCTGATGGATGCTTCATCCGAGGTAATCCAGCCAAGCGTATAGGGACTTATCAACATGCCATCTAGCCGTATTTCCGTATGAAAAAGCCATTTACTCCTTTTCCTAAAATATGGCTTTCTCCACCACACCTCAGTGGTAGTGAAATAACTTTTGTTGAAGAGGCCCTGGACGGTAACTGGGTTTCACCGGCAGGTCCTCATTTAGACTCCTTCGAGCAAGATTTAGCAATCTATCTCAATATTCCCCATGCGGTTGCCTTGGCTTCTGGCACCGCAGCACTGCACCTGGCCTTGGCTATTCTGGGGATAAAGCGAGGTGATTTTGTATGTTGCCAATCCTTGACTTTTGTAGCCTCTGCCAATCCAATCTTGTATCAAGGAGGCATCCCCGTCTTTGTTGATAGTGAAACGGAAAGCTGGAATATATGCCCCGATGCATTGGAAGCGGCATTTAAAAAATATGCACGACGAGGTAAAATACCTAAGGCAGTCATCGTTGTCCATTTGTTTGGGATGCCAGCAAATTTGGGAGCCCTGCTACCGCTCTGCCAGCATTACGGCGTGGCACTTATCGAGGATGCTGCCGAGGCCCTAGGTAGCATCTATTTCGGACAATCGCTGGGTACGGCCGGGGATATGGGAATAATATCATTTAACGGGAATAAAATCATTACTACATCTGCAGGAGGGGCATTACTCACTAAAGATAAATTCAACGCCGAGAAGGCCCGGTTTTTATCTACGCAAGCCAAGGAAGAATCTCCCTATTATCAACATAGGGAAGTGGGATACAACTATAGAATGAGCAATATTTGTGCAGGAATAGGTCGGAGTCAGCTTTTGGTCTTATCTGAGCGAGTTCGTGCCCGCCGGGCAATTTTCCATTTTTATCAAACACACCTAGCATCATTCACGGAAATATCATTTCAGCCTGAGGCCAGCGCAAGTAGATCTAACCGCTGGCTAACCGCCTTACTGCTGGACCCTGTGTTGGGAAAGAAAAATTGGCCCGAGCAAATACGCGCCCGAATGGAGGGGCAGGGGATAGAAACACGCAGGGTGTGGAAGCCCATGCATTTGCAGCCTCTTTTCCGGGATGCCCCTTATATAGGGGGTACAGTGAGCCAGGGGCTATTTGAGCGGGGCCTCTGCCTTCCCTCAGGATCGGCACTTACTGAAGACCAGCTTCTCCGGATTGTTGATGAATTAAGACTGGTATTATCATAAAAAAGGGCGGGCTCCAAAGAAGCCTGCCCTAGGGTATGAACCTTAATTTAAGGTTTTTAAAGTATCTCTAATTCAAATTGTAAAGGAGTGTAGCCCGGAATAGATGGAAGGCTCCCCGCGGTACCATAGCCTAGTGATGATGGAAATACGACAATGGCTTTCTCCCCTTTGCGCATGCGGCGTACGGCCCTGTCAAAGCCAGCAATAGCTCCAGACGTGCCCGTGGTCAGTGAGAAGGTACCTTCGTCAAACTTCTTATCGTTTAAGAATTTGCCAGTGTATTTGACACTTACCGATTTGCCCACTCCCAAAGTATCTCCTACTACCTGATTGGTACGGATAATTACGAGATTAGCTGGGGTTCTTTCAGATACCTGGAATTGTTTTTTCTCTAAGAAATCGTCGATTTGCTGAACTTCTGTACGGTTTTTGATGAGTTCTAATTCCATACGAACAGGTGAATAAGCAGGAATGTTACTCTGGCTAGAGGAGCCAAAAGCATAGTAATATGGTAAGAAAAAGGTTGTTTTCTCTCCTTGACGCATTTTATAAATGCCTAGATCCAGACCATAAAACTGAGTTAAGTTAGCGCCAACCGTAAAGGTATAAGTAGAGTCGGTATCTGTAGATAATACCTTTTGACCCGTCAGTAGGTAAACCGCTACCTTCACCGTAGCGGCATCGCCACTTTTTATTTGTTGACCACTTGGGTTAGGAGTCCGGTTTATATAGTAGTATCCCGCAGAATCTTTGACGGCGGCACTCTTCATGCTGTCGGCATTTATGGCAGCCTCAATTGCGGCGATGTTTTCAATAGCCATCTCCTCATCCTTGTTATCATCTTTCATACAACTTGTCATTCCCATTACTACCAAGAAGGGTAATATTTGGACTAATAGTCTGCTTTTCATCGAAATAGAATTAATTAAATATCATTAAAAATTAAGCTTGTACTTACTACGACGCAGATACCGCCAGAATAGTTGTAAAGAAGGTTATAAAACTTTCTTTTTTTGCATTGCCTCAAAATATTTGCAGAAATGTGTAAGCGCACAGCGGCTGCACTGGGGAGTTCTGGCCAGGCAGACATAACGCCCATGTAATATGAGCCAGTGGTGCGCTTTAGGGATAAGATCCTGTGGTATAAACTTAATCAGCTCTTTCTCTACGGTCAGTGGTGTGGAGGCTGTTTTGGGAACCAGGCCCAACCGGTGTGATACCCTAAACACATGCGTATCGACGGCCATAGTAGGCTGGTTAAATATAACGGAGGCAATTACATTTGCCGTTTTGCGCCCCACTCCGGGAAGTTTCTGAAGCTCGTCGACCTGGGCTGGGATTTCCCCCTGAAATTCTTCGATCAGTTTACGACCAAGACCTACCAGGTGTTTGCTTTTGTTGTTGGGGTAGGAGATAGAACGGATGTAGGTAAAGACCTCGTCAACGGTCGATAGGGCCAAGGCTTGGGCGTCGGGGTAGCGTTCGAAAAGGGCAGGGGTGACCATATTTACACGCTTGTCGGTGCATTGGGCCGACAACACTACGGCCACCAGGAGCTGGAAGGGATTTTGATAATGTAGTTCGGTCTCTGGTTCAGGGAAATGTTGGGTGAAGTATTCGATCAGGTTCCGATATCGTTCTTTCTTAAGCATAGATCGTGGTATTGGTGACAAAGGCGGCTGGCAGCCCGGTCTGCAAGTTGCAGAATATTTCCAGCAACTTAAAATTTGCCTTATCTCAAAATAGGGCTCCGCCTGAAGGGCTCGGTCTGAAGGGCTCGGTCTGAAGGGCTCCGCCTGTTTCCCCAGACCGGGAGTGGCACTTCCATAGGGCCGGAGAGATTTTAAACTAGATTCATGGTAACAAAAAAATACCAGCCAATTGCTTGACTGGTATTTTTTTGTTACCTCTGTGGGCCTAGCAGGGCAAGGCACGCAATTTCGTAGACATGGAGGCAGAGTAATTCAAAATACCCGCCACGGCCTTCTCCGAAGGTACCCGGACTATTTTATTCATCTGGGTTTTAATTTCCAGACTATCCAGGTAAAAGTTCATCAGATCGTCGTTGAGCGCCATGGCTGCAACAATTTGATCGTTCTCTTTTTCGGTTGTTTCGGCATAGAGATACCTTACAACATCATCGTAAGTAAAAGTTTTTGTCATATTGTGGGGCACGTTGGTTAAATTGCTTACGCAGGTTTATTAACGCGTAACGCATTCTACCCAATGCCGTATTGATACTCACACCCGTTGCATCGGCAATTTCCTGGAAGCTCATGTCCTCATAATGGCGCATGATCAACACCTGCTTTTGCACTTCGGGCAGCTTCTGGATCATCTCCCTAAGCTGTTCATGTGTTTCCTGCCGAATCTGAATCGACTCTACGGAATCCTCCGAAAAGTCTAACGTATTAAATACGCTGCTTCCATCTTCGAACACTACATTGGGGTAGCGTTTGTCACGTCTGAAATAATCAATGGCGAGGTTGTGTGCAATCCGTATGATCCAAGGTAAAAATTTTCCTTCATCATTATACCTACCCGATTTTATGGTATCTACAGCCTTAATAAATGTGTCTTGTAATAAGTCTTCGGCTACGTATTGATCCTTTACTATCAGGTATATAGTGGTGTATATTCTCGACTTATGGCGCTGAACAAGCTTCTCAAAAGCCTTTTCATTACCACGGATGTACAAAGTTACCAACTCACTGTCGCTAACGAATACTTTCTCCATTTTTCTATTCGATTTAGTTAACGTAGAGTAGTTGGTCTATATTGTATCTCCTTTCTTGTTTGGTGAGTAAATAATTGAAATAGTACTAATTTTGGCTTATGACGATTCAAAGAAATAAATTTGCTAAGCTAATTGCAAATCTTTGTTAGGCTTTTTTTATTGAATGCCTTACTTTAACAGTTGTTAACAGGGGCGAACAGTCTAAACTTTTTTGTGTATATTTTTAAATTATTAGTCGGGTGCACGTACCCGAAATAGGATATAACATATAATATACGAAATTTTTCTATCATTTGGATGCCTTGCCTCGAATGTTTTTTTATTCACTGTCTGGCATTCCCTTTTATAATCTCCCATTTAGCATGCGCTACCGGCATTTATTTTTTGATTTAGATCATACACTCTGGGATTTCGAAAGGAATTCCGCAGAGTCACTAGACGAAATTTATCAGAATTGGTCACTCCATCAATTGGGAATTGACTCCTGCGATCGCTTTATAAGTTCTTTTCTGAAAATAAATTCTGAGCTTTGGCAGGCATTCGACGCAGGGCAACTGGAACATACAGACATTCGTAAAAACCGTTTTCGTTTGGTGTTCGAAACCCTTGGGGTCGCCTGCCCTGATAATCATCTTGATATTGGAGAGTCCTATCTGAGCAGCTTGCCCACCAAAAAATATTTGTTAGAAGGAGCCCTTGATGTGCTAGAACATGTAAGGGCAATGGGATACCAAACGCACGTGATCACCAATGGCTTTCAGGACGTTCAGGGAAGGAAGATAAAGAGCGCCGGCATTCACCCCTATTTTGGCCATGTGATTACCTTCGATACGGCCAACGCAAAGAAGCCAGATCCCAGAATATTTCAATATGCATTGGAGTTGACTCAAGCAGACGCTCATTCCAGCCTGATGATTGGTGATAATTGGGTAGCTGATATAGAAGGTGCCCGAAGCGTAGGAATGGATACGGTTTATTATAATCCGGCTGGATTAACTTTTAATGAGCGTCCTACCTATGATATCCGCCATTTGCATGAGCTCCTTAACATTCTTTAGCTTAAGATTGAATAGCTCCATCAGGCATTATCTTCAAAGTATTGTACCCTTTTTTCTTTTAAAAATTGCTTGATGATATCTACATGAACACATTGGCCAACGTTTAGAAAAGGGTAGTTGGATACCCGCTTGCGCTGGCCCTCGGAGGTGACTTCCCGGTTGATCTGGTCGAAGCCCAGATGCAAATGCCGGGTGGAGCTTTGCATGCCATAAATAAGACCGTGTGTGTCGAAAAGCGGCCCCCCACTCTGGCCTTTTAGGCCGGGGGTGCTCATCTCAATAGCCGTAACTTCATTGCCTTCGCCTATGCGCCGGGTTATTATGCCGTCGATGGGAAAGCTTGGAGAATTTTGCCGCCCTTCACTAGTCCATTCAATATCATTTCGCATGCGGTTGTAACGATAATTGGTAAATTCGGGAAAGGGATAGCCTAACCGGCAAAGATATTTTCCTGGCTTCAAAAGACTGGCGTCTTTTAGGAAAGTGGCATGGCCCTTGTAGAGCAACTGGTCGAAGTTTTTGAATTGGATCAATGCCAGATCCTGGCTTGGATGGAGTGATACCGACAGGTTCTTATAGTTTTTTACACATTGTATGAAATGAAAGATGATGCGGATTACACTTTCATCGGTGATTTTATATCGACCTTCCAATAACTCCCGCTGATGCTTCTGACCTGGATCATTGGCGAATTTCCTTAAGTCGGCATTGAAACGCAGATAATTTTCGTAAATGGCATTCGCATGAAGAATTTGGTTGGCCACATGCCGGCAGGTAATGGCAAAGCCATCATCGTTGACAAAAAATAAGGTGGCTGTGCCTGGGACGATATCGGTGCCCTTGTAGTATCGTGCAATAAAATGAATGGGCCGGGTGAATCTTTCTACGTTCTCAATGGCTTCAACAAACATGTTTTTTGTCCTGTTTATTGGGGAAGAATAGGAATTACGGCCTCGGTCTGATCCCAACTCAGTACCATATTTACCCCTTCCGGCCTGGGTTCAAAGTAAATGTCGAACATCTCCTGGACCTCGCCCCGGACTCTTATAGGCACATTAACTTTCAGGAAATCTTTTCCATCATTATACTCAGTACCCCATTGACCCGATTCTGCATTGAGAATAATCTGCCAGTCGCCCTGTCCTGGAACACTCCATAATGAATATTCTCCTGCCGGTAAAGGTTTACCTCCAAAGAGAACTTTCTGCCCAACTTTGAAAACAGTCGCTTCATTGGCTCCAGTCCGCCACACTTTTCCGTAGGGAACCAGGGCCTTGTCCTGCTCACGTCCGAATACAAATCTACCCTTTTTTGCCGGTCTGCTGAAGTTTACTTGAAGGTCCAGACCGTTTTGCTGATATGCCGCCTGGGACGCGGGACTAAAGGATTTGGTGTAACTTTTGAAACCAAAATAGGCAATAAGAATAAGAACAAGAATGGAACTTAGAATGAGTATAACTTTTTTCATGCTTAGGGGCAAACGACTCTGTAGAAAGTATAGGTTAACGAAAAACGTAGATAATGATATTTATCCTTGGTAGAAGGATCGCCCTGAAGAAGCTTCACCGTATTGGTAGGATCCCCGCCCAGGTTGTCCAAATAGTCTGTAAAGGTCTTGCGGGTCCCAAATTCTATGCCCACTCCCCATGGACGGCGAATTTGATACTTAACGCCCACACCGAATGGTAATATCAAACCATTGGTTTTATAATCGCTGGTACTAATATTGGGCTTAAAGCTGAGTATACCGATTCCTCCAAAAACATAGGGAGTCCAGTTGAGGGCGAAACGCTTGTCGACGAAGTCTAGAAAATTATATTCAGCCACTGTGCTAGCTTCCAGAATACGGGTTCTGAATTCCATATTACGCTGCTGCTGCCAGGGACTTTTGCTTTTGCTGTCCTTGGCGCCTATCAATCCTCCTCCTATCTCCGCCCGTAGGGTCAGGGCTCCATTGACATTATAGCGAAAGAACAAACTTCCGGCAGGCTTAATATTTTTGGGCTGAAACTGCGGTGCTATATCTCCATTATAGCTATATCCGCCCAGTCCTACTCCCAATTCGATACGCTGCCCGTGAGCCTTAGGCGAAGTAAGTACCAATACTATCCCCATAAGAAGGATAAAAATGGTGGGGTTTTTAACGGTATCGGGGAGCTTGTTAACTTTCAAAAGATTGGAATTATTTCAATGGAGGACATTTTATTTGAGAAGGAATGATATAATGCAAATGAATCATTCCGGTCATATAGGCATCGTTGAGCGATGGGCTATTCCCCCGAGGTGTCCCAGGAGCCGCAAAGTTCCGGGCTTTCATTTCCTGAAGAGGATCGTTAGTTGTGACGTTGTAATTGGTCTGCACGAAATTTTGAAGTCCTGGTAGTCTATCTTTACCTTTTCTTACAGAAGTTGTTTCTGCATAACGGGAGGCTAGGGCCTGGCCTACAGGGTCTTGAAGAACAGATGGGTCGGCATAATTGCCGGCTACATCGTCCAGGTAATCTGTAAAGGTAAAGCGGTAGCCCAGCTCTGCCGAGATGTCGAAACGGGAATTTATTTTATACCTTACTCCAAACCCAACTGGGATGGTCAACTGAACCAGTGAATAAGGCTTGGCATAGCCGCTGTTGCCCTGTCCTTCGGTTCCCAAGGGCTGAAGTTTTACCCAATTTCTATCACCGGTACTGAAGTCTTCATACAAGGCTTTCGGGTTATGAGCTACGAGGGCCAATCCTCCAAATACATAGGTGCCGAAAGGACTCCTGCGCTCGTAAGTTCGATCATCGGGAGTAATCTTAAAAATTCCCTGAAGAGAAAATTCCTTTAAGTCGTTTCTGAACTGAAGATTTCGTGCGAAAAGTATATTGGACTGGTATTTGGGTTTGCTGTTCATCTGATAGTCGTCGCCGGCTATCCGGGCCCAGGTGAAGCTAGCCCTGGCAGCAAGCCGGGGGGTAAAGTGTCGGGTGTAATTTCCCCCTAAACTAAACCGCATCTGATTAAAGGTAGAAGCCACAGGGCGTCGGTAGGAGGCCAAATCTCCATAATAACTTGATGTCCCAAGGCCAAATCCTACGGATGAATAAGGGATAAATATACTTTTATATTGTGCATGCGCCTCACCACAGATACCTGCTAAAGCCAACAGAAACAATCCAGTTAGCCTTTTTTTCGGTGCTCTGATACTTAATTTTCCAAACATCATTCTATTAATTTTTTGCAAAAGTAAAACAGTTGTTGGTTTTCCCTTCTCTTTTCATTTACCAATCAACGTTTTTATTTTTGATTTATTTGTCGCCCCCTACCAATTTTAATTTTCGGATACCAAATATTCCTTTTGTTTTATACTAATCCTTGATAGTTTTAAACAATACTGGGTGATTCTGTTTTTCTTGATTTTTGAAAGCAGTATTCTTGTTATTATTGTATTTCCTAATCCTCGTGAAATGATTCAAACCAAAGCCCTGAAGTTTGCCTATTCTGGCACTAAACATTTTACATTTCCTGATCTTTATTGCGCCGATGAGGAAACTTTGCTGATTCTGGGAGAGTCGGGAAGGGGTAAGACCACTTTTTTGCATCTGATGGCCCTGCTGCTCCAGCCCAAATCTGGAAATATTGTCCTGGATGGAGAACATATAGAAGCTTTATCACAAGCTTCCCGAGGGGCACTTCGGGCTGAGAAAATTGGCGTGGTATATCAAAAAGCGCATTTTGTACGTGCGCTGAATGTCATAGACAATTTACTACTAGCGAATTATCTGGGCAATAGAGCCCAAAATAGATCCCGGGCCCTGTATCTTGCCGAGTCTTTGGGTTTTTCTGATCACCTCTCTAAGAAAACATCGCAGTTAAGTCAGGGCGAACAGCAGCGGGTGAGCATCGCCAGAGCGTTAATGAACGAACCTCGGGTTATACTGGCCGATGAACCCACTTCCAGCCTTGATGATGCCAATTGTCGTAAAGTGATGCGCCTACTCACGAGTCAGGCTAAGGACATCGGCGCAAGCTTATTGGTGGTAACCCATGATCAGCGCCTTAAGGATGAGTTCCCCAATCAGATATTTTTGTAACATCCACTACACCTTCCCGCTTATGGGTTGCCCATGAATATATTTAAAATTAGTATTGCCAACCTTAAGGATAAAAAGCTGAATAGCTTCTTAAGTGCCATGCTCCTGACGCTGGGCATAGGAATGATCTCCATGTTATTACTGCTGGACAAGCAACTCGATGCCCAGTTTAAAAGGAATATCAAAGGGATAGACATGGTGGTAGGAGCCAAGGGAAGTCCATTGCAACTGATTCTTTCCGGAATCTATCAGATCGATGCCCCCACAGGGAATGTTCCCCTTTCAGAAGTTACCAGGCTCTCGAAAAATCCTATGGTAAAATCGGTGATACCCATGTCCATGGGTGATAGCTATAATGGGTTTCGTATTGTTGGTACCACTCACCAATATGTAGCGCATTTTGAGGCGGTGCTCGAGACGGGAGAAGTTTTTTCGGCTGGGCAGACGGTAACCCTAGGAGCCAAAGTGGCACGGGAAACGGGACTTAAAGTAGGGGATACTTTCGAGAGTTCCCATGGCCTCGACGGGGCGGGTGAGGCGCATGGAAGTCACCCTTACAAAGTAGCAGGAATTTATGCTGCCAATGGATCGGTAGTCGACCAGTTGATTCTGACCAGTTTGGAGAGCATATGGCAGGTGCATGACCACGAAGCGACCGCGCCAGGATTACAGGCCATGAAAGAGCTTGAAGATGAAACGGCTCCGCATGAGGGACACGATCACGACGATCATCAGGATGAAAAGGAGGTGACGATGGCATTGGTGAAATTCAGAAATCCTATGGGTTTGATGATGATTCCGAGGCAGATCAACGAAAATACGACCATGCAGGCCGCCCTTCCGAGCATCGAAATCAACCGCTTATTTTCCTTGATGGGAATGGGTATTGATACGCTGAAAGCTCTGGCGTTACTCATTATTGTGATAGCGGGCTTAAGTGTTTTTATATCACTGTTCAACGCGCTTAAGGAGCGGAAATACGAAATGGCACTCATGTTATCGATGGGGGCTACGCGAGGCCGCCTCTTTATTATGCTACTTCTTGAAGGACTCCTACTGGCCATAACTGGCTTCGCGGCAGGACTATTGATGAGCAGATTGGGACTCTGGTTTTTTGCCAAATCGGCCGCCCGTGACTATCATTATGACCTAGCCCAGTATCGGGTTCTGACAGAAGAATGGTACCTATTGATTGGGGCCTTGGCCGTGGGTTTCCTGGCTGCATTGGTGCCCTCATTAGGCATTTATCGAATCAATATTTCACGTACTCTGGCCGAAGAATGATATTCTGTTTAAATTTGCCTGATAATCAGGCTGATTTCCTAGCCCGTACTCATAACAATAGACCCATGAAAATTATTCGCAATTTATTTATTATAGCCTTTGCGGCAACTTTATTTGCTTATACCCCTGCCAATAATCCCGTAAAATTGACTTGGGAGATGCTAAGGGATGTTAATTTTAAGAAGAAATGGTATGCCGAGGAATCTATTTATATGCTTCACCCCACTTTTGGTCCCAGCGTACAGAAACTAAAAAACCAGAAAGTCTTGATAACCGGTTATATACTACCAATCGACCTCGATGCTAACCTTTATGTGCTTTCTGCCTTTCCTTATAGTGCCTGCTTTTTTTGTGGAGGAGCCGGGCCTGAAACGGTCATGACCTTGAATTTTAAGAAAAAAGCCCGAAAATTTAAAACTGATGAGCGGCTTACCTTTACTGGAATATTGAAATTGAATGCCGATGATATCTACCAGATGAATTATATTCTCGACGAGGCCGAATTAGTCGATTAATCAACCAACTCCCAATAAGCGCCAAATTCCGGAGATAAAGAAGAGAACGAGTCCCACGGGCGTAAGAACTTTCCATCCCAGGTACATCAGTTGGTCTACACGAAGGCGTGGTAGGGTCCATCGCGCCCACATCTGAATCAGGACGCTGATCAATGCTTTGCCAAAAAGCCAGAAGGCCCCCGTAAAGTAGCCATACCAAGTGCCTGGCTGCCCACTGGTCCAGTCGGCTAGCTTTACCGGGCCTAGGTTTGGGAAAGGGGTATTCCAGCTTCCTAAAAATAGAATAGCGCCCAATAGTGAAACCAGGAGCATCATTCCGTATTCCGAAAGCATGAAGAATGCCCAGCGCATTCCGGAATATTCGGTATGAAAACCGGCCACCAATTCGGATTCCCCTTCCGGAAGGTCGAAGGGTGCTCTATTGCATTCGGCAAGGGAGGCTATAAAGAATACGACATAAGCAAGCAGTAAAAAGGGGTTTCGAAGGACATTCCAGCTCAGGATGCCGCCTATATTGGTAATGTCGATACCCAGCGGTTTAATGCCAAATAAATAATTGGCTTCGAAACTATATATCCCTTGCTGATAGCTAATAGCTTGCAGATCCAAACTTTGAGAAAGCATGACCACACAGAGAATACTTAGCCCAAGGGGTATTTCGTAACTGATGATCTGAGCAACGGCACGCATGGCACCATATAACGCAAATTTATTGTTGGAACCCCAGCCCGCCATGAGCAGGCCAATTACGTCGACCGAAACGATCGTAAGCAAAAAGAAGACCCCCACTGTTGCCCCAGATCCGGCCAGGTCGGGGGCGAGAGGAACTACTGCAAAGCCTGTAAAAACAGATATGAATATAACAATAGGAGCCAGCATAAACAAGCGCCTGTCGGCTGCCCGAGGTATAATGTCCTCCTTCTGCAGGAGCTTGCCTAAATCGGCGAAAAGCTGTAAAAGCCCCCATTTTCCTACTTCCATGGGGCCTAGCCGATCTTGGATAAAGGCGGAAACCTTCCGCTCAAGATAAACGCCTACTACCACAAAACCTGGAACTGCAAGGAGGAAGATGAGTAGAGTAACTGGCATTTAAGTCTGATTATTATTGATCTGGCATGGGTGGCAAAACCCTTAAACATATGGACAAAAGTACTTAAAAAACTTACTCCTCTTCGTCCTTTTCTCCTTTATATCGTGCTTCCTGTAAGATTTTATTTGCATCGGATTGGGCCATGAGTTCAGATAAGGTAATTTCTGGATGCTCGCTGACGTACTTATTTACGATGCGCCAGCCTATCCATCGTCCTATTCCACCCGGTATTTCTGGGCCCATTTCGGCCACAATGGGTCTCTCACCTATATACTTTTCCTTCACTAAAGTATTCTTTTCATAGAGCAATTTATTATTGATCATAAATGCCCAGATATCCTGCTGACTGTTATAGGCCCGGCGCAAATTATCTGCCGAATAACCTATAATGATGCTATCAGGGCAGCTGGGCATAATTTGTTTTACAAATTCGAAGCTCTTTCCGATTCCAATCATATCGTCCAATAAGGATTGTTCCCGAGGATTCTGCTTATTGTAGCTTTCGGCAATGTAATAAAGAATAGCCGGCACAATATTTTCTTTATGATATCTACGTAGCTGATAGTCGAAAACGTTGGGGCGGAAGGTAGCTTGAGGCCCCCCGAAGTAGTCGAGACCAATGACGACCAGGGAATCTGAGACATATAAGTCATTGCCCAAGAAACCGGTTTTTATAAAAATAACTCGTGGAGACTTAAAGGAAGGAAACTGATTATGAATGGCCCCAAAGGCCTGGGCTAGTGGTTCCAGAATTTCGTTCTTTCGGTTACCAATGATAGAATCAACCTGAAGAGAGAAAGCTTGAAAGTCTGGATTTTGGGTAATCTGGAAAAGTTGTCCGGATAGGGCCGGCTTGTCACCTTCAAAGTCGCTGAAATAGTAACGAATCATTTCTGGGTGATTTTCCAAAATATTTTCTACATCTTTAACCGAAGTGGCCGACATGAGGATATGGTCCAGATCTTCCACCTCAATTTCTAGGCTGGTTTTTTTTACACCTTTATCCTGTTGTTGGCTTCCGCAGCTAGTAATAAGGCCCACCAGGGTACAAATAATAAAGTATTGAAACTTATTCATGAATAATAATTTGACATTATGTCTGATAGCTCTTCAAAATTAGGAAAAAAAAGTGTGAGTATTCTGGGTTGTGGTTGGCTGGGCATACCCCTAGCACAACGACTGCTAACGTCAGAAAGTGTATCAGTGGTGAAGGGGTCTACCACTTCCACTAACAAGCTTACCTTATTGAGGGGCTTAGGGATTATTCCTTTTCAACTGGGGCTGACTCCAGAGCTGGAGGGAAAGGAAGAAGAGATATCTTCTTTTTTCGACTGCGACGTACTCCTAATCTCCATTCCGCCGGGTTTACGGCGCAATCCGGTGGGTTACCACCTCCAGCAAATCGAGGCCGTCATTTCCCGGATTAAGCAGTCTCCGATATCTCAGGTATTATACATCAGCTCTACTGGGGTATACCCCGACACCAACCGTGTAATGGTTGAAAGTGATGTAATATTGCCCGAGCAAGCGGCCAGTCCAGAAATGGTAGCGGCCGAAAATGCGCTGATGTCGCTCCGAGGCGACCGCCAGGTAGGGATTTTGCGCTTCGGAGGGCTATTGGGTTACGACCGCATCCCCGGAAAGTATGTACGCGGTAAGAAAGGCCTGACCACCTACCACACGCCTGTAAACTACATCCATCAGGACGATGCAGTGGGCATCGCCCAGGCACTCGTAGAACGCGGCATCGACAATAGTACATATAATGCAGTGGCTCCAATTCATAGCTTGAGAGGGAAGGTGTATGAAAGCAGCTGCGCCCAATTTGGGTGGGAAGTGCCCACTTTTTCCGAGCCTCCATCACCCGAGCCTTTCAAAATTATATCTGCCGAAAAGCTTGTTGCAGAACTCTCATACGACTTTCAGTATCCAGACCCCTTGTCCTTCTACTACGAGCTAGAAAAAGAGTAAGATGCCTTTTGGGCATCTTACTCTTTATATGCGCCTGGGAATGTCTAACGATTGGCATTAATTGTTGATTATTTGAGGGGTTTAATTCTAATATAAATATGCTTAACCAAGTAATACGGTGATAGGTTTACCTTATAGAAGCTTAACCATGGCGCTATATTCCCTTAGGGCCAAATCGTCGGGGTCAAGTTCTGTGATCAAATAGTCAATTTCCGACAGCGTTTTGATTCTGAGTCGCTCTACGGAACCTAGTTTTTCGGATATGGTGAGTACTGCTACTTTACTACAAGCATTCATCATGGCTTTTTTTACTTGTACCGATTCATAGTCCGAGTCTGTAAGGCCTCCTTCACTGTCAATGGCATTGGTTCCCAAAATACATAAATCGGCCTTGATTTCGGATAGTTGCCTAATGGTGTCTCCACCTCCGCAGAACCGTGTGCTTCGTGAAATTTTACCTCCTACAAAAAGTACTTCATAATGGCTGTGATTCAGTAATTCTGTTGCGGCCGAAAAGCTGACCGTTATAAATGTAAGGTGCAGGTCTTTAGGAAGTCGTTTGAGTAGCTCCCGGATGGTGGTGCCTCCTCCTACCATGATATACATACCCGCATGAAGGAGCTTGACTGCTTTATGGGCGATAGAAACTTTTTCGTGGTAGGCGTATACCTCTTCCCGGTCTGTTTCGGTATAGAGTGTTTTAGAGAGGGCACCGCCATGAACCTTTAATACCTTCCCTAGTAGGGCTAACTCCTTCAAGTCTCGCCGTATGGTGTCTTCCGAAACCTTTAATCGCACACTCAGATCTGCACTTAGTACTTTATTGTGCAAATTTATCTGCTTAATGATATATTCCTGGCGCTCCTTTTTAAGCATGTGTCCAAAAGTTAATTATTTGCCGTTTTGTGCTGGTTTGTTACATAATTTTTGGAAAATTAGCTATAATTTAAAATTAATGAGCACAATTGTTGCATTTTTATTCATATATCTGCACATTTGATGCATGAATTTGCCGATTTCGGGCCGCCTGATTCATTCTATATACTTTTTCAACTACATTCTATGATCAAACAATTAATCAAACAATTGCTAAGATCCTATGGACAGTCAGCGACAATATTGATGCTGATGCTATGGGCGGCGACAAGTTATGCTCAGAAGGGGGCATATGTCGTTAAAGGACAGGTTAAGGACGTTAACGGTGCTGTGCCTGGAGCGACCATCATGGTAGAAGGCACCACGACGGGGACGATCTCGGACGTGGAAGGTAACTATAGTTTAAATTTGAGTCTATCTGCCGGAAAATATGTGATCAGTTATACCTCACTAGGATATGCAACCGTAAAGGAGACTATTGAGTTGGGAGCACAGACAGAAATAACGGTAGATGTAGAACTGAAGGGAGACGTTATGAAGCTGGATGAGCTCATTGTTACGGGTTCTACCGTGAAGGAGTCCCGACGTCAGCTGGGGAATGCTATCACCTCAATAAAATCGGATGCCTTAGAAAAAACAGGATCTAGCAATCTTTTATCCTCCTTGCAGGGCAAAATTCCTGGAGCACAAATCACCCAGAATTCTGGCGATCCCGCCGGAGGTATCTCCATTCGTTTGCGAGGGGTAAAGTCTATTCAGGGAAGTTCCGACCCCCTCTACGTCATCGATGGGGTGATTGTTAGTAATAATACGGTAAACGTATCCCAGACTGCGGCAGGTGGGCAGATAGGGTCGACAGCACAAGCCGGTACGAATCGTCTGGCCGATATTAACCCAAACGATATAGAGAGTATTAACGTCGTAAATGGGGCAGCAGCAGCTGCCCAGTATGGATCACGGGCTGCCAACGGTGTGGTGATCATTACCACCAAAAGAGGGAAATCAGGTGCTCCCCGGATCAATTTTTCGACGAGCTTTACTGTAAATGAGCTGCGTAAAAAAGTGCCTATCACGACCTATGGTAAACAGTTTGGCTTCGCAGGTCTGCGTTTGCACACCATTTTCAATGTTACTGATGCTGTAGCGCAGGCCAATAACGCCACTACAATTGGTGTGAACCGGAATGGAGAGGCGAATACCAACCTGGCTTCCAATTTGGTTGATGTGACTCGCTATGATTATCAGGATGAAATATTCAGAACGGGTATGGGGACCGATAATAGCCTTTCAGTGAGTGGGGGTAATGAAAAAACACAGTACCTTCTATCGGTTAATTATTCTAAAAATCAAGGGATTGTCGTCGGTACCGATTTCCAACGATATGGTCTCCGTGCACGGGTCGATCAGCGTATCACCGATTGGATGAAGGTTTCGGCCGGAGTTAGCTATACCAATAGTTTTTCCAACGAAAAGGCGAATGGAAATGTATTTTATAGCCCCATCAATTCAGTAAATATCACTAATAATATTTATGATATTACCAGAAGAGATGCCAATGGTGACCTGATGTCAGTAGAGCCAACAAGGGTTAATCCACTCACCACAGTGGAAGAAATGGAGTTTACTGCCTCGGTCAACCGTACGATCAACGACATACAGCTTAATTTAACACCTGCAAAAGGACTTACAGTAGATGCGATTCTAGGTATTGATGCCTATTCACAGTTGGGCAAAAACTACATTCCGCCTTACCCATATCAGGCCGCATCGGGCTTGCCCCTGGAGCGCTACCCTTACGGATTTGCCTCTACGGTGACCAATACCTCTACCTTTTATAATGCAGATGTTAATATTGGTTACGAAAAACAGCTTAGCGAAGCTTTGAAAATGAATTTGATGGCGGGAACCAGCTATCAGTTTAGCAGTTCCAATCTACTCCGTGGAAGCGGAGAGACGTTAGCCCCATTTATAGAAACATTAAATGGCGGATCTACCGTAACGGCAGGATATGGACTCGATCGGTATAATTTGAGTGGGCAATTTGCTCAGGCAACCTTTGGCTATAAAAACCTGGCATTTATCACAGGGGCGATTCGTCGCGATCGTAGTTCAAAATTTTCACCTTCAGAAACCAATCAGGTCTATCCAAAATTATCGGCCAGCCTTATCCTATCCGACTTAACAGGCTGGCAAGCATCGGGGCTCGGGAAAGTGGTGAATACCCTGAAACTTAGGGCTTCAATAGGCCAGGCTGGTAATCTTACCGGTATTGGATCCTACGATCGTTTCTGGCAGTTCAATCCCATCAATTATCTGGGGAAGAACACCATTGTCCCCAGTGCTCAGTTGGCGAATCCCTCCGTTCGTCCCGAGCGCATGAAGGAACAGGAATACGGTATTGACGCTTCATTTTTGAACGATAAAATCAGCCTGACCCTAACGGCCTATCAACAAAAGATCTCCGATCTAGTAGTCAATAAAGTAGTGGCTGCTTCTGCCGGAGGGACGAGTATTGTAAATAATACTGGACAGATGTCTAATAAGGGGATTGAGATTGGGGTGAATGTCACTCCTGTGCGAACCCAAGATCTAACCTGGGATTTCTCGGTGATGTTCAACCGAAATCGGAATAAGATAGAAAGTTTGGGAACACCCATGGTTACTGTCAATAACGTAGCCGGGGCTCCCATATCATTAATCGAAGGCAAGGCGGCGTCCTTATTTTATGGCGTGCCCTACGCTCGGGATGCCAACGGAAACCAGATATTAAACAGCCAGGGCTTCCCTCAGCGGGAGCAAGGAACGCAAGTAGGTGCTGGGTATACGGTTGGTCGTACCACTGAGGGGCAGCCTACTGGCGGATTTGTCAATGGAGTGATCGGAAATCCTAATCCAGATTGGACTGGATCTTTCTTCAATCAAATCAATTATAAGAAGTTTGGCTTCCGTTTCTTACTAGATGCAGTACAGGGTGTGGATGTCTTCAATGCCGATTTCCGTACCCGTCAGGGTGTGGGCATAGGAGAGATAGCCGAGGCTGAGATGAAAGGGGAAGTAAAGCGGGGCTTTATTTTTGCCAATTATCTTATTGAAGAGTGGCGCATCGACAATGGCTCCTATCTGAAGCTACGGGAGGTAGCACTTACCTATCAGTTGCCCAAAATTAAAGGTATTAATGCTGCCAATCTATCGCTGATAGGACGCAATCTTCATTCCTGGGATAAATACCGGGGTTATGATCCGGAGACCAACGCTGGTGGGAATAGCGATCTAATGCGGGGAGTAGATTTCGGTAATGTACCTATTCCAAGAAGCTATCAACTGCAACTTACTCTTTCTTTCTAATTGAACACGTAAGGAACCAAATTTATGAAAAAATACATCATATACAGTTTAGGATTGGCCATAAGCCTCAGCTCGATCTCATGTACTGAGGAGTATCTCAATCCGAGTACAGCCAGTGAGCAGCAGGTTGTCAACGACCAGAATGGCCTGCTCGCCATGGTCAATGGCCTGCAGCAACAATTTACGATTTCTCGGGCCGGGGGTATGTACAATCTCATCTCGGCCAATGGGCTAACAACCAAGGAGCTGGTTAACCTGAATGTTGGAAATACCGATGAGGCAAACCTGCAGACGGGAACTACCGCTGTGCAGGGGAACAATTCCCTCGTAACCAATCTATGGAATAAATGTCATTTGGTGAAATCGAATGCAGACATTATTCTGAAGAACATTGCCGCCGCCAAAGATCCTTCCATTAATGCACAAATACTGGCCAACACGCATTTTTATCGTTCGCTGGCCCTAGGAACCCTCGCCACCTTTTGGGAGCAAAGCCCTATTGCAGTAGGCGAAAACGCAACTTTCTCACCCAGGGCCGAGGTGCTAAAAGCGGCTTTGGCCGGGATTGAACTAGGCCTGGCAGCGGCGACTATTAATGCCAGCAGCACGGTGGGAGGAATCGATATTAAGAATTCACTTCTGGCGCTGAAGGCTCGCTACAACCTGATGTTAGGTAATTACGATGCCGCATACGCCGCGGCCGATATGGTAGACCTAACCAAAAAATCGGCCTTTAATTTCGATAATATCTCGAGAAATCCGCTCTATGAAACCAGCTTTAGCAATCGGAATGTTTGTGAACCCAACCCCAACTTTGGTCTTCCGGCAAACCTCGCTCCAGTAGCCTCCGATGGCCGTCGTGCATTTTTCTACAACTTTACTGCGGGTGCTAATCTGGGTTTGGCGAGCTTCTTTACTGCCAACAGTGCATCGATACCCGTATACGTCCCGGGAGAAATGATGTTGATTAAAGCAGAAAGTAAGGCGCGTCTCGATCAGCTTTCAGAATCAGTTACCGAACTCAATAAGGTGCTAACCAAACAAAGCGATGTTTGGGGGTTAGGTGCTAATCTGCCAGCCTATTCCGGCGCCGTAACCAAGGAGGCGATTCTCTTGGAAATATACCGCCAGCGGGCCGTAGAATTGTTCCTGTCAGGGCAGCGCATTGAAGACAGTCGTCGCTTTGGCCGTCCCGCCGCCGAGCGAAGCCGGGAGTTCTATCCTTATCCTCTGACTGAAAGAAATAATAACAGCAGCATCCCCGCCGATCCTGCAAATTAAAGACTACACTTCGTTATAAGCTCATCCCTGATCCAGACCTTGATGGTTTCGTTTCAGGGATTTTTTGTCATTTACCCAGCTTGACGAAGCTTAAATATTTTAATATTTAAAGTTAAAATTTAAAAGAAAATAGAAAAATTACTGCCATAATCAAGAATAAATTCTAATGAAGTAGTTTAGAGTGATCGAGCCCAAGGGCCTGGAATTTTATTTTCTTTTATTCCGATAATAAAATGAAAAAACTCACTGTAGCTACCTTAATTTACATAGGTTTACCTACCTTATTTTTTCTGTTATTTTGGTTAAAGCCATTTTTAGCCGCTATATCCATAGGGGCAATGATTTTGGCTTTTTCAGGAGCTATTCTGGCTCTGCCTGCCACCGATACGGAGTCAGATATCCCCTGGAAGGAGATAGGTCTTACTTCTTTTATGCTAGCACTAGGAATATGCCTGGCTTCCGAATTTGGAGCTTTTTCCTATCAGAGCTACGATTATATGATTCATAATTATAAGTTTAATCTGCTAGCCACCTCCAGTTTACCCCTCTACGACGCTCAGAAAGGAATATTTATGTGCTATTATTTAGGCAACTATATTGTCCCGTCCTTGCTGGGAAAGCTAACCTCCTTAGAAATGATACGCTTTTATTTCTTTCTATGGTGCCTGGTGGGAATAGGGCTCACGTTTTGCTGGGTTCAGATAAGCTTGCTCAATCTTTCCCAGATCAAGCGCCTTGCTGTTTGTTTGAGTTTGGTAGCAGGGGCCTATGTATGTATCTTACTTCCTACTTTAGCTTACGTCTTTCCAGACTTGAATTTCATTAGAAATAACGGGCTGATACTACCAGGACAGTTTATTCTCAATCAGGTTCCCGTTTTCACCAGAAGCCTGTCCGAATCCCCTCAACACACGCTGCCTGCGGTATTAGGTGCCGCTTTCGTTTTGGCTATTTTTGGTCGTATAGAATATTATAGAAGTGCTATGTTCTTTTATTTTAGTACCTTATTCCTAACTCCTTTTACGGCAATAGGATTGTCAGGTTTTATGATTTTTGGTTTCTTTCAGTTCTTGCACCGCAGGGGGCTCAAGTTTTTTAGAACGACTTTATTATATGCCATACCTCTAGCCATAGCCTTCTTACCCGTTGTCTTCTTTCTGGCAAGTTCTAAGGCCACCGATATGGCGAGCAACAAGGCTATCTGGCAAGCCGATCGGGCTTGGTTTTTATTTTACTTTCTCTATCAATTCTCCTTTTATGGAATCTGGTTTTTATTTTTTGGTAAGAAACTCCTCCATTTTAATCGGCAGGCAATAGCTATAGGTTTATGCACGGTGATAGGTTTGGGTTTGTTTCAGGTGGGTTTTTATAATGACCTTAATATTCGGTCGGCTTTGGTAGCGCAACTAATTTTAAGCTTAAGCCTGGGGTATACTTTGGTAGCCCATTGGAGATTGATGTTCCGGAATATTAGATTTACGATTGGTGTATTCTTTTTTGCACTTAATTTGCTAGGTCCATTGAAATTCTATTATGAGCACTTGTTTTTACTTTCGGGGAAACAACGCAATAGCATTGAGTCGCCCCGGGTAAATAAGCTTCCAACCAATTATTACGATATGTTAGAGTCGGCATACCGGGCCAATGGCAAAGAAGTCGTCAAACAATATTCACTCTCGGAGTCGAGTTTCTTTCGGGAGTTTTTGCTAAGGAATTAAAGTCAGGCAGAAGGAAGTTAATCCTACCGGGGGCTGGTTAATTTAAAATCCTGCCGGCCTCATATGTTTCAATAGGGGGGTAAAATTGATTCAATACTATATCTATAAGGGATAGGTGCTTTTCTGGGCCAGTTTTAATCAGTTAATTGGTCAAAAAAAGTATAAATCCATGAAGCAATTATTACTGAGTATTTCCCTCCTATCTGTGATGGGATGTTCTGCCCAGACCGAAAAGGAGGCAACTCCCGAGCGTCCCAATATTATCTATATTCTTGCCGACGACCTGGGCTATGGAGACCTGGGTTCCTATGGTCAGAAGGTGATCAAAACCCCTAATCTAGATCAGATGGCGGCCGACGGGATGCTGTTTACTCAGCATTATTCCGGGAGTTCGGTATGTGCTCCTTCACGGGCCTCTTTAATGACGGGCCGCCATACTGGGAAAGGGTATGTACGGGGGAATTATGAAACTGGCCCCTTAGGGTTTGGTGCATGTCTGGAGCTTCGTGACGAAGATCTTACCGTAGGCGAAGTTCTAAAGAAAGCGTCTTATAGAACGGCCATTATTGGAAAATGGGGTATGGGGATGGATGGCACAACCGGTGAGCCTCGTAAGCAGGGTTTCGACTATAGCTATGGCTACCTCAACCAGGGTCATGCGCACAATCAGTTTCCTTCCTATCTTTTTCAAAATGGCAAAAAAATTATCATCCCTGAGAATGCCAACGGGGTGATGGGTTCTTTTTCAAATGACTTATTTACGAAGGAAGCTTTGAGTTATATCCAAAAGCAGGATAAAGAGCCATTTTTTCTCTATCTAGCCTATACTACTCCTCATGCGGAAATGGTTTTGCCCGCCTCTGAGCAGCTGGAGGAATATAAGAAGGTGGTTAAGGATAAACCATTCAAGAATACTGCCAGCAAAGAGGATGGAAATAAATGGGCCTACCGCTCTACAGACAATCCTGGTGCCGCCTATGCCGCTCAAGTCTCCCATTTGGATGCCTGTGTAGGTAAAATTATGGCGGAACTGAAGGCCACTGGGCAGGATCAGAATACCATGATCATCTTTAGTTCGGACAATGGTCCTCATAAGGAGGGTGGTGCCAATCCTGCTTATTTCAACAGTTCAGGAGGTCTTAAGGGTATGAAAAGAGATTTGTATGAGGGTGGAATTAAAGTTCCCTTGATCGTAAAGTGGCCACAGCACATCAAGGCGGGCACTCGCTCCGACTTGGTATCCGCATTTTGGGACTTCTTACCCACTGTGGCGGATCTGGCTGGTCAGAAATTGAAGGAAGGGAGTACCGATGGGATTTCCTTCTTGCCGACCCTACTGGGTAAGCAGCAGAAGGAACACGCCTATTTGTATTGGGAGTTTCATGAAAACCCAGCCACCAATCAGGCGATCAGAAAAGGAAAGTGGAAGGCGGTTCGGCTCGATCCTAAGGGGGCAACAGAGCTTTATGACCTATCTCAAGACCCCGGCGAAGAGCAAAATATTGCTGCGGCAAATCCTGATATCGTAGCAGAAATGGAGGCATTATTTTTAGAAGCCCGCACCCCTAGTGAATATTGGAAATTAAGATCCGTAAATTAGCGGTCAAAAAACGACTAATTGGGAAAAATAAAAATCATAGTTTGGGTTTTTACAACCATTTTATGGATGCATAAAATGGCTTTGGGGCAGTCGATGGATATGTCGAATCTGCTATTGTCAGAAGAGAACTGGCTGCCCCGGAGATCCATCAACTGCCTTTTTCAGGATTCTAAAGGGCTTTTGTGGGTGGGTACGGTTTCGGGCCTTTACCGTTACGACGGTTACGAAGTATTGCACTTTACTACACAGCCGAATAATGAACATGCCATTTTTACGAATACGGTAACGGGAATTTCCGAACTCCAAAATGGGAATTTGCTAATTGCAACCGAAAGTGGACTAAGCTTATTTGACAGAAAAACACATTATTTTGAAACCCTGTCTGATAATATTGAGGCTTTTAATGCCTTGGGAAAAGATATTCAGGGAAATACCTGGTTAGGTATCCGAAACCCGCACTTTATATATAAGCTTAATGCCGGAGCTGAGAATGGGAAAGGACTTCGACCCTTTTTTAAAAATTCAACGGCCATATATCAGCAAGTTGGTAACATCGAGGCCCTTTGCCCATTGTCCACTAATCTGCTGTTAATAGGGACCGCCAAGGGGCTGTTTATGTTATCCACTACTGACGGCAGCGTGACTCCTACGCCGGTGACCGACCCCGTTAAAATCATAGAAAAATCGAAGGAAGGTGAAATCATGGTAGGCACACTGGGAGCGGGCCTTTATGAAGTGACATACCAGAACAGCCATCTAAAAGTGGTAAACCAATATCATTTTGGAAACCCTCATGATGCAGGATATGATAATATAAGCTCGGTAAGTTTTGGAAAAAACGGAGAATGTAATGTTTCTACATTCAAAAAACTCTACCTATCCAACAGGAATAAGGGTAAGCGGATTTTTAGCCCTTTTACCAGCGAGTCTTCATTATTAGAAGATAATAATATTCTAACTTCTTATATCGACAACTCGGGCATTATATGGTTGGGCACCTTGAAAGGGCTACTTAAGATCAGGCCTAAAGCCATAAAAGTAAAAAGACTCCCACTCGATGCCCCCGGATATAATCCTATTAATCACTCGGTAACGTATTTGCACAAAGACTTTAATAACCAGATCTGGGTCAAGACCAGGAACGATGGGATATTTGTATACAGTCCTGAAAAACAAGTATTTACAAAGACTAACTACCCCGGAAATATCAATACTGTTTACCAGTCCTCGGGTGGTGATACTTATTATTCTTGTCCCGACGGATTGTATCAGAAGATTGATGGATCCTTTCGGCGAATCTATGCTGCCCAAGAGCAGATTACTTATGCTTTGGAAATTGAAAAAGGGGAGTGGCTGCTAGGTTGTCAGAAAAATGGACTTGAGCACTACTCCAGCAATCAGTCTCAATTATATACAGAGTTGGTTAGGAAGGCCAATGCGCGTTTCAATAAGGATTCTAACATTTTTGTGATGCTGAAAGATCATTCTCAAAATGTATGGATAGGGTCTCGGGGCGATGGGTTAATGCGTCTGAATCTTTCGACGGGTGAGCTGAAGAAGTATTCAGGAATTAACCTGAAGGAAGGAACAATTTCACGGCGGATACTAAGTATTTACGAAGATAGCAAGGGGAGAATCTGGATTGGGTCGCGTACAGGAGGGCTTTATCGTTATTTACCTGAAACCGACAGTTTCAAGCAGTATACCGTGGAACATGGCCTGCCTTCTAATGTGATATGCGGCTTGGTAGAGGATAAGAATAATGAGTTAATTATTAGTACAAATAATGGCCTGGCCTTATACATTCCCAACGAGCCTATTCCCTTTCAAAGCTTCGGAATTGAAGATGGTATCGACTTTACGGATTTCTCTTTCAATGCCGTCTCGAAAGGTCTGAATGGCGAAGTCTACTTCGGCAACACCAATGGATTGTACCGGGTAGACCCGATTCCAAAGATTAAACGGGGAAAAATCGATTTCTTTTGGAACTCCATCAATGTTTTAGGCGGGGATAGTGCTACAACCTATCGGATCACAGATCGAGAGAAAATTGTTCTGCAAGCGCGTGAAAACAGCTTTCAGGTCAATTTCTCCTTTACCGATCTAAGCAATCCCGGAAAAAATAGATTTGCCTATCGTTTGCATGGACATAACGACGACGAATGGATTTATCATAATAATAATGTGCAGTCTATTCAGCTTCATTCGATACCACCCGGGAATTATGTACTTGAGCTTAAAATGGCTAATAGTTATGGCCAGTGGAACGATGAAGTAGCCCAGCTAGCCATCATAATAAATCCACCATTCTGGCAGTCTAAGATAGCATTGGGGCTTTACGGTTTGCTTTTACTCCTGCTTTTATACGGTCTTTATCTAGCCTTCCGCCGCTGGCGTGAACTGAAGGTGAAATTGGCCGAAGAGAAAGCCTATGGAGTAATTAAAGACCAGCAGATGGTCTATTTTTCCGATCTTTCGCATGAGCTTAAAAATCGACTGACGATGATTTTGGGTCCGCTTGAGAATGCACTTTCAGGGAAAAAGGTAAATCAGGCGGTTCTGAACAATCTTTATGAGCAAGCCCAAAGGCTCAAGCGGATTACCGATCAGATTATGAATATTAGAAAGAGTGAGGGGGGGGAATTTATCTTGAAAGTGTCGGAAGGGAATTTATCGGAAAAATTAATATCTATCTGTAGGGATACGGAGCCTCTGGCACTAATTCGGGACATACGCCTCGATTACTTCTTTAGTGATGACTTAAGTGAAGGGTGGTTCGATGAGGAATTGCTGGAGATTATGCTCCTTAATCTGCTTAATAATGCTATCAAATATAATTCGGCAGGCGGGACCGTTCAGGTGCGTGGGAGCCGGGTGGTGCTCGACAAATCCGATCTGCCCGCCACGGCACCTCTGGAAGGAGCCTACCTGAAATGTGTTGTAGAAGATACCGGCCTGGGGATACCGGAGAACGAAGTGCAACATCTTTTCGAAAGATTTTATAGGGCCAGCAATACATCCGACTTAAAAGATGGAACGGGAATAGGTCTGGAGCTGGTGACACGCCTTATTCAAAAGCATAAAGGCTTTATTGATATCAAAAGTGAGTTGAATAAGGGAACGAACATTACATTTTTTATTCCTTTTGAGAAGCAACATTTTACCATCAATGAAATGAAGCTCACGGTGAACAGTCTGCCTATTCTGGAAATTCCTGCCGAGCATCCTGTCAAAAAAGGGGAAAAGCACTCCCACATCCTCATTGCCGATGACGATCCAGAGATTCTCAACCTGTTATGGGAGACCCTTGGCGAGGAATTTATCATAGATAAGGCCTATAACGGAGAGGAAGCCCTGGCGCTGATTTCCAAAAAGGACTATCAGCTTATTATTTCAGACCTCTCTATGCCCAAGTTAGATGGATTGGCCTTACTTAGAAATGTGAAAGAAAACCCTCAGTGGAATCATATACCCTTTATCATACTGACGGGTAAGAACTCGGAATTTCATAAGTTGGTATGTATTCAGAGCGGAGCCGATGACTTTATAGACAAGCCTTTCAGCCCTAACCTAATCAAATGGAGGGCCCGGAATCTTATTGAAAACCGCTCGATTCTGGCTACCAAATTTGCCCGGAATATTACGGTAAATCCGGAACAGGATGACGCCATCAGTCCGGAAGATGCTTTTTTACAAAAGGTTATCGGAAGTATCGAGGAGCATCTGGGTGATCAGAAGTTGAGTGTAGAGTTTCTGGCTGATGAATGCAATATGAGCCGTGCCACTTTCTATAGAAGAATAGAAAATTTGCTTGGTGAGTCTCCATCCGAATTTATAAAAACCTACCGGCTCAAGAAAGCAACCTTGCTGCTCAAGAATACGGATTTATATATTTCTGAGGTTGCCTATCAGACCGGTTTTAAAAACCCCAAGTATTTTACCAAATGTTTCCAGAAAGAGTTTGGTGTAACACCAACAGAGTATCTTAATAATTTAAAAAACGAAGAATCTCATTCCTGATCTACTAGGAAAAGTTATACTTTTAGCCTATCCTAGTCCTGATCGGCAGTAGGAAACCGGGACCTTATCTGGTTTCCTATTTTTTAAATACATTCTTCCAATATCGGCCTAAAAGGGCGATTTGCTGCTTATAATAATTCATTTTTATCATTGCTGAATCAATTTTCACCCCTCTTTGAGATGCTTTTGCTAAAGGAGCCTATCATCTTTGTATTATTAATTCATTAAAAAATAGTACTATGATGAAAAGGATACAAATCATGAGCGGTTTGTTCTTCATCTTGTTGCTGATCGTGTCGGGCGCACAGGCCCAGACCACTATCAACGGTAAGGTTTTAGATCAGAACCAAGAGGCGCTAATCGGGGTGTCGGTGACTGTAAAAGGCACCACCGTGGGTACCATTACAGACGTGGAGGGTAAGTTCAGCCTGAATGCTTCACCGACCGACGTGTTGGTTTTTTCTTATATCGGTTATGTGAGTCAGTCGGTGCCGGTGAACAATCAATCCGTCATAAACGTCAGCCTTGCTGAGGACCGTGCATTGCTAGAAGAAGTGGTGGTGGTTGGATATGGGGTAACCCAGAAAAGGGATCTGACCGGATCAGTAGGCTCCGTAGATGCCAAGCAGCTCAACGATATGCCTTCTTCGCGTTTGGATCAGGTCTTGCAAGGTAGGGCTTCTGGGGTGTTGGTGACTTCTGCCAATGGTTCACCAGGTGCGCGCTCCAGTATACGGATTCGTGGTGGTAACTCCATCAATGCGGATAATGAGCCTCTTTATGTGATAGATGGTTTTATTGTCGGAACCGACTTTAACCTTAATAATATTAACACCAACGACATCGCCTCCATTGAGGTATTGAAAGATGCTACTGCCATCTCTATTTATGGGACGCGTGGAGCCAACGGGGTGATACTGGTTACCACCAAGAGTGGTGATTCCTTTAAAGGAGGAAAGCCCAATATTTCGGTGAATTTGTATCGGGGTGTGCAGACCATGGCGCGTAAAATCGACTATCTAAACGGACCCGATCGTGCAGATTACGGAACCGAGTTTGCTTTGAATTCCAATGGCGCTGATCCTTTCGTAGATCGTAGTGAAATTGGCGATACGGATTGGCAGGATGTAGTTTCACAGAAAGGAGCCATTTCTAATATGGACGTCTCGGTTGGAGGAAGTACCAAAGACCTTAACTATTATGTCTCGGCCAATTATTTCAATCAGCAAGGTATCATCAAAGGAACGGGGCTGGAACGTTACAACCTACGGACCAACCTTGATTTTAAATTGACGGATAAAATTAAAGCCGGTGTGCGTATGAATGGTACGCTTACCAATACAGAGAATAGTAAAGTAGATCTTTGGAATATGAGACTGGCCTTGTCGGCCTATCCGCTTTATTACCCTGATGGAGTTACCTATTGGGATCAGAATATCGTTCAGGGTGGTGCTTTGGCCAACCCGCTGGCCGATGTGGAGCTACGAACCGACTTCAGTTTGAATACCAATATTCTGACTACGGCCTATGTAGAATATAGCCCTTGGAAAAATCTTACTTTCCGTTCGACGATTGGACCTAAAATTACCTGGGGTAAAACCAACCAGTTCGATCCGGGTAACCTTCCCGTACGTGCCGCTGCTCAGCAGGGGGGCTTTGCTCAGATCAACAATACTTTTGAATATGATATCCTTCAGGAAAATACCGTTACCTATAACAAGGATTTCAACGAAAAAAATCGGATTAATCTACTTGCTGGTTTTACTTGGCAAAAAGGAAGCAGAGAAACTTTCTATGCTCAAACCCAAGGCTTATCCATCAACGCAATTAATTATGACAATCTGAGCCTAGGCGATCCGCTTACTTACCGGGTAGGATCTGGCTTCGCCGATTCTCGTCAGCTTGTATCTTGGCTGGCTCGGGCAAATTATACCCTAAACGACAAATATTTGTTTACGGCTGTAGGCCGGGTTGATGGTGCTTCGGTATACTCTGGGTCTAATAATGCCTATGCCTTCTTTCCATCTGTGGCTTTTGCCTGGCGGATTATTGATGAGCCATTTATGAAAAACCAACGCGTCCTGACCAATTTGAAATTCAGAACCAGTTATGGTAGTGCGGGTAAAGAATCCATTAGTCCTTATAGCACCCTTGCGGTTTTGAATAATAATATCTTGGTTTTCAATGATACCCAAACCATCGGAATTCAAAAGGGACGTCCCGCCAATCCCGACCTGAGATGGGAGACTACAGATCAGTTGGACTTAGGTCTGGAATTCGGATTTTTGAATAACCGGGTTACTGGTGAAATCGATTTCTATTATAAGAAAACAAAAGATCTGTTATTGGCACGCCAGATTCCCAAAGTGACTGGCTTCGATACCAAACTTGAAAACATAGGCTCTATTGCGAACCGGGGGATAGAATTATTGATCAATACAGTAAATATTGACCGCAAAAATTTTAGCTGGAAATCGACCCTGACCTTGTCGGGCAACCGCTCGAAGATATTGAATCTTGCTGGGGTTGACGAGATAATTATCTATAACCTGGAGCAAGGTGGGCCTGGTGCCAAGCTAATTGTAAATCAGCCGGTGGGCGTTTTTACAGGTGTGCAATACCTGGGTACATATAAGTCGGAGGCTGAAATTGCTGAAGACGGAAATCTGGGGATTCGCCAGGTAGTAGGTGGCCCTCGTTTTAAGGACGAGAATGGGGATGGTAAGATCAATAATGACGATCATGTCGTAATGGGTAATCCTGAGCCAAAGATTTTTGGTGGATTGAATAACTCCTTTCAATACAAGAACTTTACTTTCGACTTTTTCCTTCAGGGAACTTTGGGTAATGATATTTACCACGAATACAACCAGCAAGGGTTTTTTGGACTTAGTGAGACTAACGTGTATGCTGAGCAGATCAACCGCTGGTCGCCGACCAATCCTACCTCTAACATCCCTAAAGCGGGTGGTATAGCAAGTTTGTCGGATGTAGTGTCCAACTCCGCTATGCTGGAAGACGGTTCCCATCTGCGGCTGAAAACCGTAAAACTGGAGTATTTGCTTCCTATTGAGTCTAAGGTGTTAAAAAACCTTTCTATCTATGGTGTCGGAAGTAATGTGTTCTTGCTCTCTAAGTTCAGAGGATATGATCCAGAGGCGACTCGTTTTGGTACCAATTCTACCGTACGCGGTATCATTCGGAACCAATATCCTAATGCCCGAACCTATACCCTAGGTCTGAAAGCAAACTTCTAAAAAAATGAAACGAATGAAAAAGTTAATATTCATATATACACTACTTTTCTTAACGGGCTGCAGCAGCTTTTTGGAAGAAAATGTGAGAGGAGTCATTGCTCCTAATAATTTCTATAACTCAGATCAGGAAGCCATACAGGCCGCTAACGGTTTATACCTGGGTATGCGTACGGGTAATACCTACAAAGGCTGGCAGGGCATCACGACCTGGACCATGTTTGGTAGCGATGAGATGATGCCCAGCCGAGTATTCGGTGGTCTGGCGCCTATTATGGACTATAACCTTACCGAGACCAACTACTCCAATGCGTATGGAGTATGGAGGGATTTGTATGGGGTGATCGGTGATGCGAATTCGGTTTTGGCCAATGTAGAAGGTAACGAAAAGCTCTCTGTAGCTACGCAGAATACCGTGATAGGGGAAGCTCTATTTTTGAGAGCCTTGGCCTACTATCATTTAACGGCTATCTGGGGCGACGTTCCCTATTTTGTTACCGAGTTGCCATTGGATGAAGTAGCCGTATTGGGGCGTTCTCCGGAGGGACCTATCCGCCAGGCGATGGTTGAAGACCTTAAAAGAGCGGAGGGCCTGTTGCCCTCAGCCAACCAGGGTGCCAATATCGGTCGTGCTACCAAATGGGCAGCCAAGTTCCTGAGAACTCGCTTCAACCTTTGGCAGAAAGATTGGGCGGGTGCACTTGAGGCCACCGAAGATATTATTCAGAATTCTCCTCATAAGCTGTTGCCTACCTATGGGGAGGTATTCGACCTGAATAACCAGTTTAATGCGGAAGCGATATTTGGTTTCGACTATACCAAGGACGCGCCAAATAATAGTCAGGATATTACAGATAGTTTCAATCCGCGTCTTCGCGACGAACCCAAAGTAGCCTCGCAACGGAATGAATTCGCGGCTAAACTAACGGCACTTGGAGAGGAATTCAATGGTTACGGGTTGAACGTGCCCTTAAACGATTTGATCGACGATTTTCCTAAAGATGATCTGAGACGTCCATATAACCTACTAAATAATTATCTGGGCTACGATCTTACTTTTACCTATCTGACCAAGCGAACCAATTTTGACTTCGTTAATTCCCCCCGTGGCAATCATGGAGAGGCATGGATTACGATGCGTATGGGCCAGGTTTACCTTATGGCTGCCGAGGCGGCTAATGAGCTGGGGAAATCTGCTGAGGCTGAAACTTACATCAATAAGATTCGGGCCAGGGCTTATAGTCCCGCTAAGCCATATACCGGATTGAGCCAGACCGCCATGCGAAAAGCGATTCAAGACGAAAACCGCTGGGAACTGGCCGGTGAATCTGAGCGACGATACGATCTGGTGCGCTGGGGAATTCTGGTGGAAACTGTGAAGAATGCTAATTATGGTATCTTCAAAGGAAACGTGAATATTAAGCCTCATATGGTGAAGGCTCCTATACCCCAGCAGGAAATTGATCTGAACCCCGCTCTACTGGACTCCGATCCAACCAATAACGGGTACAGATAATTGCGATATCAATGACTATTCCTAAATCCTTTTCAAGTCTTTAGACTTCTAAAATCCTAAATCAAAACCCCTGGTGCTCCTGTTTTAGCAGGTTCTAGCACCAGGGGTTTTTTGGTAACTTTCGGGTGGACTCAGGTGTAAAATGTTTAATACTCCGGATTTTGTAAGTAAAAATAAGGGGTGGTTACGCTGGGTGCCAGAGCGGCACTTTACGCAACCACGCCGGGTTTAGGGTTTAGGGTAATATCGTTTCAAATATGATTTCTTGCCGACGAGTGGGAGGGCTATAATACTTGTGGGTTAAAGACTTCCATGACTACGGCACGATCACGGGCAACAAGGGTTTCTTTAGCATGGTAAATCTTGTTGCCTACCTTTACCGTATATTCCAGTTCCATCCCATTTCTAGGTTTATTCCCCCATTCATAGGCCTCATTTTCAAAGCTCCCGGATCCAGTAACGTCATATTGCGGATCGGCAGAAGAAATAACACATTTCCCGTTGGTGAAGTCCAGTAATAAAGGAAGGTTATCACTAATCTCTTCCGACTGAAAAGAGGTATTATAGGCTACTTGTTTCCTTCCCGTTGTAGTGAGCAAGGTTACCCCATTTTGTACCATATTGGCTGCTTTATAGGTTTTGGTTTCTATAAGTGCGCCTGTGGAATCTTCGACAGAGCTCTCGCCCTGAAAAAAGTAATTTCCATGATACTCATTGATATATTTAATAGCGAACAGGGTAAAGTCTTTGGGAGCTACGATCCAGTTCTCCTGTCTGCGGGGGTCGGGGTTGGTCATCGTGCTCTTTCCACTCACAATGGAGTCTACATCTGCTGATCCCACCAGACGAAGTGGGACTACATAGTTAAGGCCAATGGCTTTTGGATCATTGAAGAATGCCTCGGTCAGTTGTACTTCCACGGCCCCATTATATTTCCCCTGAGGTATCACCAAGCTATTATTAGACGAAAGACTGTAGTATTCTGCCGGTAAGGCCTGAATGGTATCTCCACCCGAGTTAAACAACACTTGCTGGCAAAGAGATTCGTCGACCGCGATTTGAAATACACGATCCCGGTCATTTTTATAGACCCCGCCCATAGCAGCCGAGATCAGGAATTTATGCGCATTATCGTTGCTGTTATCGTATATATCGTCTCCCAGAACCAGTGTTCTCACAGGATATTGATAAGGGAAATATCCAGAGGTATAATCGAAATCGGGATGGACAATTTCACCATTTTTGCAGGCAGCCACTCCCAGGCCTACCAGCAGGAATAAAAAGATTTGTTTCATATTATTGAACGGTTATGTATTTACTGCCATCCCTGGTTCTGGACCAGGCCAAACTTAATTATTTCTCTTTCTGGAATGGGCCCATAATGCATATACCCATTGTCATATACCCGGTTTTCAACTGTAAAATAGTCGTAACCCTGGTCGTTAATGCGAACTCCCATAGCCGGCTGGGCCAGGTCTGCCTTCCAGCGGCGAAGGTCCCAGAACCGGAAACCTTCGAAACACAATTCCAATCTGCGCTCATTGCGGATAAGTTCGCGCAGGGCTTGTTTGCTCGCAATACCGGAAAGGTATTGGTCGGGCTGTGCCAGTCCGGCACGTTCCCGAATCTTAGCAATGACTTCTTTGGCCGAATAGGCATGGCTGCCTTTTCCATCGGGCCCCCAGGCTTCGTTGGCTGCCTCGGCATAGTTCAAAAACAGCTCGGTATAACGGATATGGGTATTGAAATGTTTTTGACTGGAAGAAGAGGCAGGATTAACATTTACATCCTCCCTTAAAAGCTTTTTGAGATAATATCCCGTCCTGGTTGAGGTAGGAATATTTTCCAGAGCGTCTGGACCTCCTTCTGTTTCCGTATTAATTTCATTGCCTTTAAGCTTGCTTCCATTAAAAACGATATAATGTGAAAGCCGGGGATCCCGGTTGGCGTAGGGATCGGCGGGATCGTATTCCGACATGGGATCCGATATGGGGAAACCATTGGCAGAGGGAAAAGCGTCCACCAGATTTTGGGTAGGATTTATCCGTCCGTTTCCATAGAGGCTGGGCGGGAAGTTATCCCTTTCGCGGGCATTACTATTATAGATAGGTCTACGCCAAAGAATTTCTTGAAGATCCATTTTGTCGCCGGTTGTTATATCGGCCTGGTCTACCTGCTGTTTTCGATAAAAGAGGTGTCCCTTAGGGTCCATTCCTTGCAGTCCGCCAATATCATTGAGTAATGTAGCCGTAAATTCGGCAGCTTGTTGCCAACGTTGTTGGTCAGACTCGGGATTGAAGGCTGGGCTAGCGGCAAGTAGTGCGGTTCTGGCTTTGATAGCCAGGGCATGGCGCCCGCTGATGCGTTGCTGGGTATAGTCGCCAAATACTTCGTTATAATCTGCTAGGTCAAGTTGGGCAGGAAATCCTTCGGGGAGGATGCTGCGGTCTCCAAAATCCATGGGGATATACTTTCTGGCCTCTTCAATATCGGCAAAAATGCTCGCTACTGATTCAGAGAAGGCGGGTCTCGGCGTTGCAAAATCTTCCTGACTTTCCAGGAAGGAGTTATAGATAGGAGTGCCAAGGAGGGTACCTCCGGCGCCAATACCCCCGTGGTTTCGTAGTAAGTAGTATTTAAAAAGAGCTCGGAGTGCATAAGACTCTCCCTTAAAGCGTCGGATATACAGATCTTTAACGGCTGGGTTGGTCCATTTCCACGGCACTTGCTCCACGACCGATAAGAATTGATTTAGGTAAAGAATTCCCTTATTACAATTGTCCCAGGTGCTCTCCGGATTTAGCCTGGGCGACCACTCACCAGTAGCTATTCTCAGGTAGCTGCTGAGCCGGTTATTGGTAACTGCATCATCCGTGGCTACCTCTTCAAAAGAATAGTCGTTGGTAGGAATATAGGTATAGGCCTTGATGAGCAATCCCTCGGCAAACGCAGGGTCTTCATATACCCGGTCCAGGGTGTTATGGTTGTCGGCCTCGGGCTCCAGCATGCTGCAGGAGGGTATTCCTAAGGCCAATATAACGATCAGGAAAATGGTGGTTATTTGTTTCATATTCATGTCAGATTAAAAATTTGCTCGCACTCCGATAGAGAAACTTCTGTAAAGGGGTTCACTCCCTACCCGTAATTCTCTAATCTTCCGGTTTTTCGATACCTGAAACAAGTCGCTGGCATTGGCAAAAACATGTAGCTGGCTCATCCTTAAAGTTTGTGCTACCGAGGTAGGTAAGGTATAATTGAGCTGTACCTTGCGAATTTGGAAGTAATCGTTCTTATACAACCAGTAGCTGGAGCGCCGTAAATTATTGCTGCTTGTTTGCGTGCTTAGTCGCGGATAGGTCGCTGTCTCATGGGTTTCAGGAGTCCAGCTATTAAGTACTGTTTCGCTGTATTTGTCATTACCATCGATCCAGAAGTAGCTAGATTCCCTGAAATTCTTGGCTCCGTTCTGCCCTTCTCCAAGGACGAATAGTCCCCAATTTTTATAGGATACTTTCAGCTGTAATCCCGCAGAAAAGGGGGCTTGCCAGCGTCTTAGGAATACCTCGTCATTGGCATTGATGATGCCGTCATTATTCTGGTCCTTATATTTTATATCGCCTGGCTGCACCGTTCCAAAAGAATGTAAGGGGCTGGCGTCAATATCCGCCTGATCCTTAAACAGTCCTAAAGCTTCCAATCCGAAAGTGGCATCCCGGGGCTGGCCCTCCCTATTCTGGTATGCATTATCGTAAATCTCGTCTACCTGCATTCTTTTGGAGGTAACATAGAGTAGGTTGGTACCTATAAATAACCCCCAGTCTCCCCATTGCTTGTTAAATGTCAGGCCTAGTTCAGCACCTACATATCGATCGGATTCAAAATTTTCGTAGGCGATAAAATCACCGTAATAGCCCGGATATTGTGAGCCTGGCCGGGTAACGAGCCGGTCGTAGAGATTGTAAAAAACGTTGGCCTGTACGCCAATGGTTTTATTGAAGAATAGACCATCTACTCCTAAATTTAGCTCATTGCGGCGTGCGAATCCAAGATTGCTGTTGGCACTCCAGCTTGAGGCGACGCCACCCCGGTTACGCGTGCCCTCATACCAGTTGTAGGAGCCCGATCCGCCATAGCGATTGTCGTAATAAAAAAAGCCTCCTATGGCCAAATCGGTTTTCAGTATGCCCGCCGATACCCGCAGATTGAGGTAGTCCACTGCCTTAGCTGAAGCAAGGAACGACTCCTTATGTAGGGCCCATGACAGTCCTACCGAAGGAGAAAATCCTTGGCGGTTATTTTCCGGAAGCTTTACCGAATTAGCCAGGGTACTGCTGAAGTCGATGCTGTATTTGTTGCGGAACTGATAGGCTAGTTGCAGACCAATATGTGCATTTTTGACTCCCTGGAAGTTTCCATTTTCTTTATAACTACTTCCAAAAGCTAGTAGATTGCCCGTGAAGCGGTGGTCGTCACGAAATGTACGGTCGTATTTTACCTGACCATAAAAACCTACCCGGCGGCGGAAGCGTGAATTACCTACTACCTGTGTTCCAGGTCGGGTGTCGCGGCCGTGCTGTTTTAGGCTAATGATCCGGTCCTCATTTTCCGCCCAGGTCGGCTCATAAACGGAGTACTCGTTGGCAATAGTTTGGTTGTATGCCGTAAAGAAATCGAAACTGATGTTACTATGTGCCGATAAACCGGGTGTAACATCGGACAGGTCGAAATCGATCCGGTTATTAAATGTAAATTTACGATAGATAGACTGTACCGTTCCAGCGGCATAACCATCCCCAAAGGGAGAACTTAGATATGAATTGTTTCCGCCCAGTAGATACTGACCATCTACATCAATTTTACGGCCTTGCAGCAATTCGTTTTCAGAATCAATCAGGTTAAAGGGTAATAGTGGGGTATATTCATGAGGACGAATACTGTTAGCCTGGCTCCAGTAATTGCCCCTGGCTCCCTGATCACTACCGAATAAGGCTACGGCATCTATTGCCGTTTTAATCCGACGGTTTACCTTTAGATCCACGTTCCCTCTTACGTTAATAATATCGGTTCGGGCGTTTTTCCCTTCCCCGAACTTGAAAAGTCCTCCCTGAGAGTTCCATCCTATGTTGGTATAGAATCGTGCGTTCTCATCGCCCCCCGACAGGGCCGCCGACACATCGTGGTAGGTTTTGAAGGGTTTTATGAACTCCGAGGAGTAATAGTCGGTGCTGGGATAGCGGTATGGATTCCCTGATCGATAGTTTTCGATTGTAGCATCGGTATACTGTGGGGCTAAACCATCATTTTTCCGGGCCTGATTGAATACCGTCATATAATCGGCCGAATTGAGAAAGTGGGGCAATGCGCGCGGAGTGGAGAGCCCATAATTATAGGTGATTTCCGCGGTGGGCTTGTTGACTTTGCCCCGTTTAGTCGTGATCAGTACCACGCCATTCACGGCCGCGCTGCCATATAAGATGGCGGCGTTGACATCTTTGAGAATGGAGATCGATTCTATTTCAGAAAGTCGTAACCCCTCTATATCCCTGGGCAGGCCATCGACTACAAATAAAGCGTTGCCAGAATAAAGTCCGCTGCCCGTAAGGTCGCTGACATTGATGCCAATTCCGACACCTCTGATACTATTTCCTCCCAGCATGCCCAAGGAGCGCCCCGATAAGGCTGAGCTTGCCCAGATATTGAAATCATATTGACCGAAACTTTTGGGATCCAGAGCCGTTACTGCTCCGGTTAAGTTGCCTACCGTCTCCGATTTAAAGGCCACATTGGTCTTGGTATCTGGGTCGAATACGGGTTGAGCCTGGCTGGAAGTACTGTCAGCCTGCGCCCAGACCGAAGCGGGAGCCGTCAGAAGCAGTCCTAAACAGAAGCCTAATAAGATTATATTTTTCATAAGGTACTTGTTAAAGTTTTGGATGAGGACTACCAGCCGGGATTTTGAGGAAACCCATCATACAACCGGGTAAAACCAACTTGAATAGGTAGCCAGTTATGCTTTTTCTCAGCGGCTCTGCGGATTACCACCCGTTCCTCCAGATTGATGGGCTTGCCATCTGCTCCTCGGTTGAAATCTATAGCCGTCTTATCGAGATAGCGGGGATCGTCATTTCTATTCCAGCGACGCAAATCACAGAAACGGGCCCCCTCGAAGGCAAGCTCTATGGCCCGCTCCCGCACGATGGCTTCGAAAAATTCGTCTTTGGAGCCGGTGAACTTGTCCTCCAGGTTGGGTATGCCCCCCCTGTTGCGAATGGTATTGAGGGCATCTACCGCAGTCATACTATAATTGCTGGAGGTGCTTTTGGGGCCTCCATTGTCGGAGAAGGTTACCGCCTCTGCATACATCAAATAAATATCGGCCAAGCGCAGGTAGGGGATATAGGCTTGTAGACCATTGGCCTTGCTCGCCGAAAAATCGGGCCCTATGGGACTATAACGCTTATAATAATAGCCGGTTACACTGGGCGGGTTGATCTGGGACCGGTGGAAGCCTCCATTATAAAGCTGTGCGTATCGATCTGACCCGGAAGCACTGTGTATGCGGTCGCCATCGACTACAATATCTTTGTAGAACCTTGGCTCACGTCCTGTCCAAGGATCGTTCGGATCGAAGCCCGATGCAGGATCGTCGATGGGCAGCCCATTGGCCATGCGATAATTTTTGATGAAATTATGAGTTGGGACTTCGGCATTGGACCCGCTGTTCATGGAAAAAGAAGAGGGGACAGTAGCGCCCAGGGTGGACCATCTCACCCTACCCCGGTCATATATGGTAGGGCTCATGATTACTTCATCTCCTCCAGGTCTTTCATAATTCCAGCGCCAAAAATTGTCCGTCCATGATTCCCAGGGTTGTAGCTTGTAGATGCCGGTCTGGTCGGCAAGGGTAAGTAGTTCTCCGAAGGCCTCAGCAGCTCGTTGGGCCAAGGCTCCGTCGAAATTATTGGCCCCTTTGGCCTCCTCGTTGATCATAGGACTAGCGGCATAGAGTAACGATTTTCCGAGATAACCCAAGGCATGAAACTTGTTTATACGATCGTCGTTATGTCCTAAGGTGGCCTGCCCTGAGGGACTGTTATCCCAATGGTCAGGGAGTAAATCTGCCGCTTTTCGGAAGTCGTCGGCCATAAGTAGAGCCGTTTGCTGGAAATTCAAGCGCCGGAATTCGTCTGTAGTCAGTTCTTCCGTAGGGCTTAAGGTACGGGTGATATAGGGCATACCTCCCCAGTAGCGGCAAATTTCGAAATAGAACCAACCTCTGAAAAAATGGGCCTGCCCCCTTAACAGATTTTTTTCCTCATCAGTCCCTTGAAATAAGCCTTCTTGATCGAGTTTTTCCAGGGCAAGATTAGCTTTCCGAATGCCATACCAGGCGTATTCCCAAATTCTTTTGGTTCGGGAGTTATTGTCTGTTGTATTGACATTCTGTCCAAAGAAATATGCTTCGTTGGACCAATAATTACCATTGTCGAAAGGATAAGGGTAGTTATTTAATGTTTCGTCGGCAAACAGATAACGGTTCCATGCTCCACCCTTATTAGGATCCATGATGCAGTTATACATTTCCTCCACAAATCCTTGAAAACTAATGAAATTTCCGAAGGCCACTTGTTCGGTTATATCCGCTTCGGGCGCCTTGTCGAGATAGTCCTCACAAGAAAAGAGAAGTAGGGTGACGAGTACTAATTTAGTGCCCAGAATCCGGGGATACTTTAAATTGTATTTTTTCATAATCAATTTTATTCTAGAAGGAGAAATCAATACCAAGGTTAAATCTTCTCATAGTAGGGTAGGCGCCTTGGGTGGCACTACCGCCGCTGTAAGTTCCTTCGCGGTCGTCGGGGAGTTTGGACCAAAAGAATAGATTGGTGCCACTCAGGAATACCCGCATATTGCTCATCCGCAATCTTTCCAGAAGGGGTGTTTTAGCGAAATCGTAGGACAGTTCGGCGGTGCGAAGCCTTAAGAATGAGGCATCGTAGAGGTAGTAGTCGCCAATATTTTCAGCCTGTGTTTTCCACCGGGGCAAAAATGAGCTTGCATTTGGATTGTCTGCCGACCAGTAGTCGCGTACATGGCCAAAGACAATGTCTACGTCGTGCTGGTAGTTATTAAAGGAAATTTGGCGGTTAACATTGCTGGCTCCATATAGCTGAACCATCATACTGAAACCCTTATATTTTCCTCCGATTCCAAAGGTTCCCGTATTCTGAGGTACTCCCGTATACCCAATGGGGGGCGTATCTTCATTATTTTTGATGATGCCATCGCCGTTAAAATCTACTAGGTTGTAATAGCCTGGCAGCTTCTGCAGGTCATTGGTTTCGGTGGGCACGCTGGCATATACTTCATCCCAGTTATTATAAAAACCAGAACGAATCAGACTCCTGTTCTGGCCTATTGAATAGCCTGCGGCCTTTAGATAGTCGTATTGCAGGGGGGCATCATCCTTGGCGATAATCGTATTCTGATTATGGGCATAGGTAATATTGCTCCATATAGAGAGATTAGGATTCAGACGCTTGTTGAATTTTAGCTCTATCTCATAACCCTTTGATTTAACCTGGCCTAGATTGGCACTCGGGGGGGTAGTGCCGAAAAATGGCGGTACATTCCGGCTCGATCCCGACATCAAAACATTCGTCCTGTTTTCTTTGAATATATCGACGTTCAGATTCAGCAAGTTTTGGAAAAAGCCCATCTCAATTCCCAGGTTAGACTTCACTGCCGTCTCCCAGTGTATGTCGGGATTCCCCACTACGGATTCCCTATAGAAGTTATATGGGCTGGTGCCAGAGGTACTTTGATTTAAGCGGCTTCGTCCTCCATAGCTAAGTTGCGAGGCATAAAGCCAGCGACTGCCACTGATGTTATCGTCCCCAACTTTACCTACACTATAGCGGAATTTGAGATGGTCCATAATAGGATTTTTGAAGAATTTCTCATTCGAGACCACCCAGCCTAGCCCTACTGAAGGGAAGAAGTCAAAACGATATTTAGGGCCAAACTGCTCGGACCCATTATAGGCCCCATTTACCTCGAATAAATAGCGGGTGGCATAATCGTAGGTGGCACGGAATACCCAGTCCTCCCGATAGTTTTTAAACATGCTGCCACGTGCCGACTCCTCCCTTTTGGCCAAGGCCATGGCGGTAACATTGTGTTTTTTAAACTGGCGGGCGTAATTGATCTGGAACTGGTACATCAGTTTCCTAGTAATGGGGATATACGATGACCAATTGGCAGCACCGATGACCTCTTGTTTAATGGTCCAAGGGCGCAGGATCCAGTCATATTCCTCATCACTGACAGGGAGGTAGGCCGTATATTCGGCAGGATCCTGATCGGGCCCTTGGTAAAGATGAGGGTATATTTGTTTGTAGGCTACATTGGTTCTGGCTTCGGCAGGCCGGATGCTGTTGGCATTATCGAATATTCCTCCCTCAGAGCGAATGTTATTATCGTAAAACAGAGAGGCGCTAGCCTTAAGTCCCTTGGTGAGGAAGCCCAGATCCTGCTGTATGGTGAAGTCAGAATTTAATTGAGTCGCTCGTGTTTGGCGAACACCCAAATTATAAACAACGGCCAGTGGGTTCAGCGTATTATTTCCGCCCTCCTGATAGGCCCCCCAACGCCCATCGTCGTAGCGGGGAAGGAAAAGGTTCGGAGCCAGAAAATAAGCTGCTGACCACATCCACTGGTCGGCGCGACTGGTGCTCCCCTCATTATTATAGTTGGTGTTTTTCTGGCTATAATATCCGGCGAAATTTAGCTTTAGTTTGGTTGTTTTGGTGACACGAACATCGATATTACTCCGGAAATTGAAACGGTTGAAATCGTAATTGGGCTTATAGCCTTTTCCATTATCCTGATCGCGGAACATATCACCTTCGTTGAGGTAGGCCAGGGAACCGAAATATTGAACGGCTTTGCTCCCTCCACTGGCACTCAGGGTTGCACGGTGAGAAAACCCTACATCTTTAAACATGGCTTTGGACCAGTCTACATTCGGATATATCTCGGCATATTCGGGCGACTGGGGGAGTCTGTATCGCTGTACCAAATCGTAAGGAACATAGGCGTTCCAGGATGGCTCGTTTAGAACACCTTCACGTTCTATGATTTCATTTTTGGCCATCATAGCTGCGTAGGAGTCTAGCTTGTCGGGTTGCCGGGAGATTGTTTTGGCGGTGGTGGTGTAATTGAAATTGAGCTTGGTTTTTCCCTGAGCTCCTCTCTTGGTGGTAATTAAAATCACCCCGTTAGCCCCTTTTACACCGAATACCGCCGTAGCGGAAGCATCTTTGAGTACCGAAATGCTGGCGACCTCATTTGGGTCGATATTGTTCATGCTTCGCTCTACGTTGTCGACCAGGATCAGAGGTTGTCCTCCATTCCAGGTATTCTGCCCGCGAATGAAGATATTGGTAGCGCTTTCACCCGTGGTAATCCCTCCTGGTTCGCCTGAGGAAGTGATCGATACTATGCCGGGAAGCTGCCCGGAAAGGGCCTCTTTTAAGTCGGTTACGTTCCCGTTTCGTTTAATTACTTCATCCGACATTTGGGCTATAGATCCTACTACGCTTTCCTTTTTTTGTTCACCGAAGCCTACTACCACGATTTCATCGAGTATTTTATAGTCTTCAGCTAGGATAATGGTAAATTCGGATTGGCTACCAATGGGTACCTCTTGGGGAGTATAACCGATAAAAGAAAACCGAAGTATATTATTTCGCCCGACCCGATCAAGGGTGAATTTCCCATCAATGTCGGTAACGGTTCCGATGGTGGAGTTGGCAACCATCACCGTAACGCCGACAAGTGCCTCGTCGTTTTCATCCTTAACCTGACCCTTCACCGTAATGGTTGTGTCTTGGCGTATGGCGGGCTGTTGGGCTACAGCATGAGAGGATACTGGGATTCCTGGTAAGGGCCGCACCGATTTTTTGGCCCTTTCTTTGTCGTCGACCGAAACGGAAATTGCCGGAACGGACGCAGAAACACCGAAGGCTACTACAGAAAGCAGTGCCATTAATGTAAACTTTTTTTTCATGATTTTAAGCGTTAGGGATAAGTCAGTATAGTAATATTCTTGCTAGTACTGGTGCTATGTTGCTTAGGCGAAGGCCAAGCACTTTTCAGATATTTTAACTTAGGAGCTAAGGATCGAAAAGTACAGGCCAAGCATAGCAGAGGCATAGAATGAGGTCTGGCCGAATCATACGCATGCAATGTTTTTTTGTGAAAATAGAATGTTTCTTCTTTTTGCCGAACCCTGTTTCGAGTGTAACCCGGTGAGGAATCAGGCTAATATCTTCTTGGTAACATAGTCAACTATAATAACATGACGAAGAAAAGCGTTGATCCCATGACGAATAAATAAAATAATTTTTAGATTCAGTATAAAATAAGAAATAAATAGGATTTTGTAATTTCTTGAATGCTTGGGAAAATCCAAATAAATACAATTGTTATTCTATGTAATCTGGCTTGTAACCGCCATTTGAAGATTCAAACTCGCCTGGATTTTAAGTGTTTGAGCGACAGTAATGGGCGTAGCGAACTATAGGACTATTTTAATGTGTCTACAGTTGCGATTAACCCTGAAAAATTCAGGACGTAAAAGCGGTCACATCTTTCTGATATTATCGAAAAGTACCGCATAGGTATATATGTAAGGTTGTGCCTTGTATTCTGGAGAAAATACAATGGAAATAATTCGAATATGAGCCAGAATAATTATTAATTATTTTGACTCATATTGGACGAGAAATTACATTTAGTTGCTCAACTGCAGCATTTATTACTTCATGCAGAAAGGAATGGAAAACCTTTTAAATTTTTAATTTATGATGATTAGCTAGACTGCTTTAACCAACCTGAGGCAATGAGGTATTGGGCCAGACCATAGGAAAACATAATCCATAGGTCGGCGCCTTGAACCCCACCACCGAAACGATTGAGGGCTATAAAACTATCGGAGAGGATAAATAGTATGGCACCTATCAGTACTGCTGCGTATCCCGGAAGGAGAGGCTGTCGGAGAGAAGCCGTATAGCCCATCAGACAGATTACCCCTGTATAGGCATATAAGGGCAGTTGCAAAGGAGGCGGAATCTTTCCGTCTAAAGGTCCTCCTAAGAGCAAGGCAGCGAAACATAGAAAAGGAAGGAAAAACAAAGGTCTCCAACTGGACGTCATGAGAAAGAGTCGGATATAGCAAACCTGAGCACAAAAGAATGCCGCCAGGCCGAAAATAAAATGCTGTTCTCCAGAGAGCATCAAAAATAGGTCACCAATCCAGGAGAACAGCAAGGCTAAAAATAATATCCATCTCGACTTTATGCCCCCTTTATGATTCCAGACGAGTACGATCAGGTAAGGCATCAATAGGGGTTTAGTGGTGGCCGATAGGGGGGCATAGGCTAGAGAAATGCCCATTAAATGGAAAGTAAGCAATATAAAATAGCCAATTGTAACCTTCGTCATCATTCGCTTCTTTTGAAGTAGTTAAAGGAAATTTAGGACAAAGTACATTAGGGAACCTCCTGGCTAAATAGTGCCAAAAGAAAAATGGCATCAGCAGAACCATCCATGGTAGGTTCGTTGGTTGAGTAATCTGCCCAGTCGTCCATATATTTGATATGTGGGGGCTGCAGGGCTTCATATTCATCGGGTTCGTCAGGCTTAATGCCAATCATTCCACCGTGAATAGTCTGCCAGATAGGGCCGTCAACCAGGCTGCCTGCGATCATTTTTTTCTGAAGACGCCAAAATGGCATATGGACATCCAGTGGATAATCGCCGTCGGCAGGCAGCCCGGTAAACATACTGGTGCCCCAAGGATTATTGCCCAGAAGCCAGTCGCGGTGCGCTGCCAGCAGCGAGCGAAATTGCTGGTCACCGGTCATTTGTTCGTAGAGGTAGGCTTGTGTAGCAACAGCTACTGCCAGATTATTGGAACACCAAATAAAAAGATGACTTACGCCATAGGGATTGGTTGCGGCCTTAACTTTTATTTTCTCCAGGTTATGCCGATAATACCCAGCCAGTTCTTGTTTATCTCTCTGTGTTACAATTTGACTAAGTACAAAGTGTCCGATATTTATAAAGGGATACATTTGATAATGAGCAGCAGAGTCCATTTCCATCCAGGAAGTGGTATTTGCTAATTGTGCATAATGCAGACCATCTTTTAGGTATTCCTTCTTTTTAGTCGCTTTGTAAAGTTCGGCAGCAGCCCATTCCATATCGTCCGCCCAGGTGTCTTCGGTGTAGCGATAGGGCGCACCGTAACTATTGCCCTGTTGATAGCCTTCTTGCTTTTGCCCCATCTCATATAAATCAATGGCGGCGGTGAGGCACTTCTGGGCATAAGCTTGATCTATTGCTTTAAAATGTCGAAAACCTAAGGCCATAGCCGCTGCTGACCGGCCTGCGAGGTTAGCAATTCCAGTGGCTTCACTAAGATATTTTCCCGCTCCCTGGGGTTTCCCTGTAGCAAAATATACGGGTCGGGCTCCGTTTTCTCCCCAACCATAATCGGCATTGTCCTCGTGAGGCAGTTTAAAACCTCGATGGTCTCTATCATCAGCCACCTGGTGGTAAAGCTGACCGGATGCAGGGTGTAGTTGATGTATCCAGTCCAGGCCCCAGCGCGCCTCGTCAAGAATATCGGCAATCTGATTGCCCCCCTCTTTCCCCATGGCATCTACCTTGTCTCCAAACTTGGTTGGGGCCCATTCATAGGCCAGCAGCATACGGGCGGTAGCATTGCTAGACGTTATCAAATATTTGAGCTGGTCTCCGGCATCATGCCAGCCTCCCCTTGCATCCATTTGAGTGGAGTCAGGAAGGGGACCAAAAAATGTCCGGCCATCTTTTTGATGGCAGTATACATCCAAAAATGGATTGTACCCACAACGCTGTGAACGCATAAAATGAAGAACTTCTTCCTGATAGGCAGGATATGGGCCAATGGAAAATAGCCCAGAGCGAGTCGCTCCGTCAGCTGTGGTCAGAAAATATTGCCCCGGCCTTTCACAGGCTGTAAAATCTAAACTGTAATAGTAGGGAAATGGGTCCCAGGGCAAGGGTTTTTCATGAGGCATGATACGCATCACCGTTTTATTACTACCCGACATTTTTAAATATATGGGTTCCTTGCAAGGCTCTCTACTCAAGTAAAGAGCCTGCTTAATATCCTTTGCTGCATAGCCCACCAAGTTATATCGGAATAACCCTGATTGAGAAAATGCATTTTGTGTGATTAAAAAAAGTCCTATTAACGCTATCCTCAGCATCTTGATTACAATTATGAATAGAAAATAAATATAGATAATAAAGTTTGGTGCCTTTTGATTTTCCTGTCAGTTTGTTTTTGCTTTTCAGATTTAATCCCTCAAATGTCTTCCATAGTCCTGCTCATTAACCCCATTGCGGATGGTCATATAGGAATTACGCATTTCTGATTGCTCCTGGTCAACCCACTCTTTTCCATTGGCATGCCGGGGATTAATTAGTATAGGCTTGAGCTCTGGGATTGCATTGAAGAGATCAGGCAGGTCGTAATAAGCCAATACACCCGGTATAGAAGAAGGGATGTATTTAGTTTGATAGTCTTTTGCCAGTGTGATAGACTCAAATGAAATCAATGGGTCGATCATCACTAGTTTGGTGAAACCCTGCTGAAAGAGGGAGGCGTGAAGCAAGTCAGTCCCCAGCGTACCCCTGGAAATACCTATGAGCTTTTTTTGTAAGGGCAGCTTATTTTGGATAAATCTGGAGAGCAGCCCAATTTCTTCCATACGGATAGCTATGGGATATTGATGTGTCAAAATCCCCAGATGCCATAGGTTGAGTGGGACTCCTTCTATGACCGAATCGCCTCCGCGGATATATCCGGTAGAAAGCTCTCCAAATCCGCTCAGGTCGGGCAACAGTACAGGGTGGCCAGCCCTAAGCAGGGAGTGGGCAAACCCTTCCTCAGAAAGGGCGACAGCCTTACCACGATCGTCCAGTAGCATTACCGGCTCCAGGGATATCTTATTGGGCAGGAGCCAAAGTATAGGAAGATAGTGGTCTCCAGTCCCTTTTATCAAATACCGATCAATAGTAAAGCCCTTTTTTACTGCTCGGCCCGAGAAGATCGTCTCGGGTGTCACTGTGCTGGGTCTGTAGCCTGTTATTTTAATTATTTTTTCCACGAGTTCGGTTGCTGATTGAGCATTCGGCCTGCCGGCGATGAGCCGTTGGCTAAATTCTTTGTTTATACTAAAAATAGTTTCACTCTTCAAGTCCGTAACTACCTGTCCTGTAGTAGTCACTTGGAGCTCTAGTGGGCTTAAATATTGAACTTTCTCGTCGGTGGAGTCACCCGGATTGTTAAGTGCTTTCTGGAAAAATGCATAGGAAGCCTCCCGGTTTTTTAAGGTGGAGGCATGACCGGCATCGTCCTCTGTGAGCTGCATATTTTGGGGAAAGCCCCAGGCCCGATAGGCATTAAGGGCTTCGGCATGGGCATCTCTGGCACCTTGAATGGCAAACATATCGTTGGTGGTGGCTACTATTAATGCCGGTTTTGGAGCTCGTACGATTAAAAAGTCGGCCATATCCAGACCATTTTCCAGCCCATGCAGTAGGTTTTGTTCAGCATCCTGCGGACCATTAGAACGTAGAAGTTTATCGAAACTGGTGATATAACACTCAGGAGCTGCTGCCAGGATACGGTGGTCCAAAGCCGCTATATAGGCACTCTGGGTACCACCCCCCGACCTGCCCGTTATACCGATGCGGGCTGGGTCGACTTCTTTCCGGGTGAGTAAATAATCGACCGTTCTGATGCCATCCCAAATAAAATAGTTGGCCGGTGGCCGGCCAGAAAGAAAGGATTGACTGCCGGGGTAGCTATGCTCTTTTACTGCACTTTTTTGAAGGTCGGTGCCCGGATACTGGCTGCGCTCTCCCTGCCCAATGGGATCGAAGGCCAGAACAATAAATCCTTTTTTAACATAATTCAGAATTATTTGCTGGTAAGTCTCACTGCGGAATCCCTCGGTAGTATGGCCGCTACAGTAGATAATGGCTGGTGCTGGGGTAGCGCGTTGCTGAGGTATGAACAGAGCGGCCGTGACATAATATCGGGGTCTGGATTCAAAATATAGCTTCTCAACCCGGTAGCCATTTTTTTCGAAGCTGCCCGTTATAACAGGATTTAGGGGCGTTTTTTCGGGAAAAGAACCCACAGATAATGCGAGTTTCGATTGAAGTGTTTCCTGTCTCTGCTTCCACTGTGCCGGGGTCTTGAGGTCCTTCATATCTTTTCTGCGCTGTTCCAACTGACCAAAAGCGAGCTGGGCCATCTGCTTATACAGCGCTTTGCTTGGTTCTCCCTCATAATATTTCCAATAATTATAAACATCAAATTCGTTCTGGCCGAGACATAAGCCAGGCAAAATAGTCCAAATGAATAGGAAGAAGATAAGATAAGGTCTACTTTTCATGGTTTAGGATAGGGATTGATAATGGTTGTTATCTGCGTAAGCATTGATTATGTTTACAAGCAGGGCAAAAAATGAATTATATTTTAAGGTACGATCAACTTGACTATGGAGGCTATCCGAAAATATTTTGAAAGGAGTGTCAGGCAGTCGGAGGAGGACTGGGCAATCTTTTCGTCCAAACTGTCCCCTTATAAGGTGCAAAAGGGGGAGAATTTGCTAGCTACTGGTCAAACAGAAAAATATTTATCATTTATCGAGACTGGCATGCTGCGATTTTACAGTATGTATAGCCTGGAAGAAAAGACATTTGGTTTTGCCTTTGCGGGTAGTTTCGTGAGTGCTTACGATTCGTTTCTGACCCAGAAGCCCGCTGCCTATTCCATCCAGGCCCTGGCCGATTCGGAATTATGGCGTGTTTCCTACGAAGATTTGCAAATTATTTATCGGGAAACTCAGGTTGGAGAAAGGATAGGTCGACTGGCCTCGGAGGCTCTTTATTTGACTAAGTCGAAACGGGAACTTTCTTTGCTCTATGAATCAGCCGAATCCAGATATTTAAATTTATTCGCCGAGCAGCCCCACCTTCTTCAGAATATCCCATTGAAATATATAGCCTCCTATATAGGCGTTACTCCACAGGCATTGAGCCGGATCCGTAAGCGTATTACTTAACCTGGGTTCATTGATGCGGGTTGTATTATGACTTTACTTTGTAGGTGTCAAATGTAAATTTTATACCGAGATGAAACCGCTCATTCTACTACTTTTTGTTTTTGCTATTTCCGCCTTAGTCTTCAAACTCTTTTCTAAACAATATCAATGGAGCCGCTGTGGTAGGATTGCCATGTTTGCCATGCTCTGTTTTACCACCTTAGGACATTTTATGTATGCCAAAGGTATGAGTCTGATGATTCCGGAAGTCATTCCTTTTAAAATTGAACTGGTATATCTCACTGGTTTTTTGGAAGTGGGACTGGGGCTGGCTCTTTTAAGGCCAGGTATCAGGCAGAAGGCGGCATGGATGTTAATTGTTCTCTTTATCTTGCTACTTCCTGCCAATATATCCGCTGCTCTGAGCCATCTCGACTATCAGTCGGGAACCTTTGATGGCCCCGGGCCCGCCTATTTATGGTTTCGGGTCCCTTTGCAATTATTTTTTATTGGCTGGGTATACCTCTTTGCCATTCGCTCCTGATCTCATGGGCCGAGTATCGCTGGACTACCGATGGCGTAACATATGGGATCTCCAAATATTTCTATTTAATTATAATTTATATTGTATTAATTATAATTTCTTTTGATCAATACGCCTCATCAGAATTTGAATATTAGGCAAATTACCTTAGGTTATTTAGTAAAAAAACTGAATTTATATTTGGCAAAAGGGCAATACTGCTTACATTTGTCACTGAGAATTTTACAATATACTTTATCAACCTGAACCTTGTCTATCCACTCGTTTTCTGGCATTCGCCGGCTACGAACACTTCCCCAATGCTTTGATGTAGGAGAGTTTTCCTGGAATTGGTCCAAGTGGAAAAGTCATGTCTATAGGCTGGGTAAAGTGTTTTATTATCATTCTCATTTTTTTTACCTCCCCACCAATTATAATAAAAAAATTCTATGGGAAAACGAGTATTAATTCTTTTACTATGTTGCCTAAGCCTGGGTTTACAAACTACCTGGGCGCAGGCCGTGACTTTACGTGGTAAAGTTTCTACCACCGAAGACGGCAGTCCATTGCCCGGAGTGAGTGTGGCGATTAAGGGTACTACTACGGGTACGCTAACAGACGAAGCAGGGGAATTTTCCCTACCTGCTTCTAAGGGTAATGTTTTGGTATTTAGCTATATCGGTTTTCTTTCAAAGGAAGTTACTGTAGGCAACGCCAGCTACTTGGCGGTGGACTTGGCTGAAGATACCAGAAACCTTAATGAAGTGGTGGTGACCGCCTTCGGTGTCAAGCAGGACGTGCGGCAACTTGGCTATTCGGTGCAGAAGGTGGCATCTAAGGAGATAACGGATTCTCAGCAGCCGAACTTGGTAAATGCACTTCAAGGCAAAGTGGCAGGGGTGCAAGTTACCAATTCCGGGGGCGCTCCGGGTGCATCCTCCATTATGTTGATACGGGGTGGTACCTCCTTGAGCGGTAATAATCAACCCCTTTATGTAGTTGATGGTATCCCTGTGGACAATACCACTGCGGTGAGCCAAGGAGGCTTATCTGCAGGAACAGCCCCGGCTTCTAACCGGGCTATAGACATTAATCCGGAAGACATAGAGAGTGTTACCGTCCTGAAAGGCCCCGCCGCTGCTGCCCTGTACGGTCTTCGCGCTGCCTCCGGAGTTGTGGTCATTACCACTAAAAAAGGTTCGGGAGGAAAGGCCAAAATCAACTACTCTAACAGCTTTTCTTTCGACCAAGTGAACAAATTGCCCACCTTGCAATCGGTGTATAAACAAGGGGAGCAAGGGGTTTTCAATCCTAATTCTATAGAATCATGGGGGCCAAAATTTGAAGCCAATGATCCGATTTACGACAACCTGGCCGGAATGTTTAAAACATCATTTACCCAAAAGCATGATATTTCGGTAAGTGGAGGGAACGAGCGTTCGACTTTTTATGCCTCCGCTTCACGCTTCGATCAGAGCGGGATAGTGAAAAATACGGGATTTGAACGTACCTCTTTTCGACTTTCTGCCGACACAAAAGTGGGTGATAAACTTACGGTAGGAGGGAACTTGAGCTATATCAAATCGAGCCGAGATTATGTATCGCAAGGAAGTGCGAATGGCGTGATGGGAGCCGTTTACTGGCCCCGTAATGATAATATGGCCGATTATTTGAATCCGGACGGCACTCAACGCAATATCGTAAGCAACGACAACCCGCATTGGGGGGTAATCAACAAGCCATTTACCAACGATGTGGACCGCATCATGGCCATTGGTAGTGTGGTATACGACCCTTTCAAATTTTTAAATGTTACTTATCGCTTAGGTACGGATTATTATACGGACAATTTTAAAAGCGTTAGATCGGTGGGAACGACTATTGTGGGTGAGGAAAAAGGAGCCATCAGTCAGTCAACCACCAATAACCAAATCACTACCTCCACCTTATTGGTAACGGCCAAGAAATCATTTGGTGAAGATTTGAATATGAGTTTGACCCTAGGTCATAATTTAGAAGATGCTCACCGACAAACGGCCAGCTGGTATGGACGTAACTTCATCGATCCCAGCTTTGCCAATATCAATAATGTATTGGAAACTGATCGCACCATCTCTCAGAATATCCAGAAACGTCGCATCATGGGTGTGTTTGGTGATCTGAATATCGACTGGAAAGGCATTGCATTTCTGAATTTCCGGGGACGAAACGATTGGTCCTCGACCCTACCGGTGGAGGCGCGCTCATTTTTCTATCCTGCTGTAAGCGGCTCCCTTGTAGTAACCGATCTGTTAAAAGAAGTGGGGGGCGTTGCTGAGAATGATTTCCTTAGTTTCGCAAAAATTAGAGGATCCTGGGCACGGGTAGGTAAGGACGCCCCTCCTCATGTGCTGGCCTCCACTTTGTCCACTAGTACGAACAGCTTCACGATTGCTCCCCGTGGTTTTATCTCTAACGTAAACACCTACTTTGGAAATCCAACCTTAAGACCGGAGTTTACTAATTCCATAGAGTTTGGTGGAGACTTCCGCTTCTTTAAGAACCGGGTCAATGTGGATGTTACCTATTATAAGACCAGTACCGACGACCAGATTTTAGGTACAAGAACTCCTCCTTCTTCGAGTACTTTCCTCGCCTATCTGAATGGGGGCCAAATCGATAATGAAGGGGTTGAATTTATGGTGGGTGTACAACCCCTCAAAAGCAGCAAATTGACCTGGTCTTTAGACTTTAACTTTGCTCATAATAAGGCCACAGTGAAAAACCTTCCAGGGACTTTAGATCGTATCGAGCTTTCAGATGCGTGGGTAGCTGGAAATGTGGCGCAGGGAGCGGCCTTCCTTGGCGGTTCACTCTTCGGAATCAATGGCAACGTGTGGAAACGAAATGACTCCGGACAACTTTTGCTTGACGATAATGGTTATCCGCAGGTACAGTCTACCTTACAAGCTATTGGCGATCGTAATCCGAAATGGACTGGAGGGATAACCAATACATTAGGGTACCAGAACTTCTCACTCTCTTTTATGTGGGATGTTCGTATCGGGGGCGATGTGTATAATGGCACGGAAAATACTTTGGTGAACTCTGGCCTCAGCACCAAGACCCTTGATCGTGGCCAAACTAAGGTATTTGAAGGAATTATCGAAAAGACCGGTGAAGCCAATACCAAGTCTGTTGTTCTGGATCAGAATTACTACCAGACTCTGTACAGTAAGCAAGGTTATGATTTTGTTGAAAATGGAGGGTGGGTGCGCTTGCGTTATGTAACCTTGAATTATGCCTTACCCAAAGCCCTTTTAGGCAAAACGCCGATCAGCAGACTTCAGATCTTTGCGACAGGGCGTAATCTGCTATTATTTACCAAATACTCCGGTGTAGATCCTGAGGTATCTGGCAGTGGTGCCGGAGTAGGGGGGTCTGGCTCTTTCGGTTTCGACAATCTTGGTGTGCCCGCTACACGTGGTTTCGATATCGGGCTAAAAGCCTCGTTCTAGTAAGCAACAGCTCACTGTAAACGAAAAATGCTTATTTAATTTTAAATACTATTTAGTGTATTATGATAAAATCACTCGCTAAAATATACCTGCCGCTGTTAGGTGTCTTACTTTTCAGCGTATCCTGTTCCGATTATTTAGATGTCAACAGTGATCCTAATAATCCATCACAGGTGCCTGCGCACTCCCGTCTGGTAGGGGCCATTACCACGGCTAATGGCGCTGCTCAATGGCGTGGGACCCGAGAAATTACGGGAGTCATGCAATATGGCGTTACCAAAAATACTACCGGTTCCAACCGGAATGCCGAGACTTGGCGTTTTACTGCTTCCTATTTCCTATGGCAAAATGCCTATACCTGGGCGCTACCCAATGCTGTGGATTTGGCCGTTTTAGGAGAGAAGGAAGGTTCCCCCCATTTTGTTGGTGCAGGAAAGGTGCTTCAGGCATTTCTATATGGTTTGCTTACCGATCAGTATGGAGCCATTGTAATGTCGGAAGGGTATGATGGAGTATCTCAGGTAAAACTTACCCCGAAAATGGACGACCAGCAGACGGTTTATCAAAACATAGATAAATTGCTTGACGAAGCCATTGTAGCCTTTGAAAATCCTAATAATAAGACTCCTCTGAACTTTAGCGGAGGCGATATCATGTATCAAGGGGATGTAGAGAAATGGAAAAGGCTGGCTTGGTCCTTGAAAGCGCGTTATCTCAACCATCTTTCGAAAAAGAGTACGTATGATGCTCAGAAGATTATAGAAGCCTGTACAAAAGGATTCAATGCGGATGGGATGGATGCGGAGTTTGCTTATCTGGCCGGTGCCCAACAGACCGACGAGAATCCTTTCGCAAGCTGGGGAGGATTTACTAGTACCACCGATCCACGATATTTCACGTACTCGCAGTTTTTCGTTGACCTCCTTACCAAATTTCCCGTAACAGAAGCGGCCTTTGTAGATCCTCGTATACATAAGATTATGAAACCAGCCGCTTCAGATGGTCAATATCGGGGACTAAAACCGGGTATGGGACTCGCGGGCGGACAAGGAGGAACGGGCCAGTTCACCAAAGAGGCTGACTATGGTCCCTTCTCTAAGAGCGGCTTTTATACCAACGCAACATCACCCTTCCCCTTCATCACCTATTCGGAGGTGAAGCTGATCGAAGCAGAGGCGCAGTTGCGGGCTGGAGATGCAGCGAAGGCATTGGTGGCATATGAAGAAGGCGTAAAAGCCAATATGCGTAAGTTGGGAGTTTCTGCTACTGACATTGCTGCCTATTGGACAGCCCAGCAGGCCGATGGACTGGCGGCACACTTCAATGACAAGACTAAAGGTCTCAGTCATATTATGCGTCAAAAATACATTAGCCAATGCTTGAACCCGGAAACTTGGGTAGATATGAGGAGAATGGATTACAGTCAGGCAATATATGGACCGAGTCTGACTCGTCCTGCTAATATCAATACCGTCGTATTCGATGCGAATGATGAAAACGATTGGATTCAAGCTATGGTATATGAAACCAATGAGCAGAATAGAAATCCAGATAACGTAGGGGATAACAGTGAAAAATATAGATTAAGAACACCATTATGGTGGAATCAGCCCTGATCGTTAATAATTATTTTGATGCAGCAGGCTTCTTCAGAGAAGCCTGCTGTTTTGCGTTTGAGGGCTCCCGATCTATTAAAATTCTGTAAAGACAAGGAGGTTTTGGGCAACACACGCTTTGATTATACAAATAAAAATCAATGGTCTATAGCCTATCTGAATAAAATTGATTGAGTTGCTTATGGTCTATTATTGCATATTAGCAAATATTGCAGAGGTGGCTCTTCACTAGATAGTCCCATATATCCGAAGATGTTTATGGGCCAAAATAGCCTCATCGATCGAATGGTTAATTCTAAAAAATGACTCCAGGCAAATGGTAAAGTACGATATGAATATGAAAAAATTACTGATCTTTATTTTCCTGATAGGTACCACAAGTTATACTGGCAGGGCTCAGAAGGAGGCCAGCAAGTTGGCAATTGTCTTTATAGGTAATAGCATTACCCAAGGTAAGGGCGGTCCCGAGGGCTCGCCACCCCCTACTCATGCCGTTCATTACCTAAAGCAAAAAAGGGGCTTGTCCGATCTGCCTTACATAAATGTAGGCAGAAGTGGAAGCACGACGGTAGATTGGCTTCCAGAAACCAAGAAATTTTTCTCCCTGGCTCTTAATGCTGCCGATAGTCTGTCAAAATTGCCGGGTTATGGCCTGGTGTTTTCATTGAAATTGGGAACTAACGATAGTGCGATGAAAGGGCCTAATGGTGCGCCGGTATCTGGAACTACTTACCGGCAAAATATTACAAAAATCATTGATACCTTGCTTCAACGCTATGCGGGAAGTGAGGTGATCCTGCATCATCCGATTTGGTATAGCACCAATACATATAACACCTCCATGTATTTAGAGGAAGGGCTGGAACGGCTCAATTCGTATATTCCGATACTCGACGAGCTTGTTTTAAGCTATCGTGACAGGTTCCCGGGAAGGGTACATCTGGGAGATACAAAAGCTTATAAATATTTCAAAAAGAACCCTCAATACTTTAAGAATGAACAGGGACAACAGGGTATCTTTCATTTGCACCCCAATGAGGCTGGGACTAAGGTACTGGGCGAATTTTGGGGGAAAGCCATTCATCGCCGAATTCGTTGAGGAAGAAGTTGCTGCAGAATTTTTCTGTAGGCAAGATAATCACGATGCTGGAAATTTCTGTCAAATTCTGTTGTCTCCCATTGCCTTTCTGACAGTAAATTACTAGTTTGTAGTTATAAAGTGCTTCCTATGCAAATGTCCATATACCATAAATGTTCTGATTATGATCTCTTCGAGCTTTTTACGAAGGGGGACGATCGTGCTTTTGCAGAAATTTATGAGCGTTATAAAGGGCCTTTGTTTATGCATAGCTATAGAATTCTAGAGAATGAGGAGGAAGCTAAAGACGTATTGCAGGAGCTTTTCACTGCCCTATGGAGTAAACGGGAGCAGATCCATTTACAATCGAGCCTCTCGGCATACCTGTATTCAGCCACTCGGAACAGGGTACTAGACCTCATTGCCCATAGACAAGTGAAGCAGCGCTATATCGATTCACTTTCCGATTTTATTTCATCGGGCACCTGCATTACTGAGGAACATCTACGAGAGAAGGAGCTGGCCTCCATGATAGAAAAAGAGGTAAGTCTGCTGCCAGAGCGGATGAGGTTAATTTTTGAGCTAAGTCGGAACCACGACCGATCTTATAAAGAGATTGCGGAAGAATTGAATATCTCGGACAAGACGGTAAAAAAGCAGGTGAGTTACGCTCTGAAAATTTTACGGGAGCGATTGGATCTTACCCTTATTATTTCTTTAATAATGGAAATATTATAATTTTTTTTGAAATGGTCTACTACCAAGGGCCATCAGAGTCGTCTTATATGCAGTGACGAAAAAATACTGCATCGATGAATAAGGAAAAAGCCGAGGAACTGCTTCAGAAACTCAGAAAAGGTACGATAGAACCACAGGAAAAGGCCCTGTTAGAAAGCTGGTATCTCACGCTAGGCGGAAATTCCTCCCTGTCGGAGCCTGAATTGCAGCGCCATTTCGATGAGGTCTGGGAATCCGTCCAACAGCAGAAGGCGAGTATCCCGCTCCGTCAGCAGTTGAGTCCATTATGGCGCTGGACGGCCGCCGCCTGTATCTTACTGATAGGAGCTTGGTTTTTGGTGGAAAATTCTGGCAATAAACAACAGGTGCTTACAAGTCATGCAGATCGGGCCCCAGGAACCAGTAATGCAACTATTCTACTTTCCGATGGTTCTGAGCTGGACCTGATGGAAATGACATTAGGGAAAGAGACAAGAATAGGGGAGGTTACCCTTGTGAGACCAAAGGAAGGGGAGGTGGTATACCAAACCACGAACGAAGAAAGGGATATGGAGAATACGATTTTTCATACCATTGCCACCCCAAAAGCGGGGGAGTATAGGGTAACGCTCGCCGATGGTACCAAGGCTTGGCTCAATGCCGCCTCATCCATCCGATTTCCCGCTATTTTCGGATCCCGGGAAAGACGGGTGGAAGTGATTGGGGAAGTGTATTTTGAAGTGGCCAAAAAAACGCATAATAACAAGAATGTCCCTTTTAAAGTAAGAGTGGGGGCACAGGAAATAGAGGTTTTGGGAACGCACTTCAATGTCAATAGTTACGCCGACGAAGGCGTGGTGCGCACTACCCTTTTAGAAGGTAGTGTAAAGGTGCGGGTATCCGCTCAGGAAGTACTCTTACACCCGGGGCAGCAAGCTACATTCAATCCCAAACATTCAACTCTGGATAGGCAAACGCATAGCCGTATAGATGTTAAAACTATCGACGGTGAAACGGCTGTAGCCTGGAAGGAAGGTTTCTTTAAGTTTGACCAGGCTAGCCTTCCCGAACTGATGCGTCAGATAGCGAGGTGGTACGATATGGAAGTGGTGTACGAAGGACCTATTCAATCTCATGAGTTCGTTGGACAGATCGAGCGAACCTCCAGTTTGTCAAAAGTTTTGCAAATCCTGGAAATGGGTGGTGTTAATTTTAAAATTGAAGGAAAGAAAATAATTGTCATAAATCAATCTAATCAAATATGAAGTGTATGCCTAAATAATTCTGTATCTGGTAGACATTCCTGCAAAAAAATGCCGCTTCAGTTGCGACCTGAAACGGCATAAGCCCGGATGTGTACGGCCGATGCGTAAGACGCAACCGGTCAGTAATTCTTATGTGACTAAAAATAACTTACAGCCTAGACTTATCTCAAAAATATGAAACTTTTTTTACAGAGAAAAGTACCGTATAGTAATATGCGTTCTTTTTCCAAACTGATAAGGGTGATGAAACTTGCCATATTCTTAATGACCGTAGCTATGCATGTATCTGCTGCGAGCTTCTCCCAAAAGGTGGTATTAACACTAAAAAACGCACCTCTATCGGCCGTTTTCGGTCAGATAGAACAGCAGACTGGGTACCGTTTTTTTTATGACAATAAACTTGTCAAGAAAGCGGGTACGATAACAGTTGATTTTAATGGAATTTCCGTGGAGAAGGTTCTTGATCAGATCCTGGTGAAGGAAGGTCTTACCTATTCCATTGTAGATCAGACTATTGTGATTAAGAAAAAGCCGAAAGGGACGTCGAAGACATCGGAACCTACTCCTGCTTTAGGAAGCCGGCCCTTAATTTTGCTGGGGGGCGACCAAAGATCAAATTCTGGAATAGTGGCAAGAGGATCCCATTTGCAGACGCTACCCCAAACAGCGGAATTAACCGTAAAAGGTATTGTCACGGATGAAGAAGGTGAGCCATTGCCGGGTGTCAGCATTATCGTAAAGGGAAGCCAGCGTGGGACAGTAACATCAGTATCGGGATCCTATGAGCTAGTGGTTCCCGACAAAGAAAGTGTTCTCGCTTTTTCCTATGTAGGTTATCTGGCCCAAGAAGTAGCAGTGGGCAATCGTGGGGAGATTAATGTGAAGCTAAAGGCCGATACGAAGGCGCTCGAAGAGGTAGTCGTTATTGGCTATGGTACTCAGAAAAAGGCTAATCTTACCGGGGCGGTGTCAACCATTGACGTAGCAGCTCAAACGGAAAGCCGCCCAATTACTTCACTTTCGGCCGGACTTTCAGGACTGGCCTCTGGTTTATATGTCAATCAGGGGAGCGGTCGTCCTGGCAGTGATGGTGCCACTATCCGCGTAAGGGGGCAGGGTACACTCAATGACTCTAACCCCTTGGTGATTATCGATGGCGCAGTGGGCGATATGAACCATTTGAATCCTCAGGATGTAGAGTCCATATCCGTTTTAAAGGATGCTGCTTCGGCCGCTATTTATGGATCTCGAGCTGCAAATGGAGTAATATTAATTACCACCAAGAAGGGGCAGTCGGGGGAGGCTAAGATCAGTTATAACTCATTCTTTTCTATTGCCAAGCCTTCAAACGTGATCAAAACGGTATCCAATTATGCAGATTATATGGGTTTGATCAACGAAGGCTATCTTAACAGTGATGCCAATGCAACACCTATTTTTTCTCAGGAAAAAATAGATTTATGGAGAGCCAACGAGGGAGGCAATTCCTTGTTGTATCCTAATACCGACTGGAGTAAAGAGGTGTTCCAGACCAATGTTGTTCAGAACCATAATCTTTCTTTCTCGGGTGGGGCTCCCAAACTGCGTTATTTCGGCTCTATGGGCTATTTGAACAATCCAGGGGTAATTGAAAAAGCGGGGTACGAGCGTTTTAGCATGCGCCTGAACCTCGAAGCGAATGTGAAACCCTGGTTAACTCTAGGAGCCATGCTCAATGGAATTGTAGCCAATACTGAAATCGGAACGGATGTATTGGACGATGTATTTACCTATGCCAGTGCCAGTACACCGGGCATGGTATTACGTGCTCCCGATGGAAGATTTGGTAGTCCCAATAATCCTGAAGATGATCCCCAGTCCAACAACGTCTTGCACCGACTATATGGCCGCAAGGGGGATTATAAACAGAATAAGCTAACGACCAGGCTTTATGGAAAATTACAACCTCTGGAGGGTCTCTCCATTGAGGGATCCTTCAATTATGTATATGACGACGAAATGCGCTATCAACAGCCTGTTTTCAATGATCGCTGGAATTTTCTGACGAATACCATTGCCACGTCTGGAGTAGGGAGAAGTTCGGTGTATAACCGTAACCAGAAAGACTTGCAGTACTATATGGATGGGATTGTGCGTTACGAAAAAATGCTTTTTGGTGACCTTAACCTGAATGTAATGCTGGGTACCAGCCAGGAGTATTATAAGACGAGCTATTTCTCGGCCAGTAAAATGGATTTGATAGACCCGACTTTGAGTGTGATCGATGCGGCCACCATGGATGCTAATGTGTCGGGAAATGCCTCCGACTGGGCCATGCGCTCGCTATTTGGAAGACTGTCTCTCAACTTGAAGGACAAGTATCTGCTGGAGGCTAATTTACGCCGCGATGGAACTTCACGCTTCGCATCTGGGTCTAGCCGTTGGGGACTGTTTCCTTCTTTCTCGGCTGGATGGCGCATTTCGGAGGAATCCTTTTACGATCTGAGCTGGATGCCTACATTAAAGGTTAGGGCTTCGTATGGCTCACTGGGTAATAATGCCGTGGGAAACTACGAATATCAAGCAGTGTATAATGCGGCCAACTACGTATTGAATGATAACCTTTTCGTGGGTTTCGCTCAAACGGCCCTTTCCAACGCCGGCCTTACTTGGGAGAGTACCTATATTACCAATATAGGTATTGATTTTGGCTTGTTTAATAATAAGCTAGACGGTACCATCGACCTATTTAATAAGCATACCAAGAATATCCTCATCAATCTTCCCGCTCCTTTGGTGGTTGGGAACGCTTCGATACCGAAGCAGAATGCCGCAGAGGTCCAAAATAAAGGTATTGAGTTAAATCTGACTTACCGTGACAGAATAGGCGAGCTAGGGTACCGAATCGGAGGTAATTTTACTTTTATCGATAATAAGGTTACCAAATTCAAAGGAGATGAGCGTAGTATTTCTGGTGCTAACCTTATTCAGGAAGGATATGCCATCAATACGCAATATGTATTGGCAACCGACCGGATTATTCAAACTGATAGCGACCTAGCATTGGTTCAAAGCATGATTGATAATGCGCCTATTGACGAGGCTACCGGTAAGAAACGCAATCCATTTGCATCCTATGGTACCCCACAGCAGGGCGATTTGCTTTATAAAGATACCAATGGGGATGGAGTCATTAACGACGACGACCGGGTGACAGTGGGTCATGGGAATGCGCCACGGATTACCTATGGCTTTAATCTGGGACTAGATTGGAAAGGCTTCGATTTATCAGCTTTATTTCAAGGCAATGCCGGAATCAAGGCCGTATGGAACGATTTCTACCATACCAGTGGAGTACGCTGGGGATATTTGGTTAACCAGGAGGTGGCCGACGGACGCTGGGTGCCAGGCCGTGTCGATGCCACCTATCCCAGACTCCTTAACTATAATAATACCCTGAATACCCGAACCAGCGATTTTTGGTTGCAGAATAAGTCCTATCTCCGTCTGAAAAACATACAAGTGGGTTATACTGTACCTAAAAATATTACAGAAAAGCTTAAGATTTCGACGGTTCGGGTTTTTGGTAGCCTTGAAAACTACCTCACCTTTACCAGTTACAAGGGCATAGATCCGGAGGTGAGTGGTACCCAATACCCCACCATGAAGCAAGCCCTGTTGGGAATCAACTTAACCTTCTAATCAAGATTTGTCATGAAGAAAATACTTTTTTTTATATTACTCCTGTCCGTTAGCAGCTGCTACGATCTGGATACGCAACCCTTCGACAAGGTGAGTGCGGGAACGTTCTGGAAAACTGAGGCTCATGCCCTACAAGGGGTAATGGGCGTGTACGCCGATTTGAACGATCATAATGTTTTCGGACTCTATAATATGTTTGACAATGCCACCGACATTGCTTTAGGGTATGACGGGCAGGGGTTGGGTGATATCATCGCAGGGACTTTTACCGACAGAAGTACCAACGTAGTCAATCGCTGGCGCCGGGGTTTCGATGGGATCCAGAGAGCCAATTCCGTTATACGCAATGTAGCAACCATGGATATACCCGAAGAAAGCAAGCGAGTTTATATTGCAGAAGCTCGGTTTTTGCGCGGGCTATATTATTTTTATCTGAAAAACCTGTTTGGAGGTATCCCAATTTACGATGAAACGATAGATCTTAATAAGGATTTTAATGATCTGAAGAAGCCCCGTAATACAGAAGATGAGGTTCAGGCCTTTATTCTCGCCGACCTGGCCGCCGCTATTGCTGGTCTTCCAGTGAGCCACGATCCAGCCCATCTAGGAAGAGCCACCAAGGGAGCCGCTTATGCACTTCGGGGGAAGGTGTTCCTCTACGATAAAAAATGGGAGGAGGCCAAGGCCGACTTCGAGGAAATTGTTCAGAACAAAAATAATAGCTATGGGTATGCACTCTATCCTGACTATGCCGGGCTGTTCAACCTGGAAGGGGATAATAGCAGTGAAATGTTGTTTGCTGTTCAAAATAAAGGTGGGGTAGGCTTTGACTATGGGATGCCATTTGCGCATTATTTGGGCACTCGATCCACTTTTGGGAGTTGCTGGAATAACGGGCTTCCCTCCACTAAATTAGCCGATATGTATGAAAATCGGGATGGAACTCCATTTAATTGGGATGATCAAATTCCGGGCTACACTGGCAGTAAAGCGGTGAAAAGGGAAGCGATGGTGGCCACACTAAGTAGTGGAAAACTTACGGCAGTTCCCGATACTGCCAAGTTAGGCAATATTTACCGCAACCGAGATCCGCGCATGATGCAAACCTTAGTAGTACCTTATTCATGGCAGCTAGGCTGGAATGCGAATGCACCAAGACCCATGCAGCTTGTACTGGCAACGGGTGTTAACGAAAATTTTGGTCAAATTCGGAATAACAGAGGCTGGATGACCTACGTATGGCGAAAATTTGTTCCTGAAGGTAACCTCAATGGTGAGCTTACAAATCGGGCACATACTCCATTTAATTTCCCTTTGATCCGTTTGGCGGATGTTTACTTAATGCTTGCGGAGGCCTATAATGAAACAGGGCAGCTGGAAAAGGCCATTATTGAGCTGAATAAAGTTCGTGCTCGAGCGTCTATGCCGGGTCTCAATAGCGGTGCAGTAACTTTGGCCGTAGGAAGCAAGGCTGAAATGACCCAGCGTATTATCCATGAGCGGGCGGTGGAGTTGGCTGGAGAAGGCCATCGTTACTTCGATTTGAAACGTTGGGGCTTATTGAAGGCCTATACGGAAGGCAAAGTTGAAAAAAGTATCGTGGATGACATTTTGCTCACAAGAGGCTTTCAGGATCGTCACCGCATCTGGCCCATCCCAGCGCAGGAGATTGAGGTCAATCCGGCACTTACTCAAAATCCTGAATGGTAAAATAGAACTATCTGAGTATCTCAGTAATTTATAGTAAATTAATAGGCAACTAGCGAAAGTATCGCTTGGTTGCCTATTTTTTTATTGACCTATCGTTTATTGCGAGGGTGCTTGCTCTTGGGGAATTAGATGACAACTGTAAAATACTGCCTAGGTATTGGCATTATTTTTGAATCAAGCTACGTTATCTCTACGGCTTCTTTATTATAGGAGAAAGACATTGTAGAATAATGACGATATTATTTGAATTGACTGCTTAAAGTAATAGAAAAGTTTTTCTATATATAGCTAGAATTTAATATTTATCTACCAAATAGTTTGTAATCGTGACTTGTAACTGGATTTTCCGTATTGATAATTTAGCAATATAACCTTCCCTCATATGTACCAGAACGAGATTTTCCCTGCAAGAGATATTGCACTTTCACTCAGGCAGCAGCTTCTGGATAATTTGTTGCCTGTATCCGTCATGGTTAATAATATGGGTGAAATTATTCCGAGCCTTTCTCCCCTCAACGAAGCGGTGGAGTCCTGTTTTGAAATGGCCAATGAAGCATGGATCCTGATGGAGCCGGAATCTTTATCCCTGGCCAATCCCCTTTTACTTACTCTTACTGCCCAGGAATCAGTAGCTTACTGGTTGTGTATTACCTTAGATCCGCAGAATCCTCTCTATTCAGTTATCCGGCAATTAGGTCTTGAGCACAGCCTTAAGCATTCGTAATCCATTCTAATTGACTAACATTTTCTTTGTCCACGCCCGAGATCCCAGATGCCGTCTAGACCCGTGCTGGAGATAATTCGATAAAATACTCCTGTATAAATTCTTATTTTTCTCTAGCCTTCTTCCTTAGTTAAACCGACTTTATTTGACGTTCAGTTGATAAAATGTAAAACGTAAGTAAGTTTAAATTACTAATAATTTTCTAATTCCATAAGATTGTTGGATTCATTGAATAGTAAAGTGTTTATATTTTTATACATATAGCTTGATATATCAATGCGAACAATATTATATTTGTTGGGTGAATATAAGATACACAGTCTTTTATAGCTCCACTATACCATACACTTAATGATTAGCTTGACAACGAATTTTTTAATTTTATCAGAAGAGGTGAACCTGGTTGACCAGATATCAGGTATGCTCGAATTGCTATATAACGGCGCCACTGTCCATTGGGGGCCCAACTTCAGGGAAGGGTTAAATAAATTGAAGGATTTAAGACAGGTAGAACTAATTATCCTAAATGCCCAGATGTCGGCAGGAGGAAGTCCTGGAATAGTCGGAGCCTTCAGAGGGGTTCAGCCTGGCGTAAGGATCCTAGTGGTGGCTGAAGAAAGCGGTATCAAGCAGGCTATTCATTTCCTAAGTGCTGGAGCCAATGGGTTATTAAATAAAAATGCGTTAGATCAGGAATTTCAAATTGCAGTTAAAAGAATTTTGTCAGATAAAAAATATCTAACAAAGTCTGTATACCAAAAAGTTACCGACGATTTCTTGTCCACGAACAAGTCTTCTGGTACACTCCGGGAAATGCCATTATCGCCACGCGAACAGGAGGTTATGCATTTGCTGCTTCAGGGAAAACAAACAAAAGAAATTGCCTCCTTATTAAATCTCAAACTTCCGACAATAAGCACTCATAAAAGCAAGATTTTTCAAAAGATGAAAGTGTCTAATATTGTGGAATTATTTCGGAAAGTAAATAAAGAGAATTTATAAGGATTCACAATAGATTTTAGGTTTGTTATAACTTTTTTCCCTGTATTCTGGTCTTAAGTCTAGGAATATCAGAGGGCAGGCATCAGATATATTTTCCAACACAATGGCATGAGGGGATCTCTCCTGAGACTTGAATCCCCTTGGCAAAGTCTAAGTAATACTATAGATTTCGCCTCTCGTATGGGCATAACAGTTATCGCCTAACTGTACTCCTTTTCCAATTTTTTATAAACCCTAACTGGCCCGGGTTTAAATCTTATATACTTCATCTGAGGCACTTTAATGGAATGTGTTCGGTATATATCTCAGTCTTGGCCAGAGGCTGGCTTACCCAATACGATAAAACAGAGTCTTGCAAGTTGGTCTTTTGGTACCATCCTTAATCAGCAAAGCCGTCAGGCCTGATATCCTTTGGAAAACATGGAAAGCTATGGAGGAGGTACTGATCTCGGTATGTCGTCAGAACATTTATCAAAATATATTCAATGGATTAGAAATATTTTTAGTTTATAATAAATTAATTCGAGTTGTAACACGTTGCTAAAACTTAATTTTGTGCACTCTGGTCTGAATAAACCAGATTCAGGCACTCTCATGAAAATAGTCAAATTGGGGATTTGATTCAAAAAATCCTGAGAAACTGAAGTGACTTTTGTGGAAAATACCGTAATACAAGGGCATATTTCTGCTGATTTCAGATCTATTGCCTCAAAAAATATACTAATTTTTTGATTTTAATTTATCGAACTGACGGGCATAAGTCCGGAGTCCACACACACACAATTCTATGAAAAAGATTACAGCTATTTCAGCACATTTTTGCTCACTGATCTGTGATGCAGAAGCCCATCAATTTATCTTACCCTTTAATTATTAATTTTATGAAAAAGTACACGGCAGAATTTTTAGGAACATTTTGGCTTGTTTTAGGTGGCTGTGGTAGTGCAGCATTGTCGGCAGCATTTCCAGATGTAGGCATCGGCCTGCTAGGAGTGTCCCTTGCATTTGGTCTCACGGTCCTCACCATTGCTTATTCGCTTGGGCATATTTCGGGTGCGCATTTAAATCCGGCAGTTTCCATAGGCTTATGGGTTGGAGGAAGATTCTCTTCGAAGGATTTGATCCCTTATATCTTCTCTCAGGTATTAGGGGCTATTGCAGCTGCCTTTGTACTGTATACCATAATTACCGGAAATGGTAGCCTGATCGGAGACTTTGCTGCAAATGGCTATGCTGAACATTCGCCAGGGAAGTACAGTATGTCTGCCGCCCTGATTACCGAGTTTGTAATGACTTTTATGTTCTTAATTATTATACTAGGCTCTACCAGTAGTAAGGCCTCAGTTGGATTTGCTGGCCTGGCCATCGGTTTGGCTCTAACACTGATTCACCTTATCAGTATTCCGGTCACCAACACTTCTGTTAATCCTGCCCGGAGTATTAGCCAGGCACTATTTGTTGGCGGTTGGGCTATGGAGCAATTGTGGTTATTTATCGCTGCTCCTATTGCCGGAGCCGTGCTGGCGGGTATAGTATACAAAGCCCTACTAGAAAAGGAATAAGGAAAGTTATTTTGGACTGCAACCTCAGGATATTTGCAGTTCTATTCACCGATATGGTGCTGGGAGCCGGGATTGTTTCAATTCCGGCTCTTTTATGCGCTTTGCTCACGTTTATTCCCAATCGATAGTCGCATTGCCGACGCTCAACATCAATACTTAAGTTATATAGAAGTTTTTGTCTGTAATACGGAGCAGGTAATCCAATTTTTGTTGTCTAGTTCTTTTCGTCAATTTTTCTACAATGGCATGGGTTCTAATTGGCTTAATATCAGCTTCTATACCCACTGGTATATCTTAGCTTTCCTCTGATGGCCTTCTACTTTTAGCTCTGGATGCCTGTCGGGTTATAACTTACTATTAAAAATAATAGATAATAGACAAGCGTTGACCGATACTACCGTAACAATTTTACGTCCAATAAATAAATAACGGATCGGTTGTTAAAATATTTCTGCCTCATTGGTACTTTATATATTTAATTTACTAATTTAGTGTACTATATTTGTCAAATATTTATTTTCAAGCCTATGTAGATCAGTTTATTTTTAGTTTACTTATTGTTACTATAATTGTTTAAATAAACTAGTATTTATACGATAATACTTTTAGGTATATTGCTTAAATTTAATCAAATTCTCTTCCTTTTACTGTTGAAACGGAACTGATTTACCGAAATGCGGCTATCGGAAGCTAGTTCGATTATGGGGGCGGTTAAAGACGCTAAACGATTACTTTCTACTTCATCATAACATAAAGACTATGAAAACTATTGGATTAATTGACGATTTTATCATCATTCGCTTGGGACTGGCTTTGGTTCTCAATAATACCTTTTCAGATCTGGAACTCCTGGAGGCAGAGTCTCTTGATGAGTTTGAGAATTTATATCCTGGGAAGCGCCCGGAATTAATAATACATGGTAATAACAGTACTAATCGGCAGGAGTGTATTAATCTTGCAGCCAGGATAAAGGAGCAATATCCGACAATACCTTTAATCGTATACGACGATCACCCCAAGCTTAATCTGGCTATACCGTATTTTGAGGCGGGGGTAAATGGATATATATTGAAACAAAATATCGCTGAGGAAATCGTACCAGCAGTGAAGGCCATGAGAAATAACCGCCTCTTTCTATGCCAGGACATGATTGAAAATCTATTGATGTATATAGCCAAAAAGCAGCACCAACTCTCCAGCCCGAGTTTGCTTACACCCAGAGAGTCAGAAATTGCCCGTTATTTAACTCAGGGCATGAAGACTTCTTGGATAGCTAAAACCTTGGGAAGAAAACCTTCTACCATCAGTACCATTAAACACAATATTTTTGAAAAAATGAAAGTTGAAAATATAGTCGAGTTAAAAAAGGTATTCCTGGAAGGATAAAGTCATATTCAGTATCAAGACCTTATGGTCTTTGCGGAATTCTTTGCGTACTTTGTAGCCTACTCTTCCGCAAAGCGTTTTATGAAAAGAAGGATCCCCAAATGGCTCGCGATATTCATTAAAGAAACTTATGCTCTATTTTTTCAGGCCTTTGACGCTTCCATCAGTGCATGGATGAGTTTATTGGTTATTTTATTGGTATATGCACTGACATTCTTAGAACAGAGCGACACCGTTTTTATAGCCTTGCTCGATCAAAATCCATTAAGCCTAAGTTTATTTATCCTCCTTCTATTTTTTCTTGTTGAAGTCGTAGCCTATTATCCCACTTTTATTCATTTTAACCGAAGGGCTAATATAAAGGTGAGGTGGTTCATAAGACCTATTTGGTTGGGAATGGGCCTGATTACCTTTAGGCAACTCAAGGTTCCAGATCCTTTTAATTCACGCTTTCGATTTGCCCTGGGCCTCAGCTTACTGACTGCCGTGTTTTATATGATTACACGGATACATTTTAAAAATGTCTTGGTGCTGCAGGGTTCCGATATAGAAATTTTTCAAGGCAAGGGATTGCTCAATGTGCGGACTATGGCCTGGACATTTTTTATAGCTGGTCAAATGACCTATATCCTGTTAGATTATATATTAGGGATGCGTTGGCCTGATAAAACGTCTAATCTTCGACCCCATAAAATTCTTTTCTATGCTGCCTTTGCATTTCTTCTTATTGGCATATCGGCAACGCTCTATACTTCTACCACCTATGGTTGGAGTAGCTTTAGCTACTATAGCTTTTGTACGATGATGTTTGGAATGGCATTATTTTACACCATATTCAAAATCAGCCGCAGGCAGGTGATTTTGCGAACGGACGAGCAATTCCTATTTTTCCTTGCTATGGGTGGAGTGTTGAGTTTGTTCGTGGTGTTGGTTGCTCATATGTATCCATTGCTTTTTAATCCTTTGGTGATCATTCTAGCCTATTTTCTGGTGTATTATGGCGTGCTAATTATTCCTCTGAAACATTATCTCTATTACAGACAGTTCGATCGGGCACGTCCCCCCTATAGGAGGCCAGTAGCTTATTATGTTTTTAGTTGGGGAGTGCCTATTGCCCCTTTTCTTTTTATCGGATATTATATCTATTTCGAATACATAGTAGGTAATGACTTACATGTCCTGGAAACGGTTAGTCAGCAAGCTTACCGTCCAGCCCAAAAAAGTGGTCCTGTCGGACTTGAAGAGTTCAAAGGGCGGCTGCTTCAGCATTTTTCTGAAAGGGATACCTTGTATTTTATTTCCTTATATGGCGGCGGGGTAAAGGCGACCGTTTGGGACCAGCTAGTACTTGCAGAGCTGGCTTCCTCTCGCTATCCGAATCTTCTGGAAAACACCGTGGCCATGTCGGGAGTGTCGGGAGGTGCTATAGGCCTGTCTTTATTTACGGCAACCCAACGAATAGGTCGTGATCCTGTAGAGCTCGCCATAGAATTAAGTATGAAAAACTTTGCAAGTATCGACATTACCTATTTATTGGGCCGGGATATGATATTTGATCTGTTGGGGCAGGGCTTGTTAGACCTGTTGGGGGTATCCGAGGATCGGGCCAAGAGAGCCATGCGGGAATATGCGAATATAACAGCAGGTTACCCTTCCAATTCCCGAGCTCCGAATCCATTGATCGATAGTTCATTTCAGGACTATTGGGCCCCATTATTTAGAGAAAAGGGTGAGGATAAAGGCTTTTATCCGGCGTTGCTAACCAATGCCGCAGGCACCCATGCTCAGAGAGGTATTGCTTTCTCGGTGAAGATGGATAGTGTAAGGTTTGATGATATTTTTCTGGACTCTAATAATCTGCTAAACTTTGAAGATAACCGTTCATTGCCCTATTTATACGCCGCTTCTACCTCCGACCGTTTCCCTATTTTTAGTCCAGCAGCTAAAGTGAAGACCAAAGGCTATTTTGTAGATGGTGGATATTTTGAAAATAGTGGTTTGATGAGCTTGATGGATTTTAGTACTTTTCTGAAAGAAAATGTGTTCCCGAAGGAGGAACGATGGAGAGCCAAGAAGCTCATATTTATACAGATTGCCAACGATCAATCGGTGTATATTCGTGATCTGCTTCAGCATACGTCAATACGGAAGAAGGTAAAGGACTTTCCCGAGTTTGGTTCCATAATTAAAGCGGTAACATCCATAGGTTTCATTTCTACTTATTTGAATAGCAAATTTGAAAGAGATGAAACGGTGGAATACGTCCAGGTGCTATTACCCTATATCGTAACTCAATCGGATTTGGACGCTCTATATCAGGGAGAGGTGGACACCAGTGGAATCAGGGAATTGGTCATGAAAAAAAACCGCATCATACTGGATACCTATCGCTCCGATCCCTATGCTTTGGTACAACCCCCTTTGGCCAGACTTCTGGGCAGACAGGCCTTTAAGTATATGCAGTCCAATTTGGAGAATACTAAAATAAGGGAATTGAGGTAGGGAGCCGGGGATTCTTAGTCTTTCTGCCAAGCTTTCGATGTCGTAATGTCCTGGTTAGAATATCCATAGAAATTAATACCGCCTATTTATGACAATACCTTTCTTAAGCAACGGCTAAAGGTGGCGGGTGTCGTACCTAGGTATGTGGCGATATAATGATCTGGAATTCGCCGGAAAAGGTTCGAAGGTTGCTGTATATAATGTTCGATGCGCTCTTCCACGGAGAGATATTTAAATACTTTTACCCGATTGGTGAAATTGATTAGATGCTGTTCTAATAACTGTACTGCCAGCCCAGCCATCTTTATGTCGTCGGCAATAAGCTTCCGGTAGGATTCATATGTGATAGAAATGCCTGACGTGTCTTCCAGGGTCTCCAATACCTCGTTTGAAGTTTGCTGCAGAAGAAAACTTTCGGCTATGCAAACAATATCCCCATCCGAAACCAGAAGAGAGGTAATGTCTTCCGAACCTCTTAGATAGTAGGTTCGCATGGCCCCTTTGTCAATAAAATAGAGACATTTACTGATCTGTCCTACGTCCACAAGCACCCTCCCTTTTGGAATCATAAATGATTTCAGATTTTCCCCAAAAGGTGAATTCATCAGGTCGGGGGGGCTGCTATTGGAAGCCTCAAATAACTTATGCAGTAAATTCGAATCCTCAGTCATTTTAGTCTTCCATGTTAGTTTTGAAAATATTCGGCGAGCAAAAAAATTGTCGTAGGACAAGTCAAATCTATGTCTAAGGACAAGTGATACAAATATAGGTTAAAGTTAAATTGGGGTTTATTAAATGCATAGGAAATAAAGATCATTTTGAGAATAAATATCACTTTTAAAATCTGACGGTCATGATAAAGTTCATTATTACCTCTAAGTTGGTTATGCTACTCCTGCTGGGTTGGATCCCTGCGGGTGAATGCAGGGCACAGCAGTCGGCTAACCACGAATTACAGATTGGCTTTGGCCCCTGGGCTCGAGAGCAAGTGTTGGACGACATGTTATCGAATTCATTTCGATCTCTATTCCGCCTTCCCATCCACAGCTTTGATTTCTCTGAATCCTATACGCTTACCTATCGATATCAGACACCCAAGCGACTTGCCCTGGGCCTGACAGCGGGTCTGACAAAAGGCTCAACCTTTAGGGATGAACTGTTTTCTTCAAACACTTCTTACGGACATACCAATGCCTTAATGGCTATTGAAGCAAAGTTTGCTTATCGGGAAGTGCGGTTATGGTCTTTCTATGGTGTGGCAGGTCTTGGAGGTTATATGGTAAAAGTGAGTAATCCGCAAAACCCTAAGGGAAAGGATATCTATGTATTTCCTACTAATCAGATTACTCCCTTAGGAGTTCGGTATGGAAAAGGTCTGGGGGGCTTTGTTGAGATTGGGTATGGATACAAAGGCATTCTGAATTTCGGAGTAAGCTCAAAGTTTTAAAGTGGATATTTGAAAATGTGTTTGCAAGGGCTAGCGCTTTATTGCACAAAAGGACTAGGCTCAACAAATAACCCGTAAAGTTATGGGAGGTGTCTTTTAGGAATTCACTTATATTACCGTTCATGAATGATGCGCTTCAATAAAAAATTGCAGGCATGGTCGGTTATCCAGGTTTGCGCAATACCGGTAAAGGCTATTTTGTAATCAGGATAGGTTGGAGGAAAGGAAGATTTAGGAAAATTGATGCTCCTGCCCTGCTTGTCGCTTTAGTCTCCATTTCTCCTTACCACGCTGAACGGTTATACTTTAATTCCGTTCTATAAGGAGTCCACACCGTTTACGGAACTTTTCACCCCCGATATACTGTCTAGGTTTAAAAGAAATCTGAATTACGCAACATGAAAAAAATAGGATTTTTATCGTTTGGGCATTGGTCTAAGCACCCAGCCTATAAGGCCCAGACGGCGAGTGATACCTTGCTTCAATCTATTGACCTAGCGGTAGCCGCCGAAGAGATAGGTTTGGATGGAGCTTATTTTCGTGTCCATCATTTTGCGTCTCAGCTCGCATCACCGTTCCCATTGCTTTCGGCTATTGGTGCCAAAACGAGAAAAATAGAAATTGGTACAGGGGTGATTGACATGCGCTACGAAAACCCGCTCTATATGGTGGAAGATGCCGGGGCTGCAGACCTGATATCAGAGGGGCGCTTGCAGCTAGGGGTGAGCAGGGGGGCGCCGGAACAGGTGATCGAAGGTTGGAGGTATTTTGGATATGAGCCAGCAGAGGGAGAAACTGACGCGGATATGGGACGTCGTAAGGCCCTGGAATTCTTGGAAAGACTACAAGGCAAAGGTTTCGCTGAGCCAAATCCTAACCCGATGTTTCCCAATCCTCCGGGCTTGCTGCGTCTGGAGCCTTATTCTGAGGGGTTGCGAGAACGAATCTGGTGGGGTGCAGCTTCCAATGCTACTGCCGTTTGGGCCGCAGAAAACGGTATGCATCTACAAAGTTCTACCTTGAAATACGATGAAGGGGGCAAGCCATTTCATATACAGCAGGCCGAGCAGATTAGGTTGTACAAAGAGGCATGGAAGAAGGCTGGGCACCAGCGCCAACCTAGGGTGTCGGTGAGTCGGTCTATTTTTGCATTAGTAAACGATCAGGATCGTTATTATTTTGGACAGGAATCGGATAGGAGAGACAAAATCGGAATGATCGAACAGGATAAACGTGCGATTTTTGGTAGAGGCTATGCCGCAGAACCCGATCAACTCATTAAGGAGTTGGCCCAGGATGAGGCCATCAAGGAAGCGGATACCCTACTGCTGACCATACCCAATACACTGGGCGTCGATTACAACATTCATGTGCTGTCATCTATTTTGGAGCATGTAGCACCCGGACTGGGATGGCGCTAGGCTATTGGGGTAGAAGTATGTATGCGATTACACTCGTTAAAATGAACTTCCGCTCACGTGACCGACTTTTCCCTAAGCCCTAAGCCCTAAGCCCTAAGCCCTAAACCTTAAAGCCTCAAGCCTAAAAAACTGGGAGGGAGACGGGTCTCGAATCGGGACGCCGAACCGCCGCGCACTATAGAACCACAATCTAGTGGCTGCTATCTGGGTATGGGTGTCTGATTTTATTCTAAAAATACTCGTTATCATGAACTCAACGGCTACCGATCGGTTTGTTCCCTAGGCCCTAAGCCCTAAGCCCTAAGCCCTAATCCCTAACACAAAAAAAAGACTGCCTAAAAAGACAGTCTTAAAACTGGGAGGGAGACGGGTCTCGAACCCGCGACCTCTAGAACCACAATCTAGCGCTCTAACCGACTGAGCTACAACCTCCGTTTGCGGTCACAAAAATACGAAAAGGTTTACAGATTGCAATAAAAAAGAAAAGTATTTTTTTGCTTCTGTAAACCTTTTTGTGTCTATAATTTTTATTTCGCTGCAACAAACAGATTTTCAGCGGCTTTCCAGTCTACTACATTCCAATAGGCGTCGATATAGTCTGGGCGTTTATTCTGATATTTTAGGTAATAGGCGTGTTCCCATACGTCAAGACCCAAAATCGGTGTGCCTTTTACTTCGGCTAGGTCCATAATGGGGTTGTCCTGATTTGGAGTCGAGGTGATAGTCAAAGCGCCATCTTTTACGATAAGCCATGCCCAACCGGAACCAAAACGAGTAGCGGCTGCCTTTTTGAATTCTTCTTTGAAAGCGGTAAAGGAACCGAAAGTGGAATCGATGGCTTTTGCTAATTCTCCTGTAGGCTCACCTCCGCCATTGGGAGAAAGTGATTTCCAGAAAAATGTGTGGTTATAGTGTCCACCACCGTTATTACGAACGGCAGCAGAGGCTTTGCTCACTCCGCTTAATATTTCTTCTATGCTTTTACCCTCAAGTTCACTACCTGCGATGGCGGCGTTCAAATTGTTAACGTAGGCCTGGTGGTGACGGTCATGATGAATTTCCATGGTAAGTGCGTCGAAATTAGGCTCCAGTGCATCGTTTGCGTATGGTAAGGGATCTAGTGTAAATGCCATTTTTGAATTGAAGTTTATGGTTAATAATATTAAACAGTACTGCTCTAACAAGATATGAACATATTATGTTCTTAGCTGAGAAAAAAAGTTATGAAGAAGTGTTTGACTTTCTTCAGCCATTAAACCCTGTACGACTTCTGTCTTAGGATGTAAAAGATTCATGCCAATTCTAAGGAACCCTTTTTTGTCATCAGGTGCGCCGATCACGATTCTGCTGATTTGGGTCCAGCTCAGGGCTCCTGCACACATGATGCAAGGCTCGAGGGTGACATACAGCGTGCAATTCTTGAGGTATTTGGCCCCAAGGTGTCCGGCTGCAGCGGTAATAGCCAGCATTTCGGCATGCGCTGTTACATCCTGAAGGCGCTCGGTTTGATTATACCCCTTACCCAAAACCCGTTCTCCATGCGTGACCAGGGCTCCCACCGGGATCTCTCCTTCGGCATAGGCACGTTGCGCCAGCCGTATGGCTTCCTGCATAAAGTAATGATCGATAAGGTCGGCTTCCAGGTTCATACAATAGCTTGGGAGTTATTTTAATAAAATGGGATATCCTGCATAAAGAGGATATCCCATAGATAAAAGACATTGGTTGATTATGGCTTCAGAACCCGGTGGACCTTACTTAAGGATCCGTTCTCTATCCGAATGAGATAGATACCTGAAGATAATCCAGTAAAATCTAACTCGTTAAATTGTGACTTCGTGTGTTTCTTTTGGTGAATCACGCCGCTAGGGTCGATTAACTCAAGCGTGGCGCCACCTTCAGCCATTTGGCCCGAGAACTCCACCAAGCACTGGTTTTGTATGATTGTAGGATAAACCTTCACCCAATTGGTGATAGGAGGCTCAACACCCAGTACCGGGTCTACTTGTACTCGGGCAGAACCTTTTCCTGTCGCATTACCACAGGCATTAGATACCTCACGGATGGTATAGGTAGTAGTTTTGGCCGGAGCAACATTAATGTTCATCGGGGTTGTAGTGGCCCTTATCAGGGAGTCTTTGCTGCCATCATTTAAATACATCTCCCAAGGTCCCACTCCTGAAAGCGCTACTGAAAGTTTTGCCGTTTCACCCACAATTATCGTTTGTGACCCGGTCAGCGTAGCACCCGCAATAGCGTTGATTTTTAAAGGAATTGGACTGATTGTTCCGGGGCGTGTAAAATCGGGGTTAGGGTTCTCGCTTGTAACCCTAACATAATATGTTCCGCCTGCCGTACTGTCCGGCACGGTGGCAATAATGGAGGATCCATTAACCACCGACGGAATGGAATAGAAGCTATCTGAGTCGGTCCTTGTCGACACCTGAACCACAAATTTACTGTCGTTAGGGAAGTCTCCCGATTTCTGATATAGGATCTGAAAGGTCTTTCCAGCACAGACTTCTGCTACCGATGGGTTTCCTGTAGTAATATTGGGCACCAATACATTTACAACTGCAAAACCTAATGGTATACCCGCTCCACAGGCGTTAGATACGCCGGTGACTAAATAGGTAGTTGTAACGGCGGGTTTTACAGGAATGCTGATATTGGCCGATGTCGCCGTGCCTTTTGTACTATCGGATAGGGTGTAGGTCCAGGGGCCGTCACTGGTAAAGGCCAGAGAAATGTTAGCTGTCCCTCCGAATGGAATAGTAGAAGTGCCCGAGATGGTAGCCGAAGGCTTGGCCTTGATATGGATTTTAATTTCTTCTTTGGGACTTTCGCAACCATTTACCTGGCCGGTCTGGGTAACATAAAATGAATAATCTTCTACTTTTTCGGTAAAAGGAGTGAAGGGATATCCTTGCCATTCTCCGGTAGTCGTACGGTACCATTTCAGTGCATAGCCCTGAGCATCCAGAATAGGAGCCGTTTCTCCCTGACAATAGGCCAGGTAAGTTGTTGTCACTGGCTTTGGTGTGGTATTCACCCTTACGTCAATTTTAGCCCTGTCTCCAATACAGCCATTAAGAGTTTGGCCCACATAATAGGAGGTAGTACCACCAGTTTCCGTAGAGGGGGTTGGAGCAGTAGGAACTGCTGAGCCGCCCGTTGCATTATTCCCATACCAGTTAAGTACGGCTCCAGTCTGTGCTGTGGCCGAAAGGGGATCGGCTTTTATAAACTGACAATATTCTATAAAGTCCTTAGTGAGTACGGGAAGAGCAGGAAGTGGTTTAACGGTGATTTTCTTGGCTACGCGCGAAGGACTTTCACAATTTTTATTGCTGACCTGAACAGCATAAAAAGTAGCATCCCCAGGGTTCTTTAGATTAACGGTCGGAACCGCAGACAAGGGCGACCCTCCGGTTGGAGCTGCATACCAGGCTATGGTGTTGCCTGCAGTGGCCGTAGCAGAAAAGGCATAAGACTTATCGACTTTCTCCTGACAAAATTCCTCGGCACTCACTGTCGCAAGAGCCGGAGTAGGATTTACAACTACGGTTACCTTTGCCCTAGGGCTTTCACAAATTAAGGTAGAAGTACCTACAGTATAAGTGTTCTTCTGTGAGGCATAATAATCCGTGTTGCCAGCTGTTGCTGTGGAGGGTGTTGGGGCCGTTGCTAGCGGAGTGTTGCCTGTAGCGGATGTATACCAGTTGAATGCGGCTCCACTCAGCGGAGTGGCAGTTGCCCCTACACAAAGTGCGTCGGGTTGGGTAACAACTGGTGTCAAGGGTGTGTCCTTTACAACGACCTCGATTTTAAGCCTCAAACTTTCGCAAGATCCTGAAGTTGTCTGGCTGACATAATAACTAGTACTTCCTGCAGCAGTGGTATTAGGAATAGGCGAGCTGGTTAGTGCCGTTCCGCCTGTTGCTACTGTATACCATTTCAGGGTCGTCCCAACGGCTGTCAATGCGGTTGCTTTTTCATTTTGGCAGAGAGTTACCACTGGCATAGAAGAAGTTGGCGTGTTAGAAATGGCCCTGGTAGTGACTTCTATTTCGGCTTTCTCACTTTCGCATCCATTCGCAGTTTGTGAAACAAAATAGCTTTTAGTTCCAGCTACTGTGGTGGCGGGAGTGGGCGCAGTACCGCTGGAAGTAGTTGAAGTGGCCGTGTTATACCATTTAAGGCCTGTCCCCGTAGCAGTAAGTGCTGTTGCAGTTTCGTTTAAGCAATAAATGACAGGGCTGACTACCACCGGGGCTGCGGTCTCCTTTATAATAACATCAATTTTAGCTCTGGCACTTTCGCAAGGGCCTACTGTTTGTGATACATAATAACTCTTTGTTCCAACTATGGCGCTGGAGGGTATAGGTGCCGTGGCGGACCCTGTTCCTCCTGTAGCAGTCGTATACCATTTCAAATTAGTTCCAGAAGCCGTAAGGGCCACTGTGCTAGCGTCCTTACAATAGGAGATGTTAGTCACCGTTGGTGCTGCCGGTGGCGTACATGCGGATACGGTTACGGTGATTTGTGCCCTTGGGCTCTCACAAGCACCGACGGTTTGTGTTACCCAGAAGTTTTGGGTTCCTGCTGTGGTGGTAGTCGGGGTAGGTGCCGTGGCAGAGCCCGTACCTCCTGTCGCAGCGCTATACCATTTCAGGGCGGTGCCCGTGGCGGTTAACTTGGCAGGCGTGTCGCCCACTGTATAAGAAATATTGGCTACCGTGGGTGCTGCCGGGGGCGTACATGCGGATACGGTTACGGTGATTTGTGCCCTTGGGCTCTCACAAGCACCGACGGTTTGTGTTACCCAGAAGTTTTGGGTTCCTGCTGTGGTGGTAGTCGGGGTAGGTGCCGTGGCAGAGCCCGTACCTCCTGTCGCAGCGCTATACCATTTCAGGGCGGTGCCCGAGGCGGTTAACTTGGCAGGCGTGTCGCCCACTGTATAAGAAACATTGGCTACCGTTGGTGCTGCCGGTGGCGTACATGCTGATACGGTTACGGTGATTTGTGCCCTTGGACTCTCACAAGCACCTACGGTTTGTGTTACCCAGAAGTTTTGGGTTCCTGCTGTGGTGGTAGTCGGGGTAGGTGCCGTGGCAGAGCCCGTACCTCCTGTCGCAGCGCTATACCATTTCAGGGCGGTGCCCGAGGCGGTTAACTTGGCAGGCGTGTCGCCCACTGTATAGGAAACATTGGCTACGGAGGGTGCTGCCGGGGGCGTACATGCTGATACGGTTACGGTGATTTGTGCCCTTGGACTCTCACAAGCACCTACGGTTTGTGTTACCCAGAAGTTTTGGGTTCCTGCTGTGGTGGTAGTCGGGGTAGGTGCCGTGGCAGAGCCCGTACCTCCTGTCGCGGCGCTATACCATTTCAAGGCAGTGCCCGTAGCGGTTAAAGCGGCAGGCGTGTCGCCCACTGTATAGGAAATATTGGCTACGGTGGGTGCTGCCGGTGGCGTACATGCTGATACGGTTACGGTGATTTGTGCCCTTGGGCTCTCACAAACCCCGATGGTCTGTGTTACCCAGTAGTTTTGGGTTCCTGCTGCAGTGGTAGTCGGGGTAGGTGCCGTGGCAGAGCCCGTACCTCCTGTCGCGGCGCTATACCATTTCAAGGCAGTGCCCGTAGCGGTTAAAGCGGCAGGCGTGTCGCCCTCATTATATGAAACATCAGAAACGGAAGGAGTTGTGGGTGGAATTGAAACATTTAGCGCCGCACTTTCGGAGCCAGTGACGGCTGGGGTAGTGGTTATTACTCTAATTTTATAAGCTGAGCCAGCAACTGTTGCAGCTGGTATGGTCGCGGAAATGGGGGTGGTGATGCCGGATCCGATAACGGTGGGTGTGGAAAAGTCTCCGGTTGGGTCCGATAATTCAACAGTGTAGGTCGTTGGGTCTGGAAATGTGCCGGTTGTCGAAAAGGCTACGGAGGCGGTAGTACCTGCACAAATGCTACTAGGGGTGACTACACCGGTGCTGATACTTTGTGCAAATGTCGCAGTTGTCCATAAGACGAGAGCTAAATTTACAAGAGTGACTTTTAAGGTAAACAATTTTTTCATGTACAGTTTTAATTTCTATCCACATTGCAGTTTACCGGTAAAGTTAGATATAATTTTCAAATTCACGGACTTAGGGTAGTGCGCTTTTACGATCGGTAATAGAAGCGTATACTGTTTCCTGAATCCTTCGCCGAATTCTGTGGGTGTTAATGAGGGAGTTTCGGGCACTGGGATAGACCCGATTCGATAGGAAGATAAAGCTTAAATCTTCGTCTGGATCCATCCATACCATGGTTCCAGTAAAACCTGTATGACCGAAGGAATTTGGGGAGACCATATCGGAGACATAGGAGCTGTTCCCCGAGCTCGGAGCTTTGTCCCATCCGAGACCCCGGCTATTGGGCTCATTATATAATCTGCTAAAGTAGGGAATGGTACTGCTTTTAAAAATCTGTTTATCCCCATACTTTCCCTTCCATAGATTCATTTGACAGAGAACCGCCAAATCCTGGGCCGTGCCAAATAAACCTGCGTGCCCCGACACCCCGCCGACCTCGGCAGCCATCTGATCGTGAACAGTACCCCTCAGCAGTTGATTTCGATAGTAATTATCCAGCTCCGTGGGAGCGATTTGAGACACAGGAAACTGAGTCAAGGGTTTGAATACAAGATGTTTTAGTCCTAAGGGGGCGTATATATTGCTGTAAACGAAGGAATCTAAACTACTTCCAGTAATTCTCTCTACTACTTTCTGCAGGGTAAGGAAACCCAAGTCACTGTACATAAATCCATATTGGCCAGACCGCAATCGTTTATTGTTCAAAGGGGATTGAACAATCCACTTCCATACCGAATCTCTTAGAGCGCTTTTCGCATATAATTTTGGAGCCACCTGAAGGCTAAACGTCGTATCAGGCTGAGTTCTGTAATATTCAGGCTGAAAACCCCCACTTTTTGTTAGGGTTCGATTCCAGAGGGTAGGATAGAACGATTGCATACCTGACTGATGGAGAAGCAGGTCACGAATGCTTATGCTTTCTTTATTGGTTCCAATCAGTTCGGGTAAATATTTAGATGCCCGTGCATCAAGATCAAGTTGTTGACGGTCATAGAGCAGCATAACAGCTTGCAGAGTAGCTGACACTTTGGTAAGAGAGGCCAGATCGTAGAGCGTTTGTTCGTTGACCGGATCTGTAGAGCGATAATCCAGGGTTCCGAATTGCCTGTTATAAACAATCTTGCCTCTTCTGCTAACTAATATTTGACATCCAGGGAAGGCTTTCTGCTCTATGGCTTCCATGGTGACGTTGTCTATCTTCAGTAAAACTTTGGAATTCATTCCAACACTTTCCGGCGTGGCATTGGCAAGCCGGTTAGCAGTTGATAGATTTACTCCCGTCCCCGCCTTATATGTCTGCACGGAAACCGGTAGCACTCCGGTAGCTTCCAGGGCCCCAAAGAGAATTTGAGGAAGGAGTTCTTGTTGCTCGGCCCCGTCTTGGTTGGCGCAAACCAACGCATCCACTTCCGGGAAAGAAGCCAGGCTATAAGGTGTACCAAAAACACAGAGGATGACTTTTTTACCCTGCCCTTTTAGCTGACTGACAAAGGAAACGGATTTCGGGTTAACGTGATAATTGCGATTAGGCCTGGTGGAAAGGCCGTTAATGCCAACGATTACCGTTGAGTAGGGCGCAAGATGATCCAACATTTCGCTAATCTCCTGCTGAGACTCTGGTCCGTCATAGAAGGAATAGGTCTGCATGGGATGATAGAAATTGATCATCTTATTGAATTTCGCATGGGTACCTGAACCCATCGAGACTGTGGCAATCTGATCACTCGTTCCCGGTGTAAGGGGTAGGAGATTTTTATCGTTATTAACTACTGTAATAGAGGCCTGGCACAGTTGTCGATATAACACCTGACTACTTTCCTGATTCAGATCTTGATAAAGGTTTTCAATTGCTATAGGTTGATAGCGGTTTAGGCCTGCCCAGTATTTTCCCTGGAGAATCCGTTTTACCTTATCATCGATAATCTTCTCACTAATTTCTCTGCTGGCAATAGCTTGTTTGATTCTGGCCACTGTCTCTCCCACATTTTCGGGATATAGTAGAACGTCGTTGCCTGCAATAAGGGCCTTCAGATTGATTTCCGGAGCAGGCCCTGTTTTGGCCACGCCACGCATATTCATAGCATCTGTAAATACGAGCCCGCGGAAACCCATTTCTTTGCGAAGTAGTCCGTTGATGACCTTACTGGATAGGGAGCTGGGCAGTTGCGGGGTATTGTCCAGTACAGGGACATAAAGGTGCCCGCTGAGCACACCCATCAGGCTGTCGGCAATCAGGCGGCGGTAGGGGTAGAGGTCAGTTTCTGTTAGCTGCTCGCTACTATGGGTAAGTACCGGCAGGGTGTAGTGGGAATCTGTTCCAGTATCTCCATGACCCGGAAAATGCTTGGCTGTGGCTATTACACGTTGGCGCTGAAGTCCTTTCATATACGCAACGGCTTTTCGGGTTACGTTTTCTCGGTCTTCGCCAAAGGAGCGAACCCCTATTACAGGGTTTTTGGGATTGCTATTGATGTCGGATACCGGAGCAAAATTGATATGGATGCCTAAACGCTTGCACTGCCTGCCAATATCTTCACCCATCTGATCGATGAGTTCATTATTCTTAATAGCGCCTAACACCATTTGTTTAGGGAATGAAATAGTGCTGTCCAAACGCATACCTAGACCCCACTCCCCGTCGATTCCAATAAACAAGGGCACTTTGGAACGTGCTTGATAGCGGTTGCTTAGTCTGGCCTGGCTTACAGGCCCTCCCTGAAAGAAAATAAGTCCACCTAAATGATATTCTTCTATGAGTTTGTCAATGTAATTGTAATGCCGGTTATCCCTATTGGAATAGGTTGCTACCATAAATAGCTGACCGATTTTTTCATCTAGGGAAAGGCTGTTAAGCGTGCTATCCACCCAGGCCGACTCGGGCAGTACCAGGATGGGCGAATTCTTTTTTGTTCCTTTATGTGGGGTTGGCGTGGTAGGTGTAGGCACGACTTCACTCTTAATGCCCACCGATTTATGAATGAGCATCAGCGCCCCTGTAACGGCAGGGCTAAGGATAATCAATGCCAATACCGCCAGAGTCGCATACGAGCGTTTTTTGATCCAAAATTTCATATGCTTTTTATCTATTTCTTCCGTTATGTCCTATTAATTAAACGTAGGTTTATTTAATAAGTCACTTCAATTAATTTTCCGAGAACTACAATTATAACAATTTTTTTGAGTAAAAATCCCAGATCACGAACGATTTAAGGCAATTCTAATAAATTGGCAAAATCCTACACTATGGTGTAGTCCTTGTTAGGGATGCAAAAACATTTTCCAGGGATTGCCCTGAAGCTCTCAGATTTTCTAACGTAGTATCCACAACGAGACGTCCTTTATTGATCAGCAGTACCCGGTCGCAGAGTGCCTCTACCTCTTGCATGATATGAGTAGAAAACAAAATTGTTTTTTGTTTTCCAGCCTGGCGTATAAGGTCTCTGATTTCAAGGATCTGGTTAGGGTCCAAACCGGTAGTGGGCTCGTCTAGAATTAGAACCTGAGGGTCATGAAGAAGGGCCTGGGCCAACCCAACCCGTTGCCGGTATCCTTTAGATAGTTGACCTATCTTTTTACCCTGCTCAGCAGTTAACCCACAGTCGTCCATAACTTGTTGAATACGGAGTTGTAGTTGGTGCTTATCTAAGCCGTAGAGTTTCCCCGAGAACTGCAAAAACTCTTTAATGTATAGGTCTAAATACAGGGGATTATGCTCTGGAAGATACCCGATTTTACTTTTAGCCAACTGGGCATCTTTGCCCAAATCATGACCGGCAACCCGCGCAGATCCGGAGGAAGCGCTCAGATACCCGGTCAGTATCTTCATCGTGGTTGACTTACCTGCTCCATTAGGACCCAGAAAGCCTACTATTTCACCGGGTTGGAGCTCAAAGGTTAGGTCATCAATGGCCTTTTGCTGGCCATAATATTTAGTTAAGTTGTTGACTTGTATGGACATGTGTGGGGTACCTATTAATAATGGTGGAGGGTGGGTAGCTGCTGGCAGACTCCAACCCTTTACAAAGTACCAATTTTAGGGCTACACTTTCAAGAATAATTTATTTTTAAAGAGCAAATACATAAATGCCCACTGGACCCCGATAAAGGCCAGTACTTCGCCTACTTTTTCTGCTGCTTCAGGAAGAAAGTCTAAAATTCCACCAAAAAGGGCATGTGCAGTATATCCAAAATTAATAAAATCACCAATCATATAAATCACAATCGAATTCATCCCGATAACCACAAAGAAAAATGTCCATTTGCGGAAATTCAGAACATCGATAAACCAATAAAATAGTGCGAGTAATAAAGCGCTAAATCCTCCTGCACATAGGACAAATGAGCTAGTCCAAAGATTTTTGTTGATAGGAAAAAAATGATTCCAGACTATACTGATGAGCAAGCTGATGACACCGGCAGCTACCAGGTAAAACACCTTATTCTGCTGGCTAATGAGATCATTGCCTTTCCGAAGCAGCTCCCCGGCGAATATTCCCAAAAGGCCTGTCCCTATCGCTGGAATCATTGTAACTAGTCCTTCCGGGTCATGAATCGTTTTATAGAGTTTTCCAGGGACCAATATCTGATCGAAATAGCTAGCTGGGTTACAATCCATAGTAAGCAGTCCGGCTCCACAGCCTGGAACGGGGTAGAGCATCATAAAGGCATAATAACCCAACATCAGCGCTGCAAACCATAACCATCGGGCTTTAAAGCCGAAATAGAGATAGATAATTTGTGCGAACATCCCTGCCAGGCCAATTCTGCCCAGCACGCTACCATAGCGCATATTTTCCCACTCCGTCTGGAAAATACCATTATTATAAATGATGCCTAAAAATACCAGAATCAAGCCTCTCTGAATTACTTTTCTGATCATGGCTCCCGGGGGTACGCCCTTTTCTAAACGACTCCCCAAAGAAAAGGGAGTAGAAACACCGGCCAGAAACAGAAAAGTGGGGAATATTAGATCGTATGCTCTGAATCCGTGCCATTCAGGATGGGTAAGTTGCTGAGCTATGGTGATGCCCCATGCCCACCCCGTCACTTTTGCCAGAACAAAAAATATCTCTTCTCCCCCGGCAATCCAAAACATATCAAAACCTCTTAAAGCGTCTAGAGATAGTAATCTTTGGTTTTTGGGTTGCTGATTTGTTTTGGTTTGTGCCTCAGTTGGCAAATTTTCTATGGTAGTAAGGGGCATAGACTTCAGTTCGTTATTTCAATATACAGTTAAACTACTGGAATATTTGTCAAAGATACTAGTCTGCTCAGCACAATTTTTTTCTATCGCCCGGTTTTTATGGGCAAAGGTTACCGGTGAGGTTTAGCCGGTTACTCAATTTATTGTCCTATACGTTCTTCCTAATTCGTCTTTTTATTTCTTTATTCTGATCTTTGATTCATATCAGGTTAAATCCCCTCCTTTCATTTGGAAACTTCTATACTCTTTAAGTCAGCGCTGCTAATTATAAGTCTGCTAATCACCATCTTTTTATGGGTAAGAGCGAGTAATCCACTAGAAACCGATAGGTCTGCTACCGCAAATTTGATTTTGGTGGCTCTGGTACTGCTCACCTTCTTATCCCGTTACTGCTATATGTCCGATGTGGAGCCCAATGTTGATACAAGCACCTGGCTGGCATCGACCCTTTCATTGAGTGCGCTTCCAGATAAACTATGGTTACTTTTGAACTACACGGATTCCCGTCCGCTCACGGTATTGCCAATTTGGCTTTCCTATTCCCTGGGAGCACCTCTTACCTATACCATGGCAGAGATAGTAGGATTGATATTTTGGCTGATTTCAATCGTTTTTTTTTATCGCAGTCTATGCTTATTTATTCACCCATCTATAGGCCTCCTTTTGGTCTGGTCCATATGCCTGCTGATTGGGACCACCTCGTATAATGATCATATCGCCTATAATTCAGAGCATTTAAGTATTTTGGTTCTGACGATGTGCTCGTATGGGTATTTGAAGATGGAGAAAACTGGATCTATTACCATCCCGGCCGCTGTTTTGCTAGGGGGAGCCCTCGGGAGCTTGCTTTATATTAAGTTTCAGAACGTTCCCATGGGCTTAGTCATTGCCGGAATGAGTCTGATAAGTATAATACAACTCAAAAAGTGGTCCACCGCCATGCTTTTTATATTGAGTGGGCTCATGCCTACCATACTGATTAATATATACTTCTTAGCCAAGGGGAAGCTTAATGATTTCTGGGTCAACTATTTCTGGAATTATTTCTATTATTCGTACAGTACCCAATTCCAGTCGATGCCCGTGGAGGGGCGGTTTAATCCCTTTAGGATATTTTCATTTATTTTATACAGTTCACACTCCAGATTTTTCTTTATTGGTCTGCTTCTGGCCTTATTAGTAGTATCCATTTGGCGTGGTACTACTTTCAAAAGGAGCACCGATTTTTCTCGTACAAATAAGAAATTTGCCGCTCTAATGTTGCTTAGTAGCTTATATGCCTGCCTACAAGCAGGAAATAATTTCGGCCATTATGTGTTGTACCTGTTCATTCCTTTAGCTTATCTGGTAGCGGTAATGATTGGGCGTTCCTCAGGAATGGCTCAGCTAATAGGTCTTGGATTGGTAATGAGCTTCTCATTTGTTCAAAGTGGACGGAATATCGTTGCCCGTCAGCCCCTTCAACCGCTTCCTTCCAACCATCTGGACCATGAGATTACCAGCACGATTGTTGAGAACTCTAAGCCCGGGCAGCCCATTGTAATATGGGGTTGGGCTGACCGGTTCTATTATTTTTCAAAACGGCCTTCGGGCTATAGACTTCCGCATACTCATAACCTTTTCTTAGAATCAGACCTGAAGGTCTATCGCATTAAGAACTTTTTAGAAGACCTGGATAAAACGCGTCCCATCTTGTTTGCCGATGCCGTTACCCCTAGTTTGTCCACCATGAGTGATATTGGGTATCGGTTTGAACATAATAAAAAAGTACGTGCGTATATTAACAAGCATTACCGCTATCTGAAAAATGTGAACGGAATGATTTTTTACAAACGAATTCAGTGAAAAGAGAGATATTTCCCTGAGCAAATACGATATGCAACAAATCCACGTTGGGTAAATCGTAATTTAAACATCAATTTTCATGAAAATTAATAAACTAAAGATCTTCGCTTTGGCGATGATTTTAATTTGTTTGGGAAATGCCCATACCTATGCACAGTCTAATCGGGAAGAGACCCAGACAGAGCTGGCTCAGAGCAAATTGAACACCCGGAGGTTCGACAAAAATTTGGAGCGATATAAAACGGAGTTAGATCTTACAAAGAAGCAGGTAAAACAGCTTTCGAAAATCGATAAAAGATATACTCGTCTCGATCGTAAATTGGACCGTAAAGGTGGGTCTCGCAAGGATAGTCGCACCTTAGCCACCCAGAAAAGGGAGGAAATGATAGAGGTTCTAAATTCACAGCAGCAGGAACAGCTAGAAGCCCTGATCAAAAAGGGAAGGTTTAGTTTTGATCACTGGTTTGGGAAATAGATGGAATGGGATGTCATTGACATCTCATTCCCAGCTTGCCAGTATTTTGCTACCCGTATCACTTTCCTGGATTTTCAGATAGGTCTGTATTTCCTGCTGAAGTTCCTCTACATGACTAATGATACCTACGATCCTATTCTCTCTACGAAGGGACTTTAAGGTTTCAAAAACTGTTGCGAGTGCAGCTTTGTCGAGCGAACCGAAACCTTCGTCTAAGAAGAAGAAGTTATGTTTGGAGGCATTTCGAACATGGATATGATCGGCCAATGCCAGGGCCAGAGATAGGGCGGCTTGGAACTTCTGCCCTCCCGAAAGGGTCTTGAGTAAACGTAAATGGCCTCCATTCAGCAAGTCTCGTACCCAGAAGCTATTGCCCTCACCAAGTTCGAGGTGCAGCTGCTGGTGGGTCATCTGGTGGAATCTGGCATTTGCGGCTTGGATAAGATTTTGCAGATAAATACTAGAAGCATAATCCACGAAGCCACTGGATCGAAACAGTTTGGCCAAGTCATTCAAATGATTTTTGCGAATTTCTAACTTCTCATGTTCCTTCAATAAGGTGGTACGTCGGAGCAGGTCGTCCTGCAAATTCTTTATGAGTCCTTCCAGCTGACCTTCTACCTTATGGTTATTCTGAAGCTGTTGGGTAAGCTCAGCAACCCTGCGATTTGTTGTGTCATGCAATTGTGGATCGTAATCCGCCAGAGGATTCTGAGCCTGATGATAGGCCAGGTCACGTCGGATATTATGAAGCTCTAAGTCGAATTCATCCAGTTCCTTCCGCTCCTGCGCCAAATCTAAAGCCTGGTCCAGAATCTTTTCTACCCAGTTTTCAGAGTCGAATCGATGTTTTACTAGCAGGCTTTGCAGCGATTCTTCAAGGAGCATCATTTCCTGTTGGTTTCCGTTTATTGTTCGCTCCAAGCTGCTCTTTTCACCGGCTATATTACTTATCTCTTTGTCGGTAGCCGCAATAAGGCCCTCCACCTTTTCGAAATTTTGTATGATTTCTGAATGCTGATCCTTTAAGGATGCGACCTGCATTGCCAAGGCTTCGTTTTCCAGCTCCAGGTAGTCTTCGAGTCTGATCTGCTGAAGTTGAGATATTAATGTATCCATGGTGTTGCTAGCCTTGAGCAAATCGTCCTTAAGTTTTTGTAAAGGGCGCTCGAATTTTTCCAGAATCTCAGTCTCAGAATTTTCTATCAGGCTATTGGTTTCTTTAAGGGAGAGCTCCTGAGATTTTATTTTTTCTTGGAGTCCCTCCAGCTTTTGGACATAGACCTTAAAAGGCGTCGGATCTTTTTTGTCAAACTGATTCCAAGTAAAATCCTTTTCGTGTGTTTCAACAGCATTTTTTGCTTCGTCCCAGCGCAGCCGGAGCGCTTTCTTCTGAGCCTCAATGCTGGCAGATGTTTGAAACAGACGGTCCATGGGAGTCAGTTCCTTACGAAGTTCTTGCTCCTGATTTTGTAACTTCTCTTTTTGTTCCTGGATGTTTTTTAATAAATTTTCATATTCTCCCTTCTGATGCTGCCCTATGGCCGGATGGTGTTCTGATCCGCATAGCGGGCAAGGCTCACCTTCCTGAAGATCTGTAGCAAAGAGCTGGAGTCGGGCTTTGGTTTGCGTTTCAATATATCGCGCATCAATTTCAACCAATTCTCTGTTATACCGCGCTAAGGTATCTACAAGTTTCGATTCGAAAATCGGAAGATCGCAATCCAAAGGTAGATCTAGCTGGAAGTTTTTCGACAAGGTTTGCAGCTTGTCTTTTAGAGTCTCCTGATGCGTTATTTGCTGAGCATTAAGTTCGCTAGCTTCTTTATAGGTATTGGCTTTGTTAACAGATAGCACGCTCATAGTGGCATACCACGAGTTTATTCTCCCCACTTCTGCAAAATCGGGCAGGTTATTTTTGAGTGCTTCGTTATCCTTTTCCAGTTGTTGGCGCCTGCGCTTAAGCTCATTGAGTTCCTCTTTTTTCTTTTGCAACAGGCCTTCCCCCTTTTCAAGAGAAGCGTACAATTTTTTTGAAAAAATGCGCTGCTCCTTTATCTGTACGACTTTCTCTAATTCACTAACCTGTTTTAAGAGTACTTCCCGATTTTCATAGGAGGGTTTAAGTCGGTTTTTTTCCACTTGGGCCTGGGATAAGTTGTGGCCAAGCTTTTGTAATTGATAATTAATTTGTTCCTGCCGTGCTTTATCCTTTTCCAGGCTACTATTTAGTCGTTTTTTCTGATCGAGCAGGTGTTTGAAATGAATGGCACATATTTCGTAAATAGCAAATTTCTCTCTACGGCTTTGCATAAATGCTTCCCTTTCCTTGAGCTTCAGGAGTTGTTTCTCTAAGGCCTGAATGGTCTCTATTGCCAGTTTTTGCTTATGATAGGTCTCTGCAAGTTTGGATTGTACCAATAGTTCTTCCTTTCGCTCGGCCATTTGGCTCCTCAGGTTTTTGAGCTTTTCTTCCTCTGCGGCAATCACATCTGTCGTCACTTCGGCGATGCTGCTCAGCTGTCCTTCCACATGAGCGAGCATTTCTTTGTTCTGCCCTTGTAAAGTTGACACCGTCCTACTCAGGTCGTATTTCTCTAATTGAAAAAGCTCCTTCATCATTCTGGTGCGGTCGGCATCGCGAAGCTCAATAAATTCCTGAAAACGCCCCTGTGGAATAATGATGGTACGTCGAAAATTGTCATAACTGAGGCCTATGATAGCCTCAGTGGTTTCTCCCTCCGGAAGGGGCTCCCATAGTTCATTTTTCCAACGGTATCCTTTCCTTTCAAATGTTTTAACATCCTTAAAGTTTTTACTATTTCTTCGCCCTTTTACGGTGAAGCGATAGCGATTCCCATCCTTGCCGGCAATACATTCGAAGTCGATCAGGAGCTCGTCCGAACGTAGGTTCATCATATTATAGGTGCGGTCGTCGCCAGACTTATTCAGACGCTCTGTATCACCATAGAGTGCAAAGGTAATGGCTTCTAAAATGGACGACTTTCCACTACCTACCGATCCAAATATACCAAATAAGGCTGCATTGGTGAGGGGGTCAAAGTGAATCTCCTGTTCCTGTTGGTATGAGTATAAACCTTTTATTTTGAGGTGCTTAGGAATCATTTATGTTTCAGGGGGTAATGGTTTCAGGCCTTGATCAGGCTCCAGGTTGTTGCGCTTCCAAAATGGCCAGCAGATCGTCCAGATAGGAGCGATCGTTACTAAGACGGGGCACCTTGTTCTGCCCCCCTAGCTTATTGCGACTACCCATCCAGTTATAGAATGTGCCGGCTGGAACCACATGAATGAGAGGGGAAAGCAAGGCCATGTCTTTGTATCGCTTGGCATCGTAGTCGGAGTTTACCTGGCGGAGAGATTCGTCCAGCACCCGGTTAAATTGCTCCTGGTCGTCTGGTGACTTACTGAATTCTATGATCCATTCATGACGTCCCCGGGAACCGTCGCCCATATAGACGGGGCCGGCGGTATAATTAGCCACGAGTGAGTCAGTCTGGTTGGCAGCCGTTTTAATGGCATGATCGGCGTTCTCGACGATTACCTCTTCCCCGAATGCATTGATAAAATGTTTGGTTCTGCCACTTACCTTGAGCCTAAAAGGCTCAACAGAGGTGAATTTGATCGTGTCGCCGATGAGATACCGCCATAGGCCGGCATTTGTGGAGATTACCAGGGCATAATTAACCCCTACTTCCACCTCATCAAGTAGCAGCGCCTTAGGATGCTTAAGTCCTACCTGATCTAGGGGTAAAAATTCGTAGAATATACCATAATCGAGCATCAATAGCATTTCACCCACTTTATCCATATCATCCTGAATGGCAAAAAATCCTTCGGAGGCACTATATGTTTCCAGGTAACCCACTTTGGAGGATGGAAAATATTTTTGGGTAAAAAGGTCCCGATAGGGCTCAAACGATACTGCTCCGTGGACAAACACTTCGAACTCTGGCCATATCTCTAATAAGTTACTTTTGTTATTGCGCTCCAGAATCTGATCTAGTAACACGATGGTCCAGGTGGGTACACCCAGAATGCTGGTTACATTTTCTTGAGAGCAGATTTCCGCCATTTTTTCCAATTTCGTTTCCCAGTGATCCATTAGAGCTACTTCCAGAGGGGGAGTACGCATAATTTCCCCCCATGCAGGCAGGTTTTGCATGATCACGGCCGACACATCCCCCACCTGGGTGTAGTCGTCGAAAGGGTTGGCATGTAAAGTTCCTCCTATGGATAGCCCTTTACCGTCGAAAACCTTGGTGTCCGGCCGATTCTGGATCAATAGGGTCATCATGTCTTTGCCTCCCTCATAGTGGCATTCTTCCAGCGCTTCGGGGGAGACAGGGAGGAATTTGCTGCGCGCATTGGTGGTGCCCGACGACTTGGAGAACCATTCTATAGAAGAAGGCCAGAGCACATTGGGTTCGCCCTTCAATACCCTTTCGATATAAGGATACAAATCTTCATAAGTCGAAACGGGTACTTGTTCTTGAAATTCTTTGACCGTTTTGATCTGGCCGTAGTTGTATTTTGCACCCCATTCGGTATAGCGTGCCGTTTCAAGCAACTCGGTAAACATCCGCAGCTGGGTTTCAATAGGACTTTTCTTGAATAATTCGATTCTTTCGTACCGACGTTTGAGAAACCAGACCGTCATGTCATTTACCAGCTTCATAGGCGTTTCATAAGATTGAGAATAGGTGTTTCAATTGGTAAAAGTACTAAATAAAAATGGTGGGAGAATCGAACACCTGCGATTCCCCCACCTCAAGAGTTCTGATCTAAATCAGGATTTCTTACTAAATTTTCTATACAAAAATAATACCAGCACTGCGCCAAGTACGGCAATTAGTAGGCTGCCTATATTAAATCCATCTACGGCGCCGAAACCTAGCAGTGAAGAAATAAAGCCTCCGAGCACTCCGCCTACGATACCAATGATGATAGTGACAAAAAAGCCACCAGGATCTTCACCAGGATGAATGGCCTTGGCGACTACCCCGGCAATAAGCCCAATGATGATCCATGTTAAAATTCCCATAAGTTACTTTGTTTAGGTATGTACATGTTGAAAACCTAAATATAGTAAAATCCACGAAATGTACTAGATTTTTGCTTGATTCTTGCTAGTCAAAAAACATATTGCTGCCCCATGCATTTTGAGAAAATGAAGAGAAAATGTCTGTTGCAGGTAGTTGTGGACTTTCCACCTTACGCACTGTTCTGGAACCCACAATTTTAAAAAGTGCCTCAGAAAGCAGAGGATCCCGGGGGTCACCGAAAGGGAATAACAGCAATCCTTCCTTAACACTTACCTCTGGAATAAAGCCTCCAGAGTAGTCGGACTGCATTAAGCTGTTGAAGGACTTGGTGACAATGGGCTGGAGGCCATAGGTAATGCCTGCCTTCTCATTGGATATGGTGATGGAACCTACATTCTTGCCCGCCGTAATCCCCCCGATCACAGTTACTTCCATAAAAGGTTTTAATCCGTTGATAAGAAGCTCACTGGCCGATGCCGTACCTGTTGAGGTCAGCACGATCAGATGATCAAGCTGACTCCCTATGCTTTGGCTTACTGGGCTAAAGGTTTCGTAGAAAAATGTTTCTTTAAATTCCTTGAGAAGGGCAGGAGTAACGGTCTTATTATATTCTTTAATGTAAAATTTATCCTGGGCAGTGACACGGCCTATCAGGCTTGCCAAATGCGTAGCGGAACTGACATATCCGCCAGAATTATAACGCAGATCTAGAATTAAGGATCGTACATTATTGTTTTTGAAATTCCCGATTTTCTCCGTTAGCTTTTTGTCGTAAGCTTTGTTATCCGCTTTATAAGGTTCGGGATTGAACTGGTTGTATACCAAATACCCGATTTTTTTTCCATTAATCTGGTAGAGACTATCGAAAAAGACCGGGTCTGATTGTACCTCAACCTTAGTAATAGTTTTAGGCTGGTCGCTATTGATGAGGTTGCCCTGGTTATCCATGGTTGCCAGGGTATAGGTGAGAGGCCCTTCGCTGTTGAGCAACTTGGAATAATTATCTGCCGTGAGTGGTTGATTAGCAATTCCAGTAAAAAAATCTCCACGCTTAATTCCCACTGCCGCAGCAGGCGAACCGGGCACTACGTATTGGACTAGGCCCACCACATTTTTGCTTCCGGTAGGGTAATAGAATAGACGGAATTCAATGCCCGTGCTTATTTTTATACCTCCCAAGCTGGATTTTAGCTCTTGGACATTCTCCTGGATCCAGGAAAACCTGTCACCATCGGGCCGTAAATTTGCGTCGTACTTATAAAGTAAGGAGTTAAATAAATCGGTAGGCGATTGTGTTAGATCGGGTTTATCGGGCATTTTATCATTCCAATAGTACCATTCTTTCATCATATCGTAGATCCATTGATTGGTCGTAGAAATGGTTGCGGGTTCTACTGTTTTGTCTTTGCAGCCCGCTGTTACTCCTATCAGAAGAAGAAGTCCGAAAAATATTTTAGAGCTCATTGCTTAAAGCCTGTTAAATTGTATAAATACCTCAGCGATGATATCACAGGCCTGATTCATTTGTTCAGCGTTGATCACCAATGGAGGCGCAAAACGTATTTTATTGCCATGAGTGGGTTTGCATAACAGCCCTTTCTCCATCATCTGGTAACAGAGGGTATTGGCTGTATCGCTTTCCTCGCTGTCATTAATAACAATGGCATTGAGAAGTCCCTTTCCTCTAACGATTTCTATTAAAGAACATTGTTTTTGAAGATCATGCATTCGGGAACGAAAAATCTGGCCCATAGCCTCGGCATTGGCGGCGAGGTCTTCCTCTTCTACCACCTTCAGGGCGGCCACTGCCACAGCACAAGCAAGGGGGTTTCCGCCAAAAGTAGACCCATGTTCCCCGGGCAAAATCGTCAGCATCACCTCATCGTTGGCAAGTGCCGCAGATACAGGAAACACCCCACCCGATAGCGCCTTGCCTAATACCAGAATGTCGGGTTTTACCCCTTCCCAGTCGCAGGCTAATTTTTTTCCGGTACGGCCAATCCCGGTTTGTACTTCATCGGCAATGAAAAGTACTTGATACTGGGTGCATAAATTACGGACTCCCTGGAGGTATCCTTCGTGGGGTACCACAACGCCCGCCTCTCCCTGTATAGGCTCCACCATGAAGCCAGCAATATTAGGGTCACTTTTGAAGCAGCTTTCGAGGGCTTCTAGGTCGTTGTAAGGGATGATTTGAAAGCCTGGTAAAAATGGCCCGTAATGAGTGGTACTGGAGGGATCGGTGGAAGAGGATACCGCGGCTAAGGTCCGTCCCCAGAAATTTCCGGATACATATACCATTTTCGCCTGGTCGGTGGGAACCCCCTTGACCTTATAGGCCCACTTCCGAGTCAATTTTAAAGCAGTCTCTCCAGCTTCAACTCCTGAATTCATCATCAATACTTTGTCGTAGCCAAAGTACTCGGCCATATATTGCTCGCAAGGCCCTAACTGGTCATTATAGAAAGCCCGGGAAGTCAAAGTGAGTTTCTGGGCCTGGTTTATTAATGCCTGAATTATTTTCGGGTGACAGTGACCTTGACTCACGGCGCTATAGGCCGAAAGGAAGTCCAGATACTCCTTGCCCTCCACATCCCAGACATGAACGCCCCGGCCTTTATTGAGTACGACGGACATGGGTTTGTAATTATGGGCCCCAAAGCGAAGCTCCAGGTCAATGGCTTGTTGGGAAGTAGGATGTGGTATGGTTGCCGAAAAGTCAGACATATCGATTGGTTTTTAGGTTGGTACAGTACTGATGTAAAAATACAAAATACTTGGGTGATAAGTAAAATACGTACTTTATTGTAACATAGATTTTTGTACCGTACTTTTGTGGCATAATCTCAAAGGGGTGCCCTACCGAACGGGCTGAGATCATACCCATAGCACCTGATCCGGGTAATGCCGGCGAAGGGAGAGACGTTTCCTTATGCTATTGCAGAAACGAGTACATCCAAAGTGTATCTCGTCAACAGGAGACTGAAGCGTTTATTTTAATTTTATTCAAATATTCAGGTGGCCCTTTGCCTGTTTCTAACACGTTTTGTACATGTTGCGATACTATTATGCCTCTGTGGTCATTTGTTTTATTTGTATTTTTTCCTGTCTATCCTCTTTTGCACAGCAAAAGGTTTCGGGGCGTATTGTGGATGCTGAAGACGGAAAATCCTTACCAGGGGCGACCATACAGGCCGGGCCATTTAGGGGTACCTTCTCTACGGAATCAGGAGACTTCGTCATCGATCAGCTTCCAGAGCAAATCGGGCAGTTGGTGGTTTCCTATGTAGGGTATCAAACCGAGACCGTTCCCTTGGATAATCGTACGAAAGATCTGGAGATTCGTCTCCATAAAAGTACTAAACAGGCAGACGAAGTAATCATACACGCCACACGCGTGAACGATAAGTCTGCTATGGCCTACACCAATGTTCAGGCTGCAGACATAGAAAAGCAGAATCTGGGTCAGGATTTGCCCATATTATTAAACTTTACACCATCTCTGGTAAGTACCAGCGACGCCGGGGCCGGTGTAGGTTATTCGGGGATACGAATTCGGGGTTCGGACGCTACGCGCATAAACGTCACAGTAAATGGTATACCCTATAACGACGCAGAAAGTCAAGGGGTATTCTGGGTTAATATGCCCGATTTTGCATCTTCTGTCAGTAGCATCCAAATCCAGCGTGGGGTAGGTACCTCTACCAATGGCGCTGGAGCCTTTGGAGCCACGGTTAACATTAGTACCAACAGCTTTCAGCCTGACCCATATCTGGAGCTCAATAATTCTGCCGGCTCATTTAATACCTTTAAAAATACGATTAAGCTGGGGACGGGTTTGTTAAATGATAAATTTACTGTTGACGCTAGACTTTCCAGAGTGTCTTCAGATGGGTTTATTGATAGGGCGACATCCAATCTGCATTCTTATTATCTGTCAGCAGGCTATTTTGGTAAAAAAAGTTTTGTTCGGGTTAATGTTTTTTCAGGGAAAGAACGTACTTACCAGTCTTGGTATGGTAGTCCTGAGGCCAAGGTGCGAGGAGATCGCGCTGGAATTCAGGCTTATATTGAACGTAATTATCTGGGAGAACGCGATGCTGCCAATTTGCTAAATTCGAATGATAGGACATATAACTACTATACATATCAGAATGAGGTAGATAATTACCGCCAGGATCACTACCAAATAGTGTCCTCTCATACCCTCGCCGATGGCCTGACTCTGAATTTGAATGGTTTTTTGGTTCGGGGGTTAGGGTATTATGAACAATATCGTGATCAGGATGACTACAGCAGCTACAATCTGCCCAATGTCATTATTGGAGCTGATACGATAGGGAGTACCGATTTGATACGTCGGAGGTGGCTGGATAATTACTTTATGGGAACCACGTTTTCATTAGATTATAACGGATATAAGAAACTTACTGCCAGCCTGGGCGGTGGGTATAATCGCTACGATGGAGATCATTACGGACAGATTATCTGGGCCCGGATTGCGGGAAGTATTCAAAATGAACATGAATATTACCGGAGCAACGGGCTGAAAGAGGACTTCAATCTATATGGCAAGGCATATTATCAGTTTACCGACCGCCTCAATGCATTTGCAGACTTGCAGTTCCGGAGCGTTTCGCATCGCATCTTCGGAATCGACGATCGGCAGTCGCCTTTGGACTATGATCAATCCTACACATTTTTTAATCCGAAGGCCGGCTTGAACTATATCCTGGCCTCTGGGAGCTCCTTATATGCATCCTATAGTATAGGCAATAGGGAGCCCAACCGCAGCGATTTTGTAGATGCCTCGGCGACCTTATTTCCCCAATCAGAGAATTTGCAGAATGTGGAGGCGGGTTTTCGCTGGCAGAAGAATCGTTTCGCTCTATCAGCAAATTATTATATGATGTACTATAAGAATCAACTGGTACTGACCGGGCAAATTAATGATGTGGGGAATGCCGTACGGGTTAATGTACCTAAGAGTTATAGAACGGGAGTGGAGCTTGAAGGAGCCTTGGCCCTGGCTAAGAAGGTTAAATGGAATGTAAATGCGACTGTCAGCACCAACCGGATTGCCAATTTTACAGAATATATTCCGGATTACGATCAGGGAGGATATAGGGCTATCGAGCACGGTAAGACCAATATTTCATTCTCACCTGAACTAATTGCGGGGAGTCAGCTTACCTATGCATTTACCAAACAGCTGGAGCTGGCCCTGCTAAGCAAATATGTAGGGGACCAATATCTGGACAATACAAGCAATGATAATCGGAAGTTAGATGCGTATTTTACTAACGATCTGCGGCTCACTTATTCATTAAAGCCCAACTGGGCCAGGAATCTAAGTGTGAATATTCTGATAAACAATATTTTCAATCAAAAGTATGAGTCCAATGGCTATACCTTTGGATATATTGCCGGGCAGCAGGTTATACAGGAAAATTTTTATTATCCACAAGCGGGTACCAACTGGCTGGTAGGTTTGAATATGAAGTTCTAGTATGGTGGCGGTTCATCCTATGCACTTTCTATTTACCTTTGCGGCATGGAATTAAAAAATGACCTATTACTTCGGGCTGCACGCGGTGAAAAAACTGAGCGTACTCCCGTATGGATGATGCGCCAGGCAGGGCGGATACTGGCCGAATACCGTGCCGTTCGTGAGAAAGCGGGAAGTTTTATTCAGCTGGCTACCACGCCTGAGCTGGCTGCTGAAGTTACCATCCAGCCGGTGGATTTGCTGGGTGTGGATGCTGCCATTATCTTTTCGGATATACTGGTGATTCCCGAAGGTATGGGACTTCCCTATGAGATGGTAGAACAAAGAGGGCCTGTATTTCCTAAAACGGTGCATACCCTGGACGACTTAAATCAACTACATATCGCTGATCCAGAGGCAGATCTTGGTTATGTTCTGGACGCAATAAGAATTACAAAGAAGGCCTTGGCAAACCGCGTTCCCCTCATAGGTTTTGCCGGGGCTCCTTTCACTATATTCTGCTATATGACGGAAGGTAAAGGATCGAAGACCTTTTCAGTGGCCAAAAAGCATTTGTATACCGACCCGATTTTTGCCCATACCTTATTGCAAAAAATTACGGATAGTACCATAGCCTACTTAAAGGCCCAGATAGCTGCCGGTGCCGATCTGGTTCAGGTGTTTGATTCCTGGGCGGGAATATTATCCCCTTCGCAATATCGCGAGTTCTCACTTCCCTATATCAAGCAAATTTGTGATGCGATTACGGAAGTGCCTGTCACTGTTTTTGCCAAAGGAGCCTATTTTGCTCGCACTGAGATAGGGCAACTTAATTGCTCTGTAGTGGGAATGGACTGGAATATGGATATTTCAGAAACAAGAGCCCTTATTCCAAACAAAACCCTTCAAGGAAATCTGGATCCCTGCGTATTATATGCTTCTTTTGATCAAATTAAAAAGGAGGTTAAGCAAATGATTCATCAATTTGAAGGTCATCCCTATATAGCCAATCTAGGGCATGGCGTATACCCCGATACTGATCCGGATAAGGTTCGGTGCTTTATAGAAACCGTTAAGGAATATAGCCACTAAGGGTAAGAGACTACCATTTCTATTTTTGGGAATGGTAGTCCGAAAAATTTAATTCTAATGAATTTGATACCAAAGAGAAAATGTATTTTTCTGGATCGTGATGGTGTTTTAAACGAAGACCTGAACGATTATTTATATAAGCTGGAAGACTTAATAATTCCGGAGGGAGTTGGTGAGGCGCTGCAAGCTTTGAAAAAGGCAGGTTACCTGCTGATTGTGATTACCAACCAGGCGGGTATAGCCAAGGGGATGTACGATGCCGAAGCAGTTTATGCTATTCATGAGCGAATACAGGAGGTAAGTGGTCATGTGATGGACGATTTATATTTCTCCCCCCATCATCCAGACTTCTCTGGGCAGTCTCTTTCCCGTAAGCCCGATTCTCTTTTGCTGGAAAAGGCCATTGCGAAATATAATATTGATCCACTTCAATCCTGGATGATAGGCGATAGATCCCGTGACATGGAAGCCGGTAAAAAAGTGGGCGCTAAGACCATCCATATTCTGCCTTCGCCTGAAGGACACTCTGGAGATTTTTTTGCCAAAAACTTAAGGGAAGCCTCAGAGCTGATCCTGTCGAAGAGCTAAACGCGCTGGGTCTGAACAGGAGCAGTCTTCTGTAAAGAACCATAGGCAGGACAGGCATGCTTGGTGCAGGAAGAAATAGCCCCTATGCAGCAGATTGCTAATAGTACAAGTAATTTTTTCATAATTCTTCTTCTAGTTGAAATTATAGATGGGAAGTTTTTGGGCTGTCCTATCGATTTGATGTTCCAAAAATAATAGAAAGTTCTTTGCATGAACGTTTTAATAACGAAAGCATGCAAAGTTTTTTGATAATTATAACCAAATTTATTATTGAATACTTCCTTTGGTCCTAATTAATATTCTTTTATGGACTATTTGGCTGATCTAGCCTCTATGCAATTCTATCGATCTGCGGTGTGAGCAGTATCCTACCACTTTGTAGTGCCCACTTCATATTTATATCACAACATAGTGATCAAGGAATTCTTTTATTATGTCCTTGCTCATAGGACATCCGGGCCAATACTCATCTTATTTGTAGTCTCATTTGAATGATATTCTGTTAAAATTGAAGTATTGGATATAAATATTGGATATATCTGCTTAAATGCAAAATAAAAGCAAAGTTGATTAGGGGTAAGGCCAAATTAATGACTCCTTAACAATAGTTGGGTATGTACGATCTATTTGTCTATTAGCATTCTGAGGTTAGGTATGGATATTTCGAAAGAACTGATCATTCGATTTTTTAAGGGCCGGTGTTCTGAACATGAAGAGATTGAGGTTACAGAATGGTTGTCGGCATCTGAGCAGAACACTCAGCAGGCGATGCAATTGCTTGAGAGTTCAGATGATCAAGATGAGAGGCTCTTTCTTCAACTTCTGATCCAGTCTGGGGAAGTATGGGACAGTACCACTAGGACTACCGATACCATGGAGGTGGAAAGCCCCTTACACTCTCAGGAATCTATAGAGGGTATAGGGCAAATATATCTATGGACTACCGGAAGATATGTTGCTGCTGTAATAGCCCTCTTGATAGCCATATCAACAGTTCATTTTTATTACAAGTATAAGCCAATCTACATTACCTCGGATTTTGGACAAATTAAGAGGGTTACGCTTCCAGATGGTTCAAAGGTTACCCTAAAGGGGAAGAGTAGCCTGCAATATAAATTGGTTAATGGTGAATTTGCCCGGGAAGTTTGGTTGAATGGCGAGGGATTTTTTAATATTCAACACACTACTGATCACAGAAGATTTAGGGTAAATACAGAAACTGGGAAACAAGTGGAGGTACTGGGGACAGAATTTACGCTTATGGAAAGAATGGGTAAGAGCCGAGTAGTGCTGAAGTCGGGTAGTATCCTGCTTAGGGGACCAGAAACTAAAGAGATGTTGTTGAAACCGGGTGATCTGGTGGAAATGGACGTTAACCAAGCGAAAATTACGAGCTATGCCTTAGAGAAGGTAGAAGTCGAAGCTTATTCAGCCTGGGCCATGCCCAAATGGCAGTTGGACGGTACGCCCCTAAAAGAGCTATTAAAAAAGGTAGAAAACTCCTATGGAATACATGTGATTGCTAACGACACTTCATTATTGAAGAAAAAAGCGTCAGGGTCTATACCACTTACAGAAGAAGGAGTTGAAGTTCTACTTCAAGATATTGCCGAGTTATTTCAGCTTAAGCTTATACAAGTCGATAATAAGTGGATTTTAAGTATATAACCTTCCGGTAGCGCCACGAGCTTTGCCTGGTGAGATGTGCATCTGAGCCGCACGCAGATGTATAAAAGTAAATTCGTTTTCAGACACACATACATAATGAAGATCTAGAATCTGGTGAAGTCCTCCAGTTCTGTCACCTCTTATTTTTATGAGGGGGATTAATGCATGTATTCTTATGTCAACCATTTTAAGTAACTACTATGAAACTATCTTACAAGGCGTACTCCTTTGTATTACTCGGATTAAGTGCGATTCCACTCATAGTCCCTACTTCTGTTGCTAAACCTATTTCTGCCGAAGTAATCAAGCTTCAGCAGGTATTTTTGAAGGATCTGCTGCGAGAATTAGAAGTTAAACACAATATTTCCATAGCCTATGAGACTGCCATATTGCAAAATATTTTGGTCGAAAAAGTTGAGAGGGAAATTCTATTGGGTAATCAGGAGGTAGAGCAGAAATTAGATTTAATATTAAAGTCAAAAGATATAGGTTATAGAAAGTCAAGAAAAGGGTATTATATACTCTTTAAAGAAGAGAGCAAAAAGGAGCGTAGCGACCGTCGCAATGCGGCCCCACTGGCACCAGAAATTTTGAAGGTTGATGCAGCACAGGATTACCAGAGCAAGACATTCGGAATAGAGGGAAAGGTTACCGATAAAGATGGACAGGAGGGTATACCAGGTGTAAATGTATTATTCAAGGGCACCAATATTGGTAGCGTTACCGATGTGCATGGCAACTACTCACTAGATGTGCCCAATAGTGAGGGAGTGCTTATATTCTCCTTCATCGGATACAAGACACAAGAGGTTCCCATAGGCAACCGGTCCACGATCCATGTAATGTTAAAAGAAGATGTTCAAGCTTTGAATGAGGTGGTAGTAACGGCTTTAGGATTTAAGGAAGTTGCGGATCGACTTGGTTCAACCAGCAGCAAAGTGGGGGGCGAAGCCATCGCACGGTCAGGAGAAACGAGTATAATTAATGGCCTAGCAGGTAAGGCAGCCGGAGTTCAAGTTTCCAGGGCGGCAAGTGACCCAGGAGCGGCATCCTTTATCCAAATTAGAGGTCAAAATACCTTGACTGGAAATACCCAACCATTAATCGTGGTCGATGGAATCCCGATTAGCAGTACGACCGAAGGGGGGACCTCAGGAGGAGTTGTGCCTCAATCAAGACTTAATGATATTAACCCCAACGATATTGCTTCTATGCAGATATTAAAAGGGGCCTCTGCTGCCGCCTTATGGGGCTCCCGTGCAGCGAATGGTGTTATTTTGATTACCACGAAGCGAGGGTCTGAAGGGAAAATGAACATTAGCTTCTCTTCGAATGTTTCCGTCGACAAAATTAATAAGTACCATCCTTTTCAAGGCCAATTCGGTCAGGGTTCTGGCGGGGTGTACAATCCTAATGCGGCCAATGCTTGGGGTGATAAAATTTCTGAGCGTAGTGGAGGTGCCGATGAAGTGAATATCTCGGGGGCATATTTTGAAGCTGTGGACGGAACTAAATATTATCCAATTCTTAAAAAGAACTCCACTGATGTATTCAATACCTCGAATTATGATCAGGTATTTCGGACGGGTGTATTTGTAGATAATGCTCTTAGTATTAGTGGGGGCGATCCTAAGACCACCTATTTCCTAAGCTTGGGTGATGTCCGGCAAAAGGGTATCCAACGGGGTAATAGCAAATATAATCGTAGCACTGCAAGGCTGAATGTAGAAAGGAAGTTTACAGATAAATTGCGTATTTCTACTAATACAGCTTATACCAAAAGTTACTCTGACAGAATTCAGAGGGGAAATAATCTTGCCGGGGCCATGGTAGGTTTGGCACGGAATCCTGCTGACTTCGATATTTCTGATTATAAGGGCAGTTATTTCAGTAGTCCAACCGCTTCACCTATTACGGGTCGGCAACGAGGTTATAGAAGTTACTTGGGAGCTGTTCCCAATCCAGCAAATAATAATGCTCTTTGGGCCCTTTATGAACAGCAAAATACCACCGACGTAGATCGGTTTATCAACAGCGTCGAACTGGGGCTTAAGCCAGTATCATGGATAGATATTATCGCTCGGGGAGGAATCGATACCTATACCGATCAACAGGTAAACTACTTTCCCGTTAACGATATCATAGGGGCTGGGAAGGGACAGTACCGGGATCAGCTGACCAGAGAGACACAAGTTAATGCAGATTTGCTTGCCAGAGTAACTAAGAACATAGGAACTAACTTCACCTCTACCTATGTGATAGGATTTAATATCAACAACCGTAATTACTATAGTGCCGGTGTCACAATTAATAATTTCTTAGTGGCAGATGCTCCAGTGAATTTTTCCAATGCCACTACCCAAAACAGGACACCAGTAAATATGCGCAGCGAGGTACGTACCACACGTACTTATGCTACGGCAAACTTTGGTGCCTATGATGCATTATTTTTAAACTTGTCGGCCGCGGCTGAATCTGCTTCTTCTTTTGGAAGTCTATCGGACAAGACATTTCTGTATCCCTCAGCCGACATAGCCTGGCTATTCACCCAGTTGCCTATTTTTGACAAAATCAGTGGACTCGATTTTGGTAAAATCAGAGGTTCCTATGGAGTTGTAGGGGTCCAGCCCTTACCCTACAGGTCTAATACCGTTTTTTCGTCGGCGACTTTTTCGGCGAGTCCTTGGGGCGATAACCTAGAAGGGGCCCAGTTTGGTGAAGGTGCATATTTGCAAAGTAGTTCTATGGGGGATCAATACCTTAAACCCGAAAGAAAAACTGAATATGAGGTAGGAATGGATTTGAGGTTCTTAGGTAATAGAATCAGAACGGGCATAACCTACTATAATAATAAGGTTAAAGATGTATTGGTGCCCGTAACTTTGGCTCCTTCCACAGGTTTTGCAACCAAATATACTAACGCAGCTGTCCTTCAGAATAGAGGGTTGGAAATGGATTTGACCTATGATATAATTAAAAAGGGTCAACTTACCTGGGGATTGAAAGGAAACTTCAGCCGGAATAGAAGTGAGGTGCTGGATTTGGCCGGAACCCAATCACTTTATTTGGAAGGTGGAATTCAGAATTTTATGGATGCTAGGGCTGTGGTGGGTCAACCTATCGGGGTCTTTTGGAGTAGCAAATTTGCTGTAAATGAAGATGGCTCTAGACAATTCGACAGCAATGGTTTTCCAATTGCCGATCCTGTTACAGGAGTTGTGGGTAATCCAAACCCTGACTGGATAGCGGGTTTTGGTACTTCTCTTTCGTATAAAAAGTTCTCATTGGATCTGCTTTTTGAAACTTCTCAGGGTGGGGATTATTTCAGTGGAACCAGAGGTGTAATGTATAACTTCGGTACCCATGCCGATACAGGTAATGAGGTCACCCTTTCCACAGATATGAAAAATTATGCCGGAGCTGTAATACCGGCAGGATCTACTGTGCGAGGTAATCTCCATGATTTTGGTGGCGGTACAGTTCTCCTGGATCAGAGCTGGTACACCACTTTGGGCAGTGGGTTCGGTTCTCTAAAAGAACAATTTATCGAAGATGCAAGTTGGACTCGCCTTCGCCAATTATCCCTTTCATACCATTTAAATGGCGAAAAGTTTAAACGTCTTACGAAGCTTCAATCAATAGATGTGGGCTTTACTGGTCGGAATCTGCTACTATGGACTAAGGTAGTGGGCATTGATCCGGATACAAATATGTCGGGTGGGCCGACTGGTAGAAATATGGATTATTTCAACTCTCCTGGTACCCGATCTTACATTTTCTCCCTGAAAATAAACTATTAATTCAATCTCAATCTTTTGAGAAACTCAGTTCCAAAGGTTAAATCTTAAATGCATATGAGACGAAATCATCTCTCCGTTAAAATGGTCCTGGTTGGACTCCTTGGTTTGTTTTCTTGTGAATCTCTTGTAGATAACATGAATACAGATCTAAATAATCCCACCGATGCTTCGGCAACATTACTGCTAACCGGTGCTCAGCTGGGTAACGTATCGGTACAAGAAGGGCATCTGGCTAGGGTAGCAAGCATGTGGTCGGGATACTTCACCGGTTCCGATCGGCAGTATAAAGATATTTATAGCTATAATGTAACCGGTGCTGCCTTTAATGATGTTTGGCAATTTGTATACCAATCTGTCGTAGAACAGACCAAGCTGATAATTCAGAAGTCAGAAGCCAATAATAATCGGCTGATGCAGGGAATAGCCAAGGTGGTAAAAGCCAATGCACTTGGTACCGCAGCAGCATGTTGGGGAGATATTCCTTTTTCGGAAGCTGCAGATATTGCTAAGTATCCTAATCCAGCTTTTGAAGATCAGGAAGCCGTATACAATAAGCTCCAACTGCTTTTGGACGAAGCTATAAGCGATTTGGAATCGGGATTAGGTACCAGTCCAGGGGTAGCCGATATTCATTTTGGAGGCGATGCCGCCAAATGGAAAATGACAGCATATACTTTAAAAGCCCGTTTTTTTATGGAAACCAAGCAGTATGATTTGGCCTTATCAGCTGCTGAGAAGGGCATTAATGCGCCAACAGCATCTTGGGTAATGCTTCATGGCAATACATTGAATGTAAATGAAAATTTGATGTACGCCTTTATTGCCCGAAATCGGGTTGGAGATATTAATGCTTCGTTAGCCTTGGCTCCTCAACTATTAAATCCTGGCAGTGCACTATACAGGGGAAATGCCAAAACAGATGAAACAGCCCGTTATAATTACCAATATATGACGGTGAGTCCAACAGGGACAGCGATACCGGTTTCTCCGAATACCTTGAGTTCCAGTGCGGCTAGAGGACTGTTTGGGCAGACAACTTCTTATACCTTAGTAGGCTATGCCGAAAATCTGCTCACTACTGCTGAAGCTGCTACTCGAGCCGTAGGGGTAGCCTCAGGAATTGAGAAACTTAATATTTTCAGAGCCTTTTTGAATAATGGAGGTGGCTTGGATGATACGTACAAAAAGCAACCCTATACATATAAGTATGAGCCGTATGTGCTTGCTGACTTCGAAGCTGGAGGGTTGTTGAATAAGGATAATTTGTCAACAGCTAATGCCTTGCTTAGGGAAATACTGCTGGAGCGTTACATTAGTTTCAATGGCCAAATCTTAGGTTTTAATGATCTGCGTCGTACACGGAAGGAAATAGCAGGAGTGAAGTTAGTGCCTTCTATCGGTACGGATCTGCCCGAGCGTATGATTTATAGCGAAGCCGAAGTCAATTCCAATACAAACGCTCCAAACCCAGTACCGGGGTTATTTGTACCCACACCTGTTAACCAATAGGGACTTATCGCATAAACAAGCACTTTGAGATTTGTGCCGAGTTTGTAATGGAAGGCTCGGTCAAGAATAAGTTTAGACTGCTCACAGTGATATTTATAACTTACAACCAATTTAGTATATGATGGTTAACTCCAGTTCCAGATTTAATTTAATGAATGGGCGCATTCGTTTTCTAAGGAAATTGATTTGTTCATTTCTGCTTTTATACATCCTGCCATATCCTTTGCTGGCAGAGGTTTTGAATGATACAACCTTTGTTACTTTAAAGGAGGGGACCAATATGGCGGCTGCCCTTTCCCCCAATCAGCAAGACATTGCTTTGGATTTGCAGGGCACCATTTGGCTACTTCCAGTTAATGGAGGCAGGGCTAAGGCCATTACTGATGGTATGGGTGATGATCGTCAGCCGTGCTGGTCGCCCGATGGGAAGCGTATTGCCTTTCAGTCGTTCAGGGACGGCTATTATCATATCTGGGCCGTAAATAGGGACGGGTCTGGGCTGGAGCAACTTACTAGAGGCGTATTTGATGAGCGTGAACCACAATTTTCACCAGATGGGAAGTATTTAATATTCTCCTCCGACCGAGGGGGAAATTACGATATTTGGAAAATGGATCTTGCTACATCGGAGCTTACTCAGATGACTACGGATCTTGGCAATGATTATTGCCCTGCCTATGCTCCCGACGGCAAAACAATCGCCTTTGTCTCTGAGCGCAGTGCAGCACCAGGTATCTATCAATTGCTACCCGATAGTGGAGAAAAGCTATTGGCGGCCCATGCCGGCAAGTTGTTTGCTCCTTCCTGGAATAAGCTCGGGACACATGTGTTTTTTAATGCTTTTGAAGGCAAAGGGAGTGTGTTGCTCGATATTGATCTGAGACATGGACAAACCATACGGGTTAGTGTCGAAAGCGAAGATGTTTTCCCATTCCGGACCAGTTGGTTTTCTGATCGGGAATTTTTGTATGTAGCCGATGGTAAAATAAAACGCAAATCGATAGGGGGGGAAATTAGAACGATTCCTTTCGAAGCGGTAGTAGCTGTTACTACTCCGAATTACGAACGCAAGAAATACGACTTTGATCAAGGAATGCAAAAACCGGTAAAGGGGGTAAAGGGGCTGAATGTTTCTCCTGATGGGTCGAAATTTTTATTTTCAGCATTAGGAGATATATGGATGTTAGAGCGGGGGAAATTACAACCTATCCCGTTAACTAATGATCCTTATTTGGATGCTGATCCTACCTGGTCTCCGGATGGAAAAACCATCGCCTTTCTTACCGATAGAACGGGGCATATGGCATTGTGGTTACATGACGTTGCGTCGGGAAAGCAGCGAGAACTATTGAAGATGGAGTATGATATCAACTATCCTGCCTGGTCTCCCGATGGCTCCCGTATTGCTTTTTATATGGGTGATGCTCGAAACTCCTGGGGGATGGGGACACTTCAGTCTGTAGAGGTGAAATCTCAAAAGGTGGTCCAGTTGCATGATGCCTTGTTTGTTCCAAGCCAGCCCAGTTGGTCGCCAGATGGAAAAACCATAGCCCTGTCTGGATTACATGTTTATTCAACGCGATTCAGGGAAGGGATCAATAAAATTTTACTCTTGTCCTTAGATGGGAAGGAAGATCGTTTTGTATCGCCTATTGAAGAGCGGTCCCTTGGTATGCGAGCCAAAAACGGGCCTGCATGGTCTCCTGATGGTAAATCCATGGCTTATGTTCAAGATGGTTTGCTTTGGGTTATTGCCGTCGATAAGACAGGTGAGTTGGTAGGGCCGCCACGTAGACTGACCAACGAACTTTCGGAGGTGCCCAGCTGGACGGCCGATTCTAAAACCCTCGTTTATTTTGCCACGGATACTATCAAACAGATACGCTTGTCGGATGGCAAGGTAGAGACAGTTCCTATGCAGCTTAATTGGGAATACAAACAGGATAATGGCAATGTGGTCATACATGCTGGAAAGGTATTTGATGGTATTAACGATCGCTATCTCACGAATGTAGATATTCTAATAAAGAATAATCGTATCCAGGAAATTGTGCCCCACCAGTCGGGAAGAGCCGGTAAATTGGTGGATGCTTCCAAGAAGACGGTGATCCCGGGCTTGTTTGAAATGCATACTCATCAGCATGCAATGACTGGGGAGAAATTGGGCAGGCTCTGGCTTTCATTTGGCATTACCTCACTCCGCGAAACCGGGGCAGATCCTTATGATGCCTTGGAGAGGAAAGAATGTTGGGACAGCGGTGCTCTCATAGGGCCTCGTGAATTTTTTACCGGGGGACTTACGGATGGTAGTCGCATCTATTATGGGTTGGCTAACAGTATTCACTCTACAGCTCAGTTAGATCTGGAGTTGGATCGTTCTGCTCGTTTGGGCTATGATATGATAAAAACCTATGTACGTATGCCTGATATTCTGCAGGAACGCATCACCCGATTTGCTCATTCACATGGAATTCCAGTATCTTCTCACGAAATTTTTCCTGCAATGCGTTATGGTGTTGATGCTGTAGAGCATATTGGGGGCACCAGCCGCAGGGGGTACTCGCCCAAGATTACGGCTCCTAATCGTACATATCAGGATGTGATAGAGCTTCTTGTGAAATCCCAAATGAATATCACTCCGACGGCTTCTTTACAAGGAGGATTTTATGCAATGGCAGCGAAAAATCCTAATTTTTACGATAACGTACAATTTAATACCTTTTATTCCAAGGAATATATTAATACCATGAAGGCAGGGGCTAGTCAGATAGAAAAACGATTGCCGGGTTATCTAACCAATTTTCATCAAATTCAGAAAACGGTAAAAAAACTTATTGATCAGGGAGCCAGAGTGACAGCAGGTACAGACAGTCCTTTTATTCCTTATGCCATGAGCCTGCATTCTGAACTGCAGTGTTGGGTCGATGGAGGAGTAACACCTTTCCAAGCTCTCAGGTCCGCCACTATCTGGTCTGCGGAAGCTGTTGGAGTTAGCCAAGACTTGGGGTCGCTAGAAGCAGGCAAATTGGCCGACTTGGTAATTGTGGATGGAGACCCTTTGAAAACCATTCAGGACGCCTGGAATATTAACATGGTAATGAAAAATGGTGTATTATATACCCTTGATCAGCTACTGGAAAGACCATGATTGGTGGGTTGTGTTCCGATCGCTGAAAGGAAGGCTTGAAGCTTAGGTTAAATCTTGCTCAACTCCCATTTAGATTTAATATTCTTAGATTAAACACCATATATGCTCATTGACATGTTAAAACTGGTTGTGCTCAGTATTGTATTTTTTCTTGTCTCGTTGCCTTTCCATTTACAGGCACAAATCACTAAAATTGATTCCATACCTGTACGTTTTGAGGAAGGGACCAATATGGCTTTAGCTCTTTCGCCTGATAAAAAAACCGTGGCTATCGATCTTCAAGGTACCATTTGGTTGGTTCCGGTGGAAGGAGGGGAAGGGATTGCTATTACGGATGCGCTAGGTGATTGTCGACTACCAACATGGTCGCCCGATGGCAACTGGATTGCCTTTCAGTCTTACCGAGACGGAAATTATCATATATGGCAGGTAAATCGCTCCGGCTTAAATTTACAACAACTCACCTTTGGAGTATTTCATGATCGTGAACCTGAATATGCTCCAGATGGTAAGACGATTGTTTTCTCATCAGATCGTGGAGGAAGTTACGATTTATGGACGGTAGAGCTTTCAAACAAATCCTTAAAACAGCTTACCAGTAAATTAGCAAATGAATATTACCCATCCCTAAGCCATGATGGTTCCCGACTTATTTATGTCTCGGATGATGCACAGGCACCTGGGCTTTATGTGAGGGACGATAAAGGAATTACGCCCATCCTCATTACTAAAAATAAGATACATGCTCCGGTTTGGAATATTCCTGGCACTCATATCCTTTATACGGAATTGACCGCTAGTTCGAGTATACTAAAAAAATTGGAATTAGCTGGTAAGCAGATAGAGAACCTAACAGCAACCAAACAAGATGTGTTTCCTTACAAGGTGAGCTGGCTGACTCCCACTGACTATCTTTTTACTGCAGATGGAAAGATTTACCAAGGAAGTATTTCCCATAAGGAACAAATCGAGATACCCTTTCATGTTTCGGTCGAGCTGGCTCGTCACCAATATATTATTAAGAAACGTCTGTTTGGCCCGGGAAGTAAATTTCCGGTAAAAGGTCTCAGGGCACCCTCTCTGTCTCCGGACGGGAGCAAATTGGTTTTTACAGCTCTGGGGGATATTTGGCTGCTCACCCTGGGTAATCCGACACCAGAAAGGGTTACCAACGATTCCTTTGTAGCCCTTGATCCTGCTTGGTCTCCAGACGGCAGGTCAATAGCTTATACGTCAGACAAGAATGGTGAGATGAATATTTGGCAATATGACTTTTCTACGCATAAAGAATCTGTTCTTGTTTCAGGGCATCAAATGATGAAATTCCCCTCTTGGTCGCCCGATGGTCAACATCTGGCTTACTATCAGGCCGAATCCGATTCCTATAGCAAGTATACCCTGATGGTATGGAACAAAGCAACCAATCAATCGATGCCGGTCACAGATGGCATTTTTGAAGGTTCACAACCCACCTGGTTTGCAGAAACCAATCATGTGGCCTTTTCTACTGTAGATCCTTTTTCTACACGGTTTAGGGAAGGGTTAAATAAGGTTTCTGTGTATAATCTTAGTGGAGAACTTTTACATAGCTTCTCCCCAGTACCCGAAAAGTCACTTGGTACTAGAGGAAAAAATGGTCCGATCATCGCTCCGGACGGAAATAGAATGGCATTTATAATGGATAATCTGTTGTGGGTGATTCCATTAGATGAAAATAAACAAGTTTCAGGTCCTCCCATATGTCTTTCTCAAGATTTGGCCGAGTCTCCAAGCTGGTCCGCAGATAGCAGGTACATCGTATTTTTGAGTACCGATGTCTTGAAACGTGTAGAGGTAGAAACAGGAATTCTAAAGGAAATACCTTTAAAAATGGAATGGGAGGCTAAAGTCGGAACGGAGGATATGGTCATTCATGCAGGACGTGTTTTTGATGGATTGAATGACCGATATCTGCTCAATCAGGACGTTGTTGTAAAAGGGAATCGTATAGTTTCCATTGCACCTCACCAGGAAGGGCAATCAGGGAAATTGATCGATGCTAGTGACTTAACTTTAATGCCTGGCTTGATTGAAATGCATACCCACCAGAGCGCCTATCTAGGTGAAAAGGGGGGGCGATTGTGGTTGGCCTACGGAATTACCTCAATAAGAGAACCGGGCACAGAGCCTTATGATGCCTTAGAAAGAAAAGAAGCTTGGGATAGTGGAAGAAGGCTTGGTCCTCGCACCTTTTTTACTGGAGGGCATATGGAAGGAAATCGGGTTTATTACAATCGTAATACGAGTAATGTCGGAGGTGCACAATTGGAACTGGAGCTAAAAAGAGCATCAACCCTGGGATACGACATGATAAAAACTTATGTAGGATTATCGGATATATTACAAAAGCGGGTAACAGACTTTGCCCATGAGAATGGGATGAGCGTATCTTCGCATGAGATCTATCCAGCAGCGGGGTTTGGCGTGGATGCTGTGGAACATATGGGAGCCACTAGTAGGAGGGGTTTCTCTCCTAAGTTGTCCTCGCTCAATCATAGTTATCAAGATTTTGTCACAATAATTGCTAAATCTGGTATGAATATTACACCAACGATCTCACTTCACGGAGGCTATTTATCTTTAATACGTTCCGATACTTCTTTTTTTAATCATGTTCAGTTTAAAACCTTTTATCCTGAAAATTTGCGTTTACGGTGGACGGAAATTGCAGGGGCGAGTGGAGAACGGTTGGCTACTTATAAGAATATAGAAAACACACTGGTAACCTTATTCAATGAAGGGGCGAGAGTAACTCCTGGAACGGATTCTCCCATTCTGCCCTCTGGACTCAGTTATCATGCCGAGCTTCAGAGTTGGATTAAGGCGGGTATCAGTAATTTTCAAACTTTAAGAGCCGCCACAGCATGGGCGGCCCAAGCTATAGGGGTAGGCCAAGACCTAGGCACGGTGGAGCCAGAAAAGCTGGCTGATTTAGTTATTGTAGAGGGAGATCCCCTTCAGAATATCCAAGACTTATTGAATGTCAAAGCCGTGATTAAGAATGGAGTGTATCTGGATCAAGAACGCTTGTTACGTAAATAATAGGCATCCAGAGAATTTCCTTTTATTGAACAAACCATAAATTCTGGATTAGAATTATGGCAAATTATATTTAAACTTCCATTATAGTTATATTTTATATAATTCAATATATGTAAATTAAAATTTGTTTTTTACTCTTGGAGTCGAATGATTATATTTATAAATAATTAGTATGCGGAATAATATTTTGAATTAATTTTTTGTAGATGGTTTTATTATTATGAAAAAAGCTATAGTTTCAGATCGTGAGATTTTGTCTCAAACTGCCAATGGTGATAAATCCTCATTCAAAATATTATTTGATCAAAACTATTCTACCATTTCTCGTGTGTTAATGCAATTCTCTAAAGATCCAGAGCAAATTAAGGATTGGACACAGGAGATTTTTATGAATCTATGGTTAGCAAGGCATTCTCAAAATTTCACTGAAATAGAAAATATCAAGGCGTATATTATAGTGATGGCACGGAACCATGCCATTAGGGCGCTGGGGAAAAAAAGCTTACTGATTACCTATGCTTATCAGGAGTCGGCAGCTGAAGAAAAAGCAGATTCAGACTCAATGAGGGCTATGGAGGAGATGGAGTTAATGAAGGCCTATCAGGCAGTGGTTGCCAAATTGCCTCCAAAAACACAGCAGGCCTATTTACTAAGCAGAGAAGACGGCCTGACTTATACTAAAGTGGCACAAGTGATGGGTGTATCGGTGAAAACGGTAGAAAACCAAATCGCCAGAGCATTGGCCATATTAAGGCAAGAATTAAGTTATCTGTTTTAAATAGACATGCTGAAAGGAGAGTGAAATAATAGCTCAAGTTCCAGATATTATCATTGTAAGCACGATATTACCCTGGGAACTTGAGCTATAAATTTATATTTTTGTTTCTGCCAATTCCACTTGCTCTCCATTTGAATCTTTCCCCGTTTCAGTTTTTTCAGTTACCGGAGCTACAAAGGAATCTTCCTTAAAGCCCAGGATCCGGAGCATGGTATCGCTGTTTTGTTCGGGTGCAAACACCCGGGTGACAATTTTCCCGTCTTCATCCCGATCGACCAAAACATGTTTGGGGGCAGGAATTAAGCAATGCTGAATGCCACCATAGCCTCCCAGGGACTCCTGATAAGCTCCCGTATGGAAAAATCCGATGTACTGAGGTTTATCGTCTTCAAATATAGGCATATAGAGATCTGCACTGTGCATTTCACTATTATAAAAATCCTGAGAATCACAGGTTAGCCCACCAAGATTTACTTTTTGATAGGGACTATCCCAGTTATTGATGGGGAGCATGATGTATTTCTGGTTCATTCCCCATGAGTCGGGTAACTGCGTGATAAACGATCCGTTGATCATATACCAAAGCTCCTTATCATTTTGCAACTTTTTGTCGATCACCTCGTAAATAACGGCTCCACTCTCACCTACGGTATAGCTTCCAAACTCAGTGAAAATATGCGGTACAGGTACGTTATTCTTATTGCAGATCCACTGAATATTTTCAACGATTTCATCGATCATTTGCTGGTAATCGTAATTGGCCTGTAGGGAGGTCTGAATAGGGAGGCCTCCACCAATATCAATGGAATCTAAATCAGGACAAATCTTCTTCATTTCGCAATATTTGAACATGAATCGCGTCAATTCACTCCAATAATAGGCACTGTCCTTAATGCCCGTATTGATAAAAAAGTGAAGTAGTTTAAGTTTAAACTTAGGGTTTGGAGCGATTTTCTCCTTATATAGCTCATTTACGTCGTTATACCGAATTCCCAAGCGTGAGGTATAAAAGGCAAAATTTGGTTCCTCGTCAGTGGCGATACGGATGCCCAAATTCACAGAATCGGCAGTTACCATCTCTTCGTAGGCTTCTATCTCACGTAGGTTGTCAAGTATAGGCAGACAATTGAATCCCTCATTGATCAGTTCGCTCAAATACTGGGTATACAAGGGCCTTTTGAAGCCATTAGCTAGAATATAGGTGTTCTTGTTCACCTTGCCTCTTCTGTAAAGTTCCCGGATGATGGGTACATCAAATGAAGAGGATGTTTCCAAATGGATGTTATGTTTCAAAGCCTCTTCCAAAACAAAGCTGAAATGGGACGACTTGGTACAGTAACAATAGGTATAGCTACCCTTATAGTTATGCCTTTTGAATGCATTTCTGAAGAACATATTAGCGTTCTCAATATGCTCTCCGATTTTAGGCAGATAGTTCAATTTCAAAGGCGTACCGTGTTCCTTGATGATATCCATCAGGGGTACATTGTTGAACAGCAATTCATGATTATCAACGTTAAACTCCATCGTGGGAAACTCGAACGTCTGCTGAATCAGGTCAATGTAGCTTTTCATTTATAGTAAGTTCGCGGGTAGCTAGTTAAAAATTGTGAGAAATGATTTTTGCACAAATATCCATAATTTCCGTTCCTATTTTTTTAAAATATAAAAATTAAGAAAACGATTCAATCTTGATTACACTAAAGTGAGAGGAAAATTGGATAGAAATTATGTCTTTTCCAAACAAGAACCTCTTACAAAACATTCCATCCCATTTGCAATTCGTCCATAATATTCTTCCACTGGTAAGTCTGTTCTATGGTTTGGTAACAAAAGCGTTGCCCGTCTGCCTGTAAAAACCCTAGCTTTGTCTGACCTCGAGAAACGCTTTCCTCAGCATACTCAGGAATAGGAACATTTTCAGACTGCTGAAACTTTGATTTGTACAATTTTGTTTTTATTAACTCTTTTCTCTTATCGGTTACAATTAGTTAATATAACGTTATTAACGAGGTTGTAGATCAAAATTTTAAATATGTAATTTATTGAATTACAGTATCATGTGATTTATTCAAAAGGGTTGACATTGGGTCTATAAGCGAGATTAAGAGAAAAAGTTTAGAAAACTCTGAATCATTTTAAAGTTTTCTTAGTTTATTTCACCGAAAAACATAAAATTTGATGCGTGAAAGAAAGAATTGTAAAATCGTCTCTAAGTTTATTTTGGCGCTACGGCATCAAGAGTGTAACCATGGACGACATTGCCAAGGAACTAGGAATCTCTAAGCGTACTATCTACCAACATTTTAAGGATAAAAATGAGATAGTCGAGACTGTCATCTCGGAGGAACTGTGCAAGCAGACCTGCGAATTTGAGGAATTGGAAGCTAAAGCAGTCAATCCTATAGATGAAATGGTGCATATTTCTGCTCATATCCGGGAGTCTTTATGTAATATGAACCCTGCGCTACTGTACGACCTTAAGAAATATCATCCGGAAGGTTTTCAGCTTTTTAGTCAATTTAAGCAGAGTATGGTCTTACAAAGTGTCAAGGATAATTTGTTAAAAGGGCAGGAGGAAGGATTTTATAGGCGCGACATCAATGTGGAGATTCTCTCCCGCTTACGGGTCGAACAGATAGAAATGGCCTTCGATCCTACAATTTTTCCCTTCGGTCAGTATACCATGGTAGATGTACAGCTTCAATTTCTTAACCATTTTGTCAGGGGGATACTCACCCCAAAAGGTTTTAATTATTATAACATCGTAGAAAAAACAGCAATAGAACCAAACACCCATGAAAAATGAACAAAACTTCTACAGTCGGCTATTGGCGATTGTATTTGTCCTTTTTGTCACTCAAAGCCGGGCCCAGGAGGCGGGGTTTAGCGTGAAGGAGGCCATTGATTATGCCATTAACCATAATTTAAATGTTAAATCGGCCAAGTTAGATGCGGTTTCGGCCGAGGCGAAGATTGGGGAAGTACGTTCAGCAGGGTTACCACAGGTTTCGGCCAACGTGAACCTTACTGACAACCTGATTATCCAGCGTTTCTTCCTCCCCGCCAATTTTGCCGATCCAAATGCTCCGGCCGATGCTGCCCCTGTAGCCTTGAAGTTTGGAGTGAAATATTCTGGTTCTGCTTCGGCTACTTGGAATCAACTGCTGTTTAACGGAACCTATTTGGTAGGTCTAAAGGCCGCTGCTACTTATAGGGAATTAGCTCAGAAACAAGTGAAGCAGTCTCGGGTAACCGTTGCGGAAGCAGTTTCCAAGGCCTACTATTCAGCCCAAGTCGCCGAGGAACGTGCTAAAGTGCTAGATTTAAATATTTCTCGTCTGGACTCACTGATGTCTGAAACGAAAGCCATGAATGAAAGTGGATTTGTTGAGTTGTTGGATGTAAACCGATTGGAGGTTCAGTACAATAACTTGAAAACCGAACGTCAAAAGGTTCAGAATTTGATAGAACTCAGTTATACACTGTTGAAATACCAAATGGGAATGCCTCTTGACGAACCCATCCGTCTGACGGATTCCATACAAGAAGAAAATATAGAAGGCATTAAGGCGGAGCTAATCCAACCACAGGTCGATTATCAGAATCGGATCGAATACAGTGTCTTAGATACCCAAAGAAAATTGGCAGATCTAGACCTTCGGAGCATTCGAAGTGGCTACCTACCGGTGTTATCGGCTTCTTTAGGATATGGACATAATAACGGACGGGACAACCTGGGCGATTTGTTTAGTACCAAGTGGTTTAATAACTCTATCCTTAGCCTCAACCTGCAGATTCCTATATTCGATGGGTTGAATAAAAAGTACCAAATTGATCAGAAAAAATTGGCCTTAGACAAAGTGAAGGTAGGTCAAACTCTTTTGGAGCAATCCATAGATTTTGAGTCCGCTCAGGCTGCTATATCTATCAAGAACGCCATTGGCGCATTAGAAAGTCAAGAACGCAATCTGGCTTTGTCGAAAGAGGTAGCTAGGGTTTCCAAAATAAAGTACCAGGAAGGTGTAGGGTCCAATATCGAGGTCATTAACGCGGAATCTTCCTTGAAGGAGTCGGAGACCAACTACTTTGCGGCTCTGTACGATTTGATAATCGCGCGAATCGATCTTCAAAAAGCAAAAGGTGAACTATACACTGGTGCTGAGAATTGAGCAATTGAAAATAAATAGAAAAAATATCTGAAACTGCTACTTATAAATATCATGAAAAAAAATATGTTGATCCTAGCCACTATAGGAATATTATTCACCGCTTGTGGGGGAGAGAAAAACGAAAGCCTGGCAGGCAAAAAAGAAACCTTGACCGAACTTAAAGTCCAGCAAAAAGAAATAGAAAAACAGATAAAATCATTAGAAACCGAAATTGCGGCCCTGGATTCTACCGTTGTGGTCGAAGCGAAGGTAAAGGCAGTTACAGTAGCACCACTGATGCCAGAAACCTTTAAGCATTATGTAGAATTGCAAGGAATGGTAGACGCCAAAAATAGTATTTTGGTTACGCCAAAAACCGGGGGGGTAATCACGGCGATGAATGTCAAAGAAGGCGACTACGTCAAGGCCGGAAGTGTGATAGGTCGGATCGATGACAGCATTCTTCGGGAGACAATTGAGGAACTGAAAACCCAGCTTTCATTGGTCAATACCCTTTATGATAAGCAGAAAAGTTTATGGGATCAGAAAATCGGAACGGAATTGCAATTCCTTCAAGCCAAAAATAATAAAGAATCTTTAGAAAAGAAGATGGCTACCCTTAAGGCTCAGTTGTCGCAGAGTACTATCGTCGCGCCTATGGCAGGGGTAGTCGATCTGGTAAATGTTCGTGTAGGTGAAATGGCCTCTCCGGGTATGGGAGTTGTTCGCGTAGTGAACTTAAGTAACCTTAAGGTAGTAGCCAAGGTTTCAGACGTGTTTGCTGGTAGTGTAAAAAAAGGAGATGAAGTGGTTGTAACCTTTCCTGGAATGGATAAGAAGTATAATGCCCGCATCAGCTTCGTAAGTACCACTGTAGATCCTTTGTCCCGGACATTTACTGTAGAGGCCAACTTACCATCAGATAAGTCGCTAAAGCCGAATATGACGGCCCAATTGCAAATCAATGATGCTACACGGAAAGATGCCTTGGTGGTAGACCAGAACTATGTGCAGAGCACCGAAAAAGGACAAATTGTCTTTGTAGCAGCCACCCAAGGTCAAAAGAAAGTGGCCCGATCCAAGACCGTGAAGACCGGCTTGAACTATAATGGTAAAATTGAGGTGGTAGAAGGCCTAGAGGCCGGCGATCAGTTGATTACCATGGGGTATCAGGAGGTGGCCGATGGACAGGTTATTTCCTACTAAAGAATCAGGAACTAGCTGATGTCACGGACGAGCCTTCTGGCTAGCTAGTTCCTTTCATTTATCACATTTAACGCTCAGCATACAAATGAAATTTGATGAATACAAAACCTTAGGTTTTACCAACTGGTGCGTGGAGAATCGGACGACGATCTACATCTTTACGTTCATCATTACCCTCGCGGGCTTTTTGGTCTATAATAGTCTGCCCAAAGAGCAGTTTCCTGATATTAAGATTCCACAGATCTATGTAAATACAGTCTACTTCGGCACGGCTCCAGCCGACATCGAAAATGTGATTAATAAGCCCATAGAGAAGCAACTCAAGTCGTTGAGTGGGGTGAAGAAAATAAAATCGAATGCACTTCAGGACGTGTCTGTTATTTTGGTGGAGTTTACGCCTAATGTAGAAACCGAGGTGGCTTTGCAGAGAGTGCGTGACGCCTTGGATAAAGCCAAAAGCGATCTCCCTCAAAACCTGGATTCGGGGCCTACTGCTCAAGATGTAAACTTCTCGGAATTTCCGATTATGAACGTCAATATGGCTGGAAACTATTCTTTGAAACAGCTGAAGGAGTATGCCGAAGATATGCAGGATGCCATTGAGGCACTACCCGAAATTACCCGTGTGGATATACTGGGAGCCCTGAATCGGGAGATCCAGATCAATGTGGATCTTAATCGGATGAAGGCGACCGGTCTTACCTTTTACGATATACAAAGTGGTCTGTCTGGAGAAAATATTAATATTTCTGGGGGGGAACTTAATGTAGATGGAGTACGCCGCACTTTGCGGGTAAAAGGTGAATACACCGATGTTAGCCAAATGGCAGACCTTCGTATCCGTACTGGTACCGGGGCCGTCATACGCCTGGGCGACATAGCCGAGGTGATCGATAGTTTCGAAGAGCAGCAAGACTTTGCGCGATTAGATGGAAAATCGGTTATTACCTTGAATGTAATTAAGCGTTCTGGTGAAAACTTGGTAGCCGCCGCCGATAAAATAGAGGAGGTAATTGCCGATTACAAAGAAAATAGGTTCCCCCAAGGGCTTGAGATTAAGATCACCGCGGACTCGTCTATACAAACACGTGCTGATTTGCATGATTTGATCAATACTGTAATTCTTGGATTTATATTCGTAGTAATGGTATTGATGTTCTTTATGGGTATTCGGGACGCTATTTTTGTAGCCCTTTCGGTTCCCCTTTCAGCCTTGGTAGCTTTCGTATTGATGCCCATTATCGGGCCAATGATTGGTACTGAATTTACCCTTAATACCATCGTTCTCTTTGCCTTCTTGCTGGGAATAGGACTCGTGGTGGACGACGCCATTGTGGTAATAGAAAATACCCACCGTTTATTTAACCAGCATAAAGACTGGACCATTCAGCAAGCTGTGAAGGCCGCGGCTGGGGAGGTATTTGTGCCCGTACTTTCTGGTACCCTTACAACGGTAGCCCCCTTCTTTCCCTTACTTTTCTGGTCGGGTATTGTCGGGGAGTTTATGAAGTTTATGCCGCTGACGCTCATCATTACTTTGGGTGCCTCACTATTTGTGGCCTATGTCATGAACCCTGTTTTTGCTGTTACCTTTATGGGAAGGCATGAGGATGAAAAAGAGGCGCACGATACAAGCTTTAAGGCCATTCGGCGCCCGGTGATAATCATCGCAGTAGCGGCGCTCGTGGGATATTTTATAGACCGTGGCGTAGGTAATTTTATGGTTTTTATCTTGGTGTTCTATGTGTTCAACCATTATATTTTGACTCCAAAGATTTTGGTCCCATTTCAAGATCGACTATTGCCTGCTTTGAAAAATAACTACCGCAAACTCATCGACTGGATGCTACGTGGATGGAGACCTGTTATTGCGGTGGTAGGTATGGTAGCCCTATTAATATTCACCTTCGTTCTCACTGGAATTGTAAAGCCCAAAGTCCTTTTCTTCCCAAGTGGAGATCCAGACTATGTGTATGTCTACAATAAAATGCCTATCGGGACTGATGCTGTCGTTACCGATTCGGTTACAAGAATTATAGAGAAAAAGGTGTTTGAAGTGTTGGAAAGGGAGGATGCCATGGGTATTGTAAATTCCGTAATTGCCAACGTTGGGAAAAATGCAGGAGACCCTTATAACCCCGACCGTGCGGCAACGCCACATAAGTCTAAAGTTACGGTCGCTTTTGTCTATGGTACGGAAAGAGACGGTCGCTCGACCCAGGACATTCTAAATAAAATTCGCGAAGCAGTATCCGGTGTTCCTGGTACAGAGATTTCTGTAGAACGTGAGGCTGTGGGTCCACCTACAGGAAAGCCTATATCCATCGAAATTTCTGGTGATGAATTTCCGATACTTCAGACTCTGGAGCAAGATGTTCTTAAAAAAATCGCAGATTCAGGAATTAAAGGAATTGATCAGCTTCGTTCCGACCTAGTAACCAATAAGCCTGAAATTGTTATCGATATCGATAGGGAAAAGGCCCAACGAGAGGGAATTAGTTCTCAGCAGATAGCCGGTTCTATTCGTACTGCCTTATTTGGACTGGAAATTTCTAAGTTCCGCGACCAGAAAGACGAGTATCCTATTATGGTTCGCCTTAAAAAGGACGATCGCGAGCAGATAGAGAATCTGTTGAGTATGAATATTGTTTATCGCGACATGAACATGGGTGGTGCCTTACGCCAAGTGCCAATCTCATCAGTAGCAGATATACGTTATTCTACAACGTTTAGTCAGATTAACCGGAAGGATCAACGCCGTATCGTCACTCTAGGATCCGATGTGGTAGATGGATTCAATGCTAATGAGATTGTTGCGCAAATAGAAGCAGAAATTAACGAAATGGAAGTGCCCAATGGTTATACCATTAAAATGGGTGGAGAGCAGGAAGAGCAAGATGAATCCATGGCCTTCCTCGGAACGGCTTTTGGAGCAGCCATTCTGCTGATTTACCTGATCCTGGCTACGCAGTTCAACTCAGTAGTGAAACCCTTTATCATCTTCTTTACTATTCTTCTTTCGTTGATTGGGGTATTGCTGGGCTTTATTATTTTCAACAAAGATTTTTCTGTGATTATGTCAGGTGTCGGTATCATAGCATTGGCTGGTATCGTGGTTAAGAATGGAATTTTGCTTATTGAGTTTATTGAGGAACTTCGGGGTCGAGGATATCCCATGCGGGAGGCCATCATAGAAGGTGGGGCCATCCGACTTACCCCAGTACTTCTAACGGCATCAGCCGCTGTACTAGGACTTATTCCTCTGGCTTTGGGGATTACTGTGGACTTCGTTGGGTTACTCCGCAATTTCTCTCCTGATTTGATAATAGGAGGACCTAGCGCAGTTTTCTGGAACATCCTGGCCTGGACGATTATTTTCGGCCTTACCATTTCCACGGCTCTGACTTTGATTATGGTACCATGTATGTATTATCTCAACGAGCGTATCCGGGACAAATGGTTCCGTAAGGGTAAGGTAGAAGAGGTGAATCCGAACTGGAGAAACGAGACCATCTAAGGCATCTAGATGCCAATTAATAAAACATCCATCCCAGAGATAAAAAAAATATTTCAGGGATGGATGTTTTATGTAAAAGATTGCTACATTTGCAACCCAATCGGGATGTGGCGCAGCTCGGTAGCGTGTCCCGCAGGGCGGGAAGGTCGCCAGAGTAAAAATATAATAAATAGTCACGGGATGTGGCGCAGCTCGGTAGCGTGCTTGCATGGGGTGCAAGAGGTCGCAGGTTCAAATCCTGTCATCCCGACCAAAATGAAGAAAGGCTGTCTGCAAAGACGGTCTTTTTTTGCGTTAAGACTATTTCAGCTCGGTAGCGTGTCCCGCCGCGGCGGGAAGGCCGCGTCTTCAAATCCTGTCATCCCGACCAAAATGAAGAAGGGCTGTCTGCAAAGACGGTCTTTCTTTGTGTAGAGATTATTTCAGCTCGGAAGCGTGTCCCGCCGCGGCGGGAAGGCCGCGTCTTCAAATCCTGTCATCCCGACCAAAATGAAGAAGGGCTGTCTGCAAAGACGGTCTTTCTTTGTGTAGAGATTATTTCAGCTCGGAAGCGTGTCCCGCCGCGGCGGGAAGGCCGCGTCTTCAAATCCTGTCATCCCGACCAAAATGAAGAAGGGCTGTCTGCAAAGACGGTCTTTCTTTGTGTAGAGATTATTTCAGCTCGGAAGCGTGTCCCGCCGCGGCGGGAAGGCCGCGTCTTCAAATCCTGTCATCCCGACCAAAATGAAGAAAGGCTGTCTGCAAAGACGGTCTTTTTTGTGTAGAGACTATTTCAGCTCGGTAGCGTGTCCCGCC
>NZ_AZQN01000011.1:2500-121246 GCF_000566685.1 Dyadobacter tibetensis Y620-1
TCTTTTGAAAGTTTCGTTCTTGACATATAGCAAATCTCCCTTCTCCTGCGGCATATAGCTTTATAAACTGTCTACAACTTTCTAAAAAATATTCTTAACCATTACGTAGTCGGACTGAGGTGTTAGTCTATATCCAACGAAATCTTGAATATTTTCTGAATAACATAAGATCAAACCCGGGTCTACCTCCAACGATAAAGTATTCTTCATTTCTATACGGCACCTATTATTAATAAATAACTCATCCTTGACCATTTCGCAGTAAGTGTACACTCATGCCAAAACTCATGATCTATGAATGGCCACATAAAGAACATAATCAAGAGCAGTATTATACTTGGCTGGACAAATGGGAGAATGTCCCCCCCCAGTACATCCCTGAGTTTAAAGAGAGTCGTCCGAGGTATCTTCATTATATGCGGGAATCCTACCAACCTACCTACCTCGTAGCCTGCTGTGCGCCCCGAAAACCCATAAAGATCGACCCCATCATAAGTAGAAATTGGTTGCTGGCGGCTAGCACTGTATTTTTCCTCTTGAGAATTTTCGGATGGCTGGGCAAAGATTCGATACTATACATTACTTATAGGACCAATAATAATGAAATAAAAAAGATACAATTATCAGATGGCAACCCTACCCTCGTAATCCGGCAAAATGGGGAAGCCTGGCAACAACCCTTTGCCATAGTTTATGAGTCTTTTGCTAAAGACAAAGGAGTAAACGCCCTGTAGAAGAGCTAATTCCAGATGGGGTCTTTATGGGATTCAGGGTCGAGTCAATAATTTCCGGAAAAGAAATTACAAAGTTTGTAATTGTCTCTAATACAAATGATGGTGAGTACACAGTGAAGTCATCGGGTCTGCGCTTTTCGGGGCGATATGGGGTTATTACATACTCAGAAAACTAACCGTTAGAGCCCCTATATAGAGGGAGAAAGCCCCTCATTCAGTTACAAAAATACTAGTAAATATGGATCCGAAAACCTTCTACTGTTTTGTTTACTTTACCAAAAATGAGCCTCAAATCACCGGACTCAAGCGACTGAAGATCAGGCAACTTTAGCCCCCTTTCGATTTGCTATTTCCATTAAAAGTTAGGATTGCAAAAAAACAGGCAGGATAAATGTGGGCCTATCCCCAAATCCTGCCTGTTTTATATTATTCACCACATCCAGCCGTCTTAAAAGGATGCAGGGTAAGGTACTCTATCATCTATTCTTTTTTCAGGAATGGATATTGATAGCTTATAGGTGAAACGAATGTTTCCTTTATAACTCTCGGTGATACCCAACGCAACAGATTAAGAATAGAACCAGCTTTGTCATTGGTGCCCGAAGCGCGTGCACCACCAAAAGGCTGTTGTCCTACTACCGCACCTGTGGGTTTATCATTGATATAGAAATTGCCGGCAGCATTGACCAAATTTGTGGTAGCATACTCTATAGCATACCGGTCCGTTGCAAAAACGGCCCCCGTTAGCGCATAAGGTGAAGTTTGGTCTACCAACTGTACAGTCTCTTCAAATTTATTCTCATCATACACGTAGATAGTTAATACCGGACCAAATATCTCTTCACATAAGGTGACATAATCGGGAGAATGAGCCAAGATGACGGTAGGAGCAATAAAATACCCTACTGATTTATCGTAGGTTCCACCGGCAATGATTTCTGCTTCCTGAGAGGCTTTTGCTGCATCTATGTATCCGACTATTTTATCAAAGGCTTTTTCATCAATAACGGCATTAATGAAATTACCAAAGTCTTCAACACCACCCATCTTGATTTCTGCCAGGTCAGCATGAATGTACTCCTTTACCTCTTCCCAAATATTACTTGGTATATAGGCTCGGGAGGCAGCAGAGCACTTTTGGCCCTGATATTCGAAAGCACCCCTAACCAGACCAGTAGCAAGTGCCTTGGCATTGGCCGACTTATGAGCCAAAACAAAGTCTTTACCACCTGTTTCACCCACTATGCGTGGGAAGGTTTTATAGCCTGCTATATTTTCGCCAATTGTTTTCCAAATTGTCTGAAAAACCTTGGTACTTCCTGTAAAATGGATTCCAGCAAAGTCAGGATGTTTAAATACCACTTCTCCTGCCTCCGGCCCATCCACCAGGATCATATTGATAACACCATCGGGAAGACCAGCTTCTTTGAAGACTTTCATGATTACATTAGCAGCATACACCTGAGTAAAAGCTGGCTTCCACAGGGTCACATTTCCCATCAGTGCGGGAGCAGCGGGTAAATTACCGGCAATAGCGGTAAAATTGAAGGGGGTAATAGCAAAAACGAAACCTTCCAAAGGCCGATACTCCATCCGATTCCAGATTCCGTCAGAGGAGATAGGCTGCTGCTCATAGATTTCTTGCATGAAATTAACATTCATCCGCAAAAAATCTATGAGTTCACAGGCTGAATCAATCTCTGCTTGATAGGCATTCTTTGATTGCCCAAGCATAGTAGCGGCATTGATTTCAGCGCGATAAGGGCCCGCAATCAAGTCAGCGGCTTTCAGGAAGATCGCTGCGCGTTGTTCCCAGTCCATAGCTGCCCATTTGGTACGGGCTTCCAAAGCCTCAGTGATTGCCAGTTTCACATCAGCTGCAGTGCCTTCGTGAAAATAACCTAGCACATGCTGATGGTCGTGGGGAGGTGCTAATCTGACCTTCTTGCCCGAATATTTTTCTCCACCGCCAATATATTGTGGAATCTCTATCTGAACTTTACGAGCCTGATCGAGCATTTCCTTTAGTTCTGCTCTTTCGGCAGTTCCGGGTGCATAACTCTTAATGGGCTCATTCTTTAATGCGGGTACTAAAAATACGCCTTTTGACATCGCTATATTAGTTTGTGAATCAATCTATTATCTATCAAAATATAAATTCTGGCAATCTATATTTTGTAATATAAACTTAGTGCCATTACCCATCAATCCAAAGGATTAGGACTAAAATTATATTAGTGTCGCTTTAGAGCATTTATTAGAAAGTATTTAGCAGTCTACAAGAAGTTAACATTCAACCGGTTCAGTGCACGAAAATTAATTAACTTTGGTTTTTAATTACCGTTTGCCATATCCGTCACCATGCAATTCTATAGTACCAAAACAGCCAGCCATAAAGTCAATTTAGAGGAGGCAATTTTCAGGAGCCTTCCTCCAGATAATGGTTTATATATGCCCGAGCATATTCCCACCCTATCTCCCGACTTTCTGTCTGATATACATAATAAATCCTTTCAGGAAATAGCCATAGAGATAACTCATACGCTTTTATCAGACGATTTGTCCCGAGAAGAAGTGGAGCATATCATTGGGCTAGCCTATGACTTCGATGCCCCTGCTAAACAAATTACTGAGGATACATATGTTCTAGAGCTATTTCATGGTCCATCTATGGCCTTTAAAGACTTTGGAGCTCGGTTTATGGCCGCCCTTATGTCGCATTTTCTTGCCCGATCCGAAAAGGACTTAAAAATACTAGTGGCTACCTCCGGAGATACGGGGGGCGCTGTAGCCCAGGGCTTCTTCGATGTTCCGGGCATTTCAGTAACGATATTATATCCCAGTGGAAAAGTAAGCGACATTCAGGAAAAACAACTTACTACCTTGGGTCGTAATGTAAGGGCCCTGGAAGTAGAGGGAACTTTTGATGATTGTCAAAAGTTAGTTAAGGATGCCTTCCTGGATACAGAGCTCAATACAAAGTTCAACCTAGCCTCTGCCAACTCCATCAACATTGCCCGGCTCATCCCTCAGTCCTTCTACTATTTTGCAGCCTATGCACAGTTAAAGCAAATGGGGAAACCAATCGTGTTTTCTGTTCCTAGCGGTAACTTTGGAAATCTAAGTGCGGGACTGCTCGCATTTCGGATGGGACTACCCGTAGCGCATTTCGTAGCATCAACAAATATAAATAATTCCGTTCCCCGGTATCTGGAATCGGGTGTCTACAATCCCTTGCCGTCGGTAGAGACTATCTCCAATGCCATGGATGTAGGTAATCCGAGTAACTTTGTTCGTCTGATCAGATTTTTCGGAGATGACCACCTTTCGACGAAGGAAAAAATTTCTGGTTACTATTTCAATGACGTAGAAACTTCTGAAGCGATGCGAATCTTAGACCAGAAAGCTAATTATGTGGCCTGCCCCCATACCGCTGTTGCTTACCTAGGGCTAGAGACTTACCGAAAGGAAAGTGAGTCAGAATTCATCGGCGTTTTCTTGTCAACAGCCCATCCGGCCAAATTTATTGATTTGGTGGAGAAAACCTTAGGAAAACCGATTGATGTACCCGAAAGACTGAAAAATCTGCTTTCTCTTCCAAAAAGGTCGACGAAAATAACTTCCGATTTTTCACAATTTAAAACGCTATTAATTAGTGAGTTATAGTATAAATATACCAATTTCAAGGCGCTTAGAATTGAGTATTTAAATACAGGTCCGTCAATGGGCCGGTACAGATCAAAGAAAAAGGGAGTAAAATCAGTAAAATGAGGTTACTCCCTTTCGTTCTTTCTAGTTTACTAAATCACCTCTAAGAGTCCTAAATCTTTTCCGGGCTTCGGCAATGAAAATACTCCCAGGATATTTTTCCAGAAGTTCCTGATAGTATTTCATGGCCAGTTCCCGGTTATTGAGTTTTTCTTCGTGGAGGCGTGCAATTTCAAAGAGTGCATCATCGCCTAGAATATCATGACCGAATTGATTATATAGATCAAAAAGGTTCTTCAGCGCCGCATCTGTGCTGTCTAGCTTGACATATGTTTTAGCTGCCATCCACAGCAGCTCATCGGTCAGGCTATGCTTCGGGTATTGCTTGAGCATAGCCTGGAGGCTATCCAAAGCCTCATGGGTATTATTTTGAAAGAGCAATAATTCAATATTGGCAAAAGCCCGCATGGCTACCTCACTACTATCGAGTCCTGTATTGTCCATGATCAATAATGATAGATCATTGGCATCATTGGCAATTTCTCTGGTGGTAGCCTTTTTTAGAATGTTTAATACCTCCTTAGCCAGATCAAAATCCCCCTTATAATAATGTAGTTTGGCATTCCGAAGTTTGGCATCATAGCCTAGTACATTATCTTTCTGAGATTTTTCTACCTGAGAATAGAGCAAAGATGCTTCCCACGGTTCTCCTTTAAGCAGATAAATATCGCCAAGATCCAGCTTGCAATGGTCCACAAAAAGGGGGTCCTGTTTTCCGGCTTGAATAGCAGTATCCAAAGCAGCAACCGCCTTTTCAAAATCGTTCTGATAAAAAGCATGCAAGCTAGCCAGGTTTCTTAGAACTGCCACAGTGCGTGGGTTTATTCCTAGGTCATCAAGCAATTTGTGATACTGTTTCACCAGCTTGGAAACCTCTTCCTGATTGATGGGAAAGGTATTTCGAACCTGCTGTTCTCTGGCAAAAATAGCCATTCTACGGGCTACCGAATAAATATTCTCCTTCTGATACTCCTTAATTATATAATCAAAAATTTGACCTGAGCTGGCATAATCTTCATTTTGCAAGGCAAGCATTCCCAAATTATAAAGGCGTTCGCCCTTATGGTTAAAGCGCTTATCCAATGCCCGTTCCTGGACGAAGGCCTTATAGAAGTCCTTTTTCTGGACCTGGTACCAGATTAATAGTTCGTTATAAAATCCTTCGTTGGGATAGGCCTGAATTCTTTCGTAGAGAATTTTCTCAAGCAAAAGCTGCTCTTTTTCACCTTTCAGGAAGTCTTGAAACATATTCTGCACAATTTGCACGTTCTGGTAGCGGGTACCATAAGATAGGAGCTCATCAATCATTTTTTCGGGCTCGTTCAACTCCTTATATATACTTGCCACTTCCAGCTGAAAGAGGTCACTCCGTTTGGCTTTTGTGCGGGCATCATTTAAGGCGATAAGAGAGAGTTCGGGATGTTGTAACCTTCTAAACTCCTCGGCCATTTCGCGATTCTGATCTATCCCCTCCCCAAGTGAGGCGATAGCTTGTCGATACTTTTTAAGTCCGTCCTGAGCCTTCCCTTGCGCCTCCAATAGCGCCCCCCAGTATAGTTGATACCAGCCCGCATGTTCTTGATTTGTTTTTGTTCTTTTTTTCAGGAATTGCTCTGCTTCTGACCATTTCTTAAGTCTTTGCATACACTCCACATAATTTCGGAGTGAAAGTCTGTCAAAATCACTTTGCAGATAAGTGTTATAAAGGGTGGTGGCCTTGTCGCAGTCTCCTGTTTTGAAGTATTCCTGGGCCAGTTCCCGCTCCCCCTGGGCCAGCGCCGGGCCGGCCGCCCCGGAAATCAAAAAACTATAAATCAACCCCCTTATAATTTTCCCTTTCATAATAGAAAAAAATTTTTTTCCTTTTTTATTATCTATCTCTAGGCCTGTGGATATGTCGATAAATAGCTTATTCACTGTAGATGCACATAGTTATTCACATTTTGTGGATAACTATGTGGGTTTGTCCACATAGTTATTTAGAGTTATGAACTTTTAACTGATTGGAATACAAGGTAAAGATTTATTTATCGACATCATAGTGTGCATAACTCCATAATTTACCTAATTTTGGTTTTCCACAGGATCTATAGTGTATCAACGTACTGTTAACTCGTTTTTAGATGTGATTTATCCACTGTAGAAGCAAAACCTGGAATTTATCCACATAACCTGGGTGTTATCCACAGCTTTGTTAACATCTTTAGGGCTTTTACCAACAGTTTTTTCGGGTTATTCACATAGTTATCCACACTTTGAGTATAAGTTTTAGGTTTATTTCGGGTTATCCACCGAAATATTGATATTGGAGAATTCGAAATTGCTTTTAATGTTGAGAACTTCCTGGTAGTAAACGATTCTTTCGGGCTGCATTGCCTTTTGAAACTGACCACTGTCCCATCGTCCATTTTTATTGTCGTCCAAAATGAGTCTTAAGAAATATTTTCCTTCAGGTATTTCAGTAAAATGATAAGGGGATTCCTTGGCGCTTCGTACCACTTTATACTTTTCGTCGACTAGTTCCACAATAAAACTTTGAGAACTATCGGCAATCAGGATGGATCCCGCTAAGGTTCCATAGTCTTCATTATCCAAAACAGGATGTTTAATAGTGGTGGCTGGCAGTGTATCCTGCTCAATGCTGATCACAGCCCCTTTGGGAAACTGCCATTTAAGGCTGTCCTTTGCGACCACTTTTCCCTTAACTATAAGCTCTGTTCGATAGGGGTTCCACTCCATCTCAAATTTTGATAATGCTGTACTGCTCGTACTATCACGAACTAGCATGATGGACTCGGTGTCAAGGATGGAAACTGGTTTGTTGAAGTTAAATTGAGAATGAAGATTCAGGGATAGGGGTCTATTATTCTCGGGCCTGGAGTTAAGATTAAAGGGGTCTTTCTGGGGGGTCTTTCCTCTTTGTTGAAGGAAGGTAATCTTTTGCTGGAAGGTACTGTCAGTTCCGAGAGAATCGGTAACGGCAATTTCAACCTGAATGCTGTCTGGGTGCGTGCCTACATTATAAAATTTTATTTGGTCAGCTGTTACCACATGGGGTAAGGTATCCCCCTCTGTAAACCGAATTTTCGCAGATTCGAGCCCTTTATTGAATATCACGGTATAGTCATTTACCTTCGGTAAGGTACGCTGTATGCGCAGCATGGAGTTGTCGGAAATGACCATATCCAGGTTGTAAAATGTGGAGTCGGAATTACCAGGAATAGGGTCTGTGAGAAACCCAATTCGTTCGTCTTTCGAATTAAAAAGCATGTTCCGATTTTTGTCTTCCACAGCGATAATACGGTATGGTTTAACCTGAATATTTTCAATACTGAATATTCCTGAGCTGTCTGTTCTTGAAAAATAGTAGGGCTTCTGCTTGACGGGATCTAGGGTATCAGAAGGAGGATAAAGCCCTACCAACACGTCAAGAATAGGTTGATTAGTTTTTAAATCTTTAACTCGACCATACACCCTCCCCGAGTCCAGTTTAGGGCCGGTACTGAAAACAATTTTCAGGTTTTTGGCTGGGTTTTTTTCCGAAAAATCTTTTACAGCATCTCCGAAATTGAGGGTATAAGTGGTACTGTCCTCGAATTTTTTCTTGAAATTCAGGACCAATGTTTCATCATTTAGCTTATAGGAATAGGGGTTGTCGGCTTCCGGGGTGATGACTAATTTCTGGTTAATATTATCTACGATGATGTACTCATCAAAGAGTAATTCGATGCGGTTCCCCTGAAAATTTACTGTTTTGTTGCTGGGAATACTTTGCACTAATTGAGGGGCGATACTGTCTTTTTTTCCGCCGGTTGGTGCGACTACCTGGGCACAGCGTCCAAAAATCAAGAGAATCGAACAGGCAAAAATGATGGTTCTTAATATCATGTTGGTATAAAAGATAAAACCCCCAATACGATGCAGGGTACTGGGGGTTAGTCGGTGTGAGGACTTATTTTTTAGTAATTATATAAATCAGGCTGGATGTGTTATTTCTGTGATCAGCCCTTTTACGTCCCTTGAAATTTGACTTAATCCCGGTGCTTAAGCTCCTGATAAGGTCTGTGTTTCCGGATTGATATTTCGTACTGAGCATACTCACATAAAAGGCATCAAACCACATAGGTTGGATGGAGTGAATCAGGAGCCCATGATTTGCCAGTAACTTATTCATGGTGTTCTTTGTGAAATGATAGAGGTGTCTGGGTACATCATAAGCGGCCCAATATTTTCCGAATACTTGTGCATCATGCGATTCCGGATTCGGAACTGCAATCAGGATTTTGCCACTTGTTTTGAGCTTACTCCGAAGCCATGATAAGGTTTCATTTAGTCGATGGACATGTTCTAATACATGCCACATGCTGATAATATCGAAACTATTATCAGCGTGTGGAAGGCCCTGAATTTGCGCATGGATAGGGCTTCCTACTTTTTGTTCGGCCTGAAGTCTTGCATCAGGGTCAGGTTCCGTACCTATTATTTTCCAGCCATCTTGCTGGCAGGTATGCAGGAAAGCTCCTGTACCGCATCCTATGTCCAGGAGGGATCCTTTGGCAGGAACCAGCTCATTGATCATTTTTAATTTTTGCTGGAGGGTATAATTTCTTACCTGTCCATACACCCGACTCATCAGATCTTTGGCATCGTCGTGATGTGAAATATAGGCATCCGATTGGTAAAAGGCACCTATTTCTGCTTCAGCAGGACGTGGGTTAGTCAATAGAAAATTACAGGTATTACATTGTTGAATTTTGAATTCTTGTCGCGATACGGTAAAGTCTTCGACGTTGAGATAATTGCTAAAGCTACTCCCTTGGCAAACGGGACATTGATCAATTTTTTCCATGTCGATTATCTTCCTATAAAGAGCATGAGTACTGATATGTCTGAGGGGCTAACGCCGCTGATGCGGGAGGCCTGCCCTATTGTAGATGGCCTGGTTCGCTTCAATTTTTCCCGCCCTTCGAAAGATAACGAGGTCACCGAATCATAGTTAAAATTCTGTACAATGGCCAGGTCTTCAAGTTTGTTCATTTTCTCTACAAGCAGCATTTCTTTCTCTATATAACTATCATACTTTAAGTGGATTTCGGCTTGTAAAATGGCATCTTCAGTATATTCTTCGAGTAGATTCTCAAGCTTAGGATATACTTCTCTTAACTTCTGAATCGATATTTGCGGTCGTTTTAGGAGTTGATATAAGGAGGTCTTTTCTTTTAAGAGGGCCGTTCCAAGTTCTTCTAAGGCTGTATTGATATCGGCTGGTTGGAACTTGGTCTCCTGAAGCTTATCGGTTAGCACGGCCATTTGTTTCAACTTTTCTTCCACCTTTATCAGTCTATCTTCGCTGGCTAGGCCCAGAGCATGCCCTTTGGCAGTTAGCCTGATATCGGCATTATCTTGCCTCAATAGCGTCCGGTATTCTGCTCGCGAAGTAAACATGCGATAGGGTTCTTCTGTGCCCTTATTAATCAGATCATCGATTAAGACACCTATATAAGCCTCCGATCTTTTGAGGGTAAATGCCTCCAATCCTTTTACATTTTGATGGGCATTAATACCTGCCATAAGCCCCTGGCAGGCCGCCTCCTCGTAGCCGGTGGTCCCGTTGATCTGTCCTGCAAAAAATAAGTTGCCGACCAAATGTGTTTCCAAGGTGGGTTTCAATTGGGTCGGTGGGAAATAATCATACTCAATGGCATATCCCGGACGAAACATTTTGGCATTTTCAAAGCCGGGGATTTTCCTTAATGCAGCATATTGTACATCTTCAGGCAGAGAAGTAGAGAATCCGTTTACATAGACTTCTACCGTATCCCAACCTTCGGGTTCCACAAAAATCTGGTGCCTGTCTTTGTCTGCGAAGCGGTTAATTTTGTCTTCGACGGAGGGACAGTAACGGGGGCCTATACCCTTTATTCTTCCCGAAAACATAGGCGATTTTTCGAATCCTGTGCGTAGCACATCGTGCACCTCTTCGTTGGTATAAGTGATCCAGCAGCTCCTTTGTTTGGCCAAGGGGACGGTATCGGTATAGGAAAATTTGCTGGGGTTAATATCTCCGGGTTGCTCCTCCATTTTGCTATAGTCCAGGGATCTGCCGTCTACCCGTGGAGGTGTTCCTGTTTTCATTCTTCCGGCCTCAAAGCCAATTTTTACAAGCTGCTCTGTTAGTCCGGTAGCGGCCTTTTCCCCAGTTCGTCCCCCACCAAATTGCTTCTCGCCTATATGGATTAATCCGTTCAGAAAGGTTCCGTTGGTAAGTACAACAGATTTAGATTTAATGGTAAGTCCGAGACTGGTCACTACCCCAGCCGCTTTTCCGTCTTCCAGTATAATTTCCTTGGCAGTATCTTGCCAGAAATCTACGCCGGGTGTTTGCTCCAATATATTCCTCCACTCCTGAGCGAACAGGGCACGATCGCTCTGGCAGCGTGGACTCCACATAGCGGGTCCCTTGGATAGATTCAACATTCGAAATTGGATCATGGTCTTATCGCTGACGATTCCCGATTGCCCGCCTAGTGCATCAATTTCTCTTACGATTTGTCCTTTGGCTACACCTCCCATAGCTGGGTTGCACGACATCTGTGCGATGGTGTGCATGTTCATGGTAATGAGCAGGACCGAAGAGCCCATATTGGCTGCTGCTGCTGCGGCTTCGCATCCCGCATGTCCAGCCCCCACTACAATGACATCATATTCTGGAAACATATTTCATTTGTGCTTTTTGTGAAATCATTTGGTAAATGTTCCACGTGGAAATTTTTTAAAATAATAATAGGCATTCATCTTCTTGTTCCCGCATAGCTTGCTTCAGTTCAGGGGTCCGATCGTCGTGCCCCATCAAATGTAGTAGCCCATGAACTAATACCCTTCTTAGCTCCGTGTCGAAATCGGCTCCGAATGATTGGGCATTCTCTCTAACGCGTTCAATGCTGATAAATATATCGCTCTCCAGTACTCCCTCTTCCTCACTATTATCGAAGGTGATAATGTCGGTATAGTAATCGTGGTTCAGATATTCTTTGTTGATTTCTAGCAGATATTCGTCCGAACAAAATATATAATTTACGGTTATTTTCTCATAACCATTTGATTTACAGATTGTTATTAGCCATTTTTTTGTCTTGACCGGCTTGCTAAGGTCAAATTCTATGTCTTCCTGGAAGAACTTAATCATGTATAGAATAAGATGAAATGATATCGTAATTTATTCGTATTGAACGAATTGAAACGAAAATTAGCGCAAAGATACTAACTAGATCATTAACTTGATGAAGTAGCCCCAGCCACCCTGGGCCGAGGTAGGGAGTCGTGAGAATGTTATAGCCAAAGTTTATCTGGGATTCATGTGCTGAAGAGTACTCTAGGGCAACTCTACAACACCGCAATATCCTTTGAATTCCAGGCTCTGTCGATGCGGATCAGTTTTTAGATTCGTATTTCTTGAAGTATTGATCTACCTCCCTTTTGTAATAGGGAGAAAAGGCCGGAGGAATGCTTCTCAATAATTCAGTTTGCTTCTGTTTTTCCTTAATGAATTGCTCAAAAGCCGCAGGAGGCCTTCTCGGAAGCTGACGAGCTGCCTGCGCCTTGCGCTGCTCGTCTTCGTCTTGTTCTTTCATCGCCTTCTCCGATTCAAGTAATCTGGTTTTTATTTCTTGGTTTCTTTTGATCAGTTCCGGACTAATGCGTTTGTTGACCAGGTCAGTTTCCGTCTGATCCATCTGATCAGCAATTTCCTGTAACTCTTTATTGAGTTGTTTGCCTAATGCGGTGCCTTTTTGTGACTCGATCAAATCCTGAATCATTTTTCTAATCCTGGCTTGTTCAGCAGCCATACGTGCCAACTGTTCCGACTGGTTGCCCTGGCCCTCTTTTCCAGAACCCAACTGCTTGAGCTGTCCATTGAGCTTTTCTTGCATCTCCCCCATTCCCGACTGCTCCCCTTTTTGCTTTCCTTTCTTGCCTTTTCCAGCTCCCGGCATGGCCATAGCCATTTGCTGCTGCATCTGATTGAGTACATCACTCAGCATCAGTGCCAAATTGTTCATGGAGGTCATGGCCGCTTGCTGCTGAGCTGTAGCCAGATTGATGTGGCGGTCTTTTATTTGCTTCATGCTGCCATCCATATAACCCTTCATGTCGTTAAGCTCCCGGGTAACGAAAGTCTGAATCTGTAGTACCCGGTTGGCAAGAGCATACAGACTATCTTCTACCACCTTAGCGTCATCTTGTAGTTTAAGCTGTTGCTGACCGAGTTTAACGAATCGAGGATCTTGTTGACTCACGCCTCGAAAATCTTTCATGAGTTGTTCCTGATCGTAGGACAGGGTGATAAGATTCTCTAAAATGTCGCGCAGAGCATCTATATCTTCTTGCATTTGTTCCATTTCCATTGATTCCATAGACTGAGCCATTGCCTTAGCCGATTGGCTCATCGATTTGGCCGCCTTTTTCATAGATTCAGCAGCTTTTCCAGGCTTTTGCTTACCAAGTTGTTCCTGGCTTTCATTGAGCTGTTCAGAGGCCTCTTTTTGGCTTTCTGGCTGGATGTCCAATGCTTTCTCTAGTTCCTTGCTTAGAATCTCCGCTTCCTTGCTGTCTTTTAAGGCCTTTTCAAACTCTTCCTTAATGGCTTGCTGATCCTTGCTAAGATTTTTATTTTCCTGTTCTTTTTCTGAGCCGTTAGGTTTTTGCTCATTTTTCTCCGCGTTTTCGGCCAGTTTCGTTTCTTTCTCAGCCAGTTCGTTGAGCTTTTCTACTAGATTTTCTACCTTCTGTTCGAGTTGCATCTGCTTGAAAAGTTTCATAGTGCGTTCCAGCTCCTTCTCCAAATTCTTTTCTTTATTGCGGAGCTTCTCCATGGTACTGTTCAGGCGCTCACTTTGTTTTTTCTCCAAAAGCTTTTTGAGCTCATCATAAAGCTTTTCAGTGTCTTTGTCCATAAGTTCGTCCATTAGCTTTTGTAGCTTTTCTATTTTCTCTTTTAGCTCAGGACTTTGCTGGTTAAACTGGTTGGCTTTTTCAAAGGCCGTTTTATTTTTTTCCTGCAAGGACTGCAATTCCTGCATCAGTTCTTCTCGTTTTTTTATAAGGTCTTCTATTTGCTTTTGTTCTTTGAAATCGATTTCCTTAGTACTTTTCAGACGGTCATCCACACGCTTCAAATCCTTTTCTAAACTCTGGGCTTTTTTCAGAGCCGATTGCATCTGTTGCTGGGTAGCTTCTTCAGCCTTTTTTAAATCGCGTTCCAGTTCACTTTGGGAGGGAACAGTAAATTGTAAAGCACGGGAACGGGTGCTTTTTGCACCATTAACCGCATCATTGTCCGAAACCTGAACATAGTATTCAATATGATCGCCTGGAGCCAGTTGAAGACTGTCTACGTACCATTGGAAATAAAAGCTCTGGTTATTGACTTTGGGATTGTAAGTAATAGGCAGGGAGCGATAATTCTTCTTGGTTTCTGGTTCTCCTTTGCGCTGGACAGCATAATTCAACTGGAGTTTAGAAAATCCATAATCATCCCCTATGGTACCACCTAAAACAAAATAATTATATAGTGTCGTATCCTGAAAATTCTCCATAGTCAGGGTTGGATACTGGTCGGGTATCACCTGAATATAATATCCGATCTGATCTGCATTATTAGCCACATCGTTTTTGAGCTGCAATTGGTATTGTGTCGATCGGCGCGCTGTTCGACTGATGCGGAACTCTCCATCCTTAGTCGGTTCAGCCTCAACAAAAAGAGAGTCTTCGTCCAGTCGCATACCCACGCTTTTAGTGGCAGAAGTATTAAAATTCCACTCCATCCTTGTTCCTTCCGGAACTGTTAGGTTGCCTACATTGTCCAGGGACTCTGAGGGTTTGTTGAGATAGGAGGGGAAATTCAGTTTTACCCCAAAGGAAAGTAACGACGGGCGTTCTAAAACCCGAATAATATAACTATCCGAGTGGAACCCTGCGGCTTCAAATGTAAATGGAACGTCCCGTTGTAGATTTCGAAATTGGTAAGTAAAATCCTGCTCCCCTGTTTTGGTTAGTTTAAATCGAGAACCATTCTGAATCAGATATACGGCTTGAGGGAGTGCCTCCCCTTCCAATTTTAGTTTAAGATCAAAATCTTCGTTTTTAAAGGCCTTGAGCGCTCCATTTTCAATGATAAACTGAAAGGGAGAATATTCAAATTTTTGTTGAAAATGAATGATTCGCTCCGAACTGCTGCTGAAAAATGTCGGATTAAATAATAAGATAGCCGCTATTGCCGCTAAAGGATAAATGGCATATCGAAGCCACTTTTTGTTTTCCTCAAAATGCACTGCATCAGAGAATCGTACGATAAGAAGCTGACTGGACTTTTGCTTAATGCTCGCTTCAATCAAGTCGGACTGAAGGTTGCCGATACGCTGGAGCTGAAGCGTATTTAAAAGCTTATCGCCAATTTCGGGGAAATAGTTACCAATCTGCAAAGCGGCTTCTTCATCGGAAAGTGGCTTACGAAGACCCCATAAGTGGATTAGCGGCTGAATGACCCATTGAAAGACGCTGAATGCCAGGATTCCCAGGAAGCCGAATAGTAAGCCTCCCCTTACCACGGAGTTGAATCGTCCGTAATATTCAAGAGTGTTCACAAAGAGAAAGGCGGTGAGCAATAAGGCAGCAGACCAAATCAGCCCTTTTAACAATTTATTCTGATAGTATTTCTGCCTATATTCCTGAATTCTCCCCAGTAGCCCGTCCATTACCGGATTGTTAGGTGCCATAATTGATCGTTGGATTCCTCTATTTTAACGGATAAAATTAGCTTAAAGTGCCTGACTAGCGATGGTACTAAACTGTAATTTACTGATTTCGCCTATCATTGTAGTCAAAGTGATAAAAATTTAATAGATCCCTGTATTTTTATAAGCCTCCCTTGCCTGGTAATGTACTTTCATGTTTCATAATGAAAGGGTCCTTTCTATATGTGGCAGGGATTGTAGGCGTCTACGAGCAGTGCAAATTCCATAATTCTCGGGCTCCTGCCAGGACAGGGGGTAATGGAGAGTTTCGGAGTAGGACGAACTTGACGGTTTTCTCTTTTTTATATTTCTGATAGGCATCGGAATAGATTATTCTGATTAGGAATGGTCATGGCAGACTAAAATTCAATGGTAGCAACACGAGACTGAGGTTAACGCAAGGACGTAAGATCAATATAAGGAAGTTACTTTCGGAAATTTTTATTGTGGGCACGCTTTTTTTTTCATGGCCTGGTATTATAGGGTTCGCCGCCAGTGACAAAACCGAAATTCCACTTCTATTATGAATTTATTGATCCTTTTTGCCATACTATTAAGCCAACAATTGATGCCTAGAAAAATCCTTTTGTTTTTCGACCCAGCAAAATCCTCATTACTGCAGCTGCAAATGGACACCCTAGCACCCTATCAGGTAGGGATGCAAGAACGGGAACTTGAGATTTATTCCTTTCAAAAGGGCGGTCATTCAGAAGAATGGGTGAAATGGAAGGTGGATGCAAGCCATCCCTTTACTTTTATTTTGATAGGGAAGGATGGAACAGAAAAGTTTCGTTCTGAGGAAATTATAGGACATAAAAAATTATTTGGTCTTATTGATGCCATGCCCATGCGACGGTGGGAACTAGAGCGGAAAAATTAGTACTGGCACCCCTATTTTTTATTTAACATCAAAATTATTTAAGCATGAAAAACCATTTACGCCTAACGGCAAGCTTTACCATAATGCTAGCGCTCTTCATAACCAGCCATATGGCAAAAGCCCAGTTGTTCTTAGATGTAGAGTCTGGTGCGTTGTTTCCGGGATATAATGATGTTCGCATTCCAGGAGAATCTGGTACGAAAATTTCGTTTAAGGATGATTTACAGACAGAAGTGAGCCCATTTTTTAGATTAAGACTAGGTTATACTATTAAGTCAAGACATACCATTTCAGGCCTATACGCTCCATTAAATGTGACACCTAAGGGTATGGTCGGTTTTCCTGTTGATTTTGACGGGGAGACTTTTGCTGCCAATACTCCTCTGGATGCGAGCTACACGTTTAATTCCTATAGAATTACTTATCGATATGATCTGGTTAAAAGGCCTAAACTAGATTTCGGTCTCGGTTTTACGGCTAAAATCCGAGATGCCGAAATAGCCCTCTCCGGTAAAGGAGTGGAAGCATCCAAGAAAAATGTTGGCTTTGTCCCCATCGTAAATTTCAGACTCCATTATCGAATGAACGAAAAAATCGGCATTCTCTTGGAAGGCGATGCATTGGCCGCACCCCAGGGAAGGGCCGAAGATGTTCAGCTTGCCGGGACCTATAGATTTTCAGACCGCCTTACCGGTCGTATTGGTTATCGTCTTCTGGAAGGTGGCGCCGATAACGATGAGGTATATAATTTTACCTTGTTCCATTATGCCTCTGTTGGTCTCGCATATACCTTCAAAAGCAATTAACGTATTGGAGTCACTGCTTTAGAATACCGTCAGGTTCATGGATTTTTACGGATGTTAGGACCAAAAAGATCAATCTCAAATTTTTGTAAATAGCTCATAATTAGCATATAAGGGAATTGGGCCTAATCGATCTGGACTTATTGATAATACGCATGCTTAATAAAGAAATAGGGTAAGTGGGTATGAATGAAGAGCAATACTCAGGAGTCAATTTAAAGGCTTGAGCATGCACATGGCTTCCGCGAGCATACAGCCTGATAGCATAGGGGTCAATGCAACTGGATTATCATCTGCAGGAGCATTCCACCAATCTCCTCCATAGAGCATGGTTTTTTTATTCAATCCATTTTCAACCATCACGGTAGCAGACTTAGTAATGTAATGATGGAATTTTTCATGTGTGGCCGAATCCAGATCCGGTTCATTAACTAATTGCACAAAGTATCGAAAGAAAATCCCGTTGAATAACCCTCCATCTCCCGAAGTGGAATTAGCCAGAACCCCGTTGTTTGTCGACATATGGTCGATCACATAATTAGAGGCCTTTATGGCATCATCTAAGTATTTATCGTCTCCGGTGATTTTATATAGTTCATGAGCAGCGCCTATAAATGTCCCTTGATTGTAGCTGTAAATGGCCTGGTTTATTCCGCCATTGGCATCCATGTTGTCGTAAACTTTCCCTTCAACAGAATCATATAGGTTAGCTCTCAACCAAGAATATATTTTCACTGCTTCGTCTAAATATGCTTGCTTGGGCTTGACGCCCGGGTTTTCCAACTGTTCATATAGCCTAAAAATTTTTGCAGCGACAATCGCTCCAGGTCCATTTGAGCAAGCATTTTTAGTCTTTTCCACATCGGTTTTCCAAGTGATGCCACCATGCCAAGGTGCTTCAGTTTCCGGGCCCCAGTTAGTCCAAATCCAGTCATTGTACATCTGCTGCGCTTTGGATATATATTTTTCATCGTCTGTAGATTCATACATCCTGATCTGCGCCAATACGATCCATTCCATGTCATCCACAAACACATTCCACCAGGCATCTTCATCCCTGCCTGAAAAATTGTATTTCGGCGCTCCTTCCCACCAAAGGGGGAAATAGTCCAGGTAGAAGGAGTCCGAAGAACGGTTGTATGCATCTACCAACACATCCATGGCATGTGCCTGGGGCCAGTAGTGATTCGTGGTCATATTGGACAGGTCAGATCCATAATTGAAGTAATACCTGCCTTCATGCCCTTCAAAATTGGCTCCCCAAAAATGTTTGATCAAGGATCTACTCATACCTTCGGCTATATTTTCCCAATAGTCTTGGTCCTTTTTTGTTTCATTGGAATTTGTTTGAAGGGAGCTGTGACTGGTATTCCATTCTTCAGCCGTCAGGTTTTTACTTCCGAGAAAAGTGAAAACAAAAAGTGTTGATAAGGCTAGTAATAGATTGGCTTTTGGCATTTGAAACTAAATTTATTCTGTTGAAATTCAATCGATTTTTCCGAAACGTATGTGCTCCGAGATTCTTTGCTCTACCAGTGCTAGTTGGGGCAACTATAATCCCGAAGGGAAGACAGAATTGACAAATTATGTCACCCATGCGGGGTTTTAATTATAGAAATTAAATATAGCAATAATTATTTCACCACTTTGTGGTTCTGTGAGACTACAGATAAAACAATCTTGCTGATAGGTTCTTATCAAATTAAAATGGTATGCTTTAAAACCGAATTCCTACAAAGTAAAAGGGTTTCTAATTGCTTAGAAACCCTTTCTGCGTAGCGGGAGCTGGCCAGGATCGCCTGCCCGGTCGAACCATCGACCTTTGGGGTACGGGCCTGCCGAGCTTGCTTTTTTATATTTAGGTTTAAAAAGTAAAAGGGTTTCTAATTGCTTAGAAACCCTTTCTTCGTAGCGGGAGCTGGACTCGAACCAGCGACCTTTGGGTTATGAGCCCAACGAGCTACCAACTGCTCCATCCCGCGGTGTTGGTTAATCGGAGTGCAAATATACGACAATTGTTAACTAAAAAACAATTATTTTTGTAAAATATTTGAGACTGCGCTTCTCATTGACACCAAGAAAATACTTGAAATGACCATTACCAGCACCAATTGGCTGCATGGAAATGCCCATATTGTCCTCATTAAGAGACTACTTTGGGTATATCTCCTTTTTATGCTTTGCCGTATACTTTTTTATGCATTTAACACCGTTTTTTTTCCGGGAATAACGCCAAGTGGAGCTTTTCGGCTGTTCGTAGGGGGACTTAGGTTCGATACGGTGGCAATTTTTTACACCAACGTACTCTATATTCTGCTAATGTTAGTACCCTTCACTTTTAAATATGGAAAAGGTTATCAGCGTGCGTTGGATGTTCTTTATGTTTTTACCAATGCTATAGCTTTACTGGCCAATTGCTCTGATTTTATTTATTATAGGTTTACCATCAAACGAGCTACTTGGTCTATCCTAACGGAGTTTTCGCATCAGGATAATCTACCGCAAGTCTTTGGAGGATTTTTGATTTCTTATTGGTACGTGCTCGTTATATGGCTATTGATGGTCTACTCCCTTATCAGGGTGAGTCGAAAAGTTCGGCTGGGTAAAAGGCCTGAAGTGGGGATATGGAAGTTTGTTGCCGCTCACTCGATCCTTATGGGTATTTCAGTCGTCCTATTTGTTGCTGGAGTGAGAGGTGGATTTCTGCATAGCACCCGCCCTATAACCCTCAGCAATGCCGGGGAATATGTCAATAAACCTAAAGAAATGTTTATCGCCCTTAATACTCCTTTCTGCATCTATAAAACCATACAGCGGGATGACTATGAGCGGGCCACCTATTATTCCAATAACGAAGCGCTAAGGGCTATTTACGACCCTATTCATCCGGCATCTACTGGTGATACGTTATTTCAACCGAAAAATGTAGTTGTGCTTATTTGGGAAAGCTTCGGCAAGGAAATGGTGGGAGCCTATAATCAGGATTTAGAAAATGGTAGTTATAAGGGCTACACCCCTTTTGTGGACTCTCTCATGGGCCACAGTAGAGTCTTTTGGCACTCCTTTGCCAACGGTGCTAAATCTATAGAGGCTATTCCTTCGGTACTTACTAGCATACCTGGAATTAAAGAGCCTTTCATCACCACCAGATATACCGATAACGAGATTCCCAGTCTACCTAAAATGTTGGAAGAAAAGGGTTACCATACCTCCTTTTTTCATGGAGCGCCAAATGGCTCTATGGGCTTCCAAGCCTTTGTGAACTTGATAGGAGTTCAGCATTATTTTGGCAAATCAGAGTATGGAAACGATGCAGATTACGATGGGATCTGGGGTATCTGGGACGAAGAGTTTTTGCAGTTCTGGGCGAAAAAGATGAATGAGTTTCCGCAACCATTTCAAAGCACCCTCTTTACGGTTTCTTCTCATGACCCCTTCAATATTCCTACCCGATACAAAGATAAATTTCCGAAAGGTCCCCTACCCATCTATGAAACCATGGGGTATACCGACCAAGCTTTGAAGAAATTTTTCGAAGTTGCCAAAACTATGCCTTGGTATCGCAACACATTATTCGTGCTTACCGCCGATCACGCTGCCACCTTTGCCCACTATCCCCGATATCAGACTTCAGTGGGAAACTTTTCAGTGCCTGTTATTTTTTTCGCTCCAGCAGACAGTACGATGCGGGGTATCGATCGCCAAACATTGGTGCAGCAGATAGATATTTTACCTTCTGTTTTGAGTTATTTACATTATGATAAACCTTATTTTTCTTTTGGTAAAAATGTGTTTAGCCCTCCTGCCCTGAATTTTGCAGTCAACTACGACGGGGTATATCAATGGTTTAATGGAACTTATGTATTGCAATTTGATGGCCAGAAAACCGTAGGTTTGTATAATTATAGGCAAGACCAGCTTCTGAAGAAAAACCTTCGTGGAACCAATTTGGAGGTTCAAAAGCCCATGGAGGCTCAGATAAAGGCATTTATACAGCAATATAACAACCGGATGCTGGACGATAAGCTGGTGCCCTAAACTGAATAATAGAGGGAATTGACTCTCTGCGAAGAAAAAATGAAAAAATATAATGGAAAATAACGAAGAAAATAAACTCCATTTAAGGGACTTTCGTGCGGGTTTTGTGAGCATAATTGGAAGACCCAATGTAGGCAAATCCACCCTGATGAATGTGCTGGTAGGTGAACGGATGTCGATTATTACATCGAAAGCACAAACGACACGTCATCGGATCATGGGTATTCTCAATGGAATGCATGAGGATATCCCCTTTCAACTGGTCTATTCCGATACGCCCGGTGTTGTGAAACCGGCTTATAAGCTTCATGATTCTATGATGACTTTTGTGAAGGGGTCATTGGAAGATGCCGATGTGGTGTTATTTGTGGCAGAGATAGGAGAAAAGGCTGTCGACCATGAAGTTACTCCTCTTTTGGTCCGTACTGATGCGCCCGTGGTGCTTGTTCTTAATAAGATTGACCTTTCTGACGAAGAAACGGTGAACAGAAAAATAGCTGAGTGGGAGGAAGCCATTCAACCTGCTGCCATTATTCCTATTTCAGCGCTATTGAACGCCAATATCCAAACGCTTTTCGATGCAGTAATTACCCGGTTACCATTTCATCCTCCTTATTTTCAAGAAGATGAACTTACTGATAAGCCCGAACGTTTCTTTGCTTCGGAAATCATTAGGGAGAAAATCTTTCTAAACTATCGCCAAGAGATCCCATACAGCTCCGAAGTGGTCGTTTCTGAATTTAAGGAAAAAGATGATATCATCGTGATTCGCGCCGAAATTCTCGTCGAGCGTAAGAGTCAAAAAGGAATTATTATTGGAGAAAAGGGAGAAATGTTGAAACGGGTAGGCACCCAGGCCCGCCAAGATTTGGAAGCCTTTTTCGGCAAAAAAGTTTTTCTAGAACAACATGTAAAGGTAGAACCCGATTGGAGAAGCAAAGAAAACAAGCTTCGTCAGTTTGGGTACGGAGATTAAATAATTAATAACAGTGAATGGAGGAAAGAGCAATTTCTTTTTCCGGATCAATTAAAAATGCATTAGCGCAATTATGGCAAATATAATATCAATCGTAGGGAGACCCAATGTGGGTAAATCTACCCTGTTCAACAGGCTTATTGAGAGCCGCAAGGCCATTATGGACAATCAGAGTGGGGTGACTCGTGACCGTCACTATGGCTATGGAGAGTGGACTGATCAGTATTTTACGGTAATCGATACAGGTGGATATGTCGTGGGTTCCGAAGATATTTTTGAAGGTGCGATTCGTGAGCAGGTAGAGCTCGCTATCGAAGAATCTACGGTGGTACTTTTTATGGTAGATACCATGTCTGGACTTACAGACCTTGATAAGGACTTCGCAAACGTTCTAAGAAGATATGATAAACCAGTTTATTTGGTAGCCAATAAGGCAGAAACTACCGATCGTTATCATGCTGCTGCCGAATTTTATGAAATGGGGATAGGAGATGTTATATACCCTATCTCCGCTCAGACGGGCTTTGGTACTGGTGAGCTCTTAGATGAAGTGGTTAAACACTTTGATACAGCCGGTGTGGAAGATCCTGAAGCAGGAATTCCGCGCATCGCTATTATGGGTCGGCCCAATGTCGGTAAATCTTCTTTTCTAAACGTGTTGACTGGTACCGACCGAAGCATCGTTACCAATATTGCGGGGACCACACGTGACGCCATTCATACGCATTATAATGCTTTTGGGATGGAGTTTATCTTAACCGATACGGCAGGAATTCGCCGAAAGTCCAGAGTAAATGAGGATATAGAGTATTATTCCACGCTGCGTTCTGTCAAAGCAATGGAGGAGTCCGATGTGTGTATTGTTATTCTGGATGCTACCCAAGGTCTTGAAGGGCAGGACATGAATATAATTGGACAGGCTGATAAGGCCAAAAAGGGTATCGTTATCATGGTTAACAAATGGGACCTTATAGAAAAGGATTCTAAAACTGCGGATACCTACAAAAAACAACTCCTAGAAAGACTGGCACCAATGAATTACATGCCTATTATTTTCTCATCAGTGGTGGAAAAACAGAGAATTCACCAGGTGATTGAAAAGGCAATGGAGGTGTATCATAATAAGACCAAGAAAATTACAACTTCCAAGTTGAATGAAGTGATGCAGGCGGAAATAACCAAATATCCACCTCCGGCGCATAGAGGTAAGTATATCAATATCAAGTATATGATTCAACTACCCACCCCATCACCGACATTCGTCTTCTTTAGCAGTAATCCAAAGCATGTAAAGGAACCATATCTGCGCTATCTGGAGAATCGAATGCGTGAAAATTTTGATTTCTCGGGTGTGCCCATCACGATCTTCTTTAGAGAAAAGTAAAGAGCCCGGCCATTAACTTAAAACGTCTGTACCTAGTATGGGCGTTTTTTTATTGTATCCTGGTCGTTATTTTAGGCATATATTTCCTTTTTAAGGCCTTTTCAGGTAATGCATCGCGGTCTTAAAAAATTATTTAAGCCGTATGCAACCCTATGGATTATTTTCCCATCTATAGATCGTAGATCTTGTAGAAAAAACTTTTTTGAAAAAAATATGTAAAAACAAGGTACTATGTATTGCAAGATACCAGATAAAACACATATATTTGTAAGGTCAAGGAGTTAACTCAATAAGCTATTCGTTTTTTTAAACATTTGTAAGCCCAGGAGCCATGAAAATATTACTGTCTTTCTTACTAATACTAACCATAAGTGTGCAGGCGCAGGCTAGTGGCTATGCTCATAACATGTTTGTGGCTCATAAAAAGTTGCAGACTAAGAAAGAGGCTCCTAAGGTAATGGATAAATACCCTAAGGAGCATACTTCAGTGGTCAGGACTCAAAAAATCTCCTTATCTAACCAGGCTCAGTTCTCTAATGCCGACCAGGCCGAAGACAGAAAAGCAATATTCAGCTCCCTGAATCCAGGGATGTTACACGAAAGCCGGCTCAATATTTTTGAGATAGAAGAAGATGATGATTCCAAAAGTGCCACCAAGACCATCATATCGGCACTTGTCGAAGGAGTAAAGCGCATGGTCATGGCTATTTTTAGCATCAGAGGATAATTTTTTATAATATCACATAGAAAAAGGATGGTGATGAGCCATCCTTTTTCTATGAATTAGGCAACTATATTAGTAAGAGTACCGATAGGTTCAATAGTGATATGAACGATATCACCACTGTGCAAGGTGAAATCGGAAGGGGGAATAATGCCAGTTCCTGTCATGAGATAGCACCCAGTTGGGAAACTTAGCTCACGGAATAGGTAGTCTAGCAGTTCATCAGGAGTTCGTTTCATTTGCGAAAGCAATACTTCTTCATTGAATACTTCCACACCCTGGCGAATGATCGATAGGTCAATGACCGTATCTCCAGCCAGGGCTGTTTTACTGACATAGAGGCATGGACCAAGTGCCGCACTGCCAGTATAAGATTTGGCTTGTGGCAGATACAAAGGATTTTCGCCCTCTATGCTTCTCGACGACATATCATTGCCAATGGTATATCCTACCAGGGTTCCATCGGAAGTGGCAAAGAGCGTAAGCTCAGGTTCAGGGACGTCCCAGCCCGAATCTTTACGGATTCTTACTTCCCCATGGTTGCCCACGACCCGCCAAGCAGAAGATTTAAAGAACAGCTCGGGTCGCTCGGCATCGTATACACGGTCATAAAAGCTGCCTCCACCGGCCTTTTCGGACTCTTCCATACGGGCCGTCCGGCTTCTAAAATAGGTAACGCCCGAGGCCCAGACCTCCTGGCTGCCAATGGGCGCTAATACGGGATTAGAAATTTCCTCATCTGAAAGGGGAACGGCGATTAAAGTGGTCGTCTGTTGTTCCAGCCAATCGTAAAGGTCGTTTCGGTTTACCACCACATCCCAGTCCTGCTCATGAAGGCGATAATAACGATCTTCGTGTTCCAGTAGTATGCCGTGTTCGGTTTTGAATAGTTTCATCAGGATACTGACGTTTAGTATGGTCTATAAAAGTCAGGTAAGTACATTGTTTACCCGCCCTATAACTTACTATTCCAAGTCCCATTTGGGCTATCGTCTTTGCCATTTCCGGGAAACAGCTTATAATTTGTCCTTAAGGAAATCGGCCGTATGATTATCTTCTAGTTTGGCCATTTGCTCAGGGGTGCCTTCAAAGGTAAGGTATCCGCCTCCATCTCCCCCTTCGGGCCCCAGGTCGATGATCCAGTCGGCACATTTGATAACTTCCATATTATGCTCGATCACGATTACACTATCCCCCTGCTCTACCAATGCATTGATGGCTTTAAGGAGTTTTTTTATATCGTGAAAATGAAGACCGGTAGTGGGCTCGTCAAAGATGAAGAGGGTTTTACCCTTATGAGCTCCCCCTTTTCCCAGGAAAGAGGCTAATTTTACCCTCTGCGCTTCCCCACCAGAAAGGGTATTGGATGACTGCCCTAAGCCGATATAGCCTAGTCCTACCTGCTGCAAAGGTTTGAGCCTTTCCGTAAGTCTTGGTTCCTTGGCTTCGAAGAAGCTTATGGCCTCATCGACGGTCATATCCAGGATATCGGCTACATCTTTATCGTCGTATTTTACCTCCAGCACTTCTTGCTTAAATCGTCTACCATTACAGCCTTCACAGGTTAGGTATATATCGGCCATAAATTGCATTTCGATTTTTACCTGACCCTCACCCTGGCAAACCTCACATCTACCCCCATCCACATTAAAGGAGAAGTGGGAGGGTTTGTATCCTCTGGATTTTGCTAAAGGTCGCTCGGACATCATCTGTCGGATATGGTCGTATGCCTTAATGTAGGTGACAGGGTTGGAGCGGGATGACTTACCAATAGGATTTTGGTCGATCATCTCAATGGCCTCTATCCGGTCGAGGCTACCTGTAAGTTCGGTAAATCGGCCAACCTCTTCACTAAACTCCCCTTTGGCCCGCATCAGTGCCGGATATAGTATTTTTCGGATTAGAGTGGATTTCCCCGAACCACTCACGCCTGTAACCACTGTGAGTGTATTGAGCGGAATGCGTACATTAATATCTTTGAGGTTATGTTCTCTGGCTCCTTTTACCTCTATAAAATGCAGGGCTTTTCGGCGGGAATATGGTACTTCTATCTGATCTTGATGTAAAAGGAAGCGCAGAGTATGGCTGGGTATTTCAGATGTATATTCTGCCAGTTCTTCCTTATTCTGACTTTTTAGATCCTGCCAGCTTCCCTGGAAAATAAGCGATCCTCCCCCCGTTCCAGCCTCGGGTCCGATGTCTATAATCTGATCGGCGGCATGCATGACCTCTTCTTCATGCTCCACTACAATTACAGTATTTCCCAGGTCTCGCAGCGACTCCAGAACCCCTACGAGGCGCTTCGTATCCCTTGGATGAAGCCCGATGCTTGGTTCGTCTAAGATATACATAGATCCTACCAGCGCACTGCCAAGGGAGGTGGCTAGCTTAATACGTTGGAATTCTCCACCTGACAGACTGTTGGTAAGTCTATTAAGGGTTAGATACCCCAGACCTACCCGACACATGTATTCCAACCGCGATTCAATTTCTGTCAAAATGCGTTTGGCTACTTGTCTGTCATTCTCAGATAGTTCTAATTCGTTAAAAAATCTAGATACTTCATGAATGGGCATGAGCACTAGGTCAGTAATAGAACTCCCCCCCACTTTGACATAAGAAGCATCCTGACGTAGCCTGGAGCCACGGCACTCCGGACAGGTCGTGCGGCCGCGGTATCTGGAGAGCATAACCCGATATTGAATTTTATGCGTTTGCTTTTCAAGTTCTGCTATAAATCCATTAATTCCGGTAAAATATTGGTTACCCGACCATAATAAGTCTCGCTGCTCTTGGGTGAGATCTTTATATGGGCGATGTATAGGGAAATCGAATTTATCTGCCGCCCTGACAAGTGGTGTCAGCCATTCACTCATTTTTTCAGTGCGCCATGGAGCAATGGCACCTTCATAGACCGATAATGATTTGTCGGGAATGACCAGGTCCGGGTCTATGCCCAGTATTTTCCCAAAGCCTTCGCATCGCTTGCAGGCCCCGTAAGGGTTGTTAAAGCTAAACAAATTGACCGAGGGCTCTTCGAATACGATTCCATCGAGTTCGAATTTATCAGAATAGGTACTGCGGTTTCCACCATATACCTGGACGATACAAATTCCTTCTCCTTCAAAAAATGCCGTCTGAACCGAATCAGAGATTCGATATTGGGTGTCTTCATCCTCATGACGTACGCTGGCTCTATCGATCAGTACAAAAAGCTCAGCTTCTGTTTCCAGTAGGTCTTTTTTTTCCAGTAATTCTTCTATTTCAATCACCTCACCGTTCCTAATCACCCTATTATATCCTTTGGATAATAGCAAACCCAGCTCTATTTCCAATGATCGTCCCGATCTAATGATAAGCGGGGTTTGAATGAGCACCCGAGTCCCTTCCTCAAGAGACAGTATATCATTGACCACATCGGTCACTGTATCTTTCTGTACCTGTTGTCCCGACACTGGAGAAAAAGTATGACCTACTCGGGCAAATAAAAGCTTCAGATAATCATAAATCTCTGTGGAGGTCCCCACTGTGGAGCGTGGATTTCTCGTGTTTACCTTTTGCTCTATGGCAATCGCTGGAGAAATGCCTTTGATATATTCCACGGCAGGTTTTTCCATGCGCCCCAGAAATTGACGGGCATAGCTGCTCAAACTCTCCACATACATGCGTTGTCCTTCAGCAAATAAGGTATCGAAGGCCAGAGAGGACTTCCCTGATCCCGACAACCCGGTGATAACGACCAATTTGTTGCGAGGAATAGCTACATCCAGATTCTTCAGATTGTTAACATTGGCTCCTTTAATCAAAATATAGGATCGCGGATCTAAAGTGTTAAACTCGGAGGCCTCGATGCGGGGCAGGGTCAATAATGTCATACGGATTTTACTGGTCAATAGCTGGGTCAATTCAATTTAACCCTTAACTGGTAATTAACCCAAAAATCGTTCCTTTAGTTTAGCTTTCCTAGAAAGAGATGACCATAGACTGGAAAATGGATGCTCATAATGGCCATTTACTTGTACTGCAAGACCATTTTACTCTTTAAGACGCGCCAGAATTAACCCATATTTTTCATAATATACCTGAGCAATATTTTTCATATCTAGGCTTGCCTTACGCGCAAAGACGGTCTCTCCGGGTTCGGGCTTTCTTTCTGATGCAAATTGTTTAGAATAAAAATGAAAACTAGGCGTATAATGATTAAGTACGATAATATTCGTAAGTCCTTTCTCCTGTGCCACCAAGGCTGCTTCCTTAACCGGCATCTGTAGGAGAAGACCGAGCCGGGGCATCCATACGACGTTAATGGTCACCAAAAATACTAGGCCCAGAAGGGTGGCCCTCAGCTCCAATGGGGCCTTGGAAGACCACCATACTCCAACTAAGATTATTACCAGTCCCGCCATCCATAGAATATAATAATGCCCAAATACACTGGCGGCTCCCTTCATCACATCCAAGGCATATTCATCTTGAATATAGTTAGTGACAAACGGGAGTACGAAGGGGATCGTAGCCAGAATAATGAGTAGTAGAATACTGGGCCAAAACATAACTGGGCGCTTATTCTGCTCCATAAACTTGCCTCCAATCACACATAAAGGTGTGTAACCATAGATGATATAATGATGTAATTTGGTACCTGACAGAGAAAACAGGACGAAAACAAAAAGGAACCAAATGAGAAGGAACGAAAACCATCGGTCGGAGAAAAGCTTGCCTAGGGGGCGTAGGGATTGAAGTATGACTCCTGTAAAAGGCATAAGTCCTAGTAATAATATCGGAACGAAGTACCAGATGCTTCCGTAGTGCCCTTCAAATGCAGTCTGGAAACGGTTGACATTATGAGAGAGAAAAAAACCTTCAATAAAGCGCATTCCAGAAGTCTGGTAGGCCAAGAGGTACCAGGGGCCCGCTATTAGGAGAAAAATCAGAATTCCCAAGGGGCTAAGGAGTTTAGGAATCAGTTTCCACTGTCGGTGAAGAAGGATATAAAGAACAAATGTCGATCCGGGAACCAGAAGGGCAATGGGCCCTTTGGCCAGAAAACCTATGGCACTAAGAAAATAGCCTATCCAGACCCAATATTTAGAGCCATTTGCGGATCCCTTATAAAGGCTGAACATGGTCCCTGCCAGACAGGCATTCAATAATGAATCGGCTAGGGCGGCCTTCCCAATAATAGTGATTTGAAGGGAGGATGCGGCTATAAGCGTAGCGAAGAAGGCCGCTCGTTCGCCGAGTTTTCGTTTAGTAAAGTAATAAATAAAATACATCCACAATAGGGCTGCCAGCGCTGAGGGTAGTCTAATAGCCATTTCATTCCAGCCGAGTACTGCAGTGCTGGCATACTGAAGCCAATTGGTAAGAGGAGGTTTATCGAAACGTTGTTCCTGATTGACAAAGGTTGAAATGAAGTCATTTCGGAGAACCATTTCCCGGGTGCCTTCAGCAAAGAATGCTTCGTCTTCATCAAAGAGTGGGGCCTGCCCTAGTCCCCAGAGGAAACTAAAACCCACAAATAATAATATAAATATCTTTCGACTTAAAGGGGTAAATGCGATCATAGCTGTCATTAAAAGCGGAGTAAACCGCGATCGAGGTCTCCTTTGGCAAAATTGGTGGCGAAGCGTTCTACCAGAATTAGGGAGGCAACGGCAAATACTCCACCAGTCATAGCACCTACCCAGACATCGGCGGGGAAGTGTGCTAATAAATACATCCTTGTAAAGGCGACCAGGGTAGCAGCCATGAGGCAGGCTCCCTGAATCCATTTTGGACGGCTATAAAGGGCAATAGTCATAAAGAGCGCAAAGGCTGAGGTCGTATGGCCAGAAGGAAAGCTCCCGTGCTGAAGCAGCGTTACATCTGGAATCAGATGCATGTTGGGGAGGTGCGAGGCTAGCACTACAGGCGGTCGAAGGGCTTGTGTGAAAACCATTCGCTTGAGAAACTGCACGAATAATCCAGAAAATAAATAAGATATCAAGATACAGCCCCCTAGCCGGTAGGAAATCAGGAGCGTCAAGATTCCAATAATGATGCAAAAAATACCGTCTCCTAAATGGGTAAGGTAGGGCATGGTGGCGTCGAAAATTGGATTCCAGGCATCATTAATTGCAAACAGTATTTGATTTTGCCCGAAAATGGCCTGTGCAATTCCTAAAATAATCCATATACTAAAGAAAAATAGTAGAAATCTGCGCTTGGCGGGGATCATGGCTAATGGAGATATAGTTGTGAGGATGTGGTGAAGCTGGCCCCTTTAGCCAGATCAAATATAGGTTGAGCATTATGTTCGAAGTTGGTAACGTCCGACATGCAGTCCGTCAGAATAACGAGCTTGGATACTAGCTCTGGAGCATGATCTATGATCTGCCGGATGCTGGTGGCTACGCAGTGAGAGCGGGCTTCGCCACAGATTAGTATGCGATCGAATCCTGACAGATGGTTAAGAAGACCCCGGTTCAGCTCTGTTTCTGAGTCACCAGGAACTGGTATTTGTGCTCTGAAAATTCCAAAATGTTCACTCAGGGGATTTATCCCTTTATATATAGGGGTATAATCCCGCCCCACCCGATGTGTCCAAGCCAATAGAGCGTTGGATATACTTTCATCCAGCGCAGCTCCTGGCGTTCCCGCAAGGCAATGCTCAGGCCATATAATATGATGGAAACCCTTCTGCTCCTCTAGTTTTTTTAAATATTGGAGTACATAAGGTGCATGGTAGCGAGGCGTCCAGCGCCCTTCTTGCACCGCTTGTGCCGTAATAGTCGTGAAAGGAGCTATGGAATTGCCGTTTGGATCCTCCCAGAACATAGGGTGAGCGATGTCCATTACCCGATGGGTGTCCAGCGATACGAAAATCTCTGTAAGGGCTTGCCCATGTTGGTTGATAAGGCCTGCGATGCGGAGTACATCCTGTTCAGCCCCGGGAACGAACAGTGCTCCATTAGGGCTGCAAAAGTCAAATTGTGCATCAATGATTAATAAGGCGGTTTTCGTGTCCATCTGACATTAAGGGGTTGGTGAATAAACCCTTAAAGATCCAAATTTCCGAAAACAAAATTCAAGGCAGATTAGTAGGAAGTTAAAAGATTGTTAAGATTGTATGTCTCGAGGCAGGCCCAGTTGTTGGGCATACCCTTTAGAACAGAGCGTAAAAAGCAGAGTAAGCATCCGATTCAAATCAGAGATATAATCAATCCGATAGTCTGGGTCGAGGCGATTGAAGGCATTTATAACAGTCTGGGCCTTTTTGGCCAGATATAAGGCGCATTTATCGGCTCTGGACGAATAGGTTCTTAACATATTCTGGTTCTCTTCCATAAATCGGAGTAAGAGAAACAAGTTCATATCCAGAGCTGCAGGCTTGTCTTTGGTCACCTTAACATGATAAGAGATCATCCCGCTTATATCTCGCATATCCATCATCAGCCAGCCAGGGGTACCATGATCCCCCTGAGCGCTTCTCTCTATTCTGTCGCGGATTTCCTCCCGCCTATCATCCAGTGTGAGGCCTTCTTCCAATAATTCATAATGAAGCTTGTCTACTAAAACCTTGTCTTTGGCGATCAATCGGAGTAAAATTTTGTCTTTCTCCTTTGTGGGCATTTGTAGAATCGCCTTTTTTAGAGCGTCAGGTAAGGCCATGGTACTAATTGGTAATATTATGAATTTAAAAAATTGCGTAAGTATAGTTCCTCATAGTGAAATAATCAATTAATTTTCTCCTACCATACATTCGGATCCTGGGTAGATAACTGTGCCAAAGGTATAATGGTCATCCTTTTTATATAAATGTGTGGCATATGGCTGTAAGGCCTTGACCGTTAGCGAATAATAACCAATATTGAAAAAAATACAACAGACTTAAATTTCATAAACTTAATAAATGCGTCTAAATTGCATTTTTTTTCACTCCAACGACAATTATAGGGTTTTATGATATCAGTGGCCATGTGCACTTATGGAGGGGAAAAGTTTCTGCCCCTACAACTTGAAAGCATTGCGAAGCAAACGGTCCAGGTAGATGAATTAGTGGTATGTGATGACCGTTCTAAAGATAACACCCTTGCCGTTTTAAAAGCCTTCGCAGAGAAGGTGACTTTTCCGGTTCGTATCATTCAGAACGAAGACAATCTAGGTTCTACCCGGAACTTTGAGAAATGTTTGTCTTTATGTCAGGGAGAGTTTATTTTGCTTACCGACCAGGATGATATTTGGAGAGAAGACCGGGTAGCAAAACAAATAGGATTCTTAAAAAAACATACAGACCAGGATGCCGTATTCTCGAATGCGATGATGATCGATGATGACTCCAGGCCTACTGGCAAGAGCATTTGGGAGGAAATAGAATTTGACAAGGAAAAGCAACATAAATGGAAACAGGGCAAGGCCCATGAAATACTGTTCAATGGATTTGTAGTGACAGGGGCCACTCTGGCTATTCGGAGCAGTTGTTTGGAACGGTTGATGCCCTTCCCCACCCATGTGCCCGATCTTATTCATGATGCATGGATTGCGATGATACTGGGACTTGAGAACAAAATTTCATTTATAAATGAAAACCTGATTAGCTACCGGATTCATGCGAGTCAACAAGTAGGATTTGGTAGTAAAACGGAATACATTAGCCTTAAGGAGCGCATGTCCCGGGATCGCCAGGAAAAATTAATTCCTCTGAAAGCCAAGGCGGACAAGCTTAATGGGTTATACTTATTACTCCGATCCATCTCCTTTGTCCCCAGAGAGAAGTTGATCAAGTTATATCTGGCCAAGCGTCATTTTGAGCGAAGGTCTTCTCTACCCAATAACAGGCTCTTGAGAGTAGTTCCCATCGTCAACCAGGTTCTGCGGGGCAATTATCAATTTAGTAGTAAGGATTGGTGGATACCTGCTATTGGCGATTTGTTGGAATAAAATAAAGCTATGCCATCTAAATTTATCTCTTTGAACCCACCCGTTGCGGTGGTAATACCCGTCTATAAGTCTCAACTTACGGTATCCGAGCGTATATCGCTTGAGCAGTGTATCAAGATACTCTCAGCCTATCCTATTATAGTGGCCAAACCTCAGAGTTTATGCTTATCGAATCTCTTGGCCGAGTATCCTAATTTAGAGACTGTGTCTTTTGAAGACCGATATTTTAGCAACATAGCGGGATATAACGCTTTACTTATTTCTCCTCATTTCTATGGAATGTTCAGAATGTACGAGTTCGTTCTGATCTACCAGCTCGATGCCTATGTCTTTCGAGATGAGCTGGAGCAATGGTGTGAAGCGGGCTACGATTATATTGGTGCACCCTCCTTGCATCATACTGCTTTCGATTCTCTTTCAGAAATGGAGGCCGCTACTTTCTCCAATGCTCTGAGTACACATCGAATTGTGCTTAATGGTGGGCTGTCGCTTCGGCGGATTCCGGCTATTCTTCGTTACCTGAGCATTTACAATATATTTTATCCGGTCTGGAAAGGCAACGAGGACATGCTTTTCTCTCAGGATGCTACCCGCCTCATGCCCATGAAGTTATTTTTAAAAACACCTACCTGGAAAAAGGCCCTGCATTTTGCTTTTGAAAAGAGTCCTGCCGCTTCATATGCGCTTACCGGCGGACAATTGCCTTTTGCCTGCCATGCCTGGGAACGTTATGACCCTTCTTTCTGGTTGACCCATATTCATACGAATGGGTAGGGGGTTTAACAATTTTTAACAAACTATAACCCATTAATTGTCGTTTTTTGTAGGTATCGTCAACATATCAGTAACGAGAACCATGAAATTTAGGACTTATATTACCGCAGTACTTTTCAGCATTGCTCTCTTTACCCAAGCCCTTGGGCAGGTAACAGAGTCGCCCCGAGTAGAGGAGCGCTCGGTGCAGGATGTGAGTATAAAAAAAGTAGAGCTCACGGATCAATACACCATTATTTATCTTCAATACATTGACCGCCAGAGAGAGGCTCCCGGGCTCCCGTTTCCGGGCATGAAGAGCCAAGGAGCGTCTATCTGGCTCGATCCGGAAACTCGACTCTACAAGCCCGGAGAAATAAATACAAAATTCAAGCTCATCAAGGCCGAAAATATACCCACCAAATCGGATCGCATGCCAGTAAAAGGTGGGCAGGTCGTAGATTTTGTGGCCTATTTTGAGAGGCTTACTCCTGGAATAGAGGTATTTGACTTCTATGAAGGGCGGGCTACCAATCCTGGGGAGCGCACCTGGAATTTTTATGGGGTACATATTAAAAACCCCAAAAACAGGATTTCGGAGAAGCCCGCCAAGCTTCCTGAAAAACCCAAGCCTGTAACACCAGAAAAGGCCGAGCCATTAGAAAAACCCAGGGAGCCTGAGCTGATAGAGAATCCCGAAGAATTAGATGAAAAAAGGATGCTGTCGGAGCCAAGTTTTGGGCAACTGCAAGGGACCGTGTATGATGCCGTCACCAATGAGCCCTTGACAGCTTCGATTCAATATGTTGAAAACGGAGATTCCCTGACTATCTACTCCAGTTCCGGCTCCTTCAGGGTTGGGGTGGATCTTTCTAAAACCTATTCATTTCAGGTAGCTGCAAAGGGATACTTTGGCGAATCACTAGAGCTTAATCCTAAAGACTCATCGGGTCATCAGCTTTTCAATAAGAATATTTACCTACGCCCCATACAGGTTGGGGCTTCCATGGCGATGGGTAATATTTATTTTGAGACGGGAAAGTACGGCTTATTACCTGAATCTTTTCCGGAATTGCAACGACTGCTCAACTTGATGAAGGACAATCCTGGGCTAGGGATTCGGATAGAGGGGCATACAGATAATGTAGGGGACTTTGATAAAAATCTGGAGCTTTCGAAGCAACGTGCGGAAGCGGTAAAGGGCTATCTGGTTTCCAAGGGCGTGAAGCCTGAGCGCATAGAAGCGAGGGGTTACGGATCCACCCGACCCATTGCCAAAGATCAGTCCGAGGCCGAGCGTAGTCGTAACAGAAGGGTCGAAGTGGTAATAACTCAAGAATAATTGCTTAGTTTTGTCGGCTTGTTAGGGTATTTTTCTGCGAAATACAGAACCTAAATTAGGTTTACTTCGCTCTTTAAAGCCCTATCCCTCAGTTTTTTTTGATAAGTATTTGACAAATCCAAATACTTTTCTACCTTTGCAAGCCCAAATTCGGAGTAAAGTAGATTTTATAGCGCAATAAATTGATATACAGATGAAACGTACATTTCAACCTTCAAATCGCAAGAGGAGAAATAAGCACGGTTTCCGTGAAAGAATGTCTACCCCTAATGGGGTAAAGGTAATTACCAGCCGTCGCAAGAAAGGACGTTGGAAACTATCGGTATCGGACGAGAAGCGTCATAAGCAATAGGATTGTTGAATGGTTGGAGATCGGTTGAAAGCTCGTCTTTCAGAGTCAGACCTATTTGTAATTTAATAAGCCTGACCAAATCATTTACAACTTGAAGCAAACTTTCAGCAAAAATGAACGTTTATGTAGCCCCAAATTAATTGGCAGGCTATTTCAAAGGGGTAGTTCGGAAGTGCACACGTTCTACCTCTTTCCTTTTAGGGTATTGTATATTTACGATCCTCAACAAGCGTCACAGCCCACACAGGTGCTATTCTCGGTCTCTAAGAGACAATTCAAAAAAGCTGTTGACCGCAATCTCATACGCCGCCGTTGTCGCGAAGCGTATCGACTTCACAAAGCATTATTGTATACTGATCCTGATCTGGGTCGCCCCTCATATGTTGCTTTTTTGTATCTTGCGAAAGATATAAGCACATTTAGCGTTATAGATACGTCCATGCAGAAATTGCTGGTGCGGCTAAGGCCTAACACCAATGGGCGCCCATAACGCTTCATTTTTTCCTCTATTTCCATGAGAAAATACCTTCGTACCACCCTGTTGGCATTGCCTGTCGTAGCGGGCCTGGCCCTGGTGTCGTTCCGCCAGGATGACCGACTGTTCGAGATAGCCAAAAATCTGGACATCTACGCTACCCTATTTAAAGAGCTAAATTCTTACTACGTAGACGATATTAATCCAAATACCCTGATCAAGTCCAGCATAGACAATATGCTGAAAACCTTAGATCCATACACGGTATACTATGCTGAGGACGATATAGAAGACTATATGACCATGACCACTGGGAAGTATAATGGCATAGGCGCTATGGTGAGTGCAGCCGAAGGGAAGCATATGGTCATGATGGTCTATGAAGGTACTCCAGCTCAGAAGGCGGGTTTGCAATTAGGAGATGAGATTATTAAAATTAATGATGTAGACATTGCCAACCGGGAAGATATTGATACGGGTAAATTGCTTCGAGGGCAGACCCAAACTGCTGTTAAGCTGACAATAAAGCGATTTGGTAAGCCCTCTCCTATTGAGGTTTCCTTAAACCGTGATGTGGTAAAGGTCACCAATGTTCCATATTATGGTATGGTGGGAGAAGGAGTGGGTTATATTGACCTTAAGGACTTTACCGCCACTGCATCTCGTGAAGTACGAAATGCCTTTCAGGAATTGAAAGGTCAGGGAATGAAATCTTTGGTACTCGATTTGCGGGATAATCCAGGTGGACTATTGAATATGGCCATTGAGATTTCCAATATTTTCGTTGCCAAAGGAGAAGAAATAGTCTCTACAAAGGGAAAAGTAAATGAGTGGAATAAGACCTATACGGCTTATAACCCCGCCTTGGATACCGAAATTCCTCTGGTTGTTCTAACTAATAATAGAAGCGCTTCTGCCGCCGAAATTGTGGCTGGTGTTATGCAGGATTATGATCGGGGGGTATTGATTGGGCAACGTACTTATGGAAAGGGCCTGGTGCAAACCACCAGGGATCTTTCTTATAATACCAAAATGAAGATTACTACGGCCAAGTATTACATTCCTAGCGGGCGCTGTATTCAGGCCATTGACTATAGCCATCGCAATGAGGACGGTAGTGTAGGAAAGATTGCCGATTCCTTGATGACCAGTTTCAAAACACGTAATGGACGGCTGGTATACGATGGGGGTGGTATCCTCCCAGACATACTTACCGAAAGGGAGACCTATTCACCATTGGCTATTGCCCTAGGGCGTAACAGGCTCTTCTTCGATTATGCGGTTCAATATCATGCCAAACATGCTACCATACTCCCGGCAGCCAAGTTTCATCTGAGCGATGCTGAATATGACGCATTTGTAAAATGGTTGTCCGATAAAGATTATGACTATACGACTCAGGTAGAGCGTGATATGGCCGATTTGGAAGCTTCCGCAAAAAAGGAGAAGTCCTATGAAAGCATTCAAGGTCAGTTGACAGCGCTTCGGTCCAAGTTGACACATAATAAAGATAACGACCTGCAGCTGTTTAAAAGCGAGATAAAAAACATCTTAGAGGAAGAGATTATCAAGCATTATTATCTGGAAAAGGGCATGCGGGAGGCCTCCTTCGAAGAAGATCAGGAGGTGAAACAGGCCATTGCGCTGCTTCAGTCACCTGAGCGCTATCAAGGAATTCTTAAAACAAAAAAATAAATTTTTTTACCCATCCTTTCGGGGCTGGGTAAAGCGTTTTGACATGCTCATTCTTAGTATAGATAGTTCGACCAGAGGCTGTTCGGTAGCCCTTTACGAGCAGGATACCCTACTGGCCTCTAGTGAGGTATATTCCGACCGGTCCGCATCGGCCATGCTGACCGTTTGCATCGAAAATGTAGTGAAGATGGCTGGGCATACCCTGGCTGACCTAGATGCAGTAGCAGTAGCGAAGGGGCCTGGGTCCTATACGGGACTTCGCGTGGCTGTTTCAACGGCTAAGGGCCTGTGTTTTGCATTGGACAAACCCCTAATAGCGATCAATACCCTTCAGGCTATGGCCGTGCAACTAACTGGTATTTTTTCTGAGGATATCTTGCTCTGCCCTATGATTGATGCCCGGCGTATGGAGGTCTACTCAGCGATATATAACATCCATGGAATCGAGTTGATGCCTACCCAAGCCCTCATTCTGGATGAAAATTCCTTTATGGAATATTTATCCGCTCATAAATTAGTATTTTTCGGAGATGGCTCTGATAAATGTAAGCGTTTATTAGGATCACACCCTGGCGCCATCTTTATTACTGAGGATATACGTCCTTCGGCGCGTAGTGTTGGTAAGCTGGCGGTAGCGGCTTATAATGCCGCTCGGTTCGAAGATTTAGCGAGCTTTGAACCCTACTATCTAAAAGATTTTATGTCGCCTAAGCCAAAGAAATCTCCCTTAATACCTTAATTCTAAATCATATTCCAAACATTTTTACCTGCTTTCTTGTTAGCAGGTTAGCCCCCTGCTGCCAAAGAGTTAGAATGCCCTAGGGGGTAATAATTGCTTTGATTCTTAAAAAAGAGATGACTGAAAAAATGGAAAATGATATAATTGTCAACCGGGTAGCGGGATCAGGCTTGGTTTCGCTGGATCTGGAAGAGTATTATCACCCAGGCGAAAGAGTAGTTTATGATATTAAGGATAATCTTTTTCAGGGACTCCTACTTCGTGAAAAGGACTTCAGGGAGTTTTTGAAAACACATGACTGGTCGGTTTACACCGGAAAAAACGTGGTAGTGGTATGCTCAGAAGATGCGATTGTGCCTACCTGGGCCTATATGCTGCTTGCTGCCAAGCTAGAGCCTTATGCGAATGTAATAGCCTTCGGTTCTGAACAAGCCTTAGAGGAAAGGTTATTCGATATTGCCCTGAGAGCCATAGACATGGAAGAGTATCGCGATAAAAAGGTGGTGGTAAAAGGATGCAGCAAGCGTGCGGTACCCACATGGGCGTACATGCAGCTAACCCAGTTGCTAAAACCTGTAGCTCAAAGCATCATGTTCGGTGAGCCTTGCAGCACTGTCCCGGTGTACAAACGGCCTCGTGGTTAGTAATAAGCTAGTTACCTGATCGTTTTCAAAAGTTTAAAACTCATACGGTGGTAGGGTGTTGTTCCATACTGCAGAATAGCCTCTCTGTGATAAACTGTGGGATAACCCACGTTTTGCTCCCAGCCATATGCGGGATGCAAAACGGACAATTGTTCCATCAGATCGTCTCTAAAATTTTTGGCTAAAATGGAAGCGGCTGCAATAGATAAAAACTTGCTATCTCCTTTGATAATGCAGGTATGGGGGATCATCGGGTAGTTTACAAACCGATTACCATCGACGAGCAGGTGTTCTGGAGTTATGGAAAGTGCATCAACGGCTTTGTGCATCGCTAGGAAACTGGCCTTCAGAATGTTGATTTTATCTATCTCGTGATTGTCTACCTCTGCGATTGCCCATGCTAGGGCCTCTTTTTTGATTTCGAGATCGAGGATAATGCGTTTTGCCTTACTCAACTGTTTGCTATCGGTCAGATAGGGGTGGAAGTAGTCTGAAGGGAGAATGACTGCAGCGGCGACTACCGGGCCTGCCAAGCAGCCTCGGCCAACTTCGTCCAGGCCCGCTTCAATACAATCGGCTGTGTAATAGGGTTTTAGCATTAATCTTCAAGGATATTGGCCATAAAGGTACATTTAGTACCAAAGGCGATAAGCAAAAAGGTGATGGCCCAGTATAAATAGATTCTGTAAAAATCTTTTATATCCCTGGAGACCACGTCTTTAGATTTAATTTTCTCAAGTTGGTCTATCTGCTCAAAAACAGATGCGAGTGCATTATTATCGGTGGCTCTAAAAAATTTTCCGTCGCCTATGTCTGCTATTTTTTGAAGCTCACTCTCATCAACCGAAGCCTGAGCCGACTTGATGCTGTTGGTATCTGAAGAGCTTCTTTTTTTGGGTAGACCCACGGAGATGGTATAAACTCTGATACTATAGGCTTCAGCCAACTGGGCCGCCGTAGTAGGCCCTAAGCTGCCAGAGGTGTTGTCTCCATCGCTGATCAAAATGGCCACCTTACTTTCTCCTTTTGTATCTCGCATTCGATTTACGGCCACAGCAAGCGCACTGCCAATGGCCGTTCCAGGAATAGGAATCATGTTGGGGTGAATCTCATCTAAGAAGCCATTGAGTAAATCATAGTCTGTGGTCAAAGGGCAAAGGGATACCGCCTCTCCGGCAAAAATTACCAGCCCTATGCGATCCTGAAGCCTTCCTTTTATGAAATTGCTGGCGATGGCTTTTGCCGATGCCAGTCGGTTAGGGCTAAGATCCCGCTCCATCATGGAGTCAGAAATATCCATGAGTAGCATGATGTCAATTCCCTCCGAAAAACGGTCGGTGCGCTCAGAAATTACCTGTGGTCTGGCAAGTGCAATAAGGATCATTGCGATACCTAATCCAGCCGTAAGGGGCTGTAGGTAGCGCAGAAAAACGAGCCATTCCATAGGGCCCGAGCCTACCTGGTGCGTCATGACCAGCTTCTGCTTGCGCTTGCGGTGTAAGGCATTGCGAAGCCAGAAAAATAAAGGGATGACAGGAATGGCAAAAAGGAAATAAGGATATACCCAAGAGTAGTTACGAATTACGTCGTAGCTGAACCATTCTATCGAAAACCAGTTTTCCATACCTATTTTAAGCAGTTTGTCGATCCAAAATCTGTTTCCTCTTGTTTTTATAAATCTTAGTACCTCCGTCCTTGAGGACTTCCAGAAACACATTCATTTTACTGGACTTTACCTGTCCGTAAATGATGCCGTCCAGGTTTTTTAGTGCCTCTGCTAACTTTGCATCGGGCATGTTATCGATAATTTCACGGGTAGTGTAAGTGGCAAATGGTTTGTTCTCCAGCCTCTCCAGATAGTTTTTCCAGATAATTATTGCCTTTTCTGCGTCTTTGGTATTTTCCTTTTCCCGAGTGCTTCGGAGCATCCGGTTGAAGGCACGCAGGTATTCCAAATGCCTGCGCTGAAGTTTAAGTAATTGCCATTGTTTGTAGATATCTCGACCGAATACCCAATATATGGCCGTGCTAAGGCCTATAACCAAGGCAAGGACTCCTAAAAAAATAGAGACATTGAACTGGTCTTCTAGCGGTACGAGAATGGCTGCTGGTTCAATTGTCTTTTGATTTTTAAGAATCTGCCGCGCCTGCTGGGTGAGAAAGAGCGTGTCTGTTTGGCTAAATACTTGGGTGCAGTCCCGACTATGGAAATGATAAATAGGTAGTCGAAGGCTCTGCACCGGAAGCACCTCATAGCTTACCAGTTGATAGATAGCACTGTCCAGCGTAACATTCCCTTCTGTTCGGGAGAAAAAAGTTTGCTTTTCAAGTAATTCGAAAGGGGAGAAATCAAAAGTAGAATCCGGGAAAAATATTTCTTCTGATGGGTTGTGTTGGTAGCTGAGTGAAAAGTATACTGGTTTGCCTACGTCGAAACTGTCGGACAAAAATCGCCCTACTGGTGGGGTTTTAGCAGTCTGAGCACAGGCTGTCCCTCCCTCCCCAAGCCAGGAAAATATCAGCAGCAGAGTGGTAGCCAGAAAACTGAGCTTTAAAAGTCTCGTGAATCGGATAAAAACAGGATTAATAATCGAATATAAGTTAATTGATTGCTTCACAAAATTACGTATTACTTCCCGAACTTCGGCTGAAGCGTCGCACCTTAAACATATGAATGAGGGCCGGAACATAATCTTCCTGGCAATTGATGGAGATATAGTCTGCCCGATTCTGTCGGCAAAGGCGCTCTAGTTCGCTGCTTCTCGTTTCGAAGCGTTTAATGCGTTCCTCTCGATATTGCCTGGAAGAGGTGTTAACCCAAATTGTCTGGTCGGTCTCAGCATCGTAGAGTGGGATGATGCCTAAATTGGGCAGTTGTATTTCCCGCTGATCGTATAGATGGATAACGATCAGATCGTGTTTACGAGCCAGAGCCTTAAGGTTATGGTAGTAGTTTTGATCTATAAAATCGGAAATGAGAAAGACCAGGCTACGTCGTTTTAGCACATTAAGAGCGATAAAAATGGCTTCACTGATATTGGTTTGCACGGATAGCGGAGCAATCTTATAGATCTCCGATAAGACTCTATAGCCATTTTTCATACCTGAGGTGGGGCGTATATAACGCTCATTACGATCCGAAAAGCAGAGCAAGCCCACCCGGGTAGCCTCCTGAATGGCTGAAAGAGTGAGCACGCCGCAGATTTCTTTGGCAATATCCAGCTTATGCCTTCCCCCTTCCCCAATCTTTTGTGAGGCGCTCACATCGAGCATGAAAAATGCGGTCTGCTCCTTATCTTCTTTGAAAATCTTTATAAAAGTCCCATGTCCTTTGGCAGAAGTATTCCAGTCGATGGCACGCACATCATCGCCGTACTGATAAAGGCGTAAATCGTCAAATTCCAAGCCAGAGCCCTTAAAAACGGAATGGAAATTTCCATGACGTTCGGAGGTGACAGCCTTCCTCATGCGAATTTCGAACTTACGCAGTTTTCCTAAAAATTGTTCAAACATAGGATTTGAGAAAAAATCACCAACTTTGTGGCAAATTGGACAAAAACAAAGATAACGATTTTGAGAGTTTTGCGCCTTACTCATAGTAATTTTACCCTTTTGCTTGTTCTGATGATGGCATTGGTCTTGTGTATGGGAGGCTGTATCCGGGAAGATAAGGTACCGGAGGGGACCATCGCTCAGGAAAAAATGGCCAGTATCCTGACCGATATACATATTGCCGAAGCTCGGGTATCCAAATTGCAACTCAATTCAGTAGATTCGTCAATTCTTGTCTTTGACAGGCTCAAAGCTGATATTTGGAAAAAACACCAGGTAGACACCCTTCAATACAAAACTAGCTATGAGTTTTATGTGACGCATCCTGGGCTGATGAAAGAAATATACGACCAGGTGAATAAATTGCTTGAAAAACGAGAGAAAGAAAAAAATATTAAGATATAGGGTTTCAACCCGTTTATAAACCAATGACCGAAAAAGCCGTGAACCAAAGTATTGTAATAATACCTACCTATAACGAAATAGAAAACATAGAGGCTATCATTCGTAAGGTCTTTAGTCTGGCACATCCTTTTCATTTGTTAATTATTGACGATGGGTCTCCCGATGGCACTGCGTTGGTGGTGAAAAAACTGATGGCGGAGTTTCCAGGGCGGCTTAATATGGAAGAGCGGAAAGGCAAGCTGGGCTTGGGTACGGCCTATATTCATGGTTTTAAATGGGCTCTGGCCAGAGGCTACGAATACATATTCGAAATGGATGCAGACTTTTCGCATCCTCCCGAAGACCTTATCCGCCTCTATAAGGCCTGTGCAGAAGAGGGGAATGATATTGCCATTGGCTCGCGGTATATCAAGGGAGTAAACGTAGTGAACTGGCCTATTAATCGGGTTTTGATGTCTTATTTTGCTGGGTACTATGTTCGCACCGTAACCGGTATGAAAATAATGGATCCCACTGCCGGATTCATCTGCTATACGAGCAAGGTATTAAAGACCATCGATCTTGACAAAATCCGTTTTATCGGCTATGCTTTCCAGATCGAAATGAAGTTTAATTCCTGGAAGTATGGTTTCAAAATCGTAGAAGTACCCATTATTTTCACCGACCGTACATTAGGGGCGTCCAAAATGTCTGCTGGAATTTTCAAGGAAGCCATTTTAGGTGTAATCGCTCTGAAAATCAGCAGTTATTTTAAGCGTTATATTCCCGGTCAGAAAGCTCTGCAATAGCCAGCCAACTCATAAGTCCGGTAGAAATTTGCAAGGCCGATTCGTCGATGTCGAAGGTAGGGGTATGCACCCCCGAAACGATGCCACGGGCCTCATTGCGTGTGCCAAGGCGGTAGAAACAAGAGTCTACTACCTGAGAGTAGAAGGCGAAATCTTCCCCGGCCATCCATAAATCCAGATTCACGATATTTTCTTCGCCCATGTATTCTCCTGCAGCTGCCCTAACACGTCGGGTGAGCTCAGGATGGTTCTTTAGGAAAGGGTAACCTTTTACTATCTGGAAGTCGCAGCTCCCCCCCATGGATTCGGCTATTAATTCTGCCATTTTTTTCATTTTCCTTAAACCATCTTCCCGCCATTCTTCGTCCATGCAGCGCCAGGTTCCCTGAATAGTTACTTCGTTGGGTATCACATTCGTTACTCCATCGGCAATAAATCTTCCAAATGAAAGTACAGATGGGTTTGCGGGGTTACGGTTGCGGCTAATGATCTGCTGCAAGGCCACGATTATATGAGAAGCCATCAGCACCGGGTCGACCAATTGGTGGGGAGCCGCTCCATGTCCCCCTTTTCCCTTGACAGTCAGATAAAGTTCGTCCGTACTGGCCATATACATGCCTTCCCGGAAGCCGATCATGCCTACGGGTACATTAGGAGCTACATGTTGCCCGATCATGCTGGCAGGTCGGGGGTTTTCTAAAACCCCTTCTTTGATCATGATAGAAGCACCACCAGGGGCCTTTTCTTCCGCCGGTTGAAATATTAATTTAAGAGTACCTTCGAACTCTTCGGTGAGCTGTCGCAGGATATTGGCCGTTCCCAATAAAGAAGACGTATGCACGTCATGGCCACAAGCATGCATTACACCCGGATTTTTCGATTTATAGGGGACTTCATTGGCCTCGTGTATGGGAAGAGCGTCCATATCCGCCCTCAGGCCAACCACTTTGCTGCTAGGATTTTTTCCCTCTATGAGCACCACCAAGCCCGTTCCGGCGACTCCTTCCTGGGGCTGTAATCCCATACCCTTGAGCTCGGTAGCAACAAATTCGGCGGTTTTAAATTCCTCGAAAGATAGCTCGGGATTCTGGTGTAAATGATGACGGTTGGCGATGACCTGGTCCACCTGAGCCTTGGCCATTTCTTTTATCTTTTCTTGCAGATCAAGCATACTTTTTCCTGTTATATTGGGTTGCTAAAAAATCATTCGGAGACGTAAAGGTACGAAGTTAATACAGTTAGGTGCTACCCCTGTTTTTCTATATGGAGGAGTAATTTTTAGATACATTCCCTAATTAGCCGCTTGGGCAGTAAAGGACTTTAAGAAAAAAAGGTAATTTTGGCACCAAATTATAAACCAAAATAAGCGCAATGACACACCAGGATTTTCTTCAATCGTTAGTATGCCCCACTACGGGTGGCCCCCTTAAGATATCAGAAGATGGTAAAACCCTCACGAGTGAAGACGGAACTACCTATGAAGTAGGCGATTCGGGAATTGTCAATATGCTATATCCCAAAGAGTTACTTCCAGGAGATGCTCATGAGCAATTCCTATATGACCAAGCATTCTTACGGTACGACCGAGGTGTTTCCTGGGTGTTTGAGACGCTGAACCATTCGGATGAAGCGGCTACCCGTCAATTCTTTATAAACCTTATGGAGCTCAAGCCAGGTATGAAAGCTCTGGAAGTGGGAGCAGGAACTGGAAAGGATTCGGCTCTTATTTTAGATAAAATCAGACCTGGAGGAACGGCCGTCCTCTCCGACTTGTCTCCTAATATGCTGAAACTGGCACAGGAGAAGTTGAGTACCGACGATTTGAATGTACATTATTTCCTCGGGAATGGTTCTTACCTGCCTTTTGAGGATAATACCTTCGATGCCGTCTTCCATTTTGGTGGTATTAATACATTTTCAGAAAGAAAACGGGCCTTCGACGAGCTGACCCGGGTTGTGCGCCCAGGTGGTAAAGTGGTTGTTGGGGACGAAAGTGTGGCTCCATGGCTGCGATCGCAACCTACCTATGCCACCCTGCTTAAGGCCAATCCCCTCTTCCGCGCTGAGGTGCCCTTGGAGGACGTCCCAGCCAATATTGAAGACTTTAAGCTTCATTATATTTTTGGAAATGCTTTTTATGTAATGGAATATAGGGTAACGGAAAAGGCTCCTGAAATCGATATTGACCTTCCTATACCTGGAAAGGATTTCGTTGACAACTGGCGGTTAAGGGCCGAAAAAGCGGTTGACTAGGGGCCTGTGCCAAAATTATTTTAAGGCAAACAGCTTTCCACTGGAAGGCTGTTTTATATCGAAATATACCTATGTGGATTAAAAAAGGAGTAATTTATAAACCCGACGGCAGTTTGCCGCATAGCAGAACCCATGCCCAGGTACCATTCGCCTACAAGCATGAGGATTTTTTGCGTATCTATTTCTCATCCCGTGACGATCAGGGGCAGTCTAAACCTACCTTTATTGACGTTGACTATGAGGATCCTTCTAAAATACTGTATATCCATGATAAACCCGTGCTGGAATTGGGCGGTCCGGGAGAATATGACGAGACCGGGGCCATGCCCTCTTGGTTCGTGAATATGCCCAATGGAGATATATGGCTCTATTACACGGGTTGGAATCGGACCTGGAACTCCTATCGCCTTTCGATGGGCCTGTCGGTGAGCCATGATGGAGGGCTGACCTTTAAGAAAATGTTTAGGGGCCCTATTATGGATCGAAGCATTCAGAATCCCCTTTGGGCTGCACAGCCCTCAGTGATGCGCGAGGAAGATGGAACCTGGAGAATGTGGTATATTTCAGGTCACAAATGTGAAATGATTCATGACTACCCCGAACCCTACTACAGAGCTCAGTCGGCCACCTCAAAGGACGGAATCCATTGGGATATCAGCGATGTACCTACCTTGGATTTCGACGATTTCCTGCATGCCGTGGGTCGTCCCAGTGTCTTTAAGGAGGACGGTATCTACAAGATGTTTTATTCCTATCGTCACTCCCGCGATTATCGGACAGACCGTAACCAAAGCTACAGACTTGGTTATGCAGAGTCGTTGGATGGTGTGAACTGGGAACGAAAAGATGATCAGGTAGGAATATCCAAATCGGAAAACCCCGAGGATTTCGATTATCAAATGATCGATTATGCCTATTGCTATACTCATAACGACAAGCGCTATCTGCTATACAACGGAAATGGGTTTGGAGCGGCAGGCTTTGGCTATGCCGTTTGGGAAGATTAAGGAGCCAGGGGATATCAGATTATTGCCTATTTCCTAATCCTTGTCATAATTTTGACGCTTACCCTATGATATCTTTGTGTTCAATGATCACAGAAGGATCATCAGGATCAAATCTATAACGAAGCACTATGAATTCTATAAGAAAGCAGTTCAACGAAGAGGGTTATGTGCTCCTTCGCCAGTTCCTTGACAAAAGCCTAGTTGCGGAAATTTATACCGACGCACGTAAAATATTTGCCCAGCAGATTAAGCGCGTTACAGGCCGTAGTGTCGACATCGATGACCGAGACCTATTCGAAGCAGCCATGTTCGAATTTTTCGAAAAGGACTTCAATGCCTTTGTCAATACGGGCAAAACGGTTCAGCATACTTTTTCCTTACACCGCCTTGGTGTAGATCCGCAGATTGGAGAGTTGCTTAAGGAGGCAGGGCTCAGCAGCCCTATTATAGGAGCACGCCCTGCCATGCAGTTTAATAGTCGATTTTTATCTAAAGATGGTAGTAAGCATTGGAAACTAGATGCTCATCAGGACTGGCGTACAGGCCAGGGCTCGCTGGATAGCGCGGTGATCTGGTTTCCGATGGTGGATGCAGGGGCCGACTTAGGCGCACTTCAGGTGATCCCTGGGAGCCATAAGTGGGGACTTAAAGAGTCCAGTACCTCTGGCTACCAAGGAGGGATTACGTCCGATTTGGGAGAGGATGCTTTCGTGCAAACAACTTTCGAAACAGGCGACCTTTTGTTGTTTTCTGCATTTTTAATTCACCAATCAGGAAATAATATTACCAACAACATCCGCTGGTCGGTACAGTTGCGGTATAATAATCTCGACGAGCCTACATTTATAGAACGAGGCTACCCCATGGCTTATATTTATAAGCCGGAAACGGACCTGGTGACACCAGACTTCCCTACCCTGTCGCAGCTCGAAACAGTTTTTCAATAGTATAATTCGCCACGGTATCTACCCGATATCGTGGCGAATTGCTTATATATCTTGAATCGGTACTGTCCGGAAACCACTCCCATACATTTATGAAGGTATCTATCTGCGTACCGACCTACAACCATGAGCAATATATAGGTCAAATGCTGGAAGGAGCATTGATGCAACAGACCAGTTTTGATTTCGAAATTGTTATTGGTGACGACGCTTCAACGGACCATACGGCCGACATCATCAGAGCTTACCGGGAGCGTAATCCTGGTAAACTCCGCGCTTTTCTGCATACTCAAAATCAAGGCCCCAGTGAACCCCGGGAATTCGCAGGACGTAATAATGTATTGCAGCTACTGAAGGCCTGCCAAGGAGATTATGTGGCCATGTGTGAAGGGGACGACTACTGGACCGACCCTCTCAAATTACAAAAGCAAGTGGATTTCATGGATGCCAATCCTGATTTCTCCATTTGTCACCATAATATGCTGGTGACCTATGAAGACGGCAGTCCCTCCCATCATTTTAATAAACCCGATCAGCCTGCTATTTCTACCATTGCCGATTTGCTGGATGATCGCTGGTTTATGGCCACTGCCAGCTGGTTATATCGCAATTATTTCCGCAATCATGAATTCGCCGAGTGGCATGGCAGGGCGGCTGCCGGCGATTGGGCGGTTATGATTCAGCTGGCAGCCCAGGGAAAAATCGGCTATCTACCCGAGGTAATGGGGGTGTATCGCAAGCATAGTGCAGGCTTGAGCAATGTACATGCCGTTACCAATAAAAAATTTTTAGAAAATAGAAGAAAAATGTTTGAAGATGTGAATGCCTGGCTTGAATATCGTTACGAGGAGATTGTCGCTAAAACGCTGCAACGATACGACGAGTTGCTTTCAGTGCATGAATAGTTGGTGGTTTTAATTAATAGCCTTTAATTTGTGCTGTTTTAAAAAATAAAGGATGAAGCTAAGCGTCGTATTACCCGCATATAATGAGGAAGAATCCATTTCTCACACACTTTTATCACTTCACGGCACCTTAAATAAATACAATATCCCTCATGAAATTGTGGTCACCAACGACAACTCTAAAGATGGGACTTTGAAGGTGCTGGAAGAATTATCCAAGCAGATCCCGACTCTGGTTTATTATACTAATCCGGGACCAAATGGGTTTGGCTATGCCGTACGCTATGGGCTAGAGCGTTTTACCGGCGATTGTGTCGCCGTTTTTATGGCCGATATGTCCGATGATCCTGAAGACCTTGTTAAGTTTTATAATAAAATGCTAGAGGGTGATTACGATTGTGTTTTTGGCTCGCGTTGGGAAAAGGGAGGCAAGGTAATAGACTATCCTACCGTCAAAAAGGTGATTAACCGGGTGGCCAATTTCATCGTCAGTGTGCTGATGGGAATACGTTATAATGATACTACAAATGCATTTAAACTCTACAAAAGAGAGACGATGGAAGGGATTAAGCCCTTCCTGTCGCCACATTTTAATCTTACCGTAGAGCTACCCTTAAAGGCCATCGTACGGGGGTATAATTATGCCGTAGTTCCCAATAGCTGGACCAATCGAAAGTATGGGGAGTCTAAGTTGAAGATCAAAGAAATGGGCAGCCGGTACTTTTTTATATTGATGTACTGCCTGATTGAAAAATTCTTTTCGCAGGGTGATTTCAAAAAGAAAACCGATGCTCCTAAGAAGGAGGTAAGCAGATAATTTCAATATCCTTAAATCATTAAAAAAGGGGGCCTAGCCCCCTTTTTTAATGACAGATCATACTTAATTAATAGCCGCTTCCACCTTAGGGTTTTTAACCGATTGAATATAACTGGCTATATCCGCTTCTAGATCCGTGGCTTCGGCCAGGACTCTGATAAAGGCACTTCCAATAATGGCTCCAGCACTATACTGAGAGGCCTTGCTATAGGTAGCATGGTCCTTAATACCAAAGCCTATCAGGCGAGGGTTCTTTAAGTTCATGGACTGAAGGCGTTCAAAATAAGCCTCCATATTCTCACTTACTCCACTCTGAGAACCAGTTACACTTGCTGAAGATACGGTATAAATAAAACCTTCGCTCACTGCGTCAATTTGGCGGATTCTTTGTTCCGAGGTTTGAGGAGTGACAAGGAAAATATTCAAGACTCCATATCGATCAAAAATAGGTTTATACTCTTCTTCATAGACATCCATGGGCATATCGGGCAAGATGAGCCCATCTATACCGATTTCGGCACATTTTTGGCAAAATGCTTCCACTCCATATTGCAGGACCGGATTGATATAGCCCATCAATAATACGGGAACAGTAATGCCTTTACGCATGTCCTGCAATTGATCGAAGAGAAGTTTGATGGTCATCCCATTGCTCAGAGCACGGTCGTTGCTCATCTGTATGGTTTCGCCATCGGCCACAGGGTCCGAGTAGGGCATTCCAATTTCCACGAGGTCAGCCCCACTGTTTTGCAGGGCGGTAAGCACGCGCAAAGTATCATTCTTATCGGGAAATCCTGCTGTAAAGTAGACATTCAGCAAGCCGGGGCCATTTTCTATGGCATTTTGTTGAAATAAGGTCGTTATTCTGTTCATTCTTTTGTCCAGTAATCTAAAACCATCACCTTGTCCAGATGCGGACCTAGTACTTTTCCAAAGGCCTTATGATCGGGATGGGGTAGGTATTCGTCCCGTCCTGCTTCACTATCGAATGTCAAAAAGAAGCAATGGGTAAAACCCTGAGCTAGTCCTTCGGGGCTGTTATTGGTCCCCCACTCGAAGGCCTTAATGGTCTTGATCTGAGAAGGCAGCTTGCGAAAGGCATCTTCCACTTCCTTGATTTGCTCAGGCGTCGAGGTATCTTTGAATTTAAGCATTACCACATGTCGTAACATCTTTTTGGGTGCGGGGTTATGAGGTGAAACAAAGGCCATCGATCCGAAAATGAGGAGTCCTGCGAGAAACATTAAGCGTAATTTCATAACATCAAATTGGTATGGTTTTGTTATTTAAATAGTTATGCGGAACAGTTGAGACATTCGCCTTCATCGCTGAACTTTAAGCGGTCGAACTCGCCCAGCTTTTCTTTCATGTCGAGAATTTCGTCTTCTAGGTCGCATCTTTCAAAAAGAGATAAATCTCCGGAATTTACTTTTGCTTCCAGTTCCTGTATTTTCAGGCGCAGGTCAAAAACCTCCGGTAATGATAGATTGGCCATGGTTGAGGTATTGGTTATAATCGTGTTTAAGTTCGGGAAATCCGATCAGTCTAAATATTTCATATAGGTCGACAAGTCTTTATCGCCTCGGCCCGACAGATTGAGTACTACCGTTTCTGAGCTACCGGCTCCCAGGCGGCCTAATACGGCCAGGGCATGTGCCGACTCCAGAGCGGGAATGATGCCCTCGAGTTTGGTGAGTTCAAATGCTGCCTCCACGGCTTCCTGGTCAGTTGCTGACATAAAGATTCCTCGTCCGGAGTCGAAAAGATAGGCGTGTTGTGGGCCAATGCCGGGATAGTCCAAGCCAGCCGAAATAGAAAAAGGTTCAACGACCTGGCCGTCTTCTGTTTGCATCAGAATGGTGCGGCTACCATGCAGTACGCCTGGCTTACCCAGGGCCGTAGTAGCAGCTGAATGGCCCGAAGAAATACCTTGACCTGCGGCTTCTATCGCCACTAATTTTACGGATTCCTGATCCAGATAATGATAAAATGCACCAGCCGCATTGCTGCCTCCTCCCACACAGGCAAGGACGTAATCAGGGTTTTCACTGCCTGTTTTCTCCTTTAGCTGCCACTTTATCTCCTCTGAAATAATAGACTGGAAGCGGGCCACCATATCCGGATATGGGTGAGGCCCCACCACGGAGCCAATAATATAATGGGTGTCGGTCGGATTGTTAATCCAGTGGCGCATCGCCTCATTGGTGGCGTCCTTAAGTGTTTTCGATCCAGATGTAGCGGGTCTCACTTCGGCCCCTAACATGCGCATACGGGCTACATTAGGCGCCTGACGCTCTATGTCCAATGATCCCATGTAAACGATACACTCCAGGTTCATTAATGCACAAACAGTGGCTGTGGCAACGCCATGTTGGCCAGCACCTGTTTCAGCTACAATCCGTTTTTTGCCTAATCGCTGAGCAAGCAATATTTGTCCAATGGTGTTATTTACCTTATGGGCTCCTGTATGGCAGAGGTCTTCTCGTTTAAGGAAGATATTGGTCTGGTACTTTTCCGATAACCGGTTGGCTCGATATAGGGGTGTAGGCCGTCCTACATAATCTCGTAAAAGATGCTCGAATTCTTGCTGGAACGATGGCTCCTGAATGATTTTGAGGTAATTGTCCCGAAGCTCCTCTACATTCGGATAGAGCATTTCCGGAATAAAAGCGCCCCCAAAATTTCCATAATAGCCCCTATCGCTTACGTGATACGACTTATTTTCAATTGAAGTTTCCATACTGTTGATTAGGCTTCTGCCTCTTGCTTTTGTTTGATTCGTACGATATCAAAAAGTTGTTCCAACTTCTTCAGATCCTTAGTACCCGGTTCTATCTCGAACTTACTGTTGACATCAATGCCGTAAATGGGCATGGAAACGGATAAGCTTAATATTTCCTGGATGTTTTCCAAGCTGATACCTCCACCCAGAAGGAAGGGTTTTTCGTGATCGTATTTTTTTAACAAACTCCAGTCAAACGCTATACCATTACCTCCTGGCTGATCTCCCTTGGTATCGAACAGGAACATGTCGCAATGAGGAGCATAATTATTGAGCATGGCAAAGTTGAAACTATTGTCAATAGAAAATGCCTTAATTACATTAATGCCCTTTTGTCGCAGGATACGACACATATCAGGCATCTCCTGTCCATGCAGCTGGGCGTATTGGAGGTCGTATTTTTTTACTGTATCCATAATATAGCCCGGACTCGCATTGACAAATACCCCAATTTTTTGAATATCATGTGGGATTCCCTTAATAAACTCAGGATCCAGTCTATCTCCCACAAAACGTGCTGATTTATCGTAGAAAATAAAACCAATATAATTCGGCATCAATTTGATTAGCTCTGCTATGTTTTCCTCGACACGCATGCCGCAAACTTTGATTTTCATAGGTAGTTCGAATTGGGTTTAAACGTTTAGTTTATGTTGAAGGGCTCTAAAGGCTTCTCTCGGATCCTCGGACTTCATAAATGTTTCTCCAATCAGAAATCCTTTGTATCCGTTATCATATAAACCAAGAATCGTATGAGGGTGTTCCAAACCACTTTCTGATATCTTAACAAATGATTCTGGTATATATGTACTTAGTAAGACGGAGATTTCTGTGGAAGTATCAAATGTTTTCAAATTTCTATTATTTACTCCTACAATATCTATCTGATCACATAGTGATTCTTGAAGTTCTTCGAGGTTATGAACCTCTAGAAGTACTTCCATGCCAAGTTCTTTTGCTCTACTGGCCATAGTTTGCACTTCTTTGGGCGTCAGGCATGCTGCAATCAGTAGGACCAGGTCGGCGCCGATAGCTTTCGCTTCGAAGAGCTGGTACTCATCTATCATAAAGTCCTTTCGCAGCATGGGGATGCCTGGGTTGGCCTGGCGAGCCTCTTTGAAATCCTGAAAAGATCCTCCAAAAAAGTCTGTATCGGTCAGTACTGATAAGGCAGCTGCTCCCCCTTCCGTATAGGCCTGGGTGACATTGCCTGGGGTTGCATTAGGGTTTATAATCCCTTTGGAAGGGGATTTTCTCTTGAATTCCGCGATGATCTGAGGGCTGTTCGCTGCCCTTAATTTCTCAGCCAATGAAAGGTGTTCTCTGCTGAAAAGAGCCTCCTTTTCCAGGTCCGCTATGGTTTTGATCTTTTTGGCAGCCTGAACTTCTTCTCGTTTTCTGGCTACTATTTTATCTAGAATATTCATAATCAGTAAAAGCTATCGGGCAAAGTATAGGAGTGTTACAGGGTTACGAGTTTTTCAAAGCATTTCAAAGCCCTTTGGCTCTCTAACGACTCCCGTGCCTTGGCGGTGGCCTCTTCGAAAGACATTGTAGTGTTGGCACAGTATAGAGCCATCGCCGCATTGGCGATAACAGCCTGTTTCTGTGCCGAAGTACCCTGATTTTGGAGTACATTCATGAATATGCTCGCCGAATCTTCTACGGATACCCCACCGCTGAGTTGGACTGCCTGCAAGGTTTCCAGGCCTAAATCGCCGGGCATTAATACCTGCTCCGAATTCGGACCAATTGCCTTGAAAGCCCCGGTAAGTGATACTTCGTCGTAACCATCCAGTGAATGGATAACCAAGAAGGATTTGTCGGTTTGCTGGTAAAGATAAGCAAAAAGACGTGCTAACTCAAGGCTGAAAACGCCTACCAGCTGCTTTTGGGGAGACGCTGGGTTGACCATAGGCCCCAACATATTAAAAAAGGTTTTGACCCCTAACTCTTTCCGTACTGGACCAACATTTTTCATGGCGGGATGGAATAACGGGGCATGAAGAAAACATACCCCGGCCTGGGCAATTTGCCGTTCGAGACGGTCGGGATCGTTTGTGAATTTCACTCCCAGGTACTCCAGCACGGTAGAGGATCCACAGTGAGAGGAGACTCCATGATTACCATGCTTGGCTACATTCTGCCCGGCTCCGGCCACAACGAAACAAGAAAGCGTGGATATATTAAATGTGTCCTTTCCGTCTCCTCCCGTTCCACAGACATCTATAGGGTCGTAGGCCGAAAGGTCTATACGCTGGCATAGGTCGAGTAGGCCGTCACGGAAGCCTTCCAGTTCCTGAACGGTGATGCTGCGCATGGCATAAATGGTTAGAAATGAGGCTATTTCCGAGGTGCTGTACTGGCCTGTGCCAATGCCGATAAGGACTTCCTTCGCTTGCATTTTGGTAAGTACCTTGTATTCAAACAGATCGTTAAGAATGCGTTTCATAAAATTGGATATACAATATGGAGTCTTATTGAAAGATTAGGTTAAGAAATATTAATCCTCTAACCAATTCTGGAGCATTAACTTTCCATTTTCAGTAAGTACTGATTCTGGATGAAACTGAACTCCCCGAACGTCGTAACGGCTGTGAGCTAAAGCCATTACCCGTCCCTGCTCGTCGGTAGCCGTGATCTTAAGCTCCGGGGTAAAGGATTCCGGAATGACGGTCCAGGAATGATATCGTCCTACCCGAACTGGTGAAGAAATGTTGCGGAAGATTCGCTCCTGGGGGTCGGTTATGATGGCCAGGTCGCTGATACCATGCAATACCTCACTCATATTTTCCAGTTGAGCACCATATACCTCCCCAATGCCCTGATGGCCCAGACATACCCCCAGTATACTCTTTGTGGGGCCATAGGTACGGATAACCTCCTGCATGATCCCTGCTTCGGATGGGATTCCGGGACCCGGAGACAACAAAATTTTATCATAACTGTTAACCTCCTCCAGGGAGATTTTATCGTTTCGAAAGATGTCCACCTGGTCATGTAACTCACGCAGGATATAGACCAGATTGTATGTGAAGGAATCGTAATTGTCGAGAACTAATATTTTCATCTGAAATGAATATAGAGATAATGGATGAATGCTTTATTATATTTCGTTGGCAAACTCAATGGCTTTACGAAGTGCAGCCAGTTTGCTGTTAATTTCCTGAAGTTCGCTCTCTACAACCGACTTGGCCACCACGCCCATTCCGGCTCGGTAAAACAGGGTATTGTCCTTACTCAGGAAGGTGCGGATGGCGATGGCATGGTTGAAGTCCCCATTGAAATCCATGAATCCGATGGCGCCCCCATAAATGCTGCGATTGCTGGTTTCCATCTGGTCGATCAGCTTCATGGCGTTATGCTTGGGAGCCCCCGATAGAGTTCCTGCTGGAAAGGTGTCGGCCACTAGCTGAAGTGGATTGACATGGGCCGTCATCTTACCTACCACCTTCGACACCAGGTGGATGACATGGGAATAATACTGTACCTCCTTATAATTGGTTACCTCTACGGCTTCGCAGCTACGACTAAGGTCATTACGTGCCAAGTCCACGAGCATGACATGCTCGGCGGTCTCCTTGGGGTCATTCAGCAATTCTTTAGCCGCAATCGCATCGGCTTGGTCATCTCCTGTCCTTTTAAAAGTGCCTGCGATAGGGTGTATTTCTGCTTGTCCATCCTTTATAAAAATCTGCTTCTCAGGGGAAGACCCGAAAATCTTATAATTGCCATAGTCGAAATAAAATAAGTAAGGAGAGGGATTAATGGATCGGAGTGCCCTGTAAACATTGAAGTCGTCGCCCTGAAAACTGCGGCTAAAGCGTCGGGAAGGCACGATTTGGAAAACATCGCCCCGAAGGCAGTGGTCGATTCCCTGTTGGATTACCGTTCGCATTTCATCGTCAGTAACATTGGAGGTCTCCTCCGACGTTATTTTAAAGCCATATTGCGGATAGTTTCGATTTTTGATCAGGGTTTCAATTTGCTGAAGCCCACTGCCTGCTGCCTGGTTACCATAGGTATGCTCGAAAATATAGAGTTCGTTTTTGAAATGGTTGATGGCAATGACATATCGAAATACCTGATAGAAAATTTGGTCGATAGCGGTCTCTTTACTGGGGCCCTGCACGTCGATGTCCTCAAAATACTGAACGGCATCGTAGGTCATATGTCCGAACAGGCCATTGGTGATGAAAGGGAAGTTATGCTTTTCGGACTGGAAGCCTTGGGCAAAGCCATAAAGAGCCTGAACGGCATCCTTTTTATTTTCCAGTTGGTAGGACACTTTTTCTCCATTGGGATAGAGTGACGAAACCTCGCTATCATTGAGTTTAAAAGAAGCTACAGGGTCGCAGCAGATATAGGAAAACGAGTTGTCGTTGCCATGATAGTCCGAACTTTCCAGTAAGATGGTGTTTACAAACCGATCTCTAAGCTTTAGATAAATCGATACGGGTGTAAGGGTGTCTGCGAGTAGTTTTTTATACTCCGACTTAATGGGGAAGGTTTTTGATTCGATTTGCATGTTTAGAAAAAAAAGTTGGAAACAAAAAAAACGGCTCGCTGTTGAATGAACAGCGAGCCGTGATACGAGTATTTTTTCAATTGTATACCATACAGTAGCCTACGCGTCCAATCCATTTAGACGAGCTTGCCACCACCATACGATATTCAATGTAGTATTCATGAGTCGATATTATTAATCGATCCTCCTCAGGGAGAGTACGATGCTGCAAATATATAAAAAGACCATGGAGATATTCAAGCTTCCATGGTCTTTTTATTTTTTGGTACTTATTTTCAATCGATTATTTTATTCCACCGGGCCCTGGAGATTTTTTTCCTCCCGAAGCCTCTCTTTTTCCACTCTTCCCGATACCAGTATACTGATTTCGAAGAGAAGGAATAAGGGGATAGCGACCAGAATCTGGCTATAAATATCCGGTGACGGGGTAATAATAGCGGCTACAATTAAGATCACAATGATAGAATGCTTGCGGTACTCGCGCATAAATGCAGGAGTAAGTATACCTACTTTCGAAAGCACAAATACTACGACCGGCAACTGGAAGGCTATTCCACAAGCTAGGGTGAGGGTGGCAACTAAGGATATATAGGAGCCTATACTGAATTCATTGATAATGGCAGGATCTAAGGTGAAGTTGGCCAGGAAATTGATAGCCAAGGGGGTCACGATATAATAGCCAAATAGTACTCCTGAAAAGAATAGGAAAGTAACATAAAAAACGGCACCCCGGGCCGACCTCCTCTCGGAGGGCTTAAGGCCAGGCTTGATAAAACGCCATATTTCCCAGAAAGCATAAGGGAAAGCAAAAACTAAACCGGCAATTACCGATGAGGTCATACTCATCGTGAACTGGTCGCCCACTCCTATCGCCTGGAGCTCAAAGTTGAGTGCCTTAATACAAAGTTCGTCATATTTCACCTTGTCAGCCAGCAGGCAGAGCATGCGATAAGTCCAAAACTCAGGCCGTGATGGGGCAATAATGACATAGTGATACAATTCTTCTATATAAGCGAAAGCGATGATAGCAAACACGAGAATGGAGCCTGCAGCTCTGATAACGTGCCATCTCAATTCTTCCAGATGACTCAGAAAGGACATTTCTTCTCCTGAATCGTCTTCGGTATTGTCTAAATCCTGATCTAAAGGCATACGGTTATAATAGTACTAAAAAATGAACCTCTCTGAGGGGCAGCCCGAAACTGGCCTCTGGGTGTTTACCTTGAGGGTTAATAAGAAATCTATCTACGAATAAATTATTGAAAAAGATGGATAGGTCTTTCACTTATCGTATTTACTTAAAAAACCCGCCGCTTAAGTGCGGCGGGTTATCTTGATCAAGTGAAAGATTTAGTCCATTACAAATGGATAGTCGTCTTCCACATATACATCTGTATAGGCTTCCGAGGCATCGGGAAATTCCGACTCTTCTGCAAATTGTACCGAATCGGCAACAATTCCTTTTATCTTCTTGTCAATTGCATCAAGCTCTTCGGCTGTAGCAATCTTGTTTTCTAAAATAACGGCACGAATCTGCTCTATCGGATCGCGGTGTTTGTATTCCTCGACTTCTTCTTTGGACCGGTATTTCTGAGGGTCCGACATCGAATGCCCCCTGTAGCGATAGGTTCTGAATTCAAGGAATGTAGGTCCATCTCCCTTGCGTGCGCGCTCTGCTGCACGGGAAACCGCTTCGTGGATGGCCTCAACGCTCATTCCATCAACCGGTTCAGAGGGGATATCATAGCCTTCCCCAAGCGTATAAAGCTCGGTAACGTTGGAAGAACGCGCTACGGAAGTACCCATGGCATATCCATTATTCTCCACTACGAAAATCACAGGAAGTTTCCAGGTCATGGCCATATTCAGGGCCTCATGAAATGCCCCCTGACGAATGGCACCATCACCGAAGTAACAAATACAAACCTTACCGGTTTTCTTGTACTTCTCTGCAAAGGCGATTCCAGCTCCTAGGGGGATCTGAGCACCTACAATTCCATGACCACCTACGAAGCCCACTTCCTTGTCGAAAATGTGCATGGAGCCACCTTTTCCTTTGGTTGTACCCGTTTTCTTGCCAAAAAGCTCCGCCATAATGGCGTTGGGGCTCGTGCCTAAGGCCAAAGGAATACCGTGGTCGCGGTAGGCAGTGATGTACTTATCTCCCTTGGTCAGGGCGGTTACCGCACCAGAGGAACAGGCTTCCTGACCGATATACAAATGACAAAACCCGCGAATCTTTTGCTGGCCATAAAGTTGTCCAGACTTTTCTTCGAAGCGTCTTTGTAGGAGCATATTCTCAAACCAGAACATATAACGCTCGGCCGAATGCTGTAATTTTTTGGGTGCTGCTGCTTTCTTTTTTTCAGTAACGGTAGCCATCTATTTGGTTCTCGTTTATAAAGACAGAACTTTGTCTTTAAGTTAATGGTTGAACAGAGTCTGTTTGTTGCGGTACTCACGCAATTGATTTGCGAAAATAAGCATAAACTAAATAACAATGAAGCTCATGTGGCTAGAAAAACTCCATCTTACTTACTTTAAGAGTTATGAAGAGCGTGTTTTTACCTTCGGACCACAGGTAAATTGCATCATTGGAGAGAATGGGAGCGGTAAAACGAACTTACTCGATGCAATATATTTTCTTAGTCTTACCAAAAGCGCCTTCCAGAGCCAAGACGCCCTGTCTGTCCAACATCAGGCCGATTTTTTCCTAATCGATGGGGTGTTTCAGGCCCAGGAAAGGGCCACTCAGATTACCTGTAGCTACCAAAAGGGGCAACGGAAGCTTTTTATGGCCGACAAAAAAAACTATGACAGGCTTAGCGACCATATCGGTGCATTTCCCTTGGTATTAATTGCGCCCAACGACACCGACCTGATCCGCGATGGTAGCGAGGAACGAAGACGCTTCTTCGATGGGGTGCTGTCTCAGGCAGCCGGCGATTATTTGCAGGATTTTTTGCAGTACAATAAAATTCTTCAGCAAAGAAATGCCTTGTTAAAGCTTTTTGGAGAGAGAAATTACCTAGATCAGGATTTATTAGAAACTTATAACGAGCCTATGGTCCTATATGCTCAGCGGATTTTTCAACATAGGAAACACTTTATGGATCGTTTTCTTCCCTTGTTTCGCAAATATTATAAGTACCTCAGTAGCGGTAAAGAATTGGTGGATATTACCTACGAAAGCGAAGTCGCCAGCGCAGATTTTCCTACCGAATTTCGGAAAAATGCCTCTCGGGATCTCCATGCACATCGAACACTTAAAGGGGTTCATAAAGACGAATATGTCTTCGAAATAGATCGAGTGAGCCTGAAGAAATTTGGATCACAAGGTCAGCAAAAATCTTATCTGATCGCATTAAAGCTGGCACAATTTGAGCTTTTAAAGCAGGAAAAAGGCCTAACCCCCATCCTGCTGCTGGACGATATATTCGACAAACTCGATGATCGGCGAATTCAACAGCTTATAGAGCTCATCGATGATGGCTTTCTAGGCCAGGTGTTTATTACTGATGCTCGACCGGAGCGATCCCAGAAAATTCTTGATAAAGTAAAAGCAGAAGTTCGGTTTTATGAAATCGTAGGGACGGATCTACAGGCCAATAGCCTTTAAGACTATGGCCTGTTTGTTTTTTTGTTGAAGAGCTGAACCTTCTCCAACCCCCTGGCTAAACGAACTTGCTATTCAAATGCTTGGCTTCATTGACGAACTCCTTTACCTTTTGCTCGTCATCCTTTTTGCAAATCAACAACACTCCATCGTACTCCGCCACAATAAATCCATCCAGTCCATTGACGACGACCAACTTGTCTTTTGGCGTTTTGATTATGGAATTCGTTGTATTGTACAGTAGCGTTTGACCATCTATGACGTTCTGGCGCTCATCTTTTTCCGACAGTTCATATAAGGACTTCCAGGTTCCCAGGTCCGACCAGCCGAAACTGCTAAGTACTACATGAACGTTATCGGCCTTCTCCATGATACCGTTGTCTATCGAGATGCTACCACAGTGCTGATAAGCCTTGCCTATAAACTTGGCCTCCGACGGTTGATAGTAATGAGGGGTGCCCTCCTCAAATATTTCTGCTATTTCTGGCTGATAAGTCTTCAGCGCCTTTTTAAAGCTAGCTACATTCCATACGAAAATACCGGCATTCCATACGAAATCTCCGCTTTCCAAAAATTGTACAGCCAGATCATGTTGTGGCTTTTCGGTAAATGATTTGACCTTTTTTACGGTGAGCTTGTCCGGGATATACTGGATGTAGCCATAACCTGTGTCGGGACGGGTAGGCTGGATGCCCAGGGTGATCAGAATATCCTGAGAACGGGTAGCCCCCAAAGCCACGCGGATGGTGTCCTTAAAGGTCTCCTCTTTAAGGATGATATGATCGGCAGGTGCTACTACAATGTTTGCCTCAGGATTCTTTCTGGCGATTTTGTAACAAGCGTATGCTATGCAGGGTGCCGTGTTGCGACGATGGGGCTCTAGCAATATCTGCTCCTCCGAAAGGAAGGGCAATTGCTCTGTGATCAATCCCTTATACTCCTGACTGGTAACGATATATATATTCTCCTGGGGGCATACACCCTCAAATCGGTCGGCAGTCTGTTGCAATAAGGTGCGGCCCGTGCCCAGTACATCATGGAATTGCTTTGGAAAAGAGGTTCGGCTGAAGGGCCAAAAACGGGAGCCTACTCCTCCTGCCATGATGATTACAAAGGTGTTCTGCATTATTGAATCGTTGTTATAGTTATAGCGCGTTTGAAACCCTAAAGCTATGCATAAACTATGTTTCTTTTCGTCAAAATTGAACAATTTTAAGTAAAACGTCAATTTTATGTCAGCAACCTCTAATTGAGTGTTGAGTAATGTTTAGTATTGATCGATATTTTTCGAAAAAGTATGAAGTAACTTTTGGTTGTCTTTTTATAGACTGTTGATTTGGCATCAAATAAAGATTTTTTTGAATTAATATAATAATAAATTCTCAAAATACTGTACATTGTTATCGAATCATCAAGCTAAACATTTACTATGAAACATCTTTCGATTAGCAAATCGGCCTGGATGTCGCTACTGTTCATAATCAGTGGCTTAGCCGTTCAGGCCCAATTTTCCCTCTCTGGAACGGTTACAGATGCGGCAACCAACAGCCCCTTGGTAGGGGTGAGCTTACAGGTCAAAGGTAAGGTGATCGGGACCATCACCGATCAGGAGGGTAAATTCAGTTTTAGTACTACGACAGCACCTCCCTATACTCTGGTTATTTCTTCGGTGGGTTACGCCACCCAGGAGCAGGAAATATCTCCAGGACAAACCAATGTTAACATTTCGATGGAGGAGCAGGTGGTTCTGGGCAGGGAGCTGGTCGTGTCGGCTTCCCGCGTAGAAGAGAGTGTTATGCAGTCGCCCGTTTCCATCGAGAAGATTGATATACGAACCATCCGGGAAACCCCACAAGCGTCCTTTTATGATGCATTACAAAATCTAAAAGGAATAGAAATGAGTACTCAGTCTCTTACCTTCAGGTCGGTGAGTACCAGGGGATTCGGGGCTAACGGTAACACCCGGGTGGTGCAGCTCATCGACGGTATGGACAATCAGGCACCGGGATTGAATTTCCCGGTAGGAAATGTGGCCGGTATTCCGGAGCTCGACGTGGAGAGCGTGGAGGTCCTGCCTGGGGCCGCATCGGCACTGTATGGTCCGAATGCCATCAATGGTATCATTCTTATGAACAGCAAATCGCCGTTTACCTATCAGGGCCTGAGTGCATATGGTAAAACAGGAATCATGCATGCGGAGAACCGCACTAAAGTCAACACTCCTTTTTATGACGTGGGGGTTCGATATGCGAAGGCTTTTAATAATAAAATTGCCTTTAAATTGAATGCTTCCTACCTGACGGCCAAAGACTGGCAGGCTAACGACTATCGCGACCAGAGCTATACCAATGGTACAACATTGCAGAATAACGATGGGAATGTCATGAATAATCCCTTGTATAATGGTGTGAATTACCTGGGAGATGGAAATGTAGGAGCTAATTTTGGGGCTGGTGCTTATGCATCGCTATACGGAAATGGCCTGCCCGGGGATGGGCAAAACGGCACTTCGGCGGTTCTAGGTGCCATCATGACTACCCCTGTGACGGCAACAGGGGCCACCTTGCCTCAGCTTCTCGGAGGAAGTTCGATGGAACAGCAAATCGCCGTAAGCCGAAATATCTTTAATCAGATCGTACCCAATAGTCTATACATACCTGCCCCAGGATATGCCGAAAATCAACTTACCAACTACCCAGCGAAAAGCTTGAAGTTAAATGCTTCTGTACATTATAGAATAAACGACGATATTGAAGCCATTGTTCAGGCTAATTGGGGAAGAGGGTCGGCGGTATATACGGCTGCTGATCGCTATAATATTCAGAATTTTTCTATAGGGCAATATAAGGCAGAGGTACGGGGAAGCAACTTCTTTGTGCGAGCCTACACGACCCGAGAAAATTCGGGAGATGCTCATGCCCTGGGTGTTTTGGGTGACCTGTTGAGCCAACGATATCTGGTGAGTATAGGCCAGGCACTGCCTGGAGTCTTACCTGGTTTTGTAAATACCTCTTTAAATAATTATGCCGGCGCTTTCTTGCAAAGTTTTACTGCCGGCTTGGGGCAAGGGCTGTCACAGCCTGCTGCTCTGGCAGCGGCCTACCAGGCGGCCAACACCTTTGCCAGTGCCAATAGCAAGTCTTGGCTTCAGGCGGCTATCGATCCCTCTGTTGCTGCAGCCAACGCGGCCTACCTGCCAGGCGGTACGCTATTCCAATCTTCTATAGATGATATTAAAAAGAAGCCGATTCCTAATGGGGCGAAGTTTCTGGATAAGTCTAATCTTCTACATGGGGAGTTTATGTATAATTTTAATAAACAGATCAGTCCCCAGGTAGTGGAGCTGGTGGTAGGAGCCAACTACCGGCAATACGATCTCAATTCGGAGGGGACCCTCTTCGAAACTCAGGATGGAACGCCGGAAGGGAAGGAATTTAACATCAATGAATGGGGTGCTTATGCTCAGGGATCCAAGACTTTTAAGGACGTTTTTAAATTGACAGCCTCTTTGAGATACGATAAAAATGAAAATTTTAAGGGTCAATTTAGCCCACGTATTTCTGGGGTGCTAACGGTTGCCAAAGACCATAACTTTCGGGCTTCCTTTCAGCGTGGCTTCCGTATTCCCACCACACAAAATCAATATATCAATCTAAAAACGCCCAACGTTCGTCTGGTAGGAGGATTGCCGCTGTTCCGGGATAAATATGCTATGGAGTCCAATCCAGTGTATGCCCAAACGGATGTTACTGCGCAAAATCTGGCCAGTGGAAATCTTGCCCCCTACCAATTCAAAGAATGGGAGCCTGAACGTGTAGAAACCTATGAGGTAGGCTATAAGGCTGTTTTAGGTGGCAAGGTATATGTTGATGCATTTTATTACTATAACCGATTTCTGACTTTCGACGGGGTGCAGGTCGTACTACAGAAGATAAATCCCAATGGTCCCATCACGGATCTGGCCGATCCCTCCAAGCGACAGGCATATAGCTTTCCTGTCAACGCATCTCAGGTGGTCAAGAATTCGGGTTGGGGCATTGGTGCCGACTATGTATTGGGAAAAGGCTATACTTTCAGTGCTAATGTTACGATGAACCAACTGAATAACGGTGCGGAATTGAAAAAGAACGACCCTTCTTTTGTTTCATTCTTTAATTCGCCCAAGTACCGCTATAACTTAGGGTTTTCTAACCGCGACATCAACCGCAGTGGTTGGGGGTTTGGAGTAACCTTCCGGCAGCAAACCGAAATGGTATGGCACTCCACCTTTGCGAGCATAGCAGCTACAGTAGGCGACCATACGGTGATACCGGGATATTCTACCCTGGATGCACAAATCAGCAAAAAAATCATCCCGATCCGATCCATCATTAAAGTGGGTGGCACCAACCTTACTGGAAAGCTGTATACTACCGGATGGGCCAATCCATCGGTGGGCTCCATGTATTATGTGTCTGTCACCTTCGACGAATTGTTTAGCCGTTAGTATAGGCCGCTACCCGACCTATACTTTTGTTAGGTCGGGTAGTTTACTTTTCTCCGAAAGACAAATCGCCAGCGTCTCCAAGACCTGGAACGATATAATACTGCTCATTTAATCCCTTGTCGACGGTGCCTAGCCACAGATGGCATTGGGGGATGCGCTCTCTAAGGTATTTTACTCCCTCTTCGCTTCCCAATACCGCGGCAATATGCGTCTGAGCAGGCATTCCAAACCGGAGTAAGGCATGGTAGGCCTTTTCCATAGAACGACCGGTAGCTAGCATGGGATCCATCAGAATCAGGGTTTTGCCTGTGAGGTCGGGACTGGTAATATAGTCCATTTCGACTTCAAACTCGTCATCAAGAAGATTATGACCCCGATAGGCTCCTATAAAAGCATTATCAGCCTGGTCGAAAACATTTAAAAATCCTTGGTGTAAAGGCAGACCTGCCCGAAGAATTGTTCCTAGTACCACGGGTTTTAGCAGCTTTCTAGAGTCAGACATCCCAAGGGGGGATTCAACGGTCTGGTGTCTATAGCTAAGCGTTTTGGAGATTTCGTAGGCAAGCAGCTCCCCTATTCTTTCAATATTTCTGCGAAAACGCATGCGATCCTTTTGGACATGAATATCGCGTAATTCGGAAAGGTAATGGTCGGCAATAGAAGGCTGCTGCGAAAGTAAATACATAACTTTGGAAGTTTTTAGTCTCTAGTATGCAAGATAATACAAATTCATTCACGTAATTTGAAACTTTTGTGAAACACGCTTCTGTATGAAACCGGGCATGCGTATAGAATTATTTTATACATCCTATGTATCAAAGAATTATCGGGTATTTTATATTCCTATTTAATATACTATTTTCCTTCGCTTCCATCGCTCAGAGTGCATTTATACCAATGAATGATGACTATCAGCATCTGATTGAGCGATTGGAAATTAAGCGTGGGAAATTAAGCGAAGGATTTAATTATAATATCAAGCCTCTAGAAAGAAAGGCCGTTGTGGCGCTCACCGATTCTATTTTGAAGGAAGGGACGACCAGTCTTACTGCACGTGATTGGGAAGCAATCGACTACCTTCGCGAGGATAGCTGGGAATGGACCAAAAATTTTGCGGCCACCGATTCTTTATACTACAATCGCCTGGCTCGCCTGGGGTACTACCAGAAACGCGCTCGGAATTCGGAGAATCCACGCTTTTGGAAACATGCCGCCGATTTGTATAGTCATCATGGAAAGGATTGGGATCTTCATTTCAATTTTGTAACCAATAATTTTATAGGGATTGATGATAATGCAAGCCCTAATAAAGCCATATTCTTCTCTGGACGGGGGGTAGAAATGCGGGGCATGATCAATGAGAAACTAGGGTTCTACACCTTTGTCGCCGATAACCAGGGGCGTTTTCCTGAGTATGTTAAAGATTTTTCACCGAAATATAGTTTTCCTGGCGAGGGACTGGCCAAAAGCACGAAAAATGGCGGAGTAGACTTTCTTTCTGCCCGGGGATATATCACCTTTAAGCCCCTAAAAAGTATTAATGTCAAATTCGGAAACGACTACCAATCCTTTGGCAGTGGATATCGGTCGATGATCCTTTCAGACAACAGCAGTCCTTATCTTTTTCTTCGCCTGGATACCCGTTTTGGCAGATTTCATTATACCAATTTATGGACCAGTATGATCAATGATCAATCCAATACGGGTCGCGATGGGCTGAGGAGCAAGAAGTTTGCAGCCATCCATCATCTGAGCTTTAATATAACCGACAGAATGAATGTGGGTGTGTTTGAAGCTGAAATTTTTAGCCGGGACTCTTTAGGCGGTGGCTATGACTTTAATTATCTGAATCCAATTATTTTTTATCGATATGTAGAATCTTATATTGGTAGTGAAGACAATGCGCTCCTAGGGCTAGACTTTCGTTGGCTGATTGGGAATAAAATGTCGGTGTACAGCCAATTCGTGTTAGACGAATTCCTGACAAAATATATGTTCAATGGCAGCAAATCCTGGACGAATAAATATAGCTTTCAGTTGGGGAGTAAATACATCGATGCCTTCGAAATTCCTAACCTGGACCTCCAGGCCGAATATAATCTGGCCAGGCCCTATACCTATTCCCATAAAGATGGGGGACGGAATTACACTCATTATGGACAATCTCTGGCACACCCTCTAGGAGCTAATTTCCGTGAATTCTTGGGGATTGCCCGCTATAAGTTCAATCCTCGGTTGTCGGCTTATGGTACACTTATGTGGGTAGATCAGGGAAGGGATTTGCCTGGGTCGGAGCGAAGCTATGGAGGCGACCTGATGAAAAATTACGATTTACGATATTTCGAGACTGGAAATAGAATAGGACAAGGAGTAAGTGCTAAAACTACCCTGGCCGATTTGCGCCTGAGCTATTCTCTGGCACATAACTTATTTTTGGATGGACGCCTGGTATATCGCAAGGTGAAATCTCCCGACCCTACCTACGCCAATAAATCTCATTTATTTAGTTTTGCTGTACGCTATAATATCGCTTATCGTCAGCAAACATATTGATCCTTTACACTTAAGAAACTAGCTATGACCACCCTCATACCCACCAATCCCCATCAGATTGAAGACCTTATTCGGCTTGCCCTGCTAGAAGACATAGGCGAAGGCGATCATTCGACACTTTCCTGCGTACCTCAGTCAGGCACTAATCAGGCGCATCTTCTGGTGAAGCAGGAAGGGGTGATCGCTGGTGTTGCCGTGGCCTTAAAGATATTCGAAGAAACTGCACGGCAATATGGCTTTCAACCCTTGGAAATTGATGTAAGGATACAGGATGGTTTTTCAGTAAAAAAAGGCGATATTGTATTGACGGTGGCCGGGAGTTCCCAGCTGATTTTAATGGCCGAAAGGTTGGTGCTAAATACGATGCAACGGATGAGCGGCATCGCGACCTATACCAGCATGATGGCAGCATTGATTGCCGACCTGCCTGTAAAGTTGCTCGATACGCGGAAGACGACACCCAATTTCAGGCTGTTCGAAAAGATGGCTGCTCAGATTGGGGGAGCCAACAACCACCGTATGGGCCTATATGATATGATCATGTTAAAAGACAATCACATCGACTATGCAGGTGGTATTACTGCAGCGATTAACAGTACAAACGATTATCTTGAGAAAACAGGGAAAAATCTTAGCATAGAGATTGAAACTCGGAATCTAAAGGAAGTCGATGAAGTATTGCAAAATGGGAGGGTGAATACCATTATGCTGGATAATTTTTCGCTTTTCGACTTGGCAGAGGCGGTAAGACGGATAGACGGTAGGTTCGAAACTGAAGCCTCGGGTAATATCACAGAATCTACGATACGGGAAGTAGCTCTTACAGGTGTGGATGGAATCTCGAGCGGAGCAATCATCCACCAAGCCAGAAGTCTGGATTTAAGCCTTAAAGCCTTTTAATTGACCCACGCTTACCTCTGGTAGCGTATGGAATCCTGTCTACGAAGCACTTCGTGCTGCCTTATCACCATTCTCCTGTTGGGTAGTACCCTTCTGGTCATGAGGACCTATGCCCAAGAGCCACCGCGTCCCGAAATCAATCTTGCTGAATTTGTACAGCAGCGTCTGCCCCTGGAGTCTGAGGCTTCCGATCAAACCGATCTATTTGAGGCCCTCCTATTGCTATACACCAATCCTCTGGATCTGAATCGGGCTACAGCAGATGAGCTAGCTGCTATTATGTTGTTGAGCGATACTCAGATTCTTTCGTTTTTAACATATAGAAGTCAGGTAGGGACTTTGTTGTCTGTTTACGAGCTACAGGCAGTACCAGGCTTCGATATGGAAACTATTCAAAATCTTGTTCCATTTGTGATGGTACAAATGGTGACGGCCTCACTCCGAGAGTCGTTTCGCAATCCGACTCAGCATTTCCTTATGGTAAGAACCTCCCGGATTTTGGAGAGTCAAAAAGGTTTTGGCCCTCCGGATAGCAGCTCCCGGTCCAGTGCAAGATATGAGGGGCCAGCATGGAATGGCTATCTACGTTACCGAAAGTCAAGGGCCGGATCCTACAGTATCGGATTTACCCTCGACAAGGATGCAGGAGAGAGGCCGTGGACTTGGAATCCGCAAAAACATATGTTTGGTATGGATTACTCCTCCTTTCATGCCCAGCTCATGAATAGAGGATTTTTAAAAAATATAGTGGTGGGCGACTACCAGGTGCAAGCCGGACAAGGGCTGGTGCTGGCAGCGGGATTTTCTCTCGGAATGGGGTCGGAAGTAATACGAAGCACCTACCGCAGTAGTCTGGGGGTAAGGCCCTACACTTCGGCCATGGAGGCCAATTATTTTAGAGGAGCAGCCTCGACCTTTATGTTTGGTAAAAACACAGAGGCAACATTATTTGTCTCTTCCACGCGCCGCGATGCCAGCCTTGGTACGAGTCTGGCCGATAGCAGTCAGATTCTGATTACCTCACTGGTCAGTTCCGGCTACCACCGTACCCCAGCGGAAAGGCAGAAGCAGGGAATTATTCCGGAGCGGAACATGGGAATGCATCTACTTCATCGTTTTAGGGCAGGGCAAGTGGGGTTAACTTCTCTTTACACACATTATAGCCTCGCCATTCAGAAAAGGAATGTTCCCTATAACCGATTTGAATTTTCGGGAAAAGATAATTTCGTCGTAGGTCTTCATGCTAATTATCTATGGCAGAATCTCCATTTTTTTGGAGAAGGAGCCCGGTCTCAAAGCGGTGGAATGGGGGCAGTTGCAGGAATTATTGCCGGTATGGGCAAAACCATTGACTTCAGCCTGCTTTTGCGCTATTATGGCCAGAACTTTCATACGTTCTACGGACGTCCGTTAAGTGAGTCTAGCAGGGCTATCAATGAAAGAGGTGCCTACTGGGGCCTTAGATTCAGTCCGAATCGCCATTGGCAGGTGAGTGCCTATTACGATCATTTTACATTTCCCTGGCTTAAATATCTGATCAATAGCCCATCAGATGGACATACATTCTATTTTCATACCCTATATAAACCTAATAAAAGGGTGTCAATCTATAGCCTCTATCAAGAGAAGCATAAGGAGCGAAATCTGCCAAATAGTCCAGAGACTATCCCTCCTATTATATTATCGATGCGGCGTGCGGCCTTAGTGAATTTTCAAATTGAAAAGCCTATGAAATACCTGTTCAGAACCAGGTTCCAATATGGGACGCAGAATTATGTGGGATATAGCCGAAGTCATGGATTTACCTTGGTACAGGACGCCACCTGGAAGTTTGGACGTGGAGAAATCAGTGGACGGGTGGCCATTTTCAATACAGACGATTATGACAGTCGTCAGTACGTTTATGAGAAAGATGTACTCTATGCCTTTTCCATTCCTGCCTATTACGATGTGGGAACCAGGCATTATGTTCTGATGAAATATAATGTTACCAAAGAATTGAAATTATGGTTACGATGGTCTCAAACCCGTTATAAACGTCTGGAAACGATAGGATCTGGGCTGAGCGAAATACAGGGTAATACCCGAAGTGACCTAAAGCTGCAGGTGCTCTATCAGTTTTGAAATCTTATCTTTGCATAAATTTTGAAATAACACGCCAAAGGGTGTTCGGCTTCAGGCCCTACTCTGGTCAATTGTTTCCTAAAGGAATGGTTTTGTGAAAGGGCAAGGTTAATTGTCCATTATGATCGGTAAATTAGAAATGGCATCAACAAAAGAAGATATTCTTAAGAAGTATTTTGGCTACGAAAGTTTTCGTCCCAATCAGGCTGCCATTATTGATAAGGTAATGGCGGGGGAAGACTGTCTGGTACTCATGCCTACGGGGGGAGGTAAGTCAATTTGCTTCCAAGTTCCCGCCCTATTAAAACCGGGATTGACGGTGGTGATTTCACCATTAATTGCCCTGATGAAGGATCAGGTTGAGGCCTTAAAGGGCAATGGCGTGGCCGCTGCCTATCTGAATTCTAGTCTCTCGGTTCAGGAGCAGGACCAGATTATGTGGCAGGCTAAGCTAGGAGAGCTTAAGCTATTGTATATTGCACCCGAGAAGTTATTTTCCGGGAACACCCTTTCCTTCTTTAGGGAACTGAATGTTTCGCTCTTCGCTGTCGATGAGTCGCACTGTATTTCAAGTTGGGGGCACGATTTTCGGCCTGAATACCGTCAACTAAACCTGATTAAACAACAGTTTCCAGGCGTACCCATCATTGCGCTTACGGCTACTGCCGATCGGGTTACCCGTCGGGACATCTTAAAACAACTGGGAATTGAGGGGGCCGAGACCTTTGTAAGCAGTTTCGATCGGCCCAATCTTAATCTTACCGTTTTGCCGGGCAGAAAGCGCATTGAACAGATCAAGCGGTTTATTGCCAAACATGAGCGACAGCCTGGCATAATTTATTGCCTAAGTCGTAAGGCCACAGAGACGGTAACGGCAAGTCTGAATAAAGAGGGCATAAAGGCAGCCTACTATCATGCGGGGCTCCGTTCTGAGCTACGTTCCTCTGTGCAGGAACAGTTTCTCCGGGACGACATACAGGTAATTGTCGCTACCGTGGCCTTCGGTATGGGCATCGACAAGTCCAATGTAAGGTGGGTAATCCATTATAATCTCCCTTCGAATGTGGAAAGCTTTTATCAGGAGATAGGGAGAGCCGGGAGAGATGGTGAGCCGGCAGATACTGCCCTCTTTTATAGCTATATGGATATAATTACCCGGCAGGAAATGATTAATAATTCCGATCAGCAGGAAGTGCAAAAGGAAGTGTTGCATGCCAAGCTCGATCGGATGAAACAATATGCTGAGGCCGATATATGCCGGCGTCGTATATTGCTCAGTTATTTCAATGAAGCGGTAGACCAGGATTGTGGTAACTGTGATGTGTGCCGTAACCCCAGGACTCGTTTCGATGGAACCATTATTGCCCAGAAAGCCCTGTCGGCCATTACCCGTACCGACCAGAAGATTGCGATGGGGATGGTGATCGATATTCTGAGAGGTAGCCGCAACCGGCAAGTGATACAGAATGGATATGATTCGCTTCGTACCTTCGGTGTGGGACATGACCTGAAGGGTGAAGAATGGGCAGAATATATAGGGCAGATGTTAAATTCCGGAGTGATGGATATCGCCTATGATGAGGCCCATTCCTTCAAACTGAATCATTTCAGTAAAGAAGTCCTTCGTGGGGAGCGGAAAGTGGAGCTCGTACGATATATACCTATTTCTGAGCGGAAGGCGAAGGAAGATACGGGGGTTTCGGATGTGAAGCCCAAGCAGGAAATTATCAAAGACGCCTTGTTTGAAAAATTACGTGGTTTACGTAAGCAACTGGCTGATAGGCTTTCTGTTCCTCCCTATGTAGTATTCTCAGATGCCACCTTATCCGAAATGGCACAGAAACGTCCATTGTCGGAGGCTCAAATGAAAACAGTGGCGGGGGTAGGAGCCGAGAAGTTTCGTCGTTATGGGGCTGCCTTTATCGAGGAGATCGTAAGATTTGCAAAGGAAAATACCGAACCGGGGACACGTATAGCCAAAGGACTGACTTATGTAGAAACCTGGGAGCTCTATCAGCAAGGCTATTCGGTAAAAGTAATTGCTGAGAAACGGGGTCTTAACCCCGTGACGATTCTCTCACATCTGATCAAACTAAAAGACGATGGGCATGACGTGGATCTTGAGGCACTTATTGACCAGCAAGCATACCAAAAAATCACGCAGGCGGCTGAGGAGTTAAGTATTAGAAAAGATGAACCCTTGAAGCCAATCTTTGAGCTCCTTAACGAACAATATGATTATGGTCAGATCAAGCTGGCTCTGGCCGTTGCCGAAGGGAAGAGAGCATGATTACTTTAGGGAGGAAAGTGATCGGCAACAGTGTGTAGAAACCATCTATAATTTATAAATACAATATGTCAAGAAAAAACATTCTTTCAGGATCCCCATGGGAGGATAAAATGGGATACTGCCGTGCCGTTCGTGTGGGCAACATCGTAGAAGTGGCCGGTACGGTAGCTATCGTAGATGGTGAAAAGGTCCTAGCCACAGATGCTTACGCGCAAACCGATAATATCATTAGTCGGATCGCGGAGGTGTTGAAGGAGGCAGGATCTAGCCTCGACGAAGTGATTCGTACCCGAATTTTTACCACTGATATTTCTAAGTTTGACGACATTGCCCGTGCACATGGAGCTTATTTTGGAGAGATAAAACCAACCACAGGAATTTACGAGGTATGCAAGCTGGTCTCTCCCGAATATTTGGTAGAAATTGAATTTACGGCCTTTACAGCTTAAGTTGTAAGGGATGAAATGGGTGTATTTAGTCCAATAAGTTAAAAAAAGGACCCATAGTATCTAAATTCCTAGTAAATTTGCGGCACTTTTGCTTGATTCCCACCGCATTGGCTGGGGAGAAATGGTGACCGTTTCGTTTAATAATTCATTTTAATCCTGGTGCAAGAATGAAAATCGCAGTAGTAGGTGCAACCGGCTTGGTTGGCAGCGAAATCCTCAAAGTGCTCGAAGAGCGTAATTTCCCGGTGACGGAACTATTGGCCGTTGCTTCTGAAAGATCTGTAGGTAAGGAAATCACATTCAAGGGTAAGCAGATAAAGGTAATCGGCTTTGAAGATGCTATTATTGCCAAACCTGAAATCGCCATTTTCTCGGCGGGTGGAGGCACTTCTTTGGAGCTAGCCCCTCGGTTTGCTGAGGCGGGCATCACCGTTATCGACAATTCCTCTGCCTGGCGTATGGATCCTACTAAAAAACTGGTAGTTCCTGAGATTAATGCCAAAACATTGACCAAAGAAGATAAAATCATTGCGAATCCCAACTGTTCTACCATTCAGATGGTGGTGGTGTTGAACCCATTGCATGAAAAATATAAAATTAAACGGGTAGTAGTTTCTACTTACCAATCGGTTACGGGAACTGGGAAAGCTGCTGTGGATCAACTTTTTTCTGAGCGTGCCGGAGACCATAGCAAGCCCAAGGTTTACCCCCATCAGATCGACCTTAACGTCTTACCTCATATCGATGTGTTTCTGGATAACGGATACACGAAGGAAGAAATGAAGATGACCAATGAGACCAAAAAAATTATGGGTGACGAAAGCATTGCAGTTTCTGCTACTGCGGTTCGTATTCCTACGATTGGAGGCCATTCAGAAGCCGTTAACATCGAGTTTGAAAATGAATTTGATCTGGAAGAAGTACGAAACATTCTGGCTGGAGCCGATGGAGTGATCCTGCAGGATGATCCTCAGAACCTTGTTTATCCTATGCCGCTAACGGCTCATGGGAAGGACGAAACCTTCGTAGGGCGTATACGCCGGGACGAATCTCAGCCCAAAACGCTTAATCTATGGATCGTAGCAGACAATCTTAGAAAAGGTGCCGCTACCAATACGGTACAGATTGCCGAATATCTGATGAAGCATGAGCTGGTTGCAGTCGAACAAACTGTATAGCCCTGCCTAACATTGTTAATACATGAAAAAAGCCTTAGAGTCATCTCCAAGGCTTTTTTCGTGGGTATTCATTCCCAGCTGGGCCCAGGCAAGGAATTGTGCCTGGCCTTATGGTTAAAATTGACCCTACCAACCATCTATAAGTGGCAGCACCCTGTTAATTTCTACCTCAAGCATAGCTAGGAGATCTTTTACCTCTTCTTCCTTAAAGGCCTCCAGATACTCTATTTTCTTGGCAATATCTGTAATTTGAATAAAGAACACGGAAGCAGCAGCTCCTTTGAGCCGGTGACCTACAGCATTCAGACCAGGAAGATCTTTGTTTCTGCTAAGCTGAACAAGCTCCTGCTGCGCTTTTATAAGGGCTTCTTTTGACAGCTGGAGAAGCTCCCTGATAAAGTCGTTATCATCCATATAATAAGTCTTAAGTTTGTGGATGTCCACAATATTGGAATGATTAAGCGGGGGATTTTCAGTTTTTATCTTCACTTCAGTGGGTTGTGATTTAAGAATTAAGCGATTGAGTAGGTTCCAAATGTCTCCTTCTACAAAGGGTTTGGAGATGAAGTCGGTCATGCCGGCCGCCAGACTTTTATCTCTTTCACCTTTTACATTTGCCGCTGTTAGAGCAATAATAGGTATCCCAGCCGCGCCTTGTAGCTGTCGTATAGCAACGGTGGCTTCATATCCATTCATCTTGGGCATTTGTACATCCATAAATATGATATCCGGAAGCTGGATACGGCACTTTTCTAAAGCCTCCAAACCATTCACAGCCTCTACAATTTCAGCATTGGGAAGCAGTTTTTTGATAATCGTTTTAGCCAAAAACATATTGACCTCATGATCTTCGGCGAGCATTACTCTGACCTGTTCCGTACGAATATTGCTTTCGATAGGGGGAGGAGTCAAAGTTTCGTTGGTGTCTTTCCGGATAAGCCTGGAGAGGCACTGGGTCACCTGATCGATCTTTACGGGTTTCATCAACCTATAGTTGACCTGCAATTCGTCCGAGCGCTTCAGAACCGTGGCATCTTCTGCTGAACTACTCAGCAGCACAATAGGTAGCTGCTCAGCGTCGAGCCCTAGCACCTGCCTGATCCGAAAAATGGTTTCGAGTCCGTCTATTTCCGGCATATGATAATCCATCAGCACGGCGTTGAAATTTGAGTCAGACTTTAGCTTTTCTAGGGCGGCTAATCCATTTTCAAACTCTTCAGATTCAATATTCAGCAGCTTCAACATCTGCTTTAATATGGTACGGTTATTGCTGTTGTCGTCTACGATCATCACCCTTTCTATAGACTCATAATGTTCCCAGCGGATGGGATCACCGGGCTCGGATGCCAGGGTTATATCAAAGAAGAAGGTGCTTCCCTTTCCTTGCTGACTGACAAGCTCCAATTTGCTGCCCATCATTTTCAGGAGTTGGTTTGAGATGGCTAGACCCAGGCCAGTTCCCCCATACTTTTTCGTTGTGGAGCTGTCCTCCTGAGAAAAGGCTTCAAAAATTTTCGCCTGTTTTTCTTCTTTAATGCCTATACCTGTATCGCGTACAGAAAAGCGACAGCGTAAGGCATTGCTCTTCGCGGGATTATAGTCTAGCACTTCGATTTTTAGCTCTATCTCTCCCGATGGGGTAAATTTGGCTGCGTTACTCAATAAGTTTATCAGAACCTGCTTAAGGCGTATTTCATCTACCCAGACAAATCGGGGCAAGCCAGTAGGGATATTCAGGAGCAGTTCTAGCCCCTTGCTCTGAATAGGATAGGAGATAATATCGGCAGAGTCGCCAGTGATATCGAAAATATCATTTTTGGCAATATCCAGTTCTAGCTTTCCAGCTTCAATTTTGGAGAAGTCTAGAATGTCGTTGATAATACCTAATAAGGAATTGGCGGACTGATTAATAATGGTAAGATACTGGTTTTGGACCTCTGTCATCTGGGTTTTAAGTACCAAATCCGTAAAACCGATGACCCCATTCAGAGGTGTACGAATTTCATGACTCATATTGGCTAGAAATTCTGATTTGGCGATGCTAGCCTCTTCTGACAGCTTTTTTGCCTGACGCAATTCTTCTTTTTGTAAGGCCGATTCGGTGATGTCCTGAGTGAACATCATAATTCCACCCACCGATTGGTCGGAAAGGTACCAGGGGTGTATCTCCCATTTCAAATACTGATCGTGGTTCCATCCTTCAGGCCGCCAGCGGTCTTCTTCATTTTTAATTACCTCTCCTTTTAGAGCGCGCTGGTGATACGCTTTCCACTCGTCCGACAGATTGGGGAAAATTTCGTAATGCGACTTACCGATTATATATTGATTTTGGATTTTATATTCTTCAAGCCAGCGTTGGCTAACCGCCAGATACCGAAGATTGGTATCGACCATGGCCACGGCCGCCGGAGCATTCTGTACGAAAGCTGAGAGTCTGGAGCGCTCCTGGTTAAGAGCCTCCTCTGCTTTTTTTCGTGCCGAAAGATCGGACGCTATACCCAAATAGCCAATTATTTTTTGCTGATAGTCTCGTATGGAAGTCACCATCAGCATCACTGGGATGATTTGGCCCGACTTAGTGCGGTAGCTCCATTCCCGCTCTTCCGATCCATTTTTCTCGGCCCTGTAAACGAAAGTTCTGAAACCTTCAATCTCCTCGTCCGATTCTTCGTTTAATAGGGATGCGTGCTCTGTTATTTCTTCTGGAAGATGAATTTGTACGGGTGTGTGCTGCCCTATCATTTCTGAAGCCTGATATCCCAATAGACGTTCTGCTCCGCGATTGAATACAGTAATGACGCCGTTCAGATCGGTGGCAATAATGCTTACCCCGGAAGCCGCATCAAGCAGGTCATTAAGAAATTTGCGGGAATTTATGATCTCTAAATCTGTTCTTTTTTTCGTATCAATATCCTGGAAAGTCCCATACAAACGTTTACATACGCCATCTTCAAATTCAGCGTAACCAATGCTTCGAACCCAGATCTCACGGCCTTTAGCAGTTACCATTTCCAGCTCCGTATCGAAGTTCTCGCCGTATTGAATGGCCCTGTTTACCAGGTTTTGTATCTTTTCCAGACTTTCGCCATTCTTATAAAATGAAAGCCCTGATTCGATATCGGGTTCGAAATCGGGTGAGGTTTCATGAATTTCCTTTGTCATTTCGGACCAGGTAACCACATTTTTAATCACATCTACTTCCCATCCCCCAACGCGGGCCATTTTTCCCGTTTGTAATAACTGTTGTTGAGCGATTTGTAATTTTTTGGAAAGTATCTGGCTTTCTGTAACATCTATTGAATTACCTATTACATACTGAACCCCATCTGGGTCGGTAAGCATGATGTTATGGTAGTTCCATATTCTGGTACCCCCGTTTTTGTGGCGGGTAGACATCAGCCCATTGGCTTTTCCCTGGCGCCATATCTCATCCATATAGGTGTGAATGGCCGACTGATGACGGGCTGGAATCAGATCGTAGAGGCTCATTTTCATAACTTCCTCTACGGTATAGCCCAATAGCTCAGCCCCGGCCTTGTTTACCGACAATATCCTGCCATATAGATCGTGGGTACACATAAAGCCCTGAGAGTTTTGGAAAAATGTCCTGAATTTTTCTTCGCTCTCTTTGAGTTTTTCTTCCTGAAGGCGCTGTTCAGTAATGTCGCGCCCTATGGCGAACATATGCCCACTTACGGGATCGTGGGATGCCGTCCATTGCAAATAGCGGTATTGACCAGCCTTATTTTTGAACCGATGTACAAAATGCGCTGGTCCTGGTGTTTCCTTTTCTGCTGATTTGGTTATTGTGGATAATTGCTGGTAGGTAAGGGCGACATCCTCAGGATGGATCAGCTCAAACAAGGATGTTTTAAGCAGGAACCCCTGGTCATAACCCAATACAGTCAGAAAAGCATCATTTATTTTTCTGAAATATCCATCTGCCCCCGTCAGACAGATCATGTCGTCGGATAATTTGAAGAGCTGCTCAAAATGCCGTAACTCCTCTCGTTTACCGTGATCGATGATCAGGGCCATAGCCTGTTTGGACAATAAATACAGGGCTTTTTCTTGAGTGGCCGTTAGCTTATGTGGCTTCATATCCACAATACAAAAACTGCCCAGGGCATGTCCCTGGGGGTCTATTAGTGGATAACCGGCATAATAGCGTACGCCCCCCTCGGCTGTAACGGCTGAATTGTCTGCAAAACGAGGATCTTGAGTAGCATCTGGAACTTCCAGAAGTCCGTCTTCCATGATCGTATACTGGCAGAAGGAACTTTCTCGGGCCGTTTCCTTAATATCCATATTATATGATGACTTTATCCATTGCCGGTTGGCGTCAATGAGCGTTACCAGTGAGATAGGTACCTCACAGATTATGGATGCTAATTCGGTAAGTCTATCAAATTCTTTCTCTGCGTGTGTGTCCAGGATTTGGTAACTTCTAAGTGCTTTTACACGCTCGGATTCATTTTTAGGAACTGGTAGGGACTTCATTGGGATGCGATGTAGCTAAACGTTGAACCTAAGATAAGGCTAAACTAGAAGTATTTTGAATTCGGCTATTACTTTTTGAAAAAAATACTAAAGATATTGGACTTAGAGAGCTTATATATAATTTTTTATATACAGTTTCCGCTCTAGAAATAGTTGTAATTATTTATCTAGCTTTCTTTTCCCTTAGTTTTTTAACGATTCTAACGGCGGACATGATTGTAATAGCAAAAATAATGAGTCCGATAACGCCCCATATCCAATCTATGGTGTTCTTTAACACGACTAAGAACACGATAGCAAATAGGAAGACGGTGGCTACCTCATTGAACAATCGAAGCTGGAGGGAGGAGAATCGGAAAATTCCCGAGCGGATCTCCAATAATATTTTGCGCGTATAGAAATGATATGCGAGAAGCCCAGCCACAAACCCAAGCTTAAGGTGCATCCATCCTTGTTGGAGCAAATCGGGATTAATATAAATCATGGCGCCTCCAAAGATGACCGTAAGCCAGCTGGCAGGTGTCATTATAGCGTTCCATAATAGTTTCTCGGTACGAAGATATTCTTGAGAAAGGACATTTCGTTCTATTTCACTCTTGTCTTGGGCATCGGTATGGTAAACAAATAGCCTTGGCATATAGAAAAGGCCGGCAAACCAGCTTACTACGAAAATGATATGTAGAGCCTTAAAATGGAGGTAGGTCATATAAAAATGTAAAAGGTCTTAGCCATGCTGCCAAATACGATGAATCGATTTTCTGTCAAATTTCGTAAATAATCTACAATTACCGGAATAAACTTTCTGGATGTGAAACACGTTAAACAGGCATGACTGAAACCAACAACCCAATGATACATACTTCAAAATTATTGATATTTACTTTTGTTTTACTTTTAAGCGTTACAGCCTTCTCCTGTGCACAATCGGGCAAGCAAAAGAAGGACAAGGCAACAGAATCGGTTCGGGCCGAAGATCTGGCCGATTTATCGAATGCCGAAGTGGCCATTTTTGGGACAGGGTGTTTCTGGTGCACTGAAGCCGTCTTTGAAACCTTGGATGGAGTACTGAAAGCGGAGTCCGGCTATGCCGGTGGATCCAAGGCAAATCCTACTTATGAAGAGGTGACCACTGGCCTTAGCGGGCACGCTGAGTGCGCCCGGATATATTTTGACCCCAATACCATTTCCTATGGCGATTTGCTGGAGGCATTTTTCCGCAGCCATGATCCTACCTCTCTAAACAGGCAGGGGAATGATGTCGGGCCACAATATCGATCTGTGATTTTTTATACTTCAGATGAGCAGAAGAAGCTGGCCGAAAAAGCAATTAAGGAGCTTAATTCCTCCGGGGCCTATGACAAACCCATCGTTACACAGGTTCAGAAAGCTCCTACTTTCTATGTAGCAGAGGATTATCACCAAAATTATTTTGAAAATAATCCAGATCAAGGGTATTGTGCCTTTGTAATTGCCCCAAAATTGGATAAATTCAGGAAAGTTTTCAAAGAAAAATTAAAGAAATAAAAGGGCCATGATGGCTGTAGAATTGCTCAAACGGGCCGTTTGTTAACCCTAACGCTCCGTTCAATAACTTATAGCCTAGACTATTTTGAATGCCTGAAATAAAGAACTTATTTTGTGTTTAGTATTTAACAAAACAGTCTATTACGATGAAAAATTTTCTATTGGTTTTAATGGTGGCTAGCGTATTGGGTCTTTCATCCAATAAGGCAGTAGCTCAGTTTGAAAAGGGAGATAAATTAGTGAATTTGGGAATAGGTGGTGGAGGTTATGGATTTTACAGCAGTGGTTTTGCTGTTGGAGGGTCCATAGAATATGGAATCCACGATTTTATTAGCGTTGGTGCCCAAGCTGACCTGAAGTTTTATAATTATGGGTATATTGGTGTTGGCGATAAAAGTTATGTGGCCCTTCCCATAGCTGCAAGAGGCTCCTACCACTACGGTAAGCATTTCTTACCCATGGATAATCTAGATTTATATGCTGGCCCAACCTTGGGCTTCAGCATCGATGGAAACAAATATTACACTGGAGGTAATGTTGTTTTTGGAGCCTTCGCTGGAGCTAGGTATTATTTCAAACCTGCCCTTGGGGTGTTTCTAGAACTCGCAGGGGGTACCACTAGTGTGATTCCTGCAAAAGTAGGTGTAACATTCAAACTATAAGAGATAATAATTGCTTTATTATTGAGCAAAAGCCGGCCTTAGGGTCGGCTTTTTTTGTATATAACGGATTTACAATACCCTGGCACACATTTTGAAGTGAAGATAATAATTCTATTTCAGTCAAGGCATATTGCTTGAGAAACACAATTATTATCTACCATGAAAAACATAACCTATCCACTAATTTTTATTGCTGTATTACTAGCCGCGGCGAGACAGCAAGCCTTCGCTCAGTTCCAAAAAGGCGATAAACTGCTAAATATAGGTCTGGGTGTAGGAAATTATGAAAATTCTGCTCCTTTTCATGCTTCTTTTGAATATGCCTTCGGAAATTATTTTTCTGCAGGGGTTCAAACGGATGTGTACAGTTATCGCTATGGCCCGGGAGATGCTTATAGAACCAGTTTTCCAACGGCCCTCAGAGCTTCCTATCATTATGGGAAGCATTTTGTGCGTGACAAAAGATTAGATTTATATGGAGGAGCAGCATTAGGTATTCTCTCCGCCAGTCATTATGACCGCTGGCCCGATCGGCATCCCAAACATTTTGTTGGAGATGGAGGAGGGCCCACGGTGGGTTTATATGCAGGAGCAAAGTACCTGTTTACTCCAGGGTTTGGACTTTTTGCGGAGGCGGGTCATAATATTTCCTGGCTGAAATTAGGCGTAGCATTCCGGTTTTAAAAATGAACTGTCAGCCTGATCTGGCCTGTCTGGAGACTTGGGGAAACACTGGGAGACAACTTCACTTCCAGTGGGGCCTTTCTACGATCCAGCTCGTTCTTTATGCTTCGGGCTTTGTTCGCATTGGTTTTCCCTTGAATAAAGCCTGGAATACCTGTGGCGGCACCCAGAATAAATCCTGAAATCATCAGTACTATACCCATATCGCTTCGTCCGTTACCAGGCCCCATGATGGGAATATTACTGATGGCTATGGCGGTGCCGACACTGGTTGCTGCCAGGCCCAGGGTAGATCCTATTATTGCAGATATAAGATGCTCTCGGGATTTTTTTTTGTGAAAAAGGTATTTTAGTTGAAGTTCCTGCGTCGAATTGTCCAATAGCAGGCTATCAAAATCACCCTGCAGCTCGGAATGGCCTGCTATATCCGTGATCCGCTCGCTCTGATTGCTGGGGCGGGCTTGCCGCTGACCTAAGGTGATACTGAAAATTCCTAGGTGCATTACCAACAGAAATGTTAGAAATTTCATGCAGATAAAATTTAGGATAAAAAAATAGCAATGGGATACTATAAATTTACCTAAATGTTTTATCTGAAACTAATGGTGATTGTGTAAATCATTGCGAAATAACTTCCTGTCTGATGATCGAAAAAGGAACTTTAAAAACTGGCCACCAATGTAAGGTTCCCGCTCTTCAGTCGAGGATCATAGGACGGAGCGAAACCAAACTGAACCGGAAGATTTCGTCGGTTTAGCTCTTTTTGGATGCTTTTGGCCTTGTTCTTGTTCGATGCTGCCTTAATAAACCCTGTGATGCCCGCAGTAGCGCCTAAGGCAAAGCCCCCTATCATTAGCCAGGCACCCCTTACTTCATTTTGATTGCTATATATCCCAGGGCCATAGCTGGCGGTATTTACAATCAGACCGGTACCAATTGCCGTGGTTAATAGGCCCAAGGAAATGCCAATAACGGCTCTACGAATGCCCTTTTTGGATTCTTTTCTATGATAATGATAAAAGGTTTGTAAACGCTCGTTATTCACCTTCAGCAGATTTGTTTCGAAACCATTCCTGGGTCGAGGACTAGGTGGGTTGGAGGATGCTGGGTCACTGAATTTTTCCACAGGCTTCGGATCAGCTGTCTCAGGGCGAAAGTATTCCTGCACAGGTTCTGAGATTTGAAAGGTTTCAGTGTCTCCATTGCCATAGGTAATGGCGGTAAGTTCCGATTTCGAAATCGTAAAAAGAGGACCTTCCAGATCTTTGCTTTTCTTATACTTTACCGTGGTAGCATCTATCTCAATAATTTTCACTTCCATGGTCGACTGGTTGCGCAGATGGAGTTGGTCAAACTTACGCTGGGACTGCCCTAAAGCAGACCAGGATAGCAGGGAGAAACAAGTCAGAAGGAAGAACAGAATTTTCATTGAATGGTTGGATAAATATTACGCACCAAATTTATTTAACTGCTTTACCAAAACTTCAAAATCCTTAGGATAGGGAGCTTCCACACGCACGGGCTCGCCATTCATCAGTTTAAAACTTAAGGCGTGGGCATGCAGGGCTACTCTTTGAATTAAGGGTTGCTCTTCGGTATCCTTTTTCAGGTTAAATTTCTTTTTAATGGAGGATAAATAAATAGGTTCTCCTCCATACTGAGGGTCGCACACGATGGGCGCCTTTAGGCAGGAAAGGTGGATGCGTATCTGGTGCATTCGACCCGTTATAGGGATGCACTCTATCAGCGAATAACCTCTGTAGACCTTTATGGTGTTGAAAATGGTTTCGGCAATCTTTCCTTCGGCTTTGTCGATTTTTACTACCGTTCCATTTTTCAGGGGTAAGATGGGTAAATATACCGATATGCTGTCTAAATCGTGAATTCCTCCTACTACGGCATGATACCGCTTGGTTACCTCTCTATGTTCAAATTGCATGGACAGATGACGGTAGGCCGCGGGATTCTTGGCAAAGGCCAACACGCCAGAGGTTTCCTTGTCGAGCCTATGGGCGGCCTGTAGCTCGGAATTATGTTCCTTGGCCAGGCGTAATAAGCTTCCCCCCCTATCGGCAGTACGCTCGTCGAGGGTAGCCAGATGCGGAGGTTTGTTTACGAGTAAAAAGTCCTCGTTTTCAAAAAGTATAATGTCTTCGAATTTGATTTTCATAAGCGTATTTTGATACAAAAATTCCGAAAAAACTACCAATAGCGGGTAATTGATTCGGATTGATGTCTCTTCAGATTATTATATTCCACTTTGTAGCTACAAAGATAGTCCTATGAATGCTATGTTTGTGTTTCCTGGCCCTATAATTTAGTATGTGGCTGGAATAGGGATGTTTAGTTGATAAGATGTTTTACTTTGGTAGGATTGGGGTTTACCGTATCCGACTCCACCAGCCCGTCACGAAGCCGTACGATTCGATGGGCGTAATGAGCGATATCCTCCTCATGGGTAACCATCACAATGGTATTTCCCTTGCTATAAAGTTGATCGAATAGGTCCATGATTTCGTAGGAAGTTTTTGTGTCCAGGTTTCCGGTAGGTTCATCGGCAAGCAGGATACTGGGATCGTTAACCAATGCCCTGGCAATGGCTACCCTTTGCCGCTGCCCCCCTGAGAGCTCATTAGGGCGGTGGCCTGCCCTATTTTCTAGTCCTACGTTTTTCAATGAAAGCATGGCTTTCTCTGTGCGGTCGGCTTTACTGAGACCTGCATAAATCAAGGGTAACGCTACATTGTCTAAGGAAGACATACGGGGTAGTAAGTTAAATGTCTGAAACACGAATCCAATCTCTTTATTCCGTATTTCGGCCAGCTCCCCTTCCGTCATATCACTCACATCCTTGTTATTAAGGATATAGCGTCCGCTGCTGGGCGTATCCAGGCAACCAATGATATTCATCAAAGTGGACTTTCCCGATCCCGAAGGGCCCATAAAAGCAACATACTCACCTTTGTTTACCCCTATCGATACCGACTTTAAGGCTTGGATCACCTCGCTACCCATTACGTAACGTCTCGCTATATCGGTGGTTTCAATAATTTTCATAGGGAAATGGCTGTCTAATATTTACGAATTACCAATAGTTGATCAAAAGTCCGTGATACTTATGCCTCAGTAAGCTCCTGTCACGGTGAAAAAGGAGCCTAGGCCATGCTCAGTACACCATAATAGCTCTGTGCGTAGAGTCCTGCCAGGACAAGCGCATCCGGCAAATATTCTATCTGGATTTCCCCCTTAGAATGCCAGAAATTCATCCGGTATTCAGCTGACTCAGCTCCAGCCCGAACCGACCAGTTATTATGTTTCCAATGGCTGAACGTACAAAGATATTCCTGCGCCTCATATTCGATAATGGCCGTTCCTTTCCATAAATTATAGGTAATATGACCCAGTGTGCGTTGGTCTTCGATGTCCCGAATCTGAGTTTTGGCCTTCCAGAATCCTAAAGATTTGAAGCGGAGAAGAGATCCGTTGAACTCCCCGTAGGCATCATTATTCCAGGTATTCCTTTTTAATAGCCCTACAATGAGCTTCCCTCGAAAGAGGCGGTATTCATTTTTCCAGATATTGGTCTTCCAGGTAACGTCCATAGTTCTTACGCACATTCAAACGCTAAAATAGTGATTTACTGAAATGAGGCTCTTTGTTTTTCGATAAGAGCTCGCTCAGACTGATAGCGGGCTGCAAAAGCCTGATATACGGCGGGCTCCGCATATTGCCTTACCTTTTCTTCGGCCTCCCTAGCCTGGGCAAGCAAACCCTGATCGAGGCTTAAGAGGGCATATTGCTCCCAGATACCTGGTGCATAGGCATTGAAGCGCAGGGCGTCAATAACAATTTGGTAGGCTTTCGATACCTGACCTTTAGACCGATACCAAGAGGCGGCTTGCGTCACGGCATTCTCATCGAAGGGGTTGGCTCGTAAGGCATGGTCGAAGTGAAGGGCGCTGGGAGCCTTCTGGGCTACTTTTAGAAGGGAGTCCGCCGGACTCTTAATTCTAAGGTTTTGTTGGAGTAGGGTCTGGCGCAAAGGGTCCAGAGAGGCCTGGGGATTTTCCTTGTTTAAATTGTCTAACATCATACTAGCCACAACTTCATTGCCTTGCAGGGCCTGTACGATAGCTAATCCCAGTGAGCCTTCCAGGCCTTCGACATAGGATAGCTGCTCCAATGCGGGAGCATACAATCCCAGTTGTAAGAGCCAATGACCGTACACTTTTTTATACAGCTGTTGCTTTTCACCTTCCTCTGCGGACCAGGCACGCAGGGTCTCCAAGGCCTGAAGTTTGGATCCCTGATAGAACTGGGGATATAGGGCAGCGAAGCTCAGGTCTTGAGCCAACACCGGATTATGAAAAGCTAGCCTGGGGTATATCTTTATCGGCATACTATCGTGACGGGCTTGATTCTGCGCATAGTTGATCAGATAGGCGAAAGAGGCCGCGCTTAACAGGGAGTCCGAAGGAATGGCAGAGGCCTTAAAAGAATGCGGTGTAAATCGCTGTCTTAGATTTTGTAAGGCGAACCAGTTGGCTTGCCAGGACAGATAAGGGTACTCTTTCTGAGTAGCTTGCAGGGAGTCCAGCATGGCCGCCTCCCCATATTTACCCAATAAATATAATAAATTGGAGGCAGGCACCTCCTCCTTTTTTGCTGTAGTCAGCGATTTTTCCAGAAAATAATAGGCCGAATCCGCTACATTGGTTTTGGCATAGAGCATGCCGAGATTATTGAGGAGCTCCCCGCTTTGTGGAAACCGGCTGACTCCCTCTTTGAGGCTGTAGAGAGCGTCGAAAAAAAGATTTTCATAGATCAAAACCGTAGAGAGCCCTATATAAGCCTGAGGTGATGGGTTTTTGAGTAATGCCTGGCGGAAATAGTAGGCTGAGGCATTCCGGTCTCCCTGCTTCAGCGCCAGTGAAGCCAGCCCATAATTGGATTTATGGTTCTGGAATTCTTCCTGTAATGCTTTTTGATAATACTGTTCGGCCAGAGGGAATTCTTGGGTATAACTATGAAGGTCGCCCAGACCATTGAAGTACCCAGCTATAGACTGGTGAAATGGAAGAAGGCGCTGCATAGAAATTAGAATCACCAGGCCTACGATGCCGAATAGGCGAGCCTTGGTAAGGCTAAAACGCATGGGTTTGTAGAGGACCTTGTGAACGGCCAGTCCCTGCCGGAATAAACCGTAAAAGTTTAGCAGGATATATAAAAGAAATACCAGCCCCATGGCTAATTGTCCCTGTACCGCAATGTCTTCGAGGGCCTCTAGTACCGGATCGTTGGCGCTGTCAAAGGCCAGGGCTACAAAGGCTAAAGTTATGATCATTAGTCCGGAATAAAGCCAAAATCCTAATGAGCGAAATGCAAGAACACCTTCTGTAGCCGCCGCCCGTAGCCGAAAGCCCCAGATACCTAATAAGGAGGCTGCGGTGAGTAAGTATCCCGGGTGTATGAGCGTCAGGTTCCAGTCGATCTGCCGGGTGTTCTTTAAATAAAACAACAGGAGATATAAAAGATATAGTAAGGTTATCAGAAGAAAGTTGAGCAAACCTTTGCCTCCTTTACTGCCGGCTGTGCTTACCCATACCATTGCAGCGATTAGCTCCGTAGAGATCATCAACATAAAAAGTACGCTGCATATGATCCATAATGGCATGGAATAACTAACGAAAGTGAAGGCTACAAAGCTTAACGGGGAGCTAAGGCCTACGATTGATGCTAGGACGATGGAGGCCAGCAGCATGGCCCCTACCCGCATAGCAATGCCGGCGTCGGTGCGGAAGGCGTGCAAGTAGTAGCTCAGACCTCCATACAGTACAAGTGTGATCAGGAAAAAGGTCTTGTTGGCGGCCCCAAACGCATAGAGCATTTCCAGTCGGGTGCTGGCAATAAGCAGAATAATTATCATCATAGACGCCAGGTACCAGAATCGCGGGAGCGTAGTCAGAGCTCCCAGGATGAGTGAAAAACCTGTGATGGCCAGGGTAATAAAGAGGTAGATACCCTGCTGGTCGGGCTCCATGACCGAGGCCACAAACTGTTCGGCGACGAGCTGGGTAGGAATTGACACGCCATATTGCCATTGCCTGAGTTGTAGTAAATCTACCAGCGCTGGGGTTTCACTTACTTCGCTAAGCACATTCCATGCGATGGTGTTCCCCAGGGGATCCAGGCTTTTCCAGATTAAGAACAGCAGGGCTAGCGCGATGAGTGCGAGAACAGAAACCGTGAGTCGTCGCTCTGAGGACGACCAAAACTTCCAGAAAAATATATCCTTCATATTAATTATTGCAGTAAGGTCTAAGCTAAACGGCTTAGTGGGCCGACAAATATACGATTCTTGAAAAATTCTAAGGAATATTCGCCGTTAGCTGTACCCTTCGGGCGGCTGGCAAGTAAAACGGGCTTGCGAAAAGATGGCAATTCAGGGGGCAGTTGGCAGGTGTCACCGCTCACCAATAGCCTGGGAAACCGGGGAAACAGGTAGAATATGAATACCCGGAAAAATTAAATTTTGAGGAGAAAATTTTAATTTGAATATAAAAAGAGGTCCAAATCGGTAATATTTCTCAAAAATATCCAATATTTCATGGTCGACGCTATTGGTACTGAACAAATTATCTCCTACTTTTGCGGTCTGAAAATAACCTCATTGAAAATATTCACAAACATATAATGGCAAACGCGACAAACATAGGAAAAATTACGCAGGTAATTGGCCCAGTTGTAGACGTATCATTTGAGGAGGCAGGGAGTATACCTGCAATCCTTGATGCGTTGGAGGTCATCAAGTCTAACGGTCAACGTGTAGTCCTTGAGTGTCAACAACACTTGGGAGAAGACAGAGTTCGTACCATAGCGATGGATAGTACCGAAGGTATGCAACGCGGTATGAAAGTTACCCCATTGGGATCTCCAATCAAAATGCCAACAGGCGAAGCCATCAAAGGCCGTTTGTTCAATGTGATTGGTGAGGCTATTGACGGTCTTACCCCTATTGACACGACCAACGGAATGTCCATTCACCGGGCAGCTCCTAAGTTCGAGCATTTGGCTACCGCTACAGAGGTACTCTTTACGGGTATCAAAGTAATTGACCTTTTGGCTCCTTATGTAAAGGGAGGTAAAATTGGTTTGTTCGGTGGTGCTGGTGTGGGTAAAACCGTATTGATCCAAGAGCTAATCAATAATATCGCTAAAGCTTATGCCGGTCTTTCGGTATTTGCCGGAGTAGGTGAGCGTACTCGGGAAGGAAATGACCTGATGCGCGAAATGATTGAAGCGGGTATCATCAAGTATGGTGACGACTTCAAGCATAGCATGGAAGAAGGTGGATGGGATATCTCTAAGGTAGACTACGAAGCTTTGAAAGACTCTCAGGCTACTTTCGTGTTCGGTCAGATGAACGAGCCTCCTGGAGCACGTGCACGTGTAGCGCTTTCAGGACTTACGGTTGCTGAATACTTCCGTGATGGTGATGGCGAAGGACAAGGTCGCGACATTCTATTCTTTATCGATAATATCTTCCGTTTTACCCAGGCAGGATCTGAGGTATCGGCCCTTTTGGGACGTATGCCTTCTGCGGTAGGTTACCAGCCAACCTTGGCTACGGAAATGGGTCAGATGCAGGAGCGTATTACCTCTACCAAGCGTGGATCGATTACTTCTGTACAGGCCGTATATGTACCTGCTGATGACTTGACGGATCCAGCACCTGCTACTACCTTTACCCACTTAGATGCTACCACGGTATTGAGCCGTAAGGTATCTGAGAAAGGTATTTATCCAGCTGTGGATCCTCTAGACTCGGCCTCACGTATCTTGAATGCAGAAACACTGGGTGCAGAACATTATAACTGTGCACAACGTGTAAAAAACATTTTGCAACGTTATAAAGAATTGCAGGATATCATCGCCATCCTGGGTATGGAAGAACTTTCCGACGAAGATAAGCTGGTTGTATCCCGTGCTCGTCGCGTAGAGCGTTTCTTGTCTCAGCCTTTCTTTGTGGCCGAACAGTTTACCGGTCTTAAAGGTACGCTTGTAGACATCAATGATACCATCAAAGGATTTAACCTGATCATGGATGGTAAGTATGACCACCTTCCTGAGATGGCTTTCAACTTGGTAGGTACTATCGATGATGCCCAGGCAAAAGGAGAGAAAATGCTTGCTGAAGCCAATAAGTAATTATGTAATAACCTAACGGTTTGAGCGGTAGCAATACGCTGCAGCTCGAGTCGTGAAACATACCGCAAAGGATATGCATTTAGATATCATTACACCCGACAAAAAGGTGTATAACGGAGAGGCAACTTCCGTGATACTACCGGGTACCGAAGGACAGTTTCAGGTATTAAACCGCCACGCTCCCCTGGTGAGCACGCTCGGAAGAGGTTCAGTGGTAGTAGATACCGGTGCTGCTAAGCAGACTTATGTCATCGATGGTGGCGTAGTAGAGGTGCTTAACAACACGGTACTCGTACTTGCTGAGGCCGTCTTGTAGGTATAGCAATAAAAATTTTGAAAAAGCAGAGGCTCCAAGAGTCTCTGCTTTTTTGGTATTAAATACAGGAGGGGGTTTTGTAAATCTAGAATCTAAATTTTCCTGCTAACTCTCAATTTAATGCCGATCTCAATTAATGCTTTCAAACGAACGCCCCATCTGGCCTGAAATACCAGGAATCAGAGGAAGGAATAATGCTTTAAAGTAAACTTTCCGGCCTTCGATAGGTACGGCCGACATTTTCAAAGGAATATTAAGGGTTTTATTGGGTGCAATACCTTATTTTACGACAAAATTCGCACTCCTGACTCCTATCATGCAGACTACTCAGCCTAAAAATGAATTATTGAAGATACTCGGTGTAGGCTTTGGCATTGCCGTAACCATTGGTGGAACCATCGGTACGGGCATTCTACGAAAGCCTGGCCCCATCGCCGAGCAACTGGGCGACCCCTGGCTGATCATGGGTTTGTGGGTGGCAGTGAGCATATATGCCCTGTTGGGCACGTTATGTACCATTGAGCTAGGAACTTCGGTTCCCCGGGCGGGGGCTTGGTACGTCTATGCCCAGCGGGCTTTCGGCCCTTATGCCGGTTTTGTGGTGGGCATCAATAGCTGGCTGGGAACTTGCTCTGCCCTAGGCTTTGGGGTTTATACCATGAGTGAATACCTTTCCCTGCTGCTCCCTTCCCTACTGGGCTTCGAGCCTTATGTGGCGATTGTCCTCTTGGCTACCCTCACCGCCTTGCATCAGGTCGGCCTTTCCCTGGCCAGTAGTTTCCAAAATATCATGAGTGTACTAAAGGGTGTGGGTCTCCTGCTTTTTGTGGGGATATGTTTCGTATATGGCAAAGAAATAACGGTGAGTGAGATCGGGCAGACGACCAGCCGCATCGTAGCTACGGGCAGCTGGCTGGCACCCGTAGTATTTTCCCTGCAGGCCATCTTTTATACTTACGACGGCTGGCATACCGCCGCTTACTTTACCGAGGAAGACCGCGATCCTACCCGCAATCTGCCCCGCTCTATGATAGGAGGAGTGTTGCTGATCATCATTATCTACCTCCTTTGTAACGCTGCCATCCTGTATATTCTTCCCATGGAGGTTTTAGCCTCTTCCAAGCTTGCTGCTGCCGATGCTGTAGCACTGATATTTGGGGAAGGCTCAGGAAAAATAGTCACCATGTTCCTGCTCATCTCCATCCTGGGCATAGTAAATGCCCAACTGATGTTTAACCCGCGGGTGCTTTACTCCATGAGCCGCGACGGACTCTTTTTTCCTGCCGGGCAGCGCGTCAACAAGGGTGGAACCCCTTCCTTTGCCCTCAATATCACCTCCTTGGTCGTGATCACCCTCATCCTGATCGGAAAAGATACCTGTGAAAAACTCTCTGATATCGCTACCTTTTTCTTTGTTTTGAGCTATGCCTCCGGCTTTGCTTCCCTGCTGGCTCTCCGCAAACGAGAGCCGAACCTCCCCCGACCCTGGAAGGTGCCGGCCTACCCTGCCCTACCCATCGGCATGTTGCTGCTGTCGATTGGGTTTCTGATCAGCGCCGTGGTGCAGGATCTGTCCAGTAGCCAGTTTGCCCTCTTATTTCTGGTGCTGAGCTACCCCATTTATTTGCTGGTAAAGAGATGGAATGCTTGAGGTAGGGCGTTAAAGTGGCGGTCGGCAATCGGCTGTCAGCCATTTTTCAAAGGTTGATTCTATTTCAGATAGATCATTGGCTACGGGGTGAGACCATTCAATACCGTTTTGGCCTGTTACAACTTCATGCGCAGCAGAGGATAATCCAGCCCTTGATCGTCCTTTTCAGTACGTTCATAGGGCCGAAAGCCGTGGTGCTGATAGAATGCCACGGCGTTGCTATTTTGCTCGTTTACATCCACCTTGTCGGCTTTTAGTTCATAAAGGGCGAAGTTTAGGAGTTTACTTCCCAGGCCTTGCCCTATATAATCTGGGCGTAGAAAAAGCATTTCTATTTTCCGTTCTGCCACTCCTATAAAGCCAAGTACGCAGTCATCCTGGACCAGGCAGTACACATCTAAGTCTTGAAAGTTAAAATCATGGTGAAACTCTTTTATGGCGTGAAAATCGGCAGTCTTTAGGAAATTATGTGTCGCCAGTACCGATTCTTCCCAGACCTGAAGAATTCCTTCCCGGTATCGATCTGTAAATTTTTCTATTTGTAGTACCTGTTCTGGCATAATGCGTTTTCAATTTTTGCTAAAACCCTTCAGAAGGGGCAAACGGCAGTTTTATAAAAGTATTAAAACTATTGTTTTTGGGCTTATCTTCAATAGAATTGATAAATTCAGAGATCGTATCTCATTCTACTCCCATACGGTTCCTTCCTAAAGTCTGAAGTGGACGTTGTCCCGTTGATAGCAGAACAGAAAACGGTGCCGAACGTAGGAGCTGTTCTCCATTATTATATTATCTTCAGACGACATTGACCAATTGGTTTTGCATGATTTGCCCATTTTTGGCTGGTTGCATTTAACCAAGAAGTGATGAAATTATTGGCCTATCCGTTCATCGTTCAGTGGCATGAATTGCTGGTTTGATTCTATAATCAGATTATCCCATGCTATGGACTCAGCGTTTTACAGGCTAGCCGTCCGCGACTGGCCGCCCGCGACTGGCCGCCCGCAGTTGGCCGCCGACTGAGGCCCCAAAATCACCTCACTACTACCGCCTCTAGCTCTACATTTAAGGTTTCGAAGAGTCCTGCTACTTCTAGAACGGTGCTGGCTTGTTGGATACCATGAAGGCTAAGCCACGCTTGAAGCATATCAAAGCAGCCAAAGAATTCCTCTGTAGAAGTCGTATAAATATTCAGACGAACGATATTGCTGCATTGGTATCCGGCCTCTGTAATGACTGTTTCAAGGTTATTTATGGCCTCTTGAAGCTGCGTTTTCATGTCGGCCCCACTAGATTGGCCCTCTGCATTGATGGCCGTTTGTCCCGAAACATACAGGGTGGCCTCTGCCTGTTTTACCTCTACTGCCTGCACATAGCTGCGTTGGTTTTGCCATTCCCAGGGGTTGATTGCTCTCTTTTCCATTTTAATTTATTTGCTTCATTATGGTATCCGGCTTTGGACCGTAACAGATGCCACAAAGGTGCCTCATCGGGGGAAGTTATACCCGTGACAATTGTCACTATTTTAAGGACAGGTCATTTACTATCGTTGCGGGAGCGGTGCGCTATAGCCTGCTTAAAGTCTCTCGTGAGACCCCTAGGTAAGCAGCAATCTGGGTCTTCGAAACCCTTTGAAGGAGCGCAGGATATTGGGCGATCAGCCGTTCGTAGCGCTCTTTGGCGTTGGTACTTAGCAAAGACAATACCCGCTGTTGGGCTCCTATAAAGCCCATATTGGATTTATGAAGTAGAAACCTTTCCATTTGGGGAAACATATCGCAAATCTGCCAGTAATCGTCCAGGGAAAGGGCAAAGACCGTCGTATTTTCTAGGCATACCAGGGACATGGTTGCTTTGGTTTTCATGAAAAAGGCGTGAAAGTCACTCTCCCACCAGTCCTCCATGGCGAAAGACACAATATGCGCTGCAGCATCCTGATCGGTATACACCAATTTCAATAGTCCAGAAACGACATAATAGGCATTTTCTACGGGTTGAGTAGCAATAAAAATGCTTTCTCCTTTATTGAAAGTCTGAATGTGGAAGTGCCCCATGAGCCTATCAAAATCCTCGTCAGACAGGGTGATACTTTTTTGAATGTGTTTTTTGAGAACTTGCTCCATACTATGAAGTAAAGATAAAAATCAGAGAGTAACATCCTTTTTGAGATACCAAGGTTTCAGCAAATCCAGCCTAGTGGATTATGATGGTTGCTTAATGGGTTGATTTTCAGTCGATAAAATGATGTATAGTTATAGGTGCCTGAGCACAGGAAGTTTGCTTGCTGACAATACCGCAAGCTGGCAGGTCATCCAGGCGGCTCTATAAAATTTGGCCTATCCGGTGTTCATTACCTGATGCGACGCCTACGTTAGATAAAGTTTTGAATTTTAAACCAAAAAACTAACTTGCGGTAACTTACTACGTTTACGATTTATGCGCTTACACACCAGAGTATTAGGAGCATTCGGACTTTTAATGATCCTACTGTCCACTACAGCAGATGACGAATTCTCCACTTGGATTCTAGACAAATTACAACGCTATCGACAGCAGTATCCTCCTTCCAAAGTGTACCTACACACCGACAAACCCTATTATGCTGCTGGAGATACCCTGTGGTTTAAGGCTTATTCCGTTTATGGGGCCACCCACTTGCCTGACACCCTCAACAAACTTCTATATGTAGATTTGGTAGACAGCCGCAATGGGCAACAGAAGATATTAAAACGGGTTCAGCTTGAAGCAGGACTGGGGCAGGGAGAGATCAGCTTGGGGCAGGATCTGGAAGAAGGTCCCTATCTCCTTCGGGCTTATACCCATTGGATGGAAAACTTTGACTCTGGGTATTTTTTCCAGCAGCAGATATACCTCTTCCGTGACGGCAGCAGTGTGCCGGAGAAAGTGGAATCTGAGGCTTTTGACCTTCAGTTTTTTCCTGAGGGTGGACAGTTGATCGCCGGTGTCTCCAGCCGGCTGTCCTTTAAGGCAGTGGGTGCAGATGGGCATTCTGTGGATGTTTCCGGTTTTGTGCTGAGCGAAAAGGGCGACACCCTGCAAAGTTTCTTCAGCGAGCATCTGGGCATGGGCCGCCTGGCTTTCACGCCATTGGCCAATACAGGATACAAGGTGATCGCCAAGTCCCCATCTGGTAGCTATCGCCAGTTTTCGTTTCCGGCTATCGCCTCCGAGGGTTTTAATATGGTAACCGACAACATCACCTATTCCGACAAAATCAGGGTATACATTCATGGAAAGTTTGCCAGCCCCACGGCCAGCGATAGTCCTTCCAGGGAGGTGTATCTGGTAGGGCATGCACAAGGAGTCCCGGCCTGCACCGCCCGGGGAGTTGTGTCCGACAAGGGGCTTATCATGAGTTTGCCTACCGCAGAACTCCCCGATGGCATATTACATCTGACGCTCTTCGACGCCAGCCGAAGACCCGTTTGTGAGCGCCTGGCATTTATAAACCACAATCGCCAGCTGTCGGTTGTCGTCAGTGCCGGCCAGTCCATATCCGGGCCAAGAGGGCCAATGTCCATTAAAGTGAAGGTCAGCGATGCCGAAGGGCGCCCCGTTCGGGCACAGCTCTCAGCCTCTGTTGTCGACGCTGGGCAGGTGTCCGAGCAACCCTATGCCGACCACCTGCTGAGCAATCTGCTGTTAACTTCCGATTTGAAAGGGATTGTAGAGCAGCCTGCATCTTATTTCGACAGCACACTGACCAACAGGCGGATCTATGTAGACTATCTGATGGCCACCCAAGGCTGGAGGCGTTTTGTGTGGAATGAGGTGCTCCAGGATTCCCTGCCCCAGCCGGACTATGGTATGGAAGAGGGCATTACCCTAAAAGGGATCGTCAGGCGGGGCAATAAGCCCATTAAAGAGCCGGTAGTACTATCGGTCGTCTTCAACCAGGATAGCCTTAGTGGTTTTTTGACGACAGAAACGGACCCGGAGGGGCGCTTTGCCGTACAAGGACTCGTCTTTTCCGACTCTCTGCAGGTGCGTTTGCAGGGGATGAATAAAAAGGGGAACCAAAGTCTGGAATTTCAGTTAGAAGAAAACATTTTTCCTAAGGTTTCATTGGTACGGGTACCTTACTATCCCATCACCGTGGAATCTCGGAAGTTAAAGGAGTTTCTGGCGCAGGCCCAGGCCTACCAGGACATAGAACGCAAGATCAGGGCCAATCGGGAACGACTCCTGGATGCCGTTACCATTAAAGGGAAAAAAGAAGTAGAGCGGGACAGCCGCAAGCTATATGGCCATGCCGATGCCACTGTAAAGGTGACGCAGCAGATGGCCGGAAGTGCCCGAAGCATCCTCGATCTGCTGGCCGGACGGGTGGCGGGCGTGCAGGTGGTAGGTTCGGGGTTTAATGCTCAGGTCTATATCCGCGGCAATCGTAACGAGCCCCAGTTTATCCTCGACGGCATGCCGGTGGACAAGGAAATGATCGCCAATATCAATGTATTTGATGTAGAGTCTATCGACGTGCTAAAAGGAGCTTCGGCGGCTATCTATGGGTCTCGGGGTGGCGGCGGAGTAATCTCCATCCTCACCAAAAGGGCCAATGTTAATTACGACTATAGCCAGGAGGCCATACCAGGAGTTCTGGTCACCAAGATCGCCGGTTACGACGTCCCTAGGGAGTTCTACGCTCCCCGTTATGCGTCCGATGCGCCGCCATCTCCTCGGCCCGATTACCGCTCCACCCTCCATTGGGTGCCGATGCTCAGCACCGATGCAGCCGGAGAAGTCACCCTTCACTATTACCATACCGATGCCCACACTTCCATTCATATCAACGTCCAGGGCCTCTCCCCCGACGGCCGAGCCGGCGTAGGCAGCTTGGAGTACCGGATGGAGTGAGGGGGGTGAGGGATTTTTATTCGAACATGAATGGATCGTTTTATCTGACCTTCAAGGCCCATTTATACTATTTTTTAGGTGTCGAAAGTCTTACCTCCTTGACGCTATCCTAAGTTTTTGAAATGCAACCATTGTTCGTTCCACATTTATCGGCGATTTCCTGTTATTAAATATCAATAAATACAATTATTTGGTTCCTCCTTTGACTCTTATTAGGAAAACCTCAGATGAATATTTTACCTTTAAACGCACTGTACTATTTGACTTCATCATGACCGATTTTGTATGATGAATATTATAACCATTATTCGGTAGCAATCAGCTCGAAAATCGTTTTCTGGAAAATTTGACGGCTGCAAGCTGACCGCCGAAGGCCGCAAGCTGATTGCCCCCAAGCTTATTGCTTACCGCCTATAGCTTAGCGCTTCATTTCCCGTGCGACAGACCGTCCGGCAGCACAAGGACGAAGTTTCCATAAGCCCTAAGCCGACCGCCGACTGCCGACCGCCGACCGCATAACCTCACGTTATCCCCCATTAAGTTTTATGATTTTAAAGGGGGAAATCGGATCGTGATATTTGTGGCCTAATGCATTGTAAAGCCATGGATATATACCGGACGAGGAAGGCAGATGGGGTATTATTAAGCCTCAGTACTAAAAGCAGAAAATGGATATTTATTGGAGCACTTGGCCTTTGTTCAACACCCTATTTAGGATCTGTAGGAGCCCTGTTGCTGGGATTGGGCATTGCTCAGCTGTCGGGTCACCCCTATGTTCACCTTAACCACCGGGTCACAAGCTGGCTTTTGCAGGCCTCGGTGGTAGGGTTAGGTTTTGGGATGAATCTGCACAGTGCTGTGGAGGCGGGGGCCTCTGGGGCCTTGCTAACCGTAGGCTCCATTGCCCTTACTTTGGGGTTTGGCCTATTGCTAGGTCGTTTGCTGAGGGTCGAAACCAAGACGTCGTTCCTGATTTCTGGAGGTACTGCCATCTGTGGCGGCAGCGCCATTGCGGCCCTCTCTCCCGTGATAGGGGCCAAAGAAAAACAGATCTCGTTAGCGTTGGGTTGCGTCTTTATCCTGAATGCTTTGGCACTCATCATATTCCCTTTTCTGGGCCATTACTTTGCGCTTAGTCAGGAACAGTTTGGGCTATGGTGTGCGCTGGCTATCCACGATACCAGTTCGGTCGTAGGGGCGGCGGGGATTTACGGACCCAAGGCCTTAGAGGTCGCCACTACCGTTAAGCTTGCTCGTGCCTTGTGGATCATCCCTGTGGCGTGTATATCGGCAATTTGTGTCGGTGGCAAACTCCGTGAGGTGCGAATCCCCTACTTTATCGGTCTTTTTGTGGTGGCTGTACTGGTGCATACCTATTGTCCGGCATGGGATGTGCTGGCACCTTATGCTACCAGCTTGGCACATATTGGCATGCAGCTGACCCTTTTCCTGATTGGTGCTGGGTTGGGACGTAATGTATGGAAAAGCATCGGGTGGAGTCCCCTATTGCAGGCGGTGTTGCTTTGGGTCTTTATCTCTGGATTGAGTTTGTACCTGGTGCAGACGATGGCATTTATTTAAGTGCGCTATGGGGGGCAGGACAAAGGCCGATAAATGTATCCCCCTGCTGAACGAAGGCCCCCATCTCCCTTGTTACTATAGGGGCAGGGCGATGAAGCAATGGTGTTACTTGCCACATTTTCAAATTTTTTGCTTCCTTGTATCGTTAAAAAAATTGGTAACTTTGATCTTTCCACCATTATACTGACACTGAGGCCCGGAAATATATGCGAATCGACTCATTGAAAATACCAGTACTGTTAATTTTTATACTGTTTATCGGTATTTCTCAGGAGAGCTATGCACAGCGTCGTGGCAAGCAGAAGAAGCTCGAAACGGAGCAGGATCAGGGCGCTGCCCAATCCTTAGAACGTGATGGTCTGGTGGCAGAAGGCATGAAGTTTATGATGAAAGAGGAACCCGTTAAGGCATTACCGCTTTTTGAGAAGTTGGTCCAAGCCGCCCCTCTGGATCCGGCCGGCTACTATTTGACAGCCCGTGCGCTCATGAAAATAGACCAGGTAGAAGAAGCCTTTACTGCCTCCAAAAAGGCTTACGAGCTGAATAAAAATAATGATTTTTATGCCCAACAGCTGGCAGAACTTTATGCCAAAAGAAGAAAGTATGCTGAGGCAGCGCAGATTTACGAAGGTTTGTTGAAAAAGAGCCCCGAGAACATACAGTATGGAATTGAGTTGGCGGCGATTTATGTTTTTAACGACGAGTTCGACAAGGCCATACGCACCTACGACGTATTGGAGAAGGCCATTGGTATCACAGAAGAAATAACACGGCAGAAACAACAGCTTTTTTTAAGGCAAAATCAGCTGGATAAAGCCATTGCCGAGGCACGGCGTCTGATTGAGTCGGAGCCCGGGGAGGTAAGCTATCAGGTCGAACTGGCTGAGTTGCTCATCGCCAACGACCGGGTGGTAGAAGCTATAGCGCCTTTAGAAGAGGCCATACGGATAAACCCCGACGAGGCTCAGGCCCATGTCTTGCTTGCGGATATATACCGGAAGAACGGTAATATTGAGAAGTGTAATCAGGAGCTTAAAATCGTTTTCGCCAATCCCAACCTGGATGCGGAGCCTAAAATCAGGGTATTATCTGGCTATCTGTCGATGCTGAAAACAGCCGAAGAACACGCCGATGCGCTCACACTAGCCAAACAATTAATGGACACACATCCGGGGGAGTCGAAAGTTCAGGTGATTTATGCCGATCTGCTCATGCGCAACGGGCGCAAACCCGAGGCGCGGGACGCTTATGTAAGGGCATCAGTACTGGACCCTTCCGTTTATGAAATTTGGGGAGCCGTGCTTCAGCTCGATGGTGAGCTTAACCAACCCGACAGCCTTTTGGCTCATTCAGAGAAAGCATTGGAGGTTTTTCCCAATCAGGGGATGTTCTGGTATTCCAATGGTATGGCCCATCTGATCAAAAAGAACTATAGGCAGGCGATTTCCTCTCTGGAAGAGAGTTTGAAATTGGTGGGCGAACGTAACGATATGGTGCCCTATATTTACGGGCAGCTAGGCGACGCCTATAACGGCCTAGGAGAACATAAAAAGTCGGACGCCTCCTATGAATTGTCATTAAAGGCCAATCCAGATAACGACCATGTGCTGAACAACTATAGTTACTTTCTTTCTTTGCGGCGTGAGCGACTGGATCAGGCACTGAAAATGTCGGAGCGTCTGGTTAAATTGCATAAGGACAATCCGACCTATCTGGATACCCATGCCTGGGTGCTCTATACCATGAAAGACTATAAGCGCGCCAAGGAATATCTGGAAAGAGCCTTGAAGGATAGTGCCTCGGTGAGTGGCACCATCGTGGAGCATTATGGTGATGTCCTTTTCAAATTAGGAGAACGCGACGGTGCCCTTACACAGTGGAAACGGGCCCGGTCGATGGGAGAAACCACCGAACTTTTAGACAAAAAAATAGCGACTGGCTCATTGCATGAACAATAATATATCCCTTTGGCTATTGGCCCTATGTATGATTGGACTCTCGTCCTGCCATCGTCAGAGAAATAATAAGAAGCTTTCTCACCTTTCCACCGACTCCACCCAGGTACTAAGACCTTCTGACTCCACTGCGAAGGCAGGGGTCAGCTTGGCAGAAAGTTCCTTACAAATTGAGGAAGTGGAGTTTCGGTATCTGACCACCAAATCTAAATTCTCCTTTAAAAGTCGCAAGCAGGATCTGGAGAATGTGACTGTCAATCTTAGGGTCAGTAAGGATTCCCTAATCTGGATGTCGGTAAGCGGCGTGGGGCTCGAGGTGGCACGGGGACTGATGTCCCAGGATTCTATTTTCTTTTTAGATAAGCTTCATAAGGAATATTTTAAGGTAAGTTATGCTCAGTTAAGTGAGCAATATCAATTTCAGCTGAACTTCAGTCTATTGCAATCTATTCTGGTGGGCGATCTGCCCTTCCCCCTGGACACCGCAGCCCGGGTCAGGACTGAGGCCGACTTTTATGTCTTGACCCAAGCCGTAAATCGTATTTTTTCGGAAAACTTTATTGCCATGAGTAATAGGAAATTGACCCGCTTATTGGCGGTAGAAAATAAGAGTGAAAATACATTTTCAGTTCGTTATCAGGATTTTAAGGAGGTGGGTACGGACCTGTTTCCCTATGAGAGTGTCTTGCAGCTTGATGCCCGATCGCCCAAAGATGGCCAGTTCTACCAAACGCAGATAGGGATTAAGCATTTGCGCGTGGAGATGCCCTCCGAAAGCCCGGGATTTCCTTTTAGTATCCCTGCCAGCTATAAGGCAAAGCGATAATCATAACATTGTCTGCCTTAGAATAGGGCCAAAAAGAACAAGACTGTTTAACTTTGCCTGCCATTAATGGTATAGGTAGCAAGAAATTAAAAATATGCCCCTTCATACACGGTATGCACGTCGATTGGTAATGATGATCACCCTTTTCCTTTTAGCCCATATGGGTGCGAAGGCTCAGAAGAGTCGTGAGCAACTGGAACGTGAGAAAAGCGAGAATCAGAACAAAATGAAGGAAATTCAGGGCATCCTGAAAGAAACTTCAGTGCAAAAGAATGTGAATCTGGGCCAGTTGAGGGCGATTAATCAGCAGATCAGTGCCCAAAAGAAGCAGATCGATCTCTTGTCGGACGATGTGGGTATCTTGAATAAGGAACTCAATGTCCTTGTAAAAGAACAGCAGGAACTCGCCAAAAACCTGGAAAAGCTTAAGGTAGAGTATGGTCATATGATTTATGAGGCTGCAAAACGGAACAGCTATCTGAATCAGCTGGTATTCTTGTTTTCGGCTCAGTCTTTTCATCAGTTTGCCTTGCGGTATAAGTATTTGAAACAATATACGGAGGCCAGAGAGGACCAAGCGAAAGAAATGCAGGCACTAACAGAGAAGCTTCACGCCGAGCAGGTGAGGATAGCCGCCAAGAAAGAGCAGAAGCAAAAGGTACTTACGGTACAGGTTGGTGAAAGCAAGAAGCTGGAGGGCTTGCAGGCCAAACAGAATGAAGTGGTGAAGGAACTTTCTCAGAAAGAATCGGAGCTTCGCAAGCAGATAGAACAAAATAGACGGGCTACCAATTTGCTTGAAGCCAATATCCGCCGAATTGCGGAGCGGGAACGCAAGGAGCGTCTGGAGAAAGAAAGGAAGGAGAGAGAGGCTCGTGAAGCCCGTATTAAGGCTGAAAAAGAACGACTGGCGAAGGAAAATGCAGAAAGAACAAAGAAGGGAGAAGCGGTGATTGTGGCGGCTCCCAAAGCGGAAGAGCCCGAAATTGTTAGTGGTGGACTAAGCGAAGCGGAGACCACGCTCGCTTCATCCTTCACTGCCTCCAGGGCTCGGCTTCCCTGGCCTGTAAAGGGCTTTGTTTCAGGCCATTTTGGCCGGAGGGAGCATCCTGTTCTGAAGGGTGTGATGGTTGATAACCTGGGAATTGACATTCAGACCAATAATGGAGAACTCGTGCGCTCTGTTTACGACGGAACGGTACTCGATGTGACGGAAATGCCGGGTATGGGCGACGTTATTGCTATTCAACACGGGGACTATATGACGATTTATGCCAAAATGAATAGTGTGTTGGTCAGACCAGGGCAAAAAGTGAAGGCCCGGGATACCATTGGCCGGGTGGCTACCGACAGCGATGGAACCTCGGAGCTGCAGTTTCAAATTTGGAAAAATACTTCCCGGCTGAATCCGGAGGGTTGGCTGGCCCCTCGGTAAGGGACCGGCTTTATATCAGTTAAGAATGGCCGGTATTAGCTGCCGGCGTTTCGATCCATGCAAATTAAATACGATTATGTCTGTACATAGCTCAGATATCAAGCGGGTAACCACCCATATTATTCAGGAGATGAAGACCCGAGGTGAGAAAATCACCTGCCTTACCGCTTACGACTATTCCATGGCAGGGATTGTGGATGCGGCCGGTGTAGAGCTCATTTTGGTAGGCGACTCGGCTTCCAACGTGATGGCCGGGCACGAAACTACCCTTCCCATTACTGTAGATCAGATGATCTACCACGCCCAGTCGGTGGTTAGGGCCGTCAAAAGAGCCTTAGTCGTAGTAGACCTTCCCTTCGGATCATATCAGGGTAATTCCCGGGAGGCGCTAAGCACTGCCATTCGTATTATGAAAGAGTCGGGGGCCCATGCTGTAAAGTTAGAGGGTGGGCTGGAAGTAAAGGAATCTATTATGCGTATCCTGAGCGCAGGTGTTCCTGTTATGGGGCATTTGGGACTTACTCCCCAGTCTATTTATAAATTTGGCACCTATACCGTGCGTGCCAAAGAAGATGCTGAGGCTCAAAAATTGCTCGACGATGCCGCCTTGCTGCAGGAAATTGGATGTTTCTCGGTAGTACTAGAGAAAATTCCTTCCAAATTGAGTCAGAAGGTTACCGAGAGTATTCAGATTCCCACCATAGGCATTGGCGCTGGGCAGCACTGCGATGGGCAAATATTGGTGCTTCACGACCTTCTAGGGATTAATAAGACTTTTAAGCCCCGTTTCCTCCGTCAATATGCCGATCTGAACAGCATCATGACGGACGCCATTTCCAATTATATCACTGACGTTAAAAGTAAGTCCTTCCCCAACGAGAAAGAATCTTACTGATCACCTCTGTTTTCGGTTTTACTATACCGAAAACTTAAAAAATTAAGCATATGGCGAAGAGACCATTTAGAATCGTTTACGAAGATAACCACCTGATTATCGTCAACAAGGAGCCGGGGATTCTGGTTCAGGGGGACAAGACAGGGGATAAATGTCTATTGGACCTTGTAAAAGATTATATCAAAGAAGAATATAATAAACCTGGAGCCGTTTTTCTGGGAACCGTGCATCGGCTCGACCGCCCAGTGAGTGGGCTGGTTGTATTTGCCCGGACATCCAAGGCCCTGGAACGTATGAATGAAATATTCCGCAAAAGAGATGTTCAAAAAACGTATTGGGCAGTAGTGAAAAATCGTCCTGCAAGCAAGAAGGGCCGGTTGGTTCATTGGCTCGTTAAGGATGAAAAGAGAAACGTAACTACAGCATACGATTACGAAGTACCGGGGTCGCAGCGTGCAGAGCTATCCTACCGTTGGCTGGGAGAGGTGAATAAGCATCATCTTCTGGAGGTAAGTCCCATTACGGGACGACCACACCAGATACGGGTGCAACTGGCCTCGATGAAGTGTCCTATTCGCGGTGATGTAAAATATGGTTTCGATAAAGGCAATCCGGATGGCAGTATCAACCTGCACGCCCGAAGGCTATTTTTCGAGCATCCTGTCAAAAAGGAACCTATGATTTGCCGTGCCGGTGTTCCCGACAATCCTTTCTGGGAGGAGTTCCTGCCCCTTGATGATGAGGAAATTAAGCTTGAAAATATGGGGTTCTTGTACGAATAATTTTATAAAATAATGATCGAAAAACTCAAGGAGCGATGGGAAGTGAAAAATGGCTGGGATGTCCTGGTCATTTTACTGGTATTCGCCTGTACGGGTTTTTCGGTTTTATATGTAAAAAGGGCATTATTTGATCTTCTGGGCTTTCATGAAGCCACGCCTACCTGGCTCCGCTGGTTGGTCAATATTGTAATCATTCTACCCCTTTATCAGGTTATCCTCCTTGCCTGGGGGTGGATATGGGGCAAATATGCCTTTTTTCTGGCCTTCGAAAAACGTATGTTTGGACGTATAGCGGGCTGGTTTAGACGGAAATAGCGTTATTTATCTTGCCGACTTTTCATTCTTCGCTTCATTTTCCACACCGATAAGCCAATATAGGCCATCCCTGCGCTATTGGGCGATTTTTTGAATAGCGTGCCCATGTTATTTACGCCTACAAAAATGGGTCCGAAATGGGCTACCGCTCCTATGGACACTTTTTTATTACCTTCGATAAAGGTCACCGGGAAGGCCACATTTGAATCTTCGTTTTCCCAGCGTGGACCTATCGTAAAGCTATTGGGCAGATAGACATCTAACAGCTCGTCGTCAGCGGGTTTAAAGCGACTTGTTTTGGACATATTCAAGAAAAATCCCTGAACCAATTGTACATCTGCTTCCAGGTGGAGTGCCTGAGGTAGCTGCATGCTTCCTTGAAAAGGCGTGGTGTCGTCGGAAGGGAAAAGCTCCATAAAGCCTTCGGCTCCCCGGTCACTGATGGTCTCCATTTCACTTTGTCCGATGCTTTTTTCAGATAAATTTCCCCGTACTACGCTGCTGTTAGCCGTTTTATAGCGAACAGACCCTAGGTCAGTAACAGATGCCGAAAGGCGAATGAGATAGGTAGGGCTGTCGTCGAATGATTCTTTCTCATTGATCCAGTAGTTACCCAGCTCATAGGTAACGCCCAAATCCATGGCCCAACCCGCACCATATTGCTGCTTATCGAAAAGGTCTCCGATGCGAAGTCCTTTGCTGGCCTGGCTGTAGCCGCTTTCATAATTGATATCCTTTAGGATCAGCGTACTGATCTCAGATGCTGCGGCCTGCTCCCGGACCTCATATTGGTCGATGGAGCCCCTTACATAGGAAGTGCGTGCGCCAATGATACGCTTGACGGTTGCCCCCAAGCGGAGCTTATGAGCATCCAGGTCGAGTACCTGAACACCATATGAAAAGTCGATTTCCGAAAAACTAAGCTGAGCCAGACCCATGGGCCCCCAGCTCCCCGATGAAGCAGGTGCGAGGCCCGTGTCCAGCCGGCGCTTATACAAATTTTGAATGTCGGCCGGAACCTGGCTACCTTGAATGAAGCCCCGAGAGCGAAATTGTACTGCGATACTCTGGTAGCGATCCAGGGCTAACAATACCGATGGCCAGCGGATATCGCTAGCCAAGAACAACTGATCCCCTGATGTTATAGAACCCATGGTGCGGGATCGACCATAGATTTCTTTAGTAGAATGGGGCACTAAAAGTGGGGTTAACAGGGAGTTTTTGCCAATAAAGTCAAAATATCGACGTGTAATACTCCCTCCCAGACTCAGGATATTGATCTGGAATTTCTGGGGTGAGCCTCCCAGGGCCGCCGGGTTATAGCTAGCCCTATACAATCCTCCATAATTACTTTGTTGAAGGCCAGGGATATCCTGTCCTAGTAGTGGAAAGCTAATCAAAATGCTGGCCAGCCAGCCGCTGAGGTGTGTGAATTTCAAAATTTCTATTATTTATTTACAATCAATTTCCCCTGGTTATTATAGGCTATTTTTTCTTCTTCAAGCATCATTTTTATAGCCCTCAGAAAATACTTTTCAGCAACATGTCCGAAACGTTCGCTGAGTTGCTTGGGTGAAAGAGGGCCATTATGCCGCAAGTCGGAAGCTATCTCCAGGCCCAATGCTCTGAATGTCTGTTCTTTCTCCTTTTTTTTCTTCAAACAGTTGTCACAAACGCCACATTCGCTGGCATCAAATTCATTGAAATATTCCAGTAGCATCAAAGTCCTACAGCGGTTGTCGCTGGAGGCATAGGCTAAAACGGCTCTGGCTTTCGACCGGTCACGTGCTCTCTTTTTTTTGATCTCCGCCACTTGTAGTGGCATGGTCTCGGCGTCAAAGCGCTGTGTGAGAAAGGTAAGTTGTGGCTTATCACGGCGCGGCTGAAAATCGATGATCTCTCGCTCCTGCAAAAACCGTAGCTTACTAGCCACCTCTTGAACGGGAGCATAAAAGTGCTGGCCTATTTCCGTTTCATTAATGCGCATATATTCTGTAAACAGCTCTCCGCCATATAAACGAAGGATCACTTTGATAAACGAATCTAGTTCAGGGTAGCGTATCTGAAAATCATATAATTGACGATTATCTACCAAAAACATAAGCTTGGAAGGCTCGTTAAAAGATTCGCTGAGCTGTATAAATCCCTCTTCCTGGAGTAATTTGAGGCTGTAATGCGTGTCACTGACGGGTAGTCCGAAAATGCCGCAGAAATGTTGTAGGTCGAAATCGTGAATGCTGAGCTCCCCACTCCCAACAGGAATTTTATAATAGTTGGCCAAAGCCTGGTATACCCGCCTGAGGAGGTCTATGGGAGGGTATTGCCGCTCCACTGTATCCAGCAGGTCTTCCAGATCGATGGGGTTATACAGGGCTACGGCATACGCGCGCAGACCATCCCGCCCTGCCCTACCGGCCTCTTGGTAGTAGGCCTCCAGGTTCTCGGGCAAATCAAAATGAATTACACTCCGTACATCCGGCTTGTCAATGCCCATACCAAAGGCATTGGTAGCTACCACCACCCGCACTTTATTGCCAATCCACGCCGATTGTCTTTCGCTTCGGTCTTTGTGGCTGAGGCCGGCATGGTAGTAGCTCGCTCCTACCCCCTTGCGGTTGAGCCAGTCCGCCAGCTCCTTGGTTCGTTTGCGGGTTTTTACATATATAATGGCTGTGCCAGGCACTCTTTGCAGAATTTGGAGCAACTTTTGCTCCTTACTGTCTTCATTAAAAACGGAATAGGAAAGGTTTTCCCTTGCGAAGGATTGCTTATAAACCCGAACCGTTTTCATTTTTAATTTATCAATAATATCGGCTCTTACTTCTTCGGTAGCGGTAGCGGTAAGGGCCATAACCGGGGTGTCAGGGATGAGCTCACGGAACTCGGCAATTTTCAGGTAAGAAGGACGAAAGTCGTACCCCCATGCTGAAATACAATGTGCCTCATCTACAGCCAGTAAACTAATTTTCATTTTTTTTGCCCTCGCGATCATAATGTCCGTGCGCAAACGTTCGGGCGAAACATATAGAAAGCGGGTACTGCCATGTACGCAGTTGTCGAGGGCGATGTCAATTTCATGTTTGTTCATGCCCGAATGAATGGCGGCTGCAGGTATACCACGTCTTTTTAGTTGTTCTACCTGATCTCTCATTAAGGCGATCAAGGGAGTGACAACAATACACACACCCTCCATCATCAATACCGGCACCTGAAAGCAGATCGATTTGCCCCCACCAGTAGGGAGTAGCAGCAAGGTGTCCTGTCCGTTCACGGCAGAGAGCACCGCATCTTTCTGGATAGGGCGAAAGCTGTCGTAATTCCAATACTGTTTTAAAATCTCCTCCGGGCTTTTCATGCGTACTCTAGGGGTCCAAATCGGGTAAAGTAACAAAATAAATACTATTTTGCCGTATTCGCTTAGCCCATATGCCTTTGATCACTTGTAGGGTTCATTTTTTTATAATGGGTCGTCCGGCCTCTTTCAGGTTTTCTAGTATCTTTGATTTTGAATACTTAACTGTCTTACATGCGCACGCTCTTATTATTTTGCCTAGCAGTATCCATTTCAGGATGCTCGATTTCGCATTTTGTCAATAAAGAAATTAAACGATCTACCGTTTTTAGCCAACAGCATACCGGTTTATCTATCGCCAACCTCACTGGTGCCAAAGAACTGGCAGGCTATCAGAGTAATCGGTATTTCAATCCTGCTTCCAATACCAAGCTTTTTAGCTTCTATGCAGGCCTTAATGCCCTGGGCGATTCTATTCCAGGTCTTGAATATCTGGAATGGGGCGAGCTTTTGATAATTCGTGGTACTGGCGACCCATCTTTGCTTCACCCCGATCTGCCACATAGCGCAGTTTTCGATTTTTTGAAGAACCGAAAAGAACCTATATTCTTCACACCCGTTAATTTTCAGGAAAAACGCTTTGGTCCAGGCTGGGCTTGGAGCGATTACGGTGACTACTACCAAGCCGAGCGCTCGGCCCTGCCCCTATATGGAAATATTGCCAGGTTTTCTCATTCCACTGGAGGGAAACCTCAGGTACTTCCCTCCTACTGGAGGCCGTTTCTGGTGGCCGATACCACTGCCTCGGGTATTGAGCGGGACGAGTTTGCCAACATTTTCCATCATAGTGACCTAGGGGTGCCTTCCGGACTGATACAAGATGTTCCAGTCCGTACCAGTGACTCCCTTACGGTTAGAATGTTGAGTGATACTTTGGGGAAAGAGGTTAAGCTAATCCATGTGCCCATTAACATTGAGCTACAAACCGTCTATAGCATCCCCTCGGATAGCCTCTACTACCGTATGTTACAGGTAAGCGATAATATGCTTGCCGAACAGCTCATGTTGCTCTATGCCTCCCAAAAGGGCCTTCCTTTGAATACCCAGGGCGGGATCGATCATGCTATTGAGCACTATTTATCCGACCTGCCCGACCGTCCGATCTGGCGCGATGGTTCTGGACTGAGTCGGTACAACTTATTTACCCCGAGGAGTATCGTAGCGCTCTTGCAGAAAATATATGCTAAGATGCCCGAAGAGCGTCTCTTCAAGCTACTACCTGCAGGTGGAAAAACCGGAACCATAAGCGCGCAGTATAAGGAAGAACCACCCTTTGTATTTGCCAAAACAGGAACCTTGAGTAATAATTACTGTTTAAGTGGGTATTTGATTAGCAAAAAGGGGAAAAGGTTGGTTTTTAGCTTCATGAATAATAATTACCCTACATCTACGGCCACAGTCCGTAAGGAAGTGGAGCGCATTCTTACCAAACTTCACAATAAATTCTAGTACCTCTCAGGGTTGAATATATTCATGACCGGTTTGATATATATGATTTTGTGCACCCTGACGCACCAGGAGTAAGAGTTGGTAAGAGCCGGGGGCAATAGTTCCTTTGTGAAATGCAATATTGGCGACGTCAGAAAAATACAGGCCGCGGCGAATGGTTGTGCGTAAAGGTACCGGTGGCTGCCTTGCTGGTGAAGCATATACATGGTCAGCTGAATACATGATCGCATAGACACCATCACTATAGTCTTTGGTTGCTCTGAACCCATGAAGGTTAAGAAAGAGTCGGAGGTACTCTCCTTCGGTGGAAATACTCTGGATGGGAAAGGGGTTGGCTCCTAGAAATTTCGTTTCCATGGCGGGATTGGGGTTCCAGCTTCCAGCCAGTGGATCTTGGGAATGATAAAGGGCTCGGATCTTCTCGTAATGACTTTGGGGCATTTCAAACATACGCAGGCCATGCCAGTCGGCATTATATCTGGCGTTGAACTCCTGTGTAATGGCTTCGCGGCGATTATCTACGGCATAGGCGAAGTTACCGTGCAGAATAGCCAGATTCAGTACGATAGAAAGGGGAATCAGGAATTTGATAGTAACGTTTCGACCCCGCGGGCGTACGCCTAGGAAAAGAAAATAGATCGCTAATAGTAGTAAGGTGCTGTACATACGATACCGCCCCTTAAACATACCATAATAGGTATCTGTGGGTATGCGTTTGTAGGTAAGTGCAAGGGCCGTAATAGCCACAAAAATGAGAATTCCAATAGCAAATAATACAATCGGGCGCTCATATGCCTTATATTCCGTAATGGTCTGCCAAAACTTTGGGAACTGCCTCCACAGTAACAGGAATATCAGTACGACCATAAACAGTCCCGTAATGGAGGCCAGGTACATAGACGAGAGGGGGAGCCCGTAGGCCTGTATGCTGGCTATAGACCCTAGAAATCCGAAGAGTCCCAGAATGCCCTCCTCTATCTGCCGAGGGTCGGTGACGTCTAAATTCTGCGTAATGGGGGTAAAATCAGAAAAATACAATGCCGAAACAATCACCAGACTAAGGATGGTAATGCCCAGCTGAACATAGGCCCGTCGAAGAATCTGCAACACCGCAATCACCAGGAACACCATCAGGCCGTTACCATAGCTGTAAGTGGCACAGATGGCCAGCAGAAGGGTAATTACCAACCATTTGGGCTTGAATGCGGCCGTATAAATACTTCCTAATGCAAAGAAAAGAACGCCAAAATTGCAGAGTGAGCTTACACCCCAGAGAATATTTTCAAAAGATTGGATATTGAACCAGAGCCAGGCAACCGGAACAAAATACCAGAAGGACAGCTTTAAGCTCCTAATAGCCTGATAAAAGTAGACTGCACAAGCTGCCCAGCAGATATTGGCTACGATCATCAGCCAGGTAAGATCGAGCCTCCCGAATATATGGTATAAGGTAAGAACAATAGTTCTAGAAAATACCAGACGATGTTCTGGAAAAAGCGTAGTCAGGGCCTCCCATCGTTGCGCCCAACTTGCCCCATCGAAGCTGGGAATAATACCTAAAATAAGAATATCATCGAACGCTACATAATTGACATTCAGTGCCAGTGCTCGAAAAAACAGAATATAAATTAAAATGGGCACTGCGGCAACCATAATGGCAAGCGGCCAAGAGGTAATTATCCTGGTCGTTTTAGACTGAAGCATGATGAGGGGTATGATAAATTAATATAATGACTGAATTTGAGCGCTTATTCTTCTTCTTCTTCTATTTCTGCGGAAGCTCGGGGATCTTTTGAGGAATCGAAAGTAAGCTTGCCTTTATCGTCCCATTCCCGCAAAACAAAAGGCTCAAAGTCTTCATCCCAAGCGGTTTTAGGATACTGGATCTCTTGTTTGCGCTGACGGCGAAACTGATAATATTCGATCCATCTACCTACTTTCTGGCCGTTTTCATACTTTCCGATGGCCATCAGTTGGCCTTCTTTATAAAATTTTAGATACTCACCTTCCGTTTGGCCAAACATCACCGGAACAACCTCCTTCACCTGTGTATGTGCAGAATCGTAATAGCTGATCTGGGCCTCCGCTGGGAATCCTTTATCCCAAATCGATTTGTCTATCAGATTATATTTAGAGTCGTACTTTACCCATCGTCCGTCCCGAACACCCATAAAATAGTAACCTTCTTCGAGTAAATTTTCTCCGGAAAATTTTTTGTAAGGTCCGTGCAATAGCCTGGAGCGCTCCTTATTCTTGATAAGGGAGGAGCTCAGGCGTTTGGATTTGGTGTCGTACCAGCGGGTATTGGCCATGCGGACATACGGGTCCAAGGGCTTGTACTCTTTCAAGACATGGAACATTTCCACCGTTGCGCGATCGCCACTTCCATATTTGATGGAGACCGCCTCCATGGGTATTCCTTCATACTCTACCTTAGCCAGCTTGGCAAGTGCTTTTTTTCGTTTCCTTTCGGCTTTCTGGCTTTTATATACTTTGGCCCGGAGCCCTAGGTCGGGCAAGGTTTCGCCAAAGAGACTCGATAGGGAAGTAGATTGGGCACCTTTACCAGGAACACTGCCACTTACTGTGGGGTCAAAATTAGACATAAGGGCTCCTAGGCCCGTTTTGGGTCTCGCCTGACTGCTGTCGCTTTTCACACGCTCTTTGGGCAACCAAGACGGACTAGAGCCATTTGCTGTAGTTGTTTGCGCCTTTACAGCTACTACAGAAATAAATAGTAAAAGACAATGAATCCAATATTTGGTTTGCATGTGCATTGAGTTTTTCTTCTTACGAAGATTACTAACTTTGTAACGGCTTAAATCTTTATTTATTGATTTTCAGTACAAATTTAAACAACATTGGAAAAAAACGCTAAAATATACATTGCTGGCCATCGTGGGATGGTAGGGTCTGCCATTCATAGGAAATTGCAGGAAGAAGGTTTCACCAACTTCGTGCTAAGAACTTCTTCAGAGCTGGATCTTAGAAATCAAGCTCAGGTTAGCGAATTTTTCGATGTTGAAAAACCGGAATATATCTTTCTGGCGGCAGCAAAGGTCGGTGGAATTATGGCCAACAACATTTACAGGGCCGATTTTCTCTATGAGAATCTTCAGATACAGAACAACGTTATCCATCACGCTTACGTTCATGGTGTCAAAAAGTTGTTATTTTTAGGTTCTTCCTGCATCTATCCTAAGTTAGCTCCGCAGCCATTGAATGAGGATGCACTACTTACAGGTACTTTGGAGCCTACCAATGAGCCATATGCCATTGCCAAAATCTCTGGAATAAAGATGTGTGAAGCTTATAGAAGTCAATATGGATGTGATTTTATTTCCGTTATGCCTACAAATTTGTATGGACCTAATGACAATTATGATCTTGAAAATTCACATGTCCTGCCTGCTATGATCAGAAAGTTTCATGAAGCCAAACAGGAAGGAAAACCTACCGTCGAGCTTTGGGGGACAGGATCCCCGCTGCGGGAGTTTTTGCATGCCGATGACTTGGCCGCCGCCTGTTACTTCCTAATGCAAAATTATAGTCAACCGGGGTTCCTGAATGTAGGTGTAGGTGCCGATGTCTCCATTAAAGAATTAGCGGAGCTCATCAGCAACATTATTGGCTATACGGGCACAATTCATTGGAACACAGACAAGCCTGATGGTACGCCCCGGAAACTGATGGATGTTCAAAAGCTTCATTCCCTGGGATGGAAGCACGAAATAGGACTAAAGGAGGGTATTGAAAAGACCTATGCCGATTTCCTTTCGAAAATTGAAGTTTATACAGTTTAATTTTGATATTCACCAGTTACATGGTCTGATGCCCAACATTTGCGGTCTAAATTTGGATTTCACCTATGATAATTTGTTATATTATAAAATTTCCAGTATATAATTGTAAGGATGTTCGGTAAAATCTAATAGCTTTGCAGTGCCTTTATCAAAAAAGGTTATACAATAACTTAGTCATAGAAAAATGTCCAATATTATAAAGCTTGACCAGATCGACAGGAAAGTTCTGGAAATTCTTCAAACGAACGCAAAAATAACCAATGCACAGCTTTCTAAAGAAATAGGCTTGTCACCTGCACCCACTCTGGAGCGGGTAAAGAAGCTGGAGCAGTCTGGAATTATTAAGAGTTACCATGCGCAACTGGAACCCGAACGCGTAGGGCTAGGGGTTAGTACTTTCGTGCAAATATCCCTGGTTGGCCATCGCAAAGCGGTGACCGAATCTTTTGTGGACAAGATTCAAGCCATTCCCGAAGTAGTTGAATGCCACCATATCACCGGTACCGGGGACTTTCTGTTACGGGTAATATCGAAAGACATCAGTACCTATCAAACCCTGATGCTGGAGAAGATAAATGAGATAGAAGAGGTAGCCAGTACTCAAACGATGGTTATCCTTTCAACTTTCAAGGAAAGCAAGGTTTTACCTATTCCCTGACATCATATTTAAGGTCAAAAAAAAGGTCGGTACCGAAGGAGGTATCGACCTTTTTCTATTATATAACCTCTATTGATGCTGCTCGCGGAGCAAATCATTCACGGTTTTGACGGGATTAAAAGTAATGAGCGGAACCTCCACGAATATGGTGTTCCAGTCGGCCATCGCACCGTTCCATAGGCCCGGTAGCTCCTGAGCCTTTAGTTCACGGCCATTTTTGGACTTTGCGGTAATGAAGCCTGTCAACGGATCTCTGAACTTCTTAAGCTCATAGGTGACACCCTGTCGATTTTTAATGGCACATACCAGATCAACCGGATTGAAATGGGTAGCATTTTTAAAGATTTCATTTTGCTCCTCATCATCAACATTCACCTGTGCCGACTCTACTATTTGCAATGACGAAGAGCCATCTGCGTTCTTCGCCCAGAAAGGGCCGCCTCCAGGTTCTCCTTCATTCTTTACCATGCCACAGGCTCTCAGGGGTCTGTCCAACTTAGCTAGGAAGTAGGCTTTCTTCTCTTCGGAGGTCATGCTCGCAAAGTTTTCGGGTGCGCTTACACTCAATTCATCCTTGAAGAAAGAATCCAGTTCTTCCAGCAATTCCTCATTAAAATTGTTTTGAAGCTTATCCATATAGCTCCAAATCTTTTTCTGATACTCCAGAACAATTCCTGCTAAGGCCTTTTTATAACGAATAGTTTCCTCTTTCAGGTGATCAGGGACTACGTTATCGATATTTTTTATAAAAATAATGTCGGCATCAAGTTGGGCCAGATTGTCCAGCAGGGCTCCATGGCCAGCCGGGCGGAAGAGCAGGTTCCCATCTTTTTCGCGGAAGGGGCTATTATCGGGGTTCACCGCAATAGTATCCGTTGCGCTTTTCTGTTCCGAAAAAGATACGAAGTACTTTACTCCGTAGGTCGTTTGGTAGCTGGGGAGTGCCTCAACCACCAGCTTTTCGAATTTATCCTGGTGTTCGGGCGATACCGTAAAATGAATCTGGACATTGCCTCCGGCATTGGCATATTTGGCACCCTCTACCAGATGTTCCTCCAGCGGAGTACGTGAGCGGGTATTATAATTATGGAATTTTAGGAGCCCTTTGGGAAGTTCGCCATATCCCAGCCCCTTGTCGGTCAGAAAATACGACGCGATCTGCGTCTTGGTAGCCGTTGCAATGTCTAAGCCATCCGACTCTAATGCGGTCTTTAGATCCTCATAAAAGGCAAATTTCTCGATATTCTCGAAAAAGGAGTCTACCGAAGCATCCGTTTTCCCTCCATCTAAAAAGCCAAAAAGTGCTTTGAACATGCGTGTAGCCGCTCCTGAAGCAGGCACGAACTTCATCAGGGTGATAACTCCGTCGCTGGCCAACTGGTCGTAGGCGTCAATAAGTCCATCGATCTGCTGGGGAGTTAGCCTAATAAGCCCATCACCAATGGTGGCAGCCTTGCTGAGCGTTATAAAAGGAAAGCCATTCACAAAATAATCGATCTGCTGCGACACCGTTTCCAGTTCGCTACCCCTTTCCTTAATCTGTATAATATCGTTTTCTTGAAACATAAATCTAAATAGTTATGAATATGAATTTTATTGTTTTGGGGACCTTTTTAGGGCACTATGACTTACAAAGCCTTCACAGTCCGTACTTTACTGATTTTAGGAACTTTACAATATCCTTAATTTGGCGAAACTCAGCAACAGGGTTTTCTCTCCAACTCCGTCGAATTTTACTATGGCTTTCCGGTCTGCGCCATTAACGTCCATACGAATAACCGTGCCAAAGCCAAACTTCATATGTTCTACCTTGTCGCCGGCTTTTAGCTCGCTGGTGTCACTGGGATTAAAGTCTCCAGACGGAGTATGTGCTTTGGTGCCAGCAATGTTGCGAGGTTCTGAGGGCTTGCGGGGTGTAAGGTTGCGAACAAAAGAACTACCCCCACTACTGCTGCCGGCACCTGTCTCCATTCCGGCCAAAATCCGGCTAACATTCAAAAACTTTTTGTCGACCTCCAGTAGAAATCGACTGGGCTCACACATTTTCAGACGGCCCCATTGATAGCGCGTTTCAGCATAGCTGAAAGATAACTTCTTTTCTGCTCTGGTAATGGCCACATAGAAGAGACGACGTTCTTCTTCTAAATCCTGACGTGTTTCCAGCATCATCTGGCTCGGAAACAAATCTTCTTCCAGACCTACGACAAAAACATTTTTAAACTCCAAGCCCTTTGCCGAATGGATGGTCATCATGGTCACCCGATCGTGGTCGGCATCATCGTCGGGTTCGTCGGCATTGGTGAGTAAGGACACTGATTGAAGAAATGCACTCAGGGATTTGTCTTCCGTTTCTTCACTATCCACAAATTCCTTGATACCATTTAGCAATTCCTGAACGTTTTCGTAACGAGAGAGCCCTTCTACGGTCTTGTCTTCATATAGCTCTTTGAGAAGTTTAGAAGTTTTAGCCACCTGAGATGCTATCTCGTAAGCGTCGTTCCCCTGTTCAACCAGAACTTTATAGCTTTTTATAAGGGTGGCAAATTGATCGATGGGCGAAGCGATACGACCTCCTATATAATAGGATGCATTGGAGATAATATCCCAGACCCCTACTCCATTTTCAGAAGCCGCTACAGTGATTTTAGCCACCGTGCCATCTCCTATTCCCCGCTTGGGAAGATTGATAATCCTTTTGAATGCCTCTTCGTCACGCTGATTGACGGTATACCGGAGATAGGCTAGCAAATCTTTAATTTCCTTGCGTTGGTAAAAAGACATGCCTCCAATGATCCGATATTTGATGCCGAGCTTGCGGAGAGCCTCCTCGAAGGATCTGGACTGGGCATTGGTTCTATATAAGATGGCAAAATCTTCATTGCTGAGCGATTTTTGCATTTTCTCTTCGAAAATCGCCCCGGCAATCAGTCTCCCCTCCTCGTTGTCGGAGCCCGCCTTGATCACATCGATTAAGGAGCCCTCTTCGTTGGCTGTAAATGTCTCCTTCTTGAGCTGGCTTTTGTTACGAGCTATTACCGAATTCGCCGCATTCACAATGGTGGCGGTTGAACGGTAATTTTGTTCAAGCTTAATCGTTCTGACGTCGGGAAAGTCTTTTTCGAAATTGAGGATATTCTCAATATTAGCCCCTCTAAAGGCATAGATACTTTGGGCGTCATCACCCACCACACATATATTACGGTGTACGGCCGATAATTTGCGCGTTATCAGGTACTGCGACACGTTGGTATCCTGAAACTCATCGACCATCACATGTTGAAACTTGTGTTGGTATTTATAAAGTACGTCCGGGAAGTCGCGAAAAAGTACATTGGTATTGAAAAGTAAATCGTCGAAGTCCATGGCGTTGGCCTGAAAACAGCGGCCTACATAGGTTTTGTAGATCCTGCCCATCTCCTTCATGCGGGCAGCGTCGTCGTCGGCCTGGATGACGGGACTATTGGCATAGTCCTCTGCCGATACCAACCGATTTTTAGCGCCCGATATACGGTTATACACCACATTGGCCTTATATACCTTGTCATCCAGATTGAATTCCCGAATGATACTACGGAGTAAAGACTTGGAGTCGTCGGTGTCGTAAATAGAAAAGTCGCTGGTATAGCCCAGGTAGCGTGCCTCTATCCGAAGGATTTTGGCAAAAACAGAATGGAAAGTCCCCATCCATATATTGCGTGCCTCGGTGCCAATCTCATTTTCGATGCGGTGGCGCATTTCCCCGGCGGCCTTATTGGTAAAGGTCAGTGAAAGAATACGGAAAGGATCCACCCCGTTTTCGATTAGTTGGGCAATTCGGAAGGTTAGGACACGCGTCTTTCCCGACCCCGCCCCTGCAATGATCATCAGCGGACCGTTTCCATGTAGGACGGCTTCTCGCTGAGGCTCATTAAGCGTCTGTAAATAGTTTTCTGTCTTCTTCAAACGATCTCCCTCCTTTTTCACGCTATTTATATAATGTAGTATTCTGAATCCTCTAAAGTCCAAAGTTAGAAACGTCCTTGATAAAATTACCAATTTGATCCGGAACTTGTCGTATTAGCAGCCGATATTTCCGTAGCTTTCCGGCCGAAAGCCCAGGGCATGCGCTGTTTCAGGAACGGGATTGCCCTATTTCTCGTTTGCCAATAAATAGGATCACCATAAATAAAAGCCGTACATGAATCTTGCTACTGTAGAAGACTTACCCCTGGAACAACAATGGGAATACCTGCTAACCACTCTGGAAGCTACGGTGGGCAAAAAGCCTGCCGACCTAAACGGGGTACTCTTTCTAGTGGGTGTACAGGAGTTGGGGCAAGGAGCCAGAAGGTTCACCAAAGAGCAAAAGCAGGACCTGATGCATATAGGTATCTGTAAAGTGCTAAGTCTGTCCTCTTATTATGAATTGGAGTATATAGATGAAGACGGCTGGCCACACTATCAACTTTTACGGGCTCTTCCGCAGACAGGCCTAGATGCCCAGGAGAATCTGCTGAAGATGCATGTGATCGAGTATTTCAAAAATCTGTAACAGATTGGGCGCACTATTAAGGTATAACACTTCTTGCCAGGACAAGATCGAGTAGTTTGCCATCTATAAGACTGGAGCTACTTATATCTTACACTTCCGTCCATAACCTGCCCTAGGGCCGTTTAGGCCTACAGAAATGACCATT
>NZ_AZQN01000012.1 GCF_000566685.1 Dyadobacter tibetensis Y620-1
AATGGTCATTTCTGTAGGCCTAAACGGCCCTGGGGCAGGTTCTCGTCTTCAGGATGAATACAAGCAAATCGCAAATACAGGGATAGATCCGCCGGTGGAGCCCAGTGGGAGTCTCCTTATATATAGGACTGGTATCCGGATAAGAAATTGGCCAAGCCATAAGCCCCTATTTCTATACCTATATATAGGGGCTTATATATAGGATTAGATAAGGGTGGAAACTTCCATTGCAAAGAGAAGGATATTCAGATATGAATTCCAGCAGCAGATATGCCTTGGTTGACACAATGAGCACGGCTTATATATAGGAAAAGTTCTGGACTGCATCAAGAGGATATGAAATGGTCGGGATCCGAATTACTCCCCGCACTGCGGCTGCCCTAGATTCAGTGTTGTGATACGCTTGCCTATCCTTTAGAAAGACTGGGGGAGCTTGGGCACTGTAAATATCAAAAAGAATCCAAAATTGACTCCCTAACAAGGAAGATGCAATCAGCAACATCACAATCGGCCGAAAGCGGTATAGCATACCACCCTACTAGTTAGCATTTAGATACAAGAGTCGCCAACAGAAGACAGAGTTGTATACCTCAGCCGACCAAGCCAAACTTCGGAATCTAAATCCCTGATATGCATTCGAATTTGTAGTGGACACTAGGCCCAGTTAATCTTATGCCCCATTGATCATAAGATCAGAAGCAATTAAATGAAAAACCGTTACCTAATACTCTTCAAAACTAGAAATTTAATAAATCCTAGTCGGGCTTCGTCGTGGGGGTATCTAATAAACGGTCAATCTTAGGCGTCACTTCATTAATAATCTGACCCTTAATCAAATCTTTCAACAGAAAGAATTCACCCTGGCTATAGGTTTTCACAATATGCCCATTTTGTATATAACTAATATATTCAGCGCTGTTAAATAAAGTTTCTAAAATATGGGAGGATATAATTATTGTATCTCCCTTATGTTTTAGCCTTTCAATAATATAACTTAAAACCTCGCAGGACTTTAAATCTAATCCATTGAAGGGTTCGTCTAAAATAATAATATCTCGCTTCAACAAAAGAACTGCAATGATACTTAGCTTCTTTTTCATGCCAGTAGAGTAGTTATGGACGTAATCATCCAACGGCAATTCAAATAGTTCGTTCCAATTATCCAAATCAACCGTATTGAATGGCGATAATAGCGTCAAATACTCATAACCTGTCATATATGAATAAAAAAATCCTTCCGTCTCCAAGAATGCGATCTTATTTCTTTGTTCCTGATTGTAATGGTTAAAAATATATTTGAATAAGGTTGTTTTACCCGAACCATTAGCACCTAAAATCCCGTGTATCGTACCTTTTAATATGGATATGGTCAAGTCATCCAATACGAGTTTCTTAGCATAGCTAAAGTTCACAGACTTTAATTTAATAATTTCTGGAGATTCCATTTAGCTTTCAAATATTTGGTTCTGATAATAAATAGAGACAAGGGCAAAAAGGGACAGATAACAAAAAATATTATTAGCTCTAAAATAGTACTTTTGGAGTTTTTCCAAGGGTCGTAATTAGCATATTTTACAACTAAATAGTACACACCGTTAAGATTTAGAATAATCATACATCCGATTAAGATAATCAGATCGGCGATCGTATGATAATACAATATAGACAATACTGCCTGCGGGAAAAATGTAATATTTATAGTCTTCAGCAGCGAGGATATTTTAACATGAAGAAATTGACTCGAGTTTTGAAAAGGCTGAAGCATCTCCTTATTTTCAAAATCGCTATAAAAATCTCCAATAAATGTCGTCCAATAGAAGGCAAAAATTGGGAAAACGGACAAAAATGGTAGGATCACCAGGGAGAGCATATAGCTAACTGAAAATAAAAATATATTTCTACGAATACCAAACTTCCATTCGTTCGAGTAGATTGGCAAATAGGATGATATCTTTTTGAAGATTCCGACATTGTAGACCAAGTATTTACTCGACAAAATTGAAATCAATAAAAAGAAAATGAAATATAGAAGATAGTCATCAATACCATGAGTATAAAAAATAGGAGGTAGAAAAAGCAACAGAATTGTAAAATATTCAATACTGACTATTGCTATTCCAATCTTTTTTTTAGACAATAAGAAATTCAAATCGGACCTCCTGAAATGAATTGCTAATAAAGTCGCCCCTATAACAGGGTAGGAAACTGAAGTTTTCGCTCTTATCAAGAATACATAAATCGAAAGAAATGCCAAAAACTGAATCGTAAATACTGCCACTGAATTATCCCCCAAAGCAGCAGAAAAGCGTTGGAATTGTTTAAACCTAAAAAAGAAAAAGTTTTTAAAAATAAGTAAATTAATCATTGATCTATCCCCCCTAATAATCGGCCAATTTATTTATTGCTGTTGTATAATATACTCCTAGTCACTTATCTTTGAATTAGCAGGAAACGAACGAACTTGTTCTTGTTTAAGCTACAAACTAGACCGAGGATTTTAACAATTAAGTACAACCAAATTTTGGTATGAAATTTGAATGGCTGACTCTTTGGAATCCGTTTTGTTATACATACCCGTTGGAAAAATAATGAATACACATCCACAACTTGATGGAGATAGCACAAGTGCTGATACTACTTTTAATTTCTTATAAGCTAAAATATTAGCTAACCTGAATTACTTTAATAGTAAAAGTAAATTACATTAACCATATTTAAAAAATTATGTAAAATAATTGCAAAATCAGCAATTCTACAGTACAGTAGTTAACAAATTAAAGACCAGATAGGCATTCTTTAATCCAGCTTTTTAAAACCATGGATTACCAACCCACAAAAAAGCCCGCACCTACTCTGACAGTAAGATGCGGGCCGTAGGATAGACAATCCAGGATTCCTTAGTTATATCCGTTGTTCTGCTTTAAGTTGGGATTCAGGGTTACCTGTCTCCGTGGAATGGGGAATAGCTTATAAGTTTCACTGCTCGGGTCATGGTCCCACCAAGCTTTGGTGGTGAATTTCCCAGAGCGTATCAGGTCGTCTCTTCTGAATCCTTCGAAGATAAACTCACGTCCACGTTCGGCCAGGAGCTCATCCAAAGTTAGCGTACTGGTCGTATACTTGGCAGCTGCCCAGTCGGCAGTGGAGAAAGCTCGTTCCCTTACCTTATTAACCAATTCGACGGCTTCTGCTGTGGCCGCCCCGCCATTCTTACGCATTAGCGCCTCTGCTTTGGCAAAATATATATAGGATAGACGATAAAGGGCCCAGTCGGTGCTGTTATAATGCGGGTCCTCCAAAGCTCCTAGCTTATACTTATTGAAGCGCACGCCAGAATTTTCTTCTCCCTGTGTCATGTCAGATGGCAGGCTGTTAGGATCCTGCCCGGGTTGTAGACTCTTATTCCTGCGGATATTGTCGACAAATACCAGGGGCTGTCCATCGTACTCATTACCTCCAGAAGCAATTACCGGCTTGGTGGGGTCGGCATACTGATATTGAGTCCCTTCTAGAATCCATTCCTTTTTGCGCTTATCTTTATCGGAGAAAGTGGTGTAAACTCCAGGGATTACCACTACTCCATCATTTCCATTCCGGGCTCCTCCATATATATAGCGCTGTTGGAAATGAAAGAAGTCTCCAGGCCACTGTGGCTGAAAGTTGGCCTTCTGATACTCATAGGCAATGGAGAAGAGTATCTCTTTAGAATTGAAGTTATCAGGGCTAAAGGTATCTACTAGATTAGGATCTAGGGCTGCTGCTCCATTTAGACCTCCTCCTGCTCCACCTATTAACTTATCGGCTGCTGCAATACAATCGTCCCAGCGGGGAGTTCCAGTCCAGGCCTCTGCATTCAAGTAAAGCTCCACCAACATGGCATATGCTCCTGCTTTGGACATACGCCCTAGCATGTCTTGAGATAGCAAAGGAGCACCCTCAATATTATCCAGGATTTCCTTTTCTATAAATGCAAAAACTGCGGAGCGGTCTTGAGTTGCCGGATTGAGTGGCTCCCCTACTTTCGTAACTATGGGTATATTGCCAAACAAGCTCATGAGTTTCAGATAGTGAAAGGCACGCAACAGTTTCAACTCCGCTACAAAGGCCGTCTTTTCTGTTTCAGTGATACCCATTTGAGCGGGTTGGCGAGCTTCTAAGGCCTCAATAGGATCGGTGCAAAGGCCGAGCCCCCACCACATCAGTCTCCACGCTCCCCATACAGACTCGTCATCGGCCGTCCAGGTGTGGTCGTGAAGACGAATCCAGCGCCCACCATCTTGTCCGTGCCGACCCTTTACAGGCCAGGCTAGCTGATCGGCTGAAAGTTCATTGAGCCTCCACCAACCGTCCTGTCCTGGGGTTGCCCAAGCGTTGGCATGGGTGTAGGGCCGAAGAACAGCCGACACCACTTCGTTTCTATTATTATAAAAGTTATCCGTCACCAATTGGTCATAGATATTTTCATCCAAATCGGTACATGCATTAACAGCCAACAAGGGCAGGGCCAACGCAGCTATTTTTAATGTTCTTTTAAAATTTATCATTGTTATTTTAACTTTAAAATCCAATACTAAGACCTACCAAAAATGAACGGGTGTTGGGATAAGCGCTTCGGCTATCGATTCCCAGACTCAAACCATTGCCATTCTGATTTCCCAGACCCGTATCATTGACATAGTCAGGGTCGTTTCCTGTATACTTCGTAAAAGTGGCCAAGTTGGCACCAGTGGCGTATATGCGAAGGGAGCGAACGAAATCGGTTTTTAGATTAAAATTATAACTCAATGTGATCTCGTCCAACTTCAAGAAGCTCCCGGATTCCAAATAGTAGTCGGAATACTGATAGGTATCATTCAACTGATCGTGCTTTCCAAAGGCGCTATTCAGGAGATTGTTGGGTAAGGAAACCTTATTACCATAGGACAGATCCATTGTATTCAGGATATCATAGTCGAAGCGTCCACGCATAAATACCCGAAGACTTAAATTCTTATAAGTAAAATTATTCGTTAGAGAAGCATTGAACTTAGGGATACCATTTCCTATTACTGCTAAATCGGTAACAGAGGGGTCGGTAGAGTTGTTGATTTTGTCAAAACTTACCTTTTCATTATTTCTGTTATAGAATAACCATTTCCCATCTTCGGTAAATCCAGCGAAACGTTTTCCATAGAAATTACCTAATTTACCACCTTGGACAATACGCATGGCTTGTCCAAGCGCACCATATCCGCCAATATCACCCGTGTTAATGGCTTCTACCTTAAAGATCTCATTGGAAAGATCGTCGGCACGGTTGGTAACATAGCTTCCGGTTGCATCGATATTCCAGCTAAAATCCTTTCCTTTCACCACAACCGCACTTAGGGCAAGTTCCACCCCCTTGTTGGAGATAGAACCGACATTGGTATAAATTGACTCCCGAATAAATGGAGGCAATTGAGAGGTATAATTATATAGCAGGTCACTGGTCACCCGTTTAAATACATCGATAGATCCATTCAGGCGATTGTTCAGCATGGCAAAATCGGCCCCAATATTGAATTCCTTCTTGCGTTCCCATCTCAAATTAGGGTTTGGGTTACGGTTAGGCCCATAAGTTTGTCTCCATTCTCCGTCTGGGTTGATGTATACCCCCCCGGTACCCATGGTCACCAAAGAAGAGTAGTTGGCAATATCCTGATTACCCGTAACACCGAAACCTGCCCGTACTTTCAGGCTGTTTACAAATTTCACATCCTGCATGAAGTCCTCTTTAGTTAGGTTCCAGCCTATAGAGGCGGCCGGGAAATTCCCCCATTTGTTATTGGCTCCAAAACGTGACGATCCTTCTCTACGTAGAATCAAAGACAGCATGTATTTATCCATAAAGGAATAATTGGCCCTACCGAAGAAAGCGATCAGAGTATTATCACCTTTTGAACTTCCCATTCCTGCCTTTCCTGTCAATAGCTGACTTCCTGCTCCTAGGTTGTTCTCCTCGAAAACATCATTTACAAAACCATAATTATTGGCATTGAAAGCCTCAGCCACTGAATATTGGTAGCTATATCCTCCTACCGCGTTCAAGGTATGATTGGCCCCGAAGTTCTTGTCGTAGGTTATTGTAGGTTCTACCGTATAATTATTGCTCAGATAGGTTGAGCGGGAAGCGTAGCCTCCATTGGGATAGATATCATTTTCTTTAGAAAATTCGGAATCCAATGATCGGTAGGCTCCATCGATATAACTGTTGCGCTGAACGGCACCAAAAATAGATGCCTGAAGACCAGGAAGGATTTCCAGACTAAATTTGGCATCTGCCGAAGACGTCTGCTGCTGGCGATGGTTGGTCTCCTGCTCCAGGCGCGCCACCTCATTGGTACTCGTTTGCTCAAAATAATAGGAGCCATCGGGATTGTAGAACGATAAGGTAGGGTTGCGAATCAAGGACCCTTCCCAGCCTCCACCTCCTAACAAATTGGCCTTGTTAAAATTAGTAGCAAGATTTACCTGAGCCGTCAATCGGTTGTTCAATCCGGTTTGCATCACACTTAGGCGACCACCATACTGCTGACGGCCATTTTCTTTGGCGATACCCTGGAGATCCTGAAAATTGATACTCGCACGATAGGTCGTATTTTTAGCACCACCTGACATGGCTAAATTATGATTCTGACTGAGATTCCCATGGTTGATTAGCGCATCAAATGCATCATTACTTATTCCGTAATCGTTGCTAGGATCAATGATTCCCTCTGCGATTTTCTCCCTATATTGGGCGGCATTCATGAAGTCAGCCCGGTTCCGCACATATTCCTTTCTAAAATAGGTGTTATAATCGAAACGGGCATCACCTGCTTGGCCCTTTTTGGTAGTAACAAGAATAACTCCACCATTGGCTCGAGTACCATAGATAGCCGCAGCGGAACCATCTTTCAATACGCTGATCGACTCAACATCGTCTTGCTGAATTAGGTCCAAGTTTCCTCCCGGGATTCCATCTATTACTACCAAAGGAGCCAGACCACCCGTAATGGAAGTAACGCCCCTAACTTGTAGAGAAACACCAGAGTTAGGATTAGAACCGCTTCGGTTAACACTCAAACCAGCCACTTTCCCTTGTACCAGGTCCATCGCATTTCTAGCCCCTGAACGATTAAAGTCTTCTTCTGTCACATTGGCAATGGCTGAAGTTGTTCGCTCCCGGGTCTGGGTACCGTAACCCACCACGACCACTTCGTCAAGGAGTTTGCTATTTTCAGCTAATTTCACATCGATAAAAGTCCGGTTACCCACTACGATCTCCTGTGATATACTCCCCACGAAGGAGAATACCAGGATGTCTTGTGGACTCTCAACATCAATGGTAAAATTACCATCCACATCGGTATTAACTCCCTTGCTGGTACCCTTCACCACTACCGATACTCCGGGCAGGCCAATTTGATCTTTGGCACTTACTACCCGACCTTTAACGGTAATCTCTTCCGCAGCTCTTTCAAGGGCGCTCATGGATGCCTGCCGAACATTGACTGCGGCCTGCAGCTCACCTACCGAGGCCAGACAGAGGGCTACTCCCAGGGCTTTCCCCCCCAAGCCGCCTAAACGGCTTACTGATCTGAATAAAGTTTTTCTTTTCATGATTAATTGATGTGGTAAAAAAACTAAAAGCATTTAGCAAATGGGGTCAAAAAAAAGACCTTCTCAGCTCATTTGTTATAACTTCCGGCGACATATCTTCCTTTCGGTTCATAACCGTATCTCATTGAGCCCTACTATCTTCGAATTATTACATGGCTAATCCGTTTTAGCAAATTGAGCGTAATCCATAATCGCTGGAATCAGCTTTATTAAAAGGCTACACTAATAAATTAAAAGGATTTTATGAGATAATTCTCAGTCGCAGGGGCACGCCGACGAATAATTAATAACTGACGGCTAAGATATAGACTGACTTCAAATTTTGCAAACAAAAAACTAAAAGTTACTACCGGACGCTATCAGCTTGAAGGACTTCAGTAACTTTTAGTTTTTCCATATTTCTGAGCAGTGAGCATGCTCATTTAAGAAGAAGGGCACTAGGGGGTCTTGGGCATATAGTGCTTATCCATTTCTGTACTATCCTTATATTTCGCCCTGACCTCTTTTAGTTTCACATGCATTTGTTTTTGCACCTTTCGGTATTCAGGATCGTTATATAAATTTTTCATTTCCGTGGGATCCTCCAGAAGATCATATAATTCCCAACTGTCAATATCATGGTAAAAATGTATGAGTTTATATCTTTCGGTACGTATACCATAATGGCGCTTCACCTTATGCTCACCGGGATATTCATAAAAGGTATAATATATGGCATCTCTCCATTTCTTTTGTTTGCCCGCCACCAGGTCACGGAAGGATTCTCCCTGTATATCTTTACTGATAGGAACGCCGGCATAATCCAGGAAGGATGGAGCGAAATCCAGATTCTGGACCATTTCTTCAATTACCGTTCCGGGTCTTATCTCTTTGGGAAAGCGCATTAGTAAGGGTGTTCTGAAAGATTCTTCGTACATGAATCGTTTATCAAACCAGCCATGCTCCCCAAGATAAAAGCCCTGGTCGGAGGTATAGATAACAATTGTATTCTCTGCCAGACCATTTTCATCGAGATAGTCGAGCATTTGCCCTACTCCATCGTCTACCGATTGAATGGTTCGCAGATAATCTTTGAGATATCTGTCGAATTTCCATTTAGCAAGCTCCTCTCCTTCCAGATTGGCTGCCATAAATTCTTTGATAATAGGGTCGTAATAATCATCCCAGGCCTTGCGTTGCGATTCGTTCATACGTTTGTACATATTTTCGAAACTTTTGCGATAGTTGGTTTGCAACACACCTTCTTTGTCGAGCATTTTCAAGTCATACACCAGGTCCATATCCTTGGCAATGCTCATCTCCTGACTGGCTGCCGCCAATCTGCCTTGATAATCATCAAAGAAATTAGCGGGAGGGCTAAAGGTTGAGTCTTCAAAGAGTCGCAAATATTTTTCTTCTGGCATCCACGTCCGGTGAGGAGCCTTCTGATGATAGAGCAGTACGAAGGGTTTATCCTGATCTCTTTTATTTTTTAGCCAGTCTAAAGCGATATCTGTGGTAATCTGGGTGACGTAGCCTTCGATTCTTTTGGTCACCCCATTTTCAATAAAGTCGGGATTGTAATATTGTCCCTGGCCAGGAAGGACATTCGAATAATCAAAACCCTGAGGCAATCCATCCATATGTATTTTTCCTACCAAAGCGGTCTGATACCCATTGGCCTGCAGGGTCTTGGCAAAATTTTCCTGATCCCAATTGAAACCATGAACGTTATCAACTTTACCATTGATATGGCTGTGTTTGCCTGTCAACATAACGGCACGACTAGGTGCACAAATACTATTGGTGACGTACCCCTTCATAAAGATGGCCCCCTCCTTGGCAATCCTATCGATATTAGGGGTATTATTAAGTCCGTGTCCATAGGCACTAATAGCCTGATAGGCATGGTCATCACTCATAATGAAGACGATATTGGGTTTTTTACCTCCTTCTGGTGATTTCTGAGCAAAAGCATTAATTCCTAGTAGCATCCAAAAGAATGCAATGGCCAAGTTAATTAATCGTGATTTCAAAATAGTATAGGAATAGAGATTAGAATATTTAATAATCACCAAAATAAACGAATTGTGGGCATTATTAAAATTTCTAAAAAATAAACCTTTGATAATCATATTATTTTCTAAATTCCATATCGAGTCAAAATGTTGTTTCGGTTCATTCGAGAAGACCAAGCTGAATATTAGACATTATCACGCATTATTAAGCAGTGCTATCGGCAGTCATCGCTCAGCTATCAGATTCATGCCAGAACGGAGATATGGATGAGTACCAACTTTCGAAAGCTTACGGAGAAGATCTATAAAATCAATCCTGATAATATCTATTAAACTATAAGCTTGTTTAACCTTTTTTCATTTTGGCTATTTTCCTTAGAAACATCACTGAGGATGCCATAAAATGTAATGCTTTCCAATTCCTGACCCGTTTTCGAAATTCTATAATCATATCATCCCTTCGGGATCCGGTGGCTTGCATGGTTGGTTGAATTATTGCTCAGGCGATATTGATTTTATGGTTTAGACATCACAAATAATAAAATTCAACTGGGAATTCCCATTTTATAGCATATGTTTAAACAGCTTCTATAGTATATTATTCACTAATCCAATTCCCAAAGGCCTCTCCGATAAAGTTGGCATCCGCTATTACTGTATTCAACAATTGTTCTTGATAATCCGGGTGCTGTTTAATGGCGAGCTCGACGCAATCTTCAAGGGAAACTATTTGAGCATAGCTAAAATGAGAAAGCAAAAACCAAATGATAAAAGCAAGTATAATTTTTAATTTCATGGCTAATAAATGTCTAGATGATTTCAGCCTTCCAGCCAACCATCGTTTAATTTTACTATTTTATTTCCGTATGCTGCATTTTGTGCTGAGTGAGTTACCTGAACGATTGTTACGCCATCCTTTTCATTTAATTTTTTGAACAGCTCCATAATGATTTGCGCTTGTTCGGAGTGTAGATTCCCAGTAGGCTCATCGGCAAAAATCACTTTTGGCTCAGCAATTAGTGCCCTGGCTATGCCCACTATTTGTTGCTGCCCCCCAGAAAGCTGACTTGGGAACAAGTCCTTTTTACCAACCATATTGAATCGATCCAGACTATCCGCAACTTTGCTTTTTCTTTCACTTTTGGATACCCCCTTATACAAGAGTGGCATTTCAATGTTTTCATAAACAGTAAGCTCGTCGATGAGATGGTAGGCTTGAAACACAAAACCTATAGAATTCCGGTGGAGCTCCGTCCTTTTCTTTTCATTTAACTTTTGCACCCCTTGGTCCAAGAATAAATATTCCCCTTCAGACGCTTCCTCTAAGAGGCCGAGGATATGTAGCAGAGTAGACTTGCCAGAACCAGACGGCCCCATGATCGACATAAAGTCTCCCTGGTCAATTTTAAGATCGATATTTCGCAGGACATAGGTTTTACCAAATCCGGCGGGATAGTATTTCGATATTTTGTTCAGTTGTATCATTTTATTGGGAATTCGACGATTAGGTTATTTTGCATATTCTGTAAAAGGTCTAAAGGTGAATGTTAAAGCTTGCCTACAGCATATTAAGGAACAAGTATATTTCCTTACAGCGCTTAAAGGTTAATACAGCAAAACCATACCAAAACTCAAAAAGAAATCTAAGACCCTAATAATCAATAGACTACAAGGGAAAATAACTATATTTGCTGTTCGAAAATGAACATTTTTGTTCGGGTTCGAACATAGCGAAACGGGCTTCGGGAGAATGGGTTGAAATCGATTTTTGACGATTCCACATCGACCAGGCCACGAACAAATGATACAATCAATAATCCGTGTTGTCCTCAGACTATTTTAAACCAAATTACGATATTAAATCCTATCCCCTAAAACCTCCATTACTCACTCCGCAAACTCTTTACAGGATTGATCATCGCTGTTTTTATACTTTGATAGCTGACGGTTACCAGGGCAATACCTATTGATATTACCCCAGCCAAAGGATAAACCCACCAGTGGATCTCGGTATGATAGGCGAAGTCTTCCAGCCACACTTGCATTCCATACCAAGCTATTGGTGAAGCTATTATAATGGAAATGATTACCAGTTTAAGGAAGTCCTTGGACAATAAGGAAACCAAACTTCCTACAGACGCCCCTAACACCTTCCTAACACCGATCTCCTTTGTCCTTAGTTCTGCCATAAACATCGACAACCCTAGGAGTCCTAGACAAGAAATAAAAATGGCGATCCCAGCGAATATGCTAAACAGTGCCTGCTGGGTTTGCTCCGTGGCATATAGCCGCCCAAAACGTTGGTCAAGAAATTCATATTCGAACGGTTTGTTTGGAAATTCTTCGTCCCAGATCTCGTTAATATGTGCCATTGCCCCAGCCAAGTCATCCCCGGTAATGTGTACGGAAACCCGTTGAAGCCTACCTTGCTGATTAAACATCACGATCGGTGCTACTTTCTGATGGAGCGATTCGAAATGATAATCCTTGGTAACCCCAATAATTTGTCCATCAATTTCACCATACTTAAACCTATTCCCTACGGCATCAGCTACATTATCCCAGCCCAAAACCTTTACCGCCGTTTCGTTCAACACGAAGGCATTTGTTTTGTCAGTACTAAAATCAGTTGAAAAATTACGCCCAGCTGCCATGTCAATTTGATACGTGGGAATGAAGTCCTCATCCACCGACAAGGACTTAATCGTAATATCCGTAGGAGCCATCGAGTCACCTTTCATCACAAACGCATCCCAAGAATCTAATAATCGACTAGACGGTATACGAGACGAGCGCCCAACCTCCAAAATTCTGCTGTTTTCTTTCAGCCTTTGTCTGATCCCTCCAAAGTGAAGCGTCGAATCGTCGGGCATACCCAATAGCACCATCTGATCTTTGGTATAACCCAGCTTGAAATTTTTGACATACTTCATTTGACTGTAAACCACAGCGGTACTGATGATGAGTACCACCGCAATGGCAAATTGCACGACGACCAGCGTCTGACGCAGCATTCCATTTTTAAGGGATGCACCAATTTTTCCTTTTAATACGCCGATCGGCTCAAAAGAAGTCATAAAAAAAGCAGGATAGCTACCAGCAACCAAACCCGTAAAAAGGGCAATACCAAAGATCATAGCAGCAAAATATGGATCCAATAAGGAATCAATGCTTAATTCCTTTTGTGTAAAACCATTGAAGGCCGGCAGACAAAGTACTACCATAAACATGGCTATAATCACTGCCATGAACACGAGCAAGATAGATTCACTCAAATACTGATAAACCAACTGCCCCCTCGCCGCACCGATTACCTTTCGCATGCCCACTTCCTTGGCACGGGTAGCCGATGTAGCCGTTGCCAAATTCATATAATTAATGCAGGCGATTACCAGAATAAAAAATGCGATAGCCGAAAAAAGATAGACATATTGGATGTCTCCATTGGCCTCTATCTCCGAATCTAGATGAGAATAAAGGTGAATATCGGTCAATTTAATCAAGTCCAAAACCGAATAAGTGGAAGCTAAGGGTTCAATATTTCTGTTTTGAAATGCAGGAAAAGCCTTAACCATTTTACTCACATCATAATTTTCAGGCAATAGTAAATAGGTGGAAAATGAATTATTACCCCAATTGCTTCTTAGGCCCTCGGCTCCATAAACGCGGTTGTCGTTCAGGGTAGAGAAGGAAACCAAAAAATTGGGATGAAAATGGGACTGCGCTGGCAGAGGCTCAAACACTCCTGTGACGGTATACGTAAGTTGATTATCTAATCGCAACACCTTGCCAATCGGGTTTTCTGATCCAAAATATTTTTCGGCCATTGGCTTCGAAAACATAATTGAAAATGGATTGTCCAAGGCATTGTTTTTATTTCCGGCCAAAACATTCATGGTAAATACCTTGAAAATATTGGGGTCCGCCACAAATACGTTTTCCTCATTAAAGGCTTTCTCTTTATACTTAAACAATCCACCCGTTTCTAAAAGACGCACAACCTCTTCCACTTCTGGAAAATCTTGCTTGATAAGCGGCCCAAACGGTGGGGCAGCATGGCCGAGCTGCAAAGAAACCGTACCGTCTTTTGACAAAAACGTACGGGAAAGCCGGTAAATCCGATCGGCATGCTCATGGGAACGGTCATAGCTGAGCTCATCTTTAACGTACAACGCAAGCAAAAAAAAGCAGGTCAACCCAATGGCAACACCTGAAATATTGATAAAGCTAAACAGCTTATGTTTCCACAAATTTCTAAATGCTAATTTTAAATAGTTATGTATCATATTATTTGCTTTAGGCCGTAAGCGGTAGGCTTTAGGCGGGGGTTGTTTATTATTGACTCTCGGCAGCCGGATATTGGCTATCGATGTTTTTTATGGCCCTTAAATCATGGAAAGGATTAACCTTCAGATTAAGGCTTACCGCCTCAATTATTCACTCCTTAAACTCTTCACGGGATTCATAACAGCTGCTTTTATGCTTTTGAAACCGATTGTAACCAACGCAATCACCAAGGTAATTGCACCAGATATTACAAAAACCCACCAAGGAATGTCTGTTCTATATTCAAAATCTTGAAGCCATTTAGACATAAAATAATAACCCAAAGGAAATGCTAGTAATAACGAGATGGCTATCAGCTTTAAGAAGTCTTTGGTAAGCAGACCCACTATTTGAATCACCGAAGAACCCATCGTTTTCCGGATTCCTATTTCTTTGACCCGTTGTTCAGTGCTGAATGTAACCAAACCTAATAGCCCCAAACAGGCTACCAGGATGGTAAGAAAAGCAAATATCCTTAGGATGTAATTGAGATTAGCCTCCTTGGTATAGGTTTCATTATACAGTTCGTCCAAAAAAGCGTAATGAAATGCCTCCCCAGTCCCAAAATCATTCCATTTGCGTTCAATATCAGCCAAAAGGTTTTTTGTATTGGAAGCATTAGACTTGATAATCAGACTGTAATACGGATTATATATCATCATAAGTGGCTCTATGGGCATCCGAAGCGAACGGGAATGAAAATCTTTTATCATGCCAATCACTTTCAGCTGTTGTCTTCCACCATGATTATCAAGGTGCTTTTCGAAGGTTTTACCTATTGGGTTGTCATATATGCCAAGAAACTTTGCGGCTCTTTCATTGATTATTACATTATTCTCTTCAGTTACATATTGATTTGAGAAATTCCGACCAACTAACAACTTCATACCTAAGGTTTCCAGATAGTCTTCATCAATTCCGTATAGCATTACTCTACGTATCACGCTAGGATCGTCTTCAGGGGAAATGGTTTGACTATTTGAGTCAGTCGGACCGGCAGGAATGAATGCGGAATTCGTCAAATTCTTAATTCTTGCATCATTTTTGAGCTCGTTTTTAAAGGCTTCGAAATTACTTCCGAGCTTACCCGCTTCTCTTAAGACAATGAGGTTGTCACGGTCATAGCCAATATTTTTGGTTTGAATGTAATTCATTTGCCGGCTTACCACTATTGAACCTATTATCAAAAAAACGGATATGGCAAACTGAAAAACGACTAGACTACTTCTTAATCCTTTGCTTTTTCCCGTGATAATACGTTTTTTAAGGGAGTCAATAGGTTGGAAGGAGGACATAAAAAACGCGGGGTACCCACCTGCCAGAATACCTATTATTAAGGTTAAAACGAAAATGGACAATATATAAGGAGTAGCATACAGACTATCAACCGTTAAATTATTATCCGCTAATTTGTTAAAAATAGGTAAGGTAAGAATTAGAATAACCAGTCCCGCGGTCATACTAAAGACGGTGAGCAACATGGACTCAGTTAGGAATTGAAATATAAGCTGTATTTTGTTCGAACCTAATACCTTACGCATCCCTATCTCCTTCAGTCGCTTGGTGGCACTTGCCGTAGAAAGATTCATGAAATTTATACAGGCAATCAATAACATAAAAATAGCGACTATGGTAAAAATATAGACGGTTTTAATATCACCACCAGCTTCAAAGCTTCCAGATTTAATATCAGAATATAGATGAATTTCTGTTAGTGGTTGTAAAATCAAGCCAATTTGATTGCCCTTTTTTACAAATTCATTAAAGTCCATACCCATAGCTTCTTTAAGCTGGTCCGACATGTATTTTTTGGCAATAGCAGGTAACTGTGCTTGGAGTTTTTCGATATCTGCATTTCTATCCAGCAGTAAATACGTTGCGTAGCTTCCAGAAAGCCATTGTTGGTTATCTGCATCTGGATTGCCCAGCATGGATACAAACACATCAAAATGAAAATGGGAATTTGAAGGTACAGGTTCTATGATGCCAGTAACGGTATAAGTACCCGACAAATCATGGTATCCCGCATCGTAATAACCAATTCCCTGAATCTCTATATTTCTATTCAGTGGGTTCGCATCACCGAAATATTTCTGTGCCTGCGTTTTGGATAGGATTACAGTATTTGGTTTACTAAGAGCAGTTTTAGAGTCACCAGCTATAAGCGGTAATGTAAACACCTCAAAAAAGTTAGGATCAACAAATGCCAAATTACCAGATCCTACCAGTTTCTCACCCATTTTAACCTTGAAATTGTCTGTATTATTCGCAATTCTAGTGGAAGATATAACTCCAGGAAGCTCATTTACGAGGGTCTTTGCAACCGGAGCCATTACTTTGGATTCTTTAAGTTCCTCTCCACTTATTCTACCATTCAGGATTACCCGCACTATCCTCTCCGACTTTTCATTGAAGCGGTCATAAGAGAGCTCATCCATCACAAAAAGTGAAATAATCAAGCAAGAGGCAATTCCCAAAGCCAACCCAGTGACATTGATAGCAAAAGTCGATTTGTTTTTCGACAAACTCCGCCAGGCAATTTTTATATAATTTTTAAGCATAGCTTTTATTTAATTAGAGTTTAGGGCATAGAAAAATGGCTTCGTTGTATTATTGGTATTCGTTCTTAAATCATTTTTTCAACCGTTTTTTCAAACCCCCAATTCACCATTAGTAATCGACCACTTCTCATGTTACATTACACTTTTAACTATTAACCCCACCATTCACTAATTCCCACTTGTTCACTCCGAACTCAAGACATTGGACAAATTGATCATGGTCGCTTTTATAGAATAATATAAAATAGTGAACATGGTTAATAACAGGACTAAACCTGCAGAAACAATAAAGGGAATGGGGCTGATTTCCGATTTATAGGTGAACGTGTCCAACCATTTAGATAGAAAATAAAAGGCAATAGGAAAGGCTAGAAAGCAAGCAATACCAACTAACCCTAAGTAGCTTTTAGCCAATAGGAAGACGATTTGAGAACCTTCAGCACCCAATACTTTTCTCACTGCAATTTCCTTCCTCCGCTGTTGCGTGGTGTATGCAATGAGACCCAGCAAACCCAAAAAGGCTAATGCGATGGTTAACCCACCAAAGGTTGAGAAAAGTTGACCTCTTTTTTGGTCCACTTCAAATTGTGCGTTGAAATCCTCTTCAGCAAACGAATATTTTATAGGCTCCTTAGGAAATAATTCCTTATAAATGTTTTCAATTACCGTAATTGCATTTGCGACATCCGTACCATCGATTTTAAACTGCATCGATCTGTTGTCATGCGTGTATGTAAGCATGAGTGGCTCAATAGGGTTGTAAATAGATCTCATATGAAAATCCTTTACAACGCCAATAACATAAAAATAAGGTTCAGAATCATTTCCCTGATTTTTGATTCTTTTACCGAGTGCTTTCTTACCCCAACTCATTTTCCTAACAAATGCCTCGTTTACCAATACATTAATGCAAGAATCAGGTTTGTCGGAAGGTCTAAATGGACGTCCCTCGGCCATCTCTATTTTGAAATTATTTAGGTAATTTTCGTCAATACCAAAATTATCTATCCCTTGAGAAGTAAAACCATCTTCCGTTTCAATTTCAAAAAGATTATAATTTTGACCCCTGGCCCCTGGAGTATAATAAGAGGTAGAAACTTCCCGAATTTTCGGACTCTGCAAGGCTTTATTCTTTATAAAATCCAAAGTTCCGGACATTCGACCCTCAACTGAAGGAATGGAAAGTACCAAGATATTTTCTTTGTCATAGCCTAAATCTCTATTTTGCAAAAAACGGAGTTGGTCATAAATAATCCATGTAGAAATCAGCATGATTATAGATACCACAAATTGAACCACCACAAGACTTTTACGCAACCCTTCGTTCGAGGAAGCCTTGGACAATTTGCCTTTTAAAACGACTAAAGGATTAAACCCAGAAAGATAAAATGCAGGATAACAGCCCCCGATAAAGCCCGCAATTAAAACGATAATTAGCGTGTAAAATAAAGTCAATGGCTGAATTATATCCGAAATAGTTAATGCCTTTCCAGAAATCTGATTAAATATAGGTAGTAGCAATCCTATGAGCAGGAAACTAAAGCCAAATGATATAAGGGACAGCAGCATTGACTCCGTTAAAAACTGAGCGATTAATTGCCGTTGAATTGAGCCTGCCACCTTACGAATTCCAATCTCTTTAGCTCTCCGAGCCGAACGAGCGGTTGTAAGATTCATATAATTAATACAGGCAATCAGTAGCAATAGCACTGCTACTGCAGAAAAGGTGTATATATAGTTTATATTTCCAAGTGGCTCCGGCTCATATTTCAAACTACTCTTTAAATGAATATCAGCAATTGGCATTACGCTATAATTCATTTTGACACCTAAGGCCTCAAAAATGGACTTTTGATAGGTAGGATAAATATTTGTCAGTTCTTTCTCAAAAGAATTGGGGTCAGATCCTGGTTTCAATAAAACGTAAGTATAGGCGCCAAAATTACCCCATTGCTCTGGCCTACTGAGTATATCATTTAAAGTAGATAAGGAAATAAGCGAATTAAATTGAATGTGTGAATTTCTAGGCACATCTGCCATTACTCCAGTTATTTTATATACTTTGGTGCCTTCACCTTCCAGAGATTTCCCCAAAGCCTCCTGAGGATCTCTGAAAAATCTCAATGAAATTGCCTTTGTTAAAACGATACTATTGGGTTCCTTTAAGGCCGTTTTAGGGTCACCAACAATAAAGGGATGCTGAAAAACTTCGAAGTTATTACTATCGGCATAGTACACTTTCTCAATATAAAACTCATTTCCATCATTCTTCAAAAGTGTTTTCTGACTACCTGGCAAATACCTAACAGACGCTTCAACCTCACTATAATCGTTGGCAAGAGCAGGACCCATCACCATTGAAGAGATGGCAATACGATCGGTTTTCTTAGGCTCTACTATTTCGCTATTGACGCGATATATTCGATCTGCCTTCTCATGGTAATTATCAAAACTTACTTCATCCTGGATATAATAGAATAACAGCAAGCTAAAGGTGAGTCCGATGGTCAAACTTAAAATATTGAGAGCCGAAAACCCTTTATCCGACATTAAACGCCGCCAGGCAATTTTTATATAATTTTTAAGCATGGGTTGTAGGGGTAAAAAGGTTAAAGGTTAAAGGTTAAAGCTGTTTGCTTTCACAACGCATTTAAAATTGTCAAGCATTTCTGCTTTCAAATCGAACAAACTGAAAAAATATTCCTTCTTTAACATGTAGTTAAGAATTAATTGAACTGGATTGCCATAGCTTACAACCATATATCACTCACTTTTAACTTTACCTTCCCCCTTTTAACATTTAACTTGCCAACATTTAACAATATTTCTTCCTTTACACATGAAAATTCTCCGTAACAATCTTCCCGTCAAACAGATTGACGGTTCGGTGGGCGAAGCTGGCGTCGTAGGGTGAGTGGGTTACCATGGCAATGGTGGTCCCCTCCTCATTGAGTTCCTGCAACAGATTCATCACATCCTTACCATTGGCAGAGTCTAGGTTACCGGTTGGCTCATCGGCGAGAATTAATTTGGGCTTCGCTACTACCGCACGAGCTATGGCTACACGCTGCTGCTGCCCTCCGCTGAGCTGCTGCGGAAAGTGATTGCGACGGTGCATCATATTCATCCGTTTCAAAGTAGCCTCTACTTTTTCATCCCTTTCTTTGGAAGGTACTTTCAGGTATAGTAATGGCAATTCTACGTTTTCAAATACCGTCAACTCGTCTATCAGATTAAAACTCTGAAAAACGAAACCCACATTCCCTTTCCGCAGCTGCGCCCGTTGTCGCTCTGACATTTTCTCAACATCCGAACCGTAGAAATTATAAGTACCACTACTGGGATTATCAAGCAGGCCAATAATATTCAATAATGTGGACTTCCCACAGCCCGAAGGACCCATAATGGCTACAAATTCACCATCATTAATAGTAAGGTTAATCCCGTTAAGCGCAGTTGTCTCTACCTCCTCTGTAGCGAATATTTTTTGAAGATTGGTAATGGTTAACATGGTATTAGATTTTAGGTTTTTAGGCGTTAGGATTTAGAAATTCACAGTTATTTATTATACATTTTTTGGATATAATCATGATACAGACCTCCTTTAATTCAGATATATGGCGCATTTTATTTATCTTGATTAAGTTATTCATCAACAATAAAATAGATTATGAAAAAATTTCAAGAACTAATCATTTGGCAAAGAAGCCATGAGCTTACACTTCAAGTTTATCGGCATTCTAAATCATTTCCTCCTAATGAAATATATGGTTTGACCTCTCAAATACGACGGTCAAGTTCCTCCATTCCTACGAATATTGCAGAAGGCTGTGGTCGAGATTCTGATGCCGAATTATGTCGTTTTATGATTATTTCCATGGGTTCAGCGTCAGAATTAGAATATCAACTAATATTATCAAGAGATTTGGGATACCTAAATCTCGAAACTTTCGAATCATTAACAAATGAGTTAACCGAAGTCAAGAAAATGCTCAATAGTTTCATTCAAAAAGTAAAAGCAAGGCAAATTCTTAAACCTTAAATATTATTTATTAGGTTTTATCCATATTAACACAACCTAACACCTAAACCCTAACACCTATGTAGCTAATTCCTCAACTCCAGCACCTCCTTCTCCCCAAAATTCCCGTAAGAGCTAGTAATGACCTGGTCGCCTGGTTTCAGGCCATCCAGCACTTCATAATATTGCGGGTTTTTACGCCCCAAAGTAATATTCCTTTTCTCAGCACGCTGATTATTCTTATCCACTACATAGACCCAGTTTCCACCAGTATCGGAAAAGAAGCCACCAACTGGTAATAAAATCGCTTGTCCTGGTTGACCTAATTCCAATCGAATTGGAGAAGATTGACCTCTGCGTATACCGTTTGGAGTGTTTTTTTTGAAGATCATATCCACGGCGAATCTTCCGCTTTTTACTTCGGGATATATTTTGACCACCTGCATAGGATATACCTTGCCAACAAAGTCAAATTTGGCCTCTAGGCCCGAAAAAATTCGAGATATATAATGTTCATCTATCTCAGCACGAATCTTAAAACCATTCATGTCATCAATTTGTCCAATATTTTGACCTTGATTGATGTTCGAGCCAATTTCTACATCAATGGAAGACAGTAATCCGGAAACGGGTGCTTTCACGACCAGATTTTCCAGAGTTTGCCTCCATAAATCCACATTTTTTTGGGTTCTTGCCAGCGTTCCTTCCAATTGTTTAATCTGAATTTCGGCATTTTCCTCTTGGTATTTTTGAGACTGAATTTCGATACTACGCTCCTGAACCAATTTATCATAATCGATTTTACTTTTAGTAAATTCTTTATCTGAAATCACCTTCTGATTGAATAGTACCTTGTTTCTGTCATGTACGTCTTTAAACTCAGCGATCCGGTAGTCCAGATCGTTCAACGTTTTGTCGAGATTAAATTTCTCCACCTTCAACCGTTGCCTGGTATTTTGGAGGTCATTTACGAGCCGGCTCGCTTCCGTTTCCGACTGCAAAAAGTTAAGTTTGAGTTGCTGATTTTCTAGGCGAAGAATAATATCTCCTTCCTTCACCATATTGCCACCCTCTACCAGTTTTTGAGTAACATAACCACCCACGATAGCATCCAGCTGAATCGTTTTCAAAGGTTGTACCACCCCTTGAATAATGATGAATTCATCAAACGATCCGTTTTTCACTTCTGAAATCGTTATTTTGTCCGTTTCTACGTTCAATTTCGAGCGGTGATCTGCAATCAAAAAGTTATACGCCAGTAAGGCAATCACCATTACAGCCCCCCCAATGATTGCGATTCGTTTGGTATTCCAATATTTTTTCTCAATTTTCTTGTCCATCGTTGGTTCAGATAATATCAACACTACTTCCAGAGTAACAAAGCTGTGCCATCAAATACAAACCATTGATTATGAAGAATTTAAAATAAAAAATTATCATTTTTATTGATCGAAAACGAACACATATGTCCGATTTCGGACAGTACTTGACAAGCACTTTATATTGCATGACGCATTTCTTCAGAAAGGCGTAAATTAGTAGTTCTATCACCACTGACATACCAAACCCATGGCCCATATTCTAATAATAGATGATGATGTTGACATTTTGAGTGCCGCCAAATTGTTTTTGAAACGACACTTTTCTGAAATCACCATCGAGAAGAAACCGGAGAAAATTCCCTTCCTTTTGAATAACTACTGTTATGATCTGATTTTGCTGGATATGAATTTTACGCAGGATTTGAGCTCTGGAATGGAAGGATTTCATTGGCTAGATAGAATTTTGGATCTAAAACCGGAAGCCAAGGTGGTACTCTTCACGGCCTATGGGGATGTTGAAATGGCGGTCAAATCCATTAAACTTGGAGCAAAAGACTTTGTACTAAAACCATGGAACAACCAAAAACTATTGGACAGCCTTCATGCGGTCCTGGATGAACCTGTACCGAAAATAAACGAAATAGAGCATGAGTTAATAGGTGAATCGGTGGTTTTACGAGAAGCAATGAAACTGATGCTTCGGGTAGCAAAAACCGATGCCAATATTTTAATTCTGGGCGAGAATGGAACAGGTAAGGACCTTATGGCCAAAGCCATACATAAAAACTCTACTAGATCAAAGGGGCCCTTTATCCGGGCAGATATCGCCTCCTTACCTGAAACACTGGTTGAAAGCGAGTTATTTGGCCATGAAAAGGGTGCTTTTACCGACGCTAAAACGACCCGAATTGGGAAGTTTGAAGAGGCCGACAGGGGAACACTTTTTCTGGACGAAGTTGGGAATTTATCGCTCACCACGCAACGGAAGCTATTGAACACACTTCAGAATCGTACGATTGTAAAACTTGGTCAAAACAAAGAAACGAAGCTCGATATCCGGTTGATTTGCGCCACCAACGAGGTCATTAGCGAAAAAGTTGCCTCAAATGAATTCAGAGAAGATTTGTTTTATAGGATTAATACCGTTACCATTGAGATGCCCCCCTTACGCAACCGTAAGGGAGACATTGAGTTGTTGGCCTCCCATTTCCTGAATATTTATAACAAAAAATACAATCGAAAAATAGCTGGTTTTTCTGCCAATTTAAAGCAGAAAATGGAGCTATACGCATGGCCTGGGAATGTGCGAGAACTGCAACATGCAGTAGAGCGTGCGGTTATTTTATGCCAAAATAATCTCTTGGAAATGGCTGATCTATTTGGTTCCGAACGAGAAATGTCAAGCTCCCCGAAGTTAAAAAGCTATGATCTGGAAGAGGTTGAAAGGCAGCTCATTTCAGAAGTCATGCAACGCCAGAGGGGAAATATTTCGGAGGCAGCAAAAGAACTCGGATTATCTAGAGCGGCATTATACCGTCGTATTGAAAAATACGGTCTTTAATATTTAACCATGAAAAGGTTTTCAATTCAAATCATATTACGCATTAGTCTCCTAGTACTTACCGCCAGTGCTTTGCCCTTTTTGGTAGCTCTGAGAATGTACCTGGCTGCCTGCTTAATTGGAGTGATATTGCTATTTCTAGGCATTTCTCTATACCGTGTTACCACATCGGTCAACCGAAAATTGACCCTATTCTTTGAGTCAATAGAATATTCCGATTTTACGGTGAAACTCAACTCTGACAGTCAAAAGGGAAATAGTTTTGCCGATTTGAATAGCCGTCTAACCAATGTGATGGAGATGTTCCGAGCCTCACGCGCTGAAAAGGAAGCAAATTTTCATTTTTTAAATACGGTACTACAGCATATTGACGTAGGAATTATCTGTTACAAAAAGTCTGGTGAAGTGGAAATTATGAATAAGGCTGCTATCAGACTTTTAGATCTTCACAAACTTCGAAAAATCTCGGATTTACGTAACAGTAACAAGGGCAACTTGTACGAGTCTATTCAGGAGATCTCCATACCTGGGCGGCTTATGTATGAAAGTGAAGAAGGCCGACAACTTTCCATTACTATCACCAAATTAGAGTTACAGGGTAGAACGGTTAACATTTTAGGAATACAAAATATACGCACAGAACTCCAAATAAAAGAAGTGACAGCCTGGCAAAACCTTACCAAGGTATTAAGACATGAAATCATGAATTCCATTGCTCCAATTGTCTCTTTGGTAGGTACAATGCGAACCATTTTATCCGAAGATTTTGTATCGAAAGAAGGTATTGAGGAACCTCTGGAAGACCTTAATCTGGCATTGTCTACGATCGAAAGTCGGGGCAATGGAATAATTGATTTTGTAAATGCCTACCGTGATTTCACGACTTTACCAAAACCCGCATTAAAAGTCATATGGGTCTCAGATATCTTAAGACACTTCGAAAATTTAATACTATCAACCCCTATAGACATCAATATCATCCATAATTTCGAGATAGAATGCGACCAGGGCCAAATTGAAATGGTATTATTGAATTTGGTCAAAAACGCCGTTGAAGCAGTTGGAGACTCTGAAAATGCCCGTATTGAAATCAAAACTTATTTACAAAATTCTCACAAAATCATTGAAGTTATGGACAATGGGACCGGTATTGTACCGGAAGCTATCGATAAGATATTTGTCCCATTTTTTACGACAAAGAAAACGGGTTCGGGTATAGGTTTGAGCCTTTCAAAACAAATTATGCAGATGCATGGTGGTGACTTACGCGTAACCTCACAGCAAGGTATAGGTACAAGCTTTGGAATGATTTTCTGACCTGATAAAAAATTATGTAGCCTGAAAATAAAAAATGATTGCAGCGCCATCTTAGCTTCTGCAATCATTTATAAATCGGTGCGATTTGAAATTTAAGGCATTAATACCTTATCAATTACATGAATCACGCCATTAGATTGGTACACATCCTTAATAGTAACCATAGCTTTATTGCCCTTCGAATCCATCACCTCAATTCCTTTACCTTTCTTCATAAAAGTCAATTCTTCTCCCTGAACTGTTTTGGCCATGGCTTTGCCTTTTCCGTCTTTAATCATCTCCATTAAAGAGGCAGAATCAATACGGCCCGAAACCACATGGTAGGTAAGAACAGTGGATAACATTTCTTTATTTTCTGGTTTCAATAAATTGTCGACGGTGCCTTTAGGAAGCGCTTCAAATGCCTTGTTCACAGGGGCAAAAACCGTGAATGGGCCATCTCCAGATAGAGTTTCAACCAATCCTGCAGCCTTTACAGCTGCCACGAGCGTCGTGTGATCCTTTGAGTTTACGGCATTTTCAATAATGTTTTTAGACGGATACATGGCGGCTCCGCCTACCATTACGGACTTTTCAGATTGCGCGTAGGCAGAAGCGGTAAATAACAAAGCAAGGCCTAAAAGTGTGTTTTTGATACTGATCGTTTTCATAGAAATATTCAAATTAAATTTCCATTATATACGACCATATCTACAAGTTTAGATTGAAAGTGTGTAAAAAATAATAAAAATAATTTCAAGAAATCACACTAACCAAGCCTTATTACCCTTACCATAAGCCTTGTATTGGTAAAGAATTAACGGATAGATTTCTTCCATCTAAGATTTCCGTCATCTTACTATTTAAGTACATTTCCCCTTTAATAGGTTACCTGTTAATGACGATCTGGATTAAACCGATATATCCAGTGAATACGGTTGGGAAACCGGGAATAAATTAAAATGGCAGAGGATCCCCGGGTGTTTTTTTGCTGGGGTCGAAAATAGCGAGACCAACTTTCGAATCGGCACAGCCATAATATAGTAACCATTTATTTTTAAAATAAACCATACCCTCAATAAAAACGGTACCGGCTTCGTATTGACCACTTTTCTCAAACGGTTCCATTGGTCTGAAGAAAGGCAGGTCTAAACGCTCAAGTACTTTTGTAGGATCGTTTTTATCGAACAGAACTTGTCCCGCGCAGTAGCTATTGGGGGTAAAACGCAGATCTCCTTCGGCTCCCTTATCGTTTTTCCCATTATAAAGGAGAACAATACCTTTATCCGTCAAAATAGCTGGAGGGCCACATTCTGTAAGATTACTATCGAAATATCCTTTTCGAGGAGAAATAAGGTTTTTAAGATTTCCATCTGTATTTATTACGGGTGTCCAGTTAATCAAATCCGTAGAAGTTGCCACATTTACATTTGCTTCGCCGAAGTACAACCAGTATTTACCATTGAGTTTGGTGATAACCTGCTTATCGCCTTCCAGACGGGTGAGTATAGAGCCCGATTTGGTCCAGATCTCATTGAACTTCCCTCCATAGGCCTTCTTAAAAATAGGGCCATGTTTCTTCCATGTGATCAGATCGCGTGATGTGGCTACCCCAATCCTGGCCTTATCCTGATTCCATTGGGTATAAAAAATTACATATAAACCATCGGGCGTTACGGCTACTCTAGGATCTTCACATCCTCCAGGCCATTCAAATTCTTTCTGAGCATCCTTGTCTGGAAACAGCACAGGGGTTTTCCGTCTATCAAAGGTGACGCCTTCGGCACTCTGAGCGAAACCAATTCGGGAAGTGCGCTTACCAATTTCCTTTCCTGCCTTATCTTCGGCACGATACAATACTACCACTTTGCCCTCATGAATCGTAGCAGCAGGATTGAAAGTATCGTTAGACTCCCAATCGAGCATACGCTGGTTCATGGGGCAAAAAAAGCGGGTAGTAGAGTCTGGGGAAATTACTGGATTGACCCCCTGGGGTCGTTCGAAGCCGCCAAAAGCCCAGTCTGGTAATGGATTGATTGACTGTCCCCGAGCGGTGATGCCAATCAGCAAAGACAGTATTAACAGGTTAATTTTTTTCATGTTCAGAATTTAAAATGGATAGATAGGATTCGAATAAGATAACAAATCCGACCCAGCAACTGAGTCGGATTATATGCGGACCATGACGGGACTAATAGGTGGAATTACATACCCGCAACCAGATTAACGTCCAAAGTAAAATCATCCATAATGGCTTTGTCGCCCAAATTTTCAAAGAAATTAGTAGACCTGAATTTAATATCATATTTGGTACGGTCCACAGTAACCTTCGCTTCTGCTTGTACCTTACCCGCGTTCATTTTGACCGTAGCCGGAAAAGTTACAGGTTCAGAAATGCCTTTTATGGTCAGATCTCCACTGATATTGTACTTGTCCCCGCCAGTTGGAGTTGCCGAGGTTATAACCAATTTGGCTTGAGGGTGCTTTTCAACTGAGAAGAAATCATCACTCTTTAAGTGATTGGTTAGTTTACCATTCATATCATTGTCCTTAATATCGGTAACCACCAATGACTTAACATCCATCAAAAAGGTACCACCTTTAAGCTTTTCTCCATCTAATATCAGGCTTCCACTAGTAATGGGCACATAGCCGTCATGGCTTCCTGTTACCTTTTTTGCATGCCAAACCACTTTACTATTTTTGGTATCAACTTTCAGAGTCTTGTCCTTGGCACCATCTGTTTCTGCAAATGCAGCCGTATGTAAGAACATTCCGGCCAAAAGAAATACAAAGCATTTTTTCATCTTTAATCGCATTTTAGGTGAATAGTATTAATTGCACTTAAAGTTATGATTTTAATCCAATCTAACTTAACCAGAGGGGAATAAAAACCATTCCAGAATTTCAATAGGCAAACACAGTGCCCTCCAGTACATTTTAGAAGCCGAACTTTAAGTCTGGCCAATTATTTCAGTTGTACTGACAGTTTCACTCCACTCAATCTTTCTAATACTGACTTACCTTCTGGCCAGTCGCCCAAGCCTGATACTGCATTAAGATGTCCTTTTTCTCCTAGGTTTATCAGCTCACTTCCCCATCTGCTAGCCATCTCTGTCGACCGTTCTAAACTGGCATACATGTCATTAGTGCTGGCAACCACTATCGATTTAAACGGCAATACTGCGCTTGGAATGGGTCTAAAGCCTTCTACAAAACTAAGGCGACGAGACAAGTCTGCATCTGCAGGGGCTACTAACATGGCTCCTTTGACAAACTCAGAGGAAAACTGCTGTGCCCAATGAGCCACTGTAATGCAGCCCATACTATGTGCCACCAGATAGACAGGCGCAGTCAAACGTGAAACTTCTTCCTGTAACCGCCCCACCCAGTCGACCATCACGGGCCAGTCCCAGTTGTCTTGTTCCACGCGTTTAAATAGATGGGGGTATTGTTGCTGCCATATACTCTGCCAATGCAGGGGGCCGGAAGAGGCCAGGCCAGGTATTACTAAAAAAGGTTGGGACATTGCAAAACAAATGCTAAGTTGGTACTAGAAGCCACGCTTCATCCTTCGATACCTAATTTAGACAAAGATTTCAATTATACCAGTATAGATCTTTGACAATGTAAACCACGAAAAAAAGCGGCCCCACAAAGAGCCGCTTATAGTATTTGTACCCGATCCGATGGTTTATCGAGAAGCAACACAACGAAAACCCAGGTTATTGCTACCGCTGGTAACCTCTCCTTTTCCCCGGCTGCCTGCTTTATAACGAATGCAGTATTGATCGCTGCACAGAAAGGAGCCCCCTCTCTGCACCCGCTTCACGGCACCAGGCTCATCGGGATCGTAACTATCGGAAGGCCCCGTCGGATTTTCTTTAGGGCTCTTACTATAATAGTCGGGGCGATAAAAATCTTCACACCACTCCCAAACGTTTCCGTCCATGTCGTAAAGACCGTAGGCATTAGGCGGGAATGTCATCACAGGAGCCGCAGCGGCGTAGCCATCCTCTTTAGTATTATTATCTGGAAAACTACCTTGATAGATATTAGCCACCCATTTATTTCCCGGCTTTAGTTCATTACCCCAATAGTATGTTTGGTTGCCCTTTCCCCCCTGGGCTGCAAATTCCCATTCGGCTTCCGTTGGAAGTCTTTTTCCAGCCCAGCGCGCATAAGCGGCGGCATCTTCATAAGAAATATGTATTACCGGATGATTTTCCCTGCCCTTAATGCTACTTCCGGCTCCTTCAGGATGTTGCCAGCTAGCGCCGGGCTCATAGGTCCACCAGGCCAGCGGATTCTGGAGGCTTACTTTGGTAGCCGTAGGTGTAAAGACGGCAGATCCGGGCACAAGCTTGTCGGCCGGAACTCCTGGATAGTCAGCAGGATTTAGAGGACGCTCGGCGACAGTCTTGTATCCGGTGGCCTTTACAAATTCTGCATACTGAGCGTTAGTAACCTCATGCCGATCCATATAAAAATCACTTACTACTACCTGATGCATGGGACGCGAGTCAGGAAACTCATCGGCACCCATCAGAAAACCTCCTCCTTTTATGAGCACCATGCCTGCAGTATCCAACTTCCCTGCTTCCACCTTCGTAGCACCGGCTATGGCAGCAGCACGAGATGGCATGCCCTGAGAAACGCATAATGCCAGACTGTCTGCAGTTTTCTGCTCGGCCGTTTGGCCCGACTGACAGCCACTCATTCCGGCAATTATTCCAGCCAGCAACCATACTCCACTATTTTTCATCTTTTGAATAAACATTTCACTTCAATTTAAACACTTCTCTCTGTCCTTATTCCGGCCTACAAAGTACGAATTTATACCTTTCTACTAACCTTCAGGACTGTTAACATTACCTAAGGCGATCTATCAATACTTAAATATGGTAAAAGGTTAAGTACACGCATGCAAAAGATATTAGGTATGTACCTAAGCATTTTCCAAGTTGTAGGCTTGACACGATAATTAAAGAGCCTTCGACAAGCTCAGGCTGACACGATATACTAAAAAGCCTTCGACAAGCTCAGGCTGACACGATATAGTAAGGAGCCTTCGACAAGCTCAGGCTGACAATTGTATGTGTCATGCTGATCACGCAGAGCGTAAGAGCGTCTGTCGAAGCACCACCAAATCATGGTTTAGCCTTAGCAAGAATTTCCAGAGCCTCCTTATCTTTGTATTCCTGCATCAGCTTTTTTAACTTCTGCTTCAAATCGGCCGTAAGCTTTTCTGTTCCTTGCTTTCCATAAATATTGGAAACTTCGGTAGGATCTTCCTGCAGGTCATATAACTCCCAAGAATCTCCACCTTTATAGAAATACGCTAACTTATAACGATCGGTACGGATACCAAAGTGCGGATGAACCCTATGGGGTTGTGGATATTCGTAGTAATGGTAATATGCTTCTTTACGCCAGGGTGTTTTGGCACTAGTACCGCTTTGTAACAGGGGCAAAAACGATTTTCCTTGCATCTGTGCGGGTACTTTACCTCCTGCCAAATCGATGATCGAAGGAGCCCAGTCAATATTCAGCATCAGTTGGTCAATCGTAGTACCAGGCTTCACCACACCGGGATAACGGATCAAAAATGGTGTTTTCAGAGACTCTTCATAAATAAACCGTTTGTCAAACCAGCCATGTTCGCCCAGATAAAAACCCTGATCAGAGGCATAAATGACGATGGTATTTTCAGCCAGACCATTTTTATCTAAATAATCCAACAATTGACCGATGTTTCGATCCAGTGACTTGGCCGTGGAGAGGTAGTCATTCATATAACGCTGGTATTTCCACTCGATAAGCTCCTTCCCTTTCCTGTCTTTGCTGTGATAATCGGCCGACACTTTATCGTAGTAAGCCTTAAACACCTTCTTTTGCTTGTCGTCAAAGCGGTTGTAAATCCAACTTTTTTGATAGTCAATATCGACTTTAAGATCCTCTTTGAGAAGCATGGTCTTATCGATAGTCATGTCCTGATGAGCGGCAGAATTCCTACCCGCATAGTTATCATAAAAATTATCGGGAAGGGGGAATTTCGTATCGTCAAAAGTTCCCAGGTCCTGGAGGTCGGGTAACCATTCGCGGTGGGTAGCCTTATGACCTACGATCATAAAAAAGGGTTTTTCTGTATCCCTCTTTTCTAAGAAATCGATAGAAAACTGTGTGATTAAGTCGGACACATAGCCTTTATATCGGGTGGTATCGTTAGGTTGGCTGATAAAGTCGGGGTTGTAGTAGTGTCCCTGTCCAGGCAGTACATTCCAATAATCGAATCCAGCAGGCAGACTGTTGAGGTGCATCTTCCCAACCCAAGCCGTCTGATAACCCGTCTGTTGCAAAGTGCGCGAAAGAAGGGGTTGGGTGGTATCGAATAATGTTCTATCATTCCTTTTATACCCATTCATATGGCTGTACTTACCTGTGAGTAAAGTAGCGCGGCTAGGGCCGCAAATAGAATTGGTGACTAGGGCATTGGTAAACAGGGCACCTTCCTTAGCCAGTCTATCGATTCCGGGGGTGGTAGTGAGTTTGCTCCCATATGCACTGATGGCTTGGTAGGCATGATCATCCGAAAAAATGAAAATAATATTAGGCTTTTTCTTTTCCGACGACTGGGCATTGGAGCCAAAGGTAAACAATACCATTGCTGCTAGCAGGCAGAGCAATTTAGTTTTCATATAATCAAAAATATAGTTAAGGATTAGTCGAGTTTTTCTACCAAAATCAAAATTACAAAATCAAGTTTATAAATAAGAAGCCAAATCAAGGCTTGGCTTACCTATTCTTATCTTTAGAAAATGTAAAATTAATATTGGTCGGAGATCTGATCACTGAAATAACGGATCAACCCATGTTTACTATCTAGTTTTTCCAGCAATACCACTGAACCATCAGAACTTATGCCCCCGCAAGAAAACTCTATTGAAATGGCTGCTTTTCCTCGATAGAAAATCGTATTTTTATTCCTCATAAACAGGTGCGCTAAAAGCACTACTTTTTCCCCTAACTACCTTACAAGTAACGCATTAAACCAATCCATACAAATCTTTTACATCTGGTCTGAATTTTTCGGGTTAAACTAAACCGCATCGGCGGACCGTTTGAGTTACGAGGATTTCACTCGGACAGCCAACCAGGAAAAGAGACCCAAATAAGGATTGCCTTGATAGCAAACCTGAAATTACGGTCATTCACTGGCAGGTCATACAAGCTGAAACCCTTACAGCCATGATACAAATGGCCAGATCAAACCTGAGATCCTTCATCAGGTTTATGGATGTTCTTAGATGAAAAAATTGGCGTGGAGAGGGTAAGAAAATTGAAATAATCCAATCTAGCGGTGTTCCGTTAAATCTTTTTATCAAGTGAGAAGAGGTGTTTTTAAGAATTTAGAAAATCCCCCTTTAGTACGTCCTGGATGACCTTTTTAGAGCAAATTGTAATTTACCAATTTGACAGCGAAAAACTGTTAAGGGATTTTACCCATTCTTAGGATTCAGCCAGTCATCTGCCTTGTCATAAATGAGTTGGTACAAGCTACGTCTGGCGATAACAAATTCAGCGCGAAGGCTCAGACCTTTCGTGAGCGCTACTTTGTATCCATTCTTCAATTGCAACTTTTTCTTCTGCAGCGAGCATTTCACTTTGAAGACGGGCTGATCCTGCAGGATCGTAAAATCCTGGGCGATATCGGTCACTTTACCCTTTACCATTCCCCACTCATTATAGTTAAATGTGTCCATCCGGAACAAAACATCCTGACCTTTTTTGATCAGGCCTATATCCTGGGGAGAAACATAACATTCTGCTATAATCATGGAGTCGTCCGGCGAAATGATGCCCAGCGATTCCCCTGCTTGTATAAAGCTACCTGCATATTTTCCGGATATCTGCTGCATTGTACCGGCGACAGGCGCATTAACGACGTAATTTTTCCTTTGTTCGGTAAACTGCTTTTCTTCTGCAGAAAGCTGCTGCAGGTCTGCACGCTGACTGCTCAAATCAGATTGCCATTGCCCCTTTTGCTGACGAAAAGCGGATTCATACTGTGCAACCAACTGCGTATGTTCAAATTCCTTACTGTCAAATTCACGCATGGCAATCACCTTTTCCTTGAAAAGTTTTCTATCGGCGTCCAGTTCCTTTTTAATCTTTTGCTGGTGAAACAGGTTCTCCTGCATTTTTGACTGGAAGGAAAAGAATTGTTGCGCATATAGCGAAGTTCCGAAAACGTGTTCCATGTACAAACCAGACTTATCAAGTTTGACCAATTTTTCCAGATCATGAATAAATGCGTTTTTTTGAACCTGCTGATCCCTATTTAGCTGTATCCGCGAAGATAATTCCTGAGAACTTATCTCGTACAGGACTTTTCCTTTACTGACCGATTGGTTCTCGCTTACCGACACATTCCGGATTACACCACTTACGAGGGATCGAAGCTCTGTTTTTTCGTTGGAAGTACGTAAACTACCCCGGCTTTCTACCGAGATATCGATGTAAATAAAAGGAAGAGAGAATAAGGTGAGGATGATGGCAGCGACAGTAACTGCATAAATCCACTGGCTTCTGACCGCCACGCCGGGCAGATACCCTTCTATGCTATTATCGAGCACATCGTCAGGAAAAAGTTGCTGCTGCATAAATATTTTAGGGTTAAATGGAATGATTGGTTTCCGGCAACGCCGTATTACTTTGCTGACTCCACAACGATGCATATTGCCCCTTCTTTGCCAACAGCGTCAAATGTGTTCCTTTTTCGATCACCTTACCTTTATGTACAACAATGATTTCATCCGCTTCCCTTACCGTCGATAAACGATGCGCGATAAGTACGACTGTTTTTCCAATCGAACATAGCGACTTGATCGTATCCTGCACACACTGCTCCGATATGGTGTCCAAAGACGAGGTGGCTTCGTCAAAAATAATAATCTCCGGCTCCCGATAGAGTGCTCTCAGAATGGCCAGCCGTTGCCGTTGTCCGCCGGAAAGATTATTCCCGTTCTCTGTTAATTCGGTGGCGTATCCGTTCGGCAATTCTTCAATAAACTCATGAATGCCCAGTTTACGGGCATAGTAAAGCATTTTCTTCATATCCGGTTCAAATTCACCTAAGGCAACGTTTTCCAATACCGATGCGGCAAACAGATGAATTTGCTGCGGGACTACACCAACCAACTTACGTAAACTTTCAATGCTAAGATGTTGAATATCATTGTCACCGATCCTGATACGGCCATTTTTTAACGGATATAAGTTCTGCAGTAAGGAAATAAGTGTAGACTTCCCAGAGCCGCTTTCCCCCACGATGGCAGTAATTTTTCCTTTCTGCATCGTAAGACTTAAATTCTCGAAAACAAGGGCACGGGTGCCATACCGGAAAGTCACCTCTTCCAGATAGATATCTCCAATCATATCCGCTGTAAGCTCTATTTTATGTCCGGTTTTCTCCCGTTCCAGATCCATAATCTCGAAGAGCCTGTCGGCAGCAATCAATGCATCCTGAATCGTCTTGTTCGCCCCGATGAGCCTTCCGGCCGGGCCGGTAAAATAGCCGATTAAAGCGTAAAAGGAAAAAAGCTCCCCAGCCGTGAGTTCATTGGTTATAACAAAAGAAGTGCCAACCCAGAGCAGGACGATCGTAAATAGCTGTGAGATAAAACCACTGGCCGTACCAATGGACAGCGAAGACATAAAAGAGCTATAAATGGTGCGAAGCAGCTGTATAAACCGTGTTTCGGTTTTATAATTGGCGTAGCTTTCCATACCGAAACGCTTAATCGTAGCGGCCGCATTCAAAGATTCCACCAGCTGTGCTTCCAGTTCGGCAGCATTCTCCATGAGTTTACGCTGAAGACGTTTATTAATTCGGTTGGATATCCAATAAAAAAATACATAAAACGGAATGATGGCCAGCATAATCAACGCCAGTTTCCAGTAATAGGTAAACATCAGCATAAAGGAAAACAGCACAATGAACACGTTCACGACCAGATCTAGGACGGTCTCGTTGATAAAGGACCGAATTTTTACGGCGTCATTAACTCTGGAAATAATCTCTCCGACCCGCATGGTGTCAAAAAATTGCTGGGGAAGCGTAAGCAAATGTTTGTAGTATCCCAAAATTAGCTGCGCATCAATCTGCTGACCAGTTTTGAAAACAAAAACTGTTTTTATTGTGCCCACTAGGGTTTGTAATACCAGGATCAGCAACATACCGACACTCAATAAACGTAACAAGTTCATGTTCGCTGAAGGCAGAACATGATCGGTTATTTTCTGGATATATATGGAGGTGGATAAACCCAGTAAAGTAGCTACGGCTGCACCAAATAATGCCTGAATCATGACACTTTTATGCGGCTTTACCAAAGCCCAGAAGCGGCGCAGTACGGAAACACGCTGGTCACCCCCCTTAAACTCATCAGAAGGAAGCAAGATCATCAATACACCCGTCCACAACTGTTTGAATTCATCAATGGATTTTGTGTGGAACTTCCCATCACCCGGATCCATGTAGGTGACTTTCTTATCTTTTACACGATACAGCACCACATAATGGTGAAGGCCACTGCCCGGACTCACAGCAACAGCCTGGGGGTCCTTCTTGATAATGATATGCGCAATAGCAGGCAATGGAATTTTAGAGATACTTTCGGCTGTTCCCTTTACACCCTTGGCCTGAAAACCCAACTTTTGCGCAGCCTCAATAAGCCCAAGCATGTTAGTGCCCTTTTGATCCGTTCCGGCATACTGCCGCACACGGGCGATTGGGAGGTGCAATTTATAGTGAGCCGCAACGGAAGTCAAACAGGCTGCTCCGCAGTCTGTAATATCGTGTTGTTTGATGCGTGTGTATGAATGCAAAATTTTAGGCGATAATTTAACCTTTTTTAAAATAAATCACTGAACCATTTGAAAATTTCAGGTGTTACGTTAATAGTAACATGCAAAAAAAAAGGAAGGAAGAAGGAATTATATTTAATAGCAAAAAAACTAAATACAATTCCATACATGAACTGAGGAAGAATATAAATAGGATATATATATAGATAAGACCAGTAAATCGGAGTGAAGTTCCCTAAGTGAATTAGTGAAAATACAATTATTAATATCCAGCATAAATAATTACTTCTTTTATCGGACTGAAAAAAATAGGTTTGCCCTTTATATCTGCTATTTGAAAACAATATTATCGCCAAAATAACAAACAAAGCAATATTATACTGCAAAAAGGAGATATGTAGTTGAAAAAATTGCGGAAAAATATATTCAAGAATTATAGCAAAAATAATATATCTCAAAAATTTATTTTTTGTTATGAGGGGTAGTCTAAACATAATTTCTTCATTCAATGGTCCAATTATGCAGAGCTTCAAAAAACCGATAAAAGGGGAATTGCTTACTAAAAACTCCTTTCTCCCATTTGTAAGGTTTTTGCTTATAGAAAAACCAAATTTTGACCTTAAAAACATTTCAATTCCTGCGATGATCAAAACAATAATAAAGGTTGAGCAAAGGCAAAAAAAATAAGCGTTTTTTAATGAGAAAATTCGTTCTTTCAATCTTTGATTTTCCCCAATAGAGTAAAAAGAATACGGCTTTTTAAAAAACTCAAATATTTCCTGAATCATTTATTATGTTCCTTTTTAACAAGAGTGGATGCAAAAAATCACCCACACTTGTTAATAGATTAATTGAATCCTTATTTTATGTGATCTTTATATCCTGAACTAAACCCCGAACAGAAGGCATTCCAAGATTTAACTATGCCTTCCAACAATTGGGCCGATCGGTGAGCTATTCCAGCTGCATCACCTGAACTTACTACTATTTCTCCACCTGAGATTATAAGTAAATCTTCCGAGTTCAAAATATCAGTCTCTTCTATATTGATATTTGCTAAATTCGTCATATAAATATCATTTGGTTAAAAAGAAATCATTTCCTAAATATCCTTTCGATTGCCTTACCTGTAAGTGCATCTACCATCATCTCATTAATGATGCTTGCTGCATTTGTTGCATATGCTACGCAAGACCCTGCTCCATAGCCTACATCATTACAAAATTCATTCCAGGAGTACTCTCCATTGATGCAGAGTTGATCTTCCAGAGATAACTCTGCCATCCCATACATTTCCAAGTCAATAGCTTGTAACTTCATGTTGATAAATATAAAGTGATAAAAATATTAAAACCATCACCTGATTTCGTTGGCCAACAGCATTTTAATGATGATGTCGTAAAGCTAAATATAGCCAGTGCACTATAATTGCACTGGCTATATTTTTGTAAAATATATTTAAAAAATATTACTTTCTCACCAGAACTACTTCAACCAGCCAGTTTTTCGATTTTACTTTCCCTCGCAATAGGTTATTTGTTGCAGGTATAAACTATACACTCTGCCTAGGTTAAACGAGGTGATGACGTTTATCGTCCACTACTCAAACCAGGAAATAAATAAATTCTTAATTATAGCGTAGGCTTTAGCAACAATAGGGCCACTGAACAATCCAATTAATATGTAGATACACATTTACAGCTTTTTATTTAATCCTGCCTTCATGTATTGTAAAAACTGTATGGTTTTAAAGAATGTTGCCCATTTTTCTTAATTCCCTACGGAAAGCAAAAAAATGTACTGTCAGAAAAATAACGGAAAATTTAAAAAGGTCATTGTCTTTAAGATAAGTCAAGGCTTTATCCACACTAACCGCATCGTCTGTAACAAGTAAGTTGGACAGCGAAAACACTACGATCATTAGTAATACTCCAAAAAACGTCTGAAAGAACCAACGGTACCTTAACCTTTCTATTTCAGCTGTTTGTTTTTTCTCTTTCGAAATAATAACCAAAATCAAACCGCTAAGGCCTAACCATTTAAGAACCCCAACCCATGTCTCCATCAATGGTGAAAAGAAGTCAAAATTTAACATGACGAAAAAAAACATGACCAATGACAGGATTATAATCCAATACCCGATCTTTTTGAAAGAAAATGAAATCATAAAATAATTGTTTTTAAGTCAAACCCGAATATGAATTGCCAAATAACTACTAGGATATTGAATAAAAATGTAGTGATACACTATATCAAAAACTATAGATGAAGAGGATGTAACCCATTATTAATCTTTAGATTTATTGATGGGCTATTCCTTGACGGAAACGTCGTCTATAATAGACCTTTCTTGTGTACTAGTTGGCTGATTTACCTTGTTAATAAAAGATAAAAACGGTTGAACTAACATCCCTGGCTTCATCACCGGACCATTAAAATGAAGGTGCAAAGGATAGGTGCCGGTAATTTTGTTATAAATGTTTCGCCCTTCATTCACCTCAAAATCATGTAGTATTACCTGCATTTCAGTCATTACTATGTTTTTCTTTTCATCAATATCCGACACCGACTGGAATTTCCTTACCGTTTCCATGGTCGTCGGGAAGGTTTGAAATAATTCACAGTTTACGTCAAGCTTTATTCGAGAATTTCCCTCTTTCAACATGATACGGGTCCACAAATACTGATTGCTAAATTGAAAAGGATCATCGGTAAGATGTGATTTCATTTGCTCAATTTCGTCCAGCGCATTCAGTATGTCAGCAGCGGTGCCAATTATCCCTCCCGAATTCAAAAAACGGTAAGGTGTATTGGTCATAGGATAAGTATTGGCAAGATTTGGGTCCGGATAACACGTTTTCTCTGAAGAAATAACAATTCCTCCATCTGGTGCAATACGTCTGTATCGTTCCATAATCTCCTTTTCGCCGCCCAATAGAATGGTATCGTAACCATCCGTAAAAAAAATCACTTCGTCTCCTGGCAACGAAAGCAGGTATTGTTTCAAATAAGTATCTTTATGCCGGTGACTATCCCATTGACCTGGATGAATTAAAGTGATCAGTTCCAAATTAAAAAAATGACAGGAAGCCTTGAGTGCATGTTTATATCCGATCTCTTCCGGATTCGTTATACAGGTGATGATCTTCATACCAGATGGCAAACTTCTTTTTTGTGCCTGTTGGTGCAGCTTCGTAGCAGAATGAATCAAAATGGGTAAATCGTGTGTTTGATAAATGGTTGGTATCGCTGCGTCATTTATAAAAATGGACGGAATGGCTGATATTTTAGCCAGATTACACCAGTTGCTGTGCAAGGATACCTGAGTCTTGAATTCGTCTTTCAATGTCGCTGTTTCATTACCGAGAGCCCTTTTCCACTTTTCGACTGGCTGATCTATATCAGAAAACCACTTTTCCAGTGCGTGTACAGAAGCTTGGGCGGGGCAATTTAACAGGGCATCAATGATTTCAGCATCAAGTAGACTTGTCGGCAGAAAAATGATTTGCCAGCGAAAATTGTTAAGGTTATTGAATTGTGCTTTCAATTGCTGATGTAATTTTGCAGATTCAGGATTGGTAGGTCCATACACCAAAGTAATGCCCAGTTCAGCAGACGAATCTCCAATGCAAAGTATTTTCATCCCGTCAAAAACTGGTGGTAACTGGGTTTTATTTTTCAAAATCCCATCAATTAAGGCCTGATTAAACTTCATTTTTTTAAATTCCCGCAGTACATTATCTCTTTCACGCTTCGCAGCAATGAACGGTTTGATCAGGAAGTACAAAGCAATCGTAAATAATAAAGAGGGAATAAGGGTCAACCCTCCAAAACCTTGTATAAAACCATCCATTGTGCAAAAATAGCAACAAACCACAAACTCCATCCAGAACATAATCAGGATTGCGCTACACAAAAGGCAGAATTCTTTTGCCCTGTTAAACTGTATATAAAAAAGGTAAACTGTAAATGGGAGACTAGCCAAGTTGAAAAGAAATATCTGATAATAAATATGCTCTTTAAATATCGCAGCCACCATTATTCCTAGCGTTGTGCCGCAAAAATATATCAACCCGGTTTCTGAATAACTTATCCCATAAAACAGAAATGCAGCTTTTGATTGTATCAGGTTATTCCTCCCACTCCTTTCATGAATCATATTAAAAGCAGGCCTTAATACTGACGCTCCTGTCAAATCAATACCTTGCCATACTAGCAATCCGGATAATATGGCACCAATGAGTTTTATAGAAACAAGTAAGCTGGCTTCTCCTGCTTCATGCATACTAAACGTGCCGTATTGTTTCCAAAATAAAAAAACAATAAAAGTTACAAACAGAATGCTTACGAAAGGACCAAGAGCGCTAGTAATATGTTCTTGTATACGTTTGAAATAATAATTCTGTTCATTAGAATCCTGGGTAGGTTCAATCAATAAAAGAGCTCCGCTCCATTTCTGTTCAAATCCATACAACGTATCATTTTGCCATCCATTTTGCGTATGATACCATTCTACATGGCTATCCGTAACCCTCCTGACTGGTGCGAAAATACCTCCTTCTATTGTTAAAAAAACAAGTGCAGGCAGTGGGATGCCCGATAGTTTCCCAATTGTACCCCGTGCCGCAATTGTTTTAATTTTACAGTCGGACAATGTGTCTTTCAGAGATGCCAGGCTGGGAAAATGAGGATGCCTCATGAGGATGCTGCCCAGCCTGCTTTTTGTAATTTTCACATCCGCCGATTTAAGCAATTGGGATAATGCATCAAGTGCATTTCGTTCAAATGGATTCATGTTGACTGATCAGTTTATCAATAGTATTTGTAATAAAATCTCCCGGATATTTAACTTGTATATCGTGATTGAATTTTTCGATAGTTTCTCTGAATATCCTATCTTCCAAAAGCATAACTATCTTTTCAGTGATCTGTGATGGTTTATCCTGATTAAACACTCCGCGTAAACCTAATCCATGATGCTCGACTTTAAGGCCATTGCCATTTTGGTCATATACCAGGTCCAGAGGATAAACGAGCATCGGAACTTCGTAATAAATACTCTCCTTAATAGAACCCAAACCTCCATGCGTAATGTGCAGATCAGCGTTTTCCAGCACTTGAAGCTGCGGCACTTTTGCAAAAAAGTGAACATTCGGAGCTAACCGCCGCTGGTAAAGTAACGTTTGTTTAATCTGAGTTTTAATAGAAAATATAAACTCAACAGGGATAGTAAGTTGTTCGATCGCGGTAAGTAAATGGTTCAAAAATTGCAACACCATTGGATTCGAGTCTACATAAAACGTGCCGAAACTGCAATAAATAATTTTAACATCTTCCTTCTTTTTATGCAACAAACGCTGAAACCATTCCTGAAAGCCTTCATCAACACCCAAGTCAACTCGATCTTTATTCAAGCAAAGTCCCAAGTAATGTTGGGATGGTAATTTGATTTTCGGAGAAAGTTCGAGTTCGAGCGGAGCAAGCAGCACCTCCGGAATATTATCAAACAAAATGGTATAAGTTGCGTTTTCAGTCATCCTATTCCTTTCTCCCAATTTAGAATGTGCTAAAAGCTTTTTTAACTGATTGGCATAAACCCATCTGAACAAAGACCCAATCCAGGTAGTCCATCCCTGAAAGATCTGTCCTTTTTGATGTATTTTGTAATCTTTGGTATTAGCAGTCGACCAGGACCGTTCGGAAACGGTTGGAAACCCGTCCACTTTATAAGTCGAAAGCATGGGGTTAAAACAAATCAGAGAAGTTTGCGGAAAGATATGATGCAACGGAAACAGCTCAGTACTGTTAAAGATATCAACAATAATGCCCACAGGGTTTAAATGGTGGACGAGGTGATGCAACTCGATGATTCTATTCTGGAAAAGTACATTTTTACGCATGGCCAACAGGATATGCCAGAGCGTATATTTTCGTCCTTTTTCTTTCAGGTAACCTGCCTCATGGCCGATGCCCACTTTAAAAGGACTGATCATAATCGGACAAAAGCCATGGCTACGGACGATATCGGCTAATTTTTCATCCATCACGAGCACATGAATCTCATATTTATCTTTCAGCTGAACTGCTAGATTCATGGCTGGAATCACATGGCTTTGAATATTGGCCGGGTAGAAAAGCAGAGATTTTTTCATCCACTGAATTGCATTGGTAGTTACATAGCTAACATTTAATGGCCTTAGCTATAAAACATAAACTTAGGTTCAACCGGTGCACTATTTATGCACCGGCAATATTTCTTTAGGAAAATCGGGGAGATATGAGGGAATCCTCATTCACTCGACTGAGCTTTCTCATCATTCAATTCCTGAAAACCCATGTTAAACTTGACCGAGCGTTCATAATAGTAAGTACGCCGACTATGGCAAAAAACAATCGGGGCTCCCATTTCACGCATAACGCCTAGGTATTCGTGCAAAGCTCTTTTTGAGATATTTAACTTTGCGGCCAAATCAGCGGGAGAACCTGTTGCCTTTCTGCTAATCAATCGATGAAGCCGATCCAACCTTTCGATATATTTTGTCAAGTCCATATAGAATTTCAAGTCTAGTTTTCAAAACTTTGCTACATTTTTTACGAAAAATGATTCCAACTATACTCGAACGCTCCGCTCACCAGGCTTCCATACTTGTGGCGGGGGCATTCATTGTACATATCTAGGACACATAATAATAAATTGCTACATTAAGTTATTAATTCATACAATAATTAGTAGTTACAATAGGACTAAATAAAGGATTTATAGGGAGGTGTAAAATGAAAGGTGTATTTCGGAAAGAAATCCCCTTTTTCTGCGGCCGTACCTGTCCAGGCAGTCCCTGCCTAAGATATCCAATTTAATGCCGATCCGATTACAATAATTTTTCACACGCTCCGAGGTTAAATCAACCCATCAGCGATTTCCTGACTGGAAAAAACCCTGGCAACAAGCAGCAACACCTCCCCTTCGCGGCAAGTAAGTGAGTTGAGTTTGTTATTTTCCTACGTTTCCATACAAGTAGTTTGAACATTTATGTTCATTAAGTATCAAAAATAAATTGTCCAGATCCATACATTTTTTTGATCATATTTATATTATAATGTATTTTTCTAGCAACTTATATACAATTGCAATAATATACAATAATTAATTAAAAATACTCAATTGATTAATCATACACACATCAAAGCCTATATTATGAAGACAAACCATCGCTTTTCAGCATTGCCTTGTTTCCATTCCGCATCCTTTCAACCAATTATGATCCACAAGCCTCACATTCTTCCGGGTTGACAATTGTAGATTAAATGTCTGAAAGATTATCTCTCCGATCGGTAGATTTGCTAGGGTGCTCGGCTAACTGAATGTCATTCCATTTTTGCAAGAACAGCCGTATTATTGCTTGACATCTGCCGGTTTTGCTCTTTCTCTTCTGTGGTCAACGCTGTACCCTACTATTCGAAGTCTTTCATCATGTAAAATCAAGACTTTCCCGGGTAGGATAAAGTCCGAAGTCCTCGAAGCGCAATCCTTTTAAAATAATTCAGGAAGGTTATAAAATAAAAATGAGCGAGCAGCCCGCCACTTCATGCGAACATCCTATTTTTGCATCATGTATAAACTATTGATCTCTCCGATACTCTTTTTATTCGATGCCGAGCGTGTGCATCACTTCGTTTGTGACGCCCTGCATGTTGCATTCAAGATCCCCTTTGTTCCTGAGCTGATGCGCAAGCTATATACCTTTGAACACCCGGACCTGGTGCAAGAAGTTGCAGGACTAAGGTTTCGTAACCCCGTGGGACTCGCTGCCGGATTCGATAAAAATGCCGAAATGGTCGATCAGCTGGAAGCGCTGGGATTTGGTTTTATCGAAATAGGAACGGTAACTCCCCGCCCTCAGCCAGGCAACGAAAAACCCAGGCTCTTCAGGGTAAAGCAAGACCAGGGACTGATCAATCGCATGGGTTTTAATAACAAGGGGGCAGCGGTAGCAGCTGCCAAATTGAAATACAGAAAATCTAAAATCCTGATAGGCGGAAATATTGGCAAAAACAAGGATACTCCCAACGATCAGGCATTGAGCGATTACTTGATCTGCTTTAGGGAATTGTTTGATGTAGTAGACTATTTTGTCGTAAACGTAAGTTCACCAAATACTCCCGGACTAAGGGACTTGCAAGAAAAGGAACCATTGATGGCACTTTTGCAGACCTTGCAAACCAAGAATAAGGAACGGATGGCTCCCAAACCTATCTTCCTCAAAATAGCTCCGGACCTGACCGATAGCCAGCTAGACGACATTATTGAGATCGTAACCCATACGGGTATTGCCGGGGTCATCGCTACCAACACCACCATCAGCAGGGCCAACCTCCGCACCCCCCAAACAGAAATTGACCGCATTGGTGCGGGTGGACTGAGTGGGCAACCGCTCAAACATAGAGCAACGGAAGTTATTCGTTATCTTTGCGAGAAGTCGGGAAATGCATTTCCTGTTATTGGAGTTGGTGGAATAGCCTCTCCAGAAGATGCTAAAGATAAGATGAAAGCAGGTTCTAAGTTGGTTCAACTGTACTCCGGATTTATCTTTGAAGGCCCAGGAGTAGTGAAAAGAATATGTAAATCATTGATTCGTTCATGACCTTTTTTCGTTAAGCAAACAGCACTTCACACAATTTTGAATATGACCGCTGCAGATAAATGTCCATAAATAAGCCAAGAACAAGCAATAACAGAAAGAAATCGGAAGAATCCTCGGAAAACCGTCGACAACTTTTTATCGACTGGGATCAGGCATTTACGAGCCCTAAAAGTACCTTAGCCTGGGGCATGTTTTTTATTTTACTAGCCCTGCTACTAGAGGTTTCTTTCGCTTCTCATATTTTCACCGGCCTTACCGACCAAAGTGTGGTAGATGGACTGAGCCAGCTCTCGATACGAGATGCAGGCAAGCAGACCAGGAACGTTCTGGGGGTGTTGGGGGCTACCATCTCGCATATTTTTGTATATAGATGGTTTGGGCTGGGTTCATTGCTTATTCCCATATTGGCCTTCGTGGCGGGATGGAAGATTGCCTTTGGTAAGGAGCTGGCACCCATTGCACGCACAACCAAAGAGGTGATTTTCTTTACCATCTGGATCAGTACCCTGATGGGCTATCTGGTAATGATGAGTGGTACGGAGAATAACCTAAGCTTTCTGGCAGGTGGGATGGGATATGCGCTTAATCTGTATCTTTTCGATTGGTTGAAATGGGGCAGTATTATACCTATCATTTTCTCTCTCTTTGTATTCGCTGTTTATTTCTACGATGCCAAAGAACGTTACGAGGCATGGGTAGAGAAGAATCGGGAAAAAGAAGCGGAAACCCTCGCCAACCCTGCTGCCGAGGCGGCAGAAAGTACTACCGAATCTACTTCTGCAAATAAGGAATATCAGTCTATCGTCGACCAGACTTATGACGATGAGCCTCCATTGGTAAACCTGGAGACAGAAGAGGAAGCTGATAAGTCGGAACCCTTAACATCGGATAGCGAAGACACTGAATTAGAAGACAGAGATGATGAAGTGAAGGAAGAGCCGGTATCCGAGCCATCGGCTGGCACCAATCAGGCCGACGACGAATTCATGGATCCTCCTACCCTTACTGCGATCCCTTCAAAAAAGAAAGATGTAGAACTCCAGCTTGAACTAGAAATGGAGAACACACCTGTGACTCTCCCCCTGAGCCAGCATCCGGTAGAAGAAGAAGACGCAAACGCTTCCATTTTAAGGGAGTTCGGGCAGTATGACCCTACTTTAGACCTCCCACAGTACCAATTTCCGGGTACCGACCTTCTCAATGATGCCGTCGACAACCAAGAAAAAGTAACTCAGGAGGAATTGGAAAGTAACAAAATTCGTATTGTTGAAACCCTGGGGAGTTATGGAATTAATATATCTAAAATAAAGGCGACCATCGGGCCCACTGTCACCTTATATGAGATTATCCCGGAAGCGGGCGTGAGAATATCTAAAATTAAGAACCTGGAAGGCGACATTGCCCTTAGCCTGGCTGCCCTTGGGATACGCATCATTGCCCCTATGCCCGGTAGAGGAACCATAGGTATAGAAGTCCCTAACAAGAACAGAGAAACGGTATTCATCCATTCGGTCTTATCTAACGAACGTTTCCAGAAATCGACCTATGACCTTCCCGTCATATTAGGGAAAACTATTTCTAATGAGATCCATATCGCTGATCTAGCCAAGATGCCCCACTTGCTTATGGCCGGGGCTACAGGACAAGGGAAGTCAGTTGGTCTCAATGTGATTCTGGCATCTTTAATATATAAGAAGCACCCGGCAGAACTAAAATTTGTATTGGTAGACCCTAAAAAGGTAGAACTTACCCTTTTCAATAAGCTGGAAAGACATTTTCTGGCCAAATTGCCAAATTCGGAAGAAGCCATTATTACAGATACAAAGAAGGTGATATTCACCCTGAACTCCTTATGCATAGAAATGGACAACCGCTACGATTTGCTAAAAGAGGCGGCCGTACGAAACTTAAAGGAATATAATGCCAAATTTGCTCAACGACGTCTCAGTCCGGAGAAGGGTCATAAATTCCTGCCATATATTGTATTAGTAATCGATGAGCTCGCCGATTTGATGATGACTGCAGGGAAAGAGGTAGAAACGCCTATAGCGAGGCTGGCACAGCTGGCAAGGGCCGTAGGAATTCACCTGGTCGTGGCTACACAACGACCCTCGGTAAAGGTCATAACCGGTCTGATCAAGGCTAATTTTCCCGCCAGACTTTCCTTTAGGGTGACTTCCAGCATTGACTCCCGAACCATTTTAGACGCAGGTGGTGCCGAACAGCTTGTAGGGCAGGGAGATATGCTCTTATCTATCAATTCGGAAGTGATCAGGTTACAATGCCCCTTTATTGATACAAGGGAAATCGAAGATGTCTGCGACTTTATTGGAACACAACGAGGATATAGTGATGCCTATGCCTTGCCAGAATATGAAGATGAAGACGGTTCCGATGGTAAAGGCGAAATTAACACGGATGATTTTGACGCCTTATTACCCGAAGCAGCCCGGCTTATCGTAAACCACCAGCAGGGAAGTACTTCATTGATACAAAGAAAAATGAAACTGGGCTATAACCGTGCTGGACGCATCATGGATCAGTTGGAAATGATTGGCGTGGTGGGGCCGTTTACAGGTAGCAAGGCCAGGGATGTAATGTTCCACGACCTGTCTGGCCTGGAAGAGCACCTCAGGGTAATGGGCATTAGCTAAGATATACCCTCTACCCATTAAACCTTCGTGCAACAAAATCGTCCAAATACATACCGAGCAATCAATACTTGCGTTTTATAACATTGACAAAAAGGAACCCACTAACAAATGAAGCATTTGAAAATTAAGACCATTGCCCTATTTTTCAGCCTGATATCTCTAAGTTTTTTAGCGGAGTCTAAGGCTCAGTCTGACAAAAAATCGACCGCTATCTTGGATGCCATGAGCAGCAAGTATCAGAACATGAAGTCTTTTAAAGCGCTCTTCACCTATACCCCAGAGGGTGGCAAAGCTCTAAAAGGTGATGTTACCGTAAAAGGATCTAAATACCGGCTAAAGATAGCAGGGCAGGAAATCTATAACGATGGTAAACTTATGGCAACCTATATCAAGGAAACCAACGAGGTGAATCTTCAGGATTTCGATCCGGCCGAGGCTGGGGAATTGGATCCTACCAAAATATATAGCGCATATAAAAATGGCTATAAACATGCCTTTATTAAGGAAACGAAACAAGGAGGTAAAACGCTGGAGATGGTGCAGCTTATATCGACCAACAAAAATAGTCAGGTGGCACGTGTAGAACTCCTGATCGATAAGGCAGACAAGACCATAAAAAACTGGAAGATCTTTCAAAAAAATGGCAGTAATGTGACTTATACCGTAGATCAGTTTCAGCCGAATTTGGCGGTGGCAGATAGCTATTTTAGTTTTAACAGCAAACAATATCCAGGAGTAGAAGTGGTGGATTTGAGATAATCCTTTAACTTTTACCATAAAAAAAATAGGGCTGCACCAACCGGGCAGCCCTATTTTTTTTATGGTCTGACAGCGCTACTTCTCCATCGCCATTTTAAGGGCCGAGGTAGTCGTGTAATATTTTGAAATCATATTGGGTACCTCCCAATCTGGCAGCTTACCTTCTTTCAGATATTCCATATACTTGTTGGCCACTTGAGCAAAATGCGCTTCATGTCCGTTGTCGTACTTTTCTGGTATAATCAGCTCCCAACCCTTGGTAATTTTCTTCAAGGCTATTCCCGGGAACTTGGCTTCAATTGCCTTGAAACTTTCTTCAACCTTTTTCAAATAATCTTCTTCCTTCGAAACCGTCTCAATGTAAAGAACAGGCTTATAGTTCTGTTCCTTCCCCTGACGCACAACCAAGTTGGCTTTCGAACCTTTCATGATGGAATAATGCGTATCGCCTGTTCCTTCCGGAGCCTGGTATTTCCAATAGACTGCCACGCGTGCATTTACCCCTTTCAGGGCGTAAGTCATTTCTCCATTGGCATACACATTCAGTAATGAGTCCTTCACATCCTTTTGCAAAAACTCAGGGTAAGTATCGCTCTTGGTTACCGTTTTAAACTGAGATGGCGTCAATTGAGTAGGGATGCGCTTGGCAGAATGCAAGGCTATATCTTTCTGATAATCTATTTTTTCGTTAGGGAAACAACTCCACTGAACCAAATCTACCAAATGGCTAGTCACATCGACCATTCCCTCACCTTGCTGCTTGGTATCGAAAAACCAGGTAGGACGCACTAATGGTTCCCCAGAAATGTATTTGAAAAAATGATGTACGCTTTCTTTAATTACGGCAGGATTTTCAGGAGTACCCTTCTGCATCTCCCCAAATATTTCGGGAATGGCTGCCAGTTCCCGCTGGAGGGTATTGGTGATTTCATAACGCTCCGTCATGATATCGTAAAGCAGAACATTATTTTTTTCTGCACTGCTAAAAGCCTCTTGTAGTAATTCGAATCCTTCGCTGTCAATAGCCATGGGCTTATCAGCGAGCACATTTAATCCGGCATCTACCGATTTTTTGATAATATCCGTTTTTTTCTGGTTATTCCCAGCCAAAACCACGACATTTCCCTTTTTTTCCTGCAACATTTTTTCAAGGAAATCATCTCCCTTATACACTTCTTCTGCCCAGGAGGTTGGCTCTTCCGGACGGCTGTTATACTTATCTATTTTATCTAGATAAGCCTGTACATCGGGACCATCCGTGGCATAAACATGGACCACGGAGTCAACGTCGGCATACATAGACTTTTGTACCAAAGCGGCATGAAAATGCCCTGGCTCTACTACTATCAGGCTAAGGGGCTTTTTGTCCTGCCCTACCTCTTTCGATGAATTACATCCTTGATTCAATACGAACATACTGCCAAGTGCAGCGGTTAAAAGTTTTGCCTTCATTCTATTTTGTTTGGATTACAAATAATCAATCTAGCCGACGGACCAGACCTTTTAATTAAGTGTTAATTTCAATCTAAAAATTACTTAAAAATCTAGTCCAGGAACATGGGACTCACTTAAAAGACGAGACTTTGGATAGTTTACCTGCACTGTCGGCATCAATAAATAATAGGGCATTGGGATGTTGGGTCAAAATCGTAGAGGGATAGGTCTCCTGGACATCTTCTTCCAAGGTGTTTTTTATGGCCGTTGCTTTGTTGGCACCAGGAACAATACCGAATACGTAGCGTGCCTTCATTAAGGCCGGGATGGTAACCGTTAATGCATGGCGTGGTACTAGTTCCAGGCTAGGAAAGCACTGATCATTAACTTGCTGCTGCCGGCAAGGGGTATCTAGCTCAACCACTTTTACCGTAGCTTTATCTTCGAAAAATGCGACATGGGGGTCATTGAATGCGAGGTGGCAGTTCTCGCCTATACCCAGGCAGACGATATCAACCGGGTATTTCTGCAGAAGGGCAGCATAGCGTTCACACTCCTGATGGCTGTCGGCTGTATTCCCGTCCAGATAATACACCTGCTCTATGGGTACCAGATCGAAGAGCCGATCTTTCAAAAACTTTCCAAATGCCTGGGGAGCGTTGGGAGCTAAACCGATGTACTCATCCATATGAAAAGCTCTTATTCGGCTCCAGTCAATGCGCGCATCCTGGCTTAAGGCCTGTAAAAACTCGTTTTGCGAGGGGGCAGATGCGAATATTATGTTGACCGCAGGCTGTTGAGCCTGGAGGGTCTGGATCTGGCTGGCTACTAACATGGCTGCCTCTACGCCCATCTCATGGCGATTGGGAAGTATACGAACCTGCAATTGGTCTACAGTAAAAGCGGAGACTTCTTTTTCCATTATATAATTATAAAAATTGAACTACTTAAGACTTACTTATTCTCCTGAAACACCACGCTTCCTTCCACCATGGTCATTTGAACCCGAATGTCTTGATCGAAAATGACGATGTCGGCATCTTTTCCTTGTACCAAAGATCCCTTTTTCTGATCTACTCCCATCATACGAGCTGGGCTTAGGCTCATCATTCGAACGGCATCTAACAGTGAAACATCGGCTTGCTGCACCATGGTGCGAACCAAACGATCGGCAGTTGCCACACTACCGGCGAAAGAGGAACGATCGGGCATCTTCGCTACACCATCTTCCACCAACACCCGCACACCTCCTTTGACGGACCCAAGAATACTATCCCCCTCGGGCATACCTGCTGCTCGCATGGCGTCGGTAATCAGGGCAATCCGGTCCACCCCTTTTACCTTGCATATTAATTTGAGCAAAGGGGGCGGCAGGTGAGTCCCGTCAGCTATTATTTCTACGTCCATATCCAGCAATAGGGCACTTTCGATCGTACCCGCATAGCGGTAGGCATTTTTACGGGTAACTCCCGACATGGCCGAATATAGGTGGGTTGCCAGGGAATAGCCATTTTCGAACGCCTCCAAAACCTCATCGTAAAGGGCGTCGGTATGGGCTATAGCAGCCAAGATTCCTTTTTCCCTTAAACGCCGACCAAAATCGATGGCTCCTGGAAGTTCCGGTGCGGCGCTCCAACGGGAAATATTATTGGAGTGTGCCAGAATCTCTTCATATTCCTTAGGATCGGGATTCCGGATATAACGCGGATCCTGGGCTCCACGTTGGCTAAGTGCAAAATAAGGTCCCTCCAGGTGCATGCCCAGGAAGCGAGCTCCCCGCGTATTGGCATCGGACGCAGACTGGTACATGTCCAATGTATTGAGTAAATCCTCCTTTTCACTGGTTAGCGTGGTAGGTACCATGGCGGTTGTTCCGTAAGCTGCATGCTTCTCCGCAATTTTCAGAAATGCTTCCAGAGTACCATCCATGAAATCGTAGCCTCCTCCACCATGAATATGAATATCAATAAACCCTGGAGCAACATAGTGCCCACCAGCGTCAATCACTTCCGCTCCCGGAACCGATAAATCATGGGCAGAAACCTGTTCTATGGTCCCTTCGTTCAGCACGATCGTTCCATTTCGGATGGCTCGAAAAGGGGTTATTATGGTTCCATTAATTATTTTAGTTTTCATGAATTTATAATTAGATATACAAGCCTTTCGGCAAAAAATGTAGTGATCCCTCCCTTTCGTTTTTAAGCCGGGTAAACCTTCAGCTACAGGACTTATGCTTTAGGCCCATCTTCTGAGCTTATGTCCGTGAATGGCATAATATACTAAAAACAGATAGCAGGGGATAAGTACCCAATAGGCATTGCGCACTCCATACACGTCGGCAAAAAAGCCATAAACCACAGGCATAATGGCATTGCCGCAGAGCATCATAATCAGCACTGAAGCACCTAGCTTGGTGAAGCGCCCTAAGTCGTCTAAAGCCAGGGGCCATATTCCAGCCCACACCAGCGAATTGGCTAGACCCAAGAGGACAATAAACCAAATGGAAATATCAGCGGTATGGCCAAGGAATTGAATAGTTCCAGACGCATAGATAATGAGCAAGGTGAAAATGGTGCCCAGGATGGTACATATTCTCAGGGCATTGACCTGACTGATAAAACGCGGAATGGTAGCAATACCAATCAGGTAGCCACAGATGGTGCAGAAAAGGGTGTACGATGGAAACACTTTAGCTTCCAGCAGTCCGATCCCCATCGAATCGGCATAGCTGATAATGGTATCGATTGCGATCACCTGGGTACCTACATGGGTGAAAATAGCCACTGCCCCCAGAATCAGGTGCGGAAACTGGAAAATACTGGTCTTAGATGCATTGGCCGTGGCCACTGCCCCCGTCTCCTGCTCTGTATCTAATTCGGGCAAGGGCGAACGGTAAACCAGGTATCCCAGAATAAACAAGAATGTGCCCAGACCAATATAAGGATTGATGACCCTCCGGATCAATTCGTCTAACGCCGTATTTCTATCCACTTCCGTCATGGAACTCAGAGAAGCAAACAAGTCGGTATCGGTAGGCCTCAAGACAACTGCGGCAAAAATAATAGGCGATAAAATTCCGGCCGCCTTATTGCATATACCCATGATACTAATACGTTGAGCCGCTCTTTCTTTGGCTCCCAATATGGTAATATAAGGATTTGCTGCTGTTTGCAAAATGGCCAGTCCTATGCCTATCATAAACAAGCCGAGCAGAAAAATTTCGTACTGCCGGAGCATGGCAGCCGGAACGAAGATAAAGGCGCCTAATGCCATGGACCAAAAACCATACATCATCCCCTTCTTAAATCCCACCGATTTAAGTAAGTAAGAAGAGGGAACTGACATAATAAAATAGGCGATGTAGAATGCAAAAGCCACCAAATAGGCCTGCACACTGCTAAGCTCGCAGGCAATTTTGAAATAAGGTATCAGAATGGCGTTGACCCAGGAAACGAATCCAAATATAAAAAACATCACCCCGATCAGCAGAATCGAAATGGTAGTTTGGCGTTTGGTAAGCTGGTCAACGGTTATTTTTTGTGTTAAACCGTTCATGAATTGCAAGGGTTATAAATCGGACTTGGATTATTTTCCGAAAGAGAAAGAAAGAGGCCAGATATAAGGGCCCCCTCCATGAATACAAAATGGATCAGCTACGTTTAAACAGTAGGTTCCCATCCCTTTTCATAGGATCTTTTCCATAATTTGTTCGCTTCTTTATTATGGAGGATATGTCCGTTGCTGGAATCAATATCGAGCATACCACCCGTGCGTTGAGCAATATTTCCCAGCTGAGCAAGAAGTGTACTTTGGTGGCCTCCTGTAATGTCAGAGCTTAATTCTGCCTTATTTTTTATGGCATCGAAAAAATTTTGAAAATGAAAAGCATCCAAAGCCTGGGAAGGATTCATTTTATTACGAGGGTCGATTTCCAGATTATTTTTTACATCCTTTACTAATTTATTTTTCAAGTCATAAATTTTGTAGGAATTCCCCCCATCCAACTCCAGTGAGCCCTTCTCTCCGTAAAAAATCACCCCTACACTACTCCCCTCAACGGTCCTTCCATTACAGCTTCGACCCTCCCAACTCATGGCCCCCTTGTCGCCAAATTCAAGATTGATCACTTGTGTATCCGGAGTTTCCCAGTCGTCCTGGTAACGATACCGCCCTCCGGCAGAAGTCACTTTCGTGGGGTAATCTACCTGCATTCCCCAGCGCATCAGATCGAGCATATGCGTACCATTATTGAGGGCTTCTCCCGTTCCCCAATGCCAAAACCAATGCCAATTGTAATGAATTACATTGTCTTGGAAATCCTTTCGTGGAGCCGGCCCCTGCCATAAATCATAGTTGAGCCATCCTGGAACAGCCGTCTTTTTACCCACTCCAATCGACTCCCGGTTATTGGTATACCAGCCTTTTGAGAAATATACCTTACCTATCGCTCCTTCATGCACCTCTTTGATGGCCGCTGCCACATTAGGCCAGGAGCGTCGCTGGTTACCCATCTGAATCTTATTACCATATTTCTTCTGAACAGCCATTAACATTTCACCTTCGTGAGGGTTATGACTACAGGGTTTTTCTAAATAAACATGTTTTCCCGCTTTAGAGGCTAAGATCGCCGCTGGGGCATGCCAATGATCGGGAGCCGCAATTATAAGCGCATCCATATCCTTGCTTTCCAAGGCCTTTCTGAAATCGGAAATATCGGCGGGTCGGGATTTCTGGATTCCGTCCACAGTTTCAATACATTTGGATGCTGCTCGGGAATCTACATCAGAAATAGATATCACCTGACAGTTGGGCTGAAGAGCAAAATTGCTTGCCAAGGCAAGACCCCTACTATTAACCCCCATCACACCCACTGAAATTTTCTCATTGGCTCCTATGATTCGCGCATAACTCCGGGGTGTGAACCCAGATAGAATGCCCCCCAGTGAGAATAGGGCCGTTCCGGCAGCCGTTTTTTTCAAAAACTCCCTGCGACCAGCAACAGGAGCGGAATTCTGTTCTTTAGATTTTTTGTCGTTCATATCTTATTTAAGTGTTTAGAAATTCCAAATACGTTCCGCTTACTTTAACAGAGCATCCAGCATCTTCCCTGACGGATCGTCCGATTTCAGGGCCAGCTGGCCAAGCTTCTCCTTGGTCAAAGGTCCCAACCTTTGCTTGTCTGACTGATATTTCCTTCCGTGAAGAAGTCCACTGATCACCGAGCCCGTCCAGCTCTGATGGTAATTCAAGCTACTATCGGCCAGACAATTGATCATGGCGACGATATCCCTGTCGCTATTTTTAGCCCCCTGAATAAAGGCAAAGTCTTCGACAAACTTGATGCGATCGGCAGTGGTGCTATCGAAATAATTTGAGTGCTGTTTTAAACTATCCAGCAACCGGGTGGATTCTCCGGCTTTCCCACTGAGTACAGCAGCCCGGAACCATCTATTATGGCCATAATGTCCTATAACTGCCCTCATAAAGGGCATTACCCACGGGTCATCCGTTCTTCCCAAACTCAAAGTGGCCTGGAGTGCAACCTGTAAGGACGAATCGTGCACCATGGGAGCGATATGCTGAGCCAGGGCAGGAAAGGTTTCTGCCAATTTGATCGCATTCAGACGTACCCCAGGATGTAAATCCTCTAAAGCCACTACCAATTCACTCTGTTTTAATAGGCCGAGTCCCTCCAAAACATACAAGGCATGCATTCTACCAAAGGCATTTCTTCCCATATGAATTAGCTCGAACAGTGCCTTTCCTACGCCTTGATCTTTTCGCTCCAGCAAGAGTCGCTGCGCCTGTAAACGTTGCCACTGATTGGGATGCGACAACAGTGCTACCAATTCAGGAGAGGTCATTTTTCCGGGAATTTCACCCACCGTATCAGGATGTATGGCCTGTTTAGGGCTAATTCTATAAATTCTTCCCCTATTGTCTCCTTCCGAAAAATCCATCCCCTTTCTCAGATCCTCGGGTACCATGTCGGGGTCTTCTATATGTTGTCTATAATAGTCGATAACATACAAGGCTCCATCGGGTCCTACTGTAAAATTTCCAGGGCGAAACCACGGGTCAGAAGAGCTTAAGAATTCCTTACTAGTCTCCTTTCTTACTTGCCTTATAGCCTTAAAAGCCGGACTCAAACTGTCCGTGACCAGAAGATCGCGGTGTATCAGATTACCAGAAATATCCCCTACAAAATAATTGCCACGATAGGCCTTGGGGAAGGTATGTCCCGTGTAAACTGTACCTCCAGATGCCTTACTGAAGTAGTCTTCTGCATACTCCACCCGATCGAGCCCCTGTTCCTGATATTGCGCATTGCGCCTTCTGGTTCGTTCGGCCAACCAGTAAGGAGCTGGCGTGACCTGGAACATGGAATGGTCGCCATTGGTAATATCCTCACTTCCCCTTTTGGAAGGTAAAAAATCGTTTCGGTAGGCATAGCGATAGGGTAAAACTAGCTGTTGGATCCGGATATTATGATCGGTGATAAAGCGATTGCCCCATTCATCAAAAGTTTGACCACATTCCGAAGTGCCATTTTCTGCTTCCAGAAGGTCTCGATCCATACGGAAACGAAAGTCAGAACCCTGGAGCTTTACCGTTTTCTTATTACGGCCATAAACCGCTGTAATCTCGGAAAGTTCCCCGTTATTGGCAGCATAAACCCAGTTATCCATCCCATACCGCAGACTGGTAATCTGGGCACTCTGATGGATCTCTCCGCCTCCTTCAAACATTTTCTCCTTAGTGTCTGATTTCAAATCTCCATTCTCATCTTTTAAGTACCAGATATCTCCCGCCTCGGCCAATAGGAGTCCTCCTCTCCAGGGGAGTATACTAGTAGCCCTGATAAGGTTCTGAGCGAAAATTACAGACTTATCCATTCTTCCATCTCCATCCGAATCGGTCAGGACATGAATACGCCCTTTTTGAGAAGTAGGCTCCGATTGGCTGTTAAAACTGGGCATTTCCATTACAAAGGCTCTTCCGAATTCGTCGAAAACCAATTCTATAGGATCCATAATGGTGGGTTCAGCTGCAAAAATTTCTATTTTGAAATCTGGATTAAGATCCATGCTCTTTAAAGAGGCCTCAGGACTTAATGCATCCGCATATTTGCTGGGAGTACAGCCATAAGAAAGGAATAGGATAGCGCAGAATAAATAATACCTTCTATATTTCATAGCGTCGTGTTTGATTAAGCAGTATTTGGCAGGATATCTTCAGCTCTAAAAATAAGCATTTTATAAGCCGCTTTTCCCCTTTTTATCGCTCAAATCGCATTTATATCCGATATTTTATCCCACAGATCGGCTAGTTTCAGGCATTTAGCGCTGCCCCCGCAGTCACGATGGTGCCATGAGCCTCCCCCTTGTGCCCCTTTCCTAGGATTCCCTTTTTGCCTTTTTTATAACGGACTCCAATGTGATAGCCCGCCCACCTTGTCTTTTGCTTTCATCTGCCGCTTCCATAAATGCAAATATCTCAATCGTCTCAGCCGGAGTGACAGGCACTACACCGGTTTTGAAATAGTGCACAATATCTTTCAAAAGTGGTTCATAACCGTTATATGGACCTAAAACTAGATTACCATCTTGTGTAAACACAGTACCTCCATACCCATGCTTGCCATTCCGTGTTCCTCTAAAAGTACCGATACGTCCATTTTCCCATACCCCTACCACCAGTTCAGTATCGGTAGTCTGCACCCGGGTCACTTGCTGACACCCTGTGCCCATCACAGTAAAAAGGGTTTCCACCCCATGTATGCCATACCAAAAAAGATCCGGATGCGTCTTCTCCAGGGAAGCCGGGCTAAAGGTGTCGGCTCCCAAAACTTTCCCCTTATCCAATTCCTCAATTCCCTTGATATATCGTAAGGATGAGGCCGAAAATACGGGAATGCCAAACCCATCAGCTTCCTGGTATATTTTTATAGCGTCGGAAAGACTCCCCGCTACAGGCTTGTCAATAAACATTCGTTTTCCCGATTTCAGCACCTGCCGGGCCTGCTCCAGATGCAGACGCCCATCGTTGGTCTCCAGCAATACTACATCTACCTGTCCAAGTAACTCTTGAATAGAGGCCGTGATACGTACCCCCATTTTCTTAATGTCTTCAATATATCCAGGTATTCGCTTGCTACTCGACTCTATTTCTCGGCTACCATAAGGGTATGCCGCTACTACCCGGTAGCCATCGAAAACTGGATCGGGCTCAGCCGCATTTAAGGCCTTGGTAAAGGCAATGCTATGTGAGGTATCCAGGCCTATAATACCCACCCGTTTGCCGACAGTCCCGGGTAAGCTCCAGGAAAAGTCTTCTAGAAGGCTAAAGCTGATGCCGGCTAATACCGACGACTGAATGAATTTTCTTCGTGAAAAGTCCTGCATGTAAAACAGTTTAAGGTTTAGGAACAGTCTATAAAGCCAGGTATTTACGGGTACGTACCCGTAAATATAGGTTTAAATAACAATATTATAAGGATTAATAAAAAAAAATGCAGAATTATTTTGAAAAATTATCCAACAACCATATTTAAATTGCTGTTCAGGAAAAAAATATATTAGTTAAAAACCTTGTCAGTTGCCATAGAAGTCCATATTTTCCGTAGTAATAATATCGATGGGCATATACTGCATTTTATCGATGGGCGCGTCAACTACCACATTCTGATAAAGTGCCATGATACCACGATATCCCTGCTCTTCGGGTTTATGACAGATCAGGAAGTCGATTAATCCTTCCTGTAGGTACTGACAATTTTCCTTTAGAAAATCATAGCCAATCAACCTAATTTCCGGACGTTTCTTCTTGGCTAAGAAGGCAGCAACCGCCGATACTCGTGAGTTGGTTACGAATATCCCATCAATCTTCGGATAATCGTGAAGAACCTGAGTAAGATGTCGGGCCACGGCGAAGCTGTCAGTATCTTGAATATCGACCGTTACCAATTGATTTGAAAGCCCATTATTTTCGATATAACTTCGGATTCCCGCAGCAATCGTGAGACTATTATTATTTTCAATTGATTTGGATATGTTGACAATCAAAAGTGGATGATGCGTAGTAGTTCTATAAGTAAGTAGCTTGGCCCCAACAAAGCCACTCTGAAAGAGATGGGGTCCGATATAACTTAGCTTTTTGGCCTCAGGAAGATCCGCATCGATAAACACATAGGGAACTTCACGCCGGTCACAAGCTGAGGCAAGCTGTACAGCTTCATCCACAAATACAGGAGAATATAATAAACCATCCAGATCCTTGCTCAGCAAGAGGTCGGACTGCCTGACAAAACTTGCCCGGTCATTCAGATCGAAATAGTAGTATTTGAGCTGAATACCATAGCTTTTCAATTCCTTTTCCGCCCGGTTAATCCCGAGCAGAGGAGCCTCCCAAAAGCGGGTATCTTTTGAACTATGGGGAATCAAAATGGAAAAATGGATTGGCTTGCGGGAAGCCAGCCTACTGGCCAGGATATTGGGCTGATAGTCCATTTCCTTTATAATGGCATTGATTTTATTACGTGTTTTCTCTGAAACCCCAGTTCGATTATGAATAACCCGATCGACTGTGGCTATAGAAACATTGGCTCGTTTGGCTATTTCTTTTACACCAAAATAAACATTCTCTTCATTCGCCATGCTGGACAATTGCGTTTAGGGCGGTCTTAAAATTTAACTGTAACACACTAGTGACAAAAGTATATTCAATTTTCAACATTACTTGGGTGCAAGGAAAAATCAAAATATTCTTCTTAAAATAATGAGGGGCAAGGCCGGGACCTTACCTTTGTATATCTATGTATGGAGACTGAATGAGGGGCATATCCCCTTACCCAATGGGATATTCCCTGTGGTTGCGAATCAGGGGTTTATATAAAAACTTTGGTTAAAAGGTTGGTTGACCTAATTTTTTATTTTACCAAGGATAGTTAACCTCCCGGTTCCAATTTCTCATTATGGCTCGATGGTGCAAACCTGTTACATCCCAAACAAATTTGCACAGGAGGCACAGGAATATACCATTACCATCCGCAATGTTAAGTAGGTAAAATAAGGCAAATATATTCAGGACAATGGCCCCATTCTTCTCTCTATATATGGATGCATTTCAGTAAACATAATATAATATTCCTAGATCCATGCAAAAACACAATCTAAAAGTACTCCTCCACTTAGTTACCGGCATTCTTATGACAATGGGACTTTGTATGCCTCCAGTAATGGCTCAATCGGACGATAAGCCTAATATTGTTCTATTTTTTATTGATGACCTCGGTTATGGGGATCTGTCGGTTAACGGTGCACTGGGCTACAGTACCCCCAACCTCGATAAAATGGCAATGGAAGGCACACGGTTTACCAATTTCATGGCAGCCCAAGCCGTATGTAGCGCATCCCGAGCCGCTTTGCTTACCGGTTGCTATCCCAATCGCCTGGGCATTTCAGGCGCTTACGGTCCTGAGTCAAAAGTAGGCCTGAATCCGGAAGAAGAAACCATTGCAGAATTGGTAAAGCAGCGGGGCTATGCTACCGGAATATTTGGCAAATGGCACCTGGGGAGTAAGAAAGCCTTTCTTCCACTACAACAAGGTTTCGACGAGTATTATGGGGTTCCCTACTCGCACGATATGTGGCCAGGACATCCGAATCAGGTCCATGCAAAATACCCTCCTCTACACTGGATAGAAGGCAATGAAGAGGCCGCAGCAATTCCAGACCTAGAGGCAGCCTCAGAACTTACACCCAACATTACAGAAAGGGCCAAAAAGTTTATCCAAAAAAATAAAAATAATCCCTTCTTTCTCTATATACCCCACCCCTTACCCCATGTACCTCTGGCTGCCTCTAAACGCTTTCGGGGTAAGAGTGGAGCAGGTATTTTCGGTGACGTCATTATGGAGCTCGACTGGTCGGTGGGAGAGATATTAAAGGAACTAAAAAACCAGGGTCTGGATGACAATACCCTCGTCATTTTCACTAGTGATAATGGCCCCTGGCTGAATTATGGCGATCATGCCGGTTCAACAGGCGGCTTTAGAGAAGGAAAAGGGACGTCGTTTGAAGGAGGGCAACGTGTACCCTGCATCATGCGGTGGCCTGGCGTAGTACCGGCGGGGTTGGTCAGTAACAAACTGCTAGCAGCCATGGATATACTTCCTACCGTTGCCAAGCTCACAGGTGCGCCGATGCCCAAAAATAAAATTGACGGAGTAGATTTTGTTCAACTTCTGAAAGGAGACCAAACGCAGACTCCTCGGGAGGAATTTCTATATTACTATCGACGCAATAGCCTAGAGGCTGTAAGGAAGGGCGATTGGAAGTTAGTATTTGAACATCCGGGGCGCAGCTACGAAGGGCAGGCACCCGGAAAGGACGGAATGCCTGGCCATGCTCCAGAAAATCACCTTTTCCCCAAAGCACTTTATCATCTTACCCGTGATCCAGGGGAGCGTTATGATGTACTAGAACAAAACCCTGAAGTGGTTAAAGAGTTGGAGAAAATAGCAGAAAAAGCTCGTATAGACCTAGGAGATGACCTACAGGATCGAAAAGGACAGAATCTACGACCCATTGGAAGGGTGGAGTAGCACCGTTCGCCGTTATGCTGACGGGCGATATTTTAATCTTTTAACTGACCGATCACCTTTATGCAGCTTTTTCAAATCCGTAACATTTTAGTCATCACGATATGCCTTTTCTTTCAGTTAAAGGTAGAAGCTCAGACAGCTAGAAAGCCTAATATCATCATTTTTATGGTTGACGATATGGGTTGGCAGGACACTTCTGTACCCTTCTGGAAAAGGACCACCCCACTCAACCGACGCTATCATACGCCCCATATGGAGCGGCTTGCTAAGGAAGGAATGAAATTTACCAATGCCTATGCCACGCCCATTTGCACTCCCACCAGGGTAAGCCTGATAACGGGCGTCAATGCAGCCCGTACCCGGGTAACGCAATGGACCAACCCGAACAAAGACACCAACACCGATTATCCCGATACCTTGTTCCAGTCGGTGAAGTGGAATCTAAATGGTTTCAGTCCTAAGGCAGGGGTGGCATCTACCTATCATGCCCTTGCACTCCCGCAGATTTTGCAAGATCATGGTTATTATACCGTTCACAGTGGCAAGGCACACTTTGGCTCAGCGGGTACACCAGGCTCAGATCCGCTCCAAGTCGGCTTTCTGGTCAATATTGCCGGTAGTGAAATTGGGCATCCCGCTAGTTATTTTGGAGAGAAGAATTACGATAATCCAAGAAATGGCAAACCCAATCGAAATGCGGTTCCCGGGCTGGAGAAATACCATGGCACCGACACCTTCCTGAGCGACGCCATCACGTATGAGGCCTTGGATGCTTTAAAAAAACCTATTGCTGATCGACAACCCTTCTTCCTTTATCTTTCTCATTATGCAGTACATACGCCTATTGAGGCCGACAAGCGCTATGTAGATCGTTATTTAAAGTTGGGCTTGAGTCCCACGGAAGCGGCCTATGCCTCACTGATCGAAGGGATGGACAAAAGCTTAGGCGATGTCCTGAGCTTTTTGGATCAGGAAAAAATAGCGGAGCATACCCTGATCATTTTCATGTCGGACAACGGGGGGTTAAGCCTTACTCCTCCTCGTGGTGGCAAGGAATGGACACATAACCTGCCCTTAAAAGGGGGCAAAGGATCGGTCTTCGAAGGGGGGATCCGCGAACCCATGCTGGTACGATGGCCAGAAAAGGTAAAAGCCAAGTCTGTGGCCAATCAGTACGTAATTATTGAAGATTTTATGCCCACTATTCTGGAGGTAGCTGGAATTAAAAACCCTTCCCTCCCTCAGAAAATGGATGGCAAAAGCTTCCTGCCCATATTGGAAAAACCGTCCTACCGTGACCAACAACGGGAATTACTCTGGCATCACCCCAATCGCTGGACCGTCAAGGATAGCCTGAGCAATAACTGGGCAAGCGCCTTCAGAAAAGGAGATTGGAAGGTAATCTACAATTACCGCTCCGGAAAGCTGGCCTTATATAACCTTAAAAAGGACCTCTCAGAAGAGCATGATCTGGCTCCTGCAGAACCTAAGCAACTTAAAAAGTTGGCCCGTTACTTCACCGCTAGTCTAAAGGCCCATGGGGCGCAAATGCCCTATTTTCTAACGACAGGAAAGCCAGTACCCTGGCCCGATGAGGTGATTGGTGCAAAGTAAATAAAAGAGGCCTGGAGGTTATTGCTAACGACCAGGCCTCCTTTATATGTTCATCAATCCTTTTTTACGGCTGCTTCACCAATTTCCGATAGGCCCGTTCCGTTTCGGTGGCAATTTCCACCACATATATCCCTACTGGCAAGGAGCCCAGCTCAATGCGGTATTGCTGCTGACCACCTACCGGCACAATTTGCTGGCTGATATATAGTCTTCCGGTGCGACTATCAAAAATCTTAATGGTTGCCCTTTCACCTACATTTCTACCCAAATCAACATTCACATAGTCAGGACTTGGGTTTGGAAAAATAGAAATAGCTGCATGCAAGGTCTCCGGGGTTCCCTCTTTTGGCATGGCCATCAGCAATGGTTCCTCCACTGCTCCTACCCGGGCACTAGTATTACCTTCATCCTTAATTACAAACATCGGTGTCTCGGTAGCCGTGACCGTAACCTGTCCATTCACCAGCGGTATCTCTTCCAAAGACATGTCGTTGGCTCCGGCAATAGGCCGGTATATTTTCGCTACCCCCGATCCTCCTAAATTGAGGGTATGGGTGGCGGTCCGACCCACTTCATCCGGGACCGTCAGAACATACATGGATTGTCCCTGATGCTCATAACGATCTACAATCGGATCCTGCTGTAAGGTCTGCTGGTAGCGGTAATCTCCAAAAAGCTTGTCAACCTGAACCATAAAATCGGCCACCGGACGGCGGGTTTGGTTGCCATTGAGCAGTCCTGAAGAGCCGAACATCCCTCCGCCTTCATTATCGTCATACATTTGATAGAAAAAAACCTTTTCTATTCCCTTTCTGGCCGAAAAGAGTGCAGTCCTTAATATCCAGTCAGCCTGAGTATCCAAGGCTGACTTGTTGCCAATAGGCACAGCCTTAATAGGACTGGTCTGGCTTACATCGAAGCCCGTTTCGGTAATCCATACGGGCATGTCATAGCAGATTTCATGAGCCACCTTCATGAATTCATCAATTGTTTCGCCGGCATTAGTCGTTTCTATAGCTGCCCCCCGGGTCGAAGTTCCACTTTGCGATGATGAGGTGTTATCGGTATAAATGTGAAAATTAACTACATCCCAACACAGATCCACGGTTCCATCCGCTTTATAACCCCTAAATTCCTTACACCAGTCTACCATACCTTTCAGGTAATCAGGGCCGGTAACCAGTCCCGCGATTACTACTTTCATATTGGGATCGGCATTTTTCACCCCTATTGCAGGGCCCATAGTATTCTTGTGGCCATCATAAAATGCTGATAAATTGGCGGCATATTCCCGGGCTGTCTGATAGCCTTTGCGTCCTTTCCACCATTTGTCACGCTCATTATCGCATTCGATATATTTCACATAATCCAGACCTATACGGATGGTATTGGGGTTATCTCCCGGCCAACGTGGTGTGGTATATACGCTCAATAAACTAGAGTCCACAGCCGTGTTGCTACCATAGCGGGCCGCATACTGAAAGGCGATACGAGCCTGCTCCATATAAGATTGCGGATCATTGAAATCTCTGCCATAGCGTACAGGGACATTCTCTGCGTCCCGCATATCTTCCGGGTAACTTTCCAGCATCCAACCTGGCAGGGTTTTCAAACAAGCGAGTACATCAATCTGTTCCTGTTTGCAAAACTCATAAATTTTGTCATAGTCCCAACCCCCGCTCAAAGTGGGGGCATAAGAGTATACTCCTTCTTCCGACTCCAGCTTTTCCCAGTCCATATAATGACGTAGTCCGGTAAAACTTTTAGCGACTTCGATCATTGGTTGATTTAACTCCCAGGGAGTAGCACCATGTTCGAAATTCCATTCATAGCCATTTACACCAAACATGTCGCCCAGACGAACCTGACTAGCAGCAACGGCAGTCGGTACGGCAGTAGATGGTGTATGGTTCCCATAAAACTCGATTTCTGTAGGTACTACACCGGCCATTTTTATTACCAGATAGCGAACATTGTGAATGGCCGAATCGAGAAGGAATTTCCCGTCACCACTAATATTGCGGTCGGGGTATGGACCTACCCAACCGTTGTAAACCAGTCCTTTGAAGGAGGCAATTTCAATTCGCTCCCAGGAATCCGTAATCACCGACAAGGTCATGGGGTTGTCGGGATTAGAGCCGCTAAGGTCAAAAAATTTGATAGCAGCAAGACTTACCTGCTCATCATCTAAGATGGGATAATAAGCATCATAATCTCCAATTATCTTACCCCAACCCGTATGAACATCTTCTTGAGTATTTCCATCGAAGAAGCCATCCAGGCCATTGCTGGCATTGGTAAGTTGGTACCAACGTTTTGGGTCGATCGTAATCTTATCACCCAGAGCCACCGGCGCCGACTCCAGAATATTTATATTTCTTATGACAGGATCTGCTGCTGCATACGATGTTGTTTCCGTCTGAGAGGCCGTTATAGTTGCCGAACCAGCCCCTACTGGAGCGGCCATCCAGGTCCCATTATCCTGATAAACGCTGATTACCGAGGCGTCAGACGAACTGAAGTTGACGGGGCCCTCCGAATTATCGCTACTCGCCTGAAGCGCAAAGGCAGCGGCACCTACTACCTTGTCAGGAAGAGAGGCGAAGGTGAGCACCGCCTTGGCTTTCACTGGCGCTCCCCCCTGAATTACTTCGAACCAGTTAAAATTAAATGTACCCTTGTTGGCATAGATGCGCAGAACCTGACTCCCGGCTTGTAACTGAGCCGAGGTTTCAATGGTGGTATACACCTGCCAACCGCCGGTGCGGGGGACACCAACCTGTCCTAAAACGGCACCGTTCCCATCCTTAATCTCGATTACGCCATTTCCGTAGCTATTGGCCACTCGAAATTTAAAAGTATGCAGACCTGCCTGGGCTACATGCACATTATAGTCCATCCAGTCGCTATCATCGATATACGAGACATTATCAGTGCCTTCAAAATCACCTGTAGCTTCAATGCGAACGTCGGAGGCCATGTCAAATTGTTCCGCTTCTATTTTCGCAGGCAAGGATTTAGATCCGCTTATATTGAAACGATTTACTGCAAAAACACCCTTTGTGGCTACGATTCGGATGGTTTGTGTACCTAGTGGCAGAGGGGCAATGACCCGCACATTATCCCAGGACTGCATGCCACCTGTACGGGGCACCCCCGTCTGAGCCAATATAGCCCCCTGCGCATTTTGAATTTGTAAAGTCGCGTGGTCGCTATAACCGTTGGCCACTCTAAAGTCGAAGGTATACAGGCCCGCTACAGTAGTTTCTATGCGATACTCTAACCAAGTACTATCGGCCATACCAGCGATGTTGTTCCCAGCTCCGGCGTCCTCGGTCGGTTCCACACTTATCCCCTGGGCATTCGTAAAATCTTCGGCCTCCAAAACCCCAGGCACCATCACGAAAGTTTCTGGAACCGTTTCTATCGACTCCTCTTCTTCAATTTCGAACCAGTTGAAATTGAAAGTACCCTTATTGGCAAATAGCCTTATCATCTGACTTCCTGCAGGAAGTGCAACGGTGGTCTCGACACTAGAAAATATTTGCCAGCCTCCCGTGCGAGGGACGTTGATCGTTCCCAGGAGTTGGTTGGCTCCATCTTTTATTTCTATTATTCCGTTTCCGTAGCTGTTAGCCACCCGAAACCGCATTCTATAAGTCCCTGCTTCCGGTACCAGCAGATTATAATCCATCCAGTCACTATCATCGATGTAGCTAACATTATGGCCACCGCCTTCATCATTGGTTGCCTCGATACTCACCTGATAGGCGTTGGCAAAGTTCTCAGCCTCTATCTTAGCCGGCACCAGCTGAGAGGCTTGCACATCGAACCAATTGATACTAAATAGACCTGATTGGGCAGTCAGGCGTATGGTCTGCGTGCCGGCGACCATATACCCTGTCTGACGAAGATCCTTCCACGACTGCATGCCCCCGGTAGTGGGGACATTTGCCTCGGTGATTAACGTACCCGAGGAGGTCGTTAGCCGAAGCGTCGCGTTAGGGCTAAAACCATTGGCAATGCGAAAGTTAAAGGAATAAAATCCTGAGCTAGGTACTGTAACCTGATATTCGGCCCAATGCCCGGTGTCCATCCAGGCCAGGTTGCTCCCTCCACCCGTGTCCTGGCAAGTTTCGGTATAGGTCCCCGATAGATTGGTATAAGCTTCTGATTGGATTTTTGCTGGCAAAGTTTGACTGAAAGCTTGAACAGTCCACAGCATTAAAAACAGGTGTAGATAGAGTAGTTTCATATTGATGTCGATTAGAACAGGGCACAATATAGTATTTGTTCTACGCAATAAACCATACTCTCATTATTTTTTTTCATTTTATTATAAAAAATATTATCCAATGTTATTGGGGACAAAATCTAGAAATTATAAGACATCAGAAATTAACTATTTTAAGGGAGGTTACTACTAATTCAGCAATAATAAAAAAGGTTGAGGATCATAAAATGCATGATCCTCAACCTTACATCCGTTTTAAATATATGCTAAATTAAGCGTAAATAATTCCCCAATGCAAAACAATGAACCTTAAGTTATCTACACTCTAAAAATATAAAAATGCAAGTTAATATCTTGTACGCCAAATGATCGTATCCCAGTTGTGCTAAGGCTCGTTTACGTTAGGTTGCTTATTTATTCCAAATTTTGGAATTGCAAAAAACGGCTCCTCTTTTTACCGTTACGCAGATATTGACGATCCAGCTTAAATTTAGACTCTTTCTGTTTTTGGCTCTTCTTGGCCTCTTGTTCCTCGTAGACCTGATCCCAAAATGCTGTTGCGAATTGATATATATCCATGGCCTTATGACGTGAAAAGTTTTGAAAAGTTACTATTACCTACGATAAAAATGCCGTGCCAGATGTATACAGTAAAAATAAATATCAGCTCCTGGGCAATAAATCGCCTAATTTGAAAGACCAACTATACAATTTAATCTACAACCCTATCCTACATTTTACTGGGATATCTTTCAATTAGAATTTCCAGAAAAGGAAAGAATGTCCAAATGGGTATAAAAAAGAAATCGTTTCTTTTAGTTTTTAATCAAACTCTTTCTGAACCTATGGAAGTTACTGGAATGAACATTAACATTTATGAAAACAAGACTGCCATGAGCGCTGCTGCAGGTGAATATGCGGTGGCCCTCATCAAAAATGCCATCAGGGATAGAGGTCTGGCTACCATTGTTACCGCTACAGGGGCTAGCCAAATCGAGATGGTGAACCATATCGTTAACGCACCCGGTATCGACTGGTCTAAGGTAGTGATGTTTCATCTGGATGAATATATTGGCCTTCCTAACTCCCATCCTGCGAGCTTCCGCAAGTACATACAGGAGCGATATCTGGATAAGCTCCCCCCTCTTCAAGAGACTATCCTTATAAATGGAGAAAATGACCCTGATCAGGAAGTGGAACGACTAAATCATTTACTGTCAGACAGGGAGGTAGACCTGGCACTGGTAGGAATTGGTGAAAACGGGCACCTGGCATTCAATGATCCACCCGCCGATTTCGATACAGAAAGTCCCTATCTGGTGGTCAGTCTGGATGAGGGTTGCCGGCAACAACAGTTGGGAGAAGGCTGGTTTAATCATATCGACCAGGTTCCAAAAGAAGCGATAAGCATGTCGGTACAACAGATACTGAAGTCACGCCACCTGATTTGTACGGTACCCGACCAACGCAAAGCAAATGCGGTTAAAAATTGCCTCACGGGTCCTGTGTCTAATCAGCACCCTGCGAGCATATTACAGGAGCATCCCAGCACTGTCTTTTTCTTCGATCGGGAAGCATCCGCTCTTCTTCCTGCATAAAACCGGATAAATTGCTGGAAAATGATTGTGGTAACCCTATTAACATTCTCCGTTTATAACGTCTGATAGATGAAAGAGCAAAATCCACCAACTATCCCTTCGCCCCGCTCTGGCGAAGGGATACCTTACCCCCCCATAAGACTGGCATCACTCGATGCCCTCCGAGGCTTCGACATGCTTATGATTTCTGGAGGAGGCGACTTCATCCATCTTCTAGGAGGGCTTACGGGCATAGGAATCGTAGACGCCGTCGCCAACCAATTTTATCATCCCGACTGGAACGGATTCACCTTTTATGATTTCATATTTCCACTATTCCTCTTTCTGGCAGGCGTCTCTTTGGCTATTAGCCTGCAGGCCGGAAAATCCAGGGGTTTAAGCAAGGGCCTTCAGATCCGCAAAGTATTTCGCAGAATGATCATTCTGATTTTTTTGGGTATTTTATTTAAAAATGCTCCACTAGACCCATTCGACCCCAACCACATTCGCTTTGGCAGTGTTCTGGGACGAATTGGAATTGCTACTTTTTTGGCCGCACTCCTGTTTCTTTATTTTTCGTGGGCCACTCGTTTATGGATAGGAATAGCGATCTTAACTGGCTATTTTCTAGCACTTTTGCTTATTCCTGTTCCCGGCTTCGGGGCAGGGGACTTAACCTTTGAGGGGGATTCGTAATGGTATGGCTTTTTCTTTATTTCATGTACCGAAATAAATTATTCCTGAAGGTCTAATAAATGACTGGCCACCGCCAGAACCTATATCCTATTATTGCTTGTAATTCTATAGCTGACTACCCAAACTCATTCAGAACTCAGGCCCATTTGGAAGCATGGCCTATTAATATCAAAGGAAAGATTAGTAGATTACAGTCATTTATGAGTTTAAAAGACAAATTCTATTTTTTTAACACCCATCCTTCATTATGATTACCCTGCTACTTTCCATCGTTACCCTGATCCTGGGATATTTTATCTACGGACGCATTCTGGAGCGGGTATTTGGGGTGGAACGATCCGCCTCCACCCCAGCGACACGTCTGGCCGACGGAGTTGACTTTGTGGTACTTCCTACCTGGCGTATCTTTCTGATCCAGTTTTTAAATATTGCGGGCTTGGGTCCTATTTTCGGCGCCATCGCAGGTGCTATGTATGGGCCATCGGCTTTTCTTTGGATCGTGCTGGGGAGTATTTTTGCGGGAATGGTTCACGATTATTTCTCGGGCATGCTCTCGCTTCGTCACGACGGGCAAAGTATCAGCGAAGTGGTGGGTATCTATATGGGTAAGGGTGCCCGGCATGTAATGCGTGTCTTTACCCTTTTGTTATTGATATTTGTGGGCACCGTATTCCTGGTAGGGCCGGCAAAAATAATTGACGGAATGACCGGTAATATCTTAAGCCTTTGGGGCTGGGTAGGGGTCATACTGGTGTATTATGTGCTTTCAACCCTGCTACCAATAGACAAATTTATCAGCAAACTGTATCCTGTTTTCGGCATCGCTATGCTGCTTATGGCCATAGGCCTTATTGGTGCCCTATTCATCGGGGACTACCATATACCCGAATTAACGACCACCACTCTGCGCAACATGACCAGCAACCCGGAAGCAACTCCTCTGTTTCCCATGCTTTTTGTTACCATAGCCTGCGGTGCAGTATCCGGTTTCCATTCCACCCAATCTCCGTTGATGGCCCGCTGCATGGGCAACGAGGGTTCGGGAAAAGTCATATTCTCGGGAACCATGATCACCGAAGGTGTAGTGGCACTTATCTGGGCTGCCGTTTCAATGACCTATTTCGGATCGGTTGAGGGCCTGAACGGCGCCATGGCCGACAATAATAATAATGCTGCCTGGGCCGCCAACGAAATATCGGTTCAAATGCTCGGCCCATTGGGCGGTATTTTGGCCCTGCTGGGGATCGTTGCTGCACCCATCACCTCTGGAGACACTGCCTTCCGCTCGGCCCGGCTCATTCTGGCCGACATCTTTAAACTCAGCCAGAAAAAACTTGTGCAACGCTTATACATAAGTCTCCCCCTCTTCGTCATCGCCTTCGCTTTGACACAGATCGATTTCGCCATCATCTGGCGATATTTCTCCTGGAGTAATCAGACCCTAGCCACCATAGTTTTATGGACCATCACCGTTTATCTGTCCAAACAAGGCAAGTCCTACTGGGTCTCATTGGTTCCCTCCGTATTTATGACCATGGTCTGTAGCTCCTATATCTTACTGGCACCCGAAGGCTTTTCCATCGCCCATACGCCAGCATACCTTGCCGCCGCAGTCCTCACGGTTGGATCCGTTATAGCCTTTTTCTGGTCACGAAAAAGCCATCATAACAGGGTAACGGAAGCTCCGGAGCTGGAAGAGCAGTCGGCAATAAATTAGAATCCTGGGGAGATTGCCAAACCAATTTTCAGCCCAAGCAACCTCTTCGGTACCGAAAGTCTATAACAAATAAAATATGCTGTAAATCATGCCAAGGTTAAATCCGGCGTGACAAATAATTGCGCCCAAAATCGAGTTTGAAAATCTTCTAAATGCAGTAAAAAGTATGCTAACCAGAAACATGCTACTAACCCATAGCAAGGTAGGGATCAACAGAAAACGCCATTGATCATTGATAAATACCAACCCAAAATGAGCGATATGGGTGAGGGCAAAGGCAGAAGCATCCACTATGGAAGCCATTTTGTCTTCTAACGATTTGGCAAAACTAGCGTGGACGACTCCCCGGAAGAATAGTTCTTCTCCGATCGGACTAAAGGTCATCCCCGTGACCGCCATCACAGCGAAGAGAATCTTTTTATCCTCAGCTCCTATACCCGAGGGGATATTATAGGATCGACCGATATAATGATACCAATTTTCAAAGGTATTTCCATAGAGGCTATTTCCGATCCAGTGCAGCATAAGACTCACGGCGATGCCAACGGAAAAAGCCAAGACTAACGACCAGTAATTCTTGGCCCATTTCACCCCAATTTCGTTCCGGCCATATTTGGTCAAAAAAAGCAAAGGGGCAAAAGCGGAAATCAGCATGATGGCACCAATGCCCCCATAGCTCCCGGAAATATTCGCCTTAAGCACCAAAATAAACCGGGGAATACAAATGATGCCGATCAAAAACAAACCAAATTTCCAGTCAAAGGAAAAGATATTACGCCAAAACGGCCTTAGCTCATTGTTCATGCTACAATATTTAGGGTAGGTGTTCCAAAGATAGCGCTACGTTGGAAAACTATTAAATGGATAAAAGAGTCCGCTCCCCAGACATAAAAAAATATATAGAGCGCCTTACCTTCGAACCACTACTCCCCTACTAAAAACGCTTTCTTGCCAGGATCCAAGACAAACCCGAAAAAAGAAATCTTGATGTAAAGGAGCCCAGCCCCGAAATTGTATTAACTAAAATACCACATTAATATCGCTTTATTTTTAGGCATTACACCCGTTTCTTTAAGTCGCATTAGAAAGAGACGCTAACCTTTTCTTAACCATGGTTATCGATCGGCTGTCGGCAATCGGCTGTAGGCTGTAGCCCGCTGGCGATCGGCTGTGGGCTGTCGGCAATCGACCTTTTGCCCTGCAAACCCAGAATGGCTCGCATAATATTGATCGGATTATGGGTTAAAAATGCAACCCTAAAAAACTACTCACTCCATAAGTTTCGGTCTTGATTCGTGATTCATAACCAGCACCCCAGTCCATAGCCCAAGGCCAACTACTGATAGCCACAATCACCAAGCTTCCGCTCCTGTCTTAGCTTATATAACCTCCAAAACCCTGAAAGGCTGGAATTTTTATAGATGATTTTTTGAACCATCATTTCCAAACCCCGAAGGGGTGAAATGATTATTGAAAGACAAACCGGTAACAGGATATAAGTAGTTAAGAATACAACGATTAATCCATTTTAGTAAAAGTAATAGCGCCTGCTTTATTCTCTGAGGAGATGTCAACTCTGGAAACTCGGTATCCTTGTGACAACCAAGCGACTTTCTGTACATGATACTCAGAACTCGTGTTTCCCCAAAATAGGGCCGATCGGGTAAATGCCCATGTTGGCAACTTGTTCGTAGTATCCCTGCTGAGTTGGATTTCAATTTCATGTATGGTTAAAACTATTGATTTCAATCCTTTAAGTGAGCATTCTCTAAGATATTCTTGCAGATAATAGTATTTCTTATTCGCCGTAAGTGGTTCTATGGCGACAATATTTGGAATAGTCCTTGGTACCGCTATTCGTGGAGTTTTAATTTCTACCAAAAAATTATCACCACCAAAATGATCGACAATGATCTTCCATAACTGTTTTCTAGGATTACTGGGGTCGGGGTTTAATTTTAGAGACTGACCAAATACAAATTCTTCAACTTTGGCTGGAGTAACTTGTTGCTCTTTATTTAATTCATTCAGTTTTTTAGTCCAGGTATTGAAATCTACTACATACTGATTGTAAAGCGCCGCCTGCTTTTGCAGAGAAGAAGGAAGCTTTACGGCGTATGCTAAATTAGTATTTATACCCTTATACGCTAACCGATGAATTTGAGCGGTTTGTATCGTTAAGGAACAATGAGCATTGGACGTCCATTTATCTAAAATTAGAGGCTTTAAAGACACATCATGTAACTGCCCTAAGAAAAAGAACAACTTAGTATAATAAGCATATCCGATGCCCGGAAGATCATGATCCCCATTAGGAGCAAAGCTTAAAAACAAATCATACATTTCACCAGATTTTATTTTTTGCTCTGCATATTGAATTGCTTGTTCTACTTTTTCTATGGGATGTTCCAAGATCTTTCTAAATGGAGTATCCATTCCTTCTGCAGTTTGAGGTCTGTTCGCATTAATCCCTCCCCACATCAGAGACGCAATAAATCCAGTATAAGGATTCTCCGAAAATAGGTTAATCACCTCCTTACGTTGCAAATTTCTGTTAGGAAAGCGCTTATATATTTCATTGACTACTTCGTAGCCTTTGTAGCGGTCGTAACTGGCATTCCATAATGTAATCTGCTGGACTGGAGCATTTATAATTCGATCGTGATTTTCTAAAAGATACTTGGGAATAGAGGGGTTGTCCATGATGATATAGTAATATTAATGAAACTTTTCCGGTGATATTGCAGCAGATTTATACCCACCCAAGCAAAACATTTCCCTAAATAAATCTACTGGTTTGGTTAGCAAAAGTGAGGGAACGGTATTTCTTGAAATGCCCATAGGACCAAAGTAATTCTGAATATTGAACCTTCTACATACAACAATTTACTGTTTAGAATGAGATATTTTTGATTTGACTCTTCATCAAAGTATTAATAGTGATTTTCTAATGTTTTTTGCTTCGGTGATTTGGTTTGATATTGGCTGCGATTTCTTGCCTTTCACCTACCTTTCGTAATATTTTGCTGCCAGATTTAGGTTAAGTATTCAGCTAAAAACCCACTTCCCCAACTTTTAGAAATTCTATTCAATTTGATACCCTCCGGCTCTTAGAGCCTGACAAAACCTATCTATGCGGTCTATGGCCCATGCCAGACGGAAGTATGAATCTAAAAATCACTCCGATAGACCAGATTGTCAAAGGAGCTAAGGAGATTGACCGGCGTGAATTTGATTAGGAGAAACAGCGAATCGAATCAATCCTTAATTTGGGATGATTCGATTCGCTTTACATATAATATCGTTTTATTTTACGTCCATATTGAAATATTTTGATGTGCGAAGGCGAAAGCCGTCGGCTTTTTTTGTGCCGTTTAATCAAATGTGACTATTAGCCAAAATTTAGATTAATTGCCGGATAATCATAATATTCAATTGCCCTAAATATTACTTTGTCCAATACGCCATTTTTACTTTGTGTTTGTTCAATCCAATGTCCATGTTCATTTAGTGTATACTCGTATTCCTCGAAAACTTCTTTTTCTGGAAATTTACAATGAATGCTTTTCAATAAGCCGTTTTCATTCCATGTTCTTTTATAAAAAATCTCATTCGATACTTGCCCATCATCCTGAAAGCTTGTTTCCTTAATTACATTTCCTAAACCATCATACATCATTTTGCTCCAAGTAATAACTTCATTACCATTTCTACATGCTTTTGTTTCTATCAAATAATTATTCTCATCAAATTTACTCATAATGGTATAGTCATTTGACAAGGGACGATCTTTATTAGTTTGTAACACAAAATCATGTGTATAAAAGCTTAACCATTCTTCATCATTGAAAATTGAATCATTACCAGTAATATGCCTTTCTTTTTTAATTATAATTCGACCGTCATCATCATAAATAAACTCTGAAATCATACCTATTTTGTTAGAATAAGTATCAAAAGTCATAATGGCAACTATTATTCCTGAACTGTTGTAGGTAAATATATTCTTATCACTTGATGTTTTTGTTGTTCGAATATTTTCAGTTAAAATACCATTTGGACTAAAACATAGTTTATCCGACCCAACGAAATTCTTTTGATCACTGAGGTTTTTGCCCCTGGTTATACGGTATTCCCACTCAGTAACTGTTTTAAAATTCGACTCATACTTTATAAGTAAATTTTCGAATCGTTCCAATAGCATAATCAATCTTCATTTAAATAAATTTCTTGATGTTCTTCCCTGGTAAGGACCGTATCATATCCTCCAATATTCTCCCCCTCGTGCTTGTTGATACCAGTATATTCTAAGCTGGCATTCTCATACTGTTTAAATTTAAAAACTGCATCATTCATTAGTCCCGAATTGAATACTCCGAGGCTGACCAACAATTCAAAGTCTTTAACTAACAACCCGGTAACTTTTTTAAATAGTCCGGGTTCTAACTGAGTGACTACATCTTTCAAACTACGTTCCCTATAATCTGTTAAATACATAAAAACAGGAATACGGGTAGCAAATTTGATCAACTTATCCTGGATCGTTTTCCTCAAACTCTTGTATTCCTTCTCTTCAACAGATATCTCCTTCTTTTTTTCACGGGATAGTTCGGTATCACCTACATCTTTTTTAGCTTTCTTAACGGCCTCCGATTTGTTAATTATAGTTTCAATATCCTGATTTAAAGACCGGAAACCTTCTATATTCATCAGAGCATGCATCGCTTCCGAATTTTTCATTAATCTAGCTAGGGTATTGTTATCTACATTCACTAACAAAGCACTTTCCCATCTTCTAGCAAGCAGTGTAGCAGTGGTTCCACTTAGTGCCATATCCAGTATTCCAGCAGCATCAACCTGCTTCATAAAACTACCATCAAATGCCAACACGGGTAAGAAATTAATAAACTCGGCAACTTTTACTTCGGGGTTCGCTTCATTTACATCGAGTCGACAACTGTAATCCGCTATTTGCTTTAATGCCCTGTCTGGTGCAAAATCGAATACATAACATTCTTCTTTGAGAATTTCCTCCTTATTTGGAGATTTACTATCTGGGTTTTTAATTACCCATGGTGTTTGTACCCGGAAGGCAGCTTGGAAATAAGTTTCAGGGCTGGAAGAATTGCGGAGCATAAAAATACCTGTCCATGGCTTAACAGAGACACCTGTTGTGAGCTTACCACAGGAAAGTGTAATTGTTTTGGACTCCAAAGGGTTATCTGTCATTGCCTCTAATACCGGAAGTAAAGCTTCTACGCCAATGCCCGCACTTGTTCCAGCGGCCACAACCACATTATAGTCATGATAAAATTTATTTTGTCTCTGCTTTAATAAACTGGCCATGGCGTTACATGCCGCAACTGATGGCAAAAACCAGAAAGTATGATTTAAAACATTTAAAAGAGGAGCATGAGAAAAAGGCATAGGTGGCTTTTGTGCTCCCAATTTTAAATTTTCCACTGTTGTTTCACTAAATGAGCCACGTATGAGATCCAGCCATTTTTGGACTTCGTCTTCATACTTGAAGCGCCAATTATTACCCTTTCCTTCCGCTGTGAAAAATATATTCAAATCGAAGCCATCAAACTCACCTTGCATGGCAATCCGTCGGATAGAGTCTGGCAATTGATACGTAAGCATTACCATTCTTGGCAATGATGCATATGGGTTAACGCCACCGACCCAATTCTCTTTGGCCTTTTGCTCGTCTGAGTAGGTCCAATTAAATATTTGTTCTTCTATAAATTCACCAGAATTGATAGCTCGAAATGGTGTACCAGACAAGTATAAAAAATGATTGGTACTAATTGGAATTATCTTTTCTAAATGTTCTGCCTTGTCTTCTTCAGCAAACCCTTCCTTTTCAATCTTTTTGTAATCTTCAATTTCCGTTTCGGCTTCCACGTCTTTCCCGAATAAATCTTTGGCATTTTCACGCCATGCACCGTAATGGTATTCATCAAAAATTATACAATCCCATACGATGGTGTGTACCCATTCGTTTCTAGCCTTGATGCCTCCTGTATTGGTATTTCTGCCCAAATAGTCTTGAAACGAGCCAAAGCAGATTAAGGGGTTTTTTGTAATAATATCTTCCTGAGACAGGTCCGTAGCATTTTTAGATATAAACTGCCAACCTTCAAAATCAACATGGGTTAGCAAATCTTCTTTCCAGGCATCTTCCACAGCTGGCTTAAAAGTGAGAACCAAAACTTTTTTCCACCCTAATTTTTTAGCCAAATGATAACTGGCAAATGTTTTGCCGAAACGCATTTTGGCATTCCACAAAAAATGAGGAGTCATACCATGATTCTCAGTGCGAATTCTTTGGAAATAATTACTGGTTTTATTTACGGCTTCTTCCTGCTCCGGTCGCATTGTAAAGCTATGTACCCGGCTCGCTTCTGTTCGTTCACCCGTTTTTATTTCCCAAATAGCTTTACGTAAATCATTTACGGTACATTTAAACCATTCTCCTTCGGGATTTGCAAAAGCTTGTTTACGAAGATGACGATGGATATCACGGTCAGTAAAGGAATTACCATCCCGTTTCATAGCTGATTCTTCAAATACAATTTTGTACTGAATAGCTGCAGTACCTAGCTGCTCTTTTATTCGTTGTTGTGCATTACGATCAGTAAATCCGATTTTGAGCAATCCTTTATGCGTAGCAACTCCAACCAATTCGTAAGCATAAATGGTGGGATTGGCAGATGGACGAGGAGGGAAGAATTCTTTCTTATTCATTTTCTACGCCATTTGGGGATAAGTCCTTTGGCCGTATCATACTTTCAATAAAGTCGATTTCTTCCGTAGTTAATTTGTATTTTTTGTATAGTTTTTCATCTGTCCATTTTTCAGAGAAATCTTGCATAGGGACAAATTCATAAACTCCTCTTCTAGCCTCTTGGGTTATTTTTTTGAGAGAAACCAAAAAGTGAAAAAATTTGGTCCCAATGTATGAAAGGATATTTTCTATGGTCTTATTCGATTGAAAGGGACCAATCACAAGGTAAGTTTCACTTGTGCATGATGGATTATCGGGTAAAAAAGGTTTTATAATATCGGTTTTACAATCTCCTGTGCCGATGGCTTTTGCTACAAATAACTTATTTTGATTCAACCAATCCGGGTTCTTTTGCACATATTTAGTATCAATGTATCCAACGCCATCTTTTCTCCATCCGTTGTAATAAAACTTAACACTACCTTCGAAGTATTTGAGTTTATATTGGGGTTTAACCCGTTTCATGCTGCCTTTTACCCTAACATCAAACCCAAAAGGATCATTTGCACTAATTAACTCTGAAAAGCTTTTCTCACTTTTTGCTTGAACTTTCTTCAAGATAGGTATAGCTTCATTGTATCGAATAAAGGTTGAAGCCCCATCTTCCAGTAAGGAGCGTTCACTTTCTGAAACGATTTTATTACCTGAGTGTGTGTAAACTTTACAAAGCCCTTCATTATCCCGGTCCCATAGAAAATAGTTTACACCTCCCTTTATTTCAACTCCTGGAAAACAATCTCTTGCATCTTGAAAATCATGAATTATTCTCAAACTTTTATCTCTTAACATTTTTTCTCTAAACTCTGTGAGTTCACCAACTCTGCCACCAGCAAACCATCTTGCTGGTATAATCATTGAAATATATCTAGGCCTTAGTTTAATAGCTTGCTCCACAAATTTATGATATATGGGCTTAGCGCTCGCCCCATGGCCACCATCATTTAATTGATAGGGTGGATTACCAACGATAACATCAAATTTCATATTGAATATTTTTTCAGGATTGTCTGTGTGAATAAAATTATAAGCATGGGTTTCCATAGCATCTTCTCGGCTGTACACTTCCTTGTTTGCGCCGCAATAAATGCATTTCCCGCTTTGCCATGTGTGTTTAATACTTTCGTAGCGTATATTACCTTGCTCGTTATCAAAACTTTCGCAAATGGAGTATTTTCCATTAGCAGTTTTGGAACAGTACACGCTTCTGCGAGAAAGCAAAGCAGTTAAGTCGGTAATGGCAATACCGTACAATTGTTGACCAAAAATATGGTTAATGCGTTCCTGCTTATCGGTAATTTGAGCTTCCAAGCCATCCATTAAACGTTTGGCCATTTCCCGAAGAAAAACACCACTTTTAGAAACAGGGTCTAAAAACTTAGCACCGGGGTTGCTCCACAATTCGCTAGGGAGCAAATCTAAAATATCGTTTACCAAACTCGGTGGTGTAAACACTTCGTCGTTACTCAAATTGGCAAGACATGAGAGCACATCCGGGTTATAGTTAGTTTGTACCATCTTCCCCAAGTTTTAAGAAATGTATAGGTTGATAGTCCTGTATTTCCTTATCGAAATACTGAGCATTATTGTTTTCATCAAACATGGATAACTGAAAGCTTTGCTGCACAAGAAACTGAAACATAAAATCTTTCCTTTTCAGTAGAGTACCGTTTAAAGGCTTCCATTCCGAAAAAATGATAGGCCGTTTCGTAACTGGATTAGTAAAATCCAATGCATCACCCCAAAGTATGTTTTTATTTAAAAGGTACTTTATGCTGCGTCTGCACTCTTCCTTATAATTATCATTAAACAGAGCAATGTAATTTTCATCGAAGATTTTAAAAAGTCTTTCACGGCACTCGACTGCATTATCTTCTAAAATATCAACTCCATAAATGCTAGAAACCGCAAGTACCGCATATCGTTCCCATTCAAATTGGCTTTTACTATATCGACTGTCAACTACTGAAAGTTTTCTTTTTAATACTTCTGCCAAGAAATTACCATTACCACAAGCAGGTTCTAAAAATGTAGATTCAATTCGCTCCGTTTCGTGTTTCACTAAATCCAACATGGCGTTAACTTCCTTTTCATTGGTAAATACCTCCCCGTGTTCGGCAACTCTCCTTTTTGATTTAACCTGAGAGTTTTTATCCAAATTTATCACCATTCTAATTTTAATAACAGGTTCCCCGAATTGAAATCCATAAAGCTTTTGAAATAAATAAATATAATTAGGCACTTCTAACCAGAACAAAGATATAAGCCTACATTCATTCTAAAATACTACCCAACCCAAATATAACCAAAACTACTGTTTGTTTAGTACCTTCCTATAGATATCAGGCATCCTTCATTAAGCTATTATTGTGATTTAATGAGGCAAGTAGCTGTGGAGTCAGTTTCTTCGAAACCGTTTTAAGTTCAATTCATATTAAATCCAAGACTATATATCCCTAATTTCTTCAACGATAAAAGCTCCAAGGCAACGGAAGGATTAAAGTATCCAGCAGGGAAGGATATACGTAAAATTCATTTTTTACTATCAAAGCTCTGCGCTTGAAATAGATTGCATACATAACAATAATACTTGACATGTATGGGATCAAGCCAAATTCTTGGGGGGAAGAGTTAGGGATTCATGCATAGAGTTTAGATAGTCTGAAAAGGAAGAATGAAATGTCCCTTACGCCTCGGGATGTGGATCTGAATGCTTTGATTTT
>NZ_AZQN01000013.1 GCF_000566685.1 Dyadobacter tibetensis Y620-1
CCTAAAGCGTAAAAGTTAAAGGTTAAAGCCGGTTCGCTGGGCGGTTATATGCGCTGGGCCTAACGCCTAACGCCTAACGCCTACAGCCTAAAGCGTAAAAGTTAAAGGTTAAAGCCGTTTCGCCAGGCGGTTAAAAGCGCTATGCCTAACGCCTACAACCTAACGCCTAGAACCTAACGCCTAATGCCTATAACCTAACGCCTACACCCTAAATCGCCATCCTTTCATTATTTCCGCCCCGTTAGGGGTGGTATCTTAGTAGCAAAAAAATGACCGATCGACATTAGAGCCTCATCGGGGTGACATCTTAGTTATGATAAACGGCTTGGGTTATCGTCGGTCGGCCCTGGGCAGTAGGCTTCGAGATGCTGTCATTAATGCCGATTATAGGAATTAGAGAAAGCGTTAAAGTTTGAAAGTTAAAGGTTAAAGGTTAAAG
>NZ_AZQN01000014.1 GCF_000566685.1 Dyadobacter tibetensis Y620-1
TTGCCTATAACCTACACCCTAAATCGCCATCCTTTCATTATTTCCGCCCCGTTAGGGGTGGTATCTTAGTAGCAAAAAAAATGACCGGTCGACATTAGAGCCCCATCGGGGTGACATCTTAGTTATCATAAACGGCTTGGGTTATCGTCGGTCGGCCCTGGGCAGTAGGCTTCGAGATGCTGTCATTATTGCCGATTATGGGAATTAGAGAAAGCGTTAAAGTTTGAAAGTTAAAGGTTAAAGGTTAAAGCCGGTCCGTCGGGCGGTTAAAAGCGCTGGGCCTATTGTCTCAATAGGTTAAAGGTGTTAGGAGATAGGGATTAGCTAAAGCGTCAAAGCCTATTGCCTAACGCCTACAACCTAACGCCTATAACCTAACGCCTAATGCCTACAACCTACAGCCTAAATCGCCATCCTTTCATTATTTCCGCCCCGTTAGGGGTGGTCGCCTAATGCCTAACGCCTAACGCCTAATGCCTAACGCCTAACGCCTAATGCCTAACGCCTAACGCCTAATGCCTAACGCCTAACGCCTAATGCCTAACGCCTAACGCCTAATGCCTAACGCCTAACGCCTAATGCCTAACGCCTAACGCCTAATGCCTAACGCCTAACGCCTAATGCCTAACGCCTAACGCCTAATGCCTAACGCCTAACGCCTAATGCCTAACGCCTAACGCCTAATGCCTAACGCCTAACGCCTAATGCCTAACGCCAATTGCCAATTGCCTAGAGCCTAACGCCTAATGCCTAACGCCTAACGCCTAATGCCTAACGCCTACAACCTAACGCGTTAAAGGTTAAAGCCGTTTCGCCAGGCAGTTAAATGGGCTGGATCTAACGCCTAACGCCTACAACCTAACGCCTAACACCTAACGCCTACACCCTAGCTGGTTCACATTTAGTGGGGCATAGTTTCTGGAAGGGTACCGCAAGGTGTAAACTATGCTTTCCGTCGCTTCTAGGTTGATGCTTTTACAGGGACCTTATTTTTTCCACGCATTTCGAAATACTTTTTGACTTGAATCACAGGCTTTTCGTACAAATACCAGGAAGCTGTGGACAGCACGAGAAGTACTACTAAGCTTAACAATCTGGAACTAAAATCGGTTAAAGAGAGAGTAACTCCAGCGAAACGCTGCATTAACTTCAGTATCAAAGGAACAAGAACCGCTGGAACCAACATATGAAAGACATAGAGTCCGTAACTGATTTTACCAATATATTTCAGACTACTATGATTGAGAATTCGACCAAATATATTTGAAAAACCGCCTTGATAACTGGCACCAACTACAAGAAATAAAGCTATAAGAGACATAGAGGTGCGGAAAAAAAGGACGGCTGCAAAGTTGCCCTGGCCAGTCAGACAGAATGTTACAAAAGAAATTAGTCCGATCAAACCCCCATACCGTGCGAATTTTATGAATCTTTCGGATGGATCCGCTTGAGTGGAAACGTATGCCCATAATGCGCCTAATCCGAATGCGTCCAAACAGGTGGGCATATGTACGCCTTCATTGATATTAAGGAGGTGTAATACCACTCTGGAACTGATACCTAGGCCGATCAAACCAATGATGGAGGACTTTAGGTAAGGTCTTGGGACGCTTAAGACTATAAATGGAAACAAAATGTAAAACTGTTCTTCCACCGCCAATGACCAAAAGGGAGATAATACATCAGACCAATCATGAAGATACTCGATTAGGAAGTTGGAGGCATAGAGTATATAATAAGCAGGATAGGTATAAAACTGGGTGTTAATCGGGGAAATTATTGGGATATATTTTGCCAGCCATACTGCGAGTAATACCAGATAATAAAGAGGAAATATTCTCAGCATTCTTCGTGCCATAAATACTTTATAGGCCTTGGCAATGCCTCCATGATCCATTTTTTCGCGATAGCTGAGTAATATTCTTGTGATCAGAAAGCCACTTAGGACAAAGAAGATGGTGACGCCTAAAGGGCCATTAGCCAGAATATTGACCCCTTCTCCTTCTGGGAACCAGTGAAAAATGAGTACTAAAATAATCGCAATTGCTCTTAGTCCATCTAGTTGGGAAATATAAGAGGTATTAATTTCCTTATCTTTTTTCATATAAAGTTACCGTAGATCATAGCTATAAACTGCCAATTTAACTGTTTTTAAACGATATCTTGATAACAAGTAATCGCCTGATCCACTCCTGAAGGCCCGCTGATTTCATTATGTACCCTAAGGCTATGTGCTCAATATTCTTTTAAACTTGGATTTGATTAATTTTTATTAAATTTACTTTGAACTTTATGCAGAAAAACTATAATCATAGCAATGAATTTTTTTAGGCATAACAATTCCTTAAGTAGAACGAATATATGAGGGAAATTCTATAAAGTGAGGAAACGAGATTTAAACATTGAAGAACAGTGTGAAAAAAAGCTGATGCAAGCCTGTGCAATGGGCGATAGAAAGGCCTATGCCCAGCTCTATACCACTTATCTCCCTGAAGCCTTGCGCTATGTTTATCTTTTTACCAAAAACTGGGAAGACAGTGAGGAACTGGTTCAGGAGCTGTTTGTTTCTATTTGGGAAAAGCGGACATTTTTATCGACTGTAGGGTCCTTCAGGGCCTATTTGTTTGGAATGGCTAAGCATAGAGTCATCGATTTTAGCCGACATCAAAAAGTTCAAGAGCGTTACAGAGATAGTCTTTGCGATAGGTCGTCTGCCTTTTGTGAGAACCAGGGAGACTACGCTTTACTATATAATCAGTATCAAGCCACAGCTCAGGAGGCCATTGCCCTTTTGCCTGAGAAACGTAGGGAAGTTTTTTCCCTTCGGATGGAAGGAGAACTATCCTTGGACGAAATTTCGGAGAAACTTTCAATTTCTAAATCGGTTGTGAAAAAACAATTATATGCAGCCAATCAATTTGTTCGGGAATATTTGCGTAAGCATGCGGATATTGCAACGGACCTGATCTTACTGACCTACTTCCTTTTCCATTAGCGCTACAAAGCGATATTGGTTCAATTATAACTGTCTTATTTAGAGGTGGGTATGTTATAATAAGCCCTTAGATGCAAAAAAATATGGAAATAATTTAAGTCTGAGGGGTTCTTTTACCTCGCCACTACGTCTTTCTGACGTATGGATAAATCGCAACAAATATCATTTCTAAAACGCTATGCTGCTAACCAGCATAGTCCAGAAGAACATACCAATTTTTTGGAATGGTTTCATACCCTTTCCGAAGAGGATGCCTCGGCCGTGATGGACCTCTATGCAAGTGTAGTTTCCTCCGCTGAACATCCTATTCCCGTGGATAAGCAGCTGTTGCAAAATAGAATCGAGCAGGACTTAGATTACACTGATGGTGTCCTGATTGAAACCTCGAAGGGAATAGGCATAAACTGGTCGAGAATATGGCGTTTTGCCTCGGCAGCCATTATATTATGCATAATGGGTTTGGGGTATTTTATATATCGAAAGTCACAAAATGAACCCCAATTGGATCATCGCACTGCTTTGACAGAGGATATTCTCCCGGGTGGGAATCGAGCCGTTTTAACATTAGGAGATGGTTCTAAAATTGTGCTGAACGATGCGGAGGCCGGCGAAATAGCGCGTCAGGAGGGCGTACAAATCAGTAAGATCGCCGATGGTCAATTGCGGTATGCAGCTGTTTCATCAGCAGAAAAACTGGAAAAGGCGTTTATAAATGAAATAAGAACGCCTAAGGCCGGGCAGTATCGCATTGAGTTATCGGATGGTACAAAAGTATGGCTTAACTCAGCCTCTTCTATTAGGTTTCCAGCCAGTTTTGATAATCGGGCAAGGAAAGTTGAGATCACTGGTGAGGTTTATTTCGAGGTGGCAGGGCGTTATCATTCTGGCAAGAAGGTGCCATTCCAGGTTTATAGTAAGAGACAAAAAATTGAAGTTCTGGGCACCCATTTCAATATTCAATCATATGAAGACGAAACAGCAATAAGGACCACCCTTTTAGAAGGAAGTGTACGGGTGACAACCCTGGCAGCAGAGAAAGGTATGAGCGCCGATTCTGTTCTTTTAAAGCCAGGGGAGCAAGCCATTTACCGTACCCAGCTAGGGCCCATATCAGTCCAAAAAGTGGATGCCGAAGCGGCAGTGGCCTGGAAAACAGGATATTTCAAATTTAAGGATACTGAAATTCAGGAAGTAATGAGACAATTAGCCCGGTGGTACGACCTCGAGGTCGCGTACATTGGGACGCTTCCACAGGATCAATTCACAGGATATATATCTAAAAACGTCGCCATTTCTCAAGTTCTGAATATCCTTGAAGAAGGTGGAGGCGTTCGCTTTTCACTTCAAGGTAAGCAAGTGGAAGTTTATAACAAATATTAATATTTTAATAGCTACGTAAATAAAATCTAATAGTTATGAAACACAAATAACCCTTTCAATAAGAAATTAATATTGGAGAAGCCGCTTTGGAGAAGCCGCTTTGGAAAAGCCGCTTTGGAACTGACTCCAAAGCGACCGGTCAGAATACTCCCTGCCAGGAGATAAACTGACGAGGCGGTCAATCGATTTGAAAGTCCTACTTATTGCGAAATAGATTCTTTTCACGTTAACCAACCCTTGTAAAAGTATGAAATATGCTTTACTAAATCAATGTAGATCCACGGCCAGATGCACCCGATGGCGGAAAGTCATAAGGACTGCTGGCCCCACTCACTCCCAGTTCAAACTTATAAGGACCATGAAGCTAACTGCCTTCTTCTTATTGGCTGTCTTTATGCAAGTCAGTGCGGCCGTATATTCTCAGACCGTTAGACTTAACGAGCATAAAAGCGGACTCGAAAAAGTTTTCAACGAAATTAGAAAACAGACCGGATATAATTTTTTGTATAACAGTCGGCTTCTAAGAAATACGGATCCTGTTAACATAAAGGCAGAGAATGAGCCCTTACACCGGGTATTGGATCAGATTTTTGAAAACCAGCCCCTCACGTATTCCATTATCGAGCGTACGATTGTGGTTAAGAAGAAGAAGAGCCTATTAGAAAGTCTGATGCCTATTAAAGTTCAGGAAAATATGTCAACAACCGTTCCGAATAAACCTGAAATGGCTTCTGTGGATCGATTAGGCACACGAGTAATCACCCCGCTTATTATGGATAATGAGGTAACGGGGGTCGTTACAGATGAAAAAGGAGAGGCACTTCCTGGCGTAAGCATTGTGATCAAAGGCCTGCAAAAGGGAACTACTACCGATATGTATGGACGCTTTAAGCTTGCTGTTCCCCAAACTTCTTCGGTGTTAATCTTTTCTTTTGTAGGGTATCTAACTCAAGAGGTGATGGTAGGAAATCGTAATGCTCTTCAGATTGCATTGGTTGTAGATACCAAGGCCCTTGACGAAGTTGTAGTGGTAGGATATGGAGAGATGAAAAGGGCCGACCTGACCACCGCCCAAACTTCTGTTTCTGCCAAAGAAATTTCACGCACGGTTAATACGACCCTCGAACAGGCTATTCAGGGTAGGACTGCTGGCGTCTACATTACCCAGAATTCGGGTCAACCGGGGGGAGGTATTTCCGTAAATATCCGGGGTGTCAACTCTATAAATGGCTCTAATGAGCCCTTGTATGTCATTGATGGTGTGCAAATTCCTGGCGAAACGGCTGCTTTCGGGGCACAGAGTTCTTCCAATCCCTTAGCCGGACTTAATCCAGCCGATATAGAATCGATTGAGGTCCTGCAGGGGCCTTCAGCTACGGCCATATATGGTTCGAGAGCTACGAATGGGGTATTATTGATCACTACCAAAAGAGGCAAAGCGGGTGATTCGAAGATCAGCTACGGCCTGCAATATAGCATCCAGACCCCTCCTAAGCGGCTGGATGTTCTCAACCTTCGGCAATATGCCCAAATGGTAGGTGAATATCACGACGTGGCAGGAGGAACGACGCCCGAAGAGTTTTTGGACCCGTCTTTATTGGGAGAAGGTACCGACTGGCAGAAGGAGCTCTTTGAAAATGCAGTGATGGCCAAGCATCAGCTGAGTTTGAGCGGAGGCAATGATCGTACTACCTACTATCTTTCGGGTGAATATCTCAATCAGGAAGGGGTGGCAATAGGATCGGGTTTCGACCGATATGGGTTTCGGCTCAACCTGGATAATAAACCTCGGAAATGGCTATCCTTGGGTGCAAATTTGAGTTTTAATCAAACTAATGAAAATCTCACCACCAGTCAGGAAAATATTATTGCCAATGCCCTACGACTTACACCGCAGGTGCCTGTAAGAAATGTGGACGGAAGTTGGGGTGGTGGCGATGAAAATAATGGTGCTAACCAATATGCTCCTGTCAATCCTATTGCAATAGCGAACCTTACCACCAACAAACTGGTGAGGCGACAATTTTTAGGAGGGCTCAGCGTAGGTGTTGAACTCGCCAAAGGCTTAAGGTTTAGAACTTCTTTTAATACAAATTTAGGTTTTGCTAATTCCGATTATTATATCCCCACCTATAAAATAGGCTGGGCAGAGAACGTGACAGCAAGGCTTAACCAAGGGAGAAATGTCAATACCTATTGGAACTGGAATCAGCTGCTGGAGTATAATAATCAATTCGGAAAGCACAGTGTCAACCTCATGGTTAGTCATGAGGCACAGGAGTCGACTTGGAAAAATATGAGCGCCTCCCGTACAGGCTTCTTAACCGACGATGTGCTCGATCTGGAGGCTGGTGATGTTCTGACAGCGAGTAACAGTGGTGGATCAGGAACCTGGGGTATGGAGTCTTATCTTGGTCGATTGAATTATAATTATGATGATCGTTATATTTTGATGGGAACTGTTCGTCGGGATGGATCGGCCAATTTTGGAAAGGATAATAAATGGGGGATGTTCCCTTCGGTATCTGCTGCCTGGAGGATATCTCAGGAATCCTTTTTTAGCATACCTTTTATCAATGAGCTGAAGCTCCGTTTTGAAACCGGTATTACGGGGAATCAAGGGGGAAGTGGGGGGATTTATTCGCCCATGGGAACCGGAGCAACACCCACCGGTACCGGCTTTTTGCCAACTAAATACAGCAACCAGGGATTGAAGTGGGAGGAAACTAAAACCAATAATATCGGTATTAACGTTGCCTTCCTGGAAAACAGAATTCAGTTTGAATTTGATTATTATGTAAAAAACACGGACAATCTATTGATGACCCAGCCCCTTCCTTGGTATATGGGTACCAATGGTACTGGTTCTGTAGGGGCGCCTACCGTGAATATCGGAGCATTGCAAAATAAGGGTTTTGGCTTTTCTTTAAACACCACAAATGTTAATAAAGGTGGATTCAAATGGGAAACGAATTTTAATATTTCTAGTTTCAAAACCAAAATCAAGTCTTTCTATTCCGACAAGGCTTTCGTCGATCGTACCTCCTGGTGGCTGTCGGACTGGACACAACGCTCCGAAGTGGGGAAAGCACCGTGGCTGTTTAGAGGATATAGAGAAGTGGGGATTTTTCAGAACATAGCAGAAGTAGAATCCAGCCCACGCCCCATCGACAATCAGGGAGAATTACTTCCTGTTAATGAAGATAATATCTGGGTAGGCGACGTGAAATTCGGCGATCTCAATAACGATGGCCTCATCAATGAGCAGGATCTGACTACGATAGGAAATCCCTGGCCAAAGTTATTTGCGGGCTTAACCAATACCTTTACTTACAAAGGTTTCGATCTGAGTTTGCTCTTTACTTCCACCTATGGCAATGACATTTATAATTATTTGGCCAAACTCAATACCAATACCAATCACCTGAATTTAAGCCGAAATATGATGGTACATGCCATGAATTATGCTAAACCGGTGACCAATGATAATGGTGAGGTAGTTCTCGCAAATCCGGATACAGATGTGCCCAGAATTTCCAATGGTCCGAATGGAAATTTTACCAGGCATACGGATAAATGGGTAGAAGATGGCTCCTTTATTCGGCTCAAGAATATAACCCTGACTTATAATGTACCCTCTTCTTTTATGAACAAACAGAAAGTAGTGAAAGGGGCAAGATTTTCCATAGGGGCACAAAATGTCTGGACCCTTACGCGCTATTCCGGTTTTGATCCTGAGGTAGGGGCCTACGTATCCCGGGACGCCAGTCCTGGAAATCAGGCAATTGGATTAGATTTTGGGCGCTATCCTTTAACGCCGGTATATACATTTAGCCTTGGTCTTGACTTTTAAAATTTATTCCCGATGAAAGATATAAATACAATTAAACGATTGCTGATAAGTCTGCTGGTGCTCTCCATAGCCCTGGGATGCAAGGAGGATTTCCTTGAACGCCCCCCGACCGACTCGATCGTAGATGCCAGTTTCTATAAAAACGACGATCAGGTATTAGGGGCTACCGGTCTACTATATAGCAAAGTTTGGTTTGATTATAACGACAAAGCCTCCTATAATATCGGAGACTTCAGGTCGGGCACCACCTTTTCTGCTTATAACGACCGGGGTAACGTGCTTTTTAATACTACCGGCACTACCCCGGAAAATGGGCAGGCGTGGCGTGCGTTCTTTAATGTGGTAGGTCAGTCGAACTTAGCCATCAGTAATATAAACCGTTATGCGGGCGAAGCGGTGAGTCCCGCCATGAAAAGACATGGAATAGCGGAAGCACGATTTATGAGAGCGGTAGCCTATCGACATTTGGTAATGAACTGGGGTGCCGTTCCCATCATAGAGGACAATTTGAAAATTCTTTCGGATACCACCATACAACGAAATACACCGGAAAGTGTTTGGCGGTTTATCACCTCCGAAATGCGTGCGGTTGCTGCAGATTTACCCGCTACTCCCATTCGTCCGGGACGGATTACCAGATGGAGTGCTGAGGGTATGCTGGCGCGCTTTTATCTTACCCGTGCTGGTGTAGGTGCAACAGGAAATAAACGTAATCAGATGTATCTGGATAGTGCCAAATATTACTCCGAAAGAGTAATTACCCTAAGTGGTGCCTCATTGCTTCGAAACTATGCCGATCTTTTTCGTTATCCATACGATAATAATGCAGAATCGTTATTCTCCTTGCAATGGGTGTTCTCTCCGGGTGCCTGGGGCACGCAAAATTCTACTCCAGCCTATTTGGCTTATAGTAGCGACATCGCCAATGGTGATGGCTGGGGAGGTGATAAAAGTGCAACCTGGTGGATGATCAGCCAATATGAAGGAATAGATATTACTCCCTCCGGGATGAAAGGACGGACCTTGGATCAGCGTCTTAAGGCTACCTACATGCTTCCTGGAGCCTCTTATCCGGAGATTACCCAGACCATTCCGGGGGGAGAGCAGAAGCTTATATTTCCCTTCAATAATGCCAGTAGTAAGAGCAATTATTTATCCATCAAAAAATATGTTACAGGTAAGGCTAAAGATGTAGGTGGACAGGCAGCACAGCAAAATTATGGTCATGATACCTATATGTTGCGCCTGGCGGAGATGTATCTGATTTACGCCGAGGCTGCTCTTGGCGATGCGCCTACGACTACAGATGCCAAAGCACTCGCCTATTTTAACAAAGTGCATACACGGGCGGGGCTTCCTGCCGTAGAGACGGCTCTTAACTTCGGTATGATTTTCAAAGAAAGACTCTGCGAATTCGCAATGGAAGGCATTGCCTGGTACGATTTGGTGAGTCTGCACTATTATAACCCGACCAAGGCCTATGGCATATTAAATCAACAGGACAGGGGCCTTTTCTTCACCGAGCCCGATCAGATGCCTAATCCTACGTCCTGGACTTTTACCAAGACTTCCTGGGCCAATAACGATCGCACCATCAATGCTAATGCAGGTAATTTCTTTTTGCCTATTCCATCGGCAGAACTTAGCCAGGCACCTAACCTGCTGAAACCAGCTATCGACTATTATGCTAAGTAAATTGGGCTTTTTTTGACCAAATGTTAAAAATGATTTATCATGATCAATTCATATAAAAAAAACGGTGTTATAGGGCTGATTCTAATGCTCACAGTCCTATTGGGGGGATGCTCGGACAAAGACCTTCCCAATCAGGGAGAGCCTCTAATTGAGTATATCAGAGTGTCTAAACCCGAGTCGTCAGACTCCCTTTTAATAGGGGCTTCTCAAGGGAGTCTCATTGCTATAGTGGGGCAGAATCTTCAGGATACCAGAGAAATTTGGTTCAACGACCAAAGGGCTTCCTTGACCCCTACTTATGTTTCCGCCCAAAGCATTCTGGTACGGACCCCTTCCAATATTCCCACCGAGATCAATAATAAGATGACCTTAGTGTTTGGTAATGGGCAAAGGTTAGAGCATAATTTTAAGATAGAAATTAGCAAACCGGTGGTAAGTGCCATGAATAGTGAGTTTGTACTCACCGGAGAGATCGCCACCATTCGGGGTAACTATTTCTATCCACCCCTGACTGTCACCTTCGCCGGAAACGTGGAAGGTGAAGTGGTTAGTGTGGATGATCAGCTTATGCAGGTGCGTATTCCCGAGGGTGCCCTTCCAGGCCAGATTGTTGTAAAGACCAATTTTGGCGAAGCCAAGTCCGACTTTTGGTTCAGAGATAACCGGAATATTTTTTTAAGTAGTGATCCATTTACTGGCTGGTGGAATAAGGACTTTGTGGTTAGCAACCCCGGAGAGGGTGATCCCAAAGCCATCAATGGCAATTATATTCGTGTTAAAAAAATAATCCCCAGTTGGGCCTGGACTGAAGTCGCTGGTGGTCCTCCCGATGCTATGGGGCCTATTAGTAAGAATATTCCTGACGAAGCCATTCTCAGTCCTGATAAGTATAATTTAAAATTTGAGGTCAACACAATCAAGCCATATACGGCTAATGTGTTGAAATTGAATATTGGCCTCAGCGATTTTAATAATGATCAATTCACATGGATGCCCCCCTACGATACCAAAGGGGAATGGAAAACCGTAGTGATTCCATTTGAGGAACTTGCTGCCGCCTACGAAAAGGCGGGCGTGAAAATGCGCGTAAATCCTAATGGCTACCACACCAGATTGTTGTTCCATGGAGGTGGGGAACTGGACTGTGATATTTCCTTCGACAATTTCCGTATAGTGCCTAAGATTATCAAAGAGTAAGGGTCTCATTTTTAAAGTATTGAATATATGGATATCATATCTAAACATCATATGAGGAGTCTGGTTTGGCTCTTATTATTAATAGTACTGGGGGCGGGTTGCAATGACGACGAAGTAGGTGCGACATCCGAGGTGCAGCTACTTAGCTTTGGCCCTACTGGATCCAAGCCGGGAGAAACGCTTATATTTATTGGTAATAATCTCGACAAGGTTACGTCCATCGAACTTGTTGGCGCTACCGTAGACAGAGCAGCATTTGCTATTCAAACTCCCTCAAGGATTGAATTTACCATCCCTAAAGAAAGCGGAGAAGGAAAGGTCATTCTTAAAACCCCTGCCGGGGACCTTACCTCTAAAACGATCCTGAGTTTTGAGGTACTCCCTACTATTGCCAGTATTCCCATAGAAGCCCGCCCCGGCTCCAATATTACCATCAAGGGCGACTTCCTGCAATGGGTAAAGGGCGTGCGGTTTGCCAAAGATACCACCGTAACCGCCTTTGTGAGCCAGTCGTATTCTGAACTGGTAGTTACTGTTCCCATGAATGCGCAAAGCGGGACTGTGGTATTTTTAGGTGGTGGAACTGAACCCGTAAATATTGAGTCGGAAAAAGAGCTGGCCATAACACTTCCAAAATTAACGGAAATTACGCCCATACCCGCAGAAAGAGGAAAACCGATAAGTCTGAAAGGAAAGGATCTGGATTTGGTGAAAAGCGTGATGTTCAAAGGGTCAGCGGAAGCTGTAACGGAATTTATCAGTAAAACACCTACAGAACTGCAGCTGATGGTTCCGGAAAAAGCAGCGAAAGGCCTCGTCTCTATCATGAGCTACTCGGGAATTATCATAGATTCGACGCAACCTCTGACTTTTGTAGGAGACCTGCCCGATCTTCCCCCGCTGACCTATGCGATCTACGACGATAAACTGATGAACGGCTGGCAAGACTGGGGTTGGGGAAATACCAATGATAAAGCTAGCACGGAGTTGGTGAGAATGGGGCTGGCTGCTATAAAAGTTGATTTTAAAGGGAGCTGGGGTGCAATCAAGTTTGCAAATGGAAGTTTAAATACAACTCCATATGCACTGGTTACTTTCTCGGTTTATGGTGGGAAAGATACTGATGGGAAGAAGATGAACGTTGCGGCTAATGGGGGGAAGGCTCTTTCAATATCCATAAAAGAAGGAGCCTGGACCACCTTTAACTTAAGCCTGAAAGATCTAGGCGAGCCAGGAGTTCTTAAGGACCTGTCCCTGCAAGAAACGGGTTGGTCAGGTACGGTGTACATAGATCATGTAGGTTTGAAATCGGAAAAATAATCATTCATTTTTAGGTATATATCGGATGAAAAATTTCAGCCGATCCATGACGACTGTAATGGTCGTCTGGATCTTTATGCTCATCGTTGTCTCCTGCAAAAACGGCGAAGCAGTCCCACAGACAGGCGCACCACATTTGTCGGAAATCGTTACTCCAGTAGACCCGGATCTGGCTCAGACGGTAGGTTTTTTTATGGAATACTGGAATACAAAGTCATTTGAGATACCCCCTTTCGAACAAGGTATTGTTCCTGCCTCGGCATCTCATGAAATAGCCGTAGACGCGGCCAAGGTATTGGCCAAAATTCCTCCTGCTGTTTATGCCCATAATGCCAATATATGGATGCATAGGATGGTGGATGCCCCTGCTTTTATGTCGCATATTGCTACCCTTAAACCCCAGGTTATACGTTGGCCAGCGGGGAGTGGCAGTGATGCCTATTTCTGGAATGCCCAACCCGGGCAGCTACCTGCCGACGTGCCGGCCAAACTCCTCGACAAAGAGGGGATAGAGAAGGAGCCTGGCTACGAAACAGGGAACCCTAAAGTAAGCTGGCGAGGCTCCTTGGAGAATTACTATCAGGTGTTATCCCACAGCCAGAGTAAGGGGCTTATCACCGTTAACTATGGTTATGCCCGATACGGCACTAGTGCCAATCCTGTTGCTGCGGCCGCACATCTTGCAGCAGAATGGGTACGCTACGATAAAGGCCGTACTCCTTACTGGGAGGTGGGCAATGAAAATTTTGGTGATTGGGAATGGGGCTACCGAATCGATGTCTCTAAGAACAAAGATGGACAACCCGAATTCATCAATGGGAAGCTATATGCGGAGCATTTTAAAGTCTTCGCCGACTCCATGCACAAGGCAGCAGCAGAGATTGGCGCCAGCATCAAAGTTGGTGCTGTGCTTTTCGATGCCCCTGCTCTGGAACCCTGGCAGACGCCTACGGTCAAGACCTGGAACACCTCCGTTCTGAGCAATATAGCCGATGCCGCAGACTATTATGTTGTCCATAATTATTTTACTCCTTACAAGCAGAACTCCAAAGCCAATGAAATTATAAAGGCGGCAGAACAGGTTCCAGGTGAAATGATGTCCTACCTAAAAAGTACTTTCAAGGCTACAGGGGCGAAGTTGAAACCAATTTCCATGTCCGAATGGAATATGTGGGCCGAAGGAGCCAAGCAGCAAGTATCCAACGTAAGTGGACTCTTTGCTGTGATGGTGGTGGTTGAGGCTATTAAGTCGGGTTATGGCCTAGCCGCACGTTGGGACCTCTTTAATAGTTGGGCCAATGGAGACGACCATGGTTTATTTAGTGATGGCCGAGAGCCGGGTGTTGCTATTTGGACACCAAGGCCGTCGTTTCATTATATGTATTTTTTGCAAAAATGCATGGGTGATCGAATGGTTTCTGCAGAGTCGCCTGTGCCGCAGTTGAAAACCTATGCTTCTACCTTTACCAGTGGGGAGACCGGAGTCGTTGTCATCAACGAATCGGCCGGAGCGAAAGCCATACAAATCAAACTCAATAATAAGCGATATGGAAAACGTTATTATTGGTATCAGTTGGAAGGAGGAGACGATAATGGTGAGTTCTCCAGGAAAGTGCTTGTAAATGGACAGGGTCCAAGCCAAGTAGCCGGGGGCCCCCAGGCCTATACAAGCCTGAAGGCCCGATCTGCTTCTATCGAAGGAGGTATTAAAGTCACCATCCCTCCCCTAGGGGCCGTCATGTTGGTAGTAGATAAGCCTTAACCCAACATTCCCCGCCTTCGACATGCTCAGGCTGACAGATAAGTATTTAAGGAGCCTTCGACAGGCTCAGGGGATTATTAGATGAGCTTTATGGCGGTGACTTAAGTGCGATTCTTAATTATTATTTAATCCATTCTATAGCGTATGGCAAAGTAATTATAAGTTATTTACTGCTTTCCTTTAATAGTATAATAGGGCTTTCTTTCGTTTTAAATTTTCCACAATTAGTATTAAGCAAATTAATTAATATATGTCTGTAGAAAGCATTAGTCACCAGGCACATGCCAGTTGGTATAAGGTTCAGTATGAAACTAAAGATGCTCAGGAAAAAGCTATCGCAGACTGGCAATTCGATCAAGAAAATAATACTGTGAACCATTGGATTCACCAGCGTTTGCTAAACCTGGCAACACCTCTGACCTTAGAGAAGAAACAATGGTTGACGGTTGGTGATGGCTATGGATTTGATGCTAATTTTTTTTATAAAAAAGGACTGGATGTTACTGCTTCCGATATCTCAGATACTTTTCTGCCACTATCACACCAGCATGGTCTTTTCCAAAAATATGCAGTGGAGAATGCTGAGAAATTAACCTTCGCTGATAATTCTTTTGATTATGTTTTCTGTAAGGAGGCATATCACCATTTTCCTAGGCCTTATATGGCGGTCTATGAAATGATCAGAGTGGCTCGGGAAGGGGTGGTGCTCATAGAGCCGCACGATCCGGTCTCAAAAATGCCACTTCTCTTGGCGGCTCGAAATATCATAGACCGGGTGGACACCGCCTTACTTCAGAAATACTGGAAAAATCGCTATTCTTTTGAAGAGGTAGGTAATTATGTTTTTAAATTGTCGGAAAGAGAAATTGACAAGCTAGCCAATGGAATCGGTATGAAAATGGTAGCCTTTAAAGGAATCAATAATAATTACCACAGCCCCCAGGTAGCGAAGGAAAAAGCAGATGCATCTTCCCCTGCTTTTAGGAAGATTCTACGAAAATTACGCATTCATAATGCATTATCCCGCCTATCTCTGATGCCAACTCAAGTTCTATCTGCCATTATATTCAAGAAAATACCTTCAGAAAATACACTTGCTGCCCTGAAAAAGGAGGGGTATCAACTTCATTTTTTTCCTGTTAACCCTTATGCTAATCGATAGGAAACGATTAACCCTTATACGCCCCAAGTGCTTCTATTCCCAGCCAGAGTAACAGCAGTACCACCATCCAACCCAGTATCGATAGCCATTTGGGATGCTGGTAATTGCCCATAATCCGCTTGTTTCGAACGGCTATGAGCAAGATGAACAAGGCAAAGGGTAGGACGAAACCGTTGAGGGTGCCCACCCATATTAAGACTTTTACGGGCGTGCCTACTAATAGAAAAATTACCGCAGACATGAGTATGAAAACTATGGTTAGTTTTTCTTGGTACTTTTCAATTAATGGGTGAAAACTCCGTAAGAAGGTCAGCGAAGTATAGGCGGCCCCTATGACCGAAGTGATGGCCGCCGACCAGATCATAAGTCCAAAAAGTTGTCGGCCCAAAGATCCTGTGGCATTTTCAAACACCGAAGCGGTAGGGTTTCCAGCATCGATATTAGTAATCTTCAACACGACTCCCAAGGTCGCCAGAAACAACAGATACCGAATGACAGCGGTGAGCAAAATGGCTGTTCCTGCTCCACGGTTGGTTTCCGACAGGTCCTTGGTTCCATTGAACCCGGAGTCCAGCAGTCGGTGTGCGCCGGCAAAGGAGATATACCCGCCCACTGTCCCACCCACCAAGGTAATGGTTGCCAAGGCGTCAAATTCCTGAGGAACGATGCTATGCCGGAGGGCCAGCGCCAAGGGTGGGCGGGCTATAAAGGCCACGACGAGGATCAGCAGGATCATCCCCAAGCCTAGAATCTTGGTGAGCAGATCCATTTTTTGTCCTGCCTCCTTAAAGAGAAAAATAGAAATGGCAATCAGGGCACTGATGCCTGCTCCGATTTTTACGGGTATGCCTGTCAGTGCTTCTATTCCCAGTCCGGCCCCAGCTAGATTACCAATATTAAACGCTAGGCCTCCTATGACGACCAGTAGGGCCAAAACATACCCCAGACCTGGATACAGCTCATTGGCCAGATCCTGGGCCCTTTTGCCAGAAACCACGATAATCTGCCATATATTATACTGTACACATAAGTCGATCAGCACCGAAAGTAAGATCACAAAACCGAAGCTAGTGGTCAGTTTCTGGGTGAACACGGTCGTCTGGGTTAAAAAACCGGGCCCTACCGCTGAGGTCGCCATCAGGAACGCAGCTCCCAACAGACGATTTCCATGGTTTCGTTTGATCATGAGTATTACTTGGATTTAATAGTCTACGATTGGTCACTACCAAAGCCACCCCCTCCCGGTGTCTCGATCTTGATGACATCTCCCTGCTCTACATCCAGGCTGCATATGCCAGGCAGTACTATCGTTTCAGCATCTTTTTTCAAGAGAGTATGGCGGCCACAGGCGCCAGGCTGCCCGCCCGATAATCCATAAGGGGCCACTGTTCGGTGTTGGCCTATAAGTGTTACTTTTACTGGTTTCAAAAAGGCGATGATGCGACGTATGCCATTGCCTCCGTGCTGGTGTCCAGCTCCTCCGGAATTTTTTCGAATACCAAATTCCAGTAGTCGTACCGGGTATTTCAGTTCCAACGGCTCCGGATCGGTGATGCGGGTATTGGTCATATGCTGGTGCACTGCCGAGCGTCCGGGGTGGTTCTTGCCGGCACCCGTTCCACCTCCTATGGTTTCGTAATAACCGAAGCTGTTGTCCCCAAAAAGAAAATTATTCATCGTCCCCTGGCTACAGGCCGACAGGTCGAAGGCTTTTAACAAGGTGTCTACTAGCCTTTGACTGACCTCCGTATTTCCTCCTACCACGGCGGGGCATTCCCGGGGGTTGTCGGAGAAGTCAGGATGTAAGAAGCTATTGGCGGGGAGTACCAAGGATACATTTCGCATCAGCCCGTCGTTTAAAGGGACGTTTTTATCAATGAGTAGTCGGAAGACGTACAGGATTGCGCTGTAGAGGATGGAAATATTGGCATTCAGATTATTTGGGTGTACCAGAGATGTTCCCGTAAAGTCGAAAACCTGCTTTTCTTTGGTAATATGTATGCTGACCCTGATCTCATGTCCATCATCAAGCCTTTCCATTGCCGTGAATGTTCGATCCAGATGCGGTAGCAAGGCTTGGTTCAACTGACTTTCTGCACTTTTTTTCAGTAAACGCATGTAATTTTTTACCGCTTCCAATCCTGCCTGGGCCACCAGTTCCAGGAGCTGGGTGCTGCCTTTCTTTAGTGCCGACAGTGCCGCAATGATGTCGGCTTCGTTGGAGGGGTAGGAGCGGGTGGGGTAGGGGCCATCCAGAAACAGCTTACGCAGGCTGTCCCACTGGAATTCATTATTTTTTACCAAATACTGTGGGAGGATTACCACTCCTTCTTCCGCCAGATTCACGGCGTCGGGAGGCATGGAGCCGGGTGTTTTGCCCCCCACTTCGGCATGATGCGCCCTGTTGATTACATAGCCTACGCATTGCCTATCTGGCGTAAAAACACCGGCAATCAGGGTAATATCGGGTAAATGTGATCCCCCGTATTTGGGATGATTGGTGATAACGACATCCCCAGGTCCTATGTCGATAAAGTCGCGAACCAATCGGGTGCAAATACCCATGCTCCCCAAATGCACGGGTATATGCTGTGCATTAACGAGTAGCTCGCCGTCGAAGTCCACTAGGGCACAGGAAAAATCCAAACGCTCCTTTACATTGACCGAATAGGCCGTACGCTGCAGCTGGGCACCCATCTCGTCGGCTATGGCGGCAAAGCGGTTGGCGTAGAGCTGGAGAGCCACCGCTTCGTTTTCTTCCTCCCCGCTATTGGTCTTTTCAGTAGTCCTGAAAGCAATGGCATCTTTATACTGCTGTATTACCAGTTTCCAGCCTTCGGGCAGGAAGGTTGTGGACGTATTATTGAGCAAAATACAGGGGCCAACGAGGGCATCGCCAGCCTCCAGTTCGTCCCAATCGAAACAGGGGAATGCGTCGTCCGACGTCTTACTAGAAGCGATGACTCTTCCTTCGCTTAGGATCGATGCGGGACGTATCGCTTCTGAAGCCTCCTGGGCCATCAGCCGGAAACTTTCTACCTCCACAACGCCCTTGCTGGGGTAGTAGCCAAATTGCGCACGGTATTGTGCTTCAAACCGCTGCAGGGTATCCGCACCGTGGTAGGCTATTTCAAGACTGTTTTCCTGTCCCACAAAACGCAGGAATACCTTGCTAAAAAGAACGGTATAGGCATCGATTCCCTGGAGCGAGAGCTCCATGGCCGCCTCCTTTTCCATGTCCTGGGACAGACGATCCAGATCTGCGGCTATTTCTGGCCAGGATTTTAGGATCTGCCGGGAGACGATCACGCTGTTCAGCGCCTCACCCATGCCTACCGCACTAAACAGCCCTGCATCATAGGGGACGATCACCCGGGTGATACCCAGCAAATCGGCGAGTTGACAGCTGTGCAGGCCCCCGGCACCTCCAAACGTTACCAGAGCATGGTCGGTGGGATCTATTCCTTTGGCAACGGAAATTGTCCGGATGGCATCGGCCATTTTTTCATTGGCTATTTTTTCAAAACCCGATAAAACCTCCTGGTCGCTGAGCCAGTTTCCTGAGCTGACATGTATAGCCTGTTGTATGTCCTGCAATGCCGCTTGCGCCGGACGTACGTCGATCGGGATACCGAAGCGGGCGGGGTTGAGTTTGCCCAGCAGAAGATTGATGTCGGTCATGGTCAGGGGGCCACCCGCTCCATAGCAGGCAGGGCCTGGCGCCGCCCCGGCACTGTGGGGGCCTACTTTCAGCGAGAAACCGTCGTACCAGCAGATAGAGCCTCCACCGGCTGCTACCGTTTCGATGGCCAGGGCAGGATTATGAAGTTCCAATCCGTCTATTTCAGTAATGTATTGTAGTTCGGGTAGACGGTCTATACGAGCAGTATCGGTGCTGGTTCCACCCATATCGAAGGTGATTACTTTCTCGAAGCCAAAGCGTTTGGCGATGTTGGTGGCGGCGACCATTCCGCCGGCTGGGCCACTGAGGAGGCTATCTTTCGCCTGAAAAGCATGGGCCTCCGACAGGCTTCCGGCGCTGTTCATCACCCGCAGCCGTCCCGCCGAAATGGACTTCGCAATATTGCTCAAGTAGGCATCCAATACCGGCTCCAGATAGGCGTTGACAACGGCAGTCTGGCTACGCCGCTGGTAGTGGGAAAAGGCATAGAGCTGGGAGGAAAAGGAAATATGACGGAAACCTTGCTCCTTTAAAAAGGCCGCTAATTGCCGCTCATGCTCATTATTTTTATAGGAATGCAATAGGGAGATAGCCACCGAGTCGAAATGGTGAACATCGGGGCAATGGATGGAAGATAGGTCCAAGGGTTTTATTATAGTGCCCTGAGCATCCATGCGGGCGTCTATTTCCAATACACCGGTATAGAATAATGCAGGCTCGGGGATATGTAGCTGAAACAATTCGGGGCGTTGCTGACTGCCGATATATAAGAGGTCTTTAAAACCTTTGGTGACGACCAGCAAAGTGCGTGCCCCTTTTCGTTCGAGCAAGGCGTTGGTGCCTTTGGTGGTCCCCAGGCGCATGTCTATAGGAGGTAATGCATCGGAAAGAGGGGTCTGGGTCAGCAGGCGAGCCGCAAATATCGGCGCCTCTTCCCCACTAAATACTTCAAAATCCTGTGTATTTGGCAGGTCGAAATCCGTGCTCAGTTCTATAAGTCCTTTCGCAAAGTTTAGGGATATGACGGTAGAAGTTAGTTCTGTCCCCGGCAGCTTCAGGGTGAAGCCCACCAACAGATCGTCGGGAAAGTGCCAGGACGATTCGAAGTGATAATGTTGCGGGGTAATTTTCTTTGTGATACGACCTCTTAGCCGTGCAGAGCTCAGTACTTTGATGCGCGTTACCATGCCGGCAGGGCTTTGGGCCAGACAATCGGTAAATGTACCGCCGGTATCGATATTTATTTTCCAGATGGGGTTCAAGATAATCCTTAGGTTGAATCAGATAATGATTAGAGCCAACAATTTAAGGGTTATTCTTAGAACGAGGTTCTGGCAAATGGTGAAAACGTCTTTTTCTTCAGAAAGAGGTATGGAAATCAGAATCGACTGAGCCGTGTAATCCCATAGTCTTTGTTTCAAAAACCTCCCTACGAAAATATCCGATTTTACCTTCGTCTATGTATTCAGAGTTAGAAAAGACGAATTCTATGTTGCTTATCAAACTTCTGGATTCAGTTCGTTTAAATTTGAGTCAAGTATATCTGAATTGTTTTCTCTTCCAATAAAGAGGCGGATTGATATCCTGAAGATGCCTTTGATTTTTGTGGTTGCCAAAATTTGGCCCGAAAAACTGCCTCAAAATGGCAGCAGATTCTAGACCGGCTCGTCTCTATTCATGGTAAATACGTATATGCTTTACCGTAATTACTATCATAGCTATCATAGGTTTTTATAAGGACTATAGAATTAATGCCGGGAAGAGGGAAGATTCTAGGTTACATGAGCCTTTAACTGAAATGTAAAATTGGTCGTAGGGATATATTTTGGTGGCTAATTGATCGAAATCTCCATCCCCAAAAAAATCAGCTCCAAAGTTGTCTGGAGAAAGGGCCAGAAGATGGAAAATAGATGTAGAGTAGAATCAGATTAACGGTATAATTTGAGTAAAATAATAATGATAAGTCTCTGATATACAGTGAGTATATATATTTAATATTGGGCCATCCAGTCGGCTCTTCGGTATCTACTAATAAAGAGGCATAACCTACCAAGGAACAGTCATCAATAGTGCCGGGCAGCAGGGAAAAGACTGGGTTAGATAGTTGGTATTTACTATCAGTAACAAAAAAGTGAAAGAGGGATTGATTATCTTAGGAAAATCGATATTATTGTGGAAAAATAGAAGTTTAGGGAAGAGCACTAGGTTTGTAAATCAGGGTGCAGTTTGTAAATTAAAAACATATTTTCAAGATATGAAATATTTATATCTAGTATGTGCAGGTCTTTTATTTCTGGCCTTAGCAAACTTACCTATTGGTTATTATACATTCTTAAGAATAATTGTATCAATTGGCGCTATTGTCGTGGTTGTAGAAGAGTGGAAGAATGGATATAATTTTTGGGTTATTTCATTTGGAATAATAGCTGTTGTTTTTAATCCGTTGATACCCATATATTTATACAAAAAAGACAGTTGGGTTATAATTGATGCAGTTGTGGCCGTGCTTTTTTTGATCAAATCGTTAACCCAAAAAAATATAACGGAAGAGAAGCCCAGATAATGGTGGTGCACTATAATATTCATCGGGCACTTAATTATTGAAACGTCAATAGGTTTAGGTGAAAAAATTGGGAAATTAGTACATGCAACATTTATGGCAAATAGGAAATTGGAGCAATAAATTCGTACACGCTGGAATATCAAACGGCACTATGATAAGCACCTGATAGCTGAATAATAAGAAGAAATTACAAAGTCTTTTACTCATCACTATATTTTAATCACTAATGAATGTTGCTCTCCTGCGATTGATCAGTATTGCTTACTTATTAATACCTAATATAATTTTTGCAGTTGGATGGTACAAATGGCAATTATCCGTTCCGGTTTCTATAGGCCTACTTTATCTACTGTTTCTGGAAATAAAACAAACCAAATTCGGGGATAAAATTATTTTCGAGTGGAAGGATTATGTCTTTCTCATAGTCTTTTCGCTACTTTGGACTATAATGTGTGGAATAGGCGGATTGGGGTATGAAACAAATGATTATTGGGCTCATAATGCGAGATATAATGACCTTTATCAGAATGCATGGCCAATATACTTTCCGCAAAAAGGAAGATTCGCATGCTACTATTTCGGATTCTTTCTAGTACCAGCCCTATTCTCAAAAATGTTCAATGAATTGTCTATATCCGTATTATTTTTATGGACAACATTAGGGTATGTCTTGGGTTTATCGTGGATCTATCGTATGATAGGTAAGAGTCGATGGCTGCTATTTATTTTTATTTTTATGGGTTGGTTCGGGCATCCTATAGCCGTAATTCTATCAAGAACTACAACACTAAATGTTCATTCCTTCCCATTTTTCCTTGACATCTGGTCGTTATTTTTGCAATCGTCCAATGTTCCTAATCAAGTTATTCCAATTCTGATAGCTAGTGGTATATTCCTGCACGATTCATTTGTTAAGAAATGTTTTCATGCCAGCTTCTTTCCAATTACGCTTTGTTTTATCTGGGCCATATTTCCTTCAGTAGTATTGGTGCTTATCTTTGCGCTATTTTTCTTTAGGGCCCTAGTAATTGAAAAAAACAACTTGTTCGCCCCCTCATCTCTATTCCAGCTTATTATTCCAGGGATACTATTTATTCCAAATTTTATTTATCTTCTCTCTTCTGATAGTATTCCGATATCTGGATTTATCTGGAACTTTGAGAGTTTCCCAAAGACGATTTTACATTTAAGTATAACTGTATGGGCCACCCTTCTTATTATGTACTCTTTAACACTATATTTAAGAAAATTTGATGATTTTTATCCTCTATGGTTTATTAATTCAGTTTATATTTTAATAATAATTTCCACTTGTTTTCGCATGGGGGTCATGAATGATTGGACCTCTCGTTCTACGATTACCTACATTATTCTAATGTCGGTAATCGTTCTTCGTGGAATTTCAGTCATAATGAATGGCCATTCAAATAATCGGTTTAAGATTTTTTCCATTCAGGCCCTAACAATAATATTTTTGCTTACGAATCATGCGCAGTTTTTTACATATCTAAGCCGTAACAATTATATTACACGAAAAATAAGTCCAGAACTAAGTACAAGTCCTAAAATCCCCTTTGATTATTATACGAGCACTTACGAAGCTGTTAAGGAACACTGCAGCGAGCTGGAAGCTAATCAATATCTGGGGAAAGCGAAGTCTCTGTATGAAGTTTACCTAGCTAAATAATAATTGTTTTTAACTGCTTGAAACCTTGGACCGGTTTAATGCTTAAACAGCAAAAAAAGAGTGTACACGAGTTGATTAAGAAGATTTAGGTTAGAGTATATTACTTGCAATCTGAGTATTACGGAGGGGTCATGCCAGTTAGATCGGTCAGACAGTATTACTTTTTAAAAATGGACAATTTTACAAAAAAAAGTATTTATTAGCTTATTCGCAAAACGATCGATATCGAACTATCCATTCAAGTTTATCTTCCTTTTCAATAGTTATTCAAAACTACGATTGTATTTGTCAAGGGAGGCCGAGGCAGGAGGTCACTTAATTACCCCTAGGGTTGCCAATTGCTTTAGCTTTGCAATTACGTATTGGTAAATGCTCCTTCTGTTGATAACAATAAACAATGCTGGACGGGAGGAGCAGAACAAATTTTGTACCAAAGCTCAATTTTTAGCATAAGTAGAAGACATTGTATTGCAATTTATCAAACTTCGAACGTATGGATCATGAACAGGGACCGCCCTGGCATTGGTTCGTGCTAAACCCTAAACCCTAAACCCTACAACCCCTAACCCCTACAACCCCCTTATCCAAAAAATCATCTGTTTCTCAGTCGCTTGTTTTTCGCCGATATCGAGCCAGGACATGGTGCATTGTAGATGGGGCATCTCGGTATACTGCCTTTTGAGCCAGAAGACGTTGTTGGGACGGTAGTCTGCTGGTTTGGCGGGGTGGCTGGGGCCTCTGTCTACCGAGCAGAAGCTGGTATGGGTATAGCTGCCAAAACTGGCGGCATGGGCCTCCCTTTCATCGAAAAAACGATGACCTATTCCCAGTCCCCGGTATTGGGGTAAGAGCAGACTTTCTCCAAAATAGAAAATGCGGCTGACCTCGTATCCCGCGTCCACAAAGGGTTTCTGCACCTCGGCCGTCTCTTGTGCCAGGGGGATGGCCGTGGTGGCGCCTACCATTCGATCCCCGTCAAAAACCGAAAAAACGAATGCCTGGCTACAGCTGGAGTATATTTTTAGATAATTCTGCTCGTAAGCGAGGTCCCCTTCGTAGAGGTAGGGATAGTCTTTAAAGACTCCTATACGCAGCAAGGCCAGCCCGGGAATCAGGGTCTCAATTTCCTGGCCCGTCTGGCTGATAAATCGGAGGTTGGCAATGGCTGGGTTCATAGTAGGAAAATAGATCTATTGAATTTAATATTCTGTCAATATGTAAATTTTATTTCTCCAAACTCGTCTGAATATATCTTTTGGGGAAGGTATACAAGGTTTTAAGTTTAACCTGCCGGCCAGGAATAGGTACCCCGCCGATATGTGCATTTTCAAATACGGGAATATGGACAAAGTGTATATACAATGAATCTTGAGAATCCTGTCCAAGATACCAGTCAGTGAAGCCCATACCCTCCAGCTGATCAATGGTGTTTTTTCCGGCACGAACGAGGTCAAGTTTAGATTTAGGCCAGAAACCATTCTCCGATCGGTAATCCAATACCAAATTATTGAAAGCATAGGTAGGTCCCAATTTTTTCTTAAGCTTCCGGGTGTTGAGAGGAGGGAGCTGGGCGCCCAGCCGGTCTAGGCAATAGGTAAAGGTTTTAGGTATTAGGCAATAGGCAATAGGCTTGCGCTACATTTAACCGCCCAACGGACCACCTTTAACCTTTAACTGTTAACTTTTACCCGCGCGGCGGACCGCCTTTAACTTTTATCCTTTAACTTTTAACCGCGCGGACAATTCTTCACGATACCAGACTAATCCAGTTGGTAAGGTTGTAGTAGGTCGTTACCCGACTAATTTTTCCATCCGTTACTTCCAGGAAGGCGGCGGCGGGAAGTACGTAGCGCTGTCCTCTGGCTTCCGGGAAGCCATCGTCGCCTTTTTTGTAGATGCCATTGACGACAAACTCTACCGAAATGCGTTTTCCGCTCGGCTCGGTAAAAAACACCATCTCCGACAATACCTCTTCATAGGAAGTGTCCATCATCTTTAGAAATTCGGTAAAGGCCGCTTTGCCATGGCGGGCTTCACCTTCGTTGGGCTCATGTTGGATGTCGGGGTGCACCAGTTCCAACATCCCCTGCCAGTCTTGGCGGTTAAAGGCTGCGTAATATTTTTGGGCTATTTCTAAAGCGTTCATCGTTTTTATGGTTGGATGTTAATGCTGGTGGAATTTTTACTTTTTCAGGGCGAATATAATTCTTAGAATTATTTAAAAGGGGCTTTGGTTAAAGAAACCTGTCCATTTGAATCTTTATGATATACGGCCAAACAGTTCGACTGAAATTCCGGGTCGATCTGTGGATCTTCTGCTTGAATAGACGTAGGGTGTCCGCCCTTGTCAGGGAAAAAATAAACGGTAGTCTCCCCATATTTGGTATAGGGCATCAGGTTGCCATAGGTTTCCAAGTCGGCTACGGCAATATCGGCCACGGTAGCGGCATAGATTCTGATAATGGGGCCGGTGTTATTGGGGTTTCGGTAGAGGGCTACCTCTTTAAAGTTTCCGGGAAGATCGGACCCCGTGGGTTGAGAGGTGGAGTCATAGATGATATAGCCTGCCAGAGCCGCTAATACCAAAAGACCGATCATTTTTACTTTTTTATTCAACATGACGAAAATGGAAGTTACAAGTAATAAACCTTACCTAGGGGCAAATGGTTGCGTACTGGATGGAAGGATTGGCGAATGGCCTTAGTCTTGCCTTGCCAGATAAATTTTTAGTCGGTCGATGAGGGCGCCCAGACTATGGAAAACGGTGCTGTCCTCTGCCTCCTGCCAGCGCCAGCGCCAGTTGTTTTGGTCGTCGGCTAGGATGGTGATCTGCCCGTTGGCAGGCACGGTCGACAGTTCGATCCCTTGTTTGCGTAGGGCTCGTTCCGTCCAGGCTAGCCCAAGGAGAGTGCCTGAGGCCGTTACACGGTGTGTAAGACTGGACGTACCGATCAGGAAGTTGCCGGTCTGATTGTCGAAACAGAGTCCCGAGCGGGAAAAGGCCGCTTCGAAGGCTCCGTTAAGGACCAGCTCTTCGGGGAGTCCTACATGAAAATGGTTCTGAGGACCGATCAGCCAAAGGTTGTCTGCCATGCGCAGGGCCAGGTCTAGTTCATGTGTCGAAATAAGGATGGCCTTCTGGGTCTTTCTTGCGAGTTCGTGTAGGAGCTGCATCATTTCAAGACGGTTGGGTAGGTCCAGGTGGGCCGTGGGTTCGTCCAGTATAATAACATCGGTATCCTGGGCGAGTGCCCGGGCGATCAATATTTTCTGCCTTTCCCCATCACTAAGCTGGTGGATGCGTCGCTGGGCTAGTGGTCTGGCACCGGAAACATCGAGTGCCCAGTCGATCATCTCCTTGTCGGTCGGAGTAAGTATTCCGAGCCAGTTGGTATAGGGAGTCCGACCCAGTGCCACCAATTCCATTCCAGTCATATTGCTGGCTTCTATGCGGTCGGTGAGCACCATGCTCATTTTCCGGGCAATATAGGCCGGCTCCTCGTGTAGGATGTTGGTGTCTCCCAGCATAACAGATCCCGATAGCGGAGCCTGCAAACCGGCAAGGGTACGCATCAATGTCGATTTCCCCGCCCCATTGGGGCCGAGCAGGCAGGTAAGCCTTCCGGGAGGTAGCTCCAGGCTAAGGCCTTCGAGAATGAGGGTCGGGGCCTTTGCTTTACCCTGCTGGTAGCCCACTGCCAGATTTTTCGTTCTGAGTGTTTCTGCTGTGGAGGTCATGGGGTCGTGCGTATTTTTTGATGACGGATAATGACCCAGATCACCACCGGCGCCCCCAGAAGAGAGGTGACGATATTGATGGGTAATACGGTAGCATTGCCCGGGAGTTGCGAAAGGATGTCGCAGACCAGCATCAGAATACTGGCGACCAGGCAGGAGGCAGGAATCAGGACCCGATGGTCGGAGCTGCCCAGTAGGGCCCGGGTCAGATGCGGTACCGCTATGCCGATAAAACCAATGGGGCCACAGAAGGCGGTGATGCTGCCTGTGAGAATACTGGTTCCCGAGAGGATGATGAGCCGTGAGCGTCCTACGGTAAGTCCCATGGTTCGCGCATAGTTATTCCCCAGCAAAAGTACGTTAAGGGCTTTGGAAGAGGAATAGGCAAGCAGCAGGCCGCAAACGACAATGCTGCTCAGAACATAAAGCTGGCTTCCATAGACCCCTCCCAGGGAGCCAAAGGTCCATAATATATACGATTGGAGTTGTTCTGGATTGCTATAATATTGCCAGATACTTACCACAGACAGGGTAATGGCTCCAATCATAAGTCCGACGATCAGCAATACGACATGATCGCGGATGCGGCCAGCAATGGCCAGGATTAGGAGCATAACCAAGGCCGAACCTGCAGAGGCCATGCCGATCACCAGCCAGCTTCCGGATAGTCCGAGCTCTCGAATGGCATACACCCCTGAGCTGCCCCCGCCTAGCATCACGACGGCCACGCCGAGACCGGCCCCTGCTGTAATGCCCAGCTCTGAAGGGCCAGCCAGAGGGTTTCGAAAGAGTGTCTGCATCTGTAGGCCGCTCACCGACAGGGCGCTGCCGGCGAGAATGGCTGTGATGGCTTTGGGGATACGGATTTTTTCGACGATCAACTGCCATGCCTGTACGCTAGACGCTCCACCGAAGATAATCTTGATGATTTCCTGAAAAGGGATATGTATCGATCCCAGCATGATGTCCAATATAAAACACAGTACAAGCAGGATGGAAAGGGCTATAAACCATAATCGGTGCTTTGGGCTCGATTGCGGGGTAGGGGGGCTCATGCGCGTGGCAGAGCGGATAGGACGCTCCTTCATTTCGGCAATTGCTTGTAATAGTATAAACGGTGGTTGGGGAGCAGGGTGGGATGCAGGATTTTGATCAGATCGGCAAGGACCAAATCTGGAGCGACCACGCCCGACTCAAAGAAATCGTTGGAGCCACGCTCGTTGACGCGGTTGTTATAGCTATACAACTTTCCCGCTTTCATCGCCTTAAAATCGGCGTAGCGCTGGTCTATGGCGATGAGGCCCTGCTGCGTATCGGAGGGGTCATATCCTACATTGAGCCATACGTCTGCATGAAGGGCTTTGGGATAAACGGATTCAAAATTCAGGGGGATGCTTCCATTGCCCTTCGTGCCTTTCCAGGGATAATTCCCGCCAGCATCGGTGAAGAATTGAGCCATATAATTCTCTCCCGATGGAAGATACCAGCTGTCTTTGGTGTTCAGACCTGTCAAGATGGTCGGTCTCGAGGCCGTTGGGGGAACCAAGGCGCTGAGACGGGCATATTCCTGCTCCACAGCGGCAAATTTACGGTTGACCAAAGCCTCCTTATTTAGCAGGGCCGCCATAAGCTTCACCCATTCAGCCCTTGCCAGAGGGGTGGTTTCCAGCCATTCGGCATTGGCAAGAATGGGTATACTGGCTTGTCTGAGTACGGGGAACTGCTGACGACTGCTTTCGGGCCCGCCCATGGACATGACCAGGTCGGGCTGCATCACCAGAAGCTTTTCCTGATTGATGCCCTGGTCGAGTCCAACCTCTTCAATTTGGCCATCGGCAATGCGCGCCAGCGTTTTGGGAGAATACACATATTGCAGATTGCCCAGACCACTGATCACAGTCTCGGACTCTAGAAAAGAGAGCAGTCCGATGTGCATAGACGAAAGGGCTACCAGTTTGCGCACAGGAATGTGGATGGTGGCTGCTTGCTCATAGCCCTCTGGCTTGGCCGTGCCCCGTTCTAGCAGTACATACTGGCTGGTATCGGCAGGGGTATAAATGCTCAATAACTTGTAGTGACTGAAATAGGCCAACGAAAATCCCCGGGCATGGTTCAGAGTGATCTTGTCGGGATATAGATCATCTTGGCCAGAAATAGATAAGGTGTCATGCTGCTGGGAATCGCTGTTTTGGCAGCCAGACAGCAGCAATGTGGATAGCGATAAGCTGGTCAGGACTGCTTTTAAGGCGTTATAATAAGATGGCCAGCATCTGTAAAGGGCTTTTTTGGAATTCATCGTAATGGGGCTGGCTTTTCTTCCGAAAGCGTTGCTGAAACAATTATTTTACAGGCAGGTCTTCTGACTTCCCCCGTTCAGGAACGGCCTTCCCATCTTCATTTACAGACAGTGGCACTGGTGTTCGGTGAATCGGAATGGGGGTTACAGCAGCGGAGACTGTTCCGGACTTACACCGGTATTCCCTTTTAAAGCTTCAGGCCATGGGCCCTTTGCTACCCTTTTCTGCTGCAAACATACTAAGAATTGCAATGGAAATCGGCATTAAAAATCGATGGGGAATTTTACTAGCTATAGCCAATTGGGTATGCAAAGAGCCCTGAAGTGATTCGGGGCTCTTTGCATGCCTAACTTTACTGCTTACTCGATTTTTAGCACATTACTTCAACACCAGTATTTTTTTAACTTTTATGCCATTGGCTTTTCGGAGCTCTACCAGGTATATTCCTGCACTGGAATCCGCTAATTTTACTTTTTCCTGGTGCGTTCCTTTACCGACCAAACTCCGCTCGAAAATCGCATTCCCCGTTGTTTCATATACCGTAAGGGTTGCTTTTTCGCCAATAGGCAAGTCGAAATCTACGTTGAACTCTCCATTGTTGGGATTAGGAGAAACTATAAGTAGGGTATTGGTTTGCGTTTCCATTTCTGGTGTTTCCAACTCAGCTTCTTGTACGCCAATCCTAGCACCAGAGGAACAATTGATTGTTCGTGGAGAATTGTTAAGCACAAAGCTACATCCAGACACCCGAGCAGATAGGACTCTGTTTTGACCATTTTTCAAAGAGGATGGCGTGTTGATTTCAAATCCGTGCACTCCGTTGCCTATGCCGGCATTCAATAAATCCTGCCGGAAATTCGCTGCTGGTATATTGCTTTGAATTACAGTGCTACCTTCCAAAATATCAATATTGACGGGGGTGTTAGGGTTGCTGTAATCATAAGCCCATCCGCCCATGGTTCCACAGTTTGCACCATCGAAGTGACCATTCAAGGTAGTACAGTTTATGGTCGTGTTCCCTCCCGGTTTGGTATAATTGAAAGCCACCGTGCCCGTGCCAGTACAATTTAAGACATCCACTTTTAAGGTATAATTTCCCGTATATACACCGGACGGAACCGTAAAGGGCACAGTGGCTGCCGTTACGTTTTCCGTTCCACTGGCCACCACGGTGCTACCAGATAGCATAGACCAGCTGACCTGGGACACACTACAAGAATTGAACTGAAACGATGCCGTGTATTGCCCGCTGTTTTGGGTAGCACTTAGCAATGAAAAACCGCAGTCGCAGGTGGAGGGGGGATTGCCAACCGTGATACTCGTGGTGGCCGTTTTGTTGGGACATCCACTTTTGCTTCCTGTTACCGTATAGGTGTAACTACCTGCTGAGCCAGGAGCTGTAATACTTAAAGGAGTAGCACTTCCCGAGATCCCGTTGCCGCTCCATGCATAGCTTACCCCACTGCAATTGGCACCCGAGCAGCTGTAATTGAGTTGCAATCCTTGATTTGCCGAAGGGTTTGAATTGCTGTTACCAGCCGAAATGTTAAAATCACAACTAGATGGATTCACCACGGTACCGAATGGCGCAAGCCTGTTGCCGGGTATTGGCCTTTCCAAAGATCCGTTGGGCAGCTGCCATCCTACGGCCAGATTGTCCCCACCGCTTCCTTCTTTCATACGGGCTTCAATATAATATTTTTGGTTTGCCTGCAAGGTTATAGGGAAGGATCGTTGCGTTGAAAACCAACTCCACTCTCTTGAAGGTGTCCATGCAGAATGGAAGGCAATCAGTTCCGAGTTATCTGGATTTTGATCAGAACTTAACCATAGTTCGGCATTGTCGTCACCGGCAAGCCAGAACGTGTATATACCTGTTGTGGGAGGGCATATATATCCACGCATCCGCACACCATAGTTATCGGCTATGTCCGAAGGTGCTTCAAACATATTTAGATTCTGGGTTACCGAAGCATTGTTCTGGAAGTTGTTGCTGCCATTGATCAGCTCGTCGATAGTGTTGCCGCTTATCCCATCCCATCGCTGGTAGGTGATACTGCCCAATCCTGCGCACGTGGATGGCGGTGCGCTGCCCTGCGGATCGGTGGCTGCGAAACAATTGGCACCCTCTACCGACAGCCCGTTGGCCATAAGCCTTTCTCTCGAAATGAAGGTTCCGTTGTCCAGTACCGCTACCCAGACCCCATTGGCCTTTACGGCATAACAGGCTTGCTGGGTATCCGTCAGTATAGTAATTAGGCTGCCGTTGTCCTCATCCGTAGGGCAGGTACCCGGGTTTATACGGCACCCTCCGTAGATTTCCACGGTGGTGTTGGTCGCAATCCGGCCCCAGCCTCCGGGATATTGCCTGACGGCCCTTACATTGTAGAAGCCCGTCGGCAAGGTGCCATAGTTCCAGCGCCCCCTACCACCTGAGTCCAGTGTTATTGTTACATAGTAGCCGTTGGGTCCTGTGATTTCTATAAACTGCTCATAGAGGACCGATCCGTCTAAAAGTGCTACCATCATATGGTAAGGCATGTTGTTCTAGGGACCCGGGGTCCATTTGCACAGACGTGCGGGCAAAGGATGGTATCCCCATATAAAATCACTCCTGAGATACGCTGCTGTTACAGCCGGAGGCGGCGGCAGCACACAGGAAGCCAGGGTACCATCGGCACGCAGGCCCAGCTCCCGCAGCGCAAGGGTGTTCCAGTGAACTGCGATATCTGCAGGGAAAGCATGTTGGAAATTGAAATCGTTGTCTCCATAAATAGCCTTAAAGGGAGTCAATGCCGGGTTAATGACCTGGTTCTGTATGTTGACAATGTTGCCCGCTACGGAAAAGGTATAGGCGTCGTCGGAGCCGAGCGCGCCCCGGTAGTCGATGGAGCTGAACACCGGCATAAAGGTAAACTTGGGACTGACCGAATTGGTGACGCCTTTAAAATCGATAGGGTCACTGCTGCTAAACCCTCCGGGCAGCCGGTCATAGTTGTAAGGCAGAGTGGCCTTAAAATCGGAAAAGCCAAAGGGTGTTAAGAAACTGGATGTCCAGGCATCGAGCAGATCCGTATTTTGGCCTGGTACGTTGCTATATACCCGCACGTTTCCGCCACCTAGGAAAGTCCTGACTTTGATGTCCAGCAGTTTTTCGCCGGGGTTTAGCAAATTTCCGTTTTGGTTTCTCTGTCTGGCACCGTTGATGCTTCCATTGAGCATGGCCACGTTGCGGCTTAGGGACGGGTAGCCGCCGTTCCCCAGATTGGCCAGGCTCTGCCTGAAGCTGGTGAAATCCGGATGACGGAGGATGCCGTTGTGGTAAATCAGCATCTGTTTGGCCGCCGGGGAGTCAATGGACCTTACCTCCCGCGAAAGCAAATAAGCAATAGGCGTGGCCCAGCCCCCCAGGGAACCCAGGCTCCTGCGCAGCGCCACCAGCCCAGGAGCGGTGTTGGCACCCTGGTGGGGCGTATCAAAGGCCACAAAAAGTTTGACTTTGTGTGGCGTTCCAGCATTTTCCATTTCCCTCAGGGCATAACGTGCCACCAGGCCGCTCATGCTTTCGCCGATCACAATGAGGCTATCCCCCGCAGGTATCCGGTTTTTTATTTCGATAATCAGCCGTTTCAGTACCTGGGCGTTATCCTGAATGGCCGCCTGACCATTGTTGTAATTCAGAAACACGAGGTCGTAACCATGGTTAAGGAAGGTGGAGAGGTAGGGGTAGTATTTGGCCAACAAATCGTCGATACCCGTTTTCTGATCGATATCAAACCCCTCCATGATGATGATGGGTTTGTTGAATACGCGGTCGCATCCGTTGTAGATCGCAAACTCTCCGTTGATGACAAATTCCGATTCACGCCCGTTGGGGGAATTTTCAGCGGGAATGGTCCCGGTCAAATCCGGCTGCAAACGTTCGAGCATTTTGACCTGTAAAATACAACGGGTGATATACACCCCCCTGTCGGTGACCAGCCTGATGCTGATCGCCACTTCACCCAGGGCGTCGAAGCGGTGAGATACCAGCTCATCTTTCATGGCGAAAGTATGCCATCCTTTTCCATCCTGAAAATCGATGCCTATACTTTCGATCTTGTTTTTATTGTTGGCATATACCAGCGCTTTACCAAATAGAAACTGCACATCGCCCTGGAAGATCTCCTCCTGCAAAAGCCCTGCTGCAATTAGTTCCAGGGATTCATACCCACTGATGTCTGCCTTTTTGCCTTCCTTGTGTGCCTTCATGTTGTCCTGCACCTGTGCTTCGCTCAGCATCAGGGCGTCCAGGTTGATGATGCCAACAGGCACCACCTGGCTGGTTGTGATCTCTTTCCGCTGTCTTTTCAGGATCTTTTCTATGGCATCGGGTTTCTTTTTGTTTTCCATATCGCCCCGCTCGGCCAGGTCAATCAGGTCAGGCAGCATTCCCGGAGGCAGAAACGTGACGGTGGCACCATCCCGGTCCTTTTCCCGGTTCTGAAAAGGGGCCAGCATTTCTTCAATGACGATGGCCTTGTTAAGCACCACCTTTTCTTTCAACCCGGAAACATCCATCCGGTCCTAGGCTTTGGTATTTTCTTCTTCGAAGGTCTGGGCATGCAGCCCTACAGTGAAAAGGCAAAGCCGGGACGCGCAGTCAAAAGGGTGCTTGTAAAACGCACCATACGGGTCAATATTATGGTTTTCATCTTTTTCTAAATTGATAGTTCAGGATTGTGGATTTACCCCAGTCAGAACGGGGAATAGAATAGGGAGATGCCTCTGGTTGATACTGACCTTCTAATAACAGGTATACTTCGTAATTTTGGTTGTCTATAATTACTTTGGAAGTAGTTATACTAAATAGTCTAACATCATCTGTATCCTTAGGGACAATAGAGGAAAAGCGGTAGGTTCCATCTTTGTCTGTTTCTATAGTCAGATCAAAAGTGGGAATGCCGGACCAACCTCTATTGTCTACACCGTAAAAGCTCAATCCTGCCCCTTCCAGAGGCAGGCCGTTCTCGTCTATTACCTTCCCGGTCACAATCGTGGGGGCGTCAGGCAATTTTTCCTTGCAGGAACTAGCCAAAAAGAGTGGCAGGGCCAAAAACTGTAATAGTTGTCTTCGTTTCATCGTCATATAGGTTTAATGTTGATAAGTGTTTTCTTCTTCGAAGGTCTGGGTATGCAGCCCGGTAATCAAAAGGCAAAACAAAAGGGCGATCATCAAACACGCCATGCGGTTCACCCTGTTCGGAGCCACCCTATGCGGGGCAATAATATTGTTTTCATAGTTTCTTGAATTGATAGTTGATGATGGTGGTTTTACCCCAGTCTGAACGGGGAATAAAGTGTGGCGATGTTACTGGAGTATAATTGCCCTCAAGAAAAATATAAGGAACATATTCTCCAACATTGCCTATTGGTGCTTGCAATGTGAACGTCGGAAGTATTCTAACCTCATCTGTATCCTTAGGTACAATCTCGGAAAATCGGTAGCTTCCATTCTTGTCCGTTTCTATCACTGTACTAAACGTAGGAACGCCGGACCAACCCCTATTGTCTGCACCTGTTAGTCTCAATCCTGCCCCTTCCAGAGGCCGGCCGTTCTCGTCAATCACCTGCCCGGTTACAATCGTGGGGGCGGTAGGCAGT
>NZ_AZQN01000015.1 GCF_000566685.1 Dyadobacter tibetensis Y620-1
TTTCTTCTTCGAAGGTCTGGGCATGCAGCCCGGCAGTGAAAAGGTAAAATCGGGATGCCCAGTCAAAAGACGCTTATAAAAAACGCCATGCGGTTCACCCTGTGCGGGGCCACCCTATGCGGGGCAATAATATTGTTTTCATAGTTTCTTGAATTGATAGTTGATGATGGTGGTTTTACCCCAGTCTGAACGGGGAATAGAATAGGGTGATGATACTTGGATATAATTCCCCTTAAGAAAGATATAGGGAGCATATCCTCCATTGCCTATTGGTACTTGTTGTGTTGATTCTGGGAGTATGTTTACATCATCCGTTTTCTTGGGGACAATAGAGGAAAATCGGTAGCTTCCATTCTTGTCCGTTTCTGTAGTTAGGTCAAATGTGGGGACTCCGGATCAACCTCTATTGTCTACACCACCAAATCTCAATCCAGCCCCTTCCAGAGGCAGGCCGTTCTCGTCTATTACCTTCCCGGTCACAATCGTGGGGGCGTCAGGCAGCTTTTCCTTGCAGGAACTAGCCAAAAGCAGTGGCAGGGCCAAAAACTGTAATAGTTGTCTTCGTTTCATAGTGATATAGGTTTAATGTTGATAAGTGTTTTCTTCTTCGAAGGTCTGGGCGTGAAGTCCGGCAGTCAAAAGGCAAAATCGGGACGCGCAGTCCAGACGGCGGTGATGAAACACGCCATACGCACGAGGGATATATTTTTCATAATTTTCTAAATTGATAGTTGATGATGGTGGTTTTGCCCCAGTCTGAACGGGGAATAGAATACGGTGATGATACCTGGATATAATTCCCTTTAAGAAAAATATAGGCTTCGTAATCGGTATCATATTTTACCTTTTGGGTACTTCTAGGAAGTATTTCAACCTCATCTGTATCTCTAGGGACAATATAGGAAAATCGGAAGCTTCCATCCTTGCCCGTTTCAATAGTCAGGTCAAAAGTGGGAACACCGGAAAAACCTCTAATGTCTACACCGCCAAAACTAAATCCTGCCCCTTCCAGAGGCAAGCCGTTCTCGTCAATCACCTTCCCGGTTACAATCGTGGGGGCGGTAGGCAGTTTTTCCTTGCAGGAACTGGCAAAAAGCAGTGGCAGGGCCATAAACTGTAATAGTTGTCTTCGTTTCATCGCGATATAATTTAGTGTTATATCAATAGTTTTAATGACCAATATTACTATTTAATTTCCGATTCATTACTTGTCGTACGACAACATTTTAGCGTATTCTACGACAATATTTTTACTTGTTACACGACAAGTAAATTTAACTTAAACTCTTATATAACAGAACATTACCTATGAAAAACAACCTGGACGTCCCAAAAATACAATCAGGCATATACGTTGTTTTTTTGTTTAGAAAAGGCTCCAGCTGATAATCCAGCGCGATGGCCTTGTTGAGCAACACCTTCTCCTTTAGCCCCGAAACATCCATCCGGGCCACCCTGTGCGGGCCACCCTATGCGGGCCACCCTGTGCGGGCCACCCTATGCGGGCCACCCTATGCCCATCATTGCGCTTATCTCAATAGGAACCTATGGAACAAAACGCATCATATATTCTTATTATCTACTTTTAAATTAATTAAAATAAGCCTTAAAAACCCATTAACTCAGCAAAATCACATAACTATTTTTGATGCTACCTAACTGAACATTACGGGTCCGATTGTTTTTGTTTTGCCTAAAATTTTTTGTGACATTGAAAATCAGGCCGAGAATCATCAAAAGCATTCAAAGGGTTTATGCGAGGAAAGGTATCTTTGAACTTCGTCTGTAAAAGGGTTCAGGCAAGCATCAAAATTCTTCAAAGCGAATTCCCTGCTGGGTCATCAACTTGGCGGAAGCAGGGTTAAAGAACATTGGGTTCGACATACCCTGGGTTTCTTTCTTCCTTTGGATCATTCTGGTGCCCACGATGATGGTAGAATCGAGGGGTTGTAGCCTTTAGTATCTTTTTGGTGAGACGCAAGGGATCGAGGTGCTGAGTGGGGATTTGCAGCGGGTTGAGGTTAAAAAAGGAGACATTTTGGGTAGTACTTCTCTTTTTTTCGCCAAAGGCAGGTTACCACAGGACAGTCGGACGGATTATTTTAGGAATTTTTGGATATTAATTTCATCTTTTTAAAGAGATGAGACCATCAATACTCCTTCAATAAATAGGGGAAATGATCCTTAAAAGAGTCTTAAAACAAGTAAACGTACGGAAAATGAATTTTCAATGGGTGAAAGTACAATGGTTTGTTGCAGTGGTAGCATTGGTATCGCTACAGCTGTCCTGTAGTGCTCAGAAAAAAAGCAGCGATGGCTATGTGCAAATTTTCGATGGTAAGTCCTTAAAAGGATGGGATGGCGACTCGAAATACTGGCGCGTAGAGAACGGCAATCTGGTAGGGGAAATTACACCAGAAACGCTTCTGAAAACCAATTCTTTCATCGTCTGGCAAGGTGGACAGCCTGGCGATTTCGAGCTAAAAGGGCAATTTAAAATTACGGAGTCGGGAAACTCTGGTATCAATTACCGCAGTGAGCGACTGACCGACATCCCTTTTGCCTTGAAAGGCTACCAGGCCGATATCGATGGTAAAAACCGGTATACGGGTCAGAACTATGAAGAGCGCAAGCGTACCACGCTAGCCTACAGAGGCGAAGCGGTCGTTGTGAACAACCCTGCCAACCAAACCCCCGAGTCTTTTAAAGCCAATTTGAAAAATAATGCCTGGTTAGGCCGTACTGTAACGGGTTCTCTGGGCGAATCGGATGAACTGAAGAAAAAAATTAAAGGTGAAGACTGGAATGAATTTCACCTCGTAGTAAAAGGCAATCGCCTGCAACATTATATCAATGGTGTTTTGATGAGCGATGTAACCGACAACGATACCGTCAATGGTAACGCCAAGGGATGGCTGGGCATGCAGGTGCATGTAGGCCCACCCATGCAAGTCCAATATCGAAACATCAGGATAAAGCAATAATTCTGATTTTTCAATCATGCCGGAGGGCTTAGCGTTCCGGTGTACAAACTTGTAGCATGAACAAAGTAGGATTCAATGTATTGGCCTGGACGGCCGCCGTTTCGGACGACGTTTTTCCGATTGTGGAGCGATTGAAGTCCATCGGATACGATGGCGTAGAGTTTTATCTGGGCACTGCCGAGCTAGAGCCCTACCATCGCATGGGCGATTTTACCAAAAGTCTGGGCATGGAGACCACTGCCGTGGTAACGGTGGGCAAGGACGACAACCCCATCAGCGAATCGGCTTCGGTTCGTGGCAAGGCTTTGGACAAGATAAAATGGGCGGTAGATCGGGCGCATGCTTTAAATGCCTCCATCATCTGCGGCCCCTTTCACTCGGCCCATATGCAATTTGCCAATCGTCCGGCTCTGGATCAGGAATATGCCTTGGCGGGAGAAGTATTGCATGCCGCTGGGGACTATGCAGCCCAGGCTAATATCGTTTTCGCTTTGGAAGCCCTGAATCGCTTTGAATGTTATTTGTGCAATACAACGGTGCAGCTCCGTAAGCTGGTAGAAGCGGCCGATCACCCCAATGTAGGGGCGATGTTCGACACGCACCATGCCAATATAGAGGAGAAAAATTATGGTAAGGCATTAGAAGTAATAGCCCCATATCTGCGTCATGTACATATCAGTGAAAATGACCGGGGAACGCCTGGTGATGGTCAGGTGCTATGGGATGATGCTTTTTCGGCTTTGTCACAAATGAAATATGAAGGTTGGTTAACCATAGAGGCATTCTCACGCAACGACCCTGACTTTGCCAATGCCATCGGCGTATGGCGCGAATTTTCCGATCCCTGGGAAATAGCGGAGAAAGGGTATCAGTTTATCAAACAGATGTGTGAGAAGCACGCCTAAATTTTATATTCCATCCTTAATAAAATACATCCATGACAAATCAATTGCCATTCAAATTCGGCTCTGAAGTATATACCTGGTTTATGAGTAATAATGGCCAAACCCATGAAGGACGTTTGGGCCATTTTATTGAAGTGATTGCAAAGGCTGGGTTCAGCGGAATACAGCCGATCTTTACCTGGATGGGCGACCTGCAGGATGCCGATAAGTTGGAGGCTAAGCTGAAGGAGCAGGGGATAGAGCTGGCAGCCCTGGCCCTGGCCCTCGACTGGAATGAAGATGGGGAGACGGAAAGGGAGCGAGAGGTGGCCGATCATGCCATTCGGGTGTTGGAACGTTTTCCAGGAGCCATGCTCAATACAGTGCAGATCCCCACGGGAAGACATAACTTGGCCGAAAGACAAAAGCGCTTGGTAAAAACCGTGAATGCAGTATCCAAACGTGCTGCCGACCGTGGTGTCCCCTGTAGCTATCATCCCAACTCGCCGCATAGCTCCATCATTCGCACCGCCGAAGATTATAAGGTTGTCCTCGAAGGCTTGGATAGCAGCGTAACGGGCTGGACGCCTGACGTAGGGCATATTATCAATGGAGAGATGGACCCGCTTACGAAAATGAAGGAATATCAGCACCTGATCAATCATGTGCATTATAAAGATTGGAATGGAGATCCTGAATTTACCCTGATGGGTAGGGGAAAGGTCGATTTGCTTGGCGTAACGCAATGGTTGAAAGACATTGATTATAAGGGTTGGATCATCTGTGAAGATGAAGGGGAAGAAGCGCTGGAAGATCCAGATTTTGTGACCATTCACGATGGCAACTGGATACAGAAAGACCTGATCCCGAATCTGAAATAATCCTTATAAAACGATCATTTGGAGTAAAGACAATTCGTCTTTACTCCCTAATATGAATTTTGAAATGCCGACGATAGAGACCAATGGTATCAACCTATATTACGAAATAAAAGGAGAGGGAGAGCCCTTGCTGCTGATCATGGGGATTACCGCCCCAGGCTCGGTGTGGGGGCCTCATGTGGCCGATTGGCAGGAGCATTTTCAATGCATCGTAGCCGACAACAGAGGAGTAGGATTTTCGGATAAACCCGCAGGCCCCTATACTTCCGCAATGATGGCCGACGACTATGCCGGGCTGTTGGATCACTTAGGTATGGAAAATGTGTCTGTGGTAGGCTGCTCCATGGGCAGCATCATTGCCCAGCAGCTGGCCATCAGGCATCCGCATAAGGTGAAATCGCTGGTGCTGATGTGTCCATGGGCACGCTGCGACAGCTATGCCAAAGGGGTTTTTCAGCAGATGATCAACGCCAAAGCACGGTTTACCCCGGCAGAGTTTAGTCTGCACATTCAGTTGCTGATTTTTTCTAAATCACACTGGGATAAGCCCCAGGTGTTGAAAGAAATGGAAGAAGGGCGCTTGGCCGATGGTGAAAATCCTTTTCCACAACCCTTGCACGGGCTGGAGGGTCAGGCGGCGGCCTGTATTCACCACGACGCGCTTGCGGCGCTGGCCGAGGTAAAAAGTCCCACACTGGTAATTGGTGGGGATGCCGATATTTTTACTCCAGTATGGATGGCCAGAGAGGTTTCGGAGGCTATAAAAGGATCCCAGCTTTATCTATATGAAGGTCTGGGACATGGTTTTCATTTTGAGAATACTCCTGATTTTAATCCGAGGGTGCGGGAGTGGTTGCTAGCGCATTCCTAAACAAGGATGACCCTTTTTAGAAAAGGAGTATATTTTTGAATTGGATTTTTATATGTATTAGACCTTATCACGAATGATATTGTATGGCCATTTTGCTATCAGCTTTCAGCGGTCGGCAATCGACAAAAAATTTCGCCTCCAGAGCTGGTTTGACTACCGAAAGCTGACGGCCGAATGCGATCAGAAACCATTCATGATAAAGTTTATTAAAAAGATTATTAATATATGGCAGTCTGGGAAGAAGGTTGGAAGCACAAAATAGGAAATACCCACCAATTGGGAGGCATAGAGACCTCGGTTTTGGATAATGGCTCCGGTAGAGGCAACCGCATCGCTTGGTTTAATACAGGAGCAGGATTGCGCTTCAAAGTCGTGATCGACCGGGGTATGGACATCGCCGATGCCCAACATAAGCAGCATAACCTGGCCTGGCTGAGCCATGGAGGATTTACGGCTCCCGCACCTTTTTCAGACAAAGGAGCCGACTGGCTGCGGACCTTCGGTGGGGGCTTGCTCACCACCTGCGGACTCAGCCATGTGGGAGGGCCCGAGTCGGACGCCTATGGCGAAAGAGGACTGCATGGGCATGTTAGCAATCTGCCAGCAGAAATTATCTCCATCGTTCAGCCCGATGCCCAGCGTGGGCAGATGGAAATGCAACTTACGGGCATTATCCGCGAAACCAAGCCCTTTGGCCCTAGCTTGGAACTAAGACGCACCATATCGGCCACCTTGGGAAAGGCCGAGATTCGTATTCACGATGAGGTGTCGAACCGGGGAAATACCCCCGCTCCTCATATGCTGTTGTATCATTTCAATTTTGGCTGGCCGCTCGTTGACGCCGGAGCCAAATTGATGTGGGAGGGAAAGTGGCACCCTAGGTTGGGTGCAGAGAATGCCAAGATCTTTAAACAAGGGCAGGATTTCAAGACCTGTCCTCCGCCTATAGAGGATCATTTGGGTGCAGGAGAGGAGGTCGCACTGATCGATATCGAAGCAGATCGTGATGGGAACTGCCTCTGCGGAATTCGCAACGAAGCCCTGGGGCTGGTGCTGGAAATGCAGTTTAAAAAAGAGCAACTTCCATGGCTTGCCAACTGGCAACATTGGGGTCGCGACGAGTACGTGACGGCTCTGGAGCCTACCACCCACCCGCTTTCTGGCCAGGCCAAGGCGAGGGAAGATGGGTCGCTGATCATGCTGGAGCCTGGCGAAAGCAAGTGTTACGACCTGGTGCTCCGTTTGTTTAATGAATAAAAAATAAGGGCTTAGCAATATGCCGACATATCTAATTATCCTAATACCAAATTACTAACCATTTCTAAATTACATCTTATCCAATGAGCGTTTCAAGTATAGCAAAAAAGGCTTTAGAACAAGGCAAAGGAGTTTTAAGATTGGCTCCCACCTGGGTGCCACGGTCCTTCTGTGTGCCGGGTCGCCGTATAAAGCTTCATCCAGACGACTATTATGTATTGGGCGGAGAGCGAGGCGGAATCGATGAAAGATGGCTTTCCTCGACTACACCAGCGGAAAACGGCCCCTTAACAGGCGAAAATGAAGGGTTGAGCTTTATCGTTTTCAACGATGGCTCCGAGGAACATAAGATCACTTTACGCGATGCAGTGGACGAGCTGAAGGGAGAGATCATTGGCGACCGTCTTTGGAACGAGTACCAGAGCTGGCCGATGTACTCCAAGTTCTTCGATAATATGGGGCCCCTTCCGCACCATATTCACCACAATGATGAGCATGCAGCCCTGATTGGGCAAAAAGGCAAGCCAGAAGCTTACTATTTCCCACCTCAACTCAACAACCACGGTGGCGACTTCCCTTATACCTTTTTTGGAATAGCCCCTGGCACGACCAAGGAGCAGATTAAGGAGTGTCTGATGAATTTCTCAAAGGGTGATAATAAAATTACAAATTACTCTCAGGCCTTCCGCCTAGAGCCAGGTACAGGATGGGATGTTCCCCCAGGGATGCTGCATGCACCAGGTAGCCTTTGTACCTACGAACCTCAGAAAGCGTCTGATGTATTCGCCATGTACCAGTCGCTGGTAAACGAAGCCATTATTCCTGAGGAGTTGCTGTGGAAAGGTACGCCCGAAGATCGTATGGGAGATTACGATCAGCTGATGGAGGTGATCGACTGGGATTTGAACGTAAATCCGAACATCCTGGAAACCCGTTTTATGCGTCCGAAGCCAGTTTCTGATCTTGCTGAAATGGAGGCTCAGGGCTATGTAGAAAACTGGGTGTGCTATAAAAATGAAGCATTCAGTGCCAAGGAACTTACGGTACTTCCGGGTCAAACGGTGACCATCAAAGATGCTGCCGCTTATGGAATGATCGTGATGCAGGGGCATGGCAAATTCGGCGAATGGGATATAGAGACGCCAGCGCTGATTCGTTATGGTCAGCTTACCAACGATGAATATTTCGTGACTGAGAAAGCCGCTCAGGAAGGTGTTACCATTGTGAATCCTTCGGCCAACGACCCCATTGTGATATTGAAGCATTTTGGTCCGATGAATCCAGATTTGATATTAGAGTAAAATAGATTGGGGGTAGGTAGCCGCCTACCCCCGGATAAAACGGCCTTGAGAAAATCGTTAAGGCAATTTTTTTCATCATAAACTTTCAATAAAATGTCTGCTAATAACTTCCCAAAATTACATAATGCAACCTGGCCTGGTATCGTTGGCAAAGGTCCCGACTCAGAGCCTGTTATTTCATTTGATCAGATGCTAGAGGCTACTGCCGCAGCGGAAGTCGATGGGGTGAAATTTGATGGGGTCGATATCGGGCTTTTTGATCCACATATCGATCTGGACATGAGCGACGATGGCATCAAGAAGCTCGCCGACAAGGTAAGCTCTTTAGGACTTGAAATTGGTACCGTGGTAGCCCCCATCTGGGGAGGTCCTGCCATGGGAAGCAAGGACGAACGGGCAACATTCGTAGAAATGGTGAAGAAGTCGGCACGCATGGCGAGCAAACTTCGTGAGCTGGGTGTACGCCCCAACGGCGTGGTTCGCATCGACTCGGCCAGCAAGCCTGAAGCCTGGGCACTCGATCCGGCAGGAAACACCAAGCTGATTGCCGAGACATTCCGTGCAGCCTGCGACGTAGCAGCAGAATATGGAGAGTCATTGGCTGCCGAAGGCGAGATCTGCTGGGGGGGCATGCAAAGCTGGAAAACCATGATCGATACTCTGGAGGCGGTAGATCGTAAAAATATAGGTTTCCAAGCCGATATGTCCCATACGCTTTTGTATTTGCTAGGTTATAACCGTCCTGAAGATCGGATATTGCCTGCTGATTTTGATTGGAGTGATCGGAAGACTTTGGATGCTGGCTTGCGTAAGCTTACGGATGCCCTTCGTCCCTGGACGATTGACTTCCACGTTGCGCAAAACGACGGTACCGTCCACGGTACAGGATCACATGATAAAACGGGGCGCCATTGCCTGGCCACCGACCCAAATGGTAAGTTGGACATCGCCTATCACGCTGGTTTCTGGTTAAGAGACGGAGATGGTGAGCTCACCAAGCGCTTCAAGCATATCTGCTGGGATGGATGTATGTTCCCCAATGAGGTGATGACCAAGCCCCAGACCTGGAACGATATCCTGGCAGCGATGATCAAGGTGCGTAATGCCCATGGCTGGAACGCCTGATAGCAGTATTCACGCCTTTGGCAGACTTCGTTTTTTAATTATTAATTTTCTAAACCTGAAAAATAATGTCCGATAAAAAAGAAATCAGAATTGGGCTCATCGGAACGGGCCTAATGGGACGTACCCATTCCAATGGATATAATAGAATGCGCAACTTTTTCCCGGAGTTGGAATATATGCCCGTATTGAAGGCGGTATGTTCCAGAAACGAAGAGAAGGTACGCAAGTTTGCCGATCAGTGGGGATATGATTCTATAGAGACCGACTGGAGAGCAGTAATAGCCCGGGATGATATTGATGCTGTTGACATCTGTACACCTAATAATACCCATGCTGAGATCGCTTTGGCAGCTGCTGCGGCCGGGAAAATGATTCTATGCGAAAAACCACTAGCACGCACGTTGGCTGAGGCCGAAGCCATGACGGAAGCCGTACAAAAGGCTGGCGTGAAAAACACCGTTTGGTACAACTATCGACGTGTACCTGCCGTTACCTTGGCCAAGCAAATCATAGACTCTGGAAAGTTGGGGCGCATATTCCATTATCGGGCCAATTTCTTGCAAGACTGGACCATCAGTCCCGACGTGCCGCAGGGAGGCGATGCTACCTGGCGTCTCGACGTAGACGCTGCGGGGTCGGGCGTGACCGGCGATTTGCTGGCACACTGTATCGACACGGCGATGTGGCTGAATGGCGGCATCAAAGACGTGTCGGCCGTTACCGAGACTTTTATTAAAGAAAGAATTCACCAAGGCACCGGAGAGGTGCAGAAAGTAGGCATAGACGATGCCTGTCTGTTCCATTGCCATTTCGATAATGGATCTTTGGGTTTGTTTGAGTCTACCCGCTACGCCCGTGGACACAAGGCCTTGTATACCCTGGAAATCAATGGGGAGCATGCATCCATTCGTTGGGATCTGCACGATATGAACCGCCTGGAATATTTCGACCATTCCGATGATTCTGTGGTTCGTGGTTGGAGGTCCATTCTGATTACTGATGCGGATCAGCCCTATATGAAACGCTGGTGGATTCCCGGAACCATCATTGGATATGAACACTCTTTTGTACATCAGGTCGCCGACTTCCTAGATAGCCTTGAAACCGGTAAAGAATGTAACCCTACCTTTTACGATGCACTACAGACTCAGAAGGTTTGTGAGGCCGTAATCGATTCGGCCAATACCAAGAGCTGGAAGGATACCGGTGTGAAATGGACCGAGTCATAATTCGGCAATAACAAAAGATCCCGGCCGGAGCCGGGCCATTTTACCCTTTCAGATGGCTACGCTGTAGACTCCTCTGAAAGGGTATTTTTTATCCTACCATCGTCTGACCTAAATACGTCGCAACTATGCCTCAACCTATACTCCAGGTAAGCCATTTATCCAAGTCATTTTCGGGTACTAGAGCCCTCGAAAATGTCGGTTTAGAAATTTTTGCAGGAGAAGTGCATGCACTCATGGGCGAAAATGGCGCGGGGAAATCTACTTTGATGAAAGTATTAATGGGGCTGGTGAAGCCCGATGCGGGAACCATTATCTTCGATGGAGAACCGATCGTGCCCTATAAAAATACCCAGCAACTCAAAGGCAAATTGGCCATGATACACCAAGAGTTACTAGTAGTGCCGGGACTTACGGTAGCGCAGAATCTTTTCCTGGGGCGGGAACGTGAATTCTCATTCTCCTTTTTATTAAGAGATGGAGCCATGAACACAGCGGCCCAAGGGATTCTTAGCCGTTTGGGATTGACCCTGGACCCCAGCATCCCTATGCAGGAATTGTCTATCTCCCAGATGCAAATGGTGGAAATCGCCAAGGCGGTTTCTATGGATGCCCGGGTGATCGTGATGGACGAGCCTACGTCTGCCATTTCAGACCGGGAGGTAGCCGCCTTATTTGCCATCATCGCCGACTTAAAGGCGAAAGGGGTTGCCATCGTATACATCAGCCACAAAATGGATGAGGTATTTAAGATTTCCGACCGTATCACGGTCTTACGGGATGGGCGGCATATTCGCACCGCTCCTGCCAGCAGTCTGGATCAAGAACAGCTCATTGGCCTGATGGTAGGCCGGGAGATCAAGGGGCTTCACCAGCATTCCGCTCTGTCAGAAAGCGAGGAGGTTCTTTCAGTGGTGGACCTTGGCAAATCGTCGGCGTTCTCGGGTATCAACTTTTCACTACATGCCGGGGAGGTTTTGGGCATTGCAGGACTAATGGGTGCGGGGCGCACTGAACTCGCCCGGGTGCTCTATGGCCTCGATCAACCCGATAGAGGGCAGGTGTTTATCGACAAGGAGGCGGTCGTAATTGGCAATCCTCGACAGGCCATTACTTTGGGGATAGGCTATGTCAGCGAGGATAGGAAACGGTATGGGTTTATTCCGAAAATGTCAGTGGCAGAAAATCTTACCCTTTCGAGTCTTCTCAGGCATAGAAAAGGCTTTGCCCTTGGAACAGAATCAGAGAAAGAAGTAGTAGATCGGAATGTCCAAAGTTTGAATATAAAATCGGCTGGAAGGAATCAAAAAGTAGGGGAGCTCAGCGGGGGGAATCAGCAGAAGATCGTGCTGGGCAGGGTGATGAACGCCGACCCACGGATTATTATTCTGGATGAACCAACAAGAGGAGTCGATATAGGTGCCAAATTTGAAATTTATCGACTCATTGAGCAGTGGAAGGCGTCCGGGAAGGCCATCATCATGATTTCTTCTGAGCTTCCAGAGATTTTGGGCATAAGCGATCGTATTTTGGTGTTGGCGCAAGGCCGACAAACGGCATTGCTCTCTCGTACAGAGGCGTCGGAGGAGCGTATCATGAAACATGCCTTACAGTAAATCAGATTGTATTCTAATAAATTATCATCAATAGTGGAAAAGCAAATCAATTTTAGACTCACCCGAATCGGTCAGTACGGTATTTTCCTCGCTTTTTTGGGGATCTGTATTGCTATGGCCCTGACGACTCCCAGATTTTTAACGGTGTCCAATCTGCTGATCATTGGAACCCAGGTGTCCATCAATGCCCTACTCGCATTTGGAGTCACTTTCGTCATTATTTCAGGGGGTATCGACCTTAGCTTGGGGTCTATGGTGGCAGTGGCTGGCGTGGTTGCCGCCATGTTTGCCCATCCGGATACGTACCCATTGGTGGTGCCTATCGTGCTGGGTTTGCTGGCGGGCGTCGGCATAGGTCTTTTTAATGGACTAGTGATCACCAAAAGTAAGGTGCCCCCCTTCATCGTGACTTTGGGCACTATGACGATCGGTAGAGGGTTGGCACTCATATTAAGTAAAGGAAGGCCCATTTCCAACCTTTCCGATTCTTTCAATTTTATAGGTGGAGGGAGCCTGTTTGGCCTGCCTTTTCCCATCATAATTCTGATACTGGCATTTGTCATTTGCTCCTTTATTTTGGGCAAAACGATCTTGGGCCGCTACATCTATGCTGTAGGAGGAAATGAAGATGCCGCATTAGCCTCGGGCATTCCTGTCAAAGCCGTTAAGCTAAAGGTTTATGCGCTCTGTGGACTTTTGTCGGCATTAGGAGGGATATTGCTGACCTCACGTATCACCACCGGGCAGCCCAATGCTGGCGCCGGCTTCGAACTGGATGCGATTGCTGCGGTTATCATTGGGGGAACCAGCACCACGGGCGGTACAGGAACCATGACGGGCACCCTCATTGGCGCCTTGCTCATCGGCGTCATTAGCAATAGCCTCGACCTGCTCAACGTAACCTCGTACTACCAACAGGTTGTTATGGGTTCTATCATCATTGGTGCCGTGGTGTTGGATGGTTTGGGGAAAAAGAGTAGTTAAATTTCATGGAATATTTTCATTTTGTAAACGGAAATAGGTGCTTTTTTGATAATTATAGAGTTTCTTACTACCTTGAAACTGCTAATAACCACCCAAAGGGGAACGGAGATGAAAGACGAATCTACCAATAAAGAAAATACAGAGCTTGCAGAAAAGCTGGACTATTTGAATCAGATCACTAAAGATGCCAAGGAGTACTATCAAAAGTTATTACATTCCAATAACGAGGTGCCCTATATTCTTGGCCAGCTCAATAAGGAGGTTAACCAGCTGAACAGTCAGGTGGCCCAGTATGAGCGCAACGTGAGTGATCTGAACGATAAGTAATGAATCGGTACCATCTGGTTCTTTAGAATTCCATATCCAGTCGATCACTTTTTAACTGGACTAAATAGACTTCCTTACGTTTTTTTGAATCATACATGTCTTCGCATCATATTGTACGGGAGAAGCAGGAACCCGCATTGATTATTGCCAATGGAGAAGCCTGCAGCGAGGCCTTATTGGGGCAGCTATTGGAATGGAGCCCATTTGTTGTTGTCTTAGATCATGCCATCTATCGGGTTTTGGAGCTGGGGATCAAAGTGGATCTTTGGATGGGGGACTTCGATCAGCCCCATGATTTTGAGTTGATACGCGCTTCGCAGCAGCCCTTGGAAATCTTGGCCACGCCCGACCAGGACAAGACAGACTTAGAAAAAGCCATCGATTTGTTGATTGAGCGAGGCTTTCCCGCCGCCAATATCGTGTGGGCTACGGGGCGTCGTGCCGACCATGCCATTACCAATATCACCAATATCGTCCGCTATAAAAACCAGATCAAGCTCGTTCTTTTCGACGACTACTCCAAAATATTTCCCCTGGCAGGCACCTTTCAGAAATGGTATGTGGCAGGGACGCCTATCTCCCTTATTCCGGTAGGAGCAGTAAAAGGGATCAATACAACGGGCCTGAAATACAACCTGCAGGACGACATGCTTGTTCTGGGCCATCGGAGTGGCAACAGCAACGAGGCCGAAACAGATGGCATCGTAACCATCTCCGCCCAGGAAGGCGATCTGATCATTATGGAGTGCTGGGATTGAGCGAGAATGGTATCCGTCCAAAAACAACCCCTTTCAAATTCCATATGTGCGTCTCGAAATTGGCTTGGCTGAAGTTCCATATTGTTATCAATACAGGCTTTTATGCGTAAATTGCTTTGTATCAAAGGTCTGTAAAGACACAGCTTCACGGTCTAGCCTTCTGTGCCTTTATGGCTTCTCCCAACCAACCTCTTTAAAAGAAATGCTTTTGTACCCATTTCTTTCGTATAATACGCCAATTTTTTTCTTGCTTGTTGTGGCTATATCGGCATAGGCGGTAAAATCCTTTTGCTGACCGTTGCCTTTGTCAATTACGGTGCCCTTTGTCCAGGTTTTGCCTTCGTCGGTACTGATGCGTAGGGTGAGGTTGTCCCGCTGGCTGGTATGGTCATTATTGACGAAGGCCAATGCCGTCTTGCCTTTTATTTTGCCTAGGTTGAGGAGGCTTCCCTGGCATACCGGGTCGGGCAACTGGCGATCGAAATAGGTGCTGTCCCAGCTGGCGCCGCCATCGGAGCTAAAGGCCACGATCCTCGCTTTGACATCCCCCTTTTGATTTCGGGCATTAAACAGTAAACGGCCGTTGGAGAGTGCTGCCGCCGTAGCCTCATTGGAGCCCAGGAAGGAAATGGTTTCGCTGAGTTGGAAGGTCTTGCCATGGTCGTCGGAATAGTATCCATGTGCCTGATAGTCTTGGGCATGCGCCTTGGGAGCTCCAGCCGAATGGTTGGCGGCGATGTATATTCTGCCCTTGAATGGGCCAGTCCCTATCTGCAGGCCATGGCCGGGGGTGTTGGCATAGCTCCGCCAGTCCTCCGGGAAGGTATAGGCCGCATTGACTTCCGGCTGATTGGGCCTATGAACCTGGGTGGTAATGTTGACGGGTGCCGACCAGCTATGTCCCATGTCGGTGGAGGTGATGTACCAGGCCTCCCTGAGACCCTTGCCCGTGCGAACTTCCCCTTCATGATTGTTGCCGGTATTATAAAACAAAAACAGTCGGCCTTTGGGATATAGTGGGTCGAGCAGATCCAAAACCGGAGCCGGGTTCCCCGCTTGTAGCTGGTCGTATTCGGCTACTACTGCTAGTGCCGACCAGGTTTTTCCTCCGTCGCTGCTCCTTTTGAGCACGATGTCGATATTCCCAAAGTCGCCACTCCCGCCGACTCTCCCTTCGGCAAAGGCCAGGAGCTCTCCCTTTGGGGTGGCGATCAGGGCCGGGATCCGGAACGATTGGTACCCTTCCTGTCCCGATGTAAAGACGGGTGTTTGGGCTGTGGCAGGATTGATAAGGATGATTAAAAGAAAAAAAAGGTAGAGGATCGGATGCTTTTTCATCATAAATTGGTTTAGGGTTTTTTATTTAGGTCTGATAACTGAGGGTGATTTTTTTCTATAAAATCCTGGAGCAACAGGGTGCAGTACCATTCTTGTCGGGGTAGATGAAAGGGGCCTTTGAATAGGTTGCCTTTTGCTGTTTGACTAATCGTTCCGTCGCGGTGCAGATACCCGAACCACTCCCCATTCTCCTTGTCATGGAAATGGCTGTAGGCATACTGATGTACCATTTGATGCATGTGAGCATATTTTTTGTCGCCAGTAAGGGTATAAGCGAGTAAGGTTGCTATGATGGCTTCATTATGTGGCCACCAAAATTTCATGTCGTGCCAATATTCCTGAACGGGTCGGTGATATACATCGCGATAGTAATATAGACCCTGATATTCCTGGTCCCAACCTCTGGTCCACATATAATCCAGCATCTTACATCCAAGCCGAATCAATTCGGGGTCGTTATTACGGTATTTTGCTTCATGGAGAATAAACCAGGCTCCCTCAATGGCATGACCAGGATTGAGCATTCGGCCATCGAAATGATCCATTACGGAGCCGTCGGGGGCAACCAGTTCCATTACTACCTGCAAATCGTCTTTTACAAAATAAGTAGAAATTTCTGAAATACAGCGGTCGATAATCTGGCTGCATCTGGGATCATCCAGATGTTGACGCATCTGCTGTGCCGTATTTAGCATAATCATGGGGGGGGCAATACTTCTTCCGGGCCGAACATTGGTAAATTTTGCTTCCAGTATGGACGGGTTTTCCCAGTAGTGGATACATTTTCCGAATAGCGATTTCGCTCTTTCTGCCGACGGAGCATCCCCGCTTGCATTGGCAAAGGCGGCATGGGCGATGCAGGCAAAAGTCTCCGAAAAATAATACCTCCTTTTACGGATAGCCTCTCCACTGCGGGTGACATGGAAGAACATACGTTCGTCCTGATCGAAACAATGTTGGTTGATAAAATCTATTCCGCTTTTAGCGGCGCTAAGCCAGAAAGGGTTTGAGTCTATTGTTTGATAAATGGTGGCTAGGGTCCATGCCGTTCTTCCCTGGAACCATACCGATTTGTCCTCGTCGAGGAGCTTGCCATCAAAGTCACGCATGAGCAGGTATCCACCATGCGTAGGGTCCATGGCACGGGGAAACCAGAATGCCATGGTGTCTTCAAGTAATTGTTTGCGATAAAATTCCTGTAAATTCAGGAGGTCATGCGGAGTATAGGACATGGGTGATACAGATGCTATTATGGATTTTTTTATGCAATTAGGTGTAGCGGGTAAGCCCTTTCAGATCCGACTTTGGGGGCCAGATCAGGCTCAATAGATATCCTGAAACCATGCAGCTCATCAACCCAGTAAAGGCATAGAGGAGAAAATGCATGGTGCTATACTGTTGGATAAACAATTGGGTAATGCAACTGATGACCATGCCAAGCATAACGCCATGGCCATTGGCTCTGGTGGTAAATATGCCTAGCAAGAAGGCCCCCCCAATGCAGCCTGTAAACAGGCCTAATATGGTGTTGAACTTATCCCAAAGGGAAGATACTCCCTTATAGGCCATATATAGGGCGATAACCGTTACAAATAGTCCCAGGGCGAAGGTGGTGATTCGGGCAAATAACAAGCTTTGGGCTGGGGTGGCCTGCGGTTTTAACTTTTGGTAAAAATCGGTGGTCAAAAGGGTAGCTGTCGAATTCATGCTGGCCTCGGTGCTGCTCATGGCGGCAGCAAATATTCCAGCGATCAACAATCCTGATAGCCCTGCCGGCAGCTGACTGACGATATACCAGGGGAAAATATTGTCCTGGCTGTCCAGAGCCATGTTCACCAATTGTGGTTGCTCCCGATAAAAAAGGTAAAGTAATGTGCCGATGGAGAAAAAAACGAGGGTTGAAGGCAAGGTAAGCCATGCGCCAAGTTGTAGACTCTTGATGGACTCCTTTTCTGATTTTGTTGTCAGATAACGCTGGACGGTAGTTTGATCGGAGCCGTATGTAAGTAAATTAATGGCCATTCCACCGATGAGTACCACCCAGAAAGTAGGTTGAGTAAAGTCGAAACGGAAGTCTAGTGTTTTGAGCTTTTCCTGGTTTTGTAGTGCCATCGTCCCCTGCTCCCAATGCTGGATATGGAATGGGAGATAGAAGAGACAAAATAATGCGCCAATCGCCAAAATTAGAACCTGGATAACCTCCACCCAGATTACGGCTTCAATGCCGCCCTTTACCGTAAAAAAGATGCTGATGGCGCCTATAACGATAATGCAAATGTGAACAGGGATGCCCGTAACGAGGGTTAGCGCGATGCTGGGCAATAGCACCACGATGCCCATGCGTCCCAATTGTAACAGGACGTAAAGTGAAGAAGCCAGAATACGACAACCGAAATGGAAACGCTGACCTAGATATTCGTAAGCAGAAGTCACTCCTAACCTTCGGTAAAAGGGAATGAAATACCGGGCAACAATCGGCATGACCAGGATGATGGTCATTAATAAAAAGAAATACGTCCAGTCGGTTGCGTAGGTTTTGGCGGGAATACCCATAAAGGTGATGGCACTAAGTTTTGCGCCAAAAATACTTATTCCCGCAGCCCATTGGGGGATCCTTTCACCTCCCTTAAAATAGTCGTGTGTACTGTTCGTATGACCGGTGAATAGATACCTTCCTGCTGTCATCAGCAGGAAGCATATGAGTAAAACCAAAGAGTCTATCCAAGAAAAAAAAGTTTTATTCTGAATGCTTCCAACTATGATTTCCGGTGTTCGTAGACCAGGACGTATTTCTCCGCTAGGAATAAGGATGTCGTCCCCCCATTTTACAGCGGTGGTGGTTACAGGTCCGGGTTGAGGCAAGGTACCTATGCTGGTCCAGGTATCGGTGATGGTATTGTACAGGAGTAACTCCTTAGAAAAGCCTGTATGGGAGGTTAGTAGCGCTAGTTTTTCGGTCTTCAATCGGTCCGCTTCCAGCAAATCAGTCGCCTGCTTTAGGCGGATATTGTAATCTTCAATTCTGTGAAATACTTGCCCCTGGTCACCACCAATTAGGAGGATATAGGAAGCTCCTACTGCCACTCCGGTGCCTGCCGATAGGTTGGTGGTGGTATTTCCATTCCCAATGGGCGCTTTTTCCGACCAGGTTTTTGCTACGGGGTTATAGCGAAAAGTATTACCATATAGCTTGCTGATTGCGGAAAGCTGAGCCGAGCGGCCACCCAATACATACAGACTTGGTTGACTACCATCGCTTTGGGCGACTACTACAGCATGAGAGCGCGCCGAGGGTAGGTCGGGTAGAGCGGTCCAGCTTGGACTAGCGTCGTCCCGATTCAGGCTAAAGCATCGCCGGGAGGGGCCGTCCTCATTTTCCCCACCAATGGCGTATACGACCGAACCGATATGGGTAAGGCCTACATTCGTCAGGGGGATAGGTAAGCTTGGCAAAGAAATGATCCTCACACGGGTTTCTTCCCATCGCATTAAGAAAGCGTCGGCGGTAGGGATTCCGTTAATTTCTCCACCTACGCATACCACCCCATCTTCCATGCTAGTGCTACCTCCATAAGCTACAGGGTGGGGAAGCAGGGTATTTTGAAATAGCGTACATGCATACCCAGCTTCCGCTTTTCTGAGTATGTAGATTTCTTTTTTGTAATTTTTTGTACCTCCCTGCCAGGGCATTTGGTCAGGAAAATTCGCTCCGCCAGCGATTAGCATTACCCCTTTGTGGATGCCCACGAAAGCACCGGCTACTCCGGGCTGTTTATGCCCTGGTGCATCAGGTAGTTTGGTGGCCACAGTCCACTTTATGTCGTTGGCCATTTCACTTTGAGCATGAATCTTACCCTTTACCATGAAGAAATATAATAGCACTATCAGTATGCGTGGAAAGGTCATGAGCTATGGGGTTTCTGACATGGAATGGAGCGGAATTTATCAAAATTGAGAGCGGTTACCTCGGTTTGGAATGCGGTGAATCGATCAGAGTTCATATTTCCCACTGGAAGCCTGAATTCTCCACAATCCATACCCACCACTTTCATATAAGACTTGCCCACCGAAATGCCTCCATACTTTCCAAGGAGTCGGATCATATTAATGGAAGTCTGTTGAAGTTTAGCAGCAGTTAACAGGTCATTTTTTTCATAAGCCTCTATTAAACGCAGATATAAAGGAGCTGCGTAATTGAAGGTACTGCCCACGGCTCCTTTGGCCCCTACCGCTAAGGCGGATAACATATTTTCATCCCTTCCCCACAGCATATCGTAACGTTGGCGTTGGTAATTTATGCAGGACTGGAAATCCATGAAGTCTTCGTGGGTGTATTTAATGCCGGCAAAATTAGGTAAAGTGCCATCCAGGTTTTTTAGCAAATCCAGCATAGGGAATCCAACACCCGTGAGAACCGGAATATGATAATAGTAAAATGGCAGGTCGGGGACACTGTTGGCTACCATCCGGATGGAGTCGGCCAAAAGAGATATAGACGCTGGTTTGAAATAAAACGGGCTGGTCATAGAAACGCCATATAGACCAACCTGTTGGGCGTGCTGTGCCAGATCAATAGCATCGGCCAGGCAAGTGCCCCCCACCAGGGTCATCACCTTAAAGGCTGGATCGGCTGCGGTGCAAGCGGCCCAGGCCTCAGCAACCTGTTTTTTTTCTGTTAGGGTAAGGGAGACGCCCTCTCCTGTGGAGCCGCAAATAAAGGCACCAGAGATCTGATTATATTTTAGAAACTGATAGTATTCAGTAATCTTTTCAAGATGAAGCCGGCCATCAGGATACATGGGAGTAAAGGGAGCTGCAATGAGGCCGGTAAGTTTTTGGTTCATGTTTTTAGGCATAATGGAAAATAGAATGAAATGATGAGGGCTCCGCAGAAATCATTGGAACCCCCCTATTGTGCGTTTTCTAGTTAGGTCGGGCGGTCATGTATCCTGGAGTTTGTTTTACCAGTGGATCGTTGGTCCAGATATTGGCTTCAATGGGCCAAAGCTGCCGATACCCCTGGGTTGCTTTATCGAGTAAACCGTAGGGGTGAAGGGTGCTTTTAAAAACCAATGGTACTCCCGCTACTTTCATTCGACGAAGATCGTACCAATGTTTTCCTTCAAAAACAAACTCTTTGACTCGTTCCTTAAAGATAGCTAATTCACTGGCATCCTGATTCTGGTAGACGAAGGGTTGTGGATCTTTTCCAGGGCCGAAGGCTCGATCACGAATGGCTTGCACATAGGTCGTAGGATCTCCGTTTTCTGCATTAACCACTTCTGCCAGCATCAAAAGTCGGTCAGCCTCCCGATATACGGGCCAATCGTCGGAAAAGTATCTTTTGTTAGCATCTAGTGTCCCCAGAAATTTTACCAATGCAGTGTTACGAATGGCGACTTCATACGGTTTTTGGCCGGTGTTCACTTTATAATAGTCGTAAAACGTCGCCATACGACGGCTGTCGGCGGGGTGATATGATTGAAATAAGGAGAAGGTATACCCGTAGCGCTGAATCACTTGTTGCGAGTTGGAAGCGGCGAGTATCAAAGGGTCTACCAGAAAGTTTCCAATCCCCTCAGAGACGGTGCTGTCTTTGTAATGAAGTCCGTTAAAATTGAAAGTAGAATAGGTATAGGCCGCCACTCCACTCATTTCGGACTCTCCCACTTTATTGTGAATGGCCAATATGATTTCATTATTGTTTTTATTGCCATAGGAAAATACATCGGAAAACTTGGGAAGGAGCTGACTGCCTGCAGCAGCGGTGAGCGCCGACTTAGCTAGAACCAAATCGCTGGTATTTCCATACACTTTCGCCGACCAGAGCATCACCTCAGCCTGAAGCATCAGGGCTGCACGTGGGGACCATTGGCTTTTATTTGGTGGAGAAGTCTGAGATCCAAAGTGCTCAACAGCCTTGTTGATGTCCGCTTTGATAGCCTGCAATACGGCCTCCTCAGACGATCTCTTCTTCCGTAAGCTAATGGCGTCTGTGGAGCCATTCAGAACTTCTGGTTCGAGTACCAGGGGTACACCCCCATAGGTGCGTAGCAAATGGAAATAGTAGTAGGCCCGCATCGCATACCCCTGGCCTAACAAGTACTGTTTTCTTTGATCAGGTATAAATTCTATGTTTTGTAATTTATTAAGAAATAGATTGATCTGTAGGATCGCTCCATAAAACCCTGCCCAGTTACTTACGCCAGGAGAGGTCTCTTCCAGGCGTTGTTCGATGATAGGAAGTTCATTTAGAGAGGTAGCTTGTCGGTCTACGTTGCTATAAAACCCTCCACGCATTTCGCCCAGTCGTAAGAACTGGAATTGGTTGTCGCGGAATTGTTTGTGCAATCCCACCATGAAGTTGTTGACCTGAGCTTCAGATTTCCAGAAGTTCCCACTTCCAAAATAGTCCTCCGGTGCCAGGTTAAGGCTATCTTGACAGGCCATAGTCCAAATAATAAGGGCTAGGCTAAAGAGTATTTTTGATATTTTTTTCATGTAAAATCGTGATTAGAAAGTGAACGATGCCCCTAGAATCAAGGTAGTCGGGATGGTGTAGGCACTGGTTTGGTTACCAGTTCGTTCTGGAAGGTTCAGCATTTTGTTGGTCAGATAACCTAGGTTTTGACCCGTAGCGGTAAATGTGAGACCTGCAATTTTCGCCCTTTGAAGTAGGGTGCTGGGAACCGAATAGCTTAATGATACTTCCCGGAATGCTAGATAGGATGAGTTTACCCAGAACAGACTACTGGGCCTATCATAGTTTTTGACGTTGAGCTGGTCGGCCCAGGTGTATCGTGGGTATTTGGCATTCGGGTTTTCTGGTGTCCAGCTGTCTTTTACCAGGTCGGTTGCATTGAACTCGCCCTGGAAACTACCAAGAGACCACATCTGTTGAAAGTCCATTTGTTTATGTCCTAAGGCGAAGTCCATTCTGATGAACAAGGAAAGGTTTTTCCAGCGCACGGAAGTATTGAAACCACCGGTCCAGCGAGGAATGGTACGCCCCATCGGAACCATATCCCGGGTATCGATGGTATCGTTCATGTCAACATCCTTCCACATCATATCTCCCAGCTGCGTTTCAATGTAAGCGGATGGGTTTAGTTTCTTGGACTCTATCTGTTGGGCACTGGCTACTCTCTTTCCTGCCGCTCCACCATATTGAACTTCTCCGGCTGCGATGTCGATCTTATTGTAGGTAGCTAGGTCTTGAGGAGTACGAATGATCCCTTCACTTACATAGCCAAATATCTGTCCATATTCCTGACCTTCCTGAAGACCACCTACCCAAATCACCTTCCCAGATTTTGGATCGAAGATACGCTGCCCACCTTGTCTGTTATTGTCGTTGCCGTTGTAGGGTAGTTTTAAAATGGTGTTTTTGTTCCAAGCGGCATTGGCGCCGATCTGGACAGTGAAATCTTCCTTTTGTACCGCCTTATAGGTTGCTTCTAGTTCCACCCCCCGGTTGCGCATACTGCCATTATTGGTGCGAATGCTGCTGATGCCCGAAGAAGTTGGAAGTTGTACACTGGCAATTTTGTCGGTGGTTATCCGGTTATATATCGCAATATTGCTAGTGAGGCGATTCTCGAAAAAGCCCAGTTCAAGCCCCCCTTCTACCGTATTACTTTTTTCCCATTTCAAGTTGGGGTTGGCAATTCCTGTTTGCAGAAAACCTATAGTAGCGTTATAAGCGGGTTGTGAGCCGTAGGAACCCTGAAGTTCATAGATGCCTATACTTCCGATATTGCCATTTTTACCGTAACTAGCCCTTAATTTCATAAAAGATAACCATTGTTGAAAATCCGCCATAAAGCTTTCCTTGTGTAGTAGCCAGCCTGCCGAAAATGCCGGGAATATGCCAAACTGGTTGTCACCCAAAAGCCTTGAGTAGCCGTCACGGCGTACGGTAAACGAGGCCAGATAGCGCCCGTCGAAGTCATAGTTCAGGCGTCCAAAGCTTGAAATGATCCTTTCCTTCGTATGGTAGGAGTCAATGGTACGTTGCGTAGCCTCGTTGCTGGTAAGTCCCAAATCCTGAAAGTCGTCAGTAGGTGCTAGCTTTCCACTGGCATCGAAGCCCTTATTGTATTGCTCGTAATATTCGTAACCGAGCATAGCGTCCAGATGGTGCGCACCTGAGATGCTGGTCTTATAGTTTAAAATGGCATTATAGGTTTGGCGGATACTGCGATCGAAGCTGGCATAGCTGCTGCGATCCCTATTCCAACCCGTATTTGGGTTGGTTTTACTCATAATTCCTATCCGGTAATCTCGATTAAATGATTCGTTATTGGCTTCGTCGTACAGCAGAATGCCGCTTGCTTTCAGGAAAAGATCTTTGGTGAAATCGACTATAAAAGATTGACCAATAGTGAATTTGTCCGATTGGTTGCTTCTTAGGTATTTGTCAATATTCACTGCTGGGTTTCCATCACTGGCATCACGTCCCAAGAGCAATTCCCCTGCCGAATTGGTGCCGCGCATGGTAGGTGGGGCCGATAACATCCTGCCCCAATAGTTGGCTTCCCCATTTTGAAGGGATTGGTCACGCCAATTGGCTCTGGCAAACTGGAAGCTGCTCTCCGATTTTAGCCAGGTTTTTAATTTGTAGTCGCCGTTGAGGGTGAAATTGAAACGCTTATAGAAGGTTCCCAATGACAAGCCATCTTCTTTGTAATAACCTAAATTGGCATAATAGCTCCCTTTTTCGTTTCCTCCATTCATCCCTATATTATAGTCCTGAGAGATCGCTGGTGAACGAAAGGCGTAATCTCCGTAATTAAAATCCTTGTAAATGAGCTCAGCCTGACTACCATTAGGGTCATATTCTCCGGCGCTGTTGGTAGGAATCGGATCAAGCATGGTTTTCCATCCATCCTCGGCTGTCAATAACTCCCGGTTGCTGTCATTTAAGCGCATCGTGCTCCAGATTGCCCTGGAATCATAATTTCCGTCCAATATGTTTCCGTTGGTATCCTTGTATAGATTGCCCGTGCTCCTGGGGCCCACCCCGGAAAGCATCGACGGCCTGGCGATTCCATTTTTGATGGCTTCTACTACCCCTTTCCTGGTCCAATGTATATAATCCTCTGCGGAAAGATAATTATAGGGTATATTCAGAAAATTAATTCCTGTTTTTGATTTAAAGCTAATGGAAGAATTTCCGTTTTTTCCTCTTTTAGAGGTAATCAGAACCACTCCGTTACTGGCTCTGGCTCCATAAATAGCCGTTGCGGAGGCATCCTTCAGGACTTCCATACTCTCAATATCCTCAGGATTTATGTCACTAAAGGATCCCCGAACTTGTCCGTCCAAGATGATAAGCGGGCTGCCACTTCCGTCGAAGTTGGTACCTCCCCTAAGGATGATGGTAGGAGTGGCGCCAGGCCTGCCGGTTGCCGTAGTTACCCTGAGGCCCGAAATGGTACCGGCTAACGCCTGAGCCGGATTAGATCGCATGCCCGTCTCTAAGACCTTAGAATCGAGCTTGGCAATGGAGGAGGTGATACGTGCCCTGCTACTAGTCCCATAGCCTGTCACGACTACCTCCTCCAGGGCCGATACATCGGGCTGAAGGAATATATCCAAGTTCGTGCCGTTCCCTATTGTTTTTTCCTGAGTTATATAACCTACCATCCGGAATTGAATAAGGTCGCCCTGACTGCTGGATATACTGAAACGCCCCTCATGGTCTGTCTCTACAGCCTGGCTTTTGTTTTTGAGCAGAACCGTTACAAATGGTAAGGGTTGACGGTCGTCGGCGGCATATACCTGACCGGTTATGATTCGGGTACTCTGTGCCCTAAGATCGCGTGCCAGTATAAAGCTGAGAATGCTCAGTAGCAGGCACCATCTGGTAGTTGTAAAATGCATATATTTCAGGTTGGATTAGAAAATGTATTATGTATGACATAATAAAGATAATAGGATTGTGGTTTCTAATGCAAGAAATTTGCAATATTTTTTTTAAATCCTTATATTAATTAAAGGTGGTTACAGGTTGATAATTGAAAGAAATACCCCAATTTTGTCGGACATAATAGACTTTATCACGACTTGTTTAGTATTGCAATCGGCATTCGGCTTTCGGCCGTCAAATTATTCCCGAAAGATTTTAGAGCTGATTGCTACTGAATAATGGTAATAATATTCATCATACAAAATCGGTGGTGATAAAGTCAAATACCCTTTAAACGGAAATGGAAAAATTACTTGCAGGTATCCCGATGATCGATACCAGTTCTTTGGTGGATAAGGTGGAGCAAAATCTTATCAGTCTATTTATTGAGAAGGAATTTCAGGTAGGGGATGCTATACCGAAGGAGTTGGAGCTAGCACAGTCGTTGGGCGTTAGCCGCACGGTGATCAGAGAGGCCATGTTACGATTAAGACTGATGGGGCTCATAGAATCCAAGAAGCATAGAGGGGCTGTGATTACCAGTCCCGACTTGGTATCGGTATTGCAAAAGAGTATGAATCCTAAAATTCTTAACAAGGAAACTTTGAAGGAGATATTCGAAATGAGGCTTTCTTTGGAAATTGGTATGGCCGACTTTATCATGGAACGAGTTAGTGCCCAGGATATTCAGGACCTCAAGGAGTTGGTCAAGCATGAACCGCCACGATCGGAGAAATTACTCTTTCAAATAGAGCATGAAATAGCTTTCCATGGTAAACTATATGAAATTACAGGGAACGAGACTATGAAGAAATTTCAACGCTTACTATTGCCTGTTTTTGATTATGTTCATCAAAGCGGGCTTTTAAAGAAGCTGGTCGACAATCAGAGTTATGTGTCACATGGTGGATTGGTAGATATTATTGAAAATGGCGATGCCGAAAAACTTCGCAATGCCATGCGTAGCCATTTGGAGAATCATTTTGCCCGCCTGTTTGACTGAACAATCATAATCCCTCTTTTGTGCGGGGAGGGATTATGGTTATCTAATTTTTGACCTTATCTAGTCTTAGATTTTTCAAAAAAAGTAAAGTAAGAGTCATTCTAATTTTTTTCAAAATGGATAAAGCCTGCTTGCGTATGGCATCGCTCCCTTCCTGGGCCCCTGAAAAACTAGCTCTTATTACCCTTTTAATACCTTCCAGATAGGGGGTAGGAGACTGGTGAAAACGTTTTTCGAATTTATCGCTGTTGAATTCGTCGTCCCGATCATATTGTTAAAGCATTTGAACCATTTCCTTCATAATGGGCATAAACCAGCCCACATGATCCGTACTAGTAATTTTGGGGCCACCTGATATTTTGCAGGTTTGTCCATGGCCGGAGCGATGGCTTCAATCCATTATTTACCTTTGAAAGACTTGAAGACAGTAGGCAGATGCCATACTTGGTTCTAGTCATCGACGGTAACGCCTAGCAAGGCAGTAGCTCGTCCCGCATCAGGCGTCTAAGTAAAAGAATGTTTTTTGATTGACGGAACCCATCCAGTTGGCCTTTTACCTGCATGTAACGGTTTAAAAACAATTTTATTTAGGTGACTACTGCTGGCGATGCCCGGGCCATAAAAATCGGCCGACTGGGCCTTCAACGCTGTAAGCTTTCTGTTCTCCACTTCATCCATCATCTGTTTGACAAAGGCGGCTCTTACCTGTCCTTATTTACTTCTGGGACGGTAGGGAGTGTCCTCTGTCATTGGATTGCGTCTTTCCGGACCGTACATATAAATATTAACGAAAAATACCAGCTTACATTCGTAAGTCTGACAAGCCTCTACCACATTATGGATGAAGGCAGGCCACTGGCTTTGCCAGCAACTGGTGTCATAAGGGGAACCTATCGTAAACATATACGATCGAAGATCCTTTCACGGCTTTAAATAGGGAATCACGGTCCGTTAAATCCTTTGATATCAACTCGTCGGTAGGGTTGATACGTTGCGGGTTACGCCTCACCAAGCGTATACGGTCGGTTTAGGCTGGCAAGGCTTTTGCAATTTCGGAGGCGATAATGCCACCTGCTTCTAAAATGGTCTGCTTGTGATATTTGGACTAGCTGTAAAATTGATTGAGCAATTCTCTATTGAAACATGACCATCTTAAATCCTTAACATTCTTGGACACTAGATCTCTTTACTCGTAACATAATAATTCCTGTCTATGACCAATCCTCCCTTCCCCTTTACCATTTTCCAGTGACCATTCGGCTTAAGGGTTTTTGTTCTACTACCGAGTTGAACTTTAACGGGCATATCAAAGCCTTCTACCACATTGGTCCAGCGGTATTCATAGCCTTTCTTTGAAGAGCGGTATTCCAGAGTTGGAATTCGTATATCCCGCAGATACTGGTCGAATACCTTACTCAGATCTATCCCCGATTTCTTGCTCATATAGTTTTCGATCTGGGCGCTGGTTACCGTCTGATGGTAAAATTCTTCGTTTAAGCCACGAAGGATCTGCCGCCATTTTTCGTCGTTATGTACCAGCTGACGAATGGTATGGAGCATATTGCCCCCTTTATAATACATGTCTTTAGAGCCCTCTTGGTTTACTCCATAGATCCCGATAATGGGGATGTCGTTGGCGATATTGGCACGGGTACCTATCACATAGTCGGCACCAGCGTCTTTGCCATAATAATATTCGGTATATAGGCATTCCGAATAATTGGTAAAGCTTTCATGGATCCACATGTCGGCGACATCCTTGTAGGTGATGTTGTTGGCAAACCATTCGTGGCCACTCTCATGGATGATGATAAAGTCCCACTTAAGTCCCCAGCCGGTTTTGGATAAGTCCCGTCCCAGATACCCATTTTCAAAGCGATTTCCGTAGGTAACTGAACTTTGGTGCTCCATGCCCAGGTAGGGTACCTGTACGATTTTATAGCCATCTTCGTAAAAAGGGTAGGGGCCAAACCAGTGCTCGAAGGCCTTGAGCATCAAGGGTACCTGCTGGTACTGTTTTCTGGCTTTCGCCTCATCTTCCCTCAGGGAATAATATCCCAACTTTAGGGGGCCTTTTTCACCGTCGTAGGTTTCCTGCCAGCTCACGTAGTCGCCTACATTCATATTGACGCCGTAGTTGTTGATGGGATTGCGTACCAGCCAGGTATAGGTGTTGCTGCCGTCGGCATGCTGGCGGGTCGATTCCAGCTGCCCGTTGGACACATCGGAAACGCCCGGGGGCGAGGTGATGCTTATGCGCATGCTGTCCACCTCATCGTACATATGGTCCTTGCAGGGCCACCATACGCTGGCACCGAGTCCCTGGCAGGAAGTAGCGATATAGGGCAGTCCTTTGCCGTCGTTTTTCCACTGTACGCCTCCATCCCAGGGTGGATTTTTGGCCAGGCGGGGGCGGCCCGAATACTGGATCAGCAGGGAGTCGGGCTTACCCACTTGAGGAGTTTTGGTCAAAGTGATAAAATAGGCATTGCCCTCACGGGTGAAGCGCAGAGACTGGCCGTGTTGGGTTACGGCATCGATTTGCAGGGGCTCCTGTAAGTCGATCTGCATGCGCTGCCCAGGATTTATGGGGGTATAGCCTACCAGGGTGCTCCCTTTTATGGTGCTGTCGGCTGGGTTAGGCTTCACGCTGAGGTGATAATAAGTAAGGTCCCACCAAGCCCTTTCGGGGGTGATGGCGCCCCGTAGGCTGTCTGCTTTGGTAAAGATTTTGTCCTGTGCCTTGCTGTGGAAGGCTGCCAGGGAGAGCGCGATCAGGAAAAGAGATTTGTACATTACTTTCTAAGTAAATATGGGGCTAAATAAAGATAGCTACAGGTGAATTGAGTCCCGTTGTTTATTTTATAAGGACTTCTAAATCGTTAAGCTCTGGGCCTCCACCTCGGTTGGCCGATCCTGCCCCGATGTATACTTTTTTGTTTAATAAAACCGCCTGGGTGCCATGTCGACCCTGGTGTAAGGACGGTAGCTTTTCCCATTTCTGCGTTTTGGTATTAAAAGCTTCTACTTCGGAGTGCGCCTGGGTTTGGGCCCCGCTTTCACCTCCTATTACCAGAATTTTGTCCTGATAGGTTACCGCCGTGCATCCTGCCCTTGGGGTGGGAATATTTTGTTCAGCCGGCAGAGTGGTCCAACTTTTTGTATTAAAGTCATAGACATCTACCTCGTTTACCGTCAGGGTAAAAGTGTCCTTTGTCTTGGCACTGGATAGACGTCCACCTGCTACATACAGTTTATTGTCGTGTAGGGCAACCTGCACGTGATCGCGAGGGCGTGGGGCATCTTGCAGCCTGTTCCATTGATTGGTTTTTGGGTCAAATTCATCAAACCAGGCTACCTGGCCATCCCAATGCCCGTCCTGGATACCGCAGGCAAGGTATATCTTGCCTTGATGGGTGAATGCTCCAGCGGCACCACGCAACCGATCTTGAGGGATCTCAGGACCCTTACGCCACTCGTTTTTGACCGGGTTGAAGATATAGACATTGGGAATTGGTAACTCGTGGGGATAGGAACCCGTAAAAGCGCCTAGAACCCATATCTCATCTTTGAAAGTTACGGCTTGAAAATGACTCATTTCTATTGGTGTCTCTATCAAACTGGTCCAGGTGTCTTTTTTAGGGTCGTACTGATCTACAGGCTTTATCCCTCTTCCACCTATCAGATATAATTTGCCGTTGGCCTCGGCCATCGCATTTTCATGTCTTTTAACAGGGAGTGACTCAGGCTCCATGGCCTTCCACATCTGGGCCTCGGTAGGCTGTCCTATGCCCAGTAAAGCCAGCAGACATAGCGTCAGCGTATATCCTCTTTTCATATTAGTCCAATGATTATGTTTTTCTATTAATTGGACGCTAAATAGCGCATTTTCAATATAAGATACAACCTTTTTGGGTAGGAGTAAACTCGGCGGAATGATTTACCCCGGGGGCTTCCAGGTTAAATCCCCACCAAGCACCTCCTTGGTT
>NZ_AZQN01000016.1 GCF_000566685.1 Dyadobacter tibetensis Y620-1
CATTGCTGTCAAGTATTGCCTCATTGCTGTCAAGTATTGCCTCATTGCTGTCGAGTATTGCCTCATACTCGCGATTGCTGTCGAGTATTGCCTCATTGAAAAGGCATCTAACTGAGCTTAAACAGTCATTGCTGTCGAGTATTGCCTCTATATATATAGCTACTATATAAAAACCTATAGAACAGCAAAATCGGTATTCGTTCCTTCGTCACTCATATCATTTTTTATTTTCCTTACGCACAAAAGGCGGCTTGCGTCGCTTCGCGCACGCTTAAAAAAAGTCTTCTAGGGGTGGAAACATTTTGGCCAAATTTAATTCATTTGAATGATTTGGTAAGTGAAGGCACTTTTTTCTTTTTCCATCAGCTCTTTCTCCCTTTTAATCTGTTTTCCGCTGAAAGCGGAAAACAGATTAAAAGGGAGAGGTTTTAAAAAGTGCTGAGAACTAATAATTTAGTTATATTGATTTTTTTATCTCTGTGCCGTTTTGTCAGGGTGCTATGTGTAGAAAATCAAGTGTTCCACGGCGTTAAATAGGGGGCATCGCGGGAGAAAATCGGTAAAAACAAGATACTTCCGTGATAGAATCTTACAATAAATGGAGAGGTATATTACCCACCCATTTATGATTTACCCTCCATCAACGCTTTGCACGGCGGAGAGCCACGCACGTTAATTGTGTAAAAAACGGATAGAATATCAAAAGGTCACCGTGGATATTGTATGATCTTACCATTATCTGCTTGTCAAATACCTTCAAAAAGAACTTACAAGGCCCTAAACGATAAAAAACGGTCTAGTGAGACACCTGCCTGTTTTTGTGTTACACTTACGGGCAAACTAAATCAAACGGTGTTTGATTCGAATGGGGGGCAATGTAATCAGTAAAAATCAAAGATGGTAGCTTCCCGATCAAATCCTGATATCAGGATCCAGGCAGGGTAGGGGGATGAACGTATAGTTAGGATGGTCACTTATCTGGCTCTGGTATGAGCTTTTTGACCCGTTGCACGGTGTCCGGGGAAATCCCGTAGATCCGGGCCACTTTCCGGATACTGACCCCCAGCTGTAAATCTTTGATGGCTTTGGCATATTTGCGCAGCAGCTGGGCATCGGTGTAAAGCGGTCCGTTTTTTCTTCCAAATTTCTTTCCTTCCCTTTTGGCCCGCTGCATACCGCTGACCACACGTTCAACGTGCGTTTCCTTTTCCTGCCTTGCCATGTCCGCAGTGATGGAAAAAATCATCGAGGCGGCTGGATTTAGCTTTCCGTTAGGTAATAGTGTCTCCGTGTTAAATTGATGGATGTAGAGCGAAATTTTGAGGCTTGTTAGCTCTTCTAGTACCTGGTGCGTCTGTGAGGGACGCCGTCCCAATCTTGAAACCTCCGAAATAAGCACTTTTTTAAACTTGCCGAGCCTGGCCGCTTCCAGCAGTTGGGCAATGCCGCCCCGGTCTTCATTGGACTTGCTCCCCGAGATCTTCTCTGCGATCACGCCGGTAACCGTCCAGCCTTGCCGGGCAGCGTAAGCGGTTAGGTCATCAATCTGACGCTGGTAGTTTTGAACGCTACGGGACACACGTGTAAAAATCACAGCCCTAAGGGCTGGTGATAAGGGGGGCGCGTCGCCTTTTTGGGTTTTTGTTTCCGGAACCTTCATGGGTATGAAGATAACGGAGTGTACTGAAATAAACTAATGTTTAAATCAGTACAATTTTTTATTTTTTGATTCTTGGTGCAAATCGCCAGCAGGACTATTTTTGATGTTCATACTTTAAATCGGTACAGTTCTATCATTTTTTATTTATTGATTTGTCGAATTAGTGGCCTTTGAATTGGAATTTTTTATCTATTATTTGAAATTATAATAGATAGATTATCTTCAAGCTAAAATAAATACGAAATGGAAAATGTACTAACGAGCAAAACATTTATTGTAAATATTGGTCCGGGTGAGTTCAACAAGTCAATCGACTTAAGCAAGACTTCGACAGAGGTAAAAAATATAAGAGGGCTAGACGGAATTAGAGGTTCTCGTTACTACAGTGCGAAAATTTACGGTTTTCAACTAATGTATTAGTTTTGTGAGTTTGGAAAGTTCTGAGGGAGGCTAGCCGATGTTAATGTGAAATTATAGACAGATGGTCTTTTATTCTCATCTAACTTTGACCCCACTTATTGAGACGTTCGGTACATTCGTTAATTGGTAGCCTATTGAATCCTTGCATCATTCGTTTTAAAGCCTGGCATAACCCAGGTTTTGTACACAAATCTTTTTGAAGAAAAAGATCCATTAGCCATAGTATCCCGTGCACTTCAATTTGGCTATTCTTACAAGTCTTACGAAGTAGGTTATCGTTGGTAAGAATAAAGTAATCATGCTGATTTTGTGCATAATAAAATATTCCCTGATCAACGAAAGAAAGACCAGGGGAAAGATTTTGCTTTGTAATGTCTGTTATTTCCGATGCCGAAAAAGAGTAAATTATGAGTTTTTTATCTCTGATGAAATCATTCAAAACAGATTTCTGTTCGGGTAATAGTTCGTTGACTACTTCATAAGTAGTGTGGATAGTATATCCGATCTGAAACAGAGAGGGAAGTAATCCTGCTTTTATTAGCTCTATGAAAATATTGGTATCAGTTACTGCTATCTTCATCGAACATGTTATCGAGATACTGACTAAATTGGCCAACCTTCATATTCATCAGAGCGGCAGCCTTGCTTTCAGATATTATTCCAGTAATCAATGCTCTGAGTAGAAGCTGCTGAAAGCGATCAGAATGTTCATTACCTTCATATCCCTTGTTTTCATCTTTTTTGTGAATGGCATTATACTGAATTATACAGCTTGTGAAGTAGGATTGTGAAATGATCCCGTTACTATACAATGCATATAATATTGAAGATAAAGATGCCCCATAGGTCCTTTTGAAGAGTTTCAGTTCGTTAAAATGTACTGAAGTACGGCGTTCTCCGAAGGTGTCAAGCAATGCTTGTTTTGGTAGTAGTATGGATCCTGCCAGTCCGTCACAAAGTTTTTCCGCCTCTCGGTTTTCGATTCCCTGTAGGTTTAAGTACAAATGTGCAAATTCGTGGAGTAAAGTAAACCGCTTGCGCACCAGTGGAAGCTTACTGTTTCCGTTAATAACGATACAGCCTACATTTTCGTTGATAACAGTTGAAAAGCCACTAAATGAGGTATCTAACGGTAGTCCGTCCAATTCATCAATGATAAAAACCTTTATGCCGTTATCTTCCAGGATATGGACAATGCTGGCCAATGGATCCAAACCCACTTTCCATATCTTCTCTCTGATTTTGATTGCTTCGTTGACGATCCCTTTTGGATTATCCAGGGAAATTTTCACACTTTGAAGTAGCTTACTTTCATTTTGTGTAATTCCTAAAAGATCTTCTAATTCTAAATATCGCTCAAAGTAGTCACTTGCAACCTCTATAATACGGTCAGTGGCCTTTTTACCTACTTTCTGGGTTTTTCGGAAGTCGATCTGCCCCATGCTGGCTTTCAAAGGTTTTAAAAAGAAATCGACGGGTTGTCCTAGTAAGTTACTTAATCTGGCAAGTTGTTCACTGTCTGGATTTTGGGTACCATTTTCTAGTCGGTGCAATAATTGTTTATTAAAAGGATTGCCTAATATTGTGGCCAATTTTTGCAATGATAGCCCCTTCATTTTCCTGGCGTTAGTTAGTCTTTGTGGGAATGGCGAGCTCATAAGTAGGTGGTCAAGATTCAATAAAAATGAATTTTTATAAAAGTACGTATACTGTATATTGTTGATAATTAAGTAAATATAGATATTTTTGTTACAAAAAACAAAAATAATTGTCAAAAGTCCGAAAATAGTTTTAATTTTGAATCGACACTATAATTATAACCATACTATGAGCTTAAATTTAATGTAAACAAGAAAGCGAGTTTCATATCGGCCTCGGAAACCAGATGAAACCCGCTTTGAAAGTCCTTAAATTGAAGAAAAAAAGAGAAACGACTAGCTCATCGAGCCTCTCTTTCTTGCGCAAATGTATTTTGAGAAAGCGGTTTTTTCAAGTTTAAGGCATTTATTTTGTAACAATTTAAATGTAAAAAGATGAACCGTACCTTTTTTGAGGTGTTCTCGGGAAGTAATAGCCAGTATTACTTCCGCTACAAAGCTGCCAATGGTGAGCAAATTCTGGCAAGTGAAGGTTATACTACAAAGCAATCTTGCATTGTAGGTATTGATTCCGTGAAGCGGATATCACCGTATGATTCTAGTTATCGAAGAACAGATGCTTATTTAAATTACCGCTTTACGATGGTTGCCGGAAACGGAGAAACCGTTGCAAAAAGTAGTGAAGGGTATGTCTCTGCGCAGGGAAGAGAAAATGCAATCAGTGTTGTAAAAGTTAATGCAGCCGGAGCAGAAGTCAGAGACTTAACCGCATCAAGAATCCATGGCTAAGAATGGAGAAAAGGGTAATGGACGTATCGGAGCGGTACGGGATCGTTCGCAAGCATTCAATCCTCAGAACGAAAGGTGGGTGAAAAGAGATTCAAACACCGGAAGGTTTATGGATGTTAAACATGATGGTACGCCCTTCAAGGGTGTTAGAAAAGAAAGGTAGGATATAAATGTTATAGAGTATGAATGATAAGCCTACTTTGATCATTATGGCAGTGATAGCCGTGTTGGTCGCATTCTTGCAGTTTAAGGTTGAAGTTGAAAGGCTTGACAGACTGTTAAGAAGTTGATAGGTAATTACTCCACTCTATGGTTAAAGTTTTGGAGTGGAGTAATTTTACCAGTCCATGAAGCCATGGTTGAAAGTAAAAAGAGGTATATCCTACGTGCGTATACTAAATAGGTGATGTCATATTCAAATATGGCTAAATATCCAGTTTTAGTAAATTGGGCTGTTTTTTTGTTCTGTGGAGAATCTCGGTGAGATATGCCATATTTTCTGTAGTAGGAAGTAAATCACCTGCTGCGACATTGCAATTTGCTGAGTTCAGTTCATTCTTATAGAGTTTCTTACTTATGTCGGACACGCTCAATGCTTGTCGGCACTATTCAAATATTTTATTACACTGTTTCTTTTAATTTAAATATAATTTTATTCTTATGGCAAGATGCACAGCGCCAGTAAATGGCCATCGTACACCGAGCGCGGCAGCGGCCTGCCCTGCATGTGGTGGCAGTAACAGTCGCTATGGCGGCTATAATGATTACCCGTCGCGTTCGTACTCTTACCCTTCGGGGAGTAATAATCGTAGCAGTGGAGGAGGGGGCGGAAGTAGCGCGAGACCACGCTGGTCGCGAGCAAGTTCATCTTTAGTGTACACACCTGTTGAAGTGCGGACTCTTACGCCGTTTCGCGAAAGCTTTGAGAAGCGAGTTTCCTTGCCTGATCTTCGAGATGTCTTCCTTTGCCACGCGTGGGACGACCGAAAAGAGGCCGCTAAGCAGCTGCATGATCTGCTTGAAGCACGTGGCGTTTCGGTCTGGTTCAGCGAAAAAGATGTCCTCCTTGGATCACCATTGCTCAGAGAAATCGACAAAGGGTTAGCGAAATCGCGCGTAGGGATTGTGCTGGTGACACCCGCACTGCTGCGACGCGTTCAAGGAGAAGGTATCGCCGACAAAGAGCTTTCAGCTCTCCTGGCGCGTGATTTGCTCGTTCCCATAGTCCACAATACAACGTATGAAGCTCTCAGAGAAATCAGCCCATTACTAGGTTCACGAAGCGGATTAAGTACTGGAGAAGATACTATGGCAAATATTGCGGCCAAACTAGCCGAGTTGGTGACGCCGGAAGAAGAATCAGTATGTATCACAACCAGATACTGATTTTTGTTTCTATTTTACACATGAAAAAAGTCATCGTCTATTTTGGGGTTTCCACGGGTGCCACGGGAAAAGTGTCTTATTGTTGGATGCCCAATACCGAGACACTCATCTATTCGCACATAAAGAATCCGAATCTGAGCGTTGCTTTAATCGGTGGTAGCAATTAAACCTTGTCTATGGAAACTTCTGATGTTAATAGGATTAAAGTTATTTGGAACCAAAGAAATATTCCAGTCATATATCGGAAAGGAAAAGGTTTCCCTTTATTGCTTCGACTCCCTTATAAAGAAGGAAATCGTTCTTGGTTAAAAAACCAAAGAAGAAATGAACCTTCTTGGATCTCAGAAAAAAAATATTGGGAGATTCCGAAAGCTTGGTTCAATGATACGGTTGATCGTTGCTTGGATCGTTTTGGAAGTATATATATTATTCAGCCTTATAGAATAATGGAAAAGTGTTCCCCTGCTTGTTGGAACGCCCAGGGACATGAATGCCAATGCTCCTGTCAAGGCGCTAATCATGGCTCAGGGATAAATGGGGGTTGGTTTGTTGTCTCAGAAACCTTTGCTGTTAAATGGGAAGCTAATGAACTTGCTTGTAGATTATTGATTGCTGAATAATGATTTTAACTATTATTAGTGTTACAGAACGAATACATCAACTACAAACAGAAATATATGTTGACAAATGTAAATTGGAATGAATTGGTTTTTAATCAGTTAAGAGCTGATATTCAGGAGTAATTAGAGCAATCGCTTGAAGGGGGCGTCTATGATATGATGTTTTTCTATAAAACTTTGTATTTCAAAATAAACTTAGAAGATAATGATTTTCATACAAATGGAAGATTAGAAATTCAAGCGGTTCATTTTGAACACAGAACAATTGAATGTTTGATTGCTCCGGAAAACTAAATTGTATTAAACGGTATTTTTCGGTTTAGCTATCAACTATCTCAAAATGAATGATCAGGAAACAAATATGTCAAGTAAAAAAGAGACGAAGTACTATTTTGAACCTAACGAGGAGTTAATTCCAAGAAATCTAACTCCTGATTTAGAGAAATATTTTTATAGTTATGGGCGCGTGCTTGATGAAATTGTAAATTTCGGCTCTCAAGTTTTAAGCTGGCGGGTACAACATGAAAATGGGGAGTATCTAAATATTCCCCTAATGCTGATAAGAGATGTTATGGATCTAACTGATTCGTGTTCACTTTTATTATACCACGGAGCAGCTGATCCCGCCAAAATATTGGCCAGATCCCTATTTGAGAACTTTCTATATGTCACCTATCTCTGCCAAAAGGATCTAAAAAAGCGCAGTTATGCATATATGTTTTCATCTGTCTTAGATGATATTAAATACCATAAGACAGTGTTAAAGGACTTTTCAAAAAATGGAGGTGCTAAAACATCATCATTAAATGGAGCCCAGATCTGCGATATCGAAGAATTAATTTCACACAAGCAATCTCTTTTTCAAAAGCCCGGCTTCGATGATGCTTATGCATACTATTGTTCAGAAAAAGAAAGGAGAAGACAGGCAAATATTAAAAGGAGACTAGAGAACTGGTATTCCTACTACAATGGTCCAGAAAACATACGAGAATTATCGAAAGAACTTGGAGTAGAATTTGCCTATTCCTTTTTTTACTCAAAATATTCAAAATTGGCTCATGGAAATGAGACGTTTTTAGGTAAAATGGTATCAACAGGACAGAATTCTGCTGACATGTATCAATTAAGGTCATTTATTTCTATCCATGAAGTTTTGGTTTATGTATTCATGTTTTCGACTACTTGCCTGGTAAAATATGTCTCAACCGTATTTCCGGAGAGGTCGAATGAGTTAAAATTGTTCCAGGTATGGCGTGAAAGGCAGCTGAAGATAATTAATGAAAGCCAAAAGAATCGAATATTTCCAGAGGAATACTAGCTCAACAAGCCATATCTTATTGGTCCATCTCCAAACCTGAAAATTTACATATATTCAGGTGTGAACAGCTGGGTTTAAAAAGCAGGTTTAGTCGAAATTTTGGCTTCATGTTTGGGTAGCTAACTTTTTGAAACCAAAGAATAAAGTTTGCCAAAGCTGTCCGACTTCATCACGCATAGCAGAAAAATCATGAGTATGAAAAAAAAGGTACATCAATACCGTAAGTATCAGGCTCATGGCCACGGCATCAGACGAAGGGGTAGGGGAGGCTGATCCGAAGGAAGCCTAAACAGAGCCGGTTGAAAGTAAGTCGGACAGAAAGAGCAAATATTCCTGTGGGTGTGCCGTAAATATATGGTGTAAATCCGGACTGGCTTTGCACTGCAACAGCTGTGACACTGATTTTGAAGAGCAGTAGATCAGAGCATGTAAGCCTGGCTCTGTGAAATCTTCTAAGAAGTTCTACAGTCCTTCAAATTGGTCAAACCCTGTCATTTTATCATATCTTTTTCTATACATCTCATGGTATTTTTTTGCTAGCTCGACCAGATCATTTCTGGTATCTTTTTCTTTTCTAAACTCGATGTCTAGGGCGTCTAAAACAGATATTAAAGATTTTAGCTTTTTTCCTTCAGCTTTAATGATCAATGTTTCCATATGTATTAACTACTTGTATTTCAATTTATTAAACTTTATCTCAATTACAGAATTTTACGTAACTTTCCCATATATTATTGGGGTAAACCGTTTTTAGAGTGCGTGCCTGTTTCTCCTTTCTTGCCGCCTGAATCCTTCTATCGAGTTGGGTGGAACCAGTTTTTTATAGGGGATATCAAGCTCCTGTAAAAAAGTTTCTAATGCCTTCAACTTTCTTCCCTTAGCCTGAATTATCAACGTTTCCATAATTTTCTTGTGCTCATGTTTTGAATAAGAAAAGAATCCTTGAAAGCTTAAATCTTCATCCAGATTTTCCCAATGAATACCTCTCTATCAAGCCAGGGTTTTTAATGCACCGACAATCAGCCTGGGTGGCCCCAAAACAAATCCCCCGCCATGTGCGGATAAATCCTGAGGGTATCCTTTCCCATATGAGGAACTTTTAATCTATATGTTAAGCATATGGGATTTTTATTGTTCGCTGTTCAGAAGCCGAATTCCTTTTTTATCCGGCGTTATTTCATAATTCTCTTTTGGAATAAAAAAATTGCCGTCTTTATCCTTGATAAAGTGTTTATATATCAACTTTAAATCTTTTTCAGCCGTTGCTATTTTTTCCTGATCTGACATATAATCCTTAAGAGCATATATGCCCAGGCATCCCAGGAAGAATCCTAAAGAAATCAGACTTATCGCCACAATGTTGTAACCAATTCCGGTTGATATATTCCCCCAGAACAGAGTCCATGCTGACGAATCGTGCGCATAACTATTATTGTAGATAACCGGCTTTACAGAATCATTAATTTTTGCAGTTGCCTGGTCTACTTTCGTGGTTGACTGTTCTAAGACTAGCATAAGCGGGACGAGCTCTTCATCAATATCAGATTCAGGAAGGTTAAACTTACCAGCAAGCCGATGGAGCTCTTGTTTGAGTTTTTGTGATTTTTCCATCATGCAATGATCTGGTCAATTTCCTTTTGCTTCTTTTTGTACATCATTCTTGAGATCATGCCCATGGTTGCCGGATCCGGATCTGGCTGACCGATCAGGTCAATGATTTCTTTGACAGCTCCACCATTGCCCAAGTCTCCAAACTGTTTGAGGTCAACACCTAATTCCTTGAGTTTTTCTACCGCCTTTTCAGCTGTTTCTATCCCTCCAAAAGTACCCATGTTCACCAGCATAGTTAAAGGGAATTGCCCGGAAAGTTCCCTGGATAAAGCGGTATAATAATTCACACAAGAATTCAATGCATCACGGCCAGCGACTACGACAAATATGCGCAGGGCAATACCCAGATCAGCGAGTTCCTGCCGGAGAATATCGGCAGTCACATCATGTTGTAACAGGCTAAGAAATTCTGCGGATTCAGGTGCACCAAAATCGACATAATATTTTTCTGACTTGGCACCGGCAAGTCCTTCAAAGAGACTAATGATTTTTTCACGTTCGAGCTTTAAAATACTCGTTGAGTATTTTAAAGCTCCGTACACGCTCTTTTCCTACGACCGCGCCGAGACGGGCAGAAGAAGTCTGTGTAGATTCGTCCAAGTCTATAAAGTTTGTTTTTTCTTCTTTCTGGTTTTGAGCCACAAACCAGATGAACAGCGATTTGCCGACGCCCCCTTTTGACTGTAAAATAAGATTGACCTGCTTCATGCTAATATTTGGTTGATATAATAAAAGTACAATTAGATTAAAAGTTTGTAAAGTCTAAATCCGAACCTTTTTTCCCTTTTGGTTCTTTGGTTGCATTTTCAACGATTGTCCCCCAATCCTGCTCAGGCTGCACGACAGGTTTTTTGCTTTCGGAAGCAGGAATCAGAGAAATGGCAGGATCCTGTGGCAGCTGTGAAGCCTGGTTGTTTTCAACCGGCTGCAACGGGTTTACAGTGAGCAACTGTTTTCTAAACCTTCTTTTGAGGTTGTATATGGAATGATCAGAAATGGTGATGCCAAGTTCATCTTTTATCTGCTGTATCATGATCTGTGCGGGTATGGAAAAGAGATCTTTACCATAGTATTTGGCCAGGACATCAAAGCGGCCTTTCAGATTAAGATCAAATGCCTGTATGACGTATTTTTTATCCATTGTACAGATATAAAAGTGTTATAATACAAAAATAAATCAAAAGTACAAATAAGCAACAGGCTGGATAAATATTTTTTTAAAAGTTTGCTAAATGCTATATATTCGTTTTGTGATGGTAGTGTCGAAAGGAAGCAAGCCATGTGTTTGTATATACAAATTTTCCGCTTCGCTCCAAAATCTGCCTATACAAACACATCGGTCGTTCCTCCCTTGACTTGTCAGGGCTACGCCCCGAACCCCCGCTGACAGTACGGTGTCACGGACACCCTTTTAAATAGAACTATGGAAAAAGAAATCCGACCGCATATTGAGGCACGTAAAGCCGATGCCGCCAAACGGGAAAACAAAGGTAAAATGATCCCTGTCCGGGTCACTGAACAGGAGCACCAGGCCATCAAGGCCAATGCTATCCTTGCCGGGCTGAGTGTGTCTGAATACCTTCGCAAGCTTGGCACCGGCCATGCGGTTCAAGCGCGGTTTGAGAAGGAAGAAAAACGGAACCTGCAAGGGATCGGCACGAATCTGAACCAGTTGGCCGCATATGCGAACAAAGGGTTTTTTAATGAAAAACCTTTGATAGAAGTTTTGGAACAGCTTAAAAAAATACTAAAATCATGATTGCGAAAACGTCGATTGGATCCGACTTTTCAGGTGCTATCCACTACGGTGCAGGTGTTAGCCTGGACGGCAAAGACATAGAAGGTAAGTCAGAACTTTTGCTACTGCATAATGTGGTATCGAAGGATCCTGCCGGTATCGCCGCCGAGATGCAGCAGGAGGCATCCTACAGCCGGTGCAAAACGCCGGTGTGGCACTCATCAATCAGCTGGAAGCCGGAAGAGAAACCGACGCGTGAGCAGATGATAGAGACAGCCAACCGTTATTGCAGCAAGATGGGAGCTGACCCGAAAGACCACCAGGTGGCAGTCTATGAGCACCACGACAAACCGCATAAGCATATACATATTTACATCAACCGGGTACCGACCGACGGAAGTAAAGCCCTTGAGACTTCCCATAATTACGCACGGAACGTGCGGATCTGTAAAGAGATCACGCAGGAGCTGGGTTTTTCAAAAGTGGAAAAACTGGAAGAAGGTAAGTTACGACATGTGGCCGTTAACCAGATCGAGGCGCAAAAGGCGGTGAGTGTTGCTATCAAATCCGCATTGAAAGACAAATCGGACAGCCCGGAGGATATGGAACGGCGGCTAAAAGAAAAGGGGATTGAATGTAAATACAAAATAGAAGAAGGTAAGCTGAAATATTCGAGTTACAGCTATCAGGGCACACCGATCAAGGGACAGGATGTAGGTTTTACGGCAAAGCAGTTGCAAGCCAGGCTCGATAAAAATCAAGAAATAAAAAAAGAACAAACACAGCAAATCAAACCGGAACAGGAAAACAAGCAACAACGAAGAAAGGGCATGGGCTATTAAATCATTATTCAAACATTAATTATTCAAAGCAATGGAAACATTTATGAAGGATGCAATCCTTTTTATCCACGAATACCGGAATATGGAAAATGCCGATGAGCAGACCAACGAACGGCTTATCAAAAGGGTGGTTTCCCCGGAGTGGAAAGCAGATCATTTGGTTGACTCATGGTCAGGCCGGAATAATGATTTTGGTAGCTTTTTCTTGAACCTGAGCCACGATACCCAAGCTGATTTTATGGAAGCCTGGGGTATTGAAGTAGCCGGAAAACAGGAGTATAAAACGGCTTTGGAAAAAGATCCGATGACGATCATATTTGGTAAACCTCCTGTAACGGTTACCTGGCTTCACGAGCTGGTCAAATATTTTTATAACAATGGAATTGGCGATAGAAAAAACCTGATTCTAAGCAACCTTCCGGATGATGATAAACGGTATGGCAATTCCACCAACTGGGGCAATTACATTCTTTCATTATCCAGTGATGGCCGGGAACTGGTTTTGCAACAACTCTACAACCATGTTATGGCCGGAAAGCTTTAAAAAAATTAATCATCAACAAAACAAAAGGGAAATAAATACCCGGCACACATGCTGGAAAGCGGATCGGCCGCAAGGATTTCTATGATCTATGCAACTAAAAGGGAAAAAGAATCTTTATATTTTCGTTTTTCTCTTACACAGGCAAAAACTCGATGAATAAGTTTGTTACAGACATTATTGATAACAAGCATTTGGTTTTTTCCTTCTGCCGTTTTACGCAAATAGTATTCTCTAAGTTCTGGGGAGTGTTGAATAGCCGACATAGCTCCGTTATGTAATAGCGCTTTCAATTGCTTATTGGCTTTGTTACTAGTCCTGGATCGACCTTTATACTTTCCAGACTGATTCTCAAAAGGAACAACTCCGGAATGGCAAGCAAACTTTTTGGGATGTGTTATATCTTTAAATTCATTAGTTGAAATTAAAATTTCAGCGGCAATTGTTGGCCCAATTCCTTTTACTGATTCGATAAATTCAAACAGTTCCTTGAGGTAAATATCACTCTGGATGACTTCTTTTATGAGCTTCTCAATGTTTTGCACATCCTTTTTAAGGGAATCCATCGTTTTTTGGCAAGCTCTTCGAGCGTCGTCGTGATCCTTTTTAGTAATAAAGTCCTGGCTGTCTGTTAAAGGGGATTGTAATATTTTACGAACTTTAATAAGCCGGTTACGTGTAGCAGTCAAACGATCTAGTTTTTGAATAACTTCCCGCTTGGGAAGCCACAAGCGAACTTCATCACGGTTTTTGTATGCATAAAAAGCGATCCGCTTGGCATCTACTTTATCATTTTCACCCCGAATCATGCCTAAACTTTCTTTGATGTTGACCGGATGCTCTACCCAGACATTTGCTTTTTTAGAATTCAAGTAGTTAAGCAGGTGATTGTTGTAAATACCTGTATGCTCCATGCAATACAAACTATTTTGCAAATTAGATTCTGGACATGCAGTTTTTAGATGTTTTACAAATGATTCTATTCCATCCTTATTGTTACTGGATTGAAAATGAAATAAGACCTTATTAGCTAGTACAACTGCAAAATCTAACGTGGCTTTTGAGATATCAATACCAATGAAATACAAAAACTTTTCCATAATTTTAAATGCATTTATAGTTCATTCAAACCGGCAAACTGTTTCACACTCAATACCTTGCTAATAGGTCTCAAACCTGAATTTCTATTTGAGTCTTGTGTTACAGTAACCCAGTGGAGCCTTGAATCGATCCATGAGTCGTTAGCTCAGCCGAAGGCGGTAAGGCACTCTCCACTGGGGCTGGTTACTATCATTTTAACAGTACTCTAAAATAAAACTTTTCAATTGTATTCTAAGAATCGTTACATGGTATAAATCTAAAGGCCGATGCGGCCGCTTTTTAAATGTTTCCAAACTAGTACTGATGCGTTAAGTTTTGCTAATTAAATATGTCCCATTGTTCATTGACATTTTGATTGATTTGACATTCAGTAAGGAGCTCTTTTAAAGGAGTTTTGTCGAAAGCAGATATGCTTAGAATTTGCAGGATCTCATATATGGAGAGATTGCTTTTTAAAGTGTGTTTGAGATAGGCTACTATTAAATAAGTGCTTATGGCAACCCATACATGAATATTGACTGCATTCTCCGAATGACCCCAAAGCGTTTTGATGGTCAGGTTCTGTTTTACCCATTTGAAAAAAATCTCTATTTGCCACCTTTTTTGGTACAGTTTTGCTATTTCAAGTGCAGAAAGCATGTCATTGTTTGACAAGAAAGAAAGAAGAATATCTTTTTCTTCATCATAGTATTCCACAAGCCTTAACGGTTCGGGATAAAGCTTGCTAGACTTATATCCGTTGAGTATGATGGTTTTATCACTTCTGAGCCCTGATGCGGGATCAATATTAAAAAATGCTTTCGATGACTTTATAATTCATTGTGGTTTTTGCTCTTGAGATAAAAAAGGCTCCAGACTCATTCATGTTGTATAATGCGGCGAAATCGATGTATGCTTTATCCATGATATAGATCGCTCCTGGTGATACTAACACCTCGTCAAGTATATTGCTATCATGGTATTTGCCATCGGTAACATGGATAAAGGATGGGATATTCCCTCTCAGATCCAAAAGGGTATGTATTTTTATTGCTCCACGTGAATACTTTCCTGGCGCCCAGCTGAATAACTTCAGGCTTAGGGAAATAGTTGTTGAATCCAGTGCAAACACCTCATTGCGAACATTGACATTAGGAACTGGATTTGTTGCATACAAGGGTCTGACCAAGTCTATAAGGTACTGTCCAAAGTCGGCATAAATTTTCCAGTCTCTGCTCTCATTCGCACGTGAAAGCGTGGACTGGTTAACATGTCCTCTGATTCCAAGGTGATAAAGTTTGTTTTTATGCGCTTTCAGGCACACGCAAATATCACGCAAGGAATTACGAGAGGTTAGTTGACCGAAGAGTAGTTGAATAAACTGGTTCCAACATTTGAATTCTCGTGTCCGAAAATCGCCATTGTATTTTGCTACGCATTTTTGAAACTCATATCGGTCAATAAAATGCAAAAGCTGAGAAAAAACATACTTCCCTGAATTCATAGCCTCGTGTAAAGCCACAAAGCTACAGGTCAAATCAAATCAAAAAATCAAAGAACGTTCTTAATTAATTTATTTACAACGCGTTATATGTGTTTTTAAAAAGTTAACGCATCACTAGTATTTCCAAACCATGTCTTAACCATACTGAGCGCACACCGCCTGGCGAAACGAACAGACCTTGCTTTTTCAGTTCGTTGCTTACACGCAGCTGACCATAAGCCGGAGTATCAATCGCCATTTTAACAACAGCTTGCTCAACTTCATGGGCTACGCGATTAGCTGGAAGTGGTTTTCTTCTACTAATTTCTTTCAGAGCTGCTTCTCCGCCCGTTTCATACAAATCTTTGAATCTGTAAAAGCTGTCTCGGCTATAGCCCATAATTTTGCAGGCTTGTGAAACATTACCTAACTGCCTGGCAAGTTCTAGTACACCAAGCTTGGGTTTGATGATCTTTTCGTTCGTGCTCATGACTTAATTGGTTTAGTTGAATTTAATAAAAATTTTATTCAACTGTCAGATTAAGTTCTAACTATTACACATTTGGTTGATGGGAAATTTCGTACGAATGTTGGCGGCCCCCCTTTCTTTTAATTTAACCCATATTTCGTAATGTATTCTTAGAACCAGATCTGATTGCCATTCAAATATCCAAACATGCGTTCGCGCCCGGTCGGGGAATCAGTGGTGAGCTTATACAGGGTGTTTGCAGGCACATTCTTAAACACTAATTTTTTGTTATTTTCTGCATTTGCACGTGAATGAAACTTCCATCCATTGTTATAGAAGTGCAATTTGTATCCAGTATCTGGAATTGGTCTGCTACGTTTAGTATCCGCATTCACACTATCCATCGTTTGATAAAAGGCATCTCCGCTTACGCCTAGGTGAAAAACCTTCTGCTCATCAATGATTTTAGGCTCGGTATAATAAACCTCGACATCGATGAACGACCTGCCATTAGGTTGAAAGAACGTCTGACTTTCTTTGTTGTCGCTAAGAACAAATGGTGCGCTTATTGGTCTGAGCCTCTTCTTGACCGGTAAGCCTACAATAAATAAGACACCTGTTGGCATTTTTTCAAAGAGGCATTCACTACCATCTACTTTTCCTGCGTGGACCGGAATCCAATCTCCATTGGAATAAACACATATGTATGCGTAAGCCTGCCCTTTTAGACGTGGGGAAAAAAAAATAAAATTTTCGGTTTGAACATATTGATCGGTGACATCGGTAATCTGTGGGTCTGTATTAAATGAAGTAGGGATAGCGTTACTCGATTGATTAATTGCGCATATTAACTGGTTCTTAGAGAATATTTTTCGAAAAACTTTGCCCGGAATTCTGGTTTGATAATATATCTTTAGCGGATTAAGTTTAAAATCGACGCTTTCGCATCCTACGAAAGGAGTGCATGAGTTATTTTGGTTGATGAGTACATTCCATGCATGGCTACCTCCATTTACATTTCCCCATCTTGGTACATAATCAACAGTTACAGGTATACCTAACGCGCGCATCGGATAAATAGCTGAATATGCCATGGCCCAACAATCACCTTTTTTCGAAGCAGATAACTGCTTCCAAGTCTGAAAGTTCGCGTTTGTCGCATTTAGGTTGTATTCAAAACCAACGCGGAGTTGTTGGTTAATCTCTAAGATTGCTTTCTTGTGATCAATTGCCGAAGTATACGTGTTAAATCTTTTTTGACATTCATCACGCCAAGGAATCAGTAATTCCGATGCCAATCTGTAAGGAAGAATGTATTCACAAAAATTAGCAAAAGAAAGAGTTCCCTCTTGGATTTTGCCACGACTGAACTTCAGTGCATTATCAATATTGTCAATCAGATAACTTGACGACAAAATATCTCCATCGGCTATATGTTTACCAGTGGTCGCGTCAATCGCTCCTAACCCATAAATGTTATTGAACAGAAAAACGGCCGAATTGTATCCAAGTGTGTCATTTTTACCTTGATAGTATGTTAGCACCTCATGGGAGATTTTGGACATTCTGATTCTTGTTTCAGACATACTGGCGTCACCAGGGGACTTTTGTCTGCAACCAAAAAACAAAGCCATAAAAAAAAATAGTTGAAGCAGAAATTGTTTCACTTGGAAATCTCGAAAAGAGGAATGAATGACGAATGCCTTCATGAGACGAATCCGGCTTGATCCAAGCTTGGTACCTGAGACGAACATTAAATAAGAAAATGTTAAAAAAACTATTTTGATATGTACTTCCTGAGGGCCGAGATTAACAAATAGATAAGATAAATGGCAAGTGCCAGTCCTCCAACGTTAACTAGAAATGCTAATAGTCCGGAGATTTGATTTTCTGCCATAGGATATAGGTTTGTGGAACTGCAAAGATGTTATGAAAATTTAGAGAATTCAAATTTGAATGCCACAAATAGTCGATTTGTTAAGTGCTTATCGCATAGAAGTCGAAAATCTCAATGATAAGGATTTTCGACTTCTAGACGTGTAAAACTGGGATACTTAATATTCGATAATCATCGCCGATTGACCAGAAGCGGGATGATACTCGCCTGAGATAGTACCGTTATAGGATTGTGAATATCCGACGCCACCGACGGTGAAGTTGTTTGTCATTTGGCCGTAGATTGTGTACGTTATAAATCCATCGTTTGAGCTGTAGCTCGCTTGACTTTGGGTGGTGGTCCACGTCGTAGTGTTCCCTGGACTAGAGACGGAAACTCCCGCTGTAGGACTGCTATAATTGTCACCCCATACCAGCGAAACCATGGCCTCTGCGAAAAACCCGAAATCTTTCGTCATTGATGTCGACCCTGGTTCATCTTCGTCAACTTCTGGTCCTCGAGAAGCCATTGTAGCTAATTCCTTCAGAGTTAATGTGGATTCAATACTTTTATTGGCGGACTTTTTGCCAGAAAAAATATTAACAGAGAATGTCTCGGCAGCAGAAGTTCTTAAAGCTGATGGTTTTACCTTAGAGTTAAAATGGATACCCTTTGAGCCCATTTCTTTGAATGCTAAAATGTATTCCTCTGCCTCTTCAAAGCTTTTGAAATTCATTGCATTTTTTGATTTTAGCAAACTCCGGGCCTCTTGATCGGAGAGTTTTTTTAGTCCGTAATCTTCGACTAGTCTAGATTGCGAGGACTTTTCGATTTCCGAAGGTGTACCTTCAACAGTGGGATCCTGGCAGGAATAGATGGCTAGCAATCCCAAGGATAGCATACTGGTTACCAATAAATTTGCTTTTTTCATTAGTTGTTTGTTTAAATTGGAATTAGAATTGTATTATTATCATTAGTACTCTTTATGGAAACAGAAATTAATTTAGTGGGGTGCTTTGTTTCTGATAAGCATTGTTGTGGGATTTGTTTGTACTATCGACTCTTATTTCTAGTCTGATATTTTCTTTTACATTCGACTTTATTCTTATTAAAAAATTCTCAGCTTCTTCGGGTGTTTGGAAGTGTAACATTTTTTTGTCATGTGACATCTTTGCTGTAACTGAATCAGGTAACTTAGTTAGCTGGTATTTTTTAACCAGCTCATCTATTGTTAAAGTGTCGTTTATAGGCTTCTCGGAAATCGGATAGTTCTGGTGGAATGAATTCATCATTGATGTACCTGACTTACTGAATATAAGTATCTTTATTAGTAACAAATATGAATATCGCATGATTATGTAAGTGATATGGTTTCGTAATTTGACAGTTTCTGCGCAATGCTATAATTGTGTATTATTCAAAAATTCTATAACATCCTCCCTTATTTCGATTGATGCAGACGTGACCTTTTTATCCTTTACATGTAAGATAGTGCGTGCCTCATTTCTTGCTAGTTTAAATCGATTTGATTTTTTATAAAGCTGAAATAGTAAATATTTCGGGTATAATCGACCAGGAAGCATTTCAGTAGCAAGTCGATACTTTTTTTCAGCCTCTTGATACCTTTTCAGACTTTCAAGGCATAGCCCATGATTAATTACCAAATAGTAATTCGTATTCAATTTTGAAGCTCGCTCATAAACTTTCAGAGCCTCCTCTTTTCTTTTTGTCATTGCAAGTGATTTGCCAAAATATGCAAGCGTTTGAGGGGTCGTAATTCTTTGTATACTATCCAGTTCATAATATTTTCTAGCGGCAGTTTCATAGAAACCTGCTGAATAGAATTTGTAAGCATAATGTGCTTTCCTCTCCAAAAAAGCCTTATCGTGGAGAAAAAACAAGAAAATTGCTGAAACAACAACCGCGATTGCCGATAATCCAACACTTTTGTCAAAGCTGATGCTGACCGTTGACGTTTGGCTGCGCGAAGTAAGGGCTATTCCGAAAATAAAACATAGAAAAACACATGGAATTCTAAATGGGTAAGAAGTCATCGCACATGCCATTGGAATAATGACCAGTGCGCCGGTACTTGTGAATACGTTTAATCTTGCCAGTAGGATTAATGCTATAATTAACAACAGGCCAATGAAACCGTTTTCTATTATGATTTGTAAATACTCGTTGTACGCATAGATTATGTCATCTGCAAGAAAGGCTTCACTCGTTGTTGACTCCATTGTTCGAAAGTACTTTCCCTGATACTTCATGTAATGACTACCAAAGCTATTTGTTCCGTACCCCCGTAAGGGGATCTCAGGAATCATGCTCATGGTAACTTTCCAAATTAGCATCCGTCCGTCAGCCGAATCTTTCTTGAGACTATAAGCAAGCCATAAACTGAGGACGCATGCTATAATCATTAATGATAGTATTATCCTTCGCCAGATTATTAGTAGTCGTTCACAGAAGATTTTTTTGAATCTGTATGCTGTTGCAATAACGATATAGAAAACTAGACTTAATATCGCAGTCCTAGATTGCGTCGTTACCATGGCCATGAAAGTGAGGAGAAAAGTCACCATGGAGATTGCCCGCAATGGATTGTTCTTTTGCTGATGCGCCAGCGACCTGCGAATTGTCAAATTATATGCAAGTCCTGCTATAGTTGCGAGAAAGATTGCAAGCTGAGCAGGGTTATGAAGGGTTCCCGATGGCAGATTATAACGATTGCTAATGGGCAGGATAGATATTGACTGTAATATACCATACACTGCTTGGATTGAGCCGACTGCAAATAAGCTAAGTATTAAGTAGGACCAATGGGTAATATTGTTAATTATCATTAACCTTAGGGAAATAAAGGTTAATAGAACTTCTGTGAGGTAAAAAGAGGTGTTACCCGATGAATTACTTAGAAAATTCAATAAGACAATACTGAATGCTAAGTAAAGTACTACAATTATGTCTATCCTTGAAATAGGGATTTTAAGCGAAAACTTTTTTGAGAATACCCAAAATGTGATTATTAAAATAACCAATACTGAGGCAGGGCCGTAATCGTATTCAGTGTAAAATAGTTGATTGATAATAGATAACTCGGTGGTATCAATTGTACTGAGAAGAATAAGAAGGAACCATATCGGTGTTGCTGAAATCGTTGAAATTTTGAAAAGTTTTCTTCTCCAAAGTGAACCTGTATATTCCCGCGTATCCCCTTTAATTGTCGTCATATAATAATCTCACATAAGTGATACGTAACCGCTTAGAATTGATTGTAGCCTTACTCAGGTATCAATAAAATCGTTTGAGTAACCCGATGGAAAAAACTGTACGTTTAAGTCGTTTAACCCAAATTTATTATAAATCAGCTTTAATGGGTAAGTAATTTTATGACAAATATAGAATTAACATTACATACGTAAAATAACCCCTAAGGGGGTATTTTCCATTAACCTTTCTCTACAAATTGAATAGCAAGCCTCAATAAAGAATCAAATTCTAACCCTTTTTCTGTAGCTTTTTGAATCATATTTTTTCGATGTTTTTTAACAGTTTCTAAACTGATAAATAGTGAATTAGCAATCGCCTTTGAAGTAAATCCTTTAGCAATAAGTAACAAAATCTGTTTTTCCCTTTTTGTAAACATATGAGTATGGTTTGTAACTCAATTAATGAGCTTGTTTAATCTTTTTTTGCTTTGGCTATTTTCCTTAGAAACAGCACTGAGAATGCCATGCTTTCCAATTCCTGGTCAGTTTTTCGAATCTCACCAACAGGGCCTTGTAGCTATCCAGCCAAGCATTGGCATGCTCAATAACGGTTCTTCTTTTATATAGCTCATCATCAAAGTACTGATAATGATCGTCTAATGTTTTATTGTTTCGGCGATTAGGCATGATATTGGCTTCAATTTCTTGACTTTCACATACTTTGCGTAACTCTTTACTGTCAAAACCAGCATCAGCATTCAAAAACAGCCCTTTTGTTGAAATTTCTGCCTCCTTTAATAAATCGCACATATCTAAAAACAATCTCTTAATTTCGAATAAGTCATGTCTCTGCCCTTCTTGTGGTTCTGCTATTGTCAGCATTTGACCCGTATTATCGGCCAAAAACAAACTATTACTGGTATTAGCTGCCTTTCGGCCCTGATAACCAACGGATTCACCCCCTTTTTTTGATGGGGTATGACTGCCATCTAATTGGATACTTGAGAGATCCAAGTGAGACCTATGAGTAATCAAAAGCTCTATCCAGACTTTCTTCCAAGAACCATCTTTACCCCATTTATTAAAATAATAAAAGACAGACTGCCAACTTAATTTTCCGTGTGAGACAAACTGTTTCATGGGCAATTATCGCCATTGACAACCTGTTTTTAAACGATAAAAAATTAATTCAACAACCTCACTTAGAGGTACTTTTGTTTTAAATCCGCTTTTTCCGGTACTTAAATTTGGCAATATCCATTGCTCTATCGTACTTTTAGTTATAATTCCCAGGGCGATTTTGATTATATGATTTAGACATCACAAATATCAAAATTCAACTGGGAATTTCCATTTATAGCATAAGTTTAAACAGCTTCAATATTTAAAAACGCAGATTCAAGTTTGAAGTGCAATTTCATAATTCTGAGCAAACATGTTGATATGATTGACCAGTTTTTGAATTATCATTTTAGCTTACCCCCTACCCTTTTAAAGCTAATAGAATATCATGGTTTTTAGTGACTCTATGAAATTTACCTTTTTCACGATAAAGTATTCTTTCCCAATTCGATTGTATCCAGTAATTCGATAATAGATAATTATCACAAGTTTTAAATTTATTTAGGTGCTGTTTTTAGCACTAAAATAAATACTTAATTTAGCATTTGTTTTAGTGCTAAAAATTGCATTAATTGCAGTGTCATTTTAAACACCAAAAAAAGTGGTAATATCTTTTAACTCAATCAAAGGCGGAGTAGGAAAAAGTACGATGGCCACAACCTTTGCCGCCTGGTTGGCTAGTAAAGGCCATGATGTTCTATTAGTGGACGGGGACGATCAGGAAACAGCATCAGATTTTACTGCCTGGCGTGAACAGACATTGGGGAAAACCGGCTATACATTAGTAAACATGACGGGGGCAAACCTTCGCAAGCAGGTGGAAGCGATGAAATCAAAGTATGATCATATTATTATAGATACTGGTGGGCGGGACACTACTAGCCAAAGAGCGGCACTAACGGTCGCGGATATCTCAATGATACCGTTTGCTCCCAGGAGTTTTGATCTTTGGACAATTAACAAGGTCATTACATTAATAGATGAAATTCAGGCCGTTCGTCCAGAATCGTTAAAGGTTTATGCTTTCTTGAGTCGTGCTGATATCCGGAGTGCTGATAACAGAGAGGTGGCCGAAGCTTTGGCATCATTTCCCCAGCTCACATATCTTCCTTTCCCTATCAGCAACCGAAAAGCATTTAGTAATGCAGCAGGAATAGGGTTGGCTGTTTTTGAAGCCGAGCAACCGGATTTAAAAGCAATAGCAGAAATTGAAAATCTTTTTAACCACGTATTATATGGCAACCACGCTACCACCATCGCGTAAAAAACTATCAGAGGCCGAGATCGAGGCTGTAATAAACAGAGGAGGATCAACGATATCAAAAGAATTTAGCCCAGATCTAGGGAAACCTAAGCATATCAATATAAGGTTGACCGAAGGTATTATAGGCCAAATAGAGCAGTCAAGAGAGAAACGGCCAAGAAAGCCAGGATCTCCAAAATTAGGGATTAGTATTCACGATTGGATTGTTGAAGCCGTTCTGGAAAAATTAGAAAGGGAAAATACGCACAAAAATTAGTGCTGTTTTAGGCACTAAATAAAGTGCTTAAAATAGCACAATAATCTAACAATAGTATTGTTATGGAAGAAAAGAAAAGTACTCACGTGGTTGAGACTGGGAATAGTACCAAAAACGACTTTTTCCTGAGCCGTATAGATAGAAGTGTTGCTGATAATCTAAGTGACATTAGAAAATCATTTGGAGAGGATGCGGGCATAGTAAAAGATTTTATAGTATTTATCAGCAAAAATTTAAAAAGGGATCTCTTCGGATACACGAAGTTCACCCTAAAAGATTTTTGCAAAGAATCTGGTCGGAACAGGCAGGATCTTGCTAAGAAGCACCCTTACTTCACTACTAATCCAAAAGCTATCATTCCGGAATATTTCGGGCATGAATTTATCTCTGTTTTTGACTATGCCCTTTTTAACATGCTGCAAAAAAATATAATTTTTGCCAAGTCATATACTGTTAATACAAGGAATGAGGTAATTCAACTTAAAAATTTTCCTATTCTTAAGGATATAAAATTAAATCGTGATCGGCAGTCAAATACTGTAAAGATTTATGAGATAAGGATTTCTGATGAATGGTTGGATGGGTTTATCAGTAGATATTATACGATTGAAACAAATGATTATCCTAAAATCGGCAAGGGACGCGGAGGGGATGGACGAAAAAGCTTGTACATTATTCTTCAGAGAACCAGACATCAATTGCTAAGTCAAAATGAAACAACAGCGAGGTTCACGGTTGATTATTTAGCAGATATAGCGGAGTTAGCCGTAGAACAAAACAGATTCAGAAAAAAATCATTGAAAAGAATTCTTGATTTTTTTCAGGAAAAGGGCGACTCTCCTTTTTCATACAGATTTGTAAAAGGCGATCTTTCAAAACCTTATCAAGAGGAATATTGGGTTGAATTAGATTTTTCAAGCTCTGTAAGCATTACCTCATTACGAGAAAAGCGAGGGGATCACTTGTTCTTTAACTCTTTGATGGTTGATCTAAGAAATATGTTTAATATAAAACATTCAAAAGTGGCAATAAAAGATGAAACGGATGTTTTTCAGCGTTGGCTGACAAACGCTGATGCAGATACAGAACTCAAAGTTGAGATTCTAATTTCTGCATACTATAAGGCTTATAGTCAGAATATTACCAAACTACAAGCCAAGCAATATATCAGGGATGGATTTTTTAATGCATGATATATTGCTGTCGAGTGTTGCCACAAAGTTGTCGAGTGTTGCCACAAAGTTGTCAAGTGTTGCCACATTGCTGTCAAGTGTTGCCACATTGCTGTCAAGTATTGCCTCATTGCTGTC
>NZ_AZQN01000017.1 GCF_000566685.1 Dyadobacter tibetensis Y620-1
GAATATCTTGGGTGCCAAGGTAGCCAGGACGATGTGTTTCAATTTCACCTTTATTTTGTTCTCCCTACTTTTCGTTAAAGGGGTACAACCGGCAGATTCGTAAGGATTAATCCTTACGGAGCAACCTTTGCGCCAAGTTCCTTGAGGGCTTGTACGGCCAGCCTGCTAACTTTCCCCTTTGCAAGAAGATGCTTAGGCGGGACCTTTTTAAAATTAATGGTCCGCCAATCCAATGGGATTTCGCGTGGTGATCCATCGGTTAAAAGGACAATTTTCATTGGAAGCTGTGTACTTAATCCAAGGGCATTCTCAATGCATAGCTCCCACTAGGAATCGTTCTTATTTTGTCTCTTTTTGCAATTGCCTCCGCGACCGCCTCTACAGTCGGAATTACTATTCCAATCAAGGGGCTTTCTTTTGGCCTTCTATAAATTCTTGGTATCCCCTTATTAATCATCACAAAGGAAGGGTTTTCTGCTTTTAGCGATGAAGCGTTAATGACCAGCACCCATACGGCCGTCTCGTTTATCTAAGACGGCTTTTTTTACTTATCGCTGAAATGGGAAGCTAGCCCAACGACTCCTACTTTGACCAGAGACATAAAGCGAATTTTTTCAAGTACTGGTAAACACGTATATGGTTTACCGTAATTCGTATTGCCCATATATATATTTTAAGTATGGTGTATAGAATTAAGTAAGGATTGCAGCGGCTTTAAAAGGCAATTTCAAAATGGATCTGATGATTTAGGCATCGGGCTGGTTTCTTACAATTAGCACTTCATCATCTGAAAACTCCATCCATCCGGTATCATAAATGTAATGCATCATTTTTCCACTTGAATTGATATGGAAATGCGTATGGTATTTCCAGTGAAAGCGTTTCTCCTCAAGTACGATTCGTGGTACTTTTACTTTAGATTGTTTTGAAGTTAATACTTCAAGTAAAATAGATCGATTTCTATGTAAATGCCTATCTATTCCATAGGCTTGTTTATCGGTATGTCTTCTTAATTTCGAATGATAACTGTTTTTGCAAATTATACTGCAAAAGATTTTACCGGCTCTGCCAACAAGTGGCGTTTTACAAATCTTACATTTTGGTGATGGCATGGGTAAGTTGTTTTACATAAAAAACTGTTCTTGCATGTAAATCATTGTTGGATAACTGGTTGTGATTATTTTGAAATAATAGTTGGATAACGGTTATGAAACGTTTGTAAACGAATATAAGCGTTTGTAATCATTGTTGTTTTAAAAAATATGTCTTTTTTGTATATCAAAACCTGAACAGTTATGATTATAAAGAAACAAATCATCATTTATACGCCGGTACCGCGGAGCCACCGTTTTAAACTGTTTATTCCTTATGAATTAAAAGCTGAAAGGGAATGGCTCAAAATGCAGAATACGACATTTTACCATGCCAATCAGAAACTTTGGAGTATGCTAAATACACCAGAAAATAAGAAGCTTGTAGCACGGCGATTTAAAGGGATCTATGCAGTTCAAGGTGCTGGCATACCGGCAGCTTCTATCCAAAAGGCAATAACATTGAGCGAGGATATGTTAAATGCTTTGGCATTGTGCGAACAAAAATTTGTGTTAAAAGCCTTGAGTAGCTCAACTATAAAAAACTATTTATCGGCACTGAGCTATTTCTTTTCGTTTTTTAACAGCAGGTCGTTTCCGGAAATTACCAAAGATGAGATTGAAAGTTATGTTTACCATCTTAAAAGCAAATACAAAATATCAGACACAAAGCAGAATACGGTGATTAATGCCATAAAAGCCTATTATGAATATGTATTAGAACAGCCACGGGAGTATTACAACATCCAGCGGCCAAAAAAATCCAATCATTTACCCAATATATTCAGCAAGGATGAGATAAGAAAGTTGTTGCAAGCACCCCAAAACTTAAAACACAGATGTATATTGCTAACAATTTACAGCTCGGGATTACGAATAAGTGAAGCACTGAACCTCCGCATTGCGGATATACATTCCGATGAAGGCTATCTATTTATTAAAGATTCAAAGTGTAAACGAGATCGTAAAACCATTCTTTCACCGATACTATTGCAGGTTTTACGTTCTTATTATAAAGCGTATAAACCAGCGTATTGGCTCTTTGAAGGGCAGGACGGTGGGAAATATAGTGCCAAAAGCATTCAAAATGTATTGAGAAGTGCGGTGGAGAAAAGTGGCGTAAATCCCTGGGGAACAGTGCATACACTGCGTCACAGCTTCGCTACGCACTTATTACAGGAAGGTGTGAATCTTCGCATTATACAGAGTATGTTGGGTCATAGTAGTAGCAAAACCACAGAAATTTATACCCATGTACTGGCCATTAATAACAAAACGGCCAAAAGCCCGCTTGATTTTCTTGAAAATTTCGATATAATTGTAGAGAAACCTACTGACTAATACGATATAGACGCAACTAGTGCCGTAAATAACAGTGTTATAGGCAACACTAAAAAGACAGACAACTATGTATGAACAAGTTTATAGTGCGACACAAATAAAAGGCGACTTGACATTTCTGAAATACACAATAAAGAAAAATCAAGTTCAACTAATCGCTAATACTGGACTTCAAAAACTAATTGATGATTGTGAACTCTATTTGAGTTTGCAACAAGTGACACAGGAGCAAATCAAACCCATTACAGTTCTGTTTACCCTCGTAAACTCATTGAGAAAATTATGGCTATCGGACATTGACTTTACAATTCAATTACGAGCAATGAATACTGGATGGTATGAATATGGAAATGCCGACCCGAATTTGCAGCACTTTTTTAAAGATTTTGAATTTGAAATATTCTCTGCCAGTCAGTTGATTAAGAACCAAATTCAAATAGACTTGCCACAACATACCGCAGGCGAAGACTTACAGTTTGGCGACATAGATATTCAATGCAAACACCCAAACACATTAAATCAAGTTGAGAATAATATTAGAGATTTCACAACAAGACTAAATCAAAGCAATAGATATGGTGTCTTTGGGTTGGCTGTTGACGATTGCTTAAACTATGCAGAAAGACTAATTTTTACTGACAACAATGACTTTGAAACATATTTACAAAATAAGCTGACAGCAAGTGAACCAATCTTAGAAAGAATATTTAGGGACAACCTGGCACGGGCGACAAGAATTTTAGGACTATATACAACTTCAACTTACTTCGTGCTAATTGACGGCAACGGACTTAAACTTGTTAGAACGACCAATTCAGTTTTTTGCTTCCGACCAGACAGAAGAGAAATTAGTGATACATTTTACAAACAGGCTTATAAAGTAATCTCAACCTTCAATCCACAACCAACTTGGCTGACTATTGAAAATCAAACTTTACAATCAATAAGCTAATGACAAGAAGTGCTGCCTATAACACGGGTTTTGCGTCAGGTGGGGTGACGTGCAAACTTGGAGCTTTGTGCTTCTATTCAAGTGTAGTGCTGGTTGATAGTTTTGTGCTTCGGAACCCGCCCGAACGCAAAGCCCGAAAACGTTAGGTGCAAGTGTAAGAGCCGACCACCACAAACCACAACGGACAGCAAAAAAGGCAAAAATGGAAAACATAAAACAAGACAGTGATTTTAAAATTAATTCAGACACTGTTTTACTATTTGATATGGACGGAACTTTAATAGACACCGATTTTGCAAACTTTCTATCGTATAAAAATGCGATACAATCAATAATTAAGCTTGAGAAAGAAATTGAATATAATCCGAATGAAAGATTTAATCGTACTACTTTAAAAGCAATCTTCCCAAATTTGACCGAAACCGAATTTGAAAAAATAGTCCAACAAAAGGAGGAAAACTACAAAGAACATTTATCTCAAACCAAACTCAATAAATCAGTAGCTGACATTTTAATGAAATTTTACACAACCAATAAAACCGTTTTGGTTACGAACTGTCGAGAAGATAGAGCCTTGATGACATTGAATTATCACAATCTAACCGACAAATTCAGCAACATATTCTTCAAGCAGAATTTTGACAATAAAAACCGAACGAACAAATACAAAAAAGCAATAACAGATTTGAGCCTGCAGGCTCAAACAATAATTGTTTTTGAAAATGAAAAACAGGAAATTGAAGATGCTCTACTTTCAGGAATTTCGATTGATAACATTTTAAGTCTATAGAATATGACACCTTTTACAATGACACGAAATAATTATCTGACCCAAAACATTCAGGGTTTCTACCACACAGATTTCGGTGGTGTCGAACTTCCAAACAACCCTAACTATCTCTACAAATTAAAAAATGACCCACACCATAATTGGACTGACTTTAGAATTCAAGAAGCACAACAACAATTATTGGCTGTACTTCTTAATGACCTGCCTGATGTATTACCTCAAATTAATAAAAACTCTTTGACAGTTTGTGTTGTTCCAAGAGCCAAAGCTGACACAACCTATCGTCCTAATCAACTGCTTTTCAAAGCAACTGTAAGGTCTGCTGTAAATCGGTTGGGTAATAGCTTTATTGATGGTACAGATTTTATTACACGACATACTAATACTAAGACAACACACCTTAGACGACCAATGGAAGGATTTGTAAATGATGGTTCAGAGCCATATCCAGGTATAAGTTTAGCTACTTGCAATTTTTCGGCAAACATTAACGGTCGTGATATTCTATTAATTGATGATATTTATACGAGGACTGTGAACATTGATGAAGATATGGTTCAAGCATTATTAAGTCGTGGAGCAAACTCAGTTACTTTTTATGCAATTGGAAACACCATTCACGGTTAATAAATCGAAATAAAATGAAGTACACAGACAACGCAATCAACATCATAACTGCAAAAACCTACAAAGGTATTGGCAGAGCTTGGATAAATAAAATGTTAAAGGGCAATGAAAGTGTTGAGACAATTGTTTCATTATTAAATAATAACTCAAAGCAAGAAGAATTAATCACCGTTGATGATTTTGAGTTTGATAAAAATCAAATATTAACCAAAATAGAAAATTTTCAAGATAGTTGCGATGGACTTGTGGCTATTGGCGACAAAAATTTTCCTAAATACAGAGGAAATGTAAAGGAAAGCGAACGACCAATTTTTCTTTTTTACAAAGGAGATATTAGTCTTCTTGACTTTGAACATTCTTGCATTACTGTAATTGGACTTCTTAACCCAGATGAAAAAATCGAAATCAGAGAACAAAAAATAGTTGCAGAAATTGTAAAAAAAGAGGTAATTATTGTAAGCGGATTAGCTTTCGGTTGCGATAGTATTGCACATAAACAAGCACTTATTGGCGGAAAAACCATAGCCGTTTTACCAAGTCCGCTAAATAATATTATGCCAGCGAAAAATAAAGGTTTGGCATTTGAAATTGTTGAAGAAGGCGGACTTTTAATAACTGAATATTATGATGAACATAAATCTGCTATGGATTTAAGCAGCAGATATAAAGACCGTGATAGATTACAAGCGTTATTTTGTGATGCTATTATTTTAGCTGCAAGTTATGCACAAGACACAGCCGAACGATGGAAAATATTCGGACAAAAATTAGATAGTGGTGCGAGATTAGCAATGGGATTTGCAAAAGATTATAATATTCCAAGAGCAGTAATGTATGACCAAAAACTTGATAGCGAAAATCCAATGTTTGATTTAAACAGACAATTAATTGCCGAACAAAAGGACATTACAATTCTGACACAAAAAAGCTTGGAAGATTTAATCAACAAAGTGAAATCAAAAAATAATAATACGACTGTAATCCAAGCAAATCTATTTGATTAAAAATTTATTTTAAGAAGCTAAACGAGATGAAAAACAGAACACCAGCACCTAACAGCACCTATAAGAAATTGGCGGTTCAGTGGTTAAATCAAGTGCAGTTTTTCAATCAAACTTTCGTGCAGGTTGACAGTTCTGTGCTTCGAAATCGCCAACTTCTTATAGCTGCGAAACGTTGTCGGTCATTGTGAAGACGACTCCGAAACAGAGAATAAAACATAAAAAATGACACAAGAAGAACTAATAATAAATTGGAGCGACAAAATACTAAACCATCTTCTTAAACTCAAAGAGAAGAAATATCCTGATTTAACTTTTTGGCTTAGAAAACAAGACAGTGAAAGACTTAGGAAAGGATATTGGTTTCAAGGCAGTCATTATCTCTTTTTGGGACTTGTAAATAAAGGAGATTGGAAAAACAAAACTCGACAAGCAGGTTTAGTTTATAATTTTTGGGATATAGAAAACCCAAGTGCTCACTTGAGTTTGACATTTCAATCTGAAACTGACAACGCTATAATAAAATGCTACGAAGAAATTGCCTCCAAAATAGATGGATTCAATAAAAGCGGTAAAGGCAATTACCAAAAAGTATATTCAGAGACCGATTTCATTAAAGTAATTGACAATTTTTACGCAACTGATTGGAAAATATTTAAAGAAACCTTTGAAGAATATGGTCTTTCAGAAGATTTAATAATTCCAGAAGAAAAGTTTCAAATTCTACTAAGCAGAACGCTTCAAGTCAAAGAGAACAGAGATATTGTTTTGCCCCAAGACACTACTCACGAACCAGATGACGATTTAAACTATTGGTGGCTAAACGCTAATCCAAAAATTTGGTCTATTAGCAAGCATAACGTAGGAGAAAAACAAACCTACACTACGCATAACGAAAAAGGAAATAATAGAAGAATATACAAGCACTTTGAAGCAACCAAAAGAGGTGACTTAATGATTGGGTACGAAAGTACACCAACTAAACAAATTAAAGCTATTTATGAAATCACCCAAGGAATTCATAATACAGCTAATGGTGAAGAAATAGAATTTGAACTGATTGAAAAATTGGAAATTCCAATTCATTGGAACGACTTAAAAAATAATCCTTCTCTGCAAGAATGTGAAGTATTTATAAATAACCAAGGTAGTTTATTCAAGCTGACAGAAGAAGAGTATGAAATTATAAGGGAAGTTATTGATAATAAGAACATCATTACCGAAAAACTGCTTAAATCTGAAAATGTCAAAAGCTATAAATTTTCAGAAGACCCTGATAAGCCATTCATAAGTGAAACAGATTTTTCGAACACTGTTTCATTATTAAAGCGAAAGAAAAATATAATACTACAAGGCCCTCCAGGCGTAGGCAAGACTTTTATCGCTAGAAAACTTGCTTATGAAATTATGCAAGAAGTCAAGGATGCTAATATTGAAATGGTTCAGTTTCACCAATCGTATAGTTACGAAGATTTTATACAGGGGCTACGTCCTACCCAAAAAGGCGGTTTTGATTTGCGAGACGGCATTTTCTATTCATTTTGTCAAAGAGCCTTAGCTCATCTAGAACGACCTTTCTTTTTCATTATTGACGAAATTAATAGAGGTAACTTAAGCAAGATTTTTGGTGAATTAATGATGCTAATTGAAGCGGACAAAAGAGAAGAAAAATTTGCCTTAAAACTTACTTATGCAGAGGACGAAGAAGACCGTTTTTATGTGCCTGCCAACCTTTACATAATTGGCACAATGAATACGGCTGACCGTTCTTTGGCAATAGTAGATTACGCTTTAAGAAGAAGATTTGCTTTTGTTTCATTACAGCCAGACTACGGTTCAAACTTTCGTGCATTTTTAGCTGATAAAGGTTTGTCTGATGGTATTATTGAACACATATGTTCATCAATTTCAAAATTGAATGTCAAAATAAAAGAGGATGTTAACCTTGGTGAAGGCTTCCAAATTGGACATAGTTATTTCTGTACGTACACAAATGATGGTAACGAAAATCAATGGTGGACAGACATTTTAAATTATGAACTGAAACCTTTGTTAGAAGAAATTTGGTTTGACGACCTTTCAAAAGTTTCTGATACAGTTAAACAGCTTTCAAGATAGAAAATGGCAATCCCAATTGAAAACATATACTTCCTACTTTGCTATGCTTGGAACAAGCTAGATGAAAAAGAGCGGGTTGATATTTCAATTGACGATAAAACAGAACTTCTTGATTTATTTGCTAAAGTGCTAATTACTTCTTCAAAACTTCTTCTGAAAAGAGGTATTGATAAAAGTTACATAGACCACGAAGAAGAAATTTCAGGTGTTAAAGGTAAAATCGAAATAAGTCAAACACTCAAGAGAAATTTGCTTTTCAAGCAAAAAACTTTTTGTACTTATGATGATTTCTCTGCTAATATTATTACAAATCAAATTTTGATTTCAACAATTTACAGGCTAACAAGGACAAAGGGTATTGATCCTCTCCTAAAAATGGAATTAGCCAAACTACAAAAAATGTTTTTAGGTGTTGACTTGATTGAAATCAAAGGAAGCCACTTCAAGCAAATTAAATTGAATAGGAACAATCGGTTTTACGGTTTTGTGATGAACGTATGTTGCTTGATTTATGAAAGCACTTTCCCATCAGAAGAAAAGGGCAAATACAAATTCTCAGATTTCACAAGAGACGACAACAAAATGAATCAATTGTTTGAGGCATTTATTAGGAATTTCTATCGCCTTGAGCAACAGAAATTCAATACTGTAAAGAAAGAAACGATTAAATGGCAATTTCAACATCAAGGCATTGAGAGTTATCAATATTTACCTCAGATGGAAACTGACATCTCCTTAGAAAACGAAGAACAGAAAGTAATAATTGATGCTAAATATTACAGAGAAACAATGACCACAAATTACGACAAGGAGAGAATTAAGTCCTCTAACTTATATCAGTTATTTAGCTACTTACTAAATCAGCAAGACGTAAGCGAAAAGACCAAAATGGCAACCGGAATTCTTTTGTATCCAACAATTGAAAAAGATTACAATTTAGATTTTCAATACAACGACCATAAAATTCAAATAAGGACAGTAAACCTTGACACAAATTGGAGAAATATATCGACTAGACTAAAAGAAATAATAAATGCTTGACAACGTGGAAAATAAACAACGAACCGCCAACATTGGCTATACGTAATGCGGGAGAAAGTGCTGATATGAAAGTAATTACAATAAATAAACCAACTGCTAAACGGAAAGTGAAGTACCTTAAAATCCCGCACTCCGCATAGCCGGGCCGTTAGGTGTTATGTTTACGACACAGTCCCT
>NZ_AZQN01000018.1 GCF_000566685.1 Dyadobacter tibetensis Y620-1
TTTGCTGCGGTTCCCCGCCGGGATAAATCTTACCGACCCCTTTTATATAACCAACGTAATAAGTATCCTGGGCGCCAAGGTAGCCAGGATGGTGTGTTTCAATTTCACCTTTATTTTGTTCTTCTTCCTTTTTTCGTTCAAGGACCGCAACTTGCAAATCCGTAAGTATTAATCCTTCCTGAGCAACCTTTGCGTCAAGTGCCTTTAAGCGCTTTTGGAACGTCTCTAGGTCATGTCGTACCCATACACAACGGATAGTGGAGGGTGCTACTATTATTCCGCGTTTACGCAATTCATTGGATGCACGTTGCTGCCCAAATGCTGGTGATTCAATAGCATAAGCAACCACCACGTCTTCTATTTGCTTTTCAATCCGGTTCTTCAGTAGCGGTTTGCTTCTACTGATTTCTTTTAGAGCCAATTCGCCTCCTTCATTATATAATTTTTGAAAGCGGTAAAAGGAGTCTCGAGAGTAGCCCATCACCTTACAGGCGTCGGATACATTCCCCAACTTTTCGGCTAACTTTAACAAGCCAAGTTTGGGTTGAATTAACTTTTGAGTTGTCGTCATAACTTAACTGATTTTATGGTTGGTAAATTTACTAACTGTCAGATTAAGTCTCAACTATTACAATTTAATGGACTGTCTTTCAAACTTGTCCAAAGATATACGAATAAGCTCTCGGCATCTTAGCCTGTACATGGCTGTTGTCCAGCTCTGGCATAAAAATAATCTTGTAAATCCTGTACCCGTCAGCAGGAGAAAATTGATAGCACTTTCTCATATAGGAAGTATAGTGACTTACCATAAGTGTATTAAGGAATTGGAAGACTTTGGCTATATAAAATATAGCCCATCCTACCATCCAGGTAAGGGGAGCCTAATCGTTTTATTATAAGTTTTACTTCCATTGTCGATAATACAGAATCGACTGTTGTAGCAAAATACAATTTGACTAACGCATGTTAGCGTATTGCTAATTATTTTGAAGTAACAATTTATCATTCTCTATTGAATTAAGATGTTTGGGTTCCATTAAAACAATTTTCAGAATCTCATTGAGGTATTCATTTGCCAAGCGAACGATAGGAACAGTGTTATCGTCTTTCAATTTTATTTCACGCTTGTTAGAGACTTTATGACTTCCGTGGACGATTGATGATCTATAAGCATAGATTTTCTTAATATTAGCGAAAACTTCAAGAGGATCATAGTTCTCTTTATTGTAAAAGCAAATTAAGGCTGAAACACGCAGGGCCAGCTTATGAGTTATTTCGCTCTTTTCACTGTCTCCAAGCAAGATTTCCAAAGCTATTATCAAATCAATAATTATGTCTTCTTCTTCTTGTCTAGTTGTTGATTTATAGAACCTTTTTAGCGCAAATGCTAACTTATTCTCGGTCGATTGCTGAGCACTAAGAAATAATTGTTTAACTATCGCGATCTGAGAAAGCGAAATTTCAGGATACTCCTTATTGTTCCAAAAAAAATCGTCGAAATAAGCTGGATAATTTCGTACAGAAGCACCGTCAAGAGGCAAGAGGTCTGATTGATAGGTGTCAGCCCAATTATTAGGATGAATTATCATTTGAGCGTAACCTGAAGTGTGGTTAGTAGCAATTTTAAAAATTGAAAAAAAACGTTCAATTAATTCATGAGGATAGATCTTAGGTTTAGAAAAGGGGCTGTTGAGCCAATTCTCTGGCTTTTTATAGCTGTAGTCTTTAAGCACCAATTCGTGCGTCGCAGACATAAATACGCTATCAACAATAGCTGGAGAATAACCAACGATTTTATGTCTCGCTCTATGAGATTCATCAGTTATTTTACGTAAAATTATGGTGGGCGTTATCTCAAAGTATTCGGTTTCAAAGTGGATGAATAAAATTGGAATCGAAATATCAAAGTGAATCTCCTTAGAAAAGATATAATTTTCAATGGGTAAGTAAATGTTTTCAAATTTTTCCGTATCGAATATGACACCATGCAAGTAGTAGTATCTCTCAATAAAGCCCTCTATTATATCTTTACACCTAAATCCTAGAAATTCATTCGCACTAATTTTATTCTCTCGCAAGGGATTCCCATAGTATTTAATAATCTCAGGCAATTCCAAAAGGTAATTGAAAAGTTCATTAAAATCATCATATTCTTTTAATGCGATTTCTGGTGGTTTACCATAGCGTGGTCTAAAGAACTGAGAAACGTCGATTATTGAAGGGTGCAAACTTATTGAAGGAAACCCATTTTTTTCATATTTCAGGTTGGGGTACTCCCTTACTTGATCCGGAAAATATGCAGCCTTGCAAACAGGAGGTATTAGTGGTAAAATTTTTGGCAACAGATTTACCAGTTTTTCAAAAATGAAAGAATTTTTTATCATAGTAAAATATAGAATTACTAAGGTACACATAAATGTGAACCAGCTATTCGGCTGGTTCACAAAATATTCAGTTCATCCTAGTTTGTTTTTCAATGCCATCATATCGTGACTAATCTTTCCGTCGAGAATCTTTGCATAGTGCTGGGTTTGTCTTAGGGACTTATGCCCGAGCATCTTTGATACAGTCTCCAAAGGGACATTATTGCTCAGAGTTACTGTAGTAGCGAATGTGTGCCTTGCGACGTGAAATGTGGGCACTGTCGTAATACCGCATAAATCTGCAATCTCCTTAAGATATGAATTCATTTTCTGATTACTTAGAACTGGCAAAACCGATCCGTCACTACAACATTTAGGGTGGTTTTCATACTTTTTCATAATCTCAATGGCTTTAGGAAGTAGCGGAACTCTGGTAGGAGCTTCTGTTTTTTGTCTGTTTGTGAAAATCCATTGCTCGCCATCTATACCTATTGCAATCTGCGCACGCCTCAACATCTTTATATCAATGTAAGCAAGTCCAGTGTAGCAACAGAACAAAAAGATGTCTCTTACTTGATTAACACGCTCTATTTCAAATGTTTTTCCCGAAAGAGAGGACAGCTCTTCTTTTGAAAGAGGATATTTAATTACTTCCTGCTTTGATAGCTTAAATTCTGCAAAGGGGTCACGTTTTAACCAACCCTTACGTACGCAAGACAGAACAATCTTTTTAAAACTTACAAGATACTTAACTGTGGAGTTGTGAGCACAGCTCTTGACAGTCTTCAACCAAAATGAAAATTCTGAAATGAATTCAAAGTCGAGGTCTTTAATAGGGAGGTCATCAACTTTGTACTTCCATTGGATAAACGCTCGGGTGTGAGCTAGGCACGTTTTGAAACGTCTCAAAGTTAGTGGGGCGTATTCCTTACCTATTAGAGCCTTCACCTGATCATTATGATGTTGAAAAATTTCAAGTACCATTTTTCTATCATCACTCTTACCTTGAAGGATATTTTTTAAAGATTCAGACGTCAGTTCTCGATCCTCCTCAACAAGCATCTTTTTAGCCTGGTAGACTTTTGCAGTTAAGACATCCAAATAAGAATTCAGATTCCGGGCATCTTCTTTATTGCCCACAGCCTTTCCTGCACCCGCATTCCAACGGTCGGTGTACCACAACATTTTAGTCGAAATTTCTCTGAACTTACCATTAACAATAATCCTCAGATAAACATATCGGGATTTTACTTTTTGATTTTTGGATTGCTTTAAATAGAAAAGCAATCCGAAGCTTTTTTCCAACATAGCACTATCATGGATCAAGACCAAATGTTGTGGAGTAACTTG
>NZ_AZQN01000019.1 GCF_000566685.1 Dyadobacter tibetensis Y620-1
TCAACTGTCAGATCTAGTGTTGGTTATTACAAATAACAACAGCTTTTTTATATCATTGTATGATCTTTTAAAGTGGCACGGTTTGACCGAAAACACTGGCATGGTCCCACCAAAATATCCAGATGACGGTTTACACTTGCTGCTAACGGTCTTGTGTATGAAATGTAGCGTATAAATAAACGCTGACTTTTCGGATTAAACACGAGCCGAATTTATATTTTTTATATTTATCTTTTAATTATTAAATATACAAAAATAAAAATTTGGCGGACTTAATAAATAAGCATAAACCTCTCGGAAGTCTTATAATAGCTATGTTTTATACACTTTGTTGGCGGTATGTGGCTTTCTGTTATCTGCTGTGTCTGCTGAAAAAATAAAAAAGTTGGGAAGGATAAATTTAATTAAACGATTGTCTATATTTCAAAGGCGACATTTCGGTTTTCTTTTTGAAAAGTCGGTTGAACGATTGTGGTTGTTCAAAACCTAATTCATAGGCAATTTCACTTACGGATAAATTTGTCGTTAAGAGTTTTTCTTTTGCTTTTCCAATGAGTTTTTCGTGAATGTGTTGTTGGGCGCTTTGTCCTGTTAGCAAACGCAACATATCGCTTAAATAATTTGCGGAATAATTGAGTTGATTAGCTAAATATTCAACTGTTGGTAATCCGCTATTTAAAGTTTCTGTGTTACTAAAATAATCGTTCAAAAGTGCTTCCATTTTTGAAAGCAAATCATTGTTTACAGCTTTTCTGGTAATAAATTGGCGTTCGTAAAAACGATTACAATAGTTCAATAGTAAATCAATTTGCGACAGAATAATATCTTGCGTGTGCTTATCAATATGCTGGTATTCTTTCTCTATTTTTTGAAAAATCTCAATAACATTCTGCTCTTCCTGTTGCGAAAGATGCAACGCTTCATTTAATGAATAAGAGAAATAGCCATAATTTTTGATTGTACTTTGCAATGGGTGTTTTTTAAAAAAATCAGGATGAAAAATTAATACATATCCTGTTCCAATGGATTCATAAGCATTAGTTGTATCTACTTCAACAGTTTGAACTTGTTTTGGTGCAATAAACGTCATTGTTCCCTTATCAAAGTCATAATATTGTTGCCCATATTTTACTTTGGATTGGATATTATTCTTCAGAGAAATCGTATAAAAATCTGTAGAAAAATGTTGCCACACACCAGAATTTATAACGTGTATTTCTGATACCAAAACCACACTTACCAATGGATGCAAAGGCGGTGGAATGGATAGTAACCGATGAAATTCGGATAAAGAGTTAATTGTCTGCATATCTGTATAAAATTCCAAAAATGATTAAAACAACAATTTCTATGGTTAGCCATAGTAATTGTTTTGAGAAAAACCCATCTAAAACAAACCCGAATAATCGGGCTACGATTATCCCCAAAGTTAGAAAAAACAATATTGCACAAACGGTTAATTTCCAATCACTCCATTGATTGTAAAAAATGAATAGAATACCCAAGCCAATTAGAAATCCCCATTTAACCCTCACTTCAATCATCTGATATGGGTTTTCGGGCAAATGGATTTTGCTAATTAAGTTTGGTTTATATGTTAGAACGCAACCTGAAACAAGAAATACGGTCCCAATTATTTTTAGAAATAGGTTCATTATTTCTGTGAAAGATTTTCGTGAAAGAATGGGATTAAATTATCCAACGCTTCTGCTGTTGCTTCGGGCTTGTCGTATAAATCATAATGACTTGCACCACTTACGATATGAATTTTTTTCTCTTTTGAAACAGCTTTGTTATATAAATCAAACCCATCTCTGTATGAACCAAAAGCACCGACCTTGTCGCCAACGATAACCAATAAGGGTTGTGTCAACAATACGTTGGCAAGATGAAAAGCGTCAAACTTTATTAAGTTCGCCATACTTGTAAAAAGTAATTTATTGTTTGCAGTCGGATATTCGCCTCTTGATGTTCTGTAATAATCAATAGCCTCTAACATATCCATATCGTTTATGCCTGCCTGTTTTGCTTCTTCGGCAGAATTGGGCGTCCAATTTGTAATCATCGGTTCTGCTCCGTTAGCCTCTGCTGTTCGTTGCGATAAAACAGCCTCTAATGTTTCTAAAAAGTTTATTTCTCTAAATGCTCTACCCGTATTAGTGCCTACAACTGTTCCAACTGCTTTTATTCGTTTTTCTGTCATTGCCGCATTGGCTGCATAGCCTCCACCTGCGCAAATACCTAATAAACCTATACGCTTTTCATTTATAAAGTTTAGTGTGGTAAGATAATCTACAGCATAGCATATATCCTCTACACGAGTAGTTGGGTCTTCCAAATATCTTGGCTCACCACCACTTTCTCCTTGAAATGAAGCATCATAAGCCAAAGCAATAAACCCTTTCTCAGCAAGCTTTTGGGCATATAAACCAGCGGTTTGTTCTTTTACACTACTCCCAGGATGAACGCAAACAATAGCGGGATAATTTTGTGATTCGTCAAAATTGTCAGGCAAATGAAGATTGGCTACTGTGTCCCAATTTCTGTTTTTGAATTTTACTTTTTGCATTGTTTTATTTTTTAAGTTTTACAATGCAAAACTCGTCCTTCTTTAAAAAGTAAATGTTTCCAAATCAAGGTTGATTGTAACCGAATCGGGGTTGAAGTATGGGGTTATGTGTTTCGTTTCTTTTGGCTGGTGTCTGCCTTTACCGCTAACGGGCAGGGCTTTGTGCAGGTGTGGAATTAGCATTCCGTCTGCCCGGAACC
>NZ_AZQN01000020.1 GCF_000566685.1 Dyadobacter tibetensis Y620-1
CCTAACCCCTAACCCCTAAAACAAAAAAAACCATCCCTTGTGAGGATGGTTTTCGTTATAGTATTGTGGCGGCTACCTACTTTACCAGGTTTGATCCAAGTATCATCGGCGGTCTCGGGCTTAACTTCTCTGTTCGGGATGGGAAGAGGTGAACACCGAGCCTATAGCCACCAACAAGCTCTTTGAGTTCGTTAATGCTATGTTGGTCGTTTCTGTATCAGGTTGTAACCTAATACATTTAACTTTTAACAATACAATATTTTCATGTCATATTGGAAGTAGAAGAGATAAAGTTTAATCATTCATCTTAATTAAAAGATAAAGTGCAAGCTATTGGGTAATTAGTACTGCTCGGCTGAATATATTTCTATACGTATACCTGCAGCCTATCAACGTCGTAGTCTACAACAACCCTTATGTGGAAGATTCATCTTCAGGCTAGTTTCGCACTTAGATGCTTTCAGCGCTTATCTATTCCCTACATAGCTACCCGGCCATGCTACTGGCGTAACAACCGGCTCACCAGCGGTAGGTCCAACCCGGTCCTCTCGTACTAAGGTCAGCCCCCGTCAATCTTCCTACGCCCACCACAGATAGGGACCGAACTGTCTCACGACGTTCTGAACCCAGCTCGCGTGCCACTTTAATCGGCGAACAGCCGAACCCTTGGGACCTTCTCCAGCCCCAGGATGTGACGAGCCGACATCGAGGTGCCAAACCTCCCCGTCGATGTGAGCTCTTGGGGGAGATCAGCCTGTTATCCCCGGCGTACCTTTTATCCTTTGAGCGATGGCCCTTCCATACAGAACCACCGGATCACTATACCCTGGTTTCCCACCTGCTCGACCCGTCGGTCTCGCAGTCAAGCTTGCTTGTACTATTGCACTCCACACACGATTACCAACCGTATTGAGCAAACCTTTGGAAGCCTCCGTTACACTTTTGGAGGCGACCACCCCAGTCAAACTACCCACCATGCACGGTCTCCCACTTCTGCGGGATTAGATCCCAGGCCAGCGAAGGGTGGTATTTCAACGTTGGCTCCATCATGCCTGGCGACACAACTTCAAAGCCTCCCACCTATCCTACACATCCCTGACCCGAAAACAATGCAAAGCTATAGTAAAGGTGCACGGGGTCTTTCCGTCCCGTGGCGGGTAAGCGGCATCTTCACCGCTACTACAATTTCACCGAGCTCACGGCCGAGACAGTGCCCAGATCGTTACACCATTCGTGCAGGTCGGAACTTACCCGACAAGGAATTTCGCTACCTTAGGACCGTTATAGTTACGGCCGCCGTTTACTGGGGCTTCGATTCAATGCTTCTCTTGCGATGACATCCCCTCTTAACCTTCCAGCACCGGGCAGGTGTCAGGCCCTATACGTCAACTTTCGTTTTAGCAGAGCCCTGTGTTTTTGCTAAACAGTCGCCTGGGCCATTTCTCTGCGGCCTCTCTTGCGAGGAGGCTCCCCTTCTCCCGAAGTTACAGGGTTAATTTGCCGAGTTCCTTAGCCGTGATTCACTCGAGCACCTTAGAATATTCTTCTCGACTACCTGTGTCGGTTTACGGTACGAGTTGCAATAAGCTGATGTTTCAAGAGCTTTTCTTGGAAGCCGTTTCGTATATTCGCTTCGCCCGTAGGTTCCGCTCAACGCACTATTCCGTCAGTACGTACATACCACACCACTCCGTCACTCCTTCACACTCATTGCAAGGGCAGGAATATTAACCTGCTGTCCATCGATAATCGCCTGTCGGCTATACCTTAGGCCCCGCCTAACCCTCCGTTGATTAGCATAGCGGAGGAATCCTTAGTCTTTCGGTGTGCGGATTTCTCATCCGCATTATCGTTACTTATGCCTACATTTGCTTTTCTCACCAGTCCAGCCCAGCTTACGCCAAACCTTCACCCCTGTGAGAATGCTCCCCTACCGATCGTAATAAATTACTATCGCATAGCTTCGGTAATATGCTTGATGCCCGTTTATTATCGATGCCCGCCCCGCTCGACCAGTGAGCTGTTACGCACTCTTTAAATGTATAGCTGCTTCCAAGCTAACATCCTGGCTGTCTCTGCAGTCGGACCCCCTTAGTTCAACTTAGCATATATTTTGGGACCTTAGCTGATGCTCTGGGTTGTTCCCCTCTCGGACTGGGACCTTAGCACCCCAGCCCTCACTGCCGTGTATATCATAGCCCATTCGGAGTTCGTCAGAGTTTGGTAGGATTTGACTCCCCCTAGCCCTATCGGTAGCTCTACCTGACCATGACTCAACCACGACGCTGTTCCTAAAAACATTTCGGGGAGTACGAGCTATTTCTTAGTTTGATTGGCCTTTCACCCCTACCCTCAGTTCATCCGAAAACTTTTCAACGTTTACCGGTTCGGTCCTCCACGATGTGTTACCAGCGCTTCAACCTGACCAAGGGTAGATCACCAAGTTTCGCGTCTACAGCCACTGACTAATCGCCCTATTAAGACTCGCTTTCGCTTCGGCTCCTGTATTCAAATACATTAACCTGGCCAGTGACCGTAACTCGTAGGCTCATTATGCAAAAGGCACGCCGTCA
>NZ_AZQN01000021.1 GCF_000566685.1 Dyadobacter tibetensis Y620-1
AACCAAGGAGGTGCTTGGTGGGGATTTAACCGGGAAGCCCCCGGGGTAAATCATAGAGAGATGAGGACGGCATACATAATAGAGCCCCATTTATCTTGGGTTATGGATGGGGGAAATTTACCTTCAACTTTCAGGATTCAATACTGAACCATGAGAAATTCAGTTAAATGCTTAATCAATTTTATATCATTGTTTCTATTGATAACCTGTAGAAACGATGATATAATAATTCGGTATGATGACCAAGGAGTGGTTACACAATTACCTTATCAGTGGAGAAGTTCATTGACTGATGGCGCTTTCGGTCAAAAGCTATATAATGGCTATACAATTAGGAATACTGGTGTACTTTGCGAACTAAAACGAGAGGCGAACTCAGATAATTCGAGCTGGAAGTCATCCCTGGCACTAAAGGATGCCATTACGGGTAAAAATCTTTGGATCTGGGATGATTTTTACGACAATAAATTAATTAGGACATTAAATGATGATATTGTTGTTATCGACAACAAGATTTGGGTTCACGACCTGATGGCAGATTACTGTATCGACGCCACAAAGGGATCAACAATATGGAAATATCAACGAGTATTTCCTGCCTATTCAGAAGCCTGTAATATTGAAGAGGATTTTTACTTCATTGCTAATGGACTAATCGCACATAAAGAAGGTAAAATCGCAGATAGCTTTTTCAAATATATCTCTAATGGCAGCGATTATACAGAATTGGGACATCCGCCCTATGATGAAAAGTATGCCTATCATAACGGGTTAGGCTATTACTTAGGAAGCTTAAAAGATATATATGCATTCAGACGAGACAATATTAATTATATGGTTGTTTCTTATGTGGAAATGGGGCCACGAATTGGCCCGACGCAACAACCTTCAAATAGTTCATTTTTGGGCCTTTTCAATCTTTCGGATAATGTATGGGAGTACGACAGGATTCCCGTAAGCTTCGAAGGAGAATTTGGAACATTAAGTTTAAAACCAATTGTAAATGAGGATAATATCTTTTTAACTTCTGGGAATTTCGTACTCTGTTTCGATCTGTTTACCGGAAAAAAAAAGTGGCACCGTAGATTAACTAGTGCATGGACTGGTCCAGTCGATATGATCTTGGCAGATCATAAACTCTTGGTTAATATGGCAGATGCAACCCTCTATTGTCTAAATTCAATTGATGGCTCTAAAAGATGGACACAAAAGTCGAGTAGCCTTGCTAGCGATCTCTACCACCAAAATGGCATCATTTACTGGATCCCATTAGGCAATCTTAGAGCAGTAGATCTGGAGACTGGAAAATTACTATGGAATTTAGATACTATTGAGCGCGAAGCAGTCAAGTCTCACAAATCAGAATGGCATGGTTTCGTCACCGGCATACCGGGCAAAAACGGGGAAAAAGGAAAGATTTTCGCCACTTCAGATCATTACCTGTATTGCTTTGAGGCGATTAGGTAGCGTAGCAGAATTTTTCTATAGAGTAAAAAGGTTTCTGTCGAAGCGCATGATAGAGAACTGTAGGGACAGGGCAGCAGTGCTATGCCTCCAATCCCCCTCC
>NZ_AZQN01000022.1 GCF_000566685.1 Dyadobacter tibetensis Y620-1
GGATCAAGACCAAATGTTGTGGAGTAACTTGGATTAAGCATATAGCTGAGCTAGGCGATATAGGAAGAATTCCACGTTACGAACCCCTCGGAACTGGCTTCTAAATGCTTTTATCTTCGCGTTGAAAGATTCTGCTGAAGCATTAGTACTTCTGTTGTTAAAATAATTAACAATGGTCTTGTAGTGGTTCTCAATGGATCTGGCAACGGTATTGAATGACTTAAACCCGGATTGTCGGACCTTCTCATGCCACTTTGCCAGCCTTGTTAATCCGTAAATTTTCTCGTTCGTGTTGGTGAAGATATTACTAAGCTCCTGAGCCAGGTCATATGCTTTTTTTAGGTCAGGGAAGCGCTCAAAGACCAATTGGGCTCTTTCTCTTTGATTATCAGTCCAGGTGTTTTGCTTTTTGTAAAGTGCGTATCTGCTGCGAGCCAGTAGCTGCTTAACGGTGTCTCCGTTTGGTAGCACTTCTGCAAAATATTCAGTTTGGGTAGCTTTCGCCTGTTCAATAGCATTGTTTTCTTGATCCAGAGCCTCCCATCGGAGTTTTATACGCATCTCCTGTAAGGCTTCGCTAGCCAATCTCTGCACGTGGAAACGGTCGGTAACTCGTGTTGCTCTGACAAAACATCGCATGGCTATCATGGACATGCTACCAGCCATATCCAGGGTGATTTCAGTCACTTTTTTACGTTGAGCCTCTGGAATTTGACGAATAACCTCAATTATAGTTTCCGCTTTTGTACCAGCCACGATGGCAACTATGCTGCCTTGTCCACCCTTTGCAGCTTTGTTTGTTAGAATTGTGTAGAGTTCTCCACGTGATAGGCTGGTTTCATCAATTGATAAGTGAGGGCCTAGGTTTTCGGGATACAAAAGCCATTTTTTTGCATGACCTCTCTGCTTCCAGTCTTTAAATCCACTTTGAAAATCACGATATTGGCGCAGCAAAGCCCTGCCATCAACGCCATAGAAACGACTAATGCTCCAAACATCATTAGCCCTCGTATCCACCAATTTCTTTTAAAAAAGCGGAAAACTCACTCGTCATCCGCGTTCCATCAGCTACTTCCTTCCAATCTCTGTATTCTACTTTACCTGTCTTGGTATTGAGCCATCTACGACGTTTGATGTGAAGAAAAACTTTGTGTCCGCGTATAGGAAAATCTTGGACAGTAATGGTAGGAAAATAACCCTTAGAAAGTAAATCTGCCTTTCGTGGATCATCCTGTGGATAATTCCTCTCTTCCAAATAAACATGATAACGCTCCTCTGACTTCTCTACATGGGTCAGCAAGTAATTCTCAATTATAAAATCCGGTAAGATTAACTCGATAAGCGGCAAGAAACTCTCCAAAACAAATAGGTTCGATTAAAAACACAAACCTAGAAAAATGCAACAGACTCCACAA
>NZ_AZQN01000023.1 GCF_000566685.1 Dyadobacter tibetensis Y620-1
TGTGGAATTAGCATTCCGTCTGCCCGGAACCGCTGCTTGGCTTTTTGATAAAGTTAAATAGTTAGTACCAAAGCCGGGCTTTATTCGTCAAGCCCCGAACTGAAGTACAGGAAAGTTACCGCTGCTGATTGTTATTCCGTCAAGCCACACTTGCACAAAACCCAATGTTAGCTGTTGTGTTGGTTAACCTACACCAAGACTATTTTTTAAACTGGCTAAATTTTCCTTTGATAAATCTACGTCCTTATTAGAAACATATAAGTCAGTGCCGTGAATAATACTGTTTCGGAAGGAAATTAGTTCTATTAGATTATTCTTTAACTGCAAATCAATTTTTCCTTCTTTAAATAATATATGAACGAGTTTAGACTTTGCTATTCTTTTTCGCTTTGCACTTTCATAGTCTGTTAAGTCTGAAAACATTAGTGAAGTTCCATATTTTTCAAGGATGTATTCAATTTGATTATAGTGCTGTAAAAATTCTTCAAGGCTACCACTTTCATTTGCTTTGTCTTGTGTTGTAATGTCTCTAAGTTTATTACTTGCTATATCTATGCTATTCGGATTTAGAATTCTAATGACAAAGGATTTTATAATTATTAACTCAGTTAATATTGTCGCCACTGATACGTTAATCAAATAGTCAACATGCGTAGTGTAGTGATGCTTTTCGGACACGATTACCAAAAAACATAGAGATATTGAAGCTAATGTTGTTATGCTAATACCAATTATAGAACCGAAATACTCTGTTTTTAAAAGTAAAATAATTTCTTCAAGTGTCTCATCTTTATCAGCTTTTCTGTCGAGTTCGTTTCTTAAGAAAATATAGCCTGTAATAATTAATCCAAATATTGCCGCTATAACTTGCGAAGCCGAAGAAAATAAATAAAGAATTTGGTTTTCGTTTAAGTGAAATATCGGATGGATTAAATAAATAACAATACTCGATAGAGAAAGTGCTACCCAAATAATAATTTTTGGAATTGCACTTTTTGTAAGAATTAATTTTTGAAGCCTTTTTATGTTGTCAATCATTAGGTCTATTTAGGGACTGTGTCGTAAACATAACACCTAACG
>NZ_AZQN01000024.1 GCF_000566685.1 Dyadobacter tibetensis Y620-1
CCCCCACACTGTTCAACCCCAAATGGTTTGAGAAACAGTATAATTAAAAACGACTCAGTGAATTGCCAAAGTTGGGCCTCACTGAGTCGTTAAATTAGAAAACAATTACCGTATCCAGCTTAATTTTTATTTATGCGTTGGCTGGTAATCACTCCATTACTATCTATTATTTGTATCAAATAATTAGCACTAGGATAGGGAGACAGATCAATCGTTGTACTAGTTCCTTCCGCTGTTTTACTGCTGATTATGCTTCCGGCCATATTTATCACATTTATTTGGGCTCCTTTCTGAATCTTATCAATCGTTACACGTCCTACTGTAGGATTAGGATAAACCGTAATCAGATTCTCCTGGCAAGTGGACGAAATATTTACAATTTTACTGTATGCCCAAGAGCCATCATGATCGACCATTTTTAATCGGTAATAGTTCATCCTGGCAACAGGATGCTCATCTGAATAATGATAGCTACTATTATCACCCTTTGCCAATACGGTTCCCAGCGCTTTAAAGTCCACTCCGTCGGTGCTTCTTTCAATTTCAAACCTTGAGAAATTCATTTCGATGGCACTCTTCCAGAAAAGTTGAGACGTACAGCCTTCGGACGATCCTTTAAAACTTACCAGAGTTACAGGTAAGGGGGTTTCAGGATCGCTCGATTTACTAAAATAACTGGCATCGGAAGCTCCAGATACCGGAATTAACGGACCATTTACCGTAGAGGTATGAGTACCTGCACTTACGTACTCAGGACTCCCTGTAGTCCAGGAGCCAGCTCCCTGATAATTAGTTATAAACCCATCAGTATCTACATA
>NZ_AZQN01000025.1 GCF_000566685.1 Dyadobacter tibetensis Y620-1
ACAAATTTTAATATGACAAACTATACAGATCACATAGCAATATTCAGGGGTTCTCTTGGCAGGACACTGTTGATTCTCTTGCTTCTGGCAGTCACCTTTATGACCGCTAATGCTGCCAGTATCACGCTCAAAGTATGGAATGATGCCAACGGGAATGCTCAAAAAGCGAATCCGGAGGCGTTTATCAATGGCAGTACCATTCCCTTATGGATTAACCTGACAGATATCACCACCGATCAGGTCATTGGCCAGGCCTCTGTCAACAGCACTGGAGTGGCCACCATTACCGGAGCGGTGAATGGAGCCGCTTATAAGCTTATCCTTACTTCCACACAGCCCACTCTAGGCACTACCCTTACTTCAGCTTCTGTTCCCAGCAATTATGTCCATACTGGAATTAATATGACTTCCAATGCCACCGGTGCGGGTGATATGGCAAATCAAACGGGTATAATAGAAATCAATATGCCCGCCAGCGGTAATTTGGCCAATATTAATTTTGGAATCGAACAACTTCCAGCGGCATTATCCATAACGGCTACGAACCAACAAAATCCTAATGGAAACTATAAGGTAGCCGTAGTCTCCCCTAATGCTGTGGATGCCGAGGATGGGAATATCTGGACCACAGGTACCGGCACTGTAGTCATTGAAACCTTACCTACCGATGGCACGCTTTATTATAATGGACTCCCTGTTACCCCCGGCCAAAGCATTACCAATTTTAACGACGAACT
>NZ_AZQN01000026.1 GCF_000566685.1 Dyadobacter tibetensis Y620-1
GTCATACTCGTAGCAGTAGCGCCGTATATATGCCAGGTTCTGTCCATGCCTTCCTCAGGAGTAAGAACAGAGGCTACCGAAGCAGCATAGTCGGTAACACTTACATGGTAGGGTCCCCCGCCAGTAAGGGAAGTCGGCGTATAGTCTCCATCAGCGATTCCTACAGGAAAAAAGAAGGATCCAGAGCTAAATGCATCTTTGACCATATGGCTTACCGTCGAATTATTGGTAATAACCATCCGATTAGCACTATAATTACTAATCGTCGCATCCGAATCAAATCGGAGGTCGCCCTTTACAGTAGCATCCAAGGTAACATCTGCCCCATCAACGGCAAGGTTCAGGTCTGTGCCTAGGTATAAAGTATTGTCAGCAGTATTATTTGAAAATCCTGCCGCCGTCAGATCTGCAGGAAAAGGCAGTTCCGTTATCTGCATCCCGCTGGCATTATTTAATACCACCGCTACACCTATACTGCTGCTTTGGTTATTACCGTCCACATTCGTGATACTGGCCGCACCTCCGGCAACAGAAGGATTATATATCTGTATAGAGCCTGTGCCTTGAATAATGGCATTCGGATCGATAACGATATTTTTGGCATATATTTCCCAGGTTCCATCGATCTGATAAGTACCAGGGCCTATATAAAGTGTTTCTGCTGCGTCGGCATGGGTGCCCCCGGGAGCAATACTGACCGT
>NZ_AZQN01000027.1 GCF_000566685.1 Dyadobacter tibetensis Y620-1
TGTAATAACCAACACTAGATCTGACAGTTGAGTTTTTTTAGGTATTTCTCAAAAAATGAAATTGAGAAGGGGCCGGGAGATTCTCAGCCCCTTTTTCATTTCCGTCGACCTGGATATTCCTGACAAGTTGCTCTCCAGCAGAGCTCGTTTCCACTTCACCAGGCAATTTAAAGTTATCACTTTTATCGAAAAGCTCATTGATATTCTTGCTTTTGGCAATTGCTTTACTATCTAAAAAGGTTTGCAATGGTGTTTTGCCATAACAGTATCTGCCACTATGTGTTCTTTCGACATTGTAGTATTGGATCCACTTTTCAATGTCTGCCTGCAATGTTTCCAAGCTGTCGTAGATCTTCTTGCGGAATGCTATAGCATAAAACTCCTCTTGCATGGTCCGATGGAAACGCTCACATATACCGTTGGTCTGAGGACTTTTTGCCTTCGTTCTGGTGTGATCGATATCCTCAATATTTAAATATAACTGATATTCGTGCTGTTCCTTTGCACCACAATATTCGGTTCCTCGGTCGGTCAGTATACGGAGCAGATCTACTTCCTGATCCTGATAAAAAGGTAATACTTTATCATTAAGCATATCCGCTGCAACCAGCGCATTTTTGCGATCATACACCTTTGCAAATGCTACACGGCTATATGTATCTATGAATGTTTGCTGCGGTTCCCCGCCGGGATAAATCTT
>NZ_AZQN01000028.1 GCF_000566685.1 Dyadobacter tibetensis Y620-1
CTCCGACCGCTTGTAAGCGCATGGTTTCAAGTTCTATTTCACCCCGCTGCTCGCGGTACTTTTCACCTTTCCCTCACGGTACTAGTTCTCTATCGGTCTCTCAGGAGTATTTAGCCTTGGCGGATGGTGCCGCCGGATTCAGAGGGGATTTCTCCGGTCCCCACTTACTCAGGATACTCACTCAGCTACGTCTCTTACCTGTACGGGACTCTCACCCTCTACGGTTGGCCTTCCCAGACCATTCCAGTTCAATTCATAACCACTCGGTGAGTCCTACAACCCCACTTTGGCCGTAACCAAGGTGGTTTGGGCTAATCCGCGTTCGCTCGCCACTACTTACGGAATCACTATTGTTTTCTTCTCCTAGGGGTACTTAGATGTTTCAGTTCCCCCCGTTCGCCCCCCGTAGGGTAATACCACTTCATGGTACTGGGTTGCCCCATTCGGATATCTACGGATCAATGCAAATGTGCTGCTCCCCGTAGCTTTTCGCAGCTTATCACGTCCTTCTTCGCCTCTGAGAGCCTAGGTATTCCCCATGCGCCCTTAATTCGCTTGCGCGATTATTTCTTTCTTCTCTTCTACTTCTCAATATGTCAATGAACTCGTGGCGCCTTCTGTCGGTGCCATGT
>NZ_AZQN01000029.1 GCF_000566685.1 Dyadobacter tibetensis Y620-1
ACTGCCTACCGCCCCCACGATTGTAACCGGGAAGGTGATTGACGAGAACGGCTTGCCTCTGGAAGGGGCAGGATTTAGTTTTGGCGGTGTAGACATTAGAGGTTTTTCCGGTGTTCCCACTTTTGACCTGACTATTGAAACGGGCAAGGATGGAAGCTTCCGATTTTCCTATATTGTCCCTAGAGATACAGATGAGGTTGAAATACTTCCTAGAAGTACCCAAAAGGTAAAATATGATACCGATTACGAAGCCTATATTTTTCTTAAAGGGAATTATATCCAGGTATCATCACCGTATTCTATTCCCCGTTCAGACTGGGGCAAAACCACCATCATCAACTATCAATTTAGAAAATTATGAAAAATATATCCCTCGTGCGTATGGCGTGTTTCATCACCGCCGTCTGGACTGCGCGTCCCGATTTTGCCTTTTGACTGCCGGACTTCACGCCCAGACCTTCGAAGAAGAAAACACTTATC
>NZ_AZQN01000030.1 GCF_000566685.1 Dyadobacter tibetensis Y620-1
AGGATCAAACTCTCCATTGTAAATTTTGTATGTGAACAACTTCCGTCGTTCGTTTTTCGTTACTCCTAAGAGTAACTGTGTCCTTAACACATTTACCTTATATTGCTCTCTTCATCATGTCAAAGAACGTTGCTCTGATCGCTTTCAGAACTTGTGGTCTCGATCGTTTTCGTTACCGTTGTTCCCGTTTGGGAGTGCAAAGGTGCACGCTTTTTTTTTTAGATGCAAGCAACTGCCCAAAGTATTTTTGAACTTTTTTTGAAGTTTTTTCTAACTCGTTGATTTACAATGCTAAAACATAAAAAGTTTTTTTGAAGTTTTTTTGGACCGTTCTCTAATGGTCATTTCTGTAGGCCTAAACGGCCCT
>NZ_AZQN01000031.1 GCF_000566685.1 Dyadobacter tibetensis Y620-1
CCTAAACCCTAATCCCTATACCCTACCACCATAGCTAGCGCTCGACCAAATTAAGATGTCACACCGATGGGGCTCTGGTTTCCTTGGTTTGTGTTTTTTCTATTAAGATACCACCCCTAATGGGGCGGGAATATGTGGAAGGTCAGAGTCGGAGGGCAATCGGCTGTTAGCGAGCGAACTTTATTTATGCAAACCCAGAATGGGTGGCATCGTTATA
>NZ_AZQN01000032.1 GCF_000566685.1 Dyadobacter tibetensis Y620-1
TGAGAATGCCCTTGGATTAAGTACACAGCTTCCAATGAAAATTGTCCTTTTAACCGATGGATCACCACGCGAAATCCCATTGGATTGGCGGACCATTAATTTTAAAAAGGTCCCCCCTAAGCATCTTCTTGCAAAGGGGAAAGTTAGCAGGCTGGCCGTACAAGCCCTTCAAGGAACTTGGCGCAAAGGTTGCTCCGTAAGGATTAATCCTTACG
>NZ_AZQN01000033.1 GCF_000566685.1 Dyadobacter tibetensis Y620-1
TGCAACTTCTGCCACTTTTACGAAGCAGGATGCGTATCCTACTCCTTTGGCTCCGGTGGCACGAGTGACGGCCCCTGCCACCTGTACGTCAGACTCGAAACATACTCTTAATGTATACAATCCTAATTATACCTATTCTTCAGTCCCTTCGGGCTTGATATTTTCGGCAACAGGAGAGATTGAGAATGCTGTAAATGGAACC